>NZ_JACAIS010000009.1 GCF_030325625.1 Sphingobacterium sp. N143 | reverse complement strand
CAAAGGTAGAAATCTTTTCCGGAATTCCAAAAAACTTTCTCAAGTTTTTTTTCTTTTCTGTTTTCCCGATTTCTGCGCCTAACCTCCGTTAGACCCCTCTTTTTTCATGATCCCTTCTTTCGAAGTAACCGTACCTCCCTTGCGGAGTGGTGCAAAGATAGGGAGATTTCGTGCAGAATTCCAAGCCTTTTGTTTTATTTTCTTTCAATATCCCTGTAACTCGCTGTGAACTTGGCGGATTCTTTTTGTGGAACAGCGTCACGGGGGCCGAAAGGGGGATGCTGGAGCCGCCAAAGGGGGGGGGCCACGCGAGGAAGCACCGCCCAACGGACAGGCATGAAAAAAGGCAAACGCCTGCCCGGGGCATTGCATTCCACCGTGGACGGCCCGACCTCAGCATCGGATCTGCAGCAGGCTGCCGGAAGGGCCCCGGAAACTTATCGAAAACTCCTGGCACAGGTTCCTCTGTGGCGACCTGCTAAAGGGGCATGCTGGGGAAGCAGGAAGCACCACCAACGGACAGGAACGAAAAAAGGCAAACGCCCTGCCCGGGGAATTGCATTCCACTGCAAACGGCCCGCAAAAAGCAGCGGATCTACAATAGGCTGCCGGAAGGGCCCAAGAACTTAGCCCCAGTATAAAGGCGTCTGTGGAGGCTTTCAGGATGACTGCCGTAGCTTCTATGATCCTGACGCTGACTGCTTCAATGCTTTTTAGTCCGGTAACACGGGCCAAATGTAGGCAAACCATTGGTTTGGGTATCAAATGATGGATAAAGCAAGAAGAGCATAACATAGACCTGTATAAAAACTGATAACAATAGCCCTGATCAGAGTATATACAAATCAATTGTTTAGTTAGGATTTACTTAGGTTTTGTTTAGGTTTAGTTTAGGTATTGTTTAGGTAAAAGCTAATTAATATCTAACTAAAACTTAATTTAAATCTAGATGATTCCTAAGTTATTAGATAATTTGCATACTAAACAGTTGAACCATGGCTAAAAGCGGATGCAAGTGCTAGGCGATCTTACAAAAGCAGTCCCCCATGTGATCAAGTAGGCGCAAAATTTAATTCATTACGAAAGCAAAAACAAATAATCAGAATAGGAGTTAAACAGTAAAAAGACATTTGTATAAAAAACGATGATTTTTGTCTTCTCGGGGATATTAAATTGATCTAGGTTAAAAAAACAACAAAAAGGGTATCCTGTATTTAAGATGTTAAAGATATTGAATACTTTTATTCCAAATAAAAATCGTTTTGGTCCATGATAGATTATGCTCAGCTTTTAAGACAAGTGGAAGAGTATTCTGAAACTTACATTGCAGAAAATATCTCAACCTGCCATTGTTTTCATAATAATTTACATACCCGATCAGTTGTACGGGCGGCAGAAGAGATTTCTTCGTTTTATAAACTAAGCGAAGAAGATCATTTTATTGTGATCAGTTCTGCATATTTTCATGATCTCGGCTATGTACAATCCGACAATGCAATCGGTCATGAGAAACGAAGTGTTGAAATCGCATTTGCTTTTTTAAAAGATAAAGGTGTTTCAGACGAGGTAAAAGAAAAGATAAAAGGTTGTATCCTGGCCACACGAATGCCTCAGGACCCCAGCAATCTGCTAGAGGAAATCCTCTGTGACGCCGATTTATTTCATCTTGGGAGTGATGACTTTGTCAACAGAAATAAATTAATGAAAGCGGAGGCGGAGGCTGTTATCGGTAAAGAAATCGACAAAGATATCTGGCGGGCAGGCACGATCAAACTCTTGTTGAGCCATCACTATCATACCGAATATGCCCAACAGAAACTCAATGCAAAAAAAGAGGAAAATTTAAAGGAGCTGGAGAGAAAGCAAGAGAGGTCCATTTCAAAGAATAAAGAAAACAAGAAGGACGATAAAAAAGAGAAGGATAAAACCAATAAGCCTGAGCGTGGCATAGAGACAATGTTCCGTATCACATCCTCCAATAATCAAAGGCTAAGCGATATGGCAGATAACAAAGCCAATATATTATTAACCGTTAATTCTATCATCTTATCTGTGGTTATTGCGGTCTTATTCCGTAAACTGGATAGCAATGAACACCTCATTTTCCCGACAATCATCCTTACGGTTGGGGTTGTGGCCACAATGGTGATGGCTATATTGTCTACCATTCCTAAAATACCTCCTGGTAAATTTTCCAAACAGGAGATTGAAGACAAATCTGTCAACTTATTATTTTTTGGAAATTTTTATAAAATGAAGCTTGAGGACTATAATGAGGGCATGCAAAAAGTAATGATAGACTCTGAGTTTCTATACGGCATGCTGACAAAGGATGTTTATTCGCAAGGAGTTGTCCTTGGCCGAAAATATAAACTGCTACGTTATGCCTATGGAATTTTTATGTTTGGCCTGGTCATTTCTGTCATTTCGTTTGTTGTGGCCACATTATTGTAATTCGGGGAAATACGGCTTAGCAATTTTCCCTATTCATCAAAGTGATTCGGATGAGAAAAAAAGACCTATACATCAACAGAGACATCAGCTGGCTTTCCTTCAATGAAAGAGTCCTTGACGAGGCTGGACGCCAAGAAGTTCCCCTACTAGAAAAACTACAATTCCTGGCGATCTTCTCATCAAACTTAGATGAGTTTTATCGTGTCCGCATGCCTGTACTGATGGCCTGGAAAAAGATCAAAAAGAAAAGCACAGAACAGGAGGTTCCGGATCTCGACATTGGCACCTATAAAAAGGCCTCCAAGATAATCCACAAACAACAAGAAAAAT
This sequence comes from Sphingobacterium sp. N143, assembly GCF_030325625.1. Taxonomy (GTDB): domain Bacteria; phylum Bacteroidota; class Bacteroidia; order Sphingobacteriales; family Sphingobacteriaceae; genus Sphingobacterium. Next base: position 268,862 of record NZ_JACAIS010000009.1, on the reverse strand, counting down.
TTGGCATTTATTTATCCAGCATCATTCAAAAACTCAGGGAAGAGAATATTCTTCTGATTTATAATCAACAAATCCCGATAGAGATCCGGACAGCCGCAGCCAACTACTTTTTTACAACTATAGCATCCTATCTCCGGATTATTAAGGTCGATGTGGAGTTTTCTTTTTTCCCGATAAACAATCGTCTTTATTTTGCGCTGGTCGACAGCCAAACGACAGACCTATTCATCGTTAATATACCTTCGGATGCTATAGGGCGTTTTTTTTCCTACCATTTCGCTGGTAAACAGTACATTGTACTCATCGACGACATTATTAAATTATTTCTTCCGGGAGTAATAAAAAACAAAGATTTAGACTTTTATTCATTCAAAGTCACACGTGATGCGGAACTTAATTTACAGGATGAATTTGAAGGCGATATTGCCCAGAAGATAGAACAGGAGGTAAATAAGAGAGACCTTGGTTATGCCACCCGGTTTCTGCACCAGCCGGGCCTGCCACAACAGTTCATGGCAAGGCTTGCGGCCCTTTTTGATCTGAGGAAAAGCAGTATTGTGGAGGGCGGTTACTACCATAACTTAAAAGACTTTTTTTCTTTTCCGGTCAAACAGGATCATCTTTCTTTCCCAAGACAGCAGCAGATCGAAATACAGCAGGATTTTGAACATTCAATCTTTGAACAAATTGACCAGAAAGACATTTTGGTCTGCACACCTTATGAATCTTTTGATCCTATTCTCCGTTTCTTCAACGAAGCGGCAATACACCCTGAAGTAACAGAAATCCATACCACACTGTATCGTATCGCCAGTGATTCACATATTGCACAAGCACTGGCCACCGCAGCAAAAAATGGCAAAAAGGTCAGTGTTTTTGTTGAATTAAAAGCGCGCTTCGATGAGGCCAACAATATACACTGGGCAAGGTTCATGAAAGAACAGGGGGTAAAGATTACCTATAGTATCCCCAATCTCAAAGTTCACGCAAAAATTGCATTTATCCGAAGAAAGAATGGACAAGAAAGTGCCTTATTTGGTACAGGAAATCTGAATGAGAAGACAGCAAAAATCTATACGGACTATTTCCTGATGACATCCCGCCGCTTATTAACCGCTGAATTGGGCTCGTTATTTGGGTTCTTACCTGACAGAAGGAAGCCGAGTCATGCAGCAGAAATTCCATTTCAGCAACTACTTGTGGCTCAATTTAATCTAAGGCAAACGTTCATGGCTTTAATTGACCGTGCCATCCAACAGACACAAACCGGAGGTGCAGCAATTATAAAAATTAAATTAAACAATTTAGAGGAAGAATCGTTAATCAATAAATTGTATGAAGCTAGTCAGGCAGGAGTGAGGATTCAACTACTAGTCAGAGGGATTTGTCGATTGAAACCGGGGGTACAGGGCATCAGTGAAAATATCCAGATCAAACGCATAGTGGGGCGGTACCTGGAACATGGGCGGATATTTATTTTCCAAAACGAGGTCGGTACACAACTGTATCTCGGTTCATCAGACTGGATGAATCGCAATATCTACCGTCGGATAGAGGTCTGCTTTCCCATTATGGATCCGGCATTATCCACAAAGATTCTGACATTGTTCGACCTCCAATTTGCCGACGATACGGAGGCTACATTCCTTGATGAACGGGGACAGAACCTACCTATAGAAACGCGAACTGGCAATATCTCACAGCAACAAATTTTTGATTATTTAAAGCATTAAATTTATGAAAGATTCTACGATATTGATTTCCACTGCCTTAGGATTAGTTTCTACGGCATTATTAGCCTGCAATCCTAAAACAAACCAAGATCCACCTGCCGCTAAAGCGGCCAAGGTCGCAGCACAGCAACAACAGCAACAGCCTCTGCCTTACAAACTGTCGTCTGGTGTAAAAATGAGCTTACCGGATGAATTATTGGAAATTTCAGGAATAGCTTTCCAAGAAGGGCAGGACGATGTTATTTATGCGATCCAGGATGAACAGGGACTACTTTACCGTTATAGCTTAGCTTCACAAAAACTTACATCCAGTCCATTCGGAAAAGACGGCGATTATGAGGATATCGCAATCAACAAAACACATTTCTTTATCTTAAAAAGCAATGGCAGCATTTACTCTTTTCCTATCACAGAAATAACGGACATTCAGTCTGTTACTGAGCAAAAGGATATACTTCCCAAGGGGGAGTATGAGGGGCTATATGTAGACAGGCCAAATAATTTGGCTTATGTACTCTGCAAAGAATGTAAGGTAGACAGAAAACAAGCGCAAACTACAGGATATATATTTTCTATTGAAAGCAACGGTAAATTCACCCCAAAAGGGGAGTTTGCCATACCTATCAACGAACTGAAAAAATTTGATCCGAAGATCAAAAAAACATTCAAACCTTCGGCACTTGCAAAAAGAACGGATACCAAGGAATGGTATATTTTATCATCTATTGATAAGGCCCTTGTTGTAACGGATGAAAATTTTCATGTCAAGTCGGTCTCGCCTTTGGATCCAAAGATTTTTCCACAACCTGAGGGGATCAGTTTTGATTCAAGATTGAATCTCTATATCAGCAGTGAGGCCGGAAATCAGGATAAGGGAACAATCCATAAATTTGAAAAATAATAAGCATGTATAAGTTCTTTCCATTCTTTTTACTTTTTCTCTCCTTACAAGCTTATGCACAACAAAACAATAAGTCGAGTTTGCATTTGACTTCTCCTGTGGATAAGCCGTTGCTACAAACGATGATCAAAGACAGTGTCACGGTTGTTGCGAATGCAAAATATGGCAAAGCTAGCCGATTTAAGAAATCCTTCCTTGGAGAAAATTATCGTAAAGAATGGGCTGCGGAGACAACATTGCCTGTCCTGCAACTTGCTGACTTATATGGCGGGCTCCGACCGATAAAGCAGGGTGGTGGCATGCAGTCTGTATCACTTCGCCTGGTTGACCCTACAGGTCGTGAATGGGCGCTACGGTCGGTCAACAAACGTACAGAATCCCTGATCCCTGAAGAATTGCACGGCACTTTTGTCCAAGATATCCTTGATGATGCGACAAGTGCTCAACATCCTTATTCGGCATTGATGATTCCTCCTTTGGCCAATGCGGTCAATGTCCCTCATGCCCATCCTATTATTGGTGTTGTGGCCCCTGATACGCTATTGGGTGAATATGCCCCGCTCTTTGTAAATACTGTCGCCCTGCTGGAAGAACGCGAACCTTTGGGGGATTCCGACAATAGTCCCAAGACTCTCCGAAAATTACAGGAAGACAATGATGATAATTTTAAACCGAGAGCATATTTAAGAGCACGGATGCTGGATGTCATTGTCAGTGACTGGGACCGCCATGAAGATCAATGGCGTTGGTACAATGAAAATCAGGAAACGGAGGACAAGGATAAAGACTATATCCCTATTCCCCGGGACCGTGATCAGGCTCTCCGCGTTACACAGGGCTTTTTGATGAAGGATATTTACCAACGCTTTATCAATCCGGTCATGCAGGGATTTACAACCGGTATCCCCAGCATTCGGTATTCCTTGTTCAAATCCAGGTTCCTAAATGCTCACCCAAGCAATCAGCTTTCCCATAAGGAATGGACTAAGGAGGTGGACCAGTTTGTGGCCCGCTTGACGGATTCGGTACTGTGGCAATCTGTCGCCAGCCTGCCACAGTCATCCATCGCAATAAGAGGGAAGCAGATCTTTCATACGCTCCAAAGCAGGCGTGATGCTTTACCTGCGGCAATGGAAGAGTATTATCGATTTATCAATAATATTGTAGATATCCATCTCAGTGACAAGAATGAAAAGGTGGAGATCTCAAATACCAAAAACCAAGGACTACAGGTCAAAGTCTCTAAAATCAACAAAGAAGGAAAAGTAACCAAGGCCTTGATGGATAAAACCTATGATCAGCGCTTAACGAAAGAAATCCGGCTTTATCTTTCCGAAGGAAAGGACTCCGTATTGGTTAATAACCTGAATTCCCCAATAAAGCTTCGGTTCATTGGTGACACTGTACCGAAGACCTATGTCATCAACAGCAGCAAGTCTAAAATTAAGCTCTACGAGAACACGGTAAACTCGACTTTCTTGGGGGATAAAAGACGGATCAGCTTACATCAGGGCAAAGACAGCCTCAATACGCAATTTATTCCCGTAAATCTTTATAACTCCTGGCTTCCTTTGCTAACGGCAGGATATAATGCAGATGATGGTTTTTCGCTGGGACTTGGTGCTGCATATACGCATCAGCGCGGATTTAGAAAAACACCCTTTACCTACAAACAGCAGATTACCGTTGCCGCGGCATTCAGGACCGGGGCTTATAAAATTCATTACCGCGGCGAATGGGAGCAGGTGATAGGCAATGCCGATTTTGTGATCGACGCCTTGGCAAAGGCCCCTGACAATACCCAGAACTTTTTTGGTGTCGGCAATAATTCACTATTCCTAAAGGACCAATACGGTGCAAAATACTATCGGAGTAGATTCAATATCTTCAATGTCAATCCACAATTAAGGTGGCATCCTTCATCAACTTTTAATTATGCCATCGGTCCACACATCCAGTTCTATCACCTGGATCCTGATGAAAACCACAACCGGTTTATCCTAAATCCACAGGCACTGCACTCATATGATAGCCTTTCTATCACCAATGACAAGGCTTTCGTTGGTCTAAATGCATTTTTGTCACAAGATACCCGAAACCGTAAGATCAACCCCAGCAAGGGATTATTAATCACAGCAGCGTTCAATTCGTATCTCGGGATAAATAAATATTCCAGAAATTCTGCGCAATTAAGCGCAGCTATGACAGGGTATTTCAGTGCTTTCCATGAAGGTATTATATTTGCAAATAGAGTAGGGGCGGGAACTGTCGTTGGCAATCCTACATTTTATCAATATTTGTTTTTAGGAGGTCATGAAAACCTACGGGGCTTTCGTCAATATAGATTTGCGGGGCAACAGATGGTCTACAATAACCTGGAAGCCCGTGTCAAGATACATGATATAAAGAGTTATGTACTCCCGGGCGAACTGGGGCTCATGGGTATGTACGATGTGGGAAAAGTCTGGGCCAAAGGATATAATAGCGGCACCATCCATCAAGGTTATGGCGGAGGTCTTTACTATATCATCGCAAATGCATTACCCCTTCATTTTGTCATGGCCAGATCCAAAGAAGGCTGGTATCCTTATTTTAGCACAGGCTTCCGCTTTTAAACTATTTCAACCGATGGAAATAAAGAAAGTACAACTCACTACCCATAAAAATGCGCCATACCATATAGAGCGGAAGCTCCATTTTGAGCCCTTTTTCCGGTATTTAGAATCCTTTATAGAGAATGGCATTTCATCCGACGATATTATTCCTTTATTCGCTTTAGAACGTATCAAAGAGATAGAACATATCAATGGCAAACTATGCCAGCATAATCTTGGTGCCTATAAAGATATCTTACAGCTCATCTATAACCTATCGGTCTCGCTTATTGATACGGCCCCTAAAAGATACTGGGCACTGGCGACACCACTGGCTGAAGAAACATTTTACGGTACTGAGGCCTTTTTTGAGCTATGCAAAAACAATCTGGTGGAGCAAGATATTCAGGATCAAATGCAAGATGATGGAGTACTTGACAATCAGGAGAAACTGATCTATTCCCTTATTTTCGAGCGGCTTTATGGTCTCCCCGCTAAAGAAAACAATAGTATTGTCTACCATCATGTCAACGATGAAGGGGAAATTATTGACTATTATGACCTGAATATTGATTTCAAGTTTGTAGATATTAAGCCTAAAAAGGATCTTCCACAAATTGACGTGGGCCTGCTCACCAAAAATGCCAATGATGCCGCTCTGTTTGACTGGAATAACGTGGTCAGCGCCATTAAAATCGTGGATTTTGAACTTTCTGGTTTTACCATTGTTACATTCAAAAAGACCAGTTTAGAACATACGCTCAAAAGAATACAGTCGATCTTATTGGACCTGGCGACGTACAACTACCATCTTTTCTTATCAGATCTCGAGAAAATAATCGCCCCATTATTGAAGGGGTCAGATACCATTTTTAGTTTATTCCCCTTATTTCAGCTTAATGGGTTCCCATTTTTTGATTATTCCATCACCAACAAGAGTATCTTGATCTCTGAGAGCTATGCAAAGAATACATACACAAACATCAGGCCCGAAGTTGCAAATTACCTCAAGCATCCACACCTGATCTTCTATAATGCCATGGATGGCATTAAGAATACGACCTCAATCTTTGATGAACAAGTCAAAGCCTCCGGTGTTAAGACATATTTATGTATCCCACTGATTCATAACCATGCTTTGTCAGGTATATTAGAAATCTACAGCCATAAATTGGATCAGTTGGACAATGAAACCATCCATTCGCTGCGTTCCCTAGTGCCCTTACTATCTCAACTTTCATACGATATCACCGCCGAGTTCAAAAAGCGTATCGATGAGATCATCATCAATCGCTTCACAACGATACAACCTGCCGTACAGTGGAAGTTCAATCATGTTGCGGCTCAATACATTCAAGAACTCGAAAATGATGATCAGAATGCGCATATCAAGCCGGTTATCTTTGAAGAAGTATATCCGTTATATGGCGCAATAGATGTTAAAGATTCCACGATCATCCGCAATGCATCTATCTTAAAGGATTTCAGTTTTAAGGTCAGGCAACTCGCTCTGCTTATCGACGAGCTATCGCTGGATGGGAAACATCAACTGATCGTCGACTTTTCAAAGCATGTCGAACAAATCACGCAGTCTCTTGATCATATTTCCTTCGATGAATCGATGGTAAAAATCATTGAATTTTTCAGAAAGGATGTCCAACCGTTTTTGGATGAAGCAAGAAGGCAGTTTCCGACAAAACATGCGATCATTGCACATTATGCGCAGCATTTTTTCACTAATCGGGAGACCGGAGAGTTTTATCGGAATGAGTTTGAAACTTCCTTGCGCCATATCAATCATCTTATCAGTAAGGAATTAAATCATTTCAACAATTTTATCCAGGGCAATTATCCATCTTATTTCCAGAAATTTAGGACTGACGGCATCGAATATGACGTTTATATCGGCGAGTCCATTACGCCACAACAGCCTTTTAGCAAAGAGTTTATCCATGTTTTTCGCCGGCAACAGATTATTTCCATGGCCCGGATTGCATTGAAGACCCATCAGGCAAGAAATACATTGGCTCTTCCTTTAGAAACGACCCAGCTCATTTTTATCAACCCTCACAGCATCGATATCAGCTTTAGGGAAGATGAGCGAAGGTTTGATGTAGAAGGCTCCCTGAATATCCGCTACGAAATCATCAAGAAAAGAATAGATAAGATACGGGTAAAACGAACCAAGGAAAGGCTTACCCAAGTCAACAAGATTGCTATTGTTTATCTATCGGATGAAGTTTTGGAGGACCTGAACCTGAGCATACAGGCCATTTATGACATGGGTATCATTGAACATACAATAGAACATTTAAAACTGGAAGATGTACAGGGAATTGCTGGCTTAAAAGCGATTCGCCTCACCATAAATTTAAATTATAGAGATTTCTCCTAAATTTGTCCACATATATAATATAGGATACAATGACTACAGATGCCAACTACTTTTACTTGAGCGATTTACTTGGCACCCTATTTTTTGCCATATCCGGTACCTTATCTGCAAAACGAAAAGATATCGATATCTTTGGTGCGGCTTTCTTGGGGTTTGTCACTGCCATTGGTGGAGGTTCCATGCGGGATATGTTCCTCAATTTGCGTCCGGTATGGGTCAATGACAGCAATTATCTGATCGCTATCTTTCTGGGCATTCTGATCGCTATTATCTTCAACAGGCAATTGTATAGCTATTACCGTACCTTAACCCTTTTTGATGCCATAGGAATCAGTTTCTTTACCATTTTGGGGGTACAAAAATCATTGAATTATGAAAGCAGTGTCCATGCTGCTATTATCTTTGGTATGTTTACCGCAGTATGTGGCGGCATGACACGCGATATTCTGCTCAATGAAACCCCCTTGATATTTAAAAAAGAGGTATATGCCACTGCGTGCCTGGGCGGCGGGCTTATCTATATCCTGTTGGTTCATCTCAACCTCGACATCTCTTGGGCAGCTTTTATCGGTGCTGCAGTCGTTTTTCTGATCCGGATGACAGCCGTCAAATACAGACTATACCTTCCCCGTTTAGATTAAGTTATAAAAAGAAAAAGCGCTACTCTGGACTAACGCTTTTTCTTTTGTTGTGGGAATTTCATTTTATAACCGACCCGGATATTGCCTTTGGAAATCGCATCAAGCTTACTTCTTAACATTGTTTTCTTTAAAGTGCTCAGCTTATCGGTAAACAATTTACCTTCAATATGATCGTATTCATGCTGTACGACCCGAGCCGCGAGCCCCGTCAAATCCACCTCATGTTCTTCAAAATGTTCATCAAGATAGTTGATTCGAATATTTTTATGACGGAGCACATCCTCATTGATGTCAGGAATACTTAAACAACCTTCACTGAAAGCCCATTTCTCACCGGATTCTTCCACCATGATCGGGTTAATGAAGACCTTTTTGAACGACTTGAGTATTTCTTGATTTTCTTCATCATCTTCTGCAAAAGGCGTTGCGTCTATCACAAACATACGGATCGGCAGACCCACCTGTGGCGCTGCAAGCCCAACACCATGTGCTGCATACATGGTATCAAACATATCATCGATCAATTTCTTTAAATCAGGATAGTCTTCATCTATTTCTTCAGCAACCTTTCTCAATACAGGATCACCGTATGCCACTATCGGAAGTTTCATATATGTAAATTATTTTTTTACGTTCATATGGAATACCCAGGTTATCTTATGCAGCACATGTTTTTGAACGATCTGTGTTGCTGTCGCACCATTCATGTTTATTCTTTTAAACAGGGGTATCACATAGTACAATTAAATTTTGTACAAAGGTACGGATAATTATTAAAAGCGGATATTTCGTCAAAGCTTCCATAAAAGTTATTTTTGTATCCATGGTTCCTTCATTTAAAGATTTGGTCATTCAGTTCATCAAAGAACTTCAACAATCTCTGAACATACAGTTAAGCCTGTATGAACTTGATGGATATTTACAAGTCAGTTCTCCTGAAATAACAAAAAAGATTTTGCTTTATCCCAATGAACAACAGTCAAGACAAGGCATGGCAGAAGCGGGCATCCATATTGATGAAGATCAATTGAGACAAAAATTTGACCTTATTGTTCAACGCATCATTGCACGGGCCAAAAATAATAAACGTATCTACGCCCGTCAGACCGTTGTTGCCCGACTTGATAAAAAGATAAGCCTGCAATTTCTTAGGGAACATCACCTCCAAGTTGCCCTTCCGGGTAAATACCGGTATGGTCTTTATGAACAGGGAGAGCTGGTAGCCGTAGCGATATTTTCAGGCGGGCGTCGCATGAATAATACGAGCGATGATTACCGTTCATTTGAGCTGTTGCGCTTCTGCAATAAGTCTGGTTATAATGTCATCGGGGGATTAAGCAAATTAATCAGGGCTTTCTGTAAGGATTTTTCGCCGGGTGATATCATGACATTCACCGATCGAGACTGGAGCCAGTCTTCTTCGCTGGAAAGAATCGGATTCGTAGCGAAGGAAATCACGCCCCCGATTACCTTTTGGGTAACGGAGTGTTTTCGCCACCCTTATCGGAATAAAGAGGAGCTCGAAACACTAAAAATGCAGTTCCCAAATGGTTTTCCAAAGGAAAATATGGGTAGCATCAAGATGATTTTATATATAAAATGAGCTAAATTGTGTATATTGTACACTGTAAGAGTTTGAAAAAATAAATAATCAAAATAATAACGTTATGAAGAGAAAACTTCGCATGGGTATGGTCGGAGGCGGAAATGATGCCTTTATTGGTGCTGTACACCGTATTGCCGCTTTTATGGATGGCAAGATTGAATTGGTTTGTGGTGCATTCAGTATCGATCCGCAGATTTCGAAACAATCTGGAGAAGACCTATTTGTATCTCCTGAGCGTGTCTATCTAAACTATGAAGAGATGATCGAGAAAGAGTCTTTGCTCCCAGAAGGAGAGCGCATGGATTTCGTAACGATCGTAACACCAAACTTTTTGCATTTTGCCCCAGCTAAACTAGCAATGGAAAAAGGGTTTGATGTGGTGGTTGAAAAACCAATGACTGTATCGGTTGAAGAGGCTAAAGAATTACAAGCAACAGTAGAACGTACAGGGCGTACACTTTGTCTTACACATACCTATTCGGGCTATCCAATGGTGAAGCAGGCAAAAGCGATGGTCAAGGAAGGCCATTTTGGTAAGATCAGAAAAATTGTTGTTGAATATCCACAAGGCTGGTTAAGCCGTTTGACGGAGCGTGAGGGCAATGCAGGTGCCGCTTGGCGTGCTGATCCGAAACGTTCGGGCAAATCTTTGGTCATGGGTGATATTGGCACGCATGCTGCTCATCTTGCGGAGTATGTGTCAGGATTAAAAATCGAGGAGTTATGTGCAGACCTGACCACATTTGTTGAAGGCCGTCTATTGGATGATGATGGTTCTGTATTATTGCGGTTCGAAAATGGCGCAAAAGGTGTGTTAATGGCATCACAGATCTCAGCAGGAGAGGAGAATGCTGTCCGCATCCGCATTTACGGTGAAAAAGGTGGGTTAGAATGGGCAAATGAAGATCCAAACAACCTGATCATTAAAATGCTGGATCAACCACGCCAATTGTACCGTACTGGAAACGCTTATGGAGCACCATATACATTGAGCTCATTTGCCAGCCATAACACGCGTGTTCCGGCAGGTCATCCGGAAGGGCTATTGGAATCGTTTGCCAATATCTATCGCAACTTTGCAGCTACAGTAACGGCAAAACGCGAAGGGAGAACCCCTACAGCGGAAGAGCAAGACTTTCCTACAGTATATGATGGTGTAAGAGGTATGGCCTTTATAGACACCGTCGTAAAAAATAATGAAGGAACGGAAAAATGGACTAAATTTGTTCTGTGATCAACAAATTAGATTATATACTTTCTCTTTTGGGACAGACCGTTGTTCCAAAAGAGAAAGTTATCGTTATCCTGGGGCCTACGGCCTCTGGAAAAACCAGATTGGCGGTACAACTGGCCCAATATATCAATGGTGAAATCATCAGTGCTGACTCGCGTCAAATTTACCGCCGTATGGATATCGGCACAGGAAAAGACCTGACCGAATACCTCAACATCCCTTATCATCTCATCGATATTCAGGAACCGGGGACACAGTACAATCTCGGAAATTTTATCACTGATTTCAATCGGGCTTATCAATCCATCTTAAAAAAAGGTAAACATACAATCTTATGTGGCGGGACGGGTTTATACTTGCAAAGCGTTATCCAGCCGGCGCCCTATGCACTGATTCCAAGCATCGAAGGATTTAAAGAAGCGCTCTCTAAAGAGACAGAATCAGAATTAATGGAACGGGTAAGCTCTTACACATGTCCCCAAGACTTTCAAATCGATCATTCTACCAACAAACGTATCATCCGCGCCATCGAAATACTGGAGTTTCTCAGACAAAACCCAGATTTCAAACCCGAGCAGCAAGCCCCTGACGCTCTTGTTATTGGACTAAATCCGCCTCTTGAAAAAAGAAGATCAAGCATCAGTAAGAGACTGAATGAGCGTCTGAATAACGGTTTTTTACAAGAGGTAGAACGGCTTCTTGCAGAGGGCATATCGCATGAGCAGCTGCAATACTATGGTCTGGAATATAAATACGCTTCCATGCACATGCTCGGACAAATGGATTATCCTACTTTCTTCAGTAAGTTAGAAACGGAAATACACCGTTATGCCAAACGTCAAATGACCTATTTTCGAAAAATGGAAAAAGATGGTATAAATATTCATTGGATATAAACAAAAAAGGGCTAGTATCACTACTAACCCTTTTCGTTAATCTCTTTCTATTATAACTTGATTTCCTCATCCTTCGCATTGAAGAAATGGAATTCAGTTAGATAATATGACGTAATTGGATTGACTTTAATCCATTTACCGTACTTCATGAACCATTTCATTCTTTTAGAAATCAAACCAGACTTAATGTAGGCGTCTATATATGGGTGAACACAGAGGGTCACCTTTTTTTCATTTTGTTCCTGAAGAATAAAACTCAAATTATTTTCTATATCATCCATCAGGACAATACTCGATCGGATTTCACCTGTACCATCACAAGCAGGACATTTCTCATTTGTGACAATATTCATTTCAGGTCTTACACGTTGACGGGTGATTTGAACCAGGCCAAATTTACTTGGCGGCAAAATCGTATGTCTAGCTCTGTCCGACACCATACATTCTTTTAAGAATGTATACAACTCTTTTCGGTGATTGGGCTTGTGCATATCAATGAAATCGATGACTACAATTCCACCCATATCACGCAAACGCAGTTGTCGCGCGATTTCTTTTGCTGCTTCCATATTGACCAGCAATGCGTTATCTTCCTGATTCTCCTTATTGGCTGAACGGTTACCGCTATTGACATCAATCACATGTAAGGCTTCGGTATGCTCGATAACGAGATATGCTCCACCTGGTAATGTGACAGTCTTGCCAAAAGCTGCCTTGATTTGCTTCTCAACTCCAAAATGATCGAAAATTGGTTCTTTATGTTTATAAAGCTTAACAATTTTTTCCAAATCAGGAGATATATCGTGTATATATGATTTTGTCTCTTCGAAGATCGAAGGATCATTAACATAAATATGCGAAAACTCGTCCGTCAATATATCTCGTAGAATAGTGGATGCACGATCCATTTCGCCGAGAACCTTTTGTGGCGGTTCAGCATTACGAAGACGTTTGGTAAATAGCTCCCATTTTGAGATCAGGTCCAATAAGTCACGTTGTAGCTCTTCGACACCTTTCCCTTCGGAGACTGTACGGATGATCACCCCAAAATTGGCGGGTTTAATTCCTTCAACAATCTTCTTTAGGCGGTTGCGTTCGTTGCTACCTTTGATACGCTTGGAAATGGAAACAGTACTTGAGAAAGGGACCAAAACCACAAAACGACCTGCAATTGAAAGGTCTGAGCTCAGACGAGGCCCTTTTGTCGAGATGGGTTCTTTGGCGATTTGTACTGGCACGAGCATATTTTTGCTCAAGACATCTGAGATCTTGCCAGCTTTATCGATATCCTTTTCAAGTTTTAAACTATTGAGCAGTTTCTCTTGATAACTGCCATTCTTTACTATTCGCGTAAGCTTCAGCAAGGATTGAACCTGAGGACCTAAATCTAAATAATGTAGAAAAGCATCCTTTTCGTAGCCTACATCTACGAAAGCTGCATTGAGTCCCGGCATAATCCGCTTAATACGTCCGAGATAGATATCTCCGACAGCGAAGTTGTTATTGGCGGGCTCGCGATTAAGTTCAACAAGCTGCTTATCTTGTAGTAAAGCAATAGTTACCCCTTTATCAGGAGTTGAATCGATAATTAATTCCTTTACCAACAGCTACTCATTTTTGACACCTATGCAATATGCAATCGCAATCTTTGGTATCCGATTAAACATTTAAAGAACGTTCTTACGAAAAAAACAATCTACATCCCCCTAAAGACATGTAGATTATTTCGTAAAGCTATCTCAGCAAAATGGGCCAAGATGTTTAAAAGCTTATCACAAGACTATTTTTTCTTGTGTCTATTTTTTCTTAAACGTTTTTTACGTTTGTGAGTAGCCATCTTGTGTCTTTTTCTTTTTTTTCCGCTTGGCATAGCTAAATTTTTTAATGATTATAAAATAATAAATGAATTACTTGCTCAATTCCTCAATCTTGCGGTCGATGAATTGTGATAGGGATGGATCAGCGGCCAGTTCTTTACTTTTTTGAAAAGCAACAACAGCCTCTTTTTTCATCCCAATATTTTCGTAGCCTGTGGCTAAGTAAAAGTATGACTCTGCATCGGGTTTTTGATCGATAACGGTCTTAAAACGCTCGATGGCTTTGTCAAACTGCCGAGATTGTAATGAAAACAATCCCAACGTTTTATTTGCTTCTAAATTTTTAGGATCAGCGGTAACAACCTCTCTCAATAAGGCAATACCTGCCATTGGGTTGTTCGTCCCAGATACCATTGCGGCACCTAATCCCGTTTTTGCATCTAAACTACTTGAATTAGCTTTCAGGGCGGCCTCATAAGCATGTATTGCATTTTGATTCAGCGCCTGAGCCAATGTAGAGTCCTGCAAATTTGTATAAGCAGCACGATAAGCATTACCTGCTTTCAACCAATATTCAAATTTTGGAGAAACTTTTGCCATTTCCTCATAGACAAAAGCCTGAGGGGCTGGTTTTGCGACATCATCCCACTTATCTGCCAACTGTTGCAACAGCTTTACCTTACCTTCTCCAGAAGCATTGGCAACTTGGGCCTCAATATCGGAAATTTCTTTGACTAAACTAGCATCTAAACCTTGTTTTGTCATCGAAGAAATGTTTTCCAAATTTACTTCATTGGAAGGTTGCGATTCAGATGCTGCAGCAGTTTCTTTGTCATTGTTAACCAAACCCTTAATAGGCTGTGCTAAAAGCACCGCAACCAGGGCTACTACTGCTCCTATTACTATTATTTGTTTGGTTCTTGCCATTTTAATCTATTTTAAAGATTATTTATTGCCATTTTTTACTTTCTCAACGAAAATCTTAGCTGGCTTGAAGCTAGGTACAAAGTGCTCTGGAATAATGATTGCTGTATTTTTGGAAATGTTTCTTGCAGTCTTCTCAGCTCTTTTTTTGACTACGAAGCTACCAAAACCTCTTACATATACATTTTCTCCTCCGATCATTGCGTTTTTGACAACTTTAAAGAACGCCTCTACGGTTTCTTGAACATCTACCTTCTCTAAGCCAGTTTTGTTAGAGATTTCTGCAATAATTTCTGCTTTAGTCATATCTATTTTACTGTAATTATTTATTTTTCAACCCTTAAGCCAACTAATGTTTGGGGATGCAAAAGTATTGTTTTAAAATGAGTAATGGAAATTATTTAAATACTTTTTTGATAAATAAGCTTCCAAAAGCCAAACATTTACAATCAATTAACCTAATATTACCTCAAACAAAGGCTTAAATAAAATCCAAAAATAAAAACAATTCTCTAATTTACAATAAGTTGTTCATTGAACATCTTATAAAAATCAAGATATGCCAATTGCATGACCTAAACGTTCAAGGTCATGAGTGGTATGATGGGCATTGATGACTATTCTGTTCAATAAGGGATCTGTTGAAAGGGGATAAGGGAAACTAGAGACCACGATATTTGCTTCCATCAGTCTTGAATAAAGCCCCCTATCACGCGAGGAGAAGACAGGAAAGCTATCCATAGCATTTAAATAGTCATCCGCTATCGTTTTAAAATATCGGATATTCTGATGCAGTTTTTCAAATTGTCTTTGATAGATCTGCTCCCCATTGACAAAAGCATAAAGGCTGGCAGGTGGGCTGGGTGATGCTCCCGTATAAAAGTTGGACTTTTTGAACTGTACTATGCGCTCTCGATCCGCTAAAATCAGTCCCGCATCTGTTGCCAAACCTTTTGCTAATGATGCAACAACAATCAGTTCAATATTTTTCTGACATAAGCTGTTCTGCTCAAGTGAAATTGCATTGTTACGCATAACAGCTATACCATGGGAATCATCCAATAGCAATATAATTTTTTTACTGGGATCAATCTGTTCAAAAACAGTAAAATCGTAACTCTCCGGAGTCATATTGTCTAGACTATTGCTGACAATAACGAACGATTTTTTTTCGGATTGATTAATATAATCGACAGTTTGTCTGCTCCAGTTCTCGAAACTTCCAGCTACATCGGGTTTTATTTCAAGCCAAAGGGAGGGATGACAGGAGGGGGCATATAGCAGCTCCCCTTCAGTGGCCAGGGCCCTCACCGCAAATTGCGTTGCCAAATACCCGCTAGAAAGCAGTAGGGTGGCTTCAAAGCCAAAACGCTTTGCAGCAAACTCTTCTGCCTGCTCAAATATCGCCTGCTGCACATTATTATTGCGCGAAGTGCCGTTATTTGTTCCGAAGCGCCTCACGCCATCAATAAATAGCTGTATATATTCCTCATCAGTAGCTAATCCCAAATAGGAGGTTCCCCCAAAAAAGAGGTATTCTTTCTCTGCCGAATATATCAAGCGCCCCGTAGGCTGATTTAGTTTTGTAAAGTTATTCATGAAACATTTAGATCTTAAATGCACAACGGTGTTTGTCCATCAACAATAATATGCAATTGCATCAATAAAAAGGACAACCTGTCCAGGATAAATTTTTGTGTTATCGCCTTATGGTTTCGGACATGTCAGCTTAATTAATAAGCATCTGCTGTTGTTCAGTGTATCAATCAGCTGCATTGAACGGGTATCTCTTTTAAGCCGGCCCTGCATCTGGATCAGCGGCTAAGCGCTTCTGGATTGGCAATATGCTGTGGATGTCCATCCGAAAAAGCGGCAATATTTTCAAAGGCCAGTTTAAAAAGCTGTTCGTAACCATTTTCTTCGACATAACCAAGGTGTGGCGTACAAAGT
Source organism: Sphingobacterium sp. N143 (assembly GCF_030325625.1). GTDB lineage: Bacteria > Bacteroidota > Bacteroidia > Sphingobacteriales > Sphingobacteriaceae > Sphingobacterium. Next base: position 252,171 of record NZ_JACAIS010000009.1, on the reverse strand, counting down.
ACATTTTGCATCTGCAACAGTGGATAGTTCGGATCGTAGACTGGTTCGGATTCATAGACATCGACGGCGGCCATTCCAGGCACTCCAGTTTCCAGGGCTGTCAGTAAGGCATTTTCCTCAATCAGTTCTGCACGGGAAGTATTGACCAAAAGGGCTGTAGTCTTCATCGACCTGAGATCCTCAAGTTTGACAATACCACGCGTCTCTGGTACCAGCCTGAGATGTAAGGTAGCCACATCTGCAAAATGGAAAAAATCAGATTTGTTGGAGGCAGCGATAAAACCATCTTTAACAGCTTCTTGTCTTGAGTTTTCACTTCCCCATACGACAACTTGTGCATCAAAGGCTCTTGCATAATGTGCGATTCGCTTTCCTATTTTTCCATACCCCCATATCCCAATTGTTTTTCCCGCAACCGACCCGCCAATATTGGTCTGCCAACACCCTTCTTTCATTGCTGTAACTGCCTCAGGAAGTTTTCTTAAACCATTCATGATCAAAAGCCAAGTCAGTTCTGCGGGCGCAATAGGAGAGCCCACACTTTCTGCAACAGCAACCTTATGCGCAGTACATGTTGCTAAATCTATATGATTGGATACTTTACCCGTCTGACTGATCAATTTGAGTTTGGGTAATTGGGCGAGCAGGCTTGCTGAAATTTTTGTACGCTCTCTGATCAGCACTAATACTTCGGTATTTTTAAGTTTTTCAGCAAGCTCCTGGGGGTCTGTATAGGATTGTTTCAATATCTCAACATCATGTCCATCAAGTATCTTGAAACAATCCAACTGTCGGACAGCATCTTGATAGTCATCTAAAATGGTTATTCGCATTTTCTCTCACTTATTATAAGCCGTATTACTACATTAAACTTGTTCTTCAACATCAATTTACAGCATAAAATTGGCATACTTCAAGTCGTCGTGATATTTTGACATTCCATCCACTTTTTACCTTTCTATGATGAACAAAGGTGATCAGGCAAAGGTCTTCGGAAAAATACGCTTTTATTTATAAGAGCAGAAGTAACTACATATTGAGCCGGTAATTTAATGGGATACTGAATCGAAGGGACACTGCGAAGCCCTTAATCGGATTATAGTCTTTTTTTTCATTGATGGAAAATCCATAACCAAAATCAAGATCTAACAATGTCGCAAAGCTGATTCCGGCTTTTGGTGTGAAAGTATACGGTGTAACTTCAGCCCGAACAAATGGCGTCAGCACATAGGTTTGAGGGTAATATGTCAATGCTGCTTCAGGAATGAGGGCAAATTTCTTTTGCGTCCATGTAAAATTGGCCGTTGCATCTGCCCGCAAAATGTTATCACCCACAAATGGAAATGCAAAATAGCCACCTGCTTTGATGATACTTCCTTTTTGGAACTGATAACTAAGGGTCGGGCCAATCAAATGGTCTTGTGCTGTCACTTTTTTACTAAAAAAAAGCAAAAAAAACATACAGCCGATCCAATGTATATTTCTATTTTGCATAACCCATCATTTAATAAAGATGAAAATTCAAGGGTATATTCACCCCGACAGATACCGTAAATCCATCAATCGGTTTAAAGTTCTTCTTTGTATTATAATCAAAGCCATAGCCTATACCCAGATCCACGATGGAAAATAAACTTGCACCAACCTTGGGTGTGATGGTATATGGGGTTAGTTCGGCTTTTACAAAAGGAAATAATACAAAATCGTTCAAATAATAGGTAAATCCAACTTCAGGAATTACGGTAGTTTTATTGTCCATCCAACTAAAATTTGCTCCGGCATCAATTTTCATATACTGAAAATCATTGGGTGCAAACAATCCCCAACCTGAAACTTTCAGAAAATTACCGCTCTGATACTGATAACCCACAGACGGTCCCCAGATCCATTTATTATGCTCTTTCCAAGATTTATCCTGTGCCATCGACAAAAAAGACAAGGAGAATAGAACGACAAATAACGAGAGTGTTTTAAGTTTCATTCAGCTAAATTACAAACTATAATCTATTTTTATGGAATACAACAGATGTCCTTCAGAATAGTTTTACTTTTCCAAGATTAAACAAAAAGCCCGTATCCTTTTAGAGGCCAGTCACAGGAAATATTAATTTCAACAGCTCCCGATTAAACCGTCTTAACCAATGACTTGAGTATTGTGATTCTGATGTACTGGTGCTTTTCTTTTAGGCTGCCATTTTCATCCCAATAGGCATCCTTATGATTTACTGCAGCATATATATGCCCGTCTTTGCCCCAAAAGATCAAATGAGTATCTACTGAGGGCATCCATTGCCGGAAACTTAAAAAAATCATCTGACTTATTTTGTCTTGTTTCACGTGGAAGATTGTTAGATCTCCAGTAGATTCATAAGGGTCGGCATGCAACGTCATCAAATAATTTTTATCTGGGGAGAGGTAAGGATAATCTTTGCATGCTACAATAAGCTGTCCGTCGTGCCGATCGAACAACCTGACATCGCCGCTCTCCCAATAATTTCCCGCAATGGCAAAAGCATTCAGCGCGTCGCAATGCCCTATATAGTTAAATTCAGCCTCATCATCGCTGTCGGTCTTTTTATCTTTAAATATAAGTTTCTTGCCATTTACTAGGGGAAGCTCTAAAACATGATCATGTTTTGGGTAAGATAGTGTATCTCTGATCAAACAATCTTCGGCGGTTTTCCTTGCCTGTATAAAATCTTGTTCACTAATCAGCTCCAAGTGCAGATATTCATCCAATTGATGCCCCCGTTCATAATAACGTTCTTGCCCTTTAACGTGTTGCGAGACGATGAGATTTAAATCTTTGGGTGAAATTGTAATTTTATCGTGGCTGCCTATCTTAGATTTCTCGACATATACTTTTTCCCATTGTGTTACATCATTGGTTTCGCCATCAGCACCTTTATAATCCCGCTGGATACGATCCATCACCGCAATCCATTCACCCTCCTCAGCGATGATATCCAGTTTTGTTCCATAGGGATATTTTCCAAGTGCTGGAGCACTTTCATCCGCCCCCTGGCGCAGAACGACACCAGCCCGGTCGGTTACGTACAGATTTTTCAGGACCTTTGTCTGATCGTAGTTGATCGGTAATGGAGGGAATTTTTCCGCGGTATCTTTGCTCGCCGTTAGGTTATTTTGTATCGAATCTTCCTTTTGGACACCCCTCTTTTTCGCTCCTTCAGCACAGCCTGACATTCCAATAGAAATAGTCCCACCGACTAACATACACAGGGGTAAAAATAACAGTCTTTTCATAGGGTTGAAGATAGCGATTCCCCTTTCAAAAAAAATACTGGTATTCAGGGGTTCTTCTTGCTTGACTGTCTTAGACAAGACAGGTCGATAAAAACCGTTTCATAAAGCCGTTGATATAGCACTGATAGACAAATTTAAGCCTACTTCTGCCTAGCTCTGCTGAAATACGGTCTTTTGTAAAGGGCAAATCATAAAGCTGTTTATTTGGCAGACCGATAAACAGCTTTGCTTTTTATTGATTAGTTTTGTGTCTCAACGATAAATTAGAGCATTTCGGTGGCATTATTATTCAACGAAGGACGTCCGGTAGTTAGATTAAGAGCATTTCGGGCTATCGACGATCCGAAGACCTGTGAACGTTTTATAGAGGGGCATGCCCACGTCTTGACAGCAATAGGTGTCAAGAAAGTTACCTCTTCCAGAAATGACTGGATGTATAATCCTGCATCTTTCGTACTTATTGTGGAGTCACTTGATGGCGAGAAAGTATATGGCGGAGTCCGGATACATGCCGCTGGAGGGAGTGAGCCACTACCGATAGAACAGGCTACAGGCGCTATGGATGCACGTATCTACGATTTAGTATACGACTACGCCCTTCATGGTACCGGAGAGGGCTGTGGCCTATGGAACTCCCGGGAGATCGCCGGCTATGGCATTGGCAGTATCTTCCTCACAAGAGCTGGAGCAGCGATCAGTACCCAGATCGGAATCAAATCGTTATTTGCCTTATGCGCCCCATATACCGTAAAACTGGCTGAGAGTGTCGGATACCGAATAGATACCAGCGTCGGTAACAACGGGACTTTCTACTATCCCAAGTTGGATTTATTGGCAACAGTTATGATTATGAGAAATCTGGATACATTAACCGAGGCAGATCATGAAAACAGGGCGGCAATATTCTCACTCCGAGACAACTCCAATATCGTCCGGATTGAAACCCTGCGAAATAAAGAAATTGAAATTCACTATCAAATCGATATTCCCCACCTGGACCATTGGGATCTTGATGAAGTCATAAAAAATTTGCGACACACATCAGCAGACCCCAAAATAGATCATCGTAACCTAAATATATTGTAATGGATACTAAACACTATGGAGCCGGTTATTTACAGGATACCGGAGACTTTCTTAAGCAACTTAAAATGCATTCCTATAGCCCTTTCGAAACAATCATAGAAGGAGTTGTTGCGGATCTGGGATGCGGTACCGGGATAGACGCTGTTAACCTTGCAAATCGGTTAGGGAGTGCTGTACAGGTCGTTGGCGTGGACCACGACGCTACGTTGATCGATCATGCTAAGTCAGCCAGTAAGGGTATCAGCAATGTCAGTTTTATCCGGGGCGAGGTATACCAGCTCGATTTCAAGGATGAGAGCGTTTCGGGCGTACGGATGGAACGTCTTGTTCAACATCTGACGGCTCCGCAGGACATGTTTCGGGAGGTCTATCGTGTACTGCGCAAAGGGCAGCCGTTGGTCATCGTGGAAACCATCTGGAATAGCCTGACTTTTTATACACAACATGTAGCTATAGAAGCCAAGATATGTCATTACCTGACAGCAGAAAAAGTCAACAACGGTTGGGCAGGTAACAAGCTGACCACTGATCTACTTGCCAATGGATTTCAAGAGGTTCAGCTGCAAACATTCAATATGGTTACACGCTCCAGGGAAGAAGCTAGCCGGTATCTATTTTTGGACAAAATACTCTTGGAAATGTTCGAAAAGGGGAAATTAAGTCAAGCGGAATATGACAATTTTCAACTGGCACTGAATCAATTGGATGAATCGGGCTGTTTTTTAGTGTCCATGAATTTAGTAATCGCACAAGCAAAAAAATAGTACCTCAAGATGAAACGCTGGTTTTTCCTGATCTGTCTTTTTAGCCTTGCCTACCTGTCGTCACAGGCACAGATCACTGTTGATCATGCTGGACAACGGCTATTGGTAGGCCATATGTTAGCACGCTATACCGGCCCTGAAAGCTCAGATTTTTCAATCGTTTCTTCTTCATCGGCCTTTCAATCACTGAACAGTGACGTTCCTAATCTTGGAACATCAGCAAACGCCATCTGGTTAAGGCTCCCGATTAAAAATAATAGCCAACAAGATTTAGATTTTATTTTAGAGATCGCCTATCCATTGCTTGATGAGATTGAATTATATAGTCCTGCTGAGAATGGCTCGTATCAATCCATCAAACTGGGCGAACATCAGAATTTTTCGATAAGAGCATATAACGTTCCCAATTATGTTTTTGACATTCATCTGCCCCGACAATCGGAAAGGATCTTTTTTCTCCGTATTAAAAGCACCGAGCAAATAATATTACCCATCTACCTAAGCAGCGAGCGCAAGTTTATGGCCCAGCTGAACAGCGAGAGTATGCTGAATGGTATTTATATCGGTATCGTATTTATTATGGCTATATATAACCTCTTCCTGTTCTTTTCTGTTCGAGATAGGGGCTATCTTTATTATGTACTCTATGTTGTGTGTGCAGGGGTCACTCAAATGGGGATCAAAGGGTATAGTTTTCAATATTTATGGCCAGCCTGGCCGTATTTTGCTACCAAAGGTCCGATTATTTTCGGTTGTCTGTCTGGGCTTAGTGCCCTGCTCTTCGCTGATTCATTTCTTCAGTTATCGAAGAATGCACCTCGATCAAGACGTATAATCGCCATTTTTATCATTTTATTTACCTTGGGTACCATTCTGGCATTAGCTGGTTTGACCCAACCCGCATTTTTTATGATGCAATTGACTACCGGGGCCGGCTCACTGTTGGTCCTCTATCTGTCTTACCGTATCATGATAAGGGGCTATAAACCCGCAAAATATTTTGTCTATGGCTGGACAGTTCTGCTCCTGGGATCTGTTGTATTTTTATTAAAGGATTATGGCATATTAGATTATAACAACTTTACAAGCAATGCGGTACAGATTGCCTCCGTAATCGAAATGGCTTTGCTTTCGTTTGGTCTGGCTTACAGCATCAATATACTGAAACAGGAAAAAGAAGCAGCCCATCAGCGAGAATTGACTATCTCTCAGGAAAATGCGAGACTTATCCATGAGCAGAATACGTTATTAGAACAAAAAGTAGGGGAACGGACACGTGAACTAACGGAATCCAATTCGTCGCTGCAGATGACGCTAGAACATCTGAAAGAAGCCCAGTCCCAACTTGTTGAAGCGGAAAAAATGGCTTCCCTGGGGCAGCTGACCGCAGGAGTCGCCCACGAGATCAATAACCCGATAAACTTTGTTACAGCTAATATTAATCCCCTGAAACGCGATATCAAGATGATCTGGACAGTATTGGATGAGGTCGAACGGATTGCATTTACTCCGGGGATTTCCGATAGTGAAAAACAAGCCCAGATCAAAAAATTTAAAGATGATCTAGATATTGATTATCTGAGGACCGAAGTAGATTTTTTATTGCAAGGGATGAGCGACGGTGCTCATCGCACAGCGGAAATTGTAAAAAGTTTACGTATCTTTTCCCGTGTCGACGAAGACACCTTAAAATTTGCCGATATCAATGAAGGTCTGGCCTCTACCTTGTTGATCCTTAACAGCTTGATCAACAACACGATCGAAGTAGAAAAGAACTATGGTAATCTGCCAAGGATAGAATGCTACGCAGGAAAGCTGAATCAGGTATTTATGAATATTATCACGAATGCGGTGTATGCCATAAATAAAAAATTCGCTGATAAGGGTGGCGGAAAATTAAGTATGACAACAGGAGTTACAAAGGATCAATCCGCCATTTTTGTTAACATATCCGATAATGGTATTGGCATCCCGGAAAACATTCGGGATCGAATTTTTGAACCTTTTTTCACGACCAAAGACGTCGGCGAAGGAACAGGACTGGGCATGTCGATTGCCTATAATACCATTGCGAAACATCATGGTAATATTATTGTAGAATCAGAAGTCGGGAAGGGTACAACTTTTAGGTTGCATATTCCCATACAACAAAAGGATTGGCAACAAAATACCCCCGAATAGTTCGATAAATTATCATTAATTTCGTTCATTTTGGGGAAGGTAAACCAGATTATAAAAATATGCAGAAAGAGCTTGAAATATTATATATTGATGATGAAGCAAATAACTTGGTTGGTTTTAAAGCAAATTTTAGATACGATTATGTTATTCATACCGCATCGAACACCACCGAAGCCGAAAAAATACTTCTTTCCAATCCGGGTATCCGTGTGATCTTTTGTGATCAGCGCATGCCGGGAGAGCTGGGAATAGATTTTCTCTACCGCATCAAAAAGGATTACCCGAAGCCAATACGCATTTTATTGACCGCCTATGCGGACATGAATACAGTTATCGATGCGATCAATAAGGGCCATATATTTCGCTTTGTCCGTAAACCCTGGATGGATGAGGAAATTATCTCAGCAATCGAAGAGGCCAACAAATTTTATGTCGCCAACTCGTTATTGGAGACCAGGAACCAAGAATTGCAGAAAGCCTATGACGAGCTGGATAAGTTTGCTTATAGTGTGAGTCATGATTTACGGGATCCACTGACAGGCATTCTCTCTGCTGTAAAACTCGGATTAGAATTTGACAATATAGACCGGATCCATGAACTGCTTACCCTGATGGATAGTTCCCTGGTCAGCCTTGATGCCTACATCGATAGCCTAAGGGACTATTACCTCTTGCGAAGAGGTGAACTCATGCTGTCGGAAATTAATTTTGATGAACTTTTTGGGAATGTCAGGCAGTTCTATAATATGTACACACAAAATAAGGAGGTAACATTTGACATCCATGTGGAACAGAAAGAGCCGTTTCATTGTGATAGAGCCATACTGGAATTAATCTTGCACAACTTACTATCCAATGCGTTCAAATACCAGCAAAAAGGACATCCTGATCCATTTGTTAAATTATCGGTTAATGTATCAGACCAGCAGGCGACTATCATCGTCAGCGATAATGGGATCGGCATTTCTCCCGAACATATCAGTGATATTTTCAAACTATTTTTCAGAGGCAGTGATCAGGCCAAAGGAATGGGGTTTGGTTTATACAATGTACAAAATGCGCTAATCAAGCTACAAGGTACAATTGAGGTGCAGTCACCCGCCAATACAGGCACCACATTTATGGTTAGGATACCCAGCAAATAAGATCTGCTATCCTAAAAATGCAGTTCTTAGGATAACAATTTTTGACGTAGCATAAACTCCAATTGATCATTGGACATTTCGAGCTGTGCATTTATTTCAATTATTTTTTGCCGTTCAGTATACACCTCGTAGGCCCGTTGAATCGTTTGATCGAGCTCCTGCTCGCTCCAGGGCTTATTGAGGTAATGAAATATCTTTCCTTTATTGACCGCGTCGACGACAGCGCCCATATCAGCATACCCTGTTAAAAGTATGCGCATTGGCGCAGCATCAATTTTTATGATTTCCTCCAGAAACTCCACGCCGGTCATTTCAGGCATCCGCTGATCAGTGATAATAATATCGATGGGGTTGCTTTTGACAAGTTCGATCGCTTCAGCTCCACTGATGGCGGTAAACACGTTATATTTTAACCGGAATGTCGCCTTAAAGGAAAGCAGATTATTCTCCTCATCGTCAACATATAATATTGAAATCTTCTTGTTTTCCATAAGCTTGTTGTCTCCGATACAAATTTACGGAATAAATCTTCTGGATTAAGTAACACGAAAGTAGTTTTTACGAAGCCGGTCACTAGGGATCACGACGGAGACCCTGATCCTGGAAATCAGCATAAAGACAAAAAGCCATTCTACTTACGTAAAACGGCTTTTTTAGAAAGTGAACCCACTGGTACAAAACTCGAACTCTTTATTGGAAGATTTAAGGCGATTGAACCAATTGAAAGACACCTCTTATAAGTATGATCTAGATAAAAATAAAGTTAGCTCCGCTAAACCGAAAATTATCTTAAACACGGAAAAACGGAAATTGTAAAAAATGTCAATAAAGAAAGCTATACTAAAGTCTTCAACCAGCTTTATTACTACATAAAAAATGTCTTCTCAATCGAGCTATACTCAAATTTAAAGCCGGTTTGTTTTATTTTGTAATTGCTGACCCTAGAACCCTTTAACAACATCACGGACATTTCCCCCAAAAATAACCTTACCAGAAATGCTGGTACATTGGGCAAAAAACTCGTTTTTCCGAATGACCTTAGCAGGGCTTTAGAAAAATCATTCATCATAATGTGCTCGGAAGAAACAGCATTAAAAACCCCGCTGAGTTCATCTGTCTTCAAGATGAATTCATACAACCGGACTAAATCCCGGATGTCAATCCAGGGTAAGTATTGCCTGCCATTTCCTAAAGATGTATTGATGCCCAACTTCGCCAAAGGTGCTAATTTTTGATACATACCACCATCTCTCCCAAGGACAACGCCTTTTCTTAAAATCACGGTAGCAACACCCAAACTGTCAAATTGCAGTGCTGTTTTTTCCCATTTCCGGCAAACCGAAGCCAAAAATTCGCTGCCGTTATTGGATTTCTCTGTAAATATTTCATCCGTAGTAATCGCACCATAATAACCTATGGCGGAAGATGAAATGAAGATATCTATGCTAAAATTCCTTGTTTTAACATAGGTAAAAAGTAAATCTATTGCCTTGGTCCGGCTTTCGATTATTTCAACTTTCCTTTTTTCCGTCCAACGCTTTTCGGTAATGTTTGCGCCTGTTAGATTGATGATTTTCGAAACGCCCTCAAATGCTTTTTCGTCAATAAATCCTTTCTTTATATCCCATTCAAAATACCGAATGTTCTCCATGCTGCTGATTTTGTTCCTCCGTGTTAACACATTGACCATATAACCACAATTTACTAGGTGCTTTATCAATGCTTTTCCGACAAAACCTGTACCTCCGGCGATTAATATCTTTTTCATGAATTGATTTTTGAAAGCAGCTCCGGAAAGGCCTGTCTGAACCAGACCGTATAATGTGATGGATTATTTTTTATATCAGATAGAATTTCATCCGCATTCATCCACTTATAGTCCTGTACTTCATCTTTGTTTAAAACAGGACATTGGTCAGAATAACCAACAAAAACATAATCCAGCTCATGCTCTGTCAAATTGTTTTCAACCCGCTCATTGTATATAAATGAATAGACCAATCTTAAATCACATTTCAGTCCCATTTCATAGATTAACCGCTCCTCTGCACTTAAAGCAACAGTTTCTCCCCATTGCGGATGCGAACAACAGGTGTTCGTCCATAACCCTGCTCCGTGGTACTTGTGGCTTGCCCGCTGCTGCAAAAGAAGCTCTCCCTTATCATTAAATATAAATACCGAAAATGCCCGGTGGAGACGCCCTTGCTCGTGGGCCATCAATTTTTCCATTTCAGCAATGGCATTATCGTTTTCATCGACCAACACTACATTGTTTCTCTCCATTTTACTTTAATTAAAGCGTTATTGATTGTTTTCCTTGACGGCTTCTCCATATACTTTCAACGCTCTGTCTCTTGCGAAACTGTGTTCTACTATTTGTTGGGGGTAAGCATCTGTTCCAAATCCGGGAATCCATTTTTTGATATATTCCAACTTCTTATCAAACTTATCGGTTTGAACAGTTGGGTTAAACACCCTGAAATACGGTGCAGCATCACAACCCGAACCCGATGCCCATTGCCAGTTTCCATTGTTGGCCGATAAATCGTAATCGTTCAGCTTTTGTGCAAAGTAGGCTTCACCCCAACGCCAATCTATCAGTAAATGTTTGCACAAAAAACTCGCTGCAATCATCCGTACCCGATTGTGCATAGATCCTGTTTGGTTCAATTGTCGCATTCCTGCATCGACAATCGGATAACCTGTTTTTCCCTCGCACCACTTTTCAAATTCCCATTCATTGTTTCGCCATTTGATGTTATCGTATTTCGATTTAAAAGATTGATTAACCACTTTAGGGAAATGATATAAGATCTGCATAAAAAACTCTCGCCAGATCAATTCATTCAGCCACGTTTGATTGTGGTTCCATGCAAAAGCTACACATTTACGAATACTAATGGTGCCAAATCGAAGAGCGATGCTCAATTCTGTTGTCCGTTGCATTGCAGGATAATCCCTGAATTTGTCGTATTCGTCAATGATTTTTGCATCTAATTTCGGCGGATCAAAAGTGATATCTGTTTTTTCAAAACCGAATTCATTCAACGAATGAATTTCGGCAAACCGCTGTCTGAAAAAATTAGTGCAATCAGGATTATACGACTTGTAATCTTTTTCTGTCAATAGCTCTTTCCATTTTTTTGAATACGGGGTATAAACCGTATAGGGTGTGCCTTCATTTTTCAATACATCGTTTTTATCAAAAATGACCTGGTCTTTGAATGCCTTAAAAGGAATGTTCTGTTCGTTGAAAAACTGGTAAATCTCCGTATCCCGTTTAATGGCTTGCGGTTCATAATCCCGATTGCAGAAAACGCCTTGAACAGCATATTTTTCGGAAAGCATTTTAAAAACATCCAAAGGATTTCCATAAAATGTATTCAATCTTGCGTTGAATGTCTTCAATCGGCTATTTATTGCCGAGAGTACCTGATGGATATAGTCAACCCTTCGGTCTTTTTTATCTTCTAATTTATTTAGGATGGTCTCATCAAAAATAAAAACCGGCAACACGGGTAATTCGGAAGCAAGTGCCTGATACAAACCCACATTGTCTTCCAAATGCAGATCTCTGCGAAACCAAAAAACGGAGACCCTACTTTTCATTCAAAAATGGATTATCGTTCCTGTCGTGCTTTACCCAGATCAGTTTAGAGGTATCATAACCAATCCCTTCTGCAATTCCCAAATAGTTTGCTTTAACCTCTTGGGGAACGTTCTTTGTTCTCGATAAAATCCATAAATACTTTAGGTTTTTTCCCGCAACCAGCGCATACTGGTAATTTTCGTCCAATGCGACCACATTGTAACCAGAATAAAAAGGACCGAAAAAACTTACTTTCAATTTTGCAACATTTTTATCTCCTCTGAACCTTGCTAAACCGTCCGCTTTTTTCCATTCTTGCTTATTATGGTTATAGCCACTGTTCAAGACGATGACATTGCCATTTTCATTAAGGCTGTATTGAGCGGAAACATTGTCCAAGTCCCTTTCAAAACGAGAATCAAAACGGGCAATTTCGTACCAAGTGCCTAAATATTCATCGACATCAAAGTTTTCCACTGCTTTTGCCTTTTTGGGGATCGAGGCACAGGAATTTAAAAGAGCAATTAACGCTATGGAAAAGGCCACTGTTAAAATTTTATTTTTTGCTTTCATCATCTATATGTTTAAACCGTTTAAAAAAATAAAGCACCAAAAGAAACTGCGTATATCCATAAACGGCATCCTCAATTGGTATCGTTAGTATCCGTATACCCAGAAAATCTCCCGGGTTGTAATTTACGATAGGTGTTTCGATACCAGTCCCCGTCAGCACGCCATTTACAGGAAAAAAACCTAACATCAATATAGTAAACACCAAAGATGCCTTGCCAATCCAATCTACCTGTGCAATGAAATGCAGGTAAATTAAAGTTGCTATAGTGGCGATAGCCGTCATAAGTGTATAGATTTTATCATAATGCAACAAAGCCATAACCGAACAGATAATGACGCTGACAAAAACGATCAGGTTATTTAAGGCGGATAGCCATCCTAACTTGAAAAACTTATCAAAACAGAAATAGGTAAACACGCATGAAAACGGAATGAAAATAAAGAAAAGCCATTCTTCAAGAGGCAAACCCGCTATCACTATTCCCAGTGTATAATCTGTATTGAACCACCAAACACCTTTTGCGGTAAACCATATATCCCAAGAAATAAATGGTATAGCAACCAAAATCGCAGATTTTATAAACGATCCAAAATAACGGTTAAAGAGAATCCGGCTGTCAAAAGATGCGATAAAGCAAATGATGACCGTAAAAAATAATATCATTGAATAAGTATATGCCATCATTTTTTCGCGGAATTAAAATACATTTTGAAATATTTGAAAGGCACATATAAAAACCCGAAACATTCACCGTTTTCTTTTCCGATATGTTTGTGATGTTGTTTGTGTGCCCTGCGCAGTGCCAAAAAATAGGCACTTTGGGTCTGGGACAGAAATTTGATCCGTTGGTGGATAAAAATATCGTGCACAAAAAAATAAGCCATTCCGTAAAGCATAATGCCCAATCCGATATAAAACAGATAGTTGAAATTTTCAAGCGAACCGAAATACATCAAAGCAATCGTGGGTATAGCAAATATGACAAAGAAATAGTCGTTCTTTTCAAGAACGCCCTCATTGCTGTGGTCATGATGGTCTTTGTGCAAAACCCAAAGAAAACCGTGCATAACATATTTATGGATAATCCAGGTTGCCCCTTCCATCAATGTAAACGTGAGCAATACGATTAAAAAAGCCATATCAGTTTTTTATTGGGTTAAAAAGTTTCTCTAAAACGTGGTATCGGAAATCAAAGATGTACGCCAATTTCTTTTTCACAAAAAGTAGATGTGCCATCTTCCCCAAAAAGCCGAAAGGCAATTCATAATCTACCGTATCTTTCATCAGCACTCCGTCTTTATTGGGGATAAATTCGTGAAAATGGCTCCAGTATTTATAAGGTCCTTTCTCCTGAAAATCAGTAAAGCTTTTATTTGATTCCACATGAGTAATTCTCGTTCTCCACTTCAACGGAACTTTCAGCAACGGCGAAACGATATAATCGATCACCATTCCTTCAGCAATCTGTTCGCTGTTATAATCCGACAGCACCGTAAAACCCATATCTTTGGGTGTGATCTTCGAAAGGTTCTTAGGAGAAGAGAAAAAATCCCACGCTGCTTCGATATCGCAATTCAATTGTTGCTCCCTGTATAACCGATGTTTCATAGTCTAGTCCTTTAAAAGCGTTCCTATATTTTTCTGCAAAATCTCCGACCTGATTTGGTGTCGGTTTTCCTTAATAAATTTGGCATCCTCATTTATGTTTGATTTATATCCTAAAAAAGACGGAGCATTTTTTTGAACCGAAAGTCGGATAAACCTTAATTCCACATTTTCAGGTTCTTTTTTGATTGCCTGCTCGATGTTTTTCTTCCCTTCTTTAAACGTATTGAGTTTACTTATCGGACTAAAGACGTGATTTGCCCAGATAGTTTGTAAACCACCCAAATAAGCCATATGTGTAGCTGAATTGTTCTTTGTTTCTGTCAATTCCGCAATTATCTTTCCACACAACTCTTTTTCTGATACCAGTTTGTTGTAGTTAGCCCTTACTACATCCAAACCTGTTGCATTAAAACTCATAAGAAAGAATATGGCCGATATTAGTAAGCCAGGAATTTTGATCATAAAAACGCAGTTTTATATCTTACATAACTTTTGAACGCCACAAATGCCTTTTCAGAATTAGGAACCCGAATCCTGTTATTCAATATCTCTTTGGAGGATATTCTTTTTATTTTTTGGAACAAAGACAAATAGTACTTGTAAGCTAAATACACCCCAAACATTGCGGAATTGGGTAGCTTCTTAATCCCGATTAAAGCCTCCTTAAATTCTTCCTCTATTTCCTTTTCAATCTGACTTTTCACACTATTATCAAATATGCACATATCAATATTCGGGAAATAAGTCCTGCCCAAAATCTGATAATCATCTTTCAAATCCCTTAAAAAGTTTACTTTTTGAAAAGCTGACCCCAGTTTCATTGCATATGGTTTCAATTCTCTATATTTTTCCATATTCCCATCCGTAAAAACTTGCAGACACATCAGCCCGACTACTTCGGCTGAACCAAAAATATATTCTTCGTATCGTTCTGAATTGTAATCTATTTTCTGCAAATCCATTTCCATACTATGTAAAAACTGCTCAATGAGACTTTTGTCAATTTTATACTGATTTACTGTTTCCTGGAACGATTGTAGAATAGGGTTGAGCGAAATTCCTTCCTGCAATGCATCGTCGGTTTCTACTTTTAATCGATTCAATAGTTTCTCTTTATCGTACCCGTGAAAACTGTCCACGATTTCATCAGCCAGTCTCACATATCCATATATGGCATAGATAGCGGGACGTATAGACGGTTTCAGCGCTAAAATTCCTAGAGAAAAACTCGTACTATACTTTTGGGTTGTAATCTTGCTTACCGAGCACGATAGTTCGTCAAAGATCTTTTTCATAGTCCTTCTTGTTTAAGTTTGATTATTTCATTTGCTACAATTTTACCAGATAGGATGGACGGAGGAACTCCGGGGCCGGGAACGGTCAATTGACCCGTGTAGAATAAATTTTTCAATCTTTTATTTATTATTTTAGGTTTCAAAACTGCAGTTTGACCAAGTGTGTTTGCCAGTCCGTACGCATTGCCACCGTACGCATTGTAATCTGAAATAAAATCGCTGACACAGAAGCTTCTTTTGTACTCAATCATTGACTGTAAATCGGCTATGCCCGTATGTCTTTCAATTCTTGAAAGCATTTCCATTAAATACTTTTCCCGTGTTAATTCTTCATCGTTTATTCCGATTGCCAAAGGCATCAACAAAAACAGGTTTTCTTTGTCTTTAGGGGCAACGGCATTATCTGTTTTTGATGGGCAACAAACATAAAAAAGAGGCTTTTCCGGCCATTTCTTCTCGCCATAGATACAATCAATGTGTTCGTCTAAGTCATTTTCAAAGAAGAGTGTATGATGTTTTAGGTTGGGAATAATTTGATTGATGCCTAA
The DNA here is from genome assembly GCF_030325625.1 of Sphingobacterium sp. N143. Lineage (GTDB taxonomy): Bacteria > Bacteroidota > Bacteroidia > Sphingobacteriales > Sphingobacteriaceae > Sphingobacterium. The sequence goes on along the minus strand of NZ_JACAIS010000009.1, from coordinate 236,117 downwards.
ATAATAGATCAAACTTGATGGTGCAAACGTTCTGCTTTTCCAGTACACCTCAGAATAATTTCTGAGGTCTTTATTTAAAAGCGTTTCTGTATGATGATAATCGGAAGAAGCAATTACAATATCGAATTCATAGGTCTCGCCATTGATAGTTAAAGATCTTACCTTACCATTTTGTGTATTTATGCTTTCAACGGTTTTGTTAAAATAAAAAGTTGCACCTTGGTTTTCGGCTACTTTTTTCATCGCCAATACCAATTGATAGAAGCCACCTATAGGATAATGCGTTCCTAAGGCATAACCCCCATAGTTCATCAAACTATACAATGCAGGAATATTTTTTGGCGAAGCACCCAGAAAAATCACAGGAAACTCCATCAATGTTCTTAATTTTTCACTTTTGAAGTATTTAGCAACATAGGTTCTGAAGTTCGTCAGCAAATCCAATCTCAATGCACTTTTAGTTATTTTAGGAGAAATGAATTCTGACCAATTATGGCAAGGCTTATTCACGAAATCCTGCATACCGACTTCATATTTGAATTTAGCCGATCGCATAAATTTTTCTAATTGTAATCCTGCACCCTTTTCGATTTGTTCGAACAAGATTTTTAATTCCTCTAAACTTTCAGGTACACTGATTTTCTCTTGTGAAAAAATCATTTCAAACTGTGGGTTTAATGAAATCAACTCGAAGAAATCAGAGATTTTGTAGCCGAAATCAGCAAAAAAACTTTCAATAATATCAGGCATCCAGTACCAACTTGGTCCCATATCAAATACGTAACCTTGTTGGGTAGAAAATTGCCTTGCTCTTCCACCTGGCTGCTCGTGTTTTTCAAATACGTGAACCTCATTTCCCGCTTTTGCCAAATAAGCTGTAGCAGACAATCCCGAAAAACCGGAACCGATAACGGCTATTTTTTTCTTCATCGCCTTTTATCTTTTAAAACTTCATTCAATAAATATTCTGGTTCAATATTTTTATCGTAGATCTGTTGATGAAAATCATTGAGTTTATTGAGCAACCTGATCAATTCCATTTTTTCGTTATTGGTTAAATCTCCTGTAACGATTTCAGTTGCTTTTCTGATTTTGTCCATTTGCTTTTCTAAAACCTGAATTCCCTTATTGCTTATTTTTAAAACTTTACTTCTTTTGTCGGTCTCAGAATCGGTTTGATTTACCCAACCTTGTGCAATCAACCGGTTGATAACTTGCATTCCGGCAGGTTTTTCATGTACATTCTTTTTTATCAAGTCCATTTTGGTCATTTCTCCAAAAGCTTTTAGGTTAATGAGGTAGATAAAATCTTCCTGTGTTGAAAAATCCGATCCGAATATGGCGGACTTGGAATAACTCTTGGCATATCTGTTCATATGGACAATTAAAGTATTAATGACACTTTCTGCACTACGTCCCTTTTCTTTTCCATCCCAATTAGGTTCATTATTTTTTTCTTCACCTTTATAATTGGCAACTATCCATCTTTTAAAACCTTCGATATCATTAGGGTATGTTCTTCCTTGAAGAATATCTTCTTCAAATTCCTCAAGCAGATTGACAACATTTTTTAAAATATCATATTTCATATAATTATATTAGTTCACAAATATACTATATTCAACTTATTAAATGTATAAATTTATACTAAATTCTTTGCGGGTTTATTTTTAGCAATACAAGACTCTTGGTAAGGTCGGTAGTATATATATTATGAGGATGTAATTAGTGGATGAAACGGCAATAATGTATCATTCAATTTATTACCGAAAATTAGCTAATAATAAATATTGGAGGTGAATCTTATAGAAAGAAAAGAAATAAAAGCTTACCCAAAAACCATATGGACTGTTTAACAAATCAGGTAGAAATAAAACAATGGTTGGTTGTTGACAAAAGCGACTGGGTAAGCATTTGGAAAATAGTTCTAAACAGGCAGACTATGCCAAGTAATTCAGCCAAACGACATAAACCAATAGTCACCCTATCTACGCAATAAGTTTGCTTGTAGCGGATAAAACCGCTCTGTTTAACAAGCAAAATGAGTGAAGATGGAGAAAGAAAAAACGAACGATTTAACCCCCGAAAGAGTTAAGCAAATCTTGAAAAAGAAAGGTACGGAGGTCGATTTAGAAGAAGCGGAAGCTATTTTGGCGTTTGTTAAGAAGATAGCTCACATTGCAGTTAACCAGTATCTAAGAGGAAAACTTTAATCTAATGAACAAGGAAAACTGTTGTGATGAGAAAGGCAGATTTATACATACGTGTATCGACAGACGAGCAGGCGGACAAAGGATATTCGCAACGTGACCAAGAAGACCGATTAAGGAGATATTGTGAATTAAAAGGCATTCCAGTAAGAGATGTGTACATAGAAGACCATTCGGCAAAATCTTTCAAACGTCCAGAGTGGCAGAAATATTTATCTACCCTACGCAAAACAAAGAACAACAAAGCGGGGTCAATAATATTATTTACCAAATGGGATAGGTTCAGCAGAAACGCAGGGGATGCCTACCAAATGATTAACCAGTTACGGACACATGGCGTTGAACCTGTGGCAATAGAACAGCCCTTAGACCTTACCATTCCCGAAAATAAAATCATGCTTGCATTTTATCTTGCTTCACCGGAAGTTGAGAACGACAGGCGTGCATTGAACGTTTTTCACGGAATGCGCAGGGCGAAAAAAGAGGGGCGTTATATGGGTACTGCTCCATTGGGATATGTTAACAAGATAACAGAGGGCAAAAAGAAATTCATTGCCCCACATGACTTTGAAGCCCCCCTTTTGAAATGGGCATTTGAACAAATCGTTTCCAATAACTTCAATACGGAACAGATATGGAAAATGGTTCGGGAGAAAGCAGATGGAAAGGGGCGATTCAGTAAGAACAATTTTTGGGTAGCCATGCGAAACCCATTGTACTGTGGCAAAATATTCATACCTCCCTACAAAGAGGAAAAGGGATGTTTTGTCAAAGGACAACACGAGCCTTTAATCAGCGAAAAGACCTTTGCTGATGTGCAGGATATTCTCGATGGGAGAAAGAGGATTGTAAAGCCTAAAATCGTGGCTATGGACAATTTGCCACTTAGAGGGTTTCTCAAATGCCCTAAATGCAAGCGTATGCTGACTGGAAGTGCCTCAAAGGGAAAGATGGGCAATTACTATTACTACTATCATTGTAGTTCTGCCTGTGGAACAAGGTTCAAAGCGGAGACTGCTAATGAGGCTTTTTTAAAACAATTGCGGTATATGTCGCCAAAAGAGGGAATGGTCGATGTTTTTATCGAAGCCTTTATAAAAGACTTCAACAGCAAGACCAAAGCCCAAAACACCGAACGGGCAAATATCATAGATGAGATTGATGCGTTGAACAAACGCTATCAAAATGCGCTTTTAAAAAACGCCGATGGAGAAATGGCAGACGATGATTTCCAAGAAGTAAAGAAATTGACCAAAGGAAAGATTGAGGTTTTGGAACGAAGATTAAATGATTTGGCAGTGGTCGGAACAGAGATTAAGGATTTGGTCGCATCTACCTTAAAAAAGGTCGCAAACATTGATAGACGCTATGAAAACGGCGATATTGAGGAAAAAAGGCTTATAGTGAGTTCGATGTTCCCCGATTTTTTGGAATTTGACGGAACAAGACATCGAACTCCGAGACTAAATTCGGCGATTGCTCTTATTTATCAGAATAACAGCAAGTTACAAGGTAAAAAAAATGGGACAAGTCTATCGTTTTTAGACTTGTCCCAAGATGTGACCCCGCTGAGGCTCGAACTCAGGACCCACAGATTAAGAGTCTGTTGCTCTACCAACTGAGCTACGAAGTCAATCGACAGATCAAATGTAAGGTTCACCGCAGAAAAAGTCAAGTGTAAACTTATAATTTTTGGTTTTTTATGACGTTCATGCCTTCCCTGACTATATGTATTTGTATCTTTCAAACAGGTATTGCATAATTAACCATAAAGATCAAACGGTGTGGATCACTTATTTGATGCTGTCAAGTATTTCCTTCACGGCTCTTTCCAATTGGGGATCTTTATTTTCCAACCTGTCTTGAACTGTATTTTTCACTAAAATATCCGGGGCAACGCCTGTCTGCTCCAAATCCTGCCCGTCCAGCGTATAACATCCCCAAGATGGCAAACGGTAAGTGGACCCATCGACCAAGCTTTTGGCAGACGTAAAGATTATCCAGCGATAGGTTTCGTTGCCGATGACCTTTCCTAATTTAAGCGCTTTAAAACCAGCCGCAGTCATCTCAGCATCACTCAGGGATTGTTCATTGATCAATAGGACAATGGGTTTGGCCGCCGGTGCAAAATTACTTTGTGGCGCACGTTTTCCCCCTCGGTACTGCCACTGTAAATAAGGCCGCTGTGAAAGAAATCGTAAGACTTCATCGTGTACATTGCCGCCTGTATTGTACCTTAGATCCAGGATGATCCCTTTTTTATTGTTTTCCTGTTCGGCCATATCAATAAGAAAACGCTGCAGTTCGATATCCGACATATTTTTCATATGGGAATATGCGATCTGATCATTGCTCCATTTATCCACATTTTTACGGTTATCCTTAATCCATTCGTCGTAGATAAGATCTTTAAATGCCGCACTGGAAAGTGGCCTCACACGAGTGGATATCTCTTTTCCCTGGCGACTTAATGTCAATTGGATTTCTTCCTCCAGCGAGGGCAGAGTGAAATAGCTGTCACGATCTGCCTGCGGATTTAATTGAACGCCATTGATTGCCACAAGTATATCTCCTTCTTTGATATTGGCTTCTTTTTTTGCAGCCGGGCCATTGGGTACAATATGATTAATCTTATAGGGATTATGATTATCGTATTCTACTCCAATCTCATTGGTCACATAGCGAAATGGTTTATGCTCTTCATCGCCCATTGAACTGAAGCCCAAATGTGACGAATTTAGTTCTCCCAGCATATCATTCAGAAGAATACGTAGATCTGTTCGGCTATTAATTTCCTGAAGATAATTTTCATAAGTCTTCTTCACGCCGGACCAGTCCATTCCATGAAAATTATCGTCATAAAAATTTTCTTCTAAATTAGCCCAGGTTTCATAAAACATTTGATTAAACTCTTTCGCCAAATCCCTGTTGAATTTAAAATCCATGGCTATAGCCTCCAGCTTGTTGTGCTCCAGATTGTACTTCTTAATCACGCCACGGCTCAACATAAAATACTTTCCTGCAGACTCTATTAGCTGCCCCATTCCACCTTCGGCCACTTTCTCGGTTTTAGCCGGAACAAAAGCTTCATAGATTGTTCGATAAACACTGTATTTGCCTTCATGATTGGACGAATAGAACACATGGGATTTATCCGCTTTTTGAATAACTAGCGGCGCATATTGTGTCCCGGAAACTGGGCTCACTTGTTCAATACGATCGCGCAGACCTTCCACCTCCAGCTGAACCACGACTTTTTTCGTAGGCTCAGCATTTTCTTTTGCTGATTTAGCATTTGCACGACGCGCTTCATGATTACCTTTCACATCATTTTCCCTTTTTGACACGCGAGATGCTGTATCTTTTTTGACAGGGGGAGCAAATAATTCATCGAACTTAGCACTGCGGTAAGGCTGGTCAAAGTTGCTCAGCGCCATACGGAAGATACTTGAGTGCTGCATACCTGTAGGATATGAAGGCTTTGTTCTATTACTGGCAAAGTAGATATATTTCCCATCCGGAGACCAATAGGGTGCCGCTTCGGTAACACCGGTGTTCGTTAAATTCGTTGTTTGTCCGTTCTTTAAATTATGCACAAAGATATCTTGTTCAAAATTACGCATGGCGGTGAACAATAGATAATTACCATCCGGGGAGAAAGAAGGTGCCGAATTCTGAAATCCCCAAATCTCATCTTTGACAACAGTCTGACTTTTTAAACTCAGCAGATCCAGCACGCGGACCTCATCACGCCCGCTGAGATACACAGCCTTGGTCCGCTCGGCATTGAAAGCAATATCACGATTATTTCGGAAATCTTGAGTCAATTGTCTTATTTCGCCCTTACCATCCGCGGCACGGGAAAACCAGTTTTGATACCCCTTGAAAGTCTGGCTATACAACAACGTTTTGCTATCCTTAAGCCATTTGACTTCCATAATCCGTTCACCCTGCCCAGGCATCTGACGGATAAACTTACCTTCCACATCGGAAACAAAAAGCTCTCCCCTGGACACGAAAGCCATTTTCTTACCGTCGGGAGAAACATCAAAGTTGCTGATGTTACCTTTGATATTAAATTCTTTGAGCTTGCCGAGCACCTGATTGCGATTTAAGGCGATCTTAGGCTGTTCAATTACTTTGCTTTTGACATTGTAAATATAGAGTTGATATCCCTTTTCAAACACGATACTAGTACCGTTGGCTGATACAAAGGGACGCTTAATAGATTCTGAAAAAGTAGTCAATGGTACTTTTTGACTGCCACCAATAAGCTGATAAAGATTATACTCGCCGTTGCTTTCATCTGAAACATAATAAATATTCCCATGTCGGTCCACTGTTGGCCAAAAATCTTTACCGATGTAGTCTGTATATTGCTTAAAGACCTTCGTTTTAGGGTTATATGATTTAATATCTGGATTAAATGCCCCCTTGTAACGTTTGCGATTGGCCGAACTATACCCTTCCCAACTATCGTTGAACAGCAATTCTCCTGAAGGTGTGGGAACCATATTGCTGATGTAATTGAATAAATGGGGGAATATCCTTGTTGCCGTACCTCCATCCAGAGGCACCTGATAGGAACTCATCCGATTATAACGTGTTGATGTAAAAAAGAGTGATTTACTGTCCCAGCTCCAGCTATCCACCTCATCTGAGCTTTCATGTGTCGTCAGCTGGCGTATATCACCGCCAGTCAAAGGCATAACATAGACATCCATATTCCCATTTTGACTGGCAGAGAAGGCAAGCCATTTACCATCTGGAGAAATACGTGGGTTGACCTCATTCCCTTCCATTCCTGTAAGCCGAACAGCGACACCACCCTGACTTGCTACTTTCCAGAGATCGCCCTCGTAGCTGAACACCATTTCTTTTGCATCAGGAGTCAACGTGGGATGAGATAAGAATGTTGGTTGCTGAGCAACAACAGGAACAGCTCCACTACTAATTAGAACTGTACTTAAAAGTAGTTTTTTTATCATTGTATCGAGAAGGCTAATAATTATTTATCAGATACAAAGGTAGGATAGGACCGGGATAAATTGTCATAAATTATTTAGATATCTGGAATTTTACACTCTACTTGTTTATTGCCCTTATTTATTATTTTCTCTGGCCATGTCAATTAAATCATACATTGGTCTTTATTCTTGCTCAAGCAAACAATCTGGTTCATATCAGGAATATTTGATGTTTGATATCATTTGGTCTTTTGGTTCTTTTCTGAACAACCTACCCTTGCGCTGTTTGCTATAATTCGTTATCTTTATTTAGTGCTCACCGATGAGGAAAGACACTTTTTTGTTGCAATTCAGACGGAAGATAATTATCGCCAGCCCGAATTACAACAAAAACCCTGACATTATGATAATTATCCCCGAAGTAAGGTTGAATAGTCTGGACGAATATACTTTTGTTTTATTCTTATGACTAACTTTCTTTGATTATTGTGTCGTAAATTTGAATTACTTATCCGTAACTTTGCACCCTCAACTATTAAACTATGGCCGCATCGTTAACTCTCTCAGAAGAAGACCTTTACCACAGACGCAATCGCATACGAATTGCCGTATCGCTTTTCTTTTTTTGTCAGGGCATTGCATTTGCCTCTTGGGCAAGCCGGATTCCTGTCATTAAGGATCATCTTCACTTGAGTGAAGGACAACTGGGAACGATTCTATTGATGCTTCCTATCGGACAATTAGTGACAATGGCTCTTTCGGGGAAACTGGTGACGAAATATGGGAGTGCAAAAGTATTGCGGATCGTACCTATTGCTTATTCGCTGGTCTTATGTTCCATCGCCTTTGCGCAAAATGCCTGGCAATTAGGTGCAATTTTATTTTTATTTGGGGTAACAGGCAACATGTGCAATATTTCTGTCAATACGCAGGGGGTGGCCACAGAGCAGATATACAAGAAGTCCATCATGACTTCTTTTCATGGCGCATGGAGTATTGCGGGATTTACAGGTGCGTTGGTGGGTTTGCTAACCATGAATCTTGGTTTAAATACTTTATCTCATTTTTTAATTATATTGATTTTCGTCACTGGAAACACGGTAATCAACCAGAAATACCTGGTTCCGGGTAAATCGCCACAAAAAGAAAAAAGAAGTTTTTTCTCAAAACCTGAAGGGAGCTTACTTCAGCTGGGTATTATCGGTTTTTTCAGCATGGCAACCGAGGGGGCTATGTTTGACTGGAGCGGGGTGTATTTTAAGGATATCGTTCATGCCCCGCAAAGGTTTGTCGTGGTAGGCTATGCTTCTTTTATGATCATGATGGCTACGGGACGGTTTGTCGGTGATGCCGTTATCCGTAAATTAGGCCGTAAAACAACTCTCCAATATAGTGGGATACTGATGTTTGTTGGCATGATGACGTCTGTTATATTTCCACAGTTTCTAGTCTGTACATTGGCCTTTATGCTGGTGGGCATAGGGGTAGCCTGTAATGTCCCTTCTATTTATAGCATTGCGGGACAAAACAAGAACGTTCCTTCTGGTGTAGCCTTGGCTATGGTTTCCAGCATTAGTTATCTTGGCTTTTTAATGGGACCTCCACTGATCGGCTATATTGCTGAAATATTCAGTTTACGCTATTCATATGGGGTCTTTGCCTGTTTCGGCTTGCTGATGTTTATCATGGTCGGACGTTTATCCTTATTTAAAGGAGAAAACCAGGCTTCCACATAAGTAGACAATGTTTAAACGGTCTTTAAACGAATAAAAGCGACTGATCTCAGTCGCTTTTATTCGTTTGGTAGCCCCGAGCAGAATCGAACTGCTATCAAATGTTTAGGAAACATCTATTCTATCCGTTGAACTACGGGGCCTTTTCAAAAGCCAAACTTAGGCTTATTTTACAAATAAGTCAATAGCTGAACCAAAATCAATATAATTTTTTGTACAGGCACGGCACATAACAATATGCTGATTTTCTTGTACCAGGTTAAAAAGACACTTGATAAAACTCATTATCCTTCAATTCAGGCTATGCTAACTGAAATCTTTGTACTTAACGATATGGTGAAGGGGGGGGGGAGGGGAATTTGGAGAAAAAATGTGGAGGGAGAAGGATTCGAACCTTCGAAGCCGAAGCAACGGATTTACAGTCCGTCCCATTTGACCGCTCTGGAACCCCTCCAGCATTGTAGTATTCTTAAAAGAACGTCGCAAAAGTAGGCTTTGCACGACAACTGTGCAATTATTTTTTTTCAGATTTTTGTAACTGCCCGAGGATGAATTATTTTATTTTTTCTCCAGGTAGTCATCCTATCATTCACAAACCATGAATTTATCATTAATATAATAAAAACTTATTGTTATAATCAGGTCATAATAGATTTTGACAATAGTATATTGGTAAAATCAATTCGCTTTTTGATGAGAGTTGCTGTATCTTTGTGCCAACAAAAAAGAAAGATATATTATGAGTTTCACAGGTAAAAGTTTCCCAAGCATTACAGTAGATGCTATCGATTATTTAGGCGATAATTTGCAGATCAACATCTTTGAAAAAGCAGTTAAAGAAGGAAAAAAAGTTCTTTTGTTTTGGTATCCAAAAGATTTCACTTTTGTTTGTCCCACTGAATTGCATGCTTTTCAAGAAGCTGCTGCTGAGTTTGAAAAACGCAACACAATCTTAATCGGTGCATCATGCGATACGAATGAAGTTCATTTTGCTTGGTTAAACACGGCAAAAGACAATGGTGGTATCGAAGGTGTTGAATACCCTATCTTAGCTGACACAAACCGCAACTTATCTAGTGTATTGGGCATCTTGGACGTTCAAGAAGTTGAACATCCAGAATATGGCACATTGGCACAAGGATCTGCTGTAACATACAGAGCGACTTATTTGATCGACGAAACTGGCCGTGTTTTCCACGAGTCTGTCAACGATATGCCTTTGGGCCGTAACGTAAAAGAATATTTACGTCTGATCGATGCTTATGCGCACGTTCAAAAATTTGGCGAAGTATGTCCTGCAAACTGGGAAGAAGGAAAAGAAGCAATGAATGCAGACAGAAAAGGTGTTGCTGATTATTTAGCGAAACACTAACTATAAAAAGACCTGCGGTCTATCAACAGGGGCCTTATCCCGGCTCCTGTTGATTTCTCCATCAATCACCTTAATAATAAAATCATGTTACAAGAATTAGAAAACGATAATTTACAAGAAATTGTAAACAATAACGATATTGTGATGGTGCAATATGCAGCAACTTGGTGTGGCAATTGTAAGATCATGAAACCAAAATTTAAGAAATTGGCTGGCGAAAATGAGGGTGTCCCTTTCATTATTGCTGACGCGGAGAAATTTCCTGAATCACGCAAGTTGGCCAATGTTAACAATCTACCCACTTTTGCCGCATTCAAAAACGGTAAGTTGGTCAATCAAGTACAAACAAATAAGTTGGACGCATTAGTAGAATTATTCAATGAAACTGCCGGTAATTAAACACTTAACAGAATTCATCGAGCAAAATGATGTCGATTATGTTTTAGAAACCATTGAAACATTGGAAGCTCTTACTGAAGCACCTCTGAAAGATGAGGAACTAGACGTTCTTGGTGAATTAATTTCGAACCTATACGGTGCGGTAGAGGTTGATAAATTAATAAAAGAAGGAAACTCAAAGAAAGATGCTTTAAACATGTTCATGAAACGTGTTTTAGGAGCAATTGACAAGTAGTTTTGCTTGATTTAAACGTACCAAAAAGAAGCTTTCTTTTCATATTTTTAGTCGTCCAAAAGCTAAAGTGTTGACAAAATTTAGCAATGTGGAAAACTAATTAAAGGAATCTGACAGAACTAAATATTTTCTACATATATTTACTATGTTAAAGGTTGCCACTTGGAGCGAAGCGACAAATAACTATTCTCTAAAAACTCGTTTCAAGAAAAAATATTTTAATTGTTAAACGGAAATTTCAACCAAGGTTGAAATTTCCGTTTTTTGTTTGTATCTCCTATTAATTTTACCCCCGATACGCTTCCCATTTAAGTCATTCAACTAAACAAGGCCCAATATATACATTAAAATTACAATGTTCAGCTACACATTTTAGATGAAATTTTTATCTTTAGGAATGCGAAGACCTTTTCTTTCTGTTATTATTCTTTTGGCTATTATCTTTTCAAAATCAGCCGTTTATGCACAAAACCCACAATGGGATGCAGCTCAAATCAAATTGAACTTAGAGAAGCTGAATGTGCTTGGTTCTGTTTTATATTTTGCGGCCCATCCGGATGACGAAAATACCCGCTTGATCGCTTGGCTCGCCCAGGAGAAAAAATATAGGACGGGGTACTTATCTTTAACCCGTGGGGATGGGGGACAGAACCTTATCGGGACCGAGCAGGGAATAGAGCTTGGCCTTATTCGTACCCAGGAACTCCTCGCTGCCCGCCAAATCGATAAAGGGGAACAATTCTTCTCTTCTGCATATGATTTTGGATTTTCGAAAACTCCTGAAGAGACTTTCGCCTTTTGGGACAAACAACGGATACTTCGTGAAGCGGTATGGATCATTCGTAAATTCAGACCCGATGTGATCATCACACGTTTTCCTCCGGACGCCAGGGGAGGACATGGCCACCATCAAGCATCGGCAATTCTGGCCCGGGAGGCCTTCAAAGCAGCAGCAGACCCAGAACAATTTCCTGAGCAACTCAACGATGATATAAAGCCCTGGCAAGTGAAACGATTACTCTGGAATACAGCGAATTTTGGTGGTCAGAACAATACACGAGAGGATCAATTAAAGGTCGACATCGGCGCATACAATGCACTCCTAGGCACTTCCTATGGTGAAGTTGCTGCCCATAGCCGTTCCTCACATAAAAGTCAGGGCTTTGGATCAGCCGCACAACGAGGCTCCTCCATCGAATATTTTGAATATGTAGATGGTGCTCCTGCTGATACCACTTTGCTTGATGGGATAGACACTTCCTGGGAAAGAATTCCAAATAGCCAAAAAGTACAATCACTGATCAGTCTGATCAATCAAAACTATCAACTTAACAGGCCTGAATTGACCATACCCAACCTGATCCAACTTTATAAAGCACTGGATCAAGTCAATGATGATTATTGGAAAAAGGAAAAGAAAAATGAGGTAAAAAAACTGATCCTTGCCTGCGGTGGGATTTGGTTTGAAAGCATCGCAAAAAAACCGGATTACGCCAGAGGTGATCAAATTAAGGTCGACAATTCCATTATTGTACGTCGAACAGGTGTTTCTGTGGAATTAATAAAGTTAAATGATCATGATGTCCATAAAAACCTGGCCATGAATGTTCTGCAGAAAGATTCGCTAACAGTTACCTTTGACCATACAACACAACCTTACTGGTTAAATGAACCACATGCCCGGGGGAAATTTAATGTTAAGGATTTCGATCTCACTGGGTATCCCGAAAACCCAGACAACCCAAAAGTCCGCTTTGAATTATCAATTAACGGAGAACATCTTGCATTTGATCAAGATATCCAGTATAAGTATACTGATCCGGTACGTGGTGAAATCTACAACCCCATTGCCATTCTGCCACAGCTAACGGCAAAAAGTTCAAGCTCTTTAGCTCTTACTCAGTATGCGAAGGCAGCAAAGGTGAATCTGTTCTTCCAAAAAAACGGTCAAAGCCAGCCTCAACATTTTAAAGTGACGGCAGATGAATTAAAGGGCTGGGAAATAAACCCGGCATCATTTGACCTTCAGTTTGCCCCAGGCTCAGCTCATATTTCCAAAGAAATTACCATAAAACCGCTTGCCCCCGGTACTTCTTCGATTGATACCCTTCATTTCCGGATTGACCAAAAAGATCGTTTAATGGAAGCTAAAGAAATTAATTACGCCCATATCCCGGAGATTGTTTATTTCCCGGATGTCGCGATCAAAATGAGCAATATCAACCTCATAAATGAGGTTAGAAAAGTCGCTTATATTCATGGAGCGGGAGATCTTATTCCTGAATCGCTGGCTGCGATAGGTATTAAAGTGGATGTGCTGACAAGCGAACAGCTCTTAAAAAGTAACCTGACAGATTATGATGCGGTCATTTTAGGAGTGAGAATTTTCAATGTCAATCAGGAGATCGCGCAGATCCAAACTAAACTTCTCTCTTATGTGCATGCAGGAGGAACGGTTCTCGAACAATATAATGTAAGCAATGGACTGATTTCAAAAAATTTTGGTCCTTACCCCTTTAATATCGGAAGAAGTCGTGTTACCGATGAATTAGCCCCGGTAAGCTACAATGAAAAGGATCCGATATTCAACTTCCCCAACAAAATCACCTCAGCCGATTTTAAACATTGGGTACAGGAAAGAGGCTTGTATTTTGCGGAAGACATTGATAAAAGATACCGCACTCCACTGGCCATTCAAGATGCCGGAGAACCGCTTCATAAAGGTTCTTTGTTAGTAACGGAATATGGAAAAGGGAAGTTTGTCTATACTTCACTATCTTTTTTTAGACAATTACCTGCTGGAATTCCCGGAGCTTACAGATTATTTGTAAATTTGTTATCAAAATCAAAATCAAAATAGTACAATGGAAAATCAAATGGACAACAATTGCTCAACAATAGATGCTGGTCAAGCAAAAGGAATCATTCTTTTGGTGGCTGTAGTATTTGGTGCCTTAATTGGATTCACAGCAAATGAGACATTTTTAAGCATTATTGGTGGTGCTGTTATCGGATTGATTGCTGCTGTTATCTTTAACAGCATTATCTATCCACACAAACCCTCAGATAGATAAAATATCAGATGAATAGCTGGAAACGCTTCTATTGGTTGGTCGTTATCTGGCTATTTGTATTTATCCTTTTTCTGTACTTTTTTACAAATCACTATTCATGAGTGCAGCAGATTGGATCGTTTTATTTTTGACCCTTTTGTCTATTGTCACTTATGGCATATACAAAAGTCGGGGGATAAAAAATATTGATGGCTATCTTTTGGGCAATCGTTCATTGCCCTGGTACCATGTAGGACTTTCGGTAATGGCAACTCAGGCGAGTGCCATTACTTTTTTATCTGCACCCGGACTGGCTTATTCTTCAGGGATGAGCTTTGTCCAATTTTATTTTGGTCTGCCCCTGGCCATGATTGTGCTCTGCATCACCTTTATCCCAATTTTCCATAAATTAAAGGTATTTACTGCCTATGAATTTCTAGAAAAACGTTTTGATATCAGGACTCGAGGTCTTACAGCGCTTTTATTTCTGATACAAAGAGGTATTTCCACCGGAATCACGATTTTTGCCCCGGCTCTGATTATATCAACGATTCTGCATATAGATCTGACATGGACAACATTGGCGATCGGAAGCTTTGTCGTTATTTATACCACATATGGAGGAACCAAAGCAGTATCACACACCCAATTGCTTCAGATGAGTATTATATTCGGGTCCCTGCTCATTGCTGGTGTGCTTGTGATATACCTTCTTCCCGACGATATCGGATTTTCCAAGGCTTTGCATATTGCGGGAAAATCAGGGAAAACCAACGCACTTGATTTCACTTTTGACCTCAATAACAACTATACTTTATGGACTGGATTGATCGGCGGTTTTTTTCTACAGCTTTCATATTTCGGAACAGATCAAAGTCAGGTAGGACGGTACCTCACTGGCTCTTCCATTAAAGAGAGCCGGATGGGGCTTATTATGAACGGTCTTTTAAAAGTTCCCATGCAATTTGCTATCCTACTGATTGGCGTTCTTGTATTTGCATACTATCAATTCCATCAACCACCCTTATTTTTTAATCAGATAGAAATACAGAACCTAAAGAACAGCCAACATGCTTCTGCCTATCAAGAACTTGAAAAGAAACATAGCCAACTTTTTAAACAACGTGAATCTGTAGTTCACGACCTTAATGATGCGCTGGATCTTGATGATCAAAATGGTATAGCAACACTTCGTAGCTCATTGCATCAGCTAAATACAGAAATGCAGCATGTAAAAGAAAGCACGGTAGAACTCATCAAAAAAAATAACCCTGCTGCAGAAACAAATGATAATAATTATGTCTTTTTGGCCTTCGTCACCAGCACTTTTCCAAAAGGTCTGATCGGTTTACTTATTGCCGTTATCTTCTTGGCCTCTATGGGCGCTACGGCAAGTGCTATTAATTCGTTGGCTTCTACGACAACCATAGATATATACAAACGGTTTATCAATCGTCATGCAACTGAAAGGCAAGACCTCCTATGGTCCCGTTTATTTACCCTAGGCTGGGGTATCTTTACTGTAGTAGTTGCTTTATATGCCAACAAATTGGGGAACTTGCTTGAAGCTGTAAATATTCTTGGGTCTCTATTTTATGGAACTATTCTCGGCATATTTATCGTGGCTTTTTATATGAAAAAAATCAAAGGGAAAGCTGTGTTTATTGCTGCTATTCTATCTGAAATCCTGGTGGTAGGGATCTGGTATCTTGACAAGATACCTTTCCTTTGGTTAAATCTCATTGGTTGTGTTGCGGTCATGCTAATTGCTTATTTAGTACAGCTAGGCATAGGAAATAAAGTACAGCACATACAAAGCAACGATCGGCATATCGATTAAGAAGTGCTGCAGTTCACTATCAAATCTTCAATTATTCTGATGAACCTATGAAGGCCGATCTTCTACTAGTATTTTTTATAAATATTATACAAAACACTTTTATCATACACTGTTAATTCAGGAGTCGTATCCCGAACAATAAATTTTCTTTTGAACGCAACAATGGCGGCCTTTAAATTGGAGGTATCATAACCGATAATTTTCAGTGCATCAATGGCATTAAAATTATCCGGGGGCGCTACCAGTTGACCTTCATCGTACCAGACACCAAAACCCCGTTGTGCCAGTTTTCGCCAAGGAAAAAAAACACTGGGATCATTTTTACGTGCAGGAGCAATATCAGCATGACCGATAAAATTAATAGCAGGAATTAAGTAACGTGCTTTTAAGGTATCTAAAACAGTAATCAATGAGTTAATTTGAGCATCAGGGAAAGGTTCTCTGCCATTATTATCAAGCTCTATACCTATCGAGCAGGAATTCATATCTGTAACGCCCCCCCACTTTGCGACTCCTGCATGCCATGAGCGCACATAGTCATTCAACATTTGGATAATTTCACCGTTTCTACCAATAATATAATGGGAACTTACCTTCGTACGTGGTATCTGGAATGTTTTGATTGTCTGTGCAATACTATCCTGGGCCGTATGGTGGATGATCACAAAATTAGGTTTGCGGACATCATAGTGAATCGCTTCTTCTTGTTTCCAGTAGGGGTGGCTCCCCGATTTTTGTAGAAATATTACTTGCCGTTCTTCTGGTGTAAACAGATTGGTATCAGGTTTTGAGACTATTTTTTCCTCTACGATTACAGCGGGGACAAAAGAGGTGATCAGCGGTTGAGACACTACGGGTTTGACCTTTGACTTACAACTTGCCAAAGATGCCAATACACAAAGGAATAGACCTACTGACAGTGACCTAAACATTATCTCGGTAAGCTATAGACAATCCCCATGGCCAAGGACTGGCTCAATTGGACTTTTGAAATAATATCCGTATCATATACCATAATACCGTTTAGATTTACGTTGATCGTTCTGGTCACTTTAGCCGTCACTGTCACGTCCAAACGATGCTTAGGATCTGAAAATTTCTCATAATCGGCAAAAAGGTTATAACGCGCCTTTACATTTAGTTTGTCGGTAAAATTTTTATCCAAATTGGCAGTGAGCTGAAATGCGAGGGCATTTGCAAAACTTCCACCAACCTTTTTAACACCATAGCGTTCCTCATTACGTGTCGGCTCCTCAGGGAAAGGATACTTCCCGAAGCGCGCAAAATATGCCTCTGCAGACAAAGGCTTAACCCGATCATCTAAAATGAAGGTCTGTCGGGCGGTCCCTGTACCAAAACGTAATGAAAATTCATTGCTTGGTTTATATTCAAGACCCAGTGACTCTGTCAGATACCCCGGGGCCATAAATGAATTTTCGACATAGTCTATGGTATCTTTACCATTTTCAGTTTTATATTTATAGCCTTCGTCAAATTGGGACTCAAAGGTTATGGAAGTATAGAGCGCCCAATTGGAAGATAGTTTGTAAGAAAGCTTATTGTCCCAAAAAATACGGTCATTATTCTTCTTCGCG
Organism: Sphingobacterium sp. N143; assembly: GCF_030325625.1. GTDB lineage: Bacteria > Bacteroidota > Bacteroidia > Sphingobacteriales > Sphingobacteriaceae > Sphingobacterium. The sequence goes on along the minus strand of NZ_JACAIS010000009.1, from coordinate 218,713 downwards.
ATTTGTTTATTGTTTTTTAGTTTTCCATATCGCAAATCAACCTCTGTAACGAAGTTAAAATTATCTTTTGTATAATCAGATTTATGATTAGCATTCAACCCCACAGCAATGGATCCAACTCCCCCGCCACTCCAATATTCATTGAAGGATGCTTGGTTTAAATTGATGCCAAACGTTGTCCAGTGCTTCCAGTAATCTACCTCAAGGTTTAACTTCGGAACGACAGGACGAATCGTTTTGATATTTAACGGTTGTTCTTTTTCTAAAGAAATTATGGTATCTGGTTTTGCCCTAAGATCTCTCAGATCTTGCGCCTTTATACTTGAAAAAGAAAGGCAAAGCAAGGCCATGCCGACAAAATTGAATAACTTCATTCTGAAAATATCTATTTTTTTACGGTACTAATTTATAATTAATTGTTGGAAAAGGCTCAATAAAATATTGAGAAGGATTTAATCGGTAGCGGGAATAGCAATCTTTAATGTAATTTGTTAATTCATAATCGCTAGCTGCCAGAATGAAAAAATAGGATGGCCGAAATATTCTTCTGAACCGTTCAGCCTCCTCAAAACTAAGCCCGGTAACTTTGCTGATAAGCTCTTTAGTAAACTTGTAATCAACGACATTTTCCTTATAATCCTTTTCAATCGTTTTGGTAAGTCTCCGTGCCCTTTTTGCTTCTTTACTGAATAAGCTATAAATCGAATTTATACTCAATCCAGCCCCGGTAGGCCCTACAGAAAACACATCACCATATCCTGCCAGTCGATAGGCCTTGGCATAGTCTTCTTTAGCCTTTTTTAAAATTTCTTCAGGACTCTTACGGGCTGAGACTTGAACTTCATCAATGTAGATAGACTCTCGCAATAAATGAAATAACAGCAGGCCTTTATTGTCAACAGCAAGAGTATCTGAAAAGTAGCCCTTGCTCATGGCCACAATCCGGTCTCCCATTTGTGCTGGAAAGCTGAATTCACCTTTGGTATTGTTATACAGCACGTCTCCAGTGCGCAGGTTTGCTAATTTGACATTTCCAATACGCTGCTTGGTCTTTTTATCGAATACAATCCCTTCAACTTTTTTCTCTTGACAAAAAAGCATGGTTGTATTGCCTAAGGTGGCTATGAATAGAAAGATATATCCCGCAAACTTCACTTTCGTAAAACTACTATATAGCTATACAAAACAGAAATATTTAACATCTTTTAAAACGTAACTATTTAGATATAACTAAGAGCTGTCCAAGAGATAATGTGTCATCGGTCAGACCATTTAGCTCTTTAATCTGTTCGACAGAGACATTATAGTGTTTGCTCAACGAGTATAATGTATCCTGTGGTTTGACTTCGTGAATGCGCATCGCCACAGGGCTCTTGATTTCTTCTGTTTTTACTATGCTAGGAGGGACTTCCTGAACATGTTGGACAATTTCTTCCTGTACCTCTTCTTCTCGCAGTACTTTTTCTGTTGGGGATTCGCCACGGTCATACTGATCTAAATGATACCTTTCTATCATTTCAATCAATAAATCTGGATACCGGGGATTGGTTGCATAACCTGCGGCTTTTAAGCCTTTGGCCCAGCCTTTATAATCATTTTTGTCCAGTTGGAATAAAGCTGAATAACGCGGTCGGAGTAAAAATTCTGAGTGGTCCCGGAAAGATTGTTCGGGATTGTCATATACACGAAAACAGTCATTTATTTTATCATCAGGGCGTGTCATGGATTTACCTTTCCAAACACCACCACATTTAATACCAAAATGGTTATTAGCTTCCCGGGCTAAATAACTATTTCCGCTACCCGACTCCAATAAAGCCTGAGCAAGTTTGATACTTGCGGGTATACCGTACTTGTTCATTTCCGCAATTGCAACATCTTTATAATGGGCAATATAGTCGTTTCCAGCCATCGTGGGCCGGCTTACTGAGGATGAAGAAGTTTTTGATTTTGAACCAGATTTAGAGGATATAGTGCCTCTCCGGCTTGAACATGATGTAATCAACATCATGAATACAAACATGCCATAAAAAAACTTCTTCATGCAATAATGTCGCGCTATTTTTTTGTTGACGAGAATCTATTTTGCTTACTATCATTATCAAACATATCTAAATGATACAGTCTGATGGTTCTCAGTACCTTTGCGGTCCAATCTTTACTGGTAGAGTATCCTGAACGAGCAATTGCTTTTACCCAAGCTTCATATTTTTCTCCAGGATGTTTTTCAAAAAGGCTCCGAGTAGTCTTCTTTCTTTTTACTATTCCTACAAAATCATCATAAGAGTCTAATACGGACCGATAACCTTTGTAAGCTGATCGAATAACAGTACTGTTATTCTTTCCTTTGACACCAAAATGGTTGTTCAAATGTTTTGCTATCCTGCTGCGGCCATTTCCGCTTTCGTGCATGGCAATCGCTAGGATAACAGATGCTGGAACACCGTGTTCCTCCATCATTTCTTGAGCTATTGGACTGTACTTATCGACATAAGCCGCATTACTTTGAGCTGAAACTTTAAAAGTTCCCAAAAATCCCAAAGCTAGTATCAATACATAGCTTTTTAATTGTTTTAAATTCATGAAGAATGTTTTAGTTCACAAATTACTTTTTGCGCAAAGCAAAAAGTCCGTCTCGAATCGGTAATATCACCTTTTCTACGCGCTTGTCCTGAGCTAAACGTGCATTCAAATCAATGATCTGCTTTGTTTGGTTGTCTGGTTTTGAGTCCAACACCTTACCTTTCCATAAGACGTTGTCAATCAAAATAAGTCCCCCAGACGGAACGTAATTTATTATCGTTTCGAAATAATATAAATTTCTCTTCTTATCAGCATCAATAAATACCAAATCGAATGTTTCATTCAATGTGGGAATTAAATCTACTGCATCACCTATATGATACCTGATTTTGCCTGCGAATGCAGACTCATCAAAATAAGCTTGAACTCTTTCTTGTTGCTCTTCGTTAATATCGATGGTATGTAATACACCATCTTTTTGAAGGCCTTCTGCCAGACATAATGTTGCATATCCCGTAAAAGTGCCAATCTCCAAAATCCGCTTTGGAGCAACTAATTTACTCAATAAAGAAAGAACTCTTCCCTGATAATGACCAGATAACATATGGGGCATTGTTTCCTTCAAATATGTCTCCCGATTGACCCTTTTTAGTAACGAATTTTCTTCGTCTGTAGTATGTTCCAAATAGGACTCTAAATCGTTGGCAACAATTTCCATAACCGCAAAGGTACCAAAAAACATTTTTATGATAAAAACATTTTTTAACAAAACACTTATTATCAATAAGATACAGTTAAACTATTGTAAAGGCTTTTTTCTGTTCCCCGCCATATATGCTCAAAAACGCACTATCTTAATTTTTGAATTTTATATTTATTTTCAAAATTTATCAAAAAATAAACCCTCGAAAGTAGCAGCTTATCGAGGGTTTATTTTTTATTATTTTACAACAATTAATTAGGCCAGATCTGCTGTAATCAATCGTAAAAATTCTGACCGTGTCACATCATTTTGAAAAGCACCGGTAAACGCTGATGTGGTTGTCACTGAGTTTTGTTTTTGCACTCCGCGCATAGCCATGCACATGTGCTTACATTCCATCACAACAGCAACGCCTTTTGCCCCTAAGGTCTCTTGGATGCAATCACGGATTTCATTCGTGAGACGTTCTTGCACCTGTAACCGACGCGCAAAGATATCGACAACACGTGGGATCTTACTTAAACCAACAATGTGCCCATTTGGAATATAGGCAATGTGGGCTTTGCCAAAGAAAGGCAGCATATGGTGCTCACAAAGGGAATATACTTCAATATCCTTTACGACAACCATTTGACTATAATCCTCTTCAAACATAGCACCCCGTAAAACTTCAGCGGCATCTATATCGTAACCATGTGTCAAAAACTGCAAGGCTTTAGCAACCCGTTCTGGGGTTTTTATTAATCCCTCCCTTTTAGGGTCCTCCCCGAGGCTTTCTAATATATCCGTATAATGAGAAGCGATGCGATCTACTTTTTCTGTATTGTATTTGTCGATCTTAATATATCCATCCAACTCTGCTTTGTCAAATGAGTGTTGACTCATATTTTCTACTATTTAAAATGTATTAAAGATTAATCGCCAAAATATTCGACGTAGTTATTTTCTGTTTCATGCAGACGGACGCTGTGCAAGGTCACCCCTTGTTTTTCAAACTGCGGTTGAAGGATCTTAAATATCTCAATCGCTATATTTTCGGTAGAAGCCATCACGCCCTTCATAAATTCAACATCCAAATTAAAATTACGGTGATCCACCACATCAATGATGTTACGGTTTATAATATCTTTCATGATCTTCAGATCAATCAAAAAACCTGTTTCGGGATTAATTTCACCTTTCACTGTGACAAAAAGATCATAATTGTGTCCATGCCAATTTGGGTTGGAACAAAGCCCAAAAACTTGTTCATTTTGCTCATTGCTCCAATCTTCACGGTAGAGCTTATGTGCAGCACAAAAACGTTCACGACGAGTTATAAATACCATAATGATACAAAGATACGGCTTTGCACTCAATTTCAATATTTCTATTTTGGGAATGCCGTCAGATTAGCGTAATATAATCAGCCAAGATCTTCTGGACTTTTATTTTTCACAAACAAGTAGTTCATAAAAGATAATTTGTAATTTTCGCTTCATTAAACACACGCTACTATGCAAATATTAATCATAGCCGCCACTCAATTTGAGATCCAGCCTTTTCTTGAGGTCGTCTCTAATTACCCCTATTGTGACACTTTGGTTACCGGCGTAGGTATGGTTGCTACAGCATTTGAACTCGGAAGAGTCCTACATGAAAAAAAATATGATTTACTTATTAATGTAGGCATTGGGGGCTGCTTTGACCGCAACATTCAAATTGGCCAGGTGATCCAGGTTATTTCTGAATCCTTGATAGAATTGGGGGCAGAAGACGATCAAGAATTTATTTCAATTGATCAGTTAGGCTATGGAAAATCTAGGTTTGAATCCCCTGCAGTAAAGGCCGGCAGCTTGTTCATTCCCTTTCTACCTCAGGCGCATGGGATCACGGTCAATAAAGTTCACGGCAACACAGTCAATATTCAAAAGACGAAAGATCTGCATCCAAATATCTGTGTGGAGAGCATGGAAGGAGCTGCTGTTTTTTTTGCAGCAGAAAAAATGGAACTCCCAGTTATTGAAATCAGAGGGATATCAAATTACGTGGAAAAGAGAAACCGTGCCACGTGGAACATTCCATTAGCCATTATGAACAGTAATAAGGCGCTGATACAAACACTGGATTTTCTGTGCAGCTAATTTTCCAAAATTGGATACAAAAGTCATTTACTTATTAAAAAATGACATAAAACTATATAAATAGGCAAAGCAAACCTTCAAAATGTGAATTTTAAATAGTAGATTTGTAATCGAAAAATTGATACTATTTTACAACTGATGAGAGAAATACAATTCAGAGAAGCACTTCGTGAAGCAATGAACGAAGAAATGCGTAAAGACGACAAAATATTTTTATTAGGAGAAGAAGTTGCGGAGTATAACGGAGCTTACAAAGTAAGCCAAGGTATGCTGGACGAATTCGGTGCAAAACGCATTATTGATACGCCTATTGCTGAGCTTGGTTTTGCAGGTATCGCTGTGGGCGCGGCAATGAACGGTTTAAAACCAATTGTTGAATTCATGACTTTCAACTTCTCACTTGTTGCGATTGACCAAGTCATTAATGCTGCAGCAAAAATCCATTCCATGAGTGGTGGACAATTCTCAATTCCGATGGTTTTCCGTGGTCCAACAGGAAACGCAGGACAGCTCGCTGCACAGCACTCTCAAAACTTTGAAAATTGGTATGCGAATACTCCAGGATTAAAAGTTGTTGTTCCTTCAAACCCATACGACGCAAAAGGTCTATTAAAATCTGCTATCATTGATCCAGATCCAGTTATCTTCATGGAATCGGAAGTTATGTACGGTGATAAAGGCCAAGTTCCGGAAGAAGAATACTACTTAGAAATCGGAAAAGCAAATATTATCCAGGAAGGGACAGATGTGACTGTCGTTTCTTTTGGCAAAATGCTTCCTCGTGTTGTCATTCCAGCAGTTGAAGAATTGAAAAAAGAAGGTATCAATGTTGAATTGATCGACTTGCGTTCTGTTCGCCCTATTGATTACCCTACAATTATTGAATCTGTGAAGAAAACCAATCGTTTGGTTATTGTAGAGGAAGCATGGCCTTTAGCATCCATATCTACTGACTTGGGCTTCCATATACAGCGGAATGCTTTTGATTATTTAGATGCTCCTGTAATTCGTGTTAATTGTGCAGATGTACCTCTTCCATATGCACCAACATTGATTGAAGCTGCTTTACCGAACGTTGAAAAAGTTGTAAAAGCCGTTAAAGAAGTATCTTATATCAAAAAATAATAAGAACTACTATTTACATACATAGAAAGAATCCCTTTTACTTGAGCTAAAAGGGATTTTTTTTATATATTTATATTGCCCATATATTATTAATAAGCGAAATCCATTATGAGAAAACTACATCTCATTTCCTGCCTTGCTGTATTGGTTTTTATCATTACATCTGTCTCTGCACAAGAGCAATATACACTAAGGGTAAATCCCGACGAAGGAAAAAAGATATCACAAACGATTAATATGACCATGGACATTGATGCCGAAGGACAACAAGTAAGTACCGATCTGGTCATGGGGTTTGACATCATTAATACGGCTCAAAAAAACAACTCATTTATCTTTGCCCTGAAGTATACGGGCATCAATATGAAGATGAAAGCCGCAGCAATGGAAATGACTTACGATTCCAAAAATCCGGAAGCTAATGCGTTTTCTAAACAGATGCACGCCACACTAGGAAAGTTATTAGAAAGCAATATAAGTTTTGATGTAAACCAATTGGGTAAATCGTCCAATATTAAATTGCCTGAAGGTATAAATCTTCCTTTTGATAAAAGTATGTTCGAAAACATCAGTACCGTATTGCCCGAGCAGCCTATACATATTGGTGACTCCTGGACATCAAAAACAGAATCAGAAGATTCTGGCTTGATGGTTGAAAACAAGATGACCTTAATTGAGGTGAATGATCAGGGATATAAAGTAAATGTCGAAGGGAAAATGTTTGGCCCAGATGCAAAACAGGTCGGCAATATTCTAGGTTTTTATGTTCTGGACAAGAAGACCTGTCTCACTAAGATAACGTCAATGACAAGTGATGTCGATATGCCAGAAGCAAAAATAAAGACAGTGATAAAAAGTCAATAAAAAACAAAAAGGGCCTATGTGCCCTTTTTATTTTTATTCATTTTATTGTTTACTTATTAAGCGTTGATTTCTTCTTTGTATTGATCTGCAGACAATAATGCATCAACGTCAGCGACATTATTTAATTTAACGCGAACAATCCAACCTTCGCCATATGGATCAGAATTAACCAATTCAGGGGAAGCATCAATTGCATCATTAACCGATAAAATTGTACCTGTAACAGGTAAAAACAAATCTGAAACTGTTTTTACAGCTTCTATTGTACCAAAGACCTCGTTTGCGGCAATCTCTTCACCTACAGTGTTAATGTCAACAAAAACGATGTCTCCCAATTCACGTTGAGCGAAATCTGTAATCCCTACAACTGCTTCATCACCTTCAACACGAATCCATTCGTGGTCTTTAGTGTATTTCAATTCTGCTGGAAAATTCATTGTATTTAATTTTTTGATTTTTAATGCCGTGAAGTTACAAAATATCTTTAATTGTCAAAAATGATATTCATCATAAGATTTTTGTAGTTATTTTTAAGCTATGAATCCTCAAATTGAAAAACTTTATCAGATTGCACTAAAAAAAGACCGTTATATCATAGGTTTAATGTCCGGAACGTCTTTGGATGGTCTCGATATTGCTCTTTGCCGTATTAAAAATAATGGAAAGAATACCCAGGTGCAATTAGACAAGTTTGCGACAATGGATTATGAGGACGATTTTAGGGCTAAAGTTCGCGAGGTATTTGCAAAACGCAGTATTGACCAGCAGCTACTCACGGGTCTTAATGCATATATTGGTATCATACATGCTGGGTTAATCAATCAAGCGCTTAAAAATTGGTACATTTCAGCGTCTGAAATCGATTGTATCGCAAGTCATGGACAAACAGTATATCATGCTCCAAAATCCTTAACCAAGGACGCTAATTGGCCCAATAGCACATTACAGATAGGAGACGGCGATCATATTGCTGTACATACAGGTATAATTACACTGTCTGATTTTAGACAAAAACATATCGCCTCGGGCGGTGAGGGAGCCCCTTTAGCTGCTTATGGTGATTATTTACTTTTTTCCCACCCTGTGGAAAACCGATTTCTATTAAATATTGGTGGAATTTCCAATTTTACTTTTATACCTAGTCATCAAAGCAAAATGGAAGCTTATGCAACTGATTTAGGTCCCGGAAATACCATGATGAACCAATTCATGAAAGAGAATTTCAATCTGGAGATGGACAGGGATGCTCTGGTCGCTCAACGAGGCATTGTCAATAAACCGTTGCTGGATCAGCTTTTATCGGAAGATTTCTTGACGTTAGATTTCCCAAAAACCACTGGGCCAGAGCTCTTTAATCTAGCTTACCTCAAAGAAGCTCAAAAGAATTCATATACAGAAAATTTGGCTCCTGAAGATATCATGGCAACACTCAACTGTTTTGCTGCCCAGGCAATGGTCAATGGAATTCTCAGCCAAGCCAGCGGGCTGGATAATGTTGCTGTATATATCAGTGGGGGAGGCTTACATAACCCTCTACTGTTTACAGCGATCAAAACAGGATTACCACAATTTAAAATTGAGAGTTTCGCTACGCTTGGCATTGACCCAGATGCTAAAGAAGCTGTCCTTTTTGCTCTATTGGCAAATGAAGCTCTGGCGGGAAATAAATCAAATGTGAAACAGATCAAAAACTCCCCTGCCGTCTGCATGGGAAAAATAAGTTTTCCTGAATAATTTACTCTGTATCAATGGCCTCCTGTAAAAACTCTTTAAATGGCAGCATATTTTTATAGGAGGCCACAATATTATTTAAAGCATTTTTGTTGGAAAGTTCTTTCATCGTCAGAGATTGGTCCAGAACAAAACTTTTTAACTTGATAAAATGGATATTAGGATTATCTTCACCGTAACCAGCAGGAGCTCGCTTCAAAAGATCTTCCTTAAAAAGGTTGATTTTCTTACCCGTCAGCACATCCTTTAAAATCTTTTCGAGCTGAGCTCCATTATAATCTATTTCTTGTCTTATTGCTTCTAAATGTGATTTCTCGGGTCTCCAATAGCCACAGGCTATAAAAGAGTTTTCTGCCCCAATGTGTATATAATATTCGGGGCCATGGAGCTTTCTACCATCAACGGATATTCCTGCTCCAAACCATGATTTATACGGGGTCTTATCATTTGAAAACCGTGTATCCCGATAAATCCGAAATAAACATTTATTCGCTTGTATGCTGGTGTTGATTCTAGGATCAAATTCGCTCAGTGCAGCAATTAAATCTGTTAAAAAACTTCGCACATCCTCTAGAGATCCTTCGTATCTGGACCGGTTATCTGCAAACCATTCTCGTGAATTATTATCCTTCAATTCCCTCAAAAAATCAAAGGTAGATTTTTGAATGTGACTCATACTTCTAAGCTTAATTGATTAAAATTAAAAAAATATAGACCATTGGTGCTGCCAATAATAAACCATCAAAACGATCCAAGAATCCACCATGTCCAGGAAGTATGTTTCCCGAATCTTTAACCTGCAGACTTCGTTTTAGCATCGATTCTACCAAATCACCCAATGTCCCAACAACACTGATAATCATTGCAACAACGATCCATTGCCACAGCGGTAGGCTCCCGAAATATTTTTCCAGATTTATGGCCACGACAACTGCTAGAATAAATCCCCCAAAAAATCCTTCCCACGTTTTTTTGGGAGAAATTCTTTCAAATAATTTATGTTTTCCAAAACTCCGTCCAGCAAGATAGGCACCTGTATCATTCGTCCATAATAAAATTAAAAAACCCAAAGGAATATAATGATTGAATGCCGCATTAATAAACCCCAGTTTGGCAAAAAGAAGAAAAGGTAAGCTCACATAACATATGCCTAAAAAAGTATAGGCAATATCATTAAAAGGAAAACTTCTTTTTTGAAAAAGCCCAATGATATAGGTCAGACTAATTACCGGAATAACAAGCCATAAAAACTTTTCTTCGACTAGGTCCATAGATATCATTGAACCTATTGTAAATAGTAACAAGGAAAGAATAATACCTATTGTTTTATTTGGAGCACGGTCTTCCGAAGAAACTATACCATAGAATTCATAAAGGCACCAGGTACTTAATAAGGTAAAAAAAATGCTATATACATACGCTCCAAACATAGTAGAAGCCACCATAACAGCCACAAAAATAATCCCAGTGATCGCTCTCGTTTTCATTTTAATTATCTCCCTCTGCTTCTTCAATCAATCGTTCGGCTGTTTCTGCTAACTGTTCACTAACATATAATTCAATCTTCCCAAAAAGATAGGAAGAGTCTTGTTTGTTCAGAACAACAGCGGGAATACCATTTTCTTCTAGCATCTGCTTTACTATTTCAGCTTGAATAGCATTTGTATAGACTTTAATTTTCTTCCAGTCGTTCTCCATGATTTTCCTTTTGTGTTGATTGATAAAATAAGAATACAAAAATAACAGTAAAAACTAAGCCTGCAATATATATCCACCATGATTGTGCTTCAAAGGCATTGAGTTCGCCATAACTTTTCCCTCTTTTAGCATAATAGAATGCCATAACAGTAGCACTAGCATTGTTGACAAAATGCCCAAATATGGGAAGTATAATATTTTTACTCCATAAATAAAGATAACCAAAAAATGCTCCTAGCAGCATTCGGGGGATGAATCCAAAAAACTGTAAATGTATTGCACTAAAAACAATGGCAACAATCCATATAACAACATAGGGATTGGAAATCCATCTTCCAACAATATTTTGTAAAACACCTCGAAATAAAAGTTCTTCACCTATTGCCGGGACCAGAGCCAAAACAATCAGATTGAATAAAAATCCAGCGAGGCTTGCTTCCATGATTATTCCCTGAATCAAATCTCCTGCCTCTTGTTCACTGCGCTCCATCCAAAGCTGTACAGACTTCATATTGTCCGGTAGTTGCAATGATTCATTCCAATGTCCTATTAAGCTCATCAGAGGCATAAAAGCAAGCATGGCTAAAAATATATAGACAAATTGCATGGCTTTAAGTGCATTCTCATGCTGGAAGTAATTGATTCCATACCCTTCTCGTATATTCATTAAATATGCGGGTACCAAAAAAGAGCCTAAGCTACTCATTAGCAACAAAAATCGCATCTCATTTGCCGACCCCTGCATCACTGCAGCTAAAGAAAATATTTGTCCCGTTATCTTATAATAGAAGAAAAGGAGCAAAATATAGATCACTTGTGAAATGAAAGTAAAGCCAATGACCATCAGGATCAAACGCAATAAAGATTGAAAAGGATGGGTAGTTTGTTCAGAATACATATACATCAAATATGTTTTAAAGATAATAATAAAAGCATGTTACTTTATAAGATCCTCTTTCATCTGTCAAAATCTTTTCTGTAAATATCGGTATGTCGGCACAAAAGAGCGATTAATTGTCCTATAATATGTCCAATAGAAAAAGGGGCTTTAAAATTTTAAAGCCCCTTTTTCTATTGGATTCTTTATTAATTTACACGAACCGGATCTGCTGGTTTTTGTAAGTTTTTGTAAGGATAAGTCTTCATTTCGTCCAACAAAATTTTCACTGTTGTCTCCAATTGAGGATCACGTCCCTCCAAAAGGTCTTTTGGTCGTTGTTCGATAAATACATCAGGGGCAACGCCTTCATTTTCGATAATCCAATTGCCATTGAGATCATATATTCCGAAGTTTGGCGAGGTGATACGTCCTCCATCCAATAATGGTGGATATCCACTAATACCCACCAAAATTCCCATTGTTGTCCGTCCTACCAATTTTCCAAGGCCTTTAAACCGAAACATATAAGGCATCATATCTCCTCCAGATCCCGCATTCTCATTAATTATCATGGCTTTAGGACCATAAATTCCATTTCCTGGTGTCGTAAATCCTTTACCATCCCGGATTCCCCAACCGGCAATAAGCTCACGAGATAACAGATCAATAACATAATCTGCGACCCAGCCACCACCATTGTTTCTTTCATCCATAAGAAGGGCCTTTTTGTCCATCTGGGAGAAATAATAACGATTAAAATAAGTATATCCTTCAGGACCTGTATTAGGCATATAGACATAAGCAATTTGTCCATTGCTTAATTCGTTTACTTTTTTACGATTGCGTTCCACCCATTCCATGTTACGGAGTCCCATTTCATCACTGAACGAAATGGGTTTTACAACGACTTCACGCGCGCCGATTAAAGATGGTTTGCTATTGACCTTTAATGTAACTTGCTTACCTACAGTATTGTCAAATGCACTATAGATATCGCTGTCTTCTGTTAATTCAATGCCATTGACCCCAACGATATAATCGCCTACATTAATATGTAGCCCTGGTTCGGCCAATGGAGCTTTAAACGATGGATTCCACTCCAATCGTGTAAATAATTTAGTAATCTGATAATATCCATTTTTTATAGCATAATCAGCCCCAAGTACTCCTACTGATACCGATGGAGTAGAAGGTTGATCTCCGGGATAAATATAATTGTGCCCTACAACCATCTCACCCATCATTTCATTCAATAAATATCCTAAATCTGAACGGTGATTCACATATGGAAGGAACTTCTCATATTTAGCTTTTATGGCTTTCCAATCCGCCCCATGCATATTTTCTACATAAAAATAATCTTTCTGCATGGCCCAAACTTCATGAAATACTTGTTTCCATTCTGCAACCGGATCAACCAATTGTTTGATCCCAGCAAGTTTGATCGCTCCCGTTGTCGGAGTAGCTACCTTCTGTCCCGCTGGTACAATATGAAAACCATTTGCAGTCTGATACAGCATTTTTTTGCCATCGGCACTGATGACAAAACTGCGCACATTTTCTACGATTGTTTTATTTTCAAGGTCTTTAAAATCATAAGCTCCAATGGTTCCGCCTCGTTGATAAGTAAGTTGATTTGGAACAAGTCCATCCAGACTCCAATAGGCTCCTACAGGTAAAGGTAAAGCAACGATACGGTTCTCTAAATGGTCAAAATCCACTTGCATGGGTTTATCCACAGTTTTACTTGTTGCTTCACCATTCTTCTTAGGTGCCTTTTTATCATTTTCTTTTACCCGCGTTGTTTTCTTATCTTCCTGTTTTTCTGTTTGATCGGCTTTATCTTCGCGAATTTGCTCGTCATCACTTTCATTCTTAAAGAAAGATGGAGTCTTGTTGGATAGGATAAATGCATAAACAGCATAATCAACATTCCGCTGTGTAGCAGACATATGTAGGCCAGAATTGGTCAACCCAGTATTTGTACTGGCCGTAAAGAAAAGGTATTTACCATCTTGAGAAAAAGCAGTGCTGCGAGCAGAACTCATACCATCCGTTATTTGCCGAATTTGCTTTGTATCCAAATTATACATAAATACTGCTGGAACCCCATTTTCCAAGGTACGAATAAATGAAATCCATTTGGAGTCAGGAGACCAGCTTGATTGAAAATGATTGCTCACCCTTCCAGTTTGACCACTCAGCTTGTCGTCTGCAACTTTAACAACTTTTTTAGACGCAATATCTATATAGTATAAATTAAGATGAGCATCACTGTAAAAGAGCTTTTTTGAGTCTGGAGACCAAGTTGGCTGGAAATAAAAATTGGTTTCACCTAAATTAAAATATAAGGGTTTATCTTTCCCGAATTGGTCGACAAGAGCCAATTGATAGGCCCCCTTCTTATCAGAAATATATGACACCCACTTTCCATTCGGGGACCAGCTCGGAAAACGTTCGTGTGAACCGGGAGAATTTGATAAATTGCGAGCTTCACCTTTTTCCTTAGGTACGGTAAAAATCTCTCCACGGGCTTCAAACAAGGCACGCTGACCGGTAGGAGATAGGGTAGCATAGCGTATATCTTCTTTGATTTCCTTATAGAACGGTCTTTTATACATCACATCGGTATTTACAGTGATATGCAGTTGGGTGACTTTATTGTTATCCAAATTTAACGTACTTAGCATACCTGCATATTCAAAAATTAATGTGGTTTCATAACCATTCAATGACCGAACATCATAATCTTTAAAATCAGTTAATTTTTCAATCTTTTTGGTTTTGGTATCGTAGCTAAAAATATTGACAATTCTATCCCGGTCAGATAAGAAGTAAACTTTACTTCCTAACCACAGTGGTTTTACATCGTTACTTTTAACTTGGGGAATTGCCTCTATCTCTTTGGTTTGTGTATCGAATAGCCAAATAGTTGGCGTACCGCCACCTCTATAACGTTTAAAAGCTACCCGATCGCGTTCAGTTGGATCGGTATTTTTAATATATGCCCAATAGCGCCCGTCTGGCGAAGGGCTACCCTGCGTGGCTTCAGGCATCAGCAAAGGCCTGTCCATTCCCACTTTTTGTACGTTTGAACTATATAATCGAGGGCTTAAAGCATATGTAAAATCACGTGATGTGGTATAATACACTTCATCATTACTCATCCATCCACGCAATACATCCGAGGAGGGATGATAAGTAATCCGTTTCGGCTCGCCACCTTCAATAGGCAAGACATAAACATCTGTATTACCATCATAATTTCCAGTAAAAGCCAATTTCTTACCATCAGGAGAAAACATCGGGTTTTGTTCCACGCCTGGATTTGTTGTTAAACGGCGCGGATTTGCTCCATTCTTATCTGCTATCCAGATATCACCACCATATACAAAGGCTATATTATTGGCGCTAATACTTGGATTTCGGAGTAATAAAGTTTCTTGCGCATTCGTATACAGTGATATGAATCCAAGCAAAATTGTCGCAATAAACTTAAAAGGGATATTATTCATAAATGTTTAAAGGTTAAAATCTAAGCTGCAAAATTAGTGTTTTAAAGAATGATCTGCTGTTTATATCAACAAAGTTGCATAAAATAGATTATAAAAAAAAGCCCCGCTTTTTCAAGCGGGGCTTTTCTATTTTGTTATGGTTAAAAACCATACTCTTGTTCAATTTCCAATACAATACCTTCATCAACCAATACACGTCCACAATGTTCACAGATAATGATTTTTTTGCGCTGGCGAATCTCGGATTGCATCTGGGCAGGAATCTTATTGTGACAACCAGAACAGCTATCACGGTCGATTGAAACGACAGCTAGACCATTCTTGAAAGAATTACGCAGACGGTAATATACCTTTACCAAACGCTCCTCAATATTAGCTTCTGCCTCAGCTGCTTTTGCTAATAGGGCATCTTCTTCCTTTTGTGTTTCTGAAGTAATGGTTTCTAATTCCTTTTTCTTTCCATCAAGCTCATTTTTGCTATACTCAAGATTACCTACAGTAGCATCATAGTTCTCTGTTTTGTTCCGAATCTCGAATTCCGCTTCTTTGATTCTTTTTTCACAAACCTGAATTTCAAGACCTTGGATTTCAATTTCTTTAGAAATGGCGTCGTATTCACGATTATTTTTCACCTCATTTAACTGCGTCTCATATTTTTTGATAGCAGCTTGGGCATCTTTAATCATGTTTTTACGCTTAACGATTGAATCTTCCAAATCGTCTAAGTCTGTTCTGATCTTCTCGATCCGAGTTTCTAAACCCGCAATCTCATCTTCAAGATCTGCTACTTCCATAGGCAACTCACCACGAACTTGGCGAATTTTGTCTATTTTAGTATGTATGGCTTGCAAAAGCCATAATGCTTTCAATTTTTGTTCTACGGTTTGTTCCATCAACTGTAGTATTTTATAGGATTTGTATCTATTTCTGTTGTTAAGGTTGCAAAGTTAGGAAATTTTTTCGTAATAATGTCGTACAATAATTCTTGCGTAAATTGTTCGCTTTCAAAATGTCCAGTGTCAGCAATAACAATTTCATTCTCCGCATCAAAAAATTCATGATATTTATAATCAGCAGTAACAAAAAAATCTGCCCCTGAGCGCTTTGCAGCTCCTAATAAAAATCCACCTGCGCCTCCGCAAACCGCCACTCTACTGACTTTTTTCCCCAGTAATGCAGTATGGCGAATAACCTTCAATTTAAGATTTTCCTTAAGATACGCTAAAAATTCCAATTCGTCCATAGGTTCAGTTAAATTTCCAATCATTCCTGCCCCCATTTCACCAGCCGTATTCTGCAAGTCAAATAAATCATAGGCAACTTCCTCATAGGGATGGGCTTCATAAAGAGCTAAAAGGACCTTACGTTCAACCGAGCGAGCATAGATCACCTCAATTCTAGTTTCTTCCACACGTTCTTGCAAACCTATTTCTCCAATGGTAGGCTCAGCTCCCAAGAGAGGCCTAAAGGTACCATAGCCAGCAGTATTAAAACTGCATTGGTCATAATGTTTACCTATTTTACCAGCTCCGGCATCAAATAATGCTTGTCTTACGTCCTCTACATGACTTCTTGGCACGAAGACTACCATTTTGCGCAACACATTTTTTTTCGGTTCGAGAATAGCTTGATTAACCAGTCCCAATTTATCTGCAATCTTTGAATTGACACCACCAGTTATATTATCCAAGTTTGTATGTATAGCATATAAGGCTATTTTATGTTCAATAGCTTTAATAACCGTACGCTCAACATAGTTCTTTCCATTGATTTTCTTCAATCCCTGAAAGATGATGGGATGATGTGAAATAATCAGATTACATCCTTTATCTACTGCTTCCTCTATGATCGCTTCTGTACAATCTAAGGAAACCAGCACTTTGGTGATCTCGTTATTTGCATCACCGACAATTAGTCCTGCATTGTCATAAGACTCCTGTAAACCTAAAGGAGCCAGCTGCTCCAAATATTGAATGACTTCTTTAATTTTCATCGTCTTTAATTACCTCTTTTTCCCGAAATTTATCATGTTCTTCCAAAATCCTACGATTCGCATTAATATTAAACCAATAGTTTGCCAATGTTACAAAATGCATGATGGCCAATACCCCTGAAATAGAAAACGGCATCGGAATATTTGTTGCCAAATAAATCCAGGCATACAATGATCCTTTTCTGTAAGTTGGATTTTCTTCCACTGCTATCTTGCGATCATAAAATTCATTGATTAACGAATCTCTTAAACGAGAAGCAACTTGAAAATTCCAATAAATATTAACTAATGGAATTGCCACTAGCCAGGACTGATTGGGTGTCATCAATCTATTGTCCGCAGCCACTAATTTGAGTGTTTTGCGAATTGTATTTGCAAATAATAACCATATAATTATACGGATTGCCAAAATACCGAAAACAATAAGCTGTACTTCGGGTTTACTTAATTCTTTAATTAATTCGTCCTGCGTCATTGAAATATTTTACTGCATCTATTTTTCCTGTTCCAACAAATCTACCAATTCTTTCAGTTTTTTTATCTGTGGATTATGATCACCCACAAATTCAATTGTTTTGAAATTACGTTGTTTTGCTTTTTTATAAAACGGATAAAAATCATCCTTTTCTATTGCTTTTTTATCTTCATAGGTCAAGATATAAGTCGATGGAATTTTTGTCCTTTTTGAATTTTTTAAATTAATCTCATCAGTCATCGTCTTCATAGAGTGGGGGACATCTCTTGGAAACTTATGTTCATCTTTTACCCAGAATGGGAGGATAAAACCATCCTTTACAAATTTCAAAAGTCCATTGTCTCCACTTGATTTTCCCATCAGTGACATCACAGATTCTCCGTTATCAGGAAGTATGGCGTCTAAATAAACCAATTTTTTTATTCTGTCAGGTAAACTGTCTGCAACCGCAGTAATGACCATCCCACCATAACTGTGTCCTACCAATATAATATTGCTAAGGTCTTCAAATAATATTGTATTGACAACATCATTGATATGAACTTGTAGGCCGATAGCCGTATCTGCTAAATGATAACGTTCTCCCAGTCCAGTTAGTGTAGGCCGATAGACTATATTTCCTTTTTTTACCAGTTCGGAAGCAGTATTTTTAAACTGCCATGACCCACCCCATGCACCATGTACAATCATATAAGTAGTTTTCTGGGCATAAGTCAATTTATGGCAGACAACTAAGGAAAAAAACAATATAAAACAACTCAATTTACTATAATTCATAACTTTATATTTCATACAATTAAAAGATACCCACCTTCATTTAACTTAAATATATTATCATATTTCAATTGACATTTCTCTAACAGCAAACAAAAAAATAAAATAAGAAGACCTACTCAATTTTCAAAACCCCATCCATTAACATTTAAACAGCTATTATCCGCATTAATTTTAGATTTAAGCTCAATAGGGTAGGGGAGGAATCAAAAGACCAGGCTCAAGGATAGAGTAGAAAAATGGTCGGTTTTTTATGAAAATCATCTTTTCTTTTTCTCCATTCAGAAATAGTTAAGCTTTGAATGGACTCTTCGGCTGAGGTTACATTACAGGCAACACAAAGTTGGGTAGATGATTTACAAAACTTTAATAAATCTGCTAAAAGATGATTATTACGAAATGGTGTCTCAATAAAGATCTGTGTTTGATTTTCACGTATAGCTTGTAGTTCCAAATCTTTAATCTTTTTGGCCCGTTCATTCTTATCAATCGGTAGATATCCATGGAAAGCAAATTTCTGCCCGCTAAAACCAGACGCCATCAGGGCTAGTAAAATGGAACTGGGGCCAACTAAGGGAACCACCTTGATACCTAACTGATGTGCACGTGCAACAATGGATGCTCCTGGATCTGCTACTCCAGGGCAGCCTGCCTCTGACATCAAACCTACATTTTTACCTTTCTTCAGCCCTTCGAAAAATTCGTTTATATTTCCTTTGTCCCGGGCATGCTTTCCATAATCGTAAATCTTAAGTTCACTTTGCGGAATTTTTAATCCCGCCAGCTTCAAAAACTTACGTGCTGTCTTCTCATTTTCGACAATATATTCGTCCAAAGTATTAATCGTTTCTACCAAATACGGGGTAAAAGATTGAAATGCAGCATCATCACTGAGTGGAACAGGAATTAAATACAATATACCATTTGCCATATACAAACCTACTAATTAACGATCATTTGAATATACTAATTTTAAACTTAGCATATTTTAACTTTAAAAATGATTATATTTTCGAATTTTAAACTCATTATTAGTATTTTAGCATAAGTATTTATTGCAACAATAAACAGTCATTCAAATGATCACACAAATTACAGAAGGCGTAAAAATCTCGGTTGAAACAATCTATCAATCGGAGTATTCTAATCCCGACCGTGAACATTTCATGTTTGCTTATCATATCAGCATAGAAAATTTGAGCGATTATACTGTGCAGTTAATCGGACGTTACTGGAAGATATTTGATGCAAAAGGAGATTATAGAGAAGTATCGGGAGAAGGTGTTGTCGGGGAACAACCTGTAATCGAACCAGGACAAATACATCAATATACATCCGGTTGTAATCTCAACAGTGAATTTGGTTTCATGGAAGGTCATTATAATATGATCCGTTCATTGGATAACAGCAGTTTTCAAGTGGAAATTCCTCGTTTCAATTTGATTGCTGATTATGCGCTGAATTAAATTTATCAAGGTAATATCATTATTGCCGATTTATCACACAACGACGCTTTTTTTCGCATCGAATAAGAAACTATTTATTTATTTTTGCAGGCCTCCTAATTTACATTGCTGATACAATGGGTTCATCCATACACTTGCTCAGCTACTTACATCAGATTAGAGGCACCCAATGGATTTAATTAGTCAGCAATCAAATAGATTATTGATTCAATATATAAAAAACTGATAATCAGACATATACAATAATATGATTATCCATAAAAATACATATTTATTTTAAGATATAATAATTCTTGAACAGGAGTTTTTGTGTATTTAAATTGACTAAAATTAATTTTAGGGTGATATAAACGTGA
Source organism: Sphingobacterium sp. N143 (assembly GCF_030325625.1). Classification (GTDB taxonomy): domain Bacteria; phylum Bacteroidota; class Bacteroidia; order Sphingobacteriales; family Sphingobacteriaceae; genus Sphingobacterium. Next base: position 198,487 of record NZ_JACAIS010000009.1, on the reverse strand, counting down.
GTATTTTAGCTACAGAACAAGTAAGCCATTCTTTCCATGACAGATGGCTTTTCAAAGATTTACACTTTGGTCTTCAAAAGGGCGACCGAGTAGCCTTAGTAGGGATAAATGGTACAGGAAAATCAACTTTGCTATCCATTTTAGCGGAACGAACACTACCAACCTCAGGTAAAGTTGTAAAAGAAAAAGGAATAAAAATAGGTTTCTTGGAACAGGATCCTGATTTCACAGGATTAAAATCAATCAATGATTTTATATATAGTGCAGACAATGATCAACAGCGTCTGATTAGGGAATATGAAGAGTTGCTTCTTTCTGAAGATATTGATCAGCATAAACTGGAAGATCTCACTGAAAAGATAAGTACACTGAATGCCTGGGAATATGAACATAATATCAAGACAATTTTAAATCGTTTGAATATTATGGACTTTCAGCAGGATATAAAAAGTCTTTCCGGTGGACAGCGAAAAAGGTTAGCCTTAGCCAAACTTCTGATAGATGAACCGGATGTATATATATTAGATGAACCAACAAATCACTTGGACATTGAAACCATTGAATGGTTGGAAAAGCTTTTGACGACTGGTAATAAAACCGTTCTTTTAGTAACGCATGACCGTTACTTTTTAGACAATATATGCACAGAAATCCGGGAGCTGGACAGAGGTAATCTTTACAGTTACAAAGGTAACTATTCCTATTTTTTAGAAAAAAAATCCGAAAGGGAAGCCATTGATGCAGTCATGGTTGAAAAGAGCCGAAATTTACTGAGGAGAGAATTAGAATGGATGCGTCGCCAACCTCAAGCTCGAGGAACAAAATCCAAATCCAGGATAGAAGCTTTCTATGACTTGGAAGAAAAATCCAAATCTATAAAGGGAAACGAATCGGTTCAGTTGAGTGTAAAAATTAGTAGGCTGGGATCAAAGATCCTCGAACTAGAGGATGTTTCAAAATGTTATGGTCTAAAGAAAATTATAAAAGATTTTTCATATACATTCAAAAAGGGAGATCGGATTGGTTTAGCTGGTAAAAATGGAACCGGAAAATCTACTTTTCTAAACCTAATTACCAAAGAAGAGAAACCTGATTCTGGATCAATTGCTGTAGGTGAAACGACAGTATATGGATACTACAAACAAGGGGGATTAGAAGTAAGTGAAAACGATCGTGTACTCGATGTCGTGAAGAATATAGCCGATTATATAGAAATGGCGAATGGGGAAGTGATCACAGCTTCGCAGTTGTTGACTCATTTTTTATTCCCGCCAGAAAAACAATTTGGTTTTGTCAACAAATTGAGTGGGGGTGAAAGAAAACGCTTACAACTTATGCGTGTACTAATGAAGAACCCGAATTTCCTAATACTAGATGAACCATCCAATGATTTGGACATTGACACATTAAATGTATTGGAAGATTTTTTGGACAACTATTCAGGAGTACTAATTCTAGTTTCGCACGACAGGTACCTTTTGGATAAACTAACAGATCAGCTTTTTATTTTTCAAGGCAATGGGAAAGTTCAAATTTATAATGGAAATTATGCAGACTTCAAATTGGCACAGGAAGAGATTCAAAAGCAGGAAAAACAGAAAAAAAGCAATCAAGAACAGGTAAAGCAGGTCATCAAAGAAGAAAAGAAAAAACTCTCTTATAAAGAACAGCTCGAGTATAGTAAACTAGAGGAAGAAATAGAAAAACTAGAGAAACTAGTAAGTAAAAAAACAGAGGAGTTAAATCAAATAACAGATCATATTGAACTTTCATCATTAGCTGAAGAAATCCAATCGATCCAAAAACAAATCGATGATAAATCAGAAAGGTGGTTATACCTTGCTGATTTTATGTAAAATTTTATTATGCGTTTCACGTGGAACGTAAGAAACAGTAAATTTGTAAAAATTAAAAACCACGTTTCACGTGGAACAAGAATAGAAAGATGTTTAAAAAATATAATGTTATCGTTGTTGGTGCTGGTCATGCAGGTTGTGAAGCTGCAGCGGCCGCTGCTAACTTAGGTTCATCCACCTTACTTATTACAATGAATATGGGAGTAATAGCCCAAATGAGTTGTAACCCAGCTATAGGAGGAGTAGCTAAAGGTCAAATCGTTCGCGAAATAGATGCCATGGGCGGATACACTGGAATCATTGCTGATAAATCCACTATTCAATTTCGTATGCTTAATTTATCTAAAGGCCCAGCAATGTGGAGTCCCCGTACACAGAATGATCGTATGCGATTTGCCGAAGAGTGGAGATTACAATTAGAATCACTTCCCAATCTGGATATGTGGCAAGATACCGTAAAAGAAGTTATTGTTAAAAATGGTAAGGCCTGTGGTGTCATCACTTCTATGGGAATAGAAATAGAATCAGATGCCGTGGTCCTTACCAATGGAACTTTCTTAAATGGCGTTATACATATCGGTGATAAAAAATTTGGTGGCGGTAGAACAGGGGAGAAGGCGGCAACTGGGTTAACGGAGCAATTAGTATCACTAGGTTTCGAATCTGGACGAATGAAAACCGGTACTCCACCACGAATAGATGGTCGTAGTTTAAACTATGCATTAATGGAGGAACAGTGGGGTGACGAAAAAAGAGGACGTTTTTCCTATACAGACGTAGAAATTCCAACAGAACAACGATGTTGCTGGATCACTTATACCAATGACAAGGTCCATGATATGCTTCGTACTGGCTTTGAAAAGTCACCTATGTTTACTGGTCGTATAAAAGGTTTAGGACCGAGATATTGCCCTTCTATCGAAGATAAGATAAATAGATTTGCAGAACGGGACAGACATCAAATATTCGTAGAACCAGAAGGTTTTAAAACAGTAGAAATATACGTAAATGGCTTCTCCACTTCTTTGCCAGAAGATGTACAGCTAAAAGCACTACAACTCATACCAGGTTTTGAAAATGCTAAAATGTACCGGCCAGGTTATGCCATAGAATATGACTACTTTCCACCAATGCAATTGGACCTTACTTTAGAAACATTGTTGGTGAAACATTTATTTTTCGCTGGACAGATCAATGGAACTACTGGATATGAAGAGGCAGCGGCGCAAGGATTTCTAGCAGGTATAAATGCCCACCAACGGATTAACGATGACAAGGAGCTAATCCTTAAAAGATCCGAATCCTACATCGGTGTTCTGGTTGATGACCTCGTCACAAAAGGAACCGAGGAACCATATCGCATGTTCACCTCAAGAGCTGAGCATCGCTTACTCCTTCGTCAAGATAATGCAGATATCCGTTTGACCCCTTTAGCCTATAAACTTGGATTAGTAGGAGAGGATAGATTAAAAAAAGTACAAGACAAAATCGACAATTCGAATAATATCATTGAATACTTAAAACAAAATTCTACCAATCTCGAAAAGATGAATTTGGTTCTTGCGGAAGTAGGTTCTAGTGCACTTCCTCAAAAAACAAGATTGAGTAATGTACTTGCACGACCTCAAGTCAGCATTCAAGATATTGTTAAAGGTGATGAGGGCTTTGCGCAATACGTCGCTCAATTTGATAATGATACCATCGAACAAGCAGAGATCAATCTGAAATATGAAAGTTACTTTGAAAAGGAAATAGAAATCGTAAATCGTATGAAAAAGATGGAAGATAGAGAAATTAATCCCGATTTCGATTATAGTTTATTAACTTCACTATCAATTGAAGCAAGGCAAAAATTATCAAAGGTCAAACCACGCACACTGGGGCAAGCCTCACGAATTTCAGGCGTTTCACCTTCTGATATCAGTGTTTTAATGGTTCATATGAGTTAAACAACTGAAAATCAATATTTTAACAAATAAACATAATAAGCTTAAAATAAGCGATTTAAGACAATATTATATTTTTTATGATAACTTCTTTGAAAAATAATAAAAGTAGCTCAGAAAGGCTAAAAAATAGCTTAAAAACAAGATTACTTATTTTAAGTATGTTTATAGTGCTTATTGGTTTATCAATACAGTGTGCAAGCATACAGCAGCCTACTGGTGGACCAAAAGATTCCATTCCTCCAAAAATTTTGCAGGAGACTCCTACGAACTTTTCGAAGAATTTTACAGAAAAAAAAATACAGATAACGTTTGATGAATATATCAAATTGGCCAATCAACAAAAAGAATTCAGTGTCACACCAGATATGGGTACCAACCCAGAATTTAAAATCAAGAAAAAAACACTGGAAATTACTTTGCCAGATTCTTTAGAAAAAAATACAACTTATAGCATATATTTTGGTAAGGGGCTTGTTGACTACAATGCTGGAAATCCATTGGTAAATTATGCTTATGTATTTGCGACCGGTGATAAGATAGATTCACTCAGTATTTCAGGTAATGTAAAAAGTGCGACAACAAAAGAAATCCTAAAAGAGGTAAAAGTACTTTTGATTCCCACTAGCCAAGATTCCATTTTTGGAAAAAAGAAAGCTAACATATTTACGACAACTGATACTGCAGGTAATTATAAATTGAATAATCTACGTGAAGGCACTTATCGTATATACGCACTACAGGAAAAAAATAATGACAGAATTTACAACGCACCCGATGAGGAAATAGGCTTTTTAAAAGATTCTATTAATCTTGATCATGATATGTCCAATGTCAATCTTGAAACATTCAAAGCCATACCTAAGAAATTCAGAACACAAGAAAAAAAAATCGAAAAAAACGGCAGTGTACTCCTCATATTTAACAGAAGAGTCGATAATCCTTCATTGGATATTCTCAATGATGAGGAAAATAACAAAGATAAAATCGTACGATTTTCCAATACCTCTGATTCCGCAACCCTATTTCTACCCAATTTGAAAATAGATTCACTGAAAATGGTGTTGACTGAAAATGAAAAACCATTGGATACTATTCTTGTAAGGAGAGGAAATGTCAAAATAGAACGGATTATTGAGCCCATATTTACACCAAGCAGTGGTCGGGTAGATCGTATTATGCACCTGCAAGTAACTGCATTTACACCGATTAAAAATATAGATAAAGCTAAATTAAAGTTTAAGGAAGATTCGCTTTACCGCAACAATTATCAACTTGCTATAGATACCCTAAACTCCAATATCTATCATATACGCTATAATTGGAGAAAAGATAAAAAATACCAGATAGAATTTGCAGAAGGTGCCATAACCGGCTATTTTGGCGAACAAAATAAAGAAAAGAAATTTGAGCTAACCTATGATGATAGTGAAAACTATGGTGATCTTACTTACAATTTCACAGATCTGGATAGTAATACAACTTATTTAGTTGAACTAATAAACGAAAAGAAAGATAAAGTATACCGTATGGACAAAATCAGCCAGGATAATCCAACGGTAGTTTATAAACAGTTTCCCGGTGGCAAATACAGTATACGTGTTATCCGGGATGACAATAATAATGGAATATGGGATACCGGCAATGTAGAAAAACGAACATTTCCTGAACCTGTCGTGTATTTAAACAACGTATTTACCATTCGCGCCAATTGGGAACAAAAAGATAGTTTTTCATTGATTGGTCTCAAAAAATAGCAAGAGACCAATTTAAACTATAATTGACTGCTAAAACGTTTAAACTAATACCACGAACTGTACAGAACATAATTATGTGGTAACTGTTGCAGCAATTTTCTCTGCTCTTCAGTCAGCGCCTTTATTTTCTTTGCCGGTACACCTGCATAAAGAAATCCAGATTCACAGTGTGTATTTTCAAGTACAACAGCCCCAGCGGCAATAATGACATAAGATTCTACCATGGCATTGTCCATCACTATAGCACCCATGCCTATTAAAACATGATCCTCCACAAAACATCCATGGACCATGGCCTGATGTCCAATATTAACATAATTACCAATTGTAGTTCCATATTTCTTATAAGTACAATGTATAACTGCACCATCCTGAATATTGGTATAATTACCGATTCGGATATAATTTACATCCCCACGAATTACTGCATTGAACCATACAGAACAATGATGTCCTATTTCAACATCGCCAACGATCGTTGAATTCGGGGCCAAAAAACATTCTGCTGCAATTTTTGGAGTATGATCCAATACGGGTAAAATAAGTGCCATAGTTAGCTATACTGATTAAAAAATAGTATCCTTTAATTTATCCGAATGCTCCGGATAATCTGTAGTATAATGAAGTCCTCTGCTTTCCTTCCTGAGCATGGCCGACTTGGTAACGATATAAGCTACCTGAATCACATTTCTAAGCTCACAAAGTTTTACAGATAGCCTGGTATTCTTATAAAATTCTTCAGTCTCCGCATACAATAGATGAAGGCGTTTTAAAGCTCGTTCAAGCCTGAAATCGGATCTTACTATCCCAACATAGTCGCTCATAATCTTTTGGCATTCTCTTAAATTGTGACTGACCAAAATATCTTCATTCGATAAAGAAGTCTTAGAATCGTCCCATTCAGGAACATTGGAAACATGGCTCAACAGCTCAAATGACTTCGTCGCATCCAAGAAGATTCGATGCGCATATACAAGTGCTTCAAGTAATGAATTAGATGCCAAACGATTGGCACCATGCAGTCCAGTCGAAGAACATTCTCCACAAGCATACAGGTTCCTTATCGTACTACGTCCAAAATCATCCACATAAATACCGCCACAAAGATAATGAGCTGCCGGAGATACCGGAATATAATCTTTTGCCATATCCAGGCCAATTGAAAGGCATTTATCATAAATATTGGGAAAATGCTTCAAAATATCTTTTTTATCCCTGTGCGTTATATCTAAATAAACGTAATCAATACCAGACTTCTTCATTTCAGCATCAATGGCCCTTGCTACAATATCCCGTGGAGCCAAGGAAGCTCTTTCGTCATATTCTTCCATAAACGACTCGCCATTTACCCTTCTCAAAATACCGCCGAATCCACGTACAGCTTCAGATACCAGAAAAGCAGGCGAATCATTTGGATTATATAAAGAAGTTGGATGAAATTGCATAAACTCCATATTACGGACTTTTCCTTTTGCCCGATAGACCATTGCTATTCCATCCCCAGTAGCGATAGTCGGATTGGTGGTACTTGAATATACATGCCCCGCGCCTCCCGAGGCCATAACCGTCACCTTACTTAGAATCTTGTCAACATGATGGGATGAAGTATTAAAAGCATAAATACCATAACACGTAATATCATCACGGTTCTTATCCACATACTCCCCCAGGTGATGTTGAGTAACTAGATCAATCGCAAAATAATGTGTTACGATCTCAATATTAGGATCATCATGCGCCTGAACTAATAATGCTCTTTCAATTTCATAGCCTGTAATATCTTTATAATGTAGGATACGATTTGCCGAGTGACCACCTTCTTTCGCTAAATCATATACACCTGATTCTTCCTTATCGAATGACGTTCCGTAAGAAATAAGTTCTGCAATCCGATCCGGCGCTTCTCTAACAACGTTTTCCACAATTTTAACATCACACAAACCATCGCCAGCAATCTGAGTATCAATAATATGCTTCTCAAAACTATCTGACTTATCCACAACAGCAGCTACCCCCCCTTGCGCATACTTCGTATTGGATTCATCTTCATTAGATTTGGTGACTATCAACACTTTACCAAATTTTGAAGCTTTTAATGCAAAGCTTAACCCTGCAATTCCCGATCCAATAACCAAAAAATCGACTTTTCTATCTGTCATATCTTTCTAAATTCACAACTTATCCTCTAAGTGAGGAGTCAAATTAACGAAAAATGTGGAAAACGTGTAAATAAAAGGTTAAATAAAAATGAAAAGTATTTAACAATTCACAAATCCCCTATTTATCTACCAAATTTCAATTATTTTTCCGCACAATAATGATCAGATTTCCACATTTTTTAAACATAAACTATTCAACAAAATGTTATGGAAAATTAAAAACATAAAAAATTAGCTTTTTAAAAATCAATGCTTTAATGCTAAATATCTGTTGAAAAATTGTTGAAAACTCTATAAAAACCTTAAATCAAAATTCAAAATAAGCTAATTACTCTACTTTTCCACATCCTAATAAACAATAAGAATCTCTTTATTTAAAAACATTAGTATTTATTGAAAAAAAAGATTGTGGATTACGTTCCGAAATCTTTTTTTAGCTTTGTCAATATCAGAACAAAGGCGTTCTGAATGGAATATTTGGAATGCAGTACACTCCCCTACTGGATTATTCAATTCTGATTGGGTTTGTATTTGGGTTTTATTCTTTTTGGAATTTTTTAAAGCCTATTAGGATTAAAAATTTGGTGTTTAAATTTTTATACAATAATTTATGGCAGTATAGACGATTTTATACTTGATTTTTAGAATGTGCCTCTTAGTTTGGGTCTTTTAGCAGTAATTATTTGAGGTTTATAAATTTTTTACAGGGAATATTTAAATCTGGATGCTTAAAATTTATTTTTCGAAATGGATAAAATGCTTTATAAAGCTTTTTACAAATTATTATTTCAAACTGTTTAGATTTTTATTCATTTTATTCAATTCTCAAGTGCATTGGATGAGAGAGATTCTTTACCAGACGATGAAACATAGGTTTCAAATAGCTATTATGTGAATAATTTAGAATTTTAATCTATCGTTGGCATTTATCCAAATTTGAGCACTTTTGTTTTTGACTTTTATGGTTATATAAATGAGATATTATACACTGATGGAAATTTTAAGAATTATATTCGATTCTAAAGAGCTTTATAAATTTTAAAAATCTTTCTAAAATCTGTTGTAAAATAATGTTTCTTTTTATCTTTGTTTGAAAAGGTTTAAATTTCATAACTAGTTTCAATTGATTTAGATTTGAATATGGCGTGATATTTTTATTCAACTATTTTCTATGCCATTTTGAGAGCTTTTATTACTAAAATAAACCCTTTATGCTTGCGATAGACTCTTCGTTCAGGGCTTGAATGTTTTTAATCAGATTCTGAGAGAGTTTAATAATGCTAAATGAAGTAAATAAAGTTTAATTTAATTACTTAAAGTTAATTATTATTCTTTTTATTTTCTTTAGCATTTTTATATCTTGTTTATTTCATTTGATTTATAAAGTATTTTATAAAAATTCAAGGTGACATTGGCGCTGCTTCCTCTATCAAGTCATCTATATATTCTATATTTTAAACCATATAAACCTCTTACAGATATATTCATTTCTCAATAGCTTAAATTGAATGAATAGTTTATTTTATTTAAATTAAACCCTCCTACATTTCAATAAATAGATGCTTTCCTATTTACCTATGCAAATAATCATTTCTCAAGAGCTTTATTTCAAATCAATCAATCCCATTGACGATTCTAATGCTTTTATAAAATGGTTTCTTTAACAGATCATCAATTTTATTAAATTCTACAGGATTCATAATAATTTTAGTTGATGAAATTAGAAATGAATCTATTGTCAAATAGAAATGTTAGTAAATAAAGCTTCTGTATATGCAATATTTTCATTTGCTTTGTACTATGGATTATAGTATCCAATCGGTTTGATTGATGTCTGGGAAAATGACTTTCAATCGCTGTAAAAAATGCATATAAGATGCTTGAGCTTTGAATATCTTAAGATCTGCTAAGAATACTTTTGAAATATAACAATCTCATCGGCTTTAAACAGATTATAAAGTGTTTAAATGTTTTTTTTATAAATTATTTTAACTAATATATAATTATTTAGAGTTATATTTGACTGTAGCTTAATTTTCGTTTTATTACCTTATATATATCCAACAATCCGTATTTTTGTTTTTCATAAATTGTTGAGAGTAGCAAATGGAAATTGTAAACTACGAGCTTCAGGCAAAAGGATATATTGATGCCCCGATTGATCCGGCCTTGGATTTGATATCTGAAATCCAGCGCTTAAAGAAGGAAAAAAATGCTGTTATTTTAGCCCACTATTATCAGGAATCTGAAATTCAGGATATTGCTGATTATATTGGTGATAGCCTAGGCCTGTCCCAGGAAGCTGCAAAAACTGATGCTGATTTGATTGTTTTTGCTGGAGTACACTTCATGGCCGAAACAGCAAAAATACTTTCCCCTTCAAAAAAGGTCATTTTACCCGATGCTAAAGCTGGCTGTTCTTTATCAGATTCATGTCCGCCTCATCTTTTCGCTAAGTTTAAAGAACAATATCCTGATCATTTGGTAATTACGTATGTAAATTGTACGGCTGAATTAAAGGCACTTTCTGATATAGTATGTACTTCAAGTAATGCAGTACAGATTGTTGAAAGTTTGCCCCCTGATCAGAAGATCATATTTGGACCAGATCGAAATCTTGGAGCTTATGTAAAGAAAAAGACAGGACGTGATTTAGTCCTATGGAATGGTGCATGTATGGTTCATGAGATCTTTTCACAGGACAAAATAGACAACTTGAAGTCAGCATATCCGGAGGCTAAATTTATCGCCCATCCTGAATGTGAAGATCATATTTTGGCTAAAGCTGATTATGTGGGTTCGACAGCTGGAATGCTTAAATTTACCCAGATTGATACTGCGAAGGCCTATATAGTCGCTACTGAATCTGGAATTTTGTATCAGATGCAGAAGGCGAGTCCACATAAAACATTTATTCCTGCCCCTCCAAATAATGCATGTGCTTGTAATGATTGCCCACATATGAAACTAAACACGTTGGAAAAACTTTATAATTGTTTAAAATACGAGTCACCGGAGATTCTTCTTCCAGCAGATGTAATACAGCGCGCGCAACGACCTATTGAACGTATGCTGGAAATATCGGCAAGCTTGGGATTATAGTGATTCCATTATTTTTTGACCATAATTCTTGAATAGCTAATCGATATGATAACAGATAGTTTCTCATATCGATTATTGTTTTAGGGTAGTGCTCTACCCTTATTTAAAAGCTTTAAATTTTTAAATATGTTTGATTTTGATAACACTGAACGGACCAATCTCGAGGAAATGGGGGAGTTTGGTTTGATTGATTATATAAACAAGGCAGTAGAAATTACTGAAAAGTCAACGATTAAAGGAATCGGTGACGATGCAGCAGTGCTAGATTTTTCGGGTAAGAAAACATTGATTTCTACTGATTTGCTCCTGGAAGGTATTCATTTTGATTTGAGATATGTACCACTCAAGCATCTTGGATATAAAGCAGTCCAAGTTAATTTAAGTGATATTTATGCTATGAATGGTATTGCTTCTCAAATTACTTTTTCAATTGGATTATCTTCTAAATTTCCATTGGAGGCTGTGGAGGAAATTTATCAAGGAGCACTGATTGCTTGTAAAAAATATCAAGTTGATCTGATTGGTGGTGATACCTCCGCATCAGCCCAAGGTTTGATAATTTCGGTCACCAGTATAGGTTATGCCGATGAGGATAAAATAACTTATCGGAACGGGGCCCAGGAAGGAGATTTGTTGTGTGTATCTGGAGATTTAGGAGCAGCATATATGGGCTTGCAATTATTGGAAAGAGAAAAGGATATTTATTTGGAAAATCCCAATGTACAGCCAGATTTAGAGGGAAAAGATTATATTGTTGAACGCCAATTAAAACCCGAAGCAAGGAAAGATATAGTAGAATTATTGGCTAAATTAAATCTTAAACCTACCTCAATGATGGATATATCTGATGGATTGGCCTCAGAAATTTTGCATATATGTCGGCAATCTAATAAAGGATGTCGATTATATGAAGATAAAATACCATTAGATCAAATGACTTATGACACAGGCCGGGAATTTGGAATTGATCCAACTGTGGCAGCTTTAAATGGAGGGGAAGATTACGAATTGTTGTTTACGATTCCTCAATCGGACCACGATAAGATCAAAAATTTACCTGATATTAGTATTATTGGTTATATGACCACTGCATCCGAAGGATGTGAAATGATTTCTAAATCTGGAAATCTTTATCCTATTACTGCTCAGGGATGGAATGCTTTTAAGAAAAAAGACTAAACAAAAAAGACCCAGCTTATTAAGGAGGCTGGTCTTTTTTTGTTATATCTCTTCTTCTTCCAATAGGAGTTCGTCTTGTTTACAATCTCTTTGTTCTATATTGAAATTGTTATATCCTAATCCTATTTCAATTTGGAGTAATCGCTGTTGCAACATCTCCAGAATAGCTAAGAAATTATAGACAAACTGAATTTTATTTTCCGAATTTTTTAAGATTTCTTGAAAATCTAATTTTTTATTGATTTCAATTAGTTCAGCTATTGCTTTCTTCTGTTGTTCGATCGTATATGGATATTTAACAACAGTGTGTGTTACTTCTGGAGGTCTATTGTGAAATTGATATATGATCTGCTCATAGACCATCATCAGACCATAGAGATCAAAACTATCTAAATTCTCACCGGTGGTATCCAATTTAAGTCTCTGTTGAATATCATACCGAATATTACCACGGCTATATAATTTAAGCCGGTCGTCTTCTAAGATTTTCAGCTCTTCACAAATTTCCTTAAATTGTTTATAAAGTATAAGTTTTTGAACAAGGTCTTCTTTAAGATCAATTTCATTTTCCTCATCATCCAGATCAGGCCTAGGAAGGAGCATTTTTGCTTTGATACGCATCAGTGTTGAAGCCACAAAGATAAATTCACTGGCCATTTCCATGTTAAGAGCTTGCATCTGGCTTACATAAGCCAAAAAATCATCTGTAATCCTCGAAATTGGGATATCATGGATATTCAATTCATCCCGTTCAATAAAAAATAGTAATAAATCAAAAGGTCCCTCAAATTGAGGAAGCTTGATTTCATATCCTTCTTCTATTTGCATATCTCATACAAATTTACATAATTAAATCTTTTGGGGTTGCTCATATACAAACTATTCATGTTTTTATTTGTTGTAGCTTAATATGTAAATGCGATTTATTTTAAAGATTAAATAAAATTGTCGTTACTTTGTATCAACATTTAATGTAAATAGCAGTACTATGCAGTTTGAGGCTGGAGAACTATTAAGTAAAATAAACGATCCATCTGATCTAAAAAAGCTAAATGAAGACCAATTAGAACAGCTAAGCCAAGAATTACGTCAATTTATAATTGACCAAGTCTCGGTGAATGGTGGTCACTTTGCAGCAAGTTTAGGAGTCGTTGAGTTAACCGTAGCGTTACATTACGTAATGAATACCCCCTATGATCAATTGATCTGGGATGTGGGACATCAAGCATATGGTCATAAGATTTTGACGGGACGTCGTGATGTATTTCACACGAACCGAACAGAGAATGGTATTTCTGGCTTTCCAAATCGTTTTGAATCCGAGTACGATGCATTTGGCGTTGGACATTCCTCTACATCAATATCTGCTGCGCTAGGTATGGCTGTGGCTTCACAGATCAAAGGCGAAAAAGACCGCCAGCATATTGCGGTTATTGGCGATGGTGCGTTAACGGGCGGGATGTCTTTTGAAGCATTGAATCATGCTGGTATCTCAAAATCTAATCTTTTGGTGATTTTGAATGACAATTGTATGTCTATTGATCCAAATGTGGGAGCATTAAAAGAATATTTAACAAGTATTACGACATCAAAACGTTATAACAGATTTAGGGATGATATCGCAGCTGTATTGACAAAGATATCTGAAATAGGACCCAATGCTCTTGGTGTTGCCAAAAAATTAGAAAAAAGTATCAAAGGCACTTTATTAAAAAATGCGAATCTTTTTGAGTCTTTAAATTTTAGATATTTTGGTCCAGTTGATGGACATGATGTGAGAAAATTAGCTAAAACACTTGAAGATCTTAAGCATATACCAGGTCCAAAATTGTTGCATGTGGTTACAATTAAAGGTAAGGGATTTGCTCTTGCCGAAAAGGATCAAACAAAATGGCATGCTCCAGGCTTATTTGATAAGATTACTGGTGAAATAAAAAAGTCATCCAATGAAAAGCCTGTAGCACCAAAATATCAAGATGTTTTTGGGCATACGTTGGTTGAACTTGCTGAGGCAAATGCTAACATTGTTGGTATTACTCCTGCAATGCCTTCAGGTTCTTCTATGAATATCATGATGAAAGCGATGCCAGATCGTGCATTTGATGTGGGAATTGCCGAACAACATGCTGTTACGTTCAGTGCTGGTCTTGCAACACAGGGATTATTGCCTTTTTGTAATATTTATTCTTCATTTATGCAACGGGCGTATGATCAGGTAATTCATGATGTTGCCTTACAGAATCTAAATGTTGTATTTTGCCTTGACAGAGCAGGAGTAGTAGGGGCGGATGGGGCAACACATCACGGGGCTTATGATATTGCATACATGCGCTGTGTTCCTAATATGACCGTTTCTGCACCAATGAATGAGGAAGAGCTAAGAAATTTGATGTATACGGCACAATTACCTAACAAAGGGCCTTTCGTAATCCGTTATCCAAGAGGGAACGGAGTGATGCCCGATTGGCGCCGCCCATTCACAGAAATTGAAATTGGAAAAGGACGAGTGATTACAGAAGGGGAAGAATTGGCAATCTTAAGTTTTGGTGCTATTGGAAATGAAGTAATAAAGGCAGTGCAGCAATTGAATGAACTGGGTATACACCCAGCTCATTATGACCTTCGCTTCGCTAAACCTTTGGATGAAATACTTTTGCACCAAGTCTTTAAAAAGTTTAAGAAAATCATTACCGTAGAAGATGGCAGCTTGCAGGGCGGAATAGGATCTGCAGTACTGGAATTTATGGCTGACCACAATTATAAGAGTCAAATTGTTCGGTTGGGGATCCTAGATAAAATTATCGAACATGCAGATCAAAGTACGCAATGGAAGAATTCACATTATGATGCAGGAGCGATAGTAGAAGAAGCAAGAAAGATGTGTGCTATAAAATTGACTGATACCATGGTTGGATAGGAGTTAATAGAAAATATTTCCGTATAATTTAAAAAGGGAAATCTCAATTTTGGGATTTCCCTTTTTTTATCCAAGAGATTTAAGCTATGTACAATATGTTACAAAATAGATTTTGCAAACCAATAGTATATATAGTTTTCTATCTTTTGTATGTTGTCAGATCAGCTAAAAAGATATTGCGCAATGATGTTAATCATGTTTTAAATTCTTATAAATTTAATATTAAAAATTTATGAATTAAAGGTTGTATTTCGCTTTTATTTTGGTTAATTTAGTTCTGAACCTTTAAGACGAAGTTGTAGTATGCTTGCTACTTTTTTTGATCTTTTTTCGAAATAAATTTGGAATGTTAATAATTATTTTTAGATATCAATTTTAGCTTAAGTTTTCCACAATTTTACATAGTAAATAGCTGATATATAATGTTTTATTAATTATTTCATATTTTAGTTTTTTAGCTGATTTTTTTTTGTCATCTTCGTTCTCAGAGAAAGTTATCAACATATTTTTTGTCGCATATTGTAAATCAACTTATTAACAATTTTAGAATGGAAAAAACGTATTCAAGTGTCTGGAATAACTGTCTTTCGATCATCAAAGATAATATACCAGCGCAAAGTTTTAAGACCTGGTTTGAACCTGTGAAAGCAGTCCGTTTGGAGGGTGACGTTTTGACTATTCAAGTGCCTAGCTTATTTTTTTACGAATGGTTGGAAGAACATTACGTAGGAATTCTTCGTAAGACCGTAAAGAAGTTTCTAGGAGAACAAGGTAGATTGGAATACAATATTGTAGTTGAGAAGTCATCAGCTTCTCATCCTTATACGACTAATCTTCCATCCAATGGCAATGGAGCAGAAGGAAAGAGACAATCTATCCCAGTGCCTGTATCTTTAAATAGAGATATCAAAAATCCATTTGTTATTCCTGGATTGAAGAAATTGCAGGTTGATCCGCAATTGAATCAAAACTACACATTTGAAAATTTTATTGAAGGTGAATGTAACCGTCTTGCTCGTTCTGCAGGTTATGCTGTCGCAAATAAGCCAGGTGGAACTTCATTTAACCCTTTAATGATTTATGGTGATGTAGGTTTGGGAAAGACACACTTAGCTCAGGCCATCGGTAATGAAATTAAAAGAAATCTGCCCGATAAGTTGGTCATTTATGTTTCGTGTGAAAAATTTTGTCAGCAATTTGTGGACTCATTGAAAAATAATACAATCAATGATTTCGTAAATTTTTATCAGGCAATGGATGTAATCATTATGGATGATGTGCACAATTTTGCTGGTAAAGAGAAAACACAAGATATTTTCTTTCACATATTCAATCATTTGCATCAGTCTGGAAAGCAGATTATTTTAACGTCTGATAAAGCACCTAAAGATTTAGCTGGTTTGGAAGAACGTTTGCTTAGTCGTTTTAAATGGGGATTATCTGCAGATATTCAAATTCCTGATCTTGAAACGAGAATGGCTATTTTGAAGAAAAAGATGTATTCTGATGGCATTGAATTACCAGAAAATGTCGTGGAGTATGTTGCAACACAAATCGATAACAGTGTTCGTGAATTGGAGGGAGCAATGGTTTCACTATTAGCTCAGTCTACTTTGAACAAAAAAGAGATTGATTTGAGTTTAGCTAAATCGATGTTGAAGAATTTTGTAAAAAATACACATAAAGAAATTTCAATGGACTTTATCCAGAAGTTAGTTTGTGAGTATTTTGAAGTTCCTGTAGACATGGTAAAGTCAAAAGTTAGAAAGCGTGAAATTGTGCAGGCCAGGCAAATTTCGATGTATTTAGCTAAAAGCCATACAAAATCTTCTTTAAAGTCAATTGGAGCTTTCTTCGGTGGAAGAGATCACTCCACTGTCATTTATGCATGTCAAACCGTTGAGGATTTAATTGAAACTGATAAGAAATTCAAAACTTATGTCAGTGACATTATGAAAAAATTGAAGTCTTAGTAGAAATCAGATTAAGACTGAAACGAAAAAGCCATCCGATTTAATTGGATGGCTTTTTTTACTTAAAATTATGGTTGTTGATTGCCTTGTTCATTACCTGATTCCTTCTGTTCTGTTGTTTCTTGAGTAACTGGAATACTTATGGCGGGGCGCTCTTGGATATATTTTACAAAGGCTGCCTTTTGTTCATCTGTTAGTAATTGTGCAATCTTGCTGTCAGACTCACTTTGGACTTTGCCAATGCTTTCTTTTTTGACCTCTGCTGTAGTATTGCTATCTTGAACAATTGTAGATATAGCTTTTTCTTGATCTAAGATAATTGCTGATGCAGCTGCTTTTTGTTCCTCGTTCAAGGTAAGCTTGGTCACCAATTCGGTCACTATTTTAGAAGCACTTTCTTCAGGCGTTGCTTGTTGTGCAAAGGTAAGGCTCATTGCAAGGAAAAAACCTATACCGGTTAAAAATAACTTTTTCATGATGTTTAATTTTAAATGAAATTATTCAATGAACTGTGTGATGTATACCTTATTCAAACTGTTACTCACTTGTAGTGGATTCAGTTTTTGCTGGATGAGTAGCCGTAGGAATTGCTTTTGACGGTCGTTCAGCAATAAGCTTTTGATAGATTGATTTTTGGTCCTCCGTGAGTAGTTGGCTTACCTTACCATCAATTTCTGTTTGTAGTTTATTTAAGCTTTCTGTTTTTGCTTCAGAGCTGGAGCTGCTATCGTTTAAGACCTCTTCTTCAGCTTTTGCCTGATCTAAAAGAATAGATGAAACGGCAGCCTTTTGATCATCATTTAAATTCAGTTTTTGTACGAGCTCTGTGGTCGCTTTAATAGCAATTTCTTCTGGAGTTGCTTGCTGAGCGAATGTTAGGTTCAATACCAAACAATATCCTATAGTTGTTAAAATTAGCTTTTTCATATCTATTGTATTTAAAAAGTTACAATTATAACGTCTTAGTATAGAAACTGTTCAATATCAATTTATGTTGTATCAGATAGCTTACTTTAACAGAACTTTAACAAAGTTATATTAAATAACTGTCTTATAATCAGGTGTTTATTTAGTTTTGTAAGAAACTTTTAATATTGGTTCTAAATACAGTGTTTAAAGTAAGATCAATTTATTTCTGGCCGTACTCATATTTTATTTGACTTTGTACTAGTCAATGTCGCTTCAGATAATGTATACTATCTCTTTGTAAAATGGTCGATTAATTATTAATCGACCATTTTGTATTTGTCTTCATTGATTTTCTGTATGTTTAGGCATTCTGCTTTTCATTTTTTCCTGCTGTTCTTCAAAGAGCCTGGCTTGCTCTGGGCTAAGCCATGATTTTATCTTGGCTGTCTGTGCTTCGCGTTGCTGTCTAAACTTTTCTATATTTGCTTTACGATTGCCGCCTTCATTTTTTAATGTTGTACGCTGTTGTGCATGAGCTAATACCAGATTGTATATTGAATCTTTTTGTGTCTGGTTAAGTGTTAATAATTTGTCCAGGCGTTCTACACGCATTTTGGCTTGTTCTTCAGGACTATGTTTGGGAGTTGTGCCTGTTACTTTTTGTTGTGCAATGCCCCAGCTTGAAACTAAAAGCAAGTAGGCTATTGCCATTAACATTTTCTTTTTCATCGTTTTATATTTTAAGTTTATGTTCCTATTGAATATAAATTTGACAAAAAAGTTTAACGAAAATTGTCTTTAACAAAATTTAATGTTGATTAACATTTGGGCTTTCTATTGCTTTATTCAGTACGTTGAGGAATAGGTCTTTTTGGACTTCATTATGAAACTGAAGACCAATAGGCAGATAGACTAAGTTTACATGCGTTAAAAGATCCTTAAATGGTTTTAAACGCTGAAAATCTTTTTCTGTGGTTAACAGAATTTTATTTGAACTGGCTGAAGCGTGATATGTTTTTAGAATATATTCCATATCTGAGCTGGTAAAAGAATGATGATCACCAAAGGAAAGATGTATAATGGATTTGGCTTTCTTTTCGATATAATCCACCAAAGGCTGTGGTTTAGCAATTCCAGTCACCAAAATAATATCTTTATCATTAAGATCAACCTGATCACCAATACTATTTATTGGATGAAGATAGTCAATACTGCTGAATATGATTATAGCTTTTTTATTATAGCGTCTTAATTTTTTCTCTATAAGTTTCTGGTCTGCAATGGAAACATTAGCAGGACATTTGGTTACAGCTATAATGTGTGCCCGCTTTGCCTCTATAAGCAAATCTCTAAAGTTACCTGAGGGGAATACGAACATTGGCTTTGCGAATGATTGGAAATCAAATAAAAGAATATTGAATAGGGGAGACAATTTTCTATGCTGATAAGCATCGTCCAAAATAATAATTTGATGATCATTTTTAAGTTTATCTATACCAGTGCAGCGGTCCTCACTGACGGCCACAGTTAGTTGTGGAAATTTGTTTTTGAACTGCAGGGGTTCATCACCCACGGCCATCGCAGAAGAATCTTTTTCAACGATAAGAAATCCTTTGGTATTTCTACCATATCCTCTACTGAGGATAGCTATTTTATAGTTATTTTGCAGATGGAAAGCTATAAATTCGGTCATTGGACTTTTACCAGTCCCTCCAACGGCTAAATTACCGATAACAATTGTGGGGATAGAAAAGGACTTTGAAGAAAGAAAATGAAAATCATAGAGGCGATTTCTAACCCATATAATACACCCATATAGAATGGAGAATGGAAAAAGGAGATATCTTAGTAAGCTAATTATCATTTTGGAATAACCTTTAGACCAATATCTGTAATTTCCTTCAAAGGGTTTTCTCGCATATGTTGTTCAATAGAAACGATGTATAGACCAGTATCTGGAAATTGATAATCATTATGGATGATTGTTTGATTATTATATAAGCTACCTGATGATTTACCAGTCCATTTTCCATCTGGTTTTGCTAATTTAACTTCCTTACGAAAGGTATAACGTTTTTTGTCAGGTCCCTGTTGATGAATGAGAACAAAAAGATTTGAAAATGCATATTCCGGTGTATGACGTATATCCATCAACACATCGTATTTTTTTGTATTATCACTGATGTGGAATTGAAAAGTGGAGGGTGAGGTATATAGCCAAGCTTTGTTGTCTATGGGATTATTCTCATTCAAGATAGCCGTTTGGTCACAAGATACCCACAAACCAGTACATAAAATTCCAAAAAGAAAAGCCTTTAATTTCATTTTAAATATATATAAAACAGAATCTGCCTAATACAATCAAATTTATTAGGCAGATTCCTTTTATTCTGCTTTAGGATTATTATTCCCTCTGTTTTTATTTCTATGACGATTAAATCGCTTTTTAGGCTTGTTATTGTTTCCACCTTCTTTGGGATCTTTATTCGCCACTGTCGGATTTGAACTGTCTACAGTTGTCTGCTTGGGCACTATTTGTTTTTGGGGATTTTGTTCAATCTTTTCATTTTTCTGCCCCCCTTTGTTTTCCGGCCTTGAATTATTGTTTTTGGATTTTCTTTTTTTCTTCCGTTTATTTCGCTCATCGAGACGAGTTAGGCTATCCTGTCCAACTACATTTTCATAATCGTAATTGATATTTTTTTCTTCCCTGACATTATCAGTTTCTATCGTACTTGATATTGCTTCTGGTTTAATGCCTTGCTTATTCATTTCAACAAGCTCTTTGACTTGTTGAACAGGCATTGCGATCCAGTTTTCTGCTCCTGGGAAAGAAAACCACATCATTTTTTTGAAGATATCGGTTTTTTGTAAATAGGCAATCCCCCTTAAAGTTTCGATGCGGTCAATGTTATTTGGGATATCTTTCAATGCATCCATATAGCTATCCAATTCGTAATTGAGACAGCATTTTAATTTACCGCATTGCCCAGCTAATTTTAACGTGTTTAAGGATAGATTTTGATACCGCGCTGCAGATGTTGACACGGTTTTAAAATCTGTTAACCAAGTAGAACAGCAAAGTTCACGGCCACAAGATCCAATACCGCCGAGACGACTAGCTTCTTGACGCATACCAATCTGGCGCATTTCAATCCTTATACGGAAGGCTTCGGCCATTTTTTTTATCAATTCCCTGAAATCAACGCGACCTTCTGCTGTATAATAAAACGTTGCTTTCGTTTTATCACCTTGATAATCCACATCTGAAATTTTCATGGATAAACCTAAATCTAAAGCAAGTTTACGTGCTTTATGCATGGTTTCCCATTCAAGATCTTTTGCCGCGTTATACTTTTCTACGTCCACTTCATTTGGTTTCCGATAGATTTTTTTTGTTACTGATTCTGCTGTAACATTATTCTTTTTTAATTGTAACCTGACCAGTTCACCTGTAAGGGAAACATGACCAACATCGTATCCCCCTGTTGAAGGTTCTACAACGACCATTTCACCCATTTCCAGATATAGGTTGTCTACATTAATAAAGAAATCTTTTCGAGATCCCTTGAATCGTACTTCGACGATATTAAATGGTTTATAGTTTGAAGGCATATCCATATCGGAAAGCCAGTCATATACATCTAATTTATTACATCCGCTAGTCATGCAGGAGCCATTGTTTTGGCATCCTGCCGGTATACCATTCGCTGTGGTACTACCGCAACCTCCGCCGGATGAGCAACTGCCACATCCCATAGTTTTCTATTTATATATATTGAGTTCCTTTCGGAAACGTTTTGTACTTGTATATTAATGTTAATTGCAAAGATAAATCTAAAAATAATATTTTGGGATTCGCATTTCTCTCAACAAAATAATGCGTTTCCTCAAATAGATTTATTGTTGCTTCAATTTGTTCAATGCTATAATGTAATGCAAATTTTTGAACAAAATCCAATTCTTTGGTTGATAAAAATACTAAACTGGAAAGACTTTCTTTAATCAAGATGATCTGTCTCATCATATTGATCGCATAAAAAAGAAAGCTTTTTTGATTTTCTCGCCCCATTTTAGCCAATTCTTCCTCTACTAATGAAATCATATTGGTACCAGCATCTGATACAACAAATCGGAGCCAATTGACTAAAATACCAAATTGATTATTGGTCTGTGAATGAAGTTGGTTGAATGCTTCTTGTAGATTGCCGTCAGAAATAAAAGCAATTTCAGAAGCCTCCTGATCAGAAAGATGCTCTGTTGTCATCAAATAATGAGCAACTTCATTATACCCCAATTTTTTTATTTTTACTAGTTGAGTACGTGAAATGATTGTATTCAATATTTTGTCCTGATTCTCAGCAACCAAGATAAATAGGGTCTTTTCAGGGGGTTCTTCAATTAATTTCAATAAAGCGTTGCCTTGTGTATCCAGATATTCAGGCAACCACATAATTAAGACTTTATATTCAGCTTCGAAAGCTTTAAGGCTTAATTTCTTGATGATGGCATGTGCTTCGGCAATATTGATATTAACTTGTTTATTGTCTGCATCCAATTGATTTCGCCAGTGTTCCAATCCCATATAAGGATTGGATAAAAAAGATTTGCGCCAACTTTCTGCATAATCAACGGCTGTATCTTCTTTGTGTTTTGCGATAAAAGGATAGGACATATGTAAGTCGGGATGGATCAACTTACCATATTTTCGACAAGATGAACATTCTCCACAACTATCGGATGCCTGCTTATTTTCACAGTTCAAAAATTGAGCGTAAGCATAGGCCAAAGCTAAACTTCCAGAGCCCTCGGGGCCCAAGAATAATTGGGCATGGCTCACACGGTTTTCCTGAACCGTACGAACAAGGTGTTCTTTGATTTCTTTATGCCCAATGATATCTTTAAACTGCATACACTATTGCTATTATACAAATGTAACTAAATATTGTGATTTCTAAGGGTGAATTTGGTTTCTATACTTTTGAAAGTGTGTTTATTAATTGAAATACAACTGCTTATTTCATCCGTATAAATCTTTATTTGTGGAAAGAAAGGCGCTTATAAAACAAAAAAATATTGATTAATTTGTGTATTATTGCACATAATAATTAGCATTTAGGAAATGAGATTCATTGTATCAACATCAATTTTATTAAAGCAGTTACAAGCTATCAACGGAGCATCTAGTACAAGTACTGTTTTGCCAATTTTGGAAAACTTTCTTTTTGAAATAAAAGATAATAACTTGACTATATCTGCTACGGATTTGCAGACAAGTATGGTTACTTCTTTGCAGATAGAAGCAAAAGAAGAAGGAAGAGTAGCTATGCCTTCAAAGATTTTGATAGAAACCTTAAAAACGCTCCCTGATCAACCTGTAGCATTTTCAGTAGATATGAACACCTTAGCTATTGAAATCAGTGCCGGCGATGGTAAGTATAAATTGAGTGGTGAAAATGCCGATGATTTTCCTAAGATTCCTTCCATTGACAATGGTTCCATTATTCAGATGCCGGCTCCAATTTTGTCAGAAGCCATCAGTAAAACGATCTTTGCTGTTAGTAATGATGAATTAAGACCTGCAATGTCCGGTGTTTTGGTGCAATTGGCAGAAAAAAATGTGACTTTTGTTTCTACAGATGCACATAAATTAGTGCGTTATACCAGGACAGATGTTGGCGCAGAAAAACCAGCATCACTTATCTTGCCGAAGAAAGCGCTATCTTTATTGAAATCTTCCTTACCTTCGGATGATACTGCCGTTTCTATTGAATACAACCAAACAAATGCATTCTTTAGTTTTGGCAATATCAATTTGATCTGCCGTTTAATAGATGAACGTTATCCTGATTATGCTGCTGTCATTCCTCAGGTTAATCCTAATAAACTGACAGTAGATCGATTACTTTTCTTAAATACATTGCGAAGAGTTGTAATTTTCGCTAATAAAACAACACATCAAGTCCGTCTGAAAATATCAGGAAGTGAATTAAATATTTCGGCTGAAGACCTAGATTTTTCCAACGAGGCCCACGAACGGTTGTCATGTCAGTTTGAAGGGGATGATATGGAGATTGGTTTTAATGCCAAATTCTTGGTTGAAATGTTAAACAATCTTGAAAGTGAAGAGGTCGTTATTGAAATGAGTACACCAAACCGTGCTGGCTTATTGATTCCGGCTGCGTCTGAAGACCATGAAGATATCTTAATGTTGGTGATGCCTGTGATGTTGAATAACGCTTAATTTTCTTATCAGTTTTGGAATTAATTACACACCTTATTGACTTTATCCTCCATATTGATAAACATTTGGTTGAAATTGTCAATGATTATCAGACTTGGACATACCTCATTTTGTTTCTCATTATTTTTGTTGAAACTGGTGTGGTGGTAATGCCATTTTTACCTGGAGATTCCCTGTTATTTGCTGCAGGAATGTTAGCAGCTCAACCTAATGAATTGAATATAGGCTTGATGATTTTTGTTTTATTGATTGCCGCAGTTACAGGAGACTCACTTAACTATTCCATTGGAAAGCATTTTGGAATGCGATTGACAAAATTTAAGCTTTTTGGTAAGCAGGTTGTCAAGGATGAACAGATTGCTAAAACGCATTCTTTTTATGAAAAATATGGAAGCAAAACCATTGTTATAGCTCGTTTTGTTCCTATTGTACGTACTTTGGCTCCCTTTGTTGGCGGTATAGGAAGGATGAATTATGGAACATTCATTACTTATAATGTTGTCGGTGCAGTACTTTGGGTAGGAGGAATAACCTTAGCTGGTTATTTTTTAGGGAATATTCCAATTATCAGAGACAA
The DNA here is from genome assembly GCF_030325625.1 of Sphingobacterium sp. N143. Lineage (GTDB taxonomy): Bacteria > Bacteroidota > Bacteroidia > Sphingobacteriales > Sphingobacteriaceae > Sphingobacterium. The sequence goes on along the minus strand of NZ_JACAIS010000009.1, from coordinate 173,868 downwards.
TTTTTCCAAGGTAGTATTGTTTATTATCTTTATTTCCATACTACCAATCATCGTTGAAGTAATAAAAGAAAAAATAAAAGCTAAAAAGGGAGTCTAAATCAGGCTCCCTTTTTTATTCTTAGAGCAGATTACAAAAGGAACTCACAATCGATTGATTTTTAGTGTGCTTAGATGGGATCCAATAGAAGGTAACCAATATATTACTCTTTTCTTTTCGGACGATTCATTTTTCGAGTCTTTTCTTTGGTGTTATCAGCTTTTGAAATGTATCATATTCATTTTCATGTTTATATAATTTTTAACTGCCAAAAACTCAAAAAATATTAAACGTTAAATACTAAATGAAGTCTTTTTAGGTTAAAGGATTGATATGAAATATTTCGTTTTAGCATTTACTTTATTTTTCACGCAGTTTGTTTTTGCCCAGCGCGTCATTGTAGATCATCGACAGGCAAAAGAGGCCTACGAGCTACTAAATAAGATTCGTACTAATCCAGAGCGATATAAAAAGGAATTGAGACTTTTTAATCTACACAAGATAAAAAGGACACAATTGAAATGGAATAAACAACTTGCGGAGGTTGCAGAATACCGTGCAAAGGACATGGCTAAGCGTTCCTATTTTGATCATGTTTCTCCTGAGGGATACGGGCCAAATTATTTTATCGTAGAAGCAGGATATAGTCTTAATTCTACATGGCTGGCTAAGCGAAGCGCAAATAATTTTGAATCCATTGCCGCCAATCGTGCTAGCGCAACAGATGGCATTAAAGCCTTAATTATTGGTAAAGAAGCCCCAGGATACCATCACCGGACCCATTTATTGGGGATGGACGAATGGAACAGTTCATTATACGATATCGGGATTGGTTATGTGAAGTGTAAGGGTCGCAGACCTTATGAGAGTTATCTTGTTGTTATTATAGCCAAACACGATTGGTAAATAGACTAGGGTTCCTTCAACATAAGCAACGTTAATTTAAGGAGTATCAGCAATTAATAACGACAGTGCTTTCAACTTTTATCTGAAAAGTCATACCTTTGCATATGATAAAATCCATGACAGGATATGGCACGGCTTTCAAAGAAAATGGTAAAGTCAAGTATAGTGTCGAAATAAAGTCCTTAAATTCTAAATTCCTTGAATTAAATCTTCGTTTGCCCAAAGTAGTTTCGGACAAAGAATTGACCTTGCGTACTGAATGTAGTAAGCTCATTGAACGTGGAAAGGTCAATCTGAATGTCACTGTTGAATATAACGATCAAACAGCTAAGGCATCATCCATCAATGCTGATCTATTGAAAAAATACTATTATCAATTACAGCAGATTGCCGGCGAGCTCCATGATAATCAGGCTAATTTGTTCGAACTGGCTTTAAACATGCCCGAAGTGGTCACCAATAATGATGACACAGTTGACGAAGAGGAAGCAAAAGTATTGATGGATGCCTTTTATGATGCAGTCAAACATTTTAACACCTTTCGTGAGGATGAAGGCGAGGTCCTGTCAGCAGATTTAAAGAAACGGGCTGCACTTATCCTTACCTATTTAGGCGAAGTTGAAAGGTTAGAAGTCGAACGTATTCCCCTAATAAGGCAGCGGATCGAGCAATTTTTAAATGAAACCGTAGGAAAAGAAAATGTTGACCAAAATCGTTTCGAACAGGAACTTGTTTATTATATAGATAAATTGGATGTTACAGAAGAGAAAGTTCGATTGCGTTCACATTGCAATTACTTTTTAAAAGCTTTTGATTCTGCAGATTCAAACGGAAAAAAATTGGGTTTTATTTCCCAAGAGATGGGAAGAGAGATCAATACTTTGGGCTCTAAAGCTAACCATGCCGGTATTCAACAGATCGTTGTCAAAATGAAGGAAGAATTAGAAAAAATAAAAGAGCAATTGCTCAACGTATTATAAGGATGAGTGGTAAATTAATCATATTTTCAGCACCATCAGGAGCAGGAAAAACAACTATAGTAAGAGATCTATTAAGTAAACATGGTGATAAAATAGAATTTTCTATTTCAGCAAGTACACGTGATCCAAGAGGGCAAGAAGTTGATGGAAAGGACTATTATTTTATGTCCAAAGAAGAGTTTTTGCATAAAGTAGCAAAGCAAGAATTTATCGAATTTGAAGAAGTATATTCAGGTACCTTCTATGGAACATTACGTTCTGAGATTGAGCGGATCTGGAAAGAAGGTAAAAATGTCATTTTTGATATCGATGTTGTTGGTGGCTTGCGTTTGAAGTCTAAATTTCCAGAGCAGGCGATCTCTATATTTGTCCAGCCTCCTTCATTGGAAGTTCTTAAGGAGCGTTTGACCGGAAGAGGTACAGACTCTGAAGAAAAGTTGAAAGAGAGATTTGCTAAAGCGGAGCTGGAACTTACCTATGCAGATAAATTTGATGTCATCTTGAAAAATTTCGATTTGGCCACGGCATGTGCTGAGGCCGAAGAAATTGTCATGGGATTTATAAATAAATAGTACTGTCCATGCGAAAGATTGGTTTATTTTTTGGATCCTTTAATCCTGTCCACATTGGACATCTGATTATAGCCAATTATATGGCCAATTATACAGGGCTTGATGAAGTTTGGTTTGTCGTATCGCCACAAAATCCATTCAAGAAAAAGATGACATTAGCCGATCCTTACGATCGTCTTGAAATGCTGCACTTAGCATTGGAAGGGTGTGAGCATTTGCGTGTGAGTGATATTGAGTTTCACCTTCCTATTCCATCTTACACAATCGATACTTTAACCCATTTAAAAGAGAAGCATCCAAATCGTGAATTTGTACTGCTTATGGGAGAAGATATTCTTGAATCTTTAGAAAAATGGAAGAATGCGGATATTATTCTCCGTGATTATCAAATCTATGTTTATCCTCGGCCAGGATATGATGGCGGCAAATTGAGGACGCATCCGTCAATAACAATGACAGATACACCTTTGATGGAATTATCTTCTACCTTTATCAGAAAAGCAATCAAAGAAAATAAAAATATTCAATTTTTTACCCCACAGAAGGTTATTGAATTTATTGATAAAAAGGGACTTTATTTATAAGCTGAATCTCTGTATTTCAATCTAGAAAAAGGCTTTATCCTTAAGGATAAAGCCTTTTAAACATATTAACTTTTAAAGGTTGATTTCTGTTATCTCCCCATCCATCCACCATCGACTGTAAGAATGGTGCCGTGGACGTAATCTGATGCATTTGACGCAAGGAATACTGCCGGGCCTTTAAAGTCCTCAGGAGTACCCCAGCGTCCAGCAGGGATACGTTCCAAAATAGATTTGGAGCGTTGCGGATCATCTCTCAGTGCTTCAGTATTATCGGTTGCAATATAGCCTGGGGCAAAGCCATTCACATTAACCCCTTTAGCTGCCCATTCGTTTGCAAAGGCTTTTACCAATGAACCTATCGCTCCTTTAGAAGCAGCATAACCCGGAACATTGATCCCACCTTGGAAGGTCAATAATGATGCGGTAAATACAATTTTACCGGTTCCACGTGAAATCATGTCTTTTCCAATTTCCCTGGTGAGGATAAATTGAGCATTTTGATTGATTTCAATAATTTCGTCCCAATATTCATCTGGATGCTCAGCAACGGGTTTACGAAGGATATTTCCGGCATTGTTGAAAAGAATATCAATTGTTGGATGCTCTGACTTTACTTTTTCAATAAATTTGTATAGTTCAGTTCTTTTGGAAAAATCACATTGATAGGCATAGAAATTTCTACCAAGGGCTTTGATTGATTTTTCTATTGCAGAACCTGTTATTTCCAATGATGCCGAAACACCAATGATATCTGCTCCCGCTTCGGCTAAAGCCTCAGCAATAGCTTTTCCAATTCCTCTCTTGCAGCCTGTCACCAATGCTACTTTTCCGGTTAAATCGAAAGATTGCAGTATGGACATTATTTTGAATATTTAATAGTTAAAGGTTGACTGATGTTATTGCTAAAGTCTTTGATATAGGCTTGCCATTGATCAAAGCTTGTTATTTTTCCGGCTTTATTGAATGCAGCCCCTGCAAAGTAAACCAATGGACTGTTATTTTTTACAGTTGTAGCTAATAAAAATTGTTTTGGACTGTCTTTGAAAGCATATTTCACCTTCGGTAAGATTACTGCGGTTCCTGTAATTTTATCTCCTTCTGCAGGTTCCCAATAAGCTAATATGCCATTCTTTGTATCATTCAGGAATTGAGGTTTGTCCTCATTCCTTTTTGAGATACCAACGACAATAGGCGTGCTGCTAGAGGTGGTGTTTTTGACCGAATAACTTATTTTGTTCAATTGGCTACCGGCATCTAAGGAAATGGTTTTTTCAATCTGTAGATTTTGGCCGTTTACATTTTCAGGTGCATAGATCAGCTTGAATGTAGAACGAAGTGGGCCGTTATCTAATACTTCAAACTGACGGTAATGCTTGTGATAGACAACCTCTTGATTGATAAAAGGGGTGGCATCACCTACGCCTAAGGTTTGTCCAACAGAATAGTAATCTAAGCCTTTTCCATGATCAGCATGATAATCACCTGTTTTGTACCATTCATCAATGACAAGATCATTACTGCGTTTAGCCCAGAAATCAAATCCTTGGGCATCTTCTGAGCTTCCTTCCAGCGCTTTTCCATAAGCTCTAAACGCTGCAATATCGTTTTCCCAGGCAAAATCATCTTTGCGTTCCGGGACATAGCGCGCATATGTTTTCGATGGGATTACTGTAGGGGTATTGCCGTTTACACCAAAGGTCAGCGAGCTTTTGGGAGCTATTGTAACCTGTACTAATACGTTTTGAGGCGTGGCATTTCCTAGTTTTTCTAATTGATATGCTAATTCCCTTTTGTCATGGTTGTCAATAATTGTAAACGCATTGTTTTTTAGGTCAAAATGCTTTTCGAAGACCGTATAAGGAATACTGATTAATTCTGTTCTGGAAAGCGCAGAAGGGTTGTTTACGGTAATAGTTTTGCTGTTCTGGGCAAGGACAACAGTTGAAAGTCCTAGCGTTAAACTTAATATGAATATTTTTTTCATGATGAGTTTATCTTAATATCCTGTGATTTTATGGTGAAAATTATTGCACAAAATCGCCATATTCATTATTTGTATTTTTTGCGAAAGTACTATTTCAATGCTGTAATAGCACATTTATCCATATCATCATAGTCTAAATTCTCACCAGCCATTCCCCAGATAAAAGTATAGTTGGATGTTCCTGCGCCTGAGTGGATAGACCAAGGCGGCGAAATCACGGCTTGATTATTACGCATCCAGATGTGGCGTGTTTCATCAATTGGACCCATAAAATGGGAAACTGCTTGATCTTCGGGTAATTCAAAGTAGAAGTATACTTCCATACGACGATCATGGGTGTGCGCAGGCATGGTATTCCATACAGATCCTGGTTTTAATTCGGTCATGCCCATCTGCAGCTGACAAGTTTGCACGACTTTGTTTAATAGCATCTGATTGATTGTACGGTGATTGGCTGTTTCCAATGATCCTAGTTCGAGCTTATTGGCATCTTCCTTTGTGACCTTTTTAGTTGGATAACTGCAATGCGCAGGAGTTGAGTTTAAATAAAACTTAGCAGGATTGTTACTATTTAGACTTGAGAAATAGATTTCTTTTGCACCCTGACCAATATAAAGTGCTTCTTTGGTATTCAGTTCATATACTGTCCCATCTACCTCAACTTGGCCATTGCCACCTACATTGATGATGCCCAATTCTCTTCTGGACAGAAAATAAGGCTCCTTTAATAATTCAGGGATAGTATCTAATTTGATTTTCGAATTTACAGGCATTGCACCACCGGCCATATAGCGGTCGTAATGCGTATAGACAAAGTTAATTTTATCGGTTTCAAAAACTTTTTCAATTAAAAAATTCTCTCTTAATCCTTGAGTATCTAAAGTTTTGTATTCCTTTGGCCCGATAGCATAGCGGGATTCAAAATTAATGCTCATAACTGAATGATTTTCTTTGTTTAAAAGTCTAATTTAGGGTTAATATTTGTCAATAGCGATACAATCTTACGCAAACGATGTCGTAATTATGTAATGGTTTTCTGGTAAGGGATAATTTCATGGATTTTATTTTTCAGATTTACTAACTTCGTATATGGTAAAGAAGAAACCCAACATTTTAGTTGTTAATGATGATGGCATTACAGCCCCTGGAATTAAGGTGCTGTTGGAAGAAATGCAAAAGATTGGAAATGTCGTTGTTGTAGCTCCAGACTCAGCACAGTCAGGAATGGGGCATGCTATTACACTGGGCAGACCACTGCGTTTGGATAAAATCAACCTTTATGAAGGAGTGGAAATGTATCAATGTTCGGGAACACCTGTAGATTGTGTTAAACTTGCTGTCAATAAAGTTTTTAAAGGACAAAAACCTGATATCTGTGTCTCAGGGATTAATCATGGTCTGAATAATTCGATCAATGTGCTTTACTCAGGCACCATGTCTGCTGCGGTAGAAGGCGCTATCGAGGGGATACCTTCCATTGGATTTTCCCTTGATAATTTTTCTCATGATGCAGATTTTAGTTATTGTAGGCCATATGTTACTGCTATTGCTGAACAGGTTTTGGCAAACGGGCTTCCTAAAAATACACTGTTAAATGTTAATTTTCCGCAAACATCGGGTTTCAAGGGGATTAAAATATGTAGACAAGCAGGTGGACATTGGGTTGAAGAATTTGACGAGCGTATTGATCCCCATAATCGAGATTATTATTGGACAACGGGCAAATTTGTCTTGCAGGACCGTGGTGAAGATACGGATAGTTATGCTTTGGCAAATGGTTATGTTTCTGTTGTTCCCACACAATTCGATATGACAGCACATCATGCTATCCCTGAATTGAATTCCTGGAGTTTTGATTTTGATGGAACTACGCTATAAATAGCAGGAAATAAGAATACACTTTACACGAATGAAAAATAATCTCCTGGTCGGATTGGGAGTGGGAATTGTTTCTCCTATGTTAGCATATACTTTGGTGTGTTTGACAGATATTGAACACTATTTTCTTCCCGATAAACCCATGGCAGTTTACACTATTGCGATATTTGTCAATTTGATCTTATTACGTTTTGCTTATCGTGCTGGGAATGATAAGATCGGAAAAGGAATTATCACGATGACATTTTTTGCAATGGTACTCTATTTAATAACGCATAAAGTTACTGTATAACGACTTCAATCTATGTACATATTGGTTCTCTGTTGATGGATATGTCATAATAAGATGCTTATATGGAGCTATAAAAAAAACACGTATGAAATTAACTTTGGGGTTTTCTCCATGCCCAAATGATACATTTATTTTTGATGCCCTGATTCATCATAAAATTGACACCAAGGGATTGGAGTTTGCTGTTGAATATCAAGATGTGGAAACATTGAATCTGAAAGCTTTTCAAGGTGATCTTGACATGACCAAATTGAGTTATCATGCCTTTGCCTACGCCGTTGAGGATTATGAACTTTTGGATGCTGGGAGTGCATTAGGTTTTGGTGTGGGGCCCATGTTGATAACAAAGGATCCTGAATTAGCGAAAATACTTCAGGAGAAATTAAATAATGGTGAAAATCTTGGCGAATTTGACCAATTAAGAGTCGGATATCCAGGAAGGTATACCACGGCCAATTTTTTGCTTGGACTGGCATTTCCGGAGCTATCCAATAAAGTAGAGCTGGTTTTTTCAGAAATTGAAGAAGCTCTATTGAATAATTCGATTGATTTAGGATTGATTATTCATGAAAACCGCTTTACTTATGCTGAAAAAGGCTTGTATAAGGTTGTTGATTTGGGTGAATATTGGGAGAAAACGACAAAATTTCCGATTCCTCTTGGCGGTATTGTCGTAAAACGGTCACTGCCAACGGAAATAAAAAATACGTTGAATACGATTTTAAAAGAAAGCGTAGCGTTTGCTTTTGCCAATCCCAAGTCTGGACTTGATTTCATTCGTCAACATGCACAGGAAATGAGTGAAGAAGTGATGTATAAACATATTGAACTGTATGTAAATCAATATTCTATTGCACTGGGGGCTGAAGGACGGAATGCTATTACTAAAATGTTTGAAAAAGCACAGGAATTGGGTTTTATTCCACAATCGAATAAAAGGCTGTTTCTATCATAGCAGGAGTAGGAGGTAAACATGTTATCCTTGTTAGATGGTTATATAGCCTCATAATTTCAATAAGCCCATACTCAATGTAAAAAATAACGTAAAAAAAATAGTGGTAAGCTGTTAGATATCATATCTAATAATTAAATTTGCCCGATTAGTGTCAAATTGTCTGCAATTTTACTTTGGAGTCATTATTGCACAACATCTTTAGTTGAGATAGAAAAAAAATTATGTTAAAGTTTTTAAGTAAATTATTTGGAAGTAAATCCGAGAGAGATATCAAGGGGATTCAGCCTGTGGTAGACCAAATCAAAGCTGAATATGAGAAGCTTTCAAATCTAACCAATGACGAGTTACGTGCCAAGACCGTTGATTTCAAAGAAAGAATTAAGAATTACCTAGCAGATATTGACCAAGAAATTGATACGCTTAAAGCCGAAGCTGATCAAGATGAGGACGATATGGCGAAGAAAACTTCTATATACGAACAAGTAGACAAATTGTCTAAAGATCGTGACAAGAAGTTAGAAGAGGTATTGAAGGATATTTTACCTGAAGCATTTGCTGTGGTTAAAGAAACTTCAAGACGTTTGACCGAAAACGAAGAATTAGAAGTTACGGCCAACGATTTTGATCGAGAATTGGCTGTTTACAAACCAAATGTCATCATTAATGGTGATAAAGCTATCTGGAAGAATAAATGGATGGCTGCAGGCACCGAAGTGACATGGAATATGGTTCATTATGATGTCCAGTTGATTGGTGGTATTGTACTTCATAGTGGAAAAATTGCCGAGATGGCAACAGGTGAGGGTAAGACATTGGTTGGAACTTTGCCAACTTATTTAAATGCGCTTTCAGGGCAGGGAGTACATATCGTTACCGTGAATGATTATCTGGCCCGTCGTGACTCCGAATGGAATGCTCCCTTATTTGAATTTCATGGTCTTTCGGTAGATTGTATCGATAAGCACCAACCAAATTCACCACAACGTCGTAAGGCTTACCAATCTGATATTGTTTATGGTACGAACAATGAGTTTGGTTTTGATTATCTACGGGATAATATGGTTCAGACTCCGGATGCATTGGTGCAGGGTAAGTTGCACTTTGCGATGGTCGATGAGGTTGACTCTGTGTTGATTGATGATGCGCGTACACCATTGATTATTTCAGGACCAATTCCACGAGGAGATCAACATGAGTTCTACCAGTTGAAACCACGTATCGAACGTTTGGTACATGTACAAAAAGCTTATATCAATACTGTCTTAAATGAGGCAAAAAAAGCATTAGCTGCTGGAGACTCCGATGTTGAAGGTGGAGGTCTGGCCTTATTGAGAGCCTATAGAGGATTACCTAAAAACAAAGCACTGATTAAATTCCTGAGTGAAGGAGCCAATCGTTCTATCTTGCAAAAAGTAGAAAACTACTACATGCAAGAACAAAATAAAAACATGCCTAAAGTAGATGCAGAACTTTATTTTGTCATCGATGAAAAGAATAATCAAGTAGAGCTTACAGAAAAAGGTATTGAGCTAATTACTGCAACAGGTGAAGATCCTTCATTCTTCATTTTACCTGATGTAGGTACTGAAATTGCAGAAATTGAAAAGTCTTCATTAACATTGGAAGAAAAAGCTGCTCAAAAAGAGGACTTATTACGGGATTATTCCATCAAAGCAGATCGTATCCATTCCATCAATCAGCTGTTGAAGGCCTATACCTTATTTGAAAATGATGTAGAGTATATTGTTGATGAAGGAAAGGTAAAAATTGTAGATGAGCAAACAGGCCGTATCATGGATGGCCGTCGTTACTCAGATGGCCTACATCAGGCGATTGAAGCTAAAGAGAATGTGAAAGTAGAAGATGCCACGCAGACTTATGCTACGATTACTTTACAGAACTATTTCCGGATGTACCATAAACTTTCTGGAATGACGGGTACAGCTTCAACCGAGGCAGGAGAGCTCTGGGAAATTTATAAACTGGACGTGGTTGAAATTCCTACAAACCGAGGTATTCAACGTGAGGACCGTCAAGATTTAATTTATCGTACCGCACGTGAAAAATACAATGCTGTAGCAGAAGAAATCCAGCGATTGACAGAACAGGGCCGTCCCGTATTGGTTGGTACCACTTCTGTGGAGATCTCGGAATTATTGAGCCGTATGCTTCAATTGCGTAAAATTAAGCACAATGTATTGAATGCTAAGTTACATCAAAAGGAAGCAGATATTGTTGCTGAAGCAGGTCGTCCGGGTCAGGTAACCATTGCTACAAATATGGCTGGTCGTGGTACAGATATTAAATTGACTGAAGCCGTTAAAAATGCCGGTGGTCTAGCAATTATTGGTACCGAGAGACATGAGTCGCGTCGTGTCGACCGTCAGTTGCGTGGTCGTGCGGGTCGTCAGGGAGATCCAGGTTCTTCTCAGTTCTTTGTTTCCTTAGAAGACAACTTAATGCGCTTATTTGCTTCAGAAAGAATCTCTAACATCATGGTCAAGATGGGGGTTGAAGAAGGGGAGGTCATGCAGCATAGCATGTTGACCAAGTCTATCGAACGTGCACAACGTAAAGTTGAAGAAAATAACTTTGGTATCCGTAAGCGCCTATTAGAATATGATGATGTGATGAACTCACAGCGTACGGTAATCTATTCAAAACGTAAAAATGCTTTATTTGGTGAGCGTTTAGATGTGGATTTGAATAATATGATCTTTGATGTTGCGGAGGAAATCGTTGCAGAAGCTAAAGAACAAGGTAATTATGAGGATTTCCAGATTGAAGTCATCCGTATTTTTGCAATTACCCCAGAAATTACAGCTGAAGAGTTTGCCCAAGGTAAGATTGAAGGATTGACTGATCGCCTTTTTGATCAAGCCATCAACGCCTATCACCACAAAATAGATGCTATTGGTGCATTGACAGTTCCGGTATTGAATAATGTATATGCTGAAAGAGGTCAAGTGGTTGAAAATGTCGTTATTCCATTTACAGATGGTATTCGTGGTATCCAAGTTTCAGCTAACTTAAAGAAAGCGATCGACAGCAATGGTAAAGAAGTGTTCAAAGCATTTGAGAAAGGTATTGTATTAGCGTTAATCGATGAAGCTTGGAAAGAACATTTACGTGAAATGGATGATCTAAAACAATCTGTTCAAAATGCTGTTTATGAACAAAAGGATCCTATCATTATTTACAAAATGGAAGCTTTCAATCTGTTCAAATCCATGTTGGCTTCAATGAATAAAGATGTGATTAGCTTTATTTTCAAAGGAGAAATCCCGGGTCAAGAAACAACTTCGTTACAGTCAAGACAAGTACAGCAAGCACCAGTGAAAACTGTTGAAACCAAGGCTGAATTGGTTTCTCCTACAGGTGTGAGTGATGAAGATGTAAACGAAGGACCGAAGGAGCCGGTTCGTAATGAGAATACTGTTGGACGCAATGATGAGTGTCCTTGTGGTTCAGGAAAAAAATATAAAAATTGCCACGGCGCAAATAACTAATCGTTGAGAAAGGTTAAACTATGCTGAAGAGAGGATTGATTTTCATACATGTACTTGTGTTATTGATGATTGTTCAGGTAAATGCACAAGAAAAGGGCGGAGTGCTCGTGACCAAAGATTCTTTGATTACACAACTTCAGAATTTTAGAGCAGCTATGGGAATCAATCCTGTCGAAAGCAAACCCATAGTGGTGCCTACTAAACCGGTCGTCCGTTCAGCGGCGACCCGAGTGAAGGTAAGGGGCTTCCGTGTACAGATTTTTGCTGGATCCAGTAGAAATCAAGCCTTTGCAGAACAGACGCGCTTCCGCAGCATGTATAAAGATATTGATACTTATATTACCTATGATGAGCCCAATTATCGGGTAAAAGTAGGGGACTTTAGGAGCCGCTCTGAAGCAAATGCATTTATGCGCGAACTGCGCCAATATTTTAGCAACGTTTTTGTATTTTCCGAGAACGTTTTTGTCTATCAATAAATTATCAACCTTATGGCAAGTACGAAAGAAAAAGTCCTGGCCTTAGCTCATCAATATTTTGAAGATACGGTCACCAACCGTAGACATCTTCATCAGAATCCAGAACTGTCCTTTAAAGAATATAATACTTCCGCGTTTGTAAAATCTCAGCTGGAAGAATTGGGGATACCCTATGAGACTAAAGCAGATACAGGTATTGTAGCATTAATCAAAGGCGATCTACCTTCGGATGAAGTCGTTGCTTTGCGTGCAGATATGGATGCTCTGCCAATCCAAGAGGTCGAAGGGCGCTCATATGGTTCAAATAACCCCGGAGTTATGCATGCCTGTGGACATGATGTGCATACCGCCTCGCTTTTGGGAACGGCTAAGATATTAAATAGCTTAAGAGCGGAGTATGGGGGGACTGTGAAGCTGATTTTTCAACCTGGTGAAGAACGCTTGCCGGGCGGAGCTTCTTTGATGATAAAAGAGGGCGTTTTACAAAATCCGGCCCCTTCAGCAATAATCGGCCAACATGTTATGCCTTTTATTGAGGTAGGAAAAGTTGGCTTTCGAGAAGGAAAATACATGGCTTCCTGTGATGAACTGTTTATGACTGTCAAAGGAAGAGGAGGGCATGGTGCTCATCCCCACCAAAATATTGATCCTATTGTTATTACAGCTCATATCATCACGGCCTTGCAGCAGATTGCCAGTCGATTTGCAGATCCACGGATCCCAACGGTACTGTCCTTCGGTAAGATTATTGCCAATGGAGCAACTAATATTGTCCCAGATCAAGTGTATTTAGAAGGAACATTCCGTACGTTTAATGAGCAATGGCGTGCCGAAGCACATGATAAAATGGTGAAAATGGCTGTAGGTATTGCTGAAAGTATGGGAGCAACCTGTGAATTTGAGGTGTGCAAAGGTTATCCATTTCTGATCAATGATCCGGAACTTACCAAAAATGCACGTACTTTTGCTGAAGAATATCTTGGAAAAGATAACGTGGTCGATTTGGATCTTTGGCCAGCAGCAGAAGATTTTTCTTACTATTCACAAGAGATAAATGCTTGTTTTTATCGTTTAGGTACCGGCAATATCGCCAAAGGCATTTCCTCAGCGGTGCACACACCTACTTTTGATGTAGATGAAGCCTCTCTTGAAATTAGTACCGGATTAATGGCTTATGTCACTCTACGTAGACTCGGATACTAAATCATAGCACATGTCATCACATCACATCGTCAGGGAAAATCAGGAGCCCGCTTTACTTATTGAGGACCTATTTCTTGTCGGTGAGGAAGATTTTGGGCAATTGTTGGAATGGAGCCCAACAATTGTCATTGAAGAAAAGAGCATAGATATATTGGAGGCACGTGGGTATAAATTCGATATTGTTTTTACGCAGGGATCCATTAATCAGGCGCAGGAAAACCTCAAAGTGATTACCTACCAAACAGATTTCCTTCGATCCGCGATAGAATATCTTATTGATCATCAGTATAAAGCCGTCAATATTGTAACCGATCAGATTGATATAGGACTTTATATCCCATATTTAGACCAGATGAATATTGCGCTGTTCTCAAAAGGGATGCGGTATTTTTTTGTCAAAACAGGTTTTACCAAATGGAAACCTAAGGGCGAGGAGATTCAAGTGGATGGTCAAGGACAGGCAATAGCACATAGCGGACTAAAGAGAGTCACTGACAAAAGTTACCAAACAGAAAAGGATGGCTTATTTGTACTTGAATTTTCCCATTCGAAATATATTTTAATAGGAGAGAAGACTTCATGATAACAATAGCATTAGCAGAACAGACTGATATCCGGAGCATTTCCAATATGGCCTATATCATTTGGCCAGATGCCTATGGGGATATCTTGTCAAAGGACCAGATCGATTTTATGCTTGAAAAAAGCTATAGCATCGAGGGACTTGCAGAAAGCATGGTTAATGGTCAGTTTTTCTATATTTTGAAAGAAGAAGGTGTTGCCCAAGGTTTTGTCGCACTGAAAACATTTGAGAATAAACTTCGTATAGAAAAGCTCTATTTGATGCCCCATGTACAAGGGAAAGGCTTTGGAAAGGCAATGATTGATTTTGCAGCCGAGAAAGCGCATGCAAAAGGAAAAGGTATTTTAGAGCTTAATGTCAATAGATACAACCCTGCTTACCATTTTTATTTGAAGCAGGGATTTTTTGTCACTGATACGCTTGATACTCCTTATTATGACTATGTCCTGAATGACTATGTCATGCAGAAGGAGATTGATAAAATCTAGTTAATCTTTCAGTTTTTCTACACGGGAGGGGGTCTGTTTGCCTTCCACAATTCCAGCGGCACCAATGGCAATGGCTTCAATACTGGAAACAATATTTTGAATGTTCAATGTGGACACTTCATCCTTCACCGTGTGATAAAGTTCATCCTTATCCATTTGTGACGTAGAAAATGAATGTGCTGGAACCCCCTTTGCAGCAAGTACCGCATTGTCACTTCTATAAAAAAGATTTTGTTTAATATAAGGGTCTGGATAAAAACGGAAATTGGTGTTTTCAAGATTCTCTTGCATTAATTTACCTAGATTTGACTGATCATAACCCGTAATATATACCGTGTTAGGACCAAATTTGGAATCTTTCCCGATCATCTCCATATTGATCATTGCGACCACCTGGTCCGCATTGATATGATTGGAAAAGTATTTTGAGCCATACATGCCAAGTTCTTCTGCTGTAAAGGCAACAAAAATAAGTGTCCTTTCATTATTATTCTGCTTCTTGTAGTATTCTGCCAAAGTCAACATAGCCGTTACGCCAGAGGCGTCGTCATCAGCACCATTCGCAATGGAATCCTGACCAACACTTGGCAAAATACCGATATGATCATAATGGCCTGAAAAGATAACATATTCTTCAGGTTTACTTTTACCAGGAATTATTCCGGCAACATTGAATAGTGGAAACCGTTGAATTTCCCTCTCCATATGGATTTCAAAGGTTTTAGGATTTTCCTTGGTCAAAATATAAACAATGGAAGGTTTCTGTGTATTGGAATCTTCAATAAATTTGGCCCCGTTGAGCATTTGCCCAAAACGGGAAAAATAATTTTCAAATGAAGGGTCTACAAGAACAAGTGTATTCTCCTTGGATAAGGAATATTGCCTAAATACCGTAGAAAAGTCATCCCCTGGTTTGATGTTGACAACCTTAACCTGGCTTTTATTATCCCATTGTAGGTGAATATGATTTCCAAGCGTAATGATATGCCCATCAGGAATAGTTTTTTTATTTATAGAGGCGGACAGCCTTTTTGGAGAAATCTTATCCAACTGGAATGTTTGTCTATAATTTTGTTCGGCATAAGGCATTAGGCCTATCCTTTTCATTTCATTAGCAATAAAATCTGCCGCGGATTCGATATCCTTGGTCAGGGCCGACCTGCCCCGCATATCATCAGCAGCCAAGGTGTTGAGGATCCGTTCAGCATGTTGGCGTTCTAGAGTAGAAATGACCTGTTGTCCATTAGCGAGAATTGACAATAAGATGCAGAATGAGGTTAAGAATATTTGAGGTAGTGATTTCATATGCAAATAATTATTAAAATATCGATTCTCCTGATATAAATGAGCTCGTTGAACTTATCTTTGCTTTATTAAAATGGACCATGTTACTTGGTGTTACCCGTCTTTGTATTTTTTGAACAGGAGTATTTCACTTAAAGCTTAGTAAAACCGGATGAAGATAAGGATTTAAGTGGTAAATTTAATGAAATAAGCTGTTTCTTGTCATAATCCCTTTTATTGCAGCTTTTCTTCCACTCATCAGAATTTAAGTTCAAATCAGAGCAAAAAGCATATCGATAGGATTGAATAGCAAATCAAGTATTAAAAATATATACATTCGCATGTATATACCAATGCAATTATAATTGGATATAAATGCAAATTTATCTAAGTTTGAATATAAATTATTTGACAATGAAAGAAGTATCTGTACAAGAGTTAAAAAATAAAATCGATAATAACGAAGATTTTCAGTTGATTGATGTTCGTGAGCCATTTGAATATGAAGTTTCAAATCTGGACGGACTGAATATCCCGCTTTCAGGAATCTTGATTGAGGCAGATAAAATTGCTAAAGATAAACCTGTTATCGTGCAGTGCCGTTCTGGAAAACGTTCCGCGCAAGCAATCATGTTATTGGAGCAGCAGGGTTTTGACAATCTTGCCAATCTGAAAGGCGGTATTTTAGCTTGGAAAGAAGAAATCGATCCGGAGTTAGACGTTTATTAATATGAAGAATTTGGAGCATCAGACTAAGCAAGCTTTCTTGTTTAGTCTTGCTTTTTATATCGTCGCTATATTAGCCCGATTTTTTAATCTGGGTATTTTTCCAATATTAGGTAGTCTTTCCATCTTATTGTCACTTTTGTGGGTTATTCTTGCATTACGTGAAATCATGCTTTCCCGAACAATTGCTAACGGAGAAAGAATATTGATGGCTTTGGCAATTGTGCTGTTCAACATTATTGGTGGAATTTTTTATTTTTTTGTGTGGAGACAGCGCGTATTGGGATTAATGAAAAAGTAATATGACAAAATATTTTATACTGAATATCGTATTGAATTTGGCCATTGTTTTTTTGGCTTATTGTGGGTTTGAGGGATATAAAGCTGGAAATATGCTGGTAACTGGGCTGTCTATCGCATTTTTGGTCGTTTTGATTTACCTTAAAGTGGTTTTGAGCAAAAGAATAAAGGTAATTATTCAAGAGAAGGACCGTGAAAAAAAACAGCAATATGCAGCAAAGCAGATAAAAGAAAAGAAGAAATAAAAAAAGCAGACAACCTGAGTTGTCTGCTTTTTTTTATAATATATCGTATCGATTATTTAACAAATGGTGGTTTTGTAACCCTTGCTTTCACTTTCTGATTGCGGATAAGGATGAAGATATCCGTACCATCTTTTGCAAACGCATTTTCCACATAACCTAAACCAACTGATTTTTTTAGTGTAGGAGACTGTGTTCCGGATGTAACACGACCAATAACATTTCCTTCAGCGTCGACAATTTCGTAATCATGGCGCGGAATACCTCTGTCAATCATTTCAAAACCGACTAATTTCTTTTTAAGTCCAGCCTCTTTCTCGGCTTTAAGAGCCGCGGAGTTCACAAAATCTTTCGTAAATTTTGTTACCCAGCCTAATCCGGCTTCCAGAGGAGAAGTATTGTCATCAATGTCATTGCCATACAGGCAAAAGCCCATTTCCAAGCGTAATGTATCACGAGCACCCAATCCGATCGGTTTGATTCCATAAGCTTTACCAGCTTCAAAAATAGCATCCCACACTTTTTGAGCATCTTCATTGGCCACATAGATTTCAAAACCTCCGGCGCCTGTATATCCAGTTGCGGAGATTAATACATTCTCTACACCAGCAAAAGTTCCTTTTGCAAAGGTATAATATTCCATTGGAGCCAGCTCGATATCAGTCAGAGCTTGTAAAGCATCAGCGGCCTTGGGGCCTTGAACGGCAAATAGAGAAGTCTGATCCGAAATATTTTTCATTTCTACGCCTTCTGTATTGTATTTAGAGATCCAGTTCCAATCTTTATCAATATTAGAGGCATTTACAACCAAAAAGTATGTTTTATCATCAATACGGTACGTTAGGAAATCATCAACCACACCACCAGTTTCATTTGGGATATATGCATATTGAACCTTTCCATCGTATAATTTTGATACATCATTGGAAGAGATCTTTTGAAGAAGGTCTAGGGCTTTTTCACCTTTGAGTATGAATTCTCCCATGTGACTTACATCAAAAACTCCTACACCTGTGCGAACTGTTTCGTGCTCATCGTTGATACCAGTATATTGTACTGGCATGTTGAAGCCTGCGAAGGGGACCATCTTTGCTCCTAAAGCAATGTGTGTCTCCGAAAGGGCAGTATTTTTTAACATACAAATTAAGTTTTAATCAGCTACAAATTTAATAAAATATACGTGATTCCTAACGCTGAATCTATTTTAGAACAATCGATTTAATTGCTTACGTTCAATGAATAGATCGTTAGTTCATCTGATTCTGTATCGGTGTCCTCACAAAGAAGGAAAACTAAGCCTTTTTCTGTTTTCTCTTTTAAGGTTATCCCTTCAAATTTATGCCTTTCAGGGATTTCCACAATAGCAGGCTTGGAATTAAGGTCCAAGTCTATTTTCCCTAAGAGAGAACCCGCAACTTCACCATCGAGATAGGTTGATTTAACATCTTCAGCTGTTGCAATAAAATAAATGTCATTTCCTACCAATGTAGCATCGGAAAAGCCAGTGGCAATACCAGCAAGCTGAGGTAGTTCGAGTGGAACGAAACGGGATAAATGATTTGACTTCGTGTTATACTCCAAAATGGCATTTATGCCTCTAGGCCCATTTCCCCTATTAAAAAATAGTATCCTGTCTGCAGCATGGAGAACCCCTTCAATATTAAAATCATCTTTGGCAATGTTGAATTTGTCCATCAGGAAAGCATAAATCTTGCTATAATCTTCCTGAATGATTGTATTGCCGTCCCATATAAAACGATGATTTCTTTTTTCTGTTGATCCCGAACCATACAGATAATATCGATTACCATCGAAAGCAATCGCTTCCAGATCCATTTTATTTGCTTTGGGAATATTCTCCATTGGAGCTGATTGTAATAAGGGCGTTTTGGATAATCGTTGTCGTGTCAAGTCATAGCTATATAGGTAATTGCTATTATCAGACACGATATGGAGTTCGTCTCCGTTATAAACCAGACCAGAAGCTGCGGTGATGCCTGATATACTTATAAATGCTTCGAGAATCAATTTTAACATAGTGTGTTTAAGTCTAAGATTTCAAGTACTTTCTTAAAATCAGGTTGTAGTCCTGCTTTTATGTGCATATTTTCGCCTGATAAAGGATGCTTAAATATCAACTCGGAGGCATGCAAAAGCATGGTATCCATTTGATAAGTTTCTTTCCAAAACTTGTTCTGTTTATTGCAACCGTGAGGTCGGTCTCCGATGATCGGATAAAAAATATGTGCAAAATGCCGCCGCAGCTGATGCATTCGACCCGTGACCGGATTGGCTTCGACAAGGCTGTAACGCGAAGTTGGAAATTTTCCGAAAGGAACATGTAGTTCGGCTCTTGCAAGCAGTCGAAAAAAGGTCTGGGCTTCTTGTACTGTGCCGTCTTCTTTTTTGAGGGGATAGTCAATGATCCCTTCTTCTGGAGCAAAACCTCGTAACACAGCAAGGTATTTTTTGTTTATAAGGCGTTCCTGAAAACTTTTTTGCAGGTACTGGTCCGTTTCCTTGTTTAATGAAAACAACAAAATGCCACTGGTCTTTCTATCCAAGCGGTGGGCAGGATAAACCGTTTTGCCTAATTGATCCCGGAGCAATTGCAGCGCAAATTCGGATGCATCTCGTGCAATAGATGAGCGGTGTACCAACAAGCCGTGAGGTTTATTGATGGCCACTATTGATTCATCCTCATAAAGAATTTCTAAGGGCATATTAGATTTTTTTCAACGTGGCAATGATCTCGTCGGCTTTTTCGTCAATCTTAGGGCTCAACCATATTTGCTTAAATGCACCACCGCCGATAATCTGTTCCGTTCCTTGCCATTTGATCTTGGTTAATGAAAATAAGTAGTAATTGTCCACAACAATCGAATTTTGGACAAAATCGTCTACCAAATTATTTCCAAAAAGCTGCATACCCAAGCCGAAAAAAGCTTGATCTTTTGCATGGAGCTGATTTTTGAGCAATTGCTCGGCTTTTGCTCGCACAATTTTTTCATGCTCTTCTTTGCTCGGATTAGTGAGGATCGCCGCGAGCATGATGACGATTAGAATTAAGGCAAATATTCTTTTTTTACTCATTGTCTAGCAATATTTAAGATGGACATTTTTGAAGCATCACGATTTGTTCCAAAATTATCAAATAGATGTTAGATATACAGCATTGTTGTTGTGGGGATGTGCACAAAATAGACTGTTTTTTAGAAAGAAATGCCGTTTAGAAAGGCAAATGCCCAAGAGAAGAAAAGCCAGATCAGGTAACAAGTTAAGCCGGTAAGTACAAAAAATACAATTAGAATGCTGACAATTATTCCTATGCCTGAGCCTGTATGTCTTCCTTCATAATAATGCTCGCGCAGTAGTTTGATATTTTTTTCATTGGCTTTGCTAAAAAAGTCAAAGATATTTCCAAGAAAAGGAATGCTGCCAAGGATAGCGTCCAAGGATATGTTTAGGAGCATGCGGATGACGAGTTTGGGGCTAGCTCCATTTCTCCACATGGCAATCACCAGTACCAGAGATGTTCCAAACCCAGCTATGGCTCCTCCAAAAGGAATTAGATTCAAGATAGGATCCAGTCCGAATCGGAAATTACCAATTTTAAATTGATTGTCCATTAACCAAGATATTCGGTTGATCCAACCGAAATCTTGGTCTATTTTTTTTCGCTTATCTTCAGGAGATAGTTCTCTATGCATGTTATAAAAGTTCAAAGGAAGCGCTGACTTCGCTCGTTACCTTCATGGGTTTAATATTCAGATCAAGACCACTTCCGGCTCCTTGATCCGCTGCTTCAGCCATAGCACCTTTATACATGGCGCTGCGCATCATGGGCTGAACACCAAAGATAATTTGTTGTGGAGTTTCAGAAAGAACAATAGCTTTGCCTATTTTCTGACCAGCAGCCTCCGCTAGAATTTGAGCATTGGCTTTTGCATCCAATACGGCTTTGGTTTTCAGTGTTTTTTCCAATTCTTTTTTCTTGGAGTAATCATATTCACCAATGGAAGTACTTTGGATTCCGGCCTTGTCAACCCCATCCAATAGTTGATCTAAGTTGTTCAGGTTTATAACCTTGATGCGGTACTGCCGTGAAAGCAAGATGTCGGTGTCCTTTTTCTTTTTGTCTGGGGTATTGTAACTCCAGATATTCTGGATGGTAAAATCTTCTTTTTTGACACCAGATTTTATCGCAGAGTCAAAAAGATCCTTTTCCAATTTGTCAATGCCGACTTTTTTCTTGGTATTTCCATTTTCATAAAATTCTTTGAGGGTTACATCAATATAGATGATGTCCGGAGTTACTTCTTCTTCTGCTCGGCCTATTGTGGATACAAATTCTTTGTTGACCATCTGTTGTGCGTTTACTTGAGTCATCAAACCTAAAAAAGCTAGACCTAATAATAATTTTTTCATTGTTATAAAATTGTTTGTTCGTTTGTTTTACACCTGAAGGCTACAGCGCTTTTTCAGATGTCATTAATACTAGTCAAACAGCCATTTCTTTCTGTGAATGGTCGGGTTTAATGGAGGGACTAATTCGGAGTCGTTTGTCCATATACCCGTACAACTTGGAAAACAATGGCTGTTTCATGTTTTATCTTAAAGTTTTATAATAATACGATTGCTATTATCGCATTGCTACAAGATTGGAGCCAAAGTTTATGAAAAAGTTTAACGGATAAAAAAAATAAAAAGGTTAAGTTTTTTGATTTTATTTATATACCTTTAGGGAAATTAATATTATAGTGCCATGCAAGAAGGTAAAGTAAAATTCTTTAATGAGACCAAAGGTTTCGGTTTCATCATCCCTAACTCAGGCGAGAGCGAAATTTTTGTTCACGTTTCAGGATTAGTAGACAAAGTTCGTGAGAATGATAATGTTTCTTACGAAGTTGAACAAGGCC
This sequence comes from Sphingobacterium sp. N143, assembly GCF_030325625.1. Classification (GTDB taxonomy): domain Bacteria; phylum Bacteroidota; class Bacteroidia; order Sphingobacteriales; family Sphingobacteriaceae; genus Sphingobacterium. Next base: position 151,947 of record NZ_JACAIS010000009.1, on the reverse strand, counting down.
GTAAAGGTCTTAATGCGGTAAATGTAAGAGTTATCTAATTAGATTGAAGATATATTTATTGTGAAAAGGCCTGTGCGATAAGCATAGGCTTTTTTATTAAATACAGTGAGTAATAGTTTTTATTTGTTGTGACTAAGAAAAGTTTTGTGATCGTATGCTCGTTTGTCCGGTCGATTTTCCAATAAAGTGGCCGCATGTCACCTACTGGTTTATGACTACAATTTTTCATAAAGCTGCTGAAGTTGGAATACTTTATTCATCTTGTCTCTATCGATTTATTTTCATGATCAAGATTGAGCAGATTTTGTCCTTAGGGCAGTGATGATTTTTTTGGATCAATAATTGTATTAGGTAATAAAATATTAAGTTTAAAGATGAAACGTACATTATTATTGTTTTTTTCTGTGTTTATGATCATCTCCATGTCGTCCTGTTACTCAACTCATCGTGGATATGGGCACAGGCATCATCATAAGCATGGTAAAGGGATGCCTCCTGGACAGGCAAAGAAATATTATGGAAAGCAATCTGCCAGGGATTTTGCCCCGGGACAACAGAAAAAGCACAGACATTAATTGCTGCCGTCGCTCCTGGCGGCAGGAGACAAAATAAAAAGAGCTTTCATCAACTGAAAGCTCTTTTTATTTTGTCTAAGCAAAGGGATCATTTTCTGTTTTTGGAGGTGTTGGTGGCGTAGGCGGATTTGGAGTCTGTGAGCTTCCAAATGGATCTTGTGCCTGTTGAGTAAACGGATGGTTTGTTCCATTTTCCAATGCTTTTGGATCCGGACCATATTGATTAGGTCCCTTATCGCCTTCCAAAATTTCCAGATAAAGCAAATATAAACCTCCAACAAATGGGATCAGTGCGACCAAAATAAACCAACCAGATTTATTGGTGTCATGAAGCCGTCTTACTGTAACGGCGAGTCCCGGAATAAGAAGAGCTAAGCTAAGGAGACTAATAAGCCCAAATACCAGATTTCCGAGGGTATCACTGATCACTGAAAAAATCCCACCGATAATCGCTAATCCTATATACAGAACGATCTGGGCAAGGACAAACATCCAATATTCTTTTCTGCGGGCCCTACCCTCAAAATTAGCATAGTTGTCTCGAACAACTTTCAGAAAAACTTCTTTTAATTCCATATAATTTAAGTTTTAGGTGAAAAATATGTGTTAGTAAATCAAACTGATAAGGATTTTGTTACAATAAATGTACCAAATAATTAGCATTTTTTGAAAAACAAATTATGCTAATGAAAGATCTCTTCTAAAATATATAATGATTTTACTTCTTTGAAATTAGTGCGATGTAGCCGATAAAAATCAAGCAATTTTTCCAATAAAAATTGCCGATCATCGGGAGACATTTTTATTTGGTCACAGTTTGAATATTCAGCGCGGATTAAATTTCTAAAGATGGACGTATGCGGCTCTTGAAGCACAAGGGGGTGTTCAGGAAGATTCTTTGAAAAGGTAGCTTCATGAAGATTAAAATAGGGGAGAGCTTGTTTGGATAAAATGGGAAAAAAACCAAGAAAGCGGGTTAATTTGATCAAAAAAATAAGATGAAAATTAGCCAGGTTTAAATGGGTTTCATCTAGCCATCGGATGGATTGGTGGATAAACTCAAATAAATAAGGGTCACTTTCTTGTTCTTTCAAAATTTTATACAATATCTCATTTAAGAAAAGAGCAAGAGAGCTTTTTATAATATCGTAGGGTATTTCGTGAAGCAGCGGGGCCTGACGGGCTTCGGACATACGCTGTAACGAACCATTGTCCTTGTGCGTTGCAACAACTTCCAGCAAATGTAGCGGTTGGAAGATATTAGCTTTTATTTTAGCCTTTGGTTTTCGGGCTCCGGCAATCAGGTAAGATTGCATGCCAAAGGCCTCTGTATATACTTGTGCCACAAGACTGCTTTCAGAATAGTTTGTGGTTTTTAGAACAATACCTCTCGTCTTATTCAGCATCTTCTTCTTGCTCTTTTTTATGGGACTCTTCCCGCATTTCGATGACTGCTTCACGGTCAACTTTTCGGATCAGACGGTAAATTAATGTAAGGAAGCCGATGCTGAATACGATGACACCGACAAGCATGGCCAACTTATACCAATTAGATCGCTGTTCCATTAAGTAATACCCAAGGACAACTAGTAGGACGCCAATGATTATTTCACGTAAGCCTTTGCGTAGGTATTTATTCATAAATGTGAATTGTTGAAAACTATTTTGTTTACAGAGCAAATATAATACAATAAAATGCTTTATTTTTGCCTATACCATTCCTGTGCAGAACTATTTTTAAAAATAATTCCCAGATTCTTGTTGTTTATCTAAAAAAAAATATAGATATTTGCAAACTCTTTGCAGAGAGTGCAAAGGATTAAAATAGTGTAATAAAGACAACAAAAAAGATAATATCATGTCAAGAATTTGTGATTTAACAGGCAAAGCGGCGTTAACAGGAAATAACGTTTCTCACTCAAACGTTAAAACTAAACGTAAATTCTATCCAAATTTACAAACAAAACGTTTTTACATTCCAGAAGAAGATCGTTGGATTACGTTGAAAGTATCAACTTCTGCGATCAAAACTATCAACAAAAACGGTATTACAGCAGCGATCAATAAATTTATCGTTAAAGGATCAATCTAATTGATTATCGCGCCTGTTACATTAAGATTATTCATGAATTTCAATCCTAGACATATTGCATAGGATTCAAAATAAAGTAAAACAATGGCTAAAAAAGGAAATAGAGTACAAGTTATCTTAGAATGTACTGAACACAAAGAAAGTGGTCTTCCGGGAATGTCTCGTTACATCACTACTAAAAACAAAAAGAACACAACTGAGCGTTTAGAGTTGAAAAAATTCAACCCAGTATTGAGAAAAGTTACTGTTCACAAAGAAATTAAGTAATTCACCCATCTTAGCGCTTGCAATAGAGGGCTGAGTAAAAATATTAATATACCATGGCAAAGAAAGCAGTTGCATCGTTACAAAAAGGTGGCGGTAAAGAATTTACAAAGGTTATTGTTACTACAAAATCTGCAAAAACTGGCGCTTATACTTTCAAAGAAGGTATGGTTCACAACGATAAAGTGAAAGAAGTAGTTGCAGAAGCTCAAAAAAATAACTAGTAGTATTTCCTTTTTTTAAAGTTTTTCTTTAAAAAGAATTCGATAAAAATAGCCGTTTTGGTGTCCTACCGAAAGGGCTTTTTTTGTTGAAGACATTTGTTTATATTTGAACATCAATTTTCACTACAGCACTCCATGGGATTATTTGATTTTTTTAAGAAAAAACCACAAACACAAGAAGAAGAACAGGCCCTAGATAAGGGGTTGGAAAAAACAAAAGAAGGCTTTCTTTCCAAAATAACAAAAGCGGTAGTCGGGAAGTCCACCGTAGATGATGATGTGTTGGATAATTTGGAAGAAGTTTTGGTTACTTCTGATGTTGGGGTTACGACCACTTTAAAAATCATTGACCGCATACAAGCCCGTGTTGCCAGAGATAAATACGTTTCCACTTCAGAATTAAACAACTTACTGAAAGAGGAGATTCAAACTTTACTTGCTGAAAATAACAGTTCAGACTTTGAGAACTTTAATTACGGTGACCATAAACCTTATGTCATTATGGTTGTTGGAGTTAATGGTGTTGGCAAGACAACGACGATTGGCAAACTAGCGCATCAACTTAAACAAGCTGGAAGTAAAGTTGTCTTGGGTGCCGCGGATACTTTTCGGGCCGCAGCTGTTGACCAGCTTAAACTATGGGGGGAGCGCGTTGGCGTGCGTGTTGTTGCCCAAGCAATGGGATCTGACCCAGCTTCGGTGGCCTATGATACAGTGAAATCCGCAGTGGCCAATGGTGAAGATGTTTGTATCATTGATACTGCTGGTCGGCTACACAACAAGGTTGGCTTGATGAACGAATTAACTAAAATTAAGAATGTGATGCAAAAGGTTGTTCCTGGAGCACCACATGAAATCCTATTGGTATTGGACGCTTCTACAGGTCAAAATGCGATCGAACAATGCACTCAATTCACACAGGCTACAGATGTCAATGCCTTGGCTTTGACAAAATTAGATGGAACGGCCAAAGGCGGAGTGGTCATTGGCATATCTGATCAATTCAAAATACCGGTGAAATATATTGGTGTAGGTGAAAAGATTGGTGACCTCCAATTATTTAATAAAAAGGAATTTGTAGATTCCCTTTTCAAATAGAAAATTAAAATCACTGTCAGAGGCGAGGTTTTTCATTGTTGATAAAACACGTTTTTTTTAATCAGACCAAGATTATTCTGGACCTCCAAAAGGCAGAATTTCCGCGTCATGAATGCCTTTCTTGACAAACCCTTCTAATCATATGAAGACAAAATACACGAAATCTGCTCCTGCCGTCAATAAACCCCGCGTAAACGTGGTGACCTTGGGCTGTTCGAAAAATATTCACGACAGCGAAGTGTTGATGGGCCAGTTGAAAGGTAACCAGATGGAAGTTGTTCATGAAGCCTCCAATATACAGCAGAACGATATTGTGGTCATCAATACCTGTGGCTTTATTGACAATGCAAAACAAGAGTCTATTGATACCATATTGCAGTATTCCGAGCTAAAGGATCAAGGCAAGATCAATAAGGTGATTGTGACTGGCTGTCTTTCGGAGCGCTATAAGCCCGAATTACAATCAGAGATTCCAAGTGTGGATGCCTATTTTGGAACCAACGATTTACCGGATTTATTGTCCTCTATTGGGGCTGATTATCGGCATGAGTTGCTGGGTGAACGCCTGTTGACTACACCTTCACATTTTTCTTATTTTAAGATTGCCGAGGGCTGTAACCGCCCCTGTTCATTTTGTGCAATCCCTTTGATGCGAGGTAAACATGTTTCCAAGTCGATTGACGATTTGGTGAAAGAGGCCAAATTTTTAGCATCCAATGGAACGAAGGAATTGATCCTGATTGCTCAGGATCTGACTTATTATGGGCTGGATATTTATGGAAAACGAAATCTCTCCGATTTGATGAGACATCTTTCCGATGTGGATGGTATTGAGTGGATTCGTCTCCAATATGCTTATCCTTCCGGCTTTCCAATGGATATTTTGGATGCAATGAACGAACGTTCAAATATTTGTAATTACTTGGATATGCCATTGCAGCATATTTCAGATCCGATGTTAAAATCCATGCGTCGAGGAACGACCAAACAAAAACAGATCGATCTTGTCCATGCAATTCGTGATAAGGTTCCTGATATTGCATTGCGAACCACCTTGATCTGTGGCTACCCAGGCGAAACGGAACAAGATTTTCAGGAAATGCTGGAATGGGTTGAGGAAACCCGTTTCGATCGCTTAGGTTGTTTCACCTATTCTCATGAGGAAAAAACACACGCACATTCTTTAGAAGATGACGTCACACCAGAGGTAAAGGAAGAGCGTGTAGAGGCTATTATGGAGGTACAGCAAGGAATTTCTTATGAGATCAATCAAACGAAAGTTGGTCATGCATATAAGGTGCTGGTCGATCGTGTGGATGGTGATTATTTTATTGGCCGGACTGAATACGATTCACCAGAAGTGGACAATGAAGTCTTGATTTCCGCAGCAGATGCTTATGCGCGGATCGGGGACTTTGTCAACGTAAAAATTGACCGGGCCGAAGATTTTGATCTTTATGGCGAAATTGTAAAGAAATAATTGATTGGTAAAGATCAATGATAATAGAAGTAAAAAGGCCTCCATGTTTAGGGAGGCCTTTTTACTATAGGACAATTGTCAGCAGAATGATATAATTTAAAAGCGAAACAAGCTTTTTGTTAAAATTCACTATTTTGCTGCCTCAAATAAGCTACATGTGTTTAGCGTACAATAAACGGATATGAAAGCAACCTATATTGAATATAGTGAGACAAATAGTTTCTCCAAGACTTTGCTGGCTTACCTGGCCCATGATGAATCCATAGCGCCATTTGTTGGCAATTGGCCAACATTAGCGGGTTTTGAAAAGCAGCTCAAGGCGAAAAAAAACTTTAATCATCGCGCTGTTCTTGTGAATCGTCTGAAAGCACAATATGGCGATCTTTTGCATACATCACCGGCCGTTGTTGCTCACATCGAATTACTGCTGCAGGACAATACATACACGATTACCACAGGACATCAACTAAATGTATTTACGGGGCCATTGTATTTTATTTTTAAGATTATGACAGCCATACGGCTCTCGGACGACTTAAAAGCCAAACATCCAGATCAGCATTTTATTCCCGTATATTGGATGGCGACTGAGGACCATGATTTTGAGGAGATTAATCATACGAAAGTATATGGTAAGAAAATAACATGGGATACACCGGCAGTTTCAGCGACTGGCCGGATGGATACAGATACCATAGCCGAAGCGGTAAAACAATATACCAATATTCTGGGGCTTTCAGAAAATTCCGCAAAACTGACCCATATTGTAGAAACAGCCTATCTCAAGCACGGTAAATTAGCGGATGCAACAAGGTATATGGTAAACGAACTCTTCAAAGCCTATGGTCTGCTCATTGTTGATGCAGATGACAAGAGCCTAAAAGAATTATTCAAACCCATCATTAAGGAAGATATCCTGTCCGAAAAAAGCTTTAAGGCTATTACGGCCCGTTCAGCAGAATTGGAAGCAAAGGGCTTTGCTACACAGGTACATGCCAGAGAGATTAATTTCTTTTATTTGACAGATGAATTTCGGGAGCGTTTGGTTCTCCATCCAGATGGCCGATATGAAGTACTCCATCAGCATATATATTTTACCAGAGAAGAGCTTGAAAAAGAGATTGATGCTTATCCCGAACGTTTCAGCCCGAACGTGGTGATGCGACCGATGTATCAGGAAATAATTCTTCCCAATCTTGCCTATATTGGGGGGGGAGCCGAAATGGTTTATTGGATGCAGTTGAAATCCAACTTTGACCAATATCAAATAGACTTTCCGATTCTCATCCCGCGTAACTCCGCCATGATTACAGATGATAACGTAGCAGCGAAGCTATTCAGATTAGATTTGACTTTCAAAAGTATATTTAGGTCTACTGAAGTCTTAAAGAAAGAATATGTACGCCGTCATACGAAGGAAAGATTGAATCTCAATGATGAGTGGATGGAGCTCAATTCTATCTTTGGAAAGATAAGATTGCGCACTCACAAGATCGATCCTAGCTTGGGCCCAAGTACAGAAGCCGTAAAAGCACGCTTAAAAAAAGCCATCAACAATTTGGAAAAAAAGTTAATGAAGGCCGAAAAAAGAAACCATCAGCATGCCCTGACAGATATTGATAATGTAAAAGAAAAGCTTTTCCCGGGGGGAGGATTACAGGAACGGTCCGAAAATTTTGCTTTGCTCTATGTTAAATACGGTGACAACCTTTTCAGAGATCTCTATAAGTATTTCGATCCATTGGATTTTAAGTTTACAATTTTATATTAATGTTGGCTACATGCTTGCCCTGGTGGGCATAGACAGTTGTTTGGACCAGCGTATTAAAAATAATGGATGCCTACTAACTAAGCATCCATTATTTTTTCTTTAGGAAGAAATACTTCGGCCATCATATGACGTACACTGCCTCCACCACAAGTTTCGATAACATGGAGATCCTGGTGAATAATTTTACCATGTTTTTCGAGCTGTGCAGTTTGGTAAAGGGTCAATGAGGAGAGCGCTTTATTGCTTAAGACAATAAACCGGTTCCCATATTTATTTCTTACCTGCAAACAATTTGCGGCAAAGTTTTCCAATTGATTTTCATTGATTTCAATGATTTCCTTCCCCGTTTCCTTCAACTTTTTCAGTAAGGACTCCCGTTCGGATTTGTCATCAATTGCGGCAGGGCACAAAATAGCAAAATCTTCTCCCACGGCCAATACCACATTCGTGTGATAAATAGGCCTGCGCTCACCATTGACAGTCTGGAAAGCATGGAAAACAACTGGAGTATAGTTCTCCGTTTTACAGTATTCATCTAACATGGCTCGATCTGCTCTTTCCGACAGTGCACAATAGGCAATTCGATGTGTACGGTCCAGTACTAAGGCTCCCGTTCCTTCCAGGTATTGACGGTTGTTTTCAGATTCGCTTAAATCCTTAATCAATTTGACATAATATCCATTTTGTTTCAGAGGACCTTCAAAATCCAATAAATGTTCCTTTCGGCGGTTTGGGGCAAACATGGGGTAAAAAATGATTTTCCCATCCTGATGGAAGGAGACAATATTATTTGGGAATATACTGTCTGGGCTTTCTGATTTTTCGTCATCCTGAATGATGGTGACTAAAATACCATGTGATTTTAATTCATTTACTAGTGCATCAAATTCACCTTGAGCTTCTCTATTGACCTCTTCTCCACTAAGGTTGTCGATGTCTTTTTGAAAAAAATTGTTGACCGCAGTCTGTTCATTTTTACGGAAGACAGCGGGTCTCACTAAAAGCACGCTGTCTGTTACCTGTTTTCTCATGATTTATAATCGTTACTTCGCTATTTTAAATTTGTTAAAGAATTGATTTTCGATAAAGGCTACTCCTTCTATTGAAAACCACTTTACAATTGGTACTCCCACTAATTTATTGAAAAATCATCGCCATTGCAAAAAGAATCTCTTTTAAAGGAAAAAAAAGCGTTAAAAAAGAATGGTTCAATTCCTGTTTTTTTTATCATTGTGTCAAATGATCGGTGTATTGTTTGTTAGTTTCATAAAACTATACGAAGTAGATTGTTTTAATTTGAATTTTAAGGTCGGGAGGACAATCGATTGCACATTCATTTATTGGTAAAACTGACTTTTTATCCACTTTTTTGCTTCTTTTTCAGCCATTTATTTTGCTATCTTTGCTCATCCAAAAAACGACTGTTTATAAGAGAGTTAATCGCCTAATTATTATGTCGCTAACTGTCTATAAGCGTTAACTTTTTGCACACATGAGCAATATACACTTCCAAGAAAAATTCGAAAATCGCCACAATGGCCCAAGTCCAGTTGAAGCGAGTGAAATGTTGGCCAAATTAGGCGTTTCGTCAATTGACCAACTTATTGACCAAACGGTCCCATCTCAAATTCGCGCTCCAAAACCTTTAAATCTTCCAAAAGCCCTGTCTGAGGTTGCTTATTTAAAGAGAATTGCGGAGATCGCCGAGAAAAACAAAGTGTTTAAATCTTTTATCGGTCAAGGTTATTATGATGTCATCCTTCCAGGTGTAATTCAACGGAATGTGTTTGAAAATCCAGGATGGTATACGCAATATACCCCTTACCAAGCTGAAATTGCGCAAGGACGTTTACAGGCTTTATTAAACTTTCAAACAGTTATCGCTGATTTTACAGGGTTGGAAATTGCCAATGCATCACTATTGGATGAGGCTACAGCCGCTGCTGAAGCGATGTTTATGTTATATTCTGCTAGAAAGAATAAAGAGGCGAATGTATTTCTGGTTTCAGATAACGCCTATGCACAAACAATAGATGTATTAAAGACCCGTGCGCTGTCTTTCGGCATAGAATTGAAAATAGCGACCATCGCTGAATCTGAATTGACGGATAACGTCTTTGCTGCATTTGTACAATATCCGGCTGCGGATGGTGCTATCTTCGACTATAAAGCATTTACTGATGCTGCGCATCGTAAAAACATTACGGTATGTGCAGCTGCAGACTTAATGAGCTTGGCACTGTTAACGCCTCCAGGAGAATGGGGTGCAGATGTTGTTGTGGGTAATTCACAGCGTTTTGGAGTACCAATGGGCTTTGGAGGCCCTCATGCCGCATTTTTTGCAACCCGTGATAGCTTTAAACGTAATATCCCGGGCCGGATCATCGGTGTGACATCTGATTCAAACGGTAAATATGCACTACGGATGGCCTTACAGACACGTGAGCAACATATCCGTCGGGATAAAGCATCGTCGAATATCTGTACTGCACAAGCCTTATTGGCTATTATGGCTTCTTTCTATGCTGTTTACCACGGCCCTGAAGGAATTAAAAACATTGCCTCTCGTATTCATGCCCTGGCCAACCTACTGGATCAAGCATTACAATCGTTGGGATATACACAATTGAATAAGGCCTACTTTGATACACTACGTGTAGATTTGGGGGCACATGCAGGTGCATTGAAATCTGAAGCCTTGAATAATGAGTTGAATTTCTATTATAAAGGGACAGAAGTTTCTGTTGCCATAGATGAGACAACAACGTATGAAGACATCAAAACCATTGTAAAAGTATTTGCAAAAATTCAGGGAAAAACCTTGAATGATGTGGATTTTGATGCATTAGAGGAAAATGTAAGCACTTCTATTCCAGCAGAACTGGCTCGTACTTCAGCATACTTGACACATCCAATCTTTAATAGCTACCATTCTGAGCATGAAATGCTACGTTATATCAAATCATTGGAAGCAAAAGATTTATCGCTTTGCCACTCCATGATTCCTTTGGGATCATGTACAATGAAGTTGAATGCAACAGCAGAAATGGTTCCGGTTACTTGGTCCAGATTTGGCGGTTTGCACCCATTTGCTCCAGCGGATCAAACTTCGGGTTATATGCAAATGATTGGCGAATTAAATGATTGGTTAGCTGAGATCACAGGTTTTGCCAAAATGAGTTTCCAGCCAAATTCAGGAGCACAAGGAGAATATACAGGACTAATGGTTATCCGTGCTTATCATGAAAGCCGTGGCGACCATGGTCGTAACATCTGTCTGATTCCTGCTTCAGCACACGGTACCAACCCTGCTTCCGCATCGATGGCCGGATTAAAAGTCGTAGTGGTGAAATGTGATGAGCAAGGAAATATTGATATTCCAGATTTAAAAGCAAAAGCCGAGGAGCACGCTGCAAATCTGAATTCTTTAATGGTTACCTATCCTTCTACGCACGGTGTATTTGAAGAGTCTATTATTGAAGTCTGTGAAATTATCCATGCTAATGGAGGTCAGGTTTATATGGATGGTGCCAATATGAATGCACAGGTAGGTCTGACAAGTCCTGGCCATATCGGAGCAGATGTTTGTCACTTAAACTTACACAAAACATTCTGTATCCCTCACGGTGGTGGTGGCCCTGGTATGGGACCGATTGGTGTTGCAAAACATCTCGTCCCTTTCTTGCCCAATCACGAAGTGGTTTCAACTTCTGGTGAAGAGGGAATTACAGCAGTCTCTGCGGCACCATTTGGTTCAGCCTCAATCTTGGTTATCTCTCATGCCTATATCTCAATGATGGGTGGAGAAGGACTGACCAATGCAACAAGAACTGCCATATTGAATGCAAATTATATTAAGTCACGCTTGGAGAATGCATATCCGGTACTGTATTCAGGTAGCAATGGCCGTTGTGCCCATGAGATGATCTTAGATTGCCGTGGATTCAAAAATGCGGGTATTGAGGTTGCCGATATTGCAAAACGTTTAATGGATTATGGTTTCCATGCGCCGACAGTTTCATTCCCTGTTGCTGGAACATTGATGGTAGAGCCGACTGAGTCGGAATCTAAAGCTGAATTGGATCGTTTCTGCGATGCTTTGATAGCCATCCGTCAAGAAATTGCAGCAGTAGAAGCGGGGCAAGTTGACCATATAAACAATGTATTGAAAAATGCACCACACACAGCAACAGTTGTTACAGCTGATGAGTGGGATAGACCTTATAGCCGTCAGGTTGCTGCTTATCCATTGGATTATGTCAGAGACCGTAAGTTTTGGCCTTCAGTGGGGCGTGTAAATGACTCTCAGGGCGACCGTACGTTGATCTGTTCATGTCCTTCAATTGAAGAATACGCAGAAGCATAAGTCTGTTTATATTCTAAGCTAAAAAGCCCCCATATTACGGGGGCTTTTTAGCTTAGAATAATTCTGAAAATTGTAGATTTTCATATGAAACTTAATTATATTGCATATAAAAAGCAATATAATTAAGTTTGTGTTGAAACATTCAGATATGAGCATGAGGTTAACACGAAGTCTTTTTATTTCAGTCGCATTTTTAGCCTCCTGTGCAGGAGCGAAGTATGCCAAAACAGAAAAGGTCTATAAAAAGCAAGCAAAAGAGTTCTCAAAGTTATATAAACAGTCGCCTGTGACCGGACAATTGGTCAAGGTGAACGTCAAGGATCAACAATGGATTGCTTCGATCAATTTTGGTATTCGCAAACCTAATTTTGTGGTGATCCATCATACTGCCCAAGATTCTTTGGGACAGACAATCCGAACGTTCCATTCGACTAAGGCCGGCGTGAGTTCACATTATGTGGTAGGTAGAGATGGTAAAGTTGTACAGATGGTCAATGATCTATATAGAGCCCATCATGCAGGTCTGGGGAAATGGGGAAATGATACCGACTTGAACTCATCATCAATTGGTATTGAGCTTGATAATAATGGTACGACTGATCCCTGGACAGATGTACAGGTCGATGCCCTGATTCAGTTATTGCGTTATCTGAAAGATACCTATAAAATCCCGCAGGCAAATTTCATAGGCCACATGGATCTGGCCCCCACACGTAAAAATGATCCATCCCGTTTTCCTTGGAAGAAATTGGCTGATCAGGGGTTTGGGTTTTGGTATGAAGAATTTCTAGAAGTACCACCAGTAGATTTTAACCCGAAGATGGCGCTGCGCATTATTGGATATGATGTGAGCAATCCAGACGCGGCAATCAAAGCCTTTAAGATCCATTATATTCAACAAGATGTCAATACCGCATTCTTAAGTGAAAACGATCTTAAAATCTTATATTCCATCTATAAAAAGTACTTATAGAGGTATTTTATCCATAAAAAAGAGCAATCTATTTATTGATTGCTCTTTTTTGCCGTTATGGTTGTTGATTCATGCTAGATCTTCCTTAATAGGTCTTTATAAGCGGTCGTTGTAAAAGCTATTTTTTCGATGCCAGATAAAGGTCAAATACACGCTGATAGATTAATTTAAACCAGGGTGTAAATCTTTCAGGAGAAAGTTTAACGGCCTCTTCAATCTGTTCCAAATCCATATATTGGACCGCGGCGACTTCCGTTTTGTTAAAATCGATCTCCCCATTGAATTTTCCGATCAGAACGTGGTCAAATTCATGTTCGGTCAGCCCATTTTCAAACTGCGCACGATAAACAAAAGCAAAAACCTCATGTATATCCGTTGCGGTAAGCCTAAGTTCTTCCATTAAGCGCCTTGTAGCCGCGTCCAGATTAGTCTCCCCGAGTCGTTGATGCGAACAGCAGCTATTGGTCCAAAGTCCAGCACAATGGTATTTGTCTAGCGCTCGTTGTTGCAGCAACAGCTCATCTTGGTCATTGAATAAAAAAACACTGAAGGCCCGATGAAGCAATCCCTTCACATGGGCCTCATATTTTTCCATGCTTCCGATCATCACATCATTGGGATCTACCAGTATTACATTGTCTTGCTTCATAGCGTATAATAAATATAGCCCAATTTAACTAAATTGGGCTATATAGTAAACTAAATTATAATGAAGATCTTTTTTATACGGTTTTTACAAATTTCTCGTCGTAATTTTCAATATCAATGATATAACCGTTTTTGATTAAAAACTCAAACAAGGGTTTAGCCTCTTCTGAAACAGGCATATTATGCGTAGTGATGATTTTATTCTCCTTTTTCAATAAATATGGATAGGCATAGAGCTTCACATTTTTATTGAACATACCAGAGATATAGGATAAAAGCTCATTGGTGTAAAGATCCTTATTATAATTGTCTGAATTGAAAATGTTTTTTAAGTTGTACACATTGGTCGCAATTCCGATATTTTTGGGTTTGAAGTTACTAATAAACTCAGCAAGATGATTATTTCTACGGAAATTGCTGACGATAATATTATTTCCAGTGGCACATAGTTCGTCTGCTCTTGAAGCAAACTCCTGAAGATCCTGATCCGTGATCTCATGTGTATCTTCTAATACATTACCCATCAATACTTCGATGAGTACGATGGTATCACTGTCTGTTGCTCCTGTGTTTTTCTTAAATTGCTCTACGGCAAGATTGAAGAGATCAAAGTTTGGCAGTGATTTCTGACGATATTTGGTGCGCAGCAGGATAATGTTCTTTTTATATAAATAATCTTTGATCTGAACAGCTTTGCCATCTGGTTGGAAAATAGCCGCTTTGGCAAATCCTTTGGCGATTAAATACAAGTTGATCAGACGTTGGTTGACATTTTCAAACAGTGGGCCATTGAGTTTAACCAGATCAATCTCAACCGATCCCATGGAAAGGTTATCGACCAATGATTCAATCATGGTCTGTACATTGTCCGCATAGTAATAAGCTGCAAATAGCAGGTTTACACCGATAATGCCAAGTACTTTTTGTTGCAATTGATTGTCACTGTCCAAAAGCCTGACATGGACAATGATATCATTTGTAGGAGCTCCGGCATCATGCTGAAAACGAAGGCCAATCCAACCGTGCGGTTCATTGGTTTTGGTAAAGTTTAAGGTGGTTACTGTATCCGCAAAGGCAAAGAATTTTTTGTTACAGTATTTATCGCCATGTAAGCGCTGGGTAAGCAGGTCAAATTCATGTGAAAGCATTTTCTGAAGCCGTGTTCTGCTGACATACCTGCCGTCAGCTTCTTCTCCATAAATCGCATCACTGAAAGCCATGTCATAGGCCGACATGGTCTTCGCTATGGTGCCTGAGGCGGCCCCAGCATTGAAAAAGTTACGTGCGACCTCTTGTCCTGCACCGATTTCTGCGAAAGTCCCGTAAATCTCAGGATTTAGATTTATTTTTAGTGCCTTTCGCTTGGTTTCAAAAATTTCTCTTGCCATGGTACAAAGGTACAAAAATCAAAAGGCTAGTGAAAATTAAAAGTATGAATGAAAAAAACAGAATAAAATTAGGCTTGTTTTATAACAAGCCTAATTTATTAAAAGCATAGAACAAAGCACTGCTGTGAAGCGCTTGGCTAAATTTGTTGTCCAATAACATCTTTTTAGCCTCTTCAAGCGGGATGAGGAAGACGTCAATCTCCTCATGTTCATCGAGGTCCTGCTCCTGTACTTTCCGCCCTCCGGTCAGGAGATAGGTATAGGTAACGTTTCCGCTTGTGGCAGGATTGGCATAGAGGGTCGCAATTTCTTCAATCTGCTCAAACTGATAACCTGTTTCTTCCAGCATCTCACGGACGGCTGCATCTTTGGGGTCTTCTCCGGGTTCTGTCGTCCCGGCAGGAATTTCCAATGAAATGATATTGGCACCGTGACGATACTGCTTGATGACCAGGAGTTCGTTCTGTTCTGTAATCCCGACCATGTTCACCCAGTCCGGATATTCCAACACATAGTAATGATCGTTGATCCGGCCATCAGGGAGCTCGCAGGTATCTTTCCGCAAGGTTGCCCAGGGCTCTTTACTTATATATGCTGAAGATAGTAATTTCCACTTTTCCATTAACTGACAATATCATTCATCATACGATCTACTTTTTCGGCCAGGACCTGCTGTAACTGCAGGTAATCCGCCGTGTCTGGAAGCTCCTCTTTTACTGAACAGTAAAATTTGATCTTAGGCTCTGTGCCCGAAGGTCTTGCCGAAATCACATCTCCGTCAACGGTAATGAACTGAAGTACATCAGATTTAGGAAGAGCGATTTCACTGGTGCGGCTGGTTTGCATGTCGGTGATTTTTGACTGTTGGTAGTCTCGGATTTCCTTAACTTGGACTCCCCCCAGGCTGGAGGGTAGATTTTGACGTAAACCCGCCATCATAGCCTGGATTTCTTCTGCTCCAGCTTTTCCTTTCTTGGTTAAGGAAATCAATTTTTCTTGATAGCAACCAAATTCTTGATAGATATCTAAAAGAACTTCATAAACGGTTTTACCTTTTGATTTAAAATAAGCGGTCATTTCAGCCAAGAAAGCACATGAATTAGGTGCATCCTTATCGCGCACCAAGTCACCGACCAGGTAACCGTAACTCTCTTCTCCGCCGACCAGATATTGAGCAGAGTCACCGAGCCGGGTGATCAGTTCACCGATATATTTAAACCCTGTGAGTGTCTCATAGTGCGCAACCCCATAATGGTCGGCAATGGCTGACTGTAGGTTACTGGTGACAATAGTTTTGACAATATATGGATTGTTTTTCAACTGATTCAGTTCGCTTTTTGACCTTAATACATAATAAATCAGGAGACTTCCGATCTGATTACCATTGAGCAGCTGAAACTGTCCCTGGCTGTTTTTGACTGCAATGCCCACTCGGTCGGCATCCGGATCTGTGGCCAAAACAAGGTCAGCATCAATTTCTTCACCTTTTTTCTTGGCAAGGGCCATCGCATCTTCCTCTTCAGGGTTTGGATAGATCACCGTCGGAAAGTTACCATCTGGTGTAGCTTGTTCTGCTACCACTGTAACTTGTTCAAATCCCCAGGCGGTAAGCAGTTTGGGGACGATGGTGATCCCTGTACCATGTATAGGTGAAAAAACGATCTTTAAATCTTTCTGAGCCGCTACAGCCTCCGGGTGAATGCTCAGTGCTTTGTTGGCCTCGATATAGATCTGATCAATTTCCTCCCCAAGAGGAAGGATGTTCTGCCGGTTGCCTTCAAATTGGATATCCGCGACTGCGGTAATGGCATTGACCTCCTCAATGACATTTTTATCATGCGGGGCCGTCAATTGACTGCCATCGTTCCAATAGGCTTTGTAGCCGTTGTATTCTTTTGGGTTATGGGAGGCGGTGAGCATGACCCCGCTTTGACATCCAAAATGGCGGATGGCAAAAGAAAGCATCGGCGTAGGACGCATCTCATTGAAGAGGTATACCCTGATCCCGTTTGCGGCGAATACTTGAGCCACCAGCTGTCCGAAAGCCTGCGAATTATTGCGGCTGTCATAGGAGACAGCAACTTTTATTTCTTGATTTGAGAATTGTTTCTTTAAGTAGTTTGCCAGCCCTTGGGTGGCTTTCCCGATGGTATATTTATTCATCCGGTTCGAACCTACACCCATGATACCCCTTAACCCACCAGTGCCAAACTCGAGGTCCTTATAAAACGAATCAGTCAGCTCAGTCACCTCCTTGTTATCGATTAATTTTTGGACGGTCGCTCTGGTCTCTTCATCATAACTGGGGGTCAACCAATCTTCGATTTTCTTTTGTATGTCTTTATCTAAATTTTCCATTATCATTAAATAAGGCTAAAGGTAAAAAATAATTCTTTATGCGTCACAGCCACCATATGCACGGTCTATTACGGTAATATACCATTTCGAGCCTTCTTTTGTGACATGAAATACCAATGGTTCTTCGGTTTCATTGGAAGTCATGATAGCACGGTAGCTTTTGGCTTCTATACTTCGCAGTTGCTGCAATTCAGTGCTGCTGATTTTTGCGTCGAGAATTTCATTCATAAACTTGGCCGTCTGCGAAAGTTCATTCGGACGGGATTTTTTATCGTAATAAAAACCCAATTTATTCCATTTCATGGTGCCACAGTCAAAAATTGGTAGTTTTCCCGATTTTAAAGGCCCTTTATAAATTAATTTTTCATACGAATGGTATTCGGGTACAGGTTTTGAAAAATTAAAATTATACTGATGTACATAAGAATCCAGCGCTCCCGGACGATAGATGATATATAGCCCAAGTTTGGGATGTATATAATTGGTAATGGTCCTACTATCTTGTTCGGAATATGCTTTTGCTAGCTTTTCCAGTACCTCCTCCAGTGTTTCAGTATCTGCCGTCTTTACCTCATTTTCGATCGTGTCAAGCTTCGCTACCGTATCTACAGCAACAGAATCTTGCGCAATTTTTATAGCCTTATTCTCCTTTTGGTTGTTTCGGCAGGAGACTGCACTTAGGATGAAACAGATCAAAATAAAGAAAGATAGATTTCTCATGATGCATTTATTTATTTGATATTATTTTTTCGATGTCAAATTTTCAATGATTGACTTTAAAATAGAACGGGTGGAGGGCAGCCACCACTGCGCAAGAATCCGTTGAATGGTCTCCGCTCTATTTTCACGCAATTTAAGGATAATTTCTTTTCGGAAGTTCAATTTGGACGTCTGCCAAGTCTTTTGATTAAATAACGCCATCTGTTTTAACTTTTTAGTTGCGGTACTAAAAAGCATATTTGCAGGTACTACCTCATCCACAAGCCCTTGTGATTTTGC
This sequence comes from Sphingobacterium sp. N143, assembly GCF_030325625.1. Taxonomy (GTDB): domain Bacteria; phylum Bacteroidota; class Bacteroidia; order Sphingobacteriales; family Sphingobacteriaceae; genus Sphingobacterium. Next base: position 133,711 of record NZ_JACAIS010000009.1, on the reverse strand, counting down.
GTCGGTAGGAGAAAGAAGCCTACCCTCAAGCAGATTTTGATAAGCATTCCGTTTACCTATCCAAAAAGCATACAGCTCAAATATGCTTTCTGGCACAATGAGTCCAACCGGAATTTCGTTTAATCCAATGACAAAATTACCCTCGGCCATAATTCTATAATCGCAGCATAATGCAAAAACACATCCTCCTGCGGGGCTATGTCCCGATATTGCCGCGACGATGGGTTTGGGAAAGGAAGCCAGCAGCGCAGTGGTCTCCAAAAAAAGATCCCAAAATTCATGAATCTGTACTTCATCATACTCAAATAAGGTAATGAGATCAAGCCCGGCGCTAAAAAAGTTCTCTTTCCCGATCAGAATCGCAGCATGTACAAGATCATTCACTTGAGCAGCTTCCAGTGTATCGATGAGCTCTTTGAGTAATTGTGTATCTATAGCATTTGATTTTCCCCTGTCCAGAAAAATAGTTAAAACATGATCCTCTATTTTAGTTTTTATATGCTCCATAACAGATTAATTTAAATGATAACGTTAAGCTTTGTATTGCTATTGTGATTTTACTTCTATTAAATATTCCTGATGGGCAATTTTGCCCTCCATATCCGTTCCTTCCACGGTTATTTTGTAGGTGCCGGGTTCATCGGAAGTGAAAAATTCAAATTGGGTTTCTCCATTTTTTGAGGTAATCAGGTTCGGTTCCCAGGCTATGGTTGTGCGCAGATCCTGCTGAAGTTCCTGCGTTTGTGTCCTGTTATATTGAGGTTTGAAGAAGGTCCGGTTTACATGTAGCCCCTGCGGGCTAATGGTCACAATCCCCGTAGGCGTATAAGAGGATGAGCGTGCTTCTCCGGATTTGCTGGTGATCACCAAAACTCCATTGCCGCCATACGTACCATATATTGCGGTATTTCCGCCACTTCTGAGTACCTCAACACTGGAGATGTCCTGAATATTGATCATATCGATCTGAGCAGACTCCATGTAAGTCCCATCCAGAACGACCAGCATCGGTTTTCTGCCACTAAGTCCACCAGATCGGGTACTATAAGGAACCCCATTTTGGAAAATCACACCGACAAGCTTTCCTGCGAGACATTGTTCCAGGGTCACACAGGCTGATAAGTCTTCCGAAGTAATCACCTGGTCTGCTTTCCCGGGACCGTTTAAATTTCTTGAATTTTTGTCGGCTTTATTTTCTCTTACCCTGTTTACCTGAACTTCTTCCAATAGCATGCTTTTTTGAATGATACCGGCAGCTTCAAGGGAGGATAAAAACTGCTGACTTTGTTTAAGCTGGAGGAGCATGTGCCTGTTCACATCGTTGAAGATCAACGGCTGATCTTTGCTTTTTCCAATCTTAGGTACGGTGGGCGGGTCAATGTGTAGGTCCACCCGATTTTTTTCCTTCGGGCCATTTCCAGTGACGATAAATTTAGTACTGTCAGCAAACAATAGCTCATCAAAGACAAACCTACCTTCACTATCCGTCAGTGTATCGATGCTTGACATCATGTCGCTTGTTGGGACAAGGGCCACTTTGGCATTTGGGACAACGGCCTTGCGTCCAGTTTTATTGACCGTTCCTGAAACAGAAAGACCCTTTTCTGGGAGATATGCATGAGTTGGCATCTGCGTATAAGTTTCCCAATCCAATTTGCGCCAGCCTTGGGTCAGCATGAGGTTATCCAGTTCAGCAAATTTGACGGTATCCAGATTTTTAAAATAGTAGTGGGGTTGCTCGATAAAACCGCGAAGATCAGATTTCAGGAGGAGTTCGGAGATAATGGAGGAATAATAGCGATCTGTAGTGGTATCCGTTTTATTAAGGTTGACGACGGATGCTGAAAGAGCCGCTATTTTCGACGTATCGCGATCCCCCTTTTTGACAGAAAGGTTGGCGACAACCCGATCCCGTGTTGTAAAGGCCTTTTTGTTCAGTTGAACCGCTAGCGGAAACAGCGTATTGGATGGATTATAATTAAATACGAGCCTTTCAACAAGTGGAACCATCTGATCTGTGAGTATTGACAATTGTATTACACCCGAAGGAAGGTTCTGCTTGGGTATGCTGAAGAAAAGTTCCTGCTCCTTTAATTTCTGCTTTGTGGCGTGTAGTACCAGTCCGTTATATTGTGCCACCAAATAGACTTCTTTGCCATTGATCAGGTCGCTGGTTGCGGCAAGCTGAGCGGCGATCTTATCTTTTAAGCCCGAATTGACTGTAAGGACATATCCGGAAGCAGCTACCGGCGGCAACGGAACACTGACGGTACTTCCATTTTCAAAGGTTGCCGTTGCCCGATATTTTTTTCCGGTATTTAAGATGAGGGGTATACTTCCCATACCCAGCATATTGGTCTCAAATTCAACTATAGGACTTTTATCTTCCTCGGCGATGGAAATTTTTGATTTTACGCCCAGCCCAGCAGGACTGAGTACCTTGAAGCCTGTTTTACTTAATATATTGTTGACGAATGAGCCACTTTCTGGAAAAATCTGTAGGCTATTTTTACGTTCGGGCTCTGGAATGGTGAAGCTTTTTAATATCCGGCGTTTATCGGGTGAAAGAAATTGAAGGGACAATTGTCCCCCACGGAAATCATCCTTCAGCTCAAGCGATAGGGTTCCATTTTCGTCGGACTTTAATCGTCCTGACTTACCTTTGCGGCCTTCTTGTTGCAGGGTATAATGGACATTATTATTGATCAGTGGAGTGCCTTGAATGGTTTTTAGGTTGATCTGAAATAGATTTTCAGTGCCCTTGTTTATGAAGGTACTCTGTGTTATCACATGGTCGGACCTTCCGTTTGTGATTGGGATGACACGTTCATAAAAGTTCGTAATGGAATCATTTTGCATCCAACGGGTATATGCGCGAATCCTGTAGGAGCCTTCGATCAAGGTGTCTGATAAAGTTAAGTCCCCAATACCCAGCCCGATCGTCAGGGGTATTTTGATACTTTTGATGATCTTATTCGTAGGAGAAATCAATTCTATGTTGGCAATCTTACTCATGTTGCTTAAATAATTGAAAGGAGCATTTGTACAGTACAGCTTGAACCAAATATTTTCACCTGCGGAATAGTCATTTTTATCTAGATGGAGGTAGATCTTCTCATTGCTGTGCTGCTGCCGATAGCGTTCCAATTTTTGTAGGGTTTGCTCGATTTGCGCGGGAGCCAAAAATGGTATTACAAGGCAATTGATCAGCAACAATATTCTAGCGTACATATGACTAATGTTTCTTGAAAATTAGAAATTTTTTTCCCTTTAATCAACTTATAAATCAAAATATTATGCCTACTAGGTTATGGCGGATTAAAATAGAAGGGGTTAGCTTCTTCCTATAGGATAAAATAAATTTAAAATCCCTTTTTGCATCAGGTTATGTCTGAAAATTAGCATAAAAAAAATATCTTTGTGTTATGAATATCCTAATAATCGGTTCTGGAGGCCGTGAATCTGCCTTCGCCTATAAATTGTCGAAAAGTCCACGTTTAGACCAATTGTTTATTGCACCAGGAAACGCTGGTACGGGAGCATACGGTCAAAATGTAAATATTAAAGTTACAGATTTTGATGCCATAGCTTCGTTTGTATTGGAAAATGCCATACAGATGGTCGTCGTAGGCCCAGAGGAACCTTTGGTAAAAGGTATTCATGATTACTTTTTGAACCGGGAAGATCTCAAAGATATTCCGGTGATCGGACCACAGCAAGAGGGAGCGCAACTGGAAGGATCAAAGGATTTCTCCAAGCAGTTTATGGATCGTCATGGTGTGCCTACTGCTGCCTCGCGATCTTTTGATGCAGCATCATTGGAAGAAGGTTTGGTATACCTCGAGACGCAAAAACTGCCAATCGTCCTTAAGGCAGATGGTCTTGCCGCAGGGAAAGGAGTATTGATCTGTGAAACACTTGAAGATGCCAAAACAGAATTAAAGGCCATGATCGCTGACTCCAAGTTTGGGGATGCAAGCCGTGTTGTGGTGGTAGAGGAGTTTTTAAAAGGAATAGAGCTTTCAGTATTTGTATTGACAGATGGAAATTCCTACAAAGTACTGCCATCGGCCAAAGATTACAAACGCATAGGAGAAGGGGATACAGGATTGAACACGGGTGGAATGGGCTCCATTTCTCCGGTTCCTTTTGCGGATGAGACTTTCCTCAACAAGGTGGAAGAACGTATCATCAAGCCGACAGTAGAGGGGCTTAAGAAAGATGGTATTCCTTATAAAGGATTTATTTTTATTGGCCTGATGAATGTCGATGGAGAACCTTATGTTATTGAATACAATGTTCGCATGGGAGATCCCGAAACCGAATCTGTTTTACCACGTATCGAGTCTGATCTGCTGGATCTTTTGGAAGGAGTCGCCCAAGGAAACTTAGATCAACGTTCGTATACGGTTTCTGCAAAGACAGCTGTAACGGTGATGCTGGTTGCAGGCGGTTATCCAGGGCCTTACGAGTCGGGGAAAGAAATTTCCAATATCGAGAATGTGAAAGAGTCTATTGTCTTTCAGGCAGGAACAAAGCAGCAGGACGATAAAGTCCTTACTGCTGGAGGAAGGGTGATTGCGGTCACTACCTTACAGGATTCTCTTTTTGAAGCGCTTCAGCAAGCCACTGCGGATGCAGGAAGAATATATTTTGAAGGCAAATACTTCAGACGGGATATTGGCTTTGACCTGATCTAAAAAATATTTTAAATTATTATTTGTAATAATAATTTTAAGGTCTATATTTGCAACTCCAAAAACAAGAAAGCTTTTGGAGCTGCAAAATGAGGCCCGTTCGTCTAGGGGTTAGGACGCAAGATTTTCATTCTTGAAACAGGGGTTCGATTCCCCTACGGGCTACAAAAAAAGGGTTTATCAATTTTGATAAACCCTTTTTTCTTTGGATTGCCTGTATTTATCCCAATTAAAATACGATTTTTCCATTATGCGTCAGCGAAGTAACAGGTGAGATCCTGGAAACGGCCTCCGCTGAACAGCTCGCATCAACAAATACCATACTGGCTTCATCACCAATTTTTGGCCATTGCTGATTGCCTTTGTCATCTAGTGGAAGCTTGTAGCGGGTTGCGAAAGCAAGCGTTCTTGAAAGCTGCCACTCCGTTGCATAACCATATAGTTCAGCAATCAGATTTGCTTTTTGAAGCATGTTGCCAGATCCAAAAGTATTCCAATGATCTTGAATATTATCATTCCCCACCAAAACTTCGACGCCATGTTTTCGTAAGGTAGGAATAGGCATGATGATGTCCCCGAATGGTACAGACGATACGATGCCGACACCAGCATGAGCAAGCCGTTCAGCAATTTTCTCTACTTCAGGCTTTGTCAGGCGGCTCAATGCAAAAGCATGGCTAACGAAAGATTTGCCTCGAAGTTGTGGGTTTTCCAGCGTTCGGTCAATCAAAAATTCGATGGTTTGCAGACCACTTTCACCCATTTCATGCTGTCTTTGTTTTGATGACATCATTGCCATCATATTCAAATCCCGTTTCCAGTAATACATTTTTTAAGATATACGTTTTATTTTCCATTTTGATGATATGTTTACTTTTTCTGCTGGGAGAAAATGTGCACCTGAACAGGCATATTTCTGGTTCAGGTGAGGTCCCCAGCATTTGATGTTAACAAAGTTCGGGATGTTTCTTTTGGAAGTTTTGCAGATTCCATCTTTATACTTGAATTATTTATTACAATCCAGTTTTATTTGTGGCTATATGATGATGCACCATATTCAATTTTGTACAAACCATTCGCAGTTCTATTGGTTATAATTTAAGGAATAAAAAAATAGAAGTTATGATTGGTATAGTCGGAGGACTTGGTCCTTATGCAGGTTTGGATATAGCAAAGAAAATTATTGATGAGACAGTGGCGAGATCTGATCAGGAGCACTTGCCACAGCTGTTGTTTTCTTGTCCCAATTTGATTCCTGATCGTGCGGCCTATTTGTTGGACAGATCGCATGACAACCCTGGAAGAGCGATTGCTGGGATTCTATATCAGCTGGAACAGGCGGGAGCGACTATTGCGGCCATTCCATCCAATACGGCGCATGCTGAACCTATATTCACGGTTGTTCAGGATGAAATGGCCCGGCTGGGCTGCAGCCTGAAATTGCTTCATATTGTCCATGAAACCGTACGTTTTGTGCATGAGCAGCTCCCTGAAAGTACGGTAGGAATCCTTTCGACCGCAGGAGAGCAGGCTTATAATTTATATCGGGAACCCTTTATCCGAAAAGGATTTCCGGTGGTGGAGCCCGAGGGAGCACAAAAGGAAAAAGTAAACAATGCGATCTTCGATCAGGATTATGGGATTAAAGCCCAGCCGGCGCCCATTGCAAACAAGGCGCGGGAAGATTTATTATTGGCCATGGATGACCTGAAAAAACAAGGGGCCCAGGTCATCATCTTGGGATGTGCAGAATTACCGTTGGCCATACCGGAAAGGGACCATAATGGAATGGTTGTCGTAGACCCCAACAGGATTCTCGCCCGGGCACTTATACGTGTGGTGGCCCCAGAAAAACTGAAAGCTTTATAACTTGACAATTTGTCAGATTTTAGCCTAAAATATCCATTGGTATGAGTTTTGTCCGCTGATTAATAGTAATTTATGCAGTAAGGAGGAAAAGATGCAAAAAATTATTCATCGGGAAAACGATCGGGGTCATGTTGATTTTGGTTGGTTAAAGAGTGCACATTCATTTAGCTTTGGGCAATATTTTGATCCGGAGAAGGTAAATTTTGGCGCCTTACGGGTGTTGAATGATGATGAGGTGGAAGGTGGACAAGGCTTTGGAAGGCATGGTCATGCTAATATGGAAATTGTCAGTATCCCCTTGTCGGGCGTATTGTCGCATGAGGATAGCATGGGAAATGGCCGGGCGATCGAAACAGGAGACGTTCAGATCATGTCGGCAGGCACTGGGGTAGAACATGCTGAATTTAATGGCGATCAGAAAGATCCAGTGAAGTTTCTGCAGATCTGGGTCATTCCCAATGAGACTGGGCTAAAACCGCGCTACGACCAAAAATCATATCTCCACCTGGACCGGCACAATAAGTTTGCAACGATCGTGTCGCCGGATACAGCTGACCGTGATGCTGTTCATATCCATCAGGATGCCTATTTCAACCTGACCGATCTGGATGAAGGAAAAACCATCAAGTATACTGTACATTCCGAAAATAACGGGATGTATCTCTTTGTGCTGGAAGGAAAGATCAGTGTGGATCAAGAGATTCTGGGCAGGAGAGATGCGATTGGAATCTATGGAACGGACAACATAACCATCGAGGCCTTGTATCCAACAAAATTATTGCTCATCGAAGTTCCAATGTTTTAAACGATTTGATGCCGTAGTATCCGGTCAATATCAATCTCGGTATAAAAAGCCGATGGGAACGATCCGGCTAATTCGCTCAGTCGCTGCCATCGGCATCCTGTGTCGGAGAAATCTTTTGCAATAGCAGGTTTACCTCTTCTTCCGTTGCTGTCAATTTTGCCTTGCATACTTCAATGAGGTCCGAGGCCCGGCTGATTTTCTCCGCGAGCTCGTCGATATTGGTTGTCCCATTTTCAATCTCTTTTACAATAAGCTGTAATTCATTGAAGGCATCTGTATAGGTGTAATTGTTTTCCATTGCTAAGTTTTTAAAAATATCAGCCTTTACGTATTTATGTCATCAGCTGTTGTCGTTATTTCCCAAAGGATTGTTTTTTTTGTCGATGACGGTACTTTTGATTTCACCATGTTCCAGCCTTGTTTCAATGCTGTCGCCCGGAGCGATCTGTTCAACAGAGCGTAATAGCTGGCCATTGACTCTGGTGATTGAAAAACCCTGTTTTAGCAATCTTATAGGGTCCGACAGCTGCACAATTCGCTCGGTATGTGTCAGTGCTGTTTTGTGTTCATACAAACGTAGCCGGGCTAAGGCATTCAATTCATTTTGAATATGCTGTATACTGGTTCTGGCCGTTTGAATTTCCCTTTTGCCAATCCATTGGATATGTGTTGCAAGTTGAGATAGGGTATGCTGCTCTTCCTTGTACCTGCTCAGGCAAAGCTGTTGGATGTCCGTTATGGCTTTGTCTATTGGAATCGCAAAATTATGGAACTTCTGTATCAGGAAGTCGGCGAGTTCGCTGGGGGTAATGGCATTTTTGTACGCCACCATCTCACTTACCGTATAATTGGTGGAATGCCCAATGCCGGTCAATACGGGGATGGGAAAAGTAGCGATTGCGCGTGCCAACAGGTAATTGTTGTAGCTTGAAAGCCCTACTTCTCCACCACCACCGCGGATAATGGCTACAACGTCATATTCTTCTATTTTCTCCGCAATATTAGCCAGCTGGTTGATGATCGAGGGAATCGATTTGTCTCCTTGCAGCAACGCTGGGAAAAGTGTGCATTCGAGGCGGTATCCCCAGGGGTTTTGGTTGATGATCTTATAAAAGTCAGACAGTCCTTTACTTGTTTCTACCGAAATAATCGCCAGCCTTTTGGGCACGATTGGGAAAGGAACGGATTTATTGGACGCATAGATGCCGGCTGCTTTTAGCTTTTGAATGCTTTCTAATTTTTCCTTTTCGAGTTCTCCTAACGTAAAAGTAGGGTCTATGTCCACAATGCGTAAGCTGAGGCCATACATGGGGTCATAAGAAATGCTCGCCTGAAATAGCATGGTAATGCCTTCTCGGAGCGGCTCCTGCGCAATTTTTAGAAAATTATTGTTAATGCGATTAAAGTCTGCCTTCCATAGCGTAGAACGGATTTCAGCGACAATCCGGCCATCTTGCTTTTCGACCAGCTCAGGGTAACAGTGGCCTGAATGTGTGTAATGATTGAGCTTATTCATTTCTGCCTTGATCCAGTATAAGCTCTTATACCGTTCCGCCAGCGTCTTTTGAATGCTGCGGCTGACCTCCAGTAAGGAAAATATTGTTTTATCTTGAATCAATTCTGGCATTAATCAAACTTACAGAAAAAATAAGATTTATGACAGTATATTCGCTAATCTAATCGAAGCGATCCGGTAGGATGGGGCTGGGTAACAAAATTGATTTTTTTTGAAAGGATGTGCTGGCTTCTTTATTTTATTCGTATTTTTATTTGATAGAACCTAAAAAACGATAAAATCAGAATGAAAAAAGGATTTTTTGGCGCATTACTTGCAGGTTTGTTCTGTATTGGGACTTCGTACGCTCAGTATAAGTCCACATTAAAAAATGAAACAATCCTCTTCAATAATGTCGATCAGCTATTGCCATTGACCCACTTGGATCAGCTACACATAGCCGTTGTCGTTCCAAATACTGGAAAATACAGTGCTTTTACAGATCAATTAGCACGTTATGGAAATACGGCCGTATTTGACTTTAGTAAATTTGATGAAGATATCAAATACTATAATACGATCATTGTCGCCGGGAAAGAAGATGATCTGGATGCAGATTGCCTCATGCAATTGAAGCAGGCTGTGCGAAATAATAAGAAAGTCATTCTCTGTCACTTTTATGAGCATGAGCGGAATAAAAAATTGCTGTCTGAACAGCCACAGTCCGATTTAATAGAGTTGCTGGCGCCATTCACTGAGAGCGGGCAGCAAAATGCGGCAATGTCTATCTTTGGTGGTATGTCCATTACGGAAGGCGATAACAAGACATCACAGGTCAGATTGCAATACCATGCAGAGACAAGTTCAACGCTCCATGTGGGTAAACTGACCAAAAAGATTGACGCTATCGCGCAGGAGGCCGTGGATAAACAGGCTGCTCCTGGCCTGGTGGTGATGGTCGTAAAAGATGGACAGGTGCTTGTTGAAAAATCATATGGTTATCATACCTATTCAAAAAATGTACCGACACGCACAAGTGATATTTTCGATTTGGCTTCAGTCAGTAAAATTGCGGGTACCACACCCGTTATTATGCGGCTTACAGAACGCAATATTATTAATCTGGACAGCACGATGGGCTATTATCTTTGGCAGGCAAAGTATACCAATAAAAAGGATATCAAGTTGCGTTCGGTCATGCTCCATGAAGCTGGTTTCACCCCTTTTATCCCTTTTTATAGACATCTGAATCCAGGGGATGTTGTCTTTTCACCAGATAATACACATCAGGTGAAGCTGGCTGACAATAGTTATATCCGCAATCATTATTACCGGGATGTGATGTGGCCTGAGATGCTGAAATCTGCGGTTAAGCCTGTTGGCAACTATGTTTATAGTGATATCAGCATGTATGTGATGAAGGAGGTGGCCGAACATCAAACAGCAATACCCCTTCAGGATTATGTACAGGAAAATTTTTATAGACCCTTAGGGATGACACGTGCTGGGTACCTGCCGCGAGAACGATTTGTGAAGGATGAGATCGTCCCTACAGAACAAGATACCTCCTTCCGTAAAACCTTGCTGGAGGGCTATGTGCATGATCAAGGAGCTGCCATGGCAGGTGGTGTTGCCGGACATGCAGGGCTATTTGCCACTGCCAATGACCTGGCCATATATGGGCAGCTTTTATTGAATAGGGGAGAGTACGGTGGAGAGCGTTACTTTAAATCCGAAACCGTCGATTTATTTACATCTAAGCAGTCGGCGACTAGCCGTCGGGGACTGGGGTTCGACCGCTGGGATCCCGACCTGAAAAAAGAATATCCTTCTAAATTGGCCAGTAGCTCGGTCTTTGGACATACCGGTTACACCGGTACATGTATCTGGATTGACCCGCAGCATCAGCTGATCTATATCTTTTTGTCCAACCGGGTGCATCCGCAGGTCAGTACCAAGCTGTATGACCTCAACATCCGGAGCAGAATTCAAGATGCTATTTATGAATCCATTGATGACGATAAAAAATGATAAAGAATCTATTATTGCTAGGGATGGGGCTGATCGCTTTAGGTCAGTCGGCCTTGGGCCAGGATTATAAGCAGATTCATCGTGATCTCCTGGTTGTTGACGGGCATAATGATGTGATTTATGCGTCTATTTTGCCAGGAAAAGACATTGGACAACGGCTGAACAGCGGTGCGACCGATATCCCCAGGCTGAAAGAGGGAGGTGTAGATGTGCAGGTATTTGCTGTCTGGTCTGATGATGCCAAATGGAAGACAGGAGCATTCAAACATGCCAACGAACAGATCGATGCACTGGAAAAAATGATTGCATCCAATCCAAAGGATATCGCATTGGCGAAATCGAAAGCTGAAATTGATTCGATCTTAAAGACCGGAAAAATTGTTGCTGTGATCGGAGTGGAAGGTGGCAATATGATCGAAAGCAGTATGGATAACCTCGTCAAGCTTCATGACCGGGGAGCAAAATATTTAACGTTGACCTGGAACTACAATTTACCTTGGGTAAGCTGTGCTGCGATGGAATCAGGAAAGATGGGTGCGGAAAACAAAGGGTTGACCGATCATGGAAAGGCAATCATCAGAAAGATGAACGAGCTCGGTATGCTGGTGGATCTATCGCATGGTGGCGAGAAGACCTTTTATGATGTTATGGCCACAACGAGCAAACCTATCTTGGTTTCGCACAGCAATGCCTATCGCCTGTGCCCACATTTCCGCAACCTGAAAGATGCACAATTGGAAGCATTGAAAAAGAATGGTGGGGTAGTAGGTGTCAACTTCTATTCCGGATTCCTGGATCCCAAATATGAAAGCAGGCTCCGAAAGGTCTATAAACAGCAGTTTGGGAAAAAAGCAGAGCCGACATTAAGCACTTGGGACATGTACGATCAGTTGCCAAAAGAATCAAGATACCAAGTGGATGCCCCATTGTCCAAACTACTTGACCACATCGATTACCTGGTCAAAAAAGTTGGCATGGACCATGTTGCGGTAGGATCTGATTTTGATGGTATTGAATCTGCACCACAAGGACTGGAAGATGTTTCCAAATTACCCTTATTGACCAAGGGACTTTTGGAAAGAGGCTATGCAAAAGAAGATATTGCAAAGATTATGGGACTAAACTTCTTGCGAATCTTGAGTGAAAATGAACAATAAATTCCCAGCTTCTTCTTAACAGCCCAGTATATTTGCAGTATTGATATAGTATTGATGCATTATTGATGAAGTACTATTTGAGCATACTGAAGATACGCTGTTAAAGTATATATACCTTACGATTATAGTGTTTGTAAGAGCAGGAGTTAGAGCGCGGGGTATTCTTCCTTATTTTAACAGGGATAAATTTGTAATTTCGTCCTATGGCAAAATCAAAATCAGCATATTTCTGTCAGAGCTGCGGCTATGAATCACCGAAATGGATGGGGCAATGCCCTTCCTGTAAACAATGGAATACATTTGTTGAAGAGGTGGTTGAAAAGTCAAGTTCAAAAGTCCCGGAATGGCGAAGCACAACAGCATCAGGAAACGCAAAAAGAGCAAATAAAGCGGCTATTATTCACGAGATTGTCTACCAGGACGAGTCCCGGATCTTAACACCGGACCAGGAGTTCAACCGCGTGCTGGGCGGGGGTATTGTCCCTGGATCATTGGTGCTGATCGGTGGCGAGCCGGGCATCGGCAAATCTACATTGATGTTGCAGCTGGCGCTGTCCATTCCCCAGGTCAAGACACTTTATATCTCCGGTGAAGAGAGCGAACAGCAGATTAAGATGCGTGCAGAGCGGCTATCTCAATCGTCCAGGGCCAACTGCTATATTCTGACCGAGACATCGACGCAAAATATCTTCAAGCAGATAGAGACCGTGCAGCCCAATGTTATTGTCATCGACTCCATACAGACCCTGCATTCCGCGCAGATTGAGTCTGCACCAGGATCGGTTTCCCAAGTTCGTGAATGTACTGCCGAACTGTTGCGGTTTGCCAAGGAGACCAGCACACCCGTCTTTATTGTGGGGCATATTACCAAGGATGGTTCCATTGCAGGACCCAAGGTTCTGGAGCATATGGTCGATACGGTGCTTCAGTTTGAGGGCGATCGGCATCATGTATACCGTATTCTACGTGCTGTCAAAAACAGGTTTGGATCGGCATCTGAATTGGGCATATATGAAATGCAGGGCTCTGGCTTGCGGGAGGTATCCAACCCTTCAGAGATCATGATTTCTCAACGGGAGGAACCGGTAAGTGGTGTTTCAATTGCAGCGATGCTTGAAGGGATGCGACCCATGATGATTGAAGTGCAGGCCCTGGTCAGCAATTCAGCTTTTGGTACAGCACAACGTTCCTCGACAGGTTATGACACCAAAAGATTAAATATGCTACTAGCAGTACTGGAGAAGCGTTTTGGCTTTAGATTGAGCGCTCAGGATGTCTTTTTGAATATCGCTGGTGGGCTACGGGTAGAAGATCCAGCCATTGATTTGGCCGTTATTGTCGCCATTATTTCCTCACAGCAGGATATTCCGGTTAAAACCAATCTGACATTCGCCGGTGAAGTAGGGCTGTCGGGAGAGATCCGAGCCGTCAACCGTATTGAACAACGTATTCAAGAGGCCGAAAAGCTGGGCTTTGATGGTATTTTTATTTCTAAGTTCAATACCAAGGGCTTGGATGCTAAAAAGTATCATATTGCCATTCGGCCAGTTGCCAAATTGGAAGATATTTTTAGGGCATTGTTTGGTTAAAAACTCGTCCTTAAAGCCCTGAAAGAATGTTTCCTTTAGCACGGTTCAGGTGGTGATGCACAGAAGCCCTAGCTGGCAAGACTCGCCTTCATAAAAAAAGACCATATGCATCGTACATATGGTCTTTTTCAATAGACTACTTCAGCACTTCTTTCAGTTTTGCCCGCAATGCGTCACCATGTAAGTTTTTGGCAATGATTTTTCCACTTGGATCAATCAGTACATTTTGAGGAATGGATTTAACAGCATATAACGTACCTACATCGTTTTGCCAGCGTTTTAGATCCGAGACATGTCTCCAATGAAGCTTGTCTGCATGAATGGCTTTAATCCATGAATTACGGTCCTTATCAAAAGAAATTCCCAAAATTTCGAAGTTTTCCCCTTTAAATTGAGCATAGGTTTTGACCAGATCCGGACTTTCTACACGACAGTCTGGACACCATGAGGCCCAAAAATCGAGCAATACATACTTACCCTTGAAATCCGCAAGCTGCACGGGGTTGCCCGAGGTATCGTTCTGGCTAAATGCGGGAGCCATTTTGCCGATTTGAACGGTTTCCAATGTATTTAAATAAGCCTGGAATTCCTTTCCCTCATTCGCATTTTTGACATTGTCGCTTAATGTGTTATATAGAGCCTGCAATTCGGTATACACAGGATCATAGCCGCCTACCCGTCGTAAATCAATTAAAGTTGAAATTGAATCGGGGGCCGCTTTTACGCGGGCGATATAATCTTGTTTGGTAAGTTCTTTTTTCTGTGCAAGGCCCAGGAAGGGAAGAACCAAAAAAAGTAGTGTGATGTATTTTATCATATTGCTATTCTTATATATATTTACAAATATAAGAAAATCCACTAATTTGGTAGATTAATAAAATGTCAAAAAATGAACTTCAACCTAAGATCCAAACTCCCTCATGTCGGTACAACGATATTTACCAAGATGACCATGCTTGCCAACGAACAGCAGGCGCTGAATTTATCGCAGGGCTTCCCGGATTTTGAGACAGATCCCAAACTGGTCCAACAGGTAAGTGCAGCTATGGAGAAGGGGCATAACCAATATGCTCCCATGATCGGCGCACAGCTTCTAAGGGAAACGATAGCCCGCCAATATAAGGAAATATATGCTGTTGAAATCGATGCTACGGAGGAACTTACCGTGACATCCGGCGGTACACAAGCCATCTTTACGGCCATAGCTACCATCGTGAGGCCGCAGGATGAGGTGATCATCTTCGAGCCTGCTTATGATTGCTATGGTCCGACGGTTGAGTTGTTTGGTGGAAAGGTGGTCCCTGTTCGGTTATTGGCCCCTGATTTTCAGATTGATTGGGACTATGTTGCGACTTTAATCAATGAAAACACACGGTTCATGATCATCAATAATCCAAATAATCCAACTGGTAAAGTGCTGGGAAAGGAGGAATTGGGCCGCCTTGCAGACTTGTTGGAGGGTACTGACATACTATTACTGAGCGATGAAGTATATGAGCATATTGTGTTTGACGGGGCATCCCCCCAATCCGTATTGCGTATACCCCAGCTTCGGGAAAGGAGTTTTGTCGTCGCTTCATTTGGAAAACTGCTGCATACAACCGGCTGGAAGATCGGTTATTGTATTGCTCCGGCGGCATTTATGCGGGAATTTAGGAAAGTACATCAGTTTAATGTGTTTAGTGTCAATACACCGATGCAGTTTGCCATCGCTGCATATCTGAATGACATTACTTATGTCAAAGGTCTTGCCGCATTTTTCGAGCGTAAGAGAAACCTGCTGAAAGATGGACTCCAGCAATCACGCTTCAAGGTGCTGCCCTCTGAGGGAACCTATTTCCTTAACCTCGATTATAGCGCGATTACTCAAGAGAAAGAATTTGAGTTTGCCTGCCTGTTGACCATACAGCACAAAATAGCAACAATTCCACTTTCCGCATTCTATAAAGAACCTACAGATCAACAGGTTTTACGGGTGTGTTTTGCAAAACAGGACGATACGCTATTAAAAGCAATCCGGATTTTGAATAATATATAGGGTATTTGCGGTACACGATTCTCGCTAAAAGGTTTTATTTAAATTATTGTTAAGAATGGGGGACTTTATTAAAATTTTACTTCAACTTAACTTACTAATTTTATAAATTTGTAATTCACGTTTATCAATATATCCATAAAATGGCTAGATTAAATTTATTGGAAGAAACACGCTTCGAAAAAGTCCCTGTAAGCGTCTATCCAGATCAAAATTCAGCTTCGAAAAACGTTGCAAATCGTATTGCTGAAATTATTCGTGCAAAGCAAGAGAAAGGTGAGCATGCTGTGTTAGGTCTTGCAACTGGTGCTACACCGGTGAAAGTCTATCAAGAATTGATTCGCTTGCATAAAGAAGAAGGTTTAAGCTTTAAGAACGTGATTACCTTCAATCTTGACGAATATTACCCCATGCAACCTGATGCCGATCAGAGCTATGTGACCTTTATGAACAAAAACTTGTTTGATCATGTAGATATTGAGCCGGCTAATGTAAATATTCCTGATGGAACGTTGGCTCCAGACCAAGTGAATGCATTTTGTGAAGCTTATGAGCAAAAGATCTCAGCGGCTGGAGGTTTAGATATTCAATTGTTGGGTATCGGTCGTACTGGTCACATCGGTTTTAATGAGCCGGGTTCTGCGCCAAATTCCGGTACACGAATTGTCACACTGGACGACTTGACACGTAGGGATGCTTCCCGAGCTTTTGGAGGAAAAGAAAATGTGCCGACAAAAGCCATTACGATGGGCGTCGGAACGATCTTCAAGGCCAGAGAAATTATTCTGATGGCGTGGACTGAAACCAAAGCGGAGATTATCAAGAAAGCTGTGGAGGGTGAAATTTCCTCCGAGATCCCGGCTACTTACCTTCAGTTGTCAGATAATGTTGAATTTATCCTGGACGAAGGAGCTGCATCTTTGTTGACCCGCTTTAACCTTCCTTGGTTGGCAGAGGACGTTACCTGGACGCCAGCCTTGATAAAAAAGGCCGTTGTTTGGTTAGCTTTAGAAATTAAAAAACCAATTTTAAAACTGACGGACGAAGACTATAACAATCATGGTATGGCAAAACTGGTAACAGAAACAGGGCCTGCCTATAACATCAATATCCGTATTTTTAACGAACTTCAACATACCATTACAGGATGGCCCGGAGGAAAGCCCAATGTGGATGATTCACAACGTCCGGAGCGTGCCAATCCAGCGAAGAAAAATGTGATCGTATTCTCTCCGCACCCGGATGATGATGTGATCTCTATGGGGGGTACCTTTATTCGTTTGGCCGACCAGGGGCATAATGTCCATGTTGCTTATCAAACGAGTGGCAATACGGCCGTATGGGATGACGACGTGGTGCGCTATCTTGAATTTGCAGGAGATTTGGCGAAACAGATCGGTGCCAATACAGAAGTGGCGCAGATCAACAAGATTTACGATGAAGAGAGGGCCATCTTTGCGACCAAAAAACCAAATCAGATCGATACAGAACTTGTACGGAAGATAAAAGCACTGATCCGTAAAGGAGAAGCCATTGCTGGAGCCCGTTTGGTCGGTTTGCCAGATGAAAATATCCATTTTCAGGACTTACCGTTCTACGATAGACAAAAATTTTCGAAGGACGTATCTTTTGAAGACGATATCCAGCAAACAATGGAACTGTTACGTCAGGTAAAACCACATCAAGTATTTGCTGCCGGTGATTTTGCAGATCCACATGGTACACATAAGGTATGTTTTGATGTCTTGTTTGAAGCACTTAAGCGATTGAGCAAAACAGATGAATGGACCAAAGACTGTTGGTTATGGTTATATAGAGGAGCATGGCACGAATATCCGATCCATGAAATCGAGATGGCGGTACCTTTATCTCCACAGGAGGTATATCGCAAACGTCTGGCTATTTTCAAACACCAATCTCAAAAAGATTTGCCTGTATTCCCAGGCGATGACCCACGTGAGTTTTGGGTACGTGCAGAGGACCGTACGAGCGAAACCGCAGGGTTATATGATCAATTAGGTCTGGCGAACTATGAAGCAATTGAAGCGTTCGTAAGATGGAAATTTGATTAGAACGATCTGGGTAGTCCAATAGAAAAGCTCTGAATCTTAGTTGGTTCAGAGCTTTTCTATTTTTAATTATTCTAAATAACTAATTTTTTATACCTTTGTCGCATCTATTTAGATTAATTAAAAATAATTGTCCAATATTATTAACATGAATAAACACTTATTTGCTCTTGCGTCTACCTGTTTACTTGGAAGTGCTGTATATGGTCAGACTTCAGGCATCGTCAAAGGAAAGGTTGTAGATTCAAACAATAACCCTTTAAGTTCAGTAACAGTCTCTATTGGTGACAGAACTGTACGGACCGATCATAAAGGTCATTTTAGATTACATGGTGTTGATCAGAATGCGGTTATCCGGTTTTCCTATTTAGGTTATCAAAGCACATCGATCGATTATGAATTTAGTTCAGCCAGCCGCGAGGTGATTATAAAACCAATCGTCTTGGTGAGCAATGAGCGGGCCATTGATGAAGTAGAAGTGTTCGGCGAGCGAAACAAAAAGCCTAAGGGTTTAGAAATGATTACCCGCATGCCCCTAAAACCTTCAGATCAGATCCAGAGTATTTCTGTCATCTCGAATAAGGTCATTCAGGATCAGGGGATCCTGACGCTGACTGATGCTGTAAGAAATATTCCCGGAGTGACATTATTCGGATCCTATGGTGGAGTTAAAGAGTCGCTGTCGACACGTGGTTTTCGTGGTGTTCCGGTATTGAAAAACGGCGTACGTATGGATTCACAGTTTCAGACGGCCTCTGGTGTGGTCGATATGCAAGGAGTTGAGTCCATTCAGATGATTAAAGGTTCTGCAGCGGTTACCCAAGGGGTTATTACCGATATCGGTAATGCCGGAGGGGTGATCAACGTTGTGACAAAGACACCGAATTTTATAAATGCAGGCGATGTCGGTGTGCGTGTCGGAAGCTGGGGGCAATTCCGGCCTACCTTTGACTTCCAGACGGTACTGGATAAGAAAGAAACGGTAGCCTTCCGCATGGATGGAGCTTACGAAAGAGGAGACAGCTACAGAAAAGGGCTATCGGCCAATCGTGTATACCTAAACCCATCAGTGGCCTGGAAACCTACTGATAGAACGACAATTACCTTAGAAGGTGATTATTTTAATGATAATCGCACACCAGTCAACTCTGCTGTTAATTTAAACCCTTCCCAAGGAGTGAATGCATTGTATGTGATTCCTAATAATAAGTTTCTGGGGTTCGATTCCGACAATAACAATACCGAAATGAAGAGCTTCATGGCCCAGATCAATCATGAGCTGACAGATCGTTGGAGCATTCGGGCCTCTGTGGCGACCTCTTCTTATCAAGTGGATAATCAATCTTCAGCCGCTTCCTTGATTAAAGATGAAGCGAAGCAATATAACACATTTTCACGTAAGATGAGCCGGAGCTTGCGTGATGACAAAAATAAAACCTTCCAATTTGACTTGATCGGAAAAGACCTTTATACAGGCAAAGTGAAGCATCTGGTACAAGCAGGTGTAGATTATCGTATTGCGGATGCCACCACAACTTCCTTTGCAGGCAAGCTGAGCCCGTTGGAGAAAAATGTGCTATTGAAACAAGCCGATCAAAATGGCTCAGTTATCGATGTCATTGATATCCATGGTGACTGGGTGAATGATCTTTCGGAAGTTGCGTATGTCGATTCGTTAGGAAATCAACGAAAAGGGAAGAAAATTACGTATACAGCCAATACACCGGTAAGAAGTTATTATTCTTCCATCGGTTTTATGGCACAGGATGTCATTGAGTTCAATAAATATATTAAAGCAGTTTTGGGACTTCGGTATTCCGAAATCAATACAAAGGATTTTACTTCGAATGGAAATAAAAAAGAGTCTGCCTGGAACCCAATGGCGGGTATAATCGTGACGCCTTTCGAGAATTTCAATGTCTTTGGATCGTATACGAACTCCACGAATTTAAGGAATGCGGCTAACCCATTGACCGATGGAACAACAGCGGGCGCATCCAAAACTGAGCAGTTTGAAGGCGGGATCAAGTCCGATTGGTTAAATAATAGATTACGGTTCAATTTAACGTACTTCCATATCTATACCTCCAACCTGACAAATGCAGAATATACGGCTGGAACGAACGTTGCAACAGGTTTATATTTCAAAGCCGGAGACCTGGTCCGTGATGGTATTGAAGCAGAATTGAATGGCCGTATCCTGGAAAACCTGACCGTTATGTTAGGCTATGCTTATTTAGATGCCAGATATAAAAATTCGCCTTCTTATATGGACGGATCGGCACCAATGAACGCACCGGACCATACCGCCAATGCATGGGTACAATATGTATTTAATCAAGGTGCCCTGAGAAACCTGAGCCTAAGTGCTGGTGTATACTATGTAGGCGATCGTCCTGTGAACGAATATAGTCTTACACCAAATGGTCATGGTGAATATTATGGTACAGAACCCTTCAATATGCCGGCCTATACCACGCTAAATGCCCAAGTCGGTTACAAGTGGCGTAAATTCGATGCGAAAGTATTTGTCAATAATATAACTAATGAGATTGGCTTAAACTCCTACTTCCGGGGAGGTTTCATCAATCAGATCGACCCGAGAAATGTCGCTTTTTCATTGCACTATAAATTCTAATCGATAGGAGATTTCCGTACAAATCACAGCAGGCCGATTTCAATCAGAAATCGGCCTGCTGTGTAAAGGTGCGCCTGGGGCATGCTGGTCCAACAACGGTCGCCATGCCCCTTTCAGCTTGCTTAATATTGGATCGTGTCGCCAGATCTTCCTTTGGCATCAAATACTTTGAACAAATATTTCTTGCCAGACTGAAATGGAATTGTGCCGTTCACGAGCTTAGACTGCTGCGTTGGTGTGTCACCATTGTCCGTATAATAGACTTTAAAACCAGGATAATCCGTGTTGATATGTAATTGATTATTTTCTTGTTTGATCCCGATTTTAGGCATACGATAATGATAACCATGATCTATTATATCCAGTTTTTTCAGCTCATCTTCCCCTAGTTTCTTTATAAATGAAGTATAAGACTGACGGTAGGTAGTCTCGTTAAATGAACTGCCTTTTTCCCAAGCTTGTTCAGGTGCCCAGGCACGATCAGCAATGGCAATCAGGCGGGGGAATATCATTTCTTCCAGGCGCTGGTCTGTGGATACCTTTTCGGCCCAGAGTGCGCCCTTTATGCCCAGTAGATTTTTCTTGCCTTCAGCGGTAAGTTGTTCTTTATTGGTATAAGCCGTGGGTTTGAGGTCTTGTCCCGTGTCATCCTTACGCAAATTGATGAAAAAGTTTTCAGGAGCGAAAGAGTAGGTTCTATTCAAATTCACTGTTCCCACCCAACTATGTCCAGGGTCGGCAAAATCACGGTCCCAGGACATGTCCAGATAGTTGTTTGCAGCACTGGTGTAGACAACTTTATAGCCTGCATTGGCTAGTCGGTAGGCCAGGTCTTCTTGTCCCTGACCAGGCAGGTTGTTCCATACATTGAGGTGAATGCCTGATTTGCCCAGTTCAGCATTGACTTGCATGCCTTTCCCTCTATTGCGCATACCCATCTCTTCCCAGCCAGACATGATGAGACCTTTATCTTGGACAAGCTTATTGATTCTGGTAATGTAAAGAGGCCATACATCTAGCACATTTGCGATATTGTTTTCTTTCATAAAAGCAGCGATTTTGGGTGATTTTTCCCAAACACCGCTTGGTGTTTCATCGCCGCCCAAATCGATGATTTTCAAAGGAACCCCAGCCTGATCATGTATAGATCGGATTTCGTCAATGATTTTACTCAAAAAGTGATAAGTAGAGGGGAGAGCAGGATTCATGACGTTATCGTTCCAATTTTGAGCCGAGTTATAGATCGACTGATCATCTTCGTCGTCCAATAAAAATTCTTCAGCCTTTTGCTTATCGCCAGCTTTCATGTAATATTCATAACGGGCGCGCATTGCTTTGATGGCGGCTCTGGCATGCCCCGGCGTTTCCACTTCAGGGATGACATCAATATGTCTGGCCTGTGCATATTTCAGGATCTCGATATAATCCGCCACGGTATAATATTGTTGCGGTTTAGCAAGCGCTCCCGAACCATAAGCTGGCTGGATCGCTTTGCCGTCTTCGAAATTGGCCGAACGGTTCGCACCAACTGCTGTAAGTTCAGGTAATGATGGTATTTCTAAGCGCCAGCCCTCGTCATCAATAAAGTGAAAATGGAACTTATTTAATTTATAGGCAGCCATCAAGTCCAATAGGCGCAGTACTTCCGCTTTACTGTGAAAATTACGCGCAGCATCCAGCATAAAGCCCCGGTAACCATAACGTGGGCTATCTTCTATCGCAACTTGTGGCAATGCGATCATTGTGGTGGCCTTATTCCATTGGGTATGATTGATCAGTGATTTTAAAGACTGTATGGCATAGAAAGCGCCTGCTTTGTCCGAAGCGGCTATTTTTATGCCTGCTGCGTCGATGTTCAGGTGATAGGACTCCGGTTTGAGCGCGTTGTCCTTTGTAATTGAAATTCCATTTTGCTTGCCCGGAGCAGTGGATAGCTTAATGCCAGTATATTGGTCGAAGAAGCTGGTCAGGAAGCTTGCTTCTGAAGCGAACTCATTGGCGACAGCAAGCGTGGTGCCTGTCGTTAGATTGAATTTTTTGCTCTTATTGATCGAGATGCTGCTCGGTAAAGGAATGATACTTTGTGCATCAATGCCATCAATGAGCTTGTTCTGCTCATATTTATACGTCCAGTAATTCGTTTTTTCTGCTTCGGATTGAGGAGCTGTTTTAAGGGCTGTGTAATCCGAAATATCGGTGGATACACCACTGGTATTATTCTTCACATAGAGCCCTATGGGGCCATCGGTATAATTGACAAGGCCAGTGGTCACAAAATCAATATGGACCGTATCTTGCGCTTTCAAGGTGAGTTTATCCTTCTTAAAACTGACCTGAAAGAGGTCCCCGTTCCGATGGTCTATGGCAAATCGCTGATCTACTTTATTGGGATCGATAGACCGTATAAAATTAAACCAAAGGCTCCAGTCATTGAGTTGAAGATCACTTGTCCCTTTATTTTTCAGGATAAGGGTCGATACAGGATCTTTACGGATATGCTGCCCGTCTTTAACCTGCCAGGTGACCTGCAGTTGGTTTGCAATC
The DNA here is from genome assembly GCF_030325625.1 of Sphingobacterium sp. N143. Lineage (GTDB taxonomy): Bacteria > Bacteroidota > Bacteroidia > Sphingobacteriales > Sphingobacteriaceae > Sphingobacterium. The sequence goes on along the minus strand of NZ_JACAIS010000009.1, from coordinate 110,782 downwards.
GAGCTGGACTGCTGGGCTGTGGCTTCTTGCCCCATGAGGGCCAAAGCAAGGGCCGTACAGTGAAATGCTGTGCTGATTTTTTTAAAATTAGTCATGTTGGTTACTTTTTTCAATGTGCTTAAATATAACTATTTTGGAAGGCTTTATGCCGGATTATCAAAAAAATGAATAAAAATATCCCAAAAATTTGGTGCGATTTAGAAAACTTTCTATATTTGCACACCGAAACAGAAAACGGCCCGTTCGTCTAGGGGTTAGGACGCAAGATTTTCATTCTTGAAACAGGGGTTCGATTCCCCTACGGGCTACACATCTAAAAGTCAAAACATACAAAAGCCTGCAAATTAAACGTTTGCAGGCTTTTTTGTTTTTCAGTATCTACAAAACCTATATGAACTCCCAATAAAAAAGTGAGTCATTTTCTAGAGTTTACTTACTCACTGATAGAGATTTAATTAATTGGAAATCAGTATATTAAAAAATAGAACATCTTGATCCGTTTTTAATTGCAAGGCTACATTTGCATCGCTGAAATCTGTTTTTCAGTGGTGATGAAGAGCTCGCCGCAAAGGCGGCTCGGTTTGTTTCACTTAAATGATGTTGTCATGAGTACAAATTATTCCTTGCTCTTCTACTTGAAGAAACCAAAAAATTATGTTAGTGGCCCCAAGCCAATCTACATGCGGATTACGGTAGAAGGTATCCCAAAAAAAGAAGTGTCCACAGGACAGGAATGCGATCCGCCGAAATGGACTTCCAAAGCCAATCGTTTGAAAGGCACAACAGAGGCTGTCAAGACCCTGAATTGTTACCGTGACACTCTCGTCAGCAAAGTAAGTACGATCAATACAGCTATGATAGCTGCAGGAGAAGAAATTAATGTAGAATCTCTTAAACTTAGATTTCAGGGCAAGGATATCAAACGCAAAAATTTCTTAGATGTATTCAAGGAGCACAATAACCAGATGGAAGCACTTCTAGGCAATGGATTTAAGCCCAATACGCCCAAAGGGTATAAAACTTCGCTTTCCCATGTTGGTGGTTACCTAGAGAAAGAATTCAGATTGGCAGATATTGATAGAAGAAAGGATTGACCATAGTTTTGTAACCGGATACGAATTCTTCTTGCGTGCTACAATAGGCTGTTCGGCTGTGTCGGCAGCAAAGTACATGAAACATCATCAAATATTCCGTTACTACCCAGGCCACTTGAAATTGTTGAAAGGTACCGTAACTATCCACCGTGCGTGGCAAAGGATATGGTACTACCGGTTCTCAGCAATCTGAAAATGAACAGCTATCTAAAGGAAATTGCTGACCTATGCGAGATTACCAAAGAATTGACTTTCCATAAATCACGCCATACTTTCGCTACTTCGGTTACGCTTGTTAAAATAATGTTCCGATAGAAACAGTATCCAAGATGCTCGGGCACATAGATATCAAGACAACACAGCATTATGCGAAACTTCTGGATAATAGGGTTGCGTTGGATATGGAGAGGCTGGAAAGAAAAATAAAGCGGTGCCAAAAGGCCTTGTTAAAATGGTAGAGCTATGTCCTCCACAGGCGTTTACTTTTATAAAAACAGATCATAAGGATCGAAATATTGCCTAATACTAACAAGAAGCGATAAACAACTTATCGCTTTCTGTTTATGCTTTTATGCAATGATTTGTTAAAGCCAGCTTACAGGATTGCGGATACCGCGAAGTTTGAATGCCAACAGTAAATTTTTGGGCTTCACATTTGATCAACAAACTCATTCCTTTGTTCGTTGATGGTCCAATCGATGATTTTGTATTTGGCTGTTTTGAAGAGGTAAGGATAGAGGGAGCGTTCAATGGTTATTCGGTGCCGCAGGTTCCACAGCGAAACAAATATGTCCTGCAGAATATCCTCGCTGTCTTCAACACATGCAATCCGGCGCTGAATAAAACGGAAAAGAATATCTGAATAGCGATGAACCAACTCAGCAAAAGCATGACGGTCGTCCGCCTGAATGCTGCTGAGTAGCTCGGTGTCATCTAACTGTTCCATAATTACCGCAATTTGTGCTAAATACCTTTAGTTTAATGAGGTCAAATTTATAATTGTGGTGTTAAGTTAGTATTAAAAACAAATAATTTGATGATGTTTTTTTAAACAAACGATTGCATAAGGTGTATTCACAAAAAACCCTAAGTTTTAGCTGAATGAGTTCAGCTAAAACTTAGGGTTCGAGAGATTATTGTTAAAAAAGAGGAAGCTTTCCTCTTCTGCATATTAGTATATGGAATGCTCCCTCTGGTGAGATTATATAATATGTTTATATCTTGAAATTCTGGTTATTTATGAAAACAAAGTTTTTATAATGAATCTAACCTCTAGTCAACCAGCCTCTGCGTCCTGCTGTTGCGATAGCATAAGGAGTGATCCAGAATAAACTGAATGCATAGAATATACTATAGCTGTATGCCCAGAATGCCTCTTTTGCATTGTCGTTTTTGGATGCAAAGAAATAAGCCTGAATACTGGAGAAGATGAGTATACCGACCAAGGTAGAGCTCAAAAACATCAGCGGGTAATGGAATACTGTCCATAGCATCAATAACAACATGGGATAAGAAAGCAGTACTCTTTTCCATTGCATGATCAACAGGATACGGGCTCCCCATTTTGGCCCTTTGCGGAAATTCTTGAATGCAAATTGGCTCATCATGATATTCTCTCTCACATTACTGCGTTCCCAACGAATGAACATCTTGTATAAATTTTTGTAACGTACAGGTGTATCCGTGTATACATAAGCATTCGATTGGAACAATACATGATACCCTTGTTTTAAAATCATATTGGTCATCGCACGGTCCTCACCGATATCGGAAGGCTGTCCCATAAAAGTCTGGTTCATCCAGTCCTCAAGGCAATTCATAACGGCGTCCCTACGGTAACCTGCCAGCGCACCAGGTGTACACATGACGGTACCTAACATACTCTGAGCCGAACGTACAAATTCAAAGCTGAATACAAAGCTGACATTCAACATGCGTGGTATAATGGCTTTTTTATTGTTCAGCACGCGCACATTTCCGGCCACAGCACCACAATCTTGATTCGTCACAAATGGGCTTGCCATATTACGGATGGTATCTTTTTTGACCACAGAGTCACTGTCTACCGTAATGAAAATTTCACCGGTTCCCAGTTTGAAACCACGGTATAGCGCATGGCGTTTACCCATATTTTTGGGTTGTTGATAGATTTCTACCCGGTCACCCAACTCCATTTTGGCACGTTGTATCCAGGCAAAAGTGTTGTCCTTACTACCGTCATCGATCGCGATAATCTGCAATTTCTTTGCTGGATAGTCGCTGCTTGCCAAACTATGTAACGTATCATATACCAATTGTCCCTCGTTATAGGCAGGAACAATGATCGTACAGGTAGGAAGCTCCTCGTCTGAGACAGAGGCGATGGGTCTATACCTACGATGAAGTACAATCAAAAGAACCAAAAAGCTTACTGCAACAGCTGCTAAGAATATACCGAAACCTACCAGGAATGTACCACCAACACTATCTAAACGTTGAAAACGTAAGGCATCAAAATCTGGTTGGAGCATATATACACCAAATACTGATGCAAATAGTAAAAAGAAGGTTCCTCCAAAAATACCGTATTCCTTGGGACCAAAATTGCTTTCTTCAGCTGTGCTCGCTGTGGATGTGTTTGCAGTTTGTTTCTGCTCTTCATTTACTTCGTACACCGCAGGTGTCCATTGTTTGGCCATCTGCTTCGATACGATTGAGTCTTCTTTCATGTAATTCATAACCGTTCTTATTTTAGATATACATTCTTTCTTTTACTTTACCTGACACCCGAGGGTGTCTTTTGTAATGAAAATATTACGAATCCATAAACGCAAAATACATGCCTTTATTTTGTGCCAAAAATGGACGAATTAACACAATTGTAACGTTGTTGATACAATATGTCGTTTTGTAATCTATTGATTTGTAGGTTATTGTAAGGGGCTTGTAACCAAATAAGCAGTGTTTGATCGTATTTGTACAAACAAAAGACTTTTAAGGTTTTTTAACGTTTTAACCCTCTTTTCGGGAAAAAATGTCGTGCCAAATGATACAAACTGTGTAGGAAAGAAGGCAAAGACGCCCCTCGTGAGGAGCGTCTTTTTATCGTATGGATGGAATGCTGTGCGGGCTTAGCCTCCAAATTCCATTAAGTAGTTTTTTAGGAAGTCATTCAGATCGCCATCCAATACAGCTTGGGTATTGGAGGTCTCGTAATTGGTCCGCAAATCCTTAATTAATTTGTAGGGATGCAGTACATAGTTACGGATTTGGGAGCCCCATTCGATTTTCTTTTTATTTCCTTCGATTGCCGCTGTTGCTTCCTGCCGTTTGCGCATTTCAATTTCATATAATTGGGATTTCAGCAAGCGCATGGCATTTTCTTTATTCTGCAACTGGGATCTGGATTCCTGGTTTTTAATGATAATGCCTGTCGGCTTATGATGTAAACGGACAGCAGTTTCCACTTTGTTGACATTTTGTCCGCCGGCGCCTCCTGAGCGAAAGGTATCCCATTCTATCTCGGAGTCTTTGACGTCGATCTCGATATTGTCATCAATCAATGGGTATACATAGACAGAGGCAAAGGATGTGTGCCGTTTTGCATTGGAATCAAATGGTGAAATACGGACGAGCCTGTGCACGCCATTTTCTCCTTTGAGGTATCCGTAGGCAAAATCACCGGAAATCTGAAGGGTAACACTCTTGATCCCCGCCACATCTCCTTCCTGGGAGTCTTGTTCGGTGACCTTGTATCCATTTTTTTCGCCCCACATGATATACATCCGCATCAACATGGCAGCCCAGTCACAGCTTTCGGTACCTCCAGCACCGGCGGTGATCTGTAAAATGGCATCCAGTTGATCCTCTTCGGCACTGAGCATGTTTTTAAATTCCAGTTCCTCGATCTTTTCCAAGGCAAGGCTATACTGATCATCAAGCTCTTTCTCGCTGGCATCCCCAGTTTGGAAAAACTCATACATGACCAGGGTGTCATCAACGGCCGAGGCTACCTCATCAAAATGATCTGTCCATATTTTTTGGTTTTTGATGGCCAAGAGGATCTTTTCGGCGGCTTTAGAATCGTCCCAGAAGTTAGCCTCTAGGGTAATTGCCTGATCTCTTTCGATTTCTTCTTTACGGACATCAATGTCAAAGATGCCTCCTCAGGGACGTCACGCGGTCCCTCAAGTCTTGGATTTGTTCTTTTGTCATAGCTGCTAATGTAGAAATTAAAAATTAAAAAGTAAAAAGGGGATTAAAGACAATGTTAGTAAGCCACAGGTTTGTATCTTCAGAGTCTCAATACCAATAGCTCATACTATATAAATATCTGACCTTTTTTTTTTAGTTTTGATAGCATCAACAGAATAAACCTTCATCTAAACATTTACACGATGTGTAAGGAAAGAAAATGCTGAAGGTTCTTATTGACGTTTAAAACAATAATTTCAGAAACAGTATGTTCCCAAAAATTAATTTTACAAAGACACAAGCCTATAAAGATCTGACACAGCATTTCGGGTCTTTATTTGGTCCATATAGCAACGGACTCAAAGACTTACGCGCACTTTTTGCAGAAGATCCGGCCCGGTTTGAGAAATTCTCAGTTACTTTTGAAGATATCCTTTTAGATTATTCCAAAAATCGCATTACGAGCGAAACGATGTCTTTGCTGTTGCAGATGGCGAAAGAGTGTGAGCTGCCTGAAGCAATCGCCGCGATGTTTTCGGGTGAAAGCATTAATGTGACAGAAAACAGGCCTGTGTTGCACACTGCCCTGCGCAATCAATCGGATCAACCTGTGTTTGTCGCAGGAAAAGATGTGATGCCGGATGTTAGACGCGTCCTGGCACAGATGAAAACTTTTACCGAAAAAATTATCTCCGGAGCATGGAAAGGTTATACAGGCAAGGAAATCACCGACGTTGTCAATATTGGTATCGGTGGTTCTGATTTGGGTCCCGTCATGGTAACAGAGGCTTTGAAAGCCTATAAAACGCGGTTAAATGTACATTTTGTTTCCAATGTGGATGGTACCCATATAGCAGAAACATTAAAGGGGTTAAATCCAGAAACAACGCTGTTCCTGATCGCATCCAAGACCTTCACGACACAGGAGACCATGGCCAATGCACATACCGCCAAGGACTGGTTTCTGGATGGCTCGGCTCAGGAGGAGGACGTGGCCAAGCATTTTGCTGCATTGAGCACAAATACTGTTGCCGTGCAATCTTTCGGGATAGATCCAGCAAATATGTTCGAATTTTGGGATTGGGTCGGGGGCCGCTATTCACTTTGGTCGGCCATTGGACTCTCCATTTCCCTGGCCATAGGTTTCGATAATTTTGAAGAATTGCTCAAAGGAGCTTACGAAGCCGATGTTCATTTTAAAAACACATCATTCGAGTCCAACATTCCTGTCATCTTGGCTCTTTTGGGCATATGGTATAACAATTTCTTTCAGGCTGAAAGTCATGCTATCTTGCCATATGATCAGTATTTGCACCGGTTTGCGGCTTATTTTCAGCAAGGAGATATGGAAAGTAACGGTAAGTATATAGACCGCAATGGTGAGCAGGTGCATTACCAAACTGGCCCGATCATTTGGGGCGAACCAGGCACAAATGGACAGCATGCCTTCTATCAATTGATTCATCAGGGTACCAAGTTGATCCCTTGCGATTTTATTGCGCCGGCCAACAGCTTGAACCCCATCGGTAACCACCATCAACTTTTATTGTCAAATTTCTTTGCCCAGACAGAGGCCCTGATGAATGGCAAAACCGAAGAAGAGGTTGTCGCTGAATTGCAAGGTGCCGGAAAATCGGCTGCAGAAATTGATGCACTGAAGGCTTATAAGGTATTTGAGGGCAACCGGCCAACGAATTCACTGCTGCTGAAAAAAATGACACCCCGTACATTGGGCAGACTGATCGCATGTTATGAACATAAGATTTTTGTACAGGGGGTAATTTGGAATATTTATAGCTTCGACCAATGGGGCGTTGAGCTTGGCAAGCAGCTGGCCAATAAGATCCTGCCTGAACTGGCTGATGCAAACCCGGTCACAGGGCATGATTCATCTACCAATGGATTGATCAATCAATATAAAACCTGGCGTGACTAACCGGGTATTCCTGTTCAGTTAGATGGCTGAAGATATCATGCAGAAGGCCGGTCTTTATTAAGACCGGCCTTCTGCATGATAGGACTTTATCAGCCTTATACGGTTTTATTTTGGATGCGGATGGCGTTTAAAATGGCCAATAAAGCTACGCCGACATCAGCAATGACAGCTTCCCATAATGTTGCCACCCCACCGGCCCCCAATATCAGGACAATAATTTTGACTCCCATGGCTAGGATCACATTCTGCCATACAATGCTGCGTGTAATTTTACCGATTCTGATCGCCGACAGAATTTTTTGGGGTTCATCATTCTGAATGACGACATCTGCCGTTTCAATCGTTGCGTCCGCCCCGAGTCCGCCCATGGCGATGCCCACTTGGGCCAGGGCGACCACAGGTGCATCATTGACGCCATCGCCTGCAAATGCTACATTTTTGCCTTCATCGAGCAACTGCTGCACATGTTTTACCTTGTCTTCTGGCAGAAGATCACCATAAGCTTTATCGACACCGAGTTCCTTGGCCACCTCGTTCACCACCGCGGTTTTGTCGCCGGACAGCATCACGGTATATAGGCCCTGCACCCGCATGGCAGCAATGACCTCGCTCGCATCAGGTTTACTGCGGTCGGCAACAGTGATATAACCCCTATATTGACCTGCTATTGCAATCAGGACAATGGAATAAACGATGTTTTTAATCTCTTCGGGATAGCTAATATTGAATTTGTCCAGCAATTTGCTATTACCCGCCAATACTTCCTTCCCATTTACGGTTGCCTTGAGACCATGCCCGGCGATTTCTTCGATCCCCTCGGCTTTGAGCGTAAGGCTGCCAGGTTGATAGTTGGCGATTGCTTTTGCAATAGGGTGGGTTGAATTTGATTCAATGGCTTTGGCATAATCCAGGAGTTCCTTGTCCTCTCCATGGAGGGCATTGACTTCCTTGACTTCGAAGACACCCTGTGTAAGGGTTCCCGTTTTATCCATCACGATGGTATCGACCGCCGTGATCGCATCCAGGAAATTGCCGCCCTTGAATAAAATACCATTTCTGGAAGCAAGACCTATTCCTCCGAAATAACCCAATGGAATAGAGACCACCAGCGCACAGGGGCAGCTGATGACCAAAAATACCAGGCTACGGTAAAACCATTCCTGGAAGCTATAGTCGCTCAGCACTAATGCCGGAATGAGGAGGACCAGAAGTGCCAAGCCAAATACAATGGGCACATAGATGCGTGCAAACCTGGAAATAAATAACTGTGTTTTCGATTTTCGTGCTGTGGCATCCTGTACCATTTCCAGAATCTTGCTCAGCTTGCTGTCCTGGAAAGAGCTTGAGACCGCAATCTCGGATACCGTCTCCAGGTTGATCATCCCCGCAAAAACAGCATCGCCGGTATATTTGGTGTCAGGTTTACTTTCGCCGGTCAGGGCGGCGGTGTTAAATGCTGCGCGCTCATTGACAAGCCGTCCATCCAGGGCAACTTTTTCGCCTGCTTTCACAAGGATGGTCTCACCGATGGTGACAGTTTTGGGATTGACCTGTAATTGCTGTCCATCGCGTAGTACCGTGACCTTGTCAGGTCGAATATCCAGTAAGGATTTTATCGATTTTTTGGCATTGTCAACGGCTGTGTCCTGAAACCATTCACCGATTTGGTAAAATACCATGACAGCGACCCCTTCTTCAAATTCTCCGATGGCAAAGGCTCCTAAGGTCGCTATGCTCATCAAAAAGAATTCGTTGAAGATATCACCGCGTTTTGCTTTGCGAAAAGCCATTTTGATGACCGGGATGCCGGCCAGTAGGTAGGCCGTAACATTCAGCACCAGGGCAACACCGAAGGGGAATGTTGTTTTAAACCCATATTTTAAGAGTAATTGCAGGATAAGTATAACCAGCGCAATGAGGAGCTTGCTTTGGACTATCCACCAGGGACGGTCTTTTGGGGTATGGCTATGCTCGTGATTGTATTCGCACATAGATCGGGTTCTATTAATTCATTTAAAATTAATAATTTTAAGTGACAAAAACATCCCTTTTTATCGTTGTAAATTTATTAGCGCTGGAGGTAGCTTTATTCTTTTGTTGAGGAGCTGCTTCCGATGACCATTTCCAATAGCGCTACGACGATAGCAAACAATGCTGCGGTCCAGAACCCGTCAACATCAAATTTGGAGCCCAAGAGGGAGTCTGAAAGTAGCACCATTAATACGGTGATAATGAAAGAAACAAGCCCTAATGTCAGCCAGTTTAAAGGAAATGTGAACAATCGTAAGATTGAACCTACTGTAGCATTGACAAACCCAATAACCAGTCCTGTCACGATGGCCCAGCCAAAACCCGCCACATGTGCGCCTGGTATAAGCCAGCTTGCCACTGCAATCACTACACCTGTAAGCAAAAGACTAATAATAAATTTCATAAGATGTGCTAAGTTATAAAATCGTAAATAAAGTAATAATATAAAAACTATCGTGCAAACGCAATGCCAAACTTTGGCGTTTTCGTTTTGTTGCTGATGTTCCTGTCATGGAGCTTGTTGCGCATATAGACTGATCTGCTCTTGCAGGGAAAATTGAGTCCTGAAAAAGAAGCCACAATGGGTTGTGCCTGTTAAAAATAATATATGCGAGCATAGTAAATATTTTGTATATTTATTCTTGTTCATAAAATAATAAACCGATGAAGAAAATGATGATGTCATTGCTAATGCTGCTCGTTTCGGTGGCATTATTTGCGCAAGCTGATCCTGTTGTGGGGAAATGGGAGAATCCCAGCGGGGAAGGACGGGTGGAGATTTACAAAAAGGGGGACCGGTTTTTCGGTAAGCTCTATTGGCTGAAATTTCCGAATGATGCATCCGGGCAGCCCAAGAAGGATGTCAAGAATCCCGATAAAGCACTTCAGGGTAGAAATACACAGGGGCTGGAAATCTTGACCAATTTTGTGAAAGAGGGCAATACCTATGTGGATGGAAAAATTTATGATCCCAAGTCTGGAAAAACCTATAGTTGTAAGATGACGTTAAAAGGAGACAAGCTGGATATCAGAGGCTATGTTGGCGTGAGTCTGCTGGGGCGGACAGAGACCTGGAAGAGAATCCAGTGATGTTGAAGCTTTAGGTAGGTTTGGCAGTAGGAGAAAGCTCTTTTGCTAATTTAGGCCGGTGAATATCGGCTGGGGATTGTTATTGAAAGACCTGGTAAAGGCAATTTATTCGATGGAAATAAATTGCCTTTTGGTTTTATGCGGGAATAACAGTATTTTCATCCTATTATTCTATTATAATCATCTTATGGCTGTAAAAATGTCTTATGTGGAGAACGTAAAGCTTGCGCTGCAATCTATTGTGGGGAACAAGCTGCGGACATTTTTAACGGCGCTTATTATTGCCATAGGGATGATGGCGCTGATCGGTGTGCTCACGTCGATCGATGCGATGAAGAATTCGCTGACGGATTCTTTTTCCTCCATGGGCTCGAATTCTTTTAATATTCGTAATCGGGGCTTGAATGTGCAGATCGGTACCGGCGGTACACGTTCCAAGGTATTCGCCAATATTACTTATGCGCAAGCCTCGCGCTTCAGGCAAAATTTTAAGTTTAATGCGGTTACCTCGGTCAGTGCCAATGTGAGCTGGAATTCGACGGCCAAGTTTCAATCGAAGAAAACCAATCCGAACATAGGGTTGATCGGGACGGATGAAAATTATCTCCAGACCTCGGGCTATGTGGTCAGTGAGGGCCGTAATTTCTCTGTGCGGGATATCGAGACAGGTGGAGCAGTGATTATCATTGGAAGTGAGGTCAGTAAGATGCTCTTTAATGAGATCATTGATCCTATAGGGCAGTTTATTACGGTCAATAATATTCGCTATCAGGTGATCGGAGTATTGAAGAGCAAAGGGTCTTCTGCGGGGATGGGGGGTGATAGGGCTTGCTTTATTCCGCTGATCAAAGCACGGGCTGTGATGCAGCTGGTAGAGCCTTCCTATGTGATTACGGTCTCTTCAAATGATCCACTGCGACTCGAAGCGGCTATTGGTGAGGCTACGATTGTGTTTCGGAATATCCGTGGTTTGTCATCACGTCAGCCGAATGATTTTGAAATGACCAAATCGGATGCTGTTGCTCAGATGCTGATGCAGAATATGGCGATGGTGACTTTGGGGGCTGTCGTGATTGCTTTTATCACGCTTGTGGGAGCATCCATTGGGCTGATGAATATTATGCTGGTCTCTGTGACGGAACGTACCCGTGAGATCGGGATACGAAAAGCAATCGGTGCCACGCCCAGTGTAATCCGTAAGCAATTCCTGATGGAAGCGATCGTGATCTGTATGATCGGTGGTGTGGCGGGTATTTTTATCGGTATCCTGATCGGCAACGTGCTGGCGCTCCAATTGGGTACTTCATTTATCATCCCTTGGGGGGCAATTATTTTGGGCTTTGCGGTCTGTGGCCTGGTGGGCATGTTATCGGGATACTATCCAGCTTCAAAAGCCTCTAAATTGGATCCCGTCGACGCGCTTCGCTACGAGTAATTCACATTGGAGCGTCTATCTCTCTATCTTTACGAACTTTATCTGCTATCTAAATTTCGACACGTTTACTTGGAAATGCTAGGGACCAAAGTCGGGATAAGGTTATACCAATTTCGGACTGAAAGCATAGTGAGTCCACCTTAAGTCCACGTTGACTCCACCTTTTAAAGGTGGAGTTACCATAGGAACAAGCCGTTTGTACCCTGCTTACAGGGCGAATATGTCCAAGACTTGCCTCCTAGTTGGTCGCTGCCAGGCCTGCGTAAATGCCTGGAAACAGCATTGACTACAGAGTGGAACAACAAAGGTTCTTCTTTGGGACAAAGGGAGACGATGTTGATTGATGGCTGCAGAAAATCGAATGGCCTGAAAAAGGAATTTTATGCAAACGGTTTAATGTTATCAAATCATTGATTTGATATGAATTCTATCTGAATAGCCCCTTTCCCAAAGGGAAAAAGCAGATTATCTCAATGAAAACCTGTAATATTGTATAAAAAATAAATTCGAATTATGTACAATACATTACAACCAGTTTTACAAAAGGAATTGGAGGCAATCAAAGAAGCGGGATTGTATAAGCAGGAGCGGGTGATTGTTACTCCTCAGGGAGCAGACATTAAAGTAAGCACAGGACAAGAGGTCGTCAACTTTTGTGCAAACAATTACTTGGGATTATCTTCTCATCCTAGCGTAATCGAAGCTGCTAAGAAAGCAATTGATACCCATGGTTATGGCATGTCTTCGGTGCGTTTTATCTGTGGTACACAAGATGTACATAAAGAGTTGGAAGCGAAAATTTCTCAGTTCCTAGGGACTGAAGATACGATTTTATATGCGGCTGCCTTTGATGCAAACGGCGGGGTATTCGAACCTTTGTTTGGAGCAGAGGATGCAATTATCTCTGATGAACTGAATCACGCTTCTATCATTGATGGTGTCCGTTTGTGTAAAGCACAACGTTTCCGCTACAAAAATGCGGATATGGCCGATCTGGAAGCGCAATTGCAGGCTGCAGCGGGCGCAAGACATAAGATTATTGTTACGGATGGTGCATTCTCTATGGATGGGTCTGTTGCTCCATTGGACAAGATCTGTGACCTGGCGGACAAATACCAAGCTTTGGTCATGATTGACGAATCGCATTGTACAGGTTTTATCGGTGCTACGGGACGAGGCACACATGAGCTTTTCAATGTCATTGACCGTGTGGATATCATCACAGGTACCTTGGGCAAAGCATTGGGCGGTGCTTCCGGTGGTTTCACTTCGGGTAAAAAAGAGATTATTGATTTGTTACGTCAGCGCTCACGCCCATACCTGTTCTCCAACACCCTGGCTCCGGCTATTGCAGGTGCTTCGGTTGCGGTACTGGATATGCTGAGCGAGACGACAGCGCTGCGTGATAAATTGGAGTCCAACACCAAATATTTCCGCGAAAAAATGACAGCTGCAGGATTTGATATCAAGCCTGGCTTTCATCCGATTGTGCCTGTCATGCTTTACGATGCGAAATTGGCGCAGGAATTTGCGGCAAAGATGCTCGACGAAGGTATCTATGTCATTGGTTTCTACTATCCTGTTGTCCCTCAGGGAAAAGCCCGCATTCGGGTTCAGATTTCAGCAGGGCATGAAGTGGCCCATCTGGATAAAGCGATCGCTGCCTTTACCAAAGTAGGTAAAGAATTAGGTGTAATTAAATAAAATACACATAGTTATAAATTTTATGGTGCAAAATGTTTATCTTTGCACCCTAAAATTTTATAAAAATATTCTTGCTCAATGCAAAACATTAGAAACATTGCGATCATCGCTCACGTCGACCACGGTAAAACTACGCTTGTAGACAAAATTTTATATTTTACCAATCAATTCAGAGAAAATGAAAATGCTGGTGAATTAATCTTGGACAATAATGATTTAGAGCGTGAGCGCGGGATCACTATTGTATCTAAGAACGTATCAGTAACATATAAAGGTGTTAAAATCAATATCATCGATACCCCTGGTCACGCCGATTTTGGTGGTGAGGTAGAGCGCGTATTGAAGATGGCTGATGGGGTTGTATTATTGGTGGATGCCTTTGAAGGTCCTATGCCTCAAACGCGTTTCGTTACCGGTAAAGCCCTGGGATTGGGGATCAAACCAATCGTCGTTGTCAATAAAGTCGATAAAGAAAACTGTCGTCCTGATGAAGTGTACGAAAATGTTTTTGACTTATTCTTCAATTTAGGTGCTACTGAGGAGCAATTGGATTTCCCGGTATTATACGGATCATCCAAGCAAGGCTGGATGTCTACAGATTGGAAAAATCGTACCGAAGACTTCACAGACCTATTGGAAGCCATCATCAAATATATTCCTGCTCCACAAGTATCCGAGGGTACTTTGCAGATGCAGGTAACATCTTTGGATTACTCGACTTTCGTGGGTCGTATCGCTATCGGCCGTATTGCTCGGGGTACAATCAAAGAAAACCAGCCGGTATCATTGGTAAAACGTGACGGAAAAGTGGTTAAGTCACGCGTGAAAGAACTTCAGGTTTTTGAAGGTTTAGGTCGTATCAAAGTGCCAGAAGTACATGCAGGTGATATCTGTGCGGTCGTTGGTATCGAAGGTTTCGATATCGGTGATACCATCGCAGATTTTGAAAATCCAGAGCAATTGGAAGTTATCAGCATTGATGAGCCGACAATGAACATGTTGTTTACCATCAACAACTCCCCGTTCTTTGGCAAAGAAGGTAAATTGGTAACTTCGCGTAATATCTACGATCGTTTACAGAAAGAATTAGAGAAGAACTTGGCATTGCGTGTCGTTCCTACCGAATCTCCTGATGCGTGGTTGGTATATGGACGTGGTATCCTTCACTTATCTGTATTGATCGAAACAATGCGTCGTGAAGGTTATGAGTTACAGGTAGGACAACCTCAGGTTATCGTGAAAGAAATCGACGGTCAAAAATGTGAGCCGATCGAAGAGCTTGTTGTTGACGTTCCTTCGGATGTATCCGGAAAAGTAATTGAGCTGGTCACACAACGTAAAGGTGAATTGTTGATCATGGAAGCTAGAGGAGATATGCAACATCTTGAATTCTCTATTCCTTCCCGTGGTATCATTGGTCTACGTAACAACGTTTTGACTGCAACTGCCGGTGAGGCTGTAATGGCACACCGTCTGAAAGGTTACGAGCCTTGGAAAGGTACAATCCCTGGCCGTTTGGCGGGTGTATTGATTTCCTTGGATACAGGTTCAACTACGGCATACTCGATTGATAAATTGCAAGACCGTGGTCGCTTCTTCGTTGATCCAGGTGTGGAAGTATATGAGGGACAAATCTTGGGCGAGCATATCCGTGATAACGATTTAACCATCAATGTGACTAAAGGAAAGCAATTGACAAATATGCGTGCTTCCGGTTCGGATGATAATACGCGTATTGCTCCGGCGATCAAATTCTCTTTAGAGGAATGTATGGAGTACATCCAGGCAGATGAGTATATTGAGGTAACGCCGCAATCTATGCGTCTTCGTAAGATCTATTTGACGGAAAATGAGCGTAAACAAAATGCGAAAAAATTCCAATAGTCATTAGCATGCATCGGGGGTATTGATACCTCAGGTGTACCACATAAAAAAAGCCATCGAAACTTCTTTCGATGGCTTTTTTTGTGATTTCAGGTTCTGCGAAATCTTTCGTTATTTTTTAGATCTTACTTCTGCTGCACGGTAGCTGTCGCCATCAGTCGTGTAAATTTTGAACTGCACGTCATATGCTTCAGGGACATAAATGACAATAGGCATTCTTCTATTGTAACGTAGGGTTTCGGGCTGAGCGGAAACAAAAAGATTTCTTTTTGCTTTATCGGGGCAGGCCATCATGGTACTCGCTACATTTCCGTTGGTTTTAAAGACATAATAATCGTAACCCCAGCCCTGAAGGTCTTTCTTTTCCAATGTCCCCGATAAGTTGAAGGTATTGCAGCCATCTACTTCCATCCATTTACCGACAGCGAATTCAATTTTTTTATTTTTGTCATTGTCCGAATGGGGAACTTCAATGACCATTTTCTTATATCCCTTTTCTGGGGAAGGAAAGATACCCAAGTCTATTTTGTCTATTACCATTTGAGCTTGACTTACTGTTGTTGATGCAACTATGGCAAACAGCATCATAACCATCACTTTCAATATATTTTTTCTCATAACGATCTTTTAATTTTTATTTATTGAACGCTATTTGCGTTCCTTTTGCTACACGATTAGTAAAAAAACTATATTTCTAAGACTAGGGGAATTTAAGAAGGATTAACGGTATATGTGTATTATTTTAAAATAATTGTTTGGTAAATTAAAATTGCGCAGGAATTAATTTGCCCGTTTTAATCAGGCCCCTATAATAGCATGACCGCTAAGGAAAAACCCCGTTGACGAATAGCACGTTGACGGCATGGGCGGCAGATGATGCCATCGCTATAGCTGTTCATTTTTTCGACGGGGCTTTTCATTCATAAAGGGTCATAATCAGTCAAGATTACGTAACTTTGTGTGAGATAAGGATCATTATGCGTAAAAAAGTGGAGCATACACCAAAAGAATATATTCAGATAAAAGGGGCAAGGGTCAATAACTTAAAAAATATTGACGTGGACATCCCCAAAAATAAATTGGTTGTTATTACCGGTATGTCCGGGTCAGGGAAGTCTTCCTTGGCTTTTGACACGCTGTATGCGGAAGGGCAGCGGCGTTATGTGGAGAGCCTGTCGTCCTATGCCAGACAGTTTATGGGCCGGATGAATAAACCTGAAGTGGATTATATCAAAGGCATTGCCCCGGCGATTGCCATTGAACAGCGGGTCATTACCAGCAATCCGCGTTCTACAGTAGGGACATCCACCGAGATTTACGATTATCTCAAATTGCTTTACGCCCGCATTGGGAAGACCATCTCCCCCGTGTCGGGCAGGGAGGTGACCAAAGATAGTGTAAGTTCTGTCGTCGATTTTGCCATCCAGCTTGGTGCCGGAAAGTCGGTGACGCTGCTGTCCCCGCTGATCCCTTCACATGGGCGTAAATTAAAGGAAGAGCTGTCGCTATTACTGCAGAAAGGATTTGTCCGTGTAGTGTATCAGGGGCAGATGCAGAAAATCGAACAGATTATTGACGACAAGGGCATTGAAAATGCGCCCGTTCAAGACGGTGAGATTCTGATTGTTGTGGACCGTATACGGATAGAAGAAGAGGATGAGGATACGGTCAACCGCTTATCAGATTCCATTCAAACTGGATTTTTTGAAGGAAAAGGCGAGTTATATGTGGAAGAAAATGGTGAAAGACATCACTTCTCCCATAAATTTGAGCTCGATGGAATCACTTTTGAGGAGCCTACGCCCAACTTTTTTAGCTTCAACAATCCTTATGGGGCCTGCCGCCGATGCGAGGGCTACGGGAAAATCATCGGTATAGATCCCGACCTTGTTATTCCGGATAAGAGCCGCTCCGTATATGATGGTGCTATTGCACCTTGGCGGGGGGAAAAGATGGGTGAATGGCTTCAGGTGCTGGTCAAAAACTCTTTAAAGTTTGATTTTCCGATACACCGGGCCTATGCTGATCTGACTCCACAGCAGAAGGAACTGCTCTGGACAGGAAACAGTTATTTTTCAGGGCTAAATCAATTTTTTGAGGAGCTTGAAGAACAGACCTATAAAATTCAATACCGGGTGATGCTGTCACGTTATCGGGGTAAAACCGATTGTCCGGACTGTCGGGGCACACGGCTTCGTAAAGATGCTACCTATGTCAAAGTGGGCGGCAGATCGATCACCGATATTGTCCTGATGCCTTTGGAAGAAGCACTGGAGTTTTTTAAAACCTTACCGCTGGCCGGTAATGAGCAGGTCATCGCCAAGCGCCTTTTGGCCGAAATCAATAACCGCCTGCAGTTTCTCTGCGATGTCGGGCTCAGCTATCTGACCCTGAACCGGCTGTCCAATACGCTTTCGGGGGGCGAATCCCAACGGATCAATTTAGCAACTTCCCTCGGCAGTTCCCTGGTCGGATCTATTTATGTGCTGGATGAACCGAGTATCGGATTGCATCCACGGGACACCCAGCGCCTGATTTCAGTACTCAAGTCGCTCCGCGATGTGGGCAATACCGTGGTGGTGGTGGAGCATGAACAGGAGATGATGGAAGCGGCGGATTACCTGATTGATATCGGACCTGAGGCCGGAATCAACGGTGGTGAGATGGTATTTGCGGGCACATACGACGAGATCCTGAAAGATGATGAAAGCCTAACAGGCCAATATCTGAGTGGGAAAAGCCGGATTGAAATCCCCAAAAAACGTCGGCCATGGTCCAATAGCATTACGGTCAAGGGTGCCCATGAGAATAACCTCCAAGGTATCGATGTCCAGTTCCCATTGCATACATTTACGGTCGTATCGGGTGTGTCGGGATCGGGTAAGACTTCCCTGGTGAAACGGATCCTTTATCCGGGACTGCAAAAAGCAATCGGCAATTATTCCGGTGAACAGACAGGGGTTTATGATGCTATTGAAGGTGATATTAACCAGGTTGAACAAATCGAGATGGTGGACCAGAATCCCATCGGGCGGTCGTCAAGATCTAATCCGGTCACCTATGTCAAGGCCTGGGATGAAATAAGGGCACTCTATGCAAATCAGGCTGCGGCAAAGGCTGCAGGATTAAAACCCGCAGCATTTTCTTTTAATGTGGAAGGTGGTCGATGTGATGTCTGTCAGGGGGAAGGCGAGGTTAAGATCGAGATGCAGTTTATGGCGGATATTGTTCTGCCATGTGAAGCCTGTGGAGGAAAGCGTTTTAAGCAGTTTGTCCTGGATGTGCAGTATAAGGGTAAGTCTGTGGCCGATGTTTTGGAGCTGAGTGTGGATGAGGCCATCGTTTTTTTTGATGACCAGCCCAAAATACTGGCCAAATTACAGCCTTTGCAGGATGTTGGTCTGGGCTATGTTAAATTAGGACAGTCTTCCAGTACGCTTTCAGGTGGTGAGGCGCAACGGATCAAACTAGCTTCCTTTTTGATCAAGGGCAATAACAGTAAGAAAACACTGTTTATCTTTGATGAGCCTACGACGGGCCTGCATTTTCAGGATATAAAAAAATTGCTCAAATCTTTTGATGCCCTCATTTCACTGGGTAATAGTATCCTGGTGATTGAGCATAATATGGACATGATCAAGTCGGCAGACTGGGTTATTGATATTGGCCCTGAAGGCGGAAACAAAGGGGGACAATTGGTTTTTGCGGGACTTCCCGAGGAGCTTGTGAATTGTAAAGATTCTTATACAGGACAATATTTAAAAGCTCATTTAACGGATTAAATCCTACTTTAGCATACGTTATTAAGCGATAGATTCGTATTCCGGATACTGCGGGTAACAACGAAGATTAAAGAGCAAGGAATGAAAGATCATGTTAGTAAACCAAAGGTTTGCACAACTAAAATCTAAATACTAATTACTCAATACTAAATACTATTATGATTAAAAGATTTTTCTTAAGTGTTGTCCTCGGCATGGCCGTATTTTCTGCCATGGCACAGCAACCGGAAAGACCTAAATTGGTTGTCGGTCTGATGGTCGATCAGATGCGCTGGGATTATTTGTACCGTTTTGCGGATCGGTATGGAAACGATGGTTTCAAACGGTTGCTCAAAGAGGGGTTCTCCTGCGAGAATACCTTGATCAATTATATTCCGACCTATACTGCCATTGGTCACAGTTCGGTGTATACAGGGTCTGTACCTTCCATACATGGTATTGCGGGCAATGACTGGATTGAGGAGCAGACCGGAAAGAACATGTACTGTACCCAAGATGATTATGTGGTCGGTGTTGGGACAACAGCCAAAGAAGGGCAGCAATCTCCACGCAATCTACTGGCTTCGACAGTGACTGACCAATTGAAATTGGCCTCAAACTTTAAGTCCAAAGTCATCGGTATCGCGATTAAGGATAGAGGCGGCATTTTGCCTGCGGGACATTTTGCCGATGCAGCATACTGGTTTGAAGCAAAATCCGGCGATTGGATCACCTCCAATTTTTATATGGACCAATTGCCAAAATGGCTGGTTGATTTCAATAAGAAAAAATTGGCGGATAAATACCTAAAAGGTGACTGGAAGCCAATGTATGATGTCAGTACCTATGCTGCCAATAGCATTGCCGATGATAATAGCTATGAAGGAAAATATCCTGGTGAGGATAAGCCTACATTACCTCGTGCAACATCCAAGTTGATGAAAGATGAGGGCTACGAATTGATCAAGACAACGCCAATGGGGAATCAACTGACGTTAGACCTGGCCATGGAAGCGATCAAGCATGAACAGATGGGAAATAATCCGACCAAAAATACAGATTTTCTGTGTGTGAGCCTTTCGGCAACAGATTATGTGGGGCACCGTTATTCGCTGACAGCCGTGGAGATCGAAGATATTTACCTGCAATTGGATAAACAGCTGGCAGATTTTTTTAGCTACCTGGACAATACGGTGGGCAAAGGGAATTATACATTCTTCTTGACAGCAGATCATGGCGCTTCCTATAACTCCAGGTTTTATATGGATATGAGGGGTAATGGCGGCTATTTCTACTCGCGTCAGATCATCTCCGATCTGAATAAAAAATTGAAAGCGGATTTTGGTCAGGAAAAGATTGTCAAGAGCTTAATGAACTATCAAGTGCACCTGAACAATCAGATGATCGATTCATTACAATTGGACAGGGATAAGATCAAAGCGACGATCATCCGCGAATTGCGTCATACGGAGGGGGTTGCTTATGTGGCCGACATGGAAAAAGGGGAAAGCCTGATGATTCCACAACCCATCCGTGAGAAAATGATCAATGGATATAATTTTAAGCGCAGCGGGGTTATTCAGATTGTCTGCGAGCCACAATGGTATGATGGTACACCGCGTTCTACAGGAACCACGCATGGTACCTGGTCGGGATATGACTCCCATATTCCATTGGTATTTATGGGCTGGGGCATTAAGCCAGGTGTGTCCAACACCGAGGTACATATTGTTGACATTGCTCCGACAATCTCATCCTTATTGCATATTACGGAGCCAAACGGCAGTATCGGTAAACCCATTACTGAAGTTTTGGGACAGTAAGCTTACGATCGCCTTGGATACAAAACCCTCAGCACTATTGTCGCCTCTAATCCTGGGTGGATAGTGCTGAGGGTTCTTGCTGTCTATAGGTTTGCTGTCTCCATGGGCTTCACAGGAGGGGCAATTGGGCACTGGGTTGCAGGGGTAAATAGGCCTTAATGTATCCTGGGGAACGGCAAAGCGGCCGAATTCAGGCGGGTTTTATTCTATTGAATAAAAAACGTAAATTTGCAATTTAACAGGGGGTAAACAAATTATGCTTTCCAAAAAGACAAAATATGCTATAAAAGCACTTATGGTGCTTGGTCGTAATTATGGGAATGAGCCTATGCAAATCGTCAAGATTGCACAGGAAGAAAATATTCCAAAGAAATTTCTGGAACAGATCCTCCTTGAAATGCGGAATGCGGGCATTCTTTACAGCAAGAAGGGCGCCGGTGGCGGCTATAGCCTCAATAAGGCTCCAGAAGATGTCTTCTTATCACAGGTCATGCGTCTCATTGACGGACCTATCGCGCTGCTACCCTGCGTCAGTTTAAATTTTTATCGTTCCTGTGAAGAATGTACGGAAGAACATGCCTGTGGTATCCGTGATACGTTTGTTGAAGTGAGAAATGCCATGCTGCAGATTTTGAACGATACGAGCATCGCGCATTTAATCAATAAAGAAAAAGAGTTGAACCTGAATGTGGATGAGACGAAATAAAATCTACTAGGGGATTTAAAAAAAGAGGTGTAACGGATCCGTTACACCTCTTTTTTTATTTCTTATATTTGCTGTTAGTTGCCCTTAATGATATTAAATACCCTGTTTTTTTTAATGTTTTTCTATATATTTTTTAATTACATAATTATTTAACATTATTTTACGAATTTTCCGTAGTAACATTGATATCTTTACTGCAACAATATATAAACGAAATTTTATGAGACTAGCCTATTCCTTTTTTTTGCTGCTCGTGCTTTCAGTCCTCGGCCCCCTTGCCCGTGCACAATATAAATTGACGGGTACTGTGACTGATGTTAAAGATCATGCAAAACTACATCAAGCTTCAGTGGCCCTCCTCAATCCCAAAGATTCTATCTTAATCAAGTTCGACCGGACAAAAGAAAATGGGCAGTTTCAGATCAGCAACCTGGATACGGGGACCTATAAGATGATTGTGTCGTATCCGCAATATGCCGATCTTGTCAAGGATGTGCAGGTTGAGGCGAGCGATCTTGATCTCGGGAGCATATCTTTAGCAAAGGCTGCATTACTGTTGGATGAAGTGCAGGTCAACGGGCGGATTCCGGTTGTGATCAAGGGGGATACGATAGAATATGATGCCGGAAGCTTTAAAGTGGAGAAAGATGCAAAAGTAGAGGATTTGCTAAAAGTCCTGCCGGGCATCACCATGGACGGATCGGGAAAGATTACGGCGCAGGGGAAAGAAGTAAAAAAGGTACTGTTGGATGGGGAAGAATTTTTTGGCGATGACCCCACCCTGATCACTAAAAACATCCGATCGGATATGGTCAGTAAAGTTCAGGTATATGAAAAGAAGTCAGACATGGCGGTACGCACAGGAGTGGATGATGGAGAAAGGACACAGACCATTGATATCAAGCTGAAGGAAGATAAGAAGAAGGGCATGTTTGGGCAGGCGGTCGCTGGTGCGGGTACCGACCAATACTATGGCGGAAAGGTGATGCTCAATAAATTTAAAGGCGCGCAGAAAATTGCGGCATTTGGTATTCTGGCCAATGATGGTATGGTCGGCTTGGGCTTTGAGGACAGCCAGAAGTATGGTGTGGGTGGAAGTAGCAATATCCAGATGATGGATGGCGGTGGTATTATGATCTCATCCAATGGTGATGATGCCGACGGGGGATGGGATGGTAAATATAATGGCGGCGGTGTGCCCAAGGCGATCAATATGGGGGCCAGCTATTCAGACAAATCGAAAGATGATAAGCATAAGATCAATGTAAATTATAAGCGTACCCAGATCGATGTAGCCAATACCAGTACATACAATGCGCAGAACAATCTGCCCGAGCGTGCCCAGATAGACAATAACATAACCCGGTCAGAGAATGAGACCAAAACCAATGTGGCCAACCTGCGCTATGATTACAAGTTGGATTCACTTTCGGACCTGACAGTCAATATGGGCTTCAGCAAATCCAATCGGGAAAATGCATCCAGTTCAGCTGCTGATCAGCGTACATTGGATGGCCAATTGATTACGCGTACAAACTCCAATACAGACCGCAATAGCGATCAGGACAAGTTTAATATCAATGCCATGCTGACCCGCCGTTTCAAGAAGGAACGCCGGTCCATCACCTTTAATGTCAATGCCAATACGGACCAGAACCGTTCCCGGACCAAGTACTTTTCAGAAAACTATTTTAACAATAGTGATAGCACTGCCCTGATTGACCAGTATAAAAATGATAAACTGGGCAATAATACGTACGGAGCTTCCCTGACCTATACAGAACCGCTATCCAAAAAGATAACGGGCTCCATCGGCTATTCATTCTCCAGCAACAGTGCCGAAACATTGAACCAGTCTTTTGACCGGGATCCTACCACGGGAGAATATACCGTACTGGACCAACGCATATTGAATGATTTTGATTTTTCCAGCCTGAAAAACGGGATCAATGCTTCCTTAAATTATAAATCCAGTAAACTAACGGTCAACCTGAGCAACCTCACGGAATTTGAGGATGTCAAAAGGACGTACAATAATCTGAACACAACTTTACAGCGAAACCAAACCTCCATAAGGCCGGCATTTTCACTGAACTATAAGATCTCCAAGAGCCGAAGTCTGGGCGTTTATTATAATGGGCGAACGATCCAGCCTTCGCTGACACAGATCGAGCCGCTCAAACAAAACGCCCAGCCGCTGGTGGAATATCTGGACAATCCGGATCTTAAAGCCGGTTTTAACAACTCGTATTCCATCAATTACAATGCTTATAAACAGCTGAAAGATCAAAACATCTATGTTTATTTGAGCGCAAACCAAGGCAAGAAAAATATCAATAGCAGCATACGCTACAACCTACAGGAAGGTACACAGCAGATTTCATTTGTCAACATCGACAAAGATAACTGGCGGATATATGGGGGTAGCGGATATAGCTTTGTCCTACAAAAGAAATGGGGACTAAAGATGAACCTAGGGATGGAAGGGCAATACAATAGTCAATACAGTTACCTGTCCTTGGTCAATGAAGAACCGCAGCTCAACCGCAACCAGACCTGGAATATCGCTCCAAATATCGGTTTTAATCGGTATAAAGCCAATAAGATGGACTTTTATGTATCCCTGAGACCGGGGGTTGAACAAATGAACTCTTATTTGCAGCCTGAGTTGAATCAGACCACATTTAAATTCAATTCCTATTCCCAATTCACCTATTATCTGCCGAAGGATTTCAAAATATCCCTTTCCATGCAACAAAATTATCAGGCGGCTACAAAGACCTTGCAGTCGATCAATGTGGTCAATATGAATGGCTATATTTCCAAGAAGTTCTTGAAGGACAAGTCTCTTGAGGCGCAATTATTCGTGAATGATATTTTAAATAAAAACAATGGTATATACCGCTACCAAAATGGGACCTCCTTTATACAGACGAGCAACGATGTGCTGCGTCGGTATGGGATGTTAAAAGTGATCTATAATTTTACAACAATGAACCGATGATGAAGATGCTAGATTTATTACGGCTGCTCCTGCTCATATTATTCGTATCCATAGGGCTGGTACACGCGCAGAACGCGTATTTTCCGAGCAGTGGAACAGTAACTTTCGAACGGAAGTTTCACGTCCAGAATTATTTGAAACGAAACTATCTCAATAAGCCTGATCTGGATACTTGGGAGAGGCTGAGTGTGGACAATGCCGTCAAAAATGGCCCTGTCGAAATGCTTACCCATCATACGTTGAAGTTCTATGATCGGGAAACCCTTTTTGAGACAATACAAGAAGACTATCCTGCCAATTACCGTAATGTCACCCGGTATAATCCTACTTTAACAGATTCGAAGACCTATATCAACTTTAAAGAGCAGGAATTCTTTAAATTATTGCCCTTTGGGGATGAGCAATTGCTGATGAAGGATTCCCTGCCTGCGGTGAAGTGGAAATATACGGATGAGTATCGTCATATTGCCGGTTATGATTGCCGGCGGGCGAATGGCATTATACAGGACTCCATCTATGTCGTCGCATTTTTTGCCGGACAGATCCCTATTTCAGGTGGCCCTGAATTGATCCATGGGCTTCCCGGATTGATTCTGGGCATATCGGTGCCCAGTCTGAATATCAATATGTTCGCGACAAAGGTTGAGATCACCAATACCCCGGTTTACAACGTGCTCACTAAAAAGAAAAAAGTCGTCCCGGAAAGTAAAACAGCCATCATCAAAAAACTGAAAGAGACCGTCTACGATTGGATGGAGGATAAGGATTTTAAGAAACGCCTGCAGAGTATATTGTTCTAAAAAAAATGCCTGTCCGGTAGGGCAGGCATTTTTCATATATTGTCCTGTGTGTCATTTAGCGTATGCTGCTGCCCACTTTGATTGTTGTATCAGGTTTGACAAAATCCAGGCGGCCATCTGCGTCTTCAGCCATCAGAATCATACCCTGTGAGGTAATACCTTTGATTTCGCGCGGTTCTAGATTCACTAAAATAGATACCTGGCGCCCGACAATTGCTTCGGGACTAAAAAACTCGGCAATACCAGATACAACTGTGCGTTTGTCGATCCCGGTATCGATGGTCAATTTGAGTAATTTCTTTGTTTTAGCCACCTTTTCTGCCTCCAAAATTGTACCCACACGGATATCCATCTTCACAAAGTCGTCAAAACTGATGTTGTCTTTTGCAGGCGCAACTTTTGCATTGTCAGCCAGGTTTTTCACTTTAGCTTCAGCCAGTTTATTGAGTTGGAATTCCACCTGTTCGTCAGTTATTTTTTCAAATAACAGCTGTACTTCGCCCAATTGATGGCCGTCTTCGATCAGCTTGTCTTTTCCGGCATCATCCCAGTTTGCTTGTGGGAAATTGAGCATTTCAAATAATTTGATGGCTGTCTTCGGTAAGAATGGCTGAGCCAGTACCGCGAGGTTAGCAACGATTTGAGCCGCTACATTTAAGATCGTTTTGACACGTTCTTCATCTGTTTTGATGATTTTCCAAGGTTCTTCATCCGCAAGGTATTTATTACCAAGACGTGCAACATGCATAAATTCGGCCAATGCTTCACGGAAACGGAACTGCTCCAAAGAAGATTTGATGGAAGCAGGATATGTTTTTAGTTCATCTAACACCGATTGGTCCACTGAGGTCAATGCTGATCCATTCAATACCTTCCCCTCAAAATATTTATGTGAAAGTACCATAACCCGGTTGACAAAGTTGCCCAAAATTGCGACGAGCTCATTGTTGATTCGGGCCTGGAAATCTTTCCAGGTAAATTCGGCATCAGAGGTTTCAGGTAATATGGATGTCAGGACGTAACGTAATTCATCCTGTTTGCCTGGGAATTCCTGTAGATATTCGTGTAACCAAACAGCGTGGTTTCTGGAGGTGGAAAGTTTATCTCCCTCAAGGTTAAGGAATTCATTGGCAGGAATATTCTCCGGTAAAACATAGCCGCCATGCGCATGAAGTATGGCAGGAAATATAATGCAATGGAATACGATATTATCTTTGCCGATAAAATGAATCAGGGTGGCATCATCGGCCGGATTTTCATGCGTTTTCCAATAATCTTCCCAGTTTTTACCGTGGTCAAGAGCCCATTGTTTTGTTGCTGAAATATAACCGATCGGCGCATCTAACCAGACATACAATTTCTTACCCTGTGCCTCGGCTAGCGGTACATCCACACCCCAATCCAGATCTCGGGTCATTGAACGTGGCTGTAGGCCGGATTTGAGCCAGGACTGACATTGCCCAAAAACATTGGATTTAAGGATATTTTTCTTGCCTTCGATCAACCATTTTTCCAGCCAGGGCTGGTATTTGTCCAAAGGTAGGTACCAGTGCTTCGTTTCCTTCAGTACCGGAGTTTTGCCACTCAGGGTGGATATCGGATTGATCAGGTCGGTCGGACTCAGTGAGGTTCCACATTTTTCACACTGATCGCCATAGGCACCCTCCGACTTACAGTTGGGGCAGGTCCCGGTGATATAGCGGTCGGCCAAAAACTGATGGAATTCTTCATCGTAATATTGTTCGGAAAATTTTTCCACAAACTCACCCTTGTTGAATAAGTTCAGGAAGAAGTCCTGCGACAGCTGATGGTGGATAGGTTCTGAAGTACGGTGGTAGATGTCAAAGGAAATACCAAACTCCTCAAAGCTTTCCTTAATCTGTTTGTTGTATTTATCGATGATCTGCTGCGGTGTGATGCCTTCTTTTTTCGCCCGGATGGTAATGGCGGCACCATGCTCATCCGAACCACAGACGTAAACCACATCTTTTTGATTCAAGCGTAAATAACGGACAAAAATATCTCCTGGGATATAGGCTCCCGCAAGGTGACCGATGTGTAAAGGTCCATTGGCATATGGCAATGCCGATGTAATCGTATAACGTTTTTTATCTAGAATACTCAATGCTTTAAAGTAAGTTAAAGTTAAGTGAAATAAAGAAACAAGTATCTTACCCGTTTCTTTGACAAAGATAATTCAATTTGCGGTATTAAACTAAGAGCCTGTTTAAATTTTATTGCTAGATGTTTTTATAATTTTAAACTGGCTCTAAGATAAATTTGCGTTATTTGTAGATACAAGTGGATCAGCACCAGTAAATTTTATGAAATCACTGAGCCTTTGAGCTCATGGATACAATTGAAAAATAAACAGGAATGAATCACCATTCCCATATAAATAATAAGGATATGTCTAAATTACCGGATTTTCTTCATGTAGGCGATAAAGTTGCGATTGTCTGTCCCGCTAGTTTTATTCGGGGAAATATCGATATCGGTATTAAAACCTTAACGAGCTGGGGCCTGGAGGTCGTGGTGGGAAACACAGTGGGGACTTCTTTTCATCAATTTGCGGGAGATGATGAGCTGCGTGCCGCAGATCTGCAATGGGCTTTGGATGATCCTTCCATTAAGGCTGTATTTGCAGCCAGGGGCGGCTATGGCTGTGTCCGGATCATTGATGCAATAGATTTCTCACAATTTGAGAAACATCCGAAATGGCTGGTCGGTTTTAGCGACATTACCGTATTGCATAGCCATATTCAACGAAATTTTAAGGTGCCTACCATTCACGGGCAGATGCCCAAATCTTTTGAATCGGGTACACCGGCATCACTGGAGACATTAAAGAATGCATTGTTTGGTGGAGCAGTTGACTTGGCGTACAAGCAATCTTTGTTTCCGAACCGTGCCGGGGAGGGCGAAGGAAAGCTAATCGGTGGAAATTTAGCGATCTTATTGTCTGTACTGGCTTCAGATTCCGATAGCAACTATAACAATAAAATCTTATTTATTGAGGATGTAGGGGAGGCTTACTATTCCGTTGACAGAATGCTGTGGGCTTTAAAACGGGCTGGTAAATTTAAAAAACTAAAGGGCTTGATCGTTGGAGGTTTTTCATCGATGAAAGACAATGACCCACCTTTTGGTCAGACTGTGGAAGAGATGGTATGGGACAAAGTGAAGGAATATGATTTTCCTGTTGCTTTTGGTTATCCAGCAGGGCATATCGATGACAATCATGCGCTGGTACTGGGCCGAAAGGTCAAGTTGACTACGACAGAAGATGGCGTTTCGCTGACTTACTTATAGATAAGCATGTCTTTTTAATAACCTGCTATCCACTATGCACCGGAATAACCATCATGGCAGCCTGGCTCTTCCAAGCCATTTTTTGAGCAATGCTGGTATTAAAAATTCGGCTCAGCAGCCCTTTGTCCCGATGGAAGGTCACCATCATATCGATATGATTTTCATTGATATATTGGTTTATCCCCACGGCAATATCTGTGGTTAGGATATAACTATAGATGGGATGGTAGCTTGCCAGGAGTTCTTTCATAATGGCGATCTCACTGTTGACGACTTTATTGGCAGGGTCCTCTTTGGTGACGTGCACGACATATACGTCGCTTTTGCGCAATACTTCTGCGGCATTGATCAGCAGACGATCCAGTTTCAGTCGTACCTCCTTTAGATTTGTTGCAATCAGCATCTTTTTGGGTATTCTGAATTCAGCTTTGGCAGGGACCACCAACAAGGGAGTATGACAGTTTTCGATAAGCTTTAAGGTATTGCTGCCCAAGAGCAGTTTCTTAAAGCCGCTCTTTCCTGCGGTTCCAACGACCACAATATCGATATCTTCTTCAGCGCAGGTCCGATTGACGCCATAGCTCAATTCATATTCTTCAAGGATAACCTTCCAGGCGATACCCTGTGGGAAAAGCTGCATGAGATCCTGTTGCCAGGTGTTCAGATCCTTTTGTTTTTCGTCCAATATTTCGGCGTTACTGATCACCACTGGTTCGGTACCTACCGTGGGCACAACTTCATAAGTATGATATAGAATGACTTTTTCTATACCCCACAATGGCGCCAACTGTGCGGCATACTTTGCTGCTGCATAAGCATTTTCAGAGAAATCCGTTAGTAAAAGTAGATTCTTCATAGCGATATCATAATTGGATCTATACCCCTTAAATTACATATTAACTCTTATAAATGCAATTTTTTTCTATTGAAAAACAAATCGCTGGCAATACAGATAATTTGATTAATTTAGAAAGGTCAATCATTAACATTTGGTAATTATAAATTTTCATTTATGGCGATTTGGAATTCATTAGGGAAATATAAGGATACAGGATTGTTGATCCTTCGGATTGGATTGGGCGTGATGATGATTATGCACGGTTTGCCCAAACTGCAGGGCGGGCCAGGGTTGTGGGAAGGTGTAGGAAAATCCATGGGAAATATAGGGATCCATTTTATACCTACTTTTTGGGGATTTATGGCTGCGGCCACGGAGACGGTCGGTGGGTTATTCCTGTTATTGGGCCTGTTTTTTAGACCTGCGGCACTGCTGCTTGCCTTTACCATGCTCATTGCCGGGCTGATGCACCTTTCCAAAGGGGATGGCGTATCTGGTGCCTCACATGCCATTGAGTTGTTTTTTGTATTTCTGGGGCTTGTCCTTGTCGGACCTGGAAAGCATTCTGTGGATAAGAAATAACTGGATGGAACTATTTCATCCTGATCGACAAGGTCTCCGCATGCGGAGACCTTGTCGATTGAACTTATGCCTTATCCATGGGGATGACCAATAAGTTGGCGGCTCCATTCCAGGCTATTTTTTTCGATATGCTGGTCTTGAACAAGCTTGCCAGTAAACCTTGTTTTTTGTGGAATGAAAGGATAAGGTCGATATGTTTCTCTTTCGCATATTCAGCTATCCCCATCGTAATATCATCGTGGCTGATATAGTCATAAATAGGTTTATACTTGTCAAGTCTTTCATGCAGATGCTTGAGTTCCTGGGCCAGATCAGCTGCTGAGGATTCTCTTTGAGCGACATTCAGGACGTAGAGCTGGGCCGAAAATGTTTCCAGGACCTGATCAAGGTCGAATAGGGCTAGTTTGCGGTCCACCTCTTTAAGGTCTGTCGTGGCCAGGACATTTTTGGGAAGGGCCGGAATGACTTTGTGGGATACAATGAGCATGGGCTTATTGCAAAGATCCATGAGGGTAATCGCATTGCTTCCGACGAGAATCTTGGCGAAGCCGGTCTGACCGGTAATACCCAGCGCAACCAGGTCGATCGCTTCAGATTTGCACATATCATTAACCCCAAGTGGTAGGTCGATGTCCTCCATTTTATGGAGCAGTTCGACTTGTGGGGAGAATAATGGGCGCACCTGATCATACCATTCCTGCAGCTCTTTCTCTTTGGCCGCTTTTACTTCATCATTGACCACAACAATAGGCTCATTTTCGACGATAGTTACACTATTGTAAGCATGATAGATAATGACCTTTTCAGTTTTCCATGCCTCCGCGCATAAGGCAATCTGCTTTGCTGCTAAAAGTGCATTTTCGGAAAAGTCGGTTAAAAGAAGAATACGTTTCATGGTGCTATTGTTTAATTGCTGTGTAATTCATTGATTTATTGTTCATGCCTGCTGTCCAGGATGGCCTGCATCGCTTTCTGTACAGATGAACGCTATGGATAAAACAACTAAGACAACGATATGTTGTAAAGAAACGATAATTTAATCATAAGATCCTATAGGCCCCTCCGGATCATGGGGAATGAATAAGGAAGAAATAAGGGCTTGGGGCAGATCGGTTATAAGCATCAAAAAAGGCAATCATGCATCATGATTGCCTTTTTTGGAATGAGGATTATTTTGATCAGCTGGTAATCATAATTACTTCTGATAAAAATTAATGATATAATCTGTTATTACTTTTGCACTTTCATCCTTAACAAAATCAAGGTCCATTTTGGGCTGTGGTTTTCCTTCTACCCAGGCCGGCTTGCCCTGCAGTTTTAGGAGTGCGTTGATGCGGTCCCTATTTTTCTTCAGATTGTCATCTTTTTCTTTTTTGAACTTGTTGAACTCAAGCGATATTTTGACATCTTCATCCTTTTGGGCTTCTTCAACATCTTCTTTCAGGTACTTGTATTCCAGTGATGTCTTACTCCGAGCTTCATGCAGGGCTTCCAATTTTTTGTCTATCCCGCTCATGTCGGCTACTTTCGTAAATTTACTGGATTGGATCTGATCCCATGGGAGCGCAGACTTTTCCGAACTTTCACCGAATTTCTCTGCCGAGAACTGTGAAGGAAACGTAATGTCCGGCGTTACACCTTTATGTTGTGTACTGCTACCGTTTACACGGTAAAACTTACCCAGAGTAATATTGATCTGTCCATATTGAGGAGCACCTTCGGGGGTGTCGGGATCCTTTTCTCCGGAGGCTTTGAGCAGTAAGCGGCTTGTAGGACTGATCACGCGCGACATGTCGATGGCAGATTGTACCGTTCCTTTACCATAGCTTTGTGAACCTAGGATGATTCCTCGGCCATAGTCCTGGATAGCCCCGGCGAAGATTTCGGATGCGGAAGCTGAAAAGCGGTTGATCATCACACCCAATGGACCATCCCAGGCTGTACCTGCATTTTTATCTTCTTCGACGTCGATATTGTTTTTTGTATCCCTTACCTGCACGACAGGTCCTTTATCAATAAACAAACCTGTAAGATCGATGGCCTCTGGCAGGGAACCTCCGCCGTTGAAGCGTAAGTCGATAAGAACGGCATCAACTTTGGCTTGCTTTAACGTGTCGAGGATCAATCTGACATCGCGCGTTGTACTTTTATAATTTGGATCACGTCTGCGGTAGGCATCAAAATCCATGTAGAATTTAGGGATATTGATGACCCCAACTTTGTACATTTTTCCGTCTGCACCTTTAACATTCATGATCTCTTTCTTAGCGGATTCCTCTTCAACCACGATTTTCTCACGTACCAGCGATACAATGCGCGGGTGCGAGTTCATCGGTTGTCCGGCAGGAATAATTTTAAGGCGCACTACGGTTCCTTTTGGTCCTTTGATTTTTGCTACGGCAGCATCCAGTCGCCAACCGATGATATCCTCAAATTCC
Source organism: Sphingobacterium sp. N143 (assembly GCF_030325625.1). Taxonomy (GTDB): domain Bacteria; phylum Bacteroidota; class Bacteroidia; order Sphingobacteriales; family Sphingobacteriaceae; genus Sphingobacterium. The sequence goes on along the minus strand of NZ_JACAIS010000009.1, from coordinate 78,172 downwards.
CCATCCTTACCTTGTGCTACGCCAATGATTTTGTCATTTACCTGAATGGTTTTGTCTTTGAAGATCGGCCCTCCGGGGATGATCTCATTGATGCTCACCGCTTCATTGTCGATGGTCAGTCTCGCCCCGATGCCTTCAAAGGTATTGGCCATCCCCTCGTTAAATGCCTGTGCATAGGATGGGTTGAAATAGGAGGTATGCGGATCCACTGCATCCGTCAAGGATTGCATAATGATCTGGAAGGCATCATTTGCATTATATTTTTTTGTTTGTGAAATTAAGTTCACATAACGTTTTTTCAGCGTTTCCACTTGTTTGGTCTTGGCACTGTCGGTCGATTTCCCACTGGCGGTTTCCAGATTCAGTAGATCATACTTGACCCGTTTCCGCCATTGATCATTGGCTTCGGCCTCGGTCTTGAACCAGGCTAGTTTTTCACGGTTAGGCTGGTAGTACTCATCTTTGGTATAATCGTGCTTTTTATCAATCTCGGAGAGTGCATATTGCATTCTTTCCAGGTACCTGGTTTTATATACATTGAAAATATGGAAGGCAGCAGAAAGGTCGCCATCTTTCATATCTTGGGCAAGATTATTCTTGTAAGCCTGAAATTCATCAATATCGGATTGAAGAAGGTAATTTTTACTTTGGTCCAGGCCCTTGATGAGATTGTCATAAATAATTCCAGAGATCGAATCATTCATGTTGACTTTCTTGTAACTTGCATTTTCCAATAAGCCAATTACTTCCTTGGCGATGATCTGATGCTGTGTACTTGGTTTAAGTCCGTTATCATCGGGAAGTGCCACCCGGGGCTTTGAGCCACAAGAGACTATGGATATCACAAAAAGTGCAAATATGAGTTTTCTAAACATATTTTCGACAGTTTTAATAATCATTTTTAGTTAAGATAAATTTGCATAAGACATGCAATCATTATTTTCCTCCTTTGCCATCAAGAACTTTTTAATCCTAAAAGACAAAATAGTCATATTGAGCTCCTATTAATAAGCGTGCTAAATTTAGTGAAATTCGCATCACATTGGCATAGATTCTAAAGAATTATTTGATTTATCCTTTAATATTTACAAAAAACTTAAATATCATGGCGGTACAGCTTAATTATATAATTCGTTTTTCAATTGTATATACGCCTGATAGGTCTGATCGGCTGCAGGATAATCCTTCAATACCAGGTAGACCTCGCCAAGTTTGTCCAGGATGGCCAGAGACAGCTGTTTGTTGTTTTCTCCGGAAGCCAATTCTGCCGCTTGGATAAATTCTTTGATCGCCACATTATAATTTCCATCCTGCTGTTTTGAAGCAGCGAGCAGGTATTCGATTTCAGCAAGTTCACTACTTAGTTTTTTTGCGTTGGCCAAATCACGTGCTTGTAACAGAAACCATTGGGCTTGCGTGTATTTATTTTGTTGAAAGTAGATTTCAGCTAGCATTTCCCAGGCGAAGATCTTCCCTTCGTAGGCTTTGGCCTTGTTGAACAAAGGGATGGCACTGCGGATGATATTGTTCTCAGCGGCTTTAAAGTTGCCCTGTCCTGCACGTGTCATGGCGATCAGAAGCCAGGCATTTGCCTGTTCTAAATAGCTTTTGTTCGTCATGGCATAGCTATGATATTTTTGGGCACTTTCTTCGGCTTTGACAAAATCGCCACTGTACAATAGGAAATTACTAATATTCATATTGATGGTTGCAATATCATCTTTGTTATCCGTCCGGTTTGCTAAGGTCAGTGCTTCATATAAGAATGTGGAAGCATGACTGCTATCTTGATTTTTGATCGCAAATAAAGCCGCTTCATTCGCCAGGGCATAGCCTGCTATCCAGTTTCCTGATTTTTTTTGATTTTCGATGGCACTGCCCCATTGTTGGGCAGTGGTGGGGACAGGATTCATCAGATATTGAAAATGGCCCGTATTATTGGTGCTTCTGAGCTGCAATAATAAGCGTTGAAAAAGCAGCTGTCTTGCAATTTCTTTACTAAAAGCTTTTTTATCGGAGTAATTGTCTTCAATAATTTCATTCTTGGTCTTGGGGGGCGGTAAAAAATACACCTCAGGACCGATGCCTTTAAATGCGGCATCATATTTTTTTATGGCCCCAGTATAATCTTCGGGCGCTTTTTGTGCCATCACTTTTCTGTTCGCCCCAACGCTGATGGTTAGGACTGTTAAAAGTAAGATCCAGTATTTCGTCATTCTCATGCATTATTACATCGTAATTAACGTCTATTGCAAACTTAGATAAATTGTATAGTAAAAGCAATTTATCGATTTCTGCTCTGCATTATAGGGTTTTTTAATATTAGAGCAAATATGAAGAAAAATTATGTGAAAAAATGTTAAAGTCTGATAGAGTATGGTATAATGAGTAATGAGTGCTGGGTATTTTTTAGCTAAGCTCGTGTTAGGCTTGTTTGCTGCTGCTGTCCTGAGTTAAGCTAAAATATTTAGTTATTGTACGCTATAATTTTTAAATTTGTACTATGGCAACACGAATACCTCTTGCAGAACGACTCCGGCCTCATCAATTGAGCGATTATGTGGGGCAGCAGCATATCGTTGGTCCCGATGCGGTGCTTTACCATGCGATCCAACAAAAAAATATCCCTTCCATGATCTTATGGGGGCCGCCGGGGGTTGGAAAAACAAGCTTAGCCCTGTTGATTGCCAAGGAACTGGATCGACCTTTTTTCTCTTTGAGTGCGATTCAAGCGGGGGTAAAGGACATCCGTGAGGTCATTGATAAGGCCGAACGACTGATGAATTTCAATCAGGACCAACCTATATTATTTATCGATGAGATCCACCGTTTCTCCAAATCACAGCAAGACTCGCTGCTGGGCGCAGTAGAACGAGGGCTGGTCACATTGATCGGGGCGACGACAGAAAATCCCTCATTCGAGGTCATATCGGCCTTACTATCCCGTTGTCAGGTGTATGTGCTCGAGCATCTATCCGAGGAAGACCTGATCGGCTTGGTCCAGAAGGCGCTTCATGAAGATGAGTATCTCCAGAAGCATGACATCGTAGTAGAAGAGTATGAGGCCTTATTGCGGCTGTCAGGAGGCGATGCCCGGAAGTTACTGAATGTACTGGAATTGGTGATCAATGCCGCTGTCCTCCATAAAGAACCAATTACAAATGCTTTTGTGCTCAGGCAGGTACAGCAGAATATGGCAATTTATGATAAAGCCGGCGAGCAGCATTATGATATTATTTCAGCCTTTATCAAATCCATCCGTGGGTCTGATCCAAATGCGGCAGTATACTGGCTTGCACGAATGATTGAAGGTGGAGAAGATCCGTCGTTCATTGCGCGCAGGCTACTGATTCTGGCATCAGAAGATATCGGCAATGCCAACCCAAACGCCTTATTACTGGCCAATAATTGTTTTCAGGCAGTCAATGTCATTGGTTGGCCCGAGTCCCGTATCATCCTTTCTCAAACCGTGATCTACCTGGCCACTTCGGTCAAGAGTAACGCATCCTATGAAGCCATCAATAAAGCCCAGGCCTTAGTGAAGCAGACCGGAGACCTATCAGTTCCTTTGCATATACGCAATGCACCAACTAAATTGATGAAAGACCTGAATTATGGTGCTGAATATAAATATGCACACGCCTATCCGGGGAACTTTGTGCTGCAGGAATTTTTGCCCAAGGAAGTGAGCGGTGTAAAGCTCTATGACCCGGGGCAAAATCCACAGGAAGAAAAATTGCGTCAGAGCCTACGGGATAAGTGGAAGGAAAAATATAGGTATTGATCCGGACCCAATGATCCCTAAGGACAACCAAAGGCTAGTAGAGAATGTTTTGGCCGTAAATTATAGGGTTTAAACTTGTTGTAAGATGGCGGTAAATAAAAAGATATACTTATATGCGGAGAATAAACAGCTTATTCTCCGCTTTTTTTGCGGTAAATATTACTTATATTTACCGCATATAATTTTGAGGTCATGGCAGTCTATATATACGAGCGACATAATTGGACGAATTTTCAATGGGAAGATGAGAAGATTCTTAATCTATTAAGCGAAGTTCGGCATCTTCAAGGGAAGCTTATTGGAAAAGTAGAGTTGCTAGGATTTGAGTTAAAAGACGAAGCAAACTTGGAAACACTTATCCAAGATGTTGTTCAATCATCAGAAATAGAAGGAGAGACATTAAATCCAGAACAAGTCCGCTCGTCGATAGCGACTCGATTAGGATTAGACAATCTAGGTCTTGTAAATTCTGATCGTCATATCGATGGTGTAGTAGAAATGATGCTAGACGCGACACAGAATACGGATAAGACCATAGGTAAAGAAAGATTATTTGGCTGGCATGGTGCATTATTTCCAATTGGAAGAAGTGGCTTGTACAAAATTGATGTGGCACAATGGAGAAGTGGTGATATGCAAGTCGTTTCAGGAGGAATGGGAAAAGAAGTTGTACACTTTGAAGCACCTAGAGCTGAACGGCTCGAAGAAGAAATGACGAGTTTTATAGGCTGGTTTAATGCAGAATCTGACATAGATCCAGTCTTAAAAGCTGCTATTGTACATTTATGGTTTGTGACTATACATCCATTTGATGATGGAAACGGACGTATTGCTCGTGCATTAACAGATATGCAACTATCGAAAGCGGATGGTGTCAATCAACGCTTTTATAGTATGTCTGCGCAAGTTAAACAGATGCATAAGGAGTATTATGCGATTCTGGAGAAAACACAAAAAGGAGATTCGGATATTACCAATTGGGTAGTATGGTTTTTAAACTGTCTCAAAGAAGCTATTATTGCTTCGAATACAATAATAGGTAAAGTCGTTAGAAAACATCACTTTTGGATGCAAAACAATATTAATGTCAGTAATGAAAGGCAACAAACGATGTTGAATAGATTAATAGATAATTTTGAAGGAAATCTAACTTCATCAAAATGGGCAAAGATGACAAAGGTATCGGCAGATACTGCATTACGAGATATTACGGATTTAGTGAATAAAGGTGTTCTGATCAAGGCTGATTCAGGTGGAAGAAGTACCAATTATGAGCTAAATTGGTGATTTTTTCGGATTTATTTTGCTACATCTTGATAATAATTAATGAGCTTTAATTCAATTACTTAATAATTATTGTATCGAGAAACAATAGCACCGTTTTAAGCGTGACTTGTGGTCTTGAAATTTTTTTTGGAGCTCATTACATTGTCATTGTGTATACGCACAAATTTATCTAAGTTTGTTCAATTAAACTGTTGAAAGCATGAACGTAAAGGTTTTACAACCAGTTGGCCACTGGGCTTTGATTGCCCTGGTGGGACTTTTTATTCTTTCCTGTAAAAAGGATGCCCCTGAACCCGAACCGGAGCCAGAACCTGTGGACCGCACGGAAAGCCAGCTTATCAAGGACGATATCTATAAATATTATAAACTATATTCTCTTTGGGATACTTCCATTCCAGATTACACGGAGAACCCCGCTGAATTTACGGATAAATATCGTTCGGCGGATGACGTGCTTACTGCACTGAAAAAGCTGACCCCTGTACATGCCGCGTATGATGGCGGTGTGCTTGATCGTTTTTCTTTTATGGAAGGCATCAATGGGTATAATACAGGTACCTCAGCAAGGAACGGCCTCAAAATGGACAATAACGATGGTTATGGTCTTTATTTTAGTTTTGGGACAGAAGATGGTAAAATAGCCTATCCTATTATTTATTTTGTAGAGGGCGGATCTCCGGCTCAAAAGGCTGGTTTAAAACGTTCAGATTATGTGATTTCTGTTAACAATGATACAGATTATTCGTTTTCTGTTACTTGTGACGATAGGGACTGTACTTATAATGAAAGTGACAAGAATAGAATTGAGAACAAGCTGGATGCGGCTCTGGATGCTGGGACACTCAAATTGCAGGTAAAACAACAGGATGGGAAGGTCCTGACGAAGAGCTTAACCTATAGTAATTATACGATTGATCCGATCTACAAGGACACCGTATATCTGAACAGTGGCAATAATGTAGGTTATCTGGCCTTATCTTCCTTCGAAGAGATTGAAAATAACAATCTCAATCAGCAACAGATGGATGCGGTCTTTAAAAAATTTGAGGATGCGCAGATCCAGAGCCTGATTGTCGACCTGCGTTATAATGGCGGGGGTTATGTAGATGCGTCAGCCTATGTTGCGGATAAGATCGGTGGTAGTAAGACACGCGGTAAGCTCATGCTCAGCTATGAAGTGAACGCATATATTAAGAAAACCCCAAGTGTCAACAAGATGTTTCAGGATACCAAGTTTACAGGATTAAGCGCATTGAACCTGAATAAAGTTTATTTTTTGGTCAGTGATAAAACGGCTTCCGCTGCAGAAATGTTGATCAATGTCCTAAAACCACATCTGTCCGTACAGATCATAGCTTCGGAGACCCGTACTTTTGGTAAACCAGTTGGTTTTTTTGAACAGGTTGTTCAGGATAAAGTTTCCTTTTGGCCGGTTTCCTTTCTGTTGAAAAATTCTGCCGGATTCTCCGATTACTGGGATGGCCTGGTCCCTGACAAACCGAATATTGAAGACTACATTTTTGTCGATGTCGGAGACAAGCGGGAAACCATGCTGGAGACGGCATTAAATGATGCCGCTCCAAGCAGCAGCACCCGGGCAGCGCTCCAGTCTGTGAGCAGCAAAATGCGGCACCGCTTAGGTGCAGGGACAGTCAATGCTCCACGGGACCGCGGTATGATCAAGAAATTCAAAGAGTGATCTAGCGGATTCAGCATGGCGTGCGGGCCAACAGCCCTGTGCACGCAAGATAAAGGCGTTACTTGCTAAAGATGTGACGGTGACACAGTTGCGCCGCATCTACATCCGGTAAGCACTTGAGGTAGCCTACAGGTACCTCAGCGATAATTTTTTCAAGGATGGTATTCATACTTGAAAAAAGATCCTTATTCCACCGAATAGAGGTGCAGCTTGGAAGCACCGCGATAAAACCTTTCATCCCCGGTTGCCATTCAAACTGGTTGACGGGAGCCTGCTGTAAACGGACAAAAGCTTTTAACGGCAACTTTTCATTCTTATAACAAGGGGTTTTCCCGCTCCAGGGGGTCCCGTAAATAAAAATACCTGCTGCCGTCAGGCGGATCGCCGGATTGTCATCGTTGAGCAGTACCGTAGCTGGAATATGCGTGAGCCACAACCGGCTATGCGTGCTTTTTCCAGTACCACTTTTCCCTAAGAATGCCACTCCATGACCTTTATGGTTGACAACTGAAGCATGGATCATGATGGTGTCGTGCAATAGGCTGGCCTGGCCGAAGATCATCATGGATATCCAGGTGATGACGGCACTTTGCTCATCGGCAGAACTTACCGGTACATAAATGGTGGATTGTTCAAAATTACGCTCGCTATATTGATACCATGTTCCATTAGCCTGCTCGTTAGCAATGGTGGTGATAAATTGATCTCCCTTTTCATAAAACCGGAACCGGTCACCCCAGGCAATAGACTCATCGGTGCGAAGTATGCCCATATCATCGGTGACAGGGGGAGCCTCCAGGCTGATATTGATGACAATGTCAGCTTTATCCATTGTGGAACTGATCTGGAAATCCCGAAACGAAGCAAGAAGCTGTGTTAAGGGTAAACTCACAGGATGGTTAAATTCCAAGAATAAATCTGCGATACGGTAACGTGTTTGAGATAGTTCAGCTGATTTTATCATGTTCATGGTTATTTCATCTATAAATAGTTATTTAAAAACATATACCTGAAGGCTTGTCGTCCACATTGTCCTTGGCATGTTGGATATGACTTTAGTCGAGATAGATCCGGTGCTGGCATTTGTCGGCAAGATTTAAGTCGTGTGTAACAAATAAACATAGTTTATGCTTTCCATATTCCAATAGTCGTTGTGTCAGGATGTCGGATGTGCTTCGGTCCAAGGCGGAGGTCACCTCATCAAAGAGCCAGATATCACCATCATGCATCAGTGCGCGGGCAATGGCAATGCGTTGGGCCTGTCCCTCGGATAGGCCGATGCCAGACTCGCCCACCAGGGTATCAATACCATCCGGGAGTTCAAATACAAATTCTGCACAGGCTAGCCAAAGCGCCTGCTGCATGGTCATTGGACTATTTTCTTTCACATGAAGGAGAAGATTTTCGCGTATGGTGCCACTAAAGAGCGAGTTGCCTTGCGGGATATAGGCAAAATTGATCCGATGGCTCGCCGTTAGCGGTCGTGGACCATCCTTGTCGGTCAGCAGAATTTCCCCTTTTTCGGCACTGAGCAATGACAGCAATAGGCGGATCAGTGTCGTTTTCCCCTTGCCGCTCGGCCCGATAATCGCTGTGGGCTCACCGGCTTTTAAAACGAGGTTAAACTGCTGTAGCACCCATTTGTCTTCATAGCGAAAAGAAAGGTTGTTAATCCGGAGTTCGGATGTCTGCTGAAGGCGTTGTTGCTCCACCACTGGTTCTATTTCTCCCTCTTGAAGCTCTAGCAGGCGATCTGCAGAGACCCTGAACCGGACAAAACCGGGAATATAAGCGATCAGGGCCAGGATCGGCGACTGGATTCTGGCGACCAGCTGTAAAAATGCAGTCATGGTGCCGAAGGTGATCTGCCCAGCCTGTAACCGGTAGATCCCCCAGATGAAAGCGATCAGATAACCTGCATTCATGGCGACTTTCATAGCTCCCTGGGTATAAGTGGAAAAGTTAAGCTGCCGCATTTTTAATAGAAAAAGCTGTTGCTGACTTTCCGTTAATTTTGTCCGCCTTTTGGGGAATATACCCATGGCACGGATCAGCAGGCGAAAGCGTAGATTCTCCTGTAGTACGTTGGAAAAATTGCTTTCTTCCTCCTTTACCGCCTTACTCAGCTTGCGCATTTTCCGGAAGTAGATTTTTGAAAATACAAATAAAGGCGAGATGGCCAGGATCATTAGGGCAAGCATGGGGTCCATGTACCAGAGAAAACCCACGGACGCCAATAATTGGATGGTGGTCAACAGGAAGGAAAGCACTGTGTTGGCAATGGTATTGGCCACTTCATCACAATCCGTCTGTATCCGGAGTTGAATGTCGCCTGTATGCCAGTTTTTGATCAGCTTCCAGACCGAAAGCATTTGTGCATCAAGCATTTTGCGCTGCAGCTGTAAGGTGAGCATCAATTTGATACGTTCCATGAGCCGCCCCGAATACCCCTTGATCCCCACATTGAGCGCTATACTGCCCACGATGCCCATAAGTATCCATTTGAGGGACAATTCTCCAGGAGAGGTTGCCACATCAACAGCAGCCTTGGATAGATAAACAAAAACAAGGGATAGCATGATGCACAGCAGTTCCAACAGAAAATAACATAGTAACCTGCCACGGTACCCTTCGCTGAGAGACCATGCCCAGCTCAAATGTTGTTTCAGGCTATTGCTGCTCATTCAGATTGCTTGCTCTATGAAAAGGTTATTTTTCCAATAGCCCCTGCTTCTCAAAATCCTGGAGTAAGATTTCAGCATCAGATTGGGCTTGTTCCCCGCTCACATCATAGTTCTCACAGAGCAGCTCAACAACAGTCCCAAGATCGAATTCTTTGTCCTTCAGTTGCTCCCAGAGCCATGCCGCCGAACTATTCAAGGTGTACACCGTGGAAAGATCAACCATATCTTGGCTTGGGTCGACGATCAAATGATCAGAACCAATTGTTCTCAAAACTAAATCTGCTCTTAATTTCATATGTATAGGACTAAATAAAACCAAAGTTAATAATTATTTTCTCTTCTTAGCGTCTCAATTTGGCGATAATCCGGCGAAGAAGGCGGATATGGTACCAGGCTAACCCTCGTAGTCTGTACCAGCCTCTGCTCAGGTCTATTGGCTTGGACTGATTTTGCGGAAAGTGCTGGATAGCAGTGGCCATGATGTCAATTCTGTCGACAGACTCACAAAGTACCAGATTGCCGTCCCCTGCCAGGATGATCTTGTAATCCTTGGTACCCACATAACGGTGAAATACATATTTCCCCTGGTGTCTGGCCAGTACATTTATTCCTAAAGGGAGTACCTCGCCTTTGTAGGCCTTCAAGAGGACAGTGTCGCCGTCGGCAATAAAGGGACGCATGCTGTTTCCCTTTATCCGGATGCGGACCTCTTTACCCTCATCCAGCATATGCTGGACCTCAGCAAAATAGTGTGCATTGGAAAGGATACGTGTGCTGCTATTGTCAGGATACTCAGCCATGCCACATTAATTGGGTTGAACAAAATGTTGGATAACCGATTGCAGGTACGTATCCTTTAGGATGACCTGCTTGTTTTCATCGAGGAGGAAAATCGTTGGCGAGGCTTTTAGGTCATACAGACTCTGCTGCAGGATGGTGGATTTGGCATCAAAGCCATTGATCCAGTCTTTAGCGATCTCTGGCATATAATCCTTCCATTTACTGCGGTCGCCCCAAGGGTCAATGGCAACGATCTGCACCTGTAATTGCGTAAAGAGCTCGGCCAATTGCGGTGTGTCACGTAATTGATGAATCGTTTCCTTGCAATGGGCGCAGTCCGGATCATAGAAAAGCAGTAATGTGTACTTCGCTTTTACCTGTGACAACTTTTGGCTTGTACCATTACTGAGCTCAAAACTGAAATCTTCCGCCGGCTGGCCCACCCTGTTCCGTCTGACCAGCTTATAGACAGGTCGGTAGGCTTCCTTTTCTAAATCAGAAAGCAGGTCGGTTTTGATCATATAGCGCAATACAGATTCGTAAACGACATCATCACGCATGGGTGAATTGCCATCGTAAAGATAATGTTCATAAAGCTTGATAAAATGGTCAAAGCTGGTTCTGTTCGCTTTGGCTTTGTCCAGCATCAGGTTTACCGCCCGGTCTCTTGTGGCCGAATCCGGTGTTTTTGATAATAAGGCGATAAAGTCAGCTAGGTGCTGTTCGCCCTTGTCAGGGTTTTTAACCTGAGCAGTATCCTGCATGTTAAAAGTATCCCAAAAATGCTGTAGCGTGCTATCTGCAGGATTGGCGGCGGCTTGCTGTTTTGCCGAAGTATCGTTTTCTTTTTTTGATGTATTCTTTTCATTGCATGCCCAAAAGAGCAAGGTAATGATGCTCAACGGTAGCCAAAAACCAAGAGATAAACGTTTCATTTTAATTTATGCTTAACTTTACGAAGTTAATAAAACTTTCACAACTGTTGTTCTATCTTTTATAGGAACAAGGACAACGAAAATTTTATTCGCTTTGGATCATAAGATAAAGCTGTTACTATCTTTAAAAACTATCGCGTTAGAACATAGATACTTGCCAATACAATGCTTCGTTCCAAGTGCAGGTTACAGAACAGGATGCTACGGAAATGTTACTCAAGGGTATCTTGGAGGGCAGCGTAGCGAAAAAGTATCATTTTACGTTAGAAACACAAGATCGCGAATAAGCAGGATTCCTGAAAAGAAAGTTTAGCTGGCGATAGAATAACTGGATAAATTTTTAAACCATTTAATTAAATAGTTTTACTAATTTTGCGGCAAATGCCGACGTATCGAATGAAAAGAATAATATTATGGTTATGCATAGTGGGTTTTGTAGGCTCTGTACATGCGCAAACCAACCCCGCAAGTATTAAGGTAGATAATCTGACAGATGCTCAAATAGAGCAATATGTAAAGCAGGCCGCTTTAATGGGCTATGATGAAAGCCAATTGGATGGTTTTGCACGTGCTCAGGGGGTATCTGCTGTCGAAGTGCAGAAGTTAAAGGAACGGTTGGCGAAGATTAAACGTAAAAAGCAGCAGCCGGATCAGGCTCAGGACAGTTATAATAGTTCATCGACAGGTCGGGGTTCGGGGCGTCAGGTCAATGGCGGTTCTTCCAATAGGGATTCCCTGCAGAATAGACGCCTGAGTGAGCAGGATTCCATGCATAATGAAGAAGGGAAACTGAAGATCTTTGGCGCTGACCTATTTAAAAATAATGCCATTACCTTTGAACCTAACCTCCGCATGGCGACACCGAGTTCCTATATAATAGGTCCCGATGATGAAATACTGCTGGATATCACCGGGGATAATGAAGCCTCATATACCCTTCCTGTTAGTCCAGATGGTATGATCAAGGTAGAATACGTAGGTCAGATCAATGTTGCGGGCCTGTCTATTGCGGCAGCAAAGAGCAAAATAGAACAGCGATTGAGTGGAACCTATCCCGCCATCCGTTCGGGGAGAACAAATATCTCTGTTACGATCGGAAATATCCGTACCATCCGGGTGACCCTGACGGGTGCCGTTACCAAACCGGGGACTTATAGTCTCCCTTCCTTGGCCACAGTTTTTAATGCACTATATGCTTCAGGAGGGCCAAATAAAAACGGAACCTACCGTCAAATTCAAGTGATCCGTGCCAACCGTGTGGTGAGCACCATTGATGTATATGATTTTTTGGCCAATGGGATACAGCAGGGGAATATTCACCTACAAGATCAAGATATCATTCATATTCCGGTCTATGGCGCACGCGTGCAGTTTGAGGGCGAGGTGAAACGGCCAGCGATATTTGAGACAGTACCAGGTGAGTCACTGTTAGATATCTTGCGTTATGCGGGAGACTTTACTGAAAATGCCTATAGTGCCAAAATCAAAGTGTTGCAGACCACAGGCCGGGAAAGAAGTGTGCAGGATCTGTATGCAGATCAGTTCGCCAATTATACCCCGAAAGGCGGGGACCAATATATTGTTGATCCAATATTGGAGCGCTTTGCAAATCGTGTGAGTGTATTAGGGGCCGTATTCCGTCCGGGGATTTTCGGTTTGGAACCGGGCATGACCTTGAAACAAGTACTGGAAATGGCCGATGGAGTACGTGAGGATGCCTTTTTGGAGCGCGGTCTGATTAATCGTTTAAAATCGGATAATACGGCTGAACTCATCAATTTTAATGTACGTGAAGTTTTGGCCGGGACGACTGCCGATATCCCATTAAAAAGAGAAGATAAGATCGAGATTTCTTCGATTTTCGATCTGCGTGATGAATATAAGTTTACCGTTCAGGGGGAAGTCCGTTTTCCTGGCGACTTACCTTTTTCCAGCAATGCAACCCTGGGGGATGTCATTCAGAAAGCTGGCGGTCTGACCGAAGCCGCCAAAAATGCACGTGTGGAGATCGCAAGACGGTTAAATCACCGTGATGTGAATGACCACAGTTCTTCACAGACGATTTTGGTGGATATCAAAGATGGTCTATTAACCGATCCGAATATCGCTTTGCAACCTTATGATGTCATCTCCATATTGGGCGATGCGGGCTTCCGTACACAGCGGCAGGTAAAAATTGAAGGCGAAGTGTTATACCCGGGATTCTATACCATCTCGCGTGAGGATGAGCGGATATCTGATATCATTAAACGTGCAGGCGGGTTGACTCCCTATGCCTACACAGAAGGTGCTTCCTTGAAGCGTACCGGTATGTCCAAATTGAAGGCAGAGGAGAAAAAGGAAAAAGAGCGGCTGCAAAAAGAGTTGGAGAAGGATAGCTTGGATCAAGATCAGGAAAGCGGTAAGGAGAAAGAGTTGGAAGAAGAAAAGGAAGGCAACTCCAGGGCGAAGAATGCTGCTTTGGCGAAGGTGTCGCAGCAAGGAATGTCTGCAGAAGAAGTTGAACCTAGTGATCTGGTAGGAATTGAATTGAATAAGATCCTGGAAAATCCGTATGAGCGTGGTGATTTACTGGTGCTGGACGGCGACATTATCACAGTACCAAAAGAACTGGAAACGGTGAAGGTGGTTGGTGAGGTCTTGAATCCGAATAATGTGGTGTATGTGAAAGGAAAAAAACTGAAGTACTACGTCAATCAAGCCGGAGGCTTTACCGACAATGCGCTTAAAAAACGCGTCTTTGTGCAATATGCCAATGGTGCGGTTAAAGGAAAGTCGGGCGGTTATCCGGATATAAAACCTGGAGCAGAAATTGTTGTGCCGAAGCGGGCTCCGAGAGAAAAATTGAGCTCACAGGCTTGGATAGGAATAGGTACTGGTATTGCCTCTACGTTGGCGATTATTATTAGTTTATTTAAGTAATTAGGATAACCGTAATGGCAGAGATAAATCAAACCGATAAAGAACCTGGGGTTAAAGAATTTGTATTGATTCTTCAGAATTGGATAAAGTATTTTATTTCGAAATGGCATATTCTGGTTATTGCTGGACTTATCGGTGCTGGCCTCGGACTTTTATATGCAAAATTTACAAAACCTATATTTACTGCAACTACTACATTTGTTTTGGAGTCTGGAGAAAAAGCGAGTGGATTAGGACAATATGCTGGTGTTGCGGCAATGGTGGGAATAGATTTGGGCGGAAGCAGTGGAGGAATCTTTCAAGGAGATAATCTTTTGGAATTGTATAAGTCCCGTAAGATGCTGGAAGCAGCATTGCTGACACCTTTAAAAAAAGATAGTTCCAAGCTTTTAATAGATCGCTATTTAGAGGTAAGCGAAATGAAAAAGGATTGGAAGTCTAAAAAACCGTCCTTGATGGGAATTGATTTCAGAAGAAGTAATCAAGGTAATCTTCAAAGAGATAGAGATAGTATCTTGCAAAAAATAATTAAAGATATCAATAAAGGTAGCCTATCTGTTGCTAAACCGAGCTCAAAACTATCTATTATAAAAGTTGATGTAAAATCCGAAGATGAGATCTTTGCAAAGGAATTTAATGAAGCCCTTGTAAACGAGGTTAATGCATTTTACCTGGCAACAAAGACAAAGAAATCATTAAACAATATTGAGATATTGCAACATAAGACGGATTCGGTAAGAGCAGTCATGTATGGGAGTATCAGTACGGCAGCGGCGGCGATAGATGCTACGCCAAATTTAAACCCAACGAGACAGGTGCAGCGTATAGTTCCTTCTCAAAGGTCCCAATTTTCAGCTGAAACGAATAAGGCTATTTTAGGACAATTGGTCCAACATCTTGAGATGTCAAAAATGGCGCTCATGAAGGAAGCCCCTTTAATCCAGGCCGTGGATACTCCAGTTTATCCGCTAGAAAAGAAAAAGGTTGGATTTATTAAAGCTCCTGTTATAGGAGCATTTTTGCTTGGGCTCCTGACCATGATTTGGTTTACAGTAAGAAGATTGTATACAAGTGTAACTGCGAATTAAAGATCACCATGGATATATTAAAACTTGTAGGAAGAAATCAAGAGTTATTTAAGAATGATGTAGATGCTTATGAATTGAGATTAACTGAAATTGTTTCTCAATCTCGATTTTTGGTAATTGGAGGAGCAGGATCCATCGGTCAAGCTACTGTCAAAGAAATTTTTAAGCGGAAGCCAATTAAATTACATGTGGTTGATATCAGTGAAAATAATTTGGTTGAATTGGTGCGTGATATTCGAAGTTCTTTTGGCTATATAGATGGGGACTTTCAGACTTTTGCATTAGATATAGGTTCTATAGAATATGATGCTTTTTGGGAAGCAGACGGGGCCTACGATTATGTGCTAAATCTTTCTGCTCTAAAACATGTTCGTAGCGAGAAAGATCCATATACCTTGATGCGTATGATCGACGTAAATATATTTAATACAGATAAAACGCTTAACCAAGCCGCAAAAAAAGGTGTTAAGAAATATTTTTGTGTATCAACGGATAAAGCTGCTAACCCTGTAAATATGATGGGGGCTTCCAAACGAATAATGGAAATGTTTTTGATGCGGAGAAGTAAAGATATTGTGATTTCGACGGCAAGATTTGCAAATGTAGCGTTTTCAGATGGGTCATTGTTACATGGTTTTAATAAAAGAATAGAAAAAAGACAACCAATTGTAGCTCCCAATGATATCAAAAGATATTTTGTTATTCCTAAGGAGTCCGGAGAACTTTGTTTGATGTCTTGCATATTTGGTGAAAATAGAGACATCTTTTTCCCTAAGCTAAATGAAAACTTGCACTTGATAACTTTCGCTGATATTGCTATTAAATATCTACAGGAAAAGGGCTATGAACCGCATTATTGTGACAGCGAGGATGAAGCAAGAGCTCTAATGAATACCCTGCCACAAAAAGGTAAATGGCCTTGTTTGTTTACTGTTAGTGATACTACCGGTGAAAAAGATTTTGAGGAGTTTTTTACCGATAAGGAGGTTTTAGACATGGGACGTTTTGAAAACCTCGGGATTATAAAAAACGAGTTAAATGTGGAGACGGAAAAGTTGAATAACTTTGAAGACGCTATTTTAATGATGAAAGATAATCGCAAATGGACGAAAAATGAGATTGTTGATTTATTTTTCTATATGCTTCCAGATTTTGGGCATAAGGAAATGGGACGATACTTAGATGCTAAAATGTAAAGATGGAAAGTATAAATCAGTTTGTCTCTTTTGTAAGAGAGCAGTATCATACAGACAAGTTTGTTCCTTTACATGAACCCAGGTTTCGGGGGAATGAAAAAGAATATTTATTAGATACAATAGATTCAACATTTGTGTCTTCAGTGGGAGCTTATGTGGACCGATTTGAGCGTGAGATGGAACATTTTACAGGAGCGGGAAAAACTGTTGCTGTCGTTAATGGAACGGCCTCCTTACAAGTTGCGTTACGATTGATAGGGGTTGCTAAGGGTGATGAAGTCATTACACAAGCACTTTCTTTTATTGCTACCGCAAATGCTATTGCTTATAATGGTGCCACTCCGGTCTTTTTGGATGTTGATCTTGATACAATGGGATTATCACCGCGAGCTGTTCGACGGTTCCTGGAAAATTATGCCGAGTTGCGAGAAGATGGATGTTATAATAAATTTACGGGGAATAAGATTTCAGCATGTGTTCCTATGCATACCTTTGGATTTCCTGTCCATTTGGATGAGCTGATGACCATTTGTTCAGCCTGGAAAATTCCAGTTGTGGAAGATGCAGCAGAATCCTTGGGTAGTTATTATAAAGGAAAGCATACTGGAACGCTTGGCCAAGTTGGTTGTTTTTCCTTTAATGGAAATAAGACGATTACTTGCGGAGGAGGTGGTGCGATCGTTTCGAATGATCTTGAACTTGGGACTAGAGCCAAATATCTGACAACAACGGCGAAGAGACCACATCCCTATGAGTTTTTTCATGATGAAATAGGTTATAATTATAGAATGCCAAATTTGAACGCAGCCCTTGCTTGTGCTCAGATGGAAATGCTGGAATCATTTTTAGCAGATAAACGAAAATTGGCAGGCGGGTATACAGAATTCTTCAAATCGATTGGCGTAAATTTCAGAACTGAAATAAATGAAACCAAAGCAAATTATTGGTTGATGTGTGTGGAATTAGGCGATCGATCAGAACGTGACAGTTTTTTGAAAGAGACAAACGAAAAGGGAATTATGACGCGTCCAATATGGACACTGACTTACCGATTACCAATGTATCAGCATTGCCATCGTGATGAGCAAATCAATGCTGAATTTTTAGAGCAACGTATTGTTAATATACCAAGTAGTGTACGATAATAAAGATATTGCGATAATTGGCTATTCTGGTCATTCATTGGTTGTTTTGGATGCAGCGAATGAAGCTGGGGTATTAGTGTCCCATTATTGTGAACGTGAGGAAAAAAGTTTTAACCCTTATAAGTTAAAATATTTGGGGGATGAAAGTAGTGAATATTTTAACTGGAATAATGTTAATAATTTTATTGTTGGAATTGGTGACAATCAGATTAGAAGAAAGATTGCCAATCTTGTTATCTCGAAGGATAAACAATTGGTTTCAATTACCCATCCTTCGGCATATATCAGTACAAATTCTTCTGTAGGAGTAGGAAATTTTTTTGCCGTGAATAGTATCATTAATGCTTTTGCAAGGATAGGTAACAATTGCATCTTAAATACTGCCTGTGTGATTGAGCATGAATGTATTCTTTTAGATCATGTACATATAGGTCCCGGAGCTATTTTGGCTGGGAATGTTACTGTTGGAGAATCCACTTTTATAGGCGCAAATTCGGTTGTAAAGCAAGGGGTAACCATTGGTGAGAATGTTATTGTCGGAGCTGGGAGTGTAGTTTTGCATGATATTCCTAATGATGAAATTTGGGTTGGCAACCCTGCAAAAAAACTTAAGTAATGGAAAGAACGTTGATTATTGCAGAAGCGGGAGTGAATCATAATGGCGACATCAATAATGCGATTAAGCTTATTGACGTTGCTGTTGAGGCTGGAGTAGATTTTATTAAATTTCAAACTTTCAAAGCAGAAAAATTAGTTTCTAAGGAGGCGAAGAAAGCGGAATACCAAATTCAGAATACTGGAAGCGAAGAAGATTCTCAATTTAGTATGTTGAAAAAACTGGAACTTTCAATTCATGATCATGAAACGCTAATAAATTATTGTCATGAAAAGGGAGTACAATTTTTTTCAACAGCATTTGATTTGGACTCATTGCAATATTTGAGTGATATAGGATTAGAGTTAGTAAAAATCCCGTCTGGGGAAATAACCAACCTCCCTTATTTAAGGAAAGCAGCAAGATTATTTTCAAAAGTAATATTATCAACGGGGATGTCAACTATGGATGATATCTCAGCTGCGGTTAACGTTCTCAAGGCAGAAGGAATTACTGACATAACAATTTTACATTGCAATACCGAATATCCTACACCGATGGAAGATGTTAACTTAAGAGCCATGCTGGCTATTAAGGAACAATTTCAAACGGAGGTTGGTTATTCCGATCATACTTTGGGAATCGAGGTTCCGGTTGCAGCAGTTGCTTTAGGAGCTACGGTTATTGAAAAACATTTTACATTGGATAAAACAATGTCAGGCCCCGATCACGCAGCTTCGCTGGAACCAGTAGAGCTAATTAGGATGGTTGCTGCAATACGAAATATTGAGCTTGCTATGAAAGGGGACGGTCTGAAAGTCCCTTCCCAATCTGAATTAAAAAATATCGCAGTTGCACGCAAAAGCATTGTTGCAGCAAGGAGCATTAAGGAAGGCGAATTGCTGTCGGAAGATAACTTGACGGTCAAGAGACCAGGAAGCGGGATTTCACCTATGTGCTGGGATGAAATTATAGGCAAAATAGCAATTCGAAATTTTGAAGAGGATGATCTAATCGAAATTTAGATGAAAAAGATTTGTGTTGTTACGGCTACGCGGGCAGAATACGGCCTGTTGAGGCCTTTAATGAATTTAATTGATCAGTCTGATAGGATGACCTTGCAAATTATTGCGACAGGAACACACTTATCATCTGAGTTTGGGTTTACATATAAGCAAATAGAGGCCGATGGTTTTTTTATTGATGAAAAGCTGGAAATTCTACTATCCTCTGATACCTCAACAGGGATTGTGAAGACAATGGGATTAGCCCTGCATGGTATGGCAGATATCATTCCACGGCTTAAACCTGATATGCTAGTTCTCTTAGGTGACCGTTATGAAATGTTGGCTATAGCCTCTGCTGCTACAATGTTTAAAATTCCTATAATCCATATCCATGGTGGAGAAATCACAGAAGGTGCCTATGATGATGCAATTAGACATGCCATAACAAAGTTGAGCCATTTACATTTCACCTCAACGCAAGAATATAGGAATCGCGTGATCCAAATGGGGGAGAGTCCTGATGCAGTATTCAATGTAGGTGCAATTGGTTTGGATAACATTAAAAATCTAAACCTATTAACAAGAGAAGAATTAGAAACTGCATTAAATATCAGATTCAAAACATATAACTATCAAGTAACATTTCATCCAGAGACACTAGGGCAAATAAGTTCTGAAGAACAATTTCAGATTTTATTGCGGGCGATAGATCTGCAAGAGGATAGTTTTTTTGTTTTTACAAAAGCCAATGCCGATACTGATGGGAGAGTGATTAATCAAATGATAGACAACTATGTTGCTGACAATCCCTGCAAAGCGATATCGTACGCTTCACTGGGCACCTTAAGATTCCTATCTCTGGTCAAGTTTTGTACTGCGATAGTAGGAAATAGCTCGAGTGGTATTTTAGAAGCTCCATCTCTAAAAACACCGACAATAAATATTGGTGACAGGCAACGAGGGCGTATACAGGCTGCAAGTGTGGTCAATGTCTCATGTGACGAAAATGAAATATTGAAGGCTTTTGATATAATCAAGGCAGACAGTTTCCAAGTGAGCTTAAATAATCTAGAATCTCCCTATGATAATGGCGGTGCTGCTGAACAGATTATTGCAATAATGGACGCTCATCTTGAACTTAAGGCCATTAAAAAATTTTACAATTTAATATGAATATTGTAGAGAAACATACTATCAATCAAGATTTATCCATTAGAGATGCCTTGATTAAGTTGGACCTTATTTCGCCATCTTCGATTTTATTTGTTGTTGATGAACAAAAAGTATTGCTAGGTTCTTTAACTGATGGTGATCTGCGTCGTGGATTTATACGAGGTTTGGATTTTGAAAACAATTTATTAGACTTTGTCCAGCCCAATCCGGTTTTTATTCGTGAACGAGAATACGATCTTAACAAGTTGGAACGGTTTCGGAAAAATCACTTAAAGATTATTCCAATTGTTAATGGGGAGAAGCAAATTACTGATATCCTTGATTTTAGTCAACGGAAGACTCTCATCCCTGCTGATGCAGTGTTGATGGCTGGGGGGGAAGGAAAACGCTTACGTCCCTTGACTGAGAAGACACCTAAACCATTACTGTTTGTTGGTGAAAAGCCGATTATTGAATATAATATTGATAGACTAAAAGAGGTGGGTGTTCGTACCATTAATATCAGTATAAATTATTTAGGAGAGCAACTTGAGCAGTATTTTGGTGATGGTAGCCAAAAGGAAATCCGAATCAACTATGTGCGGGAGACCAAGCCTTTGGGGACCATAGGGTCGGTTTTACTTGTTGAAGATTTTGACCATGAGGATATCATTATCATGAACTCTGATCTGTTAACAAATATCGATTTCAATGATTTTTTCAAAACATATCAAGAGACCAATGCGGATATGATTGTTGCTACAACGTCCTATCATGTGGACGTGCCTTATGCAGTGTTGGAAGTGAATGAAAGTAACGCGGTCAAATCCCTAAAGGAGAAACCTAGATATACCTATTATTCAAATGCGGGTATTTATATTTTAAAGAAAAACTTGCTTGCCATGATTCCGGAAAATCAATTTTTCGATATCACGGATTTAATGGATCGTATTATAGAGATGGATCTAAAACTGGTGACCTACCCGATCAATGGCTACTGGTTGGATATTGGGAAGCACGAAGATTTTAAGAAGGCACAGGAAGATATTAAGCATATTAAATTTTGAAAATGAGAAAAAAAATTTTGTGGATCATTCCTGCGAGATCTGGCTCTAAATCTATTGTAGATAAGAATATTAAAGATCTTGGAGGATATCCTTTATTGATTCATAGATTCTTAGCCACTAAAGATAGTTCTTTTACACACGACATCTGGCTAAGCACAGATTCACAAGCGTATAGAGATATCGCGACGGTGTATGGATTAGAAGTCCCCTTCTTAAGGCCAGAAGTACTTTCTGCAGATAATGCCAGCTCCAATGATGTAGTATTGCATGCAATGCAATTTGCTCAGGAAAGAAATTTGCAATACGATTATGTCGGTTTATTAGAGCCAACCTCTCCATTCATTAAAGTAACTGATATAGATGCCGCGATAGAGGAGTTAGATAAAGATCTGGAAGCACATGGTGTTGTTGCTGTTAAAGAACAGAGACCCGCTAGGGTCTTTGTGCAGACAGAAGCCAAATATCTAGACGAGTTTTGTTCTAATATCAATGACCTCCAAAAAGTAGGTCGACAGAACTTTGTTAAAGAGATAACTCCCTCAGGAGGATTTTATATCTGTAGATGGGAAAATTTTTTGAAAAAACATACTTTTTATGCCAATAAGACAATTGCGTATGAAGTGGATGAAATCTCAGGCTTGGAGATAGATGAACCATTGGACTGGGAATTTGCAGAATTTATTATGGAACGAAAGACACGTTATGATGAGTTATAAAGAGAGATTACATGAACTAATACCCGGGGGAGCACACACTTATTCCCGTGGCGACGATCAGTTTCCCGAAAATGCACCATCCATATTAGAAAGAGGGGAAGGCTGCTATGTCTTCGATGAACAAGGACGTAAATACTTAGATTTTGGGATGGGTTTACGGTCTGTGAATATTGGATATGGTAATAAAGAAATCGCGGACGCATGTTATGCTGAAATTTTAAAGGGTAATAATCTTACCCGTGCTTCCATGACGGAGCTGGCTGCTGCAGAGTTAATGGTGAACTTATTACCTTCCGTTGAGATGGTAAAGTTTGCCAAACATGGGTCAGCTGTAACTAGTGCAGCGGTAAAGCTAGCCAGAGCTTATACAGGTAGAAAATATATTGCTGTTCCATTTGAGCAACCTTTCTTTTCTTATGATGACTGGTTTATTGGTTCTACAGTGCTCGAACGTGGAATCCCAAGCGAATTTGGTCAATATACACTCAAGTTCCATTATAATGATGTCCATTCCTTGAATATATTGTTTGATCAATACCCCAATCAAATTGCGGGTATCATCATGGAGCCTACGACAACAGTAGGCCCAGTTGATAATTTTTTGCATCAGGTAAAAGATTTGTGTCATCGTAATGGAGCCGTATTTATTCTTGATGAAATGATCACTGGATTTCGATGGGATCTGAGGGGAGCACAGTCTTATTTCAATATAGAACCGGACCTCTGTACTTTTGGAAAGGCTATGGCCAATGGTTTTGCCGTGGCAGCGCTCGGCGGAAAGAAGGAAATTATGCAGATTGGTGGTATTCTGGAAGAGGGGGCCGAACGGGTTTTTCTAACTTCAACGACTCATGGGGCAGAAATGAGCGCATTAGGTGCTTTTATCAAAACGGTAGAGCTGTTGCAACGTGACAATGTCGTACAACATTTTTGGGATTTTGGAACGAAATTGACGGCAGGAATGAATGATATTTCCAGAAATCTAGGTTTGGCAGATAATTTTTATGTGGAAGGATTTGCTTGTTCACCAAATTATGTCGTAAAGGATGCTGAACATAATGTTTCTTTGCCATTAAGAACTTTGTTCGCACAGGAAATGATTAAAAATGGAGTAATGATGCCATATCTGGCTCTATCATATGCCCATCAAGATAGAGAATTGGAGCTAACTTTAGAGGCGGTACAAGCTTCTTTGGAAGTGGTTAAAAAAGCTTTAGAAAGTGATATTAGTGATTTTTTAAAATCAAAAGTCATTAAACCTGTTTTTAGGAAATACAATTAATAGTATCCATGACCTTGATAAATATAGTTTTTTAAAATATAATAGTTATTCATGAGTGCATTAAAGGATAAAGTCGTTATTGTGACTGGCGCTTCAGGTTTAATTGGTTCGTTGACAGTTGCTGATTTGGTTCAAAAAGGTGCCGTTGTCCTAGGCGTTGATATTGTTCAACGAGCTAATGAGGAAAGTACGTTTGACTTTTTTCAATGCAATGTGGCGCAAAAGCAAGAGATAGACCGCTTGGTGGACTTTGCGGTAAATAAATATGGTAAGATTGATGGATTAGTCAATTTGGCCTATCCACGAACTTCCGATTGGGGGACAAGATTTGAGCATATTCCTTTCGAGTCCTGGCAAGACAATGTCGACATGCAACTCAATTCTGTATTTTATATCTGCCAACAAGTATTAGAGCTTATGAAGCGACAGCAGTCAGGCGCAATCGTAAATATAGCGTCTATTTATGGTGTTGTTGGGAATGATTTTTCGCTTTATGAAGAATATGGAGGAACTTCACCTGCTGCTTATGCAGCAATCAAGGGAGGGGTGATCAATTTTTCTAGGTATTTGGCCTCATATTATGGAAAGTATAACATACGTGTAAACTGCGTTTCTCCTGGGGGAATTATTGATGAAAAAAATCAGCACCCTACGTTCATTAAGAGATATAGCGAAAAATCTCCATTGGGCAGGATGGGACGGCCTGAGGAGATCGCCCCTGCCATTAGCTTCCTATTGTCCGATGATGCTTCTTTTATCACGGGGCATAACTTGATGGTGGATGGTGGATGGACTGCTATCTAATCTTAAGTAATACGATGTAGATTTTTGATGGGGATGATTAAAAAAGTAATTGTAATTGGATATCAACCATTGACAGAGAAAGTCGTGAAAGATTTTTATTTTGCGACACTCAATCATCATGGTTTTGAGGTGGAGTACTGGGATCTTAGTGGAATCTATTTTCCGAATATACTTCCGGACCGTCTGGTTGATGGAAGAGTGGTAAAAATTGAAAATAGAAGGGAGTTAGGTCATAAATTAGCAGGTTGCAAAGTCAAAGAATGTTTTTTTGTGCTGCATATTACCTATGAATACCGTGTCATTGATCTATTCCGGCTGTTGACCAAATATGATTGTATGATCTCTTTTTTTGCACGTGGAGCGTTGCCTGTCTCGAATCGAGAGAGTACATTAAAAGAAAAAATTTTAAGGAGTTTGAACCCAGTTACCCTCGCTGGATTTGTAAAGAATAAATACGCAGGATTGCTAAAGAAGATAGGTTATATAAAACCTTATGATATTGTATTCTCTGCCGGCAACTTTGGTTATCTAACTGTTGGAATAGCTGCTGATGTGGAGAAACAGCAGTCCAGGAATGTACCAATAAACTCACATGATTATGATACGGCATTAGAAAATCTTACTGGAGCGTCAGTGGTCGAAGGAAAGTTTTGTTTATTTTTAGACGAATATCTGCCTCTTCATCCCGATTTTAAACTATTGGGAATAAAAAGCGTTGATGCAGATCCATATTATGAATCAATAAATAGATTTTTCGATGTTATTGAAGAAAAATTCCAGCTTTCTATTGTTATTGCAGCGCATCCAAAGGCAGAGATGTATAGATCAAAGAATCCGTTTAATGGTCGCAAAATTGTGTTTGGTAAAACAAGCCAATTAACACGTGATTGTGAGTTTGTTTTGGCTCATATTTCGACATCCCAAAGTTTTGCTGTTTTAAATAAAAAACCTGTGCTTACCTTGACTACTGAAGCAATTAAAAAGGTAATGCCACAGTATGACTATTTTATTTCACATTTTTCAGTCAAATTGGGAAGTGCCTTGATCAACATCGATAATTACACCGCTTCTGATATCAAGATCAATAAAGTTGATGAGCTGATATACGATGCATACCTATATGATTATTTGACTTCGACTGAAAGTGAGAAAACCAGATCCAGTGAGATTTTTTTAAAAACATTAACTGCATATTATGGGGAGTAACTATACCATAAATTACATTAAAATATACCTATGGCAGAGTATATCTATGGTGTTAAACTTCCTTTCCATGTTTGTCGTGGTCCCCTTTCTTTCATCGAATCCACAGCTATACGGGGTATATACAATTTGTATTTCCACTTCAATTTTTTTGGCTTATGCAGACCTGGGCTTTATTAACGCGGGACAGAAATACGCAGCTGAATATTTTTCTCAAAATAACAGATCTGAGGAAATTAAAGTCATCGGGTTTTCGGGTTTCATATTGTTTCTATTTCTGCTCTTATTTATCGTTGGTTTCGCACTATTGAGTTTAAAGCCTGATTTGTTGATTAGTGGTTTGGATGATGTGACGAGTTATAAGACCGCTTCATCCCTTTTGCTGGTATTGGCCCTATCGACACCTTTGACCTTATTGCAGCGTATGTTGCAGATGATCTGTGGTATACGCCTTGCGGATTACATTGTTCAACGTACCAATACGCTCGCTAGTATCATTAAAATTTGTGCAGTATTTTGGTTTTTTAGGGTTGAACATTATGATATTGTTGGTTATTTTCTATTTACACAGATTATTACCTTCTTGTCGCTTCTAACTACAATGTATATTGTAAAAAAACAATTTAACTATGATTTTATAGCCGTATTTAAATCATTTAAATTTAATCGGAACGTATTCATAAAAACCAAAAATTTGGCATTCACGAGCCTTTTTATGACGGTTTCTTGGATATTGTATTATGAGCTTGACTCGGTGGCTATTGGTAAGATTTTTGGAGCCAAGGACGTTGCAATTTATGCAATTGGACTAACATTGCTTAGCTTTAGTAGGAGTATATTTGGCATTCTTTTTTCCCCATTTAATGCTAGATTTAACTACTTTATTGGTAAAAACGATGAAGAGGGGTTACGGACTTTTTACCTTCAGGTAACGTCATTGTTTGCTCCACTTGTTATACTACCGATTTTAGCTGTATGCATGATGACCGGCCCCTTGGTTATTTCCTGGGTGGGATCAGCATATGAAGAATCTATCCATATAGCTCAATATCTCGTACTTTGTAATCTTCTTGCTTTTATTTCTTATCCCACGGGAATTCTGCTAATGGCTACTGAACAGATAAAGAAAATGTACCTCGTGAACACATTATTACCCTTTGTTTTTTGGATCGGAATAGGTGTGTCGATTCACTATTTGGGACTTGTATCATTTGCTGTATTTAAGCTGGTTGCTTTTCTTATCGCCGGGGTAACTTATTATTATTTCATGCTTAAATACCTTAAAATCTCTTTTTCGACTTCATTGAAGGCAATTTTTAAGCCTATGTTGATTCCTGTAAGTTTCATTCTAGTGTCTTCACTATCTTTGCTGCCGTACTTGCAGACAATGGAGAAATCTAAGACGAATCTTTTAACTGTTGCTGCAATGATAGGAGGATTGATCGCACTTGCGTTTATTTTGCAATATGCAACATCGAAGACTATACGAAACCGGGCGAAACAGATTATTAAGCAGGTGCGTACTTAATTTATAGATGTTATGCAGATAGATTTAAACAACAAAAATATTCTTTTTATAGCACCCATTTTTTATAATTATCATGAAATTATAAAAGCTGAATTGGAGCGCCTCGGAGCAAACGTGTATTTTGTACCTGAGCGTGACTACTCGTTTAAATTTACTATCGTTAATAATTTCTTTCCCAATAAACTCGAAAAACTTCAAGCAAATCATTATCGGGCCATATGTAGAAAATTTGATCATATTGAATTTGATTATTTGTTTGTAATAAAAGGCTTTAAGATGTCGTTGGAATTTCTAGATTTATTCAAGGAGCGGTATCCTGCTGCAATTAAAATTATGCATCAATGGGATTCTGAAAAGAATAATCCATTTTCACATTTGATTGATAAATTTGATCGTGTGTTCTCTTTTGATTATGAAGATATTGCGAAATATCCGAATTTGGTTTATCTACCAAATTTTTACTTAAGCGATATTTATTTAAATGATAAATATGAATATCAGTATGATATCCTTTTTCTGGTGTCTTATTTACCGGAGCGATATCATATTATGAGTAAACTACAATCGTTTGCAGACAAACATCAGCTCAAACTAAAGGCTATCCTCATTATGCCTTTTACCACTTATGTAAAAGACTGGTTTAAGGGAAAGCGTTATGATAGAAGTATAATTAAATTTTCTCCACTGAGTCGAGCGGACTACTTAGCATTGTTTTGGAGGTCAAAAATTATATTTGACATGGGAAGCTCGTCGCAGACGGGTATGTCCCAAAGAACTATTGAGACCATTGAAAGCGGTAAGAAATTGCTTACTAATAACTACTATGTCAAACAGGACATTATATTTAATAAAGATCAAATTTTTGTAACTTCGGGGGAGTTTTCCGAAGAAATTTTGGATTTTATGAATAGTCCATTTGAAGTGAAACCAACAGGATATTCGATTGAGATGTGGATTAATAAATTATTTGGGTAATATTCAACTGTGAGAAATTCAATTATTGCCATTATTGCATATTTTTTAATACTTCACGTTATTTTACCTGGGGGCTATTATTTATATAATGGATTTAGGCCAATATATTCAGATTTTGAGGATCTGGATGCCTTGATAAAGGCTGTATGGATCATTGTTGCCCCCTTGGTGATTTCCATTCTCATTTTATGGTTCTTACCCAAACGAGATGAAATAATAGCACCTAATATTGAAGGAAGGCCCGTTACATTCATATTCTATTTTTCTGTTTTACTTAAGCTAGGGATAGTGTATGCGACAGGGGGATTTGCTGCTGCCGTTACCGGGGAGTTAAATGGAACCTTTGTCAATTACCTTTCCATTTTCTTTAACCCGTTTACGTTGTTATTGGCGATGCTCTTTACACAGAAAAAAAAGTCCAACATTATATTGGCAGTTGTGTTTTATGTTCTTTCTGTTACATTATCTGGAAGTCGAAGCGGAATTATAAGTATATTTTTCGTCTTTTTCATTGGTTTTTCTTTTGTGATATTTAAAGACTATAAGAAAAAATTGTTTGTTTTCTTAAAGTACGGAATTCTTGTCACACCGATCATTTTCGTGCTTGCTACTCGCATGCGGGATGCCGAATATGATATAAGTATAGATTTTTTGCTGGACCAGATTTTTGGCCGGATGTCTACTTTAGAATCATCTATGCTTCCAATTCACTATTTTGATAATAATTTGGAGTTGGAAACTTTTTATGACAAGTTTAGCGTGTGGCACCAATTGAAATTAAGTATAGATGCAATTTTACCCGGACAAATTTTCGAGTTTGATGTCATGCCAAATAATTATTATCGACATCTTTTCTTAGGGTATGAAAAGGAATTTGTTGTGGAAAATTACATGTCTATTAATCTGACACTCCCAGTTTACTTGTACATGAAGTACCAGTATTTTGCAATCCCGTTAACAATATTATATTTATTGGGATTCTATTGGTTAATTTTAGTGTTTAAAAAATATCCATTATTTATTATTGTATTGCTGGGAGTTTTTTACAATCTAATCTATTTCTTTGATTGGGTTATGGTATTTATGCAGTTTTATACAAGTTTACTGACAATTATCACATTGAAAGGCTATTTATTAGTTGTGGAAGCATATAAAATTGATTGGAAGAGAATAAAAGATAATGAAGTTACAGATTAGTTTGGTTGTATCTACATATGGAAGATATGAAGAGGTTGAGTTATTATTAGAAAGCCTCATTTTGCAAGACTGCAATAGGGCTGTTTTCGAGGTTATTATCGTTGATCAAAATGATAAAATTGACCTTTCTCCTCTTATTATAGCATATGAGGGGAAATTACAATTGGTATATTATAAAACCACAGAGAAAGGGCTTTCCAAAGCAAAGAATAAAGGGATAGAATTGGCCCAAGGAACAATAATAACTTTTCCTGACGATGATTGCAAGTTTTATCCGGATACGATTTCTAGTGCGCTACGTTTTTTTGAAAAGAATCCAGATGTGGATGTGATGTATGGCAGTGTATATGATCGAAACAGAAATAAAGGCATTATGCGGAACTGGTCAAAATCTGAGCTGAAATTAAATTTGTTTAATTTTAGCTTGAATTATTCAGCTATCAGTTGCTTTACCAAAATCCGGTTGAAGTTTAATGAAGATTTTGGCGTGGGATCAAAAATTTCATGCGGAGAAGAGTTAGATTATGCTATTCGTGCCATTCAACAGAAGAATAATGTGGTATATTCACCAGATACGCAGGTATGGCACCCTGAACTGAATGTGATGACTATGGACAAAAAGAAAGCTTTTGGATATGCATATGGTTATGGGGCTATTATGCGAAAAAATTTAAATTTGACCCTGTTGATTATTTTTATAAGTTCCATGGGGTATCAGATCATACGTTTTGTTTTATATTTTTTTACTGAAAATCGAACTAAATTTCTGAATGCCATAAATGGGCGATTCAGAGGTTTCTTTGGGCTTTCCCAATAATCTTAGCTTAAAATTCAGGAGTGATTTTACTTTTGAAGTATTAATTATCTTTGTATAGATTCACCCGAAAGATTTTTTTTTAAATTGTAGCGTTTAAAATACGATTCACGTTTGTTAAATAGAACTTAATATTATTATATTTGTCCAGCTTTTATTTGACCAGCTAATTATATTTTATGATTTATATTTTTACGCTTATATTCCTTTTTGTTATAGAGGTATTCTACTTAAAAATTGCAAATAGGTTTAATATAATTGATAAACCTAATGAACGATCTTCGCATACTAAGATTACTATCCGCGGAGCGGGAATTATTTTTTATATCGCAGCGATTATATATTTTGTTTATTCCGGGTTTGAGTATCCATGGTTTTTCTTTGGACTTAGCTTATTGACCTGTGTTTCTTTTCTGGATGATATTCGAGGTGTAAATCCATCTGCAAGGCTAATTATTCATCTGATGGCTGTTTTGTTAATGGGCTATGAGTTTGGTATTTTTAATTTCCCCTGGTACTACTTGGCTTTAACCCTTGTATTTTCGGTTGGTGTGATTAATGCATACAATTTTATGGATGGGATCAACGGGATGACGGCTTTTTGTACATTAGTTATGGCGGGACTTTTAGCTTATGTCAATACGAAGATAAATTATATTGAACAGGACTTTTTAATTTATACTATGCTTGGGGTATTAGTCTTTGGTTTTTTTAATTTTCGTAAAAAAGCCGCTTGTTTCGCAGGCGATGTGGGGCCAGCAGTCCTGTCGTTTATGCTGTTGTTCGCGTTGGGCAAATTGATTCTGAAAACAGGCGATTTTACCTATATCCTTTTCCTTGGGGTGTACGGAATTGAAATCGGCTGGTCTGTCATGCGTCGTATTTACCAAGGTTATCATATTTTTGAGCCACATCGTACCTTTCTGCTACATATGTTGAGCAATGAAGTTGGCTACAGCAGCCTGTTCGTT
This sequence comes from Sphingobacterium sp. N143, assembly GCF_030325625.1. GTDB lineage: Bacteria > Bacteroidota > Bacteroidia > Sphingobacteriales > Sphingobacteriaceae > Sphingobacterium. The sequence continues at coordinate 47,341 of NZ_JACAIS010000009.1, read as the reverse complement.
TCTACTGTATATGGTTTGATCCAATTAGTGCTTGGGGCATCAGTTATTTACATTGTACAATTTGATGCCTCCGTGCAGTGGTGGTTTGCTATAGCCACATTATCGGTGTTGAGTGGATTTTATTTGATAATAAAACAACATATCTTCCATAATTATGACATTAAAGGAGCAGAAAAGTATGCAATTCACCGAGAGCTTGCCCAAATGTCCATGGTAGAACTTGACGGAAAAGTAGAGTTTATCTCAGAGACAAATCTAGTCCCAGAAGTCAAAATTATCCACATGCCTAAGAAAGAGAAAAGAGAAGATTTATTGCATACTGGCGTATAATCCGTGAATGAGGACTTGCATGTTTGTTTTCCCATGAATAGGTGATAATTAAAAAAAGTATTAATTTTACCGCAACTTTAGGAGAATTAAGATGCCGTCAGGATTAAGTTTTACCGCAATAGATTTTGAAACTGCAACAGCCAATCAGAACTCGGCCTGTGCAATTGGCCTGGTTGTCGTGGAGCAGGGGATTATTGTCGATGAATTTTACTCGCTGATCCAACCTCCACAAAACCAGTATATGTGGCAGACGACGCGTGTCCATGGGATCCGACCTAAGGATACTGCTAATGCGCCTACATTTAAAGAATTATTCCCACAGATCCATCCCCTTATTCAGAACCGGACTATGGTTGCGCATAATGAATTGTTTGACAGAGGGGTCTTACGCAAGACCATGAACTATTATCATCTGCCTTACGATAGTCTGGGGTTAAATGAAAAATGGGAATGTACCTTTCGTATTTACCAGGCAAAAGGCTTTAAGCCTGCTCGGCTAAATGCCTGTTGTGAAGTCCTGGGGATTGAATTGAATCACCATGAGGCACTCTCTGATGCACGGGCCTGCGCCAATTTGTACCTTCGACATGCTGACGTCGCTTCTTTGGCGTGACATCAACCTTCAATTGTTGTTGAACCAAACATTGTTTTTTATTGTTCTCATTATAAATTATCTTTGAATTATTAAATAGTGTCTCTTTTATTGTTTAAGAATGCGATTATGGTAAATATTCCAGCAAAACATATGCGTATCGGTATCACGTTTAGTGCATTTGATCTCTTGCATGCAGGACATATTAAAATGCTTGAGGATGCGAAGCGTCAATGCGATTTCTTAATCTGTGGTTTGCAGACCGATCCTACATTGGATCGGCCCGAAAAAAACAAACCAACACAAACAGTTGTCGAGCGTTATATTCAACTTAAAGGATGTAAATATGTCGATCAGATTGTTCCCTATGCAACCGAGCAGGACCTAGAAGATATACTTCGCTCCTTTAAAATCGATGTGCGTATTGTGGGCGATGAATATCGAGAGAAAAATTTTACGGGTAGAGTTTATTGCGAAGAGAATGGCATAGACCTTTATTTTAATAATCGGGATCATCGCTTTTCGAGTTCAGGTTTGCGTAAGATTGTTGCACAAGCGAACTTAGATGAGGAGACTAGTTTAAAATATCAGAAATAGAAGATATGAAAATAGCAATTACTTTTGGTGTATTTGATCTATTGCATGCTGGGCATATTATGATGTTGGAGGAGGCAAAAAGGCACTGTGATTATCTTATTGTTGGATTAAATACAGATCCCTCTGAAGTGTTTCCGGAAAAGGCAAAACCCACACAGACGATAGTTGAACGTTATATTCAGTTAGAGGGCTGTCGATACGTCGATGAGATTATTCCCTACGAAACTGAACAGGATCTTATCGATATGATTAAGGCTTTACCGATCCAGATGCGGATTATTGGTGAAGAATATCGCGATACTGATTTTACAGGTCGATCGTATTGTGTGGAAGAAAATATTGAAATCTATTATAATAAACGGACGCATCGTTTTTCAAGTGCTGGTTTACGCAAGGTTGTCGCTGATAAGGAGGCCGGGAAAAAATAAAACATTATGAGTCATATTATCCATGTTGTATTGACAGGGGGAGTTGGAAGCCGTTTGTGGCCCCTTTCACGCAAAAGTTACCCAAAACAATATCTTTCTCTATTTAAAGAAGGATCGTTGTTTGAGATGACGATTAAACGCAATCAGTCTTTGTGTGGTCAGGTTATTGTAGTTGGAAATCGCGATAATCATAGTTTGAGTCGCGAAGTGATGGAAAACAATTCAATTGAATATATTGATATTGTGGAAGCAACACCGCGCAATACTGCTGCGGCAATAGCTTTTGCCGCTTTTGCTGCCCAATCTGATGATATTTTGATTGTGACACCATCCGATCATGTTATTGTTGGCGAGCAAGCTTATGCTGAGGCTATTCAGGCGGGTATTGAGAAAGCCAATAAGGGTTATATCGTTACTTTTGGTATTCAGCCCACTCGCCCGGAGACCGGTTATGGTTATATCGAATATAAGGAGGATAAAGTGCTTTCATTTCGGGAGAAACCAAACCAGGATACCGCAGAAGACTTTATTGAACGGGGAAATTTTCTTTGGAATTCGGGCATGTTCTGTTTTCGTGCCGATACATTCCTGGCCGAGTTGCAGACCTTTGAGCCCAAAGTTTATGCAACAGCTTTAGCGGCTTGGCAGCACCGTCAAGAGGGGGAGTTAGATCTTGCTTTATCCAAAGAAATTCCTTCTATTTCTATTGATTATGCTGTGATGGAACGCTCCAAGAAAATCCGAGTTGTCGCAACCAGCTTTCAATGGTCTGATCTTGGTTCTTTTGAATCTATGTATGATTATTTGCAGCAAACTGGTCACCCTGTGGATGAAAATGGAAATATGGTGATCGGTACGGATATCTATACCGCCTTTGTTGGGCTGAAGGATAGTATTTTGGTTTATACCAAGGATGCGATTTTGGTACTGCAGAAAGAAAAATCGCAGGACGTCAAAAAAATATACAATACGCTCGAACGTCATCAATCCAAATTGATTGATTAAAGCGTTTTTAGGAGCACGGCGTTGCTGTGCTCCTTCCATTATTCAAACCAACTTTCAATCTTTTCCTTATAAAAAATACATTTGCTATTAGAGCTATCTTAAGTAGATGTTACAATACATTCTTTTTATGGTATTATATTTTTTGATGTTCCACGTGAATTTTTAACTTTTTTATCGTGTAAATGAGTGTTTTAATGGGTTTTCCTTTTATGAGGAAATTTATAGTGTTATCATAACAATTTCTTAATTTGCATATGTAGGACAGCTTGAGTACTTTTGTTACTCGTTAAAATACTAAACCGATGCTGGACTCATTGATTACTTCCAAGACTAGACTCAAGCTGTTGATTAAGTTTTTTGTGTCTGCTAGCAACCAAGGGCATCTGCGGGGCTTGGCCGATGAGTTTCGGGAATCAACTAATTCCATCCGGAAAGAACTCAACCAACTCTCCGAGGCTGGGTATTTAGAAAAGCGTACAGCAAAAAATAAAATCCTGTACCGAGCCAATACAAATCATTCTCTATTTAAACCACTTCAGCAATTAATTCATGCATACTTAGGAATTGACGATATTTTAGATAAAGTTTTACAAAAAGCAGGAGATATTCAGGAAGTTAGCCTAATTGGTGATTACGCGGAGGGAATTGATTCTGGAGAAATTGATGTGTTAATTTTAGGAGAAAAATTAAATCAGGCATATTTATTGCAGTTAGCGGACAAGGTTGGAAAAAAATTGGGAAAGCAAGTAACTCTTTCTTTTGAAAAACCTGCTGAAGAACAACATTACATAAGTTTATATACAAATAATTCCAATATATAATTACTTTCAATAAGATGAGTAAAATATTAATTACAGGCGGAGCCGGATTTATAGGTTCCAATTTAACAGAACACTTTTTGGGGCAAGGACACCAAGTTGTCGTGTTGGACAACTTTGCGACAGGGCATCGCCATAACCTCGAACAGCATAGTAATAATCCTAATTTTATGCTAATCGAGGGTGATATTCGTAACAACGAAGACTGTCAAAAGGCCGTTGTAGGGATTGATTATGTTTTACATCAGGCAGCGTTAGGATCTGTCCCGCGTTCGATTAAAGATCCACAAACGTCCAATGAAGTAAATGTGACGGGGTTTTTAAATATGTTGGTTGCCGCACGTGATGCAGGGGTGAAACGTTTTATCTATGCAGCTTCATCTTCCACCTATGGAGATTCTGAGAACCTTCCTAAAGTGGAAGATATCATTGGTAAACCCCTATCGCCTTATGCAATTACCAAATATGTTAATGAGTTGTATGCGGATATTTTTTCAAAAACATACGGTTTAGAAACTATTGGACTTCGCTATTTCAATGTATTTGGTCGCCGGCAAGATCCAAATGGAGCTTATGCAGCTGTTATCCCATTGTTTGTAAAGAAATTTATGAATTATGAAAGTCCTGTGATTAATGGAACAGGAGACTATTCGCGTGATTTTACATATATCGACAATGTCATTCAGATGAATGAACGGGCCATGACCACGGATAATAACGAGGCCATTAATACTGTTTATAATACTGCTGTGGGTGATCGTACAACCTTAAATCAACTGGTAGGTTATCTTAAAGAATTTTTAACAGAGTACGATGCTGAGATTGCTAAAGTAAATGTTATTCATGGCCCAAATAGACAGGGTGATATACCACACTCTTTGGCGTCTGTTGACAAAGCACGTCGATTGCTTGGATATGAGCCTACGCATGTGATCCGAGAAGGATTGCAAGAAGCTGTTAAATGGTATTGGGAAAATTTAAAATAAAGAATTAATCAATTTAAAATAGTAATTAAGAATGAAAAAAATAGCTGTCATTGGATTGGGATATGTAGGTTTGCCACTGGCAAGATTGTTTGCGACCAAGTTTCCTGTAGTTGGTTTTGATATTAATCAAAAGCGGATTGATGAATTGCGCTTAGGTAAAGATTTAACATTGGAAGTTGAAGACGATGTTCTTCAAGCCGTACTTGTTAAAGATAATCCAATTAAAACAAGTGTGAATGGATTGTATTGTTCAAATCAATTGGTTGATATTGAAGATGCAAATTTTTATGTGGTTACTGTTCCAACTCCTGTTGATAAAAATAACCGACCGGATCTAACACCATTGTATAAAGCTTCCGAGACAGTTGGTAAAGTATTGAAAAAGGGAGATATTGTTGTTTATGAATCCACAGTTTATCCGGGTGTTACTGAAGAAGAGTGTATTCCTGTATTGGAAAAAATATCTGGGCTCAAGTTCAATGTAGATTTTTATGCAGGTTATTCTCCAGAGCGTATTAATCCAGGAGATAAACAACATACTGTAGAAAAAATATTAAAGGTAACTTCAGGTTCTACCCCTGCTATTGGAGAAGAGGTTGATTCAGTTTATAAAGAAGTAATCACAGCAGGTACACATTTGGCTCCTTGTATTAAAGTAGCTGAAGCGGCTAAGGTAATTGAAAATTCACAACGTGATATCAATATTGCCTTTGTCAATGAATTAGCAAAAATCTTTAATATTCTAGATATCGATACGCATGCGGTATTAGAAGCCGCTGGTACCAAATGGAACTTCTTACCATTCAAACCAGGTTTGGTAGGCGGTCATTGTATTGGTGTAGATCCTTATTATTTAGCACAGAAGGCACAAGAGCATGGATATCATCCAGAGATTATTTTAGCAGGCCGTCGTTTGAATGATTCTATGGGAGAATATGTGGCATCGCAGGTTGTTAAGACTATGATCAAAAAGGGGATTAATGTAAATGGCGCAGAGGTATTAATGTTAGGTGTAACATTTAAGGAAAATTGTCCAGATGTACGTAATACTAAGATTGTTGATGTCATAGCGGCATTAGAAGATTATGGCATTAATGTAACCACTTTTGATCCTTGGGCTAATCCCGCAGAGGTAAAGCACGAGTATGGAATCGAAAATGTTGTTGAATTACCAAAGACGAAGTTTGATGCTGTTGTATTAGGAGTTTCACATAATGAATTTTTAGATATACATCTTGACGATCTTAAGAAAGAATCTGCAGTGGTTTATGACGTGAAAGGGATATTATCTGATAAGTCTGATAATAGATTATAATTAATATTGTGAGTATTTTTCAAAAATTAAAGCAAAAAATACGAAATAAAGATTTTAAGACTTTATTGGAAAATTTTATTTCTCTTTCTGCTTTACAATTAATCGGAATGGTTTTGCCATTGATTACATTGCCATATGTTTTAAGAGTTATAGGATTTGAAAAATATGGAATAGTAGTGTTTGCAACTTCTTTAATTGCATATTTTCAATCACTGACTGATTTTAGTTTCAGGGTGACGGCAGTTAGGGATGTTGCAATTTTCAAGAATAGTCCTAAAAAATTAGATCTTATATACAGTAAAGTAATGACAATAAAAGGGATTTTTCTTTTACTGTCATTACTTTTAATATCAATAATTGTTTTTGCATATCCACCATTTTTCGATCAGAAATTGGTGTATTTTTTCAGTAGTTTGATGTTAATTGGGTATACTATTTTTCCTGAATGGTTTTTTCAGGGAATTGAAAAAATGAGATATATTACCTACTTAAACTTGGGTATTAAGATTTTTTTTGCATTATGTATTTTCATATTTATTCGTTCTGAAGAAGATTATTGGAAATATCCTCTTTTACAGGCTTCTGGGCTAATAGGAGCTGGTGTTGTGGGACAATATATGTTAACTTATAAATATAAGCTAAAGTTTAAATTATTGTCGGTTAGAATTATTTGGGGAACAATCAAAAATAATTTCCCTTTATTTATAAATCAGTTTGTTCCCACTTTATATAATAACACAAGTGTCTTTCTTTTGGGGTTAATGGGAAGCAAAACGATGGTTGGTATTTATCAAGCTATTTTAACCGTCGTAAACTTGGCTGTTACTGCTATCGAAATCTTATCTCGGGTATTCTTCCCTTTTCTAAATAGGAGAAGTGATGCTTTCTCTAAGTATAAGAGATTGATGTTGACTATTGTAATATTAATGAGTATGGTGCTTTTATTATTTCATTCATTAATTTTTACTTATTTACATATCTCGTTCGACAATGCTTTTGTTGTTTTATTAACATTAGTTTTTGGTTTGTTAGGATATGCCTTATCTAATATTTTTGGACTTAATTATTTTATTATACATAGACAGGATAAACTTGTAATGAACAATACGCTTAGAGCTTCTATATTAGGATTTTTATTGGCATTCCCTTTGATTCATTCTTTCGGGATATTGGGGGCTGCATTAAATTTGTCTTTATCAAGGTGGATGATGGGGGGTGGACTTTTAGTAAAATACATCAAGTTTAATGATAAAAAAAATAAACTTTTATGATTTCATTTAAACATTATAACCATCTAGGATTTCATAACCCATACTATCTTTTTAAAGATAAAAGGATGATTATTGAACCATCCTTTGAAGATGTTATTAACCATATACCTATTGAAGAACGAGTGCTGGATTTTAGTGCCTTGGTTGAAGTCTTTTCAACAGGTTATTGTTTTGGTGATAGAACCCTTATTAGAGGGGTGCGAAAATCCCCATGGATGGCAAGGCCAAATGAGAATTCTGACGGTTGGGACTATTTTGAAGTCCCGGACCATGGAGAAAAGGCTCAAGATGTAAAGAGTATTGTTAAAGAATTCTATACTTTGTTAAGAGAGGAGCTTTTAAGTTATGTACAATCCTATCAAAATATCGGGATTTTACTAACTGGAGGTATGGATAGTAGAATCGTGGCTGCGGTTATGAAAAACCTGCTTAATGAAGGTGAAATTTCTGATAAATCAATTTATGCATATACATGGGGGCATGAAAAAAGTAGAGATGTAATCTATTCTTCTTCTATCGCAAAAATGTTCGGATGGGAATGGAAACATGTGGTTGTTGACGAAAAGCAAATGCTTGAGAATTGTCAAATTGCGATTCAAAATGGATGCGAATTTACACCTATTCATCTCCACGCTATGTCGGAAATTACAAAAGAACAACACTTGGATTGTGTGTTAGCAGGAAGCTTTGGTGATAGTGTAGGAAGGGCCGAATTTTCAGGTAAAAAGGTAAGAGATATAAGTGGAGTAGATAATAAAATAAAGAATTTTGGCGGAATATTAAGGGATGATTTTCGAGAACTTGTAATGAATGAAGTTAAACAAGATATAAAGGATTACCATACACTTTTTCCTCAAAAATATATGTATCAACAATATGAACAGGATCAGCAGATTCATTATATGAGGAGGATGTTGAATGCGTGTATGAGCATAATTGATAAAAAGGTTCCGTTATATCAGATGTTTTCATCTCCCAATGTTTTTGGTTATATGTGGTCCTTAGTGCCAGAAAATAGAACGGATGAAGTTTATAAGGTTCTTTTAGAGGGTATTGCACCTGAACTTTTAGATATACCATGGGCCAGAACAGGGTTAAGATATCCAGAAAAGGAAGGTGCTCCCGACCTTTACAGAAAAAGTCATCATGATTATGGGCGAATGATTCGAGAACATTTTTTAGATTCTATTACAGAAACGATAGAACGAAATAAGTCTAGTGCTTCCTTATTATTTGATGTTCGATCCATACAAAAATTAATTCACAATATCAGAAGCTTGCCTATTTCTGGAAAATTAGTTTTCGAAGAAAAACTATTATATGTTAAGCAGATCTTAGAATTTATTAATAAATTCGACGTAAAGATTGAGCTCCCCGATTATCACAGTAGTTCTTTTGTGAGTATGAAGGAGGATTTTAAATATAAAGGACGTTATTTATACAGTAAGATTAGGTGATGTTAAATGTTATATCTTTTTTCTTTCTTTTACTAACCACTGTCTACTGTGTGGGGTATGTGATTAGGTCTTTTATAATGAATAGCACCAATGGGTATAGTTTTTTTATACCTGTGTTTATATTGTTCTATGTTGCTCCTGTATTTACCGATTTGATTACCGGGCTAGGGTTTAGACTGTTTTATCGTCATATTAATGAAGCTATTCAGGATAATGCTACCTCTATAATCTATAATTTTTATATATCACTTCTGCTAGTTTTTTTTGTTTGGCATAGTAAGAGGCTTAGGTCAAATTCTATAAAATTTTATAAAGACAATGTAGAAAAGATAGCGATGTCATTTTTGAACATATATAAAAAATATTTTACTTTACTATTTCTTCTTTTAATTTTTCCTTTTATAGTAACATTAATATATGGTGATTTGTCATACTATAGTGTGTATAACAGAATTGGACAAGAGGAATCCGTGCCTGATTCTCATTCACTTATTTCCAAGTTAGTTTTATTTGATGTTATTCTTATTAGTTTTCTAATAACAGGAATCTTGTTGGATAAGAAATTATTCCATCGGGATCGTCAATTTGTTTTCCCTTTCTTGTTCCTTGTGTTACTAGGTTGTTTTTGGCTGCATGGAAAAAGAAGTATTGTCGCTAATTACATTGTTATACAGTTCGTTTTTCTATTGATTTCTCAGGCAGTTTCCAGTAAGACGATTCTTCGACAGTTATTAGTTGTTCTAGTTTCGTTTGTTTTATTTTTAGTTGGTTATGGAAAGAATATTGCTGATAATGCGATTGATAATTATTATGGTTTTAGACTAGATTTTACAAGAGATTACGGTGTGAAATTTGCTATTTATAATGATCTATTATTAGAACGGCATATACTTCCGTATGATTGGGCGTCCTTTTTATTTAACGTGACTTTTTATATTCCTCGTGAATTATGGTTTGATAAACCACAACCCTATGCTGTTTATTTTACGAACAGTGTTTTCGGGAATTATGGGGGGAATGATTCATATGGATGGGGGTTTACTACCTCTATATTTGGGGAACATATCTCTAATATTGGATGGTTAGGTCTATTTACTGCACCTCTGTTACTTTATATTATCTTTCGGTATGAAAATAGAAGTGTCAATCCATTTTTTAAGCTTTTATCAATATTAATTGCAATTTTGCTGATTGTGTTGCATCCCGTAGCATTTATGGTATTGATATTGCTATATATTGTTTTTTTGGTTAAAGGAGAAAAACGAATAATATTTAAATGATGAAGAGGTTATTTTATTTTATCTTATTTTTTATAACTCCCATTGTTAGCTACTGTAATGTTGATTTACAGAAGCTTGTTGATGGAGCTGTAACGAAAGGGGAGCTGCGGTTAGAGAAAAAAACTTATGTATTACGAAGGCCTTTAAAACTTCCTAGTGGGTTTAAGCTTTTTGGGAATGGTGCCACATTGGAACCCAGTGCCACATGGAAAAAAGATAATGATCAATATTTCCCATTAATTGAGATAGTCGATGTCTCTAATGTATACCTTTCTGGATTAATAGTGGACAATAAAGCAAAAAGAGGTATTCAGGGGATGCCATCTTATTCTATATTAGTTTTGAATTCATCGTCAATTGTGATAGAGAATAATATATTTAGAGATTTAGGATTGCGAAAGGAAAGTAAAGTGAGACACGGCTCTCCTTTTATTCTTGCCGCTGCTCAGGAGGTACCTGGGGATTTTAGTTATATTCCGAAAAAATATAGGAATAAAAGAGGATCTGTAAACGGACTTCGTATACTAAAAAACACGTTTACAAACAACGAGTTTGTTAATTCATTTGCGATACGATTGGTTACTTTATGGACAAAAGATAGACAGAAGAGTACACTTAATAATAAAATAAGTAATGCTGTCATCGCCGATAATAAATTCTATGGCGAATATGATTGGAACACCTTGGAAATGGCTGGCCCTGCAACTGTAGGTATTACTGTTGAACGTAATTATATTTCCGGAAAATCGATTAATAATATTGATGTTGATAAAGGAGCAAGTGATATCATTATTAAGGGTAATATACTAACCAATCTAGGGCTTCCTTCGAGACATAAAGAAAATAAAAATGTTAGAGTTAGCCCAATTATGGTACACGGTAATACTCTTGGTTATGAATGTGAAAATGTTCAAATATTAGATAATAAAATTGAAAAAATAACAAATCCAAATATTGAAAACTCTAGGTTTTTGTATTCTTCTGGCATAGGCGTTCTGCATGCAAGAAATGTGAGGATTAAAGGAAATAGAATAACAAAGGCGTTTGTGGGAAAGAACTATGGAGGAGCTATTTGCTTGGATCAGTCTGTTTATGATGTATTTATAAATGAGAACTATATTGATGAAGTTTATCGAGGTATTATTGTAACACCTAATACTAAAAATATAAATAATATCACAATAGAAAATAATAATGTTTCGTCTAGAGCAGAGCCCATGATGGTTTTAACTGCAAAACAAGGGAAGTTTTCCAAGCTAACAGTTAAAAATAATATAACAAAATCCAACAATAATAAACGAATAATTTTAAGTAGGAGCATTATAGGATTACAAAGTGATGTCAAATAAAGTTGTGTTTTTTGTTACTAATTTAGATAGTGGAGGATTAGAGAACTATCTACTACGATTTTTGAGGAAATATGCTTGTGCTTTTGAACACATCATTGTGTTTTGTAAAGGAGGAAGGGGAGGTGTATTGGAGAGATATTTTGAAGAATTCCAGAATGTTGATGTTGTAAAGAAACATATTGGCAACTTTCATCTACATCATTATATCAATCTTAGGTTTTGGCTTAAACAGTATAAAGAATATACAGTTTGTGATTTTACAGGGAATTTCTCCGCTCCCGTTCTGAAAGTAGCTAGAGATATAGGAGTCAAAAATAGGATAGCATTTTATAGATCATCATCAAATCGTTTTAGAGAAACTTTCTGGCGTCTTCAGATTAATAACTATTATAATAAACTTGTCTCGAAAAATGCCACACATATTTTAGCAAACTCTAAGTTTGCTTTTGATTTCTTTTTCTCTAAGACCATTCTTGATTCTCGTTTTAGAGTAATCTACAATGGTTTGGATGTCTGTAGCTTTTTGGGTGTTAAAGATGATCTCCGGGAAGAGCTTAAAATTTCGCAAGAAACATTTGTAATTGGTCATACCGGAAGGTTTAATCCCGCAAAAAATCATCAATTGATTATTGATGTTGCAAGGGTTTTAATCTATAAATTTCCAAACGTCAAGTTCATACTGTGTGGAAAAGGAGTCAAGGATAATCTAGAACACCGGGTTTCAGAATTAGGGCTTTATGATAATATCCTTTTATTTGAAAATCGTGAGGATATTTCTAAATTTCTAAATACTTGTGATGCTTATTGCTTCCCATCTGTTACAGAAGGCCAGCCTAATTCACTGATTGAGGCATGGTCTAAAGGAATTCCATTTGTTGCATCGGATATACCTCCAATTCGTGAGATTACACCATTGGATTTTAAAGATTATTTAATAAGTCCAACCGATGTGGATGGGTTTGTTGATCGACTGACAGGAATTATCCATGGAGGATTTAATATGGAGAGAAGAAATGCTTTGAGTAATTGGGCTGGACAGGCGTTCGATGCCGAAAAAAGATTTGAGGACTTTTATTTAATGTTAATTTCGTAGAAAGATTAGTTTAATAGCCAAAGTCCAAATTGAGAAAAATAGATATGAACTTAATTTTCTATGTAGAAGCTAGATATATCCGTGATGATAGCGGTAATGTCTATAATTTAGAAGGAGTTATGAAACTTTCGTTATGGGAGAGATACTTAGAAGTGTTTGATAGTATAATAATAGTAGCTAGAGTGAAGCATGTGCCTGGCTATATTGGTCATGATGGAAATCTTGCTAATGGAGAGAAAGTCTCATTTTTTGAATTACCCTATTTTTTAGGACCACTAGATTTCCTAAAGAACAGAAGGAATATTTTGAAGAAAATAAAGGAAAGTACAAGGTTAAAAGGGGCTTTTTTAATGAGAGTTCCAGGGCAGATTGGAACACTTGCGTCGAAATATTTGAAAAATAATGGAAAGGAATATGGTGTTGAAGTGGTTGGAGATCCATATGATGTTTTCTCAAAAGGAGCGGTAAATCATCCTTTGCGGTTATTTTTTAAATATAAATATTATTACGATTTAAAGAGAGTTGTCTCAAATGCATCTTCTACTTTATATGTCACGGAAAAAACATTACAAAAACGCTATCCTCCTAGAAATGGAATGTTTACTACTTTCGCCTCCAATGTAATTTTAAAAGCAGAGTATTTTAAGAAAGAGGTAAGGGAAGTAAAATCATTTAATAATGTTATAAATTTAATTTCGATTGGCTCTTTGGAGCAAATGTATAAGGCCCCAGATGTTGTTTTGAAGAGTTTGCAGCTCGTTAATTCGTGCCAAGAAAAATATAGGGTTAAGCTCACTTGGATAGGTGCCGGTAAGTATATGGGAGAAATGATAAGGCTAGCCAAAGAATTAGGTATAAATGAATATGTTGACTTTTTAGGATATATAGGTGATAAGGAAAAGGTTATTGAGGAACTAGATAAAGCGGATGTTTTTATTCTTGCATCCAGAACAGAAGGTCTTCCGAGAGTGATTGTTGAGGCAATGGCAAGGAGCCTTCCTGTAATTGGGACGAATGTTGGGGGGATCCCTGAATTAATAAAGAGCGAATATTTAGTGATAAAGGATAGTCCCTACGATTTGGCTTCAAAAATTAAGGAATTGATAGAGATGCCAGAGTTAGCTAATGCTGCAGCTCACGAAAACATAGAGAGGGCGAGAGAGTTTTCTGAAGAAATTCTAAAAGAAAGAAGGCATTTGTTTTATAGATCGTTATCCCAACATTAGTTTTGATTTATGTTAAAAAAAATTTATGATAATTCTCCCACTGTTCTTCAAGATTTATTTTTGACGTTACAGGCTTTTAAATATAGAAAATTTAGGCAAGGAGGGCGCTATAACGAGTTCTTGTCTTTTCTGCGAAAATCTCAACATTTTTCTAAAGAAGAGCTTTTTAATTGGCAACTGGAACAATTTAAAAAAGTATTTGGGGAGGCGTACGATAATACGAGTTATTATAAGCAGCTTTTTGATAATTATAATATTGACCCTAAAAGTGTTCGCGATTTTGATTTTCTAAAGCAACTTCCTGTATTAACAAAAGATATTCTTAGACAACACCCCAGTCGTTTTATCAATAAAGAGCGAAAGATTGTATATACAGCAAAAACTGGAGGGACTACTGGAGCACCTTTAATAACACCATTTGATGGAGAATCTACACAATGGGCTTTTGCTTTTTTAGCTCGTTTTTTTGAGCAGAATGGTGTTCAGTATGGTGATCGGAATTTACATATGACTGGGCAGCAGGTGGTTCCGCTTAACGAGAAAAAGAAATTTTGGCGTACAGATTTTTTAGGGAAGTCATTGTACCTTTCTGTACATCATCTAGGACCCAAGACTTTCCATTTGTATTGGAATAAGATAATTTCCTTTCGCCCAAAGTATATCTTTGGATATACCTCGTTTATCTATGATTTGGCGAGGCATGTTAACCAAAATAACAAATCCGGGCAGTTGAAGTTACAAGCTATTTTTCCTAGCTCAGAAAAGCTGACCGATGAAATGAGGAGCGAAATGGAATTGGCTTTTTCTTGTAAAGTTTTAGATCATTATGGCTCAACCGAAGGAATTCCATTAATTACTGAATGTAAAATGGGAAACTATCATGTGGTTCCTGAGTCTGGTATTGTTGAATTCTTAAATGAACAAGGAGAACCTGCAGTGGTGGGGGAGCAAGCTGAGATGATTATGACAAGTTTAAGACAGCTATCTAGGCCCATTTTAAGATATAAGATCGGAGACACAGCGATTCTTTCACCAGATAATTGTACATGCGGTCTCCATTGGCCGGTAATTCAGGAGTTAACCGGACGTTTATCTGAATGGATTACATTAAAGGATGGTCGGCGCATATCACAATTTAGTCACCAGGTTTTTAAAATGGTTTCCAATGTAATCGAAAGTCAAATAATTCAAGAAGGATACGACGTTTTTAAAGTCCTGATAGTGAAATCGGATCAATTTACTGTTGATGATGAAGTTTTTATAGGTGACAGATTTAGGGATTTGATTGGGAGTAAGGTTGTAATAGAATTTGAGTATGTAGAGGCAATTCCCAAAACAATAGGTGGAAAAAAGCCCAGTTTGATTTCAAAAGTAAAATGAAAATTCTAATAGCAATATCTGATTCTTTCTGCGCAAATTTCATTAAAGGTCAGGGGAACTACCTATCGGGGCATGGACATGAAGTTGTTATTGTTTCAGGTTCTGGAGTAGAGATCGATGAACTAGAAAAAAACGAACAAGTTAGGGTAATACGAATCCCGTTTGCAAGAGAAATTGCACCCTTAAAAGACATAAGAGATTTGATTAGAGTAATCAAATTAGTGAAACAAGAGAAACCAGATATCATTAATGCTGGTAATCCCAAGACGGGATTCCTATTTAGCCTGGCTCATATTTTCTTTTGGAAGATCCCTTTGATTTTTACATTGCGAGGAGTTCGATCCGATACACTAAGAGGATTCAAAAAAATGATTGTTAGATCTACAGAGTGGATAACAGGTGCGCTTGCAAATAGAATCGTCGCAATCAGTCCTAGTCTAAAAGCACATGCAGTTGAGATCGGAATTGCCTCTGAAAAAAAGTGTATCGTATTGAGTAAAGGGAGTAGCAATGGTATTAATGTGCAGCACTATACAACGTCAGATGAAATTGAGCAGAAAGCGAGGGTATTACGGGAAGAGTATAAAATTCCGAAAGATTCCTTTAACTTGGTTTTTGTAGGTAGGGTAACTAAAGATAAAGGGCTTGTAGAATTATTGGAGGCTTTTAAGTTCTGTTTGTCAGCTAATGCTCACATCAATTTAATTATAGCAGGTCCAATAGAGCGCCAAGACCCAATTCCTGAGGAATATTATAGGATGATAGAAGAGCACCCAAGGATCCATTATCTGGGAAAACAGATAGATGTCCGTCCAGTTTATGCTTTAGGAGACGCTCTGGTACTTTATTCGTATCGAGAGGGGTTTGGTAATGTTGTTATAGAAGCGGCAAGTATGGGGCTTCCAACTGTTGTGGCAGATATTCCCGGTCTGAAGGATACGACCGAGGATGAGAATACCGGTCTTCTTGTCATGCCGCGAAGTGCAATAGATTTAAGTAATGCAATATTAAGACTCTATAATGACAAGACAACAGTAAAAAAATATGGTGAAAACGGTAGGAAGCGAGTAGTGAAATATTTTTCAAACGAAGTCGTTTGGTCTAAGCAACTAGAGCTTTATGAAAAAATTTTAATATAAAATTAAGTGGTGCTATATGTATGGGAAAGCGTTTTTTTCTAGAAAGAGGTTATTAGGAGAAATATCGTATCTTTGTCTTTTTGGTAGTTCAGTTATTTTACTGTACTAAATACACAATCCTTTTGTCCTTTATAATGAAATAGTGCTTACAGTGTATTGCCCCAAGAGAACAGAGTTAAGCCTAAGAGCATGATTCAATATTATTGTTGTTGTTTATGTGAAAACAAAAAGTGTGGTTTTATGTTGTAATAATAAATGTCATTATCAATATAAACTATTAAGCTATGAAAAAGATAATTTTCGTTGTAGTTTGTGTTATGCTGATAGCATGTAACAAACAAGATGTAATCGATTCCTCTACAAAGGATAAAAAGGAATTTAAAGTAAAATTTTCTACTAAAGGATTTAAAACTTCAATAAAGCCATTTGCTAGTAAAACGAAAGCTGCAGGACTAAATTCTGTCGAAGATTCAATTTCAAAGATGAATTTTTTCGTTTATAAATTAGACAATACATTGGTGGGAAACTATGCACAAACATCTGCTGATCCAGATTTTGGTACTCTGAATGTTAAACTGTCCGAAGGAAAATACAAAATCGGGATAGTTGCATATTCAAATTACCCATATCTTGATGTATCATCAAATGGTATTTATCATTCACTTTTATATACACCCGACTATGATAGTCCTTACGTGTATTTGGGGAATTTGAATGAGGAATTATTTTCATATGGATATCAGGAATTTGTTGTAGCAAATGATTCAACATATTCACCTTTTGAATTGAAAAGACTAAATGCATTATTCGAGTTAGAAATACTTGATGAGATCCCAAACGATGCTGCTGAAATGATAATAGATATAAATCAAGGAACAAGCATGACATTGTTTAATGAGGAATATCTGTCGCCAGCGTCTGAGGTGCTTGAGAATTATTTTGACCTTTCTAGTTATAGAGGACAGGAAGGGAGTAAATTTCCTGTTATAGTTTTTCCAGAACTAAAATTGGGATCCACAGCAACCATTAATATTAGTGTATATAACAATGCAGTGCCCAGACAAAGGATAAGGTATGTGACAATCTCTGATGTTGAATTTAAGCCTAATTTCATAACAAAGGCATCAGGAGTCTTATTCGGAGATGAAAGCATAGGAATTGGAACTACTCTTCTCGAAGATTACGATGGAAATATACCTGTCGAATATTAAGTTTAATTTAGTTGTGTTATTCAGTAATGCGTTAAGTTCTAATGTATATGTAAAAAACGTTTGGGAACGACTCCCAAACGTTTTTTGTAACCCAATATTCGTCCCTTTTATTGAAAACATCAGATATGAGGTATAAGCGAGACAGATTGGAGGTTTCCGTAAAATAGGCGAATAATAATTGCAGAGACATGTAATTGATATTTCTACCGACATCAAATTATTCGGTCTGGAGTATTACAAAATATATATATATATATTTATTGAGAAACAACAACCATAAATAATAAAGATGAATATTACCATCACTGGCGCTTCCGGTTTTGTAGGAAAAAATTTACAAAAATATCTACAAGAAAAGCAATATGAAGTAAAAACATTATCATTGCGTAATGAAAACTGGCAAAATTATATCGATCAGAATTCGATTGCCATCATCCACTTAGCAGGAAAAGCCCACGATACAAGCAATACTTCAGATTCAGAGGAATATTTTAAAGTTAATCGAGACCTAACTATTGCGCTATTCAATAAGTTTATAAAATCAGATGCACGTGATTTTTTTTACTTTTCTTCTGTTAAAGCTGTTGCTGATACTGTAGATAATATCTTAGATGAAGAGGCTGAGGGTTCTCCATTTACTCCATATGGTAAATCCAAATTAGAAGCTGAACAGTATTTACTAAGTCAGTCCTTATCGGAAGGAAAACGTTTATTTATTATCCGTCCTTGTATGATCCATGGACCTGGAAATAAAGGGAACCTAAACCTATTGTATAAAGTTATCGAAAAAGGGATCCCATGGCCTTTAGCCTCCTTTCATAATCAAAGATCTTTTTTGAGTATTGATAATTTATCCTTTCTGATCAAGGAGATGTTGGTAAATAAGGAATTACCTTCAGGTGTCTACAACTTTGCAGATGATAATGCTTTGTCTACAAATGAATTGGTTTCAATAATTGCTGAAACTTTAGATAAAAGACCAAAATTGTGGTACATCCCTGAGAATATGATCAGAAGAGTTGTGAGAATTGGTGATATTTTGCCTCTACCTTTAAATTCGGAGCGTTTAAAAAAATTAACAGAATCATATGTGGTGTCAAATAAGAAAATAAAAAAAGCGTTAAAGATAGATAAATTGCCAATGACTGCTAAGGAAGGATTGGCAAAAACGATTAAATCTTTTAGGAAATAAGTTTTTATATGCAGATAACAGATCGACAAATGATACACATTATTATATTCATTATTTTATTTGTTTTAGAACTGCTTTATTTTCGTATTGCAGATCGCCTAAACATTATTGATAAACCCAATGAACGTTCTTCACATACGACAGTCACTTTGAGAGGCGGTGGTGTTATTTTTTACTTTGGGGTACTAATTTATTTTATATATTCAGGTTTCCAATATCCATGGTTTTTTATTGGCTTAACCTTAATGACGATAATTTCTTTTTTGGATGATATCTTTACTCTTTCAAATAAGATTAGACTATTTATTCATTTCTCTTCAGTTTTGTTAATGGCTTATCAGCTTGACTTGTTTGATATGCCTTGGTATTATCTATTAATAGGTTTTATTGTAGTTGTTGGCGTTATTAATGCTTACAATTTTATGGATGGGATTAATGGCATTACTGCTTGTTATAGCCTTGCTGTTGGTTCTTTATTGATGATAGTCAATCGTCAATTGAATTTTGTATCACAAGATTTGCTGATATTTTCACTTTTAGGCGTGTTAGTATTTGGTTTTTTTAATTTTCGAAAGAATGCCAAGTGTTTTGCGGGTGATGTGGGATCAGTTGCTATAGCTTATATCCTTCTTTTTGCCTTAGGTTTGCTGATCCTAAAAACAAGTAATCTGATCTATATTTTATTTTTGGCCGTTTATGGTGTAGATGCTGTCTGGACAATTATTAGACGTATAGCAAGGAAAGAAAATATTTTTGAAGCGCACCGCTCGCATTTGTACCAGTATTTGGGAAATGAAGCAGGGGTAAATAAGTTATTGATCTCTTTTCTTTATGGAGCCATTCAGTTTGGAATAGGCTATGTAGTATTTCTGTTCTCAGATCAAACTTTACAGATACAATTGATTTTCTCAGTTGCTTTGATAAGCGTATTGAGTGTTGTTTATCTGATATTAAAAACTTATATAATTAAAAAATATGTTAAAATATAAAGGTTATGAATGAATTAAGTATTATACAAGGTGGCATAGCTAAGGACGAGCGTGGGCAGATTCGTTTTGTTAATGAATTTGATATGAGTTTGGTCAAGCGATTTTATATCATTAGAAATGCAGATACGAAACTTGTCAGGGGTTGGAGAGCGCATCGTATAGAGCAGCGTTGGTTTTATGTTTTGTCGGGTAGTTTTAATGTGGATTTAGTGAAGATTGATAATTGGGACAGCCCAGATCCATCACTGTATATTAAAAATGTGATACTGCGTGCCGCTGATATGCAAATATTTCATGTGCCTCCCGGCTATGGAACTGCTTTTCGAGCATTAGATGCTAATAGTGAGTTATTGGTATACGCTGATTATCCCGTCACACACACTCCAATGGATGACTATACATGGGAATCTGATTATTTTGAACATAGAAAATTATGATATTTAGTATTGATATGTGTTATAAATATAGGCTATTGAAATTTTTAGGCACAAAACTTGCTAAGCACAGAGAGCATTCATTAAGCCCTGGATTAAGTTATCGTATCTTACGGGCTTTTTGAATAAAATAATATATTTTTGTGATTTAATTACTGAAATCAATTTTTATAATTTAAATAAAACATGCGATTATTTTCAAAGTATGGCTTAGCACTAGGGTTTTTATATATATTAGTGTTGATGCTCTTCAGTTCTTGTGGTTCACGTAAGGACATGGTCTATTTACAAAATGATTCTACTCAGATTAATACTTTGTATGAACAGTACATCCCAAAGATCCAAGTTAATGATATTCTAACTATTGTTGTGACAGCTGCAGATCCTAAAGTAACTGCTCCATTTAATCCGGTAAGCTCGATGACAACATCCAATATGACACAATCTGTGGATATGGCTCTTCGCCCAACATATACTGTAGATGGTGAAGGTAATATAACTTTACCAATGTTAGGAAAGGTTTATGTTCTTGGGTTAACACGTCTGCAGGCCATAGAGAAGATAAGAACTGAATTGAGCCAATATATTAAGGATCCTGGTGTAAATATGAATTTTAATAATTTCCGTATTTCCGTTTTAGGTGAAGTGTCTAAACCCGGATCTTTCATATTGCCTACTGAAAGAGCAACAGTATTAGAAGCTCTCGGAATGGCAGGTGATTTGACCATTCGTGGTAAACGAGAAAATATAATGGTTATCCGTGAGATTGATGGGAAGAAAACTATTCATCGTTTGGATCTGACACAACAGAATACATTAAATTCGCCATATTATTATCTAGCGCAGAATGATGTGGTTTATGTTGAGCCAAATAAGGCACAAATCAACAACTCAAAACTGGGAGCTAATTCAAATATTATTATTTCAATTGCCAGTTTATTGATTACAGTAATTTCAGTGCTAACACGTTAAGAATATACATGGAACAACAATCGATAAAAGTTAAAGATAATCATCAAGAACAAGAGATTAATTTAAGACAACTATTTGAGCAATATGCCTATTATTGGAAATGGTTTGTTCTTTCTTTAGTTTTAACAATAGGCATTGCCCTAGTCTACCTGCGCTATGCACAAAGAACCTATAGTACTAGAGCAAAAATCCTATTGAAAGATGAGAAAAGTGCTTCGGCAGGTGAATTAGCCGGCATTGCAGAACTGAGTAGTAGCATGGGGTTTGGTGGAACCCGGTCAGCCTTTGTGACAGATCAGATTCAAGTGCTTTCTTCAAGGAGATTAATGCGTAAGGTTGTGGATCAAAATCGCCTGAATATTAGCTATTCAATTAAAGGAAAGTTGCGCTCATCAGAAATGATCGAAAGGGATATGCCTTTTGTAGTACTACCACAAGGAAATCAAGATACCACTTTAATTAGTATGCGTATACGATTTAAAAAGGCGAATTTACTACATGTGATCGACTTAGCTTCAAATGAAAAGTATGATGTTGGGTTTGATAAGGTGGCGAAAATTGGGAATAACAATATTATAATTAAGCGTAATGGCCAAAACTCAATAGATTCTGATGCCGATTACGTAGTCAATGTTATTCCAAAAGATTGGGCTATAGATGCAAATTTAGCTTCAATTAATATCTCGGCAGGAAAAGAAGCACAATCCTATATCGTCGATTTTGCTATGGCATCAGCATTAAGTAAGAAAGCAGAATTAATTTTAAATAGCCTAATAGATATCTATAATAAGGATTTAACGGAGGATAAAATGCGGATGACAAGGGCTACATCAGATTTTATCAATAAACGTTTAATGTTAATTTCTAAAGATCTTTCTGGTGCAGATGAACAAGCCGCGGACTTTAAATCCTCAAATTCTATGGTGGATATGGCTGCCGAAGCAAGTGCGTTTCTAAATACAGCGACTGATAACGATAAGAAAGTATTGGAATATCGGATGCAACTGCAATTGGTCGATTATATGAATAATCATATCAAAAATCAGCCAGTAGGTAAGCTATTGCCATCAAATATTGGGCTGCAGGATGCTTCCATTGGTTCAGCCATTGAAGCATATAATAAACTGGTACTGGAACGTGACGATTTACTGAGATCGGCTTCTGAACAAAACCCGGCCATAATAGCGCTTAATGAAAGTATTGCAGAAAGTGATAAAAATATTCGTCAGTCACTCCAAAACTATAGAAAAGTTACTCAACTATCTTTAAATAGTCTTCAACAAAAATCGAATGAAATACGGAGTAGAATCAATGCAATTCCTAATCAGGAACAAGGATTTAAAAAGATATCTCGACAACAACAAATAGTAGAATCTCTTTATTTGTTGTTGCTACAGAAGCGTGAAGAAAGTGAAGTAAAAGCAGCGGCAACACCAGATAACTTAAAGATTATAGATGCTGCATATGGTACAGGTAAACCTGTGTCTCCTAAGAAATCAATAGTTCTCTTAGGAGCATTGATTACGGGATTTTTATTGCCTTTTGGGGCTCTTTATTTGAAATTTTTATTGGATAATAAAATCCATTCCCGTAAAGATATTGAAGATCTTGTTAAGATACCTGTTCTTGGAGAAATTCCAACGGCTGAAGATACAATTGTTCATCTTAATGACCGTTCTTCCTTGGCAGAGGCTTTTCGGATCTTGCGGACCAATATGAATTTTATGTTTGGTGCAGAGCAGAAAGAAGCTTCTAAAGTGGTGTTTGTGACGTCAACGATCTCGGGTGAAGGTAAATCTTTTGTAACTACGAATCTTGCCCAAATATTGTCGATGTCCGGTAAAAAGGTCGTGTTAATTGGTGCGGATATTCGTAGTCCAAAAGTATTGGATTATCTGGGCCTATCACATCTACAGCATACCAATGTAGGGATTACACAGTTCTTGATCAATCCGGAAATGGACGTGGATAATATCATTATAAAAAAACCAGGAAGCTATGATTTTGATGTCATCTATTCAGGTTACATTGCGCCAAATCCAGCAGAGTTATTAATGAATGGTCATTTTGATGATGTGATTAAATACGCTCGTGAACATTACGATTATATCTTGGTGGATACAGCTCCCGTAAGTTTAGTGACGGATACCTTATTGATCGCCCATAATGCTGACCTGACCTTATATG
This sequence comes from Sphingobacterium sp. N143, assembly GCF_030325625.1. Taxonomy (GTDB): domain Bacteria; phylum Bacteroidota; class Bacteroidia; order Sphingobacteriales; family Sphingobacteriaceae; genus Sphingobacterium. The sequence continues at coordinate 24,090 of NZ_JACAIS010000009.1, read as the reverse complement.
TTTCCCGTGTTAATTATCTTGATAAACGCTTACTTCAGGTACCTCGGGAACTTTATGTCGATGGCAAGTTGAAAAATCTGGCCTCTGTTGTGAATGATGTCGACTTTGCACGTGGCTATGGCTATGGCTATGGTTACGGTTACGGTTACGGTGATAAAGGGAAGAAGAAGACTGGCTTACCAAAAGTCTGGCAAGATATTAAAGACCGATTAAATATAAAATAGGTCATAGCCAAAATGGAGTTTGGCCTCATTATTGTAAAACCCCAAGTCGAAGAGTCGATTTGGGGTTTTATTTTTATAATAATTCTCCATATAGATCGTTTTGGGTTTATATAAAATACTAATCAACACACTATGAGTAAACAACAACTATTATTTACATTTCTTGGAATATTTTGTCTCACGATAGGGACTGTTTCTGCACAATTTTCACGGCCTGTTAGTGTTGGCGCTGGTGCTGGGGTATCTTACAACTTAACAGATTTGGCAAATGTAGAAGCCAACTTTGCTTTCTATGGCGAAGCGGATTACCTAATTACGCCTTTTATCTCAGTTGGATTGCATGGTGAAAAGGGAACATTAAGTGGTCATGGATATAATAGTGATTTTAAAAATCGCTATTTTGCCGGAAATGTGAATGGAAAGGTTCGCTTAGGACAATTTCTAAATCATGCCGCGAACTACAGTAATTATACCTTACAAACAAATATGTTGTCGCGTGTTCTCTCTAATGTTTATGTTGGAGCTGGGGCTGGATTGGTAAAAAACCGAATTGCCAGAAGCATTGATCCCGATTATGCGAATGGCATTATAAATAAAGGCGGTGAACTAGCCGAGGATTTGGGCGAAATCCATTTTGTTCTTCCATTAAATGTGGGGGTAGATATCCCTTTTGGACGTACGCTCTATGGACCCCAATGGGCAATCAACGTAAATTATCAACATACCTTAACATTCAATGATAATCTGGATGGTGTTGTTAATAACAATAATGATCAATACGGTTTTGTCTCTCTTGGCGTGAAATATGCCCTGTTTAACCGGAAATAATCGAATGCGTATTCTTAAATAGTATGATAATGAATAGAGGAAAAAGACATTATAATAAAAGCTTGCTTGGAATCCTTGCTTTGGCCATTTTGGTCGGCTTTGCTGCCTGTAAGTCTAAATCAGCAATATATAAGGCCCCTAAAGTAAATGCCTTCCGCGGTGGTAAACTGCCTGCGCCTCCGGGAATGGTCTATATCCCTTCAGGTACGATTCTGTTCAAAGGATCTTTAGATAGTGCTAATGTGGGGAAAAACGTCAGTGTGAGTGCTTTCTTTATCGATGAAGCAGAGGTGACGAATAAGCAATACCGTGAATTTGTCAATTGGGTGGCAGATTCGGTGGCTGTGACGGATTATTTGCAGGATGATCAGTATTTTTTAGATATTGCGGGTGAAGAAGTTGGACAGAGACGTATCAATTGGGCAAAAGTTAAAAAGGTATCTCCACTGTGGAAGAGCAATGACCCCAGCATCCAGGAGCGCTTGGCGCCTATGTTGGAGATGCGGGGTAACAGACGGGCACTCAATCCGGAAGTTATCAAATATCGTTTCTCTTACTTACAGTCGAAAGGTAATCTAAAAAAGAGCTACGTAACAGATTCAGTTGCGGTGATGCCTGTGGAAGATATTTGGACGAAGGACTTTCCAAACGCACAAATGGCTTCTTTAGATGCCAATTATTTTACCCATCCATCGTTTGATTATTACCCGGTGGTAGGGGTGACATGGCGTCAAGCGCGTGCCTTTACCGATTGGCGTGCGAGTGAAATGGCGGCAACAGTCCTAAAAAATTCGTATCTGAATGGCTACCAATTAAGTTTGAGCTTACCTACAGAAGCCCAATGGCAATATGCTGCTTCGGGCAAATTGGATCCCCAGGATACCATTGCTGGTTCTCGGATGACGATTGATGGATCTGAAGGGAAAAAGAAATTGGCGGTTAACTTTAAACAGGGGGAAGGAACTTATTCACGTGATGGCGCCACATTTACACTGCCCGTGAAATCCTATATGCCGAATGCCTTTGGTGTGTATAACATGGCCGGAAATGTGTCTGAGTGGACGCTGGATGCTTATAGTCCGTCAGCGGTGGTCTTTGTCAATGACTTGAACCCCGCACTCTTGTATGATGCGGATGAGAAGGACGGCGATGCGCTTAAACGTAAAGTGGTACGTGGTGGATCCTGGAAGGATAATGGTGAGCAGCTCAATAGTGAGACACGTAATTATTCGGTGGATTATGAACCGCATTCGTATATCGGTTTCCGTTGTGTGATGTCGGCCTTTGAAATGCCAACGGTACAAAGTAAAACACGGAAGTATTAATCTTTGCTTGTAAAATTAAACGCTAGAGTGATGAACATGAAAATAGTAACAACGATAGTAATGGCTTTAGGCTTTGGGCTGGCAATGGCACAAGAAGTGGTCAAGCCGGATACCCTAATCGCTGAACAGCCGGATACACTGAATACGGGGATACCGACTACGGATATCGTTCCGCAAGGTGAGGTAAACCCGGATACCATACCGACCACAGATGGATTCTACCAGGCAAATAGCATGGAAGATGCTGTACCTTTTGCCTATCCGGAGGTTAATAGGAAAAATATCCGCTTTTATAAACGGGTATGGCGTGATATTGATCTGAAAGATGAGAAAAATTACATTTTGGCTATTCCGGGCAATTCGCTGATCGAGGTGATTATGAAAGCTATTGAGAAAGGAAAGCTTTCGCTCTATAGCCCGGATGATGATTCTTTCAAAGGCCGATTGAGCGCGCAGGAAGGAATGGCTCGTTTTGCGGATAGCGTACTGGTTCCTATCTTTGATGATGAGGGTAATCAGATCGATTCCAAGATGGCGCTCAATGAGTTTGACCCGGCACGGGTAACTAAATTTCGGGTCAAAGAGGATATTTTCTTCGATAAACAACGGGGAAGATTGGAAACACGGATCATTGGTGTGGCACCGCTGATGAATATTACAACCTCAGCTGAACTGGCGGAGTCTGTCGGATCCACACCGGCTTTCTGGCTTTATTTTCCGCAGTTGCGCTATAGCTTAGTGCAGGTAGATATTTCGGATCCGGATAAAGGGCTTTATGAGATGACCATGGATGATTTCTTCGTGCAAAACAAATTTGCGAGCTCAATTGTGCGTGAATCATCACCAGGTATGTTGCAGAATGTGAAGGAATCTGAAAATGGTGGCCAATTCTTGGACGGCCGTAAAGTAGAAGAAAAACTTGATGCTTATAAGAAAAAATTATGGAGCAATCCGAAGGGAGTAAAAGCGGAGGAGCTGGAAGGACATCAATCCAAATCTGAAATGCAGGAAGGAAATCCACCTAAAACAGAGCAAACCAAAGAGAACAAGACTGAAATTCAAGAGGAAAATCAGTCTAATGGAGAAGAGACTGAAATGAATCAGTCCCAAACGGAAGAACAGACTGAAAATAACTCACAGACTGAGGAAAAGTTATAGTGGGATATCTAAGAAGAGATCTTCGCCTTTTTTTATAGACGAAGATCTTTTTTATTTGCACTAACTTCATCATTTGTTAATAGAGTAAACAAAAGACTGGTATAGCTTTTGTTTACGTCTTACAGTCAACTCTTGATCTTAATCATAAACAGTAAACAGTATCATCGGCTCGTCTTAAAGAAAGGGATCGGCAGGGATACTTCAATCACCATTAAAAACAATTAAACAGATGAATAACACAACGGAAACCCATCGTCCGATTTTGGTTATTTTGGCTGCCGGGATGGCAAGCCGCTATGGGTCGGCTAAACAGGTTGAAAGCTTTGGCCCTTTTGGCGAGAAAATAATAGATTATTCCATTTATGACGCTATTCGTGCCGGTTTTGGCAAAGTGGTCTTTGTTATCCGGGAAGAATTCTTAGAAGTCATGAAATCAAATGTTGGGGACAAACTACCAGCTTCGATAGAGGTGGCTTATGCTTATCAAGATTTCGACCTCCGGAAATTTGGCGTTGATCGGATCGTCGATCGCCAAAAACCTTGGGGTACAGGCCATGCTGTCATGAGTGCCGAACATGAAGTAGACCGTCCATTCTGTGTGATCAATGCCGATGATTTTTATGGAGCCGATGCTTTTCAGAAAATGGCTGATTTCCTGAAGCATAGCGCCAACGATAAAGAGATGGCTTTGGTCGGTTTTGAAGTCGGAAACACACTTTCTGATTTTGGTTATGTTTCGCGTGGTGTATGTGAAGTGAACGAGAAGGATCACCTGCAAAGTGTGACCGAACGGACCAATATCTATCGGAAGGACGAAGGTATTGTATATGCCGAACAGGAAACTGAAACGACTTTGCCTAAGCAAACACGGGTTTCCATGAACTTTTGGGGATTTACACCGAAAATATTTGAAGTGGCCAGGGCTTTATTTCCGGATTTTGTGGAGAAAAATCATACCAACCCCAAAGCGGAGTTTTTTATTCCGGATTTACCGGATTATATGGTAAAGGCCGGGCTGGCTAATTTTTCTGTATTGCCTACGGACGCAAAATGGTTTGGTGTGACCTATAAAGAAGATAAAGAACAGGTGCAGCATTGTATTCAGCAATTGATCAAAAATGGTCATTACCCTAGTCGACTCTGGCCGGTGAAGAAAGTGGTGGATGAGAGTATTTATTTAGATTTTTAAAATAATATCATTACATTTAAAGGGGTATTTTCCTGTAGGGAAGATATCCTTTTTCTTTATGAACCGTAGCCTAATCACTATCCTTCCCCCAAAATTTTGAATAGGTATGCATTAATGGAAAAGCAATAGCTTCTTCAGGGGCATATTTTACATAACGTTTGAAATTTTGCCATAAACGTTTCGGAGAATCCGGGCGGGCAAAATGTGCCGAGCTCTTCCCGTTTTCAAAACGCTCATCCTTAAAGCCAAAATTACCGGAATACCAGACCTCATCGACCATCCATTCCATAGCTGTATTTTCGGGATAAGGGAATGGGAGACTGCTTTTGGGAAGCCCAAGATAATCTACCAAAAGTTTATGTAGCAGATGGATCCAGTTTAAGATACCTGTTTTTCGATAAATCTCCTCAAGAGCGGGAGCGTCTAGCTGCGATGAAACACTATAATAAAGCCGGGCGGAATCACAGAATTGACGTAAGCCGATACCATATGTGATCAGATGCTTCAGGATATGGATATTGACTTGGAGTAATTGTAATTCGGGTGCCAATAGCTGGATGGGAATCTCATCGATCAAAATGGATTGTTGTTTGTGCTGATAATCCGCCAATAGTCTTTTGAGATAGCCTTTCCTTAGTGGGCTTCGAAAATCAAAGGTCCTTTTGTGATGTTCAATGTGGATATTATTCCAGTCATAATCAAGACTGAAACCTGCTGTATCCTGAAAGTTTACTTGTTTTTCTTTTAGAAAGTTTCGGGCTTTGGCATAACCATCAGCTTCAAAACACCAGTCAATGTCCCCACTGATGCGATGCTCGGGGATGCGATAATAAGAGGCGACTCCTTGTCCCTTTTGGAGGATCGGCCGGATACCTTGGTTTGTGAAGGCCGTGAATTGTTCTGCGATCACACGATTCATTTTGGCATTATGCCGTTCAATCTGCTCGATGCGTACCGCCCATTTGAATCGGATGGACTGTGGCGGAAGTTGCTCATCTGCTAGATGGGCAAAACTATCATAGATAGGCCCTTCAACGGTATGGTTGATCGCATATACTCGGATTTTGTCCCAATCTGCTGCAGTCAGTGGCTGGACTAATGACAAGGAACCTTGTCCCCAGAGGCCAATGCGCAATAATTGAAAAAAAATATCCTTGAGTTGATTGTCCATGGAACTTTTGCACAGAATGTTTTATCAAACATAGATAAATTGCTTTTGATATGCAATAAAATTATGCGTTTAAAAAAACAAATTGATCCCGAAAAAAAAGCCCCTGCTCAATAAAGAGCAGGGGCTAGTATGTAGATGAGGGCCTTGTTAGTTCGCCGTCAATGCCACTGCATTCAATTGCCTTGGCGTCCCATCGGGACCCACGGCGACAATATTGTCAAAGATAACCCGTGTGCCCGGTGTAATGCCGTTTAAGGCTGAGGACATGCTGGAGCTGAGTTGTCCGCCTGATGTGGATAAGACGATCGCATCCGCCCGTGGTTTCGCGATGATCATCGTGAATTTGGTGACTTTAAACGTCGCATCAAAATCAAAGTTATCCAGCTTGGCAAATAAAGCCCGTTGTGCTTTTAAAGCTACGGTTGCCATGCTTCCCCCTGTTTTGCCCGCAAATTTTGCGATCGGATCCGGGATACGTTTGACACGGAACTCGGTCGAGCTTAAGGTCTGTACTTTGCCTGGGGCAACCTCTGCCGATACTGAAATACGCGCTGTTCCCGGTGAACTGACTTTAACATTGTATTTTCCGCCTCCTGCACTGGAGATGCTTCCCCCGCTCATGCTTACCCGGACCTTATCGGTCGGGGTGCCTGGCGCAGAAACAGAGATCGGGTTATTCACGCCAATATAAAGGACATTCATCTTATCTGGTGAAACCACGGCCGAAGGACGGGCCACCTGATAGGTTTGTTGTGGTGTCCGGTATTCTTTGTACGAACCGTCGGTCTGTTTGACTTTGATCACACCGGTCCAGGTGAAAATACCCTCTCGATTGGTTGGGACGGAATACACACCTTTGCCGTCTACAATTTGTAGGGCCGAACCGTTGACTGAAATCGCTGGTGCAGATTTGGAATCTGAAGCGGTCAGGAAGACCTCTGCTTTGTAGGGTTGCCCCTGCACCAAATAGGAGGTGGGCGCAACGGCCACGGCAGCAAATTTATCTAGATTGACCACCGCCTGGTCCATTTTACCTAAAATGATCTTCACCATATCTGACTCAGCATTTTGTGCATCGACTTGAATCTTCGTCAGGATCGTCATGGCTGCCGTCAAAGGTGTTCCACTACCGAAATTGATTTCTTCCCAGGTTTTTTTGCCATTAACGGATTTCTCCGGATTCTTGGCCTCCAAGGAAAAGGAGACTAGCTTTTGCTCCTCAGGAGTCAATAAGGCCAATAATTTTGTGCGCGTAGCATTGATTTTGTCTTTTAAGATGGCTCCCTTTTTCTGATTGATCATCAGATTAGGGGAAATATCCTCATTTTCACGTTGGGCAAGGTCTCCCTTCTCTTCATCGTACCCGCCTCCTTGCTTGACAAACTCTTCTTTCAATGAGCTGATATACTGATTGAGCTCACCAATGATCGCCTGCGCTTTTTTGGCTTTATCATAGATGGGTTTGGCACGTGCGGGTTCTTCTTTCAATTTGGTACTCTCAAAAGCTGCAAATAGCTGCTGCACGGCTGTGTTTACGTTAGACTTGGAGGTCTCGAGACTGTTGTTTATATTTTTGAATGCGTCCAAGATCGAATCCGGTACATTGAGTGCCAATAAAGCAAGCAAGACCAGATAAAGGATGCCAATCATCCTCTGCCTTGGCGTTTCTCTTCCTAATGCCATTTTTTCTGATTTAAGTGATACAAGAATGAATTATACACGGGGTTGGTTCATCGCGCTCAACATATTGCCATAGATGGCATTTAAGGCATTTAGGTTTTTCGCAAGTTTACCCACTTCTTCTTTAAATGCTTTGGAGTCATCCAAAGATTCATTGAAGTTTTGCATGGTATAGCTTAAGTTCTCATAAAACTTATTCATGGATTGTAGATGTGAAGCCGAATCGCGCAACTCTCGTTCGTACATCATATTGAGCTGGCCCAGGTTGTTGGTCAAATTTCGCACCTGCTCGTGATAATTTGACGTGTCCCCAGAGGTATTGGACATCGCTACCAGGTTTTCGGATGCTTTTTCAAAAGCTGCGCTCATATGGTCAAACTTCGAAGTGGCCATCCGTAGTTTATGTGTAAATTCGTCGGTGGCTAAAGAAACATCCGACAGCTTATTGATGGCCGATACCTTTTCATTGAAATCGCGGAGCCCGCGGCCTAAGGTTTCGATACTGGCCGGTTCAATGTTGGCATCGGCAAACATTTTGTCCAATGCTGCCGTAGCCGATGGGCTGGCTGCCTGAGCGACCACAGTTTGACCCCTGACAGGTCGTTCTCCCGTAAAATTATCATCCAATTCAGGATAGACACGACTCCAGTCTGGTTCTGCCGGTGGGGGATTGAAACCCATCAGGAAGAAGAGAAACGCCTCTACACCCAAGCCTATCCCGATCATATAATTCGCAGTGGTGCCACCAATATGGAGGATTTTGAAAAGTACCCCGATGATAACGATACTTGCTCCCCAGGATATAGCTACATTCAGCCATCTTGAATTGTCTTTTTTCTTGCTCATAGTATGTATTTGTGTTTGGTTTTATGCCTTTGATTAGTTGTATTGTTTATACCGAATATAGGGTATAAACGGAAATTGTATGTTTAATAGTATACGGTGTTATTCATCACCTGCTGATTTTAGTGCTGCATCTGTTCGGCCCAACTTGTTTCAAAAAATATACCAAACCTGTTTTTGAAATGAATAATGGCTATTAAAATAAATTATTGCTGTCTTTTGTAATATTAAACTGTTCGTATCAAATGATATCTTTGTAAAAAAATGAGCGATATATGTACATTCTTTTTCTTGTCTTAGCTGGACTGCTGATTGCACTGAGCCTGTTGCCTTTTATTCAATGTCAGCATTGGATCTTCCGGGTGGCGGAGTTTGTTAAATTACAGTTGTTGGTTTTTCAGGTGCCGGTGCTGGCCTGGGGATTTTATTTAGTTGCTGAATCGCCCTGGATATGGACCCTACAAATTGCCCAGAGCATACTGATCGGCTATCATATATTTATCTTGGTGCGCTATACTAAATTTTGGCGCAAGGAAAAATATGACAAAGGGAAGGATGCTTCGGATAGTATCAAAATTATATCCTGTAATGTGCTGCAGTTTAATAAACAACATCAGCGTTTTATTGCCCTGATCCAAAAAGAACAACCGCAGATCTTTCTAACAATGGAAAGTGATGCTGCTTGGGAAGAGGCGTTGCGTGTGTTGGAGACCGATTATCCCCATACCGAGAAAGTTACCCTGGACAATACCTATGGCATGCACTTTTATACCAAGCTGAAGATCAACAAAAGTCAGGTCCATTATTTTGTGGCGGATGATATCCCGAGTATGGAGATTGAATTGCAGACAGCTGATGGGCACCGTTTTATCTTTTTTGCCGTACATCCACCTCCACCCAGTCCTACCGAAGAGGAAAACTCCAAAGAAAGGGACGGTGACTTGCTGAGCGTGGCCAAACGGGTCCGTGATTATAAAATACCTGTCGTGGTTACCGGCGACTTTAACAATGTGGCCTGGGCCAAATCCTCTGTACTGTTTAAGAAAACCAGTAAATTGATTGATGCACGTATAGGGCGGGGGATCTTATCGACCTTCCATGCCAAGTATTGGTTTTTCCGTGTTCCCCTGGATTTGCTGTTCCATAGTCCCAATGTATTTATTGATCAATTGTTTATTTACCCTTCAATAGGCTCAGACCATTTCCCGATGGGCTGTACTTTTTTTATCGATCGTTATTCTGATGAACAGGCAGAAGATATTGAACATTTGGAAAGGGGCGAAATGGATGAAGTGAACGAGCTGATCGCCGAAGGCCGTAACGAGGAGAGTGATAATCGTGATTAATCAAGGGCCAATATCCTGCTAATTTCTAGGCTCCGGCTGCTGTGTATTCTCGTGAATGAGCTTGGTTCTTAAGGACTTTTCTTGAACGGGAATAAATAACTGCGGAGAAAGTTATCGTGAAAATAATTTTTGTTTTCATTTTTATTTTCTACATTTGATATGTAGTACATATAAACATAAATTATAAATCTAAATTGAAATGGAAAGAAACGTTACCTGCGTGCTATTTCTCGTGTTTTTTGTGTTTTCTTCAATGGTATTTGCCCAATCTCCCAATAGGGAGATTAATGGTAGGGTCAGCTCAAGTCAAGATGGGAAGGCACTGTCTGGGGTCAGTATTCGATTGAAAAACTCGTCCATCGCGACGTCCACAGATCAAGATGGGAAATACAGTCTTACAGTACCCTCTGGGCAGGGAGTACTTGTTTTTACTTTTGTAGGCTTTAAGTCTCAGGAAGTTCGTATTGAAAATAATAGCAACATAAATGTATCGATGGAGGGCGATGCTGAAGCATTGGAGGAGGTCGTGGTGGTCGGTTATGGTAAGCAGAGTCGGGAAACTGTTGCGGCATCGATTAGCCGGGTAGGGAAAGAGGAGTTCGATAAAGCTCCTGGACAAAACCCTATGCTCCAGTTACAGGGTAAAGTCGCTGGTTTATCCTTGCAGGTTTCTGATGGGCAGCCTGGAGCCAGTCCCCAGGTATTTATTCGTGGTGGTAGCTCGACATCCCCGGAAGGTGATGTTCCCTTATATGTTATTGATGGTATGGTCTCCCAGGGTACCCGTAGTATCAATGACCTGAATCCCGACGATATTGAGTCGATTACGGTATTAAAGGACGCGGCCTCAACAGCTATTTATGGTGCCCGTGCGGCCAATGGGATCATTATCGTGACCACCAAGTCGGGTAAACTCGGTAAGCCGACCATTAACTTGCGCTACACGCATGGCATCGAGGAACAAAGGGATCGCTTACCTTTATTAAATGCCCGCGATTATGTCTATCTGACACGCAAGAATACAATGGATTTTAATAAATCAAATCCAGATTTCTACCTCACAGGCGGCCGCTACGGGATGTCGACCGGCAATCCCCGGAATTCGAAAAATACATTGGAATTCTTGGATGTATACCTGGAAAATTATGGTCAGGATTACGTGGCTGATTTGATAGACAATCAGGGCTGGGAAACAATGGATGACCCTGTAACGGGCAAGAAATTGATTTTTCAGAACAATGACTTTCAGGATGCGACGTTCCAATTGGGGAGCAAGCAGGAAGTCGACTTTGATATCAGTGGCGGTACGGAAAAGGCAAAGTATTACTTCGGCCTGGGGTATTTGAATCAAGATGGGATTGTGCGGGGAACCAATTATAAAAACTATAGTGCCTTGTTTAATGGTGATTTTAAACTGAGCGATACATGGTCTTTAAATACGAAAGTTACTTTTCAACAAAGGAAGTCCAATGCACCCAAAAATTATGAATGGGTCCTGTCAAGAAGCGTCCTGACGCCGCCGACTTATAGGAAATACTATGAAAATGGACTGCCTGCACCCGGCGAAGGGATTTCATCTTTTAGAAACCGCCTGCATGAAATATATTATAAAACGAAATATAATGATGTGGATGTCTATCGGACTAGCTTCCAGATTGGAGCGAATTGGGATATTTTGCCTGGCCTGTCATTTAAGCCTTCGGTCTATTATTTCACCACAGAAGGTATAGAGAATTACTTCGAAGCTTATAATGAAACGGTAACAAATAGGCCTGCCTCGGCTAAGCATAACTTGGACCGGCATATACAGACGGATGGACTGTTGAGCTATGATAAACAATTTGCGGGCTTACATAATTTCAGCGCGATATTGGGGGGAAGTTATTATCATGACTATAGTTACCGGATGAGCGGAAGTGGCCGTGAAGCATTGACAGATCATATTCCCACATTAAACGCAACTTCTGAATTGACCCAACGGACCTCCACAACCAAAGGGTATGAGGCGATGTTGAGTTATTATACGCGTGTCAATTACGATTATGACAAAAAGTATATTTTATCGGCGAGTATGCGGATGGATGGTTCCTCCAAGTTCGCAAAAGACAAGCTATGGGGCTATTTCCCTGGCATGTCGGCCGCCTGGAATGTTCATCGGGAGGACTTCTTCCAGCCTTTGTCCAACGCTGGCCTTTCTAAGCTGAAGCTGCGCGGTAGCTGGGGCAGGACGGGCAACAACAACATTGATCCACTGGATTCCCGTGGTCGTTATGCCACTGGATATGGCTATATGGGAAAGGTGGGGATATTGAACACGGTGTTGATGAACAATACGCTGGTATGGGAACGCACGACTTCCTTTGATGCGGGATTGGATTTAGGCCTGTTTAACGACAGACTGACAGTCCTGCTGGATTATTACAACAAATTAACGGATCAAAGATTGTTTGATAAGCCTCTTTCATCGCAATTGGGCTTCGGCTCCATCAAGAGTAATTATGGTGCTATACGCAACCGCGGGTTTGAGGTTGAACTGCAGGCTTCTCCGGTCAGAACCGACAACTTTACATGGGACCTGAGCGCAACGTTCTCCTTCAATCGGGCCACAGTTGTTCAGCTTCCCATGAATGGGGAGGATAAAAACCGCATCAATGGGAATTTCGTATACGATCCGGCATTGGGTGACTATATCAAGGTTGGTGGATTGGCCGAAGGTGAACGCTTTGGTGGACGATGGGCCTATCATTACCAAGGGGTTTACCAGACGGATGAGGAGGCTAAGGCTGCGCCATTGGACCGCAATGCCTCTGGGCGGGTGAAAACTGCGGGCGATGCCATTTTTGAAGATCTGGACGGGGATGGCGTGCTGGACAATAATGATATGGTATTTATGGGATACATCCGTCCGGACAAAACGGGCGGACTGGTCAATAATTTCTCCTATAAAGGGCTTTCCCTGCGTTTTGTGATCGATTGGTCGGTGGGGCATGTGATCGACAACGGCTTTAAAGCGAATATCATGGGAAGTAGCCGGAATAATAATAATGCTTTTCAAGAGGTCTTGACCGATAGCTGGCAAGGGACTGGTCATGATGCTAAATATCCTAAATATACCGTGCAAAGTGATTTTGACTATAATTTTAGAAATCATATGCGCTGGGACAATGGCCTGGGCAATACCGGTGGGGGGAGCAACAATAGCCTGTATTATGGAAAAGGGGATTATTTGGCCTTCCGTGAAGTATCCTTAAGCTACCGTTTTAAAGCTGATTTTTTGAGAAAGGCCAAAGTGCAGGGACTGGAAGTATTTGGCGGAGTGTACAACCTGGGCTATTTGACAAATTATGAGGGCATGATGCCCGAAATATTTGATGGGGCCGACTATGGCACATATCCTCGGCCTAGACAGATTAACTTCGGAATGCGCGCTACTTTTTAAGTTCAAATCATTTAATCGAATCAACATGAGACAAAATATGAAACTATACAGCCTTATTTTCGGCCTCTTCTTGTTCACAAGCTGTGAAAAGCTATTGGATGTCGATACGGTTTCTGATATTACCAATGATGACTATTGGCAGAGCCCGGGGGATATGGAAAGTTATCTCTTTGGGATATATGATCAATTTAGAAACCTGAATAACAACACCATGTATTTTGAGGATCGCGGGGATGCCTTCGTCCCCGGAATGGAGGGGGGCGCCTCGAATGCCTGGAACCAGAACCTGACGGATCAAAATGCACCCAATTGGAACGGCTTTTACACGGTCATCCAACATTGTAATGTATTGCTGAAATATGCCGACCGCATCGCATTCGGGGTGCAGGCCGACAAGGACCGTATCTTGGCCGAAACTTATTTTATGCGTGCGCATACGTATTTTAGCTTACTGCGCATCTGGGGTGATGTGCCTCTGGAGCTTGAACCTACCGAAAGTGATGATAAACCGCAACTGGGGAGATCGTCCAAGGCTGAGGTCATGGCCCAGATCCTGAGCGACCTGGCCAGATCGATTGATTTATTCCCCGAAGAGGGAATCAAGGATAAGAGCCGGGTTTCCCAACCTGCCGCCTATGCACTGAAAGCCGATGTGCTCCTCTGGAAGGCGAAGGTCTTGAACGGAACAGAAGCCGACCTGGCCGCAGTGATCGACGCCGCAGATAAAGCCAGCATAGGGACGAGCCTGGAGGATGATTTTGGAAAAATATTTGGCGATGATAGTAAAAAAGGGAAGGAAATTATCTTTTCGATTTATATGCAACGCGATGAAAAAGGGGATCAGTACAGCAGCCAGTTAAAACCCCGGGATGTTTTTGTCAAAGATGCATTGAACGTAGATGATATTGCATTTGCGAGAAGTGGGGCAAGAAGCCAGTATGCGCCTTCCCCTAAGCTGCAGGATGCTTTTAAGGAATATGCTTCGGATAGCCGTATGGCAAAATCTATTATAGAGGCGATTGCGCCCGGCAACGTGACCATCGCCTGGTTTGACAATAAAATGAGAGGTAGTGTAAATGCTGGCAATCGGTATTATGATTCGGATATCGTGCTTTACCGCTTGGCGGAGATGATCCTGTTCAAAGCCGAAGCTTTGGCGGCACTGAACCGTACGGCCGAAGCAATCACTGAACTGGATAAAGTCAGGATGCGGGCCAACATCGGGAACTACACGGGGGCTACAGATAAGATCGCGGTGGAAAGAGCAATTCTGAAAGAACGTTTTAGGGAATTCTACTTGGAACTGAAGCGCTGGCCTGATTTATTGCGCTTTCATTTTGGCTCAACGATAAACGTGTATGCTGAGGTGCCCAATCTGATCGGGACCACTGTCCCGCTATATTCCCCGATTCCGAAGACGGAAATCGACCGGAATCCTAATTTAAAACAAACAGAAGGATACAGTAAATAAATGAATAGCGATGGTTTTAAGAAATAAAATAATAGCAAGCATGGTCTTGTTGTGTTGCTTGACAACGTCTTTTGCGTTGGAAGGATGTACAAAGGATACGCCCACAAAACCGGTTACCAAGCCCGGAGAAGATGACGACGATACGGAAGAGCCGCAAGATCCCTTCAATTACATTTATAAGGAAAATACCGGTGGGTTTCAGGTCTACCGTATCCCTGCCATCGTGACGGCAAACAGTGGTCGGCTTTTGGCTTTCGCGGAGGCCAGAAAACTGCGAAGTGGCGGTGATAGTGGCGATATCGACATGGTGGTCAAATTTTCAGACGACAATGGTAAGACATGGAGCGAGATGATTACAATTTGGGATGAAGGGGCAAATACCTGCGGTAACCCAGTCCCCATTGTGGATCGAAAGACCGGAAAGATCCATTTACTGTTGACCTGGAACAATGGCGCCGATGACTGGGGGGCCTTAACGAGTGGAACGGGAAAGGATACCCGAAGGGTATATTATACGGCTTCGGAAGACGAAGGAAAGAGCTGGGCAACGCCTAAGGAAATCACCACAAGTGTGAAAGCAGCGACATGGGACTGGTATGGCACAGGTCCTGTACATGGTATCCAGATGGTAAATGGACCGCATCAGGGAAGGCTGGTTGTACCGAGCTACTATACAGAGCGCGTGGACGGAAAGCGGCAGGATCGTTCGCATGCCATTTATTCGGATGATCATGGGCTGACCTGGAAGGCGGGGGCTGCCGCAAACGGAGGCGCTGTAGGGGAATGTACGGTCGCCGAGCTGGCTGATGGCCGGCTGATGATGAATTTCAGGATAAGTACCGGCAATGTCAGAAAGTATTGCATCAGTACGGATGGTGGGGAAAGCTGGGGTGAAATGAAAACGGATTATACGCTTGTGGATGCGATATGTCAGGGAAGTTTACTTTCGGGTACTTTAGCGGGCAAGCATCACATGTTCTTCGCGAATGCTGCAAGTGTCGAACGGAAGAATATGACCGTGAAGCTCAGCAACGATAATGGCAGTACTTGGATGAAAAAAGTTCCCGTATATAGTGGGCCGTCGGCCTATTCGGACATGACGTTTACCGAAGATGGAAAGGTCTCCTTGGTTTATGAAGGTGGAATCAACAGGCCTTATGAGGGAATTGCTTTTAAGCTGCTGGAATTGAACGATTTTAAATAAAATGGATTTGCATCCGCGTGGATCGGATGATTAATTACTAATTATGAACAGATGAAAATTAACTTTTTTTTAATCTGCTATGTCGCTTTGCTGGGACTGTTTTCTTCCTGTAAAAAGGATGCAGAGATGACCAAGCTACAGGCTGATTTTACGCTTGATTCGGAGGTAATTCAAGCGGGGGAGTCTGTTGTCCTTTCAGACGCCTCTACCGGAACGGTGTCTAAATGGAATTGGAAATTTGAAGGCGCTGATATCAAGGAATCTATTCTGTCGAATCCGACCGTAATGTTCGAGCAGCCGGGCGAATATACCATCACATTGGTGGTATCCAATGCGCATGGCACAGCCACGGCAAGCAAGAAGGTCACCGTAGGCTATACGGCTGTACAGGCTGACTTTAGAGCCGATAAGCGTATCGTGATTCAGGGCGATGAAGTGGCCTTCAAAGATAGTTCTGCCGGATTGGTCGAAAGCTGGGACTGGGAGTTTCGCTCCGCCGGGGGTACGGTGCTGACATCAAAAGAACAGCACCCGAAAATAAAATTCGATAAGGTGGGGATATACCGGGCTAAATTGACGATCAGTAATCCGGAGTTTTCGGACGAAGAAGTCAAAGAGAAATTTATTGAGGTATTGGATGCCAGTAACTTGAGTGTCGATTTTTCAGCCAGTGTCACAGGTACCTATGAAGGGGGCAGCATCGCATTCACACCATCATCGGTAGGCACGGTGAACAATTGGCTCTGGGAATTTGAAGGGGGCACACCTGCCACGAGCACAGTGAAAAATCCAACGGTTACCTATAACCAGCCTGGCAGATACAAGGTGAAACTGAGCGGAACGAATGCGGGAGGGGTGACCAAAGAAAAAGTGCGGGAAGGATATATCGTTGTTGTACCTGGAGACAAGCTGGCGGCTTATTTCCCTTTTGGCGGCAGTTTGAATGATGTTGGACCCTATCAGTTTGTACCAACGATTAGAGGCTCGGTGACAAGTGATGGATCGGATCGAAAAGCCGTGGAGAACAATGTTGCGGTGTTCAATGGAGCTAGCGGACTGGTTATCGCTGATCACCCTGCACTGAATTTTGGCGATCAGGATTATACAGTGGCTGTCTGGCTGAAGGCAAGTAAGCTCACGAAGATGATGGTATGGCAGGAGAGTGGTGATAAGGGATCTAAGGATAACCAGACCTGGTTGCGCCTATTGTCTAATACCACTGATCAGCTCGTCACATTCGCCACAGAGGATGCCAAAGGGGGGGCTTTCGTGAATTTAAATGAAGCTCAAAAAGGGCGTTGGCAGCCCGGCGAATGGTTCCATGTGGTCACGACACGAACTGGGCTGAAGACATCAATTTATATCAATGGTGCACTGGCCAAGGAAGGGAGCTCGGGCAGCGGCGTGAAGGTGGTTTCCAATGCCGGTGACTTTAAGATCGGAATGCAGCGGGGAACAAATGCCGCTGACGGTAGCTTTACCTTCGGAAATTACTTCAATGGCATGATGGACGATCTGGTGATTTATAATAAGGCACTGACAGCAGCTGAGGTGGCGGCACTGTTTAAGCTTTAATCACGGTATGGGGCTGATCCGTTTTCTTGGACAGCCCCATTTTTATGCTGGAAAAATTAAGATGCTACTGCTGCGCTACTTTTAATGTATAGGCTTTGACCGGGGCAACCGAGAAATAACCCAGTGCATTGTTGGAAATATTTGACGTTGGGTTGCCGGGGACGGCATTACTCAAATTGGTGTTTTGATATTCGCTCCAGTAATTATATGTTTTTTCGTCCACACAATAGCGCCGTACAATAATATCATCTCCAGGTGAAAGCTCTGTTTCCAGGTCGGAAACGTAATGAATGACGCGCAGTCCATTGTTAAACTGGTCGCTCTGTGCACTCGCAAAGCGAAAGGGCTTCCCGTTGAGGGATAATGTATATAGGTAATAGTTGGCTGTTTTGATCGGGTCTTTAAAGGACAAGGCCGCAAAAAAATAAGTTTTGCCGGCAATATTCCGTTCAAGAACACGCGTGGAATCCACCGCCACATAGGCTGGCATAACGCTGCTGGCGCTGTATTGTTGCTTTTGTACCGTTACGTTTAAGGAATAGGTCCGGCCCACGACAGGCTTGAAATTGCGGTGTATATAATTACCATCCTTCTCGTATTGGAAAGTAAAGCTGTGGTTCTGATTGTCCTTGACGATCACCGAAGCCCCAGTAATTGGGGAAGAGCCGACCGCCGCATCAAAGGCGACCGATTTAGAGATACGGATCCGCTGCACGGCACTTGCATCGGATAGCTGGGCATCGATCACCACACGTGAAGCCGCCGCATTCAGATCGAGATCAATTTTTTCTTCACAGGCAGTCAGTAAACTGAACAGGCCAAATAGGATGAGGAGTGGTCTAGCAATCATAAGGTTTAAAATTTAAAATTCCAGGTAACTGAAGGGATTATGCCAAAAAGGACAACCTTATAGGCCTCCGTTCGGTTTGGATTGGACTTATCTTCCCGAAAATCAATGGTATACGCGTTTTTCCGGTTATAGGCGTTGTACACACCAAAAGTCCAGCTCGAATGAAAACGCTTGTTGCTCGGCTTGGGGTCATAGGTTGCCGAGAGGTCCAGGCGGTGATAATCCGGCATACGGTATCCATTTCGTTCCGTATAATAAAATATCGATTTTCCATTGACCATATATTTCCCGCTCGGAAAGGTGACCGCATTGCCTGTATTGAATGCAAATGTAGCCCCCAAGGTCCAACTTTGGGATAAGTTATATAACGCGACGATGGAAAGATCATGTGTCTGATCCTGGCGGGCATTGAACCAGCTGCCATTGTTGATCCCAGCAAATTGACGCTGGCTCTTTGACAGCGTATAGCTTACCCAGCCAGTGAGCTTGCCTTTTTTCTTGCGTAGGTACCATTCCAATCCATAGGCGCGACCTCGGCCAAACAGCAATTCCCCCTCAAAGTGTTCATTGGCTTGCAATGTTGCGCCATTGCGCATATCGATCTGATTACCGAGGCGCTTATAATAAGCTTCCACCGAAAATGCATAATTTTTCTGATCGAAATCCCGGAAGTACCCCAGGGAGGCCTGGTCCACAACCTGCGGCTTAATGTTGAGGCTGCTCAGGACATATTGATCCGTCGGCAGGCTCGATGTGGTATTGGTCAGCTGATGCAGATTTTGGACAATGCGGTTAAATGAGGCCTTGAGGCTGCTTTGTTCATTCAGCAGTAAGCTCGCCGAAAAGCGGGGTTCTATATTGATGTAATGCTTGGCAATCCTGCTGTTGTCACGCTTTTCCGAAACGGCTGCACCACTGCTGTTAAATCCATAAAATGTCCGTTGGCCCAGCACCATAAAGTCGTGTAGATGTATACCGTAGTTCAGGGATAGGTAGGACAATGGTTTCCACTCATGCGACACATAACCGCCTAAATCGATACCACGTTGCCTTTGGATGGACGTAGGGTTGACGGACTGATTTTTTTCAGAGGAAAGATTTGCCGGGCGGATTTCCTGCAACAGCATATTGGCACCGATCCGAAAGCTGTTGTTGACATTGGGGCGATACGTGAAATCCTGTTTCAGATCAAGGTTACGGATCTTGGAAGAGACCTGAAAATCAGTCTGATCACTGGACACGCCGGCATTGTAGTTAAATCCACTGTAGACGACAGCGGTATTGCTCGAGATCTCATGATTAAAATGATGGCTCAACCGCGCCGTCCCGGTGCTGTTTCCCCAGCCAATATGAAACAGGTCGGTATAGTCCAGCTTATCCTTACCATGATATCCCGATACATAAAGATTGGTCTTCTCACTGAGCTGGAAATGGAATTTTGCGTTGAGGTCATAGAAGTAAAGGGTATTGTTTGAAATATCCTTGTCTTTCGCCAGCTTGAGAAATGAATCGGCATAGGAGCGGCGTGCACTGAACATGAAGGAACTTTTATCCCGTTCAATCGGCCCCTCTAATTTCAGCCGGGAAGCAATCAGACCGATGCCGCCTTCTCCTGAAAATTGTTTTTTATTGCCTTCGAGCATGGAAATATCCAGAACAGAGGCAATGCGCCCCCCAAATTGGGCCGGAATGCCACCTTTATAGAGTTGGATATCCTTGATCGCATCCGAATTAAAGGTTGAGAAAAAGCCTAATAAATGTGAGGCATTATAGACGGTGGCCTGATCCAATAAAATAAGATTTTGACCGCCATCTCCACCGCGTACGTTAAAGTGCGAAGAACCTTCACCGCCACTGTGTACACCGGGAAGCAATTGAATGGTTTTCAATACATCTTTTTCACCCAGGAGCACGGGGACATCTTTGATCTCCTGCATATCGAGGTGAACTGCGCCGATCTGGGTGTCGCTTACATGATCTCGGAGGGGTTTCTGCGTCACCTGAACCTCGTCGATCCGATTGCTCGCCGGCTGGAGGTCAACGTTCAATTGTTGGTTGCCTTTGAGGTCAACAAGCTGTACCTGTGGTTGATAGCCCACATGGCTGATGCTCAGCCGATGTTGCCCTGATGGAAGTGTCAATGAATAATAGCCCTGTGCATTGGTATTGGCACCTATTCGACCATTTTCAGTGGAGATTAGCGTACCGATCAAAGGTTCTTTGGAGATGGAGTCACGGACCAGTCCACGGAGAGTAACCTCTTGGGCAGAAACAATAATCGGACACAGGAAAAGGGAAATAGAAAGAAAATGCTGCTGTTTAAATGCCATTGTGAATTGCTGGAATTTTTTGATGTACAATAATGTTCGAATGACCTATTAATCCATTATTAATAATTGTTTCTATAGTTTAACCCCGCCATTATCTAACGTTAAGTCCTAACAAAATATTGCTGTTAATTTTTCTTTTCAAAATTCCCAATTGTTTCCATAGTTCAGCGGGAGTTTTGTGGTATGAAAAACAACACATACTGTTTGCGATTTTTGGGAGCTGTGCTGACAGCCGGATTGCTGTTCCTTGCCGGTTCAATCACTGCGCAGGAAAACAGGCCATTGCCGGATAAGGTACATCATGCCGAACCTTTGTATAATGATCTTGTACGCGACCTGGGCGCAAGAAAAGGAGAGAAGGAGTTCAATGTAGGGGCAGATATCAAGAAAATGAATGCTGCCGACGAATACGGTTATTTAATGGAATATGAGTTTGCGCCCATTGACCGTTTAGGGCTGGAAGTTGAAACCGACTTTGCGTATACAAAGAGTAAGTTAAGCGGTGTGGGCTCAAGCAATGAGCTCGAAAGACTGCGTTTGTCCTCACAATATTCTTTTTATGTGTCTAAGCAGCATGCGACGACGATGGCCGTCGGTTATACCCAGATTTTCAATTTTGTGGAAGGAGGTACGGCTTTCAACCCCTTTTTTGTGGCGGCCAAAAGCTGGCAGCACAATTGGCATACGCTGATTTATACCGGGCCGGAAATTGCCTACCGCTATAAAACTTCAAAGGTAGAGATGAACTGGCAGATCAATACCTCCTTTCATTATACATTACCGGAGACAGACCATTTTATAGGTGTCGAAGTGAATCAGGTCGTAGCAGATGGTAAACTAGAAACAACCTTGCGGCCCCAGGTAAAGTTGGGCGTGAATGATAAGCTGGCCATCGGTATGGCGGCTGGGTTTCCCGTGGGTGGAAAGGACAGGGCCCTCAGTTCATTTTTCCGGTTGATCTATCAGTTGTAAGTTTCCGACGTAAATTCTACGAAACACGGAATGCTACAGCGCAAACAAAATAAGTGCGCTCGATAATCGTTGCCCACCACAGTCCCGTTGGTGGAACCGCGATAATACCCCGAAACTCCACTTTTGACTGTCTGAACAACGGGGAGAAGGTCAAAAAATGTGATTATTTTCTTATCCTATTGAAAATCTAGTAAAAAAAATAATTTTTCTATGTAATCATTTTTAGTAGTTGTATATGTTTACCTAAATAAAAATCATACTTTTTATAACAATTTATTTTTCTGCATTTCTCAAGATTTCCTCGAATTTTTGCGAGCCAGGAAAGCCCGTTAGTTTATCTATTAACTCTCCGTTTTTATTGTAAATTAAATAGGTCGGAATCGATGAAAAGTTTATTTTCTTTTGAAGTTTTTCCATTTGTAATGATGAAAGGTAAAAATGATTTCCTGCTATACCTTTGACTTGATTGTTCCACAGAGTTCTGGGAGATGACACATCGGTTATATAGACAAAGACTACATTATTATATTTCTCTTTTATTGGCTTAATTTTGTCCATAGCGGTTAGACAAGGGGCACACCAAGTGGCCCAAAAATCTATGACTATAGTTTTGTCTGGGTATTTTTTTATTATTTCGGAGAGTACATCGCCCTTTTTGAGGTTAGACCAATCATAAACTCGTCCTGTATCATTAACAATCCTAAGTCCATTGATACTATTTTGGTATAATAAATAATCAGAAAATGATTTATCTTTAAAATATCCTATAATATCTTTAGATTGTTCGTCCGAAAGAAGTTTGCTCCTAGCAATTTGATCCAAGTACGCATTTGCTAGCATAATATTATAAAAATAGCCTTTGGAATATCCTAATAAAGGATGGAGTATAGCAGAAGTCTTTTTCATCCAATCTTTTAATGAAATATTATCTGTAACAGGTAAGTTTAACACACTGTCCGCCAGTAAAGATTTTGTTAATTCATTATAATAGTTTGATAGCAGGTAATCTTTATTGTTGAGGTCAAGCTCTCTTAAGAATGTATAATAATCTAAATTAATCTTATTTTTTATTTTAGCTTTTTCTTTATCCATACCCGCATTCACATTATCAATATACATTCCATTATTCGGATCTAATAAGAACATTCTGGTGTATACGGCAGCAAACGTTCTATGCAGACTTATTTTTGAATCCATTGATAATGGTGTATTGTTAATTTTATCTATTTTTTCTCTCATCGAGGATAATGCGCGATCACGATATGCGTTGGGTTCAAATACATACTTATTTGAAGAACTATTTTCATTGAATAAACTACTGAATAAACTTTGTAAGGTTTTGGTTTCCCGAAATATCGCTTCGTAAGGTCCATAATATTGAATATAAGGAGAGATGTTAGAATCGAAATTAAAAATTACTTTAGTAGTATCATTTGGTAGGAGAAATATATACCGCTCAATATTATCAGTTTTTAAAATCGCTGAGGTCAGCTTAAATGATGGTATTTTTAAAAGTGTATCTGCATTTCCCAAAATAGAGAAATTTATATCATAATAGCTAGTCAAATTACTTGTTAATGTTAATTTGAATAATAACGCTTTTTTGCTTGTGTTGCCTTGTACTTCAAGTTTAAAATACGAATCGCCAAAACTCTCACTATTGTTTGATAATTTATTTTGAGCATTCACGTTAACAATAATGGTGCAAATTAAGGCCCATAAAAGTATTTGGAAACGAATTATATTTTTCATTCAATTATTAATTTGTATAGCCAATAATACATTATTGGCTATACTTTTTTGTTTAATTTATCTTTTAAAACAAACTAAGCCAGAATTAAAAGGTAAGTATTGACATTGCCCAGTGTTTCCGTTAGATTGTGTACAAGAATCCCATTGTAATCTCACCCTAACTAGCTATATCCAAAACTAAATAATTCCAATCGAATTTATTGTTATTATCTCGTTGGAAAGTTGGGAAATTCTCCTGTTTCCCATATTTCAGTAAAAATTCCACAGGTGTAAGTTGCCCTAGCGAAGAAGGTGGTCTGACATTATTATACATCCACGCTCAGGCATTAGCGTATTTTCTGATCGCAGTAAGGTTTTCAAACATATAACTGTCCAACACATCCTGCCTGAACGTTCTGTTGAACCTTTCGATAAGACTATTTTGGGTAGGTTTACCTGGTTGGATATAACACCATTCAATGCCGCTTTGCGAACACCATTGCTGTAAAACCTCTGCTAAAAACTCAGGGCCGTTATCTGACCGTATGCATTCAGGCTTTCCCCGCCATTCTACCACCTTTTCTAATTCTTTGACCACCCTGGCTGCCGGAAGGCTGGTGTCAACTGTAATAGACAATGCTTCCCGATTAAAATCATCTATAATATTCAATGTCCGTATGCTCTTCCCCGTAGATAACGTATCGTGCATAAAATCAAGACTCCATGTAATATTTGGTCCAATGGGACACAATAA
>NZ_JACAIS010000008.1 GCF_030325625.1 Sphingobacterium sp. N143 | reverse complement strand
GAGGAGTTTGCTAGAAAAATCAATAAACAAAATATTGCAGCTTAACTATGTGTCCATTTTATTGTTGCAATTCCAAACTTCTTATTGCTATTTTCGTAAATGAAATATTTTGTTTGACCAATACCCTTCACACAAATACCAGTGTAAAGAAGTAGAAGAACTATCCTAAGTCCACTTGTCTTAAATATTTGATTTTTCATATCTTGATCTTTTATCTTGTTCGCAAGTATATGATGATCTAAAGGATGCTATAATTGCAGCGTTGGCGGAAAGGTTTGATTAATAATTAAGGTCAGGAGCATTTGCGCCAGACCTTAGTTTTCAACGTATGGGGACAATAGGTAATAATAACCTCTTTTAATAGTTTTCAGCCATCATAACCCTTTCTTCCTTAATATTATTCATAAAGTCAGCATATTTTATCGGTAGTTTCTTTCTATTGAAATAAAAATAGAAATCAAAAGATCCGCCGACTATACCTTTGCCTGGTAGGTAGACAAACCGGTCAATGCCTCGGTCTACCTCATAGAATCGATAATCTTTTTGCCAGTCTGAGTATGTCCAGAACTGGTATGCCGTGCTCTCACCTATTTTGAATATTTTGGAAAGATATTCCCGACGGTCACGTGATCGTTGAAAAGTAACTAATTTATCACTTTCACCCATTGTATACAAAGGAAAGATATCATTAGGATAAACACTTTTATAAATCTTTTCAAAATTAAGAATGCTTATCGGAGTTTGTTTAATGTTAATTGTACAATATACATTGGCAAATGGTTCAGGTCTACTACTTATAACATAAAACTGGAGTAGGCAGTTTTTAGAAACTAAATATTTATTTCCCTTCTTGACAATTACCTGATAGTCATTAAGATATTTTGTTTCATTTCTAAGAATCTGATCAGGAAGATCTTGGGTATTCGCAGAAAATAAATGTCGTAGATAACGCAGGTCGATCATTTTGTCTTTTATGCTATCCAAATTGATTTCCTTCCAATCCTCATTTCCATCCAAATCAGGTAACACAGAAAATAAAATAAGCGGAGGTTCCTTGAATTTGACATACTGATAATCTTGGTTATTAACTCTTCTGTAACCGTTCAACATTAAATTGTACAACGTAATTTTTCTGTCAACTCCATATAGGGATTTTGTTGAAAGATCAAATTTAGTGAAAACGTATGCTTCTGAAGTTTCATCGAGCAAGAAGTATCGTAGCTTCTCATTCGCTATCCCCGAAAATCCAATTAACATAAGCAAGACGGAGAAACCAATTTTAAGGATTACATTTTGTGCCAACTTTTCCATTTTTATGATTTTTGTTTGCGTCTATTTCATTTTGGGTCATATTTATTATACTATTCCAAGTATCAGTCTTTTAGCCAAATTTTACCTGCCAAAGAATATTTTACGCTACCGGGTCGTAGAGGAAGATGGCTGTTTGCATATGGGCAACTGGATGATGATCTAAAGGATGCTATAATTGAAGCGTTGGCGAAAAGGTTTGATTAATAATTAAGGTCAGGAGCATTTGCGCCAGACCTTCAACGTATGGGGAGAATAGGTAATAATAACCTTTTTTAATAAGTGTCAGCCATCATAACCCTTTCTTCCTTAATATTATTCAAGAAATCTGTGTATTTTATCGGTAGTTTCTTTCTATTGAAATAAAAATAGAAGTCAAAAGACCCACCAATAATTCCTTTTCCGGGCAGGTAAACAAAGCGATCGATACCTCTTTCTAATTCATAATTATGGAGGTGTTCATGCCAATCTGTAAATGTCCAAAATTGGTAAGCTACCTCGTTGTTTTTTAACTTAATCACTTTAGATAAATACTCTTTTCGATCCCGAAGAAAATCAAAAGAATTATAATCGTATGGAGTATCGCCAATGGTATAAACAGGGAATTTACTTTGTGGGTATCTTTTCTTAAATAGCTGCTCCATTTCGATAATGCTAATAGGCTCCTGCTCAATATTGATGGTCCCAAAAATATTTTGAAAAACTGAAGGTCTATTGCGAATAGCAAAAAACTGAATCAAACAGTGTTTGGATGTGAAATATTTATTTCCTCTTTTTTTGATGACCTGATATTCATCAAAATATTTTGTCTTTGCACCATACTTCTGATCAAACTCCGAAAATGTGTTCAAATTAAATAACCTTTTAAGATTTGAATCAGTAATGATGTCGCTTTTCAGGCTATCAATATTAATCTCCATCCAGTTACTATTAGTTTCTAAATCTGGAAGAACAGAAAGCAGTACAAGGTTGCAATCGGTATGTGGATTCTCTACATTTTGCTTTTGTGATTTCAGCACTGGGAAAGTTAAACAGAAGAGTTCTACATGTTCGTTAACACCATATAACTCTGCTGTTGGTAACTTGTATTCATTGATCACATAGTCAGCTGGTTTATCTGGTATAATAAAATACTTTACTTTTGCAGATAAATTCACCGTAACAAATAATAGTGGCAAAAAAAGCCAAAATTTACTTTTATGATTTATAAATTGTCTCATTTTTTATTGCCTTATGATTTTAACTTTTTTACTCAACTTATATCTAAACCCATATAGTCCTGTCTAGCTTTTATGAATAATCGTCCATCCATCAAGTTATTTGGTGGTACATCTAGTTCCAGCATTACCTTCTCTATGATTGTAGTTCGCACTTTTTTCAACACTGCTCATATCACTGACTACACCTCCCTTAGCTAAAGCCATTGCGTCATATTCACTTAGTGTAGGGGCAAAAGTTCTAATTGCTGCTGCCAAGTCATTTAGTTGGGTTCCAAAGTCCTGATGTTTTTTTACAAATCTTGGTTGACCGTTAATACTGACTTCGGAAAATCCTGGATATAATATGCCAAATTGTGATGCTTTACCTTCTGCCTCAAGCCTTTTCTTCTCCAAGAATAAATAGCCGTGCAATGCTTCATGAAACATTGTTGCTGCAATATATTCTTGTGAAGCTTTTGAAAGCATATCGGCATTTAAACTAATAGTTTGTGTTGATCCAATTGCGTTGTTGTTGTTCCAAACGGCATCTACTTTGCTATCCAATTTAGTACTTACTCTAAAGGTAATATTATTTTCAATACTATTTTTGAATACTGTATTCAGCCAATTGGATATCCTATTCTCTAAATTAGGTAATTTTTTAAGAACTTCCTGTGCACATGGATATCCCTGCAAAGAATCAATGATTTCTTTGTCTTCTTCACTTGGCTTTTCAGTAGGAATAATAGGAGGAGTACTACCTCCACCGCCACCATGATTACCACTACCAGTTCCGCCTCCGCCATAATGGCCTGTGTCTCCACCACCACCACTACCGCCATTACAGTTGCCGATAGTTTCATAACTAGTCGTACATGATGTATAAGGATAGTCGCCAGAACAAACTTCGTACGGTACAGTTTGACAAGGAATATCAGGGTTATTCATTGCTTTTTTACCATATGCAGTCATTCTAAGGTTAACCTTATAGGCGCGGGGGCTAAAAAGCTTATCTTCGATATATCCTTCATAACTCAATGCTCCCGTTTGCCAATCTTCATAGATAAACAAACCTGAACCTTTACTGTTTTGGATGTCATTAGGTAACACGGTCAATTTGGTGAAATTCCATACATCTCCCTGTTTATTCGCCTTTAGCCAAATTTTACCTGCCAAAGAATATTTTACGCTGTCTGGTGTAAAGGAGTATATTCTCTTATCCGTATTTAAGGGAATATAATAAGAGCCTTCAAATTCAATGCGATCTTGCCATCTAGGCAGATAACTAATATCCCTTTTGATAGAACTCTGTTTCACTTCATCAAATGCAAGGGTAACCTCGTCATCAGATGTTCCTTCATACGTTTCGGTGTGCTTACAGGAAAAAAATAGAATTAGCAACGTGAACAATTTTAAAAATCTATACATCATTTTTAGAGGTTAAATTAATTGTTATGGCTATTTGTGAAATAAATACATTTTTTTTAACAAAGTACTTAATAGTGAATTTAGTATTTATTTCTTTAATGATAAAAAAAAATCAGCATACTACACAAAAGTGTATGCCTCCATAAGAAATTAAATCCTTCAATCATACTTGATGATTGAGTAATCCCTCCACTTCATAGAAACACCTAAATCTCTTTAATAATTGCTTGGCACCTATTAAAAATCTTCAAGCCTTTAGAGTTTGGCTAAATAGTCTACGTTGACCAAACAGATAGAGTCTTAAGTCTAAATTCTTTTACAATTATTGAAAAAAACTAGTAAAAGGCTAAATTTAGCTCAATAGACGTAAAAATGATGCTAAGATATGACAGATAGTTTTTGGAAAGAATTTCAACAGGAAATGCCCGAATATCGAGGCTTAGAGACACCTCCGTCTTATTACTTTTGTGATTCTGTTCAACAAAACTATTGGATATCCAATATATATTTACTATTCATTACCTTTAGGAAAGTAACTATCTTATGAGCAATAAAAAACGTGATATTGATAAAGAAACTATATTGGCATTAAAAGATGGCATTGAATTGCTCAGTGGTAAATGGAAATTTTGTATCCTGCACAATTTGCAGAAACACGGCACCATGAGGTTTAAAGATCTGCAAGAAATGGCTCAGGGAATATCCCCAAAAGTTCTATCCAACGAACTTCAGGAATTAGAAGATAATTTACTGATCAGCAGAACGGTTAATGACACCAAACCTGTGACCGTTTCTTATGCGCTTACCGCCTATGCTAAAGAAACGGAGGAAGTTGCTAATGCTTTAATTAAATTTGGTCTAAAGCATAGAGGTAAAATTAAAGCAAAATGAGGTTTCTATTTTAATAGCTCATTTTTTGATTATAGATCTATCATGCTTCCATCCCATATTGTCTCCCATAGATATCGATTTACGTATAGAACGTGCTCGTTTCCATTTAAAGACAGTATGGTGAATACTGTTCTTTTTCTGTTACCTCCCTTATTTGCCTAAATACATTAGAATTAGCCTATGATGTCAATTTGCTAGGCTGAAACGGTTTTATTTTCAAAAATCACAATTTAATATGGCACCACTGCTAGCATTGCCAACAAGCTGCCGATATTGACTCAACCATTTAGAATTTAGTTTTTTTCTGATCGGAATAAAGCCTTTTTGTCGCAATTGTATCTCATCTTCGCTAATGTCAGCTGAAAGCATATGTTGGTCAATATCAATAACAATGTGGTCTCCGTTTTTTAGTAAACCAATCAATCCGCCTTCAGCAGCCTCAGGTGAGACATGTCCTATAGCTATTCCGCGGGTAGCTCCGCTGAATCGGCCATCTGTTACCAACGCTACAGAACTGCCCAATCCCATTCCCATGATCAGGCTTGTAGGTGTCAACATTTCCTGCATCCCCGGGCCACCTTTGGGGCCTTCATAACGGATCACCACAACATCGCCAGCTTTGATCTCACCGGCAAGGATGCCTACTATGGCATCTTCTTGGCTATCATAGCAAACTGCAGTCCCGCTAAATTTCTTTTCGCCCGTGATTCCTGCGGATTTTACCACTGCTCCCTGCTCTGCAAGATTTCCAAATAGAATCGCCAATCCTCCAACAGGACTGTATGGATTGTTTATTGTATGTATGATTGTTGAATCTTTGATCGCTGCATTGGCAATCTTTTCGAATAGCATTTCGCCACCGACCGTCATATTATCCAGGAGGACATGGTTGCTGCGCCTGGTCATTTCGTTCATTACAGCGTTAACGCCTCCGGCGCGATGGACATCTTCCATGTGAACGGTGCTTAAACTGGGCGATATTTTTGCGATGTGCGATACTTGATCTGATATTGAGTTAATGTCCTTAAGCTGAAAATCTATACCTGCTTCATGAGCTATAGCAAGCATATGAAGGACAGTATTGGTACTACCGCCCATGGCCATATCCACTGCAAAAGCATTCTGGATGGCTTTTTCATTGATGATGTTTTTAAGTTTGAATTGTTTGGAAAGCTGATCGTCTTTGGCGATTTCACAGATCCTTCTGGCTGATTTACGATATAGATTTTCACGCTCAGGCGTCAATGCCAATATGGTTCCATTACCCGGTAGTGCTATACCCATAGCTTCCATCAGCGTGTTCATGGAATTTGCTGTAAACATACCCGAGCAACTACCACCACTGGGGCATGCATTACACTCGATATCTTTGAGCTCTTCGTCACTGATTATGCCTGCTTCGTGTTTGCCCACAGCCTCAAAAGCAGTCGACAGGTCAATGGCAGCACCATCTTTAGTATATCCTTTTCTCATCGGCCCTCCACTGACAAAGATTGTAGGCACATCTACACGTAGCGCACCCATAATCATCCCGGGTACAATCTTATCGCAGTTAGGGATAGCTATCATAGCATCCAATTTGTGTGCATTCATGACACTTTCAATTGAGTTGGCAATCAATTCTCGGCTGGGGAGCGAGTACAGCATACCATCGTGTCCCATAGCAATACCATCGTCAATACCGATCGTATTGAATTCAAAAGGAATACATCCGTTTGCCTTGATTTCTTCTTTAATGATCTCAGCAACCTTATTCAGAAAGAAATGTCCGGGTATAATTTCGATAAAGGAATTTGCCACTCCAATAAAAGGTTTATCAAAATCGTTATCATTTACGCCTGTGGCCCGAAATAGGGCTCTATGGGGAGTACGTTGGTATCCCTTCTTTACTTCGTCGCTTCTCATTTTTTATTAGTTAGATCGTAGATTTGAGCCTACTTAATGTTTCAGGTGATATCGCCAGATAAGCTGCAAGGTTAGCATTAGACAAACGCTGTACGAGCTCAGGATTATTTTTCAGTAGATCGCGATAGCGTTCTTTAGCGGTTTGGGTTAATAAGCTGCTGAGTTTATTATTTACAACAGTTAGTCCATATTCGAGGATGTAGATATAAAAATTGTCCCAGCCAGGCATGTTTTCTCTCAAAAAGGAAAAATCAGTGTTGCTGATGCTGAGCACCTCCGTATCTTCTACGGCTTGGATAAATTCTGTAGCTGGCTGTCTTGAAATAAAACTGACGATAGAGGTTAGGAATGTATGTTCAAAAGCCATGAACCGGGTTGCCGTTGATAGTTCGTCATTGCGAAAATATAGGCGCAAACAGCCCTTGCCGACAAAGAAAAGATAGTCTGCAATGGAACCTTCGTTGAGCAGATGGTCATTTTTCTTTATCGATTGGGGTTTAAAATAAGTTAGGGCCTCCGTTAATTGCTGTTCGGTTAACGACGCTTTTTCACGTAACAATTGTAATAGTTGCTCTCTCATCGCTTATTATTTATAGGTCAAAGATGCACTTTATATTAGGATATAGTCGTTGACATTGGTCAAAAACGTCAACGATTTATTAAAGTTTTAATCTCCTTTTGGATAATGGAACTTTGGTAAGTTTAATGATCTTTGTAATGCTCTTTTATTACCCCTTGAAAAGGGTATAACTTTTCCTCGTCAAATATGTTGCCCATAAAATATTGGTCAAGTATGTATAGCCTTATTTATATCCAATATATCTAATTTCGTAGAGATTTTAAAATTAGAGAAGAGCCAGGGTCATTTTGAAGGAAAGTCATGATTTGTAATTGCTATTAATAAGTTGCTATTTAAATCTGATAAATCTCATTACCTTCTGTCGCATATGTTCTGTTGTAATTCAATTCTTCATTAGCTTCAACAGCAAACGTTTCGGTAAGGAACTCCAGTTCTTCAATTAAAAATGCGACCAAGATAGATCGGATCTTGTCTATGTTATACTCACCATAGAAATTGAAATGAACATTGCTCATCCATTTATGGAAGGCAACGGGCGAAGTACGCGTATTTGGCTAGATCTCATGTTCAAAAAGGAATTAAAAAAATGTGTAGACTGGAGCAAAATATCGAAAGCCGATTATCACCAAGCCATGATAAAAAGCGTAGCGAATAGTCAACCATTGAAAATATTTATAAAGAACGCGCTGACTGATGATATTCACAGTCGAGAGATGTTTATGAAGGGAATAGACTATTCCTATTACTACGAAGAGAATTAATTTAAAAAAATGAGCGCTGAAGAAATCGCACAGAAACTTTGAAACCTCTGTGATAGACTGATACATAGCTCATATCGGATTGAACTAAAAGGTGAAAGTCTAAGAAAAAAGAAGTAATATTGTCAGGTCATCAGTTGGACTGAGATACTAACTCCCTAGAGGGAGCAGTATGTCCAGCGGAGGGGTCAATATCACCATTATATCCAGATGCCTCTTGCTCAATCAATTTTTCATTTCTTGTCTGATAGTTAATTTCACAATTTGGTAGCCATTTTTTTAAGTTGTCCTTGTCCGTCTGTGTTAAGTAATCGTCATCTATTCGTATTGACTTCAAATTTTTCAACTGGGATATTTTTGGTGAAATATATTTTATGGGGTTGTTCCAAATTTCAAGTTTTTCTAAATTTTTAAGATCAGAAATATTATCAGGGATGCGTTCTATTTCGTTGTCAAATAGTAAAAGTTCTTTTAAATTTCCTAGAAATATTGTTTCTGCTGAAATGTTTTTGATCTTGTTGGTGTATAAATAGAGTATTTCAAGCTTCCTTAGTCTACCGTCGATAAATGAAAGATCCGAAAGCTGGTTGTCATTTAATGATAGCCAAGTTAGCTTTGGTATCGACTTAATTTGTTCTGGGAAAAGTGTCAGTTCATTCCCTGACAAGTCAAAATGTTCCAAACTTCCCAATTGAGAAAGATCGCATTCGACCTGTTTAATACTTGTCTTTGCAAATGAAATACTTTTAAGGTGTTTTAATTGCGTGATTTTGCATGGAAATTTATTGATCGGATTATCTGCCATAATCAAGTCTTCAAGGGATTTAATCCGGAAAATTTGCTCTGGAACTTCTTTGAACTTATTATCTGTCAATATCACCTTATAAAGGTTAAATTTTTCAAGACCGTTAGGAAGCGAAGTCAAACTATTCGAGTGAAGCCATAGATACGGGCCGCTGCTATCTGTTTGTATCACAGTATTTACACTTTTGTAAGCACTTGTCCTTTTCCTTGATGCTATTTCATTGCACAAAGAAGTCATTACATCCTTAACCTTCGATCCTTCGCTGCCTGTTTGAAAGAGCCAAGTTTCTATTCTACTATCACAAACAATACAGTCCATTCCAAAGTTGGGATCCCAATTGATACGGGTGTTATCGAATTCAGGATTGTCGGCATAAGCATACCGAATAGTATTTGGAATATCCTCCATTTTTGTCGAAGTGATCAGGACTCCATCATCAGGCATAACAATTGTTTTTTTCCAAAACTTTGTTTTGGGCAGTTCTGGATAACCTGCTATTCCAAAAATAATCCCTGCCTGACCTTTAAAGTTTTTCGGAAAAATGATATAATTGTGTTCCTGCCATTTCATATAGGTCACAAAGACAGCAGATATATACAGGATTGTAAAAATGGATTGCAATGCCCAAAAGGATTTCCTATCCTTCGAAAATCTTTTAATCCCATAATCAATGAGGTATAACATCAATCCGACTCCAATAAAGATCAATACTAAAAAAATGAGGTAACCATATGTGAAAACTACAATCAACAATCCGAGTAGGATTGTCAATAAACCTAGTATTTTCAAAGGTGAACTTATGAGTCGCTTCATTATTGTCTTCTTTTGTTATTTTGACAGGCCATTGATCATCTCGTTCGCTATATCAATGCCAAGAAATGCGGTAGATTTGAGAACTGCTAAAGCTGAAAATTTATGAGATTGATCAAAGTATAAGGCGTGTTCGCTTCGTATGTAAGGTTCTAGATAGTTGATTAGTAAAAGACATATTAATTCAAAACATTGAGAATAATTTTATGTTTATGAGCGATAGAACTACTCTTTAATACTGTTTGATTTGTTTCTTTTGTCTATGCTAAGCTTCTGTGCCAATACTCCTGTCACACATACTGCAGTAGATATTAAAAAATTTTTTGAACTGATTTCTCCTATAGAAAATAGCACTATTGAAGTAATTTCTATGACAGCAAATGCTGCGATAATAATATAAGAAAATTTATTCATAACGTTAGTTGTTATTTAAAAAAGCAAATTCAGCGAGCCGCAGATCATTAAGATCTTATCACTTCAGGAGTCAGGGCAGTCGGTATCTGACATCTGTCGCGAGCATGGAATCAGTCAGGGGACATTTTATTTGTGGAAAAATAAGTACTCCGGAATGGGGCATCTCAGCTTAAACAAATGCCCCCCCAAAAATGTTCTGTTTTGTCATTACAGCTGAAACCCTCAAACAAATTGCTAGCGATAAGCTGGTCCATTTTCTTGTGATCTGTTGCAATGAGAAAGAAGAAGCTATCCCATTCTATGGTAAACAGTATTTCTTTGTCAACAGAATAAAGGTAAAAATCATTAAATGTGATGTGATCACAAAATTCATATTCAGTTGTTTTATCGAGGTCCACCGTTGAGGTATTTTCATAAAACTCGTCCGTTATCATGATCTGGTTCTTTCCTAATAGTTTCAAAGCTTTATAGATGGCCATCTTTGAGAGCATACCGAAGACACCTTCTGTCGGGTGGTAGATACTTTCGCTATCCGTATAATTGTTAAGCTTATCCATGAGATCCGGTCTTGTAAATTTCCGGTTTAGCACATTTATTGAAGTTAGTAGGGCTGTATTGAGTTCCGCATAACCTGCAAGACCAGAACCTTTCACAATATTGTCCCACAATATTGCCTTACCCTCCCGAAAAATATCTTCATCGGTAGGGTATCGGTCATCGTCGTAACTATAGATTTCTCTATTCGCTTCGGGAAGGTTTTTTAATAAATCTATCAGTACATCTTCGGGCGATAGTAACTTGGCTTTTTTTAGATTAGCTTTATCGGCTTCCTTTCTGTCAAACTGAAAGAAGGGGAGCAATGCAATGAAAACACTGTCATAATGGTCCTTGAAATGCTCTTTTATTACCCCTTGGTAAGGGTATAAATTTTCCTCGTCAAATATGTTGCTCATAAAATATTGGTCAAGTATGTATAGTCTTTTTTCAAATCCAATATATCTAATTTCGTAGAGATTTTAAAATTAGAGAAGAGCCAGGGTTATTGATCGTCACTAATGTGCTTCCCAATAACGGTGCAAAAGCTGGATCTAATTATATGATTATTCTCTAATCTAGGGCATTTTGAAGAAAAGTCATGATTTGTAATTGCTATTAATAAGTTGCTATTTAAATCTGATAAATCTCATTACCTTTTGTCGCATATGTTCTGTTGTAATTCAATTCTTCATTAGCTTCAATAGCAAACGTTTCGGTAAGGAACTCCAGTTCTTCAATTAAAAATGCGACCAAGATAGATCGGATCTTGTCTATGTTATACTCATTCGGTTTAATCGAAGCCAATAATACCTTGTCTTTTATTGCTACAAAAGAATCTTCGTTATTTGATCGAGAATCCGCAATACCGAACTTTACCCAATTTTATTTATGTAACAATCTGGATAATTATACTTTAATTTTATTGCTTTTCGATAGATAATATTTGTCTTTAAAGGGAAGTCATTTATACTATACGGCGAATGTTATTTCGCCAGATTAACCAGTGCCTTAATTTATGAATATTATACAGAAGCTTAAAACTTATTCACACGAGAAATTTGAAACACTAATTTTTATCAGTACCCTTTTGGCTCTTCTTATTAACGCTGCGGGTTTTAATTTCTTTAATCAATATACAGCTCTGTTGTATGGACTGTTTTCGGGATTAATGTTGGTCCTTTTTTTTAAAAATTGGCTCATTAATAATTTCATCACCCTATGGCCAATGGGATTTTTTACTTTTTGTATAGTTTTTGAATTTGCATATATGCTATTTGATCAGGTTCATCTGAAACATGATTGGTACTTTTTACCGTGGGCGGTTCTGTTAGGTGGAGTTGCTGTTGCAGCCATTAGCATCTTAATCGTATTAAAAAAGATCACTCTTCCAAAGACACTTTCGAAAGCGTTGTATATAAGCGCTATTTTTCTCTTTTCAACATTCTATTCCTACGGGCTGCTATCTGTTATAAACATTTTTAATGCGCGGCACGTCGTTACATGGGAGAGTGCTAAGGTGGGTTTACCATCCTGGGTAATGACTTTTGGAGGAAATTACAATGATGCCGTATTTGAGAATAAAGAATGGGGAAATCGGGTGATGAATCTATTTTTTATAAAATGGGAAGGTGATTTTCCGCATCCGCCAACGACTGTCGAAATAAAAGTTTTTAAAGGCAACCTGGGAAAAGATTATATGCTCAAAACGTATGATAAAGATGAAAAAAATGACGCAAGGCAAATCGACTAACATGGACAAAATTATATATCTTGACAACAACTCATCCACTCCAATGGATCCTAGGGTATTAGCTGAAATGATGCCCTATTTGACAGACAAGTATGGCAATGCAGCAAGTCCTCACAAGCTAGGTAAATATTTAGATACTGTGATAGAGACGAGTAGGAAAAAGATTGCTGATCTCATCGATACCAATACAGAAGAGATTTTCTTCACAGCCGGTGCTACTGAAGCTATCAATATGGGATTACGTGGATTAGTGAGGCCAGGGAAACACCATATTATAACTGTTCAGACAGAGCATCCCGCAGTATTGGAAACCTGTATGTATCTTGAGGCCAAAGGTAATGCGGTTACTTACCTCTCTGTAGATAGTGATGGATTGATAGATTTTGAGGAACTAGAGCTTGCCTTTACGCCTTATACAGCTTTAGTATGTGTGATGCACGTCAACCATGACACTGGCGTGATTCAGGACATAGAGCGAATTGCGGAAATAGCGCATGCCCATGGCGCCTTTTTTATGACCGATGGAAGCCTGTCTGTCGGAAAACTCCCTATTCACGCGCGGTCATTTATAGATATTCTCACTTTCTCTGCCCATAAATTTTATGGGCCAAAGGGTATCGGCGGCATTTATTTTGGTTCAGAAGTACCTCTGAAACCACTTATCTTTTCTGGGGGACATGAAGGGGAGGCAAGAAGCGGTACACTTAATGTGTCTGGTATAGTTGGTATGGGCAAAGCCGCTGAACTCGCAGCTTCACAGATGTATGAAGACGAAGAACGCATCGGGAAACTGCGTGATATATTAGAACAACAATTATTGGCAATCGGAGGGACGAAATTAATAGGTTCTAAAAAATATAGGATCTATACTACAAGTACTATTCGTTTTGATGGTATTGACAGCGAATATATTGTTCAAAAGCTCGATGATATATGTGTTTCCAACTGCTCAGTGCTCAGGTATTTTGAAGCAGCACCTTCTCCTGTACTTCAAGCTATGGGATTGAGTAAAGATGAGGCATGTAATGCGCTACGATTTAGTTTAGGGCGTTTCAATACAGCAGAAGAAATCGGACAAACTGTGGAAGCTGTAGGCGAGGTCATAAAGCAATTGCACAACAAAAATCGCTACGGCGAAATTAGGATTTAAACAAAATTATCTCAACTAATCTCGCGATCTTTACAGTAGATGAATACCCAAAGCCGGTTAACATCTAGCCCAAGCGGACATCTAGCCAACATGGCCTCCCTCGACGGTTAACGAGGGAGGCCTTTTTGTTTATTTTATTGTCTTCTTAAAACAGTTGAATAAATCAGCTACGGTTTCCCGTAACCAATCCCACTTTCAAACCAATACCTTAGCCTTACAGTTTGTAATAATCTTGAAAGTTAATATCTGTAAACATATTAATTCAGAATAAATAATGTATATTAGGCTTGGGTATTAACCTTGCCCGATTGAAAAGTATAATGCCATGATAGTAACCACGACGAATCCCGTCGAAGGGAGGGAGATTTCACGATATGATGATCCAAGAGCTGCCAATGTTGCCATCGGTGGCAATATCTTCGATATAGAAGCAAGCTATGTAGGTATCTTTCTTGGTAAGTTAAAATTATTAAAATCTAATGGCTCTATAGTTCGGTATATTTTCACTACCATCTATCGACTAACTAATTAACTCTATTCAAAAATAATTTAAAACGATATCGAAATGGAAACAAATAACACAGAAAAGCTTGAAAATCTAGAACTTGATAAAGACCTAAAGAGAAAAGAGGACATTCTTAAATTGAATGAAAATATAAGATCAAATAATTTTGATAGATTAAAAGATAGGGTTGCTTTCATTTTGAGTTATTTCCCGCAATCGCGAAATTCCGATGCGGAATTAGCTTGGAACTATTGGAAATATTTTGAGCATGAGATTTTGGGTGATGGGGAGCTTACAAAAGATAAATTATTCAAGTTAACAAAGCAAACATCGCTTTCAAGAGCTAGAGCTAAGATTCAAAATGAGTATAGACTATTTCAAGCTGATCCAGAGGTAAAAAAATTTAGACGAAAACTAAGGGAAGAGTTTGAAACAGATAACGTTAATGATAAGCCTTTAGACGATAACTTTTTTGTTTATGTAGATGAGTCTGGTAAAACGAACGATTACCTAATTATAGGGTCAATTTGGTTGTTTTCCTTCGGTCCCTCTTTGAGACAGAAACAAAAAGAATTGTTTGATTGGAAAAAGCTAAATGATATCAGATTCGAATTTCACTTTAAAGATTTGAAGACAAACAATCTAGATAGATATAAGCAATTCGTCGAGAAGTTCATCGGTTTAAATCCTGAGATTAGTTTTAAAGCTATTGTATTAAAACGGAAGGGTGTTTCAGATAATGACAGAGCCTTAGAAGATCTGACAACTCATTTGCTTTATGAGGGAGTGCTGCAAGAACATAACTCAAATAGAGCTAAATTGCCTCGAAATTTAACTCTTACAATAGATAGAGAGGAGGATGGACGAGATAAGCTCAAACTAGCTAATATAAAGGAAAGAATAAGGAGTCAAAAAATTAATGGGTTACATTTATTAAATTTTGTCGCTGAAGATTCTTTTGGAAATGAATATATTCAAATGGCTGACCTTCTAACTGCTTCCTTAAACAGGATAGTAAATTTCCCTCAAAATACTGGTGCTAAGGACGAATTTGCACGTTATCTGTTGAGCTTACTTAAAGTCGATGTTGAATCTTTTAAAGATGATAATTATAATGACGTTCTTAATGAAGCTGACACAGCTAAAATTTTTAATTTAAATTAGATTTATCCATTTTTTAAGTACCCACGATAAATAATTTTTTGATCGTGGGTATTTTTATTTACTTTTTTCGAAGATTTAGCTGTTACAATCTATACTTGTAGATCATGTATAAATAGACATTTGGTATATGCTAGAGGTTGTTTTTTAGCCAGTTTGAACATTCATTTGAAAAGCCAGTCCAAGCACCCTCGCCGCTTAACCCTACAACGAGTAGCTCGTCGTTGGAGTCAATGAAAGTCATTAGATGGTTCCTAATTAGAGTGGCTGTAGATGTTGATTTAATTATAAATGTGCTATCTAAACAATGCCACCAAGTGCCAAGTTTTTTTATTTCGTCAATTAGAGTTTCGTAATCTTGGCCGGTTCTGTTTAAATCATAGCCAATTAAATAGGTTTTTTTCATATTTTTTATATCTTAAGAAAGCAAATCTAATACAGCTAAAATTATATTATCTACGGTTTCCCGTAATGTAAAATATATCAAATTTCTCAATTTTTAGATTCTAGAAATAAACAATTGTAGGGATTAGAATCAAAGAAATCGTTATTTAATCTATTGGTTATATTTCTTTTTACTATATTAGTATTAACCATAAATTGCCATTTTATGAACAGAAGACTACCACATTTATATTTAAGAAACCCATTTGGGGTTGTTAATAAATTTAAGAAGGATCGAGGTATTGAAAAGACAGATCTTATCGACCAAAATCCGGAAGCCTATCGTAATCATAAGCAAAAGTTGAATGGCTCATTTAACCAATTATTGCTAGATCGAGAGAAACGTCTTCGAAATAAGACTCTTATAAATGTCAATATAGATATCGTTGAGATTAGATTTTTAATTCCATTTAGTAATGGTGTCAATTTTAAAACCCGAACAAAATTTCTAAATGAGTTTGGTTTAACAGCTGTTATGTTGGAAGATTTTAATAGGACAGTACTATTTGCGGTAGAAAATCAAGCCAAATTCAACGAATTTCACAGAACTTTACTTAAATACATTAATAGTAGTAATCAGACCTCTCCTAAAAATACGGATTACGCTATTATGACTACTATTTACGATATAAAATATCATACTGCTGACGATATCAGAAACCATTGTAGTGATGATCTGATTCTAGAATTGATTAATAATACCGTACCGATATTTCAGCAATATGATCATCAAAAAGGAGCTCTTAAAGAGAGGTTGGAAGATTTAAAACGATTAGGTAGCTTACAGGACTTCAAGTTTGACCCATATGAAAAGATGGTTCAACTAGAGGGGATCGAATCTTCACAATTAAATTTATTAGTAAACAACTTCGATATCCTTGCTCAAGGGCATTCTTTAAGAAGTGTAGCTGTAAGACCTAATCAATATAATCAAGAGGAGTTGACTTGGAATTTACGTATTGCTCCGAAGAATAGATCGACAACGATTGGGGTAATCGATAATGGAATACGTAGAATTCAACCTATAGAAGCGGTTATGTTAGATGAAAAACTTGACATTACAAATACTCAGGATGGACATCAGGCAATTCATACACATGGCACAGTAGTGGCCAGTTTAGCAGCCGTTGGAGAGTCTTTTTTCTCTGGTGATAGGAATATTGAAGCTGATGCAAAGATATTCTCTATAAAGATTTTAGAAGACCTAAATGGCTACATAGATGTAGTTAGTGTTGTTGAAGCAATCAGACAAGCAAACCTTGTATATGGAGTGCATATTTTTAATTTATCTGTTTGTGCTCAAAGTAAACGTTATAATGAAGCCCCTTCACACTTTGCTTATTTATTGGATAAATTAAGTTATGAATTAAATATACTAATATTTATCGCTGCTGGAAATATGCCTTATGACGACTTACAGGGGATGCAAGCAATACCTAGTCAAAGACATCAATACCCATTTCATTTTTATAATCCCCCAGAAAACGAAATGGAACTTCATAATTGTGTATATACTAATATCTGTATTCCCGCCGAGAGCATAAATAATATCACAGTAGGAGCACAGGCCGAAAATTTTAGGTCTGAAACACGTACAGATTTAAGCCTAGATAAGAATTTAGCGGCTTATTATTCAAGGAAAAATCACTATGACTTTAAACAGAAAATTAATGGTGGTGAATTAAGTATAAATCATAGTAATAAAAACTTGTTTAAACCGGATATATTAATGCCAGGAGGAGATCTGCTAACTCCAGAATCTTCGATGCAAGTGATTGGTTTTGGAGAGCTAGGGTCCGATTTTTATGCATTTGATGCAGGTACAAGTTTAGCATCTCCTTTAGCAGCAAATTTAGCTGCTAAATTGCTAAATACGTATCCTGAAATTTCTATACAATCTGTCAAAGCACTATTGATAAATTCGGCGGAAAACTATCCGTCAAACTATTTGGATGAGTTAATAAAAGTAAGAAAAGATGAATTAGCTATAGAAAAATATGGAATAGTATATAATAAACTAACTAGCAAAAGCAAAACAAATATTACTAATAGTGTGATATCAGCAGATGATCTTCACCGAAATCTATCCGGCTATGGAAAACCAAATGTTGAACAATTATTGTATTCAAAGGAAAATACAGTCTCTATACTTATTGAAGATTCTATACAACAAGATCATCATAAAGTGATCTTAGTAAAAATTCCAGATTACTTATTAGAGGGTAAAGGTAATGGTGCTTTGGATATTAAGGCAACTTTATGCTTTAAAACAAATCCGGCTTGGGGTAATCATGTTGACTATAATCCACTCCATATTTCCTTTAATTTTGCAAATTCTTTGATTAAGAATTCAATTGACGAGTTAGCAAATGTCCTTGCTGACCGTGATCACGATCTTTATGAGAGATATTGGACACCAAAGTTACATAATTTGAAAGAGAGGATGCAGAGTGGTAGCCTAACCGAAGGAGAAATAAAGCAATTCAATCTTTTAAAGGGAGTTCAAAGAAATAAAATACTCGGAGTCAAATCAAAAATACAAAGCTGGTCGGAAGATTTCTTTCCTCTAGTAAATAAACCTCTATCAAATCGGCAACAGCATTCTATTAAAATAAATAAAAATGAGTTACGAAAAATAGGTAATCAATTAGCTATCGTAATGAGATGTGCCATTAAAGAAAATCTAGATACGGAATTAAGCGAATGGGCTCGTACTACCAGAGATCATCAGTTTTCATTAGCTCTATATTTAGAAGATAAATCTAATAATCCCAACGGAAATTTGTATGAAGAGTTAAACGTTGTCAATATATTGGAAGCTATCCCTAACGTGATAGGAGATCTCGATCAAGAAGCAGATTTGGACGCATAATTCTCTGAGATTATTGATGTAAAAAACAAAATGCCTTAGCTCATTTAATAGCTAGAGACTGTAACGTAAACTGTGTCAGCGGAATAATTCAATAAGATTATTTATATTCAATTATTCAAACGACACGGTCATGAAAGAAAAAGACCCATTCGATTTTTCGTTAGTGTTTCTTTTTAAAGGCACTCAAGAGGGCTTCGCCGTTTTGAACGCTTCAAGGCAGAAGCCATGCAAGGTCTTTACGAAGGTAAAAGTTTGTCTCCCAATGATGGCGTCCTAGCGCCGTTAATGAAGCATCTGTTGGAATCAATGATGGATGGCGAACTGGAAAACCATCTGAACGAAGAGAAAGCGTCGGGCAATAGCAACCGGCGAAATGGCAAGACCAAAAAGACTGTCCGAGGCCTTAACACTGGGACATTTGAGCTGGAAACAGGCCGTGACAGATCCGGTACGTTTGAGCCGAAAGTAGTACCTAAAAGACAATTAATCATTACTGAACAGCTTGAGGGACACGTATTGAGCATGTATGCCAAAGGAATGAGCACACGGGCGATATGTGAGTTTATCCGCGAAATGTATGCAATGGAGATCTCTGCCACAGAAATATCGCGTATTACCGAAAGTGTACTTCCAGCGGTAAATGAGTGGCGTAGCAGGCCTCTTGAAGCTGTTTATCCCTTTGTATTCCTGGACTGCATGCACATTAAAGTTCGCCAGAATGGAACTGTTGAATCAAGAGCTATTTATAACATACTGGGAGTTGGTATGGATGGTAGAAAAGATTTGATCGGTCTTTATAGCTCAGAAAATGAGGGAGCTAAGTTCTGGCTTTCAGTTCTTACGGATCTAAAGCAACGTGGTGTTGAAGACATCCTTATAGCTTGTATTGATGGTCTAAAAGGGTTTCCTGAGGCCATAGAAGCTATTTTTCCAAAAACAAAGATCCAGTTGTGTATTGTTCACCAGATCAGAACAAGTATGCGCTATGTAACTGAGAAAGATAAAAAGCTTGTTATGGAGGATTTAAAGCCAGTCTATAAAGCCGTGAACGAAGAGATAGGTTATGAGAACCTCTTGTCTTTCGAAGAAAAATGGGGCAAGAAATATCCTCTTGCTGCCAAATCCTGGATGGATAATTGGACCAATCTTTCTACTTTCTTTGAATATGAGGATCAGGTTCGCAAGATTATTTACACCACAAATCCGATTGAGGGAATGCACCGTCAGATACGAAAAATCATTAAGTCTAAGGGGGCCTTCA
This sequence comes from Sphingobacterium sp. N143, assembly GCF_030325625.1. Lineage (GTDB taxonomy): Bacteria > Bacteroidota > Bacteroidia > Sphingobacteriales > Sphingobacteriaceae > Sphingobacterium. The sequence goes on along the minus strand of NZ_JACAIS010000008.1, from coordinate 259,243 downwards.
GCTCCGAAAAGGCACTAATGAAATTGATGTATCTGATCATAAAAGATATCGCAAAAAAATGGACGATGCCAATGCATAACTGGGGCTTGACCATATCCCAACTTTATATTAGATTTGGGGATAGGCTCAAACTCGAAAGAAGTTTTTAAGTTTTAATCCTATGACACAGTTGGTGTTACATTCCCAATAGCTAAGGCATTTTTTTCTTGCTCTAATAGATCTTTCCAGATCTGAGTATCTATTTTTGGCTTGATACTTTTTACAGACTTAATAGCAAACAGGCTTCGTTTTATTGCGTTGATCAATGTCTTCTGAATACTATAATAGGATAGGCCTTTAGCGCTTTCTATTAGTGCAGTTTTCGAAACCTTTTTATCGAAAATAAACTGGTCTTTCTTGAGTACCAAATTGATCATCTTTTCGATTTGCTCTTCTTCTGGCAATTCCAATGAAATAGAAAGATCAAATCGACGAAGTAACGCTTCGTCCAACATATCTTTCTGATTTGTAGCAGCGATCACCATACTACTTTGAGGTAGGTAATCAAATAACTGCAATATCGTATTAACTACCCGTTTCATTTCGCCGTGATCCTGGCTGTAGTCACGTACTTTACCAAGAGAATCAAATTCATCGATAAAGATGATACAATCTTCCTGAGCAGCTTTACGAAATATCTTCACGAGATTTTTACTTGTTTCACCCAATTTTGATGAAACGATAGCTCCAAGGTTGACAACGATCATCAATTTGTTGAGCTCTCCAGCGATGACGTAAGAAGCTAAAGTTTTACCACATCCCGATGGCCCATAAAGTAAAAGCTTATTGGAAATAGGTAGATTGTATTTCGATAATAACTCACTTTGACGATGTTCCTCTAAAAAATTATTCAATTTATCAGCAGCACCTTCGGTCAGTACCAAGTTGTTAAGCGTATAATCTGAAGTGAGTTTTTCAAGAATCAGCTCATCAGTCTCTCTGTCCTGTATCGTTTGATAATGAGTAGGGGAGCCAACCTTCATTAAATGATTGTTCTGCTTACGCAACGAATCCTTTAATAGTGATTGGAGCTGCAAAGCAAAATTCACCTTTTTGATGTTTTTATTATGCTCAATAAATTCGTTCAACGTAGACAACAGTTTGTCCTGGTCGTTTTCCAACCCAAAACGTGCAATGTCTTTTATATAATTTTGTTGACTCATCGTATTAAACTTTTAATGGATTATCCATTTGGATATATGCAAATATAACAAATATTAAATATTGATATATTGTTACAGTGTTATATTGTTGACCTCTCCCCGAATTTAAGAGTATTCTAAAGTAGAAAATCCTGCTGTTTTAGTTTGAGCTATATTCCCCATCCCGTAGATTTTTACTGCCAATCTATTTTAATTACTCTATTTATGATTTTTTCACTATCGAAGCATTTTTTATTAGGGTTTTTTTCAAAATACGAAAAGACATAATCATATTCTGACTCCAACTCTCGAAATAGGCTCTCGATTTGTTGCTTAGGTTTTAGAAGTTCTGCGCCGATAATCGAATAATATAAAAATTTACCAACATACCATTCTAAGTGCAACCATAGATTTGTGTATTCATTAATATAATCCCCTGAATGAACAATTTGATTTCTGTGGAGATAAATTCTTTGAAGCTGATAGGAAATAGAATGCCTTGATGCTTCAATTCGTTGTTTTAATTCTGAAAGATTTCCTTCGATTAGAGGCTTCATTGTTAACAAATATTCTTGCGCTAGCAAGCCGGAAATTTCGTCAAAATCTTTGAACTTATTCAAATGGTCTTTTTTTAACCATTCAATCCACTTAATGATGTTTTCCCCAAAGGCGCTTATAGGAAGTTCATTAATGCCCATAGAGGCGAAGCAACCTCCGTTTATTTTGTTAACCACAAGAATTCTTTTTATTAAGTATTGTATATCTCTACTTATAGCACCGAAAGAGAAAGTTTTAGAGAAGATTTCTTTAATATTTTCTATATCCGATTTATATATCCGATAAGGTAAAACACATTCAATAGATGTCCATAATAGCGATAATGAATTCTCAATAGATTTTGATCCCAAGGCGAGATTATAGTAGTAAATTGCTTTTTTTAAAGTATTGTCTTGAACAAATGTTAATGAGGATTTATAATCTGCTTCAATTGATGGATTTTCTCTTAGAGAAGAAAATAAGGTACTCTTTCTAGAAACTACACTTATTGGATCAGAATCAATTATAGCATTCTTGAACTTTTTATGAATGGAATTTGATTTCTTCCAGTAACTATTCTTAAAGAAATTAGTGAAAATAGATAGAGACAGTCTATCTTTAGACAAGACTAGGTTCTTAATTAGATCGTCATATTGTTGTCTAATAAATGAAACAGGATCTTTTTCAATGCATTTATAGTGAATAACCTCATCTCTAGGTGAGAATTTTGTGGGATTAATGAAATCATCTTTAAACTCGTTAGCTTTTCTGATATCTCCTATTCCTGATTGGTATATTATTTTTTTTAGCTCATCATTGTCCCTTTCGTTTTTACCTAGCAATATTACCACTTCATATTGATGTTCATCTTTGTTGAAGAAGGTTAGGAATTTTTGTAAATCAATATGCTCACTTGATTCTATCCATCGTCTAAGTACTTCGTTTATAGAGCTTAAGCTGTATCCTCGATCTAAGAGATAGGGGATGGTCAAGTCTATCAAGTCTGATAAAGGTTTTATATATCTTTCTACCTTAATTTTTTCACTAAAATCAATTTTAGTGAATTCAGTTATCAGGTGAGAAAAATAACTCTTATCTAATTGAATTTGATGCTTTTTCAACTCATGAATGAACTTTTCAATTTTATCAAGACTATCATTTTTAAAAAGATCTTCTTCATCTAAATTTAAAATATACATTCTTAAATCTGAGAAATACCTACAAATTATCAGATCATTTGCAATATTTTGTTTGATATGTAAAGATTTTGACTCTTTTATTATAAAAACTAAAGTCCTAAGTGTTTGTATTCTTTGCTTGCTAAGTTCTGCCAGTTTTATCAGTTCTTTTAATTGAATGAAGCCATTTATAGTACGATGCTTTTTTGAAATTGTTCCATTATAGTCACTTCTTTGAATTATTTTTTCAATAAAAAACTTCTCTAATTTGGTAGCATTCTCATTCCACCTATTATTTCTAGGAACCCACATAACTAAATTGCCACGATTTCTAAAGTCTCATGATTAAATTTTTGTACTTGTAATACTTCATTAGAATCGAACCACTTACAGACTACTGTGTCATCACTCTCTGATGTGAAATCCCATCCCATAACTATTTCATATCCCTCTATGGTCATTTTGGGCCCCCCAGACTTAAGTCTTACAACATCGCCTTTTGAAAATTTTTTACTTATCATGTTTTAAACTTTTTATACAATCTAATAGATAAAAATACTGAATTTTATGAATTAAATTGTTAGCTATATCCTCATAATCTTAAATTAAATTCGAAAATTAAAAATTTAATATCTGGAATTTGAACATTAGAATAAATAATCAATAAAATCTTTAATTAATGGTTTGATTGCAAGTAATTATTCATCAAAAGAGATAGATTTAATTTTTTCTCTATTAGTTGATGTCTTCACTTTTTGCCCATTCACTTTTATAAAGCAAATCTCTTATATCCACGTCTAGAAATTTAGCGATATCATTTAGAGTATTTAGAGTTGGCTGTTGTTTATTATTTACCCACCTGGAGACTGTTTCCTTTTTTACCTTTAGATGTTCTACAAGATCGTTGTTTTTAACTCCTTTTTCCTCTAAAACTTCGGATATACGATTGATTTTATATATAGACATAAATTATTTCATTTTTATTGTTGATTCTTAAAGTCAACTTTTGTATATTTGTGTATGATTTAGTATTGCTATATCATACAGTTTGAGCAGTAATTGGACATTGTCTGATTAAATAACGAGTCTCTGACTTCTCAATTGGCACCTGGGATGGGACGGTAAGGTTATGCTCATTTCCTACAGATATTATTATATTTGTAAATAATAATAGCGTAGGGGTGGGCCTTACTGTGCAATCATTTTCAGGTGCCGCCTAAGAGTTTTCTTAGGTCTGACCTAGGGCTTTGCCTTAGTGAGAAGAATGATTAAACGTAAGGTTTCACCCTTCGTTATTATAGAGCTCGTTCATTCATATAAACCAAAAACGATTATGAGAACGAACAGTACAACCACTCTCCATTACCCGCATTCGATCAGAGATCGCTTGCCTAGGTATTCCCGCAAATCACTTTTAAAGAACATCTTCCGCGCACCTGAATAAGTAGCGCTTAATCAAAAACAGGCTATAAAGGAGCAATAAAAAGGGGAGAAGTTGACTTTCCTTATAACGAAAAGGCCGCTGAACCCAGTTCAGTTCAATTTCCCTCTTGATATGCCTGTCACCGACCTACACATTTATATGATTGCATAAAAAGGTAATATTGGCCAATGTTACAGCTTGATTTAAAATTCGCACCTTAAAATTAAGCAAATTTTCATGGAGTCCAAACTTTTTACCCGTAGTTTTTATTGCAATCCAATATTGCTGTAGGTCGGTCTTTACTTCTTTCCGGTAGGGAGCGCCATAATTAACCCTATTTATGCTTTGAAACTATATCAAGGCGCTTTTCGGACTTTTAATATTATTTGTCCATTTAGCATAGGTCGCATTTGACTTGTGCAATGACGAGCCATTTTAACGCGAAAAATCGCGAAAGGGGATGCTATGGCCTTATTTCAGCCAGCACCTCAGGGCTTGTCATACTCGATGAAACTAAATTATGAACCAACAATCAAACAATCTGCTACCTCTAGAGCTAGCATGTTATGAAATATATGACAATGGATACGATCCATTAAATACCATTTGGGAGTTCTGGTCCCAACATATGATCCACGACTGTCAGGAAAACCTATGCATACTCTTTGAAAACTATAGAAAGTGTGTAGTACAGAAAGACGCTGATGTGAAACAGATGCATGCATTTTTGATGCAGCTGAACCGTGTGCTGATGGCTTATTTCTTGGTACACTTTCGCAAGATCAAGATTGATAATGTTCCATTCACATTTGCAGAGTCAACAGAAGCCATAATGGCCGATCAGGAAACCAAGCAAAGGATCCACAATTTCTTTAACCGTATTACAGAATAATACCTAATCTATAAGCAGATGATAAAAAGATCTAATCTATGCGCTGCCTTATTGGATAAGGTAGTAGTTATAATGCTGTTTGCATTGTTTTTCAATCTTGTTAATTGTTCTTTAAATGTATTGAAGAACATAAGAGCTTTTATTGTATTAGCTCTTATGTGTTTTATGTTTAGTTTATCGGCTCAGACGCCCCGCAAGGACAGCGGGGCCAATGGGCTTCTCAATGTATCGGGGACAGTCGTATCGGCAACCGATGGTAAACCAATAGCAGGGGTATCAATCAGTATAGCCGATGAAAAGGGGAGAACATCCACCAAAAGTGATGGCTCTTTTACCATCGAAGTGAAAGCTAAAAAGGGCAAAATCCTATTCTCCCATCTGGGATATAACGCCCAGTTAGTGAATTATACTGCGGGAGTATCAATCGAAGTTCAATTGATACCTATTGATAATAGACTGGATGAAACGGTGGTAATCGGTTATGGAACTACTACCCGAAGGTTTTCTACGGGATCTGTTACCAAAATCACTAGCAAGGATATCCAAAATCAACCCATTAGCAACCCTATGTTAGCGCTGCAAGGGCTCGTACCGGGTTTGGACGTTACGCCTAGTAGTGGAGTCAGCGGAGCCGGGGTCGACCTCAAAGTGCGCGGAATAAGCTCGCTTACGCAGGGTAGTGAACCGCTGGTACTGCTCAATGGCAATCCGATAGCGACGAATGGGCAGAATATCGCCGAACTTTCCAATGCGACAAAGACGGGCTTAAGCCTGTTTAATGCCATCAATCCGGCTGATATTGAAAGTATAGAGGTACTTAAAGATGCGGATGCCACAGCTATCTATGGTAGCCGTGGTGCTAATGGGGTCATCCTCATAACCACAAAGAAAGCTTTTGCGCAAAAGGGACAGCTCAATTTTTCGTCCAATATTGGGGTGTCCCGCGCTGGAAATGTCATTCCATTGCTGGATACTAAAGGTTATCTGGCTATGCGCCGTGAAGCTTTTGCCAACAGTGGGTTGGCGCTGACGGAAGCAAATGCACCTGATCTGCTACTGGCGGATACCACGCGGTACACTGATTTTTCAAAATACCTTGTTGGTTCCAATAACCTGACACAGGATTATAACCTGGGTTATGTGACGGGGGGTGAGCGTACGTCCTTTCGTCTAAATGGTAATCTGCGCCGCGAAGCATTCCAGTTTGACCGTTCGAAGTCTTCGGATCGGTATAACATCGGATTCAACGTCAACCACCGCTCTGCAGACCGTCGGTTTACGCTAGACATGGCGGGTAATTTTACACAAAACAGCTCCGACTTGACAGTGTACGATCCGGCCTCGTACCTTTACTTGATGCCTCACTTGCAACTCCGCAATGATGATGGATCGTTGAACTGGAAGATCGGCCCGTACTCATTTTCTAGCCTCGGTTTTACAAATCCGTTCGCCCAGCTGGAAAACAGTTTCTCCGGGAAGTTCAAAAACTTGTTTGCAAATATCGGTCTGCAATATCATCTTTACCCAGATTTAAATCTGAGGATTACGGGTGGTTATTCTTTTGGAAACAACAATGAGAAAGCCCGCTATCCATCGACAGGGATAGATCCATCGACTTCAAACTTGCCCTTTGCAAATTTTTCGACAGGCAGCCGATATAGCTGGATCGTAGAGCCACAACTGGCCTATAATAAGCAGATTAAACTGCATAACCTCAGCTTTTTGTTGGGTAGTTCGATACAGCAGGACGGAAGTGAAAATACTTTACTTGCAGGAACGAATTATAGCGATGACAACCTATTGGGTACCATTGCCGCTGCCGGAAAAGTAGTGCCCAGCTATACACAATCGCGGTACAAATATGCGGCCGCATTTGCACGACTGGGATACCGGTACAATGCGCGCTATCTGGTCAATATCGCCGCGCGTAGGGATGGTTCCTCACGCTTTGGACCCGGTAAACAATTCGCTAATTTTTATTCAATCGGTGCAGGCTGGATATTCTCAGAGGAAAAATGGATGAAAGCGCACAGCACCTGGCTATCCTACGGAAAACTGCGCGGGAGCTATGGCATTACGGGAAATGATCAAATCGGCAACTATAAGTTTTTGGATACCTGGGCGTCAAATGCGCTGCTCTATAACGGGGTGGTAGGAATGGATCCCAGCATGTTGTACAATCCTGACTACGCGTGGGAAGCCAATAAAAAACTGGAACTGGCGATGGATATGGGCTTTTGGAAAGACCGTATACTCTTGTCATTCGCTTACTACCGCAATTTAAGTAACAACCAGTTGATTGCTTATTCGCTGCCTTTCCAAGCTGGTTTTAGCAGTGTAAACCAAAACTTGGATGCCGAAATTGAAAACAAGGGGCTAGAAATTACCTTGGATGCCAACCTGATACAGGGAAAGCATTTTAGCTGGTCTACCAAATTCAATATTGCTCGCTCAAGAAATAAATTGCTCAGCTTTCCGGGGCTTGAAAACTCATCCTATGCCAGTAAATATGTGATCGGGCAGTCCATACGTACGCAAAAGTTTTACCGCTATACCGGTATCAATGCGCAGACAGGCCTTTATGAGATTGAGGATAGCAATGGTGATGGCAAATACACTATTCAGGATAGAACGGTGCTTGTCGATTATTCACCGGACTTTTTTGGTGGGTGGAACAATACCTTTTCCTATAAACGTTTACGTATGGGGTTTTTGGTAGACTTTAAAAAGCAAAAGGGCAATAATGCACAAGCTGCAAATCCAAATGCGCCGGGGCTTGGACTCGTCAATCATGCAGCACTGGTGCTGGATCGCTGGCAGCAAGAGGGCGATGTGGCCGATTATCAGCGCTTTATTGCATCACGGACGGATAAGGGCTACAGCGCTTTTCAGAATTTCCTCAATTCAGATGGAAAAGTAACGGATGCCTCGTTCATTAAATTGCGTAATATATACCTCAGCTATAGTCCTGATATCTCTGTCTTGAAGCCAATAACGGCTTTGGAACTGTTCTGTCAGATTCAAAACCTAATGACCTACACGCGGTATAAAGGCGGCGATCCGGAGATACAAAATTACTTGACCACACCACCCATGCGCATCATGATGTTTGGGCTGAAAATCAGTTTGTAAAATGGAGTCAAATTTTAAGAATATGAAAAACAGTATATTACAAATATGTATCTCTAGCTTTATAGTAGCTAATCTTCTGCTGCTGCCGGCCTGTAATAAGCTAGTACAGGTGGAGACACCGGATCATCTGGTCAATTCAGAGGTACTCTTCCAGTCAAAAAAGGGGTATGAATCGGCTATGGCCGGTATCTTTCTTCAGATGCGGGCACTCAACCTTTCCATGACCAATGGCGGGCTCTCTGTGTATATGGGGATGGCTTCGGATGAGCTGTCGCCGACACTCCTGGGTGGAAACTACGATGAATTCTCGCAAAACCTATTGTTAAGTTCCAATTCGGTGGTGAATAATTTTTGGGTGTATGCCTATCGGAGCATATACCGGGCTAATCTGGTGATCGAAAATGCGGAGCGCGATCAGCTACTTTCACCTACTGATCGGGATAATTTTTTGGGTCAGGTGCTCTTTGTTCGCGCATTCTTACATTTCTATCTGACTCAATTGTTTGGCGATGTGCCCTATATCTCTTCATCAGATTATAAGGTCAATGCTGTTAAAGGTCGCGATAGTAAGGATTTCGTTATGAAATCGCTGTTAGCTGATTTAGAAAGGTCCGTAAAGCTGCTACCTAAAGAAGCTAATACAGATCGAACAATTCCGAATTATTACGTTGCGCTTGCCTTAATGGCGAGGGTGAACCTTTACCTGGGAAATCATGAGCAGGCCATTGCAAATACGGATGAAATATTGAAGAATACCAGTTACATGTTAGAAGCGGATCTCAATCAGGTGTTTAAAATAAAATCCAGGGAGATCTTGTGGCAACTGGGCGCCACAGTGAGCAATACGGCAGAGGGCGTAAGTTTTATTCCGTTCAACACCAGCACGAAACCCACGTATGTACTACGAGAAGATCTACTGCAAAGCTATGTAGCTACTGACCTCCGAAAACAGTCGTGGATCAATTCCAATACGATTTCAGGAACGACTTATCACTATCCGGTGAAGTACAAGAGCCGGCTGATGACTCCTATTGAAGAATACAATGTGGTCTTTCGATTGGCCGAAATTTATCTGATCCGTGCCGAATCATTATATGGAATGAAGCAATATGAGGAGGCGACAGCGGCTTTAAATGTGGTCCGAAAGCGGGCTGGTTTATCGGAATATCAATTTGCAAACGCTTCTTTGCTTTGGGACGCAATCAAAGGGGAGCGCCAAAATGAGCTTTTTGCAGAATGGGGACACCGCTGGTTTGACCTGATTCGCTGGAATACCATTGACGCAGTACTCGGTAAAGCAAAACCGACATGGCAGCCTTATGCCAAATATTTACCGATCCCCAGCAAAGAAATATTATTGAACACTTATCTAACACAAAATCCCGGCTATAATGAATAAACAGATTATTCTTCTCATGGCAATGGTCATCTTCATGAAGATGGCCGTTGCACAGACGCTACAAGTAGGCGATAAGCTGCCTGCATTGAAATTTAAAGAAGTATTGGCTCCAGATAAGGAAGTCGGCTTGGAACCGCATAACTATAAGCTAACTATTCTTGATTTTTGGGGGCATGGCTGCTCTTCATGCATTGAATCTTTTCCTAAAGTTGAAAAGCTACAGGCAATGTTTGGCGATTCTATACAGATTATCATGGTTAATAGGGAAAGCAAAGATTCGACAGAAAGCCTTTTCGCTAAGCGTGACTGGATTAAAAAACCTCAGGTAAAAATGATCTCGGGCGACACCTTATTACACAAGATGTTTGATGTACGGGCATTTCCACGTATTGTATGGCTAGATGAAGAGCTCAATGTAAAGTATATAGCGCATGCGATCTCAATAAACGCTGCAAATATCCGTAAATTCCTGAGAGGCGAGCATTTGAATTCAAAACCCGTTATACAAACCGACGTTAGGACCTCCTTGTTTGATAAGGCGTACGAATCTGACTTGCAGTCTTTCAGTTATCTAGCGTTAACTATTAACGGGCTTCGGTTTAACGGCGGGGACTGGGGGACTGCCCGAAGCATCACAGCGAGGAATGTAACGGTACTTTATTTGATACAGTCCGCTTTTGGTGGCTCTGGCTCTGTGAACTGGCGGCTGCCCTGGAAGACTACCCTGAATGTGCGAAATCCCGATCTTTACCGTCGTCCCGAGCATCTCGAGAACCCCGAAGAATGGTATTACAAGCATACGTATGTATATCATCTGCTGGTTCCCAAAGGAAGAGAGCGGGACAAATATGAATTTATGAAAAAAGACCTCGCCAACTACTTCTCCTTAAAATTCTCTTGGGATACCATTTCAATGGAAACCTTGGTGCTTAAACGCACTGGGAATAAAGATAAACTGAAATCGAAAGGCGGAAAGGGCTTTAGCACCTTTAGGCGCAGAAATGAATCTGCCAAAGGGAACTTGTTTGCCGATGAAAAAAGGATCTTAAAAAATCAGCCCTTTGTCGCTTTTTTGAATACCGTAGGTGGAATGATAGAAGGTACCTTACAAAAACCTTTTGTAAATGACACGCATTACGACGGAAATGTTGATATGGAGTTTGACGGCATGACGCTGGATTTCTTTACGCTAGAGGGGTTGAACGAAGAGCTGGAACGCTACGGGTTAAAAGTAGTGCCGGAGATACGTCCGATAGAAACATTGGTCATTAGTGATCAGTATTAAGTAGATGAAAAGGAAAGCCCAGCGTAATAATATTTACGGCTGGGCTTTTACTGGGTGATGAGATGATCTTTATATTAACGGTATGTATTATTGTGCAGTTTTTCGGATACTATGCTCTTCATCCGGATTTGTTGGAAGCGGCGTATTAGGGCTTTGTGGTGCTTCAAATCCAACGAGACACAACTCTGTTGCTTGGTCTTCGCAGTCAGTGATTTGATTTGATCCTCCGGGCATTGATTCTGACTTCGTTTGTGGTGAAGTGTTCACTTGATTTCCGATGGTATTGTTGACCAAATCGGCCTCATACCAATACAATGCAGGTTCTGCTTTTTCAGCAGGTGCTACAGCTTTACTGTTTTCGGTACCTTCGGATGTGAGCGACCAAGCTGACAATCCGATCATCATCGCCATACCTAGTACGGCTACGATATTTTTTTTGATGTTGTGAATTAGGTTCATAACCTTAATTTTTTAAAAATTTATTTAATCATTATGTTTTTGCTATTCGTTCTGACCGATTTTTTCGTGCGTTGCCGTCGGTAGGGAAGCTAGCTTCATACTTATCTTTTGGCAGACTCGCCCTTCCTTCTGACAACCTAGCATCAGAATTCCGATGTTGTGTTTTGTGTTCTTATTTAAAGCCTATTATTATTTACTGGCGGGCTTTTATTATTTTTTCGTTTTTGTCCCGCTAACTTTTTCATCGTTAACTTATACCAAAGTTCGGCAGTAAAAAGCAGTCGGACTTGACCGAATCTGGAGTCGGGTATACACAGGTTTGGAATAATGAAAAGGGATAGCAATAAAAAATCCCCTTCGGAAGGGGATGGTAAATTAGGATTTCAGAGGAATTGTTGTTGCTTCCCGGATAATCTCATCGACGAATAAAAGACATTCCTTTTCACTTCCAAAAGAGGGAGAAATTTTACGATCTACTCGATAAAGAACATGATCGCGTATCTCGGATTCGTCAAAAGCGGAACAGATAATTACATACTTATTTGTCAGGTCAATCTTCGAAAGAAGATGATTCACTTCAAAATAATCACCACCACTGGTCAAGATCAGTATCTCGGCTTTAGACGCGGACAATTCCAACGTTTCTTCACGAATTTCTACTAAGCGTGGGTGTTTGGGGAGGGTTGTCACGATATTCACTTTGGATAGATTAAATATTTGCCATATCATATAACTATAGCTCTTTTTAATTGGTAATGGTTGCCGTGGTGAATCTACCTTTTTCGCATTGGACAAAAGGTAATAAAGCATATGCCGTGGATGATAAATGTCATCGATAGCATTTGTATTTGCTGCCTTGAGTACATCTTCATCAAGCTGATAATTTTCCGGAAAATTGGATGCCGCTATTTCGATAAAAATATGCAAGGGACCATATTTCCGGGCGTTATATTTAGCACAGACTTTTCTCGAAATAATCGTTTTCTTGTCAATTGGCTCAGCTTCAAAAAATTTTCGCACCATTTGAGCAAATACACGGGCTTTTTGAATAATTTCTTTCATGATTTTAGGTTACAAGTACTAATTTAACAATAAAGATTTATAAATAATCATTGGTTATTAAAATTGAAAAAATCCGAAGCTGTCATGCCAGCTCGCTTTTTAAAAAAACGTGTAAAACTGCTAGGGGCAGAGTAGCCGAGTTCATAGGCAACTGCATCGGTATGCATACCATCAGCAATATATCGCTTGGCGAGATCCAGCATGAGATTTATTTTCAGCTCCTGTGGACTTAAGCCGTAATAGCTGTGGATAAGAAGATGTAGATAGTCCTTACTGATATTGAGCTGCGCGGCAATATCACTCAGTTTAAAATCCTGCCCATACTCAGCTACAGCCCGCTTAATGAATGCATAGGCTTCTTTGGATTTTAAATGCGATTCGGAAATTTTGTCGTATTCCTCAAAGATCTTTTCCTTCGAAAGCTTGATCAGTTTTTTGATACCCCAAAGGATATTGACCTCACTGTCCAGGTCGCCTTTTTTGATATTTGCCATAATGGTCTTCATCAATAAAATGGTTCGGGGGCCAACACGAAAATCAATGCTACAACATATGTTTGGATCCTTCTGTCGGTAAGCAAGGATCAATGAATGTAGAAACTGGAAAGGACGCTCGTTACCATCCCGGAAAATACTGCCTCGGAAATAGAAGTTAACGATGGTATACCTGCCGGCGGGGATCTGAAGTTGATAATCACCTGTGGGAAAGTAAATATAACGGCCACGATTGAAAGAAATAGTATAGCTGACCTGCTGCCGTATATCCTTGATCTGAATGGCAAAATCGTCGGTGATGACATAGAAGATATGAATATCCGAATGCCTGACGCGTAATGGAATAACAATATCGGTGGGAATATGGACATCCATAATATTGATAAAGCCAAGCAGTCCGTCAAACTGTTGCAGGCAGGCTTGTCCTTTGGGATTTGAATACTGCTGACAGGTTGCATTGGACATCCTGATGCGGGGGTGGAGGGCCGTATTTTCATTACCGAGTGGCTCGCCAAATAGTTGTGCGACATCGATCTGTAAAGCTGTTTTCATAATGGTTTATAGGTTATTTATATCCCCCGGTCAGGATTTCGGAATGATCGGGGGAATGGTTTTGGATAACGTGGGATTTGATTATCGATGCGGATCTCGGTATGAAATCCGTATAAAAAGGGGGGTGAAAGTCATCCCCACGACTTCATCCTGCCATTGCTCGAGGCCGTGGACGCTCAGCTCTTTAAATTCGGGATCTTCTTCTTCCTTTTCGTCTTTTTGAAATTGAAGCACGTTGCCCTGCATCAGGTAATTACTGATAGCATTGCTAAGTTGTTTCCGAAAGTCATCGGGAAGATTGTGGAGCTGCTCAACCTGATGGGACTTGAGGATAAAATTCTGCTCCATCCAAGCTGCAAAATCGTCTTTAAGAAGCTGCATCTCTAGTGCACGATCAGCTAAGGGTAGTGCTAGCAGCGTGACTACTTTTTGCGCCACACCTGCATTATTAAAGTTCTCTTTCATAAAAATACTCTTTTGGCAAATATTTGCTTTAGAAATTACTTAAGCGAATCAGGAAGAATAACCTCCTTGATTTTGGAGGATAATCTTCTTTTGGATGATTGAATTTTACTTAATATTTGATTTTTTTAGTAAATTGGGTGCTAATCAATATAAATCTGAGCCATTTAAGAGGACTTAATATTGTATATGAAAGTATTTAAACTAATTGTGGTGAGTTTGCTCGTATCCATGCTTTTTAATTTAATCGGAAATCACGGTATTTATTTGAAGCGATTTTGGACACCTGGCTATTGGACCTGGACATTGGCATTTACAGTGGCAATCATCATTGCCATAGCGCTCATTCGTATGCGCTTAAAAGCATTGTGGGTATCTTGGCAGAAGCGTTATCCGGATTTGCCCCTGTTTAGGGAGGGACGTGTACACACCAGGAGTTTACCAATAGCAGAAAAGGTGTGGGCCATCCTGTCCACTTCAGTCGCGCTCATGCTGATGTATCTTCCCTTTATCTTTTTGATATCTTTTGTACGCAGCGGCAGTACGTATTTATTTTTCAGAAGTTATTTGATCCATTATATGCCCTTTATCGGTGCTGGATGCATAGTCTATGTGAGATATGTTATTACTCGAGGCCAAGTATGGTGGTTCACCCCCACAAATGCATTGGCGCTATTCGGTCATCTGATACCGGAGAAAATTATTCCTGTAGAAAAGACCGTAGAAAGAGTGGTGACCATTGTAAATCCAAGCACATTGAATGAACGTATCGTCATCGGATCACTCTATGATGTGTTGTACAACCATGCTCGATTTGATGCCAAGACCTTGCGGAAAGATGCTGTACGTATGTTTGATGTTCCCTTTTATTTTTCCAAAACAAGAAAAAAGGAAGTCATCCTGATCGATGGTACCCGCCTAGAGGCGGATCATTTCGTGCAGGAGCTGGAAGCAAGGGGCCTTGACAAGTGGTATTTCCGTATCAGTAGCACTTGTAGGGTGAATATGATGCATGTCCGTTATCCGATAATGCCCAATGCCACTCAACTGGAGTTCCGTAAGGAAGTATTCGATAGCCTCAGGTTGAAGATGACAGCAATGGAGATCGGTAATCTGCTGCTGGTAACCGAATGGATGCGCAAAGAAAAAAAGTTAAAGGATTTTTTGGATAACTTAAATAATCTGCGGCATAAGGGCTGGGATGACCTTATACCACTGAACTGATGTATCCCACAATTATAAACCAGACAAACCGGGGACAGTAGGCAAGGCCATACTGTCTAGCTGGATTTCGGCGGTTAGTCAAGCTAACCTACCAATGTATGTTTTTCGCTATAGGTTCTCCTGATCTACAGGGGATTATTCCTCGTTTTGTGTCCAATGCGAGTGGCAACAAGATACAGATTTCCTATTCGCTACGCACTGCACCAAGCCATTCTGATCCGATGATAAATACAAAGTTGGATCGTATACTTGATCTCCTGCAAGACCAGCAGTATTCAGATCTCAACAAGCTTATAGGCACCATGACTATCAAAGAGGTAGCCTCTTATCTGAGCAAGAGTGTACGCACCATTGAGCGGCGTATCGAAAGGGGCTTGCTCAAAGCAGTCGGAAAGGTGGGCAATGCCGACCTCTATGGCAAAAAAGACGTGGTACAGTTGTATATCGCCGAATATAAGAAATGGCCCAAACGCATGCCTTAAATCTTCGGAATGTATTCGTACCTGCTTCGGATTGCCCGCGGATCTGACCGAGACTGGAGCAGATCCCGGGCAGCTATGGACCAGGCTTTTACTGACCAAGGTCTGGCTGATACCTGCTCTGAGTCTGGCTATCGTCTGCCCGCGCTCCGAAATTAAGGCGAAGTTGTTGCGATGCAAGCTGATCATTCAGTGAGCATAGTCATTGTTCCGTGCCGGTCAATACTAGTTGAGCAACCGGCCATTTCCCTTATTTTCTAGTGGACCTCCGACAGCTCGCCGACAATATTACGGATAGCACCGACAGGTCTCCGCCGACCTGTTTCCAGCTCTTGACAAGCCTATTACTTAGATGTTATGTTTGTCGATGTAAAGCAAAATATACCGGTATAAATGAATGCTTTATGATGGTTTAACTTTTTAAAATTTAAAACAAAATGGCAACAATCACAAACGGAATCAACGGGAAGGCGAGTGGTAAAGTGGGCGCGGTAATAGCCTCGTCTTGGAAGTCGATCAACTATGTCAAGGGGCTGTACAAAAAACGTACAAAGGCAGCGACGGAGGAGCAACTGATCCAACAGGAACGCTTTCTGACCATAGCCAAGTTCCTGATGCCCATCACACCGATCCTGAAGATCGGATTTGGGCTCGCCAAGTCGGACAAGATGGCTCCGACCAATGTGGCCATGCAGCTCAATATGGCGCAGGCGATCGCCGGTAATTACCCAAGTTTTGAGCTGGATTACTCCAAAATTGACATCAGTACGGGGTCATACCTCAGCGGTGGAGCAATGAGCGTAACAGTGGCGTCAGGGATCGTATCGGTGGACTGGGATACTACGCTCAATAGTCTTTATCAGACCAAAGCGGATGATCAGGTCCTTATCCTGGTCTATCAACCAGAGCAGGACGAGTTTATGACGGCACCTACGCCACCGACCCGGGCCGATGGTACGATCGATATTCAGATACCAGCGCACCTATTGGGTGGAACTGGCCATGTCTGGATTTTCTTTACGGACCGCAAAGCCAATAAGGTATCCAAGAGTACCTATCTGGGCGAATTCGACTTGGTCTAGTCGTTAGGGATGAATGAAACAGGAGGGGCTGCGCTCCTCCTGATTTTTAAACATGTAAAAATAAAAGATATGCTGGTGATTTCTGAGTTTAAAAAGCAGGCTAAAGATCCGACACGCATGCAGGCGGTGCAGGAGCGTTTTAGGCTGGCCCGAAAGTTTTTGAATCCGCTATATCCACTGATTATTAGGGGGTATGGCAGCAGCAAAGGCACGGTACAGGCAGCTTTCGGCCGGGCGATGTCACATACAATGACGAATGTGATCAAGGGCGATTTTCCGGATTTATGGATGGAACCATCCCTGGCCAAGATCAGCAATGGTATGTTGCTCCCGCTAGCGGTAAATACAATCACACGTCAGGGTAATCGGATTCAGTTGATCTGGGATAATACCGGATCAAATATCAGGGATTATAGTCAATGGGACGATCAGGTCATTTTCTGTGCTTATGATGTCATTGCTGGTCAGGCCGCGATAAACGAACACCTGATCTTACGGCAGGATGCCCAACTGGAGATTGATCTGCCCTCCATACTGCATGGAAAGGCTGTACATGTCTATCTGCTGTTGCATGACCGTGAAAAGAAGCTGTATTCCAGAAGTCAATACCTCGGTCTTTTATAATTAAAATCTAGCACATGAAAAAATCAACGATAAAAGTACATCGCACGAAACAGGGTAGGCACAGCACCCTTTCGGAGATCTACCTGAACAATCAATTTATCTGCTACGGCCTGGAGAATATCCCACGTCCGATGAAAATAAGGGGGGAGACGGCTATCCCGACAGGACGTTATCCCTTAGGATTTAACCGCGAAGGTGGAATGAACGGCCGTTACTACGACGACTATCCAAACCTACATCGCGGTATGCTTGAAATACGTGATATCCCAAACTTTAGCTATGTCTACTTCCACAAAGGGAACAGCTATAAGCAGACTGCTGGCTGTGTACTTGTCGGCAGTCAGTATGTACTGGAGGATGGTGACTATCGCCTGCTGGCTTCGGGTGTAGCCTACAAAAAACTCTATTCGCTGGTAACCGAAGAGATGGCGCAGGGGCCAGTCGAAGTACAGGTAGATTGAGCGGAGCTTGCTACCAGATAATTGATCATTCTTAAAAAAGTAATCATGAAAAAGATCTTCAACAAAATAGGACAGGTGCTGCAGCTGGTGCTGGTGGCACCTGTTAAACTGCCGGGTAAGGTGGGAAATGTATTGAAATACCTGGCTTTGGGTCTGGGTATCATAGAAACGGTATTGGATGAGGCTAGGGAGCAGCCAGAGCTTCAGGAGGATTTGAATCTAAAGGATAATGCCAAATTAAAAGAGATCAGCCCGGATGCTGTGTACAAGGACCCGGAGAAACTAATGCAGGAAGAAAGGAGTGAAGCCAATGAAAGTGAATGATATTCGTATATCAGCCATCGGTGGAACGATCTGTTCCATCTGGGCCAGTATCTCGCTGGGCGATGTACTGCAGACCGCGCTTACCGCTGCGCTTGGTACGCTGGTAAGCTTTGCCACAAGCAGACTGCTGAGCCGGTGGAAACCAAAAAGAGGCAAGTAAGGATGCCTTAGTCCACAAAAAAGGGAAGCATCGTAGGTGGTGCTTCCCTTTTTGTGTAATCGGGTTCTGTCGCCTATGGAATAAGCTATTTCTTTTTAACGTATATATACTTGATGCCATACCAGGCTACCTCATCATTCTCATTTTTCATATCTTCAGGGCCTTTAAAAAGGTATTTATTGTCATTGAAATAATAGGAATATGATATTTCACCAGAATTGTGACCATTTTCAGCAAATAAATAGGGCGGCGTGTACTTTTGAAAACTATAAAAGCGAACATATTGTTCGACTGTATCTTTCTTGTGCAAGCCATAAAACTCCCAAAATTTTGCATAACGATTCCACCGAAAAATACTGTCCTTGCGCTGCTCGAACCTAAAATTATTAATTTCATATTTATAAGGTCGCTCGAAGGTACTGTCTTTGGTCACAGTAAGTGTATCATAAAGATAACTGGACAGCTTGCTAGAATTCCAAAAAGTTTCTGGTTTCTCTTGTGCAGTTATATCAACACCGCCCTTGAGCGACCCTTTATATGCTTTGAATATGATAACATCTTTCCTTAAAAACAGAAAGGTATCTCTGATGGCTTTGGCTGGCTCTTCGGGTTTTTCTATAACCTTTTCTGGTATCTCGGATATACTATTGTCCTTGTTGCATCCATACATGAATATGGCGGCCAAAAATAGAAATGAAGCGACCTTAAGTGTTATTTTCATAAAATAATTTTTTCTTTACCTAATGTTATTGCAATAACTTATTGTCTTGATTTTCAAATTTTTCTTTTAACAATATTCTAAGGTAATGAAATTTATGTTGGATCAATACAAAATAAAAAATTATCTTGAGCCAAACGCCAACTCACCAATTTATGAACCATATTTTTATCGAAAGCCTCTAGCTATTCACATCCTTTTTCAGCTTTGCAAATGCGCGTACAGGAAATGTACCGACACTTTTAAACTTTGGTGGAGCGGCTGTAAACGTAAAGTTGTCATCAGGCAGTAGGTCCAGATGACACAAATGTTCGACAATCAGGATTTCTGATCCCAAAAGAGTGGAATGAACCGGACGTGATCGTCCACTGGTATCATCGATATTGTGTGAATCAATGCCCACCAGTTTAACACCACATTCGGCAAGGTACGTCGCTGCCGCTGCGGTCAGGTAGGGATGGTTTTCATAATAGGCTTCGGTATTCCAATGGCTATCCCATCCGGTATGGATCAATACGGCACGGTTTCGGATTTCCCTGTTTTTGAGCTGCTCATCGGTAATGGCCAGTCCGTTGCGGTAGGGAGCCCTGATGACCACGGCGTCCAGATCCACAAAAGCCTTTAAGTCCATTTCGGCGGTATCCTTGCCATGTTCATAGCGGTGAAAAGGGCAGTCAATATAGGTACCCGTATTACTGACCATCTCTATTTTGCCGATCTGAAATTCGGTACCTTCATCGTAATAGCTCTTGGAGTCGGCTCTGGATAGGTAATCGCAGATAATCGGGGCGGGCAGCCCTTTGTAGGTAACAAGGCCGTTTTCGATCGTATGGCTGAGGTCAATAAGCTGTTCCGTCGCGTTTTCTGCTGGCGCAACCTTGCGTTTATGGGGCTCCGCAAAAATTTCTTTGTTGAGGATATTTACTTTTCCGGCCATCAGCAGCCGGAGATCTTGAATGATATAGTCGGCGAGCTCTGCGTCGCTGATCGTATCGCCGTTGATATCCAAGCGGAAATCTTCGCCCTTGAGGCTGCCACCGTTGGTAAAGTATACTTCAAAATCAAATTTTACACGTTTATCCATGTTGATCTGTATGTAAGTTGGTAAAAAATAAGCCGAAATGTTAGACTAACGAAGTTAATGAAAGTACGGCTAAATTTTTAACATGAGTGTACCAAAATATTTTGCCCTCCATTTGACGGTGTAATTATTTTTGTTGACTTGTGCTAGCGCTGAGTTGCTGTGGAATACATTCAATTGTTTGATTTTCGTAATCTATTGCTTCGATTTAGTTATTAATGACATCTATTGAAGTGCTAATTTTGTCCTATAAATAAATTAGATATGGAGACAAATAAAGTTTGGTTTATAACGGGGGCTTCCAAGGGAATGGGGTTGTCGTTGGTAAAAAAACTTATCGTAGCGGGGTATAGCGTAGCAGCAACAAGTCGAAAATCTCAGCGTTTAATAGACGCTGTCGGGCATTTTGACGAGCAACAGTTCTTACCATTGGAAGTGGATTTGACAAGTGAGCAATCTATCCGTGAAGCGTTAGAACGTACGGTTGCACAGTTCGGGAAAATTGATGTGTTGGTGAATAATGCCGGCTATGGGATAGGTGGAGCTGTGGAAGAATTAAGTCAGGAAGAAATCAAGGATAGTTTTGACATTAACGTAATGGCTGTAATTAAGACGATGCAGTCTGCGATGCCTTACTTCAGGCAGCAGAAATCGGGCCATATTATCAACATTTCATCTATTGCGGGTTTTGCCCCGGGAAAGGGCTGGGCGATGTACGCTGCTACGAAATATGCGGTGACAGGGCTTTCAGAGGTGATGGCAGAGGATGTGAAAGAGTTTGGTGTTAAAGTGACAGTGGTGGCACCGGGGGCATTCCGGACGGAGTTTCTGGAAGAAAACTCCCTTGTTTTTGCTGGAAAGAAAATTGATGACTATACTGCGGTGAGAAGCTCCCACGAAAAATATGCAGCCATGAACGGATCGCAAATCGGTAATCCGGAATTGCTGGCTCAGGTTTTTATCGATTTGGTAAAGAATCCCAACCCGCCTGTACGGCTCTACCTCGGAAGCGATGCCTACAAAAGGGCAACGGAAAAAGTTAATCTGCTTTCAGAAGAATTAGAAAGCAATAAGTATATTTCTTATTCCACTGATTTTAATTGAAAATCTTATACTTAAAATAAAAAGCGTTGTCATTACTGAGTGACGGCGTTTTTTATTTGATTTTCGTACATTTATCCTATGGAAAAAATGCAGTCACTGGAGGGGTTTTACCAATCTAAATTTGACCGGATCCCCGAAAATATCCGAAATGGGGTAGGGCATTTCAATGTTTTTAAAATAGATGGATATATAGGTAAGCATACGAAGCCTGTGGTCTACAGCAGGAAAGATTATTTTAAGATTACCCTGATTATCGGTAGAAACCGAATACATTATGCTGACAAGGTCATTGAAATTAAAAAGCAGGCCTTATTTTTTACAAATCCGCAGATCCCTTACAAATTTGAATGGATTGACGATTATAAAGCTGGATTTTTTTGTGTCTTTACGGCATCATTTTTTCATCACTTCGGCAACCTAAACGACTACGAAGTCTTTAAACCCAACGCCTTACCTGTTTTTGAGCTCACGGATGAGCAATTGGAAGATATAAAGCAGATATACTTAAAGATGCAGGCTGGATTAGAGTCGGATTATGCACATAAATATGATCTGCTGAGAAATCTCGTGTTTGATCTACTTCATTATACGCATAGGATGAAAACGGCTTCTAAAGTTGAAAAGCAGCAGGCGAATGCTTCTCAACGGATCACGCATATGTTCCTGGAGCTTTTAGAGCGTCAGTTTCCGATTGAAGATCTGAGGCAGCGGATCAGCTTTCGATCGCCCGGCGAATTCGCAGGTCAGCTTTCCATCCATATCAATCACCTTAATCGCGCCGTCAAAGAGACTACTGAAAAAACAACTTCCGCAATTATTGCGGAGCGCCTGTTACAGGAGGCTAAAATATTACTGAGACATACCGAATGGAATGTCTCGGAAATCGCGTATTCTTTAGGTTTTAAAGAGGCTACTCATTTTAATAATTTCTTTAAAAAAATGATGCAGATGGCACCGATCCGCTTCCGGGAGGTGAACGAGGGTGCTATATCGCGGTGAAAATTTTGAATGAATTTTTATAACATCACCAATTTTCTTTTTCTATTCAATTTAATATTGATATTTTTGGCGCTGAAGGCCCATTTTTGTGCCAAACGAGACAGTGTATCCGATTTAAAATTCACCTAAGTGTACATGGTAAAGGTTCATTCAGTAAATACTTTATATGCAAACTAACGAAAGTCATGTGGATGAAGAATTGATCGACCAGATCCGCAATGGGGATCATCAAGCTTTTGAAATAGTATATCATCGTTATAAGGTATTGCTTGTCAGTCACGCTTACCAAAAATTGGGTAGTTATGATGGGGCAAAAGAAATCGTACAGGACGTCTTTTCGCAGATATGGATCAAACATGCAGACCTACCTGCGATAAAAAATCTTTCGGCCTGGCTCTATGTGCTGGTACGTAATAAAGTGTTAAAATATATTGCACATCAAAATGTGGTGGACCGATACGCCGAATCTTTTCGCCAATTCACAGATAATGTAAGCCATTACACAGAGTATCAAATCCGGGAAAGGGAAATGCAACAGCTAATAGATGGTGAAATTGAAAAATTGCCGCCAAAAATGAAAAATGTGCTGTTGATGAGCCGGATGCATGGATTATCACACAGTGAAATAGCCGAAAGCCTTGGAATTTCTGAAAACACGGTCAAAAACCATATTAAAGCTGCGCTAAAAACATTGCGTACTAAACTGGGTATGGTACTTTTTGTAGGTTTTTTTTAAAAAAAATAAAAACACACTAGCCCTTAATGCTTCCTCAAAGGTCTTACATTAAATAAAGCGCATGAAAAACGCAGAAGACCTAAAAGAATTGTTGTTAAAATATAATCTGGGCGATTGCTCGGAAGAGGAGGCCAGACTGCTCGAAGCCTGGTATGCCCGGCTCAATATCTCCGGACAGCAGCTGACCGATCAGCAATATGAGGAATTGGGCAGATTGAAGCCTGAAGTGGGCGCTCCGAAGCGAATTATTCACTATCCTTTCCGCATGGCTGCGGCAGCTATAATTTGTCTTTGCCTATCTTTTGTGGCTTGGCATCTGTATCAGCAAAACAGGGTGTTAGTGCCTACCGAAGCGGCCTCCATCAAAATAGAGCCAGGAACGGATAAAGCGATACTGAAGCTTTCCAATGGGCAGGTATATGCGCTGGGGGAAGGTAATGTACAGGATATCAAGGTCAATGAGCAGGTAACTGTTCACCAAGATGGAGAAGGGAATATCAGCTATGAATCGGCGGGGCAAACGAAACCGGAAATTGACCAAAAACCACTTTTGAATACCCTAACTACACCGCGGGGTGGGCAATATAGGCTTACGCTTCCTGATGGAACAAAGGCCTGGATCAATGCGGCATCTTCCATTGAGTTTCCGGCGCAATTCTCGCCACATGAACGTCTGGTAACTGTCACTGGTGAGGTCTATTTTGAGGTGATGAAACATCATACTCCATTTAAAGTGCGGACCGATCAACAGGAAATCCAAGTATTGGGAACACATTTTAATGTGACGGCTTATCCGGAAACTAGGGCTACAAAAACCACACTGATCGAAGGTGCTGTTAAAATCAATTCAAAACATGGCGTATACCTATTGAAACCGGGGCAACAATGTCTTGTATCTGTCGATGGGGGCAAAATTCAGCGAGTCGATGCGGAAGCGGAAGCTGGATGGAAGGATGGCGACTTTGTGTTCAATGCAGTACCAATCAAACAAATGATGGCGGACATCGCGCGCTGGTACAACATAGACATCGATTACGAGGCCTATACAGATAAAGGAGATACTTTTACAGGCATCATCTCTAGAAAAAAGAACCTATCGAGCATCCTACAACTTCTTGAAAAAACAAACTCCCTTAAATTTACGCTCAGGGGAAAAACACTATACCTAATCAATTAACAAATTACCACTATCATAATGAAAGAATTCGGACCTGTATAAGAACCAATAAAACCCAATAAAAAAGGGGGCCAAAGTGGCCACCCTAAAAAGCTTAAGTATTTTATAGGGCATACGACTGGCAGGAAGTATGCCCATTATTAACTCAAATCAAATGTACAAATTTTCTACCTATAAAAAACGGCGGATCAGGCGAATTCTGCTCAAAATTTCATGTATTATGAAGCTTATTATTACGCTGCTCACCTTTGGTATGGTACACGCCAGCGCGACGTCTTTTAGTCAGCAAGTCACACTCAACGTCAAAGATGCGACCTTGTCGCAGATCTTTAAAGAGATCCGAAAACAGACCGGGTATGACTTTGTATACAACGATAGTCATATAAACGCTATTCAGCGGAAAACGATCCAAGTAAAAAATAAAAGTTTACAGAAGCTTTTATTGGAACTGCTCTCAGCCGAAAATCTACGTTATAATATCACGGATAAGAGTATCGTCGTCAGCAAAAGGGCCGATGCCGCCCCACTTGCGGCACGTGCGAGTTATCAGGAAACTTACGTAAGCGGAACCGTAATGGATGAAAATGGCGTTACCTTGGCGGGTGTCATTGTCAAAGAATTAAACCCCGATGGGAATGCGACCACAACTAACCTGAAAGGGGCCTTTGTACTGAAGGTTAAAAGTAAACAATCGACAGTACGCTTCTCTTATGTTGGGTATAAAGCAGTGGATGTACAAGCGACAGCGATTAAATACCCCTTTGAACTTAAATTGGTGCCGCAACTGAATGATCTGGATGAAATCCAGGTGACTGCTTATGGTAATACGACCAAGCGCTTTAATACAGGTAATATTACGACGATAACAGCTAAAGATATTGAGAAAAATCCCGTTAACAATGTGCTGGAGGCCTTACAGGGAAAAGTCCCTGGACTATTTATCCAACAGGCCACGGGTCAACCGGGCGGTGCATTCTCTATGAGACTACGGAGTGCCAGTAATTTTAATACAGGGTCTGCCGAACCATTGGTTATCGTGGATGGGGTGCGTTACCCCAGTGGTACCCTGCCTATGAATACCAACTCACAATACGATACGGGCAACTTCTTACAGGGGGGAAGTGGACTGAATTACATCAATCCCAATGATATCGAACGCATCGATGTGCTCAAGGATATTGATGCCACCGCAATTTATGGATCCTCCGGGGCCTATGGGGTCATCTTGATCACCACAAAAAAGGCAAAGACAACCAGTAGCATGGTCAGTGCCAATGTGTATAGTGGGGTATCTGTAAAAGGGCAAATGGCACCGATACTAAACACAGCGGAATATTTGATGCTCCGTCGCGAGGCCTTTAAAAACGATGGCCTTGAACCTACCGCAACAGACTATGATGTCAATGGAACTTGGCCCGAAGATCGTTACCATGACTGGCGAACAGCTTTCTTGGGTAAAGCCGCTGTAACCAGCAATGCCAACTTGAGCTATAGCGGCGGTAGCAATAATACCTCTTTTTTGATTAATGGTAGCTTGCGCAATACGGGCAACATCCAGATGCATAGGGGGGCAAATAGGGACGGTTCGGTGCGCTTTAATCTCAATACCAAGAGCAATAATAATAAGTTTGACCTCTCTTTCAGTGGATCGTATATGGGATCCAAAAATGATATGGTACCCTACGATTTCTCTTCTTATGCCAGCTCTGTTGCGCCAAATGCTCCTTACCCGCTGACTGACAAGGGTGAAGTCAACTGGAGCGAAGTGGGGGATTGGGAAAAAGGGATCGGTAATATCAACCGTACTTATCTGAATACAACCAATAATTTATTATCGAATCTGACCTTAAATTATCGTCCTAACGAGCATATCGTCTTAAATACAATCATTGGATTTAATAGCCTCAAAGGCAGGGAATTGTCTACTGTGCCCTCTACAACCTTCAATCCCGCCTCAACATCTATTTACAATACGAATGTGGGGCTTTTGAACAATTTTGATACGCAATCGCTGACGATTAGTCCTTACGCCGAATACAAAAATGTGATCTGGAAGAAGGGGGAACTAAGTGTCAAAATGGGTGGCGAAATCAATCAGAATACAAGACGATCTAATGCAATCACGGGAACGGGATTTCCTGCGGATGCGCTGCTGAGTAATCCTGCTTTGGGGGCTTCAAAAACGTATACTATTTCGGATAACCAATACCGATCCATCGGCATGTATGGGATTGTCAAGTTTATCTGGGACAAAAAATATATGCTTGACATCAATGGTCGCCGCGATGGCTCCATCAAATTCGGGCCAAGTCGCAGATTTGGTAATTTTGGATCGGCAGCTTTGGGATGGATATTTTCCGAAGAAAGGGCTGTCAAAGAGCTGATGCCTTGGTTGAGCTTTGGTAAGTTAAGAGCAAGTAGTGGAATTGTAGGTGGGGACAAGATCGGTGATTATCAATACTTGAGTACCTATTCAGTGCTCAGCAAAACCTATGGTGGAGAAATTGGCTTTTACCCAACATCGCTCTCTAATCCACTCTTGGAATGGGAGAAAAACTTCAACTCGGAGGCCGCTATTGAGCTGGGTTTCTTTAAAAACCGCATATCTTTGGATGCCAGCTATTACCACAACAGGTCAAGTAATCAGTTGATTTCCCAGCCGCTTTCCATGGTGACCGGATTTAGCAAATACACGCTCAATTCGGATGCTTTATTACGTAATACGGGGGTAGAGATCAGCTTGAGCAGTGTCAATATTGACCATAAGGACTTTAAGTGGAATACGCGCTTTAATATATCGCTTCCGGATAGCAAAATACTTAGGATGCCAACGCAAAGTAGTATTTATTCAAACTATGTATTGGGTAAATCCGTCAACGGTATCTTGACTTATAAATATGCAGGAGTGGATCCGCAAACGGGTACGTATACGTTTACAAATGCCAAAGGTGAAACAGGCGAATTCGTAACAGGCCTATCCCAGTCTGACAAAACGGAGTTTGTCGATCTTGATCCTACCTTTTATGGTGGTCTGACCAATACGTTCACCTTCAAAAATTTCACGCTAGACTTTAGCTTTACCTTTACCAAACGTATAGGCAAGAGCCTTATGGGGCAATCTGGGATACCGATGGGTTATTATGGTACAAATGGCTCTACGATTTGGCTTGATCGCTGGCAACAGCCTGGCGATATAACCAATGTGCCAAAGGTAAGCACGACGATCATGAATTATCTCTCCATACTGAAGTTTAATGACAGCAGTGGTGCGTATGAAGATGCTACCTACGCACGTCTGCAAAATGTCAGTTTACGCTATAGCGTACCTGCTGATTTTCTTAAAAAACTTAGATTGAAACAACTTACGGCTTATTTACAGGGACAAAATCTGTTGACGATATCCAAGTTTGGCGGATTGGATCCTGAAAATCTAAATGCGAATGTACTTCCGCCCATGCGCTTATTTACAGCAGGTATTAATTTAACCCTTTAGTCCAGCATTATGAAAAAACGATTTAATATACTTATTCTTGCTTTCATGCTTGCTTTGAATAGTTGTGATAAATACCTTGACAATACCCCATTGCCCCTGAGTGTGATCCCTTCTGAAAGTCTCTACCAGTCAGATAAGTTGGTCGCTAGTGTCGTCAATGGTATCTTTGTTTCAACCACAACCGCCGGTGCCTTCTCTGGGCCTACTTTTTCGGATATGGTCATGGTGAGCGGGATGTTTACTGATGAACTCCTAAATTTGGTACCCGGTAATAATTTTGATGTTTTTTATAAAAATAATATTCAGCCCGAAAATAGCCCATTCTGGAACGATTTCTACGGAAAGATATACATCGCCAATGCTGCACTGGAAGGTATACAATCGACGTCCGCGAATCTTCAGTTTAAGGAACAATGGCTTGGTGAGTGTTACTTTATGCGGGCATTCTTATATTATCATTTAGTTAACTTTTATGGAGGAGTGCCCCTCGCAGTGGCAAGTGACTACAGAGTCAACAATCGCCTGTCTCGATCGTCCGAAGAATTGGTCTTTAAGCAGATTATTGCGGATCTAAAGTTGGCCAAAAACCTCCTTAGCGATGGGTACAGGGATGGTTCGGGAAATTCGAGTACCAAGCGTGTACGGCCCAATAAGGCGGCTGCGAAAGCGCTTCTGGCCCGGGCATACCTTTATGCTGGGCAGTGGCAGGAGGCCGAAAACGAAGCAACGGAAGTTATTCAGGATGCCAATTATGCCTTAGAGTCCTTAAATAAAGTGTTTTTGGCGGGAAGCAAAGAGACGATATGGTCTTTGGCAAATGGTGAACCCAAAACGAATGCCTATTTTAAGGCCTTTAATAATGGCATGCCAGCGGTGCTAACCGGTAACCAGACGCCAGGTACATTTAATATTTTTGGCGTAATAACAGACCAATTGTATGCTAGTTTTGAGCCTGCTGATGAGCGCTTGAACAGCTGGGTACGTACGGTCAAGGCAGAAGCTTCCGCAACACGGCCTGAAACAATTTACCATCTACCCAGTAAATATAGTTCCCCCGTGAATGATGCTGAATTGACTGTGCCTTTGCGCTTGGCTGAACAATACCTCATCCGAGCTGAAGCGCGTGCGCATAGCAACAAAAATACCGCTTGGGATGACCTGAATATAGTGCGCAAGAGAGCGGGGCTAGCAGCAATCCAAACAGGGGATATCATGGTTGCAATCGCCCAGGAACGGCGTGTCGAATTATTCACGGAAAGTGGACACCGCTTTTTTGATCTCAAACGCACCAAGCAGATTGATCAGGTCATGCAAAATGTCAGTCCGTTGAAGCAAAGTAATTGGAAATCTTATATGGCATTATGGCCTATTCCAAACGTGGATCTATTTCAAAATCCAAATTTAACGCCTAATCCGGGCTA
This sequence comes from Sphingobacterium sp. N143, assembly GCF_030325625.1. Taxonomy (GTDB): domain Bacteria; phylum Bacteroidota; class Bacteroidia; order Sphingobacteriales; family Sphingobacteriaceae; genus Sphingobacterium. Next base: position 230,104 of record NZ_JACAIS010000008.1, on the reverse strand, counting down.
TGGTCAATAACATCTATATAAACATATAACACACATTAAAAAGATCTTTACATCATGAAAATTATAAAAATTATCGCATTATTCTTGCTTCCGGTTCTCACCTTCGGGCAGGAGTTCAAGTTCAAGGTTGATATCAGGTTAAAAAATACTAATCCAAAGGCGATGGCATACCTTGTCCAAAATTATGGTTGGACAAATGCCAAAATAGTGGACAGTGTGATATCCGCTAATGGTCATTTCGTGTTTACCGGTGTGCGGGATGAGCCAGAACGCCTAGCGATTGTAATGGATCACCAGGGTATGCACAAGCTTCCTCGTTTCAAAAATGCCGATACAAAGGAAATATTCCTGGAGAAAGGAACGATAACTGTATTGGGGACCGATAGCCTGAAAACAGCCAATATTAAAGGTGGAAAGGTGAATAAAGACTTTCAGCACTACAATCAAACGGTATCGAAACGGGTAGAAGCATTTCAAGAACCGATGCACAAGATGTTTAATAAAGCTGACAATGCGGAGCGTTCAAGCACTGAATTTCAACAGAAACTGGTGAATTGGTTTGATAGAACGAATGCTTACCAGGATTCATTGACACGGATATTTATTACTGAAAATCCAGCCTCTTATGTGAGTTGGTCAATGTTACAACGCATCGCGCAAAAGGATTTCGATGCTACACAAAACGTGGATAGCTTTAAAAAATTAAGTAGCGAAGTAAAAGCTTATCCTTCAGCAGCCCAAGTGGCTAATTATATTCAGGAGCAGAACACCTTAGCTGTTGGCAATCTCGCACCAGACTTTAGCCAGCCGGACACAGTGGGGAAAATGGTTAGTCTCGCAGACTTTCGGGGACAATATGTGCTATTGGATTTTTGGGCTTCTTGGTGCGGCCCTTGCCGCAATGAAAATCCTACGGTTGTAAAAGCCTATCATAAGTTTAAGGATAAAAATTTCACCGTATTGGGTGTCTCCCTAGATGGTGCCAGTCAGCGGGAGGCCTGGATAAATGCGATCCATAGTGATGGTTTGCCTTGGACCCAGGTGGCAGACTTGAAAGGCTGGAAAAATGAAGCTGCACGACTTTACAAAGTTATGTCTATCCCGCGTAATTTCTTAATTGATCCGACGGGAAAGATTGTCGCCAGAAATCTTCGTGGTCCGGCTTTGGAACAGTATTTAGCTAAGTTTTTAAATTAACGTGTTGAATAAGTTCATGTTGTGGCAAGTGCTGAAGAGCTGTATCAGGCCAAATATTTTCGGTAGGAATCGATAGTACCTCACAGCCGCCCTTGGTACACTGGTAAGCTTCGCAACAAGTCGCTTACTCGGACGGTGGAATCGACGGGGATATGGGTTGCCCTCTGTCTAGTAAATGAAGGGAGCACCGAATATGGTGCTCCTTTTTTTAATCAGCATTATTGCCTCAATATCCAACCTTTCAGCAGTATATGTCAAAACAGGAGAGAAGAAAGCTGAAAAAAATCCTTTTTTCTATAACATGATGATGAATTTTCTGAATAATGTATTGCCTAGTATCAATATTTCTATAAATTTTATCGTTTTTTACCTGATATATTGATAATTGTTTGGTTAAACTTTAATATTGTTGGAAATATTATTGCCAACTATTGTCAAGATTATGTTCTCTAAATTGTTTATTTATGAATAGAAAAATGAAAACAGTAGCTTTCCTATCGCTATTGTTTATTACGACCGGAATTCAGGCTCAGGTCGGAAAATACCAATGGAAAGAGACCTCAGAGGGGGGCTATACCTATAAATACGTGACCAATGACCCGGTTCAAACGCGGTTTTACAAATTGAAAAATGGATTGACCGTCATTTTAAGCCCAAATAACAAGCAACCTCGCATACAGGCTTATATTGCAACCAAGGCTGGTAGCAAAACAGATCCAAAAGATCATACTGGGCTCGCACATTACCTGGAACACATGCTTTTTAAGGGAACTGACAAGTTTGGTAGTTTGGACTGGTCCAAGGAAAAACCGCTGCTGGACGAGATTGACAATCTCTATGAAAAATACAACCATAGTACCGACGCGAATGAACGTACTGCTATCTATAAAGAAATCGACCGTGTATCAGGGGAGGCATCAAAATATGCTATTCCGAATGAATATGATAAACTGATGAGCAGCATGGGCTCGAAGGGTACAAATGCATTTACCTCATTTGAGCAAACTGTCTACGTCGAAGATATCCCCAGCAATGTGATCGATAAGTATCTGACCGTACAAGCGGAGCGATTCCGAAATCCCATCCTCCGATTATTCCACACAGAGCTTGAATCGGTCTACGAAGAAAAAAATATAAGTTTAGATAACGATAATAGAAAATCGATCGAAGCTATTTTTGCGGCCATGTTTCCCAATAATAACTATGGTAAGCAAACCGTTTTGGGCTCTGTGGAGCACCTTAAAAATCCATCGCTCAAAGCCATCCGTGAATATTACAACACCTATTATGTTCCGAATAATATGGGCGTTATCATGTCGGGTGATTTTAATCCAACCGATGTGATTAAGCGCATTGACAAGGCATTTTCAGGCATGAAATCCAAACCTGTGCCAGCATACGCCTTTGGCAAAGAGCAGCCCATCACAAATCCGATTTCAAGGACGATCAAAGGCCCTGCTTCTGAATATGTCTTAATGGGTTTTCGTTTCCCGGGGGCAGCACATCCAGATGCGCAGATCCTCAATTTAATGGCTAATGTACTTACCAATGGATCTGCGGGTTTGATCGATCTAAACCTTGTTAAGTCTCAGAAATTATTGGGAGCAGGTGCATTTCCTTATATTCTAAAAGATTATTCGATGCTTATTCTTCAGGGTAACCCGGGCACCGGCCAGAGCCTTGAAGATGTCAAAAAACTGTTGTTAGCGGAATTGGAGAAATTGAAAAAAGGAGATTTCTCTGCAGACCTGTTGACATCTATCATCAATAATGAAAGAAAATCACAGATTAAACTCTTTGAAAACTACTCCAGTACCGCAGAACAGCTTATGTCGGGCTTCAACGCGGAGTTGGATTGGGCAAAAGAGTTGGCTTATACGGACCGCTTAGCTAAGATTACAAAAGAAGATATTGTTCGCTTTGCGAATAAATATATTTCTGACGTCAATTATGTGACGGTCTTCAAGGAAAAAGGTCAGGATGCCAATGTAGATAAAGTAGTCAAGCCAGCCATTACGCCTATTACGGTCAATCGGAATGTAGAGTCTGCATTTTTGAAACAGATCAACGCAATGCCGGAGCAGAATATCAGCCCCAAATGGATAGATTTTGATCAGGAGATTTCCAAGTCAAAGCTGAAGGATTTGGATGTATTAGCTGTTCAAAACAAAGATAACGAACTATTCTCCCTGACTTATCATTATGATTTTGGTAGCTGGGACAATAAGTTACTGGGCTTGGCCGTCGGATACCTGGAATTTTTAGGTACAAAGAGTAGGAGCAGTGAAGAGTTTAGCAAAGCATTCTATAAGCTGGCGTCAGACTTTTCAGTTTCTTCTGGAAATGAAGAAAGCAGTGTCTCTATTTCCGGTTTGGGGAGTAATTTTAAGGAGTCGGTCGGTCTGTTGCAAGATCTGATGCATAACTGTGTAGCGGATGAGCGGGCATTTACCGCATTCATTGAACGTGTTAAAAAATCCCGGACCAATGCCAAGGAGAACAAAGCTTCTATCATGGAGGGGCTAAAAGCATATGCTCGTTATGGGGCCAAAAACCCATTTAATTATACCTATACGGATCAAGAATTGGATGGATTAAAAGCTTCGGACCTCGTAGCGGTATTGCATAAGTTAGCGAATGCGAAACACCGTATTCTCTATTATGGACCGGAGCCTGTAAATGAGTTGGTGAAAAATCTGACACCGCTAAAAAACGATAACACGGCCTATGCAACAATAGAAAAGGGTGTAAAATTTGTAGAAAAGCCTACTGATGAGAGCAAAGTCTTTTTTGCACAGTATGGTATGAAGCAGGTTGAAGTATTCTGGATCAGAAATTCAGGGTTATTTGATAAAAACCAACTTCCGACGGTTACATTTTTCAATGGATACTTTGGAGGCGGTATGGGCAGTATTGTATTCCAGACACTTCGGGAATCTAAAGCACTGGCCTATACGACTTATGCCTACTATGGACAACCACAAAAGAAAGAAAACCATGGCATGGTCGGTGCTTATATAGGAACGCAATCTGATAAGTTTAAAGATGCTGTAGGCGGTATGAATGAGCTTTTGAATGAATTGCCAGAATCAGCTGTAGGCTTGGAATCCGTGCGTACGAATTTGTTAAAATCACTGGCTAGTGAACGTATCACAGGGACTGGTATCCTTTCAAGCTATATGGCAGCACAACGCCGTGGACTGACAGAAGATTCAAGAAAAATGATCTTTGAAAAGATTCCTCACTTGACATACAGCGATCTTAAACAATTTCACAGCGATAATATAAGCCGTAAGCCGTATATCTATTGCATTGTAGGAGAGGAGAAGGACCTGAATCAGGATAATATTACAGCGCTTGGTAAAATAAGTAAGCTTAGCTTAAATGAAATCTTTGGATACTAATCCAAACGGCAAAGATAGTTTTAATAGTTTATAATTGTATTGTTTTAGGGACCGCGTTGGCATACGTCGGTCCCTTTGTTTTCCTATAAATCGCTAGCTCCCAAATTCGCGGAGAAAATTTAGAGCGACGTAGCTTCTTCTGCTTTGGGCCAAGCCATAATTACATTTGGCCCAAAATAAAATTATCGAACAATTAGGTCGCAAAGCCAGTAGCACAGGCTATTTCTTTTTAACGTATATATATTTGATGCCGTACCAAGCGACTTCATCGTTCTCATTTTTCATATCTTCAGGGCTTTTAAAAAGGTATTTATTGTCATTGAAATAATATGTATCCGATATTTCACCCGAATTGTGACCATTTTCAGCATACAAATAGGGCGGCGTGAACTTTTGAAAACTATAAAAACGCACATATTGCTCCACTGTATCTTTCTTTCGCATACCATAAAATTCCCAAAATCTTGCATAGCGGTTCCACCGGAAAACACTGTCTTTCCGTTGCTCAAACCTAAAATCATTGATTTCATACTTATAGGGTCTTTCGAAGGTACTGTCTTTGGTAACGGTCAGCGTATCGTACTGATAACTGCTCAGCTTGGTAGAATTCCAAAAAGTTTCCGGTCCTTCCTGTGCAGATATATCAACACCGCCCTTGAGCGACCCTCTATATGCTTTAAAAACGATGACATCTTTCCGTAAAAACAGAAAGGTATCTCTAATGGCTTTGACTGGCTCTTCGGGCTTTTCTATAACTTTTTCTGGTATCTCTGGTATACTGTTATCTTTGTTGCATCCATAGATAAAAATGGCGGCAGAAAATAGAAATAAAGCAATCCTACGTGTTGTTTTCATAAAATTATTTTTTCATTACCTAATGTTGTTGCTGTAATTTATTGTTTTGATATATGTTTATTTCTCCAAACAATACTCCAAGATAGCAATATTTAGATTGGTTCAATACAAAACAAAAGATTATTTTGAGCCAAACGCCTCTGTACATGAGGCTATACTATCACTATTCTTGTCGGTAGACCAGGTCTTTGCTGAGACAGTGTTCTCCCAAGACATTTTTATAAGCCGGCTATGCGCATTTTGTGGAATGATACTTTTTGATGTTGGCAGGTAAAAATGGTTTTTATTTCCGCTGCTCAAGGTATTGCGTAGATCGGGGATCTTTTTGAGGTTACGCTGCAAGGCTGGATATACTTGAACAAGCTGACCCCTCAAAATTGAATTAGATTTAGGGATGCATATTTCGTTTAAAGCTGTTATTCAACTGCCATACTGGCTGATGTTGACCCCCTAATTCATTTTTCAGTTCATTGCGCTGGAGCGTGCTGACCCCTTAGCAAGTAGTTTTTGTTACTTAGTGATCAAACAATTCGGATCACTGATGGCTGGAAAACCAAAACGAATGAGTCAGATAAAGCAATTAATCAGATTGTACCAGAGCGGTAGCGGAATAAAAACAATCGCCCGCATCCTTGGTATGAGCAAGAATACGGTGAAGTCCTATCTTAAAAAGATGGCTGACGGCGGTTTCAATACGGAAGACCTTCTTAAACAGGAGGATCCCCTGTTGGAAAAGTCGTTCCACGCAGGGAATCCTGCTTACAAGGCAGACAAGTTTGAGTACCTAAAAAGCCGTCTTGACTATTATGAAAAAGAACTTAAACGTACCGGAGTTACCAAACTGTTGCTCTGGCAGGAATATATAGAAAGTGATCCCACGGGTTATAGCTATCCACAGTTCAACTATCATTTAAGGCAACAGCTTATCTCGCGCAAGGGCAGCATGGTGATTGAACATACCGCCGGTGATAAACTATATATTGACTTTTCCGGAAAAAAACTCCATTATATTGACAGATCCACCGGGGAGCTGGTCGCCTGTGAGGTCTTTGTGGCCTGCCTGCCCTTTTCAGACTATGCATTTGCCATCGCTGTACCATCTCAGCAGACCCCCGACTTTTTTTATGCACTGAGCAGCTGCCTGGAGTCCCTTGGCGGTGTACCAAAGGCCATTGTCCCCGACAATCTCAAAGCAGCGGTCATCAAGGCCGATAAATATGAGCCGGTCCTGAACCAGTCCATGGAAGACTTTGCCAATCACTACGGCACAGCTGTGGTTCCAGCACGTGCAGGCCGCCCAAAAGACAAATCATTGGTAGAAAATCAGGTAAAAATGATCTATACCCGTGTTTTTGCACCACTGAGAAACAGGCAGTTCTTTGATATCCATACGCTCAATGAAGCTATAAAGGTCTGTATGTTAAAGCACAACCAGACCCGGATGCAGCAAAAGCCATACTGCCGGGAAGAGCGGTTCTTAAGTTCCGAAAAATCAACATTGGGCGAACTTCCCAAAGAACGCTTCGAGCTGAAGAGCTACGCTGAACTCAAAGTTGGAGATAACGGACATATCTATCTGCAGCGCAATAAACACTATTACAGCGTACCCTTCGCTTATATCGGAACAAAGGTAAAGATCATTTACACACGCAATATGCTCTGGATCTATTGTCGGGGCAAACAGATTGCCTCGCACATACGCAGTTACAGGGAAAATGCGTACACCACTCTGGCGACACATTTAAAGTCCGAACATCAGGCGTATAAGAACCGCTCGCATGAAACGTACCTGACAAGGGCAAAAGCACACTCTGCGGAGTTCGCCAGACTTCTGGAGATACTCTTTGAGCGGGCGCATTATCCCGAGCAGTTATTCCGTACCTGTGACGGACTGTTCAGGCTAAAACGGGACTTCCCGGCAGAACAGTTTGACAAAGCATGTAGTTACGTACTAAAAAATAAGCTATATACCTACTACTACTTTAGGAATGTACTTGAAAATGGAACAGCAAACAGTCAGCAGGAAACTTCCGTAAAAAGCTCCCTGCCAGAGCATGCCAATATCAGGGGAAGAGGGTATTATGCAGGCAGCCAGCCGACACTGTTTGATCAGTCAAACGATGGATCCGCAATACAGTGATGAATAGAATAAAATAAACAAATAATAAAATAAGATGAATATTGAAACACAGATGAGAGCGTTACGCTTACACGGTATGGAGCGTAACTGGAAAGCATTGAATGAAACCCGTCGCAGTACAGAACTCACCCTTTTCGAAGGACTGTCCCTATTGCTGCAGGCAGAATCAGATGAAAGGGATGAAAAAAGGTTTGAGCGCCTCAAACAGAATGCCGGGTTCCGCTATCAGGCTTCCATAGAGGAGATAAACATGGTCGCTACCAGAGGTTTGGACAAGGGATTGATCACTACGCTGGCTACCGGCGAGTACATCAAAAAAGGAGATCCGATACTCATCAGCGGTGCTACGGGCTGTGGGAAGAGCTTCCTCTCTTCAGCATTGGGCCATCATGCTTGTGCCCAAGGGTATAAAGTCCTGTACTTTAACCTGCAAAAACTACTCCTAAAGACTAAAATGGCCCGCCTGGAAGGTACACTGCACAAGCTGATGGACAGGATATCAAAAACAGACCTACTTATTGTCGATGACTTTGGCCTGGTAAATCTGGACCAGCAGCAAAGGCTGGATCTGATGGAAATAATTGAAGATAGACACGCTAAAGCCTCGACAATAATTGCCAGTCAGCTACCTGTGGCCAGTTGGTATGATGTAATCGGTGAAGATACAATTGCAGACGCAATACTCGATAGACTGATCCATGGATCTTACAGAATCGAACTTAAAGGTGAAAGTCTAAGAAAAAAGAAGTAATATTGTCAGGTCATCAGTTGGACTGAAGAAAGCCTTGATAGAGGGGTCAATATGTCCAGCGGAGGGGTCAACATCGACATTATATCCAGCAAGGCCGCAAAAAATGCTTTTGCGGATTTGTCAGCTTGCTTCATGATCTGCTGCAGGTGGATAATTTCGCTTGCCTGAACCGCGGTTTATCGTTTCAATATAGGCTTGCGCCTGATATTTTTCCATCGTTTCGCCGCAATACTGAAAAAACAGCTCTGCAGGTATGCAATCCAAAAGCACGGGCCCATTTTCTTTTTTGTATTTAATTTAACTAATATTGCATATTTACTCTTCAGATCAACATGTCACCAATGGTCAAAGACTTTTGACCATCCACAACATAAACTTCGTAAAAGGTAACGCCTAATTTTTTGATGCCCTGAATGTAGGTTGGCGAGTATGTAAGGTTATATAACTTATTTTTTACTATCTTAAATCCAGGCTGTACTGCCGGCAGAAGTCCTGGTCATTCGCCAACATGCCCTCGATGATCTACTGGAAAAGCACCCAGTCATGGAAAAGTATTTTCGCATGGTGTATCAGAAAGCTTATGCCGCTGCACAGATGCGCGTCAAGATGCTTTATGAGCACTCCAGGGAAGAGCTATACCGTCAATTCCTCAAGAATCAGCCTGCATTTCTGCAGCGCGTACCTCAATATCTCGTGGCTTCCTACCTGGGCTTTACACCCGAGTATCTCAGCGAAATCCGCAAAAAGAATTTTTCTTAAAGCCTTTTAAGTTTTTCCGGCTCTCCATTTTCCAAATTTGTAGTATCAAATTAAAAAATAAGAAACACGGAAAAACGAATCAACATCAGCACAACGGAACCACAGGCATTCAAAGCGGCTACCAAATTTTTCAACGAGGAGGAGAGCAGGTCAATTTCAAACATTTTGTACTATTACCCATAATTATGAAATCAATTTTTGGTTTCCTTAAATTGGGCAGGTGTAATACCCACCAATTTTTTAAACAAACGGGTAAAATATGAAGGGCTTTCAAATCCCAGACCATAGGCAATGCCAGAAATGCTGCTGTCCGATCCCAGCAATAGATTTTTCGCCTCTTTAATCAGGTAAATATGGACATGTTCCAGAGCGGTTTTTCCGGTTTCCTGTTTAAGAAGATCGCTCAGATACCTGCTTGATAGAAAAAGTTCTCCCGCAAGGTAATTTACGGTGGGCAAACCTTCTTTAAGTTGCAGCTTCTTATCAAAATAGTTCTGTAATACTGTCTGAAACCTTTTTAGCGTGGTTCCCGAAACGTTATTACTTCGATCCACAAACTGTCTTCTATAAAAGCGGTCGGAATATTTTAGGATGGAATCAATATGTGATAGTATAATTTCACGGCTGAATTCATCGGAGTTTTCGTCATATTCCTTGCGTATTTTTTCGTAGAGCTCCCACATGATAACCTCCTCAGCAGGAGATAGGTGCAGGGCTTCATTTATTTCATACTCAAAATAGCCATAGTTTTTGATCTGGTCATGCAGAATATGGCCGGCCAGATAATCCTCATGAAAAAATATAACAAAACCCTTTTCTGCAAACTGTACATTACTGACCTCAATAACTTGCCTTGGCTTCATAAAAACGGTGGATCCATTACTGTGGTCATATTTCGTTTTGCCATATAGCACATAGCCCGATTTGATCTTTTTCAGAGCAACCATATAAAAGTCTCCGGTGAACCTGTCTTCTCCGACCGAATAGGTCATAAGTTCTTTACAGGTCATCAGGCTCAATAGTGGATGCTTCGGAGGTTCAAAGCCACTTTTTTCATGAAGTTCGGTTATGCTTTTATAATGATTGATCTTTTCCAATGTCTCTAATTTTAGGAATTTGCTTGTTGAAATGTTTCAAAATTACATTTTCGTAAATCTGTGCTATTCTTCCGCTGATATGGAGTAGAGCAGAGGCCGGTTCTGGATATAACTTTGTCTTATCAAAATAACAAATAATAATTTAAACAATAACAAAATGGCAAAGACAATTTTTATTACAGGAGCAACTTCAGGATTTGGAAAACTTTGGACAGAAGCACTATTGCAACGTGGGGACAACGTCGTAGCAACTTCCAGAAAAGCGAATGCTTTTACAGCATTATCAGAAAAGTATGGTGATCAGTTATTACCGTTACAGCTGGATATTACCGATAGAGAAGCTGTATTTGCTACCGTAAACAAAGCCAAGGAACATTTCGGTCAGCTTGATGTGGTGATCAACAATGCGGGGTATGGCGTTTTTGGTGCAGTGGAAGAAATCGGTGAAAAAGTAGCCCGGGATGTTTTCGATGCAAATCTGTTCGGAACACTATGGGTGACACAGGCAGCACTGCCAATCCTCAGAGCACAGGGACATGGGCATATCATCCAGCTTTCAAGTGTACTGGGCGTATGGAGCCTTCCGACTTTAGGCATTTACAACGCCACAAAATTTGCGGTGGAAGGCCTCAGTGAGGCGCTGGCCAGTGAGGTTAAAGATTTTGGCATCCATGTAACGCTCATAGAACCAAATGGCTATAAAACAGAATTTGGTGGAAGTTCGGCAGTTTTTGGCGATCAGTTGGATGTGTATAATCCGCTAAAGGAAAGCCTAACTAAGATTGAAGGACTTGGCCCTGATGATTACGGTACACCTGAAGCTACTGTTCCAGCAATCTTAACACTGATCGACAGTGAAAATCCGCCGTTAAGATTATTCCTGGGCAAATTGGGTTATGTCAAAACTGAAAGGGTGTATGGTGAAAAACTTCAACAGTGGAAGGAATGGAAAGATGTTTCAGAAGCAGCGCACGGGTAATCCCGTGCTTTTTTACACATAGTTAAACATCGTTATGAAAGCCCAAAAAATAGAATATTTACACATCAGCACCCTGCTCGCCTTTATCCTCATTCCGCTTGGAGGACTTACCACCGATATTTATATTCCCTCGCTGCCGGCGATGGCAGGTGATCTGGGCGTTTCCATGCAGCAGGTGCAGCTTTCCTTATTGCTTTTCATGGTAAGCTCAGGACTCAGCCAGCTTTTTATCGGGAGTATATTGGATAGCTTTGGGAGATGACAGGCGGCGGTATTTACGTCATTAGTTCCATTGCCGGTTACGTCCTTATCAATTTATTTGAGATAAAAAATGTTCAGAGCATTGCAATGGTCAATCTACTGATCGTGGTTTTGACTTTCCTTGGGATTTTTATTTTTAAAAGATCAGTCGTTAGACGGGGGTGAAATTGAAAGATTCAAGTAAACAATAATAAATAATAAGAATATGAAAACTATTACAGTTCCAAACAAAGAACAATTGAGCGAAGAAGCTCAGGTCATTTTATCATCAGTAGAGAAAAAAATGGGCAAGATCCCGAACCTTTATGCTACTATCGGATATTCTTCATCAGCTTTAAAAGCGATGCTGGAAACAGAAGCAACCTTAGCGCATCATTCTTCTTACACCGCAAAGGAAAGGGAAGCGATCAACTTGGTGGTGTCCCAGGTAAATGATTGTGATTATTGTCTTGCTGCACATACCATGCTGGCTAAATTAAATGGTTTTAGTGAGGAGGACACTTTAGCAATCAGAAAGGGAAGTGTTGAGGATGTTAAATTGGATGCCATTATAAAACTTGCCCAATCGATCGCAAACAATAAAGGCAATGCCGGAAATGCTGCACTGGAAGACTTCTATAAAGCTGGTTTGGATGAGAAGGCGCTTGTAGAACTTACAGCCTTGGTTGCCCTTAGAAGTTTTACGAATTATGTTTTTGCAAATACCCAGATCCCGATTGATTTTCCGGCAGCAAAAAGTTTATCATAAGTATTTTAATTGAAGTGTTGGTGAGAGCTTCTTTTAGAAATGGAAGGAGCTCTCTTTTTAACTAAGGTGTACAGCTAAAGCTATATCGTAATTATGTGCTATTCTTCAGCTGAAATGAGTTAGTGTATAAGTATGGATAAGGATAATTTTGGATTAACAAAAAAAGAATAAACAATGAGCAAAATAATTTTTATAACAGGAGCTTCCAAAGGATTTGGAAAATTATGGGCTGAGGCCTTACTTAAAAGAGGCGATAAAGTTGCTGCTTCCGCTAGAAATATTGAAGCGTTGCAGGATTTAAAAGAGAAGTACGGTGACAGCATTCTTCCTGTGAAACTGGATGTCAACAACCGTACAGAAGTTTTTGAAGTAGTGGAGAAAGTAGAAAAACACTTTGGAAGAATTGATGTTTTGATTAATAATGCTGGTTTTGGTTTATTCGGAACGACGGAAGAAACAACAGAACAGCAGGCGAGAGACCAAATGGAAACCAACTTTTTTGGTTCACTTTGGGTAGCACAAGCAATTTTACCGGTGATGAGAAAACAAAGAAGTGGACATATCATTCAGATTTCCAGCTTTTTGGGGTTAACGACGCTACCGCTTTTAGGATTGTACAATGCTTCAAAGTTTGCAGTCGAAGGACTAATTGAAACGATTGGTTCAGAAACAGCACATTTGGGAATCAAAACCACATTAATTGAACCTAATGGATTTGCAACGGATTGGGCAGGAGCTTCAGCGGTTCAGACTTCTTCGGATATTACCGATTACAATCCAGTACGAGAGGCATTTGCGGAAACAGGGGATAATCCTGATACATGGGGAAAACCTGAATCGACAGTAGTGCCAGTTTTGAATCTTATTGACAATCAAAATCCTCCACAAAGATTATTGTTCGGTAAAATTGCTTATCACGTAGTCAATGAGGTTTACACCAAAAGATTGAACGATATCCAAAATTGGAAAGAGGTCAGCATTGCCGCACATGGGCATTAGATTTATTAGGAATGATCCGCGCAAAGAAATTGTTTTCTACAGTTGTACTGGTTTGCTTTTTTAGCTTAACTTCAGAGAATCAGTTGTAATAGAAAGAGATTGTCGAACATTCGAAAAAAAATAAAATGAAACATTATAAAACCCTCACAGAATTGCACACCGGAAATGGCTGGGACGCTCCGGAGCATCCGCTCTTTAGTATGATCGGCTGTCAGGCGGCCTGTCCGCTGGGAAATAGGGAATTTACCACAGATTGCTACATTATCGCTTTCAAAAAAATAAAATCAGGGATGTTTATGTACGGACGTACAAAATACGACCACGATAATGGCTGTCTATTTTTTGCCAAACCACGGCAGATCATTGAAATGAAAGACCTTGAATTTGAAGAAAAAGGCTATATGTTGATGATTCACGAAGATTACTTGAACGGTCACGAGCTCTTTAAAAGCATTAACAATTATGGCTTCTTTGACTACGATGTAACGGAAGCGCTGCAACTTTCTCCAAAAGAAGAGCAGATTATTCTGGAGCTTCACGCGAAAATTCAGGGCGAATATTTTAATAATCCCGATGAATACAGCCGTGAGATTATCTTGAGTCATATATCATCGATTTTGAAATATGCACAGCGCTTTTACAAAAGACAGTTTATCGACAGAGAGCAGGTTATTGGAAAAACAGCATCTAGATTCAATGATATCCTTAAAAAATATATTGATGAAGGAGGTCTGAAAAAAAGCGGGTTGCCAAGCGTTACCAATATTGCCGACCAGATGTTTATTTCGCCACGTTATTTAAGTGACGTACTGAAACAGGAAACAGGGAAAACTGCTTTGGAACTCATTCATATATTTTTGATTTCAGAGGCTAAAAATCTATTGAGGTTGGGAGAGAAGGGAGTTGCGGAAATAGCCTATCACTTAGGATTCGAGAATGCTTCTTATTTTACAAAATTATTTAAGAAACAGACAGGTCTGAGACCTTTGGAATTCAGAAAATCACAGCTGAACTAATTACTGCAATTCTGCTTGTTAAAGTCACAAGGAAACTTCATTAGTGTCCTGTGACTTTTTTTTATGATCCTATCCCCGGATTATTAATAATATTATGACTTTTTCGTTGGCGGCGAACAAGCAACTTTTGCTTAGAGAAGCGCTAAGCTTTCCTGGATTATCCTCCGTTATTGGAGGATTTTACATTTCCGTACATCTGTGCTATTCTTTCCGTAAAATGGACTATTTATCCGCTGCAGTGCAATATAACTTTGCTATATCAAAAACAAAGCAAGTTATGAAGATAATAATTGGATTGATAACATTTATAGCAGCCGTTTCATCGGTAAAAGCACAGCTCATTCCCGTAGCAAGGAGTGCCAACACAATCTGGGCAGACGCTTGATGGAATGATGACAATGGATATCTATGGATTCCGACAGGCCAGCTGAACCGTTTGGCGGCGTTTGAGAACGGAAAAGGTAAAGTGACATTTCCGGTTGTGATATATAAGCTGAAAATCAATGCGAAACCGCTAAGAAATTGAACTCATTTCAAGATTTAAATTAAAGTAATTCAAATAAATAACATTTAAAAAATATCAATATTATGAAAGCAATTGTATTAAAAGAAGCAGGAAATGTAGACAATTTAGCATACGTAGAATTGGCAAAACCAACCATTAACGAAGGCGAAGTATTAATTCAAGTAAAAGCCATCAGCATCAATCCGGTAGATGTAAAAAGCCGTGCCGGAAAAGGAGTTTACGGAAGAATTAAAACAGAAAATCCATTGATTTTGGGTTGGGATATTTCCGGAATAGTAGAAGAAACTAAAAGTTCAGCTTTTAAAGTTGGCGATGAAGTTTTCGGAATGGTCAATTTTCCAGGCCACGGAAAAGCGTATGCAGAATATGTCGCAGCTCCAGCCAATCAATTAGTCCTAAAGCCCAAAAATATCTCTTTTGAAGACGCCGCGGCTTCCACTTTGGTTGCGCTAACTGCGTATCAGGCTTTGGTTCACCATGCGAATATTCAGCAAGGGCAAAATGTTTTGGTCCACGCAGCTTCTGGTGGAGTAGGACATATCGCTATACAGATTGCCAAATATTTAGGGGCGAAAGTGACGGGAACTTCTTCTCCAAAAAATAAAGATTTTGTCTTGAGTTTAGGTGCAGATTCACATATCGATTATCACGTCTTCGACTGGAAATCAGCAGGCAGAACTTTTGATTTTGTATTGGATACAATTGGCGGGGACAATATCGACCATTCGCTCGAAGTGACCAAAGAAGGCGGTTCCATCATCAGTATTCCGACAGGTCTGAATGAAGATGTAACTTCAAAAGCAGAATCCAAAGGTGTGAAAGGTTATTTTATTCTTGTACAGTCCAGCGGAGAGGATATGAAACAGATCGCTTCTTTATTGGAAAGTGGAGCCGTAAAACCTCATGTTTCCAGATCTTTTCCCTTTGAGCAAATGAGAGCAGCGCATCTGGAACAGGAAACGGGGAGAACGGTTGGTAAAATCGTGATTACTCTATAAAATTGTTTCAGCATTAAAATCAGGACTTTACTTTATTGTACCTGGGATCCTTTTTATATGCTCTTCGTGGTTGCAGCGCCACGCCTGGCCTTCTGTCTGCAGGTAAAATGCAAATGTTGGAAGGCTTAACGTTGCTTCCTATCTAGGCTTTACACCCGAGTATCTCAGCGAAATCCGCAAAAAAAATTTTTCTTAAACCCGTTTAAGTTTTTCCGGCGCTCCATTTTCCAAATTTGCAGTATCAAATTAAAAAATAAGAAAAATGGAAAAACGTATCAACATCAGCACAGCAGAACCACAGGCATTCAAGGCAATGTTAGGATTGGAAGGCTATCTGTCAAAAATTGAGATCTCGCAAACGCTTAAAGAACTCGCCAAAATCCGTGCATCACAGATCAACAACTGTGCTTACTGTATTAGCATGCACACCAAGGATGCCATCAAAAACGGCGAAAGACCAGAGCGTATCTTTTTGTTGAGTGCCTGGAGAGAGGCTACCAAATTTTTCACCGAAGAGGAGCAGACCATACTGGCAATGACGGAGGAAGTAACCCTTATACACCAAAACGGATTAAGTGAAGAAACCTACAGCAAGGCATCCGAGATTTTCTCCGAAAACCAGATCGCTCAGATCATCATGCTCATCGTCACCATCAATGGCTGGAACCGCATTGCTTTGAGTACTCATCTGGAAATAGAAGATTAATACGTACGTTTATAGGGAGCTGTGGAAATGGGCCAGAAGTATTTCATTAGCTCCCTTATTCTGATAAATCCTATAGCAAAGGCGATGTAACGCGGCCAGCAAAAACGAGCAGTGGCCATCAGATTATAATCAACAGAGTTGACCTTCACAACAAAGGAAATTTGAACTCCACAACAAAACGACATAACAGCAATTCGACGAACTTTGTAAAAAAATTAAAGGTTATGTGGACAAAAAATAACATCCCTGATTTAATAGGAAAAATAGCAATCGTTACCGGATCAAACACCGGTATAGGGTTTGAAACAGCAAGAGCGCTGTATGAAGCAGGTGCACATGTGACCATTGCCGCAAGGGATTTCCAGAAAGGAAAAGATGCTATACAAAAAATCCAGTCCGAAACGGCTGGGGTGGGAACATTGGACTATGGAATGCTGGACCTCGCAAACATCGGCCTGATTCGGGAATTTGCAGATCACTTTATGCAAAAGCATACAAAACTGGATATGCTCATCAACAATGCCGGAGTGATGGTTCCTCCAGCTGCTAAAACGGATGACGGCTTTGAAATGCAGTTCGGCGTAAACTTTATGGGGCATTTTGCGCTGACAGGATATTTGCTGCCGCTCGTTAAGCAGACCGCCAATGCCCGGGTAGTGACACTTTCCAGTGGGGCGGCTACTTTGGTGGACAGCATTGACTTTGACAACCTCACACTGGAAAAGAACTATGATGAATGGCGTGAATATGCCGTAAGCAAGCTGGCAGATATCTTGTTTAGCTACGAGCTGGACCGGAGATTCAAAAATGCCCGTATATCGGCCATTTCTGTGGCGGCGCATCCCGGCGTCACGCGAACCGATTTACAGCGGAATATCCCTGGTGAAAATCTGGAAGGTATGTTTGCTGCATTTGATCAAGTGATGGAGCCCTGGCAGGGTGCCCTGCCAAGCCTATTTGCAGCAACAGATCCATCCGTTGAAGGCGGTAAATTCTACGGCCCGGACGGTCCGAAAGAATATGCGGGATATCCGACCTTGTCCGGCCATCATACAGCAGCCATGAACGATGAAGCGCTTGCCAGAAAACTTTGGGAATATGCCGAAAACGCAATACAAATGACCTACAAATTCTAATACTTGATCCGAAATGAACAATCAAACAGTTTTAGTAACCGGCGGTACCGGATTTTTGGGCGTAAATATTATTCTTGAATTACTCAAAAAAGGATTTACCGTAAGAACAACACTGCGCACGCTCTCCCGTAAAAACGAAATTTTGGATGCCCTTACAGCGGGTGGCATCAGCACTTTTGATCAGCTGTCTTTTTATGAGGCCGATCTGCTCTCCGATAATGGTTGGGATGAAGCAGCACAAGGTTGTGATTATGTCCTTCATGTTGCTTCCCCATTTGTGGCTGAGCAGCCCAAAGACGAAAATGAGCTGATTATCCCCGCAAAAGAAGGTACGTTGAGAGCGTTGAAAGCTGCGAAAAAGGCTGGGGTTAAGCGCGTGGTGCTCACATCCTCTTTTGCTGCAATCGGTTATAGCATCGATCCCAGAAATCATGTTTTTACAGAACTTGACTGGACCGATGAAAACGCACCGGTACAGGCTTATATAAAATCAAAAACAATTGCAGAAAAAGCCGCATGGCAATTTATGGAGGATGAAGCTGCCGCTATGGAGTTAACGGTCATCAATCCCGTCGGAATTTTTGGTCCTATACTTGGCGGTATTTCCTCGGCCTCCCTGGATACTGTCGTCAAGGGAATTGTGGAGGGACACATTAAGGAAAATGCACCATTTACATTTGGTGCGGTGGATGTGCTCGATGTTGCTGATATCCATATCAAAGCCATGTTACATCCCGAAGCTGCCGGACAGCGATTTCTAGCAACATCGGAAGGGGCGATGTCTTTTTATGATGTGGCGGAACTGATCAAAAAAGAACGGCCCAAATTGGCCGGAAAAATTGCTACTATGCAGCCCACTCCAGTCGAAGAGTATACGCAGATGTCCAATAAAAAAGCCGTTGAAACACTGGGCTGGAAGCCCCGCACCAGAGAGGAAGCGATACTTGCAAGTGTGGACAGTTACAATTTCAGTAATCCGCAAAATTAATCTATAGGGATCAGTATATTTGGTAAACCATGAAAGTTAACAACATCCAATCCTGTCACCTTGGCCCGGAGATCTCTCCCGAGAACTATATACCGGAAAACTATTTTCTATACTTATTGAAGGGCGATATGAAGGCTTATGACGGCGAGAAAAACTACACAATGAAACCGGGCGACTATTGTATCGCCCGGAAAAATCATTTGGTACGTTATACGAAATACAAGGACAATGATGCGTTTGAAAAAATCATCATCACCCTGGATGAAGCATTCCTGAAGCGCTTCCTTGAACGGCATGTTTATGACGTCCGGCCATCAACCATCAGTGACTCCTTTATTTTTATACCGGAAAACAAGCTCATCAAGAATTTTATAATATCACTGGAACCTTACTATACCGGTGATCTTGAGATCAGTGCGGATTTTGTTGACGTAAAGAGAGAGGAATTATTGATTATTCTATTGAAATCGAATCCTGACTTGATTAACATACTGTTCAACTTCTCGTTACCTGATCGGATTAATTTAAAGGAATACATGAACAAAAATTTCAGGTTTAACATCAGCCTGGAAAAATTTGCATTTTTTACGGGGAGGAGCCTATCGACCTTCAAACGGGATTTTCAACGCATATTCGGAACGACCCCGGGCATCTGGCTCAAGAAGAAAAGATTGCAGGAAGCTTATTTTCAAATCGCCGAGCAATCCAAGAAACCAAGTGATGTCTATCTCGAAGTAGGTTTTGAAGACCTGTCGCATTTTTCCTACGCGTTCAAGAAAGAATTTGGAAAGACGCCAAATGAGATAGCAAAGCCAGTTTCAAATCGCATTTAATAGCAATTAGCAAAAGTTCAACTAAAAATCCATTTGACTGTGAGGTTAAACAAAAAAAACTATCCTGGGTATTTAATAGCGCAACGGCCATGATACATATTGTTATTGTTCTTTTGTGTAATAGGGAGTAATAATCTCTGTTTAATTAATTCATGGCTTTACAGGACGACCTATTTCCTTAAAGAACTTTGTAAGCATTTCATATGTACTACCATCAGCGACTTTTTAGCTGATGGTAGTACATAGAATACGATTCTAAACCTTATCCTCCACAATCATTTTTCGATGTTCTCTACCCCAAATAATCATTTCCGAAATAATATTCCCGAAAGTCCTGCAATATTCAGTGGGTTCATATTCAATTAAAACAGGAATATCGGGATAAACAGTTCGTTTAACCAACTTATTTAACTCCATATCTTTCAGTTCTTTTGAAAGCATTCTTGTCGTAATCCCGGGGATACTTCTTTCAATTTCGCGAAAACGTCGGTTGCCGTTGCAAAGCGAATTAATAACAGGAATTCGCCACTTTCCTCCAATGAAATAGAGTGTGTCCTGCAAAGCTCTAAGTTCTTCTGTCTGATCTCTTTCCATGATCACAAAGTTAAATGATATAATTGATGATACTGATATACTCCGTTATACTGATAACAAAAGTATACCATTTCCCCTATAACTTTGTAAAAAAATCAAAGAAATGAATAAGTTCAATAACAAATTAGCCATCGTAACAGGTGGAAACAGCGGAATAGGATATGCAACCGCAAAAGAATTAATCGCAGAAGGAGCGCAAGTAATTATCACCGGAAGACGAAAAGAAGCCATTGAAAAGGCTGCTGCAGCGTTAGGGGCTATTTCTTTTGTGGCAGATCAAGGGAAATTGGAAGATATTGAAAATTTCAAAACCCAAGTTGAAAAGCAATTCGGAAAAGTTGACATCCTGTTTATTAATGCAGGCATCACTGGAAGTTTAGGTCCGATCGAAAATATGAGTGCCGAAAATTTTGACGATGTAATGGGTATTAATTTCAGAGGAGCTTATTTTACCTTGAGCAAATTTATTCCCCTGTTGAACGATGGTGCTTCAGTGGTATTTCTTTCATCCAACGTCGCGACCACATCTAAACCAAATAGCTCGATTTACCAGGCAAGCAAAGCAGCATTGAATTCCATTGCGAAGACCGCTGCTGCAGAACTGGCACCAAGAAAAATCAGAGTAAATTTAGTGAGCCCGGGGCCTACAAAAACGGAGATTATGACCAAAGCAGGACTGGATGAAAAAACATTGGAAGGTCTTGATGAATGGTTAATCAGCGGAATCCCTTTACAAAAAATGGGAACTGCGGAAGATGTAGCCAAAGCTGTTATTTACCTGTCAGATAACAATGTGGCAAGTTTCATGACCGGAACAGAAATCCTTATGGACGGTGGAATGGTTTTATAATTGGGGCTTCATTTTTTGGAATGTGGGTGCTGGAAGCTTGAAAAAATTCCAGCACTTTCTAATGATATACACCAACTACTTAACGTATCGATCTTTAGGAAATCCAGCTCAGCAAAGGGCATCTGGAACATGAGGAAAAACTTACTTAAGTTCTGGAAGTTTAACCTCTCTATCATAAAGAACATTAACTACATTTTTTATGAAATCTTCCTTTTTGATCCGTTCACCGTTGGTATTATAAGCAATTGAAATATCGGCTTCTTTATTATAAATTAGAACCGCATGGGATCCCAGGGTATCCCCACCATGTCCATAAAATATGGTCCCTTCAAAATCCCAGACTGCGATTCCTCTTCCCCAATCTTCTTTTCCTATTAGAGGTTCCATTAACTGAAGCGTTTCCTTTTTAATAATATTGTTGTGGAACAAATTGTTCACGAAGACATTTAAATCATACGAGGTTGCGGCAATGTCGCCGACGCCTATAACATTAAGAAAGTCGAGATCTTTATCTAATAGATGCCAAGAATTATCATTATAGCGAAAAGGTGGATAAACGTTTTTTTTGATTGGGCCTGAAAGAATCTAAATTTTTTAATCCGAGCGGTTTTATAATTTCATTTCTAACAATTTTTTGATAGGACTTTCGGTATTTTTCTTCAAGGATTTTTGCAAGTAGATAATATGCGGAATTTGAATAAGCGACCTTTTCATCCGGTTCAAAATTTTTCCCCTGTTGGATGATCAGGTCCATGATTTGTTTATCAGTTGTTTTTTCAGTTACCCATACTTCGCCATCTTTAACAATATAACTGCCTAGTCCGCTGGTATGGCCAAGAAGATGTTTTATGGTTATTTTATCCGAATTGGGAATTTGAGGATAGAATTCAGCAAGTTTATCGGTCAAATGTAATTTGTTATCCTCGATTAACTTAAAAATTAGAACTGCTGTAATCATTTTGGTAACAGAGCCAACATGATACTTTGTACTTTGATTGTAGATCAATCCAGGTATATTTTTTTGACCAAAATGTTTGGTATAGACTTCTTTCCCATTCTTAAATATAGATAGACTGCCAATCCTTAGATTTTTATTTTCAATTGAATTAAAATAAGTATCAAGTTTTTCGGAATTAATATTTTGTGCAAATAGAAAGGTTGGAAGGATAGCAATTAATAGAGCGGCTAGTTTATTTTTCATTTTAAATCTGTTTTTTCTAATATTCGTATGACAATCAGCTATTGACATATATTGCAATATCGTGTTATTTACTTTAGGAATGATAAGTTTTGGCAAAATCTAGTTTGGTGGTACTCAAAAGGAAACAACTTACTTGGAACAATATTCAAAGGCTGATCTCGATAGCGATCAACAATAAATGCAAGTCGACACCGACCTGCATTTAAGGATAAAAGAACTACGAAAGAGCATCTAGCGAAGTGATCATTTTTAACGGCTTAACTTACCACAGTATTCAGCGCCCAGTCCTCAAAATGAATCTTGCCAGCATTATATTGCCCAGCAGGAACAAGCAGGGATTTAGGAACAGCAAGATGCATATATTTGCTATCCTCGTCAGAAACAACCTTTATAGGCTTTCCGGATATCTCGATATATTTTGCCACAAAATCATCCATATTTGCCCTTGTAGGCCCAGCAATCTCTACCGTACCATTTTTAGGCTCTTCGAGTGCAAACTGTACAATGTAATCTGTGACATCTTCCAGGGCAATGGGCTGATAGTCGATCTTCGAAACAAATACCTCGTCACCCTGGCCCTGAACGGCAATGATCGCATCGGTATGCTCATAAAACTGTGTTGAACGAATGATTGTATAAGGTATTCCCGAGTTTTTGATGTTGTCTTCCTGATGTTTCTTTGCGCGAAGATATCCGATCTCCAGCGCATCGTCTGTTCCGACAATGGAAAGTACGAGGTGATGCCTGATGTTTGCAGCCAGCTCCGCTTTTACCAGATTCTTTCCGGCGGTCTGAAAAAAGTGGATTGCATTTTCTTCTTCAGGAGAGGAGGAATTGGATAGATCGATTACTATTTCCGTATTTTCCAGTGCTTGCGAAAGACCTTCTCCGGTCATGAGATCTACTCCATGTGAAGGTGAACCAATGATCACCTGATGACCAAGGTTTGCCAGTTTTTTTGTGACCAGCCTTCCAGTAAGACCTGTACCACCGATTACTAAGATTTTCATATCTGAACTATTTAATTTTGTGAAATTGATTAAAATAAGCTGCGCACCTGTACACCGAATGGATTTCCAAACCAGCACCGCCAATATCCGTCCCGTCCTTTCTTTGCGTAATCGCTTGAAGTTCCGGCAATATTTACTTTTTCGCCGTTATTTCCTGTCCCAGTGATTCTCCAATGCAGGACCAATGAGGCCAGATTATCGGTCGAATAAATATTCCTGGCAACAATTTCTATCGGCAATCCAAAACCGAAGGACTGCTGCAGCTCATGGGCGATCGCTATTTTTCCGCGTTTGGGCTCACCGCTGGTACTGATAACGACTGCATCATCCTCATAGAAGCCGAGCATGGTTTCAATATCCCTAGAATTAAAATGAACCAAAAGAGAATCGACAATCCCTTCAGGGGTGGTTGATAATTTATAAGTTGGATTCTCTGCTAAATTATGATCTTCCATAAGACCTAAGAATTTATATTATGCGATATACTATACCGTACAGTGTATCTATAGTGCAAAATTGATCAAAAAATGAATGCAGGAAAACTGACAAACAAAGGTAAAAGGTGGACAAAAAAAGAAGCAGTGTTTGAGTTGAATAGGATAGGATCGTCTAGTCCAGGTCTGGATTTGAGCGTAGTGTCTTTCTGTAATCACTCGGTGATCGTCCAGCTTTTTTTGTGAAAAGCCTGATGAAGTACTTGGTATCTTTATAGCCTAGCTGGAACGAAATTTCCTTAATGCTCAATCGTGTATAATAGAGCAGGCGCTGTGCTTCGCTTAGTATTTCCTTTTGGATCAACGCGGATGCGGATAAGCCCGTCACCATTTTAACGACATCGTTTAGGTGGGCCACGGAGATATTTAGCTTCTGGGCATATGCTGCGGGGCGTTTAAGGCTGCGGTAATCACGCTTTACAAGATTTCTGAATTCGTTGGTTATACTCATAACCCTGGGGCTGTGACTTATGGACCCAGCGGCCGATCTGCGATCGTGACAAATTACCGCCTGCGTTATAAAAGCTGACAGCAAGGGCTGTTGCACTTCCTTATTTGCGGTATTGTTTATACTGTCCAAATTTTTCAGGGAGTCTAGGATTGCCGTAAACCATTGTTGCTCGGGCGCTGAGAGTGGTAATATAATTGTTTCATTTAGGGATGCATCAAGTATGTCCTTGGCTGACCTGGTCATATGATGACCTTCAAAAGAAATGTAATAGCCAGATGCCCCTAAAGCCGTGGTGATCTGATGTACCTGGTGCGGTGGGCAGACAAAAAGTGTTCCTGCAGGCATGGTCAGCTGTTCAAAATCAAATAGGACTTCCAGCTGCCCAGCTTCAACAAGCATGCAGGTATAGTGGTCATGCCGATGTGGATTCAGCGCTTTTTGGATGCCCGGAGTTGAACCATCCCATAGGCCAACAGCCATACCGCTGCTGGAATCCATGCTGTTCACTAAAATAGAATCTCTTTTTGGCATGTGGCGCAATTTTAAATTCAAATTTAGTTCATATACTTTAAGAATTGCTATAGATTACGTTTTATGTTAATTCTTTCGTATTTGTATTAGTTTGAATCTTTCAAAAATGAACCACGTACCGTATTCAACAGATCGTGCGGATACCCGAGGCTAATGGAGCTTAAAGCATCCAGTTTGGCCAGCTCCTCAGCTGTCAAATTAATTTCAGTAGCGCTAATACTTTGCTCAAATTGATTGAGATTTCGCGCTCCTAGCAATGGGAATGCCTCTTTTGATAAATTCCATGCAAACGCAATCTGACCGGGAGTTGCTTCATTTTTTTCCGCGATTGATATCAGTTCATCAATGATCAGCTTGGTTTTCTCATCTTCAGAGTATCCAGCGTCAGAGGAATGACTGATGCGCCCGGCTTCTCCCTTTCTATATTTTGCGGTCAGCAGTCCGCCAGCCAGTGGCGAGTACATCATCACACCAAGACCAAATTCCTTTGCCATCGGGATGAGTTCACGGTCCGCAGTACGCTGCAACAAATTATATTCAATCTGTAAAGCCGTGAGTTTTGTTGCTGATGCAATGGCCGAGGCCTTCCATGCCGGGAAATTAGTCAGTCCCGCATACAATATTTTTCCTTCTCTGATTAGATCTTGAAGTCCCAATGCTATTTCTTCCAATGGAGTAACCCCATCATCATAATGAGGCATATAAATATCTATGTAGTCCGTCTTCAGCCTTTTTAGACTTTGTTCAACAGCCTGTCGCATGGATTTACGGTTATTTCCAAAATTACTGATTGCAGGGCTGGGGTCGCTGCTTCGGGTATATTTCGAGCAGATGATAAAATTACTGCGCTGTCCCTGTAAAAAGTTGCCTACGATTTCCTCTGCCTCTCCAAATTGATAGACATCAGATATGTCGATAAAATTACCACCTGCATCTGCATAGGCTGTTAAAATCTTTTTTGATTCTTCGGGATCGGCTCCGTAGCCTTTTCTTGTTCCAAAATTGGCAGCTCCCAATATTACTTTACTGGCATGCAACCCTGTTTTTGATCCAAATAACTTGTATTTCATATTTTTATATTTACTTTGTTGCAAAGTTAAGGGCATAAAGTAACCGTGTCAATTACGGATAAATTTATCTATACTCACTTTATACCTTCGGAAAATATATCAGCTATGTACGAAAAAAAACTTCCGGTCAATTTAGATTGCGGTTTACATCTGTTTTTGCAGGTAGTTCAGGGAAAATGGAAAATAAACCTACTCTGGGCAATACATTCAGGTATCAAGCGCCCGGGTGAGTTGCAGCGGAAAATCCCCACTGCAACCCGCCGTGTACTTGATGCGCAGCTTGGCCAATTGATTGAACATGGATTGATCAAGAAAGTCGTCTTTGACCAGCTTCCGCTGAAAGTAGAATATGAACTGACTGGGCTGGGTGAAAGCCTTATACCGGTCATCAAGGTAACGGCCCAATGGGGCGAGGATCACAGAAATGAATTGGAACAATTTTTTAAAGCCTAGTCATAACCTGCCAATACAATATTTGCTCATGTTGCTGAACCGGTGGGCTAAGCGACGACGCCGATAATCAACAACAGCGGTGCATCACACGGAGGCACCGCTGTTGTATCGCTTACTGATCCGGGTGAGTCTAGGTATTGACAACCAACTTAAAACCTTTACCGCGAATATTGACGATTTTAATGGTCGGATCTCCTTCCAGAAATTTGCGCAGTTTACTGATAAAAACATCCATGCTACGGCTATTAAAATAACTGTCATCTCCCCAGACATAATCTAGGGCTACCTTACGGTCGAGTACAGCATCGCGGTGGTCGATCAGTAATTTTAACAACTGGGCTTCTTTGTAGGAAAGCTGCTGCTGCCGGTCACCGAGGCTCAGATGAAGGTTTTTAAAGCTAAACCGGAATTTGCCTAGCGTATATTCGCCATCGCGTGGAGCTAATGGTTTCGTCAGGGACTGTCTATTCAATAGGGCGCGCATCCGGATAATCAGCTCTTCCATACTGAACGGTTTTTTGATGTAGTCATTGGCACCCGTCTCAAAGCCGGTCGCCAGGTCCTGAATGGTGGACTTGGCCGTCAGAAAGATAATGGGCACCTCAGTGCTGAGCCCACGTACTTCCTGTGCTAGCGCAAAGCCATCTTTGTAAGGCATCATAACATCAAATATACAGATATCGGGCCGCGAAACACAAAACGAAGAATAGGCTTTGAGACCGTCCAAAGCCCAGACGACGTCAAAGTCGCGGAGCTCCAGTGCTTCTTTGATAAGTTTGCCCATCATGGGCTCATCTTCAGCCAGTAGTACTTTTATTTTATTCATACAGTCGATAACATTCAATTAAGATTTAACCGGAATATGCAGGATAAACGTTGTCCCTTTGCCGACCTGACTCTCTACCCGGATTGTGCCGCCATGAAGCTCCACGATTTTTTTTACGTAAGATAAACCCAGCCCAAATCCTTTTGTCGCATGGACATTGCCCTTGGGCACGCGAAAGAACTGATCAAATACGCGATCAACGTAGTCCTTGGGAATCCCGATACCATTGTCGGAAAAGGAGAGACGCAAGTACTCTTTTTGCAGGCTGATATCCACACGGATATCAGGGGCCTGATCGCTATATTTTAGGCTATTGTCGAGCAGATTGTATAGGATATTTTCCAGATGGGCCTTGTCCACATCGACCATTGGAAAATCATTGGCAATCGTTATGGACAATGTTCCCTGCGCGTCCTCGAGTTTGGATCGTGTCTGCCGGCGGAAATCATCGAGGATCTGCCTGAAATCTGTGGGCTCTTTTTGCAGTATATACGGATTGTCCTGCGCCAGCCGAAGTACAGTTTCAATCATCGATGATACACGTTTCAGTTCGGCTCCGCAGATATGCAGATATTCATCCAGCTTTTCGGGATTGTCTTTGATCCCAAATTTGCTCATGAGTTCCACCGCCAGGCTCGCCGTTGCGATGGGGGTCTTGAATTCATGGGTCATATTCGAGATAAAATCATTCTTGATCTCGGTCATCTGCTTCTCCCGGTTGAAGGAGTTGATGAGGGCAAGTGCCGTATAAAAAAGCATACCCAAAATCAACAGGGACACAAATAGCAACCATTTCATGCCTTCTAAGCTATTTATTACGTCAGGTTCTACCGTAATCTCTGCCAGGTAGGCGGGGCTGATGGCGCTCCGCACCTGCAGGTACTGCCCCACGGAGTCCAATGTTTTTTTTAGGCTATCCTGTATGCTGGAAAAAGAGACCTTAAAGCGATTCTTTAGTTGTAATTCTTCAAAATTGCTGCCGATCAGCGAGTCCAGCAGCTGGCCAATGACTAGTGTATCCACCTCATTTTGTGTGGATTCAGTGGAATAGACCTTCACGATAGAATTAGGGGATGGCTTTTGCTGTGGAACAATCTGAACAGGGGTATCGGGCACATGACGGGCAGTGAGCTTGATGTGCTTGGGGCGCTTGCCTGCCAGATCGGCTCCCATGATCGAATCAATCAGTTTTTTTTCAGCAACTTTTGCACCCGCTGCAATATTCATGGTAAACTCATGGGCGATCTTTTTGGAAGGTACCGCCACAGTTTTTTTATCTGTGGAATCCTTTGTGATCTCCCTGTGGATCTGTATGCCTTTTAGCTCGTTGTCGGAGACCTGGTCGAGTATACCACCCATTGCACGAAGGATAGAGGACTGCTCTTTGGACAGTGAGCTATCAATACCGAAATATGTCTTGAGCCGGACCACCTCTATGGCATCTTTGACGGCGCTCTGGACGACCATTTTTTCCTTTTGCTGATTGATACGGAACGCATTGGACAACCAGAATACCTGCATGATGATCACAGCGATTGTGCTGGCAATCAACAGGGTGATTATAACGCGTGTTTTTTGATGTGTAGTCATAATTAATCCTACAATGCTAGCTAAAATCTACGAAAAACAAAGCGCTGCTAACAGTTCATAACATTACTTAACAGTAGTTAACAATTCGGACTGCGATTAACAGTAATTAACAAAGCCATTGAAGCGCGAGCTGCCTTTCCATTCTACTTTTGGTGCATTGACAACATAAAAGTAATAAAAATGAACACAACAAAATTTTCGATGGCCATGATTATTGGCCTGCTGCTCTTTAGCCTGCAGCTGTTTGCGCAAGGCAACCAGGTCAATATGTTTATCAAATACGATTTTGAACATATCGCCGACAGCAGTAAAAAAGCAGAACCCATTACGCGTTCGGTATACCTGTACATCGCTGATGAGAATTCCTATTACGCCATGGCTCCTATGGAAAAAAGCCAGCCACAGGGTGCTTTCCACATGAGTATGGATGCCGTTGACCAATCTGACGCGCTGGTCAATCTCTATACGCCTTTTGCTGCTGGCGAGGCGCCCTGTTTGGTCGCTATGCTGGGCCGCTTGTATAAAGTACAGCCCAATAAGGTCTATAAAATCGACTGGGCAATCACCGACGAAAAGAAGGATATCGGCGGCTACACCTGCTATAAGGCCACCGGCCAATTTGGTGGCCGCAACTATGTGGCCTGGTTTACGGAAGAAATCCCCTTTCCGGTGGGGCCATGGAAGCTTCATGGCTTACCAGGCGCGATTCTAGAAGCGGCAGATTCTACCAATGAGGTGCGCTTTCGCTATGCGGGACTGGACAAAGTGACTGATAGGACAAACTTGATGGACATCGATAAATTGCCTGAGCTTCCGTACGAAAAATATCGTAAAGCACTTGAAAACAGCAAATCAAATAAACTTGGGGCCATGATGGCTCAATTGCCCCCAGGCGCCGTTGTCAAATTCAAGACACAGGATGGCAGGGAAATCTCGCGGGAGCAAGCCGAAGCACTGATGAAGGAGAAAGGGAAAGACAAACAGCAATTCGAACTAAATAACCCTGTCGAACGTACTATTAATTAAGGATTCGGATGAAAAGTTTCTTATGTAGCTTATGTCTGATGGGGCCCGCAGTGTTATTTGCCCAAGAGCAAATCACGGGGACCATCAGCAGCAGCAAACAGGCCATACCATATGCGACCATTGTGATCGGCTATGCCAATAGCAGCCTCCAGACGGTCCGGAGCAATACTAAAGGTGAATATGTGTTTCTGCTGACCAAAGAAGAACTGGCCAAAATAGAATGGATTGAGGTCAGCCATATTTCGTACGAGAAAATCCGTAAAGAGTATCAGGGTGGAAGCCAAAGAATGGACTTTGAACTGGTCAGAAAGTCTATTCAACTGGAGGATGTTACGGTCAAGAGCAAACCACTGGCTGTGCGCCGCGCAGGTGACACCACCCGATATGCGGTGAATAACTTTGCGTCGGCCGAAG
Source organism: Sphingobacterium sp. N143 (assembly GCF_030325625.1). Classification (GTDB taxonomy): domain Bacteria; phylum Bacteroidota; class Bacteroidia; order Sphingobacteriales; family Sphingobacteriaceae; genus Sphingobacterium. The sequence goes on along the minus strand of NZ_JACAIS010000008.1, from coordinate 200,201 downwards.
ATCGGAACATTGGTGATGTGCTGCGCCGTATGCCCGGCATAGAGGTGGACGACAACGGTGTCATCAAACATAATGGCAAAACCGTCAGTCGCATGTATGTGGACGGTGACAACCTGTTTCAGAATGGCTATGGTGTCGGCACCAGGACGATACAGCCCAAAGCGGTAAAGTCGGTGGACTTGATACAGAATCATGAGCATAAAAAGGTGAAACAGGGCATAAGCAATTCGGAAGATGTGGCTTTAAATCTGGTCCTCCATGAAGACGCCAAAATGATTTGGTCGGGTGAAGCCACGCTGGGGCTGGCGGTGCCAGCAGATGCTTTTGTCAATGGGAATGCCATGAGCTTTAAAAAGAAATATAAGACGCTGAATACGCTGCAATACAATTCAATCGGTGAGGGGATCAACCATGATGTGGAATCCATCAGCTCATTCAACCTCACCGAACCGATTGCTGCTGCGACGCCATCTGTGCCGAAAAACAAATACTACAACAACCGATCCTTGGCACTCAATGTCAATCAATTTTATAAGTCGTCCGAACGCTGGACGGCCAGTCTGAATGGCAACCTATGGACAGACCGTGAGCGGCTCAGTAGCGATGGTACGCAGAAATACCTGCTGGCAAATGGCAATCAGGTCACTTACACAAATCAGTATAATACGAGCAAGAAGCCCTTTTTTGGCCGCGGAAGCTTCACCCTGGAAGGCAATGATAACCGGTTTTACTTTAAAAACAACCTCAACTTTAAAGCCGAAAACCAAAATCATCATACCTGGCTGCTGGACGATACCACACGCTATGATCAATGGGGCAGAGACCGGCTGAGTTTGATCTCAGAATCCATGGAATACACGCCGCAGCTAAAAAACAAGGATCTGCTGACTTTCAACTTCGACCTGGCGCGCAAATGGCATCAGGACCGGCTGGAGGTGATGCCCGGTGTGATGGCTGATTACCTGAATCAATCTCAGCCTTATGATGCCGTTCGCCAGTCTGTTGCGCTGCCGCAGACCAACGGGAATATCCAGGTGGCTTATACGCGGAACAAGTCGAGCCTAAAGCGGACATACTTCGCCGGTCTGCGTTACATCAGCAAAGAACTGGGCTCGGTATTGAACCTGGTCAAAGATGGCGGTGTATACGCACATGAAAATTTTCCGGACAACGATTTGCTGTGGAGACAAGCTCAGGCCGCTGCGGGTATAAAACTGGACTGGAAAAATAAAGATTTTATATTTTCAGGAAACTTTCCGCTGACCGCGAATAGATGGAATATAGATGACCGCCAAGCTGACGAAACAAACTTGACCAAAAAATTGTTGTTTACGCCAGCTGTTTCCCTGCAGGCTTTCTTACCAAACAGAGACAATTTCCTGCTGACACTACGTTTCAATCAGGAAAATTCGGATCTGGACCAGCTCTATCCAAATCCGATACTGAGTAATTTTAGGGAAATCAAAAGTTTTGATGCGCCATTGTATTTCACGTCGAGTCAAGCTTATAGCCTGCGGTATGCCGTGGAGCGGCCGATCAGCTTATTGTATTTTAACCTAACGGCCTCGCATCTGAAAGCGAATACCGATTATCTGCTGGGACAGGAAGTGACACAACAGGGAATCATCAGCAAATTGATCCCTCAGGCCAATCAAACCAGTAGTAATGCCTTGACGCTGAGTATCTCCAAATCTTTTTTGAAAGAAGGTATTTTTCTGGGTTTCAATGCCGGTATCAATCAAAACAAATATCAGCAATTTTTGAATGAGCAGTTGGCGTCTACAACAAGCACGGGGTTGAACTTAAGCCCAAGACTCGAATACAAAGGCATCTCGCATACGACATTGTCCTATCAGTACGCTTATAGCAGATTGCTGAATAAACTGAAAGGTCAGCATGAACAACAGTCCAACGAATTTACATCTCAAACACATAGCCTGAGCATGTTGTATATGGTGGGCACATACTTATTTGTAAAAGGCACCTGGAATTATGGAAGTTATCGAAGCAGCGCACTTGATCCTTTTGCCAACGGCTTCCTGGACGCCTCTATCCGCTATCAGCCCCTCAAAAGTAAACATAGCCTCGAGTTAAATGTGAACAATATCCTCAATAAGAAACTGTACACGAGTTATAGTATCAGTGCAAATCTGGAAAACCGCCAGGTTATTCCATTGCGTGGCTTCCAGTCCCTGTTAAAATATAGCTTTTTGTTTTGATAATAACCTCACAGACGGATCTACCGGCAACGATTGCGTAAATATGTTTAGCAGTTTGTATGATAAATAGTTAATTTCAAAATGCAAGCGGTTGCACAGCCGCAAGGGGAAATATTAAAATTATAAACTTTTAAACCTTATGAGACCAAAGATTGAATGGGAGAGTAGGATCCTACTGCCTACCGCCCTAAGCGCGATGCTTGTTTTGTCCGCACCCTACGCATGGGGACAGCAACAAAGTGTCAACGGTACAGTGAAAGATTCCCAAGGGAAGCCGCTGTCCGGAGCGACAATTCGCTCGGTGGGCAACAACTCCATATCGACATCATCGGATGCCAATGGAAATTTTTCACTCAAACTGCCCAGTGAGGTCAAACAACTGTCTGTCACTTACCTGGGGGCAGATGCCCAGCAGGTGACGATCGTGCCTGGAAAAGCACTCTCCATCGTCCTCCAGTCCAATGATTCAACACTCGATGAAGTCGTCGTCGTGGGCTATGGTACGGTTAAGAAACGTGACCTCACGGGCTCTGTTGTCTCGGTCAAGGGCGACGAAATTGCCAAAGTACCATCGGCAAATATGCTGGAGTCTGTCCAAGGCAAAGTGTCGGGGATGGATGTGACCCGCAGCAGTGGCTCGGCATCTTCGGGGGTCAATATCACGATCCGGGGCAACCGATCCATAACGGCTCAAAATGGCCCGCTATATATTGTCGATGGGATCCAGTACAGCAATATTCAGGACATCAACCCCAATGACGTAGAATCCATGGAGGTACTGAAGGATGCTTCTTCGACTGCCATATATGGTTCGAGAGGCGCAAATGGTGTGATCATCATCACGACAAAAAAGGGTAAAACCGGAGCGGCACAGATTTCTTTCAACGCATACGCCGGTGTATCCAAGGTAGCGCGCTACCCCAAGGTCATGAATATGGATCAATGGGTGAAGTTGCGCCGCGAAGCCTATCGCACCACAGGTAAATGGAACAGCGAATCGGATGATGCGACCATCTTTAATACGGCCGAGCTTGATGCGATAAAAAATAACGAATACACCGACTACTTCGATCTGTTGGTCAAGGAGGGGTTTCAGCAAAATTATCAGGTCGGCATCAATGCCGGGACCGAGAAAACGAAGGTCTACTTTTCCGGCGACTTTTTAAATGAAAGGGGAATCTTCGAACAGGATCGATCCAACCGGTTTGGCGGTCGGCTGAATATTGACCAAGAACTAGGTACCTACTTTAGGGCGGGGATGCAGTCGCAGGTGACACATTACAAAATTCAGGCCGCCCGCGACCCTTTAAACCAGGCCAATAAGATCAGCCCGCTGGGAAAAATCTATAACGATGACGGCAGCCTGATCCTATATCCATTAAATGGCTCGGCCATCAATCCGCTGGCCGATCTCGAGCCGAACGCCTATGATGCGCAGAATATCCTGACCCGTACCCTCATCAATGGTTATCTCGAGCTAAAGCCCTGGAAAGGATTTTCGGGTAAATCGACGATTGGGGTAACATTGAATAATAACCGTGAAGGTACCTTTGCCGGAATGTATACCATTGACCGTAATGGATCGGCCTCTAAGGCCACTTATGGTACCGAGAATAGCCATTTGGTCAATTGGGAAAATGTATTGTCGTATCAAAACTCATTTGGAGATCATAACCTGACGGTCACAGCGGTCAATAGTATCCTCTGGAATAGATCTGACCATATCGATGCATCGGGTGAAGGCCTCATCCTGGATAGTCAGCTTTTCTATGCTTTGGGCAATGCGTCGAAAAACCTGGCCACCACCACAGGCTATAGCATGAATAACTTACTTTCTTTTGCCGGACGGGTCAACTACAGCTACAAAGGAAAATACTTGCTCACAGCCACGGGGCGCTCTGACGGATCGTCCATACTGGCTAAGGGAAGTAAGTGGGCTTTCTTCCCATCTATTGCTGCTGGATGGCGCATCGTGGATGAACCGTTTATGAAGAACCAGACCTTGTTTAGTGAATTAAAAGCCAGATTGAGCTGGGGTAGAGCAGGTAACTATGCGGTGTCGCCTTATTCGACACAGAGCAACTTAAGCCGGGTGGCTTTTGCCTACGACGATGCCGCTGCGACGGGATACACCTTTGCGCCCCAGATCGGAAACGCCAATCTGGGCTGGGAGATCACCGCGACGACAAACGCGGGACTGGACTTCGGCATCATGAAAGGACGTATCTCCGGTACCATCGATTATTATGACTCCAAAACCTCCAAATTATTGCTCGAACGCGGACTTCCGCCTTCCACGGGCGTGAGCAACGTGATTCAGAATATCGGCAAGACCCGAAACCGGGGCTTCGAGATTGCTCTGAATGCTGATGTGGTGCAGGATGCGCCCTTTAAATGGAATACCGCCATCTCCTATACACGCAATAAGGAGGAGATCGTCGAACTGGTGACCAATGCCGATGATATCGGAAACGGCTGGTTTATCGGTCAGCCGACAACGGTATTCTACGATTATGATAAACTGGGTATCTGGCAACTCGGTCAGGAGGACGAGGCAGCTAAGTTTAATCAGAAACCTGGCGATATCCGGGTAAGGGACGTCAATGGTGACGGAAAGATTGACGCGAGCAATGACCGCGTTATCATTGGTACGCCAAGACCAAAATGGTTCGGCTCCTGGGACAATACCTTTAGTTATAAGGGCTTTGATCTCAATATATTGCTGTTTGCACGTTGGGGCCAAACGCTGCAGCCCAATTTTTTGCGCCGCTATGATCCGCAGGGACTAGGGCAAAGTACTGCTATCATCGACTATTGGACGCCGGAAAATCCGACAAATGCCAATCCAAGGCCAAACTCTGGCCTCTCGCTAGCCAGTACACTATACTCCAGTTCCCTGGGCTATGTAGACGGTTCATACCTCCGGATCAGGAATATATCGTTGGGCTACAATTTTCCGCAATCGATATTAAAAGATGGTTTTATCAAAAAGTTGAGGGTATATGGTACGGCCAAGAATCCATTTACCTGGACAAAATCGGATCTGCTGGACTCATACGACCCGGAAAGAGGTGGATCTGAAAATTTCCCGATGACAAAATTGTTTATTTTCGGTGTGAATGTTGGATTTTAATTGCTAAAGAAATGAAAAGAAATATTAGAAATATCGTGTTAGCTGCTGTGGTCGTACTCGCTTCGTCGGGCTGCTCAAAAATCCTGGATGAATACAATCCGAGTGGGCTGACCTCCGAATCTGTTTTTGCGACGCCGGAGGGCTTTGAGTCGCTGGTGAATGCTGCCTATGCGTACCAACGCTGGTGGTATGGCAAGGAAGAGGGATACAGCTTATCGGAGATGGGCACGGACCTATGGATGAGCGGGGCAGGAGATACTTTTCCTGACCTGATGAAATATATCAACCTTCAGGGTAACAATGGAGCCCTGGAAGCTGAGTGGAAAGCATTGTATTCGGCAGTCAATGTCTGCAACGCGGGTATCGGTCGCATCGATGACGCTGGCCTAACGGAGAGTACCAAAACGGTTCGGCTGGCCGAATTGCATTTTCTGCGGGCATTTTACTATTGGCATATCCTGCAGACCTGGGGCGGCGTGCACCTGACCACGACGGAAACAAATGGCATCATCACGACTGCCAATAAAACCGCTCCGGAAGAGTTTTACAAGCTCATTGAGGCCGACCTGCTGGCCGCGATCAAGGACCTGCCCAATACCACCGAAGACTATGGCCGCGTCACCAATCCTGCTGCACGGGCATTTTTGTCCCGCGTGTACCTGTCTCATGGAAAATATAAGGAGGCCAATGATTATGCGCTCTCGGTGATCAATGGGAACTTTGGCTTTGAACTGCTCAAAGACTATGCAGACCTCTGGAAGATGGGCAACTTGAAAAACAAAGAAGTCGTATATGCAGTCAACTATTCGACCGACCTGGCACTAAATGACAAAAGCGATGAAATATTGAATCCCCTCGGACACAACCGGGGCAGCAACAACGGGCACCTACTATTTCTCATGAAATACGACACGGAGACGGGTATGCAGCGCGACCTGGAAAATGGCCGGCCGTTCAACCGCTATATGCCAACACGTTTCCTACTGGATCTGTATCCCGAAGGGGATAGCCGGTACGCCGCATCGTTTAAAGAGGTGTTCTATTCGAATAATCCGACGGCAACCGTCAAACTGGGCGATACCGCTGTGTATGCTACCCGCCGGATGGTAAACAATGTGGGCAAACCCTATAAGGTATACGACCGGAACTATATTTATGCCAGCGACGGGAAGGTAAAAGATCAATTGCGGTATCCGACGCTCAGCAAATTTTTGGATCCGACACGCCCCTCGTCCAATGAAGCGCAGAGTGCGCGAGATGTGTTTGTTATACGCTTTGCGGAGCTCTATCTCAATGCGGCCGAGGCGCAGCTGCGTCTGGGCAATAGGGATTCGGCAGCACACTGGGTCAACTTGATCCGTGCCCGTGCAGCACAGCCCGGTAAGGAAGAAGAAATGAAGGTAACAGCGGCGCAGATGACGCTGGACTTTATCCTGGATGAACGGGCAAGGGAGTTTGCCGGCGAACAGATCCGCTGGTTTGACCTTAAACGCACCGGAAAATTGGTTGAACGCGTGAAAGCACACAACCCTGATATCGCCACTTATATCCAGGATTACCACCAGGTACGGCCGATACCGCAAGCGCAGCTAGATGCCATCACCAATAAAGATGAGTTTACACAAAACCAGGGTTACCAATAACAATAACAGAAAAAAAGGCTATCCAACTTGGATAACCTTTTTTAGGGACCGCGTTGGCATACGTCGGTCCCTTTTTTTTTAAAACATTCCGCTAGATGGCGATCTTGCCACCAGTCACCGCCAGGGTGGCGCCGGCAATATAGCTGCTCTGTTCGGAAGCTAAAAAGACATAGGCCGGGGCAATCTCTGCGGGCTGTGCCGGCCGCTTGATCGGGCTTTCCTGTCCGAATTTGTCGGGTTCGGGCATCGTAGAGGGGATCAGGGGTGTCCATACCGGGCCGGGGGCTACGGCATTGACCCGGATGCCTTTGTCCTGCTCGAGCAGTATCTGCGCCAGGTTGGCCGTAAAATTCTGTATGGCACCCTTGGAGGCAGCATAATCGAGCAGCACGGCATTGGGACGGTATGAGTTGACCGAAGCGGTATTGATGATGGAGCTCCCCGGCGCCATCAGCGGCACCGCGGCCTTGCAGAGGTAAAACATGCTCCGGATATTGGTTTCAAACGTGCGGTCCCATTCCTCGGCAGTGAGCTCTTCCAGCGTCTTATGGGCCATCTGGTAGGCGGCATTGTTGATCAGGATATCAATTCCACCCAGTTGCTGCACGCAGAGCTCAATCAGCTCGTTGCAATAGTCTTCATCCCGGATGTCGCCTTTGGAGAGCACAGCCTTGCGGCCTTCGCGCTCCACCCAGCGGGCGGTTTCGGCGGCATCCTCATCTTCGACAGTATAGCCATAATTGATGACCACATCGGCCCCCTCACGGGCATAGGCAATGGCGATGGCACGGCCAATGCCGGAATCACCACCGGTAATCAGGGCCCGGGCGCCATCCAGCTTTCCGGTGCCGACATAACTTTCTTCGCCATGGTCGGCCTGGGGCTTCATCTGGGCCTCGGTACCAGGTACTTCTTGCTCTTGCTTGGGAAATGGTGGTGCGGGATATTTGCTGTGCGGGTTCTTAAATAGTGTCATAGTGTTGATTTATTTGAGTAACTGTTTATTGTCTGTAAAGTGAACCTCCTCCGGGAAAGAATGGTTTACAAAAATTAAAAACAGCCGCTGACCTATGCTCCTTAACGTTGCCGCTTGCCTGCAGCTTGGGAAATGACTGCCTGCTGATGCTGGTCTATTTATGACAATATGCGGATCAAAGCCCCTGCAGTGCAGTAAGATTTTTGGGTACTATTTAAGTATATTTGTGAGGATGGAAGTACAAATCAGACCCGCACTGGAACATGAAATTGATACCTTAGTGGAATTTGAACAGGGTATCGTAGCGGCCGAACGGCCTTTTGATAATACCTTAAAAGAAGGGGAGATCCATTACTATGACCTCCTGGAATTGATACAATCACCCACCGCGGAGGTGCTGGTGGCCGTCATCGGCGATGAGCTGGTCGGATCGGGCTATGCCAAGATCGTCAGCGCCAAGGCCTATCAAAAGTATGAGCTGTATGCGCATCTGGGTTTTATGTACGTCAGCCCGGAATACCGTGGCCAGGGGATCAATAAGCTGATCCTGGAGGCCCTGCTGCGCTGGGCCAGGGACAGAAACATCACAGAGGTGCGGCTGGAGGTCTATGACCAGAATGAGAGCGCCAAGAAGGCCTACAGCAAAGCGGGATTCAAACCCAATCTATTGGAAATGCGCATGGAGCTCTAGTCCTCAGCTGAGGCTATGTTGTACAGGAACTAATCAAGGATTCTGCTGTACGCCAGGTCTGCTGCGCTTACTTTTCTGTATAGGTGACGGGAGCTTTCGGCTGAGCTGGAAGCTATGGGATAAGATCATTTGAAAATAATGCTTATCTTTAGGAATAAGCTGAAAATAAACTTGATAGCATGGCCAGATCCCTAAGATTATTCCTTTCATTCATTTTTGTTGTTCCTTTTTTCGTTGCTGCGCAGCAGCCCTATAAAATCAAGGGCACGGTGGATCAATTGAAAGATGGTTCTAAAATTTTCCTGATCTATGAGATCGAAGGAAAGTCTGTCGTTGACTCCACGGTTTCCCAGGACGGAAACTTTCTATTTTCGGGAAGGCTGGCGTACCCCGTTTCCGCGTCCCTTTATCTCCATAAAAATCCGTATGTGGAGAAACCTGCCCCCGAAGAGCGGATGGATTATATTCGTTTCTACTTGGAACCTGTAGCGATGGAAATGCGGGCAAAAGACTCCCTTTACAATAGCGTGATCAGCGGGTCGCCGATCAATGCTGACCAAGACAGTTTCAAAAAGATGCGGGCTGCTGTTGACGACAAATTCAGCGCACTGAATAAGGAGTTTTATGCGCTTCCGGCCGATCAACAGGCTGATTCTACCATCCGTGAAAGATTTATGAGCAATGAGAAGTCTCTGGTGGATGAACTCTATGGCGTACATTTGGCATTCGCCCGTGCGCATCCTTCCTCTTATCTCAGCCTAATCAGCCTGTCTTTTGTCGCTGGCCAGGAGAAATTTGTGCAGGAAGCCGCTGCCGTGTACAAAGGATTGTCGCCGGAACTCTTAAAATATCCTTTGGCCAAGGAAATACCCTTGCAACTGGAGTCGTCGACCAAAACGCAGGTGGGACAAATCGCGCCCGACCTTGAGCTCCAGACGCCAGCCGGCAAGACCCTCCGGATATCCGATTTCCGGGATCAATACCTGCTGCTCGATTTTTGGGCCAGCTGGTGTGGCCCCTGCCGGGAGGAGAACCCCAACCTGGTGGCGCAATATGCCAAATACAAAGATCTGGGCCTCGAGATCTTGGGCATATCCTTGGACAGGGCCACCCAAAAAGATAAATGGATCAAGGCGATCGCTGATGATGGCCTGAGCTGGCCACAGGTTTCTGACCTGAAAGGTTGGGACAGTCATGCGGCAAAGCGTTATGGTATAAATTCTATTCCGGCAAGTTTCCTCCTGGACCCAAACGGGAAGATCATTGCCCGCGACCTTCGGGGAGAGGGGCTGAATGAGAAATTGCAGGCGATCTTTGCGGCGAAGGTCAAGGTAGCTGATTGAAAGACCCTAGTTTAAAATCTTACAATACCCATGTTATCCGTACCGATCCAGCGCCCTTTAATGCGTAATGATTGGCTTTAGATGCGTTTACAAGTCGATTAACTAATTTTCTAAGGTTAACGCTTTGCTTTTATGTGCAGCAATATGGGATGTTTTATTGCTCTTGATTTCATATTGAGGGTCTTCTGGAGAGGCATGATGAGTGTACCCTTTATAGTCAAAGTCACTGGTATGTATTTTTATAATTGTTCCCGAAACCTTTCCAGCTTCTGAATGCCAAGTAACTTTATCTCCAATTTTAAATTTCTTTTCCATTTCTATCAATCAAAAAGGGTGTTCTCTGTATAATCTAGTTTTCCATCCTTGATCTTCACAACGGAGGTATAGGGGTGTTCAACTGCTTTATGTACGGCCATTATATGCCAAACCTTCCAACCGTGAAGCTTAAGATAATCGGAAACCAATGCGCGGTGACAGCTCCACCATACCGCTTCTGAACACATAAAGACCGTCTTTTGTTGCAGAGCTAGTCCTTCTAGCATTTCAACGCCACTCTCAAATTCTTTCGTTTCCATGTAATCTGCATAGCCCCGAAAGGATAGATTTTTCCAGCCCGTATTATTGCTGTTCTTTTCTACTTTCCTTCGGCCGCCAAGTTCTTCAATATGTTTATAGCCTATGTAATGATTATTCAGCATTTCTTTTAAGTTCACTTGATTAAATTGCGGATATCTTTTCGAGCCTGGGTGTCTTCGGATATCAACTAGCATCGTGATCCCAAATGAATCCAACATGTTCAAAAATTCTTCAGCTGGATGTGTCGAATGACCAATCGTATAAATTTCTTTATTTATCATTGCTAAGAATGTAGCGGGTATATTTTTTTTAATATAACATTCCAGATTTTGAAAAGGTTGGCAAAACTCGAAACGAATGTAATATTAGTTTAAAATCTTACTGTACTCCAGGTCTGCTGTCCCCTCGGCATAGCGTTTGAATTGTTCCAGGAAAAAGGCTTTGCTGTCGCTGACAGCGCAATGGTTTTTCAGGAAATCGACCAGCTTTTCCTGGCTCAGGTCTTCGCGTTTCATCCATTCTTTTAATTTATCCTCACCCATCTGCTGTATAAAATAATTGGTCGCGATGGCATTGAACACAAAATGTGGATTGGTTTCGTCGTCGTAATAGTAAAAGGATTCCAGGTCATCCAACACCTCGGGATGCTGTTGGATATAGGGCGCCAGTTTGCGGAGGTGGTATAGGATCGGTTTGCCGCCTGCTCCACCGACCAAATTGGTAAAGCCATCCTTTAGGACCGCTGGCCCTTTGGGAAATAGGACCGTCAGCAGGCGCAGCAGCTCATGCTGGTGGAGTTGGGCCGAAGAACTGAACATGATGCGATTCTTAACATCGGTCAGGCCGCAGACATCGCTTTTGGTCGACATCATATTGGCCACATAGTCGTATCCCCGCAACTGGAACAGGGCCTCACAGCCGGGGGCATAGACATACCGGAGTTTATAGTGGACCTTTTTGCCAAAATATTGCTCGATCCGTTTGACGTAGTCATTGATCTCCTGGATATGGGCTTTGGAAAATGTCTGTTCGTCGGGGACATAGAAATCGAAATACTTGTCCGCAATATGCTTGTATTGTGCTTTGTCGAGCTGAAAGGCAAGGATATCCCGCATCTTGAGGCCCTCGGCGGTTTCGCAGATGATAAAATTCTGTATGGCGTATACCATGCTGTTGACGCTATCTTTGTCGGTGATCAACATCACCTTGACTTTATAATGCTTGTCAGCTATTTTGGACAGGCCCATAATGGTCTGCGGCTTATAGGTATACATCCCATAGATCCAGGACTCATAGCTGTCTTGCTGTGGCAGCTGGAAACTGCTCGTGCTGTCGCTGTACCAAAAACTGGCAACATGCTTTCCCGTAGCCTTGGCTTCCATGGCCCGGCCAAAAAATGTGATGAGCTGTTGATTGAACGGACTGATCGTGTCCACATTGTTGAACTTGAATTTGACCTGGGCAGTACTGCCGCTTGCAAATAGCAGCCAGCTGGCCAGGATAAAAAGGTACTTCTTCAGCATAATTATCATATTTGGTGGCGTGCTAAATGATCGGGGATCTTTGCCCTGTATCCTGATCGGGCCTAGGGCGGATCAATCGATCATTGCAGGATCAAAATAAGGATAATAATTGAAATCACGCTTACTTTTCTGTATAGGTGATCGGTTGCAGCTTGCGGATTCCTTCGGTCTCCAGCGGGATCAGCGCCGGCGTGATGACATGCAGGCCTGTGGTCGGGATAAGGGTCTTGCCCTCCAATTGCCACTGTTTGTTTTTGGCAACCAGAAATGCCAGCTGTTGGCTCATGTCCAACCCTTGCAGGGTATAGTAATTATTGTGCTCACCTTCCTTGCCAGTGACCTGCCGATAGCTGCCTTCGATTTTTACGTCATGCTGCTGCTCGTACTGACGGATAAAAGGGGCATCTTGTTCTTCAAGTACGCGCCTTTCATCTTTAGGGCAACAGACGGATCCGTAGCTTTCGGTCCGATAAACAACGATTTTGTCCTTCGGAACCATAGGATCACGATATTTGAGCTGTGGATGGCCCTCGCCCGAAATATGGTAGCTATCCACCATCACCTGGCCATCTGCACGTTTGACATGGTAATAATAATTTGTGGTGGCCGGCTCGGCTGTAATGCCCCGTTTGCTCGACTCTTCGGCTAACCGATTATAAAATTCAAAATCGGGAACGATCAGGATAAATTCCTTCAGCTCGGGATAAAACTCATCGCTGTTTTTGAAAAGTTCGGGCGGCAGTTTGGCCATCACAAAAAAGACAGCCAGGCTATCGGGATTGAAATCGACGGGCTGATTGATCAGGTAGGTTCCATCCAGCTCGCTGGAGTTTTCTGCCTCGATCAGTACGGCATCGCTGTATGCTGACTGTAACCAGCCCGGACGGGGCTTGTTTTCGCTTGAAGCAGCTGGATTGCCGGTAGAACACGTTTTGGTCAGGCCCAGTACCAGCACCGCTGCACAGTAGAATAATTTAAGCATATGGTCTTGTCTTTATCACAAAAATATAAATAAAAACATTCTAAAACCGGTACCCAACGGATAATGCGGTGCGGAATCCTCCAAAAGGTCCTGTGGTACGGATACTTACGCCATCTGCGTTGACTTCTTTCTTTAACTTGAGGATCTCGATATCAAAGTCGTCCAGTTGTTTCTGGATCTCTTTTTGTTCGTTGGCATTGAGTGGGGTCTTGCCGTCAAATTGGCCGTTGTTAAAGCCATAATTGGGGCCAATGATACGCCAGTCCAGGTAGATGGCCTCACTGAGCCGCCACTGGCTGCCGATTGCCGCACCGACGGTAAAGGCGTTCAGTGCCCCCGAGAGCGTCACACTGCGTTGATACTCGGGCTGATCCACGGTGATCGTGGTGCTGAGTCTGTAGTTGGAATACTTAAAAAAGGGGGCAAGGTAGAAACCCCGGGGTGCTCCTTTGTGGCCCAGGTAAAAGCGGATTTCCGGAGCCAGCGAAAAAGCACCCAACCGGGCGTTGCCCAGGATATTGTATTCATCCTCGATGGCCGAATCCCAAAGTGATTTTAAAGGCAAACCGGATGTGGGCCACCAGCTTAGGGTACCATTCAGGGAGATACGTTCCTGGATGGGCCGCTCATATTCGATGGCCACATTGCCCACGACAAGGGGCAGGAGGTTCAATTTGATCAAATTGGGTTTTTCTTGTGCCTTTAGTCCCGAAATAGCAAATATCCCAAAGAAAAGCACGGCAAGCTTGCACGGTTTCATAGTTTCAGTTGACAGTGTATGACCGTAAATATATCAGAATATTTGCTGATGCACAATGCTAAAGCACAAATGATTACTTCAACTGACCGTTTAGGCGTTTACTATGATCCAGGTGGTTGCGCAGGGTCGGCAGGGTCTTGTCAACAAAGGCCTTCAGGTCTGGATCCTTCAGGTTTTTGCTCGCATCTTCAAAAAGCTTGACGTCCTTTTCATGATCTTCGACCATATCGGCGATATAGGCTTTGTCAAACTCACTTGCAGGCTTGCTGGTCAGCTTGTCCTTGACTTGCTGCTGTTCGGAAGCCACTGCCGCAGGCAGGGTGATGTTTTTGGAGTCGGCCAGGGCTTTGAGTTCCTCGTTGGCTTTTGTATGATCCTTGATCATCATTTCGGCAAAAGCTTTCACCTCACCGTTCTGCGCTTTCTGCTGGGCCAGCTGTCCGAGCTCGACTTCGGCCATGCCACCATTGGCGGCTTCGGTCACAAATTCGGCATCGCTTTCGGCGACAGCTACCGGTGCGGTGAGCAGGCTGTCCTCCATATCTTCGGGGGTATTGGCTTCATTGATACTGTCGGCGGTCTCTTTACCGTCTTTCATCGCACCGCCACCGCAGCTTTGCAGTGCAAAAATCGTCAGTGCTAGGGCTAATGTCAAATATATTCTTTTCATCGCTGTTGAGTTTAAGTTTTAAGGTAAACAGCACTCAGCCGACGATCGTTCTAAATATTTGAACATTTTTGATGCAAGTCCTTCTTATCCGCCGCTTAAGCTGCCCTTGAGCTTGAGGTACTTGACGGTCATGCCCATCTGCCCGAGGTGGTAAAAATCGTGATGGATAAGCCCCATCAGTAGGTATTTATTGTCGTGCGGAAAGCTGGGGTCGGCATGCCGGTAGGGACTGGCAAGGAAGGCATCGTCTTTATCTTCCAGGAAGGTGATCACTTGTTGTTGGCTCGCATAGAAATCGGCCAGTAATTTGTCCCAGCCCTGCGCCTGTAGTGCTGCATTGCTGCGCCAATTGGCGGCTTCGCTCATTTCGAGTCCCCGCGGGTTTCCGTTCAAACGGCTCAGCACCTCCCGCCGCCACTCGATAAGGTGTGACATCAGTTCGGCAATGCTATGCATATCGGGAATGGGGCGCTCAAAGGCGGTGATGGGACTGACTGCTGCTAATTTTTTTTCGAAATTCTCATCCAGCCACAGGTCTGCCTGTTCGACGTCCCGGAGCTGTTGGATGATGTCTTTGACCAAAACATTGTTCATACGATTCTTTTTTAATGTACATGCCGCGGCCAGATCCCTTGGATCATGTGCCGCACCTAGTCATGTATAACCATAGGAAACGGAAAAAGGTTTTAAGGTTAAAAAACAAAGCCTTACTTATGCTTTATCGGCGGTGGAATTCCTGATCCAGGAGTTCCCGTACTTCGGGATGGTCCTTGACATATTTGCCCACAAAGGGACAGTACACCATCACTGGTTTCTTTTCTTGCCTGGCATAGTCAAATGCAAAGGCAGCGAGTGCCGAGCCAAAGCCTTTTCCCTTGAATGCATCGGGCACAAAGGTATGCATCAGTGCGATATCTTTCTTATAGAAACGATAAGTCAGGTAGGCAATTGCATCGTCCAGGTGGATCTCAAATTGCTGTTTTTCGGTGTTATTGATAATGTCGGTCATCATAAGCCTATTTTGGTATACCTATTCAAACGCTGCTTGCTTAACCGATATTGCGGCATCCGGTATGGAATCGCTTAATTTCTTTACCTGGGGCGACAACAAATCAGGTCATGCGAGCAGATCGCTTATATGCAATAACTTAAAATTAATCATTTTTTCTGAAAAACAGGATGGACCTCAATTTAGGTTGAGCCCAAAAGCGAGCCCATACCAGAGTTTGTTCTGATAGATCCAGACTGCACGGTTGCTGCCCAGCAGGTGGTCATAGCCCAGGGCCAGGCCGAGGGTGAACTTGTTGACCGCAAAAATGCCTGCCAGCCCTTTGCTCCACACAACACCGTCATACTCCTGTTCGGTGGCGTTGCTGGTATTGGTCGGCGAGATCAGTGTATTTCCCAGGCCTGTAAAGGCACCCAGCGAAAAACCGAAATGCTGGATACTGCGCTCTGATCTGCCGAGTGGGGTGCTGCTGTACTTGATGGTATATTGATCCCGTCTATAGCCAAAATAGGCGGCACCGTTGAGGTTGGTATTGAGCTGCATGGGCACGCCAGCCTGTGCGGGACGGAATTTGAGAGGGATGGTCAGAAAATCAATATCGAACGAGGGTTTATGAAAAGCGAGGGGTGGCAGTGGATCCGTGCTGCTTACTTCCTGTTGCAACAGGAGAACCCTACTGCTGTCGACCACTGCAAGGCCTTGCTTGGATTCAACCGGGTGGATGCGGACGGTTTCATCGTCCACATCAATGTAGACTTGCTGTTTCTTTCCGTCGATCGTCTGGGTATAGTAGCCATCATCGAAATTTTTGCCGTTTTTTTGAAACACACTGCAGCTTGAAAGCAGGATGCTGATGGAGAATAGATAAAGGATCTGTTTTTTCATAAAAGTCTTGCCTTAAGGATCTGGTCCGGTCGGGCAAATATACAGCTCTAAAAACAATCCGAAGGCAGTTTGCCGGTATTTGATTTAAAATCTTTGATAAAGTGGGACTGGTCATAATAGCCCGCACGCAAAGCCATGGCGGTCAGGTCGCCCGCTGGCAGGGGCTGCTCAAAGAGGTTCCTGAACCGGATGATACCGGCATATCTTTTTGGGCTGGTGCCCACCAGGTTGCGGAACCTTTTTTCAAAGGTATCCCGGCTTATCGGGAGCTCGGCGACGATGGCGCTGATGGAAATCAGTCCTTTATGGGCATGGATTGTTGAAATGGAATCATAAATGCTCCGGTCCAGGCGGTCTGGGCTAATTCTCTGGAGCAGGAACTGCTCCACGCTATCCACCATCTGCTCGTATGAATTTTCGCGCTGCAGGGTCTCGATCAGGGTCGCATTGCTCGCGGCACCGAAAAACTCATCCATGGGCACAAATTTTTCGAAAATCTCGTTCAAGGGCTTTTGGATAATGGCGGAAGCAAAACCCGGATGGAAGATCACCACAAACAGCGTGGTAAAATCTGAGAAGGTAAACTCAAAGAAACGCTTGGTGATACCAAAAGAAACCGCCTGGGGCAACTTGACCTTTGAACCGTCAGGCTGGGTCAGCTGGATGCTCCCCCTGAGAATATAATTGAGTGAAAAGGTGGTGCTGGGCAGGGTTTCGATGACGGTGTTTTCGGCACATTCCAGGATCATATATCCCTTAATATAGGGCTTGAGGGCAGCACAGGGGTCAAATGTATGTTCGACCCATTTTTTTTGATGATCCTTCTCAAAAAAAATAACCGTATTGCCGGCTCCGTTCACGGTATTCTTCGTATGCTGTTCCATCTGATGTAAACAAAATATCTCCACCTATAGTTTAGGTGAAGATACATAAAAAAATTCTTTCGCGGCCCTGCTACTGCTTAGGGTTTCCAGGTCACCTTGCCTTTGGCGTCGTACATGGTAATGGAAGGGTTGCCGGCGCTGTCTACTTTGAGCACTAACCGCGGGATCTCATTGGCATCTTTCATGACCAAGGTGGCATTGCCGTTTTCTGTCTCCAGGTTGACACGGTTGATATTGTACCCGGGTTTGCCGGAGAGGTCCTTGTCATTGATGGTAAGCCCGGCCTTGAAATAGTTTGTCTGTAGGTTGTCCTGTGCAAACAGGCCGATGGCATCTGCATTCTGGTAGTCGAAGGCAATGGCATTGAAATTCATGCCCTCGTATTCAGAGATGGCGATGCCACCACGCTCATCGCCCTTGTTGTCGTAGAAAAGCAGGCCGGCAGGAACCATTTTCCTTTGGTATTCTTTGCCATTGATGATGGGATTGGGGATATGGTCCTCGCTGGAGATCACGACCCGGTTTGCCCCGGCCTTGTTATTGATATCCACCCGTTGTAAGCTGGTCTCATTGGACTTAAAAACAAGCAGATAGCATATGATGCCTATAAATACGAGGTTCAATAGGACTAAGGTGACCAAAAATGCTTTTAGGTTATTGGAAATTTTTTGCATGGTTGTGCTAGATTAATATGAAATAAACCGCAAATTACATGAACTGAAATGTTGGCAATTGTAAAAAATCAGGAATTTGCACTGCGGGATCTGCTTTTACAAATTTTTGACGGATGCGGGTTCTCGATAGGCGTGAAGACATCGCATCAGTGCCCATTCCTGATCTGTTGAACGTTGTTGTTTGGGGTAGGCCGGAAGTAGGTAGGCTGGTTACTTTAGTTGAAGTGATACTTTAGGTATAAAAAACATCCAGGCCATCAAGCGTACTGCTCATGGCCTGGATGTCGTTTGATGTTTGTTAAAATGCCGTTGACCTTACATAGGACCAGCGGATCCTTTATTTTTTGACCAACAGGGGAAGGTATTTTTCATAGCCCTGTTTTTTCATGTCCTCCTTGGGCACAAAACGCAGGGAAGCACTGTTGATGCAGTAGCGTAAGCCACCTTTGTCGGCGGGACCATCGTTGAATACGTGGCCCAGGTGTGCATCGCCGGTTTTGCTGCGCACCTCGGTGCGTCGCATGCCAAAGGAATTGTCGGAAAGTTCCTCGACCAGGCTGTCGCTGATGGGCTTCGAAAAGCTGGGCCATCCACAGCCAGATTCAAACTTGTCGGTAGAGACAAACAGGGGCTCTCCAGTGGTGATATCGACATAGATGCCTTCCCTGAATTCATCGTTGTAGGCATTGTCAAAGGCACGTTCGGTGGCATTGTTTTGGGTGACCTCATATTGCAGTGGCGTCAGCTGTTTTTTCAGGGTCTGCTGATCTGCTTTTTTATAGACTGGCCTTTGGTTCTGGTCCTGTGTCTGTGTTTCGGCAGGAGCGGGTGCTGGTGCTGGTGCTGGATTGGCCTTGCGGGCCAGCTCAAAGAGCTCCGGACCGATATGGCAATAACCACCGGGATTTTTGTCCAGGTATTTTTGATGGTAGCTTTCCGCGTCATAGTAATTTTGAAGCGGTTCTACTTCCACCACAATCTGGTCGTTGTACTGTTTCGCCAAGGCCGCCAGGCTTGCCTTGATCACCGGCACATCTTCACTACGGGTATAGTAGATACCGGTACGGTACTGGGTGCCGATGTCATTGCCCTGCTTGTTGAGCGAGGTCGGGTCTATTGTCTTGAGAAAAAGATCGACCAGCAGCTTGAGGTCCACGACCTGCGGATCGTAGCTTACTTTCACCGTTTCGGCAAAGCCGGTCTTTCCGGTTGAAACTTGGCTGTAGGTTGGATCCTGAAGGTTGCCGTTGGCATAACCGACTTCAGTGGCGGTGACGCCCCGGACTTGCTTGAAGAAATGTTCGGTACCCCAGAAGCAACCGCCCGCGAAATAGATGATCGGATCTTTTTGTTGTATATTATCCATAGTATGTTGTTTTGACGGTGTTGATTCTTGTGCCTTCTGTGAAAAGCTGATCTTGCTGATCAGAAATAGACCGACAGCAAGCAGCATAAGGACGGTTATTTGTTTCATATGTACATGATTATATGCTATGCAATAGACCACAAACATTATACCCGTCCGGCGCTGCTGTCAGCAAAAAATGGTCAGACCGGACGTGGACACGTTCTTTTTACAATCGGAAGACGAAAGCTAGCACCGGACCTGAAAATCTGTCTGCCTGGAGCTGACATAGGGGCTGAATAGGACCGGCGCACCTTTAGGGCGCGCCGGTCGCTGGATAAATTAGGCTAAGTATTGCCTGCGCTGCAGGTTTCCGCTGCCGGCATGATACCGCTGGCCGTATTAGCCTTTATGGGCTTTCTTGGCGGCTTCGATCAGCTCCCGCATTTCTAATTTAATATAGTCGACATTGGGGCTCGACCCGGTCAGGGAGTACCGGATATTTCCTTCCTTGTCGATAATAAACTTGGCGGGAATACCTTTGACACCGTATTTGGCTGCCATGACTTCCCCGGTTTGAGGATCCTTCTGATCATCATACAGCACCTCAAATGGATAGTTGTTTTTGGTCATAAAGGCGACCACATTTTCTTTATACTTCTTGTCCCGCTCCCAGGTATTGATAAACAGGAACTGTACCTCCTTATCATTGGCATAGGATTCCTGTGCGGCCTTCATGCCGGGAAAGGATCGTACACAGGGCTGGCACCAGGTGGCCCAGAAGTCCAGCACCACGACTTTTCCCTTGAGACTGGCCAGCGAAACTTTTTCTCCTTTTAGATTGAGCAGCTCAAAGTCAGGTGCGGCTTTGAAGGTCGCCATCTCCTGGATATGCGTGCGGATATACTGCTTGAGCTCTTCTTTTAAGGAGGCATTGAAATTGTCATAACCCTGGGCCGAGCCGTTGAGTTCGGTATACAGCTTTTTGAGGTCTTCCTCCACGGCAAATTGGCCCTTGGCATACAGCCGGGTCAGGATGTTGTAGGCTTCGAGCTTCCGGCCGGTTCCCAGCAGCGATTTATAATACACCATGGCTAAGCCATCGGCTTGCTCGGGAGCGACCTGAAGTCCTTTTTCGATATAGCCCAGTGCCTCGCTGTATTTTTTTTGCGCCACCAGGATACCGACATAGGCCGACAGGGAACTGGCATAGCCCATGGACGCGAATTTTGCTTTGTTGTCTTTTTGATCTTCCGGCAGACTGATGTAATAGTAACTGTCTTCCATGGCCGTCTTTAGGATCGGTGCAGCTGTAGCGGTATCACCTGCGGCTAGCAGGATCTTGCCCACCGGTATATAGCCGTTGCCACGCCAGAACCTTTCTTTCATCTCGCCAAGGTAGTGGACGGCTTTATCGGCATTGCCGTCATTGGCAAAGCTTTGTGACAGGCTGCCCAGCACATAATCGTAGGTCAATAGCTCCTCCGGGAAATTTTTGGCCGGCCACTTTTTGGTCAGCTGAAGGTAGGCCTTCTCTTTCTCCTGGGCGCTGCCGGCTTTGTAGTACACATTGGTGATAAAAGCATCTCGGGTGATCGCACCCTTGGGGTATTTCTTGGCGGCTATGGCTTCCACCGCGGCCTGTTGCTCTTCTTTTTCCAGGGCACGCAGGATATTGATGTTGGTGCGGAAGTCCTGCTCATTCTTGAAGCTCTTGACCTCAGCGACAAGGGCACTGGCCAGGGAATCTTTCTGTGCTAGGCTGCCTTTTTCGATGATGGGGAGATAGCGCTGGAATTTATCCCGGGAATTCTGTTGCGCCATGCCTGCTGATAGGGCGAGGGCCAAGGCGACTGTCAATACGGTTGTTTTCATTGTATGCAGTTTGTAGGGTTTGTTTCTGATGATTGTTTAGTCTTCATAGCCCGGATTTTGGGTCAGCTGGGTATTGATCAGGAGCTGACTCTGTGGGATCGGCAACAGGACGTCGGTTGCCTGCCAGTTGGTCTTCAGCGGTGCCAGTACCGCCGTGGCACGGCCGGTACGCTTGAGGTCAAACCAACGGTGGCCATATTCGCCAAAGAATTCATGCTGGCGCTCCGTTTCGATGGCCTGCAGCAGCTGTGCCTGGTTCAGGCTGCTACTGATGGCGGGCAGGCCGGCACGGCTCCGGACGGCATCGATATCGGCACGGGCAGCGGGGAGGTCATTGAGCTTGGCCCTGGCTTCGGCACGGATGAGGTACTGCTCGGCCAGACGCAATAGCACATGGTATTCGTTGCCGGTCCCCGAAGCGACTTTATACTTGCTGATGGCATAATAGGTTTTGCCGGAGATGGTCTTGGGGCTGATCCAGTTTGTCTGTCTCAGGTCTGTGGGAGCCTCAAAGCTTTGGTATACAGCTTCGGGCAGCGTATAGCTTGGGATGGCTGTCGGAGCAGTGATGTAATTGGACCCGAAAACGGTGACGCCGGACTGATTGCCCAGCTGCAGGATCACCTCGTTGCTGCTGTTCACAAAGTTTTTGTCGGGACTGGGCATGCCGTAATCGGCAGACTCCAATACACTGGTGGCCAGCTCTGCGGCCTGTTGATAATCTTGCTGATAGAGGTATACTCTGGCCAGCAATGCCCTGGCTGCCGCTTTGTTGGCTCGCCCCCTGGGGCTGGCGGTAGCGTCATAACTGACGGCCATGCTGCTTTCGGCATCCTTCAGGTCGCTGATGATCTGGCTGTAGACCTGCGGCGTGGTGGCCCGGGGCAGCGAGGCGTCCTCAAAAGCATGGAGGTCGTCGCGCAGCTGGAGTGGAACATCGCCGTAGAGGTTGACCAGATAGAAATAGGCATAGGCCCGTAAAAATTTGGCCTCACCCAGCAGCTGTGCTTTTACGCTGGGGCTCAGGGTGCCGGAAGCTTCCAGGCCCGAAATGGCATTGTTGGTATTTTTGATCAACTGATAGCTGGTGTACCAGAAGTTGGCGACATAGCCATTGCTGTTCAGGATGCTGTTGCTGGCAAATTCAGCCAGGCTGGGGTCTGTGGCGTTGTACTGCAGGTCGTCGGCAGCAATGCCGGTATAAAAGCTGCTGGTCCCCGACAGGTTGATGCTGAGTACCGTGTTATACAGTCCGCGGACCACACTGTTGGCTGAGGCATCGCTGGCGAAGGCATCGCCGGCAATGACCTGTGTGGGTGGCGCCCCCAGGTCCACAAACTTTTCACAGGAGGTAAACAGCAGTACGCCATGGGCAAGGATAAGCGATAAGATGAATTTATGATTTAGTTTCATGGTTACAGGTGTTAAAATTGACAGTTAAATCCAAACACAATGGTGCGCAAAGGAGGCAGGACCTGGGCGATGGTTCCGGTCCCCAGACCGGATGGACCGCCCTGGACGGTGGTCTCGGTATCGAGCACATACTTGTTTTTGGCCCAGGTAAACAGGTTCTGCCCCTGCATAAATACCGTGCAGTTGGACATCTTCACGCGTGAGGTCCAGCTCTTGGGCAGCTGGTAGGATACATTGACGGACCTGAGCTTGAGGTACGATGCATCGCCATAGACAGCATCCGAACTCGTGTACAGGTTGTAGGAGTTGTTGAGTGCGGCGCCTTCGGCTGATTGCGCGGCCGGGACAATGGCTCCCGGAATGTCGGTATTCGGCTGTGTGGCGGTCCAGCGTCCCAACCAGTAATCGTTTTGGTTGACCATGGAGCCGGGCCGGGAGTTTAGGATCTTGGTCACGCCAAAGCGGTGGTTGAACTGGAAGAATACCCCCAGTT
Source organism: Sphingobacterium sp. N143 (assembly GCF_030325625.1). GTDB lineage: Bacteria > Bacteroidota > Bacteroidia > Sphingobacteriales > Sphingobacteriaceae > Sphingobacterium. Next base: position 177,107 of record NZ_JACAIS010000008.1, on the reverse strand, counting down.
CAAAGCCTTTGTACGAAAAGGTATTGTTGAAGCCGCCATAAAAGGGGGTACCCAGATCGGCAACATAGCGGTCATCGGCATTGATGATGCCGTCAGCATTGCGGTCTTCATAGGTTGCCATGCCCGTGGCCGCATCGACTCCCTGATAATGGTACAGCCGGATCAGGTTGAGGGGTTCGCCCACCAGGAAGCTGCTCGCATAGAAGGTGTTCTCAAGGCCCGGAAATTCGACCAGTTTATTTTTATAAAAGGTAAAGTTGGCCGAAGTCTTCCAGGTAAAGTCAGCATTTGTAACGTTGGTGGTATTCAGCTCCAGCTCCAGTCCCGTGTTTTGGATCAAGGCCGGGAGGTTTGACTTGTAACTGTTGTAACCCACCTGCGTGCTCAGCACCAGGTCGGTGATCTGATCCCCTGAACGGTTGCGGAAATAGTTTCCCGTCAATAGGATGCGATCGCGCAGGAAGCCCAGGTCCAGCGCAAATTCCAGTTTTTTGGTGGTCTCCCATTTGATATATTCGTTGGGAAGGGTGCCAATATTCATGGACGGATTATTCAAATAGGCTGTTGCCGAGGAGTAGAGCGGCAGATATAGGTAGTTTGATATCTGGTCGTTACCGGTCGTACCGTAACTGGCCCTTAACTTTCCGAAACTCAAGAAGGACAGATTGTTCTGGATAAAGTCTTCTTTGCCAAATACCCATCCCAGTCCGATGGCACCGAAATTTCCGAACCTATTTTTGGGCCCGAAACGGGAGGAGCCGTCCCGCCGGAAGGTGGCATTGACCAGATACTTTTCCTTCCAGTCGTAGTTGAGCTTTCCAAAGACCGCATTGTATTTATAATAGACCAGGTTGTTGCTGGCCGTGAATAAGCCTGCGGCACTCAGTGAGCCCAGTAAGGCATCGTTGCTGTAATTGCTGCCGTTGGTGGTCTGGGAACGGGACGAGTTTTGCTGGAAGCTGGTCCCGATCAATGCGCTCAGCTTGCCCTGGCCTATGGTTTTTACATAGTCCAATGTGGGCTCAATGATCCAGTTCTCGGCTTTGGTGTTGGAAAAGCGTGAGGATCCCAGTGGATTACTGATGGTGTTGTTTAAGGATGATATGGGGGTCTGGCTATTCTGGTTCAGCTGGGTGACGGTATAGCCGAAATTGGCTTTTGCCGTCAGTCCTGGCATAATCTTATAGCTGAGGTTGGCATTGGCAATCAGGTTGTTGGTGTTGCCAAAATATTTGCGTTCCAGCAGGGCAATGGGGTTGTCCACAAAGGACGATGATGGCAGCCAGTAATATTTCCCAGTATCGTCATAAATAGGGTAGTTGGGCGGCAGGTTATACAGGGAGGTCACATCGGATGCGGGCATATCGGAGTTGTCATTGGCGTAGCTGACGGACAATGCGGCGTTAAACTTCTTGTCGGAGGAGGTGTGGTCCAGGTTTAAGCGGGAGGTAAAGCGGCTATTTTTACTGTCGCCATAAAAGACGGTGCTCTCCCGTCTGTAGCCCGAATTGAAGAAGAAGCGTGTGGATTCATTTCCGCCCGAAAGGTTGGCCTGTATATCGCTGACATGGCCTTTGTTGCCGATCAGCATTTTTTGCCAGTCGGTGGATTTGTTCTGGTCCCAGAGCAGGAGGTCGGGGGCATTGGCTTCTGTCGGTGTGCTGCCGCCATTGGCGAAGGCTTCTTTACGCAGTGTCAGGTATTCCTCGAGGTTCAGCATCGGGATAAAGCGGTTGACCTCGGTAAATCCGGTGTTAAAATTGACGCCCACGCGGGTCCGGCCCGAAAGTCCTTTCTTGGTGGTGATCAGGACCACACCATTGGCGCCACGGCTACCATAGATCGCTGTGGCATCAGCATCTTTGAGTACGTCGATCCGCTCGATATCAGCCGGGTTGATCATGCTGAAGGGGCTGAGGCCCCCCGAAGAGCCTGAGATACCGAATGAATTGAGATTGTCGGTTGCGGGCTGGCCACCATTGAAATTTGTGAATGGCACCCCGTCAATCACATACAAGGGGATCGATCCGGAGGTGGTACCGCTGAGGGAAGCCTGATTTCGGATCTGGATCTGCACGGCACTGCCGGGCACCCCATTATTCTGGGCGATCAATACCCCGGACAATCTGCCCGAGAGTGCCGCCAGGGGGTTGCTGACGGGCTGCGAGGCAATATCTTTGGCGGTGATGGAAGCGACCGACCCCGTGTTTAAGCGGCGGGTCGTGGTACCATAACCGATCACCACCACCTCTTCCAGGCTTCCTTCGGCGGGTTTGAGCTTGATAGGAGTGGCGTTTGCCCGCAGCTGCCGGGCTGGGATCTCTACCGGCTGATAGCCGATAAAGGAAAACACCAGGGTGACATCATCTTGGGGGATCAGCAGTCCCCACTGTCCATTGGCGTCGGTGGCGGTGCTGGTCTGCATATTGCGGTAGGCGCTTTTCTGCCAGTTTTTGATCAGCACGGTTACCCCGGCAAGTGGTGTTCCGTTTTCATTGACGATCTGACCGCTGAGGTGCTGCTGCTGCTGCGGGGACTTTTCCCGGACGGCAATAATATTGTTGTCCAGCAATTCCCAGCTGAGGTTGCTGCCGGCCAGCGCCTGTGTCAGCACATCTTTGACACTGATCTTTTTGGCGACCAGATTGATGGTGGAATGGGGAAGTGCCGCCTTACTGAAAAACATCTTGTACTTGCTCTTCGCGTTGATGGTCTGAAAGACATCTTCCAGGTTTCCGTCCTGGATGGAAACGTTGATCTGTTCGGTCTGTGAATAGGCAAAGCTCTGCACATGCAGGGTACTCAGGCAAACGAGCAGCAATGCTAATCTGGATTCTTTTCTAAATTTGGGTATTGTTTTGTTCATTTGAATTGTGTTAGGTCGATGTGTGTTTAGAATAGATGTATGTTTAGAATAGTTGTAGTTGATCTTTCCCCGTTTTTTTGATCTGAAAATGATGGACGGTCTGGAGTGCTTTCAGGATATTGTCGAGCTCCTCATTTTCGAATGTCGCCGAGTAGCGCTGTGTGGCTAGGGCACGGCTGGAAATCTGTATTTTCACCCCGTACATACGTTCCAGTTTTAAAGCAATGCTGGCCAGGGTCTCTTCCTGTATGGTGATGCGCTTCAGGAGCCATTCCGTTTCCAGGGCCGAGCCATCCTGATCGGAGATCAGGAAAGGTTTGATGGCCACCGTCGCCTGTGCTGCCAATGCCCTGCTGGCCTCGGCAGCTGCTGGGGTTTCAGGATTGGTTTTGCTGGAGATGACGAACTTTTCCTTTGGTCGGAGGATAAATTTCTGGTCCACGGCACCGGTCTTCCAGATCGATACCTTACCCCGCACCAGGGCAGTTTCGGCATTGGGCTCATTGGCATAATCGCGTACATTGAATGCTGTACCCAAAACACTGATCTGCATGCGTGGCGTATGGATGATAAAGGGCTTTTTGGGGTCTTTGGCAACATCAAAAAATGCTTCCCCGATTAAGGTGACCTCCCGCTTGGCCGAGTCTTTAAAAGAATTGGGATAGATGATCCGGCTGGAGGCATTGAGCGTGATCTGGGTACCATCCGTTAGGGTGATATGCTGCTGTTGCCCATTGGCCAGGTGGATGTCGGTATTCTTGTTGCTGCCAGAAAAGAGGTACAGGTAACAGATTGTCATAAAGCATAGGACAAGGGCTGCTGCCGCAGCCAGGTTGCGGAAATGCATGCGCCGGCTTTGTGGCGGCGAAATGTGCTGCAGAACATTTCCCTGGATCCTTTTTTTGATGGCCTGCTGCTGTTCCGGGCTGAGCTGATCCAGAATATCGGGACGGGAAGAAAAGCTTTCAAAAAATTGTTCTACCATCTCGGATTCCTCCGGACTGGATTCACCTTTTAGATATTTGTCGATAAGGCGCTGTAGCCGCTGCTGATGTTGTTCCATGTTAAATGCGTATGGTCATCTATACAGTGTGGCTTTGGGCCAGTATTGTACCAATCAAATTGGCTGTTTATTTACAAGTGGCTTATTGTCAGTGAAATAAAATTAAAATAAAGAAAAAGAAATGGCGGGTGATCAGTTTCCGCAGTTTGGCAATGGAAATGCCCAGATGGTTCTGTACGGTGTTTTGTGAACTTTGTGTGAGCTCGCTGATTTCTTTGGTGCTCAGTTCATCAAGGTACCGCATCTTAAAGATTTCCTTTCTTTTTTGTGGCAGGTGGGCAATCCATTCTTCGATGAAAGACCTGAGGTCCTTTTCGGCATACAGGTCCTGCTCAACACGCTCAGCATCGTCGATAAAGGCACGATTTGCCTCGAGCAGGCTATTCGTTTTTTTGTTTCTTTTATAGGCTTCGAAGACCTTGAATTTCATGCAGCTGCGCAGGTAGGCCTCCAGGTTGTGGATATCCCGGTTGTGGCGCTGTTGCCAGAGCTCGATAAATACATCTTGTACGATTTCCTCACAGATAGCCAGCTGCTCCAGCCGTTTATAGGCCTCATTGAGCAGCACCGACCAGTAGCGATCATAGATCAGGTTGAAAGCTTCTAGATCGTTCTCCTTGAGACGATTGAGCAGACTTTCGTTACTATGCAATACATGGCCGTTTTTCATGATGGTATTAGTGTGAAACAGCTGGTTTCGATTCCAAATGTTTAAACAATAGGGTATTATTTTTCAATTATAGCAATTTATACAATAGGGAACAAATTTTGTCAAACCTGCCTCCATGGACGGTGCTATGCAATCTGCTGTACACATGGTTTATCGTGTTGACACGCTATTGGTTTATATTCGAAATTAGCGTTTGTCCAAGAAAAAAAATAGCAGGTTAGGTGATTTTCGAATATATTCTCGTCGCTGGGCCACATAGGTCCCACATCCTGAATATTTTACTGTTTTTTTTCGCATATCCCTTATTTTTATTCGGGCGGTGGCGGCCCGCATTCGTATAGCTTTGGCTGCACCTGCTGCATGAATATGCTGAGCGGAATGGAACTGAAAAAAGGATAGATTAATTAACTTGTTAATTTATTATATTTGGCCATGACTAACTATTTTGACTTTTTATGAAAAAAACAATCGCATCACTTTTACTTGCCTTACCTTTTAATATAATCCTGGCGCAGTCCATCAAGGGTACCGTAGAAATCGATATGAAAGATGGATTGATCAACTGCAGTTTTCAGCTCAATGACATCCCACCAATAAAAAATTATAAAATACTCCTGAACAAAGGGATGAATATTAAGAATTTTAAAGATTCGGATCAGGCGATCGTCTGGTACGATGGTCATTACGATGGTGAGATGAAAGGAGAAGCGCTGGCGTATACCTTACTGGACAATGAGGGAAAAATAAAGCAGCTGCCTTCCTCTTTCCAAGTCGATTATAAAGGGGCATTCCCGGTTTATTTCGACAGCGCGGAGGATTATGGGCCATTTGACTACAAGGGCATTATTGCTTTTAATGGCAAAACACTACGGGCGGCGGACCAGTCCAAATGGTATCCGGTCCTTTATGACGTGGATAGTGATAAGCTGGTGGATAAGTACAGGTATGAGATCACAATTAAAGTCAAAAATGCAGACAACAATAGCATCTTCATCAATGGCAATGCGCCACAAAAAACAATGGCCCATCAATTTACATCGGCCAAGCCGTCGACCTTATTGCTATTTGTGGGTAACTATAACTTTGTTTCCAATGAGGCTGGATACATCCTTAATCTAGCAGCTGATCAAAAAACTGTTGCCGCCATTTTTGATAATATTGACCTCATCAAAGCAAAATTGGCGAAAAACCTGGATTCCAAATTCACAGACAAGATCTATATCATCAATCATAAGGCAGTCAATAAGCGGAAGCCTGGAAGTAGCTGGGCATTCAACGATTATCCGGCTTTTGCGTTTACGGATTTGGACCCAGCCAAGTTAATGGATGAAAAAGGACAGTTTACGTCTGAATATATTAAATTTTTTGGTCATGAACTTGCGCATAATTACTTTGGAGCCAGCATGCTTTCGGGGAAATTGTCCTGGTTTTGGCTCGAATCCTTTGCGGAGTATTTATCCTTCAACGTGACGGAAGATGCTGGCTTTAAGGACTATTTAAAAGAAGTGCTGCTCCGTGGGGCAAAATATGTAGAAAACCAGAATTTTATTCCGCTTACGGAGATTAGCGAGGTCGCGCAGATTAATGTGTCTTACCGATACGTCCTGGCGCCTTTGATGCTAAAATGCTTTGAGGATACTTTTGGAAGAGACAAAACCAATCATGTCCTGAAATCGTTGCTCGAATATGCCAAAACACAGACTTTAACACTTGAACTTTTTGATAAGGCCGTTGAGGCAAGCGGGATAGGCGCGACAGATTTCCAAAAATTCAAACAGCAGTTTATCGCAGACAAGGACTTTAAGCAGCATATCATTGCCCATATCAGAAAACACTATAGCTAAAGGTGGGCTGAGGCATATTTTGGCTGTGGGCAGATGGAATAATCGGGTTGGTTGCAGCAGCTGCTTTAGGTGAGTATCTGCGCTCTATACCGGATGCCCCATGTACCCATGGCATCAATAATCTCATGGAGGCTCTTGCCGAAGTCGGTGAGTTCGTAATCCACGGATACGGGCATGGTATTGTTCTGTGTGCGGGTGATGAGGCGGTTCATTTCCAGGTCTTTCAACTCTTTTGAAAGGGTTTTGGAGGCGATGCCTTCCACCTGTCGCTTGAGATCCATAAAGCGCATCTTACCCATAAAATACAGGTGGCTGATGATGAGAGTCTTCCACTTGCCATCCAGTAGGGACATGGTATCTCGGATGCCCCGTATATGTTCATGGCAATGCTGTGCTATTTCGGTCTTTTCTTTTTTCATCGATCGTATAAAACACAAAGATAGGAAATGTTGCCATCAATACCTGGTTACTCTGGAGTAACTAGTTTCCCTCAGGTAACAAGTGGCAAATTGTTACTTAATAACTTTTATCTTTGCTGCACGAATTCATTCAAGTCATTTCCTTTCCATATTGGGGGAGCGGGTCTGACTTTATTTGTAGTACTTAGAAAAAATAGCATTATGTCATTAAAAGAAGCCCTTCACTGGCGTTCAGCAACAAAGAGTTTTAACGGCGAAAAGATAGAGCAAGAGAAATTGGACCAGATTTTGGAAGCCATCCGACTGGCTCCATCTAGCTCAGGCCTGCAGCCATACAAGGTATTTGTGATCAACAGCAGAGCGATTCGGGAAAAATTGACCCCAATAGCCTGGGGGCAACCGCAGATATTGCAAGCATCACATATTTTGGTATTTGCCGCATGGGATGAGCTATCTGCCGAACGGGTCGACGGATTTTTCACCTATAGCAATCAGGTCCGCAACTTGCCGCAGACCACTACTGATGATTACCGGTTGAACCTGTTGAGCCTATTGGATAAAAAATCAAAAGAGGAGCAATTTATCGACGCATCGCGGCAATCTTACATCGCCCTGGGCTTTGGCCTATTGGCTGCTGCTGAACTGAAAGTGGATGCAACACCGATGGAAGGATTTGACAATGCGGCCTTGGACGAATTGCTGGACCTGAAATCGCATGGCTTAAGAAGTACCGTGATGATGGCCCTGGGATACCGCGATCATGAAAATGACTGGTGGTCAAAACTGGACCGTGTACGCTGGCCACATGACGAGTTGTTTATCGAACTATAGACTATGATCGATAAACAATAAAAGCGATGCCCCTAAAAGTATTTCTCTTTTAGGGGCAGTTTTTAAGGCCTTTAGCTGCTCTTTATCGTTTGTTGGCTGCAATGGACAGCGACACAAGTGACAGTAAAACCGCCCCGCTGAAGAGATAGCCTATGCCGGAATATTCCAGGAGCACACCACCCAATAAGCCTCCAGCTGCCACTGCTATATTAAACACGGTCACAAAGATGGCCTGTGCGATGTCGACTTGCTCCTTGGCAACATCTGCCAGGTCTTTCTGCAGCAGTGTCGGTGCCCCACCAAATGAATAGCCCCAAAGGGCAATACCCACCAGGGCAAAAGCCATGTGCACTGTCCCCAGCCAAAGTAAGATGGCGGCAACACAAAACAGCAGCAGATTGATGATGACCATCTTTTTTAGATACCGGTCAATAAAATAGCCGGTCAGCCAGATCCCCAGGATGGATACCAGTCCAAAGAGGAGGAGAACCAGGTCAATGCTGCCGGACAGATTGCTGCTCTGTAGAATAGGAGCTATATAGGTATACAGTAGGTTGTGCGCCAGGATCCAGCAGACCGTCGTGAGCAATATGCGCTGGACGGCTTTATTTAAAAATACAACGCTGAAAGGGGTAGAGCTTGTTTTCTTTTCAACCGCAAAATCAGGCACTAAGGCGATGATCCAAAACATAAGGAGGAGGGAGAGCAGGGATATGGACAGAAAGATCATATTCCAGCCGATGATTTTCCCCAGCCAGGTGGCTAGTGGCACCCCTAGGGATAAGGCAATCGGCTGCCCGACACCCACGATTGCCAAGGCCTTCCCGGCCAGTGCTGGTGGTACCATCCGCACGGTATAGCCCGTAAGCACCCCCCAGATGATACCCGCACTGATGCCTGCCATAAATCGGACGGCCAATAAAAAGTAATAGGACTGCAGGAAAAACGTGATCAAATTAAAAATGAAAAAGCCCGCCACTGCAGCCAGAAGCAAGGGCTTCCGGTTCCAGTTTCTCGTCCAGCTGATCACGGGGATGGCGGACAGTACCGACCCCAACGCGTAGAGGGTAATGAACTGACCGGCATAGGCTTCCGACACGCCGATGCCGGCGCTGATCTGCGGCAGTAATCCTGCCGGTAATGTTTCGGTGATAATGGCAATAAAGCCGGATACTGTGAGCGCTAAAAGCGCAACTAGGGGAAGTTTTGCTGTAGCCTTCATTTTACCGGTGCTAGTGTTTTGGACAGGTCTATGTAGATCCTCTTGTCGAGATATAGCAGGACCACAGATAACAGACATAGCACCAATGAACCATAAAAATGCTGGTATTCTTGATGTGCCATATGGGTTGTAAAAGCACCAATGGCAAAAGGAAACAAAAGCAAAACGCCCAATGTCCTGCAGGCGGCTGCATACAAGCCGAGCAGGACGATCAATACGCCCAGGGTCTCGGCAATGCCAATGGATACTGTCCAGGTTGTATCGAAGCCTAATGACTGCATGCTCTGCATCATTGCGGGGCGTTGGATAATTTTTGATAGGGCGGAAGGTGCAATGATATACAAATAAACTGCATAAGAGAGCCAGTAGGCAACCGTCTTAAAAGAAATGTTCATGATTTGATTTTGTTTAGTGTGATTGATAATCCATGTCATTCGCCAGGGCAGCACCTGACCTGATGCAGTCCTGGAGGGTGGCAACCTTTGCTTCCATAGCCTGGATGGTGCCTGCCGTCAGCGGCAGGCGAAAGGAGGGCACCCCCTTGTTTACGGCTTCAAGGATAGCTTGAGCCACTTTAATGGGATCTCCGGATTGCTGACCATGAAGTTGTCTGGTCTGTGTTCTGATGTCCGGTAGTTTTTCGTTATAGACCGGCAGCTTGCTGCTGGCATAGCGGACAGATGACCCAAAGAAATCTGTCCGCAAAGCGCCCAGTTCGGCCAGCATGACCTTGATGCCAAAGGGCTCAACCTCCAGTTTCAGGGCCTCGCTCATGCCCTCCAGCGCAAACTTGCTCGATGCATAGATGCCGTTTCCAACGCCTGCGACAATCCCGGCACGGGAGGAGATCTGGACAATGCTACCCTGAGCCCTGGCCCGCATATGGGGCAGTACCGATTGGCACAGTTTCCATACCGCCATAAAGTTCACCTGGAACTGCTGGATGATCTCTTCCGCTTCAAACTCTTCAATCAGGCCAAAGGCACCAAAACCTGCATTGTTGACCAGCACATCAATCCGCCCATGGGACTGGATGATGGTATCGATCAGGGCGGGGATCTCTGCTGTGTCGGCCAAGTCAGTGATAAATGCCTCGCCATGCAGACTATGTTCAAAGGCTGCTTTGTCCTGTGGATTGCGGACCGTTCCGATCACCATATCGTCGGCAGCAAGGACCTGCTTGGCCAGTTCACGGCCCAAACCTTTGGACACGCCTGTAATAAGCCATACTTTTTGTTCCATCATATGTTATTTTTTGTTTTACCTAAGACAAAAGTATTTTATACTTTTACATTAGACAAGTACCTACAAAATTGTATGTACATACGCGATAATATTATGCGAAAGAAAAACTCAACAAACTTTTTGAATGAGGTAGACCTGGTCGAAAACTGTGGGATGTTTTATACCTTATCGGTAATCGGTGGCCGCTGGAAGGTCGGTATTTTGGCCACACTACTGGACCATGAAGCCCTGCGGTATTCGGAGATCAAAACAAAGCTCAAAAACATTACCGAGCGGATGCTGATCAAGCAGCTGAAGGAACTGCAAGAGGAGGGGCTTATCGTCCGGAAAGATTATGCTGAGGTGCCCCCAAGAGTAGAATACCGCATTAGTGAAAAGGGAAGAAGCCTTGAAGATGTGCTGATCACCTTGGGGCATTGGGGCAAAAAACACCGGAATGGGTAAAATTGAGCTTCCATGAAATCCACAGAAGCTCAGTAGTTTGTGCAGCAATGTATGCCTATTAGCTTTTCCACCGCTTATGGGTCCAAAGCCAGCCATAGGGTTCTTCGTTGATATTTTCGGTGAGCAGGTCGGCATACTGCTGGGTAATTTCGCCCTTTTTTGCAGATTCTGCCTTCGCACTGATCGGGATGCAGCTTATCTTATAATTTCCTTTTGATGTTTGTGTGATATGTAAGTATATCACTGCGGCCCCAAGGGTACTGGCGATTTTCTCCATGCCCGAAAACATATACGTTTGCTGATTGAGCAATTCAACCTGATAGGCTTCGTCTTTTATCCGGGGGCATTGATCGGCAAGGAAAAGATAAACGGCAGGGCATGCGCCATGGTTTAGGATATGCCGAATAGCCAATTGATCGGGTAGTAACTTCATGCCGAAACGGGAGCGAATCTTGATCATAAGACGGTTCATTAATCTGGACTTCAGTGGTTTGTAGATGGCGTAAACGTCATGGTGAATCTTATGGGGCAAAAAACTCAGCATTTCCCAGTTCCCACAGTGTCCGAGTGCAACAATAACAATGCGGCCTGACTTGATGTACTGATCGATTAGCTCAAGGTTTTCAAACGTTATTTTCTGATCCAGTATTTTTGCTTCAATGGACACATTTTTTATTATTTCAGCAAAGTAGGATACGAAGCAGGCGTAGAATTTTTTCACGATGGCATGGATCTCTCCATATTGCTTTTCCGGGAATGCACGGGATATATTCTGAACAACAACTTCTTTTCGGTAGCCCGCTATCCGATATACAATCAAGAAAGCGATAGATGCCATCGCATATAAAAATTTCATGGGCAGCTGACTGACAATGTAGATGGCGATGTAGACTGATCTAAAGACAACTAGTCGCATGGTCTGCTTCAGGTTGCTCATGGTTAAAATTTTAACTTTAAGCCAACCGAGGTATAGAGGGAGACATTAAAGAAGTAATCGTTATCGGATGCAAAGACCCCCCGTAGCGTTCGATCACTATAGGAGGCCGGGCGATAGAGGTTGAGCCCGGCCATACCCGTCACAGCTAATTTTTCACCGATCTTGATCTCGGGTCGGAATCCAGTCACGATATACTGATGGGAAAAAATGACATCCTTGCCGTCTTTTTTTAGCAAAGCTGCCTGACCATTCATTTCAAGCGCATAGGCGAGCTTAAATCTGTCATTGAAATCGTAGCCGGCAGATATTTCCAATTTGTCTAGCAGTTCTACGTTAAGGTCAAATTTGCCTTCCGTTTCCCATTTGACATAGACGGCTGGAAATACCATGGGATAACCAAGTGAACTGTTTATGGCGACCCCACCACCGATGGAAAGATTGGGCTTCAGATGACGGATGAAAACTGCACTTCCACTGGCCAGGACGTTTTTAAAACCTATTTTTGAAAAATCGGTCGTGGGGGTAAATATCCCCATCCCAAGACTTGCCCGCATGGACCACCGATCATTCAAGGGGCGCAAATGGTAAACGCCGACCTGTAAATTCATGATCTCGGAGACCATCTGTTCCGAAAAGTTTTGGTTTCGTAATGAAACATAGGAGCCGCCAAGGCCAATGCCCCATGCCGTAGGACGGTTATTTTCATTCATCTTCATGGACAATGGAATAGTTGCTGCCGCCTGGTAAACCATTGCCGAGCCTTTGGCATCGCCTATTTTCTCTTTTGGTTTTTCACCTGGAGGTAAGTAGTAATAGCCGGAGTTGCCAATGTATTCTGTCCTGAACATGAGTTCCTGTGCTTTTCCCTGTAGATGTAACAACGCCACCAATGTTGTCAACAATAATAACTTTAATTTCATGAGATAATGCTTTTTGTTAAGCAAAACAACGATGATTGAAGTGGTATTGAAAGTGATAAGTCGTAGACTTCAGAACTCGTAGGATGAACAGCGTAATCAAAGGGATGGATTTCAACCGCGACTATAATGGACGTATTGTCCTAAAATTTGAAAAGGGCTAAGAGTAGCCCTAAAAACAGGATTGCATACTGGACATGTTCGATGAAATGCAGTATGCAATCGATGGTCAATAGCTGTGCTGAAGGTTAGAATTTATAGGATATTCCGATATTGGCACCGTGGCTCTTCATGGAACTACGTTCGCCTTTGTGCAAGTCGGCCAGTCCATATTTATAACTGGCATTGATTTGCCAATGCTTATCGAAGTCGTAGCCAATAATCGCTCCTAAGCCATAATCAAAACGATTCATCAGGATTCCGGCTGCATTGTTTTTATTGAACAGGCTTACCCGGTCCAATTTTGCGCTTAGGGTATAACCGACATACGGACCCGCGCCGATGAAAGCATTTCCGTTTCCCAGTTCCCCCTGGACAATTCCATAAACGGGAAGCTCAGCACCAAAGGATTTGAGTTTGCCAGAATTGCTTGCGCTTGGGGATTCCAGGGTCGAGCTGCTGTAATACCCATCGATACCGGTTTGTACTGCAAAATTTGGGCTGAGGTCATATTTTACAAAAATACCGGCTGAGCCGCCGATATTCATCTTGCTTTTTAGGCTTTTCAAATCCCCGCCTAAGCGGTAATTTGACAGGCTTGCAGCCGCTTTGAAACCAACGGATAGTGGATTATCCTGTGCGGATAATGGCGTAGAGAAAGTTAATGTACCTACGGCGAAAACGAATGTTAACATGTTCTTTGTCATGGTTCTGAAGTTCTAAAAGTTTAAAGTTTTTTATTAAATCCTGAACAAAAGAACGTGGATCACTACGCTTATGGAAGGTATAAACGACCGGCTTTAGGATCCAGCACATGAAATGTACAATTTAAGGGTTGGGATTTTTGATATCGGGTTATCCGACAATACCATCCATCCATTTCAGGAAGTCCGGGACACGGACCCGGCTAACCAAGACTTCATGCGGGCATGGGGGTAAAAACGAAAGTTTCAGACGGCTGTTAAAGTGTTTTGCCACATTGTCAATAGCTTTTACATTGCCGATGCAATTTCGTGAAACCCGGAAAAATAAGCGGCTATCCAATTGTTGCTCCAGTTGATCTAGTGTATAATTAATAATATACCGCCTATCGCTGAAGGTATGAAGGAAGACAACACCGTCTTCACTATAAAAGTGGGCAATGTCTGTGGTTTCTATATAATGGTAGTTTTCGCCTTTGGAGATCAGAAAACGGTTTTTGGTCTTAAAGGATAACAGCCGCTCAACATGCTGCGTACTATTCAGATAGGAGCCTCTGTGGTAAATGTTCTCAAATTTGGTCAGGGCTGTTTCCAATTCACTTTCGTCAAAAGGTTTCAACAGGTAATCGATACTGTTCAGCTTAAATGCCCGGATGGCGTGCTCGTCATAGGCAGTCGTAAATATAACAGGTATGGTGACCTCCACATGATTGAAGATTTCGAAGCAGTTGCCGTCTGCCAGCCGAATATCCATGAGGATCAGATCCACATGGGATCTTTTTAAAAATGCGATCGTGTCAATGACCGTTTTCGTCTGCTTCTCCAGATGGTAATCAGGCCGTAATTTCATCATCATACGCTTCAGTTCTTCGTATGCAAAGGGCTCATCTTCAACGATTAGATAATTCATGGCTGTATATAAGGTATTTTTACAATAAACATTTGCTCGGATTGTTGCACGATCACATGCTGACCATATAATTTATATTGTTGTGTGATGTATTTCAGCCCAATACCGCCCTTATCATCCCTGTGTGACGGTTGGACATTGTTTTCAACGGTTATATAATCACTGTCCACATGAATGATAATATGCAACAGTGACTGTTCGGTTGCGATGTTGTGCTTGAAGGCATTCTCTATCAACAATTGCAGGGTGAGGGGGATAATCTTATACAGTTGGGCCGATGATTTTTTATTTAATGTAAAGGTAAAAGAGTTGTCAAACCTCATCCGCATGAGGAATATATAGGAATCCAGCGCACTCAACTCGTCCGCCACAGTGACCAGGGGCTGTTGGGTGAGCGATAGCACATAACGATAGGTTTTTGAAAGTGCCTTTGTAAACTTATTGGCATTTTCCTGATTGATATATATTAAGGACGATAATACGTTGAGCGAATTAAAAAGGAAGTGCGGGTTTATCTGTGACCGCAAGGTTTCATGCTGAAAGAGCAAAACCTTCCGTTTGGCCTTTTCGGAATCGGCGATGGCTTTCTGTTCGGACTGAAAATAATGGATCAGCTCGAATACCAGGAGAATAGGGATATTCGTCGACATTGCAAAGGCGAACTTGACCAGGAAAGGAGGCAAGCCGGCTTCAGGAATATGAAATACATCGTATATCAAAAAATTAAATAGTAATAATAATACCAGGCAGATCAAGGTGATGCCGGCAGTGTCTGCCACAATACGTAAAAATATATGCTTGGAATAGGGTAGATAGGTGTTTAAAAGTTTCAATAAGTAATAATCTGCTATGCACATCGCAAAGATGACGACATAATGGGCTGATAATTGGATATGAAAATTATTCCATAGATCTTCTTTCATTAAAATAATGCTGAACAGCATCTGGCACAAAGCATATATCAGTGTGGAGAAGAAAAAGATGAGCAGTCTTTTTATATTTATTTTTCCGATCCGAACCATTTATCAAAGGTAAAGTTTCTGTACAGGATTGATAAAAAAACTGGCCATCTTTCTGATGAACTTCATTATTTGATGGATGAATTGAATAACTTGCTATTCCCTATGCCTCCAATCTTTTCTACTTTACTTAACAACTGTTGCTTCCAATTCCACTTTCAGGGTTTCGAATAGGCTAACAACTTCAAGTAAAGTCAATGCCTGTTTAGTTCCGTGCCGGGCAATCCAATCTTGAAATATTGAAAAATGAGGCCATAGCTCTTCGGTCGATGTGGTATAAACATTTAATCGAACGATATTGCTACAGGAGTATCCAGCTTCAGTAATGACACGTTCAAGGTTAGCCAGACTTTTAATAAGCTGAGTTTTCATGTCTTCCGTACTGGATATTCCATCATCGTCGATGGCTGTCTGTCCTGAAACATATAAGGTGCCTTCTGTTTTTTTAACTTCAATTGCCTGGGCATAACTTCTGGCGTCTTGCCATTTCCATGGGTTTATTGCTTTAATTTCCATACCTATAAATATTATAAATGAACAATACAAATATGAAAAGAGCGGAAATAGATAACGTTGATATTAGGCACATTTTTGATGTGACAAATATCACAGGCTTCTACTCAATGATTCCCGTGAGACACCTAGATAGGCCGCTAATTGACTCTTTGGCAATCTATTCTTTAGCTTGGGATATTGTTTTAAAAAATGTTCGTAACGTTGGGCAGTGTTTAACGTCAACCATGAAAGTATGCGGCGTTGTAATCCTAAAAAACCATGATTAGCCTTTTCTAGGAAAAATCTAAGCATTTTAGGATGCTCATTGCATAATTTAATATAGTCATCATAGTTTAACGCCAGCACAGTTGTATCTTCCAGACAAATTAAGGATAGGGTAGCTGCTGTCCGGGTATAAAATGCATAAAAATCACTTTCCCACCAGTCCTCCATAGCAAAAGATACAATGTGCTCTTTACCGGATTGGTCTAAATAAACCAATTTAGTAAGTCCGGAAATAATAAAATAATGATATTTTGCTTTATCACCTTCATTGATTATGTACTGATGTTTTTTATATCTTTTTAACCGGAAATGACCGACTATAAATTCTTTGTCTTCTGGAGTTAAGGGAATTACAGCCTCAATATGTTTAAGTAATATTTCAAAATTGGTATGCAATGCTATACGTATAAAATGTATTTAAATAAACAATAATACAAAGAAATGTCGGATTGTTGGAACTACGAATAGTGAATAGGGTTCTTTTTTCGAGTATTCGTATTTATTTGAGTTTAGAAAATCTGGTTTTAAGGTCTGAAAGCCATTTTATGCGCTTTTCTCGGTTTACTGATTTTACGGAGGTAAAACTGATCCAGTGAAGGTTTTTATAGCCCATCGTCTTAAAAACACTTTTTAGCATGACCCTTCGGATTAGGTTTCCAAAGAGCAGAGCATATAAAATTTTCGGTTTATTCATTGTGGTGATGATGGTTATGCTGCTTAGATTTTTCAACAGCGGTACCAATCCAAAACCTCGGGGATGATGGTCATACATAACTCCTGGGCCAAGCACCCGGTCAATAAATCCCTTGGTGGTCGCCGGCATAATATCCCACCAAATTGGGAAAATGAAAATTAGATGCTCAGCTTTTTTCAAACGTTCATTATAGTCGATCACTTGTGGGTCAATGGGTTGATGATCGACAAATGCTTTTAAGTCTGCTTTTGACATTGCGGGATTAAATCGGTCATTGTCCAGATGCATCAGGTCTACTTCATGACCTGCGTTTTGAAGTCCTTGGGTTACAGATTGTAAAATGGCATTACAATAGCTACCTTCATTGGGATGGTTGAATACGATGACTGTTCTCATTTTTAAACTTTTTTATTACACTACAAAATTGAGCAGTCAGCCCACTGTCAAACGATAACAATTGTTAAGAAATCAGGGTAGGACTAAAAGAAAAAATTAGCAAAAAGGAGATGCAAAATTATCGTCTATTTCGAATGCGGCTTAATGAAACGGGTGTAATTCCCAAATAGGAGGCTATATAATGTTGAGGAACACGCTGGATAATATGTGGGTATGCTGCAACAAGCTCTTCATAGCGCTTCCGCGGATTGTTTTTCAGATAGGAATAGAATGTTTTTTGAGAATTTAAAAATCGTCTGAACAGATGTTTCTGCATTTCCTCCTTGACTTCGGGTAAATCTGCTAAAGCATGCTGAAAATCCTTTTGGCTAAGGGTTTGTAAGATACAAGGTTCCAAACTTTCGATGCTATATAAACTCGCTTGGTTTGTCATGAAGCTTTCAATAGAGGATACGCTATCACCTTCAAAGAAAAATTGCGTAGTAATATCCATGCCATCATTATTAATCCAGGTACGCAAACAACCTTTCTCAATAAAGTACATCGTTCTTGACATTTCTCCCTCCTGTAGAAGGATGGTTTTGGCAGGAACTTCCAGACGCTTAAACAGCGGTTTGAATTTCTCCATTTCAGCTGTCATTATCATCCTTTTAATTCGGGTTCATTCACCATAGATTCAGCATGGATATCTTCTTGTTTTTTATAAAAAGCATCCATGAAATCACTTCCCCAATTTTCCATCATGTCAACAAGGGGCAAAAGAGATTCACCTACTTCGGTTAAAAAGTATTCGACTTTGGGTGGGAGCACCGGATAAATAACTTTTTTTACTACGCCATAGGCCTCCAGCTCTTTCAATTGTAAGTTTAAAACCCTTTTGCTCGCAAGGGGATGTTTTTTCGCGAGTTCGCTAGGCCTTCGGATCCCCCGATTGATGGAGTCAATTAAGCAGGGTTTCCATTTACCGCCTATAATTTCAAACGTTATGCTGATGCCACAACTAAAATCCTTTGGTATTTTCTTCTCGTACATGGGTGTTTTATTTAGGGATAAATTTACGACATATTTCGTTTTCAGGAATATAGGGATAATATTATCCCCATACCAATATTTTTACCTGTATTTTTTCACGTGTTTAAGCTCCGTAGTTTTGTCAAAACAATCATCATAACAATTAAAAAAATGGAATTATCAAACAGAGACAAAGCTGAGGCTATACAAAATAGCATCGAAACGGAAACATTGGCAGAAGTGGGACTGATCAACCCAAGTTCGTATAAGCAACATAATCCACATGTGGCAACAGGGCTGCAGGCAATTTTAAATTTGCATGAGCAGATGCCCATGGATAAGGTTTATACAAATGTCGTTCGAAAGTTTCAGGATGGCGATTTTGGATTTGTGCATGTAGACTACTTTCTCTTTGAACCTACAGTTGCTTTTGACATACACCGGTTTGAAAATGGAGTAAGTGTTGAACATTGGGATAACCTTCAGGTCAATCCAAAGAAGCTGAATAAAAGCGGTCGATCAATGACCGATGGAAAGACCAAGGCAAAAGATCATCATAAAACGGAGCCCAATAAAACCCTGGTAAAGAACTATGTTAAAGACATTCTTATAGATCGGAAAATCGAGCTGGCACCTAATTATTTCAGGGCGGACGAATTGATTCAACATAATCCACATATGGGGGATGGGGTACAGGAATTCCTCGAGGTGCTGGAACAATGGGAACAGGAGGGGAAACCTCAAGTGTATAATAAAATACATCAAGTACTCGGAGAGGGAAATTTTGTCCTCGTATTAAGTGAAGGCTTTTTTAGGGGAGACCATGTGGCATTCTACGATCTGTATCGAGTTGAAAATGATAAAATTGTGGAGCATTGGGACGTCGTTGAGCGGATACCTGAACCCGAAAATCGGAAAAATAATAATGGTAAATTCTAATAAGGATAAACGCTATAAGATGGTCAGCACCCTTTTTGTTGTTCTCCCGACAACACTTATCATGGCAGTCCTATCAGGTTTTATGAGAGGGTGGACGGTTGAAAACTGGACCGGAGAACTATTAAAATCGTGGTTTATTTCACTGCCTGTTGTTTACGCCTGCGTATTGCTGCTATTGCCAATTGCGAATCGATTGGCGTGCAAGATTTTGGGTAGGAGGTAAATCTATATGCAGGGAATCAAAAAGAATTATTCGGTCAGAGAAAAATGCCTTTAAAAGCAAAAGAGCAACTTTTTACAGTTGCTCTTTTTCATTTCTTCTATTACAAGCAAATTTAAATCAACTTTTCTGACATTCTTTTGGCAGCAATCACAGCACCTTCCATGTAGCCGGAAAACTCAACGGCAGTTTCAGTAGCAGCAAAAAAGAGTCTTCCGTTCATATAACTTTGCTGTAGACTAGGGTGCCCGTTATTCTGGTGAGGCCTGTGAATAATCTGGCTGCCAGATAAAATATATTCATCTGTCCAGACTTTGTCGAAATAGGAAGTGGGGAATGATGCATCAGGCCCCAAAAGATCCACTAACTGTTTTAATACAAATTCTTTCCTTACTTCAGTGGAATAGCCTGATGCCGATCCTTTACTACAATTGTTTGATGAAAAAAGGATGCAACTGGTTAACTTTATCAATTTAATTGATTAGAGAAATTTCAATTCTTGTATGAATTTTTGTCTGCGACAATACAAGATCAGATTACTAAGAAGAAGGAAAACTTACTTCGTTAAAAGTCTCAAGTTAAAACCTACATTTACCTAACAATCCCACTCACTTGAAACTTAGAGGGTTTCGTGAGTGGGATTAGTCCCAACTAATTATTTGTTTTTTGAATTGTTCTTTCAACTTCCTTTCTCAATTTTTTCTGATCCTTTTTTGGACCTGTTTCATTTATATATGCAGGTTGCCTTGGTAATTTTATTTCAAGATAATAATCCTTAAAATTTGCATCTATTCTCACTTCGTCGATTGTCAAATTTGATCCAAATCTTTCTATAATAACTTTACCCAAAAAACCATCTGATGAAATTTTTTGAGAAAATTCGCCTTTTTTGTCTGTAACAAGGGAAGCTATGGTATCCTTCCCATTTTCAAGAAAAAAAACTCTTGCATAAGGAACAGTTTCATTATTATAGCATAATCTTATTTTTCCATGTATCAAAGGGGTAACTTCGCTTTCTGTATATCCTTTTCCATGCTGATTAAAACTACTACAATTATATCGATCTATTTCAGCAAAGTTATCAAGATTCTTTTGCGTTGAGCAACCTATCACCGTTAAAAATAAAAGAAGTTTAGCAACCCAAGCGAACCCCTTTTTGTGTAACACCTTTATCTTTTCTCGTATCATATTGTTCGGCCATTATTCTATCTGTAATTCTAGCTTTATCTATATTTGAAAGGTTTTTAAACGCATCTGTGTCCATTAGTCCCTTCCAAGCTATATCGTCATATATTTGCTTATCTAAATTATAACCTTTTAGTTCTCCATAATTTTTAATGGAGCCAGCGAGATCTGTAATAAAATCCTTAGCAATTGTCTCATGTTGAACTCCATTTGAAAATGCTTTTTTCTTTGTATATTTTTCAAATAATTGGGGGTATGTCAATGTTGCTGCCGTTGGATCGTCATAAAAAAATGCCGTAAGGTAGGCATGAATAGATTCATGCAACATTGTTGTACCAATTGCTAGGTCTGAAACATTCGCTATAACCAAGGGATTAGTATTGAAAGCTATAATTATTTCGCCTGTATTATTATCTCTATTTGTACCAGCAACTTGCATTGGATCGCTAAAATTTTCTGTAACAAATTTAAGATTATACCCTGGTACTTCGCCTGAGAATTTTTTGATCATATCAGCGACAGAGTTTCCATCAAGCATTTTTAGAGTATCCAATACACCTTTCATACAATCTGGGAGATTTTTATCATCGATTGCATCATTGAATGCATCAACAGCGGCTTTTTCTTTATCATCGTCAGTAGCATACTACACAATTGTGTATAGAAATAAACGCCCATAGAGTTTATATGGCGTTCCGTTACCGAAGGACTGGCATAAAGATATGCTAAACCAAGTTAAAAACGAAATCAGATGACTTCCAAGTCTGTTAATGAGTTACATTTAATCAAAAAAAGAATTATTCGGTTAGAGAAAAATGCCTTTAAACGCAAAAGAGCAACTTTTTACAGTTGCTCTTTTTCATTTCTTCTATTACAAGCAAATTTAAATCAACTTTTCTGACATTCTTTTGGCAGCAATCACAGCACCTTCCATGTAGCCGGAAAACTCAACGGCAGTTTCAGTAGCAGCAAAAAAGAGTCTTCCGTTCATATAACTTTGCTGTAGACTAGGGTGCCCGTTATTCTGGTGAGGCCTGTGAATAATCTGGCTGCCAGATAAAATATATTCATCTGTCCAGACTTTGTCGAAATAGGAAGTGGGGAATGATGCATCAGGCCCCAAAAGATCCACTAACTGTTTTAATACAAATTCTTTCCTTACTTCAGTGGAATAGCCTGATGCTCCGGAATTTAAAAAGCCTGTAAAACCAAACTTATTCTCTTCAAAATTTGTATGGTCATACATTTCAATAATAATACCGGCATGACTATAGAGCATGCCGGAGTAGCCTTCCTTACGCCAAAATGGTTGGTTATACTCAAGTGTAAATTTTATTGATCCGGCCATCCAGGTTTGAACTGTCGGTAAAAGTTGATCGAATGCTTGTGGGAGCAATGGAGAAAATACTATTCCTGTTGCCAATTGTGGCGGAATACACAATACTATTTTGTCTCCATGTATTTCTCTACCATCATTGGTTTCAGCAATCATACCATCTTTATTTTTCTTAATTAAAATAACCCTTGAATTAAGTTTGACAGCGCCTTTAGGAAGGCTTTCTACCAATTTTCTAATCAATTTTTCTGTTCCACCAGCTAATCGGTATGAAGGGTTCTCTGATTCTGGAACATGGAATTTTTGTGGTGGCTCGAACGATTTGATCTGAAATAATGAAACACCTTTTGAATATTGAGGATATTTGGTTAATCCCAAATCTGATACCAAAGACAATGCATGTCGGAAAACCAGGTAGCCCCCAATTCCAAAGGTGTGTCCAGTTTTCCAATTTGGGTATGGATCCTTCCGCCAAGCCTTGGAGCAGCTTCTAGGATAGTTGCTTGGATATTTCGTTTGAACAATAGATGAGCCAGAGTTAGCCCACTTAGACCCCCACCGATGATCAGGATTCCTTTATTTTCAGTCATTTATTTTGTAAAAAGATTAATGTAAAATGCGAATTTCTGCTTTTATAAACATAGTATCAGTGGACAAATCGGAAAATTGATGGTATTTATGAGCAAAGCTGAGGGTTTACATCTTCAGACTATTCGCAATGTTTCTATTTTCGTAAATTAGACAATCATCAAAGTAGTATTTAAAATAAAAATGGTTAAAGAAACATCAAGTATTATTAACGAATATCATTTAAATAGGTACCAGCCCGACAAACCTCAATTTGCACTGCATGATTTAAAAGAATACCTGAAAACAAATCAGTGCCAAGCTGTTAAACCGCATATACACAGCTTCTATCAGATAATTTGGTTTAAAAAGGGGATAGGAGACCATTCAGTTGATTTCAAGACCTATGAGGTATTTGACAATGCCCTGTTTTTTGTCGCTCCTAATCAGGTACACTATTTTGATGAATCCACTGATTATGAAGGTATAATGCTACATTTTAACAAACTCTTTCTTACGCAAGAACAGACTCCAATTGACTTTTTTCTTACTTGCAATTTATTCAACAACCCATATCAACAGCCCTCATGCTGTATCGGTTCTGATATGGATGGTATCCTGGATAGGTATATCTTGCAAATTAAAGATGAACTTGAAAATCCGGAGACTTTTGGTAAAGAATTCATTTTAGCCAACTACCTAAAATCATTTCTTATACAAATACAACGCAGAAAAAATCAATTTGAGCGGGCTGCAGATCCATTACTCCAATTGTTTGATGAAAAGAGGATGCAACTGGTTAACTTTATCAATTTAATTGATGAAAACTATAAGAAGGGATATAATGTGACCGATTATGCACGCCTCCTTCATATGTCTTCAAGGAGTTTGTCTGACCTGACCCATCAGCAGCTAAACAAAACACCATCGCAAATGCTCCAGGAGCGGATCATCCTAGAAGCTCAACGGTTATTGCTATATTCTAACCTTAATATTAATCAGGTCGGATATCGGTTGGGATTTGACGACCCATCGTATTTTGTAAAATACTTTAAAAAGTATACGGGTGCTTCCCCATCAGAGTTTAAAAAATCAATTTCTTAAAAGTACCATTTGTTTTCCGGTATGGCCATTGTTTAAAATTGCTATTCCAATGAACTTTGTTAGACAGCATAAAGATTATGGCAAAGGCATATTTGGATATAAGACTCACCATTGAAGGAATAGATAGGGCTGGTATATCAGCCGTTTACAATTTATACAAGGAACCTTTCCTGAGAAATGTAAAAGGTGCCTTAACCAATGAATTGTTGGTACATGTGGAAGACATTCGAATCTTTCATGGCTTTAGGAGCATGGAAGATGCACAATCCTATCTGTTGAGCAAGTTCTTCAACACGGACTTTATAACTTCCTTAAAACCGTATATCATCGGCAATCCTAATGTGAAAATATATGAAGTTGCTTAAAACTACTTAAACAATAATGCCACGACCCGACGATCTTCAATCTGATATCGGAAAAATCGGGTTGACGGGATTTCTATGCGAAATAGATGCAAGACCAACAAAGATATTGGACATTGCTGATCAGGTCTGGCTCATTATGAAGCTATTCATTTAGACTACAATAACAGTGGTTTTGAATACATCCGTTTTTTCATTGTTGCGGACCTTTGTAGTAACAAAAAATAAGAAAATGGAATTAAAGGACAGAACCTATTTGATTACAGGTGGCACATCGGGCGTTGGAAAAGCTATTGCCACCGGCATTGCAAAAACAGGGGCAAATGTCGTTATTGTTAGCCGTACTACTTCAAACGGCCAGCAAACCGTGAGGGAAATCTCGGAAAAATCGGCTAATAGAAAGATTTCCTTTCTCACAGCCGATTTAAGTTTGATGAAATCTGTTGGTCAACTTAGCACAGAGTTTAAGCAACAATACAATCAGCTGCACGGCTTGGTGAACGCCGCTGGTGCGTGGTACTTCAAAAAAGAGATGACTAGCGAAGGAATTGACAAATCATTTGCCATAAATTATCTAAGTCATTTTGTACTTACAAACAACTTACTTGATATAATAGAAACAACGGATGATGCACGCATTGTAACTGTTGCCGGTGCACCTCGTTTCATGAAAAAGCCCAAAATTGATCTGAATGATTTACAGCTTACAAAATCATACAGTTGGTTAAAAGCAACTAATCTGGCTATGTTTGCAAGGGTTTACTTTGGTTTAGAATTAGCCGACAGATTACAAAATACTTCGGCAAGCTCAATGCTATTTCATCCCGGATTTGTAAAATCAAATCTCGGAAAAGGTGCCACACCTTGGTGGCTCAAACTCATGTTCTTATTATCATCTGACGTTAGAAATGCGCCAGACACCTGCGAAAGCGGCGTATACGTGGCGACAAAAGAAAATGCTAAATCCACCAACGGGAAATTCTTTGATGAAAAAAATAACATCATTGAACTCCAGAATAAGTTCGAGAAATCAATAGGCAAAGAATTATGGTTATTAAGTGAACAACTATCATCAAAAAGGTAAATTTGTGATATGGCAAAAATAAAACCACAGCGTATCAAGTCAATCAGTGAGTTTCACCGGCTTAGGGGTTTACCCAAGCCCGCACACCCATTGATCAGTGTCGTCACGGCGGATGATTTCACTGGACGGTCCGATCTAATCGCAATGAATTTTGTATTTGACTTTTATTTTATTGCTTTGAAACGAATAAAAGGTGTAAAGTACAAATACGGACAATTGGAATATGATTTTGAAGATGATGGAGTATTATTCTTTATGTCAACCAATCAGGTGCTTCAACTTGAAATTACTGAAAACGAAAAGTCCGAAGAACAATCAGGTTGGATGCTGCTGATTCATCCAGATTTTATCTGGAACACACCATTAGCGAAAAGCATTAAACAGTACGCATTTTTTGATTATTCAGTAAATGAAGCATTGCTGTTATCAGAGA
This sequence comes from Sphingobacterium sp. N143, assembly GCF_030325625.1. Lineage (GTDB taxonomy): Bacteria > Bacteroidota > Bacteroidia > Sphingobacteriales > Sphingobacteriaceae > Sphingobacterium. The sequence continues at coordinate 151,749 of NZ_JACAIS010000008.1, read as the reverse complement.
AAGAAGAAAAAACAGTTAACGGCATTATTGAAAATATACGAGAGGAATATCATTCTAACATTGATAAGTTTAGCAAACAAATCATTTGTACACATATTGAAAATTTGCTTAGTTATTCGGAACGATTTTACAACCGCCAGTTTATCATAAGGGAAAAAGCCAATCATCACATTTTGGAACGTTTGGAAAAATTGTTGACAGATTACTTTAACAGTGAGGATTTGGCAATTAGAGGTTTACCATCTGTGCAATATGTTTCGAAAGAACTGAATCTCTCGCCAAGCTACTTAGGCAGTTTACTGCGGACAGTAACCGGTCAAAGCACACAGCAGCACATACACGATAAATTAATCGAAAAAGCCAGCGAAAAACTTTCTACCACAAACTTATCAGTTCGTGAAATTGCCTATGAATTAGGCTTTGAACATTCACAATCATTCAGTAAGCTATTCAAGACGAAGACCAAAATGAGTCCTCTGGAGTTTCGGCAAACATTTAACTGAAAAGGGAACTGGCTAAATCAACCGACAAAAAAATATTGAAATTCCTTTTTCACTAATACAACCTGACTTTTGACTGCATCTGTGTATTAATGCTAAGCAGGGAATTTGTTTGTATTTTTGAAACCGGAAATAATGTCATTTCAACGAATCGGTTCAATTTTTGAATAAATGTAATATTATGAAAAAGAGCAACCAGTAATGCCCTCAAACAAAAACATATTTTTAAATCCAATGACTGACATGTTCAGTCTAGGTATTTCTATTGACAAAATCAGCATTAAAAAATCAGACTTCCTAACGGACCCGCAATGTGGTGGAGCGACAGAACCGCATCGGGATGAGGGCCATACATTTTATATCCTTGAAAAGGGATCTGTCACGATAGAAATTGATTTTCAGCAATATGAGATCAATGCACCAACTGTTGTTTATATGCATCCTAACCAAGTGCATCGAATTTTGGATTTCACTACTATGGATATTTGCTCTTTAGCAGTTAAAAATGAAAATCTAAACCCAGACTACATTTCATTTTTGGAAGAACTTGCACCGGCAAAACCATTGGAACTGACAAATACTATCAGTACAGAAATTTTTGAGACGTTTTCCCTTTGTCTAAAGTTTTCAAGGCAAAACGACAATAAATTGTATTATCCACTTTTGAGAGATAGTAGTAATACTTTGATCGCATTGATTATTTCTACGTTTTTAAATCAGAACAAAGTATCAAGCAAGGCATCAAGAACTGAGTTGATTACAAGATCTTTCAAGCGATTATTAGAGACGAATTATTCCACAATAAAGCGGCCGGCTACATACGCAAAGCAACTAAATATATCCACTCATTATTTAAATGAAAGTGTAAAATATACTACAGGTCAGACTGTTTCGCAACATATTCAGGACAGAATTATTTTGGAAGCAAAACGGTTGCTTTACCACTCCGACAAGTCGGTTAAAGAGATCGCTTTTGAATTAGGCTATGATGATTATCCTTATTTTTCGAGGCTTTTTAACAAAAGTACAGGCATGTCTGCTTTGACTTTTCGAAATAAAAGGTACGATTAGTCCAATACTTGCCCCGATTGGGTATTTCCATTTGTCATCATGCTCACGAATTTTGTAACATTATGTTTGAAATGAAATTAATGGAACAAACGAAAAAGTGCTTGTTTCAAGAGCAAGTTGTACAGTGCTGACAACAGCGTACTGGTACTTGCCGCCCCCGTACTTAGCAAGACGTGAGGCTTAGAAACCAAAATGGATTTTTCTTTCATAACGATCATTTATCTTAAAATAAACACTATGATTTTAATAACAGGTGCAACCGGTAATTTAGGTAAGGCGACCATCAATTCTTTATTGAATAAGGGAATACCTGCAAACAATATTGCAGCATTGGTAAGAGACGAATCCAAATCAGATGAATTTAAATCAAAAGGTATTCAGGTGCGGCTTGGTGACTATCAGAATTTTGAGTCTTTAACAAGTGCGTTCAAAGATGTGGACAAGCTACTGCTGATATCTTCCTCATCGGAAATAGTTCACAGGTTTGAGCAGCATAAAAACGTAATTGATGCGGCCAAGGAAACAGGCGTCAGTCATATTGTTTATACCAGTTTTGCCATGAAAGATCTGCGTCGGAGTAGCATGGTTGAGGATGTGCAATACCATGCAGAAACAAGTGATTATCTAAAACAGCTAGCGATACCTTATACCTTAATGGCTAATACCATGTACGCAGATATGATTCCGATGTTGTCCGGAAATAATATATTGGAAGTAGGTGTATCTATTCCTGCCGGAGAGGGTAAAGTACCTTTTTTACCAATACAAGAAATGGCTGAAGCCCTAGCTGTTGTCCTCACTACTGCTGGACATCAGGACAAAGAATATGTCATCGCAGCAGACACCGCTTTCTCCTTCGCTGAAATTGCCGAGCTGATTTCTGATATTTTGGATAAACGGGTAACCTATAAACAACCGGAGGTTGATGCATATATTGCGCAGTTCGTCCAGAACGGGTTTTCTGAAGAAGATGCAGCCTATCTGGCAAGGTATACTCAGGCAATTGCCAAAGGAGAATTTGGTACCAATAAAAGTGATGTCAAAGACTTACTAGGTAGAAGTCCTATATCGTTAAAAGATTTTTTAGGAACTATTCTTTCCAAATAATTCATATATGCCTATGATCGGCAAAATTTTCCAATAAGATGGCTTCAATTTCTTAATATTTAGGGTGGCCGTAGAAAGTTGCGGCTATTTTTATATTTGGTAAGACACAATTATAAATGTCTTGGGTCTTGTGCGCACGAAAGAGAGGATCAATATTTATCTGTCAGAAATCGTCTATTCAATCAAAATTTATATAATATGAAGAAGAGAAAAGTGCCTTTAAACGCAAAAGAGCAACTGTAAAAAGTTGCTCTTCGTTTGGCGGAAAGGGAGGGATTCGAACCCTCGATACAGTCATCCCGTATACAGTCTTTCCAGGACTGCTCATTCGACCACTCTGACACCTTTCCGTGTTTCAGTGCACAAATGTAGCAATTTTTTGATTGATTGCAATGCCGTCGATCTTTTTTACCATGCGTTTTTTTATATGCACTTGAAATTAAGCGGATTGTTTTTATTTTTTTTAAAATAGAACTTATTCCTTATTTTTCGGGATGGCAAATACTTATTTAGAGATCAAAGAGAATGTTTTAAAAGCTGCTATGGATCGCACCCAGGATCGGATAGCCATGATTGAATCTGCTTTGGACACCGCCCGGGATTCGAGTAATGACGATACCAAAAGCAGTGCCGGGGATAAATATGAGACCTCCAGGGAAATGATCCAGCAGGATATCAACCGCTACCAGCTGCAGCTGCAAGAAGCAAACAAGGACCTGCAGCAGCTCAAGAATATCGCATCGGCAGGAGGGGAGAAAGCGGATCTGGTCAAGGTCGGTAGCCTGGTAAAAACCAATACAGGCATCTATTTTATCGCAGTGAGTATCGGATTGCTCAAAATAGATGCAGCCAACATCTTTGTGATCTCGCCGGTATCGCCGATCGGAAAACTGCTGCTGGGGAAAACTGTCGGCGACAGCTTCTCCTTCAATGGGGTGGATCAACGCATCCTGGCGGTCCACTGATCCCTTAAATCGAAGATGAAGGAAACAATATGCCTGCCTGGCTGTTTTATGGATAAAGGAAACATAAATAAGACCATGAAATTAAACAGCTTACTTTTGATATTTTCATTAGGTGTTTTACTTTTTGTTCACGCTTGCCGGTCACCGAAATCTGATGACAAGCTAAGGTCAACAATTGAAACAGCGCTAGCAGATGATCCGGGGATAGCCGTGGATGTCGAGGAGGGGAATGTCACCTTGGATGGACAGATAGGTTCTGATTCGTTAAAACAGGCAATTGAGGACAAAGTGAAGGCGGCAGGGGCCGAAAAGATTAAATCCATACACAATAATATTGTGGTCAATCAGCCCGAACCCGAAGATGCGCGCGAGAAATATCATGAGATCGTGGGTGGTGCGATAGACTCGACCTTGACCCGGGATGTGAGCCGCGTCCTGGCAGATTTTCCGACAATCACAGCCCAGGTAAAAGACGGAATCATTATTGCCACAGGCAATATTGAAAAATCTCAGCTGGACTCGCTCCAAAAAAAGCTTGAACATATCAAACCCAAAGGAATCGATATGAAGGGTGTGACAAGCCGATAAAATAAAAGCTACACTGTTTTGTCAACAGGTAGCTTTTAGATGCATTCATATGTTTTATGCTGCTAATTTAAGCATTTTCCATCAGATCTCGAATAGCTACAGATGCTATTGCCCCACCAAAAGCTGCCGGAAGGTACGACATAGTGCCGTAGGCTGATTTCTTAAAATTACTTCCGTCGGTATATAATAAGGATTTTTTGTCGGGCAACTCGGTTGAAAAAGCGACTTTTACACCGTCACGGATACCATGTTTGCGCAGCTTCTTGCGGATATGCTGAGCGAGCTTACAGTTATAGGATTTGCTGATGTCAGCGATCTTTATTTTCGTGGGATCAACTTTTCCGCCCGCACCCATGGAGCTTACAAATGGGATTTTGGCGTCCAGAGCCAGACGGATAAAAAATAATTTGGGTGTAATGCTGTCAATGGCTTCTACACAATAGTCTGGTGCCAGCTCCAGCAAGCCAGGGATTTTCTCGGGAATAATGAAATCTTGTATCACGGTCAATTCCAGCTCGGGATTGATCGCCAGCAGCCGCTGCCGCATAATTTCGGCTTTGGCCTCTCCATGGTTGGTGGCCAGGGCGGGCAACTGCCTGTTTCTGTTGGAAGGATCAACGGTATCGCCATCGATGATCGTCATTTTCCCAACGCCGGCACGGCAGATAAACTCGGCAGCAAAGGACCCTACACCGCCCAAGCCGAGTACCATGACATGTGAATTTGCTAATTTTTCCAAAGCTGCCCGACCAACCAAGGCTTCGGTACGTGACAGCCAACTTAAATCTTTCATTTACTTTAAATTATTTAAAAGTGCTTAAGGTCATTGTTTTATATTGTCCTGTTGCACTTGTTTTATGTTTATGGTGTTCAACCATATGCTCGGTCTTTAGTCCGCAAAGACTCGCCTATAGTTATCGTATACTGCCTGCATGAGCTGTACCAAGGGGATAGACTTGACCGATGCGACATATTGATATATGCGCTCAATTTGTATTGCTGTATGGGTGTCTGTCTCCAAGAAGAGCTGTTCCAGCGGCATATTTTTTAATATGTCATCCTGACTGCCATCCAGACAATGGGCACCGATGGATAGGTAGTAGCCTTTACCTATCAGCTGTTGCGCCAGAATCCAGTTTTTCCGGTAGCCATGGAAGATGACAGGTAACGTAAACTGTGACTTGCTGAGTGTGGTAAGTACTTCCTGAAAGGCACGCACACAATGGATGATCAGGGGTTTCTGAAACTCGGCGGCCAGCTGGATCTGTTGCTCAAAAACGGCTTGTTGCTCCAAAAATGGAACGGCAATATTCTTGTCCAGCCCGCATTCGCCCACAGCCACCACCGCTGCTTGCTTTAGCCCGGAACGCAGCTGTTGCAAACTGGCTGCTGTGTGCCCATCGATATACCAGGGATGTAGGCCAATAGAACAACGCTGCTCAGCAGGGATTGCCTCATGCTGGTTGAGCGCAATATTTCTAATGGATACAATGGAACCGTCCAGCAGGGGATCAGGCTGATGGGTATGGATATTGATATAAGGGATCTGCGTTTTCACCAGGGCAAAGGTCGAAAAAATACTTGAAGCAAAAAATATGTTCTATAAAATTAGTATAGTTTTATTGTTCCAGTGTCGTATCCAAGGCTTTCAAGAGGGCAGAGGCCTTCAAAAGGCATTCCTGATATTCCTGGTCTGCCGAAGCCTGGTTGGTGACCGCACCGCCGGTATGAAAGGACAGGTACTGTTTCTGCTGGTTGTACAGCAGGCTGCGGATCACCACATTGAAATCAAATTCATCCCGCAGCGTATCAAAGTATCCGATGGAACCGGCATAGATACCCCGCCTCGAAGCTTCGATCTGATCGCAGATCTGCATGGCTGCAATCTTGGGGGCACCCGTCATCGAACCCGCCGGAAAGGTGTGTCTGAAGACATCCATGTTGGATACCTGGGGGGCCTGCATGCAGGTAATCGTCGATAGCATCTGGTGGACCTGCTTAAAGGACTGGATCTCGAACAGTCCTGTAGCCTGGACGGTACCGGGTAAGGCGCTTCGGGTCAGGTCGTTGCGGACAAGGTCCACGATCATGACATTCTCGGCTATCTCTTTCTGCGAGTGGCGCATCTGCTGCATGATCTCCTGATCTTCTGCAGCCGTGCTTCCTCTCTTGGCGGTACCTTTGATGGGCTGCGAAATAAGCCGGCCCGCTCGCTTGGCTAAAAAACGTTCGGGTGAAGCGCTCATGATAAAATGCTGCCCGGCCTTAAAAAAACTGCTGAACGGAGTGGGTGATACTGCATTCAGTTTGAGATATACTTCAATGGGGTCGATGTCGGCATTTTCAGCAAAAAATTCCTGGCAGAGATTGACTTCATAGATATCGCCGCGCTGGATGTGCTGCTGTACCTTGTCAAAGGCCGAAAAATACTGTGGTTTGGTCCAGCGTGAATGTACACGTACATCAATCGGCGAAGCTTGCTGTGGAACGATGGTCGCACAGATGGCCTGAAATATCGCCTGTGGGTCTTCGGCCCGAATCTGTACCTGATGGCCACGGCAGCTGATGGTCATGGCGGGCACGAAAAAATAAGCTTCGGGAAATTCAAGGGTATTGACGGCTGTGGTCTGTAGTTCTTCGATCTCATTCTTCAGATCGTAGGAGAGAAATCCGGGAATAAACCCGCCGGGATGGAGCGATAGGAATACTTGCAGCTGATCCAATACATGGTCATCCGCACGAAAGACAGCCAATGCTTTTACCGCCAGTATACTTTCAAATCTTCCCCACTGGTCGGCTGGCCCATTGCTGTTAAAGAAAGAAATTTCATCAAATTGCCCCGACCAGTGCAGGGCTTTTTGATGAAATTTATCTTTAGAATCGAGAAGATCAAAACTTTCGATTCGCATAGTTTATTTTGATAATGCCAATGTCTGTTTACGATCGGGACCTACGGATAGGATCGTGATAGGAACTTCAAGTGCTTTCTCTAAATAAGCAATATAGTTACGTAATGCTGTAGGGATCTCGGCTTCGGAAGTGATGCCTGTCAGATCTTGTTTCCAGCCTTCGATCTCCTCCAGGATAGGCTCTGCCTGATGCGTGATGATCTCGTATGGCATATAGTCAATGACTTCACCATTGTATTTGTAGTGTGTACATGCATAGATCTTTTCGAAGGTATCCAGTACGTCGGCTTTCATCATGATCAGGTCAGTGACACCATTTAGCATGATGGCATATTTTAAAGCTGGAATATCGATCCATCCGGTACGGCGTGCACGTCCGGTAGTCGCGCCAAACTCATGGCCCAACTGACGTAGTCTTTCACCGGTTTCATCATGAAGTTCTGTCGGGAAGGGACCTCCTCCGACACGGGTTGCATAGGCTTTGAAGATACCGTATACTTTACCAATCTTATTGGGCGCAACGCCAAGACCTGTACAAGCACCTGCCGTCGTCGTGTTGGACGAAGTCACAAATGGATATGATCCGAAATCTACATCCAATAATGTACCTTGGGCACCTTCAGCCAGTACACGCTTGCCTGCTTTCAGGTATTGATTGACCAAATGCTCAGAATCCACGTGCGGGATAGATTTAATGAATTCAATAGCTGCTAGGAATGCTTCTTCTTTTTCGCTGAAATCAGGAATTTCACCATAGTGCGAAAGGATGTTCAGGTGCTTTTCTTTGAGCTTTTGGTAGCGCTCTTGAAAATCTGGAAGGGTCGTATCACCCACACGTAGGCCGTTTCGACCTGTTTTGTCCATGTAAGTTGGACCAATACCTTTTAATGTAGACCCGATCTTGCCAGCACCCATCTTGGATTCTGAAGCCGCATCTAATAATTGGTGTGTGGGCAAAATAAGGTGTGCCTTACGGGCCAATACCAAATTGCCTTTACCCACCGGATCAAAACCAGCTGTCTTAAGGTTGTCTAATTCTCTTTTTAGGATAATCGGATCGATAACGACACCATTACCAATAAGATTTAGTGTACCTTCATTGAAGATACCAGATGGAATTGTGTTGAGCACGAATTTTTTGTTATCAAATTCCAACGTGTGTCCGGCGTTAGGGCCGCCTTGGAAACGAGCGATCAAATCGTATTTGGGACAAAATACGTCTACGATCTTACCTTTACCCTCGTCACCCCATTGTAAGCCCAAAAGCACATCAACTTGCATAGCTTTTAAAGTATAGTAATTAAAATGTTATTAATAAATATAGACTCATCTAAAAAATAAAATGTTCAGGAATTTTTCCCCTGAACATTCCTGAACAAATGTACTATTATATTTAAGAAAATATAAGATTTAATTTGAAATAGCTTCTTGGGCTACGCTTTCTTCTTTTTTATTTTTTTCCTGACATTCCTGACATACGCCATACAGATTCAGCGAATGGTGCTTGATGTCAAATTTCAATAAGTCACCCATCAGGCTTTGGATCTGGTTGATACGGGGATCGCAGAATTCGACAACCTTATTGCATTCAATGCAGATCACGTGATCGTGCTGCTTGAAACCATAGGATTTTTCGAACTGCGCCATATTCCGTCCAAACTGGTGCTTGGTCACCAAATCACAAGATACCAAGAGCTCTAGGGTATTGTAAACTGTAGCACGGCTGACACGGTATTTCTTGTTCTTCATATGGATATACAAAGACTCCACGTCAAAGTGATCTGTGCGTGAATATATCTCTTCCAAGATAGCATAACGCTCTGGCGTTTTTCTTAGATTTTTGTTCTCTAAGTAGGCTTCAAAGATTTTTTTTACAGTTGCAAAATTTTCAGCTTGATTCATAGTAAAAAGATTCTTGTACAAATTTACCAATTAAGATTGATATTTCCGCTATAAATAAAACGTCCGGTAGCTGCGGAAAGGTCAGTAGCCTAAATTGTGATATTCATTTGATTAATTTTCAGATTCATAGCGATTTACTCCTGTTATCCCTCTGACCTCCTTCAGGTTCTTCATCAGATTTTCAAGCTGCTGGGTATCGTTGACGTAGACCATGATATTGCCATCAAAAATACCTTCATTACTGGAAATTGCCAGGGACCGGATGTTGACCGCAAATTCCTGTGAAATGACGGTAGTAATTTTGTTGACCAGACCAACGTCGTCAATGCCCACAATATGTAAGCCGGTCAAGAACGCCGAATCTTTGGTGGATGCCCAGCGTGCCTTCAAAATGCGGTAACCGTAGTTGGCCATAAGTTTGGAGGCATTGGGACAGCTTGTGCGGTGGATCTTGATGCCATCGTTGACGGTCAAGAAACCAAAGATATCATCTCCAGGTATGGGGTTGCAGCAGGGGGCCAGGGTATAGTCCACTTTTTGCATGTCATCGCCAATGAGGATGGTGTCAAATTCCTTCTTGTTGATCTTCTCGACCAAACCGCCGATATGGCTGTTGAACTGATTGCCCGAGGACGATCCAGCACTGACCTCCACGGCTTTCTCATGGGCCACATATTCCCGCAATTGTTTGATATCCACAATACCCTTGGCCACATTATAGAACAGGTCCTGGGAGCTCGGATATTTCAGGTAGTTGGCAATCTTATTGATGTTGTCGGTATTGTAGGTAACCTTCAATGATTTTAACTTGCGCTCCAGGATCTCTTTGCCGTCTTCGGCAACGCGTCTCTTCTCTTCTTTGAGGGAGGATCGGATCTTGGACTTGGCTTTGGCCGTCACCACAAAGTTGAGCCAGTCTTCTTTTGGCGATTGTTTGCTGGAGGTAATGATCTCCACCTGATCACCATTTTGTAGGACGTGGCTGAGTGGTACGAGCTTATGGTTTACCTTTGCACCGATACAGCTGGCACCGATATCCGAGTGGATCTCAAAGGCAAAATCCAGGGCCGTGGCATTATTGGGTAGCTGGATCAGCGTGCCTTTGGGCGTGAATATGAAAATCTCGTCCGAGAAGAGGTTCATCTTGAAATCATCCACAAAGTCCATGGCATTTTGGTCGGGACTGCTCAGTACATCGCGGACTTTTTTGATCCATTGGTCGAGGCCTGAATCTGAATTGGACTCTTTGTATTTCCAGTGTGCCGCAAATCCTTTTTCTGCGATTTCATTCATCCGTTTGGTACGGATCTGTACTTCCACCCACTGTCCCTTGGGGCCCATCACTGTGGTATGCAGGGATTCATAACCATTGCCTTTCGGAGAGGAAATCCAGTCACGTAAACGGTCCGGATTGGGCCGGTACAGGTCGGTAACGATGGAGTAGACCTTCCAGCATTCGGTCTTTTCTTTTTCATCGACAGCATCGATGACAATACGGATGGCAAATAAATCATAGACTTCCTCAAAGGGAATGGACTTCTTGCGCATTTTGTTCCAGATCGAATGGATGGATTTTGGCCGGCCAAATACGGAGGCTTTAATCCCTTGTTCTTCCAGGATCTCGGTGATCGGACCGATAAAATCGCCGATGAATTTCTCCCGCTCTGCTTTTTTCTCGTTGAGCTTGCGGGCGATAAATTTATAGGTATCCGGATCGGTATATTTCATGGACAAGTCTTCCAGTTCGGACTTGATCGCATATAATCCCAAACGGTGCGCCAATGGGGCATAAAGATAGCTTGTCTCAGATGCGATTTTCAGCTGCTTATCGCGGGCCATAAACTCCATGGTGCGCATGTTGTGCAGCCTGTCGGCCAGTTTGATGAGAATCACACGGACATCATCGGCAAGGGTGAGCAGCATCTTGCGGAAGTTTTCGGCCTGCATGGAGCTGTTGGGGTCAAATATCCCCGATATCTTGGTCAGCCCGTCAATAATACGACGTACTTTCTTGCCGAACATTTCCTCAATCTCATCCAGCGTAACGTTTGTGTCTTCCACCACATCATGAAGCAATGCACATACGATGGAGGTGGTTCCCAGGCCAATTTCTTCGGCAGCAATCTGGGCCACAGCGATCGGATGATAAATATAGGGTTCTCCTGATTTACGGCGCATTTCTTTATGACTGTCCAGCGCCAGATCAAAAGCTTTCCGGATTTCTTGCTTGTCGCCCCGTTGCAAGGTAGGCTTACAGGCGCGCAACAAGGCACGGTAACGTTTTCTTATCTCTTTGTTTTCTGCTTCAATATCAATCACATAATCTTTCATAAACGTTGCAGGTAATGATGTATTTTTGAATATTTTTGTGTAATTTAGTTAATGTATTTTGAATACAATTATCAAGCTAACTTATTTTGTAATAAATTTACCAAAATATAATAGTATTGACAAATTTAAAAGAGTTATATAGGCGTACAGATGAAGACAATCGTATTTGGCTTGCTTTTGCTTCTGGGGACTCTGTCTGCTAAGGCACAGTCACGATCACTCGTCCTTCCCTTATATGGTGATGGGGCACAGGAGTCTGTATCGGATTATATGACCACGACATTACCCTCGGGGGAAGTGTTGCCCTGGTTTCCAATTCCGGAGGTTGTGATTGTCAGAAAAAGGGTGTGGACCAGCGAAACTGCACGGCGGGAATACCTGCGCTTTAGGCGAAATGTCCTCAAAGTGCTGCCGTATGCGATCTATGCGCAAAAAAGATATGACCAGCTTGACCGTGACCTGGCCATGACATCCGACAAAAAGGAACATCAGGCCTTGGTCGAAAAATGTGAGCATGATGTGAAACAGATGTTCAACAGGGAGATCAAGAACATGACCATTTCACAGGGTAAAATCCTGATCAAATTAATCGACCGCTACACCGGCCATACCAGCTATGAGATGGTCAAAGAAATGAAAGGCGGAATTTCGGCCTTCTTTTATCAGGGGGTAGCCAAGATATTTGGGCATAACCTGAAAACCTCCTATGATGCCAAAGAGGACTTTGAGATCGAGAATATCATTCGGGAATTTGAAAAATCCCGACCACGACCAGTAATGTAATTTTTAATGGAGGAGGCTAACACCAGACCGTATGAAAAGAATATATGACTTTGATGCGCTACAGTTTAACGGAACCAAAAAATCCCTGGCAGATTTTGAGGGGAAAGTGCTGCTTGTGGTCAACACGGCGAGCCAATGCCTCTTTACAAGGCAATTTAAATCGCTCGAGAAATTATATCAAAAGTACAAAGACCGGGGCTTTGAAGTGCTGGCTTTTCCGTCGAATAATTTTCGCAATCAGGAACCCCTGACTGGCAGCACCCTCGAAACCTTCTGCCGCATCAACCAACAGGTCAGTTTCCCGATATTCAAACGGAGCCATGTGGTCGGGGCCTACAAGACACCCCTGTATGGTTTCCTTTCCAATAAAACGGAAAATGGACGCATCAACAGCAAACCATCCTGGAATTTTCATAAATACCTCATCAACAAACGGGGGGAAGTCGTTGACTTTTTTTACCCGACCACTTCGCCATTGTCAGGTAAAATTTGCCGCAATATCGAACGCCTCTTGCAAGAGTAAGCGCTAAACTTACTACCTTTGGTCCAGCTCTACCGCAATAAAATCCCCCAAATGGGTCAATTTAAATGCTGGAAGAGTATGTGTACACCATAAAGTAGATTGTAGAAATATGCTAAAATTAGATTTGCTTGTCATTGCCGTGCATCCGGACGATGCTGAATTGGGTGCTGGTGGCGTAATGGCAAAATATGTCGCCGAAGGGAAAAAGGTAGGAATTGTGGATCTGACACAGGGTGAACTGGGCACCAGGGGCACAGCAGAAACCCGGGCACAGGAAGCGAAAGATGCGGCGGATATTCTGGGATTGACCGTCCGTGAGAACCTGGGCCTGCGTGACGGTTTCTTTGAAAATGCGGAAGCAGAAAAACTGGCCGTCATCCGCGCCATCCGAAAATACCAACCTGAAATCGTCATCACCAATGCCATTACCGATCGCCACCCTGACCATGGCCGGGCCGGACAGCTGGTGAATGAAGCTTGCTTCCTGGCAGGCTTAAGAAGGGTGGAAACCAAAGATGAAGACAATCTGCCGCAGGAGGCTTTTCGCCCACGGCTGCTGCTGCAATTTGTGCAGGACTATTACATCAAACCTGATGTGGTCATCGATATTTCAGCATACTATGCCATCAAGGAGAAATCCATACTAGCCTATAAAACACAGTTTTATACCGGTGAAAATGTAAATCCGGACGAACCGCAGACTTATATTTCCAATCCGGACTTTATGGAGTCTACTGCTGCCAGGGCACGGGAATTTGGACGCTATATCCAGGCTAAATATGCCGAAGGCTTTACCTCTAAAAAGATCCTTGGGGTGGATGACCTGTTTCATTTGAAATAAGCAGCACAGGGGCTCCGCTCGTCAGCCTTATGCATGGACACAAACTAGAGGATACCGGTTGACGTTTAATCCTGGACTACGGGGCATCCCACAGGGCCTGATTAAACATCAACCGGTCAATGCCTGTACAAGAACAGCTATTGCTACAAGGGAGCTATACCGTCGCCCTTTGCTATGTTTAGGAAATAAATCCTTTGACGTATTGCTTGGTGATCTCATGCTGGGGATTCAACAATACCTGCTCGGTAGGACCGAACTCAAGGATCTCACCACCATAGACAAATATAATGTAATCGGAAACCCGTCTGGCCTGCCGCAGGATATGGGTAACCAGGACAATGGTATAATCTTTCTTTAACTCGATCAATAATTCTTCGATCTTGGCGGTGGACAGTGGGTCCAAGGCTGAAGTAGACTCATCACCAAGGATGATCTCGGGCTCAACCGCCAGTCCCCGGGCCAGGCAGAGCCTTTGTTGCTGTCCAATGGACAATCCGCTGGCCGAATGTCCCAGGCGGTCTTTGACCTCATCCCATAGCGCGACATTGCGCAGCTGCTTCTCTACAATCTTATCAAGTTCTTTTTTGCTTTTGACACCATGTATGCGGGGGCCATATGCTACATTGTCATAGATGGACATGGGAAGCGGATAGGGTTTTTGGGATAAAAGTCCCATCTTCTTCCGGATATGGGTCACCTCGGCATGCTTCCCATAGAGATCTTCTCCATTTACCAGGACTGAACCGGTTATCTCTACACCTTTTGTATCATCAACCAGCCTGTTGAGCGTCTTGAGCAGCGTGGTCTTGCCACATCCTGAGGGACCAATAATGGAGGTGACGCTATTGTTGGGCAGGGCGAGATTGATATTTTTTAAGATATGTCGTCCGTCGATATGGACATTGAGATCCTTGATTTCAATGTGTGGATCACTCAATGGGTCGCTAATCAACGATTCTTTTGTTTCGATTGAAGAATATGAGTGCATATTACGATAATTAAAATAATGATTGTTAAAACCAGAGCAGATGCATAGGCCCGGCCCTGGACTTCAGGAATGGGACTGCTCAACTGAAAAAATATAGCCAGGGGAAGTGTTGCCGCGGGCTCATCAATATATTTGGGTAGATTATCACTGAATCCTGTGGTCAATAAGACACCGGCGACATCGCCAATGGCCCGGCCAAAAGCTAAGAGTATGGCGGTCAATAAACCAGTACGGATACTGCGCAGCATCACTTTGGCCATTTCCCAACGGGTGGTGCCCAGGGAAAGGGTGACATTCTTAAGGTCCTCGGGGATGGTTTTGATCAGCTCATCCACGGTGCGTACTACAATCGGGATGGTGAGCAGCGTGACGGTAATGATACCACCTAATAAGGATGCCCTGATGCCCAGGTAGACCATGATACCAAAACCAACGGCACCATAAACAATGGATGGGACACCATAGAGTACGTCAAACAGCAGTTTGGCAAGCTGAGTGACCCTGGATTTGGCCCCTAGGTATACATTCAGGTAAAGCGAAATGGGAATCCCGATCAATGCGGACAGGGCGGTGGACAGCCCAGCCAGGTATAAGGACCCTAAGATGGCATTTAAAATACCACCTTCCTTGCCAATGTAAAATCCGCCTTGGGGTAATTGACTGATCATATCCCAATTGAGGTAGGGAAGGCCTTTATAGAGGATCGTCCCCACAATAAAAAAGAGGGAAGCCGTGACAGTAATGCCCGATAGGTGCATAAAGCCTTTGGCAATCTTTTCATGCAATAACTTTCTTTTGATATTATGCATGCTGACCTCCTTCCAGACGTCTTAAGATAAGACGCGATATCAAATTGAAAATAAAGATGATGACAAACAGCAAGAGCGCGGAAAACATCAGGGCAGATTCGTAAAGCGGAATGGACATCATTTCCCCGAAATTATTGGCGATCAATGCAGGGATCGGATACCCGGCATCGAAAATGGAGGTAGGAACCTTGGCCACATTACCACAGACCATCAACACGGCAATGGTCTCACCAAATGCCCGTGAAGTCGACAGGACGATGGCAGCAATAATGCCCGGTTTTGCCTTTTTTAAAATGACATGTTTGATGGTATCCCATTTCGTTGCCCCCAGGGATAGGGAAGCCGCTTTCAGTTCATAAGGAATGGTCTGTAGCACTTCAACCATGATGGAGATCATGATCGGAAAAATCATGACCGCCAGGACAATGCCGCCTGCCAGCACGGAGTAACCCGAGGTAACAACACCGAATACCGGTGCAATATACAGCTGGATCAAGGGGACGATAAACAGGACACCCCAGACACCATACAGTACTGGCGGTATGGCGGCCAGCACATTGACCAGGGGAAACATCATATTTTTTAACGCATCGGAAGCATATTCGGTCAGGTACACAGCGGTCAGAATGCATAGTGGGATGGCTATAGCGAGGGAAATGAGGGTCACCGCCAAGGTGCCTGCAATAAAAGGCAGGAACCCAAAAGATCCTTTCATCGGTGACCATACGCTATCCGTTAGCAACTCGAATACATTGCTATATTCAAATAACGGGATCGATTTGACGGTCAGCCCAACAGCAATGACCACAACCACCGATAAGGAGATCAATAGCAGCAGCAGGGTCGATCGTTTTACGAATGCATCTTTAACCAGACGTGTGTTTAGCATACTATAACTTATTTAGTTCTTGTTTTATCAATGTTTCATTTAAGGGTACATAACCATTCTGAAGAAGTTGCGACTGGGCTTCCTTCTTGAGCACAAAGGCGATAAACTCTTTTAAAAGCAGGGATTCGGTCTTATTGTGTGTCACAAAGGTCAGGTCCCGGGCCGGAGGCGCAGGATACTTGCCCGTGGCCACGGCTTCTGTGAGCTGGGAAAGAGAATGGTAAAACTGCTCCTCAACGTCAAGCTGCCCACTGTTGTTTAAGTCCAGCGGCAGGACATCGATACGGTCAAATACCTTGTCTGTCTTTAAATTATAGACATAATTGATATTGTTGAATCCAATGCCATAAATATCATCTTTGATGGCCTGGGCAATACCGGGGTCCCCAAAGATGCCGACACCCTGAAGGTCTTCTTGTTTGTGGTCAAAGAATTTGGCCCAGGTCTCTGCTGCTCCGGCAGCATCGGACCGCACATATACATTGATCGGGTCAGCCGTAAACCGGGGATCAATCTCCTTCCAGGTCCTGAACTTGCGGTTGATGAAAATATCGGCAAGCTCATCCCGCGTGAGGCCCCGTTGTAGGAGTGCCTTATAATTGGGGTTGCCCGGATTTATTGTACATATCACGGCATCCTTTGCAACGATAATGGGAACCGCACCCTTCTTGATTTCCTGTGGATGCAAATCGCGCGATACTAAACCGATGTCGACCATGCCGGTCAGTACATCAGCAATACCCTTGCCAGCACCGCCTGCAGAAATGTTGAACCGGACATGGGGATGCTCTTTTTTGAAATCCTCACTCCAGATCACGACCAAGGGGTAGAGGGCAAAAGCACCGGATAGGGAAATGTTGCCTTCAAATCCACGTTCTTTACTGTAGCCATTTTTAACTTTTGGTGCGCAGGATGTCATCTGAAAGACGACTATTGAACTAAGAATCAGAATTATAAAACACTTTTTTATCGTTACACCCATTAGTCTACAGGTTTAGTATATTTAATTTTACAAGGCAAATATATATTAATTTGGTAGATATTATAGAATATTAAAAAAAAATTTTTACATTTGACCCTGAGAAAAGAATACTAAATCAATAGATTTTATTTGTTTTATGCAAAGCTTCCGTACAGAATTAGAAAACCCAGTTGTTGAAAAGGAAATCATCGAACTGGAAAAAAAGATAAGAGCATACCGGGCAGGGGAGATGGTCGAGGATAAATTCAAATCCTTGCGCCTGGCCAGGGGCATATATGGCCAACGACAACCTGGTGTACAAATGATCCGTATCAAGTTGCCGTTTGGAAAACTTACGTTTAAACAATTCCTGAAAATAGCTGATATTTCGGACGAATATGCCAGCAGCAATATCCATTTCACCACACGGCAAGATATCCAGATTCACTTTGTGAGCCTGGACAAAACGCCTGAGCTTTGGGCTAAACTTGCCGCGGATGACCTGACCTTACGGGAAGCCTGTGGAAATACTGTACGGAATGTAACGGCTTCGCCAGCAGCTGGGGTAGATCCGGATGAGCCTTTTGATGTATCGGCTTATGCACAAAGTACTTTCGAATACCTTGTCCGAAACCCGATATGTGCGGACATGGGCCGGAAATTTAAAATCGGCTTTTCTTCGAGTGATAAAGACACGGCGTTTTCTTACCTTCAGGACTTTGGTTTTGTGCCGAAAGTAAGACAGCATGAAGGCAGGGAGGAACGTGGTTTTACGGTCATGTTCGGCGGCGGATTGGGTGCTCAGCCCATCCTGGCACAAAAGATTTTTGATTTTCTGCCTGAAGATGAATTTATACCCCTGATTGAAGCGACGATCCGTGTCTTTGACCGTCATGGTGAGCGAAATAACCGGAACAAGGCCCGCTTTAAATACGTGGTGCAGAAACTGGGGTTGGAAGAAGTGCTCCGACTGGTCGAAGAAGAACGCAAAGCCATCAAAAGCAAACGTTTTGTGGTGGACAGGGAAAAGGTGCCCACTGCAGCACATCCGCCTCTGTTTACTGAACAGGTAACACCTGTGGACCCCTTGGCTTATGAGGTATGGTTGCAGACGAATGTATTTGAACAAAAGCAAAAAGGATTTTATGGTGTATACCTAAAAGTTCCAACAGGTGATATCCCAACAGAAAAAGCGCGCCAATTGGTGGCCAGTATCCGGGATCATGTCGCCGATGATATGCGGGTGACGCAGGACCAGAACCTGCTGCTGAAATTTGCACGCAAAGAATCCTTGCCACATATCTACAATGTACTGCATGAACTGGGCTATGCCCGCTATGGATTTAACAGCACACTCGATATCACCACCTGCCCGGGCACGGATACCTGTAATCTGGGTATTTCAAACTCCACGGAAATGGCCCGTGTGCTGGAAAATTACGTGGAGGAGTTTCATGGTGACTTTGTGTATGAGCAGCACCTAAAAATCAAGATCTCGGGTTGTATGAATTCTTGTGGTCAGCATGGACTGGCGCACATTGGTTTTCATGGCAGTTCATTAAAGGCTCAGGGCCGGGTATTGCCTGCCGCACAGGTGATGATTGGTGGTGGAACTGTTGGGGGTGGCATAGGCCGAATCGCCGAGCGCATCACCAAAGTACCTACCAAACGTGTCACCCTGGTGGTGGACCTGCTGTTAAATGATTTTAAAGCCAACAGATTGGAGCAAGAAAGCTTCCATCAATATTATGACAGGCAGACGAAGGATTATTTCTACCGGCTGCTGAAACCGCTGGCCGACCTGAGCACATTGACGGAAGATGAGTTTGTGGACTGGGGCCGCAACGACATTTATAACACGGCTATAGGTGTGGGCGAATGTGCCGGCGTCGTCATCGACCTGATTGCCACTTTATTGTTTGAATCGGAGGAGAAACTGGCCTTAGCAAAAGAAGCACTGCAGCAACAACAATATGCGGATGCAATTTATCATATTTACAGCTCCTTTGTCTGGACAGCAAAAGCATTGCTGTTGGATAAAGGAATAAATGCCAGTACACAGATTGCTATTATCAAAGAATTTGATAACTTGTATGTACAAGATGGTATCTTCAGCTTCCCGACCAGCTTTGAGGAGCGGGTGCTCCAGATCAATAAATTTGAACCTGGAAAAGAATTTGCCGATGCCTATCTGCTCCAAGCCGAAGCGTTCTATTATGAGGCTTCAAAAAAACGCGAAGAACTGCGTTTAAGTGTTTAGTTTAAATTAGTTGAATAAGGAAAATGCAAGTTAAACCATTTATAACGCTCGTGGGAGCAGGCCCTGGGGATCCAGAGCTGATCAGTCTCAAAGGAATAAAGGCGATCCAAAAAGCGGATGTCATTTTGTATGACGCATTGGTCAATGATGAATTGTTGGATTATGCCAAGGCGGACTGCATAAAGATCTATGTCGGCAAACGTGCCGAGCAGCTGTCGACTTCGCAGGATGAGATCAATCGTCTACTGGTTGATTATGCCCTGAACTATGGGCATGTGGTACGCTTAAAAGGTGGAGATCCCTTTGTTTTTGGACGTGGGGGTGAAGAGATCGATTATATTGCCCAATATGGTATTGAAACAGCGGTGGTGCCTGGTATTTCGTCGGCTATCGGCCTCACCGGACTGCAGCAGATCCCCTTGACGTACCGCGGAATAAGCGAGAGCTTCTGGGTGATCACCGGTTCAAAATCGGATGGCTCCTTGTCAAGTGATCTGTATCTAGCTGCCGAATCCAATGCCACGGTAGTCGTTTTGATGGGCTACGGTAAGCTGGCTGAAATCGTGGGCATCTACCGGGAAAAGGGCTTCCACGACCTACCGATCGCCCTGATACAGAATGGCTCTCTGCCAAACGAGAAAGTGGTATTGGGCACAATGGATAATATATTGGACGAATCTACCGAAAAGAGAATTGGTGTGCCAGCCATCATTGTCATCGGTGAAGTGGTCGCCAAACATAAAGCATTTCAACAGATTAAAGAGAAAGCATTAGCCCTGTAGCCATGAACCAACTGTTTCCCATATTTGTGAAGCTCGACCAGGTCCATACCTTGTTGGTGGGTGGAGGTAAAGTTGCACTGGAGAAATTTCAGGCGCTGATCGCCAACGATGAATCCTTACAGCTCACCGTGGTGGCCCGGGAAATTCTTCCGGAATTTGAAGACCTGCTGAAGGCTTACGCACATATTCAGCTCCATATACGGCCCTTTGAGGCAAGTGACATCGACAACAAACAGCTGGTGATTGCCGCAACAAACAATGTGGAGCTCAATGATCAGCTCCGCAGCCTGACGGCACAGCATAACCTGCTTTTCAATGCTGCCGACAAACCGGAGCTATGTGATTTTTACCTGAGTTCGATCGTCAAAAAGGGTGATCTAAAGGTAGCGATTTCGACCAATGGAAAATCGCCTACCATGGCCAAGCGCATCAAAGAGCTGTTGAATGAGCTCCTGCCGGAGGAAATTGATGAGACGCTCTCGCTGATGAGTGCGTACCGGGAACAGCTGAAGGGCAATTTCGAATTCAAAGTAAAGCAACTGAACGAACATACCAAAAATATATTACGTCATGAACGTTAAGGAAATCAGAGAAATTATTGGCGAAAAAAAAGGAGTGGAGATGCTGCAGGTGATCGCATCACTATACCCCTCGGAAGTTGTTTTTTCGACTTCTTTTGGTATTGAGGACCAGATCATCACCGAATGGATCGGTAAAAACAAACTGCCCATCGAGGTTTTTACCTTGGATACGGGCCGTCTGTTTAAAGAAACGTATTCCCTGTGGAGCCGTACGCTGGAACGTTATCAGCTGGAAATTAAAACCTATGCGCCCAATACGGATTTACTGGAAGAGTTTATCAGCAAAAAGGGACCAAATTCGTTCTATGAATCAGTAGAAAATCGCAAGGAATGCTGTCGGATACGGAAGATTGAGCCCCTGCAACGGGCAATTAAAGGCAAGAAGATCTGGATTACGGGAATTCGGTCGGAACAGTCTGCCAATAGGCATGACATGGACTTTATCGAATATGATGAAGTGAATCAGATCGTCAAAATCCACCCCTTGTTTGACTGGACATTTGCGGAGGTGAAGCAATATTGTAAAGAGCAATATATCCCTTATAATGTGCTGCACGACAAAGGATTTCCGAGTATTGGCTGCCAGCCTTGTACACGGGCTGTTCAGGAAGGGGAGGATTTTCGTACCGGTAGATGGTGGTGGGAAGATCAGAGTAAAAAAGAATGTGGTCTACACGCTGTAAAATCGTAAACGGCAGACAGAAATTCATTAAAACAAATTATTATTTCAAAAAATGGACTATTTAGATCATTTAGAAGCGGAAGCGATATATATTTTACGGGAGGTTGCCGGACAGTTTGAAAAGCCTGCACTTTTATTCTCAGGCGGAAAAGATTCAATTACGCTTGTTCACCTAGCAAAAAAAGCTTTTAGACCGGGGAAATTTCCTTTCCCTTTGGTTCATATCGACACGGGGCATAATTTTCCGGAAACCATTGCTTTTCGCGATGCGCTTATTGAGGAGATCGGTGAAAAGCTTATTGTTGGTTATGTGCAGGATAGCATCGATCAAGGGAAAGTGGTCGAACAGAAAGGTAAAAATGCAAGCCGGAATGCACTGCAGACGGTCACATTGTTGGATACGATCTCAAAAAATGGCTTTGATGCATGTATCGGTGGTGCCCGCCGGGACGAGGAAAAAGCGCGTGCAAAGGAACGTATTTTCTCCGTGCGGGATGAATTTGGACAATGGGATCCAAAACGGCAAAGACCTGAACTCTGGAGCATTTTCAATGGCAAAATAAACAAGGGCGAAAACGTACGTGTTTTTCCGATTTCAAACTGGACTGAGCTGGATGTCTGGAATTATATCAAACGGGAGCAGATCGCATTGCCTTCGATTTATTTCAGTCATGAGCGGGAGGTGATTACCCGGAATGGGCAATTGATGGCAGCAGCCCCATTTTTGAATATGGACGATGAGGATATCATAGAGCGCAAATCGGTTCGCTTCAGAACGGTGGGCGATATGACCTGTACGGCGGCAGTCGATTCGACAGCAACAGCCCTTGATGATATTATTGCCGAAATCAAGGCATCGACAGTGAGCGAACGCGGCGCGCGCATGGATGATAAAGTATCTGAAGCTGCGATGGAGGAACGTAAAAAACAGGGCTATTTTTAGGTCTTAATTTGAAATCTAATATCTGATATTGACGACAATGAATATATTGAAATTTATAACGGCCGGCTCTGTAGATGATGGTAAGAGTACCTTGATAGGCCGGTTACTATACGATACAAATTCGATCTTGGACGATCAGCTGGAGGCTATACAGCGTGCCAACAGGAAAAATGATGATGGAACGGTGGATCTGGCTATACTGACGGATGGACTGAAAGCCGAGCGTGAACAGGGAATCACCATCGATGTGGCTTATAAATACTTTCAGACGGATCATCGAAAATACATTATTGCGGATGCTCCGGGCCATATCCAGTATACCCGCAACATGGTCACCGGTGCCTCCAATTCGGACCTGATCATCATCTTGATCGATGCTCGGAAAGGTGTCATTGAACAGACAAAAAGACACTCCTTTATTGCCAAATTACTGGCGATGAAACAGGTGTTGGTCTGTGTCAATAAAATGGATATGGTGGATTATAGCGCCGCAGTTTTTGAGCAGATTAAAACGGACTATCTGCGTTTGGCCGCTAATTTAGGGCTTAAGGACGTGGATTTCATTCCGGTATCCGCTTTAAAGGGCGATAATATTGTCCACAAATCAGACCGGATGCTCTGGTATTCAGGTGAATCCTTATTGGATTACCTCGAAAATGTGGAAATCCATGAAAACGAATCTACGGATTGGAGATTCCCGGTACAATGGGTCGTACGGCCACAAACCGATGATTTACACGACTATAGAGGATATGCGGGCCGAGTATTAGGAGAGGGGCTTAGTGTTGGTGCTCAGGTCATTATCTATCCGGCTGAAACTTATAGCACCGTGAAGGCCATAGAGCTGAACGGACAGCAGCTTGACCGCGCAGAGAATGGCCAGTCGGTTATTATACATCTGACAGATGATGTGGACATCAGCCGCGGTGATACCATTGCCAATGTGGAGTCTGCACCAAAATTTGAACGCAGCATTCAGGGAAATGTCTGTTGGTTTGACAACAAACCGCTGGATACTGAACAGATCTATTTAGTCCAAAGCCACAGCAAATTGACAAAGATAAAAATCACGGACGTGCTTTATAAATTTGATATCAATACGCAGGAAAAAGTTTTTGGCGAAGCGATCAAACTCAATGACATTTGCCACATTGCCATTAAAGCTGCTGAGAATCTCGTATTTGACCTGCAAGATGAAAATGCGGCAAATTCTCAAGCGATTGTGATCGATCCACGTACAAATTTGACAGTCGGCGCCTTAATGATTCAGGCGGTCGATTAAATGAATTAAAAAAATAGTCAACCTAAATCTTTAAGAAACGCAGACTTTGGTTTGCGTTTCTTTTTTATGCGATGCCATGATCCGGACATTATCCTGTATATAGTCGGTTGAAAATAGGTAATCAAACCCCTATCCGCTTTTTAAGTATTGATTATATAATTTATATTATGTTAAATAGAATAATAAGGGAACTCACCTTTTCCCAGCATTCGACCAAAATCAATGCCGTATAAAATGTCATAAACATCTGCTTTGATATCCTTCAGCTTGCATGATTATAAGGCATCATATCCTGAATGGGATGTTACATATTAATTTTTGGACTGGAACGAAAATGATTCTTTCTGAGCGTATGGACATCGAATAAAATACTTCAATTGTGGAATTTTGGCTATCATTCTATGATAGATCATCATACTGGGCTAATTCAATTGAAATGTGGAATTTCATTGGAATAGATTAAAATTTATAAAAAATTAACAAAAATTGGTTTTTTATTGTAAAATATGTAAATTAGTGCCTGCCAAAGGGAAATTTTACTAATTAAAACATGTCAAAAAATTTTAACGAGTTCATCTCAAACGTTGAGAAACGCAATCCACATGAACCAGAATTCTTACAAGCTGTAAAAGAAGTTACCGAGGATTTATTTCCTTATATCACAGACAATCATCCTGAGTTTTTCGATCAAAAAATTCTTGAACGCCTTACAGAACCTGAACGTATTATATCTTTTCGTGTTACATGGCTTGATGACAACCATGAAGTCCAGGTAAACCGTGGTTATCGTGTTCAAATGAACAGTGCAATAGGCCCCTACAAAGGTGGTTTACGCTTCGCTCCTTCTGTCAATCAGAGTATTTTAAAATTCCTTGCCTTTGAGCAGGTTTTTAAAAATAGTTTAACGGGTTTACCAATCGGTGGCGGTAAAGGTGGCTCCGATTTTGATCCTAAGGGCAAATCTGATAATGAAATCATGCGTTTTTGCCAAAGTTTCATGACTGAATTGTACCGTCATATCGGTGCTGATACGGATGTTCCTGCTGGTGATATTGGTGTTGGTGGACGTGAAATCGGTTTCCTATTTGGTCAATTCAAACGTCTTCAAAACAATTTTACGGGTGTCCTGACTGGTAAAGGTGAATTATGGGGCGGCTCATATATTCGTCCTGAAGCTACAGGATACGGTTTATTGTACTTTGTGGATTGTATCTTCAAGCATCAGGGTCAATCTTTACAAGGAAAAATAGCCACGGTTTCCGGTGCGGGTAACGTTGCCTTTTATGCCGTGGAAAAAGCGCTGCAATTGGGAGCCAAAGTCATTACGGTTTCGAACAGCTTGGGAACACTTTATGATCCAGATGGTTTTGATGCCGAGAAAATGGCTTTCGGAGCGACTTTGGGCCGTAACCTGGATCTGTACCCAACACGTTATCCCAATGCTCAATTTTTGCCTGGACAAAAGCCTTGGCAATTCAAATGTGACATCGCACTGCCCTGTGCAACGCAAAATGAACTGGATGAATCTGATGCGAAAGCCCTTGTGGCCAATGGTTGTGTCTGTGTTGCTGAAGGTGCCAACATGCCTTCTACTGCCGAAGCGATCAAAGTTTTCCTTGATGCCAAGATCAGTTTTGCACCTGGAAAAGCAGCGAATGCCGGTGGTGTGGCTGTCAGTGGTCTGGAAATGTCCCAAAATTCGATCCGCACACAATGGTGTACGGAAGAAGTTGATAACCGCCTGAAAACCATCATGGAAAGTATTCATGAAACTTGCTTGAAATATGGCAAAGAAAGTGATTTTGTCAACTATTTGAAAGGCGCCAATATCGGTGGCTTTATTAAAGTTGCCAATGCCATGAAAGCACAGGGAGTTGTATAACAAGCCTTTTTCTAATCATATCATAATCCTGAGCGCTCAAATGTATTTCATTTGGGCGTTTTTTTATATTTTTACGGTAATTATTAAGACAACAACAAACGCATGAGATTAATCGCAGAACTCCCCCATCCTGATTGCAAGATTTCCATTTTTGGCATGAACCAAAAATTCATTATCAAATTTGAACAGGGAAACCTTGAACAATCCTATAAAATTGCTGAAGTTGACATCGTTGGTGGCGTAAATGGTGTGTTTGAATTGCTTGATGAGGAATTTTTGAAAAGTATTATCGACCAATTTGCCCTGATGCGGCAATCGTTTAATAATGCTTATAGCAGATACGAATAAGGATCAATTATGCTCAATTACATTTACTTTGTGGCCTTCTGGGCCTGCCAGATTATCTCTTCCATCCTATTTAAGCTTGGTGGAATACACCCGAAATATAAATGGGCCGCCCTGATTGTGGGTAATATCATTCTTCTGTCGGCAAGTTGGTTTCTCGTTCAGCTATTCAAAAACGTGTCTCAGCCCATAGTGATTGCGGTGTGTTCCGGCGGAACTTTTCTGACAGTCCAGCTGGCTATGGCTCTATATTTTAAAAGTCCACTGACCTGGCAGCAGGTTGTTGGCATGTTTGTCATCATTACGGGCATGGTCATGATCACTTTTGGTGGCAAAGATCAGGCTGCTTAAGCTCCTGACCATCATTTACATTAAAAAGAAACCCGTATTGTAACAATAATACGGGTTTCTTTTTATCTTATAAATAGGCGTAGGTGATCCCATCCCCGCCCCGGTCCTGATGTTCATCTTCAAAGCGGCTGACATGGCTATACTTCCGTAGATAATCGCGAATAAATTTTCTTAAAATACCGTCACCTTTGCCGTGGATAATCTTTACTGATGGATATCCGACCATCACTGCCCTATCCAGGACTCTTTCCAATTCATTCAGTGCATCCTCGGTCCGCATGCCTCTAAGATCAAGTTCTGGTTTAAAATCAGCAACACTTCCTGCTGATAATGACTTAGATAAGCTCTTTGGAGATTTTTTATTTTCCCTTCCTTCCAGCTTGATGACATTCTTCCGTTTCTGCACCGTGCGCAACTCGCCCATGGCAAGGATAAGGTTATTCTTGGCAATCTCTACCACCTGAGCTTCAGCTCCATTGTCGATAATCTGAACCCAATCTCCGATGTTCAGTTCGGCTGATTCTACAGCCTTTTCTTTGACCGCAGGTTTTACCCTCTTCTCTTCTGGGAGCACGGCTTTCAATGCTTGGCCCAGGTTATTGCGTAGTTCCCGGGTTTTCTCCTTGTCCGCTTTGGCGGATTTGATCTGCGCCACGGTATTTTCAATCAGTTTATTGGAATTTTTGATAATCTGCTGCGCCTCTTCTTTCGCCTTTTTCAGGATGACACGTTTATTTTCTTCCAGATATTGCTGAAGTTCCAGATACTCGGCCTGAAGGCTTTCCAGCTCCTTCTCTCTTTTGTTGATGGCAACTTTGGTGTCAAATATTTCTTTCTTTTCCCGCTCGAGGTCGATCAACAAGGTGTCTACCTTTTTTTGCTGCACACCAATTTTACCTTTGGCAGCTGCCAGGATATCCTTGCCCAGCCCGATTTTTTGTGCAATCTCGAAAGCATAAGAACTCCCTGGTTTGCCAATCTGCAGAATGTACATCGGTTGCATC
This sequence comes from Sphingobacterium sp. N143, assembly GCF_030325625.1. Lineage (GTDB taxonomy): Bacteria > Bacteroidota > Bacteroidia > Sphingobacteriales > Sphingobacteriaceae > Sphingobacterium. The sequence continues at coordinate 124,470 of NZ_JACAIS010000008.1, read as the reverse complement.
TCCCGATTGTCAAATAGCATGGACGCATTCTCCAGTCCATCGGTATTGCTGGCAAATACCTTCAAATTGGAATAGTGTGTCGTAACAACTCCTCGAATTTGTTTTTTGTTCAGCGATTCGAGAACGGCTTCGGCAATAGGCCCACCGAATAATGGGTCGGTACCTGTTCCGAATTCGTCGATCAGCACCAGGGTCCGCCCATTGGCGAATTCCGTAAAATACTTCATCTTGGACAGATGGGCACTGTAGGTACTGAGGTCGCTTTCAATGGACTGGTCATCACCGATGTCTGCAAATAGCTGTTTGAAGACGCCAATTTTCGTTGTCGGCTCCGCAGGAATCAACAGACCGGATTGAACCATGATCTGTAATAGCCCGACGGTTTTCATACAAACGGATTTCCCTCCGGCATTTGGCCCTGATACAACAATAATACGTTGCAATTGATCAATCTGTATGTTTAAGGGGACGACAGTATGCTGCTGGTGCTCATTCAGCAGCAACAAAGGATGCCGCGCATTGACCAGATTGATGTCGGCTTCTTTTGAAAGTTCCGGCATTTCGGCCTCAATATCTAATGCAAATAATGCCTTTGCCCTGACGAAATCAACCTTGGTCAACAAACCATGGTAGGATAGCAATAATGGAAGATGTGGCCGCAGTTTGTCGGTGAGCTCCACGAGAATCCGGATGACTTCACGTCTTCGTTCAAACTCCAGATCCCTAACTTTATTATTGAGCTGAAACACTTCCTCGGGCTCTATATAAGCAGTTTGTCCTGTTGCCGACTCATCATGAATCAATCCTTTCAGCTTGCGTTTATTCTCAGCGAGTATAGGAATACATAAGCGGCCATCGCGCACCGTCAGATTACCGTCGGCAGTCCATCCGTTATCTTGGGCACTTTTAAAAATACTGTTTATCCGTTTGAGTGCCTCTTGTTCGGCCCGCTGTATCTGTTGGGTTATTTCCAGCAACAACCGGGAAGCATTGTTTTTCAATTTTCCACGTTCGTCTATGACCATTTCAATGTCACGGATGATTCCCTTCTCCATCGGTAAATGTTCAAACAATACCTCGAGATTTGGATATAAGCCTTCCCTTTCATTGAAATAACGAATAATGGCATAGACGGTTTTCAAAGATAATAGGACCCGGAAAAATTCTTCTTCCAGTAAAAATGCGCCTTCTACCCTGGCCTTCTCAATAATGGACTTCAGGGGGAAAAAGTTTTCGACTGGAAAAGCGCCATCATTGACAAGCAGGTCTTTAAATTCGTTTGTCTGTCTCAGAAAACGGTCTATCTGGTCAAAACGCGTCTGGGGCTGGATCTTTTCAACCAGCTCACGGCCTGATTCACTCAGGCATTTTTGTTTTATTTTATCTTTTATCTCGGAAAACCCGAGTTTATCAATTGCATTTAATGGGTATACCATAGAAATTATATTCTTTGATGGTTAAAGTTTTGTCGCAGGTTTTATAACCCGTGGTGGGGTCAGTATATGCTCTTCCCCCGACTTAACTGGCCGTTTTTCAGGCTTTTCTTCTACCTGTTTTTTTGTCGTTACAGAATCCTTTGCCAACGGGCCAGGTTTTACTGTTGGAGATGCTGTATTACCAGTTGAATCTGAAGCTGCACCTGAAGGGCCCACAGAAAGCTGATTCATCATGTAAGTATCCAAGTTGATGCCATTTTTTACCTGGAGTGCCTGAATAAACCATGAAGAAGCGTCTTTAAAACTAAATTTATCCTTACTAGGCTTGTAATGAATAAGTGCCGAAATGCGATCCTGATACTGTTGCTGCATGCGCATAACACGATTGGTACTGTCCTGTATGCGTGCATGGATAATAGAATCTCTGGAGCGGATTGAATCCTGCTTCCTGCGTTCGATATCTGTATAGAACTTGTTCTCTTTGGTCAGGTTGTCCTCTACTTTCTTATAAATAGCGGCCATGACCTCCGCATCCTTCCCATAATAGTTCAGGTTTTTCTTGAATGTGACCGAATCCAGTCCGTATTTGTCAAATGTAACCTGATACAAAGGCACCATCACTTTGCGTGCACTATCAATGGGCAAAATATTGAGGTATGAATCAGTCAGCTGAATTTCAGTCAAAGCTTTTACAAACTCAGCCTGGGAGATAATATCTTTCTCCTGGGGTCTGACACAAGAACCAAATAAAAAAATCACTGCAAGTAGATTCAGTATTAATCGTAGCATTTCGTAGTTTTGTACAAATTTACAAAAAGCACCGACATTTGGCACTTTTTACACCATCAAACTATATCTGAAATGAGTATTGCGAGTAATTTAGAAGCTTTAAGATTGGAAACGGAAGCCCTGGGCGTTCAGCTGGTAGCGGTTTCAAAGACAAAATCCAATTCGGACATCATGGAAGCCTACGATGCGGGACAACGTGTTTTTGGTGAAAATCATGTTCAAGAATTAGTGGAGAAACAGGAGGTTTTACCGAAAGATATTCAATGGCATATGATCGGCCATCTGCAAACCAACAAGGTCAAATATATCGCTCCTTTCATCAGTTTAATTGCCTCGGTAGACTCATTGAAATTGCTTAAAGAAATCAACAAACATGCACTGAAAGCTAATCGGACAATTGACTGCCTATTGCAGGTTTATATTGCTGAAGAGGAGACCAAATTTGGTCTTGACCACGCTGAACTAATAGAGCTCCTCCGGGATGAAGAGTTTTTGGAGTTAAAGAATGTCCGCATTTGCGGCCTGATGGGAATCGCCTCCAATACCGACAATGAGAAGGTGGTGAAAGCGGAGTTCTATGAGCTAAAAATGCTATTTGATGGTATCAAAGCTAGTTTCTATCGAAAGGATGATCATTTTAAGGTACTTTCCATGGGGATGTCATCCGACTATAAACTCGCAATTCAAGAGGGCTCGACGATGGTTCGTATCGGAAGCACGATTTTTGGTAAAAGAGTGATCAAACATTATAAAAACAATGACTAAGCCTATTATACGCGCCGCCGTTAAATCGGATTGTCCGCAAATGCTAACCTTGATCAAGGAATTGGCAGTTTATGAGAAAGCACCAGATGAGGTGACCGTTTCCCTTTCGGCATTTGAAGATGCCGGATTTGGAGAAAATCCTGTCTGGGGTGCATTTGTTGCGGAGATGGATGCAAAAATTGTGGGAATTTCATTATATTACGTCAGATACTCCACCTGGAAAGGAAAAAGGCTTTATCTGGAAGACCTGATCGTGACTGAAAAGATGCGTGGTCTGGGCATAGGAAAGTTACTTTTCGACAGTACCTTAACTTATGGGAAGGACTGTGGTTATCATGGTATGGTATGGCAAGTGCTGGACTGGAATGAACCTGCCATAAAATTCTACGAAAAATACAAAGCAGATTTTGATTCGGAGTGGATTAATGTGTCAATTACTTATTAGATTACGGGGGGAAACAATCAATTCAATGCGGTTTTACTTTTTTTTGAAAATTTTATTCATCAGTGCTTTGCTGTATTCATGCAATAACCAAACGACTTCATCTATTGACCCGTCGCAAAGGGATACACTTCCGTACAGCAAAACCACCGTTAATGAATATAGTCATTATTTTCTAAAGGAAGCCGATCAATTGGATACAACATATTTCAGGGCGACATACCCTATTTTTAAAGATAGCACAATCAATACCCTAATTGCATCTATTGTACATCTTGAGGGGGATACGAGCATGGATGATGCCGCCCATCGTTTCATCAATTCGTATAATGAATATGTGGAAGATAACAATGGTAAATCCACGGCGACCTGGAACAGGGATCTTCATATCGATGTGGTTTCCAATACCCCTGCCGTTCTGGGTATACGTACCAAACAGGAAGAATACACTGGCGGGGCACATGGTGACCATTTTACGCTCTTTTCAAATTTTGACAGACAATCTATCCAGCCCATCAGCATCGATGATATCATCCCGAAAGAAAATAAAGCTAAATTTGTGCAGATCGCTGAGCAGCACTTTCGTAAACAGGAAGGGCTAAAAAGTCAGGATCCATTAAGTGGGAAATATTTTTTTGAAGAAGGGAAATTTACCCTGGCGGATAATTTTATGCTCGAAAAGGACAACATCCTATTTTATTATAATGTCTATGAGATTAAGTCATATGCAGAGGGTAATACGGAATTGCGTATCCCCTATGCCTCGTTTAAGGAACTGATCTCGGAAAAAGGATTACATTACATCAAGAGTATTAATTCATTAGCAGTCAACTAAACTAATTAAAATAAATGCAGGTTTTTAAATTTGGAGGTGCATCTGTGAAAGATGCAGAAAGTGTCAGGAATTCGGCCCGAATTATTGCGAAATACAAAGGTGATGCTTTGTTGGTCGTCATATCGGCCATGGGGAAGACAACAAACCTTCTGGAGAAGCTGACCAAGGAATATTATAATAACACAGGCCTGCAGTTTCAAACCTTGGAAGAAGCTAAAGCATTCCATTTTCAGATTCTTCAGGACCTTTTTCCTCATGGAAACCATTCTATATTTGATGAAATCGCCAATTGCTTTGTCGAGATCGAATGGATCTTGGAAGAAGATCCTCAGGACTCCTATGATTATCTATTTGACCAAATTGTATCCATGGGGGAACTGATTTCTACTAAAATCGTTGCGGCGTATGTGGCTTCTATTGGTGAAAAAGTCAAATGGCTAGATGCCAGAGACTACATCCTGACAGATAATACTTACCGGGAAGCCGTGGTCGACTGGACCAAAACGGAAGAAAAAATTCGTGCCGAACTGCCTGCAATTCTGGATGAGTATATCGTGATCACACAGGGTTTTTTAGGGGGAACATCGGAAAATTTCACCACCACGCTTGGCCGCGAAGGATCTGATTACTCTGCCGCAATCTTTGCCTCTTGTCTGAACGCCGAGAACGTGACGATCTGGAAGGATGTACCGGGTGTACTGAATGCCGATCCAAAATGGTTTGAAAAAACAGAATTGATTCCAGAATTATCTTATACAGATGCCATCGAATTGACGTATTATGGTGCCACTGTGATCCATCCAAAGACCATTAAACCATTGCAGAATAAGAAGATTGCGTTGAATGTACGTTCTTTTGTCGATCCTGAATCTCCTGGAACAGTGATCAGAAGTACGAATCAGACCTTGCCCGTTCCCTCATTTATCTTTAAAGTAAACCAGATTTTTATTTCCATCTCACCCAGGGACTTCTCTTTTATTGTTGAGGATAACCTTCGGGATATTTTTAACCTGTTCCATGAGTATCGTATCAAAATCAATATGATGCATAATACGGCGATCAATTTTACCGTATCTGTGGATGACACGGGGAAAAACCTGGTGGACCTGATCAGTGAACTTGAGCAGCGATTTAAGGTTAAGTATGAATCGGGACTAGAGTTGATCACTATCCGTTATTACAATCAGGAGACTATCGACCGTGTTTTAGTGGATAAGGAAGTGATCAGTGAACTAAAGGATACCTATACCTGTCAGCTTCTCGTTAAGAAAATATAAATGAATACATTGATCCTTCAAAAGGAGATACAGCAGTTTTTGGAAGAAAACATGCATGAATCGCCTACAAAAATAGCGTTAAAGAAATCTCCTTTTGAAGGAATAACATCATCTGAACTAGCGGCACAACTTGACGGCAGACAACGTATACTGGCAAAGATCCCCTTATGGGCAGAAAGCCCGGGGATATATTTTCCCGCTAAACTAAATCTTGAACAGTGCTCTTCGGAAAAAACAGCTTTGTTTAAGTGTTCGCTAATCAATAGCGGTACCAGGCTGATCGATGTAACAAGTGGTTTCGGTGTGGACAGTTTTTATTTTTCCACCCGGGCAGACCAGGTGGTCTCCTGTGAACTGAACCCCGATCTGGCGGCTATTTCATCACATAACGCTGGGGTGCTGGGTGCCAACAATATTAAGGTTGTCGCAACAGATGGTGTCGATTATATCCGCCATCTGGGAAATGAGCAGTTCGATTACATCTATTTGGACCCCTCCCGACGGGTGCAAAACAAAAAAGTCTTTCTGCTGGATGAATGTGAACCCAATATAGTCGCTTTGCAGGATGAGTTTTTGCAACGTTCGCCAGTGGTCATGAGCAAACTGGCTCCCTTATTGGATATTTCTTCCGCAATGAGCATGCTAAAACATGTCCGGGATATTTATGTCGTTTCTTTACAAAATGACTGTAAGGAGCTTATTTTTATTCAGCAGAAAGGCTTCTCGGGACAGACGACAATTCATGCAGTCCGGCTATTTAAAGAACAACAGCAGTCAGTTTCTTTTACTTATGAGGACGAACGGATGGCGGTAGTGGATTATAGCTCCCCCCTTTCTTATGTATATGAACCCGACGTAGCACTGACCAAAGCCGGGGCCTTTAAGACGATTGCCAAACAATTTGATCTGCAGAAACTGCATAAAAATACACATCTCTATACGGCTGACCGCAAGATCATCGGTTTCCCAGGCAAGCTATTCCTCGTCAAAAAGGTGGAATCTTTTACGGATTTCAAAAAAAGTAAAAGCCAGCTGACATCCAATATTATCGCGAAAAATTTCCCGCTAAAAACCGAGGAGATTAAGAAGAAATTCAAAATCAAAGACGGCAACGATTCATTTACCTTCTTCACCACGACAGTGAATGATCAATTTACTGTCATACATACACAACGAATCCTAGAATAGACAATTTTATTACAATTGTCGATTTTGTTCTGTGTAATTTTAATGCATGGATAAAATCGTATTATCAGCATTGGACTTAGCTCCCGTTAAAAAGGGAGAAAATGCGGCGAGTGCGCTTGCCCGAACGGTAAAAATTGCTCAACATATAGAAAAGCTAGATTTTGAAAGAATTTGGGTCGCTGAACATCATAATATGGAATATATTGCGAGCTCGGCCACTGCCCTCCTGATACAGCATATTGCATCACATACCAAGCAGCTGCGGGTAGGCTCTGGGGGCATCATGCTGCCCAATCATGCACCACTGGTGATTGCCGAGCAATTTGGCACCTTGGAGACTTTATTTCCCGGACGTATCGACCTGGGCTTGGGACGGGCACCAGGGACCGATCAACTGACCGCAATGGCATTGCGGAGAAATAACCTGAATACTGCATTTCAATTTCCGCAGGATGTCAAAGATCTGCAGCGTTACTTTAGCGCTGACAACTATGACGCAAAAGTACGTGCTTTCCCCGGCGAAGGGCTGGATATCCCCTTATACATCTTGGGGTCAAGCACAGATAGTGCCTATTTAGCCGCAAGCTTAGGCCTTCCCTATGCATTTGCCACTCATTTTGCTCCGGCACAATTTGCTTCTGCCAGTATGATTTATCATCAGAATTTTGTGCCATCAGCAGCTTTGGAAAAACCTTATTTTATCGCTTGTGTCAATGTGATTGCCGCAGACAGCACCGAAGAGGCGGAGCATCTGTCCACCAGCTTTTACAATCTTTTTGCGGGTATCGTGACCAATACAAGAAGACCTTTGTCCGCTCCAACTGATGAAGTGATCTACAAAGGTATTCCGGCAATTGAACAAGCCGTGCACAGTATGGCTTCCTGCGCCTTTATTGGAGACAAGACTAAAATCGCTGCTGAAATGGATAAATTTGTGAAAGATCATCAAGTGGATGAAATTATGGCGACTTCCTATATCTTCGATGATGAAAAATGCCTTAAATCCTTTTCATTACTCCGGGAGATACAGGATTAAGCTAGCCTTAATATACCGTAAATTTTATATCTTTAAGTAAAATTTACGGTATATGAATAGATACGTTGTCTTTGCCTTGGCTGCTTTCAGTTTGCTTGTGCAGGCATGCAATAACCCAACATCCACAAAAAAAACGACCACTATAGATTCACTGGTTCCGGAAGATAGCCTTGCTTTATCGGTGAAAGATACAGCCACTCGCCCATTGTCCCTCCAGGCGGATAGTGCAAGGGGGCAGCTGCTTTTAATCCGCAGTTACCGCATGTGGGAAAAGGAAGATCCCACGGCGGTCTTGAATAAAGATTGGCTTGATCTATATGAGGAAGACGGAAAATTTTACCTGGCAAAGGTGGACTACGAAATCAAAGATAGCTATGATGAATGTGCCCAAGTCCCCTCAAAAAGTGTTGAGTCAAAGAGAAATTCACTCCTATTTCTAAATATTAAAGGACTTCAGACAGGAGCTGTTGAACATGTCGAGATCAGCCATTCGGAGATCTGGCCAAAGGAATCGGTAAATTATACCTTTAAAAATCAACAGATTACCCTTAAAGCCAGTGGGAACATCAAATCTACAGAAGTGCAAACCGACGGAAAAGGACATGAAAAGATCTTTCACGAAGTAGCAAATTACAGGCTGAGCTATGTATTGGGTGCCACGAATAAGGCCTATGAGATCTTTCATATCGATCAATATGACAATGTATTTATGGCTACCCGATTTGTGGGCGATATCGACCGCGATGGACAACTGGACTTTATCTTTTCTAACCCCAGTCATTATGAAGAAGAATCGATATTGTTGATGCTTTCCAATCATGGTGTGCCTTTGGTATTTGAGGCTGATGTACAATTTGATTGCTAGTAAAACAATGAGTCGAATCAAAACATATGTTTTTAACTGAAAAAAGTCTTAATTTAGCCCAAAATTTACATCCATGAAGTTATTCAGATCTTTCGCTGTGCTGCCCCTGTTCTTTGTTGCCTTAGTCCTTTCATGTGCAAAAAATGAAAGCCCGGAAGGTGAAACAGCTGACGCTTCTGGAAGTTTTGTTGGCCGTGTCCAGTATCAGGGCAATTCCATTGAAGTGGACCGGGACAATAGACTGATGCGTGTCCTACGTGACGGGGGCACAAATACATATAAAATTGAATTTTACACCGGGATCCCGAATATTACTGGCGTTATATTTGAAAAACCCAACGATAGTACATGGGTGTCCACCGATACTGCAACCCTCAAATCAGTTAAAATATCCGGTAAAATCCTTGAAATAGATTATAGATCGAATGGTGAGAGCTGGGTGGTGGAAAAAGCAGTACGCAAATAAGCCATCTCTTTCATAAATGTCATAATAATTTCATTTTTCTATTTGTTTGATTTCCTATTTTCCTTATATTTAGCTAAGCATAAAGGAGAAGAGAAATGAAACACATGAAGAAAATAGGCGCTATTGCCTCTGTATTTGCTATTGCCGCAGCGTTAAGCGCCTTTAGTTTCCAGCAGGAAAAACCTCAGGAAGAACCCAAACCGACCAATCTGAAAGTTCTCCCCAAAAATATTTCACATGATGAATTGATCGCCACAATGAAGGAATTTAATGTGGCTTTGGGTGTGAAATGTGGTTTCTGCCATGCTCCTTCAAAGGAAGATCCGAAGAAACTTGACTTTGCAAGTGATGAAAATCATAAAAAAGAAATTGGACGTGCCATGATTAAAATGACCCAGAAGATCAATAAAAAGTATTTTAATCGGAGCTGGGACAACACACCTGCTAAAGCTATTTCTTGTAAAACATGCCATGGAGGAAAAGAAACTCCGGAAATGGTCCTGGCAAAAAACTAATCAAATTACATATGCAAGCAACACCATAAGACTAATGTCCTATGGTGTTTTTTTATGATGTATAGCCATGTGGTATGCATGGGAACTCCGGACGAAATATTTACGCTGAAAAAACAGCTGCAAAACTTGACTTATTTCACATTGGTCAGGATAATAGGTAATTTTGCGGTTTATAAAAAAGGCAATTGGCTGTTCATATGTTGGTACAATCGCTTGATAAAAAAAAGCCTTCTCTACATGATGTAAAGAAGGCTTTGTACCCGGAGCCGGAGTCGAACCGGCACGGTTTCCCACTGGTGTTTGAGACCAGCGCGTCTACCAATTCCGCCATCCGGGCATATCCGTTTGGGATGATGCAAAAGTAAGGAAAGTTTTTATTTTTCCAAACTATCTCCTATTCCTTTTCTTAAACTTACTGAAAATGAATCAGAAATTTTTCTGATTCATTTTTAAGGTCTTCCTATCAGGCGCTGAAATACTGTTTTTTTCTTAATTTTAAGCTATAAATAAGCATAATCATGGAAAAGGTAAAATTAGGAAATAGCGAAATCGAATTTAAGCCAATCGTGTTCGGCGGTAATGTTTTTGGATGGACTGTGGATGAACAACAGTCATTTGCCATTTTGGATGCATTTGTGGATATGGGCTTTAGTCTTATTGATACTTCTAATAATTATTCGCACTGGGTGCCGGGGCATACCGGATCTGAATCTGAAACTATCCTTGGCAAGTGGATAAAGAAAAGGGATATACGTAACAAGATCCAAATTGCCACCAAAGTCGGCGGACGTAGAATAGACAATAGCAAACCGAACCTGGCAAAAGATTATATCATTAAGTCTGTTGAAGAATCGCTTACCCGACTACAAATCGATACCATTGATTTGTATCAGTCCCACTACGATGATCTGACTACGGGCGTGGATGAAACACTCGAAGCTTATCAGCACCTGATACAGGCAGGGAAAATAAAATGGATCGGCGCCTCTAATTTAAGTCCGGAGCGTATAATGGAATCATTGGCCTCTGCAGAAGAGCATAACCTTCCTTCCTATGTTGCTATTCAGCCGGAGTATAATTTATATGACCGGGCCAAGTATGAAAATCAATACGAACAGCTAGCCCTAGATAATCACCTTGGCGTAATTACATATTATTCCTTAGCTAGTGGCTTTCTTTCAGGTAAATATAGAACCATTGATGATGTGCAAAATGCCAAACGCGTGGATGCGCTGCGGGAACGATTTAATGAACGCGGTATACGCATTTTAGATGCCCTGGCAACTGTCGCGCATAATCAACAAGTATCCATGACGACAATTGCCCTGGCCTGGATACTTCACCGTCCTTCAGTGACGGCTCCCATCGTAAGTGCAACATCAATACAGCAGCTTGAGGAATTGGCCAAAGCGGTAGAAGTCAAACTGACTAATCAAGAAATGGAACTTTTGGACAGCGCTAGCATGCCCTAAAGGAAAATCAAGATAACAAAGCCCTAATATACTGTCAATAAATGCCTTATATTTAAGGGAAGGTTTATTCAGAATATTATTTGGCAGCCTTCGGTACGAATGGCCTTGTTTGCCCAGTTCAATAGAAACAACTACTTAATGTAGGTTTTGTAAGTGGTTAAAAACCAATAGATAGAAAAATAGCGCAAAATATTATTTTGCGCTATTTTATATTTATAAACACCCCATATAAGCAGGGGAAGATCTGTTTATACTTATTTTTTACCGCTCAACAAGCTGAGCACTTGCTCGGGAACCATGGCACTGATATCCCCCCCGTTAAACCAGACATCACGTACGATGGTCGAGGATATGTGCGCTTTGCCAGACCGGCTCATAAGAAAGTAGCTTTCAATAGCCGTGTTGAGCAGCAAGTTATTCTGTGCTATGGCATTTTCAAATTCGAAATCATTGGTATTTCGAAGCCCCCGCAAAATATACTTGGCTCCTATTTCCTGGCAGAAATCGACGGTCAGGCCTTTGTATTTTACCACTTCAATTGCTGGAATATCGTTAAAAATACTGCTGATGGTATCGACACGCTCATCGTGATTCAACATTCCTTGTTTATTTGCATTATACCCTACGGCGATAATGATCTTATCAAATAAAGGCATCGCCCGTTCCACCAAGTCTTGATGGGCTAACGTAAAAGGGTCAAACGAGCCGGGAAAAACAGCAATTTTCATATTAAATAGTATTAGAATAAAAGGAAAATGAGGAATAACCGTATTTTCTGGTTTCTATAAAATTGGGATGTGCTTCCAATTGCCTTGTGGATGGGTGCTCAATAACAAGAAGCCCATTTTCATTTAACAGATTGCTCTCGAAGATCAACCTTGGCAACTGGGGTAACTTGGGTATATCATACGGGGGGTCGGCGAAAATTAAATCGTACGTATTTTTGCAAGCGGCAATATATTTAAATACATCGGCTTTCCGTGGACTGATCTGCTGCAATTGCATTTTTTTTGCGGTATCTGCGATGTATTGGACACATTTGAAATGCAAGTCAATAGCGTCAATATGTCGGACACCACGAGAAGCAAGCTCAAAGCTGATATTTCCGGTACCTGCAAATAGGTCCAGGCAGTTCAGCTCTTCAAATTCGAGCTTATTCAATAAAATATTGAATAAAGCTTCTTTGGCAATATCAGTGGTTGGTCTCACAGGTAAATTTGTGGGCGGATTTAACCGGATGCCACCTAAACGTCCTCCTATTATTCGCATAGCACGGAATCAAATAATACATGGTATGGTGTCAGGTTAAGGCTGACATCCTTATCTGCTAAAACCACTTTGGTCTTCAGGTCCAATACCTCGATATCTCCGGCATAGGCTGCAATACGTGCATAATAGGATTCGTTGGGGACTTCACCTGAAAGAAGAACCTTATTGATTGAATTGCCCAAATGGAACTGGGTCAAAATGGTCAATATATAATAACTGATATCATCGAGATGGTGAATCTCAAAGTTATTGTAAAATTGAAAGGCACCATTCTTGAAGAGATAGAAATCAACCAGATGATCGGTGACAAAATGTAAGCCCAGAACATTACCCCGAATGGATATCCGTTCTTGAGCGCGATCCAGAACAACAGCAAATTCGGGTAGAATAATAGCGTCCGGGAACAACCTCCGCCAGCGGTTTACCAATAACATATCATATTGATATAGCGCTACTAAATTCAGATTATCTAAACTATAAATAAATGTATTTTCAAGGTCCGAGGTACCTAAAAAAGGAAGATACTGCTCCATATTGTCCTGCTGAAAAACTTCTTTAGGAATAAAGGTAAAACTCTGATGAGGGATAACAACCCGAACAAATCGAAAAGGAAGACTCATGATACGAGTGGCTTCTAAAATCGGTTCCTCCGATGGGTATTCGATCAATATCGGAGCCACTGATTTCTTGTCGATTACCGCCAATACATCTTTTTGAAAGCCGGCCTTCACCAAAAGATTATATTCTGGAAGGTAATGAATGTTGAATTGTTTTGAAATATAATTCATTCGCTGAATTGTAAAAAATAAAACTTGCTAAAGCAAAAATAGCTTTTTCTAGAGGATAAGACAAACCTTTTAAATAACTTTGGGGGTGTTCGTCAAAAATCTTTTAATACAGCAATTTCCATGGCAACCAACCGCACAGCAGTTGGAAGCCTTTGAATTATTGGAAGAGTTCCTACTTGCCTTTGATAGGCATTCCTGTTTTGTACTTAAAGGATATGCCGGCACCGGAAAGACTACCTTGATCGCATCTTTGGTCAAGGTGCTGCCAGCACTGAAGAAGCGGGCAGTGTTGTTGGCCCCTACAGGTAGAGCTGCCAAAGTTATGAGTTATTATTCTGGAAGAAAAGCGCTTACGATCCACAAAAAGATCTATAGAAAAAAATCTGCTGTCTCCTTTCAACTGGATTTTACTCTGGCGGAGAACCTGCATGAAGACACTCTATTTATTGTCGATGAAGCATCGATGATTTCCAATGAATCGGTCAATGTTTTTTCGAAAAGCCTGCTGGATGACCTCATCCGTTTTGTTCAGTCCGGCAAAAATTGCACGCTTCTATTCGTGGGGGATACGGCTCAGCTCCCTCCTGTGGGCCTCCTGGACAGCCCTGCATTAAACCCCCATTATCTTGAGCATGAATTTCATCTTTGTATCTACCCCGTTGAACTCACCACAGTAGTACGACAGTCAAAAGATTCAGGGATACTCTATAATGCGACAAAAATACGCGAAGAAATTACCGCTGATGCGGAAGGGGAAAACAGCTTTCCTTTCCCAAAATTTATAACCAGCAGTTTTAAAGATATTTATAGAATGACAGGTGAACGGCTGATTGAAGGAATAAATTATGCTTATGATAAATATGGCGTAGAAAATACGATGATCATCTGCCGCTCAAATCGTTCTGCAAATCTGTATAATCAGAATATAAGAAATAGAATTTTGTTTAGGGACGAGGAATTGACGGGTGGCGATTATATCATGGTGGTGAAAAATAATTACTTCTGGCTACAGGAGAATAATATGGGGGATGGATTTATAGCGAACGGAGATATGGCCAAGGTCCGCAAAGTGAGCAATATACACGATCAGCATGGATACAGGTTTGCCGATGTTACGCTGGAATTTGTGGATATGGATGAAATAGAACCGATCACCTGCCGGGTCATTCTGGACAGTCTCTATGCTGATGGGCCAAGTTTATCGTATGAAAAGCAGAAAGTGCTTTATGAAGAGATTGCGATCGACTATGCTGACATCCTCAATAAAAAGGACCGCCTGGAGGCTATAAAAAAGGATCCCTATTACAACGCACTGCAGATCAAATTTGCCTTTGCCATTACTTGCCACAAAGCACAGGGCGGACAATGGCCCATTGTATTTGTTGATCAGGGCTATCTCAACGATGAGATGCTGGACCTGGAGTTTCTCCGGTGGTTATATACGGGTATTACCCGGGCCACTAAAGAGCTTTTCTTGGTCAATTTCAATGAAAAGTTTTATCCATCATAGGATTATTACACGAATCGCTGGTGGGATTTGGTAATTATGGATATTTTTACGGGCACGATTATACAATTATTATCTATATTCATTTAATGCGTAAATTTTATTTTATTTTTGCAACCAGTTTATTGCCCTATATTAGCGCTGCACAACAGGTAAAAGAACCATCTGTAAAACCTAATTATCAGTTAGCTGCCAAATTTTCTCCGGAAAAATTAAAAAAAATGATTTTTTCCACGAGTATCAAGCCTAATTGGATCCACTTCTCGGACCGTTTTTGGTACGATTATGCAAGTCCAGAAGGACGCAACTGGTATATCGTTAATCCTTCCTTAAAGAAGAAAGATCTGCTTTTTGACAATGCTCATGTCGCCGCACAGATCACGAAAATTGTCAAAAATCCCGTTGACGCCCAACATTTGGAATTGCAGGGCCTGCGATTTACCAAGGATGAGAAAAAACTACGTTTTCAGATACAGAGTACCAAAGACACGCTCAAATCCAAGGAAGAAATCGAGCAGTTGAAAAACAAATCTGACAGCATTAAGAAAAAGCTTTTTTATCTGGAGTATGACCTGGCCACACAGTCTGTGCGTGAGATCAGCGATTCGACGAAGGTCAAACCACCATTGAGTTGGGCAAGCTTCTCCCCGGACACAAATACCGTATATTTTGCCAAAGGCTACAACCTGTATTGGATGGATAGAGCCAACTACCTGAAAGCGGTAAAAAATGAAAAAGATAGCACCATCGTCGAGCATCAGATTACAAAAGATGGGGTGCAATATTATGCCTGGGGCGGTGATGAATATAGTACAACCACAGGAGGCGAAAAGGAAAAGGAACCAAAACGTAAGCCTGCACGGATAAATTGGTCGCCGGATGGCCGCTATTTTACGATGACCAGAAAGGATAACAGATCGCTGAACCCCTTATGGGTGATTAATCATGTAGCCTCTCCCCGCCCGACACTGGAGACGTACAAATATCAAATGCCGGGTGAGGTTGATTCTACAGAAACAGAACTCTATCTCTTTGATGCAGCAACAAAAAGTCCACGCCGCATAAACATTGCCGCATTTAAAAACCAGACGATATCGACCTGGACAAAAACGCCGGATAAAAACTCATATAAGGATGATTATTTTACCAACTACTGGTTGGGTGATAATGAAGAATTTTATATTTCCCGCTCAAGCCGTGATCTGAAGAGGGTTGACCTTTTAAAGATCCATGTCAATGGAACGGTCAGCCCTATTATTCAGGAGCGTTCAAATGTGTATTTGGATGTTCAAAAGCCCTTATTGGTCGATCAAGGAAAACGATTGATACACTGGTCGGAACGAGATGGCTGGGGACATTATTATCTTTACGATGTCAATGGTACGCTGATTAACCAAATTACGAAAGGAAGTTTTCACTGTGAAGCGATCACGGGAGCAGATCACAGTAGCCAAACCTTGTTTTTTACAGCTTCCGGAAGAGAAAAAGATGAAGATCCCTACTATCTGCATCAGTATAGCATCAATTTCAATGGCAGCGGGATTAAACTCCTGAATTCTGGCAATTTTGATCACCAGGTCGAGATGAGCGAATCATCCAAGTACTTTGTCGACAATTATTCCAGGGTGAACACGGTTCCAGCATCTGTACTATACAATACCAAAGGCCAAAAAATCATGAGCCTGGAAAAGGCGGATCTATCTTTATTGTTTGCAGCGGGCTATAAATTTCCGGAGCCATTCAAAGTGAAAGCCGGTGATGGAACAACTGACCTGTATGGTGTGCTTTATAAACCATTTGATTTTGACAGCACGCGGACATACCCCATCGTTGAATATGTCTATCCGGGACCACAGACTGAAGCGGTCAACAAATCCTTTGGCCGGAGCATGGACCGGATTGATCGGCTGGCCCAGTTTGGTTTTATCGTGATCACTGTCGGTAATCGTGGTGGACACCCCTCGCGTTCCCAGTGGTATCATACCTATGGTTATGGTAATTTGCGCGATTATGGTTTAGAGGATAAAAAAGTTGCTGCGGAACAACTTGCCGACCGTTATAAATACATGGATATAAATCGCGTGGGTATTACAGGGCATTCCGGTGGAGGTTTTATGTCCACAGCAGCCATGCTGGTCTATCCCGATTTCTTTAAAGTCGCAGTATCTGGAGCTGGAAATCATGAAAATCAGATCTACAATCGGTGGTGGAGTGAGCGTCACCACGGTGTGACAGAAAAGGTCTCAGCTAAAGGTGACACCACCTTTTCCTATCAGATCCACAAAAATACGGAGCTTGCCAAAAATCTTAAAGGCCGCTTACTGATCGCAACAGGTGATATCGACAACAATGTGCATCCGGCCAACTCCATCCGTATGGTGGACGCCTTGATTAAAGCCAATAAACGGTTTGATTTTCTATTACTGCCTGGTCAGCGACACGCTTTTGGCGAAATGACTGAATATTTCTTCTGGAAGATGGGGGATTATTTCAGCCAGCACCTGCTGGGGGCTTCCAACATGGATGAAGTGGACATGGTGGAAATGAACCGGGAGAAACCGAAAAAATAGAGGTTCTATGACCTACGATGAAAAAATACATTTCCTGTCCGTTACCTTAAGATCATTTGAGGTGACGGACTTCTCTTTGGATATGCTCCAGGAAATCAGTCTGCAAGACCTGTTGGATATTTCCCTGGAGAAGAATAAAACGGTCTCCTTTAGGGCAGCCTGGGTCTTTGAAACCATTGTGCTCAAGGATACGCGTTTGTTGCAGGGCTTGTTGCCTTCCTTTTTCAGTAACATCAGGGAACAGAAAAACTGGAGTTGCCTGAGAAGTTATAGCAAACTGCTGATGTATCTGACCTCAAAGCAGAACCGGCTTTATCCGCTGGATGAACATATTGAGGTGGAAATTATCGAACATGCATTTCAGTGGGTTATTGACGAACAATGTCCTGTGGCTGTAGTGGTTAATTGTCTGGACATACTGAATCAATTGAGCCAGAAACATACATGGATAAAGGAAGAGCTTCTGGCTCAAATAAATTATTTTCAGCGGGTAAAGCCCAGCCCAGCCTTATTAAGCCGAACAAAGCGGATTCTCAAAAGCTACCGTTGATCAGCAAAGAGGGATGGTATATCAGGGCCAGGAAGGATTAAAATAGAGTATTGCTTCCATTGTTGTGGTTTGCCCGCCCCAGATGCCTGTAGGCTGCCTCAGTACATTCACGTCCCCTGGAGGTGCGCATAATGTAGCCTTCCTGGATCAAAAATGGCTCATAAACTTCCTCAATGGTGCCTTCATCCTCACCAACTGCTGTAGCTACAGTCTTTAGGCCGACGGGGCCGCCTTTAAATTTATCAATGATGGTGGATAAAATCTTGTTGTCCATTTCATCAAGCCCATTTTCATCGACATTCAAGGCATGCAGAGCATATTTGGCGATCTCTTGATCAATACTTCCATTTCCTTTGATTTGGGCGAAGTCCCGTGTGCGCCGCAGCAAGGCGTTGGCAATCCGTGGGGTTCCTCTGCTTCTTCGAGCTATTTCAAAAGCACCCTCATCGGAAATCGGTGTATTTAGGATATGGGCAGAGCGGAGTACTATGGTTGTCAATAACTTTGCATCATAATACTCAAGACGGGAATTGATACCAAAGCGAGCACGTAAAGGTGCTGTCAGCAATCCCGAACGGGTAGTTGCTCCGATTAATGTAAATGGGTTCAACGATATTTGAACAGACCTGGCATTGGGTCCTGTTTCCAGCATGATGTCAATCTTGAAATCTTCCATTGCTGAATAGAGATATTCTTCAACCAAAGGGCTCAGCCGGTGAATTTCATCAATAAATAAAACATCACCTTCTTCCAGGTTGGTCAATAGTCCTGCCAAGTCGCCAGGTTTATCGAGTACAGGCCCCGAAGTAATCTTTATACCAACGCCCATTTCGTTGGCAATGATATGGGATAAAGTCGTTTTCCCCAAACCTGGAGGACCATGTAATAATACATGATCGAGTGCCTCTCCTCTTAGTCGTGCAGCTTTCACAAAAATATTTAGATTCTCCAATATTTTTGCCTGGCCGGTAAAGTCTTCAAAAGCCTGCGGCCGCAATGCCCGTTCGATATCGCGATCGGTATTGTTCAAACGTTCTGGATTTGGATCTAAATTTTCATTCATAGCCCAATTTATTGATTTCTTTTATAACTTTTTCCGATACTTCCCAATTTCAGTTGAATGACACCAAAGAAAGCTTCTTTAAAGATACTGGTACTCATTTTTGATGTCCCTTCCGTTCTGTCCGTAAATATGATCGGTACTTCCACCACGTCGAAGCCATATTGTATTGCCGTAAATTTCATCTCAATCTGAAAGGCATAGCCCACAAATTTGATTTTATCTAGTGGAATCGTTTGTAGTACATCCCGTGTAAAACAAACGAAACCTGCCGTTGCATCCTGGATATTTATACCCGTAATGAGCCTGACATAGACCGAAGCAAAATAGGACATCAGCACCCTGCTCATTGGCCAGTTGACTACGTTGACACCTTTGATATAACGTGATCCAATGCTCATGTCAGCGCCATCCACACAGGCTTGCCGCAAACGGATCAGGTCTGCTGGATTATGACTGAAATCGGCATCCATTTCAAAAATGTACTGGTAGTGGCTCATCGTCAAAGCCCATTTAAACCCATGGATATAAGCGGTACCCAAGCCCAGTTTACCTCTTCGTTCTTCCAGAAACAGCCGCCCCTGAAATTCATCTCGCTGGAGACCTTTGACAATATCGGCGGTTCCATCCGGGGAACCATCATCCACGATCAAAATATCAAATGCATAGGATAAGGAAAAAACTGTGCGAATGATTTTTTCAATATTTTCCTTCTCGTTATATGTCGGAATGATAACTAAACTATCGGTCACTTTTCTTTTATTTAAGACCAGTAAAGGTAACAATTTAAGGCTAAATCCATAGCAGGAATTCGATGAATTCTACGGCCGTGGCAGTACTTTAGTGATTTTATGGCGATAAGTGCTTCAACTTCAATCGAACAACAGCTTTACTGCTGTAAAACGGCTCCCACTTTATGAAGAAAAGCCCGTTACTATGGGAGTAACGAGCTTTCATTAACCAATTATAAACTTAAATTATGAGACTGCAAATATGATGAATATTGCTTACATGTGCAAATTTATCTGCGTTTTCATGCAACATTTTCAATACAATTAGTCTTTTATTTTGCTAAAACGTTTGTAGAATATGCATACTACTGCAAACTAACGGTCAACCTCCCCTAATACGATATCAATAGAGCCCAAAATGGCTATCAGATCGGCGATGAGCACCCCTTTGCCCAGTTCAGAAATAACGGAGAGGTTATTGAAGCTCGGTCCTCTTGATTTTACGCGTAATGGGATATCTGATTTTTCTTTTGTGACAAAGTAAAAGCCAAGCTCTCCTTTCGGGTTTTCGGCGCGTATATAATAATCTTGCGCCTTTAGGTTAACTTTTTTAGGCACTAAAGCACGTGGATCAAAGTCCGGCGTACGTTGGAAATCTTTTTGGAGCCGTTCCAGGCACTGCTCCACAATCCGCACGGATTCTTTCACCTCATCAACACGAACCTTGTAGCGATCCCAGCAATCACCGACAGTCCCCATTGCTCCCGTACCTGTGGGAATATCAAAATCAATCTCCGGATAAACAGAATACCCATCGATGCGTCTCAGGTCACACTTTATGCCTGATGCCCGCAGCATAGGGCCTGAAACCCCATAATTGATCGCCACGTCAGCCGGTAGAACACCGATATTTGACGTTCGGGAAATAAAGATTTGGTTCTGTGTCAAGATTTCATCCAGTTCGACCAACTTGGGCTTAAAATAGGTAATAAATTCAGCACACCGGCCCTCAAAACCGACAGGAAGATCATAGAATAAACCTCCGACCCAGATATAATTGTAGAGCATCCGCGAACCCGAGGCCCACTCCAGCATATTCATAATATGCTCACGATCTCTAAAACACCAGAGAAAGGGTGTTGTGGCCCCAATATCGATCCCATAGGTACCGATAGCGATGAGATGTGAAGCGATGCGATTAAGCTCACAGACCAGGACACGTATGTACTCTATTCTTTTGGGGATCTTATGGTCAATGCCCAACATGCGCTCCACGCCCATGACAAAAGCATGGCTATTATTCATAGAAGCCAGGTAATCCAAGCGGTCAGTAAAAGGAATGGTCTTCCCATAATTCAGGGATTCGGCATGTTTGTCAAAACAACGGTGCAGATATCCAAGATGCGGGACGACCTCTTTGACAATTTCCCCATCAGTAATCAATTGTAATCTCAACACACCATGTGTCGAAGGGTGCTGTGGTCCCATGTTCAGCACCATTTCCTGACTTGAAATCTCTGTCAGATGTTTTTCATAACGGTCTAACGCCGCATTATATTTCGGATTAGCCATATCGGTCACTTAATATTGATACCATGATACTTTTCAGCTTCTTGATAGTCCTTGCGCAAGGGATAGCCCTGCCAATCATCAGGCAGCAGAATTCTTCTGAGGTCTGGATGTCCATCAAAATAGATTCCCATGAGATCGAAAGCTTCTCTCTCGTGCCAATCTGCCGTGCGCCATATGGAGGCTATCGAAGGGATTTCAGGTAGCTCGTCCAAAGATCGGTTAGCTTCCAGCTCAACTTTTAGTACCAAGTTATGTTGATAAGGCAATGAACTCAGGTGGTATACGATTGTAAAATGGTCTTCATAGTCCACAGCGGTCAAATTGCTCAAAAAGTCGAAGTATAGTTGCTCGGTATCCCTTAGAAAGGTGCACACTGAAATTAAGTGATCCTTGGCAATAACAATGGCTGGCTGTAAGCCTGAGTGTTCTTCTTTGCGGATCAGCTCTGTCCCAAATACGGAAATAAGTCTTGATTTAATTTCGTCAAATGTCATGTTATGGTGCTAGACGTGTAATTCTCCATGAGTCTGAAACTTTCTTATATACAATACGATCGTGAAGTCGGCTTGCGCGACCCTGCCAAAACTCAAAATAAATAGGTTTTAATAAATAGCCCCCCCAATGTTCGGGTCTTGGTACCACATCACTGTCCTTATATTGGTCCGACAGCTCTTCTACCCTGGTTTCCAAAAAGTCCCGGTTTGGAATTTCCCGGCTTTGCGGAGATGCAATGGCCCCAATGCGGCTGGCTTTCGGGCGTGATTGAAAATATTCGTCTGAATCGGCCTGATTTGTAAACTCGATCATACCTTCAATACGGATCTGACGTTGCAGCTCAGGCCAGAAAAATAAAAGTGCCACATGGGGATTTTCTTTCATATCGTCGCCTTTGCGGCTCTCATAATTGGTAAAAAATACCAAGCCTTCATCCGAAATATCTTTTAAGAGGACAATTCGTGAGGATGGAAGATGATGGGAAGATACGGTGGACAACACCATGGCATTGGGCTCGATAACTTCACTGTGGATGGCTTCATCAAACCATTTTTTAAATTGCCGGATGGGATCATTATCCACATCAGACGCAGATAGGTTACCCAATACATAATCCTGTCTGATGGCTGCAATATCTTTATGTTGAATGGACATATAAACCTGTTTTTATATCCACAAACTTACTAAAATGATTGCTTTTTCTCTATAAACTTAGTAGAAATTGACAAAATCCTTTTTTTTGGCACAAATCTCGCATAGGTTAAATAAGTACAGCAATAAATTCAATATTAATTAAATTTAGCCAGATATGTTTAACGAATTAGACCCACAAAAAGGAAGTTTGCTGATCTCTGAGCCATTTATGTTGGATCCACGATTTTTAAGGTCAGTCATATTATTATGCGATCACAACAGTGAGGGCAGTTTAGGTTTTGTATTGAATAATAAGACGAATGTGCATATCGGGCAGTTGTTGGAGTCGATTCCTACATGCAAGTTTCCCGTCTATTTAGGCGGACCCGTGGCACAGGAAAGTTTATTTTTTGTGCACAACCGCTTTGATCTCTTACTAAGTGGCGAAGAAGTTGCGCCAGGTATTTACTTTGGTGGTGATGAAGAGCGCTTATTAGATGCGATTCAATCCAACAAAATCCAATCTGAGGAGATTAAATTTTTCGTTGGATATTCTGGCTGGTCCAGTGAGCAATTGGCGAATGAAATCAAAGAAAACAGTTGGGCCGTGCAAAATAAGTATCATCATCAGCTTGTATTTGAAGACAATGGTGAATTGCTTTGGAAAGAGGCTATTATTGGGCTTGGTCCTAAATATACACATGTTGCCAACTTTCCGAAAAGTCCCGAATTGAATTGAATCAATTCCGCTATTAGCAACCACCTTCTGTGAGACGGAGGGATATTTTGACAGGACCTATTACTCTTCTTTTTCCGGAACTTACTTATCTATGACAAAATGATTGAGTTTCTGCCATCCTGTCCTATACCTTTGGTTTGGAACAAGGATTGTTCTTTGATGTCCTAAATATTAAAAATAAAATATCGACATACAAATTATGAATCCAGAAAAAGGTAGTATTTCAATCCACACGGAGAACATATTTCCCGTCATCAAAAAATTCTTATACTCAGATAATGAGATTTTCTTACGTGAGCTGGTATCTAACGCAGTTGACGCATCACAAAAAATTAAACGTTTGGCCTCATTGGGTCAATACAGTGGCGAAACAGGTGATTTGACCGTTGATGTAAAATTTGATGAGAACGCCAAAACAATTACCATTTCGGATAATGGTATCGGTATGACGGCGGAAGAGATAAAAAAATATATTAATCAAATCGCATTCTCGGGAGCCACGGAATTTATGGAGAAATTTAAGGAAGCCAATGATGCGAATGAGATCATCGGCCGCTTTGGATTAGGATTCTACTCCGCATTTATGGTTGCTGACACGGTTGAGATTCAATCTTTATCCTATCAGGAAGGTGCTGAACCTGCACATTGGACCTGTGACGGTAGTACCTCTTACGAAATCTCCACGGGTACCAGGACCTCCCGTGGTACAGACGTGATCTTACATGTCAATGATGATTCAACGGAATTTCTAAGTCAAGCCAAGCTGCAGGAAATTTTGGATAAATATGCCAAATTCTTGCCTATTCCGATCCGTTTTGGTACCAAAACGAGTTCTGAACCGGATGGTGAAGATGAAGAAGGCAAGCCAAAATATAAGTCTGTAGAGGTTGACAATATGATCAACAACACAAATCCTGCATGGACAAAGGCGCCATCTGAATTGAAAGATGAAGATTATTTGGCATTTTACCGGGAGTTGTACCCTTATTCAATGGATGAACCATTGTTCTGGATTCATCTCAATGTGGACTACCCTTTTAATCTGACTGGTATCCTGTACTTCCCTAAAGTCAAGAATGAGCTGGAAATCCAACGCAACAAAATCAAACTCTATTCCAGACAGGTATTTATTACGGATGAAGTAAAAGATATCGTACCGGAATTTTTAATGCTGCTGCATGGGGTCATCGACTCACCGGATATTCCATTAAATGTGTCCCGTTCATTCTTGCAGGCCGACAGCAATGTTAAAAAAATCAATAGCTATATCACCAAAAAGGTTGCTGATAAACTCAATGAGATATTCAAAACTGACCGTAAGGGTTTTGAGGAAAAATGGACTGACATCGGACTGTTCATCAAATATGGCATGTTGAGTGATGAGAAGTTTGCCGAGAAAGCAAATGATTTCTGCTTGGTAAAAAATACGGGCAATCAAAGTTTTACTATTCAGGAATATTACGAGAAAGTAAAAGACATCCAAGCTGATAAAGATGGAAACATCGTTTATCTCTATACACACGACGCAGCTCAACAAGATGGTTTTATCCAGACCGCATTGAATAAAGGCTATGATGTGTTGGTGCTTGATGGACCACTTGATACACACTTTGCGGCTTATTTGGAACAAAAAGGAGGTGAAAAGGTGCAACTGAAGCGCGTGGATGCGGACGTGATCGATAAGCTTATTCAGAAAGATGAGCAAGTAGCCTTGGTTCTTTCTGAAGATGAATCAAAAAAGGCATTGGCGGTATTTGAAAAAGCGATAGCGCGTCAGGATATGAAAGTTGAAGTAGATGCGCTCCAGGAAGGTGATTTACCTGTGTCAGTCACAATTGATGAATTTATGCGCCGTATGAAAGACATGGCCAAAACGGGTGGTGGCATGAACTTCTATGGCTCTTTGCCGGACAATTACAAAGTCACTGTCAATGGTAACCATCCATTGATCAAGAGAATCCTCTCTGCTTCAGAAGAAGAGGGCTCGAAATTGGCCAAACAGGCCTTCGATCTCGCTCTTTTATCAAGAGGATTGTTATCCGGAGCAGATCTGACATCTTTCGTGAAAAGAAGCGTGGAGATGATCTAGGCAGTTTCTTTCCTAATAAAAAAGCGATTTCCGGTTGAGGGAAATCGCTTTTTTTATCTATGCGCAGGACTTGATCAGTACGCCCAGGTATCTTTTTTGTCAAATCAGCCATAAAGTCAATAATAGGCAATTTTTTATTAAATTTTAATAAACTAATCTTCACTGAGTTGCCTCAAACCGCTACTTTTTTTACTGCAAATATTTGGAGGAAACAGGGTATAATCGTACTTTTGTATCATCAAAATCACGGTAGGTATAGCTCAGTTGGTTAGAGCACTAGATTGTGGTTCTAGGGGTCGTCGGTTCGAGCCCGATTACTTACCCAAAGGCAAATCCAGATCTGGATTTGCCTTTTTTTTATGATTTTAGTTATTGTCCTTCAACTATTTCAAGCTCCTATCTTTTATCGGCAAAGGATCAAAGGAACTTGGTTTTTGGGGATCAAAAACAGCAACAGCAACTTTCGAATCGGCACAACCATAATATAGGAACCATTTCTTTTTAAAATATACCAGTCCTTCAATAAAGACTGTCCCGTCAATATACTGGCCACTCTTTTCAAAAGCTTCCATTGGACGTAGAAATGGGACATCCATCCGATCGATTACTTTGCCGGGGTCATTTTTGTCAAAAAGCACCTGTCCTGCGGCATAGGTATTTTTATTAAACCGCTTATCCCCTTTTTCCGGATGGTTTTTCCCATTGTACAGCAGTAGGATACCCTTCGCTGTCATGATAGCTGGAGGTCCACATTCGGTTAAAGAGCTGTCAAAATATCCTTCACGAGGTGATATAAAAGCTTTCAACTGGCCATTTTCATCGAGCACAGGCTCCCAGTCGATCAGGTTATCTGAAGTAGCCCCGTATACCCCATGCTCACCCCAGTATAACCAATATTTGCCGTTGACCTTGGTGATCACTTGTTTATCACCAACAAGCTTGGTTAGTATGGAAGCCGATTTGTGCGGGCTATTTACGAGCTGTGGCAATTTCGACGACTTTCCAAAGATGGGACCATGTTTTGTCCAGTGCTTGAGATCCCTGGACATGGCTACTCCTATGCGGGGAACTTTTCGGTTCCATTGCGTATAGAACATGACGAAATCTCCAGCGGCAGTTTCAGCCACACGTGGATCTTCAGTACCGCCAGGCCATTCGTTGTCTCGCTGGCTATCCACATCAGGAAAGAATACAGGTGTCTTAAACCGGTTAAAATGCATGCCATCAGTACTACTGGCCAAACCTAGACGGGAGGTTCTATGCCCAATTTTTATCCCTGTTTTGTCTTCCGCGCGATAAAGGACATAAATACGATCGCCATAAACAGCGGCAGCTGGATTAAAAGTGTCGTTGTCTTCCCAATGAAGCGTCTTTTTCTGCATGGGATCATAGAATGTCGTGCTGCTATCTGGAATGATTATTGGATTTACATCCTTGGGACGTTCAAATCCACCCATGGCCCATTCCTCTGCTTGATGTGCAATATGTTGTGTGCTGCAACTATGGCATATGGATAGGCAGGCAATGATATAACAAAGAGGGATGATCCTGTATAATTTTGTCATCTGATCTCCTCCAATGATTTCCCTTTGGTTTCAGGCATGAAAAGAAAAAAGATAAAGGATATAACTACCATAAGTGCATAGAATAGAAATACATAGAAACCACCGAGGACACTCCCTTCTACAATGACTGGAAAAATCCAGGAGATAATTGCCGCAAAGAGCCAGTGTGTTGTACTGCCTAATGACGATCCTTGTGCACGGACCTCATTGGGAAAAATTTCAGCTAAAAATACCCAGATAACTGCACCTTGTGACAGCGCAAATGAAGCAATGAAACCAACGATGAAAAGTAATAAAAAGTCCCCATGAACACCTTTCAAACCATAAGCGGCCAACAATAAGAAAACAAACATACCTACTGCGCCTGTTAATAATAATTTCTTACGACCATATCGGTCAATAATGCTCATGCCCACCAAGGTAAATAGCAAATTGGTCCCGCCAATAAAGATGGGTTGGAGATAGGCCAGTTCGGCGCTGAAACCGGCCATTTCAAAGATACGCGGTGCATAATATAGAATGGCATTTATCCCCGTCATCTGATTAAAGAATGCGAGCAGAACTGCCAAGAAAATAGGTTTCGCATAGCATTTTTGAAACAAGTTCACCTTGCTGGATGAAACAGGTGGATGGGTGACCGCAATTACCGGATTTTCACCCAGTCGCTCATAACTCTTTTGTGCTTCTTCAGCGAGCCCCCGCTGTACCAGCCAGCGCGGACTTTCGGGGATCTGTCTGATAAGTATCGCGAAGAGCAAGGCTGGCAAAGCCATAACACCGAGCATATAACGCCATGCCCCTGTCTCCAGTCCAACAAATAAAAAATTGGTCAAATAAGCGGTAAAGATCCCTGTTACAATCATAATCTGAAATGTCCCGGTAAGTTTACCACGGTCCTTGGCGGGTGCAATTTCGGAAGTATATACAGGCCCTACGACAGAGCTTATCCCCACAGCCAGTCCGCCTAAAAATCTAAAGAATAGAAAGATCTCCCATAGCGAAGCCAGGGCGCATCCGATTGCCGAAAGCAGGTAAAGTATGGCGATACCATAAAGCACTGGTTTTCTGCCATAACTGTTGGCCAGGCGACCTGCGATAATTGCACCTAGGATAGTGCCTACAAGCGAAATAGAGACGGTGAGGCCATGGCGCCATGAATCCAGATGCCATAATTTTTGGATGATCTGTTCGGCCCCGGAGATAACGGCAGTTTCAAAACCAAACAAAAAACCTCCAAGTGATGCAATTAAAGTAAATTTCCAAACGGGTTTCATATAAATTCGATTCGCAGTATTAAGTTGATATGCTCTTTAAATTGGTTATTGAGATCAGTTTAGCAAAACCGGTTTTTTTAAGCAATTACCAAATTTAACTTTTCTTGCAAAAGAAATCAAGAACTATTTGATATCCATCAAAATATAGGTAAATCGCAATAGGAACGTATACAATAAAGCTTAAATCATTACTTATCGTTTAATCCGCCGGGAATAAAATATACGTTAAATTGATATAGAATAATGCTGCATATGATTATATTTACATCATAGTTCTTTTTTCACTGCAAACTTAAATCCCATAGCAACTTCAGAACAACAATGGAAAATACTAAAATCAACACCGGAATTTTAAGCTTTGGAATGTCGGGACGTGTCTTTCATGCCCCTTTCATTCAAACCAATCCACATTTTAATTTGGTTGCTGTCGTCGAACGAAGCACGAAGTCAGCACATACGCTTTATCCAGGTATAAAAAGTTATGATAGTATTGCCGAAATATTGGCGGATGACAGTATTGAGCTGATTATTGTCAACACCCCTAACCATACACATTTTCAATTTGCATCCGAGGCCTTATTAGCTGGTAAACATGTTTTAATTGAGAAACCCGCAGTGGACAACAGCCTGCAATTCAATAAGCTTATTGAGATCAGTAATCAAAGTAAAAAACAGGTTTTCTTTTATCAAAATAGACGTTTCGACAGCCATTTTCTTGATGTTAAGAAAATCATTGATAGTGGTAAGCTGGGGAAACTGACAGAAGTACACTTTAGGTTCGACCGCTATAAAATGGAATTAGGGCAAAAATATTTCAAGGAAAATAACCAGTTTGTTTCGAGTGGACTCACCTATGATCTGGGACCACATATCATCGATCAAGCGATTTCCCTTTTTGGAAAACCGCTGAAATTCAGTAAAACAACATCCATCAATAGACCTGGTTCACAAGTTGCTGACTTTTTTCATTATCATTTGCGTTATCCAAACGATCTAAACGTATTTTTGACCGGAAGCCTTGCTGTGGCCGATCCATTACCGGCCTTTGTATTGCATGGTACAAAGGGTAGTTTCATTAAGACTATGGCCGATGTGCAGGAGCAACAATTGATCGATGGTATGCTCCCCACGGATCCAATGTATGGGATAGAACCCAATGAATGTATGGGAAAACTGGTTACCGTTGATGAATCGAATGAACGGCAGACCACTTATGTGGATGCACACCAAGGAAATTATAACCTCCTATTTGATGCTATTTATGAAAGTCTTAGAAATAAAGTTGACTATCCGATCACAGCGGATCAGGTTAAGTGGCAGATCCAAATGCTTGAAGCAGAAGATACACTGTAATCTGGAAAAATATCCTGATCTCCTTTTTAGCAGACTTATATCAGCTAAAAAGGAGGTATTTTGATAAAATCTAGATTGGCCCAACAGGTTTGGTCTCTGTTAAAACAAATCAAACTTGTATCCCAGTTGGTACTGCTCAATAGCAGCAGTCCAGTTTTCGACAATATTAGTTGTTCTGTTAAACTTTCTGTACCTAAAATATAAACCGCCTATTTCTGCACCCAAACTATAGCCTGTTCGAGGCTGATGCCGAAAGGCATTCTCACCATTGTTCAACTTGTAACGGTTGTCATTCATGAGGAAATTGAAGTCTAGGCCAGCCATAATGGCTATACGCTCTGTAAAATTAAGCTTGAGATACAAGGGAGCACTGATGTATTCAAGTTTCCTTGTCCCGGCTCCAATACCCTGATCCCGCTGTGCCGTTTGTTCGTTATTGCGGACACGTATCAGGTTATATACCGGTTCGACCTGCAAGGCGATAGTTTTGTTGAAATGGTAAGCAAGGTGCCCGCCGACCTGATATCCGAGTTTTTTGTCAGACTGAAAGGCTGTACCATGACCACTGGATAAGTTCCCTCCTGCCCTGATTCCCATTCCTAACTGTGCGCAGACCTGCTGGGTGGATAGTAAACCTAACATTATTGTGGAAAGAAAGATGATGCTTATTTTTTGATTGAAAGACATTAAGATGAAGTATCGTATAATTTATTTTTTCCCTATACAAATTTCATTAACTACTTCTTGCTGGAGTAATTACATGGAATGAAAAGAAATTTGCATTGACGAGTGTGACTATGAGCATTGATTTAATCCCAAAGAGATAAGCTCACACTGCTCGATTTAAAGATAAAACAAAAATATAGGTTTTGGGAAAAAGTAGGCAAACCATGACATTCAGCCTACAAAAAAGGAGCATTTCAAAATAATTTTCTTGAATTAATATTTTACCTAGCTTCATGTTCCCAAGTACAGACATTAGGTTCTATATGGATCATGACATTGCCCAGATCAGGCATATGATCTAAGAGATAATCTTTCAGTCTGTGGGCCAATGTGTGGCCCTCTCTCACGGTAATCTCACTGTTAACAATAGCATGCAGGTCTACATGATATTTTGTGCCTGATTTTCTGACATAGCATTTTTCAGTCGCTTTGATTCCCTCTACCTGCATGGCATATTTCCGAATCTCCTCAATGACCTCGTCATATACATTTTCATCCATGATCTCACCTAAGGCAGGCCTAAAGATATGGTAACAATTATATAGGATAAACCCGGCAGCAAATAGTGCAGCATAATCATCAGCGTTTTCATATCCCTTTCCCATCAGCAATGCGATTGATATCCCAATAAAAGCTGCAACTGAAGTAATTGCATCACTTCGATGATGCCAGGCATCTGCTTTCAAAGATGAGCTGTTGGTTTCTTTGCTTTTCCGCATGACGATACGATAGGATGCTTCTTTCCAAATGATAATCGCACCTAATACCAATAATGTCCATGGCTTTGGCAGCTCATGGGGTGTTCCGATATTTTCAATACTTTCGTATGCAATCACCGTAGCCGATACGATCAAAAAACCAACAACAAGAAATGTAATCAGTGGCTCGGCCCGCCCATGACCATACGGATGATTTTCATCGGCAGGTCGCTGTGCATATTTCAATCCCAGAAGAACTAAAAAGGAGGAGAAGATATCTGCTGTGGACTCAATGGCATCTGCAATAAGTGCATAGGAATTTCCAAAAAAACCTGCCAGCCATTTTAATAAAGCAAGCAATGCATTGCCAATGATACTAAAATAGGTGGTTCGTACTGCTGTTTGCTCTTGATGTTGAGACATGTTGCTATTATATGATTACCTTTTTACGCAATTGCTTCTTTTGAACTGCCTTGACATTGATCCAAACATCTAGTGATCCGCTTGAGCCAATTTTGTTAAGGCAGCCACAATCTCTGGGGTCGAGTAATCCCGACTTCCTTCCACACGCTCAACGATGTTGCCAGCTTTATCCAAAATCACCGTGGTAGGGATAGCACCTCCTAAAAACTCGGCAGGGATCTCACTGGCGGGAGTATACAGTGGAAGATCATACTTATTTTTTTCCATAAATGCTGTAGATTGCTCAATTGCATTGTCAACATCAATCATGAGGAAAGCGACATCTTCATTGTCCTTGAATTTTTTATGCAGCTCATTGATCGACGGCATCTCATGTATACAAGGCGGACACCAAGTGGCCCAGAAATTGATAAATACGATTTTTCCTTTTAGTGAGCTTAGGCTAACGATATTTCCTTCCTTGTCTTTAAAAGAAACGTCGGCAACTTGTGGCCTGTCGACATCACTGATCGTATCTTGTATATTTTCTTTCTTAGCTGTGTTATTTTTAGCCGTATTTTCACAGGCAATCAAAGCGCCCGCTGCTAAAATAAAAAAAACAAAACGCGTTATTATCTTATTAAATTTTATATTCATTATATCAATATTTCTAATGCTTACCTGTATTAATTCTCCCTACGCAGATCAAAATGAAAGCGATGTCAAATAGATCAGAAGATCGGAACAAAAATTCTGAATTCTGAAAATTGACTAGCAGTTTTTCAGAGATAATAATAAATATTTTTGTCCATTAATAGCGCAAATTAACCTTTATTCTTCAAGATACCAAACCGAATATCGGTAATCATCCGACCATACAGGAACTTTAATTCATTTATCAAAATAGAAGGAAATATTTCGATCAGAATTGATAAATTAGTAGATTGAGCAGCACTACCCCCTTACCAAGATTACAATGGGTGATGCGGGTGGAAAGGCTGAATATGAAGGATTTAAAATTGACCATACTTTCCCCATGATGGGAAAGAAGATTACGCTAAGAAATATCAGTTTGTTGAAAAATAAAATTGATAAAGAAACAGTCTATGGTAATATTGGGCAGGATCTTATTCAGCAATTTGAAAAGATGACGCTCAATTTTAACCACATGTTTGTATACTTTGATTGACAAAAGAAAGAATATTAACCAAACGATTATTTTTTTTACTACGTTTGATAAACGACAAATAGAAAACCGCATTTCTTAAAAAATACGGTTTTTCGCTTTAGTTATTTCAAGAGGTTGACTCTTCTCCTACGCATGCTGATGATGTTGTTGATGATTGTTATGTTGTGTTTCACCGGGAGAAACACTTACGGTAAAATCAGCGGTATGAATATTCCCTTCGATCTTAAATTGTACCCACATTCTATATAGTCCAGGTTTATCCATGTGGGTCTCCGCATATATAGGAAATCGGCGATCTGCAACGGGATGAATATGAAGAAAATCATAATCTGTCTTTCCGACCATAACAATATGTGCATTTGCGCCTAAATAGGGTTGAAGATCCTTTTCCAGGAGAGCATTGCCCGCCTTTTCAATCGTAAATTGTAATCTTTGATTTTGATTTGTCCGTAAATCATTACCATTCAACAATCTAACTGTATAATCGCCAGAAGTCGAAATCAATTTTGGTTCATGTATTGCTGGTTGAAATATAGGATTACCATATACCGCTAAGTGTTTAAGATGGACATGACCTGCTGCATGACTTGCACGATAATCCATAAATAACAGATAGTTACCAGCAGTAGGAAATATCTCTGTGACACTATACGTTCCATCAGGCTGTTCTTCTGGATGAATATGATCAAACCAGCTTAAGTCTTCATTCATGATTAAAAGGTGGATCTTCATTTCATGTACAATCTCAAGGTCCACATTTTTTCCGTTTTTAGTGATTGAAATAGAAAGATGAGTCGTTTTTCCGGCCTCAATTCTTTGCGGATGACTAACAATATTGATGTCGAATTTTGCATCTTCAGTAGGCGATTGGTCTACATGGTGGTTGTGATGTGTGTTCATATCTTAGTTTTTTTTGATGATCAAGTTGAACTCTTCTATCGTTCTTTCTACTTCAAATTTCAGTATTTAAACACCCAAATGTTTACAACTTTTCAGGTTTTATTTACAATATTAACACCCTATAACCTATTAAATAACAAAAGGTTGCCCTGTTTGTGGGCAACCTTTTGTTATCTTAAAAACTACGTGATTCATAACACATGTTTGTGCCCATCAACAAGCCAGCTGATTAGGCAGAATGTGTTTCGGCGT
The DNA here is from genome assembly GCF_030325625.1 of Sphingobacterium sp. N143. Taxonomy (GTDB): domain Bacteria; phylum Bacteroidota; class Bacteroidia; order Sphingobacteriales; family Sphingobacteriaceae; genus Sphingobacterium. The sequence goes on along the minus strand of NZ_JACAIS010000008.1, from coordinate 91,022 downwards.
TAAAGCCTTTACGTTGGATAATCGCAATGACTTCCTCTTCTGAAATGCCTTCAGATTTTACGGTAAGGATCTTATCGCTACTGGTAGTATCCACATTCCATTCGCAGATACCTTCGGCATTATTTAGATCGTCGCTTATTTTTGAGATACATCCACTACAATTAATATTGGTCTTAAATTGAAGATTTTTGCTTTCCATGATATTGAATTTTATGTTATTAACTTTGTTATTATTGTCGTTGTTTTAGTACAAATTTCAGTCAAAAAGCTATAATTTGTTTACAGTTTTCCGCTATTATTTTATGAAATTTACAGCTTTTGAGCGCCTGCTTCGATTCATGTCGGGATGTGCAGATCTTTTATTTACGCAATAGTGCTGACTGTGACTATGATCGTATCCCTTGCATTTTATTATCCTGATTTATTGCTGCTGATCTGACAGCAAATCGCCCATTTAGTTTCGTTGCGCCATCTTGGTAGTAATACTTACTTTTTCCATTTTAACCGTAAACTATTACTGACAACGCTCACGCTACTTAGTGCCATTGCAGCACCAGCAATCATGGGGTTAAGTAAAAATCCACTGATCGGGTAAAGAATACCTGCAGCGATGGGAATACCGATCAAGTTGTAAATAAACGCCCAGAACAAGTTTTGCTTAATAGTTGCGACAGTCTGTTTTGACAATCGTATTGCCTGAGGGATCTTCGTCAGGTCAGATGAAATGATGGTCATCTTTGCCACATCCATAGCAATATCACTTCCTTTACCCATGGCAATGCTGACATCAGCTGTTGCCAGAGCTGTACTGTCGTTGATACCATCTCCAACCATAGCAACGATTTTGCCCTGTTGCTGAAGCGCTTTGACAAAATCAGCTTTGTGCTGTGGTAGTACCTCTGCTTTGTAGTGCTTGAGGCCTGTTTGCCGTGCAATAGCTTTCGCAGTAGCCTCATTATCCCCAGTCAGCATGTACAGGTCAATCCCCATATCCTGCATCTCTTTGATCGCTACTCTTGATGTTTCTTTGATTCTGTCGGAGATAGCAATTACAGCCAAGACCTCCTTACTATTGGCAAACCAGATAACGGTTTTGGACTGTTGCCCCCACGCATCGGCCTGTTGTTGCAGCTGCTCGGCAATGGTAATATGATGGTCGGCCAGTAGTTTCTTATTGCCAACAAAATATGTTTCAGTACCGCGGTTAGCCTTGGCTCCTTTCCCTGTAATACTGTCAAACAAAGAAATTTCAGTGATGGATACTCCTTCAAAGTAATTGACGACTGCTTCAGCCAAAGGATGTTCAGACTGTCTTTCAATACTTAATAAGATATCTTTGTGCTGTTCATCATTATTCAGCCATCGTATCCCAGTCACCTGTGGTCTCCCTTCGGTTATTGTTCCAGTTTTATCCAGAACAATGGCATTCAAACGTTTGGCCAGCTCAAGGCTTTCAGCATCTTTTATTAAAATACCATTTTCGGCACCTTTACCAACACCAACCATGATGGCTGTGGGGGTAGCAAGACCAAGTGCACATGGACAAGCAATAACCAATACTGTCACAGCTGCCAAAAGCCCTTGTACCAGCCCATTTTCGCCGCCCAATGTTAGCCATAGGATAAAGGTCAGGATTGCAATACAGATCACTACGGGAACGAAAATACCTGCAATTTTATCCACCAATTTTTGTACGGGAGCCTTGCTTCCTTGTGCATCTTGGACCATTTTGATGATCTGTGCCAGCATGGTTTCCTTACCAACTTTGACTGCCTTAAATTGGAAGCTTCCTTTTTGGTTTATGGTGCCCGCGAAGACTTTTTCATTTTCTTTCTTTAATACAGGGACAGGCTCACCACTTAACATACTCTCATCCACATATGAACTGCCTGAAATAACCATCCCATCAACGGCAATTTTCTCTCCCGGCTTGACCAAAATGGTATCGCCAACGCTAACAGCTTCAATAGCCACCTGCACCTCAGTACCATCAGGTTGTATTACCAGTACAGTTTTAGGTTGTAAACCCATCAGTTTTTTTATGGCTGAAGATGTGTTGCCCTTTGCTTTCTCTTCCAATAATTTGCCCAATAAAATAAATGCAATTACGACAGATGCCGCTTCAAAATAGACATGAGCATGCAGACCACGTTGATGCCAAAAATCCGGGAACAACATATTGAAAACACTAAAAATATAGGCAATTCCTGTGCTTAAGGCAACAAGGGTATCCATATTTGCTGAATGATGTTTGGCTTGTTTCCAGGCATTGATAAAGAAATCTTTTCCCAACCAAAGTACAACAGGAGTAGAAAATAACCACATGATCGGATCAGCATAAGGTATATTCATAAAGAACATGCCGATTGCAACCACAGGAAGCGAGAGCAATACGGCCCAAATGGTCTTGACTTTAAGTTTCTGAAATTTTTCTGCATGGATTGTTTCCAAGGTTTCCTGTTGAGTTGACTCGTCTGCTATCAAGAGGTCATAACCGCCAGACTGTACAGCCTTTTGAATCCTGGCGGGATCCGTGATATTGGGCAAATATTCCACGGTAAGATTTCCTGTGGCAAAATTTACCGATGCATTGACGACTCCTGGTTCATAAGAGGCCATACTTTCAGCACTTCCTGCACAGGAGGCACAGGTCATCCCCAATACCGGAAAGGTCTTGGTAATGGTGGGAACGCCATAACCAAGGTCTTTTACTGCTTTTATGGCCGTGGCCACCACAGCATTATCCTTTACAGTAATAGCCGCCCGCCGATTATTCAATTCTACTTTGTGGCTCTCCACCCCCTTTACCTGCGCCAATCCTTTTTCAACAATTAATGCACAATGCTCACTTTCGACATCCTCCAATGGAATGTAAATAGGTTCGTTATATTGATTTGTAGCCATAACTATTTTGCTTTTATCTTACACTACAAATTTGACTACAATCGGCAGGAAATCCATTACAGAATTACAGGATTGATTTGTAAGATTATGGGAGGTTACTCTAACTTATTGCATTTTTAGGTGCTGCCTCAAATAGCAGGCAGTTGACGATAGATCATCATGAAGTAGATCGGCTACCGTCCCCTCAAACATAAGTTCTCCGCCGTATTTGCCTGCACCCGGCCCAATATCAATGATCCAGTCTGCCTGGGCAATAACATCAAGATTATGTTCTATAACAATAACTGTATTTCCATGATTGACCAGTTTATCGATAAAATTCAACAGTTTGCCAACATCGCTCGGATGCAGCCCTGTGCTCGGTTCATCAAGGACAATAACTCCATGGGTATGATTGAGCTGCCGAGTCAGTTTCAGGCGCTGCCTTTCCCCTCCTGAAAAACTATCTAAGCGCTGTCCTAAAGTAAGATAACCGAGTCCAAGACTTGACAACAGATCAAAAGTAGATCGATAGGGTTCATTCGGGAAAAAAGAAACGGCTTCGGCAACTGTCATCTGCATGATTTCAACTATATTTTTACCCTGATATAAATAAATAAGGACTTTCGGTGAAAAGCCCGAGCCGCCACAAACCTCACAGAGTTGTTCAATATCATCCATAAATGCCAGGTCAATCTTCTCCACCCCAAGCCCATTGCAATGCTCACAAGCGCCATCGCTATTTCTGCTGAAAAGTTTATCCGATACTTGGTTAGTTTTCGAAAATAGTTTTCTGATAGCATCCGACAAACTGAGATAAGTCAATAAATTTGAACGGATACTTGAAGCAAATAAGGACTGATCAATTATTGTTACGTCCGGATAAAATGTAGGTAATACCTTGTTGACCAAGGTACTTTTGCCTGAGCCAGCCACCCCTGTAATGACAGATAAAACGTGTTTGGGTATCTTAACACAAATGTCTTTAAGGTTATACAAATTTGCATTTTTAATTTCCAAATGCCCTTGGGCATTTCGGGGCTGGTTATTGAAAATTTGGCTTTGAGCAAAGTATTGCCCTGTTTTTCCTTTTGATCGTTTGAGTCCATTAAACTGCCCTTCGTAAACTATTTCTCCACCATACTTCCCAGATTCAGGTCCCATATCGACAACCCAGTCCGCCATTTTAATCAAGTCGGGGTCATGTTCTACAACAAGCACCGTATTCCCTTTTTCCTTAATCTGTTGAATTATTGAGGCAATATTCTGCAGATCTTTGGGGTGTAACCCAATACTAGGCTCATCAAAAATATAGAGCAGGTCCGTTAAACTATTGCCTAGATTTTTCACCATCTTTATACGCTGGGACTCTCCTCCAGACAAGGTATCCGTCCTGCGATCCAACGTCAAATACTGAAGACCGATGTCAACAATATGCTGAAGTTTTTTAATCAGTTCAACCAATATAACTTCATATTTTTTTGAATGTATTGCATGGATAAAGTTCAGTAATTCGTCGATAGCGAGTGCGCTACAATCAGCAATATTTTTACCGTTTATTCGACAGGACAAAATTTTATTATTCAATCGCTGCCCTGCACATGTAGGGCAAATCTTTGTCATGACAATATGCTTTAATGCATCTTTCCGTGTGATATTTTCTGTCGCATCTTTTTTCAGGAAGGTCTTTTCAATCCGTGGGATCAGTCCTTCATATTTAACCGTTTTGCCCCATTGTTTGTCCGGATGTTCAGGCTTATGCTGTGGTGCATATAACAGCGTTTGCCATTCTGCTTTAGTATATTCCTTAAGCTTTTTATCATTATCAAAATAACCGGACAGCGTATAACGCGTCAACCGCCAGCCCCCTGGCTGGAATGTTGGAAATCTTATCGCACCTTCATGTAATGATTTTTCCTTATCTATGAGTGCTTCAATATCTACTGTCTGAACAAAACCTAAACCTTCACATGCTATGCACATGCCTAAAGGGTTATTAAATGAGAACACATTGGAATATCCTACAAAGGGTTCGCCCATCCTTGAAAAAAGCAACCTTAAAGTGCTATTGATATCTGTCGCAGTGCCAACAGTCGAACGAGCACTTCCACCCAATCTTTTCTGATTGATGATAATAGGGACATTTAAATGGTCAATCTTATCAACATCTGGCACAGCGATATGTTGTAATCGATTTCTGATAAAGCTTACCTGTGTTTCATTAAATTGTCGCTGTGCTTCTGCACCTATTGTTTCAAACACCAACGACGATTTTCCTGAACCTGAAACGCCAGTAAAAACTGTAATTTTTCTTTTTGGAATATTCAATGAAATATTCTTAAGATTATTTTGCCGTGCATTTATAATGGTAATATATTCCATTTTAGTTAGCTTTGATAGTATTTAACTAAGTTAAGTAATATACTTAACTTAGTTAATAATTATAATGATTTTTATGCATAAGAATGAACAGGATTTTTATCAGGTCTTTACTGACCTGCAGTGTTTCATATTAGCAAATATGAATAAGGGCAATATTCATGGGGTGACAGCCACGCATTACAATATTATTGAATACGTTTACAGAAATAGGCCTACGACAGGCAGACAGTTAGCGTTATCGTTTAATATCAGTCAGGCGGCAGTTTCTAAACAGCTTAAATTCCTGACCGAGAATAAACTTATTGTACAAGAGCAATCTGATGCAGATCGACGGATCTTTTATTTAGGTGTCACGGATGCAGGGAAATATATTATTGAAAATTCAGAAAATTTTCGGCAGCGTATCGCAAAAAAGGTAGCTCAATCCCTAACTAATGATGAATTGGAAACATTGACTACACTATTGCATCAGGTAATGCATCAGATAAAAGAATAAATCGATGGCTGATTAGCATCGATAATACCCTTTTCTAAAATATTTTTTAAATAAGAGGTGATACTTTGTACAGAAATGGTACATGATTATAAAAGAGCAAGAATTATGCAGGCTATAAACAATTTAAATCAGTCGGTTGAGCGACAAAAGCTTTTCATGCAGTTATATCAACGTGTATTCCCTATTGTGGCCCGTTACGTAAGTAAGATGGGAGGAAGTTTTGAGGAGGCCAAGGATGTTTTTCAGGATGCTTTAGTTGCGTATTATGAAAAGATTATTGTCAGCCCCGATGCACTATATAATGATTCTGGGTATTTAGTGGGGACGTCCAAAAATTTATGGCTAAAGCGTTATAAACAAAAGGATCTACATGGGTTGCCTTTGGATCTTAATCAATCAGATGTTGCTATCGAGGACGAGAACAGCCTCTCAAACAAACGGCTATTCCGTTTTCTGGAAATGGCAGGAAGAAAATGTATGGAGCTCTTAAAAGCATTTTATTATGACCGAATGCCATTGCATGAAATAGCAGACGAATTTGGATATTCAGGAACCCGCAGCGCCACTGTTCAGAAATATAAATGTTTGGAGAAAGTGAGAAATACTGTTAAAGAAAAAGCCTTGACCTATGACGACTTCATGGATTGAAATGCAACAGATAGAAGCCTATCTCAAGGAGAAAATAAAGACAGCTGATGCGCTTTTGTTTGAAGCCAGGGTTTTACTGGACAATGAACTGGCTGATAAAGTCATGGCACAACAACGAACTTATGGGCTGATCCAACAATTTGGCCGCCGGCAGCTAAAAAAGGAAATAGAAACGATACATCAACAATTGTTTACCCAATCAGAATATACGAGTTTTAGCCAAAAAATAAAACGACTGTTTAAGTAAACCAAATCCCTTATACTATGAATATCGATAAAAATGAATTCCGCAAATTTGCGGTGGGGCATTGCTATGTCCAGCAAGACCGTATAGACAATTACATATCAAGTATTGAAAGAACCAATCTTCCAGTGGCAATGACGCCTTATATTACTGAAGATCGTGAAATGCGTGTTTCTCAGATGGATGTATTTTCCAGGCTGATGATAGACCGTATCATTTTTATGGGAGCAGCTGTCGAGCCTAATATAGCCAATATTGTCCAGGCCCAATTATTATTCCTGCAATCAACTGATCCAAAAAAGGATATCCATATGTACATAAATTCACCTGGGGGAGAAGTTTACGCTGGATTGGGGATATACGATACGATGCAGTTGATCAGCCCGGATGTGGCGACAACCTGCACGGGCATGGCACTTTCTTTTGGAGCTATTTTACTCTGTGGTGGGGCCGCCGGCAAACGAAGCGCATTGGCTCACTCTAGGGTAATGCTCCATCAGCCCTTAGGTGGGGTGCAAGGACAAGCCTCGGATATTGAAATCACCGCCAACCAAGTGTTAAAGATAAAAAAAGAACTCTATGATATTATTGCCAAACACAGCGGACAACAATATCAAAAAGTACATGATGTCTGTGACCGGGACCACTGGATGGTTGCTGCTGAAGCTAAGGAATTTGGTGTAATTGATGAGGTACTTTAATGTAACTTTGTATTTTTGATCAGTTTATCTAAAAATTGATGGTTACTTTTTGTCAAATTTTCTAGGCTATTGTATCGAGAACAAATATATGCAGTTGCTTCGGAACTGGGGAGCAAACAATTAGTGCTCCCCCCCCCTTTTATGTTTGGCTAGTACAGCATATCTTGCACCAAGGTGTATCGCTAGAATCGTGTCTTACCCTTTATTTTTTTCGAAAACTACAGAATACAAAATTTTGATTTGTGCCTAACGGCGTTTGATGATCAACCTCAAGGCAATTTATTCTCTCAAAATCATGCTGCATTAGATCGGTTAATGATGATGTCGAATATTGTTTGATGTCAATACCACTACATTTAGTCGGCCCTTGTTCAGAAAAAGTACCAATGACCAACGTTCCGCCGGATGCAAGAGCTTTAGACACCTTTTTGATATAATGGTTAATTTCCTCCTCCTTGGTCAAAAAATGAAAGGTTGCTCTATCGTGCCAGAAGTCGTATTGTTGCTTTGGCAGAAAATCTAAAATATCGGAAACAATCCATGTAATTTTTGAAGCCCTATTTCCGAGCCTTTCTTTTGCCCGGCCGATAGCGGTTGAGGAAATATCCAATACTGTGATGTTCTCAAAACCCAAATCAAGTAAATGATCAGCAAAAAAACTGTCACCTCCGCCGATGTCAATAATTTGGGCCGTTTTCAGGAGGTCAGATTGATTAATGAAATTGAGCGAAGTTTCGGGATTAGGCTGATACCAGCTTACCGACTCAAGAGGTTTATTCTCATAAATATCCTCCCAATGAGATTTTCGATTAAAACGTTCCATGTCAATAGTAGAAATTTATCTTATCCTATCCTCTATCGTCAGTGAAATCTTGACTGACATTAGACGGCAAATAGAAGGTTATTCCATTTTCATGACCTTTTTTCAAATAATACTTAAGCGTTGTGGTATCCAGACCAGCGGCCTTGGTAGATGTCCAAATCATTTTATGTCCAGTTCCATCAATTGTCATAATCGTGTCATTACTCAGTTCAATGATCTTTTCAATACTCAGTTTTCTCTTCTTTTCGCCCTCTCTTCTTAAGTGATGAACATTTCCATTCTTGTCAATTAAATCTATTACTGGACGTTCAGCGCATCCATAAAGAAAACTCAAACAGAAAAGCAAAGAAAATATTTTAAACAAAATTCTCATATTTTAAAAATGTACCATTTTTCCCAACATTGACAATATACACCAATTTATCCCACGTTCCTCGTATTTTACCGTCTGTCTGATAAATACAAAAACGGGACCAATACAGTATTTATTTAGGGAACATCCATCTAAGCTCCTGATTTTATGAGCTTTTAAATCCATTAGCATCTACAGTACTTAGTATTGATAAAAATTACCTATATTAAAAACGAAAATATAAACTTTTGAGTATGCAATCCCACAACAATATTAATCTAATTCTAAAAGCTCCTTTTCTATTTTGTGGAGTTATGCAGTCTCATAAAAGGACATGGAAATATTTTACATTAATCCTATTATCATGCTTGTGCCATTTGACAAATCAGGCCCAGCAAAATAGGTCAACTCTTCGTATCGGTCTTATGGCTGATATGCAGTATGCCGATAAAGCGGATCGTGGCACCCGTTTTTACAGAAACTCCCTTCAAAAAGTCGACACTGCTGTACGCTTCTTTAATCAACAAAAAGTTAACTTTAATGTTATTCTAGGAGATCTTGTCGACGAAGGACCGAAAGACTTTTCCCAATTGAACAGGTATCTGATCAATTTAAACAAGCCATTATACTGTTTATTAGGTAATCATGATTATGTCAATGTTACTGAGCCCGATCAATTGCACAAAATATATAATATGCCCAATTCATACTATTCATTTTCAAAAGGAGAATGGCGTTTTATATTCCTCAATACCAACGAACTTAGCGAATATGCCACACAAGAAGGAAGCCCATTGCGTCATCAATGGGAATTATTAGTCGACAGTTTACAAAAATCAGATAGAAGAAATACACAACCCTGGAATGGCGGGCTTAGTCATACTCAGCTAAATTGGCTGAAAATAGAACTTTCTCAAGCGGAAAAAAATAAAGAAAAGGTCATCCTATTTACGCATCATCCATTGCTTCCAGAAAACGGATATGAGGCCTTAAACAATAATAAGGTCGTTGAAGTTATCAATAAAAGTCATGCTGTTAAAATGGTACTTTCAGGCCATAATCATAAAGGAGGTTCCGCAGTTTTAGCAAATGTTCCCTATATCACCCTGGAAGGTATGATCGAAACCCCACAGGAAAATGCATATGGAGTTTTGGAGCTCTATCCCAACGAAATAAAGATTATTGGAATTGGACGTCTGCAAACACGTGTATTTAAAATTACTTCGCCTTAGCACTTCTTTCAAGCGGAGAAATTATTTTGGGCACTATAGTCAAGCATTCATAATTCCTAATTGATTTGTCATGCTTATTTCAGCTCTGCTTTTACGAAAGGTTAATAATTAAAGCAATAAATTTTCAACGCCCTTAATTCTCCAATCAAAGCTAACTCTCTTGTAGACTTCACACTACATTTCTGAAGTTCCCATCTGCTGATGCATAGCGAGGCATGACTTTTGTAAACTATTAAATAATAAATAAAAAAACAGCTATGAGAAGAACACCTTATACAACATCAGTCATTGTACTATTGGTAATATGCGTAATAGTACTGATGACAACATGCTCCGGATCATCTACAATATGAGTAGATTGAGCATGCTAAATTATTTAAATGCACTATTGGCAGCATTACTGTCCAACAGTTGTAGATTTTATTTGCGGTATAAGTCTTGTATCGGATTAGCATAGTAGCCCCGACTTCTTTGAACTGCCTCCTATTTTTTATGTGGCATTTTAACAGCCGATAGTTATTCCATTTGAAATAATTGCATTTTTCTTCACGACCACAATACCGTCACAAATGGTATGTGTTACAAAATCTCCATCAGGCAAATGAGGCCCTCCTTTAATCCTGACATCATTGCCGATCCGACAATTTTTATCCAAAATGGCATTTTCGATATAACAACGCTCACCTACGCCTACAGGTGGTGGTTTTTGGGTATTTCCCAGTTCAATGACTTCCTCAAGTTGTTCATAATAATCCGACCCCATCATATAAGTAGATTTGATCACGGTTCCTTCACCAATACGTGATCGGATGCCGATGACGGAACACTCGAGTTTATCTCCATTTAAAATACAGCCGTCTGCAATGACAGCATTATTGAGTGTGGTGCCTGAAATTTTAGAAGGAGGAAGCATGCGCGCCCGTGTGAATACCGTTTCATTGAATAGGTTGAAATCTGGGATATCTTGAGTCAGACCAATGTTTGCATCAAAAAATGATTTTATTGTTCCGATATCTGTCCAATAGCCATCAAACTGATAGCTCAGCACCTTGTATTTGTTGATCGCATCCGGCAGAATTTCCTTCCCGAAATCCATTCCTGGGTTTGCGAGCAGAAGGTTGAGCAGAACGCCTTTTGAAAAGACATAAATCCCCATTGACGCCAGATATTGGCGTCCCTGCCACGCCATCTCTTCAGACACTTCAGAAGACCAGTTAAGCACTTCTTCCGAGTTTGGTTTTTCAGTAAATGCGGTAATGACGTTTGCTTCATTAGCCTTGAGAATTCCAAATCCTGTAGCATCTTTACCATTGACAGGGATCGTTGCTATCGTGACATGACCACCGTTTTGTACATGAAAATCCACCAAAGCTGCATAATCCATCTGATAAAGCTGATCTCCTGAAAGGACCAAAACATACTCATAATCTACATTCAACAAATGTTTATGGGTACGCCGAACTGCATCAGCTGTCCCTTGAAACCATTTATCACCATCATTGGTCTGTTCAGCAGCCAAGATATCGACAAAGCCCTTACTAAAAATACTAAAGTTGTATGAATTTTTTATGTGCGTATTTAACGACGCTGAGTTAAATTGGGTCAGTACGAATATTTTATTATATCCTGAATTCAGGCAATTCGAAATAGGAATATCCACCAAGCGATATTTTCCTGCGATAGGAACAGCTGGTTTCGAACGCTGCTGTGTCAATGGGTAAAGACGGGATCCACGGCCTCCGCCCAAAATAAGGGAAACTACTTTGTGTGTCATACCTCAAACTAAATAATTGGTTATAAAAATGTTAGCTATCTAACACGTTCCTTGACTCTTATAAAGACCGTTTTTTTAACGTAACAAGCTTACATAAATATAATAAATTAATCTTGGACATCAAATAATAAGACCATACATAGTCAGTTTGCCCAAAGGCCTAAATCATGGATTTTTTGAGTGTTATAACCGTAATTTCAGGCCATACGCCAACCCTTCCCCTTAATCCATGATAACCAAAACCACGGTTTACGTAGAGATATTTACCATTTTTTTGATACAGTCCGGCCCATTGTTCATAGAAGTATTGTATCGGGCTCCATTTAAATCCAAACAACTCTATTCCGAACTGCATACCGTGTGTATGGCCAGCCAAGGTGAGATGCACATGTTTATCGTGTTCCAAGGTGACATGATCCCAATGAGATGGGTCATGAGACATCAATATTTTAAACGAATCATTACTCAATGCTGAGGTTGCCTTCTCCAAATCACCATATTGATGAAAACCACCTTTTCCCCAATTCTCCACGCCAATCAGGGTAATGCTTGCTCCTTCTTTCTGAATGTCCACAGATTCGTTCAATAGGAGTTTAAACCCTATCTCACGATGGATTTCTTTAAGTCGATGAAGGTTTGAAATTTTCATGTCATCAGTTTCCCAAGGTACATAATCACCATAATCGTGGTTCCCTAGCACCGAAAACTTACCAAAGGGGGCTTCCAGCACATTAAAGTCAGAAATCCAGGGTTCCATCTCGGAAGCCCTGTGATTGACCAAGTCCCCAGTGAACAGGACAAGATCACTATATTGGGCATTTGCAAGTGCGATGCCTTTTCGTACCCCCTTAATATCAGAAAGGCTTCCGGAGTGGATATCAGAAATTTGGGTGATCTTAAAGCCATCAAAGGCATCCGGTAGGTCCGGAAAGCTCAGGATTTCCTCCCGAACACGGTAAAAATGCCTTCCTCTGGTAAGACCAAAGACTATAATAGAAATCATGAGTAGTCCAAATATCAATACCGTCTCACTTAAATATAGGCTTCGGGGTGGAAAATTCCGAAATAAGCGGAAGGTATCTTCTGCTAAAAGTAATGGAAGAGCCAGAAGTTTGGGAACAAACACGATCAGAAAAGCGGTGATCACACCGCTGGCCATGTGTTGAATGTCATGCCCAGCTCTTCGTAGAAAAACCAATGTAAAGATTCCAAAAAATAACAGTATATCTACCCACCAATAAAGCTGATGTACAATAGCAGCATGAAAAACCGTGCTGAATGCCTGAAAAAAGTAAATATCGCCCAGCACAAATAAAATTAATATCAAAAATAATCGTTTTGCCATGTTTAAATATCTTACCAATAGTTTGTCGAATGATATGCCAAAACAGGATTTTATTATAAATATTTAACAATAACCTCATCGTTATATCCTTCCTACAACTTCTGTGGCGATTTTCAACATTTTATTACACTAATCTGAAAAACAGTTGCTTGATCCGTACACTGTCAACTTGTCGTATTAGCAAACTCAACCACTGCTTATCAGCCGCTTTACACAACCGAAATTATGCTGTTTTTAGGTTAGTTTTGCTTCTATTGAATGATTACCATTTTCGAATCGATGGCCTTAACATCAGTTCAAAACACAATGATTTCATGTTGTTAATACGGGGGAACTTTGGTGTCCATAAAAAAGCCCTAGAGCGGGGAACTCTAGGGTCTTAGCCATATATTAACCTATTTTATGAAAAGTATTTGATGTATTAACGCTATAGTTTTTCAATTATTTTATTTAAATTGAAATATTTTTACAAAAACCCACAAATAACTGATAATCAATTGGATTTTTTTCAAAAAAAATATTAATTTACTATTATTAGGAAATGGGCATCTAAAGGATAAACAACCGGACATCAGAAAAATTGTTATGAAAATACACAGTACGAATTATTATGATACTTTTATAGAAGCCGCAGCAGACACCAAGACTTCTCTAGGAAGAATACCACCTCAAAAAGAGAAAAAAACTATAGCCGAAATGCAATATAAGCTTATTGCTGAACATCCCTACAAATACACCTCGGATGAGCTCCTCTTTCAGGTATATGCTGACCGCAATGCGCTTCCTCTATCCAAATATGAGTCTGCGAGGAAAGCTTTTTTTTCCAAAGGTCAAGCTTGTTTACGCGCTTCTCCCCTAACAAAGAATTATGGTTTTGGTATTCATAACGATCACGCTGGAAAAATAGCGTTATATGCAATAGAAACAGCAGAGTATGCTCGTTTTTTAAATGATCCTAAGATTACAAAAGTAAAAGCGATGAGATCAAGCAGGAAATCAATGTAGACATATCCAATACAAGCTTTGCTCCTCACTAACGAGTAAGCAAAATAACCAATCAGTGTTGATTTTAATAATATTTGAGTTGATTTTCAAAACCTTCGTGTTAGCCCTGTACGCTACCTTTGTATAACAATAACATCAAAGGTTCATCATGATTAATACGAGTCAAACGATACTGTCCCGAAAAGATGCAGACAATCATGCTTTGGTCAAGGAATTTACAAACATAAAGAAGGAACTGGTTACAACAGAAACACCAATGAAGAAATTAAGCCAGCTATTTGGTTTCAATTCACCTGCCATGCTGACCAAATTCGTCAAATCAACCACAGGTATCTCCCCAAGTAAATACAGAGCATTAAATTACGTTGAATAAGGCGCAATTATTTATCTGATCTCCTAGTCGACAAGTTTTACTTTATCTTTGGATGTAAAGGCCTTAATGATCACCGGAGCTGTAGCTATCAGAACGATCACCAGGATGACAAGTTCAAGGTTTTGCTGTACCCAAAGATTCTCGCCCAATAGATATCCCAATGTGACCAAACTCCCAGCCCATATCACCGCTCCAATAATATTGTAAACAATAAATTTTCTAAATTCCATGCCTACAATACCTGCTACGATCGGTGCAAAAGTGCGAACGATAGGAAGAAATCTAGCTAGAACAATTGCCCCACCACCTCTTTTTTCATAGAACTCCTGAGCTTTGAGAATATGGCTTTTTTTAAAAAACCAGCTATCTTCCATCTTCATGATCCTTTTCCCAAAAACTTTACCACACCAATAACCTACAAAATTACCCAGTATAGCTGCAATTGACACCATCAAAATCCAATAAATCAATGTAGGTATCTGCTCTGAAGCTCCGAGTGTCATATTGGAAACAATCATTCCCGCGATAAAAAGAATAGGATCACCTGGCAAGAAAAATCCAATCAGGATTCCAGTTTCAGCAAAGATGATAAACAATAACAGGTACAAACCTCCATGGGCAACAATCCAGTCCGGGCTACTGAGGTTATTTAAAAACTCAAAAAAAACATCCATTAATGCTGTCGAATAATACTATAAACAAATGTGCTCATCAACATATCCGGTTCAGTCAAATGACAAGTCGGATATCTCATAGTTATGCGATTGTGAACTACGGCTACAAGATAGAAAATCAACAGCAATTGCACACAATTTTTTATGACATATTTTAATCTCATGACGAAACTATGATCCATGCCAATGAAATATCCTATCCTTGGTTACAAGAGCCATCCTACCAGTAATAAAACCTCAGGATATAGAGTTCCTATTCTAATCGTTCCTTCATTTACTCACTATTAGCTTACTATCCTACAGTGACAAAAATAGAAAAATAACTTTCCTGCTTTGATGGATAAAAAGGTAATGAAATAAATATGTAGTTTTGAAATAAAAATGACTTTCAAACATCTTTTTAGAGCAGCACTCACCTGGACAAACAAAAAAGAGGCTGCCCACTTAGCAAGAAATACCTACAGCAAGAATCATTATATTTCCATTGATGGGAAAGAAGATCTACAGGTATCTGCTGCAAAAGCATTTAAGGGGGACCCTACGCTATATAATCCAGAAGACCTCCTTTTGAGTAGTCTCGTATCATGTCATATGATGTCGTACCTGTATGTATGTTCATTACATGATATTGAAATAATCACCTATATGGATCGTGCGGAGGCTGTCCTAGAAACCTATGCCAACGGTAGCGGTCATTTTCTCCATGTCCGGTTGAATCCAGCAGTCACCATCACTGACCCAAATAAAATAACACTGGCATTATCATTACATGCCAAGGCAAACCAACTTTGTTTTATCGCTAATTCTTGTAATTTCCCTGTAACGCACTATCCAACCTGCTCTTCAGCATAATGAGAGATCATCCAATTAGGCTGAATATTAAACTTGGCCCAATCTTCCAATAGCTGTGCTCGAAGTACCGGCCAGGATACATGCTTTGAATCATTGCGTAGAGCCACCCGTAGTAAATTGAAACACATGGTAGCCTGACCAGCAATCAACAAGCTTTCCTGAGCGTCATCTTTCAGGTGATAATCATCAAACCATAAGGTAGTTTCCATGGCTGCTGCCTGATCTATATATTTCCTTAAGATCGCACTGGGCTGCATAACATCCAATATCAACCTTGGATCATCAGCGTTGATCATGCTATTTTCTCTCTTGAGATCCGTTTTAAGTTCCTGTTGGAGCATGCGGTCATTTTTCGTAGACAAAAGGTAAACAGCTGTTACAGCAATCTGATTTTTGGGAATAGTGCCATCTGTATAGAGCTGTTCATAGCTTGCGCGTCGGATCTTCTTTAAAAAGATGGTATTAGCAAGTAAAAATATTGAATTTCCTCTTGCAACCAACATCTGTCCTAATTTACCAACGGGCAATTTCAGAAACTCAACGCTATACTTCCGAAGCATCATATTCCATGTCCCGGGCTTTTTTTCATTGTCACCCGCAGCAGCCTGATAATTGCTAATGAATTTTTGAATTTTCCCCAACCCGATCCTTAGGCTCAAGAACAAGAGTAACCCAAACGATGCGAAGCCAAGCAACATAGGCCATACCCATCCGGTAGATTCCCTTAAGATAAAATTCAGCGATAATAACAGCATACTCAGAAATAAGATCATCATCATAGACACAACAGCAATTGTGCTAGTGAATAAACTTGTTAGGTTTTGGTCTAACAACTTAGATTTTTTTTCCATGGGATAGGTAAATGGCTTCTTTAGATAATTGCTACTCACATCACAGGGGAAATAAAGATCATACGCGTAGCCTTTTGTCTTTCTAGCATCGGCAAGCCTAAATGAATAAATTCCTTGATTGTCATCGATCCCACCATCCATCAATGCGAACATGTCCAAATCATGGGCTGGCTTCTGAAAATTACCGGAGTAGTAATCTTTTGTTTTCACTGTTTCTGCCAACTCATTCCATTCTAGACTACCATCATTTGAATGATACGTGAAATCTCTTGGAAATACAATCGGCTCAAAGCCTGCCGGAAAACAGGAAGATGCGGCAAGGATATCCCCAAGTTTTATTTTTTTTATTGTATCAAAAGAAGTCTGGTGGCCCCTATTTAAATTGAGGTATTGGTTGCCAATACGCCCTTGTGTACTGAATCGAAAGTTCATTCCATTGTTTAGTTCCGTCGCATTGATACAAAGTTCATTAATGACTGGATGACTTGAATCAACGGGATCGACAAATAAACTTTCATAGGTTGCTCCTTTGAATAAGCACACATCATAGGCTACAGCCAGCGCATTGATCAAATTTCTATCCTTGTCAGGTCTGTCCGCCCAAGCCAGCTCATCATCAAGAATATTGAACGTTTGATCCATTAAGTTGCTTCCATGAGTCTGTTCCAATAGATGCCTATATATTTTCTGAAAAGAGGCTCCTTTTCTTTGCATGGAAAATAATCCAAGTGCGGTAATTGAACCTCCCGAAACGGCTGATATATAGCTTACCCTATCCAACATATAACCCTGTTCATATGGAAGTTGAGCCAGATAACTGCAACATCCCAGACTATAAGATGCGGCTCGAAATCCCCCGCCTGACAGGCTTAGGGCAATATGTTGAATTCCATTGGATAATGGTGAATTGTCTACTTTCATATGAGCTAGGTACAGATTGATCAACAAATGGGCTTACCACAGCCAGTTAATCAACTTGTGCACTGATGTTGGGACAGCCTACTTTGCTATGCGGTAAAAATACAATATCTCAGTAAAATTCTACCTGTTAAATTTATGATAAATTAAGTTTTTAAAATTCAGTTGAATTTTTTCAGGATTTATTTATTTTTAAGGCGTCATGGAAAATTCAAAGAAAAAGGCAGCTATTGGCTTCATATTTATCACGTTGTTAATCGATATCACCGGATGGGGGATCATCATTCCGGTCGTTCCGAAACTGATTGAAGAACTCATACATAGTGACATCAGTGAAGCTGCCAAGTATGGTGGTTGGCTTGGATTTGCCTATGCATTTACACAATTCATTTTTTCACCCGTTGTCGGTAACCTCAGTGATAAGTACGGTCGACGGCCCATTATTTTGATTTCTCTCTTTGGTTTTGCAGTGGACTATATCTTCCTTGCTTTAGCCCCCTCCATCGGCTGGCTATTTTTGGGGCGTGTCATCGCGGGGGTGACAGGAGCTAGCTTCACAACCGCCAGTGCTTATATTGCTGATATTTCTAACGATGAAGACAGAGCAAAAAATTTCGGACTCATAGGAGCAGCTTTTGGTCTCGGCTTTATTATAGGCCCAGTTATCGGTGGGTTACTAGGATATTATGGCGCTCGGGTTCCTTTTTATGCTGCTGCAGGACTATGCCTACTAAATTTTCTATATGGCTACTTTATCCTCCCGGAAAGCTTGGATCGAAACAAACGAAGAGCATTTAACTGGAAACGTGCCAATCCGATTGGATCGTTTCGATTTTTGGGAAAACACCCCGAGATCTCAGGACTCATCATTGCACTCATCTTAATTTATATCGCAGGGCATGCCGTACAGAGCAACTGGAACTTCTTTACGATGTATAAGTTTGATTGGACGGAACGAATGGTCGGCATATCACTTGGAGTTATCGGGCTCCTCATCGGCCTGGTACAAGGGGTACTGATCAGATGGACAACCCCTAGGCTTGGTGAGCATAAAAGTATTTATTATGGATTGATACTATATGCTTTGGGTTTATTGTTATTTGCCTTTGCTGATCAGGGATGGATGATGTTTGTTTTTCTCATCCCATACTGTCTAGGAGGAATCTGTGGACCAGCACTACAGTCGGTCATCACCAAGAACGTTCCTTCTAATGAACAAGGTGAACTTCAAGGCGCATTGACCAGTCTGATGAGTGCAACATCGATCATTGGCCCTCCGATGATGACCAATCTCTTTTATTATTTCACACACGATAAAGCACCTTTTAAGTTTTCAGGAGCTCCGTTTTTCCTTGCTTTTGTTCTGATGACTATGAGTGTCATAATTGTATACTCTGCCTTTCAGCGAAAAAACAAACAGTAGACGGTCGATTAAAATTCGTCAAAATAATCCATGACTCTTTGTTCGGTCTCTGTCTGCATGCATACTTGAGGGCCAAAAAGAGTTGTTCGCAGAATCCGATATAAACTGATCGTATTTTTTAGACTTTTCAATAAGGACTGTTTGTCGTAGTTGGGAATCGTACTTTTCAAAAATTCTAAATCGTCTACACTCAGCTCTGTTTCCACTTTTCGAACCCCACGAGGTAATCTATTATTCTTAAGCTGAAGCAATGGCCCAAGAACCAGCATACGCAAGAATCCAAAAAAATCAAGTGCTTCAAAATATTCACCCCGACCGATCTTTACCAGGGCATAGTGCACCCAAATCCAAAATCTATCTTCGATCCATTGAAAGTCTGGATGTGGAAATTCGGCCTTTGATTCCTTTAAAACCTCTTGCAACTCTCCTGTTTTGTCAAATAAAATCACCGGGTTCTCCACTCGTTGTGCCAATTCTACCAAAGTAAGGAATTTAAGGTCAACATGGAGCAGTGGTCTGTCGTAAAGGCAGATCAGTAATCGAGGTTCACCAACATGTTCGCCCGTAAAACCCGAAAGAAAATTACCCAGTTGTTTTGCATATTCCACCATTTTGTCTTTGTCATCAGTAATCCTCTGATCTGTCACTACAATTAGATCGACATCCGAAAACTCATCCAGCTGATTGTTCAGCCAAGAGCCTCCCACCAACAAACCAACGACATGATCGTTTCTTTCAAAAATTTGTTTTGCATGTTGCACAAACTCAAGTTGTTTCATAACCATGTTATAATTTGATCACCCTATAAAGATCTTATTTTTTTTCAAATCCATAGATATCTCCTCAAAAAGATGTCAAACAGCAATGCCCCGGTGTGCAATAAA
This sequence comes from Sphingobacterium sp. N143, assembly GCF_030325625.1. Taxonomy (GTDB): domain Bacteria; phylum Bacteroidota; class Bacteroidia; order Sphingobacteriales; family Sphingobacteriaceae; genus Sphingobacterium. The sequence continues at coordinate 71,162 of NZ_JACAIS010000008.1, read as the reverse complement.
TAGCTCACAGGGGCATTGATTCAGTTCTTTCTGGGTAGTATACCTGAACTATTCCAAGGTTCCAAATTTGCCCGCTTGAAAATCTTCAAACGCTGCATATATTTCTTCTTGGGTATTCATGACAAAGGGGCCATAGCTGACGATAGGTTCGTCTATTGGTTCACCACTCAATAAAAGCATGACTGCTTTTTCATGAGCTTTTATGCTAATCTCTTCTCCATCGTTTGCAAAAAGGACAAAACTGTGTTCAGATGCTACCTGTCCATTTACCTCAACTTCTCCATTTACAACCAATAATGCCGTGTTATGGTTGCCGGGTACCGCAAATGCTGTTTGATGGCCTTGTTCAAGTTTAATATCAAATAGGTTTACAGGAGTGTATGTACTTGCCGGTCCGACCGTATTCTCAAATTTTCCAGCAATCACATTCACAATACCCGCATCTTTCGGAAGTACCACTTTCCCCATTTGATCAGCTGTGATCGCCTGATAATGTGCTGGGGTGGATTTGTCTTTAGCCGGCAAATTTACCCAGAGCTGGACCATTTCAAACGGACCACCTACTTTTGAAAATGTTTCTTCGTGATATTCTTTATGTAAAATACCTGCACCTGCGGTCATCCATTGCACATCTCCCGGATTAATCACACCGTGGTTGCCTGAACTATCATGATGTGCCACCCGACCTTTATAGGCAATAGTTACTGTCTCAAATCCTTTATGAGGATGCACATCGACACCCCGAATATGATCGGATGGTCCGAAATCAAATTCTGCATTAAAGTCCAATAAAAGAAAAGGGCTCATCCTTCTTTGTGAAATACCACCCCCAGGAATCATGTTAAATACCCGGAATCCGTCGCCCACCATACCTGGTTGAGCTGGACGTGGTGAAATTCTCTCGATTGACTTTTTCATGTTATAAATCTCCTTAAATATTTCTAATTTACTTTAGGTCAACAGCCCAATGAAAATAGATTGTTGATAAATCAAAGATACGACAAGCACAGGCCTACCGCCAACAACCTGGATTAACAAATAAACTTAATGTAGGTTAAGTTTATTTGTTTTAAGGTGCACAGCTCTCATAATCGAAATATTCGCGGTATGTTTTATTTGAACAGACAGCATAGGGATCTTAAGGTAAAATATCCGCTAATTGAGCTTTCTTATCTGGATAGTTAACTTTTTTATTCCGTTGAATATAAAATACGGAAATAACGATTCCTACCCCAGCCATTGCTGCACCTACTAGTGCCGGTGCCGTATAACCATAACCTTGATCAAGTGGAACTCCACCTAAAAAAGCGCCTAATGCATTTGCGATATTAAAACAGGCCGGACCTAAGGATGCCACAAGCATTTCAGCATCACTTTTTACAGAGTTTAGGAGAAGTAAAGTTAATGAAGGAACCAGAGCAAAAGTAGTCACTCCTGTAAGGAAAGTCATTAGTAAGGATAGCCATGCATTTTCAGACGTCATAAAAATCACCAGCATACATACAATTTGGAGCACCAACACAGTGATAACAATTACACTGGGTGAATAAGTGTCTGTTAGCTTCCCACCGATCAGGTTGCCCACAAACATCCCTAGGCCTGCCAATACCATAATATATGGCAAAAAACGGTCTGCAATACCCGAAACTTCACTCATCAAAGGTGCAATATAACTTATCCATGCAAAAAGTGCTCCCGGAGCAACCGAAAATATCAATACCATCAACCAAACATTACCATTACGAAAGATATTGAAATCCTTCCAGGGATTTTTCTTAGCCTGGTACTCCATGCGGGGCATCCACAATTTTAACGCCAGCATTGTCAGTAGTCCAATAAGGGCAATCAGCAAAAACGTATAACGCCATGAAAAATGATGTCCAATATATGTCCCTAGAGGCACTCCAAGCAAATTGGCTACAGTGAGTCCAGAGAACATTGTGGCAACCGCCTGAGCTTCCTTTCCTTTATCTGCCAGCCTGCTAGCAATAACCGATCCCACACCAAAAAATGCACCATGTGGCAAGCCCGAAATAAACCGTGATAGCAATAACAAATGATAATCTGGAGCAATGATCGACAAACCATTGAATAAAGTAAATAGGCCCATTAGCACTACCAGTGTCTTTACGGGTGAAAACCTATTCATGCCGACCACTAATAACGGAGCACCAACGACAACCCCAAGTGCATAGGCGCTAATCAGGTATCCAGCTTCGGGAATTGACACTTGTAGATCCTGTGCCACATCTGGTAACATACCCATCATACTGAATTCAGTCACTCCGATCCCCAATCCGCCCAATGCAAGAGAAAATAAACTCTTTTTCATATATAACTAAAATTATTAATAGTACAAATTTCTATCAGAAATATTAATTAAACAAATAAGTTAAATTGTACTCCCTATTACTAGAATAATAGATAAGCAGAAAATTATGGGATTATATTAAATTAAGACTTATATTAGAGGAAGAAGAAACAACCGATCAATGATCGTCTAAACCAGTACATCTTTAGAATGAAAATACACTGTATTACTGCATTGGCATTTTTGTGCTTAGCCTCATATATAACTCAAGCTCAAGGCAATAAGACAAAAAAGCGACCAAACATCGTATATATTATGAGTGATGACCACGGTTATCAGGCCATCAGTGCCTATGGCTATGGGTTAAATGAAACACCTCATATTGACCAATTAGCGAAAGAAGGAGCAATTTTTACGCGTGCCACAGTCACCAATTCACTCTGCGCCCCCAGCCGTGCAGTATTGTTGACGGGCAAACATAGTTACATCAACGGAAAAATTGACAATGAAGCTAAATTTGACTGGAATCAGGATAATTTCGCAAAGATCCTTCAGAAAAATGGTTATCAAACTGCCTTAATTGGTAAAATTCATATGGATGGCTTGCCTCAAGGATTCAATCACTCTGCGGTACTGATCGATCAGGGAGAATACTACAACCCTAATTTTATTATTAATGGGGTCAAACAGCAGATCAAGGGCTATGTTTCGGACCTTACTACAGATATGACCTTGGACTGGATTGCAAAGCGTGACACCAGCAAACCATTTTGTGTTCTTTACCATCAAAAGGCTCCCCATCGTGAATGGCTACCGGCACTGCGCCATATCCAAGCTTACACCGCTAAAACTTACAAGGAACCCCAAACCCTATTTGACAGCTATGATGAACGTGGTACAGCTGCCAAAACAGCCGAAATGAATATCCTTAAGCATATGAACTGGGCTGGAGACAATAAAGTCCCTCCGCCCCTAATGAATGAATTGGGGATCAAGGAATACCTGAGTTGGGACAAAGCCGCCTTCAATAATAATTTGGGCAGAATGACCACAGCAGAACGTGCTGCCTGGGATTCTGTCTATAATCCCATTATGGCAGATTTTAAAGAGAAGTATCCCCGGATGTCACAGAAAGACCTGATGCAATGGCGTTACCAGCGTTATATGCAAGATTACCTCGGCACCGTAGCTGCGGTGGACGATGGCGTAGGCCGCTTGTTGGATTTTTTGAAACAAAATGGACTGGACGAAAATACCATTGTCATTTATACTTCTGACCAAGGTTTTTATCTTGGTGAACATGGCTGGTTCGATAAGCGATTTATGTATGAGGAATCTTTAAGGACACCTTTGTTAATACGTTATCCAAAGGAAATCAAGGCCGGCCAATCATCCAAAGCTCTGGTACAAAACCTGGATTTTGCACCGACAATTTTGGACTATGCCGGAATAGAAATCCCAACAGATATGCAAGGTAAATCTTTTCGTGGTCTGTTAAACGGAAAGCAGCACAAATGGCGCGATGCGGTCTATTATACCTATTATGAATATCCATCAATCCATATGGTAAAAAGACATTACGGAATTCGCACTGATCGCTATAAGTTGATGCATTTCTATTACGATGTGGATGAATGGGAACTTTACGACCTAGAAAAGGACCCACAGGAAATGCATAATGTGTATAACTCACCTGCATATAGTAAGGTTCGCCAACAGATGCATAAAAAGCTCGAGGATGCTCGGGAATATTATAAAGATTCGGATGAAAAAAACAATAAATTCCTAGAAAGATTAAAAAAATAAAGAACTATATTACAATGTAATAAATAATTTTAATTACATTTTTGAATAATATAAAACTATAAAGGATGGAGCATAAAATGGCGCTTCAAAATTCGCCTTACATCCCGGTTATCCATTTTTGAGACAATCGCTTCTCGCTTTTTTTTCTTGCTACGGATCTGTTTAGCACAATATCCAAATCCCAGGTAACGACCATCCTGAAGATAAACAAGACCTTTTTCTTCGGGTGTTCTTCCCAAAAACTCCAAGAAGATCTCTCCAGTGGGTAATTCGGATGACACTGCAAATGCATTTACCCGTAAGTTATAGTCCTCAGGGGACTCTACTGCAATACAAGCTCCTTTACAAGCTTTCAGCATATATTGAAAACACGATTTTTTACTGTTATGGAGACCGTTGATCTTTTGACAAAGCTGATATTCTTCTGTTATCCGAAATAGCTGCTCTTTGCCTTCTTGATAGCTCGAAAATAACATCAATTCCTCTCGCTCAGGATCTAGGGATTCAATCTTTAACACCTGATAGCCCTGTGGGTTCAGGTGCAGATAAAGACCAAACCCGTAATGAGTCCGCCGTTGTGCACGATTATAAAGTGGCTGGTGTTTTTTGATTAGATCTGATTCATGCAGAAGCGCCAACAGTTCATGTCCCGTCAGTTCGAACGTCACTTTACTGGCAGCGCGTTGTATTTTACGTTCTTTAAAATCTGAACTTCTGAAATGCTGCAATAATCTCTTTCTGATATCAATGCTCTTGCCTACATAAATCAACATTCCATTGCTGTCATAAATATAATATACACCAACTGCTGAAGGAACGCCTTCCAGCATCTCGATCATCTCTTCTTTTGTCATCACAATAGCTTCACGGCTTACTATTCTACAAAGGTAGCTTTTTGAACAACAAAATAACAAGGTCAACTGTTCTAGCGATATGGAAAGACATTATACAAAAGGAAATACCATCTCCAAGGGAGACAATAGCCCGAAGGGCAGAAAAATAAGAAGATATGTAGTGAGCGAGATTATGCTCAACGGAAGACTTGTCGGTGTAGGAATCTACTACGAAGGTTCTGATGAACTCCGGGCAGCTGTCGTCATCAATGATCAGGGGCAGGGAGTGGAAATCAGAAACCTACATGATGAACATTATCCGGAAGCACAATCTGATGATGACCTCGCTTTTTTATGGCCAATTTACGAGACATTGGTTGTACCTAAACAATAAGATTGATACCTTCCAGCGGGTATAATATCTTTTCATCATATAACCCCAGCCTGTATCGTACCTACTTTTAAGGATGTACCCCATGAAATGATTCATGTAAGGGTACATCGACTAAAAAATAAATTTAGCATTTCACCATTTTCATCTTTCCAACAGCACCTTAATGCTCATGTCCACCAGTATTACTCATTTTTGCATTGATGAAGAAAGCCCCTTTGACGACAATTTTTGTATGGTCAGGAATTTCTTGTACTGGTGTGACAGCCGTGTATCCCATGGCAGAAACACCTTTTTGAACCTCTATTTTCTCAAAGTTGGTGTTCTTGCCTTGCTCCTCAGCATGCCTAGCAGCCTCCTGTTCATTTTGGTGTGCATGTTTAGCTTCTCCTTCATCATGAGCATGGCCATGGTCATCATGTCCAGCTCCATGTTCTTCGGGTGTTTTGTCTGTTTCAATAAAAATATAATACTTACCGTCAGCCTCAACGATGGCATCATTTGGTACCGCAGGGCTCGTAACATTATTAATACCAATCATTCCAGTGATATTCATACCATCAATCAATCCTACCTTACTTCCAATTACCGTGCTGTGTACAGCAATGGTCTTACTATCATTTTCAAAAGAAGAACCAATGGTAAATACTTTAGCCGAATACGTTTTATCGGGGTTATTGGTCAATTGAAAATTGATAATTTGTCCCACTTTGATCAATGGAAGGTCTTTTTCAAACACCTGAAGATCTAGATGCAATAAACTGTTATCGACAATCTCAATTACTGGAGAAGACACATCCACATAACTACCTATTTTTGCGATAACGTTGCTCACTGTTCCATTGATTGGGCTAGTTACAGTCAATGAGGTCTTTAGATTCGAAAGATTGACTGTATTGGGATTAATTCCCATCAGCTTAATCTGCTGTTGAAGTGATGCTTTGCGTGCGCGTAGGCCATTAAATTCTGCAGTAGCTGCCTGTAGGTTCTTCCTGGCCCCCGCATTTCCCTCATTCAGTTCCTGTTGTCTTCTCATCTCCTGTTCGGCAAGCGTGATTCTGCTTGCCAATGCCACATATTCCTCCTGGAGCTGCACAAACTGCGGATTTGTGATGGTTGCGATCACTTGTCCTTTGCGAACAATATCACCCAACTGAACATTTAACGTTTTGATGACCCCACCATAGAGTGTGGTTGCATTCGCTTTATTGTTGTTCGGAACACTCAACAGACCATTTGCCTTAATTGTTGCGGTCAGCTCTTTGTTTTCTATATTCCCAAAGGCGATCCCCACAGCTTTAATCTGCTGTCCACTTAGTGTGGCCACCGTCACTGGACCGTCCTTATGTCCTTCCTCTGTGTCACCTTTTGCCTCCTCCTTTTCGTGAGCATGGCCGTCGCCCTCCGAATGCTTAGCCCCACAGCCATAAAAAACTGTGATGAATGCGACTACAAAGAATATTTTGGAAATTTTCATTATTGACTTATTTATTATTGAAATAATTATATTGAATTGCCGATTGATTATATTGATTGAGCACCTCCAGATAGTTTTGTCGAATACCAATGGCCTGGCTCAAAAATTGACTGAGTTCGGCGAAATTGATTTCCCCAGCCCTATAGCCCAAGCTTGCTGCTTTAATAATCTCCTCAGCCTGCTTTAGCCCCGAGGATTCATAAAATTGCAACAGCGCCGTGTTTTTTTCCATCTCTGCCTTCGCATTCATCTTATTGGTTTGAAACACTTGCGTATCATATGCTAGTTTCTGCTGTTGCACTTCCATCTCAGCATTTGCAGCCTTGACCTTATTTTTATATGCTCCAAGTCCAAACACAGGAAATTCTGCCGATACAGAGAAACCGGAAACTGGATTTTTGGCACCCCAGAGCCGTTGTGAGAAAAACCGTCCGGAAAACTCCGGTTTATTTGTATTCTTCTGTACTGCTATATTTGAGTTGGCAATATTCACATTCTGCTGCTGCAACGCCAAAATAGGATGTGAAAGATCTTCGGAAATACTGCCTTCTACGGAAATCTTTGCCAACGATTTATCCACTGGCAATAGCCACTCATTGCGATCCAACAACATCATCAATTGCTGCTGTTGAACCACCATATCTTTCTTATTCTGAACAACCTGTGCCTGTAATTCCTTTAAACGCGCTTCTGCGGCAATCTTATCCAGTGCAGCAACATCCCCTGTTCTGAAACGAAGCTCCGTAGCCTTAAACATGGCGGAATAGATACTGTCTAGTTCCATATAAAGTTTTTGCCTGTCCTGAAGATACCATAGTTGAAAATAAGCAGTTCGTACATCCTTCTTGATACTAGCATTCAACACATCCGTATTGAGATTGGCATATTTCAGCTGTTCTTTAAAATATTCCTTTCGCGCTGAATATAAACCCGGCCAGGCAATGCTCTGTGTCACACCAATTTTCAATAAGCCAGCTTTATCCGTAGGGCTATAATCTTCATTCTCTACAAAAATACCAGTCTTGGGAATCTCATTCGCCGTTTTCACATTGAAATTCGCACCTGCGATTTCTGCGTTATTTACCCGAAACTGTCGATTGTTTTTCAATGCTGTACTCAACGCATTGTCAATAGAAATACGTTCTTGTGCAGATGCTCTAAATCCAAATAAGGAGCATAAAAAGACCACTATAACTGTTATGGTCTTGGTATCATTCCCTCTTTTCATATTCAACTTTGAATTAAAAATGATATATAATAAAGGTAATACAAACAAGGTCAGAAATGTTGCAGTCACCAATCCTCCAATCACGACTGTAGCAAGCGGTTTTTGAACCTCAGCCCCAGCACTTGTACTGATGGCCATCGGCAGGAAGCCAAGCGAAGCCACTGTAGCAGTCATCAATACGGGCCGCAGCCGGGTCAGTGTCCCTTCTTTAACCCGCTGAAAGATATCCTCCATTCCCTCTTTCTTCAATTGGTTAAACGTCCCAATTAACACAATACCATTCAGCACGGCTACCCCAAACAAGGCGATAAAACCAATCCCGGCACTGATACTGAAAGGCATCCCTCGTAGCATAAGCGCAAACACCCCGCCAATTGCACTCATAGGAATCGCTGTAAATATCAATGTGGCCTGTTTAAACGAATGGAAGGTAAAGTACAATAGCATAAAAATAAGCAATAAGGAAACCGGTACTGCGATCATAAGTCGCGCACTTGCCTGCTGGAGGTTTTCAAACTGTCCACCATAAGTAAAATAGTATCCAGCAGGTAATTTCACCTTGGTCGTAAGCTGTTGCTGAATATCTTTGACGACGCTTTCCACGTCTCTTCCAGCTACATTAAAGCCAATCACAATCCGACGTTTTCCAGCCTCTCGGCTGATCTGTGCAGGGCCGAGCTTATAATCAATAACTGCGACCTGAGATAGCGGGATCTGAATGCCTGTATCAGTCGGTATCATAAGGCTGCGAACATCATCAATGCTATTTCTGTGTGTTGTATCAAGCCGTACCACCAAATCGAAACGACGTTCATTCTCATAGATCTGTCCGGTACTTTTACCCGCAAATGCGGTACTGACTACATCATTGACATCTTGTATGGTCAATCCATAATTAGCAATCCGAGTCCGGTCATATACAATATTGATCTGTGGGAGGCCAGAAACCCTTTCAACTTGTGGAGCTGTGGTTCCTTTAACGGCTTGAATCTGTGCCGCAACCTCATTAGCATATACAGCCAGTGAATCTATATTTTCGCCAAAGATCTTAACTGCGACGTCCTGCCTGATACCCGTCATCAACTCATTGAATCGCATTTGTATTGGTTGATTTTTTTCAAAGAACACCCCCGGGATTACCTCCAATTTTTCCAGAATAGCGGCCCCCAACTCATCGTAAGTTCTTCTTGACTTCCATTCACTTTGTGGCTTAAGTACCACCATGATATCCGTTGCCTCTGGTGGCATAGGATCTGTAGGGACTTCTGCTGCCCCTGTTTTACCAACTACCATCTTGACTTCTTCAAATTCTTTGATAATACGGGAGGCTTGCATAGAAGTTTCGATACTCTGTGACAGGGAACTGCCTGGTGGCAGAATACAGTGGAAAGCGTAATCTCCCTCCTGCAGCTGTGGAATAAACTCACCACCCATGTTTTTGAAAAAGAATACCGAAAGTGCAAAAATTGCAATCGTGAGACTGACAATAACATATTTGAAACGGATTGCTTTTTGAAGCAAAGGTGCATAGATATGTTGTAATTTCTCAATCAGCCTATCACTGAACGTTTTCTTTTCACTAAGTTTTTTTGGTAGAAACAGTGCACACATCATCGGAATGTAAGTCAGCGAAAGAATCAATGCACCAAAAATAGCAAAACCGACTGTCTGCGCCATCGGACGGAACATCTTTCCTTCCACACCTACCAGTGTCAGGATGGGAATATAAACGATTAGAATAATAATCTCACCAAAGGCAGCACTGGTCCGGATCTTTGAAGCCGACTCGAAAACCTCTTGGTCCATCTGGGACTGTGTTAGCTTTTCAGTAGATTTCCGTAACCCCAAGTGATGGAGTGTGGCTTCCACTACAATGACAGCTCCATCTACAATAAGGCCAAAGTCAATCGCTCCCAGGCTCATCAGGTTGGCACTCACTCCAAAAACATTCATTAACCCCAAAGCAAAGAGCAGAGCCAATGGAATGGCTGAGGCTACAATAAGTCCAGCGCGAAGGTTTCCAAGAAACAATACCAACACAAAGATCACAATTAGGGCTCCCTCGATCAAGTTTTTTTCCACTGTTCCTATGGCCCGACCAACTAGATCTGTTCGGTCTAAGTAAGGTTCTATCACCACATCTTCTGGTAAAGATTTTTGTATCGTTGGCAACTTCTCCTTCACACTGTTTACGACATCATTACTATTCTCACCTTTCAACATCATGACCACTCCACCCACGGCATCTACCTGGCCGTTATAGGTCAAAGCCCCATAGCGTACTGCATGACCAAAACGCACATCTGCCACATCCTTAACAAATACAGGTATCGAACCTGATTTTTTAATGGCAATATTTCTAACATCCTCCAAGGAGGTTGCTAGGCCAATACCACGGATAAAATAAGCGTTGGGCTTTTTGTCGATATAAGCACCTCCAGTATTTTGATTGTTTTTTTCTAATGCTGTAAAAATATCCGGAATAGTGACACTCATTGCTTTAAGTCTATCAGGATCAACAGCTACTTCATATTGTTTAAGCTCTCCGCCGAAGCTATTGACTTCTGCAATCCCTGGCGTACCATAAAGCTGGCGCGCAACAATCCAGTCTTGCATCGTTCGGAGGTCTTTGGCATTGTATTTATTTTCACTCCCTTTCTTCGGGTGAATAATATATTGATATACTTCTCCCAGTCCAGTACTTACAGGAGCCAGTTCCGGTGCCCCAATACCCTGTGGTATCTGGTCCACGGCTTCTTTTAAGCGTTCGCCTATCAACTGCCGTGCGAAGTAGATGTCAACTTCCTCTTCAAATACAACTGTGATCACCGAAAGGCCAAAACGTGAAATACTTCTTATTTCTTCAATTCTAGGAACTGTGGCAATACTTTGTTCAATAGGAAAAGTAACCAGCTGTTCGACTTCCTGCCCTGCCAATGTTGGACAGGCAGTGAAAATCTGTACTTGGTTATTGGTAATATCAGGGACAGCATCTATAGGCAGCTTTGTCGCACTCCAGCTCCCCCATATGATAAGTAACAATGTCATTAAACCAATAATGATCTTGTTCTTAATGCTAAATTTAATTATATGATCTAACACAATATACTTGGTTAATACTTAAATAATTGAGCTGTAAAAAATCTCATTTTTTTGCAACAAACCTGCGAATCAGGTAGAGGTTGCTAAAATATCCACTGGATCATACCAAAGAAAAAAGACAGTTCCTAACTGGAAGTACGATTTTCTTGATAACGTGATACAGCGAAAAAAAATTAAAAATTAAGCATTAATCTTGGGCGGTTGCCAAATGTTTCCAAAGTAACTGGAAATGATGGGACTATTCAATAATGGCATGCGGCGATCAAAATAAATGGAAATCGGAATACCAACAATCTCTGGTAACTGATAGCCAGGAGCTGTTACGTTGCCACTGCAACAATTGCAGTAACAGAAGATCGAGCAGGCATCAGTCGAGTCATCATCATGATTATGAGCTTGGTTCAAATGTATCTCCATAGCTGTTTCCTCGCAGTGATTATTGGAATCACTACATGGGACAAAGGAGAGCCCCAGAATATAAACAACCAGAATATACACCGCAAAACGCATGATACAAATGTAAAAAAATATTTCAAAAATTTACTGTTTAGTCATATTTAAGTCGAAAAAGTATAGAAAGAAAAGATAGCTCTTACTGCATTTATCAAAATAATCAATAAGATAATTCAGTATATTCCACAGGATTTATCTATTTTAGCGAACCCTCGAATCTTAATTATGATATATGGATAATTTTATAGACAACATTTATGCTATCGTCTGGAGCGATGCGCTGGTTTACCTTTGCTTACTCACTGGAATATATTTTACGATCCGTTTTAGGTTCCCACAGCTAACACAGATTCGAGAGATGCTACGTTTACTTTTTCACGGTGACAGTTCAGAGAAAGGCATATCATCTTTTCAGGCATTTTCATTAGCGATTTCAGGTAGAGTTGGTACTGGTAACATTGCAGGTGTGGCAACAGCTATTGCCATGGGTGGCCCTGGCGCCGTTTTTTGGATGTGGATCATCGCTTTTTTAGGCAGTGCTTCTGCTGTGGTTGAGGCCACATTAGGACAAATGTATAAAGAAATCAAAGATGGACAATACCGCGGCGGACCAGCCTTCTACATACTTAAGGGATTACGTTCAAAGATCTTTGCGTGGACCTTTGCGATTGTAACTATTGTGAGTACAGGATTTCTTTTACCTGGTGTACAGAGCAATAGTATCAGTGTTGCTGTAAAATCAGCTTTCAATATTTCTCCTGTAATTACTGGACTGTTTCTTATGGCGCTATTGGCCATAATTATCATTGGTGGCGTTAAGCGTATAAGCCGCGTTGCCGAATATGTAGTGCCTTTTATGGCTGGAGCCTATATCCTCATGGCTCTTGTGATCATTGGACTCAACTTTACACAAATCCCGGCAGTCTTTGCGCTTATTTTCAAAGCAGCATTTAACCTTGAATCAACCTTTGGTGCTGTAGCAGGAATGGCGATTTCATGGGGAGTAAAACGGGGTATCTATAGCAATGAGGCTGGACAGGGTACTGCTCCACATGCTGCGGCAGCAGCAGAAGTTTCACATCCCATCAAACAGGGGCTTGTTCAGGGATTTTCTGTGTATGTTGACACCATGTTTGTCTGTACAGCAACAGCACTAATGATTCTTTTTACTGGGCAATATAATATTGAAAATCCCAGTGGAGGTTTTATTGTCCAAAACCTGCCCGCAACTGAAATGGGACCAGCTTTTACACAGCAGGCCGTATCACATCATTTTCCGGCATTAGGTGCTGGTTTTGTCGCACTTGCACTCACCTTTTTTGCATTCACTACAATTATGGCTTACTATTACATTGCCGAAACCAACGTTAGTTTCGTCAGCCAAAAAGCACAACGAACCTTACTCATCTGGATACTCCGCATTCTTATCTTAGGTTCAGTTTACCTAGGCTGTATCAGTACGGCCAAATCTGCCTGGACGCTGGGAGATATCGGAGTTGGGCTGATGGCTTGGTTAAATCTAATTGCTATTATCCTCCTCCACAAGAAGGTCCTTGTCCTTTACAATGATTATTGTCACCAAAAGAAAGCTAAACAGGACCCTGTTTTCGACAGTGATCGATTCAATTTCCATCATATGGAATTATGGTCAAAAAAATCGAACCAAGAACAATAATGTTTTTTAACAGATATGTGCTTGAAACCTGATATCCATAAATACAGTAGCCATTCACATGAAGAAAAACAGAAAAACCATATTATACTAAGAAGGCTATTTCAGGGAAAATCTAATTGACCTGAAATAGCTCTTAATAAATATTTTCCAAACACATTCCATTCCCTGTCCCTATAAGGACTTTATAGTTTTAGGTCTGATGTAGACAATTTACAACACGCCTTGCAGGCGGCTTGGAAACGCATTAATTTTAGAGATGCTCAGCTGCTTCATCACTTGAAACAAATGCGCCTTGAACATATTAATGGTGTGCTCCCCACCCTCACTACCTAACGCACCAACACCGTACATAAAAGGCCTTCCCATAAAGTTAAAATCTGATCCAACAGCATGTGCCCTGGCAAGGTCCACTCCCGAGCGAATTCCGCCATCCAGCATGATCTTGATCTTCTGTTTATATTCGGGATTCCTGGCAAGGTGAATCAATGAGTTGATCGATGATTCACTAGCATCTAATTGTCTTCCTCCGTGATTGGAAACAATGACACCATCCACACCAAGAGCGATTGAGGCTTGCATATCTTCATCTGTAGCAATTCCTTTCAGCACCAACGGCCCTGGCCATAAGTCTCGGATTGCTTTTATCTTTTCAACATCCACCTTACCCGTAAAAGTTCTGTTCATAAATTGTCCTAATTGCGCCAGGTCTAGTCCCTTTTCCATATAAGGTTTTAAAGTTGCAAAAGAAGGAATACCATGCCGCAAGGTCTCAATACCCCAAGTTGGACAGGCGAAAGTCTGTAAAATATTTGCAATATTCATCTTTGGCGGCATAGAAAGCCCGCTTTTGATCTCTCGGTAACGCAACCCGAAAGCCGGCACATCGACTAATACTACCAATACGGGACATTCTACGTCTTTCAGCCGTCGGATGATATCATCACGTAGTCTGTCTTCTGTAGGATGATACAATTGAAACCAAGCTTTGCCCCCAGATACTTCAGCGATGCGTTCGATACTGCTTGTTGAAACTGTACTCAAGATATAAGGGATATCATTTTTCGCAGCTGCCTCAGCAAGAATTTCCGGTGCATTAGGCCACATCAGCCCCTGAAGCCCAATCGGTGAAACCCCAAATGGCGCACTGTATCGCCGGCCAAAAAGTTCAACAGACAGATCAATTTCATCACTTGCTTTCAAATATTCAGGTTTGAGCAGGATATTATCGAAATCATTTTCATTTCTGGCAAGGTTCAGCTCCTCATTTGCACCACCTTCAAGATAGTCAAATGCAAACTTGGGAATTCTTTTTTTCGCTTTCTTTCTTAAATCTTCTACAGATGGAAATCGTGTATTGTACACAAACTTTTGGCTCATGATTGATGTATTAAATAATGTCAGTTGATTAAATTTAAGTTTAACTGCGCGCCAAATATACTATATAATTTGAAAAAACACCGAGATTGTCTTCCAATTCTATTCATTCATGTTCATTTCCCATTTCTTTACCCATACCCGTATGTTCTCAAAAATGGACATATTACACCAACCGAAGACAATTTTTCGTTTTTAAATCAAAATAATTTATATTGTCCCATCTTTGACACTATTAATCAAGTTGTAAACCAGTTTAAAACGTAATACCAATTAACTGCATGAAACCTATTTTTGCAAAAATTTTAGAGGGATCGGAGATTACGACTTTTGGAACACGCGCAATATCTCAACCTTTTTTTTCGACGGAATTTCACTTTCACAGTGCCTGTCAGATGACTTATATTGTACAAGGTAAGGGGAAGCGAATCATAGGCGACGACGTAGATAGTTTTACCACAGATGAACTGACATTTATTGGTCCCAACCTGCCCCATGTATGGCACAATAATCTCCAGTATGAAGATGCATCGACAGTATCTCGTTCACTGGCCCTATATATCGAACCTAAATTGATCATTGAAGTTTTGGGCAAGTTTTTTAAAACCCATAAAATTGAGTCATTCCTTAATACTTCTAGACGTGGTCTCCTCTACAAGGGGGCGACTAAGCAAAAGTTAAAACAGAAATTAAAACAGATTGTTAGCCTAGACTATGGTTTTGAAAAAACTATTTTACTTTTTGAAATTATTGAGATCATGATTAGCTCTGAAGAATTTGACTATCTTTCAAGTGCCGGCTATACCCACCATTACAACCCATCGGATAACAATAAAATCGATCGAATATTTAAGTTTGTTTTCGATAATTATAGCAGAGACATACAATTAGATCATGTGGCGGCTTTATCAAACATGTCCAAACACTCCTTTTGTCGCTATTTCAAATCCCGTACCCAGAAGACTTTTGTCCAATTTGTCAATGAGGTGCGCATCAGCGAATCCTGTCGGCTGATTGCAGAGAACAAACTGCAGATCACTCCAATTGCCTACACCTGTGGTTTCAACAGCCTTTCAAACTTCAATAAAATCTTTAAATCAATAAAAGGTATTACTCCAAGTAGATATAGGGCACAGCTACAGCATTAAACAACTTAGCCCTCTAAATTAAAAATACTCCTCTCTTTTCAGATTAGTTATCGCAGGACCATTCAGCACATTTCCTTCGATATCAAATCGAGAGCCATGACAGGGACAATCCCAACTTTGCTCGGATGGATTCCATGTTACAGTACAGCCCATATGGGTACAGCTAGCATTCAATGCGCGCCCCCCCCATCCTTGTCACGAAATACAGCAAGGTTTTTGTTCTCAAATGTCACAATCCTGCCCTCATTCAAGGGGATAGTATCAAATATTTCAACTTGTTTCGCCTTCAATTTATCTTTAATTAAATGCTTCGAAGCATTTATTCCCACCGAAAGCACACTTTTGACACTTGCAATAGGTTTAATTCGTCCGGGTGACAACATTTTGGAGAGTTCATTTTCTTTTCCTTCCAGCAGGTCAGGAATCACTAATGATGCCATCGTGCCAAAAGTCATTCCATTTCCTCCATAGCCTGTGGATACATAGATATTCTTTTCACTTGGCATACGACCTATATAAGGTAGTCCATCTGCAGAAACATAATATTGGGATGACCATTTCGCAACAAAATCACTAAAGCCCAAATATCGTCTAACGTAATTATCCAACTCTGTAAAACACTTCTCGCTATTCTCGCCCACCCCTGTCTTGTGGTCAAATCCCCCGGCTATCAGGTAGTTTCCATTCGACGATACATGATATCTAAAATAATGATAAGGATCGTATAAATCGGCTGCCTGAGCAAGTGCAGTCGGTGGATCTGTAAGCTTAAAAACCATTACATAGCTTCTGTAAGCAGTTAGCAAAAGATTAAATCTATTCTTTCCAGGAGGAACATGAGTTGCCCAGACAAGATTTTTAGCTGTAAAGATACGAGCATCACTGGTCTTTATTGTGATGTTTTCACCATCGTTGTTAAACGATTCAATTGCCTGATTTAACAAAAATGCTCCGCCCTCAATTTTATAAGCTTGCAATAAACCATTTATATATTTAATTGGATGAAACTGCCCCTGCGCTTCAATTTTTATCACCTTTTCAAAGGACAAGTCGAAAGGAATACTACTATCCTCCACTGTCTTTATCCCAAGTTGTTTGTGTGCCCGATATATTTCATCAAGTTTCTTAGTTTGCTTTCCATTCGTACTGAAAAGGAAAAAATCACAGGTATCAAATTCACATGCTACGGCATATTTGCGTATATTTTGCACTATATAATCCAATGTCTTATGTGTGCCTACCACGAGCTCTCTACCTGCATCATTTCCAAAATTAGCGATGATCTCGTCATAGGATGTATCATAAAAATTATTGATGTGTGCAGTTGTCCCTCCTGTCGTTCCGAAACCTGGATTCTTTTTGTCTATAAGCAAGCAACTGATTCCTCTATTCTGTAACTCTTTTGCTAAAGTTACACCAGTAATTCCCGCACCTACCACAATAGTATGGAATGTCAATTCTTTAAAATCAGTTCCAAAGTCCTCTATTTTTTCGGTACTCTGCCAAAAACTCTTATTGTTGCCATCACGTATCATAACATAAAAATCAATCCAAGAACTGAGAAAATTATATTTCGTAGTCCTCAGCGTTATATAATCTATTGATGAACCAAGATTCCTTCATAATCGTTTTAGGATTAAATACGTTAAAAAGAGAAGAAGTACGGCTTTGATCGTTCTCTAAAACCATCTCATTTTAACCACTGTTCCACTACAAAAGACACTAATATGTCAACTATTATAGCTCATTTTCGGGCTATGGTAGTAACTGCATTCCCATATATTAAGATATCATTAAACAACAATATTATGAAAACCAATGCAATGGACTATACAAAATCGATCCTCCCTATTTGGATCCAAAACAAGAAAATTATAATCACCGGTGGTACAACTGGCATTGGAAGAGCTACAGCCTTGCTTATGACAGCGCTCGGCAACGATGTTCTTATCTGTGGGGACCACCAGCATCATCTGGAGGATACGTTACGTGACCATGAAGACCTCAATACAAGTGGTACGCTCCATGGTATTATTCTTGATCTTGCCACAGAAGAAGGTATCCATATGCTGTTCAATAAGTTTGACAATTTATATGGTCATTTGGATATATTAATCAACAATGCAGCGATTGCCTTTCAAACTGTCAAAGATGGAAACTATTCGGATCAAGCCTATTTATTGCGCACAAATATCCTTGCTTACCTAGCTTGTACACAAGCCGCATTGTCAATGATGGAACCTCGTGGTGCCGGTCATATTGTTAATATTGGTTCAATGAGCGCCGATACCCGTGAAGCCCAGAGTTCTGTTTATGTCTGTTCAAAAGGAGGTATACAAGCTTTTACTGAATCTCTCCGCAAAGAAGCTAACCCAAAAGGTATTCAGGTTTCGCTCATTGAACCTGGTTCTGTTGGGACTGACATGCAGCCACTCACTCCGGAAGAACAGCGCAGCAAGATTGATGCTATGGAAATGTTATATGCCGAAGATATTGCTAGAGTCATTGCCTTTACCCTATCGCAACCTACTAGAACATCTGTGGTCAGCATGCAGGTTAAACCTTTACGTCAGATCATCTAGTTAGCTGATCTCGTGAAATGCCCCCATTCCTGCACTGACCATACCAAGCAATTCAAAGAAAATGATTATCCCGTAATCAAGGGTATCTTTCTTATTTCCTAGATCTTGGCAATTGGCCAATAGGAATGTCTATATTAAAAAACGAACACACTATGAAAAAAAAGAAAAATTTATTCGAAAGATTCTCAAACTGGGCCACTCATGCAACAGGTAGCTCCACAGCTTTTATTCTCGCCACTTCGACAGTGATTGTATGGGCAGTAAGTGGGCCCCTGTTCAACTATTCAGAGACCTGGCAATTGGTCATTAATACCGGAACAACAATTATCACTTTTTTAATGGTCTTTCTAATACAAAAATCCCAAAATAAAGACTCTAAAGCAATTCATTTAAAACTCAATGAGCTGATCGCCTCTCATCAAGGTACGAGCAACCGAATGGTCAGTTTAGAGGAAATGAGTGAGGAAGAACTGGATCAACTTGCTAAGTTTTATGAGCACCTTGCCGCACTAGCTCTTAAAGAGAATGATCTTACCTGCACCCATTCTATTGATGCAGCAAATGAGAACCACAATTTTAAGAAAAAACTTCGTTTGCAATCTAAGGATGAAGGTGAGTCCAAGACGAAAGCACATGGATAAATACCCTCCTTTTCATGGTTTAAGTTTTTCATCGTAATCTATTTAATCCAACTAAGTAAAAAAAGGCCAAATAGTATTTGCTTTTTTTTACTTAGTTGGAAAAGTTAAACTTTTAATCGTGACCTTCTGTTTTAACAATTTTATTATAGATACCTAATAATAAAAATGGTGCTGCCCATTGCCCCACAAAGAGTGCTGCATGCTTATCACTTTTCATGCATTTTAAAGCGGCTGACACTCCCATTGAAAACAATGCTGCTCCTAAAAAAAAAGTCGATGGTACTTTGGAAGTTTGTTTTTCAATTCTTTTTGTGAGGTTGCCCTCCTGTCCTGTATTCAGTGCCATAATTTTAACGTTTAAATATGAAAATATAATTACCTCATCTATAGGATGTAAGCAAAATAAATTATTCGGTCAGCAGTTATTCTGCCTTGGTATTGAGATTAGTATCTGCCAGCGCTGTCAGATCTTCATCACATTTCTTCTCTTCTGTCAATGTTGAAAGCAAAAGTTTTAATGCATCTTTATATCCGAGTACCTTTGCAAAGGCTGAGAGTGTACCATAGGTTGCAATTTCATAATGTTCAACTTTTTGAGCCGCGGCAATAATGCCAGCATCCCGCACAGCACCGACCTCCGTTTCTTTTATGATACTTTCTCCTTCTTCTATCAATCCGGCCATAGCTTCACATTTTTCAGCTTTTGCTTTTAGGCCCAAACTTTCAAAACATTGCTCTAAACGTTCTGCATGAATCTCAGTTTCCTGAAGATGTTTGGAAATTGCCATCTTCAATTTCTCGGAACTGGCATTCTTCTCCATCTTAGGTAAAGCTTTTGTTAGTGCTTTTTCAGCCCAATAAATGTCTTTGAGTCCATCCTCAAATAATTCAGCCAAATCTTTCGCCGAATCGGCCTTTGCTTTGGTCTTTCTTCCACCAGCAGAAGATGCGGATCCTTTGCTGTTCTTTTCATTAGTCTTGCTTTTGTTTGCAGTTAATGTTGCTGTTGCCATAATCTAAAGTTTTATGCTCAAAGAGCGGTTCGTTAAATAAACAGCCCTCAATCTTCTTTGGTTTAGCGATGACCTCCAAAACGCATAAAACCCGCATATATTTCTTGTGTCAGGTACAAACACGTGAATGCGGTAATAAAAACGGAAATCCAACTATTTAAAGTATCTTCTTCAGACCAGTAATTTTTTTTGAAATCCAAAACGAATCAAACCGGCTGTATTCTTGGTATTTGTTTTCATAATTAATTGCTGCCGGTGACCTTCCACAGTTCTTTTGCTTAAGAAAATTTGATCTGCTATTTCGGCATTCGTATATCCCTCAGCAATTAGTTCAAGCACTGAAAGTTCCCGTTCGGTTATATCGTATTTGATCATCACCTCTTTTCTGTCAAAATTTGGTTGGATATAACTAGCGGACTGTCGGACTAACTCGATACTCAAGGCCGAACTGATATAGTTACTTCCTTTCAATACCTGTTGAATACCAAATAGAATTTCATCCACATGTGAGCTTTTAAGTAAATAACCGTCAACGCCAATATTCAACGCCTCCTGAACAGTTTGGATGCTTCCATCCATAGTTAATACTATAAGTTTCAATGTTGGATAGCGTAATTTTACCTCTTGGATAAACTCGAGTCCGTCCATTACATCCATATGGATGTCAGTTAAAATGAGGTCGGGTTGAGTTGTTCCGACCAGATAGGTTAAGGCTTCTTCACCATTTTCTGCCACAGCAGTTACAGTTAAATCTTTTTGAGCCTCTAAAATTAATCGGAAACCTGAGCGTACCAATGCATGGTCGTCTATCAAAAGTAACTGTGCCATAGCTGTCTGTTTTTATTTCTTCGTTTTAGACTGAAAATAAATTTTCAATCTAAAACAGCTTGCTGATAAAAAAAGTTTTGACAAAAAAAATCACATAGCAAGGCCTTATTCTTATGGGCAATAAAAACACATGAATCTCGATTTGTCGAATACTTTCAGAATAGGTTAAATGAAAAAGGTCAACCACACACTTTCATGGTAGTTGACCCTTTGACTAAAACATTCTTTTTCTGGACAAGCAAAAAAACGTTTATTTGGTATAAGACAAAACTTTTCGAAAAATAGTTTTTATTAATTTCAAAAATGTCCCTTTATAGATGAGTCAGCTTTTTAAAGTCTTATTTACCTTCTCTCTTAAGGAGGAATTTCTACGGTAAGACTAAGTATACCTTACATATTTAGATTTAAATACCCAAAATAAGCATGGGCCAAACCCTCTATTCTTCAGAGATGTTCCTAAGTAAACAGTATAAAACAAGATCTTATGTTTACTTCCATCATCATCGGCATCGTATTTATCCTTGTGGCCTCCTTTATCATACTTAACTATAGGCGCAAAGGAAATCATACACGAAACAAAGGAAATCGTTAACAAATAAAATATTGTATCATGAAAATCATTCTAAAAACCATTGGCTTATGTATAGTCTTTTTGACCTTGAGCATGAGTATCCAGGCGCAAGACACCACGGATACCCCCCCAAAAAGTGGGGATCTGGAGTTTGCAAATAAAGCTACTGCTAGTAATAACTTTGAGCTGCAAGCAGCGAACATTGCTTTGAGCAAATCCCAAGACCAGAATATCAAGCAATATGCACAAATGATCGTTGATGATCATACCACTGTTGGAAATGAGCTGGCTACGTTGTTAAAAAATAAGAATTGGCAATTAAGCAGCGTTAACAACCAAAATCATTCTCAAATGATTGACCAGCTGAATAGCGCTGATCCAGCAAACTTTGACCGTATATATGCTGATATGATGGTCAAAAGTCATCAAGACGCAATTACGTTATTCAAAGAGGCTAGTAATGGGACCGCAACCAGCGATGTTGATCTACGTCAATTTGCTGCAGCCAAAATTCCTGCATTTGAGAAGCATCTTGATCAGATCAAAAATATGCAACCATCAAATAATAACACAATGCCTAATGTGGCACCGACAAATCCAGGCCTTCCTGCGCCAACCGCGAAAAACAAAATTCCAAAACCTACACTAAAATAAGATCCTAATTTATCCCCCCTTTCCAATTTTCGAGGACAATGTGCATCTCCCATTGTCCTCCTTTTAATAATTTACCACTATGGAATCAACATTCGACTATATACATGAATTACTCAATAGACAGATGGCGCTAAGAGCCAAAATAGAAGCCAGTCCAATTGCTGGCGAAATCATATTTACCTATGGAAATGATTATTATCAGGAAGAGGTCCGCAGCATGGGACTGGCTATGATACGTGAGGGGCTAGATACTGAAGGTGAACAGCTTATCTTGGATTTTACAAAGGAACATTACCCCATGCATGTGGATAACGAGCTAAAATGGATCAAAAAAATGATGAGATACCTGCAGCTTATCACAGATACGTTTATCGACAATCTTCATGCCGAGGGTTATAGATGGTTACAGAGCAATGTTGATATGCCCAATACACATGCCTTGTTTTATCCCATTTATGAACTTGATACGGCAAGTCTACAGGCTGTTCATTTAGGATTAAATACATTGGTGGATCTGGCGCAACCCGATCAGTTGGAGAAGTTACAAGGCTGGGCATATTATCGATGATCAACACACAGTATATCTATAGGGTGATTCCAGGCCATATCCTGCTATTTAATCTTTTTCTTTACTACGATCCAAATAATCCAAAGGAAGCCCTGAATCATTGTTTTCCTGTCTCGACATCGTATCCAAATGACTACGATGGAGAATGTCTAATGGGACACCATTATGATCCATCATTGTATCAGTAGCAGAACTATCTTCCATCTGTTCATGCTTTTCACTTTCCCTACAAGAGCTAAACATAGCCACGGCGACTATGATCCATATAACATGCTGTAATTTTCTCATTTATTATCCTTCTGGTTGGTAAATCTTCTACTATTGCATCAGTTCTTACCTGTTTGATCATGTGGGGCGTCCACAGGTTTTGATTCTGGTGAACCCTTTTGCCGTAAAAAAATGGTAAAAAAAACAATTGATAATACAGATAAAAATTCACTCTGCCAGTTTTGAAATGTTTCAAACCAAAATTCTGGCATACCTAAGTAAGCTAATGACCCGTCCATGGGCAACCCTTTCAGCAACTGTTGTGTATTATGCTGCCGCCAGCTTCCATAAAAATGGACAATCCAGCTGATAAGAAATAGTAAGGCAAAACAAATAAATAACGAAGAGCTATAAAGACGCAGTATCCAACCACCTTT
This sequence comes from Sphingobacterium sp. N143, assembly GCF_030325625.1. Classification (GTDB taxonomy): domain Bacteria; phylum Bacteroidota; class Bacteroidia; order Sphingobacteriales; family Sphingobacteriaceae; genus Sphingobacterium. The sequence continues at coordinate 47,863 of NZ_JACAIS010000008.1, read as the reverse complement.
CCTGACAGGATAGGGGGCGTCTGCTGTGGGTTTTGGTTCCCGATCCACCTCTTCAGATCCTTCCAGTTTTTTAGATTCCGCCGACCCCCATTGACGTAGCCCTACAGTTAGCAATACATACATTGCCATCTGAAGAAATTCACTTTCAAAATTTTCGAACGTTGCCGAAATAAAATGTCCCGTCATCAGGTATGCCGAGTTTGTATCATGGAAAGTTCCTCACCGGTACCAAGCCAAATTTCCATTTTTTCTTTTTTTTATTATTAGTATAAAACAATTTCAATTTCGGGATGCCCCAATTCTTTCTTCACGGCACTAATAGTTTATTATTCGGGCATGACCAATGTTTCTATGATCCATTACTTTTAACTATCTGTTCAGTAACCGCCTTTGTTATACTATCTCTTGCTAAGAACAATGAGAAACCAGTTGCCGGTTGTTAAGATATTCAAATTGGGTAGTTATACTTATCAACCTGTGTAGAATACGTTTTCGCTCTCACTTTTAAACTGCATGTATGATACATCTTGATCACCCACCAGAAGACTGCACTGCATTCTTTCGGGATGCCCTACAGTTGCTGCAGCAAGTAATAGCCAGTTTATGGTCGGTAGTGCTTTAGCGATGTTCCATTACACAGGTATTACACGCCCTACCAAGGACATTGATGTTTTTTATCTAATAGAGCTTACCGAGCATAAAATAACTTTATTGGATGGCGAAGCTATCGTCATCGAAAATATTGGTTTTGTCGGTGTTAAGGGATTTGGTGGTGGATTTGATCGATATATGTTGTCTATGTTTGGTGAAGAGGCAATGAAAAATTTTGTTCAGGAAGCAGTCAATGAGTCATTGTTATTAGATCGTGCACTTGCAAGGCTTGAGCAAGATCACCCAGAGATCCAAAAGGTAGCCTTGATGCATTATGCACCAATCGCCGAAACCGTTATTGGAGAACCCAAAGAAATTTATCCTTTCTTGGGATCTTCGCATCTTGTAGAACCCCTCCAGCGCCGTAAAGTCGCCGCAGCCTTTCATGGACATGCCCACGCTGGCAAATTCAAAGCGTGTTACCAGCAGGTATCCCCATTTATAATGTTGCTGTTCCCGTATTAAAAGCCCATCATCAAGATGGACGCAGCTTTGCATTAATCGATATCTAAAATCCCTCACCATTGGATGTAGGCATTCGTCTAAGACGACTTTTACAAGATGGACAACGAACAGGTCAAAAGGGCTTGTCAATCGACTTGCCTGTTTTTAATAAAACAATAATTGATGCATAACGGGGCACATAGCCTATAAAATCCAAACAGAAACTTATTTCTTTTTTTCGCGGGGATAATCATTGGGATCATTAGGCATATCGTTCAACTGCTCCTTCTGTCGATCAATCCCTGCTTCAGCATCGCCTTGATCTTTATGTTCTACATCTCGCAATACTTCACCATCTACTCCCAATTTAATTTTTTTCTTCTTTTCCATCTCTTTTCCTACCAATCGATTTTCGTTTTTTGTTGCCATAGCAATTGTTGTTTTTTGTTTAACGTAATAACATGTGGTGAAAGCCAAACCGCACCAGCCCGGCCGTATTTTTTGTATGAGTTTTCTCAATAAGACGTTGTCGATGTCCCTCCACTGTGCGCTTACTTAGAAAAATCTTATTGGCAATTTCGGCATTTGTATACCCTTCGGAGATTAGTTCCAGCACTGAGAGCTCACGTTCCGAGATGTCGTATTTCAGGAGAATATGATCTTTGTCAGGAATGCTATCTGTATATGATTTATAGCTGTTGATGCAGGAGATGCCCAAGGAAACACTGATGTATTTTTCTCCATTTGCCACCTGACGGATGCCAAAAAGAACTTCTTCACAAGAGCTATCCTTGACCAAATATCCATTAGCCCCTGTATGCATTACTTCAAAGACCGTCTGCAGATCCTGAATCATGGATAGAGCAAGAATCTTGATTCCGCCATATTTATGATGCACTCGTTCAATAAATTTAACCCCGTCCATACCTTCCATTCGGATATCTGTCAAGATAATATCTGGATGTGGCTGTTTATCCAAAAAATCCAATCCCGCCTCAGCACTCTCGACATCAGCCAATACAGCCATATCTTCTTGAGACTCCAAAATTAGTCGAAAACCATTTCTGACCAAGTGGTGGTCGTCTACGAGCATTAACTGTATCATATGTTAATAGTTAGATGAACTCAATCATTTGTCTATACTAAATTAGAACATAACTTATTTGTAAAAAGTTTTTTACAAATAAAAAAACTCTATTTATATACTCAAACATCCAATCAGTAACTAGTAATAATGATTTCATTTAAAGAAAATACTTTTTCACACCCAAACAGGCGTTTGTACCTATTATTTAGTACAAAAAAACATTTGTGTATCCAAAGCTGTTCCCTATTAGTTAGTATAAAAAATAAGCATATGTACAAGATCATTCAATTTATTGCTGCCACAACAACGTTTTTCATGATCTCCGGATGTGGAACTGAGACCGCTAGAGATCAGCAATCCAAGAAGTTGGCTGCAGACTCAGTCATTAACGATACCACTACAATCCAGTATCGAGATACCAGTTCCAGTGAATCCCGTGGAGAAATTCCTCCGACACCAGAACCCGTAGACACTTCTTCAAAAAAATAAAACGAAAAGCGGACAGGCTTTGTTCAGTACATGATAAGCGCATAATTTAGTAGAGATCCCATCTGTCGGGAGACGGGTGGCGATCAGATTTTATTGTAGAAAGCTAGGCAACGGCATTGCCTAGCTTTTTTACTGCTGTCGTATTATTGATGGCTATATTGTCTAGTTTATTTAAAGGTCAGGTTGATTTTCGTGAAGCCCAACCCTTGCAACAGCGGTTTAAACACAGTGATCGCATTAGCTTTTGTCTGCTGTAGAATATCTGATTTTTTCACGTCATCCGCAACGGCTTTTTCAGCTGCTTTATATGCTTCATCCACCAGTTGAGCTTCCCTTAAAAAAGCCATCTTGGTGTCATAGACTTTTGAGGCATCATGATCGATCTTGATATAACATATTTCCGGCCCTGGCAGTTGAATAGACACCGAATCACCAACGACCTTGATGTCTTCCGGCGTCAATTTTGTGAGATTCACACAGCCTACTGCATCCGCTTTCACAATTAATAACACAGAAGCATCCGGCAAAAAGGCATTGATATTTTTATGTTCGACCACATCACTGTAGCGATACTTGACCAACTCAAGTTTCCCCATTGCTTCAATACGATCCACCAGTAGTTGATGTTTGCTTTCCACAGCAGGATGTTCCATACTGTAATTCTTATAGACAAACCATCCGCCTACCGCCAAAATGGCTACTATAAGTAAAAATCTAAAAATTTTTCCCATAAATTATAATTATACAAATTACAGACCAAGCTGCCTTAAACACCCTTCTGGCAGAAAATATGGCGCATATATTATCATTCACGCATCTATTATATGGTCCACTTAAAAAATATACCTTTTGATAGACAATAATTTAGTTAAAAAGTTTAAAAAACATTTGGAACATATAAGTGATAATACTACTTTTGTGACATCAAAATCACGGTAGGTATAGCTCAGTTGGTTAGAGCACTAGATTGTGGTTCTAGGGGTCGTCGGTTCGAGCCCGATTACTTACCCAAAAAGCAGATCAATAAAAAAGATCTGCTTTTTTTGTCTAAAAAATGTCCAAAATATTATCAACCAATGAAGATCCATTTGATATTACTCTGTCAACTTTAATCCATGAATCAAATATGCCTTGCCGAAGTAATCTGGATCATGGCTCACCGTTACCCGGATAGATTTCCATTTCGGATAAGTGGCATTGTGACGCACTTCCTCGCTATTCTTCCAAATTTCTGCTAATTGATTCTCAATATTGGTATCTTTATAGGTGAGCTGAATGCCAGAACTAAATAAGTATTTTCCATTTTCTTTTGATAGGACAATCATTGGACCACCAGGAATATATGTCTGAATAAGTTCTAATTCAAAGGACTCCGTACCTTCATATTTCTTTTTATCTAAAGTTTTTATATACGTTAAATAATATGACGGACCATCTTGAGGAGGTTCTTCTGGAGCAACCATCTTGGCTTTCACCCGATAAATAAAGCCGGGCTCTCTATCTTCAAAATAATAAAGGGACATCTCTGCAGGCCTATTTTTAGGCACCAATAGCAGATCATCGTTGACCGCCCCATAACGATGGCTCACTGACACCTCTACTTCTTGTCCATTTTTTAAATTATAAGGACCGTATCCCCCGTCCTTTGAACAACCGGTAAAAATAAGTATAAAAACAAATAAATATAACCGTTTCGAGCGGAAGTCTTTGTTTATTTTGGTTTTATATCTTTCGAACAAATCTATGTGTTTCATAATTCAGAATGATTAATAATTGTATTATCATAAACGTAATTAAAACTAAAATGCTACAGTTTACATGTCCGAATTAATCATTATGTTTAGCACAAAAAAGTTAATAAGGTTTTATAATAATCACCCTCTCCTTCGAAATTTAGGTTATGGGTTACTTTGACAGTATTTTCAGTTCCTTATCTGTATTCGTGATACCTCTATGTGTCCCCTTAGAATTTCCTATTAACCGAACATATAATTTTGACTGGTCTACTGGATATAGATTTCTTCATCAAGCTGCTGGGCTGATTCCGTGAAGATCAACATGCAGTATTCACCTCTGGAAGAATAGGATCAAAACAGTAATTTCTTAATTCGGTCAAAGGAGGAAAACATAGTACTCTATTCGGTTGTTAATCCTAAAAACATATGACCTATAGGGGATCCTATGATAGGATCTGGCCTACAGTCATCTGGATGATATAACCATATCTAAACATATGAATGCACTTGATCGACGAATTAAAGCCCTTCTTCCTGGTTATTTTGCACTTGTCATGGCAACAGGGATTATTTCTATAGCCTGCCTACTTACCAATTTCAATCTATTGGGAAAAGGTCTTTTTTACCTCAATATCCTGTTTTTAATCGGCCTATTATGTGCCTTGACTTACCGTCTCTTAAGGTATTGGCCCGACGTGGTTGCCGATTTTAAAAGCTATCAGCGAGGTCCTGGTTTTTTCACCCTTATCGCTGCCCTATGTATCATGGGCAATCAGGTCATCCTTTTTGAAGGAATGTCGGGATTGGCTACTATTTTACTGATTGTAGCAGCTATACTTTGGTTTTTCATTATTTATGGCTTTTTTTATAACCTGACTGTAACAGATGATAAAAAACCGTTGAAAGAGGGTATTAATGGGACCTGGCTCATCATCATTGTTTCCATCCAGGCCCTATCGGTATTGATTTCGTTTGTATCCGATGAAATAGGGCCTGTCGCAGAGATCTACCTCTTCCTTGCGGCTTGCCTATTTTTGGTAGGCTGTATTTTTTACTTGTACCTCATGTCACTGATCATTTACCGAATCTCCTTCTTTCCCTTGAATGCCATGGAACTGGGGGCGCCCTACTGGATCAATATGGGCGCCACGGCTATCTCCACTTTAGCGGGATCTATGCTCATCCTGCATGAAAAGCATTTCAGTTTTCTCATCGAAATCCGTCCCTTTTTAAAGGGCTTTGTTCTGCTCTTCTGGGCTGCAGGGAGTTGGTGGATCCCTTTACTGTTGCTGCTCGGTGCATGGCGACATATCGTCAAAAAAGTAAAGGTCCCTACGACGGCAGCGGGATACGACCCCACTTACTGGGCCATGGTATTTCCTTTGGGGATGTATGTGGTCAGTACCTTTCGTCTTAGTGAAGCCTTGGACATCCCATTTTTAAAACTTATCCCTAATGGGTTTATTTATCTTGCATTATTTGCATGGACTGCCGTGATGATCGGTTTTATCCGACAGATACTCAAAGTATTTTGGAATATTAAGATTTAACCATCCTCGGCAAAACAATTTACATCCAAGGCTGTTATTAAAGCTGAGAAAACTCCATTATTATGTTGAAGATTGTAGACCTAAAAGCATTTCTAGTGGCTTGTCTTGCCACTTTATTCACGCTGGCAATGATCTTAATCGGTTCCCGTAGCCTGCAGAATTTTGATGCAGCACTGGTCGCCTATCTCTTCGGCACCTTGTTCGCCGTCTTTGGTATCGTATATCGTTACACGGTATGGGTCCAGCGGCCGCCAACAAGGGTTTATTTCTTGAGCAGCATCAAAATTTTATTCTCAAAGGATGGGCTGCACTTTCTGTGGTATTCCTTCAAGGATTTTGTCCTAAACATTTTATTTCAAAGGTTCATCATGCGCAGGAGCAAATCCCGCGGACTAGCCCACCTGCTCATGGCTACAGGTTGTATCCTGGCATTTTGCATTACCATTCCCCTGACTTTTGGCTGGATACATTTCACTCTGGTACCCGCATCGGGCATGGATCCAACTGCCCCCAAGATATATACCGCTCATTTTTTTGGTTACGCCATCATGAACTTCCCTGTCAAATCCATTATTGGCTTTCTGACCTTTGGCGCATTAAATTGGTGCTCCATTTTGGTCATTATCGGGGCGACATACTTTCTGCAAAAGCGACTCAAGGACCCCGGACTCATTGCTACACAGACTTTTGAAGGAGACCTTCTTCCGTTACTGCTATTGATCATGGTCTCCATCACCGGCCTGGGACTCACGTTGGATTATGAGTTTATGCACGGCAAAGCCTACGAATTTATGGCCGTCACCCATGCTTTTTTCGTGATCGTCTTTTTGATTTGGATGCCTTTTGGAAAATTTTTCCATATCATCCAACGCCCTGCACAGATAGGTGCCCATATCTACAAAGAGGTCGGCCGTCAGCAAGGAATGCAGATCTGTCGATTCACCCAACGGGAGTATACCACAAAACGGCACGTACATGACCTCAAAAAGATTACAGCACAAACCGGATTCAAACTGGAGAATAAAGAAGGAGAATCCATTTTGGATTATAGTCCTGAAGGTAAACGGGATTTGCTTGCCATAGCACATTTCAAAGCACGCAAGGAATCTGGAGAGTTTTTTGGCTAAAATAGACGTATAAAAAAGATAAATTTAATGATATAACATCATGTTTAATGGCAAAATTACCGATACCTATAGAACAGATCATCAACCAATTTGGTCCGCATCTACATTTTCCGGATCCCCAATGGACACCAGGCAGAGACGAACCTGACAGAATAGTGGAAACACACTGCTGCTTTTGTGGCATGCAGTGCGGGATAAAGCTATTGGCCAAAAACAATAAGGTGGTAGGCTTTGAACCATGGATGGAATTTCCTTTCAATGAGGGTCGGTTATGTCCTAAGGGTGTACAGCGCTACCTACAGGACAACCACCCCGACCGACTGACTAGTCCGCTGATCAATACCCCTGGCAAAGGTTACTTATCGGTCTCCTGGGAAGAGGGTATGGAAAAGACTGTTGCCGAGATCCGGCGAATTCAACAACAATATGGCAATGATGCTTTCGCAGTACTTTCGGGAGTCTCGCTCAGTAACGAAAAATCATATATGATGGGTAAATTTGCCCGAGTTGCTCTCAAAACTAAGAACCTCGATTACAACGGTCGTCTGTGCATGGTATCTGCAGGTGCCGGCAATAAAAAGGCATTTGGCCTGGACCGTACGTCCAATAATTATGCTGATCTCGCTCACGCTGAGGTTATCATCGTCACTGGCGCCAACGTGTCTGAGACCTTCCCTACACTTACCTATTGGCTCTGGCAGGCACGTGACAATGGGGCCAAAATCATCGTGGTAGACCCCCGAGAGATTCCCCTTGCCCGGACTGCCGATATCCACTTGGATATCCGTCCCGGTACCGACTCTGCGCTCTTTGGTGCCATCTTGAATTATATGGTACAGTACGACTTGCTCGACCATGAATTTATCGACAATCATACCTCAGGTTTTGCGGAAGCTATAGCCGCTGTCAAAGACTATACCCTGGACTGGGCAGAAGAGATTACTGGCACCAAAAAAGAAAAAATAGAAGCTGCAGCCAAACTCTGGGGTCAGGCTTCCACTTCTTTTCTGCTACATGCCCGTGGTATTGAACACCATACCAAAGGGGTCGAAAATGTACTGAGCTGCATTAATATCGTCCTTGCCTCGGGCAGAATTGGTCGCCCTTATTGTGGCTACGGCACCATAACCGGGCAAGGAAATGGTCAAGGGGGCCGTGAACATGGTCATAAATGTGATCAATTGCCCGGCAATAGGGATATCGAAAACCCCGAACACCGTAAATATATTTCTGAGGTCTGGGGCATCAACGAAGCCGACCTACCCGGAAAGGGCCTAACAGCTTATGAAATCATAGAAGCCATACACCGTGGCGAAATTAAGGGATTGCTATCCATTTGTTTTAATCCTTTGGTATCACTACCGAACAATAACTATGTTCGTGCCGCCCTTGAAAAACTGGAGTTTTATGTAGGCATAGATTTCTTTATGAGTGAAACGCTGCGCCATTGTGATGTCATCCTTCCTGGTTCGCTTCACGAGGAGGAAGAAGGTACCGTGACCACAGCGGAAGGTCGCGTGGTTCGAATCAGAAAAGTGGTCGAGCCACCAGCAGGTGCACGTTCTGATTCCGAAATTATCATGGAACTCGCCCGGCGTTTGGATGCAGGAGACAAATTCTCATATGCCAACAGTGAAGAAATTTTTAACGAGCTTCGGGTAGCATCCAAAGGTGGCACCGCCGACTATTATGGCATCACATATGAAAAAATCGAAAAGAACATGGGGATATTCTGGCCGTGCCCTGACCTCGATCATCCAGGGACACCCAGATTGTGGGAAGACCATAAATTTAAAACACCAGATGGCAAGGCACATTTCAATGCCATAACATACCATCCGAGCATGGATCCCACAAATGTCGAATTTCCAGTGATCCTTACAACAGGACGTGTTGTGTCCCAATATTTAAGTGGCACACAAACACGCCGGATCGGAAAACTTGTCAAACAATTTGCCCAGCCTTTTCTGGAAATCCATCCAGTATTGGCTAAGAAAATAGGCATCAGTCAGTACGAAGATGTACAGGTCATCACCAAAAGAGGTGACGCTGTATTTCCGGCCAATATCGTAGAAACCATCCGAGAGGATACAGTGTTCATTCCTTACCATTGGCCTGGCAAAAAATCTGCCAATCAGCTCACTAGCGCACATCTGGATCCGATCTCCAAGATCCCGGAATTCAAGGTAAGTGCCTGCAGACTGGTACCTACCGGAACACGGTCGTACATTGGCGATGATGCTCTGGATTATAAAAGTATTTAACAATAAAAAAGAAAAAAAATATGGCTCAGTATTATCAATTGCAAGAGGAATTTTTTGTCGACATGCAACGTTGTATCGGATGTAAAGCCTGCGAAGCTGCATGTGCTGAGTGTGAGACTAATGGTCAGGAAGCGATGATCCATGTTAATTATGTCGACCGAAGTACCACCATACAGACCACCGTACAAGTATGCATGCATTGCGAAGACCCCGTTTGCGCTAATGTATGTCCAGCCGATGCCATCAGCAAGGATGAATTTGGCATTGTCCATACAGCCAATACCTCTCGTTGTATTGGCTGCTCCAACTGTGTCATGGCCTGCCCCTTTGGCGTACCCAAGAAAATGGAAGAGTATGACCTGATGATGAAATGCAACATGTGCTACGACCGAACCAGCGTTGGTAAAAAACCGATGTGTGCCACCGTCTGTCCCAGCGGCGCCCTATTTTATGGTACACGCGAAGAAATGCAGACCAAGCGGCCAAATTCAACACCGATCAATACTTTTCTATTCGGAGAAGAGACCGTCAAAACAAAAGTTAACCTCATGATGCCCAAGGGCAGCAAAGAGTTACGTGTGTTATAACAATTTTACAAGTACCGTATAAAGTGCAGACCTATGAGTAATGAAAATAAACATTGGAAGAAGGATTTTCCAATAAACCGTCCAGAATCAAATGAGGTAAGCCGACGGGATTTTGCCCGTATCTTGACCTTTGTATCTGGAGGAATGGTATTGGGCAATGCAGCCATTGCGGCAAAAGCATATTTTTCTAACAAAGAGACCTCTTCAACAAAACAAAAGATCTGCACAACCAGCGATATCCCTATTGGCGGGACTAAGTCATTTGTACTGGAAAATAGCAGTATTCCCTATATTCTGATCCATACAGAAGAGGATGAATACTTTTCCTATGAACAAAAATGCACACACCTCTCCTGTGCCGTCTTCTACAGGCCGGGGACGATGAAAATTGAATGTCCCTGTCACAACGGTTGGTTTAATGCAAAAACTGGTGAGGTACTACAAGGTCCTCCCCCAAGACCCTTAACCAAATTGGAAGTCATCCTTGAAGGAAATGATATTTTCGTTAAAAAAAATAGGCTATAAACGATATGAGTACCTTTAGAAGAGGGCAAGAACAGTCCCATCCACAAAAGAAAAATATGATCATGTCCACCTTGATCGTTGTGTTATTAATCAATCTACTCATTCAGATTTGGCTACTGTACACAGCACTCAACAATGCCCTGGAAGGACATCCAGAGGTGGCCTATAGTACCTTTATTGCTTCTTTTGTGCTATTTGTTGTCTGTGTGATCTGGCTTTTCTTTCTTCCCCGAAAATAAAGCTTAATTTTATTTCCATATCAATTGGCTAGCCCTAGCCTTGGAGATATTTTGCCTCTTGAATCCCCCCACCTTTCTGCTCATAAGATTCCCCTGTTGCTCTCATGTAACGTTAATCCACGACAATAAAATATAATAAAGTTTCTAAAAAACAAACAATAGAAACAAAATACCAATAATTGACAGTGTTTTATTTATAAAAAACACTAATTACCATATAAATACCATAAATAAATACACAAAAATTCAAATATTATTAATAAACTAATAAATCATATAAAAAAACAACAAATAAACAATGTGAATTATTAAAAATAACATCAATTTTAATTATATTTGGATAAAACTCATTAATTATGATAAAAAACACATTATATAACATGAAAAACTATTGAAAATATTAAAATATTAAACAATAAAAAGACAAAAACACACAAACAACTCAACCTAAAACCACAACAAAATCATTAATAATGAACAAAAACCTCGACCCTCTCAACAAACTTCAGGTATTTTCATTTAAAGGCATACAAATGCGTACTTTCCACATTACCTGGATCACTTTTTTTTTCTGTTTTTTTGGCTGGTTTGGTGTGGCTCCATTAATGCCATTAGTCCGAGAGCAATTAGGCTTAAGCAAAAGTGAAATCGGCAATATTATCATTGCATCTGTATCTGCCACCATTATTGCACGCTTATTTGTTGGAAAAATGTGCGACACACTTGGACCCAGGATCACGTATACAATTCTTCTGATCACAGGAGCCATACCTGTTCTATTCATCGGCTTGAGCAATAGCTACGAATCTTTTTTATTGTTCAGATTTTTCATTGGTATCATAGGAGCCTCTTTTGTTATCACGCAGTTTCATACCTCCATGATGTTTGCTCCAAACATCATCGGCACGGCGAATGCCGTAACAGGTGGCTGGGGAAACCTGGGCGGAGGTGTTACTAATTTGGTTATGCCCTTAATCGCAGCAGCATTTGCAGGAATGGGCCTGGTAAGCACTCTTGACTCCTGGCGGATGGCCATGATAGTACCCGGTATCATTTTACTTATCATGGCTTGGATCTATTACCGGTATACCACTGATTGTCCCCAAGGCAATTTCAATAAACTCGAGCTACACCCGCAAGACAAACTCAAAAATAAGGGTTCTTTTCTGTTGGCCTTAAAAGATTATCGTGTTTGGGCACTCACGCTCGCTTATGCTGCCTGTTTTGGCATAGAGATTACAGTGGACAATGTTGCTGCCACATTCTTCATCGATCGTTTTGGCACCAGTATAATTGTAGCTGGGGCACTGGCTAGCATTTTTGGGGGCATGAATTTATTTGCTCGTGCATTAGGTGGTATTGTCAGTGACAAAGTAGGACGCAGTTATGGTATTAAAGGTAAAGGTGCACTGCTCGGTATATTATTACTTTTAGAAGGTGTCGGTATTTGTCTTTTTGCAAGCTCCAATAACCTCGTTCTGGCCATCATGATGATGTTACTTTTCGCCTTATTCCTAAAGATGGCCAATGGCTGTACATATGGCATTGTCCCCTTTATCAATAAGGAAAATATTGGTAGTGTTAGTGGTATTGTCGGTGCTGGCGGCAATATTGGAGCTATGCTAGTCGGCTTCCTCTTTAAATCCGAAACGATCAGCTATGCCGATGCTTTTCAATATATTGGTATAGGTGTCTTCCTAATTGGCTTTACCATTCTCCTGGTACGTTTTCACCCTGACCCCAAGACTGCTCCTCAAATCGTTTCGCTTGAAGCACACAAATAAAATCTTTTCAGCATGAATAAAAAATTGAACGATAGTTATAAAAGCACATGTTGCTACTGTGGAGTAGGTTGTGGCGTAAAGATAACTATTGAAAAACAACAGTCAGTTTCGGTTATCGGAGATAAGGAGCATCCTGTCAACCAGGGAAAACTGTGCAGCAAAGGTTTAAATCTGCAATATACGGTCAACGACCGCTCAGATAGGCTACTGTACCCTCATATGCGCTACCATAGATCCAGCGTCCTACAGCGCGTCACCTGGGAACAAGCATTGGACCGTACAGCAGCCGTTTTCCGCACCTTGATCAAAAAATATGGGCCTGATTCCGTGGCATTCTATGCTTCAGGACAATGTCTTACCGAAGAATATTATATCCTAAATAAATTAGTCAAGGGTTTTATTGGCACCAATAATATTGATACGAACTCCCGTCTGTGCATGAGCAGTGCTGTAGCAGCCTACAAAAAAGCCCTAGGTGAGGACAGCGTGCCGATATGTTATGATGACATCGAACTAGCGGACTGCTTTCTTGTGGAAGGCGCCAATCCTGCCTGGTGTCATCCAATCCTCTGGCGACGTATCGAGGCCCATAAAGCCCGAAATCCAAATACCAAAATCATTGTCGTCGACCCACGCGTTACCGATACCTGCGCATTTGCTGACCTACACCTACAAATTAATCCGGGCACTGATATTGTACTCAACCATGCCATTGGAAGACTCCTCATTGAACAAGGCGACATAGACTTAGATTTTATAGATCTTCATACTGAGGGCTATATGACATACAAAGAACGGGTTTTTGAACGAACCTTATTAGAATCTGCCACAATCTGTGGTGTAAATCAACAGGATATAGTACGTGCAGCCCAGTACATTGGCCAATCAAAAGGATTTTTGAGTCTGTGGACAATGGGGCTTAACCAGAGTGCTGTGGGGGTCAATAAAAATCTGAGCCTAATCAACCTCAATCTGATCACAGGCAAAATCGGTAGTCCCGGTAGCGGCCCCTTCTCACTCACCGGACAACCGAATGCCATGGGTGGAAGAGAGGTCGGGGGCCTTGCCAACTTACTTTCGGCCCATCGGGACATCAACAACAAAGCCCATCGGGACGAGCTTCAGCAATTTTGGTCTGGAACCACTCTGAGTGATCGGCCCGGTCTGACTGCCACTGAAATGTTTGAAGCCCTCGCTGATGGCCGCTTAAAAGCCATTTGGATCCTATGTACAAACCCATTGACAAGCATGCCTAATGTACGCCTGGTTGAACAAGCCCTTAAAAAAGCTAAATTTGTCGTTGTCCAGGAAATCTCCAACAAACCTCAGACACTGGACTTTGCTGATGTTATTCTACCTGCTGCAGCATGGGCCGAAAAAGAAGGCACTATGACAAATTCAGAGCGTAGGATCAGCCATCTACATAAAGTCATCGACCCACCCGGAGAGGCTCTTCCTGACTATGAAATATTTTCAAAATTTGCAAAAAAGATGGGCTTTAAGGGGTTTTCTTATGCGACAGCACAAGATATCTATCAAGAACATGTATTGTCGACTGTAGGAACAAACATATCCATCCAAGGCCTCAATTATAATCTCATTGACAGCCTGAATACGGTACAATGGCCGTTCGATGCAGACAAAAAAAAAGGCACAGCACGACTTTTTGAAGACAAGAAGTTTTATACAATAAATGGCCGTGCGCTTCTTCATAGTCCCCCTGACCAGCATCAGAGTGAGTTGCCCAACGAAAATTTTCCGCTGATCCTCACCACTGGACGCATCCGTGACCAATGGCACACCATGTCTAAAACTGGAAAAGTCAGCAAGCTGAAACAACATATCCGGGAAACATTTTTGGAAATACACCCCCATGATGCCGTGTCATTGAATCTGGAAGAGGGGCAACTGGCAAATGTTTATTCGTTACGTGGAGAGGTTCGTGTAAAAGTTCATATCAGCAAGGCCATTAAGCCAGGCGTGGTCTTTTTACCCATGCATTGGGGTAAATTATTGGACTCCGACCTCCATCGGACCAACAACCTCACCAATAACTTGATTGATCCCATATCAAAGGAACCGGATTTTAAATTTTGCGCTGTACGGGTCGAAAAGTATGTCAAAAAAAAAGAGCGTATCGTCATTGTTGGTGCTGGGGCCGGCGCTCATGGTTTTGTAAGATCCTTTCGCGAAATAAACAAAATTGATGAAATTTTTATTTTTAGTAATGAGGACATGCCTTTTTACAATCGTGTTATGCTGCCTCATTATATAAGCGGTGAGCTCAATTGGGAACAATTGATCAAGATGCAAGATGATGAGGAATCTTTACTGAATATACAACATATTCGTGGTGTACAGGTCACTTCCATCGATCGCACAAACAAATGCATCTGGGACACCAGAGGAGTCAAGACAAACTATGACATCCTGATCCTTGCAACCGGAAGCCGTCCTACTCTACCTAAACATGTACCACAGCTTCCTGGTATTTTTACCATGAGACGCCGCACAGATGCGGATCTGTTGAAAAAATACCTCCCAAAACAAGCGCATGTTGTCATCGTTGGGGGCGGTCTATTGGGATTGGAAATGGCAGCTTCACTGCGCGAAGGAGGAACCAAGATCACAATTGTACAACGGGTATCGCGTTTTCTGAACCGTCAGCTTGACCCTTTAGGGAGCCAATTACTACACGAGGAGATGGTTGACCAGGGATGTGATATATTCTATAACGATGAGGTGCAGCTCTACTGCGGTCGAAATAAATTAACTAAAATCGAATTAAAAAGTGGCCGGCAG
Source organism: Sphingobacterium sp. N143 (assembly GCF_030325625.1). Classification (GTDB taxonomy): domain Bacteria; phylum Bacteroidota; class Bacteroidia; order Sphingobacteriales; family Sphingobacteriaceae; genus Sphingobacterium. Next base: position 32,578 of record NZ_JACAIS010000008.1, on the reverse strand, counting down.
ATTAAATGTGATGCCGTCATCCTAGCTATTGGCACAACTCCGAATATTGAATTGGCCAAAGAGGCCAACCTTACCTGTCAACGTGGAGTGGTAGTAGATCAGCATATGAAGACAAATGATCCTTCAATTTACGCCATCGGGGAAATTGCAGAATTTGAAGGAGCATGCTATGGTATCACTTCAGCAGCCGAAGAGCAGGCCAGTATTGTCGCACATTACCATCATGGGGATATCAGCAGCTATTATAGCGGGAGCTTGTTGATGAATATTATTAAGATCCAGGGTTTCGATCTCTGCAGCATCGGTTTGGCGGAGGCTCCAAATGAAGCATATGAAGAAATTATCTTTATCGACAAAGCTAAACGTTATTACAAGAAATGTATTATCCATGATGATAGACTGGTAGGTGCAATATTAATAGGCGATAAAAATGAATTTGTCGAGTTCAAGAATTTGATTGCAAATAAAATAGAACTGAGTGAAAAACGCTTACAGCTCCTGCGTAACGGTGAAACCAAAGAAGCAATCATTGGTCGCTTGGTCTGCTCCTGTAGCCAAGTCGGTGAAGGGAATCTGAAAAAACGAATCGTCAGTGGCTGCACAGACATTCAAGAACTATGCTCATCAACAGGTGCTGGAACTGGGTGCGGCTCATGTCGACCAGAAGTAAAGACCATTCTTGACAACTATATTTTTAACCAAAAGGAGGTTTTGAATGATGCAAAATAAAACTATTAAAAAAGCTATGTTTGTTAAAATGAACCTACCTGGCGGAGTCATCTCTACAGGAGAATTTGCAAACCTTCTGCACCCTTTGGAAGATGTAGGGATCAAGGAAGTCAAATTCGGCAGCCGTCAACAGCTTTATTTCCAGGTCACTGATACGCAATTGGAGGCCTTAACATATACCCTGCTCAACCAGGAACTCCATTATGAAATCGGAATGGATACGCAACCTAATATTATTAGCTCCTATGTAGCTGATGGTCTTTTCAATCAAAGCACATGGGTCCGTGAAGGAGTTTATAAAGATATTTTGGATAGTTTCGACTTCAATCCCAGATTAAAAATAAATATCGTTGATCCCAACCAGGCTCTTGTACCTTATAATACGGGTAATCTTAATTTTATCGCTTCCGAACTGGGTAATTATTGGCATCTTCACCTTCGGTTTCCTGGCAGCAACTTATTTTTCACTTGGTCAACTTTGGTCAATACCGATGATATTTCCAGACTCAGTCGGCTCCTGGAGCCTGCCATAACCCTAGCTAGCATTGAGACTCCAGAAGATGGGCGACAGTTTGGGGTAAAATTGGAACAGCTAGCCCTGGAAATAGGAAAATTCTTATTTCAGCCCATTCAGCAGCCTTTTATCGAACCATCCTTCAAGCTACCTTACTATGAAGGCTTTAACCTATATCAAGATAGACTTTGGTTGGGCGTATATCGCCGTTCGGAGACTTTTTCCGTATCATTTCTACGTGACATCTGCCATGTATGCCTGAAGCATAGAATTGGTCAACTGTACAGCACCCCATGGAAATCAATCATTGTCAAGGATATTCAGCCAGCAATACGACCGGACTGGGATATCGTATTGGATCGGCACCGGATCAATCTGCGCCACGCCCTCAATGAACTCAACTGGTTAACTGAAGATTTCGATCCTTATGCATTGAAGCTCAAACAAGAACTGGTACACCAGATGAACTGGCTAGATATAAGGACTTACAAACTGTGCTTTGGAATCAAGATGAAACCCAAAAGTGGAATCTGGGGATCTGTCATTTTACGTTTCATTAAATCTAATCGTAGCAAATCATGGTTTCAGGTACAATATAGTCGGGATTTCAATCCCAACTCAAGGGATTTTATTACCTATAAAAAACGGGTGGAGCGTGGAGAACTCCTTGCGGTGATCCTAGCTTTATGCGAGGACTTTTATTTACTTCAGGATAAACATACCGATCAAGAACATCATTCAGCGGGATCTCTGCTACTACCAGAAGAGGTAAATACAAGTACAGTGCTACATCAGTGCACACAATGTCAAACTATCTATGACCCAATGTGGGGTGACAGCACACAGGATATTCTCCCGGGTACAGCATTCGAGGATTTGCCAGAGACTTACCATTGTTACTTATGTGAAGCCGAAAAAATGACCTTTCAAGAGATTGATACAGTTATGAAAAACAGCAACTATTTTTCTTAGTCCCGGTAAGATTATGTAATTTATAATTATTATGCAACAACAATAAAGACTATGGTTCCCAGTGCAAACAAATACCCTAAATTAAATGGCTTGATCTTAATTGGCGGCCGGAGCAAACGGATGATGGGATTTCCTAAAGAAAGGATCGAATGGCACGGGAAACAGCAACGCTATTACTTATGTGACCTGCTCGCACCTTACTGTACTGATGTGTATATTTCCTGTCGCGAGGATCAGTGTATCGACCTTGCGCCTGGTTACGACAGCCTACCCGATATGTACCCTAATACAGGACCACTAGGAGGTATTATTACCGCATTGACCTTCCAACCGGAGCGTGCCTGGTTGGTCTTGGCCTGCGACCTTCCACTGCTCTGCAAAACCACTCTAGATCTGTTGATACAACAGCGTACACCAAAGCTTATAGCCACAGCTTTCAAAAGTCCCATAGACGGTCTGCCCGAGCCATTGTTCGCTATTTGGGAACCCCACAGCTACCCTTTCATTTTGGAGCAAATGACCCAACAGGGACAAAAGTCACCCCGGCAGATCCTCCTAACACATCAGATCCATCTCCTCGACCCTCCAGATAGAGACAGTCTGGTCAACGTCAACACTCCTACTGATGCAGATAGGGCAAAGACTCTCCTTCTCACAAGAAATCAGGGTCGTTGAAGCCTACTTCGACAGAGCATTTCATCCACCTTTTTATACACTTCCGGATCATGTTTCTTGATCTTGATCTTAACATATTTTGAGGCCGGCATATTACTTTCTTTCACAATGTTATTGACCGACACCAATACATTCGTTTCCGGGAAGTAGGTAACAGCATTCTTCTCAGGGATCTCGTAGGGAACAATAATAAACAAGGGGGCTATTCGCTCGATACCATCATCATAGTTGTAAAGGTCGACTTTTTCACCACTTCTGAACCCGGCACAACCGATATCCTTTTGGTTCATGAAAACGACCCGTCTTTCGTTCTTTACCCCGCGATAGCGGTCATCCAGCCCATAGATAGTGGTATTGAACTGATCGTGGGTCCGGGTGGTAGCCATCATATATTCATCTTCTTCCAGATAATTTTCAGGTATCTCAGTCAATGTAAAAGGGGCACGGCCACCAAATTGCTCAGCAAAAGACTGTTCATCCCGTGCGGCATTCGGCAAGTAAAACCCTTCTTTCTGGCGCACCCTGACGTTATAGTTTTCAAAGCCGGGAATACAGTGTTCGATGGCATCACGCACTGCATCATAGCTATCGTGATAACGCTGCCAATCGACGACGGATCTTTCGCCCAAAGTCGCCATTGCCATACGGCAGACAATCTGTGTTTCGTTGATCAGATTCTTCGATACAGCATCCAATACTCCTTTAGAAGACTGCACCACCCCCATGGAATTTTCAGTACTGACGATCTGTACTTTACCATTAACAATATCTTTATCACTTCGGCCGTAGGTAGGTAAGATCAATGCCTCTTTGCCATGGATCAGGTGTCCGCGATTTAGTTTTGTGGATACACAGACCAACATATGGAGCTTACGCAGAGCATTAGCCGTAAAAGTCGTATCGGGGGTAGCTGATAAGAAGTTGCCGCCCATACAGAACAAGAATTTCACTTTTTCAGCATGCATGGCCTTAATCACTCGAACGACATCGTAACCATGTGTTCGAGGTGGATCAAAGCCAAAGAACTGTTGCAGCCGGTCAAGTTGCGCTTCACTCGGCTTCTCGTCGATTAACATGGTCCTGTTACCCTGCACATTGCTATGCCCCCTGACAGGGCAAACTCCGCCGCCTTTGACGCCTATGCTACCTTTCAAAAGCAAAATGTTGAGGATCTCGCGGATCATATCGACACCATTGGGTTGTTGTGTCAATCCCATTCCCCAGCAAAAGATGATTTTATTTTTCGTGGCCAATAATTCCGCTGCCTGTTGGATATCGGCTAATGGTACCGCACTCCGCTCGCTGAGATTTTTGAGATTATATTCCGGTGCGTTGAATTGGGCCAGGAAAGCATCATATCCCGTCGTTTTTTCCGCTATAAACTTATGATTGATCACCGTACCAGGACTTTTACGTTCAAGATCCAGTAAAATCAGTTCCAACGCTTTTAAGAGAGCCATATCCCCATTGATCCTTACAGGTAGGTAAATATCCGCCAGACTTACTCCTTTACCGATGATCCCATTAATCTGCTGCGGATTGTGAAACCCCATCAAGCCAGCCTCTGGCAATGGATTTATAGCAATGATCTTAGCCCCATTTTTCTTCGCTTTTTCCAAGGCACTCATCATACGCGGAGCATTTGTTCCAGGATTATGGCCGATAATGACAATCAGTTCGCTGTCATAAAAATCAGCAAGTTTGACTGTCCCCTTCCCAATCCCTATAGTGGGTCGAAGTGCTGATCCAGAGGTCTCGTGACACATATTGGAACAGTCGGGCATATTGTTGGTTCCATATTCCTTGGCAAATAGCTGATAGATAAAAGACGCTTCATTACTGGTGCGCCCAGAGGTATAAAAGGCAGCTTCATGCGGTGATTCGAGCGTATTGAGCTGCTGGCCAATTTTCTTGAATGCATTGTCCCAACTAATAGGTTGGTAATGTGTTCCACCTGGCGGCAGATACATGGGATCTGTCAGCCGCCCCATTTTACCAATTTCGTAATCGCTGAGTTTAGCGAGTTCATATATCGAGTTATTTTTGAAAAACTCGGGCGTCACTCTCTTCGTGGTTGCCTCTTCAGCCAGAGCCTTGGCTCCATTTTCGCAATACTCGCCTAATGGAGAACGTTCGTCATCGGGATCAGGCCAGGCACAGCTGGGACAGTCAAATCCTCCTACCTGATTCATCTTGAAGAGTGCTTTGGTCCCTCTGAAAAGAGTCTTTTCCTCAATGAGGTCTGCAAATGCGGCTAATACGGCAGGTATGCCCGCCGCTGATTTTTCTACTGTTGTCAGCTTGAGATCCAGCAGCTTAAACGGATTTTCAGCCTGAGGCTGCTGTTTGATCATTGACTCCAGTTCTTCTTTTTTATTATTGTCTTCCATAACCTATGGTTTTTGAAGTAGCTCACTCGTTTTCGGCAATATGCTAACAGCTGAGGTTGGGATTAGGGTAATTGTCACTTTGGTCCTCCACTGTATTGTCGATACAGGCAAAATCTTTCTCCACCAACAGGCTGACCTGTCCAGACATTCCTTCAAATCCTATCCGATCGGTGTGGACCAACTCCTGGATCATCGTTGCCGATATTCCGATCACGATTTTGTTATCCATGAAAGAAGCAACGAGTGCAGCATTGTCTGTTTGCGCGATCTCATATATAAAAGGTTGATGGGTAAACTCAGTCCTGCCGGTCACTTTTCCAGCAGCACCCAGTTTATCAATCTCAGACTTTGTCAGACGGAGCCGCACAGAATTATCTTTGATCCTTATTTTCATCGTATTCTATTGTTTAAATTGTATTAACCATCCCAAGCTTATTCCTTATTTGCTTTTAGTCCTATGATATTGATTCGTCCCTGATGGTAGATATTGAGACGATAATTACGTACAAAACCGAATAGGGTGATATCAAACTCCTTCGCCAGGTCGATGGCCAGACTCGAGGGGGCCCCTATTGCGGCAATAATCTGTATCCCCGCCATTGCTGCTTTCTGTATCAATTCAAAGCTAGCACGACCACTCAGCAGCAGGATATGCTGCCCCAGGGGCAGCATATCTGCCGATAGTGCATACCCAATCAGCTTGTCCAGTGCATTATGACGGCCCACATCCTCACGTAGAGCGAGCAGCACGCCCTGTAGGTCAAAGATCCCCGCCGCGTGGATGCCCCCCGTTGCTGAAAAATCACGTTGCGCGGTCTGAAGCTTTGCCGGCAATTGGTACAGGACCTCCAAGGCTACCTTGTTGTTACCGTCAGGAGCTCCCTGAAAAATGCTTACCGTTTTGATCGCAGCGATGGAACTTTTGCCACAGACACCACAGCTGGAGGTCGTATAAAAATTACGGTCAAGGCTAACTATTTGAGCTACAACCTCATCAGCGAGCTGTACGAGGATAACATTTTCATTATTCCGGACACAGGCTGCTTCAACATGCTGGGCACTCCGCACCTGCTCCGATGCTCTGATCAGACCTTCGGTAAACAGAAATCCGGTTGCCAGTTCAGCATCATTGCCAGGCGTACGCATGGTAACAGCTATATTATTTATTTCGGAGATACCATTGACCCTCGTCCCTAATCTGATTTCCAAGGGTTCCTCGACGGAAATGCTGTCCATAGCTTGCTGTTGGTCCTGATCTTCCACTTTGAGGATGTCAACCTGTCTCAGGGCTCTATTTGCTAATGTATTGGATATCATAATTGCGCGCTTCAAGTCTATTAAAGATACTAATTTTTACGGCTTTATCCTATGGCTTCAATCATAAATCATATCGATCAGGCAATCACAATAGTAATATCAGTTGACTCTAAATATAGGATAAAGCAGATGAGACTTTTCATAGTAGTCCGAGTGTTTGTATACCCAATCCAACTGTGCTCTCCCATCATCTGCAAACGCAGGGTTGTTTGCCTTCTCCTTATCAAAGGCCGCTTTTAGAGCTTTGTTGTCTTTTAAAAGCTTGGCTGCAGTATCTTCGAAAACATAAGCTGAATAGTATTCTTTCTGACCCAAGATCGCATCAAAGAAATTCCAGTTAAAATAAGAGTCAATGGCTTCTGGCTCCAGAGTCTCCAACAGAAACTTCACTCCAGCTTGATCCAATGGTACCAAAAAATCACCGGCCCTAAACTGTACATATTTAGTTTCCCGGAACACTTCTGTATCGTAATGTAGATAATGCCCTTCATAAGGCCTGGTCACTGTCTTGAAATCTTTAATCCGATATTGCTCCACGGCAATTAGAGAATCTTGCTTTAGGGGAATCATTTCGATCTGATTGATCTGCAACAGATCAATCACCTTCCATTCGGATTGTGGAACCACATAATAGGTTGGAATGGTGATTTTTTTCGTTGGTGCATAGGTGTCATACAATTTGACCTGCTTTGAAAATTTAGCATTTCGATCATACCATAACCGATCTTTTGAGGACACATCACTGGCTTTGTATTTTGCTTCAAAACCCTTGAAATCAAGTTTTTCATATTTAGAGGAGTCTAGCTCCCATCCAATGGAATAGGTATTTCCGACCTTGTACTGAGCCATGTTTTCTGCTCTTTTCTGTTGGATTACCTGATAATTTTGATCGATATAATGAAGGTTATTGAGCATGTAATGATAAGTTGCTCTGACACGATCTGGATATGATTTCAACATATGTGTCTCAACTACGGTTCCAATGACATTGAACAATGAAGCGTAACCTGTCGCATATCTCGGTGAATCCATAAAAACGGGAAAACCAATATCGGGTACATCGTTGTGAATATTCACATAAGGGACAGAAATGAATCCACTTTCCTTCAGTTCTTTTAATAGTACTTTTTGCATTTCACTATTAAAATAATTTCCGAGGACTTTACCCAGACGTTCCTTATTGGTCGAAATGTAGGTAAATGTGTATTGATAATCAGCTCCATTGCTCACATGATTATCAATAAAAACATCCGGTTTTATCCATTGAAAGATCTGTTGGAAACTCCGTGAATTTTTACTATCTGTTTTGATAAAGTCCCTGTTTAGATCGTAGTTTCTGGCATTTCCGCGAAAACCATACTCCTCTGGTCCATTCTGATTGGCCCTTGAAAAACTGGCTCTGTTGAGCATACCACTTATGTTATAACTGGCAATGGCAGCAACAATGACATTTTTTGGTGATTTTATCTTCCCTATAGCCAAATCCCGCATCAGCATCATAGTCGCATCTATTCCATCAGGTTCCCCTGGGTGAATCCCATTATTGATAAATAAAACGGATTTATCCTTTCTAGATTTCTCTAACGGTTGTTCTGATGGATTGAAAATTACAACATCGATCGGCGCATTGTTATCGTCCGTCCCCTTTGTTTCATAGCTGATCGATGGATATTGCTGTGACAAGCCATTATAAAAGGCACGCATCTGATCAAAAGTAGTAGTCTGATTGCCATTCCCCCGTTCGTAAGGGGTCAGTTGCTGTGCGTAACCTATGCTGAAGGCTAACAAAAAGAATAGCATTGGAAGCTGTTTCATAAGATGAATTTAAAATCCTAATTTACGATAAACTTGTTCAAAGTTGAATAGGATATTCCTGAAATTGATACAAAGATGATCCTATCATAATCAACGAACAATCGTTCGCTACAGCCCTTGAGGTACCAGTATTTAATACTGAATTAAGGCTTCCTTTAAATTAGATTCGATTCAAATTGTCATTCATCCACAATGGAAGTACCAAAATAGCGTTTTTAGAATTATCTTCGGGATATCGGGTAAATGATAGACAGTATAATGAATATGGAAAAAATTAAGACTTTTCAACAATATGAGCTAAACAGGGTAAGAAAGCATTGGAAAGAGAACAGCCTTGAGTTTGAAAAGTTTGGACGGTCTACCAATATACAAGACTACTCAGACAGGGAACTCAATGAAATGATCCTAGGAATTTATCGGGACAGCACACATCTTCGCGTTGATGATGGCTACTTTATTGATGTCTCCAATGTAACAAAAGCCAGCTGCACATTGATTGAAGTCTCTTATTCGAAAAGAATAAAACCGGCACCGGCTTCAGCCATCAAACTGAAGGATATCCGCAATTTTTATATCCGAGATTACTTCTTGGAGACAGACAGGGAATTTTCCAGCTCCAATACACATTGTATCACAGCTTATCTGAAGAGAATAGGCGCCATCAACTTGGGCAAAGGAAAGTTCACCCAGCTTTACTCTATACCCAATGACTTCAAAACATTCTACAAGAAAGCTCCTGCAGATCTTTTCTATCCGATTCAACGTTATATCAATGGTTTATTTTTTGATGAGGATTATTATATTTCGAATTTTGAGGTTCTAACCAAGCTGACTATAATTGAGTAAAATTATCTCTCATTTATCCACACAAATCATCCAATACGGAATAAAACCTTTTGTAATAACAGTCATCTCAATAGATGACTGTTTAAATTATCAACCGGTACTATAGCTCTTATTTTACAGTAAATACCGTTGCGACAGCCCGTTCGCCTTCGTGGTCAAATTTTCCATTGTCTGACGGATAGTTGACAATACCTTCACCTCGCACCCAAGCTGTGGATGAACCGCCACCATCAAAATTTAATGCCGAAGTACAGCCCAAAGCTGCCATAATCTCTCCTAGCTGAGGTATCGTCACCCCCTGTGATTGGGATGAACGGCCATCAATAACGGCCACAATGAGCTTATTGTCTTTGGTAAGGCCCACAGCAGTACGAGGGTGTCGACTATTATTGAAATCCACATTCAGTTGTTCCAACACCTTGCCATCTTGTATCAACAGAGGTCCACCGGCCAGTGCAGCTGTGGAACTCAAATTGTTCCAACCAGCAACGGGTTTGGGAACAATCTGATAGGTTTGTCCTGTAAAGGTAAATGCGCCATTCTCGCGGTAACTATTAAAACCATTCACCGTTTGGTTAACTATCTGACCATCATATCTAAAAAACACAGTAGATCCTCCGGTACTGGTATTGAAATAGCTTCCATTGAACGCCACTGAGGCATTTTGTGCCGTGGCCGCCTCGCTCGTCTTCAGAAATCCCGTCTTCACATAGGGAATCTCAATCTTCAAACCTTTCTTCAGATCAATCTCGAATACATTGACATATTGCTTGGATTCAAATATACGGGGAAATTGATAGTATTTCCAGACAATGCCATCTGCAACATTCTTGGTATTCCAGTTTGTCGTACCAATGAGCTCAGCGAGATCTTCATCATGACTGATGCTGTAATCATAGGGTAGCTGGGTACCCCCTTCATTTTTCTTGCATGAAATGACAAACAAGAACAGGAATATACTATATATAAAATTGCGTTTCATTTGTGAATAATTATTTTTACGTATACTTATCTCAATCTGATAGATGAATATTTTGCATCTATTTCATGCATGTATCCCCTCGTCATTTCCGTATTCTGTCAGATCGAACTAATTATCATTACTTTATTTCACCGATCCATTTTAATTTTAATGGAGTAGCTTTTCCAATTGTTTTCTGATTTATAACACATTCTGCGGATTCCATATTCCGATAAAATATGACTTTATCAGCCTCAGGTTGTAATCTTGCCGCACTGACATTGCCCTTACCCCAGGCATAAGGCCAGTTGATAAAATATTGATCCGGTGAGGTTTCCTGCATATATCGAAATCGTTGTCCCTTCTTCTCTGCCAATAGCATCTTTTCATTTCCCATAAGGACAAGCTTATTGTCCTGTATATATCCAGTATTAAAATTCCGCCAGTTTAAGGTATCAGGCAATAGCAGCCATTCGTTTACGGGCTGATCTTGTAATACCTTAAAATCTTTTTTCGAAACTTTATGGCAGCGACCATCGAACAGGATATACCATGCGGTTATATCGTCAATAAATAAGGGTGGATTAAACTCCGATCTACCTTCCAAAAATGGGAATCGCTGCTGTACTGATGTAACGCTATAGGTGTTATTAGCAACATCTGTAGCATAGATAATATCTTGAGTAAGATAATATAAAGTATCTTTTTTTGTCCATACGGCTTCAGGTGTTAGCCAGGTTCCTTTGAGAGTAAAAAGGTGATTGTCCGCATAGCCATTAAATATAGCAGCATAATCAAGGCGATCTTCCGGTTTGGGTTGGATGGTTCCTTCGATAAAAAACCTTGCTATCACTCCATCGTATTTTTCCAGCCGGGCAGCGACAGAAATCGCGTGCCAATGGTCCGAAACCACATAAACTGTATCTCCTGGCAAGATAATACGCTGACCATCTTTATCCTTCAATCGTCTGCTGAAAATATAATTCTGTACAGTCGTTTTGGAATTTTCTTCCTTGAAGATCAAGTGCATTGGCACACCTTTTCCCTTCAATTGCAATGCCATAGCTGAGGCTTCACAGATCTTGGATCCATGAGCACCACATCCGCCAGAAACAATGATAGCATCCATCGGTCGTGTCCTGTATAGCTGGGCAGCAACATTTACCCGACGTGTCAGCACATCAGGATTTGCAGAGCCCAGCAACAACAAGATATTTTTATGCTCATTAGCCCAACTGTTGCCCCAGAAAAGAAAGGAAAGAATAAATAAACAGCTTAACTTTTTCATCTTATTTCCTCTTTTGCACCCATCCAGTTAGAAGAGCGCGGATTATTGTTGATATCATTTTGAATACGGTTGTCCAATACAGGATTGTATTTTTTAGCTAGTTCCAGAAACTCAGTTGATGCTAGGCCATAACTCATCGCCGGATTGTCATTTCCTACAGGTAAATAAGCTTGATTCAGCATCGTCGCAGGCTCAAAGGATATTTTTGGAATGATGGTACCATCAGCACCATACACAGATTTGCTTGCTACAGAATGCTGTATCAACGGTAGAATGGTCGTATTATCTGAATAAGCATCCACATCAGTGGAACTGCCTGCCTGTGTATTACCTGATATGATTGAATTGATTAGCGTTAAGTTGTTCACATTGCTACGACGGTATATTCCTCCTCCAGGTCCAACAACATGATTCCCTGTAATAGTGGAACTTATCACATCTGCTTTACAGTTGTCATACAACATCAGTCCACCGCCACCATTAGGTGAGCTGCTTGAGTTGTTGGCAAACAGACAGTTTACAAAAATCCCTTTGGACCTTTCACGAAGATAAACTCCTGCCCCATACGAGGTGTTTGCATTGCCAATAACCTCACAATTATAAAGCGTGATATCCGAATTTGGATAGGCATGGACACCCCCAGCAGTGCCTTTAGCACTGTTGTGATTAAATTGGCTATCATAGGCGGTCAATGAACCATCGGCAATCCATAGCCCACCACCGTTATTATTGCTATTGGTGTTGTTGCTCACACGACAATTTTCCATAGTTATCTGAGCGCCTGAGAAAGCATACACACCTGCGGCAAAGCCTGCAGTTCCTTTGTCTGCCGTAGCTTTATTTTCGACCACATCCACATTTTTAAGTGCAACTCTGGCGGTCGCGATCAACATCCCTCCACCTTGGCCACGGCTGAACTTGATATTATTGATCGTTGTACTGGTACTTCGATCAGTCGCGTTACCCCCGATAATTGTAATGTTCTCGAGTGAAACTTTATTCTCAGGATCTAAGGTGGCCGTCACAGTGACAGTATGAAAGGCCGATTTTCCACTAGACAGTTTACCATCAAAAATAGTTTTATACTGTGCTGGGTCAGGCTGATCTCCAGGCTTGGCGTTGGCAGCATAACCGCCAATCAAACGAATATTTTTCGAGATTTCTATCGTTTTATCAGACTCCTCGTTCACATCGCCGTTGCGGATGGTCTTGAGAGGAACATAAGTTCCTTCTGTCAGATAAATGGTACTACCTGTCGATGCTTTTTCAAGCGCCAGGTCGAGATTGGCAACAGTACTCCATGAACTGCCATCACCTTTGCCCGCAGGAGCAACATAAAAGACGGGAACTTTTCCAGATTCCTGTAGTATTAAAATTTCCTGCGATAGATTATCGTTCACCTTGAGCAGCAAGGTCGCTGAACGCTCATCGTCGGAGTTTTTCGAAACAGAAAATTTGATCTTATTTTTCCCTTTGGGATAGATCGTACTATCGAGTTTGATCCAGTCCATATCGGCACTTACTGAGATTATTTCGTTTGACAGGACATTCAGCTGATAGGTATCGGCCCTACTGCCTACCTCCATATAATCCTGATCAATGAGCAATCGCTGCCCGCTTTCGATCTTATCTTTTTTACAACTCTGTATGCCCAAAATGAGGAAAAGAGCCATAAGGATATATAACGATTTTTTCATTGAAATCTATGTTGTTAAAACCTACTAATTCTTTTGTATATTATAATTCTGCTGCAGCTGACGATAGCATGCCATCAGCTGTTCTGTAGTTTCATAATGACATTCAAACATGAATACACCCTTATACTGTATTTTTTCAAGGGTAGCCAATATTTTGTTCCAATCGTTCTGGCCTTTTCCATTACAGGGTAAGTAGTGGCTTTCTTTTGTCCCATCACCATCGGCCACATGTAGGGTCTTGACACGCGTTCCAAAAGCTAGAAGCAGCTTTTCGGGATGCGCAATATGGTTCATATCCACCGCTATCCCCACCATTTTTGGAAATCGTGCGAACAGTTCCTGACACTCTTCCACTGTCCGCAGCAAGGGACGTTCACGCTCTCCCACCATTAATGCAGGACCTAACATATTTTCGATCACGAGCTGTAACCCAGCTTTAGAGACTTTGGTATACAATTCCTGCACCGAACGAACCAATTGATCTTTCCGTTCACTGCGTTTATTGGGTTCGAGATAATAAGAAGGATGAAACAGAATAACTTGGGGATCAAGTCGTCGAAGTCCCTGCAGCAACTGTAAATGCATACGGATTACCTGTTTCCGCGTTTCTTCGTCCAAAGTAGAAATATCTATCTTGGATGAGAAAGGCATGTGGACAGACCATACTTTTATCTGCGCATTTTTCAGAATAAGTGCCAAAGAATCGCATTTTCGAATCCAATCAGTTTCCGTAATTTTTAATGTGAGATCTGCATTGACAAAGCTACCCAATCCAGCTATCTCGATATAGTCCATACCAGCCTGTTTGTCGATCCTTAGTTTTTCCAGGTCAATTTTTTTGATGTCGAGTGAGTAGCCAACAGCATAATTAGCCTGCCTATCGGATTTTTGGCAAAAGCTATATATCGGTATCAAACAACAGCAGAGGATATAAATAAGTCTTTTCATGTTATTTGTATAATTTTTCCCATTCAGGGTTTTGTTTCAGATTTGGGTTCAACTGGAGATCCTCAATTGGAATCGGTGCATAGTAATCACGTTTTTCATCAAACTTGCCTCGCTGATAGAATGGGTCCAGAGAACCTTTGCTGGCATTTTGCGTATTAGTAACAGGATCCCAAAGTGTACGCTGGTTAATATTAATCAATGAGGTCACTGTACTCGGAGCCCCTGAGCTATTGCCAGTATGTACGTACACATCCGCTTTACCATCTCCAGTAAAATCATAAGCACCTGTCCCTGGGAAATAGACGCCAACGATAGGCTGATTCAGTTTGAGTCCAGCTTTCCAGCGCATCAGATCATCCCAGCGTTGTCCTTCGTTGAATAGTTCAATCCTTCTTTCACGACGTATCTCCAAAATAATTCCTCTAAATGCACCACCACTGACATTGGGGTACATTGCCTGCAGATAAGGATCAGGATTGGCATTTGCCTCCGTTAAGGACAAGGCAGGCATACCAGCACGAGTCCGCAATTTATTGATGGTCAGGTCGATATCGTTTTGGCCAAGTGTCCCCAATTCAGCTTTAGCCTCGGCATTGATCAACAATGCTTCTGCATAACGAAATAGGATGACATCAAAATAGGATGCCGACACTCCCCATTGCAATTTATCAGGTAAGGCTTTGATCAAACGGTACCCAGTCGTTGTGATCGTCAGGTTGACGGGTTCATTTGCATTTTCTCCATTCACACGAAAATCAGGGCCAGCCGTTGTCTGGGTAAGTCTTGGATCCCTATTCTGCATTTCCTGATAATATGCCATAGTCTTATAGTCTGCTTTATCTGTAAAGCGGCTTCCATCCTTCATCAGATAGCTGTTTATCATATCCTTGGCAATACCATAAGAACCCGAAGTCGCTGAAGTAAAGGAGTACCCCAGGCCATGGACCCGCATCCCCAATTCAAAATCAATGGCGAGAATCGTCTCTACCTGATCTTGGTTGTCCCGGGCAAACAATCCTCGGTAGGCCTGCTCTGCCCCGCCCTGTGTATAGAGGGTATAAGCTCCAGAATTCATCAATTCGGACGATGCAGCAGCAGCTACATTCAGAAAATTCTCATACCCAGCGATATTGTGGTATTTTCTAAATGTACCTTCAAAGAGGGCCACTCTTGCTTTGAGCAGAAGTGCCGTATATCTAGTAATTAGATTAAGCTGTTTTTCTGCTGGGATATTCTGGATCGCGTAATCAAGGTCAGCCATGACGGAATCCATTACTTGCTGTCTTGAATCCCTTGCTTTGAAAAGATCTTCATCCTTTGCTGTCAATACCTTTCCATACCAAGGTACATCACCAAAGGCCTTCACCTTATCGTAATAAAAGTATGCCCTAAAAAATCGAGCTATACCACTGTATTTTTTTTGTGCGGTCTCATCCGGAACCTTATGGTAGTTGGCTAGGAAATAGTTGATCTTCCGCAGCTGACTCCAGGACCAACCTCCTGAGCCACTTCCTACGGGAACAGTGCGGTTTCCTTTGATCCGATCGGCAACTGTAAGCGGGATCATATTATCCGAATTACCATCATCTGTATACCAGGATTCACTGGGCAAAAAGGTATAGAAATCATTGGTTGCAACTTCTAAATCTTTGGCCGTATTGAAAAAATATGGTGCTTCGACCTGATCTTCCGAAGGACGGTCCAAATAGTCTTTTTGACAGCCCACTAAGGACATCATCACTATGAGGCCAAGCAATTTATATGTGTGTGTTGTAAGTTTCATTATCATTTCGTTTTTCATGTATTAAAGCGTAAGCATTAAACCAAAAGAATAAGTCTTACCCATTGGATAATCTCTCAGTAATCCCCTTTCTGAGGAATCAGCAGGATCATTGGCACTTGCCGGCGAATTATAATTAATCATCGCTCCTGCTTGTTCCGGGTCGATATATTTGGTTAGTTTGCCAAAATTCCATGTCAGCAGATTTTCACCGCTGAAGTAAAACCGTAATTTGTCGACTTTAAAGCGTTGCGTCCATTTTTGTGGCAATGTATAACCCAGGGTAAAATTCTTCATCCGTAGGAAACCGACATTGGTCAGGTAATAATCATTCAATTCATACAGTGACCTTCCACTCTGCAAAGAGGAATATCCACGATAGATCTGTGGATATCTATTGTCTTTATGGTCCGGAGTCCATGCATTGTCCACAAGATCTTTGCGCACAAAGGAAAGATATGGACGCTGGTAAGATCCCCAATATAAATCACCTGTCGGATACCAGTCTTGCTTGGCCACCCCAGCAAAGGCTGCCGAGAGATCAAAGCTATTCCAGGAAGCATTCATATTGATACCAAATGGAAATTTAGGCATCGCATTCCCAATAGGTCTGATATCGCCATGATTTGCCAGGGTGTTGTCACCTTTATCGATACGACCATCACCATTAAGATCAACATATTTTACATCTCCCCCCCGCAACATGTTCCACTCACTATTCTGTGATACATTCAGGATATCATTGTAAACTTTAGAAAGAGATAACTGCGGGTCTTTAAAGCTATTTTGATAAGCCAATGCTTCAGCATCTGATTGAAACTGCCCGTCAATATGATATCCCCAGATCTGTCCCAGTACCTGTCCTTCATAATAAGAACTCAATAAGCCCTGTGGGTTATTATATTTCGTGACAATACCTTTAAAATTGGTGGTATTTACAGCAACATTAAATCGGAAGGGTGAGCCAGCAAGGTCAAACCTGTCTTGATAACTGATCCCGATTTCGATACCTTCATTTCGAAGGGCAGCATAGTTTTCACGAGGTTCATTGGCTCCAAATACTGCTGGAAGAGGTTGCCCTGGAAGATACATCCCTTCCACATCTTTTTGATACCAATCGAAGTTGATATTCAGTTTATTTTGGATCAACCCAAGGTCTACACCGAAATCTATACTTTTAGTTCGCTCCCAGGTGACCACATTCGGTAAGGGAGCTGGCGCGCTTGCACCAATGAGGCGGGAGCCTCCATTTAACCAAGCCAACTGTTGCACTGTCATCAGCTGCTTAAAGGTATTGACACCTACTGTCTGGTTACCAAGTTTACCATAGGAGGCCCTCAGTTTCAAAGTCGGGATGGCACCTTTGACCGATTCCCAAAACTGTTCACGATCCAACTGCCAACCTAAGGAGACTGATGGGAAAAATCCCCAGCGGCTTCCACTTGGGAAACGGGATGAACCATCATAGCGTGAGTTGACCTCCAGCAGGTATTTATTGTCGTAGGCATAGTTGAACCGACCAAAAACACCTTGAATGGCCCAATTTTCGGCAGTTCCGGAAAGGCTATACATAGAGGTACCTAAAGCCAAGTTGGATAGGTCTTCGATGAGCAGATCGTCCATAGCACCAGCAATACGATCACGATCAAATGATTCTTGATTATAGCCCACCAGCAATTTGAATTGATGTTTTCGCGCGATATTTTTTTCATAAGTCGCAAACAGGTTCATTGCATTATACTTATCTTTCCAACGGTATTCTGTCAGTCGGTTAAGACCTGCTGTCGTATAGTTGAGCTTGTTACCAGAATAATAGCTGAATGGATTCAAACGTGTGCTCCGAGAAAAGTTTTCGATACGATTGCTATAGTCAAAATTCACCTGCAATCCTTTCAATGGTTTCAGGAGTACCCGGAAAGTGTTGGTAAACTCTTCACTGTTGCGCACTTCCCAGCTTTTTCCGGATTCCAGTCCGGCATTCGCTCCCTGACCACCTGTGCCTACCCCAATATCGGTTGGAATACCATCGACAAAATTGGGATAGAAAGGCATCAGATTATACCAGGTTGTTGTACTCCACAATCCTCCCAGACCATTGGTGTAGCCACCATACTCTTTGTCTTTCTCATTGATGAATTGTGTATTGTTGGAAATCTCCAGCCAGCTATTGGGTGTGAATACCATATTGGATTTCAGGTTCTGTCGATCCATATTCGCATCATCATTGATATTATTGATGGTCTCACGTTTGAATGTTCGTCCCGAAAGGTAGGCTTTCAACTTTTCAGTTCCACCTGAAATGGACACATTATGAAAATTGGAAGGTTGGTATTTTTTAAATAAATAGTCCCACCAATTGGTCTTGTAGAAAAATTTATAGGTACCATCGGCCTGCTTCTCATGGAATGGGGCAATTTCTCCTGCTGCAACCATTTTGATCGCCTCCCAGTCCATGGCATTGTAACGGGTATAGGAGCTTCCATTATATCCGTATAGTGCGGCATCCACTGTCTTTCCATAGACATAAGGATCATCAATATAGTCGGTACGGGAGGCTGGTGTAGTCCAGGCAAAGTTGTTGACATAGTCAACCTTTACTGTTCCTGCCTTTCCCTTTTTGGTGGTAACCAGAATCACACCGAAAGCACCTCGAGCTCCATATATAGCTGCTGAAGCGGCATCTTTCAGCACTGTAACACTCTCAATATCATTTGGGTTGACCCGGGTTATATTGCCTTCAATCCCGTCAATCAATACCAAGGGGCCACCTTCATTGATGGAGTTGAATCCGCGGACATTGATGTCAGGAGTTTTGGATGGATCGCCATTGTTGAGTTGGATATTGAGTCCTGGCATGAGTCCCTGTAGTGTTCCAGCAATATTTGCACTGGGCCGTAGCGCAATATCATCAGCATTGACCTGAGAAACAGCTCCGGTTAGATTTGCCTTTTTCTGCACACCATAACCTACAACGATCACTTCTTCCATCGCATTTACCACCGGCTTCATGATAATCTCTACGATAGACTGCTGTGCCACTGGCTTTTCTACCAGCTGGTATCCGACCATGGTGAACAACAGTATGGCATTGCTGCTGGAAACCTGGATCTCAAAGCTACCGTCTTCACGACTGAGGACTTTCTCCTTGGTACCTTTTTCGCTGACAGTAACATTGCTCAAGGGCTGGTCCTGATCGTCTCTGACACGTCCTTTAATGGTATAGCGCTGTGGCATTTGCCCAATTAAGCTTTGACTTGCAACCATATTGCTTCTCCCATTCAATACGATATTTCTATCGTCTTTCACATAGGACAGCTGGAGCTGTGTCAACAGATCTTTCAATGCTTCTTCAAAAGAAATATTGTTATAGCTCACACTAATACGGTCATTTTTAGCGATCAGCGACTCGTTGTAAAAAATATTATAGCCACTTTGCTTTTGCAGTTCTTTTAATACGGAACTCACTTTTACATTGCTTCGCTTCAGATTGACGGTCTGACCGAAGGAAAATGCGTGCAGCTGCAGATTGGCCGCAAATAAAAGTGGAATTGCTAAAGACAATTTCATAGAAATTGGTATTTTCTTGGATCTTTCCTGACATAGCCTAGTCAGTCCGATCGGATTTTTTTTATTAAATTGCATTCGGTTGAGATAAAATTTTACGGTTTTACTATTCAATCCTTGTCGAGAAAAAGACAAAACTTTCAGGGGCGTTGGCGCGCTCCTGATCGTATTCATGTTCTTTATAATCCCATAGGTATTATTTTAGCACATGTATCCTCCTTCCTTTACGTTCAAAATGCACTCCACCAGCGAAAGAAATCGTTTTCAATAATTTGTCTATATTTTCATAGCGGGAGATGGTTCCCGAAAAGTGCTGTCCTCCCAGCTGATCTTCGTATTTTATGTCTACATCGTACCAACGCGCCACTTCATCCATGACACTATGGATAGAGGCATTGTCAAAAGCGAAATTGCCATTCTTCCAGGCAAGGCTATAGAATGGGTCTACCTGCTCCTTTTGTACTGAGGCCCGCCTGTGATTAAAAATCACCTGATCATTGGGTGCAAGCACCTGCGCATTCAATCCTGCATCAGCGAAAGAAAGCTTGACCTTACCTTCGACCAAGGTGGTAACAATATGATCGCCAAAACTCTTTATGTTAAAATGTGTCCCCAACACCTCCAGAGTCTGCGCTCCGCTTTTTACGATAAAGGGTATACGCTTACCGCGAACTTGCATTTTAGCGATCTCAAAATATGCCTCACCTTCAAGCTCCACAGCACGCGTTGCTGCATCAAATCTTACCGGATATTTGATCTTGCTACCTGCATTAAGCAGCACAAGGCTTCCGTCGGCCATTTTCAGATTGTATTCTCCCCCTTTGGGTGTGACAATGGTATTATAGACTATCTTATCTGCTGATGATGATCCATCTTTGAGACTATAGCTGATCTCTCCCTGACTATTTTTAGTGATCAAATATGCTCCCTGATCAAGTACCGTGTCGCCCTTGATCAAACTTAGATCAATCGATTTTCCATTTTCAAGAATGATCATCGCTTTTTCCGAACCAGGGACAACCGGAAGAGTCGATGTAAGCTCGTCTTTTGTTACATCATCTGACTGAAAGTTATGGTAGGTCCACAGCACCGCACCGCAGAGCGCAAAAAGTACAGCTGCAATCTGCCACCATTTTTTATAAAAGACTGCCTGTCTCCCCATAGTCCCTTGCCTTTCGACCCGAGGGTCAGACAAAATATTCTCCAGCATCTGTTTGGGATCGGGGTATCTCCCAGGATGTATAGGGTATGATTGCTCTCGCCAGACTTTTGACCAAGCTTGTAGAAAGGTCGGATCGTTCATCAGGCCCAGCATCTGCTCCTGCTCCTCCTTAGTGGCTAAGTTGGCAAAATATTTACGTATTAATTGGCTGTATTGTTCAATTAGATTCATTCCTTTGGATTGATTTCAAAAACATAATCGCATCAGCTTTGAAAAAGTACCAATGAAAATATTTTTTTATAAATCGGGCTTCATGCATAGGACTGACTTAATATCTTCTACACTGAATATGAACTGAGGGGCAAATGTTTAGAAGAAAAATATAGATAGGATCTTGTCCAATTTAAAGCGGACAAATTTAGAGGCCAAGCTCAAGTGATTGCGCACGGTATTCTTGGACAGGCCTGCCTGATCAGCAATCTCCTGATAAGACTGCTCTTCAAACTTATTCATCCGATAAATGGCTTGCTGCTGTGGCGGTAACTGATCAATAATAGACTCCAAGATTGCCTGTAGCTCTTTGGCGTCCAATTCTTCCTGCAGTGATGATGAACTTTCCAACCAGGTCTGCTGAAGCGATTGCAAATAGTTGGACCGGACGAGTGACTTCCGAAAATTAGAAATGGCCATCCGCTTTGCAATGGTAAATAGAAAAGGAAAAATAGCTTCAGGACCGGATAACTGCATCCTTTTAAGATAAAATTCAATGAAGACCTCCTGTGTAACCTCCTCCGCATCGCTATCATTCTTGCAGAATTGTCTGGCTTTAAAATAGATGATAGGCTGATAATAATTAAACACAATGCCAAAAACAGACTGATCTCCGGCTTGCAGCAAGTGAAAGTCATCCATTGATATGGAAAAAATTTTCAGCCCTGATATCATAAATTTGGTATGTTTAATTGATGCAAATTAACCCAATAGATGTTAATTTCCTGTAAAATTACTATTAATATACCAAATACAAAATAATAGTGATCCATATTGATCGAAGGGGTCCATTCAACTCCATCTTTCTCTCAATAAAGTCATTGGACGCAAAAAGGCTCTGAAAGAACGTTCCGATTGTCATAATGCCAGTACTTTTTTTGACGCAATACACCCCTGAAGTTGTCGTTTTTACACTACATCAGCTTTCTCCATACTTCTCATCTTTATATTGAAAATTTATTAATGAATAAAATCGGTTATGAAAAATCTATTTAAATCAATAAAAAAAATAATTCACTCATTTTAATGGCAATCATTATGGTTACAGCAATTCAATCCAAAAGCCAACAGGTCAAACCTTCCAACAGTGGCTATGCGCCTGTCAACGGCATCAATATTTATTATGAAGTCCATGGTGAGGGACAACCTATCATCTTGTTACATGGCGCCTTTATGACCATTGGTACAAACTGGGGACAGCTCATCCCGGAACTGTCAAAAACGAGAAAAGTAATCGCCATAGAACTACAGGGACATGGACATACGGCGTTTTCAGTTCGTAAATTTGACCATACTACATTTGCCAAGGACGTGGATGCTTTAATGGGTTATTTGAATGTTGAAAGTTCCGACATCGTCGGTTATAGTTTTGGAGCCTCAATCGCTTACAAATTTGCGATTCTATATCCCAAGAGATTAAAGAAACTGGTTATTATTTCAGGTGTTTATAAGAGTACAGGTTGGTTGCCACAAATCAATGACGCATTTAAAGGTATGAAACCAGAATTTTTCACTAACAGCCCCATGCAAGTCGCATATGATGCCGTGGCGCCTGATACAACCAAATGGGCCAGTTTTTTAAAACAGATGATTGCATTAGCAGGGAAATCTTTTGACTTTGGAGATGCCAATATCTCTAAAATCGCGGCACCGGTACTAATTATTTCAGGGGACAATGATGGTATGGATAAAATGGAACTGATCAAAACCTATCAGTTTCTGGGTGGTGGCATAGCTGCTGATTTTGGGAAAATGCCAAAATCGCAATTAGCTGTAGTTCCTGGACAATCACATGTAAGCCTGATGACACAGACAAGTATACTATTAGACTACCTGGATAATTTTTTGAAATAATGTGTGCTTTAGCGGCCGGACCAAATACCGTTTACTCCCTGTGAAGATACTTCATCATTCGACTAATGTACAGAAATAGGTATCAACTTATAAGATGGGACGATACAACTAAAAAGCATCGCTAGATTTGTTAAAAAACGGATAGAGAAATAAAATCTATTTGTTAGGGATAAACACTTAAAAATTAAAAGCCATGAAATCAGGAATCATGAAAATTTGCAAAGTATTATTGGTAATTGGACTTGCTGCAATCGCTACAAGTCAAATCGCACAGGCACAGTCCAAGGTAGATTATGCATTAAATACTGCTGAAGGGGCAGCAGAAACAGTGAACAAAGCAGGAAAAACACTTAAGACCATAAGCAGTCTATTTAAGAAAAAGGATAAAAAAGCTGCAGAAAATATAACGGAAATCGCTACTAGCATACAAATCTCTGGTGTAAGGTCATATGAAGATGCCAACAAGTTTAAAGATGCAATTGTATCCTGCAAAAGTGTTAAAAGTGCAAACCTAAAATTTAGAAAAGATAGATCTACCATCCAGGTTGCACACGATGGAAGTACTGAAGACTTCCTGGAGGATTTAAGAAAAACAGGAACTTTAGCGGGTAAAAACATTGCTTCTTTAGAGGAAGGATTCATCGAAATTGAAGTTCCACAACAATAATCATCAACAGGAGGTTTAAAACTGTAAAAATAAATTTTTACAGTTTTAAACCTCCTGTTGAAATGAATTTAGCAAAATAGATTTTATGTACAGGCATCCGGCTTATTTTCTTCCTGCCCGCCATATAGATAAACCTCCGATTGAGATAATAGTACCGACAATTATAGCAGTAAGTCCTTTAGATGAGATAACGCCTAATATTATGACACCTAAGCCAACCACAGCAATGGATACACCTATCACTTTAATACCGAATCTATTTTGCCGATCGGCTTCTTTATCTTTCTGTACATCTTGCTGCCCAATATGTTCAAATTGGGGATAGGACTGTTGATCATTCAAACATTCAAACAGTGCCAATATCAACAGTGGTAAACCTACTCCCAAAGCTGTCTCCCAAAATCGGTCCAATTTAATATCTAATAGATAAGGGGATGCTATTTTCATAAATAAGCTTACGGCTAAGCTCAGAAGTGAGGCTGTGACAATGGAACCTGCGGTCTGCCTTTTGGAAAACAGTGACCAGATCAATGGTGCAAACAGTGAGCCTCCGGCGATAGCGGCCGTGCTTAAAACCATCTCCACAATTCCTCCTACGTAAGGGATTAGAATGGCAAGAATCATGGTTAATATACCAAAGAACACTGTGAAAATGCGTGCCACCCAGATGAGCGTCTTTTCAGAAACTCCGGGGAAGAAAATTTTCTTATAAACATCATTCGCAAAAACTACTGCCGCAAGATTGAGTGTCGTATTTGCCTTACTGGCTGTTGCCGAAACCATACCGGATAGCACAAGCCCGATGAGACCTGCTGGCAGTACCCGCTGGGCCATCATTATGTAAGCTCCTTCTGCTGCAACACCTTCGAGCCCAGGGTTAATAACCCGATAAATCATAGGTGGCAGCATCCAGATAAAGGGACAGATTAAATATAATCCTGCAAATAAATAGGCTACCTTCCGGGCATTCTGCTCAGTTGAGACACTGGTATAACGTTGCACATAGGACCAGTTCCCCCCAATATACACGGTTTGGTACAACAAAAAGGCCAGAAAAAAACCAAAAGTATATTCACTATTGAAAAAATCAAAAAATCTATCAGGTGCTTGCTGGGCAAAGCTCCCGAATCCGCCCACATCATCCAGTGCCAATGGAATAACGATCATAACCGCCGCTGATAGGACCACAAACTGAACCACATCTGTGACTAGTACAGCCCATAAACCTCCAGCGGCAGTATACAGTACAATGATCCCTCCTATAACAAGGACACTCATCTCTATGGATAAGGAAATACTGGAAGGTGGAATCACAGTCATATCTTCGGACTTCGAAGCCATGGCAAAAGCAGTTGTGGAAGCCATCCAGGATAAAAGGGCGATTAGGAAGCGGAATCCAACCAAACTTATTCTGCGACATTCTTTGTAACACCAATAACATTGTATTACAATACTAGCAGTACTTTCTTTGCCTATGAGATCGCACACAGATATACTTTCATTGCAACCGTTGTATGATCACAGCAAAGCTACATTAAGCAGTTGTTTCTATGTGATTTTGGGTACACTTGTGATGCTCAATAGCATGATATCGTTGTCCCTAGACACATATCATCTCAGATATAGGTGGCGGACAAATATGATGACATTGTATAGCATCGAATTTCAAATAAACATATACAATAAGTTTACATTTTATTCTATTTTTACTACTGAATAAATGTTCTGGAATGGATACCATAGAAGTAAAAGATAAACTCGAACAACAGAAATTATTAAAAGTCGCTGCATTTGACAATTCAAAGACAACCACCAAGCCACATAAGCACAACGGGTATCTCGAATTGGTCTTTTTATCGTCCACTTCTGGAAAGCACGTTATTGATGGCCATGAATCTAGTATAAAAACACCATGCTTATTGATCATTAGAAAGGATTGTGTTCATCATTGGGAGTTGACAACTCCTGTAGAAGGGTTCGTCCTTTTGGTAAAAAAATTATTTGTGGACCAAAGTCTTGACTTTGAAGTTGCCAGGATGGTTGACGAGATCAGTAAGTTTGACACCATATACCTGAAAGAAATCGGAATCATCCCAACACTACTGGTATTACTATCCCAAGAAGAAAATAAGATCTGCCAAGAAGGGTTATTCAGATCACTCTTAGCCAAAATCCTGGAGGATACTGAAAAGACAGAACAGGCCTCTTCATTGTCCAATGATCTGTATGTTCGCTTTGTTGAACTATTGAATACTGATACACCAATCATTAACCATGTTGCATATTATGCGGAACTGCTCAACACCAGCCCTCAAAATCTGAGTGCGGCATGTAAAAAAATATCGAACAGCACAGCTTCACAAATATTGGCTGCTTATATTTTAAAGGAAGCGAAGAGGTTAATTTTCTATACCAACAACTCGATTGCTGAGATTGCTTTTGCATTAGGCTTCTCCGACAAATCAAATTTCTCCAAGTACTTTAAACGATATACGGGAATTACTCCATCTGAATTCAAGAGGCAGCATAGTTAAAATTCCTTCTCACCAAATTCACTCTTTGGTAACTTCAGGAGCTGATTGAGCTTATGAAAATTGAAGTTTAAATTGATCAAAAAGACATTCTTCTCATAAATATAATTGGTTGTCGTGAAGAAATCGTTTGAAGATGTTGTGATGCGCTGTTCGTTCACACCCCAGTTACCAAGCTCGATGAACTGCCATTGCAGCTGTGCCTTAATTATTCCTTTCAGAAACCCTTTGCTCAAATTAAAATGTGGTGTTATAAACCTTGAGTCCTTTCCTTGTACCGTTGGCTTTTCGGAAAGATAGTTCACCTGCAAGCCTGTACTACAGTCTTTTGAAAAATCAGCCTGAATTCCGGCATTCAATGAATAGACCCAATCATTATTGGTTCGTGTTTCCGGATCCATCAACACCTGTCCTGAGATTTTATAATCATAGAGATTAAAACCAACATTTAATTTTAACCAAGGCAATAGCTTACCTTCTCCGCCCATTTCCATTCCCCAGCGGCTAGCATAGTCAGCATTGGTAAAAACCCGGTTGAGGATGGTATCAGCATAAACAGAATTTACCCTTTGGATCGGATTTTTGGTGTGTTGATAGTAAGTATTCAGAAAAATATTTCCCCCACCGATTTTTTTGACAAGTCCAGTTTCCAGATTGGTTGTAAATTCTGGCAGCAATTTGGGGTCTCCCTGCTCCAGGGTCTCGGAATGTTCCCGCTCGGGTATGGGATTGAGCTCAAAATTATTATTTCGTTGTACCCTCCTAGCAGCAGCAAGCTTCCATAACCATCCCTTTCCCAAATCATGTACCAAGTTGAAGTTGGGATACAATTGATGAACCGAATAGGGATACTCTTTTCCTTTGTTGACCAGAAGTACATCGCGCTGGTAATATTCATAACGCAACCCAAGTGAAAATTGTGTCCTTTGAAGTTTTCGGTCGTATTGGCTAAAGAATGCGTGTACCGTATTATTTGCATTTAACTGACCTGTAAACTCGGGTATCAACTCGTCTGTATTGCTGCCTTTTTCACGTGCAAAATACATAAAATTACCTTTCTGCCGGTCATTTCTAAGTTGATAACCACTCAACAATACTCCATCCTGTAGTTTCCAGCTATGCTGTACGGATAATCTCAGACCATGCAGGGGATTGGCATAATTATTAATTGTCTTTTGAATTGTATCTTTATCCTCTTCGATATTTGCATTTTTTGTCGATCCATAGATATCGGCATATTCGTAAATGGCCCCCAATTGCAATGCATGATCTTCATTGATTTTATATTGGTAGCTGAAATCTATAAGATAGAATGCTCCTTGTTTGTTCTGAAGGTTGGAATTAAAATAATCGATGGATGATATTTGTTTACCCGTTGAGGGCTGTATTGTTTGGTTTGTATAATAGATATCAGCCAAGCGGTCCTGAAATTTTCGCGATGCCAAAATACCTAAATTGACTTGATGTTCTTTCGTTATCTCGTATGCAGCATTCAGCCGGGCACCATAATTGTATTTATCAAAACTCCGCTCTCCTTTAGAAGGGAAGAAAGTCTGCTTATCCCCTATGATCGTATATACATCTCCTTCTCTAAATCCAGCATTATCATTTCGCAGGTAGTTGGCCGAACCGTTCAGTTCCAACTTATTCTTTTTAAACTGAAATGAGATATCAGCTCCAAATCGTTTCTGACTGTCGTGATTGTCATAATTATCGATGCTTGGCAATCCTCCTTGGAGATTAACGGTCCATGCTAATCCATCGGCTGTATTTTTCTTGGTTTTGAGATTAATAATTCCCCCTTTTCCATCTGGATCAAATTGAGCAGTAGGACTGGTAATGTACTCTACCTCGGCAACGTCATTTGCAGCAATCTGATTTAAGATCGTTACCGGGTCCAAAAAAGAAGGCTTACCATTAATGAGAACGATAACCCCTGCATCTCCACGCATACTAATATTTCCATTCACATCTACAGAAGCTGCAGGTAAGTTTTTCACAATATCCAAGGCTGTTCCTCCAATAGCATTTTTATATTGGCTAGCTTGATAAGTTTGTCTATCTCCAGTATGTTTTTGCGTCCCTACCGCCCCTGTAATTTTTACCTCTGCCAACCTATTATTGGTGCTTGAGAGTATAATATCTGTAAGACGAACTGGTCCTTTCCCGTCGATATCCACAAAAATTTTCTTCTGATTATAGCCTATAAATTTGATGAGGACATGATATCTCCCCTTCTTGAGTTTAGAAAAGTGAAAATTACCTACTGAATCTGCTATCATGCCATCACTTATTCCGCCACTGTCATCAATGAGAGCAACACTGGCAAAAGGTATGGGCGAATGTGCAATGGAGTCTTTTATGGATCCTGATAATTGGCCATGTTGGGCATGGGCCATTTGAATCGAAAAGAAAAGGCAGAGTAGGGTAAATATTTTCACTGGGGCTTAGTTTTCTCAAAAATAGAAAAGTTAATAGGGGAAATATAAATTCATAGAAATTATACCACAGTTTTTTCAAATTGACCATGAAGAAAAAGACAAGGTAATGATCACAGAACCTACACGCTTTAAGCGATGATGGGCCTGGTTTTTGTACAGATACATCGCATGAAAAATTATAAGGGAATAATAAATTCCATCCTTTTTATCTTCGTAACCATAACCTGCTCTGCACAGGTTTATGATCGTGAACTTGATAATCATAAAGAAAAAACCAAAAATGAATTTTTCAAACTCATTTCTAAAATCGCAAATCAACTTTCTGACTCTACATTAACAACTCAGCAACAATATATATTATTTGATCCGATGATTGAATATGCACAAGCTGAACGTTCAAGCTTAATGCAACTGCGTAAGAAATATCTTCAAAATATTGCCCCACCACCAAAGGAACTTATCTACATACCATTCACCAGTCTAGAAAATAGTGACCTGACAAATATCCTGCAAGATCCAAAGTTCAGCACAATAACATTATTGCAATGTTATAAACCCATTGAAATTGCCAGTGTGATCACTGGATTACTTCAACCTCATATCTATCAAAAGGAAGCCATAGGAGCAGATGAAGCAAGTATCAACTATACTTTTGGAAACCAGATTTTTGCAAAGGAATTCGGTGAAGACATTTGGCAAATCTGGGCTATAAATCAATTGTATGGATTCCGGTTTAATTTAGATCTCAAAAACATGCTAATCAGCAAACCCGAATATATTCCACCACATACATCTCAACACCTTAACCTTCAGCTTACCTTTAAACGTCAGAAACAAGAATATGAAATTGACCAATTGTATCAGGAAATGAATGAAATCCGTTGGAATGCCTATAACACTGATCTATTAAAAGAATCGACACCATCAACTTGGCAGGACACTGTGGAACGGAAAATTAAGGCATTTTATTTAAAACACCAGTCCCGCTTTTCAAAAGTGCGGAACACAATCGTTAAAGATTTGGAAAAAGGTATGGCTCTGGATTCTAACTGGGAAGAGATCGTTGATCTCTTCAGCAACGAAGAGCGGAGATTATATCAGGCATTAAAAACAAATATACTCCATCCAAACGAAGCTGCATATCAATTATTCAGCATCTGTAATGGGATCTCGCCTTTCAACCAAAACATTGAAGAAATTGGAAAAAATGCAATGGTAGGCTTTATAAACCGCAACCTTGGCAAAGAAAAAGATGACCGTTGGAAAATCCAGTCTAAAGGGTATTCCATTGCTTTTGAATATAGCTGGAATATAAAAGAAGGAAGTTTTTCTACATTAAAAGTATTCAAAAGAAAACGATAAAATAATCCTAATGAACTTTCTTTTGCATTGACCTCCTTTTCAATAGTTTCTTTATTGAGTTTAACATTATCAGATTCGATATTTCTATGCAAGGCTATACATTTCCTTGATTGTATCCCTATGACATTTTTTAATATGACAAGGCGTGTATTTACTTTCTAATTAATCAATATATACGTACAAATAAAATGAGTCAACAATAGGATTAACCCTCAAAAAATATTACTTTAGATATAAATCAGTCAATCAACTTTCAAATTGACTGCTCACATTACTTAAATTGCCAGATGATCCTACAGCTCTTCACATATTTTAAAATTATATTCATACTTGTCCTTTTAGATTTTTTGTTGTTGCTAATGTTAAAAGGACTGACCACATGGAAATCAAATCGGGTATTGATAAATATAGTCTGGTGGTCGATCAGTTTAATCTCTTATGCATGCATCTTTTTAAGCTTGTTTTTTAAATGGAGTAACTTTGGTACAGCATGTTTCATATTCTTGCCTATTTCATTACTGTTAGGTAAGGCTACTCTTCTTCTCTTCATTGGATTGGACGCACTTTTCTTAATCATAAAAACCATTGGCAAATTCCTGACAGGAAATCATATTCCAGCTGGTCGCAATGAAAATAAAAAGACAATCAATAGATCTGACTTCATCGTCAAAAGTGGACTTCTGCTGAGCAGTATCCCTATAGCAGCAGTGACCAAGGGATTTATGTTCAACCTTTATGATTATCAAGTTAAACATATCGATCTTATTTTACCGAATTTGCCGAAATCATTTGATGGAATGACCATAGCCCAGATCTCGGACATACATGCTGGCAGCCTCTTTAACATAAATGCTGTAAAAAAAGGAGTGGATATGTTGTTGTCGCAAAAACCAGATATCATTTTTTTTACAGGTGATCTGGTAAATGATTTCGCTTCTGAAATGGATGATTACCTTGCCATATTTGCTCGTGTAAAGGCTCCATTGGGTACCTTTTCGATTATGGGGAATCACGACTATGGAGATTACCATTTTAATAGGTCTCATTTTTTCAATGAGCACAAGCTAACAAAGGAGCAAAATCTAGCTCGTATAAAAGGTATTCACCATAGCCTCGGCTGGCAGTTACTTTTAAACGAATCAAAAGAAATCGTTCTGAACAACGACAAGATCACCATTATTGGTGTAGAAAATTGGGGGGTAAACAACCGGCACAACTATGGTGACCTTGACCTGGCAATGTCTAAGGTGGATGGCTCCTCACCTATTCATCTAATGCTTTCACATGATCCCTCACACTGGAGGGCTGAAATAATCCCCCAATACCCGATGATTGATGTAACCTTCAGTGGGCATACACATGGTGGTCAATTTGGTTATAGCAATCCAAATTATCAATGGAGCCCGATTCAATATGCATACAATGAATGGGCAGGTCTATATCGTGAAAACCAACAGTCACTTTACGTGAATGTTGGTTTTGGCTACTTAGATTACCCTAGTCGAGTTGGTGTGCAACCTGAAATCAGCATATTTCATTTGAAAAGCCAGGTTAATGGATAACCCATCCTTAATCGTTTACTCTCACCATTCTTTTAAGATTGAGCGTATAAAATGTCCCGAAGTTATGGTTTCTGCTGTACATTGAATACCGTGCCGGCAGGGTCAGTGATCCAATGCATATCCTCGGGCAGCTCTTCAATTTCATCACAAGTATCCACACCATTCAATTGCAGATATTGTGTCGCTACTGCCACATCAGGAACAGTAAGCTGCAACCAAGTTTCGGAATGCGTATAATTATCCACACAATCTAACCATAACACATTGTGCCCAAATTTCACTTCGTGTGTTCTGGAAACTGTTGGATTATCAATCGGTTTTTCTTCAACAACTAATTTCAAAATATCCCTGTAAAAAGCAACAGTTTTTTCATATTTACTCTTAGGGATTTTTATCGCAATGTTAATTCCTGCTTCGAATTTTGTATTCATATTTTATTGATTTTAAAATTTGTAAGATAATGAATTGCTGCATGACAACACTTCCCCTATGACAAGATATATATATCATTTTTTCCCCTTCAACTTATCCGACCCATAGATTTTATTTTCTTGATTTCGGAAATTTCATTACCATTCAATATTCCCACAGAAATATTTAATTGATAGCTTCCTAATATCAGATCTTGTCAATCTCAAGTGAGAGTGTAATCTCACCCTAACTAGCTATATCCAAAACTAAATAATTCCAATCGAATTTATTGTTATTATCTCGTTGGAAAGTTGGGAAATTCTCCTGTTTCCCATATTTCATTAAAAATTCTACAGGTGTAAGTTGCCCTAGCGAAGAATGTGGTCGGACATTATTATACATCCATGCCCAGGCATTAGCGTATTTTCTGATCGCAGTGAGGTTTTCAAACATATAACTGTCCAATACATCCTGCCTGAACGTTCTGTTGAACCTTTCGATGAGACTATTTTGGGTAGGTTTACCTGGTTGGATATAACACCATTCAATGCCGCTTTGCGAACACCATTGGCGTAAAACCTCTGCTAAAAACTCAGGGCCGTTATCTGACCGTATGCATTCAGGCTTGCCTCGCCATTCTACCAGCTTTTCTAATTCTTTGACCACCCTGGCTGCCGGAAGGCTGGTGTCGACTGTAATAGATAATGCTTCCCGATTAAAATCATCTATGATGTTCAATGTCCGGATGCTCTTCCCCGTAGATAACGTATCGTGCATAAAATCAAGACTCCATGTAATATTTGGTCCAATGGGACACAATAA
>NZ_JACAIS010000007.1 GCF_030325625.1 Sphingobacterium sp. N143 | reverse complement strand
GTTTAGGTTTTAGTTAGGTTTTGTTTAGGTTTAACTTAGGTTATACCTAAACAAAACCTAATTTAATACTAAGCTATGTATAGACAAAAACTAAACTAAAGGATAAGAAGTCCAGAACTCTCCTTAATTTAGGGGTAACCAGGAATGCGCTATAGCCCTGTGGCGGCAGGGGTAAACTGGGCAGAACCTCCAAGTCCAGCACCTATTTCGTAGCATGGCCGGGGCAGATTCGCAGTGCAGACCGGTCAATCTTTTCTTCCTGACTCACATTTATAGCGACTTAAAAACAGTATTTATTTACCCCTAATACACTCCGAGTCTGGGCTAAGCCCAAGGTAAGTCCGTATTGAGTCCGTGTCTAACACGTTAAAACAACTGTAGCAGTACGGCTGCACCATGCCAGCACCTGCATTCCGGTAGCGTTAAAGCCCGATTCTGTTCCGAACAGTTCCCGAAACAGAACCGCTAAATGACCAAAAACAGGCCAATCACTTGGACTCAATGCCTGGAATCACTGTTTTTGTAAAGTAAAAGCATTCAAAAAAACCGCGGATCATAAAATATGAATTCAGCAGATTACTTCTCATAAAAAGCAAACGTCAAAAAGTGTGCAACCTCCCCCAATAGCTTTGTATAGTAGCTCAAATATAATTTAAGATAGAAACAGAATTAAGAAGAGAATGCATTGAGCCCTGTGATATCCTGGCCAGTAATCAATAAATGAATATCGTGAGTCCCTTCATAGGTAATAACTGACTCCAGATTCATCATATGTCGCATAATTGGAAAATCTCCGACAATACCCATTCCTCCCAAAATCTGCCGGGATTCACGCGCGATCTGTAAAGCCATATGCACATTATTCCGTTTGGCCATCGAAATCTGTTGCGGAGTTGCTTTCCCTTCATTCTTTAAAAGCCCCAAGCGCCAAGACAATAACTGGGCCTTCGTAATTTCTGTCAGGAATTCAGCCAATTTTTTCTGTTGCAACTGAAACCCGCCAATTGGCCGGTCAAATTGTTGACGCTCCAGCGCATATTGAACAGCCGTTTCATAACAGTCGATCGCCGCTCCTATCACACCCCAAGATATTCCATACCGTGCAGAATTCAAACAAGACAGCGGTCCACGCATCGAATTTACCTCAGGCAATACATTTTCAGCGGGAATAAAGACATCATGGAAAACCAGCTCGCCAGTTTTAGAAGCTCGTAAAGACCACTTATGTAATGTTTCCGGTGTTTCAAAACCATCCATTCCACGTTCAACAATTACTCCGCGTACTTTACCAGCCTCGTCACGTGCCCAGACCACAGCGAGATTGCATATCGGTGCATTTGTAATCCACATCTTTGCCCCATTCAACAGAAAACCACCATTCTTGGCAGTGAGGCGCGTTTCCATACCGCCCGGGTCAGATCCATGATTCGGTTCGGTTAAACCAAATGCCCCTATAAGCTCACCAGTTGCAAGTCCCGGCAAATATTTACGGCGTTGCTCCTCGCTACCATAGGTATATATCGGATACATCACCAAGGAAGATTGTACTGAGGCTGCTGAACGAACCGCGGAATCACCAGCCTCCAGTTCCTGCATAATCAAACCATAGGAAATCTGATCCAACCCAGCACCACCATATTCTTCAGGAATATAAGGCCCTAAAGCACCTATAGCCCCCAGCTTGGGCATCAATCCTTCAATTGCTTGATGTGCCTGTGCCGCATCTTCTATGACTGGTTTTATCTCTGACCGCACAAAATCCCGAACGGCATGACGGATAAGCTTGTGCTCCGCCGACAAAAGATCATCTATCTGAAAATAATCAACATTTATTTGTTTCATCATCGTATAGTCTACATTAGCTTCTCTAAGATAATAAAATATTTTCAAACTGAATAATATTCATTCACAACTTGTTTAACAGAATTTTATTCCCTATATTTAACACATTCCACGAATAAAATAAACAATTATGATAAAAAAAGAACTTAAAATACTCGGCATAACATCCCAGAATTTAGGCTCGTCAACAGGCCAACAATGGTTTTCTGGTGGTGAGGCGCTCGAATCCTTATCTCCTGTAGATGGAAAGCTCATCGCAAAAGTATCGGGTAGCAGCCAGAAGGATTATGAGGCAGTCATCGGTGATGCCCAAAATGCATTCAAAGCATGGCGACTTATTCCTGCTCCCAAGAGAGGAGACATTATCCGTCAACTAGGCGATAAATTACGAGAACTGAAACCAACACTCGGAAAATTAGTCTCCTATGAAATGGGAAAATCCTATCAAGAAGGCATGGGGGAAGTGCAAGAAATGATTGACATCTGTGACTTCGCGCTGGGGTTATCCCGACAGCTCTATGGCAATACCATCCATTCAGAACGTCCAGGTCATCGGATGTATGATCAATACCACCCTCTGGGTGTAGTCGGTATTATTACTGCCTTTAATTTCCCTGTAGCCGTGTGGGCATGGAATACGGCCATCGCTTTGGTTTGTGGCAACACAGTCGTATGGAAACCCAGTGAGAAAACGCCACTATGTGCCATTGCCTGCCAAAAACTATTAGCAGAAATCCTCCATAACAATGGATTACCTGAAGGTATCTCCAACCTGGTCATGGGCGACAAAGAAGTCGGCGAATGGCTTGCTGCTGACAACCGCATCTCCTTGGTGTCAGCAACAGGATCAACACGGATGGGAAAAGAAGTTGCTGTTACTGTCGCACAGCGCTTAGGCAAAACGCTACTGGAACTGGGTGGCAACAATGCGATTATTGTTACCCCGGATGCAGATCTCAATATGACAATCATCGGTGCTGTATTTGGTGCTGTGGGTACTGCAGGGCAACGCTGCACGAGCACACGACGACTGATTATCCACGAGAGCGTATATGAAAAAGTAAAGAAACAACTTATAAAAGCCTATGGCCAATTAAAAATAGGTGACCCTTTGGACAGCAAAAATCATGTAGGACCATTGATCGACAAAGCCGCCGTAAAATCATACTTAAACGCACTGGATAAAATTAAAACACAGGGAGGAAAGCTTCTTATTAAAGGGAAAGTACTAGAAGGGAAAGGTTACGAAAGTGGCTGCTATGTACAACCCGTTATTGCCGAAGTCGAAAATCATTATGAGATCGTACAACATGAAACTTTCGCTCCCATTCTATACTTAATAAAATACCAAGGCAACATAGGCAATGCGATCGCCTTGCAAAATGGTGTCAGCCAAGGCCTGTCCTCAGCTGTGATGACAAACAACCTGCGGGAAGCTGAACTATTTCTCAGTGCTGCTGGATCGGATTGTGGCATTGCCAATGTCAATATTGGCACCTCAGGTGCTGAAATCGGAGGCGCTTTCGGGGGAGAAAAAGAGACCGGTGGCGGCAGGGAATCGGGATCAGATGCATGGAAGGCATATATGCGCCGCCAGACAAACACCATTAATTACACAACGGACTTACCTTTAGCACAGGGTATTAAATTCGATTTATAAACCATTCAGATTCGAAATTATGAGCAACGTACATGAAAGACTAAGTAAACATATATTGGCAGACGGGTTTCCATTGGTCATGGATATGGAAAAATCGCACGGTTCTTATGTGGTCGACGAAAATGGAGATGAATACCTGGATATGTTTAGCATGTTTGCCTCCATGGCTGTTGGCTATAATCATCCCCATCTGGTCAAACACCGGGATTTTCTGGGCAAGATGGCGGTCAACAAGCCGGCTATATCGGACATCTACCCCAAAGAATTCGCAGATTTTGTGGATACCTTCGACCGTGTGGCCATACCCCAAGAGCTTTCTTATGCATTCTTTATTTCGGGTGGCACATTAGCAGTAGAAAATGCACTGAAAGCGGCCTTTGACTGGAAAACACGACTTAATTTTGCGCAAGGAATACAAAAAGAAGCAAGTCAGGTCATTCATTTCAAGCAAGCATTCCACGGGCGGTCTGGCTACACACTCTCATTAACAAATACGCAGGATCCCCGGAAATACATGTATTTTCCGAAATTCAACTGGCCCCGTATCAGCAACCCAAAACTCAGCTACCCTTTAACGGAAGAGCATATTGCCCAAACGATTGCGCTGGAAGAAAAGGCCATTTCAGAAATAAATCATGCCATCAGCAACAATCCCAATGACATTGCCTGTATCATTATTGAACCCATACAGGGGGAGGGAGGTGACAATCATTTTCGGAAAGATTTCTTATTAGCGCTACGCCGTATCTGTGACGAACATCAGATTCTCTTAATCTTTGATGAAGTTCAAACTGGACTAGGCATTACCGGAAAAATGTGGGCCTTTCAGCATTATGCTGTTACACCCGATATCATTGCCTTTGGAAAAAAATCTCAAGTGTGCGGCATATTGGCCAGTAAAGAAAAATTCGATCAGGTCGAGCATCATGTTTTTAAAGAATCAAGCCGAATAAATTCGACCTTTGGTGGGGATTTTATCGACATGCTCCGTTTTAAACTAATCTTGGAAGTCATAGAGCAAGAAAACCTAGTGGAGAATGCAGCTGAAAAAGGAGCATATCTTAAAAATAAGCTTCAGGAACTTATCAATGACAAACCACAGCTCAGCAATCTCAGGGGTGAGGGCCTATTCGTCGCCCTGGATTTTGATTCAGAAAGTGCACGCAACGAGTTTGTCAAAAGGGCCTTCGCCAACAAGTTGATCATGCTGGGCTGTGGTGAGAAAAGTATTCGTTTCAGACCACATCTCAACGTTAGCAAGGAAGATATTGACAAAACCATAGCGATTATCGCAAAAAGTCTATAACATAAAATGCAGTACGACTGGCGACAAATGACCAGGGTACTGCATTTCTCATGTATCGTTTATGTATTTAGCTTTTACAAACGTTCGGACGATCTATATCCACAAGTTCTGATATTCCATAATGATCAAAAAGATCCAGCAAGGCATCTGTACCTTCCTCCAATTTATAGTCCATTTCTTCCTTATACACTGGAATCATGGCATAGAAATTAATACGATTACCATCTTTTGTTTTTAACTCCAAAAACTCTTCTTCAAAACTCAACATAGGAGGCAATAGTAACATACAACCAAAGCCGGTATTTGCGATTTCTTCCGCATCCATACCATTGGGAATGGTATGCCCATAACCTAACCAGGTTTTATATTCGTGCGGAAAACGTGCAAGTCGTTTCAAAAAATAGACTGGCCAGTAGTTGTTATCATCCTGAAACTCCTCCTCCCCTATTTTCCAAGTTGAAGGAAGGACCACCATTAATTCAGCACGTTCATAAGCTTCCTTATCTTCGATCTCATCTGGAACGGTCATTGGCAAGTCGCTCATTCCTGAAGTTACCAAAATATTATAGGGATAATCCGCTGTAGGTTTGATCCAGTGCACATCTATATGTATAAGTTCTGAGATAATCTCGTGAAAGACCAAATCTGGTTGGGCTATATACTTGGCTAAATGTTCTTCTATCTCCTCCAGATAGACACATTCAACCTCTGGGAATAGCTCTTTTGGATCTTTTTCCTCAGGTTGATTTTCATAACGATAGATGGTTGAGCCTCCAGCGGTAACTTCAGTTTCTTTCTTTTCAGCAGCAGATTCCTCTTCTCCGCCGCTCATTATCTTTTTTACTTTATCCCAGAATGACATAGCAAATGAATAATAGGGTTAAAATTCTAGTTATAATTATATTTCAATTTATTCGAGCACCGCAACTACGGGTTGCCTAAATCTTGTCTTAACAGCCTTCCCTTTCACCAATGCCGGCATCCATTGTGGTGATTTCCGCATTGCGGCCAATACTGCTTTCGCAAATTCAGGACTTATTTTTTCGGGATTCTCAATTTCAATATTACAGATCGCTCCATCTTCACAAACGATAAAATTAAGAATCGCCATCTGCTGTGCCCCGTATTTTGAATAAGCCACACTATCCATGGCCCTCACCGTTTTGCTCAAGTCGAGATTATTTTGCAAAAATTTCGACCATGCCTTTATCCCGCCTTTAAAATAGGGAAAATCATCTACCTTTTGGACTAGACTATCTGCGGGAATGTTACGAACAGCGGCAGGCTGCGCCTGTCATGTCAAACAAACGATAAGAAGCAGGACTGTCGAAACAGAAATTTTAAAATTTGGTGAATACATAGCTAATCCCATCCATAATCATATCATTTTAACGCGTATCTGAAGCAACTTATTACTTTATTTTCTTCAGATTCAATTTAAGGGCATATCAACATCCGTAATAAAAGCACCTTGGTCATCCACCAAAAAGCTGATCGGGTGCTCGGGATCTTTAATAATCTCGAACAGTGTCAATCCCCAAGGCTTCCAGAAATTCTCCAGGACCTGACCATAGGTTTTATTCTGCCAATGGTCAAATATCGGCTTCATGGACATATCAGCTAAAGGCATAGGTTCGACATAGATCTTTTCTGCTGTATTCAAATAAGTATAGTCCGGTAACCGGTTAAATAAATACGCTGAATAGAAATAACGGGCACATAATTCCTCAAACTGAATTGGATGAAGTTTTTTCCCTTCTATAATCTTCAATATCTCCTCATGGTAAATATTATTCGTCGCATTATCTTGAAGGCAGGCAATAACCGCAAAATCTTTCATACGAATAGAAAAAATCAGTGTGTTTATTTCATCACGATACATAAAAGTATCAGGCGCATTATTTACTGGAACCACAACGAGCGAAAACGGAAATGTATTTTCAAACTCCATCGGAACGACCAACGACTGCAACATGGCGTGCAGATTAGTAAATCTTTGCGCCAAAGCCTGTGAAAAGTTCATGTCTTCACCGGAAGCTTTTTGTTGGCGGATTCCAGCAAGAATTTCGTTGTACACAACACCATAGATAATCTTTGACATCCATTGAAATAACACGACAGGATCCAGTTCTTTGACCGCCTGATAACCTTGTTCGAAAGCTTGCTCTACCGCACCCTCCATCTGTTCTATAGCATCAGCAACATGTATCGAGCAAGGCAGCTTCAATGATTTGTAAGTCACCAGATTTTCATCCAACATCTTAAAAGGTTTATCTTCTAACTGAAAGGATTTCATCATCCAAACAGGAAAAACCTGAATGGACTCTTCAGTAGATTGAAGCTTATTTCCGGTTAAAAAACAAATATTTGAATCA
Source organism: Sphingobacterium sp. N143 (assembly GCF_030325625.1). Lineage (GTDB taxonomy): Bacteria > Bacteroidota > Bacteroidia > Sphingobacteriales > Sphingobacteriaceae > Sphingobacterium. Next base: position 319,390 of record NZ_JACAIS010000007.1, on the reverse strand, counting down.
AACTGAAATTGTTTGAATGGATTATACAAAGTTGTCGCCATAATGCAGGCAAAGTTAAAACAAATCGAAAAGCCCACAAGAAAAGGAAACTCTTATTACGTTAAAGTGACGAGCAGGGTATATTGGAGATGGCTTCTTTACCCTACATTCACTTTAAAATTTTCGAATACCAGTGGAGCATTTACGATGGCGCCCTCACTGTTTTTAACACCTTTAAACTCGGAAGTCTTCCCTTTTTCTAAAAGATTCTTCATTTCTTTTTCTTCCAGAAAAATACCGTTCAATGTTCGCCAGATCTTAAAATCACAACCCCGGGCATAGTGATCACATTGCGCCACTTTATCATAGAGCAGGATTAACCCTTTTTCACATTTGGGACATTTTATTTTTCCCTTTTGTTGTGGTTTGACTTCCTCTTGCGCCAATGAAATTCGCAGAGTCAATAATTCTTTGGTAATTTTCGCTGTATAGTCCTTTATATGTTTCATAAACACATCATAAGAAACCTTATTGGCCCGCATTTCCTCCAGCTTTTGCTCCCATTTTCCAGTCAATGTTACCTTCGCAATCGAACGATCTTTCACGAGGTTGTACACCGCCAGTCCTTTTTCAGTCGGAATCAGTTTTTTCTTATCCCGTTTGATATAGTCGCGCTGAAAAAGTGTCTCTATCGTTGCAGCACGGGTAGCAGGTGTTCCCAAACCGCAATCTTTCATTGCCTGCCGCATTTCATCGTCTTCAATTTCTTTACCGGATGTTTCCATCGCTTTTAAGAGAGAAGCTTCAGTATGAATCGGACGAGCCTTGGTAAAACGCTCAGCAAGTTCCAACGTTAATATTTGCAGTAATTCCTCAGCCAGTAATTTGGGTAACTGTGCATTTTCATTGTCTTGGTCATCGTTGTTCTTATCTTCATCTGGGGCTTCTATCTGCTCAGCAGAAAGGCGCCAGCCGTACTGTTTGATGACCGTCCCTTTTGCGATCAGCTCCACACCTTGTGCATCTATCGTAACAGTGGTGATATCCTTGATACAGACTTCCGAAAAACTCTCGACCATGCGCTTAGCAATCATATTGTAAATATTTTGCTGTTCTTTAACCATTGGGCCAGGTTTCTCGTCAGTCACCAGTAAAGCATGGTGATCGGTCACTTTCTTATCATCGACAGAACGTTTATTCAATTTGGCCCCAATCAGATTTTTTGCAATGGAGGCCACAGATTCATCCGCTGTATCAGATAAGTGCTGAAATAGCTCTTCAATTTTTTCAAAAACATCTTCGCCGATATAACGAGACCCAGTCCGTGGATAAGTGATGACCTTTTTCTCGTAAAGCGTCTGTGCAATACTCAGGGTTTGGTCGGCTGAGTAACCATATTTTTTGTTCGCATCCTGCTGAAGGGAGGTTAAGTCAAACAATAAAGGAGGTTGTTCCTTTGTCTCTTTGGCCTCTACCCTGGCAACACGCGCATTTGTCCCAACAGTCAATCGAGCGATTGTCTGTTCGGCAACATCTTTTTTATCTATTTTATTTGAGGTAGCTTTAAAGCTGATATTATCTTTTTCAAAGCCGGCTTGGATTTTATAAAATGCCTGCGGCTTAAAATCCTTATTTTCGAGGTATCGCGAGCAGATCATCGCCAAAGTAGGTGTCTGTACCCTTCCCAAAGAAAGAAGTCCTTTATTTCCTGCCGCCAAGGTGATCGCCTGGGTAGCGTTAATACCGATCAGCCAATCCGATTCTGATCTCGATCGGGCAGACATGTATAAACTATCGTACTCAGTACCCTCTTTCAGATTCGCGAAACCTTCTTTGATGGCCTTATCTGTCTGACTTGAAATCCAAAGCCGTTTAAACGGGACCTTTGAACCCAAGAAGTAATAGATATTACGAAAGATTAGCTCACCTTCCCGACCGGCATCCGTCGCTACAATTATTTCTTCGGCCTGTTCTAATAATGACTTTATCGTATTAAGCTGTTTGACCACACCGGTATCATCCATCTGTTTTCCATCCCGCTTAACTTTCTTCGATTCAAGTTTAAATGCGGCAGGTATGATGGGAAGATTGGAAATAGTCCAGCTATTGTAACCGTAAGCCTGAGGTGTACACAATTGGACCAGATGCCCAAATGCATAAGTAAAGGCGTATCCATTTCCGGCAATATAGCCATCTTTCACTTCCTTTGCTCCCATCACTCGAGCTAGGTCCCGAGCAACAGATGGTTTTTCAGCAATTACAACTTTCATCTTTTATATTGAGATATGGGATGTTCGATTTGAGACGCTGGTCCTACAAGTTAACGCTTACCAAGATCACCATCTTTGATTTTTAAATAGGTTATACTAGATTATAACCTTCCTAACTTTCATTACCTACTCTATTGAGGGGATTGTTATCCCTTTAATCTTACGATAGAGCTCAATCGCGTATACATCCGTCATCCCTGACACAAAGTCCAGGACGCAACGGATTTTAGAATATGAATCTTGCTTATCGGTGTAGAACTGTTCAGGAATCAGCGCCACCAATTTTTTATCATAGTTGTTCTTGTTCTTTTTAAGATATGCCGGAACAAATTCTTTCAGCAATGCATCCATAACTCTATAACCTGCAATTTCGATTTGAACTACAGTAGGGGCGTTATAAATCTTTGCAACGGAAATTTTAGATATTTTGTTCATCTGCTGCACAATATCCACATCCAGGGCATCCATTAAAGCTGATGAGAAAGTGCCTGATAAAAATTTGTCCTGCTCGCGAACAAATACATCCACACAGCCTTTGATCAGTGTATTAATTGCCTTTGCCCTCAAAAGTGCCACCCGACTCGGCGTATCTTTTAACCCATCAAGACGGTCACGTAAATTTTCTGCTCCACATAATGGCAGCAAAAGCTCTTCCACTTCATGATAAGATAATATTTTCAGATGATGAGCATCTTCCAGGTCGATAATATTATAACAAATATCATCCGCAGCTTCCACCAGATACACTAAGGGATGTCTGAGATAACCCCTTGGATTGGAGGGATCTTTCAGCAAGCCTAATTCATTGGCAATTTTCGCAAATGCCTGTTGTTCTTCTGTGAAGAAGCCATACTTCTTGCGGTGATGGTTCTTCTTAAGATGACCGTCAATCGCCAGGCAAGGGTATTTTACAATCGAAGCTAAGGAAGTATAGGTCAACGCGAATCCTTTCGGATCCTTGCCCTGAAATGCATGTGTTAAAATCCGTAAGGCATTGGCATTTCCTTCAAAATGCGTCAGATCAGCCCACTCTTCTGCAGTTACCTGTTCTTGATATTTACGCCCTTCACCATCTGTGAAATAAGTAGAGATCGCAGACTCCCCAGAATGTCCAAATGCAGGATTACCCAAATCATGGGAAAGACAGGCTGCGGAAATAATATTTCCAACCTCTTGTAGAAATGGAAATTCAGCATCAATATTTGGATTTTCTTCTTTTAATTGCGCATAAAACATCCGGCCTAACGAACGCCCTACACTGGCTACTTCAAGACTATGGGTCAACCTATTGTGCACGAATACAGCGCCAGGAAGTGGGAATACCTGCGTTTTATTTTGTAATCTCCTAAATGGGGAAGAAAAGATCAAACGGTCATAATCCCGTTGAAATTCCGAGCGAGCAACAAGGTAACTATCCACACTCCGCTCTTCGTAGCCCCAGCGTTTTGCTGAGAGCAAATCTTTCCAATTCATTTTTTCAGACATACCGCAAACTTAGATAAATTTGCTTTTATATACAATTATATCAGTAGGCATAAACAAACGAAAAATACTTGACTTCTGTTACCTCCAATCGAGATGTTCATACTAAACCATACTATGTCCACAATTTATCCGGACAGCCTGATTTAAAATCATAAATTTTATAGGGATACAATGCTAAAGTCATTTTTATAAAACTTATATTCTGTATCTTTAGACTTCAATACCAATAGACAACAATCATGACGAAATATCAAGCACTTATTCCGCAACATTTTGAAGGGACAATTGAAGGGAAAAAGACCCACCTGCTTTTATTGAAAAATGAAGGCGGTATGCAAGTACTCTTAACGGATTATGGAGCACGTATCGTAAGCATCCTGGTGCCTGACAATAAAGGAAATTTAGTGGATGTGGCCCTTGGATTTGGTTCTATCGATGGCTATTTAAATTCGGACGAAAAATATCATGGTTGCACAGCAGGCCGTTTTGCCAACCGGATTGCAAATGGCCGATTTGAAATCAATGGGAAACAGTATACCCTCCCTCAAAATAATGGCACCAACTGCCTACATGGAGGTCTCTCTGGATTCCATGATAAAGTCTGGGACAGAAGGGTGACCTATCAATCCCATGTTGAATTTTATTATGTCTCCCAAGATGGTGAAGAAGGTTTTCCAGGGAATTTAAAAACCATGGTTTCCTATACATTGACCAGAAATAATGAGATCATTATTAAGTATCATGCTCAATCAGATGCCGACACACATATTAACCTGACCAACCATACCTATTTTAACCTAGATGGTGAAGGTAGCGGGGATGTCTTACAACAAGTTCTCCAGATCAATTCGGACGAAGTTCTTTTTGTGGATGAAGACCAGGTACCCAACGCCATTGTTCCCGTGGAAGGAACACCTTTTGATTTCCGTATCCCTAAACCTATTGTCCAGGATATTACAGCAAATAACGAACAACTTATTTCGGCAAAAGGATATGATCATTGTTATGTAAATAACAACCCTATATCCCACCCCTGTGCCACTGTATACTCCAAAAATACAGGAATTCAGCTGGATGTATTCACCACTGAGCCTGGCCTGCAGCTTTATACAGCAAATTGGATGACTGGAAACGATTTTGGCAAAAGAGGCTATAAATACCTACCCTATGCTGGATTCTGTTTAGAGACACAACATTTTCCAGACAGTCCCAATCAAGCCGAATTTCCTCCAACACTACTGAAAGCGGGTGAAGTCTTTGATTCGGAAACACACTTTAAGTTTTCTATTAAAAAATAAAGGAGATCGGTCAATATGATATTGACCGATCTCTTTTTATACATTGTTCTAATAAGGACAAGCTGTTATTTCAACAATTCATCTAAGGCTTTCTCCACCTTTTCAAAGCCAAAAGTAGCTTTTACTTGTTCAAACATACGTTGAATCTGGTCATTGCACAGATTCCCAATACTTCCTTCGTGCGTATGATTTACTTCCTTAGATGGCTTAAATCGACCTTCATCGATATCAATACCAATTTGCCGATAAGCTTCCCTAAAAGGTACTCCTTTAAGAACTTCATTATTGACAACTTCTACAGAGAATAAATAATCGTATTTAGGATCATCCAGAATATTGTCTTTCACCGATATATTTTCCAGCATGAACGTAGCTATTTCTAAGCATTCATTTAATGATTTAAATGCCGGAAAAAGATTTTCCTTCAGCAATTGCAGATCTCTGTGATAACCCGAAGGAAGGTTCGTGGTCATCAAGGCAATCTCATTGGGCAATGCCTGGATCTTGTTGCAACGTGAACGGATCAATTCAAAAACATCTGGGTTTTTCTTATGCGGCATGATACTTGAACCTGTAGTCAGATGCGCCGGAAAGGAAATAAAGCCAAAATTCTGATTAATATACAAGCAAACATCCATTGCAAATTTTGCCAATGTTGCCGCAATCGAACTCATTCCCTGTGCAAGAATCCTTTCGGTCTTACCGCGTCCCATCTGTGCATAAACTACATTGTAATTTAGGTCCTCAAATCCCAATAATTGCGTAGTCATGGTCCTATTCAAAGGGAAAGAAGAACCATATCCGGCAGCAGAGCCCAATGGATTTTTATTACAAACCTTCCAGGCGGCCTTCATCATTTCCAGATCATCTACCAGGCTTTCTGCATAAGCCCCAAACCACAGACCGAAGGACGATGGCATGGCAATCTGCAAATGGGTATATCCAGGAATCAGAATATGCTTATAACGCTCGCTTAATTGAATCAAAACATTGAAAAAAGCCTCTGTATTATGAATGATATTCTGAATTTCTGCACGAAAGTAGAGTTTTAGGTCGACAAGAACCTGATCATTGCGCGACCGACCAGCGTGAATCTTTTTCCCGGCTTCTCCAATGCGTCTGGTCAATAACATCTCGATCTGAGAATGTACATCTTCCACTGAATCATCAATCTGAAAGTCTCCGGCTAAAATTTCTTTATATATATTTTTTAATTCGCGTTGTACTGCGGCAAGGTCATCATCTGTCATCAAATTGATGCTATTCAACATACGCGTATGAGCCAAAGACCCCAATACATCCGCAGCTGCCAGCTGCAGGTCCATGACACGGTCGTTTCCGACCGTAAATGATTCTACAAAAGAATCAACATCTATATTTTTTTGCCAGATTTTCATCGATGATATTTACTTTAAAAAATGAATATGACAAAAATACCATTTGAAAACGGTTATATCAATGCCAATATTAGATACATTTCCGCGATCAATTGGCAATGAAACTCCGAAATTAAAGACACAAAAACATCCTGTTACAAAAAAAATAAAACGTTAAAAGTTTGTTAAATCGCAACAAACACATTTTATAAGTAATCACTCACTTTATTTTTAAAACTTATTTTGTCAGTTTTTTAAGTATTCCTATGTTTGTAGTGTAAGGGAGATGAAGAAATAAAAGTTGGTAGGGTTAGTAAATACTTACCACTTTAAATACACCGAATTTTTAAAACCAAATATGATAGACCTCAACGTCTTAAAACTTGCAAGAAATTACCTAACCAATTGTGAATCGAAATTTAAAGGCACGTCAAACCAAGATGTGCCTTTTTTCGTGCACATTCCGGTATGGTGATCCTGACCGCTAGTAGGTCGTATGATTCTTCCCTAAAATCCTTATCTTTGTTTATCATATTGAGAATATTCACCATAAAACGTATACGATGGGAACAGAAAGCAAGAGACAGCAACGTTTTGCTGGAGTCATTCAACAGGATTTAGCAGGATTATTTCAGCGCGATGGCAATTCGTGGGCTCCTGGAGCATTCATTACAGTTACACGTGTTCGGGTCACGCCTGATTTGGCTATTGCCCGCGTGTATTTAAGCTTTCTGAATACAAAAACTGCCCAGGAAGATATTAAAGCAATTCGTACCAAAACGTCTGAAATACGTTATAAATTGGGAGCGAAAATTAAAAATCAGGTGAAGATCGTGCCACAGCTGGAGTTTTTCTTGGATGACACCAACGAGTATGTGGAACATATGGACAAACTTTTTGAAGAAATAAGCAAGGAACCGCGTCAACCAGAATAATGCCACAAACATCCGCTTGCTTAACGAACAATGGTATTTGAACTGGACAGTAGCACACTGGAGTTTCCACATCCAAGCTATGCTGAAAAAGATGGCTTGCTGGCCATTGGTGGTGATCTGAAGCCTGATCGCCTGTTATTGGCTTACAGCAATGGTATTTTTCCTTGGTTTAGTGAGGATACACCAATATTATGGTACGCCCCAGACCCACGCTTTGTCATCTATCCAGAAGCAATAAAGGTCAGCAAAAGCATGGCTTCCATCATCCGGAAAAATACATTTTCCATCTCCATGGATCGATGCTTTAAAGAGGTCATCCAGAGCTGTGCCACCATCAATAGAAATGATCAAGAGGGAACATGGATCACTAGAGACATGATGCAGGCTTATACCACTTTGTTCGAAATGGGTTATGCTCATTCCATCGAGGTATGGAAGGGAGAAGCTCTTGTCGGTGGGCTGTACGGTGTGCTCATCAATGGTGTGTTCTGTGGTGAAAGCATGTTCTCCAAAGAGGCTAATGCCTCCAAAACTGCATTGATTTATCTGGCAAAGGAGATTGATATACAATTAATAGACTGCCAATTTCATACTCCTCACTTAGCAAGCATGGGAGGTGAATATCTTTCTTTATCTGACTATTTAGCGCTATTAACAAAAAGACCAAAAATATGAACAGTCCATACAGCGAACATTTTGACATCGCTTCAGATGTAACATACTTGACAACACCAGGCTCAGGACTACTTTCACGTGAAACAAAGCAGTGGCGTGTAAATAGGGACCAGGAATTTTTCGATGCTGGCTCAACACTTCGTGAGCAGCAGGCTTCGGCTTTGGATGCCTGCCGAAATACCATCGGCCATTTCTTCAACTGCCCCAGCAGCAACATATTTTTATCAAGCTGTTTTTCTGTCGCGTTCAATACCTTATTGGCTGGCCTCCCCAAACACTATAAAGTATTGCTGCTGGACAATGATTACCCTTCGGTTAACTTTCCTACCATATTAAATGGGTTTGAACATCAATTTGTTACCATGGATGAGCAATTGGAGACCAATATATTGGACGCCATAGCAACCTTTAAGCCACAGGTACTTATGCTGTCCATTGTCCAATATATTTCGGGATTAAAAATAGATCTTTCTTTTATACAGGAGCTTAAACATCAGCACCCCGATTTATTGATCATTGGCGATGGAACTCAATTTTTAGGAACTGACCTTTTTGATTTTGACCGTTCGGGATTTGATGCTGTCCTATCCAGTGGCTATAAATGGTTAATGGCTGGTTTCGGAAATGGTTTTGTCCTCCTCCAGGACAGACTTAAGGAAATCCTTTATGCCAGCATACAGAAAGATTATAGTTTTTTGGACAATCAATGGATGAACAAATCAGTCGTACAGTTATGTTTCGAACCAGGGCATCTGGACACCTTGGCTCAGGGGACCTTGCAACAGTCGTTACTACAGCTTGAACAATGGGGCTATGCTAAAACTGTCAGGTACACCCAGCAATTGATATCCCAGTTACGCAGTGAGTTGTCGAACAGAAAACTCTTGTTAAACACCATCGCAAACCGACGGCCACAGAGCAATATTTTCAACATACAGATCAATCCCGAAAACTTCCAACTTTTACTGGATGAAGGGATCAAATGTTTTCCACGAGGTACTGGTATCCGTATAGGACTTCACCTGTACAATGATCACTCAGACCTGGAAAGGCTATTACATATTATTGATACTAAAGTAAAATAAACATGAAATTCAGAATAGGAGATTTAGTCCGTTTTGTTGATGAACCCATTGAGGGGCATATTACATCCATGCAGGCTAACAATATAGTAGGAGTCACTGATGACACTGGCTTTGAAATACCTGTGCCAATGGACAAAATCACACTCGTCTTTGGCAACATGCGCCGGGCGGACGATGAACTTGATCAGCATGCAGCTCCCTTGACTCCAAATCGATTTGTGGAGAAAGGGATATTATTAGCGATTTCGGGAGACCATAAAGATGGATTGGCCAAGTTACACATCATCAATGAAACAAGCTATGAGCTATTGGTATCTGTATCAGAAGCTACCGCGAATAAAGTCAAAGGAGTCTTTAGCAATAAGATCCCACCACACGATTCGATCCAATTCTATACTGGTAACTTCGCCAATGTTGGCAAATGGCCGACATTCCGTTTCCAAATTATCAGACATAGCAGTAGTTTGCAGGAACTGACCTCCCCAATCAATAGAGAGCAACGTGTACGTCCCGTGGACTTGACCAACCCGAAAGTATTTCATGATATCCTGGACGAAAAAATTTGGTCCTATGAATTGGATAAGGCTGAAGAGGATCTAGGCCTGGACAGATTAAAAGCACATTTTATTCCACATCGCCCTCAAAAGAAATAAGCTAGATGACTTCATCTAGCTTATTTCTTTTGAGGCTATATCTTCTGCTGAATCGTTCTCAACAACGGTCATCTTCTTTGTACTCCATAGAAGAAGCAGGATACCGATTAGGTAAACAATCCAACCCCAACGCATATGCAGAGATTTTGAAAGCAACTTATCCGTAAATCCCCACCCCAAATAATTGTTGATTTTAAACCAAACCGCAGCAATACTCAGCAGATACCAACATGCTGCCAGCCTGACCATCCAATTATAGGCACGTACAGCCCGGACAAAAAATAATAATGCCGTGATTCCCAGAATCAGCATCGTAACAAAAAATAAATAAGCGTCTACTTGATACAGATTCCAGTTCCCTTTAATAGGGACTTTTAAAAATGGAGTCATGCTGGACAAAAAGCTTATGGTCAATCCGACAATGGCAAAATACTTTCTAATGATAATCATGATAAACTCAATAAAACTGTCACTAAGATAACTGGTTTTCTATTTTTTGAAAAATTAATCTATTTTTAATAACGCTACTGTTTACAGCTATTGTGTGAAAATATCATAAGATCCAGAAAGCGAATACAACGATAGAAGGGCCTTCATTGGACGACATACCCATACACTGCAGCAGTTCCAGCATCGGCAATAACGAATAATTTACTGGCTTTGGTATCACGAAATCTCTGTCACGCAACCTAGTGATGAAAATCATTCAGTATCAAAACCAAACAAAAAAACACTGAAAAACAACTTATTACATTCAAAAACAAACTATTTAAAATCTTTCTAAATTAATCCGTTTGACAGATTTTTGACACAAGCACAAAGCTTTTAAGCTACATTTGTACCGTTAAATATAAGCGAGGGATTAGAGCTTTGAAAAATCTTAAAGTATTAGCGTTTACTCATAAACATGTCGAACTAAAAGATCTAGGTAATCTAGTGATCTGCAATGAGGATTTAGAGAGTCGACTCATAAATCTAAAACATAGTCTAGATATTCCGGAAATCTTTTATATTGGTACTTGTAACCGGGTAGAGTTTGTATTTTATGGCGCTCATGAACTGACCAACGAATTCATTGCCGACTTTATGGGCAAATTGAATTTTTGTGTTCCACAAGAGCGGTTACAATGTTATCTGGGCCAGGTCAATAAATACGAAGGCATGGATGCGCTACATCATTTGCTTCGCATGTCCTGTTCACTTGAAAGTCTTGTTGTTGGAGAGAAAGAAATTCTTGCACAGGTCCGTAGAGCTTATGACCGTTGTAGAGAAGCTGGCTTCACCGGAGATTTCCTTCGCTTAATGATGGATAGACTTGTAAAAACAGCTAAGGAAGTTTATACATATACTAAAATTTCCAGAAATCCAATTTCTGTTGTCTCACTTGCATATCGGAAATTACGTGAACTTAAGCTTGTGGAAAATCCAAGAATTCTAATTATTGGCTCAGGCGAAACTAATCAGAATTTAGCAAAGTATTTCCAAAAGAACCAAAAGGCAAAATTTGTTGTTTTTAACCGTACGCTTGAAAATGCTAAGATCTTGGCGGAAGAATTAAATGCCGAGGCCTATCCCCTAGCAGATATCTACCAATATAAAAATGGCTTTGACATATTGATTACATGTACTGGTGCACCAACTTCAATTATTGACAACGATTTATATCAATCACTGTTAAACGGTGAGACCGATAAGAAAATCATCATCGATTTGGCTGTTCCAAATGACATTGATGCCGAAATCATCAAAAACAACCCGGTTCATTATATTGAAGTAAGCAGTTTGCAAGCGATTGCTGAGAAAAATATTCAGGAACGCTATAATGAGTTAGAAAGCGCCGAAAAAATCATCCAGGATAATATCCAGGAGTTTTTACCTTTGATCAAGCAGAGACGTGTAGAAGTTGCTATGCGCGAGGTTCCTGAAAAAATCAAAGAAATTAAATCATTTGCCTTAAATGAAGTCTTTGCCCAAGAGGTACAGGCCTTGACCCCTGAAGCAAGAGAAGTCCTGGAAAAAGTCATCAACTACATGGAAAAGAAATACATCAAGGTACCCATGGTGATGGCCAAAGAAATTTTGGTTAAAACACCAGAAACCGAAAAAAACTAATTTCAGGAACACCACAACGATAACTATCGCAGCCTAAATTTTTCGTTTTGTTCGTTCATTACCTCTGGCTTTGGCAGAAGTATAGGCTGATCTTTTGTCTAAGATCCGCGTAGCCTCCTCTCCTTTGTTATTTAAATTTACCTGATCCGTACTAATCCATAGATAATGACAGTAACGTGTCAACATATTCCACCTATTTATTTATTTTTGCTTCAATAAATGGTATTAAAAATTAGGTAAAGTAATATTAACGTGAATAGAAAACTAATTATTGGCACCCGGGGAAGCGTTCTTGCGATGTGGCAAGCAAATTTTGTAAAAGATCGATTGGCAGAAATCGGAATTGAAGCAGAATTAAAAGTTATCAAAACTCAAGGTGATATCGTTCAACATCTCCGTTTAGACAAACTGGAAGGTAAAGGTTTTTTCACCAAGGAGCTTGAAGAAGAACTCTTGAACGGAACCATTGACTTAGCTGTACATTCACACAAAGACTTACCTACGATCAATCCTCCAGGCCTGATCATCGCTGCTGTTTCTGAACGTGAAAATCCGGCTGAGCTGTTGATCATCCACAAAGATTGTGTAGATATCAAAAAGCGCTTATCCTTAAAGCATAACGCGACTGTGGGCACATCATCCAATCGTAGAAAGGCACAGATCTCGGCCTTGCGTCCGGATTTGGAATTCGACGATCTCCGTGGCAATTTGCAAACAAGAATGCAGAAGTTACGTGATGAGCAATATGATGCGATTGTGCTGGCCAAAGCTGGCATCAGCCGGATCGAAATGGATATTTCAGATTTCCATGTGGAAGAAATTCCACCGGTGGAAATTATTCCTGCTCCTGCACAAGGGGTCTTGGCAATTCAGATCCGTGAAGCAGATAAAGAACTCTTTGATGCCCTACAACCGCTCAATAACGAAGAAGTAGCGACGACGATTTCCGTAGAACGTCTGGTGTTGAACAAATTTGATGCGGGCTGTCATGCTCCCCTGGGATGTTATTGCCGTAAAACTGGAGATGAGTATGAGGCCTGGGCATCCATAGCTGAAACAAGTGAAGATTTCCCAGACCGGGTATATCTCAGAGATACAGACCCCAAACGACTTGCGGAACGTATTTTTAGCAAGTACGCACAGGACCGGAGATTACCACAGTCTGTTTTTATTTCTAGGGAGGTGGATGAAAATTCGTATTTCGCACGTGCAATGGCAAAGCACAACATCGCAATTGATGGACGTTCATTGATCAAAATATTTCCGATCATCAATAAATTGGATCCATTTATTTTAAAACACGTCGACTGGATTATATTCTCCAGCAAAAATGGTATTGAACACTTCTTCAACCTTGAACCCCGTTTAAGCAAAAAAACCAAAATTGGTGTCATTGGCCGTGGTTCGGAAGACATCCTGCGCAAATATGATCGTGTTGCAGATTTTTCGGGAGATAGTGAAGGTATAAATATGGAGGAGATTGCGAAAAAATTTGCAGAATTGGCCAATGGCGGCACCGTGCTTATTCCACGGGCAAAAGAATCCCTAGAAACTATTCAGAAAGCACTGAGCCCTGATACAAAGGTCATTAATATCCCTGTTTATGAAACTGTTTTGGAAGAACAGGTTGACCCATCCAGTGCCGAAGTACTGGTCTTTACCAGTCCAAGTAATGTGGAAGCGTATTTTGCGGACAATCTTTTAGAACCAGGTCAGAAAGTCATCTGCATAGGCCGTTCTACCGGTGCAAAATTTGATGAAATGAATGTTCCCTATACACTCCCTTATTCGCCAGATGAAATCGGTCTATCAGAGGCTGTTTTTGGCTTAACATATTAAGTAAATATAAGGAGCACTGCTAGTGTATTTGTATTGATATTGAAGATTTGCAAATAAATTAAAAATAATGTTACAACGTCCGAGAAGAAATCGTAAATCTGCCGTGATTCGCGACATGATTCAAGAGACACGTTTAGACGCGTCAAATTTGATTTTCCCACTTTTTATTGTCGATGGGCAAAATCAAAAAACTGAAGTTAAATCAATGCCTGGCATCTACCGCTATTCAATAGACAATTTATTGAAAGAGGTAGAAAGCTGCCTGAAGCTGGGATTACGTTCATTTGATCTTTTTCCAAATATTGAAGAGTCCCTTAAAGATAAATACGCCACAGAAAGTTATCGTGATGGGAGCCTATATTTACGTGCCATCGCAGCAGTAAAGAAAAACTTTCCGGAAGCATGTATTGTGACCGATGTAGCAATGGACCCTTACAGCAGCGATGGACATGACGGGATTGTCGAAAACGGAGAGATCCTAAATGATGAAACACTGGAAGTACTGGGCAAAATGGCCCTAGCACATGCACAATCAGGCGCGGATATTATTGCTCCTTCGGATATGATGGATGGACGGATTGGCTATATTCGTGAATTACTGGATCACAATGGGTTTACTCATGTATCCCTAATGTCCTACACAGCCAAGTATGCCTCTGCTTACTACGGTCCATTCAGAGATGCCCTAGGCTCTGCACCAAAACATGGAGATAAGAAAACTTATCAGATGAATCCGGCTAATGCTAAAGAGGCCCTGATTGAAGCCCAATTGGACGCACAGGAAGGAGCAGATTTCTTAATGGTCAAACCTGGCCTTCCTTACCTGGATATTGTCAAACTCCTGGCGGACAACTTTGACCTTCCCATTGCGGTATACAATGTCAGTGGAGAATACGCCATGCTGAAAGCTGCTATTCAAAATGGTTGGCTGGATGAACGTGTTATATTGGAAACTTTATTAAGTTTCAGACGTGCCGGGGCAACAGCAATTTTATCATACCACTCCAAAGAAGTGTTGGAAAAAGGATATATTAATATTTAGATTGCCGCGGAAATTGGTTCATATGTTTTTCTTTTTTGCTTTTTAATGAGCATAAGAGAGCACATCATTAGATAATTTTTACTTTTCAAATTGACAATGCAAACACCAGATATTTCAAGAACAAAATCTGCTGAGTTATTCGATAAAGCAAAACAATACTTCCCTGGTGGAGTGAATTCTCCAGTACGGGCTTTTAAATCCGTATATGGGACTCCGTTATTTATTGAGCGGGGAGACAAAGCGCATCTTTGGGATGCAGATGGCAACGAGTTCATCGATTTTTGTTGTTCATGGGGCCCTTTGATCCTCGGTCACAATAATGATCAGATTCGTGAGGCTGTAGCAGCACAATTAGGCAAAGGCTTAAGTTTCGGTGCTCCAACCGCCCTAGAAAACCAACTCGCAGCCTTGATTATCGAAAACAATAAATATATTGATAAAATCCGTTTTGTCAGTTCTGGAACGGAGGCAGTGATGTCTGCAATCCGCTTGGCAAGAGGATATACCAAACGAGATAAAATCATCAAATTTAACGGATGTTACCACGGCCACTCAGACTCTCTTTTAGTCAAGGCGGGATCTGGGCTGGTTACTTTTGGAGAAACATCTTCTGCTGGGGTACCTAAAGCTTTTGCTGACGAAACAATTGTGATCGAACTCAATGACAGAGAAGCTCTAAAAGCTGCTTTTACCGAATTTAAGGATCAGATTGCCGCAGTTATTATTGAAGGTATCCCTGCCAATAATGGCTTATTGTTGCAGCCAAAGGAATATATTCATTTTTTACGTGATATCACCAAAGAACATGGTACCCTGCTGATCATGGATGAGGTCATCACAGGATTCCGTATCGGTTTTGAAGGCGCTTCGGCATATTACGATATCCAGCCCGACATTATTACTTACGGAAAAATTATTGGTGGTGGCATGCCTGTAGGAGCTTATGGTGCCTCCAAAGAACTTATGGCTTGTATATCGCCGGATGGCGCTGTATATCAAGCAGGCACTTTGTCTGGGAATCCAGTCGCTATGGCTGCAGGTATCGCTGCATTGAATATCTTAGCACAAAAGGATTTTTACACAAATTTAAATGCCAAGACAGAAGCTTTCGTCAATGATATCCGTTCCTACATTACCGAAAAAGGCTATCAAGTACAGCTTTTCCATGTGGCATCTATTTTCTGGTTTGCTTTCACTGCACAAAAGGAAATCAACAAAGCGAGTGAAATAGACCCTGCTTCCATGGAGTCCTATAAAATTATGCACCGTGAGCTACTGAACAGAGGTATCTATTTCGGGCCATCAGGTTATGAAGTAGGATTTGTTTCCCATGCGCATACTGATGAAGATTTAACCATTGCAAAAAAGCATATTTTCAGCGCATTGGATATCGTATTTAGTGCATAATAAAGTTCCATTAATTTATAAAACTACCGCCAAAAAATAATATTTTTTTGGCGGTAGTTTTATAAATTAAAGTTGAGTAACAAGCTTCTTGTCTTTTGATTTCATCTTATTTAACCCCTTGATAAGCTCATCCAAAGAAAATTTTCCTTTAATGTCCATAAAAACATTTTCGTCATCCTCATCGCGGACCAATAAGGAAACACGGCTGATAACATTATCTTTGTCAATACGTGCATTGAGCGAAATCTCCTCCCCTTCACGATTGACAACCAAAAGCTCTTCAAATTTATTTTTCTTCAGAAATTTATGATAATCAGCCAGAATTAGGGCGTTCTTCGTTTTATCATTATTCGATAAGGTTAGCATTCTAAATTTTTTTAATTTCTTGACGATAGCGGCTATAGCACGTGCATCCTCATCATTATCGTCTTCTAAGGCTTTCTTTATAAAAGGTTTGGTCAGCCACACGGGTAAATTGACCGCAACTATTTCTGCGTCCTTTGAAACATTTGCCCCTCTGACAAAGTCCATATTGGAACTTTGTTTAACCATACATGACTGTAATGAAAACAATATACCGACCAAGCCAAATAATAGTAATCTTTTCATAATACTTACTTTTTGTTATTATTTTCATTAACCAGGCCTGTCACTTCTTTCAATGGTATTGCACCATCCAAAATCATAAATAGATTTTGCCCATCCCCATTGATGGTCAAGAGCAAATTGTTGAGGATCTCCGTATTTTCAGAAATATGTTCTGCCAAGAACCGGATGTCCTCGCCTTCACTATTCATCGTCATCAGTTCTTCATAATTTAAATGAGATACTGCACCTTTTATTACATCCGTCAATTTCTTGTCCTCACCGTCTTCTACGATCAACATGCGTAGTGATTTTACATTTTTGAGCAAAGGAGTAATCTTTTGCATATCTTCATCATCAATCTTTAAATTTCCCAACAATTTAAACATGGGTGCTCCAATCTTGAGTGTTGTCACCCCTTTTTTTCCCTGATATTGTTCAAAGAGCTGATCTAATTTAGAGATTTGTGCATTTGCCATACTTGCTACAAGTATAAGGCAAGCTATAAAAAAACATTTCATGTTATTAGTTAATCGTTATTGACATTTGTTTTATATTCATTGCTTTGTCCACGCTATGTTCAAGATTATTTGCCAGTAGTCCCAATGACTTGAGGGTTAGTTCCACAGCTTCCTCCTCATCAGCGACCGGTTCTCCATTTAGGAGTACATATTCCGCTTGGTACCTCTCTTCCATATCCTGAGCGGAGTGCTGCTTTGTTATCTTTTTATATCCGGCCGAGATCGCTGACTGCCGTTGCTGACTGATCTGTTTCGAAGGCTTACGGGGCAACATTGCCGTCTGAGCATCGTGACGCGCAGTAGAAGACTTGTCTTGCTGTGTTTCCACTTTTGCTTTTGGCACCATGCTTTTAACTTCCGGTCTCTTGGTCAGCATACTCGTTTTTCGGGCCAATATCGGTACTGTCGAAACCGTCTGTCGGTTGATATAAACAGATAGTCCAACAAAGAATAGAAGAACTGCTGCTGCCGCTGTTGCATATTTTATAGCAGCAAGACGCCACAGCTTAACTATTTTCCGGTCAGCATTCACCTGCTTTTCAAAATCTTCAAAGGACCAATCCATTTTAACATCCTGTTCCTCCTTCAAAAATTGAAAGAACTTTTCATCCGACTGTTTAAGCTTTTTTTCTTCCTCTAATGACGACTTCCCGTCAAAGTACTTATCTTCCAATTCCTTTAATCTTCTGTCCTTCATAATCGAATAATTTTGTCAACTGTTCCCTTACTTTTTGTCTTGCCCTCATCAGATTGACCCTAACTGCAGATTCTCCCATTTCGAGTACTTGACCAATCTCATCGATATCGTAATCTTCCACATCCCGGAGATGCATGACCAGACGCTGTTTTTCGGGAAGGGAACTGATCATTTCTACAATAATTTCTTTGGTATTCCCGATCTTGCTTTCTATCAATGGAACAACCTGATGTTGTTGCACAAAGTCGGCTCTTATTTTATCTTTTTTGATCCTGTTCAATGCTTCATTTTTTATGCTCTGCATACAGAATGCTTCAAGGTTGCTATAAAGATGCAGGCGATCTTTCCCTTGCCATAACCTCATCATCACATCCTGCACTGCATCGAAAGCTTCCTCCTCATCAACCAAGATCCGTTTCGCAAAGCGAAATAGCTTATCCTTATGGATGAAAACGGTATTCTTAAACTGTTCTTGGTTCATGGCAATTAAAGTATCTAGTTTTTAACTTGACTTTTCACTTTTGATCTCTTATTTTAGGGAAGACATTTCAAGGTCTATATTTATTACATCTAATATGAATATTTTTTTCAGAAATATTCATTTCTTTAAACAATAGATATAACCAACTAACTGATGGCATCGAAAACAAAATATACCATCGACTTGTTATCATTAGATGCTGAATAAAAAAATTTAAACAAAACAATTATGAAGTACTACAGAATTACAGGTATGACAGCTGCTTTGGCTTTATTGGTCGGAGCTATTGGATGTAATAATTCATCCACGAAAAGCACAGATCAAACCGATTCGACCGGCGGGATGGACACAACTGCCGCACAAACAATGGACTCTATCTCTGTTACCCCTATTGCTGATTCCAAACAGTTCCCAGGAGCGGATCTGCAAATAGCCTCCATAACGGCAGAAAAAGCAGGAACAGACTCTGCTAAAGTCACCGTGAAATATGATGTAAAGAACTTTAAGTTGACTGAAATGACAGATGACGAACATGCTACCCACATGGCGAACTCCCATGATGGGCAACATATCCACTTTATTCTTGACAATAAACCTTATACTGCCTTGTATAAACCCGAGAATTCGGTCATGGTACCCTTAAATTCTGAACATTATTTGCTTTCCTTTCTCTCGAGATCTTACCATGAATCGATAAAAACGACAGAAGCCTCCAAGTTAGTGAAGTTTAAGATAGATGCAGCCGGGAAGTTAACCTTGGATGCGGCTCCAAAAGAACCATCGTTATTCTATTCTCGTCCTAAGGGAGAATATAAAGGTGAGGAAACAAAAAATCTACTGCTGGATTTCTACCTGGTCAACACGAATATTGCATCAGATGGAAATAAAGTCATTGCAGATATCAATGGACAGACTTTTACCTTGGATAAATGGGGGCCATATGAAATCAAAGGCCTACCAATGGGCAATAACAAAGTTAAATTGACACTGATAGATAAAGATGGAAATGCCGTCACTGGTGACAATGTTTCTGTTGAGCGGGATATCAAGCTATCGGAAAAATAAATAGGCCATGACAAACAAAAAGAGTCGCATTTCCATGCGACTCTTTTTATTACCAATTGTTACATATAGCCTATGAATTAGCCATTATGGTAATTTATCAAAATCAATCTCTGGAGCAGTATGTTTATTCTTAAATTCAAACTTACTACCTGGTTTGACAATTTCATTGAAGAAACCTCCATTTCTTAAGAAATAACCATTTTTTGTTGTTCCACCAATGGCATCAACGCGCTGATTAGCACGATAGGTATTATCCACGCTAAATGCCGCAGATTGAACAGCCTTCCATTGACCGTCGTATACCCATTGATTTTTAAACTCCACTTGCCGGCCTAAATAACCTTGATTTGGGCTAAAATTCTCCAAAAAACTATGGAACCGCTTTAAATACGTATTTGTTTGCGGGCGTTTGAAACTTGCAATGATGTTCCAGGCATTTTCCTCTGGAACAAAAAACCAGGCAGTATAGTCGGTATTCCCTTTGCCGTCGGGCACACCTTTCAACAAAAATTTATAGGTTTGGCCAGCTTTCCATAAGTACTTGCGATAACTTTGCCCACCTGAACCCTCATTGCCAAACTCACCGGTCTGCACATCTTTTCCTTTCTTCAGTAAATGGATTTTTTGTTCGTCCGGAATACTTTTCGGATCATCCGTATGGAATGGACTCCAAACGGAAAATAAGATACGTCGCTCAGTTTCCGAATTTACCTGCATGCCAAAATACCCTTCTCCAAAACCATTTGCCATAAAATATGAACCGATCTTGTCCTCGCCTTTCGGTACAGTGACTTCATTATAATAGTAACTGACATTGCCATCAGTAGGCACCGTATAATTTAAGTGGCAGGAAGGTCCTCTGCGGGACCAATAATAATAGTCGGGATTATTGGAAAATATCAGTCCTTCGGACGCAGCTTCCCCGCTAACAAGTAATTCTGTTACTTCAGCAAAATTGCGTCCCGATTTACTTAGGCCTTTTAAATCAACCTGGACATAACCGGGCGTCTTTACATCAATGGACAAAGGGGCCGTTTCCGAAAGTTGGGTACCTTCAACATCCACCACGGCCTTTTTCCCCAGTGCGTCAATTTCTATTTTGGATTTGCCACCATCATTTTTCGCTTTCAGCTTTAATGTCAATTTTCCGACTTTCTGAGTCCTGAAATAAACGGATGCGACTGCCTGATCGCTTGACCATTTTACAAGGCCACTGCGGCCAGAAATTTCTCCTCCATCATGCTGTCTGTCAGTGATAAAGGCATTTCCAGCGAGAGGCACGGAATAAGTCCGTTGTTCAGTCTGTGCCATGCTTCTTATTGAAAGGCAAGATAAAGCCCCCATAAAGAGATACTGGATAAAGTGTTTCCTTTTCATATTTTAATATTTTGATCTTTTATCATTTTGTCTATCACCTTTAACTATTCCAAAGGACCTAGCAGCACAATCATTGAAGATTTAAGTGATTACCACTCTTTCTATTTTATTTCCCGTTGATCGTAGCATAGGGTTCACATCAGCATGTTAAGGCCGGATTATTTAATGAAGATAAGGGTTAGATTTGCAGAAAAAGAAAGGAAATGGATATCAATCGATTGTGTAAAATTCATAATAACTGCGGTCAATAGATCCCCAATTTACGTTTGTACATCAACACCTGTGCGATAACAAAACGATTCTTTCTAGTTCCCTGGATCCTCATTACTTTGACGATACAAATATGCACTCGAAATCAAGCGATGTCAAGAGCTACAGAAAGCAGCGAAGAAATATGGCTAAATCCTGTGGAAAACGGTTAAAAACGACACCTAAACAAGGGTCATCCTTTAGTCGATGTAGAGCGTTTCTTGTGTCAAGCTTGAGTAAAGCATAAAATTGCCGATTTTTGAATCTGACTTTTTCTTATCCCGAGCTCGCGTTAAATTGGGAAGTTTGAGCTTATTGAAAGCAGCTCAATGATAAGGTAAAAATCACATCAGCATGGATGATATATCAATACTGATGTGATGATAAGCGTATATTAAAGTAATGAGGAAAATGTTAACCCTTGGGTGACGGTTCCCGTCATCCCTCCTGTTTGTCCATCTCCTAATTCAGATAAATTTTTATTTTTCATTTTAAATACAGTTTTCTTTTTAATGGCTAGTTTTTTGTTCATCTTCTTATATTAATTTTCTCTAATATGAAGTTTTCAATAAACTAATGCCTTATATTTTCGATGAATAAGATTATTTTTTCGACGAACGCAAATTAAAACATTTCTTTAATATATTCTTTTACCGATTCCCAATAAGTAGGACCAATTGCTATGCGTTCAAGTTTTGGTAAAATCGTTTCAATATGCAGGTCTTCAATCGAACGGATTGCCCCCTGACGAACTATCGTCGACCGATTTACCCGAATAAATGCAGGTGCGGGCAATAGTTTTTCGAGCTTGGACATCGTAGCATGAACCATTACTTTACCTTCGGGCATAATAAATTCCATATAATCGGCCATTGCCCGTACGATCACGACATCAAGTAAACGTATTTGTACATGCTTTTTCCCCTCTTTAACCCAGATATACTCTTGATCTGTGCGTATGAGATCGTCATTAGCATTAATTTCCTGTTGATTTTTCAAATACCAGACATGCGCTTTATTGACGGCCTGAAAAAAACGTTCGAAAGGAATTGGTTTCAGCAAGTAGTCCGTTACATTGAGATCAAAACCTTCCAAAGCATATTCAGGATACGCGGTGGTAAAGATGACCTGGGTACTATTACGCTGTACGACACGTAGCATTTCTACGCCTGTCATACCAGGCATCTGTATATCCAGAAAGATGAGATCAGGTTGCAGGCTATTTATCATTTCTAATGCCGAAAAAGCATCGTCACAAGTTCCCACAATTTCCAAAAATGGAATTTTGCCGGCCAGTTTTTGAATAACCTCCTGCGCAATGGGTTCATCGTCTACAATAAGAATTTTCATTTTTTAATTGATTAAAATAATAAGGTCAATTCCACAATATAGCGATCATCTGTTTGTTTTATGGAGAGCACATGTTTTTCAAAATACTCCAATTCCAACCGTCTCCTGACATTTTCAAGACCTATACCACTATACTCATCTTGTCGACCTCTATCCTGAGCTCGCATGTTATGCTTATTATCGACTGTTAATGGTCGACTGTTTGCAATGTAAAATCGAATGCTCTTTTCGTCTGCTGTTAATTGTATATCGACCCAGCTTGTACCGACATTGGCATTGACACCATGTTTAAATGAATTTTCAATAAAATTGACCAAAAGTAAAGGTTTGATCTTTTGTTTTTCCGCTGTCGCAGCAAAAAAAGCACACTTTATCTGAACTTTTTCAGGCCGATGCCGGATACGTTCTAAGTCGATATAATTGGTTAAAAATAGAATTTCTTCCTGTAAGGAAACCCATTCACGCTTGCTTCCACTGAGCGAGAACCGCAACAATTCCGATAACTTAGTGACAGAGTCAGCTGCGCGCTGATTATCCAATACCATCCCATAAATATTATTGAGTGTATTAAATAGAAAATGAGGCTGAATCTGCATCCGTAAAAAATTTAACTCCATATTATTTCGCTCTTGCAGTATGCTAAGCTTTTCTTTCTGACTTTGGTATAGATTATATGCGGTCTGAATTAATATGGTTGCAAAATTCCAAAAAAACACAGCAGAAAATGTCCATAATAAAGGTTGGTTACTAAATATATCTTCCCAAGTTTGGATGCCATAGAACTCATACTTGATTTTATAGTATCTATTGTCCGGAAAAAGGTTAGCCATAAAATACAAAGGAAAATTTGCTATTAGTGTAGAACATGTGTAAAATAGAAGAACAAATAAGGTCCCGTTCACCCAATTCCTCTTTCTGAAAAAGTAAATTATTTGAGGAACTAATATATAATGATTGAGTACAATGACAATAATAAAATCTAGGTTACCAATTAAATTGATCGGATGCACAATATTAACTTCGTATAGTGCAGCATGATTAAGAGAACACATCACACAATAGAGAATAAACCACAAAAGGATATGAACTCCAATTACACTTCTTCTATTTCTAAAATCAATATCGATTTTCCAAAATCTCATTTTATTCTTTGGGATAAAGCTTTTTTATATTCCTTTTCCAGAAAACGGTAGCTGATGTACTCCATTAACCGTTGATCAGATTTATACCATCGATTGATACTCATATGAATATAACTGGCCAAATTTTCTTGCGGAAGATTAAGCGCACCTAATTTTTCTAATCGTTGATCTAATGGTAAGGTCGGTTGAATTGACCGATTTAACATCATTACATTCTTGCCTATCAAACTCCGATAAAGTTGATCCACCTGATACGCGCTCTCCTTATCATGTTCAAGTGCAAAAGCATTCGCCATTTGCGAACAAAAAGCTACCTTTGCTTCCAATGACATATAAAACAAAGATAACCAATTGTCTATATTACGCAAGCCCATAGCAAAACGATATTGATTATCCTCTCGGAATCGCTCATCTTCCAAAGTCCATAAAAAGACTTCTGAATCAACTGAAAAAGCTTGCTCAGTATTTTTTATATGTGATATCCCATAGCGTTCTATCTCCCGCTGATAGGTATCCAACTGCAATTTCCATACGCTTCCATCTTCAATATATTGCTTTACCAATTTATCCATTAGAGCCATAATTGTTACCATGTTTGTCACGAGATCTTTTTTAATCACATGAAATCGAAGACGTATATGGTAATGGGGATCACTGTAGCGAATAAAAAATGCTTGATCAATTACTTTTTCCTCTTTCAATAGTGCTATCATGGGTTTTACAACCTGCAATAGTAAGTCATCGGAAATAAAAGCTCCGCAATAAAGCTTATAATACATCCATTCACTACCAAGTGCAAATGAATATTGAATATCAGACCGAAGTGGAGCCGAGATATTTCTCACTTTGTTTTCAGCTCGTCTCAATGGCAGAATAAATTGTTTGATATACACTTTTTGTGTAGCCAAATGATCGCTATCGAAAAGACATTCTACTAAAACCAATCTTTTCCTCCCTTTCATTTCCTGTATCAACAACATGAGATAATCCTCCTTTTGTGTATCTATAACGAGTTCATTATCGCCATCTTGTATGCTAACCCGAGCAACAACGCGCCATTTTTTCAGAAGCCCTTTTAACACGATAAGTGGCTCTTCTGAATTCATTATTGTATTAATATCATCTTCAAGAATATTCCATTTTGCCCGTTGCAGGATCACGTTCCCCGTCCGAATACGCGGGATAAAGCGATACCAATTGGCCCAATCCCCCAACTGGATACTGAGTCCCGGGCGGCCCTGATGCTGTATAGCGGCCAAAAATCGATAGATGGGAAGATCGCTACGCAAATAATTATATGCATTTGCCAAGACGGGAATGATTCTTCTTCCACTTTCTTTGCAACGAAGAATAAGCTCTTCATCTTGGATGGAAAGTAAAATATTGCTTATCAATACTGTCGTATCATCCTGTGCCACATAAGCTAAATAGGGAATCTGATAGGCCAATAGTCCTGTTGGCCGAGCGATGTTAGCCGTTCGACCTTCAGGTAAGTGAACAATCTCAGCATAGATAATATCTTCATGGATTTGCGGCTTGGCAATCTCTGATTTGCACCATTTCTCCAAATCAGTATTCATATATGAAAAACGGCCTAGTAATGCAAATCCATTGGCCCCACCAAAGTTCTCTAAAAGTAGCTTTCCAGAAGGCAAAATAGTTCCCATCACTGAAAGTTCGGAAGCCAATTTTTCTGACTGGTCTGGGAACTGTGCTACATCATATTTGTTAATCTCTATTTCAACAGTCGATTCTTCCTGTGCTTTAAAAACTTTTTTTCTCAACCACAATTCAAACGGATCCGCTCTCTTTTCCGGCGACAACAATCGGTTCTTTGAGCCTCCCGAAATATACTCTGCTATTTCATTATGGGATATATTTCCCAATTTGTTTTGTGCAGGAAAGCCGATACCCTGTTCCTGATCCAATGCTTCGGTCAAGGGTATTTCACGATCGCCATATTTTTCTACAAAAAGCTGTTTGAAATTCCTTAATTGAGTTTCATGTAGAGAGCTATTGGCTGTTGTTCTTGCTAGAATAGCGGAAGCCTGTTGAATATCTTTGAGGTAGGCATTAGGAACATAATCAGCTTCTGTTATAGGATTCCAAAGATCGATGTGAAATAGCTGTCCTTGTTTAACCTCAATTCCAATTCCTTGCAATTCATATAAACACTCTTCGATTTGTTGAAATGGGGATCCCCCTAGTTTCGATTGGTTAATCGAACTGAGCACCTGAGCGATCTTGTGAATAACATGAAGATATATAGACACCTTCTCCGAAATATCTGGCTCAGTAGCGCGAAGTATTTTTGTTATTGTCTCCAAAGGATCAGCACTTGTTAAGACAGTCGACAGCTCACTGGTGACAAATTGCGATTCAATCAGATTTAACAAAAAATCCTTTTTATCATCGTATGTTACATCATCGCCAATAATCTTATAGAAATCACATGTTTGGAGTCTAACATTTTTTTTAAATTTATCAAAAATTTCATCCAACAGCTCAGACCGATCTATTGATGTAGTCTGATATTCAATTTTTCCTTCTATCCACAGTGTCTCTATATAGCGATAGGTCTGTGCTAATTTGTAAATAGAATTATTTATTTGATATGAAAATTGTTCGACTAAGTCTTCATGCAATGCGATAGTTTGGACAATCTGATACAGCACTCCCATGTCAATACGTGCTCTTTTAACGATGTGTTGTTTGATATTGGAATGTTGATCTCCGATATTCACTAAAGAGCATCCAGCAAAAACCCCATAAGGGGTACAGCGAGTCGCTGCACGAATGATATACTTTTGTAATGTAGTAAATAACCGCTCTTTCTTTTCTTTGATTAACTCACCGTTCTTAAAACGATAAATTTGATTATAAAGGTCTCTTGATGTCCAATAAATGCCTTCTAAAAAACATGGATCTTCCAATTTTTCAGTGACAAGTTCATTTAATGCCCTACTGTCTCCACTCGGTGAAAATAGTGTGCTATATTCATATAACGGCTTCCTAACAACCGCCTTTCCTAAACTTTTATACAAAACTTTGAAATTAAGTTATCTATCTTAAGATACTGCTGAATATCCGCTGAAAAATGCTTCGGTCATTTAAAAGGATCTCTCCATTACCTTCCATCAGCGGCAATATTGGTAATTCCTTACCTTGAGATGTCAGTAATTTTTTCAATGTCAAAGTCACTGTCGCCTCATGTGTATTTTCTGTTTGAATCGGCAGAATAGACCCAATCTGGCCTTCTAAAAACCCGTATTCATAGTCCGGATAATCGTCGAGCGCAATGCGAACAGATTGCCCTTTTTTCACATTCCCGGCTCCCTTATTGGAATATTTTATTTTGACATCTACCTCCTGTGAATTGGGTATCACCCAAATAGTTTGCTCAAGCAAATTTTCGGAATTTCGACCATTTACCAGGTAAATTTTACCCGTCATTGGTGTCGTTGTCGCTTCGCTAGTTCCCTGACTTTTATTGTAACTCACAAGCAAAGTATCCCCTGGTTTGACCATTTGTCCATCTTTGACATAGAATTGATACTCTTGATCTGCATGATTGCGTTGGATCGTCACCTTTCCAGGTTGCTGTCTCGCTTGCACCACCACGGATCCTTGTATACTATCCGGGAATCGAATATGCGAAGAAATAAATGCACCGATAATGGCAACAATAAATAACACAGTGATACCCCAACGGATAATCCAAGGAGGAATTCGTCCGACGATTTCCTCCATCTCATTGCTTACTGTGTCTAGCGATCTATTTGCATTTGGCATAATATAAAGATTTAAGCAGCTCCTAATTCTAATTGGTTTTTAACCAGTTCATAATAATACCCCTTCTTCTTGACCAGCATTTCGTGATTCCCTTGTTCAACAATTTCACCCTTGTTCATCACGATAATCTGATCAGCATTTTTTACGGTGCTCAATCGATGAGCAATGACGATTACAGTTCTTCCTTTATAAAATTCGTCCAAATTTTCCATAATCACTTTTTCGTTGTTGGCGTCGAGCGCACTCGTTGCTTCATCGAAAAAGAGGTATTTAGGATCTTTGTATATTGCTCGCGCGATAAACATGCGCTGTTTTTGTCCGCCGCTCAAACCTGATCCGGCGTTTCCGATTCGTGTGCTATATCCCAATGGTAACCGGGCAATATCATCGTGGAGATTCGCTAACCTGACAGCATCCCAAAGTTTATCCTCTTTAATCCGTTCACCATCGACAGCAATATTTCTTGCAATGGAATCTGAAAATACAAATCCTTCCTGCATGACTGTTCCACAGCTATTCCGCCATAATTGTGCTGAAAGATCATTCAGATTAATACCATCGACCAAAATTTCTCCCTCAGCCGTAGGGTAGAATTTCAATAACAACTTCATTAAGGTGGTTTTCCCACTACCACTTGCACCGACAATTGCTGTCACCTTTCCTTTTGGTATATGCACATTTAAGTTTTTCAATACCAACGGGCTTTTGGGAGAGCCATATCGAAATGACAGATTGGATAATGTGATTCCTCCATCAGTCGTTCGAATATTTTTTAGGAATTGCGTATGATTGAGATACAACGAATCTGAACCATCTACCGGTTGCCTTGGAAACGCATTGTCATTGAAACCGATCAAATCTTCACTATTTTCTTCCTCCGGTCTATCATGAATTTCTCCTAATCGGTCTAAACTTATTTTTGCATCCTGTATCCCTTTAATAAATTGTATGATTTGATTTAATGGGCTATTCATCTGACCTACGATATAGGATATGCTCAGCATAACACCTAGTGTAATCTCCTGATTGATTACAAGCATTGCAGCGGTATAACTAATGACAATATTTTTAAGCTGTGTAAAAAATGTCGCACCTATTTCCTGATATTGTTCAAGGGCCAAGCTCTTAATATTTACCCTGAAAAGTTTAGCTTGTACACGTTCCCATTCCCAACGACGGGCCTTTTGACTGTTGTACAACTTAATCTCTTGCATTCCTGTGATTATTTCATAAAGACTGTTTTGATTTTCCCGGGAACGTTGAAAACGACTATAATCAATATCTCTTCGCCTTTTTAAAAAAATCACAATCCATAAGATGGACAACACACTTCCGATAGCAAATATGAAGAGAAGCTGTGTATTATACATCGCAAGAATAATTGAAAAGACAATCAAATTAATAACAGAAAAAAGTGTACTCAATGTTGATCCTGTTAAGAACGTTTCTATTCGATGATGATCATTAATTCTTTGTGTGATATCACCAACATTTTTAGATTCGAAAAAGTTAATCGGCAACTTCATCAACTTGATCAAAAAATTAGAGATTATACTAATACTTATTCGTGTACTGACGTGCAGCAATACCCAATTCCGTATTAAATCCACGGCGATTCCCCCTGTAAATAAAAGAAGTTGCGAAAACAATACTAAATGTATAAAATTCACATTTTTGCGGGTCACCCCAAAGTCGACTAAACTCTGTGTTAAAAATGGGAAGCACATGCTGATGAGACTAGCCAACAACATGCCCATAATTAATTGTATGAAGTAACGTTTATAAGGTTTAAGATAAGAGAGTAAGAAATTGAAACCCGTTTTCTTAACACCATTATTTTCTCTATCTTCATAAAAAGACGCTGTTGGCTCAAGCAGAAGCGCTATTCCTTTATTGTCAGCGCTTATCCAACATTGTTCAAAGATCTTCTTTTCTAAACGGACCAAGTTATGTCCAGGATCACCTAAGACAACTTTCTCTACAGACCGAAATGCATTTTTCTTTTCAATATCGTAAAGGACAACAAAATGCTCTTGATTCCAATGTAAAACACAAGGAAGGGGGACTTGCTCCGTAAGTTGTTTGTAAGTTAACTTGGCAACGATGGTTTTAAAGCCGATCTTCTCCGCAGCTTCACTTAAGCCCAACATACTAACTCCATTCTTCGTAATGTAAGAATTTGCCCTAAGATAATCTAAATCATACTCTTTACCGTGATAAGCAGAAACCATGCGTAAACAGGTCGGACCGCAGTCCATATAATCCAATTGCTTGTAAAATTTAAATTTCTTTCCGAAGAGTCCCATCTTAGTATAATGAAATATCCAATTGTAACGTTAATACTTTTCTATTTTATACTGCCCAATGTAGGCCAGTTTTGACATACGCTGCCAGAATCTTTGTCATCGCCTTCTTTATACCTGCCACCATGGAGCTCACTGCCATCTATTTCTTCAATTGTTTGATCAGCATGAGGATCGTTCGTGATACCTAAGTTCCTTAATTGTTCAAGGTTTAAAGTTGATTTTTTCTTATTACGCTCTTTACGTGCCATAATTATTTGATAGTTAAAAGTTGATTTATTAAAGAGACGATTCGTTAAAGAGATCCGTCAGATTTGTTTTCCCGGATATCGCTGGTCCGGGCGTATGTATCGGTGCCTTTGGCTCCCGATAACCTCCATAAAGAACTTCTGCCTTAGCGTTCTCCAAAGCAAGCTCTTCACATTCTTTTAGTTTGCTCCGTTGCTTTTTTGTAAAAACTCCTTTGAATAAATTCATAACTTCATTTTATTTATAAAGTAATACGAGTGACCTTCAACGCTTTCTATATCTTTTTTCGATGGAAGTCAGGCTACAGTCCCAATCGACCTCTTTCTTCGCTATTGGTATCGGTCGTACTCTTTCGATCACTACTCATTGTTTTACCAAATTTATACCCGATGGTCAGACGAACACGACGCGTATCATTGCGACTGTCGTTTGTAAATCGAACCGGAATAAAATCACTTCCTCCTCGTTGTATTTGCCCTAAGAAGATATCGGACACATCCAATTTCACGAAGCCTCTTTTTTCCCAAAACTGTTTACGAATACCTAGGGAAACATTGGATAACTCGTCAACCCAATTCATCCCAGCTATGATATCGCCACGATAAAAAGCACTGAGATCCATGTCCCAATCTCTACCTAAGCTAAAAATATTGTTAGTCTTCAGATTGGGGTAGGTATTATTTCTATGTACATTCTGCTGTGTAAACGGATCGGGGATATTGTTGAGCTGGCGATAGACACCAATGGTGTTATACGATTGCCAGAATTTTCCGATTTTAAATGGAACGGATAAGTTAATCCCCAGTAATTCCCGCTTGGAAAAATTGGCCACAGTATTCATATAAAATAATTTATCCTCATCGTAAGTAAGCTGGGATGACATAGCATCCTTAATATGTTCGTACTCGAAAGACAGGCTATAGTTTTTAAAGCGGTGCGACCAGCCGATGAGATTCGAATATTCCGGTTTTAAGCTTGGGTTGCCCTGTAGGCCACTATAGATATCAAAATAGCGTGTATAAGGAACCAATAAGTCATAATTAGGTCGACTAATGCTAGCATTGTAATAAAAGGCAGTGCTATATTGAGGCGATACAGTAAAGTCTAATCTTACTTTTGGAAATAGGTTCCAGTAAGAAGAATCTTTCCCGTCTTCCACCTGATACGAGGTGTTCTCTCCCCGCACCCCTACTTGTAACTTTAGGAAATCCGTTAACTCGGCATTATAATTTGCATACAGTGCCAAAATATTCTCTTTATAGCCCAATATCGCATTTTCCTCCTTCATATCCATTCCTGTTCTATTCACTTCGTCACTTTTGTTTTTTGTGTTGGTATATTTTACACCAAGTTCCAAGGACTGTGTTTCACTGAACATTTTTCGATAGTTGGCCATTCCTGTCCAAATATCATAATTGGCCTTAATATCATTGAGGATCTTACCTTCTGGATCTGTCTCGGGCAAAAAGTTTTGGCTTTGGCTATTCTGATAAGCGGTATAATTTCCCGATAGATCAAAGGTAGAACCCAGGTCATCCAATTTAAAATTGTACAATAAGTTGTAACTATTAAATTTGGTTGTAATATCTATTTTAGAATTTATCGGAGTGAAAGTTTCACTTTCAGGCTGATACTCTTTCAATCGCGTATCCATTTTTCCATCTATATCAATGTCGAGATTCATTAAACTAAAATCGAAATCAATGTTTTGCCTGTCATTCAATTGGTATCCCAATTGTGCAGAAAGATTCAGTGGTTTGACTTTTCCGCCCAGATCTTTATCCGATTTAACCTGACCAATTTCATCCTTGCCCTTATATACATAGCGATTAAATCCGCCAACTTCCAAGTGACCATTATTGGAATAGCCCCCAGATAGGTTGAGGGAGAACTTGTTTTTATTAAAATATAAACCGAGGTTGCCACCGGACTGAAATTTCTTTCCTTGAGCAGCATTCAACGCGATATTTCCGCCCCAAGAATCTGTACTCGTCGTATTTTTGGTATAGATCTCGATCACACCGCTTGCTTCGGCATCATATTTTACTGAAGGATTTGTAATCACTTCAATACGATCTATCTGATCAGCAGGAATAGCTTCTAAAAGGTCTTTGATGGAGGCATTGGGCAATTTCTTCCCATTCAGGATAATCAGAACACCGCTTTTTCCCTGTACCTCAATACCATCATTACTAACAGCTACCGCTGGTGCCATTTTGAGGAGATCGTATACGTTATTGCCGGCAGCGAGCACCGAATTGGCGACATTCATCACGACCCGATCTGACTTTTGGACAATAGGTTGCCGGCGATTGGCGGTTATTGTTACGGTTTCCAACTGATTACTTGCTGGCGTAAGTGTAATCTGTAACGTACTATCACGGTCAACTGTTAGACGGTATACTTCTTCCTGATAGCCTATCATGGATATTTTAAGTAAATAATTTCCCGTGTTTATCGCCGAAACTTTGAAATTTCCCAATGAATCCGTAATTCCTCCTTTCACGATAGAGTGCTGCGATTCATGTTCTACACTATATGAGGCGTATGGCAACGACTGATTTTTATCATCACTAACATGTCCGTTCATGGTGAACTTTTGTTGTGCCATCACCGAGGATGATAGAAAGATGCTTGAAAATAATATTAATTTATTCATAATTTTCGCTTTCGTTGTTGTTCTATTAAATTCGTATACTCAATTATAACAAGGCATATCCTCAGTTACACTCCTTTCTTAGTCGACTTTTAGAGATAGGTATTCGTTAGCTTTAGAAATTTCTCTAAGACCACTCTTTTTTTTGAATTTTCATCAAAATTATAAACACAATAATCCTTATCTATATTCTCTAAAGCTACCTGAGAGCAGCCACCATTACATATCGGTAATATTGAACAGGTTAGGCAAGGTTTATTTTTAAATTTTGCATCAAGTCTCTTATGATATGTTTCATTCCAGACTAAGCTTCCATTTTTATCGATAAAACCCTCGCGATTTTGAGATTTAAAATCTCGCGCCGTACATTTAAAAAGCTCCCCATTATAGTTGATAGTTGCATGGTTATTCCTATCTGCATAGCACGAATGCCTTAGATTATCCGGTAATCCGCCTACCAAAGCATTTAGCCCCTTGCTTCTAAAATATTTTATTAGAGAGGAAACGGTGTCTTTAAGACTTTCAGTGTTCTCTTCTTGCCAAACTTTGTGAAAGGTTATCGATAGATAATCTCTATCTTTTATAGGTATCTCATCAAAATCTTGGGCTATATTGGTTACACTAGGTAAATTTTTCTTGGTATAATTGATTCGCAGCGTCGTATTACGTTTGTGTTTACATAATAGTTTTATATTTGCGACAATTTCATCATAAGATCCGCGTTTGTCATTGACAAAGCGCACGGAATTATGCTCTTCTCGTCCCCCATCCAGTGTAATCTGAAAGTTTGTTATATCATAGGGTTTTAAAGCGGTAATATTACCTGTATTTATTAGAAAACCATTTGTTGTAAAACCATTATCAAATTTTACCCCAAACTTTGAACAATATTCATGGGCAAATTTAATTATTGGCATAATAATCCGATCAAAGTATAAGAATGGTTCACCACCAAACCAAGCAATATGAAATCTTTCTATTTTAGATGTAGCATTTATCTTACTTTCAATAAGAGCTTTAATCTTTTCAATTGTTTCAGATTCCATCTTAGACTTTTTCTCATGGGACTCGTAACAATACCAACAACTGAAATTACAATTCATTGTAGGGTTAATTGTTAAATGAAAAAATGTTTCATTCTCCAGATCGACTCTTTCCCTAATAGCTATGACTTCCTGCAATTCATCATAATTGGTTTCTACGATAAATCCTTTTTCGCGTAAGGCTTCAAACAGGGACGGATGCAATTTTTCTAAACCTACAAGATCATCATGATCGTGACTCGCGTCAATCAATTCTTTTATAAGAGGATTGATATACAAAAATTGATTCTGCAAAGCATTATACAAGACAAACTTATCAGTATAAGCTATTGTTGTATTAAATCGGCTAAACTTCATATGATCTTTCGTTAAAAAGAAGAGCATTCTAACTAAATGCTCTTCTTTTTAAATATTATTACCAACAAACAATATTTGTAGTCTGGTCATCTTTATCCGACGCAGACAGAGATGCAAATCCACCTTCAAGCTTTTCTTGATCTATGCTGGACAATTTTTCTTCAGTCAATTGCTCATCTAATTGTTCAAGAACTGTTTTTTTAATGTTTTCTTTCAATTCTTCATTGGTCAATTTCTTTTCTTGTGACATCACGTTTAATTTTAATTGATAGTTCTTACTTGGTTGAGGCTTCAGATTTCCCCTGCAATTTCGTATTGCTTGAACAAAGATGTCTTATGAAAATCTCAACCGAAAACCGATTCGACAAACAGTCTATTATTTTCGATGAACATCCTGTTAATTTCGAATAGAAGTCTTATTTAAAATATTCTGATCAATCGTCTAGTTATTTTAGATCAGATAATTTTTACATTAATGACAGTGATATTTATAGATTCCTCTTTTAATAAGTTCCTCAATAGGCAGAGTAAAATCGATCTCTTGAGTTCACCCCAAGTAAATCGGAAAATTTCTTTATCAAATACATGGTGTGTATTTAGCTTTTTTTTATTTTTAACCTTACAACCGTAGGTAAAACGATAAGAAAATATGGAAAGATCTGCTGACAGCTTGTCAAAACGTATCATAGGACAAAAACAAATCTCCATATTGATCCATGGGTTAGCCTGGCTTATTTTTTTATCATTTCCAGTGTTGTTTTTTAACAATGGCCAATTGGGAATCACAGAAATGCTCGGTGCTCCAGCATTCTGGATTTTCACGGGCTGCTTTTTAATCTTATTTTACACCAATGCTTATCTGCTAATCCCCTATGCCATAAGGCATCGCAAGTTTATCAGTTATGGGATCTCCGTTATTTTGACGGGGCTATTGTTAGCGTGTTATCTTCAGCCATTTGATCGTCTGATGCGCATCGGAAACCAAGCACCGCAACATCGCAGAGAACCGCATTTTCCGCCGATAAACAGGCCTGACTTTCCTCCCCCACTTCCAGGCACAAATCTTCCAAACCCCGATCATGAATGGCTCCCTAATGAAAACGCGGACCAAGCACCGCGTAGAGCGGGACAACCAATCGATATTGCTTCCGTTTACATTTTCCTATTGACCATTAGCCTTGCCGCCCTTTATAGAATAGCCACCTACTGGATAGAAAAGCAGCAAAAGATTCAATCGGTCGAGCAAGATCGAATGAACGCCGAACTTTCCTTTTTAAAAGCACAGGTTCACCCCCACTTTTTGTTCAACACGTTAAATAATATTTACGCACTTGCATTGACCAATGATGATGCCGTGGCAAGCAGCATCCATCGGTTATCACAAAACCGAGGGTCCTTTTTCCAACAAAAACGTCTTCAAGTTATGCAATCCAACAATTATCAGTAGGTTAATTGGTACCGTGGCCGACAAGTCACCAACGCCAATGGGCTTGTTTCCTTTCAGACGATCTTTTCAGGATGGTATCATGGACGAGCAACCCATATTCACGTTCACTTATATGATGCGACATGCAAATCACTATTGGTTACCCAAATTGCTTTCCAAGATAGTCTCTGCCTTGAAGTCAACAACACTGGTTCGGCCTACGGTTATAAAAAAGGTGTATCGGGGTACGCGTATAATGCCAGCGATAACGTATTCAGCGATGGCGTTACCAAAGAAATGTCTACAGTCACTGGATCCCTATCTAAAGGTTTCCAAATGAAAATGACGATTCATGTCAGTGCTTAAAAATCCAGTCATGCAGGATATTCGAATATATATAGCCGAACAGCGGAGAGAAACATCCATAGGAACAACTATTGTCAGTAGCACCCTCAATTATGGTTCCCTTGTTTCTCCTCATCGTGCGGCAATCGGCCGGCTCCAACAGGTCAATACTTGGGAAGCAGCCGCAAATGTACACTTGGATTTGCCACTAATTAATCTAACTTCATCGTTGTTAATTCCTTAGCTGGTGACCTTTCAATCACCGTTGAAGACGAAGCTTATTCAGTACCTGTAAGAACCGCTTTTATACAGCATTCAGAGAAAAATAAAATTTTAAATATCAAAGCATTACACGAGCCTAACGCCGCAATTACATTTTCAGGAATTTACCTTTTCTACTTCAACATATATCCCTACATTACCTCATATCGTGGACCTACCACTTGCTGCTTCATTTGAAAAAAATAAGATGCATCCTGTATGCACCGACTTAGCTACTGAATTTCAGCGCTATTTCGGTGCTTTTATCGGGAAACATGATTTTGAATTGCAGATTGGAAGTATTCACAAAGAGCTTTTGCTTTTGCGCTAGATGGCAACTTTGAGGTTGCAGAACGTATTCTTTATCCATTTAACAGTCTTTATTTACCAAACTCAAAAAACTTAGCTATCGAATGCCTATCGACAACGGGTCTTCTGGTCGTTTTATGTTTTTAACCTGCTTCTCATGAAGTTAAGAAAGATCGCCATACAATACAATACAATACAATACAATACAAGTCTTTACCCAGAAGCTTGAATTTAGGTTGCAATCAAGGCCAATAATTAAGTGCTTGATGTAAATACTGTGCATAAAAAAGTGAAGAGTTTCACCCTTCACTTTTCCACATTATGTTAATAACGATGTTTAAAACATTAAATTCTTAGTTACGTTGTACCATCAATTATCCACGCGCATAGCCCGGGATGAAGCCCGACATAAAACTAAAAGCCAATACTCTTCAAATTTAATCCAGTACGTTCGTCCAAACCGAACATGAGGTTCATGTTTTGTACGGCCTGCCCGGATGCTCCTTTCAATAAGTTATCTGTTGCATTCAAGATCAACAGTTTGTTGCCATGTTTTTCCAAGTGGATAATACTTTTATTGGTATTGACAACTTGCTTGAGGTCAATATTCTGACGGCTGACATGTGTAAATGGATGTGCTGCATAATAAGTCTCATACAAAGCATATGCTTCATCTTCAGACAGGCCTGAGTCTACATATATTGCCGAGAAAATACCTCTGGCAAAATCACCACGTTGCGGAACAAAATTTATTTTCTCCGCAGCTCGT
Organism: Sphingobacterium sp. N143; assembly: GCF_030325625.1. Classification (GTDB taxonomy): domain Bacteria; phylum Bacteroidota; class Bacteroidia; order Sphingobacteriales; family Sphingobacteriaceae; genus Sphingobacterium. Next base: position 282,257 of record NZ_JACAIS010000007.1, on the reverse strand, counting down.
TGTAACAGTGCCCCCTCAGAAGCTGGCAAAAAGCCTTTTTGCAGCTGATCCAGCGATTCTGAAATTTCCTGCAAATGCTGATGCTCAAAAGATTTGTAAGCAGACAGATTATTGTTACGCCAGGAGAAATGTGTTGTTGCCCCGGGCTTCTGCCCTGCTCCCGTCGATCCGGTTGTTGCGTTGACATGAATCTGATCTGGCAATAAACCTTTGCCTGCCAGCGGTAGCAGCGCCAGTTGGATATTGGTTGCAAAGCAACCAGGATTGGCAATGTATTGCGCAGCTTGAATGGCTTCTTTATTTAATTCGGGTAAACCATAAACAAAGTGCTTATCCTGATAAGCTGTATTCGCCCGCAAACGATAATCTTGTGACAGGTCAATAATCTTGACTGCAGCTCCAATCGGATGGGCATCTAAAAATTTACGTGCATCACCATGTCCTACACATAAGAACAGTACATCAATCTCGGAATGAAAATCAGAAGAAAAGGTCAACTCGGTATCGCCAAAAAGATCATTGTGTACTTCATATAACTTGTTGCCTGCATTGGAAGCACTATTGGCAAACACAATCTCCACTTCAGGATGATAGATCAAAACACGTAATAATTCTCCACCTGTATATCCTGCCGAACCAACTATTCCTACTCTTATCATTTTTCTTAGATTTTAGTATTCGTTTATTTCTTATTCACTTTATGCCAGATAATCGTTTGGTTTCCAAAAATTTTAGAGAACCCTTTTACATCATCTCCGGTATAACCTTTATTCATCTCACCATAACTACCAAATTTATTGGACATCAAATCGTGTTCAGATTCAACACCAATAACTACAAAGCGGTAAGGATGCAATTCCACAATAACGCGTCCCGTAACAGTTTCTTGCGAAGACTGTAAGAAGGCTTCAATATCACGCATAACCGGGTCATGCATCTGCCCTTCGTGCATGTAGTTTCCGTAGAAAGCCGAAATTTGGTCTTTCCAGGATAATTGCCATTTCGTCAAAGTGTGCTTTTCCAAAGTATGATGCGCTTTGATTAAGATCACTGATGCCGCGGCTTCAAAGCCAACCCGGCCTTTAATGCCGATAATCGTATCACCGACATGGATATCGCGGCCAATACCGTAAGGTTGTGCTATGACCTGTAATTCTTGGATCACCTTGACCGAAGTCATTGTTTCTCCATTCAATGCAACAGGCTCTCCTTTGACAAAATCTAGCGTAACTTGTTGTGGTACCGATGACGTTACTGGAGTTGGCCATGCCGATTCAGGTAGATATTGATTGGATGTCAATGTCTCTGCTCCACCTACCGATGTACCCCAAAGGCCTTTATTGATTGAATATTTGGCTTTTTCGGCAGAATATTCAACACCATGTTTATTCAGATATTCAATTTCTGCCTCACGGGATAATTGCAGGTCACGGATTGGGGTAATGATTTCAACACCAGGAATTAGGGTCTGAAAAATCATATCGAAACGCACTTGATCATTTCCTGCCCCAGTAGAACCATGAGCTACACATTCAGCACCAATTTTCTTGGCATAATTTGCAATAGCTGTAGCCTGGCAGACACGCTCAGCCGATACCGACAAAGGATAAGTAGCATTTTTCAGTACATTTCCGAAGATTAAGTATTTTATAGTATCGCGGTAGTAGTCTGCTGTCTCATCAATGGTTGTGTGAGATTTTACACCCAATGCATAAGCCCGTTCTTCAATATTTTTTAATTCTTCATCCGAAAAACCACCTGTATTTACGACGACGGAATGAACTTCTAAACCTAAATCTTGTGTAAGATATATACAACAAAACGAAGTATCTAATCCTCCGCTGAATGCTAAAACTACTTTTTTCATCTAATTAAATTCTATACTCAAATACTAAAATATCAATACTAATATCCTTTTGCAACTTTATTATGCTTTGAAAAACTGACTCCAATGAATTTGCTTGTGGACTTCCAAAATTTTGCCTGAATACGCTTTAACAAAGATTGTTTTTGCGTAATTCTGTCCAACCGCTCTTTGGCTTCGTGTTTACGCTGGATCTTTTCTCTTAATTCACGTTCTTTTTCCTCGGGGTCCCAAAGCATGGCTGTACACATGCAATTCTTACGGTCCTTACTCATTAAGATTTCATAGTTCACGCAGCTTTGACACCCTTTCCAAAATTCATCATCAGTGGTCAGTTCGGAATACGGAACTGGTTCATAACCGAGCTCCGAATTGATTTTCATAACCGCAAAGCCAGTCGTTAGTCCAAATATTTTTGCTTTTGGATACTTTTCGCGTGACAATTCAAAAACTCGTTTCTTGATTGCTTTTGCAAGACCAACTTTCCTAAATTCGGGATTAACAATCAGTCCTGAATTGGCTACATAATCTCCATGGCCCCATGTTTCAATGTAACAAAATCCTGCCCATCGACCATCTTTATGTAAAGCAATCACGGCTTTACCTTCATTCATCTTGTTGGCAACATACTCTGGTTTACGACGCGCAATACCCGTACCACGAGCCTTTGCAGACTCGAACATTTCGTTGCAAATAACCTCTGCATAATGTGCATGCTCAGGCTTAGCCGGAATAATTAAAAAATCTGATATAGTCATTGACTTACGACCCTAATAATAAAACAACAACTACTATTGTGTTTTGTTACTAAATAAATTAAAATAATGGATTCAAAACCATCGGACATTCATGGCCTTGCTTGGAAAGATTCACTACCTCAAATCAAGCCCGAGGTAGTATGGGTCGTCGGAAGCGTAAAACAGGTATTTCTACGAAAATGAAAGCACAAAAAACTTTCCTCATAAACTTCTCAAAAGTTTGAGTATAAGAATAATCGTTCTTTTTGTTCTGTTTCATTTTTTATTTCTCTGTCAATTGTTTCTGACGATGCAAATGTATAAAAATATTTTTTTCTTTTCCACAATATTATGATGGATTTTTTGCAAAAATTAAAAATTTACAAATCTCCCTCAAAAGCACGCCGTTACACTCATTTTCAATCAATTAGTCCCAAATCACTCCGCATTATACCCACCCTTCAATTGATATTAATTTGACAATAAAACGGAGAAAGGTTTAAAGCTTTATCAATTGAAATGACCTGTTTTTTCTATTGGTTCGTTATTTTTAGACAAAAACAATACTTTTGTATAGATCATTTAGAAGAAAATAGCATGTCACCGAGTTTAATTTTCTATATTATTTTTGCTGTTCCTTACATCATCTTTATGTATTGGCTGGTCAAACAAGACAAACATAAATATGCCTGGGGAATCGCTATTATTACTGTGGTTGCCCTCTTGGCAATCTATGTATCACAGAAAGCGAGCAAAGTTGCAATGGACAATTACCAGCAACACCAGATCGACTCCAGGGAAATCGAGCGGGAAGAACGTTTACAGAAACAACAGGATAGCATCAACAATGCGCAACAAAAATAAAAAAAGCGGCATGGGCCGCTTTTTTTATTATACAGTTTCTTTCCGTGAATCTTCCGATGAAATGCCTTCTAATTTAAAAAGAAAAGCATATTCCAAAGCGACCTCTCTCAAATAGTCAAATCTTCCCGATGCCCCACCATGTCCATAATCCATATCAGTCTTCAATAGCACTATCGAATTGCCAATTTGAGTTGCCCGAAGTTTTGCAACCCATTTGGCCGGCTCAAAATATTGTACCTGACTATCATGCAGTCCAGTTGTAACCAGCATATGAGGATATTCTTTCGGTTCAATATTTTCATAGGGAGAGTAACTCTTCATATAAAAATAAGCCTCGGAATCATTTGGGTTCCCCCATTCATCATATTCATTGGTCGTCAGCGGTATGGTTTCATCCAACATGGTATTCACAACGTCAACAAAAGGTACCTGGGCGATAATCCCATGATACTGTTCGGCCGCAATATTGGCAACCACTCCCATCAATAAGCCGCCAGCACTTCCACCTTGCGCATAAAGACGATCAGATGACGTGTATCGTTGTGCAATCAAATGCTTACCACAGTCCACAAAATCAAAAAAGGTATTCATCTTGTGCATCATTTTTCCATCTTCATACCATTGCCGCCCCATTTCTTCTCCGCCTCTAATATGGGCCAGTGCATAGATAAACCCGCGATCCAATAAACTCAACCTGTTACTGGAAAAAACCGGATCCATTGAAGCTCCATAAGATCCGTAGGCATATTGCAACAATGGTGCTGAACCGTCCAATGGGACCCCTTCTTTATAGACGATCGACACCGGAATTTTGACGCCATCACGTGCAGTTACAAAGATCCGTTCTGTCTTATAGGCTTGCTGGTCATAACCACCTAAAACCTCCTGCTGCTTGAGAAGAAGTTTCGTGTGCTGCAGCATATCATATTCGTAAACAGAGCTCGGTGTTACCAAAGAAGTATAACCATATCGCAGCTTTTCGGTATTATATTCGACATTAACGCCAGGATATACGGTGTAGGCAACTTCTCCAAAGTCCAGATAATGTTGTTGCCGTGTATTCAGCTCATAAATTGCTAGCTGTGTCAATCCATTCTTTCGTTCAGAAATAGCGATAAACTCTTTAAACTCTTCAATATCATTAATCAATACATCAGGACGATGTGCTAAAAACGTGGTCCAATGCTCCCGCCGGGTTTTATCCAAAGGACACTGCATAACCTGAAAATTAACGGCATCATCATTCGTCAGGATTAAAAAACGATCTTCCAATGGGATTATAGAATAAAGTACATCGGTTATACGTGGTTGAAAAACACGAAATTCATCTTGGGGTTGATCTGCATTTATAATCCATATCTCGGAAGATAATGTTCCTTCGGAAGTGATCATGATATATTTTCCATTTTTGGATTTAGCAACAGCAATGTAATTTGTATTATCTTTCTCCTCATAGACGAGGACATCCTGTACTGGATCTGTTCCGAGTGCATGCCGCATGATTTTCTCACTCAATAATGTCACCGGATTTTTTGCGGTATAGAAGAGACTCTTGTTATCGTTGCCCCAAATTGCGGTCCCCTCTGTGTTGTTTATCCGGTCAGGATAAATTTCGCCAGTTTCAAGGTTCTTAATATAAATTGTATATTCCCTCCGCGAGACAGTATCCACACTAAAGGCCAGTAAACGATTGTCCGGACTGACTGAAAATCCTCTGGCCGTATAATAGGCATACCCTTCTGCGAGTTGATCAATATCCAATAACAATTCCTCCGGTGCTTCGAGCGATCCTTTTTTACGGCAGAACTTAAAATATTGATTTCCCTCTTCTGTCCGGCTATAATAATAGTAGCCATTTTTTAAATACGGTACAGATTCGTCCTTTTCCTTGATTCGGCTCTTCATCTCCTGAAAGAGATCTTCCTGAAAACCTTCAGTATCTTGCAGCATTGCTGCAGTATATGCATTCTCCTCCTCCAAATAGGTGATAACCTCCTGAGATTTTGCTTCTTTCTTAAAATAGTCAATCATCCAATAATAATCATCAGTGACTGAATCGCCGTGAACTGTTCTGATACGAGGATAAATCGAGGCTTTGGGTGCCATGACTTCAGGCCAATATACCTTCTTCTTATGATCTTGCATATGAATTTATTATTCTTTATGTTTTTACTTCTTCGATTCTAAAAAATAGTATTGACCGCGCTTCTGACGAACAATATTATTGGGCCATAAAAATCGATTTTTTGAATTTAATAAAAATTAACAATTCAAGAGGATCAATAACCTTATCTTTGTTATTGTGTTAGAAGAAACTTTTATGAATTTAAAGAAATCACTATATCTCATTGCTTTGGGTTCTCTACCCTTCATCTCATTTGGCCAGTCTGATTCTATTCCACGGAATTGGTTCAATCTAGATTATAAAACAGATGGGGTAATGGGCATCAGTACTGAAAAAGCTTATAAAACATTATTAAAAGATAAAAAATCCACACCTGTCATCGTTGGTGTATTAGATGGAGGGGTGGATGTTTTTCACGAAGATCTTAAAGAGGTTGTATGGATCAACCCAAAGGACAGCCTTACCAATGGGGAGGATAATGATGGCAATGGTTATATCAATGACAAATTTGGCTGGAATTTTATTGGGAACCCAAATGGTGAAGACGTACAGTTTGATAATCTGGAGTTGACAAGACAGCTTCGGGATCTGGACAAGAAATTTGGTCATGTCAGCCCCGCAACTGAATTGAGCAAGGCAGACCGAAAAGCTTTTACGGCCTATCAAAAGATGGTAGTTGATTATAAAAATAAGTTGGAGGAAGCCAAAATGGGTCAGTTTTCCTATGATGCTCTTCAAAGAAACTTAAATGCTGTCGTCCGTGAGATCGGGAAAAAACCAGCGGAAATTACCTTGGATGATCTCGAGAACTTCAATCCAAAGTCCAACAATCAGCGCATTGCACTAGGCTTTGCAAAAGATGAAATCCAGAAAAATGGTTTTTTAAAATTCTTTGATGAAATTACTGAAGGTGCAAAATATTTCAACAACCAAGTGGAGTACCATTTAAACAAAGAGTACGATTCCCGTCCTATTGTTGGCGACAATTATGAGGATGTTTCCGAACGTCATTACGGAAATGCTGACGTAAAGGGGCCCGATGCGCTGCATGGAAGCCATGTTGCCGGCATTATTGGGGCAAAACGCAACAACAGTATCGGAATCAATGGGGTAGCAGACCATGTTAAGATTCTCACCGTACGTCTCGTTCCGGATGGTGATGAACGTGACAAAGATGTAGCAAATGCCATCCGGTACGCTACAGATCAGGGTGCTAAAGTCCTTAATATGAGTTTTGGAAAAAGTTATGCCCACAATAAAAAAACCGTAGATGAAGCCATCAAATATGCTGAATCAAAGGATGTCTTGATGGTACATGCTGCAGGAAATGACAGTGAGGACAACGACATAGAGCCTAATTTTCCAATGAAATATTATACCAATGCCAAAGGTGATACCACGGGGCATGCCAACAATTGGATAACGGTAGGAGCAACAGGCCTCTATATGGATCAAGAACTTCTGGCAGACTTTTCAAACTATGGAAAAAATTCAGTCGATGTATTCGCTCCTGGTGTACGAATTAATTCCACTGTTCCAGATTCACAGTACAAAGAAGAACAAGGAACGAGCATGGCCGCTCCTGTCGTTGCTGGACTTGCTGCATTGATCCGTTCTTATTACCCTGATTTGACGGCCGCAGAAACCAAAGAGATCATTATGGAATCCGTCGAAAAACCTGACCAGCTGGTACAAATAAAGGTCGGGGAAGATGCCACAAAGATGGTTAAGCTTGCCGATATATCCGTGACCGGTGGAATTGTCAATGCTTACAATGCAATATTGAAAGCTGAAGAATATAGCAATAAAAAGAAAAAATAAAATATTATTCTCGTTTTTGTATACCAAAACTATCTTTTGTCCGTTTAATTAATTAACTTACAGAGACAAAAGATAGCATGCTTATGGTAGAAAACTTTACTCAATCAGAAAACGAAGTTCAAAATTTGCTAACCCTAAACGAAAAGGTAATGACTGACGAGGATGTAGAAAATGAATTGAAACTTCATTTACCAAAAATGTTGCTTAATCCAAGCAAAAAATGTGTTGAGAATATCTTGGAATATTCCAAACAGATGGAAAAAAGAAAGGCCTGATCATCAGATTGGGCCTTTCTTTTTTTCCATGCCCGACAGATTCCTGATTAACCAGCCGTGATAACCCGAACATTATGTTAACATTTTGATTTATTCACTTTGGGCTGCCCGAGGATGTAGCATCTTATCTATAGGAAGGGATCGTCTTTCAAGTCGAGACGCTTTTCTTTTTTGATAGAAATTTTGGCTAGTTTTGGTGTAATGTTAAAACAAGAACGATACAAAGCTTTTGTGGATTATTTCTCTAAAAATAATCCGGATGCACAGACAGAATTAAACTACAGCAACCCATATGAATTGTTGGTGGCAGTCATTTTATCCGCACAATGCACTGATAAAAGAATCAATCAAGTTACACCCAAGCTTTTTGAACGATATCCCGATGCCTATACATTAGCGGCCTCCAGTGTCGATGAAGTATTTAGCTATATACGGTCCGTCAGCTACCCCAACAACAAGGCCAAACATCTTGTTGGCATGGCACAAATGCTGATCGATAAGTTTGACAATATTGTACCTGAGAAGATTGAGGATCTTGTTAAGCTTCCTGGTGTCGGTAGGAAAACTGCCAATGTGATCTCATCTGTGGTGTACCATAACCCTTCAATGGCAGTAGATACACATGTCTTTCGGGTAGCTAACCGACTTGGACTCACCTCACGTGCCACTACACCTTTGGCTGTGGAAAAACAGCTGGTTAAGAACCTTCCTAAGGAAACTATCGCTATTGCTCACCACTGGCTAATCTTACATGGCCGTTATATATGCTTGGCTAGAAAACCTCTTTGTGAGAAATGTCCTATTACTTATATGTGTAAATATTTTGAGAAAAACTACCATGCAAAACAAGTTCCAACAACCGTCAATATAAAAAACTAATTTTTTTAGTGAAAATATTTGGTTTATGATTTTTTATTTTTAATTTTGGAATATATATACTAAAAATATGAGCAACACAGATAAATTAAAAGCGTTACAGCTAACGTTAGATAAATTAGAAAAGAACTTTGGAAAAGGTTCTATCATGAAATTAGGGGATACTGCTGTTGAGCCTATCGAGGCGATTTCTACAGGTTCCTTGGGTTTGGATATTGCTTTAGGAATTGGTGGTGTACCCAAAGGACGTATCATCGAAATATATGGCCCTGAATCATCCGGTAAAACAACCTTGGCAACTCATATCGTTGCTGAAGCGCAGAAAAAAGGTGGTATCGCTGCCATTATAGATGCTGAACATGCTTTTGATAAATATTATGCCCAAAAATTGGGGGTGGATGTAGAAAATTTATTGATCTCACAACCTGATAATGGTGAACAAGCTTTAGAAATAGCTGATAATTTAATTCGTTCCGGTGCAATTGATGTCATTGTTATTGACTCTGTAGCAGCTTTAGTACCAAAAGGGGAGATCGAGGGAGAAATGGGCGATTCTAAAATGGGACTTCAGGCTCGTTTAATGTCTCAGGCATTACGTAAATTGACTGGAACCATTTCTAAAACCAACTGTTGCTGTATCTTCATCAACCAACTACGTGAAAAAATTGGCGTGATGTTCGGTAATCCAGAAACAACAACAGGTGGTAATGCATTAAAATTCTATGCATCTGTACGTTTGGACATTCGCCGCACCTCTCAAATCAAAGATTCTGACGAAGTATCAGGTAACCGTGTCAAAGTTAAGATTGTAAAAAATAAGGTGGCACCTCCATTCCGTATTGCAGAATTTGACATTATCTTTGGAGAAGGTATTTCCAAAGTAGGTGAAATCATCGACCTCGGTGTTGAATATGGCATCATCAAAAAAGCAGGTTCATGGTTCAGTTACGGTGACACCAAATTAGGGCAAGGTAGAGATGCTGTTAAAACTCTCCTATTTGACAATCCAGACCTCATGGATGAGCTTGAGGCTAAAATCCGCGCCGAAGTAACAGGAGAAGATCCTATGCTTCATGTAGAGGATAATGAAGACTAGTTGCTGTAAAAATTAGTATAATGTAGATAGCCATCTTGTTTAAGATGGCTATTTTTTTTACAAAATATAATAACTGCTATTTCTCAATGATTATTTTGTTACATCTTTAAAGTTAGTAGTTTGTACTGATAGATTTTGTTATTTTTAGCCAAGCGAAAAGAAATCGCTATACATCATTCTAAACTTAATTTTGAAAAAATGAACCATAGATTACTTTTATTCCTGCTAGCTTTATTAGGAGCCACATTTCATCTCAGTGCACAAAATATACGGGTTCTCTCGTTCAATATTCATCACGGGAATCCACCTTCTGAAAAGGAAACTGTCGTTAATTTGGACACCATTGCTCAAATTATCAAAAAATCAGGTGCAGACCTGGTTGGCCTACAAGAGATCGATGTCAATATCGGTCGATCCTACAATGAAAATCAGGCAAAAAAATTGGCCGAGCTAACGGGCATGCATTATATCTTTTCGAAGGGAATAAATTATGAAAATGGTGAATATGGCACAGCCATATTATCCAAACAACCTATCGAGCGTATAGAAAAGCATTTCCTCCCCTCACCTGTCGAAAGTGAACAACGCAGCCTATCTATTATCGAAGTTAGCATCCACAACAAAAAACTTCTCTTTGCCAATACACATCTCGATCTTAGAGACAAAAATAAGATCGCACAGGCCAAGTTTATTAACAACCATTTCAAAGATGAAAAACTGCCTGTCATTCTTGTTGGTGATCTGAATGCCAAACCCAATGATCCAGCAATTAAAGAACTTAGCAAAATATTTACGAAAAGCAACATCAAAAACGGTTATACGTTTCCACAGGACAAACCCAATACTGAGATCGACTATATTATGATCAATAGTATATCACAACCAAAATTCTTTAATCACCGTATCCTAGAAGAGAAATATGCGAGTGACCATAGACCATTATATGTCGAGATAGAAATTAAATAATTCATTATGAACTTTAATAGAAGAAGATTTTTAGAAGCGCTTGCGCTGACAGGGATTACTTTACCTAGTCTAAGCATGGCGCAAGAAAACGATAACAAGGTCCCCGAAGGAGAGTTTAGTTTTGTTATTCCCGCTTATCTACAGAATCAAACAGAAACCGGGATCAGCATTTTTACAATTCTGAACAAACAGGCCATTGCCTGGCTAGAGCTCCTTGACAGTGCAGGCAACGTTCAAAAAAAAATCTATCAATCCGAGGATGGAATGATCAATGCGAATACTGACTTTTTCCAGTTTACGGTTAATGAAGCACCACGTTCATTCCGTTATCGCATCAAGGCAAAAGAAATTCAAAAGTTCGATCCTTATAAGATCATATATGGTCAAGAAATTGAAACACCCATTTTCGAGGCTAAATTAGCTCACAACAACCAGGACCAGATCCGCTGCTTGGTTTACAATGATGTCCATGAGGAAAAAAGCAGCTATAGCGATCTCGTTCCTAATCAGAATATTGCTGTATACGATTTTTTTGTGCTCAATGGCGACTCTTTTCATTATGTCACCAATCAGGAGGATATTACAGAAAAGTTATTGAAACCCATTTCCTTCTTTGCCACGGACAAACCCTTTATCATGAATCGTGGAAACCATGAAACAAGAGGCTCCTTTGCCCGTAATTTCAAAGGATACTTTGGCTATCCACGCAATAAATATTATCAGGCCTTCAAAAGAGGACCGGTTTTTTGGATCATGCTGGATAGTGGCGAGGATAAACCAGACAGCCATGAAGTATATGCCGGAACAGTTGATTACGACAGCTACAGAAGGGAGCAGGCAAAATGGCTAGAGACTGTCTTACAATCCGAAGAAAGAAAATCTGCTCAATATACTGTTGTTATCAGCCATATTCCAATCTTCCATTCTGACGATTGGCACGGTACACTCGATAACAGAACATGCTTCCATCCGCTATTCCAGCAGTATAAAATTGACGCCATGATCTCTGGTCATACCCATCAATATGGGTACTATCCAGCAGATAAAGATCATAATTATCCTGTGTTTATCGGTGGTGGCCCAAAAATTGGCAAAAGAACGATCATTGATGTTTCTGGCACCAGCCGATCGTTGACGGTTCGTATGACCCGAGACGATGGAACAGAATTAGGTCTGTTTAAGAAATAAGAAATGGGGCTCCATGGAGCCCCGTTTCTTATTTTATTATAGTAGCTATTACAGCGCTATTATTGACCTTATTCTCCTTTCTCCAAAAAAGGATATCTATAATCTGTGTCCGGATTAAATGTCTCTTTTATTGTACGTGGAGACACCCAACGGAGCAAGTTGATCATTGACCCTGCTTTGTCATTTGTACCCGAACCTCTAGCGCCACCAAATGGTTGCTGACCTACTACAGCACCTGTACATTTATCATTCACATAGAAGTTACCAGCAGCATGTCTTAATTTTTCTGTTGCTAAATTGATAGCGTAACGATCTTGTGCTATGATTGAACCTGTCAACGCATAAATAGAAGTTGTATCAACGATATCCAATGTTTCCTCAAATTTAGCGTCTTCATAAACATATACGGTCAATACTGGACCGAACAATTCTTCAACCATTGTTTCGTAATCAGGTTTTGAAGCTTCAATGATCGTTGGGTGAATGAAATAGCCTTTGGACTTATCATATGTACCGCCAACTACGATCTCTGCCTCATTGGAGTCTTTCGCACGGTCGATGTATTTCGCTAATTTATCAAATGATTTCTCGTCGATAACCGCATTGATAAAGTTTGTAAAATCTTCAGTTCCACCGATTGTAAATGACTTCACATCAGTAGTCATTGACTCTTTCAATGCTGGCCACAATGATTTAGGAATATACGCACGCGAGGCTGCTGAGCATTTTTGACCTTGATATTCAAATGCTCCACGAACCAAAGCCGTATTCGCAGCTTTTAGATCCGCCGAAGGGTGTACAACAATAAAATCTTTACCACCTGTCTCACCGACGATACGTGGATAAGTTTTATAACGGTGAATATTGTCTCCGATAGTTTTCCAGATATCCTGGAATACACCTGTTGAACCAGTAAAGTGAATACCAGCAAAATCAGGATGTTGGAAAATCACATCACCAGCATCTGGTCCCGAAACATACACTAAGTTGATGACACCGTCAGGAAGCCCGGCTTCACGGAAGATTTTCATCAGCACATTTGCAGAATAGATTTGTGTATTGGATGGTTTCCATACAACAACATTTCCCATCATCGCAACACAAGATGGCAAGTTACCTGCGATTGCAGTAAAGTTGAACGGTGTCAATGCAAATACAAACCCCTCAAGAGGACGTTGTTCAACACGGTTCCACACACCTTTTCCCGATACTGGAGGTTGTTGTTTATAGATTTCGCTCATGTATTGCACATTGAAACGCAAGAAATCCACAATCTCACAAGCGGAGTCAATTTCAGCTTGATATGGGTTCTTTGACTGACCCAACATTGTTGCTGCATTTAACTCATAACGGTATTTTCCTGAAATCAATTCAGCTGCTTTCAAGAATATCGCAGCACGGTCTTCCCAAGCTAGATTTTCCCAATCCTTCTTTGCGGCCAAAGCTGCATTGATTGCATCAGTTACATGAGATTTCTCACCTTGATTGTATTGACCTAAGATATGTTGATGGTCATGTGGAGGAGCAATATTTACTTTTTTAGAAGTAGTCACTTCTTTACCGCCAATATACATTGGGATATCGATCTGTTTCGAACGTGCCTCATCAATTGCTGCTTTCAACAACTTACGTTCTTTCGTTCCGACAGCATAAGTATACACTGGTTCGTTTGTAGGAACAGGAACTGTAAAAAATCCTTTAGACATATTACAATTATTTATTTTTCAACTTATTAGCAACAAACTAAATGATGCTAACATCAGTAAAATTACCTTAAATTTTATGAATACCCAAAGTTACTCTCCTTCTTTCAGCACAGTGGAAAAGATACGTTTAAATTTTTCCAATTTCGGTTTAATAGCCCCCTAACAATCAGGTGGCTTTCCATTTAGTCGATCACAATCTTGATGATAGACTTCAGTCTGATGTTGACCGCTCCGATTTTGCGGAACTATATTCATCGCGAGAGCGCGCTGTCCGTCTGTTTCAGGCCCCTAAAAAAGTATTTCAGTGGACCTAGAGTAACAACCATTTTTGGACCGCCCTCTTTTTAGTTGAAAAAAAAAGCGACAATAATATTATTATTGTCGCTTCCTGATACTATAAAATGATCAATTATTTTGCAGCAGCATAATTCTGTGCTACAGCTTCCCAATTGATAACATTAAAAATTTCCTCTAAATATGCTGGACGTTTATTTTGAAATTTCAAATAGTATGCATGTTCCCAAACATCGATACCTAAAACCGGAGTTCCTTTTACTTCAGCAACATCCATCAATGGATTGTCCTGATTAGGTGTAGAAGTCACGGCCAATTTGCCATCAGCACCTACAATCAACCAAGCCCAACCTGATCCAAAACGGGCAGCACCAGCTGCTTGAAGTTGTTTTTTCAACTCATCAAATGAACCAAAAGCTGCATTGATTGCTTCTGCTAATTCACCTGTAGGAGCACCACCAGCATTTGGCCCTAACACTTTCCAAAACAACGAGTGATTGTAGTGACCACCACCATTGTTACGTACGGCTGCGGGATATTTACTTACATTTTTAATGATATCTAATAATGATAAGTTTTCTGCGTCTGTACCAGCGATTGCTTTATTTAAATTATCCACATATGCCTGATGGTGTCTGTCATGGTGGATTTCCATTGTAGTTTTGTCAATATGTGGTTCCAATGCGTCGGCTGCGTACGGTAACGCTTCTAATTCAAATGCCATATCTAATTAAATTTTAAATGTTAATTACTTCGTTTATATATACAAATATAACACAATATCAACAGTTATGTTTTTATGTGTTACAATAAATTCCATATTTAGCTAGCGTTTTTGACGAAAAAATGATTTTACCAAATCCGCACATTCTTCCTGCAAAACGCCATGGGCAATAACAGTTTTTGGATGCAATATTTTATCATGAAAATGTGAATACCCCCGTTTTTCATCTTTAGCACCATAAACGATCTTACCGATATGCGTCCAGTAAGCCGCTCCTGCACACATAATACAGGGTTCTATAGTTACATACAAGGTGCATTCATCAAGGTATTTGCCACCCAGGTAGTTTGCCGCAGCTGTAAAAGCTTGCATCTCAGCGTGGGCAGTCACATCATTCAAGCGTTGGGTGAGGTTATGTCCTTTACCAATGATTCGTCCTTTATGTACGATGACTGCTCCAATAGGAACTTCCCCCTCCTCGAAAGCTTTCTTTGCCTCATTTAATGCCATACGCATAAATGATTCATCACTGTCAATCAATTGCGTTCCTTCAAAATCTATAAATGTCATGCCGCAAACTTAGCTAAGTTTCGATCCATTTGGCAACTTTTTATCGACAGCTGTCAAAATAATATTTCCATGTTCATCAGCAAATCCAGTCACTAGACATTCCGAAAAAAAATTGGCAATCTGTTTTTTGGGAAAATTCACTACGGCAACAACTTGTTTACCGATCAATTCTTCTTTGGTATAATGTACAGTAATCTGGGCACTGCTCTGCAAAATTCCGATTTCACTCCCGAAATCAAGTTTCAATTGATAAGCGGGCTTTCTGGCTTTTGGAAAATCCTGTGCTTCCACAATAGTCCCTACACGCAAATCCACTTTCTCAAATTCGGCCCAACTGATGGTGTCACTCATAATCGGTTGCTATTAATATCCTGAATTTCTTTACCTATTGTAAATAAAACATACGATGGTTTTCGTCCTAGGCGCTGAGAGAGCCTATTAATCAATTTATCCTCCTCACCTACATGAAAAGCCAAATCTTCATCGCTTAAATGATTATACTTGCGACGGAGTTTTTCTTTAGCTACCTGCCATTGTTCTTCGTTAATTTTCAGCATAACTATGATTTAGGTATAAAATTTGTATATCTTTACCGAACTTGTAAAAGTTTGTTTAAAGATACAATATATACATAAAATAAAAGATTATGAAAAAGTTTTTACCAGCATTACTTTTGATTTTAGGAAGCGTAGCAACAGCACAAGCACAGCTATTGCCAGGCTTTGAGGTCGGTTTAAAAGGTGCTTTGAACTTCTCAAAGTTTAAAAGCGATGGCAAATATTTCAATTCCGACAATAAAGCAGGGTATCAGGCAGGTCTTTATGGCCGTGTTGGCGTTTTAGGGTTTCACGTTCAGCCTGAGGTCTATTTAACAGGAAAAAATACAAAAGTAACTAATTCAGAGGGAGAATCAACGGACGTTAAATTTACAACTGTTGACATTCCTGTGTTATTAGGTAAACGTTTTGGCTTAGGCCCAATTGGTGCGCGAATCCAAACCGGTCCAATCTTTTCATTTAAAGTAGATGATAAACAAGATAGCCCAATTGCTAATTTAGATCCAAACAGCTATAAGAAAAATGGCACAGCTTGGGCATTTGGGGTTGGTGCTGATATCTCAAGCCTACGCGTAGACCTACGTTACGAAATGGGCTTAAACAAAGTGAATAACGAAAGCCAGGCAAATCCAAAAATCAACATGTGGAGTATCGGTTTAGGCTATAGATTATTCAGTATTCTATAGGTCTTATCACCCATTCATATACCGTTAGAGAGTCCGTTTTTATCCAAAACGGACTTTTTATTTTAACAAACTTTAGAAACATTCTAAATTATTGCTTTTTCTTGTCAAAATGGTATCATATTTAATAGCAAATAGTAGATTTGCCTAATTAAAATTAAATTACAAGGATAATGAGTAAATCAAAGCCAGTTTTCAGTTCTTCGATTGGGAAGAAGCTAATCATGAGCTTAACAGGAATCTTCCTATGTTTATTCCTAGTTGTTCACTTGGTTGGTAACTTGCAATTATTTAAAGATGATGCGGGTCTAGCGTTCAACAAATACGCTTATTTTATGACTCACTTTACACCAATCAAGGTTGTTTCTTACTTATTGTATGCTTCAGTCATTGTTCACGTCATCTATGCGATCACGTTGTCGATGAAAAACAAAGCCGCTCGTCCAATTGGTTATGCCCAATATAATGGTCAAGCAAACAGTAAGTGGAATTCACGCAACATGGGTATCTTAGGTACGGTCATTTTAGTATTCTTAGCGACGCACATGTCCAACTTTTGGTGGAAGTTTCACAATGATGAAGTACCTTACATCGAGTATCGCACTGATTTGGCAACTGGACAAACAACAGCTAGAGAGCTTCAAGCTTCTGAATTCCATGACTATCAAGAAACGGTAGAAAACAATGTTCAAATCTTAAAAGCAAGGGATTTGTACAAACAAGTAGACTTTGCCTTCCAAAACGTGGCATTGGTTGCTTTGTATGTTATTGCGATGGCTGCTTTAGCATTCCACTTAATTCATGGGTTCCAATCTGCATTCCAAACTTTAGGTTTCAACCACAGAAGATATATTGGAATTATCAGAGCAATCGGTGTTTGGGTATTTGGAGTATTAATTCCAATCGGTTTTGCAATTATGCCATTGTTTTTCTTCTTTAAATAATTCAGAATCTTTTAAGATAAGGTTGAGGCTTTATCCTATCAATATAAAATTAAGAGATATGTTAGATTCAAAAGTACCAGCGGGCCCATTAGCCCAAAAGTGGTCAAATCATAAATTTAATCTTAAGTTGGTTAATCCGGCTAACAAACGTAAATTTACTGTTATTGTTGTTGGTACAGGTCTTGCTGGTGCATCTGCAGCAGCATCATTAGCTGAGTTAGGATATAATGTAATTACTTTCTGTTACCAAGATTCACCTCGTCGTGCGCACTCTATTGCGGCACAAGGTGGTATTAATGCGGCAAAGAGCTACCAAAATGATGGTGACTCTGTATTCCGTTTATTTTACGATACAATCAAAGGTGGTGACTACCGTTCACGGGAGGCAAACGTTTACCGTTTGGCCGAAGTATCTGTAAACATCATCGACCAATGTGTTGCTCAAGGTGTTCCTTTTGCGCGTGAATACGGAGGTTTATTGGATAACCGTTCTTTCGGTGGTGCGCAAGTGAGCCGTACGTTCTACGCACGTGGTCAAACTGGGCAACAATTATTATTGGGTGCTTACTCTGCATTGAATCGCCAAATCAAAAAAGGAAAAGTAAAATCGTATACGCGTCATGAGATGCTGGATTTGGTCATGATCGACGGTCATGCCAAAGGTATCGTAACTCGTGACTTGGTATCAGGTAAAATCGAAACACATGCAGCACATGCTGTATTGATGTGTACTGGTGGTTACGGTAACGTATTCTTCTTGTCTACAAACGCCATGGGATGTAACGTTACAGCAGCTTGGAGAGCACACAAGCGTGGTGCTTACTTCGCTAACCCTTGTTATACACAGATTCACCCAACTTGTATTCCCGTAACTGGAGATCACCAGTCTAAATTGACATTGATGTCAGAGTCATTACGTAACGATGGTCGTGTATGGGTTCCTAAGACTCAGGAAATGGCTGAAAGATTACGTAAAGGTGAAATCAAAGCCAACGACATCAAAGAAGACGACAGAGATTACTTCTTGGAACGTAAATATCCTTCATTCGGTAACTTGGTACCACGTGACGTAGCATCACGTAATGCAAAAGAAGCTGTGGATGATGGTCGTGGTGTTGGTAAAACTGGTTTTGCGGTATTCTTGGATTTCAAAGAAGCGATTGGCCGTTTAGGTGAAGATGCTGTACGTGCTAAATATGGAAACTTATTTGATATGTACTACCAGATCACTGACGAAAACCCATATAAACAACCAATGCGTATCTATCCTGCTGTTCACTATACAATGGGTGGCGTATGGGTTGATTACAACTTGATGACGACCATCCCTGGATTATATGCTTTAGGTGAGTGTAATTTCTCTGACCACGGTGCAAACCGCTTAGGTGCTTCAGCATTGATGCAAGGTCTTGCTGACGGTTATTTCGTTATCCCATATACTGTGGGAGATTACTTAGCTAAATTAGGTTCTTTCGCACCAGTAGATCACAGCCATCCTGCATTCGAGTCTACACGCAAAGAGGTTGAAGAGAAAATCAACAAATTATTGTCATTAAACGGAACACAAACTGTGGATGATATCCATAAGAAGTTGGGTCACATCATGTGGGAATACTGTGGAATGGCTCGTACTGCTGAAGGATTGCAAAAGGCACAAGGATTGATCCAGGAATTGAAAAAAGAATTCTGGACAAATGTTAGAGTTCTGGGCGAGAACGAAGAGTTAAATCTTTCTTTAGA
This sequence comes from Sphingobacterium sp. N143, assembly GCF_030325625.1. Lineage (GTDB taxonomy): Bacteria > Bacteroidota > Bacteroidia > Sphingobacteriales > Sphingobacteriaceae > Sphingobacterium. The sequence continues at coordinate 263,227 of NZ_JACAIS010000007.1, read as the reverse complement.
GAAAGCTGGCCGTGTAGCTGACTTCTTGGAATTAGGTGAACTCATGGTTGTTGATGCATTACAACGCGCTGAATCGTGTGGTGGTCACTTCCGTCTGGAAAGCCAAACTGAAGAAGGAGAAGCAAAACGTAATGACGAAGAATTTGCTTATGTATCTGCTTGGGAATACAAAGGAGACAATGTACCGGAGCAATTACACAAGGAAGACTTGGTATTCGAAAACGTTCAGTTAACACAAAGAAGTTATAAATAAGAAGGAAAATTATCATGGCACAACATATGAATTTAACGCTGAAAGTTTGGCGTCAAAAAAATGATAAAGATAAAGGTCAATTTGTAACTTATCAGGCAAATAATATCGCTGATGATATGTCTTTCTTAGAGATGCTTGATATTGTGAATGAGGAATTGACACGTAAAGGTGAAGACCCTGTATATTTCGATCACGACTGTCGTGAAGGGATCTGCGGGATGTGTTCATTAGTTATCAACGGTCGTCCTCATGGCCCTAAAGAGGGGACTACAACATGTCAATTGCACATGCGTAGCTTCCATGATGGTCAGACTATCGTCATCGAACCTTGGAGAGCTGCAGCATTTCCAGTATTGAAAGACCTTGCAGTTGATCGTACTGCTTTTGATCGCATTCAACAAGCAGGTGGGTATGTAAATATTAATACAGGTGGTGTTCCTGACGCCAACACAATTCCTATTCCAAAACGTATTGCTGACGAAGCTTTCGAATCGGCTACATGTATTGGTTGTGGTGCTTGTGTAGCAGCATGTAAAAATGCTTCTGCCATGTTATTCGTATCGGCAAAAGTATCTCAATTTGCATTATTGCCTCAAGGTCAAACAGAACGTTATGAACGTGCACAGGCAATGGTAGATCAAATGGATGCGGAAGGTTTCGGTAACTGTACCAATACTGGTGCCTGTGAAGCCGAATGTCCTGTAGGAATTAAATTGACAAATATTGCTCGTTTAAACCGTGAATACTTGACTGCTAAAATTTTTAAGCAAGAAGAGCCGCACGCTTAAGCGTAAGCATTTTGAATAAATAATATAAAAAGTCCTTGCCTTAAGAAAGCAAGGACTTTTTTTTATATTTACAATTATGTAAATTGATTAACGTGAACTCTGGTATAAAAATTCGATTACTTCTACTCATTCTGACACTATGCTTTATAGGAACAGCAATTACCATCAGAGAATCGGTTACTAATAAGGAAATCCTTAATATTGACACCAAAGCTCTTAATGATTATATTGCTCAACAGGAAAAAAAGATCGACCGAATTTTTGGAGACTCATTGCTGCTCAAAACATTTAAGAACTATGACCAATATCCAATAGCCGTCTACCAGGCCTTTGAAAAATATCAAGCAGAGGACAAGGTCTATCTTTTCCTGTTCAAAAATCATGAGCCTAAAATGTGGAGCACACATCTCTTTGTGCCGATCACTGATCAAGGTTTTTCAGAAAAGTCCAATTTTGTCCAGGATGATAATCGGTCATATATCGTACGTAAAAAAACAATTGGCAATATCAGTATCTTGGCTTATATCCTTGTCAAAGGGTATACAAATAATAACAATCCATATTTAAACACTTCTTTACGCAGAAATTTTTTTGATTCAAGAAACATTGATATTGCCTCATATACTGATACGGTCACCATCAAAAATATTTATAGCAATGAAGGTTCTTATCTCTTCTCTGTCAAACTTAAAGAAGGAGAACATGAGAACACATATACTATTTTACAGTTTTTCTGTTGGCTGTTAGCATGGATTGCATTATTGATCTTTTTTAATAGCCTTTGCCTGCATATGGCCAAAAATGGGAAAGCATGGTGGTCAATCTTACTCCTCTCTGCCGTGTTTGTCCTGGTCAAATTTGCCGACCTCAGATGGAACTTACTTTCCGAGAATGCGACATTCGCTATTTTTGACTCCCGTAACTATGCTTATAATAGTTTTTTTCCTAATATATGGTCCGTACTGTCTACAACCATATTAATTTTATGGTTGGTCTTATTCATTTATTCTATCCGGAAAGAGCTCAATTTCGATAAGATAAAAAATATACGTCTTTTTAAGCTTCCAATTGCTATCGCCTTTATCCTGAGTATCTATTTATCCTTTGCCCTATTGTATGATATTGCAGGAACACTCGTCACCCACTCCAATAACATATATTTTGATTTCACCAAACTGGTAGACCTTCATTTCTTAAGCTGGGTGGACCTAGGGATCATCGGATTAGGCATTTTAGCATTGAGTATCTATATTGATCTGGTGCTGTTTTTTTTAAGAAAATTAGAGTTAAAACCTACCCAATTACTAAATATACAATTAGCGTGCGTCATCTTTGTCATTCTTATTATTTCAATCTATATTGAAAAAAATAGTTTGGTAAATTTACTTCTGGCCTTGATTATTTTGATCAAAGCATTCGGAGAGAAATATTTTGACAGACATGTTCTAACGAATTACATAGCGGTACTGATACTATGGGCCATCATCAGTGCAATTACCCATGCACGTTTCTATCAGGAACGAAATCTGATTGATATGAAAATTCTTTTAAGCAATCTCCAATCAGAGGATGATGTCAATGCCGTTTCATTATTTACTGACATCGAAAGTGATATCGCAAATGATAAAGAGTTAAAACACTTATTCAACATTAGCCTTCCATACACCAATACAGATGGGATCAATGATTTCATCAAAAAGAAATACTTTAGTGGCTATCTGTCCAAATATGAGTTTAAGGCCTATTATTACGATCAGAATAATATACCGTTAAGCCCAAATAGTCAAAATAAAATAAACGAGTACCGTGAAAAAGTGATCAATCGATCCATCAAGGTAACTCAAAATTTCTATCGAGCAAGTTCCGAGCTTGGCACACATGAATATTTTTCGATCATACCAGTAACCATTGACCAAAATAGAATAGTCAACGTCATCATTAATTTATCCAATAAGGATTTTAGCTATACAGTCCCTTATCCTGAAATACTCACTGATATGCGGATCAATAATTCGCAGTATCAGTACAAAGAAGATTATTCCATAGCTTTATATAAAACAGGCTCACTCGTTACACAATTTGGGAAATATACCTACGAGAATAATCTTAGGGGGATAAAAGGCGCTCCCGGTGAATATATCCAACTCTTGGATCGGGATGCATATTTACATATAGCTTATGTTGCCAACAAATTCTCAACCTATATCATCAGTAAACAGAAGCCGTCATTTTGGGATTATGTCGCGACGACCTCCTTTTTATTTTTGGTATTTTTTATGATTTTTATGGTTTTTCATTTCGTAAAATCATGTTATATTTTTATTAAAAATACAAAACTCACTTTACGCAATCTAAAATACCAATTTTATAAAATAATCAATAAAATACAGTACTCTACACGTATCCAGACCTCCATCATTTCATCGGTTATATTAGCTATATTGATTTCAGCTGTCATATCCTATATTAGTATCAATAAACAGCTTTACAACAATAATAAGAACAGTAAAGAACGCTTTATTATTGAATTGGGCAAGCGTATGGAAAACATGTTGACGTATTCGGACAATTTGTCCAATGAAGCTCAGCTCATCAGTATCCTTAGGACCTTATCGGAAACAATATCCAAGGATTTTAACCTCTATTCCAAATCTGGTAGATTATTATATAGTTCGCAACGAAGAATCTATGATCTGGAACTTTTTTCAACATTCATAAATCCAGCAGCACTTAAGAACCTATCTATACTTAAAAAGTCTGAGACCATCGAAGAGGAAAGTATTGGAACCTTCCAATTTGAGACAAGCTATGCTACGATACGGGATAAAAACTACAATACCTTAGCTTATATTGGCATTCCCAATTTCTCTCTTCAGAAAGAAGAAAACACGAATAAGAATCTGCTCTTAAATACTATCGTCAATATTTATTCCCTCATCATCATTGGCTTTGGCTTTTATGCTACCTTCGTGGCCAATAGTGTCACCAATCCGCTTAGTATAATTAGTAAAAAGATCTCTCAATTGCGCCTAGGACAGCCAAATGAACCACTCTTCTGGCAACGGAATGACGAGATTGGCACATTGATCAAGGAATACAACCTAATGATCATAAAATTGGAAGATTACGCCAACAAGATCAAGGATACGGAACGGGAGTCTACTTGGAGGGAAATGGCGCAGCAGATAGCCCACGAGATCAAAAATCCACTAACCCCCATGAAATTGGGAATTCAGCAGCTCCGACGTTCCTATAAAGATAATGACCCTAAATTTCCTGATCGATTCAGTAAATTTTCCACTTCATTCATTGAGCAGATCGATGCACTGACACATATCGCCTCGGAGTTTTCACACTTTGCAAAATTTCCCAATACGGTGATGGAAAACATCAACATTGTTGAAAAAATCACAAAATCGATCTCCTTATACAGTAATACTCCCAATGTCAATATCAAGCTAGTCAATAATGCTGATCAAAAAACATTAATTGTTAAAGCAGATGGAAATGAACTCCTTAGAACATTTAATAACCTAATAAAAAATGCGATCGAAGGTGGCTATGGGCGCAAGAACATGAAGATAGAAATCTCCATTGAGCGTTATTCGGATAAATTTGTCAAGATAGATGTGAAAGATAACGGCTATGGAATACCTGAGGCTATGAAAGACAAGATCTTTCAGATCAACTTTACTACGAAAAGTTCAGGTAACGGTTTAGGCTTAGTTTTGGTCAAGAAAACAATTGAGGCCAGCAATGGTCAGATCTATTTTGAGACAACAGAGGGTGAAGGTACAATATTCCATATTTTGCTTCCTTTAGAACAGATAGAATCCTAAAACATACAATATTTACAACAGTTGTCCCGCAATGACGACCATCAACACAAGAGCATATGCCGTTAACACGAGTTCAATCTTTGCTAAAAATCTGTAGAAACTATCATTTACAAGCGGATAACTTAGTTAAGTTCCAAATAAATTATCTGATAAAGGCTCATCAGCAGCGAAAGACGCTAAACAACAAAAGAGGCCCTTCTGAATTGAATCAAAAGGGCCTTTTTATTATTTTTAATTAAAAGAGTTTCTTATCGTAATACAATTGTTGATCTTCCCATGATTGCGTTATCCTCATACAGGAGTACAGTATAGGCTCCTTTACTAAACCCACCATCGGCAGCCCAATAGACAATGTAATCTTCTCCCTTATTGGTAAACATGATCTTATGTTTAAAGGTATATTGCAATTTTTCACCATGCACAAAGAAAATATGATCTCCCTGAACAATCAAGTTACCTTGGGGATCGATAATCCGTACAAAAATATCCCGTTCTCCATTTTTGGCCAATTCATTGTCTACAATCGTAAAATTGATTTTCAGCTTATCAACACGCTTGGCACGCTCTTCCACAGATTCTTTGCCATTCTTTTTGATCGCAAGACCATTGATGCTTATCTCAGAAACTTTCAATGCTGAGGCTGTCGCAACTTTCTCTTTCAATTCCGAATTTGTTGTTACTAAAGAAGTAATCTGCTTATCCTTCTCGACAACAGATTCACTCAAATTGGAATTCTGTTTTGATAATATTTGATTTTCCTGGATTAACCGCTGTACATTTATACGATACGTATCAACCTGTTTTTTTAATTGATTGATTTTGCGCTGAGCTTCATCAATATCCATAGGTGTAATACTTTTATTTTCAAGTTTCTGTCGAAGCTCTGCAATTTCTGTTCTAGAATCTTCTTTCTGTACAGTCATCTCTGGAGTCAATTGGACATTTTCAACATCAATTTTATCCAATTCAGCCTCTATCCGATCAATCTGTACCTGAAGATTTTCCTTCTCTACAGTCAACGCATAGACCTTTTCTCCATTTGTCTTAAACTTGACATAAAAATATATATTCGTCGCAAGAAGTGCTGCTATCGCAATGATAAAGAAATAAATTTTAGAGGAATCCTTCTTTCTCTCCTCTTCTTTCTTATTTGAAACAACCTCTGAATTCATCATAATATACTGTCATATTCATAGGGTAAATTCGCTTAATTTATACCAATAAATGTTTAAACAAAAATTATTCCAGTTTTATGTTATTGTTACCAATTACGGATTACTCAAAATAATTTAAAGTTTCAAAACCACCTTGTTTTAAGTATTCTTCCTTCCGCATTAAGTGGAGATCCGATTGTACCATATCTGTTACCAACATTTGAAGATCATATTTTGGCTTCCATCCTAATTTTGTGTTTGCTTTTGTTGGATCCCCAATAAGTAAATCAACCTCTGTGGGTCTATAGTATGCTGGATCGACTTTCACAACTGTCTGACCAAATTTGATCAGCGATTTATCAATATTTAATTGGGTCAATCGTTCCTCGTCAATATCGATGATAACACCTTTTTCTTGTTCTCCTTTACCACTGAACTCAACTTCAATTCCCAGCTCAGCAAAAGCCATACGGACAAAATCTCTTACCGTGGTAGTCACACCTGTTGCGATAACAAAGTCTTCGGGCTTTTCCTGTTGCAGGATCAGCCACATTGCTTCAACATAGTCTTTTGCATGTCCCCAATCTCGTTGTGCAGACAAATTTCCAAGATATAATTTATCCTGCAATCCCAATGCGATCTTAGCCACTGCTCTTGTAATTTTACGGGTCACGAAAGTTTCTCCACGCACGGGGCTTTCATGATTGAATAAGATGCCATTACAGGCATACATCTTATAGGCTTCACGGTAGTTGACGGTTATCCAGTAGCCATACATTTTGGCAACTGCATAGGGACTTCTTGGATAGAAAGGGGTAGTTTCACTCTGTGGAACAGCCTGTACCAAACCGTATAATTCAGAAGTAGAGGCCTGATAAATACGCGTTTTCTCAATTAGCCCCAATAACCTTACGGCCTCCAGTATACGAAGTGTTCCTATACCGTCTGCATTCGCTGTGTACTCGGGGGTATCAAAGCTAACCTTAACATGAGATTGGGCCGCCAAATTGTAAATTTCATCAGGCTGAGTTTCTTGTATAATACGGATCAAATTGGTTGAATCTGTCAGATCACCAAAATGCAATGTAAAATTTCTATTGTCAAGATGCGGGTCTTGATAAAGGTGGTCTATACGATCGGTATTAAACAAAGAACTTCTCCGTTTCAATCCGTGGACTTTATAACCTTTTTTCAATAGGAATTCTGCTAAATAGGCACCATCTTGACCTGTAATACCTGTTATTAAAGCAGTTTTCGTGTGTTGTTCAGCCATATTTTCTCTATATTAAGCACAGCCTGATTTAGCGATCAGGGACTAAGCCACTTTCATCCTTTATCAATCTGTTTTTTCAAGGTGATGAAGCGATCAGATTTATGTATACCATTAGGCGATTATTCGTTCACAATTCTATTTTAATTGTGTTCATGAATTCGCTACGTTCGGTTTAAATAAATCATGATGGTTTCGGGATGTAAAAGTATTAAATTTTAAACAAAAAAAGCCATAGGAATTCCTATAGCTCGCTGTTATTCTTCTTTTCGTGCTGAAACTAGTTTACGCGCGAAAAATTAAGCACTAAATACGCTTCACCATTGGCTACCGTCAATGGCATTCGCATAACCAACTTATTGCCATCTGAATAAGATAGATCCAAACGATAACCAGTTGTTACATTTTTCGCTTTATCGCCAGCATAAATTTTCTTAAATTGAAATTGAGGTTCGCCCAATCCTTTTCCGGGATTATAGATAGACCAAAAAATTTCACGTGAGGCACCGGGCGCGCACAAAGTACCTTGAGCATTAAAGGTAATAGAGCCCTTACCATTTCCTATAAAATTCCAGGTACTGCCTACAAAACACTCTGCAGGGGCTTCTTCAAACACACTTTTAATCGTGAAGGTTGAAGGAAGATTCTCTCTATCGATTGAATTTAATGTCCAAGTTCCTTTTACAGCAGATTTCCACTCTGAAGCACTGGGCCCTGAGCTTGCACTGGTAGAAGAACCATAACCAGAGTTTCCAGATGATGTACCTTGCTTTTGTGCACCACAAGAGAACAAGGTCACCGTAGCAAAAACAGTTGCTAATGATAAAACGAATCGATTCATATCTATAAATTTTAATTTCAAATTGTATTTTTGAGGTAAATAATACACAAATCATGAAGATTACAGCCAAAAATCATACCATAAGCAAGATAATAGCTAAAACTCTTTTAAGGCTATTCATTATTCTTTTGGCCTTTGCGACATATCCTTTATTTAAAGGACAGGAAGCTACGACAAAAATAAATCAAATCAGTCTAGCTTTCACAAATAAAGTCGCCCTTATCGCTCCAATTTTATTATTTTGCTTTATTGTTGGATTAATGATAGCTATGTTAAAACACAAATATAATAGAATTGACCTAAATTGGCTATTTTCTTTGGCCACTATCTTTGGTATTTTATATTTGATCCTTTTGTACGCAAGAATTTACCCAGCGATCGCATAACTAAAATTGTACAATCCAACAAAGTTTCTAACTTTGGATTCTCCAAAATCGTGAACGCAGTCAATCAAAATTGGAAGTACAATTTCTATGGACAGAAAAAAGGTTTTAAAAATCGTAAAAAACATATTAAAGATTGTCGTTACAGTGGGGGCACTTTATTGGGTCTTCAGTAAAGTATCCTTAAAAGATCTAAAGGAGGCTGTCGTCAATTCCAATCCTTTTTATCTCTTTTTAGCATTATTGGCCTACAGTATTTCAATCCTGATCTCTTCTTCACGTTTACTCTCTTTTTTGAGAGCTATAGGTTTAGAGGTATCTGAAAAGTATAACTTAAAACTTTATCAGCTGGGCTTATTTTATAATTTAATATTACCCGGAGGAGTTGGAGGGGATGGTTATAAAATATTTTTTTTAAGAAAAAGATTCAGTATTAAAGGACGAAAACTATTCACTGCATTATTTCTGGACCGTTTAAGTGGCCTTTGGGCATTATGCTTAATCATAGCAGCCCTGGTTACTTATATGCCTCAACTAGGAATACCAAACTATTTGACCATCTTGTTATTCATATTGGGCAGCATCATTTACTATTTTATTGTCACCAAATTCTTTAAAGAATATAAACGTACCTTTTTGAAAGCCCACCTGAAAGCTATCGGTGTACAGTCGATGCAGGTAATTGCAGCAATATTGATTCTCTATGCACTAGGTTTTAATGGCAAATTTTCACCTTATTTGTTTTTATTTTTAGCGTCTTCCTTAGTGTCGATCATCCCATTTTCAGTAGGAGGATTAGGGATGCGTGAGCTTGTAATCATGTGGGGCGCAGGGATATTTCATGTGGATTCACACAACGCTGTACTGATTACTTTACTATTTTATATTATTTCTGCTGTTGTTGCCCTTTCGGGAATTTATTTTATATTCAATCCGAGAGCAATCGGAGAAGATAAATTACCTTCTGCCGAAGAAGTCGAACAAAGTCAAAAATTAGAAGAATAAACATGGCGAATATTATTATTACTGGAGCAAGCAGCGGTGTTGGATTTGAAGCAGTACTGGACTTGACCTCTAAAAAGGACAATAAAGTTATCGCATTGGCCAGATCAGCTGACAAATTGAGGAAACTACATGAAATTGCTAGTCAGCTCAATTATGATGGTGGGACGCTTTACCCGGCACAATTTGATATCGTATATGATGATTATGCGACACTGATTCCTTTCATTCACTCAAAGTTTGAAACTGTTGACATCTTAATCAATAATGCCGGGGCATTGATCAACAAACCTTTTATGGAAACCAGTGGAAAGGATTTTGCAGACATGCTGCAAACAAACCTCATGGGCCATGTTAATATGATACATCATATTGTACCAATGATGAATGAAGGAGCACACATTGTCAACATCAGTAGCATGGGTGGATTTCAAGGCTCCATGAAGTTTCCAGGATTATCGGCTTATTCCACCAGTAAAGGTGCTTTAGCTGTACTCACAGAATGTTTGGCCGAAGAATTTAGGGATAGAGGTATCAGGGTCAATTGCCTTGCCTTAGGATCTTCCCAAACGGAAATGTTTGAGGCAGCTTTTCCAGGAGCAGAAGCTGGCACATTAGCTTTTGAAATGGGACGGTATATCGCTGATTTTGCACAGCATGGGCATCGGTATTACAACGGAAAAATACTTCCTGTGGCCAATACTACGCCTTAATTTTATTTTAAGGTTCTTGTATATATGGTATTTAGATTGACTGCATGGCAAAGATACATTGCAGTCAATCTAAACCTACGCTCTTTCAAGCCTTTTTAATTATTTTACCTTCAGTTTAAGCCACTTCGTCAGTTCATGTAGTAACTGTAGATTAAAGCTTTCCGAATTCTCGAAATACTCCTCAATTTTTCCTGTCTGAGCCTGCTGAAAGAGATGGTTCAAATTTGAATAGTCTTTGATTGTCACATCTGTAGTATTCAGGCGAAGCCGCTGCAAGGCATAAATATTTTCATTGGCAGGAACCTGAACATCCTTACCTCCAAAAGAAGCAAAAATTGGGACTTTAACCTGTTTTAGGTAGTATTCGGGATCAATCCGCAAGAAAGTTCTAAACCAAGGACTCATCATAGGGCTCAACTTAATTTTCATTTCTGGTGTCAAGGGATTTCCATCATTCTGACGAATAAGTTCTTGCTGTAAGGATTCAGATAATACTTTGGGTGGTTCGTCCTGCAACAAGATATTATACAGTTTACGGTTATTGGCTTTATTGATCTCCAATGCTGAAGCTGATAAACCAGCAGCTTTTCCTAGGGCATAACTTTGTAAAATCAACAAAGAATCCCCTTTAAGTACCGGTCCCGACAATAATGCAATATAATCCACCTTGGGGTTTTCTGCTGCAACAATCTCGGCGATTAAAGCACCTTCACTATGCCCAATGATTCCGACCTTTCCCGCTTTGACCATATCTTTTTTGTTCAAAAAATCAACTGCCGCGTTTGCATCAGATGCAAAGTCAATAGTCGTTGCCAAATTTACTTCCCCTTTGGATTCTCCTATGCCACGATCATCATAACGTAAAACAGCAAAACCATTTTTACTGAGATGGTCTGCAAGAACTTTAAAAGGCCTATGTCCAAAAACTTCTGAATCCCTATTCTGTTGCCCGCTACCATTGACCAGAACCACGGCAGGAAATGGTCCCCCTGTCTTTGGGTAGGTTAAGGTTCCCGCAAGTACAGCATTCCCCTTCGGATTCTGGAACGAAACTTCCTCTTCAATATAATCGTAGGGAGGGAAAACATCCTGCTTACGGGAAAGGCCACTTTGTTCGTTCTCACTTCTCACCAATATCATGGCTGACCTAAATCCCGCCTGTTTCATGACTCCCTTCATGACATCTTTATCCCGGTCCAAGAAACCAGCATAGACTAGACCAATATTCTTGATATCCATCCAAATCGAGTCATTCTTGGTTCTAATGGCACTGATTGGGAACCTTTGAGACGTTTGCATTGGGCTTTCAAAGGTTCCCGTCCAGGTATCATTATTAGCCTTTTCAAGGTTGAATATCAAAAGTAATTTCTGTCCGGAAACCTCCACTTCCCCTTTCCACGAACCATCAAAGGTCTGCGCACGGCTGCATGAAAGATGAAAACAGAACAATAGGAAGTATAGAATTTTTTTCATAGTTATTTTTTGTCAAAAATTAAATTGTATACATACATCTAGTATAAAATATAATGCCACAAACAATGCGCTTAACCAATTTTTTTTATTATTAACCGCTACATTCATCCCCTTTACCAACAAATAAAACTGATAAAATAATAGAAATAATGCCACGATCCCAAAAACACTAAATATGATCATTTGTGACTTGTCTATACTGGACAACATATGATCACCTTTTTTCAATGCTTCATTGATCTGGTTGCTAAACTTCTCCTGATTCAGAACCCTGCTCAAAAGCAGCAATAAATATAGAGGAAATGGCATGATCAGAATGACATTCAAGACGTCAATAAATCTTGTCTTATTGTTCAGGATAATTCCTAGAACATACAAAAGAACCAATGGAGCAAGGACCATGTAACCATGGACATTTAATACCTCCCAATAAGTGACTGCTATGCTAGGCTTATAGAAATGCATAAATCCATTAAATTGTTCACCCGACTGATAGATTAGATAGCTAGATAACATAAAGCCTAAAATACCGACAAAAAGCAGCTTTCTTTCTGAGAATTCGCCGAATGGATTTAGAAATACTTGTTTAAATTTCATGTTTTTCCAGAAGCTCGTTTAAATTCAGTTGTTCTATCTCTTCGGGCTTTTGTGTTCCGACAAGCACCATTGAGCCGTCATTCATATGAAACTTTGCTCCCCTACTTCCTCTGGCGGAAAATGCCCAACCCTTGAGTCCCCATCTCGCCCCCCAACCACCATATTCCCGAATTGGATTGTATTCCCCTATCGTGATTGATTTGATATCTTCCCAAATTAACCGCTTTTTATAAAAACTAAATGGAAAGAAATAAATTTCAACTCCTTCTTCACCAATAGTTGTATTTAATCGTAATACACCCATTAGTATCCACATGGTGGTATTAATCCAAAACCCAGGGGAACCTAATAAAGGTCCAAAATCCCATTGCTGTATAGCAGACCAATAAAGGGATATATGCCCAATGCTAACGACAATAAGTATACAACAAAGCCACCAACTTAAAAAGGATTGGCTCTCCGTATAAAAAACTTTATTTTTCATAATAATGCATTATTAAAAACAATTACGGCTAGATTCAACCCTTTCTACTTCACATATGATCATCTTCATTAGCGAGTAATTTTAATTTATAGATCAGATCATCCAAAATATTCCGAACCGTTGGATAAGATTTGCCCATTTGATTTGCCATCTCTTTCAGACTCCCCGAGTATCTCAGAAAATTAAGAACAAACTCTTGCTCCTCTGGGGAGAGTTGCATCAGTAAGGGCAGCGAAAATTTACCGACAACCTCAGTTTCACAGACGTCACATACCAATTTTGAAACTTTCAACTTAGCTTCACAACATGGACAATCAATGGGTATTTTTCTCATTAAATAAAGTATTTATTTTAACATTATTAAATATAATATTAATAATGTTAAAAACAAAAGAAACAATATCAATTTTTTTAAAAAATCATTGCTTAATGATATATTTGTAGCAACAAATAAAGCATATGAAAAAATTTTTAGGCTATATCTTATCTATTATATTCTGGTTCTGTTTTGGTCTATCCCTTATTATCTTTCATCCAATTCAATGGTTATGCTTAAAACTGGGGGGCTATAATTCCCATAAAAAAAGTGTAGATATCCTTAATGCCTGCTTGGTTGCTTGTTATTACACCTTATTCAACAGAGTAACATTTATTGATAATAAAACAATACCAATGGGCCAACCCGTTATTTTTGTCGCAAATCACCAAAGTACATTTGATATTCCGCCACTGATTTATTTCTTACGAAGATTTCATGGAAAGTTTATCTCTAAAATAGAATTGGCACGCGGTATCCCAAGCATATCTTTCAACCTAAAACATGGTGGTGCTGCCAATATTGATCGTAATGACCCAAAACAATCTATTGCAGAAATTCTAAAACTTGCCAATAACATGAAGACCAAAAATTGGTCTGCTTTTATTTTTCCTGAAGGTACAAGATCAAAAACAGGTAAAATGAAAACCTTTCATGTTGGGGGGATTGCGACATTGCTCAAGAAAAATCCAAATGCTTTAGTTGTTCCCGTAGCTATCACAGGTTCTTATGAAATGGTCCAGTATGGCATGTATCCACTCACTCCTTTTCTTCACATGACATGGGAAGTTCTGGATCCCCTAGATACAGAAGGAAAAAGTATTGATGAGATCGTCAAACTAGCTGAGGAAACTATCAAACAAAAAGTCGAAAAATAATGGTTTATCTGACTTGTCGTCCTTTCCAGTCATATTTTCCAATGTTGCCCAATATTCCGATATAAACGAGATAAAGGATATGTGCTAGGCTTAAAATTGGAAGATACCATAACAGGCTACTTCTGTTTGCAAATTTGGTCAAAGGTTGGATAAAGAAAAATTCAACGAGCAGTTTAAGCAACAGGGCAGAAAGTACTACCCAGCCAATCACTTGAACACCAGCAATAGTAAGGAGCGTGGCGACGAGTAGCAGAACATTAAAAATCCAGATAGCAATACCCAAGGCTATTACACCTTTGTTTTTATACTTCGTGCTTTTTGATGCCCAGCGTCTGCGCTGACTAATGAATGACTTCAGGTCTGGCTTGGCATCTGTATACACAATAGCGTCCGCTGATTTACAAAAAGCTATTCTTTCGGGATATTTCTCGGCAACTTTATGCAAAAAAAGCTCATCATCACCTGAGGCAAGCTCATCAATTCCTTTAAATCCTCCCATTTCCTTAAAAATGTCCTTTCTATAGGCCAAATTAGCACCATTACAAGTCGTAGGCTTTCTGTTGCCAATACCAGCCGCCCCCAGTCCGATCAAATACAAGAACTCCAACGTCTGCAAGCGTTCAAAAAAACTCTTTTCTTCGGAATACACCACAGGAGAAGATAAAAGGAAAGCATTTTCTTTTTCAAAGGTGCTTACTACTGAAACCAGCCAATTTGGTCCCATACGACAATCTGCATCTGTTGTAATGATAATTTCTCCTCTACAACAGTCTATAGCTCTTGAGATCGCCAATTTCTTATAAGAGTTCATCCGGCCATTTTCATTTAACTGAATAAGCTTTACGCCCTCTTTTTCATATTCCTGTACAATCATGGAAGTATTATCATCAGAATGATCATCGATAATAATAAGTTCAAGAAGCTCAGCCGGAAAGTTCTGTTTCAGAATGGAAGTAATGGTTCGCCGAATATTTAACTCTTCGTTACGTGCTGCAATGATTACCGACACTGTCTTTGTGGGCTCCTGCAGCTCCGATGATGTTATAATCCATGCCCAACCCCTCCGCATCCATAACACGAGAATTCCATATACACAGGCAAAAATGATCAATAAATAACTAAGAATTTGTATCACCGAAAAAATTAATCTTAAAAACAAAAATAGAACCAAATATCGCTGGTAAGATCAAATTGACAAACCAAATACACGACACAATCGCCATTACTGCAATTTCTTGCGTTGTAATATAACTATAAAGATTACTTGCCACAAAACTCCGGACACTGAAATCAAAAATATCTAATGTGGGTAGTGCTGCTTGGACAAAGAAGAGGATGAAGATCATGAGGATCATAGACATAAGAGGCAGTTCAGGCAGTGTCAATTTCATTAATATAATATATTGAGAAGTAAAAATGACAAATCGTGCCAGTGAATTTAACAACACTATACTTAGCTCCCGCGTCGAATAATGTTCCAGTACTTCAAAAAAAGGCTTAATCTTGGCCAAAAGCTTAATTTTACCGACCAAGTAGTCTACCCATTTTACATTGAAATACAATACTACAAAGCCTGCAGCATAGATAACCGCCAACAGCCATACGCCAAATTGGACAGATAATGGTGTGGATAGGAACTTACAGATAAACCAAGCAATACTTAATGCGCCGGCGACGCTCGTCAGCACCAATTGGGCAAATAGTCCGACCCCCATTGCGACTGCACCTTTGGCCCTATTTTGTGGCTTTAGAAAAAGAACTCTACCACCATACTCTCCGATTCTGTTTGGTGTAAAAATAGCCCAAGTAAGTCCACAGAAAACAGATTGAAATGCCTGCCAATAGGATATTTGCTCTAATTTAGATGCTAGGTAACGCCATTTAACGACCTCCAGAAGCCAGTTTATCCACATGAGCACCACGATCAATATCAAGGTCCAAACAACAGAATGGTGTTCCAACCCTGCAATTAATGTCCTGAACTTATCGACATTGCTCTTATCAGATACTTTGGTTATGATGTACCATGTCGCAAGTACGAAAACCAGTATCTTTAATAAAAGACTGATATATTTTTTTTGTCTTCCAGTCAACTTTTTATAATTAGAGAGCAATGTTACTAAATTTTAGCCAAATGATTAAGTTTTGTCGACAGCAATCCGCTTATAAAAAGCAAAATTTGTAATATTGTACATGCAGAAGGAAAAAGCGAAAGAAAGAATCATTCTCGGAATTGATCCAGGTACAGTGGTACTGGGCTATGGAATCATTAAAGAGGTAGGTAATACAATATCCCTGATTTCAATGGGGGTGATCAAAATGGGCCATCTTGATGACCATGCTTTAAAATTACAACGAATCTTTAAAAAAACTTCTGCTTTGATGAAAGAATATAACCCAGATTGTGTTGCACTTGAATCACCATTTTATGGTAAAAATATCCAAGTGATGCTCAAACTGGGAAGGGCTCAAGGAGTAGCTATGGCAGCAGCATTAGCACAAGATATTCCCATCTTTGAATATTCTCCCAGAAAAATAAAACAATCAGTAACCGGAAATGGAAACGCAACCAAAGAGCAGGTCTCTGCTATGCTCAAAACTTTATTAAAGTTTGAAGAGACCCCCCAATTTTTAGATGCAACGGATGGGCTGGCTATTGCTGTATGTCATTCTTTTCAGAAAAACAGCACCTTTGGCAGCAGTAAATCTTATTCGGGCTGGTCAGCATTTCTTAAAGACAACAAAGATCGTATCAAGTAACTACATTTGTACCTGCCGGATCACATTTTTTACATTGAGTTCCACAATATCGGTCATTGTTTTACATCGTAGATAGGAGTTGTTTCCATAAAATTCCGCATAACCTTCCCGCAGCTGCCTAATATTCTCCAACGTTGAAAGCACCTGCGTCTGAGAAGCATCTCTTAGATCAGCGATTCGATGCCGCTCACTACGCACTCTATGTACGATAGAAGAACGCTCCTCCTGTTGATATTGTAATACTGTTTTTTCATTTAGATGTTCCATGGCAAGTTTAACGTAGGGATAATTTTCCTTAAAAAATTGTGGCATATATACTTTGGGATTGCCCTCATAAAACTGTTGGTCGAAATCAATAGCTCTGATCCTAAACTGAAAATCATCAAAGTCTGGCGTAATCTGCATGACAAAATTATAGGCCCGCATATCTCCAAGTAAAGTAATGATACAACGTTCATTGAATTTGACAAATTCTTTAGAAATACGGGTTAAATTATAATCAGGAGAAAACATTCTTGTCTGTGAAAATGTATCTCCAGGAATGCCAACAATATGTTCCTCCACGAGTGTATCCTGATCGACCATGTAATTGACCTGATTTGGGGAAAGGATTTCTTCAAGCTCTAATCCATAAATCCGTGAGGCATCCGCTTGCTTAATGTAAAAATAATCATAAACATCATTTAACCGGTTCACTATTCGGATACGAAATGGTTTCGTATTACCAAAACCACAATATTCAACACGATCAATATATTTGTGTTGTACAATCCGGGTGTTACCAGAGGCTTTAAGCTTGGCATAAATGACCTTCAATCCATCGTATAATTGGTCTATGATATGCTGTGGGTACAATGGTGTTTCCCAAAAAGTATCATGACCAAATTTATCCATTACCGGTACTGTTTCGGTAAAATTCAATAGATCCTTATATCCAATCGGCAATTTTTCATCCCGCTGATATAGCTTCAGATATTTATGTAGTCCTTCTCCAACTTCATAAATCGGTTTCTTTTTCGAAATTTTTACATCTTGCACTTCCACGTCTTCCCTCCTTTATTTAACCTAGAATGATGAAAATCATTCTAATTTTTATTAATATATCACATTATCAATATCGATAACTATTTTTTATTAAATTTACATCTATAAACCGAAAATTCTTAGTAATTTTGAAATAAATTTAATTATTTTAGCTATTGGTCAGCTTTTGATGCAATGACCAATTCATGAACACAAAAACCATTGTTAATGGAAAATCAATATGCAAACTATGATCTAGACAATTTGGATATCCAAATCTTGTCTATTCTAATGAACGATGCCTCCATTCCTTATACGGAGATAGCAAAAAAGCTAATCGTATCTGGAGGTACAATACACGTTAGAATGAAGAAGATGGAAGAATTAGGTATTATTAGAGGTTCAAATCTAATTATCAATCCTCAAAAAGTAGGTTTTGATATCACTGCTTTCTTAGGTATCTATTTAGAAAAGGGGTCACAATATGCAGATGCAGTAGATAAATTGAAAGAAATCAAAGAAGTGGTCGAATTACATTATTGTACTGGCCAATACAGTATTTTTGCAAAAATAATCTGTAGAGATACGGTCCACCTCAGAAAAGTTCTGAATGAAGATATTCAATCTGTACCTGGAATTCAACGCACAGAAACAATTATCTCCCTTGAAGAAAGCATAAAGCGTCAAATCAGCTTGGTCTAGTATAAAAAAAGCTTCCATATATTGGAAGCTTTTTTTATACTATCTTTTCTAGCATTGCTATATATAAATCTATTCCCTCACGAATTTCATCAATATAAATAAATTCATCAGCCATATGAGATCTCGCACTATCACCTGGCCCAAGTTTTAAAGAAGGTACAGGAATAAGCGCCTGGTCACTCATGGTAGGAGAACCATATATCTTACGTCCAAGAGCAATGCCCGCTTGAACAATGGGATGTGTTTCGGGAATAGAAGAAGACTTCAACCGGGTAGACCTAGCAGTTACTTCTGAAGCCACATGAGCTTTTATAATCGCTAAAGTTTCTTCATTAGAATAGGCATCCGTGGTTCTTACATCAACAACGAAACTGCAGTTAGCAGGCACAACATTATGCTGTGAGCCAGCCTGAATAACGGTGACAGACATTTTGACCGGCCCTAATGTAGCTGATGTTTTTTCAAAAGTATAGTCCTTAAACCACTGAATATCCTTTATTGCTTTGTATATGGCGTTGTCACCTTCACTACGGGCAGCATGGCCTGCCTTTCCGCTGGCATTGCAGTCCAATACCATCAATCCTTTCTCGGCGATGGCCAGATCCAGGAGTGTCGGTTCGCCAACGATCGCAAAATCAATGGGACCAAGTTCTCCCAACACAGATTCAATCCCATTTCTACCCGAAATTTCCTCCTCAGCACTGGCCACAAGACAAAAATTATAGGATAGGTCCTGCCGTTCATAAAAATATAAAAACGTTGCAATCAGCGCGACCAAACAACCACCGGCATCATTACTTCCTAAACCATAAAGTTTTCCATCCTCCTCGTTCGCTGCCAAAGGGTCACGGGTATATCCGCTATTGGCTTTTACGGTATCATGATGTGAATTGAGTAGAATGGTAGCTTTATCGGAAGTATAATGGGCATTATATACCCAAATATTATTTCCTTTCCTATAGGTCTTTATATGGTGATCCTCGAAGAACTTTTCAATTATAGCAGCACTAAACGTTTCCTCTTTGCTCAAAGATGATACCCCAATCAGCTGTTTCAATAGGCCTATACTATCCTGAAATAATTCCTCTTTATCCTTCATGATACAATCCACCTGCTTTGTCAGCAGACAATTTTATTCCCTTTATAAAAGCAGAACTAAAACCGTTATGCTCCATTTCATTCAGCCCTGCTATTGTACATCCTTTAGGTGAGGTTACTTTGTCGATCTCTCCTTCAGGATGTGCATTGGTATGCAATAGTAGATCTGCTGCCCCTTTAGCGGTCTGAACAGCCATTTTTAGGGCATCATGTGCATGGAAACCTATTTCTACCCCACCCTGTGATGCAGCCCGAATAGCCCGTAGGAAAAACGCAATTCCACAGGCACACAATGCTGTTGCAGAAGTCATCAGATCCTCGTTGATCACCACAACAGATCCGACAGTCTCAAACATCTTCTCTACCTGGTGCAAGCTTTCATCTGATGCATTGTCACTGGCGATACAGGTCATTGACTGCGCAATAGCTATAGCCGTATTTGGCATGGCACGGATCACTGTTGCATCGCTTCCCAGCTCAGCTCTTAGGTCAGCACAAGAAACTCCTGATACAATAGATACAAAAATCTGTCTATCCCTATCGATCTCGGAAGCTACCTCAACCAATACTTTTTTAAGTTGCTGTGGTAGTATAGCAAACACAACAATATCAGCATCTTTGACGGCCTGTTTGTTGTCATTACTTACTTTAAATCCCTGGCTTGCTTCTTCGGCCAAAGCGTTTACATTCCTTCTTGTCAAGGTAATATCGGAAGCACTTGCAAACTGACTTTTTACAAGTCCTTTTGCCAAAGAGAGACCGATATTGCCACTTCCGATAATGGTGACCTTTTTCATAGGGTTAGGTTTAGATTAGATGATTATTTTAATGTCAAACAGGTACCAAATTGGCCTTGCTGAAATAGATGTAAATTATTCGCATGACCAATATATACTTCTTGAACACCTTTATTTATTGCGTTAAACGCATTCTGTAATTTTGGAATCATGCCATCATTGACTGTTCCTGATTGTTTTAGATACTCGAACTCTTCCGCCTTAATTGTTGGTATAACTGAATTTTCATCTGTCACATCCCGTAGCACACCATTTTTCTCAAAACAATATACCAATGAAGTCTCATATAGTGATGCCAAAGAAACGGCCAATGAAGACGCAATTGTATCAGCATTGGTATTGAGCAGTTGCCCTAATCCATTGTGAGTGATGGCCGAAAATACAGGGATAAATCCTGCCTCCAAAAATTTCTTGATTGCCAATGTATTCACTGAATCATGCAACAGGTCACCTACAAAACCATAATCAATGTCCTTGACAGGGCGTTTTATAGCCTTTATCACATCACCATCAGCACCGGTCAAACCAACAGCATCACATTTTAATTTTTGCAATTTAGCAACGATAGTTTTATTGGTCAGCCCAGCATATACCATGGTGACAATACGTAACATATCTTCATTTGTTACTCTCCGTCCTTCGACCATTTGTGCCTGTATCCCCAATTCACTTGCCAAACGAGTAGCAATTTTACCACCGCCATGCACTAAGATTTTTTTCCCAGATAATGCGGAAAATTTCTCTAAAAAAGAGTCCAATTGACCCTCATCATCGATAATGTTTCCGCCAATTTTTATAATATTTAATACACTATTAGCCATTACGCAACTTTTCCCAGTAAAAATAGTTTTTCAATAATCAAAAGTTTGGTTTTATACCAAATCCTCTAACATTCGCTTTAAAACAGCTTGAGCAGCCCATACACGATTGCTTGCCTCTTTAATAACCAAAGAATTTGGTCCGTCCAAAATTTCAGAAGACAACTCTAGATCTCTTCTTACCGGCAAACAATGCATCACTTTAGCGTTATTTGTCAAAGACAGCTTTGCATTATCCATCATCCAATTCTCATCGACAGTATAGACTTCACCATACTCCTGATAGGATGACCAATTTTTCACATATACAAAGTCCGCACCTGCAAGACTTTCATCCAAATTGTTGGATATAGTTGCCCCTTTGGTAAAATCCTCACTCAGTTCATAGCCCATGGGCTGTGCAATGGTAAAATCTACCAGACCTTCCTCCTGAGCTTTACACATCCATTCTGCAAAAGAATTTGGGACAGCCTGAGGCAATGCTTTTACGTGAGGTGCCCAAGCCAATACAACCTTTGGTTTGGCCGTTTTCTTGTGCTCAGTGATCGTAATGATATCTGTCAAACTTTGTAAAGGGTGACGTGTAGCACTCTCTAAAGAAACAACTGGTACCCCGCAATATTGCATAAACTTGTTGAACAGATCCTCACTGTAATCTTCTTCACGATCCTTTAACTTTGGAAAAGACCGTAATCCCAGAATATCACAGTACTCACCCATTACTGCTGCAGCCTCACGAATATGCTCTACTGTATTGCCGTTCATCACAACACCATCTTGCGTTTCCAATGCCCAGCCGTCCTTGTCCATATTCATGACCATGACATTCATACCCAAATTCATCGCCGCTTTTTGTGTGCTCAATCGTGTACGTAAGCTCGGATTTAAAAATACAAGGCCTAAGGTCTTATGTTGACCAAGTTCCTGATTATCATAGGGTGCAGTTTTCAAATGTAACGCTTCTTGGACGATGTCTGCTACACTGGATACGTCTTTAACAGAGAAAAATTTTTTCATCTATATAAATTATTATAAGAGTGTATTTTCAACGGCATCAATGAGCCAGTTTCACTCGGTTCGTTCTTGAATCATGATTTAACCAACAGTTTATTCTTCGCTCAAAACATGAAAGAGAAATGCAGCTGGTTTCATATTATTTTTATGCGACTGTAACAGTCTTTACATGTTCATTTAATGCCAACAAAAATTGATCAGCATGTTCCTTCGTAATATTTAATGCAGGAAGCAATCGAATGACAGATGGTTTAGCTTCACCTGTAAAGATACGATTCTTTATCAATAGCTCCTTCTTTACATGCGCCAAAGATCCAGGAAGTTCGATACCAATCATCAATCCTCTACCACGTACCTCAATTATCTCTTCGATTTTATTCAATTCATCAATAAGGTATTGTCCCACCAGAGCAGCATTTTCCATCAGTTTATCCTGTTGGATGATTTCTAAAACTGCCAAAGCCGCTGCACAAGCCAAATGATTGCCGCCAAAGGTCGTTCCCAAACTACCATAAGAGGCCTTAAACTTAGGCGATATACTTATTGCCCCAATAGGAAAGCCATTGCCCATGCCTTTAGCCATCGTATAAATATCAGCCTCCACACCGGAATAATCCTGTGCATAGAATAAACCGCTCCTGCCATAACCACATTGTACCTCATCAGCAATAAATACCGCATTATATTGATCACAAAGCGAGCGGATCAATTGAAGAAAAGAAACTGATGCCTCTCTGATCCCCCCTACTCCCTGAATACTTTCAATAATAACGGAAGAAATCTCAGCGCCATCAGTTGAAAAAGCTTCCTTCAGAGCATCTTCATCATTGAAAGGCAGAAAAACAACATTTTCTGTCTCATTGACAGGTGCCACGATACTGGGATTATCAGTCGCAGCTACCGCTAATGAAGTCCGCCCATGAAAAGCCTTGGAGAACGCGATTATTTTTTTTCTTTTATTGTGGAAAGAAGCCAATTTCAAGGCATTTTCATTTGCTTCAGCACCGGAGTTGCACAGGAATAAAGCATAATCAATCTTACCAGATACTTCACCAAGCAGTTGCGCGAGTTCTCGCTGAATTGGGATTTCAACAGAATTAGAATAGAAGCCAATACGGTTCAATTGTTCTGTTACACGTTGTACATAATGTGGGTGCGTGTGTCCGATCGATATCACGGCATGGCCACCATACAAGTCCAAATAAGCATTTCCTTCGGCATCCCACACCGTTGATCCATTAGCTTTCACTATGTTAATGGGATTAATGGGATAAACATCAAATGGTTTCATCTTAATGAATTATAGATTGATAAACGAAATAGCTAGTAATAGAAAAAACTATCAGATTTTAGCAATACAAATATATCAGTTATAACCGTAGGAATGATCATAAAATAAAAAAAGTCCCCTTAAAAAGAGGACTTTTTTTATCTAATGGCGGGAATGATTATTCTCCGTCAACTTTTTCTTCACCTTCTACCTCAGCTTTTACTTCAGCAGGAGCTTCGGTTTCAGCAGGTGCGGCAGCAGCAGCTTTTTTAGATCCACCACGACGGCGAGTAGCTTTTTTCTCAGCAGCGGCAGCTTTTTTACCATAAATCTCATTGTAATCAACAAGCTCGATAAAAGCCATTTCTGCGTTATCACCCAAACGGTTTTCCATCTTGATGATACGAGTGTAACCACCTGGACGGTTAGCTACTTTTTCAGATACTTCGCGGAACAAGATAGAAACTGCATCTTTATCTTTCAAATAAGCGAATACCGTACGACGTGAGTGAGTTGTGTCGTTTTTAGATTTAGTAATCAAAGGCTCAACATAAGTACGCAACGCTTTAGCTTTAGCCAAAGTAGTTGTAATACGTTTGTGTTTGATCAATGACGTTGCCATGTTAGCCAACATTGCTTTTCTATGGCTATCCGTGCGGCCTAAGTGATTTACTTTTTTTCCGTGTCTCATTTTGATTTTATTATACTAATCGTACCGTTTTTGTATAAGCGATAAGTGAAAACTCTTATCACAGCCAAAAGGAATTACGACTAGTGGTCGCTTAATAAATTATTATTCTTCGTCTAATTTGTATTTAGCCAAGTTCATTCCGAATGATAAACCTTTCGATTTAACCAATTCTTGGATTTCACTTAACGATTTTTTTCCGAAGTTTCTGAATTTCAACATATCGGCCACGTCATAAGTTACTAACTCAGCCAATGTGCGAATATCAGCAGCTTTCAAACAGTTCAAAGCACGAACTGAAAGATCAAGATCTACTAATTCCGTTTTCAGGATCTTACGCATGTGTAAGATTTCTTCATCAACCACTTTAGTTTCTTCTTTCGTTTGAGACTCAAGAAGCATATTCTCATCAGAGAACAGGATAAAGTGCTGAATTAAGATCTTAGCAGCTTCTTTCAAAGCTTCTTCGGGATGAATTGAGCCATCAGTAGAGATATCCAACAACAATTTCTCATAGTCAGTTTTTTGCTCTACGCGGTAATTCTCAATGGTATATTTAACATTCTTAATCGGAGTAAAGATCGAATCGATTGCGATAACACCTACTGGTGCATCAGCAACTTTGTTCTCATCAGCATTTACGTATCCACGACCTTTAGCAATACTCAATTCCAATTCAATTGTCACTGAGTTATCCATATTACAGATTACTAAGTCTGGGTTTAAGACAGTAAAGTTATTAGAGAATTTTGTGATATCACCAGCTAAGAATTGTTCTTGACCATTGATTACTACAAATACCTTTTCGCTGTCGCCAATCTCCCCTGTTTTTTTGAAACGGATTTGTTTCAAGTTCAGGATAATTTCAGTTACGTCTTCAACAACACCTTTGATCGTTGAAAATTCGTGCGAAACGCCAGAAAACCTTATCGACGTAATTGCATATCCTTCTAACGAGGACAATAGAATACGGCGCAAAGCATTACCAATGGTTACACCAAAACCAGGCTCCAATGGACGAAATTCAAACGTACCATCAAAATCCGTAGATTTTTGCATGATAACTTTATCCGGTCTTTGAAATGCTAAAATTGCCATTTATTTTCTTTTAATGTTTTATTTGTAATAATAATTGTAATACAATAGAAGATGCATACCCCAAGATTGGACTATGCATTCTTCTATTTTATTTATTATTTAGAGTATAACTCAACGATTAAGTTCTCTTTAATGTTTTCAGGAATATCAGCTCTTTCTGGATAGCTTAAGAAAGTACCTGTTAATTCTTTCGCATTCCACTCTAACCAAGAAAATTTGTTTACAGCACGACCTGCAACTGAATTTGTGATGGCTTCAAGTGTTTGAGAACGTTCACGAACTGCTATAACGTCACCCGGACGCAAGCTATATGATGGAATGTTAACAACTTCGCCGTTAACAGTAACGTGTTTGTGGGATACTAACTGACGAGCAGCAGCACGGGAAGTAGCAATACCTAAACGGTAAACTACGTTATCCAAGCGAGCTTCCAATAATTTCAAGAAGATCTCACCTGTAATACCTTGTTTAGAGGCAGCTTTAACAAATAAGTTTGAGAACTGACGCTCCAATACACCATAAGTATATTTCGCTTTTTGTTTTTCTAACAACTGAATAGCATATTCAGATTGTTTACCTCTGCGTTTAGAAGCTCCGTGTTGTCCAGGAGGGTAATTTTTCTTTTCTAACGCTTTATCTGGGCCGAAAATCGGCTCTCTAAATTTACGGGCAATTTTGGACTTAGGTCCTGTATATCTAGCCATTTCTTTTTACAATTAAAGTATCTATCAGCCTATAGCCAATGAATCTTATCTTTAAATTTAATTAAACTCTTCTGCGTTTTGGAGGACGACAACCATTGTGAGGAAGTGGAGTGATATCTTTGATCGTAGTCACATCGATTCCTACAGTTTGTAATGTTCTGATTGCAGATTCACGACCAGCACCAGGTCCTTTAACAAACACCTCAACTTTACGTAAACCCAAATCATGAGCAACTTTTCCACAGTCTTGTGCAGCCTGACCAGCAGCATATGGAGTGTTCTTTTTAGAACCACGGAAACCCATTTTACCAGCACTAGACCAAGAAATAGTTTGTCCTTGATTGTTAGTCAAAGTTACAATGATATTGTTAAACGTTGCGTTAATGTGAGCCTGACCTACAGGTTCAATAACAACGATACGCTTTTTTGCAGCTTTTTTAGTTTTAGCCATTTCTTATTTATTATTTAGTAGCTTTTTTCTTGTTTGCAACTGTCTTACGTTTACCTTTACGAGTACGTGAGTTGTTTTTTGTACGTTGACCACGAACTGGTAAGTGTTTACGGTGACGCAATCCACGGTAACAACCGATATCCATTAAACGTTTGATGTTTAACTGAATTTCAGAACGCAATGCACCTTCAACTTTCAATTCGTCGTTAATGATGGTACGAATTGCTGCCAATTGATCATCATTCCATTCTTGTACTTTCACATCTTCGCTGATACCAGCTTTTTCCAAGATATATTGAGCACTTGTACGACCGATACCAAAAATATAGGTAAGGCCGATCACACCTCTTTTGTTTTTAGGTAAATCAATACCTGCTATCCTTGCCATATAATATTAAGCTATTATTTTTAATGAATTAACCCTGACGTTGTTTAAACTTAGGGTTCTTTTTGTTGATTACAAAAACTTTACCTTTACGACGGATGATCTTACAGTCCGCGCTACGTTTTTTTATTGATGCTCTTACTTTCATGATATTTATTTTTTCAAAAGCTTGCGCTAATTCAAAGGCTTACTCCTATTTATAGCGATAAGTAATCCTTCCTTTAGTCAAATCATACGGAGACATTTCCAATTTAACTTTATCACCAGGTAAAATTTTGATATAGTGCATGCGCATTTTACCAGAAATATGGGCAATGATTTCATGTCCATTTTCCAACTCTACCCTAAACATAGCATTAGAAAGTGCCTCTCTAATTATACCGTCTTGTTCTATTGAGGCTTGTTTAGCCATATATTCTCGATTAAATTTAATTTAAAAGCCTGCGAACAGGAGTGCAAAGATAAATAAAAATAATTGAAAACCAACTACTTTTTATTCAAAACTTTCTCTACATGTTCGAATGTCAGCAACACATCTGGTTCTCCTTTTCGGATGGCCACCATTTGTTCAAAGTGCGCCGATAATTTTCCATCCACTGTACTTACCGTCCAACCATCATCCCAAAAACGGACACCAGCACGTCCCGCATTGATCATCGGCTCGATACAGATGACCAAACCTTCTTCCAATTTTGGCCCCGCACCACGTTTTCCATAATTTGGAACTTCTGGTTTTTCATGTAGATGATAACCAACACCGTGCCCGACTAACTCGCGTACAATTCCGAAACCGAATTTGTTTACGTACTCTTGAACTGCAGAAGAGATATCTCCAACACGTTTACCGGCCACAGCCTGTTCAACACCTTTGTACAATGACTCTTTTGTCACATCTAACAACAACTGAGCCTCCTCAGAAATCTCCCCAACACCGAAAGTATAGGCCGAGTCACTGATAAAACCGTTCAAATTGACACCACCATCGACTGAAACAAGATCACCATCTTTAATTTCATAATCGCCTGGAAAACCGTGTACAATCTGATCGTTGACAGATATACATAAAGAATATGGAAATCCCTGATAATTTAAGAACGCAGGCGTGCCGCCATTATCATGGATATACTCATAAGCTAATTTATCAAGAGATATTGTCTTTACTCCAGGTTTAATCACTTTTGCGATCTCACCAAGCAATCGCGAAAGTACATCTGCTGACTTCCGCAATTGCTCTATATCTTCTGCTGACTTATAAAATACTTTAGACATCTAAAGAAATTAAATTGCCGAATGATCCATACCCTCAACAGACGCAGCCGAACGGCCTTTAATACGTCCAGTCTTCATTAATCCGTCATAATGGCGCATCAATAAATGAGATTCGATCTGTTGCAAAGTATCCAACACCACACCTACTAAAATCAATAGGGACGTACCTCCATAGAAGTGCGCGAATTGATTATTAATACCAAACAAACTTGCAATAGCAGGTAAAATAGCAATGATCGCTAAGAAAATTGCACCTGGAAATGTAATATTTGATATTACGCGGTCTATAAAATTACTAGTCTCCAATCCTGGTTTAATACCTGGAACAAATCCACCATTTTTCTTCATGTCATCTGACATTTGCTGTGGGTTAACCATAATTGCCGTATAGAAAAACGTAAACGCGATAATCAACACCGCGAAAGTCACGTTGTAGGCAACAGAGGTATAGTTACTCAGAGAAGTCAAAAATTCTGACTGAAGATTTGGGAAGAACTGCCCTAAACTCATTGGCACAAACATAATTGCCTGTGCGAAAATGATCGGCATTACACCAGCAGCATTTACCTTCAACGGTATATACTGACGCACTCCACCGACTTGCTTGTTACCGACGATTTTCTTCGCGTATTGTACAGGGATCTTACGAACCCCCTGTACGATCAAGATCGTAAAGATCACAACGAAGAACAAAGCCACAAATTCAAGTAACAATGGAATTGGACCACCACCACCTTTCGCCATTCTAGAAACCCATTCCGCAGTGATACCACTTGGCAATTGAGCGATAATACCAGCCATGATGATCAAAGAAATACCATTACCGATACCCTTATCGGTAATTTTTTCCCCTAACCACATCACAAATAAAGTACCGCCTGTCAAAACTACAGCAGTAAGAATGGTAAACAGTGGGTCAGCGATTGTCTTAGCACTTGGCTCGATCTGCGTACGTACATAAGCAAAAGCTTGAAGCAAAGTAATCCCTAATGTTAAATAGCGAGTAATCTGATTCATTTTTTGACGACCACTTTCCCCTTCTTTCTGCATCTTTTGGAAGTAAGGAACCGCGATGCCCAGCAATTGAACAACAATGGATGCCGAGATATATGGCATTACCCCTAGAGCAAAGATAGCTGACCGAGAGAATGATCCTCCTGCAAACATATCTAGTAAGCCCAATAAACCCTCTTTTTGACCGGAAGCCAAAGCGTGAGGATTTACACCTGGTAATACCACGTGACATCCAATACGGTAAATCAAAAGAAAAAGTAAGGTATTCAGAATACGCGTACGTAAATCATCGATTTTCCAAATATTGGTTAAGGTTGTGATTAGTTTCTTCATTTATTAAATTTTAACGATAGAACCGCCTGCAGCTTCAATAGCTTTTTGAGCAGAAGCAGTAAACGCGTGCGCAGTTACTTCAACTTTAGCTTTCAATTCACCGCGACCCAAGATTTTTACTTTGTCATTTTTAGACACCAATCCATGAGCTTTCAATGCTTCGAAATCTACAGCTGTCAAATTGTGTTTCTCGATCAACGCTTGCAAAGTATCCAAGTTTACACCATTGTACTCAACACGGTTGATGTTTTTGAAACCAAATTTAGGTACACGACGTTGCAAAGGCATCTGACCACCTTCGAAACCGATTTTCGTAGAGTGACCTGAACGAGAACCAGCACCTTTGTGACCACGTGTAGAAGTACCACCACGACCAGAACCAGTACCACGACCGATACGTTTGCTACTTTTTACTGCACCTTTTGCAGGTTTTAAATTACTTAAGTTCATTTTTAAACTAAATTGTGCTAGCCCTTCGCTCTCACTAAACAGGTACTAGCGATTAAAAAATAATTATTATAAATACAAGTAATGGAAAGAGCCTTAAAGACCCCTTCCATATGCTAATATTAAATAGTTTCGATAGCTACTAAATGGTTTACTTTACGTACCATTCCAATGATTGCTGGAGTAGCTTCAACTTCTACTGAGTGGTTGATTCTTTTCAAACCCAATGCCTCAATAGTTTTCTTTTGGCGCTCGCTTCTGTCGATAACGCTCTTTATCTGGGTGATTTTGATTTTTGCCATGATAATTAACCGTTAAATACTTTGTTTAAATCGACACCGCGGTGTTGTGCCACTGTATATGCGTCACGCATGTTTGCTAAAGCTGTTACAGTTGCTTTTACCACGTTGTGTGGGTTAGAAGAACCTAATGATTTAGCCAATACGTCTTTGATACCAGCAGACTCCAATACAGCACGCATTGCACCACCTGCTAAGACTCCTGTACCGGCGATAGCTGGTTTGATCAATACTGAACCACCAGAATATTTACCATATTGCTCATGAGGAACAGTACCTTTGATTACAGGAACTTTCACTAAATTTTTCTTTGCGTCGTCAATACCTTTAGTAATTGCTTCAGTTACCTCTTTAGCTTTACCTAAACCGTAACCTACAATACCGTTTTCATCACCTACTACAACAATTGCAGAGAAGCTGAAAGTACGACCACCTTTTGTAACTTTTGCTACACGTTGGATACTTACTAAACGATCTTTTAATTCAATTTCGCTAGATTTTACTCTTTTTATATTGCTTAATGCCATTTCTTTCTATGATTAAAAGTCTAAACCGCCTTCGCGAGCACCTTCAGCCAAAGATTTGATACGGCCATGGTATAAGTACCCATTACGGTCAAAAACTACTTTATTAATACCTGCTGCTAATGCTTTCTCAGCAACCAATTTACCTACAGCTTTAGACTGATCAACTTTGTTACCAGATGCAACAAATTCTTTTGATAAGCTAGATGCAGCAACTAATGTCTTACCTGCATTGTCATCAATGATTTGAGCATAGATACCTTTGTTACTTCTAAAAACCGATAAACGTGGACGTTCAGACGTTCCAGCAAGGTTTTTTCTGATTCCTTTTTTGATTCTCTCTCTACGAGATGCTTTTTGTCCTGCCATGATTATTATTTTTTAGCTGATTTACCTGCTTTTCTTCTCAACACTTCACCTTCAAACTTGATACCTTTTCCTTTGTAAGGTTCTGGTTTACGGAAGCCGCGGATTTTAGCCGCTACCTGACCGATCAATTGTTTGTCAGCACATTCTAAAGTGATTGTAGGGTTTTTACCTTTTTCAGCAGTAGTTGATACTTTAACTTCTTTTGGCAATACAAAAACAATCTGGTGAGAGAAACCTAACGTTAACTCTAATACATTACCAGTACTTGAAGCACGGTAACCTACACCGACTAACTCTTGAGTAGTTTTGTAACCTTCAGTCACACCTTGAACCATGTTGTTCAACAGGGAACGGTATAGACCGTGTAATGCTTTGTGTTTCTTTTGATCAGTTGGACGTGTTACAACAACATTGCCTTCTTCTTGAGCAATAGTGATGTCACGGTCAACCTGTTGTGTTAATTCGCCTTTAGGACCTTTTACTGTAACTAAGTTTTTGTCCGAAATAGTTACAGTTACCCCAGCAGGGATAGCGATAGGCGCTTTTCCAATTCTTGACATTTCTTTGTGCTTTTACCTAGATTAATAAACGTAACATAAAACTTCACCACCAACATTTTGAAGTCTAGCTTCTTTATCTGTCATTACACCTTTAGATGTTGACAAGATAGCAATACCTAAACCATTCAAAACACGAGGCATAGTATCAACGCTTGCATACTTTCTTAAACCAGGTTTACTCACACGTGTCAACGTACGAATAGCCGGAATTTTGCTAATTGGATTATATTTCAATGCGATTTTGATCGTACCCTGTACGCCATTCTCATCGAATTTGTAATTAGCAATGTAACCTTTATCAAAAAGAACTTTAGTGATTTCTTTTTTTAGGTTCGATGCAGGAATTTCAACAACCCTGTGGTTGGCCTTGATGGCATTCCTTACTCGTGTAAGGTAATCCGCAATTGGATCTGTAGTCATTATATATGAAATTGTGACAGCGGTTTCCCTCCCAACCATTGGTATGGGACCTGCTATCTGTTAAAAATTTAAAATGCAAAAACCCCGGCAATCCTCAGTTGAATTGCCCGGGCAAAATTAAGTATTTTTTTTTAATTACCAAGAAGCTTTTTTCACCCCTGGGATCTTGCCATCTAAAGCCATCTCACGGAAAGTTACACGGGAGATACCAAATTGACGCATATATCCTTTAGGACGGCCAGTCAATTTACAACGGTTGTGTAAACGTACTGGAGAAGCATTTTTAGGTAATTTATCTAACGCAACGTAATCGCCAGCAGCTTTTAATTCTGCACGTTTTGCCGCATATTTAGCTACCAATTTAGCGCGTTTTACTTCGCGTGCTTTTAATCCTTCTTTAGCCATTGTTATTAGTATTTTGATTTTTAAATGGTAAACCGAATTGCTTCAACAATTCTAAAGCTTCAACATCATTCTTTGCAGAAGTCACAAAAGTGATATCCATACCTTGAATCTTATTGATTTTGTCAATGTTGATCTCAGGGAAAATGATTTGTTCAGTGATACCTAAGTTATAGTTACCATGACCATCGAAACCTTTATCGTTGATACCGCGGAAGTCACGAATACGTGGAAGCGATACTGCCACCAAACGATCCAAGAATTCAAACATGTTGTTGTCACGTAAAGTAACACGTGCACCAACTGGCATACCTTTACGCAATTTGAAGTTTGAAATATCCTTTTTCGATTTTGTAGCAACGGCTTGTTGACCTGTGATTAAAGTCAATTCAGCGATAGCATTATCGATTAATTTTTTATCAGCTGTAGCAGCTCCTACGCCTTGTGAAACAACAATTTTCTCAAGTTTAGGAACTTGCATAACACTTTTATACTGAAATTTTTCTTGAAGTGCTTTACGGATTTCCTCCGCATATTTCACTTTTAATCTTGGTACGTAAGTCATTATTTAATTTCCTCCCCTGATTTTTTAGCGTAACGAACTAATTTACCATCTGCATTTAACTTACGTCCTACACGTGTAGTTTCACCTGTTTTAGGATCGATAACAGCTAAATTAGAGATGTGAATACCAGCTTCTTTCTCAATGATACCACCATTAGGATTAGCTGCACTTGGTTTAGTGTGTTTTTTTACGATGTTAGCGCCTTCAACGATAGCTCTATTTTTATCCACTAAAACAGTCAATACTTTTCCTTGAACACCTTTAGAGTTACCAGCGATAACTTTCACTAAATCACCTTTTTTAATTTTGATTTTGTGCGTAGTTGTTTTTGTTTTCTGTGCCATAATTATAAAACCTCCGGTGCTAATGATACAATTTTCATGAACTGTTTCTCACGCAATTCTCTGGCAACAGGGCCAAAGATACGTGAGCCACGTGGCTCATCATTATTATTTAATAATACAGCGGCGTTATCATCAAAACGGATATAAGAACCATCTTTACGACGGATTTCTTTTTTCGTTCTTACCACCACTGCTTTAGAAACGGAACCTTTTTTCACGTTTCCTGAAGGCATAGCGCTTTTCACCGATACAACAATCTTATCTCCGATTGATGCATAACGCTTGCGCGTACCGCCCAATACACGGATTACTAAAACTTCTTTAGCACCGCTATTGTCAGCTACATTAAGTCTTGATTCTTGTTGTACCATGTTATTTAGCTCTTTCTATAATTTCAACTAATCTCCAGTTTTTTGTTTTACTCAGCGGACGAGTTTCCATGATTAATACCGTATCGCCGATACCGCAGGTATTAGTTTCGTCATGAGCTTTAAATTTAGTAGTTTTTTTAACGAACTTACCATAGATAGGGTGTTTCACTTTACGTTCCACACTTACCACAATAGACTTGTCCATTTTGTTGCTAACTACTAAGCCGATTCTTGTTTTTCTTAAATTTCTTTCCATTTCGACTTTAATTTTACGCCTCAGAGGCTGTTTCATTTTTAGCTGCAGCTTTGCGTGCACTGATCTCTGTATTGATACGAGCGATAGTTCTGCGAGCTGCTTTGATCACGTTAGGGTTCTCAATAGCTGAAACAGCATGTGCAAATTTCAATTTTGTAAGGGCTGCTTTCTCCTCTGCAAGACGAGCTGCTAAGTCCTCATTAGATAATTCTAAAATTTCTGAATTTTTCATGTTTTTTCAGTTGTTATTTGGGTTATCATCCGTTTATATATAGCGTTAGGGGTAACGGCCCTAACGCCTAAATGATGACATTACCAAGATTTTTATGCTTCAACGTAGTCTCTACGAATCACAAACTTAGTTTGAACCGGAAGTTTTTGAGCGGCAAGGCGTAAAGCTTCTTTGGCAATTTCCAAAGGCACACCTTCTGCTTCAAATAACATACGGCCTGGGCGTACTACTGCTACCCAGTATTCTGGAGCACCCTTACCTTTACCCATACGTACCTCTGCAGGTTTTTTCGTAACAGGTTTGTCAGGGAAAATACGAATCCAAACTTGACCTTCACGTTTCATATAACGTGTAACCGCAATACGAGCTGCCTCGATTTGACGGCTAGTGATCCATGCTTGCTCCATTGTTTTGATACCGAAAGAACCGAAAGCTAACTCCGCTCCACGAGAAGCGTTACCTTTCATGCGGCCTTTCTGCATCTTTCTGAACTTCGTTCTTTTTGGCTGTAACATGTTCGTATACTTTTTAAATCTGCTTTTTCAGCAGGTTTTTGTTGTAATCTAAATAAACTCTATTAATCTTTTTTTGGAGCGCGGTTTCCGCCACGGTTGTTTCCACCGCGGTTGTTTCCACCACGACCACCTTTACGGTTGTCACGACGATCGCCACCACCTTCGTGGTTACCACGTGATTTCACACCTGATGCTTGACCAATGTTTGGAGATAAGTCACGTTTACCGTAAACCTCACCTTTACAGATCCAAACTTTGATACCAATTTTACCATATGTAGTCAATGCTTCAGCTAAAGCGTAGTCGATATCAGCACGCAATGTGTGTAAAGGAGTTCTTCCTTCTTTGTATTGTTCAGTACGCGCCATTTCAGCACCACCTAAACGACCAGAACACATGATTTTGATACCTTCTGCACCCATACGCATGGTAGAAGCGATTGAAGTTTTCATTGCACGACGGAATGAAATACGCGCCTCTAATTGTTTAGCGACACCTTCAGCTACTAACTTAGCATCTAACTCAGGGCGTTTGATCTCGAAAATGTTGATTTGAACATCCTTTTTAGTCAATTTTTTCAACTCTTCTTTGATCTTGTCAACTTCTTGACCACCTTTTCCGATAACGATACCTGGACGAGCAGTATGAATTGTGACAGTGATACGTTTTAAAGTTCTTTCGATAACAACTTTAGCTACACCACCTTTTGCAATACGAACAGAAAGATATTTTCTGATTTTTTCGTCTTCAACTAATTTATCGGAATAGTT
This sequence comes from Sphingobacterium sp. N143, assembly GCF_030325625.1. Lineage (GTDB taxonomy): Bacteria > Bacteroidota > Bacteroidia > Sphingobacteriales > Sphingobacteriaceae > Sphingobacterium. The sequence continues at coordinate 227,738 of NZ_JACAIS010000007.1, read as the reverse complement.
TTTACCTCCGAACCAGTTAGAATCCCAACCTTTGATGATTCCTAATCTGCTACCTATTGGATTTGCTTTTTGTCCCATTTCTCAATAAATTAGTTTTGTTCAACGTTTAATTTGCTATCAACTACCAACGTAACGTGATTTGAACGTTTACGAACTCTATATCCACGACCTTGTGGAGCTGGGCGTAATCTTTTCAATTGACGACCACCACCTACTGATACTTCTTTCACATATAGTTCGCTTTCTTCCACTGATTTACCTTCGTTTTTGGCTTCCCAGTTTTTGATTGCAGATAATAATAATTTTTCTACACGAGCAGCAGCTTCTTTGCTTGAGTGTTTAAGAATGTATAATGCATTCTCAACACGCTCACCACGAATTAAGTCTACCACCAAACGCATCTTACGAGGCGAAGTAGGGCAGTTTAATAATTTGGCATCCGAAGCTCCTCCTTGTTGAGCTTTCTCTTGCTCTTTGCGTTGTCTAATTAAGACAGACTTTTTAAGTTTTTTTGTTGCTTCCATTACCTATTATTTTTTCTTTTCTGCGTGGCCTCTGAATGTACGCGTAGGCGCGAATTCACCAAGCTTGTGACCTACCATATTTTCTGTTACATAAACAGGGATAAATTTATTCCCGTTGTGCACTGCGAAGGTATGGCCAACAAAATCAGGTGAAATCATTGATCTACGAGACCATGTTTTGATAACTGACTTTTTGTTAGTTTCATTCATAGAAAGAACTTTTCTTTCTAAGTTGTGATCGATATAAGGACCTTTTTTAATTGAACGAGCCATTATTTTTTCCTTCTCTCAATGATGTAACGATTCGATGTTTTCTTCTTGTAACGTGTTTTGAAGCCTTTAGCCAATACACCTGTACGTGAGCGTGGGTGACCTCCTGAAGTACGGCCTTCACCACCACCCATTGGGTGATCTACTGGGTTCATCGCAACACCACGAACTCTTGGACGACGACCTAACCAACGTTTGCGACCTGCTTTACCTAACACTTGGTTAGATCTTTCATGGTTCGATACTGAACCAATTGTAGCAACACAAGTCAATAAGATCATACGTGTTTCGCCTGATGGCAATTTGATGATGGCATATTTACCATCACGAGCAGACAATTGCGCATAAGTACCAGCCGAACGAGCAATTGAACCACCTTGACCAGGATTTAATTCAATGTTATGGATGATAGAACCCAATGGAATGTTTGCTAATGGTAATGTATTACCAACTTCTGGGGCAACTTTATCACCTGCAACTACAGTTTGACCAACTTGTAAACCAGCTGGAGCAATGATGTAGCGTTTTTCACCATCAGCGTAGTGCAACAAGGCAATACGAGCAGTACGATTTGGATCGTACTCGATAGTAGCTACTTTTGCAGGGATATCTTTTTTATCGCGTTTGAAATCAATTAATCGGTATACTTTTTTATGTCCCCCACCGAGATAACGCATAGTCATTTTACCGGAGTTATTACGACCACCTGATTTCTTGTTGATTTTTACTACCAACGATTTTTCAGGAACGTTTGTAGTAACATCAGAATAATCTGCGCCTATTCTGAAACGAGTACCAGGGGTAACCGGTTTGAATCTTTTAACTGCCATTTTTAATTATATAGTACTGTAAAAGTCAATAGTTTCGCCATCTTTAATCGTAATGATAGCTTTTTTATACTTAGGAGCTCTACCAGATACGAAACCTGCTTTTGTGTAACGGCTTTTCGCTTTACCTGCTACAACTGCAGTGTTTACAGCAAGAACTGTCACACCGAACATAGCTTCAACAGCTGATTTAATCTGGATTTTGTTTGCTCTGTGATCTACTTTGAAAGCATAACGGTTTAATTTTTCCGTTAAGATAGAAGCTTTCTCAGTCAAGATAGGTTTTTTGATAATTTCCATATTACTTAGCTAATGCTTCCTCCAAAGTTTTAACAGAATCTGTAGTCAACAATAATTTCGTTGCGTTCAATACATCATATGTATTTAAATCCGAAGCAACAATAACTTTTGCTTTTTTCAAGTTTCTGCTTGATAAATAAACATTTTTATCATATGCTGGCAAAACCAATAAGGTTTTCTCATCAGCAATGTTCAACGCGTTTACTAAAGCAATGTAATTTTTTGTTTTGCAAGAATCAAATTGAACTGCATCCAAAACAACTACATTGTTATCTTGAGCTTTGTAAGACAACGCTGATTTACGTGCTACTTGCTTCAATTTTTTATTCAATTTGAACGAGTAGTCACGAGGTTGAGGACCGAATATACGACCACCACCATTAAACAATGGAGATTTGATAGAGCCCGCACGAGCACCACCAGTACCTTTTTGTTTGTGTAATTTACGAGTAGAACCCGCGATTTCGTTACGTTGTTTAGATTTGTGAGTTCCTTGGCGTTGGTTCGCTAAGTATTGTTTCACATCCAAATAGATCGCGTGATCGTTAGGCTCTAACCCAAATACCGACTCAGGAAGTTGCACCTTGGCACCTGTTTCTTTACCTGATAAATTTAAAACTTTAACTTCCATCTCTACTATTTGTCTACGATTACATAAGAACCTTTAGCTCCTGGAATGGAACCACTAACAACGATAAGGTTTTGCTCAGCGTAAACTTTCAACACCTGTAAGTTTTGAACTTTAACTCTGTCACCACCTGTACGACCAGCCATGCGCATACCTTTGAATACGCGTGAAGGCCATGATGAAGCACCTAATGAACCTGGAGCACGTAACCTGTTGTGCTGACCGTGAGTCGCACCACCTACACCACCAAATCCATGACGTTTCATTACCCCTTGGAAACCTTTACCTTTTGAAGTACCGACTACATCTACGTATTCGCCTTCTTCGAAAAGTGTAACGTCAACTACGTCACCAAGTTGTTTTGCATCCGGGAAAGTTTTAAACTCTACCAACTTACGCTTAGGCGTTGTGTTTGCTTTCGCAAAATGCCCTTTTAAAGGAGCTGTCGTATTTTTCTCCTTAGCCTCATCGAAACCAAGTTGAATTGCCGAGTAGCCGTCCTTTTCTTCCGTACGTATCTGCGTAACCACGCACGGCCCAGCCTGAATCACTGTACAAGGAATATTTTTCCCTTCAGCGTTAAACAGGCTTGTCATTCCTACTTTTTTTCCAATAATACCTGACATGTTGTAAATTAATTAATTAAAAGTCCTTCGAAGCAGTAGGGCTTCGCTCAAGACATACTATCCCCATTAAGGGATTGCAAAGTTACAAACATTTTTATAACTGTCAAATAATAAGTGAATTATTTTTTATTTTCTTACGACCCCGTGTACGGTTCCATTTCTTACCTTCCTCCCGCCCGGTTTATTTCTCTGCAAAAGCACCTAATATTTTTTTTCAACTCACCCCAACTACTGCCATACTGTTGTCATAACCCCGCCTTAATTTTGGATTATCATACATTGCATGGGGCGATGTAAATTTTTCAACTTATAAATACCATAATCATGAACACAGCGATCATTTCCAGAAACGAATTACTTGAACACTGGTTAGGCCACCGAAATTTAACAAGACAAACTATTGAAAAATTCCCCGAACAAGAATTGTTCAATTATAAAGTAGAAGGCATGCGTCCTTTTGCTGATATGGTTAAAGAACTATTGGGGATTGCTGTTCCTGGTCTTCAAGAAATCGTCAGCAACAAAATTGGAGAACTTAATGAAAATTTGAATTATTCAACCAAAACTCAATTGTTACAGGCTTGGGACGAAGCTACTCCACAGATTACAGAGTTATTTAACAAGATTTCTGAAGAACGCTTCGTAGAAGAATTCAATCTATTTGGACAGTTTAAATCACCAATCATTCAAAGCATCCTTTATTTTATAGATAATGAAATCCATCATCGGGGCCAAGGCTTTGTCTATCTTCGCCTACTTGGTATACAACCTCCATTTTTCTGGGAGAGGGGCTAATATTACAACAACTAGATACTTGTTTGGGTTCATGAGAAGTACCCGACAGGTATCTTTGTCCGACAGTTTCTTTCCAGGAGAAGAGCTGACTGCATTATGCTCAGATTAAATCTGCTCCAAAGAGGATGAAAGCAATCGTTTTACTGTTCTTTTCAACGATTCTGGCTCGATAATTTTACTTCTATCTGCAAACATTAGGTACCAACGCGCAAATCCATTCTCCATATTTATACATTCAAAATGCATTTCGACAAAGGTGTCCGCAACCACTTCGCGCTGAAAGCCAAAATAATGGCGGTCCCATTCCATATATCGCGCCATCTCCCTATCTACCTGAACCACCACCTTGGTTGTTGGCATTTCGTGCTTTTTATTCAGAAAAAACGACAGTTCAGGATGGTCTTTTCCAAAATCGTCAGCGAGTATCCGGATATTGCTGATCCGGTCCAGACGAAATTGCCTGTAGTCCCTTCGGAGTTTACAAAAAGCAAGGACATACCAAAACTTACTTTCCACAAAAATACCAACGGCTTCGATCTCCCGTTTTTCAGGGGTTTTATCCGAGGGTTTGGAATAATAAATTTCCACACATTTTTTTGCGGCAATGCTTTCAATAAGTGTATGCGTTCCGTGGGTTAACTTTTCATTGAATTGATGTCGTCCTCCCCGCACCAAAAAATTATCGCCTACCAACGCAACCTGTTCCTTTTCGTTTCCTCTTAAAATAGCCTTCATTTTTAGCATCGCCGTGGTAAAATGGTGAGCAAGATTCCTGTCGGTATACTTTTCGACCAATTTCTCCGCAGCGACAAAACTCAGTGCCTCCTCCCGGCTAAATTGCAGGGGTGGCATTTTATAACCGTCAACCAGTGAATACCCATTTCCCGCTTCGCCGTAAATAGGTATTCCAGCCTGCATCAGGGAGCGGATATCCCGATAGATTGTCCGTAGGCTTACTTCATATTTTTCCGCCAGCGCAGCGGCTGTCACCACAGGCTTTGCCTGCAGGTGCATATAAATCGCAAGTATACGGTCAAATCTTTTCTGAATATCGGTCATAGGGATAAAGGTACAAGTTATTCCAATTTTTAACGAAATGATATTGATTAAAGCAATCATAACAAACAAAAAAAATCACGATCCCAATAAATCATAGAATGCAACAACACATAAGACCAAGATAGTTAAGGTCGGCAAAATCCTATCGACTCCTTTAAGTATAAGACAAGGGATCAACTAGGGATCTTACTTATATTTAATAGGGACTTTATAGGGACCTCATTCGGACCTGGTCCGGACCTCATTCGGATAAAAGCGTATAATCTCCCTATTATTACCCTGTTTTGTATCTGTTAATTTATAATAAGTTCACTCCTTGAAGTAAACTTCTCCTCAACTTGTCCGTTAAAAGAATCAAACCAGTTATAAATGAATTTGTGGCACGAATAAATAATGGAGCAGGCAATAGCCAGAGAACAGGCAAACTAGTACTGAGGCTGAAACAGCCCTTAAAAGACAGCAATTCATTGATACCGAATTGATCCTAAATTTTATAAAAACGCCTGTCTCAGAAAAATGAGACAGGCGTTTTAAAATCGATTATCTTTTCTGTTACATACAGAGCAGCAATTTTGATCAGCGGTTTCACCAAATATGGCCGCTGTTTTAGACCATTATTTACCTCTTTCTATTGAGCAAATACTACCTTTGGCACTAATAATATGACAAGCATTAATTTTTATAGTCATATGCATTATTGCTTAATCACTTTTTCACCCTTGAGCATCCGGTTATATCTGATCAATGCCTCTACGTAATAATAATCTGCATAAGTCAATGGTACATCTACCTCAGTTTTATGCGGAATAGAACCGACACTGTGTTTCAATATATAACCGCCAGCTTCTTTATAATCTGCTTTATACGGTTTAGAAGAAAGCGATTTTAACATCTGTTCAGCTTTGGAGATGTACAACTGGCTTTCACTACCCCTTGTATATTGTGCCAATTCCAGCAGTGCTGAAGCTGTAACCGCAGCAGTAGAAACATCACGGAGATCCTTTTGGTTATAATACTTACTTTCCTTGGTCAGTTTATTTTGATCCATATCCCAATACGGAATCAGGTCCTTTGGAAGATTTGGATGATTAAGGTAAAACTTAGCGATATTCCGCGCTTGCTCCAGATATTTCTTTTCACCGGTTTCGCGGTACATCATTGTGTATCCATATAATCCCCAAGCTTGTCCCCTTGCCCAGGCAGACTCATCGAATGCTCCTTGAGCTGTTTTTCTCGCGATTATACTTCCATTATCCGGATTATAATCCACCACATGATATGAACTATAGTCTTTGCGATAATGATTGGTCATGGTTGTGTTGGCATGGGTTACAGCTATATCTCTGTATCGTTTATCGCCTGTCATCTTAGAGACTTCGGTCAAAAACTCCAAATTCATCATGTTATCGATGATGACCGGATAGGTCCAAGGCTGGCCATCCCAATTCTTGCCCCCATCCCATGAGCGGATCGTTTTTGGTGCTTCATGAAAGCGTGTGGCCAAGGAAGCTGCGCCTGTACTTAAAATTTCCTTATAGGCCGCAGAATCTCCTGTCAATCGTAAAGCATTGCCAAAACTACAGTACAACATAAACCCTAGATCATGAGTTCCTTTGTTATATTTTTCTTTTTCAAGATGTTTCAATTTACGTTTTGCTTCAGCCAATAACTTTTCATCCTTGCTATATTCGTATAGATATAACACCGTACCGGGGTAAAATCCAGAACACCACCATGTCGAACCCCAATTGACATATTTACCATCTTTATATGTTGTTGGCATATCTGATTCACTGATCGAGGCAGCCAAATAGCTAATTTGTTTACGAGCATCCTCCAAATTGGAATGAACGAATTCTTTGTCAAGTCCTAGCTTGATCGATCCTAAACTTTTCTGACTGGAACAGGAAATGCCTTGCATGCCCAACCCTATGAGTAAAGCTCCTGTAATATAGTGTTGTATCTTCATTATTAGTATTGAGTATTGAGATATGAGTGTTGAGATTTTACTTATACAAGTCTAAAACTGACCAAGTACCTCTATTTTTTTTAAGTGTTGGATTATGGAATAAAGAAGTTAGTAACTGACGTAATAATCTTTCGGAAACTGTTCCGCATTCCAGCATTTCTGCGATGTCCATGGCTGTGGGGCACATGTCCAAAACTCATCCACAGCGGGTAAGCCTAACGGTAGGAACGACAACGATGCCACATACATTGATCCCGCGTTGGTATAATAGTCTGCCAAATTTGACTGTTGATCTCCGACTACCCCCATACGAAGCCATCCAGAAGGAGCAAAAGTCTTATCGATATAGATATGTTTGAGTACTGCAGTCAACGCCGCTCTTACCTGACCTTTTGAAATATCATCTGGTAATTTATTTTCGAGGGCTACAGTTGCCAAAGGCTGGAACGCGGCATTCTTATAGGTAGAAGAACGCCCCACAACCACATAGTGTCCTTCCGGAGAGATCATCCGTTCCAGATGATGCGCATAGCGCTGCATGCGTTTATAGGCGCGTTCATACATTTCTTTATATTTCCCGCCAGCGGAGATATTATGGCGTAATGATTCCACTTGCATGCAATGGATCACATAACCATTGTAATGGTCAAAGCTAAAACGTGCCCCATCACTGTACCAGCCATCGCCTACATACCATTCCTGATCAAATTTATTGACCGCATAATCAATCTTTTCTCGTGCACACTCTTCTCCTATACTATACAGGAATGTTTCGGTCATTGCCGCAAATAGCAGCCAATTACTTTCGTTAGGTTTAATTTTCCGCAGTAGTTTAAATTCTTCGACTACTCTTTTTTTGGTTACCTGATTCAATGGTTCCCATAGCGCTTTGGGTGCTCTCAGAAACGCTAAAGCTAAATGTGCTGCATCTACCAACGTTTGTGATGACGGCCCCCGCCATGTAAAATAATCCGGAGATTTTGGATCCACACCGTATTTGATACCCAATAAGACTTGATCACGTAATTTCTTACGTAGTTTCCCTTCTTCTGAATTGTCATCAGGTAAAGCCAGCCAAGGCGCCATTCCTGCCAGCAACCGACCAAAAGCCTCGAGGTAACCAACCCCCGGATCTCTACTGTCAAAAGTAGGGCTCACTTCCATCGGCATATTTTTGCGCCATTGCTGCTTACTGATATTATCCAAAATGGGGGCGGCCATCTTGTGTAAGATAGATACCCAATAGGCACGATCATTATCGTTATAGTGTAGGTTTGCGGAAGTACGATCATTAGCTTTTGATTCAATAGTCAAGGATGTTGCGAAAGCACCGAGACCAGCTCCACCTAGCAGTTTTATTAACACTCTTCTTTTCATCGAAAATGGTTTAAAGGTAGCTCTACTTAAAAACTAAGTATTACACCAAACATTAAAAATCTTTATTTTAATATAAAAAAACAAACTAAAAAGGATCAATCGCTCTAGCAAACGATTGCACGAGCGATTGATAACAGCTTCTTTACGAAAGATCGAAATATCTTTCCTTATTTCTTAATCATCCCAGCCACTGTTTTGTGTCAATGATGTGTTTCGTTCCCGTTCCACTTGTGGGATTGGCCATGTATAAAGTTGATCACCTCGCCAGTCATACGGTGAAACAACTCCTCCCCATGCCTGTTTAATACCATTTCCTGTGTAAAAGGATGTTTCTTTCAATGTTTTCCAACGCAACTCATCAAAGTAGATAACACCTTCACACATCAATTCTCGGCGGCGTTCTTCACGAATTTCTTTCCGGAGATCCTGCTCACCTATTCCTAACGGTAATTCTCCAACTTCAGCACGCTTTCTTACCTCATTTACTTTTAACACAGCTTCACCAGGCTTTTTCGATTCATTCAGTGCTTCCGCCCATAATAAAAGGATATCTGCATATCGTATCACAATATAATCATAAGCGCCTGCCTCTCTATTGGGAATACCCGGGTTAGCTCCCTCATAGACAAACTTACGCGGGTAATAGTAAAAATTAGGGACGATATCCGTCCTCAGATCAAACACACCACCAAATTCTTGCCGATATGGCCACCTAGACGTAAAGATTTGATCCGTTGCTCCATTTGCTCCTACAAAAGTAGAGTAAGGTAAAATCACATTACTTGCTAATCTAGGATCACGATCTTCATAAGCTTTCTTAAGACGTTCTTCATTACCTGTAGGCAAATACAAAGACATATCAAGCTTATTTGTAGTCCGTTTTTCAATGTTCGATATTTCAGTAGCGGTTAAATTATTCCGCAAGAAAAACACTTCCCTTTGGCCCGGTGCCATTTGATTATAGCCTGGCAAGTAATCGTCCCAATTAAACTTAGATCCATCTTTGCGTTGATAGCGGTCTGCAGCATCAGGGTGTACTAAATAAGTATTCCAATTGGATCCAAAAGCTGATCGTGATCCAAACCTGAATTGGTAATCTGAACCATATCCTGCCAAAGCGATATTTTGGATACTAAATATAATTTCAGGACTTTGCTCATTATCACCTTTAAACAGATTTGCATAATTACCAAATAAGGTATGGCCCATATTTTTGACTTGTTCAAAGTCGGCAATGGCTTTTGCCCATTCTTGCGTATACATATACACCTTACCACGGAGCGCATGTGCTGCTGATTTAGTCACTCGCCCAAACTCAGCCTTTCCTTTATCATAACGATTTGGCAATAAAGGTTCATTGATACAATCGGTCAGATCTTTAATAATCAAATCCCAGACTTCTTTTTCTGTACTCCTTGGTTTATCAACCTTATCCCATTCGATTGGTTCAGTATAAATAGGGACCCCTTTATACAGCTGATTCAATCGATAATAGTAATAGGCTCGCAGGAATTTAACTTCTGCAGTTAATTTAGCCTTTTTCTCTGCTCCCACAGGTGACACATTGGTTATCCCATAGATCGCATTATTGCTACGATGAACCCCCTCATATAAATTTTGCCAAGTGGATGAAAAGATACCTGATGAACTTGTTGCAGTCGCATTCATTAAGGTTGAATTGTCCCTTCCCTGAAGGGTAACATAGGTATCATACACATAAAGCATCTGACCGAGGCGCAAAGCTTGGTAAACACCATTTACTCCCTGATCTGTAAGATTCTCGGTCAACCACATATTATTGGTCAATACTTGCGTTTTTGGTACCGTATCCAACAAATCCTTCTGGCAAGAAGAAATCAAAGTCGTTGTACTAAACACTATTCCCAACATCACACTTCTACTCCACACATTATATTTTTTTATATTATTTTTCATGATCTCTCTCTTTTTAGAATCCAATATTCAAACCAAATGCAAATTGTTTCATTGTTGGATATTCTGCTCCAGATCCCACTTCAGGATCTAACCCAGGAAAATCAGTAAACATCAGTAGATTCTCTCCTGAGAAAAACACCCTTAAACTACGTACTTTGATTTTTTCAGTTAATCTTTTGTCAACCGTATAACCTACTTGTAGATTTCTAAGCTTTAAGAAATTTGCATTATACAACCAATAATCACTTGATTGATTATTTATATTCTCAGCAGAGGTGCCTAGTTTTAATCTTGGTAGATAGCCATTTTGATTGGTGCGCGGGTCATCGGGCACTGCCGGATTATAGAAATAGTGATTTTCCGCGACTCGTGTTGTCACTTGGTTTCCACTTATTAAAATATTGCTATTATAGCCATGGTCAGTCCAATAATACTGGCCACCTGCTTCTCCTGCCCAAATCATAGACATATCAAATCCTTTATATGAAAATCCTAAATTGAAACCGTAAATGTATTTGGGACTTGTAGACGTTCCGGTAAAATATTGATCTGCAGTATTTCCATAAATACCATCCCCATTTAAATCAGCATAAATCAAATCACCATAATACATTCTGGTCGTACCATAGCTATCACCAATTGCTTGTGAGGAAGATAAAAAGGAATAACCTGCTGCCTTCATTGCCTTTGCCCATTCATAATCCTTATCTGTTCGGATCATACCTGTTGTTGGTCCACCATTGATATCAACAGAGCCATCTGCATTAAAATAAGTTCCATTACCCTTGTACACTTGACGCAAGTAAAACTCATCTAAACGATAATCTTCAAGTCTACGATTTACCCCTCCAGTAGATACATCTCCTAAGTTAGTCTGCCAAACCATTTTTCCAGATCCATCGTCTACCATCCCTTGTATCAATTTACCTTCATATTCCGTAACCCTATTTTTATTATATGCGAAGTTGCCTCCTATATTATAATGGAAATCTCCAATATTATCCCGCCAATTCAAATTGAGCTCAAAACCATTGTTACGCATAGAAGCTTGATTATAATATGGCGGAGTAGCTGTACCGGCCGTAATCGGCATCTGCGCTGTACGAATGATATTTGAAGTTTTACGATCATATAAATTAAATTCCACAAAGGCACGACGATTTAACGTGGCAAATTCCAAACCCAATTCCTTGTTTTCAGAATCTTCCCATTGCAATACATTATTTCCAAATCGAGACAGTCTTAGACCATTAGCCTGAGCTCCATTAAAGGAATAACCTACCTGACCATACACACCATGCCATCCATATACATTCAGGTCATCCCCTCCATCATTACCCAGCTTACCCCATGAAGCCCGAAGTTTAATATCTTGCACATAAGGATTTACGGCCTTCATAAATGATTCCTTGGACAATATATACCCTAACGAAGCAGAAGGGAAAGTACCATATTTCTTACCAAGGCCAAATTTTGAAGAACCATCTCGGCGTAAACTAAATTCGGCTAAATATTTTCCATCATAGTCGTAGCTAAAGCGTCCGAAAAAGGAACGCATTGAATTGTCAGATTCGAATCCTCCAATGTTGTTCATTTCTGTTCCCGTACCAATATTTGTAATAGTGGCGTCTATCAAACCCTTTGTTGAAGCACTAAATCCTGAATCATTATAATAAAATTCATTGTGGCCAACTAGTGCACTAATCGAATGTTTATCAATTATGGTATTATAACGTAAAACATTATCAAAAGATTTTCGATAAATTTTTTCATAGGATTGTCCAGTCGTCGATTGCGCAAGATTAATAGGACTGGTGATGATATTCATAGTAGAAAAATCATACCGTGGAGCTGGATCTGACCAGCTTTTCACTTCATCAAAGCGACTCTGATAGTTAAATTTAGTCTCAAAAGTTAAACCCTTCCAAAGTTTAATATTGGCAAACAACGTTGAATTCAAACGTGTACGTTCATTGCTTCCTTTATTATCATAAAGATAGGTCAATAAGTTATTTAATTGAGAGGATTCGCCCGAACTCAGCACTGCCCCTCCAAATTTTCCATCATACATCGGATAAATTCCCGGGGTAGTTTGACGCAAATAATTATAAAGGTTCGCATCCGAAGCCATAGAGCGATCTTCTTTAACAACAAATGTCTGTGTACCAACCGTTAGAAAGTCCGTAATATCTGTTTCCAAGTTGACCCGTCCTTCATATCGTTTCATTCCCGTGTTATGCATAATACCAGGATTATCCTGTATTCTTCCAGATAGGTTATATCGGATCTTATCACTTCCCCCCAATACACTTACATTATGACTCTTAAGCCAGCCATCCTCATAAATCCAATCACCCCAATTGGTATTTGGATATGCAACGTAATTTGGTATACCCTGCGCAGTCAATCCATTTGGATCTGCGTTAGCCGCTGTCCAAGCATCAATAGCACTTTGGGTGTAAGGACCTTTTTCGCCAATATTTTCAGCCGCTTCTTGAAACAAAAGCATATGCTTCAGATAATCGCTTTGAAATACAGGTTTGACACTCGGTGTTGTACGGGAAAACAAACCTGAGTATTTTATTTGCGGAGCTTGTCCACCCTTTCCTTTTTTTGTTGTAATTAATATAACACCATTTGCTGCCCGCGCACCATATATCGCTGCAGATGAAGCATCCTTTAATACTGATATCGTTTCAATATCTTCCGGATTTACTGCATCCATTACCCCTTGAATACCGTCAATAATCACCAAAGCATCATTATTGTTCATGGTACCTGTACCACGTACGCGAATAGTTGCTCCATCACTACCAGGCTTACCATTACCGACTTTCACCTGAACACCGGCAGCGAGCCCCGACAAGGCAGAGGATACATTCGTCACAGCCCTACTCTCCAGTTTTTTCCCATCGATAGTTGCAACAGAGCCCAATAGTTTGGATTTCTTCTGTTGCCCATACCCCACGACTACAACTTCATCAATGGCTGCACTCGTTCCATCCATAGTTACATTAATGACATTGCGTCTATTAACGGCAACTTCTTGATTTTGGTAACCGATATAAGAAACGACAATTGTTGCATTAGGGCTCACTGAAAATGAATAGGTACCGGTACCATTTGTAGAAGTAGAAACACTTCCACCCTTTTCTCGAATCGTTACACCCGCTAAAGGTGCTCCTTGACTGTCTGTAATCCGCCCTGTAATCGAAATTTTCTGCTGTGCCATAGTTGCACCTACAGTAAACATCATCATAGCAGACAGTCCAACTTTGTAAAACTTTGCCATACTTTAGGAAATTAGTTTTATAATAAAAATTGGTTGTTTATTAAGCCAAAGATGGGTCTATAACCAAATTAAAGGGGGTGAAATTCATAAATATTTGGGGGTAAAATCTTAAATTTGATCCAAATACCCCATAGCCATGAACTTACTGCCTATTTTATCGCGACATTTTCTGCTGTTGATATCCATCATTTCCTTCTGTCACGCCCAGGATCTTAAGTTTGAGACACTGAGCCAGGATAATGTATTGGATAAACAGGCCGTATTAACCATCGCCCAAGATATACAAGGCAAGCTTTGGTTTGGCGGCGGCGCCAACCTATTCGTATATGACTCTCAGAATATCACTAATATTTTAGTTCAGGATACCGTCTTTAAAAAGGTAGATTATATTAATAAAATTGGCATCAATGTAAAAAATCATCTTTTCATCGCTACCGCAACTCAATTATTCATTTTCGACATCGACCGCCGTAAAGCAGTATATAAACAGGGCAAGCCTTTTCAGGAGAAGATCATCGTTGCTGATATTCAATTTTTTTCAAATAAAGTCTTCCTCTGTACAGATAAAGGCCTATACCTTGCAGTCCCTACTGCCGGAGCGTACGATCTTAAGTTGATTTTGGCCCGTCCACGTACGCAATCTATAATTCAAACTGGTACCGACTCCTACATCATATCTAGTTTCAATGGTATTGAAGCCTTTTCATTGCAGAATAATCATGTGTCCAATATCCAAAATCTCGGATTACCTTCCCTTCCGCAAAAGGAACGTATCTTCAGCTCGATGTATCTCCATAAAAATATCCTTTGGGTGGGTACAAAATTGCATGGCATATTTCAATATCACCTTAACGACAATAGATGGAACAATCTACGGGAAGACAATAGTAACCTCCTCAGCAATAATGTTCGAAAAATAACCAAAAATGCAGAAGGAAAACTATTGATAGGTACCTTAAAAGGACTTTCCATTTTTACGGGGACGCCAATGTTCACCAACTTTAAACACAATACTACTATCAAGAATTCCTTGAGTCAAAATTCCATTTACGATATTTTCATTGATCGGCAACAAATCACTTGGATAGGAACCTATTTTGGAGGAATAAACGCTATTTACCCCGATCTCATCCCCATACAGCATTATTCAACTCGTTCGCTTTCTGGTCTTCGCATCAATAGCGATATCACCGGTAGTTTCGCTGAATCAGACAATGCCTATTGGATAGGAACGGAGGAAGAGGGAATCAACAGGATTGATAAGGCAACGGGAGCTACTTCCCCATTATTAAAATTGACCCAGTCAAACTTGATTAAGGACTTATATGTTAGAGATAACAAAGTATATGCAGCGCAGTACGGAGGGGGATACTCCATCATCGACGCACAATCGGGAAATACCCAACACTTTTATCTAGAAAAAGATCTCTTAAATCTCAAAAATAACATCTACAGCATTTACGCCGACCAAGCACATCGTATTTACCTTGGAACCAACAGAGGGCTCTATATCGTGGAGCCAGGAAAACCAGTTCAATACAATACCGCTTTAAAAACGGCTACAATTGAGGATATACAAGCCGATAATAAGCAGCAGATATATTTCCTAAGAGGAGGTACACTTTATCGCAAAAAAAACAATGAATCGAACATACAGCAAATAAAGCAGCTTGATACATTAGTCCTGAGCGGATTTTATGTTCATCCACATGGAGATGTCTGGCTGACTTCAAAAGAAGATTTATATCATCTTGATCAAAGGGACCACTTGACCCGTATCGCTCATTTTCCTAACAATTCGTTAGGTTGGCCAATTGTCATTAATGGTCAATTATGGCTGACAAGCAAAAATGGATTAATATGTTATCAACCTAAAACAAAACGCAGCTTTATTCTTAACCAATACGACGGTCTTCCTGTGAAGAACATGCTCGGAGCAAAAGTTTTTACCAGTAAAACCGGCATATTGTTCATTACAACCTTAAATGGTGTGGTATCTATAGATACTAGAAAAATCGCATTTAATCAGAACAAGCCGAATGTCCTTTTCCGCAATATTTTTCTTGAGGAAATTCCTTTACACTATGGCCGACTAGAAAAAAGCAAGGAACCAAACAGCTACAAACTTAAACTCAGACATGATGAGAATTTTATTACGGTTAATTTCTCAAGCTCAAATTTCATCAAACCACAAAAAAATAGATATCGTTACAAACTTGAAGGTTTTGACAAAGATTGGATAGAAACCAGCACACCTTCAATACGGTATACCAATATTCCTACTGGCATCCATACCTTGACCATATTTGCCAGCAACAATGATGGAATATGGAGCAGTACACCATTACGAATTCACATCGATATAAAGCCTCCTTTTTGGAAAACATGGTGGGCTTACTTGTTATATGCAGGCTTATTTACCTTAGGTGTTCATTTCGTCATCAAATTTGTTGTTGAACGAGAAATGCTGATCAATTCAGAACGGGAACAGGAAAAGAAAATCAAATTCTTCACCCAAATTTCACATGAGATCCGTACACCATTAACCTTAATTACCGCTCCTCTTGATGAAATTATTTCGGAAACAGCAAATGCTACAACTACTCAATCCAAAGTAAAGCGGATAAAAAAGAATGCCAATAAACTTCTCGGTGTTGTCAATGAACTCCTTGATTTCAAAAAATTTGACGACAAGCATTTTGTGCTAAAGAAAAATGACGTTCCTTTCAGAGAATACATCGAGGACACCTTTTATCTGCTACATGATCTCGCCCAAACTAAACATCTGAATTATTACATCCGGCAACTCGATGCTGTGGGGATTCAATCTATAGATACAGTACAATTTGATAAGGTTATGTTCAATCTCTTATCAAATGCCATTAAATATACAGCAGAAAATGGAACAGTTTATCTTGAACTTGTGGAGAAGCAAGATTCATATGTGATCAATATCGTTGATAATGGGATCGGCATCGCCACGGACAATCAATTTAAGATATTTGAGGAGTATTATCGCGAGGAACAGGTTAATGATACTATTGGAACAGGCATTGGCTTAGCTTTAACGAAACAAATCGTACAACAGCATAATGGTGATATCCGTTGTTTTACCATGAAAGATGAAAAGGGAGAATGGACCGTATTTACAGTGCACTTACCAAAGCAACGGAACAGCATCTTCTCCTCACAGGAAGACGCCTACAAAGACGAGACTGATGGACCTATTTCCAAGAACTTAACAGCGTTTGAAACATCCTTGCAGCAAACTATACTCATCGTGGAAGACAATAGGGAATTATTGGAGGCCATTGTCAGTTTATTTCAAGATACCTATACTGTAATTACAGCAGTAAATGGCGAAGAAGCACTGTCCAAGGCACAGGTCTATATACCTGATTTGATCATCTCAGACCTGATGATGCCTTACATGGATGGAGCGCAGCTCTGTCAAAACATTAAGACAAACATTGCAACCAGCCATATTCCCTTTATCTTGTTAACTGCCGTAACAGATCATGATTCACAAATCCATGCCTTACAGCACGGAGCAAATATTTACCTGACTAAACCTTTTGACAATAGACAGCTTTTCCTCTCAGCGCAAAATCTGATTTCCATCACTCATAAAAAGAGTAGGGAGTTTCAGGTAAGAACAACTTCATTTGACAATGATCTTGATACACAGTTCATCACTGCATTGGACGAACTGATTGAAGAACATATGCAATCAGATGGTTTCGATGTTAACTTCATCTCTCGTACAATGGGCATGAGCGCCCCTATTCTCTATCGTAAACTCAAAGCGATATCAAACTTATCACTCAACAATTATGTCAAGAGCTACCGGCTCAATAAAGCTAGAGAATTGTTAAAGTCATCCATGAATATCAGTGAAGTTGCCTATGCAGTCGGATTTTCTGACAGAAAGTACTTTAGTAAAGAATTCAAGAAACAGTTTGGACATAATCCATCAGAGGAAAGCTGATAAACAATTCAAGTCAATTAAGCTTGCAGAAAAGAAAAGCCACATTTTAATAAATGTGGCTTTTCTTTATTGAGCTATTTCTTTAATCATCGGTTCCCCGGCAAGCAATCGCTGATAGCGAACCAACGCTTCTACATAATAATAATCTGCGTAGGTCAATGGCACATCAACTTCCGAATTCAAAGGTAATGCTCCTACACTATGTTGAAGAATATAGCCTCCATTTTGACCATAGGTAGCCAGATAAGGAGCTTTAGATAAATTTTTGATGATCGTTTCAGCTTTATCAAAATAATTTGCAGCTTCGTTACCAGTAGTATATTGTGAAAGTTCCAGCAGTGCTGAGGCATATAGTGCCGCCGCCGATACATCTCTCAGATCTTTATTTGGATACATCTTATCAGAAGATGCGATCTTATCTTTATCAAAGTCCCAATATGGTATTAGGTCTGATGGCAGATTAGGATTTTTCAGAATATACTTTGCAATTGCCTGTGCTTGCTTCAAAAATTCCTTTTTCTTCGTTTCCCGGTACATCATGGTATAACCGTATAAGGCCCAACCCTGCCCACGGGACCAAGCCGACTCATCAAATGCACCCTGATGCGTTTTTTTTCCTATAGCCTTACCGGTTTTCTTATCATAATCAATGACATGATAGGAACTATAATCTTTTCTGAAGTGATTTTTCAATGTGGTTTCAGCGTGAGATACAGCAATGTCATAGAATTTTTTATCACCCGTTATTTTAGCTACTTGCGTCAAAAACTCCAAGTTCATCATATTATCGATAATAACAGGATACTGCCATGAGCCATGATCCCAAGAACGTATTGTTTTTGTTATTGGACTATAACGGGAGGCTAATGAGTTAGCACCAACAGTAAGTATCGGTTCATATTTTTGAGTGTCCCCCGTTAAACGAAGCGCATTTCCAAAACTACAGAACAACATAAAGCCCAGATCATGGGTACCTTTATTATTTTTTTCTTTCTCCAGATACGTCAGCTTATCGGTTGCTTTTTTTAATAGCTCTCCGTCTTTGGTTCCTTCATATAGATATAATAATGTTCCCGGATAAAATCCCGAACACCACCAGCTTGAAGAAGAAAACACTTCTTTCCCATTCTGAAATGTCTTAGGAAACTTCTCTGCTGGTGTTTCATTCGCCAAAACCTTAATCTGCTTGGCTGCTTCATCTAATTGCTTCTGAACAAATTCCTTCGATAGGTTCAATTTTACCGTTTGTCCATGAACCATTGCAGATGTTCCCAAAGCTGCACATAAAAGCACAAAAATTTGTTTTTTTAATCTCATGATATTAATCCCTTTTACATAAATTTTTTAAAAGCTCAACCACAGACCGACTCCTTCTTTATAATTTAATCCACCTTCCCTAAAAATGAAAAACAGCAGTACTATAGCGAAAACTGATCAGCTATACCTTATTAAGCAACCATAAAGATGCTTGATTATTCTCCCATAATCAAGCTCGTTTTACGAAAACGATTGAGTGAATTTGTACTATTTTTTTCAACCGTATGCTATACGGGTAAAATAAATTAAAAGCCTCATGTAACAATTCTATGTACTTACATAATAATGAAAGTATACAATCCGAGCTCAAACATGAAAGAAATGAATTCAAGGCAATTCTTTTACTATTTTTTCATAAAACAATAGTAAACTATAAACAAATTTTTAGTTATCGGTTTATATTTATAAGTTTTTTATCTATTTTTAAGATCAAATATCCAATGCCGTTATTTTTAACAGCCTAGAAATGGATCAATTATAAAAAAACAACTAATCCAACCAACATGAAAGAACAGAATTCGTCAAGGCGTGATTTCATTAAAAAATCAGTGGTCGGTGCTGCAGCATTTTCGATTGTACCACGCTTTGTACTTGGAGGACAGGGCTATCTTGCCCCGAGTGATCATCTAACCAAAGGAGTAATCGGTGTCGGCAGTATGGGCCGCGGACACTTTGGTTATGCAGGAACAAAAACAGTAGCCATCTGCGATGTGGATACAAGTCATCTTGCACTGGCACAGAACGATCTCGGAGGCGGTGTAAAAGAGTATCATGATTTCAGGGAGCTGATCAAATCCCCCGAGGTAGATATTGTACATATTGCAACGCCACCACACTGGCATGGATTAATGTCCATAGAGGCCGCTAAAGCCGGAAAAGACATTTGGTGTGAAAAACCAATGACCCGTACCATTGGTGAAGGTAAAAAAGTCAAAGAAGCCATTGCTCAACACGGGAATATATTCCGTTTGAATACCTGGTTTCGCTTTAAGGATAATTTTTATGGGATGAACGTCCCGGTCAGCAAAATCAAAAAACTTGTTGATACGGGTATGTTGGGCTGGCCTCTGAAAGTAACGATAAGTAAGCATACAGGTTTTGACTGGAAGTTCTTTTGGGTAGGAAAAGAAAATCTTCCAGAAGAAAAAGTTCCCGCTGAGCTTGACTATGATTTCTGGTTGGGTCCTGCTCCCTATAAGCCATACAATAAACATCGTGTACATACCACATTTAGGGGATATTGGGATTATGATGGTGGCGGTCTGGGTGATATGGGACAGCATTACATAGACCCTGTGCAATATTTTTTGGGTAAGGACAATGAAAGCCCGATTACCGTGGACGTCGATGCCCCACAGCAACACCCTGATGCGGTAGGAACATGGCGAAGAATTACGTTTACCTATGCGGATGGTTGTCAAATCATTCTAGATGGAGAAGCCAAAGATGAAAAGGCGGCTTACATCGAAGGACCTAACGGAAAGTTATATAAAGGGTTTGAATCTGATATCCCAGATTTAGAGAGAAAACTCGCTCAATATCCTGAACCAGCACCACAAATCACAGATTTTCTTGAATCTGTTCGAACACGTGAAAAATTTGCCTTGAATGAAATCAATGGTCATCGCTCATGTACACTGGTCAATATGGGACTTGCTGCGGTGCGACTTAATCGGTCTTTAAAATATGATTCTCAAAATGAACAATTTATTGATGATGATGCAGCAAATCGATTAATTCACCAACCAATGCGAGGTCCTTGGTCCATCTAACGTTATATTCAAATGAAACCATCATGATTTATTCAAACCGACTTAAACGAGTTCAGGAATGCCACTTAGAACATATACCTGATGAATAAATCTGATAGCTTCATCACAACTGAAAAATCAAATAAACGGATGAAAAAGATATTTAATTCGCTGGCGGTATTGTTACTTATCTCAAGTGCCACTTATGCGCAGCAACCTCAAAATAGAACTACAGCTACTAAGATAGCAGATGTACTGGCGCAGCAGCCTGCCGCGGAAAAAGAAAAATTCTTACTTGCCATGCGTGAATTAGAAGGGTTTTCTTCTGATGATATTGCTACTTTCTTAAAGGGTTTAGATGCCCAAGAAGGTAACAAGGCCCCTATTGAATTTGCTGCGAATAGCTTTTCTTTCTATGTGAATCAATCCGGGAAAGAACAACAAAAGAAGGTTTTTGTTGAAGGTCTGACAAAGTCTCTGCCTCAATTGAGCAAACAGACAAATCAAGCTTTTATTTTACGCCTATTACGCCAATGTGCAGACAACGCTGCTATTCCAGCCATTGCCAACTGTTTGAACAATGATGACCTCGTCGATGCAGCAGCAAGAGCATTAGTATCCATACACACAAAGGAATCTGCCTCAGCTTTGGAGGAAGCGTTAGCGAATGCTTCAACGGAAAAAAATGCAATAGCTTTAGTGACCGCACTTGGCGATTTGAAAACCAGTTCCGCGGAGAATTCAATTTTAGAATTAACAAAAAAATATAATTCAGATGCCTTCCAGCGCACAGCTTTAATTGCATTAAGCAAAATCGGAGGTACAGCATCGCAGCCACTATTCCAAAACAAACTCGATGCTGCGGGATACAACTATGATAAATTTGATGCTATTGGACTCGGTATCGATTATGCACAGTCTTTAATAGACAATAAACAAGAACAAGACGCTGTTAAATTCTTAAACAAATTCTTTAAGGAATCTCAAAAAGCAAAATCCATCAATGGACAAATTGCTTCCCTCAAGATGTTGGCTGCAATCGCTCCTGATAAGCAAAAGAAGAACCTGTTATCTGCCGTTAAAAGTGATCATGCAGCTTACCGTAATGTTGCTTTACAATTATTAGGGAAATACGGTAAAGGTAATGATGCCAAAACTCTCCTTGCATTAGCAAGTAAAAGCAGCCCTGAAGTACAGGAAAGTGTATTAAATTACCTTGCACACAACGGCTCGGCAAGCAGCTTGAAATTAATCCAGGAGCTGATCGGTAAAACCCAGTCTCCTACTACAAAGCTTGCAGGGTTAAGTGCCATCAACAGTCTATCACAGGGAAAAGAAACCAACACCTTGATCCAGGCTTTGGGCACTGATCAACAATTCAACAATTCCATAAAAGCCCTTATCCTTTCTTCAAAAGATGCTGCGGTAATCAATGATGTCAATAGCGCATTAGCCACTGCCGATGATGACAAGAAAATCCAATTGCTGGATATCTTAAGTAAACGCTCCAACAATGCTTCATCCAAAGCTGTATTAGCAATCAAACCTGCTAATCCAGCCGTAGAAGAAGCTATAAACAGAGCACTGCCCAATGTTGCGCAGGAATCTGATATTGAAGAACTTTTCAATAGACTGAACAGCACGACAGATAATAAATCAGCAAGTTTATTACAACAGGCCATCGTCAATGTAATTCAATCGAGTGCTGATTCAAAAGGACTGACTCAAAAATTGATTGCAAACATCTCGAAATCAGCAGCACCAAGTACAGCGAAGTATTTTCCTATTTTCGCAGGACTCGGTGACGGTCAATCTTTACAGGCTGTCAGCAATTATGTCAATAATACTACTCCTGATCTAAGGGCAGCCGCTGTCACTTCATTAGCAAACTGGTCTACCCCAAATGCACTGCCAGAACTTGTTTCCTTATCAAGGGTAGAAAAAGATGCTGTACTGTTCAATACCATATATACTGGATTGATCAAATCAATTGCTTCGTCATCGCATACGCCTGCTCAGAAAACACTCTTATTGCGGGATGCTTTTAGCGTGGCTAAGAATCCAGAGCAACAAAAAGCAGCACTTTTTGCATTGCAACCAACAGGTACTTATCAAGCCTTAGTTTTTGCAGCGGACAAAATGAACGACCCTCAACTTGGCGAAGCTGCAGCGAACACGGCAATGAATATTGCCATGGACAACAAATTCTATGGTCGCAAAGTCAAGGAAGTTTTAGAACAAGTGATCGGAAAACTGACCGGTAGCGAAAGTGGTTACCTTAAAGAAGCTATTGTCCGCTATCTAGCCGAGATGCCGATGAAAGAAGGTTATATTTCACTTTTCAATGGTAAAGATTTAAGTGGCTGGAAAGGTCTGGTGGCAGACCCGATTAAGCGAAGTAAAATGAATGCCAAAACTTTGGCGAAAGAACAGGCGAAAGCTGACGAGGTCATGCGAAAAGGATGGTCAGCTTCAAATGGAGAGATCGTTTTTAGCGGAAAAGGAGATAACTTGGCCACAATCAAGCAGTATGGTGATTTTGAGATGCTCGTAGACTGGAAATTGGAGAACTACGGTGGTGTAGAAGGCGATGCCGGTATTTATTTAAGAGGTACTCCTCAGGTTCAAATTTGGGATATTGCCAACACAAGAGTGGGGGCCCAAGTAGGTTCCGGTGGATTGTATAATAATCAGATCAACGAAAGCAAACCATTGAAAGTTGCCGACAACGCAACAGGTGAATGGAATACTTTTAAAATAAAAATGGTAGACGATAAAGTCACTGTTTGGTTAAATGGTCAATTAGTCACAGATAATATCCCGCTTGAAAATTACTGGGACAGAAACCAGTCTATCTTCCCAACAGAGCAGATTGAACTTCAAGCGCATGGTTCTGTTGTTTATTACAGAGATCTTTTCATTGAAGAGATTCCTAGAAAGCAAATTTTTAAGTTAAGCGATCAGGAGAAAAAAGAGGGCTTCGAAGTCTTATTTGATGGAACAAATCTTGACAAATGGACCGAGAATCAAGCCTATGTCATTAACGATGAAGGTTATCTTTGGGTATATCCAAATGCTAAATTTGGCGGGAATTTATATACCAAAGAAGAATTTTCAGATTTCATTTATCGATTTGATTTCAAACTAACTCCAGGAGCCAACAACGGTGTTGGGATACGTGCCCCACTCGATGGTGATGCAGCCTATGAAGCCATGGAAATCCAGGTATTGGATGACGGTGCAGATGTTTACAAAGATCTGAAACCTTATCAATATCATGGCTCCATCTATGGGGTGGTGACCGCTAAAAAAGGCCACTTAAAGCCATTAGGTGAATGGAATTCTGAAGAAATCGCTGTTAAAGGCAACCGCGTTAAAGTAACATTGAACGGTACTGTTATCGTTGATGCGGATATTGCTGAAGCAAGTAAAAATGGCACTTTGGATGGAAAACAACACCCTGGTTTAAAACGTTCTGCAGGTCATATTGGATTCTTAGGCCATGGAACAGAGGTATTCTTCAAGGATATTCGCGTTAAGAAACTCAAATAGTTTTCAAAAATTGACAAATGAGAGGGGGTAAGACAACTTATCCCCTTTTTTCTAAGAAAACGACCTGACTAGAAGAGTGAAAATAACCTTATGATTCCAAAACTTTTACTAAATTGAAGACATTAGGATTCTAATTCAAAATATGATGTTTTATGACTAAAGCCGTAAACTTACTGATTAACAAAAAATTGGAGAGTAAACCTGAAAAGAAAAATCTGTTCAATAAGATCTCTATTATTAAATTAATAGCCGAATTAGGATCTGTATCCGTAAATGATATTGTAAAGAACCTCTATTTAAGTCTCCCTACCGTCAACAGCCTGATTGCAGAATTATTAGAAGATGACATTATCCGTCAATTTGATAAAGGAGAATCTATTGGTGGACGAAAACCCAATTTATATAAATTATGTGATGGATTATTCCAGGTATTATGTATTGAATTGCAGCGGTTCTCGATCACGCTCAGTATTATGGATAATAATCAGAATTCTATAGCTGAAACAGTAGAATTAGACAATGAGCTATCCCGGAATGCAGATAATTTGGAGGGTATCTCGCAAATTATTGACCAATATATCTTAGACAAATCTGTTGATATAGAGAATTTAACTGGATTGATCATAAGTATGCCTGGATTAATCAATGCTGAAGAAGGAACCAATGAGACATTTCTTCATGATAACACCCAGTCCGTCACAGGATATTTTGAACACAAATATGCGAAACCAGTTTATATCCTTAATGATGTTAAAGGTGCAGCCTACGCTGAATTAAAATTTGGGCTGGCAAGAAATACCAAAAATAGCCTTATTATATTAATGGATTGGGGAATAGGTCTTGGCATCGTCTCCAATGGAGAAGTATATTTAGGAAGGGATGGTTATTCCGGTGAGGTAGGGCACATGCCGTTTATTGATAATGGTGAACTTTGTTACTGCGGGAAAAGAGGCTGCCTTGAAACAGTGGCTTCTGGAATTGCTTTGGTCAACAACGCTAAACAAGAAATACAAAAAGGAGAGCTCACAAAATTAAATGAGCTCCAAGAAGAAGAACTACAGCACCTGACACCTACGCATATCATTGAAGCTGCCAATCAAGGTGATCAATTTGCCATCAATCAAATTTCCAAATTGGGGACTAATCTAGGAAAGGCTTTTGCCTCGCTCATTCAGCTCCTTAATCCAGAACTGATCGTGTTGGGAGGAAAGATCGCAAAAGCAAATGAACTGATTACAATACCTATACAACAAGCGATCAATTCCTATACAATGGCGATCCTGAAAGAACATTGTGATATAAAAGTTTCAAGTTTAAATCTCGACAGCAATACGATAGGTCTAACAAACTATTTTATTACGAAATACCTATCAGTCGAATTACTCCGAAAATCTAAAATCTAAAACTGTCCTGTACTCAGCAAAACCAGAGTACAGGCTCTTTCTGTCTCAATTCCATTTTCCATAGCAAGCTGTTCCAATTCCGAATTTTCGGCTCCAGGATTAAAAATAATCCGCTTTGGTCGGGTTGCCAAAATATAATCATAATAATTCTTTTGGTTTTGCTCGCTCAAATACATGGTAATGGTATCTATATCTGAATAGATCTTCCCTTTAACTTCTATCGGCACACCTGCTACTTCTCCACCACTCAATCCAATATTGACGATATCATGTCCATGTTTTTGCAACATATTCGCTGCTTTATTAGAATAACGAGAAGGGTTTGTACTCGCGCCTAAAATCAATGTCTTTTTCATATGATTATATGATTATCCATAAGTGTTTCTTTTCATTGGTATACATACATGATACTACACGAATTATTCAATTGTGTTTATTCATGAGCTTGCTATAAGCAATGATTTATAGCCAATGATTTCCAATGAAACAATAAACTCCTTATAGTTGTTTTATTTTTCTAAAATGACGGAGCGATCAGGATTATTCATCTATGATAAAATCTCCATGGGCACTATATGCATTTTTACGCAAAACCGGCATTCCCAAGATTTTATAAAGCTCATCCAACTTGACCAAACTGCCATTTGTCATATTAGACAACAAAACAATAACAATATTTCTCTTTAGGTCCCGCACATAAATGTGGCGGAAACCGTGCCACCATCCTGTATGATAAACAATATGGTCATTACCATGCTCAAAGGTACGCCATCCATATCCATAGCTAAAAATCCCTTTTTTTGCATCCGGATATCCCAAATACGCGGAATCCAATGTAGATTTACTCAACAATCTACCATCCCGCAAGGCTAGGTCAAATCGATAAAGATCGCGTACCGTACTGTAAATTCCTTTGTCACCTAATGGACCATCCTGAAAATTCTGTACTACTGACCTTCTCCATACTTTATCATGCCCGATCACATTGGTCGGAATTTTATCATAAACAGCTTTGGATAATGCCGCTGTGTTAGTCATACCGGCCGCATTAAAAACACTATCTTTCATATATACGGCAAAGTCTTGCTTGGTCACTTTTTCGATGATGGCGCCAAGTACCATGAAATTCGAGTTATTATAGAAAAACCGCCCACCGGGTGCACCGTATCGGTTTGGTTTAAACTCTGTAAGCATCTTCATAACATCTTGATTGGTCATCCCCTTTTTACGGTCCGGCCAATGTTTCTCAGAAAAATAAACATAATTGGGTAGTCCAGAACGATGGGTTAAGAGCATCTTGATTGTAATGCCCGGGTAAGGAAAATCTGGATAAAAGTCGTTAATTGTCTGATCTAAACGGAGCTTTCCCGATTCCACCAATTTTAAGACACCGACTGCTGTAAGCGGTTTGGACACAGAAGCCAATTCAAACCTATCATCAATGTCCAAGCTGTCTCTTTTTAAATAGTTTGCCCAGCCGAATGTATTTTGATATAAAATTTTGCCATCCTTAGCGATGAGCACATTCCCGTTAAATGCATGCTTTTTATGTAAATTTTTCATAAAAGCATCAATCTTTTGATCTGCATCATTGGGGTTATAAACGAGTCTTGTGCTATCTACTTTTGCTTGTTCTATCGCCGCTTCCTTTTGTTTCTTCTCTTTTGAACTACAAGCGACTGTAGATGTTAACAAAAGAGCTACCATTCCCTTTAAAAAAAATAATTTCACTAGTCTGTATCTCCCGGATTTTTATTTCGCATTCAATATACAATGTCAATTCAGTACTTTTACTGCCCTAGAATTGCATACCCTAATTATATTACCTTACCTTGAATTGTAGCTACCAATATGAATTTGCACTGCCTGATTGACTGAAAAGATAATAATGCTAAAATGAAGAATTTAGTATAAAAAAACGAATTTTTAGCGCAAAAAAAAGCCACTTTAACAATAAAGTGGCTTAATATGTATTATTTTTTAGAACTATGCCAGCAATCTAACTGGGTTTTCTACCAGAGCTTTCAAAGTCTGTAAGAATGCCGCACCAGTTGCACCATCTACCACACGGTGATCACAGCCCAAAGTTACTTTCATTACGTTACCAGGAACAACAGCACCGTTTTTCACAACAGGAACTGCCTGAATCGCTCCTACAGAAAGGATTGCGCCATCAGGGGAGTTGATGATTGATGTAAATTCATCAATTCCAAACATACCCAAGTTGGAAACTGTAAATGTAGATCCCTCCCAGTCTGCAGGTTGTAATTTCTTAGCTTTCGCTTTCTGAGCGAAGTCTTTCACTTCCGCAGAGATATGAGATAATGATTTGCCATCAGCAAAGCGCACCACAGGAACCAATAACCCATCTTCAACCGCCATAGCAACACCAATGTTTGTATGCTCATTGAAACGGATTTTGTCTCCTTGCCAAGATGAATTCACAGCAGGGTGTTTTTTCAATGCAACCGCCACAGCTTTCACAACGATGTCATTAAATGAAACTTTAACGGGTGCAATTTCATTGATCTGAGCACGAGCTGCCATCGCATTATCCATATCGATAGAAACCGTCAAATAGAAATGCGGAGCTGTAAACAACGACTCTCCTAAGCGGCGGGCAATTGTTTTACGCATTTGATTGACAGGTTTTTCCGTATAACGCTCTTCACCAACATACGTAGGTAAAGTAATTGCTTTTGTTTCTGTAGCAGGAGCTGCTGCAGCTGTTGTTTCAGCGGTTTTCGCTGCTGCTGGAACAAAGGATTCCACATCTTTTTTCACGATACGACCACCATCAGCAGAACCTTTAACATCGCTCAAATTGATTCCTTTTTCTTTCGCAATCTTACGGGCCAAAGGAGAAGCTTTCACACGGGAATCATCGCTTGAAGCAGATGCAACCGGTGCAGCAGTTGCTGCTGGAGCTGAATCCGCTTTAGGAGCTTCCGCAGCTTCGGCTTTGGCAGGTTCAGATTTTTGATTTAACAAAGGAGTAATATCCGTTCCGGCAGGACCAACAATAGCAATAATATCATTTACTTTTGCTGCCTCTCCAGCCTCAAGCCCAACATACAACAATGTACCATCAGCATACGCTGTTACTTCCATTGTCGCTTTGTCGGTCTCTACATCAGCAATCGCATCATCCGATTTGATCGTGTCGCCAACTTTGAAGTTCCACTGCGCAATGACACCTTCTTTCATGGTATCACTCAACAATGGCATCGTGATCACGGTACATCCCAATTCTTCAGGAGTTACTGTGCTCGCCGAAGCTGCTGGAGCCGAAGCTTCTTCTTCTTTCTTCTCTTCTGTTTTTTCCGGTGCTTTTTCAGCCGCAGGAGCATCGCCGCTCAATAAAGCCTGAAAATCTTCACCAGGTTCACCTAAAACAGCAATAATAGCATCAATTGCTACGGCCTCGCCTTCTTTAGGACCAATATATAAAAGAGTTCCTTCTTGGTAGGACTCAAAATCCATCGTAGCTTTATCTGTCTCAATTTCAGCTACCAAATCACCAGAATTCACTTTATCACCAACTTTTTTGTGCCACTTTGCAATGACCCCTTCGGTCATTGTGTCGCTCATTTTCGGCATTCTTACTACTTCAGCCATTCTTTATTATATTATCAAGTTAAAGAGTATTAATCTAAAATAAATGGATAATCTTGTTGTACATATACATCTTTGTACAACTCATCTGCATTTGGATATGGAGATTCCTCTGCAAATTTAACAGATTCGTCAACCACTTTTTTCACATCAGCTTCAACTTCAGCAAACCAGGCATCATCAGCATAATTGTTTTCCAAAATAGCATGTTTGGTAGACAAGATTGGATCCCGGTCTTTATATGCTTCTAACTCCTCTTTTGTACGATACTTTGCAGGATCTGACATGGAGTGCCCTTTGTAACGATATGTACGGATTTCCAAGAATGTTGGTCCTTCACCAGCACGTGCGCGTTGAACCGCCTCATCCATTGCATTGTGTACCGCGACCACATCCATTCCATCTACAGGTGCAGAAGGCATATCAAAGCCTAAACCCATTTTATAAATATCCTGCATATTGGTAGTACGTTGTACCGATGTACCCATAGCATAACCATTATTTTCACAGACAAAAATAACAGGAAGTTTCCACAACATTGCCATGTTAAGTGTCTCATTGAACGCCCCTTGACGTACAGCCCCATCGCCCATATAACAGATATTCACATTGTCTGTGCCTAAATATTTCTCAGCAAATGCGATACCAGCTCCTAAAGGAATCTGACCACCAACAATACCATGGCCGCCCATAAATTTATGCTCTTTCGAAAAGAAGTGCATAGAACCGCCTTTGCCCTTTGAACAACCAGTGATCTTTCCAAATAATTCAGCCATACATGCATTTGCGGAAACGCCTTTCGCCAGGGCATGGGCGTGATCACGATAAGCAGTGATTAATGAATCTTCAGATTTGATTACAGACATCGTTCCCGCGACTACAGCCTCTTGTCCTATGTACAAGTGACAGAAACCACGAATCTTTTGCTGTCCGTAAAGTTGGCCTGCTTTTTCTTCAAACTTACGCATAAGTAACATGGACTTATACCACTCCAAATATGTCTCTTTTGTTATAGGTGTTGAACTCATTTCAAAGTTTTGATTTTCTTACTATTCTAGACTACAAATCTAATCATTTTGGGTGAATTTCCTTTGCCAAAAATCAATTTTATTTATACTTTAAGACACTTCTAAGACATTTGATTTAAAGTATATAGCATTTTTTAACAAATAAATGAAAGGCACAATCAAATAAATCAAAAACTTATGAAAATAAAAAAGCCAAAGGACATTATAATCATTTGGCTTAATCTATTTTGTACAAACATTTTACTACCGCAGTTTTTGTATGAGCTCCGATTCTGAAACTTTAACTTGCGTCCCACTTTCCATGTCTTTAAGCGACAATTGACCGGAACTCACCTCTTCCTCTCCGACCAACAGTACATAAGGAATTCCCTTTCCGTCGGCATAGCTCATCTGTTTTTTCAATTTTACAGGCATAGCATACAATTCAGCTGCAATATTTTCTTTTCGAAGCTTGTGCAGCAACCTCAAGGTATACGCTTCAAGCTGTTTATCAAAATTGATGATCAGCAACTTGGTGGTATCTGCTTTGTTCTCGGGAAATAGGCTAAGTTCTTCTAGAACATCATAAATACGGTCTGCTCCAAACGAAACCCCAACTCCCGTCAAACCTTTTAATCCAAACATCCCAGTAAGGTCATCATAGCGACCTCCCCCACCTATGCTTCCCATCGCAACCTCATTTGTTTTTACTTCGAAAATACAACCTGTATAATAATTAAGGCCGCGAGCTAATGTAATATCCAGATCAACAATTCGTGTCAACAGCACATTATCTCCACTTAACTTTGTGATATAGTCAAATACCTCCTCAATCTCGGCAATACCATTTAAGCCGACAGTAGAAGTTGATAAGACTGTTTTTAATGCTGACAGTTTCTCCTCATTTGAGCCCTCCAACAAAATGATAGGTTTTAGAAGGTTCAAGTCTGTTTCTGTGAAGCCTCTTTCCAACAGCTCTTTATTCACACCATCAAGACCAATCTTATCCAATTTATCGATGGCGACAGTCATATCGACAATAAGCTCTGGCTTCCCGATAATTTCGGCAATACCTGACAGTATCTTCCGGTTGTTGATTTTGATATTAAAATCTTTCAGCCCAAAATGCTCAAACGCCTCTTGATAAATCAGGATAAATTCAGCTTCATTCAGCAAACTCTCCGATCCAACCACATCAACATCACATTGGTAAAATTCACGGTAACGACCTCTCTGTGGACGATCTGCGCGCCAGACAGGCTGTACCTGAAAACGCTTAAATGGTAAGGAGATATCATTTTGATGCATCACCACATAACGCGCAAAAGGAACCGTCAGATCATATCTTAGCGCTTTTTCAGAAATATGGGGAATTAATTTGTTCGAATTTTTATCTTGTAATAGGCCATCTGGAGCTTTTGTCAAATAATCTCCAGAATTAAGGATCTTGAAGATCAATTTATCACCTTCATCACCGTATTTTCCAGTCAAGGTTGTTAAATTCTCAAATGAAGGTGTCTGTATCTCATTGTAACCATACTTTTTAAACACTGCTTTCAATGTGTCAAAAATATAATTACGTTTGATCATTTCGGAAGGTGAAAAATCACGGGTTCCTTTCGCCAAAGAAGGTTTTACTAATGCCATATTTGGCAAAGTTAATATTTAGTGGGCACTAAATAAATTAAAGAATAAAAATCCTTTATTCAACTTCCAGAATCTTGAGTAATTCGCAGGCTTTTTCGGCAGCCAATTTTTCAGCTGACTTTTTATTAAAATCACGCCCCAGACCACATACGACTCCATCAACAACAGCCTCAACACTGAACATCTTGGCCGATTCACCTTCAGGATTATCTATTTGTTGGAAGAGAATTTCCTTTCCTGTATGTTGACACCATTCAATCAAACGGCTCTTGAAATTAGTTTCCGTCTGTTCCAGCAATTGGATATCAACATGTGGTTTAATGATACGGTTCAGGAGAAAGCTCTTCGTAAACACATAGCCCTTATCCAAATAAACAGCTCCGATCAATGCTTCGAACGCATCGCCCAATAAGGACCCTTGCTTATTTGGGAAGCTAATCATCCGGGCATCAAACTGAATAAGTTCATTCAACCCAAGCTTTCGGGAAAGTTGGTTGAGATTGGCACGGCTGACAATTTTAGAGCGCATTTCAGTAAGAAAGCCCTCGTCTTTATAAGGGTATTTTTTGAATAGCAGCTCTGCAACGACTGAACCCAAGACAGCATCGCCCAGAAACTCCAAGCGTTCGTTGCTATTCTTCGCACCATCTTTAATAATAACAGCAACAGATTTATGTCTAAATGCCATCTTGTACAAATGTACATTCCCCGGAACAAATCCAAGCAAATTCTTTAGCTTTCTAACATATTCCCGATCTGACGAAAAATACAACTTATATATCCTTGCAAAGGGCATCTCTTCTAAAAATAAGGCGACAAGTCCTAATGAAAGAACCTGTCGCTAGCTCATATTATCAAACCATGTTTGAAGGATCAAACATTAAGCTTTATATTTCTTTACAATAACGGTAGCATTATGTCCACCGAATCCAAATGTGTTACTCAAAGCAGCATTAACAGTACGTTTTTGCGCTTGGTTAAATGTAAAATTCAGTTTATTATCAATTTCTGGATCATCAGTAAAATGATTGATTGTCGGTGGGACAATATCATTCTGTACAGCCAGTATGGAAGCAATGACTTCAATAGCTCCCGCTGCACCAAGAAGGTGTCCTGTCATTGATTTTGTTGAACTGATATTCAATTTATAAGCATGATCGCCGAACAGATCAACAATAGCTTTTGTTTCACTAATATCACCTACCGGTGTGGAAGTTCCATGAACATTGATATAATCGATGTCCGAGAAGTTCATATCAGCATCGTTGACTGCCATTGTCATGGCTAATTTAGCGCCCAATCCCTCAGGATGCGAAGCAGTAATGTGGTGTGCATCAGCACTCATTCCTCCCCCTGCAATCTCCGCATAGATTTTTGCTCCACGAGCCAAGGCATGTTCCAAACTTTCCAGAATCAAAGCACCTGAACCTTCCCCTGAAACAAAACCATCCCTGTCTTTGTCAAAAGGACGAGAAGCTGTTTTAGGATCATCATTCCGGGTTGATAAAGCATGCATTGCATTGAATCCTCCGATTCCAGCTTCATTGACTGTAGCTTCAGAGCCACCAGTAACAATTACATCAGCTTTTCCCATACGGATGTAGTTAAAAGCATCAATCATTGCATTGGTAGCAGATGCACAAGCAGATACAGCTGAAAAGTTAGGACCACGAAGGCCATGACGCATTGAAATATGTCCTGGAGCGATATCGACGAGCATTTTAGGAATAAAGAAAGGATTGAAACGTGGTGTTCCATCCCCTTTGGCAAAGTTGGCAACTTCTTCTGTAAAAGTTGTCAAACCGCCTATTCCTGAGCCCCAGATCACTCCGATACGATTAGTATCTAATTTTTCAAAATCTAAGCCAGCATCTTTAATCGCCTCATCAGTAGACGCAATTGCATACTGGACAAAAGGATCGACTTTACGAGCTTCCTTACGATCCATAAAATCATGTGGATCAAACCCCTTTACCTCACACGCAAACTGAGTTTTGAATTTTGACGCATCAAAATGCGTAATAGGAGCAGCTCCGCTTACACCATTTATTAACGCCTCCCAGTAAGCTGGAACGGTATTACCAATTGGTGTAAGGGCGCCTAATCCTGTTACTACTACTCTTTTAAGCTCCATTTATTACGATTAGCCTAATTAAATTAGTTAGTTAACGTTTTTTTCTAAATAAGCGATTGCTTGACCAACAGTACCAATAGTCTCTGCTTGGTCATCAGGAATAGCAACGTTGAATTCTTTTTCAAACTCCATGATCAACTCAACAGTGTCAAGTGAATCAGCACCTAAATCATTAGTGAATGAAGCTTCTGGTGTTACTTCGTTTTCGTCAACACCTAATTTTTCAACGATAATTGCTTTTACTCTTGAAGCGATATCTGACATGATTTTATAGTTTAATTGTTTAATAAATCTGTGCAAAGAAAAATAAATTTCATCAAAATTCAAACCTAAATTGATATTTAGATGAAAGTCACCATGTTAGGCGACCGAACTTATTCGCGTCTTATACTAGCTAACCCACTCTATATTAACTTACTTCAAGTATAACAAAAATTATTTTGTATTCCAAACGCTTCCCTAATTAACTCAAATTTTACATAAAAAGTATATTCCGACCCTAAAATTATTACTACCTTCGTTATCAAAGAACAAAATATTTAAGGATTAAAAGTGGTCAATAAGTTAGTAGCAAGGTTAGACATGGATATGGATGAAGAATTGGATTTCACCCTTCTTGCCATTACCTGTTCGCTCAAAGATTACCGGCTCTGCCACTTTATCAATAAGGAAACGAATCTCAATTTTGCTAGAGGTAAAGAAAGCAAGAATGATCATGACGGCAGACCTAAAAATAAATCCGAAGAAGAGCTTGAATATCATATCATCTTTGACGCAAAGAAAAAAATAAGCCAGCATTTCACTTCCTTTCATTATGTGAGTACCGACTCTGACACAGAATATTATCTTATTAACAATAAAAGTATTGAAGGAGCTTTTTTAATTCCTGAAAATCCACACTTTGATTTTTTTATCATTATCAAAAATTACATCTGTGAAGATGATGTTGAGCATATTATCAAAAAGATCAGCAGATTACCAGAAGTCGTCATTGCAAAAGAAATATCTCCTAAAATATTGAAATCTAAAGAAAATCTCATATTTTAGCGCACTGTAGGTTAGTGTAGCAAGTACACCTCCCATAAATCTAAATTAATTCGTTTTAGTTTGGACAGTACACAACAATATAGCGTGCTATTTGTTGTGATAAATGAAGAACATTAAAAAATACAAAATAACAGATGGAAAAAGTTCAAAAAAGGACTAAAATTGTCGCAACATTAGGCCCTGCTTCGGCAGACAAACAAGTTTTGACCAACATGATTGCCAAAGGGGTTGATGTGTGTCGGTTGAATTTCTCTCATGGCAGCCAGTCCGATCACCTTAAGGTAATCGAAACTATAAATGCAATAAATAATGAAACTGGATTCAATGTTGCCATCTTAGCAGATTTACAAGGTCCAAAGATCAGGATCGGAAAAATGAAAGAAGGTGGCGCTGTTCTCGTAAATGGCTCAAAAGTAGAAATGACTACACACGAACTTATTGGGGACGAAGACAGAATCTATATTACATACGAAAACTTTCCAAACGATGTTGAAGCCAACGAAATCATTTTACTTGATGACGGAAAACTTCAACTTCGTGTTTTAGAGACCAACCATAAAGATACGGTCACTTGTGAAGTGGTCCATGGCGGCGTACTTACTTCACGTAAAGGTGTAAACTTACCCAATACAAAAGTATCAATCCCTTCTTTAACGGAAGAGGATTTGGATAACCTGAATTTTGCGTTGGATAATGGTGCTGATTGGATTGCCATGTCGTTTGTTCGCTCTGCAGAAGACATCGTTCAGTGTAAAAAAATCATAGCAGCAAAAGGTAGCCATGCCCGTATAATTGCGAAAATTGAGAAGCCAGAGGCTATCGAAAACATAGATGCCATTATTGAAGCCACAGACGCTGTTATGGTGGCTCGTGGAGACTTAGGTGTAGAACTTCCAATGGAAGAAGTACCGGGACTTCAAAAGATCATTGTCCAAAAATGTAGAGATCTTTCTAAACCTGTCATCATTGCTACCCAAATGCTGGAAAGCATGATCACCACCCCTCGCCCTACGCGCGCAGAGGTAAATGATGTCGCCAATTCTGTATTGGATGGAGCAGATGCTGTTATGTTGAGTGGTGAGACTTCTGTAGGTGAATTCCCAGAGATTGTGATCGAAACCATGAGCAAAATTATTATCCACGTGGAACAAACTTCTTATCCTTATTATAATGAGAAAGTTAGTGAAATTCACGATGGAACGCTCATTCCAGATGCAATCTGTGCTTCATCAGTCTACCTGGCACAAAAAACAGATGCTTCAGCAATTGCGGTATTAACATCTTCAGGAGCTACAGCATTTGAAATTGCGAGCTACAGACCAAATGTTGATGTCTTGGTATTCACCGGTACCCAAAAATTATTGAAACAGCTCAGTCTGCTTTGGGGAGTGAAAACATTTATATATGATAAATTCGAGAGTACAGACGGCTCTATCCATGATGTCAATAAATTTATCATAAAAAATAATTATGTTAAACCTGGTTCGATTATTATCAATACAGCCTCCACGCCTTTAATTGAAAAAGGTAAAACAAATACTATTCGTGTCTCTCAACTATAAGATAACATGAAGGCAAAAAAAATAGCGTGACCTATCGGGTCACGCTATTTTTTTTGCCTTTTTGGATACAATGAATCTATTTTTAGTTTGAAATCCTTCACTTTCAAGGTATCCGTTAAGGGTTGGTATTGGGAAGGCCGCTTTTTCTGTCCTCCTTTCGGCATTTTCTCTGTCCCAGGCATTGGTGCCAGACTATCTGCACGCTTGAATTTTTTGACGGGCATGTTATATTTTCTATCAGAAGAATCTAGCTTAAGGATAGGCATGTTCGATTCTTTCCGCTGCAGTAAAGGACGATGTTCCTTCAATTTGACCTGCCCAAAGGCAATTCCTCCAAGCAAAGATAATGTCAATGACAATACGTAATTTTTCATCTGTAAATAATTATTGATATGTATTTGTTTGCTTTTGTCTCCAATAAACTCGACACCCTCCATTATTCATTCGTGTTTATCTCGATCAGATCCATCAATACCCGTATTATCTCATGAGTTGGCAAGCACAGTTTTTCTTCCATTGGCCAGATGGGACTTAGCCCACTTAACATTCGTATTCATCACACTGATAATGAAAATTTAAACATTACAAGAATTCAACACGCTATTTACACACTAATTTACAACAACATAGCCAAGATCTATAGCTATGGCTGTTAAACATTGTTAAAACAGCTTCAAAACACATTTGCATCTTTATATTTGTAACAATTTAAATAATAAATAAAGAGGGGTTCATAAGATCATTAATAGGTAACCCGGAATTCACCGAGGATATAAATTAGAAATGGCCCATGATCAATTCATTGCCAAACAGCAATGGGTTTATAATGATATATTAAAAAAGCAGGCTTAATAAACAACAATTTATTCTAATGAAAAAAAATAGTATTGTATTAATCATTGGACTGATGTCATTGGCCCTTATTGGTGTATTGGCAATGCAATTCTATTTCTTGAGAGATTCGTACCGTCAAAAATCCCAACTGTTTGATGAGTCTGTCAATGCGGCCCTCACCGCCGTTGCAGGAAAACTTGAGCGCCAGGAAGTGGTTGATTTTGCCAAAATTCAGCAGGAACGTAACATCGAAAAATCCAAGCAGGAACAGGCCAAACAACGCCAGCTGACCCAACAGTTACAGCTCCAGACTCAGATTGAGGACCTGCGGGGGAAATTGGATCGTATCTATCAAAAATATAAAATCGAAGAAGACAAGCTAAAAGCACTATACCCGAACATCATCAATATTGAGAATTGGTTTTATGAAACTTATATTAGAAGGACACAATACCAGGATCTGGTTGAGATCAATATTGTTAAGACTCCTACCAGTGGGCTATATTATCAGGAAGATGTTATTGTTTCGGCGACGAAAACAATTCCGCGGGTAGAGGCAAAAGACGATAGTACTCGTTTTCTGATTGTTCATATTGACGATTTTAGAAGACTACTTAGAAAAGATCTTGTTGCCTTACCTCCAAGATCAGACCCCAAATTATCTAAAAAGATATTTGACCTGGAGACCAGATTAAATAAATTGTCCAGAAAAAATGCGGGCTATGAATTTAATGTCTATGATTCTGTGGCCATGTTGGGCGGAAAGAAGGCAGATTACATCGAGGATGTTGCCATCGGGATGGAACTGGCAAAAAGACCATTGAAGGATCGGTTAAACGTTATTATTGTTCAAGAACTCCTGAAGGAAGAATTGGCGCAACGGGATATTAGAGTACCCTTTAACATTGAAATATGGAGCACAAGCAATATATTATTAAATAATATCTTAAACGAGGCCAGTCTAAATACTTCAAAGAACACGACCAGATATTCTACAGCTCTTTTCAAAGGTGATATTGGTGCTGCGCCAGGTAAATTGACCATATACTTCCCAAATAAAAAGGCCATCATAGCAGATAATATGGGCTATTTGCTCCTTCCAATGCTCGCATTATTGTTTTTACTACTTGGCTGTTTTGCCTATACACTTCTTATCATCTTCAAGCAAAAGAAGGTTTCTGAGATGAAAACAGATTTCATCAACAATATGACTCATGAGTTTAAAACTCCTGTGGCAACGATCATGATTGCCAGCGAGTCCCTGAAAGATCCAGACATTAATGCCGATCATAATCGTGTACAAAAATTGGCCAATATCATCTATGATGAGAATGTTCGTCTGGGTAATCACATAGAGCGTGTCCTGGATCTGGCCCGCTTGGAAAAGGAAACCCTAAAACTCGATCAGGAAGATGTACACATCAATGACCTTGTTTCAGCAGTTACTGACAGCATGCAATTGCGTATGCAAAATATAGGCGGAAAATTCAGTATTGACCTTGCCGCAACTAAAGATATTGCCGTAGGCGATGAGCTCCATTTTTCAAATGTCTTTTACAACTTAATGGATAATGCCATAAAATACAGCAAAGGGAATCTGCATGTACATGTCAGTTCAAAAAACGTGGCTGATAGCATTGTTGTCACCATAGCAGACAACGGAATCGGCATGAGCCGGGACCATCTTCAAAAGATATTCGATCAGTTTTACCGCATCCCTACCGGCAATGTTCACAATGTCAAAGGATTTGGCTTGGGGTTAAGCTACGTACAGGATATTTTGAGAAGATTGAACGGTAGAATTACGGTTAAAAGCGAAAAAGATAAGGGTACGACCTTTGAAGTAATTTTGCCCATTAAGAAATAACACGTTCCTTTTTCGTATATTCAAGGAACATTAGTGAAAAATAATAGATTCATTATGCAAAAGATATTATTAGCAGAAGATGATCCCAATTTGGGGGATCTTTTAAAGGATTATCTCGAATTAAAAGGGAAATTTGACGTTACGCTCTGTACTGATGGTGACGAAGCTGTTTCTCAATTCAAAAAAAACAACTATGATTTATGCATTTTTGATGTCATGATGCCTAAAAAGGATGGCTTTGCGGTCGGACGTGAGATCAGAAAAACAAACAATACAGTTCCCATCATCTTCGCAACAGCAAAGGGTATGATGGAAGATAAGACCGAAGCATTTGAACTAGGTGGAGATGATTATATCACAAAGCCTTTCCGAGTGGAAGAGTTATTACTTCGGATTAATGCTCTTTTGAAGCGGAGTGTCAGGGATAAAGAAGATGAAATCGTTGCAGACAAATTTGAAATCGGTGACTACTTCTTTGACTATACCAGTCAACAGATTTCATACAAAGGACAGACGCAGAAACTTTCGACCAAAGAAGCTGAATTATTACGTCTTCTTTGTCTAAAGAAAAACGATGTATTGACCAGAGAAGAAGCTTTATTGAAAATATGGCATGATGACAACTATTTTACCGGAAGAAGTATGGATGTATTCCTCAGCAAACTTCGAAAATACTTAAAAGAAGATAGTAAGGTGGAAATTGTCAATGTTCATGGAAAAGGGTACAAACTGCTGGTCAGCTAAACAAATTGTGTGTGAATGCGAAGTATGTGCATTCACACCTCTTCCTTGATAAAAAGAAGGCAAATAAAACTTTCTATCATTAGAAGAATAAAAAAAATGGATGCACTTTTATAAAAAATTTGCATATCAAAAAGAAATATTCTAACTTAGCGTCGCTTATAGAGAAAGGCAGAGGGAATAGACCCGATGAAGCCTTAGCAACCTGTCCCTTGACAAGGTGCTAAATTCTACCCAACACAGTATTGGGAATGATAAGCCGAAGTCACCGAATTCTAGTGTGTCCTTCTCTCTAGCAAGAAATATAGTTGAAAGAAATTAATAAAACATTCATTATGTTATTGACTAACAATTTAGGTTACCCTCGTGTGGGCGCGTTCCGCGAATTGAAAAAAGCCAATGAGGCCTATTGGGCTAAAAAATCTTCTGTTGAGGAATTATTGGATACAGCAAAAAAAATTCGTGAAGGCAATTGGAAAACGCAAAAAGATGCTGGAATAGACTTGATCCCTTCCAACGATTTCTCTTTTTACGATCAAGTATTGGATTTAACAC
Organism: Sphingobacterium sp. N143; assembly: GCF_030325625.1. GTDB lineage: Bacteria > Bacteroidota > Bacteroidia > Sphingobacteriales > Sphingobacteriaceae > Sphingobacterium. Next base: position 187,116 of record NZ_JACAIS010000007.1, on the reverse strand, counting down.
TTACTGTTGGTGCAATTCCTGCCCGTTATCATTCTTTATTAAATAAAGTAGACAACAATTACAGTTTAGACTTATATTTTGCAATGGCTCGCGGTTTCCAACAAGAGGGAATCGATGTGACTGCCATGGAAATGACCAAGTGGTTGGACACCAACTACCACTATATGGTTCCAGAATTCACAAAAGATCAAGAGTTCAAATTGACTTCTGAGAAATTCTTAAATGAATACAACGAAGCAAAATCATTGGGTATTGAGACAAAACCAGTTTTACTTGGTCCGATCACTTACCTTTTGATCGGTAAAGAAAAAGAAGCTGGTTTCGACCGTATCGACCTATTGGACAAATTAGTTCCTGTATATGAGCAAATCTTGTCTAAATTGGCAGAAGCTGGTGCACAATACGTTCAGATCGACGAGCCTTTCTTGGCATTGGATTTAGACGCAAAAGTAAAAGCGTTATACCAACCTACTTTTGAGAAATTAGCTGCAGCAGCAAAAAACATCAAATTGATCGCAACGACTTACTTCGAAGCATTAAAAGACAACGAAGATGTCGCAGTCAACCTACCTATCCATGCTTTACATTTGGATCTTGTACGTGGCGAAAACCAATTGGATACCGTTTTAGCAAAAGTTCCTGCTTCATTAACATTATCTTTGGGTATTGTTGAAGGCCGTAACATCTGGAAAAACGATTACGAAAAATCATTGGTTAAAATCAAACAAGCAGTTGATACTTTAGGTAAAGACCGCGTTTGGATTGCTCCTTCTTCCTCTTTATTGCACGTTCCTTTTGACTTGGATAATGAGCATAATGAGCAATCATTACCTGCTGAAGTTAAAAACTGGTTGGCATTCGCAAAACAAAAATTAGCGGAAGTAAAAGATCTAGCGGTCTTAGCGGAAGGTGAAGTTGATACAGAAACAGCAAAACGTTTTGAAGCAAACAAAGCTGCAGCTGAAAGCCGCCGTACTTCTCCATTGATCCACAAACCAGAGGTAAAAGAGCGTACAAGCAACATTACTGATGATGATGCAAAACGTACATCCGTTTTTGCTGACCGTAAAGCGGCACAACAAGCGAAATTCAACTTGCCAGCATTCCCTACAACAACAATCGGTTCTTTCCCACAAACAAAAGATGTGCGTAAATGGAGAGCTGATTTGAAAAAAGGAGCGATCACACAGGAAGAGTATGATAAAGCGATTGCCGAAGAGACTGAAAACACAATCCGTCTTCAAGAGCAATTGGATATCGACGTATTGGTTCACGGTGAGTTCGAACGTAATGACATGGTTGAATACTTCGGTGAGCAATTAGCTGGATATGCATTCACACAAAACGGTTGGGTACAATCCTATGGTTCACGTTGTGTGAAACCTCCTATCATCTATGGAGATGTATACCGCCCGGAAGATATGACTGTACGCTGGTCGTCTTATGCACAATCCTTGACAAACCGTCCGGTTAAAGGGATGTTGACTGGTCCTGTAACAATCTTACAATGGTCTTTCGTACGTAACGACCAACCACGTTCAACAACAACTTACCAAATCGCATTGGCGATCCTGGACGAAGTACAAGCTTTGGAAAAAGCAGGTATCAAAATCATTCAGATCGACGAGCCAGCAATCCGTGAGGGATTACCATTGCGCAAAGCAGATCAAAAAGATTATTTAAACTGGGCTGTACGTGCATTCCGTGTATCTTCATCCAATGTTGAAGATGATACGCAGATCCACACCCACATGTGTTACTCTGAGTTTAACAACGTAATCGAAGATATCGCAGCAATGGATGCAGACGTAATTACCATTGAGACTTCCCGTTCTCAAATGAAATTATTAAATGCTTTTGCAGGTGATTTCAAATATCCAAATGATATTGGTCCTGGTGTCTATGATATCCACTCACCACGCGTACCAAGCAAAGATGAGATGGTGGACTTATTGCGTAAAGCAAAAGCTGTAGTTCCTGCGGAACAACTTTGGGTCAATCCAGACTGTGGTTTAAAAACTCGTGCATGGCCAGAAACTAAAGCCGCATTAGAATCAATGGTAGAAGCTGCCAAAATCTTAAGAGCAGAATAATTCTTAAACTATATTGATATAAATAAAAGCCCTAGATGATTGTTCATCTAGGGTTTCTTTTTGGCGTTTCTCTCAAGATGACTATACATTTTTCATCGAATAGCTACAGTTAAAACTAAAAAGGTTTCTTTTGAACAATCAATACCCAATCATGTTCAAGCAAGAGGTACCCCACCTCATAAATAAACCGATAAACCTGTCCCTTATTATTGGAAAATGTATGTGTATGGAATTTAAAATCAAAACCTAAACTTTTCAGTTTTTCTTGCTGTATCTTCAGCATTCCTTCACTTCCCAGTGCGTCGAATAATATACGACGATTTTTCCGTAAAATATTATTCACATTTCGGACCAAGTTCGTTTGATCACTATTGAGTTTATTATTATACGTATTTCGACAAGCATCATCACAAAATCGCTTATCGGAACGCCCCTGTATACGTTCACCACATTCAAGACAGACTCTTTCAATAGCCATAACGGAAGATTAAACGACAACAAACGGTTACAATCGACTATAGTCGAATACAAATGGTAAATAAACGATTAATACCTCATCCACTTCTCATCTTTGCTCAAGATCATTAAGCATAGGAGTAAAACTGTGGCTTATGACTAAAATAAGAATTATTAAAAACATTTAAAAATCTAAGACAATAAGCACATTACGAAACAAAGTACAATTAATCGGTCATCTAGGAAATGATCCTGTCATCAAAACGACCACTACAGGAACAACGTATTCGATAATACGTCTCGCTACCAATGATCTCTTTAAAAACAAGGCCGGAGAATGGGTTGAAGAAGTACAATGGCATACCCTCGTCATTTGGGGCAATCAGAATAATACCATTGAGAAAAAATGCAAGCGCGGGACCAAATTAATGGTTGAAGGAAAACTCACCTATCGTAATTATGAAAATACCGATGGGTTAAAACAATATGTCACTGAAATTAAAGTGGATAGCTTTCTAATTCTTTCTGATCAGAACGGTACAAGCAATGACAGTCCAATTCCTCCGAAAGACAACGATGATGATCTACCCTTTTAATTTCTCGGTGATATCTAAAAAGAAAGTGGGATCTTGTTTTCCCACTTTCCTTTTACCAGCTATTGGGCAGCTCCAGCAGTCAGCTCAGCAGCTAACTTCTGTGCATACTCTGACCACAATTTCGCATCTTCCGGGGTTAATTTCGAAGCAGCTGCAGCAGTTTTGGTTGCCCATTCTTGTTGCTGTCCTGCTAGTTCCTGCAATTTAGTAGCATCGCCGCTTTTAGCCGCGGAAACATATTCATTTACATATTTTGTATAGTCCTCGGCCAACTGTTGAGCTTCCGGAGAACTAAATTTAGGGACTTCAGTGGTGGTAGTGGTTTCTGTACTGGTGGTCTGGGCAACACCATCTTCTGTATCTACTGACATTGTAGTATCCTTTGTTTCTACCTTTTTGCTATCTGCATTATTACAAGAAGCTAAGAAAAGTGCAGCAATCGCTGCAGATAAAATCATTTTTTTCATCTGAATAATTTTTTTTAATTGTGATGAAGCGATCAGATTTATTCATCCCTCAGAGAGGTCAAATAAATCATGATGGTTTCATGAAACGTGTAAGTTTATATATAAATTAAAATTATTTACTAGTCTTAAAGTTGAAATAAAACAATTTATAATCCAAATATTTTTTTTCACGAAAACAGAAAAAAAAGATAAAAATGATACTATATGGCCTCTTATCCATAAATCTCGACTAAAAATGAACAAGATTAACCTTTTGTCATTTGTAACAAAATCATGATTAAATCCTTTCGAAAAGAGAGTCTATCTCCACTGCATACAATAAAACAGCTGCTTATCAATCGATTAAATATCAGTTTCCAATAGTGGACAATCAGCAAAAGTCAAGTTTTTCCTATTCATTACCTCAAGAAGAATGACATCGACAAGCTACCATCTTCCGCCAGCCCCGCCGCCGCCGGACGAACCACCGCCAAAACTTCCACCACCACTACTACCAGAACCACCACCACTGGAGCTGCTCGATGAAGATCGCACTTTAACTGGTATGGTATGCTCACCATGGGAGACGCGATGGCCACAGTTCTTACATTTATCAAAACGTTCCTCCAGTCCCTGCGAATTGTAGGTTGCGGATCGGATCGTCCGTGAAAGACCGGTCTCAAATGTGCGGTAATGACATTGCGGACAATCCATGTACCCTGCATTTTCATCCCAGGGAACCAGCTTGGTCTCATTACTTGTCTGATCTACCCAGATCTCATAAGACCGGCTGCCGATTTTCTCTTCCAAAAGCTGCCCTTTATCCAAATATGCACTTTCCCGGGTATCGGCATCATCCTTATTCATGCGCAACCAACGTCCTGAGCCATCTGGAGGGGTCAGCCGAAGTTCATTCCTTCGGATCCGTTTATTTATTCCAAAGAGATCAAACAGCGCCAAAGGGCTTAACATTAAAGGAATAAGTCCCCATACACGAAACTTACGCAAGGCCTGCTGGATATTTTCTTCATCACGATAGGAATTAATAATCTGTGTACGGCTTGCATTATATTTCATCGCCAGTGTAATGCTTCCAAATATAAACACAAAATAAGGTAGGTTCTTCCATTGATAAACAATTTCGAAGTTGTTCAGCGCAAAAGCGCATATAAATACACTGGCAAACATCAGCATTCCCATACAACCGCAGCCGCTGACCAGTGGTGGAAAATATTTACTTTTTTTGGTTAGCTTTCCTTTGATCGCACGGGTCACTTCGCCCAGCCAGATGTAACAGAGGGCAAATAAAGCCAGTACCAAAAGTGAATTTCTCAGGATAGGACTTCTAAAACTCCAAATTGGAGTTGCTTCGGGCATCAAACGTTCCAGTTCGGCCCTACTGTCGGGTGATGTCAGAATGGTTTTGATAAACCGCGAAGCCTCCAGGACGCCTTGATCATAATTTCCATTTCGAAAATTAGGTACCAGATACTTTTCGCCGATTCGTTTTAGATAGGCATCAGGCAATGTACCTTCCATGCCATAACCTGTAATAAAGCGATATTCCCGCCGGTCTTTGGCAATAAACAATAATAGCCCATTATTGCTTTCCTTCTTACCGATACCCCAGGCATTAAATAGCTTTAATGCAAATTCAAAATCGCTGTCACCAACATAGTCATTGACCAATACAATGGCAAACTCACTTTTGGTAGCAGCTTCAATCTGTGTGGATAAACCATCCAATTCAGCTACAGTACCCGAAGACAGAATCCCATCAGGGTTGGAGACAAAATAATCTTGTCCTTTCTGCTTTGGACTGGGTATATTGTCAACTGTATAGGCTATCGATTGTCCAAAAGCTGAAGCCCCAGTGAGACAGGTTCCCACCCAGAACAACAAAAAGATATGAAATCGATGTAATTTCCCCATAGTTTTAGAATAACAAAATTTGGTTCACTTTCACCTTAAACCCCATTGTCAAGCTTTGCCTTCAAGGTATGGAGCTGGTCTTGCGGCAGCTTTAGCAAAGGACAGGAGCCTATGGCAATATGAAACTTTCTCATTAGCTATCAATGACCAAGCCAGTGTAAAATCAAGACACCGATCAATCCAACAACAGAAACGAGCGTTTCCATCACCGTCCATGAGCGAAACGTATCTTTCACGCTCACTCCAAAATAAGATTTAAACATCCAAAACCCCGGATCGTTGACGTGGGAGAACATGAGACTGCCCGCTCCAGTCGCGAGCACCATTAATTCAGGAGTAACATCTCCTGCCTGCACAATGGGGAGCATAATGCCCGCTGCCGTGAGTCCAGCAACACTTGCCGAACCGATCACCAGGCGAATGATACCAGCTATTAACCAGGCAAGCACAAGAGGTGACAAGCTAAGGTCTGCGGTTAGGTCTGCGATGTAGTTCGCTACACCACTATCTACCAAAATTTGCTTGAAGGCGCCTGATGCTGCAATGATAAAAAGGATCATCATGATCCCACGGATTGCTTCTTCCACACTTTCTGACTGCTCCCGCAAACTTTTACCCTGGCGGATTCCCATCGTGTACATCGCTACCAGAGATGCAATCATTAAAGCCACCACCGGGTCACCCAGGAAACGTAGGGCCGTCAGCCAAGGGAAATCTTCCGGGAATATTAGATGTGCAAATGAACCAAAAGCAATTAAAATTATTGGAAACAGCCCCGTAAATATACTAATTGCAAATCCGGGAAGCTCTTTCTTATCTGCTTGATTGTGTTCAGGAAAAAACTCGGCAGGTGGGTTGGTCGGAATACGCTTAAGCATCCTACCAAAGAGTGGTCCACCGATAATTATGGCAGGAATTGCCACCACAATGCCATAGGCCATTGTCAGACCTATATCCGCATTGTAAGTAACCGCTATGGCTGTAGCTCCCGGATGCGGTGGCAAATAACCGTGCGTCACGGACAGCGCTGCCAGCAGTGGAATAGCCACGTAAAGCAAGGGCATTTTATTGGAAGCACAGACCATGAAAACAAACGGTACCAAGACGATAAAACCGACATTGTAAAATAAAGGAATTCCTACTAAAAAGCCCGTGAGCACCATTGCCCAAGGTAAGTTCTTTCTGCCAAATACCGCCGTTAGTTTCGTTGTGATCTTTTCTGCAGCGCCCCCCTCGGCCATCAATTTACCCAGTAAAGACCCGAAAGCCAACAAAAGTGCCAACTGACCCATGGTACTACTCACTCCGGTTTCAACAGATTTAAGGATATCGACAGCATTCATATGCATAGCAAAACCGACCGCAACAGAGGTTATTAGTAATGAAAAGATCGTGTTTAACCTGACGACAGTGACTAAAAGAAGTAGCAAAGCTACTCCCAAAATAACGATGATTAGAGGCATAATAATTTACAACTAGTTAAAACTCACCTTCCAATATATGGTACAGGCGTTCAAATTTCTGGAAATTCTTCATATATATGGCGTGATTCTCTTCACTCGGTTTGTAATAGTACTCGGTATCATGTGTTCCCGCCACTTGCTTGTTTTTTACGGAAGGCTCACCCGCCTGTATACCCAATGCTTCCAAGCCTATCAATGCTGCTCCCCATGCAGAGCTTTCTACCGTATTTTTGGTGAATACAGGTTTATTGAAAATGTCTGCAAGCATTTGCGGCAACAATGATGAACGCGCTAAGCCGCCGCTTGCAAAGATCGTATGAATGGGGCCGGTGTTCTCCTCCAATGCGATTCCTACACTGTAAATTGCAAACAACATCCCTTCCATCATGGCCCGCGCAAAGTGCGCCCTGCCATGATGCAGCTGTATCCCAAAATAAACGCCTTTTGCATTGGAATTCCAATGTGGTGCCCGTTCACCGGTTAAATAGGGCAAGAATATCAAGCCCTCTGTCCCGGGAACGACGGAGTCGACCAAAGCATTTAACGCGGTAGAAGAATCTCCATCCGTTTCCGTTTGGATAAATTCATGCAAAAAATTATCTCGAAACCAGTTGCGTAATACACCTCCATTGTTAACCGCGCCACCAATTATATATTCATCCGGTCTCAGTAGGTAGGTAAATAGCCTTTGTTTTTTTTCTTGATTTGCCTGCGGACTTCCCACGCGAATAGCTCCACTGGTACCGACAGTTACCGAAGCCACCCCAGGACGTATAGCCCCTACCCCGAGATTAGCCAAACACCCATCACTACCGCCTATAACAAAGGGGGTATCTTCAGGGATGTGCATCAAGTCCGCAATTTCTCGGCTAGGCATATTTAACATATAATCGACCGGAACTGGTGATGCTAGTTGTTCTTCCGATATGCCCGTCAATTTTAACGCCTGATCAGACCATTTTAGGCGATGTATGTCGAAAAGCCCTGTGGCAGATGCAATGGAATGATCGACCACATAAACGCCAAAGAGCCGGTAAAAAAGAAATTCTTTGATACCGATAAACTTGTGCGACTGCGCAAATAATTTTTGATCGTTAGACTTTATCCACATTAATTTGCAGAGCAAAGACATGGGATGTATCGGTGTACCCGTCTGCTGATAAAGCAGCCTGCCAGTCTCACTTGCCTCCAAGGCTACCGCAATATCCTCGCTTCTGCGATCTGCCCATATCATGCAATTGCTAAGTGGCATTCCCACCGAGTCAACAGCGATCAGTCCGTGCATAGCACTGCTCACCGAAATGCATACGGGTTTCGGTATCTCGGCACTCGATTGCTTTAAGCTAACCATGACATACCTAATAGACTCAATACATGCAGCATAAACAATCTCCGGATCTTGCTCGTACCAGCCTTCCGACGGGTTTAATATGGGATAAGGTATACCATGTTGCGACAAGATGTTACCTTCGTAGTCAAATGCAACAGCTTTCGCAGATGATGTCCCAATGTCTAATCCAATGATCATAAATAAAATTGATGTTTAGGAGAGTTCAATATACGGATTATCTGTTAGTTTACAACAAAACACTCAATACCATCGAAGTAATTGGAGAAAAAAAAGCGCTTCATACCAATCTGCTGATAATTGCCTTTCATAGTATCAACAAAAATGGTAAATTTCAACTTTAAAAACGGTATTGAACGATGAGTATAGATAAAATGAATAATTACGATTTTGGAATTGTCGGACTCGGCATAATGGGACGTAATTTATTGCTGAACATCGCCGACAACGGTTTCGCGGTAGCCGGATTAGACCTTGACCCACAGAAAGCTGAGTCATTGGAAGCTGAAGCAGGTGAAGGGCATCGCATCAAAGTGACGACCCAGGTAAAAGAATTTATAGGGGCTTTGCAACAACCCAGAGCAATTATGCTGTTGGTGCCGGCCGGAAAGCCGGTTGATATGGCGATTGCCAGTCTTGTGCCGCTTTTGGATAAAGGAGATATAATCATCGACGGCGGAAACAGCTACTTTGCGGATACGGACAGACGATTTAATGAGCTTTCCGGGATGGGTATGCATTTCTTCGGAATGGGCATATCTGGAGGAGAGAGTGGCGCTCGTCGCGGGCCGAGCTTGATGCCCGGTGGCGACAGAAAGGCATACGAAAGGCTAAGGCCAATATTTGAGGCGGTTTCGGCCAAGGTAAACGGCGAGCCCTGTGTAGAATTTCTAGGCAACGGGTCTGCCGGAAATTATGTAAAGATGGTGCATAACGGTATCGAATATGGTATCATGCAGTTGATCGCAGAGACCTATGACCTGATGAAAAGATTATATGGTTTTGACACCCAAACCATACAGCAGACCTTTGAAGAATGGAACAAGGGCAAACTAAACTCGTTCTTGATTGAGATTACTGCTCAGATTCTGAAGAAAAAAGAAGGTAACCAATATTTGGTGGACCTGATTTCAGATTGGGCAAGATCAAAAGGAACGGGTAAATGGACTTCGCAAAATGCGATGGATCTACAGGTGCCAGTGCCGGTGATTGATGCAGCGGTCAATATGCGCGATATGTCCAAATACAAACCCGAGCGTTTGGAAGCAGCAAAATTACTTCATTGGGATGGACAAGCTGTTGATCTCCCCGCAACAAAACTCATCGATCGCTTAAAAGATGCATTGTACTTTGTGATCATCACGACCTATGCGCAAGGTTTGGCACAGCTTACTGTTGCATCGGAAAGCTACAGCTATGAGCTAGATTTGCAGGTGGTAACCAAAGTTTGGCGCGGCGGCTGTATTATTCGCGCGGCTTTGCTCGAGGACTTTAGAAAAGCCTATGCGGCTAATCCGGACCTGCGCAATATCCTACTCGATAACAGCATTGCACAAAAGTTGCTGAACACGCAGGCCAGCCTTCGCGAGGTATTGAAAGATGCTATCGCAAACGGGATACCCGTATCCGGATACGTAAACGCACTCTCTTACTTTGATGCCTACCGATCCGAAAAATTACCTACAAATATTATACAAGCACAACGAGACTATTTTGGCGCACATACCTATGAGCGTATTGATCAGGCAGGTATCTTTCACACCCTTTGGGATTAAGAAAAAAAAGCGTAAAGATCCGATTTAATCTTCGTTTGAAACGCAAAAAGCGGCTTTTTTATATAAAGCCGCTTTTTATAACTGAACCTCCTATAGAGATAAACCAATAACCTGTTAGTTACAGGTCAGTTGCTCTTATAGCTAAGCTCAGGAGACTTCGTTACAGATAAAGTTTCTGATTTCTGTACTGCAAATATCGGGATTTGGACAAAAACTTATAGCGTATGATTATATGAGATAGACTAACAGCATATATTTACACTCCGTTGATTTAGATGCTATCGCTCAATATCCTTTAAACTGCTCATTTTCTTATATTCCAAGAATCCTTTGATGTCCTCAAAATGTTCACGGACACGCTTATTTCCAAACTCAAATACTTTCTCCGCTAAGCCGTCCAAAAAGTCACGGTCGTGTGAAACAAGGATCAATGTACCATCAAAATCCTTTAAAGCATCTTTGATAATATCCTTGGTCTTCATGTCCAAATGGTTGGTCGGCTCATCGAGGATCAACACATTCACGGGTTCCAAAAGTAGTTTTATCATCGCCAGACGAGTTCGCTCACCACCGGATAATACTTTAACCTTTTTCGTCGTGTCATCCCCGCTGAACATAAAAGCCCCCAGAAGATCTTTCATTTTTACGCGCACATCGCCCACGGCGATTTGGTCGATGGTATCAAAAACAGTCAATTCGCCATCCAATAAAGCGGCTTGATTCTGAGCAAAGTAACCGATTTTGGCATTATGGCCTATTTTCAATGTACCTTCAAAATCTATTTCGCCCATAATCGCTTTGATCATGGTTGATTTACCCTCACCGTTCTTACCGACAAAAGCAACTTTTTCTCCGCGTTCAATCACCATATTGGCTTTTTGGAATACGACATGATCGTCATATGCTTTGCTAAGATCTTCCACAATCACAGGATATTGACCCGAGCGTGGTGAAGGGGGAAATTTCAGACGCAAGGCTGAAGTATCGATTTCATCAATTTCGATAATTTCCAGCTTTTCCAACATCTTAACACGTGACTGTACCTGCAAGGTTTTCGAATAAGTACCTCTAAAACGGTCAATGAATTCCTGATTGTCAGCAATAAAACGTTGCTGCTCCTCATAAGCTTTCAGCTGATGCTGACGTCTTTCCTGACGCAGTTCCAAGTAATGGCTGTACTTGGCTCTATAGTCGTAAATACGCCCCATCGTCACCTCAATGGTACGGTTGGTGATATTATCGACAAAGGCTCTATCGTGTGATATAACAATAACTGCTTTGGCCGAATTGACAAGGAAATCCTCCAGCCATTGGATACTCTCGATATCCATATGGTTGGTCGGCTCATCCAACAAAATCAGATCCGGTTTTTTTAATAATATTTTAGCTAGTTCGATACGCATACGCCAGCCCCCGGAAAATTCCGACGTCTGTCTGGTAAAATCCGATCGTTCAAAACCAAGCCCTTTTAGCACCTTTTCTACCTCCGCATCGTAATTGACCTCTTCGATCGAATAAAACTTCTCGCTCAGCTCTGACACCCGTTCGATCAATTGCATATAATCATCCGACTCATAATCCGTACGGACATTCAGCTGCTCGTTCAGTTGCTCCAATTCATCCCGCATGCCGTAAACCTCCTCGAAAGCTTTCGAGGTCTCCTCAAAGACTGTTACATTATCCTCTGTCAGCAAATGCTGCGGTAGGTATGCAATAACCGCGTCTTTTGGCCCTGCGACATTACCCGTTGTAGGCTTTCCCACGCCAGCGATAATTTTCAACAGGGTAGATTTACCCGCACCGTTCTTACCCATCAATGCAATCTTATCATTCTCATTAATGGAGAATGATACATCCGAAAAAAGAGTCGTTCCCCCAAAGGAAACAGAAATATTATTTACGTCAATCACTGTATGTACACTTAAATTTGCCACAAAGATAAGCGAATCAATCTTATAAATAGACAATGGTGCATTTTTGTGTATCTTTGCGCCATGCGTTTTGATATTATTACGGTCTTACCCGACCTTTTGGAAAGTCCATTTGCACACTCTATTTTGCAACGTGCAAAGAATAAAGGCTTGGCAGAAATACATGTTCACAATCTAAGAGATTATTCAACAAACAAGCACAAAAGTGTCGATGATTATCCTTATGGTGGTGGGTCAGGTATGGTCCTACAAATCGAGCCCTTCGCAAAATGCATTGAACAGCTACAGGCCGAGCGGAAATATGATGAGATCATCTATATGACACCCGACGGTGAAACATTCAATCAAGATATCGCAAACGGATTGTCCACAAAAGAGAATATCATCATTCTCTGTGGCCACTACAAAGGTATAGACCAACGTATCCGGGATATATATGTGACAAAGGAAATCTCGGTGGGTGATTATGTGCTGTCCGGAGGCGAACTTCCCGCAGCAATTGTTACAGACGCGATCATCCGTCTGATCCCCGGAGTTTTATCTGATGAGACCTCCGCACTTTCGGATTCTTTTCAGGACGGACTGCTTGATGCGCCGATCTATACACGCCCTGCAGACTGGAAAGGGCACAAAGTACCCGATATTTTGCTCAGCGGACATGAAGCAAACATCGCTACCTGGAAGCATGAACAACAGCTAAAAAGAACACAGGAAAGACGTCCCGATTTATTAAATGATTAAGGAATAAGGTGTATTTTTGTTTTTTTATCACAAAAAGTTTGCTTATTTATTTTTTTTTATAAATTTGTGTAATAATGACACGAAGATATACAAATACAAATTGGTGGTGGCCTGAAGCAATAAGCATCGGGAACTAATTGGTATTGTCATCATATTTCATAATCAACCAAAACCATTTATGGAAATTCCAAACCCGATGCTAAACAGTATCGGGTTTTTTTATGTATTAACGTTTATCAAAAAGAAAAAAATATAAAAATGAAGTATAGATTCAAAACAGAAAGCAGAAAATTACTCGCGGACACAACGACTCCGGTGAGTATCTACCTTCGCCTTAGAGACATCTTTCCAAACTCATTGTTATTGGAAAGTTCTGACTACCACAGTCGCGACAATAACATCAGTTATATCTGTTGTCAGCCTATTGCTGGAATTCAACTCGATGAAAAGGAGCTAACCTTAACTTATCCTGGCAAAGAACGCATCATAAAACATGCGCAGGAAATCGAATTACGTCAGGAAGTTTCCGATTTCCGGAATTCTTTCGAAGATTCAACAATTGCTGAACTTAACCTGATCTCCAATGGTCTTTTCGGTTATTTTACCTTCGATTGTATCGAGCACTTTGAGGATATCAAGTTGACAACAGCAGTAGATCCTGAACGGAAAATACCATTCATGCAATATCACGTCTACAAATATGTTATTGCCATCGACCACTTCCGTAACCAGCTTTATATCTTTGAACACCTGTTGGAAGGTGAAGAATCGGAACTTGAAAGAATGCAGTTTCTTATTCAGAATAAAAATTTCCCAGAGTACACCTTCAAATTGGCTGGCGGAGAAAGCTCCAACCGTACCGATGAAGAACATCGCCAATTGGTCAAAAAGATGAAAGAACATATCCAACGTGGCGATGTTTTCCAGATCGTTCCATCGAGAGGCTTCAAGACTTCATTCTCTGGTGATGAATTTAATGTCTATCGTGCCCTACGATCCATTAACCCATCCCCTTACCTTTTCTATTTTGATTACGGCGATTTTAAACTCTTTGGATCATCCCCAGAAGCCCAGTTACGTATACATGGAAAACAGGCAACAATTTTTCCGATAGCGGGAACATTCAAGCGTACAGGTGACATGGATGAAGACCAGAAGATTGCTTCCAGGTTGAAGGAAGACCCAAAAGAAACCTCAGAACATGTGATGCTTGTTGACCTTGCCCGTAATGACTTAAGCAGACACTGTACTCAAGTCAAGGTTGAGTCTTACATGGAACCACAATATTATTCGCATATCATCCATTTGGTATCCAAAGTAACAGGCACATTGAAAGACAATATCAACCCATTTGACATTGTGGGCGATACCTATCCTGCTGGTACACTTTCAGGCGCACCAAAACATATGGCCTTGACATTGATCGACCGTTATGAAGGCCTACAGCGTTCCTTTTATTCAGGGGCGATCGGTTTTATGGGCTTTAATGGTGATTTCAATCATGCTATCATGATCCGCTCCTTCTTGAGCAAACAAAACACCTTACATTATCAGGCCGGTGGCGGCATTGTACTGGACTCTGATCCTGAAATGGAACTTCAGGAAGTAAATAACAAAATAGCGGCTTTGCGAAAAGCATTACAATTAGCAGAAACATTATGATCAGACCATTGGAATACTGTGTCAGCAGTCAACATATCAACGCTTCAATTGACACCATCGACAGTCGCATCGTTGAGTTGTTGGCATTACGGAAGACCTATATCAACAAAGGCAAGACACTCAGAGGAGGACAAGACGGTGAACAGAACGTCATTCGGAATTTAACTAGCAATTACGCTTTATTGGCAAAAAAATTCAATTTGCCCACTGAGTTTATCCAGACGATATTTCAGGAGATCGAAAACTATATTAATCCAGATTTTATAACAAAAGGTTATGAGCAAAAATAAAATAGTCGTTATTGATAATTACGACTCATTCACCTACAACTTGGTCCATTTATTACAGGAATTAGAACAAGATTATGTTGTATTGAGAAACGATAAGTTTAAATTGGAAGATATTGATGCTTTCGACAAAATACTTCTTTCTCCGGGTCCTGGTATTCCTGAAGAAGCAGGGCTTTTGCTTGATGTCATCCGTACATATGCAGCACATAAAAGTATATTGGGAATCTGTTTGGGCCAGCAAGCTATCGCTGAAGTTTTCGGTGGAACACTATTCAATATGGAAAAACCCTTGCATGGTGTGGCGACAACCATTACAGTTACTGATGAATCAGAAAAACTATTTAAAGACTTTCCAAAAGATTCCAAAATAGGGCGTTACCATTCATGGGCTGTAAACAAGGATACCTTGCCTGCTTGTCTCAAAGTAACAGCACTCGACGAAAATGGTATCATCATGGCCTTGACACATAACGAATATGACGTACGGGGCATGCAGTTTCACCCCGAATCGGTATTGACAACAAATGGAAAAAAATTAATTGAAAACTGGTTATTTTAGTATAGAGTATTGAGATGGGAGTATTTAGACCTTACTTATCAAGCTTACGCCTCGTTGAGTCGTGTAATATGATCATTCATGTATCAGGAACACAGCAATGAAAAGCGTGTAAGCGTAATAGAGATCTCGTGTCCGCCTAAGGCTTGAAGCACCAAAATCTCAATACTTAAACTGCAATACTAAAAAATTAAAATAGAGAAAATATGTCAGCCGAAGGCTTAAAGTACTAAAATCTCAATACTAATATCTTACTACTACAAATGACAATACTCGATAAAATCATTGAACGAAAAAAAATAGAAGTAGAAAAAGCCAAAGCTTTAGTCCCATTCGAAGAGCTATTGAACTATCCCTATTTCGGCGTAGCCTGTCTCTCCTTGAGAGAATCTATTCTAGATCCTGAAAAAACGGGCATTATTGCTGAATATAAAAGAGCATCACCATCAAAAGGAAATATCAACAGTACATCAGCAGTAGAAGATGTTGTAAAGGCATACGAAGAAGCCGGCGCTTCAGCCGTCTCTGTCCTTACTGATGGAGAATTTTTTAAAGGAAATTTAGAAGATCTATCCAAAGCACGTAAAGTCCTCAATATCCCGATCTTAAGAAAAGAATTCATTGTCGACAAGTATCAGATTACCGAAGCCAAGGCTTATGGTGCCGATGTCATCCTTTTAATAGCGGCCTGCCTCAAAAAGGAAGAAGTGCAGGAATTTGCCGCTTACGCACATCAGATCGGGCTCAATGTATTACTTGAAGTCCATAATGAGCAGGAACTGTTGGACAATCTTTTCGATGATATTGATGCCATTGGTGTCAACAATAGGAATCTAAAGGATTTCACCGTCGATCTACAACACTCGTATGATCTTTTGGATAAGATTCCATCGGAATACATCAAAGTATCTGAAAGCGGCATATCCGATCCTTCAACCATCAAAGCGCTGAGAAAAGCTGGTTTCCAAGGCTTTTTAATCGGTGAAAATTTTATGAAAACAAACAATCCTGGACAAGCAATCAAGGATTTTGTAAAACAATTATAAGAACATAAAAGCAATGGATCATTATCAAGTCTGATCCCACAATCTGGATACTAATGTCAAATTTTGTACCTTTGTAAAAAATTTATCGAAGATGTCGGTTAAGATTGGTGAAAATATTGATTTGGGTGAATTCCCTTTGTTACTAGCTCCGATGGAGGATGTAAGCGATCCTCCGTTTCGCTATGTATGCAAACAGAATGGTGTTGATTTAATGTATACTGAATTTATCTCTTCGGAAGGACTTATTCGGGATGCTGCCAAATCAGTTCAGAAGCTAGATATTTTTGAATATGAACGACCTATTGGTATCCAGATCTTTGGTGGTGACATTGAAAGTATGCGCCAGTCGACTGAAATCTGTACCAAGGCTGGTCCCGATTTAATCGACATCAATTATGGCTGTCCAGTTAAAAAAGTGGTCTGTAAAGGAGCTGGTTCATCCTTGCTACAGGACATTGATAAAATGGTAGCGATGACCAAAGCTGTTGTAGATGCAACAGATCTGCCAGTCACAGTGAAGACCCGTCTTGGTTGGGACGACAATACTAAAAATGTGTACGAAGTCGCAGAAAGATTACAGGATGTAGGTATTAAGGCTCTTGCCATACATGGACGTACACGTGCCCAATTATACAAAGGGCAGGCAGACTGGTCCATGATCCGTGATATAAAACGTAATCCGCGCATTCAGATTCCGATTTTTGGCAATGGAGATGTAGACTCTGTTGAAAAAGCCGCTGCGTGGCGACAAGAATTTGAAGTGGATGGAATTATGATTGGCCGTGCGGCAATTGGATATCCTTGGATCTTTAGAGAAATAAAACATTTTTTCAAAACTGGGCAGCGATTAGAAGGACCTACTATTGCTGAACGTGTCGAGGTCTGTAGGACACACCTGAACAAATCCATTGAATGGAAGGGTGACAAACTAGGAATTTTCGAAATGCGAAGACATTACGCAAATTACTTTAAAGGAATTCCTAATTTTAAAGAGCATCGGATGAAATTGGTTAGTCTGCAAAGCCAAACAGAAATACTTGAGGTACTTCACGAGATTGAACATAATTTCACAGCTGAAGCTGAAATAGTTTAAGCTTAATAACAGAATCTATAAACAAAAAGGCCGTGCTGAATTTAATTACATCAGCACGGCCTTTTCGTTTAAGCTCTCTTTCTTATAAATTGCTTGAGTTGATTTCGTTCCATCAGAAATATCCCCACTATATAAACCATCAGCAAACCGTTACCGATGAAAACATTATGTTGGAATACAAAATAGGAAAGATAGGAGAACAATATGCCCGTCACAATATACAGCAATATTTTGCCCAGTTTATATGGAATAGGATAATTTTTTTGTCCCCAGATATAAGATAGCACCACCATTGAGAAATAAGCCAGGAAGGTAACAATTGCCGCGCCTACATAACTATATTTAGGAATCAGATAATAGTTGGCTACTATAGTTATTCCTGCCCCTACAAGTGAGATATATAGCGCATAACGGGTTTGATCTGATAGCTTATACCATACGGACAAATTCATATAGATCCCCAGTAAGACATAGTTGAATAATAATAAAGGAACAATAAAAAGACCCGACCAATATAACTCCCGTGTCACCTCATCCTTACCTTTTATAAAATATTTTAACCAATCTATATTTGCTGTTATGCCCAGCATCACCAACATCATCACAATAACAAAGTACTCCATGATGATCGCATAGGTTTTCTTTGCATTGGCGTTTTTTGAATACGAAAAGAAAAATGGTTCAGCACCTAATCGAAAAGCCTGGACAAAAATACTCAGGAACATCGCCAATTTTCCTACGGCTCCATATATGCCTAGATCTTGATCACCGACATCCTTTGGTAAATACATTGGAAGCACGATCTTATCTAAGTTTTCATTAATAATATAGGAAATATTGGCTATTAAGATTGGTGTGCTATAGGATAGCATTTTTAAGATCAATTGCTTCTCAGGCCTGAAAGAAAATCCCTTCATTTGAGGTAAAAGCAATAATAGGGTAACAGCGCTAGCAACGATATTGGAAATAAAAATATAACCGATCCATTCATCACGGTACCAACCTGAACACCACGCCCCAAAAGTTCCCCCTTGATTAATCAGATAAGGGACCAGCATAATAAAGAATAGATTTAGAGAGACCATAATGCCGATATTCGCCAATTTGATCACTCCAAATTGAATAGGTCTTCCCTCTGATCTTAATTTTGCAAAAGGAACCACGGCCAGAGCATCCATTGCCAATATCAAAGCAAAATATTTCACATATCGTTCAAAATCCGCACTATATTCTCCTTTTTTTAGCCAAGTACCAATGGTACCAGCAAAAATAAACGCAGTTACAAAAAATAACACAGCTAAAACAGCAATAACAATAAAACTATTGCTAAAGACTTTGGGTTTGTCCTTTTCCTCGACCTTTTGGAGATACCTGAAAAATGTAGTCTCCATTCCAAATGCAAGTATTGCATTGATCATAGAAGCCCATGCGTACATTTGGGTTACAACACCATAGGAAGCTGGGGGATACTTATTAACATACAGGGGTGTCATCACGAAGTAAAGCAAACGTGCTATAATCGTGCTCATCCCATAGATCATGGTCTGTCCGGCGAATTTCTTTAGTACTGACAAAACGGAAAAGTTTAGGATTGGACTCTTTTAATCACTTCAAAATTAGAAAAGCCCTTTAGCTCGCCTTCCTTCACTTCAACAGCTTCAACATTTGCATCTTCCGGACCTTCCTGGCAGAAATCCAACAATGAATCAAGCGCAAAATCGTCGCCCTCGGCCTCGATGTAAACAGATCCATCCTTTTGATTGAGCACAAAGCCCTTCACACCGACCTGATTGGCAACCGCTTTGGCCGTCAGTCGAAAAAAGACTCCTTGTACTTTACCTCTTATTGAAATATTCAAATGTTTCATAAGAGCAAAAGTACAGAAGTTTTATTGGAATTAAATACTATATCAAGCGTTTGACTTTAACATGATCAGTTAATCGCATGTGTTCCATCCCCTGAAGCAAAACAACTCCTGGCTTCTTACCAATTTCCAACGATCCAAATTCATCTTGAATATTCAACGCCACAGCCCCGTTAATAGTCGCCCATTGAATCGTTTGTAAAAAATCCAGATCCTCAAAATGTTTATGTAAAACTTTAAGCTCTTCTAAGATAGAAAGTGTATCGTTTGACGCTAAACTATCTGTTCCAATAACTAAAGGTTGTCCAGCATTTACAAAATTTTGAATTTTAGGCAATGTCCCTTCAATATATAAATTTGCTTTAGGGCATAAACACCAGACCACATCCCGGTCCATCCGCTCCACAAAATCTAAATCCTTTAGGGAAGTATACGTATTATGGACTAATATCAGCTTATTCGGATACGGTAAATAGGGCAAATAGGATTGAATTGAATTTCGGGCTTGAGCTTTAATGGAATCAGCACTCTTGCCAATACTTTCATAAAAGTTGAGAAACGCCCCCATTTTGTATCTGAACAATTTATTTTCTTCTTCACTTTCTTGGTTGTGAATGCTTATAATATTTGTATCAGATACTAGTTTTTTGAATTTCTTAAAAAGGACTTTTGAACAGGAATATGGAGCATGCGGTGTCATGGAAACATGGCCATTTCTAAATTCTTGAGTCAACAATTTTGCCTCCTTTAATTTAAAATCTGCTTCATCAGGCTCAATTCCGATGACTTCGACAAACGTATGGTATAATATCTTCGAGTCTTCTTTCAATTTAGAAGAATTATCCGTGTTTGCATGATCACCTACAGCCACAATACCATTTTCGTACATTTCCTTATCGGCTCTTGCCATGGCATCATCCATCTTTTTCATTGATGCAGCCCGTGAGGTCATGACCTTACTCAAAAAACTTGGAAGCCCAGTGCCTGTAGGTACAGCCCCTTTCATGTGGGATAGTTCGATATGGCAGTGCGCATTGATAAAACCAGGAATGATCACCCCTTCGTATTTCTCAATATTGATTTTATCAGTTGGCGTAAATGAAGTAGGATCATAGATACCTTGAATTACCCCCTCTTCATCTACCGCAATGATCCCATCTTTTATTGGCATGGATGTAATCGGTAGAATATAATTCGCGCTTAAATATTTTAACATTTTATATCCTCACTCTCATTTAAATGATAATCATAAATTCTACTAAAAAATTTTTGACCTGTATGAATACATATCAGCAGTAGAAAAATCTATGCCAAGGTACCTAAAAAGAATTATAAACACCAAAAGCAACATATAACGAAAAAGTTTAAATTCAAAAGAAATTTTAAGTTTTTTTGTACTATACCTTCCTTGTCACAAATTATATCTTTATACAGCATATCAATTTTAATTTATATATTCGCAACATCGAATAGGGGTGCCTTTTTTGTCAGGAACACAAATAAAGGCTGAGATTACACCCAACAGATTAAGTTCTGTACACCTGATCCAGATAATGCTGGCGTAGGGAGAGGTTAGTTAAATGGAGCAATCATAGTAACCCCTGGCTATGGTTTGTTTAACTTAAACAAAACACATCACCATGATCAAATTTTTGATTTGTAGCGTTTTAGCTACCATTTCAAGTCAAATTGCTGTAGCCCAGCACAATTTAACTATTAAAACTGTAGACAGGAGCAACCAACAACCCTTACAAAATGTCTCGGTTTCATTAGATCGACAAGCAGCTTTTACTGCCCAATCGGATAAGGATGGAGTAATCAAACTCTATAATATCACTGCGGGAAAACACACGGTCCAGATTTCATTCATAGGATATGAAACCTGGAGCAAAAGCGTAACTATTGAAAATAACACCACATTAACTGTACAGCTAGAGCCAAAAAACATTCGTACTGAAGAAGTCCTTGTACTCTCCACCCGCGCAAAAAGAAATGCACCTACAACATTTAAGAACATATCAAAGGAAGAAATTACGCGAAATAATCTTGGCCAGGATATCCCCTATCTTTTAAATCAAACACCATCGGTACAGGTAAACTCCGATGCAGGAGCTGGCATCGGGTATACTGGTATGACTATCAGAGGCTCCGACAATCAACGGATTAATGTAACTCTTAATGGAATTCCCTTAAATGACGCTGAGAGCATGGGATCATTTTTTGTCAATCTTCCAGATTTTGCCTCGTCCACAGAAAGTATTCAGGTACAACGTGGTATAGGAACCTCCACCAATGGAGCAGGTTCATTTGGTGCTTCCCTGAATATTCAGTCCAATACCTTATCCGAGAAACCTTATGCCGAACTCAACAATTCATTTGGCTCTTATAATACTTGGAAAAACACAGTAAAACTAGGAACAGGCTTAATTAATGACAAATTTGCCTTCAATGCCAGATTATCCCGTATTAGTAGCGAAGGTTACATTGAAAGAGGGGCTTCAGATCTACAATCCTTCTATATTGACGGTGGATATTATGGCAAGAAACATATCTTAAAGGCCATCGTATTCTGGGGAAAGGAAAAAACATATCAGGCTTGGAATGGTGTCCCCGAACCATTAATCAGCGGCGATCGGTCTCGGATGGATGATTACGCTGATAATGGCCTTGGTGTATCCGGAGCCGAGAGAGATCGATTTATGAATGCAGGTCGCAACTATAATCTGTATACATATCAGAACCAAACCGATAATTATACGCAAAAACACCATCAACTTCATTATACGAATATCCTGAGCGATAAATTAACACTCAATACAGCCCTTCATTACACGAGAGGTTATGGCTATTATGAAGAAATGAGACCTGGAGATATGTTAAGCAAATACGGTTTACCTGATGTCATCATTGGGCAAGATACCATACAACAAACCGATCTAGTCAGAAGAAGATGGCTGGATAATTATTTCTATGGTATGACGTATGCACTGAATTACAAGCCAAACGAACAATTTGAAATAACCTGGGGCGGAGCTTACAATCAGTATAAGGGCAAACACTATGGACAAGTAATATGGGCCGAATATGCTTCTACAGGTTTTCTTGACGATAAATATTACTTTGGAAAATCCCAAAAAAATGATTTTAGCAATTTTCTAAAAGTGGATTATAAATTGGATAAATGGATATTCATGGCCGACATTCAATACCGAAATGTGGATTATCGTATGTATGGTGATGACGATAAGGTAAAAAATTACAATTACCATCCAAAGTTCAATTTTGTAAACCCCAAGATTGGTGCGACATATCTATTGAATGACAAGTCCAATATCTATGCCTCTTATGCATTTGCACAAAAGGAGCCTGTCCGCAAAGATTTCATAGAGAAAAACAGTAAATTGCCGGATCCAACTCCTGAGAAAATGCAAGATATTGAAGTCGGATACCGGATTGCCAATGAAAAATTTAATATCGGAATCAATGGTTATGGTATGCTTTACAAAGATCAATTAATTCCAACAGGAGAAATTAGTGATACCGGTTCCCCAATTCGACAAAACGTAAAAGATAGCTATAGAATCGGATTGGAGTTTGATGGAGCATGGAACATTAATAAGCAATTCAGCTGGCTTGCCACGGCCAGTTTCAGCCAAAATAAAATCAACGACTTTGAAGAAGTCATCGGCGATACCAAAACCTTCTATCCAAAGACAACTATTGCCCTATCTCCAAGTACAATTATCTCCAGCAATTTCTCTTACCGTCCAATAGCGCCTTTGACTTTTTCTATACTTTCGAAATTTGTCAGCAGACAATACCTGGACAATTCCTCAGCAAAAGAAAGAAGCATTTCCGCCTATTTTGTCAACAATTTTTTAGCAAATTATAGCTTTACCGCCCTTGGCATAAAAAACATCAGTGCAAGTTTACAAGTGAACAATATTTTAAACGAAAAATACGAGGCAAACGGCTATACCTTTGGATGGATGGAAGGTGATGCCAGGAAATATTATAATTTCTATTTCCCACAGGCGCCAACAAATTTTTTATTGGGCTTGAATTTCAAATTCTAAAACAGCTTTTTAATAGAAACGTTTCTTTCTCAAACCGGAGAAAGAGACGCTTTATATATAGGATAATTTCACATAACATCGTGTTTGACGATCAGAATCTTTACCTTTGGTTTTATACTTTTTATGTTATGCGCGCAGTTATACAACGAGTAAAGCATGCTTCTTGTACAGTAGATGGACAGATTACAGGCCAGATACTCAATGGACTATTGATTTTATTAGGAATAGAAGAAGCTGACACGAATGAAGATCTAAAATGGTTGGGGCAAAAGTTTCTGAACCTTCGTATTTTTGAAGACGAAAAGGGATTAATGAATAAATCCATACAGGATATTGACGGGAATATCCTGCTCATATCACAATTCACGTTGTTTGCGCAGACAAAAAAGGGAAATAGGCCTTCATTTATCAGAGCTGCAAAACCCGATAAAGCTAAGCCATTGTATGAGGAGATGGTTAAATTACTGGGTCAGCTGCTACAAAAACAGGTTCAAATCGGCATATTTGGGGCTGACATGAAAATCAACCTATTAAATGATGGCCCGGTCACCATCATTATGGACAGCAAAGATAGAGACAACTTTTAATTTTTTATACTGAATAAGATGACAATTAAGGAAGCACAACAGGTCATTGACAAATGGATCAATAGCACTGGAGTACGTTATTTCAACGAACTAACCAATACAGCCATATTGATGGAAGAAGTTGGTGAAGTTGCCAGAATCATGGCCAGGCAATATGGCGAGCAATCTTTCAAAAAATCTGACAAAGAAGTAAACTTAGCAGATGAAATGGCCGATGTGTTGTTTGTCTTAATGTGCCTAGCAAACCAAACAGGAATCGATCTAACGGAAGCCTTGGAAAAGAACCTGCAAAAGAAATCAATTCGGGATGCCGACCGTCATAAAAATAATGAAAAATTAAAGTAGTCCACACGGTTAGTGTGGCATTGGCTCATACTGAATTCCTTGGGGACCTGTATAGGAGTATCAACTGAATACTATGAATAAATTACTTATTTATTGTCTGATGACAGGCTTGCTGTTCGCATCATGTTCAACAAAGCAGAGGCAGCTAAATTCAGCCGATCAGCCCAGTACCTTTAACAAAGCTGCTGTGGTTACTGCACATCCGCTAGCGTCAGCAGTTGGTGTGAAAATCTTGAAACGTGGTGGCAATGCTATAGATGCAGCTGTCGCTGTACAGTTTGCACTAGCGGTTGTATATCCTAATGCCGGTAATATCGGTGGCGGCGGATTTATGCTCTACCGCAATCATAAAGGTGAATACAATGCATTGGATTTCCGGGAGAAAGCACCATTAAAGGCATCTAGAGATATGTATCTCGATTCCCATGGCAATGTTATTCCTGATTTGAGCTTATACAGTCAGTTAGCATCTGGTATCCCCGGTTCTGTCGCAGGTATGTGGGAAGCACATCAGAAATATGGGAAATTACCATGGAAAGAACTCGTAGTTCCGGCTATTGAGCTTGCCAGAAAAGGATTTAAAATCAGTCAACGACAGGCCAACGAATTCGAGAGCCACAAAGAACGCTTTGTTAAACTGAATCCTTCAGGAGCCGCCATTATTAAAGATACTCCATGGCAACCAAGCGATCTATTTATTCAGGAGGAACTGGCACACACACTCGAAAGAATTGCAACAGATGGACGGGATGGTTTCTATAAGGGTAAAACTGCTGATCTGATCGTTGCTGAAATGAACAAAGGGAAGGGAATTATTCAGAATCAAGATTTAACAGATTACCGGGCCCTTTGGCGCACCCCGATCAATTCCACCTATAGAGGATATAAAGTTATTTCAATGCCGCCCCCCTCGAGTGGAGGAACTTCCTTGCTGGCTTTACTAAAGTCTGTCGAACAATTCCCTCTCCAGCGCTGGGGCTTCCAATCAGACTCAACAGTCCGTGTTATCGTTGAGGCCGAACGCCATGTCTATGCCAACAGAGCTAAATACCTCGGCGATCCTGATTTTGTTAAAATACCTGTACAATCTCTTATTGATTCAAGTGCAAATGCGTCCAAACTCAATCCATTTAATTTCCATAAAGCCACATTGAGCAAAGATGTACAGGCTGATGTAATCCCAGGGTACGAAAGCGAACAAACAACACACTTCAATATTGTTGATGAGGAAGGGAATGCCGTATCCATCACGACCACACTCAATGATTCCTATGGTTCAGGAGTAATTGTTGATGGTGCAGGTTTTCTCCTGAACAATGAAATGGACGATTTCTCCGTAAAGACCGGTGTTCCCAATATGTATGGACTAACTGGCGAAAAGGCAAATGAGATTCAGCCTGGCAAAAG
The DNA here is from genome assembly GCF_030325625.1 of Sphingobacterium sp. N143. GTDB lineage: Bacteria > Bacteroidota > Bacteroidia > Sphingobacteriales > Sphingobacteriaceae > Sphingobacterium. The sequence goes on along the minus strand of NZ_JACAIS010000007.1, from coordinate 161,409 downwards.
GATGCTGAGCTCAATGACACCTACCATCCTCGAAAAAAACAATAAATTATTTATGATTGTAGGGACTCCAGGTGGGTCAACGATCATAACCTCTGTTTTCCAAGCCATCCTCAATGTTATTGATTTTGGACAAAATGCACAATCTGCGGTAAGCTCGCCAAGATTTCATCATCAGTGGCTTCCAGATCGTATAGACGTTGAAAAAGATGCCATATCGCCACTACTTCGTGATAAACTGACAAAAGATGGTTATATAATACATCCCAGAGGTACAATTGGGCGTGTAGAAAACATTCTCATACTTCCTAATGGTAAGATACAAACTGGAGCTGATCCCCGTGGCGACGACACAGCTAAGGGATATTAGAATCTATAGCTTTAAAATAGAAGACCGATTAAGCACAGTATGCATATTCAGAGCTAGGCAAACAGAATAAAATTGGATAAATCATAAAAAAGGCACGTTCGTAAATCCAAACGTGCCTTTTTTATATAAATGAATGAATGATCTTACATCATTCCACCCATACCACCACCCATTGGAGGAGCACCAGCACCTACAGGGTTTTCTTCAGCTTCGTCAGCCAATACACATTCAGTTGTTAGTAACATTGAAGCAACTGAAGCCGCATTTTCCAACGCAACACGTGATACCTTAGTCGGATCGATTACACCCGCAGAAATTAAATTCTCATAACGGTCAGCACGAGCATTGTAACCAAAGTCAGCCGTTCCTTCTTTTACTTTTTGAACGATAACTGCACCTTCGATACCGGCGTTGTTACAGATTTGACGCAAAGGCTCTTCGATTGCACGTTTGATGATGTCAATACCAATTTGCTCATCTTCGTTTTCACCTTTAAGATCAGACAAAGCATCTGTAGCACGGATGAAAGCAACACCACCACCAGCAACGATACCTTCTTCAACCGCAGCACGAGTTGCATGTAATGCATCATCCACACGGTCCTTTTTCTCTTTCATTTCTACTTCAGTAGTAGCACCGACATATAATACGGCTACACCACCTGACAATTTAGCCAAACGCTCTTGTAATTTTTCACGATCGTAGTCAGAAGTAGTCGTTTCGATTTGTGAACGAATTTGTGCAACACGAGCTTTAATGTCATCAACATTACCAGAACCATTGATGATTGTTGTATTATCTTTGTCAACCTGAACCTTCTCAGCTTGCCCCAAATAAGACAATTCTGCATTTTCCAATTTGAAACCTCTTTCTTCAGAAATTACAGTACCACCTGTCAAGATAGCGATATCTTCCAACATAGCTTTACGACGGTCACCAAAACCTGGAGCTTTCACAGCAGCAACTTTCAATGAACCACGGATTTTATTAACAACTAATGTTGCAAGAGCTTCACCGTCTAGGTCTTCCGCAATGATCAACAATGGTTTACCCGTTTGAACTTGTTTTTCCAAAATCGGTAACAATTCCTTCATGTTACTGATTTTCTTGTCATAAATCAAAATGTAAGGGCTATCCAACTCTGCTTCCATTTTGTCAGAATTTGTCACAAAATATGGTGATAAGTAACCACGGTCAAATTGCATACCTTCAACCGTTTTTACTTCTGTCTCGGTACCTTTTGCTTCTTCTACAGTGATAACACCATCGTTACCAACTTTTTGCATTGCTTCAGCAATCAAAGAACCGATTATTTCATCATTATTAGCAGAGATTGTCGCAACTTGTTTGATTTTGTTATTATCTTGACCAACTACTTGGGATTGCGTTTTCAAGTTAGCAACAACAGTCGCAACAGCTTTATCAATACCACGTTTCAAATCCATTGGATTGGCTCCAGCAGCTACAGATTTAATACCTGGAGCAACAATAGCTTGCGCCAATACAGTAGCGGTAGTCGTACCATCACCTGCTTGGTCAGCGGTTTTGGAAGCAACTTCTTTTACCATTTGAGCACCCATATTTTCTAAAGCATCTTTCAATTCGATTTCTTTCGCAACTGAAACACCATCTTTAGTAATTACTGGTGCACCAAATTTCTTTTCAATAATTACGTTACGTCCTTTAGGACCCAATGTTACTTTAACTGCATTTGCTAAAGTGTCTACACCTTTTTTAAGGGCCTCACGAGCCTCAACGTTATATTTTACTTGTTTTGCCATTTTTTTAGTATTGAGTATTGAGATCTTAAATTGGATATCGAGATTTTGGCGTTACACGCTTATGGCTCACTCCGTAGATCTTTTAAATTTTAATTTTTACCTTTAACTTTTAATCTCCTAGATAACAGCATAAATATCAGACTCACGCATAATTAAGTACTCTTTTCCTTCGTAAGTAATTTCAGTACCCGCGTATTTTCCGTATAATACTTTATCACCAACTTTTACAGTTAACGGCTCGTCAACTTTACCTGTACCTACAGCAACTACTGTACCTTGAGATGGTTTTTCTTTTGCTGTATCGGGGATATACAACCCTGAAGCTGTTTTTTCTTCTGCTGGAGCAGCTTCTACTACTACTCTGTCTCCGATAGGTTTGATACTTAATGCCATAATTAATTTACTTTTTATCTGTTATTGAATTTTATTTTTATGTTATAATCGTTATAGACGTATCATCTTTTATGCCAATTGTAAATAAGACAGCGTATAGGACAATTTTTCACTGAAAACTTAACATCTCGACCTATAATAATTTGTTTTGCTGTCACACTGTCACCATTCATCTGACAGTCTTACAAAATAGATCCGATCACATTCCCAATCCTTTCATAGCCTAACAACAAAAACTCATAAAATAAAAAAAGCTTCGTCTTTTGTAGACGAAGCTTTTTTTATTTGTAGATAGAAACTATTTCTTAGCCTCTTCAGCCGGTTTAGTTGCTGCTGGGGCATTTCCTTCCGATTGAGGAGTTGCTTGTTCTTGTCCCGTTGCAGAACCCGCAGGTTTTTGAGCCGGATTACCTAAATTCAATGGACCTTGCTGTACAGGAGCTTCAATTTGCCCTCCCAGTCCACCTTTCGACGTACTGCTAGGTGATGTTCCTATAATATTTACCCCTAAACTGAATACCATAATGGCAATCACCATAATCCAGGTACCTTTCTCCAAAAAATCACCTGTACGTTTTACACCCATAAGATTCGTTCCTCCAGAAAAACCAGAAGACAAACCTCCTCCTTTTGGGTTTTGGATTAAAACCAAAAATGCTAAAATAATACTAGCTAATATGATAAGACCAATTAATAATCCTTGCATCTCTTTATATAATTAATTTAATTTCTTTTCTAACTCTATGATATGTGCCGCAAAGTAAGCATTTTTTTCCGGATATTTCAAAACTAATTTTTTGTAAACATCTATTGCTTTAGGATATAAACCCTGTTCAGCATATATTTTTGCCAGCGTTTCCGTAACAAGTGAATACTGATCCTCAGAGCTTTTTCGGGCTTTATTCTCCAAGTCTAATTTTTCAGCCTGCAAAGGTTGAATCATAGGCTCCTCCCGAATAAATTTCTCGATCACTTCATCCGTCTTACGAGGAATCTGAAATGCGATCGTCGTTTTCACTTCATCACTTAACTTCGCTTCAGGTGATTGTAAATGAAAGATATTCTCCCGTATCTGTTGGTCCAGCAATTGACTATCTAACCTTTCATGAATCTTTGCAATATCATCGCTGGATGGTGTCATCGGACCTATTGGAGACTTTACATAAGGTTGATAAGTCTCTGCATACTCAAGGCGTGTCTTATGCAACCACCATAAAAAACTATAGGGCATGGTATCATCGTCATACACTGTAACCCGCTCTTGACGGTTTATAGATGAATCCATCATTGCTTCTGAACCGACTGGCTCAACAATCTGGGCTTCTTCAACAACATTAACCTCTTTTTTCGATTCTTTGGTACGGAAATAATCCTGCGCCACACCTGCCTGAATCAATTGATCAAGTTCGTCTAAATCTTTATGTGTTGGTGGAATTGCATCAGTTGCTGTAACTTCTACATCAATAATTTCCTCTTCTAGATTGTCCACTGCCACATGTTCGACATCATGCTCGGACTCATCTGTCATGATTATTGTAGCGGCATCAACTTCTTCAGTAGATAATATGGTTTCACTCGCTAATGATTTGGTATCCGCCGGCTTATTATGTACAAATTCATATAACCAATTGGGTGAGGAAGCATAAAGCAACGCAGACGACAAGTCCTGGACGCCCCCCCCTTCTCCAAAAATTTTGCGTTCATATGCAAATCGTAGGCTTTGCACATAAGGATATTTTTCAATCAATGCCAATATTATGTCCTGCTCGACAGATTCAGGATAATGGATTGCTTGAAAGAAAAGCTCGTTATTGGATAATGGCATGTTAAGATTCATCTTATAAATAAAATTACCAATTAGCAAATGCCTTATTATATATATCCTCCGTTAGCATCAGAATAATCTCTTTACCCAAAGTCTCTTCTTGTGCGCTTTGCAGATTTCCAGCAAATTCCTTAAACCGGGTAAAAGGCTGTTCAAAGTCATCCTTAGGATTAAGCTTATTATGATAGGAGACTTTGACTGTAATAGTCAATCTATTCATTGCAGCACGGTCTGTACCTGCTTCAACTGCCGCCGGGCTGATGGTATAATCTGTAATAAAACCTTCAAAAGTAGCATCTCCATCCTGATTGACCTGACTCAACCGAGATTGATTTCGAATACGCTCTTTTAAAGCTTCTGTAAAATTTTGACTAAGGGTAGGGTAAACCAACGGTGCAATATTTTCAAAATACTGAATGTTGACTGTCTTCATTCCTTCTGGAATAGACCCCCCGGTAAAACCATACTTCACCCCACAACCATTCAATATAAATAGAAAGATCGTCGTGAGAAGGATATATAAAATTCTTTTTGACAACATTTGCTAAAACCTTAATCTAAATTTAAGTCTTTAATTTTTCTATACAAAGTCCTTTCAGAAATTCCCAACTCCTGAGCTGCAGCTTTACGCTTACCGCGATGTTTTTTCAAAGCTTTTTTGATCAGATCTGATTCCTTGTCAACAAGAGACAATGATTCCTCCACCTCTTGGGCATCTTGCAAATAATCATCCTGTGCAACTGATCCTTTCAATACATTAGCCGAATTATTCGGTGAATGGATAGTTAATGTTGGCGTACCGTCATATCCTTCAGATTCGGATTTCAATTGAGGCTCGATTTCTTGATACAATTGATTGATATATGGAGAATTCTGATCAAACGTGTTTGAGTCTACTCCTTTTTGAATGAGCTCCACAACCAGCTTTTTCAGGTCTACCATGTCCTTCTTCATGTCAAACAGGACCTTGTACAACAGGTCTCTTTCAGAAAAATCTTCTTTTGCACCCTTATTTGAAGAAACAATCGCAGGCAAACTTGTACGTGATTCATTTGGCAAATAATTCTGTAATGTAGGGGCGTCAACAATCCGTTCTTTTTCCAGAACAGCAATCTGCTCGGCAACATTCTTTAATTGACGTACATTTCCAGGCCAACTATAATTTCGTAGCATATTTTGTGCATCTTCTGTCAATTGTACACCTGGTGAACGATATTTTTCTGAAAAATCGACAATAAACTTACGAAATAACAAGTTGATATCTTCTGGGCGTTCACGTAAGGAAGGCACACGCAAAGGCACCGTGTTCAAACGGTAATACAGATCCTCTCGAAATTTTCCTTTTTGAACTGCCTCAAACATGTTTACATTTGTCGCAGCAACAACGCGTACATTCGTTTTTTGTACTTTGGAAGATCCTACACGGATATATTCTCCTGATTCCAATACACGCAGTAATCTCGCTTGAGTCCCCAGTGGCAACTCACCCACTTCATCTAAAAAAATCGTTCCGCCATCAACAACCTCAAAATACCCTTTGCGTGCTTCATGAGCGCCTGTGAAGGAACCTTTCTCATGACCAAATAGTTCGGAATCAATCGTACCTTCCGGAATAGCTCCACAATTGACCGCAATAAAGGGCCCATGTTTTCGGGAGCTCAATTGATGGATAATATGCGAAAAAACTTCTTTACCACTACCGCTTTCACCTTGTATTAATACAGAAATATCAGTTGGAGCCACTTGTCGAGCAATATCTATCGCCCGATTTAACAACGGTGAATTACCAATGATTCCAAACCTATTTTTTATATCTTGATTATCCATAAATTTCCAGTTGGAAATAAATTATTTTAAATTTTAATCGACAATTTTACCCAATAATGTTGCAGAAGTACATGATTCAATAAGTACGTTGACATAATCGCCTTGTTTGTAACAGGGATCTATCGGAAACACGACTAAAGCGTTTTGATCATTACGACCACAAAAGTCAGATTCAGATCTTTTAGAAAAACCTTCAATAAGAACTTTACACACTTTTCCAACAAAATTCTGATAACGATACAAGCTATGATCGCGCTGTTTGTTGATGACTTCTGTCAAACGACGTTTTTTTATATCTTCAGCAATATCATCTTCATAACGCTTCGCAGCTAATGTACCTGGCCTTTCAGAATAGGCAAACATGTATGCAAAATCATATTTAACAAAATCCATCATCGACAAAGTCTCCTGATGCTCTTCTTCGGTTTCTGTACAGAAGCCTGTGATGACGTCGGTAGAAATAGCACAATCAGGAATAATTCGACGGATCGCATCCACACGTTCCATATACCATTCACGGTCATATGTACGATTCATCAGTTCCAATATTCTGGAATTCCCGGACTGAACAGGCAAATGAATATAATTACAAATATTCTCATGTGAAGCAATGGCAAACAAAACCTCGTCAGTAATATCTTTTGGATGGGAGGTTGAAAAACGAACACGTAAAAGTGGGCTCACCTCAGCAACCATTGTCAGCAACTTAGCAAATGTCACAGTCTCTGCCGGGGTCTCCCCTTCAGCAACTGGGGCTGTGTGTTTGTAAGAGTCTACGTTCTGTCCCAGCAAGGTTACTTCCTTATATCCTGCATTGAATAAGTCCTGAGCTTCCTTCACAATAGAGTGTGGATCCCGGCTACGTTCGCGTCCTCTGGTAAAAGGAACCACACAGAAGGAGCACATGTTATCGCATCCCCGCATGATAGAAATAAAAGCTGTGACACCATTTGAATTTAATCGGACAGGATTAATATCAGCGTAAGTCTCCTCTCTTGACAGTAAAACATTGACCGCCTTAGCTCCGTCATCCACCTTGTCAATTAAGTTTGGTAAATCACGATAGGCATCAGGTCCCACAACCACATCTACTAGTTTCTCCTCTTCCAGAAACTTCGATTTTAAGCGCTCTGCCATACATCCCAACACACCTACAATCATTCCAGGATTTTTTGCCTTTGCAGCCTCAAACTCTTTCAGTCGATTACGCACGCGCTGCTCAGCATTTTCACGGATAGAACAAGTATTGATAAAGACGACATCAGCTTCCTGATAGTTTTTGGTCGTTTCAAAACCTTTATCTAGAAGAATAGAAGCAACAATCTCACTATCCGAGAAGTTCATTTGGCAACCGTAACTTTCAATATATAATTTGCGCCCATTGCTTAATGTCGGATCTTGTTCCAATAACAATGCCTCCCCCTGACGAGATTCGTCATGTTCCTTAGTTGTATGTGTTAAATCTAGCATAACTCAATATTCATTAGAATATAATTTTTAATCGAAGTGAAGCTATCATAAGTAAAATATCCTTCTTCATTTTAAGGGTTGATCTTAGCCCCATGATAATTTCAAAGACTACAAAGTTAGAAATTAAAATCCATATAATGACAGTTTGTCAGATAGAAATATAGTTTATACTTTGTCAAATTTTAACGGAAAAGGCGTTGAAGTTATCAACGCCTTTTCCATTATTAAGGGCACATTTTATTTTGTATGTGAGTTACCCAGACAATGCAATAAGTGGGCAATACAGCAAAACACAGTTTATTGACCAGCTTCCTGTTTGGCCTCTTTCTTCATTTGATCACCCGCTACAATAACGATCTCCACACGGCGGTTTTGGGCACGACCGGCTTCAGTATCATTACTCGCGATTGGTTCAGCAAAATTTCTTCCTTCAGTTTGGATACGAGAAGAAGCCAATCCCTTAGACACAGCAAAAGCACGTACTGCATTTGCACGATCTAAAGATACTTTTTCATTCGCAGCTAAAGTACCAACATTATCCGTGTGTCCAATAACTAAAATCTCCGTACCTTGCTCTTTATTCAAAGTCGTTACCAGGTTTGCAATATTATCTTTAGCAGAGGCCTTTAAATCAGACTTATTGAAATCGAATAAAATTCCAGAATCAAATTTTACAACGATACCTTCTGCTGATTGGGTAACTTCAGCACCTTCAACTGTTTTAGAAATTTCAGCAGCTTGTTTGTCCATCTTTTTACCAATCAATACACCCGCTGCACCGCCAATAGCAGCACCGGCCAATGTACCTATAGCAGTATTACCGGCTTTTCCGCCAATTAGAGCTCCTAAAGCTCCACCGGCAACACCACCTATAACACCACCTTTAGTTGTATTATTTGTATTTTGGATTGTAGAACAACTTCCAAATAACATAGCTGAGGTCGCAACAGTCAAACCAAATACAGCTAATTTTCTATTCATTTTCATAAGCTATCTAAGACTTTTAATATTCTAACTAATAATTATCCCTTAATGAAATCAAACAAAGTGCCAAAACCTGAAGTTATTTACATTTTTGTTCTATTACACTAAAAACATCATCGACATGAGGCTATCTGGCTACAATAAATGGAAGCAATGCCCTATCCAGCAATATTAATCAATAGCTCCTCCGAGCAATTATGGGTATTGAAAGAGACTCACTATTTTTCCTGCGTTTTAACTTCAATATCTGGTAACAGCGATTCCTTAGGTCGGCCCTGCGCATTAAAATCTTCCAAAGATTGTTGTACATAATGCATGAGATCATATTGCCCCCAATGTTCAGCTAGCTCAAACGAAGGGCGATAACGCACCATAAAGGCATCCAAGTCTGCGCTATCTAATTTTGTCAAATTCTTGACTGCTTGCCTGGAAAATATACGGTCTACCTGCAACTCCTCCTTTTCTCTATCCATAAATCGACCAAAGCGTTTCGCATTCTTAGCTTCTCTTCCAAAAAGATTATAAAGTGCAGTAGCCGGGCTCCCTAAATAAGTACCGAACTTATTCTTCCCACCGTTATAAACCCCTTTTTTAGAATAATTCCCCATCGCTTCATTCAACTCTGCCTCTTTTGATTTTCGCTCGACAGTAACCGTTTCAAGCTTGATCCCCTCCTGCATTTCGATGTAAAATTCATCCAAATCCGTCAAAGCAGTCTTCACAGGTGAAAAACCAACTTTAGTGAAAGACAAAGAGTCTCCTACAGAAGCATCAATTGTAAAAACACCAAAAGAGTTTGTCATCACAGACCTGTTGGTCCGCAAATTATGAACCACCACATCACCGATTCTATTGGCAGTACCTTTTTGCATAACCATTCCAGAAACCTTCTGTATATGCTGCGCTCTTGCATTAAACGTACTTAACAACAATAAAAACACTCCCACCACCCCTATATGTATACGTATTCTTCTCATTGGAACAAATTGTTTATTCATATTATGCCTATCCCTACAATCTATTCTTCTGCATCACTCAAGGCAATGAAATAATAGCGCCCTTGCAAAAAAGGCCACCCTGTAGATTCTTGAACTTTTTCTATCCAATACGACTTAACCTACTATGCTAAAGTAGTAATAGTTTAACATTTGTATTGTTAAAAAAGTTTAAATGTTACCTGTCACTACTTATAGGGATAAAAGACAAAATTAGCACCTTCAGCCACCACAACAAATAAGCACATATAATCTTTTGCTGGTTTATAATTTTGTATAAACGCTGATTTACGATTTTCTTGTATGATATCCATTTGTATAAACTCTTCCAGCGTCGAAGCATTAATTGTCCAGTTCGTTTCCAACTCTTTACGATCCAAGATCACTTCTCCAACTGATACTTCATGCTGATGTGCTACAAAAATGGGGAAAGCCGAATACCCTTCTTCAACAATTTCTAAAGCCACTTCCCGAATTGATTCACTATAAAAATCAAGATCGATCTGCAAGCTTTTCAAAGGGCTCGGCCCTGTAGACTGTGATCCTTCCGCTTTTGAAGCACCTGAAAATAAATCCTCTACTTCCATAATACTATGCTATTTCTTTAGTTCCAATAGAACAACATTTTCAACATGTTGTGTATGTGGAAACATATCGACCGGTTTTATACGTTTCACCACATATTTATCAGCTAATAGAGCCAAATCTCTTGCTTGTGTTGCAGCATTGCAGCTAACGTAAACAACCTTAGGCGATTCCATTTCCAATAAACGTGCCACAACATCAGCATGCATCCCTGCTCTTGGTGGATCTGTTATAACAACATCTGGCTTACCATGTTCAGCAATGAAAGCTGGAGTCAAAACATCTTTCATATCTCCGGCATAAAACTTGGTATTATTGATATTATTGAGGGAGGAATTCACTTTTGCATCTTCAATGGCTGAAGGAACATACTCGACTCCAATCACTTCTTTAACCTTTTTCGCAACGAAATTCGCAATAGTACCAGCTCCGGTATATAAATCATATACCAGCTCATCCCCCTTCAAATCCGCAAAGTCACGTGTGATTTTATAGAGTTCATAAGCCTGTGCCGAATTGGTCTGATAAAATGACTTTGGCCCAACCTTATATTTAAGTCCTTCCATTTCCTCATAAATAAAATCTCGACCGGCATATACCTGTATATCCTGATCAAAGATGGTATCATTCCGTTTTTGATTTATGATATAAAGAAGAGAGGCAATTTGAGGGAACTTCTCCTTGACAAAATTCATCAATGAGTCCACTTGACCTTCCTCAGGGTAGGCAAACACCACGATCACCATCATCTCACCAGTTGATGATATCCGAATAATCAGATTTCGTAATACCCCTGAATGTGCTCGAAGATCATAAAAAGTCATTCCTTCACGAATCGCAAAATCACGAATAGCATTACGAATCTCATTTGAAGGATTTTCTTGAAGAAAACAATGATCTATATCTAGGATTTTGTCAAACCGTCCGGGCACATGGAACCCTAATGCATTCATTTCCAACTCAGGCAGATTTTCATCAACAGACGTCAGCCATTTTTTGTTGGAAAAAGTATATTCTAATTTATTTCTATAATACTCCGTCTGAGCTGACCCTAAAATACCTTCCATGGAGGCAGTATCCACTTTTCCAATACGCGACAGCGCATTATCAACAGATTGCTGCTTAAATTTCAACTGGGATTCATAGCTCATATGTTGCCATTTGCAACCACCACAAACGCCAAAGTGTTCACAAAAAGGATCAACACGGTATTCCGATGCTTCTTTCAGACTGGTAACTTTAGCCTCAGCAAAATTCTTTTTCTTACGCAGGAGCTCAACGTCAACAACATCACCAGGCACAGCTTTTTCTACAAACAAAACCAAATCTTCAGTTTTCCCAACACCTCTGCCCTCTTCGGCAATATCAATGATGGCAATATCTTTCAAGAACTTCTTCTCTTGTGGAATTCTTCTACTCATAGTTCGCAAAAATACGATTTTTATAACTACTTTTCATCGCTCCTTATTTTCTTAAGAAAATGTTTCTTACCCGAATGGTCAATCTATTTTTTTTTGAGCGCTTAGCGTAAAAGGAAGGTGTCTTCTTATAGACAAAAATAAATCATCATGAAAAGATGATATCAAAAGCTGATTAAATTGAAGGCGAGACCAGAGTAAGCCAGGTCTTATTGAACAGTGGCCTGGACCAAATAAGGTAGGATCTCCTTTTGAAATGAAATAAAATTTTTACGCACATCGGCATCTGTGACAGCCGTAAAGGCAAACGAGAATACGATACTTTTACTGGATTTTATCAGAAACGTCAATTTTTCTTCATTGATGGCTTCATTAATCTTCTCGTTCTGGATAAATGTACTCAAAAGCAAAAATTCCAGGTCCTCGGATAGTGTTTTGAGGTATTCCTGAGCATTCGCAGATTCACGTATAAATTCCCAGCCAATCAGTTCATTACAGGCCGTATAGGTCAATCGACTAACGCGCAGAATAGTAAATGCCAAGAAAGAAGCCATATCATCCTCGTATTTTGCGGTTTTTAGGATATCCTGCAAACTCGCCCGAAGGTAGTCCATCAGAATAGCATGCAAAATCATCTCTTTACTATCGAAATACTTGTAAACAGTAGCCTTAGCAACCTTGGCCTTCTTTGCCAGTGCATTTACACTGGTCTTATGATAACCATTTTGACGAAAAAGTTCCCGTGCAGTTCTTTTTATGGATTCAATGATATGATCTGGTTCCATATGCTTCAGGTAATACTAATGACAAATGTCGAGGAAAGGGACAAGACTACAACACATCACATTGCATTGGCTCTTCTTCAATATAAGTTCCAATAAAGCCGAAAGCAATGTGATGATTTTAACAGCCCTTCTAATCATGAGTTATATTAATTCCGTTTCAAATTGAGCTAAGAAACGTGTATCATTTTCTGAGAAAAGACGTAAATCTTTAATCACATATTTGAGGTTCGTAATACGTTCAATCCCCATACCGAAGGCAAAGCCAGCATATTTTTTACTGTCGATACCACAATTTTCAAGTACATTAGGATCCACCATGCCACATCCCAGGATCTCTACCCAACCAGAATATTTACACAGATTACATCCAGCACCTTTACAGATCGTACAGGAAATATCCATTTCAGCTGAAGGTTCAGTAAACGGGAAATAAGAAGGCCTGAAACGTACTTTTGTACCTTCTCCGTACATCTCCTGAACAAAATGGTATAATGTCTGCTTCAAATCGGCAAAAGAAACATTTTCATCCACGTATATGCCTTCTACCTGATGAAAGAAGCAGTGCGCACGTGCTGAGATAGCCTCATTTCTATAAACCCGTCCCGGCATAATAGCCCGGAATGGCGGCTTTCCCGCCTCCATCAAACGAACCTGCACAGAAGAAGTATGTGTTCTTAACGTAATATCATTACCTTCTTGTTTTTTAATAAAAAACGTATCTTGCATGTCGCGAGCAGGATGTTCAGGCGGAAAATTTAAAGCTGAAAAATTATGCCAGTCGTCCTCAATTTCTGGACCTTCCGAAACAATAAACCCTAATTTCTTAAAGATTTCAACAATTTCTTTACGAACTAATGAAATTGGATGTCTAGATCCCAGTTGAAACCCATTTCCAGGCAGTGTTAAATCACCTTCGATTTGCTGGGATTTTTGTTTTTCATTCGCACCAAACTTCTCCTGTCCTTCTTTGAATGTATTTTCTGCCAATTGTTTAAAGTCATTCAACACTTTTCCCAAAGTACGTTTCTCTTCAGGAGTAACGGTTTTGAATTCATCAAAAAGATTCTTTACGATCCCTTTGGAAACTAAAAACTTCAATCTGAAATTTTCTACATCGGCTGAAGAAGATGGCGAAAACGCCTTAATTTCTTCAGTATACTGCGTAATTTTATCTTGCAACATAATGACAACAAACATAGCCAAAATTTCTGCTAAAAAGAAATTTTGGCTATGCTGTCTATCCTTCAGATAGTATAGATATTTCTAAATTGTTTTAAAATGGCAAGGGGTTATCTTCTTGGTCATTTTCAGTAAAATCGACTTCTACTTCCTTATCATCTGTTTTCTGGGCTTGCGTATTTGCAGTATTATTTGCATTTGCGCCTCCAGTAGGTTCAAAATCCGATTTCCGTCCCAAAAGTGTGAAAGTTTCAGCGACGACTTCCGTTGCATACCGTCTAATTCCTTCTTTATCCTCATAGGTACGCGTACGCAGACGCCCCTCGATGTAGACCAACTTACCCTTTGTGAGGTACTTCACTGCCACGTCCGCCAAACCACGCCACATCACAATATTGTGCCACTCGGTCTGTTCAACCCGTTTCCCGTCCTTATTATAAGTTTCTGAAGTTGCCAATGGAAAACTGGCGACAGATACATTACCTTCTAAATAGCGAATTTCGGGATCTTTTCCAAGATGTCCCACTAAAATGACTTTGTTAACTCCTGACATAATTTAAAAGCATAAATGGTTAAAAATTTGATCTTTCCAAAAAAGTAAAGATCAACTTGTGTTTAGCTAATTTATCTAAATCTTTTAAAAATACATAATCCCAACTGGATTTTTTTTGAATTAGACTGCCCGCTAACCTCACTTCAAAAAATGTCGCATAGATATTCTGATGACTCAAAACATGCTTTGTCTGTTTTTGCAAAATGTTGATATTTGCTGTATGTCCAAAATGTTGAACAAACAGCTCATGTTCAAGAATTTCAGGTATGCTCAGTGTACGATCAGACTCTATTAAAGGAAACTCGTATAAATTTTGCCACACATCGCCCCCACCCCGTTTTGACATCAGCACACGGTTATCATCCTTCAGAATAAGATAATTGAAGTACCTGTCCTTGCTTGCTTTGGCTTTAAGTTTTACGGGTAATTGGTCCACCTCTCCTTGAAGCAGGGCATAACAGGAGGCACGAAACATACATGACGCACACAATGGCTGCTTGGGTTTGCAATGAATTGCCCCAAAATCCATAATTGCCTGATTATACAGTGCAGGCTGCTGCTGATCGAGATTCTCTTTGGCTATTGTTGCAAAGACCTTCTTCCCCTCCGTAGAATTGATCGGAATATTTATACCATAGTATCGGGAGAGAACCCGAAACACATTCCCATCCAAGACCGCCTGAGCCTCATTATTGGCAAAGGAAGATATAGCCGCAGCTGTATATTCTCCTACCCCCGGAAGAGTTAATAAAGTTTTGTAGTCTACAGGAAAAACACCATCATACTGGTCACGGACAATACCTGCGGCCTTGTGCATATTCCTTCCTCTGGAATAATAACCCAGTCCTTGCCAGAGATGTAGAATATCATCTTCATTTGCATTCGCAAAATCAACAACAGTTTTAAAACGTTCTACAAAACGTAAATAATAAGGGAGCCCTTGTTCAACCCGGGTCTGTTGCAGGATAATTTCAGAAAGCCAGATTTTATAAGCATTTTTTGTTTCGCGCCATGGTAAATCACGTTTGTGCTGTAAATACCAAGCTTGCAGTTCCGCACCAAATATCATACCTACAAAAATGCATATTTTCCCCAGTTTATTCAAAAATTGACCTGGGATTTACCAGACATATCTCTTTTAATTTTTAGCTCTCCGAGAGTAAGTAATTTGTTCATCTGGTTCCAAAATAGCATTTTCAAGTGTTATGGAACCATTGTATTTTTCTTTTAACGCCTGATATAACCTGCCATCATATGAAACAGCAAAACGCCCATCTGATTTCAGATAAACAGGCAGATGACGATTGCCCACATCAAAACAGAATTCGCCGACTACAGAAAGATCCTGGCTATCCAGCAGTACACAAAGGCAAGGTAAGATATTGACCTGGATGAATAGATCACCGCTATGATAAATACATTGTCCCGACTGTAGTGCTGTGCTCTCATCTCGATGTATCTTTACGGAATTACCATTACGCGTTTTGCGATGGATAACACGCTTATTCACTTCAAAGTAGGAAAGATCCAAGATATCCGATTCACGATTGAATTTAACATGCTCAAAATTGGGAATGGACTCAATAAGGATCTCGGCAGGCTCTTTCGGTTTACGCATATTTCAGTTCTTCTCCCTGTTTATTTTTGCTTACTTTCTTGTTACGCGGACTAGCTGTGCTTTTCTTTTTAGCAATAACTGTCTCTTCCACGACTACTACTTCTGCCACAACTGGCAAAGGCTCAGTTACCTCATTTTCTACGGCTTCAATTTCTTTCGACACCGACAGTTTATGCATCGTAAAGTCCCAGCACAATTGCCCCAACATCTGAAGAAAATCATAGAGCAGTTCACCATCAGACCCCAGCGCTCTTAGCATAATAACATCCGATGAAGCCTGGGTAAATCCATAAGAGATGTCGTTGTATTCTACGGTCAATATTTCATCAAGCTCGTTTTTTAATTCTTGAGCAAAAAGAGCGGAGAACAAAAAGGTAGCCTGATGGGTATAACCTTCAAAAAACAGCATTTTCTGAATGGGCTGCATCTTGGGTTGCAACAGCTGATTATCGATGAAGGCCAGCTTTCCGGATCTGAAAATCTTGGTCTGTGTATGCAAACGATCAAATTCAAATGCTTCTTTCATATAGATCCGCCCAACACTGATAATATCACCCCACATCAAAACCGCATCTTCTGCCAGATGAATATGATTGGTTGCCTTAAATATAGAGTCTTTAAAAGGTGTAACTGGATGCGGAATGTAATGTAATATACCGCCCCCAGCAACCTGTACATCAGTATGCTGGCTAGCACCAGTTTTCATCGGATGCAATTTATTGAAAGACTGCGTAAACAACTTTAATTGAGCCTCTTCCTTTACATGGACATCAATATGAAGATGATCTGTATCCATAATACCAGGTGATGCACTCATGATAATCATTTCCAGATGGTCAGTGAGATTCGCTGCTCCATAATGGGTCAATTTATAAGGTGCATTATGGTAGCTTTCTTTCAGCCTGCTTCTACCATCCTCTTTGGCTACATTTATTACTATCTTACTATCCATATCCCTTTGTTTTTAGCCGACTTGTTCTAATAAAGCATATTCTCTGATCCATTTCTTTACATCTTCCAAACCTTCCAATGTCATCAGATTCGTAAAAATAAAAGGACGTTCTCCACGCATCCGCAATGTATCCTGACGCATAACTTCCAGATCCGCATGCACATAGGGTGCCAAATCAATTTTATTGATCAATAGTAAGTCTGAACGTGTGATGCCAGGGCCGCCTTTACGTGGCATTTTTTCACCTTCGGCAACATCAAGCACAAAAATGGTTAAATCTGCCAAATCCGGGCTGAACGTTGCTGTCAGATTATCCCCCCCACTTTCAACAAAAATCAGCTCCACATCCTCAAAACGGTCAGCCAATTCTTCCACAGCTTCAATATTCATCGATGCATCCTCACGGATTGCGGTATGTGGACATCCGCCGGTCTCTACACCAATGATGCGTTCTGCGGGCAATGCCGAATTTTGCTGTAGATACATCGCATCTTCACGTGTATAAATATCATTTGTAACAACACAGATGCTATAATCTGCGGACATCGAACGTGTCAATCGTTCGATCAAAGCAGTCTTGCCTGATCCAACAGGTCCGGCAACACCAATTTTTACATAGTTTCTTTTTGACGTCTTTTTCATCCGTATAATTTTGTTTTTCCCTTTAAAGCTTTCATGCGGCCTCCGGTGGTTTCACCACTACCAATTTTTACATCGCTTGGATGAAATTTACCAGGTTAAGATTTAGCTCGCTTAAAAGAGATAAATTTTTAAGTTTAGACCATGTTCCCACTGCTAGGATATATAAATCCGTGTATATAGCTTTTCATGTTGCATACAACGGATATCTTGCGCGATACAGCAATTACCGATTAAATCCTCTTCCAATGTGGGCTGTGCAGCAACTAATTTATTGATCAATGGCTGCAGTTTAAACAGAAT
This sequence comes from Sphingobacterium sp. N143, assembly GCF_030325625.1. GTDB lineage: Bacteria > Bacteroidota > Bacteroidia > Sphingobacteriales > Sphingobacteriaceae > Sphingobacterium. The sequence continues at coordinate 143,735 of NZ_JACAIS010000007.1, read as the reverse complement.
ATGTTGTGCGTCCATCTGACTGATAGGAACCAATTTTGCACAATTGGTCATAATGCCATTGAGCGAATTATAATAGAAAGCACTCAGTGCATCTGCATAACTAATTCCCTGTGCATGTGCAAACATGGCAAAAGCCATTGCGTAGTGTCCATGCAGTTCCTGGGCATTTATCGCTTTTAAATAAGCGGAACAACGCTTAACCGGCTGCAATTTTTCGGTCAGCTTTAGAAAGCGTATGCCTAATTTTTTACTGGCATCCCGAATTTCATAAGGTGCTTTAAAAGCCGTGATCAAGGCGTCTAACTCGGCTACCTTTTTTTTGGTTGCCTTTGTTTCGCATAATTGCCATGTCTTATGAAAAAAGGCTGCATCATTGTAATAGAAGCTATGTTCCAATAAAGTCTGCGCATACTCTTTGGCAGTTTTTGAGTCATGTACAAGACCTTTGGTAATATAAGTTTCCAATCCATAGGAATGCGTAAATCCTCCAATCGGAAACACGGAATCATTGATCTGCATCAATGTCAACAATGGATTCATATCTCTAAATTATTTATTTTTAATGGCATCGGCTCGGCATATCGATATATAGGATTGTGTCCTCAGACAGTATATTCCCTACATTTCTTTTGCCAGGCTAATTTTATTTTGCACGACAGCATACTGATGTATGCGCAGTGTATGCGTTCGTTCGATTACACGAGACTCTTTAGTGGGTGTAAATCCAGCCCGCTGCAATTGTTCCCATAGCGGATTTTCGTAAGCCGCTATGATTTCATGAGCTGCGTTGATAAAAACAGGGATATGCTTATTGCCAATCTCCAAACATATTCTTGCCATATCCAATACATTTTTTGGCCGTACGACCAAACAAGGACAGGGCAATATTCGGACAACAACACGGAGCTCCGCTGTTTCAAACAGGATATCACCATCGAACAAGGGGTCCTCGCCCAGATTTTTAAATCCGATTTCCCGCCCCTGACTAGTGAATCCCCGAATGACACGTCGCTCGGTATCGAACCATTCAAGCGCTAAAAAATCAAGTTCCACAGCATCCTGCTCCTTGCCATCCGCCCAAATATTGCCTTTAATGTCTCTTGCTAAAATCATAGATTGAATTAGAACAGGAAATAACGTTGTGCCATTGGAAGCTCTTTTAATGGCTCACAAGTAGCTAAAACTCCGTCCACAGTTACTTCATATGTCTCAGGATTGACCACGATATTTGGTGTGGCGTGATTATGTACCATATCTTTTTTCATTACTGTACGACAGCCTTCTACTGGTAAACATTTACGTGATAAATTCAATTTCTGGATATTTCCATTCTCTATGGATATTTTGGACACGAAGTTGAAACACAATTTTGACACCGCTTTACCGTAGTTTCCGAACATCGGTCTGTAGATAATCGGCTGTGGTGTAGGAATAGAAGCATTGGCATCCCCCATTTTAGCACCTAAAATCATACCGCCTTTGATAATCAACTCGGGCTTCACCCCGAACAACTCTGGTTTCCACAAAATCAGATCGGCATATTTACCGATTTCAATAGATCCGATATATTTATCAACACCATGTGCTTTGGCAGGGTTAATGGTAAATTTGGACACATAACGCTTTACGCGGAAGTTGTCATTATCTTTACCCTTATCCTCTGCCAAAGGTCCACGCTGTATTTTCATTTTATGTGCGGTCTGGAATGTACGCGAGATCACCTCACCCACACGTCCCATCGCCTGACTATCCGAACTCATAATGGAGAATACCCCCATATCCTGAAGAATATCTTCAGCCGCGATCGTCTGTGGACGGATACGTGAATCGGCAAAGGCAACATCTTCTTTTACGTTTTTATCCAGGTGATGGCAGACCATCAACATATCCAGATGCTCTTCAGCGGTATTCACCGTAAACGGTTTTGTCGGATTAGTAGATGCAGGAAGAATGTTAGGATACATGGCTATTTTGATAATATCAGGTGCGTGACCACCACCAGCTCCTTCCGTATGGAAGGTGTGAATAACACGACCATCTATTGCAGCAACAGTATCTTCCAAGAAACCAGCTTCATTCAAGGTATCCGTGTGTATAGCTACCTGAACGTCATACTTATCTGCAACTTTTAAAGCCGCATCAATCGTTGCAGGCGTAGCCCCCCAGTCCTCGTGGATTTTCACCCCTAATGCACCAGCTTCAATTTGTTCCTCGATCGGCTTGGTTGTCGAGACGTTGCCTTTACCGAAGAACCCAACGTTGATCGGTAAGTTCTCAAACGCTTCAAACATACGCTCGATATACCATTTACCCGATGTAACAGTTGTTGCCAGTGTACCGTCTGCTGGACCGGTACCTCCACCGATAAATGTGGTTACACCCGAATACAAGGCCGTCTCGATCTGCTGTGGTGATATAAAGTGAATGTGTGTATCAATACCACCGGCAGTAAGGACATAACCTGCACCCCCGTGGACTTCTGTCGAAGCGCCGATGACCATACCTTTCGTTACACCGTCCTGTACGTCAGGGTTACCTGCTTTTCCGATACCGACAATTTTACCGTCCTTAATACCAACATCAGCTTTCACGATACCCCAGTGGTCAATAATGATCACATTGGTGATACAGAAGTCCAGAACATCCTCATCACGCAGGGCACGGGCAGATTGTCCCATCCCATCACGGATCGTCTTACCACCACCGAATTTATTTTCTTCGCCATAGACGTTGAAATCTTTTTCAATTTCTATAAACAGCTCCGTATCAGCCAAGCGCACTTTATCACCCGTGGTTGGGCCAAAAAGAGCAGCATATTTTTCTCTGGGGATATAAAGTTCCCCATCAATATATTTAACAGATGATTTATCTAAACCTAGTTTATCTAAACCAAGCGCATGTAGACCAACAGTAGATCCCAATGTCGTGAGCCCTACAACCTTAATCCATTCGCGTCTATTCCATCCTCCCATTCTATATTATTTAGATTGTCTGAATTTTAATTTTTTCATTTTCTCAACAGCTTTGGATTTGACATGCTGGTCAGTTAACTTTCCGTTTGTCAATCCATTGAAACCGTGAATTTCTTTACTTCCACCAAATTCAACCAGCACAACAGACTTCTGTTCACCTGGTTCAAACCGTACAGCTGTACTTGCAGGAATATTTAAGCGCATGCCAAATGCCTTCTCGCGGTCAAACGAAAGCAATTTGTTTACTTCAAAAAAATGATAGTGCGAACCCACCTGAATCGGTCTATCGCCTTCATTTTTTACAACAAGGCTCGTGGTTCTACGTCCCACGTTAGCTTTGATTTCTTCTTTTTTTAAAATGTATTCTCCTGGAATCATACTATTAAGATTTATTAACGAATAGGATCATGAACAGTGACCAACTTGGTACCGTCCGGAAAAGTAACCTCAATCTGCACATCATGGATCATTTCAGGAACCCCTTCCATGACCTGGCTTCTTTTCAATAAAGTCGTACCGTAAGACATTAAGTCCGCAACAGATCGACCATCTCTTGCTTCCTCCATAATCTGGGCACTGATATAGGCAATACATTCAGGGTAATTTAGTTTCACCCCACGCTTTAGTCGCTTTGCTGCCAATTCTCCTGCTAAATGCAATAGCAGTTTTTCTGTTTCTCTTGGTGTTAAACGCATAAAAAATAATTATTTGTTATTTTGTTAAAGGAATTATTACAGGACCGGAATGGTAAAATATGCGCCAAAGGCAACGCGGTTATATTGACTTTTATCCAGATTCATGTGCCCTTTATAGTCTACCGTATTACCTACGTACCCCAGGTAAAATCGCAAATCCTGATGATGAAAAGGCTTATGTTGCAACGCCGCAAAATAAGTCCAGTTCTGACGGAAACTCTTCCCCACTTTATCATCATCTCTCGATCCAGCGGTTTCATAACCACCTTTTAATGCTATTTCCCATTTGGGGCTTAAAAACTGGTCATACCGTACAATGGCTGAAGCATAATTGACATCCTTTGCCAAAACACGTCCTGCCCCAGTACGTCCATAAAAATCATTGATTGCCGATGATGCGATCAAAGCATGATCAACACCCAGATAAGAATATTGCAGATCTAAATACACCATCTGCTTTGGCGTTTTAAACTTGTTTGCCAGTGAGACCGAATGATTGGTGTGCCCCTTGGCAAACTGCGAGATATTATAGGACCATTTGGTATTGATCTTCTTATCCATAAAGGCTCCTACCCAAGTGAAGTAAGCACCCATGGGTACAGCCGAACGTTCCAGATCACCTACTGCGAAACCATTTTTAGCATGTACATCCATAAAACTATCGTTCGTGGTATTATACACTTGCGCATGTAGGGAATGATTAGGGTTAACTTCATAGGATAATGTTCCCCCGACCACAAATAAGTTCAGGATACGATCAACATAATCCGTGAATTTATACTCATAGATTGGATTATTTTCAAATTCATAACTTCCTACCATCGCGCTCTGCTTACCTGCAGTTACAGACCACTTCAAGTTTTTTCCGAACTTATATTTGATGAAGGCCATATCCAATGCCCGGGAACCATTGTCCTGACTCGTTGGTGCAAATGATCTGTTCAGACGAAAACGTACTTTATAGGAAAGCTGATCATTGTAATCGCCGCTCATCAAGATGCGGGCATCATCCAAATTAGCTTTTGCCTGACCGGAGCCATCGCTGTTGTCCGCCTGCAGGCCTGCACGCAGCAAAACATCCAATTGAAATGATTTTGCCCTTGCGGGTTCTTTTGACAATAAACTACTTCTGGATAATAAGCTATTTCTTTCTGCTGGAATGGAATCTGTTGAAGTCTGTTCCTGTGCATGTAACGCTGTAATGCCTAGCCCCAGGGTTGTAATAAGTGAAAGTGTTTTGTTCATCCGTATAACTTGCTTTTCTTAGTGATGAGGCTATCAGATTTATTCATTCTCGATGGCTTGAATAAATCATGATGGTTTCATATGATATACCTGTCTCGGATACAAGTATATCATGGCAAATTAAAAATGGGATAAGTATGAGATTAAAATAAGATTAGAAGACGATCTTAGGTAATGTAACCACAACTAAAGTGCCCTGTCCTTCAGCCGATTGCAAAGATAGTTCAGCACCATGCAAATCGAAGATATTCTTGGCCAAAACGAGCCCCAGACCATTTCCATAAATATCCCCGACATTGGAGGCACGATAAAAAGAAGTAAAAATATGAGGTTGATCTTTTTTGGGAATTCCGATCCCTTTGTCAAATACCTGAATTGTAATACTCTTATCATCACAGCTTATGGCAATTTGCACCTGTCCACCATTGCCGTATTTAAATGCATTGGAGATAATATTACTGAATGCAATAAAGAACAAATCCGGATTGGCCAAAACAGTCAACTCATCACTATCTTCCGGGATCTGAGCAAGGTCAAAGGAGAGCTTAAAATCTTTATGAATATTCTTTTCAGCATGATAAATTTCGTATAGCAACTCGTCAATTCGAAGAATTTCTTTATTATCCACCTCACCCTTAAATCCCATACGGGAAAGCTGCAACAGATTATTGATAATAAGCTCCATCTTGTCAGCGTATTTGGCAATGGTCTCCAGCGAGTAATAAGCTTCATGTTCTTTAGGCAATAAATTCTGTGCAAGCTCTGCCTCCCCACCGATAATTGTCAGTGGTGTTTTCAATGAATGGGAAGCATTTCCAATAAAACTCTGCTGTGACTGCACTGAGATGTCCAAACGGTTGAGCATAGAATTCAAATTAGCAATCAATACACCAAGCTCATCTTTCCCATTACTGAATTTACTGAATAAACGATAATCTAGGTTAGCAATATCCACTTTGCCCAAATCCCGGTTGATATCCTTGATCGGTTTCAATAGACGGTCCGCAAAATAGAAGGACATGAAAATAATCAGCAAGATAGCCAGGCATCCCCCCGTGACCAAGGTTCGATCCAATACCCGCTGTTCGTCATGCCCATACTCATCGATTCCCTCCGAGACAACAATTAGATTGTCCTGATGAATGGAATCCACAAAGAAGACAGCTACAAATGCTGTATCCTTATGCATATATCTTCCCGCTCCATCACGAATAACGTCCTTATAAAAATCCATGGGCATGGGCAGATCAGGTTTAAAGCGGAGACTATCGCTACCTTTAACTATACGTAGTAAATGATCTGTACCTTCTGACAGTTGTTTGAGATACTTCCGTTTTACTTGAATATACAGTTCCTTATTTTCCTCTTTCTGGCTTACGATATGATCACCAACAATAATGGCATTTTCTTCTAATCGATGAAAAAATTTGGTCTGAAGGCTATCATAAGTAAAATAAGAAACGTATAAGGCAAATATGACGAGCAATAAGGTGCTGATGACAGAAAATAAGAGTACAATTTTGGTTCTAATTTTCATGACGGATAACATAGCCCATACCGATAACAGTATGGATCAATTTACGGCTAAACTGTTTATCGATCTTTTTCCGAAGATAGTTGACATATACATCCACGACATTAGTACTTAAATCTACATCCATCCCCCAGACTTCTTCCAATATATCAATTCTTGTCAAGACTTTATTACGATTCAACATCAGAAATTCCAATAAACGGAATTCTGTAGCAGTTAATATAATAGGCGATCCACCACGTTGCACAGACTTACTGTCACGATCTAACTGTAAATCATCAAATGTGAGGACATTTTTCTGCTCAATGACTGTCTTGGACTTTCGGTTATACCGATTTATTCGTGCTTTTAATTCTTCTAGACGAAATGGCTTGGTTAAATAATCATCCGCATCCCGATCAAATGCTTCAACAATATCTTCCGTTTGATTCAATGCCGTTAGAATAATAATTGGAACTTCATTATTTGCCATACGGATATTTCTGCACACATCTAATCCATTCATCCCCGGAAGCATGACGTCCAATAAAATAAGGTCATAGTGATTTAACCCAGCCATTTTTAGACCAGTGTAACCATCCATTGCAATACTAATGTTATAACCTTCTTCCTTTAACCCTCTTTCAATCAAAGATATGACCGATGGCTCATCTTCTATAAGCAACAATTCCACAGATAAACGTTTTAAGCAGTAAATATATGGTTCGTAAAATACAAAAATATCGTTTCATGCTATATACTAAACGATTGAATGTCACTAAATTCACATTATTCTTGACGTTTAAATGATATTTTCTACCTCATAAGGGATCGCAGAACAGCAATTTTACCCTACTTGAACAATCCCATTGGACAAAATACAGCTTTCCTATCAGCATATCAAAATTTCTGCATGAATTTCTTGAAATAACAAAATATTATTTCACAAATCAATCAAATTTCAATATTTTCGCAATTCAAATTTCCCTACAATGAAACGGTTTTTTTTCTTCTTGGTAATCATGTTGCTGTTGACTAAAATAAGTCAGGCTCAACAAAAAACGTTCAAGATTTCTTATCAGTTTGCCGATCCCGAAACTGGCGCCGATACTTCAGCTTCTGAGTTCATCAAAATTTTGGCCGGAAGTGGAGAAGCTTTAATGCAGACTTATATCAGTAAAGATTATATGCGCATTGAAAATTTGCTTTTTGGTAAATCAATACAGATCAGTAATATTCCCGAAGAAACATCTTATTTGTTGGATGAGAGCAGTAAAACATACACCGCTACTGAGATGGCTTCCGGCAAACTTATAGAGACTTCCGAAGATTATATCTATTCCGGGGATTTCGAAATCAGTATTCTTCCAAATGAAAAAAAGATCATAGCTGGTATACCCTGCAAAAAAGCAATCTTTAATCTGCCCGGCAGTACGGATAAGCAACATGAAATTACAGTTTGGTATGCTGACCAATTGCCTAAATTATACTGGGGAACATATGACTACCTGGAAAAAGTACCCGGAGCGGCACTGTATGTTGGAACTGAAGGGCTAGGAATTGAAGCAACCAAAGTAGAAGAAATCCCTTTTGATAAATCTCTATTCGAAATCCCTGAAGGTTATGAAGAAGGAGAAAATGGAGAGAATACTGCCGATTCGGCGTTAAACAACCAGTTATCCTGGTACCAGGATCCTAATTCAACATACTTTGGTGTTCAGGACAGTCTCGGCCAGAAGCTTACTCCAGCAAAATATTCAGCTATTTATGCCTATGTGGGCAATTATGCGATCGTATCTGATGCCGCACAAATGTTTGGCCTGATCGACCTACAGGGAAACGAAGTCATTTCATGTCAGTATGAAGCCTTGAGCCTGGATACCGAAGGAGCCCCTCTTGTCTATATGAAAGACCAAAAATATGGTCTATTGGACACTACTGGCAGGCAATTGCTTGCTGCAAAATATGACTTCATTACCATACCGAACTTAAACTATGCTTTATATAATGAAGGTGATCATACTGGAGTATTGGACCTCAAAGGGCATGTTCTGATCCCAGCAGTCTATGAGACAGTTGCCGAATACCAGGACGATCATGCCTTGATCATCGAAAATATGACTTATCAGCTCATTGATAAATCAGGTAAACGGCTACTTCCTACAAATCAAGAATTCTTAGCTTTTGCCGGCGAGAAGTTATTATTGGCTTTTAAAGACAATAAATACGGCTATCTGAATTATAGTGGAAAAGAGGTTATCCCTTTTAAATTCCAAAATGCGCATGCTTTTGAAGATGGGTTAGCACTGGTCACCGAAGACCTCGAAAATTTTTACTATATTGATTCAAAAGGGAAGTTAATCAAAAAGCATGAAGAATAATCCTCAAACATTTCAGCTCTCAACATTACATCGTGGGAAATATATGTTTATCTTATTGATTTCCATCTTCCTGATCGGACTTGGCATGTCAAAAGTTCCTATACAGGAGATATTCAAGGTTATTATCGCACTTTTGATGGTACCATTAGCCTTATATCTGGCCATAAAGTGGTCTACCCTACCATCCACCTGGCAACTGGACGAAAACACACTCCATATTCACCATGCAAAACGAGAAATCACATTCCCGTTGAATACCATTTCACATATCCGTAATCTTAAACGGTCTGGAGGCAACTTAATCATTATAAACCAAAACAAAGGTCCCGCTTTTCGCACCTGGCGCAACAAGTTATTTCAGAAAGAAGACGATCTACCCGCACTCACGGAAGCATTAAAAGCTGCCAATGTGGAATATTACGATATGTAACTATCCCGCATCACGGTAACATTTGTTACAGGCTTTTGTAATTGCAGTATGTACCTTTGCAACATAACTTAAGAAGAGTGTTATGTTATTGGAATACATCAAACAACCCTGGCCCTGGTATATTTCAGGTCCATTAATCGCATTCGTCATGTATCTCTTGTTAAAGCAAGGAAAGGATTTTGGCATGTCAAACAACCTAAGAACCATGTGTACGGTATTAGGTGCAGGAAAATCAGCCTCTTTTTTTCGATTTGACTGGAAATCCCAGGTCTGGAATCTGTTAGTCGTCCTTGGGACCGTTATCGGCGGTTTTATTGCACACTACTTGTTGAGCGATGGCTCGGCTGCACAAATCAATGAACAGAGTATTACAGACCTAAAACAACTTGGTATCATTGATCATCTCCAGGGCTACCTTCCGGAATCAATTTTTGTTTTTAATGGTTCCTTGTTTCAATTTTCGATCCTAAGCATCGGCGGGCTTTTTATCGGCTTTGGAACGCGGTATGCTGGAGGTTGCTCATCAGGGCATGCAATTTCAGGTCTCAGCAATTTCCAGCTTCCTTCTTTAATCGCCGTTATCGGTTTTTTTCTAGGCGGCATTATCATGGTTCATTTTTTATTCCCTTTAATCTTTGCCTAACATGAAAGCACTAAAATTTATAATGATCGGTATATTGTTAGGCATTGTCCTATATAAATCGGAGGCGGCCTCTTGGTACCGCATCTATGAAATGTTTCAGTTCCGTTCCTTTCATATGTATGGCATGATCGGCACGGCCCTAACAACAGCCATTATCATCGTTCAGGTCATCAAACGGACGAAGGCTAAAGACAGTAATGGCATGCAAATCGTATTTCACGATAAAGATAAAAGCATTACCCGTTATTTAGTTGGTGGCATCATCTTCGGGCTTGGATGGGCATTGACCGGAGCCTGCCCAGGGCCAATGTTTACCTTAATTGGCTCGGGATACTGGACCTTGGGTATTGTCTTGCTCTTTGCCCTTTTTGGAACCTGGATCTATGGTTTGCTCCGGAACAAACTACCCCATTAATGCAGCGGATGTCAAGGAGAGAAGCCTCCGGGATACTGTTGGAGAAATAACTGAATATTAGTAAAAAAGAATGGAATCAATATTTATCATCGGTTTTATATTGGCTGTATTAGTAGGACTATCAATGGGTCTGATGGGAAGCGGTGGTAGTATCCTGACCCTCCCAATATTTGTCTACCTATTTCATATAGAACCTCAGTATGCGCTTGACTATTCTCTTTTTTCGATCGGGATTTTGGCGCTAATCGGGTCGATTAGGCCACTAAAGAAAAATGAGATCAATCTAAAGACCACAGCAATTTTCTTGGTTCCTTCTCTCTTTTCTGTTTATCTTACGAAACGTTATCTTCTAGCTGCAATACCAGAACAATTTAACCTGGCAGGAGTAGAAATTTCTAGAAATCACACCATCATGCTATTATTCTCCGCGGTCATCATCATTTCTGCTTCCGCTATGGTCACGCAACGAAAACAGGTTAAAACCGTAGCAGTAATCATGAATAGTGTTCAAATTGCCAAAATAACATTGGTCGGCTTCCTGGTGGGCATTATGACTGGTTTAGTTGGCGCCGGTGGTGGTTTCATTATTGTTCCTGCTTTGGTATTGCTTATAGGAATCCCTTTAAAACAAGCTATTGCGACATCTTTGTTTATTATTGGACTAAATGCTTCATTTGGCCTAGTGGCCAACTATCAGCTCATGGAACACATCAATTGGCCAATACTAATCCTTTTTACCTTGATTACTTTAATTGGCCTTCAAATTGGCTCCAAATGGAAAGAAAGATTGGACACGATAAAGCTAAAAGGTATCTTTGGGTATTTTCTACTCGGTATAGGCACGCTTATTCTTATATCCGAAATCTTTCAATTTGTAAATCATTAAAAATCATATATTATGTTCTTTCAACACATTTTCGAATCATCTTTAGCCCATTCAAGTTATTTAATTGGCTGTCAAGCCAAAGGTGTAGCTATCGTTATTGATCCCAAGAGAGATGTGGACACCTATTTGGCAATTGCAAATAAGAACAACCTCAAGATTACACATATTGCTGAAACGCATATCCATGCTGACTATCTTTCGGGTACACTGGAGTTAGCGGAACTGACAGGCGCACAATGCTATCTTTCCGATGAAGGAGGTCAGGACTGGCAATACGAATTTCCTCACATTGGGCTAAAAGATGGAGATCAAATCCATGTTGGAAATCTTATTTTCAATGTGATACATACTCCCGGACATACTCCTGAAAGTATCAGTTTATCCTTGATTGACACCCCAGCTACAATGGAGCCCGTCATGATCTTTACCGGCGATTTTGTATTTGTTGGAGATGTAGGAAGACCCGATCTTTTAGAGAATGCCGCAGGTCTTATTGGTACAAAAGAAATTGGTGCCCATCAGATGTTCGGTTCGCTCAAACAGTTTCTAGCACTTCCTGACCACATTCAAGTATGGCCAGCACACGGTGCTGGCTCAGCTTGTGGAAAAGCATTAGGCGCAGTACCAAGTACAACTGTAGGCTATGAACGGATCCGAAACTGGGCCCTTCAATACAAAGACAATGAAAAAGCTTTCGTCCAAGAACTTTTGGATGGACAGCCTGAACCACCCCGTTATTTTGCCATGATGAAAAAACTCAACAAAATAACACGTCCTTTACAAACAGCCGTCCCACAGTATACCAAACTTACAAAAGACGAGTTTATCAAACACTATAAGGCTGGGACCGCCACCATTGATACTCGACATAAATTTGATTTTGCAAAAGGTTACCTTCCCAATAGCATCAATATCCAAAATAATAAAACCTTTAATACCTGGGCAGGTTGGGTACTAAATTATACAGAACCATTCATTCTTATACTGGACGAGACTGAACTGGATGATATTACCCGTAAACTCATGCGCATCGGATTAGATCAGGTAGTAGGCTATATCACCCCTGAAATGGTTTCGCAACTTGGGATTCCTTTGGAGAGACAACAACTTATCGATTTTGACGAAATGAACCGTGCGGTCGGCAATCCCAATGCCCAGATTCTCGATGTGCGTAACACGACCGAATTTACAGCCGGCCATCTGCCCGGTGCTACACATCTTTTTGTCGGAACAATTGCCGACAACCTGGATAAAATCGATAGAGAGAGAAAATTATACCTTCATTGCCAATCAGGTGACCGCGCGACAATTGCAGCCTCTATTTTGGCTAAATATGGCATTAAGGATATTAAAATTTATAGCCCATCCATTAATGATTGGGTCGCAAAAGGGGGGGGGTTGGTTAAATCATCTTTTTAATTGTCTTCCAGCTATCCATGAAGCGGCTAAGAACGAGTTCTTAGCCGCTTCATGGATACTATTATTTACCTTCACTATAGACTGTTTCTATTGATGCGTAAAAATTCTATGATTTCATTCTTCTTTTCCTCAACCTTCCCCTTTTTTTCTATAAATTGATGATTATAAATCGTCAAATACTGATGATCGTCAGTATCTGATTCATAAACCTCTGCCGTAGCAAAAGAAAGATGTTCTTCTTCTTCAGGCAAGTGTTCATGAATGTAAGCAAAGTCATGATTTCCCAGTAAGCTTGTTACAGTTGCCTGATCTTCCACAAATTTAAATCTTCCTGGCAGTATCCTTTTATTCATCCAGGTTTCATCCTTTTCAGAGAAAGGATAAATTGTAATCCCCCGAAATGCCAATATGATCGGAGTCAAGACAATAATCAACATCTCAATACCCCATATCGCCCAAAGCATTCCCCCTGATACCGGATTTTTTTTCAAGGAGAATGTTCCTACCTCATTAAGATCCTGAATGGCTTCCCAAATAAAAGAAGGATGTAGAAAAAACGCTTTAAATCCCTCTAAATTAAAAGAGGATTTTACCCAAGTGTCACCGCCCATCGTCCCTTCAGCATTGTACATTAATGAGACAAACAAAGCCCATTGGGCATAGAAACCCAATAATGCAATAATCAGAGTAATCAGTACTGCCATCCCCTTATTTCTTAATTTCCAACGCTTAAAACAAAAATTGAGGATAAAAAATATACCAGCGCCAAAACCCAGCGTAATAAATACATTGAAATAGATAATAGGAATAAACCATTGTAGCGCAATATATAGTATGGCTAAAACAATAGCTCCAAGAACACCGAGCACAAGTGAGCCAATCAAGGCTAAAAAAGGAACCTTCCCTGAAGGTCTATAATACAAATTTTCCATAAAACAGTACAACCAAATTATTTAACTCAAGAGATAAATCCACTAACCAAAACCAAGCCAATTGTACTTAAAAAAATGACTTTCGTCAAGATTTAATGACATTTGACAGCTTTAGATCTATTCCGTCCCTATTTCTTGAGACAATTTTGTAAGTTTGGAACATGAAAATCAAATTATTATCCTTTTTTGCACTTGCATGTGTATTAAATTTTTTGGGAAGGGACGTGAAGGCCCAAAGGAAAGGATTCTGGCAACAGCGAGTTAACTATACCATGGATGTCACCGTGGACGAAAAAGCTTATCAATATGATGGGAAAATGGTATTAAAGTATAGCAACAACTCAGGCCAGTCTTTAAATAAAGTCTACTTTCATTTATATTTTAATGCCTTTCAACCCGGATCGATGATGGATTATCGTTTAAAGAACATCAGTGATCCCGACAGGCGGATGGTTTCAAATATCGGCACAAAAGAAAAGCCTGTATATCAGAGCCGTATTGAAAAGCTACAACCCAACCAAATTGGCTATCAGAAAATCAAAAGCCTGTCCATGAATGGCATCAATACAGTATTTAAGATCGACGGAACAATACTGGAGGTGACCTTACCAACAGCGATTCAAGATGGTGAAACCGTCAATTTTGATATGGAGTGGACTGCTCAGGTACCCGAACAGATCCGCAGGACAGGTCGTAATTCAGCAGAAGGCGTTGCACTTTCTATGGCACAATGGTATCCAAAAATGGCTCAATTTGATGAATTTGGTTGGCATCTGGATGAATACACCGGTCGGGAATTTATCGCACCTTTTGGGGATTTTGATGTCACCATTCACCTCAATAAGAATTATGTGATTGGTGCATCAGGAGTGCTTCAAAACCCGGATGAAGTAAAAGGCTATCAGTCCAAAGCCAAAATCAAATCGCAAGACGGCAAGGCGACCTGGCATTACAAAGCCCAAAATATCCATGACTTCGTTTGGGCCGCAGATCCAAAGTTTGTCGTTGACTCTGCGTCAAGCAAAAACGGCATAAAAGTTTATACAGTATTCTTACCGACGGATAAAGAGGTGGTATCAAACTGGAAAACGGCATTGGGTCTCTCTACTGAGTTCTTTGATTTTTGTAGTGCGAAATTTGGGACCTATCCTTGGCCGACTTATACCATCATCCAAGGTGGAGACGGAGGTATGGAGTACGGTACTGCCACGCTGATTACCGGTGGGCGAAATTTAAAAAGCCTCGTGGGAGTTATATTCCACGAATCCGCCCACTCATGGTATCAACAATTATTCGGCATCAATGAAACTGTCGATGAATGGTTTGATGAAGGATTCACCTCCTATGTAGAAGAATTAGCGATACAAAGTATTTTCGAAAAACGCGGTGCCATAGCATCAAACCCACAGATTGATGCATACCGGGCATATTATAAACTGGCTCTCTCAGGAAAAGAAGAACCGATGAGCCTCCTTGCCGATTACTATAATACAAACTATGCCTATAGCAATGAGGCATACCGTAAAGGTGCTGTCCTTGCCGAACAACTGGGCTACATCATCGGGCAAGAAAATCTGGAAAAGACATTCCTGAAGTTTTATGATATCTGGAAATTCAAACATCCGACACCAAACGATTTCAAACGTGTTGCCGAAGAAGTCTCAGGAATTAATTTAAAATGGTACTTCAATCTATTTATAAATACAACCCGCCAGATCGATTATGCGATAGGCAATGTAAACGACACAACGGTTCAGCTGATCAATAGATCAAATTTTGCGATGCCATTGGATGTTCTGGTCGAATATGTTGATGGCAGTAAAGAATTGTTCTATATCCCGTTACGAGAAATGCGTGGCGAAAAACCAGAAGAACATTTCGACATTTATAAAGGAGTTAAACGTACCGTGCTCCCAGATTGGTTCTGGACGAAACCTGAATATTCAATTCCATTGGCCAAGGTGCCTAAAAAAGTAAGTATCGATCCCTCGCTTCGACTTGCGGATGTTGAATCTGCAGATAACGAATGGACACGTTAATCCAATGGGGAGGCAGCCTGGAAAAGTTTGTTTTCATCTTTTTCCAGGCTATTTTTTTATTCAAAAGCCAGCCGTTATAACATCAATGGTCTCTATGATACTTTCAATGGAATAACCATATTCCAGGTACGTTCAAACTGATAAGGAGCCGTTCCATCACCAGTTGCTGCAAACAAATGAGTAGGTTTCCCATTTTCAAATAACAAGAAAGGCCTTTCAAAGTTAGCCTGGGTACTTTTACTGCCATCATCCCAATGGATAACTTTGGAATAAGCTTTCACAAACTTTGATAAACGCCAGTCTACGCCGTCTTTAGAATAAGCATGTATACCACCGCCCTCTTCTCCGCAGATCTTCCCATAGCGGTCCTTCATAATAAGCTCGAAATGCTGGCCATTATGCCAGACAAAAGGATCTTCTACATCATTTTCATGATTTTGATCTGTATGAAAAGAGAATATCGGCTTGTCAGATAAACGGAGATAAGGTCCCAAAAACGACTCTGCGCATGCTGCGCCCAACAACAGTGGCGGATCATAGTTCACCGGTGAAGATTTATAGATCAAATAAACCTTCCCATCCGGTAAAACAACCGGCGATGGGTTGGAGGTAATAGAAGCATCCCATTTTCCAAGCCGTGGGTTCAGAATCGGTTGATCAACTCTTTTCCATGGGCCAGCGATTGATTTGGAATAGGCCATCCCGATCCGTTTGTGCATCCAGGCTTTTTGCCCCAGTCCAGACTCCCATACATTTTCCGAGTACCCTGGATTAGGTTCTTGATAATTATTGCCAAAATAATACAGCACATAATATTCACCACTCTTCACGATTCGGGGATTATGGGTCGTACATCCATCAAAATACTGCTTCCCACGGGCAGGTAGTACCACCTCGACAAATTCATAAGGTCCTTCTGCCGTATCTGAGATAGCACGTACAACTTCTGAGTTCGTAACCCAGTTGCCAAAACCATACTGCTTGCTCCATCGGGAAGCAAACATATGATATTTTCCATCTTCTCCTCTAATCACAGTGGGATCCCAGATCCAATAATCTTTCATCATAAACCCGCCACCACGTGGTGCAGGTAACAATCTATCGATAAAAGCTTCTTCAACACTATTGTCCAGGGAAAGGCCATGCTTTGAAAGCATCAAAAGGCCAGAGGCACCGATCACATTTCTCAGAAAGTCCCGACGGGAGTTTTTCATACAATTCTTTTTTAATCTAAAATAAATCTGTTGCTATTCCCAGTCGATGTTACCTATGACCGGTTCAGGGAAGTCAATTTTCTTGGATACAATATAGTCTTTCAAGACCTGTCCATTCTGCACATGATAGGTCAGTAGAATATCTGTTACGTAATATGATTTGTTGTTAGAAGGACTGCTATTTTTGCCCGTTTTGTCCGTAAGATAATACTGTACAGTGCTCATTTTTCCAAAGCCTTTCTCGGACAAAATACTATTTGCACTCAGTTGATATTCATCCCCTTTTTTTCTTAATTTTTTAGATACAAATTTCTCAATTAGCTCATCCATGATGACTTAGGTTTTATAAATTGGTATTTTTTACGAAACAGATCTTTACAACAAGATAAAAAATAACTATCTTGTTGTCAAGTCCATTTATCCCCTATCCCAAGATCGTTACACCTTGCTTATATTGAATAAATGCTGAGTGGAAGTCAACAAAAGTCCGTCAAAGTCTGTTGAAGTCCGTCAAAGTCCGTATTAACCAGGGCATAACTCAAGCTTAACTTAGGGATAACCTATACCTTTCATTGAGCCATGGCCTTTATTTCACCGACGTATTACCACTATGTAGCCTCAATTGTCGATCAAGGATCAATACTATGTCGAACAAGAGGCGGACGTAAGGAGGAAAAAGGGCGAATAAGGCTCGAAGTTGGTATAGTGTTGGTATATTTGTATCCATGATTTACATCCATATCCCTTTCTGTAAACAAGCCTGTCATTATTGTGACTTCCATTTCAGCACCTCCTTGCAGTACAAAAAAGAAATGGTCAGCGCCCTATTGCGCGAAATTGAACTACGGTCTCCTTATCTAGCGGATAGAAAAATAGAATCCATTTATTTTGGCGGTGGCACTCCTTCATTATTAGAGGCCGATGAAATATCGAAAATTATTGATACTGTAGCCAAACACTTTGATATTAGCTATGAAGCAGAAATTACACTGGAAGCAAATCCTGATGACCTTAGTGCATCAAAAGTGAATGCATTACGATCAACCCCCATCAATAGATTCAGCATAGGTATACAGTCTTTTTATGAGGAAGATTTACGATGGATGAATAGAGCACACAATCAGCAAGAAGCATGCTCTTCCATCATGCGGGTACAAGATGCAGGTTTTGAGCAGATTACCTGCGACCTTATCTATGGTTACCCACAATTGACCAACGAAAAATGGCAGCACAATATGCAACAGCTCATTGATTTTGACATTCCTCATATCTCCTCTTACTCCATGACTGTAGAAAATAAAACAGCATTAGATCATTTTATCAAAAAGGGACTAAGTCCAGCAATTGATACGGACCAGGCAGCAGACCAGATGAATCTCCTTATGGACACCTTAAAAACTGCAGGATATGAGCAGTATGAAATTTCCAATTTTGCAAAAAACGGACGTTATGCACGTCATAACACGAATTACTGGAAAGGGAAACACTATCTAGGCATAGGCCCTTCAGCACATTCATTTAATGGGACTTCCAGATCCTGGAATATCTCCAACAATGCGAAATACATGAAAGCAATCAATTCGAATCAACTTCCCTTAGAAGTTGAGCACTTAACAAACTTGGATCAGATCAATGAAGGTATCATGACTTCGCTCAGAACAATGTGGGGACTGGACTTAAACCAGGTTGAACACAGGTTTGGACAATCTGTTAAAAATAGTCTATTGAAAGATGCTGCCCCATTCCAAGAAGAGAAGAAGCTTATTTTGGAAAACAATATCTTGCGTTTAACAGATGTAGGAAAATTAATGGCCGACCATATTATGTCCGAGCTATTCATAATAGAAGATTGATAATTTTAAGCCCAATATTTTATAATAACAGTAATACGACACCGGTTTTTATTTGTAAAATTATGAAAACAAAAATATAAGCTCCATTTTAATAAGGTTTGTGCTATGTTTGCACCATAATCTATTATAAAATATTATGTCACACAAACCTTCTTTTGACCGAGAGATCAAAAGTTACAAAGACCAGCAAAATGCCGCTGCAAACTTTATTCAAATCATTAGCAATCTTTGGTACAACCATGCTGTCGAACTCGTCTTTTTCCGGAGCCAACTCATCGATGTAAAATCTAGTTCGATTCTCAGTTTACTTAAGGAAAGTACTGTTCTCACAGCACAACCGTTGAGTATATTTGAAACACTCCATGTCGCAAAGATATTGGAAAAACTCCCCCTCTCTCCTGCGCGTATCGATATTGGCAAGCTTACGTTGCAGGTCAAAAAGCACGCCGTTCCTCTAAACGATCTGCCCATTTTTATTACAAATGAATTAAAAGGGATCAATCAACAGCAAGAATTGAAACCGCGTGATGTTGTCCTTTATGGCTTTGGCCGCATTGGTCGCTTACTGGCCCGTGAACTTATCAATAAAGCTGGTACAGGGCAGCAACTCCGTCTTCGTGCCATTGTAACACGGGATGCCATGGATGCCAAATCCTTACAAAAAAGAGCTACATTATTGAAAAATGATTCCATACATGGCGTGTTTGATGGAGAAGTCCAAGCTGATCTCGTCAATCAAGCCCTTATTATCAATGGTATTACTGTTCATCTCATTTCTGCCAAACAGCCCGAAGATATTGACTATACACAATACGGGATACAAGATGCTTTAATTATCGACAACACTGGGGCATTTCGCGATAAACAGGAACTTGGTCGGCACCTGCAGTCCAAAGGTTCGGCTCAAGTCTTACTGACGGCCCCCGGGAAAGGTGTGCCAAATATTGTATATGCTGTAAATGAGAAAAACATTGATTTACAAAAACACACTATCTTTTCCGCGGCTTCCTGTACCACCAATGCAATTTCGCCTGTTTTGGCTGTGCTTGAAGAAAAAATAGGTATCGAAAAAGGACATATAGAAACCATCCACTCCTATACCAATGATCAGAACCTTGTCGACAATATGCACAAAAAATCAAGACGGGGCCGTGCTGCTGCTTTGAATATGGTGATTACAGAAACCGGTGCCGGCAGCGCCGTTTCGAAAGTCCTACCCACGCTGACCGGTAAGCTAACATCAAACGCCATTCGTGTTCCTGTACCAAATGGATCATTGGCCATTCTCAATGTGGAAGTCCGATCCAAAACAACGATCGATAAAATAAATGAGTTCTTAAGAGAAGCATCTTTGCACGGAGATCTCGTCGAGCAGATTAAATTTTCAAGAGACAATGAACTTGTTTCTTCGGATATCATCGGTACAACTGCCGCGGCAGTTGTTGATGCTCCGGCTACTATTGTTTCCGCAGATGGCAAGCATGTTGTTCTTTATGTATGGTATGACAATGAATATGGGTATTCACATCAAGTTATGCGCTTGTCACGGCATATTACTGGTGTTAGAAGGTATACCTATTATTAGTTCGAGATGTTGATTCAGTAAAAGGTGGTTCTTTAACCACCTTTTTAAATTTTCGCACTATTATTTTTTAGGTACTTCATAATGATTGCAGTTGCACCGGCTTTCTGTAGCACATACTGACGGGCAGCCTGGCCCACCTCCTGACAATGAGATCGGTCTTGCAAATCCGCAAAGACCTTTCTTAGTCCTTGACTATTAGCAACAGAAAAACCAGCACCATGTTGTATAAGATCTTTAGCTTCTTGAAATTTCTTGAAATTCGGGCCAAATAAGACCGGAATTCCATAGGTGGCTGCTTCCAGCGTATTATGAATCCCTGAGCCAAAACCACCGCCGATATAAGCCATCTGGCCATAACCATACAATGAAGATAACATTCCAATATTATCAATAACGAGTATTTGTGATTCGGCCAATATGGCATTATTATACGCCGCCATTTTAGAAAATTGAAGTGCAGTTGGCCATAGCTTTAAAATAGCTTCCAAATGTGGTCCATCAATTTCATGCGGAGCCAGAATTAATTTATAGCCTGGATAGTGCTGAATCAATTCTTGCAACATTTGTTCATCTTCAGGCCAGGTGCTACCTGCAACCAGGGTCGGGTTATCACCAATGAATTGCGCTATTTCGGGAATCATCTTCTTATTTTTGGGAAGATCCACAACCCGATCAAAACGCGTATCTCCAGCAAGGCCAGCATGACGGATTCCAAATTCCTTCAACAGGCGAACGCTTTCTTCATTTTGGACAAAAAAATAAGTCACATAACTCAAAATCTTTAGAAAAAAAGTACCATAAGCCTGAAAGAAAATCTGCTCAGGCCGGAAGATTGCAGAAATCAGAAACAATGGAATAGACCTTTTATGAAGTTCTTCAAAATAATAATACCAATATTCATATTTTGTAAATATCACAAATGAAGGTCTTATCAAATCCACGAACAGTTGCGCATTCTTCGCCGTGTCGTATGGAAGATAAAAAACATAATCAGCCAAATTGGTATTTTTCCTTATTTCATAACCGGAGGGAGAATAAAATGTTACAATAATTTTATAGTTCAAATAATTATTTTTCACTGCCTCCAAAACCGGCCTTCCCTGTTCAAATTCTCCCAATGACGCAAAGTGGAACCAAATATGTTTTTGCGTTGAATCAACCGTTTGTTTCATCCGGGAATACCAATCCTTACGTCCTGCTACCATGAGTCTTGCCTTGGCATGAAAAGGAGCCAAAATACGCAATAAGAGGCCATAGAGAAAGATTCCAACTGAATAAAGCAAACGCATGTTTTTAAAATAATGTTTATCTTAGTCAAAGATATTAAACCCATTTCATTAAAAGGAAGCATTGAGTGGAAAATAAACATCGTAAACGGATTTTGATAACAGGAGCAGCAGGTTTCCTTGGCTCCCACCTTTGCGATCGTTTTATTACTGAAGGACACGAAGTAATTGGCATGGACAACCTGATTACAGGTGATCTCCAAAATATTGCCCATCTATTCAAATTGAAAAATTTTGACTTCTATCATCATGATGTTTCAAAATTTGTCCATATCCCAGGACAACTGGATTATATTTTACATTTTGCCTCACCAGCTAGCCCCATTGATTATCTTAAAATACCCATACAGACACTGAAAGTTGGTTCATTGGGGACACATAATCTTCTGGGATTGGCAAGAGCAAAAAAAGCCCGCATACTAGTTGCCTCAACATCTGAAGTCTATGGCGATCCATTGGTATCCCCTCAGTCAGAAAATTATTGGGGAAATGTCAACCCTGTGGGACCGCGAGGCGTATATGATGAGGCAAAACGTTTTCAGGAAGCAATCACGATGGCTTACCATAACGCACATGGCTTAGACACCCGCATCGTACGCATATTTAACACTTATGGTTCCAGGATGCGTCTCAATGATGGCCGTGCTATTCCAACTTTTATTGCCCAGGCCATACGGGGTGAAGAGATCTCTATTTTCGGCGATGGATCTCAAACGAGATCATTTTGTTATATTGATGATCAAATTGAAGGCATTTATCGGCTCTTGCATTCCGATTGTGTACATCCGGTCAACATCGGTAATCCAGATGAGATTTCACTCTTACAGCTTGCCAGGGAAATTATAGAAATAACAGGAAGCACCAGTAAGATCAGCTATAAGCCCTTACCGCTCGATGATCCTAAACAACGAAAACCCGATATCGGGCTGGCCATTTCAAAACTAGGCTGGCAGCCACAAGTCGACCGAAAACTTGGATTAAAGAAAACAATTGATTTTTACAGAAAGGTTCCATTGGAAACTTTGTCCCATAAAGATTTTACTTACTATAATCAAAAATAATGAACAAAAAAATATTAGTCACCGGAGGAACAGGATATATTGGTTCTCATACCGTTGTCGAATTACATCAAGCGGGATATACACCCGTAATTATTGACGATCTTTCCAACTCGAACATCAAAATTTTAGATCAGATAGAGAAAATCATTGGCATTAAACCCGAATTCCATCAATTTGATCTTTGTGACAATGCCAAGGTGGATGAGTTTGTAAAAAATAATACAGATATTACTGGAATTATTCACTTTGCCGCATCCAAAGCTGTTGGAGAATCGGTTCAGAATCCATTAAAATATTATCATAACAACTTCTTTTCGTTGATCAATCTATTAGAATCATATAGAAACAGACCAATAAATTTTGTTTTTTCTTCAAGCTGCACGGTATATGGCGAACCCGATCACCTGCCAGTAGATGAAAAAGCTCCTGTAAAGAAAGCAACTTCACCTTATGGCAATACCAAACAGATTGCCGAAGAAATTCTTGAGGAAACAGCATCAGCGTACAACAATTACAATATCATAGCATTACGTTATTTTAATCCAGTCGGTGCCCATGCTTCTGCTTTGATCGGTGAACTCCCGAATGGTGTACCACAAAATCTACTTCCTTTTATTACCCAAACTGCCATTGGTAAAAGAGAGAAGTTAACGGTATTTGGGGATGATTATGATACGCCGGATGGATCTTGTATCCGCGACTATATCCATGTGGTTGATTTAGCTAAAGCCCATGTGGCTGCTATCAAATTATTGGAACAAGGCAACCCGAATGGGCAATATGATGTTTTTAATGTGGGAACAGGTAATGGTTATTCAGTTCTGGAGGCAATCAAAGCTTTTGAGAAAGCTTCGGGGCAGAAATTGAACTATGAAGTAGGCCCACGTCGGGACGGCGATATCATTCAAGTATATGGTGATGTCACCAAATCGGCCAATCAGCTCCATTGGAAAGCCGCTTTAGGCATAGATGAAATGATGGCTTCAGCTTGGGCCTGGGAGAAAAATCTAAAAGAAAATCCTTTAGACTAACTCCCATACAAAGAAAGCGGTTCCGGCCTCTGAAAATAGCCTAGAACCGCTTTCTTTTATTATTGAAATAATACGGCGATTTAAACAAGTTCTTTATAGGAGATATATTCCATCAAGGCTCCCGCTTGCCCACCTAATTTCTTTTTTAAACGTTGCATTGATTTCTTAATGGCATCAGGAGTCACTCCCAAAACATTGGCCACCTCTTTATTATTAAGCCCCAGTTTTATCAAAACAATTACCCTCAGGTTAGATTCAGTGAGATCAGGAAATTTCATCTGGATATCTTGAAGCAGGTTTGGAAACTCCCTTACAATCAGCAGCTTAAATTCATGCCATTTTTCATCTGTGATAAGATGTGACTGCAACAATGCTTTCAGCTCATCCCTGTCTTTCCCCACGGTATTTCCTCGTTCGTTAAGCATAGCGGAAAGCAAATTTATCTGATCATTATTGCGCCGAAGATAGACCATATATTCCTCAATCTGGCTTTTGGAACTCGTCAGTTCCCGGTCTAATTCTGCTTTGGTATATTTCAAATTCAGCAATTGGTATTCATATTCCCGGATACGTTTTCTGGCACGGTATCGCAAGGCATTATAGATAAAAAAGAATAAAACCAATATAAATAAGCTCAACATTAGCCATAATCTTTTTTCTGCTTGCTTCTTTTTAATTATAGCTTGTGCCAATGACAATTTATCAGCAAATTTCTGTTTATCGGCCATAAATTTCAATTGGGACAATACGGGGTCCCCATCCAAAAACCGTAGTGAATCCTGTAGCCGGTCAATCCTTCTACGTGCATTCAGCTCCGTTCCCAATTCCTGATTCTGTACAGCTAAATTTAATTTATGGGTTTCAAGCTCGAGTATTGTTTTTTTATCATTAGATCCCTGCAAGAGATGCTCAGCTTCCCGGATCATTTGACGGGCCTTCGCATTTTCTTTCAATGCAATATTCATCCGGATCCGCATCATTAAAGCAAGAATGGTATTTCTGTTATTTCCTAATGATTTTGAGATTTTAAGATCGCTATCTAAAAGAGCCAATGCTTTTTTATAATCCCCCATCCCCTCATAGACTGCTGCTTGATTGCCTAAAGTTTTAGCATAACGAAGCGAGTCCTTTTCTGAAAGGGCCAAATTTTGAGCGAGTTCAAAATTTTTCATAGCCTGAACCGTATCTCCCCCACTTTTTAACGTCAGAACACCCAGATTGTCTAAAATTTCTGCTTTCAAACGCCCCGAGATATGAGGTTGTTGCTGCACCAGGTCCAGATACTTCATTCCTAATGCATAATCACCTAAAGTACCAAAGAAATAACCAAGCTTCTTATAAGTCTGCGTAACATCCAATACCAAATCCTTTGGAATATCTTCTAGTCCTTTTTCTCCTTCCAAAATAAAGGGCAATGCTTCCGAAGTCTTTAGGCAACGATATAAATAATATCCATAGGCTACCTTTACCCAGGTCTTAACATTTTGGTAATTATAACTGTCCTCTAAATCAAGAGCCTTTAGATAATATCTATCACTAAAAATATTTCTTCCGCGCTCTGAATCGAAAGACTGATTGGCTAATAAACAATAATAAATTGCAAGCAACGCATTATCATTTTTCCGGATCGCCTGGTTAAAATAAGGTGTTAAATAATGTGTTAATGCAGAGCTAGAGATTTGATATTTTTGCGATTCCTGTATAATTGTTTCATAAAAATTTCGCTCTTCCACAGAGGAATTCGGATCCAACATATCCATTCCAAAAATGGAACGGCAGGGAACCGTAATTAGAAAGAAAAGAATCAGAAACAATTTTGCCATACTAGCATTGAAATGAATATCGTCCTAAAATTAAGAAATAAATTTAATTAACATCAAAACTATACATATTATATGGAGTAATCGCTTTCGTTAACCGGATATCATGTTCATTTTTATCGAGAATAACCGCTATTGGATCAAAAAAAGACAAGCCAACTCGCTGTACAGTTGATTTACAGGTGGAGAAAAACCGATCATAAAACCCTTTCCCATAGCCAACCCGATGCCCCTCAAGGTCAAAAACCAATAGCGGCACGATGATCAAGTCGATAGCAGTAGGGGAAATTTCTACACCTGCTATTGGCTCAAGAACACCCCAGCGGTTCGTTTCAAAACGAGTTTGTTCATCTAGAATAAAATGTTGCATTGAACAGTCATCGAAATTAGATCGCGAAACGACGATGGTTATTTCAGGGAAAGATGCTCTTATATAATTTATCAAAGAATAAGTATCCGGTTCATGATATTTTTCAATAGGAAGAAAGATATGCATAAATTTTACCATCGAAAGATCTATTTCCTTAAACTGCAGTAATAATTTCTTGTTAAGTTCTAATTCCACTTCCTCAGCTAGTTGGCATCTTTTGACCTTATATTCCTGTCTTAATTCTTTTTTTGATTTCATACATAAATTATATGTTATTTACAGATCATCCCGTTTTTAAAGCATTCATGTTGTCTTCGGCAATTTTACTCCCCATTTTTTGACTCAAGTGTCTGTACTTTTTTCAAACAGAGATAAGCATGCTATCCTATGCTAAAAAAAACGGCCTTGTAGCGAGCGCTATCAAGACCGAATAATCAACCTAAACCTAAATCTTTATATTATTTTACGCGTTCGATATAATTACCTGTTTGCGTATCAACTTTTACTTTTTCGCCTTGATTAATAAATAAGGGTACCATGATCTCAACCCCTGTTTCCACTGTTGCTTTTTTCAGGGCATTTGTGGAAGTATCTCCTTTCACAGCCGGCTCTGTATACGTAATCTCCAATTCAACACTTTTTGGAGCTTCCGCCATAATAGGCTCATCACTCTCGAAAGCGACAATGACGCTCATTCCCTCCTTTAAAAATCGTGCTGAATCCCCAAACAAAAATTTAGGAATATTGAATTGCTCATATGTATTATTGTCCATGACAACAAAGAACTCTCCATCTTCGTATAAATATTGATAATCATTGGTTTCAACCCGAGCAATTTCTACCGACTCATCAACTCTAAAACGATATTCAACTAATTTCCCAGTTTTTACGTTACGCATTCTTGCTTGATAAAATGCACGCAAGTTACCTGGTGTACGATGTATATATTCCTCTACAGAGACTAACTCTCCATTAAATCTTAAGATATTTCCTGATTTTACCTCTGATGCCTTAGCCATTTTTTTGAATTGAACTTTAAACGGTTATCTCATTATTGAGTCGTCAAAAATACAAAAACTAATTGTGTTATTAAAATTTCATTCGCTACTTTTTATAGTCTACGATAGAAATAGTTTCATTACAAAATTCGTATTCTTTTTTTTGGTTAGAGCAAATAATGAACGATCTAAAATCCCGTTTTGTTTGCTCAATTAAGTTAAGGTACCACTGTTCCCCAGCAAGGTCTAAATTACTTGTTGGTTCGTCGAGCAGAACAAGGCTTGTATCGGAGCAACATGCCAAAATCAGTTTTACCCTTTGACGCATACCCGATGAGAAAAATTTCAATTCTTTGTCCAAGGCATGTTCCAATCCCAGCAATTGCACAACACTTTCTTTATCAAAACCCTGGAGATAGTGCTTAAACTTAAAATGGAAATCCAACAACTCCCGCAAGGTAAACTCTTCGATCAACTCACTATAGGGAGCAGCAATCGAGAGGTGTTGATAAATTTCATCCACAGCAATAACATGATTTCCCTTGGTATAGATCAGTTCACCCGCCGAAGGGGTCAAACTTCCAGAAAGAACTTTCAATAAGGTCGACTTTCCTGAACCGTTTTGTCCAAGAACAGCATAACTTTTACCAGATTCAAAACTGTAGTCAATATGTTTGAATATCCACTCGTTATTATACCTTCGGCCAATATCTTTTAATGTAATTTTCAATATACAGGAATGTGTAATGCGATTACATCGCTCTATTATTGAAACCTTTCATGATCCCTCTTCCAGAATTTCTAATAAAGTCCAGGATTTCATCGCGAATTTCTGTAGCTTGATATTCGGCTTCAATGATCTCCATCGCTTTTGCCAAATTCCGATTCTGAACAAATAGAATACGGTAAAGATTCTGAATTTCGGCAATCTGCTCCTCAGAAAACCCTCTTCTGCGCAATCCAACAGAGTTAATGCCTGCATAAGAGATTGGTTCGCGCGCCGCCTTCACAAAAGGAGGAATATCCTTACGCACCAATGAACCTCCCGTTACGAAAGCATGTGAGCCAATTTTAACAAATTGGTGGACCGCCACCATACCCGCCAAAACAACATAATCACCTACGGTTATATGGCCAGCAAGTGTACTATTATTTGAAAAAACACAATTATCACCAACCTCACAGTCATGAGCAACATGGCTATATGCCTGAATAAGACAATTTTTTCCAATGACAGTTTTATAGCGGTCTTTGGTACCTCTATTAATGGTCACACATTCACGAATGGTTGTATTATCACCAATTTCCGCAGTCGTAATCTCTCCATCAAATTTTAAATCTTGAGGTTCTCCAGAAATTACGGCACCAGGATATATTTTACAGTTCTTTCCAATTCGAGCGCCATCCATAATAGTCACATTCGAACCAATCCAGGTTCCTTCACCAATGACTACATCTTTGTAAATTGTTACAAATGGCTCAATAACCACATTTTTAGCGATTTTTGCTTCTGGATGAATATAAGCTAATGGCTGTATCATCTATACTTCTTTAGTTGTTATTTACTCTTACAATTTGAGCCATAAGCTCTGCCTCGCAGACAATTTTCTCTCCCACCATGGCGACACCTTTCATCTTGGCAATACCTCGTCGGATCGGTTCCATTAGATCACATCTAAAAATAACAGAATCCCCAGGAGTCACCTGTGCTTTAAAACGAGCATTCTCTATTTTGAGGAATAACGTCAGCCAATTTTCAGGATCAGGAACAGTTTTTAGAACCAAAATCCCCCCTGTCTGCGCCATGGCTTCAACCTGCAATACCCCAGGGAACAGGGGCGCTCCAGGAAAATGTCCCATAAACAGATCCTCATTCATGGTCACATTCTTCAATCCAACGACATGGGTTTCTGTCAGCTCCAAAATCTTATCGACCATGAGCATCGGTTGGCGATGTGGCAAGATTTTCATGATTTCCACGGTATCGTACAGTGCCGGCATATTCGGATCGTAGACCTTAATTTTTTTGCGTGTTTTATCCTTTTTGATCTGCTCTTTGATCTTCTTTGCAAAAGCAACATTTGCGGCATGACCCGGCCGGGCGGCCATAATATGTCCTTTCAGAGGCCTTCCCACCAACGCTAAATCACCGACCATATCCAACAATTTATGACGGGCAGGTTCATTCTGATGGCGCAATTGATTATTGTTCAGGATACCTTCCTTAGCGACTGCGACCGTTTCTTTCTGAAAAAGATGAGCCAGCTTTTGGAGTTCTTCCGCCGAGGTCTCCTTGTCAACAATAACAATGGCATTGCTGAGATCTCCACCTTTGATAAGACCATGATCTACCAGCATCTCCAATTCATGTAAAAAACAGAATGTACGCGAAGAAGCAATCTCCGCTTTAAAATCTTCAATAGAAGTAATCGCAGCATGTTGACTTCCCAGTACAGGCGAATTAAAATCAATCATACAGGTTAACCGATAGCCATCCATGGGCATTCCCAAGATCTCTACTTTACGGTCCGGTTCGGCATAATGAATATTATTGGCAATCTCATAATAATCCCTGTCGGCCTCCTGCTCTTCAAACCCCGCCTCTTCCAACAATTTAACAAAAATCGCTGCACTTCCATCTAATATTGGAATTTCAGGACCATCAATATCAATCAGCACATTATCGATTTGTAAGCCAATTAATGACGCCATTAAATGCTCTATTGTACTTACACTTGCACCATTTTGGGTAATCGTTGTCCCCCTGGAAGTGTCTGTAACGTTATCAGCGTCAACCAAGATTTCTGGTTGACCCTCCAAATCTATACGTCTGAACTTAAACCAGTGATTTTCCGGAGCTGGTTTGATCCTCATCGATACAATTTTTCCTGTATGAAGACCTACCCCCGAAATTTCAACCTCGTTTTTGATGGTTCTCTGTTTTACATTCATTTCTAATAACATATTTTTAAATCAAAACTTCTTTTGACAAAACGATCATCAGGTTAAAGGTATCCCTTCATATCCATGATGGTTTTCTACAATTAAAGAATAGTTTATTTCAATGAAAAAAGATTATTTCAACTTTGTTTCTAATAATTTTTCAAGCTCTTGAATCCGTTTCTCCAGCTCCGGAAGACGTGCAAATATAACATTGGACCGCAATTGTGGCTGATAAGGCATGACCGGCGTCCCGCCCCATTTTTTACCTTCATCCTTAATAGACCTGTTCACACCCGATTGAGCCTGAATTTGAGAACCTTTTGCGACAGCAATATGTCCAACGACACCTACCTGTCCTCCCAACACAACATGCTCGCCAATTTTTGAACTCCCCGAAATCCCTGTTTGTGCAGCAATTACAGTATTTCTGCCTACATCCACATTGTGTGCAATCTGAATTAAGTTATCCAATTTTACACCATCCCGTATAATGGTTGCCCCCATCGTTGCCCTATCAATGACCGTATTGGCGCCAATCTCCACATTATCCTCTATCTGCACATAGCCAATCTGCGGTACCTTCTTATATGTTCCATCCTCCTGCGGAGCAAATCCAAACCCATCTGAACCGATAACAACCCCTGCATGGATAACAACATTCTTACCGACCTTACAGTCATGATAAATCTTTACGCCTGGATAAAGTGTGGTGTTATCATCTATCGATACCTTATCGCCGATAAATACCTGTGGATATATCTTTACATTATCACCTATTTGGGCTCCTTTGCCCACGTAAGTAAATGCTCCAATATAGCCCCCCTTTCCTATTGTTGCCTCAGGATGAATAAAACAAGGTTCCTCACGTCCACTTTTATCCAGACGGAACTCGTTATACATATTCAATATCGTCGAAAATGCAGCGTACGCATTTTTTACGCGAATGATGGTTAAGGTGGATTTGGTTGCTTGAGTCAATTGTAAATCCTCATTCACAATCACAATTGAAGCATCCGTAGTATATATAAAATGCTCATATTTTGGATTTGACAAAAAAGAAAGATCGCCTTTTTTACCTTCCTCAATTTTGGCAAGGTTACCTACAGTAACTTCTGGATTCCCCTCAATCCTTCCTTCTAATAATGTCCCTATTTGTTGAGCAGTAAATTGCATGGTACAAATCTATGTTTTTTTATTAAAAAATAACTATCCGGCAGAAGGATTTGCAATATATCCAACCTCCTTTGGATAACATAACGCGTATTTGGACACATTTTTTGATAAGGCCTCTAAGTTTCCAAGATCCGACGCTTCAGTAATATCAACCAGTTCACCGGATTTCAATAGTATCTTTATTTGATCACTCGTCGGGTCATATGCACGATTATGGATTTCTTGCGTAAACACATAATAATGAAGATCTTTTTCTTCTACCCCTAGACAAGCCTGTACACGGCTTTTCACTTTATCAATATATTCCATTGAAAAAGGTTTATTACTCATAACTGAACGATATAAATCCCGCTTCATCACCCGTTGGCACATCCGGCTCAAAATTTTATCCTCATGTTTCTCCCATGTTTTTATGGCAGACATAATATCTGTATCATCTAAACGAGTAAACCAGTCCAAATGCAACGGGTTATCCAAAAAATTTGTTCGGTCAACCTCTTGACTCAGAAACCAATGAAACGCTGGCGTGCAAAATAGGGCGGTCCCCGACGCGGTTAAATCCTTTGCCCGCTGGAGTATTTTAATCAATAATTGCTCCGCCCCAATGACCGTTTTATGCAGATACACCTGCCAGTACATCAGTCTGCGTGCAATGAGAAATTTCTCCACAGAATAAAGTCCCTTATATTCTACGACGATCTCATCATTGACCACATTCAACATTTTTATAATCCGGTCAAAAGAAATTACCCCCTCCGAAACACCAGTAAAAAAACTATCCCGATTCAGATAGTCCATACGATCAACATCAAGCTGGCTCGACACTAGCTGATGAAGAAACCTTCTTTCATATTTATTATTAAAGATATCTATCGCCAGACTTAACCGTCCGCCCAGATCCTGGTTCATACGATCCATCAGTAAGGAGGAAAGCAATTCATGGGATACCCCAGCAATCAAACTATGTTCCAATGAGTGTGAAAAGGGACCGTGACCAATATCATGTAACAGAATAGCAGCCAAAACAGCTTCTTCTTCCTCTTCGGAGATCGTAATACCTTTACTCCGTAAAGTTTCCAAAGCCATGGACATCAGGTGCATGGCACCTATGGCATGCTGGAACCGGGTATGTAAGGCACCAGGGTAAACAAGATGCGTCATGCTTACTTGTTTTATATAACGGAGTCGTTGAAAATAGGAATGCTGTACAAGGTCAAAAACCAGTCCTGTCGGAATGGCTACAAATCCATATACGGGATCATTGATGATTTTATTTTTGTTCAATGTGGCGATATAATTAATGCTACTTTTCAACACTATAAATATGAAACCTAGGTTTTTAATTACAAACTTATGGTTATCACTAGTATAAACTTAAAACAAAGATAGTTAGTTCACCGTTAAGAAATGTTAAAAATAAAATCTAAAGCACGATATTTGCTTAAGTTAGTACCATATCGAATCCATTCAACGAAGGGACATTCTTCCTTTGTTACAATTTTGAGTTCACGTAACAAATTGACCTCGCTAAATAGACATATAATAACAAGATGCAAAAAACACATATTCTCTGGGCTGATGATGAAATTGACTTTCTAAAACCACACATTTTATTTTTAGAAAGCAAGGGGTATAAAGTTGACACTGTCAACAATGGAAATGATGCTGTTGAAGCTTTTAAGAATGGTTTTTTTCACCTCATTTTTCTAGATGAAAACATGCCGGGACTAACCGGACTAGAAACACTCGCCATCATCAAATCTATCAATCCCACTGTCCCCATTGTACTTGTTACCAAGAATGAGGAGGAGCATGTCATGGAAGACGCTATCGGATCCAAAATCGACGACTATCTGATAAAGCCCGTAAATCCAAAGCAGATTTTGATGACAATAAAAAAACTCACCGAAAACAAACGGATTGTCAATGAAAAGACCTCAATGGCTTACCAGCAGGATTTTCGCAATCTTGGTATGATATTAAATGAAAACCTGGATTTCAACCAGTGGTCTGAGGTTTACAAAAAACTGGTATACTGGGAGTTGTCACTCGAAAAACTTGAAAACAGCAATATGCATGAAATACTCACCATGCAAAAATCAGAAGCCAATATGCAGTTTTCAAAATTTATCGAGAATAATTACATCCAGTGGATCAATCGGCCCGAAACAGCCCCTATTTTATCTCACCAGCTATTTAAAAAGAAGGTTTTCCCAGTTCTGCAAGAAGAAACTTCCACATTTTTCTTTCTGATAGATAACCTTCGCTTTGATCAATGGAAAATTATCAATGAAGTGATCACTGATTACTTTAGGCTTGAAGAGGAAATAAACTACTTCAGCATTCTTCCTACAGCAACTCAGTATGCCAGAAATGCCATTTTCAGTGGTCTAACTCCATTAGAGATGGAGAAACGCTTCCCTAAACTATGGCAGAACGATGAAGATGAAGGTGGAAAAAACTTGTACGAAGACCAGTTTTTGGAAGATCAAGTAAAAAGACTCTATCGCAAACCGATCAAACATTCCTACTTCAAAATCCTTACCTTGGAACAAGGAAAAGATGTTTTGGACAATCTCGGCAACTTATTGCATAATCAGCTCAATGTATTGGTTTACAATTTTGTCGACATGTTGTCCCATGCACGGACCGATAGCTCGATGATTCGTGAGCTTGCAAATGATGAAGCCGCATATCGATCATTGACGTTATCCTGGTTTGAACATTCCCCCCTATTAGAAGCATTGAGATGGCTTTCACAAAAAAAAGTCCGCGTTATTATTACAACAGACCATGGAACCATTCGGGTAAAAAAACCCAGTAAAATTGTCGGCGACAGAAATACCAATACAAATTTAAGATATAAACAAGGAAGAAATCTCAATTACATCGAGAAAGATGTATTTACGATCAAAAATCCCCATGAAGCTCAACTGCCCAAGCTCCATGTCAGTTCAACGTATGTATTTGCAAAAGAAGATTCATATTTTGTTTATCCAAATAATTATAATCAGTTTGTCAATTACTTTAATGGGACATTTCAGCATGGTGGAATATCATTGGAAGAAATGATCATCCCTTTTGCGACATATTTACCGAAATAGTATTTTTGTAAAATGGAATTTATCGTAAAAACGCTAGCAGATCTTCCCGCCACAGCCCAAACCCTTCTGAAGAGTTTTCCCAAGGATCGTATTTTTTTATTGTATGGTCCCATGGGAGCCGGAAAAACAACTTTTGTCAAACAGCTGTGTGAACAGCTGAAGGTGCAAGATAATACCGCTAGCCCCACCTTTTCCATTATCAATGAATACAGTTCTCTAAACGGTCCAATATACCATTTTGATTTTTATCGTATTAAGGATGAACAAGAGGCTTTTGACTTTGGCTATGAAGAATATTTCTATTCTGGAGCCTACTGTTTTGTTGAATGGCCAGAAAAAATCCCCAATTTATTACCAGAAGAAGCGAAAGAAATACATATTAGTATTATTGATCCGAACACACGAAAAATAGTTGTCCGTTAACTGCCCTCATTTATACACTCTACTATGGCCCATTCATCCTCTTGTCAATATATTCCCTCAGACATCCATGTACCTGGATTAGCCGCCATCCATTCGGAAAATCTAAGCTTCTCTTTTCATGAAGATAGTGATCAGCATGCAGTTGAAAACGCATCCTTCGATATTCATGAGGGAAAAATCACAGCAATAATTGGAGAATCGGGCAGTGGAAAAAGCACATTACTTCGATTGATCTATGGTCTCCTGGAGCCAACCGAAGGAACCGTACGCTATAAAGGCTGGCAAGTTCCTACCCGTAAAGACAAATTAATTCCGGGACATGATGCCATGAAACTCGTATCACAAGGCTTTGACGACTTAAACACCTATGCCAATGTCTGGGATAATGTTGCTTCGCAATTACCAAATACCGACATTAAGCGCAAGCAGGATAAAACAGCAGAGATATTACAACGATTACGAATAGACCATTTAGCGAAAAAAAGAGTCGCTGACATCAGTGGCGGAGAAAAGCAGCGTGTAGCCATATCCCGGGCTTTAATTAATGAACCAGAAGTATTATTGATGGACGAACCATTTAATCAAGTTGATGCTTCTTTTCGTGATACTCTTCAACAAGATATCAAGGATATTGTCAAAGAGACCGGATTAACCGTTGTTTTAGTGTCTCATGATCCGACTGAAGTTCTGGCATTGGCCGATAATCTTATTGTGATGAAGTCAGGCAAGATTTTGGATCAAAACATTCCACACGTATTATACAGCCAGCCATCACATAGTTATACCGCCCAATTGCTCGCAAAAAGCAATATTCTACAGCCTGAACAAGCACGACGTTTAGGTATAACAAGTGAAACCCCAATTGCTATTCATCAGGAATGGATTTCTATACACCCCACTGTTCAATCACCATTTTTTGTAAAAGATGTTAAATTCAGGGGCTTTTATGCTGAAATAGTCATTACTGATCATGAAATTGATTTGCATTGTATCGTAACCTCGCAAATCACTCCGCAGAAAGATCAAGCTGTAGAGCTAAGCATTTCTAACTGGATTTCTTTCCATTAATTTAACTTATCCAACCAGGTTAAAAATGCATCGAACCATTTTTGATCTGAAGTTTTGTTGATCAGTCCAAAGCCATGTCCTCCTTGTTCAAATGTGTACAGGGTATTGGGAACACTGACATCGTCCAATGCGGCCTTCATTCGGTAGCTATTTTCAATGGGTACCGCTGTATCATCTTTGGCATGTACCAGGAAAACAGGACATACTTCGGCAGACACCTGTAAGTCTGAAGAGAATAACTTCACCAGTTCTTGCGATGGCTGATCCCCAATAAGATTGATCTTAGACCCTTTATGTGTCACCTCATCCTGCATAGAAATAACCGGATAGATCAATCCTGCAAAATCGGGTCTCAACGAAATATGAGATGGATTTGCAATATAATCTTTCTTAAACTTAGTCATTAATGTTGAAGCCAAATGCCCCCCTGCTGAAAATCCAATTACACCAACTTTTGTAAGGTCGGGGTGCAGGTTACGGATCAGCTGTAGCGCCCGTTGAGCATCTTGCAATGGCCCTATACTCTTTTCACGCATAATATTTGGCGAGGGCAGCCTATATTGCAATACAAATGCTGAATACCCATTTTTCACCAGCTCCTTAGCTACCGCGTGTCCTTCATGGTCCATTGCAATGTGAGAATAGCCCCCCCCCGGGATTACAAGTACCCCAATCCTCTTGTCGATACCTTTCGCTGGAGTATAGGCAAATATTTTAGGTATATTTTTTTCCAAAAGCACTTGTTCTTTATCGGTGGCATTCGGAATTGTGTCAACATACAGATTTATCACTTCCTGGGCATTAGCCAGTGAAATCATAGCGCATAGGATCATAAAAAATGTTTTCATTTATGTTATAATTGTTATGGTTAGTATAGTATCACCGTAAACCTCATTACAAAGAAGAAACGACTAGTAGGTCCAGATCTTTTGCGGTCATATTAAAACGCGATGCCATATCCACATTAGTCAGATTACCCTGATAAAGATAAATTGAACTTCTTATTCCGGGGCTTTTCCAGATCGCATTTTTCAATCCACCCAGCTCGGCAAAGTCCAGTAAAATCGAGGTAAAAATATTACTCATCGCATAGGTGGCAGTACGAGCGACCCGTGAGGCAATGTTAGGAACACAATAGTGAATAACATCAAACTTTCTGAAAACAGGGTTGTCGTGACTTGTCACCTCAGAGGTTTCGAAATTCCCTCCTTGGTCTATACTGACATCGATGATCACCGAATTAGGCTTCATTTTAGATACTGTTTCTTCAGAAATCACGCAAGCAGAACGCCCATTTCTAGCCCGTAACGCCCCAATAACGACATCCGAACTGATGACAGCCTTATTGAGAATGATGGGCTGGATGACCGAAGTAAATACCCTGCTCCCAAGATTGTTCTGCAATCGTCTCAGTTTATAAATGGAGTTATCAAACACTTTTACTTGTGCCCCCAGGGCCAAGGCTGTACGTGCAGCCTGCTCGCCAACAGTGCCGGCACCTATAATGACTACTTCAGTAGAAGCTACCCCTGTTACCCCCCCAAGCATAAGTCCTTTTCCTCCAAAAGCATTACTTAAATATTCGCCAGCAATTAAAGTTGCAGTGGCCCCTACAATTTCACTCATTGCCCGGACAACCGCCAGACAGCCCCCCTCATCCCTTAAGTATTCATAAGATATAGCGGTGATTTTCTTATTCATTAATGCTTTCAGCACCTCTACATTCATTAAAGAAGGCTGCTGCGAAGACAACAAGACTTGTCTTTCTTTCATCAATTTCACCTCAGCAACAGTAGGGCTTCCAACTTTAATGATTAAGTCAGCCTGATACACCTCCTCCCTGGAAGAAACAATGCGTGCTCCTTGTTCACTATAGTGATGGTCCAAGAAGTTGGCACCACGTCCAGCCCCGGTTTCAATCAGTACTTCATGACCATTTTCAACCAATAATGCAACCGCCAAGGGCGTTAAGCATATCCGCTTTTCCTGAAATGAGATCTCTTTGGGAATTCCAATAAATAAACTTTTCGCATTCTTTTTCTTTTCAAAAAGCATCTCCTTCGGAGAGATCATGGCCTGACTCGCAAGCTTACCTAACTCATTCATCTTATTAAATTGACAGTTAGCTAAAATTACAACAAATTATCAATCTTATCAAACGAAGATCATATTGCTTTATCCAAGAGAAAAGATTAATACATAGAAAAATCGATGGTAATGAAACAAAATTATCTACATTTGTCTAAATTAATCAGATATAATACCATGCTCAGTAAAGTCAGTATAGTACCCCGGTGGATCATTTTTTTGTTAGACATTTTTAGCGTTTCCATAGCCTTTCTCCTTGCTAATATCATCTATTATGATTTTAATTTTGACTTTCTACTTGACATAGACTTCAGTATACGTTTCATTCTTTTTATAAGCGTTTGCTCATTATCTTTTTATTTATTTAAGATGTACACGGGGATCATCCGTTACACAAGCGCGATAGATTCCATCAGAATATTATCGACCATCATATTCAGTGTTTTTATACTTCTGGTCATTAAACTCATCATTCAGGCAAACGAAATTGAGCGGAACATCCCTACAGCTTTAATTATTTTCTTTGCACTTTTCTCCTTCTTAATACTGACGGTATATCGAACGATCATCAAAATATTCTTTCTATATACAAAAAAAGTCAATGGGACAAGAAAGAAAACCCTCATCTACGGGGCCGGTGACCTGGGTATAGCTGTTAAGAGAACATTAGATCATGACGTCAGGTCAAAAAATGCAATCATCGGATTCCTGGATGATAATGAACAAAAAATCAATAAAGTAATTGATGGAACTAAAATCTATTCGTCCCAAAAGTTTTATCACCTGATTAACACACTCAATATTGAAGAAGTTATTATCGCTTCTCATAATATTCCTTCAGAGCGTAAAAATGAAATTACAGATATTGCGCTGGAGCGAAATGTCAGCATATTAACCTTACCGCCTGTCAAAAAGATTATGAATGGGGACCTCAATCCCAATCAGATTCAAAAAATAAAAATTGAAGATTTATTGGAACGTGATCCGATAAAAATCAATGATGACCATATTCTTAGTCAGACCAAAGGCAAACGCATTTTGGTTACCGGAGCAGCGGGCTCCATCGGAAGTGAAATTGCCTCTCAACTGGGGAAATATGAACCGCAGATGATTATTCTTTGTGATCAGGCAGAATCTCCATTGCACAATTTACAACTTGACCTACAGGACGAATTTCCGAACCAGGTGTATCACACTTATATTGCTGATATCAGAAGTACAAAAAGGATGCATTTGCTTTTTGAAACGTTCAAACCGCATTATGTTTATCATGCAGCTGCTTATAAGCATGTTCCAATGATGGAAAATCACCCGCTGGAAGCGGTACAAACGAACGTATTGGGCACAAAAAATCTTGCCGATCTAGCCGTCCAGTTCCATGTTGAGAAATTTGTCTTTGTTTCCACCGATAAGGCCGTCAACCCAACCAATATCATGGGAGCCACCAAACGTATTGCTGAAATCTACGTACAATCCCTTAATAACCATTTGGAAAGTTTATCAAACACTGAGGCCAATACCAAATTTATTACCACTCGGTTTGGGAATGTGCTCGGCTCCAACGGATCTGTTATCCCTAGATTTAGGGACCAAATCCAAAAAGGTGGCCCCGTTACAGTGACACACCCCGAGATTACCCGTTACTTTATGACTATTCCGGAAGCATGTCGGCTCGTTCTTGAGGCCGGAGCAATGGGACAGGGCGGTGAAATATTTGTCTTCGACATGGGTAAATCTGTCAAAATAGTGGAACTTGCAAACAAAATGATCCGTCTTTCGGGCTTTAAACCAAATGAAGATATCGAGATCAAGTTCACAGGCCTGAGACCCGGTGAAAAACTTTATGAAGAATTATTAAATGATTTAGAAAATACACTCCCTACACATCATGAGAAAATTATGATCGCCAAAGTCCGGGAAAATAATTACAATATGGTCAGTCTGAAAATTGAAGAATTAAAACAGCGGCTGGCGACACAAAACAAAAATGAAGTAGTCTACCAGATGAAGATTATTGTACCAGAATTTAAAAGCAAAAATTCGATCTATGAGCTGCTGGACAAAGAAATCGAATTGTCAAATGGAGCAGAGAACAATAGTTAATTCACTTTAAAATTTGCAAAACACTTGCAATTTTGCCTGAAAAGTGTATTTTTGCAATCCATATTTTACTGATTAGTAATGTCTAAAAACACAAATAATACAAATCAAGGTTTCAAACCTTCAAAAGGATCTTTTTTCCAAGATAACCAAAAGAGCGTTGCTTTCATTTTAGGAGGGATCGTTGTATTGATCTTGCTTTACTTTGGATACCAGAAGATTTACCTACAACCAAGAGCAGAAGAAGCATCCAATCGAATGTATAAGGCGGAGCAACTTGTTACAATTGATTCGTTGCAAAATAAAGCGATCACAGGCGATGGAGCTTTCCTTGGATTTAAACAGATTGCAGACGAATACTCCAACACAAAATCTGCCAATGTTGCCAATGCTTATTTAGGGGGCTTGTATTTACGTCAAGGAAAATTTGATGAAGCCGTAAAAGCTTTAGAGAAATATTCACCCACAGGTAGTCAGATCCTCGATCCATTGGTTATCGGACTGACTGGCGATGCTTATTCAGAATTAAAGGACTATAAAAAGGCTGCTGATTACTATAAACAGGCTGCTGAAAAATCAAGTAATTCATATACGACCCCATTATTCTTAAAAAAACTGGGACTTGTATATGAGGCTCAAAACGACTATAAAAGTGCAGAAACGGCTTATAAAAAGATTAAGTCTGATTTCCCCGAAAGCCAAGAGGCATCCACTATTGATGGCCTTTTAGGCAGGGTTCAAGCACATCTGTAACATACAGCAAAAAGCATAAAAAAAGAGGCCATTTGATAGCCTCTTTTTTTGTGACCATCTAAAATCATTATCTTTGTTCCATTATGGCAAGTAGCATTAAAAATTTATCAGACTTTTCGCATA
Source organism: Sphingobacterium sp. N143 (assembly GCF_030325625.1). Taxonomy (GTDB): domain Bacteria; phylum Bacteroidota; class Bacteroidia; order Sphingobacteriales; family Sphingobacteriaceae; genus Sphingobacterium. The sequence continues at coordinate 103,172 of NZ_JACAIS010000007.1, read as the reverse complement.
TTCAAGTTGCAGATGGAAGTCCATTCAAGTTTGCAATCGTCGTTGCACAATGGAATGCTGAAATTACTGGAGCATTGTTAAATGGTGCAATCTCAGGTTTAGAAAAACATGGTACAAAAGAAGAAAACATTCAGGTCATTGAGGTACCAGGTAGTTTCGAATTAACTTCCGGCGCTGATTTAGTCTTGAGAAATCAGCATTTTGATGCCGTCATTTGTTTAGGATGTGTCATCCAAGGAGAAACCAGACACTTTGATTTTATCTGTAACGCTGTGGCTAATGGAATTTCAAATGTTGGATTAAAATATAACAAACCTGTTATTTTTGGTGTATTGACGACAGACAATCTTCAACAAGCGTTGGATCGTGCAGGTGGAAAACACGGCAATAAAGGAGAAGAAGCCGCAATTACGGCCATTCAAATGGCTGCTGTTGCCAAAAAATTCTAGTTTGGTATCAATTTTGTCTAATATTTAATCATAAAAAAGTATTTGGAGCAAAAAATGAAAACTTGCGAATACTTTTTATTTTAAATAAATCGATTAATAAAATATTGAAATATCTTATTAATCGATTTTTATTTTTTTTTAAATGATTATGAGAACATTATCGAACGTGATTTGGATATTTATGCTATCATTAGTCTGTCACGGACATATTATTGCTCAGGACAATAACGTAAATGAGCAGATTTGGCGAAGTGTCGGTGGTCAAGATAAATGGGATTCCTTACAATACCTCGCTTATTCCGCAAAAGGAAATGTAACATCCGAACAGCTTTCAAATGAAGAACGCAAGTTCCTCTTCAATCGAACCACAGGTGAATGTAGGTTTGATGGATACAGTGGTGCTAATCAAGTCACTTATTTATTTAATTTTAAAAATAATGGCCCAGATAAGCTTTTTATTGGCGGAAGTATCACAAACGATGAACAAGAGCTAAAGAAATCAATTAGGAGCCAGCTTTTCGCCGATTTAAATCTCCTGCTCTTGCCAACATTAATAGAACAAAAAAACATTCAATTAAAAGATCAAGAAGAGCAATTCATCGGCGGCCAAAAGCTGACCATTGCTAGTATTACATCCTCAAGCCCCATCTTTGGCTCAAAATTAGATGGCTTACTTTACATTGACCAGAATACAGGAGAAATAACACGATATGAATATACTGACAAAACAGAAAAAGTCAGTTATGAAGTCAGCAAGTATAAGGAAATCGGTGATGGAATACGTTTGCCCAGCTTTTTCAGTGCAGCAAATAATGCTAAAAGAACTTGTATATTTTCCTCCATATCATCCTTTGTACAGGTAGAACAAAAAAAATTCAAAGAATTATAAAAGAATAACATGATTAACTGGATAGAATTAAATTCCGAAGAACAGCTACAAGAACTTTATCAATCAGATAAAGTTGTGGCTATATTTAAACATAGCACCACCTGTGGAATCAGCAATATGGCCAAACGCAGTTTAGAGCGTATGTCCAGTACCTCAGATCAAGATTACTCTATTTATTTATTGGATTTATTGCGCTACCGCTCCCTATCCAATGAAATTGCACAGCGATGGAATGTCGAACATCAATCCCCACAGCTACTTGTCGTTAAGGGCAAAGACCATCTCTATGATGCATCACATGGAGATATTCAATTTGATGAGATTGAAAAATATCTTTAAGCCTGGCTTGCAGCATATGGGTTAAGGCCGTTAAAATAAAGTTATTTAAAACAATAAACCAGTTGGGTTTTCTGCAGACGCTGTTGTGAAAGACAGAGCCGATAGGAAACTCAACTGGTTTTTAATTCGCGTTAGCTATTTATAGATTGCTATCTTGATCTTCCCCTCTTTTGTCACTGTCCCTCTGTACATCCCTGCTGTGTTAAATGGCATAGATACATGTCCGAACTTATCCATCGCTATCATTCCTCCATCACCGCCCATTTTTCCAATGCGATCAATCACAGCATGGCTTGCTTGCTGAAGATTATCACCTTTATATTCCATTAAAGCTGAAACAGAATAAGCAGCTACATTGCGAATATAAAACTCCCCCCATCCCGTGCAAGAAACAGCGCAGGTTGCATTGTTGGCATAAGTGCCTGCACCGATGATAGGAGAATCCCCCACACGGCCAAACTTCTTATTTGTCATACCTCCAGTTGAGGTACCAGCGGCCAAATTACCCTGATTATCCAAGGCAACGCAGCCTACCGTTCCAAACTTATGATCTTTATTGACAATCCCTAAACGCGAACCCAGTTTTTGGTCATGGTCCAGTACTGTTTTAGCATGGTCTTCTTTTTTAATTTTTTGCAGTGCATCCCAACGTGATTGCGTCCAGAAATAAGAGGGATCCACCAGCTCCAGCCCTACTTTCTTGGCAAATTGCTCAGCTCCCTGACCAGCCATCATGACATGTTCGGATTTTTCCATCACTGCCCGAGCTGCTGAAATTGGATGTTTAATAGTCCGTACCCCCGCCACAGCACCTGCTGCAAGAGTTTTGCCGTCCATAACCGATGCATCCATTTCATTCTTTCCAGCATGGGTGAATACAGATCCTTTTCCAGCATTGAAAAGTGGTGAATCTTCCATAATATGAATAGCCTGCTCAACAGCATCTAAACTGGAGCCTCCTTGTTTCAGTTTCTCATAACCAACAATTAAGGCTTGCTCCAAGACAGCCCTATAGGCCTGCTCCATGGAATCGGTTATGTTTTTTTTCAGGATTGTGCCTGCCCCGCCATGAATCGCCAGGACATATTGCTCCTCTTCCATCGATTCGGATTTACGTTGTTGTTGACAAGAAGTTGTGGAGAAGATGCCAATCAACATAACTAAAAAAACCTGTGCCTTACTCATCTTCTTTATCCCACCAATCTGAAGCCTTTAAATCATCTATCTCACGGCGATCTTTCTTCGTAGGACGCCCAGAGCCACGGTCACGCTTAAGTATAGGCGCATGAAACATAGACTTATATCCGACAGTTTCCTCTACCGGAGTCTGATCCTCATAGAACTGGACAGCGGTCTTTGCATCCACACGACGCTCTAAAAGCCCGATAACTTTCACGACCTTTTTTTCTATTCCTTTTTGGATATGATATACATCTCCAATCTTAACTTCATAAGAAGGTTTTATATTTTGACCATTTAACTTCACCCGCCCAGCTTTACATGCCTCCGTCGCTAAAGTTCTTGTCTTAAATAATCTAATTGACCATAAATACTTGTCAATTCTCAATTTCTCTGATGTAGCAGCCATAATACAAAAATAATTATATTAGCAAATTATCATGACAATCCCCCAAAAATTAACATATTTCCATTATAAATGTGCCTTTGATGCCAAAGGGGGAGCAATAAAGTTGCTTTTATATACAACTTTATCTAAGTTTGTACATCAAAATAAACAAATTCATATAAGCAAACAAATAATATGGTAGAGCCACTTAAAAAACTGATTGAGGAAGCTTGGGAAGATAGACAATTATTAGAATATAAGGAATATGCAGAAGCTATTCGCACTGTAATCATGAAGTTGGATAGCGGTGAAATCCGTGTAGCAGAAATGATCGGTACCAGATGGCATGTAAATGATTGGATTAAAAAAGCTGTTATTCTCTATTTCCCTATCAATGATATGCGTGAAACGACAGCAGGTCCGTTCGTGTATCATGATAAAATGAAGTTAAAAACAGATTATAAGCATACTGGTGTACGTGTTGTTCCTGGCGCTTCTGCCCGCTTAGGTGCATATTTAGCCAAAGGTGTTATCATGATGCCTTCTTACGTCAACATCGGCGCTTATGTGGATGAAGGTACTATGGTTGACACATGGGCGACTGTTGGTTCTTGTGCCCAGATTGGTAAGCACGTACATTTAAGTGGAGGCGTCGGTATTGGGGGTGTATTAGAACCGGTCCAAGCAGCACCAGTTATTATTGAAGATAACGTATTCATTGGATCACGCGCCATTGTAGTCGAAGGAATCCGTGTCGAACAAGAAGCGGTATTAGGGGCCAATGTAGTATTGACCGCATCGACAAAAATTATAGACGTTACTGGACCTGAACCTGTTGAATACAAAGGATATGTTCCTGCTCGTTCAGTAGTCATTCCTGGCTCTTATACCAAAAAATTTGCCGCAGGAGAATATCAGGTACCTTGTGCGTTGATCATTGGTCAACGTAAAGAATCTACAGATAAGAAAACATCGTTGAATGACGCTTTGCGTGAACATAATGTGGCTGTCTAAGCGTAGTTCAGACTTAAAAAGTATACAATGAGCGCATTTGTGAACCGTGAGGATTTAAATAAGGCCCTGGAAACGCTAAAAGCAGGTGGATTAATTCTATACCCAACAGATACAATTTGGGGTATAGGCTGTGATGCGACAAATCCAGAGGCGGTGGAAAAAGTCTTTCAGTTAAAAGGAAGAGATAAATCCAAAAGTCTGATCGTTCTGCTACATAACGACAACCAATTGGCCAGTTATGTAAACGAAATCCCTGATGTCGCTTATCAACTTATTGAATATACTGAACGCCCATTGACAATTGTCTATTCGAATGCCAAGAATCTTGCTCCAAATGCTATTGCGGAAGATGGATCCATTGGCATTCGAATTGTTAAACATCCCTTTTGTGAACAGCTTTTACAGCGTTTCCGTAAACCCATCATTTCAACTTCAGCCAATATCAGTGGGGAACCTACCGCTGCAGACTTTGACGCAATAGCAGATGAAATTAAAGCTGGAGTAGATTACATCGTTGAATACGGTAGACAGGCACATACCGACGGTAAGTCGTCTACAATCATGAAACTGGATCCCAGCGGTAAATTTGAATTTATTAGAAAATAATATGAAGAAGATCATTTTATTTTTTGCTTTGGTGTTCATCATGAATAACCAATCCCATGCCCAGATCAAGAAAATTCCTTCGGCAAAACCGGGTGTAAATTACGGAAAAGGGATTGTCGCAACCAACGCTATTTCTATTGCTAAACTGGAAAAAGAGTTAAAGGGAAAAAATGTATATACCGGGAAATTCCAAGGTAAAGTTATTGAAGTCTGTAAGAAAAAGGGATGTTTTATGACTTTGCAGCGTGATGGAGATGAGCCGATTATGGTACGCTTTAAAGATTATGGTTTCTTTATGCCTTCGGACATTGTTGGTAAGACAGTTATTGTCGAAGGTATTGCAAAGAAGAAAGAAATCGCTGTCGCGTCACTACAGCACACAGCAAAAGACTTAGGGAAAACCCAGGCAGAAATCAGTCAGATAACACAGTCCAAAAAAGATATCAGCATCGTTGCAGATGCTGTGCTGGTGGTCAAATGAAAACATTCCAAACAGCAAAGACCCGTTCCATTAATGTCCAGGGACAATTAATGACATTTGAGAAGCCTATCATTATGGGCATACTCAATGTTACCCCGGATTCATTCTATGATGGAGGAGACAATACTACAGTTGAAAAGGCTGTGGAAAAAGCGCATGATTTATTACAGGCAGGAGCTCAGATCATAGATATAGGGGCCTACTCCTCACGTCCAGGCGCTCCGTTGATTTCATCTCAGGAAGAAATGGATAGGGCTCTTCCAGCAATATCAGCCATTAGGGAATCTTTTCCTGAAGCGATTTTATCAATAGACACCTTCCGGGCAGATGTCGCCGCTGTTTCTATTGACGCTGGTGTACATCTTGTCAATGACGTATCTGGAGGTACCTTGGATGAAGATATGTTTGCAACAATCGCTAAATACCAAGTACCCTATATCTTAATGCATATGCGGGGCACCCCTGAAAATATGCAACAAAAAACGGAATATTCCGATATTGTCACCGATGTAGCAACTTTTTTAGGAGAGCGTATTGCGCAATTAAGAGACTTGGGAGTAAAAGATATCATCTTGGACCCCGGATTTGGTTTTGCAAAAACAATCGAGCAAAATTACGAATTGCTATACCGTGTCAATGAGCTTCACTATTTCGGATTACCGATTTTAGGGGGTATTTCCCGTAAATCGATGATCTATAAAAAGCTTGGCCTTAAAGCACAAGAAGCACTCAACGGGACCACGGCCCTGAATACCCTATTACTGGAAAGAGGAGTTCAACTCCTCCGCGTCCATGATGTTAAAGAAGCTAAGCAGCTCGTTGACCTTTTTTATAAATAGCTGTTCCCTGTTTGCATCGGACAGAAACGATCAGACTATTTTCTTATAAACGTTGAGTCGCTTAAAGTATGTATAAAAGAAATAATATCCTCTTTTTCCTGCTCAGATAATGGAATCCGGTTACCGTTCGCCTGCAATATAGGATCAAGGTTATCTGCTGCCAATACCCCATTATCAAAATAATCCAGCACAGATCGTAGCGTTGGAAACTGACCAAAACTGCCATAGGGTGCCGTATATGCTGCATTTCTGAGCGAAGGAACCCGAAATGCCATATAATCCCCGGAAACTCCTGTTACACGAGCCCTTCCGGCCTCCTCTATATTTTTGTTGAGCGGAAATCCTATGTTCCTAAAACTCTGATCGGTAAACAATTCGGTTGCGTGACAACTGGCACATTTTTGCTTAAACAGCATATATCCCCGTTCTTCCGCGTCCGTAAACTTGTCTCCTTCATTTCTTTTCACTTTGTCATACTTACTGTTTGCTGACACCAAGGTGTACTCATATTGTACAAGACTTTTATAAATCCGGTCAGGTGTTATGTCGCTGTCACCAAATGCTTTCTTAAATAAATCTTTGTAATCGGAATCATCTCTAATTTTACTTATAACCTCCAAAATGGAAGAATTCATTTCTTCATGCGTGATGATGGGAACCAATGGTTGCTTTTCCAGTTCAAGAATATTACCATCCCAATTATAGAATTTCATAAATGCCAGGTTCTGTAAAGGGGGAGTATTCCGCAATCCAACCCGATCATCAATACCTATTGCCTGCATCTTTCCATCAGAAAAAGCCAAGGAAGGATTGTGACAACTTGCACATGAAATCGTGTTATTACCACTGAATCTCTTCTCATGGAATAGTTTTTCACCCAATTCAACACCGTACTTCGTTGGTTTGTTACTTTTTACAGCATGATTAAGCGCAGGAAAATCTGCCGGTATAAAAAAGGGGATTTCAAAATTCTTATTGTTATTCGACACAGAATTATCCTCCTTACTACAGGATGATAGCAGCAACCATGTAAACAAAATCCCGCTTATTGTCTTTATCATGTCCATTATTATAAAATCATCATGGATAGGCTATATCCTCATGTTGGCATCTGCCTTCCATGATGATCAATTGTATGATTATTTTAATTTTCAATCTTTTGTATAGAGAACATTCCGGATCTATCTTCCTGACCATCTCCGCCCATATTATTGACATACTCTACCATCACCTCCATACCTTCATGTTGTTGTGGCGCCGTCGCATATTTCGCATCGATAGTTATCTTATTTTTCCCACTGAATAGCTTGTCAAAATCCGCCTTAATCGTTATTTCAGGCTTGTTACCACCGACCACAAGTGCCGTATTTAAATCCAAGGTGATATCGCGATAAGCATCTACCCCCTGTACGTAGGTATCAGGCTGTCCAGCCTTTCCATTTAAAGTACTTCCTGTATGAATCGTAAATTTTTTCTGATCGCTTTCATAAAAACCCTCAATTTTAGCAAAGCGGTAGCCGGTCGCCCACTGCCACATCATCTCCGTATCATTGGCTTCTGCGATCCCATAAAATATGGGGAATCTAAACTGATCCAATGTATTTAATCCCTGTTTTATACCAAATCCAAATTTTATCTGTTTGTATTCTCCTACAGGTACGTCCGCCAACATGTAGTCCAAAGTGGAAAGTTTTGCCTGATTAACCACCGTAGCTCCCTTGTCTAAATCATTCACATGATATGGAATCTCCGTGCCATCTATTTTGACAAGGCGAATATTACTGATGACATACTTTAATTCAGAAAAGTGATGTACTTGTCCATTCGCGGATGTATTTGCCGTTGCCGTAGGCGAGTCCGCTTCCCCCAGAACAATGCTGCTGTTCTTAAATGTATTGTTAAAATGCAAACTGATATTGTTTGCCACTGGTTTATCATTGTCTTTGCTACAAGCAGCCATGACTAGAGCAATCAGCATCAACTGAAACAGACGCAAAAGTCGGGATGAAGGGAAGCATACGCTCATCCTATTCTTATTTTTCGTTGATACAGCAGATAACGTTAGATCGTTTTTTATTTTTTTCATTTTGTATATGATTTAAATGTGATTGATTAAAAATTGATTTTTAAGGATGTAAAGATATTTCTGCCCATTCTTGGAATGTTACCCCAATCGGCATACGTACTATAATAGGCATTGAATAGGTTCTCCGCACCCGCCTGAAATAGGAGGTCTAATTTTCCGACATTGAACTTATAGTCTGCAGAGATATTCCATATCTTATATGCACCGGTCTGGTCTTCGCCATATTCGGGGCTATAATGTGTTTGACTAAAATCTCCCTGTAGCGAAGTATGTAATCCCATCTTCTTATACGTGTAAGTTAAAGAGGTCTGATAGCTTAACGGGCGGATGAAAGGCAAATTTCCGCCATGGTCGTCACGTCCCCTGGCATACGTAAGCACCGCCTTCCAATCCAGGTTATTTAGCACTTTATATTTTACGTCGAAAGCCATATTAAAAAGGGTCGCATAATCTAAAGACGTATATCCTTTCACACCCACGGATTGGTAATTCATGGGGCTGCCCAAGCTCAAAATTCTGCCGATAATGTAATTTTTGATGTAGAAGTAATTCGCCTTTGTAGCTATACTAAACCTTTCCATCTTAAATACGGCACTTGCATTGGCCTCATATGAAATTTCATTTTCCATATCGGGGTTCCCAATATAATCATACCGGTCAAAGCTATTATAGATGTAATAACCGTATGCTTCAGAAACAGAAGGAGCACGATGTCCAAATCCCGTTCCGACAGAAAAATCAAACTTATTGATGCCCAGTTCATAACTGGCATGAGCCCCCGGCAGTAATCGGCTCTTCTGCTGTGGTGCCCCGGGATAGAAAATCCAGTTAAATTCCACATACTTGGAATAATTGTAGTTCCAACCTAGTGAAGCTCCAAGATTCACCCTACTTCTATCGGAAATCTCCCAAGAATTGTTCGTTGCAATACTTGCAACACGTGTTGTCACCCAAGGCCAACTATAGGCAAACATCGTCTGCTTGGAACGATCCTGTGGATACATCCGCATTTCTGCGATAGATAAATTATCATAAGCGTTTAATTGTATCTCTGCTGTGTACCTGCCTTTTTTTACATTTGCTTTTGATATCAGTCCATAGGTTGTACTCCAGCCAGGCATGTCCATATGGACTAAATTTTCAGGCCGTGTCGTATCATCCATATAATGCTCTACAGCATTAAAATAAACTTTGGTATCCCAAGCTTTTACCAGCCCCGCTTCAAATAATTGTTTATAAGAAGCCGACGTAATAATAGCACGGGACAACCACAGGTCCATTGGCAATGCCGGGAAACCGACATCTTTCGCCCGGTCAAATATGGCATCTACTCTGACTGATGAAAGTGGGCTCGTTTTGTAGGCCAAACCCAATGACGCATTGAATTTATTGTACTGGGAATGCACTACTTCATGGTTATTTCCATCAGCATAGTTACCTGCTTTTCTAAAAGCAATGCTACCATCAGCAACAAACTTCTCATCGGAATAGTATACATTTCCTAGGTTAAAGAATTGTTTATTATTAAACTCAAAACCACTTTGATAAGTCCCCCCAATTCTCTTCTGCAGGCCAAATGGCGTGCTTTTTCTCTTTAGATCGATACTCCCTGCAACTGTCGCTCCATGCATACTTCCTTCCTGCCCAGACCTAATATCAATAGCAGAAAGATTGTTGCTTTCCACATAGGAAGTGACCGGATCCATCTTATCTGTGCAGGCACCAAAAATATGCATGCCATCAATGGTAATAGCAGATCGCTCACTGCCCATATTATTGAGGAGAGGCTCCCAGGCATAGGCACCACGTTTAATAAAACTGATATTGTCCGAAGATGCCAGGAACTCATCTACCGATACCGCCATCTTCATCTCATTTTCGATCCTTTTTTTTACCAGGGCATTTACATGAACTTCCTCCAGGCGCCTCGTTGTATCAGCATGAACTGCATGCTGTCCATACACCTCCATTCCAAGAGAGAGGACAAAGAGCACACTACTTATTTTCTTCATAAGCTTAGAATAAAATATCGATATATAACTCACTTTTATGCCCTTGCACACCCGGTGTGAAATCCTTTGGCACCTCAGTTCCCCGAATGGTCTTTCCCTTATCGTCCAACAGGATGAAATTCAATGTCCAATTTCCTGTCATTGTATAATTCACAATACCATGGTATAGTCCATCCCCCCCTTGTGTCAGGTCCTTATTATTGGGAGAAGAGTGATTTCCCATGGAAGGCTCAGGCATGCGAGGGTCTAATTGTAATGTATAGCCCTCAACCGCTGTATAAAAAAACAAAGATTGGCCCAATGGATCATTAGCAGGCAAATCAATCCTTTTGTTCGCCTTATAAATACCGGCAACCAACTTATTTTCACTCACATTGGGTTTATGTGGTGCAACTAATGCAATAACATATTGCTCGTTGTCACTTCCAATAAACGAAGCCATATTAAGGTTCTTGTTGGTCTGTGGCTGTACTTGAATTTCTTTGATGAGGGAATAGGTTTGGTTTTCGACTGTAAAACTGATACTGAGCACCCAATTTCCAGTTGAACCACTTTCTGCTGTAAAAACAGTATAGCCAGCAAAGTATTCACCATCAGGCTTATAATCAAGCACATATTGATGCGGACAGGTACTTTTCTCACCGGTCGGAGCCGTCTGAATAGGTAATAATGTCACAGCAGCAACTTGGACCGGGCTTTTCGTCTGGTTGTTCAGGATGCGCAAACGTATCTCATTATAACCACGATACAATGTACCGTTCAGTGCTTCTATATGTATCAGATAATTGGAAACGCCTATACTTTCGACAACTTTAAACTCGGCCTTTTCCTCAACGACAGTCTCTCTTTCTCCTTCATAATCCGTTTTTTCCTTGGTACATGAGCAAAAACATACACACATAACAAAGACATAAACATGTATTGTTCGTAGCAATAAGTTCACATTCATCTGTAAATTTTTTTTTATTCCATCAGAAAATGGAGCTCAACATGTTTAACACATCCAGTTTACCATTGCGATAAAAAGAAATTTTAAACATGGAGATTTATAAAATACGACCTTAATTGACTGTGTAACAGGTAGATCAGAATCCAATGGAAAATATGTTTCCCGCATTAGAAATCCGTAGCCTGTTCCAATAGTCTTTGCATCGGGATAAACTGTTTGTTAACCACGATGAAGCCATCATGAGCCATATACGCCTCTATTGACGAGTTGTTTTAACACATGACGCTACTTACTTAAAAAGGATGTTAAACTAAAGGCGGGTGGAAGATGGTAAAAATGGGTCTGTAAGAATAGTTTTCTTCATATGCTGGAAATAGGGATTCCACAGCATCTTCACCAAATAGTGAAGCTACATTAAAAAAGATGTCTTGTGAATTATTGATAAAAACGACATCGATAATACGTGTTTCCAGGTTTTTCTGTTCCTTTTCTTCGTGCTCACGCATCTTTTTCATAAGGATACATTGTCCCCGGCAAGACAATGCCTGATCGTTATACCGGTTGATACATTCGTATCGTGCGATATAATCTCTATTCATTTCGAAAACAGTCCACAGCCATACTGTCGAGAAGCTCTGCAGGAGCATCAAAGGCAATAAAATCCATATGAACTGTTTAGCTTTCATTTCGCGAGTCTGGCAAATATAACAAATGAAAGCTGTAAATGCATAGAATTTACCCCGAAAGAATTAAATACCCCTGGCAAAACTTTACCAGGGGTTCAACTATTAAAAGTGAATTACTTTGTGTCAATTTTTAGGACAGCTTTCTTGTTCCCTGCTGTTAGGTCCAACGTAAAAGTATATGTTTTACCTGCTTCCAACAGCTTATCCGTTTTGATACCCAGGTTACCAGAATCTCGCCCGTTGTCACCATCGCCAATAAATACAATATCACTGGAAGTGCTAATATCTGTCCCGCCAAACTCTCCACCCCAGCCTTTCTGATGAAAAAACTTAAAGTTAATATTATCTGAATTGATGGACTCCCCTGCTTTTACTGTCACCTGATATTTTTTATTCCCCAGCGGAACCATACAGAGTGCCTTATCTGTATTCCAACCGACCTGATTGTTCGATACCTTTGGTTTTCCGATCCCTTCTCCTATGATCCATACTGCCCCAGTGCCATCCTCCTGTAGCGTAGCAAGATCGTTGCCTGTCATTGCTTCAACAGCAAAATATTTTAATCCAAGATCTGCAGTAACCCGATATTTGCCAGTACTTCCGTTAAAAGAAATCGATCCATCAGCAGATGTGATAAAAAAATCAGGGTCAATCCACCAGTCCTGCAAATCTTCAATGCCATCTATTGTAACTGCACTGCCTTTGCTAATAGTTAATTCGGCTTTGAAATGAGTATCATCAAGACGGCTGAGGACTGTTCCATTCATCGCATAGGCAATTATAAACGGAGAAGCTTCATAGCTGAGGGTATTAAATGCAATGCTATATACTCCTGATACGGAATTCGAAAAGGGGATTTCGGCGGTGGAACCAAAATCTACCTTATTATCTACCCATCCGAAGGACATTGCATTGTCTTCCGCACCAACTTTTGGTGCCTGAATATACCCTTTGACAGCGAAGGGAAATGATTCTTTGACCGCATATTGATTCGCCGCTGTTTTTATCATGCGATAAGACTTGGTGCCTGTGACCAAAGTTAAATAAGGAAAATCAGGGCGACTTAGGTCAATATCTAAAGATTGTTCGCTTTTCTTCTGGCTAATATTCTCCAGGATAAATTTGAGCGTAGCCTTTCCATTCGGCACATTTTTCAAAAAAGGAACGTAGATCTTTCCCTTATATTCACCATTCCCTTTGGTACGAATGATCGTCTCAGTCACTTGCTCATCTGTAAAATATAGCTGTGCTTTTAGCGTAGACAAAGCAACCTCCTTATCTGAAACAGACACTTGGAAGGCTAAACTATCACCAAAATGTGCTGAGGAAAGATCTGACTGCAACTCAATTTTGGGATCGCCAACCTGATAAACATACTTTTCATCTTCTTTACAGGAACTTACCATGACTATCGCGATAGCCCCTAATAACGTATGGATGAGATATCTTTTCATAAATTTATTTCTTATTTGCCCAACGATATGAAACGACAGATTTAGCAGGGACATCATAACTGAAGTGATGCTCGCCATCCGCCAATGTAATCTTATGGTTATCGTCCGATTCATTCAACAAGACCACAGCATAAGTGCCATCTGTATTTTGGAATGCAGCGTAGGTTAGCCCTGCATTGGAGTATCCTGAAGCACCAATACGTGTCGCCCCAGGTTTTACCACAGCAGAAAGATGCCCAACAATATAGTAATGTGAATTGCGCGTTATATTCTTGTAATTCGCCTTACTGATATCCACCGCTCCATAGCAAGTCTGACAACCACCTTCCCGATTCGGTCCTTTCTCCATATCCAACATCAGATTCCACACGATGACACCCTTACTCCAATTATTTACTGTCCCCAGAGCGACTTCCCGCATGTCGTCCATCAAACGCTTTTCTAGATTCCGCCCATCATTCCATTCTCCAATGGAGGTCTCTGTAAAGACCAGTTCCTTATCTGGTCGCTGATCATGAATATCCAATAGTTCAGCCTTATCGCCACCATAATTGTGATATGCCGCTCCTGCAATAAAAGATGCCGCTCCTGCATCCTGATAGATCTTTACCGGATAATCTTCTTGGTCAGCTATATCATCATAATTATAATTATGGTCAAAAGCATAGATTTTGGTTTTTAGATTGGCTGCTTTTAATTGCGGGCCAAGGGATTGCTTAATAAATGCTTGCTGTTCCTGCCAGGACATGTACATCGATGCGGAGTTTTTCCTGTTCAGTGGCTCATTTTGCACGGTAATCGAGTAGACGTCAATGCCTTCCTTTTTCAAAGCCTGTAACCATTGCACAAAATACCAGCCATAGTCTTGATAATACTTGGGGTTCAGCTGCCCACTGGTCCAAGAATCGTAAGGTTTTAAATCGCTTAGATTATTCACTTTCATCCATTTTGGTGGCGTCCAGGGTGAGCCCATTATTTTGACATTAGGGTTGATGGCCAATATCTCCTTGAGTACAGGAATCACGTATTTAGTCTCTTCAGTCTGTAAGCCGAAATTGTTTTTTCCTTCCTTGTCCCAACAGGTATATTCGCTCAAAGAAAAATCAGAACACCCGATGGCAATCCGAATATAACTCATCCCCATACCTTCCGCATCGGAAAATGTTTCAGTAAGAAATCGACTACGGTCTTCCTGGCTCATTTTCATCAGATTATAACAGGTTGACCCTGTAATTGCAGCGCCAAACCCATCCATCGTTTGAAACTTCTGATTCGGGTTTAAGGTAATTGTATTAGGCGACATATTAGACTTCGTACTAAAGTCCACATATTGCTTGGTTAAATCATATGCACGTACCGTATTAGTCGTCACGATGGTGACATCACCGGATTTTTTGATACCATCGTCCTCAGAAGGACTATAGCTATCACGGTTACAAGATGTTGCCGTAATTAAACAGGACAACAAGAATGTATATATCATAGTTTTATTATTACGTTTCATAAAGAATTAATATCCTGGGTTCTGAACTAAATTAGGATTTTGGTCAATTTTTGATTGGGGTATTGGTAAACGATAGGAATTCTTCGTAAAAGGATAAACCTGTGCCTTCCTTCCTGTATCCTTCGCATGCAGACCATTCATCACCGGCTCCACCTTATCCAAACGTACAAGATCAAACCAACGTTGTCCCTCAAAGGCCAATTCCAACCGACGTTCTTTTAAATACGCGTTCAAAAGTGCTTCTTTGTTTGTACGAACAGCTGCCCCCAATTTAGGCAACTTAACACGGGCACGGATCTTATCGATGATATCTGCTGCACCAGCAAGATCCGAACCCTGCTGAATCATTGCTTCAGCTTTAAGCAATAAAATATCAGCATAGCGTAACTTGACAATGCTATTAAAAGCAGACCTTAATTTAAACATAAATGGATAATGGTTTGAAGGATAATAATTGCTCCAAGTGGTCGCATAATAGACAATGGATTGCTCTAAGCGAATCTGGTCGCCCTCATTAGTATACGTTTGAATCAGATCCCGCGAGGGAGTCACCCATTTTGCCCAGGTAAAGTTGTTGTCATAATTTGACAGATCCCGCCCAAACATCCAGGTTGCCCAATTGCCACCACCGGAAGTAAATTGTGCCTCAAGGATGGATTCTTTTGTATTTCTTTGTGCTAGATCAGTATTTGAAGCATTCATAGCGTATAAGTCCGCGTAGTTTGGATTCAAATCAAAACCATCCCCCGCCAATGCATCAACATATTGGATGACTTGAGCATAATCCCGAAGGGGTTTTTCAGCATAGATCTTCGCGAGCATGGCCCGCGCAACTGATTTCGTGAACACTGTTTTATTGGCATTGCTATTGGAAGGAGCGTCGGCCAATCCGTCCAAGAGGTCTTTTTCAATCTGTTTGTAAACCTCTTCTTCTGTCGCCTGCTTTGGAAAATATTGAGGGTAAACTTCATCAACGTTATCACCTGTAATATCAGGTGCGATGGTCGTAATCACTGGAATGGAGCCGTAAATACGTACCATATCAAACATGACCAAGGCACGGAATATCTTTGCTTGTGCTTTATACAGTCTAATATCAGTATCATTGACAGATTTGTCGGCTACACTATCCACATAAATAATAAGTCGGTTAGCGCGGCCCACATCTTCTAAATAACGCCCCCAGTCCCTGTCAATCACTGAATTAGACCCTTCAATTGAATTATTTTCGAAAGGTACCACCTCTGCACCAGTTGTTCCCGCATAAGCATTATCCGCATGCGCATCTCCAATCAATAACATATCAAGGTACCAATGTTCTTGTCTATCTTTCATCTGTTGGTAGATCCCCGCCAAATAACTATCGACCTCAGCCTTGTTCTTGAAAACAATCTGTGCTCCCCCCTCGGTCTTTCCCTGACTTACATCAGAGTAATCTGAAAGCGGATCCCTATTTAATGAACAGGAAACAAAAAACAGTAGTCCAATACCTAGAAGAACAGTGTTTATATTTATATTTCTCATGCTATATATCCAATTAAAATTCAACATTTAAACCCAAAACAAAGGAACGGTTCTGTGGATAGGTCCCCCAGTCAATTCCTTGGATTCTTGCATCAGCCCCACCTGAATATTGATTCACCTCCGGATCCATACCGGAATATTTCGTTAACGTAAACAGATTACTTACAGAAAAGTAAGGTTGAATTTTTTGTATACCAACCCGTTTTAATCGCTCAGGAGCGATGGCGTATGATAAGGAGATATTTTTCATCCTTAAATAGCTTCCATCTTCCACAAAATAGGTGGAGTTTCTCATGTCAAATCCGGCTTTAGGCACGTGGGTAATTTGTCCTGGTATTCGCCAACGATCTAACACCCTTGCATCCTGATTTCTACCGTCGTACATTCCTTCTGTTTCCATACGACTGGCATTAAAGACATCGTTGCCGTAAGTTCCCTGGATGAATATACTGAGGTCAAAATTTTTCCATGAAAAACTATTTGTCATACCATACACAAACTTCGGAAGCGGATCGCCAATATAAGTACGATCACTGGAAGAAATCTTCCCATCATCATTGAGATCACGATATATCAACTCGCCCGTTTCAGGGTCTACCCCATCAGCAATATACCCAAAAAATCCACCAAGAGATCTTCCAGGCTCATTCTTCACGACAAAGTCATTGACATAGTCATTCGTCTTAGCATCATAATAAACCTGTTGCAAATCCAGTTGTTTCAATTTATTTCTGTTAAAGGACATGTTAAAGTCCGTATTCCAGGTAAAATTGCCACGAAGGTTTTTGGAACTTATCGCAAACTCAACCCCGTGATTATTTAGCTTTCCACCATTTCTTTGAATGAGATTGGCCTGCTGACCATCTGGCAAAGCGGCATTCATCAGTAAATCGGTTGTATTCTTATTATAATAATCCATTGTCAATGTCAAACGGTTACTCAACATAGTGAGGTCAAATCCAATGCTGGTTGTACTGGTTGTCTCCCAAGTGAGATCTGTTGCTCTTAAAATAACTGGCTTATTAATATTCGGAACCGCTTGCTCTTGTCCCGACACAAACCATTGCTGACGCTGAATGCCACTCAATTGTAAGTATGCATAGTCACCTAAACCATATTGATTACCCGTTTGGCCCCATCCACCACGGATCTTCAGATCATTGATCCAATCTACATCTTTCATAAAATCTTCAGACGAGACTCTCCAGCCTACTGATACCGAAGGAAAATACCCCCAACGGCGCTTTGGACTCAACTTTGAAGAACCATCTGCACGCATATTGGCTGTGAAGAGGTATTTTCCATCATAGTTATACATAGCACGTGCAAAATAGGACATGATCCCCCAATCGGAGGCAATGGACCCTGTCCTATCCCAGGAGATTTTATTAGCTGCATTCAATGTTTCGATAATACCATTTGC
The DNA here is from genome assembly GCF_030325625.1 of Sphingobacterium sp. N143. Lineage (GTDB taxonomy): Bacteria > Bacteroidota > Bacteroidia > Sphingobacteriales > Sphingobacteriaceae > Sphingobacterium. Next base: position 85,350 of record NZ_JACAIS010000007.1, on the reverse strand, counting down.
ATAATTTGAACCATAGATATAACTCTTGGAGTACTTAGAGTCCGTCCAGGAAGAACCGCCCATCAATTCCATATGATGCTTTTCAAAGTTCTTGGTATACGTTAGCACATTATCCCAGGTTAATACAGTATTTGTATTCCGGATATCAGATGCTTCCCCATATTGGTTTCTGCCCCAAGCTGTCGTCCAGGGGTCCAAGAATGTGGTCATCACACCTGACCGCCGATCTAACGAAAAAGATGATTTGAAGGTGAGGTTCGGCATAAAGGATATCAGCGCACTTCCGGTAGCTATAAGCCGGTTTTCCCTGTTATTATTGTTTTTCGTCCGGGCTAAGTTCTCCAGCGGACTGGTGATATTATTGATACCATAAAAATTATTATAGAAACGATCAGGATGGACAGGATCCCATACCGGTGCATAGGTAGGTGTTGTGATAACAGATGTCACAACACCGCCCCTGTTGGAACCTAATCCAGAAGTGATACCATTGTCATTGTTATCGCTGTAATTGATATTAGCATTTACTTTCAGCCACTTACGAACCTGGTTTTCAATATTTGCACGAAAATTATATCTTCTAAAAAAGGAACCTTGTAAGGTTCCTTTTTCGTTTAGGTATCCCCCACCAAGATAATAACGCAGCTTTTCATTCCCATCAGAAATAGATAGCTGATGGTTCTGTTGGATTCCCGTTTTATACGTTTCCTTAAACCAATCTGTCTGATCCGCCAGTCCATCAGGCAAACTCACAATGCCGATCTCATCTTGTAAATCTTTGTATTGGCTTGTATTTAGCACCTTCAACGTATTATTTACCACATTCGCTGTCCATTGCGTTCCCAGGGTAATCTTTGCTTCTCCGGACTTTCCTGACTTTGTGGTCACCAGGATAACACCATTAGACCCCCGGGACCCATAAATAGCGGCAGATGAAGCATCTTTTAAGATCTGAATGTCCGTAATATCATTCGGCGACAAAAACTTAATATCCTCAACCGGAACGCCATCCACAACATACAAGGGCGTCGTATTACTGTTAAAAGACGTTATTCCGCGTACTTGAATTTGCGGGGCAGCACCTGGCTGACCACTTGGCTGTATAACGGTCACCCCTGCAGCTTTACCTTGGATAGCCTGCCCAAAATTGGTGACTGGCCTCTGCTCCAGATCCTTCGTAGAGACCGATGAAATTGCGGTTGTGACATCCTTTCGTTTGACGGCACCATAGCCTATCACAACAACATCTTCAAGCATATTGCTGGCGGGACTGAGCTGTACAGTCATCGTACTATTGGCCGGTAGTTCCTTGCTATCGTATCCGACAAAACTAAATTGCAGGATACTACCGCGTACAACAGCAATCTGAAAGCGGCCTTCCCCATTGCTGGAAACTGCGTTGCTGGTTCCTTTCTGTGTAATGGTTACCCCAGTGAGCGGCTGCTGATCATGAACATCTAATACCCGTCCACTGATCTGAATCCGATCCTGTGCAAACACAAAATTCATCAAGGCACACAAGAAAGCTAACCCCATTGTGAGGGTTACTTTTCGAGTAAAGTAAATCATATGAATAAAAAATTGGTTATTGTTTAATCGTTTGGTTATTCCAAAATGACGATGAGTTTCCCCTGCTCCATCGTGCTAAACAAAACTAATAGGGTACAGACAGGAAAAAAAGCACCGGTACTCAAAAAGTACTCAAACAAAAACATAACAAACTGACAAAAAGATTGTTACTAGATTTAATATGCAGTAAAAAGTACTAAAAAAAGGGCCTAGAAAAATGTCATCAGGCCCTAAGTAATGCTTTGTGATCTTGTTAGCGTCGATCGATAACCGCAATCTGACATACTGCAGTCTCAAAAGCCTCTCGATGTCCAGCAGCTTTATTCCGGACTTTGGTTCTATAATTATAAACTGTACGGAGGGAATACCTCAGGAAACTGGCAATCTTAACCGAGTCAGTAATCCCCAAACGGATCAGCGCAAAAATGCGCAATTCCGTATTTAGCAGTTCCGTTTTTTTAGGATAAATTTTCTCATCTTCTTGGAGAAGAGCGTTAAATTCATCAACAAAAGTAGGATAGAGATTTAAAAAAATTCGATCAAAATTAATATATAACTGTTGAACTTCTCTTTCCTCCATTTGGGTTGACTTCAGCTGCTCCCGAAGAGTGTCCCATTGTTGATTGGTAGCCTTTTTTAATAATGCCTTCCGGATATCTTCCATTTTATCGATATAACTTGAACACATATCAAAAAATTGAGCAATATATTCTTCCTTAATATGGTTGGATTCCGATAGCTTAAGATTGGTCTGATTAATTTGATTATTCAACGACCTTAATTGTTGGTTTGTCGCAGATAGCTCCGACCTAATCTTACGCAGATGTTGCACTTGCCTATATATCACGATCAATCCAATAAATACCCCAACCAATAAAAGACTGACCACAATCACCAAGAAGACCAGCTGCCTGTTTTGACTATTTATTTTCTGTTGATAGGCCGCATTGATAATTGGATAAGATGATGTTCCTTCAATGATTCGGTAACGTACTTTACATAACATAGCATCATCAATAGCCTTTTCAATGAACTGAAAGGCCCGGTCAAAATCCTGTTGATCATAGTAAGTTATAGCCAAATCATGGAAAGATGCATTATCACGATTTGCCATCTCAATATCTGCACTCGCTGATATGGATAAGTAATACAATTGACTGGTGGTATTCTTTTCATATTTATAGATCAAGCTCATAAAATACGCGATAAGAGCTCTTTGCTCGATATCATCTTGGTGCTCTTGCCATAATGTCAGAAATTGTTTTTTGGCCAGCTCACGATCACCACTGAATAAGGTTTTTATGGCGATAGCTGTACGATATTCGAGCGATGATTTAGGCAGGACAGTCAAGAGTGAATCTCTATAAAGCTCACTTGCCTGATAATACTCAGGGCGATTGTTACTTTGCCCATAATGACTATAGAAGGAACTATACGTATCATAATATTTTGCTAAAAGCTCTCTTCCCAGCCCTTCCGCACTAATCTTGTCCAATAACGCTGATGCTTCGATGTAACGTCCGATTGTCGAATAAACCCAGGCCAGATCCAGGCGAATAACGGTCTGCAGAGAATCGTGATGTGCTGGAACCAAATTCTGACACAGTTTGATGTAGCTCAACGCAGCATCCGAATCAAACTTTTTATAGTTTTGAAAAATCTCATAATTTTTTTGGAAAAACTGAAGCGGCTTACCTTCCAGCATTTTTGCTTCCTGTTTTAATTTTTCTATTTTCTCTTCCCGATTTTTGACATAGATCTTCTGGTTGTCCATCAAATATTCCAGTCGTTGTAAAACCCTTGTGCTATCCGAATGATTTTGGGCAGATAGCGCAAAAGAAAAATGAAATAAAAAAATAAAAACGAAAAAGCGTTGCCACATAATAAGATCGGTTCAATACAGTCAAGGCTAAACTACGTAAAAATAACAAAAAAAAGAGGACATCTCCCGACGGCCTCTTTTTCTAACCCTGATAAGGGCTTAAGAATTAACAATTTAATTCTTTATCGCATGAAAAATAGTTTTCTTGTATTTAATGGGCTTATTTATTTCCAGCCTCCACCCAAGGCTTTGTACAGCAGAATTTGATTTAGTGTACTCTCTTTTTCTAATTCTACCTTGCCAATCTGTGCCTCCAACGATTCTTTCTGTGCTGTAACCACATCCAGGGAGGTAACCCGGCCGGCAATAAACAATTCTTGTGCGGCTTCTATGGAAAGGTCCAATGCCAAGACATTCTCGTCGACAAAGCTGCGACGTTTGCTGATCGCTTCCTGTGTCATGATGACATTAGATACTTCATTATAAGCATTCACCACTGACTTTTCGTAGTCGATAAAAGCAATCCCATAGTCGGCTTTTGCAACTTCATATTGCGTTTTTAGCTGCCGTTGGTTAAAGATCGGCAGTGTAATGCCACCGAACAAATTGTAGGTAACGGACTTGTCCAAACTGAATAGTTTATTAAAACTAAAGCTTTGCAATCCAACAAATGGGCTAATGGCTACCGATGGTAAAAAGGCTAAACGGGAGGCTTCCTGATTGTTTGAGGATGATATCATCTTCAGGTAAGCCGCTTTGATATCTGGACGCTGATTAACCAGGTCATCCGGGCTACCAAAACTCATCGGATTGTATAGCTTAAGATTCTCTACATAATTACCCCGTTCAATCGGTTGGTAGAACCGTCCCAATAAGCCATTGATATGATGTTCCCATAGCGCTGTTTCCTGGATAAGCTGCTCCTTTGCGGATTTCGAGTTAGCTAATAACGCCTTAAATTGTTGTACTGAAAGTTCGGTTGCATAACCGGCATCTTTCTTTATCTCAACCACCTCAAGCGCATTTTTATGCAATTCTATATTCCGGTCATAGACCTTTATCTTCTGATCCAGTGCCATTAACTCGTAATAAGCCGTGGCAATATTGGATACCAACTCAGTCTCCAGCAAACGCTTCCCTTCTTGTTCCGCCAATAAGCTAAAATAAGCCGCCTGTTTTTGATTTTTTAATTTACCCCACAAATCAATTTCCCATGAAGACCGTAATCCAATGAAATAATCCGGAATAAATGGTTCTGGTAATTTCTCATCGCTTTTTAAGTTTTCAGAGAAATTAGAATCGTAATTACCAATACCAGATTCTGTATAGTGGCCATATTTACGTATTCCCCCCTCTACAGCAGCCTCCAGCGTGGGACCCAATGCAGCTTTCCGCTGTTTGAAATAAGCTTGAGCAGATTCCAATCGTAAAATTGATTGACGGATGTCCATATTGTTCTGCAAGGCGGAATCAATCAAGGCGACCAAGAGTGGATCCTTAAAGATCTCCTTCCAGGACCGATTGCCAACATTTATGCTATCTTTCAGCGCACTTGCTGAGAATGCGGCCGGAACGGCGATCTTTTCAGGTTGAACCGCTTTTTTAGGCACCGAACAGCTTCCAAAAAGAATAAGGGCGGCAATGACCAATGAGGCCTGTTTCACAATTTGCTTTTTATTATCCTTTTTCGAAAACAAGATGACCAACCCTGGAATAACAATAACACCCAATATCGTTCCGATGAGCATTCCCCCTACCGCAGCTGTACCGATACTCCGATTACCTAAAGCACCGGCACCGCTCGCCATCATTAATGGAATCAGCCCGGCAATAAAAGCAAAAGAAGTCATTAAAATAGGACGAAGACGGGCCACAGCTCCCTCGATGGATGCCGTGACAATATCCATTCCTTGTTTATATTTCAAATTGGCATATTCTACGATAAGAATCGCGTTCTTACCCAATAAGCCAATGAGCATGACTAATGCCACCTGCGCGTAGATATTGTTTTCCAGCCCAAATACTTTTAAGAAAATAAAAGCTCCAAAGATTCCCGCCGGAAGACAGAGAAGTACAGGTAAAGGCAGCAAGAAGCTCTCATACTGTGCACATAAAAGTAAATAAACAAACAATAGACAGAGTGCAAATATATACAGTGCCTGATTACCCGAAATCTTTTGTTCCCTGGTCATACCGGACCATTCTATACTATACCCCTGAGGTAAAGAGGATGCTATCTTTTCCACTTCTTCAATGGCCTGTCCAGAACTGAAACCTGGAGAGGATTGTCCCGTGATCATCGCCGAACTAAACATGTTATAGCGGGTAATCTGTTCTGGTCCATACATACGTTCCATCGAAATAAAGGCATTGTAAGGGACCATTTCGCCAGCATCATTCTTTACATACAGCCGCAGTACATCTTCAGGCTTTTGGCGATATTCAGGCCCGGCCTGTACCATTACCTTATACATCTGCCCATACCGGATAAAATTGGTCGCATAAAGGCTACCCATCAAGGTCTGTAAAGTATTCATGGCATTTTCTACCGATATTCCTTTCTTTGCAGCCATGTCATAATCCACTTTCAACATGTATTGCGGAAAGTTTACGTCAAAGCTGGAACTAACATCCTGCAGGACCGCACTTTTCTCCATATCGTCCATAAATCCCTGCAGCACTTCGGCTGTTTTATTGAGATCTTCATTCCCACTGCGGTCCAATAAACGTAATTCAAATCCCGAAGAGTTACCAAATCCAGGAACTGTTGGTGGCGGGAAGAAATCAATCTGTGCATCGGCAAAATCTTTTGTTTTCTCCCGTAATTCTTTGATGACGTCATCCACCGTCTGATCACGCTCTTTCCATGGTTTGAGATTGATCATCCCCATTCCGTATGAAGCACCGGAAACTTCCGTAACAATACTATATCCAGATAAGGTCGAAACAGTTTCGACGACATCTAATTTGCGAGATACAGAGTCAACCTGATCCAATATGCGTTCGGTACGGTCAACGGTTGCTCCCGGAGGGGTCGTCACCGCAACATAAATCATTCCCTGATCTTCCGTAGGGATAAAACCGGAAGGCAATATAGCGCTGCTCCCCCATGTGGCCACAAAAAAACCACCCAGTAACAGCAATGTCAATCCACGTCTTGCACTTGTTTTTACAAGTATACCCTTATAGCCAAAAGCTGTTCTATCGTACATCGCGTTGAACTTTCTAAAGAAACGGTCCAGCAAGTTATTGGACGGTTTACGGTCATGTGGTGATCTTAGAAATAGCGCACATAATGCCGGAGTCAATGTCAGGGCATTGATACCCGAAATAACGATAGCCGCCGCAAGTGTAAGGGAAAACTGTCTGTAGAAGATGCCGACAGGACCAGAAAGAAAGGCAACCGGAACAAATACCGCTGACATCACCAAGGTAATGGCCACAACAGCACCACCAACCTCTTTCATGGCTTCAAGGGTGGCTTCCATCGGTTGCAGATGCTCTTCCTCCATTTTGGCATATACAGCTTCCACTACCACAATCCCGTTATCTACAACAATTCCGATCGCCAGCACCAAAGCAAATAGCGTCAACAAGTTAATGGAAAAGCCCAACATCTGCATAAAGAACAAGGCTCCAATCAAACAAACCGGAACCGCTAAAATTGGAATAACTGTGGCACGAAAATCCTGCAAAAAGATAAATACAACAATAAAAACTAACAGGAAAGCCTCCAACAACGTTTTAATGACCGATGAAATAGAAGCATCCAAAAATCGTGATACATCATATCCCATCGTATATGTCATTCCTGCTGGGAATGATGTTTCCTTCAATTCCGCCATCCGGTCTTTTACCCGCTGGATAACTTCCTGTGCATTGGATCCAGGCAATTGTTTCAACATAATGGAGGCCGAAGGACGACCATCTGTCTTGGATACCATTTCATAGTCTAAAGATCCGAATTCAACATCAGCGATATCTTTAATACGGATAATGGAACCATTGGAATTTGCCCTGATAGGCACATTGGCATATTCCTCCACTTCTGTGAACTTACCCGGATAGCGCAACACATATTGCTGCATATTACGCATTTTATCAGAACTAATCCCTGTCTGTCCCGGTGCGGCTTCAATATTCTGTTTACGCAGGGCTGCAACAACATCCTCAGCTGAAATATTATAAGCAGCCATACGATCAGGTTTTACCCATACCCGCATCGCATAGTCACGCATACCCATGATCTGGGCCCGGCCAACTCCCTCAATACGTTTGAGTTCTTTCAGGATATTGATATCCGCAAAATTATAAATGAATCGTTCATCAGCCGTTTTATCGTCTGTATAAACGTTCAGATACATTAACATCGAGTTTACCTCTTTTTCAGTGGTCACCCCAGCTTTGATGACCTCTTCCGGCAATTCATCCAGTACAGTGGTCACCCTATTCTGTACGTTTACTGCCGCAATATCCGGGTCTGTACCCACTTCAAAGAAAACCTGAATCACCGTACTTCCGTTATTGGTGGATACCGAATTCATGTAAGTCATCCCTGGGACACCGTTGATTGCTTTTTCCAAAGGAATGGCCACGGCATTGGTACTTACATCTGCATTTGCACCGGTGTAATTGGCATTGACAACCACTGAAGGCGGTACAATATCAGGGAATTGTGTAATAGGCAATGTAAATAACGCCAATAATCCCAGAAGCGTAATGAACACTGAAATAACCAACGATAATATTGGCCTTTTTATAAATGTTTCAAACATAATCTTTCCTCCGCTACAGCTTCCTCATTTTTGGGTTAATCTTCATTCCATCACGCAAACTTTGTACTCCTTCATAAACCACCTTTACATCTGGTTCCAATCCACCTTCTACAATATAATAGTGTCCTACACGAGGCCCTGCAGCAAAAGGCGTCATTTTAACAGTACTATCTGCCTGCATCGTATAGACATAGGTCTTATCCTGGATTTCAAATACTGATTTTTGATGCACAAATTGATGTTCTCCAGTCTCCATTGGTACCCCGATCTTTCCGGTGGCACCATGTTTTAGAATACGTTCCGTATTGGGAAACTGTGCACGGAGGGCAATAGAACCTGTATTGGCTTCGAATTCACTTTCGACAATATGTGCGACACCCTCATGTGGATATAACACACCATTTGCCAATATTAATTTTACCGTTTTCTGCGTCTCTTTACCATTCAATTTATCCTGCATCATGGTCAGATATTCACGCTCAGAAATATCAAAATATACATTCACCTTACTCAGGTCAGAAATCGTTGTAATTAAGCTTCCTTCTGTCAATAAAGATCCCTCTTTTAATAAAATTCGGTCTATCCGACCATCAAATGGCGCTTGGATCACTGTATAATCAAGCCTTGTCTGTGCCTGGTTGACCAAAGCACGGGATTCTTCAATCTTCGAGTTTGCTGCCTTAAGCTGAATCTTTAGCAGGTTATATTCCGAAGGACTGACAATGTTTTTATCCACTAGTTTTTGGGTTCGTTCCATCTCCAGCTTGATTTTTTGTGCTTCCGCAATGGAATTATCATACTGCGCTTTGGCTTTGGCAAGTTCAGAACGGTATTCTTCATTATTATACTTGAACAACGTTTGTCCTTTTTTTACCCAGGCCCCTTCATCGACGTAGATTTTGTCTAAAAATCCATTTAATTTTGAACGAACCTCAACATTTTTAAACGCCTGTATATCCGCAATATAATCCTTATAAACGGTTGTATCCATCGTCATCAATGAAACAACAGGAATGTTCTTAATCTCTTCTTTGTGTTCGGCGCTAGCATTCGAAGAACGGCATGAAGCCAGCGTCCCTACCGTACCCACCAAGAGGCACAGTGCAATTAATTTCTTCATAAAACGATAAAAATGTAAAATGTAAACTAGATACAAGATAGAAGCACATGATCTTATTCAATAAGAGCGGAGGCTATCACCACCAACACGTCAGGAACAAGCACAAAACATTTCTTGTTATTTTGCAGGCTTCTTAGGTAGAAAAGTAAAGTTAAAGTACTTAGAAGGGTCGAAACCGGGCGAGATATCGATAATACCCTAAAAGACAGAGCGTCTTGGATCGATAAAAAGGATGGGTCTTTCCTTTGGAAAAGCACCATGCAGTAAATACAATCCCAAAAATAAAAATAAAGACAGAAAGAACCTGACTATTGACAGAAAATATACGATAATCATCTTGCAATAGCACTTTCTCTTCTTGAGAAGGATGAATCGGGTCTAAATCCAGCACATCATCCAAAAAATATTCCACAATAGTCTCTCCTGTATGTATAACTTGCCCCGTAGCCGATGAAAAAGAGTCATAGGTCCACAGATTGAGGTATGCACAGAGTGTTAAAAGATGAAATATTTTACCTAACATGTTGAAATTCCGAATCACAAAGATATAATTTTAAATTTCCAAGATGATTCGAATTATGTAAAAAAACCATGACAGCAGAGAATTAGTTGCCATGGTCTTAGTTCGCGTAAAATTTGCATACAAAAAAAAGAATTCCCGTCTCACGACAGCTAACCGGGTCTAGAGCCTATTTGAGGCGTTCATTGCTGAACGAATAGGGGGCATCCTCTTTTTTTGTTCCCCGTTGCTTATTCGGTTCGTTGCTCATCTTAAATTGCAAATTAGCTCCTTTGAATAAATCAGTGTACCGGATATAGTTTTTATCATAAGATTTTCCGTCCAAAAGCAACTGATTCACATAAACCTGTCCGGCGCCCTGGTTAAGCGCATCAATACGCACATTTTTTCCATTTTCAAGCCTTAAGGTTACCTTATCAAACTGAGGGGAGCCCAGCACATATTCACCTGATCCGGGCGAAACCGGATAAAATCCCAGCGACGAAAACACATACCAGGCTGATGTCTGCCCATTATCCTCGTCTCCACAATAACCATCAGGTGTCGGGAGATACAGTTTATCCATAATCTTACGGACCCAATATTGAGTCTTCCAGGGTTCGGCCGCATAATTATACAAATAAGGCATATGTTGGATAGGTTGATTACCATGCGCATACTGCCCCATGTTCATGACTTGCATCTCGCGCATCTCATGGATCATGCCACGGCTCTTCATTCCTTCATAGCTTGGTATAACAAACACGGTATCCAACATTGACACAAAAGATGTATTGCCGCCCATCAGATCAATCAATCCCTGTGGATCATGAAATACACAGAAACTCCAATGCCAGGCATTTCCTTCTGTATATTCTCTGGACCAGGCACTGGGATCAAAATTGGGCACAAAAGAACCATTCTGCTTTTTGCCACGCATCAACCTGGTGCTTGAATCAAACAGATTTTTATAGTTCATTGCTCGTTGTGCATAAATAGCTGTTTCCGATGCGGGTTTGCCCAATGCCTTACCAAACTCATAGATGCACCAGTCATTATAAGCATATTCCAATGAACGGGCAACATTCTGATCCACCTTAACGTCTGCAGGAATATACCCCAGTTTGTTATAATATTCATAACCAAAGCGACCTGTGGATGAATGTTTTGGATAGGCATTATTTGCACCATGTTTTAATGCCTCCCAAAGCAAATCCGTATTATACCCTTTGCGCCCTGTAATTAAGGCATCTGCAACGATGGATGCCGAATTATTACCGATCATTGAAGCCCGATGCCCCGGCGATGCCCATTCCGGTAAATATCCACTTTCTTTATACGCATTGACCAACCCTTCCTGCATGCGATCATTCATCGATGGGTACAAAAGGTTCAAAAGCGGGAACAAGCTCCGGAAAGTATCCCAAAATCCAGTATCTGTAAACATCTCTCCGGGTAGGACCTTCCCATTATAAGGACTATAATGAATCCGGTTTCCATGGCTGTCGATCTCCGAAAAATCTCTCGGGAACAATACAGATCGGTAAAGACAGGAATAAAACGTACGCAATTTGTCGATATGGTTATCTTCTACCTGAACACGGCCCAATACATCATTCCATTGTTGTTTACCTTCCTGAACCACCTGCTCAAAACTTTTCGATTTTACCTCGTTCAGGTTCAGTTCTGCCTGTTCAAAACTCACAAAGGAAGATGCAATTTTCGCAACCACCTTCTCCCCCTTTTGCAAAGATGGAAAGCCAATGATGGCTCCGGCATGGTTATCCTGAATTTCTAGCGCATCATTCTTTATAAGACCATTTTTCACACCAGCTTTATAAGAGAAAGCATGATCAAAAGTAATCACAAAATAATTCTTAAAATTATCCGGTACCCCACCACTATTTTTTGTTGAATAGCCAATAATTTTATGTTCATCAGGGAGTATTTTAATATATGACCCCTTGTCAAAGGCATCAATAATCACATAGGCACTGTCCGTTTTGGGAAAGGTAAACTGAAATACTGCTGCTCGCTGGGAAGGAGTAAGCTCTGTGGTCACATCATGGTCTGCCAGATAGACACTGTAATAATACGGTTTTGCAATTTCCGCCTTGTGTGAAAACCAGCTGGCGCGTTTCTCCTGATCAAACTGAGGCGTACCCGTGATTGGCATCAGTGAAAATTGGCCGTAATCATTATTCCATGGACTGGGTTGATGCGTCTGTTTAAATCCCTTGATTTTATCCGCCGTATAGGTATATACCCATCCATCACCCATATTTCCGGTCTGTGGTGTCCAAAAATTCATACCCCAAGGTCGGGCAATTGCTGGATAGGTATTCCCATTTGACAGCTCATATTTGGATTCAGTACCGATCAGGGGATTTACATAATCCACTGGGGAAGATTGCTGTGCTGCACCGGTATAGGCTGCAAACAGCAACATGGCACTACCTGTTAGTTTTCTGATATTAAACATAATGAATATAATTGAAACGTTATAAACGCTTAAAAGCTAAAACGTATTAGTAAATTTAGAAAATAAAATTGATCCGACTAGCGAATGGATTGGTTTTTCACAAGATGGTTACAAAGGAAGCAGCTCATTGATGAATCATTCACAGCGGCAGTCAGATCGTTGTATTAAAAACAGCTCTGGTTGGCTTGGGATCCAAGCCAACCGGAGCTGTTTCATAAAAAATCACCCGGACTTCCGACAAGTGGAAATTCCAAGAGCACAATACTTAGCTATCGAGGTAACTCCAATAGTCTAAATTCACTCATCTGAAAATTCGATCCCGAAGCGACTGATTTAACCACATATCGATAATAGCCATACGGTTTTGAATTGGAAAACCGAAACGTGATCGATTTTCTCCTGTCCTCAGGTGCACTGCCAAAGCTGTAATCCTTTACGCTGTTCAAGGTTACCCAAGATATTCCATCATCAGAGGCTTGTATTTCCCATTCTTTGGGATCCCTTTCAGGAGCATCATTTCCTGTCGTAATCGTATAGGCATTGATCACCTGTGGTTGATAGAAGGCAAATTGCCAGGAAAGGCCCGGCTGATACCCGCCAATGAACAATTTAGTTGTCAAATCATTATCCACAAGTTTTTTTGACCCTTCTCCTGCATCTGGTCCGCTTGAGTTATCCTGTGAAATCCGAAATGTGTTATCCATATTTGTCCAGTCCTTTACAATGCCCAAATCTGTGAGGAGCTTGGTGACGGTGATTTGGGATCCTTTGGGTGTCCAGACTTCAAGTTTATACGTTTCAAAGCTTCCCACTCCGATCGATATATCGGCTTTTTCCTGATCCGAAACCTGTTCATAAGTGTCTTTTTTCAACACAGACCAGATAGCCCCCTGTATCGCAACATCACTCTCATAGCTTAAGATCAATTTTCCTGTCCCATTTTTTGTTGCGTTGAATTGAAGCAATTTCTCAGCGTCAATTGGAATGACCTCCTCACGTTGTGCCCAGTCACCATTTTCATTGAGCACCTTCAGCTGTACAGTGAAATTCCCTGTATTTAAAAATGTATGCTGAGGAGATACCACCGTTGACGTGCTGTCGTCACCAAAACTCCACCGCGCCTCCTTATAGTCTTTGGACTGATTCGTGAAAGCAAAGGTAAATGGGTCGTTTTTAGCCACTTGTTTGACCGAAAAAGCTGATTTGGGATTGGGAAGCTGAGGCTTTTCAACAATAACTTCCTTCTCTTTATGACAACTCAGTACAAAAATTAGTACAAAGAAACTATATATGCATTTTTCTATTTTCATCATGATAAATTTCATCGTTAATAAAACATAATCACAGCCCTACAAAAACTCAATCATCCGCCACTCCGAACATTGAAACAATCTGTTTCCGACATTCTCGGTAATATTCAGCCGATAGAACTTATAACTTCCCGGTTTTTGTACATTAAATCTTCTAGTCTCAATACGATTGGGAAAGCTTTCGTCTGTCCTACTGTCGATGATGACCCAATTCGTGCCGTCCAAAGAGCCTTCAAGAAACCAGCTTTTCGGATCACGTGCGATTTCATCATTTCCAGAAGTCAGGGTATAGGCCCCGATCTTAAGTGTTCTGGTAAAGGTCAATGTACATTGCAGATCCCCGGTAAATCCACCCTGTAAAAACTTGGTACTTGTCTGGTTATCCACTAACTTGAGACTTCCTTCACCGGCGTCAGGACCACCATCATTATCTCTGTTCACGGTCAATGTTGCCTCCCCGGTCACATCAAATTCAACAACATTGGCACAGTCAATGAGTATGGTGGTATAATTCTTCTGCAGATTAATCACATGTAAAGTCGGATCTTTTAAATACACGGTGATCGCAAGGAACCGGTCTTTATTTTTTGCAATAATATCCCATGGGATCGAGATACTGAAATCAGCAGCGGATTTATTTCCTTGGACCTGCACCCGTGAGGGAAGAGAAAACTCCTGTTCATTTAATCCTACCGTATGCTCAGGTAATATTTTTTCATTGATCCAACCCGCTATTGAATCGGTCGTGCCCCGCACTTCAACATAAAACCATTTACTGGGGAATGATGCTAACGAAACCCCCAGCGGTATTTCAATTCCTGATGGGGTCGTATTGTAGTTGTTGTGATTGCTGGCCAAGATAATACTCCCCGGTGAATTCGTTATGGAGAGATAATGAATATCAGCTTCCGACAGGAGATCCTTGGAATCCAATGTAACGATTACACTATTTGGATTTCCCAATTGATTGCCCTTGCCAGGATTTGATAATTTATAGGAAAGCGCAAATTTTTCACCATACACCCGTTCAATCGCAGTCCGGGAAATCGTTAATACAAACGATGCTGTATCAGCGCCATATTGAAACTTAACAACATTTGGGAAAGAAAAAGCTTGATTGGGCAGGGCAACAACATCCTTTAATGCCCCAGATTCAATTAACTTTGTTACGGTGTCAGTATTCAACTGCAGCTCCACATCAAAAGTTTTGGTTGCAGGGCTGCTCAATTTTACTTTCATGGGAATCTGGACATAGTCATTTGTTTTGACTAAATCCTTTCCACCTCCGGCAGCTATCACTTGGACGGCTGTGTTTCCCTGTAGGTTAAACTCTTCAAGATTATCTTTTGAACAAGCCATAAATTGGCTATAGGTCAAAATCATTGTTAGAAAATAAAAAAGTCTTTTCATGATGTCTTATTTAAGATTATTTATCGACCCAAACCCGACCATCCAGTTGCCAGCCCTCCTGCCTTGCAATCTGCAGCCAGCTAAATATTTGTGCCGTGATATCTGTATTTTTAGGAACCAGTGTGCTGATCGTCTCAACAGAAGGGGCACAGAGGAAATCATTGAGTTTTGAGATTTCATATCCCGGATCACCAAGTTTCAAGGTATTGCCCAAAGCCCCCTCATCATACAGCATTCCGTCGGTGATCGTCCCTACAACAGGCCAATTGGCAGCCATATTCTCATAATAGGGATGGTCTTCATTAATTCCAACCTGGCAGTTATATTGGGTGATGACAGACTCAGGTAATGCAATTTTCCAAAATCGCACGTCGGCCAGATAATAATCACCTTCATTCCAGTTACTGCCACCATTGACCAACCCGAGCCTGAATTTAGCCGGACTACTGATTGGGCCCCAAGAGCTGACATCAATTTCGTTTCCAGGAAGACCATTTGTATAAGTCTTAATAATCCGCTTGCCATCACTGGTAACAGAGCCTACCACAGTAACATTATTCCATGTCGCATTATTCAATTTTGGTCCATTGACCTCTCCGCTTCCATTCGGGCCGCGCCCATTGAACATCCAATAATCTTCTTTAAAGGCCATAATCCAACCGTTTGTAGGTGCTCCAGATTCCCATTTTTCACGCTTACCAATAAAAGACGGATAGTTGGGAAATTTATATGTATTATTAGGCCCCTTGTTCTTTTTCACCTTTAATTCAATGGTAAATTCCTTATCCTTGTCCCCTAGATCAAAAATAGAATCACCTTCCGTCATTTCGGCAAAGATCCCACCCTTAAACCGTAAAAAATCACCAGAGAAACGACTTCCCAGGTATGGTTTATTAATATACCTGGAATTATATTTTGGTGAATAGAAGATTGTAAAGGTATTGACCGCAGGGTTACTAAAAATTGTATTGTCATTCTGTGCGGGCGGAATCTCAAAAGGTCCCCCCTTACTCGAGGTGATAATGACCAACCAATTTTCTTTTTTGTAGGTAGGCCGCTGCTCGAGTGCTGTTTTAATTTCCCCTACCTGTTTATCAAAATGCTCTATCGCCGCCTTGTACATAGCACTGCTATTATCATATTTCGATGCCTTACCGGCTTGATCAATCGCCGTAAAATGTGCAGTCAGCATGGTTAACTCGGGCTGCTTTAGCCCTTCTTTGACACGGAGCACCACGTCCTCATCCGAGGCTTCCAATTTGGCTGCAGCCGCAGGTGCCAGATGGTCAACAAACATTTTGGAACTGCTATATATTTTAAATACTGGGTTTTTCATATCAGCCGCAATCCGGGTATACACCATTGGAAAGGTCTGAAAATTATTGTTGCTAAAATTATCTCCGACCACCAAATGCTTTTGCTGAGCAACACCCGTAATAAGACTTGCTAAATCTGCACCGGTGGCTCCTGCATCATCATGCTCCTCACTCAACGAGACCCATGAGTAAATAGCATGGTCCAACAATCCATTCATGGTCTTGATATTTGCTGTTCGCACCGACTCTCCCCGGGCACCATCGGCAATCAGCAGTAATACCTTCGGTTTACCATACACTAGATCTACGGTATCCTGTTCGCCTGTATTTTCTGGTAGCAATCGACCAAATTCATCCTGACAGGAAATCATGGCCGAGCAGAATAGCAACGACAGCAACCATCTATTTATATTTCGCACATTATCTTGAAATTTCATCTGTTTAAAATTTAGGTTATTGTTCCAATTTAATCCGAATCAGGTTGTGCACTTCTTCATTGTTAAATCGACTAAAGGAGCCCATCAGCAATAAAGCACGTTTCCCATCCTCGGTCTTCGTTTGTACAGCCTTATTGATATAGCCAAAGAAGTAGCCGGACGTATTATACGCACTATGCAGTTCCCCAGATGCATGTAAGATCATGAAACCATTTCGGGCGATATTATTGTAGTGCACAAAATCCCCGGCAACAACAACTAGACCATCGTCCAACTGCATGGCCGAGTAAGGCTCTCCGCCGTCAAATGTTTTTGCCTGAAAAGTAGGATCTAATGTTCCATTCGCATTTAATAAAGCTATTTTGACTGCCGGTGCACCATTATACTTACTGAAAGCACCGACAATGACATATTTATTCGTGACGCGGTTATAAGATACCGCGGCAACGGTATAATCAGCTCCTGCTCCCCCAGCATTGAACGTAGGATCCAGCGTTCCATCTGCATTTAGTCTTGTAATGTACCCTTTGGCTTGACCATCAAATCGATTGAAAGTACCATATACGAGTATTTTTCCCTTAAGCGGCCCGCTATCGTGATACACCGTCCCTACACTACCATTTCCTCCTGTAAATGGTTTGCCATTTGCCCCGAACCGGAAAGATTTATCCAATGAGCCATCGAGGTTCAAGCGGGCAACATGTCTGATTTCGGTGCTATCTAAGATGACCGTATCTCTTGTTTCCAGCTTATTGGGTTTACCATAAATACGATGGATATAATACCTAAAATTTCCTGTCGCTAGTAGCTTGCCATCGGATTCATAAATATTTCCAACGTTTCCATCAAAGCCACCATTAAATGTAGGGTAATACTTTAGTGTATCCGGCTGACCAGGCCTACGGAAAGGTTTAATCCCCATGGTGTCAATAGCGCCTGTTGTATGGATACGTGTCAAATTGCTAATGTCAGCATTTCGTTGACCATAGCCCGAGAATGAGCCCGCCAGGTAATAATGGTTGCCCAATTGCAGAATACTGCTCAAAGAATTATTTGCGCCGGCCCCGATACGAAAACTTGCATCATAGGTTCCATCTGCAAAAGTTCTTACCAAACGGTTGATGGGACGTATCGATCCTTTGTTATTATAATTCGTAAATCCGCCGACAAAGATCTTTTTACCATCTTCCAAGGTTAACACATCGGAGACAAAACCATTGGTCCCTACCCCCACCTGGAAAGTTGCATCGATCGATACATTCCCCAAAACGGTAAACTGAGGACCAAAGAATACGACATCATCAATCGTAACGGACAGCACACCAGTACTTGCGTACGGTGGGACTTTCAGTTTTACATGGTCCGATGTCAGCTCCAGAACTTCCGCCTTCTCCCCGTTAAACCGAATGATTGCTTTGTCCTTATACTTGTCCAATCCCTTTATCCGCATCATTGTCTCTGTTCCGGTCTTCCCCGATTCTGGTTGCATCTTATCGGTTGGATTGATTTCTATATCCAATGGAGGCACACCGTCCTCGTAAGGTGCCGAAAAAGTTTTATTGTCCTTATTGCATCCGAACAGGAGAGCACTAACAAACAACAAAACGAAATACCTCCACATCATGCTGTACATAACTTTCATAATTTAATCTACAAATGGTTGTTAACGTTTACTTTCCAAAATGTCATTCTCAATCTCAAATAGACTATAGCCAAATTGTGCCTTGGTATAATCGATCACATGGACAACACCATTATCCGGCTGTATATCAGAGGAGGCAACAGGACAGGATATCCATTCTGTTGGTCGGCTGATATCCAATATATAGGAAATATAAAGCTGTCGATACCCCATATATTTCAACCGGGTCACATTGTTTTTATCAGCATCATTGATGGCATCATTATACACAACCCCAATATTGGACACCGTATTTCCCAGGGAAGTATAATTCTGCCCCTTGTATACATTCAGGAGATCAAAGTCGATCTGCGGGTAGTCCATCAGCTTGCGTTTGCCATTGAACATGTAGCGTAATAAATATTTTCGCCAGATAATACTATCGACATCCGCCAAGGTCTTAATCGTATCCCGGCCCAAAACATATAACTCGGCATTGACCCCTGAAGCTGCATGTTGGGCATTCCCCCTTGCCAGACCGATCAGGCTCTTGACATTCTCATCCCTAGGGGCAAAAAAGGTAAATTCTTTCGTCTTAAAATCTCCTTCCAACCCTGCTAAACGGATGATTTGTGCTATAGAGTCAAATTCTCTTGGCTTTGAATCCAAGTAATCCATGATTGAGCCATCAAATTTGGCCTGTGCCAGTCCGCCATCTTTGTAATATTCATCTTTCTTACATGATCCCATGCCATACAGCAGCACAACAACTGCAATAACATAGCCTATATCTTTAAGTCTTTTCATAATTCACCTATATTAGTTTCCACTTGTCCAGTAATCATTCAATACAATCTTTGCGTTAAAATTTTTGGCTGAGGGATCCAGTGGCCAGGTCCATGCACGACGATTATACTGGTCGATGGTCATTGGCGCCATTGTCCATTGTGGATTTAATATGCGTCGTGTTCGTATCAGATCAAAATACCGTACCCCTTCGCCTATCAGTTCCCGACAGCGTTCCTCAAAGATGAAGTTTTTGAGTTCAGCCCCGCCCCCAGTATAGCGTGTGGCCTCAGCCCTATCCCGAACGATATTGAGCACGGCGACCGCCTCTGCTTCCCGTGCCCCCCCAAGATTGGCGAGAGCTTCCGCTTCCAACAGGAGGGCATCAGCATATCGGAATATCATAAATGTGTTGTCCGGATTGGAATCTTCATTACCCGAAGCAAACACATTCGCTGCAAATTTCTTCAGCACAAATCGGCCATCATCAGCATACATGTCCTCATACCACAATTCCTTCCGCTTATCGGCAGGTCCATTCTGAGGATAGATACGGGACATAAAAACTGACGAATAATAGGCAATACTGAACTGCTGATTATACCGTGGAAATTTATACGGCCAACGAAGAAAATGATCCCACAAGGGGGCATAAGCATTGTTCTGATCTCCATAATTGATGGTACGATAAAATTCAAACAAGGATTCCTCGGTACGTCCTTTAGAAACTTTAGCCCAATTTTCAGGTGTTAAGGTATAAAGACGATGAGCACCGCTTGCTCGAAGCTCCTTTCCCAGGTTAGCAACACTTTCATAATATTTCGTCGAATTCCCTGGATCAAAATTAGCGTTCCACATCTTCATATGCATCAGTAAGGCAATGATACTCCCTCTGCTGGCTCGGGCACCGCGCTGAGAGGCATCAGCAAAGGTCCAGGGCATCAGATCTTTGACTGACTCCAGATCCGTAATACATTTACTGACGACCGAAACCATGTCCTCTCGCGGCAATTGTTTTGCGAAATAAGCTTCAGTGTAATATACAACATCACCATAGAGACGTACCATCCAAAAATAACTTAAGCAGCGCATAAAAGTAGCTTCAGCCTGGTAGCGATTTTTGTCTGATTCAGACAATCCGGGGATACCTTCCTCTAATTTAGCAATCAAGATATTACAGCTTTGGATCACTTTATAATACGTATCCCAGATAGAAACCTGATACATGGCATAACCATCCGAACGTCCGCCCGGAAGCGTGTTTCTATACACCGCATTCATATTATTGGTTCCTAAATCTCTTAGGATCATCCGGTTTGTCGAAGCGGTGGGCGACGGAAATATTTCACCGGACCGGGCTTCCCCAATAGCCCCTATTACCCACGATTCATTGAGTTTTTCAAAAAACTGACTGTAGATACGGGCGATATTTGATTCGACATCCTCCTTTGATTGGTAAAAGTTATTTCCGGTGAGCCGATCAATCGGTTCTACCGTCAAAAATTTCTTACATCCAGCTGTAACTAAAACACATAGACACAATACAAGGATGATTTTTCCAAAATTTCTTTTTATTTTCATGGCAGCAGTCTATTAGAAATCAATATTAATACCTACATTATATTGTCTGGGCACAGGGTATCCCCCAGAAGCATCCCTGCCCATGCTACTTACATTTTCTGGATTAGGTCCGCTATATTTTGAAAACGTAGCAATATTCTCAGCTGAGACAAACACCCTTAACCGGTCCAGTCCATATCTTTTTATGGCTTCTTTGGTAAACATATAAGAGAGCGTTACGCTATTCAGCTTAAAGTAAGATCCATCTTCCGCCCAGAGATCCTGATCCATTCGAAATGGATTAATACTCGGGTAACGTTTAAAATCATATGCATAAGGGTATTTCGCGATATCACCGGGCTTCAACCACATATTGATATCATCCAGGGGCACCACAGCTTTATCACCGTAGGGATCACTCATCAATTGGAGTCGCTCTGCAAGGGCGTTATTTAAGATCGTACGTTTTGCCGTATAGGAAGCATATAAATTCAAACCAAATGTGCCCAGGGTCTCATGTTTGTAATTGAAATTCAGCTGCATCCCCCCCGTCACCAAGGGCTGGGAATTACCTGTTCTTGCATAATCATTTTCATCCAGGACATAATTACCATCAAGGTCCGCAAAAATGGGGTCACCAGCCTGAAATTCTGTACCATTGGCCATACGATACCGACGTCCGGTGGCTGGATCCACGGGAACATCCGCATCCGTACTGTATACGCCACGGTTCAATAACATATAGTTGGACATGGTCGATGTACCCACCCTAAAAACAACATGCTGCTTATATTTATCATTATTTTCCCAACGCACAAACTGCCCACCATAATGCTCAGGCAATTTGAGCAATACATCCCGGTTATACGCTCCATTCATCCCAACCGACATCGTAAAACGCCCTTCTGTCCAAGGCCTAAGCATCACAGACAGTTCATGCCCATAATTAGCTATTGCAGCAGAATTACTATTCACCTTGTCAAAACCCAAAGAAGAAGACAGCTTCTCTTCAAAGAGAATATTATCCACTTTTTTATAGTACGTATCATATGTTAACTCAAAGCGGTTCTGAAAGAAAGCCAGATCCAGCCCCAGATTATATTGACTTGTTGTCGTAGGTTTTAAATCAGGATTGGGGATCTGCTCATAATTAATACCAATACCGATCTTGTCATTATATCCACCCGCAATATCATATTTTCCATAAACACGCTCCAATGTACTATTTGGCATAACGTTTACCCCCCAACTGGTTCGAATAGAAAGCAAGTTGATCCAGTCAACCTCCCGTAAGAAATCTTCATGGTAGGCATTCCACCGAAAACCCACTGCTGGATTCTTGGTATAAAGGTTCCCAAATCCATTTTGTGAGGAGCCATCCATACGATAGGAAAGATCGATCACATATTTCTTCATATAATCGTAAGTCCCTGCGACTGCAAAAGATAAACCGCGTTCTTTCCCAAAGCCACGCCGCAATAAGCCGCCGCCTTTCGAGAAATAACCGTCAAACCCCAATGGTCCTTCAAATTGGTCATTAGGTGTACGCGCCTGCAATGTTGCATTGGCCTGTCTATCCAATGTTCGGATTTCATTGAATAAATTGAAAAATACAGTATGTTTTTCATTAAACGTATGACTGTAGTTAACGGAGTTTCGGTTATATAAAGAATTGTAGCGACCATAATAAGCATACACCTGGGCAAATTGACCATTTGCCGCCGCAGGTGTAAAGGTATTTTCATTATCGGAGGTCGATTCATAACTGACAGTCGTCGTCGCCCTCAACCCCGGCAGAAATTCATACGATGCTTCAATAAACGGTTTGATCGATTTGGATGAATTATCATTTTTGGTCTGTAAAGCCGAACTGTACCCCGATGAAGCCAGATAGAAGGAGGGGCCAGGCAATAACGATGAAAATGTACCATTGGTGGCTACCCCAGACTGCAATATCCCCAGACCATTTCCCTTGCTCTTCGATCCAAGAGAAGCATTGACCTGGGCAGTGAATTTGAATTTTTCATTTGGATAATATTCAAATCTCATATTGGCCATATAACGGTCAAAGCCCGTATTTTTGATAATACCATTTTCATTGTAATAATTCAGATTCGCCTTATAATTTAATTTTTGATTTCCCCCATCGATTGCCAAGTTATGGGTCTGGTTATACGTTGTTGCATAAAATAAATCCTGCCAGTTGGTCGAGTTATTATAATAAGCATTTAAGCTATCGGACAACATGGGAGTTTGCGAAATCCGGTCCAGATCCTCCTGTGACAAAGCATTGCCATAGATCTGTAGTAATTTAAGACGTCGTTCAAGATTTCCACCCAAGGTTTCCCGCAATTTTGGGGGTGTCTTGACAAAGAAATTTCCAGTGTAACGTACGCGGGGTACCTCAGAGTTTCCTCTTTTGGTGTTAATGATGATAACACCGTATGCGGCCAAGGAGCCATATAAGGAAGTTGCCTGTGCATCTTTCAACACTTCTATACTTTCAATATCTTCAGGCGGGATTAAGGACAAGGGGCTAATGCCTGGTCCCTGTTGGCTCAATCCCAATTCATTGGCTCGATCCGCATCCATGGGAACCCCATCAATCACATATAATGGTGATGTTGGCGTCAGAAAAGATTGATCCCCACTACCCGTGACACTAATGGTAGAAAGTCCCCGGATCTGTGTCGATCCCCTAAATCCAGGAGCTCCGGTATTTACCTGAACATTCAGACCGGCGACTTTCCCTTGAAGTAAATTTTCGACGTTGGCAGCAGGGATATCCTGAATCTCCCGTCCTCCGATCTTCGTCGACGCTCCTGTGGTGGTCTCCCTTGGCCGATTGACATACCCCCGAACCACGACCTCATCCATTTGATTATCCAGTTCCTTCATCCGGACAGTGATATTGCGATCTGCACGGGCGGCCATCGTAACACCATCATAACCTATCAATCTAAATACGATAGTAGCGCTGGTTGCCGCTGTCACATTAAATGCACCTGACGAACTTGTGGACGTGACTTCACGTGCCGTTTTTCCGTACCGTATGGTTACGCCCGCCAGCGGTTTTCCCTTGCTATCGGTTACTTTCCCCGACATGGTAACAGTCTGCGCAAAAGCTTCCACAGCTAAAACCACGCACAATACGAGGAGAATATACCTATTATAAAATATCTTTAATTGCATAACTTTTCGCTCTTATTCATTATCAAATCGTGGATTTTCTCTTTGGAAATGGAAGACAACTTCCCAATCTCCCTTCGTAAAGATTTTAAAGTCCAACCCGAAATGTGCTGTGATCAGGCCACCCCCAAATCCTTTTCTGGAATATGCAAAGTCTACCTGTGCACTGCTGCCATTTGTATATTTAGTCAGATAGTTTGTCAATGGAATCGGATAGGCCACATCATATTGCACATAGCTCACCGTCTTCTTCATATTAAAACCATGTACAAGCTCATTCCAGTTTGTTTCATTAAAGTTGTCGGGATTCATTGTATTCCCATCTTTATCTAAAAACACGAAACGCAAATTATGCCCATTCCCGCCCTTAAAAGGACGGATATAAATGACCAAATCTTTAAACTCATCATTTGTCTGCAGCAATTGATTGGATGATTCTCCGTACACATCATTCATATGAGATGGCCAGATGTAACTCTTTTTTTTCGGATTATTGGGATCTGCGGGATCAGGTGCAACTTCACCATCATAGGGATTTTTATCCGAAAAAGGTTCGTAATCCTGTACCCTCCAGGGCAGAACCATAAAATCTTTGATAATGGTACTTCCTCCAGAATTCGACACTTTAAGATCAAAATACCGGATATTTTGCACCAGATCCACGCTATCTTTCGAACGAGGCTCGATCAGCTCATTGGTCGAAGAGTTCCATAAAATAAAGGTGCCCGTTGAATCGACTTCAAAAAGAGGACGGTTCACCAGCTTTCGCTTCGCTTCTATCTCTGCCAAACTCTTCTCGGTACCATCATAGCGAGATATCCACTGATAAACAGGTTTTACCTGAAAGAGGTCATCATAAGGTCGGCCATCACCGTAGCGTGGATTAATGATTTCAAAATGAAGCGGTGTGGTGGAATGGTCCGTATTGATCGTTCCCATCAGTGTCGTACGCCCTAAAATCGGATAAAAAGATTTACTATCATAGGTCAAGTTCACGCTCAGAAACTCTTTTTCATCCGGTAGATTATACAATTTCTTACAGCTGTTTAAGCACATACATAGCAAGACCAGCCAGGTAAAAAAGCCGTTCCGCCGAGTTGATGTGCTGTATCCTTTAGCAATTTTCATGTCTTTACATTCTTAAAGTAATTTATTGGTCTCGGTTCATTGTCCAATCAGCCAATTGGAAATCATTGCCACCATACATCCGGGCAATATTAAAGCGATAGATTTTATATGGCTTGGTATTCTTGAAAAAGAACACCCTCAATTGGAACCGTTCGTCAAAAGCTTCATCTTTTTTGGTATCCAGCAGATCCCAGTCGTTTTTTTCCTCATTCCAGCCCTGCAAGGTCCAGTCCGTTGGGTCACGTTCCTGAATATCATTTGCCGACCTCAGCGTATAACTATTGGCTGCAACCGCAACAGGAAACTCCCATTGCAGGTAGAACCGTCCTGGATTGGACAGAAAGAATTTAGTCTCTGGATTACCATCAAATACATACTTAGAAGCCTCCACCCCATCTGGCCCGCCAGGAGTCTCCAATGATGCAGTGCCCACCCCCTTCATTGTTTTAAATAAATTTTCAGGCGGTGGTATATAGATGATCTGGCTGACAAATTTGTTAAACCCAAATACATGGTCAGGATTTAAAACATGAACAATAGCATTATCTGTCTGGATATTTAATGAACTCGTTTCCGTCGTCACCCAATTGCGATTGAACACCGATCTTCTTGTATCTGAAAAATCGACAATGGTCGGTCCCCCATTGAGGTATCCTGAAGAAGCCTGTCTATTCAGTCCGATGTGCATCGGATAACCATACCGGATCCCCAGCACATCTTGCCCGTCCTGATTCAATAGGGAGTCACTTCCGATCCAGCCCTGAATGATATATTGGCACATGAGTGAATCCAGTATTTCATATTTCACCGAATTCAAGTATTGTGCTGGTTTGTCCGAAACACTCAAGGTATTATTCAGGTTTTGGATCGCCAGCTGGAAATTGGCATTGGTCAATGCAAAAAGTGTGACGGTGCTATCCTCCAGTTTCTTTTGCAGCCCGATCCTATCAATCACCTTGACCAAAGAATCGTATACGCCGGGTTTGCTTTTGAGATAACTGTATAGGTTTCCCTTATAAACGGGTTCTTGGGATATCGGTGAATAATAGCCTTTATCTTTAGCGCAGGCGTATAACAGCACCAAGGTTAAAATTGTATATATACAACGTACAAATTGGTTCTTTCTCATAATTACTGTTCCTTTACTTCCAATACGGATTTTGTTCGATCAACTTATTTTGGGCAAGAATCTCCCGGGCAATGGGCCAATAAATTCCATCATTGGCAATCAGCTGTGCAAGCTTTGGATTATCATGTTTGATCTTCTCACGACGGATCATATCATACCAACGATGCCCTTCTCCCATCAGCTCTCTTTGCCGTTCTAGAAAAATGGCATCTATCAAATCACCATTGGCAGTTTCACTGTATGCCTTAAGCCCTCTTCTTTCCCTGATCTCATTCAGTAGTTCAATTGCCGTTGATTTTTCACCCAATACAGCAAGTGCTTCAGCACGTAATAAGGCAATATCCTCCAATCGGGTCAGGATGGTCGCACTCGTAAATATGCGAAATGTGGGATCTGCGGAACCACCCATGATACATTTTATCTTACTAAAAATGGGATACTTGCCATTGAAGTTTCGGAAATACACTTCCGTATTCGGATTACCAAGTGTGTCGATGCTAAACCGTTGGTCCTTTTTTTCATTGAAGGTTTTCAAAATTGACTCTTTAGGCATGTATATATCCGGCACAGATTTATTGACCACAGGGGCTGCAAGGGTAATTTCTTCAATATGCCCTGTAAATGATGCTTCCACATGCGCCCAGATATAGGGAAATGAAAACATCTGTTCAGATCTTTTTTCAAAGAAAAATCCATTCGCATCTGTCAAGAAAGATGTCGACAAATAATATGCACCACCCTTACTATAATTATCCATGACAAATTGAGAATAGGCAGCCGCATCAGCGTAATTGGCTTGCCAAGCTGCCAGATGCGCTAAAATTGCATAGGCTGAAAGCTTCCTGACCAAGGCTCCATTCCATCGAGAGGAGGCTTCATTATAATAATTGCCGATTTGTTGTTCATCTCCTGTACTATAGGAATATGGCAGCAATTGGGCGGCATCGAACATTTCTTTTTCTATCCAGGCATACAGTTTTAATCGATCTTCCTTGCCCTTATTTTCAAAGTTCCCGTCATGGGAATTTAAGATCAAAGGCACATCTCCCCAAATACGGACCATATTAAAGTACGCATACGCCCTCAAGAAACGGACTTGGGCCACATCCACAATAAGGTTATTTTCTGTGTAGCGCAGGTCTTTCGTTCTGACCTCTGGTGCGCGTTCCATAAATATATTGGCCGCATTCACGACGGCATACCAGCGCCGCCAGTTGGAAAGCGCTCCCAGCGACTCATAATTTGCTTTCAGATCATTTTTAATGATAGCCTTTAAGTCTTGCCGATTGGGGCTTTCAAAATCACCAGACCGCACTTCTCCATATAGCCAATACGCATTATTGTCATCCAGTGCAGCTTTGGTAAGACCATATATTCCCATCAGTCCAGCACGGGTATCCTCTAGGGCATTCCACATATTCTCCTCTTTCACTGTACGGGAAGAATCAATATCTAGCATTTTCTTACATCCACCTAGCAACATGAAGAAAAATGGTAAACCATAAAATATGAGATATCTTTTCATTTCTTTTCGTTTTAGAAGTCAACTTTAATACCGAGGGTGTATATCCGGGGGATGCGCAATTTAGATCCCAGGTCATAGCCTGTAAAGTCCACGATCTCTGGATCTACCCCACTATAAGATGTTATTGTCGCCACATTATTGGCCGAGATATAAGCATAGGCATTCTTTATCCGCTGTTTTCGCCCGGCGAAAAGCGACGTCAGGTTATACCCCAAAGTAACCGCCCGTACCTTGAGAAAAGACGCATTCTCCAAAAAAAGATCTTGTTCCGCCTGATAAGCAATCACACTGCTCCAGGGATTATACAGCGGGTATTGACTATAATCACCTCTTTTCTCCCAATAGGTTATTTCCTTAATCGCATCTATATTTCTTGCCCCCTCGTTATTGATAAAATCAAAGCGATTGGCCATCTCCTGATTAATCAGCTCCCGGCCAATATTATAGTACATATTGATCCCCAAATCCCATTTTCCAAACACAAAATTATTATACCAGTTACCAAAGACAGCAGGAAGACGATGCCCCTGCAATGTTCTGTCATTGTCATCGATGCTATTGTCATTGTTCTGGTCTTTCCAAATTGGATCTCCAGCATGCAATTGAATAGCATTGTAGGTCATTCCCTGAGGTACTTCGGCGTCTGTCTTATAGATACCTTCATTGGAAAGAAGCCAATATTGGTCCAGTGATTTACCTACCTCAAGCAGATTTTTTCCAATCACCAGTTTTGTTAGGCCATTGGGTAAAGCTTTGAGTTTATTTTGATTGTGGGATATATTCAGGGCAGTCGACCATTTAAATGTTTCCGTTTGAATAGGGTCAAGACCAATTGTCAACTCAGCCCCCATATTCTGGACATCCATTCCTGCCGAATAACTCGATTTATAGCCATACTCACTATAAGAAGGGATATTAATCAACTGATTACTGGTCTGTTTCCAGTAAAGATCAAAGGAAATATTAAAATTCTTTTTTTCGATCGCGTAGTCCATTCCGAAATTGACTTGATCCGTGTAGGCCCAGGGAATGTGATAACCAACCCATCCGGATTCATAGGGACGGACCAAACCCGCTATTGCATTATAACCGGCTACAAGCTGATTGCCTGTAAACCCCATTTGGGCAACATAGTTAGGCCCTTGGGCAAAATCGTCAAATATATTGTTCACGCCGATACGCCCGAGACTTAATCGGGCTGTCAGATCCTTCAAACCCTTATCCGACTGGAAATAACTATTTTTTATATTCCAGTTTAATGACAATGAAGGCGTAAAAATCCACCTTGCATCTGGCTGCGCATTGGATGACCCATCAGATCTTAACAATAACGAGGCCTCAACCTTGTTATCATAGTGATAGGTTGCTTTCCCATAAAAGGATACGAGATTATGCCGTATACGATCCAAGAACTTAAAAATTAACGGTTTAGGATATGCTGTCGCTTCCAGGTAATTTGACTTATCGGGATCATCTTCGATGAGGTTTACTTTGATAAAATCATTTACCCCTTTGTAGGCATAGGCATAATTGTACCGATAAGTATCCCATTGCAGGCTATTTCCGACTAATAAGTTCAAGCTATTTTTTTCATTGATTTTCCAATCATAATAAGCTTTATTGTCAAATATGGCACGTTGGTTATAACCGTAGTAATTGGAGGCAAAATTATTGGACTCCATCAATTTACTATGGTAGAATTGGTCCCGGTATCCTTCATTATAATCCACCATTCCTGTCGACAGGAAATGAAAATTGCCGAAGTCAAACTGCAGCTTTCCATACCCCTGAACAAGATTTGTTTTATTGTTGTCAAACCCTTTTTTATAATAGCTCAAATACTCATCATACACCTCTTTGTTGGGAGACAAGGGTGCAGACAAATCCGGGAAATAGGCCAATTGAGCAAACCGATCCCTCAGATTCAGGTTACGGTTACGGTCCAGTCTGGCAATATTGGCCTGCATGGAAAAAGTCAACCAGGTCAATGGGCGCATATTCAGACCAAACAAAGCATAATATTTATTCAGTTTTACCTGATCTGCTATTCCCTTGTCCTGTGTCGACCCAGCAGCAAATTGAAAATTTGCCCGGGGCCCACCACCGGAAAGGTTGGCATTCAGATTATAGACCAGCCCATTATTGTAATAGGAGTCTGACCAATCCGACCGACCAAAATAATTCATATTGAGCGAGTCACTTAGATAAACTGGATAAGTATCGCCATCATCATATTTACCGTTGGAAGTATATAAGTCATAAAACTGCTTTCTGAACTTGTTCTCATATTCACCATTGATTGTCGTGACTTGTGGACGCTGTGCCAATCCCGTATACATATTTACGGCGATTCGGTTTGTCTTATCCGCTTTATACGGTTTGGTCTGAATGACAATGGCACCGTTTGCTGCGTTGGGGCCATACATTGCCGTTGCAGCCACATCCTTTAGGACTTCTATCGACTTCACCATATCAATATTGATAGAAGCAAAAAGATTTGTTGCAGGTCCAATACGCTCAAGATCATAGGTCTGAACGGCATAAGCAAATGGATGTTCGCCGACTAAAGGAATTCCATCAACAACAACCAGCGGCTGATTCTGAAATACATCAATAGCAGAAAGCAGCGGCCTGGAAATGCCACGGGAATACATCGGTTGCTTGGCACCAGGTTCCCCCGATGGTTCAGTAACATACAATCCCGTGTTATTCCCTTTTAAATATTGCTGGAGAGCGGAATAGGGCAATAAGGCTTGTTTCTTGATCTCAACAGGGTTAACCTGGCTGACTTTAATGCGAAATATGGAATCCAATTTTGCGGTTCCTATCTGGAGCTTAAGACTATCGGTTGAGGACAACACTGTTTTGTCTTGACCAAAAGCTAAAGAACAGCAAGCATAGGACAGCCCTAAGAGAACAAGTCCACTCAAACACCTTTTTTTAATCATGTACATAGGAATGATATAATTAGGTTATTTTACTTTTCTAGTATATTGGTTATGGTTTCCCTGGAATAGGGATTAAATTTGCATGATTTTCGGGATAAGAAAATTGGTCATATTCTTACCCAAACAATTATGCAGAATCAAATAAGATTACGCTCATAATTTAAGGTTTAAAGTTTATAATAAAAACGTTTTAGCATTACACCTGTTAATACAATGATATAATTTGGTTTATTTGTTTAATTGGTCAACACTTATCCTTCTTGGTTATATTGAAGTTATATAGAAAAATGAGAAAAAAAAATTTTTTCTCTTATTTTTTCATTTTGCTAAACTGGTTTAGTTTATACCATTAAGCTATTTTACCCTAAAAACCTTTGTCAGAGCTGCAGAAAAAAGTGTTTTGCTAAAAAAATAGACCGTTAATTTTTTTTTCAAATTGTAACATCTTATTTAACCTTATCTTCCTAAAATCGAATAAAATCTTAAAAAAACACCTTATAAAGATATTTTTTTCCATAAGTCCCAACAAATTCACTAATATTGAATAAAAGTAAACTCCAAATGCGTTCCATTCCATTATCGCGGCCCCTGAAGGGAGCTGTGTCCCTGCCAGCGCCAGGACATCAGTTCGAATCAACATGTGCAGGAATGATACTGCACAAAAAAAGACCGATCATTAAATGACCGGTCTTTCTATCCATAATCAATACATTCAGTGCTTCCTTTTATCAGGTTTGCCGGTCATTTCAAAAACCAGCTCCCCGCCATTCTTTATAAGCTCGTAGGATAAGCTCCAATTCTCCAAAGGTTTTCCATTGAAGCGTACAGACTTCACATATACATTCTTTTCAGATTGGTTACGGGCCATGATAGAAAGTTGTTTTCCATTCTCAAAATTAATTTTTGCAGATTTTACGAGTGGACTGCCTACCCAATAGGCATCCGCAGCAGGAGCAACAGGGTAAAAGCCCAGTGCAGTGAACAAATACCAGGCCGACATTTGTCCACAGTCATCATTCCCGCCTAATCCAGCATGGCCATTATGATATTGATTTCGAATGATCTGCCGTAAACGCTGTTGTGCTTTCCATGGGTTTTGGGTTATGTTATACAGATAGGCCACATGATGGGAAGGTTCATTTCCATGTACATAATTTCCAATGATACCATCCCGCGTAATATCTTCGGTATGCTCAAAATACTTATCGGGAAGTTCCATGCTGAACAAAGAATCCAGGTAAGATTCCAGTTTTTGTGCGCCCCCCATCAGTTCCATCAGCTCCTTCGGTTGATGTGGCACATATAAACTATAATTCCACGAATTCCCTTCGATAAATCCTTGTCCGTGTGTATCCAATACATCAAATTTTGCCCGGAACGTTCCTTTTGAATCCTTTGGCCGCATAAAACCAATCGATGGATCATACAGGGATTTCCAATGCTCCGCCCGCTTTGAAAATGTAGCATAAATATCCTCTTTACCCAATTTTTTCGCCAATTGGGCGATACACCAATCATCATAAGCATATTCCAGCGTATTTGAAACGGATGTGCCCGATAAGTCATCAGGAACATACCCTTTATCTATGTAGGGGCCTATTCCTTCATAATTACGTGTGTTGGCCGTTTGGACACAGGCCTGCAATGCTTCCTCGGCATTTCCCTGATATGTACCTTTCAAAATCGCATCCACAACAACAGAAACAGCATGATAACCGCTCATGCACCAGTTGTCATTCGCATAATGTGACCAGATTGGCAACATCTTCAATACACTCTGGTCATAATGTGCCATCATCGATGCAACAATATCAGCATTCCTGGTGGGGTTGATCAGGTTCATCAAGGGGTGGAATGCCCTAAAGGTGTCCCAAAGCGAGAAGGAGGTATAATTCGTAAACCCTTCAGCTTTATGGACTTCCTGATCCAATCCCTTATACTCACCATTCACATCCATATAGACTGTGGGCATTAAGCTAGCATGATACATGGCCGTATAAAAATTGACAAGGTCCTCCTTGTTCAACATATCGGCTTCAATTTTATGCAGTTCTTTTTCCCAGGCGACCTGTCCTTCTTTGACATAACCGTCAAAGTTCCAGTCTGGAGCCTCCTCCTGCATATTGCTTAGCGCATTCTTCATACTGACAGGACTCAGGGCTACTTTCATCAGGATAGCTTCTTGTGCTTTTGTATCAAAGTCCAGATGCAATTTGATATTATGTGCTGCTAAATCAGGAAAATTGTTCTGTTGGTCAAACTTGCGCCAAAAACCATTGTATACCGGTTTTCCGTCTCCATATCTAGCGCCATAATTCTTAAAAGGCTTAGATGTTCTTAGTGCAAAATACACCGTGCGTGTCCTTGACCACCCATTTGTCTGCCGATACCCCACCAATGTTGAGTCGTTCAGGACCTTCACCACCGTCCAAACGTTCTTACCATCGTAATTATAAATACCGGCTGTCAAATCCACAATAAGATGGGATGCATCAGACGCTGGAAAGGTATACCGATGTATACCGACACGGGTCGTAGTGGTCAGTTCAGCTTTAATCTGATGCTTGTCAAGCAGCACACGGTAATAATTCGGTTCAGCATGCTCATTGGCATGAGAATAGGGCGACCGATATCCATCCTGTGGTCTATCAGCCGTTCCTGGGTTCAGCTGCACTTTACCCTGTGTGGGCATAATCTGTATGTCGCCAAGATCAGAATGACCAGTACCACTAAAATGGGTATGGCTAAAGCCCACAATGGTTGGATCATCATACTGATAACCTGCACAGTACTTATACACATCACCATTATACTGTCCATTTACGGCATAAGATAATGTATCTGTATCCGGACTTAATTGCACCGCCCCAAAAGGAACTGTTGCCCCGGGGAAAGTATGCCCCATACGGGCTGTGCCTATCAAAGGCTTTACATATTGAATTAATTTAGCCTCCTGTGCCTTCAAAAAATAAGGTACACAGAACAAACCTAAATAAACTAATTTTTTTATGTTCATCGTTTACGAATTAAATCTTGGGGTTTTGGCTATAAGCTGCCCATAACTCGTCAATTGTCTGACCTGTCTGTGTTTTCCAAAAATCATCCCGGTAACTTTTGCTACGCATTGCGGCATCTAGTTTTTTGACAAAGTCTTTTTTCACATGCGTATTAATCCAATAGAGAAATCGTGCTGTAATACGATAAGAGTCGGTATATTTTTGCTTATCGCTGTAATCCGGCAGCGTCCAGTTTGCCCCTGTATTATCAATCCCATTGTCAAATCGGACAAAATCCGCTATTCCTTCCGTAATCCACCAAGGTCCTGCCCCATCTGGATAGGCCTGAACGATGTGCATCACCTCATGAGTAACCACATCAATATCCCCGGGATTTTTTGCAAACCATGCTGGACTATAACGTACGATACCACCAGCTGTTGCAGCCACACCCTTATAGTCTGGGTCAATAACAAAAGATACTTTTTTAATGGTATTCCTATTATATTTTTTGGCCAGCTTTGGGTAATTGGTGAAATACGCCGCCACCAATCTCTCCTTTAAAGCTGGACTAAAATTTTTATCCTTATTAATCCAGATCAACGTATATCCGTTCTTGGTGATACTATCCGTATCCACAGCTGTCTTACGGTCGTTTTCGGTATGCTGCCAATTATTCTGCGCACGGAGTGAACAGGAGTAGGCAAGACCGATGAGCGCACAGGCTATTTTAAGATATTTACAATTCATGATCGTCCGTTATTTTCTCTTTTTTGATCTGGTTGATTGCACACCTGACTTCAATTCGCTTGTCATGGAATAAGGTGCTGCATCAAACGTTGTTCCTCTATTGTAATTAGGTTTTGCCGTCATTTCAAAATTAAGATCCCCACCCTCATGAAGCGCGCGGTGGCTCAACCAGTTTTTGTTATAGTTCGCTCCGTTCATTTGCAATGCATTCACATATACATTTTCCGCAGAATTCTGTGGCGCATTTATGGTCAGTGTTTTACCGTTTTCAAACGTTAAAGTCGCTTTCTTAAATAACGGTGCTCCTAACACATACTCATCCGTTGCCGGGCAGACCGGATAAAAACCCAATGCTGAAAATACATACCAGGCTGATGTCTGGCCATTATCTTCATCACCACAATAACCATCAGGCGTCGGCTTATACATTCTGTCCATGACCTGACGGACCCAGTATTGGGTTTTCCATGGTTGACCGGCATAGTTATATAGATATGGCATGTGCTGAATCGGCTGGTTACCATGTGCATATTGGCCCATGTTTGCCACCTGCATTTCGCGGATTTCGTGGATAATACCACCATAATAACTATCATCAAAATCTGGTGACTGAACAAATACAGAATCCAGCATATTGACAAACGTTTTCTCT
Source organism: Sphingobacterium sp. N143 (assembly GCF_030325625.1). Taxonomy (GTDB): domain Bacteria; phylum Bacteroidota; class Bacteroidia; order Sphingobacteriales; family Sphingobacteriaceae; genus Sphingobacterium. The sequence goes on along the minus strand of NZ_JACAIS010000007.1, from coordinate 50,326 downwards.
CCTCCCATTAAATCAATCAGCCCCTGCACATCATGAAAAACACTCCAGGAGTAATGCCAGCTATTCCCTTCCGTGAAGGCGTCACCCCATTTCAATGGATTAAAAGGCGTCTGGAATTTCCCGTCTTTGTTTTTACCACGCATCAGATTGGTAGAAGGGTCAAACAGGTTCTTATAATTCTGCGCCCTTTTTGCATACAGGTCAATCTCCGCCTTTGGACGGTTCAGGGCCTTGGCCAATTGATAGATTGTAAAATCATCGTAAGCATATTCTAGCGTACGGGCAGCATTTTCATTGATTTTAACATCATAGGGAACATAACCTAAGCGATTATAATAGTCGACCCCTTTTCGACCGACAGCAGTCATTGGGCCCTCGTTATTGGCACCATGTTGCAACGCTTCGTACAATTTGTTAATATCATAGCCCCGTAAACCTTTCATATAGGCGTCTGAAACCACTGAAGCCGAATTATTACCGACCATGATATCAGCATATCCCGGGCTGCTCCATTCAGGTAAGAAACCACCTTCCAGATAAGCATTGAGCAAACCTTCCTGCATTTCTTTATTAATGGATGGGTACATAAAATTGAGAAAAGGATATAAAGCCCTGAAAGTATCCCAGAAGCCTGTACCACCAAATAAATATCCGGGCAATGTTTTACCATTGTAAGGACTATAATGGACAACTTTTCCCTGTGCGTCGATTTCATATAATTTATTCGGAAAAAATAATGTCCGATACATCGTCGAATAGAATGTACGTAATTGATCGATATCATCGCCTTCCACCTTAATCTTACCTAAAGTAGTATTCCATATTTGGCGGCCATCTTCTTTAATTTGGTCGAACGATTTATCGCCAAGCTCATTGAGGTTCAATAAGGCCTGTTCAGCACTGATAAAGGAAGAAGCTACTTTTACATGAACAGGTTTGGATTTGTCCTTGACCTTAAATCCGACAATTGCCCCGGCATGGTCTCCTTTGATCTGAAGCTGACCATCCTTCTTTTCTTTGCCCTCCCAGGTAGCTACGCTGGCAAAAGGCTGATCGAAAACGAGGACAAAATAATTTTTGAAATTCTCCGGTAAAGGACCACGTGCATATTTCGAAGAATAGCCAATGATCATATTTTTCTCTGGAATAATCTGGACTTCAGACCCTTTCTCATAAGCGTCCAAAACGATGTACGCATCGTCTGTTTTATTGAAGGAGATCCGAAATAACGCGGCACGTTCGGTAGGTGTCATCTCCGCTGTAACATCATGATCTGCCAAATAAACTGAATAATAATAAGGCTTTACGATCTCTGCTTTATGCGAAAACCAGCTCGCACGTTCATCCTGGTCAAATACAGGTTTACCGGTAACGGGCATAATGGAAAAAACACCATAATCATTCATCCATGGTGAAGGCTGATGTGTCTGTTTCAGACCACGGATTTTATCTGCCGTATACTGATATTGCCAACCGTCTCCGTTTTTACCGGTTTGCGGGGTCCACATGTTCATCCCCCATGGCCTTGCAATAGACGGATATGTATTACCATTGGATAACTCAAATTTGGATTCAGTACCCATCAATGGATTAACAAGATCGACAGCTTCCATTTGCTGCCCTCTAAACTTCTGTGCCAAAACCGGTTTTGCGCAAAACAAACCAAAGGACAGCAATGAGCCCAGAAAAACACTTAATGATTTCTTCATTATTTAGGATATATAAAAATATTTATACTAAAACGTATTAGTAAAGATATAAAAAAGAATACGAATTCAAAAAAAACACAAGCGCTTCAATACTTACGTCCTATGATTTTTACAATATCCATTGGTATTTCACAAAGCATCATCTGGTCGACCGGACGTATTAGCGCGCAACCAATTCCGTGAAGATCACATATTCCTTCGGTGTAGAGATCCCCTGATCGATTTCTTTCAACAGTACTTTGGCACAAGTTTTCGCCAATGATTCGAGCGGCTGTCGTATACAAGAGATTTTAGGACTGAGAATATCAAATAATTCATGATCATCAAAAGAGAGCATGGGAAATTCAAAGTTATCGGCAGTTTCCGAGCGCAAAGCCTTCAAACCTAAAATACAGAGATAATTGGTCGTAAAAAACAACCCGTCTAATTCGTGATTTTTGGATGCCCAGCGTTGTAACATCTGTGCTCCTCGCTGCTTGAGACGCTGATAGGGGAGCTGTAATACCCGTGGCTGCATGCCATTCTTTTCACAGAAGTCCAAATAGGCTTTCTTACGAGCCAGCATCTGTGGCTGATCCGAGTCAATAGTAACCAGACCAAAGTTTTTGCAACCGATGGCCCCTAGATGCGTACATGCATCCCAGCTCCCCTCCTCATTATTACTGTGCACATAATGTGTATCAACTCCCGGTGAATTTCGGTCAAAGATCACCAGGGGCACCCCACTGTCCAAAATCTTACGTTGATATTCTTCTAAATTTACGGTAGGTGCCAATATAATTCCTTCAACTTTTTTTTCCAGCATGGAATCGATGATATCGCGGGCATTTTGAGGATCCCCCAAGGTACTGCTGTAAAGTACATGGTAATTCTTTTTCCTAAATAGCTCTTCCGTATATAATGCAAATGGTCCAAAAAAAGAATCCCCAATATTCTCCACGATAAGTCCAATGGTATTTGAGCGGCCTGTCGCCAGGCTTTTTGCCAGCGCATTTGGCTTATAGCCTACCTTTTCAACATAATCCATTACCCGCTTTTGCAATTCTTTGCTGATCCGTGCCTGCTCTGCCTTATTGTTGATCACCAGCGAAACAGTGGACTTAGACACATGGAGTTCATGTGCAATTTCTTTAATTGATTTGGCCATAAAAGCTTTTCATAAAATTAGGGTGAAATTATAAAATAAATGCGAACATCTCCGAAGTTACAATAAACAAAGCTCCAATAAATTATTACACCATCGTATGCATCATGCAAAAAGTGAATCAGATCAACGAAAAACACAACCTTAAACACAGTGGAATCACATGATCTACCAGGCTCCAAATTACAGATTCCATACCACCAAGTCCTATGGTTGTACTATCCAAAAGGTATATCCTTATTACTACTTGAATTATACTTCATCAATACTGTATCAATACTACAAACATAGGAAGGGCTTTTTGTATTATGCTGCAAAAAAAAGTGCGACTTTAAGGAGTTAGCAATGAAAGTACTATTTTTTTTATAAATTTACTGGCAACTAGTACCTTATGAAAAACAGTAAATCATACCAATACCAAGAACTTCTTCCCCTGATAAGCCAAGGGGACCAAAGAGCATTTGCGGTACTTTATGATTTATTTGCTCCTGACCTGATATCTTTTATTGCAAAAAAAATATCCAGTGCTGAAGTCGCCGAAGACATATTACATGATCTCTTCCTATCGGTATGGAAAAATCGTGGTATGATCGAACAAATAGAATCGCTTCCGGCGTATTTATTTAGTTCTTGTAGATACCTGATACTTGCCCAGTACCGCAAGGAAATGAAACTAAAAATCACACAAGATTTTGAGCAACTGGAACTGCCTGATGAAACCATCGCCATAGAAGACAAACTCTATTATCGTTATATCATTGACGTGGTGACCAAAGAAATCGAGAATCTTCCGGAGAAGTGTAAAGCCGTATTCAAACTGAGCCGTGAATATTATATGAGCAATAAGGAAATTGCACAAAAATTAGAAATCAGCGAGTCTACTGTTGAAAAACATATCAATAAAGCCATTCGGCATTTACGCACAGCAACCAGTCAATTGTTTCATTTTGTCTTGTTCTTTTAAGGAACAATGAATCCCCCTATCAATTTCAGTCTCTTGCTCCGTATCATGGTCCAGTACATGAGGTATACACTGCTAAGGCCTAAAGGTGCATAAACCTAAGCGGAAAGAGCATTACTTGTAAAATAATATATATTTTTTGCTTTTTGAGTAGAAGCTGTTCCTGTTTTCGATCACTTGTATAATAACTGACCAGTATAATACTGCGATTTATGAAGCAAGCAAAAGATATATATAGACTGATTACCAATTTTTTAAGCCGGTCCGAAAACATTGAGGAACGTAAGCATCTCTTTGATTGGTTTGACGAACAAACATCAGAACAAATACCTGAAGCACAGTATGAGGCGATTCAACAAAGCACCAAGAAGCGTTTATTGACCGAGATTGGTGCCCTAGAACAAAGATCCAATAGGTTAACTCACTTACGTTACATCAGTGCTGCCGCAGCTATTCTGCTGATCGGTTTTTTCACTTTTAAATACTGGCCTCATACAGAGCGGATCGCTCCACATGCACTCTTAGCTTCTATTTCTCCAGGCAAAGAAAAGGCTGTCATAACCTTAGCGAATGGGAAACAAATTAACTTGGACGATCTTGCTTTAGAACAGAGCGTTCAAATCGATGAGACCATTATTACAAAAGATGCACAAGGGAAAGTCAGTTATCGCCATGCAACAACAGGCAAGGTTATCCCTCAGAAAAACACGCTCCGAACACCCAAAGGGGTTACCTATGAAATTGTATTGGCTGACGGGACACTGGTTAGTCTCAATGCCGATTCTAAACTAACCTACCCTTCTGCTTTTGACGAGGGTGATCGGATTGTGGAGCTAGAAGGCGAAGCCTATTTTCAGGTAACCAAAGCCAGGGATAAGAAAAGTTTCATTGTCAGGACAGGAGATCAACAAACCAAAGTACTGGGCACAAAATTCAATATCAATGCTTATCCTGACGGTTCAGGCATACGGACAAGCCTGGAGGAGGGTTCTGTCATTGTTTCCCGGGAGAATAGTGCCGTCAAGCTCAAGCCAAACGAACAGGCCCAAGTTGAACATGGAAAATTACGTGCTACTGCAGTCAATATAGAACAAGTCCTCAGCTGGAAAACAGGACAATTTTGTTTTGATGGGTCGAATACGGAAGAAGTCTTCAAACAAATCGCGCGCTGGTACGATATTGATGTAACCTATAAAAGGCAGGGAAAAGCATCTCAATATAGTGGCAAAATTCCGCGCAATTTAAGCTTGGATAAGCTAATTGAGCTTCTAAATTATGCCGATATCAATGCCAAGGCCATCGTCGGAGAAAACAATAGAATTAACTTAATTATTACATAACCAACACAAATATTAACAGGATGAAAAGTAAAAAATCTCCTCCTTGACAGGTGTTATCAATACCAATAAAAAACGGATCCTGTTGGCGCAGAACCCGTTCAGCTTTTTGGTATTAAAGTATCGTCTAACTTCTAAATTATTAACACGTTAAAACCAAACGAATTTAATGAAATTTACCCTAACTCCGTTCATTAAGAAGGAGAAAGATTTTCATTTCACCGCTTTGGATGCAAACCATGTATCACATTGTGGGCGAAATTATGAAAAACAAAAGCCTCTTTTTGCGCGCCCTTTATCCAGATCTCTCATGAGGATCAACTTAATTACCTTATTGATCGGTCTAGGTCTGTCTCAAGTAGATGCACATACCTACGCCCAACAGATTAGCTTAAAAAAGCAAAAATCAAGTTTGGAATCGATCCTAAAAAATCTTGAAAAACAGAGTGGTTATTCTTTTTTCTACAAAAAGAATGACATTAACCAGATTATTGATCTATCGGCAGACATCAAAAATGCGCCATTCAAACAGGTGTTGAATGTCATTTTGGGAAATGCGAATTTATCCTATGATTTCTTCGATAAAACTGTTGTGGTGAAAAAAGAACATTCCAGTAATCTTCAAAATACCCCAACATCACCCGCCCTACGATTAAACCAGATCTTTGACTCCCGTCAGCAGTTAATCACAGGCAAAATTATGGATGAAGAAGGGAAACCAATTTCTGGCGCTACCTTACGTCTCAAATTGGCTCCTAAAAATGTGGTAATATCTACTGCAAATGGATCCTTTCACCTTCCACTGACTGCCGCAGGAGAGACCATCATGGTGACTTCCATTGGGTATGAACCCTTCGAGTTTGTGGCCAAATTTACTGGCCGACCGATAGTGATCAGACTCAATAAAGCAGAAACCAAAGTCGAAGAAGTTGTGGTAACGGGTATGATGACCCGCAAAAAAGAGAGTTTCTCAGGAGCAACAGCTTCTTTTTCGGGGCAAGAGCTTAAGATGGTCAACAATCAAAATGTGATTGCCGGCTTAAGGGCACTGGATCCCTCTTTTATCCAAATAGAGAACAACGCCCTGGGATCAAATCCCAACATGCTCCCAACAATTGAACTACGTGGACAAACCAGTATTTCGACGTCAACCCTTCGAGATGAATTTTCTACAGATCCCAATCAGCCTTTGTTCATATTAGATGGTTTTGAAACCAACCTAAGAACCATTATGGATCTGGATATGAATATCATCCAAAACGTCACCATCTTAAAGGATGCTGCCTCCACAGCAATCTACGGTTCTAGAGCATCAAACGGGGTCATTGTTGTCGAAACGATCAAACCGAAAGCAGGCAAAATCATGCTTTCATATACAACGGATATGCAGGCTCAAATTCCAGATCTTTCCAGTTATAACATGATGAACGCTGCTGAAAAATTAGAATTTGAACGCTTATCAGGGCGCTATACCGCTGGAAGTAATTTAATTGAGCAACAACTCCTGTTGGATAGCGTCTATAATGCCAGGCTGCAGGAAGTACTCAGCGGAGTAAATACATATTGGTTAAAAATTCCTGTTCAAACAGGCTTTTCACATCGCCATTCATTGAGTGCACGTGGTGGAGAAGGAGCGCTCGTATTTGATGCTGGTGTCAATTATAAAAATACGAAAGGAGCCATGAAAGGCTCTGGCCGCGATGATTGGGCAGCAAACTTGAACCTGAATTATCGTACAGGAAAACTAAACATTGCCAATAGAGCTTTTGTAACAGGCTATACAGGCAACGAATCTCCTTACGGAAGCTTTTCCACCTGGGTAAATACAAATCCATACTACAGACCCCTATCTGCTGCTGAAAAGTTTTTAACCTACGGAGAAGACGCACGGACAAATGGTTATTCTTGGGATGTATTCAATCCCATTTACAATGCCAATCTCTCAAGTTTTAATACGTCAAAAAACTATGTCATCAATAATAATTTGATGATGACCTACGATTTCAATTCAGCTCTACGTCTAACTGCAAGTGGGCAGATCAGTAAAGCAACAACAAATTCAGATGATTTCCTATCACCCTTAAACTCAATATTTGAAGGAGTAGAAAACCGAAAAAAAGGTTCGCTGCTCCATAAAGAAACATCGGCCTTTGGATATACCGCCAATGCAATGTTGACATACTCAAAGATCTTACAGGGTAAACATGCCATTACAGCAAACATCCGTGGAGAAATAAGTGAATCTCAAAATCGTCTCAACGGATATAAGGCAGTAGGTTTTCCAGCAGCAAGCAATGGCAATCCAAGTTTTGCTTTCGGCTTTGAACAAGATTCCAAACCTTCAGCCAGCACAAGAGTCTCCCGTAGGACTTCGTTGGTCGGCTCCATCAATTATTCGTATGACCAACGGTACAATTTTGATGTAAACTACAATTTAGATGGTTCCACAAGTTTTGGTTCCAACAACTTATTTTCGCCATACTATTCTTTTGGTACAAGCTGGAACATCCATAATGAAGCCTTTGCTAAAAAATTGGGCTGGATTAATATGCTACGTCTCCGGGGAAATATTGGTATCACGGGAAACCAGAATTTTGGAAATGTAAGTCAGTCCGTATTTGACTACAATTCGGAGGTTAACCGTTTTGGACAGGGGATCAGCATGTCTGCGTTGGGAGCACCAGATTTGAAATGGCAAAGAACGAGACAGACCAGCGTCGGTATGGATGCCACCTTATTCAACAACAAGCTGAATTTACAGCTAAATGCATATGACAAATTCACGGATCCATTAGTTGTTGCTGTCACACTTCCTTCATCAACGGGTTTATCAGCCTATCCTTTTAACGCAGGAACATTAGACTATAAAGGGCTGGAAGCAACAATCAACTACTCACCAATTTATAGACCCAAAGACCAATTTGTACTCACATTTGGTTTAACAGGTGCGATGCTGAAAGCCAAATATGCAGACTTTGATAATAAACTGAATTCCCTGAACAACGAGATGAAAGAGAGTAATGCGTTGATCAGATACAGAGACGGCTATAGTCCAAATACACTATGGGCTGTACGGTCCCAAGGAATAGATCCTTCATCCGGACGTGAAGTGTTTCTCACCAAATTAGGTGAACAGACATTTAATTATAACGCGGATGACCTGGCCCCGGTTGGAAACTCACAGCCGCTAGCTGAAGGGGTATTGAGAGGAACGCTCTCCTATAAGGGATTTACAACAAACATTTTGGTCCGCTATATACTACATAAAGATAATTTCAACACGGCTTTGTATAATAAGGTAGAGAACATGTCGGAGGAAGAAATTGTAAAAAACAACCAGGATAAACGTGCTCTTTACAACAGGTGGCAAAATCCTGGGGATATGTCGCAATTTAAAGGGATTAGTATTACTGACATCACCCCAATGTCTTCACGTTTTATACAACGTGAAAACACATTCACAGGAGAAAGCATAAGCCTTGGATACGAATTCAGAAACAGAACCTGGTTAGATCGTCTAAACCTATCAACAATAAGGATCAATAGTATATTCAATGACCTATTTTATAGTTCAACGGTAAGAAGGGAACGTGGTATAGACTATCCTTTCACCAGATCTGTTTCCCTAAGTCTTAACGCAACATTTAAATAAGATGAAAAACATACTCACAATAACGGTACTTACACTTAGCTTTGGATTGACCAGTTGCAACAAATGGCTAGATGTCAAACCTGAAGATAAATTTATTGAGGAAGAGGTATTTAAAACACCGCAGGGATTTTACGATGCGTTGAATGGTATTTATCTCAATATCAGTGGTGACAAACTTTACGGCCGAACCCTGAATCTGGAAATTTTGGATCTTCTTGCACAGACCTATTATATCTCCGCAGCACAAAGTGAACCACGTAAGCAATTGAATAACTTTAACTATGGGGACAAAGATGTAAAAGCACAGTTAGATGCTATTTGGGCCAACCTCTACGTGAACATCACCAATATCAATAGATTTCTGGAAAATTTGGATACCTATGGTCAGGTTTTAGACACACAGACAAGGGGCCTCATGGAGGGAGAAGCCTTAACCGCAAGGGCCTATCTTTATTTGGATATACTCCGTCTGTTCGCGCCAGCATTCTCGGTCAATAAAGAAGCGCAGACTATTCCCTATTATACAAATACGACCTATGAAGCGGCACCCTATTTTAAAAGTACGGACGTATTAGTCAATATATTAGCAGATTTAAAAAAGTCCACTGACTTATTGCTCAAATATGATCCTGCCATACATATGGAGCAGATCGACCAAACGATCGGTGAAATCCAGTTGGGTGCTAAACCCTTTCTCCAATTCAGAAACTATCACTTCAACTATTTCGCGGCCAAAGGTCTTGAGGCTAGGGCAAACTTATGGGGTGGTCATAAGGAAGATGCTTTAAAAGCAGCTGAAGCGGTCATCGCTGCAAAATCTAAGTTTCCATGGATACAAGCATCTGATCTCAGTAACGTGTCACAGATCAATAGAGTGTTTAGTATGGAACTGTTATTGGCCTTTGAAAGTGCGAATTTATACAAAAATTATGATGAGCTTTTTAGTCCTGCATTGGAAGACAGAAACATCCTAAGTGCTGGTACAACCAATAAGTTTATTAATACGGTCTACGAAAATTGGGAAAACGATTTCAGATATGCCTCCAACTGGCGCTCTAACGGCGGGAAATCCTATCCCGTTTTCTTAAAATATGCTGACATTTCCGCGACAAACTATCGCAATTTTAGATATACTGTTCCTGGTATACGCATTAGTGAAATGTACTTAATTGCCTCAGAATGCGAACCTGATCAGACCAAAGCGCTAGCTTATTTAAATGAATTGCGTAAAAATAGAAATTGTGATGTTCTTTCAAGCACAACAGATCTCGCGGATAATATCAAAAAGGAGTATCGCAAAGAATTTTATGGAGAAGGACAGCTGTGGTATTATTACAAACGCAATGATAACCGAACAATCAACGGAGCTACAACAACAAATAAATCAGTTGGCGTGGAAAGCTATACATTTCCAATCCCACAATCTGAAACTGACCCAAGGTAATGATCATGAAAATATTAAAATCAGCAATTTCTTGTCTGTTATGCATGAGCTTATTTATAAGCTGTAAGAAAACAGACCTCGCAACATATACTGGCGAGAACAACATATATTTCAACAATAAGTTGAGCAACCAAACTTATATCCCGGTAGATTATGGGATCTATTCTTTCGGTTATGTAGACCCCAAAATAAGAGAAACAGTTTTTCCGGTCATCGTGATGACCACAGGCGGTACATCAGAGAAAGACAGGCCTTATAAACTTGTCATTGACCCAGCTTCAACTTTAGTAAAAGGTCGAGATTATACAATTGAAAACAAAAGCTTTACAATTAAAGCCGGTCAAGTCAGTGATACTTTACAGGTCAAATTACTCCGCAGCACAGAACTAAAAAAAGAAAGTTTGGGCCTGCTATTTAAATTGGAACCCAATGAAAACTTTTCTACTTCAATGAACAGTCAAGAGATAGGCACAGGAAACAATAAATACACAAGTTACTTTACCCAATTCACATTAGAAGCCAATGACATCCCCGGAGCTCCGGATTTCTGGGATCCAGCAAAATCTAACTATGCATCATTAACAATTGCATATTTAGGTCAATTCTCAGGAACGAAGTTCAAATTATTAATTGAACGCTTTGGCCTCAATTTAGAGGAACTGACAAGCCCCAGTTATATACCCTCTGCTTCGGGTATACTGGCTTGGACTTTTGGATTGAAATCCTATTTGGATGAACAGGCAGCAACAGGAAATCCGATTTTAGATGATAACGGAAAACCTATGGAATTAGGCGTTTATGCGCAATAATATAACCTAACATGAAGAGATTACTATTTATCATAATCATTTGCATTTCAGTGTTAAATGCCTTCCAATCTTGTCAAAAAGATCTTGGAAATTATACCTATACCGATTTTGATACGTTGAAGATTGGTGGAATTGACTCGTCCTACCTTGCTTACAATGAACAATCATTTAAGATCGAGCCGAATCTGAACCTCTCAAGCGGTGGGAAGGTAGATCCTAGCAACTATACCTATGAGTGGTATACCATTAACCAAAGTTCGACAGTATTAAACGGTGATAAAAAGAAAGTTTTGGGCAACAAGCTAAATTTAGACACAGTTATCAGTTTAGCCCCAGCTAATTATCATTTACATTTAAGGGTTCGCAATACATCAAACAATACCCTGTCAGAATTTATCACAAAACTCAGTGTCACTTCTGTCCTTTCAAATGGTTGGCTGGTCCTTAGTAGTATCGATGGGAAATCTCGATTGGATATGTTAAACTACAATTTAACAACATTCAAATACGAATTTTATCAAGATATTCTTAAAAACTTTGCAAGAACGGAGGTCGAAGGTGCTCCAAAACTGGTTATGTTCCTGAATGATAGAGATGCAATTCAAAGCAAGTATGTCAATAGAATTTACGTGGGGACTGATAAAACAACCATCAGTTTTGATAACCAGCAAAACACTTGGACGGATTTTCGGAACTTAAGAAAGGAGATCTTTCGGGCCACGCCTGAAGCTTATCACGCAGAAGTTATTCAGCCTGTCGGAGGTGGTAAAAATATGTGTTATATATTAGATAGTGAAGGGGTACTCATGCATCAAAATGTGACTCAAAACATGCTATATGGGTCAACAATCAATCGTCTAAATGGTGGAGTCAGGCTCAATATTTCGAAATTTATTGCTCCATATTATGGAAATTACAGTGCCTACGCTGTAGTTTTCGATAAACAGAACCAACGTTTCTTAGTTCATAATAGTACAAATTACACCTTATTGATTCCAAGCTCCAGTGATCCTGAACTGTTTACACCTGAAGACATGAAAATGGATCTGGTTTATATGGAACGTGTATTGACCGCTACCAATCAATTCTATGCATTGCTGAAAAATCCAACGAATAATAGATTAAAACTGGTACGCTTTACCCATGATGGAACAGTCTTCAATCCTTTAGCCGTTGACGACATTGAAAACCCCTATCAAATGGAATCTGCAGAATGGATAGCCGCCGATCCGACCTTCGGATATATCTACTATACTATGGGCAGCAAAATATACCAATACGATCCATTTAATAAAAAGCATAGTCTTGCATTAGATGCTGGCACACGCCGAATATCCAAAATTAAATTCCAAAAATTGGCTTACATCATCGGAAACAGCCGATATAACGAATTTGCAAAAAGACTGATCGTATGTACTTATGACGCTATTAGCCCAAATACAAGCGGTAAAATGGATTTCTATGACATCAATTTATCTGGGGCACCGAAGCTGGCCGAATCATACAGCGGTTTTGGCAAAATCGTCGATGTCTGTTATCGTGAATAGCCAACAATAATATAAAACAAATAACAACCCTATCTTCAAAGATTTGGCATGCACCCAATTGTATCTATACAGCGCCAAAGAGTCTGGCTTATTAAGCCTAAAGAAGACTATGAAGATATATTTTTAAAGTATTTCACGTTTATGTTTGCCTTAGCAGCCCAACTGGCACACATTCCAGTTGGCTGCTTACGGTGATATTATCATAACAAAAAAATGTTACTACTTAGTAAAGTGATTATATGAGCAAGATTAAAATTAAAAAATTGATCCTCCTTGGAACATATACGGTGAACAGTATTATTGCGACTGCGCAGACCATCCCAGCAAAACTGCTTACTGCTTTTGAAAAAAAAGATACCTCACTGCTGTCTGATGCTCTAGCACCAAATTTCTCAGTTGCAGGACATACCGGTGAGGGAGCAGACTTCAGGTTAAATCAGATCATTAACAACTATCCATTAAAAGCAATTCATATACTGTCAAAAAAGAAAACCTCGAAAGGGGAATTGCTGCAAATGGAGATCACTGATGCCAAAGAAAAGACATCTACTTCCCAGGCACTTGTTGATCCGCAAGGAAAATTAGTCCATTTCAGCCTATTTGACCAGCTTTATGGCATGAAGCGCAAAAATAAGTCAACATTAAGGGCTGTCATCCCCTTCGAAAATAAGAATGGCTCCATCTATCTCCAAGTGAAGATTAATGGCTCTGAAAAACCATTACGCCTGTTATTTGATACCGGCGCAGATGGGATGGCTGTCAGTCAGCAACTAGCAGATGTTATTGGTCTAAAAGTCACCCGAGAGAATAGCGCTTCTGTCGTTGGCGGTCATGCCAAAATCCAGGTATCCGACAACAATACCATCTTATTGGATACGCTGAAACTTGGCGGGCAAGGTATTGCTATTTTTCCTGAGATGGGTAGAGATGGTGACGGTATCATCGGTAATACATTAATCCGGCAGTTTATTACCCATATCGACTACGACAAAAACCTGTTGTCATTGTATGATTTTGGTGATTTTCAATACCCAGGAAAGGGCACTCCAGTACCGATTATGATGCCTGCTGGCGTAATGATACTTCCGGGGCAATTGGAAATCGTACAAAATAAAAGTTATCCTGGACATTTTGTATTTGACACCGGAGCCTCCTATGACTTGATCTGCTTCCGCCCTTTCGTCCGTCAGAACAGACTGCTCGTCAGCGGGTTCAAACCCGAGGCTCAAGCTGCTACAGTGAGTATGGGTGTATCTTCCCCTACTTTTTCAGGTAAGAGCTATCAATTTACGATCGCTTCACTTCCAGCGATGAAAAACTTACCCGTAACATTAATGGGGGGAAGTGCGGCGAATGAACAATGGAAACCCGGATTTGATGGCTCTATCGGTGTCCGTCTGCTCAGTAGGTACAATATGACAATCAATTTGGCTGAAGGTGAAGTTTATTTCTCCCCCAACAAATTGCATGCGCTACCTTCGGATTTTCTAATAAAAAACTATCAATTTGGTTGGGACAATACGGGGCAATTGAAGACATTGGGCCGAGTAGGTGCAACCGAAACCCCAGAAGGCATACAATCAGGCATATTGATCCAGCGTATAGACAACTATACAGTGGACCAGCTCACAAAAAATCCGGCATTTATTGAAGAAATCCAGGCGAAAGCCCATGCAAATAGCATCTCTATTACCTTAGCCGACAATAGCACAATAAGTATTTAAACAAAGAGAAGTAAGGAGATATACTTCTTTTTTCTAAAACGAAATCAGATGAAAAGGATCATTTTTTATATTATCATAACCTGTTGTGGACTTTCGCGCCATACATTGGCCAATGCACAAGAAAAAGCCTTTCAAGGAAGTTATGCTGACTGTCAAGCACAGGCCAAAAAGGAAAATAAACTTATCTTGGTCGATCTTTATTTTGTCGGTTGTATGCCCTGTGCGGAAATGGATAAACAGGTATTTCCTGCTCCTGCAGTCAGCTCAGAACTCGCTGCGAATTATATTCTCTTCAAAACCGATGTCATGAAAGAGATGGATGGCAAGCGATTAGCACGAAAATATGGTGCCCCGGGGTTCCCTACTTATGTGATTGTCAATCCAGACGGTAAAACTATACTGACCGAATCTGGCTTTTTCGATGTCAATCGATTTGTGTCCCTGTTAAAGAAAGGCGTACAGCTCAATGTGGCCAATCAATATTTGGCTTTTAACCGGTCACTGGATAATCCATACCCTGCGGCCTATAGCGAGCGTTTTATCAAAACTGGCGAGCAGCATACTTTTGCCGAGTTAGAAGGCTATCTTGATCAGCAAAAAGACCTCTTCCATGAGACGGCTTTTCTGGCCAATTCCGTAACAGGGTTTCCAAAGTACAACAGCTGGGCTTATCATAACCTGCCCAAGCTGATCAACATGTACGGTGGCAATCTCCTCCGAAACAAAATCACAGCAGTGGCCAAAGCAAAAAGCAGACAATATGGTACAGCGCGGCAATTAGACAGCCTACAGCACATGTTGGCCTATATACGACCTACTTTCAATGATAAACTATGGGCTATATTTCTCCCGGGTTTCATCACCGATTATTATAGCGGTTCTAAAGATGCAGCCACCTATTTGACATTGATAGATAAATATAAGATTTTCACTACCTGGGACTTAAGGAGCAATGCCCTGGGACAGGTTATCATTGACCAGGCAGAAAAACCAGAAATATTACAGCAATTGTTGGACGAATACCAGCAACAACAACGTAAACAGCCTTTCGATGCAGTGGATAATTACCGGTTAACCTTATTGTATTATTATCTAAAAGACTATGCCAGAGCTGCTCACACAGTCGATGCCCATTTGCGTACTGATCTGACATCGACCGCAGTTGCCACGCGAAAAAATGAAATTATCGCATTGCAGAAAGCCATTGCAAAAAAGGACAGCAAATTATTCCAGGCAAAAGACATCAAGAAAATTATTCCATTTAACCTTAGTTAAACAAACTCAATCATGATTAGAAAAACCATTTTACTAGTTTCGACCCTTGTTTTCTCTATGATCACATTGGCGCAACAGCCCAGTAATGTTACTGGTACTACGGACCCTGCAAAAGTAAAGCGTATTGGCCTGTTTAAGGTGCTCAACGGGCGGTTAAAAGAAATTGCAACGTCGGTTCCTGATGCCCAAGGTAGGTTCGGTTTTCGCTTCATCCCTGAATATGAAGGGCTGTACGCTCTCGGTTCGGGCAACGCTCTCAGTCAGCAGGGAGTATTCCGCTTTTACTTTAAGGGTAATGACGATCTACATATTCGGTTAACGCAAAGTGATTATGAGCTCACGGGGAAAAATACAGCTGAAAATGAAGCATTGTACAATTGGGATAAGCAGTCAAAAAGCTTACATGACAAAGGGACGACACCTGGGGGCATGAGTACCTATGTAGATTTCTTCCCAGAAGTGGAAGAGTTTAAAGGGAAATTAGACGGTATCAAGAAAAGTGTCAAAACCGGAAATCCGAATTTTGATAAGTTCTTCCCGGAAATTGTGGATTATGACTTTGCATATTATGCCATTTCCTATTTATACATGCCGCGTACCGCACATCCGAGCAAAGAAGAAATGAGTGATTTTTATACACAGTTTAATGCCGACCGGTTTTTAAGCCCCGAACTACTCAAATTCCCGTATGGAGATCGTTTTATGAGCAATATGATTTATCGTAAACTAGACTTATCCACCAAACCTACATTCGATCAGCAAGTGGCCGCCATAGGTCCTGATGTCCTTAAGGGACAATATGTTTTGCAGCGCCTGGAAAGTGCCCGATCCTACAGTGATTTTCAGGAAATGAACGAGGCCTACAAAAAGTATTTTACATTACCCGAGCAGGTTGATCGTGCCAAGGCGGTAGAAGCCAAATTGGTCGAAACAAAAACAGGTCTCCCTGCATTTCAGTTTGGTTACCCTGACATCACCGGCAAGAAAACAACGCTTGCTGATCTCAAAGGAAAAGTCGTCCTGGTCGACATGTGGGCAACTTGGTGCGGGCCCTGCCGTGGTGAAGAACCGCACTGGGAAAAGCTCAATGAAGAGTTTAAAGGAAAACCGGTTGCGTTTGTCGGGGTTTCAGTTGATCAGGATAAACCCAAATGGGAAGCCTATGTCAACGAAAAAAAATTGAAAGGAATCCAATTGCATGCAGGGTCAGACAACGAGTTGTCCAATGCTTACAAAGTCAATTCTATTCCACGTTATATTTTGATAGACAAACAGGGGAACCTCATTTCAGCGGATAGTCCAAGGCCCAGCGACCCTAAATTGAAGGCTTTACTTGAAGAATGGAGCAACAAGTAAATGATATTAAATTGATCAACAAAGGCTATCACATGATAGCCTTTGTTGATTATAGAAAGTCCTGGCACTAGTTACTCGTTGTTATTATCCCAATTGCGGATCGGTCTTTGAGTGGTTTCCTGTTTCTACACGACCAGCAAATTGACGGGCAAAATCAGATCCCTCAATATGCACACAGATATCATACCATCCATTGACTTTATGAGATTCGATGAGCCATTTCGCTGATTTTCCAGCAGGTAAATCAGTCTTCTTCCGCCATGTGCTATAGGCATTATCCTTTACCTCTACCTGAAGTGATTTACGTCCATCATTATGGGCTTCCAAGATAATATTGCCTGTTGGCAGTCCTTTTTTACCGATTTCATAACGTGCCGTTACAGACAGCTGTTCATCCTTCCCCTGAAATCCACGCATAAAACCATTCGGCCCATATACAGTCAGATCATAATAACCGTCTTTAAAATCGGCCAAATTCCAATCAAACTGCAATTCTTGCCCTGCGACTACTGCAAAAGGCCAAAAATTCACCCCTTCCTTGTAACTGGGACCGCTATAAACATTAAATGGGCTGTTCAATGATTTTGCACCAAAAAACTGATTTCCGGCACGCATCCTTAGTTTGATTTGTCCCCCCGCCAGATCAATAGATTCATTGGCATACAGCTCATACGCAAGTGCATTAGAATTTTTCTGTCCACGCTCCTGTTTTGCCAGCAAGGTGGACTGTCCAGCTGACCGCAGCTGTGCTGCATCCTCCTGAGACCAAACATGAAAATTGTTTGGTAGCGGTTTAGACTTCGCCTGATCTATTGTATAAATCTGTTCATTACGATCTAAGAAAGGAAGGTCTACCACATTGGTTCCCTCAGCTTTTCGGAATACAGAAGTCAAGTCTCCTGTAATAGCTCGCCGCCAGGAACTGATATTATCTTCTTTCACCTGTTTACCGAGTTTCTTTTCAAAGAAATGTTCCATAAACTGAATTGTCGATGTGATATCACAGATTTCTGAATTGACCCATCCTCCTTTGGACCAGGGAGAGGCCACGATCAATGGTACCCGATAACCTAGACCTACGGGGCCTGCAGTAGCATTTTCCTTTTTCTCACCATCTGCAAGTTCCTGTTCTAAACTCACATATTCACCACTATAATCTAATTCAGGGGAGGTTTTTCCGGAGCTGACATCTGCTGGATTTGGGGCCACAAATGGAGGAATATGATCAAAATAACCATCATTCTCATCGTAGTTGAGGATAAAGATTGTCTTTTTCCAAATCTCAGGGTTTTCAGTCAGTATATTTAAAATTTCTGACACATACCAAGCACCATACATCGGTGCGCTGGGGTGATCCGAAAAACACTGCGGAGCCACCAGCCAGGATACTGCGGGTAATCCTCCAGATTTGACATCCTTTCTAAATTGGTGGAGCACATCCCCTTTGGGAACCTTAATCTGCTCCCCTTCATGGGTAACAGATATTGTCTCACGATAAAACTCATCACCTTCATTTGTCTGAAATGCACGCGCATGGAGGGTCTGCTGTTCTTTTGGAAGCTGCTGAAAAGCTTCTTCGGTCAACCGCTCCAATTGTTTCTTGTAACTGCTCAGTTGTTCTTGCTTTTGCTTAAGCTTATTTTGCGTTTTCTGCACACTGTCTGTGCCATTATTGGCCAATGCTTTTTCAAGCTCCTGGATCTCGGCAGGTAATTCAACGACACGTTTACGCATAAAATCCAGATGGCTCTTTTTGAATTCGATGTGATACTGCGCAAACCACTCCAGGTTGTTATCTGTAAAATTACCCAATAGCTCTTCACCATTTAGGCCGCTCTCCATGCTGACTTCATTCTGGTATACTTTCCATGAAATACCTGCTTCCTCCAGACGTTCCGGAAAGGTTTTCCAATGTGCCCAACGATTGAAATAGATATCTGAATTGCGTACCAAAGGCTTCGCTCCTTTATGTGGGACACAGGTTCCGGTCCAGAAAAAGTGCCGGTTGGTTGTCGTACCTGTAATGGAAGAACAAAAATGTTGATCGCAGATGGTGAAGGCATCTGCCAAGGCATAGTAGAAGGGGATATCCTCCCGTGTATAATAGCCCATTGTTAGTGGGATCTCACTGAGGACTTTTCCTCCGGGGCGCTTTGCTTCAATCCAGTTATCATGCTTCCCCTGATTACGGGCTGCCATTTGATTTTCCCATGAATGCGGTAAATTTCCAGTCCATGCCGCATTTGAGTTTTTGATATCTAATCGGAAAGGTGAATAGGTTTTGCCGGAAGCCGACGACTGCAACCATACAGGGTTTCCGCTCGGTAGTTTGATTGCCCTAGGGTCATTAAATCCCCGAACCCCGCGAAGAGTTCCGAAGCTATGATCAAAAGAACGGTTTTCCTGCATAAGCAGCACAATATGCTCGGCATCCAAAAAGGTACTCCCTGTTACAGGCTCAATGGCCAGGGCGCGTTGAATGGCATCTGGCATAGCATTCTGTAAGCCAAAAACACCAGCCAACAACGACGCTTTCTTAATAAAATCTCTTCTACTATCCATAACTAAAAATTCTTGTCTCTCTTACAAATACATTGGTCTATGGACGAATATATCCATTACCACCCGTTTTTTATGTAACTATTTTAATAAATAATCCCCGCACACGATTGATATTGTGCACGGGGACAGTTATCTAATGCTAATGAGAAATCAACAGCATAAATCATCTTGATCTATTTCAAAATCCACATCAACTGATTGATTTCATCATTACCCTTGTACTGACGTTGCATGGCTTCATTCAGATTTTCTGCATTATAATTATATTCCAATGCAGGATAACGCCAACGTACCGGAATTTTATCAGGAGCTACGGCATTCAGGCTAGATGCTGGATTAATCTTCCATTTGGGATATCCGGTTCTTCTATAATCATAATAAGGGGTCATACGTCCCTGCAGATAACTCGCTAAATATTTCTGTGTGATGATTTCTTCCAATTGCTCTTCGAGCATAGGGGGAAATTCATTACCATAAACATTCAATGCAGCATTGATATATGCAGCATCCAATGGCATATTGTGTGTATATTGAGCCGTATTAGGCGTATTTTCAGCAATAAATTGCATCGAAGCTTCGATCCCTTTTTTGTACCAGTCGACTGTGGATTCAGCCACCCAACCACGGGCCGCTGCTTCCGCAATGACAAAGCATAAATGTGCATAGCTGTATTGCTGTGTTGGCTCACCACTGACGAGCTCTGTATAGCGGTCATTTAGTTTAGAATAATCATTTTTCTTTTTTAATTCGGCAATTTCACTGAAAGAGAGTGAAGGGTCAATACCAACATATGCATTAAAATCATTGGACTGTTTACCGTTCTTAATTTGTAATGCAGATGGATTTGCGTAGTAAAATAATCTTCTGTCCTGATATTGTTTTAGACGATCAATAATTTCGGTTGACACCACGGGATAAATCACAAAACTATTACTTATCTTATAAAAAGGATAAGTTTGACTTGCTTTATCTTCATGAATAACCTGAAAATTATCTGCATTGCTACCGAAAATTGGTTTATTAGCCAGAATAGTTTTAAAACGTTCTTTAATATGAAGTTCTCCATCATTTTCCTTTTTACTTAACTGAATTAAAACATTCAATGCAAAACTGTTTACCAATTTTCTCCATTTCGTGACATCACCACCAAATATAGGATCACCATCAAATTTAGCACCTTCGGCAAACAATTTGTCCGCAAGTTCCAACTCATTCAGAATCCCAAGGAATACATCTTTCTGAGTATCATACTTCGGGAAATAGATTTTATCAGATTCCCCTTTTAGTGCATCATTATAAGGAATATCCCCAACGCTCATGGTTGCTTCATAAAACTTCGTCGCCCGGGCAAAGTACATCAGACCATTGTAAGAGCTCTTGAGTTGCTCATCGGTTGCAAATTCACCCATAAAATGAGCATCATTGATCGATGTCATCGAAATATCCCATTCACCTAAACTGTTATACTGATATCCTTCGGTCAACTCCGTCCAGGCAATTTCTTTGGTCAACATATAAGGTTGCATAAAGGATTTTGTGCTGGATTGACGTGCCAAATTTAAAATGATACGGGTGGCCAACATGGATGGTTTAACAACTGATGGTGTCTCAGGATTAGTATTGATCTCATCAAATTTGGAACAACTTGTGGATATCATCAGAGTACCCAGGAGGATATACGTCAATAATCTTTTCATGTTCATCTGTGTTTAATAATTTTTAGAAAGTTAGGTTAATATTAAAACCAATGTAACGCATGGACGGCGAGTTCAGGTCTTCAGATCCTGTATCTGGATCTGAGAAACGAAATTCTTTTGTCCACAACAGCAAATTTTGACCAGTTACACCGATACTTGCACGTTTGGCCTTAAATTTCGACGCGACCTTATCTGGCATCCGGTAGCTCAATGACAATTCCCGCAATTTAATAAATGTCTCATCCCAATAATTCCAACGTCCTGAGTAGGCAGTTTTATAGTATCCCTCATAAGACACCACCTGATCGTTCGGCGCAAATACACGGGTATCCTCAGTAATCTGGCCATATCGATCATAAGTCACTGCCCCAGACACAATCTTCATCCCCGGAGCAATAAAAGTTTTATTTCCATTGACCACTTCTTCATAACGATAAGGTGTATCCGAATCTGGATGCGAGCCCGTTTGCCACAAACGTTCATTCATGGTCGAATAAGACATTCCTTTGATACGTCCATCAAAACTAAAACCGAATGAAAAATCTTTATAACGGAACTGATTGGAGAACCCCCAAAACCATTTGGGTGCAGTGTATCCAATAAGTTGATTTGCATATTGTGCAGAAATTGGCATACCCGAACTGTTAAGCACCAATTGTCCATCCGGAGTTCGCTCCCAATCCCTATCTTCAATATAGTCGGCACGCAGACCTTCTTTTACATATAATGCATCTTTTGAGTATTGTGGATCCAACCGATGGAAATAACGCATATTCTGAGAAAAGTTTACGGTTACATCCCATTGAAAACTCTCTTGTTTAATAGGGGTTCCACCTAGTGTAATCTCATGCCCCTTCGTCATTTCCTCTTCTTTTGTATTGATAAGCCGCTCCTCAAACCCTGTCGTTTTTGAAATTTTTGCTTTGACAATCTGATTATGCAACAAACGATAATAGCGTGTATAATTACCGTATAATCTATTGTTTAAAACAGCAAAATCAAACCCAAATTCTGTTAAATCGCGTTGTGTTGGGGAAATAGAATAATCTTTGATAATATTTGGATATGATGCTGTTGGCAATCCATCCCAAACATTACTTGTGACCGAAAAAGTTGAATTCACCTCATACGGATCTAGGACAGATTTAGTGACAGCCCAAGATCCCCGGACCTTAAACATGTCCAACCACATCGGTTTTGATGGCAGTAGATCTGTAACCACCACACTTCCTGAAACAGAAGGATAGAAATAAGAACGATGTTCCCTGCTCAGGGTTGACACCCAGTCATTCCGTCCTGTTGCTTCCAAAAACACCGCGTTTCGCCAAGACAAAGAAAGTCGTCCATATAAACCATTTCGCATTTCCTTAACGCGGGACTCGACCACTTTAGCTGGATCTATTGAATTTCGTAAGGAATAATAGCCAGGAATGGATAATCCATTCGCTGTATTGGCGATCATATTATTGTCTTTACGATAAAAAATAGATCCACCCAGTAATCCATCTACTCCCCAGTCACCGAAGTTTTTCTTTGCGGTGAAGATGGCATCGTTGGTCGTTGCAAAGCCATTATAATCGGCTCGCATATATTTGCCTTTACTATCGAATCCACCGAAATCCTCAAATCCACCCCGAGTTCCATAAATCCCAATTGGGTTTTGCTGCGTTCTGGTTTTACCATAATAATCGTATCCCGAACGTAACATAAATTTAGCCCAGTCATTGACTTTATAATTTAATGTTACAGCGGCATTGACTTTATTGATCAACTCGGGAGTAATTTTCTCATTGGCGATAAGATAAGGATTATCATACCAACCTTTATACATCCAATTTTGGGATTGATCTTTGACCAGCCAATAATCCTTATAATCTCTCAAATTATATTCTGGACCGGTCCAGACCAAGATATTATATATATAGCCTTGGTCTCCATAGCCTGATCCAAAATTGGTAGAAGAAGAACTTCGGTTATATCCCAGTCTAGTCTCAAGGTCAACTTTTTCGCTGATCTTTGTGGTTCCTGTCACTGAAATATTCGTCAAATTCAGCTTCTGATTTGGATATTGTCCTTTATTATAGATGTGATTGATAGATGTTCTTATACTTCCATGCTCACCTTGATTTGTAAAACTCACGGTATTGTTCGTAATAAATCCCGGCTCCAGAAAATTCTTGAAATTATTTCTCCCTCTTGAAGTGAGCTCACCTACTTCATATTGCTTACTGATTGGATTCCATTGCTCCGCTGTACGGCCAATATCAAGCTTATCTCCCCAGACATAGTCGTCATTATTAAATTTACCCGACTCTCCCGAAGAGTAGCTGTGTTGTACCTCAGGTAAGGCAAGATACCCCGAAAAGAACATATTATTGGTATTCACTGTAATTTCAGTTCCTTTTTCGGCTAAACCTTTTTTGGTTGTAATCATGATAGCGCCACCTTCACCTTTACTTCCATAAAGTGCAGTAGCAGTCGCTCCTTTCAAGACAGTCATATCTTGTATATTATCTACGGGGACGTCTCTCAGATCCATGTTTTCGTATGCAACCCCATCAATGACCAAGATCGGGGTGAGCCCACGAACCTGGATCTCCGGGGTTTTGTTAAATTCGGTACTGTTCAATACCCTAACCCCGGAAATACGTCCTGTTAGCGTTGTTCCGACATCTACCCCTTTCACACGAGTCAGGTCCTCTCCTTTCACGCTTTGTGTGGCGTAGCCCAAGGCTCTTTGCTCTCGTTTTATCCCCAATGCTGTTACAACAACCTCTGCTAATGCTTCGGACGATTTCGCCAATGTAATTGTTCCCGCCTGTGCAATCGGAATCTCCATAGTTTCGTATCCTATATAGGAAATCTGAAGAATGGTATTCGCTGTGGTATTCGACAATTTAAAGACCCCATCCTGATTTGTTGTTGCAGCCACAGCAGTGTTCTTTACACGTACAGTAACACCAGCAATCGGCGCTCCTGTTTCCCGATCAACGACTTTACCCTGCACCTCCTTTTGTTCTGTTACCGACCTTGTATACGCAGCCTTGGAGCTGTTTGCAACTTTCTTCGAAATAACATAGAGTTTATCGTCAATTTTCTTAACCTCAAGGTTTCCATCTGAAATCGACTGGATAAATTGGATAATCTGATCTTTTTTCAGTTTTTCAACATTCGCCAATTCATTCACTTTTTGGCTGGCTATTGAGGCATCATACCCGAATTTAATATTGAATTTCTGTTCCATTCTGGTCAGGATCTTTCCTATTCCTTCGCCTACTGAAAACTGGGAGGCCATGGTTTGAAATGCTAAGGATTGAAATAGCAACGCTCCCCCCATAATTTTTAAATAGTAATTGGTTCTTTTCATAAATTACTTTTTATGGATAATTGTTTGATTAAATGCTGTATTGAGGATTTTTAAAGATTTTTCCAGATCACTGGCCGGTAGATAGCCGGTAAAGCTTCTCATCTGGAATGAATCTATTAACTGTAGATTTTGATCTGGGTATAGATTATTTAGGTCGTCCACGATCTGAGCAAGTGGAATCTGGTTAAATGACAAAAGATCACTCTTCCAAGTGGAGGCTGCGACAGTATCCACCGCTGATACTTTGAATTGCTGATGCTGCACATCATAGGCTACTTGCTGTCCTGAATGTATGATGGAATGTTGTTCGTCGTGCGTGACCTGCACTTTGCCATGGTTCAGCATCAATCGGGCTTGTTGAGGTAAACAAATGAGATTAAAGGCGGTCCCCAGCACACGGACATCAAAATCACCTGAGTTTACGATAACAAATGCTTTCTTTGGATTTTTTGCAACCTCAAAAAAGGCCTCACCAGATAACCTAATTTTACGCAAGCTGTCTGTCCTAAAGTCAGAAAGCACATCTATCTGCCCTCCCTGACGTAAGGAAATACGTGTTCCATCGGATAATGTCAACCGTTTGACAAACTTTGTCGAGTTGGAATACTGCATGAATACATCATCAGGACGCGCTGGTCTTGATTCAAAGAGAAGATAAAATAACCCTACAAAAGCAACCAATAATAAGGACGCCGCAACAGCGATACTGGCCCATCTCCGTTTCCAGATAGGTTGTACTTTGGGACATAATTCGGCGCCAGTGATGGCATAAAAAATATCATCAGAAATCGATTTATTGAGGTCACAGCTGCGATCAACCAAGGCAATTACTTCTTCCAGTTCGGGTAGCTCATCTGGATCACAGGAAGTCAGTAAGTCAAGAAAGATGGTATTTTCCTGCGGGCTCAGCTCCCCAAGCAGGTATTTTTTATATAATGCAGCTATCTTTTTGTCTTTCATCAATATCGTCGTTTAAATACATATACGTACCTGAAGGACGATAAGACGATGCTGGTTTAAAAAATTCTTAAAAAAATCATTAAGGCTAATGAAATTTCAAAATGATCAAGGATATATTGCCGGACAAATTTATTTCCCTTGACCAATTGATCCCTTACCGTGTTTACGGAGATACCTAGACGGTCTGCAATTTCCTGATTGTCCAAGAACTCTTCTTTACTCATCAAAAAAATCTGAAGACGTGCCGCCGGAAGCTTTTCAATAGCTGCTCTATATGTCCGTTCAAGATCCTTGAAACGGATAGACTCTTCATTAGAATTGTCGACCAATTTGTCTGAATGAACCGCATCGACATCGAATTGGAACCTTACCTTTTGTTTACGGAGTTCATCAAAAACCAGATTCCTGGCGATGGTATAGAGATAAGATTGGGGATTCTTTGTTATGTCCACTTCTTCCCATTTCTTCCAGATTCTTGAGAAAGCTTCCTGAACCAGATCTGCCGCAGCAGCATCCTCTTTAAGATGCAAAAGAGCATACTTGTATACCTTATCTTTATATAATAAAAAGAAATTTTTAAAATCCAGGACTTTGTAATCTTCAATAGGCATGCTTAATCACGTATAATTGATGTTACAAGTTTAGGTAGAATTTTTTAATATATTTTAATGAAAATGTGAAGTCAGCCCATAATCTTTCTGATTTATTGAGCCCTTAACGTGTAGGATATATTGCCTTTATATTGGCATCACCATGCCAAAGTAGCAGCCCTAAACAGTTTTTGACTGCGGCGATTTAGATAAAAAGAATAAAGTTTCCTTGATCGATATACTGAACGAGCTGCGGAAAAACAGGCAACAGCAAAACATAATAGATCAACAGGAGGGACAAAGGTGATGATCGAATAAAGGACAATTCCTCGAATTGGCGAAGACCAATTTCGAGGAATTGTGGCATTATTTTAATAAGGGGAATGGCCCAATGAAGTAGCTGCCCCGTTTATAAAAGCGAAGGAAAAAATCCAGTACAGCTTCATTCAATGGGAAGAAAAATTGCTTATCAACCGTCTCTTTGAACAGGCCGGCATAATACTTAGGCAGTTCGCTCGGGAAATAATCTTCCACCAAAAGATTCAAGAAATAGCGCGCAAATGGTATTTCCGCATCTGCTTCCTTGTTCATAAAGGGATTATGTGGCAATGGAAAAAACTCTTCTATTCCACCAAAAACCTCCAGTCCGGTTTTAGGATTAAAAAACACGGTTACTTTAGCATCATCCGCAATATCTAAGTTAGACTCTGGCAATGGTGATTCCTCTTTACTCGGATATTTTTGTTGATACTTCTTAAAAAAATCAATAGCAAAATCTTTGACTTCCCTTCCTTCCATAAAGGCAACGGCCGCACCTTGCTCTGCTTGGAATAATTTTCCCATGTCTTTCAATTGCTTTTCCGTTTTCTTTAAGGTCTTTTCCTTCCCATTCATGGCCTCAATACGATAGGTCATTTCATACTGTTCGGGTAGCTCAAGGTTGACCTCCTCTGGATTTACGACAGTCATGATCCCAGATAGGTTCCAGGCGTCTTTCCAAGGTACAATTTCCATATAGAAGGACAGGGACTCTGTTGGCGCAACAAATTCCTGAATGGAATCTTTATGGATCTTAAAAGCAGTTTTTGTACCGATATGTTTTACATGCACAAAATCATCATCCGTTTTTACATAGTCAAAAAAGCTATGGATACGATTGCCCATGGTTTTTACGGTATGATAAAGACCATGATTCCGGCCAATCACCTCTGCAGCAAACTCAGACGATTTAAGTGCAAACAAATGTAATCTATAATTATTGAAATGATTATCACGGACACGATAGACCATTTGTTGCAATTGAACCTGATCATGTTGATATCTTCCCAATTCTGCAACCTGCATTAAGTGATTCAGATTGGTATTATATTCTCCCGCAGTTAGGTAGTTGGTTGCCACCAGTTTTTCAATAAAATTACGGACTTCAAAATAACCTGCCCCCTCATCAAGCACATATTCCGACTTCAGCTTTTCATTTTCTGGGGCTACCTCATAATGTTCCTCCAGAATGGCATAAGCCAAATCCGTTACCAACTGGATCAAACGTCCATGTGGATCAATAAACAGGTGCGGATTCCGTTCACTAAAAAATAGCCAGGTTAATACCGCAACATCTTCACTATTGATATCCTCCGGAAAATAATCGTTTAGATCATCGTCCTGAAAGAAAGGTAAGAATTGATTGTACAATTCTTTATGGATGGTTCTAAAAGCGGTGAAAATTCCGGTATGCGCAATGACATCCTCCAAATAACAGGTAAGATAAATGCTTAAGGTCTTTACTGCATCACGCTGCACGAGATCATTTGTCTCCTGGTCTTCAAACCATAACGTCGACAGATTTTCGTTGATTTCATTGGCAACCTTTAAATAATAGCTATCGATCTCGTTTGTTTTTTGATAAGTATGGTGTGCGATCCAATCTTGAATAAAAATTCTGTTTCCTTTCATCTATAAATATTTTTTTCCATCCGGTAGATGGTACTTAACATGTTCAAAATTCATCGTTACTGATATCCTAAAAATGAAATTTAAACATGGACTGTTTATCTGAAAAATGCTAGATCCAAAAGTAGCCAAATTTTCGAAATATCCACGATGCAAGATACAAACGGAAATAAAATAATCCAGCGATAGTAAACACAATACGCAATAAACAAAAATAGATGCCCGTTTGGGCATCTATTTTTGTTTATTGCGTATTTATGAACCTTTATCCGGCCGCAATCACATTATCGGTATTTCCCAGATGATCTTGAAGTGAAGGATTTAAGATCGGGCATGTTTTTAGTAAATCTCGTACCGGATATTTAGCCACCACATCTTCCAGGGCAGCTAGATGACGACTGTGATGTGTATCTGTACCCACAAAATCATACATCCCGGATTTGATCATCGTCAATGCCGCAGACTTTACTTCCACACCATAATATCTACTGATCGACAATAGGTTCAACTGAAGCATACAGCCTGCATCTTTGATCTGCTTATACATGTTAAAATTATAATGATAATAATTATAACGTTCGGGGTGGGCCAAAATAGGCTGATAACCCAGCTTTTGTATATCCAAGATCGTTTGGAATAAAGCTTTAGATTCCTGCAAATAGGACATTTCAATCAGCACATACCCGCCAGGCATAACACATAATTCATTGGCATCAATCAATCGCGCAATTCCGTCGTCAATCATATGCTCCGCAGCATGAAAAATCTCAGGGGTATTGGGTAGATGCTTTATTCCTTTTACTAATTTATCTTTGGCATCCTCAATGGTCTGCATTGAGTTTGGATGAACACCTTCCATGATATGAGGGGTGCAGATAAATTTCTCAAATCCCATCCGCCCCAGACCTTTTAATAGCGCAATGGACTGTTCAATAGACTGACTTCCATCATCTATTCCTGGTAGGATATGGTTATGCATATCTACCTCTAAAAAGGCGAGCTTACCTACAACCTTTATTTTTGAATCCTGAGTTTTGTTTCCAAACAGTTTTGAAAATATCCCCATATCATAAAAGTATTAATATCATTTAGCTGTTTTTCTTATCCGTGGATAATAAAACGCAAAAATAATATAATCAGTTCAAATCACCTTAATATTATTTTAACATTGTAAAGATATAACTATAATATTACAGATGATGTTCCAACAACAATTAATTGTAACAAACAGCATTTACTTTTTGTTCAATTCAGCCAAGATCTGATCAATCAGGTAACTGATGGCGCCCTCTTTGGTCTTTGGTAATTGTGTGGACATTTCTGCTTCCATGCGATTGCCGACAATTCCTTTTGAGGTAATGGCCGTACTTCCATATTCATTCAGTTTGGCTACCGTTTCTTCCCATTGTTTGCCGGGGCTAACGCCTATTTCCTTTAACATCGTTGGTAATTTCTTCAGATCAAATGCCGCAGACATTTTATTTTGCTTCATCAATTTGACAAAATCTTTATTCGTTGCCACGGTCATTTTGTTTTGACGGATATCATGTAACGCTAAAGAGTCGTTACTCACCAGCACCAAATCATCTTTTAACAGGACATACACAGGAACGTCCATTGCTTTCTTAGATGAAAAGACATAAATACCATCCTGCATCCTTCCGGCCGCTTTTGAAACGGCAAGGTCTAGCCCCCGCTTGATCAATCGTTGATCCTTTGAGGTAAACAACCAGATAAATACAGGTAGCGTTTCATCTTTCGTTTTCTTCACTTCAGTTGCATTGTAATCGTCGTCATAGGTATAATCAATATATTCTTTTCTGAATTTCCGTACACCATTGACAACAACCAGATGGTCTCCGGGCATCACCTGAGCAATTGCTTTTTCATCCAGGGCGATCTCCAGCGCCATCAATCCCCATTCCACCAATTCTCGTTGTGCCCCCAACAGTCCTCCATAATATTTCGACATATAAATCGGCATCTCCCGCAGGTAGGCTTCCGAATTAATATTGATATTGAAGAAGCCAAATGTCTTGTCCGTTAAATATTGTTTAAATTTAGGGTTTGGCTTTCTCGCATACATACGTTTCGACATTGCCGCAAGCTCCTTATCCAATCCGACCGAACCTTTCAGTTTCAAAACATCACCCTCCTGCAATAAGTCCAATACACCGTCCTGATATCCTGTTTTAAATTTATCGATATTCATGCCCAGGTAATAATATGGAATCGAACTATAAGGGACGAGGTTATGATAAAGCTGCTCTACATGGGGTATATATAGGCGGACCAATCCCAAGTTTTTAAGCACTTTGCTTTGGTCGACAGCCGGAAGTGCTTTATAGGATGCTGACAGAAGACGTGTAGCCTCCTCCGTCAGCCATTTATCCCGGAGTACATTTCTAATGGAATCATTTTTCTTATTTTGGTTCTCATAATCGGTATATAACGAATCGTAGTAGCTCGGGTCGTGCATCGCAACCTCCTCTTCAACAGTTGTATCGGGAAAGGTTGCGTCGGTTTCCTCTGCGTTTCCAACGATGATTGTGTCAGGTTTGACGACATCAATTTTTGGTGGCGCAGGCACTTCCAGCGCTTTCTCATCCCATACTGCAGCTGAATCCACGATCGCTGATACTGAATCAGCGGCGGCATCATCCCAATAATCTTCTACAGCTATGGCCGAGTCTGCGACAGCTACATCGGCATCACTACTTGGGCTCATGTATTCCACCTTCCTTATACCATAGCGACCTGCAATCGAATCATTATCCAAAAATGAACTATTTATTGTGGCCGAAATAAAACGGGCAACGCGATCGTTATAAACCAGTACACTTCCGGCCTTCAATGCAACACTGGTATAACCATGGGCAAAAGGTCTGGAATCGCCAGCATCTTTCAATAAAGCCTCAAACTGACTTTTGTTCATCAAAGGGAAAATAAACTCGGTGAAATTCACACTGTCCGTCTTTCTGCTATAAAAATAGGCTGTTTGTGACAAATCAACCCCCATATTCTTGATATCACTGCCTACCATCGCGCCCCGCTTCTCCATCCGGTCAAAAAGGCCTGCTTTCTGCAGCAACTCATTTAGCTTATTTGCATTGGCCTTTTGGATGATTTCCTTTACGTTGAATGCTGCAATGATTTCAGCATCTTCGGGAATTTGCCCGATCAGATCCTGTGATCTCACCTTGCCTATCCAGGACATACATACCAGCCCCACCAACAAAAACTTCAATTTCATAAGTTATTATTTTATTAATGTAATTTTATTTGCCAAAGAGGATCTACCATATACAAGATCTGTAAATGGTACTTTCAACAGCACAGCTTTCTTATTGGCTGCTACTTTTGCTTTATTGTTCCCTTGCGCTGCTATCGGTTTCTCGAAACGAACAATCTGGGTATAGAAAGCATCTGCAAACTGTGTGGTGTTGTCGCTGCCCAATTGGTTGAATTTGGTTTTCCAGTCTGCAGAAGCAACAAACTTCCGCTCAAAGACATTTCCCTGATAATAATACCGGTTTGAATTCGATATCTTTGTTTTAAAACGATTCGCCAAAATATCTGAAAAAGCATTCAACGACTCAATCTGACTGAAATCGCAGGAGATCTTAACGACATAGTTTGTGAAATCTGTCTGGTACTGTACATTGCTAATTCCTTTTGTTTGTTTAAGGAGCTGTACCGCAGCCTTTATTTCCTTTTCCATTTCGGCCTGAGAAGGTATCCGAACCCCCTTAATACTTTTCATTTTCAGCAGTGAAGCAACTTTCGTTTTACTTTTGCTTAGATTCATTGTCGCTGCAATATGACCGGATCCATTTGTTTTTAGGTCAATCTGCTCCACAAAATCAAAGCAGCTTGACAAACTGAATGTCAACAGCACTAGACAGATAAATCCATAAAATCGCATCAGCTTCCCTTTCTCATTAAATACTTTTTTCATCCGTTTTAATTATTTATGAATCTTTAACCTGATCGGTATAAATGCGCTCGCTATGCTCCCAACAGGCCGCTACAAGATCAGCAATAAGCATCTGTTGTTGTGTGCCAATTTGAAGCAAATGCTACGCTATAACAGTTCGGTATCGATTAATAATTTATTCCAATCAATATATGTTACGCAATACAAGCAAACATTGTGCTATTTTTTCTTCACAAATTTATGAAATACAATAGGGTATCTTACTCCCTGATTTCAGGGGAAAATGAAAGTCCAGAAACTACTCCGGCCTTTGTAAAGGCCTGTTTTGCGCTGGCATACTTTAGTATAATCACGAAAAGGCCATTTAATCCATGTCTGGCACGTCAATCAGTCATCATTTTTTACTAGATTTAAGGCATGAAGCTTATTATATTTGACTTAGACGGAACATTATTAGATACATTACAGGATTTGGGTGACAGCTGCAATGCCATCCTTCAGCAATATGGTTACCCGGTTCATCCACTTGAAGCCTATAAAAAATTTGTGGGTAATGGCGTCCGGACACTCATCGAACGGGCTCTTCCCGAAAATGCCCGAACCGACGAAACCATAAGCAGCTTACTCACAGCCTTTAAAACATACTACGAAGAAAAGACGATTGCACATACCCATCCCTATGCCGGTATTATTCCTCTGTTAAATACACTGAAGTCATCTGGCTATTTGATTTCCATTGCATCCAACAAATACCATGAGGCTGTCCTGCCATTGATCGGACAATATTTTCCGGACATTCCTTTTGATCTTGTGCTGGGACATCGTGCTGGGCATCCCCCAAAACCAGATCCTGCGATTGTGATAGACACACTCCACACACTCAATGTCAGGAAAGAAGATTGTTACTACGTTGGCGATTCATCCGTGGACATGGATACTGCCGTTCATGCTGGCGTAACAGCAATAGGTGTGACCTGGGGATTCCGAGATGAAGAAGAACTGCGTCAACATGGTGCTGATCATCTTATCCATCAACCACATGAATTGCTAGCTATTCTTTAAGATGCCTCTGATTTTGTTTAATCCCTTTCATTTAATATTTGGCATGATAAAAATTTCTGGCCATCGTATCGCGATGGGCGCGATTTGTTAAGAGAAGGGGCTGTCCAAATTTTTTTTGACAGCCCCTTCTTTTAACATCAGGTGATTTAGAACATACTGCTCATTACATTTTTGCATCCATCAGCTTTTCGGTTTGCGTCTTCGGATTACCGAGTTTCATTTTTATGACAAAGGCTTTCTCCGAAACAAACGATGCTGGAAGTACGACGTCGTAATAGGTATTCTTGTCGAGATCCAGTCCAATATCAGCATGTTTGACGTCCAATGACTGACCATTCTGAAGCAGGACAGCAGATATAGGTACTTCGGTCGCCTTTTTGGGGACAGCAATGCGTACAATATTATTGACCGGTCGATTAAACACGGTGAGATAAAGGTTATCAGCTTTTTTCGTAAAATATCCCAGTTTGGATGGTGCCAGCCCCGCATGCCTCACGCCATATACTGCTTCCCCATTGATCTTGATCCAGTCTCCGATCTCTTTGGCCAATTTATCTTCTCCCGGATGCATCTGTCCATTACCATCCGGCCCGAAGTTTAAGACAAAATTACCGTTCATCGAAACACAGTTCATCAATAAGTCTATTAAATCATCCGAAGTCTTTGTATAGATCCCGGACCAATCTTTCATGTAACCCCAGCCATTCGGCGGGATCGTCATCACACAATCCCAATCCCTTCCTTCCAGCCATTCAAACTCTTTTGGCATTTTCCGTTCCCAACCCTGTTCATAATCGCCCAGCATATCACCATTGGAATCAAAATGTCGCTTTCCGAACTCATCATTTCGGAATCTGCTGCCAATAATCAGTCCCGGATGTTTCTGGCGAAGCTCTTTTTCCAGATTATAGGTAAAGTCATAGGCCTGAATCCAGGATTTATCCCAGGTCCCGTCAAACCAGAAGCCCTTGATCTGTGGATAATTTTGCAATAATTCCAGCAACTGATTACGCGTATATGCCAGGAATCTATCAAACCTGGCTTTCTCGTCGGCAGTGGTCGGAGCTTTAGACATATAGTCAGGATTGTTCCATTCCAGAATTGAAAAATATAAAAACACATCAATTCCCGCGGCAGTATACGCATCGACAACCTCTTTGACGATATCTTTCTTGTAAGGACTCTTTTTAACGGTATAGTCTGTATATTTTGAAGGCCACAGCGCAAATCCATCATGGTGTTTGGTCGTGAATATCACATACTTTGCCCCCATATCCTTGGCTTGCTTAGCCCATGCTTTTGCATCAAAGCCTTTCGGATTAAACTGTTTGTACAGATTATCATAGGTCTTTTTCCAATCCTTTGGGGCAGTGGGCCCACTCCAGGTACGGATCCATTCCGATGCAGCAGCTCCTTTTCGGGCACTTACCCCCTCCCATTCGTTGCCGGGAATTGCATATAGGCCCCAGTGAATAAACTGTCCAAGACCGTAGTTCCGGAAGCGCTCCATCGCCTCATCCGTCCGATGTGCCGGCGTTAGGGGACCGTATTTTACTTCAATTCTTTTTTCTGCTTTTTTGCGGGGGCCAGTCCACTGCGCGAAAGAGGTCTTTACCCCCAATAGCGCGCTTCCTAAAAGCAAACCTGCAATTAATCTATTATATTTCATGTATATATGGTTATTCATTTGTGCTTTATTTTCGAGGGCATGAATGAGCTCGCTGCGCTCGGTTATTCATTTGTGTCTAACTTTTCTAGTTAATTGGGATTATCGATATACTTTTTCGGCGATTGTTTGATCACTACTGGTTCAGGGTTGCTGTCCATAAATGGATCAAAATAATAAATCCCCTGCTCACGGTACAAAGACAGATGTTTCTTTAATGTGTTTGCAAACTGATCGAAATCGCGTTTGCTACCAGGTGTCCATGCTGCTTCAGCCAAAGCCGCCAACCTTGGAAATACAAGATAATCCAATCGATTGGTATTGGTCACCGTTTCGGTCCATAGATTGGCCTGAATACCCAGTATCTGTGATTTTCGCTTCCCTAAACTATCCAGTTGGCTTCCGGCGAAATTATAGACATCGCGTATGGGATTGAATCCCTTCCCCCATTTACGGCCATACTTATGATTTTCTTGCTGCACAAAATCAAAATACATAGGTAGACGCGGGGTCAGGACGGTCGGGTAACCTTGTGCTAAAATTTTGTTCAACTGTTCGGGCTTATCATGGCGCCACCACATCATGACGGTCTGATCTTTGGGAAGGTTTGCCGTTACCATTTCATCCCATACGATGACTTTGCCGTTGATTCTGCCAACGGAATCAGCCATTCGGCGGATAAAATAGTCCTCCACATCTTTATTGGATTTTAAGCCCTGATTCTTTTTTAATTTTTGGATCTCACCATCATTGTTCCAAGCATCGCTGCCAAAAGCGACCTCATCCCCGCCCAAATGAATATAGACAGAAGGAAACAATGATTTCACCTCACGTAAAACGTCCGTCAAAAATGTATAGGTAGAATTTTTTGCTGGATGAAAGGTAAAGTCGGGATGTTTTTCATTACCACCGCCCGATAAAAAAGGATAAGCTCTGTTTGCTGCCGTAGCATGTCCTGGCATATCGATCTCAGGGATAACCTCAATATTCCGCTCTGCGGCATAGGCGATGATTTCATTGATATCCGCCTGGCTGTAATATTGCACGCTGGCATACGGATCAAGATAGTTGCCGATCCCCCCTATTTGGGTCAGCCAAGGATATTTTTGAATGCTCAAACGCCAGGCCGGTTCATCCGTCAAGTGCCAATGGAACTTATTGAGTTTGTAAAATGCCATCCAGTCCAATAGCGATTTTACCTTTTCCTTTCCGAAAAAGTGACGGGATTCATCCAACATAAATCCGCGCCACGCAAACTGAGGCTTATCCACAATTTCGAGCGTATGGAGGCTCAAGGCATTTCTTTTGCGTTCGGCGGTAGAGAGCAACTGATCAAGACTTGAGCATGCGTTGATAACACCGGCTTGATCAGCCGCATATATAGAAATACGCTTTGTGTCAACCTGGAGACGATAGGCTTCATGCTCCAATGTCCTATCCTGTTTCACAACAATTTTTGCTGCATCCTGCTGAGTCAAATAGCTTGAAATTCCGAATTGACTTAACATCAATTTTTGCAGGTACAGCATGGATGAGGAAAAAGCAGCATCCCCAACAAGCCCAATCTGGTTGTTCAATAGCAATTTCTCCTGGCCAACTTGATAGGTCAGCGGGCGGGGAATAATTTCCACTTGCGACCGAGCTCTCTGGGATAGCGATAGTATGACAGACAATACAATGATTAATTTAAGTTTCATATCTAAATATTATTGATAAGTGTTGGTTTTCATTGGTATCAATGACCGCGTTACACTCGGTTTGTTTATTTCACGAATCACTTCTCAGGGCATTCATGCTCCTGTATGATCATCAGTTTTTGTGCTTTGCAACTGGGTCATTTCATTTGATAATGAACTTTTTAGCCTATAGCAATATGCTAAAATTAATTTAACAATCCAGTACAATCCCTATCATATCTTCTTCTGTTATGAATACCCTATCATGAACACCCCTCTTTCATTAAAATACATGATATATTGTTAGGTTTTCATCGATTCATCTCCTTGGTGATCCATCACCGCTTACAATGGTAAATAAATTATAAGTTATTGCTGAAGACAAAAAACACTCAATCGTTTGCGCAAGATTCGAAAACGTTGTAGTGTATTTTGTACAAACAGACAAATAAAGAAACAATAACAAATATTTAAAACAATTAAATAATCAATAATTAATATTATTGCAAAATGATCTAATCACTGAAAAGCGGTTCTTTAGCGAATGTTTTTTTGTTAGTTATATTTGGCATCACAAGAGGATATCCTAATTTATAACCGTATGATCAAAAAGATTTTTTATACCCTATTTTTCATCGGAATGTTTCTGCTGGAGCTGCAGGCTCGAACAGTTATTCCCTTCAATTCAAACTGGGCATTCAAAAAAGGCCCCTTCTCTACTTCAGCATTTGACTTAAGCTCAACGTTTGAGGGGAAATGGCAATTGGTGAGCCTGCCCCATACCTGGAATGCCATAGATATGCAGTCCAAAGCTATCAGGCCTGGAAGTTTAGGGAAAAATGAGCGTTTCTATGTGGGTGACGCATACTACCGTAAGACATTTGTACCCACAGCAGACTGGAAAGGCAAACGGATTTTTATCCGCTTTGAAGGTGTTAATACCAACACGGAAGTGTATTTAAACAACAAGCCTCTGCCAGCAAAAAAAGGTGAAAATGATATTACCTTCGATAATTCTCAACGGAATGGTCACTATAATTTTGTCGGCAGACATCAGGGCGGCTATTCAGCATTTGTTTTCGAATTGACCAGTATGCTTCAATTCGGCGTTGAAAATGAACTTTTGGTGAAAGTAAACAATGAAGCAACTCCTCAGGTTATCCCAGTCAACCATACTCTTTTTCCGATGTACGGTGGCATTTACCGCCCTGTTGAACTGATTGTTACAGATGAAATCAATATTGCCGTAAACGACTTTGCGTCAAAAGGCATTTATATCACGCAAAAAAATGTATCCAAAAAAGCTGCTGATATTGGCCTAAAAATAAAAGTAGACAATAAATCAGGTAAAAAACAAGCGATTGAACTGGTGACCACCATCTTGGAAAAAGATGGAACTGTGAAGGCCAGACACCGTACAGCCTATACTTTATTACCGCAGGGGCGTCAAACCATATCACAACAAATTCCGGTCAAAAACCCACATTTATGGCAAGGATTGGATGATCCTTATCTTTATAAAGTCGTGACACAGATAAAAAAAGAAGGGCTGGTAGTGGATGAGGTTACTGCCCCCTTGGGTTTGCGTAAATTTGAATTGCGTACCGGTGAGGGTTTTTTCTTAAATGATATCAAGTATCCGCTTTATGGCGTATGCCGTCATCAGGACCGTTTGGGCAAGGGATCAGCGCTCAGTCAGGCCGATCATGACGAAGATCTCGCCATTATTAAAGAGATGGGCGCTACCTCCATCCGGTTGGCCCACTATCAACAGTCGGAATATTTTTATAGTCAATGTGACAGCATAGGACTTGTCATCTGGGCAGAAATTCCATTTGTCAATCGTGTGACAACATTCGAAGATAATAATGCCCAACAGCAATTGAAGGAGTTGATCCGACAAAATTTCAATCATCCCTCCATCTATATCTGGGGTTTGCACAATGAGGTATATTCACCTTCGACCTACACCGTTGAACTGACGACCAAGCTTAATGATTTAGCGAAATCCGAAGATCCTGACCGTTACACCGTCTCAGTCAGCGGCTATAATGTGGTGGACCATCCGGTCAACAACAATGCGGATGTGCAAGGTATCAACCATTACTTTGGCTGGTACAATGGCGAGCTCGAAAATAAATCGGATAAGGCCGATGATGTAGCATCCTGGGCACAGCGTATCAGTCAACAATTCAAAGATTATAGGATTATCTTCTCTGAATATGGAGCTGAGGCCATCCCGGAAGATCAGGCTGAAGAAGTGGGGAATTTTGGCAATCAATGGAGCAATCCTTCATTCTTTCCAGAGGAATATGCGACAAAATTCCATGAAATCCATTGGGGAGTCATATCCAAAAGCCCCATTTTCCTAGGATCATATGTATGGAATACTTTTGATTTCGCCACACCGATTACAGCACTGAATGTGAACCCGCGAAATTACAAGGGATTAGTCTCCTTTGATCGAAAATTAAAGAAAGACGGCTTTTATTGGTACAAAGCAAACTGGAGCAAGGAGCCTGTGCTTTACATTACACAACGGCGCATGATCAACCGGGGCAATGAAATCACTCCGGTCACCATCTATTCAAATCGTGGCGAACCCACCTTGCTCGTCAATGGAAATGCCATTAAAGGAGTACGAACAGGACAGACAGCTGTACATTATATCTTCGATAACGTTAAGTTAAAATTGGGTAAGAACATTATTGAGGCAAAAATAACACAAAAAGATGGCCAGCAATTGACGGATACCATTGAATGGAATTACGATCCATCTTATAAACAAGATGCCTCGGGTCCTACTAAATCAAAAACAGAACATGTAGGGCTATAGACCGATGAAAGTGGGCCATTTACCGAAATTGTGGGCCGGTTGGCCTAATGACCATCGTCGGGACAGACGGAGCCAGCTATCTTTGAATCAACAAATCAGCAATAATAACATTAAAAGATAGACATCATGGCAACTAAAACAACATTGAACAGCAAAACAATCACTCAAGGTCTTCAAGATCTATTTGATTCCTTTTTAAACTCACGTGTGAAAATCTCTGGTAAACATGGGCGAGAGTACCTCAATATCTCCCTGCTACTTACCGTGATCATTGGATTTATCTTTCCCGTAGCACTCGGCGTGGTCATCCTTTTGAGTCTGGTCGCAGGCATCCAGATCTCCATCTTGCAAGAGGAGAAAAAAGAAGATACAGCTGCTCAGACCATTGAACTAAAATAATACAGCATAATCTGGCCTAAAAATAGGAGGCCCACCAAGATGCACATGTGCATCTTGGTGGGCCTCATCCTATTATTCCAGTATCGTAATCCTATTCTAATGTAGGATTGAAATCTCCGCCCCAGTCCTTATTTTGTTTGATACTCGGATTCTTATCAATAACAGATTGTGCTATTGGAAAGAAATAGTACGTATCAGGAACAATATTGACTTTATTGCCTGTACTTGGCACTTGTAGCACCTTGTATTTGAACTGATTTTCCTTCAGCTGATAGGTTTTTGCCAAACTCGCAGCTGCAGTTAAGTCCATTTCTGTTCCATTTGCATTCACAGCAATGGCTTCGATACCTTGCTTTGTTTTATTGTTCAGCACATCCAGCTTGCGCAATCTACGGAGATCCCAAAAGCGATGACCTTCAAAACAGAACTCGATATTACGTTCGGCTAATATTGCTTCCCGCATTTCGGCTTTATTTGCCGCCACAATACCATAGTTATTGTCACTACCAGCTTCGATACCTGCCCGCATCCGGATCTGTTTCAATATAGACATGGCTGTTGCCAGATCGCCGGTCTCATTTGCTGTTTCTGCATAATTCAACATCACTTCAGCGTAACGCATCAGCACAAAATCAACGTCATATTGTGTCTGGACTTGTGTCTGTCTTAAAGAAAGCTTCGAGTTTTTTAAGATAAAAAAGCCCGTATACCGATCCCGGTTTGAAGAAGTTGTTCTGGCATTTGGATTCTCCCCAAAATCATCAAGCGGGTCAGCGATGCCTAATGAAGTATACAGCCGCTTTCCGGTTTTTCCAGACACTTCATACATTTTGCCATTCCAAACGATAGACTTGTCAAAACGTGGATCACGATTTTCCCAATATGACTGTAAGAATTCCACATCGGTTTTATAATATTTCCCCGAACGGTCATTATACAATTTGCCATCCTTCATCGGGAACTCTTTGACAAAATCCCAGGTAGGGACAGCGCTGGCTGTTCCCCGGCTTTCAGATCCCGGCCGTACACCATTGTCCCAGTTAGCCACCTTATTCGGGTAGGAATTGATCACTGCAAATACCACTTCAGGGCCTTTTTCTACCAAAGCAATATTGTAATAATCGGCTGTCAGACTATAACCCTGCGCTTTTAATTGTTCGTATGCCAATTTATTGACCGCATTGGCCTCTGCCCAATAGGCATTTCCGTAGGGATTGGACGGGTTAAACTGTGGGGAAGCTTTATAAAGTAGTACCTTAGCCTTAAATGCCAATGCGAAATTGCCATCAATACGACCATAATCGGCAGCACCCTTACCGATCGTCATCGGTAAGTAGGCAATCGCCGCATCCAGATCTTTCACCATCAGATCAAAACACTCCTTTGTCGAATTGCGCGGAACTTTCAACTCGTCAGTTTCCAGGTCCTGGGGCTTGGTAATATAAGGTACCCCACCATGATGCTTGACCATCTTGAAGTACATAAAGGCACGCATAAAAAGAGCCTGGCCCAGCATGGTCTTTTTCGTTGCATCATCCAGTCCCGTGCTTTCGCCCACCTTTTGAATCGCTGTATTGATCTTACGCATTGTGGTATAATCCCAAGCTTTATACGTTGTGCTATTGACAGTCACGGCATTCAACGCAAAATTGATCCCTGCCAGCTGCTGCGAGTTGTTGTCAGCAGCGCTATTCCAATTTTCAAAAAGAGTATACAAGTTGGCAAGATAGGCGTTGACAAGGTTGGGGTCATTCCAGACCTTGTCCTCATTGACCGAGTTGAGATCCTCAATATCCAATACATTTTTACAGGATCCTGTCGTCAGTAACAGGGCAAGTAAAGGGTAAAATATTTTTTTCATAACTATACAATCTATTTTTTCAACAACGAACAATCAGGAGCTGGCCTCATGATGATCATCATTCATCTTCAATTAAAATTTAACATCTAAACCCAATGTAACGGTTTTCATTACCGGATAGGAATCATACATTTTTTGCTCAGGATCATGAAACTCTTTCATGGGTGAGAAAACAAATAAATTGGTTCCATTCAAAAAGACGTTGACACTTTTCATCTTTATCCTTTCCATGATGGACTGTGGCAGCGTATATGAAATGTTCAGATCCCTGAGTCGCATATAAGCACCATTTCGGATCCAGAATGTGGAAGATGCCGCACCGGCTTCCTGCCAGTTATAGCCTACCGGCCGCGGGTATTGGGCACCTGGAGTTTCAGGCGTCCAGACATCAGCGGTCCAGATCGGGTAATAAGGTCTAAAGGTATCGCCATGTTGCCGCATTCCGGGCCCCTCCTGATTGCTGATCACACGGTCATAAGCTAACACCCCCTGAAATAATGCTGACACATAAAATCCTTTCCAGCTTGCGTTAAACCCAAAACCATAGTTTATACGGGGTGTATTATTCTCAGACAGCAGTTGCATATCATTATCATCGATAATGCCATCAGGCTGATCCGAATAATTTTGACCACGGATATCCTTATAAAGGATCATACCAGGGTAAGGATCACGGCCATAAGTTTTGAATCCCTTCTCCTTCAATGCCTCTGCTTCAGCCTGTGAACGTACCAGCCCGGCAGCTTCCAAACCAATGATCCGATTTTCAGGTCTTCCGACTTTAGAGCGAAAATGCTCCCTTCCCCCCACGGCATAAGACGGCTCTTCATCAAAAATATCCCATCGGTCTTTAGCATAGCCCATATTGGCATTCAAACCATAAGAAACCGCTCCTATTTTATCATTCCAGTTTAAGGAAACCTCTCCGCCTCTAAAGCTTCTGGCAGCATAGTTTTCAGGCGCCAGCGCTCTACCATAATTATCGGGAACTTTGATCCCACGTGCGCCAAGGATATCCGTTTCCTTGCGGATAAAGCCATCCAAACTACCGGTCAATTTATTATTCGCAAATCCAAAGTCCAAACCGATGTTATAACTCGTGGACTTCGTCCAGGTCAGGTTCATCGTCGGATTGTCCAGGTAAGTCAGTCCCGTGTAATAAGTATCGCCAAAAATATACCCAGGCACTGCGGTCTTCGTACCCGTACGGGCAGTAATGACAGAACTATATTTTTCCATAAATGAGAATGGCGATATCGGGTAGCCGTCAATATCCACAAAGTTACCCGAACTACCATAAGAGGCCCTTAATTTGAGATCATTGACCGTATTTTTCAGTGCGGAGAAGAAATTCTCATCCGACATACGCCATCCTAAGGACATGGATGGGAAAAATCCCCAGCGCTTATCATTCGGAAACAGCGGTGAGCCATCGTAACGGAATGAAAACTCAGCCATATACTTATCCCCATAATTATAATTGGCCCTACCGATCACCCCCCTCCGGGAATCTACCAGTTCGAAGGCATCTGTGGATCGCATATTTCTATCGGTCGGGTAGATGTACATCTGATCCAGGGGAATGACCGGGTTTTCCGCACGGGAGGTGATATTTGTCGTTCCGGATTTGAACTGTTCATATACAACCAAGCCATCGACTGAATGCTTTCCAAACTTGCGGTTATAATTTAAGAACCAATCGACCTGATATTGCCATTTTCGTTGTGGATTATAGTCCATAAATGGTTGCGCCTGGCTGAACGTGAATATATTCACCCGATCTTCAGACGGGGGAGCTGGAATAAAACGATTTCCATCGGGATCCAGGGATGTAAATGTGTAGTTTTTCTGGAAGCTCATATACCGCTTGCGTAAATAATCTTCAGCCACATAACTTCCCACCAGCTTTGTTGACAGGCCTTCCACCAGTTTATCCAGTTTTAGATTGAGCGTCATGATCGGATTTACCTGGCGTACCTTACGATCAATATAGCGGTCGCCGATAACCTGGTCGATCACATTCCAGGCCTGCCAGCTTCCCATCGGGGTCTGCACGGGGTAAGCTGTTGGCGTGTTGCTCGGTGTTCCGTCGGCCGACAGATAAAAAGGATACATCTTAGGCCAGTTGAACGTCACGCGATAAAAATCCGACACATCAAAATCATCATCATTGGCCGAGGTACTGAAAGGCCAAAAGAAGCGGTTAGAATTCGTCTGATTGGCAGAGATATTGAAATCCATGGTAAACGCATCGCTTATCTTGGCTGAAATATTGCTCCGCAAATTGAATTTTTCATGCTCCAAAGATTTATAAGATCCATTTTCTTTTCTATAACTCAGCAGGGCATAGTAAGTGATTTTGTCACCACCGCCATTGACGGCGATCGACTGGCGGTGACTAAAAGGATTCCGCCAGATGACATCATTGGCATTATAGTTTTTATCTTTAAAATAGTCAAATTCAAGCTGCCCATTTGGAGCCTCCCATGGCGTGCTCTTGCTTCCCTGCTCCCAGCGGAACTGGGAAACCCGATTTTGATAAGTCAGCTCATCTGTAGCCGTTGTCAGGTTGGCCAGCAATGTCTGTGTGGGGGAACTGAAGGAGTAATTGCTCTGTACATTGAAAACCGGGGCCTGCGAAGTTCCCTTTTTGGTAGTC
The DNA here is from genome assembly GCF_030325625.1 of Sphingobacterium sp. N143. Lineage (GTDB taxonomy): Bacteria > Bacteroidota > Bacteroidia > Sphingobacteriales > Sphingobacteriaceae > Sphingobacterium. Next base: position 6,149 of record NZ_JACAIS010000007.1, on the reverse strand, counting down.
ACCAATACGACACCATTTCCGGCTCTGGTACCATACACGGCTGCAGTTCCGGCATCCTTCAAGAAACTCATCTGATCAACCTCATTGGCTTCCAAGGCATCAAATGCAGCCTTATCCCGCACAACGCCATCGATGACATATAAGGGCTCAACAGATGCACCCCGAATGCGTAACGAAGAAGATGCACCTGCCATGCCCGATGTATTGGTCACATTCACACCTGCCGCCCGACCAGCCAGTGTATTGGATAAGTTGGATGGCGAAATATTCTTTAATTGTTCGGAATTGACTGCGGCTACTGCTCCTGTCAGATTTCCTTTCTTTTGCTTACCATAGCCTACAATGACAACCTCTTCTAACGCCTCGGTATTGGAAACCATCGTGACAGAGACATTTCCACTGCCAACGGTAACCTCTTGCGCTAAATAGCCCTGATAATTGATGACCAGCAGATCGCCCGGTTTGGCCTTAATGCTAAAAATACCCTTCGCATTTGTCGAAGATTGCACTGCTGTTCCTTTAACAGTAATGGTAGCACCGGCGAGGGGTTCGCCTTTGTCATTTTTCACAGCACCTGAAACCTGTTGTTGCCCAACACGAAGATCATGTGGTGTCGAAGCAAGGCGCTTTGCAAGTAAAGGAGAGGAACATAAAAGACAAAGCCCTAACAGACTTAATGGCCTTGCTTTTACATAAAAAAGATAGTTCTTTTTCATAATTAAGATGGTGGTTTAGATAATAGTTTATAACAATTACTAAAGGTTTATTGGTGCGCTATCTTTTATTAAAAAATAACAAAAGACAACGTAATATCAAAGGAAATTAAATAAAAGATTCTGTAAATCAAACTATTTTTTCACCTTTTTACGAAACCTCATTCGAAAATTATCAAAATCAATGCAAGCTTATAAAAAATCACTCCATCAACTTGCAAACCAGCTTTTTCTGAAAATAACATTCGGCTCAACATGAAACAGCGCTTTGATTCCACAAAAAAACAGCTATCAAAGCAGCTGTTTCTTATGGTTATCTTTTGTGTTATATACCGAGAAGTCTAGGCGCTATTCAACGATCATTTTATTCAGCGTTCTATTTTATTAAAAGGTATTGCTGGGGATAGATTGAACGTAAAATTACCTTTCGAATCTGTCCCACCCACTGCTCGAACACGCGCTTTAACTGTATAGGTAGATTGTGCGTTATAATCTTTTACAGTAAAATTGTAATAAAAGGGTTTGATCTTATTTGTACCTCTAAATTTATCTGCCAAGGCATGATGTCTGTCCGTATCAATAACACGGCCATCCTGCAACAATTGTACGCCATCGATTTCTAAAAAATGCTGTCCATCAACAAAGAAAAATCCAGCTTGGGCCCTACCGTTGGCATAGATTTTTTCACTGACATCAAACGTAAGCATGCTGTATTCTTCTTTAACATCATCACGATTCCAATGACCGACAATGTATCCTCCAGGCCGATAATAATCAATACGCATGGAATCCAGTCTTGGTAGGTTGGCTTGGAGCCGATGATAAAAGGCCTGGTAATCCTTATCAGCTTTGGCTGCCCAACCAATTTCAGCGACGGCCAGCAAACGTGGAAAATTCTGTACATTCATATCTTTGATATCCTGCGCCAATGCAGTCCACATATTCCCTTGCACCCCTAATACCAACTTGTCCTCAGCAGGACTAAGTCCATTGGACGGGTCAAACTCATACACTCTTTTCAGCGAATTGATCTGTGGATAAGCCAAGTCTGTCATTGTTCCATCATTTCGGTCTGCCTGTGTAATATCAAAATACAGATGGGAAGCAGGAGTCGCCACGGCCTTGAAGCCATCCTTGGTAGCCTCTTTGATCGCTTCTTCTCCCAGCCAGCTCATAATGGCTGTATTTTTGGGTAAATTGCCTGCATCTGCCAGAATATCATTCCAGCCAATAGGTTTCTTCCCTTTCTGAACGATAATCGCCGAAACCCGCTGTACAAAGTAGCTCTGCAGGGCTTTCACATCTTTAATCTGATGCTGTTTCATAAAATCTTGTACATGAGCCTCTTTTTCCCAAAGGTCATGACGCACCTCATCGCCGCCAAAATGAATATAACTTCCTGGAAACAGCGCTGCTACTTCCGTCAATACATCATCCAAAAACCGGTAGGTCAGCTCCTTTGTCGGATCCAATGTGTTGGGCGTAAACTGATTGCCCCAATATCCCCAGGAGGATACGAAAGGAAATATATGGTGCGGGTACGAGTTCTTATTTACCCCCAGCTCCGGATAGGCTAATATGGTAGGCCATGAATGCCCCGGAACATCAATTTCAGGAACGACCGTGATGTGGCGGTCCTGGGCATATTGAACAACTTCTTTAATCTGCTCTTGTGTATAAAAGCCACTGCGTTCAGCAGGTTGATTTTCCGTGTGATGAAAGACGGTAGCATTTTCTGAAGTCAGCTTAGGATATTTCTTAATCTCGATCCGCCATCCCTGGTCATCGGTCAGGTGCCAATGAAATGTGTTCAGCTTATACAAAGCCATCACATCCAGGTAGCGTTTAATGGTATTGACATCAAAGAATGTACGGCTAACATCCTTCATATATCCCCTCCAACTGTAGCGCGGATAGTCTTTGATCACTACAGCAGGAATGGTCCAGCCCCTTTCTCCTGCCGGGCCCAAAGCCTCAATAGCCGTTGGAAGAAGCTGCCGCAAGGATTGTGTCGCCAGAAAAAGCCCCTGTTGGCTCCGCGCGATCACAGTTACCTTATCATTGGACACCTGCAATAAATAGCCCTCCTCACTCGGCACATCTAATTTTTTGTCCAGTACAAATTCAATACTGTTTGAAGCTTGTTTTTTTACTGGTAATGGATATGCTGTTGCCCGTCTTATTCTGTCAACAAATAGACGTACATCTTCTATAGTGCAGTTTTTAAAAGCCAAAGCAGTCTGCCCATTCAATTGGAACCGTCCACTACCTTGTTTAATTTCCTGTGGCCTTGGGATGATATCTATTCCAGTTTGTGCCCACGCCCCCTGCCAGACAAGCAGCCCCAACAATGTAGAAATAAGGATTTTTTTCATCGGTTTAAATTTGTTTATAATGACGTCATTCATGAACCTACCCAGATGACATCTTTCATCAGGTCCGGTTCTCTTTGATTTATGCCTGATATCTGCTTATGCCAAGAGCATGGGGCAGGATCAATCTTAGGTTTGTTGATGCAAAATAGAAAATAAAAAACGATCCATCGATTCAAATGGTCAATCAAACGTTTGTGTAAGATTTTTAAAAAGTAGCTATTTATTGACATCCATAGGCTATAGATTCCATTTTTAAGTCTTAAATTTGAAGTCCATAAACAAAATAGGCTATCATTAACTTATTGGTTGAAAGAACAATAAAGTGAAAAATAACAAAAAAATATTCATCTTCAGAACGGTTTTGATTGCCTTTCTGATTCTTTCTTTCGTGTATATCTGTTCGATATTCACCTATCAATATATTGAATATCAAAAAACAGAAGCCCGTCTCAATAAAGCTTATGGCTCAAAAAATCAGCTTACGACCTTATTCTATAAGCTGTTTTCATCCTACAACGCCGCGGGGAATGCATTTCGGTTATACACCGTTGACTTCAGTTCTGAAAATTTAGCCGACTATACCAAAAATCTAGATACACTACGGTTTTATATTGATTCACTTTCCTCCTTGTCTACCAAAGAGGGTATTTCGCTATCAACAAATAATTCATTGGAGCAAAATATTCATTTATCTGACGAATTTGCAAAGATTAAACAATCTGTTGATAACATGCTTTTCCTGGCAAAAGATTCACTGACTCTTCTCACAAAGACCAATCGTACTATTCGACCTGCAGCAAAAAAAATACACGCTGATTCTATTATCAACAGGATTTTGAGGGACACAGCTCTCAATGTCAGCACAAAGGATACCATTGTACGAAAAAAAGAAAAGCTTTTCACACGTATCTTTAGGGCTAAGGATGACACTTTGGTTTCAGATCGATTTGAACAACAGTTCAATATCAACCAGATTAACGCGATACATAATCAAGTACAAACTTTGATCGAGCAGAACGAGTCCTTCTACAAACAAGATTTCAATAAAATCCGGCATTCTTTTGCCCAGCTTCAGCAAAAGGAAAGGCAGCTTCTGCAATCCAACTATGCATTGTTCAGTACCATCAGTACGGCCTTGATCAAAATTAAGACCACCGAAGATGAAAACTTAAGGGCCGCAGAAATACAGGATTTTGCGCTTTATAAGGAGAACTCATCGATTTTTGGAAAACAGGTTATTGCTTCGCTCATCCTGATGATCATTATGGTCGCTCTTTTATTGTACTACCACTACAATACAGTCATCTATGAGCGTAAAATTACAGCAGCCCGGGATTATGCATTGAAGGCTGCAAAGGAGAAAACCAGTATCTTGGCCAATGTAAGCCATGATGTACGTACTCCAGTCAATTCATTGGTCAGCATCATTGATTTACTAAAAGACAATGCGTCCAACAACCGGGTTAATCCGGCGTTATTAGATACTATTACACAAGACATTCATGTCATCAATGAAACGGTTGAAGATATCCTCAATCTGGGCAAACTTGAATCGGGCATGCTCGAAGTGAAAGAAGAATACTTTTCACCGGCTCAGCTCCTGGCCAACTTGGTCAAAATGCAACAAGGACAGGCCGATAAGAAAGGACTGAAGCTCATCAACCATATTGATATAGCGCCCGATATCCTGATCAAAAGTGGTGCCTACCGATTACGTCAGATTGTCTCCAATCTGCTTAGCAATGCCATTAAATATACGGCAAAGGGAGAGGTAATGGTCAAAGCATATATCACAAAAGACACGAAACCATTACTCCATGTGCAGGTTATAGACACAGGAATGGGTATTCCTGCAAAAGACCAGCAGCATATTTTTGAACAATATTATATGACTGATCTCAAGTCCAAAAATAGTTTTGGTCTGGGTTTGCACATTTCCAAGCTCATGACAGAACAGCTCCAGGGCAAATTAACTGTCAAAAGCCAAATCGGGAAAGGATCAACCTTCAGTTTAACGATTCCGGTTACTGGCGAAAAGAAAGATAGCAGGAATACCCTATCGTTGGATAAGTTTTCCAAGGACTTACATTTTGTCATTATTGACGATAATCCGATCAACAACTTATTTGTAAAACAGGCCTTGCAGTATTTCAATACGGTGGAAGTTTATCAAGACGCCCAATCTGCGATGGAATATCTCAAGAAAAATACAGTAGATATTGTCATTACTGATCTCAAAATGAAAGATGCAAGTGGTTGGGATATCCTCCATATGGTCAAAGATCATATGGGTGCAAATGGCCCCAACTGTAAAGTGATCGCATTAACCGCTGATGAAACTTTAGTGAAGGGAACACCCGAGGGCCAAGCGTATCAATTTGATGGGGTGATGATCAAACCATTTGATCCGGCAGCTCTTATCCCAATCCTCTCCATGATCTCGTGATTAAGCGAACTCTGCCCTATTCCAATTAACACAGATAACAAGATCTAAAACAACGATTCAACACACGATCGTAACAGAGCCTATCCGTTTTGTCTAGCGATCTGTTTACAGGCATAAGAATAAAAGATCCCCCGGATGGTGTTCCTATCAGTGATCAAGAACAAGACAAGAAACTCACTACCTTAGGCCTTATCCCTTCATAAAGTGCTCAGGAACCTATCAGACCTTAGAAGAGGTTGATATCACAGCATATCAACCCAGCAATAGCCATACTCGGCCACTTCTACGCAGCCAATACAACGATTTCCCGATGGGGGACATCCCATAGCATGACTTATCGCCTGAGGAACGCTGTAAAATATAGGCACAACAGTGTCATAGCAACAAGCAAGCAATAAACCTAGTGGTTGCTTTCCATATCGTGCAGTACTGGGATAGTGCTGCTGTTAATACAGGCCACCAGTTCATCCCTGTCCACTGCTCCACTGGCACTGCCCCCAAATCAAAACTATCCCAACGCAAGAAGCCCTTGACTGTCTCCAGCAAGGGCTTCTGTGTAAAAAAAGGCACCGACCTACTCTCCCACCTGTTACGGCAATACCATCGGCTCTGGCG
>NZ_JACAIS010000006.1 GCF_030325625.1 Sphingobacterium sp. N143 | reverse complement strand
CAGAGGAGTTTGCTAGAAAAATCAATAAACAAAATATTGCAGCTTAACTATGTGTCCATTTTATTGTTGCAATTCCACTCACTTTCCACAATGTTATATCTTATTTTTCCCCCATTATAAATAACTTGACTTATTTCAGCACTTAATGAATTGCCAAAATGAATATTCGATAAATTTGAATAATGATTTAGTCTTTTGTCAAATATTCTCGTATCGCTCATATAGTCCATTCCCGCTAAGACAGAAATTTCAGGCAATTTTAATTGTTGATTTATACGTGTCTTCTCGCTAGCTAATTTTACCCCCTTTTCACCAATCATTAATAAAGGGTGGTGTTCAAGTGTTTTAGCAAACACTTCTTCCAAAGATTGTCCGGCCTTTTGCTGCGCCCAAACGAATTGATGTAATGGAAAAAATACCAATAGGAAAATTAAGAATCTTCTAACCATGTATTATAAAATTTATCCTCGATTTCTGCGGATGATTAAAAATTGTGAGTTCATACAACAACATTCTTATAATACCTGTAAGGTATTGTAGTCGAGTATTAAAAACACTTCAAAACCTGTTGTACAAAGGAAGAATAAACGGTAAGTCTAGGCAATGGAGAGAAGGTGGTATGTGTTGGACTAATCGAATATTCTTTTTCGAAACTCAATGGCTGGTATACCACATACCTTTGCGAACAGACGCGAGAAGTATGCATAATCTTCATACCCCAACATCGCTGCAATTTCTTTAATAGAAGCATCGGAATGAAATAGCAAGCGTTTAGCTTCTAAAATCACGCGCTGTTGAATGTGATAGGAAACAGAAAAACCAGTCGTATTACGTACACACTGATTTAAATAAGGAGAAGAAATATGTAAAAGTTTGGCAAATTCAAACGGACGTTTGGAATTAATGTAATTTTTTTCCAACAATAGCTTGAACTCTTTGGTAACAATCTCTGCACGCGTGAAGTATTCAGTTGGTTTGTCAAATTCTATATATTGCGCTATCAAAAGAGAGGCAAATGCATTACAGCTATTCAAGAGTGCGGAATCATAGAACTTCCCTTGATGGTTTTGAAAAAGAGTGGAACACAACGAAAATGATTTGTTTAAAAGTGTGCATGAATCACTACTAATGATCAGTGGTTTCGCTGGGACCAATTCTTCAATTACCTTCAGATACTGTCTTTGAATATATTCGCTTTTAATAGAAATAATACGAAATTCGACATCCTTTTGGTTAATTAATCGATGGACTTGATTTGGATGTAGATACAGAATAGTTTTAGCTGTAATATCATATCTATGAAAATCGATTTCCACGCATGCTTGTCCCTTTTGTTGTAAAAGAAAAATATGAAAATCGTGACGATGAGACTGATCCACTTCTTTCGATACGGATCCATTTGCAGAAAGCCACTTTCTGATAGATACTCCTTCATGAATATCCTCTGTCAGCTTCATTATCGGTATAAAATTGATATTTTTCAAAGAAAACATTTTAAACCATATAAATATAATACTTTATTTAAAACCTATACAAATTATATTACTATATTCGTTGTGCCTTATGTCTATCAATTGGCAAGGAGAATGTAAACGCTTAGACTCCATTTTCCGAACTGCTTGTCCATATTTTTAAAGCTATAATCTTCCCTCCAATGATATGTATGGATTTTTAATTGCTCACATGGAAGTATGTATTACGGTTGGGGAGGATAAATAATATGCGCTTAGACAATCGTCAATGTCAACTATTTGTTGACATCGATTCTAATTTCAATATTGAGATTTGTGCTTCACAATATCCCCAAAATGTAATGTTATGTGCTGTATTCGCCAACCGTATTCAGTTTTTATGTAGTTGATATCTTGGCTCATAAAAACCTGGTTCGTGGTGTCCTTCTTAAATTTACTGGTAACCCAAAACAACCAATTTCCTGTGGCTGAACTTCCATTAATTTTTATAACAGGATTGGAATAACTGTGCATAGCAAAAAGGACAGTTTGCGTTTCTATAATAAAACTCTTAGTAATGTTTTCTAGACCTTCTTCTCTGATACCCATTGATGTACTTTCCCAAACCGCATTTTTCGTAAAAACTTCTAAAAATGCTTCGGGATTTATTTTCATATTATTCCGGCCCTGATTTATATATAAGGCATATTGATGGGTAACATCTTTAATAGCCTCTTTGTCTTCAAGGGCCTGGACACGTTGTTCTATACTTTGCTTTTCCATTACATTTCCAATTTGCCATTTGATTTTTGATGAAAATCTTTCATTAATTGATAATTAAAAAGCAATTCTTCTTCTGTAACTATTTGATTTTCGGGTTTGTTTCTTTCTTCTGAACTTTCGCCTTTTGATTTTGCCATGGCGGCTCTTGTTGTTTGGAAATTTGCTTTCTTTTCTTCTGTGACACCATTGGCAAATAATTCGCACAAAGCTTCTGCATCCAGCATTGCCAAACTAATTCCTTGCCCTCCCGGTCCATAAGGATGGGCTGCATCTCCTATCAAAAATAATCTTTCACTATACCATTTATTAGGAATACTACCATTATACACAGGTTGGTGATATAATACTGTTTTTGGATTAGTTTTACAATCCCGAAAAATTTGTTGCAAGTAAGGTATCCAATTCTCTGACTTTTTTGTTACTTTTTCGTAAACTTCTTTGTCTGTTATGACTTTTGCTTCTTCTTCGGTCATATGTAGGTGCATCCACAAGAAATTATTTTTATAGGTGTCATTACAATCTATTTTGCCAATCGACCCCAAACCTATATTGCCATCAGTATTGTTAAATGAAGACATTTCTATTTTTTCACTACTTGGAAAAATAAAGCCAAGCCCTAAGTAGCCTGCATATCGTTTATCAGATTTACTTTCAGGATTTAAGAGCCTTCTTACCTTAGAACCTACACCGTCCGAACCTACCAAATACTTACCTGTAATTTGCTGTCCGTCACTTGAAACAGCAACTACGCTATCTGCTTTTTCAATTACATTCTCCAAAGCATAATCATAAATAACCGGAATATCTAATTCATTTATACGCTCACGAAGTTTTTCAAAGACGGCCAATCGGGTAACTATAATAGCAGGGCTCGCATCTGGTTCAGTTTTATCCTCAAAGCTTATTTTGCTATTAGCAAAGTACATCACTATTTTTTTTGTAGGCTCTCCTATATTATCGATTCCCATTTTTTCGAGAATTTTCACTCCTTTAGAAGAAATTCTCACACCGCTTGTAGCTCCACCAAAACTTTTTCTTGCTTCAAGAACTATGCAAGGTATTTTTTTCTCCGTAAGCTGAATTGCTAGACTCAGACCTGCAATACCTGCGCCTACTATGATTATCTGATCTTTGTTTTCGGTTATATTTTTCATCTCAATTTAACTTTGATTTAGATAATACAAAGTTATTGAGTGTTATTCGCTTAAAATTGTACAAATCGGACGTTTCTGCAATTGTAGTTTATTTCTTAATGAATATCCTTGTAGTGCTTAAAGCCAACTTTTGATTAAATTTATGGAAGGTCAAATACAACCAAGTTAAACAAACGTAGCCAACAGCTCTAAAAATGCCAATGTAACATTACACCGTCTATTTTACAGGCTCGGTAAATATCTACTTTAGTAGTGAAAATTGTAAAAAGCGATCCTTTATATTTTTATTGAGCTCTTTCGGAGAAACCCCTGAATGCTTTTTGATTTCCTTGATAAAGTGAGACTGATCTGCAAATTTCTGTTCAGGAAATAACTTTCCCTCTTTAATATTTTGAAAAGAAAAACGAAAACGAATAATATTACAATAAGTTTTTAACGAAACACCAAATCGTCGATTGAAATATCGATTGATTTGTCGACTATCCCAATAAACTTTTTCAGAAAGTTCCTGAACTGTCAATTCACCTTTATAATCATATATTAATTCAAATAGTTGACGCTTTCTATCGTCAATTCTTTCTGTCACAAGAGATTGAATTTTTTGTGAAGCCTTTTTCTGAAATACCCCGAAATCATTTAAATCATTTTTATGAAAATCCCAAAAGCCCTCTTGTAAATTTAGACCTTTATCTCTTAAGTTGGCAATTTTATCAGAAAATAAAAACTCCGCTGCAAGCGGTTTGAAACTTATTGCAAAATTTCGTTGTTTTGATATGATCTTAGCTTGGTGGAATTGCGTTTCAAGTCCCAAAAGCGTTATGTGGAACGGTTCCGTTTTAGATTCAGAAATTATCAAATCAATCCGACCGTCTGGTAATATGACCACTTCCTTATCCATATTTGATTGATTCTGTAGAAGCCAAAAACTATCGACAAAGTCATAGAGCGAGCTGTCCGGTTTAACAAATATATATTTCAAGTCACTATCCATTGAAAGAAATTAATTTCTCTCGTAAAGTTATAAAATAACGTGTACTGTATTGATATATAAATAAAAAAAATAGGTAGAGATTATTTATGGCACGTGTATCATAAATTGTCAATAACACAATGATTCAGGTTGAATAGTGAAAAAATGTGTAAAGACGATCGCGCAAAAAGCAAGTGGATATTACGGTTTGATTTATGCCAGTCATTTCGGTCGTCACCGTATTGGACAGCCACAAGGTGATCCGATATTTAAATCGTTTGGATAGTCTTTTGACCCTTCCTGAAGTAGGAGAAGAAATAGAGCAATTGTGGCTCAAATTGATTCTTGAGGAATTGGATCTCCCTGTATCGCTCGACTTCGTCAATCCCAGATTGCCTGAAAGATCTTGTTTGTTCGTTAATCTCTGATAGCGACCTACTTTGGCGTTATAGCCGGATATATTTGACGAGGTTCAATAAAATCGTTACGCTATTTTATTGTACAACGAGTGAAATTGCTTTTTAACTACGCAAATATTTATTAATTTAACACAATCATATTATTCTCATGAGCCTATTTTTAATTACTGTAAAATCACGTCTGGCGGCGAATCTGACCGTCATGGAAAAAGGAATGACAGTGGAAGTATCCTGTCGCGATTCCGAATTATATGCCAATGGCTGTCCCCATGTTAAGGAAGCTTTTATGCGCAAATATGGTATCGATCTGCTGAAGTTGGGTGGCCCCAATGCGATATGGAACTATTTTGATATTAAAAAGATCTCTTAACTAATCTTGGAAAGAAGGAGAGGTGTTTTTGTAATGGCATACGTTTGCCATTCATATAAAATTAAGATATACTTTGCTGATAGAATTTTTCCGAAATAAAATATGAAGCACCGTTGTTCAAATGGATTTGCAAGGTCGATATAGGATTAAATATTTACAAATGACAAAAAAATTAGATACAGATTTATATACAATCGTAGAGATTTTAAATGCCGGTATTGATAATTTTGAAATCAAAAGTTACCAAAGAGGTTACCGGTGGGATATTGATAATATTAAAACGTTAATTGGAGATATTTTAGAATGCGGTGCCAATAGTGTCTATTGTTTGCAGCCTATTGTTGTGACTAAAATATCTGCTTCTACTTACGAAGTTATCGATGGTCAACAACGTCTTACAACTTTTAAAATATTAATGCACTGTCTGCGGAGCTATACGAGCGAACTGGATATCAAAGATTTTAATATTTCCTATGAAACACGGTCTTGTGAGATATTTTTGAAAAAACTATATGACAATGCATTAAGACATGAATTGGAAGATTTAACACTCGAGCATGTCCTCGTTCTATGGAACCAGCTGACATTAGAAAAAGAGGAGCGGAACAGAGATAATTTTCACATCTTCCAAAGTTATTGTACTTGTCATTTCGAGCTGAAAAGGCTAGATATTGCTACAATATCTAGTATTGTTGACAAAATAAGGACACAAATAAAATTTATATGGTATGAAGTAGATTTGTTGCTATTAAATGTTACTGCCGAAAAGCTTTTTGCAAATATTAACAAAAACAAAATAAAGCTTACGGGAGCTGATTTAATAAAGGCCCTTTTTATACTGGACATAGAAAATAATGCTGATAATGTTGAGGTAAAGCATTTTAGAAAGCAAAATCTGGCAAATGAATGGGACGAGATTGAGCAATCATTGAGAAACCCTGATTTTTGGTTCTTTATTACCAATAGTCACAACCAACATTATGATGTGCGGATTGGTAAACTTTTTGATATCGTGACCGAAAACAGGTTGGAGTCGGATCTAGGAGCTTATTTTATAATGAGTAAAGATGAAGATCTGAGGCCTTGGTCTTTGATCTACGATAAGTATAGAATTGCTCAGGAGTGGTTTGAAGATACGTATTATTATCATCGTATAGGCTTTCTTGTGAATATGGATATTCATTCGTTCGAACGGATATTGGAGGAGTATACTAACGGTGAAATCACATCTAAATTAAAATTCAAAGAATGGCTGGATGGTGAGATTTCTGCCTATTTCCGATCATTCGAAATCAAGGAGCTTCTTTATTCAAAACAGAACGATAGGGGGCGCTATGGTAGGTGTACGGGGGTGTTATTACTTTATAATATTTTACTTACCGAAAAATTCTATCCTGGTCAGAAGTTTTCCTTTGGAAAGTTTGTTGAGCAAGAATGGTCACTTGAACATATCCAACCTCAGAATCCAAAAGAAAAGACTGCTGAGAATTGGCTTGAATGGTTAAAGGAAATAAAACCACTTATTGTTGATAAAATAACAGATAATGAGCAGCTAATAATAAAAGTAGATGCTGATCAATATGACTTTAGTGAGATCAATTATGATGAATTATGTCATAGTTTGAAGCCGGTCAGGCAGACGGATAAGATCCCAGCCCCTATTTTAAAACAGTTGAGTGCTTTAGAAGATACGTTTGAAGAGGAATTTCCTGTCCATGGGATTCAGAACCTCGCTTTATTAGATAAGGTAACCAATTCAAAATTGAGCAATGGGTCTTTCAAAGAAAAGCGCGCTTTAGTACTTCAAATGAATGATCCCGAAAGTGTAGACAATGAAAAAACGTATTTGCCTTTAGGGACTTTAAACGTTTTCAGCAAAACAATGATAACAGATCCTATGGGTATTCAGCTTGAATACTGGAGTGTTACAGATAGCGAATTTTATGAAAAAGATATTAAGAACACTTTAGCACCTTACTTGTCCTATGAATAACGATAATCAGCTTTCTTTTGTAAATATCATCACGAAGTTCAAAATTCAAATCCCTATTCTACAACGCGATTATGTACAGGGACGAAAAAATGATACAGTAAAAGAAATCAGGGAGAATTTTGTAGAAGATTTAATTTGTCATATTTCAACACACACCGAGAAAATATTGCCACTGGACTTTGTTTACGGTTATGCTGATGAGGAGTTTGGAAAATATGATCGAGAAGTTGCGAAGAAAAATCTTAATGCTTTACTCGCAACGATCGCTAAATATTCCAGCCCTGAAGAGTTCCAGATTTCCTATACTATTAAAGATCATGGAGATTTAAAGAAAGATCTATTTATTCCTCTAGATGGGCAACAGCGGCTTACAACCCTGTTTCTGTTACACCTTTATGTAGCGTTAAAATTCCGTCCGGAGCAAATCTCACTACTGGAAGGTAAGCTTACTTATAAAACCAGAAAATCTTCCGATGTTTTCCTTTCAAAATTGGTTGAAAATGCGAAATCTTTATCCCAAGAGCTCGCCATTGATGACGCTATTAAAGATGCAAGCTGGTTTTTAATTAGCTGGCTTAAAGATCCTACTGTCGAAGGGATGCTGGTTATGCTCCGGGAGATAGAAGATAGATTTGCTAGCCTTGAAAACAAAGATGAAAGTCTCCAATTAGCCCATCACAATTTATTTGTTTCTCCTAAAATTAAATTTGACTTTCTGGATCTGAACGAGCAGGGTATAACTGATGATATTTATTTGAAAATGAACTCAACAGGTAAGAGTTTGAGTGACTACGACAACTTTAAATCGTGGTTTGTAGGGAAAGTAGATGCGTTATTGGAGAAAAATAAATGTTTGAAAGAACAATCCTGTTTTACCAATTGGAAAGATAAGTTAGATCAGGACTGGTACAATATCTTTTGGGAACAAGATCAGCTTAAGTCGGATCAATTGATGTATAGTTTTATCAGAAGCGTTTTAAGTTATGCTATTGTTTTTTCAGATGAAGAAGAAAAAGATAAAAAACTAAAATTTGATAAATTAAACTCAGACACATTTTTGTCATTAAAATTTTTTGAAGAGAACGAATTAATAACTGAAGAAAATATATCTTTTCTGTTTTCTTTACTAGAAGAGCTAGCGAATGAAAGCGAATCTTTGCTTGATATATCTGACCTATGGAATAGTACATTTACCAGTGAGGGGGAGTTTCGAAAGGTTGTAATTGATATACATGTTATCGAGTCTCTTTTACACAGAACCTTTATTTATGCTGCCTTTTTGTTAATGGTCCGCAGATCATCTTTTAACAGATTGGAATTTAAAAAATGGGTAAGGATATTTCGAAATATCGTTTATAATACCCGGATTGACGATTTTCCGAGATTTATACATTCAATTAAGGCTACACATGACTTTCTATCAGGTGATCAAAGACTTTACACTGATAATGAAAAATGGATAGATTTTTTCTCAGAAAAACAGGTAAGAGAGGAGTTTCACAAATTTCATCTGGAAAATACCGATACCGAAAATATTAAGGCATTCGAAAAAGCTGAGAATCATTTTTATCTCTATGGGCAGATCGATTTTCTTATAAACTGGTCAAGAAACGGAAACGGAGAATTTGAGCTTAATACGTTCCAACGATTCTGGGAACGATTTGAAAAATTGTTTTCTAAAGAGCATCTTGAAAGTAAGATTTTACAGCAGGTTTTGTTGGTATTTGGTGATAAGTGGATGCCAGATAAAGGGAGCTACAGATATTCCTTTTGTAAAAGTTCCTATAATTCTGCAAGGGAGAGAGATGAAAACTGGCGTCAAGTTTTCAGTGGCGGAGACTCTGGAATTTTAAATATCTTAAATAGCAGTGAATGTGAAACTGAAGATTTAAAGGATATTATTAGTACTCATATAAAAAAAGTAAATGACTGGCGAAGATATATTTTAGAAGATGGATCGTTGATTGATCAATGTGGTCAGCGTCTGATCAATTGGTTAGGTGATGGGAATTTTGTACGATTACTTGATAAAACTAAATTGAGTGGTAATCATAGAGAGTTGAGAACTTGGGTGTTGTTTAAACAGCTCGAAAAGAAGTTTGGTGGCGATTTAATTAAATATTTTTCTGCTAATTCGGGCGAGCGAGATTCTCGAATTTATTTTGTGACTTCTGGCCTTTTCCTCAGGTTTGATAGGCATTCAAGTTTATTCTGTTTTGAAATTTTACAGGAGGAAAATAACCAATATAATATCGTTGATGAACTCGAAATAGAAAATGTGTATGAAATAGAAAATGTGTATTTAGATTGCATAAGAGATTTTAATTTATATACAAAAGATAAGTTACCCGTAAAATTGGAAGAACTAATTTAATGATATGTATCATATCAGCTCCACAGGCGGATTTTTATATCCGCCTGTGGATATCTTGGTTTTGAAAAATAAATCACTCTTCCTCATAAAGTTCCCAATATAGATCATCAATAAAACTGACAAACTCCTCACTGCTAAATATTTCGCGGTAATCCCCGTCCTCATCTTTGAGATAGAAAGTTCCTTCTTTTCTTGTGACGGCAAAATAGCTCATGCCAGCTTGGAAGGGCTTTGCGAAGTCATAGACTTTACCTTCTTCAAGACAGACTTTGTCAAGCACAGCATTTAAAAATAGCACGCGTGATTTGCGTAGCATATCATTCATTTCGTCCATCACTTTGAGATAGTGATTCGGCGTATTTAGTGATTGTATATTAAAATCTTGTTTGAGTAGAGGTGCATTACCTGGATAGGATTTTTCCTCGAAATTTTTGTTGATATGCTCAAGTTCCTGGCATAGATGATTTATTTCTTCTTTTGTCATTGTTAATAATTATTTACGTTGTAAGATAGGTTAAGTTATAAACTTAGTAAATCTTTTCGAAAATTGAAGAACATCATGCCACGATCGCCTGTGCACATCCCTCGCACAGGTGATGGATAATTTTGTCAGGCAATTGCTGTTAAGGGGAGCAAAATGCTCTGCTTAACAGCAATATTAACACATTTAAAAAGGCAAAATTATAACTTAGCAGGAATTACCCTCTGCATTTTATTGACAACAGCACTTACAATAAAAAATATTGAAACTTTTAATCTAGTCTCAATATTTAATACAGCAGTACTATTTCGGTTTGTTGTCCTCGGAGTAGTTTTCTGTTTTTTGCACATCTATACTTATAAAAAATATGCTAAGCCTCATCAAGACATGTTAGTGGACTTACAGTATCATATAGCTGAACTGGAGGACTTTCATTCCACAGCTATAGACGATTAGAAAAAGGCGATAATGTTTTTTGAAATCTTGGATCGTTCATTTTTTACCTTATATTCATGTTTCATGAACATTTAAATTTTGTGAACGAAGGACAGAACAGTACTTTACTAATGCTCTAGATAGATGAAATAAAGAGAAAAATCGGAATTTCCGATTTTCTACTAAGCTTACAAATTATTATAACCTTGATGTCATTATCTCTGTCGGCTATCGTATCAAGAATTATCGGGGCACCAAGTTTCGACAATGGGGTAGGGGACGTTTGTGTGAGTATATTGTCAAAGGCTTTACCATGAATGGTGAGTTACTGAAGCAGGCCGTACGTAATTACTTTGATGAGTTATTGGATCGTATCCGTGATATACGTTCCTCGGAAAAAGTTTTCTGGCGCAAAGTGTTTTTTGTTTTCACCTCCCCATTCCCTCCATTCACCGAGTTTTCCTGATCGTTAGTCTAAAGCCCATAGGCTAGGGGCGTATTGTGTCGTAGTTTTGAGTCAACAAATAAGAACTAAAAAACTAACACTATAAAATAAAGACATTATGAAAACTCTAGTAAAAACATTAGCAGCAGCAGCTTTAATCGCCGTATCCACATTCGCTATGGCTGCTGAAGGACCAGGTTCCAAATCAGCAAAAGCCAACGTTAACCTTTCCACAGCAGACTTCGCACTGGAGCATTATGTTGCGGTCACTACCGAGGGCGAGTCAGCAGGAGTGGAGCAATTATTTGCAGAAGATTTCAGCCAAAACATCCAAGCTTCCAATGTACAGTCTTATAGCCGTGAGGCGGTGGTTAAATCTCTGAAAAAACAAAAAGGAGAGCAGCTGAACTGTGAGGTCAGCACACAGATCATCGAAGAGTCTGCAGATTATATGGTAGCCAAAGTAACAATGAAATTTGAAAATTTCAGCAAAGTAGACCTTGTGACTTTGGTACGTGAAGGTAGTAACTGGAAAGTATCCACATCGATCAATTCGTATAAATAAGAGCCATCTCAAATAAATATATAAATGTTGTAAGGCCATGTCGTGAGACGTGGCTTTTTTACGTCAAAAGGGCCTGATGTAAATCAGACCCTTTCTCTTAGCGTTTAATTGTACAGTAATTTTTATGTTTCCTATCGTTTCCTCTTTTTTGTTTCGTCATCCAATGTTTTTGAAGACAATTGGATTTTCACTGTACGACGCCAATTTTTATGTTGAACCTTTCGAAAGAAAGGTAGCTTGTAGCCGTTTTGTATTATAAGAACAGTAGTCATTTCGAAATAGTTTTATTGGAGTGAATTTTTTTATAAATTCAATAGGACTATTGAAGTATATCTTACAAGAACAAATCCGTCATTAGAACCGATGAAAAATCCTAAACTCCCTATAAATTCTGAGAAATGATATTACCATCAAAATCTAGTTCATAACAATTCGATTCGAAGTCGACCAGTTTTATGCTTTTCGGCAGTACTGTCACTTCTTTGTGGCCATCAATATTTACCCAGATATTAATTCCAGCAAATCTCCAAATAATATCGCCAGCTTTGGTGAGTCTTATAATCTCAATTTCACCATGTACTAATAAGTCATTTTCTATTTTTTGTAGTCCAAAGTTAACGCAGTCGTCAATCTGATTCTTCCAGGTTAGTGACAAATTTGGAATGCTAAAACAGTATAAATCATCTGTGAAGCAGATGTATAAATGATCGTCTTCTATTAGGAATGTCCTTTCAGTTAAACCAGCATAAGGACCTGTACCACAAATGATCGTGCTGCCAATTTCTTCATTATTCAAACTAATTAATATTGCTAGCTGCGCCGATACTTTATATCTACCTATTGAACTGTCAAAGTATACCTGATCATATTCTCTCAGATTATCTGACGATTCAATTTCGTATTGGTCATCCTCAAGGATTGTTATTTTATACTCTTGATATGAAGTTTCAATCATCTGTCGAGTGCTTGTGATATTAAAGATAATTGATATAATCGATTATCGAAAATTCGACGGTTTTATTGTTAAGTGTTTCACCTCCCCATTTCCGCCATTCACCGAGTTTTCCCGATCGTTGGTCTAAAGCCCATAGGCCAGGGGCATATTGTGAAGTAATTTTGAGTCAACAAATAAGAACAACAATACTAACACAATAAAAAAAGACATTATGAAAACTCTAGTAAAAACATTCGCAGCAGCAGCCTTAATCGCAGTATCCACTTTCGCTATGGCCGCTGAAGGACCAGGTTCCAAATCAGCAAAAGCAAACGTTAATCTTTCCACCGCAGACTTCGCACTGGACCATTATGTTGCGGTCACTACCGAAGGAGAGTCAGCAGGAATAGAGCAATTATTTGCCGAAGATTTCAACCAAAAGATCCAAGCTTCCAATGCACAGTCCAACAGCCGAAGTGCTGTGATCAAGTCCTTGAAAAAGCAAAAAGGGGAGAAGCTAAACTGTACAGTAAATACTGACATCATCGAAGAGTCAGCGGACTATATGGTTGCTAAAGTAACGTTGAAATTTGAAGATTTCACCAAGACTGATCTTGTGACGTTGGTGCGTGAAGGTAATAACTGGAAAGTGTCCAAATCGATTAATTCGTATAAATAGTACCTTATCACTGGTGGTTTGCCAACCATAAAAAGACAAACCACTAGTGAATCATATGTTTATTTAAGGCCACGTCGGGAGATGTGGCTTTTTTATGCAGCTAACGAACCTATTCCTTTTGTTTCTGCATTATTCCAAGTTGAACATGTTGATTGCTATCAGGTTTTATACGGACATACGTATCCCAAATATGTCTTGTCACAGCCTTTAATGATTTATTAGGTTGGACCGGGTGATATCCTGGGCCTGTAAAAAACTCAACTTCATTGTCGATTTTCGAGTACCAAATATTCCCAATGTCTTTCACCCCTAGGCTGTCAGGCTGTGTGATTTTACGGAAATACTCTAGTCTATCCTGATCTAATCCAATAACCTGATACGCTTGTGTTTTGTCCTGACAATCGACCTGAATATATTTTTCGCCATTCCAGCACATGCAATCTTCGGGAGTCAAAAAATGTATTGTAATAAAAATAGTAACAATTAAAGACGCAGCTCCGGTAAATCTTAAGGCATGTTTATTTAAAAATGGCTTTTTCTGAAGACCTGATTCATCTTTATTTCTTTGGCTTTCATCAGCTCCTTCTGGACTAATTACCTGACCTGTGTCAACATGATCTATATCCACAGTTTTCTCATGATCACCTTCCGAAATTACAGCCTCATCTTGGCTAATACCTTTGGGACCAACAGCTGTGGAGGGCACCATTTTACTACCATCTTCAATGGGCGGGGGGGTATGTGGGGGATCAAGGTCAATTTGTGTAGGGGTATTATCATAATTATAGCGGAATGGTCGTGGTTGATAATCCACAAGTACAGCTAATAATTTGACAAGAAGCTCATCTGGATTTTCAGTTTTACCTAAAATAAACTTCTGTAAAGCTCTTAACCATCCTGTTTTATACTTGTAAATAGCATCTTCTAAACTTTTTTCCTTTTTAAGAGGATCAAAGAATTTCTGTAAGACCAGAATATCGGCTTCTGGTAACCCTTCGGACAATCTAATTAAGCAGTAATCCCTCAAGTTGGCAGGTGAGGGGCTGGCCAATAATTCATCCATTTCTTGTTTTCTTTTCTTTTCCTCATAGAGGGAAAGAACCCCTTCTTTAAATATGTTAAACGTCGGCATGGCTACAAAATTAGGTTCTATTTCTATCCGTATTTACGGAATCCCGTAAGCAAATAGTCTATCTATACATCAGAATTTTCAGTATAACCGGGATTTGACAAGACCTTTCGGACTTAGCAGTATCATTTGATAAAAAGGTTTTTAACGGCTATAACTTTGTTCTCGAAGTCAGATGATAGATCGATTAAAATTATAAGACTAAGATACTAAACTGATTTCACAATGAGAAGATCTCGCGGTAGTCATTAGCCGGTTTGGGAAGCAGCTTCTGCCTCCCGCGATTGACACTCTTACTTCCCAAAAAATTCAGAAGGCCTTCTGAAAACAATGTAGCAATCCCGTGCACGGAGCACGCGGACCTACCAAGTTTTTACATTCTAATTTTTTGAATCATGTGGAGTTTAATATTATATTTTTTGTTTGGAATCGGTCAGCCTTCCAACGGACAGCAGGGTAATCAAAATGGTCAAACTACAGTGACACCTTATGGAGACCATGGTGGAGAAACCGAAACTCCTCGTCCTCCTAAAGGATAGATAATTAAGCAATATTTTTTATTGAAAAGGTAGCCTTTGGCTACCTTTTTTTATTTATTATTTTATTAGCTCAAAATTGTCAATATCTTAGATAGAAATTAGCCAGATTTGAAATATCTATATTGTATTAGCATCTTTCTGCTTTCTTGTGTTAGCCATGAAGAGAGGCAAGAAAATACTGTAAGTAGCCTAGACTATGACAAAGCTTATGAGTACATTGATGCAGGAAAAACGGATAGTTCCTTTTTCTTTTTCGATAAAGCGAGACAGGTGTTCTTGGATAATAAGGATAGTCTTGGAGTAGCCAAATGCCTTGTTAATATGGCAATTACATTAAAAGATCAAAATGATTTTTTTGGTGCCCAAGAAACTGCACTTCAGGCAGTTTCCTATATGAATACTAATGATCCCAAGCATTATATTTACTTAAGTACAAATTACAACAACTTAGGGGTTGCAAGTAGTAAACTTGGTCAGTATAAAACAGCATTATCTTTTTATGAGTTAGCGCTCAAATTTTCGAATGATTCGTCCAATACATTCAGTTATCAAAATAACATAGCGATTTGTTATCAAAATATTAATCAGTACAATACAGCGATTGAAATATATAATAGTCTACTTGGAAAAACAAAAAACAGCCCAAAACGCTATGCGAGAATATTATCTAATTTGGCAAGAACTAAATGGCTCCAGAATTCAAGGTATCCCGCCGAAAATGAGCTGTTAAAAGCTATGACTATTAGGAGGAGAGAAAAAGATCTTTGGGGATTAAATGCAAGTTACGTACACTTAACCGATTTTTATACTAAAAATAGCCCTAATACTGCACTATTATATGCAGAGAAAATGTATGAGGTTGCTAAGGAATTAAAAAGTGCTGATGATCAAATTTATGCCTTAGGTAAACTCGTTGAGCTAACTCCCTCAAATCTGGCCAAAAAATATTTTAGTATTTACCAGCACATGGCTGATAGTGTCCAGAAAGCCCGCGCCGCTGCCAAAAACCAATTTGCTTTGATCCGTTATGAAGTCGAAAAAAACAAAACCGAGAACCTGAGACTCGAAAAGGAGAATGCCCAAAAACAATATCGCCTGACCAGGCAACGTGTGATAACCGGGGCCAGTATATTTTTGCTTTTGTTAGTTGTAGGAGGTGGAACATTTTGGTACAAGCGCCGCAAGCAACGGCTTGAACTCGAAGCGCAGAATCGTGTCAAAGAAACCCAACTTCACCTTTCTAAGAAGATACATGATGTTGTGGCCAATGGTATCTATCGCGTGATGACCGAAATCGAATATAAAGATGACATCGATCGGGAAGGAATGCTCGATAAGCTGGAGCATATGTACAATCAGTCGCGCGATATCTCACATGATGTCGAACAGAAGACCATTACCGAGATTCCCTTTAGCGAACAGATTGCTTCATTGCTCAAATCATTCGCTGCTGATCACCGTCGTGTACTCATTGCCGGGAACGAGGCCGGGCAGTGGACTCATGTCAGCAAACGAATCAAAGACGAGATCAAGCATGTGCTTCAGGAATTGATGGTCAATATGAAAAAACATAGCCAGGCCGATCAGGTCGTGGTACGTTTCGAAACATCAGGAGAACAACTGAAAATAGTGTATAAAGATAATGGCATTGGCATGCCACAGGAAAAAACTCAAGGAAAAGGATTGTCCAATACGGTTTCCCGTATTGAAAGCCTCGGCGGTGAAATTATCTTTGTCAGTGAACTGGGAAAAGGACTCAGCGTTACGACCAATATCCCACTAGTATAAAAGATAATAATGTATGTTTAAAAAAGTACTCATTGCCGAAGACCATGATACAGAAAATGTTGCGGTGCAAATAACACTTCGCGATCTTGGTGTGAACCACCCCAAGTATGTTTATTATTGTGATCATGCACTCACCTGGATCAAGAATGCCATCCGCGATGGTGAGCCCTATGATTTACTCATTACGGATATTGAATTTGAGGATGACGGTAATTTCCAGGAGATCAAGGATGGTCTAGCATTGATCAAAGCTGTTAAGGAGATTCAGCCAGACATCAAAACCATTATTTTTACAGGTAAGGATAGATCCGTAACGATCAACGAAATGTTTAAGGCCGGTCAGATCGATGGCCACGTAATTAAAGCACGTCGTGGCGGGCAACATCTTCGGGAAGCGATCCAGGCCGTTTATCAGAATAGGATCTATCAGTCTCCGGATACAAAAAAAATTATTCAAGAGCAAAATTCACATGAGTTTACCCAACTAGATTTGCACATCATTAAGCTATTATACGAGGGGATTGCCCAAAAAGATATGCCCCAATATCTGCAGCAAAGAGATATCAAACCATCAAGTCTGAGTAGTATTGAGAAACGGCTCAATCTGATGAAAGATATATTAGGCTTCACCAAAAATGAGCAGTTAGTCGCTTATTGCAAAGAGATGGAATTGATATAAACCTATTGTTACGGGAAACCGTATGAGAGGACCATCTTACGACATTAATTTTGTGAAGACAAGCAATCAGGTTGTAGATTAAAGTATTTTATGCATTCAAGATACTTATTGCTATATGTTAACCAATTCGATGAAAAGGAAAGGCTATCTTAAGATAGCCTTTATTTGTTTTTATCCTATTCCATGAACTCCAGTCTAGCGAATGCCTACATCTTAATCGGATTTGTTTGATCACTTTCATTCCTTATTGATGACTTGTGGGGATGGTCATTCGCAATAGGAGTGCAATAACACAAAAGAGAATTAAACTATTGAAAATATCATCGTTTTGGGAGATGTAGTCGTAACCGAATAAAAAGGCTATAGTTATTGTGAATACAAACAAAAACGATGGCCAGGATATCGACTGAACCGTAGGAACATTTGAACTCATTTTATCAAGATCTAATTTTGGTTGTAATGACATGTTAAATATACTGAAACTGTAGAGAAGTCTTTCTTTCAAGTATTGTTTTTGTGTTAAGTTTTACGCAGAGACTAAATCAACCAATTCCTAACCGCACCTTTACGGGAAACCGTAATATCTGCTTTGCGGGATTTGATACTTTTGGATCGATAAATCAACAAATATCAGCAAAAGTCATTTAACCATATTTAACTGAACACACTATGCACACAGATCAATTGATCCAAGATACGCTCTCCGATAGTAGAGTGATCTATGAACGTGTTAGGCAAGAACTTTCTAAAGCCCGAACCGAAGTCTTGATAGCGATGGCCTGGTTTACCGATAATGAACTGTTCGCAACAGTTCAAGGATGCCTGGATCGACATGTAAAAGTTTCTATTATTATATCCGATCAACCGGATAATGAAAAGCTTGATTTTGCGCTCTTGGAAAAGCAGGGCGCAGAGGTGACCAAGGTCAAAAATGTTGGTTGGGGGATCATGAATCAGAAGTTCTGCGTGATCGACCAAGCTGTAGCTATTACAGGTTCTTATAATTGGAGCAACAATTCCAAAAGCAATAATCATGTAAGCGTTATCGTCACCAATTATCCAAAGACTATCGCTGAGCTCACTGATACTTTTCATGGGATACGGACGCGAGCCATAAGGATCAATAACGGTGAATCATTGGAAGATATTATAGCATCTGAACAAATAGAAACACCTATGCAGCTTAAACCCGAAAACCATACTCTCCGGTATACTATGTCTTCAGGAGGAGAACTCAATTTCCAACAGCAGTCCTTGAAAGAATTCAAAGATGTGCTGGACAATATCATTGCCTCTGAAGTAGGAGCCTTTGATAAGGATCTGGTCAAGCAGAGTGGCTATAACCGCGCCAAAGAAAACAATGGCGACCATCAGATTCTTCACCAGGCCATGGATAGTCTGTACTCCAATTTCATCAATGAAATTGAAGTTATCGCAGAAAAGAAAGATCGTTTGAAGGTGCGCATTGACGAACAACAGAAAGTGAGTTCGACCAATATGGAATTTCGTACTGAGCAGGAAATTGAAAAGATTAAGGGCAATGCAACGGTAGACAAGCAAAATCTCGATTCGGATATCAATACTTTGACCGCAAAAATTGAAGAGAAACGTCTTCAAATTACCTCTAATAACAATACGAGAATCCCCTTTATCGAAAGTAAGATCATTGCCTTGAAGCAAAAGATCAAAGAATTGGAAGTTGAGTTTGTAAAGCCTGCAATCAATAAACCTATTATGTCAATCCTAGCAGCTACGACTTTATTACTTGCCCTGTATATATTTGTTTTTTACTCCTCTGTGGCCTATATCTTTATTTTCTCAAAAGAAGAGATTAATGAGATGATGCTGCTAGGCTCAGCAAATACACAATCGCCCGAAGTCTTTAATCCACATGCTATTACTAAGATAGGGGAGAAAGGGATTGGCGGTATCTTATTTCTCTTTTTGTTTGTCGCTATTCCGTTGGCATTGGGTATGTACAAAGTTTTTAAAGATCTTTTTGATGTCAGTGAAAATAAGGAAGTCCAGCAACATGGTATTATTCAGAAGATCAAAATGGCCTTCGTGAACCATTTGGGCATTATTCTCATCCTCGTTGTTGATATTTTTATTGCCTATAAAGTGTCAAAAAATATCAATGATATAGAGTTGTTGACTAACAAGACAGATCAGCGTCTGTCACTGTTAAATGTACTTGGAGATAGTAACTTTTGGCTAGTATTTATTCTTGGTGCGCTTGGCGTATTTCTATTTGGATTCTTTTTCGAAAAATTAATGAGTCAGGTCAACGAACGTAATCTTTCTTTTCAACAGCAGAAGACCAAGCATATTGTCGAGAGCCACCAGAAAGAGATCAATGAATACCAGGAGCAGATCAATAAAATTCAATTGGAGAATGATACCATACAAGCTGAACTATTTGCGCTGCAAGTGAGCAAAGATGAAAAGATAGGTCAGATCCAACAGCTCCCTATTCAGCAGAACGAGCGGGTAGGTGTCCTGCAACATCAGCTGCTCACTTTTAAAGAAAGGATTAGTAATATCGGACAGATTTACAAGAGCCAAATTGACAATGACAAGTTGCCTATTTCCAAAGCGGAGATGGAAAACCGTGTCAATATCTATATGGAAGGCTGGAGCAAATATCTATACGAGGTGTATGCAATTTTAAAGGCCGAGACCAAAACCCGTGAGGCTGTAGGTGAATGCGAAACTTGGCTTTCCAATTTAGGGCTACAGTCTGATATTAAACATGAACTTCTTGAAGATATTGCAGCATTTAATAATTAACCGTTATCCCAATGAAAATACCTTATATTTTATCATTTTTTGTCCTGTCCTTATCAGCCGCTTGCCGGAATGATGATGCTAATAAACAGCAGGTTATGCTGAAGGACTATAATATTATTATCGCACCAGACCTTTCCAATAGGATCAACACACATTTATATCCAAAACCAATCCACGATACTGTTTTGATCCGGGAAGTTATCAGCCATAGTGATGAGCTATTAAAGCTCCATAATCGGAGTTCTGGTCAATTAGATGTTTATAAACTTGATTTTATCAATCGTGGAATATTAAATACCTCATCATTCGATCCGAAGCGGATGACTATTGATTTTAATCGGTTTTCCAATAATCAGTTAGATAGGGTCAGCTATATTCGCAAAGGGCTTAAAAGCGATGTAAAGGCGTTTTCAAATGAGGTAAATCGGGTCTATGATTATGCATTGAAAAATCAGTCCGGGGCGGATGTCTGGAATTATTTTAACGAAACGATCAAGAGTTCATTGGTAGACGTTTCACCAAAACGAATAAATGGGGATAGTAAGATCATTGTGGATAAGAAAAATACCAATGTCCTGCTTCTTCTGACTGACGGTTATATCGAAAGTACAAACAAGGGTAGAGGTTATCGTCTTGGATCAGAACTTGTGACCAAAATTCGAAAAGATTACAATGCGAGCGGTAAGCGAGACTTAGCCGCTTTTATACAATCCGATTCCACCTATGCAATCAATAGAACTGATTTTAACCTCAAAGACGTGAACATCTTTATTGCTGAACTTGTTGACCGTTCATTGGATCCAAGCGGTGCAGCCAAAGAACAGCCTACTGATTTTCAGATTATCAAGGTTATCTGGGAGAAGTGGCTTAAAGATAGTGGCTGTGCCAATGTTAAGGTTATTCAGGCTGTGAATACAAAAGAACAGTTTTATCAGGAGTTTAAACAATTCCTCAAAACGTTATAGGCAGATGAAAAAGTGGGTAAATGTAATGATCAAACTGGGCATAATCGCCCTGTTTTTTCTGCTTGTTTTTTTAATGAGCTGCACGCAATCCGAGCAAACTTTCCGGTCTTTCGGTTTTTTGGAAAAAAGCAATCTTCCTTACTCGGATGCGGTACGGGTATATAAAGTAGTTGATGGAGATACCTTCTGGATAAAAAGCAGAGCTGGAAAAAATGTAAAGATCAGACTGATCGGTATCGATGCTCCTGAGGATCGAAATGCTTTTCACAAAAAGAAGCATCCTTTTGGGATAACATCCAAACGCTATCTCGATAGCTTGATTCTGCATAAGGAGATCCGATTAGAATATGATGTGGATTCACTGGACCGTTATGGACGGACTCTCGCATACGCTTATCTTAACGATACATTCATCAATGCTGAGCTGATCAAAAATGGATATGCATTATTAATGACAGTGCCACCCAATGTGCGGTATGAATCCCAGTTTGTCGAAGGACAGCGTTATGCCCGCTCAAATCGCTTGGGTCTTTGGAATGTATACGATAATCCTAAACTAGACTGAGTATTCAATCGTTGGCTCATTAGATCGGTCTGTTATATCAATATAACAGACCGATTTTGTTTTTAGCGAAATTATAAGTTCAGGACTTTGTGACGAAGGGTTAGCTTGGCCAGTTCTGGCTTAGATGGGCATTCCATATTTTTTTCATCATAATCTCAAATATGACCTGCTCTTTTTTTGATACCAGTTTAGGTTCTTTACCCTTGTGTTTTTTGATCAATATTTGGTCAGGTAGGGCCAGGATATTAGTGATTTGCGTGTAGGCGAGCTTAGAAGAGGAATCCGAAGCAAAAAAGTACATTTTTTTGTTTGTCATCACTATAGTCCCTCTTTTTATAAATTGATAACTTGAATAGCCCCGGTCTGAACGCAATTCAAACCAGTCGATATTGCTTTCCTCGTATAAGCATATTTCATTTTTTATAATCTCTTGATTTGTACCCAATTGCTGGAGAGGTTCTTTCTCGAGTTTCCAGTAGGAAAGAAGTTTATTGAGCATTTGTTTACTATAAGCCGGAAACTTGATGTTACGTATCTCTAGTGACTGCTCTAGCTCATGAAATTCACGGTATGATATTCGTTTTTTTGCGATAAATGGCTTGGCCAGTGAATCAACGAATTGTGTAGTCCTTTTATCTTTTATTCCTTTGAGTATGGTATCACCGATGTTAAAAAACTGAACTAATTTGTTGAAATGAGCGAAGTCGTTGTTATCCAACATAGAGTTTTTAAGTAGTTTAATGTATTCTCTATCGATCACATCAATGCCTAATTTTTGCCGATAATATGTTGCTGTATGATCGGCTATGAGTAACAAAGATTGTAAATGTTTAATGTTATCTAATTCAAATTCACTGATGATCCCATTTTTACAGCATTCATTGATATAGGTGATATAAAATTCCTCCATATTCAACCCGAAGCTTTTGTATACGTCGGTGCCATACTTTGATACGATCAGCTCCATGTCATGAATGCTGACCGATTCTATTGGTTTATTTGCAAAGAGGTTATTGATTTCAATTACACAATTCTCATCCGGCTCTTGCTTAAACCAACGTTGCAAGAGACTTTTCTTGATGAGCGGTTTCTTTTCAAATATTTCCTTATTCATATTGTCTGTATTCTTCATATATGGGATCATTCCAGTTACATACACCGCCATGCCAGGAGCAGGCCCCTCGACCTCGTGCGTTAGATGTAGTGCCATCACAGCATCTTGTCACATAGCCTATAATCCGCTTCCTTAAGGGATTGATTACATTATATAATCTTTGGGCAACGGTTGACCCAAGCTCCATCGCTCTGTTGAGATCGTTGACAGCTGCTTGTGGTTGCTTTAATTTTTGATAGCATACAGCTCTCCTGTAGTAATGGTCTGCGTCCTTATTGTGGGCTATCAAGTTATCCAGCTTTCCTAGCGCATCGCTATAATTGCCTTGTTTCATCAATAGATCAATCTGGTTGGATCGTAGGGTATTTCTTTTGTTGGATAGCTGATCTATTTCATCGCCAAACTTGGCAAATGTATTTGCACGATCAATCAGTCTGAGCGATCGATCTATATCTTTAGTTGGGGCTGCCAACAGTTTTAAATAATAGCTTAGACTATCCTTCCGGATAGCCTCATTCTTCTCCTCCAACGCTTTCTTTTGTCGTGCAGCTAGCTCCAGCTCTGCTTTTTCCTTTTCTTTTTGTAATTGGAAATGATGACTGGCAATACTAACAGGAATTGAAAAGACAATAAGAAGCAGCGTGATAAAGAGTTTTACCTTAGCGTCCAATTTTACCCGTAGCATGTTTTCCCATTTAGCTTCAGTTGGCGGAATAAAAAGCGAAGAGATTGAAGCCAAGATCAATCCAGTTAGCAGGTTGTTAGCGAATATAAAGGCAAACAACATAATGCAGCTGGACAAAACAATCTGCCACAAAGGGAACTTCTTTGCCTGCGTTTGGTCACTAGCTCCATGGAAGATATCTTTAAATATTTTCTTACCGGGTGATATCAGTCCACTTACATATCTTCTTTTCATGGTTTTTGGAAGTTATTTTTTCGTTGCGATTATGAGTTCGCTTGAGGTACTATAAAAAGATATATCGCTTAAGAGTCTTGCTCCCAAGCGATAGTTAAAGAATTATTATAATGAAAGCATGTACTATTCATAATTTTTCAGTGCATCTGTTATTTCTTGGCGGTAATTATAGATTTCATCCAGGGAAGTCAACAGTTTTTTGACACCTTTATCTTTCCCCTCATGAAATACTTCAAGATATTTATTTGTTGAGTTGAAGTGTAATCGGGCCAAGGGTTTGCGGTTATTGTCATCGAGTAAGATGCCAAAATAAGATTGCGTATCGCGAAAAGCTATGCGAGAGGCGGGGACATGCTCACGCAAGATCGCTTTTACGATCTGTGATCCCTCAATTTCCTCTTCTGTTGTAATTATTTTGATCTCGGTACTGATGTTATCGTCGATTGGCGGCACTTCAGCAGTCGCTTTTTGTGGTATCGTCTCATTGATACTAAGAGCAGTTTTCAATCTTGAGCTGATGGATTCATTAATAGATGATGAAAGTGCTTTCTTGGTATATTCCTTAAAAACAGCCATTCTAGAAGCGATCAGCGGCTTGTCGAAAAATCGGTTGACCAAAAGTTTGACTAGTTCATCAGATGGCTCCTGAAGTTCTTTTTCAAACTCTTTTCGGATCGCTTTGATATATTTTAGTCCTTCTGCGGAATCCAATATTCCCTCTAGGTGGTAACCATTCTTGGTAAACTTCTCCAGGATCTTGATGTTAGAATCTTTAAGATTGTTGAGATCCAGGGTAAAGAATGGTTTCTCATCCATGATATTCGGTTTTTCGAGATCAGCATAAAAATTATAGATATGTCCATTCGTCAATACGCCAAATCTTGCTTTTGAAACGTGAAAATAACGGTGCAACTGCGAATTGTGTGCGTCCGCAGTTTCCTTCCAATGCTTACATTCAATGATTAATATTGGTTCGTTATCTTTCTTAATGACATAGTCTACCTTTTCTCCCTTTTTGGTGCCGATATCGCATATAAATTCAGGTATTACTTCCGTAGGGTTGAATATATCATAGCCTAAAATTTGGATAAAAGGCATTACAAAAGCATTCTTAGTTGCTTCTTCCGTGCATATTTGATCTTTGAGGTTGCCTACACGTTGATGTAGCTGCTCCAGTTTGAGTCGTAGATCGTTTTCCATCATGTTAATAATATTTGATTATGACCAAAGTTAAAGAGAGCCCTTCTGAGAAATTTACGGGTTCCCGTAAATTGAAAATAGGTTAGTTATCAAGTTAATTGATTTAAGGCAAGAACAGTCAGCCTTTATGGGAAACCGTAAAAACAAGCTTCTGTGGTCATATAACTTTGTATCCAATTATTAACTGAAACAACTTAAATACAAAACTATGGCTTGGAATTTTAGAAGACGTGTAAAGATCATTCCCGGAGTACATCTGAATTTTAGTAAGAGCGGGATCTCAACCTCAATTGGTGTAAAGGGAGCAAGTATGACATTTGGGAGCTCAGGTACCTATTTAAATGCGGGAATACCTGCGTTGGGAATTTATAATAGACAAAAGATATCTGGTGGTGGCTCCCAGCCACATTCTCCAACAGTATTGCCTTCGTCCCCTGCGTTAGCACCCCCTATTTTTCCGATCGAAGAACAAAACCAGCATCGCGGAAATATTTTTAGTGCTGATATCCATGAAATAACGAGTCAGGATATGCAAGGTATAAAAGAGGCAATTCTACTTGCCAGGGAACAACGCCTATCCTTGGAAAAGGATCTCGCAGAGATCAATGCTGCGGTCAAATCCACTAAAAATAAAAAATTGATAAGCTATCTTTTGATTTATGGATTGATCAATAAATCTGTACCCGAGCGATTGAACAACGATCTTATTGCTCAACAGGAGGCGATCAATCAGACCCATGAACAAATAGAAGCATCTTATGTTGACCTGAAGGTCGATTTTGAAATTGAGCTACAACAGAAATATGATGCCTTGGTATCGAGCTTCCTTACGCTATCAAAGAGCCATAAGATCTGGGATGTGACAAGTGCCCACTATGAAGACCGTGTTGTTACCCGTTCATCAGCCAGTACTGTAGTTAGTAGGACAGACGTACGTTTTGGAATAAAGTCAATTCCTGAATTTAAGTCAGAAGTAAAGGCTTTGTATTTTCAGAATGCCAATGGGGCAGATCTTTATATCTATCCGAGTTTCATCATTATGTACAGTAAAACCAAGGAGTTTGCCATTATTGGTTTGGACGAAATTAGCCTTCAACAACATGCTGTACGCTTTACAGAAACACAAGGGGTGCCAGCTGATTCAAAGACGATTGATATGACTTGGGCTAAAGTCAATAAAGATGGTAGCAGAGATAAGAGATTCACTGGGAATTATCAAATACCAGTGGTACGCTATGGTGAAATCAAACTACGAACAGTCACAGGGGTCAATGAGGAATATGAATTTAGCAACTACGAAGCTACAGAGGCATTTGCGAATGCCTTTATGGAATATCAGCAATCTGTTAGACAATTGGTTCAATTATAGAGCACACATACTTAGTGTAAACTTTTAAAAATAAATACCATGCAACAAGAAAGGCAACGCGGCAACGCTGAAAGTTTCTCCAGGAAATCGGGAACTTTAATGAGTAAACAGTTTATTCCCATTGGAGAGGTCAAATCTTTAAAGATACAAGTCGTTGCACGTTATCGGCAAAATAATTTGTCTTTTATTTTTGTATTTATAAAAGAAATTAAAATTTAATCCCTAAAGTGGAACCTACAAAAAAACCATTTTTATGCTGTTGTATTACATCTTTAATGACACTACCCGTTTTAAAATATTGGACACCTATATTATAACTTAAAAATTTATTAACATTCCATGAAAGGGTGGTTATATATGCGGTGCCTATGTATCTTTTTTTTGAATTTAATGCGGATAAACTTAAAGAGC
Organism: Sphingobacterium sp. N143; assembly: GCF_030325625.1. Lineage (GTDB taxonomy): Bacteria > Bacteroidota > Bacteroidia > Sphingobacteriales > Sphingobacteriaceae > Sphingobacterium. The sequence continues at coordinate 311,817 of NZ_JACAIS010000006.1, read as the reverse complement.
CACTTGGGCCATAGACCCCATCGTTCAGAGAATTTCGCCAGTTAAAAACTACGTCCATTGTCAATAGTATATTATTTGCAGGGTTCCAGTTTAGGTTCGGGTGAACCGATATTAGATTCGCCGGACCTGCCTGTGGATTCATTCCAAAATATCCACCATTTGGATACATTGCATTAAAAGTTCCAAGCTTGTTACTATACAGATTTTTGGTGCCTGTTATATAGTCGCTCTTTAGCTTTAATGATGGTAAACGTGTGCTGTATTTAAATATGTAACCAATTTCGGAAGAAATTGCTAAGGCACTGATCGTACCGGAACCAAATGTCCCAAACTGATACCCGGCCTCAAAGTTATAACCAAATCCAATTTTATTCCTCCAAAAACGCATACCTAGCGTATGGCGTATTTCCTCTGCAATACCTGCGTCGAACTTTGCATTTTTGCGGTTGATCCCAAGGTAATAAAGATCAAAATTCCCACTTTTTGGAGAAATATAAGTGTTGTAAATCCCCCAAAGATTAGGTTTGCGAGTAGAGGAATTGTCAAAAATACCTGTATTTACAATACCATCTGCCATAACAAATGCATCAATCTTTAGGTTAGGTGATTTATAAGCTATCTTTGCGCCGTCAAAGTACAACCGAAGGTTAGGACCTTCTCTTGCATCTATCAGACGCCCACTTCCGTAACGCAGTTCCTGTCGACCTAATCGGACAACGAGTGATTCATCTACTTTTCTATACGGGATAAAATCTATAAAAAGGTTCTGTACATTAAGCTTATCCTCATCAATGCGGCGTGGGCCAGTCGTACGACCATCTTCTAAACCACTGCGCAATTGACCAAATATACGAAGTCGCTCGCCGATATGGAAGTCAGTGTGTAACTGGTATCGCTGTAAGAAAAAAACATCTTGCCCAACATTCATTTCTCCCCAGTCTTCATTCATCGCATAATTCATTTCTCCTCGGACTTCACCCCCTAATGAAAGATAAAATTGTCTGTCTTCTGAAAGTTGAATATATTTTATTTTATTGTAAAAAGTTTTTGCACTATCTTTCAATCGTGAATAATCTTCATCATAACGCATCAGCTGAAAGTTCTGTCCTGTAGCAAGTTTTGTTGTTAACAACATACCCAACACTAAGATAAGATTTAGTCTCATGTACGCAATCTTTGAAGCTAGTAGAGGATTTTTCATTATAAAACCGTTCAGGTTTATATTTCCATAAAATTTTCCTGATGATTTTTTAAACACGCTTTTATTTTATGTGTATCACCTACGAGCCATATAATATCATCAGCCAATATCATTTCTGACGAACTTGGGTTTAGAATACGGCTTTCATTTCTTTCAATGCCCACCACATGACTATGCAAATCTTTTTGGATGCCGGAACCTTTTATTGTTTTATTACAATACGGGTTGGTTTCGGAAAGTTGAATTTTAGTAAGCTTAATATCATTAATATCAATATTCTCTTCTTTCTCTTTTGTGATATCTTTCTGATCAAAAACAAGTTTTAACTGAGAAATCTGTTCGTCCGTACCCAAAACCCCCACTTTGTCATTGGGTAATATCCGTTGCTTTCCATTAGGCAGATGAACGGTTCTGTCATTTCTACGTATATACACTATATTAATCCCGAATTTCTCTTTCCACTTAAGCTCGTACAACGACATTCCTGCAAAAGAAATCGTATCGCCAGCTTCTAATTCCGTAACATATGCGTCCCATTTCTGGAAGTGTACACTGGTTTCTTTATTTTTTTTGTGTAGTGCTATGTTATCTTTATTTCGGAGATATTCAAGTTGTTCTCTTTCATTAAGATTCGATATGAATTGTTGTTCAATCCGTTGATGAATTTTCTGAATATTGCTAGAGAAAAACCAAAGCATTGTCACAATCAACGGAATTGATATCACCAATGCATATCTTGTTGTTGTAATCTGATCTATGAAAAAACCGATAAGTAATATTCCAGTAAGAAACCTGATGACATGAAGTGAAATACCCATTAGCGAATAGTTCAGGTAGTATGAATTGATGGTTTCACCACCCTCTTTTATAGTTATTTTTTTATTGAGAATAGCCCATAGAAAAGGTGACGCTAGCAGGGATGCCATACTTATCAGCAGGACATTTCGCCAAAGCAGGCTTTCTATTTGTATATTCAGAAACGGAATGAATAAATATTTAAATAATAGTGCAATGGCAATCAGTATAATGCTGTTAATGATAAGAATTTTGTTGTATTCATGTAAGGTTTTCTTCCAGAGAGGATTATCTTTGTTTTTCTGCGTTTCAGAAGTATAGGCATCCAATCGCATGATCCATGTCTGCGGAAGAGTTTTTACTATGATATTATACAATGGTTCTGAAAGTTTTATAAAATAGGGCGTAGTAAATGTGGTAATTGCCGACACGCCTACAGCTATCGGAAAAAGAAATTCCGAAATCACACCCAACGACAACCCCAGCGCAGCAACAATAAAGGCAAATTCTCCGATCTGAGCCATACTGGAACCTATTTGTACGGATTGTTTTAGCGGCTGGCCCGAAATCAGTGCACCTAATCCGCTAAAGAAAAATTTTCCTACTATAGTGAGCAGTGTGATAGCGAGTATAGGACCGGAATAGTTGTACATTGCATGCGGATCTATCATCATTCCTACGGATACGAAAAATATAGTTCCGAAAAATTGTTTGATTGGTTGAGTAAGATGTTCTATTTTCTCTGCCAATATAGTTTCGGCTATAAGGGAGCCCATTACAAAAGCTCCCAATTCAGCTGAAAACCCGACCTGTGTTGCCAAAAGAACCATCCCAAAACAAAGCCCTATGGCAAGAATAAGGACCGTTTCTTCATCCATCCATTTTTTTGTCTTTTTTATAAATACAGGAAGTAAATAAATACCGACCAAAAACCATAGAATCATAAAAAAGGCAAGTTTAAATACTGTAAAAAGTATTTCCGAGCCTTGAAACTCCTGCGTAAGGGCTACTGTAGATAGCAATACCATCAAGAGGATGACAATGATATCTTCCACAACTAATACACCAAAAACTACTCTGGCAAATTGTTTGGATTTCAAACCAAGCTCGTCAAAAGCTTTTAAAATAATGGTTGTGGAAGAGCTAGCTAGCATCCCTGCAAGAAATAGGCTGTCCATCTTGTTCCAGCCTAATAAATAGCCAGTAAGATAGCCACCCAGACCCACGAATAATATTTCAACAACCGCAGTAATAGATGCAGAACCACCTACTTTTACAAGTTTTTTAAAACTGAACTCTAAACCTAAACCGAACAATAGCATGATCACGCCAATCTCGGCAAACGTATCCATATTTTCTTGATCAACGATTGTAGGCAAGTAATGAAAATGTGGACCGACCAAAAATCCGGCAATAATGTATCCGAGCACGAGTGGCTGTTTAATGCGTTTAAAAAGGATGGTAACCAGAGCACCCACCAGAAGTATCAGTGCCATATCTTGTATTAATTCGGGTAGATGAGCCATATTAAATTTTTTTACGATAACAGTTAAACGGTTGACAATTCTGTTAAGATGCCAATTTTACCTTTGAGTATTTTCGATATGGGACAGTTTTCTGCAACTCTTTGCAGTCTTTGCTGTAATTCTACATTCGGTAGTTCACGAAATATAATCTTTCGTTCAATGTAGGTTACTGTTTCCTTATCTTCTATTTTTTGGAACAGGTTAGCCTCAACTTCTATTTCGGAAATAGGCAAATCTTTATGGTCAATATACATTCTGAGTGTTGCCAATGTACATCCTGCCAATGACGATAGTAATAATGTAAATGGATCGGGGCCAAGATCCTTTCCGTTCAATTTTTCAGGTTCATCAGTAATCAGAATACCATTCCTCCAAAGAATAACTGTTTTGTACTTTTGGACGCCTATAGTTCCTTTTATCGGATTTTCCAATATATATTTCATTACAAATGATTAAAGTTTCTTTTTTAACCACACATCTGAGTATTTTTCAGGATGGCGTTTGAATTGCGCCAGAACGTATGGGCAAAGCGGTATAATTCTCAGAATATTTTCCTGAGCATAACTTACTAGTTGATTGAGTAATAACTTTGCAAATCCCCTACCTTCGTACTCATCATTTACTTCTGTATGATAAACTCTAAGCTTTCCATCTGCAACAGAAATGTCCATTTTTCCTGCTTTTTTGTCATCTGAAAACAATTGGACTTCACCATAAATACCATTTTCTTTAAAAACTACTTTTGTATTTTCCATATTCAAAATTACTCGGTTCTATTTTTTTACTTAATTCTCAAAACAGGCACTTTGCTAACCAGATCAATAAGTTCCATTGTGAATGAGTTCTCGACTTTCTAAACGGACGTTCTTTAGAATTATATACTTTTGATAAAGTTCTCACCCATACTCCAGCATGAATACATAATTTAGATTGCTGGAGGATGGTAATATTATTCTTCTGAAGGGCGTATAGCACCATTAAATGTTTTATTACCAGTTCGTTCATTCTTCATTTTTGAATTTATTTAGGTGAATGACTTGCCCTACCACTGATAAATTTTTGAAAGATCGGCATCGTTGGCTAAGCTTATCTTTGGTATATTGTCCTTGATTTCGACAATAAATTCGGAAATGAGTTTTACGCTGTTAAAATCAATGGGGTACCCTTCTATCATATGGCGTTTTATTTGCTCTTTTAATTGTTGTTTGTTCAAATATGTGGCGCCTGTCTGTATAAAATCTTCAACAGTTAAAACCTCACCGATCTTTTTTGTCTTTTTAAGTGTGTAAAGGTCGATCAACATATTTCTTAAGGTGAATTTTCCATTCGATGCTAATCTAATTTGGTTATCAAGGTAAAAAGCGTAGAGAAATCCACGTCTGTATGGAAGAACTCCATAATTTGCATAATCCGTCCAATACTTTGCGGAAATTGAATCATTATGCACATTTTTGACCTTGCTTCTATAATGTGGATTTAGGGTTTTCTCATTGAGATAATGCAGAAAATCCTCCTTATCGTAAATTTTGCTATTTGCCAAGTTAATGATTGCTGTATAATCGTTAAATCCTTCACCAAACCATTGATTATCGAAACTATCGTTGCCTAACATTATTTTCATCCCTATCCAGGTGTGAGCGGTTTCATGTGCTGTAACTAATTTTTCCCATGTGCCAAATTTTGTCCCGAGCTTCATGACAAAACCGTTTTTCATTCCAAAACCACCAGCACCTATATTTTTTTGGTTGTTTTGAAGTGCAGTTGCGGCTAAAAAGTAGAAAGGAAAATCAGTGTCGTTCCAGAATCTGTGGACACTTGGAAAGTAGTACTCAAAAAAAGGATTAAGATTTCCCTGTAGGTCGTTTTCGTATTTATCTACCTTCGTGGTTACACAGTAGTAGCGGATCCCCATGACATTGTATTCTTTCACATCTATATTATCTCCCATAACAAAGTATACCATTTCTGAAAAGTTTGCATAATCGTCTGCAAGTTTTGTCGATGGATTAGTTTGAGATGGGAGGATGGAATTGAAATAGGTGAAGTTTCCGGGATATTTACGCCATCTAAAGGACACTAATGGATTACTTTTATCGGTTACTTCTAGAGTAAATTGCTTATTGACTAGCGTCAGCATTCCTTTGGTAATAACAGGTCTAAAAAGTTCCGTTTGAGATGCCAAAGTTGGCTTATCAACGTTAAGTGAACCGACTATTTCATACCTGATTCGATGTTTTTTTGCCCCCTTATGATATACGGTGATTCGTCGGTTCACTTCGTCTATTCTGACTGATTCCGGTTCTGTAGCGCGAAAATTTCTGATTACATTAAAAATATCTGTCTGGCCGCCAAAGCTAGGATCTCCGAATGTAAATACAGTACTGTCTTTTTGAGATGCTGAATACGTTAGTTCCACATTTAATATAGAGGATCGTCCATCCCAGTTTAGCAAATAGTCCATGAATGGCTTTTTTTGAGCATAAGAATAGAAATAAAAAGTTAAAAGAATAGCTAATATTAAATTGTATTTTTTCATCTTTCTAAATTTTGTGGTAACATAACGATCAATCAACCGATTTTGGACTCTTTTTTCATTTTTATTATGTTATAAGAGTTTTATATTGAATGCTTCTAATTTTGCGTTAGCCTTAGCAGGACCATCTGTACGTATATTTCCAGATTGCACCATTACAAAATCAATATGGCAACGTCTAATTTGGATAATAGGAAGCAGGCGGTCTATAGTTAAAACTATTTATACCAGATCTTCAACTTTATTATTATTGCTCCGGTGGAGTTGTTGCAAGTAGCTGCCATTCCCACGCTAAAGCGACACCGCTTCCACCGCCATGGTCAAACAGAATAGGGCCTAACTGAGATGCGGAATCGGTACGAGCCCAATCGCGTTGCCATTCTGAAACAACTGCTAGCCAGTTGATTGGTACGATTCCCGCCTGAACCATTCTGCGCACAGCCATATCATGAGCCTCGACACTAACACTGCCACACGCATCTGTAACAACAAATACATCATAACCTTCTCCCAAAGCTTGAATTGCAGGCATTGCAACACAAACCTCTGTCCAAAGTCCAGCTATAATTAATTGCTTGCGACCACTGTCTTTTACTATATCAGTAACAGCCGGATCTTCCCAGGTATTGATGAAAGTCCTGTTAATAGGTTTTTGTTCCGGGTATACATCTTGAATACCTTTAATGATATAGCCCCCTCTTTCTTCGATGACGGTAGTAAGTATGGTCGGTACATTAAATACTTTTGTAGCTTTAGCAAGGCCTATTACATTGTTAATAATCATTGTAGGTTCATGGCTATGCAAATTTGCAACCTGAAAAGGCTGATGATCAATGAGCACTACGATACTGTCTTCCGGCCGAAGTAGACCTTGAAGACCAATTTTTGGTGATTTTTCCATTTTCTTTTTGATTTGATAATATATACCTCAAAGATGCATCTAAATAGAAACGGAAAACGTAGACTAATGTCTATAAATTGCAAAACAAAGGTAATCGAGATTATTATACGTAGACCCTGTGGTAAAATGAACAGTATTTGATAAGTAAAAGCGGCTTAACCTCGGTTATATATTTGGATTAAGAATAGATTCAAAAAAATCGTTGTTTTATAATTTTATTACGTATTCTACTTAAGGTGTCTTTTGTAATTCCAAGATAAGACGCGATAACGTGCTGTGGGAAACGATCAACAAAATAAGGGTAATTATCAATAAAGTATTTAAAATGGATTTCTGCTGTAAAACTAATTGAATAGGTAATTCTTCTTTGTGTAGCAATGGTATTTAATTCATCAAGTCTCAAGAATAATTCATTAAATGCGGGACATTGACTGCGCAATTTTATTGAATTTTCTTTAGAAATGAGTAGTACTTCACAATGTTCCCAAGCATCTATGGAATAAATACTGGGGGTTCCCATAGCAAAGCTTTCCCGATCACAAACCCACCAATTTTCAATATATAAATTAACTATATGTTCAATACCTTTTTCATCTGTATAATACTGGCGCATAGATCCTTTTGTAATAAATGCAATGTGTTTAGAGATTTCACCTTCTTCTAAAAGGTATTGCTTTTTTCTTACCCTCCTAGGAGTAAAATAACTTATGAAGACCTTAAAATCTTCTTCAGAAATTACAGTATATTTATTAACGTAATGAAATAGTGGGTGCATACGGCTGAAGTGATATTTTATGGAATTTATTGATTTGATGTAAACAAAATTATATCAAATGCATAAAAGAACCGTAGACAAATGTCTAAGAAAATAAAAATAGACGAGATACTTAGTTGTTTATTTCAGTTTACTTTCAGGGTGATAAGAAGCACATTGCAATCCTCGCATGCTTCAATATGACACTTACCAGTGGTACGTATTACTAACCCATTTTCTTTATATAAACTGATAAAATGTTTACCACCTCTCACATCTATATAAGATTGGCGTATAGGTTCGAGGTATTAGAATTCTATAATTGAGCTATAGTATTTATAGATATATGTCTACATGTTTTCCTTGTTGGTTGAATTAAATTTGTGTAATTGAAAGGTATTAAACATAAATAAGATGAAAGCAGCAGTATTAAACGGGTTCGGTTCAGTAGAAAAATTTGAAATTCTCAATATTCCAACTCCCAAGCCTGGAGTTGATGAAGTGCTCGTAAAAGTTATGGCGACATCGGTGAATCCGTTGGATTTCCAGGTGCGCAGAGGGGACTACAAAAACGAATTACAACTTCCGGTAATCACAGGGCATGACGTTTCGGGCGTTATTGTGGAGGTTGGAACAGGTGTTAAAAACTTTAAGGTTGGCGATGAAGTATACTACAGTCCGGAAATTTTCAATGGATACGGAAGCTATGCAGAATATCATGTTGCCAAAGAATCAATAATCGGAATCAAGCCTAAAAACATAAGTCATATAGAGGCCGCTACATTTCCACTTGCGGCAGGTACAGCTTGGGAGATGCTATTTATAAGAGCTCAGCTTAAGATTAATCAAACCATATTAATACATGGAGGTGCAGGAGGTGTGGGAATACCGACTATTCAATTAGCAAAAGCAATGGGCGCAACAGTGTATACGACGGCCAGAAGTGTTCATCATGAGTTCCTCAAAGGGCTTGGGGCCGATTATACCATTGATTATGAAAAGCAAAATTATATAGATGCAATTTTAGAAATGACAAATAATAATGGCGTTGATGTAGTGATTGATACAATTGGTGGTACCACCCTTTCAGACAGTGGAAAGATTCTTAATCAAATGGGCCAAGTAGTAACTTTGGTTGATATCGAAACCCCTCAAAACCTGATTCATGCATGGGGTAAAAATGCCACCTACCATTTTGTATTTACAAGACAGAATAGAAACAAATTGGATGAGCTGACCAAACTGATCGAGTCTGGAAAATTAAAGCCTGTCTTAAACCAGGTTTTCTCATTGTCAGAAATAGGTAAGGCCCACAGTCTGCTCGAGTTTAGAGATAGTGCCCCAGATTTTTATGGAAAGATCGGTATACAGATTGGGAGTTAAAAAGCTATTAGATAGAAGTGATGTAAACATATTATTCCATCTTATCTAGCGGGTATAAAAGATATATTGAACCGTATTCTAAGACGATAATCTTGCAGATTCACTTTGTTACTAATGTAATAAGAATGACAATTAGAAGGATAAGTAACTGTTGCGGAGTAGATATATGTCTACAATTTTTTTTGTCATTTATCTACGATTCTAGCGTTCGACATCTACTAAATTTGCTTTATGAATACTGAATACTAGAGTGCGGAAAGAATTTTTTGAAGCAGCGGATCTGCTTCATGTTATCGCTTACTTTAGTGCGGTTGAAAAAAACGTGAGATAATAATCAACAAGTTGCAGAGTATACTGAATCGAGGATAGGTTGTTTCTGACTTGCCTTATATTGGCAGATCCTTATCAATTGAGGTGTACAATATTGATTATAATGCTAATGTAGGTCAAGGAGATGTAAGAGCAATCCGCTTTATATTGCTCTGCAGAATTGTGACTATTCGTAATGGCTTGAATATGCTAATTTATATTACAGAATAATTTTAATAATAACACTAAATAATAAAGTAAAATGAGTAGTTTACCAATTCGTGACACGAAAGCAGACCATCTGCTAACTGGTGATAATTCAGTTTTAATCATTATTGATTATCAACCTCCTCAGATTAATTCTATTGCATCTATGGATAGGCAATTATTAATTAATAATATTAATGGAACAATCGAAGCCGCTAAATTATATAATGTGCCGATTGTCCTATCAACAGTTAATGTGAATTCAGGACTTAACCACGAAACCATCCCTCAAATTAAGAAACATTTGGAAGGAATTCCATCTATTGATAGGACATCAATAAATTCTTGGGAGGATAGAGAATTTGTAGAAGCTGTAAAAGCAACAGGAAGAAAAAAACTCATATTCACCGCATTATGGACGGAGGCATGTCTCGCTTTTCCAGTTCTGGATGCGCTTAAAGAGGGGTATGAAGTATATATGGTGGTTGACGCTGTAGGTGGAACATCTAAGGTTGCACATGATACCGCTATTAAACGCTTAGAAAATGCTGGAGCAGTACCAATTAGTACTGTCCAATTATTCTGTGAGCTCCAAAGAGATTGGAAAAGAACGGAGACAGTTCCTGGATTTTTGAAATTATTTATAGAGACAGGCGGTACAGCTGGCATCCAGTTTGGGTTTGACTCCGCTTCAAAAAAATAATTGGAGCGATATTTATTCTATAATCTTTTATGTGAAGAGAAATTGATAGAAGCTGATTATTAATAAAAAGTCCTACTTTAATAGTTTTGGATGAAATAAAATGAACTTAGCTTGCTAAATGAATTGTTTGATTTAGCAAGTTGAGTTCATATATTTTTTTCAATACAAATACTGATTGTGAACACAGGGGTAAACTAACCATTAATTTTAACTGAAATCCTATTTCTAAAATAGACTTTCGAATACCTGCTAGAGTAGTTGTTTATTTAAATATTAAACTTTCATTGAATTTGGAATCTATTCACTTTTTAAATGCGTGATTTATGGACGATATGATTTTAAATAACATTTCCAGATTTACGTCGCTAACCACTGATGAAAAACGTTTTTTTGAAAGTGTGCTGGAATTAAGGATGATACCTAAAAAAACGATTATTCACCATGAAGGTGATATATGTCAGTTTGAAGGTTTCATAAAAAAAGGCTGTGCCCGTGTTTATTATATGGATCAAAGTGGTTGTGAAGTAACGTTGTCTTTTGCGATAGAGGATTGTTGGATAACTGATATATGTTCTTTTTATGAGAAAAGTATTTCAGATTTTACCATAGAAACCCTAGAAGATACTGAAATGTATGTATTTACCTTAGAAACTAAGGAGAAATTATTTGCTAAAATTCCGAAGCTTGAAAGAAGCTTTAGATTATTAGTGCAACGAAATTTATCCGTTTTTCAAAATAGGCTAGTGAATATGATTCTTAAATCTGCGACCGAACGTTATCTAGAATTTATAAAAATGTATCCTTCAGTTCCAGCTAGAGTACCACAATACTATATCGCTTCATATTTAGGTGTATCTCCTGCATTTATTAGTACCATTAGAAAAAGGCTCTGTGGCAACAAATATATAATATTGTTGAATACATTAATTATGAATATCCTATAGGATGTGTAAAATTAATCAATTACATCAAATATCGGATTTACTATTTTTAATCAATCTGGGAACTTGAATATCAGGTATTCTTAAATATTTCCAGGATATAATTTTGTTGAATGTGCTTTTAAAATGAACATTACGAAATTTATATTATTTCATGTTAAGTTTTAATTTTCTGTTATATGTTAGATATTGTTATAGAAGCCAGAATGGCTCAAATTTCAGAAGGTTTTGCTGTTAAGCGGATATTGCCTTACCAACTCCGTAGAATGATTGGTCCTTTTATTTTTATGGATCATGGAGGCCCCTTGAATATTCCAATAGAGTCTATAAGAAGTTTGGATGTATTACCTCATCCACATATCGGTTTATCTACAGTAAGTTACCTCTTTAGCGGTATGGTGACCCATAGAGATAGTTTAGGTGTAGAGCAAATAATTACTCCTGGAGAAGTAAATTGGATGACAGCTGGTAAAGGGATAGTTCATAGTGAGCGCTTTGAAGACCCTGTAATGCTTGCAGGAGGTAAACTTGAGATGATACAGACTTGGGTGGCACTTCCGGAAAAAGAGGAAGAAAGCGATCCATCATTCACAAATTATAAGCCCACTCAGTTACCTGTGTTTACAGACAAAGGGGTCTGGATGCGGCTGATTGCAGGTGATGCTTATGGCCTGACAAGTGAGGTCAAAACACATTCCCCCTTATTTTACGTCCATGTTGAATTGGATCAAGGAGCACATTTTGGCCTACCAGTCGGACATAGTGAAAGAGGGGCATATATTGTGAGGGGGAGTCTTGAAGTTAACGGTATTATTTATAAATCTGGTCAGTTACTCGTTTTTACAAAGGGTATAGATCCTTTGCTAATCGCTAAAGAGCAAAGTACTGTCATGATGCTCGGTGGAGAACATCTCGGTGAGAGATTTATATGGTGGAATTTTGTTTCTAGCAAAAAGGAAAGGATCGAACAAGCGAAAGAGGATTGGAAGCAAGGACGTATTATTCTACCTCCAATGGACAATCAAGAGTTTGTTCCTTTACCAGAGGATAAAAGCAAGCCTGCCGGAGGCCCCTCACCAAATCACCTATCTTAGCCGTAAATTCTTTCCTCAAATACATTTGTACATCGAGATTATAAAATATGGAAATAGGAATTGATAGTTTTGCTTCAGCTCTTTACGGTAATAAAACGCTTCAAAGTGTTGATGCTATGGAACAATTATTGGAACGAATTGTAAGGGCCGACTTGTCGGGACTTGCAATATATGGTATCGGTGAACATCATAAAAAGGGATTTCTGGATTCCGCACCGGCGGTAATTCTTGCTGCTGCTGCTGCTAGGACAGAGAGAATACGTTTAACAAGTGCTGTTACGGTTCTCAGTACATCGGACCCTGTACGAGTTTACCAAAATTTTGCGACTTTAGATCTGATTTCAAAAGGAAGGGCAGAGCTTATCGTAGGAAGAGGCTCTGCTATCGAATCATTTCCACTCTTCGGGTATAATTTAGGTGATTATGACGAGCTTTTCAATGAGAAACTGGAACTCCTCTTAGCTATCCGAGAGAATGAATTTGTTACGTGGTCAGGCAAATACCGTTCTTCGTTGGTTAATCAGCCTGTCTATCCCAGGTCTATTCAAAAAAAGTTACCAGTTTGGTTGGGGGTAGGGGGGACTCCAGAGTCATTTGTTAGAGCTGGAAAGCTTGGACTTCCATTAATGGTAGCCGTGATAGGCGGAGATACCGCTCGTTTTCGCCCATTAGTTGACTTATATAGAAAAGCTGGCCATGAAGCCGGTTTTAGGCCGGATCAACTTTCGGTGGGACTACATTCACCAGGTTATGTATCACGAACAGATGAAGAAGCCATTGTTGAATACTATCCAGGATATGCTGAATTGTGGACTAAAGCAGGCAGGGAGCGGGGCTGGCCTCCTGTCACAAAGGAAGCTTTTGAAAGGATGATTGCGCCAAAAGGAGCACTTGTAGTGGGAGGACCCGAACAGGTTGCTGCCAAAATACTTAGGCATAGTGAAGCGCTGGGAGGAGTAGATCGCTTTACATTCCAAATGGATAATGCAGGTCTCAATCATGAACAATTATTACAATCTATTAAAATTATAGGCGAAGAAGTAATTCCCAGGGTCAATGAGCGATAGATCATATTTCACTTAAAACATCCATTATCTTCAAAGTGATCTTATAGTATAAGGGAGCAAAGCCCTCTTTTTAACGTGTAAATCCTCTATTTGCAAATCTATCGTCCTTCAGGATAGATATTTAATAAGCCGATCTTTAACTAGTTAAACAAGTTTTAGTTTATAATACTGGAACTTTGTGATACTACTAATGCCTATGAAATTGGTCTATTTGTCCTGTGAGATTTGCGATGCTTATTCCAATGGATGCAATTACCTATAGGTGATTAAAAGTTTATAATTGTTGTGGGTATGTGTAAGAGAGGCGTTTAAAAAGCTGTTTGTTAATAGTACAATGGATTAAAATTATTTGTAATCAAATTAAATATATAAAAAATGAAAAAAGTTATCTTATCATTTGTGTTGGGCTTGGCTTCAGTTGCTGTTTATGCTCAAAAACCGAGTCCTGAATTATTAAATCCAACCAATCACTCATTACTTTTGATTGATCACGAAGGTCAAATGGCATTTGCTACACATAATATTTCGACGACAGAATTGAGAAATAATGTCGGACTAGTGGCTGGTGCATCAAAAATTTTTAATGTGCCTACTGTTGTGACCACTGTTGCTGAAAAGTCATTCAGTGGCCCAGTATTCCCAGAAATACAAGAATTCTATCCTGAATCAACTTCTGGTTATATTGATAGGACAACTATGAATACTTGGGAAGATGTAAATGCGCACAAAGCAATCACAGGTAAAGGTAAAAAGAAGATAGTAATGGCAGGATTATGGACGAGTGTTTGTATAGTCGGCCCGGTTCTATCGGCTATTAGTGAGGGATATGATGTTTACGTTATTACCGATGCGTCTGGAGATGTTTCAAAAGAAGCTCATGAGCAGTCAATAGTACGTATGGTTCAGGCAGGAGCAAAACCAATTACTTCATTGCAGTATTTATTGGAACTTCAAAGGGATTGGGCTCGTCAAGAGACATATAAGCCTGTTAACGACTTGGTCGTTAAGTATGGAGGTGCTTACGGCGTAGGAGTTCAATATGCAAGAGAAATGTTAAAGCATTAAGAAACAGTAATAACTTAAAGGCAGGGTTAAATCTGCCTTTTTAATAAATAGATGATTATGAAAATAATTAAAAGCATTTTCCTTATCGCTTTTCTTTATAACGTATCGATGCTATACGCACAGCATGCCGATATTATTATAGCAAATGGGAAAATTTCTACTTTAGATGAAAAAAATTCTGAAGTTCAAGCTTTAGCTATTTCTGCAAATAGAATTTTGAGGACTGGCACAAATGAGCAAATTCTTAAATTAAAGGGGAAAAAGACCAAAGTTATTGATGCAAAAGGTAAACGTGTCATCCCAGGCTTGTTTGATAGTCATATGCACATGATACGGGCAGGTCGTTTCTACAATTCTGAATTAAGGTGGGATGGTGTAAAGTCGATCAAACGCGCATTAGAGATGCTAAAAGAGCAGTCCCAGCGTACACCAAATGGTCAATGGGTACGCGTTGTGGGAGGATGGAATGAATATCAGTTTGAGGAAAAAAGGCTTCCAACCATAGAAGAAATAAATGAAGCTACTGGTAATGTTCCTACATTTATATTGTATTTGTATGGCAAAGCTTGGTTAAATCAAGCTGGGTTAAAGGCGTTAAACATAACGGCCAATATAGATAACCCGTCCGAAGGGTTAATACAAAGAGATATAAATGGAAATCCAACGGGTTTGTTAGTTGCTGAGCCTAATGCATTTATTCTGTATTCCACATTAGCTAAATTACCTAATCTCACTAAGGTTGAGGAATTAAATTCTACCATTCAGTTTATGAGTGAGATGAATCGACTTGGAGTGACTGGAGTGATGGACGCTGGTGGAGGTTTTCAAAATTTCCCTGACGATTACAGTATAACAGGCGAATTGAGTAAACAAGGAAAAATTACTGTTCGTTTACCCTATTTTTTATTTGCACAAAAAAAGGGAAGTGAATTTGAAGATTACAAGAAATGGATAGGTATGATAGAGTTGCATGCTGAGAAACCTACGAATAAAGTTGATTATCATGCTGCTGGAGGAGGGGAAAATATTGTAGGTGATGCTGCTGATTTTGAAAATTTTTTATTTCCAAGGCCAGAACTTACTCCTGTTATGGAGTTTCAATTAGAAAGAGTAATACGCCTACTTATCAAAAACAGATGGCCCTTCCGACTACATGCCACATACAACGAAAGTATCTCTCGATTTTTGGATGTAATTGAAAGGGTCGACAAAGAATCCCCCCTCGATGGCTTAGTTTGGTTGGTTGATCACGCTGAAACAGTAAGTGAGGAGAATTTGCAACGTATCAAGTTACTCGGCGGCGGAGTCGCTATTCAACATAGAATGGCCTATCAGGGAGAAATTTTTGTTCAGCGTTATGGTAAAAAGCTAGCTTTAAATTCTCCACCTGTCAAAAGAATGTTGGAATTAGGAATACCCGTAGGATTGGGAACCGATGGAACACGTGTAGCCTCTTATAATCTTTGGGTTGCACTCTATTGGATTACTACTGGTAAAACCATAGGGGGAAATCAAATTATGGCAAAAGAAAACGTATTAGATAGGACTACAGCATTGCGACTAGCGACTCATAAAGGTTACGAATTAATAAAGGAAGAGAAAAAAGGTAAAATTGCAAAAGGTTATTTCGCTGATTTAGTGATCCTAGAAAAGGATTATTTTGCAGTATCAGATGATCAGATAAAAAATATTACAAGCCAATTAACCATCGTTGATGGTAAAATAGTATTTGCGAATAACGAATACAGCAATTACGCTCCAACACCACTACCCGTTATTCCTTCATGGAGCCCAGTTAAATACTATGGTGGTTATCAAAATAATTAAATCACATATTAAACATAGATACAATGGTAAAAGCTTTGAGTAATCGGCAAAGTAACAGAAGAATAATTTAGTAATCTGAATTTTATGATAAAGTAAGTTAAAAATGGAAAAGTATGATTATAAATGTATAGCTAACTCATTGATGGGTTTATGAGACAAATCGAGACTTTTAATTTTACTCCTATCAGTAATGAGAGACAGAAGATACACATTATTTCTTTGTCTGAGCGATTACGCAAAGGAAAAGGAAGCGTAGTTAAGCCTCATCGTACCAATTTCTATATTTTGTTTTTTGTAACACAAGGGGTTTTGAAGCACCTACTTGACTTTCAGGTATGCGAAATTAAGCAAGGCGATTTTTTAATTATTAGGCCTAATCAAGTCCATGCTTTTCTTCCAGGTTTTGATTCAGAGGGTGTTATTATAGCTTTTGCCGAGGATTTTTTATTGCATAAATCTCCTCACTATTTTTTATCAGAAATTTCAAGGTTTCTAAATGAGTTATCATTTGACTGTCCATTTCATTTGGATGATGATAAACGGGAGAAAGTTGATCTGATGATTCATATGATTAAGCAGGAATTGTCAAATCCATATGATACATTGCAAGAGAACTTATTACAAAATCATCTTTCGACCTTATTATTATTTTTAGTAAGGGTTATAAGAGGTAATTTTGACTACTCCACGAGAAAAAATAGGGAATTGCTATATGCTTTACAATTTAAGAGATTAGTCGAGGTTTATGTCGGAAAACAATCAACAGTATCATATTTTGCTAAAGAGCTCGACATAAGTATTCGATGCCTTCAGAAATTTTGTGAGTTGCATTTTGGTAAATCACCCAAAGTAATTATTCAAGAGTCTTTATTAATGGAGAGTAAGCGGATGCTTATTGACCCTTCACTCCAAATCAAGCAGATTGCATACAAATTAGGATTTAACGAACCTACCAACTTTACAAAGTTTTTTAAAAAATACAGCAAAATTTCACCTGAACAGTTTCGTCAATCGCTCTTTTAATACTAATTCCCTAAACTTTTTTATTGCATGAATCAGTTACGTTTGGAATACACCTACAAACGATTGGTAGGACTCTTCGCTTGCTGAAGAGCAGAGCTGTTTTTAATTCTCTGATACAGTGCACTGGAGCTTTACTATATGGAATAATTTCCGTCCTTCGTATTATTGTAAGTCTTAAGAAGAGAAAATTTTGTTAAATGACTATTAATAAGAGAATAATCTTTTTAATTGTCATTTTTGTATGATACTGTGTTGACGTACGTCCAGCCTGTATTTTTCTATTCCTATAAATAGTAATGACAAATACGATAGGAAAAACAAGATTTGGATTAGCAATAGTGCTGCTCTAAACGTAATACTATACCGACTTGCTATTATAGTAGTTGGGATGCTCTGTGTCATGATTTTTTACTTTCTAAAGGATTTTTGTATTTCTATATATTCTGTTAATCAATCGTCCGTTATAGTTTATTGTAAGACTGTCAGCAGAATACCATTAATCTTATTTCATACTACTTTTTCTAGTGAAGTTTTTGCGAATTTTACTTAAAAAGGCTTGTGTTATACCTAAGTAAGATGCAATATAATATAAAGGTATTCTGCGTAGGATTGATGGATATACGCTAATAAATTCTACATACCTTTCAGTAGCTGTTGTAGTAAAAATTTTTACCAGTCTTTTTTGAGTTGTAGATAAATTCTGTATTATTTGATTATAAAATACTCCCTCAAGTTTTGGTATTGATTTGCATATTTCCTCTTTAGCATGAGAGGATAGAAAATATATGTCGGTCTCTTCTAATGTCTCGATTGAAAATAAGGAGGGAATCCTTTCGTAAAATGAGCACACATCGCTTACCCAGCAATCTTGTATTGCAAAAGCTAATGTTACTTCGTATCCATTGTCATCTATATAGAAAATACGGATACAGCCTTTCTGTATGTAGGCATTAAAGTCACATATATCTCCAGCCTTAAGAACAATTGTTTTTTTTGGAATAGATTTAAAAACGAGCATTCCGGTAAAAAGCAACTCTTCTTGTGCGTCTAATGTTACGTATTTAGAAATATTGTTTAAGATGGTAGAATACATCACGTTTCTATTTAAACCTGCTTAGAATTCTTCTTTTTAATACTTAATGCCTGTGAGGGACATTTGGCCACTTGGTCAATAATTTCCTGTATGCTTGCATTTTCAGGTTTGATCCAGGGACGCTGTTTTGGATTATAAACTTTAGATAGTGTATGAACGCAAATGCCCGCATGCTGGCATAAATGTGGTTTCCAGATAATCGTGATTTCTTCTTTAGGATATTCATGTATTTCCATAGTAGTATTTCGTATTTTTATTGATTAGATAATGTAATTAGGTAATTTAGCTTAAGCCTATCACGCTTGTAGATGGGCAATTTTTTTAGAAACTATTTGTTTTCGAGTAACCAAATTGTACCTCGCATCGTGTAAAGTCTGCCATCAGGTAATGTTATATTATAATAGGCAATTCCATTTTCATGATCTTCGATGTGGGTTACAGTGGCTCCTGATTGTTCCTTCCAAGTGACAAGGTAAAGCTTTGTCCGGAGCTTTATAATGTTGGTATCGACGCGTTCGGTATAACCACTTCGCGCTAACGATCCTCCTTCGATGACTGTAAAAACCATTGAGCAGTCTGTTTCAAAAAAAAGTTCGATGATGAGAATACCTGAATACATCAAATATCGCCTACCCAATAATGTATCATTCATCTGAATGTATAACTTCGTATCTTATATCCCTGTATTACTTTTGCAAAAATGCAATCAATTCCGAATTAAATTTTTATTTCTCTTCGAGAAATAAACCATGTCCACTATTCCTAAATTTTACTATATAAGAGTTTGCGATTCCCCGATGGATTTGCTCGGCTAGTGAGAATTTACAAATTGCGTCTAGTTCACCATGAAAAATAGCAGTAGGTAAACTAATTTGTGAGAGTTCATTGCTCAGGTCCGAATCACGTAAGGCTATTAAGCTCTGGGTGGTGGCATATGCAGACGCTTCCATGTTGATGCCATATAGCCAATTTGTAATGCCAAGTGGTAAAGCATTATTGTTAGCAGCGAAAAGCTTACCAAAATTTTCTATGAGCTTTGGTCTGTTAACCTTACTTAGCGCAATTAATTCATTTACACTTTCTTTTGTGAAATTGATCGAGGGGTCATTTTGTGCGGTCCATTGCGGAGCCGCAGCTCCAAATAAAGCAAGTTTTTGTATTACAGGATTATTGTACTTTGCAACATAATGGATTGCGATTGCTCCGCCCATAGAAAAGCCGCCTAAGGTGACATTTTGAAGATTTAATTTTTTAATTATTATATGGATATCCTGCGCAAAAACATCATAATTGTAATTACTATAAGGTTTATCTGATTTTCCAAATCCTCTTAGAGTAATGCAAATTACCCGATATCCATTTTCTATTAGGCTATGATATTGGTATTCAAACATCGCATTACTTAAGGGCCATCCATGTATCAAAACGATAGGGTTTCCTTCTCCGAGGTCCGTTACATGCAGTTTGATATTTTTTTCAACTTTAATAAATTCTTTGCGAGCTGTTATTTTTTTTGTTTTTTGTGAAGCTAATATCGAAGCTTCCGCTGTTATCAATGAATTCATATTATTTTAAATTTGATAATGTTATTTTATATGATCTTAGTCCAGGAAGACATATAATGACTTTATTTTTCCATTTTCGAAAACTGCAATATCCATTCCCGTGGCTACAATATTGTTTATATCTGGGCCAAGCCCCCACAATAACCTGCCTATATTACTGTTGGTATCGGTTCGCCCAAGCTGAAAAAAGTTAAAAGATGTGGGTATGGAATCCAGAATTTTCTGTAGGCTTTTATTTATAGCCGTATAACCAGATACTTGATGCCCCAGATGTAATAAGCATTGCTCTGCATAAATCGCCGCAATTGCTTTAAATCGGATATAGTTGTCTCTCTCATTCCAGACATGCGCCAGATTTGTTTCCATTAATTCCGCTAGATCTTTGTTCATCTTAATTATAACTTTAAATAGAAAATAATTATTCCTTTCAAATAAATTCAATCAGCATGCAATATCACTTCCATAATTAAGGAGGTTGGATAACGAATTTGTGGATTCAAGATGAATTTTAGGATGCATTTGTTTTTATTATTAAGCTTGACTGCGATTTATAACTTCAACTACATTAAGTAGAGGGGTGCTACGTTTGTAAATATGAGGTGTACCTGTTATACTTTCACCTAATCCACAAGAGTCTTAAAGGTCATCGTAGATTCTTAGTTTTTAAATTCATAAATTGAAATGGTTCATGATCGTATCAATGTTATCTGGACGAAGTAAATCAACCAGGCCAGCTGAGGGTGTGTTTTCCATAATTGTCTTAAAATATTTGATTAAACAAATTTAAATCAACTGTGGAATACTTTTGATAGATAAATGGCATATAAAATTGTCGACAAATGTCGATATTTTTATAATTAGATCCAGTGGTATTACCTTAGTTGAGCTTTTTGGAAAAATGTATTTCGATGGGAAATTATAATTTTACACCATCTAAAATATAAATTGGAGAAGATTTTACTTCTTCAGGGATCTTTTTCGTATTCTGCTCAAGGTATCTTTCGTTATTCCAAGATAAGAAGCAATGATGTGTTGAGGGAACCGCTGTATAAAATACGGATGGCGTTCAATAAAATCAGCATAACGTTTTTCTGCGGTATTGCTGATGGTACTGGTAATCCTTTTTTGACTGGCAATATAATTCAGCTCATCCAATTTCAATCTAAATTCATTAAATGAGGGGCATTCCGTCTGTAGTTTGAGGTTGTTTTCTCTAGATAGTAGTAGTACTTCACAATCTTCGCACGCATCAATATTGAATTGGGTGGGCGTGAGTAGCGCATAACTCTCACGGTCTCCAGCCCACCAATTTTCAACGTATAAATCTACATTGTGTTCCAAACCCTTTTCATCAACATAAAATTTTCTCATTGATCCTTTTAAGATGAAAGCCATATATTTGCAAATATCTCCTTCTTGGAGCAAATATTGTTTTTTTCTGATTTTTTTTTCAATAAAATGCCCGATGAAATAGGTGAAATCCTTTTCTGTTAATAATGTGGTGGCGTAGCTATTTATATACTGAAGAAGTGGATGCATAGCAGTAGACTAATTGTAAATATAATAAAAATTTTTTATAATAAAATTGTTTTTATCTAGACCATTGCAATTAATATTAATCGATCCAGTATGCTAATTATTATGTATTAAGTTTATTGTATAAGATTCCTAATGGCCCTACTAAACAGAAATAGGGCCAGTAATTATTAATTCTTGATTTGATAATTAATAATTACAAATGTTCTATTTAGGAAGAGTTTCCATAAATTGAAGTATATCTTGCCCGATTTCCATAGCATGTGTTTCAAGTGCAAAATGCCCTGTATTATAGAATTTTACGTCGGCATTAGACAGATCATTACGATAAGCCTCAGCTCCAGCAGGAAGGAAATAAGGATCTTTGTTGCCCCATACGATCAACGCTTTAGGCTGGTGCTTTCTGAAATATTGATGGAAAGCAGGATATAACGCTATATTATTTTGATAATCATATAATAAATCAAGCTGTTTTTCATCGGAATCGGGACGATCTAGAAAATATTGATCTAACAAATAGGTTTCAGGAGCGATTAATTCGGGATCATCGACACCTGTAAAGTATTGAAATTTAAGTTCCTGTTCTTTTACGAATCCTCGTAAGGCATCACGATCTTTATTGTCGTTACTTTTCCAATATTTTTTAACCGCGTCCCATGCTGGTCCAAGACCTTCCGTATAAGCATTTCCGTTTTGCGAGATAAAGCCAGTTATTTTTTCCGGATTGTTAAGCATTATCCTGTATCCAGTTGGTGCACCGTAATCAAAAACATAGACGGCAAATCTTTTGAGGTTTAATTTCTCTATAAATTTTTGCATTACAATGGCTAAATTTTCGAATGTATAGTTAAAGTCTGCTCTTTCTGGAGAATCTGAAAATCCAAATCCCGGAAGGTCGGGTGAGATAATATGATACTTTTGATTCAAAATCGGAATTAAGTTCCTAAACATATGCGATGACGTCGGATACCCGTGCAGCAGTAATATTATTGGAGCGTCTATAGGACCAGATTCACGGTAAAAGATTTGATGACCTGCCACTTCGACCTTGCGGTGGTAAATTTTGTGTGCAGTTGATTCTGCACCTAACTTTGTTGTTGCAAATGATTGTGCCATAATTTTATAGTTTGTTGATAATGTAAAAATTACAAGGATGCTAATCCATATAACTTTAGTGCTTAATTTTTTCATTATTCAAAGTTAAATAGTATTTTTGATTATAATAAACGATTAATACTGATGGTTTGAATCATAATTTGTGATAATGAATTTAAATGACCTTAAATTATTTGATGCGGTAGCCTACCATGGAAGCTTTACCAAGGCGGCTGAGGCTATGCATACAGTCCAATCCAATGTAACAGCGAGAATAAAAATTCTAGAAGACGAATTTGGAACAGCACTATTTCTACGTACTTCACGTAAGGTATCGCTCACTCCGGCGGGTTTTACATTGCTGGAAAGCAGCAAGAAAATTTCAAATATTATAGCTGAGACCAAGCTCTCAATAGGGGGGGGGAAATCAATTAATGGGCAAATAAGAATTGGTTTTTTGGAGACAACTATGGCACTTAGAGGCCCAGGCCTTGTCAATGAATTAGCGGCTAAATTTCCCCAAATCGAAATTGATTTTAAATCCGCGATGCGAGATAAATTGATTGATGATGTGTTAAATTTCAAATTAGATGCAGCTTTTGTGCCTGCTCCAATAGATTCCGAAGAACTTGGACAAGTGCATATTATGGACGAATCTTTAGTCGTCGTTGCACCAATCGGAATAAGCAGTCTGGATGAGTTAGTTCAGCAATTGCAAATAAAGACAATTGTATTTGATCAGGGATGTTTTTTCAGAGCTAGATTGGAGTCGTGGTTAGGAAGTAAAAAAATTAGCAATTACCATAGGACGGTAATGAGTTCTATTGAAGGCGTGGTAAATTTCATTGAGTCTGGGATTGGTTTTAGTTTTTTGCCTAAGGAATTAATTACGACGTTTTACAAGGAAAGAAAATTAAAAATATTCTCTCTCCCTGCAGAAATAGGAGCGATCAAAACTGTTCTAATTTACCGAAAAGAAAATACGTCAGATCCGTTACTTAATGCCTTTATGAGTTTGTTTCATTAATATATACTCCATATTTACTGAATTCTTTAAATAATAATCCTTCATCTCGCAGAAATCTCCAAATAAGATGCTTACGGTACTTTTTATTGGGGATTATTCCTATCCTATCGATGTCACATCAAGCTATATGATGGCGCTAACAATCTAACGTCGGCATATCCAATTGAACAATAATTTTTCTGACCGATTTTTACCACTGATTAACCGTTTCATACCTTTTTTGTAAGTTGTTTCCCCCTAATTTTGTTGATATTACGTTAAAGGCATTACGACCTTAATTACAGCTTATTATAATGCTAATAACATGTTGAAATTGAGGGTAACTTTTAATCATGTTTATGAGGATTACAATTTTTAGGGTTGAATTATGTATTTCTGAGAGGTAAATCCTAAACCTATTGATAATTAAATAATCAAGATAACATATAGTCCCTTTGGAATTAAATTATTATTAAACATAAAAATCAAAGAAATGAAAACACCAAAAGAAACTATCGAACTTTTTTTAGCAAACACTACCAATCCTGAAGTGATTGAATCAGTAGTTGATAAGAATGCCACTTACATTTCCTTAAATTTTAATAATCCGGAACTACAATCAATATTACCTTGGGCGGGCACTCATCATGAAGGAGCAGAAGGGTTTATTAATACCTTTGCTGGGGTTAATGAATTTTGGACAATTCAAGATTTTGAGGTGCAGGATATTTTTTCAGAAAATGAAAAAGTAGCAGTTTTTGGAAGCTTTACTTACACTTCCCGAACACTGAATAAACAGGTAACTTCTCCATTTTCAATATTGGCCAAGGTGAAGGATGAAAAGATTTATCATTTCATGTTCCTAGAAGATACACTTGCAACAACTGGAAGTTTTAGGATTACTCCGGCAGGAACTTTCCATAGTGACCCAAACGGAATTGAATTTAAACTGTGATATTAATAGTATAAGAAATTTGAAATGAGTAAAATAGCATTAAATTGGATAAACGGTGAATGGGTTGATAGCGCCATCCACAAGGATAGTATAAACCCAGCTACAGGCGAGAAAATCGGTGTATATGCAGATGGAGGTCAGGCAGAGGCTTTAAAGGCAATAACAGTTGCGAAAGAAGTTTACAAAAATTCTGATTGGAAACACAATAGACATTTGCGATATAAAGTTTTAAATGAACTTGCTGATGCTTTCGAGGCAAATACGGAAAGGCTAAAAGAGATATTAATGATGGAGAATGGCAAGGTAGCCAGAGAAGCCATATTTGAAATTAGTCTGGTTGCACCTAAACTGCGTTATTATGCGGCACAAGCTTTAACTGAGTTTGGCCGTGCTTTGGAGACCCAACCAGGTAGATTTAGTATGTTATTAGCAGAGCCTATTGGGGTAGCAGGAATCATTGCACCCTGGAATTCGCCAATCATTCTTATGATTCGTTCTTTGGCTCCCGCATTAGCTGCTGGATGTACAGCTGTTATTAAGATGCCTTCCCAAACGGCGCAGACAAACTATGTCATTAATGAAGTGATGGCTTCCGTCAAAACTTTGCCAATAGGAGTTATCAATCAGTTTACTGAAAGCGGTCATGCAGGTGCTTCCTTAATGGTTGAGTCGCCTGATGTACCGACAATTTCCTATACCGGCAGCACGTCTACTGGTAGTATTCTGATGCAAAACGGAGCGTCGAAATTGAAACGTTTTGGTTTTGAGTTAGGAGGCAAGACTCCCATGTTGATATTTGACGACGCCAATTTAGATGAGGCCCTCCCTGTTCTTGAGAAAGCAATTACCGTTTTCGCTGGACAATTCTGTATGACTGGAAGCCGTATTCTAGTACAAAGTGGTATCGCAAATTCCTTTATCACACAGTTTACAAAGCGTTTGGAAAAAGTAAAAGTAGGACCGGCGTCGGATCCGACCAGTGACATGGGACCAATTATTGATCACGCCAATGTTGACCGGATAGATGCTTTAGTGGAAAAGGCGATTGTTGATGGTGCAGAAATTTTGGTTCGTGGCGGTAAAATTACTCATGGTTCCCTTACTTCCGGAGCTTTCTATCGCCCAACCTTACTAAAGGTAAAACCAGAGGATAATAAAATGGATATCGTTCAACAAGAGATCTTTGGTCCAGTAGCAACTGTCCAAATATTTGATACGCCCGAAGAAGCAATTGCTTTGGCAAACGACAGCCAATTTGGTTTGGCAGCTTCCGTTTGGAGCCAAAATGTGGATTTGCCTTTAAAAGTAATTCGCGAATTGGATGCTGGAACTGTATGGATCAACAATTGGGCTGTGGTAAATGATGAATTTGAAGAGGGGGGATATAAGATGAGTGGATTGGGTAGACTTAATGGTTTGAATGCTATTCACGATTTTGTTGAATATAAGCACATATTTCACGGAGCGGGTACATTGTAATCATATAGATTATGAACAGCACTATTATTGTTCGATATAAGCTGCTTGCAGAACGTCAAAAATTCGATGAATGGAGAGAAAGGATGGATGCGAACAGTCAACTTGCCGATGGCTTTTTAGATAAAACTGATTTGCCACTTAATCCGAAGCAACCGTATCATTCTGTTGTATTACGGTTTGATAACAAAGCAAATGCACAGAAATGGCTATGTTCGGCTACAAGAAAGAAATTGCTGCAAGAACTTGAACGAATTGCCATAGAAAGGCGAGAAATACTGCATGAACATGATAATTTTTGGTTTGATATTTCGTCTAAAAAGACGATAAAGAAATGGAAACAAGTAGTAGTTTCTATAATTGCAGTTTACCCGCTTACACAAGTTATTCCGATTTTAGTGCAACTAATTCTAACGCATTTAGGCATTTCGTCAACATTTGTGGCTGGTGTCCTAATTGGAACAATAATATCTATCTGTATGGTCTACTTTGCAATGCCATTGATTCTAAAGTTATTTAAGGGATGGTTAGAGATTGACTAAATTTTGAATTTAGTTAATCTATGTCGATTTAGGCCTTGATGAGACTTACTGTAGGTTATTGTCCAATGTTGACAAAAGTCAATTGTACTTTTTATCTTTTATCATCGAATTTGAGCATTAATCTGATGCATATTTATTATGTAGAATCGGACAATACTATAATTCTAAAATTGAAGAGTAGTACTCTACCTAGAGTCAAAAAAATCTTTTGAGCCATGAGTAAAAAAACAATCATTAATATGGTCCAACTACACATTTGGTCATGAGATTGTAAAGGCATATTCTAGGATATAATTTACACTATACATTAGATATTATGAGAAATTCAAAAAAGCTGCGTGCAAAATATGACTTTATAGTCGTTGGTGCTGGCTCCGCTGGAGCTGTGATGGCATCACGTTTGAGTGAAAATGGTAATTTAAATGTCTTACTTATAGAAGGGGGAAATGATTACCCAGCATGGGGATACCCCAGTACAATTTCAAGTGCAAATAATGTAGGGGGGGAGGCTGTACATGATTGGGGCATTCAATCGGAACCCACCTTTTATGGAAATAGAATAGATTTGCCAAGGGGGAAAATTTTAGGTGGAAGTTCGGCCATTAATGGTGCTGTGGCTCTTCGTGCGCGGCCCGAAGACTTAAAAAGATGGAATCTTCCTGGCTGGTCGTTTGATGAGCTTCTTCCATATTTTAAGAAATTAGAGGCAAGTGATTCGGGAGATAAGGGGCTTCATGGTTTTGATGGACCATTGCCCGTTCGGCAGTTATTACGGAGTGACATAACAAATGTTCAAAAGGCTTTTGTTGATGCGACGGTTCAAGTTGGATACCAATTAATCAACGATTTTGATAGTGCCAATGCTAATGGTGTCGGTCCATATCGTATGAATGTTGTTAATGGTGTACGAGTCAATACAGGAATGGCATATTTAACCAATGCTGTCCGGGAAAGAAAAAATCTCACGATCCTTTCGCAGGCGGTAGTTGACAAAGTATTGATTAAAGAAAAGAAAGCTATTGGGATTGTGTTAGCTAACGGAGTTGAATTTTTAGGTAATGAAATTATTATTTCAGGCGGAACTTTTGGAAGTGCAGCAATATTACTTCGTTCTGGTATTGGAGATAAAAATGATTTAGAGAAACTATCAATAACTGTGAATGCTGACCTTCCTGTTGGTAAAAATATAAAAGATCATCCTTTTCATTATGCAGCTTATGCCCTTCATAAAGAAATGGTTGAAACGAATTCGCCACCCATTGGCGCAAAACTATGGACATCAACATCAACTTCTAAAGAAAGAGAATTAGATCTTCATATTACGGCGACTCATTTATTTCCCGACGAATGGAGCCCTACTGGAAAGGGATTTGTATTAGCTGTGTCTGTAACGACACCAAATTCGAAAGGAAAAGTTTGGATTGAGACTACAAATCCCACTGTCAATCCTAAGGTAGATTTAAATTTCTTAAATGATGATTCAGATCTCGACCGAATGATAGAAGGGGCTAAATTAGCTAGAAAAATTGCTGGAACAGCCCCATTATCTAATTTGATACATTCAGAGATTGCTCCTGGCGCTAATATAAAGTCAGATAAAGATTTAGCAATGGCCATAAAGAGAAATATTGCCAGTTATTCTCATCCCACCTCAAGCGCACCAATGGGTTCAATTGACTCAAAAGAGGCTGTAGTTGATTTAGAGGGTAGGGTGCATCACATTCAATCCCTTCGCGTTGTAGATGCATCTATTTTCCCGGACATTATTTCCGTTGCCACAAATGTAACCGTGATTGCTATAGCTGAAAGAATAGCTGATACCATACTAAAATCTATAGTAAAGTGAGCTGTTTCTTATAGTGACTATAATTTTTGAATAATATTCCCTGATTGATTATAAATAAGTTTTTATATCGAAGCTGGATGCCTATAATTGCATTATAAATATTAGACCATTGGCTACTCTACAATTATTGGACGAAATCTGATTCTAGAGCCATCCTAATTGTTAGGGCCATATTAAATTGTAAAAAGTATATATTAATTGTTTGCAGCTGATTTCGATAGCTGACTACTCTGACTTAGAGTGCGGAGTTGCGAGTTTAAAAGTTGTTATTTGGCAATGATATTATATAGCCAGAATTAATAATGTAATTTTTTGTATGAAAGATTTCCGAATAAAAAAAGAGCTATCCAAATATTAAGGTAGCTCTTTTTATTATCCAGTTAATTCTTTGATTAATTTGCTGTGTATGTTAAGGTGTTTAATTCAAAAGATCTTCTAATCCATAGGCAGTTAAAACTTTTGTATACTGTTGATGTACAGCATCGTTTGCTTTTTTAGTAATTTCACCGATACTTGGATCCACAACTGTTCTCAATGGTCTTTGTCCTTGAGGTAAGCTAACTAATTTTATCACTGCATCCGCAACTTCTTGTGGATTTGGTTTGATCGTATCAAACATTTGCCCCATTGCAGCAAACATTTTTTCCGGAAACTCTGCTAAAGGTTTATATTCATCAATAACTGAAGCATCCGAACCATATTGAATTTTCTGCGACATTTCAGTAGGAAAGCCGCCTGGCTGAATAATTGCTACATCTACTCCCAATGGTCGTAGTTCATAGTGTGAGCTTTCGCTAAGTCCTTCTAAAGCAAATTTTGATGCACTGTATACACCAAAGAAAGGTGATGAGAATCTTCCGTAGCCACTTGATATATTAATTATTAAACCTTCTCCTTGTTTGCGCATAAAGGGTAATGCTAATTTCATCAGTCTCCATGGAGCGATTACGTTGACATCAAATACTTTGTTTACATCAGAGGGGCTGGCACTTTCAGTGATACCAAACATTGTTACCCCTGCATTATTTATCAGAATGTCGATTGTACCTTCTTTGGCGACGATCGTTTCAATAGCGTTTTTAACACTTTTTTCATCTGTTAATGATACATCCAAGACTGTTACATTTTCGACACGCGCTAGGGCTTTTGCTCTGTCAGCGTTTTTCCCATTAGTATCGCGCATGGTTCCGTATACGGTATATCCAAGGGAAGCAAGGCTATTCGCTGTAAGCCATCCAAATCCACTATTTGTTCCGGTGATTAATACGACTTTTTTACTCATTATTTTATCTGTTTTTAAATTAATTGTAAACAATTTCTTTGTTGCAATATGTCTTACATATTGGTTTGTAGTAGTTTTTAAAATAGAGAACTGCTTCCACCAATCTGTATAATCAGACATTTTGTTGGTAAGTTATTCAGTGTAAAATTACGTTAGGTGCGGAGAGTGGGACGATGATAAAAGATAATAAATATCATTGATATTGATCAATGATATTTATTATCAAGTGCAGCAAAGACAGGGGCCTATTTGAGTGTTTTTTTTTTGATGCGGCTTAGTGTCTCTTTTGTGATACCTAAAAATGATGCAATTTGATGCTGTGGAAATCGTTGAATAAATTGTGGATATGACTTTAGAAAATTTTCATATCTCATTTCTGCCGAAATACTTATGGCGGCATTAATTCTATTTTGTGAAGCAATAGCATTCTTGTCGTCCATTATTCGGATCATTTCGTTTATGGCGGGGATTTTTTTCATTAACTCGGCCATATCTGCTCTGGTTATGATCAGTAAATCTGTGTTTTCCCAAGCGTCGATGTAAAAAATAGAGGGTTTAAGATCAAAAAAGCTTTTCCTATCAGTAGCCCAATAATTTTCTATAAAAAGGTTTATAACATTTTCTACTCCTTTTTCATCAACGTAGTATTGCCGCATAGCCCCTTTCGTAATAAAGGCGGTAAATTTCGAGATATCTCCTTCTTGTAAGAAATATTGTCTTTTTCTCAATTTTTTTGGTTGAAATGTATTTTTTATCAATTCCATTTCCTCTGATGTAAGGATCATTTGAGAATAATTATGAATGTAATTGAATAGTATCTGATACATTTTGTTAAATTAAATTTATTAATAAAACTTTTAAACCTACTAATACTATCAGATTGCGATTTGCTTTACTTGTACGCCATAATCTACTCAATGTTTCACGAGACAAACCAAGATATGCTGCTAGCGTTGCTTTAGGAACACGTTGTATAAGTGCTGGTTGGACGGAGAGCAATCGTGAGTACTTTTCGTGAGGAGAATCGGTCAGAAATGACAGTATTCTATTTTGTGATGCCAGATGTCCTCTATTAGCTTTATGAAGGAAAAACGATTCCATTTTCTGAAGCTTACTGCAAAGAATATGGTAACTATCTAAAGAAAGACAATAAACTTCGGTGTGCTCTATACATTTCAGACTTAACTTAGCGGGATGTCCTGAGAACCAGGCCGAATAATCTGTTTCCCACCACTCTTCCATAGCAAACGAAATAATATGTTCCTTCCCAGAGGAATCGTGATAAATCAATTTTAAAAGTCCCGATTTTACTAAAAAGACGTGTTTTACATGCTGGTCCACTTCTATTATAAAAGAACCTTTCTTGTAGAATTTAATATCAAAAAATTCTTTGATAAATTGAAATTCATCGTCATTTAACGGTACAATATCCTCGATATGTTTTCGTAACATCGCAATCCTGATAAAAATACAATAAATTTAATAAAAATAAATGTAATTCGTATTAAAGAAGGGATGTTGTTTTCTGCCAATAAAAAGAAATTAGAGACGAATTTAGTAATTCGATGCAACGGTCACTCGAGGAATGTTAATGAAGAGGTAATTCCTTTATGGTATAAATTGGGAGAATGTTAAGACTGCCTAAGCAAATGAACAAACAGAGGGAAGTCCTGTTCTGCGTTTTCTGAGATTTAATCAAAGGTAGCGTTAGAAAATGA
This sequence comes from Sphingobacterium sp. N143, assembly GCF_030325625.1. GTDB lineage: Bacteria > Bacteroidota > Bacteroidia > Sphingobacteriales > Sphingobacteriaceae > Sphingobacterium. The sequence continues at coordinate 280,374 of NZ_JACAIS010000006.1, read as the reverse complement.
AGTTATTTTAAAATAAAGGGTTTGAGAGTAAAAGTAATTTTGCTTTAGTAAAAATGGAATCCTTTTAATCCAGTCAAACCATTAACTTTTGAGCCAACTTGTCCAAACAATATTATTAAAGATTATTCGGACAAGTTTGCATCCCTACTTCTTTCCGCCTATCAAAGGTAGATTAGAAAGCATATTTTTTAGTGCCATCGCATCCCAGGGCAAATGTTCCGTAATGCTCAGTCCCACAACTTCCACATGCTCTGATACTTCGGAAAGGAGTTTCGTAACTTGTGTCATAGTCATTCCTCCAGATGGAGATCCGATTATACTAGGTAACGATGGATCTGGATTAGAAAACAATAGAGAACGAAACAGCTTCGGGTCAAGTACATCGAGATCGACGTGTATAGCAATGTTTCGAACACCGATTTCCTTTAACCAATCGATAACAGATGTATTGTTATTCGCTAATTCTTCGGGACTTACACTACGTAATTGAAAGTGTTCGAAGAAATTCTTTTCCATAATACGCACTTCAGGCAGCTCAGGGAGGGTCTCACGTACGCCAGCAAACATAACATGGCTGGGTTTTACTGGTTGAGGCACCAAATTTACAAAATCTTCATCCCCTTGTCCCAAAAGGTTCCCCATAACCATAGCGTGTCCATTTTGATAAACTGACTTATTCATCACATCGGGATGCGTGTCTACCCATAATATTGCTAGATCTCCGTTGTATTTTTTATTCAAGTACGCAAAAGGGGATAATGATACTAGACAGTCTCCACCTAAAATTACGATTCGCTCGGGGTTATGTTTCTCAATTAGCTTACGTGCATCTTGCGCTTGCGTAAGTAGTGCTTCTTTAGCTACAATACCATCTTCTACCTCCAACGGAACATTACTTGGATTCTGGACGGTGACTTTTTCAACAGGACCGTCGGTATGCGGCGCTAGCCAATCAAGCATTTCTGAACCGAATATATAGGCTGCATTATTACCACCTTGCCATTGTGGGAATAAAAGGCGAAGGGTAGAGTACACCTCTCTATGGTTTTCTTTATTATTAAATAAATTGTTGTTTTTCATATTTATTATGTTCTTTAGACGGAAATAATATTTGAGGTATTTTTACCTGATTACTTAATTAAATTCAAAATTAGATATATCATATGAAATAAATGTGTGATCAGAATCACATAATTGGCTTTCGCCTCTAGTTTTTATGCGTTTTTCCTAATCGTTTTGCACGCAAGTGATGATTTATATAGGTATGTTTCTTGGTTGTGAATTTTGCGAAATAAAGTTTTTTTGCTGTAATCTGATCGTGTTACAATTTTAAAAGTTGATTGCAGTCGTGCTCTAATTAAATATGTTGATATCAAAAATCTATTTCCCATCTTTTTTAACGAATATTGGTTAGAAACTTTGGGGCTAGTTTCGTTTTTTCGGTGGTTTACACTTTCCACCGGTAATCTTTCCGTACGCATATGATCGAGAGATATTAATTTTATTTCTTTAACTAGTTAAAGAAATAAAAGACAATCAAATCTTAATTTTGGAATGTTATAAATTATATCGGTACTATTTATACCTGTACTTGGCTACGTAATAAAGGAGGGCTAAGGTGTATAATACCTTTTGAATTTACTAATGATGTGTTAATTTTCTTATTAAAATGAACTTTAAAACTACTGCAATTGCTGTTTTTTGTTTCTTTATCGGGGCAAATACCGTAGCGTCTACACGAAGGATTAATAGCTCGCTAAATACAGAATCACGATCATATCACGGATCGAAAAAATTGTCAATATTGAAATTCAGTGAACAAGATACCATATTGTCTAGAAAAGAAAGTAGACGTACGAAAAAAAAACAAAAAAAAAGTATGTATAAGGACCTCAAGTTTAAAATTGGTGATGGCGTGACCGTCACTACAGGGCCAATGAAAGGTATGTATGGTGTCTTTATCTATTATGATACAACTATGAAGTATCTAATTCGTTTCACTGGAACTCAACAAATGTTTTTCAATGAAGAGGATATCCAACTTTGGACGGAATATATAAAGAAAAATAAATGATACACGAAAAAGACTCCTCCAAAATGACAGGAATATGTAGTTTGGATATAATGTCGATGTTGACCCCAATGCCAGTAAAGTCCAAGATGTGATTATGATTTCGCAGATAATTGTGGGCTTCGGGAATATATCTTAGATCATAATTGGTTAGAACATCCTTGATAGCAGGAGTATTTTTACTATTCATGGTGAAAATGCCCAATATAAGCCTTAGACTGTTGTCCTCATTTTCATCAGCCAATCTTTTCAAGAGTGCATGTTTTGTACTGCAAGTTCCACATAACTCATCAAACAAAACCAGTTTATTATTTTTATTGTGGTTGCGTTTATAATCGAGGCTTTCCACCCATTGACAGGCTTCAGCAAAACTTTTAATTCTTAAATTGTTGAACGATTTAGAAACAATTCCATTGTTGCCTGTAATTTCAAAATCAGTTATCTTCATTCTTGATCTCAATTTTATTTTTTTCACTATCATAAATCATATCCAAGTGCCTGTCCCAATTACAAAACTCATCACAGGTAAACTCAAGTATAGGTCCACTCCAAGTTGTGAACTTGATATCGTCCATCTCAATTGGGCTTGAAATCGTCTCTTTATGTTGTATACTATTTATGATCCTAATAACATTATAATAGTCTGATAAGATAAAATCCCCGAAAGGTGTTGCAGTTAAGTTTCTATATTGTGGTTGTTCCTCTAAATCCACTAGGTCTCCATTGATAGCATTAAGTTGATATAGGTAATCTGAGGTCAAAACCAAGACGATATTTTTTACTAGAGAAATCGATACATCTTTTGGAAAACCCCTAAAAACACCACACCACTCTGAATAATCATCATTTGTAAATTTGATATATGTCCAATTCTGGGAATTCCATGGGCTATTATTATCATAGATTCTTTCTTCGTATTCTCCAGAATAGGGACGGTTTATTATTTGGCCTTCAATGATCATTTTTCTATTCGTCCTGTTTCGTGTATTGAGATTTCGTCATCAGTGGAGCAGTGATCTTGAGTGCGCAAATTTGAGAGATGCCATTACATAAACACGACTTTTATCGATGCGGTAGTTTGAGGTTACTTCATGATGATGATTAGTCTATTTGGAATTTTCTCTCTTCATATCTGTCTACAAAGAAATAAAGCAGTGTTGCTATGACTACACTTATTAATAGATAATAAAACAAAACAACAGACACCACATCTCTTCCCCATAAAATGAAGATCATCAGTATAAAGAGCACGCTAAAAATCCCTACTCTATTTAATAAACTCAAATGTTTACCTTTCTTGTTAAAATAATTCTTTATCAATTGAAAGGGTAAAAGAATTATGAGTAAGAATGCAATAGAAATATATGGGTAACCAGTATCATAAAGAAAAGATAAAAACTTTGGAATAGCTATACTGTTGTTCCATTCAACTGAAGGAACTAGTAAATCCCTAATAAAAATAAGAATCGGAAAGAGAATAAATGCGATAATGCAATTAACAAATATTTTTCGTAACATATTTCGATAGATTTGATTACCCCTTAATAAGCTATGGCTCAAGTTCGAAATAATCTCTAATTGCCAAGATTAATCTACTCCTAGTTAGCTACATTCAAAACTAAAAAAAAACACAGTAAGCGCTTAATTATTTAATACTTATTTGCTTAATTGATTAAATTTCCTATCTTAAAGTTATAAACAGTTTAGCCAAGTTATTGACTATTCGTTAAGCGATATTTTTCTGATATGATTTCTGCAGCTGCGCTGTGCGAATCATGAACTATTTTAACCAATATCCATATGAACCTAGAGTCAGCAGATCAACATCCCGTTTTACAAGTTTTTCTTAGTGATAAGCCAGAGTTACCAAACGTTTGTGTCGATTCTAATCCCACAGGTCTGGAGCCGATCTTCACTTTTCAAGAATATATCTTTGACGATTCTACATTCAAATGCCATTACATCTATGGCAACAATATTACCGCCTGCTTCTCCAACTGCTTTATGGAAGAGGAAAAAGAAATATACACTATTCCCACTCAGCCCATCGTCACCTTTCATATACAAGTGCTTGAAAACTGTCTTACTAGATTTGCCAATGGGCAGGAACAAAGCCGCTATACTGAAGGGCAATGTCGTCTATTTTGGCAGAATGATCACATCATGGCCTATGAACCAGAGGAGGGCGAATCGGATTATTTAGACTTGTATATCCGACCCAGCCATTTGCTGGATATGGCAGACCGTTACCCAGTATTGAGGAAATTTGCAATGGATGTTGCTACAGAAACGCAAAGTTCGCTAGATTTTTTTGTCTCGAATGTTGATGGGCAACTATTGAACTCCATTGATGCCATGCTGCTTGAAGTTAAGAGCTATCAGGTAAGCGACCAGCGTTTTACTCATCTGTGTGAATGTCTCATGCTGCAAAGCATGGGTATTTCCGTAAGTGTAGAGTCTCAGCCCCTAGATGCAGTCAAACGGACTTTCGAGAGTGCTTTCGCTCATTTAGAAGATGATGTATTTTCTGAGGAACAAATGAATTGCTTAAGGATTATTGCGCGCTGTTTCAACCGAAATCAACTGATCGACAAGTTTTACGAGGTCAAAGAAGAATATTTAGACCTCAAGGAGGATCGAATTAAGAGTAAGGCACGTGAGCAGGAGGTCAAAGCTTGTTATTATCGGGTTATGGGAAACTCCGCAAATCTTTTGGCAGAGGCATATTTTTGGATGGCACAGCAGCTGCATGAGCAAAAGAAAAGATTTACGCTAACTGACGAAGAGGAGCAAATGCTGACGGAAGCTATTATTACGGTCTGCGATCAATCCTTTGAGCTGTGTACACCAAGTGCAGATCAGCTCGAATTTTATACCAGTTACACGCAGCGGCCCTATGTAGGCGATTTAGGGATGCAAGAATTTGGCCGGATCCTAAATATGGTTGTCCCCGATATGAATCTGCCCTTGGACAAACTAGACGGAAGTAGAGAGAGTGGAGCGATCTTGGGCCAATACCTACAAGATCGTCTCGGGTTTACACCTTTATCGCATTTTACCGAAAAAGGGGAAATGGACAAACCCCCAAAAGTGGTCGAACTTTATCATACGCTTATGCAGCAGATGACAGATGAGCTCACGATTACCGATACGGGTGATGTCAAAAAGAGCGATCTAATCCGTATTCTGGATCATGCTTACCAGCATAACGATGTGATGACACTATTGATGTTTGAGATTGAGCACTTGACAGATCAGAAACATTATGTTGAGCGCCAAAAGTTTAATAAAATAAGTACGTGGGTGATGGTGCTGGAGGATGCCATCGAAGAATGGTATAACTATCCTTATAGCGACAGCGAGCAACAAAAGCTAATCGACTATTTGGTACATGTTTACATGCGGTCAGGCGATAATATGAATGCTGTAGAGCAGAAAGTCGGAAAAACCAAGGAGATATATGACATGTTGGTGCCAACACTTCTGGATGCTGGCTATGCTATTGAATCACAGACTAAAAAACACATGTTTATGCTGTTGGCAGAATCATTGATTATTGCTGCTCAAAATCCTTATGAAGAAGGGGGGACCTAAATATGAAAAGGAAAAAGAAAACTAAAGCTCCAGTTAATACCGCTAAAGAGACACGAGAGAGATATCATGCCTTTACAAAGTCGATGAAGCTACTTTTCGAAAAGATGGTTGGCCAGGGCTACTTCGAGATGCTTTCCCCTCAGCTATTGGCACAGTTTTATAAAAATCGCTATCCGGCGCTAAAGATCATTATTGATGAAGACGTTATCCCCGACGCTCAGAGTAGGGAAAACTATCGGTCAAGTATTACAGGTCTTATCAAAAAATGCATGCTGATCCTACCATCGGGCGAAGAAATATCCATTTCAACTTTTTTTACGGATTTAGCGCTAATTGTTCATTTCGTCGAGCTCATTTCTATCAGTTGTATTAAAGAGCATGTCAAGATGAGGGCTGCTTTTGCACCCTATTTCATGTCAGGCGACTGGCTTTTACCAATGAAGCATCAGACATTTTGCACATTAAGTTTTACGAATGAGCAGTTTTACGATCCTGTTAAAGGGACTTTGCAGTTTGATGTATCCGATCTCGCACTGACGAAGCCCGGGGGGCGAAATCAGATCCGTTTGCGCCGGCTGAAAAATAAATTAGATAAGCAGGAGATCGATGGCATCACGCGGCCAATTGTAGCTGTCGGCGATGCTCCGGTTTTCGTAGGCGACTGGACGCAATGGGTACAATTCGATCCGGCGCGGTTCGGTATTACGCATATTTCCGATACAGAAGCCAAACCACTCTATATACAGCATCATGCGCTCAATCGTTTTGAGGAGCGTACCTATAGTCCCAAAGGGTACGTACAGGTTTATCTTGCTAAGACCTTTATTTACGATACACCGGAGGTAATCGTATATCGTGGACAGGTACTTATCGCCTGTTACTGTGCCCGGCACAAAGTTGGCTATTTTCTGGTGAGCTATCATGGTGATAAATGGGTGATACGGACCTTTCTTTTTCTGACAAATGAAGGTACTCCCGAAGGGACAAAGCTCAAGGAGCTCGTAGGGTTGGAAAAAGAAGACGCAAAATATCTGATGATAGACCGGGTCACCGCATTTTTGGATTATGATATTGAGCATGATCAACGGCTCCGTACGCTGTTCGAAACTGCCGGCTGCGGTTCCCTTTTCGGATATATCAAGCTTTTTGTACGTCCGGAAGACAATGTCAAAAACAGTGCATCCATCGCTAATTATCTTTTTGGTAAAACAGACTGTTTCGACGAGTTTATACAGATTTGATAAGAAGAAAGCTATATGAGCTTTTAAGATCCCGAATCGTTCATTAAATTTGGCTGTTCATGTATCATGAACAGCCAAATTTAATGAACGATTTTTTTGAAGGGCGATTCTATCATCTATCAATTACATGTACTTTCAATCATGCAGATTCCGAACCAGACTTCAAAAGCACTGGATTTCTTCAACGCCCTTTTATTCCTAAACAATATTTCGGATATTTGGACAAAGGCCATTCAGTAGTTAAACGATTTTTATCATGTCCGATATTCAGCAGTTAATAGCACAGATCAGAGCGTTCAGAGATGCCAGAGATTGGGAGCAGTTTCACAACTCCAAGGATCTTGCAGTGGCATTGAGCATTGAAGCTTCCGAGCTACTGGAGCTTTTCCTGTGGAAAGGCAACGAAGATGCCAATCCAGATAAGCTGAAAAATGAGCTTGCCGATGTACTGATGTATGCTCTTTTGCTGGCGGATAAGCATGGACTTGATGTCAAGCAGATCGTGGAGGACAAGATGAAACTCAATAACGAAAAATATCCGGTCGAAAAAGCCAAGGGAACCGCAAAAAAATACAACGAACTATAATGAGATTATACGCTGGTTCGGCAAGTGATTTTATCCATCTCAATACAGAAAATAAACTTGTCGATTTACTTAGAGAGCAGTTTTTAAAACAGTTCGGATACAATCCGTCGCACAATGAAGCCATGTCATGGCGCAATTCATTGTTTCGACTTTCCTATATCATGGAGCGCCAGAATCTACAAGATCAGGGTGTCATGGTGGAGTACAAGCTTCCCTTAAGTGCCAAACGTATCGATGTCGTTATCTACGGTCACGATGAACAGCAGCATAAGCAAGCAGTGATCGTCGAACTCAAGCAGTGGGAGAAATGCGAGTTTACCGACTACGATTCCGATTATGTCCTTACCTGGGTAGGAGGTGGTCATCGATCTGTGTTACACCCAAGTATCCAGGTGGGGAACTACCTATATTATCTCAAGGAAAATAACAGCGCTTTTTACCAAGAAAAAGAGCCTATCCAAGTATCAGCTTGTAGCTATTTACACAATTATAATATATCAAACGATACCACCCTTCAGGATCAGCGATTTGAAGAAGCCGTCAAACGTTTTCCAATGTATGGATCTGAAGACAGCAGCCAGCTTTCTGCCTTTATCTATAGCCGCGTAGGAGCAGGCGAGGGGATGAGTATTCTCCAAGAGGTCGAACAGAGTAAGTTGCGACCATCGAAGAAGCTGCTCAAACAGGTTTCCGGTGTTATTAAGCAAAAACTGAAAGGCGAATTGCAGCTCTTCGGCCAGGTAAAGGCCAAGGGAGATTATATCCTTTTGGATGAACAGCTGATTGTATATGATACGGTGATGTCTCTTGCCAAGAAAGCAAAGGACAATCAAAAATATGCGGTTATCGTCAAGGGAGGCGCTGGCACAGGTAAGTCTGTCGTGGGCTTGCAGTTATTGGCCGATCTTACTGCGAGCAATATCAATGCGCACTATGCAACAGGTTCGAAATCATTTACAGAGACCTTGCGTAAGATCCTAGGCAAAGAAGCCAATAGCCTGCTCAAATATTTTATGTCCTATGGCGATGCCGAACCCAATAGCATTGATGTATTACTGATGGATGAGGCACATCGCATACGCGAACGTACCGGTTATCCTTTCAAATCCACAGGCCGCTTACAGATTGAAGATCTTCTTCGTGCAGCGCGGATCTCCGTGTTTTTTGTAGACGACTATCAAGCCGTGCGGAGGGGAGAGATTGGGCAGTCTATCTTTATTCGCCAGCAGGCTGAGAAAATGGGTTGTACAGTTTACGAATATAATCTAGAGTCTCAGTTCCGTAACGGTGGATCAGAAAAATACAGCCAATGGATAGATCATACATTGCATATTCGTGAAACGGCAACGACCGAATGGAAGCAGGAAGACAATTTCGAATTCCAGATTATGGACAGCCCGCATGCCGTGGAGCAGGCTATTCGCGATAAAGTTGCCGAAGGCTATTCAGGGCGTATGATGGCAGGGTTCTGCTGGCCTTGGACTCAGCAGGCCGATGCCGATGGAGAATTGCACAAAGATGTCGTTGTGGGGGATTATATTCGCCCCTGGAATGCGAATGAAAAGACGAAGGGCATGCGTCGTGGTATTCCAAAATCCCAATACTGGGCCTATGAAGATGCAGGAATCGATCAGGTCGGATGTATTTATACCGCACAGGGCTTTGAGTTTGATTATGCAGGAGTGATCTTTGGTACTGATCTACGCTATAATCCGGACACGGCAGAATGGGAGGGTTTTCCTGAACATTCGCACGATAGTGCGGTAAAAGGACCTGATTTTTTACAGCTGGTGAAGAATACTTACCGTGTTCTTTTGGGACGGGGTATGAAAGCTTGCTATGTTTATTTTATGGATAAGGAGACTGAACGGTATTTTAGAAGTAGGGTGAGGAAGTAAGTTATTTATTTCTTTTTTCAATAAATAAACAACTGATATTTCTAGTAGTCTATGCTTCGAATCTTTCCTTTTGAACTTTCAGTGGTAAGACTAAAGTTAATATTCGTTATTAGGTACATTGTCTCATGATACGGGTACTGATGGATTGTTAAAGTCTAAGTACGGAGTTGTAATTTTACAAAGTTAATAATATTTAAAAATGTTACAATTTGAAACGAGCCCCTACGCTTGCTTAACTTTCTTTGACCGAAGCCCGTAATGGTAGAGAAAGAAATGTCTCTAAAAACAGCTTAAAAATTATGTTATTGGCATTTTTTTTGCCTTTATATACTTTATATAATCGTTGCTAATCAGTAAAGGCCAACGACGCTAGGTGGTATAGGTTATTTGGTAATATTATGCGAATGTTATAATATTGTGTGGGAAAAATGTTTAAGTGTGTGAAGGAAGGCTCCCTTTTTTATAAGTTCGTAATAGAATTAGTGCTATTTTAAACCTTATTAAACTTACGAAGTTAATATTTTAATGAAATTTTAAAATAAATAATATGTACTCAATTAATGCAATCTCCGATTATATCATAAGTGCTTGTAAAACTGATGGTAACCAAGATCTCAGTGTATTAAAGCACCAAAAGTTATTGTATTATGTACAAGCTTGGTATCTTGCATTTAATGGTAAACCTGCTTTTGATGGAAAGTTTGAAGCTTGGGTTCATGGACCTGTGAATAGGGAAATCTACAACTTATATAAAGATAGTCATTCTATTTATGCGGAGTTGGGTTTGGTTGATATTAAAACCTCTGACTTTAATAAAAATTTAGATCAAGATATAATTAATCATCTCAATTCTGTTCTTGAAGTTTATGCTTCACTTTCAGGATCTGAATTAGAAGAATTAACACATCGGGAAAAGCCATGGCTGGAAGCTAGAGGAGGCATTAGTCCATATCAAAGATGTACGAACGTATTATCAGAGGAAACGATGGCAAATTATTATAGACAAAGATTAAATAATTAAAAGATTAGGTAGTTAATTGTAGAATGTCCGAAAACAGAATAAGAGAGGCGGCAGGTGTACTTCCTAAGCATAATAAACCAGTCAGTAACTATAAGCCCAATCATAATTCAGGATGGGCATTCTCTTTCAAGTACTTTAGGCAAATAGAATATTTTGGATTGAAGGATGAAAGCTCTAATTGGTTTGCAGCATTACTCTTGAGATTACAGGATATTAGTTCTAAGGAAATTAATGTTTTTAATACAAATCTACAAGAAAAAGAGGGATATAGATACCATTTGATCGATTGGAACTCTAGGAACATTCCAATTAAAAGAGACGACTTAAATTGGATTGACGAGAATATAATAAAAAACGAAGTAGAATTTCCGTTTTATCAATTTCAAATAAGTAAAGCTAATGGTCGGGTTGTCGGCTTTTGGGATGTAAATCAAACTATTTTTCATGTTGTTTTACTTGATCCCAAGCATAATATCCAGCCTGCTGGAGGCAAATATAATTATAGGGTTGATAAAACTTCTGTTCTCCCTTGTAAGTACACTTCTCTTATCGCCGAACTGGATAGACTAAAAAGTAAAAAGTGTTTTTGTGAAAAATGTACTTTTAAAGCTGAAATATCAAGTTTACAACATCGGTTTAACGTTGGAAATTTTGTTTATTTTCAATTAGATGACGACTATTACCAACAATTTCAAGATTTGACAATTGACAAAAGTGTCTCTGAAATAGTGGAATTATTCATTTTGAATAATTCAGATTAGTTCGCATAAAAGATCATCCTATTTTATATTATAACTATGGAATTACTTTCATAAGTGTAGACTATTTATAATCTTCAGCTTATCCCTGACACAAATGTTAGCAATAAATTCCTTTCGAGGCATCTTAAAAGCAGTGACGTCTGCGGGCCACCGAGTTTTCGAACTTCAATTAATTATAATTGTATGTACTAAAAGAATAGCTTATAGCTTTGGTTTTTACATTTCTTAAACTAGAGTTTTCATTTGCTATCTTTTAATAATCGGTTCAGAATTAATTGTTATATAACTTATTGGAACCTAACAATTACATTTTCAATCAAATCTTCAATAAAATTTATTGCTTTACTTTCTTTTACTATGACTGTGTTTGGATGAGCAGCGGTATTACGAGTTCCTAGCTTTTCGTCTAAAATCTTCCGTACATCATTGGAAATTAATCTTGCTACACGTAGTAGTTCAATAAAGTCGTTTTCTTTAATGTCAGAAAAATGCTCTTTCTTCGAGATAGTAATTTTTTTATATTTCCCTTGTGATTGTATTGCAGTATTAAAATCGGTAAGGTAGCTTTTTAAAATGAACTCATAAAGGACATCCATAGTTAAAAGCCAACACATTATTGTTGCAGCACGAAAGCTCTTAATCTCAAAACAAGAAATTGCTTCTTCTAGGAAGGTCTTCTGCTCCTCGCTTGTTATCTTGGTTAACAACTGCCTCAAACTTGAAGAGATTTGCTGAGTATGTTTGTTATCGAGATATATACTGTCAAGCTCTTTTTTGCTAATTCTGTGAAAGGAATATTGGCCATTTTTTTTAACAAAGACAGGAGGCTTCCCTCTCAACATTCTGCCAATACAGTCAGAAATATTAGTAGGAGGATTTATGTCGTTATTCACGAAACTAGACCTGATTTCTGCTGTTGAGAATACCTCCTTCACTTCAGTTATGCAATAGAAATATGCAATAAGTTTGACTTGTTCTAATTGAGATAATTTCTCAAAACCATCTATTCTGTCTATAAATTGACCAAGCTTTTGATTATCTTCCATCTTTTTCTTCCATTCGTAATCTGTCGATGTGGATTTCACCCACTCTCTCTACAGTCCACCCCCCGTTTGGGTGATCCTTAAACCATTTTTTTGTATTTTTAATATTGTTAATAGTCTGCCGTAAATGATTTGGCCTATCTTTCATATTTAATGCTCTAAATGCATAATCAATATTTCCTTCTAAAAAGCTATCTGTATTATTTATTATGTGTGCATAATATGCTATTAAAAGAATTTTTTCGCTGGATGTAGATGGTTGATGTTGCTTTAGAAACTCTTCCAACGACGTTTTACTCTCTCCTTTAAATATATCAAATTCCATAATCTCTACGGGTTTAACTGATGTTTTGCGATTTGAAGAGGCCGTAGTTTTCTTTTTCGGACTTTTGAATGGTCTACCATTAGAGCGTTCACCTTTTATGAGCGATAAAATCTTTTCTAGGCCTGAAGGTTTAAATTTAAATTCATTTTCATTGACTGTTTGGATAGTTTCTGAAAATAACTTCTTCCACTCGCGTAGAAAATTTCTTTGCCGGCTTGGTGTTTTGCGTTTTTTTAAATATCGTTCCTTTACAGAATCTTGTGAAAATGTTTTGGTACCCTGTTCACTTTCATAAAATGCATAAACTGAAATCCATTCACTTTCCGAGCATTCAAATACAGTAGAATTTTCTAAATCATTTACATGCGGTACTTCTCCAATAGATGAACTCATATTTTGACTAGGCCGTGGGGCCAAGGTCGCTTCTTGTTGCTCGACATTAGTCTGCCACTCGGAATTCTCTATTTCATTATTACTTATCGTTGTCTCGTTTATTCTAGAGGTATGTGGAAGACTTAAATAAGAGGCATTCTCAAAAGGGCTCACTGAAATGGCTTTATTATTAGCTATTGCAGCCACTAGTTCTTTTATCCCGTCTTTTCCGACATCATCAGTAAATGAAATTTCATAGGAGGTCTCTGCTTCATTTTTTCGAAATTTTATGGTATTCATCGCTGCCTTATAGGTATTGGCGTTGGTCGTCGGATGGCCACAATTACTACAGAACTTAGCGTCCTTACTAAGTATTGAATTACAGTTTTCACATTTTAATTTGCAGCCACAATTAGAACAAAAAACGGAACTATTTGGTACGGCAGTCGAGCAAGAAAAACATATAATTTCCATAATAATCAAATAGGTTTGCGTAAAGTTAAAGATTTTTTGATCATTTTACGCTTTAAGTTTATATAATGTTGTATTGTTGCATATAATAAAATGAAAAATATTTATTAACCGTACATATATCCCCCAAATGATGGCGACATTTACGGGTAATCTTCTACTTTGCGTGGTAAAAAAGAATGGAATATTAGATGATCATTAACACTCTTGTAGTTTTCTTAATGCTAAAATTAATATGTAAATACATGCATGTATCCAATCTTTAATGAATTCAATATATATTTTAGAAGTTTAAAGAAGTATTTCCTAGAGTCTATTAAGTTACAAAGCATATACAAACCTCCCATTCCCATCCTTTTTATTTGTCAACTTAGGAGTTCCTTTTGTACCATTGCAAGCCTTTAAGGCATTCGCCAGAAACAACGGACGTATTGTGCTTCCAAGCTCTTTCTCACAATCTTTGAGAATCTGTAAGGCGTTTTTAGGCCCGGTAAAATATCCTGTGGAGATTTGGTGCAATACCCAATCTTTAACCGATTGTTCTGTGATTATACTTGGGGATTCGAGTAATAAATCTTTTGGTTCGGCAGATAAGGTCGCTATAAGTTCAATTCGGCCATCTTTGAAAAGTTTTTCAGCTTTATAAACAACTAAGTCAGATTTATTCTTGGATGCAGATATTTGAATTGTATATTCTGAGTTAGTGATATCAGGCACTATTTGATCAATAACACAATCAAAAATTTCACGAAATATATTGGTAAATGGTACGGAGTAAATTAAAGTATGGGTGAGATCTTCAGCATCACGAACATAAAAGTCGCGTTGGCCCATGAGAAAAGAAAGCTCGAATTGACTATAACCTCTTTTCTTCCTCAAAAGAAATACATTGAGTGTTTTTTCGACCTCTATACGTGGCATGGCAGTAATGTTAATTATTTTAAATTTAAGATCAACTTGCATAAAATTGGCCATTTCTTTGACTACAAAGATACTAATCCTTTTTCTGCTTACCGATAAGAATATATGTGTTAAGATCGCCTCTAAGCATTACTTTAAGTCTTTTGTTTTTACCTTTCACTGCATTTTCCAAAGGTTGGGTAAAATCTTGAGAAACCCAATTTTTATTCTGAACTCTATTACACTCTTCAACAATTTCTTTTAACGTATGAGAAGTTTTAAAAAAATCTGTTGCTTCTATTATAGCATTTAAAGTTATAGTTGGGCCGGATCCAGGAGGAATCGCGTGGACCTTTTTAGCTACTTTTTCGTTGCTTAGTACTTCTGAAGGATATAAATCATAAATTGTATAATGATTTTTTCCTTTAAACTCTAATTCTAAACTAGGATTTTCATTGATATATTTATTTATATAAAGTATTATATCTGATAAGACTTCGTCACTATAGCTTCCTTCATTCTGTTCATTTTCCATTGTTCCAATATAATTGGAGCTTTTTCCAATGCCTTTGGAAAGCTGGCTAGCAGATAAATTGAAGTGAATTCTTATACGTCTAACAGCGTTAATATTGAAGAGTTGTATAGGAAAGATAAAAACTGATTTTGCCATTTTCCAAGTTGGTAAAGAAAAATGTGTATCATATTTATAGGTAATAATTTGATTTTTAAAAACCACTTTTGTATCTTTGTTTTAGAAAGATATTAGATCAGTCATCTATATAGTTTAGGTGTTTAAATCAAGAGTCTTGCGCCTGTAATTTCTCACGCCACAACGCAAGGCAGTAGTTTAAATACCCACGTCTATACTTTTATGCTATATTTGCATGTAAGATAGATGTGGGCGCTACTGTAAATCCGTGTTGTGTAAGGCGTGAGAACTTTATTTCAGGTACGGTTTGTAGCCCCACATTTATCATTAGGCCACCAACCGACAAGACTCGTTTTATAAACGAGTTATGAACAAAAAACAAAGATCAAAAAACATCATCACGGCCCCCGAGTAGCTCGGCTGGTTTGACCAAATAAGGTTTGGTTTCTCTTGCCATGAACTGCGTAACGCCAATATTATACACCTGTGACCCCTCATTCAAACGCGGTTTGGCTCCCAGAATGAATTAATTATTACAAATGTGAACTGAGTAACATCAGGCTCCCAATAAGAGCTGATTTCGATCGGAGAGGGGATGCTATGTACTTTCGGTTACGGATTTACTTACTGAAAAATGAACAGGATTTTAGCCCTACAATTTGCTTTTGACTGGATGATTTATGATGTCCATAAGGTCGATTATGCTGGGTCAACAGACGCGAAAGAGCGCATTGGAAAAAAGATGGAATTGAGCAAAAAAGTTGCTGAGTTTTTCAGTCGGTTATCGAAATAACCACTAATAAACAAATTATGAATACCCCAAGATTACTAGCCTTTGTAAGGCTTTATATAACCTATATACTTCAAGTACGTGTTAAGCACTATTTAAGTACGGATAGCGTACTGTTCAAAGTGTTGAAAGGCAAAGAGACGTTTCTGATGGGATTTATCCTAGTTTCTATGTTTAGTTTATCGGCTCAGACGCCCCGCAAGGACAGCGGGGCCAATGGGCTTCTTTCTATTGCTGCGATCAATGTGGGAGATAGAGTTCCAGATGATTTCTATACACGACAGTATAAAATTTTTAAAGATGGAAATCCAATTATTACAGATTTAACGCATCTGAAAGGTAAGCTGATCATCTTGGACTTCTGGGCTTCATGGTGTGGAATGTGTCTTACGCAAATGCCAAAAGGGGAGAAGCTGAGCCAACGTTATGCAGATACGTTGGCTATGGTACTTGTCAATACTAAACATCGGCGGGATGACCTTGCCAAAATCAAAAAGACATATACTGAGAATCTGTCCAGAATAGGAGGGAGCTCCCTGCCTACGGTCTATGAGGATGAATACCTGATTCGTTTATTTCCACACGCTTCAATTCCGAGGTATGTGTGGATCTCACCGCGTGGTACAGTGCTGGCTATCACAGGATATACCTTCGTAAATAAAAAACAGATTGATGATGTAATCGACTTGTTAAGGGGGCAGGGAAACTATGAATAGATTATTGACTTACCTGCTTCTCTCTATGCTGCTTTTATTTTTCAACGAGGTAAAAGCACAGCACAAATACATCGGTACGGTGTTGGATGAGACTGACCAGCCTATTGCTGGTGCAACTATCAAATTGACCATGGCTAAGCTGCAAATAAGGACGGATCGCGAAGGAAAGTTTCAATTCGCGACTACAGATCTTAATGAACAGTTGACCATAAGTCATACGGCGTACAATACTCAGATTATTCTGCTTTCTGAAGCCAAAAATAATACCCTTCGGATTATCCTCGCTAAAAAAACGAACCAACTCGAGGAGGTGATGGTAGAAACAGGCTATCAACGCATCCCTAAAGATCGGGCTACGGGTGCTTTTGCACAGGTGGATGACAAGGTAATTATGCAAAGAACGTCTTCGGGGAATATACTGGATCGGTTAGAAGGTAATTTTTCAGCTTTGCAGATGGATCGACGTAACGGTACCAATCAGATCAATATTCGAGGTATCAATACGCTTTCGACTGCACTGATGGGGCCATTGATTATTGTCAACGACCTGCCCTTTGAAGGGGATATCAATTCCATCAATCCCAATGATGTGGAGACGGTTACACTACTTAAAGATGCGGCGGCAACGTCGGTCTGGGGTGCCCGTGCTGGGAATGGCGTGATCGTGATCAAACTCAAAAATCATGGAAGGCGTAAAGGAATGACTGTTGACTTTTCGTCCAATCTGACCATGACCGAAAAGCCTAATTTAATGTATGCTCCCAAAATGTCTTCGGCTGAATTTATTGAGGTAGAGCGAATGCTGTTTGACAAGGGCTTTTACAATACTATATTGAATGGTACAAATTCCAATCGTGGTATTGTTTCTCCAGTAGTGGACGCACTACATGATCATACGAATGGGCTGATCTCACAACAGGAAGTGGATGCACGTATTGAAAAATATAAGACGCTGGATTATCGCAATGAGTTGCTCCGTCATGTTTATCGCAATGGTATACTTAGTCAAAATAATATTGCCCTGTCAGGTAGTGGTGTGCAGAGCGGATATCGTATTGGGATTGGCTATGACAGAAATGCGCTCAACAAAAAAGAGAGTGCTAGCCAGCGGCTTGTGATTAATGGGAGCTATCAACTGAATTTTTGGAAGCGGTTTAGACTGGAGAGCAATCTGATGTATTCCAATATGCAGAATAGCTATAATCCTGGCCTCACGGATTATCCCATATCCGTGGGGGGAGGAAGGACCAATCTCTATCCGTATGCGCAGTTGATGGATGACTCCGGTGATCCCTTGGTCATTCCATCACAGTATAATTTTAGATATATGGAATCTGTTGCTGCACGTAACGAAGGGCTGCTGGATTGGCTTTATAAACCCTTAGATGAATTTGGTAAATCCAAAGCCAACAATAATACCAATTATTGGAATGCTGGCCTTAAATTATCGGTCAAGTTGTGGGATAATCTGGATATTACTGGCCAGTATGGCTTTGAAGGTCAGCTGGGAAGCACCCGGACATTGCGTGGACAGGAGTCTTTCTTTACCCGTGATCTCATCAATCGCTTTACGCAGATCGACAAGGGTTCTGTAAAACGGGTCATACCTTTCGGAGGGGTTTTGACCAATGGGAATAATGATTTTACGAGCCATAAAGGAAGGATTCAACTCAATTTTGCTCAAAAATGGAATAATCTGCATGAGCTTAACTTTTTTGGCGGATCCGAGGTGTCTACAAGGACAGAAGAGAGTAATTTATTTACAACTTATGGGTTTGATGAAAAATTGTATGTCGGTCAATTGGTAAATCCTGTGGACGCCTATCCGATCTATGATGGTCTTGGCGGTTTGAGCCGTATTCCCTATACAAATGGTTTTGATAAACGGACGCGGCGCTATGTTTCGTTGTTTGGAAATGCTTCGTATACTTACAAGGGACGCTATATCTTTTCAGTCAGTGGACGCAGGGATGCTTCCAATCTGTTTGGGGTAAATGCCAACAATAAATGGAATCCACTCTGGTCTACCGGTCTGGCTTGGAAAGTTTCGGACGAAGCTTTTTTCCCAAAGAGCAATGTTATCAACGGTCTGAAGTTGCGCTCTACATGGGGACATAGCGGAAATTCTGGGGGCATGACCACAAGTTTACCGATCATAACCTATATGTCAGGTCTAAACACCGATGTTAGCACTTTTCCGCGTGCTATCGTGTCGCTCCTTCCCAATCCATCGCTTCGATGGGAGGATGTACGTATGATTAACGTGGCCTTGGATGCGACACTTTTCAATAATAGAATCTCGCTGTCTGCGGATGCTTATTTCAAAAAGTCTACTGATCTCTTTGCTTCAGATCCAATCGATCCGACCTATGGTTTTAGTACCGTAAGACGCAATGTAGCTATGGCCTCGGGAAAAGGAATAGACATAGATCTAAATGCTAAAATTATCGATGGTACTTTTAAATGGATCTCGAAAGTACTGTTTACTGTCAATAAAGATAATGTGGATAAATATTATGGTGGTACGTGGCGTGCATCGACCTTTACCTCTTATGCCGGGCGAAATCTGTCCCCCGTGGAAGGTAAAGCTCTTTATCCGGTATTTTCGTATCGCTTTATGGGACTTGACCCTACGAATGGTGATCCGCAAGGATATCTTAAAGGAGAAGTCTCAAAAGATTACACCAAACTGTTAGCTGACTCTATGCAAAATTTGATCTACCATGGTACAGGTATACCGCCATATTATGGGTCATTGAATCAGACATTTATATGGAAGTCTTGGATGTTTACGGTGAATATTGCTTATAAGTTTGGTCATTTCTTCCAAAAGGAAACCATACGTTATCAGGACCTTTTTAATGGCTGGCGTACGCATGGAGATTATGACCAACGATGGCAAAAACCGGGGGATGAGTTGAGGACAACGGTACCGTCGATGACCTATCCGGCTAACGCGAATCGGGATAATTTTTATGCGTATTCCGAAGAAAATATTGGTAGGGGAGATGTAATACGACTACAGGATCTCCGATTGCAGTATCAATGGAGGCTAGCCCATAAATATCCGGTTCAGTTTTATGCTTCGGTAAATAATGTGGCTTTGTTATGGAAAGCAAACAAGTGGGGAATAGACCCCGATTTTAACAACATGCCCCCAGCTAGAAATTATAACTTGGGGCTATCAGTTCATTTTTAAATAATGGTGCATATGAGGTATATTATGTATATAGGTATAGTGTTACTGGGCGTATTCTCCCAGTCTTGTGCCAAATTTCTGGACGAAAAGCCGCAGTTGTCTGCGGCCACACCTGATAAGGAGGAGGACCTAAGAGCGCTCTTGGACTTTGAGTCCCAGATCAACCTCTATTATCCTGGGCTGATCGAACTGGGGACTGATGATTATTACTTGACTGATGTAGATTATGGGAAAATGCAGGCAAGCTATCAGGAGGCTTATACATGGGATAAGAATATGCTTTCTATAGATGTTGGTTATTGGCGAACCTGTTATAATACGATTATGATATCTAATATTGTATTGGAGGGAGTAGAACGACTGCAGCCAGTTAAAAATATTGATATCCAAGGTGAAGCGATGTTTGTCCGTGGTTTGGCGCATTTTTATGTCGCTCAGTTATATTGTCCTGTATTTGATAAAGATACAGATAGTCCCTATGGGGTGCCAATTCGGTTGACCTCTGATTTTAATGTGCCTGTTACCCGAGCTACTGTTCACGAAACATATCAGCAGATTATTGAGGATATCAAAGGGGCTATTCCTTTCCTAAAAGATCAGGCGGCTGAAATCAATAGGCCAAGCAAACGTGCGGCTTATGCAGCCCTAGCTCGTATCTATCTAAGCATGTTAGACTATGAATCGGCCCGATATTATGCCAATCAATGTCTAAAAGTAAATGCCGATTTAATGGATTTCAATGCAATCGATCCTGCACCTGCTTTTCCTTTTAATCCAAAGAATGTGGAGATGATATACTACGGTTCTACAATATCTGGGAGCAGCGCTCTACATAATGGTACGGCAAGGATACCAAAGCCTTTATATGATTTGTACGATGGTGATGATTTGCGAAAACAGGTTTATTTCAAATCTATTAACGATACAGAATATGCTTATAAAGGATATTATTCTGGACGGTCTGCTTCTTATTTTGCTGGATTTGCAAATGATGAGCTTTATTTGATCCGTGCGGAATGTAATGCACGACTAGGTGCTCGGGCTGAAGCTGTGGCCGATCTCAACAAATTGTTGGAAAATAGAATTGTTAAGGGAGCTTTTGAAGCATTGAAACCGTTAGATGCGAAAGAATTGTTAAGCATCATATTGAACGAACGACGTAAGGAAATGCTATTTCGTGGTGTAAGGTGGTCAGACTTGAAACGCTTGAATTTAGATCCCGATCATGCTGTCGATCTCTTTCGTGAGATCAATGTCAATGGAGAAATAAAAAGGTACGAGTTGCCAGCTAATGATCCAAGATATATCTATCCGATACCGGCGGAGGTGATTATTCAAAGTAACATCCTGCAAAATCCGAGATAGAGAAAGAAGACCGGCTTTCGTGAAGGAAAGCCGGCTTTGTCGTTTTAATGATTGGAACGGAATGCTTGTACGGTAGTGTTTGGATTCAAGGTAGATTCTGCATCTTGAATTTCGCTTTCTACAGTTGAACCGGAAGATTGTACATATGTCATGTCTGGTTGACCTGAACCATCGTCCGGGGCTGAGATGGAGCAGATTTCTTCCGTCTTATCACCACACTCAAATTTCGGTGTCAAAGCATAGTTCGCTGGATTTGTCGGGTCCGAATCAACGAGCTCATTGTTGTACCAAGTTTGGTTTGCCCGTGTTGCTGTAGTGTTTGGCTCTACTTTCACTTCCTCTTTTTCAATAAAACTTTGGGTACCGTATGCAAGACCCAAACCTAATAATGCTAATGCGCTGGCACGTAGCCAGCTGTTTCTTTTTGTTGCCATAGGCTTTAAAATTTAGTTTATAAAATGTTTTATTAAGCCAGCATTCTTCGCTGGCTTTAATACAAAGTTGGATATAAACTATGATCAGTTTTTGCCTGACCTATGGGGGCTATTTTTTGGAAATTTCCCTGTTAAAAGAAAATATTGCGCCTCCTGTACGGTATGGCGCGAAATACCGAGTAGATCGGCCTGCTCAATCTGTGTAGTCGCAGCCTTGATTTCGGGCAGTAGCTTGGCAAAGTGCAGGTAGCGATCAAAAGGAGAGTGGCCTAAAATGGCACGCCTCAATAGCGCAAGCTGTCTTTTCTTTTTATTGCCCAAGACGTCTATCAGCGTGTCGATAGATTTCTCATTTTCTTGAAACTGCCGGAGGATGAGGTGCGGAATCGCAATAATGATTCCCGAACGGAGGGCTACTATATTGCCCGGGTGCAAATTGTGCGTGTAAAGGTGACTGGTCGTCATCAGGGCCATGTTGGGAATGGCGAGGCTCATAATCTTGCGTTTGCCTGTATTGGGATTTTCCTCAATCCGGGCCAATAGCCCGGTGGCGACAAAATAAGTCATCTCCGAACGATGATCAGTTGAGCTGAGTTGCTCGCCACGTTTGACAGTCTTGACTTTGAGATTATCCTTGGCCCACTGATAATGAAAGTTGTCTATTGTATGATATTTTCCCCAAAAATCAAACAAGAGTTTTAGTCCAGCCTTGTGGCTGCGCTTATCCGTCATAATGTGTTGTTTTTAGTTTATCTGGCTTACCTTCAGTAATATATGGTTTGTAGTAAAACTACAATCTTTAAAAACTAAAAACGAAACTACCCTTATAAAGGCTTTTGCCTCCCATCAAACCCAACTTGATAGCGATTTGCCGAGCATAAAACGATGTGCGCCAGACAAACGGCAGATGACGGTGCTGTCCTTTGGTACCTCCGATAATAGTTGAATTTTTACCGCCGATCGATCCACAGTCTTCAGTGCCTGAAGCCGTAAAGCTGTTGCGAGAACAGCCGATGGTTTTATTTTTTGAACGAGATATATCGTGGAAATTACAGTAGTATTAGCGCAGTTTGGACTCTATGACCCAAAACCGCTTACCATTAAGGACCTCATGCTTGGTATGGGTGAAGAGGAAGAGGACCGGAAATGCAATATTGCATTCCCATAATAACCAATGTTAACAATGGACATGTTGTGCCATGGCTCTATGGCACAGCATGTTCTCTCTATTGACCTTAAAATTTTTATATGCAATTTAATTGGAAAGCCGCTATGCTGGCCTACACTGAAAAGGATTGGCGGGAGTTTGTATTTTTCTCGGCCAATATGCAACATCTTCTGGGTATTTGTAACCTCGATATCCAGCAAAATCTTCATCGCGCTGTGATCAATTTCTCGAATCGACAGGCCGAAGTCAACGTCTTCGGATTGCAGTTTGATGGCAAGCCCTCCTGGCTTCCTCCGCCTGAGAAGCCTGGATTTATCCTGACTTTTCATTTTGGATATTATCGGGCGGTACCAGCCTTTCTGCTCCAGCTAGGCTATAAGCTCTGTATACCTGTGGCAGAAGAGATCATAGACCAGCAGATGCAATATTACAAGGATCAGCTCGGAGATAGCTGGCAACAGCAAGTTATATTTCTTAAGGCTGAGGATCCTTATCTCTTCTTTAAACTACGCCGTCAGATGGATCGTGGCTATCATGTATTCTGTTACCTCGATGGTGGTCTAAGTGCAGCGAAAGATGCTGCTCGGTACAAATTGAAAGAAATACAATTTTTAAATGGTCGCATAGCCGTACAGCATGGTATATTGGATATGGCTCATCTGCTTGGAAAAAACCTGACAATTCTGATCGCCGAAATACCGCTGGAGAATAATCCCGTCACCATCCGTACACTGGATCACTGCCCTGTGAACTGGTTTCCGAATCGTCAGTATTTTACAGATTACTTTATCAGAGTCATCTATGAGGATTTTGAAGAGGTCCTGTTGGGCCATCCCGAGGCTTGGGAAGCCTGGCTTTATCTGCACAAGACAATGTCGCCAAGTTCGGACGAAAGTCGATGGGGGATAGATCAGCGTATTATCCTATTTAAAAATGCAGATCAGCACCTCCTGCTCGACAAATTTACCTACCTCAGCTATGCATTGCCTCTGCATGTAACAAACAAGTTTCTAGATAAGATTTGTTTTGATAGGGATGTGTTATTATTTTTAGGTTATTAATTTTAAATATATATTAATAATTTGTGAATAAACTCTTGCAAACCAATTGGTTCAGGCATTTTTGTTTCTGGATTTTATACGCGCTTTATTTTTTTGCAGTTAACGCTTTGGGCAACGATAGAATGTCAGGTACGGTGGCGACGGTTACTGTCTTCTACTGTGCGATCATATTCTATGTGGTCTCCTTCGTATTAAAGAGTTTTTTTAGTCGGGGAAAGCTATTCATGACCCTGGCAGTACTGGGCACTTTTTATGTGATCTCAGGATGTGTGGTGTATTGGCTCTTATATGGAAGTCTTGGGATAAAAATTGTGAATGGTGCTTATGTGGTCTCCGGAGGTTCTTTTCGTTGGGGGCAGTTTATACAGACATTGCTCGTGATGCATGGTAATTACACGGTGATTGCGTTGGTTTATTACCATTACAAAGGAAAGCTTAAAGAGTTAAACGAAAAACTCGCAGCAGTCGAAAAACAGCTCGAGGCCGAATCCAATATGAAAGCCTCACAATATACGACTTTCTCTGCGCAGGTGCATCCGCATATGATGGGAAATATCTTTAACCATCTGAAAAAAGAGATTGCTCCTAAGGATCCCGAGCTGGGACGTCAGATCGGTGAAATCTACCGCTTGATGAAATTCTATATGGACGCACACGATGCGGACGGACCGAACAAAATATTGCTGTCGGACGAAGTGGCGGCGCTTCAACAGTACCTATCCATACAAGCACAGATCGAAAAAGATCCTTTTTATATTCAATTGCGCTGCACAGGCAATCTGATGCGTTTCGGAATTGCTCCCACGACCTTACAGACACTCGCCGGCAACCTGTTTAAGCATGCCGATATCTGGGACAAGCAGCATCCCGCCAGCATTGATGTCCTCGTCGAACACAGTGGCTATATGATCCGTGTCAAAAATAGAAAGCGCCCGGGGCGGCAGATTCTGCCGAGCCATGGGGTGGGCCTGCGGAATGTGCGCAAACGCATGGAGTATCTGTTTGCGGAAGATTTTACCATGTCGGAAATGCAGGATGAACAGACCTATGAATTGACGCTTTGTGTGGAGAATTTCAAGAATTAGTAATGGAAATAAATGAACTAAAAACGGATAAATATGAGCAAAATATGGATTGGTGTCATCATCGATGACCAACAGGCATGTATTGATCATCTGCTCGAGATGGTGACGGAGATCAGTTATGTGGATATTGTCAGGACATTTAACAATCCACAGGAAGCAAAAATCTTCCTGCGGGCCAACAAAGTGGATTTTATCATCCTCGACGTGGAGCTGGGGAAGACCAACGCCTTTGATTTTCTGCGGACATTGCCCAGCTCAAATTTAAAAACGATCCTTTATACGGCTCATCGGCAATATGAGGATCCGGGCTATGATATCAATGTCGTTGATGTACTGCTCAAAGAGGTGTCCAAGAGTAGATTTTATGCCGCCCTGCGCCGCGTGGATGAGGCACTTGGCAAGCTAATCCCGATTATCGGACATGATTCGTTGGAACATTATTCCCATTACTTTATGATCAAAGGGCCGGTGCGTTACGATCGTACTGAAGTGAGGCTGAAGAATGTGATCTACGTGGAAAGCAGCAATGGCCATGTTATCTTTCACCAGATTGGCAATAAGACCTCGGTTTGTAACAGCTCCTTAAAGGAAGTCAAAGAAAGGTTGCCCGTCAAGTGGTTTATGCAATGCCACAAGAGCTTTATTATCAATAATAGCTTTTTTTACAGTTATGGGGCCGATGGCATACTGATGACCGAAGGAACAAAAAAGAAGATCCCCGTAGGCGACAAAAAACTGTATCCCGACTTCTTTAACTTTATTAATTCCAATATCCTTGGAGGCTAACCTCGATGTAACCTATTAACCCTATTAACCATTTTAAAAATATGAGAAAACAATGCTTTAACAATGCAGGCCGAAAGACAGATGCTCATCTGCTGAGGACCCTACATCTACTCTTTAATGAAATTCAAAAATTGAAAAAAGCAGTGCTGGACAGCCTTCCCCCCGAAGATATTGATCCCGAGCTGCGTGATACCGACTTTGTCAAGGATACGGTCGGCGTATCGGACCGTACGCTGCTGCGGTACCAGAACCTGGGCTTGATCCAGGTACATCGGCGTGATAAAGGCGGAAAAAAGTACTTTAAGCTAGACGATGTGCTCCGGCTCAAACGCTATCTCAATGGTGGATAGTACAGGTTGCTGCGAAGTGTTTTGGCCTTAGGCTTTCGCTTCGCAGCATTTATGGTCTTTCTTTGCCCCGACGATAGGCTATGGCTGCCAGTATAGCGGGCCGGCACCTATCATTGGCCTACTGTGAGCCTATCCAGCTAGGTCGTTGGTGGGTGCGATCCAGGTCATGGCCGGCTCCATACCGCAATTTGGTCATAAGCAGGCTAATCAAAAGGCGGTATAGGCTGTGGCTATCCACAGTCATGGCTTCCTTTGGTGTGCTTCTTTGTGCATTTGTTTATCCTGTTTTGCTGTTTTATTCCTGTTTTGTTTGCTGTGCTGCAGCTCCCATATTTCCCTGTTTTGCTGCTCTTTCGTACAGCTTTATTCTAAGGAATGGACACTATAAAAGCTGCTCTTATTATCTTTTATAACCAAAAAAATGCATCGCTATTTGGCGGCCATCGGACAAGATGTAGGTCAGCGTCGGCCAAGCACCGGACAATCTGTTTTGTAATCTATTATTCTGTTTATTAATGTTTTATGTTTGTTCTGTCAAGCGAAAATACCGGTATAAAAATCTTGGCGATTTATTTTTTAATCCTTTAAATTTTTTAAAATGGGAACAATTGTAAATGGAGCAAATGGGGCTTTTCGAGGTAAGGCCGGCTCAGTGATAGGTGCCAGTTGGAAGAGTATCAATTACATCAAAGGACTCTATAAAAAGAGCAACAAACCGCATACGGAGGCACAGCTGATCGTGCAGGCACGCTTCAAGACGTTGATGCGTTTTCTGCTGCCGATCAACAACTTTCTAAAGATTGGCTTTGGCCAGAAGCGCGCAGACCGGCTCACGCCGATCAACTATGCATTCCAGTTCAATCAGGATGAGGCGATCCAGGGTGTTTATCCGGATCTGACCTTGGATTATAGCAAGATCAGGCTGGCCGATGGAAACTATGGTGCTGGCGGAACGGTAGCCGTCGCATTCGATGCTGGCGAGATCACGGTGTCCTGGTCGCCAGAGAATAACGTTGTCTACGAAACCAAAGACGACGACCTGGTGTATCTGGTCTGTTATCATCCGTCCAAAGATGAGTTTATGACCTCGCCAACGGTGCCCACAAGACAGTCTGCTGGGGTCTCCTTTGGGGTGCCGGAGCACCTGCTCGGGGATGTGGTGCATGTCTGGTATTTTATGGCGGACCGGACCAAGACCAAAATCTGCAGAAGTAGCTACCTGGGTGAGGTTATGCTTGCCTAATGCGTAAAAAAAGGGCTAAGGGCACATTTGGTGCTCTTAGCCAATTTTAGGTCTTAAACAACTGACGTTAGCATTTCATTTATTAAAACAAAAAAGCATAGATGAATCAAAGAAATCAAAACAAACCTGTGGGGCAGCTGCTGACGCAACGCAGGTTCTATCTGGCCAACCAATTTTTGTATCCCCTGGCCTCGATCATCAAAGAAGGATTTGGCCCGCGGGTCCGACAGGCAAAAAAGAGGCTGACAGCACGCAACCTGGCGATGGCCCATGCCATCAAATATGCCATCAAGGGGGAGTACCCGGATCTGTTTGTTGACCCTGCACTTATCTTGCTCTCCGATGGACCTGTCCGGGGGATTACGGTCGGCCATATCATTCGGGATGCAGCAATGCTGCGGGTAGACTTCGATGGTGGCGAGATCACAAGGATAAACCATGATGATGAGGTCATGCTGCTGGCCTATGACCAAGAAGGCCGGGTCGCTGTCCGCAATGAAACGCTGGTGCCCCGTTCGGCATCGCGTGTGCTGCTGGAGCTGCCCGATTATATGCAGGAGGCTAGACTGCACCTGTATGTACTGCTCCGTGACCGGGATCGGATTCAGTATTCGCGCAGTCAGTATCTCGGAAGTGTATGATTATTATTTTATTATTTAACATTTAAAAACACAACGATATGAACAGTGTAGAAATCAAAAGGGGCTGGTTCGGTCCCGATGAAAAGCTGGTGGTCGAGCCTAAATATATGCTCGCTATCATTAGTCTGCTATCGGCGATTGTTTTCTTATTCGTCGGAAGCACGCTGCAATTTTTGGATCCTGCAGCGGGTATATTGGATCTGGGGGCCTTATCATTACTTTATTTTGGATTGATGGCAGGCCTGGTATTTATCTGCTGCTGTACTTGGCTGCAGGAATACCTCTGGAAGCCTTTCAAATACTACAGGCAGGACATTTATTATCATTTTAATCAATTGAGCTCATGGCAACAATCTATTCTCTATTTCTCGGTATTCTTTCTTTTTCTTTTTGCTTTTCTACAGCTGTTAAAAATGCTGTTTTAAGCAGCAGGACTGCAATGCATGAACCATACGTTGGCAAGTCTGACCGGCTAAGCCTGCAGATCGATGGCTTAGATCTGCCATCAAAAGGAGAAGTGCGCAATAGCATTCTCCGGATAGCGACAGCCGAAATAGGCGTCCGGGAGGAAGGGGGAGAAAATCGTGGTCTGCGGGTGAAGGAATATCTTGCTTACGTCGGGCTGGGCGGGGGATATCCCTGGTGTGCGGCATTTGTGAGCTGGTGTTATGGGCAGGCTGGACTACCATCGCCCAGAACGGCTTGGTCGCCGGCACTTTTCCCAAAGCGTCGATTATACAAGCCACGTGAAATTTCTTTGGGAGCGGTGAAAACAGCTGATCTATTTGCAATTTACAGCATTGGCCTGGGGCGTATTCATCATGTGGGACTGGTAAAATCATATAAGCGTGGTGTGTTGGTCACCGTGGAAGGAAACAGTAATGACCGTGTGGAATCACGTCGGCGCCCCCTGTCAACGGTCTATGCGATAGCTAACTGGGTTGGTTGATTTTTAAAATTAATATTTCAGGCACGACTTAACATGTCTGCCTGAAATTATTGTATCAAATTATATTCAGGTGAAAGAAATGAAAATCTATCAGGTGTCTTGTTTAATCGCTGTTTCTCTACTGTTGGGATGTGGTATCTACAGCAAAAAATCTCAGCGTGAACAAAAATCAGAAAATTCATATAAGCAGTATGAAGAGCAGCGTCTGCTTTTCCATCAGAAGCACATGGACAGCTTATCCACCTATTGGTATTTTTGGACGGATAGTCTGTTGTCATTCCGCCCGGACAGTGGGCTGAGTGCACATGGGGGACGAATGTATGTGCAGCAATCGCGAAGCACCCTTGCCGAGGGAATTTTAGATGCCCGTCAGAAGAATGCACTGGAACAAGGTTCATTGGATTCGGTTACAATGCCGGATAAGCGGGCCTTTTCGTTTGATTCTTTATTCGTTGTAATTAGCATACTTTCGGCTCTTTTATACCTCATTTGGCGGGCTCGTCACACAATGAGGTAGTGTTTTATGCTATACGGGCATGATGCAGCCATCAGCATCATAGCGGATTTAAACGGGTAGATTATGGGGGATACGAGATTGCAATAGCGTCAAAGAGCTGGGGTAATTATTTCAATATGTTGTAAGTCAGTATAATTTACTTAAATTTATAACAGAGGTAATTGTTGAAATAAGCATAAAGGAGACAATACATGATAACAAAATACACATCGGGAAGATAGCTTAATGCCGAGCGTATTGCTTCTCAAAAATTGTAGGGTTAACAATTTAAGAAATAATAAATAGCCTGTATATGAAAGTAAGCCGTTGTGTAAGAAAAAGCGATTTATAAATATTTCAACTGAGGATTATCTAAACGATGATGGTAACCGAGGTATAATAATGATGTATACCGCTAAATCAAGAATGACCATGTTTAAATATGCCGAACCGATGGGTAAACTGCGAGATTACATTGCTTTCTTTTGGCAAGTGGAGGTTAACCATGAGCCTGGGGAGTCTTACGCCTATAATTACATTGCGACGTCAAAACCAGTATTTCTATTTAGATATTGTGGTGAGCACGTCAAGATATCAGGTACAGATCAATCATTTATACACCAAGCCAGTATTGTTGGACAAAGTGAGACATATACAAATTATCAGGTACTTTCGGATAGGACTTCGTTTTTCGGTGTCCGGTTCTATCCCTGGGTTTTGCCCGAACTTTTCGGTATATGTGCTACTGAACTCACCAATGGCAGCCTTGATATCCTATCCTTGCTGGGACGAGAAGGAGATAGATTAGTATCTGACATGTTGAAAAGTGCTCATTTCGACAAACGAATCGAAATAATTTCTACCTATTTAAGCGCAAAAATTCAGAATCCAAGTAAAAAATTCTTACAGGCGCAACAAAGTATAGTATTAATCCATTCTAACGAGGCCGAAATTACGGTAGATGAGCTTGTGCAGCGGGCACATATTTCGGAACGACAATTTGAACGGAACTTCAAAACCCTTACTGGATTCTCTGCGAGAACGTATCTTAAAATTATCAAATTTGAGCGGGCGTTGAAAAATATGAAAAACTCAATACATCGGAATGACTTGCTTACCTCTATAGCCCTGGATAGCGGATACTATGATCAAGCTCATTTCAATCGCCATTTTAGACAATTTACAGGAAAAAGCCCCTTAAATCATCTAAACTCTCATCCTTACTAACGTTAGACTGAAAAATGTCGGTTCGGTACAATTTATCTGTTTCTATTCATCTGATCTTTGTCTTAGTTTTAAAGCTTACCGGATAGTAGGTCTTTTCACAATCAAAATTTGAATAGTTCATGGAGCCAGAGATCACATTAATTTTTGTTTTTGTTGCGACACTTGTTGTTTTGAAATTTTTCAAAAGGAAATTTTTATGGAAACAATCGGGGCAGATTGCCATGTCAGCTATGTTAATTGTAACATCAATTGGACATGTTATATACAGCGTCGGAATGGAGAAAATGATTCCAGCGGTAATACCATTTAAAACAGAAATAGTCTATTTGACAGGTTTGTTTGAGTTTGCCTGCGCGGTAGCCTTATTCTTCCCTTCATTAAGGAAAATAACCGGATGGGTTTTAATAATCTTTTTGACTCTGATTACACCGGCGAATATTTATGCAGCTGTAAATAATATCAATATTGAAACCGGCCGTCAGGATGGCGATGGACTTGCTTATCTCTGGTACAGGATACCCCTTCAAATACTTTTTATCTCTTGGGTTTATTTTAGTTCCATTGATAAAAACAACGACAATCCGGATATAAAGAAGAAAATTAATTTAAAAAAATAAATAATGGAAAATTTTGATCAAATCGTTATGGAGTTCAACTCGTTAATAAAGAGTTATAATTTCTTAGAAGCACTCCATAAATTTTACCACCTTGATGTAATATCAGCAGATAACACAAACCCCAGTATTGTGGGGCTAAATAACCTTGTAAAAGAGACCGAACATTTTATAGAGCATGCTCAAATTGAATTTATAGCCCTTCGGTCTATTACCGTTGAGAAAAATCTGACCGTGAGCAATTGGCACTATAAATTTACGCATAAAACGTTTGGTTTGATTGATACAAATCAAATATCAGTTCAACGTTGGCGTGATGGAAAAATATTTCAGGAACATCATTTTTACATTTCGTAACATGAATTATCGCGTTAATCTCATGAAAAACGAGTATAACATGGTATATAGGACGCTTCCATAGCTTTGATTATTTGTGGCATTTATTATTTCTTTCTGCTGTTTTATTATTTCCCGTTGGGGTTTTATTATTTCTTTGCTTCTTTAAAAACAGGGCTCCATACCTGCCCCTCCATTAGGTGCAGCACCCTGCCTGGGCGTCAGCTGCTACTTTCTCGTACGCCTCCAATCAAACGTAGCCTCGTCTAAAAGCGGGTGGATATGGCTATCGCTTCTGGTGATCCTGGGCGGGATAGCATATTTGTCCGACAATCAGCTGGACAAGGAAAAACCTTCCAAAATAGATGAACATGAAAAAGAAACGGATATGAACGAAGAAAGAGACCTCTCGTTGTTGAAAGGAATGCATACGCTCGCGGAGGAATTTTTGCTAATATTACACGAATTTTAATAAATTAGATTTATGAGATATTTAGTAGTCCTATTGTTAGGCTTGTTCACCTGCTATTCGGCCGTTGCTCAAAATCAAGCGAAGGGAGATCGTTCCGGGAAAGATGAAAAGACTTATGTACTAGTCGCCAATAAGATCAATACTGATTTTAATTACGAATTGCTGGATGATTTTGAGGAAAATTTCTCAGGCTTGATCAAGCAAAATAACAGTCGGGAATTGATATTTAACCCGATAAATGGCAAGTATCATTATTACAAATTTATTGCTACCTATAAGGCTAAAGGCTTTTCGCCAGATCCAGCCAATGTCAAGCCGGATCAAACCTTTCATAATATTTTGATCATTAAGACCGATGACTATCAAAAGATCGTGGATGGATACCATTTTGTGCTCGAATGGAGCGAAAAGCCCTTATCTTATCCATTATTTAGGGTCAATGCTACAGGCTTGACATTGCAGGACGGATTATCATTGAAGCCATTGAATTTAAAAAGAGTGATGGACGATACGGACTTTGATAGCGATGGGAAAATAAAATTGTCAGGAAGGTAACCAAGATAACGGTAATCCTCAGCATCCACCATTGAAGGGAGGAGCCCGGCATCTGGATGAAACCTATAGACTGAACAGGAAATCTATTTTAGGTTGGCAGCAAGCAGCGCTGGGAAGAGGTTGCTAATCTGATCTATGAGCTGATTTTTGCCAATGAGCCTTACGAAGCCTCGCGGAAAGCAAATAATTCACGTCAGCTGCGAAGTGGCTCGAATGTGGTCTACAGAAGATTCCTGCAGCAGAATAATCGTGATCTGTGCAAGATGCAGATTGGTAAGGATGGATTTTCAAAGGACCGTTAGGCTTGATGATATTCTTCGCCCCATCGGTGCAGATCTAAGATAATCGGTTCCAGCTTTCTGCCTTTTGGGGTGAGTGAGTATTCCACCGTCGGCGGAACTGTGGCATAGGCCACCCGTTTGACGATATCAGCGCTCTCCAGATTCTTTAATACCTTGACCAACATACGGGTATTGATATTGGGTATTGTCCGCTCCAGTTCCTTGAACCTTTTTGTCCCGTCAGTCAGTACATAAATAATCGGAATTGACCATTTGCCACCGACAATTTCCAAGACATCTTTTAATACGCAGTTAAATTCTATTTTATTTTTCATGGCTGATCTTCAGATTTCTCAATTCTTTACCTTTTGTTACTACTGTACATTTGTGTAACTACTTGCAAAAGTAAAGTATAGG
The DNA here is from genome assembly GCF_030325625.1 of Sphingobacterium sp. N143. Taxonomy (GTDB): domain Bacteria; phylum Bacteroidota; class Bacteroidia; order Sphingobacteriales; family Sphingobacteriaceae; genus Sphingobacterium. The sequence goes on along the minus strand of NZ_JACAIS010000006.1, from coordinate 247,257 downwards.
GAATAACTTTACAAGAAAATAGGGTGTGAAACACAAAAAAAATGGTCATGAAACAGTTTAAGAAAAATGATACGGTGTTGTTACTGATCGATCATCAGGTAGGAACACTCAACTGGTCGGTGAGCCGTCCAAAAGAAATGATTGTCAGCCGTACGGTAACATTAGCCAAACTGGCAAAGGCGCTCGATATTCCGGTAGTTCTGACAAGTAGCCAGGAAACAATGGCTCAGGGGCTTTTGATTCCTGAATTACAGGAGATACTTCCCCAAGAATATGCAAACAGGGTCAGGAGAGAAGGTATCACCAACGCATGGAATGATGAAAACTTTAAGAAAGCGGTAGAGGAAGCTGCGGGCGGGCGCAAGAATGTCATCATGGCGGGACTTACACACGACGTTTGTATTGTATATCCGTCCCAATCGATGACCGAAGAGGGATATGATGTACAGGTGGTCATTGATGCCGGTGGATCTCCGACACAGATTGCGGATGAAGTGGCCCGCCGGACTTGGGAAGATGCCGGCGTGCGTACGACAACCATCAATCAATTGGTGGCCGAGCTGATCCACAGTTGGTCGACTGAAGATGGACAGAAGGTGATGCCGATTCTTTTTGAAGACATATTCTCCAATATTGGAAAGTTCATATAGACAAAGATCATGTTAAAGAAAATCGATAACTCAAAAAAAACAGGAAATAGCCATATCGCCATCCTTTTTCCGGGATTGGACCTGGGTGACAGGGATACTGGTTATTATAGCATAGGACGCATTGATCAGGCCAATATCCAGGCCGGGGCGGTAATCAAGATGCATCCTCATAGCAATGACGATATCCTTTCTTATTTCAGAACGGGAAAGGTCAAGCATACGGACTCCGAAGGTTTTGAAGAATTTATTACACCGGGACGGTTGATGCTCATGAAGGCCGGGAAGATATTTCACCATGAGGAGGCTGTCCGGGAAAATGTAGAAGGACTACAGATATTTATCCGTCCGGGAATGAAGGATAGCCGTCCTGAGGTGATTTTTCAGGAACTTGAACAGGTGCATAGTGTGGATCAATGGCGCCTGATCGCTTCGCCGGATGCGTCGCGGACCAGACTCCAACTGAGCAGCAAGACCTGGATATACGATATGCAGGCCACGGCTGGAAAATCATTTGCGCTGCCTGAAACATTCGGCCCCGATTTTGGCCTGCTCCTGTATGTATTTCAGGGAACTATTGCCGTAAACAATGAAATCGGCCTTGACAAAGGGGAAAGCTTGTTTATTCAGGATGAAGCTATCAGTTTCACTACGGAGAACAATGCGGAACTGGTCTTATTTGTTACGGATACGACAGCGCCTTATTACGATGGGGGTATGTACAGCGGCAATCAGAAATAGCCCCGGACTGAATATCGGCTGTCGGAATCTTACGAGCGCGATTTCTTCTTTTTAAATTTTCGGCCATACCAAATGTAGAAGCCTGTAACCGGCAAGGAGGCACAGATTAAACTAGCCACAAATGCGATCCACATGCCTGTTAGCCCTGCTATTTTTCCAACATGAATATCGTAATTGGAGTTTCGCCATTTCATGCCCAATGTTTTATCATTTTGTAGGCGCTTGTAGTATGCGCGCCCATTGCGAAGATCATAGGCATAGGCATCCGAAGCTGACCACCAGGTATGTCCTTTCGTATAGATATTTACATTAGCTTGTGAGGCATCATGAACCAAATTGATAAAAACGCCCTGATGTGTGCTGTATTTTTTCACAACGTCGGACCATATCAGGTCTAAAGGTGCTACAGGGGACTTTGTCACCTGGCTATCTTGATGTTTTGGTTCTTCGATTTTTGTATTGGGCCGCTTACCGTCCATAAACCAGTATATGCTTGTTTCCCACCACTTGAAGGACCAAACCAAACCGGTTGATGCGATGACCATCGCGACCAAAAATGCATAAAAGCCAAGTACTTGATGAAGATCATAGTTGAGACGCTTCCACTTTGTGCTGAAATCTATTTTTAACCGCTTTACAGCCACTTTACGGTTTTTTGGCCACCAAAGGAAAAGTCCTGAAATTAGCGTAATGATAAACAGCAGGACGCTGGTACCTACGATCACGCTCCCTACGTCGCGCCTGAGATAAAGAAATTGATGGATCTGCCTTACGATCCAGAAAAAATTTGTCTCCACATCTATTTTTCCTAAAACGCGCCCGCTGTAGGGATCTACGAAAATACGGTCCCAATAGATGATTTCTTTATTTACAAATACACCCACGATATCGTTTTTGGGACGGCGTTTAAGGGACTCAAAAATATAGGCTTCCTGCTGATCAGCTGTAGCAGGCACACGAATAATATTAATGGGCTGTCTCGTGGCATGCTGTGCGTTTGCCTGCAAGATCGAAAGAGGAAGGACAGATGCTTTTTCCGGTACATTTACCTTGACATAGCTGGGATGAAATAGGGAAAACAGTTCTTTCTCAAAAACAAAAATAGCGCCTGTAATGCTCACGATAAAAACCACCAGACCGGAAATTAATCCGATCCAGCGGTGTAAAAACAAGATTATGTTTTTGACTTTCATGATTAAAATGTATAGCCTAGGGTAAATAGGAAATTCCGCGGTGCACCTGGGAACAGACGGATATAATCGTAACCTCCGACCCAATGTGTTTTGTTGGTAATATTATTAAAGTTGGCCTGCAATTGTACCTTGCCAATGGTATAGTACAAGGCCGCATTCAGTAAACTGTAGGATGGAATCGTCTGATCCTGGTTAAGGGAAAGGTTTCTTTTATCTACATAGTTGGCACCGATGCCGATGCCCAAGCCTTTTGCTTTTCCGGAAGGAACAGAGAATCTGGTCCAGATATTTGCCGTATTTTGAGGCGCATTTGGTTTTTGTCTGTTCAGTTCTTCATTATTCCCACCTTCGGTGATCTTGGCGTCATTGTAGGCATAGGATGCAATAACACTCCAATGCGGGAGAATCTGGCCCTGAATGTCAAACTCTATCCCTTTAGATCTTTCTTTTCCGATCTGTTCCATTAAATCTGCATTGTCGGCTGTAGGAGTAGGGTAAAGGGTATTCTTCTGATTGATCTGATAGATAGCTGTACTCGCCTGAAGTTTTCCGTCCAGCCAGGCTGTTTTTAATCCAAATTCGGTCATATCATTTTCGAGTGGATCAAATGGTCCGCCGGCATTTGGATTTGCCAGTGCCGAAGCCGTTTGTGGGTTATAGCCTTTTACGTAGGTTCCGTATAGATTGATCTGTGGATTGATGGTATAAACTGCTCCAAAGCGCGGCAGTATAACATCTTGGTGTACATTCTCGGCCTGATCGGTTTTATAATTGGCAATATCCTTGTAATTCTCGTACCTAAGCCCCAGCAATAACTGGATAGGGCCCAAGGTGAGCTGGTCCTGTAGATAGAGCGCATGCAGATGATAATAGGTCGGCGCAACCAATGTCGATGCATAAAAATATTTACTTCCATCTTGCAACTGTTGGCTTTTCAAGGGGTTGCTGAGGTCAAAACTGGATACATTGGGTACTGGGTTTCCATTTTTGTCGAGCAGATAATCGCCTATTTTTTTGGGGTCAAATCGTGCAATGGTTCCTGTATTATCTTTATTTCTATACCCGCTCGCTGTCAGCTGCGAACCACCCACAGGTAACACCTCCTGCGCATAGTCATAACCGGCAATGAGTTTATGTGCTAGCGCACCAGTGTTGACATTGTAATTGAAGAAAGCGGTGATGTTATCAACAAATCGTTTTCTGTTGCGGATGAAAACCTGTCTCGCCACCATATTTTCAATATTGGCTCCTTTCCCGTCCACAGCATAGGCATTGGCTGATCGATGTTCCGATAGGTCCTCTGCATAGCCTGTTTTCATATAGGAAGCATTAAAGCTCAACTTCTCATTGAAACGGTGATTCAGCGAAGCGGTCACCATATAGGTCTGCTCATTCAGAAAATCATTGGCCGTACTCATGGATTGGCTTATAGGTGTTGAATAGAGATCACCGTTAGCAAAGATGGATTGCCCCCGGTCGAGCCTTGATTTCGAATCGTTATAGACCATATCAAAATTGATACGGGTATTTTCTGAAGGAATAAAAGAAAATGATGGTGCCAGGACCAAGTTTTTGTCGAACTGTAGATCTCTAAAATTCTGCGCATTTTCATAGCCAATATTGAGGCGGTACAACAGGGTTTTATCGCTAGTCATCGGGCCTGTAAAGTCGGCAAGGGCGCGCAGGTTGTTGAAACTTCCCACAGAAAATTGCAACGATTTGCGTGCCTCATCGAGCGGTTTTTTTGTAACACGATTGACAACACCGCCAGGGCTGGCATTACCGAACAGGGCCGAAGAGGGACCTTTTAATACTTCTACACGTTCCAGATAATTGGCCAGGGGCTGTTTCCAAAATCCTGTTGTTGTACGCATACCATTGACCAGCTGCGTATTGGATCCACCATTGATCCGAAAACCACGGATCGTAATATCATCATAGAAGGTGAACTGGTTAACGCCGCTGAAATTCTTGACAATTTCACCGACACGCATCAATCCTTGGTCTGCGATAAGCTCTTTCGTCGCATACGAAACCGATTGGGGGAGATCGCGCAATTTGGTTTCGGTCTTGCTTCCGATAAAGGACTGTGTATTGCGATATGATTTTTCCTTGCGCCCGTAAATTTCCACGGTTTGTAATGATTCCTCTGCGCGAGACATCGGAAATGATAAGGTCATTGGATGTGCTGGGTCAATCGATACTTTCCGTTTGATGCTTTTGTAACCGATTGCATTAATTCGGATATCATAAGTTCCTTTGGCTAATGTAGACAATATAAACTGGCCACGATTGTCTGTTGCGGTATGCTGGTTGGTTTTCAGTACGGTAATCGTAGCCCCAGCTAGTGGTGTATTATTTTCATCCAGGACTGTTCCATTGAGAAGCTGTTTTTCTTGCGCTTGTGTGAGTTGTAGACTCCATATTGCTGCGACAAGCATAGGTAATTTTCGCATCTTATTTAAATTTAATCTTAATAAAGCGTCAAAATTAGATGATTAAACTTATATTTGTGGGAGAAAAAATATGCAATTCGGGAATTTTATACATTGGCATGTACCCAGATAGTTTAGAAAAAGTCCTTTCCAATAATGCCGATCTACGTGACTCATGGTCGCTGGATGAACAGGTTGAGCGAGAAATGGCACGTACGCCGCCCAGTTATTCTTTTGATATCCGAACCTTTGTGGATCATCCTTTTCAATTTCACAAAAAATCGTTGAAGCAATATTCTTCGCAAATGGATGTGTCCGAGATCGTCATACCGCAGGGAATTCATATGATATATGGCGAATTAACATCGCATAGCGACGGTTATATTTGTATCGAGAATGCCGCTCCTTATATTCATGTTTTTTTTGCCTTAAATAGCGACAGACAGTATTATGTAGATGGAAATCTGTTGGTGAATTCTTCCCCTGGCCATGTCCAATGTTATCTTTTTGCAGGACCTCAGATCTTAGGACTATGGCATCATCGACCTGAGGAAAGTTTTGTCGAAGTCAATATTCCGGTCTCCTCATTCGAATCATTTCTGCCCCGTGAAAGTCCTTTCCTGGACAAGCTTCATAGGCTTTTAGAAAAGTCGCGATCGGGCATCCTGTTTGACGATTCAGTCTTGATAAGTGCAGAGCAAAAGAGGATTATAGCCGAATTGATTGATCTGGAGCTTGACAAAGAATGGAAGCATCTATTTTGTTTTGGTAAGATCCTTGAACTGTTGGCGCGGACATTTGATCAGTATAAACTAGGCAATAAGGTAAACTGTAGGGATGATAGCCTGAGTCCAGAAATGAGAAAATTGATGGCCAAGGCAAAAAAAATAATTGAAAGCAGATTAGCAGATCCGCCTTCTTTAGCACAATTGTCCGCTGAATTGGGAACGAATGAAAACTATTTGAAAAAATATTTTAAACGTTGCTATGGGACGACCATCTATGGCTACGTCACTAAGGTTAGAATGCAAAAAGCCCGAAGTTTACTTTCTCAAGGAGACCGCCAAGTAAATGAAATTTCACGCTTTTTAGGTTATAATAATCCTGCGCATTTTTCGGCGAGTTTTAAGAAACATTTTGGGGTGAAACCAAAGGCCATACAGAGCTTTTCAAACATAGATGGAAGGCATGGTTAAGCCCTATGTTTTTTGCCATGTTAATAGAATCATGATGAGCAATCATCAAAATCTGGTGACTGTACATTGTCATCAGTTAAAGGCAGGATGATAGAAAATATCCCCGACAAGTCTATTGCCGGGGATGTTGATTAGTTGCGGTTTGATTCAATCTTATATACGTAAATCGGTATATCATTCTTTTGTCCTGTGGGTAAAACAAGATTTAAATGATCGCTGCCCTGTGTCCATTTGACCTTCGACGGACTGCCCAGAAGGCTGATCGAACTGATCGCAAGTTTGTTTTTGGCAAGCTCCGGAATGTCTATCCTCGCTGTTGAGGGGCTACGGACAAAGAGGTAGACTGAATTACCTTTCTGGGTAAAACGATAGTCGGCAATGATCTCCTTGGAAGTCGCATCATTGACGGCATCTTTCCCAACCTTTTCCTTGTCTGACTCTTTCTTTGCAGTTTGTGCGCTCGCTGTTATGGCTTGTGCACCGTTCCAGACCGTCGTACCGTAGATTGCCTCGCCATTGACCTTCATCCAGGCACCGATGGCGTGTAGGTTTTCCTGACTCTCTACTGGCCAGCTGCCGTCACCTTTGGGGCCGACATTGAGCAGGAGGTTACCGCCCTTGCTGACCACTTCGATCAGGTTGCGTACCAGCAGTTCGGGGCTTTTCCATTTTGTATCATGCCTATTGTAGCCCCAGTTTTCGCTCATCGTAATACAAGCTTCCCAATTTTTCCGTGCTTTCGAAACCAGCGTTTGCTCGACGACAGCATAATCGCCCAGACCATTACCGATGCGGCTGTTGATAATACACTGGGGCTGGATGGCATGGATCAGATCACGGATCTCCTGGCTCTGTTTTTTGGTGATCAGCTCGGGCGTGTCAAACCAGATAATACCGATGGGGCCATACTGTGTCAGCAGCTCACGGAGCTGCGGTTTGACTTTGTTTTCGACATACTTGTTCAGGTCTTTGGCATCTTCATCGGGATAGTCCCAGGTATTGCTGCGCCCGGCTTTTGTGGGCCAATTGGTCGGTACATCTGGGTCTGCCCAATCGCGCCCCAGGGAGTAATAGAAGCAGAGCTTTAACCCGTACTTCTTGCAGGCCGCCGCGAGGGCGAGCATAGGATCTTTGGCCCAGGGCGTCCTCCGGACGATATTATAATCACTGACGGCCGAATTGTACATCGAAAAGCCATCGTGATGCTTGGCCGTGATCACAATATACTTCATGCCGGCATCATGGGCCATCTGCACCCAGCGGTCGGCATCAAAGGCGGTCGGGTTAAACTGGTCGGCGATCTTCGCGTAGGTCCTGACCGGGATCCGTTCATAGAGCATAAAATGTTCGCCGCCTTTGGTGGGATGTCCGTTCCAGTCGCCTGCGGTCTGCGAATAAAGTCCCCAGTGCAGAAACAGCCCAAATTTGCCCTCGGTAAACCAGGGGGCTGGCTGGCCGGACAGGTTCAATCCCGCCACGGCAAATAGCAGCAGCAGGATTGTTCTTTTAAAAATGAATGTCTTCATCGTAGCTTTCGGCCCTCCCTAACGGTTTTGTACTTTCATGGATGAGACTTTATCGTTGAAAGTCGAGAGATAGGAAGACGATGAGGTCACCACGAGGCTGTCGCCGGTAAAATTATTCCCATTGTATAAGGTGACTTTAACGTTTGTCCCTACTTTAATGGAAGAGATGCTATTGTCGGTCAGGCCTTTTGCCAATAAATCTGATGTGGTATATTGCCCCGGGCCAAAGCTGCCTTTCACACCGGCATAGGAGGCATTGGAATAGGTATACACCGAATCTTGATTGGTCGTCATGAGGTCGTTGACATACTTGAAATCGTAAACATTGGATGTGGTGTATCCATTTTGCAATAATAATTTTACTTTGAGTTCGTAGGGTGTATTGCCTTTGTAATAGAGTTCATTGAGGTCTATGGTTCCTTGGATGCCCCCAGAGGAAACTGGCGCAAATTTCCAGGTGACGGCGTTGTAATCTTTGTTGGCTCCGGTACCTTCGTTGTTCACGTTGGGATCCATATAGACCAATATCTCGCTCACAGGCAAATTGGATGTATAATTTCCGCTGATAAAGATTTTTTGCTGACTGTTGTCAATGGCAAATTGCGGTTGTATGGAATAACTCGGTGCCTGATAAGGAGCAGCTGTCGGCACTGCCGGTTGAAAAACTTCATTTCTGCTCAGAATGGCCGCATCAGAACCGGTCAGGAAAGTAGGCAGTCCCTTGCTAAAGCTCACATTGCCGCTTCCCATCAGCGAGGTGCCCAAGGTGGGTTCTTCACTGACATACTTCGCACGGTTGTGGGGGAGGTTTAATCCATGGCCCAGCTCATGCAGCATGCCGCCGAGGTAGTTGGAGCTTGGATTTGGAATTCCGTTGACGGACATGGACGAATTATCTACGGCAAAGCAGTATTTGCCATAGCCATAGAAGGGCTGGCTATTATCGCCGTCTGTTCTTGCCGGTAAAAGGACTAAATAGTGATTGTTGGATGAAAATTCGTTTGGATGGCTGGTTTTGTAGGCATTGATCTCATTGATAATCTTACCAGCTGATATAGAGGAGCTATAGGGGTAGTCTGCTTGAGCGCCCGCGGCCGGAATTTCAATAATATTCACCAAGCCAGTGGAATCTTTTGCCAGGCCCAGGTAGTTGCTGTAGCCATAGCGTTCCATTTCGTTATGTAACCAGTCCTGGAAATGGACAAATAGCTGCGATAACCTAGTTTTGTAGTCAGGTAAAGCTGGATTGTCCGTGGGTACAAACATAATGATGTTGAGATTGACGGGATTGCTGACAAATTTAAGGTTGGCCAGGGAGGTGTCTATAGTTCCATTCGACGAAGCCTTTAATCGCTGAGTTTCTGGTACAGTTTGCTCTACCAAAGGTTTTGAACAGGCGAAAAAAAGTGATAGGACGGTGGTGGATAACGCAATTCCCTGAATGATTTGCATCCATTTTTTTGTTTGTTTTCTCATAATTTTTATGGTATTTAATTTATAATTGTTCATGCATATACTAAATTTACACGATGGTCATCTCTGCCATAGTTTTTTGATCAGTATGCTGATGATTAGTTCGTCACATCGACAATATACCATACATTCAGTTCGCCAGACCGTATGGTGACGGTATCTTTGCCGACGGTTAAGCCCGTAACCAAGCCCGTACTGCTATACGTTGCAATTTCTGGATGTTTGTTGCTATAGGTCGCTTCGGTGACGGTGCGGTTTCCGGGATTGACCGCCAGATTGATCTGCAGCGGCGTTCCGATTTTGACCGGAATCTGCATGAAGCCGCCCGAAAGTACCGCTTCCCGAACAGTCAGATTGTCTTTAATGGGCGCCAGGTCCTTTTTGCAGGCGCTCAGCCCCATAGTTACACCTAGTAGGCTAATCGACAGGTAGATATATGCTTTAATTTTCATCTGTATAAATTTGTTTTTCAATTGTGATGAAGCTATCAGATTTATTCTTTCCCCAGTGCGATTATTCATTCATGATTTGTTTTTTAGTTGTATTCATGAACTCGTTTCACTCGGTTTGAATAAATCATGATGGTTTCATATTGTTATTTCTTATATATTCATATTATTTTGCGCCCAACCATCCCGGATTCTGAACCAGCTGATTGCCATCTAAAGTGAGATCGTATAGAGGTAACGGCCAATAGTAGCGGTAGTCTGCCCACAGGGCGGTACCATTGCTGATGTTGGCACTCCTCGGGTAGGCGATGATAAAGCCATCATTATCCAAAAAGATGTCTTTATTGACTTCTTCTTTGAGCGCGATAATAGGTTTGGCGGTATGGGTACCATCGTACAGTTTTCCTTTTTCGGCTGTAAATTTCATGCCGCGCAGGGGAACGGTCATCAGATTACCGGCTTTCCAGCGCATCAGGTCTTCGTAACGGCGGTCTTCCAGTACCATTTCTACACGGCGCTCTCTTCTGATTTCACGGATGATGGGACTAACGGCATAATCAAGTTTGCTGGCGTAGATTTCATCAAGCCTGGGGTCCGCTGGGAGGTTGCCCAGCTCGAGTTTGCTGCTCGGGTATTTCGCGAAGTCGAATCCTGCACGTTGGCGCAACAGATTGATCGTCCGGTCCAGGTCATTCTGTGTCAGGGTGCCCAAGATGGCCTTGGCTTCAGCCAACATGAGCAGAACTTCGCCATAGCGGAATTCGATCGCTGTCTGTTGACCATTTGTCGTCGCTTCATTTTCGGCGCGGTCACCCATCCAATGTTTGATGGGAAGGTAACCGGTTACAGTTGTACCGCCGCCCACATTATAGGACAGCCGTGGATAGGTGATACCATTTTTCTCAAGACTGGTCGTCCCGTCCGTTCTGTTAAAAAGGGATCGGTTTTCACCCGGGTAATTAATGGTCTGCTTCAGGCGCGGGTCGCGGTTTTCAAGTTCGGACCATAGGCCATCATAGCCTTTGAATAGCGGGTTGGCGGTGTAGTTGCCGGCAGATCCCGAAGAATAGATCGGTTTCCCGTCAATACATAGGTATTCATCGATAAGACCACGCGTCGCTCCACCGGCAGGTCTGGCTCCTCCAAGGCTGTTGTTCTGGTCCCAATAGCGCTGGGTGGCATGGCCTACCACGGTACCGTCATAAACCCGGGCCAGTATAGCTTCCTTGTTGCCGTCGGAGCTGGGGTCCTTCTTGAAGGTAAACAGTTTCCAGTAGGGGGTGTCGCCTGTGGCATATAATTGATACCGGCCCGAAGCGATGATTTTTTCACAGGCATCCACACAGGCCTCCAGGAAAGGTTTTGCCGTGCTTTGTAAAGAGAGCTCGCTGTGGTAGGTGCGGAACGAACCTTCAAACAGGGCTATGCGTGCTTTCAAAAACAGGGCCATGTCCTGATTGATGCGCCCATCAGGACCACCAGTGACGCCTTCTAGTCCCGCAATGGCCAGATCAATGGTTTTCATCAACGAGTCAGCGACCACAGTGCGTTTATCCCGAGGCTTGTACAGTTCCTTACTGTCGATGTTGAGATCAGTGGACAGCCAGGGCACATCGCCAAACAGCATGAGCTTGCGGTAATAATCCATCGACTTAAAGAAATAGGCTTCGCCAAGATATTTGTTCAGTCGGGTAGGGTCGTTATTGACATCGGGCAATGCGTTGCGGTAGTTTTGGATGAAATAATTGACCGAACGCAGGTCATCCCATGTCCAATCCACCGAAGTACCGGAATTTGGTGGAATAAAGGTATTGTCTAGCATACTGCTGATATTGCCATAGCGAACCATATTGTCGGTCATAAAGTCGCTGGCCAGTAAATGACTGCCCCCGACCACATTGGGGTTGACTTTGGCATCTGCCCAGACTGTGCCATGTCCCAGAATATAACGGCCATAGAGGTTGTTGAGGTACAGCGTCAATTCGGTTTCAGTCTTTAATGAGTTGTCCTTCGACAGTTCGGTTTCTGGACTCAGCTGTAAAAATTTATCGTTACAAGACTGTGCCAGCAAGAGGGGGGAGGCTGCAGCAATGACGATTAATCTGAATATATTTTTTTTCATAGTAGTAATGGTTAGAAGACAATTTGGGCACCAAAAGCAATGGACCGCTTTTGTGGATAGTCGGCAGAGATCTGATCGACATCAAAAACTGTTGGTATTTTTGTGACTTCAAAGATATTGTAACCTGCAAGGGTGAAGCGTAACCGCTCGACACCAAATCGTTTGGTCAGCTGATTGGGTAAGGTATAGCCCAGTACGGCCTGTTTCAGTCTGAGGTAGGCACCGTTGATCAGGTACCGGTCCTGCACGCTTACCGAAGAGCCATACATGGGAAACTCCGCATCTGTACGCTCAGGTGTCCAGGATCGTTCGTACATCCATTGTGATCCGGCTCCACCACCCCAGTATGAGGATATGCCTGCCCAGATATCACGTTTCAATACACCTTGAAACAAGAAATCAAGGTCGAAATTTTTATACTGGACATTTCCGGTGATGCCAAAGCGATACCGTGGTGTGGAATTTCCGATGACGACACGGTCTCCTGGATTGGTCAAGGTATTCAATCCAGCATCTATCTTACCGTCTGGGATCCCTTCGGGGCCGCCCAGATCCTGATACCAGATATAACCTGGATAGAGCGTGCCCTGATAGGCGCCATTGTAGATCCAGTTACCATTGGTTTCATTTCGTCCTGCGAAGTCACTTTCCTGCAATATACCCCCCGTACGGTAACCCCATATTTCGCCGATGGTCTTACCATCATACATGACCTCCCTGCCCGCAGAGTTGGTAATCATCATGCTGGTGTTGGCGGCATAATGCTGTACTTTGGTCAGGTAGTCGGATAGGTTAATACCGACACGATATCTGAGGTCCGCATTGATGCTCTGCTTCCAGAGGAATGAAAGCTCAAATCCTTTTGTCTCGAGGATACCTGAATTTTCCAATGGTGCTGCAGTCCCCAGTGTCGTCGGAAATGAAGCGCTGCCATCGGTCAGGATATCGGTGGTCTTGCGGTTGTAATATTCGAAGGTCACATCGAGCCTGTTGTTGAGCAAGGTACCATCAAGACCAATGTTCCAGGTGCGGGCTTTTTCAAAAGTAAGGTAGGGCGATACGAGTCCTGGGGGATCGATATAGACGATCTGTTGCCCATTGATCAGGTAAGGAGCCTTGCCTGTATTCATGGTGGCCTGATATGGATAGATGGATGAGGGCTGATTGCCCAGTTTTCCCCAGCTTCCGCGTAGCTTCAGTTCGTTGAGCCAGCCTTTTGTACCTTCCATAAAATGCTCCTGCGAGATCCGCCATCCGGCCGAGAAGGAAGGAAAGGTGACAAAGCGGTCTTTTTCGGTAAACTTGGCACTGCCGTCATAGCGCAGGTTGCTCTCAATGAAATACTTTTCTGCATAGTTGTAGTTCACACGGCCAAATACAGCACGTCCAGCAAGTGTATACGCATTGCGGTATACCGTATGCAATGATGGGTCCTCAGCGGCATCGGGGTTCTGGATATCCGGAGAGATCAGTTTCCGGAAGGTATTGGTGATCTGATTAAACTTGGTCTGCTCCTGATTGTACCCTACCACAGTAGAAAAATGATGTTTTTCTGCCCAGGTCTTCTTATAGTCAGCATAGATGTTGACCAAATATTTGTTGGTGTTATTGTTGTCAAAATAGGCCCGGTTTTCCGCGGCCTCGGCCTGCTGGGCGGTATATTGCCAAGAGTCTACGATCTGGTTGAACTTTGGACTGTATCGGCTCAGGCTATACGATTGCGGTTGATAACTGAGGTCTGCCTTTAGTTTCAGTGCATTGGGAATTAAGGTAAATTCGGGCGAGATCAGTAAGGATACCCTTCTATCCGTGGACTGATTGTTGGCCCCATAGCTTAGCCAGGAAAGGATGTTGTCGGTATAGGCATTGGGCAAAGGATCGTTTGGCCCGGTTTGGATGGGCATATTGATGTTCTTGTGCGTTTCGCCCATCATGGCTGTCCAGATACTTCCTTTACCACCAACGATGTAGGGGCTGTTGAAGTTGGTCTGGTCAAAACCTATCTTTCCAAACACGCTGAACCAGTTGTTCACCTTGGCATTGATATTCATCAGGGCATTGTAGCGTTTCAGCTTATCGGTATTGATCTTGTACATACCGGACTGGTTTTGCAATCCCCCGGAAATATAGTAGTTGATGGACTCGGCACCACCGCTGAGATTGAGGGTGTGCTTTTGCATCGGCGTCCATTTTTTGACCGCTTCCTCAAATGGATTGACATTGGCGACCCAAATGATGCTGTTTCCCTCTTGGTACCAGGCGTTTTCAGGCGTGGGGTTATCCATATATTTTTGGATCATCTCCAGTTTCTTTTCATCGGCGGTACCAGGCTTGCCATTCGTCCATAAGGTCCTGTCCATGCCTGATTTCTGGATCTCATAGGCATTGAGGATATCGGGGAGCCCTGAAGGTGTGTCAAAGTTGGAATCGAAATTGTAGGCGATCTTGCCTTTCTGATTGAACTCTCCTCGTTTGGTGCGGACTAAGATGACCCCATAGGCCGCTTTGGTACCATAGATCGCTGCTGCAGAGGCATCTTTGACAAAAGACATGTCCATGATGTCATTTGGGTTGAGCTGATTCAGGGCAGCCGTGGAGCTCTCCACCCCGTCTATGATAACCAGGGGGTCACCGTTCACGGATTCGAACACCTTGGTGTTCTGATTATAACTCATGGAGGTACCGCCCCGCAGGTTAAATCCGGGTGTACTGTTGGGCGAACCGTTTCCGAAGGTGATGTTCAGATTGGGGACTAGGCCCTGTAAGGCCTGACCGATATTGGCGACCGGCCGATTTTCAAAGGCTTCCTTGCCGACATGTGAAATGGCTCCTGTGAGGTTGACTTTCTTTTGTGTGCCAAAGCCGACAACCACAACTTCCTCCAAAGCGCTGTCGTTTTCTTCAAGTGATATGGACAGACTATTGGCTGTTGCACTACTGAAGCGCACGGTCTGTGGTTTGAAGGAAAGGTGCGAGATGGTCAGGCTACCCTCGGCTTGGGCCGATGATAGGGTGAAATTGCCATTGCTATCGGATGATGTCCGTGTGCTGCTGCCGTTTAAACTGACCGTCGCATTTTCAATGGGCCTGCCGTCTTTAGCAGCGGTCAATCGGCCTTTGATCGTATGCTGTTGCTGTTGAACGTTTTTTTTCTGTGCACTTGGCAGCACGACAACATGGTTTTTGTGCATTTCAAACTGAAGGGGAAGCTTGTCTGAAAGTTCTTTGAGGACATTTCCCAGTTTTTGGTTGGAGACATTGACATCTACCTTTCTGAGGTCGATAAAGAGGCTTTCATCGTAAAAAAAATGATAGCCAGTCTGTTTGTTGATCTCTGTCAACACCGATTTTAGGTTTCCCTTATTGATATGCAGAGTGACCTGCTGTGCCTCGGTCTTACCGTATACGCCATAGGTAAAGAGCAAGCCCAGAAATAAGGTTGCTTTGACCTTTTTTGAAATAAGGGGTGTAAAGTTGGGTTCGGTCATTCGACTCCCGAACAGGTAATCTTTACATTTGTTAAAGTAATTCATATTTTTCAGTAATAGGGTTGGTTTTTTTTGGTTTTAGTTCAAGTACGGACCGTCGGTCCGCTACTGGACATCATCATTTAGGCGCTGCTGAATGATGCAGCACCAAGCGTGTTGGTTGGGTAAATCTTTAAATCATCCTTTGATCCTCCTTTGGTCTTTAATAATTGGTTTATCTTTTTTTAGTCCTTGTTTTTTACGGTAACTGTTTTTTTGTTGATTTCGAATTCAAGGCCGGCTCCACGTTTGATCAGCTCCAGGGCTTCGGCCAGGCTCACGCTGCGGCTGATGCTGCCCCCAAAAGTTTTCTTGCTGATCGGGCCCTGGTAGACGACCTTGATGCCATACCAGCGTGATAGCTGTTCCATGATCTCTGGGATCTGATCGTGCTCGAAATAAAAGTAACCCTGCCGCCAGGCGGTTTCTTTTTCAATATTGGCTTGTGACACGCGCATGTCACGACCGTCGAATTCTACTTTTTGTCCCGGTACAATGCGCTTGCTTGTCTTGTTTTCGTTGGTCAATTCGATACTGCCATTCAACAGGGTGACATTGGAGATGGCATTGTGGTAAGCCTTGAGGTTGAAGCTTGTGCCCAGCACTTTAATCGCGCCATGTGTGGTGCTGACAATGAAGGGACGATTTTGGTCGTGGGTCACTTCAAAATAGGCTTCACCACGTAGCATTACGTTTCGGCTCGTCTTGCTGAAGGCCAATGGGTAGCTGAGTTCGGAAGCTGAATTGACCCAGACTTTGCTGCCGTCTGGTAACACCATGCGATAGAACCCGGATTCGGGTACGGTCAGGGTATTTTTTAAGCTGGCAAGTTCGGCCTGCTGGTTGCTTGGCTTATAGTGCAGCTGTCCGTCGGTGATCTGGAGCTGTTCGCCATATTTTTCCTGTAGGGTAGCCTGCTGATGGGACAGTTCGACTACTTTGCCATCGGAAAGTGTCAAGGTGGCTTTCTGTCCACCGGGTAAAACATCGTTTTTATACTGATGGGTCTGATCGGCGACGATCTGCTTATCCATGTTTGGCCTATTCAGGAACAAGGCGATTCCGATGAAGACCAGTAGGCTGGCTGCGATGCCTGTATAGAGGCCGATCTTTCGTATTTTTCGCTGTGCTAAAAGGGGGCTGGCTGCTGTGACTTGCTGGTAATTTAGGATGTTGATCCTTGCTTGATCCAGGTCTAGGTTATTCCAGAATGCGGCGTCGCTGGATTTGAGGCCCTGACGGGTCTGTTTCTCCCACTGTTGGCGCAGGGAAGGATGATCTTCCAGGATCTTTTGGAGGGCCTGTGCATCGGCTTCGCTCAGTGTCCCGCTAAAGTGCTTGACTAAGAAGTCTACGAGTATAGATTGCTGATCCATCATGTTTTTCGATTGGCTGTATAATGGGAAGAGCCAAAAGAAATGTAAAAGGATGGAATGAAAAATTAAAAAATTTTTAAAATGCTGTTAGTCAGTAAGTAAAAATAATAAAAGTGCGAGTGCGCTAGCATCCAGACGTGCTCTGAGGAGCTGGATGGCTCTTTTTTTCTGGCTTTTGACGGTATTGATGGAAATGGTCAGGTTGTGGGCGATTTCATCGTTGGAGAGCTTATCGAAAATGGCCATATGTAAGACCTGTCTACAGCCCTGTGGTAGTTGGTGGATGGCTTTCATCAGCTGGTCGATGACTTCGGCTTGGATCATGGCATCCATGACGGTCTGTTCTTCGATCATGTCGGCATCGAGCTGATCGATGTACTTGTTCTTTATTTTTTCGTTCCGAATGTGTTTCAGGCAGTTGTTGCGGATGGCAATAAACAGGTAGCCTTTGCGTGCATGATCATCTTCCGGCAGGATATTGCGGCCCTCGCAAAGTCCAGCAAAAAAGCTCTGCACAACATCCTCGGCCAAAGCCTGGTCATGGAGGATATTGTTCGCAAAGAGGCAAAGCTGCTTGTAATATTGCTGAAAAAGCGATTCAATATTGTATGGTAAAGCGATCTGCAAGTTTTCCAACGGATTTATGATGTTTTAAGAAATCGACATAACAGGAGCTCGAGGAGCACGGTATAAATATAGGGAAATATGCTCGCCTTTTTTTTGCGAAGGGGTTGTGGCGGCCTTATTTTTTCGAAAACGTTTGCGCTTAAACTGCCGCACTGTACCATATCAATCCATCCCCATTCTGAGGTCTCATAAAATTTAGGTAAAAAAAATGGCAAAAAGCACCCTTTGTCCCCCAGACTAGGGTGCTTCTTTTTTTTTGCTGTCGGGCTTTAGCTGCGTATTTCGCGGCGCATAAAAATGGAATAGGCCCAGGCAAAGCAGACCATCATGGCTGCCGTGAGCCCACTGATCTGTGGCCACACCATCAAAAAGCTCTCCCGGAAGGAAAGTGGGGCCGGGATGGCTCCGACCATCTGCTCCATGGCGATCGGACCGAGGCTGCGGACCGAAGGCATCAGCAGCGTGGTGGTCGCATCGGTATAGAGCTGGCTCGGCGATAGGCGCATCAGATTTAAGATAAGCTCGTTATAGCTCAGGTATTCCTGCTCCGAAATATAATTGGGGTTGGGCAGGAAGGGCCTGATCAGCAGGTTGACCAGGATGGGGAAAAACACGGTGAAAAAAAGCCAGATCCCGATGGCGGTCAGCGCCGAGGTGGCGGGCTGCCGGAACCGGATGGACAGGAGCATCGACAGGCTCAGCCAAAAGGCCACATAGAGCACACTGATCAGGGTGAACCCCATGATCCGCAGGACCTCCTGGACTTCAATGCGTACGCCTGTGCCGAGCAGGCCACCTCCGATCATCAGCAGCACCAGGGCGACAAACAGTGTTGACACCACGATCAGTGGGGCCAGGAACTTGGCAAATAGCAGGTTGTCGCGGTACAAGGGTTGTGCCACCAGCCGCGTCAGCGTGCCCCCATTGTATTCGGCATTGATGGCGTCAAAGCCCAGGGCGATCCCCAGCAATGGTGCCAGAAAATTGAGGAAAACATGGAACGGGGGGATGCTGTTGTCTGTCGTCGTCAGCAGCTTGAGGTACAGAAAGGACTTGTCCGGATCCTTGATGTTGCTGACGGCATCTTTCAGTCCCGTGGACGATATGTAAAGTGATGCGCCATAGGTCAGTACGATCAGCAGGATCAGCACGATAAAGCGCCAGCTGCGGATATGAGTGGCGATTTCCTTGTTGATCAATACCTGGATCGGTACCGACGGACGGTTATTTGGTAATGATACCAGTGGATTTCTCATGGTCATTGATGGTGTTACGGTGCTCGAAATAGGTGTTATAGATGTAGTCCAGTGCATAGTCATTGCGCTGCACGGCGATGATATTGGCGCCCTGCTGGACCAGGAGGCGTACGGCCTCGGCCGTGGCATCCTGCTCGGTCTTGAGCTCGATGTGCTCTTCATGCACCGAAAGTTGACGGAGGCCCGGCAGTGCCTGTAGGGCTGCTTCAAACTGGCTGCTGCGGCCCTGGCTGTTCTCCAGGCTGATCTGGGTGGTGACGCCTTCTTTCTGCTGGAGGCCCTGGGCAAGGCTGTCAATGGAGCCTTGGGTGAGCAGCTTGCCGCCCACGAAAATCCCCACGCGGTCGCAGACGCGCTGCACCTGATGGAGGTGGTGCGAGGAGAGCAGTACGGTCAGGTTCTGCTCTTTGCTGAGCCGCTTGATGAGCTCCAGGAACTCGTCCACACCCTTGGGGTCTATGCCCAGGGTAGGTTCGTCCAGGATGGCGACTTCGGGTGTTTTGATCAGCACCTCGGCGAGGCCCAGGCGCTGTTTCATGCCCCGCGAAAAAGCACCGGTCTTTTTGCGCATGTCCTGCTCCAGTCCCACGGTATGCAGCATATCTTGGGCATGGCTGCGGGCCTGGGGTCTTGCCAGGCCATTTAATTCGGCGATGAATGTCAGGTTTTCCAGGGCCGTCATCTCGGGGTAGAAACCGACATTGTCGGGGAGGTAGCCTACCTTGCGCTTGACGGCGATGGGGTTGCGGGTGGCATCATGTCCGCAGACATACGCTGTGCCGGAGCTGGGTTCGGTGAGGCCCAGCATCATCAGGATGCTGGTGGTCTTGCCCGCACCATTGGGACCGAGCAGGCCGAAGATCTCACCCCGATAGATGGTCAGGTCCAGGGCGTCCACGGCTTTGGTGGGACCATAGCTTTTGCTGAGGCCGGTCAGTTGAATAATAGGATCCTTCATGTTGACTGTCTTTTTTGTGGGTTCAACTCGCTTACCTTCTTCCATATTTGCGGATGAGATAATACACCAGCCCGATGGCCAATAGGATGATCAGCATGCCGATCCAGCCCGAAAGCAGGGAGGTCTTCACGATCATACGGAACGAGACATCCGCTGTGCTGTTGGATGATTTTACATCAAATTTGGCGGCGTAGTCGCCAGCGATGGTCTTGTCGGGCACGCGCAGGTTGACTTTAACATCCATCGATTTGCCGGCTTCGAGCTGCTGTATATTGGCGGGGGTGAAGGTCGCTTCCCATCGGCTGGGGAGCTGTGAGCTAAACTCCAGGCTGTTGAGCGGGAGTGTTCCTGTGTTTTTGACTTTTAGGAGGATCTCTTTGCTGCTGCCGGATACCACCTCGTCGCTGAGCCGCCCGCTGGGGGTGCTGAACTCGAGGGCATAGGAGCCTTTCACCACGGCTTCCAGGTTGAGCGCCAGGTTGTCTGTGGGGGAGCTGGCTTTCAGCGGAATCTTATAGGTATCGGGTTTGGCGCTGATGGGACAGCTGATCTCGATGCCGATCTCCTGCACCTTGCCCGGCTGCATCTGAATGGAGGTCACCAGCGACCCGTCCACACGGTAGCTGATCTGCCAACCCGTGGGCAGCTGTGCGCTGAGGTTGTAGATCTGCGTCTGCGAAGTACCATTGGTCAGCGTGGTACTGTAACGGAAGGGTTCATTGCTCGGCGCTTCGATGTTGAGCAGCCGGGCTTCAAAGTTGGACTTGCTGGGGTTGAGGGCTTGCCCGGACAGGTAAAAACTGTTGGCCAGCACAAATACGGCAGTAATAAATGCCTTGAAAGATAACGGTCGTTGTGTGTTTGTAATTAGTACTGTTGTGAACATGATCCAATAACTAAAATTTATATTTAAATGAATATTTAGCTTTTAAAAAATGTTGGTTTCTGGCACGATTAGCCTTTTTTGAAGAAACCAGGTCCAAATTAAAAATCACTCCGATAAAAATCAAGCCTGTGGCAAAAAAACAATTGTAAAAAATGTGTTTAAATTACGGGGGGCGGGGAAACTATTTAATCAACATATGCGGCATTCCAGTAGATAGAATGCCCATATGTTGATAATGTGTATTTATTTGAATTGCTAAGTTGCCAGGATGCCCGCACTTCTTAGCTTTGTTTTTAAGTCCCGAAGCTCTACAAGTATTTCCTGTACTTCTGCTTGGCTGTATGTAGCGCTCGGTGGCACGGATGTGTCAGAAGAAGCTGCTGCTTGATTAAACGATCTGATAGCAGGATTAACAGTTAAAAAATCTGTCCCTGTAGGCAGACTCTCTATACCAGCTGCAGATTTAATAAATTTTACATCTTCGTCTGCAAGAGATCCGCTAATAAACAGATCGCTAAATGTTGCAGCTATATTACTGTCTTTCACAACCCCCTTTATAAATAACATATAAGTATATAGACCATTGCTGTCTAAAGGGGTTCTTACCCAATATATATTAGAGGTTATTAAAGTTTTATTAGTGGTGGGAGTGGAGCTTTCGAGTGTAGATATAACGTTAGCACTTTTAATCATAAAATGAAGTCTACATGTGTCGACATTCATCCTGTTATCAAACATTTTTACTTCTCCGGCTATCCGTTGGCCATCTCTTATTTTAAATTCTGCAATTTTATAGTATTGAGCCGGCACCATATTTTGGGTCCAGACTATGGTATCCTTATTAACAGAATAATAATCTTCTATTTTTAAATTAAAGGAGCCGTTGACCTCAGTTTTAGTAGGGGTAGCTGTCGTTATCAATCCGGTACTTTTATTTTGACCCTCTCCGAACAAAACATTTATCTTATTAGTCGTAGTATTGGATCCAAAGTTAAAGTCCTGTTTGAAAGCATTAACAGGTGCCCCTACAATTTTATTAGCTAATATGTTTAGATTTAATTTATTATAGAAGTTCAAAATTTGAGATTGGGTGCCTTGAAATATGATTGCATCAGTAATGGCATCTATTTCGTTATCTACGACATTTAAATTTACGACTTGTGGTGTTGTTACTCCACCTACTTGTCCTCCAAAATTAGAAGCTATTCTAATACCTCCAATACATTCTCTTATTGTATTGCTATATACAGATGCCACACCTCTAGGTAATCCATTGGTTAAGAAAATTCCATTTGAACATCTTAAAATCGTATTATTGTATATGATTAAACCTATTGGCCATCCTTGCGAAGTAATCCCTGTTCTAAAACCCTCTGGAGAAATAGAAGAAATATAATTATTGTCAACTCTTGTGTTCTCAGTTTTATCTGCGTAAGAAACATGGTCTACAACAATAGCAGCACGTTCTCCTACCGAGGGATCAAAATTATCGTGCCAGATATATAGATCTTCAAAATTTTGAATACACTTATTATTTGTAATACGGGTCCCTGTGCAGTTGCGATAATTGTGTATCATATGATGTGCAGCATTTAGCACATAATTATTTTCTATCAAAGCATTATCAGCAGAGTGCACACTAATAGAGTCTCTGTAAGTTTGCTCAACTCTACAGTTGACAACTTTTGGATTCTTAATTTTAGTGCTACTTCCCCAGGGACCTATTGAAATACCTGCCCAGCTGGCGCCTAAGATGGTAACACCATCAATCAAGATGTCGTCACCATTTACACCTATAACAGAATGCCCGTAATATTTTGAACTTCCTGAAGGATTTGTAGAAGGGATACAAGCGTGTATCTTATAACCATTTTCTAGGACAAAGTTATTGTCTATATTATCATCTATGGTCATATTATACAGTTTAATACCATGCCCCTTAAGCTGTAAAATTGGAATTCCTCCATTTCCTGTTCCAAGCATGCCAGAATTGTCTTTCTGTTTAAGGATAAAGCCATTACCTTGGATAACACAATTATCAGTATTGATTTCTAAAGTTGTAGAGACTTCCACCGTTACGCCTTTAGGAAGATTGATAGATATCGCCTTGCTGTTAAATAAATGCTGTAATTGTTCTTGATTGTTATTTGTCGCTACAACGCTGGATAACCCATAATATAAAGCATCGATTGCCTTACCTTCGAAACTAGTTTTAAGTATAATGGAGCCAGTTGTTATAGTATCACCTTTGTTGTCCAGTCCTGTATTGGTTAAATAATATTCAATAGATGCTGGGGTATCACCTGCTTCATAATAACCTAATAACTGGACGCCTTCGTAAGTTCCTTGCTTCAATGCTTCGATCTCACTTGCGAGCAGATGCTTCATATCTGCCATTGTTTTCTTGATTAAAAATTGATTTGCCATATTTTATTGATTTAAATTGTACATACTGCAAAAATATGGTCGTTGAAGAGGTTGTTTGCAGGAAAAAAATGGTATGTAAGCGGTATGCGGGAGATACCGAAAAGTATTTAGGATATGATGAAAGTACGCTAATATGCGCTTTGCTGATTGAGTAAATCCGGTAAGTCAACAAGGAGAAGACGGAACTGTAAGGCGTTTTTTTTGGAAACTATTTAGAAGTGAGGATTGTCCTTTTAGTATCCATATGGAAGGATAATTTAGTTAGAAGGTCAGGTCTCGATGGACCTGGCTTTTTTTCAGGTCATGACGACCTGCTGTTGATCCTTTGCATGGTATAGGTTGGATTAAAAATGGATTAATATGAGAAGGGAACAAATTGAAGAATGGATCGCTGAAGGATACAATGTACTGGACCATAAGAAACCCAAGGTGGTGCAGGGCGATGTCTGGGAGTACCTCAATACCTGTGATGGGCATGGTACGGATATTTTTGCGCTTTCTGAACTCGCCAGCTGGTCTGATCGGGAACTGACGGAACTCGACATGAAGGAATACATCGACCGGCATGGACAGCTCGGTGAAAAGATATTCCTCCGCAATGAGGCGATCCGCATCAAGGAGTTTGACAAATATGAAGCCTTCCTGCGGATTTTCTTTCCTGACAGCGTGGAGAAGGAAGTGGAGGAGGCCCGCTTCCTGGCCGACAGGGTGCGGCGCGTCAACAAAGAGGAAATGGAGCAATGGGTGGTGAGCAACCGGGTGAATGTGCTGCTGTCTGACTTGCACTGCTGCGACGAGAGGGCCATACTGACGGGCTTGGTGATCCCCTCCGAGGAGGTCGTCAGCTACACTGAGGATGGGCTCCAGGATGTCATGGACTGCCATGTGACGCCCATGGAATTCTTTAGCCACAGCGATGCGGTGTCCTACTGGATCGATCCCAAAGTGAAGGTCTAATGGATGCTGCCGGCCTGCCAGAAATGGGGATGATATGCCCCCCCCCCCCCCCGGATGCTATTCGGTAAAACGTAGCGCTTGATTTCCTATATTTTCGTTAATTTTAGTACCGCATAGGTAGGATAACATAATGGCTATGATAGGTATAAAGCGGTATATGACGGGCGAGGGGCATGCAGCACCCATGCGCGTGCTCAGGTATAAGACCCTGTACTGCACAGAGGGCAATGCCCGGGTTTTGGTCGATGAAAAGCTGTACCAGCTGTCGGAGCAGGAGCTCCTGACCATTACCTCGGGGCAATACCATCAGGTGCAGGCAGTAGCAGGCGAACTGCTTGCCCTGGATTTTACGCTGGATTATTTTTGTAAAAACGACCATGATATCGAACTTATCTTTCACAATGGCCTGTTCTGCCATTTTGGGATGACCGAGGTGATCACCATGGGCAACGTGGCTTACGTCAATCAGCTCTTCAGCCAGCTGGAACGGGAACTGGAGGAACGGCCATATCAATACTTGTTGTCTGCCCATGCCTTGATCGAGCTGCTGCTGGTCGAAATAAACCGGCATAAAATCGCCAGTGGTGCGGAGATCTGGAAACCCGATGCCCTGTTTCTGCGCTTTCTGGAAGCGGTGCGGGATAATTATCCCAATAGCCTGACAGTGGCTGATTTTGCCTTGCTGCTCGGGACCAGCGAATCCAAACTCAATGAACTGGCACGCCTGCATACCGACAAGACCGCACAGCATGTGATCTATAGCCTCACCATCTCTGAAGCCAAGCGCCTCCTGCACTACGAAAAACTGACCATTAAGGATATTGCCTACAGGCTGGGCTTTAATGACCCCTTTTACTTTTCCAATTTCTTCAAAAAACATACGGCTTTGTCCCCCAAAGCGTATAAAAAGATGATGCTGACCTAAATATTATATGTTTTTTCCCGGATTGTCTATTCTTTGGCCATCGGTTATTGCGGTTATTTGTGTAAACCAACTGAAACAATGATGAATACAAAAGTCGAAAACTATCTGGTGCGGACAGCGCAGGCTGAATGGAAGCCGCTCATCGAAAAGGGGATATCTTATACGGGTATTTTCGTGAAATCCTTGCGCTCTGATCCCGCAAGCGGCAGGTCGTCCAGCATCCTCCTGAAATTTGAGGCTGGCGCAAGTTACCCTTATCACAATCACCCTGCGGGGGAAGAGCTGTTTGTCCTGGAGGGGGCGGTGACGGTGGCCGACACCTTATTAAAGCCGGGTGATTACCTCTACACGCCGCCAGGTTTTAAGCATGCCGTGGCGAGCGATACGGGCTGCGTGATCTTGTTTGTCGTGCCCGAAGAGGTGGTGATCCTGTAAGAATACGGTATTTGCAGCCTGTCTGTCATACAGTAGGCTTACACAATAGACCTATGTGCGACAGCCAGGCTGTGTGCATGCTGCAAATCGACTACCGCGCCGATGACGATAATGGCTGGATGGCCAAGTCCATGCTCCTTACTTGCCCTGACGAGATCTTTGGCTTTGCACAATACCTGTTTTTGCTGGGGCAGACTCGCATGCTGTATAATAGCCGCCGGCGTTTCTCCTCTGCCATAGAGTACATAGGTGCGGGCTATCTCGTCGAGTTTGCGCATCCCCATGTAGATCACCACAGTAGACCGGCTCTGGACAGCCAGAGGTAGATCGGCCGATAGGCTCCCATCTTTTTTCATCCCGGTCAGTGCCCATACGCCTTCACTGATGCCACGATGTGTCAAAGGGATGTCGTTGATGCCCGCGCCTTGCATGCTGCTGATGCCCGGAATGTAAGAAACCGCAATATTTTTCCCCTGTACGGTAAGCCATTCTTCAAATCCGCGCCCAAAAAGATAGGGATCACCGCCTTTTAACCGGACCACCCGGTCGTAGCGGTCACAATAATGCAGGATAAGCTCGTTTATTTCTTCCTGGGGAACGTATTTTCCATAGGGATGTTTGCCGACATAGTGTTTTACACAGTTTTTATTTGCTATTTGGAGGATTTCTTCATTGATTAAGTTGTCATAAAGGATAACTTGTGCACTTTTTACTGCTTTATAAGCTTTCATGGTCAATAATTCTGGGTCGCCAGGGCCAGATCCTACAATAAATAACGATGTTTTGCTTAATTTTTTCATGTTATTATGGTTTTGTGTAAAATTTATATGTAAATCTATTAAAAAATCTGATATAAATCATGAATTATTGGATTTTAGTAGAGATTTTTTTGAAAAAATATTATAAAAATCATATTTATGTTGATTTTTTAATTTTTTATTCCATAAATTAGTGTTGTTAAAACAGTAAATTGATTTTTTATCAAAAAAAACAGCAATTATGGAAAGAAAAAAGGTTGTTATCGTCGGAAATGGTATGGTTGGTAATAAGATTTGCGAAAAATTAAAGCATAAATCTGATAATCTGGATATAATTGTGTTTGCAGAGGAACCAATCCGTGCCTATGACCGGGTGCATCTGACCGATTACTTCAAAGTTTCGTCCATGGCGGAGCTTTTCTTGTCAAAAGAGGAGTGGTATGCGGAAAATAACGTTAAAATTCATCTAAATGATCCGGTTGTTGATGTAAACCGATCAAAAAAAGAAGTGCATTCATTACAGGGGCTTATTGTTCCCTATGACTACCTGGTCTTTGCGACGGGTTCTGCTGCTTTTGTACCGCCCATTCCGGGAGTGGAGAAGGAGGGGGTGTTTCTCTATCGGACCATTGAAGACCTGGAGCTGATCAAAGCTTATGCGGCTAAAGTCAAAAAAGGTACCGTCATGGGGGGCGGACTGCTAGGGCTGGAGGCGGCCAAAGCGCTGGTAGACCTCGGCTTGGAAGAAACGGCAGTGATTGAATTTGCGCCCCGCCTGATGCCGCGTCAGATTGATGACAGCGCCAGCCTGCTCCTGCAAAACAAGCTGGCAGCATTGGGACTGAGCTGCTTATTGCAAAAATCAACAAGTCAATTGCTGGGAGAAGAACGCCTGACGGGAATCGCTTTTCAGGATGGTTCATCCATCGAAACGGATCTGCTGGTGATATCGGCGGGCATACGGCCGCGGGATGAACTGGCCAGGAAAATAGGGCTAGCCATCGGTGAGCGAGGCGGGATTGTGGTCAATCCGCAGATGCAGACCTCAGACCCTGCGGTATATGCCATCGGCGAATGTGCACTGGTCAATGATATGATCTATGGCCTGGTGGCGCCGGGCTATGAGATGGCTGAAATAGCAGCCGAACATATCCTGGGGGAAGAAAAGTCCTTTAAGGGATTTGACATGAGTACCAAATTGAAACTGATGGGGGTGGATGTGGCCAGTTTTGGGGATCCCTTTATCAGTGAACCCTATGCACGGACTATCTTGCTGGAGGACCGTAACAAAGGGATCTATAAAAGGTTGAACGTCAGTACCGACGGTACGCGCCTGCTTGGGGGGATACTGGTGGGGGAGGCCACAAGCTATAATATGCTCTTGCAGATGGTCAACAACAGCATGCCGCTGGCGGAGCATCCTGAGCTGCTCCTGATGAGCGAGCAGGGGGCGAGCAAATCGGCCTCCACAGGTTTGGAAGCCTTGCCTGATGGTGCCTTGATCTGTAGCTGTGAAGGGGTGACCAAAGCGCAGATCTGTGATGCGGTGATCAATGGGAACTGTGAAAATGCAGATGCGGTAAAGAAATGCACCAAAGCGGGATCGGGCTGCGGCGGCTGCGTGCCGATGGTGAAGGACCTGGTCAACTACACGATGAAACAGCAGGGAAAATATATCCGCAGTACCATCTGTGAGCATTTTGACCTGAGCCGGCAGGAACTCTATGACCTGATCAAGATCCATGAACTGAAGAGCTATGACCAGGTGCTGGATGCCCTGGGTCGTGGGCATGGATGTGAGGTCTGTAAGCCGCTGGTATCTTCTTTGCTGGCTAGCCTCTGGAATGAGATGATCCTGGGCAAAGGAAATGATGTGGCGCAGGATAGCAATGACCGTTACCTGGCCAATATACAGAAGGGTGGGACCTACTCGGTTGTTCCACGTATCCCTGGTGGGGAGATTACGCCGGACAAGTTGATTGTTATTGGCCAGGTGGCCAAGAAATATAAGCTGTATACAAAAATTACGGGCGGGCAGCGCATTGATTTGTTTGGTGCACATCTCAATGATCTCCCGCTTATCTGGGAGGAACTCATTGCTGCCGGATTTGAAAGTGGACATGCCTATGGCAAGGCCTTGCGGACGGTCAAAAGCTGTGTGGGCAGTACCTGGTGCCGGTTTGGCCTGCACGACAGTGTGTCCTTCGCCATAAAAATAGAGGAGCGTTATCGTGGGCTCCGGGCGCCACATAAGATAAAATCAGCGGTGAGCGGCTGTATACGTGAGTGTGCCGAGGCGCAGAGCAAGGACTTTGGTATCATCGCCACCGAAAAAGGCTGGAACCTCTATGTCTGTGGTAATGGTGGTAGCAAACCACAGCATGCCCTGCTGCTGGCGGCTGATATCGACAGTGAGACCTGTATCCGTTACATCGACCGTTTCTTGATGTTCTACATCCGTACAGCCGACCCTTTGACGCGTACCGCTACCTGGCTCAATAAGATGGAAGGCGGAATCGACTATTTGCGGAATGTTGTGGTCGAAGATAGCCTCGGTATGGGGGAAACCTGGGAGCAGGACATGCAGCTGCTTGTCGACAGCTATCGCTGTGAATGGAAAGTTGCCGTGGAAGATCCGGAAATCCGCAAACGCTTTGTCCATTTTGTGAATGCTCCAGAGGAGCGGGACGAATCGGTACGTTTTGATACCATGCGCGGCCAGAAGAAAGCCGCTGACTGGAACCTGAAAACGTATTAAAAGCCATGGGCAATAGCATGGACTGATGAAATCATTTACATAGAATCGCTAAACCTTTAAAATAAAAATCACATGAACACGCAAATTGACCTACAAATTGACCTGCAGTGGCTGAAGGCCTGCCAGATCGAGGATGCCATTGAAAATGGTGGTGTCTGTCTGAAGTTGAATAACGAACAGGTGGCCCTATTTTATTTCGCCCGCCGCAATGAGTGGTATGCCACCCAGAATGAATGCCCACATAAACGGCAGATGATTTTGAGCCGTGGGATGCTTGGCTCCTTGGGGGAGACCCCAAAAGTGGCTTGCCCGTTTCATAAAAAGACCTTCGCACTGGATACGGGCGAATGTCTTTCGGGTGATGAATGTGCGATCAAAACGTATCCGGTCAAGGTGGAGAATGGGACGGTGTATATTGGGATGACAGCTTAAGCCCGAGCCCTATAATTGAATAAAAACCTTTTAAAGCAAACAAACGATGGATTATATTAGCCCCAAAGAGGTGGCCGGTGTGATGATGAACACCGCTATCTATAAATCTTCGCTCCCGATCAAAGACCTGCTGATTCGGGGTGCCTTGTCAGGTGCCTTACTGGCGATCTCCGTTACGCTCGCACTATTGGCCACGGCGCAGACCGGGCTGGGGCTTGTCGGCGCATTTGTCTTTCCTGTGGGATTTGTGATCATTGTCATCCTGGGCCTGGAGCTCGTCACAGGAAGTTTCTCCCTGGTGCCCCTGGCTTGGCTGGAAGGAAAGATCAATTTTAAGGCAATGGCCAATAACCTGTTCTGGGTTTTCCTGGGTAACTTATTGGGCAGTGTCCTCTTTGCGCTCTTGTTTTGGGCTGCGAGCACGGAAACTGGACAGGCTAGCCAGCTTGGCAATATCGAGCATAGCCTGATCCTGATCAGTGAAAAGAAAACCCTGGGCTACGGCAATCATGGTGCTGCCGGGTTATTTTCAGCCTTTGTCAAAGCCATTCTCTGCAACTGGATGGTCTGCATGGGTGTGGTGATGTCCATGACATCCAAGTCTACCTTAGGTAAGATCCTGGCCGCGGGCATTCCCATTTTTATCTTCTTCGCCTTGGGCTATGAACATGCGGTGGTCAATATGTTTGTGATCCCTGCCGGGATGATGTTTGGTGCCAAGGTGACGATGTCGGACTGGTGGCTGTACAATCAGCTGATCGTGACAGCCGGTAATATTGTTGGGGGGCTGTTGTTTACGGGAATGGCCATTTATTATACTTATCACCGGAAAGAACAGGTGTCCACCTCTCAAAACTAGCTATTATGCAACGAATAGAAAATAGATGTATCCGGAAAAAGTGGGCCGGGGTAGTGTTGCTCCAGCTGCTTTTTTCGGTCGTTTTTTACCAGGCTTATGCGCAGGAAAAAACAGTGAAAGCAAGTTTGTTCGAAGGTGTCGTGGTGGCGGGCTATACCGACAAAGGTGCCTATGTCAACTGTACGGGGCCAGCGATTAAGTATAGTTTTGCCCCGAAGGGGAATATCCTGTTGGGCTTGCTGCCGAGCCTGAAAATGAAGGAAGATCAAGTGGAAGAGGGGAAGCCCAAGAATGCCTGGGTCACCCCGACACTGGGAGTTGGCCTGACTGCGGTGTTCAGGCACCTCGCCGTTCAGCTGCCTGCCTTCTACAGCCCGAAGACCAGTACCGCAGACGGGAAGTGGAAGCTTGGGGTCGGGCTGGGCTATAAATTTTAAAATGACGTATTTTTAGGGAAATATTTACGCCGGGGAGTACAAGATCATTTCAAATTGTTGGCTCCCCTTTTTTATACTTCTTGTTCAGAAGCTAATCTGTTTAGCTGCTGGAAATTTTTAATGAAAATTTTCTTTCCCTCCACCCTGATTGCTCCCATCTGTATAAGTTCGCCAAGCATGCGATAAAAGGTCTCATAGGTAGTGCCCACGTAGGACGCCAAGTCCTTCTTGCTTAGTGCAAGACCGATGTAACCATCACTAGCCCCTGCGCCAAAAATACGGTGGAGCAGTAGTAGACTCCAGGCTAATCTGTTTTTAACGGATAGTTGGACAAGATTGCACATCTTCTGCTCCGAAAGCTGTAACTCGTCAGCATAAAATAGCATGAGTTGATAGCTTAGCTCAGGGTTGATGCGTAGCGTTGACATAAAAAAGGGTAGATCAACAAAGCATAATTGTGTTGGTTCCAATGCGGTAGCTGAAATTGGATAGACAGCCTGTTCGGAAGAAACACCCCGATGACCGACAGTATCACCTTTTTTTGCGAATCGGACAATAATATCTTTGTCGCCAAGGTTACGATGCACCTTGACAAGTCCAGATTGTATAAAATAAATGCCACGGACAGCTTCTCCTTCAGTGATAAACTGCTGACCTTTTTTTACCTGAACCTGTTTTCGATGCAGATCGATCTGGCCAAGCCAATCCTTTAAAACATAGCGGCACATCAGGCAGGAGTGGTCACAGGTCATTGCTTTTTTTGATTTCATCAATATTTGTTCCAGGTGCAGAAGTGATTTTACCTGTCCAAAGGTATCACCTATTCACTTAAATTCCTATTTTGTCTCCATAAAAGCGGACGATAAGGCAATTTTAAATTTGCAGATTCGTATGGTATGTTGATTTAATATTTTGGAGATAATTTTCTAATGTCGATAATTTGTGCTCATAGCGGTCTATTTTTGATGCAACAATAACGTTAACTATACAAGCCTGGGGGGGACCAACGAATTTTTACTTATATTTGAGTTACGTTTGATCAATTATAATAACCTAGTGAAAGCGAGACAACTTATTCTTCTATGCATTTTTGCAATAGCTTACTGTACACCACTACATGCAAACAAAGTAGATTCTTTATTGCAGGTCTTGGACAAAACGATAGGGAATCGGACAGTTTATTTAGATGCCAAGATCCATCAGATTGATTCAATCAAAGGTCTATTAAAAGGCCTTTCAGGAGACAAAGAGCGCTATGAGATCCAAAACCGTTTAATTTTTGAATACCAGACTTTAAACTGCGATTCTTCCCTTGCTTATATTGGTCGCAATATCGCGATAGCCAATCGACTCAACGATAAGATGCTCATGACTGAAAGCCAGACCAAATTGGCTTTTGTCCTTTCGATCTCTGGATTGTTTACCCAGGCATCTGAGGTACTGGAGAAAATCGATTATGATGGTCTGCCAGATCACCTTAAGGTACTTTACCACTGGAGCAATATCCGTTATTATGAAAACTTAATCAAATACACGGACCACGATACTTACAATAGCACTTACGAAGCCGAAATTACTAAATCTAGAAGTAACCTCATGGAGTTGCTTGACCCGAATTCGGATATGTACCTCAAGGAGAAAGCATTTAAGCTCAAAGCAGATGGTAGGTTCAGCCAGTCCCGCGATATCCAGCTGCGGTTATTTAATAAGGAAAAGAACGATACGCATAGCTATGGGATGTCCGCAATGGGGCTTGCTATGATTACTAAAGAACTGGGCGAAATGCAGCTTGCGGAAGAATATCTTATTAGGGCAGCAATAGCAGATGTCCGTCTAGCGATTAAGGAAAACGAATCATTATTGACCTTGGCGATTTACCTGAATAAAAAAGGCGATGTAAATAGAGCATTTACTTATATTCAGGCTGCCTTGGATGATGCTAATTATTACAATTCCCGCTTCCGTAATACCGTGATCGCACGTACTCAACCTATTATCGAAACTACTTATCTTGCCAAGATCGGCCAACAACGTAAAAATCTACGTGTGTACGCAATCGTAGTCAGCATATTCGCCGTTATTTTAATCCTCACGCTCTATTTCTTATTCAAGCAGATGAAGATTGTATCCCGTGCCCGTAGGAAACTCAATATGACTAATGAGCAGCTGAAGCTCGTTAACCATAAATTGGACGAGGCCAATCTCGTCCGTGAACGGTATATCGGTTATTACCTCAACCAGTGTGCGGTGTATCTGGAGAAACTGGATGATTTTAGGAAAAATGTGTACCGTAAAGTCAAAAGTCGACAGTTGGATGACTTACAACAGCTGACTTCCTCTAATGAATCCCTGGAAAAATATGCGCAGGATCTTTATGGTGATTTTGACCGGACTTTTTTGGAGGTATATCCCAATTTTGTTGATGAATTTAATAACTTGCTCCGGCCGGATGAACGGTACCAGCTGAAAAAGGACAAACTCAATACCGAACTCCGTATTTTTGCCCTGATTCGCCTTGGGATTGCTGATGTCAATCAGATTGCTATCTTTCTGCGCTATTCGATGCAAACCATCTATAATTATAAGAGCAAGGTAAAGAGTAAGGCCATCGATGATGCCCAGCATTTTGAAGAAAAAGTACGAAAACTGGGTGGAGTATCCACAAATCAATTCTAAATCATTTACCAAAACAGCTTACTTGATGTTTTGTAACTTGTTGTCTGTTAGTTGATTGTTGTATTTTATTCGTTGTAATCGTTTACTAAGAGCCCTACTTGCACATGCAAGTAGGGCTCTTGCGTTATACTTTTGTTTTTAAGGAAATGCCGATAGAACCAATACCAATTTAATATATCTATTTTTAAGTTTTACCTATCGTCATCCTTGTACAACTTCAATCTTATGGGAAATTATTCTAGAAAAATCTTTTTTGCAGGATTTGTCGTTCTCCTGTCTTTGGGAACAGCTGTTCGGACTGTTGCACAACAAATTTCGCCTTTTAAGGATGGCGATCGCGTGGTCTTTTTGGGAAATAGTATTACAGATGGTGGGCATTACCACGCCTATATCTGGCTGTATTACCTCACACGTTTTCCCGAAATGAAATTGAAGGTATTCAACGCCGGAATCGGGGGTGATCGCGTGGTGGATATGCTCAGAAGATTAGATGGCGATGTGTTCAGCAAGCAACCTACGGTATTGATCACGACTTTTGGTATGAACGATTCAGGCTATTTTGAATATAACGGTGATCAGCCGGAGATTTTCGCTGATACTAAGGTAAAAGAGTCATACGATGGCTATAAAGAAATGGAAAAACGATACAAAGGGTTGGTCGATACCCGCCTGGTATTGCTGGGAAGTACTCCTTATGATGAAAATGTGGTGATCAAGGATAATAAGCCCTTTAAAAATAAAAATAAGGCTATGAAACGCATTGTTGATTTTCAGCGTGAATCGGCCAAAAGCAATGGCTGGGAATTCTATGATTTCAATCAGCCGATCAGCGCAATCAATGCGAATTTTCAACAAAAGGATCCGTCCTTCACCATATCGGGAAGCGACCGTGTACACCCGGATAATAATGGGCATATGGTCATGGCTTACTTATTCTTGAAAGCACAGGGATTTGCCGGTCAAGGGGTAGCTACAGTGGGCATTGACGCCTCGAATCAACGTGTGACAGAAGCAAAGAACTGTACGGTTGAAAATGTCAAAAAAGCTGGAAATAACCTCAGCTTTGATTATCTCGCGGCGGCATTGCCTTATCCTATGGATACAGTCGCTAGAGGCTGGGGGGCTAAATATAGTCAGCACGATGCCGTTAATATCGTCCCTTTTATGGATGAAATGA
Source organism: Sphingobacterium sp. N143 (assembly GCF_030325625.1). Lineage (GTDB taxonomy): Bacteria > Bacteroidota > Bacteroidia > Sphingobacteriales > Sphingobacteriaceae > Sphingobacterium. The sequence continues at coordinate 213,004 of NZ_JACAIS010000006.1, read as the reverse complement.
ATCAGGAAATATTGCAGGTAAAGGGACTTAAAGGAACGTACACCTTATGGATTGACGATCAGGAAATCGGTGTATGGTCTGCTGCGGATCTCGACAAAGGAATCAATCTGGCGAATCAGACACGGACACCACAATATCAGCAGGCATTGAAAGTGATGTTCCTCAATGAAGAACGCTGGGAGATTGAACGTCGCTTCCGTGATCTGGCCTGGGTGCAGTATAATTTTTTTCTCCCAAAAGGATTGTTGAATGCCGACAATCGAAAGGCAATCGAGGTCATGGACCAACATGTGGCCACAGATGGTTGGTTGCGCGCAAAAAGAGATCTCTATGCCAAAGCGATGTATCCTGAAGTACGTGCGGCCTGGCAAAGCCAAATTGATGATCTACAGCAGCGGATGAATGAAGTAAATCAACCTGTTAAACGGTCTGTTCGTCTTGTGCAGCTGAAAAAATAATGGCATGACCGGGTTGAAAAAAATAGCAGTTATTTTGTTCCTTGCGTTGGTGTCAGCAGCTGGACTAAAGGGGCAGCAGCAAGCTTATTTTGTCGATGGTTACCATGGTGGGGTTTACGGTCATTATCCGCTCTGGGTAACAACATTTATGCTCGACCATCTGGAAGCATCGCCAAGCTGGCGAATTGGACTTGAGATCGAACCGGAGACCTGGGATACGGTCATGGTCAAGGATCCTGCTGGCTATGCACGCATGAAGGAATGGGCGAAGGATCCGCGTCTGGATTTTACAAATCCAACTTATGCGCAACCTTATCTGTATAATATCTCTGGTGAAAGTATCATTCGCCAATTTACTTATGGCATGGCTAAATATCATTCGCATTTTCCGGGTATTAATTTTACAACCTATGCTGCGGAAGAGCCTTGTTTTACAAGCAGTCTACCTCAGATCCTCAGGCAATTCGGATTTCAGTATGCGGTACTTAAAACTCCAAATACCTGCTGGGGAGGCTACATCAGGGCACATGGTGGTCAATTTCTGAACTGGGAAGGACCTGATGGTACGGCAATCCTTACGGTACCCCGTTATGCAAATGAGGCTTTTGAAAAAAACTCCACCTGGCAGACTACGGCCTGGATCAATACTGCGGACTATTGGAAGAGCTGTTATGATGCTGGAATTACGAATCCAGTCGGTATGTGCTACCAGGATGCTGGATGGAAAAATGGTCCGTGGATGGGAACCGGCGAACAAGTAAAAAATAATGTGCGTTACACTACCTGGACGGAATATTTTCGGTCGGTCCCAGCTGGACTAACCGTGCCTAGTTGGAAAATGGGGCAAGAGGATATTTTGGTCAACTTAATGTGGGGTAGCCAGGTGTTGCAGCGCATCGCACAACAGGTGCGCCAGGCTGAAAATCACATACTGCAAGCTGAAAAGATCGGAGCCATGGCTTTTATGGATCATGCTTTTGTACCAGATGGTAAGCGCCTTGACGAAGCCTGGCGAACGTTGATGATGGCTCAGCACCATGATTCCTGGATTGTGCCTTACAATAAGTTGCATCAGGAGCAGACTTGGGCGCAGGCGATCGAGGACTGGACCAACAATACCTTGAACATTGCGGATCAATTGATCCAGCAGGCAAATGCTTCTTATGCCACTTCCACGCGGAGTACTAATTCGCAATTGGGCTATATCCGGGTTTATAATACGCTAGCCCGGCACCGAAAGGAATGGGTACAGGTGCGCTTACCTGCAGATGTGGATGATGTCACCGTGTGGACTGGAAAGCAGCAGGTACTGCCCGCTCATTGCTACCAAACGGATCTCGGTAAGGTCCTGGAATTTGAAGCAGAGGTGAATGGCTTTGGCTATGCTACGTATCAGCTTAAGCCGGCTCAACCTTTTAAGCCGGGGCAATCTAAATCGGGTGAACGACGAAAAATCGTCCGCTTTGATACCGAAGGCAACTGTATTCTCGAAAATGAATTGTACAAGATTGTGCTGGACAAAAAGCAGGGTGGAACAATCAGGAGTCTGATTGCCAAATATGCAAAGCATAAGGAATTCGCTGCACAAGATGGGGGGTATCGGATGGGAGAAATCACAGGGCATTTTTATGAAGAGGGGAAATTTTATTCTTCAAAGGATAGCCCCGTAACGTTCACTGTCGTACAGGATGATGGGTTGAAAACAACGGTTAAAATAACCGGGAATATCAATGGGCATCCTTTTGTTCAGTTACTGTCGCTAGTAGCAGGACAGCAACGCATCGATATAGATCTGTCCATCGACTGGAAAGGTAATGTTGGGATCGGTGAATATAAGCAACAACAGAAATGGACAGACAATAGACGTGCTTTTACGGACGATCGCTATAAGTTGAAAGTCATGTTTCCCTCAACTATAAAGCATGGGGGAATAGCCAAAAATGCTCCTTTTGACGTCACTGAAAGCGGCTTAGAGGATACCTTTTTTGGCCAGTGGGACCAGATTAAGAACAACATTGTGTTGAACTGGGTAGACCTCTTTGACGAAAATAGCCAATATGGTCTCGCGGTAATGACCGACCATACAGGGTCATACGTCCATGGTAAGGAATTCCCTTTGAGTCTGACGGCACAATACTCGGGTTTGGGATTGTGGGGGATGGATTATAAGATCACTGGACCTTTACACATGCGCTATGCATTGATACCACATGAAAAGAATTGGAATATAGCGCGTATCGCAGACCGAAGCAATGCCTGGAACGAACCATTGCTGGCGTACTATTATCCCAATGTGGAATTCAGAGATCGTCAGCTGATCACACTCTCGGATGATCAGCTGGAGATATCGGCCTTGCAGCTGGACCATGGACAACTTAGCTTACGCCTCTTTAATACGAGCAATAAACAGGCCGCATCAACTGTCGCCATAAACTTTCCTGCGACTTCGCTACAGGAAGTCCTGCTGAATGGTGAGCAAAAGGGGAGTATTCCCTTTAGAAAGATGGCAGAGAATAGGAAAGCTTTCGTGGCACAACTGCCAAAGTTCGGAATCAGGACCATTCAGATCAATAAATAGAACCTAAAAAACGATAAATTAATATGAATAAATTATATGGACTGCTATCTTGTTTTGTTATCGCACTAACACTGTCGTCGACATCTTGTGCTAGTCGCCGGTATCATTCTGTTTCTAGTCCAGCAGACTATGTCAATCCATTTATTGGTGCCAGTACAAGTGTGGGCGCGGCAGGAACGTATCATGGTCTGGGAAAAACTTTTCCGGGGGCAACGACACCTTATGGCATGGTGCAGGTGAGTCCAAATACGATTACAGGTGGTGATAACAGCCCGGGGTATAGTTACGAGCATCGCAGTATTGAAGGTTTTGCTTTCACGCAGATGAGCGGAGTAGGTTGGTACGGCGATCTCGGAAATTTCCTGGTGATGCCTACCATCGGTAAGTTGCATACCATTGCGGGTAAGGAGGATGGTACCTTGACCGGTTATCGATCTCCCTACAACAAGTCCAGTGAGATCGCCCAGGCTGGATATTATGCGGTTGATCTTGAACGGTATCATATTCGCGTGGAGGCTACCGCTGCCCCACATAGCGGTATGCTGCGTTTTACCTTTCCGCAAAGTAAGGAATCCCGTATCCAGATTGACTTGGCGCGTCGTGTCGGTGGCACAGCAATACAGCAATATGTCCGAAAAGTAGATGACTATAGTATACAGGGATGGATGCGCTGTACGCCGGAGGGCGGTGGCTGGGGCGATGGCGATGGTAAGGCGGATTACACGGTTTACTTTTATGCACGCTTCGATAAACCCCTAAAAAAACACGGCATCTGGTCAGCAGAAATCCCTGACGACTGGAAGCGTAAGCGTGATGATGTACAGTCCATCCCTTACCAAAGTCGGGTGGCAGGAGCGAAAGTATGGCCCGGAAAAAACGAAATGGAAGGCAAACACCTTGGGGTATTCTCCGAATTTGAAACCAGTCAGGACGAGCAGGTTAATCTACAGGTCGGCATTTCTTTCGTCGATATGCAGGGCGCCGAAAATAATTTTAAAAAGGAAATCGCAGGCAAAAATTTCGATCGTGTCCGTCAGGAGGCTAAAGAAATGTGGAATACTCAGCTATCGAAAATTGCGCTTAAAGGCGGTACCGAAGACCAGAAAACGATCTTTTATACGTCATTGTACCATACCATGATTGATCCGCGCGTCTTTACGGATGTCGATAGGCGCTATACGGGCGGAGACAACAGAATCCATCGTAGTGAGGGCTTTACCAAACGCACCATTTTTAGTGGCTGGGATGTCTTCCGGTCACAATTTCCGTTGCAGACTTTGATCAACCCCAGCTTGGTAAATGATGAGCTCAATTCATTGATCAGTCTGGCTGACGAATCTGGAAAGGGATATTTTGAACGTTGGGAATTGTTAAATGCGTATTCGGGCTGCATGATCGGCAATCCTGCGCTATCGGTATTGGCGGATGCCTATGTGAAAGGAATACGCAATTACGATTTATCCAAAGCATTAACCTACGCGATCAATACCTCCAAAAGGTTTGGCAATGATTCGTTAGGCTACACTCCGGGGGCATTGAGCATTTCGAATACGCTGGAATATGCGTACACCGACTGGTGCATTGCGCAGCTGGCAAAAGGATTGAACAAGAGGGATACGGAACAAGTGTATTTGGCCAAAAGCCAAGCTTACCGAAAGATATTTGATCTGGAAAAAGGCTGGTTCAGACCACGGAAAAGTGACGGATCATGGGAGGAATGGCCCGAGAATGCACGTACTAAAGAGTGGTATGGTACGATTGAAAGTAACCCATACCAGCAGGGCTGGTTTGTGCCACATGATATTCCGGGCATGATCGAGTTGATGGGTGGGAAAGAAAAGACCTTAGCGGACCTAACGGATTTTTTCGAGAAGACGCCTGAGAATATGCTCTGGAACGATTATTATAATCATGCCAATGAGCCTGTGCATTTAGTCCCGTTTTTATTCAACCACTTGGAGGCGCCTTACCTTACCCAAAAATGGACCCGTTACATCTGCGACAACGCGTATAGTAATACCGTAGAGGGAATTGTGGGAAATGAGGATGTAGGACAGATGTCGGCCTGGTATGTGCTGGCCGCCTCGGGGATACATCCCTCTTGTCCGGGCTCAACACGCTTTGAAATAACAAGTCCCATATTCCAGGAATTGTCTTTTCAGCTGGATCCTAATTATTTCTCTGGTAAAAGGTTTCGCATTGTCGCTCACGATAATTCGGCGGATAATATATATATCCAGCGGGCAGTCCTAAACGGAAAGCCTTATGCTAAAAATTATATTGACTTTAAAGATATGGTGGCTGGGGCAACTTTGGAGCTGTATATGGGGCCTAATCCAAACAAAGACTGGGGGATCAAATGAAAAAAAGACTAGTATATATACTGCTATTCCTACAGCTTGCTCTTGTTGGCTATGGTCAAGTACGCGAGATTTCGCTCAATAGTGATAATCCTTCGATTCGCTGGGAAATAAAGCCGCAATCGGATCTGCCTTATTCAGGGCAGGAAATAGCACAACCCAATTTTCGGATGAAAGACCCTGTGCGCGGTATTGTCCCGGGCGTGGTCTTCGCAGCTTATGTGGAGCAGGGATTAGTACCGGATCCCAATTTTGCGGACAACATCTACCGTGTGGATGAACGGCTATTCAACCGTCCGTTCTGGTACCGTACCTCTTTTCACCTGCCTGTAGACTATAAAAAAGGGCAGCGTGTATGGATTCATTTTGACAATACCAACCGCTATGCCGATTTCTTCTGCAATGGGGTGAAGCTATCGGGTGTAGCAGGCGCTACAAGAGATGTCAGTGGCCATATGTTGCGCAGCAAATTTGATATCACAGATCTCGTGCGTGTGGGGCAGGAAAATGCAATCGCGGTGTTGATTACCGATGCCGACCAGAAGAAAACACGTACGGCAAAAGAACCTTTTGGCATAACGGCAAGCCCCACGTACTTGGCTGCGGCTGGCTGGGACTGGATGCCTTATGTACCGGGACGCTTGGCTGGGATTACTGGCAATGTATCGCTGCGCTTTGCTGGCGACGTCAGTATGGAAGATCCTTGGATGCGGTCCGACCTGGAAAGCAACGAGTTTGCCTACCTGGACTTTTCGACCGATCTAAAAAATGCAGGTGATCAGGCCAAAGAAATAACCCTGGAAGGAGTCATCAAACCCGGGGATATCCGATTTTCTAAAAAGGTAGAAGTTCCGGCACATAGCACCCAAAGGGTATATATCACCCGCAAGGAGGTGAAGGAATTTTTGATCAAACAGCCGCTGCTATGGTGGCCAAATGGTTATGGGGAACCGAATCTGTACAGCTGTTCGCTTACCGCAAAAATTGGTGATGAGATCTCGGATCAGAAGGAGTTCCAGTTTGGGATCCGTAAATACGAATACCATTATGTGCGCAATAAAGCGGGATGGCCAGTGCTGAATTTCTATATCAACGGAAAAAAGATCTATCTCAAAGGTGGGAATTGGGGAATGAGTGAATACTTGCTCCGCTGCCAAGGGGAAGAGTACGGTCTCAAGATCAAGTTGCATAAGGATATGAACTATAACATGATCCGCTTGTGGACGGGCTCGATCACAGACGATGCTTTCTATGATTATTGCGATCGTAATGGGATGATGGTGTGGGACGATTTTTGGCTCTATGTGGCGTATAACGATGTGGCCAATGATGATGATTTTAAAGCAAATGCGCTCGATAAAGTAAAACGACTGCGAAATCATGCCAGCATCGCGATCTGGTGCGGCGCCAATGAAACGCGTCCAAAACCTGAACTCGATAATTATCTGCGTGCTATTGTGGCGTCGGAGGACCACAATGATCGGCTGTATAAGTCCAGTTCCAATCAGGATGGTCTTTCGGGAAGCGGATGGTGGGGCAACCAGCCGCCGCGGCACCATTTTGAAACTTCGGGAAGCAACCTGGCCTGGAACGATCCGCCTTACCCTTATGGTAGCGACTACGGCTATGGCCTACGTACGGAAATCGGAACGGCTACTTTTCCCAATTATGAAAGTATCGTGAAGTTTATCCCAAAGGACAAGCTCTGGCCGTTGCCTACGGACGAACAGCTCAAATCGGAGGACGACAATGTGTGGAACAGGCATTTTTTTGGTAAGGAGGCTTCAAATGCCAGTCCTATCCAGTATAAAAATGCGGTCAATAAACAGTATGGTGAATCGATGAATTTAGCTGCATTTGCTGAAAAGGCGCAATACCTTAACCTCGAAGTCATGAAGGGTATGTATGAAGCCTGGAACGACAAGCTCTGGGACGATGCAGCAGGTATGCTGATCTGGATGAGCCAATCGGCCTACCCTTCATTTGTATGGCAGACCTATGATTACTATTACGATGCAACGGGCGCCTATTGGGGAGCGAAAAAAGCCTGCGAACCGGTACATGTACAATGGAACGCATCCAACAACAGTGTCAAGGTCATCAATACTAGCTTAAAGAGCCTGGATTCAGTATGGGTTTCGGCGCAGATCTTTGACATGGATGGCCAGGAGATCAAAAAATATGGCCTGCAAACCAGCGCTACCGTACGGTCAAATGTGGCGAAGGAAGTCTTTCGGCTAAATTTTGATGGCGAACAAGGAACTACAGCCTTGTCCGATCTACACTTCATCAAGCTTACCCTGAAGGATAGAAAGGGAGCTTTGCTGTCTGAAAACTTTTATTGGCGAAATGGCCGTAAAGAACTGGATTATACCAGCTTAACTAGTTTGCCGAAAGCCAAGCTTGAATTTGACTATAAAAAAGAAGCGGGGACCGAAGATATTATACTTCGGATCGTTAACCGTGGAAAGTCAGTATCATTTGGTAATCGCTTGCGCCTGGTCGATGCAGCAACTAATGAACGCATTTTGCCGCTCATGATTTCGGATAATTATTTTACCCTGATGCCGGGCGAGGAAAAGCATGTTCGGCTTACGGAATCTCATGCACAGCAATTAAAAAATGCGAAGCTGCTATGGAAGCAATATGGTCATGCCGAAAAGGAAACATTGAAACTAAAGAACATTTTTTAAAGATGATACAAATTTAAATAACTGATTATGAAACGAAGATTATGTATTTATCTGACAGTGATTTTTGCGATGCTAAGTCAGGCGCGAGCGCAGCAGGTGGACCTGGTAAAGTACGTGAATACACTCCAGGGAACGGATTCTGAATGGAGTTTGTCCTTTGGAAACACCTACCCAACAGTGGGACTGCCTTTTGCGGTGCATTTCTTTTCAGCACAAACAGGGAAAAATGGAGATGGTTGGAAATATCAATACAAAGCAAATCGCATACGTGGATTTCAACAGGTTCACCAATGTAGTCCCTGGATGGGGGATTATATGGTCTTTTCGTTGATGCCGGGCATTGGAAAGCTAGAGGTCAATGAGGAGCGCCGGGGGCTATCCTTTAAGCATGAAAATGAGATCGCTAAGCCGCATTATTATGCCGTGAATTTTGATAACGGTATCAAGGCGGAATTGAGTCCAGTGGAAAGAGGGGCGCATATGCGCTTTAGCTTCCCGAAAAAGGAAAAAGCGTTCTTGCTATTGGATGGCTTTTTGGGCGATAGCGAGATTAAGATAATTCCTGAAGAACGCAAGATTGTCGGGTATGTGCATAATGGGCGTTTTGTGCCTGAGCATATGAAAAATTATTTTGTACTTACCTTCGATCAGGATTTTAAAGCTTACGGCACCTGGGAAAATGTCAAGGGCACAATCCAAGCCGGGCAGCGCTATGATGCCGGGAAAGGCAAAGGTGGGTATCTGGAATTCCGCCCGGGGGTCAAAGTGGAGGTAAAGATGGCTTCATCCTATATCAGTCCGCAGCAGGCAAATCTTAATTTTAAACGCGAACTGGAAGGACACAATACTTTTGAGGTAAGTAAAAGGAAAGCTTTTGATACCTGGAATGCATTGCTGAATCGCGTACGCGTAGAAGGGGGGACGGAAGCGGAGATGGCAACATTTTATTCCTGCATGTTCAGGGCCAATTTATTTTCACGTAAGTTCTATGAAATGGATCCGGAGGGCAATCCCTATTATTTCAGCCCTTATGATGGTAAGATTCATAAAGGGTACATGTTTACGGATAATGGTTTTTGGGATACTTTTCGTGGGCAATTCCCCTTGAGTAATCTTTTGCATCCGGTCATGCAGGGGCGTTATATGCAGTCCTTGCTGGATGCGCAAAAGCAGGCCGGATTTTTTCCGACCTGGTCCAATCCTGGGATGTCGGGCGTGATGATCGGCAACCATGCTATCTCGCTATTGGCAGATGCCTGGGTGAAAGGGATCCGATCCTTCGATGCGGACAGTGCTTTGGCGGCCTATTACCATGAAGCAACCAATAAAGGATTGTGGGGTGGATCAAATGGGCGTGAAGGGTGGAAAGCGTATTTTACCAAAGGGTATGTTCCTTATGGCGATATTCACGAAAGTACGGCAAAGACGTTGGAATATGCCTACGATGACTTTTGTGCTTATCAGCTGGCAAAGGCTACGGGCAACAAATTCTATGAAAATATCTTTGCCCGGCAGATGTATAACTACAAAAACGTATTTGATCCTCAGGTAAACTTTATGCGCGGCAGGCTAGATAATGGGCAATGGCGTGAACCCTTTGATCCTGTAGAATGGGGTGGTCCCTTTACCGAAGCGAATGCCTGGCAATATACCTGGTCGGTGATGCATGACGTGAACGGCTTGATCAACCTGATCGGTGGGGTGGATAAGTTTAATGCAAAGTTGGATACGTTCTTTACCATGGAACAGCGCGTCAACTATGGTAGCTATAAACAGGAAATCCATGAAATGCGCGAAATGTTGTTGTCAAAAATGGGACAATATGCGCATGGCAATCAGCCGACACAGCATGTTCCGTATTTGTATAATTTCAGTGGCCAACCTTGGAAAGCGCAAAAATATGCCCGTATGGTGACATCGCGCCTTTATAACGCGACCGAAAAGGGGTATCCGGGTGATGAGGACCAGGGCCAGATGTCTTCCTGGTATGTCTTGAGCGCGATGGGGATCTATAGTGTCTGTCCCGGAACGGATGAATACGTATTTGGAAGTCCGGTATTCAAAAAGGTGACCATCAGTCTAGATAATGGGAAAACATTTACTATCAAGGCAGACAATAATAGTCCGCAGCATGTCTACATCCAATCAGCAGCACTCAATGGAGCAGCCTACGACAAAAATTTTATTCGATATGAAGATCTACTGAAAGGAGGCGAGCTTCATTTTGTCATGGGCGATAAGCCTAATTATGAAAGAGGAGTTTCGACGGATGCAAGGCCATTTTCCCTAAGTTCGATCGATTAGATCTTTTGAAAAATTTGATACCAGCGGGCTAGGCTCGCTGGTATAATGATAGCATAACCAATTATTTTACTGTTTTACAAAAAATTATGAACAAAAGCCAATTGACATTTTGCGCACTGGCCTTCCTGGCCTGTACGGCTTGTAGTAAACAGGGATTTTTAGATCAGACGCAATCATCAGACCTGAATGAAGAGGTCGTCTTTTCGGATAGTACCTATACCATTAACTTCCTGTCAGGAATATATGGTGATATCGGGTTTGCGACTTGGCCCAAGCGCTTTGGCGGGGGTGGCCTTGATGCCAGCACAGACGAAGCGGAGGGAGCTGGACTGGGGAGCATCAATACCTTTATCCAGTTTGCTACAGGTACCGTCAACTCCAATATTATCACCAATGATGCTTGGGCAAAACCTTATACCAATATTCGTAGGGCAAATATTATGCTTAAAAACCTGCATAGGGCACGCTTTGGTACGAATATTAAGGTGCGGGTGAAGGCAGAAACCCGGTTTTTAAGGGCCTATTATTACTTTATATTACTAGAACATTATGGTGGCGTGCCACTGATGGGGGACAGTGTTTACACGGCCAGTGATGTGATCCCTGCCAAGCGTAATACCTTCGAAGAGTGTGTGCGCTACATTGTGGCTGAATGCGATGCCGCAGCGCAGGATCTCCCCTGGGAACATGCAGGCGAAGACTATGGACGGATCAATAAAGCGGCCTGTTACGGATTGAAATCCCGGTTGCTACTGTATGCTGCGAGCCCGCTGTTCAATGGTAGCCCTGTGACAACAGAAGGAGCGTTAAAGGATGTCGTCGCCTATCCCAATGCAGATGAAACGCGCTGGCAGCTGGCCGAAGCGGCAGCAGCACAGGTCATTGAATCGGGACATTACAGTTTGCATGTCAACAATGATCCTGAACCGGGATTTGGTTTCTATCAGCTGTTTCAACTGCGCAAAAACTCAGAATATATCCTCGCCAAAATGCAAGATTCCAACCGGGATCTTGAAGGTATCTGGAATCCGCCGACTTTTGGCGTAAGCAACCCCGGCGCTTATCCGTATCTGGAAACGGTGGATGCTTTTGGGATGCGTAATGGTTTGCCTATTAGCGATCCGAATGCTGGATACGACCCGAAAAACCCCTATAAAAACCGGGATCCCCGCTTAGCGAATACCATAACCCGGGATCAGTCTTTGGTCTTCCACCGGGATGGATTAGCCCGGAGGCCAGTCAATATCTATATCGATAAGACCAATCCAAACAACGTGACTTCGGGACAGGATGCCATCTACCGGGGCACGCCTACAGGATATTATACCTATAAAATGGTCAATCGGGATGTAGCCGCGGATTGGTTCAATACCTATACGCCACGCTGCCTGCCAATCATCCGATATGCCGAAATTTTGTTGAACTATGCTGAAGCACGCAACGAATCGCTCGGGATCCCGGATCAGAAGGTCTATGCGGCGGTGGAGGCCATCCGAGAAAGGGCAGGATTGGATCCTTTTGTATTGCCGACTGGACTAAACAAGGACGCTATGCGTGAGATTATCCGGAATGAGCGACAAAAAGAACTAGCCTTTGAAGGACATCGTTTTTTTGACGTACGCCGTTGGAAGTTGGCCGAATCATTGGAAAATAAACAGCTGCATGGAACCGAACCCGTCCGTACAGCATCGGGGACAAGTTATAATACCATCAACGTACGAAAACGTGTCTTTGACAAACGCATGTACCTCTGGCCCATCCCCCAATCTGAAGTAGCGAAGTCCTTAGACTTGATTCAAAATCCAGGTTATTAATAAAAGATTAAACGGATGAAAATATATAAGATACTCTCATGGTCCTTGATGCTGGTCCTATGTATGGGAATAAGCTCCTGTAAAGATGAGCTAGGCAATATCCGCACGGAGGAGGCGGAAAAAGATATTACTGGAAACTGGAAAGTAATACAGCTGACCCGAAATGGTGAAAACCTGAGTAAGCGTTTGAAATTGGAAGATTTTAAGATCGATTTCAATGCCGACGGCACCTATTCCATTGCTGATGATCTACCTTTTGTAGTCAGCGGCTCGGGAAAGTACCGCCTGGATGATCCACAGTATCCCTTTAGTGTTGTGCTTAGTCCAACGGAGGGTAAAGAGGAGGTGGTCCTCAAATTCCAATTCCCTGTAGTCAATGGCAAACGCCAGCTCAGCTTAGTGATGAGCCTGGGTTGCAGCAGCAACACCTATCAATATGATTGTGAACGTTTAAACGGAGGAATATGAAAAAGAAGATACATTATTCGACATATATCTACTGGGCAATGGGGTTATTTTTGGCCATATTCTTAGCCCAATGCGGCCTTAAAGCCATCTCAGTAGTTGTACCGACATCTGCAAAGGCAAATCAGCGGGTGACTTTTACGATGCATTGCGGAGCTGAGCCCCGTATCCAGGGTGGAGGTAATTATAGCACCCAGCTGGTCGCGGGTATCATGGTACCCAAGGGATGGAATGCGCGCAAAAACCTGACTATGTCCTTTACCAGTCCAAAAGGGAATGGCACCATGCGTATCATTCCGGACAGTGAACTGGAACCTGTATCTGGGCTGAGCTGGCATCAGGCCGCCAAGAAGATGTTCGGGATCGGCCCCAATTTGGTGGACGATATGGAATGGATTGTTTTCAGAAGCACGCAGGCTTATTCCTTTGTCAATAACGAAGACATCGATTTTACGGTGAAGGCGGAATGTAACGTTGGTGCCGAAAATATGTTGCTGTCTTTGGGATTCTATATCGGTTCTTCCATCGAAAATCTGCGTCCGGAAGATACAGATTACAAAAAGTTTACGTTCTCAAATGCTTTCGAGGTAACCGATGGTGAGGGCGATCTGATCGATTTTATCAACCCACAGTTGGGTACGGTACAACCGGTCAAAAGTCTGGACAACGATATCATTACATTGACTTTTGATGGTGGGGTTACCAATACGGTGCTGGATCATGAGCCTGCCATCTATCTCCATGTCAAGGCAATGGATGAGTCAGGAAAGCTAATTGCTGAAATCAAGAAACAGACAGCAGATACCAAACTGACGGACATTGGTGGTAAAAAATACCTTATTGATATCTGGCCACGTGGATTTTTTAAGGTTGATAAGGATGTACACATCGCCCGGCTGGAATATTTTTATACAGACATCACAGGCACCAAAAGTGTCGGTTATGGCAATACGGATGAGCCTTTTAAATATACCTTCCGCTGTGAGTGATTGCTAACCTAATAAACGAATGACAAATGTTTAACCATTATATAAAATTAAGTGTTGTCGGTGTACTGTTGGTGATTGCCGATAAACAGACCGCACAGGCCAGCTGGTATCCACGGCTCCGTGAAACAGCCTCAGGGAATGAGGAGCGGACGATAGGGAAATTTCCGAAAATTGTGGATGAATATGGTAAGCCAATTTCAGGAGCCAAAATATATGATGTCAAGCTGCAGCTTGTCGGTGTGACTGATGAAAATGGGGGGGGCTCTTTGAGAGACAATGCGATACATGAAGCCCTGTGGGTGGAATATCCGGGATATTATAGAAAGAAGATAAAAGGAGGTTCTGAAAAATCGGTGTCGCTGGTGCCGGCCGTACTCCAGCGCGCAGACTCCTTGCATATTGGCTATGACAAAAAGAAAAGTTCGGAGCTCCTGGGAGCCGTTTCGGTAGTCTACAACAGTCAGATCAAAGATGTGCCTACACCCTTGTATTTGAATGCGCTCACAGGCCGGATGCCGGGGCTGTTTACGCAGGAAGTCAGCGGGTTTCGATCACCGAGCATGACCGCTATCACCTCAAATGATCTGGCGGGATCTCTTCCCTCGGATGCCGTGAAATATCGTTCCAGCATCGGTGACAATACCGAAATTGGCTTTAACCTAAGGGGACAAAGTCCGGTGACTATGATCGACGGTGTACAGCGGGATATCTATTCCATAGATCCCGAAAACATCGAATCGGTGACCGTAGTCAAAGATGCACTGTCCAGCATTTTATTGGGACAACGGAGTTCCAGAGGGATATTGCAGGTAACGACGAAAAAAGGACAGGCAGGACCACCAAGGATCAGCTTTACAGCACAAACAGGAATCCAGCAATCGTTGAAAATGCCGCAGCCCTTGAACGCTTATCAGTATGCCTATCTCTACAACGAAGCACTGCTCAATGCAGGGCGGCAACCTGTGTATAGTTCGGACGATTTTAAGGCCTTTAGGGATGGAACCAATTCCTTGTTCTTCCCGGATGTCAACTGGTACGATGCCGTCGTAAGGGACAATAACCCGACCACCAAATATAACCTTGGTGTGAAGGGTGGAATCAAAAATGCACGTTATGCCCTTTCGCTAAGTTACCTGAACCAATATGGTTTATTTAAATCGGATGATAAGTTTGACTATGAGACCAACGTACAGAATAAACGTTATCTCATCAATAGTGCCATTGATGTGGATGTAACTGATGACTTAACGATTGGACTGCAGTTTTTTGGAAAGATACAGGATGGCAGACAGCCGGGGGCAAAAACAGGAACGATCTTATCGACCTTGTATAATACACCGAACAACGCGTATCCAATTTTTAATCCAGACCAATCTTATGGTGGCTCCTCGGTCTATCGGAGCAACTTGTACCAGCTTGCGACGGGATCGGGTTATCTTTTGGATAATACGAGGGACCTGCTGGCTAATCTGGATTTTAATTACAAGCTTGACAAATTTGTTCCCGGACTGTATGCAAAGGGTAAGTTAAATGTTTCATCAACTTCGTCGAGTCTTATCGACCGGAATCGCCAACAGCCGGTGTATGACTTAAGCTATAACGAGCAGAAAGATCTTGTGTATGTTCGTTATGGAACGATAGCGGATCAGCCTAATTCATTTGCGACCACGTCTACAGCAAATTTTTTCTATTTCCAGGGAGCGCTGGGGTATGATAAGCAGGTGAGTGAGAAACACCGTGTCGGAGCCAAACTGTTTATGGACAGGCAAACGGCCAATTATCAGTTTGACTTACCTGCCATTTATACCAACTTTGCGGCGACAGCGAACTATGCCTATCAGGATAAATATTTTGCTGAAGTAGCCTTAAACTACTCAGGATTCAATCGTTTTATGCCCGGAAACCAATATGGCCTGTTTTATGCTTTTGGCTTGGGCTGGGATATGCTGCAGGAAGACTTCCTGAGGGAACAAAGGGATTGGCTTTCTCAGCTGAAATGGCGCGCTACATTTGGGCGGACGGGAAATACCAACGAAGCCGCCCTAGGTTATTACAGCTGGCGAGCTTCTTATGGACAGGACGGAGCGAACGGCTATGACTTCGGCTCAGAATATGCTTACACCAATAGCTTGATCGAAAAAGGGCTTGCCAACATTGAAGGAACCTGGGAAAAGGGAAATAAATTTAACATCGGTTTGGATGCCGCATTCTGGCATTCAACACTGAAACTGACAGCCGATTATTTTAGAGATACTTATTTTGACCTACTACAGCAGCGCGGGTCGACCATTGATCTGATCGGTATTGGATATCCGAATGAAAATATTGGTAAAAACCGTTATGAAGGACAGGAAATCAGTTTAACATACCAAAATAATTTTGGTGAGTTTAACTATTTCATTACCGCTAATGCCTCGCGTATGAAGACCCAAGTGCTATATATGAACGAGGTCTTTCAGCAATACGATTGGAACCGGCGTACGGGAATGCCCGTGGGCCAGACATTTGGTTACCGGGCCGATGGCCTTATCCAGACGCAGGAAGAAGCCGATCATGCACCATTACTATCGGGAAATAAGGTGTATCCCGGTGATGTCAAACTGGTGGATTTGAACGGAGATGGTATCATTAATCAATACGATCAAACGGCCATTGGCAATACAAAACCTCTCGTATATTTTGGCACTACCCTGGGATTCAATATTGCAGGGTTTGATTTCAGTGTATTGCTTCAGGGGGTATTGAACCGTAGTTACCAACAGACCGATTATTCCTTTGGAGATACAGGCGATGGACAAGGTTTTGATTATATGCTGGGACGCTGGACACCGGAGACCGGTACTGCGGCAACTTATCCACGGTTGACGCTGGGACCCGATCCGACCAATACACAAAATATTTCGAGCTACTGGACCCGTTCGGGGGAATATCTTCGGGTAAGGAACCTGGATGTCGGCTATACATTGCCCTCCAATTGGACAAAGCGGGCGAAGCTTTCCGCGGTACGCATTTTTGCAAACGCGCAAAACCTGTTCACTTTTACCCCCTATGGCCGTTTGGATCCTGAAATATCATCAGGTACAGCTTATCCAGCACAGCGGATCATAAGCTTTGGTGTAAACGTGAAATTATAAACCTTAGAAATCGACAATGATGAAATATTCCTATTCAAACCACATACATGCTGAGGAGCGTGAGGTATCTTGCAGAGCGTCTGAAATTAAATCCGCGTCTGACATGGGCCGAGGCTTGCAGATGCCTTTTAAAGCACAGCTCATTCGTATAAAATATAATCGGCTTAAATGGATGTTCCTGGTTGGAGTCACACTTGGGATCTTCTCCTGTAAAAGCGACCTGGAGGAAGAGCCTATCGAGTTGCAGACACTGGACCAAGTGTTTGACCGACGGGATTCGGCCGGCGTGAATGCCAACCGTTTTCTGACCGATTGCTACCGTTATCTGCCCGGCCTAGGGAATCGGGTCGGTGGAGATTTTCTCGACGCAGCTACGGATGATGCGGTTTCCTCCAATCCGATCAACACATCGGTACAGCAGTTGGCAACAGGTTCTTATACTTCGGATAATTATCAGGACAACCTGTGGGCATCTTGGTATCAGGGGATTCGAAAGACCAGCATTTTTATTCAAAATATTGATCGGGTACCGGTTAAAGGGAAACTGGAGAATGGTACGCCTATGCCGCGTGTATGGAAAGCCGAAGCAAAATTTATGCGTGCCTTATTTTATTTTGAATTGGTCAAGCGGTATGGCGGGGTACCCCTGATGGGCGATAAGGTATACCAGCTGAACGATGATATTGAGCTACCACGTGCGAGCTTCGAAGAATGCGTCAACTATATTGTGAAGGAATGTGATGCAATAAAAGATAGCTTACGTACTGATCCATTTAATCTGGCTTTTTATGGAAGGCCTACGAAGGCGGCAGCCATGGCGCTAAAATCCCGTGTGCTCCTGTATGCTGCCAGCCCATTGTTCAACGGTGGAAATATAGATGGGCAGAATGATCACACAGGGTATACGGCATTTTCCGCTGCACGATGGCAGTTGGCCGAGAACGCGGCCAAAGACTTGATGGATCTAAACCTGTTTAAGCTTGAACCGCAGTTTAAAGATGTCTTTATCACACGCAACAATGAACGGATCTTTGCGAAACAAGGTGGCAATAATACCAGTTTTGAAAATAACAATGGTCCCGTGGGTTATGCCAATGGAGTGAACAATGGTCGAACTAGTCCTACCCAGGAACTTGTAGACGCCTTTGGGATGAGCAACGGTCTGAAAATTACGGACGAAAATTCAGGTTATGATCCAAACGATCCTTATGTAGGGCGCGACAGCCGCTTTTACGCAACTGTTTTTTATAATGGTGCCCCTTGGTTAAATCGGCCTGTACAAACCTTTGAGGGGGGATCCGATAAACCAGGTGGATCCAAGCAACAGACAAAAACGGGCTATTACCTCCGCAAGTTTATGGGGAATTTTGAATCGCTGGCAAACTATAGTAATGTAAACCATGACTTTATCCTGTTCCGTTATGCTGAAATATTGCTGAATTATGCGGAAGCACGAAATGAACGTCTGGACAGACCTGATGTCAATGTCTATCGTGCTGTTGAACAAATACGACAACGGGCAGGACTGAGTCCCTATCAACTTCCCGAGGCATTAACCAAAGCAGAAATGCGGGAGCTGATCTACCTCGAACGGAGAAAGGAACTGGCCTTTGAGGAGCATCGCTTTTACGATGTGCGAAGGTGGAAAATAGCCGAAGAGGAGTTTAATAAGGAGCTACACGCCACAGTCATTTATCAAACGGGAACCGGGGCGATCAGGCAGTCACTTCCTATTCTGAAAATGACATTTGATACGAAGATGTATTTGGCTCCCATTCCATTTTCGGAAGTGATCAAAAATCCAAAAATGGTACAGAACCCCGGCTGGTAATTGGCTTATTTACGTAAGCCAAAGAAGGCTGCGCGAATAGCTTTAATCATGAAAAAATAAAATATAAACGGATGAAAAAGAGCATATATCTGTTAACAATAATGGTTTTGACGCCATTTATACTATTGGCGCAATCCATGGTGAATGGTATTGTCAAAAATAGTTCGGGTCCCTTGGTGGGTGTATCGGTGCAGGAGAAAGGAGGGGGAGCCACACAAACAGATCAAAATGGACGGTTTAAATTGGCCTTACGAGGTACTAAGGTCTTAGTGTTTACAAGTGTAGGATATAATACCCAGCAACGAGACGTGAAGCAGGGTGAAAATATCGAAGTGATTATGCAATCCAGCAGCCAGGATATTGATGAGGTGGTGGTTGTGGGGTTTGGTACGACGAAAAAGCTGACCAGCACGGGTGCAGTCAGTTCAATAAAGGGAGCAGATATCCGTCAGGTGCCAACATCGAGCGTACAGAATGCATTGGCTGGAAGATTGCCGGGATTTGTGTCGGTACAACGCTCCGGACAACCTGGTAAGGATGCTTCAGATTTTTATATCCGCGGTGTCAGTTCATTGAATCCAGAAGGAAACCAGCCGCTGATCATTGTCGATGATATTGAATATACCTATGAACAGTTGTCGCAGATCAATGTCAACGAAATTGAAAGCATTTCGATCCTAAAGGATGCCTCCACGACAGCAGTCTTTGGTATCAAGGGTGCCAATGGTGTTTTGGTTGTCAAAACGCGGCGGGGTGAATCGGGACGACCAAAGATCAATGCGCGTGTCGAATCAGGTATGCAGAGCCCGGTCACAAAATTGAAGTTTTTGAATGCCTATGAAAGTGCACTCTTATGGAATGAAGCGATAGCAAATACGGTGGGAGACAATTCCAATCAGCCTTTTAGTGAAGCAGACTTGGCACATTTTCGTTCGGGGGATGATCCTTATGGTCACCCTGATATCAATTGGTATGATCGGATCTTTAAGCCATCGAGCCAACAGTACAATACAAATATTGATATCACTGGCGGTGGTGAAAGTATTAAATATTTTGTGTCGGGTGGGGCTTTCTCCCAAAATGGAAACCTTTACAATTTTGAAAATGAGGGCGACAAGGTCAATAATAACTATTATTACCGTCGTTTCAACTTGCGGTCAAATCTGGATGTACAGGCGACAAAGACACTCAAATTGCGTTTGGATTTCCGGGCAAACTTCAATCGCATTAATTCGCCCAGAGCGGGAAATATCGTTGGTGAGGTGTTCAATTTTAATAAGATAAGACCTTGGTCAGCACCTTTTATCAATCCAAATGGTTCATTTACCTATGCCAGCGATACGCAGGAGTTGCTTCCGACCATCAATGCACGCCTGGCAGCAGCTGGTTATAGCTTGGATCGACGCAACGATATCAATATTTTATTTGGCGGGACGCAGGAACTCAACGCTTGGTTAAAAGGACTTTCTTTTTCGACTCGTGTAGCCTATGCCAGCGTCGAGTCAAACGGCCGTGAGCAGGCTCGTGATGAAATTCCTGTCTATCGCTATGACCCAAGCTCGGGCAGCTATCAGCTGAAAGGTGGGGCACCTTATGTACTAGGTAATTATACCCTGCGGGCGTATCAGGGGGATTACAACAGTCGGGTGAATGTGCAGGCCAACTTCAACTATGCGCGAACTTTTGGGGATCATGCGGTGACAGCGCTCTTACTGTATAATAGGGAATCCTATAAAACAAAGGGGGATAAGAAAATCAACTGGATTCCACAGAATTTTGAGGGCTATACCTTTCGGGCAGGATACAACTTTAAAGAGAGGTTCTTGTTGGATGCGACGGTGGCATACAATGGGTCGGACCGTTTTCAAGCGGCACAGCGTTATGGCCTTTTTCCGGCGGTGTCAGCCGGTTATAATCTAGCTAAGGAATCGTTTTTCAAAGACGCGTTTAGCTTTGTGGAGCTCTTTAAATTGCGGGCTTCCTATGGAATCGTTGGCTCTGACAAGGTGACCGGTGATCGTTATTTGTACCAACAAGTATACAATGAAGGCGGCAATTATTCGTTTGGTGAAACCCATCAGCCTTCACTGATTATCACGGAAGGAAATCTAGGAAATAACAATGTCACTTGGGAAAAACAGAAGTCATTTGATGTGGGGCTTGATGTCAATCTTTGGAAAAACAAGTTTTCCATGACCTTTGACTATTTCAATAATCTGCGGTACGATCAGCTCGTTACTTCACAGTCGCTTTTCCAGCATATCGGTGTGGGGGTCTCACCGTCAAATATTGCGAAGGTACGGAATAGGGGAGTGGAATTGGAACTGAACGTAAACAACAATATCGGCGCGTTTAATTACAATATCAAAGGGGTATTGACGTATTTCAAAAATAAGATCTTGTTTCAGGATGAACCAGCACCAGCTTACCCTTGGTTGCGGCTGACAGGACAGCAGATCAATCAACCATTGGGCTATCTGTACGATGGTTTTTATACCGAAGCAAATATCGGTACAAGTCCAAAACCATCAGGAGGATATGAGGCGCAGCCTGGTGATCTGCGGTACAAGGATCTCAATAACGATGGTATAATTGATGACTATGATCGGACGGTGATCGGTAAACCCAATATTCCGAATACCAGTTTTGGACTTACCTTGGGCGGAAGTTACAAAGGTTTTAGCTTCAATGTGCTGCTACAGGGAACTACCGGATATAGTTTCAGTGTTCAGGGAAGTGGTATTGAGCCTTTTCAGAGTCAGTTTCAACCGATCCATCAAGAACGCTGGACCGTGGAAACAGCCGCTACAGCTAAATTTCCACGCTTAACGACTAATCCGACAACGATTAATAGCCCATCAACCTATATGTCTGATTTCTGGCTTATTGATGCCACCTATTTACGTTTGAAGACTGTTGAACTGGGCTATCAGTTGCCCAATAAATGGCTGCCATTTAAGATGAACAATGCGCGCTTATACCTGAGCGGATATAATCTACTGACTTGGACGAATTATTCCTTATATCAGCAGGATCCTGAGGTGACCTCTAACAGTGCGGGAGATGCCTATCAGAATCAACGTGTCGTCAATTTGGGCATACAGATCGGGCTTTAACAGTAAGTGATCAGGTTTAAATAATACGCTTGCAGGTTTAAAAAATAATAAGCGGGGCCAAAACTATTTCGCCCCGCTTATTATTTTGAGGCGATTTGGCGGATCCGGATTACCCGCTTATAACCTTTCGATAGTTGGATTAGTGGTGGTAATTGATTGTAACATCCTTCATCTCGAATCCTGCCGGCGCTTTTACCGTAGCAGTACTTCCGATTGGAAGGGTAATATCGAGCTTTAATTTATACTTTTTGATGGACCAATCTACTTTAACCTCACCATAAGGAGTCTCAATTGCTGTTTTTGCCCAGGTAAGACCTTTGGGAATCTGTGGAGTGATGAGGATATGTTTATAGCCCGGCTGGTTTTCATCAACACGGATTCCACCGATCGCCTGGTAAAACCATGTTCCGATACCATTATAACAATTATGGATACGGCTACGCTCTCCGCTCCAATATTCCCAGGTGGTGGAAGCACCATGATCAAGCATAAAGAGGTAGCCCGGATAATCCCGCTGCTTGAGCATAGTATACATAAAGTCAACAGCATTGTTGTCTGTAGCCCATTGCGTTAGAACTGGAACGCCAACGAGCCCCACGGCAATATGGTTGTTGTATTTTTCGGCACTTTCTCTTAAGAGCTGTTGTTTTACCGTTGCATAGGAAGCTTTAGGTGTGATTCCGAGCAGCATAGGATAGCTCATATCGAGTTGAGAACCTGTGGCATATTGGTTTGTATCTTCATTAAAAAATATCCGATGTATCAAGGCGTCCAATTTTTCTTTTCGTTTGGCAAAGTCTTGTGCTTCTTGTGGGAGCTGAAGGACCGTGGCTATTTTCTCCATGGTAGCCAAGCATTCGCTCACGACACAATTGTTGACTAGGTCGACCGAGCGGGTAGCTCCTGCATCTACACCAGCAGGGGCAAGCCAGTCTCCTAAAAACCAATCGCGGTACTTAGTGTCCGGCCAGCGTGTAAGGAGCCCATCCTTACTATAACGCTCTACATAGGAAAGCCATTGTTTCATGGCGGAATAGTGGCGTTGGATCAGCCGCGGATCTTGGTAGTTGATATAAGTACGCCAGGATGCCATAATGAAAAAACTACACCAATAAGGCCCGCCGCCACCAGCACCAGGATTGGGCGCGACATGTGGGAGGCTGCCTCCTTCGCGCATGCTATCCGACCAGGCCTGTAGCCAGTTGATAAATAGCGGCGAACTTGCAAACATAGTTTGTAAGGTATTGGTGGATGAATTTCCATCACCACCATATCCGGCCCGTTCCAAATGAGGACAGTCGACCATATATCCACTGAAAGAAAGACAACGCATGGTGTATTGGACCATCGCATGAATGGCATTGAGATCCGGATCCGAACAGATAAAAGAAGAGGTCTGCTGAAAATCCGTGTGGATTAAATGGGCCTTAACGTCCTTCTTTTTGGGACGATGTCCGAGGTTGGAAATTTTGATGTACTGGAAAGCATGATGATTGAACCTATTGCGAAAAGTTTCGCGTTGAACTCCCCGTGCAATGTAGCTATCGCATTGGCCCTGCGGCATAAAATTGCCGACAGTATCCAAGGCATCGCTATAATCGAACACAACCACCTGGTCTTTCTTTAGACCTCTCATCTCCAGTTCGAACCACCCGTTGAGTGTTTTTCCCATATCAATCAGCCAGGTGCTGTCACTGAGCTGGTTGATTGATGTGGGCCGGTAGGTCGCCTGAATGCGATTGGGTTCGGTCATTTGTGGGCTGGCCTGTATATCGGGAAGTGCTAGCGTGGATACTGTCGACCAAGAGCGATGGTCTAAGGCAACAGTAGCCATATCAGTGGGATTTAGGCTTGCCTGGACACGCTCGCCTCCAAATTGCAGTGCCTGCCAGAGCCCTGTATCGGCATACCCGGTTACTGAACCCTCCCAGGAGGAGTCGGAGACAAGCTTTGTTTGCCAGTGATCGGTATTGCGAATGTCAAGCTGAGCCCGGACCAACGCGCCGTCGAAAGCAATGCTGAAACCTGTGGTTTTCTTGTACCAGCCTGTGCCTAGCCAAAGTACTATACTGTTTTCACCCTCACGAAGATAGCTACTGATGTCATAGGTATTGATCAATGAACGATTGTTCAAATGGGATACGGCAGGAGAAAGTACATCTGAGCCCACCTTTTTCCCATTGATATATACTTCATAGTATCCGAGTGAATTGATATGTAAAAACGAAAGTGCCACGGCATCCAGATGAAATTTTTTCCGGAGCAAAGGACTGTGCACACCTTTCAACCCAATATATTCACCTTGCATAGGCTGATCTTTCAGAAGACCGACGCCAAACCTTTGGATATCACTCCAGTCGGATTGCTCGCCTTGGTTGCTCCATACCCTTACTCGCCAGTAGCAAAGGGATCGAGATGAAAGGGGCTTGCCCGCATAGGGCACCATGATTGATGCGTCGGAGGCTATCTTATTTGATTGCCAGAAATCTGCTTGATGATTTTCAAGTAAAGTTATGCTATCGGATGCAACTTGAATTTCGTAAAACTGCTGTCTCATTTCTCTACCGGGAGACCTTATTTTCCAACTGAAGTGGGGACTGGTATTATCCAATGCAGTTGGATTGATCAGGTTCTCACATCGTAGATCGTATAACTTGATATGTTTGGATTTGCCGTAACCAACAGCAGTCAATACACTAAGTAGGCATAACGATAACAGGGCAAACGAATTGGTCATTTGAGGTCTAGTATTTGGTTTTCATAAAGGTAGTTAGTAAAACGGGTGTTTTTCAGTAGTGTAAATGTGTTGGTAAACTTTTTAACACTTATTGTTAGTTTATGTTATTGTTAATTAGTGTTTTATATGTGTTTTTGATTTTTGGTTTGGTAGATGTATGTATTCATTATTATGCTGAAATAAAACAAAGTGCTGGATCGGTAAGGTTAATTTTTGCTGAAAAGTTTGATTTTAAATTGTTGTCCATCAAGTTTTAGCTAGTCTTTATAAGGGGACTAAGTTATTGGGTATTATTAAAAAAAGATATGTTTTGAACGCTCAACTAGGTAAACAATGGAAAAATCAAATTGATTCCACTTGTCGGAATTCATATGAAGGCTTGGGGAAAGTAAAGTTTTTTTAGACTATCGGACTCAACAATCCAGGGATTGGAGAAATTTGCACGACATTGACTTTTCAAGATCATGCGGGCAAACTGGTGGATATGGATGAACTGGACGTTTGGTAGGCGTTACTTACTGAAAGGCCTGCCTAAATTCTACCGGGCTCTGTTGCGTGTTTTTCTTAAAGACCTTACTGAATGACTGCGGGTGTTCAAATCCCAACTCGTATGCTATTTCGCTGATCGATAGAGAACTCGTGCTCAATCTTAATTTGGCATATTCAATCATTTTGTGTTGTATATGCTGCTGGGTATTTTGCTGCGTATAGATTCGCAGTAGGCTACCGAGATAGTTGGGGGAAAGATTGAGCTGCTGGGCAAGCATGCTTACGGTTGGAACCCCTTTTGTGATCAGGCTGTCGTAGCTAAAATGTGCCGATAGTATATTTTCGAAACGGGTCACCAGCTCTTGGGTAGACTTTTTTCGTGTGATAAATTGACGTTCGTAATATCGTTCTGCATAGATGAGCAGCCGTTCGATCTGTTTGAGAATCAGTTCGCGGCTAAACTTGTCGATGTTGGATTGATATTCCTTTTCGATATTCTGGAGAATATCAACAATTACGGCCTCTTCTTTTTCGGAAAGAAAAAGTGCTTCGTTGACTTCATATTGGAAAAAATCGTATGTATGGATATGCTTCGCCAGTTCGCTGTTCCACAAAAAATCGGGATGGATCAAGAGGATCCAGCCACTGGGATGGGCACGAGCCTCTTGATTAATCTCTACTTTCAGGAATTGTAATGGTGATATAAAAGTTAGTACACCCGAATCAAAGTCATATTGTTGCTGTCCATAATTGAACCTGGCATTTACATTTCGCTTTAAACCGATCGAATAAAAATGCTGTATCCAACTTAATTTGCTGTCATTAATGGGATAGTGCACTTGACTATAATCAACCAAACTGATCAAGGGATGCGCTGGTTGGGGCAGCCCGCAAAAACTGTGGAACTCCGAAAGGGAATGAAAGCGAAATGTATTCTCCATAATTGTAAATTTAGTTATTTTCCTTTTTTAATGGTGCTGATTTTTCCTTGCTGTGAGCGTTAACTTTAAGCTATTCTGCAGTTTGTTCAAAACCTGTGGATACGGTATAGCTTTTCCATTTTTCGATCTCGGCAGTCAACATGTTGATCTTGTTTTTGGCCAGCTCAAAGGCATCTTCACCCATTAGGAAATGTACTGGCGGATGCGTCAACGTGCTGAGCTCGATCAATAAAGTAGCTGCTTTTTGCGGATCATTGGTCTGATTTCCATGGATCTGATGTAAGTGTGCTGCTTCATTTTCCCTTGCAGTGACATAAGCTTTGATGGGATTGGCTGCGGTTTGGATTGATCCATCGGATAAAAAATCCGTTCTAAAATAACCAGGATAAACCAGGGTCGTGTGAATACCAAAAGGCTGCATTTCAACAGCGAGCGCTTCTGTAAATCCGGCTACAGCAAATTTTGTGGAACAGTAGATTCCAAAACCCGGATAATTTCCTGCAAGGCCACCAATGGATGCAATGTTAAAAATATGTCCCGATTGCTGGCGTCGCATATGCGGTGCGATATGCCGGATAGCATTGAGTGATCCAAAGACATTTACATCAAAATTGCGTCGGGCTTCGGAGTCACTGAGTTCTTCCACACTGCCTGTCTGACCATATCCCGCATTGTTGACCAGGACGTCGATCCGCCCGAAATAATCAATTGCTGACAGTACTGCCCGGGCGATATCCGTATCATTGGTGATGTCGACTTCAAGGGGAAGAAAATTTTCATTTTCGCCGATTTCTTGTTCTAAGGCCCGTTTAGTACGCGAGGTCGCTACGACAAGATAATCTTGTGCTAAAAGTTCCTTGACCAAACTTAACCCCAGTCCTTTGGAAGCACCGGTAACAAACCATACTTTTTGTGATTTCATGTGTTTTAGTTTAAAAATAAATTGATGCTACAAAGTTGATGATTTGGTGTTTTAGGGATGTAGTCAGATTGACGGATATCGTAGCCAAATCGTGTGTTTGATGTTTTTTACGACAATTGTATTTACGATAGGTAAATACAGCTCAATTGGGGTATAAATTTGAGCCTAACCTGCAATATTTATTGGTCGGAAAGAAAATAAAACGATTTTTTCCATTACAACGCGGCCTCAATGTGATAAATAGCCAACCGAATTGAGGATATCGGTAATGGTTAAATTTTAAATATCATAATATGTTTAAAATTACCAGACCTTGGCTTCGGGAAGGGCATAAAACGCGGTGTCCTGCTGGTTTTGCCAGGGGGCCTGATGAAAGTGCCAGCACTTCTCAACTTTGTCAAAGTATTTCTCCAGACTGATCTGGCCCCACTGATAACCGATCTTATATACTTTTCCGCCGCTGGAAATGGAACCAAAAAGGCTGGGGTGGGAGGTGCCTGAAACTCCATTGGTATATTGGATGGCCTTTTCGATATGTAATGTCGTACCAGCCGGAAATTTTGTGATCGCAAGTAGATCCGGTTGGGGCTGTGCCTGACAATCCTGGGCATACTGCCAAAGGGGATGTAGGTTGTCCAGCAGGATATAGGGATAATCTGCATTGGTCTGTTGGCCGATGTGGTCTTCATAGAGTACAGTCTCCCGCTGTAGTGTTACTGTCTGGCCGATCAATGCCCGAAAGGGGGGCTTGTTGTCGAGGCTGGTCGATTTTGTCTTTATGGTCGCATAGAGGATAAAGGCAAAGGCAAGGATTCCAGCCCCGACGAAGATGAAGATGATGCTCATGATCTTTTTTGAACGCATAGTATTGTCAGCTCTTGTTTATCCTGGTTATTTCTTGTCCGTGACGCTGATGTCCATTGTGCCGTCCACCGCTTTAAAGGTGATCATATAGTCTTGCTGTTCGCTGATGGTCACCGGAATGCCTTCGGTCTCAAAATCGCTGCTATTGAGCTGTTCCTTGGGTTTGTGGCTCTTGCTCATGGTGGTTGACATGGCAATGTAATAGGTGTTTCCTTCCACTTTTACGACCTTGAACCAGCCAAAGCCAATGTCTGAGGCAATACGGTCCCCGGCCTTACTGTACGCTTCATAATGCCCAAAATAGATGTCGCCGGCTATGGGAGGCTTCTCCATGGCCAGGGTGGACTCCGATTTGGGCCGCGCTGGTTTGACCGAGTCATAAGCCAGGTAGGCAAAAAATCCGATCACCAGCAGCACAAAGAGCCAGCCCACCACCGTGAGCTTAAAGATAAAGGGGGCTTTGGGGGCTTGTGCGACTTGCCGTTCGGCCATGCTTTTCATCTCCGGGGTCCACCGCCTTTTGACGATCTTTTTGCCAGTCACATGATCCCAGTATTCGGCATAAGCCTTTTTGGAATAGACAGTATAGAATGCCATACGTGATTTGGTACGGAAGATCCCCAAGGTCATCGCGTTGCCCGGAGTTTGGGGATTATGGAGTTCTGCTGCCGGAAGGGCAGCCAGTTCAATTTTTTCAATGGTAAAAAACATATGATGGGAGATTAGTTCTTTATTGATGGATTAGTCTGTATACTTTTTGTTGAATAGGTCGAGGGCATCCTGAAGCGCCGTGTCTGCTTCCTGGATGACTTCAGGTGCGATCACTGTGGTCTGCATGCAATCCGTGAGCAGGGCTTTCTGGTCTGCAAAACGCAGATAGGCCATCACCTCGGCGCTACCCCAGTAGTAGTCGTAAACCAGGGCGTTGCCTGTCGCTCCGGTATCCAGGTAGGGGGCTAAGCTCTTCAGCAGGGCAAGGAGGGGCAGCAGCTCGGTGTAATTTTCGCTAAAAAATAGGGCTAGAAAAGTCCAGCGTCCATTGGCTGCATCATATTGCTCCATGCTCCCGCTGTTGCGCTGGCCCAGGAGGTTGTCCAGTACTGCCCGGTTACTGCTGAAAGGGTACCTGGGTACTTGTTCCAGAGCCGGCTTGCTGTACATGGCCCGGCTGTCCCACCAGGTTTGCCAATCGGCCGTAAGCTCCACAACTGCGGGGGTGCTTGAAAAAACTGCTGTAGCCGATCTTGCGGGATCTGGATGCTGATATAGAGTGAATCGTATTCTGCCATATGCCTGATGTTTTGTTTTTGGAAACACTAGATGATTCCGTATTTGAATAGAAAATAGCCGAGCCCAATCAAAAACATAGGCAGCCCAAATGCAAATAGTATATTACTCCCCAGGTAAATACCCCAGTAACCGACGATGCGGACATCGTGATGGTTGTCGGGTCGGTATACAATTGGGACTTTCTCGCCTATGTCGTAGGCCGGTGGATTGGACCGGCTATTGGGTGTATACGTGAAGGTCTTCCCGCCAATGCTGTACTCCAGCAGGGGTGTGTATAGCTGTGAAGTACCATGGTCATCAGTAGACCGCGACGGGATATTGTCGATGACCGTAGCTTGTGTCTTGACGCCCTTGTCGCGGAACTTCCGTGCGGAGAAAAAGAGCACCAGGCCCAGTAGCAGCAGCACTGCGCCAATGAGCAGAAGAATCCCGTGAAGTATTGTTGCCATTTTCATGTCCTCCAGATGTATTGGTTTGCAGGTGGGTTAAGACCTGTCAATGAAATTAAAGCGGCGTTCAAAGATCTTGCCAATGATCGGGAGCGGTTTCTTGACCTCATTGGCTGCGGCGATAATGCCGAGTATCATGAAAATAAAAAAAATAAGGCCCAACAGACCCAGGAGACTGCCCAGGGTCGGGATGCTCAGGATCAATAGGTAGAGGACCAGGTTGAACAGGACGGTAAGGATCCACAGGCCGAGCCCTTGTTTCAGGTGGTACCTGCTCAGTTCGTTCCGCTCTTCCCGGCCACCAAAATAAGCCAGTAGCCAGAGGATGCCAATATAACTTAAGATCGATTGCACTTTCGGTTTCATAAGCTGTGTTTTTTTGTTTAGACAAAGCTGCATAGAAACAAATGAATATTAAATTTTTTGGTTTCACAAAGCATCTACAGCAATCGATAGGCTATCTACAAAGTATCTACATGTAGGGTAAGGGATTGACAGTGAACTGGTTTTGAAGGTTGTTTTGCGCTGCTTTTTAGGCCTATGGATTCGCCTAAGCTTTATTTTTTTATTATTTTGGAATAATCTGCAAACTGCCTGCATCATGAGTTCGTGGTTTATTGTGCATGAACTTGCTGCAGGAAGAGCATATGGAAAGAATTATCGAAGGATGAAATTAATCATTATAATCATTTTTGTGCTGTCCGTCGTATCGGTGCGGGGTCAGCAGCTGACTGCTGAAACCAGAGCAGTGCTGGAGCAGATGGAGCAGCTGCAGCTGCGTGGCCAGCGGGCTGAAGCGCTGGCCTTGTTAAAGCAGGCGGGGGCCAAGGCGCATGCAGCGGCAGACCTGGCTTATCTCTATGCTGCCCAGAGCAATGGCTATGCGGCGATGGATAGCTTGCTGCAGGCCAAAAGAATGGCCGATCTGAGTATGGAATACGCTGAGAAATCGAAGCAGAATGCATCGCTGGCCGTGGCTTACCGGGCTCAGGCGTATCTGAGCAACAGCATGAATATGCCTGATGCAGTGGTCAAAGATGCGCTCAGCGGACTGAAATACAGTGAAAAGAGCAGCGACCTGACCACGCGGTACCAGCTCTACTACCTGCTCTACGGGGCTTACAGCAAATGGGAGGATGGGGAAAAGATGGAAAAGTATATCCGCAACTGTAAGCAGATAGCCCTGGAAGCGGCCAACATCAATCTGCAGGTCAACAGCAACAATGGGATCTCAAGCATGTTCCTGGCACGCTATGCAAAAACTAAGGCGAAGCCTTTATTGGACAGCAGCCTCCATTATCTGAACGCTTCCTTCGCGCTGCTGAAGCAGTATCCGGACCAGTTGAGCGATAACACTTTTGTCATCACCTGCATCAACCTGGCCAATTACTACCTGGAGTATGCCCCTGGGGATCTTGCCGCACGCCAACGTCAGGCCTATGCCTATTTGGGTATGGCTGAGGGGAAGCTGAACAGCAAAGGGGCCTCCTCGGAGAAGTGGATGAACGTGTACGGGATCAAAAGCGGTTTTGCCCGGAAGCGGGGCGACCTGCGCCTTGCTGAACAGTACCTATTGCAGGGGCTTGGCCAGTTGATGCAGGCGCCAGGGGATTATTTTAAACTGGAATATACCGTCAACAAAGAACTGGCGGTCTTATCCTTGCAAAAGAAGGATCCGCAATTGGCCTATACCTATCAGCAACGTGCCGAAGAACTGTTGAAAAAATCTTTCAACGAGCAGCAGCTCTTCAACGCCCAAAAGCTGGAAGTACATTATGAGACGGCTAAAAAAGATGCGGAACTCCAACAGCTCAAAGAGCGTGAAAGCTTCCGTCGTAGGCAGAACTACCTGTACGGCGGGATGGCGATCGCCTTGCTGTTTGGCCTCGTGTTTATGTTTGTTTCTTATCATTTTCGCTTGCGTTATTCAATGGAACGCGAACAGAAGCTGACCCGCGAAAAAGAAGATGCCGCACAGCAGGCCCGCATGCAGCTCCAGCTGGAGAAAGAAGAGCAGGCCCGGCTGCTGGCCGAACAGGAACTGCTGCAACTCAGAAGGCAGCAGCTGGAAAAGGAGGCCCTGGCCAATTCGCTGATCATCGAACGCAGGAATGATACCCTCAAACAGATCCAAGATACCCTCAAAAGTGGTGAGACCGCCGATGTCCAAAAGCTGATCAAAGAGGAGCTGCTGATGCAGGCCGGCTTTGAAGATATCAAACTGCAGCTCCAGGAGCTGCACCCCGATTTTTTTAACCGGCTCCATGAACGGGCAGTGCAGAAGCTGACAGCCCTGGACATGAAGTATTGTACCTATATTCACCTGAAAATGGGTGTCAAGGAAATGGCACAGGTCCTCCATGTGGAACCGCAAAGTGTACGGATGTTCAAATACCGGCTCAAGCAGAAATTTGGCCTCGGGAAGGAGGTGGACCTGGAGGATTTTTTGACGGCGATCACCAAAAAATAGGATGGTCAAACAACGGGTAGGTTGGAGCTGCATCCTGCCGAAAAATTCGTTGCGGCTGACGATATTTCTGTCATAAATACAGTTTGGGGTTAAGTTTTTATGAAATTAATATATACAAAACCTGTTTAGTAGGAAGGGATGTGTTTATTAATTAAAAATTTCTTAACATTACGGTAAATTATAAACCAAGTGAAAGCATCAATTTTGATGCAAATTTCTAAACCAGACTAAAAATGCAGAAAACATTACTAATCAGTATGGCATTGGGTCTCTCATACCCTACTTGGGCTAATGTGGAGCATAATTATGCCAAATTGACCAAAGAGACGCAATCTGTTGCAGTCCAGTCGACCGTAAAAGGGGTGGTCAGGGACAAGCATGGAGCCGCGATGCCTGGGGTGACGGTCACCAACCTTGCTAACCAAAAAACGACTTCAACAAACGCTTCGGGTCAGTTCAGCATCGATGCCAGTGCCGGCCAAAAACTCAAGCTGACACTCGTGGGATATCAGGAACAGACCCTTACGGTTACAGGATCGGATATCCAAGTCGTGATGGAATCCAAAGACACCGAACTGGAAGAAGTGGTGGTGGTGGGCTATGGTACGCAGAAAAAAGCCAACCTCACCGGGGCGGTGGATCAGGTTGGCTCGGAGGTGTTCGAAGGCCGTGTGCTCGGAAATGCAAGCCAGATGCTGCAAGGGGTAATTCCCAATTTGAATGTAACACCTGCGGACGGTAAACCTAACCGTGCCCCAGGTTTCAATATACGGGGTACCACCTCCATTGGACAGGGGGGAAGTGCCCTGATTCTGATTGACGGGGTAGAAGGGGATCCGGCTTCACTCAATCCCAATGACATCGAAAATGTTTCGGTACTGAAAGATGCTTCTTCTTCGGCCATCTACGGTTCAAGGGGGACCTTTGGGGTGGTACTGATCACGACCAAGAGAGCCAAATCGGGCCGCTCCTCGATCAACTATTCGGGAAGTGGATCTTTTCAGAAACCGATCGCAAGACCTAATTTCGTCACCGACGGTTATGAATATGCCTCTCATTTCTTTACCGCCTATAATGCCTGGAACAATTATTCTTCCATCCCGAGCAAGTTGAACAAAACGCAGATTTTTACAACCGACTGGCTCGAAGAATTCAAACGTCGCAAAGAGCAGGGCATCACGGAGGAAATCACGGTTGACGATAAGGGCAATTATGTGTACTACGGCAATGAAGACTATTATGGCACTTTGATCAAAGACAATACCTTTGTGCAGGACCATAACCTGTCGGTCAGCGGCAATTCGGAAAAGCTGGACTACTACATTTCTGGCCGTGCCTATGACTATAACGGCATGTACCGCTACAACAGCGATAAATATAAGACATACAATACCCGGGCAAAAGCTGGCCTGCAGGTCAACGACTGGTTGCGCGTCAGCAATAATATCGATTACAACTATGCCAAATACCGGGACCCGACGACAGCAGGTGAAGGTGGAAACATCTGGCGTAATATCGCCGATGAAGGACACCCTTCTTCGCCAATATTCAATCCCGATGGCTCACTCAGCTTCTCGGCAGCCTATTCGGTGGGGGATTTTATCTATGGTAAAAACCGCACGGATAGCGAAAATAGGGACCTCCGCAATACCACTTCCTTTGAAACGAAATTCCTGAACAATACCCTGCGGATCAAGGGGGACCTGACGTTTAGAAACCGCGATTTCAACTCGGTGCGTGTCCGTGTTCCGGTACCTTACAGCACCCAGGAAGGTAAGATCCTGAAGCTGGAAACAGCCATGAACAACAATATCTATCAGGTGGACCAAAAATGGAAGTACCTCTTTGGTAACCTCTACGGTGAGTACGAGAAAACCATAGGTGACCATTATTTCAAGGGCTTGCTGGGCTACAACTATGAGCAGCGGGTCTATCATTCGAACTACATTAACAAAACGGGGCTCCTGACGGAAAATGTGGACAACATCAACCTGGCCCTGGGCCAGAATACCACGGCCACGGCAGGATATAACAAGTACCGGAATGTGGGCGTGTTCATGCGGGCCAACTATATTTTCAAAGATCGCTACTTATTTGAATTTAATGGCCGCTATGACGGTTCCTCCAAATTCCCGGTCAACCAGCAATGGGCATTTTTCCCTTCCGCATCTGCGGGATGGCGCATCTCGGAAGAACCCTTCTTCACCGTGGACAAACGGATTGTGTCGGACTTAAAACTCCGCGCTTCTTATGGTTCGCTCGGAAATGGAAATGTGGACCCGTATTCGTATATGGACCTCTACGAGATCAAGATCATGGACCGTCTGCTGAACGGACAGAAACCTTCGTATACCGAGGTGCCCAAGGTGATTCCTGACAACCTGACCTGGGAAACAGCCCGTACGGCCAATTTTGGTATTGACTTTTCATCGCTCGATGGCCGCTTGACTTTCACCGGGGATATGTACCAACGTAAGACTCTCAACATGTACACCTTCAGTGCGGTACTGCCGGATATTTTTGGAGCCCAGTCTCCCAAAGGTAACTATGCGGATATGACCACCAAGGGTTTTGAGCTGAGCGTAGCCTACAAGGACCGATTTGAATGGAACAACAGTCCCTTCAATTGGTCGGTGAAAGCAACCTTGGCCGATTACAGGTCCACCATTGACCGCTACGAGAATAAAGAAGGATTACTGCAGACCGACCGTAACCAAACGGACCGCTATTATGAAGGTCAGCAACTGGGTGAAATCTGGGGCTATGTGACACAGGGTCTATTCCAGAATCAGGCGGAAATCGACGCAGCACCAACCCAAAAGGTGATCAAATCCTCCAATTCGGGGATCATCTACCCGGGTGACGTGCGCTTTGCCGACCTCAATGGCGATGGTGTGATCGACTATGGCAACAATACCATCTATAGCCACGGCGATAAGACCATCATCGGTAATTTCGAACCGCGCTATATCTATAGCTTCAACATCAATATGGACTGGAAGAATGTTTATTTCTCGACTTTCTTCCAAGGGGTGGGAAAACAAAACTGGTACCCGAGCAACGAGTCTATTTTCTGGGGGCAGTACAACAGGCCATACAACAACCTGCCTGAATGGCACCTCAATAATTATTGGACCGAAGACAATCCGAACGGTTATTTCCCACGCTATGCGGGTTACAACGAGTCAATCAAGGCAACGCCACAGACCCGCTACCTGCAGAACATCGCTTATATCCGTATGAAAAATATCCAGATCGGGTATAGCTTCCCGAAATCGGTGACTTCCAAACTGAAGATCAGCAGCCTGCGTGCCGGACTGTCAGGCGAAAACCTCTGGACCTGGTCTCCGCTCTATAAGAAGACCAAAGATCTGGATGTGGGCAACTTGCTGAAATCGGATCCGGATGTGAGTAGTTCCAATAGTGGCGACGGATTCAACTATCCGGTCATGAAGAGTATCAGTTTTAACTTATCCATTGGATTGTAATGTATTTTGAAATGAAAAGAATCTTATTTATACCTATGATAGCGGTTTTATTGAGTTCCTGTGAACTGAATGAGCTGCCCAAGGCATCGGCTACCGAAGAGGATATCTTTGGAACGGAAAACGGACTGCAGAATTACAGCAACTCCTTTTACCGCAATATCACTTCCCGGAGTGATGCCTTTAAGGGGGATGCCATGGCTGATTATGCGGCAGTAAATAGTCTCAATGATTTTATGGTAAACGGAGCTTATAGCGCCGAGATCAGTACCGATTGGACCTGGACCTCGCTGCGGAACATCAACCAGATGATCGTGAAATGTACAAGTCCCAACCTCAGTGATGCGGTTAAAAATAATTATATCGGCATTGCCCGCTTCTTTAGGGCCTGGTTTTACTTTGAAAAAGTGGTCCGTTTTGGAGATGTGCCATGGGTGGATCACCCTCTGAGTGTGGATGAAACGGATATCCTCAAAGCACCCCGGGATTCCAGGGAGCTGGTGATGAAACATATCATGGAAGATCTGGACTTTGCCTTTGCCAATATCACTGGTGATGGTGGTGATGGTACCTTGATCAATAAATGGACTGCATTGGGGCTGAAGACCCGTGTGGCACTTTTTGAGGGCACGTTTAGAAAATACCATCAGCTGAACCTGGCCACCAAACCGGAAGACTTCTTCAAGATGGCCGTCGATGCGGGAAAAATTTTGATGGAGACAGGCCCATATAGTCTGTATGTGGGCAGTGACCCGAAAATGTCACAACGCCAGCTTTTTATCAGCAACCAGCCGGTCAAACAGGAGGTCATGTTGGGCCTTGCATTCAGTAAGGACCAGGCGCTGCTCAATGATGCCAACTGGTGGTGGACTTCGGCAACCTATGGCCCACGTCTGAGCTTGGTACGCCCGTTTATCAATAGTTTCCTCAATGTGGATGGAACTCCTTATACGGACCGCCCCAATTATAAAACGGAAGAGTTCTTTGAAGAATGCCAAGACCGGGATTACCGCCTGGCACAATTGATCCGTACGCCTGGCTATACACGGGGTGGGGCAGCAGCGCCGCCAAACTTTGCCAGCTATACCTACACGGGATACCAGCCGATCAAGTATACCCTGGATGACCCGTATTACGACAATGGGGCCTACAATACCAATGCGGTACCTTTGATGCGCTATGCTGAAATCCTGCTGAACTATGCCGAGGCAAAACAGGAGCTTGGAACCTTAACAGATGCTGATTGGTCCAAAACCATTGGCGCTTTGCGTGCACGTGCTGGGATCACGAGTGGAAACAATACACTGCCGACAAAAGTGGATGCTTACCTGAAAAACACCTTCTTCCCGGATGTGAACAATCCAGTGCTGCTGGAAATCCGTCGCGAAAGACAAGTGGAGCTGGCCCTGGAAGGATTTCGTTTCAATGACCTGAAAAGATGGAAATTGGGACCATTGATGGCCAACCTGCCCTGGACGGGAATCTATGTGCCTGCCTTGGAGCAACTGATGGACCTGGATCACGATGGTACACCGGATGTGATCTTCTACGATGGAAGCAAAGAGGCATCATCCATCACCGCACCGAAAGGGGTGGCTAAAGTCGCTATCGGTGGAAAGGACAAAAACTTCCAGACGATGACGGCTGATAAGCACCTCGAATGGTATAAGGCGGTGCCAAGGACCTGGGATGCCAACAATAAGCAATACCTGTATCCGATCCCTGCGGCAGCAATTGTGAAAAACAACAACCTGACGCAGAATCCGGGCTGGACAAAATAAGGGCAGTCCCGGTTCTGATACTTGACATCCCCCTTCACGACAAAATGAAGGGGGATGTTTTTTACCTATCCCCAAACGATAAACCAATGAATCCGGCCGTTAATCCTGAAAGTTCTTTATGGACAACAGCGACCTTACGTTTCAATTTCTTCAGGTTTATTTCTCGGTGCATATCCAAATTTTGTGCCTCCGCGTAGCAGTATTTTACTGGAAATTAGTCAAAAAAAATTACCTTTAAGGGCGAAACATCGATTTTGCCCTTAAACCATCGATCACTTAATTGTCTAAAATGCAAACAAAAAATATCAAACGTAAAACAAAGACATGGTTACGCACCCTAGGCTGCTGTTCTTTTCTTTCACTCGTTGTGCTAAAAGGTTTTTCTCAGGCTAAGAGCGAGAAAGAGTATGTCGATTATGTCAACCCTTATATGGGCAATATCAGCCATTTGCTGGTGCCGACTTACCCGACGGTGCATCTGCCCAATAGCTTATTGCGGGTTTATCCCGAGCGCGGGGATTATACTTCGGACCGCCTGTTTGGCCTTCCGCTCATCGTGACCAGCCACCGGGGAAAATCGGCCTTTAACCTGAGCCCCATGGTGAAACTGCCCGAAAATCTAAAGCCAGTGCAGCTGTACAGTTACGATCAGGAGGAAATTCATCCGTATGCTTATGCTGTCCTGTTGGATCAGGAGGATATCCAGGTGGATTATGCGGTATCGCATCAGTCGGGGATGTATACCTTTACCTTTCCGGGGGCATCGGCAAAATACCTGCAGTTCAACTCACAGGATGGTAAGCTCCAATGGGATGGTGTGGGCCTTGCTGGTCAGCAGGATATTGGTAATGGTACCCGGGTGTATATCTATGCGGTACCGGAATCCAAACCTGTTGCGGTCAGTAAATTGCAGGGCGGGCAGTTGGAAAAAGCGACTGAAGCTTCAGGCAAAAACTCCTGCATCGTACTGCAGTTTGATCCTTCGGGAACAAGTTTAAAGATGAAATATGGTATTTCCTTTATCGATGTGGCACAGGCAAAGGCCAACCTGGAACGGGAAATTAAGGATTTTGATCAGCAGAAACTGAGCGAAACAGGCCGTAAGATCTGGAACCAGGCCCTTGGGAAAATTGCGGTCGAAGGTGAAAGTGAGTCCGATAAACATGTCTTCTATACTTCTTTGTACCGCACCTATGAGCGCCCGGTCAATATCTCCGAAGATGGCCGCTATTACAGTGCCTTTGACGGCAAGGTTCATCAGGACCAGGGAAAGCCGTTTTTTACGGACGATTGGATCTGGGATTCTTACCGTGCGCATCATCCCCTGCGTGTGCTCCTGGATCCGGAAAATGAAGCCTTGATCCTCCATTCATTTGTCCGGATGTCTGAACAGATGGCGCAGCCATGGCTGCCGACTTTTCCGGAAATTACGGGCGACAGCAGGCGCATGAATTCCAACCACGGCGTGGCCACTTTACTGGATGCGTACCGCAAAGGTATCCGCAATTTTGATATACAGAAAGCATATTTAGCGGCAAAAGGGGCGATTACCGAAAAGACCTTGGCCCCTTGGTCGGGTAAGCCTGCCGGAAAAATGGATGCCTTCTTTAAAGAAAAAGGCTATATCCCGGCCCTGCACCCGGGTGAGAAAGAAACCATTCCTGAAGTGCACGACTTTGAAAGACGGCAGCCGGTGGCGGTAACCCTGGGAACCTCTTACGACTTGTGGTGCCTGGCACAGCTGGCCAAAGAACTGGGGAAAACAGCCGATTACGACCTGTTTATGAAACAGTCGTTCAACTATAGAAACTTGTTCAATGAACAGACCAAATTTTTCCATCCCAAAGATGAGCAAGGTAATTTTATCATGCCTTTTGACTACGTCTTCTCGGGAGGACAGGGCGCCCGTGAATATTATGGTGAAAATAATGCCTGGATCTACCGCTGGGATGTACAGCACAACATCCCGGATCTGATCAAACTGATGGGGGGCAATGACTTGTTTATCCAGTACCTGGATGAGCTATTCCAGCAGCCACTGGGCAGGTCTAAATTTGATTTTTATGCGCAGCTTCCGGACCATACAGGCAATGTCGGCCAATTTTCCATGGCCAACGAACCGGCCCTGCATATCCCTTATCTGTATAACTATGCCGGTCAGCCCTGGATGACACAAAAACGTATTCATAAATTGCTGGGTGAATGGTTTAGAAATGACCTGATGGGCGTGCCCGGTGATGAAGATGGGGGCGGAATGTCAGCCTTTGTGGTCTTTTCACAGATGGGTTTCTATCCGGTCACACCCGGACTTACATCCTATAGCATCGGGTCGCCCTTCTTCCGGCAAGTGCGCATTGCTCTGCCCAACGGAAAATCTTTTGTGATTATCGGAAAGAATGC
Organism: Sphingobacterium sp. N143; assembly: GCF_030325625.1. Classification (GTDB taxonomy): domain Bacteria; phylum Bacteroidota; class Bacteroidia; order Sphingobacteriales; family Sphingobacteriaceae; genus Sphingobacterium. Next base: position 173,434 of record NZ_JACAIS010000006.1, on the reverse strand, counting down.
CTCAGCAAAAAATAAATACATCCAGTCAGCGACCTTAAATGGACAGCCTCTTGACAGCCCACAGTTGAATCATGAGGACATCCTGAAGGGCGGAACCCTGGAATTTGTCATGGGAGACAAGGCCAATAAAAGCTGGGGGCATTAACCCCATTTCAGCGGAGAGAACAATCCATGGCAGGGCATGGAGCAGGATCGCCGTTTTAGAGCATCAGTGGCGGCCTTGCCCGTCTAAAAAAGTCCATTGGTCTTCGGACCAATGGACTTTTTTTATGCAGCTCCCCAGTGGCAGTAAAGCTTTTGGCGGCAGGTATCCGTTATGCTGTGCAGCTGGGGCGGTACTGCGTTTCGCATGTGTGCTTGAAAGGAGCTCCATGGAAAAGAACGGGGGCCAACAGGCGTTTTATGCTATCGGTTGCACGAGTTTTTACCGTGAAAAAGTGACAGAAGTGTTTTTCTGTGAATTAAAACAATCGATTGCGCTATTCACGCAATCGATTTCGTTGGGCGGCGGTTTTGCTGACCGGGAATATCCCTCTAATTTAAGGACCTGAACTAGTCAATCTTAAACTGAACTGACAGACTCAATTTTACTAACTATTTAATTATGATTTCAACATTTACAAGTAACCAAAAGGTGAGCCTGCTTGCTATTGCTCTTCTTGTCGCGTCATCGCAACGTATGCATGCAACGGAAATGCCTACTGTATTTAAGAATTCCATCCATCTGGTTGATCAGGATCAGCTTGCGGGTAAAGTCACCGCTGCGGACGGCCCGGTTGTTGGCGCTACAGTAGCGGTCAAAGGAACTTCAGTATCCACTTCTACGGATGCCCAAGGTGCCTTTTCGATCAAGGCAAAGGCGGGTGATATTTTGGTGGTCACCAGTGTAGGGTATAAATCCCAGGAGGTGACGGTCACGGGCCGCACGGTTGCAGTGCAGCTCGAAAGCGACAATTCGGCACTGGAAGAAGTGGTCGTCGTCGGATTTGCCAAACAAAAGAAAGTGAACCTAACGGGTGCAGTACAGGCGATCACATCCAAAGACTTGGAGGATCGTCCGGTGACCAATGTTTCTTCTGCAATCCAGGGGAAATTTTCAGGGGTGACGATCAATCAAAGTTCGGGTCAGCCCGGTAAAGATAACGGAACCATCCGGATCCGTGGACTGGGGACCATCAACAATGCCAACCCTTTGGTGATCGTAGATGGTATCGAAAGTTCGATGAATAATATCAACCCCAATGATATTGAAAGTGTATCGGTACTGAAAGATGGTCCCAGTGCGGCCATCTACGGATCGAAAGCAGCCAATGGGGTCATCTTGATCACGACAAAAAAAGGAGCCAGTGGGAAACCCCAGTTGAACTACTCGGGTTATGCCGGGGTGCAGGATCCAACACGTTTGCCGGAATATATGAACTCGTATGACCATGCCCAGATCTTGAACGAAGCCCTTAAAAATGAGGGTAAGACGCTGCGCTTTTCAGATGAGGACCTCGAACTTTTTAAAAATGGGACCGACCCGGATGGACATCCCAACACCGATTGGTTAGGCTTATTGTACAATGGCTCGGGATTCCAGCAGTCGCACAACCTGCAGGTGACCGGTGGAACAGAGGATGTGCAATACATGGCCTCAGGTGGCTACCTGGGACAGAAAGGGGTGATCAAGATCGCCAACTCGGACCGCTACAACCTGCGTACCAATGTGGGGGCAAAGGTATCCGAAAGACTCCGGTTTGACCTGGGGCTGGCCTACAACTACCAACGGATCACCGAACCGGTCAATCCATATACCGGTGATATGGCGCAGATCTTCAGACAGGTCAATCGGATCCCGAATTTTATTCCTTACAAATATAGTAATGGGGTATATGGCCGGGGCAGTGATGGTAACCCGATCGCCTGGATGGACCAGGAATCGATGGATAACATGATCTACAAACATACGCAGGTCAATTTCTCGGGTGAATTCAAGATCCTGGAAGGGCTGAAGGTCAAACAGGTGATCGGCTTCCAGCCTATCGACAACATGTCGTCCAAATTTGTCAAAGATATCCAGTATTATGAGCAAAATGGAGACCTGGGACCTAAGCAAGGGGTAAACAATCTGACCGTGTATAACTTTCAGTCGGAACGGCTGACTTTCCAGACTTTGCTGACGTACGACAAAAAAATTGGTCAACATCAATTTAACCTCTTAGGCGGTTTTATGGATGAAACGTTCAAGGCTGATTTCTCAAGTGCTTATGCACAAGGGTTTTTGAATCATGATTTTTCGGAACTGAACCTGGGGAGCAAGGATGGGATGAAAGTGGATGGTGGTGCCCAAAAATTGATCTTAAGATCTTTCTTTGGCCGGATCAATTATGCTTTTGCCGATAAATATTTAGTGGAAGCAAATGTACGGCGCGACGGTACCTCACGTTTCTTGGGAAACAACCGTTGGAGTACATTCCCTTCTTTCTCTGCAGGATGGCGTATCTCCCAAGAAGATTTCTTTCAGGAATCCGCACTGGCCAATGCTATATCAGAGTTGAAATTGAGAGGGGGCTGGGGTAAATTGGGGAACCAGCAACTGGCAGCGACGACAGATAATGCCTATCCGTCTGCCGATGCTTATTACCCGGGAATATTTACCATTGCACCGGGATTCGGTTATCCCTTTGGTCCGGAGGTGAGCTCCGGAGGTGCCACCGTACAGTCGGCCAACCCTTTATTGCGCTGGGAAGCCACCACCAGTACCAACATTGGTATGGACCTCAACTTTAAAAACAACCTTGGCTTTGTATTCGAATATTTTGACCGTCGTACGGATGGTGTCCTGCTGAAACTTCCGGTTTCGAACCTCTATGGCTTACCGGCACCTTTCCAAAATGCAGGTAAAGTGCAAAATAACGGGGTAGAACTGCAGGTCAATTACAACAATAGCATAGGTGATTTCAAGTACAGCATTGCTGCCAATGGTTCGTACATCAACAATAAGATCAAAAAATGGGCAAGTGATGAAGCGCAGGTCAATGGTACATTTTACGTTTATGAACAGGGATTGCCGATCCGCTCTTTCTACGGCTATGAATCGGCCGGGATCTACCGCTCGGACGAAGAATATACCAATAGCGGTATCCTGGGGGTAAATGGTGACATTGGTGCCGGAGATATTATCTATAAGGATCAGAATGGCGATAAGAAGATCGACGGAAATGACCGTGTTTACCTGGGCTCGCCAGATCCGAAATATATCTTTGGTCTGACCACAAACATGAGTTACAAGAACTTTGACCTGAGCCTGTTCTTCCAGGGAGCCGCCAAAGTGAAGGGCTACCTTTGGGGGGAAGCCATCGGTGGTATCTCCGGATCGGACAAGCCAACGACAATCTATGCGGACCGCTTCAATGCGGAGACCAATCCAAATGGATCGATGCCGAGAGCGCTGACCAGCTGGTCACAAAACAACCCATCGGGTACCCCTTCAGACTTCTGGATCCAGAATGCAAGTTACCTGCGCCTGAAAAATATTACGTTTGGTTATACCCTGCCCAAGAGCTTTACCGATCGGATAGGCATCAAAGGTGCCAAGCTCTATTACAGCGGACAGAACCTGTTGACCTTTACTGGATTTGCGAAAGGATTTGATCCTGAAGCACCGGCAGATTCAAGAGGAAATTATTATCCGCAGGTAAAAACAAATGTCTTTGGTGTAAACGTAAACTTTTAATTGAAAAATCATGAAACTTAAAAATATAACAATCGCATTGAGCCTGGCAACATTGCTGTTTTCCTGTCAGAAGCTGGACCAGGAACCATTGGATGCCTTTAATGCTGATAATTTCTGGAAAACGGAGGCTGAGGCTGACTTTGCTGTTGCCGGTCTATATAGCGGGACCAGTTCGGATGGAAAACTTGTCGAGGGTTCGGCCTGGGAAGACGGTACCCAGATATTCTACATGGACTGTACCTCGGACAACTCCAACAGTGACTTCCCCTGGGAGGGCTTCCAGGCCCTGGGGAATGGTACGGCAACTCCGACCAATGCCGGAAATGCCGAATCCAGGTATTCCTACGAACATATCCGCCGGGCAAATTACATCCTGGAAAATATAGATAAAGCACCGATGGATGCCGAGAAAAGGAAACGCCTGATCGCCGAGGTACGTGTAATCCGTGCCTACCGCTATTTTGATATGGCAACCTTATTCGGAGCAGTGCCGATCGTGACCAAGACCCTGGCCAAAGAAGATGCCTTTATTCCGGCCAATACACAGCAGGAGGTGCTGGCCTTTGTCGAGAAGGAGCTGAAGGAGGCTGCGGCAGACTTGAGCTATACCGCTGGCGGTACGCGTATGACGAAAGGGGCTGCCCTCGGGTTGTTGGCACGCTGTTATGCTTTTCAGAAGAAGCACCAGGAAGTGATCAATACCACCCAGGAAATTATAGCTTCCGGAACGTACAAACTGTTTAACAATTATGCTGGCCTATTTGAAGAAACCAACGAAAACAATAGCGAGGTGATGATGAACATCGAGTACCTGATGAATGTTCAGGGCTATACCATGCTGGGTATTATGCTGCCCAATTCAATGGGTGGCTGGGGATCCATCGTGCCCACACAGAGCCTGCTGGACGCTTACGAAACTGCCGAAGGCAAGACCATCAAAGAATCCACATCGTATAATCCATCCAACCCTTATGATAAAAGAGATCCACGGCTGGCTGCCACGATTGTGTATCCCGGTGCATCCTACAATGGCAAGTACTTCGATCCGCTGAACCCAAAATCGAGCGATTTTCCATCGGCAGCTGATAATGCCTCGAGCACGGCCTACAACTACAGAAAATATATCCAGAACCCGAGCATCTATAAAAACTTATGGAATGTGGGTACCAATATCATTGTGATGCGCTATGCGGAGATGCTGCTGCTCAATGCCGAGGCCAAGATCGAATTGGGGCAGATCGACAACAGTGTCTACGAAGCTATTGACCAGGTCCGTGTGCGTGCCAGCATGCCGAAGGTGGACAAGACGCGGTACAGCGACCAGAATAAACTGCGGGAGCTTGTACGACGTGAGTTCCGTGTGGAACTGGCGGGCGAAGGCCGCCGCCGCTTTGACATCATCCGCTGGGGAATAGCGAAAGATGTCATGAATGGTCCAGTATATGGCGCCCTGTCAAAAGGAAAGGTAGATCCAAAAACAGGTAAAGTGACCTACAGTTCATTGACGGACCGCTTTTTCTCTGAAAACAGAACCTTCAAAGCAGGAAAAAATGAACTGTGGCCAATACCACAGGCAGTGATTGACAATAGCAAAGGAACATTGAAGCAAAATCCAGGGTATTAACCTGCTGAGATATGTGCTCAAATCTTAATTCTTGAGCTGAAGATCTGATCCGTTGCAACGGCTAAGCGAACTCGCTTAGCCGTTTTTTTTTGCCTACTGTGTTTTTTTATAAATTATTTATGGAAAAGACAAAAATTGTCATCTTATATAAAAGCCAGGTGAAGGAAAATGATCTTAGTGATTTTTTTTCTGCGCATATAAACTGTATAAACTTAAATAGATGCGGAGTACATTTCTTACGTTATTGGCTATCGTAGCCTGTATTTTGGTATTGAATAGGCTGGTCTATGATGAAAGCCCTGTTCCTGGTCATGCCGAGCTGCTGGCGGAGACTAATCGCTTTAAAAAGGTAGTTTCCAGCATCGCAATGGTGGATAGCAATTTTTCGGATCTACAGGGGCTGGACAGCCTCTTTAGAACTAAACGGATTTTGGTACTGGGCGAAATGCGCCATGATGATGGCGAGACTTTTCGGGCCAAAGCCAGGCTGATCCGCTGGCTGCATGAGCAACTGGATTATCAGATTGTGCTCTATGAAGCCGGACAGTATGATATGTGGGTGATGAACCGGGAAATGGAAACACCGACCATGCTGGTTCCTGAAATTGAACGGCCTGGTCTCGGTTTATTTTATTTCTGGTGGCGAACGCAGGAAAACAGGCCGCTCATGGCGTATTACCAGCAATCCAAACGAAGCGCCAACCCGATCACCCTGGGAGGATTTGATATTCAGTTTTCGGGTGGGGCATTGCGTGATCAGCGGGGCCAGCTGCTGGAAGCGTACTGCCGTAAAAATAAGATCAATCTCGACAGCTACCCCATGTTGCAGCAACAGCTCAAGAAGCTGTATTATCTGGCTTCTGCCCTATATGCCGATAGACAGCTGGATTCATCAGCAAAAAAGCAGTTTTTGAGTGAGCTGGAGGGATTGGAAAAAGCAGTACAGGCTTTGGCACAGGATGAACAGCAGCAGGTCTATGCGAAGTACCTGGCCGATATGCGGAATAATTTGAAAAGAACCTGGCAGCATGCTGCGGGTTCATTGTCCAGTATGCATATCCGTGATTCGCTCATGGCACAAAATCTATGTTATCAGCTGGATTCGCTGTATGCTGGTAAAAAAGTGATCCTCTGGTGTGCCAATATACATGCTTTTTCGGCACCTTACAATAAGGAATACCGGCCTTTGGGGGCTTATCTCAAAGAGAGGTACGGTGAACAGGCTTATATGCTGGGATTTAGTTCTTACGGAAGATCTGCCGATCACGGCCGCCTGCTGGACAGGCCCGGTAAACTGGCTGTGGAAAATGTTTTTCATGCGGCAGGATCACCTTATTTCCTGTTGGATCTGCAGGGACTGCCAGATCAGTCCCGATTCAAACAGTCTTTTGTTTCCATACTGAACCAGCAAATTGCGGAAGATAGGAAATGGAGCGACTTCTTTGACGGTATTTTCTATATAGACATCAATAAAAAACCTACTTATTCCGAACAATAATGGCGAGTATCAGCACACATCAACTTCATTTTAAAATCGGTTCAAAAACCATTTTAAATCATATCGACTTACATGTGCCCGACAAAAGTATTTATGGATACTTGGGACGGAATGGGGCCGGAAAATCTACAACCATCAAACTGCTTTTAGGACTCCTTCAGGATCATGCGGATGCTATCTTTATTCAGGGCCATAGCCTCAGGTCTAACCCTACAGCGATTCATGCGCAGGTCGGAAACCTGATCGAAGCTCCTTGTTATTATACCAAACTGACGGTTTTTGAAAATTTAAAGTACTTGGATATTATTCATAAAAAGGGAAACAAGCGTATCGATGCGGTGCTTGAAATGGTTGATCTCCATCGGGAGAAAAAGAAAAAGGCCAGTGCGCTGTCCATGGGCATGAAGCAGCGTCTCGGAATTGCCATGGCTATTTACCATGACCCGCAGCTGCTGATTCTGGACGAACCCCTGAATGGGCTTGATCCGCAGGGAATCGCCGACATGAGGAACTTGTTTCGCCAGCTCCATGAGCAGGGAAAAACGATATTTCTTTCGAGCCATATCCTGAGTGAACTGGAAAAAATCGCTACCCATATTGGTATCATCGAAAATGGGACAATGATCTTCCAGGGGACAAAAAATGAATTATTGAGTCGTGTAGAGCGAGATGTACTGTTACGTACCGCCGATCCGGGGCATGCAGCTGCGGCGCTGCGGATATTGGGTTTTCCCGTTTCGGACCGGGACAAGGACAGCCTTGTCGTCCAAGTCAAGGACGATCAGCAGTTTGACCAGATGATCAAATGTCTCGTCCAGCAGGGGGTAGACATCTATGCGGCCGAATCTCATTCGGCAGATCTTGAACAGATTTTTATCAACTTAATCGCCATGTCCAATGACTGATACATACTATACCGCCTTCTTATCAGAGCAATATAAGCTCCTGCGGAACCGGCAGATTTTCGGGCTGCTGCTCGTTCCTGTACTGCTCATCCTTTTGATTGATGGGTATATTGTCTATGAGCTGGTCAGCTCGGGAACCGTAAGCACTGTGCCCAATCCCTGGAAGGTACTCCTCGGACGGTACGTCTTTCAATTTTTTTATCTATTGTATCCATTGCTGGTAGCGCTGTTTGTACATGCCTGCTGTGATGTGGAATATAAAAATAACAATTACAAAATACTGTTTACATTGCCTATTTCTAAAGCGAACATATTCTTTTCCAAAGCTTTATTGATCTTGTTGACGGTTTTGTTTTCTGTACTATTGGCCTATGCGACATTTTTGATCAGCGGCTATGTCTTCAGTATCTGCTATCCGGAGCTGGGCTTTCAGCATTACGATTATCGTGCTGTCATCTTTTATACATTTCTGAAACTTTTGATCACACTGTCGGCTATCGCGATGTTGCAGCTGGCATTGAGCCTGCTGCTTCGAAATTTTATTTACCCCATCGGAGTGAGTATGTTGATGCTGGTATGCTCGATCATGGTGGCACAGAAAAAATTTGCCGACTTTATTCCCTACACCGGCGCCTATAAAGCATTTGCGAATATCATGAATGAACAGGATTCATTTGAACGGCTTGATTATAGCAATATAGCGATGATCGCTTTGTTTATGCTGATCAGTTTCTTCCTTTTTCGGCGCAAAGGGCAGTTTTAGCAGGAGCCCTACCTGGTCACTTAATCCGGAAGCAATGGGGATTAGCTGGGCTAATTAATGAAAAAATAGCATACCAGGGCTCCTTTTCAGAAAATTGATTTGAATTATTGGGGTGAAGTGACTAACTTCATGGTTGAAATAATCAATTATGGACATACATCAAAACCTGCCCGAGAATGAACTCTTGCGTTTGCTCCGCTGTGGAGATATGCAGGCTTTTGATGTCCTGTACCGCCGTTATAGCCAGATTATTTACGGCAATATCCTGCGATTTCTGAAAGATGAAACTGTGGCCGAGGACCTGCTGCAGGATGTCTTTGTGCGGATCTGGGAGAATAGGCTCAAGATCGACCCTGAGCAGTCTTTTGCCGCTTTTCTGTTTACCTGTTCACGTAATATTACCTTTAATTTTAAAAGACGCCTGAAATTGGAAATGGAATCGGCCGTACAGCTGGCCTATGGTGCCATGGAAGGAGAAAACACCATTGACCGGGCATTGGATTCCAAAGAAGCCATGCTATGGATCGAACAGATCCTGAATAAGCTGCCCAGTCAGCGCCAGAAAATATTCCGGCTCTCCAAGCTGGAAGGGAAGAGCTATCAGGAGATCGCCGAAGAAATGGGGATCTCGGTATCAACGGTCCGGGACCATATCGTCAAAGCCAATAAATTTATCCGCAGTACAGCCTTAGCCGACAACGGATTGTCTGCCCTGCTCTTGGCATTTTTGTTATTTTCAACAAATTGAAAAAAAATCATACAAAGAGCAGACCTTTATTTTTTTTGAGGTGTATTTACATGAAAATACATCAAGGTGGATACCAATAAATCTAAAATAGACCAATTACTACAACAGTATAAAGAAGGAAACTGTTCGCCGGAAGAAATTGCCTGGTTAAAGGCGGCACTTTCAGATGCGGACAATGATGAGGCGATTGATGCGGCCCTTGTGGCTAGTTTATTGGAACCATCCTTCGCCGCAGAGAATCGGGAAGCCCAGCTGGAGAAGACACTTGAAAATATCAAAAAACAGATTCTGGCAACTGCGTCTATTCCTCGGGAGCAAACGGAGGAGGAGTCTGTATTGGCTGATATTCCGCCAGTACGACAGTCCCGGTTTAGGGCTGTATGGCCTTATTGGGCAGCTGCCGCTGCTGTTCTGTTGGTTTTCTCCTTATTCTTATGGACACCACGGAGGGGACCTTCCGAAGAACAGCTCATGGCTGGCAGTGGAAGGGATACAAGTGAGGAATTGGTGCTACCAGGTGGCAATAAGGCAACACTCCGTCTGGCAGATGGTAGCCTTGTGCAGCTCAATGACAAGGCCGCGGGCATTATCATGGGGGATGAAATCCGCTATGATAATGGACAGGCAATCGCTGGAGGAAAACAGGGCCAGGCTGCCGCAGATCCAAGCAAAGTACTGCTGGAGCTCAGTACACCCGAGGGCGGCATGTACCACATTACCCTGCCCGATGGGACCAAAGTATGGCTCAATGCGGCTTCTTCCTTGAAGTACCCCGTCAGATTTGCGCAAAACGAACGGAAAGTGTTCGTGGAAGGTGAAGCTTTTTTTGAAGTGACAAAAGATGCCTCCCGACCGTTTAAAGTAAGGAGCAGCGGCCAGGATATTGAAGTGCTGGGAACATCCTTCAACGTGAATGCTTACCCCGAAAATACAACGATCAGAACAACCCTGATCACTGGAAAAGTGAAACTGTACAACGATGGCAAAAGCTCAGGCCCCGTGTACCTGCAACCGGGCCAGCAATCCAGCAACGACCAAGGCAATATTAAGGTGAAGCAGGTGGATACAGCCCCTTTCATTGCCTGGAAGGAAGGACTCTTCTATTTTGAGGAGACACCAATGGAGGAGGCGCTCCAGCAGATTGGCCGCTGGTACAATGTAGCCGTAAATTATAGTTCGGGGATTCCTCAGACCCATTTCTATGGCCGGATAAAACGAAATAAACCATTGCACGAGGTGCTCGAAATATTAGCCGAAGGTGGCCTCTACTTTAAACTGGACAAGTCACAGGGAAAACAGACACTAGAGGTGAGCCCGGCAGACCAACGATAGGATCGATGCAGTAGAAATGATAACAAAAAGTAACCTGGAAAAATGTAAAAACTTATCATAATCCTAAATAATATGAAGACAAAGCTGATCATGAAACCCACCTAAGGGTGGGCGGAAGTATAGGTATCACAAGAAAGGCAGTGCTGGGGGGCACTGCCTCGAATGGATGCATGTACTTATAGTCGTTGCCCGAGGGCAATCTGTTGATAACCATTTATAATAACATACAAACCATACAAACATATGATTTTTTATCCATTTGTTAGGCTACACCCGTGGAGTTTAACTTTACGCAGTATACTGATTATGAAATTGATCGTACTCATTTCCTTACTGACCATGATGCAGGCTTTTGCCGAAGGAAATGCACAGACCATAAATTTAACCGCCAGGCAGGTCACCCTCAATCAGGTGATGCTGAGTATTCAGAAACAGAGTGGTGTCAACTTCTTTTTAAATGGCAAGGCCCTGGCCCAGACGCGCTTGTCTGTCAATATCAAACATGCGAAGCTGGAAGATGCCATGAATGCTATCGTGGCCCCGCTGGATCTGGACTGGGTCAAAAAAGATGAGGTCATCATCATTAAACCGAAAAAAAGAAGGGCGGCTGCCGAGCCGAAGGAGCTGCTGCAGAAAACGATTACGGGCAGGGTGGTGAATGCCAAAGGACAGGCGATTGCGGGTACCACCATTACGGTAAAAGGCAGTTCGATATCCACCACCTCGGATCAGGATGGCCGTTTTTCCATTCCATTGTCCGGCGCAATGGCGACCCTGGTCTTTTCAAACATCGGCTACCAGCGGCTTGAAAAGACTGTCGGGGATACCGCCGAACTGCAGATTGTGTTGCAGGAGGAGGTGAGTGGTCTGGACGAAGTGGTGGTGGTGGGCTATGGCAGCCAAAAGCGGGCAAATGTAATCGGTGCGGTATCTACCGTGAATGGAAGCTCCCTGGAAAACCGGTCCACATCGACCTTAACCTCTTCGCTGGCGGGCTTGGCAGCAGGGGTGAATGTGCAGACGACCACAGGTAAACCGGGAGCAGATGGTGCCAATATCCTGATCCGCGGGAAAGGCACGCTAAACAATACTTCACCCTTGGTGGTGATCGATGGAATCGTGGGTTCGATGGATGCGGTAAACCCAAATGATGTGGAGTCCATCTCCATTCTGAAGGATGCCGCCACAGCAGCAATCTATGGCTCATTGGGATCCAATGGGGTCGTAGTCATCACGACAAAGAAAGGGGCCAAGGGCAAAAATAATGTATCCTATACGGGCATGGTATCCATGCTGCGGCCGAATAATGTACCGGAGTTCATTACGGATTATGCACGGCATATGCGCCTTGTCAATGAGGGGTTCACCAATTTGGGGCAGGCGGCAGTATACACCGACGCAACCATCAAGCTGTGGGAGGAGGCCAGGAAAAATCCTGCCGGTTTGACAGAATTTGGGATCCCGAATGAAGTTGCCTACCCCAATACCAATTGGGGAGATGTGCTGTTCGGGCAGCGTAAGCTCCTGCAGAACCATAACCTCTCCCTCAACGGTGGAACCGACAATACGCAATACCTCTTTTCGGTCGGCTATTTCAACAATCCTGGGACGATGCCCGAAACGGGAGCCGACAAGATCCGGATGCGGGTAAACCTGCAGTCCAAGGTCGCCAAATTCCTCACGGTAGGAACACAGACCTTCGGCGATATGCAGAACATGAGTGTCGCCGATGTGGGCACCGCCTATTCCTACCTGACACAGACCGTGCCGGGGGTATATCCTTATTATAATGGGGTATATGGCTTTCCGGCTGCCGCTGAAGAGTCGGCAACAGCCAACAATGCCCTCGCATTCCTGAACGGTATAGGGGGCAGGAATCAGGTTAATCGCTTCAATACCACGATTTTTGCAAAACTTAACCTCATGAAAGGGCTGGAGTTTGAATCGAAGGTAAATTACAACCACAGCTATACCGAATTTAATTCGCATCTGGTGCCTTATGAAAAATGGAATTTTGCAACCAACAAACTCAGTACGGCGGCCTTGTCACCAGGACAGATCACCACGCAATATGGGCTCACCAAAAGCTATAATGTGATCATCGACAATGTGCTGCGCTATAATGGCTCCTTTGGGAAACATGATGTAGGCGGAATTGTCGGTTACAACGAGCAGTATTTCAATCAGTATAACAACAATGCGGCTATGTTGGGGCTTGTGCACCCGGATTTGACGACCTTTAATTCGGCCATGACCATGAGCTCGATTACGGGCGATGAGTTTGATTATGGCTTGCGTTCGTTTTTTGGACGGGCCAACTATGCTTACAACAACAAATACCTGGCCGAGGCTGTATTGCGTTATGATGGTTCCTCAAGGTTTGGAACGGCCAAACGCTGGGGATTCTTCCCGGCATTCTCCGCCGGCTGGCGTATTTCGGAGGAACCTTTTATGGCACCATTGAAATCTGTCGTGGACGACCTGCGCTTGAGGGCTTCCTGGGGGAAGACAGGAAACAATGCCTCGCCGGGAAACTACGACCACCTGCCTTCTTATGGCACAGTCAATTATTCGTTCAACAACCAGGCGATCCGTGGGCTGGCACAGACCAAACTGGGCAACGATATGCTGCACTGGGAAACCACCACAACGACAAACCTAGGCTTTACGGCCACAGCCCTGCAGGGAAAGCTCAATGTGGAATTTGATATCTACCGGGCATTTACCGATGGAATATTGTTTGTGCCTACGATCCCGGCTACCACAGGGACTGCGGCTGCGGCAACGATGAATATCGCTGAAGTGAGCAAGCGCGGTCTCGAACTGACCCTGAGCTATCAAAATCGGATCAATGACTTTAAATATAGTGTTTCGGGTAACTTTGCCTACAATACCAATCGGGTAGAAAAATACAAAGGCCTCCTTTCCGAAGGTTACGTCAGCGATGCGGCAGGCAATCAGGTGTACCAGTCCAATATCGGGATGGTATCCAGTGGTACCAACCAGCGTATCATCGAAGGACATGAAATCAATGAGTTCTACCTGTACAATGTCTATAAAGGATCCGGAAACCATTTTATGGCAGATGGTAGCGTTAACAAAGACGGGGGGCCTCAGGACGGTATGATCCGGACCGAACAGGATATGGAATGGCTAAAAGCCATGGTTGCCGCAGGCTATTCGTTTCAACCTGCTGATGGGATAGACCCCACCAAGATATGGTACGGGGATCTGATCTATTCGGATCTCAATGGCGACGGTGTCTATGGAAATGTCTACGATCAACAATTTACAGGAAAAAGGGCAACTCCGGCATTCAATTACGGACTGAGTGTCAACCTGGCCTACAAGGGGTTTGATGCTTCGATGATCTGGTCGGCTTCTTCCGGAATGGCTTATTACTGGAATGAACTGTACCTCAATTCCTCCATTGTGGCCCAGGGTAAGTCTGTACCGGCGCTGGTGGCAGACGATCATTATTATTATAATGCCGCCAACCCCGCAGATCCCAACAATCGCATCGATGGCCACTATCCACGGCTGAAAGGCGTCACTGATGCCCAGAATGGACGGACGAGCAATTTTTACCTCTACAATTCGTCCTTTGTGAAACTGCGCAACCTTCAGCTGGGGTATACCCTTCCCGAAAGTGTGGCCAGCCGTTTCTCGATTGCCAAGCTGCGGATTTATCTGGCTGGCGAAAACCTGCTGACCTGGACCAAGTTTCCGGGATTGGACCCGGAGATCGGGCCAGCTTCCAATGATCCGAACATCATCAATTCTTCTGTGGTAAACTACCCTACCATGCGGCAGTATTCGCTGGGGGTGAACCTCACGTTTTAATCTGAGCTGAACAGGATGTTCATGGCATGAGCAGACCTGATGGCGGCAGGACTGCCGATCGAGACAAAGAAATAATGACAGATAATGAATGAATAATACATATTCTAATGAAAAAATTAATCGCAATTTTATTGATAACAGGTATTTTGGGGTGTAAAAGAGATCTTTTGGATACCTCACCCTATTCATCGGTATCCACGGCAACCATGTGGACGACAGACAACCTAACGGACCTGGGAGTTGCCGGGATCTACAATTCCTTTCGGCTCAAGATGAGCCATAGTGGCCTGATCTCGCTTTATGAGCTTTATCAATTTGACCGCTTTTCGTTTACGGGACAGGGACGCTTTGATGAACCGTTGATGACCGGAACGATTACAGCAGGAGACCCCTTGTTCCTGAATGTTTGGCAGATCCAGTACGAAGGTATCCAACGGGCAAATGACGCACTGAAAAATATACCCACCAAATCACCTTCTCCAGCCGAAAAGAAAGCCCGGTATATTGCCGAGGCTAAATTTCTGCGGGCTTATTTTTACTTTAGGCTCAACCAGCTCTACAAGGGAGTGCCCATCTACCTTGAACCCTTTACAGCCGTCGAAGCGATCAAAGGCCGTAATACAGAAGAGGAGGTCTGGCAGCAGGTCCTAGCCGATCTGAACGATTGTATCGCGGAACCTAATTTCCCCGATCGCTATCCTGCCGGTAATGCCAATTATGGCCATGCCACCAAGGCGGCGGCCTATGCACTGCGGGGCAAAGTATACCTCTATCGTAAAGAATGGGCAAAGGCCGCCGCTGATTTTCAAAAGGTAAAGGATGCAGGACATACCTTGTTTGCCGATTATAAAGCATTGTTTAAGGAAGCCAATGAACAATGTCCGGAAATGATCTTTTCCATTCAGCACCGGAGTGAATCGGGCTACGGCAACAACATGCAGCTGCTATGCGGCTGGCCTTCGGTATACTCGCGGGGCTGGAACTACTTTATGCCCACACCTCATCTGGTCGATCTGTATGAAAATAAGGATGGCTCCAAGTTTACATGGGATAAAGTCATTCCGGGGTATTCGGGTTTGACAGAAAATGAACGGGAGGTCTTTTTCCTGCGCAATAACCTGACCGAAGCCGAAAAAGCCGCTGCCGCTTTGCGGGGGGCAAAGATGAGCTTATATCTGCCGCAGGGCAATGAAGAACGGATCAAAAAGGCATATGAAAACCGTGATCCCCGCCTCCAGGCGAATGTGGTGACTCCATATTCTTCTTTTAGGGGAGCCTATAATTTTACGAATGTCGAAAGCCTGCAGTTTATGCGCTGGCCATTCCGTGGCCAGGCCCAGGTGGATGGGGATATCCAGAGTGATACACAGATCAATTTCTTTTATTTCTACCGGAAATTTGTCGCCGAAGGTGTCAATGAGCTTGTTGACCGTAATTACGGGCCGATAGACTTCCCGGTTTTCCGCTATGCCGATATCCTGCTGATGTGGGCCGAAGCGCTGAATGAGGAAGGCCAGCTGAATGAAGCGGTGGCAAAAGTGAATGAAGTCCGTCAGCGTGCAGGTGTTGCGCTGTTGAATTCAAATGCCGCGACCGCTGTGACAGGAAAGGACGACCTGCGCGTCCGCATTCAAAATGAACGCCGGGTTGAGTTCCCAAATGAGGGAATAAACTACTTCGACGAACTGCGCTGGGGAACCTGGAAGGAAAAAGTATTCCAAAAAGGAAATGGACGTAAGCAGATCTGGGGCACCAATGTCAGCAATTATAGTTATAAAGGTGATTTTCTGACGGTATGGCCCATTCCGACTTCGGAATTACAGATGAACGTGAACTTGGTGCAAAACCCAGGTTGGGTAGACTGATTCTTTTTTTGTAATTTAATTTTTTATAAACCTGACAGCTTGCACATAGGAATCGAGCTGTACGATAAACCTAATGATAATATGATCATTCACCGACATCGTTTGTTGATGCTGTTTTTTGCCTTTCTTTTTTGCCCCTTTTGGGCATCGGCCGATACCAGTGATATGGTAAAAAGAGGCTTCGATCTGGCCGAACAGCAATATGAACGGCTCTATAAACATCATACGGATCTGCGTAAATACCCCCGTTCTGCCGATGCACAGGGAAATACATCATTTACAGATATCCACGATTGGACCGGTGGCTTTTGGCCGGGCAGCCTGTGGTATGTCTTTGAATATACAGGTGCCGATAAATGGCGCGATGCCGCCATGAAATGGACCAAATCGTTGGAAAATAATCAGTTCAATACCAGTCACCATGATATTGGTTTTGTCATGAACTGCAGCTATGGCAATGCTTATCGGCTGACAGGGGATACGACCTTCAAACCGATCCTGATCCAGAGTGCCAAGTCGTTGCTGACTCGGTTTAACCCAAAGGTAGGTGCGATCAAATCCTGGAATACATTTCCTTCCTGGGATGGTAAGCATACCTACCAGTTTCCGGTGATCATCGATAATATGATGAACCTGGAACTCCTTTTTCTGGCTTCCAAACTATCGGGTGATCCGGTCTACCGGAATGTGGCCATCCAACATGCCGAAACAACCTTGAAACATCAATATCGGCCTGATTTCAGTTCCTACCATGTCATCAACTACGATCCCAATACGGGTGCGGTGCTCAGTAAGGAAACGGCACAGGGCTTTTCGGACAATTCCGCCTGGGCCCGGGGCCAGGCATGGGGACTCTATGGGTTTACGGTGATGTACCGCGAAACAAAAGACCCGAAATACCTAACAGCAGCCGTGAAAATGGCTGATTTCTATACCCAGCACCCTCGCTTGCCAGCGGATAAAGTACCCCTATGGGATTTTGATGTCGACCAGCCCGGGTTTGTGCCCAACTGGGATTACCATAAAACCGATTTCCAGGACATACCACGGGATGCTTCGGCGGCGGCGGTCACTGCATCGGCATTGCTGGAGCTTGTCGACTATCTTGAGCCCGAACAGCAGCAGGCTTATCTCGATGTGGCCGAAAAGATCCTCCGGTCCCTGGGCTCGGAACGCTATTCCAGCAAGGTGGGCGAAAATGGTTTCTTTCTGCTGAAACATAGCGTCGGCAGTATCCCACATAAAGGGGAAATCGATGTTCCCTTGGTTTATGCAGATTATTATTACCTGGAGGCCTTGACCCGGTGGAATGACCGGATACATCAGTCTACAGCATCGCTCATGCAGGCGTGGAAGACGATGAATGCGCATAAAGCCAAGGCCCTGGCTGATTTTCAGCAACAGAAGTTTGGCCTTTTTATCCACTGGGGGCTATATGCAATTCCGGGGGGCATATGGGATGGCAAGAAAATAGAAGACCTGGGGAGCCCCAGTGTGGCCGAATGGATCCAGCTGGTCGCCAAGATTCCACGGGCCACCTATGCGGAGCTTGCCCCGAAATTTAACCCTCAGGCTTTTGATGCCGACAAGATGGTGAAAATGGCCAAAGATGCCGGCATGAAATACCTTGTCGTCACCAGCAAGCATCACGATGGCTTTGCTTTATTTGACTCTAGGGTGAGCTCCTTTAATGTCGTGCAGGCTACTCCTTATCAAAGGGACATCATTCAGGAACTGTATGAGGCCTGCCTTCGGCATCAACTGGACTTTGGGGTTTACTATTCCCATAATATTGACTGGCGGGATGGCAGCGATGCCCAATATGCCGTCACCAAGGCCCGGAATGACCTCATCAATGCCAAAACGGATGCCTTCGGGGCCAACCGCTGGGATCCCAGTGCCAATTCTTTTGCGGCCTATCTGAATGAAAAGGCTATTCCGCAGGTACAGGAAATCTTGCAGCGGTTTCCAAAACTGAAATACATCTGGTTTGATATGCCAGGACTGATGACGGCAGAACAGAGTTTCCGTTTTTATAAAACGGTCTATGAAGGGAACCCCAATGTGATTGTCTCCGAACGGATTGGCAATGGGATGGGGGATTATGCCATTCCGGGAGATAACCGGATCCCTGCCACGATGGAAACCTTTGCCAAACCTTGGGAAGCCATTGGTACGTTCAACCATTCCTGGGGCTATAAATCCTATGATCATGATTGGAAGGAGGTTGATGAACTGCGTTATTGGCTGCTGGAAATCGTGAGCAAGGGTGGCAATTATATGCTCAATATAGGGCCTGATGCCCAGGGGCAAGTCGTCCCTGAGGTGAAGCGGAATCTTGGGGTTTTGGGACGATGGTTGCGAACCAACGGTGAAGCGGTCTATGGCAGCTCACCCTGGATCATACAGCATGATGGTCCGACCACAGTCCAGATCACGGATACCGAACAAAGGGAAAGGGAGGGCTTCCATGCGAAGTTTACGGCGCTGGACTTTTGGTTTACCCAGAAGAACGGATTTGTCTATGCGATGGCCCTGCACCCGCCAGCAGATGCTCAGGTCAAGGTGCCGGCAATCCACACAGGTCAGGGGAAGGTCACATCGGTTGAAATCCTGGGCTTTGGAAAAGTCGACTTTGGGCAGGATGATAAGGGACTCCACTTGCAGCTGCCCAAGCAGGTACAAGACAATACCCTAGGCTATGCATTAAAGATAAAATTTGCCTGATAAAGCAGGCTCAAAGACCTGAACCACTGAAATAGATATACTAAAGATCAAATGATATGCTGCATTTACCCTATTTATTGCTGAACCGAACCAGGACCCGGGGCTACCTGCTGCTCTTGTGCCTCAGCCTTTGCTGTTACCTGCAGGGACATGCGCAGGACAAAAAGAAGGGCTTGGTCTGGGATGAAGCCAAACAGGTCCTTTTTTTAGGAAACAGTATTACTTATGCCGGAAAATATGTGGCAATGACCGAAAGCCTGTTTTTAACCAGCCACCCGAAACATAAGCCGCAATTTATCAACCTGGGGCTACCCAGTGAAACCCTGTCGGGACTGAGTGAACCTAACCATGCGGATGGCCGCTTTCCCCGACCCTGTCTTTTTGACCGTCTGGACAGTGTCCTCAGCAAAATCAATCCTGAAGTGGTATTTGTCTGTTATGGCATGAACGACGGCATCTATCTGCCCCTGGATGCCAAACGTTTTGAGGCCTATAAAACAGGGGTCAAACTCCTGCATGATCAACTGAAAAAGAAGGGTGTCAAGCATATCCTATGGATGACACCACCAGTACATGATGATCCCAAGCTGAGATTGAATGGCTATAACAAGGTGCTGGACCGTTATGCCGAATGGCTGCTCCAGTACGGACATAGGCATGGATGGGAGGTCATTGACCTGCACTTTCCCATGAAGCGCTATCTGGAAGAACATATCCAGGGCGATCCAGCGTTTAAACTGGCTGCAGACGGTGTGCACCCCGGCGTACTGGGGCACTGGCTGATGGCCAGGGAAATTGTCCGCCACCTGATGCCCAGCCTACCGGTAGCAGCTAGCTGGGAAGAACAGCTCGCCAATGATCCGAAGCTCGGAAAATTATATGAGTTGGTATGGAAACAGCAGACCCTCATGAAAGATGCCTGGCTGACCTACACCGGCCATAAGCGGCCGGGGCTGAACAAGGGACGCCCGCTGCCGGAAGCGCAGCATGAATATCAAAAGATCCAAAGAGAGCTCCAGGGCGAAGGGTTTTAGGGCAGGGAAAGCCTTTCGATGTACACCCACTTGGATGTAAAGGATACAGAAATACCTGATACGAACATAAATAGATGATACAGATGACAACTAATTTTTTAAGATGGAAATGTGCAGCAGCACTGGGGATGCTGCTATGGATGACTGATGCCTCGTTTTCCCAGAGCAAATCGCAGCCCTATGAGGGGGTGCCTGGATGGGCCGAAACACAAGATAAACGGATGGAATGGTTTAAGGAAGCCCGCTTTGGTCTCTTTATCCATTGGGGATTGTATAGTGCTGCCGGAGGCAGTTTTGAAGGAAAAAAATACCCCCAGCACTATGCCGAATGGATACAGACCTGGGGGAAAATCCCCAGTGCGCAGTATGCTGCTGTATTGAAACCAAAATTTACACTTCGCTCGTTTGAGCCAAAAAGCTGGGCCCGCCTGGCCAAAAAAGCAGGAATGAAGTATATGGTCTTGACCTCCAGGCACCATGAAGGCTTTAGCCTGTTTAACAGCCAGCAGCCTTATGCCCTGAAGAATGAGGTGACAGGTTCAGCGAATTTATCACCCAAAGGAAGGGACCTCTATCAAGAAATCATGGATGCCTTCCGGCAGGAGGGCATGAAGGTGGGGGCCTATTATTCCCTGCTGGATTGGCAACACCCCGATTCGTATGAAGCCTTCCAGCTGAACCCCAATCCCGACAATCATAAACCGGATCATGACCGTTATAAAGAATACCTCTATGGCCAGATTAAGGAACTGGCACAGAACTATGGTACGCTGGATATGCTATGGCCCGACTTTAGCAACAAACAGCATGAAGGGGAATCCTGGGGAACGAAGCATATCCTGACGGATCTGATCAAATGGCAGCCAAATATTATTATCAACAACCGGTTTTGGAATGGACTCGAAAATAAGAATGGTGATATCGGTACGCCCGAAAAATATATTCCACCGACAGGATTGCCGGGCATGTACTGGGAGGTGAGCCACACCATGAACGAGAGCTATGGCTATAGTGCCCACGACCAGAACTGGAAGAGCTTTCCAAAAATCATGCAGTTGTTTGTGGAAACGGTCAGTAAGGGTGGCAATTTTCTGCTGAATGTGGGGCCTGATGGGGATGGCGCCATTCCTGCACCTGCCGTGCAGATCATGGAGCGCATCGGCGATTGGATGCAGGTCAATAAGGAAGCGATCTATGGCACAACGGCAAGTCCCTTTCAGGCCCTGGATTGGGGATACTGTACCCAAAAGGCCGGCAAGCTGTACCTGCATATCTTTGATAGGCCTGCCAGTGGGGCAATTGACCTGCCGATCAAAAATAAGGTGATGGCAGCTTATGCACTGGCAGAACCTGGATCGAAACTTAAGGTGGAGATCAAGGAGGGCCGGCCGGTAATTCCGGTGGATGTTTTTACAATAGAAAAAGGTCCGAAAGTCATTGTCGTCGAAATCCAGGGCAAAGCCCTGGTGGAGGAGAGCCTCACACAGACCCAGGCCGATGGCCGCATTGTGATGAATGCCAATAACGCCAAATTGCAGGAAGGGAAGGGACTGAAAATTATCGGTGCCCATACCCACGACCCCAATCGTCCGAATGCCATTGGACAGTGGAAAGACAGCAGGGACCGGGTTTACTGGGATATCAAGATCCAGAAACCCGGCAAGTACAAAGTGCTGGTCAATTACCTGCCTCATGCCAAACATCAGGGTAAAATTATGCTTTCACTGTTTGATCAGCAGTTAACCCATGCCTTTGCTGCCGAAAATGGAAGTACGTTTAAGGAGGTCGAGCTGGGGGTAGTAGATGCCCCTCAACGGGCCATAGGTGAGCCGAGCATCCGGGTGTCTTTGCAGGCCACGGCAATCGAAGGGGAAGCGTTGCCTGAAATTGCCACAGTGACCTTGATTCCGGTGCAGGAATAAATGCCCAGGCCAGGGAGCCTCCTGGATCCGATCTTAATCCATCGATACACAGATCCTGGGGGCTTTCTGACCAGGTGACCTCAGCCTACTACCAGAGCAGTAGGCTGACTGTAGAATGAAATAAGTGATGAACAAACTAGTATACTAAATGAAAAGAAGAGAATTCATTGCCAAGGGCATTGTATCGTCCTTGGCGTTTACCATTGTTCCCCGGGTTGTCCTGGGGGGAAATGGGTTTCTGGCCCCAAGCGACCGGATCAATCTGGGCTTTATCGGTGTTGGGAAGCAATCCTACACCCTGATGAATGGGTTGAACCGCTGTCAAGAAATCAACACCTTGGCTGCCTGTGATGTAGACCGCAAAAAATTGCAGGCATTTATCGCCGCGACTGCAAAAAAGCAGGTGGAGCTTGGAAAAACACAAGGTACGGTGGCGGCCTATGCGCATTACCGTGAGCTGTTGGAGCGGAAAGATATCGATGCGGTGGTGATCGCTACACCGGACCACTGGCATGCGCAGGTGGCGGTGGATGCTGCCCGGGCAGGGAAGGACATCTACTGTGAAAAGCCGCTGGCATTGACGATCGCTGAAGGAAGGGCCATGGTGGACGCCACACGTAAATACAAGCGGGTATTTCAGACGGGAAGTATGCAACGGTCTTCCTTCAACTTCAGACAGGCTGCAGAACTGGTACTGAATGGTTACATTGGCCAGATCAAGGAGATCAATGTCTCGGTGGGTGAACCGGTCAAACAATGTGACCTGCCCGGGATGCCAGCCCCCGATTACCTGGATTGGGACATGTGGGTGGGGCCTTCGCCTTACCGGGGATACAATCCGATCTTGAGCCCACCCATTGAGGATGATAAATGGGCCTGGTGGCGTGGCTATAGCAATTTTGGTGGCGGTTATATCACCGACTGGGGCGCACATATGTTTGACATTGTCCAATGGGCACTTGGTATGGACGGCTCGGGACCCACGCAGTTTAATCCACCAAAGCAAGCCAATGCCGAAAGTGGCCTCTCTTTTATGTATGCCAATGGGGTGAAGGTCAATCATGTACAATGGGGAGTGCCCAATGCCATTCAATTTATCGGTGAGAAAGGTAAGATCGAGGTGTGCCGCGAATTTATCCGTTCGAATCCTGAAAATCTGGCCAAATTAAAGCTGAGCGATGCTGACAAACGGGTGTATTACAGTGACAACCACTATCAGGATTTTGTAGATGCCATCAAGAAGCGCAGCAAACCGATCTGCGATGTGGAAATTGGTCATCGGACGGCCTCGGTATGCAATGCGGTCAACATTGCCTATGAGCTTCAGAAAGACCTCAAATGGGACCCCAAAAAAGAGGAATTTGACAATGAGTATGCCAACCTCCTGCGCAGCCGCCCATATCGCGGTGAATGGGATTTCAGGAAGTTTTGACCAAGGCATCCGGCGCTTATTTCTATAATCTATACCTGTTATAACAGGCTCGGCAGCCCCAACTTGCTTCAAGTTGGGGCTGTTTTGAGAATACCGTTATTTATTTATAGCAGGAACATCATACAGTTTTAAGTGCATTCATAGCACTGGTGCTGCTGAGAGAGACTGAAATTTGACCATGAACAAAAAGAAAATTTGCTATTCTGGAAAGATAATTGCTTTATTTGCATAAAGCAATTATTAAGCGCATAACAGCAGAGGGAACAATCGCTATGTCTCAATTAACAATCGTCGATCTGGCCAAAAAATTAGGCTTATCAAAATCAACCGTTTCCCGTGCATTTCGGGACAATGTGGATATTAACCCTGCTACTAAAGCTCGTATTCTGGCCATGGCCGAAGAGATTGGTTTTTCCCCGAATGTGTATGCGAGTAGCCTCAAAGCCAATAAAAGCCTGACCATTGCGATCATCATTCCTGAATTTGGAAATAAGTTTTTCTCCCAGGCGATCAAGGGCATAGAGGCTGTGGCGCGTTCTAAAGGATATCATACATTAATTTATGTGACCGATCATCAGGTACAAAATGAAGCATCGATTGTCCGTTCCTTGGTCAATGGTCGCGTGGATGGGGTTATTATCTCGGCATCAGGGGAGGGGAAAGATCATTCCCATATCCAATTGCTCGAAGAACGGGGCATACCCGTCATGTTTTTCGACCGGGCATACGATGACTGGAAAGGTGGTTATATTACCGGTAATGACGCAGAAGCAGCCTATCTGGCGACGAAGCATCTGATAGAAAATGATTGTAAAAGGGTGGCTTACCTGGCGATAGACCCCCATATATCTATTGGTAAGGTGCGTAAAGAGGGCTACGAGAAAGCCCTTGTGGAAGCCGGAATTCAGATTGACCCCAGACTGATCCTCGATACCGTCAATGATGCCGAGCAAAATATGAAAGATATTGCAAAGCTCATCGAAACGGAAAAACCCGATGCTATATTTGCTGCTGTCGAACGTCTGGCAATCTCGAGTATCCGGGTGGCCAAAAAATTAAATATCGCTATCCCACAACAGCTCAAGATTATCTGTTTTTCTTGCTTGGATATTGCGGATCTGATCGATCCGGCACTCAGTGTAGTCAAGCAGCCGGCATTTGAAATGGGCGAATTAGTGACAAAACTACTCCTGGAGAAGATGGATGACCCCAATAATGAAAAGTTTGCTAATTCGGTTTATCTTGATTCCCAGCTTATTTTTCAAGAATCCAGCCAGAAATAAGTAAAAAAATATTTGTTTTTAATATACCCAATACTTAGCTTTGATTCATATCGGGAACATTCCCGATGAGTTTAAATAATCAATTTTGTAAAAACATTGGGAGGGGAATAACGGCAAATCGCAACAGGCGATTTCTTTTTTCCTTAGTTTCGGGAACGTTCCCAAAAACAGACCAAGCAAAACTAATTATCGATGGGGAAGCAGATCATTCATTACGTAGGCTATCTTTGGATATTTATCCTGTTGTCTTCGTGTGCCAACAAAAAGGATATTGTTGATCCCGAACAACTCCCTATTGCCGAGCCTGATGCCGCTGGTTTGGTATATGCTTCTTCGCCTTTTATCTTTTGGGATAAGGAAATTACACTGCAATTTGATTTTTCGAAAGGTAACGGAGCTTTCAAAGGAAGTTCGGCCGATCTATACTTGCATATCGGATTGATCGCTGCTGCGGGGGGAGACTGGCAACATGTGCTGACCGATTGGAATAAGAACGATAATGCCTATAAACTACAATTTGTATCCTCTGGTAAATACCGATTCACATTGAATCCGGCAACACTTTTCAAGCTCAACAACGGCACTGGTTTTGGTCAGATCGCGCTCCTGGTACGTAATGCGGATGGATCGTTGGTGCAACGCAACCGCGATGGTTCGGATTTATTGCTGCCATTGGCCGGGGAGAATGGCGCTATCTGCTTTCTTTCTCCAGTAGCGCAACCCACGAGTCCACTATTGGCAGAAGATAATTATCGTGTTGGCGATCTGTTAACAATCAAGGTACAAGGCAGTCAGTCGGGGACA
The DNA here is from genome assembly GCF_030325625.1 of Sphingobacterium sp. N143. Lineage (GTDB taxonomy): Bacteria > Bacteroidota > Bacteroidia > Sphingobacteriales > Sphingobacteriaceae > Sphingobacterium. Next base: position 147,936 of record NZ_JACAIS010000006.1, on the reverse strand, counting down.
ATGACCTTATGGGACAACGGTGTGCAAATTGCCAAGGAAAACAACGTGTCTTTGCTGGAAAAAAAGCTAAGCCTGCAAATCGATGGCATGCATGAAATTGAAGCCCGGCTCCAAAGCAATGGTCAGGTTGTGAGCAGCAAAATGCAATTACTGGCACAGGCCAAACCTGCAATCGCCGCATTGCCAGGGGGAATCAATCCAAATGGTGTTACTGTGGACCGAACAAAAAAGCAGGTGAGTTTTGCGCTTACCGCACCCTTAAAAAAGAATGTATACCTATTAGGTGATTTTAACAGCTATAAGGCAACCTCGGCATATGCAATGAGCCAGACACCGGATGGAAAAACATGGTGGATAACCCTGTCGGATCTGGACTTTGCAAAACCATATACCTATCAATTTCTGATCGATGGTCAGCAATATATAGCCGATCCCTATGCCGAATTGGTTCTCGATCCGCAAAACGATGCTGCATTGGGAACTAACATCGCCAATCTGCCCGCGTATCCACAGGGAGGACGTGGAATCGTTGCGGTACTTGACCTTGTTTCAAAATCTTATCCCTGGAAGGTCAGCTCTTTTGTTAAACCTGCCGCTGGGGATCTGCTGATTTATGAACTCCTGGTACGTGATTTTGTTAAGCAACATCAGTATGCAACGCTCCGGGATTCGTTGTCCTACCTAAAACGCTTAGGGATCAATGCGGTTGAACTGATGCCTGTACAGGAGTCTGAGGGCAATTCGACCTGGGGCTATAATCCCTCTTTTCATCGGGCGCTGGATAAGTACTATGGATCAAAGAATGACTTTAAGGCTTACATTGATGCCTGTCATGAAAATGGCATTGCCGTTATCCTGGACGTGGTATTTAACCATGCCTTTGGCCAGTCGCCAATGGTACAGCTGTATGCCGAAAATACGAATGTTTCCAGTGATAATCCCTGGTTCAATAGCATTGCCAGACATCCTTTTAACGTGGGATTTGATTTTAATCATGAGAGTGCCTACACACAAGCCTTTGTAAAAGATATGTTGACCTTTTGGTTGAAAGAATATAAGATCGATGGTTTTCGTTTTGATCTCTCGAAAGGTTTTACACAGAAAAATTCGGGCACATCGGAGACCGACCTATCGGCCTGGAATGCCTATGATGCATCGCGTGTTGCGATTTTAAAGCAGTACCAACAGCATATCCACAACCTGGATCCGACTTGTTATGTAATTTTGGAACATCTCGGTGGTGACCGGGAGGAAATGGAATTGGCGCAGTCTGGCATGCTGCTCTGGAATAATATGAATGCGGTCTTTAACGAGGCTGCGATGGGTTGGAACAGCAACAACGGATCTGACCTCGGTCGCCTGTTTGCCAGCAGTCATGGCATGTCACAGCCGGCATTTGTCTCCTATATGGAAAGTCACGACGAACAACGCCTGTTGTTCAAATGCCTCAATTATGGAAATGCATCAGGAAACTATAGCATAAAAAATTTAAATACGGCTTTAGCACGAATGGAGCAGGTGGCCCTGTTCCTGTTGACCACTCCAGGTCCCAAGATGATCTGGCAGTTTGGCGAATATGGTTATGATATCTCTATCGACGAAAACGGGCGTACCGGGGAGAAACCAATCCTTTGGGATTATCTGAAACAGGATAAGCGTAAACAGCTTTTTGAGGTCTATGCCGCACTGACACGTTTCAAAATAAAGAACAGCATTTTCCGGGATGGAAAACTCGTAGAATCGGGAATGAAAGAGGCTATGAAATATTTTCTGTTGGAGAAAGATGGGCAGCAGGTAGGGGTGCTTGGCAATTTTGGCGTTACAAGCGCTGACTTTGCACTGCCACAGGCTCTACGTTTGGTTTGGCAAAATAATTTTACAGGAAACACCCTGGATTGGACCAATCAAACGAAAGTCAGTCTTCAGCCCGGAGAGTATCTACTGGTCAGCAAAACAAAACTAAATAAATAAACAGTTATTTTATGAACAAACAGCTATTACGTCCATTTTGGGCCTTGAACATGTTACTCGGGGTGAGTGCTTCGGCATTCGCACAGCAGGCCACGCTTCAGGGAAAAGTAATGGATCAGAAAGGAACTTCCTTGAGCGGTGCAACGCTGCGTTTCGAGGATATTCAACGGTCGCTGTCTACCAATGCAAACGGGGATTTTAGCTTGGATAGACTGAAAGCAGGCAAATTGCGCCTGAAAGTCAGTATGGTAGGTTATGCTACACTCGATACCCTGATTCAGGTGCAAGAGGGCAGTAAGCCTTTAAATTTATACCTTAGATCGGATGCAAGCCAATTGGAAGAAGTGGTTGTGATTGGTTATGGTACGCAGAAAAAGAGTGAACTTACCGGTTCGATCAGCACAGTTACTTCCAAAGACTTTCAAAAAGGGCAGATTTCCTCACCCGAACAATTGATTACGGGGAAAGTGCCGGGGGTACAGATCACCACAAGTGGTGGACAGCCGGGAGCGGGAAGCACGATCCGCATCCGTACTGGAGCCTCCCTGAATGCCAGCAATGACCCGTTGATTGTGGTGGACGGTATTCCGTTGGCCGGCGGATCGGTATCGGGTGTGGCCAATCCGTTAAGCTTGATCAACCCCAATGACATCGAGACTTTCACCATCCTGAAAGATGCCAATGCGACAGCCATTTACGGTTCGCGTGCGTCTAATGGTGTTATCCTGATCACCACAAAAAAAGGGAGTCGGTCGGGTACGCAAATCAATTTTTCTACACAAAACTCCTTGGCTACTGTAGGTAAAAAGGTAGATCTGCTTACGGCAGATCAGATCCGGGACTATGTCAACACAAATGGAGCTGATGACATGAAAAAGCTGCTGGGGACGGCCAATACCGATTGGCAGGATGTGATCTATGGCAATGCGTTTACCACGGATAACAACATCAATATCGCCTCAAAAGCGGGGAACATGCCCTACCGCCTATCGGCTGGATACATGAATCAGGATGGGGTACTGAAAAATGATAACCTCAAACGTACAACAGCGGCCCTGGCCTTGACACCGAAATTTCTCGACAATCACCTTTCGTTGGATGTGAATGTACGCGGGACCTGGTCGAAGTCCAAATTTGCAACACAGGATGCCATCGGTTCGGCTATACAGTTCGATCCGACACAGCCCGTCTATGTGGACGATAAAAATAGCTTTGGTGGATATTATGAGTGGATACAAGGCGGAAAACCCAACCCTAATGCACCCCGCAACCCGCTGGCTTTACTCGAACTTCGTAAAGATAAAGGGGATGTGTTCCGTAGCATCGGTAACGCAAAGTTGGATTATAGTTTTCACTTCCTGCCGGAACTACATGCTAATTTAAATGTAGGCTACGATCTCGCGCGATCCAAGGGGAATACATTTACACCGGCAATTGCAGCACGTAATTTTAATGAGGGAGGTGAACGTACGGAATATAAGACCGATATCAACAACAAAACGCTGGAATTTTATCTGAAATATGATAAAGAATTGCCGGCAATAAAAAGTAATATTGATGCGACAGTAGGCTATGGCTATTATAAGAATAGCACCAAGTCCTATAATTTTGCCCGTACCAATGAAGCCGGGGAGGTCTTAACTTCGGTAAACTTGCCTTTTGACCGTCCAGAAAATCTACTGATTTCCTATTATGGCCGTCTGATCTATACCTACGATAACCGCTATGTACTTTCCGGGACGTTGCGTACCGACGGTTCCTCGCGCTTTAGTCCGGACAACCGCTGGGGCTATTTTCCATCGGTAGGATTTACCTGGCGTGCAAAAAATGAAGGTTTTCTAAAGGACAAGGAAGCAATTTCTGATTTAAAACTGCGCCTGAGCTACGGCAAAACAGGACAACAGGATGGTATTGCCAATTATTCCTATATGCCAAATTATACCATAGGTGGTGACCAGTCAATGTACCGTTTTGGAAATGAGTATTACTACTTGTATTCACCGGTCGTTTACGATGGAGATATCCGCTGGGAAAGTACTTCAACCTACAATGCGGGCATTGACTTTGGTTTTCATAACAATACGGTCTATGGTAGCGTGGATTATTATTCCAAAAAGACCAAAGATCTTTTGAGTACCATTCCGATTGCCGTTGGATCTAACTTTAGCAACTTCTTGCTGACCAATGTCGGCAATATGGAAAATCAGGGGCTGGAAGTTAACCTGCATGTGGTACCGGTCAAAACCGAACACTCCACGTTGGATTTTGGAATTAACTTTACCTACAACCGTAGCAAAGTGACCAACCTGACCTTATCGGATGATCCGAACTTTATGATCGAAACCGGCGGAATCCGGGGTGGAACCGGAAATAATATTCAGGCACATATGGTCGGTTATACCCCCTATAGCTTTAGAGCCTTTCAACAGGTTTATGATGAACAGGGAAAACCAGTAGAAGGTCTGTATGTGGACCGGAATGGTGACGGGGTCATCAGTGACAGCGACCGTTATATGTATAAATCACCATTGCCAAAATACTTACTGGGCTTCACGGCTGCATATTCCTATAAAAAATGGTCAGCGGCAACGACTTTCCGGGCTAATTTGGATAATTACGTCTATGACAATGTCTCCTCTAACTTTGGCAGCAGCTATAATGTGATTGACCAGGCTTCCTTGGTCATCAATAATGCACCGGTGGATTTTCTGAACAGTAACTTTAAGGAAAAGCAATTACAAAGCGATTATTACATCAAAAATGCGTCTTTCCTAAAAATGGATAATATCAATGTGTCTTACCAGTTCGGCCAATTTTTACGGAATAGTAAGGCCAATCTGTCGATTTCGGCAACTGTACAGAATGTATTTACCCTATCGAAGTATAAAGGTGTGGATCCGGAAATCTCCAACGGTATCGACGACCGCTTCTATCCACGGCCACGCACCTATGTATTGGGGATCAATGTCAATTTTTAGAAAAGTGAATGTGTAAACATTGTATTTAACGCGAATAAAAATGAAAAAACTAACGAACTATATATCGGCTTGTCTATTGGCACTCACTTTATCCGGCTGCCATAAGGATCTGGACCTGAAGCCGACCAATGACGTGACCGCTGATGTGGCTTACAAAGATTTTAAAGGGTATACCATGGCCTTTGCCCGACTGTACGGCAGCCTAACCATGCCAAGTACATCCGGACCCAATAATTCTGATCTGGGCGGGCTGGATCCGGGTACTTCTGATTTTTTACGCCTTTTTTGGAATGCGCAGGAACTGACAACGGACGAGGCTGCCTGTGCCTGGCTGAATGATCCCGGGATCAGTGGGCTGGATTATCTGAATTTTGACGATAGCAACCCTATGTTGCGTGGTCTCTACACACGCTGTATCTACAGCGCTACCTTAGTCAATGAATTTCTGCGCGAGAGTACGGACGCAAAATTAAGCGAGCGTGGCCTATCCGACACTGATAAAGCGGAAATCGCTTATTATAGAGCCGAAGCGCGGTTCCTGCGTGCCTATAATTATTGGGTGCTGTTGGACCTTTTTGGCAATCCACCCTTCGTGACCGAAGAAACTGCTGTGGGGAAGGTACCGCCGCCACAGATCAAAAGACCCGAACTTTTTGCGTATGTGGAAAAAGAACTACTGGACGTAGCTGGCCAGCTGAAAGGTTCGCGGCAGAATGTCTATGGCCGGATAGATGAGGTGGCAGCCTGGGGGCTATTGGCCAGACTTTATCTCAATGCTGAAGTCTATCTGGGTGCCGGCAATAAAAAATATACCGAGGCGATCAGCTATTCGGAAAAGGTATTAAACTCAGGCTATAATTTGGGAACAAATTACAGTCAGCTTTTCAATGCCGATAACGATGTGAACAATCCAGAATTTATCTTCTATTTACCTTATGATGGTACAAAGACCCAAAGTAAAGGCGGAACGACTTACCTGATCAATGCGGCTATTGATGCCTCCATGAATCCAACTTCTTTTGGTGTTCCTGGTGGTGGCTGGGCTGGAAATAGGGTACGTGACAACATCGCGACGATCTTTGGTGACTACTCAGGAGCCACAGACAAACGCGCTCTTTTTCACTTGAATTCGAGTGTGAAGATCGAAGATATTGCGGTGTATAAGCAAGGGTTGGCAGTAACCAAATTTCGTAACATGAATAAAGATGGCAAGACTGCACCTACCGCCGCCGAGGGTTTTGTTGCTTCCGTTGATTTTCCGTTGATCCGTCTGGCAGAAATGCACCTGATCTATGCCGAGGCGACACTACGTGGTGGCTCGGGCGGAACAGTCGCCAAAGCATTGGATTATGTCAATAAATTGCGTACACGAGCTTATGGCAATACCAGTGGAAACCTGACTAACCTCTCGCTGGACGATGTGCTGAATGAGCGCGTAAAAGAGCTGTATTGGGAGGGATTTCGGCGCTCAGATTTAATCCGTTATGGCAAATTCACGGGCGATAATTATCTCTGGCCATTTAAGGGTGGGGTGTTGGCAGGGCAAGCTGTACCGAGTTACCGCGCCTTGTTCCCGATTCCGGCCGCGGATCTGATCGCGAATCCGAACCTGGTGCAGAATCCAGGCTATAATTAATCGCATATTGAATGATAAACCCATATTCCATCTTCAGATGGAAGCAGAAAAAGATGTATACATGAAAATAATACACTATATCGGAATCGCGCTGCTATTGTTGGCGGCTTTCCAAAGTTGTAAAAAAGACGAAACACAGGCCCGGCTACATCCGGCAGATGCGGTGAAAGCCGCCACACTGAGCTTGGATAAAAGCAGTTTGATCTTGTCAAAAGCCACAGCCAATGATACGGTATTGCGCCTGAGTCTGGTGCAACCGGACTTTGGATATCAGGCTGCGGTAACAAATGTGATCCAGTTTGGGCGCAAGGGGGATAATTTTAAAACAGTAAAAGAGGTTGTGCTGCCTAATGGACGCAGTGCCATGGGATTCACAGGGTATGAACTGAATAGCTACCTGTTATCCTTAGGTGTGCCTACCGGCGAAGCATCGGATTTTGATGTACGCTTAAAGTCCAGTATCAGCAGTAAGATCGCTGCTGTTTTCTCCGCGCTCAGTGGTTTAAAAGCTAGTCCTTACGCATCGACCAGCTATTTGTATGTACCGGGAGCCTACCAGGGCTGGGATCCGGTCACCGCAGAATCGCTCGTATCACCGACAAGTAATGGGATTTACACTGGAATCATTGCTTATCCGGAAGCAAATTCGGAGTTTAAGCTGACCACGGAACGCAATTGGGCAAATTCCTATGGACAGACAGCACCCGGTAAAATTGCCTACAACAGCGGCGATAACATCAAAGCACCACGCGCAGGAAACCTCGAAATTGAAGTCAATACTACAGCCAATACCATTACATTCAAAGATCATAGCTGGGGTGTCATCGGAAGTGCTACACCAAAAGGATGGGATGCAGATACCGACATGAAATACGACAATGCCAACCAGCTGTGGAAGTTAACCGTTACTCTGGTGGCGGGAGAAATCAAGTTCCGTAAGAATCACGACTGGGGAACAAACTTCGGCGGTGCCAATGGAACGTTGGTGGCCGGTGGTGACAATATTGCCGTTGCCAAAGCCGGTATTTACGACATTGTCTTTGACCTCAATGCGAATACATACACTTTAACCAAGAAATAATGCCGACCATATTAAAAACAACGATACGACTTACCACAGGAATTGTGGCACTAACAGCGCTTGGATGGAGCCCCTTAAAGGGGCAATCCATTCAGCGGGTAGAACCTTTGAACTGGTGGGTAGGCATGGAAAACCCAGCCTTGCAGCTTGTCGTCTATGGCCCGCAGATCGGGAAAAGTGAGGTACAGGTTGACGACAAAGGCATTGAACTCCTTCGGGTAAACCGGACAGAAAACCCTAATTACCTGTTTTTGGATGTTAAGATAACAGCGTCTGCTCAACCGGGCTGGTCTACCTTTACCTTTAGTCAGGGAAAGAAGAAACTGACCTATCGCTACGAACTAAAACAGCGAAACCAGGCTGTCAAAGCACAAGGAGTGACCAGCAAAGACTTGATATACCTGATTATGCCCGACCGTTTTGCGAATGGCAATAAGGCAAATGATCAGGTGAAGGGTATGCTGGATATGAGCTTGAACCGGGATTCCATGTATTTACGCCACGGTGGCGACTTGGAAGGAGTGATCGGTAAACTGGATTATCTCCAGGATCTGGGGGTGACCTCGGTCTGGATGACACCCGTATTGACCAACGATATGCCCTTGGCTTCCTATCATGGTTATGCAAATACCGAAACCTATCATATTGACCCGCGTTTTGGAAGCAATGATACCTATGTCCAATTGGGTGAGCAACTGCATAAACGCCAGATGAAACTGATTTTTGACGTGGTGCCCAATCATATCGGCAGTTATCACTGGACGGTGAAGGATAAGCCGATGGCAGACTGGCTCAACGAATGGCCGGAATATACCCAAACCTCTTATAAGGATCAGACTGTGTTCGATCCTTATGCCTCCGCAGCGGATAAAAAGAAAATGGTCAAAGGCTGGTTTGTGCCGACGATGCCTGATATGAACCAACAGAACCCGTATGTGCAAAACTATTTGACACAAAGTCATATCTGGTGGATAGAAACGGCAGCCATCGACGGATTTCGTATTGATACCTACCCTTACAATGATCTGGATTTTATGGGAAAATGGACCGACCGCATTCAAAATGAGTATCCAAACTTTACTTTTTTTGGTGAAACCTGGGTGCAGGGTGTTGCCAACCAAGCTTATTTCCTAGGCGGGAAGCGTGTGGGGCAGGAGGTCGATTCGAAGCTGATGGGGGTAACGGATTTTCAGCTGAATTATGCGATTGGGGATGCGCTCAATCAAAAGAGCGAATGGACAGTGGGAGCAAATAAACTTTACAGCACGTTGGCCTCAGACTACCAATATCCACAACCGGAACAGAATGTTATCTTTTTGGACAATCACGATAAGGATCGCTTTTTCTCGGTCATAGGCGAAAATGTACAAAAATATAAATCGGCAATGGCCTGGCTGCTGACGACAAGGGGGATCCCCCAATTGTACTATGGAGCCGAAATCCTGATGAAGAACTTTTCCAATCCGGATGGTCTGTTGCGCGAAGATTTTCAGGGTGGTTTTGCCGGCGACAAGAAGGACAAATTTACCGTAGCCGGCCGGACAGAAGCCGAGCAGGAGATGTGGTCTTTTGTACGTACCCTGGCCAACTACCGTAAGCAGCATCCTGTCCTTCAATCGGGAAAAACGATGCAGTATGTGCCGGAGGATGGCGTATATGTTTATTTCCGCTACAATGAGCAGCAAACTGTAATGGTGATGATGAACTGCAACGATCAGGAAAAGGAAGTGAAGCTCGACCGCTTTGCTGAACGGAACGCAAAAGCAACAGGTTATGTAGACGTTATCAGTCAGCAGGCACTGAAACCAACTGATCATAAAATCAAACTGGCGGCTTACGAGACGAAAGTACTTGACCTAAAATTTTAATACAACGCGATATTTTAAATTTCATTTTTTCAATGATTAATTATACTACTGTAAAAGCCGTAATATTTGATTTGGACGGTGTGTTGGTGGATACGGCAATCTACCACTTTCAAGCCTGGCATAGACTGGCTACGAGTCTGGGCTATTCCTTCTCTGTGGCGGATAATGAGCAACTGAAAGGCGTGAGCCGTGTTGAATCACTTGAACTTATTCTGAAGTGGGCAGGACTGGAGAAATCCGAGCAGGAGAAAGCAGCGTTGTTGCAGCAGAAAAACCAATGGTATCTTGATCTGATCGAACAGCTCAACCCTGGGCAGCTGCTTCCGGGCAGCCTCGACCTGCTCAATAAGCTTCGCGAAAAGCATATTTTGATCGCATTGGGATCGGCCAGCAAAAATGCATTGAACATCCTTCAGAAAACTGGGATCGTGGATTATTTTGATGCATTGATCGATGGAAATGTGGTACAGGCTTCTAAGCCGGATCCTGAAGTATTCCTTAAAGGAGCAGCGGCTTTGGGGGTGGCACCTTCGTTTTGTCTGGTACTTGAAGATGCCCAAGCCGGCATTGATGCTGCTAAGGCTGCCAATATGCAGGTTATTGGTGTTGGAGAGGCCGATAACTTAAAAGGAGCGGATGACATCGTGGCCAATTTAGGTGTATTAGTCGATAAATTTTAAATTATAGTAGCAATTAACAAATGAAAACATATATCAAGCATGACCCTTGGCAAATTATAGAAGATGAGTTTAGACCTGATCATAACGAATTTTCGGAAAGTATTTTTTCCATTGGTAATGGACGCATGGGACAACGGGCCAATTTTGAAGAACAGTTTAGTGGAAGAACATTACAGGGCTCTTATCTGGCAGGTATTTACTATCCAGATAAAACCCGTGTGGGCTGGTGGAAAAACGGTTACCCCGAATATTTTGCCAAGGTAATCAACTCTTTCAACTGGATCGGACTGACAATCATGATCAATGGTCAACCACTGGATCTGGCAAAGGTTAAGGTAAAATCATTTGAACGCCGCTTGGATATGCAACGGGGCGTTTTGCAGCGTAGTTTTGTTGCAGTGATGCCCAACGGAACAGAAGTGAAGGTGGAGGCCAGTCGTATGTATCATCTTTTTGCTTCTGAAACGGCATCCTTACAATATACTATCCAGGCACTGACAGCCGACGTTACGATCGAGCTAATTTCGTTTTTGGACGCAGAGGTCGTCAATAGGGACAGCAACTACGATGAGAAGTTTTGGGAGCCCTTGGCGCAGGGGGAACGGGGAGACAACCTGTTTGTCTGCTCACGGACAAAGAAAACGGGCTTTGAAGTCTGCGCGGAGCTCCAAACGCGGGTTACAGGAGCGGATGGCATGATTAGCGCAGCGGATAGCATTTCGGAAAATGGTTGTGTAGGCCAACGGTATCGCACGACAGTAGCCAGATCGCAAACACTCTGCATTGAAAAAAGAGTAGCGATCGTAACATCCGAAAACCATGCGGCCGCAGACTTGCAGGCAGTTGCGACAGCGCGCCTGGCGGAGTTGGCCCCATTGCAGTTTGACCAATTGAAGGAAAAACAGGCAAAAGCCTGGCAGGCAATCTGGGCTGAAAGTGATATCGAGATCTTTGGTGATGTGGCTGCTCAGCAGGCCATCCGCTACAATATCTTTCAGCTTAACCAAACCTATACCGGTGAGGATGCCCGACTGAATATCGGGCCAAAAGGTTTCACGGGCGAGAAATACGGAGGGGTAACCTACTGGGATACCGAGGCGTATTGCATCCCTTTTTACCTGGCTACACAATCGCCGGAGATTGCACGAAATCTCTTGTTGTATCGCCATCAACAATTGGGCAAAGCAATTGAAAATGCGGAAAAATTGGGCTTCAGCAATGGCGCGGCTCTCTTCCCGATGGTGACGATCAATGGTGAAGAATGCCACAACGAATGGGAAATAACTTTTGAGGAAATACACCGCAATGGTGCCATTGCTTTTGCCATTTACAACTACGCCCGTTATACCGGGGACACGGATTATACCTGGTCCCATGGATTGGATGTTTTGGTTGCCATCAGCAGGTTCTGGACCCAACGCGTTAATTGGAGCACGGATAAACAGCAATATGTCATGTTGGGTGTAACCGGACCTAACGAATATGAGAACAACGTAAATAACAACTGGTACACCAACCGGATTGCATCCTGGTGTTTGGAATATACCCTGAACTGCTTGAAAGATGCTGAGCATGCTCAACCGGGATCGTTTAACGCACTGTTTGACCGGCTAGGGGTAAGCGGTGAGGAACGCAATAGCTGGCAACATATCATCGATAACCTTTACTACCCATATGATGAAAAGCGGCAGATCTTTTTGCAACAGGACGGTTTCTTGGATAAAGAATTGATTGCAGTTGAGGATCTGGATCCTTCACAGCGTCCTATCAATCAGAAATGGAGCTGGGATCGCATCTTACGTTCCTGTTATATTAAACAGGCGGATGTGCTCCAGGGCTTTTATTTTCTTGAGGAATGCTTTGATGATGATACCCTGCGGCGCCATTTCGAATTTTATGAACCGCTTACGGTACATGAAAGTTCGCTTTCTCCGTGCGTACACGCCATATTAGCGGCTAAGCTTGGTAAAACTGACAAGGCTTATGAGTTCTATTTACGGACATCGCGCCTGGATCTGGATGATTACAATAACGACACTGAAGATGGCTTGCATATTACCTCGATGGCAGGTACCTGGATGACCATTGTCGAAGGATTTGCCGGAATGCGTGTAAAAGAAGGAAAACTATATTTAAATCCTATGTTACCAGCAGAATGGCAGGGGTATAAGTTCCGCGTGCTCTTTCGCGGTGCTATTCTATTGATCGAAGTACATGGCGATGGATATACAGTCGACAATATAAGCGATACGGCTGTTGATATACAGACGACGACTGACGCATTTACGTTGGCTGCGCAGAGCCGAAAAGAGGTGTCTCAGGTAGGATAGTTCCGCATTTGCAAGTGTGGAGGACTTCCGCACTTGCAATCGCTGAAATGGTAATTAAATTGTATTTTGTCTTAAATTTTGATAGCTAATTATGGGGAATAAACCTCAATTAAGTATAAGCCAGGTCGTTAACATGAGTTTTGGATTTTTAGGAATACAAATGGGCTTTGCTTTACAGAATGGTAATGCTTCACGTATTCTTCAAACTTTTGGTGCGGATGTGGAGCATCTATCTTTATTTTGGCTGGCAGCACCAATAACAGGTATGATCGTTCAGCCAATAATCGGTCACTATAGTGACCGGACCTGGACGCGGCTGGGACGTCGCCGGCCCTATATTTTAGTGGGAGCCCTCCTTACTACAATGACATTGCTGCTTATGCCCAACGCAGCCCTGTTGACAGCGTTGATCCCACCACTTTGGATCGGAGCAGGCCTGCTGATGTTTATGGATGCATCCATCAATATAACGATGGAACCTTTTAGGGCACTGATAGGAGATAATCTGCCCAGTGCGCAACGTAGTCTGGGTTTTTCGGTGCAGACCTTTCTCATTGGTATAGGGGCTGTTGTAGGGTCGTTGTTGCCCTATATACTAACTAACTATTTGGGGATTTCTGGTACTGCAGAGCCAGGGCATGTACCTACGAATGTAATTTATTCATTTTATGTCGGTGGACTGGTATTACTGCTGTCCGTATTATGGTCGGTGTTCAAAACAAAGGAATATAGTCCGTCGGAACTGAAATCATTTGCCGAAGAAACCGTGGAGACCGTAGAAAATACTGCTACTTTTGGGATTGGTACAATTGTAAAGGATATCAAGGTCATGCCGCTGGTGATGAAGAAATTGGGCTGGGTACAGTTTTTCTCCTGGTTTGCCCTATTCATGATGTGGGTATATACGACACCGGCTATTGCGGAATCGGTGTTTTATCTAAAAGCTGGAAACCGCCAGGATCTTTATATGGAGGCCGCCAATTGGGTCGGTGTGCTGTTTGGGATTTATAATGGGGTTTCGGCCATTTATGCATTATTTATCCCCAGGATCGCTAAACGATATGGGCGTGGTAAAACCCATGCTTTTGGACTTATTGTGGGGGGACTTTCGCTGATTTCGCTGTTTCTGATCAAAGATGCCACATTACTTATCTTACCCATGCTCGGTATTGGGATCGCCTGGGGCAGCATATTGGCCATGCCCTACGCCATCTTGAGTGATCATTTACCGCCAACAAAAATGGGGGTATATATGGGCCTCTTTAATTTTTTTATTACACTGCCGCAGATTGTCTGTGGATTTTTTGGTGGAATGATCATTAAATTCATCTTTCAGAGCCAATCGATCTATGGCTTATTGCTGGCAGGCGTATTCATGTTTTTGGCCGCATTTTTTGTGCCCAAAAGCAAGCAATAGATTTGAAGAATTGCATGTGGCATCATGATGCCACATGCAATCTTATTTTGATTTCCTAGTATTATCGTTACCTGCCACATAACATGATCAGACCATTCTAGGATTTGATCGGCTGATTTAACCTCTTCATTTACCGGGTTCTTTGTACTGTCTCGATAACGATCACTTCTGATATTTTTCCTTAACCGTTGCTTCCCCGCGCGACAATTAGCTGTTTTCGGTCATATAAACACTGGGTGGCATGCCATAATGTTTATGGAAATCCCTGGAGAAATTTGATTGTACGGTATAGCCGACCATGGTGGAAATCTGAGTAATGTTATATTCTCTCTGAACCAACAATTCGGCCGCTTTTTTTAAGCGGGAGATATTGATCAGCTCGTTGGGTGTCAGGTCAGATAAGCCTTTAATTTTACGGTACAAGGTTGGCCGGCTCATATTCATTAACCGGGCCAGCTCATCGACATTCAGGTCGATATCTGAAATATTCTCATAAATAACCGTGTTGAGCTGGCTGATAAAATCCTTATCCGGTGCCGAGACATTGATATCCAGGAGGTTTGACCCGGAAGCATTGGTAAAGTAGTTTTTGATGATCATCCGGTTATTGAGGATATTACGTATCTGCACCATTAAAAATTCCATGGAGAAAGGTTTTTCGATATAGGCATCCGCACCGATCTTCAGGCCATGAATTTTGGCATCAAGTGCATTTTTTGCGGTCAGGAATATCACGGGGATATGGCTGTACAGGATGTCACTCTTGATACGTTTGCAAAGAGCGATGCCGTCCATAATAGGCATCATAATATCTGTCAAGACGAGCTGTACATTGTCCTGATCCAATATTTCAAGTGCTTCAGCTCCATTGCTAGCACGCAGAATTGTATAATCAATTTTCAGTTCCTTATTGAGGTAGGCCAGTATTTCTTTGTTGTCCTCGACAATGAGGATGACCGGTTTTTCGGCGTTTTGATCTGTTGTTGCGTTTCGTTTGTCTTCCTTAGGAACCACAGTCTCTTCGAGGATTGGTTTGATGTCCAAGGTCTGCTCCTGCACAATGGGGATCGAGAGCAGAAAGATGTTTCGGTTTTCTTCCGTATAAGCCAGCGATAATGAACCCTGGTGAAGCTCCACTAGCGAACGGGATAGGGGTAATCCAATACCTGTTCCGGTATCTTTATTCGATTCGTTTAATCGGTAAAAGGGCTCAAATATTTTTTCCCGTTTTTCAAAAGGAATAAGATCGCCATCATTTCGAAATTCGATATTGAACATAATATCGTCACTGTTGAAAGGAAGCAATTTGACATGTACCTGATGAGCGGCATATTTTATGGCATTATGAATCAAGTTGGTGAATATTTTCCGCAAAGCCTCTTCATCGACTTGGGCAGTGAGTGTAATCCGGGGCAAGGAAAGATCATATTGCAACATTTTTTCCTTTGCGAGTGTGTTCAGGTCATTGAATACATCAAGTAACAAGTTGTTAATGTCCGTTTTTGTAAAGATAAGGCTCATATTATTTGTTTCTGCTTTTCTAAAGTCCAAAAGTTGATTAGTCAGCCTAATCAGCCTTGTCGTGTTTTTTTCGATTAAGACAAGGTCATTTACCGTGTCATTCGCCTCAGATTGATGTGTACGGATGAGTTTCTCTAGTGGCATCTTGATTAAGGTCAATGGTGTCCGGATTTCGTGGGCGAGATTGGTGAAAAACTCAAGTTTAAGATTATAGACTTCTTGTTCTTTTTTACGTTCATAGCTATCCATTTTTTGTGCGTTATTCGCTTTGATCAGCAAAAAATAATACCGCAATATCAATAAGATAATTGTGCTAAATATCAGTAAATAAATAGTGTACGCCCAGGCGGATAACCACCAGGGTGGTGAAACGACAATACGTAGTTGTTTTTCCGCCGGGTTCCAGATGCCATTATTATTTGCCCCTTTAAATTTAAAGGTATAAGTGCCGGGGGGAAGCTTATTATAATAAATTTTTTGACTGCCAGTGATCTCAGTCCAGCCTTTGTCATAACCCTCCATGATATAGCGATAGGGATTGCTTTTAGGGGAAACAAAGCTCAAGGCTGCGATATTGAAACTGATATTGGAACTGTCATAGGTCAGTTGAATCTCTCTTGATAAGGAGATGGATTGTTTGAGTATGCCATTTTCACGAACCTGTATGTTCTCGTTGTTGATCTGAATGCCGCTTATGAATATAGGTGGAATAAAGTTATTCTTGATGGATTTTGTCGGGTTAAAACTGACCATTCCTTTTATAGTACCAAAATATAATGTACCGTCCTTATCTTTAAATGCTGAATTATAATTAAACTGATCCGCAGGAAGCCCGTCTCGCGATGTATAGATGACCATATGGGGGAAATCTCCGTCCAGTCTGACCAGCCCACCTCCTGTTGATATCCATATGCTGTTATTGTCGTCTTCCAATACTTTAAATACCTGATTAGAAGGTAAACCCGATTCCGTCTGATAGTTGGTGAAATGCCCATCACGGCGGTATTTCGAAAGACCGCTTTCGGTACAAAACCACAGATTTTTTTTGCTGTCTTCGAATAAGCCATTGACGTAATTATTGACGAGTGTATTTTGTTTACCTTGCTCGGAGCGTAAATGTTTAATTTCACCCGTATCCCGATTGTATTGGTAAACTCCGCTTCCATAGGTGTTGACCCAAAGTATACCATCGTCATCTTCGTAAATTCCTTGTATCCATGCTGTAATGGGCATAAGGTCAAAACTGTCGCTATATTTGTTGTAGCCATATAATGCGCGGTCTGTCCCTACAAACATGCTGTTGTCTCTGGCCTTAAAGATGCAAACGGCGAAGCTGCTTTGTAAGGGACCTTTGCCGATGCGGTCATAGTGCTTTTTTAATTTTCCGGTCTTTACGTCAAGTATATCCAAGCCATGGGTTGTAGAGCCTACCCAAAGCTCATCGCCGATGGTTGCCAAACCATGGACATTGTTATGTGCAATACTGCCTTTTTTTCCATTGGCAACAAAATGCTGGATATGTTGTGTTTGAGCATCTATTTTGTTTAGGCCACCATCTTCTGTGCCTATCCAGAAATTTCCATAGCTATCTTTTTTTATATCGTGTACGATATTCCCGGATAAAGCAGATTTTCCAAATCCATATAGATACTTTTTGAAGTTGTCGAATTTGTTGCTGTATTGGTTAAAACCGCCAAAAAATGTTCCGAACCAGATGTTATCTTCACGGTCCCGATAGAAATTCAAAACGGCATTATCCGATATGGCAAATGGATTGAGCAGATCTTTTTTGATGTGTTGGCTCTGACCTGTATGAATGTCATAGGTATATATTCCAGTCTCTGTTCCGATCCAGTATACCGACTCTGTCTGTTGGATAATGCAATTTGCCTGGATGACTTTCTTAGGGTAATGGTTTGCAAATAAGTTTTTTAATGTTCCATTTTTAAAATCAAACAGGTAGGCTGAATTGATGGTACCGACCATGAGCAGGGAGTCGTTGATAGCGTAGACGGTCTTTGTGTTGGCCAGTGCTTTCCGATCTGATTTTTTGAGTGCAATTTGAACAAATTTGCCGGAGTTAACCTGGTACCTTTCGATTGTACTGTTAATATCTGTGGTCCACAGTCCGCCTTTTTTACTGCTGGTAATGGCTACCAGGGTATTTTTGTTTTGATCAAAAGAAACGATTTCCGTTGTAAGAGGATTATAACGATAGAGTTTACCATTGGAAAGCAGCCAGATAAAACCGGCATATTCATGTATGGCGTTTACCTCGCCAATCGGTATGCTATTGAATGGTCTGAAGTTTTCTTTAACCGGATTGTAACAATAGGTACCCCGTGTCGTTCCTACCCATAGCACACCTTTGCTATCGGTAAGGATACTTAAAATAGACGAGCTCCCGATGCTTGTTGGATCTGAAGCATTGTGCCTAAATATCTTAAATTGATTGCCATCAAAACGATTAAGCCCATTCCTTGTCCCTAGCCAAAGAAAGCCTTGGGTATCTTGCGTAATACACTTAACAGAACTATTGGAGAGACCATCGTGGGGTTGATAATTTTTAAAATAGAACGATTGTGCCTGTAGGTTAGTCCATACAAGTAGGAGATAGAGGATAGGTATAAAGGTTATTCTGCGCAAAATTGATAATGTATCTCTAAAAATAGTCAATAAAAAAGAAAAAAAAGAGATCTGTTGATACGTTTTGATATAAAATTGAGACGCTATGATTGGGGTCGCAGCAAGGATTTAGCGATTTTTATAGGACGATAATAACCAAAAAGTAAACTTATGCCTTGCCCTAAAATTATGACAGCAGATAGCTGTATTCTTATTTTTTTTAAGCGAGTTACTTATCAGTCTATAGTGCTTACAAACGGTATGGGACGACGGTTTTCAGGTTCTTTAAAGGAACCTGTAGTTAGCATGGCCGATAGTTGTATGAAGGGGTGCGGAGATACCAGTTTGTTATTGGACTGAAAAACCATGAATCACTTAACATTTTGTTTGAGCAAGAAATTGCTCTGAAATACAGAATCAATTAAACCACCAATTTAAAAGCGTATGAAAAACAAACTACTTGCGCAATGTGTAATGATGCCAGCATTACTGTTCACCACCTTTATTGCGGTAGCCCAGACCAAGGTGCTGAAAGGGAAGGTTGTGGATGAGACCCAAAGTCCACTGACAGGGGCAACGATCAAAGTAAAAGGGAGTACCGCAGCGACCACTACGGATGCTGGGGGTGCATTTACACTGCAGATTTCCAATGAGGCCAAATCACTGGAAGTTTCTTATATCGGCTATGCGCTGAAAGAAGTCCCGATTGTGGGCAATGAGATGACAATTGCGTTGGAACCCAGTGCCGATCAGGGCCTGGAAGAGGTGGTCGTCATTGGTTACGGTACAGCCCGAAAGAAGGATCTGACGGGCTCGATGGTAACCATAGGCGCCAAAAACTTCAATAAAGGTATTATGACGAGCCCCGATCAATTGATCCAAGGAAAGACACCGGGGGTTATGGTGATCAACAATACGGGCCAACCCGGGGGATCTACTACCGTACGTATCCGTGGGAATTCGTCCATCCGGGCCAGCAACAATCCTTTATTTGTGCTGGATGGGGTACCGATGTCCGGTAACTCACCTCTACCGGAAGGAAGAGGTGGATTTTCTTCCGATCGTGGTAACCCATTGACTTATCTGAACCCTGGTGATATCGCCAGCATGGATATCCTGAAAGACGCCTCAGCAACAGCAATCTATGGTTCCCGTGGAGCTAATGGGGTGGTGATCATCACGACGAAAAAAGGAAAGGTCGGATCTCCGGAAGTTTCAGTGGGCGCATCGGCAGGGGTATCGACCATGCGTGAATATCCCGATGTACTGAATCCGGCAAGATTTAGAGAAGCCTTGAGTTATTATACACCATCGGAAGTCGCCAATGCTGATTTTGGTGGTAGCGAAGATGCATTTAAGGCGATCACCAGAAAGGCCATTACACAAAATTATTATGCTGATGTGGCCGGAGGAACCGAGCATGGAAAATATAGATTGTCCGGTGGATATTTAAATCAAAACGGTATTATCCGCGGTTCCCAATTAAAGAAATATACCGCGAATTTCACCGGGAATTTCCGTTTCTTGGAAAGTAAGAAATTAGGACTCGATTTTTCGGTGTTCCTGACACAGATGGACAATAAATATGCACCGATCAATGCGATGGTGGGTTCGGAAGGAAATGTGATCTCACAGGCCCTGCAATGGAACCCAACCCGATCCCTATGGGATGATGAGGGTAATTTGACCTTTGTGAGTACCACGACCCGCAATCCATTGACCAGTATTGAGGCATTCAAGGATCTGGCAACCACCAATACCATGGTGGTCAACCTGGCGCCGTATTATAAAATCACGGATGATCTGGAATACCGTTTTATCTACAGTGCCATGCGCCAGACGGGTAACCGTTCGGGGATGTACCGGGCAGGGCTTATTGACCCCTCGGCTGTAAACAACGAGCAGGCCTTTCTCTCCAACAATAACGAAACCAATCTACAGATGACGCACATGCTTTCCTATAATAAGCAGATCAACGAAGATTGGAATGTGAATGCGGTAGCTGGTTATGAATACCTGGACTACAATTACAATAACAATATTTCCTTTGGTGGTGGATTCAGATACCTTGGACTGGATTATTTTGATTATTTGCAATATTCTCCTGTTGCGACCAGAGAAATATCTTCTTATAGAAGCCCTACAAACCAATTGCAGTCACTTTTCTTACGTGGTGGCTTTAATTACCTGAACCGGTATTTATTTACGGCTACAGTAAGAAGAGATGGCTCAACCAAATTTGGGGCCAACAACAAATATGCGATGTTTCCATCGCTGGCAGTCGCATGGAATGTTGCTGAAGAAGACTTCTTGAAGTCCAGTGGCATTTTCGATCAACTGAAAGTACGTCTGGGCTGGGGAAAAACCGGTAACCAGGAGTTCCCTTCCGGTGCTTCCCTGGATAGATTAGTTTTTGGAAACCAGAGCATCAGCCAGGCAAACTATGGAAACCCGGATCTGAAATGGGAAACCTCCACCACCATCAATGCTGGTATTGACTTCGGTATTTGGGGCAACCGCCTGTATGGTTCGATCGATTACTTCAATAAAAAAACAACAGATGCCCTATTTGAGCAAACGCTTGCTCAACCGGCACCTGCAGGTCGTATCTGGGTAAATCTGGACGGTGAAATTGTCAATAAAGGGGTTGAGGTAGCGTTGACAGGAACGCTGGTCAAAAATGATAACTGGACCTGGGATCTGACCGGTAATGCGACATTCCTTAAAAATAGTGTGAGTGGCCTCATTGGTTATTATGAGACCGGTGCCTTGAGAGGTCAGGGATTTTCGGGGGTACTGGGACAACGGATGGTGAATGGTCAACCCTTAAATGTGTGGTACCTGGCCGATTACCAAGGTATTGATCCACAGACAGGCATGAGCATGTACCGTGGTGAGGATGGCAGCATCAGTACGGAAAATGATCCGGCAATCAACAAATTTTATATGAACAGCCCTAACCCCAAAACATTGCTTGGTATCTCCACGAATGTCAATTATAAGAAGATTTCGTTGGCGGCAAACATGAATGGTGCTTTTGGACATTACCTGTTCAATAATACGGCGGCAACAACTTTAGGCCTGAGTAACCTGTCCTCGCGGAATATCGGTTCTGCTTTCTTTGATACCTCTGTTAAAGAGTCTACTTCCAACTCCGCAGCGCCTTCGACACGTTTTCTGGAGAAGGGTGATTATCTGAAACTGGCCAACCTTACGCTGAGCTACAAGGTCGGAGATGTTGGGAAAACATTGAAAAATTTAAATGTTTCGCTTACGGGACAGAACCTGTTTATCATTACGAAATATACCGGTTTCGATCCTGAGGTGAATACGGATGGTGCGACCAATGGTATTCCTTCTTTGGGTATTGAATATTTGCCTTACCCACCGGCAAGAAATATTTTATTGGGTGTCAACTTCTCCCTTTAAACCTGTGTTAAATGTCATTGGAAATCAAAAATCGTAGACAGATGAAATTAAAAAAATTAGTATATATAGCCTTAATTGGCTCAGTGGTGACAAGCACATTTTCTTGTACAAAGCTGAAAGAGGAATTTAAGGGCGAGCTGGAAGAAGGGACATCGAATGTCGATCCCGGAAGCCTACTGATTACGGCCTATAATTCGTTGAATACACCCTATCAACAGGAGCAACGTTGGGTCATGCAGGAAATCTCTACGGATGCCGCAATGGCCCCTACCCGTGGTGGGGACTGGGATGACAACGGTATGCACCGGGCCATTCACCTGCATACCTGGAATGCGGACAACGGCTATATGAACAATACTTTTGTCAGCTTGGGAACAGCAATTTACAATGCCACAAATGTGCTGAAATATAAACCCAGTACGCAGCAAGCTGCCGAAGCCCGCTTTATCCGTGCCTTGGTCATGTTTGATCTATTGGATCTGTATGGTGTGGTCCCGATCCGGGAAGGGGAGTCCTTTGAAGATTTTAGAATTGCACCGGAGGTACTACAACCGCAGGCCGCTATTGATTACATGGTAAAGGAACTGAATGAAATCATGGAGGGGCTCCCAGCAAATGGACCTAGGACGGCTTATGTTGCCAACAAAAATGCGGCAAAGGCCTTATTGATGAAAATCTACCTAAATAAAGGAGCTTTCTTAAATCGGCAATCCCCTAGCTTCGCACCTGAGGATATGAACAAAGTTATCTCCCTGGCTAAGGAAATTACAGCAACTGGTGCATATAGCATCTCGGCAAAAGGCAAATATTTTGACAACTTTGCCCCCGATAATGATGAAAAATCAACCGAGAATATTTATACCCTGTTCAACAAAAATGGCGAACGAGGCGGAAGTGTGGACCGGACCTGGAATACCATTGCCCACTACAATATGAATCCGGGGGGATGGAACGGCTGGTGTACCTTATCTGACTATTACAATAAGTTTTCGGCATCTGATGAGCGTAGAGGTATCTATTATGAGTATGCAGCGGACACAACCTCCAATCGGAAAAAAGGATTCAAACGTCAGAATGTAGGCTTCTTTGCGGGGCAACAATACAACTGGAGCACCAACAAACCATTGAAAGCGCGTAACCCGGCCACGGCACCGTTGGTGTTTACACCTGAAGTGACCATACGTACCTCTGGAGCCACATTGGAAACAGCTGGCATTCGTCCCATGAAATATGCTTTTGACTACGGTGTTACAGGTCAGCGCAATAACGACTGGGTGGTCTTTCGGTATGCCGATGTGGTATTGATGCAGGCAGAGGCGGTCTTACGTGGGGGAACTGGTGCAGCTACGGATGCACTCGGCCTGGTCAACAGCATCCGAACAAATCGGGGGGTGCCGGTACTGGCTTCCTTAACCTTGGATAATCTCCTGGACGAACGTGCCCGCGAGCTGTACTGGGAAGGCTGGCGGAGACAGGACCTGATCCGTTTTGGTAAATTCCTACAGGCATGGCAGGAAAAAGCGGCCGATCCGGATCCAAAAACATTGTTGTATCCTATCCCGAGCCAACAGATCGCGGTAAATCCTAATCTGAAACAAAATCCAGGCTATTAATAAAAAAAACCGCTCTAACGGCGGTAAAAAAACTACTTGATCCGTTTGGATTTGTATTAAAGGTCTTTAGATTAGCAAGAATACTGCCTAATCTAAAGACCTTTTTTCTTTCGCTAAACTTGTGTATAGGACAGTTTGGAATTGCTCGACAGCCTATCGTACCAGGACTAGGGTTTCTTCGCAATAGAGTCTTAGCAGCTTCGCTATGTATGCGGCATAAATCCGTGCTGAGTCCGTGGTGAGTCCGAGTTAAACACGGACTCAGTACGTAAACAAACTGGTTGTCTTACACTGCTAATACCCCCTCCATGCCCCATAAAAGGGCTATAGCAGGTACGGATCAAGCTCGAATCCATGCCAAGAGTGCGTTTTACACGGACTCTGTTTCTTGAAGATGAAAATATTATCTTGTTTTTTTGATAAAAAATAATCACTTTAGAGCTGGATAACTAGCCAAAAAAGAGTGGTGGTTGATGGGCGATACTTACGCATCTATCAGGGACCAAGTTTCGATGTAATGATTGTCAACAATGATTGCAGGGAAGCAAGACTATCTAAATGTAGATTATGATTAACGAAATCCTACAACGGGCACCGACAAACGAAAAAGAGTTTTTTTTAGCTTATCGTTATTGGTATAGAAAATTGTATTATTTTTTGTACCACAAGACGCAGTGCTCCAGCCTTTCGGAAGATGTGGTGCAGCAGACATTTCTGATTGTGTGGGAACGGAAAAATAAAGCGAATGCGGAGATCCGGTTCAGTACGCAGCTTTTTCAGATTGCCCGGACCAAATTGATCGACGAACTCCGGCGTCAGGCACTGGACCGAAAATACGTGGAAGCCGAGAAACCGTTTGTCCTGAGCCAATATGAAGACCTGGAAAGGCAGATTGCCTATAAAGGAGAACTGGCTTATGTGAAGGAGCTCATCGCCCAGATGCCATTCATGCGGCAGCAGGTATTTTATCTCCACAAGATCGAAGAACTGAGCTACAAAGAAATCGCTACCAAACTCGCTATCTCCCCCAAAACTGTTGAGAACCATGTCAGCATCGGTCTCAAATTCATCAAAAAATTTTTCAAATTGCTTTAGGGGATAAGGTACCCGTTATTCGTATTACAGTTAAATACCTGCTCGAAAATAGGAGCTGCAACTGTTATGAATCGTAAGCAATTATTAAATAAATTCCTGGCAAACCAATGTTCGGCAGAGGAGGCCAAGCTTGTATTGTCCTGGCTCAATGAGGATCCAACCTTGCTGGATGACCTGATCTCGGAAAACGATTGGATGACGTACATTGCACAGGAGAAAAATACCAAACGCAGCGGGCATAAGCTCGTAAAGCTCCTGCTGATATTCGTACTTTTTGGACTGTTGTTTGTTTTTTCAAACCTATCGCTGGAGACGACATCCCGATTTGCGCAGCAGCCACTACCGGGCATCCTCCAGGAGCTTTATTACAATCCACTATCACAGCCCAAAGAAATTATCACCGAGGATGGCTCGCACCTGAAGCTTGAAGGGGGCGCTTTGTTGCAGGTACGGATCAGACCGGAGCTCGATATTAGGCATGTCCGGGTACTGAACGGAAAAATCAGCTTTGCTGTTGCGAAGGATCCTTCAAAACCTTTTATTGTCGAAAGTCATCAGTTGATGACAACAGCATTAGGGACCCAATTTACGGTAGATTTTGATTCGGAATCCAACAATGTTGTCATTCGCTTGTTTGAGGGCAAAGTGCGGGTAGAACATACCGATACAAACAGTGAGGACGCAAAAATCCTAAAACCTGGCCAGCAGATCTGGTTTTCGGAACAGTCCACCATGGTTCTTTCGGATTTTGGAAATAAACTGCCCGCAAAACAGAGCCTGACAGCTGCAGTTTCCCCTGCTGCCATCCGGACAAAAGCCTATACCTATCCAAAGACGATCCACCAGTCGCAGGATTGGCTGCAGCTGGAGGAGACTTCCCTGTCAGATATTATTCAATTTATTAACCACGAACTCGATATGCCGATTTCCTATGATTCCCTGATGGTCAGACACTACCGGATCAGGGGCCGTTTTAGGAAACAGCATACGATGGATATACACGACAAAACCCAGTTGGCAGAATCTATTTTACAACTGATTGTCGAGGTCAACCCTTTTGTACTGCAAAAACAGCATAACACATATGTACTCAAACCTAAAAAATAGCATCATGGTAAAACTCAACTTAACCAGGAAACCATTTTTTGTGTTCCTTGTCCTGACTTTGCTCTCCTTTCAATGTCTAGCAGGCACGATCAATGGTGTCATCAAAAATTCCGCCGGGCAACGGCTCGCGGGTGTAAGTATCCTATTGAAAAATGGGGGCAGTAATTTTTCGGCAGCAGCTTCCAGTGCTGCTGATGGAACGTTCCGTTTCAGCGATGTCCCTGATGGGAAAGGCTATGAACTGACCTTTTCTTATATCGGGTACCAGCACTATGTGGAAAGCAATGTGCAGGTGTCGGCCACGGGAGCAACTACGCTTTCCATTATTCTGGAAGATCAGGTCAATCAGCTGGAAGATGTTGTGGTGATCGGTTATGGTAAACAGAAAAAGAGCGATCTCACCGGTGCTATTGCATCGCTTTCCAGCAATGAGCTGACAAAAGGTGGTGCCGTGAGTAATGTCGGGCAGGCCCTGCAGGGAAAAGCTTCGGGCGTCGTGGTCACCCAGAATTCTAAAGCCCCCGGTGGAAGTACTTCCATCCGTATCCGGGGCACCAACTCCATCAGTGGTAGTAACGATCCGCTTTATGTTATTGATGGCTTTCCGACCAATAACGGGATCAACATCAATCCGGATGATATTGCTTCCATGGATATCTTGAAGGATGCATCTGCCACGGCGATCTATGGCTCCAGAGGGGCAAATGGGGTGATCATCATTACGACCAAACGCGGCCGCACGGATCAGAACAATATCACCTACAGCGGTTATGTGGGAACGCAAAAACCGGTCAACCCGTTTAGCTTTCTTGATGGCAAACAATATATGAATCTAGCGAATGCACTCTACAAAGAGATTGAAGGACAGGAAAATCAGGAATATGCTGTTTACACCAAATCACAGCTAGAATCGGATGTTAATACGGACTGGGTCAAAGAGACGATGCGAAACAGCATTCTGCAGAACCACAACCTACAGTTTTCCGGTGGTGGAGAAAAAACAAAAGTGCTGACCAGTGTGGGGTATTTTGACCAAAAAGGAATTTTAAAGACTACGGATTTCAACCGGATTTCGGGCCGTATCAATGTCGACCAAAAGATCAATGATTTTATCCGGACCGGGGCGACGCTATCGGCACAGCGGGAAAAATCCAATATGCAGGTGTATGATGGAAATATATTGAATTCAAATGTGCTGTATAGTATCCTGACCTACGATCCTACGGTACCCGTATACAATGCTGATGGAAGCTTTGGGCGACCTCCCGGAGGGCAGGGCGATAACCCGCTTGCCAATCTGATGTCACGTATCAATGATGTGCAGCGCGATAAGCTGAATGGAAATATTTTTGTTGAAGTCAACCCGATCAAGGAATTGACCCTGCGCATGAATGCGGGAACGGAAATCACCCACGATCAGCTAGGAAGCTACCTGACACGGGATTCTTATCAGGGTGGAATAGATGATGGTGTCGCCAGTCAGGCAGATTACAATGAAACCCACAACCTGATCGATTTCTATGCGACCTATACCAAGGTATTTCAGGAAAAACACAACCTGAGCGTGATGGGGGGATACTCCTATGAGAAATATGTGCGCAACAATAAAGGCATCAATGTGAAAGGTTTTTCAACCGACCTGCTGGAATACAATAATCTTGGCCTGGCCTCAAGTATTACAGGAGTGAATTCGGCAAAGGCAGAGAACCTGGTGATTTCGTTTTTCGGCCGTGTTAACTATGCCTATGCCGATAAATATTTGCTGACGGCTACCTTGCGGCGGGATGGTTCCTCCCGGTTCAGCCCAAACCACCGTTGGGGAACATTTCCATCAGCAGCCTTTGCCTGGAAGATCAATAATGAAGGGTTCATGCAGGATCAGCAGCTCTTTTCAGACCTGAAATTTAGACTGGGCTATGGACAGACCGGGAATGATCGCGTTGCTGATTATGCGTCCTATGGTTTAATGGATAATGGTCATTATACTTTTGATGGCATTACCAATGCCGGCGGTGTCAAGCAAAATCCCAATTACCCTGAAAATGACCAGCTGAAATGGGAATCTACGACGCAATATAACATGGGACTGGATTTCGCCTTTTTCAAAAACCGACTGGCATTTACCTTGGATGCTTACTATAAGAAGACGAATGATCTGTTGATCCGAAGCATACTTCCGTATTATACGGGCTATGTGTCGGGACAACGTAACCTGGGGGCCATGAATAATAAAGGGCTGGAATTTTCGGTCACGAGCAAGAACATGACCGGCGAGTTCAGTTGGGAAACCAAGCTGAATATTGCCATGAACCGCAATAAAGTATCCAGCCTGGGCGGGGAGCCCGAACAGCTGCTGACGTCGTCAAAACCCATGGGGAATGTATCGGAGGAAGCGTATTCTGTGATCCGGGTCGGTGAATCGTTGGGATCTTTGTTCGGGTATCAATATCTTGGCGTCATCCAGCAAGACGAACATTATGCAGCACAGCCTAATTCAAAAGCGGGCGATCCGAAGTTTGCGGATATCAATGGCGATGGAACCATCAATTCGGCAGACCGTACCATTATTGGCCGAGGCTACCCTAAGCTCAACTTTGGGATGACCAATACCTTTGCCTATAAGAATTTTGATCTCACGGCATTTGTATACGGCAACTTGGGCAATGACCTGCTCAATATGACGCGCATGAATCTGGAATGGAAACGTACCACAGCAGCACTGGACCGCTGGACGCCAACAAATACCAATACGGATATCCCAAGAAATGGATTTTACTACATGAACTATGGCGGTTATATCAATGATCATTTTATCGAAAATGCTTCTTTCTTACGTTTACGTAATCTGACACTGGGTTACACTGTACCCCTAAAGACAAAAGCGATCCAGTCGATCCGGGTGTATGGTATGGCTGAAAACTTGTTTACCATTAGTAATTACACCGGTTGGGATCCTGAGGTAGATACCAAAGGTTATGAAAATGATGCGTTGGTCAAGAACAGGGCTGGAAATAATCAAAGTGCAAATGCCGGTGTGGGTTTAGATTTCAATTCCTACCCTTCGATGCGCTCATTCACCTTCGGTGTAAGTGCCACATTTTAATAGCTAACCGTTAAATTCAAATGACATGAAGACGACTAAAAACAACATCAAATATATCTTGGGAATGACCGCACTGGCAGCTGTGCTCAGTGGCAGTATGACTGGCTGTACCAAGCTGGATCCCAAACTGTACAGCGACCTGACGACCAAAAATGCCTATTCGACGGAGAGCGATATCAATGCTGCACTGACAGGGGTATACACCAGCCTGTCGCCCTATCCTGGTGATGCTTATCAATATTATGCCGGTTATCTGGTGATGATCACCGACTATGCGACCGATATGGGATTTTCGACCGCCGCCGGTGATCCCACACGGATGAGCAACTTTTCATACGACGATAATAACCGGTATTTTAAATTCAACTACCAGAATATGTACCAGGTGATCAGTAATGCGAATATGCTGATCGAAAGGATCGAAGAAGTCCCTATTGCCGAAGACCGAAAAACGAAGATCATTGCACAGGCACGCTTCCTTCGGGCTTTATCTTACATGGACCTGACAGACGCATGGGGCCCGGTACCGCTGATTACGACGGTGAAAAACCCTACGGAAAGCTATAACGAACCGCTGGCTGCCGTAGCGGATATCGATGCACAGATTGCCCAAGACTGCCAGTATGCGATCGACAACTTGCCTGAGAAATGGTCGGATGAACTTGGTATCGGCCGGGCCACCAAAGGGGCAGCACTGACGCTGATGGGAAAGATGTATATGCGCGCCCATAACTACGAAAAAGCCAAAACTTATATCGATCAGGTACTGGCCCTGCGTGATAAAGGGGTATATACCCTAAATCCGGACTTTAAGAAGGAATGGTCCGACAACAATAAGATGGATATGGGGCTGATTTTTGGGATTCTGCATGAGCCTACATTAAATGGCGGTGAGATCACCAATCACTTCGGACCGACAGATAATCCTGAAGTTCCGGACCGCTGGCAATACTATGGTGTTTCGCTGGATTTCTGGCGTAAATACAGCGATCTTGATCCGCGTAAAAAGTTTTTCTATTACAACTATGAAGGGAAAGCCGCACGCGATAAAAATACAACACATGGATTTTTCTATATGCTGCCGGCCAAGGGGCAGACCACCCCGCCAAGTGATACGGTAAAATTCCTGCAAAATGTAGCGACGAAAAAATACTCTTATGATATGGTCAACAATTCCTATTTGGATGGAAGGACCATCCAGGTCTTTCGTCTTGCCGACGTTATCTTATGTAAAGCTGAGGTTGAAAATGCCTTGAATGGACCTGCAGCAGCATTACCTTACATCAATGAAGTGCGTAAGCGGGCTGGGGCCCCAGAGTATGGTAAGCACCCAGATTTTCCGGCTCCGACCAGCAAGGAAGGCATGATTGACGCACTGGTGGATGAACGTGGCTTTGAGCTGGTCTTTGAATATAAAAGGCGGCAGGACCTGATCCGTCTGGGACGTTATGAAAAGGTGAGCAATGCGTACCTGAAAGGACGTGGGCTCAAGGAAAATGTGACCGAAGCGATGCGCTATTTCCCTTATCCGTTGGAAGAAGCCCGTTTGCATCAGGAAATGACGACTGCAAATCCATCTCGCTTACCTAAATAAATGGCGGGTATACAAATTATTGACAGATGAAATCAATGAAACCAATTGTTGCTCTGATTGTCATAGTGGTAGCTGCTTTTGCTGGCTACCACTATTATGCAAACCAGGTCGAAATCGAAACGATCCAGCTGACCTCACCAAACAATCTCCCATTGAATGCGGATATCCAGGTGCGTCTCAATAGGGCAGAAGAGGCCTATGTGGAATATTGGAAAGAAGGTGGAACAGAAGTCCAGAAAACGACCTTATCGACAGCTGATACACAGCATACCTTCCATTTGCTGACCCTGGAGCCTAATAGCAGTTATAAATTTAGGGTGATTATTGATCGGATTGTCCCAATTAAATCCAGGGAGCAGTCCTTTAAAACCAGACCACAATCGCCCTGGATGCTGCATGACTGGATCAAGCCCGATCATCCGCATGATGAAAAAGCGCTGGGTAATGGGCTGGTCTTATTGTGTTACCGTGGGTACCCCGGCTATATGGCGATGGTCGATGGCAAGGGAACGATCAGGTGGTATTGGCAGGACGAAAAGTTGGGGGTCCGGTTGGCATCGCTCACACCGAGAGGAACGATTCTGGCCTTATTGGCTCCGGCAAGTAAGGATGAATTCAATAAACCGAATCAACCCAATCAGAAATCTACCAATGCCAGTTATTACCTGCGGAGTGGAAGGATTGGATTTGTCGGAGGTACGGTGCTTGTCGAAATTGATCTCACCGGAAAGGAACTCACCCGGATCGATCTGGAGAAAAAGGGGATTATCATGCATCATGATGTGCAGATGGATGCCGAAAATAATATCGTAGGGGTGGTCCGGGATTTTAGGATCGATGATAGACCTAACCATCCGAAAGATACCCTATGGGGGGATGCCATCCTGACCATGGATACCAAAGGGAATGTACTGAAAAAATGGTCACCCTGGGAAAAATGGGACCTCATGAAGGACAAAAAGCTGGATAGCCTGAAACATGACCGGTTTCATTTTAATACAATTTCCTTTGACCTGGACAGTAATTACCTGACCTCCTCACCGATCGAAAATCAAGTCTGGAAGATCGATGCCAAGACAGGGGACATTCTTTGGAAACTCGGAAAGGATGGCGATTATCCATTGGACACTGATGAACTGTTCTATTTTCAGCATGCCCCACATATCACAAAGAGGGGGGAGCTGCTGCTTTTTGATAACGGTGATTTTTCTCCGCGTGACAGTACCACGGCAAATAAACAATCCCGTGCTTTAGCTTTTACGCTGGACCAAAAGCATAAGACGGCAAAGTTGGCCTATTCGGCACCCTTGCCCAAAAAGCAGTTTACAGCCCGTATGGGCAGTGTCTATGAACTGGACAATGGCAACTTGTTACAGACAAGCTCAAAAACAGGATGTGTGCTGGTAACCGATAAAGAAGGAAGGGTTCTGTGGGAATTGAATGCTTATTTTATTCCTTACCGTGCCATTTATGTGCCTGAAGAAAGCTGGAGCAAATATCGAAAGATGAATTGAATGGACACAGTCCGTTAACTTATATTCTGATGAAGAAAAGAACAACCTTTACAAAAATAACCCTGATGCTGACGGCATCGTTGGTGACGAATACGCTGTGGGCGCAACTGGCTTATCCGCCCGAAGCCCAACAATGGGATGCGGACCAGCTGGGCAATCACCGTGCTGTTTTGCAACTCGATACAGATCAAAAAGAAGTCCAGGTGGCTATTCCCTGGCGCAACCGTTGGGTAACGGCCGATCAGCAGGTTATTCTTGTTGACAGTGCGAGCAATAAGCAGCTGACACCTAGTCACTACCTCTGGATGAACAGTACCTCTGGTGGACTGTGCTTTCAGCCGGTTTCGGGAAAAGGGACCGTATATGTGTACTACCTGCCCTATAAAATGGGGGGGCGAAGCAGGAATTATCCGGATGCGATCTATCTGAAAAATTCGACCGCGGCCCCTTTACAGGCCCCCAAGAAATGGGGCAGTAATTCAAAAGGGGTATCGGTAGAACGTTTTGATGCCGTAGACCATTATAACCGTAATGACCCGATGGAGGTACTGGCAACACAAGAAGAGGTCAGCACTTTTCTGAAACGGAATGCCCGGGAACATTATTTTATATTTCCTGAATTACGTGCGTTTCCCATAAAAATGGAGGAGCAGCTTCCACAGCGCTGGATGCTGAAGCAGGCGCCCTCCGATCAACTGGAAGGAACGGCCCAGCCGGGGGAATACTATGCTTTTCAGCTTGGACTATGGGCACCAAAACAGCCACTGCATGATGTACAGGTGCTCTTTTCGGATCTTAGAGATGCTGAAGGTGCAGTGCTTGCTGCTGAGCTCTTCAATTGTATCAATACTGAAGGGACAGATTATACTGGTAAAGCCATGCAACTGAAGGTCGCGGTAGAGACCAATAAGGTACAGGCGCTCTGGTGCGGCGTCCAGCTTCCGGAAAATATACATCCCGGAACTTATAAGGGTACAGTAACGGTAAAACCTGCCAATAGTACCGCAAAGAAGCTGCAGCTTGTCCTGCATGTCAGTGACGGAATCCTGGACAATCATGGTGCAGATCAGCCCTGGAAGATGACGCGGCTACCCTGGCTCAATTCGACACTGGCACAAAAAAATACGGTCATAGCACCTTATACTGCAGTGAAGCTCAAGGCGGATTCAACCTTGCAGATCCTGGGGCGTGAGGTGAAATTAAGCCCGACGGGGCTGCCTCAGCAGATCAGCACATTTTTTACGCCGGAATTGACATCCATAGCAAGCCAGCCAAATGCCTTGCTCTATGAACCCATGCATTTTCATTTTTATCGGGGAGCAGATGGAAAGGAGATACAACTGAAGGCCTCAGGGGTTCAGTTTACAGCAAAAAATGACGGAGAATATAGCTGGGTTGCCAACAATAGGTCCACGGATCTCTCCATGGATGTGGAAGGAAAACTGGAGTTTGATGGTTATCTGCATTATGTCGTCAAAATCACGGCGCTGAATGATATTGCCCTAAAGGATGTCAATATGCATATCCCGATGAGGCCACAGTATGCCGAATACTTTATGGGGTTGGGACAGAAGGGAGGCAAGCGGCCTGAGCAGCTGACCTGGAAATGGGATGTCGCCAATAAGAATCAGGATGGTGGATGGATCGGGGCTGTCCATGGTGGCTTACAGTTCTCCTTGCGTGATGAACACTACTCACGGCCACTCAATACCAATTTTTACCTCCAGAAGCCATTGGTATTGCCCCAATCTTGGGGCAACGGAAACAAGGGGGGAATTGATGTGGGGCCTAAGGGAAAATCCATCCTGGTGAATAATTACAGTGGAAGCAGGACGCTGAAAAAAGGGGCGGTGCTTTACTATAATTTTAACGTATTGATTACCCCCTTCCATCCGTTAAATACCGAAGCGCAATGGAATGAACGTTATTACCATGCCTACAAACCAGTGGATTCGGTGCTGGCCAGTGGATCCAATGTCATCAATATTCACCATGGCAATGAAATTAACCCCTATATCAATTACCCTTTTATTGCTACCCGTGAAATGAAACAATATGTCGATCAGGCCCATGCAGCAGGATTGAAAGTTAAGATTTATAATACGGTGCGTGAAGTCTCGAACAGGGTATATGAGCTGTATCCACTGCGGAGTCTTGGTACTGAAGTATTCTCCCCGGGAAAAGGCGGCGGATACTCCTGGCTGCAGGAACATGTAGGCAAAAATTATATTGCGGCATGGTATGTCCCTCAGTTTAAGGATGCAGCCATCATCAACAGTGGGATGAACAGGTGGCATAACTATTATGTTGAAGGCATGAACTGGCTGGTAGACCATATTGGTATCGACGGGATCTATTTAGATGATGTAGCCTTTGACCGCGTCACCATGAAGCGGATCAAGCGTGTGCTGACCAAGAATGGAAAACCAGGACTCATAGACCTACATTCTGCCAATCAGTACAATAAGAATGATGGGTTCAATAACAGTGCTAACCTGTACCTGGAGCATTTCCCTTATATCAACAGGTTGTGGTTTGGCGAGTATTTCGATTATGAAAACAACCAGCCTGATTTCTTCCTGACCGAAGTGAGTGGAATTCCCTTTGGGTTGATGGGTGAGATGCTTCAGGATGGGGGTAATCCCTGGCGGGGCATGTTGTATGGGATGACCAATCGGATGCCTTATCAAAAGCTGACACCTGCCGGTCTGTGGAAGGCCTGGGACGAGTTTGGCATCAAAGGTAGTAAGATGGTCGGCTATTGGTCGCCAAATGTTCCGGTGAAAACCGACCATGAAAAGGTCTTGACGACGGTATACAGCAAAGCGGGGAAAGCCATGGTGGCGATTGCCAGCTGGGCAGAAAGCGATGTCTCGGTACAATTGACGGTAGATTGGGCCCAACTGGGCATCGATGCAAAGAGGGCTAAATTATCGGCTCCGGTCATCAAGGATTTCCAGTCGGGAGCAACCTATCAGATTGGCGACGCCATCCCTATCGTAAAGAATAAAGGTATGATCCTCATCATCGAATAATGTCATGGGCGTATTAAAGAAATGTATGGCACTATGGGCACTGAGCACATGTATGTTCGGTGCCATGGCCCAAAATCCAACACAGATTACCGAAATAAAGAAACGTTATGTCACGTATCCATTTTCGGACCCTGATCCCATAGCTGCAGCACAAAAGTTGTATCCTTATTTTCGTTTCGATGGTTTCACGAGTAAGGCCACTGAAAAGGAATGGACGGCTGTTATATTAGAAAACGACTATATCCGTGTGCAGATAATGCCCGAGATCGGCGGGAAGATCTGGTCTGCCTATGATAAGGTAAACAAGCGGGACTATATTTACAATAATGGGGTGGTGAAATTCAGGGATATTGCCATGCGCGGCCCCTGGACCAGTGGTGGTATTGAAGCAAATTATGGTATTATTGGGCACACCCCCAATACTTCAACACCGGTAGATTACCTGCTGCGGGAATACCCAGATGGAAGTGCAAGTTGCTTTATCCATGCTTTTGACCTGTTGAGCCGCAGCAGCTGGACGCTGGAGATCCGGCTGGAAAAGGACAAGGGGTATTTTTCAACGCGTTCTTTTTGGTCCAATAGCCAAGCGATAGAACAGCCTTATTATACCTGGATGAACCTGGGAGTAGCTGCTGGCGATGATCTACAATTTCTATATCCGGGCAACCGGTATATTGGGCACGACGGTGATGCTCATCCTTGGCCTATGGATGAGCAGGGACGGGACCTGTCCAAGTATGTGGAAAATGCTTTTGGGAGCTCCAAATCATACCATGTTTTGGGGGCACATAGCAATGCTTTTGGGGTGTATTATAAAAACCGTGATTACGGTATGGGCCGTTATGCCCTGCGTGAAGATAAGTTAGGGAAGAAAATATTTCTGTGGTCCCAGGCCGGGGATGGCCAAATATGGGAAAAGTTGCTGACGGACAAGAGTGGACAGTATGTCGAGATCCAGAGCGGAAGACTGTTTAACCAAAATGTGGTATCGAGCAGCTTCACTCCCTTTAAGCAGGTGGGGTTTGCACCTTACCAGAGTGACAGCTGGACTGAGTATTGGCTGCCATTTGCGGGGATCGGAAAACCTAGTGCCATTCAGCCATCGGCAGCCATCGAAGCGAAAATGGCGGGGAATAAGTTGCTGCTGCATATTGATCCAAAGCGACGGTTAAAAGACAGTATTCTTGTCCTTGACAGTTTGGGCGCTATACTACAGGGCAGTTTTATACAGGCTCAGGTAGCTGAAGTGCAAGAGATGGGCTTTGAACTGAAAACAGGGCAGCGGCCTTATTATCTCAAAATAGGAAAGGACTATGTTGATCTCAGGTTATCAGCTGCTGAAAAACAGCTCCATCGTCCTGCCGAAATAGATCCTGAAGTTGCTGCAGATTCGGCCCAGGTCAAGTTGTTTGAAGTGCGGGACCTGATCCGTTTTCGGCAGTATGAACTGGCCGAGATGAAACTGAAAGAACTGATGTTGATGCAGCGGCCTAGCCTTCCCCTATATTTGGAACAGGCTAAGTTGGCTTGGTTCAAAATGAACTATCAGCAATGTTATGACTATGCACGACAAGCATTGTCTGTCGATGCTTATCAGGGAGAAGCAAACTATTATTATGGGCTGGCGGCCCTGAAAATCGGCAGAGAAAATGATGCTCAGGATGGTTTTGAGGTGGCTTCACTGGACCCTGCCTGGCGGAGTGCAGCTTATCTGCAGCTGGCTAAATATTATTATCGGATAAAACAATACGAATCGGCATTTGGCTATTCGGTCAGGTCCTTGCAGGCCAATGGCCTGAATATCGATGCGCTGCAGCTGCAGTGTCTGCTGCAGCTAAAATATGGCCTGGGTAAAGGACAGGAGCCTGCGGCTGTGCTGGCAGAACATGATCCTTTCAATACATTTATGCAGTTTGAAACGAACAAGAAGATTCGTTCAAGACAGGAGTTTGCCTCGGAAAAGATCATGGAACTGGCGGTATGGTATGCTGATCTGAATGAATATGAACGTGCTGCCGATGTGCTCGTACAGGCAAAACAGACACCTGAAACGCTGTGCTGGCTGGCCTGGCTGACCCGGATGGACCCCGCAGCCAGCCAGGAATGGATTGCACAAGCCGAAGTCAGCAGTGCGGCTTTTGTTTTCCCATTCCGTGAGGAAAGTGAAGCCATATTCCAATGGATGAAGGAAAGGAGCACAAGCTGGAAGGTGGATTATCTGCTGGCCCTGCTCTACCGCTTCAGAAACCAGCCACAAAAGGGACAGCAGCTATTGGCAAATGTACAGCATGAGCCCCAGGATTTTGCCGCATATTATGCCCTGAAATCTAGCTTGAATGCCGTAGACCATATTCCGCTGGCTGTAAAGGAAATGCAGCAGGCCTGTAGGGTAGCACCCGATGAATGGCGCTATGGCCTTCATCTGGTAGAACTGCAAAATCAGCAGGCCGCTTTTGCCGGTGCCCTCAAGAACAGTACGGCCTATCATAAGAAATTTCCGGACAACTATATCCTGACGCTGGCCCATATCCGAACCTTACTGCTCAACAGGGACTATGCCAGTGCCGAACGGGAGCTGCAAGGGGTAGAAATACTTCCATTTGAAGGAGCGACAGAAGGACATAGGTATTTTGTACAGGCTAAACTTATGCTGGCTTATCAATATATCCTGCAGAAGAAATATGCTGAAGCAAGCCAAAAGCTGCAGGAATCACGGCTATGGCCAATAAACCTGGGGGCTGGTGAACCCTATGATTCGGAGAAAAACGAACTGTTGGCCGATTGGCTTTCAGCTTACCTGAAAAAACAGGCTTCGGATCAGGAAGGGGAGCAGCACTTGTTGAAGAAGATCGTGGCGAATAAAAAGACAAAAAATAGCTATGAACTGCTTCTCCAACAAATTGCCAGCGAAAGGCTGGGACAGGGAAATAGGGGCACCTTATCGACTACAACATTAAATGAGAGCTTAGTGGAGCATGTACGAAAGGATGCACTGGCACAATATTGGCCTGAGTTGATCCGAAAAATTTATTTTGAAAAAGATCAACGGATGTTCTGATCCACCGATAGGCGGATATGCTTTTTGTTTCCCCAAAAAAGGCATATCCCCTACAAAGCTGATGCTTAGCATCAGCTTTGTAGGGGATATCGTTTCATAAGAATTGAGTAAAAGTCGGGATGGCCGGATTTGAACCGACGACCTCCAGCACCCCATGCTGGCGCGATACCGGGCTACGCTACATCCCGTGTTATTCCCTGATGTAATGAAATCGGATGGTAATCAACCAGGCCTTTATCTGGAATAATTTTTTGGTAGCGCTAAAATAGTAATTATTGACAAAAAATAAAATCTATTTTTCATTTGACGGAAAAATAGACGACCATGATGCTGAAATGAACGGTGGTTGCCCTAAGGTACCCAGGTCATGCGGTTAAGGATGACCTGGGACGATGTTGGCTGAAGGTGAAAATTAAAATTTATAACCGACCATAATACCAATGGTTCTATTTTTGGCATCCAGGGTCTTGTCCACACTGGTAAATCCATGACTATAATAGGCATCCAGTGTCAGGTTGCTGAAGTCAACACCAACACCTGCCCGGCCGTCAAATGAAAACTTCTTATAGTCTGTATGCGCACTGGACTTAACGGTCTTTAGATCGTAATTCAGTTGTGGCCCCAGCATTCCTCGCACCTTAAAATCGCCGTTCTCCAAAAAATTGTACCCGACCTGTAGCGGCATGTTAAGCTGGTAAAATTCAGGTGCTTTCTGCACATTTTCGAACTTGTATTCTTTACGCAATAGGCTGGCCCCGATACCTGGTTGAAAAAAGAGACGGTCTCCGATACGGGCAAATCCAGCTATAGAAACACCTACTTTGCCATTGTGGTCTTTTACGGACTTATTGCCAAAAGAGGTCATGTGATAGTTGCTTCCGACCTGTATACCATAAGTTACCTCCTGTGCTTTTGTCCTGCTTGCCAGACCTACTAATGTCAATCCCAAAAGGATCACTTTGAATGTTGCTTTCATGTTTAATGTTATTTTTGTTTATACTGTACGCTTTCTTTTATGACAATGGAACATTCACATACCCTTAGAAAAAAAACATTTTTTATTTTTAACAGGGATAATTTAAACAGATATTATCTGATAGTCAGTTGATTATATAAAACAATACACCAATCGTTGGATGGGGATGGTGGTGGCAGCCCGATGCATTTTGTATAGGTATAGGTATAGGTATAGGTATAGGTATAGGTATAGGTATAGGTATAGGTATAGGTATCGAAGGCCACAGGAAAGATGAATTTGGGGAAAAGAAAAAAAGTGAAAAATAAATAAGGGTAACGACGGATTGTGTTGTCTTAGTAATAAAGAAGATTGTTTAATCCTATGGTAGATTTGATCAATGTCGGAAAATAAAGAGAAGAATTTCGAGCAGCTTTTTCGAGCGCACTACAAAGAATTGCATGGCTATGCGTTCAGGTACCTGGGCGATAGTGATGTGGCCGAGGAGGTCGTGCAACAGGTGTTTTTAAGGCTTTGGGAGCGGGATTGGGAAGAGCAGATCCATACTTCGCTGAAGGCGTATCTGTACCGTGCCATCTATAATGAGAGCATGAACCAGCTCAAGAGAGAGCAGCGTAAGCTGAAGTATCAGTCTTATGGGCAACATCGGCAGGATTTTGAACCGGCAGTAGATGAAAGTAGCAAAGACCTGGACAAAAAATTACAGATTGCACTGGCTGAACTGCCCGAAAAAAGTCGTACAGTCTTTGAACTGAGCCGTTTTCAGGAAATGAAATATAAAGATATCGCAGCGACATTGGATCTTTCCATAAAAACCGTCGAAGGACATATGAGTAAAGCGCTGCGGCATTTGCGCACAGAGCTAATGGATTATTTAACCCTGATTATTTTCTATCTTATCTATATGCTATGAATAAGGAATTGTTAGAAAGATATATCATTGGCGGGACCAATGAAGTAGAGAATATGATGGTACAGGAGTGGTTGGACAAAGACGCCAATAATCGGGTGGAATACCTGAAAATGAAAGAGATATTTCAATCTTATCTGTATGCTATGAATAAAGAATTGTTAGAAAGATATATCGTTGGAGAATCAAACGAAGCGGAACGTCTGATCGTACAGGAGTGGTTGGACAAAGACGCCAATAATAGAGAGGCATACTTGAAAATGAAAAAACTATGGGATAGCTTACCGAAACCTGTGGAGGTGCCGGATGTGGACGTGGACAAAGCCTGGGGGGACTTTAAGGCCATGAGGGATAAGCGGGCATTGGAACGATCCGATATCCCGAATAAGAAAACCAAGGTGATCCAATGGAACTGGTGGGCAGCAGCGAGTGTATTGATCCTCTGTGCACTGGGGTTTTACCTGTTTGATCGGGCGCACCGAGAGACCATGCTTCTGTCAAGCCATGATGTGGTCCGAAAAGACTCTTTACCCGATGGATCTGTGGTGACACTCAATAGAAATACCGAACTTGCCTATTCCAGTGCATGGACCAGTACATACAGGAATGTAGCCCTGAAGCAGGGAGAAGTATTTTTTCAGGTCCATAAAGATCAGCAGCATCCTTTTGTGATTGAGACTGGAAAAAGTAAGATCACTGTATTGGGCACGAGCTTCAATGTACGCCGCATGTCCAATGCCACGGAGGTGATCGTATCCACAGGGCTTGTACGGGTGAACTATGGCAATAAAGAAGTGCTCCTGCGGCCCGAACAAATGATCACGATCAGGGATTCGGATACTACCAAAGCCGAAACAAAGCGGGTGAAGGATCAATTCTATAAATATTATGTGGACCGGGAGCTTCTGTTTGAGAATACGCCATTACAACGTGTGGTCGAAGTGTTGGAAAGGGCTTATGGTTATAAAATTGAAATAGACCACCCTGCTGACCGAAAGCTTTTATTGACGGCAACATTTGAACAAAACAGCCTGACTGAAATATTGAAAGTGCTGAGGGATACATTTGCCCTAAAAATTGTCGCGAAGGACAAAGAAATCCATCTAACAAGATAATTATGTTTTCGGAACCAAATTGTAGCGTTATTAACATGATACCACTGATAAAGAACGTAAGAAGTTATATTCTATTTTTAATGCTGTGCTGCTGCCATGTAGGCTATGCTCAGCAGAAGCTTGCGGCTGAGGTTAGGCTACCGGCTTTTTCGCATACAACCGTGGGAGAAGTATTTCACTTGCTGAAAGAACAGCAGGATGTTTTATTCTCCTTCAATGGAAATATTTTACAGATGGACAGTGTGATCCATACCGGGCCTTACCGGGGCACCTTATATGGCTACTTGGATAGGATACTGGGAAAAGAATATAGTTTTAAAGAACTTGGAAAACATATCATTGTTCAGTTTACACCCCAACGTATGTCGGTGGATGTTGAAGTACAGACACCCAGTAAACATAAGACCGTCATCACTGGATATATCAAGAATATTCGAACCAACAATCCAGTCTCCGATGCCAGTATCTTTGACCGTAGTGCCTTGCTGTCTACCCTGACCGACGAGAATGGTTATTTTGAACTGGACGTAAAGAAAAAAAGCAATCTTATCGCGGTGAATGTCAGCAAAGAAACTTTCCGGGATACCAGTGTGATGGTGATTTTTCCGATCGAGGCAAAGGTGGGGGATAAAAAGAAACGTGAATATGGTTATTTTGAAGGCTATGAGGAGGATAATGGTTTGTATCGGTCTTTCTTTGGCAGGTTATTTCTTTCCCCGGCCCAACGGATCCAAAGCATGAATCTGGGCGGGATGTTTTTATACAGTCCTTATCAAATTTCGATGACCCCTGGGCTGAGTTCACACGGTTTTATACGGTCTCAGATCGTCAATAAATTTTCGCTGAACATCATTGGTGGGGCCACCGCCGGAGTTAAGGGGCTTGAGCTTGGGGGCGTGTTTAATATCAATCAGTACGATATGCAGGGCTTTCAGGCGGCAGGTGTATTCAATGCCGTAGGCGGCCATGTAAAAGGTATGCAGATGGCGGGAGTATCCAACCGTGTTTTTGGCCATGTGAATGGCCTGCAGCTGACAGGTGTCTGGAACAAAGCTGATACGGTCAAAGGGATGCAGATCGCCGGAATCGCCAATACCATCAAGGAAGGGCGTCGGGCAA
This sequence comes from Sphingobacterium sp. N143, assembly GCF_030325625.1. Taxonomy (GTDB): domain Bacteria; phylum Bacteroidota; class Bacteroidia; order Sphingobacteriales; family Sphingobacteriaceae; genus Sphingobacterium. Next base: position 106,161 of record NZ_JACAIS010000006.1, on the reverse strand, counting down.
CACAAATCGCCGGAGTATTCAACCATAGCCGTGGAACTGTTGGCAATCAGGTGGCAGGTATTGTCAATAGCGCCAGGAAAGTTAAAGGGATCCAGCTGGCGGCGATTGCCAATATTGCAGATAGCAGCGACTATCCGATCGGCCTGGTGAATGTGATCAAAAACGGTGAGATGAACCTATCTCTTGCCATAAACGAAGACAGTTATCTAGGGCTGCAATTTCGTTCGGGTGGGCGGGTCCTTTATAGTATACTGTCGATGAATGTGGCCCTAGCCAACGATAGACAGGCAAAATATGCATTCGAAGCTGGACTGGGGGCAATATTGTTGAACCGGTCTCCATTTACCCTGCGAACCGAGATCGCGACGCGCAACCTGCTGACGGATAAATTTAAACTATTGGATCACAATCAATATACCTTCCGCGTGATCCCGGCCTACAGGCTGGGCAAAAACTTGTCCATATTTGTGGCGCCAAGTTTTAACTATGCAGAGAAGGACGACAATATTATTTCTACGGGCGGAACCCGTTGGAAAGCTTGGGGGCGCGACAGGACAAGAAATACCTTTTATGGCGGTGGGATGGCCGGTCTGATGTTAAAATTATAAGACCCAAACTATTTGAGCACCAGGGTTGTTCTATAAGTAGCTTTTAACATTTAACATTTGGTGAGCGCCTGCTATTCGTTGGATAGCGGGCGCTTATCTTTTTGTACCTCAGTAGCTTATTTGGTCGCTGCGGTACTTTTTAAGACATTTCGGTAAGGATAGGAATGAAAAACATGCCTCCGGGCAAAACGTCCTAAGGAATCGGCATTGATAAACTTGATATAGTCGTTTCTTTGGACACCAAAGTATTCATACTGGCTACCATCGTGGAAGGTAACGGTCAATACCTGTGCTTTCCAATCAATATCCTGAATACTAGAATTGCTGATGGTCTCGGTATATATTGGCAGTTGTTGTTCCAGGGTCTCCGGGCAGATGCTGACCAAAAAATGATAAGCTTCAATCATGGCGACACTTTTCTCTTCGGCAGCCAAGCGACCCGCTTCGTCGTTGACAAATTTATCGGGATGGCATGCTTTCATAATGTTCCGATAAGTGGATTTAAGTGTTTTGAGATCCACAGACTTATCCACATTTAGCAACTTACGGTAGTCGGCAATTTTTTTCATGGCGGCAAAGGTATGCTTAATAATCAGATTATTTGCATCGGCTGCATAAATTAACTTATTTTTTGTGTAGGGTCTTTATATACAGCTGTTCTACTTTTTCACGTGCCCAGGGTGTCTTGCGGAGAAAGGTGAGCGAAGATTTGACGCTGGGGTTATCGTTGAAGCATCTGATGGATATTCTCCGGCCAAGTTCTTCCCATCCATAATAAGCGACCAAATGCTCAATGATGGCGTCTAATCTTTTTCCGTGTAAAGGATTATTGATCTGTTCCTGCATGATGTAAAGATAAGAATCTTTTGGTGTTAATTGCGGTGACTTATACGGTTGTGGGGCAAATAACTGTGTCTTAGGAGCTTTTTAAGTACTCTGCCAGCTGGTCCAGCTGAATGTCGAGTTGTTGATCCCAGATATTTCCCGCTGCATCGAATTTTCCTTTGACCCCCTGAATAAGAAGGTTGCTTTCTGCATGGAGCCGGGCCCCCAAACCTCGCATAATACGCTGTAATTCCGCGTGTCCAGTTTCGCCCTGCGCAGCGGCGGTAATGATGCTGACTGGTTTATCCGTGAACACGGTGGTCGCAGCACACCATTCCAGCAGGTTTTTTAATCCGCTCGGTATGCTGAAAATATATTCTGGACTGCTGATCAAGACCAGGTCGGCATCTTGAATGACCTGACGCAGGGCAATAATTTCAATCGGCGGCTGTGATCGGCTTTCTTCAGGATCAAAATGGGGCAATTCTTTGAGACGATCAAAGACGGTGAGGTGAACTTCAGGACTTAGCTTATGTTGGAGATGGCGAAGCACCTGATGATTGGACGAATCTTGACTGGCACTACCGATAATAGCAAAAATAGTTTTCATAGCCGCTGTTACTGTGATGGACCCGAAAGCCCGGATGTCTGTTTTTTTAAGGATGAATTCTTCAAGGGATCTGCACCGCGCAGGATGCTGCATACCGAAAAGCTAAATTACATATCTTTTTCTGTTTTTTTGACACTTGCTCCACTAAAAATGCACTGACATGCGCATGCGCCTAGAGCCATCATGTGATCACCAATAGGGGACGGCCGATCTAAAAAAAAATGTCAGCAATGGCTGCCCCTTAGGACGGCTGTTTCTTAATTTTGATTGACAGGGTATAACCTAAAGATAAAAACTTTTTCCTTTTACGGATTAAGTTTATACTTTTGGAAAGCAAGACTTATTATTGGCTTAGACGGATTATATGCTTTGTTATGAAAAATAAAATGGGGTACCGCTTATTGTGGGAGCGTATTCGTACAGGAGACGAGACGGCTTTCTTTGACCTCTATGCGGCACTCTACCAGGAGCTTGTAAATTTTGGAATCCGAACCTGTGGCGATACCGACCTGGCGAGCGAAGCCACGGACCAAGTCTTTGTCAAGATCTGGGAAAGAAGGGAGCAGCTCGAACGTGTTGAACATGTAAAGGCTTATCTGATTACCTTTTTAAAACGCCGCATCCTACGCCTGATCGAGAAACAGCATAAAATCAATACAGCCTTACAGCATGTTAAAGCTGAGGATGATTGGATCGAAATGTCCTATGAAGAATTTATCATCAAAGTACAGACCAATGAGATTATCCAGACCCGTCTGAAAGAAGCCTTGGGGAAATTGTCTTTCCGACAAAAGCAATTGGTCAATCTTAAATTTTTTGAAGGATACTCCTATGAACAGATTTCCGATATCACCCACATGTCGGTTAAGACGGCTTACAATACGCTGTACGATGCGCTAAAAATCTTAAGGGAAGAGCTAAAAGATATGTAGTGTCAATTTCGTCAGAAACTGTACTTCTCCGGTACGCTTTAGGCCTAAAAAATGAATGAAAACTTGATGTTTTGGATTATTTGAATGAAAATAAATCCATTGTTTTTCAGTGTTTTGCATGTTTTTTTTATTTTTTCTTAGGAAAAAGAACCATTTGTGGGCACTATAGTGTAAATACCCATTCGAATGAGCCAAAAAGATTATAAACAGTTAGAAGATTTTTTGATTGATGATAGCTTTCAGAAATATTGTTCTGGTGAAGATAAAAACTGTATACTCTATTGGCAACAGTACTGTTTAAACCATCCCGAACAGGCTGTGATGATTCATCAAGCCAAGCGTGTTTATCAATTATTGGTTGGCAACCGCAAGGCGGTCAATACACAACTGGAACAGCTGAAGATGAAACTGCAAGATACTGCGGCTGAATCTGTGCCCTCATATCCTATCCGCTGGGCAAGATGGGCCGGCATTGCGGCGATGTTTGTGGCCATGGTGGCGGCGGGAATATGGTATTATAACCGCCCAGTCAAGGAGATCCCCACGCAGTCGATTAAGGCTGTTGGGCTGGTCTACCAAACAAAAAAGGGCGAGAAAAAGACGGTTGAATTGGTGGATGGGAGTATCGTCACTTTAAATTCGGCCAGTAAACTGGAAATATCTGCCGACTTTAATGCTGAATCGCGTCAGGTGAGACTGATGGGGGAGGGCTATTTTCAGGTGGCTAAAAATAAGGAAAAACCATTTATCGTACAGGCTCCCGACTTTGATATTAGGGTGTTGGGGACAACATTCAATGTGAAGAGCTATAGTGAGGAGCCCACTGCGGAGGCTCTGCTGGTGGAAGGATCTATAGAGATGAAGAGTAAAGGACAGCAGGAAAACTCGGTCGTCATCAAACCAAATCAAAAAATTACGGTTTTTAAAAGCCTGGAAGGAGCTGCAATAAGCCATCCTAAAACAGATAAGCCTGTTATCAATACATTACCGATCCGAGAAATTGCCATTGAGAATATAGCCCTGGCAGAATCGAATATTGCTGAAATACCGGATATTGCATGGAAAGAAAATAGACTGGAGATCGTGGACCAAGATTTCGAGTCATTGCGCCGCACACTGGAACGTTGGTATGATGTCGATATCCAGCTGCGGGGCGAACAGCTGAAACAATACCGGTTTACAGCAACTTTTAGCAAGGAAACGATTAGCGAGGTATTGCGTGCCTTACAGAAAGTGGAACCATTTAAATTTGAAGTATATGGAAAAAAAATAACTATATCTGAAAAGTAAAAGGATGGTGGACCAACACCATCCTTCATTGAAAAAATGATTAACCAAAAGCAGCAACATTGGGACGTGCTGCTCAATATTAATTTTAACCAACACTAAAATATGATTAAAAATTGCTTATTGCAAATGCGCAATGGATATATTGTGCATTTTAGATTCATTATCCGGATGAAACTAGCCTTAATTATGACGACTTGTGCTGTAATGAATGTTTCAGCCCATGTATTTTCCCAACAAAAAGTTACCCTTGATGTCAAAAAAACAAAACTGAGCAGGGTACTTAAGATGATCGAAGAGCAAAGCGATTATTATTTTGTCTATAATTCGACAAATGAAAATTTAAATAAAGAGGTGTCGGTCAATGTCAATAATACCAAGGTATTGGATGTATTGACCAAGCTTTTTAATAAAAATGGATTGATTTATTCTGTTTCTCAAGCAGGACTTGTGGTGGTGAGCCAGCAGCAGCAAGTGGCTGTCAAGGGTACCGTAACGGATGATAAAGGAAATCCACTGGCGGGGGCAAGTGTGCGTGTGAAAGGCACTGCCGTGGGTAGGGCAACAGATATCAGTGGCCGGTTTACAATTGATGCCGCGACGGGCAATACGCTCATTGTCTCTTTTGCCGGCTATACTTCTCAGGAAATTCCCGTAACCAAAGACGGAAGCCTGGATATTATACTGTTGGAAGACAACCGGATGTTAAATGAAGTTGTCGTTACAGCGCTGGGAATGAAAAAAGAAAAACGCTCTTTGGGATATTCTGTCACACAGGTGGCAGGAGAATCGTTGACCACCGCCCGTGAAAATAACGTGATGAATTCGCTGGTCGGAAAAGTCGCGGGACTAGATATCAGTTCAACATCGGGGGGTGCAGGAGCCGCATCCAATGTAACCATACGGGGAATATCCAGTTTGAACCAGACCAACCAACCATTATATGTCATCAATGGTATACCTATGGAAAGCAAGCCGGTGGGTATTGGTAATGCCAATACCAAGGGGAATGCTGGCAGCCAATGGGATAATGCCCCCGACTTAGGGGATGCCATCAGCAATATTAATCCCGATGATATCGAGAGCATATCCGTTTTGAAAGGCGCCGCAGCATCGGCTTTATATGGATCCCGAGCAAAGGCCGGGGTGATCTTAATTACGACTAAATCCGGAAAAGGAAATTCGATCGATTTTAACAGTAATTTTGTCGCCGAACATATCATAGACAATACCGATTGGCAAACGGTTTATGGACAGGGTGCAAACGGTGAAAAACCAAACTCCCAAGCTGGGGCTGCACAGGTGGGTGGATCAAGCTGGGGGGCCAGGCTAGACGGTTCCCCGGTTGTGCAATTTGATGGGGTAGAACGGCCTTATTCACTACAGCAAGGAAACCTGAGCCGATTTTATAGAACGGGCTCAACCTGGACAAATACCCTGGCATTGAACAAATCATTCGAAGGTGGATCCATCCGCTTGTCCGGAACGGATGTAAACAATAGGTCCGTGGTGCCCAATTCGGGCCTGAAAAGACAGTCCTTCAACCTGGTGGGATTATTCGAACCATTAAAAGGCCTGACGATTGATGCCCGCTACAATATGATCTTGGAGCAGGTAAAAAACAGACCCATGGTGTCTGATGGGGCCGGGAACGCAAATTATAATGTCATGTTTCTGCCTACCAGCATCAACGTAAATAACCTGAAACCATGGAAAGATGCTGATGGCAATGAAGTGCTCTATAATTCAGGGAATGTATATGCCACCAATCCTTGGTTTGCTGCCAATGAATTTATCAATAACACCAATAGGGATCGGTCTATCGCGTCCGTTACAGCAAAATATACCTTAGACAATGGCTTATTTTTCCAGGGTAGGGCCGGGCGAGATGGTTATGCGGACCATTATAAGAATGTCGTGCCTTCGGGTACAGGATATTATCCAGGGGGAAAGATTGCCGAACAGGAAACAAAATTTGCGGATGTGAATGCGGATATCTTGGTCGGTAAATCATTTGTCCTTGGAGATTATACGCTGACACCCAACCTTGGGGCCAGCTACCGGAATACCAAGATCAAGCAAACAACCAATTTGGGGACGGATTATGCCATATTTGGGGTATATAATATCCTGAATGCAAAAAACAAATCAGTAGGGTACCTGGAAAGTGAATCGGAGACCCAATCGACCTATGGTACATTGGAGCTTGCTTATAAAGATGTTGCATATTTAACAGGTAGCCTGCGTTCGGACTGGTTTTCTACCCTGGCGACACCTGGGGTCGATAATAAGCTGAATTCGGTCTATCCTGCAATCTCGGGATCTTTTATTTTCTCAGAATATGTGCAGCCTGCTTGGTTGAGCTATGGTAAGCTTCGGGCAGGTTTTGCACAGGTAGGCCAGGCAACAGATCCTTACCAAACCTTACTGGCCTATAATTTTAGAAGTGAAACACTCAATGGACAACCGCTGGGAACAATTTCGAATGTCAATATTCCAAACTCTTCCTTAAAAGCCTCCACAGCGACAGAACTGGAAATCGGTACGGAGCTGCGCCTTTTCAATGATCGCCTGAATCTTGATCTGACCTGGTATAATAAGAAGTCCAAAGATGAAATCTCCTTTATTACCACACCTTCATCCAGCGGCTATACGGGAGCTGTACTGAATGCTGGCAAGATGCAGAATAAAGGATTTGAGGCCTTGATTTCGGCTACAGTTGTCAAATCAGGTCAATTTAAATGGGTATCCTCGCTGAATGGATCCTACAACGATAATAAAGTGCTTTCGTTGGCAGAGGGAATGGATGAACAGACCGTGGCGACTTCACGATCGGGTGTTGGGTATTTGATGAACAAGGTGGGAATGCCTGCTTTCCAGATCATGGCTTTTGACTATAAATACGATAGCAACGGTGAGATCGTAAAATTGGCAGACGGTTCACCTGACCGTGGTGAACTGACATCTTATGGGTCTGCCATGAACAAATGGTTTGCGGGTTGGAACAATGAATTTAATTATAAAGGCTTGAATTTCTCTTTCCTGATTGACGGTAAATGGGGCGGAAAGCTTTTCTCGGGAACTGATTATTATGGCTATATCTTTGGGTTACATCAGGAGACGGTGACGGAGCGGGAGAATCTTGGCCGGACTGCCGCAACTTATTATACCAATACAGCAAATAATGTATCGAAGCTATTTGTCAATAGTGCTGACTTTGTCAAATTGAGGCAGGTCGTGGTGGGCTATACCTTTCCGGCCAATACGTTCCACAACAGGATTAAGGCCGTTACCCTCAGTGCCGTTGCGCGCAACCTGTGGACGATCATGAAGAAAACGAACAATATTGATCCGGAATCGAGCTATAATGCCACTTTTCCGGGACTGGAGCTAGGTGGGGTACCTGCTGTGCGTACTTATGGTGTTAATCTAAGTGTTAAATTCTAACTGCAAATAATCATGAAAAGATATATTAAACCTTTATATGTTGGCTTAATGGCCACAACCTTACTGCTGGGGAGCAGCTGTACAAAAGATTTTGAAAAAATAAATACGGACCCCATTTCTTATGGTAAAGATACCTGGGATCCCAATTATACATTTAGTTCTGCCCAGCTGTTTTATACGGGAAGTTTTGATTTTGCATATGACACATGGCGGGGAAATCTGATCTATTCGGCAACGATGATGCAGGGGCTATCCACTGTGGTGAGTTATTGGGCGGGTGATAAATATCTGCTGAACGAAAACTATACTGCAGCTTACTGGGGGAACGGGACTGTCGGCGCCTATATTGAACAGGTCCGTAATATTGTGGATGTCGTGGAGTTTACAAAAGATAAGCCCAAATATGCAAACTTGCATCAGGTGGCAAGGATCTGGAAAGCACTGATCTTTGCTCGGCTGACAGATCTGTATGGGGACGTTCCGTATTCGGAAGCGGGGCTGGGTTTTTATAATAAAATCTATAAACCGAAGTATGATAAACAAGCGGATATCTACAATGATCTGTTGAAAGAAATTGAAACGGCCACGGCTGCGTTAAAAGATGATGGTGATAACATCACGGGCGATATCATCTACAAAGGGGATATCGGCAAATGGCGAAAGTTTGGAAACTCTTTATTGCTGCGGACGGCGATGCGCCTGGTGAAAGTGGATCCCGCCAAAGCAAAGGAATATGCACAGAAAGTGATCGGAAAAACGATGAGCAGCAATGCTGATAATGCGATTATATGGCATGATGTGGCTGGCTCGCGTGTGACACAGAATAGAAATAGCCAGGTGCTTTTGGGAGATGGGGGGCAGGAGAATTATTATGTGAAGTGGTCAAAGACTTTTATTGACCATCTGAAATCGAATAACGATCCAAGGTTAAAAAAAGTAGCGGTCACGCAATTGTATTTATCGGAGAAGAGTAAGGATCAAAATGCAGGCTTTGTAACGGATCCTGCCAAACAAAAAGGGATGCCAAATGGTAAGGACCTGGGATCAAATCCGCTGTATAATATTAGCAGCGACCCCAGCTTCACCTCTTTTGCGGATTACTCATCGCCTAATCCCAATATGATTAAAAGAACGGGTGCTACTTTTATTTTATCCTTTGGGGAGTCTGAATTACTGTTGGCGGAAGCTGCACAGCGCTGGGGGATAGGGGGCAATGCCGCCGACCATTACCAAAGGGGGGTGAAAGCAGGCATCACTTTCTTGGATCAATATGATGCTTCTCTGGCCATCAGTGAAGCCGAGGCGGATGCTTACCTGGCCGCACATCCATTCAGTACTGCCGAAGGTCTGAAGCAGATCAACACACAATACTGGATACATACCATTACGATGATGGATTTTTATGAAACCTGGAGCAACTGGCGGAGAACAGGGTATCCGGAGCTGAAGGCTGTAAACTATCCGGGAAATGCGACGTCGGGAACTATTCCAAGGCGCTTTCCGTATCCGTCTACTGAAGCGGCTATAAATGGTGAAAATTATCGGGCTGCCTCTGCCGCGGTCCCAGGGGGTGATAAATTGTCAGGCCGCGTCTGGTGGGATAAATAATCGCCAGCCTATGTTTTTATTTGAGTCCAAATTTGTGTAGTTTGGACTCGTTAAACCTTTTATAAAATAGCATGAACCTAAAAAATCAAATTTTATGGCTGCCAGCAGCATTGGCTGCCCTGTTTTTTTCCTGTGAAAATAGCAGTGAGAAGGCTAAAGATAATACTGCTGTCAAAAACAGTACATTGAGTGGAACCTATAAACTCATTGAAAGTAAGACGATCAAGGAAAAAGACACGGTAATAGCTTTTACGGATACGAGTAAGACAGAGATGTTCAAAATGTTCAATGAGGATCATTTTTCCTTTTTTAACCATGATAAGGAAAAGGGCAAAGGAAAAGATCCGCTGTTTGTGGCCGGGGGTGGAACTTATTCTTTTGATGGCACAAAATACCAGGAAAGGTTACAATATTGCTCCATGCGGGACTGGGAAAATAATAAGTTTGATTTTGAACTTACTATAAAAGGGGATACACTCATTCAGCGGGGGGAAGAAAACCTGCCTGAGCTTGGTGTAAAACATGAAATCATTGAAACCTATCTTAAAGTGAAATAGCGAGGCTGCACTGCTGGTGAAAAAACCAGCGGTGATTTATTTTGTTAAATGCATACACCCGGGGGAAGCCCTGGGTGTTTTTTATTCTTTAATGGTATCCTTTAATAGGGATGGTGAAAAAAAATAAAATTAAATTGCAACATTTTCCGTAGGGGGCCGACTACTTAGTAGAAACATTAAAAGGAACAGTATTTAATTAGCAAAAGAAGTGCAAAATCAACTTAGCGATAAAGATTTATTGGGGATGTGCCGCTCGGGCAACGAGGCTGGATTTGCACAGCTCTACCATCGTTATGCAAAGAAGATTTTTAATTCAATCTACCGGATTTTGTCAAATCAGGAGGAGAGTGAGGATATTTTGCAGGAGACTTTTGTTGATTTTTTTTCAAGGTCGGATAAATGGGAATCTGTACTATGTGTAGAAGCCTGGTTGCGTAGGATGGGAGTCAATAAAGCAATTTCTCTATTACGGAAAAATAAACAGTATTTTACGCCAGTAGACGATTTAGAGATTGAGGATGGCAGTGAAGATGAACTGCTGGAAAAAGAGTGGCGGGAGTGCCAGTTGACGGACCTGGAAATGGTGATTGATCAATTGACGGGAATTCCGAAAATGGTGATCAATCTTTATCTCTTTGAAGACATGAGTCACGATGAGGTCGCCGAGGCATTGGGCATGACAGCTGTAGCGGTGCGGAGCCAGTATCATCGTGCGAAAAAGAAAATTTACGAACAGTTGAAGGAAAGGTATAATTATGCGGGATAATTTGAAGGATTTTGTGAATGCGCATCGGGATGAATTTGATCATAGGGAACCGGCCGCGGACTTATGGAAAAAAATCCAACCACAGATAGCGCCTCAGCCCCAGGTGAAGAAAGTGAAAACGTTATGGAAATGGGTAAGTATTGCTGCTGCTGTAGTATTGGTGGGAACGGCTGCTTTTGTCGCCTTTTACCAATATGAAGGGCATGACAGCGCTGGAAAAATGGTGGACATAGGTCCGGTCACAGTACGGAAAAATTCGACGGGGCCGATAACAACACAACAGCAGGATGCTACCGTGGAGATGGAAAATAAAAATACGCTCAGGTCAATTCAGACAGCTAGCCATGCAAAGGCTATGGTAGAACGGACGGCTGTACATAAATCTAGGCGCACTGCCACAATGGACCAAGCTGTGGAACCTGCCAAAATAGATTACCTGCTGATGCTGCAGGATTCAAGCTCGGCAAGTACCCGGTTGAGTGCCGTCCTTGAACTCAAAAAACAGGAAACATTGAATAACGCTGTAACAGTAGCATTGGAAAAAGCGGCTACCTCGGATCAGAATAGCAATGTGCGGATGGCAGCGATAGAAACACTATTAAATGGTATGGCTCCGGAAGACTGCGAGCAAAAAGTACAGGATCTTTTTATCGCGCAGAATGATCCTACCCTGCAAGTTGAACTTATGCAGCTGATCGCACAACGTGACGAGCTTGCCATAAAGGCGGAGACAAAAGAAAAATTAAATGAGATTGTTGAAGATCCACTGACCATGGACTTTGTCAAAGAACGGGCGTATGCTGTATTGCTTAATCAATAAGAGGATATTGCATGGTCGGTTAAGAAAATGAAATAAGCAAATTGAGTGTGCCGAATGCATCGATAACAATGGAAATCGGTATTTATAAATAATATTTAGCTATGAAAATGATAAGGATAATGATGATTGGGGTGGCACTGATTGTTGCAAATGCACTGCAGGCCCAAATAAAAGAACATGAAGGGGGGATACCTGAGCCAAAGGCTCCGGGGAGCCCAGCAAAAGCCAAAGTGCTGAATGGGTTTAATTTTCCAGGAATACGTAAAGACGGTCCAAAAAGCTGGAAAGAGATCAAAGTGCCTAACCTGGGCAAAAAACTGTTGTTAAAACTGGATAATGTCTATATCGAAGGCTACAGGGGAAAGGAGGTGCTGATCACGGCTAAAGTGGAGGACCAAGCTGAAAATGATCGTGCAAAAGGCCTGCGTGTCATCAATGGATCGGGGCTCTCGGATAATTCGGGGATCGGTATGCATATGGAGACAAATGCTGGTGTAACAGAAATCAGCATGGTGGGAATGCCTTTGGAAGATTCAATTCATATCAAGGTTCCATATGATCTTCCGCTTACAGTAAAAGGCGGCCGTGGAGCGATGTTCAATGGTGGGCAAATTGAGTTGAAAGATATCCGGGCTGAAGTGGAGGTGGCTAATACCATGGGGAATGTAAACCTGGTGAACATCACCGGCCCGATCAATGTCAAAGTCTCCCAAGGCGATGTCACGGCAAAATTTGCACAACCGGTTAAGGGACCGATTTCACTGATCGCAGCAATGGGGGCTGTGGATGTTACTTTCCCTAAAAAATTCAGTGCAAATGTAGATATCAGATCATCCATGGGAAATATTTATGCGGCTGATGAGTTTCAGTTTGATAAAACAACTGAAGCCCCTCAATCGATGTCTATGTCGAATGCGGTAAAAGGAAAGATGAATGGTGGTGGACAGGATGTGATCTTGAAAACATCCATGGGCGATATCTATATCAGGGCTCAGAATTAGATAGGGAGCCAACGAGATGGAGTTAAAAAAATAGCCTGTTTTTAAACAGGCTATTTTTTTAACTCCATACGAACAAGGTATTGGTCGTTTTCATCTTCATATAAGATCTGGACCACCCAGCCCATCTCATGCGCCATCTTGATCAATAGGTTTTGATCCAAATAAAGCCATTTAAAAAGATTGCCCCGCTGACCTTTGTATTCATATTGATATTGGATTTCTCCAAAATAATGAGCGGGTTTTTTGATATTATAATCCTGGTAAAGGTAGCTGATGTCGGAGGAATCAAAAATCAGCTGTCCTTTTTCGGTTAGTAGCGATTTGCTATGCTCAAGCAATTTTTTGAATCCGTCGATATCGCCAGCGATGCCTATACCATTCATGAGAAATAAGAGAGTGTCATAATGCTGACCTTGATATTGGTAGAAATCGGCACAGATGACCTGTTGTACACCCCGTTGCTGCATGATATGGCAGGCGGTCTGGGATATTTCTAAGGCATCGACGGTAAAACCTTTCTCCTGAAGATAAAGGCTATGGCTGCCGACACCAGCTCCGACATCGAGTACACGGCCATCGCAGAGCGAGAGCCCTATGAATTCCAGTTCGGGAAAATCTGCTGCATCTCTAAAAAAAATCTCAACGGGCATCTCATCCTGGTCTCCATAGCTGCTGTGAAGTACTAAAGGGAATTTTTCTTCCTGATGGATGAAATAATCATCCAGCGCTTCTCCATATACGTCTCTATGCATTGTCATCGTCGATCATTAATACTTTTTTTGCGATATAGATGGAATCTTCATCACCGGTATGTTTCATGGGTTCATCGGATAGTTTGATGACAGGAGTCCATTGATCATCTTCGGGCAGGGCATCGGTCATTTTGATCACGATGTTCATGGGTTTGAGTCCTACGTCGTTGGTGAAATTGGTACCTACTCCGAAAGAATGCAAGATCTTTCCTTCACAATAGTTGGCTATTCGTTCGACTTTTTGGTAATCGAGTCCATCGGAGAATATAATGGTCTTTGAAAGTGGATCTATGCCATTTTTCTTGTAGTGCGCAATGACCTTATCGGTGAATTCCAGGGGGTCGCCACTATCGTGGCGAACACCATCAAAAAGCTTGGTCAGCTTTTTATCAAACTGCTGGAAGAAGACCTCTGTGGTATAGGTATCAGATAAGGCAATACCGAGATCCCCGCGATATACGTCCGACCAGTGTTCCAGGCCTAGGAGATTGGCCATTTTATAGCCATATTTGGCGGCATGAAACATAAACCATTCGTGCGCATGTGTACCAATGGGTTTGGTCTCGTATTTCATGGCCAGATGCATGTTGCTGGACCCGATAAAGGAGCGTTCACCATACTGTTTTAGGGTACGGACGACAAGATCATGAACCTCATAGGAATGGCGCCTGCGGGTACCAAAATCGGCGATGGTGATGTGTAGTTTTTTATATTTCTCGATTTTGTCTTTGGCTGTGGCGATCACTTCCGCATCGGAAGCGCGGTGCAATCCCTGTGATTCATAAAACAGTTCACAGATGAGCGACATCAAGGGCACCTCCCATAGGATGGTCCGGTACCAATAGCCCTCGATGATGACTTCCAGATCAGGACCATCTTGGGTGATTTTGACTTCATCGGGATCATAGCGGTAACCCTGAAGGAAGTCAAAATAAGTAGGGTCTATATAAGGACAGGTTTTCGCAAAGAAGGCTTTTTCAGCTTTTGTGAGCCGCAAGTCAGCCATTGCATGAACGGCTTCTTTGAGTAAGCTGTCGAAACCTGGAGGAAATTTGTGGTGCCCCCGATTGATAAAGTGATAGCGAGCCTTTGCTTTGGGAAATAGCTTGACCACGGCGTGTTGCATGGTAAACTTATAGAAATCATTGTCTAATATAGAGGTTAATGCAGCCATCTTTATTGATCTGTTTTTGTTTGAAGCCGTAAATTTACTAATTAACATCGTTAGTTTGTACTTCGTTAGTTTGTACTTGAGAAATAAATAAGCAATAAAAAAGATCGTGAAGTACTATCTTGGATAAAAAAGCTCCATCTGCTGCATTAACTTTAAAATTAACAAAGGTAAAACCTATTTTTCATATTAAGGACAGCAGATTCATTGAGTTAAAGCCAGAGAGTATTTAGGGCAGAACCCATTATCACGATGTTAGCCACTCAATAAGGAGCATAAACAAAAAGTTTATGCAAGTATATGGAATAGATTTATCAAAGGACAAATTTGATGTAAATTTCTTTGATGTAAACGGAAAAATTAATTTAAGAACTGTGAAAAATAGCTTATCAGGTATATCAGAATTCTTGTCGGGAGTTCCTTCGGAAGCTATCCTCTGTGCGGAGAATACAGGCAGTTACGGAGATCTTCTTGTATTTTTATGCGGACAATATGGTATTGATATCGCATTAGTCCCAGGCTATACAGTAAAACACAGTCTGGGTCTGGTGCGGGGAAAATCGGATCCCATTGATGCTGGTCGTCTTCGGGAGTATGGGGAGCGCTTCTATGACAAGTTAAGCTTCAAAAAGTATCAGGGCGAAACTATGTCAGAGCTCAGGCAATTGTATACACTTCGTTCACAATTGGTTCAAGCACGCAAGGAATTGCGGACCGGAGCACATGCAAGACAAACTATGCCTATGCAGAGCATCAGCGCTAATCAGATTTTACAGCATGCTTTACATGCACTTGATGAACAGATCATGTGTGTTGAAAACCAGATCGAATTCATTGTTAAGAATGATTCGGAACTGAAAGAAAATTACACATTATCCGTTTCAGTCAAAGGTGTAGGATCTGTTATTGCAACGGATATCATCATCAAAACAGGGAATTTCAAAGTAATAGACACTGCTCGCAAGGCCGCTTCCTATGCAGGTGTATGTCCATTTCCGAATGCTTCAGGCAATATGGTGGGCAAGTCCAGAACAAGCCACTTTGCCGACAAGGAACTCAAATGTCTATTGTATATGGGAGCAAAATCGGCCGTAAGACATAATAAGGAATATAATCTCTATTACCAAAAAAAGAAACTGGAGGGGAAACCTCATTATCTAATTATAAATAACATCATGAACAAATTACTACGAACCATATATAGTGTGGTCAAGAATAAAACAGCATACACACCCGAATACATGTGTATCGATCCTAGAGAGAAAAATGTAAACAGCTCCGAAAAAAGTGGAAAAAAAACTTGTATTTAATTAGAGTATATGAAAATTTATGGATTGTTCGTGAGGAATACCAGAAACCTTCAGAAAAAAAGGCGGGTAAATCATTTAATCTACCCGCCTTTGCTTTAATCTATATGGTATAACCGAATTTTTTATCTTGTTCGGGAGGACCGTTCTGCTCCTCCTGAGGAGCGGCTGGAACCACGTTCACCGGAGCTTTGTGTGGCCCTACTCCGAGATACCGAGGGAGAGTTGCCTCTGTTTGAGGAGTTTGAGCGTTGCACAGCAGGCGCAGAGGACCTCGTTCTGGTATTCTCATAGCTTCTGTTTTGAGGCCGGCTTGGTTGCGATGCCGGCTGGCTGGCACGGCTCCGGCTACTGTTGGCCTCAGCCCCCCGGCTGCGTTGCGTGACCTGCCCTGTATTGTTGCTATTGGTTCGTGCACGCGAATTATAATCGGCGTTTCTGCCGTTGGCAACACCATTGCTGCCAACGGAGCCGCCTTGCCTGGTTCTACTGGTAGAGGTAGGGTTGCCATTGCGATTTTGATCGATATTGTTTCTGTTTGTCGTACCGTTATTTCTTGTACGGCTATTGCTTTCATTGGCACGGGTGCTTGTTCCTGAGCTGTTCGAACCGTTACGTGATCTGACAGAAGCATTTCCCTTATTGTCAATATACAATTCGCGGTTTCCAGACCGGGTATTGATATTATCCCGGTTGGAGATAACACGGTTATTACGATCTGAGATCTCACGATTGTTGCTGCGTGTTCTGGATGAAGCGTTCACAACATTGCTTGGACGGGCCGAAGAGCGGGTATTGCGATCTACGGCAGGTCTGTACATACTGATCTCATTATTTCGGCTACTGCGTGAAGAACCGGGTCTACTTGCATTGGTGATGCGATTGACACGTACACTTCTTCCGGTAGTCCGTTCGATATCGGATCTTCTTGGACCACCAACATAATGGTTGTTGTTGATGATCGTGGTATTATTGATAATGGTCGTCCGATTGTAAATGCTATTATAGTTTCTACGATTGACATAATATCTGTCCATGTTGCGGTTCATGAAATGGTTGACCGAAACGAATGTCCAGAAGTTCATCGGAATATTGACGGAAACATTGATGCTCATACCTGGACCCAAGGGAGCCCAGCCATAATAATCGTTGCTCTGACGCCAGTTTACCCATGCTGGTCCCCACTCGTAATCGGGAACCCATCCCCAGCCATAACGATCGTTGTAGTTCCATCGGCCGTAATGGAATGGAGCCCAGCCCCAGTCGTAATCAGAGACCCAGGTATTCCCGTAGTCTGTCATGGTCCAATAACCATTGGTGGCATAAGGTTGAAAGTCGGGACCTGCATCCGGGATCCAGACATATCCATAGTTGGGATCATTTACCCATTGCCCGTAGGGTGAAAGCTCATCATAGAATGTCTGAAATGAGATTCCAGAATTATTATATGTGTTATAGTTGTCATAGCCAACGTAGCCACCTCTTTGAGCCATTGAGGTTGCACAGCTTGTCATAGAAGCCACACCTATTAAACCCAATACCCAATATTTTATGTTACCTAAGCTTTTCATCTCTGTCATATTTTAAATGTAACAAAAACTCTATGTTCATGTCTTTGTTATTATGACAGCATAACGTATAAAATGGTTTAATCGGTATCCTGGAAATCTGATTTTTTTACATAAAAGTCAAATTGATGATCTTTTTACATAAACGACAATTTTAGATACATATTTTTTCTTTACCTTTACCGCTCGAATTGTTACGTGTTTGTTCAGCATAAGACGTGTTTTGGGACACATTAATTTGAAATAGACATATTTTTAAATGGCTAAAAAACTTCAGACTTTTTTTCTAGAATTCGCAAACATCCATCGTTTTTTACTACGGTTTTGGCGCGAATTGGTAACTCCACCATATGAATTCAAAGAAATCGTCCGTCAATGTTATGAGATAGGCTATAAATCTTTGCCTTTGATCAGTTTAACTGGATTTATTGTGGGATTTGTTTTTACAAAACAGTCGCGTCCTTCTTTGGAAGAATTTGGTGCAACCTCGATGTTGCCTTCCCTTATTTCCATTGCCATTGTCCGTGCTCTTGCGCCATTGGTGACCGCATTAATTGCTTCAGGAAAGGTGGGGTCTCAGATCGGGGCTGAATTAAGTTCGATGAATGTCACGGAACAGATCGATGCGATGGAAGTTTCAGGGACAAATCCTTATAAATACTTGATCGTGAGTAGAATTTTGGCTACAACGATAGGAATTCCGGTATTATGTTTTTATGTTGCGGGTATTGGACTGTTGGGTGGATATTTGAGCATGATGAGCAAGGATGATTTGAGTTTTCTAAGCTTCTTCACCCAAGTGTTTGAGACGATCGCTTTCAAGGATCTTGGAGCCATGGTATTGCGTGCGGTAATATTCGGCTTTACCATTGGAGCAGTCAGTTGTTACTGTGGTTATTTTTCATCCAAAGGTACGGAAGGGGTTGGTAAAGCGGCGAATGCTGCCGTTGTGGCCTCGATGTTCCTGGTATTTATTGAGGAAATAATTATTGTTCAGATTTTATCGTTCTTTGGATAGGGGTATATGGAAAAAGCTAAGTTAAATATAGATCATTCGAAATCGGTCATAACGATCAGAAATGTAAGTAAATCCTTTGGCGATAACCATGTACTACGCGGTGTAAATCTGGACTTATTTCAGGAGGAGAACCTTGTTGTATTGGGACGTTCAGGAACTGGAAAATCGGTATTGATCAAGCTGATTTCAGGTTTGTTGAAACCGGATGAGGGCACGATCAATGTCCTGGGAGATTCAGTGACAGGCTTGAATGATCGCCAGCTCCGTGAGCTGCGGTTGAAGATTGGTTTTTCGTTTCAAAATAGTGCGCTTTATGACAGTATGACGGTCCGTGAAAACCTGGAATTCCCATTGGTACGGAATAAACGGAATCTGACGCGGTCAGAGATTAACCAGGCAGTAGAAGATGTGTTGGACGGTGTTGGGCTGTCACAGACGATCAACCAGATGCCGTCGGAGCTGTCGGGGGGGCAACGCAAACGGATCGGTATTGCGCGTACATTAATCCTCCGGCCCGAGATTATGATGTATGACGAGCCGACAGCAGGTCTTGATCCGATCACTTGTTTGGATATCAATGCGTTAATCAATGAAGTCCAGGAACGGTATAAGACAGCATCGATTATCATTACCCACGATCTGGCCTGTGCCAAGGAAGTAGGGGACCGCATTGTGATGTTACTGGATGGGAAATTTGAGCGGCAGGGATCTTTTGAAGAAATTTTTGATACAGATGATGAGCGTGTAAAAGCGTTTTATAATTATAATTTTATTCTATAATATACATGAGTAAGGCAGAAAATAAAAGAGCAATCATTGTTGGTATTTTTGTTTTTTTTGGCGTATTGATTCTTTTGGCCGGAATTTTTATTCTGGGCAGTCAGCAAAAGAAATTTACCAAAAATATAGAGATTACAACTTCATTTCCGGATGTGGCGGGGTTGAAAGTCGGAAGTAATGTCTGGTTTTCTGGTGTTAAGGTTGGTATTATCAAAAATATCCATTTCAAAAGTGTGCAGGATGTTGAAGTTGTATTGACTATTGAAGAGAAATCTGCAGAATATATCCGTAAAGATGCGGTAACCAAGCTGGGGTCTGATGGACTGATCGGGAATAAAATTGTGGTTATTTCTGGTGGTTCACAGAACGCTCCAACAGTAGAAAGCGGCGATTTTTTGCGCTCTGCCAAAACTGCTGACATGGAAGCCATGATGGAGACGCTGCAGGTCAACAATGAAAATCTCGCCAAAATTACCACTGATTTTGTGGAGATCTCACGGGGTCTGGCCGATGGTAAAGGAATGGTCGGGGCGATGTTGACGGATACCTCCATGGTTAACACTTTGCGGGCAACCTTATTGTCCATCAGTGCGGCAATGAACAATGCCAATAAGGCCTCGGCCAATTTGGTGGCATTGACAAATTCATTGAACAGCAATACGGGGTTGATCCATGACCTGACTACAGATACGGCTATTTTTTCAAATTTACGCCAATCTGCAGCGCAGCTGCAAGGCGTCTCTCAGACAGCAAATGCATTAATCAATAACCTGAACAATGCTTCAAGCCGGCTAAATGATAAGGATAATGCAGTCGGTGTGCTGTTGAATGATACCGCTTCGGCAGGTCAGATTAAATCAGCGATCAATAACCTGAATTCAAGTACCTCAAAGCTGGATGAAAATATGGAAGCTTTACAGCATAACTTCTTATTGCGTGGTTTCTTTAAGAAAAAACAGAAAGAAGATGCTAAAAAAGCAGAATTGATGCAGTCCGATAGCCTGAAGTAGTTGGTATTGAATAAGATAAGGAAAGGCTGTACGCTTGCGTAGAGCCTTTTTTAATATCAGAAAATAACATGTAACATGGAAGGGCTAATGCTCTCTTTAGTTTGGAAGAAATGAATATAGCTGAAATTACAGATCAAGACGTTATCTATGAAGATAATCACCTGATTGCGGTAAACAAAAGAGCCGGTGATATTGTGCAGGTTGATGAAACGGGAGACCTTTCTTTGGAGGATATGGTCAAAGCCTATCTGAAAAAAAAATATAATAAGCCCAATGATGCTTTTGTCGGTGTGATCCATCGTCTGGATAGACCAGTAAGTGGGATGATCCTTTTTGCAAAAACAAGCAAGGCGCTGGAACGTATGAACAAGTTTTTTCAGGACCGTTCGGTGAAGAAGACTTACTTTGCTATCGTCAGGCAACGCCCACGGAAAACAGCAGGAAAGCTGATCAATTGGTTGATCAGAAACCGACAAACAAGGGTCACCAAAGCATTTCCACGGGAGGTTAAAGGAGGTACTTATGCTGAACTGGACTATGAATTGATAGGTGAACTGAATGGCTTCTACCTATTGCGAATAGAACCCCTTACGGGACGGACACATCAGATTCGCGCACAGCTGTCGGCAATGGGCTGTCCGATTGTCGGTGATAATAAGTATGGTTATCCTAGAGGCAGTTCGTTAGGAAGCATTTGTTTACATTCCCGGGCTTTGCACTTTACACATCCCATCAAAAAGGAACAAATGAAGCTGGTTGCTTCTCTGCCTCATGATGGTTTTTGGGATAAATTCGAATCACTGGTACGCTAATCATTAAATTTTCAGTAACTTTGCCCTATGAAATGGTTTAAATATCTATTCTTCATATTTGCCTTAAGCTGTTCAACCGTGTCTGTTTCCCATGCACAGTGCGCGATGTGTACACTGAATGCAGAGAATGGTACCAAAGAAGGTAATACACAGGGAAAAGGTTTGAATGACGGTATCTTATTTTTATTGGCAATTCCATATTTGGCTGCTGCAGGACTTGGATTGCTATGGTATAAAAAATACCGGAAAAAGAGTCCGGCCACGAAAAAGTTTGTTAACGAAATGAATAGATTGTAATGCCTACATCCAAGTTTCATGCAATGATTCATTCCAAATGTCCTAAATGTCATGTTGGAAATGTGTTTGAAGGAAAGGTCTATAGCTTACACAAGCAACAGATGAACGAGGTATGCCCACATTGCGGTGTGAAATATGAGGTTGAACCCGGGTATTTCTATGCCGCCATGTATGTCAGTTATGCCCTGTCGGTCGCACAGACTGTTACCGTATCGATTGCGATCGCCATTTTGACGCGAAGTGAGTCTCCTTGGTTGTATATTGCAGGACTGGCTTTGACCATTCTGATCTTTTCACCTTTTAATTTTCGATACGCCCGTTTGATATTATTGCACTTCTTGACCCCAAAAATCAGTTATGATCCGCGCTATGAACTTGCATTGGAAGCTGAAAACAAGAATCAGGAGGCTTCAAAACAATAAAAAAATAAAGAGCATTTATGCTCTTTATTTTTTTAGATATTTCATGGTGCTATCAAAAAGAAAAACTTTGTCCTTGTATTCTTCCGAAATAAATTGCTGCAACGGAGTCAAATGTATTTGTTGGAAGTCCGCTATGTGCTCTTCGGAAGGCAGAACCACCTGAATACAATAGGTCATTCCTTCATGCGGTGATTGAAGCATCTCCAGGAAATGCACTTGAAATTTTTGGGATTGCACGATATTATCCTGAATCCATGAAACGATCTCCTGATGGATCGTTTCTTCTGCTATGACAGATACATTGTATAAAAACATAAACAAAAATACGCTTTTATACGCTAAGTTTGAATATTACGTTTATTAACTATATCTTGTAAAAATAAGGTTGCATTTGATGCAATTTCGTATTAAATTATAATATTTGGAATAATTGATAAGGACGTATTTGGGATATATGAGGATGCAATTTTGGTCAGGCTTGTTTTTTTGTGCCATAATGATGTTGGGCTGTCAACAACGTAAAGTTGATCCTATTCCAATAAATCAGTTCTTTGCAACGCCTGAAAAATCTAATTTTAAGATTTCTCCCAATGGCCGTTTTATTGCCTATATCGGACTGGATAACCACTGTAAAAATATTTATCTTCTTGACCTGCTGCATCAAGACAGTTCCAAGCAACTGACCTATCAGAATGCGATTAATGTGAAATCTTTTGTCTGGAATAACGATTCAAACATTTCCTTTTTGACGGAACAAGCCACACAGGACAGTTTGCGTTTGTATGCTGTGGATATCCATACCGAAAAGATCCGAAAACTGATCAGACCGGTCCGTGCGAGATTTAGATGGGTTCACTCTGTGACTACAGGGGGGGATAGCTTTATCGCGGGTATCAATGATCGGGATTCTTCCATTTTTGACCTTTATCGGATCTATTTGGACGGAAGACCGCGGGAACTGATATTGAAAAATCCGGGGAATATGAGTTCGTGGATAGTTTCCAATGATGGACAGGTGAGGTTGGCCATTGCCAATGATTCTGTTCAGCAATCGGTGCTTTTCCGTGCTTCTGACAAGGAGCCATTTAAGGAAGTTGTCCGTTGTGATGTTGAAAGCAGTTTCACACCATTGGGCTTTCAAGAAGGTTCGCGCACATTGATTTATGCCTTGTCAAATATCAACCGAGATAAACTTGCCCTTGTAGGTTATGACCTGGCAAAGGAAAAGGAGCTGGGAGAGCTGTTTAGCCATAAAGAGGTGGATATTAACCCGGGCGGATATTTTTCCGAGCAGAACCGCTTGCTATTTGTCAATTATACCACATCGAGGCAAAATCGGCATTTTTTTGACGAGAACATCAAAAGAAAATATGACCAGCTGTCAAAGAAAATCGGCGGATTTGAATTCCAGGTGCTCAATACGGATGTTTCAGGAGAAAAAGTGATCATCAAAACCTATACTGATGTGAACCCTGGGGGGATTTATTTTTATGATTTCACCACGCAAAAGCTGACGAAACTGGCCGATAACAATTCCGTTCTTAAGGATAAGGAATTGTCGCCGAATGAGTTTGTGACCTATAAAGCAAGGGATGGGGTACAGATAACAGGGTACCTGACCTATCCAGTACATTCAAAACGCAAGAATCTGCCAATGGTGGTATTGCCTCATGATGGACCCAACGGACGGGAAGTATGGGGCTTTGACACAGAGGCACAGTTTTTGGCTAATAGGGGATATTTGGTTTTCCAGATGAATTACCGCGGATCTACCGGATTTGGTAAAAAGTTTTGGACAGCTGGTTTTAAAGAGTGGGGCGGCAAGATCCAGGACGATATTACAGATGGTGTGAAATGGCTGATCAAAGAAGGGATTGCTGATCGTGAACGTATTGCCATTGTTGGAAAGGGGTTTGGTGGTTATTCGGCCCTTCATGCGGCCTGCTTTAATTCTGACTTGTATAAATGTGCGGTATCTTATTCGGGCTATACCAATCTATTTACCTATTTTAGGGATATTCCTCCCTATTTTAAATCCTATGTGCAAAAAATGTATCAGATCGTAGGTAACCCTATCCGGGAGGCTGAACTGTTCAAAAATATCTCACCCGTATTCCATTCAGATAAGGTCAAGATCCCCGTACTGTTGGTGCAGGGAGGAAAGGACCGATTCAGTTCGGTAACCGATGCGAATCAGTTTGTTCAAAAGTTAAAGAACAACCATATTCCAGTTCAATATTTATTGAAGGAAGATGAAGACAGGACTTTTAAAAAGGACGAGAATGTATTTGGTTACTATAACGAGCTGGAGCGATTTTTGGCTAAATATCTTGTAGATTAGGGGCAAATTATGAAAGCAGCGAAATACAGCTATCGAAAAAATTATGGTCTATTGCTGATGTTTTTCATCGTGATCAGTGGATTGTATATTTTTGCACTCTTTCTTTCACGGAGTTATACGGAATCACATATTAAAAACGAATTTACCAATAGAAAGTCCGAAATTTTTGACCAGACCTTAGTTCCTTTTAATGATTTTTTTCAGAATAGAATCCCCGAAGTGTCATTTTACCAAGGCTTTCTGGATTCTGTACAAGCAGGTAAATTTGCATATAGCATATTGAGTTCTTATCCTTTTGTCCGTGAAATCGGTTTTTTTGACCTTCAATTTAACAATGACCATAATTTAAATTATGGTTTTATCGTTAATAACTTAAGGATTCAGCCGAAGACGATTACTTTTTTTACGATGTCTCGCTCAGGCTTGAATAAAAATACGATTCGCGACCGGGGGCAGATAGCCCTGCATGCTGAAGAAATCAATAATATTGGTGTTAAACTGGCAAATTACATCGATAAGCTGCAGCCAAATGCAAAATTATCCGATAAGGATATTTTAAAGGTGTTTTACACCATCAGGCCAGGGCAGATTACTTATTTGAATATACCGCGGATCAATGATCTGATTGCCTATAAATCCATTATGGATGGCAGCCTGGACCATACTGTGGGCTATGAACAGGATATGTTCAATTTTCAGATTGACCCTATGTATCTGGAAGTGAAAAACAGCTACTCCAATCTTTATGAAAAAGTAGAGATTGTGCCTTTGGTCGGGGCACCGATTACACCGGAGAATGATGAGATTTCAACAGAAATGCCTTTGCCAGGTGCATTGGCGGATTACAAACTGCTCTTTCGGTCGAGCAAAGGTTTTCTTTCCAAAGAAATAAATCGGAGTTTTTGGCCTGTACTGGGCGGAATATCCTTGATTTATATTATTTTAATTGCTATTCTATATTTAATTTATAGAAATTTAGAAATTAACGGAAGACTTTTTAAATTGCAGTATGATTTTATAAACAATCTCACGCATGAGTTTAAAACTCCCGTGAGTGTTATAAAGATTGCTGGAAATAATATTAAAAGTGCACAGGTGCTTTCCGATGAAGAGCGCAGGATGTATGGTAATATACTCGATCAGGAGGCGGACCGACTGAATAATCTGATGAACAAATTATTGTCGTTTAGTCAGATCGAAAATAAGACGATAAAGCTGAACAGGGAAGAAGTAGATTTGGAAGAATTTACCGAAAACTTGGTCGCATCCTCACGGATAAAGTATGTTGACTTTAAGATTAGCACAAGGATTGATGTAAGGACATCCATGCTCGCAGATCCGGTATTGTTAAGCAGTGTGTTTCAAAATATGATTGATAATGCTTACAAATACTCGAAAACAGGGCATAAAATATTGGATATTAGAATACAACAAAACAAGAAGAATTTTGTTATCACGTTTAGGGATGAGGGGATTGGGATTGAAAAGGCAGAGTTTAACAATATCTTCAAAAAGTTTTATAGGATAAAAAGTCAATATAATCAGCAAGGAAGTATTGGTTTGGGTTTGGCATTCTGCAAAGAGATTACTGAATTTATCGGTGGCGATATTACAGTAAAAAGTCAGTTGGGGCAAGGCACGACCTTTACCTTAGTATTTCCGGTTTAAAAAATAAATTTAAATATGAAATATCCCTGTTTGGAAAGCATGAATACCTGCTAAAATAAACAGGATATTCCATAAGACATTTAAAAGACAAATTATTTACTTATGAATAAAGACATCACTGTTGCTGTTATTGAAGATGATGAGAACTTACGTTTTCTGGTAAAGCATCGATTAGAATCTGAAGGCTATCAAGTCATCCAAAGCGGAAATGGGAATGAAGCGGAGAATTTAATTTTAGAAAAGCGGCCAGATGTGGTCTTATTGGATTGGATGCTTCCGGGAAAAGAGGGTAATGAAATCTGTGAAGATGTCCGTAAGGCGGGCTTTGAAAATATCATCATCATGATGACTGCAAAGTCCCAAGATGTGGACAAAATTGAAGCGTATAGTTTCGGTGTGACCGATTATATCAGCAAGCCATTCAATATGGATGTGCTGATTGCGATGATCGATAATAAGGTGAAGTTTTTCTTGCCCAAAAATAGTCCGGAGATTTATAAATTTGGTCAGACGGAGCATCATCCCAATATCCATTCGTTGATACGTGATGGCAAGAAGGTGGAGCTGACCATTTTGGAAAACCGGATTTTGTTGCATTTTCTTCAGAATCTGGGTCGGGAAATTACGCGTGAAGAACTGATGGAAGTGGTATGGGGCTATAGTTCAAATGTGAATACACGAACGTTGGATATGCATGTGGTACGTTTACGGAAGAAAATTGAGACAAATCCCGATAAACCACATTACCTGCAAACGGTACGCGGATTAGGGTATAAATTTGTGGATGAAGAAGAAGCGTAGGGGATCAAAAAATATCCAGGTTCAGTAGGGGCTAGGCGGGAAAGAAAATATCGACCTGGATATGTCATATGGACATTACGGGACAAATTTTATACGGATGAATTTGTTTTGTTGAAAACAATTATTATCTTCGTATAGATTCAAAGCAAGACCATGTTACCCGACGAGGGTAATATGGTCTTGTTTCTTTTTTAAAATGTAGAAAATAAGAAAAAAGATAAAATTATGGCAGAAGTAACTTATTTTACGGAAGAAGGATTGCGTAAGCTTAAAGAGGAATTAGCTTATCTGAAGACGGAAGGAAGGTCTAAAATTGCCAATGCTATTGCAGAGGCTCGGGACAAAGGTGATTTATCGGAAAATGCAGAGTATGATGCAGCGAAGGAAGCGCAAGGGCTTCATGAAGCTAAAATAGCCAATCTGGAAAATACGTTGGCTACAGCACGTTTGATTGACGAGTCAAAACTGGATACATCAAAAGTCTTGGCCTTATCTATTGTGAAGATCAAGAATAAAAAGAATGGGGCGGAGATGACCTATCAATTGGTTGCTGAATCAGAAGCTGATTTGAAATCGGGTAAGATTTCGGTTAAATCGCCTATTGCACAGGGGTTATTGGGAAAATCGAAAGGCGATACTGCTGTGATCGATGTGCCTGCAGGTAAGATTGAGTTTGAAATCGTAGAGGTTTCAAGATAATATATGTCGGTTATGTGCGGTATGCCATAACCGCACATCCACAAATTAACTTTATATTAAGAAGGTCGTGTTCTAGTAATCGCGACCTTTTTTGTTTATATTTGTTGAATACAACAAGGATAAGTTTATTCCAATTTAGAATAATATGTCAACAATTTTCTCAAAAATCGTTGCTGGAGAGATTCCAGCTTATAAAGTCGCGGAAAGTAATGATTTTCTTGCTTTCTTGGATATCAGTCCACTTGCCAAGGGGCATGTATTGGTAATCCCAAAGAAAGAAACCGATTATATTTTTGATATTGCAGATGATGAGTACATGGCACTGTGGGTATTCGCCAAAATTGTTGCACAGGGGATAAAAAAAGTAAT
Organism: Sphingobacterium sp. N143; assembly: GCF_030325625.1. Classification (GTDB taxonomy): domain Bacteria; phylum Bacteroidota; class Bacteroidia; order Sphingobacteriales; family Sphingobacteriaceae; genus Sphingobacterium. The sequence goes on along the minus strand of NZ_JACAIS010000006.1, from coordinate 78,685 downwards.
TCCATGTGTTAAAGTCGGGGTGGCAGTTGTCGGGCTGGAAGTCGCCCATGCACATATTCACCTGGTGCCGATCAATAAGGTCAGTGACCTAAATTTTGCAGGTCCTAAATTAAACCTTGGTGAAGACGAACTTCATCAGATTGCCGAGACCATTCGGGAATCTATTATCAGTATAACTACACAAAATCAATAAACGAAGGATATATTACACTTGATTTACTTTCGATTTTTAGGAGAATACTATATTTGTACTTTGTTGTTTTTAAAAATTGTACAAGGATAAGCGTAGATTTGGTTCTAAATAGAAAAGCAACATTGATTTTTACTAAAAGTTATGCATGAACTTTTGTTGTCATTTCAACAATTAATGAATCCTGAAGAGCTGTTGAGCTCGGGGGGATTTTATTTAGTTATTTTGATCGTATTTGCCGAAACAGGTCTGTTTTTTGGTTTCTTTCTACCAGGCGATTATTTGTTATTTTTAGCAGGATTATTTTGTGCTCTTGATAAGATAGATGTCAGTATATATACACTTTGTTTGGGGCTGCTTGGAGCAGGAATACTGGGTAATTTTACGGGATATTGGTTTGGCTATCGGGCCGGGCCAATGCTGTTTAAACGAAAGGACAGCTTCATTTTTAAGCGCAAATATGTGGTGATGGCAGAAGAATTTTATCATAAATATGGTGGTACAGCTTTAATTATAGGTAGATTTGTCCCAATTGTTCGTACTTTTGCACCTATCTTTGCAGGTGTTGTAAAGTTGGATTTCAAAAAATTCGTTCTATATAACATCAGTGGAGCCTTGATATGGGTGTTGGTATTGACGCTCTCGGGCTATTTTCTAGGGATAGAATTTCCCTGGATCATACATTATGTAGAGTACGTAGTGGTTGGGATGATTGTGATCGCTTTTTTACCAATAGCGATTACCTTGCTTAAAAAGCGGATTAGAGACAAAAGAAACAAACAAAATATACAGTAAAATAAAAATGAGTAAACAAAACCCTTGGCACATGGTTTCTCCAGGTGAGAATGTGCCAAATGCCGTAAATGCTATCATTGAGATTACAAACGGATCTAAAGGAAAGTACGAATTAGACAAAGAAACAGGTTTATTGCTTTTGGATAGAGTAATGAGCTCTTCAGTTGTTTATCCAGCCAATTATGGATTTATTCCTCAGACTTATTGCGATGACAAAGATCCATTGGATATTTTGGTCATTTGTTCAGTTGATATTTTGCCGTTGACTTTGGTAGAAGCACAGATTGTCGGTGTGATGAACATGGTCGATGGTGGTGAGCAGGATGATAAGATTATTGCGGTAGCTAAAAATGACCCAGTTTTTAATTATATTAAAGATATTGATCAGCTGCCGCCGCATACCATGAAAGAAATTGTACAATTTTTTGAGAGTTACAAAGCCCTAGAGAAGAAACATGTGGTGGTGGAAGGTGTGAAAGGACGCGAAGAAGCACAAAGAATCTTGGTTGAGGCTATTGAATTGTATCAACAAGTATTTGTTAACAAATAACCCCAAGCATGGCGCTCGATATTTTTTGGACATTGTTTTTAGTATTGGCCAACGGTTTTTTTGTTGCTGCCGAGTTTGCTATTGTCAAAGTCCGAGTCTCCCAAATTGAAGTTCAGGCAAAAACAGGTAGCAAAGTTGCTACAATAGCCAAAAGTATAACGGAGCATTTGGATGGTTATTTGGCTGCTACACAATTGGGAATTACACTTTCTTCACTTGCCTTAGGTTGGGTAGGAGAAGCTGTAATGACCCAAATTGTGCAGGGCGCATTAGGTTTTTTTGGTGTTGAATTGACCGGGGCGATCGCAAAAAATGCTGGCCATGTCCTTGCTTTTACGATCATCACCGTGTTACACATCGTATTTGGTGAGTTGGCACCCAAGTCAATCGCCATACAAAAACCTGTGGCAACAACAATGAAAATTGCTGTTCCCCTACAATTTTTCTATTTTATCTTCAGACCTTTTATCTGGATCCTAAATGGATTTGCAAACTTCTTGTTGAAGATTCTGGGATTTGAGGTTACAAAGGGTGAATCGGCTCACTCTTCAGAAGAGCTGCAATACCTTCTGGACAAGGGAAAGGAATCTGGAGCATTGGATATCGCGGAACATGAGCTGATCAAGAATGTCTTCGATTTTAATGAACGTATCGTCAAGAACATTATGGTACCTCGTACAAAGATCGTTGCAGTAGAGGTGACTAGTGATGCTTCGGAACTGATTGAAACGATGACGGAGGAGGGCTATTCCCGGATTCCGATCTATGAGGATAATATCGATCAGATCGTGGGGATTGTGCATACCAAAGATATCCTTCCACTCTTGGCAAAGGGAAAGGAGGTGGTGATGAAAAATATCATGCGTAAGCCTTATTTTATTCCTGAAACCAAGAAAATCAATGATCTGATGGCTGAATTCCAGCAGAGACGTTTGCAACTGGCAATTGTCTTGGATGAGTTTGGCGGTACTGCGGGCATGGCCACCTTGGAGGATATTGTAGAAGAATTGGTCGGTGAGATTCAGGATGAGTATGACGAAGAAACACCTGTTGTGGAACGTATCTCTGAAACAGAGTATATGGTTGATGCAGGTGCAAGCATTCATGATGTCAATGAATTTTTACCAATTGAGCTGCCCGAAAGCCAAGATTACGATACCATGTCGGGTCTGGTGAGTGAAATCTTTGATAAGATTCCTGAAGTGGGTGAACGGAAGCAAGAATACGGTTATGTATTCACTATTATCCGTAGAGCTCAGCAGAACATCGAATTTGTTAAACTGGAGTTGGTTGAATCTCCGGATGATGAGACAGAAGAATAGGGGATCACTAAAAACAATACATGCAGTTATTTTTTACACCGGATTTAAATCCTTCTTTAGAAAATTTTATCCTTAGTGAGGAAGAGAGTAAGCATGCTATTCGTGTGCTTCGCATGGAGAGCGGCGATCGATTGCATTTAATAGATGGTCGTGGAGGTTTGTATGAAGCCCAAATTATAGATCCGCATCCGAAGCGTACTGTACTTGCTATTTTGCAGGTAAAGGAAAATTTTCAGCAATCAGCTTATCACTTACATGTTGCTGTGGCACCCACCAAGAATATTGACCGTATTGAATGGTTTTTGGAGAAAGCAACGGAAGTCGGTATTCAAGAGATCACACCGATTATCTGTGAGCATTCTGAGCGGAAGGAGGTCAAGCCTGACCGCCTGAATAAGGTCATTGTTGCTGCGATGAAACAATCCTTGAAAGCCTACTTACCTCGGTTGAATCCGGCCATTACTTTCAAACAATTTCTCAAAGAACTCCCACAGGATGGTGTAGGAAAAGCGATTGCACACTGTGTGGACTCAGATAAAAAATACCTGAATCAGGTCTTTGAACCTGGTCAACATTATATTGTTTTAATAGGTCCTGAGGGGGACTTTTCTACTGAAGAAATAGCACTTGCCCTGGAGGCGGGTTTTCAGCCGATATCTTTAGGCGACGCTCGTCTGCGTACTGAAACGGCTGCACTGGCAGCGAGCCTGGAAATCTCTTTGTTGAATAGGCACTAACAGCTATTGCAGGAATTCCTAGCCGGGTTATCTGACGACTTCAGCATCCACAATCTGAATTTCAGAGTTCCCTTTCAGGGGATCTTTGGTAAAGACCATTTTGCCTTTCAATTTAATGGGATCTTCCGAAAATTTGACAGCCCCACCTTTTAGCGTTACTTCGACCATGGGCGGAATGCCATTTGACCCACAGAATTGGCATTGCATGACCGGTAAAACAGACATCATAAAGTTTTTGTGATTACGACCACTATGAAGGGGAACCATATATCCAGGAAGCTCCACCACCTTATTCTCCAGGACTTTAAGCTCCTTTGGATAGAAAGGGGTATATATTTTTTTTGCGCCATTATAGGTTACCTTGTAAGCCATTTTATCGATAGCCTCCCAGGTCTTATTCATCATGGGGGTATGATCAGGCACGTCGGGGTTGCTTCCTATCTGTGCCTGGCTATGGTTGATAAAGAAAAATATAAAAGCGAATATAGTGATGATCTTTTTCATGGTGTTAAAGTTATGAATATTACTTTGGTTTGAAGTTATCGTTTCGTCAAGATATTGTGTTATGATACAGTTTATTGATTGGACAATGTGCCTGAGATACTTGTCCGGTATGCTTTAATTGCAGGGATTAGCGCAGCGAGAATACCGATGAGGCAAGCGACACCCAGAAATACCAGTTCCCTTGGATAAAGGACAAAAGATTCGATAAAGTCGGCGCTCTGGCTGGTCTGGCTGCTGATATAATACAATGCGAGGTGAGCAAGGACCAGGCCTATCAGTCCACCTACAATCGTAATGGCCAATCCTTCCAGAAGCACAATGGCAAATAACTTGACTTTGGAGGCACCAAGTGTACGCATGATAGCGAGATCATATTTGCGCTGTTTTAATGCATTGTATAAGTTAATGAAGACACTCAGTCCTGCAATCAGCATAATCACATAAGCAAGGATCGAAAGTGAATCTATCCCTACCCCCAACAGGGAGAACAAACGGGTACTTTCCATTGCAGGTGATGCAGCTTGCATATCAGTTTGCTGATCGATCATTTTTGGTAGTATGCCAATTGCGGCTGGAGATTGATATTTTACCAGTATTGCCGTTATTTCAAGTCCATTCTGTTTGACCATATCGGCGCCAATAGATTTAACGAATACGCCTTCTTCTTCAGCTTCGTGCTCATGGTCAGCATGTCCTTCGTGATCATGATCGTGCTGGTCTTCCTGTTTTTCGATCGGGGCAGCAGCTCCTTCAGGGAGATCTTCACCATGATGATGCAGGTGTGCTTTGACTGTTTCGGCCCTGTCTTCCTCACGTTCACGCTGTTCTTTTTGCTGTGGTGTTTCGTGATCCCCATGTGCATGGGCGATCCCGTGTACATCCCAGACACTTTCCAGGTTGGTCAGTATCAGGTTGTCGGTGACATTGTTGTTCTGTTTTAATATCCCCACGATGGTAAAAGGATGCTGATCATGGCTATGACCGTCTTTACTTAGCCCATGGGAGCTATTGATCTGATCCCCAATTTTAAGCTGATTTTTTTTTGCAACCTGTTCGCCAATGACCACTTCAAAGTTTTTCTGCCAGAGGCGCCCGGTATTGATACTGGTTGCGTATAGGGCAAGAAAAGTTGAATCGGTACCCACAATGCGATGCCCCTTAAAGTTATCGCCTAAAGATAGGGGGACAGCCAACTGTACCAGGGGATTCTGACGGAGTGGACCAAGTTCATCCAAGGGGATATTCCCTGTCGGATTATCAATATGATAGACGCTGGATAAGATCAGCTGAAGGGGGCTTCCTTTGGCACCGATGACCAAGTCTATATTTTTACTATTATTGTCCAGTTGTTTTTCAAATATTTCGCCTGTAATGGAAAGCACAGCAAGAATGGAGACCCCAAATGCTGTAAGTAAAATACTTAAAAAAACAGAACCGAATTGTCTACTTAAATTTTTCCAGACCAGTTGTAGTGTATTCATATGTGATTTTTTTGTCTTTTAAAGGTTCTATGGAGTCCTCATCTATTGTATGCGCAGGTTTCATTTCAGACCCTATGCATTCTAGCATTTTTTTGCGTTTGCGAACAGGAATATAGCATAAGAGCTTTAAAAGCTAGCAGTGATGAATAAAAAGTAAAACAATTTATGTTAAAAGATACATTTTGGAAAAGCGATCCTTGATCCTTTTGTCATGTGTTGTTATTAACAAGGTTGACCCAGCTGTATCTGCCATATGTAAAAGAAGCTCCAGTACACGATTTGTATTGTTGTCATCCAAGGCGGCAGTTGGCTCGTCAGCAATGAGTAACGCTGGTTTGTTGATGACACTACGTGCGATTGCAGCGCGCTGTAGTTGGCCACGGCTTAACTCATTGGGGTAGGCAGCCGTTTTGTGATCCAGCTGCAACTGTGTTAACACTGCATGAATGGCATTGATATCTATCTTTTTTCCGGCCAGTGACTGGGCCAGTTTGATGTTCTCCATTAAAGTCAGGTTTTTGAGCATATGAGCTTCCTGAAATATAAAGCCTATATATTGTGACCTGAATTGATCCAATTTACTATTTGACAATAAAGAAAGATCCTGTCCATTGATTTTAACATGCCCTGTTTCCGTTTTAGATAAGCCACCCAGTATATTGAGCAGGGTAGTCTTTCCGGTACCTGAATCTCCCAGTAATAAAGTGTGCTCTCCCTTTTCAATATGAATGTCGGGAAACTCGATGCTGTTTGCATTGATGTATCGAAATGATAGCTGTTCAGTAGATACGATTGGATTGCTCATGCGGATCTGAAATTGAAAATATATTCAAACTTAGATAAATTGCCTTGTATATGCAATATTATTGCAATAATAAGATCGTGCTTTATCTTTTCACGAATGAGTCAAAAAAGAATCCTTCACTCCGAGAGATGATCTTATCATAGGAAATACACTGAAAATATAAAAATAGCCTAACTATGTTAATAATATGCATGCTTAATAATTTTATTACACTGCTTTAATATGATGGAGGAAATCGATCTGATTTAATTTGAGAACTGGGGGTGAAGGAACCGAATTTAGTGTTGTATACATTAAGTTAACACAGATGTAATGTATAAATAACTTGAAAACAACATAAAGTTAATATGTGCTAGGTTAATTTGTAGTGTCAAAAAAAATTAAATCATGAGAAAGAAATTTTTACCAATCTTCGGAGCATTAGCAGTAAGTTTAGCTACTGTAGGTTGTAGTAGTGACGATCCGATCAGTCCAGGACCTGAGCCGACACCAGAGCCAGGAAAGGATATCGTGAAGTCGGGTATTTTAAAATCCAACGAAACATGGACGGCAAACAATATCTATGTATTAGATGGTCGTGTTGTTGTGGATGAAGGTGTTACATTGACAATTGAACCAGGAACTATCATAAAAGCAGAGGATGGCCAAGAGGCTAATGCGACAACTTTAATCGTAGATCAAGGTGGAAAATTAGTAGCGAACGGTACTGCTGATAAACCTATTATTTTCACGAGCGTAAACGATCAGATCAAAGTTGGTGAGAAAAAGAGCACATTGAAACCAAGTGATGCTGGACAATGGGGCGGAGTAATCTTATTGGGTAAGGCTCCTATTTCTGTTGCAGCTTCATCAGGTAAGGGATACATTGAAGGAGTTCCTGCCGGATTAAGCTATGGTGAGTATGGTGGAACTGATGCAGCAGACAATTCCGGTTCATTGAAATATGTCTCTATCCGTTATAGTGGGACTACAGTAGCTACTGATAGTGAGATACAAGGACTAACATTGGCGGGTGTGGGTAACGGCACAACAATCGAAAATATTGAGATTTTTTCAAATAAAGATGACGGAATCGAGTTTTTCGGAGGTACAGTGAATGTGAAAAATGTCGTTGTGTACGGACAGGAAGATGACGGTTTGGATATTGACCAAGCTTATGCCGGAACAATTGACAATGCCCTTGTGATCCAGACAGAAAAATCTGATTCAGGACTTGAAATTGATGGTCCTGAAGGTAATGCAGTAGGTTCATTCACCTTAAAAAACATCACTATTAATATGAGTAATCTTGCTGGTAAGAAAATCGCAGATTTCCGTGATGGTGCAACTGGTAAATTAGAAAATGTTTATGTAAGTAACATCAATGCTGATGGCAATGTAGTGAATGTTAATGATGAGAAATCCGTTATTTCATTTAATGGTGGCAAGATCGGCCTGGCAAGATGGGAGATGGTATTACCAACCGGCAAAACAATCGCCAACTTGTTAACATCTAAAGGAACAACGGCGATAGACGCAACTAAATTTACAAGTAATGCAATCAGTGTTACAGCAGGCTCACAAACAGTAGGAGCCAACGTTTCAGCATTTGACTGGACATTTACAAAAGCTAGTGATTTATTGAAATAATTTAAATCATATATATATCCACCTTTCGATAGTAAGAAATTAGTCGAAAGGTGGATTTCCCTAAAATACACACATCAATCCTATCAATCAAAAATTAATGAACAAGCTATTTTCGGTTTTATTGTTTGTTTTAGCAGTAATTCCAACCCTATTATTTGCACAAAATGGTAAAATTACGGGCGTCATTAAGGAAGAAGGTTCTAATTCTCCTTTAGCCGGCGTCAGTGTGGCCATTGTTGGTGCTCCCCAAGCTACCAGTTCAGACTTTGAAGGGGACTATACATTAGAAGTAGCTCCTGGTACCTACAAGATTGTTTTTAGCTATGTTGGTTACCAAAAAAAAGAAATTACAGACATTAAAGTAGAAGCTGGGAAATCAGCTGTTGTAGATGTCGCCATGACTTCCACTGCCAATCAGATGGATGAGGTGGTAATAACGGTTTCGGCCCGGAAAAATACGGAACAATCGATCTTGAATATGCAAAAAAGCTCAGGAGTCGTGATGGATGGTTTATCTTCACAGGCCATTCAGCGTTCGGGAGCAAGCAATATTGCTTCAGCTGTACGGGTTGTTCCGGGGGTGTCTGTTCAAGAAGGCAAATATTTGTATGTCCGGGGGCTGGGAGACCGTTATACAAAATCGATTTTGAACGGCGTCGATATTCCGGGTTTAGATCCGGATAAGAATACGGTTCAGATGGATATATTTCCTACGGGGGTATTGGAAAATATCATTGTCATGAAAACGGCTTCTGCCGAATTGCCGGCGGATTTTACAGGTGGTGTTATTGATATTGTTACGAAAGATATTCCAGCTCAAAGAAATCTTGGTATCTCTGCATCTCTGGGATATAATCCTAATGCGCATTTTAGGGATGATTTCGTTGGTTATAAAGGAAGCAAAACAGATTTTTTAGGTTATGACTATGGGGATAGAAACCTTCCTGTTAAGAAGGATTACACAATTTTAAACCCAGTTGTATCACAAAATAGAAAAGCTGTGGAGCAAGTTGCAAAAGCTTTTGATCCTATTATGGCAGCAGAACGGAAATCAAATAACATGCCTGACCTGAGTTTGGGGATTGATTATAGTAACCAATTTAATATTGCCGGAAATAAACTGGGCGTTATAGGTTTGCTAAATTATAAACGCACAAGCATGTTTTATAAAGATTTCAAAAATGGAATCTATCAAAAACCAAATCAAACGGATGCGAGTTCTGAACTTAGGGAAGACAAGGTATCTACGGGAGATTTGGGTGAACAAAATGTATTGCTATCCGGAATGCTGGGATTGAATTATAAAACAGCTCGCTCTAAGTATACTTTGAATGCATTACGTATCCAAAATGGTGAATCCAGAGCGGCTATTTTCAATCAAACTACAAAGATTTCAAACTCAAGTGAAACCATGCGCCATACCTTGGAGTATACCGAGCGTGCCATAACGAACCTATTGTTAAGTGGTAAGCATAGTAATGAGAAAGCTGATTTTATCACCGAATGGAAATTATCACCTACTTGGGTTAAGGTAAATGACAAAGACATGCGCCAAACAACCTTTGTGTTGAACAGTAGCGGAAACTATGTCGTCAATACGGATGCAGGTCTTCCAATACGTTTTTGGCGGTACTTGGATGAATTCAATGGAGTATCTAAATTAGACTTTACCAAAAAAATGAATTTATTCGATCGTGAATCATCGTTTAAATTTGGAGGTCTGTATAGCTATAAAAAGAGAGATTATCGCATCAATAATTATAGTATTGAATACCGTAACAACAATAAGGATGTAACCAATGGTGATCCTAATGGTTTCTTAAATCCTGAAAATGTTTACAATGCAGCTACGGACCAAGGTTTTTGGGTAAGAGGTAACTATCAGGCTTCAAATACATTTGAAGCATCACAACAGACAGCGGCCGCTTATGCCTCACTGGAAGTGAAACCTATGGAAAAGCTGAAAGCTATTGTAGGCTTGCGTGGTGAAAATTATACAACCATTTTTACAGGGGAGAATATTGACGGACTGAAATATGATAAGGTAAAAACCATCAATAAATTTGATCTATTTCCCTCACTGAATTTGATTTATAATACGTATTCCAATCATAATCTAAGAGCATCTTATTCACGTACAGTAGCCAGACCATCATTTAAGGAATTATCTGTCGTTCAAATTTATGATCCATTAACGCAAATACGGTTTTTGGGAAATTTGGAATTGGTTCCAACTTATATCAATAATATAGATGTTCGCTATGAAGTTTTCGCTAAAGATGCACAGATGTTTGCATTGAGTGGATTCTATAAAGGTTTTAAAAATCCGATTGAGCTACAAGCCTATAATGACGCGGCACCTTTGGATATTACCCCAAAAAACTCACCGTCAGCAACAGTGATCGGTTTGGAGCTTGAAGGACGTAAGAATTTTGGCTTTATCTCGGAAGAGCTGAAAAATTTAAGTTTAAACTTGAATGTTACCGTGGTTAAGTCCGAAATTGAAATGACAGAAGAAGAGTATACCTCAAGACAATCATTTGCCCGTGAGGGACAGGAAATTTCAAAAAAGAGACAATTGCAGGGTCAGTCTCCATATTTGATCAATACGGGGTTATCGTATAACAGTGCTAGTAAAGGTTTAGAAGCTGGGGTGTTCTACAATGTGCAGGGCAGAACATTGGAAATCATCGGCTTTGCGAGAAACTCAGATGTCTATTCAAGACCTTTTAACTCGCTAAACCTGAATGTTTCCAAAAAGATCGGTACGAATATGAAAGCTGGTACAATCTCTTTGAAAGTAGACAATCTTTTGGACAGCAAACGTATGAGCGTGTATGAGGCTTTCCAAGCTACAGACCAGATTTATCAACAACGTATTCCAGGCCGTAACTTTAGCATCGGATACAGCTATAATTTTTAATCAGCAAAATAATGAATTCTAAATAACGTCAAAAGGGATTCGGAAAATGAGAGCCTCTGTCGAACGATCGGCAGGGGCTCTTTTTATGGTAAATAATTATAGACAACCTCGTATTTTTCGTGTTGATGTTTCAGTGAGACTTGTCCTATGCTTAGATTCTTATCCTGAGGTGTGGGTTCGCAGATGGTATAATAATTGCCGTTATAGAATATGCCTTGCCCCATAGGTTTTTCAAATTGAACAGCAATGGTCACATGGGTAGGATACCGGATGGCAATCATTGGTAAGTTATAAATCTCTTTTACCAAATAAAAGAAAAGTGCGGCACGGTCATCACAATCACTGGCATCGTTGAGCAATGTTTGTTCAGGAGGAAACCGTTTTTCTTGACCAAATATTTCACGATCATCTTCATATAGAAATGCATACCGTGTAAACTGCATCAGGTAATCAATGCCTTTTTTTGTAGACATTTTTGTCATATACTCTTTAAGTCTGGGAACGAGTGACTGATAAGTCTGCGAGCTCAAAGGTATATTAAAGTAGGTCTCGAAATCAACAATGGGATAATTTTTGAAGATCTCGTTGACTTCCGAATTGACCTTTAAATTAAAATGATACGCTTTGCCACGGTATTTAAATCCAATTTCCTTCTCACTATAACTATCAGGCTTGAATTCGGGTAAGCGGGTGACTTTATAACTGAACCCTTGAGTAGCTTCAGGAACTTTTACATCCACTAATTTGTACTGTTCTTGATAATTAAAAATGCTTTTGTAGTCATGATAGTTCAAGCATATATAATTGTTATTGTTTAGATTAAAGAAAGGTAAATCTGAGATGTCGTCTTTACTTTTAATATACAAGATAATTTGATTGTCTCTAAGCCCTAATCGTGCATCATAGCCAGATTTGCACATCAAAAACCATTTGTATAATGTATAGCGTACATAATTGTCAGATTTAGGTGCAATTTGCTGTGCTACACGACGCACAAGCTGATAATATACCCAATCATTGAGATGCTGCTTGTCTTTGTAGGCTAATATGCTGTCTATCAGTCTCTGATATTCAGTCTGGTTAATCTCCTGGTAAAACTGCTGCACACGGGCAGCACTCAGGCTATCATCAAAAGGAACATGGAAGGATAAAGGTACATCAATAGAAACTCTTCCATCATAAAAATCAAAATCATGATGCTGCGCCTTGAGCTCGTATGATATACAGCTCAAACCCATTAAAATGCTAACCAGCGCAATATAAAATCTTTTGATGTACAATTCTTAACAATTTAATAACATTAATGTAATATAAATTTAATGATAATATTTTTGTATTTGTAAGCTCCCAACCAATTATTATTTAAAAATTACATTCCAATTTTAGCTTTTAGTTTCTCCTTTTTCTTTTTTAAAATCCGTATCTTCGTGCAATGGATAATTTTATTGTTTCTGCACGTAAATACCGCCCGATTACCTTTGATTCGGTTGTAGGACAGCAACACATTACTGGCACATTGAAGAATGCAATTCACAACAATCAGTTGGCGCAGGCATTTTTGTTTTGTGGACCACGTGGTGTTGGGAAGACTACATGTGCCCGTATTTTGGCCAAGACAATAAATTGTGAAAATATTTTGCCGGGAACTGAGCCTTGTGGGGACTGTGATAGCTGTAAGTCTTTCCAAAATGGAAACTCTTTTAGCATCCATGAACTTGATGCTGCATCCAATAATTCTGTGGATGATATCAGGAACCTGATTGATCAGGTCCGTATACCGCCGCAAGCTGGAAAATATAAGATCTACATCATCGATGAGGTACACATGCTTTCACAAGCGGCTTTCAATGCTTTCCTGAAAACATTGGAAGAACCACCTTCCTATGCTATATTTATATTGGCTACCACTGAGAAGCATAAGATTTTGCCGACTATTCTTTCACGTTGTCAGATTTTTGATTTTAACCGAATCAAGGTAGAAGATATGGCGGGCCATTTGGCGGGTATTGCTGATCGTGAGTCGATCGCTTATGATCAGGATGGTTTGCATATCATCGCTCAGAAAGCCGATGGCGGATTGCGGGATGCTTTGTCGATGTTTGACCAGATTGTCAGTTTTTCCAACAAAAATGTGACCTATCAGGCTGTTATCGACAATCTGAATATTCTGGATTACGATTATTATTTTAAGCTAACGGATTCAATTTTGGCTGAGGATGCCGCGCAAACACTGTTGACATTTAACGAAATCTTGAACCATGGTTTTGATGGAAGTCACTTTATTGCCGGATTATCTGCCCATTTTCGAAATTTGCTGGTCGCAAAAGAACCCGCGACCTTAAAATTATTGGAGGTGAGTGATACAATACGTCAAAAGTATCTGAAACAATCGCAAATTGCCTCAGCAGGATTTTTATTGTCGGCATTGAATATTTCAAATCAATGCGAAATTAACTACAAGACGAGTAAAAATCAGCGCTTACAGGTTGAGCTGGCTTTGTTAAAGATGTGCCATATTACAAGTGCGATAAAATTGAGTCAGCTTGGTCAGGTACAGGTTCCCTCGGTTGGCGAAGGAGTAAAAAAAAAACTTCCTGACCCAGTAAAGTCCGTTGGCAACGAAACAACTTCAGCAACAGTACTTTCCAATAATACGACTCCGGCCAATGCGAACCATCAGTCTCCGGCACATGTTAACACAACCGAGCGTGCAGTAAGTTCTGCCCAGCCAGCGGCCATCAACTATCCTTCGGCAATAAGTCCTGAAGCGACAATAGGCCATCCAACTTCAGCAACAAAAACTGAAATAAAGAATGATGGAAATTCCAACACGCCACCTAAGGTAAAAAAGGGGGGGTGGGGAGCCTCTGCGGCCACGATTATACCATCCTTACCGGATCTCAATACCATTTACGATAATCATGCTGTAGCAAAGGAAGGCGATGAGCCCGAACTGATCGGTGGAACGGAGGCACGTGAGGTAACATTCAACCAATTTATTGCTGTTTGGAATGCCTATGCTGAGCAATTGAAGAGAGAGAACAAAATCAATCTATATACGATGATGACTGCAATGGCCCCCAGGCTGAAGGGGACATTGATTGAAATCGATGTCGAAAATGCTGTACAGATGGACGTATTGCAAAGCGCCAAGGTTGATGTGTTGAACTATCTCCGGGTGAAATTACAGAACTTTGCGCTGGACCTGCAAGGTGTGATGATGGAACATACTGTTTCCCGAAAGCCTTATACTTCACAGGAAAAATATCAGGCTATGGTTACCAAAAATCCGCTCCTGGATACCTTGCGTAAAGAGTTTAATTTAGGTTTGAGCTAAAACTACATGGAGTAAATGATGGCCAACTGCTTTTTTCGGAAAGCATACAATGGCACTGGAAGGCTGATTTAGGTATTGGATGAAGAATGTGATGAAACAAACGAACTGAATCGGTTCATGAATGCAATTTGAAAATAGACAGAAATGAATAATTGTTGCCCTGTGGGGCGCAATTAAATTGCATATAAAAAGCAATTTGTCTAAGTTTGCATTCTCTTCTGTTGACAGAGGAATATTTAGTATTATTATGCAAGGAAATTTTCAGAGACGTGATCGCGATCACGGAGAAAGACGTGAAGTAAACCAAATGGTTTTTGGTATTCGTGCCGTCATTGAGGCCATCGATAGTGGTAAAGAAATTGAATCGTTATTCGTGCAGCGTGGTTTGAATGGTAGTTTGATCTTAGAATTAAAGTCCTTGCTGAAAGAACATAACATTGCTTATCAACAGGTGCCCGTCGAGAAATTAAACCGCATTACACGGAAGAACCATCAAGGTGTAATTGCTGTAATTTCTCCGATCACATATCAGAATATTGAAGAATTGCTGCCACAGATTTATGAGAAGGGTGAAACGCCACTTCTCTTGATGTTGGATGGGGTGACCGATGTGCGTAACCTTGGGGCTATTGCGCGTACGGCTGAATGTTCAGGAGTACATGCCATTATTGTTCCCAAAAAAGGGTCGGCAGAAGTAAATCCTGATGCCATCAAAACTTCAGCTGGAGCCTTATATAAAATACCTGTATGTCGTCATGATAGCCTCTCGAAGGTGGGCAAATTTTTGATTGACTCAGGCGTGCAGCTTGTGGTAAGCACAGAGAAGACCACATCCAGTATCTATGATGTGGATTATACTGCTCCGACTTGTGTTATTATGGGGGCTGAGGATGTCGGTGTATCCAATGATCTGATCCGCATTGCGGATCATTTGGCAAAGATTCCCATGTATGGGGAAATAGGTTCGCTCAATGTTTCTGTTTCAGCCGCTGTCGTCATTTATGAGGCCATCCGCCAACGTATAGCGAATAAATAGAATCGTCGGACCTTAAAGAGTTATTGATTGTATATTCCTTCTACCTCTTTTTCATATTTTTGTAAGATTATCTTCCGTTTCATCTTTAAGGTAGGGGTCAGTTCGCCCGTTTCCACCGTCATCTCATCCGGAAGTACAGCAAACTTTTTGATCTGCTCCCAGTTGCCGAACGATTGGTTAATGTGCTGGAGCTCGGCTTCAATCTTCTGTTGAATCTCTTGTCGGTCCAGAAAGTCTGCTTTGGCAAGGTGGACCAAAGTGGGCTGCGAACTTCTCGCCCAATCCAGTAGATTGTGATAATTGGGGACAATGAGCGCTGCTGGAAATTTACGGCCCTCACCGATAACCATGGCTTGTTCAATGAAAGAAGATTCAACGAGCCTGGATTCGATCTGCTGTGGTACAATGTACTTTCCGCCAGAAGTTTTGAACATTTCTTTCTTGCGGTCTATGATTTTGAGAAATCTTCCTTCAACCCATTGACCAATGTCTCCGGTATATAGCCAGCCATCTTTTAAGACTTCGGCGGTTGCCTCAGGATTTTTATAATAGCCGATCATATTATTTTCGCCCTTGGTCAAGATCTCACCATCTTCTGCGAGTTTGATGTCGATGTTGATCAATGGTAATCCCACAGTTCCTATTTTCATTCCTCTTTTAAAGCAATTGACCGCAATGCATGGCCCTGCTTCAGTCAGGCCATAACCTTCATAGATAGGGATACCAGCGGCCATATATAATCGGATCAGTTTTTCCTGTAAAGCAGCACTGCCGGAGGCTATACCTTTTATATCACCACCCAGGGCCTCGCGCCATTTGGAGAATACCAGTTTGCGGGCAATGCTTAACCTGAAATCATACCACCATGAACGGTTTTCTAATTCATACTGTTCACCCAGGCGAATGGACCATAGGAATATACGACGTTTCCATCCGTTAAGCTGTTCTCCGGTAGCTTTTATTTTTTCATAAACTTTTTCCAGTACACGTGGTACGGCAGAAAAAATATGTGGTTTGGCCGATTTGAAATCTTCACCGATCGTATCCATTGACCGGGCAAAGAAGATTGTCAATCCTTTGTACATATAGACGTATTGAAATACACGTTCATAGGCGTGACAGACAGGCAGAAAGGAGAGTGCCCGGTCCCCGCGTTGGACAGGAAATGAATATTCACTGCTCATGGTATCTGCCAGAAGATTTTTATGTGAAAGCATGACACCTTTTGGGCTTCCTGTTGTCCCTGAAGTATAGATGATGGAGGCCAGTGTATTGCCGTCTGTGGCTTCACGTAGTTTGCTGAGCTGCTCATCGGAGACTGTTTGGCCGGCAGCGACAAAATCTTGCCAATGATCCAGACCCTCTTCTTTATCAAAACTAAAAATCTTGCTCAGCTGTGGGCAGGATGCCACAATGGACGATATCTTTGCGTACAGTTTTTTTGAACTTACAATACAATGTCTGATTTCAGCGTGATTGAAGATATAGGTGTAATCATCAGTTGAAATGTTGGGATATATTGCCACCACGACTGCGCCTATTTGTTGGATGGCAAAATCAAGTATATTCCATTCCACCCGGTTTTCACTGATCAGGGCAACTTTCTCACCGGGGTGAATACCCAGTGCGATTAAGCCTTTGGATGTTTCATTGACCTGTTGGATAAATTCCGAACAGCTTACCTTTATCCATTCGTCGTTCTTCCTGTAGCAGAACATGGGAAAGTCTGCTGCAATAGTATATTGCCGATAGGCTAAATCAAATAATCTTGTTGCTGTTGGCATGTTGGCGATCCAGTTCGTGTAATAGGGCTAATTTACGTTTTTTTATGGATATTCAGATGTTGGACCGGAGGAATCATCACCTGTTGGAGTTATGGGATTGGTCTGAATTGGAGCTGGGATGCGCTGTGCCATCAATGAAAAAGACCCTGATCTGAAAAGCATGCAGCTTTCCGAATCAGGGTCTTTTTACAGGTATCTAAATACTAAGCTTAATATTTGCTTTTAGATTCTTTACGTCTGCCTGAGAAATCACGGAAACCACCGCCATTTCCACCACGGTCACGTCTTTCACCTCTGTCGCGTCTTTCTCCACTGAATCCACCATCACGTCTTCCGCCACGATCACTGCGGTATCCACCATCGCGTCTTGCACCACGGCTTCTTCCACGATCGCCACCACGACCTTCACCTCTTCCTTCTCCGGACACTTCAATACGTACTTGACGACCGTTATAGTCTACACCTTGGAATCCTTGGAATACTTTCTCTACTTCAGCATCTTGGACCTCAAAGAAGGTAAATACGCCTTTTAGATCAATTTTACCAATAGATTTTCCTGAGATATTGGCATTGTTGCAGATAAAGCCCAACATGTCTCCACGTGTGAATTCATCGACCGAGCCCAAGTTCATAAATAAACGCGTGTAGCCTTTTGAGCCCTCACGTGAACGGCCATCACGTCTATCGCCACGATCTTCACGAGAACCTTCGCGTGCTTCGATATTTAAATCAGGTGCATTTTTGTAATAATCCAAGAAACGGTTAAACTCAAGGGAAGCAAATCTTTTAATGATATCCTCTTTTGAAAGAGATTCCAGATTTTCCATGATAGCTGGTAAAAATGGAGCGATCTGTTCATCGTTGACTTCAACGTTTTCAATCTTTTTAACGATTGAAAATAATTGTTTCTCACAAACTTCCGCACCTTGAGGTACTTGTTTCTTTTCGAAAGGTTTACCGATGATTTTTTCGATATGACGGATTTTGCTCAATTCTTTTACATTGACCAAAGAAAGAGAAATACCAGTTTTACCAGCGCGGGCTGTACGGCCTGAGCGGTGGGTATAGTTCTCTACTTCATCAGGTAAAGAGAAGTTGATCACGTGAGTGACATCGTTTACGTCAATACCACGAGCAGCAACATCTGTAGCAATTAAAAGCTGTAAGCTGCGGTCACGGTAACGTTTCATTACCTTGTCACGTTGTTGTTGGGAAAGATCACCATGCAAAGAGTCTGCATTGTAACCATCTTTAATCAACGCTTCAGCGATATCTTGTGTTTCGATCTTAGTACGACAGAACACAATACCAAAAATATCAGGGTTTGAATCAACAATACGTTTGAACGCAGCATATTTATCTTTTGCTTTGATCAAATAATAGTGATGCTCAATGTTTGCATTACCTGTATTTTTTGTTCCTACAGTAAGCTCAAAAGGATCATTCATGTATTTTTGTGCAATACGACGAACTTCTCTTGGCATTGTAGCAGAGAACAACCATGTTTTTTTCTCATCAGGGGTTTCAGATAAGATATTGTTGATATCTTCTTGAAAGCCCATGTTCAACATTTCGTCAGCTTCGTCCAATACGACATATTTGACGTTTGAGAAATCAATAGCATTACGTCCGATGATGTCAAGCATACGACCAGGGGTCGCTACGACAATCTGTACACCACGACGGATCTGACGCAATTGGTCAGAGATGTTTGCGCCACCGTATACTGCAACAACATGTACGTTGTCAATATACTTCGCAAAATTTTGTAAATCTTTCGCAATTTGTAAACACAGTTCACGTGTTGGACATAATACCAACGCTTGTGGGTGTTTTTGAGAAAAGTCTAATTGTTCTAATAATGGAAGACCAAATGCCGCGGTCTTTCCTGTGCCAGTTTGGGCTAATCCGACAAAATCGTCGTTACCAGTCAGTAATACAGGAATGGCTTTTTCCTGAATAGGAGAAGGTTTTTCGAAACCTAACTCAGAGATGGCATTAACAACCTCATGACGGATTCCCAGTTCTAAAAATGGGTTCATGAAATATTTTATACAATAGGCACTATTGCCTAAGGCGTTGCAAAGGTAGAAATAATATTTTAATAATCAAAGAATTTAACAAGTTGATTTTTAAGGAGATTTGTTCTTTTAATGTCAAATAAATGAAATTAACCTCTGATGTACGTATTCACCGCCGTGGATTTTCTTCAGAACCGTGTTATAAAAAAAAGGTAACACCGATCGGTGTTACCTTTTTTATCCTTATGATGGACCTGCTGAATGGAGCTATTAATAAAGCGTGAATTCCACACGGCGGTTTTGCTGACGTCCTTCCGCATTTTTGTTGGATGCGATCGGTTGGTCAGGGCCATATCCAATCGCTTCGATACGTGAAGCATTGGCACCTTTGGATACTAAGTATGCTTTCACTGATTCAGCACGTTCTTTGGACAGACGCATGTTCAATGCGCGGGAACCTGTGTTATCGGTGTGACCGGCCAATTTCAGACTGAAGTTTTTCTCGATCAACAATTCAGCTACTTTATTCAGTGTTGCATATGAAGTAGGCCGTATTGTCGCTTTGCTCAAATCGAATTCTAAGTTCTTGATGGCATCTGCAACAACTTTTTTATCGGCTTCAGTAACCACTACCTTTTCTACAACTTTAGTCTCGTTTTTCACGACGATCGGACAACCAGAACCATCTACCTGCACGCCTGAAGGGGTGCCTGGACATTTGTCGTATTTGTTGGCCACACCATCTCCATCATCATCTTTCAGGTCGCTGTTCAAACCATCCAATTGATTTTGCAATTCTTGGTTTTTGGCATTCAATGCATCGTTTTGTGCTTTTAGATCGTCGTATTTTACGGTGTAATCATTGACCAGGGTTGCTACAGGATTTGAATTGTTCAATGCTGGTTTGCTGCCGTTACCCAATGCAAATTCTAGACCGCCATGGATGTAGCTGAACAAGTCGTTTTTATATTGACCACCTTGGATGCCGTCAAAGTTTTGGTTAACCCAATTCAATTGGTAGCCCAGTTCGAAGTTGATGCCCTTAGCAACTGCAAACTTCAATCCCATGTCTAAGGGTACATATATTTTGCTGATACCATCCGCTTCTACGGAAGTAGTACCGGTTGTCAATGTCGTTTTGCTGTTCATCACCCCCACACCGATGGATGCATAAGGTTTGATAAAACTGTTGAAGAATCTCCAGTTGGTGTTGGCTGCCTGGAACTCTCCGGAAAGAGCTGCCGACCAGGGTGTCTTAGCTTCAAAAGACTGTTGTCCATTAACTTCCTGGAAGGCACCGCCAGTTTTGCCGCCAAAATAACTCGCCTTGATTCCAAAAGAGGGAGAAATTTGCTTTTTGATATAGGCACTATATCCGAGGTTCCAGTCTAAATCATCATATCCCGCACGGTTGAAGCCTGCGATGTTGGTCTGATTGGTTACCCCGGCGCCGATACCGATGGACCATGTTCTGTATTGGGCAGCCGGACCAAAAGGTTGTGTTCCTTCTATTGATGCTACTTTTGCGTTTTGTGCAAAAGTAGAATTGGCAAATAAACCTGCAGTTGCGAAAGCAAGTGCTAATTGTAATTTTAGTTTCATAGAATTTGTTCTTGTATAAACTGAAGCAAAAGTAATAGGTTAAAAATTAAAATCCCAATGGATTTGTAGTTGATATATGACAATATGGTAAATAAAAAGGTGCTTTTGAGAAAAAGCACCTTTTTATTGTTGTAATTTATTAGCTATTAATAAAGTGTAAATTCCACACGGCGGTTTTGCTGACGTCCTTCCGCATTTTTGTTGGATGCGATCGGTTGGTCAGGGCCATATCCAGTCGCTTCGATACGTGAAGCATTGGCACCTTGGGATACTAAATATGCTTTTACTGATTCAGCACGCTCTTTGGACAGACGCATGTTCAATGCGCGGGAACCTGTGTTATCGGTGTGACCGGCCAATTTCAGGCTGAAGTTTTTCTCGATCAACAATGCAGCTACTTTATTCAGTGTTGCATATGAAGTAGGCCGTATTGTCGCTTTGCTCAAATCGAATTCTAAGTTCTTGATGGCATCTGCAACAACTTTTTTGTCGGCTTCAGTAACCACGACCTTCTCTACAACTCTAGTTTCATTTTTCACAACGATCGGACAACCAGAGCCATCTACCTGCACACCTGATGGTGTACCTGGACATTTGTCGTATCTGTTTGCCACACCATCCCCATCATCATCTTTCAGGTCGCTGTTCAAACCATCCAATTGATTTTGCAATTCTTGGTTTTTGGCATTCAATGCTTCATTTTGTGCCTTTAGATCGTCATATTTCACGGTGTAATCATTGACCAGGGTTGCAACAGGATTTGAATTGTTCAATGCTGGTTTACTACCGCTACCCAATGCAAACTCTAAACCGGCATGGGCATATGTGAATAAATCATTTTTGTATTGTTGCGAAGGGCCAACTCTATTGTCAAATCTTTGGTTCGCCCAGTTTAACTGGTAGCCTAATTCAAAATTGATGCCTTTGGCAACCGCGAACTTTAGACCAAAGTCGGCAGGAACGAAAATTTTGGAGTACGAATCGCCAAATTCGCCTTTATTGCCGTCGGCAATGGCCGCTGTTTCGGCATTCATCACGCCCACACCAATGGATGCATAAGGTTTGACAATGCTGTTAAAAAATCTCCAGTTGGTATTAGCTGCCAAAAACTCGCCCGACAGTGCTACCGACCAAGGTGTTTTGGTTTCAAAACCTATTTGTTTGTCACTATTTTCATACCCTGATGTTTTACCACCAAAGTAGGTTGCTTTCAATCCAAAAGATGGTGAAATTTGCTTTTTGATATAAGCACTATAACCTAGGTTCCAATCTAATTTATCGTAACCACCATTGTTGAATTTGGCAATATTCTGTAAACTGGTCACACCAGCTCCCACACCAATAGACCAGGTTCTGTATGCCGAGGATGGACCAAAAGGAGTGGTACCCTCAATGGACGCTACTTTGGTATTTTGCGCAAAGGCAGCAGTTGAGAGTATTCCCGCTGCTACAAGTAATCCTGATTTTTTTAGGCTAATTTTCATCATGTGTTTTTTTGTAAAATTTTCTACTATAAGACTCTTGTTAAATGTATTTATTGACTACTCTTACAATAAATTTGCCAAAAAATATTTGGCTAATCAACTCGGCCAAAAAAGTTCGGTACCTCAATTTCGAAGGCCATGTGCTTAACAATGTTTTCAGTAAAAAGGTTTTGGAAAAAAGTTTTTCTACTTTTTGTAATCAGGATGACATCAATATCTTCGTCTCTCAAGATGGTGTGTATTCCATTGACAATATTCTCGCGCGAGCCGGCAAAATAACTGGGCGCTTTCACAATGTAGGAAATATCTTCTATGCCCGTTTCAGCGATGATTTGCGTGATCCATTGTTTTAGTTTTGAATCTAATACACTGATTTCTAGTTCATTCTTGTTGATATGAATGAGCTGTAAATGAAAGTCTTTTCCATATAAAGGGATAGCCTGCTTGAGTACTTCCAGTTCACCGGGTTTAAAATTTGTCAGCAGTGCGATATTGTCTTTTTTTAATTCTACTGCATTTTTTGGAACGGCCAAGACCGGGATTTTCGACTCTTTGATAACGTCATAAGTGTTGCTTCCGATTAAAACTGACTCCAGTCCGGTGACACCTTTGGTACCCATAATAACCGTTTGATATTGGTCTTTTATCTCCTGTTTTTCTAAAGATTCGGCTAAAATTCCGTTTGTAAACAGTGTAGATATTTTTATCGAAGGATATTTTTGTAGCAGTTTGGCCACAAGGTCCTCCATCTTGCGGTGGGCTTCTTCCTCCGTGGGGTCTACTAAATGCTTCGCATTGGCAAATTTATTGATGTGCGATGTGAAGGAATGAAAGAGCGTAATTTCATTATTTGTGGTTTGTGCAATTTGTGCCGCATATGCTGCAGCCACTTGTGCATTTTCTGAAAAATCAACAGGTATTAATAATTTAGACATAGCGATTGTATATTATGCTTTGGTGAAAAAAATGGGAACTAAGGGATGGCTAAATAATGCTTTGGCCACGGATCTGGTAAAGACACGTTCGAAAAATGTTTTTCTTGAACGCGTTACCAATAATATCTTAATTTTTTCTTCATGGATCATTTCATTGATGACTTCGGGGACGGTGTCCAGGTCCTCGATGTCACCTTGGATAGAATCAACCTCTATGGCGATATTGGTTACTCCAATGTATTTTTTGATCTTGTATTTCCAGACTTCCAGTTTGTCTTCGACCCGATTCTCTGAGGAATGATCGTAATGGACATGCATGAGCTTCAGTTCAAAATCCTTTCCCATAATATTGACAAAATCCTGGACCGTCTGTACTTCTTCTTCTTTGAAATTGGACAATAGACCTACACGGTCAATTGCGCTGAACGCTGCTTCGGAGGGAATGGCCAGGACGGGAACTTTGGCCTTTTTACTAATGACATAGGTGGTGCTTCCGATAAGCTGACTATCATCGTTTGTGATTCCTTTGGTGCCCATGATGACAAAATCGAAACGATCGGGGGTCGCCAATTCCGGTAGCGTTTCTGTAATCATGCCCCGTTCACATTGTGTGCTCACCTCGAGATTGGGATGTGCGGACTTGATATCCTCTGCCAGGTTCTTGATCAGGATGTCAGCCTTAAAGATTGGTATTTGTTGTTCATCCGAACTGACTTCCTCCTCAAATACAGCCGATGCCGAGGTATAATTATGGTAAAGATGAATGGTGTAGCCCTGTTGAGTTGCCAGGTCTGCAGCATAATGTACCGCATTGTTTGAATGAGCCGAAAAATCTACCGGTAGTAGAATGCTTTTTTTCATTGGAAGGAATTTTATCTACAAAATCTTATCTTAATATTTATCTCATTTCGGGATATTCCAGGAAAGCTGCCTTTCAAGTCCCTTGCTCTATCAAATGTAATAAAACAAATGCAATTGTGGACGTTTACAGGTCAAATTGTTTTTATTGTTTAACATGTTAAATGGAGCAGTATGCTGCAAAGTTGATCAATAATAAATGCATGGATGATGTTATATTTTATGGGCTATGGTGATTTAGATCATTCAAAAAATAAGACTGTGCTGAGCCCTTGGATTTTATGGATTTATTTTCTGGTTTGAAAAGTCAGAAGGGCTTATTCATCTGTTTGTTAAAATACCTGTTTTAAGGTCAATATCTGGAATTCTACATTGCATAACCTACCAATTTTGAGTAAGTTTGCACATATTTTTAGATAATTAAATGACAAGCAGAGAAATTCGTCAAGCCTTTTTGGATTTTTTCAAAAGTAAAGGACATCAGATCGTACCTTCAGCACCAGTAGTTGTAAAAAATGACCCTACATTAATGTTTACCAATGCGGGGATGAATCAGTTTAAAGATTTATTTCTTGGGGAAGCGCCCATTAAATTTCCGCGTGTGGCCGATACGCAGCGTTGTTTGCGGGTGTCGGGTAAACACAATGATCTGGAAGAAGTCGGAATTGATACTTACCACCATACGCTCTTTGAGATGTTGGGAAATTGGAGCTTTGGTGACTATTTTAAAAAGGAGGCTATCGCTTGGGCTTGGGAGTTACTGACAGCAGTCTATCAATTGGACAAGGACCGTCTGTATGTCACCATATTTGAAGGCGATGCCGCTGAGGGGCTTGAACGTGACCTAGAAGCATTTGATTTTTGGAAACAATGGATTGCAGAAGACCGTATCTTATTGGGCAATAAAAAGGATAATTTTTGGGAGATGGGAGAGACAGGTCCTTGTGGTCCCTGTTCTGAAATCCATTTTGATATGCGTAGTGCAGAAGAACGTGCGGCGGTCAGTGGACAGTCTTTGGTCAATGCAGATCACCCACAGGTCATTGAAATCTGGAACCTGGTCTTTATGCAGTTCAATCGCCTGAAGGATGGATCACTTCAGCCCTTACCGGCAAAACATGTGGATACCGGAATGGGCTTTGAACGTTTGGTGCGTTGTATTCAGGGAAAAACTTCCAACTATGATACGGATGTTTTCACACCGACTATTGATTTTATTTCTGAACGTGCCGGAATTAAATATGGTGTTGATGAGAAGAATGATATTGCCATGCGTGTGGTATCTGACCACATTCGCGCTGTAAGCTTCGCTATTGCCGATGGACAATTGCCGTCCAACAATAAGGCCGGCTATGTAATCCGTCGTATCTTGCGTCGTGCTGTACGTTATGCCTATACCTTTTTAGGCTTCAAAACACCATTTATCCATGAACTTGTACCGGTATTGGCAGCACAATTCAGTGGCGTATTTGATGAATTGATCCAACAGCAGGACTTTGTCCAAAAAGTTATCCTGGAAGAGGAGATCTCGTTTTTAAGAACATTGTCTACAGGTGTACAGCGCTTTGAAAATTATATTGAGGATCATACGGTGATCAACGGTGATTTTGCTTTTGAATTGTATGACACCTATGGCTTTCCGATAGATTTAACAGAATTATTAGCACGTGAGAAGGGACTTGCTGTTGATATGGACGGTTTTAACAATGCGCTTCAGGTCCAAAAGGATCGTTCCCGGGCTGCCACAGCGATTGATACTGGGGATTGGGTTGTGGTCAATGCGGATGATGGGTTTGAATTTGTGGGGTATGATACCTTAACGGCCCAAACAGAAATTGTTAAATACCGAAAAGTCGTTACGAAAAATAAAGAGCAATATCAGCTGGTTCTTTCTGTGAGCCCGTTCTATGCTGAAGGCGGTGGACAGGTCGGAGATTCCGGTGAGCTGGTTTCGGAGGAAACGGGAGAGAAGATCTATATCACGGATACGAAAAAAGAGAATGGGCTTTTTGTTCATTTTACCAATAAACTACCGATAGATTTAAATGGGGTATTCGTTGCTCAGGTTGATAAGAGCAAGCGTTTAGATACAGAAAATAACCACTCGGCGACTCATTTGTTGCATGCGGCATTGAAGCAAGTACTGGGAAATCATGTGAATCAGAAAGGATCATTGGTCAATGCGGACGTTTTGCGTTTTGATGTCTCTCACTTTGCCAAAATGAGCGATGAGGAGATCAGGCAGGTGGAGGATATTGTCAATGCTAAGATCCGTGAAAATATCCCATTGAAGGAGGAACGGAATGTTCCCTATCAGCAGGCTTTGGACTCGGGCGTAACAGCTTTATTTGGTGAAAAATATGGCGACTTTGTTCGTGTGATTACTTTTGAGGATACCTTTTCCAAAGAGCTATGCGGAGGGACCCATGTGAAAGCTACGGGTCAGATAGGGTTTTTTAAGATTATTGCTGAATCGGCCGTAGCGGCTGGTGTGCGCCGTATTGAAGCGATTACGGGTACGAAATCCGCGGCAGTGATCCGGGAGCACTTTGAACTTGTGCAGCATTTGAAAGAGTTAATGAACAACCCGAAAGATTTCGTGTCTGCGCTTGGCAAGGTCATAGATGAGAATGGTGCATTGAAAAAAGAAATAGAGAAGAGTATTACCGAGAAGTCATTGGCGCTCAAATCTGATTTGGAAGCTAAAATTGAACAAATTGACGGCATTAATTTCTTATCCACCCGGGTTGATTTGCCTAATGCCGAAGCTGTCAAGACATTGGCTTACGCTGTAAAAGGAGCTGTCAATAACCTGTTTTTAGTTATTGGGGCAGAATTTGATGGGAAACCGAGCCTCACTGTTGTGATCTCTGATGAATTGGCAAAAGAACGTGGTTTAAATGCCGGTAATATTGTTCGTGATCTAGCAAAAGACATCCAAGGTGGTGGTGGTGGACAACCATTTTTTGCGACAGCAGGAGGGAAGAATGTTGCAGGATTAAGCACCGCAATTGGACGTGCAAAGGATTTTTTGAAATAAAGTATTGAGATATGAGCGCCTATGGCTTATAAGCTGTCTTCATTTTTTAATTTTGACTTTTAATTTTTAACATGAACAAGGCAATTTTTTTAGTAGTGGGATTCGCAGGATTGATGTTTAGTTGCCAAAATAAAGAGCAGTTTACCATCGAGGGAAATATAGAGAACCCAGGAAATATAAAAGTAATCTCTTTGTATGAAGGAGATAACAAACTGGATTCGATGTTCTTTGGGGATAATAATAAATTTCAATTTGTGCGTCCGGCAAGTCAGTCAAGGTTGTTGTCCCTACGTGTGGGCAAGAACCGTTATGATCTGATTGCATCTCCAGGAGAGACTATTTCGTTCAAAGCGGACATGCATCAAGATGTCAATGCATATCAGGTGGAAGGTTCGGTGTTGTCAAAAACCATTCAACCTTTTGCCAAAGAACGCAATCACCGTGATTATGTGCAGGATTCATTGCAGGGTGTTTTTTCGAAACTGACGGCTAGTTCGACGGCAGATGAAATTGAAAAGCTCCGTGCTGAATATAAATCCAAATTTGCTGATGAGCTTCGTTCTTATACGGCCAAGGCGGTTGACTTTTCAAATCAGCACAATGACCTGGCTGGATTTTATGCAATCTCAACATTGGATCCAGAGGTAGCCGAAAGTGAGATTATAGCCTATGCAGATAAAATCAAGGACGAGTTTACGGAAAACAGGTATGTAACCCAGTTTAAGGAGGAGACCCAAAAACTGAAGAAAATGGCCATTGGCCAGCCTGCTCCTGAATTAATTTCCTTTACACCGTCAAACAAGGAGGTGAAGTTGTCCAGTTTTAAGGGGAAATATACATTGGTGGATTTTTGGGCTTCCTGGTGTATGCCTTGCCGTCAGGAGAATCCCAATCTTGTCAGACTGTATGCCATGTATCATAATAAAGGGTTTGATATCCTATCGGTTTCGTTTGATGACAACCCCGGATCTTGGATGCGGGCTATCGAAGATGATAAGCTAAGCTGGACCCATGTATCGGATTTAAAGGCTTGGAGTTCGCCTGTAGTGGTTGACTATCGTGTAAAAGCATTACCAACCTCCTATGTTCTCGATCCCAATGGGATTATTATTGCCAAAAATTTACGTGGAGCGGAGCTTGAGTCGTTTTTGAAGAAAACAATTAAATAATCAATGTGTTATTGTTAATTGAAATATTACTTAATGATTTGGTAACATTAGATTAACTAATTGTTATCATTTTGTTCATATTTTAGCAAAAAAAATAAGACAAATGAGTTCTTCGAAACAAAAGATTTTAATTGTTGATGACGAGAAGGATATCTTGGATTTAATTGCATTCAATTTAAATCGTGAAGGTTATCAGGTCTCCACAGCGCAAAATGGGGAAGAGGCAATTCATGTTGCCAAGCAAGTAAATCCCGATCTCATCATTTTGGACGTCATGATGCCCAAAATGGATGGTATTGAAGCTTGTCGCATTATGCGTGCTATGCCTGAATTCAAAAGTACTTTCATGGTATTTTTGACAGCAAGAAGCGAAGAATATTCAGAAATAGCCGGATTTCATGTCGGTGCGGATGACTATATCGCCAAACCGATTAAACCTCGGGCCCTAATGAGTCGTATCAATGCGATTCTAAGACGAAATGCATCTGAAGAGTCTGATGCTGCTGCACAGGACAAAATTGAAATAGCGGATTTGATCATCGATAGAGATTCTTTTCTGGTATATAAGGGAGAGCAAAAGATTGTCTTGGCAAAGAAAGAGTTTGAGTTGCTTTATCTGTTGGCCTCCAAACCGAACAAGGTCTTTACGCGTGAACAGATTTTGAAAAGCATCTGGGAAGACTCGGTGGTGGTAACCAATCGGACCATTGATGTACATATCCGTAAGCTCCGTGAGAAAATAGGTGATGATTATGTGACGACCGTAAAAGGTGTCGGTTACAAATTTGATAAAGAATAGAAAAAGGAGAGGTTTAGGCCTCTCTTTCTTTTTTGAAAGTATAGGTTTAATGATTTGATAAGCCCGTTGCAAATCTTTATTTTTGAGACATAGCAAAGTAAAAAAGAGCAACATGTCATCTATTCTTATAAAATCTGCTCAACTTGTCAACGAAGGCAAAGTTGAAGCTGCTGACGTATATATCAGTAATGGCCGAATTGAAATGATCGCACAGGAAATCAATCACCCTGCTGATCAGGAAATCAATGCTGAAGGCTTGCATCTATTTCCGGGGCTTATTGACGACCAGGTCCATTTTAGAGAGCCTGGATTGACCTATAAAGCGGATATATGGCACGAAAGTCGTGCTGCTGTAGCTGGTGGGACGACCTCTTTTATGGAGATGCCCAATACGGTTCCCAATACCTTGACACAGACCTTGCTGCAAGATAAATATGACATTGCTGCAAAGAACTCCTTGGCCAATTATTCATTCTTTATGGGAGCAGCAAATGATAACTTGGATGAAGTGCTGAAAACTGATCCCAAAAAGGTATGCGGGGTCAAAGTGTTTATGGGGTCTTCGACTGGGAATATGTTGGTGGACAATGAAAAAGCTTTGGAAGGCATCTTTGCCAATTCACCCACTTTGATTGCCACGCATTGCGAGGATGAGGCTACTATAAAAGCAAATTTGGCACTTTTTAAAGAGAAATATGGTGAAGATGGACTGAAGGTTGAAATGCATCCATTGATCCGATCGGCTGAAGCCTGTTACCTATCTTCCTCCAAAGCAGTCGCGCTGGCCAAGAAACATCATACCAGATTGCATATTCTCCATATATCCACGGCAAAAGAAATTGCACTCTTCCGAAACGATATCCCATTAAAAGATAAAAAGATCACTGCCGAAGCTTGTATCCATCACCTATGGTTTTCTGATCAGGACTATGCCCAAAAAGGAAATTTCATTAAATGGAATCCAGCGGTAAAAACCGCTCATGACCGCGATGAAATTGTCAAGGCCGTTTTGGATGGACACATTGATGTCATTGCAACGGACCATGCACCGCATACCTTTGAAGAGAAGTCCCAAAATTATGCTGCAGCACCTAGCGGAGGACCATTGGTACAGCATGCCTTACAGGCGCTATTAGACATGGTTAAGGCCGGTAAAATGACTTTGGAGCAATTGGTTCAGAAGTCGGCACACAATACGGCGACTTTATTTCAGATTGAAGATCGTGGCTATATCCGTGAGGGATATTGGGCTGATCTGGTTCTGGTGGACCTCAATAGACCTTACACAGTTTCAAAAACAAATATCCTATCCAAATGTGGCTGGTCCCCGTTTGAAGGGCATACATTCAGTTCGACTGTCGCGCATACAATTGTATCTGGGAAAGTGGCTTTTTCCAATGGACAGCTTATAGAAAAGGGAGCTGGTGAACGTTTATCATTCGACCGGTAAAATTAGGATATGGAAAAGCGGGCTTTCATAAAATCGGTTGCTCTGGGCGCATTATCCATTCCTATTTTAGGAGCCGGACGGACCACACAGATAAAAATGGAGCTACCTGAGCAGGCCGTTAGGCTGGCTAAAAAACTACAGCCTGGGGATACCATTGGTCTGATTGCACCTGCGGGTGTATTGGACGATGAGGAGTCCATCGCCATTTCGCGGGAAATTTTTGAAGCCCTGGGATTCAAGGTGAAGGAAGGAGACCATATCCGTGATCGTTATGGCAATCTGGCCGGCACGGATCAGCAGCGAATAGCCGATATACACCAGATGTTTGCAGATAAGACCGTGAAGGCTATTGTCTGTATCCGGGGTGGTTCGGGGACCTCACGTTTATTGGACCGGCTTGACTACAAGATGATTGCCCAGAATCCTAAGGTTTTATTGGGTTATTCGGATATCACAGCTTTGATTCTTGCATTGTACGCTAAAACAGGGCTGGTGAGCTTCCATGGGGCGGTAGGAATCAGTACCTGGTCCACAAAACTTGCTGCGGCATTCAAGAGACAGTTTATCGATAATGAGCCAGTTGTATTTGAGAACCCGAAATCCAAAGGTGATCAAATTGTACAGACCAAGGATCGGGTGACGACCATACATCCTGGTATTGCAGAAGGAATACTTCTGGGTGGAAACATGACCGTATTGACAGGGCTTTGCGGGTCTCCTTATTTGCCAGATTTTAAAGATAAGATCCTTTTTATTGAGGAGGTGGATGAAGATATGGGACGTATGGACCGAATGTTCTGTCAATTAAAAAATGCGGGCGTATTGGCGGCCATCAAAGGGTTTGTTTTTGGAAAATGTACCAATTGTAAGCCTTCCGGGGGATATGGTTCAATGACGCTGGACCAGCTGTTCAACGACTATATCAAACCTTTGGAGATACCCGCTTATACCGGTGCAATTATTGGACATATTGCCGACCAGTTTATCCTTCCGGTAGGGGTGCGGGTCAAAATGGATGCTACTCAAGGAACGATCTCTTTGCTGGAAGATGCATTAAAGGATTAACATGAAATTAGTAAAAAATGATTTGATCAAAGCCTTTTCTTTGTACGAAGAAAAGGCTTTGAAGCACAGGAGATTTAAGCATGCCACTATCTTGCAGCTACTGGACTGTGAAAAGATCAGCAGAAGATTCAGCGTAACGGAAATTGGCAAGTCGGTAGAGGACCGCTCTATTTTCCGGTTGACTTACGGCAATGGACCAACGAAATTATTGCTTTGGTCCCAGATGCATGGCGATGAGCCTACGGCAACAATGGCACTATTTGACCTGTTCAATTTCTTCAACGGGGAAGCTGATGGGTTTGCGGAATTTAGGCAAGAGATCGCCAGCAAGCTGACGCTACACTTTATTCCCATGTTGAATCCTGATGGGGCAGAGCGCTATCAGCGAAGAACGGCCATGGACGTCGATATGAACCGTGATGCACGTGCAACAGCTACTGTAGAAGGGGCCTTGCTGAAAGAACAGGCAGCATTGATCAAGCCAGATTTTGCTTTTAATCTCCATAATCAGAACAATTACTACAATATCCCTGGCACACCGACACCAGTGGCAATTTCCCTGTTAGCCCCTGCCTATGATTATGCCAGAAACATCAATCTGGTACGTGCTAATGCCATGCGCGTGATCGTAGGAATTCATGAAAAATTACAGGAATTCATACCGGGAGCTGTAGCTAAATACGATGATGAGCATACTCCACGCGGTTTTGGGGATAATTTCCAGCAGTGGGGTATCAGTACTATTTTAATTGAGTCCGGCGCCTGTGTGGGCGATAGCGAAAAACTGGAAATTAGAAAATGCAATTTTGTGGCCCTGTTGCATGCCTTTGCTGAGATTGCATCCACAGCATATTTAGCACATGATGTTGTGGATTATGAGCGTATCCCTTTCAATGATGAAAAGCTGCATGATGTGGTGATCAGGAATCTGTCTATTGTTAAAAATGAGAAGACTATGCTGGTTGATGTTGCGGTGCGGCAAAGTGAAAAAACGGTTGGGAGCGATTATTATGTTGAGGGGGTAATTGAAGATATCGGTGACCTGCAGGACTTTTACGGTTATCAGGATGTGGATGTTAAGGGAATGCAATTCATTCCGGCAAAATCATATACGGATCAGTTGTCGGTCGAAGAGGTAAGTTTACCCTTGGTAGCAACCTTGTTGAAAAAGGGATTCGGAACTGTTCGGATCGCAGGGGAAGCATTGCGGGGACAACGACATGATTATCCAATTAACATCATACTAGGGAATCATCCCCGGGCTGCTGAAAGTGCTATATTGGCACTTGGAGGAGCGGCCAATTTCTTTATAGGAACAGAGCAAGAGCTGCGCTATGCTGTAATCAATGGTTATTGGCTGGATCTGAAAGAACAACTCTCAGGGCAGAAATATAAAAATATAATCTATTAACCTTTCAGTTGTATGAACTCAAAAAGACCATTTTATATGGCCCTTTTGAGTGTTCGGGATTGTTTAGTAGCCTGGATTTTGCTGGTCCTTTAATGTGGGGTTAGCATTTATTTCAGCTTGCGGGATCGGCAGGATATATTTTTCAAAAGTCCGATCAATTTCCTTTGGTCGGGTTTTGATCGTCAGTTCCTGGAAGTCATCATTGAACGTGATTTTTTTATTCAGGCGGATCATATCCCAGTACCGGTGTCCTTCGCCAAACAGTTCCTTACTTTTTTCCTTAAGGATGGCATCCTCATTCACGGTAGCGGCGGTAAAAGGTAGGCGATTAGGTGAGCGTTTGCTGATGGCATTCAATAGTTCGGCCGCTTTCACCGGATTGGAAGTCGCTTTTTTTAATACAGCTTCGGCAGCGATGAGGTAGATCTCCGAGAGCCTGACGACCTTGATGTTTACGGCAGTATTATTGGTATTTCCCTTGTCACCGAGAGAATTTAACGGAAGTGAGGTGTTGGTATTTACGCTGCCCAGGTTTTTATATACTGCACCTTTGCGTGTATCCGAACTTTCATCATTACCCAAAATAGCCCAACGAACATCATTATTGTCTTCTTTCATCCGGTTGAGGTAATAATCACTAGCATAGAACATTCCGCCCTGTCCACCCGTTCTTTTCATGAGGTAATAGCCCAAGCTGGCCGTACCTAAATCAGCTTCACCTTCATTGATTCCGAGTTCGTAAATAGATTCACTGCCATACATACTAGCCCAGGAAGATGCCCATTTTTCATTTGCATACAAGCTGTATACATTGCTGCTGATGATTTCATCTGCTGTTGAATAAGCATTGTCATAATCGGCCATGGTCAAATAGACGCGGCTCTGAATGGCCAAGTTTGCATAGTAATTGATATAACCATTATCTGCTGTCTTGCTTCCTTCAAGCAGTTTCTGTCCCGCTTTTAGGTCTTTCAAAATCTGTATGTAAACCTCATCGACCGTTGCTCGGGCGGGTTTGGTGTCATGGGATGCCGAATTGGTGATAATTGGCACACCTTTGGATGTTTTGTCATGCGTGTACGATTTACCGTATAAACGAACCAGGTCGAAATAGAACAGGGCTCGCAAAGTCAGTAGCTGCCCTTCGGCATTGGCATATTGATCCTTGGTGGTACCACTGACTTGGTCAATTTTTTCCAATACATCGTTCGTCTGTGCGATACAGTTGTAAATTTGTGACCAAAAGCCCGAAAAATTGTTGGTCTCAGCATCCTGATTGAATGAGTATAGCTGATCTAATCCCCTTCCTTGTGAAAAAACGGTCAGGTCGCCACCTTTTACTTCACCATATAGTTCAAAATTGCGCCCATAGTAGCTTGGTGATGCGATGAGCCTGTTCAGCCCATTGATCCTGTTGCGGGCATCATCAGCCCCATTTAGGGGCGTGTTGGCATCGACGGAATTACCCGGTTCGACATCCAGAAAATCTTTACAGCTACTAAAAGATGTCAGTAGCGCTGCTGTTATTATAGATATTTTAATAATTTTCATCTCTATCAATTTGTTTATTCATTAATCAATTGTTTTCTAAGGTATTATTCAATCTAACATACCTTTTGCGCTGATCATTGATTGTACTTTTTGAATGGATTTTATGTCTTCAAAAAATGAAAGATTAAAAACCCAGCTCAATACCAAATGTGTATGTTTTGCCAATTGGCGTTTCCCAGCCACGTGTTGCATATTGGCCTACCTCGGGATCTGCAATTTTATATTTTGATGCCGTCAAAAGATTTGTTCCATTGAAGTATACACGGGCATTGCTGAATCCTATTTTATTTAAAACGGTTTTAGGCAGTCTATAGCCAAAGTTAATGTTCTTCAGCCGGAGGAAGGAGGCGTCATGCAGCTGTCTGGAGCTATATTTTTGTGGATCGGTCAAGTCATTACCATCCAGTTTGGGTAAGGTACCAGTGCTGTTGTTGTCGGTCCACATATTTTCAAAGGCATATGCTGACCGGATCCTTTCCCAATAATAACCATCGTCAGCAACATCTTTGAATGCACCGTCGTATAATTTGCCGCCAATCTTATAAATAAAATTGAAACCCAGATTGAAGTTTTTATATTCGAAATCAGTGTTCAAGCCACCACTGACCTTTGGAATGCCACTTCCAATGATTGTATAATCGGCTTGATTGAAATCATAAGTCGCCTTCCGGCCATTGTAATCAAAAATGCCTTCACCGGTCTGGTTATTGTTGGTATAATAAACATTTTTACCGTTTTTAGCATCTACACCAGCCCATTCATATCCATAAAATGCAAGTGTTGACTGACCTTCTCGGTAGATAAACTGGGCCCTGACATCTCCACTTCCCTTGGTGTCGTTCCCCACGGATCCTGTGGGGTCATACCAGATGATATCCTGATTATCATTTAATCGCTGAACTTTGGAAGTGATGAAGGCCGCATTTATATTGGCACTCCATCTGAAATCCTCTTTCTTGATGATGTCGCCTGCCAGCTCAATTTCAAGTCCCTTATTGTTGATCTGTCCCACATTTCGCAGTACGGTACTGAATCCAGTGGTTTGCGAAGTCGGAACATCCTGCAAGAGGTTTTTTGAAGTCCGGTTGAAGTATTCAACTGACCCTGTGATCCTGTTCTGTAGGAAACCAAATTCCAGTCCAGCATTGGTTGTATAGGAGGTTTCCCATGTAATGTCCGGATCAGGATTGGATATGAGGTTTCCTCCTGGTTGCCCTTTGTAATTAAAGTTGTTAAAGGATACCAGTCTTCTCCAGCCGAAATTATCTGTCGGCAAGGTTCCATTGACACCATAAGATGCCTTAAGGCGTAGTGTGCTGATCGCATCGTTGTCTTTTAAAGCAGGAAGACTTTTTATGCTGTACGCTCCAGAGATAGACCAGAAATCTCCCCATCGGTTTTTAGGTCCAAGTTTTGAGGAACCATCACGTCGATAAGAGGCTGAGAGAAAATAGGTGTTATCATAGTTATATTCTGCTCTTCCCAGAAAGGAGAGGAGGTTATAGCCCCAGCTATAGGCATTTGCCTCAAACTTACCTGCGGATGAAATATACGGAAGCTCAGCAGAGCCCAGACCCCTGCCTGTGGTACGCATAAAGTCTGTTTTATTTTTTTCCGCTTCAAATCCAGCGAGCAAGTTGAGGTTGTGCTTATCAAACGACTTGCTGTAATTTAACGTATTTGAGCTGACCAGCTTTAGCATATTTGTATTAAACTGGTGAACGACTCCGCCATCACTGACGCCGTTAAAATGCTTTGCACTGTAATATAGATAGTCTTTCATATCCGTATAATCGTAGGAAAACACTGTTTTGGCGGTCAGGCTGGGAAGAATGTTCCAGGTAAGATTCGTGATGACCCCCAATTTGTTTGTTTTGGAACTGTTGTCCCATTGCTGGTCGTAATAATCGGCATTATAGGCATAGCTTCCATAGCGGTCTGTCCAGGCTTCACCAGTCTTATAGTCCGTAGGCCAATATAAAGGCCATAGGAGATTCCGGGATTGCAAGAAATAGTTTGATCCAGTACTTCGGGTATCATTAAATCCTTTCTTCTTATTGTGGCCGATATTGATATTTGCTCCGAATTCGAGCTTATCAACTATCTTCTGTGTTAGGTTAAGGCGACCTGAAATACGTTCAAAATCATTGACCCGAATTCGGCTCTTATCAGTTGTATAGCCTAGGGAAGAGAAGTATTTTGTGGCTTCGGTGCCACCTGAGAGTGACAGATTATTATCTTGATAGATGCCCGTACGGAAGAGGGCTTTGTCCCAGTCGTAATATTTTCCTTCTCTATTCTCTATGCCGTCGGTCATCCCCAATATGCTTACATTGTCATAGCGGCCTGAGCCATTAGTTTCAAAGCGATAACCATGTCGGTTAAATTTATTGTTTAATTGTGACAGGGCATAGGTATTGGCCTCCACTTCTGATTTTCCATTGGAGGTACGGTAGTCGTGGAAGATCTGGTACAGCATATTGACCTGATCTTGCGGCGATGCGGTTTCGTAGTTGTCCGTTGCCCAGGTGGGGGTAAAACCAATGGAGCTTTTGACGTTGACAGTAGGTTTTCCTGTTTTTCCTTTTTTGGTGGTGATGAGGACAACCCCGTTCGCCGCACGGGATCCGTACAAGGAAGATGCTGCAGCGTCCTTTAAGACGGTTATGGTTTCAATATCGTCAGGATTAAGGTTTCCCATGACGTTGTTGGAGGTATAAATATAATCACCCATTTGTCCACCCGAACCTGAATTTGCCGGAACTCCATCGATAACATATAAGGGGTCATTGGAGGCATTCATGGACCCGATACCACGGATCCGAATGCTCGGGGTTGATCCAGCCTGGCCTGAGGGAGTGGAGACCGTAAGACCTGCCACACGGCCGCTCAGTGCGCTTTCGAATGAAGTTGTTGGAACATTGTCAATGTCCTTGGCTTTTACCGTGGCAGCCGAACCTGTATAGGTACTTTTTGTTGCTGTGCCATAGGCCACGACCATGACTTCATCTAATGCCTGTTCATTATTTGAAAGGCTGATATGGATTGTTTTTCGGCCATTGATCTGGATCTCCTGGCTTTTATAACCGACAGCCGAAATTATTAATGTGGCATTGGGGCTTGCATTGAGGGTAAACAAGCCTTTTTCGTTTGCAGAGGTTCCCTGGCCCGAGCCTTTTACATTAATGGTAACTCCGTTGAGGGGATTCCCATTGCTGTCGGTGATTTTACCAGCAACTTGAATCTGTTGTGCATGTAAAGACTGCATTGAACTACAGGCAATGAGACACAACGTTGTGAGCACATGTCGTTTCATATGGAAATTATTTGTCTTTTAAGGCCTTATGAAATATCCGGTTGATGTGATATCGGTGTTTGTGCATTTCAAACATGGATATTTCATAAAAGTATAAATTGATTAATTTAGTTTGTTTATGTTTTGGTGCTGTCGAATGCTGGTTAGAACTTCGATCGCTATTCAATGTCCTGTTTTTGTTTTAAAGAAAAAACAGGACATTGAATATAGTGTTATTTTTTTATAATTCCAATTCCAGGTCTATCGGGCAGGATACAGATTCCATTTTCCACAGTCATCCCTGCATAGAGATCATTGCTGATCAATAGTGCGCCGTCCAGATCGGCCCAGTCTGTCAGGGGAGCCAATTGTGCAGCTGCACTAATGGCACATGAGGTCTCTGTCATACAGCCGATCATTACTTTCATTTCCAGGGATCGTGCGAGTTCGGCCATACGTTTTGCTTCTCGCATTCCAGTGCATTTCATGAGTTTAATATTAATGCCACTGTACACCCCTTGTAGCGCTGGGACATCGACCAGTCGCTGACATCCTTCATCAGCAATGGTTGGGATGGGGCTACGTTCGGTCAGCCAGGCGTTATCATCAACTTGTTCCTTGGGCATGGGCTGTTCCAAAAAAGAGACGTTTCTTTCGGCCAGCCAGTGTGCCATTTCCAAAGCTTCTTCCCGTGTTTTCCAGCCCTGATTGACATCGGCACAGAGGGGGCGGTCGGTTACCTGGCGGATGGTGTCAATGATCATCTTGTCTGTATCGAGTCCCAGTTTTACTTTTAGTATCTTAAATTGATCTGCTTCAGCGACTTTTTTACGGATCATCTCTTCGGTATCGATCCCAATCGTATACGAAGTTGGGGGAATACGTGCTGGATTTAATCCCCATATTTTATAGCAAGGTTGCCCCATGATTTTTCCCAGCACATCGTGTAAGGCAATGTCGATGGCAGCTTTGGCAGCCGTATTTTTTAGGGCGAGCTGATCGACGTAATGGAGGATTTCTTCTGTTTGAAAAGGTGAGTTGAAAGCTGAGAGGTCGATCTGATGAAGAAAGGAGATGACACTCTCTTGTGACTCACCGAGATAGGGAGGCATACTCGCTTCACCATAACCGGTGATGCCATCATATTCCAGTTCAGTCAATACGACAGGCGTGGTGCTGCGGCTATAGGAAGCAACAGTAAAGACATGGCGTAATTCTAGCGTATAGGGCCGGAATCTTAATTTGAAGGCGCCAAAATCTTTGCTGATCCATTCAGGTTGATTGCTCATCTTGATTTATTTTTTGATGTAATACTTGCTTTCGGCGATCTTTTGGACCGCTGGGTCCTTGGCTCCGAGATAACGGCGAGCGGCAACCACAGTACGGGTCTGGAAATCATCATAATCTGCAGCATCCTTTAGCATGCTGTTGATCCGAACCAGTCCTGCCGCGTGGATAAAACGACCATTGCCCATATAGAGGGCAACATGTGTCACCCGGGCATTTGGATTGCTGTTTTTGCCTGCGGCAAAGAACAATAAATCTGCAGGCTTAAGATTTCTAAGTGCTTTATCGGGATCGAAATGTCCTTCATGATCCAAAATGTCAATTTTTTCACCGGCAAGGACCTGTTGAGAAGCATCCCTGGGGATCACAAAACCGTTCATAAAAAAACTTGTTTTGGTAAACCCGCTGCAATCAACACCCTTGACAGAGGTGCCACCCCATAGGTAGGGTAATCCAAGCATGGTCTTTGCGCTTGCGATCACATTGTCGGCAGTGGGATTACGGGTATCCAGCCATTTTTTTAAAGTCAGACTTTCTGATTTTTTGATGTATCCTTTTCGGCCATCAGGATAAACGATTTCATAAAAAGCCCCTTTTTGACCAGTTAGCCGTAGGATGTCGCCATACACAAGATCCGAAACACGCAGACTTTTCTCGTCGGGTTGAGAATAGGATTTGCCAAACTCAGTGGTATAGATCACTTTTTCAGCTTGCTTCCAGTCTTCGATTTCTGCAGCATCCATGGCTGCGATGGAAGAAGTGGGGACCCAAGCAATGTAACCATCAGGCGTGCGGACACGATATTCACCACTTTTTTTCTGTAACAGGTCTACTTGTGTACCGAGTAATACTTGACTTGTCAGTTCGGCCGCATTATTCGGAAAGGTACGCATATTGGCTACTGAAAGCCGTATGACCCCGGCAGTTTTGCCTTGGACGCTGGTGTCCGGGAGCAGCTGTACTTGAATATTGGCTGTTAGCGCTTTGGCTTTTTGTTCTAAAACGAATTTAGCGTCCTTTTCAGTCGTTTCAAGTATATACTGATTGTGAGCAACATCTGCATGTTGAATGGCTACGATCTTGGTTCGCTGATCAGGTGCAAATTCACGTTTTACGTTTTCTTGCAATTCTTTGATGGTGAAATATAAGGTGGAATCAACCTGCTGCGCATAGCTGTAACTTGTGCCAATAGTACTTATACAGGCTAAAAACACTAATTTTAGGGGGTATTTCATGCTACTTAGTTTGTTTCTAAAGATAAGATTAATTCACAATATAAGACAATGTTTGTTGTCGATTTTTAAGTGATTTAAATATTGTATTGCTAAAAAACGAATCTTTGGACCTAATTTTAATTAATTTGTCCATTTGCTAAAACCATTTTGTATTATTGCTTATTGATTTGATGGGATTTGCTGATTGGCGTAGGTTGTATGGGGTGAAATAAAAGCTATGGTTTTCTGGTCGGCTGAAAGCGATGTCATTATAATCTGAGCAAATTCAATATAAGGAAGAAAAATTTAATAAAGAGATGAGTTCTAGACGTAATTTTATTAAACAGAGTTTTATAGCGGCGGCGGCGATTGGTACTTTGAACAGCTTGGAAGCGAAAGGGCTGACGGTGGTACCTTCAAAGGGTAAAGCGAATAAATTTCCTATTGTGATCTCGACTTGGGACTTTGGGATTGCAGCGAATAAGGCTGCCTGGGAAGTCCTGTCAACAGGAGGCAAAGCACTGGATGCTGTTGAGCAAGGGGTGCGTGTACCGGAGGCGGACCTGAAAAATATGACTGTAGGTAAAGGGGGCTATCCCGATCGTGATGGCCATGTAACATTAGATGCCTGTATCATGGATGCGGACGGAAATTGTGGGGCTGTAGCGGGCATGGAAAAGATTGGCCATCCGATATCAGTGGCGCGGCTGGTAATGGAAAAAACACCGCATGTGATGCTTGTCGGTGAAGGCGCATTACAGTTCGCATTGGAAAATGGTTTTGAAGAGGAGAACCTGCTCACTCCCGAAGGTGAGAAGGCCTGGAAGGAGTGGTTAAAGGAGAAGAAATACAAACCGGTTGTCAACATAGAGAATAAATCTTTCGCCGCCGAGCGTCTACCTGGGAACCAGTACAACCATGATACCATTGGTATGTTGGCTTTGGATGCCAAGGGCAATATTTCGGGGGCCTGTACGACAAGTGGTATGGCCTTCAAGATGCATGGCAGGGTAGGTGATAGCCCGATTATTGGCGCAGGGCTTTATGTGGATAATGAGGTGGGAGGTGCGACGTCCACTGGTGTGGGGGAGGAAGTCATCCGGAACGTCGGCAGTTTCTTGGTAGTTGAAT
Source organism: Sphingobacterium sp. N143 (assembly GCF_030325625.1). Classification (GTDB taxonomy): domain Bacteria; phylum Bacteroidota; class Bacteroidia; order Sphingobacteriales; family Sphingobacteriaceae; genus Sphingobacterium. The sequence continues at coordinate 37,280 of NZ_JACAIS010000006.1, read as the reverse complement.
TGATGCGTCAGGGATATTCGCCTGAAGATGCCTGTAAGGAGGCTGTTATGCGCATTGTCAAGAAAAAACCAGCTATTGCCAAAGAAATACAGGTTGGATTTTTGGCGATCAATAAAAAAGGGGAGTACGGTGCTTTTGCGTTGCAGGAGGGTTTTTCCTATGCAGTTTGCGACAGCAAACAACAGGATCTGCTCATCAAAGGGAAACATTACTATTAGTAGTAGGGTTGGGGACCTGCTTTGCTTGAACGTGTTCCTGCTAAAAAGTATTCCTGCTTAAATGCTGGGCAATGGATAAAATCAACAGCGATCTGCCTGCCGGGAAAGCGTATGTTTAGCTGTGCCATCTTTCCTGCTCAGGCATCTTTAGCATACATGTTCAGGATCATGAATTTAATATTGATTATCTTTGTGTATAGGCTACTTGAGCTTTAGTACGTCATGTGCACTACGAATTACACTATACTATAAAAATATGAAAGCAACATTTGGAGGAGGTTGTTTCTGGTGTACAGAAGTAATTTTTCAAAATACTGAAGGTGTAACATCTGTCCTGCCAGGATATATGGGTGGCCATGTGGATCATCCGACTTACGAACAAGTCTGTACGGGTACGACAGACCATGTTGAAGTGGTTGAACTGCTGTATGATGAGGACTTGGTGAATTATGAGGATCTGTTGAAAATTTTCTTCAAGACACATAATCCCACAACGTTAAACCGTCAGGGCAATGATGTGGGTACACAGTATCGTTCTGTGGTTTTTTATCATAATGAAGAACAGGAAATTCTGGCCAAAAACTTTATTGATGAGCTGGAGAATGAAGAGGTTTATGAGGACCCGGTTGTCACTGCTGTTGAGCCTGCAGCGACATTCTGGTTAGCGGAAGATTATCATCATAATTATTTCAATGATCATCCGGAAAATCCATTCTGTTCGGTTGTGATCGCTCCAAAACTTCAAAAGTTTCTTAAGGAGTTTAAGGCATAACGCATGAAGATAAAAGGCCCGAATAATAAATTCGGGCCTTTTTTATGTGCTGATCTCTTAAAACATTTCCATTTGGCCTTTGTCATCGATTTGGATGTCATCTGGGTTGGTGATTTCCAGCTTGATGTCATCTTCTTTGTTTTCATCTGACGGCTCGTTAGGGGTGTTGTCCTCTTCTGATGAAGGGGCCGCGGGTTCTTCCGTTGCGGAGGCCGCTTTTTCTTTTCCTTTTTCACTTAGATCTTCATCCGGAGTAATCAGGGCAACAGATTTTACGGTATGGAAAGACAGGCGATTGCCCTGTGCTTTCATACCTTTGATATCAATGATTTCGGTCAAGGGCTGCTCTAGACTTTCTTCGGTCTGTGATTTTCCTTTCAGGATATCGAGTTTGACGGCGGGGTCAGCAGCATTGCTCATCAATATCAGTTTCGATCCGGCTTCTTCATTGATGAAGGAAACACGTTTGCCGACCGGCTGATCATCGAATTTAAAGCGTTTGACGTAATACGTACCGCTTTTACCATCTTGATGTACGACTGTGTAGATATGGTCGGGATAGTATTTTTCGATACGGATCATTTTCTCGTCAAAGTGGTTGCTGAGGTCAAAGTTTGATAACTCATAAGTACCATCAGAGAGTACAATGAGTATCTTATCATCACCATCAAATTCACCGAGGTATTTTCCACGCTCGTCGGCATTCAGTCGTTTCATGATGGTATCGTACCAAATTTTACGGCCTGCGAGTGTGGAGATGCCAGCACTTTTGAAGCTGATCTTTTTGACAGGATATTTGGATACAATATTTCCTTGGGAGGCACGTCCTTTAATGGCTATTTCCGCAAAATCCATATCAAAATTCAGTTTCCTCAATTTTGTATGGGGTTTGAGCTGTATATTGACGACTTCAGCTTCACCATTTGGATTCGCTGTAAAATATAATATTTTTGATCCTTTTGATCCTTTTGAGACATCATATTCTTTATCACGGGTAACACCCATCACAGAGAAGCGTTTGATATAACTTGTACCTGTCGAACCTTCCTTGTAGATGGCGTTGTATATGGTGCGGTCATCGCCTTTCTTAAAGACTGCCACATGGATGATGCCTTTGCCAACGAAGACCTTATCCTGGATCTTGCTGACGACGTATTTACCATCTTCACGGAAGACAATGATGTCATCAATATCGGAACAGTCGCAGACAAATTCATCTTTTTTCATCCCAGAGCCAATGAAGCCTTCCTCGCGGTTGACATACAGTTTTGCATTGGCTAGGGCAACTTGTGTAGCCTCTACTTTGTCGAATATGCGGAGTTCGGTTTTACGCTCACGGTCTTTACCGTATTTCTCACGCAGTTTTTCATACCAGGCAATAGCATACTCTGTTAACTGACGAAGGTGGCGCTTGACTTCCTTGATTTCATTTTCGAGCGTTTTCATCATTTCGTCGGCCTTTTTGACATCGAAACGTGTAATGCTACTCATCGGTTTGTCGATCAATTTTTTGTAGTCTTCAGGACGTATCTCGCGGTAGAATTGATCAAAGAATGGCTCAAACAAGCGGTCGAGCACCTGTACAACGGTGTCAAAGTCCCCGGCATTTTCATAGTCGGCATGCTTGTACATCCCCTCTTGGATGAAAATCTTGAGCAGGCTGCTGAAGAAGATCTTCTCCTGCAGGTCGTTCAGGCGAATCTCCAATTCTTGCTTTAGCAAGTTCTTGGTGTTCTTGGTGTTCTCGATCAGGATATCGTTGACACTCATAAAATGAGGTTTCTCCCCCTTGATCACACAGGTATTTGGCGAAATAGAAGCTTCACAGGCCGTAAATGCATATAGGGCATCTATGGTCACATCGGGAGATATTCCAGGTGCGAGGTGAACAATGATTTCAACTTTATCAGCTGTGTTGTCTTCTATTTTTTTGATTTTGATTTTCCCTTTGTCATTTGCGGTGACCACGCTTTCAATGAGGCCACCTGTGGTCGTGCCAAATGGGATTTCAGTAATGGCCAGGGTTTTTTTATCGCGTTCTTCGATTTTGGCGCGCACACGGATTTTTCCACCACGTTGACCTTCGTTATAGTTGGAAACGTCGGCCATACCCCCTGTTGGGAAATCGGGATAAATATTTGGACGTTCGCCATTCAGTACCTGGATTGATCCGTCGATAAGCTCGATAAAGTTGTGGGGCATGATCTTGGTCGCTAGACCTACGGCGATACCCTCAGCTCCCTGTGCCAGGAGCAAAGGGAATTTTACAGGTAAAGTGACAGGCTCACGGTTACGTCCATCGTAGCTTTGCTGCCATTCGGTTGTTTCCGGATTGAAGACCACCTCGTTGGCAAATTTGGACAATCTGCCTTCAATATAACGTGGTGCCGCAGCTGAATCGCCGGTGATGGGATCCCCCCAGTTACCTTGGCAGTCGATCAACAGGTCTTTTTGCCCTAACTGTACCATGGCATCCCCAATAGAAGCATCCCCATGTGGATGATATTTCATGGTATTACCGATGACATTGGCCGCTTTATTATATCGTCCATCGTCCATTTCTTTTAAAGAATGGAGGATACGGCGTTGTACGGGTTTAAAACCGTCATTTATATGCGGTACGGCTCTGTCCAAGATAACATAGGACGCATAATCCAAAAACCAGTTCTCGTAAAGTCCCGACAAAGGAATGGTCTGACTTCCGCTTTCTGTTTTTTCTGCCCCTGATTCTTCTTGGTTATCTTCCGTTGGGAAGTTTGTTTCGTCACTCATTTACTCAACAATAGATTAAATTGTACAATACAGAAATATTCGAAATCTTATTTTATTCGAACGTGTAAAAATACAAAACCATTTTGTTTTATCCCAGTGAAACTATAAAAAGTTAAAAAAATTAGCTTAATAAACTAATTATATTAGTCTTTGTGCCATAAGGCCTTCATTCGCGATAAAATAACCTTTATGTTTTTTTCTTCTCCTGTGATAAAAGTGAAAATAATTAATAGTTTTGTAACGTGTTGAAGACTTTGATCACATATCAAAAAATCGGGATTCCTCTTTTGTTGATAGCCCTGCTGTTGCAGACGTTTAACAAGACGTTGCTGGTAGGTGATTACTATCTCAATACTGCTCGATATGCGGAAAACTGTGAGAATAAGTCTAAAATTTGGATGCATTGTGATGGAAAATGCCAGCTCTCCAAATTGATAAAAAAGCAACAAGAAGAGGAAAAAAAACATCAGGAAAAAAGAAATGAGAAGCACAGCGAATACTTTTGTTTTAATCCATGTGTCAGTTCTCTTTCAACGATCTTGGTTACGGAGTGTAAAGAGTCCTTCAGCTCGCTGCCAGACGTAAAAACCAGCGAACGTCCGCGTACAATTTTCAAACCACCCACCTGCTAGCATTTCATTAATGACACCTTTATTTTTCGTTCCCTTAGGGGAAGGAACAGGATAATTGTGTTCAATTTTTTAAAAAAGGCCCCACAGCCTTGCTTGATCACAGAAAGATTTTTCTTTCACATCTTAATTTAATGAAATCGATAAAAAGCTATTTACTATGTGTGGCCGCACTTGTTATCAGCGAGTGTACGACTGCACAACAATATATAATCAAGGGACGGGTGTTTGATTTACAAACAGAAGCTCCATTAAACGGAGCGTTAATCAAAATTCTATCCAAAGAAGCAGTTTCTGCCGACGATAGGGGGTATTTTGAAATCAGTACAAATCAAGCTGATGGAAATCTAACGATTTCTATGCTGGGCTATAAGAAACAAACCGTGCACTATATGGCGGGAGAAAAAGAACTTCACATTCAGCTTGAAGGGGATGAGGTTCATTTGAACGAAGTTCGTGTTGGAGCTTTTCTGAGCCATAAATCCCTCAAAGAGACCGCAGGAGCAATTGCTGTTGTTTCGGGTAATCAGATTCGTCAAGGGAGCGGCGTGTCCCTTCAAGCTGCACTAAATAGCATTCCTGGTGTCCGGATGGATCAGAGCACACTGTCAGAAGCCCGTATTTCTATCCGCGGCAACGGTGTTAGAGCTCAGTACGGGATTCGAAATGTGAAAATATACGTTAATGATATCCCTGTCACAGAGGCCGACGGGACTTCCCGTATAGAGGCGCTCGATATAAATGATCTGGGGCAAGCCGAGGTCATCAAGGGGCCTGCCTCGAGTATTTATGGCGGAGGTACCGGTGGGGTGATTAATTTTCAATTATTGCGTTCACCCTATCAGGAGCAGAGTGTAGAGGTTTCCGCTTTAAGTGGATCTTATGGACTCAGACGACTGGCAACAGCCTATCGCTCGGGTGGTGATAAAATGAACAGCTATGTTTCCTATGGTTGGCAGGAATACGACGGTTACCGGGATCACAGTAATGATAAAAGACGTTTCCTCACGGGGAACTTTCAGTTTTTTCCTTCTGCTAAGCGGACGGTTACCGTTTTGCTCAATAGGACGTCCCAAGATTCCCAAATACCAGGATCCCTTACCCAAGCGCAAATGGAAGAAAATCCCAAGCAGGCAAATGCCACCAATCTGGACAAGAAGGCTGCCCGCTATCAAAATTGGACCCGAATAGGCTTAGGCCAGCTGTACCTCTTCAATGATCGCTTTTCCAATTCTACCAGTATTTTCACCTATTTCTATGACCTTGATCACCCACTGCCATACGCCTATTTAAGAAATTACTACCAGAGTTATGGTGGGCGGACCAGATTTACGTATAATGCCGGAATAAAGCTTTTTCCAACAACTTTTACAGTCGGGACGGAATTTAACCAAGCACTTACCAAAGGTGTTCAGTATGTGAATGAGCATGGGGCAGAAGGTGCTATTAGTGGCAATAGCGATTATAAAAATAGTTTTTATTCGCTGTTTTATCAATCTGCTACTACAATCGGCAAGAAGACGACTTTAACCCTGGGGATGAGTTACACCGGTATTAACTACCAGGTGAAAGACTATTTGATTTCTACCCGTAGTGGTACAAAGCGGTTCAAGCCACAGGCTTCTCCAAGAATTGCGTTAAGCCACAATTTTGGAACTGCCCTTTCTCTTCATGCAAGCATCAGTTCTGGATTTTCACCACCTTCAAGTTCAGAAATACAAAACGAAGACCGGTCCATCAATACACGGATACAGGCTGAAAGGGGAACCAATTACGAGCTGAATGCCAAAGGTAGTTTCTTTGATTCCAGGTTGTCTTATGAGCTTGATCTATTTAAAATGGATATGAAAGGCGAGCTCATTGCCCAATCTATCCAACAAGGCATCACGATTTATAATAATTCTGGCCGAACGGATCACAAAGGAACTGAATTATCCATTGCTTATTTGCCAATTCGGGAGGAAGACGGATATGCGGTGACATTATTACGGCCTTATATCGCATTGACGTATTCAGATTTTAAGTTCATAGATTATAAGGTGCTTGACGCACAAAACCAGGTCAACGCAATATATGATGGAAATGATCTAACCGGAATTGCTCCCTGGGTTGTCAATGCCGGTGTGAATATGGAAACGAAATGTGGGATATACTTTTTTGGAAGTTATTTCTTTAACGATCGACTTCCAGTAAACGATGCAAATACCGTATTCAATTCTTCTTACCAATTGCTTCATGCTAAAATTGGATGGAGAAAAAAAGTAACTAAACATGTTGCAGTCAATTTATATGGGGGGATGGACAATATGACAAATACACGTTATAGCTCCCTGACTTCGCTAAATGCGAGTGGATGGAATGGGGGAGCGGCACCTTACTTCAATCCTTCGCCGGGAAGAAATGCTTATGGGGGATTTAATTTGAAATATATTTTTTAGTTGAAGATAAAAAAATGAAAAAGCTAATTTTTTATACAGTAATAGCCATCTTTTTGCACGGATGTGATGCTCTTGACCGAGGGCATACAGTACAGGATCCAGTTGTGATTTCAGGGACAAAATCTACTGCATCTTGTGTTTTTTTAACAAAAGACAATAAGGGCCTGCCCGCTATCAGTTGGATCGAACAAGACAGCTTAAAGAATAAAAACTTTTATTTTGCAACTTGGGATACAACTGCTCACCGATTTGGAGCGGCAATCAGCATACCGATTGAAGCCAATACAAGTATACATGAGGAGGGGATGCCAAAGGTTGCTTTCAAAGGAGATGGGACTATCGTTGCGATTTATGAAACTTCGGTTCCGTCTTCAACAAGTAAATGGGGCCTGAGTGATATTCAATATACGATGTCCAATGACATGGGTAAGACATGGACGGAGCGAAAATCAATACAGGCAGATGCACCATTATTAGGTTCCCGTTCCTTTGCCGATATTATTCGTCTGGATGACGGGGAAATAGCGGTTTCGTGGTTGGATACCAACCCAATACACGCAGAATTAGGGCGGCCTGTAAAATTTGCGAAGACAGGCTCCAAGACAGGCTTTGGGGATGCCCTGTTGATTGATTCAGCGGCTTGTCAGTGCTGCCGTACCGCTATGAGCACAAACGGGAAAGGTCAGGTCAATGTTGCGTTTCGTGATCTTTTGCCGGGATCTGTTCGGGATATTTCGATAAGTGTTTCATTGGATAATGGATTAAAATTTAATGAGCCAACTCCTTTTAGTAATGATCATTGGGTCATCGACGGTTGTCCCCATAATGGTCCTTCGGTGGTCTTGCACAACCATACGAAATATGTATCTTGGTATACAGGAGCAAAGCAAGGTGGGGTATACTATGCAGAATTGGATGGCAACAATAGAACAGTAATAAAACGAGAACTAAGCCCTGCAGGTCGATTTGCACAATTGGAACTTATGCCGAATGGAGATCGAATTGCTACGTTTGATGTATCTTATGAAAAGGAAGGAGCAGCATTTAAAAAAATCATGGTCAATCGAATCAATGACCAAGAATTTTTTGAAAAAGAAATTTCCTTACCCTTGTCACATGCTTCTTATCCAGTTATCGCAGCGCTAGGAAAAGATCAAATTGTCGTTGCATGGGTAGATGACAATAAAATTTATTATAGATTAGAAAATACAAAGGCGATCAATAAGGCTGTTCATAAAGCGGATGTAAAATCCATAAGCAGGAAAGAGACAAACTTATCGGCAAATCTGCCCTCTTCAACGGATCCGATATGTGGCATGATGGTTAGCGCTGAGACTGGAACGGAACAGGTGGTGAAAAATGGGAAAACGATCAGGTTTTGTAGCCCAGCTTGTAAAAGAGCATTCTTAAGTAAGACTGATTAGTATATATATCATAAAAAAATCAGAAAAGCAACTAAGATGACTCAGCATAGTTGCTTTTTCTGATTTATCATTGCCATAATTTGTCAATGTCTTTTTTCAGTATTTTTTCTTTCATTTCTTCTTCGAAATCGCCGAATAATGCACTGGGGACCGATTTGCTGATCCGGCCATTTTCGAGTACCAGTATTTCATCGCAAGTATCTTTTAGTGTCGAAAAAATATGGGATGAAATCAGGATCGTCTTTTTCATGGCTTTCAGCCGAAGGATGATCTCGGTCAGGATAATACTGCTCTGTAAATCAATGCCATTAAAGGGTTCGTCTAGGATATAGTAGCTGTTGCCCTGCAGCAGTGTTGCGGTCAGGGCCAGTTTCTTTTTCATGCCAGTGGAATATGAACTGGCATATTCCTTTAGGGGCAATTCAAAAATATTTCTTTCTTCGAGGTTTCTGATGCTTTTTCCCCGGGCATCTGTAAGCAGATAGATGTATTCCGCTCCAGTTAGTTTGGATAGAAAATAAGGATCTGATGGAAGGTAGCCCAGCTGATTCTTTAAGGGCTGGATGTCGGCCTTTATTTTTCCGTCGGCAGCTTCTAAACCGGCAATACAGCGAAATAAAGTTGTTTTTCCGGCACCATTTTCACCAACGATACCATATACCTTTCCCGTGTCGAAGGTAAAGCTGATGTCGTGCAGGACCTGATGTGCAGCAAAAGATTTGCTGAGATTAATGAGCTCGATCATAAGTAGCTTTTAAGGTTTTTGAGTGCTTTGCTATAGTAAAATGGAAATAGAGCCAATATCAATGGATAAAAGCTGAAACATAATGCCAGGGCAAATCCTTCCGGAAAGTTAATTTCCCTTGGGTAAGCGACATATTTGAGGGTAATGACAAAGGGGACTAGAAAGAATATTCCAGTCAGCAGCAGAATTGCATGAAACAGTATTTCAGGAAAGATAACACTGTAGATGACTAAAAGGGGAAGTGTATATACAAGGCATTGACCGACCCCACGTCTAAATTTACGAAATAAAAATGCCGCTGGTCTGTTCCGATGATTCCATAAGTAAAACTCAGGTTCAGGCAATTGATAATAAAAGACAGAGGTTAATGTCATGCAGGCCACACAAAAGAGAACAAGATTGGGATTGGCCACATAAAAACCGATCGCTGCCAATAAATAAAGAACGAGTAGGATAGGGTAACTTCGACGGAAACCGAGAATAAATTCAAACGGCTTTCTTGTAAATGGTGTCGGAATAGATCGGCCAAAGGTCCTCAAGGTAATAAAAACAAATACCAGGGAGAGGGGTGGCAGGGCCATCGCCTGCATCCATTGCCGCTGAACCAGCAAGATGATAAAGCTGGGAAGGATGACAAGGCTATTTTCCACCAGCCTTATGGTATAGAAATCTTTTTTGTTAAATGTATTTTTGAGAAAATCATTTCTATTTTTTTCTGTCAGCAGAAAGAGCAGTTGAAAATTACCCAATAGAAGTGCATAAGATCCAAAGACCGGATATTGAACCAATGCATAACAGGTTAAAAAGCATAAGCCAATGAACACGAGCACTGCGACCGGAATGGGGAGGCCTGTAGCCTTAATATGACGCGTGAGTAGGGTATATTGGAGCTTTAGATAGCTATTTATCATCTGTTAATAAAGATTAAAGATCAAGGATTAAAGATACAATGTAAGTCTAAATATAAAAAATAGAGCCAAATTACGATCTCATTCTTCTTTGCCAGTTTAACATATAGATCAGCGCGATCAGCAGAACAGCGGCATTGGCATACATGATCAATGGAATGCGCAGGATAATATCACTGTAATACAATCCGGCCAAGAGCGCTCCCAGTCCTATCCCTGCTTCAAGTGAGATATACATCGTTGCGACGGCTTTACCACGGTGTTCAGGCAGGCTGAGGTCTATGGTCCATGCATTGACCGCTGGGGAAAGTATGCCTGTTCCGATGCCATAGATGCTGGCACCTATCATCATGCCGACAAAGCTGTTCCCGATACCAATAGCAACCAAGGCGATGGCAATAATGATTAGGCCTACGACAATGATTTTTGGTCTTCCATAGCGATCGGAAACCTTCCCGGAAACAAAGCGTACAAGTACCGATGCAATGGTAAAAGCCAGAAAAAAAAGCCCTTTATTTTTAAGTCCCAAGTATTCGCTCCAGTCGGGTATTAAGGTGAGGATCACACCATAAGCAGTATAGGAGAGAAATGTAACGATTCCGGCCGGAAGGGCCCGCCATTCGATGATATCCTTGCGGTTTATTTTAAGCATGGACCGGTTGAACTTTTCCCTTTTGACCAATGTTTCTTTCATGTTGATCACGATCAGGATGGAGAGCAGTGCCATGAACGAAGAAGAATAGAACATGACATTGATCCCAAAGGCATCAAAAATTGCACTGCCGATGGCAGGGCCAACTGCTGTTCCTATACTGAATGCCAAGCCATGCATCCCCAGGGCCTCGCCCCACCTGTTCTGGGGGACCAGATCCGCAACATAGGCAGAGGTGGATGTGGGTTTAAAGCCTGTTGAGAAACCATGGATCAGCCGAAGGAACAGGAAACCGGCGACTGAAGTCAGGATTGGATAGAGGAAACCACAGATGAAGCAGACGATAGACCCGATAGCCATTACAGGAACACGCCCCCAGCGATCGGTCAACTTACCGCTGAAAGGCCTCGAAATACCCGCAGTCAGGGTAAATAAGGCAATAATCAAACCTTTGTATTCCGCTCCCCCCAGACTGCTGAGGTAATTGGGGAGTTCGGGAATGATCATGTTGAAGCTGGAAGAGAATAAAAGGGAGCTTAGGCAAAGTAAGATAAATTGAAGTGTATAGATGGATTTCTGTTCAGCGAGCATGATCTAATGGTGTTGTATGTGAATATTCTTTGTTACAGTAGTTTCCGGCGGGCAATTTCACTGCAAAATATGGTAGTGGCAACGGCCACATTAAGTGATTCTGCCTGACCGATACGTGGTATGGTCACGGCTTGGTCTATTCGCGCAATGAGTTCATCACTGATTCCATTGCCTTCGTTGCCCATGACGATGAGCCCAGCATCCTTCCATTCGGTCTGATAAATGGACTGCCCCTGGAGTAGGGCCCCATAGACGGGTAAGTCAGCCTTAGAAATGAAATCCATTAAATCTGTATAGTGTATCTTGACCCTGGCCAGGGAACCCATTGTTGCCTGCACTACTTTGGGATTATACGCATCTACAGTACCGGAGGAACAGATAATATGCGTTATTCCAAACCATTCTGCTGTCCGGATGATGGTGCCCAGGTTGCCCGGGTCCTGAACATCATCCAGCACAATGCTGTATTCATTTGCTAGATCAGCTATTTCGATCTGCTGCTGTGTCGGGAGTTTGACCAGAGCCAATACACCCTGTGGTGACTTTAGGCTACTAATCTTTTGAAATTCAGCCTCGGTAAGCATATGGGATTTTATATTATGCGAGATTTTACCCACTTTTGTGTTGGCGTCACCAGTATAGAAAATAGACTCGACTTGATAGTTAGAGGAAAGAAATTCCATGACGGATTTAACTCCTTCAACCACGAATAGGCCATGTTGTTTTCTATACTTTTTATTTTGTAGAGACGTTATTAGACTGATTTGCGCTTTTGACAACATTTTTATTGATGATTAAGTATTCTCGTTTTACCGGATTTGCAAGTATAATGCTTTTGACGCTATTTTTTGCATCTTGCCGATCCTCAAAATATCTTGACAACGATCAGGCTCTGGTTACAAAAGTACAGATTTCTGGCATTGAACCTGCACTGAGAGAATCTTCGGAAACCTATGTCTCCAATGAAATAAGACCTAACTCGCGGGTAAACCTATTTATTTATAATACCTTCAACACCAAAAAAGGACGTTATAAAACCAAGAATATCCGGAATGTAGGCGAAGCTCCACATTTACTGGATTCGGCCATGGTGGATCTTTCTGCCAATCAGATCAGACGTTTTCTATTTACAAAAGGATATTTTCAGGCTAAAGTTAATCCTGAAATTACGGTCAACCAGAAAAAAGCACGTATCAACTTTCAGGTTGAAGAGGGGATTCCGTATCAGGTCAGGAATATTGACCGAAAATTTGACGATGATCAAGTAAAAGCACTGTTCGAACGTGAGGTTTTAGGTAAAACAGCTGTAAAGCCAAACACACAATATGATGCTGCAAAATTGTTGGAAGAAAGAGAGCGTTTATATACTTCCATGCGCAATAATGGCTATTACGATTATTTACGCCAGTACATGCGTGCTGGCATCGATTCGGCAGTGGAAGGAAATCAGATTGATTTGAAAATAAACGTTGAAAATCCCAGTGATTCTACGATACATAAAAGGTATCAAATAGATAGTGTTTATATGACTATCAGGAATTATGGAACATTGTCCAAGAAAGTGCCCCGCCGAATTGAAGATTCGGCAAAACGGCTTTTGTTTGTCGATGAGACAAATAGTTTCCGTTGGAAGCCTCTGGAACGCTATATGTATTTGCGCAGTGGTCACTTTTATTCTTTGGCTGAGGAAAACAAATCTTATGATCGACTTTATGAAATGAATGGCTTTCGTTCGGTAAAAATACAATATGTCAAGAAGGACTCCAATAAGCTCGATGTTCATTATGATTTTATTCCCAGACCCAGAATGGGAAACCAAATTGAGGGAGAATACACCTTTAGTTCGGGTATGAGCGGGTTCAATATTGGAAACACGTTTTCACAGCGAAATATTTTTGGGGGATCTGAACAGCTGGAGGTCAAACTACGTTATGGTGTATTGTTTGATCCTCGGCTGGCGGGTGGTCTTTCTAGTAAGATATTCAACAATGATTTTCAGGTCGGTGTTAATTTGGTTATTCCACGGCTGATGGTTCCCTTCCCTATCAATCCTGGCGGGAAATTTGGACTGCCCAAAACGACCTATTCCATGACATTGCAGCTGTTTGACCAAGACAGGACTTATTCAAACCGCTATTTTATTACCTCATTGAATTATTCGTGGTACGAAACAGAAAATAAGTATCACAGTTTTACCCCCATCGTTCTGGAATACCGGGATGGCAGGTTGGATTCGAATTTTCGGAAAAATCTGGAGCAGGAAGGATATCAGTTATACGTACGTAGCAATGACCGGCAATACTTTGGATTAGGAACCCAGTATAATTTTGTCCTGAATGGGAAAAAGCTGACAAGCAAGGAAGATTTTCATTATTTCAGAGGTACTGTTGACGTAAGCGGAAATGTGTTGGATCTCATCAGTAGTCTGGCCAAGCTACCTGCCAATGCAGATGGTGAGAAAGAAATCTTTGGAGTACCTTTTCTGCAGTATGCCAAAACCGAGCTCGATTATCGGCTGTACCGTAATCTGGGAGGGAACAGGCAGTTTGTTTTCAGATTTAATCCTGGAATTGCCATACCTTATGGCAATAACTCGAAGCTGCTTATTTTCGAGAAGAGTTTTTATAGTGGTGGAATGAATGGCATACGTGCATGGCAGGCAAGGACTTTGGGGCCTGGATCTTATAACCGTGAAAATCTGAGTGAGGATCTGCGATTGAATCTTCGAAACCTGGATCAGTTGGGTGAAATTAAATTGGAAGCAAATGCGGAATATCGTTTTCGTCTCTTAAATAATTTTTTAGGCGCAAAGATGAATGGGGCAACATTCGTGGATATGGGGAATGTGTGGCGAATCAAAAAAGATGAGGAACTGAATCCGGGTGGAGAATTCAAGTTCAATAAATTTCTTGGACAGGTTGCCATTGGTACAGGGTTTGGTCTGCGCTTCGATTCGGATTACTTTGTCATTCGTCTTGATGCCGGATTAAAGATAAAGGATCCGCAGTTCTCGGGCAGTGATCAATGGGTGATCAAACACTTCTTTGATTCCAAAGAATTTAAACAACAGTATTATGAGAGCCACAGGCCTGACCGGTACAATTTTATCCAGTACAATTTTGGGATCGGTATGCCCTTCTAATCGTTGAAGACTGCTCCAGCAACTGCTTTATGTCATTAAAAGTGGGCTGCCCGGAGAGATGTTACCCAATGAGATTTTTGAGGCTTGAGAATATGGACTCGAAAATTTTGCTTAGGTCCAGCCCCTGTGAATGATTGAATAAAAAGAATACAATAGCTAATGCGATAGCAGTCATAATTACTTTTTTAAACATATAAGCAATTCCCAGTACGATAGCGGGGATAATTAGAAACATCAATCCACTGATTGCAAATGGAGAAAGCCCACTGTCACTTTTGTAAATATAAAATAGACGTCCCTTGGATTTTTGGTGATTTTTGTGGCTAAAGAATACGAAAGTAGAAGATTCAATTTTCTGGTTTGGTACGGCAACACCGTCGTGAAACTGAAGGGCTTGGGAGAAACCGTTTATCGTGAACATATAGTTCCCGTTGATTGTCTCATTGGTATTTCCTAATGAATCCAATGCAACTACGGCCAATTTTCCATTTTTTGAAAGGTTTTCCTTTACGACAAAGTTTTGGATATTTTGTTCCTGGGCACTGGCCCAAAAAGGTATCAATAATAGAAAAAATATAATCTTTTTCATCCTTTTATTTTTATTCACTCACCCGTAACACTTTATTGGACCTCTTAGCGTCGTATTAAGATCGTTTGGAAGTAACTGGCCCTGAAATGCCATAGCCAATATACCTGAAATGAGATTGCAATTTTAGGAATTTTAATTTTCTTTTGAAAATCTTTAAATATTCGAATGTTAAGATTTTTTAGTTCTGTGAGAGCTCTTCGATCAATTGAAGTTTGACAATTTCATCCAGAATTCCTTTTGGGTCATCAATGGTTATTTTTCCAAGAATATCCTTTTTTATGGAAGCTCTATTTCCTTTGTTGTCACTGGCATCATAATTTCCAAAAATATCCTTTCTTATGGATACGTTGTTTCCACGATTATCTTCAATTGTTTTACCTCCAAGAATATCAGTTTTAACTGTTGTACGTTTACCATTACTATTTTCAATGGTGAGGTTATCAAGGATGTCTTTTGTAACCCTACTGCTATTCCCCTTGTTGTCACGGATCTCTAAACCACCTGTTGCATTTTTGGATACAGTAGAGCGGTTTCCACTTGCATCACGGATATCCAAACCGTCGAAGATATTTTTTGAAACAGTCGTAAGATTTTCATTCGTGTCACGAATCTCCAGATCCCCCAAGGTGTTTATAAAGGCCGTGGATGGACTCCTGTCCTTAGATGGAATATCAAAGTCACCACTTATATTTTTTCTGACTGTGGCTTTTTGTCCGTCATCATATTTTACGACTATATTGCCTGAAAAATCTTGTTTTATTGATGTTTTACGTCCGCTTCTATCCGTTTTCGTATATCCATCCCAATGGCTTTTACTGTATTTGACGCTTTTACCCCAGTTATCTGAGACAGTTACCTCACCCCAGCTATCAGTTTTTATTTTAATCGAGCTTTTATCTAGGCCATCTGAAACAGCTAATTGCGTGATGTACTGTCTGATATTGTCAGAAAGCGTATCAGTCAACACTTTTATATTGGGGTGCCCAATAGAAAGTTTGTTTTTGGCCATTACTGTAGACATGGACAGTACAAAACTGAATAGGATATATATGCGTACCATATGACTGTGATTTATGGTAAGATACGAATTTTTGCTTTTATCTTCTCCATCTTTTGATGAAGCTGAAAACTTTCTGTAACCATGCTAGATTGAGTAACTTAAAATACCCAGATAGTTAATACCTCTATTTTGATAGAGTCTGAGATCTCCTTGCCATTGTTATAGGCTCCCGTCCTCATTAGGAAGAGAACGAGGAAGGTAAAGATGTATTTGATTTTCATTTAATCTAAGGTGGTTTGAATACGGCTTTTGGTGCTAATTTATGGTTATTTTCTTGTTTCCCAATTATGTCTGGCTATTTGCTTGGTAATCTATTCCAGATAATCTTCGATAATGAAATCAAATTGATTGTCGATTAATTTTTGAAGATATTCTTCAAAGTTGTCTGCGATGACACGAAACTCATCGGGGTCATGCAGGAAGCGTACGATTTGGCCAGCTTTGCCTTTCCCCGAGGGACTGAAATCAATGAATAATTGTGAAGTTCCACCGTTATTCATACAATCAGAGAAGTGGAGCCAATTTAAATGGGCGCCATTATCCGTGATTTTCGGGTCGATCTCCACATGACCGTATTCTCGATTGATATAATCCCGATAGTACGCTATCGCTACCCCTTGATTTTCTATCATTTCCTCCGATGAAAGCAGATAATATGGGTACTCAAAAACATCGGATCCCAGGAAATACAAAGCAATTTTCTCGTCATTGTAGGTTCTCCAATAAGTGCCATCCACATAGAGGAGCAGATCGATTAACGTTTCGGGTAGGGCTGGATAAATCTGCTTGAGTCTGTAGATATTCTCGTCGCTTGCGCCATGTTTGATTTTTTCAAAGTTGTCCCATATTTTTTTACCACCATTCTCGTAGTATGCATTTCTGAGGGCGGAAATATAATTTACAGCTGTTTTCATTTGGCTTGTTGTTAGTCGGTGAAGTTAAATAAACTTTCTGAAATAGCTTTTATATCCCAACGCTCATTATTTGATGTTTTTGCTAAAATATTTAGTATTTTTCGTTAGTTTTGTTTATTTTTGTTTGATGAAAGTGCGGTAGTACACGAACTAAAAATAAGCAGATATGATATCAGATAAAACCTTAGTATCCGATATAAAGGCGATTATTTCGCAGTCTAAAGAAGATGCTATTCGCGCTGTCGACCATCAGCGCACGTTAATGTATTGGCACATCGGCAAGCGTATTTTTGAGGAAGAACAGCAAGGAAAGGAGAGAGCCGATTATGGGAAATATATCATCAAATATCTTTCGGAGCAGCTACAGCCTGAATTTGGTAGTGGTTTTTCATCTCGACAGTTAAATTGGTACCGCCAATTTTATCGCACATTTCCAATTGTGTCTACACTGTGGACACAATTGAGCTGGAGTCAATACAAGTTGCTTCTAAGTCTGAATAGTGGGGAACAGCGGGAGTTTTATATAGCCGAGACCATAAAGAATAATTGGACAGTCCGCCAGCTTGAGCGGCAGATCAATACCAGTCTATATGAACGTCTGCTACTTAGTAACGATAAGGAAAGTGTACTGGCTGTTGCAAAAAGAGAAAAGATACCATCTGATGCCAAGGAGATTATAAAAGATCCAATGGTACTGGAATTTTTGGGTTTGAAGCGGGAAGATTCATATTATGAGAAGGATCTCGAAAGTGCTATTATAACCCATCTGCAGGAGTTTTTGCTGGAATTAGGGAATGGCTTTTCCTTTGTCGCCCGTCAAAAACGCATACATATTGAAGGGGATGAGTTTTTTGTTGATCTGGTCTTTTACAACCGTCTCTTGCAAAGTTTTGTGATCATTGAGATCAAGACACACAAATTAACCCATCAGGACATTGGTCAATTGCAGATGTATGTCAATTACTATGACCGTATTGAAAGGCTTCCACATGAACATCCCACGATCGGCATTTTACTCTGTGCGAGTAAGAACGATGCGGTTGTGAAATTTACCCTTCCCGAAGACCAAAAACAGATCGTTGCCAGTCAATATGAGCTTTACTTGCCTACAGAACAGCAGTTACTGGATGAGGTGAATAAGGAATTGGACAGTTTTGTAAGTAAAGATAGAGAGGAGCATAACAGGAAAAATTGAATGGAAATATGGTGAATAAATGATTGTTTTCCCTTTTTTCAATTTTATTTTTCAAACATAGAATATTTTGTACATTTGTATCGAATAAAATCGAAATAGAAATGGCAGAAACTGTACAACCAAGAGGTCCAAAGACAACTGATAATAATGCGAATCAAACTCATTACTACAAAACATTGGTAGTAGCGATCGCTTTAGGTTTAATAGGTACATTTATTCGTTTTGTACCGGATGTATGCACTGCATTGGACCAACAAACATTTTTGTTTTCCGCGATAGCAAACATCTGCATGATCGTTGGTGCTCTTATCGCGTTCAAGACCGTTTTTGGTATTTTGGGATTTGGAAAAAACCGTGACTAATCCATAGTCAATTAAAATATTAGGAAGCCTCAGTTTTACTGGGGCTTTTTTTTGTTATCTTAAATCCATAGACTACTGATCTTGAACTTCAACCCTGATAGTACGCGTGGAATAGATTAGGCACGGAGAAAAAGGTAGTGCTACTTTGCCTGATGCAGGCTGAACTCTGCCACATAAAAAAAAGGCATCAATAACTTGATGCCTTTTGTATGATTGATAATTTTATGATTATGCAAAGAATGACCAAGTAGCCCAAGGAATGCGTGCAAGCATCAGGATCAGACCGATAATATAGAAAATAACAACAGTCTGATTTGCTTTTCTGGCATTTTCCATCTTTTTAGCTTTCGAATAACCAATTGTGATCAATATAATGGCAATGATCATGGTCAAAGGATGTTCAATGATTTTTAAACGTAATGTCGGGTCCTTCATTGCAGCGCCAGACATCATGGATGGGTATTTTAGAACGAAATATAGGATCAATCCAACAAGTAATTGAATGTGCGATACGATAAATCCTAATAAGGCAATTTTGCGGTTGTACGGTTTATTGCCTAAATAATTTGATAGGGTGATCACAATCGATATCACCAAGGCTAGCAATAAGACTATTGCTATAGTCGAGTGTAAGTGTAACATAAAAGCTCTCTTTAATTGTTTCCTAAGTTAGCAAAGATAAAAATATAATGAATGTATTTGTTAAAAATCATTGTTCTAAAGGAAATACTTCTGCAATAGGGTTGAAGAGGTACATTCGTTTGCTTGTCAGCTCCATGCATTTATAGCGCTTCCGAATTTTTTCGATACGCTGAAACGAGCGGCCATTTTTTAAACGGAAGAAATGGCCGTCCTCCAGTGACTCCACTGTTAAGGCGGTTGCGTTCACGGTATCGTATGCTTTTAGTGTGCGGAACAGGTGAAGATCAGTACAGCTCGAAGCTGCTGGATTAGCCATGTAATTTTTGATGGCCTGACTGATATCGACCGGAAAAATATCCAATTTTAAAAATGGATCCATTAATTCCTTGAAGTTATTTTTCCATTCTGTTCCATGTGGTTTGACATGGTGTTGATATTTGTTCCAGGTTTGAAGATGAGCAAATTCATGAATCGTTGTAATCAGAAAAGAATAAGGATTAAGATCATGGTTGACTGAAATGCGGTGCGGACTGCCTTTAAAAGGTGCCCGATAATCCCCTAATTTGGTACTTCTTGTTCGGGAGATCTTAAATAGGCATCCCGTATGGTTGATCCAGCTGGATATGATTGGGGCAGCCTCTTCGGGCATGTATTTTTTTAGGGTAGCACTATAATCTTGCATGTGGTAAAAATAAGCATTTATAGGTCTGCTTATAACGGAAAGAGGACATTATTTTGTCATAAAGACAAGTGACATTGTCTTTGTGGATTTTACAGCATTTATTAAATAATCATTACTAACCCAATCCTACCGAAGGCGATGTATGTTAATATTACTATTATGTTTAGTTTTATTTGGATAAATGATATTATTTTTAGTATTTAGCGGGGTTGAAACAGTTGTTGAGCAATATTACCAACTTAAATCCAATAATTTTTATCATAAAAATTATTGAAATCGCCTGAGTTTAGGTAAATTACCTGCTAAAGAGGGGAGCAGGCAGACAAGGTGATACGAACCGGAGGGGGACCGGTATTTTTCCCTCAAAATGAAATATACCTTCAAAAGTATGCTAGATACCTTACATATTAAGAATTATGCCTTGATTGATTTGTTAGAAATCCAATTCGACAAGGGGTTAAATATGATCACTGGGGAAACTGGGGCTGGTAAATCCATTATTATGGGGGCATTGTCCCTAATTTTGGGGAATAGAGCAGAGGGGAAGCATTTTTTTGACCCATCGAAGAAATGCGTGATTGAGGGCGAGTTTAGAATTGGTGCTTATCAGTTAAGCAGCTTTTTTGAAGCAAATGACCTGGATTATGCGGATCATACCATCATCAGGCGGGAGATAACACCGGATGGTAAATCACGGGCATTTGTCAATGACTCACCTGTAACATTGACGATCCTGAAGCAGTTGGGTGAACAGCTGATTGATGTTCATTCACAGCAGGCAACATTACAGGTCAATACAGAAGACTTCCAGTTCTTGGTTGTCGATAGTGTGGCCGGGACTTTTGGACTAAAGCAGGCCTTCAGAGAGAGTTTTTTAGCTTATAGAAAAGCGAAGAAAGAATTGGAAGAGCTTAAAGAGACGGTGAAGAAGGCTGCGCTCGAACAGGACTATTTCCAGTTTCAGTTTGATGAACTGGATGCGGCTCAATTGCAGGGCGATGAGCAGGAAACATTGGAAATACAGCAGCGCCAACTGGAGAATGCGGAGGATATCCAGCGAGCCTTAAATGCCGCATCACATCTGCTTGAAAACCATGATGCTGCCATATTAAATCAATTGAAAGATTCATTGAACCAAATAGAGGGCATTTCGTCGTTTTTACCTGTGGCCGAGGATATCGCTACACGTTTGAAAAGTACCTGGATTGAGTTGAAAGATATTGCTGCTGAACTGTCCTCACTGGAGGGTGATACACAGCTGGATGGCGGAGCGCTGTTGGAAATCAATGATCGGTTGAGCCTTCTCTATTCATTGCAAAAGAAACATCATGTAGACTCTGTAGAGGAATTGATCGTATTGCGGGATGACCTGGAAGCAAAACTACAGGCCATAAATTCCTCCGATGAGCAATTGGAACGATTAGAAAGAGATGTTGAGCATCGATTGGAAATTGCTCAACAGCAGGCGAAAAAACTCTCAGAAGCACGGAAAGTGGTACTGGATCGTATTACTGAAAGTGTACAGCAAACGTTGTCAAATGTGGGAATGCCAAATGCAGTCCTACAAATTGAGCTGCAAGCTTTGAAAGAAGGTGAAATGCGTGAGTCGGGTATAGATACGATTCAGTTTCTGTTTTCAGCGAATAAGGGGCAAGCATTGCAGTCCATTCATCGCGTGGCATCTGGTGGTGAATTGTCGCGTGTTATGTTGGCGATCAAATCATTGGTGGCCAAAACTTCAGCTTTGCCGACGATTATTTTTGATGAGATTGATACAGGGATTTCCGGGGAAATAGCCTTACGTGTGGGGGAGGTTATGGAAGATCTGGCCAAAAATATGCAGGTGATTGCTATATCCCACTTACCGCAAATAGCCTCTAAAGGAGCGGCACATTATAAAGTTTACAAGGAAGACAAGGAGAACCGTACCCTATCCAATATTATTCGTTTGGATCAAGCAGGGCGGGTTAGGGAGATTGCGCAAATGCTCAGCGGTGCGAATCCGACTGATGCGGCAATGGAACATGCCGGGTTGCTGTTGAAGGGGTAGATAATGTAAAAAGGTCTGAAAATATATTTTCAGACCTTTTTACACTTAGTTTCCTCCGTTATCAGCATCGGTTAATGTTACTTTTACTAACATGTCATCTGGTGCTACAGGCTTATTATCACTTCCAACATAATCCGCATATAGGTATACTTTTCCGATTTTGTATTCTACACGATAATTGTAAGGACCTATAGCTGATGGAATATTAATAAAATATTGCTGATCATTATCAAATGATATAGCGACTCCCACGTGTCCATAGTCAAAATATTGAGCGTCCAATTCAGGAAAATCCAACTCATTTGAAAAAGAATATCCAGAGTTGTCAGCGACCCAAGTTGATGACTTTACACTAGTGTTATAACTTACCCCAGGCAGATAATTTGTAACGTACTCCTTTTTACAAGAAGAAAATGAAACCAAGGCTGCGGTTCCAATTAAAGCTGCTAATAAAAGTCTTTTCATATTTTATGTTATTTGTGACGAAATTTTATTATAGGACGATAAAATTCAGCGAAAGTTTAACGTCAACCTTCTATACAACAAAAAATGCACCATTATGGTGCATTTTTTGAAATTATTTCGAATACAGCGGTTGACTATTTCTCCGCTGTATCTTTTGAAGACTTCGGATCAGAGCTAGATACCTCAATATCTTTGGTTTCCGGATTAATGCTTACGGTCAAAACTGAACCGGTCTGCACATTGCCTTTGAGGATTTCTTCCGCAATAGGATCTTCCAGGTATTTTTGGATTGCCCGCTTTAAAGGACGAGCACCGAAATTACTGTCGTACCCTTTATCGGCGATGAAATCTTTTGCTTCATCCGTCAAATTGATGGTATATCCTAAATCTGCAATACGCTTGAACAAAGCTTTCAGCTCAATATCGATAATTTTGAAAATATTCTCCTTTGTCAATGAGTTGAAAACGATGACATCATCGATACGGTTCAAAAATTCTGGTGCAAAAGCACGTTTCAATGCTGTCTCGATCACACCACGGGAATGTGCATCAGATTGCTGTTCCTTGGCTGCTGTGGTGAAACCTACACCTTGACCAAATTCCTTCAATTGACGTGCGCCAATGTTGGATGTCATGATCACAATCGTATTGCGGAAATCGACCTTACGACCCAAACTGTCTGTCAATTGCCCTTCATCTAGTACCTGTAACAAGAGATTGAATACATCTGGATGCGCTTTTTCGATCTCATCCAATAAGATTACAGCATAAGGTTTACGGCGTACTTTCTCCGTTAGCTGACCTCCTTCTTCATAACCCACATATCCTGGAGGCGCTCCAACTAAACGTGAAACCGCAAATTTCTCCATATATTCACTCATGTCAATTTGGATCAACGCATCTTCGGTATCAAACATAAATCGAGCAAGCTCTTTTGCTAATTCTGTTTTACCAACGCCAGTAGGGCCCAGGAAGATAAATGAACCTATTGGTTTTTTTGGATCTTTCAAACCAGCACGTGTACGTTGAATGGCTTTGACCAGTTTACCTACAGCATCATCTTGACCAATGATTCTTCCTTTCATCAGTTCGGCCATGTTCAATAGTTTTTGACTATCAGTCTGGCTGACACGTTGTACCGGGATACCTGTCATCATGGCGACTACCTCTGCAACATTTTCCTCTGAAACGGTATATCGCTTTGATTTGGTTTCTTCTTCCCAGGCTATTTTCTCTTTTTCCAGTTCTTCGATCAGTTTTTTCTCCGTGTCTCGCAACTTGGCAGCTTCTTCGTATTTCTGACTGCGAACCACTTTGTTTTTCTCCAACTTGACTTCTTCGATCTTGTTCTCAATGTCAATGATGGACTGCGGAACGTGGATGTTGTTCAAATGCACACGAGAACCAGCTTCGTCTAATGCATCGATTGCCTTATCTGGTAAGAACCTATCCGTAATATAACGTGTGGTCAATGACACACAGGCTTCAATCGCTTCTGGTGTATAGGTCACATTATGGTGATCCTCATATTTTTCCTTGATACGGTTCAATATCTCCACTGTTTCATCGTGTGTAGCCGGTTCGATAGTTACCCGTTGGAAACGACGGTCTAAGGCACCATCTTTTTCAATATACTGACGATATTCATCCAGCGTGGTTGCACCGATACATTGAATTTCTCCCCTTGCCAAGGCTGGTTTGAACATGTTGGAGGCATCGAGTGAGCCAGAAGCACCGCCCGCTCCGACAATCGTGTGAATTTCGTCAATAAACAAGATCACATCTGGCGATTTTTCCAGTTCATTCATGACCGCTTTCATACGCTCTTCAAACTGACCACGGTATTTTGTACCTGCTACCAAGGATGCTAGATCCAGGGTAACCACACGCTTGTTGAACAAGACACGTGATACTTTGCGTTGCACAATACGTAAGGCCAACCCTTCAGCAATGGCGGATTTACCAACCCCCGGCTCTCCGATGAGCAAAGGATTATTCTTTTTGCGGCGTGAAAGAATTTGCGATACACGTTCGATTTCTTTTTCACGGCCCACAATAGGATCCAGTCGGCCTTCCTCAGCAGCTTTGGTCAGATCACGGCCAAAGTTGTCCAGTACCGGAGTCTTGGATTTTATATCCGAAACCTTCTTCGGCTGGATATATTGATCATCTTCAGCAAAATCGTCGTCGCCAGTAGGTGAACCCGGAGCTTCATCCTTAATGGTTGTTCTATTTTGTTCGACTTCAGATTTGAAGATGTCATAAGTCACATTATATTGCTGTAAAATTTGCGAAGCAATATTATCTTCATCCCGTAGGATGGCCAACAATAAATGCTCTGTTCCTATGATATCCGATTTGAAAATCTTTGCCTCCAAATAGGTGATTTTCAGAACTTTTTCAGCTTGTTTAGTTAATGGCATATTGCCAATAGGAGCGCGTGATACGGAGGCCCCCTTCACTGCGTCTTCCACAGATTGACGTAGGGCTGTAGTGTCAATGCCTATGTTTTTAAGGATTTTGATCGCCATTCCATCGCCTTCACGAATAAGCCCAAGCAACAAATGCTCAGTGCCAATATAATCGTGACGCAATCTCAAAGCTTCCTCTCTACTGTACGATATGACATCCTTTACGCGCGGTGAAAATTTTGCTTCCATTGAATACCTTTCTGTTTTATATTAAGGATATATAAATGTAGTAAATTCTGCATTTCAATCCTTAAAATTATTTTAAATAATGTCATCAACAATTAAGCCATGACCATTATACGTCCAAAATGTCAGTATAAAAGATTACATTTGTATGTTAATATAACAAGAGTTTTCCAATTTTTTAAATTTTATGTCAGACGAGAAGATTATTTTTTCGATGGCGGGTGTCAACAAAATTTATCCGCCTCAAAAACAAGTTCTAAAAAATATCTATTTATCTTTTTTCTATGGTGCCAAAATCGGTGTGATCGGTTTGAATGGATCTGGAAAATCATCATTGCTCAAAATTATTGCTGGTTTGGACAAGTCCTATCAGGGTGAAGTTGTGTTCTCCCCAGGCTATTCTGTGGGATATTTGGCGCAGGAACCTGAATTGGATCTCGAAAAAACTGTACTTGAAGTAGTCCAGGAAGGAGTAGCCGAAATTACAGCAATCTTACAAGAATACGAAGAAATCAATGAAAAATTTGGCTTGCCAGAGGTCTATGAAAATGCGGACGAAATGGACAGGTTGCTGACTCGGCAAGGTGAACTTCAGGATAAAATTGATGCAACAAATGCATGGGAAATTGATTCAAAATTGGAACGGGCGATGGATGCTTTGCGCTGTCCGGAACCGGAAGCAAAAATTGTCAATTTGTCAGGTGGAGAACGCCGGCGTGTAGCATTATGTCGCTTACTGTTGCAGGAACCTGATGTATTATTGCTGGACGAACCGACCAACCACTTGGATGCGGAATCCATAGACTGGTTGGAACAACATCTTAAACAATATAAAGGAACTGTAATTGCAGTGACCCACGACCGGTATTTCTTGGATAATGTAGCTGGCTGGATCCTGGAATTGGACCGTGGTGAAGGAATTCCTTGGAAAGGAAACTATTCTTCCTGGTTGGATCAGAAAGCAAAACGTCTGGCACAGGAGGAAAAACAGGAAACGAAGCGCCAAAAAACCTTGGAACGTGAGTTGGAATGGGTACGGATGGCTCCCAAGGCCCGTCACGCTAAATCGAAAGCCCGTCTTCATAATTATGAAAAACTAGCTTCAGAAGAAACAAAAGAACGGGAAGAAAAATTGGAATTGTTTATTCCGCCGGGGCCACGATTGGGGAATTCGGTCATTGAAGCTACGAATATTTCTAAAGCTTATGGTGACCGTATCTTGTTTGAAAATTTAAGCTTTATGCTGCCACCGGCAGGGATCGTGGGGATCATTGGACCAAACGGTGCTGGAAAGACGACTTTATTTCGTTTGATCACTGGACAGGAAACACCAGATACAGGTTCATTCAAGGTAGGGGAAACTGTCAAATTGGGCTACGTGGATCAAATGCACCATGACCTGGATCCTGAAAAATCCGTATGGGAGAATATTACGGGGGGGAATGATAATATGACATTGGGAAACCGTAACGTTAACTCCAGGGCATATGTGTCCAAGTTCAATTTTAATGGTGCCGACCAACAGAAGAAAGTAGGTGTACTATCGGGTGGGGAGCGCAACCGTGTTCATCTGGCCATTACCCTTAAAGAAGGATCGAATGTGCTTTTACTCGATGAGCCGACCAATGATATCGATGTCAATACATTACGTGCACTGGAGGAAGGATTGGAGAATTTTGGTGGCTGTGCGGTAGTGATTTCCCATGATAGATGGTTCCTTGACCGTATATGTACGCATATCCTGGCTTTTGAAGGCGATTCTCAAGTCTATTTCTTCGAAGGAAATTACACAGAATACGAAGAGAACCGCAAAAAACGCCTGGGTGACGTGACACCTCATCGCATTAAATATAAGAAACTGGTAAAATAGAAGCTCAACATGGAAAGCGGAAGGCTACTGGCAGCAATCATAGACCATGCAATTGATGGGATCATTACCATAGACAACAGGGGGCATGTGGAGAGCATTAACCCTGCTGCACTTGAATTGTTCGGTTATCAGGCTGAAGAAGTGATCGGGCATAATGTGTCGATGTTAATGCCTGAGCCGGATCGGAGTAACCATGATGGCTATATTCACAATTACCAAACAACGGGACATAAAAAAATCATCGGAATCGGTCGTGAGGTAATGGGACTTCGGAAAAATGGGGAAACATTCCCCTTCCGACTGGCGGTCAGTGAGGTGTGGCTCAAGGATAAAAATATCTTTACCGGCTTTATCCATGATTTATCCCGGGAGAAAGCTGCAGAAGATCTGCTTAAACAACATGCCGCTGAATTGGAACATAAAGTCAGCGAGCGGACACGTGATTTGATATCTTTGGTTTCGGAACTCGAGAAAGCAAAGGCAGAAGTCTCCAAATCTTTGGAGAAAGAAATTGAGCTGAACCAGCTGAAATCGAGGTTTGTTTCCATGGCATCCCATGAATTCCGTACCCCCTTGAGCTCGGTGCAACTGTCAGCTTCACTCATTGAAAAATATGCGGAGAGACCCGATGATAAGGCAAGTATCTTGAAGCATACCAACCGGATCAAAGGGGCTGTACAGTTATTGACCAGCATATTGAACGATTTCCTTTCCCTGGAAAAATTGGAAACAGGTATTGTTGTCATGAACCGACAGGAGATCAATCTGGTTGAACTTGCTGAAGAAATTACGGAGGAAATGCAGCTTATCTGTAAGAAAAATCAGCACATCGTGTATCAGCATACAGGTGAGATCGGGCATTTTTCCTTGGATCAAAATCTATTAAAAAATGTATTGGTAAATCTGATATCCAATGCCATTAAATATTCGGGTGAGGATACCCTGATTGAGTTTACTACTTATATTGATGAAGAAGGTTGTTCAATAGCTGTCAAAGACAACGGTATCGGTATCCCTGAAGAAGATCATGTTCATCTGTTTGAACCATTTTTTAGAGCACACAATACAGGAAATATTCCAGGAACTGGATTGGGATTGAATATCGTCAAAAGATATATCGAACTCATGGAGGGAAAAATGGAGTTTGAATCTGAAGTGCATAAGGGGACATCGTTTAAAGTTAGTTTTAGGAAGAATGGCCTTTAAGAGATAGACTATTTACGTATGAAAAATAAAAAAACAATTCTAATCATTGAAGATAATATTGACATCCGTGAGGGGACGAGCGAAATTTTGGAACTGACAGGACGGTATGATGTGATTACGGCTGAAAATGGACGGATCGGTGTTGATCTGGCTACCCGACATATCCCGGACTTGATCCTTTGCGATATTATGATGCCTGAATTGGATGGCTATGGCGTACTTTTTATGTTGAGCAAAATTGAAAGTACGGCAAAGATTCCTTTTATTTTTTTAACTGCGAAAGCCGAACGTGCCGATATGCGCAAAGCAATGGAAATGGGGGCAGATGATTATTTGACAAAGCCTTTTGATGATGTTGAACTGATGAATGCCATCGACGTTCGCTTGAAAAGGCATGAACAGCTAGCTGCTGAAGCAGCTCCGGAAGATCTCAATTTGAGTGCCGCAGAGCAGGTGCTGCTGTTGCATGAGCTGATAGCCAATTCACGAGTGAAAACGGTGAAGAAAAAACAGGCCATATATGAAAAAGATGATTCTCCGACTTATATCTACTATGTAAAATCTGGCCAGGTACGCAGCTTCAAATCTTATAAGGATGGCCGGGAACTGTCTACGGGTATATTCATCCAGGGAAATTATTTTGGCTATGCTTCTATTCTGCTGAATGAAAACTATGAAGATTATGCTGAAGCTGTTGAACCGAGCGAAATCGTGCTTATTCCAAAAGATAGTTTTTTGGAACTGTTATGGAAAAAGCCGGCTATTGCCAGTAAGTTTATCAAGTTACTTTCCAGCGATATTCGGGAGAAGGAAGAACAACTCCTTGGTTTTGCCTACCATTCTGTACGCAAACGGGTGGCAAATGCGCTGATCAGTGTGGCTGAGAAAAGTGGTGTCAATATCAGCCAAATCGATGAATGTATCATTGATATCACGCGGGATGGACTGGCATCCATTGCTGGTACTGCCAATGAAACTGTTTCTCGTATGCTCTCTGATTTTAAAGAGGAGAGATTGATTTCCAAAGAAAAGGGCAAAATATATATACATTCTATCAAGAATCTGCGAGATATCAAGCAATGATGAAAAGGAAGGATTAAAAACTCAAATGGATTAATAACCATATCCACTATTGAAAAAAGAGCGTGTCTGAAAAAGTCAGACATGCTCTTTTTTTTTGATAATTGTGATCTATATCATTTTATAGTGTGGTCTCACATCATGTTTTTGACTGTATACATGAAGTACTTTTGTTTGAGGATAAAACCCTAAAATTGATTTGGAGCATCTAGAATGAAAGTAGTAGTATATAATGTGAGATCATTTGAAAAAGAGTTTTGGGCATTGGCCAATGCTAAACAGCATGATTTGACTTTGATTTCAAATGGATTAAATGCAGAAACACAGAATTACGCCCGTGGGAAGGACGTGGTTGTCATTTCCATAGTTGATGTTTTGGACGAGGAGATGCTACTCAGCCTAAAAGAATTGGGGATAAATAAAATTATGACACGAAGTAAGGAAACTTCGCATATAGATCTGGTTAAAGCAGGCGATCTGCATATTCAGATCGCCAATGCACCTTTTGAGGACCAGAGCCCAAAAGGCCTGGCGGAGCAGACAATCCGAAACCTAAATCTATGGGGAATAGAAAAATGTGTTGGAAAAGCATGTTGTTGTTTAAACGACTGTGCAAAAAAATAATTTATGATGAATATGCAGCAGATGACAATGGAAGAATTGGTGCAGAAATACAATGTTGCGGCACCGCGTTACACAAGTTATCCCACAGTACCTTTTTGGGACAATGCGACATTTTCTGTCAAAGCATGGGCCGATCAGGTTTATCAGACCTTTCAGCAATCAAAAGAAAAGGGGCTGAGCCTGTATATACATCTTCCTTTTTGTGAGAGCCTTTGTACCTATTGCGGTTGCAATACACGTATCACAAAAAATCATCAGGTCGAGAGACCCTATATTGAATCTCTTCTGAAAGAATGGGAAATGTACCTCGCTATTTTCAAAGGAGAAAGACCGCTGCTTTCTGAAATCCATCTTGGTGGTGGTACACCTACCTTTTTTCAGCCTGACATGCTTAGGCGATTGATAGAGGGGATATTGAGTCAGGTAGATGTAGCAGCAGATAGTTCATTTTCTTTTGAAGCTCATCCGGCAAATACCCGTATCGAGCATCTGCAGACTTTGTTTGACTTGGGCTTTCGTCGGTTGAGCCTGGGGATACAGGACTTTGATCCGGTAGTGCAATTTGTGATCAATAGGCATCAGACCGTGGAAGAAGTTGAAGCAGTGATGCTAAATGCGAGAAAAATCGGGTTTGAATCGATCAACTTTGATTTGATTTACGGTCTGCCAAAGCAGACATTAGCTTCAGTGGAAGATACGATTCAAAAATCGATGCTGCTCGGTCCAGACCGTATTTCCTTTTACAGTTATGCGCATGTGCCATGGATAAAGCCTGGCCAACGGCATTATACAGAAGCTGACTTGCCTTCCGGTTCCGCTAAATTGGCCCTTTATCATATTGGAAAAAAACTGATTTTGGAACATGGTTATGAAGATATTGGAATGGATCATTTTGCACGACGGGAAGATGCACTCTACCTGGCTTTTCAACAAGGAAAGTTACATCGTAATTTTATGGGGTATGCGGATCGATTTAGTTCATTGCTGATCGGTATTGGTGTATCGTCCATCAGTGATGCCTGGGGTGGTTTTGCTCAAAATGTGAAGACAGTGGAAGAATACCATAAATGGATTGAATCTGGCATATTGCCTGTCGTGAAAGGTCATCTGCTCGACGACGAAGATCTAATGATAAGGCGCTATATCCTTGCTATGATGTGCCAGGGGGAAGTGAAGCTTGAACCAGGCTCTGACCTCAATGCGCAAATTAAGCATAAGCTGTCCGAGCTTGTTGCTGATGGTTTGGTCGTTCTATTGGGAGACCGTATCCAAGCTACCCCCACCGGGCGCTCATTTTTAAGAAATATCTGTATGGCTTTTGATCAACGTCTGCTGCGGTCAGGTTCGCAAAACCAGCTGTTCAGTCAAGCAATTTAAGTCGAGATATGGCAGAATTTAAGGAAAGAATACAATTGGAAGAGCTATGTTTCCATTGTGGAGACAAGATCCAGGAAACTGGATATCATCTGGATGACCATGATTTTTGTTGTCTGGGTTGTCAGACTGTTTACCAGGTGCTGAAGGCTGGTGGTATGCAGCAGTACTATAGGTACAATCAACATCCTGGAAAGTCCAATAAATCCAGACAGGAAGATTTTTCTTATCTGGATGAACCTCAGATTGCAAATAAACTCATTGATTTTAAGGACAGCAAAATCACGATCATTACCTTTTATATCCCTGCGATTCATTGTAGCTCATGTATCTGGCTGCTGGAGAACCTATACAAACTTAATCCCAATATATTGCAGTCGCGGGTGGATTTTATGAAAAAGCAGGCTAGTATTACATTTAATCATGAGCTAATCTCTTTGAAAGATCTGGTCTATCTACTGGTGAACATCGGTTATGATCCCAAAATCACCTTACAGGATGTGATCAAAGAGGGGAATCAGAAAAACCTAAATCCTTTAGTAGCCAAGATTGCTGTCGCAGGATTTTGTTTTGGAAATTCGATGCTGTTTAGCTTCCCTGACTATTTTGGCATGGGTGACTTTGAGCATGAATATGCAAGTTTTTTCGGGTATATCAATTTGGCATTTGGCTTACCTGTCTTGCTATATTGCGCTTCTGATTACTTTAAATCGGCCTATTTCAGTTTAACACAAAAACGGTTGAATCTCGATGTTCCATTGGCGCTGGGGATTCTGGTCCTGTTTTTACGATCGGCCTTTGAAGTGATCACCCATGCAGGTGCCGGTTTTACAGATACCCTCTGCAGCCTGGTATTTTTTATTTTGATCGGAAAATGGGTGCAGCAGCGTACTTACTATCACATATCCTTTGAACGGGATTACCGCAGTTACTTTCCTGTTGCTGTAACGGTACTGACTGAAGCTGGTGATAAACCCGTACAATTGTCTGAGGTGCGTATCGGAGACCGAATCCTTGTCCGAAACAATGAGATTATACCTGCGGATGCGATATTGTTAAAAGGAGAGGCAGCGATTGATTTTAGCTTTGTGACCGGAGAGTCAAGCCCTATAAATAAGATCTTGGGAGAGATTATCTATGCAGGTGGACGTCAGACAGGGGAGGCTATTGAACTGGAAGTGGTTAAACCCATTTCACAGTCCTACCTGACTAAGCTTTGGAATAATGAAAACTATAAAGATTATGACAGACACTTCCAGACCTTTGTCAACTTTATAAGCAAATATTTTACTGTTGTTTTATTGGCAATAGCCTGTTTTGCAGCCATATTCTGGGCGTCTGACGGTAATGCCAATAGGGCATGGGGAGCTTTTACTGCCGTGCTGATCATCGCATGTCCATGTGCATTGGCGTTGAGCTCTCCATTTACCCTTTCCGCAGCCTTGAGTATCTTTGACCGGAATAAATTTTATGTAAAAAATACAGCAGCAATAGAACAGATGGCGACAATTGATACTTTGGTCTTCGATAAAACCGGGACGATCTCCTCACCGAGGTCATCTTCCATCTATTTTGAGGGAACACTTGGTGTGGCGGACAGAAAACTTCTCCATGCGGTATGCCGAAATTCCGGACATCCCCTGAGCCGTGAGATTGTGAAGTGGCTGGAGGTGTCGTCGGATATGTTGGTGCAGGATTTTAAAGAACTTCCGGGAAAAGGGATTACTGCAGTTGTCAATAGCCGTGTCATACAGGTTGGTAGTGCTGCTTTTTTAGGTATAGGTGATATAAAAACCGATGGATCAGCTGTATTTATACGGATAGGAGGGGAACTGAAAGGGTATTTTACCATGGAACAATCGTGGCGGAATGGTCTGTCTGCGTTGGTGGAAAATTTTAAACCTCATTATGATCTTCATTTGATCTCTGGAGACAATGACCGACGCCTGGATGCCTTGAGATTGATATTTCCTTCCAAGTCGAAGCTGCTGTTCAATCAGTCTCCTCTGGAGAAGCTTGAAGTCGTTCAGCATTTTCAGCAAGAGGGGAAACATGTTTGTATGATTGGGGATGGGCTAAATGATGCCGGTGCGCTTCGAAGAGCGGATATGGGTATTGCAGTGAGCGATGATATCAATAATTTTTCACCCGGATGTGATGCCATATTAGACGGTGAATCTTTTTCAAAACTACCTGATTTTTTTGCCTTTAGTAAAGATGCGGTCAAAGTAATTCATATGAGTTTTGTGATCTCTTTGCTGTATAATGTAATCGGGCTTAGTTTTGCTGTACGAGGGATGATGTCGCCGTTGTTCGCGGCTATCTTGATGCCGATAAGTACCGTTACGATTATCTCTTTTACCAGCTTAATGACCAGATGGTATGCCAAACGTCATAAATTATAGTTGCCATGGAAATCATGTACATATTGATCGGTTGTAGCGTATTATTGGCGCTGGTTTTCTTATGTGCCTTTTTTTGGGCCAATAAGACCGGACAGCATAATGATACATATACCCCCTCTGTAAGGATTCTGTTTGATGATGAAACTACAGAAGAAGAAGAAGAAAGATAGGCCGTCTTAACTAAAACGTTATCGTAATTAAATCAATTATTTTTTTTTGTAATTCAGGTTATTATGAATAAAATTGGGGGAGAAATACCAATTTGAAATAAAATATACATGAGTAATAACCCATTTTCATTAAAAGATAAAGTTGTTGTCATTACAGGCGGTACAGGAGTTTTAGGCGAAGCATTTATAGAGGCGTTAGCCGAAGCAGAAGCAAAAGTTGCTATTCTTGGGCGTAATGGACAAGTAGGTGCGGAACGAGTTCAACAGGTAAAATCCATAGGGGGAGAAGCGATATTTGTGGAGGTTGACATTATGGACGAACAGGATGTTAACCGTGCAAAAGATGAAATTCTTCAACAATGGGGAAGGATCGATGCATTGGTGAATGCTGTTGGAGGAAATATTCCTGGAGCGACCATAGGGGCAGACCAGGATTTATTTGCAAGTAATATTCAAGATACCATCAAAGCTATAGAGCTCAATCTCTATGGCACAATGATCCCCACGCATATTATTGGGCGGGTGATTGCCGAAAGAGGCAAGGGGGCAATCGTTAATATTTCATCATTGACGGCTAGCCGACCTTTTACACGTGTATTGGGGTATACGGTAGCGAAACATGGTATAGATGGCTATACCAAATGGATGGCAACGGAGCTTGCGCAACGTTATGGTGATCAAGTCCGTGTGAATGCAATTGCCCCAGGTGTATTCCTCACCAAACAAAATAAGAATTTATTGATCAATGCTGATGGTAGCTATAGTGAGCGTACCCAACGTA
The DNA here is from genome assembly GCF_030325625.1 of Sphingobacterium sp. N143. Taxonomy (GTDB): domain Bacteria; phylum Bacteroidota; class Bacteroidia; order Sphingobacteriales; family Sphingobacteriaceae; genus Sphingobacterium. Next base: position 2,863 of record NZ_JACAIS010000006.1, on the reverse strand, counting down.
TTCTCAGTGGAACGCCTTATAACCGTTTGGGAGACCCTCGGGAGCTGAAAGGGACATTAATCTATTTATTGAGTGATGCATCAGCATTTGTGACAGGAGAGACTGTTTTTGTTGATGGAGGCTTTAATGCATGGTGTGGTGTATAACAACGATATTGAAATGAAAAAATTAGAACAAACATGGCGCTGGTACGGACCTAATGATCCAGTGACTTTGCAAGATATAAAACAGGCTGGTGCAACAGGTATTGTGACAGCTTTGCATCATATTCCTCATGGCGAAGTATGGCCTTTGGCAGATATCCAGGAACGAAAAAGGCTGATTGAAGAAGCCGGTCTGACCTGGTCCGTGGTGGAAAGTGTGACCGTACATGAAGAGATCAAAACAAAAGGACCTAAAGTAGATGAATATATTGAGAAATATAAACAGACGCTGACCAATCTGGCGCAATGTGGCATTAAGACAGTATGTTACAATTTTATGCCTGTATTGGATTGGACCCGGACACAATTGGATCTGTTGATGCGAGATGGTTCAAAAGCGCTGTATTTCGATTGGATTGATCTGGCACTTTTTGATATTTTCATATTAAAACGGGAGTCGGCGGAGAGCGAATACCCGGCCGATATTGTCCGTCAGGCTACCCAGCGCTTTGATGAAATTTCTGAACAGCAGAAGGTAGACCTGAGCAATGTGGTTCTCATGGGGATTCCAGGAGAGAAGAGCGTGGAATTGGATGCATTGAAAATAAGCATCCATACTTATAAGCATATTGGTAAAGAGGGATTACGTAAAAACCTAGTTTACTTTTTAAATGGAATTGCAGCTGCATGCGAGGAAAATGGTGTTCGTATGACGATACACCCGGATGATCCTCCTTATCCGATCCTGGGATTGCCCCGCATCGCAAGTAATGGTGAAGACTTTGATTATTTTTTAAAAGAGGTGCCTCAAGCATTTAATGGTATTTGCTTCTGCACGGGTTCTTTGGGTGCAAGCCAGACCAACGATCTGCCCGCCATTTTGGAAAGCGTCAAAGGACGTGTGAATTTTGTTCACCTGCGTAATGTGAAGAAAGATGCGATTGGCAGTTTTTATGAAGCAGATCATCTGGATGGGGATGTGAATATGTATAAGATCATGAAAATATTGGTTGCTGAAAATCAATTGCGTGCTACAGCTATTCCATTTAGGCCTGATCACGGCCATCAGATGCTGGATGATCTCCATAAAGTAACAAACCCAGGTTATTCTGCCATCGGCCGGTTGAGAGGTTTGGCTGAATTGCGTGGACTGGAATATGGAATTTTGGGAGAGTAGTGATCCTTGAGTCAGCGGCGACCCATCGAAGTAAGGGAGACATGAAGATAGATTGAAGCTGCATGGGGATAGCGGTTGAAAAAAAGTCAATACAATCAGGTGGTATGTCTATTCGTGACCACCTGATTGTATTTTTTTATTTCTTAAGCGATAAGTCGGAGATATAAATTTTACAGTGATGACTTTCGAACAATGAGCTGTGTAGGAAGTTCGATGGTTTCAAATTCATGGATAGGCCTTGTCATATTGATGGTTTCAATCAATTTTTTTGTTGCCAGTTCGCCTATTTCTGTTGCTGGCTGGACTACGGTGGACAATGCGGGATTTAATGAAGCAGCGATTTGTGTATTTGAAAACCCGATTACAGCAACTTGAGCGGGGACCTCTACCTGCAATTCGGCTAAAATACCCAGTGTACGTGTTGTGATTACATCGGTAGCACCGAAAATGGCATCTATATTTTTATGGTTAACATATTCTTTAATTAAAATTTCCTTTATCGTCTTATCCAAGTCTGCAGTGCTATTAAAATTACATTCAATGTAGTGGTTTTTGTTAAAGGGAATGCCCGCATCTGACAGTGCTGCTTTAAAACCGTTCAATCGCTCTTCCGCAACCCCCAGATTTTTGCCAGTTATATGTAATATGTTTCGTTTTCCCTGCTGGATGAGGTGTTGTGTAGCATCATATGCCCCCTGAAAATTGTTAACTCCAACCTTAAATGTGTCTAGCTTATGATTTATGCGGTCAAAAATAACAACCGGTATTTTTGCTTTAATGAGCGCTTTGAGCTCTTCGATGTTTGAACCTGAAGATACCGGAGCAATCATTAAGCCATCTATCCCTCTCATCCTGAGGACATCGATGCAATTCTTTTCGATTCGTTCGTCTTCCCTGCTTTGCATGAAGATAATATCATAGATGGTTTGTTGGGAAGCTATCTGGATGCCGTCCAAAATCTGTGATACAAAGGTGTTACTGATATTGGATACGATTACGCCTATCGTATTGGATTTTCCAATCTTTAAGCTCCGTGCTAATTTGTTAGGATGGAAATTGTGCTTTCTGGCATATTCCTGTACTATTTTTTTAGTCGCTTCACTTATTTCATAGCTATCAGATAGCGCTTTGGAAACGGTAGAAACAGAAATATTGAGTTCTAATGCTATATCTTTCAGGGTAGTTCTGCTCATCGCTATGGAGGTTATTATATCAGTAGATAAAGCTACATAAAAAAAGTAGATAAACATGGATTTATCATGATAATTACCCATATCATATTTGTTATTGATGTTAAGTGCTTTTAATTTTTCGTCCATGGAGATGTGTTTTTCCTTCCATCCCAGTTTCTGGCATATTTTCCGGTGTCTTGGCTGTTGTTTCTAAGCAGTGGTTTATTTATACTCTAAATTAGTATAGCTATAATAATGAAATAGTTTAGTATTAAGTTAGGTTTTCATTAGGTTTTGAAGTTGCTACATTTGAGTGGACATTAAGTTAAGAGAATTTTAATAACTTAAGAGACTTATGTCAAGAGAAAGAA
>NZ_JACAIS010000005.1:334333-364566 GCF_030325625.1 Sphingobacterium sp. N143 | reverse complement strand
AGGTCGGTGCCTTTTTTTACACGGAAGCCCTTGCTGGAAACAGTCAAGGGCTTCTTGCGTTTGGATAGTTTTGATGCCTCGTGCGAGGCAGTGCCGGTGGAGCATCAGCTTTGTAGTATGCCTTCTATCCGCATGAATGTGCCTTCCCGACAGGTATAATGATTTTACACTGTTGCCTGTTATCCTGGAGACCATACGGCGTAGACAGGTACACAGATCGATATTTTTCTCACCTTCATATAATCCTTATAACATCAGCAGAGGTTTGTATTCCTACTTTTTGTATCAGTAATTGGTTTGTGCAGATAAAAGACTTCTGGTAGAGGAAGTACGAGGAGATAGTCAATTAAGCAATCGTTTGTGTAGATTAAGCAAACGATTGCTTTCATGTTTGATTTTTTATTTAGGGAAAAGTGTTATATTATTGTTATAGAGATTAAGTTCTTTAATTAGAACCAAGTATAAATCCAATCCAAAAGGATTTTTCATATTGACTGTTTAGTTTGTTTTAAAATAGGTGATTTTTTAGAGGGACCAATAGGTCCCTTTAAATTTAATTGAACTTTTAAATTATGGATTCTAGAAGAGATTTTTTGAAAAAAGCTGGGATTTTGTCGTCATTGGCAGTTTCACTTCCTACATTGGTTAATGCCAATTCAGCTGTAGGTTCGTTTAATATGTGTGGTTTTGCTGCACCAAAAATTGATAAGGTCAGAGTAGCGGTGATTGGTTTGGGAATGCGGGGACCTGGTGCTGTTGAACGGTTGTCATATATTGAAGGGTGTGAAATTGTGGCATTGTGTGATAAACATGCTGATCGGGTCGATAAAGCTCAAAAGATACTTACATCAAAGGGTTTAAGGGCCGCTAAATCTTATTCGGGTGAAGATGGTTGGAGGTCACTACTGAAAGAAGAAAAGCTTGATTTGGTCTATATCTGTACTCCTTGGGACTATCATGCAACAATGAGCATTGCAGCTATGAAGGCAGGGAATCATGTAGCTTGTGAAGTGCCGATTGCATTGACGATAAAAGACTGTTGGGAAGTTGTAAAGACATCAGAGTCGACTAAAAAGCATTGTATGATGCTGGAGAACTGTTGCTATGATTTCTTTGAAATGCTTACTTTAAACATGGTTCGCCAAGGATTATTCGGTGAATTAATTCACGCTGAAGGAGCTTATATCCATGATTTACTGGATTTAAATTTCGCCAAAAATGGTTATGATAATATGTGGCGTTTGAGGGAGAATATAAAATTAAATGGTAACCTATATCCTACACATGGCTTGGGACCAGTGGCGCAATGCCTAAATATCAATCGAGGAGATAAGATGGACCATCTTGTCGCGATGTCGTCCAATGATTTTATGATGGGAGAGAAAGCTCAGGAACTCGCAGGCAAAGATTCCTTCTTTCAGGAATTTGTGGGGAAGAAATACCGTGGTAATATGAATACAACTTTAATTCGAACAGCCAAAGGTAAAACGATTATGCTCCAACATGATGTAACTTCCCCGAGGCCCTATTCAAGATTACATACTTTAAGCGGTACAAAAGGTTTTGCTCAAAAGTATCCAGTTGAAAATATAGCATTTGGCCATGAATTTATTAAAGAGGAGAGGATGAAAGAGCTGTATGATAAATATACGCCTGAATTGGTCAAATATATTGGTGAACAGGCTAAACAAGTAGGAGGGCATGGAGGTATGGACTTTATGATGGACTGGCGCCTGATTGATTGCCTGCGAAATGGATTACCCTTGGATCAAGATGTTTATGATGCTGCTTCATGGAGCTGTGTTGTCCCCTTAAGTGTTGAGTCGGTTGAAAAGAACTGTAAAACTGTTGCTGTTCCAGATTTTACAAAAGGGGCATGGAAGAATAACAATCCGGTGGATATCACATTAAATGGTGGTGGTAACACGCTCATCCGTAAGAAGAAGGCTAAAAATGAAAAAATCCAGCTAGACGTATAAAGGTCAGATCTGACAAAGTAAAAGGGGAAGCATTTTATTGTTCCCCTTTTATGTTTATCTTTAATCATTATGTTATTTAATCTGACTTTATTTACCTGTTTATCGTTATTTTCCACAAATGATACACTGTCATGTTGTGTAGGGGAAAATATTCCCACACGAGCTGGAATGATCAAATCCCAGAGTGCTAAACAAGGCAGCAATAACAGCGGAAAGATGATTTTGATCGAAGGTGGCAAATTTCTGATGGGTAGCTCAAACTTTGAAGATAGTAAACCTGTGCATACCGTGGAACTAAATTCATTTTATATGGATGAACATGAGGTGACCAATGCACAATTTGCCCAATTTGTAAAAGAAACGGGTTATGTGACCGTAGCTGAGCGAAAACTTGACCCAAAAGATTTTCCCGGTGTTGATCCGGATATGCTTGTCCCTGGATCAGCCGTATTTTCAAAACCCAAAGAAATCAACTCTTTAAATAATTACCTGATGTGGTGGGAATATATTCCCGGGGCAAATTGGCAACATCCTGAAGGCCCTGCCAGTTCAATTACAGGTAAAATGAATTACCCAGTAGTTCAGGTTGCCTATGAGGATGCTGCTGCATATGCAAAATGGGCTGGAAAACGATTACCAACAGAAGCTGAGTGGGAATATGCTGCACGGGCGAAAAAAGATGCCAATGAAGACCTGTACTATTGGGGAAAGGAACTGAAACCTCAAGGAAAATGGGCTGCTAATATTTATCAAGGCAAATTTCCTGTCGAGGATTCAAAAGAAGATGGTTATGAAGGTGCCGCGCCGGTGAAGTCCTTTTCCCCAAATGCTATTGGACTATATGATATGGAAGGGAATGTATGGGAATGGTGTGCTGATTTTTATAGACCTGATTATTATGCAAATAGTGAAACAGTTAATCCAAAAGGTCCACATGATTCTTATGATCCGCAAGAACCAAATCTCGAAAAAAGAGTTCAGCGGGGTGGATCATTTCTATGTAACGACCAATATTGTGAGCGGTATAAAGCCGGAAGCAGGGGTAAAGGTGAGGTAAATAGTCCGACAAACAATGTCGGATTCCGTTGCGTAAAAGATATAAAATAGAAAAAGGCTTGCAATTGCAAGCCTTTTTCTATTTTATAGTGATGCCTTATTGGGCATTCAAGAACATTGATTTTTGATTATACAACTCTCTGAAATAAGGATCTTGAAGATCTTTGATAAAGCGGATAGCCTCACCGGTCGACTTCATCTCAGGGCCTAATTGTTTGTCAACTTCAGGGAATTTATTGAAGGAGAACACAGGTTCTTTGATTGCATATCCATTCAGTTTACGCTCAATTTTGAAGTCACTCAACTTATTCGCACCCAACATTACTTTTGTAGCAATGTTGATATAAGGAACATCATAAGCCTTGGCAATGAAAGGAACCGTGCGTGATGCACGTGGGTTAGCCTCGATGACATACACATTCTCGCCTTTGACAGCAAACTGAATATTTAATAAACCACGGACGTTCAGTGCTTTTGCTAATTTGATCGAGTATTCTTCCATCTTATCCTGAACAGCCTGTGATAGGCCAAATGGAGGCAACACTGCAGAAGAGTCTCCCGAGTGGATACCTGCAGGTTCAATATGTTCCATCATACCGATGATGTGTACATCCTCACCATCACAGATTGAATCCGATTCGGCTTCTTCGGCACGATCCAAGAAGTGGTCGATCAGAATATGGTTGCCCGGCAGGTTCTTCAATAAATTGACGACTGCTTTTTCCAGATCTTCATCGTTGATGACAATGCTCATGCCTTGTCCTCCTAGAACGTATGAAGGGCGAACTAATACAGGGTACCCAACTTCATTGGCAACTTGTAATGCCTCTTCTGCTGAAGTCGCTACACCATATTTTGGATATGGAATATCGAGCTCTTTCAATAGGTCAGAGAAACGACCACGATCTTCTGCTAAGTCCATATTTTCGAAAGAGGTACCAATGATTTTGACTCCGAGCTGCTCTAAACGTTCAGCCATTTTAAGCGCTGTTTGCCCACCCAATTGAACAATTACACCTTCAGGTTTTTCTAATTCGATGATCTCACGTACGTGCTCCCAGAATACGGGCTCGAAGTATAATTTGTCAGCCATATTGAAGTCTGTCGATACAGTCTCCGGGTTACAGTTGACCATAATCGCTTCGTAACCACATTCTTTAGCTGCCAATAAGCCGTGTACACAAGAGTAATCGAACTCGATACCTTGACCGATACGGTTAGGGCCTGAACCTAAAACGATGATTTTCTTTTTATCTGAAGAGATGGATTCATTTTCTTCTTCGAATGTCGAATAGTAGTATGGTGTCTGTGCAGGAAATTCTGCCGCACAGGTATCTACCATTTTGTAAACACGGTTGATACCTAATTCTTTACGACGGTCATATACCTGATCTTCAGTTACATTCCCTAGCAACCAGGCAATCTGTACATCGGAATAACCTTTTTGTTTTAAGGTCATAAAGAAATCACGCGGGATATTATTCAACTGATAACGACGTAATTCTTGCTCAAGGTGTACCAGCTCTTGGATCTGTACTAAGAACCATTTGTCGATACGTGTTGCTTTCCGGATAGATTCCAAAGGAACACCTAACTCGAAAGCATCTTTGATATGGAATAAGCGGTCACCACTTGGATGTTCCAAACTATCCATGATTTCGTCTAGGTTTCTCCATTGACGGCCATCAGCACCTAAACCAGCGCGGCCAGTTTCCAATGATTGACAGGCTTTCTGTAAGGCTTCGATAAATGTACGGCCGATTGCCATCACTTCACCTACTGCTTTCATTTGAAGGCCTAATTCCTTATTTGCTCCTTTGAATTTATCAAAGTTGAAACGCGGGATCTTCACGATCACATAGTCTAATGTTGGCTCAAAATAGGCTGAAGTTGTTTTTGTGATCTGATTTTGCAACTCATCTAAATTGTATCCAATCGCCAATTTGGCTGCAATTTTTGCAATTGGATAACCAGTTGCTTTTGATGCTAATGCCGATGAGCGGGATACGCGAGGGTTGATCTCGATCGCGATAATTTCTTCATTTTCTGGATTGACGGAGAACTGGACATTACATCCACCGGCAAAGTTACCGATTGAACGCATCATCAAGATTGCTTGATTACGCATATCCTGGTAACATTTGTCTGATAAAGTCATTCCTGGAGCTACGGTAATGGAGTCACCTGTATGGATACCCATTGGATCGAAATTTTCGATCGTACAGATGATGATCACATTGTCGTTCGTGTCACGAAGCAATTCTAACTCAAATTCTTTCCAACCCAACACGGCCTGTTCTACCAAGACCTCATGTGTTGGCGAAGCATGTAGCCCTCTGTTTAAGGCTGCATCAAAATCTTCTTTTTTGTGAACAAATCCACCACCCGTACCTGCTAAAGTATAGGAAGGACGGATAACAAGTGGGTAACCGATTTCTTGCGCAGCTTCTTTACCTTCAAGGAAAGAGTTTGCAATTTTGGATTTTGCTACTCCTACACCAATATCAACCATTAATTGACGGAATTCTTCACGGTTTTCAGTTTTTTCAATGGCTGCAACATCAACACCAATAACTTTGACATTGTATTTTTCCCAGATACCACGGTTGGAAGCCTCGATACATAAGTTCAAAGCCGTCTGACCTCCCATCGTAGGAAGTACAGCGTCAATGTTATGTTTTTGTAATACTTCCTCAATACTTTCGCATGTTAAAGGAAGCAAGTAGACGTTGTCTGCAACAACTTTGTCCGTCATGATTGTTGCAGGGTTTGAGTTGATGATGGATACTTCAATACCTTCTTCTTTCAACGAAAGGGATGCTTGAGATCCAGAATAATCAAATTCACAAGCTTGACCGATAACGATGGGACCTGATCCGATGATTAAAACCGACTTAATGGAAGTGTTTCTTGGCATTATATCTAGTTCAAAAAATTAAATTTCCTATTGTAAATCTGAGCAAAGGCAATCAAAAATAGCTCATGGGGAAGGGTCATTCCGACTGCTTTGTCGGAGTGCAAAGTTACATTTAAATTTTGAAATTTAAGTATTTATTTTAACAATATTTCAAAATACAGCGAAAATTGTTAAAAAGGTGACCATGAAAAAGATAAATACACGTTGGAAAAGATCAGGTCAGGCTTTCCAACGTGTATTCATAACCATATTATTATTGTTTTTTGGGGTTAGTAAACAATGATTTCGTCTGTAAACAAATACCCTTTTTTGGGGTTGCTTGCTTTGATTTTGATATAACGTGCTTGTTGTACCTTATTCAACTTAAGCTCGAACCTTTTAAAGATCAATTTAGGATCTTGGTCGGAAATGTCGTTCACTACGGTTCCTACTTTTCTAAATGTACGTCCATTGTCTGAGAGAAGGACCTCCATTTCTCCAGGCATATAGACCCCAGGCCCGATCATTTGCATAAAGTTCATGGCTACCTGATGTACTTCCTCCCTGCGTTCAAGATCGACAACCACATCAATAGGGCTTGTAAATCCTTGCCATTGACCATCGTGATAGGAAAGTCCCCCCATGATCCCATTGGTCAATGTTGAATCTCCCTGTGCGGGATATCCCGACCACGCTGTATTGTAGGTGACTTTCTTTCCTATGGCACGGTGAATATCAATATCAAAAGATAGTGTGGGACCTATTTTGATTGAGTCTTGAAAATAGGCCGCGTTGATGTGTCCTGTTGAACTCAGTTCAAATGGACCCGTATACGGAGTTGATTGAATGGATGGAGAACTTCCATCTATGGTATAACGAATCTGACTGCTATCCCGCTGCTCGGTCGATAAGGTAATTTTATTCGTGTTTTTATCTATATCATATGTCGCTGTATAAGCTACATTGAACGATGGACGATAGTAATTAAGATTGAGATCCTGCAAGAGTTTATAGTGAGATTGTAATCTTCCGTGAAAATCAATCCAGTTTTTAGCCTCTTTTTTTGTCCAGTTCACCTCAGAAAGAGCTAAGGCCCGTGGGAATACCATATATTCTACATGTTCAGTTGTTGGAACATATTCGGTCCATATATTGGCCTGGGCACCAAGGATATGTTTTGCTTTGTCTTCTTGTATGGCGGCCGGTATAGGATTATAAGAATAGACTTTGTCTAAAGTAAGATAACCACCTATTGCTTCTGGCTGTGTCCTTGGATCTGTTTGGTAAGAATCAAAATAGAGGTGGGAGCTAGGGGTCATGATCACATCATGTCCAGCGTTGGCAGCATTTATACCGCCTTCTTCGCCTCGCCAGCTCATCACTGTAGCCCCTTCTGTTAATCCGCCCTGTAAGATTTCATCCCAGCCAATTAGTTTCCGACCTTTAGACTGTAGATATACATCCATTTGTTTGATGGCATAACTCTGTAATTCATCCACTGATTTTAAACCTTCTTTTTGCATCAGAGCTTGATCTTTTGGACATGCCGCCCAGTGTTTCTTCTCGGCTTCATCTCCGCCGATATGGATGTACTGGGATGGGAATATCGTTAATACCTCATCCAATACATTTTTTAGAAATTCAAACGTTTTTTCATTGCCGATGCAGAATTCCCCCTGGCTATAAGGTTTTCCTGAACAGGAGAGCTCCGGGTAAACTGCTAGTACTTCTTCGGAATGTCCGGGCATTTCTATTTCAGGAATGACATTGATACCTCTTTGAGCGGCATAATGCACAAGCTCGCGGGCTTCGTCTTGTGTATAATAGCCACCACTGGCATTAGGACTTCCCTGCGCCACATATTGGCGGCCATTGTTCCACCAATCTTTCCAATGCGTATGTGTCCGCCAGGCTGCTTTTTGTGTTAGCTCTGGGTATTTTTTGATTTCAAGACGCCAGCCAGCTCCATCTGTCAAATGCCAATGAAAATTATTGAACTTATAGATGGCCATGACATCTATATATTTTTTTACAAATGAAAGCGGCATGAAATGGCGGGAGACATCCAGATGAAGTCCCCGATAGGCAAAACGGGGCTCGTCCACAATCGTTACAAAAGCGATATTGCTTGGATCTGCCTGTAAATACCCGAGTTGGATTAAGGTGTAAATACCATTGATAAGCTGTGGAGTATCCCAGGCTTTCAATAAGAGACCCGTTTCATCAATTTGAATAGAATAGGCGTTTTTACTTAGATTGTCACCTTCAACGGCCTTGATAATACGAAACCCCTCTTTTGGAGTTTTTTTATTTTTCTTGAGTATTTCCAGGCTTACACTTTGGATTGCTGGATGCTCAGTCAGTAATTGTGTGGCCTCCTGGAAATCCGTGGAAACAATGACTTGAAGGTCTGCTGGGATATGGTATGCCCCAGTAGCCAAAGTAATACTGGAAGGTTTGGGAATAATATCAAAATTATTTTGGCCCTGTGCACTAAGGATACTTGCTCCTGCTAGAAGCAACATGGATAAGGATTGACTCAACCGCATAGTAATATGTTTAGATTAATGTTAAATCAACACAAATATCTTAAATTTTGTTTCATTCTTCTATATATTGTGTGGATTGAACAATTTTTTATGATATAAAACCAACAAATTGCCGGATAGAAATTACATTTTTAATCATTAACTTTGTTGTATGATTGAACTTCCAGTTATTCCGGCAACTCCTGCACAACGTAAGCCTGATTGGTTGCGTGTCAAATTGCCTGTTGGTAAAGAGTATAGACATGTCAGAAGTCTTGTTGATGAGCACAAATTGCATACGATTTGTGAGAGTGGAAATTGCCCCAATATGGGCGAATGTTGGGGAGCTGGTACGGCGACCTTCATGATATTAGGCAATATCTGTACACGTTCATGTTCATTTTGTGCTGTGGCAACTGGACGTCCCTTGCCAGTAGACTTGGATGAACCCAACCGAGTGGCTAATTCTGTGAAATTGATGCAGGTGAAACACTGTGTCATTACATCTGTGGATCGTGATGACTTGAAAGATGGAGGTTCCATCATCTGGGCCGAAACGATCAACGCAATCCGTAGAGAAAGTCCTGAAACAACCCTGGAAACCTTATTGCCAGACTTTAAAGGCCAATGGGAGAATTTGGATCGTGTGATTGCTGTTCGTCCAGAAGTTGTTTCGCACAATTTGGAAACTGTTCGGCGCCTCACAAGAGAAGTGCGCATTCAAGCTAAATACGACCGCTCATTGGAATGCTTGAGACGAATTTCGGAAGCAGGGCTTCGCACGAAATCTGGTATTATGTTGGGGTTGGGCGAAACGGAAGAAGATGTGATCGAAGCAATGCAGGATTTGTATCATGCTGGTGTTCATATTTTGACTTTAGGGCAATATTTACAACCGACTAAAGCGCATCATCCTGTCATCGAATGGATCACGCCGGCGCAATTTGAAAAATATCAAAAAATTGGCTTGGAAATGGGATTCAAGTATGTGGAATCAGGCCCGCTGGTGCGTTCATCTTACCATGCCGAAAAGCACTTGTTTGATATGCAATAAAAAAACAGATGGCCATCATAAAAAAAAGCCTGCGTGAGGTAATCACGCAGGCTTTTTTTTATGATGGGACAAGGTAAGAAGAAAACGTTAGCCAGCGTGAAATCTTGAACTGTTTATGGCTAGACAACACTTGCTGGCTGGATACTGCTAGCAGACCCGCTAACGTATAAAGACTGTCTCACCGGCAATAACTGTACGCAGGGTTTTGACGCCTCTGAGTTGTTCATTGGGAATTTTTAAGATATCTTTTTCGAGGATGACAAAATCAGCATCTTTCCCGGCTTCTATACTTCCTCTTTTTTGTTCCTGAAAGCAGGAATAAGCGGCCCAGATTGTCATCCCTCGCAAAGCATCTTCCCGACTGATAGCATCTTGCATTTGGAATCCCTGATCCGGATATCCTTGTTTGTCTACACGAGCGACTGCAGCATGAAAGCCATACATCGGGTTGAAATGTTCAACCGGGAAATCACTCCCCAGTGCAAGCTTACCATATTCTTTCAGCAAGTGCTTATAAGCGTAGGCTCCTTTCATACGTTCTTCTCCAAGACGATCTTTGGCCCAATACATATCCGAGGTGGCATGTGTAGGTTGTACGGATGGAATAATCTGGAATTTTCGAAACTTATCAAAATCAGCGGGTGAGATAATTTGTGCATGCTCGATCCGCCATCTACGGTCTGTTTGCGGCTGTAAATATTTTCCATAGATATCCAATATGATACGGTTGGCGGAATCACCAATGGCATGGGTATTTGCCTGAAATTTACTTGCTGCGATCTGTTTGATCATCTCTTCATATTCTTGTGGGCTATGGAGAAGAAAGCCATGTGTTGCCGCATCGTGATAATGTGCGAGGAGACAGGCTCCACGAGAGCCTAATGCACCGTCGGCAAGCAGCTTAAATCCTTTGATCTCGAAACGCTCTGTTTCATAGAAACCCTGATCGATAAAAGATTTTATGTTTTCGGGATTTCCAAGGATCATGGCATAATCCCTAAATTTCAATTGACCTTCCTTATAATATTTTTTTAAGAGCTCGAGCCTTTCTTTCGATAAACCTGCATCAACAATGGAAGTTAGACCAACGGAAAGGAGTGAATCCTGTGTGCGTTTGAGCATTCTTAAGTACTCTTTTTCGTCAGGAACGGGGATGGCTTTATTGACAAGGTCCATTGCATTATCGATCAAAAGACCATTGGGGATATTATTGTTGCCGCCGACAACACCGCCATGAATATTGGGGATGCTCGTTAATTTGGCCCGTTCCAGAGCTTTAGAGTTGGCTACTGCGGCATGATAATCTACCCGCATGAGGTAGACAGGGACATCCGGAAAAGCTTTGTCCAATAAATCTTTTGTAGGGAAGGTTTTATTCCGCCAGCGATTCTGATCCCAGCCACCCCCGATCAGCCAAGTTTTGTCTGGATTTTTTTGTTGGTAGGTTTTGACGCGTTGTATAACTTCCTCGAAGGAATCAGCACCGTTTAGATCAACCTGATCCATTAACTCGGCTTCGTCAAATAAATGCGCATGAGCATCATAAAATCCAGGGTAAATAGACCTTCCTTCGGCATTAATCGTTTCTTTTGATTTATATTTCCGTTGTATTTCTTCATCTGAACCGATGGCTATAAACTTACCCTCCTTGACAGCAAATGCCTTTGCCTTGCTGAAAGTGGAATCAACAGTATATACTTGTGCATTATAGACAATCAGGTCTACTTTGGTCTGTGTAGAACATGCAATGATCGTCCAGCAAAAGAACAAAAAGATTATTGGAAAGGTTTTCATACCTTAAAAATAGGAAAAAGCTTTTAATAAACTCTATCTGCGGCAGATGATAAATTTACTGATGCTGGGATAGAGATCCTGGCTAAAGATTAGGCTGATATGATGATGGTAGGGGACTGTCGCTGATATAACGAACATATGTTTGACGTAAATGTAAAAAAGGCTATCCGAATAACTCGGACAGCCTTTTTAATTCAAAAATCAAAATACGTGATTAGCAGTACTCGTCAAATGCTGCAACTAAATTGTCCGCAATCATTTGTGCCGGGCGACCTTCAATCATATGTCTTTCAATCATATGTACCAATTTTCCATCTTTGAATAAGGCCATGGCCGGAGAAGATGGAGGATAAGGCAACATATAGTTACGTGCTGTATTCACAGCATCAGTTTCCATACCCGCAAAAACAGTAACTAATTTTGCTGGATGTTTCTCGTTTTTAACGGCAGCTTTTGCTGCAGGGCGTGCATTTGCTGCTGCACAGCCACAAACCGAGTTGACAACGACAAAAACAGTTCCTTCTGAAGCAATTGCATTGTCAACTGCCTCTGGTGTTTTTAATTCTTCGAATCCTGCATCAACTAACTCTTGACGCATTGGAGCTACTAAATATTCTGGATACATTATTTCTAAAGTAAAAAGTTAAAATTCTAATTCACATCGCTTTGAAAGTATTGAGATCGTTTTAGGCTATAAAAAACCGTATTGACATCGATACTTTCTCCTTACAAATATAGTTGTAAAAGCCTGTTTCGTCAAGATGCTAGTCTCAAATCAATGTCAGAAAATCTTGGACAGCACTTAAGCCATTCGCTAGGCGTTGGTCTCCCTGCCCTGACACAATATGGTATCGTCCTTGAATGGCATATAGTTCCTTCTTCCACACTTCCATGAAGTGATCTCTTTGTTCGGGAAAATCCCGCAAAGGGTCGTCTTGCCAGGCTAAGTCAATATCCATGAGTAAGTAGAAGTCATAATGCTGCTGTCGGATTTTGTCGGTTACTTCTTTTGGGGTATGTCCAAAGAGATGGTCGGACCAAATCTTTACCGTCATGCAGGTAGTATCACAGATCAAGATATTTCCCTTCGCTAGTGGTATCAGTGCTTCTTCCAGAGCGATCTGTCCATAAAACATATTCACTTCATCCTGTAGGGTGTATTTATTATTGAGACTCTGACAATAGTAACGTGAATATTCAGGGACGCAAGGTGTTTGAAATTTTTTGGCAAGGAATTGGGCCATTGTGGATTTTCCTGTAGACTCGGGGCCAACAACAGCAATTTTGATTAATTCTTTTCTCACATCCATCATTTTGTTAAACAATATTACACAAAATTTTTATAGGTTTTTTGCCAATCGCGATAACCGTTCCAGGCAATAATAGCGAAAACGAGATAAAGAAGGGCGGTTAATGTGAGCTGTTTGTGTATGTAGAGGGGGATATAGCAGAGATCAACAAAAATCCATAAGAGCCAATTTTGAAGTATTTTTCTTGTCATGAGGAATTGAGCGGCAAAACTTACTGCCGTACAGAATGCATCGATATAAGGGACGTCTGAATTGGTCTGGCTATCCAGTAAGTATCCGATGGCGACTGTTAAGATGATAATAGCAGTAAGCGCTAACAGTAGCTGATTTTTATTGGCTTTGACAATAGGTTTCTTATTTTCTTCTTTTCTCTTAAACCAATAATACCATCCGTAAACTGCTGTGAATAAAAAATAAAACTGCAGTACGGTGTCACCATATAGTTTGGCGTCGTAGAACAGAATGGCATAAGCGCTGACACTGATTATACTGATCGGCCAGTTCCAGATATTTTGTCGGGCAGCCAAATAAACACAAAGAAAGCCAGTTAAGGTACCTAGCCACTCGAGCCAAGTTGTCTGGGCAAACTGACTAGCAGTCTGCTGAAAAAAATCCTGCATGCGGGTGTACTAAAAATTACACCTAAAGATACAAAGTCTGCCCAATAGTAAGCTATTGAACCTGCTTATTGGCGCAGTTAGTACTAGCAAAAGATTCAGGTTTGGCCTTAAAGACGAAGCCCATGCCCATAATATATCCCATGGCTTCTTTAAGTGCAACATTTGACTGAAAATTTGGATTGGTGTTGATGTCGGCGTGGACTTCGAGGTCTACTTTGTATTTTTCGAGGAGGGGGCAGAGTTGGTAGGCGATGTCGATAGACTTTTGGACTTCGAGCAACATCCGTTCTTTAATGGTCATGCGGTGATGCCTTTTGTCCCGTTGGATAAACATAAATCCCCCTTTATGTTCCCGGAGAAAGACGATAACTGTTGCGAAATCGATGATGCCTCTCTTCACTTGGGAATCGGTGCCGATATAAACTTTGAGCTTATTCCCTAAGGCATCTTCTCGTTTAATGACTTCTTCAACAGCATCGAAAATCGTGGAGCGAATAGATTCGCCATTGTACTTTTGCCATCTCATAGTGGTATAAATTAGGTATAAAAAAACTAAACTTCATCATTGTCATAAATTTACTGAATTTCAATGAGCTAAGTGTTAATTTAATTTTAAATAATTATCCACATTAGGGGTGTTTTTCACCATAGGCAAGGTCTCCGGCATCGCCAAGCCCTGGGACGATATAGGCTTTTGTTGTCAATTCATGATCCACATCACCTACCCAGATATGTGCTGTGGGAACAAAAGCTTTTACATGGCTCAATCCTTCCTCTGAAGCGATCGCGGCGACAATATGTAATTCTTTGATATCATACTCGGCAAGAAGATCTTTACAGCATAAGACGAGGCTCCGACCAGTGGCGAGCATAGGATCCACCATAATGACGATCCTGTTATCTAAATTGGGTGTATTGACATATTCTTTATGTACTTCAAATTCGCCACTTTTTTTCGTGTGGCGGTAGGCGGCAATAAAGGCATTGTCCGCTTGATCGAAGACATTCAATAAACCTTGATGGAAAGGAAGCCCTGCTCTAAGGATGGTAGCCAGTACGGGCTGTTCCATCAGAAGATGTGTTTTGGCAAGTCCCAATGGTGTCTCAACTTCAACAGGCTTAAAGGCCATGGTCTTGCTGATCTCATAAGCGAAAATTTCGCCTAACCGTTCTAGATTGCGTCGGAAACGCATGCGATCTTGTTGAATATGGACATCTCTCAATTCAGCAATAAAATGATTGGCGATGCTATTTTGGGTAGATAGGATTGTGACCATGACGTTTTGCTAGTTCAGTTAAGCTAAAGATAGTAAATAATCAACTGAAAGTAATAACAACCATTGGATAATAATGGTTTGCTGTGAAATGGTAAAAAAATTAGTAAATTTGTTAGAGACCATAAGAAAAGATGGCCTAGACCACATGTTTTATTTACTGTAGCCTTTGTAGACCGGAAGGAAGATACAGGAAGAGTGTCATTGTCTTTTTAGAAATAGGAATTGTATGAAATTTGAGTTAACATCAGAGTATAGACCTACAGGGGATCAGCCTGAGGCAATTAAAGAATTGGTTGCAGGTGTGGATCAAGGAGAACAATATCAAACACTTTTAGGAGTAACGGGATCTGGTAAAACCTTTACTGTTGCCAATGTTATCCAGGAAACCCAAAAACCAACATTGATATTAAGTCACAATAAAACCCTGGCGGCACAGCTCTATGGTGAATTCAAACAGTTCTTCCCTCATAATTCGGTCAATTATTTTGTTTCCTACTATGATTATTATCAACCGGAAGCCTTTATAGCTTCTACCAACACCTACATCGAAAAAGATTTGGCCATCAATGAAGAGATTGAGAAATTGCGTTTGGCCACCACATCTGCATTGATGTCCGGGAGAAGGGATATTGTGGTCGTCTCTTCCGTCTCCTGTATTTACGGTATGGGAAATCCGGAAGATTTTTCACGTTCAATTTTCCGCTTCGGAGTTGGAATGACCGTGAGCAGGAATGCTTTCTTGCATAAACTTGTGGAGATTCTATACTCACGGACAACGACAGAATTTAAGCGGGGTACTTTCCGTGTTAAAGGGGATACCGTGGATGTATTTCCAGCCTATTTGGATAACGCGATTCGTATTTCCTTTTTCGGTGATGAAATTGATGAGTTAAGCGAGATTGACCCTGTTTCCGGAAAAACGCTGAACAGAATGGAAGATTTGGCCCTCTTTCCGGCCAATCTCTTCGTGACACCAAAGGAAAAATTTAAAGAGTCAATTTGGGCGATCCAGGATGAATTGATGCAACGGAAAACGCAGCTGGAGGAAGAGGGACTGATGCTTGAGGCAAAACGTTTGGAAGAACGGGTCAATTATGATCTGGAAATGATGCGTGAATTGGGATATTGTTCGGGGATTGAAAATTATTCCCGTTTCTTTGACGGCAGAAAACCCGGCATGCGCCCGTTCTGCCTCTTGGATTATTTCCCGGAGGATTACCTTTTAGTGATCGATGAAAGCCATGTCACATTGCCGCAGTTGAGGGCAATGTATGGTGGAGACCGTTCACGCAAAGTCTCCTTAGTGGAGCACGGTTTCAGGCTGCCTGCAGCGTTGGACAACAGGCCGCTGAATTTCCCTGAGTTTGAGTCATTGACCAATCAAACCATTTATGTATCGGCAACTCCGGGAGACTATGAGCTGCAGCAAACTGAAGGTGTCGTGGTCGAACAGGTAATTCGTCCAACAGGGCTGCTGGACCCGATTATTGAAGTTCGTCCCGCAATTAACCAGGTGGATGATTTTCTGGAAGAAGTTGATAAGACAATCAAGGAAGGTGGTCGTGTACTGGCAACAACGCTGACAAAACGTATGGCAGAAGAACTGACAAAATACATGACCAAGCTCAATCTGAAGGTTCGTTATATCCATTCTGAAATTAAGACCTTGGAACGTGTAGAAATCCTGAGGGGACTGCGCCTGGGTGAATTTGATGTATTGGTCGGGGTGAATTTGCTGCGGGAGGGACTGGATTTGCCTGAAGTCACCCTGGTCGCTATCCTTGATGCGGATAAGGAAGGTTTCCTACGTTCGGAACGCTCACTGATTCAGACGATAGGACGTGCGGCACGTAATGATAAAGGCCGGGTCATTATGTATGCAGATAAAATGACCGACAGTATGCGTGTGACGATTGATGAAACAAATCGCCGTCGGGATAAGCAGATGAAATATAATCAGGAGCATGGTATCACCCCACGGACGGTCGGTAAGACAAGAGAGGAGATCTTGGAGCAAACCTCTGTTGCAGATTTTTCGGGTATTGAGCCTAAAATTTATGTTGAACCTGATCCGACACAAGCGATAGCGGCAGATCCGGTCATGCAATATCTCGGCGAGAAAGATCTTAAGAAGGCAATTGACAATGTCCGTAAGAAGATGGATAAAGCAGCAAAGGATATGGATTTTCTGGAAGCAGCCAAATATCGTGACGAAATGTTCTCCCTGGAGAAACTTTATGATGAACGCTTTTCCTCATAGGCCATAACTTTTTGTTGTTTCAGATGACTGAGAATCATCTTCTCGTAAGCCAATAGGCAGTCTCCATATCGGGGCTGCTTTTTTGTGCACAAATTTTTTAACAAGTAACTGGCCGGTATCAGATCGTTGTTTTGGCTGAGATTTTTTTGATTTAAATATCGTCATGAGGCAGATTGGATGTATCGCTTTTTGTGTTATTTATTGAATAATATTGTTCAAACATTAACATATTTTGCATAATTTGAATTCTTCTCAGTAAATTAGTGCTTTAATCTAAACTAATATAGTATAAATGAAAAAGCCAATTCTCGTTGTCAAATTTGGATCGGCTTCTATTACCACGAAAGAGGGAGAAGTTGACGAGCGTATTGTTTTGGAGATTGCCAGGCAGATTGCTTCTTTGCAGAAGAGATATAATGTTGTTTTAGTGTCTTCGGGCGCCGTTGCGGCAGGAAAACGTTTTCTCCCCAATTACACAGGGACCTTATCGGAACGAAAGGCGGCAGCCGCTATTGGAAACCCTATTTTGATCAATACCTATTCGACCTATTTCAGACCTTTTAAGATTTCTTTGGCACAGAGCTTATGTGAGCGGCACCACTTTTCTAATAGGGACCAATTCTTGCAATTAAAAAATACCTACGAGGAGTTGTGGCGTAACAATGTTATTCCGATAGCGAACGAGAATGATGTCGTGAGTAATAAAGAATTGAAATTTTCCGATAATGATGAATTGGCAACGCTAATTGCTGTTGGATTTGGTGCTGAAAAGTTATTGTTCAGTACTTCTGTTCCGGGGGTATTGGATGCAAATAATAAAATTATAACACAAATCGAGACCATTGACCGGGATATCCTGGGGTTGGCGAGAAAGGATAAATCTGCGGTTGGATTAGGAGGGATGACTTCTAAACTGAATTTTGCCCGTCTTGCCAACCAGATGGGAATCGCTGTGGTCATCTTCAGCATGCAAACTGAGGATGCTATTAAAAAAGCCGTAAAACACGAAACAGGAACCTTGTGCCTGCCTGAAAGTAAAAAGATATCTTCCCGTAAAAAATGGCTGGCCAGTGGAAGTCTGATCAAGGGGGAATTGATGATCGATCGCGGGGCTGAGGAAGCCTTGTTAAGACATAAAAGTTTGCTGGCTGTTGGAGTTACCCGAATAGTTGAGCACTTTGAAAAGGGGGAGGTCCTGAATATTGTCAATTTGGAGGGACTTACCGTGGCAGTTGCCCGGGCAAAGATGGATTCTTCCTTGTTGTCTCAATCAGGTAAAAAGAATGTAGAAATTGCGCATGCAAATGATATCGTATTGTTATGAGTGAATCAATAATCATGAATGAATCCATAATCGAACAACTTAAGGCTGCTGCCAAGGCAAAACAATTCTTGCAGCAGTTTTCTCCAGAAGCTAAGGCTGCCCTTTTAAATAATATGGCCACTGCTCTTGTGGAACAGGAAGCCGTGATATTGGAAGCCAATAAAATTGATCTTGACCGTATGGACGACGGAGATCCCAAAAAAGATAGGCTCTTGCTGAATGGTGACCGGTTAAAAGCACTGTCAGACAGTGTGCGGCAAATTGCTGGCTTAATTGACCCGACAGATCAATTGCTGTTGAAAAAAACATTGCCCAATGGCCTGGAGATAGAGAAAATCACTGTTCCATTGGGGGTCGTTGGGGTCATCTATGAATCTCGGCCAAATGTTACGATCGATGTGGCAGCCTTGTGCATTCAATCTGGGAATGTATGTGTGTTACGAGGTGGTTCAGATGCGCAGTATACCAATGAAGCACTAGTGCATGTTATTCATGGCGTGTTAGATGATAGTGGCGTTTCAAGGGATATCGTACAACTGTTGCCTGTGGACAGAAAATATGTGTCTGAATTATTGGAAGCCACGAAATATGTGGATATCATTATTCCCCGTGGATCGCAGTCCTTGATTGATTTTGTTAGAGAACATGCGAAGGTACCTGTCATCGAAACTGGAGCAGGGGTATGTCATACCTATGTGGACAAGACAGCCGACCTGGATATGGCGGCATCAATAGTGGCAAATGCAAAGATTTCTAGGCCCTCTGTCTGCAATTCATTAGATACTGTTCTGGTTGATATGGATGTTGCCCCTGTATTTTTAGCGAAGCTGGCACCTTACTTTAAAAATGCTGCGGTGGAAGTATTTGCCGACCCGGTTGCTTTCGGGATATTAGAGCAGGAAGGATTTTCAAATTTAGTAATGGCGCAAGAGCCAGATTTCGGAAGAGAATTTTTAGATTTGAAATGTTCAGTCAAGGTCGTTAATGGATTGGATGAGGCACTGGACCATATTGAAAAATATTCGTCAAAACATTCCGAATGTATTGTCTCTTCCAATGAACTTCATGTTGAACGATTTTTAAATGTGGTGGACGCCGCTGCGGTATATGTGAATGCATCAACCCGTTTTACAGACGGCGGTGAATTCGGGTTAGGCGCTGAAATCGGAATTTCAACCCAAAAACTGCATGCACGTGGACCTTTTGCACTGGAAAAACTGGTAACGGAAAAATGGATCGTCCGGGGTAATGGGCAGATCCGATAATGATAGATCATGGGAATAAGTTTTAAGAAGGATATATTGATGAACTGGATCGAAGAAATTGGTAAATTTCTACGTATCTGGACAGAAGGACAACAGGTTTTTACAGAACCTGAAGATCCTGCTGTGTTTGAGGACGCTTATATAAAGTTCTTTGAGAAAAACAGAGCTTATTTTTTAGGGCTCTCGGAAAATGAGCTTAGCGCCTATTTAACAAGTGAACTTCAGGTACAACAATTGCATCCATTGGCATTGACGCTGCTCTTTGATGGTCTAAATGCAAACTCTGAAGAGCAAGATAACTTATTGCGCAAAGCAAAATTCACCTTAAATTTAGCGATGACTGAAACAGCAAGCTTTGCCTTTCAGGATTATCAGTATCTTTCGATGATAGACAATAAATTGAGTAATTCATAAAAAATCCTATCTGTTTCAGGGAATCTTACCGCAAGATTTCCCGGGCAATGACCAGGCGTTGTATCTCGGATGTCCCTTCATAAATCTGTGTGATCTTGGCGTCGCGCATCAAGCGTTCTACATGGTATTCTTTTACATAACCATAGCCACCATGGATCTGCACCGCCTCGACTGTATGCTTCATAGCGACTTCGGAAGCATGGAGTTTGGCCATTGCGGCTTCCTTGCCATAGGGAAGATCTTGATCTTTGGTCCATGCAGCTTTGTATGTTAGCAATCTAGCCGTTTCGATATCTACTTCCATATCAGCAAGCTTAAATTGAATCGCCTGATGCTCCGAAATAGGTTTACCAAATGTTTTACGTTCTTTGGCGTAAGCAAGAGCAAGGTCGTAGGCACCTGCGGCGATTCCTAAGGCCTGTGCAGCGATGCCAATGCGACCACCGTCCAGGGTTTTCATGGCAAATTTGAACCCAAAGCCATCATCACCAATACGGTTTTCTTTAGGAACTTTAACATCGGAAAATAGCAGGGCATGCGTATCTGAACTACGAATACCCAATTTGTTCTCCTTTGGGCCAATGGTGAAACCAGCTAGTCCTTTTTCGACAATCAGCACATTGATTCCTTTATGCCCTTTTTCAGGATGAGTCTGTGCAACGACCAGATAGATATCGGCATGTCCACCATTTGTAATCCAGTTTTTGGTACCGTTTAATACATAATGATCTCCTCTGTCCTCCGCAGTGGTATGCTGCGATGAAGCATCTGACCCGGCCTCAGGCTCCGAAAGTGCAAATGCGCCCAGTTTCTCACCTTTTGCCAATGGGATAAGGTATTTCTGTTTCTGTTCCTCTGTTCCAAAGGCATTAAGTCCATAGAGCACCAGTGAATTGTGAGCTGAAACGATCACCGCCGCAGAGGCATCAATTTTAGCAATTTCCTCCAAAACAAGGACGTAGGCTAATGTATCCATACCGGCCCCACCATAGATTTCAGGCGTCATGATTCCCATAAATCCCAGATCGGCCATCTGTTTGACAAAATCTGTTGGAAATTTAGCCTCTTCATCGCGTTGAATTGCACCTGCTTTTAATTCTTGAGCAAATTCCCTTGCGGCATCACGGATCATTTTATGTTCTTCACTTAGTTCAAAGTTCATGCTAATTAACATTTATAGGTTTATAACTTATTGTCCATGCCTGTTATTTCACTAATCCATGCTCCCTCTTTAGCGAACCTTGTCTTTAGGCTGCTATTCATTGCTCACTTCTTTCGTTTAGAAAATAACACCGTTCCAATCAAATATACAAAATATATTATGCAAGCATAATATATGTGCTAATGATTTTCATTTGAATTTAAAAATTAGGATGAATTATTTGTTTGCTAAGTTTAATCTACTATATTTGTAGAGTATGTAGTTTTGTACAGATTTAAAAAGAATAAGATTATGAGTTTAAGATTAGGAGATGAAGCGCCGAATTTTAAAGCGCAAACAACCATTGGTGAAATTGATTTTCACGATTATATCCAAGATAGCTGGGTGGTCTTTTTTTCACATCCATCTGATTATACCCCTGTATGTACTACGGAATTGGGGCGTACGGCAAAATTAAAATCCGAATTTGATAAAAGAGGCGTAAAGGCTATTGCATTAAGTGTGGATAATGTAAATGATCATTTAGGCTGGATCAAAGATATTAATGAAACGCAGCAGACAGAAGTTAATTTTCCTGTTATTGCAGATGAAGATCATCATATTTCTGAATTGTATGATATGATTCACCCGAATGCTTCGGCGACAGCTACGGTACGTTCAGTGTTCATTATCGGTCCCGATAAAAAAATAAAATTGACATTGACATATCCTGCATCTACTGGACGCAATTTTGATGAAATCTTAAGGGTTATTGATTCCTTGCAACTGACAGCTGATTATCAGGTGGCAACACCGGCAGATTGGCAGCATGGTGAGGATGTGATTGTAGTACCGGCGATTAAGACTGAAGATATTCCAGCAAAGTTCCCAAAAGGATTTAAAGAAATTAAACCGTATCTGAGAACAACACCACAACCTAATTTGTAGTATTTGCTCAAAAGAAACCTATACAAATCGGAATGACGTCAAATTTTTCTAAAGTTTGGCGTTTTCCACTTTATAGGGGTAAGGATAAACATCATGATCTCTACATGAAAATGGGCACAGCAGCTAACAAGAAAGTAGCCATAAAAAGAATAAGAACACATGTTACATGCCAATGGCAGATTCATTTCAAAAGAAAAAGGCTGCATCCAATTTGGATGCAGCCTTTTTCTTGTTGGATCAAACAGTCGTTAATAAACTTTGACCATATAAATATAATCCTGTAGTTTTTTGATTTGTTCGGTTCTAGGTAAACCGGCCAACGTATTCTTTTTATTAATTTTTACACCGGTTGTGAGCGAATCACTGGGAATCTCAGCAATAGCATTCATGATTGATTTGGTTTTGATGGCGAAAGCTGCCCCATCAATTCCTCTTTGTTTACCTGAAATGATACCGATTACGTTGCCTCTGCTGTCCAGAACGGGTCCACCACTATTTCCCGGATTGACAGGTACAGAAATCTGATAAGCAATGGTATCCCCCGCATATCCGGTGGATGAACTCAAGTAGCCTTGTCCATATACTGCTTCATCTCGAGGAAAGCCAATGGTATAGATATCTTCTCCTAGATCTGAAGTCGATGTCTTGAAAGTATAGGGTAAGCTTTTGGTTTTTTTGAAATTTTTATCTGCGATATACAAGATCGCCAAATCCTTACTGTCATCCGTATGAACAACCTGTGCTTTGTAGGATTCTCCCTTGCTATTTTGCAAATAGATGGAATCAGCCCCACTGATCACATGATAATTTGTAACAACATAACCATCTGTCGTCAGCATAAATCCTGTTGCTCCGAATTGGCTTTCACCAGTGGTCACGGACTTTTTGTCATTGATATCTTTGATTGCCGCATTATGCGCGTTCACGTTTTTCTTGACATTATTCATGTCCCGGCGCAAGGCGCTGTAATCTGATGAGGCTTTTTCAAGGTTACTATAATAACCACTTAGCCATAATGTACCAAATACCGCAAATATGGCTACAATTGCAGCAACTAAAGAACTTGCTTTAATGCGTTCCCAAAGTGAGATGACTGTGGATTGCTTTATCGGAACCACTTTTGTTGGTTTGCTCTGGGATTTATGGTATTCTTTAGCCGATTTTGCCAATGCATTTTTGAAGTCAAGACGTCGGTCTGTATCTTGCATGTGGCCAATAAAATCGCGATGTTGTTGTAATTGGGCAGCATAGGAGGGGTGTTCAGCACAAAAAGTTTCAAATGCAGCCTTTTCCGCTGCAGATAATAGTCCGCGGAGGTATTGGTCTGCCAATTCGAAAAATTCTTTTTGATTCATTGTTCCCATGGTGTTACTCAAATTTTAATCTGTTGAAAAAAATATTTTTTTCAGCCTCTGCAGGCATTTATATTTTTGAGTCTTGGCATTATCAGTGTTGGTGTAACCAAATTTTTCACAGATATCCTGCATCGAGTGGTTTAAAATGTAAAAATCATATAAGATCGTTCTACATGGTTCTCCCATTTTCTCCAGCGCAAGTTCCATTTGATCGAACTTTTTTTCAAGTTCTTGATGCTGCTGTAAATCTTCTTCCTCAAATAAGGAATCTTCATAACCGCTAATGTCACTATTGCCAAAACCAGCACGATTGAGTTGTTTAAGCCAAAGCCTTCGGCAAATCGAGTAAAGATATGTTTTTAGCTTGCTGCTGAGCTCAAAATTCCCTTTGGAAACTTTATCATAGAGCACGATCACAGCTTCTTGAAAGATATCTTTCGCTTCATCCTCACTTCCATTGTTTTGCAGTATCATATGGCTTATGGACGGGTAATATTGCTTATAGATTGTATCTATCGCTAAGCTGTTGCCGCCTTTGATGCCTTCAATGATTTGCTCATCATTTTCTAGCAGGACTGATTTACTGAATTTACTCACCTATTAATACCTTATTGCTTAAATTGTAACCCTTTGAAAGATAAAATTCTTCAAAATATTTTCAAACGTAAACTTTTATTTGTTTAAAGCGAAATCTATCCTCAAAAATACTGCTTATTCGTTGAAATCGAAAGCTTTTGTTTTCAGCTGTTCGCCCGGATCGATGTGGATTTGCTTGTTTTTTTCTGTATCGAAAAAGTTTCGCAATCGAGTGCTTTAACAATCGGCTTGTTATTACTGCAAATTGACATTACATTTGATTTCCTGGACTAAATTGCTTAATCACATGATGTTAAGAAAATCTTTTATTTTTTCAACGATTCTAGCTTCATTTCTGTCGCTGAATACCACTACGGCCGTGGGACAGTCAATGACCTCAACTATTGATGGATTCCTGTATGGCGATGTCCTGTCGCCCAAAGGAAATGAATGGGAATCACCACAATTGTTGTCACTGAACAAAGAACTGCCACATGCATCTTTCTTCTCCTTTCAAAACGTTGAAAGTGCACGAAAAGTACTTCCTGAACACAGTAAGTTTTGGACTTCATTGAATGGATCATGGAAATTCCATTGGGTAAAAACACCTGAGGAAAGACCCAAAGACTTTTTTAATCCAAAATATGATGTGAGTGAATGGACATCAGTTCCTGTTCCCATGAGCTGGAATATCTATGGTATCCAAAAGGATGGGAGCTTAAAGTATGGCGTACCCATTTATACCAATCAACGCGTCATCTTTCATCATCAGGTCCAGGTTGGTGACTGGAAAGGTGGTGTAATGCGGACTCCGGCCCAAGATTGGACCACTTATGTCTATCGTAATGAAGTAGGATCATACCGCCGCAGTTTCACTGTTCCTGCCGATTGGGATGGCCGTGAAGTGTTTATCAATTTTGATGGTGTGGATTCTTTTTTCTACCTATGGATCAATGGTAAGTATGTTGGGTTTTCAAAAAATTCTAGAAATTTAGCTTCATTTAATATCTCAGCTTTCTTAAAAAAAGAAGGTGAAAATGTAGTGGCAGTTGAAGTCTACCGCAGTTCAGATGCTTCGTTTTTGGAAGATCAGGATATGTTTAGATTACCCGGCATATTTCGGGATGTTACATTGACCTCCGTACCAAAAGTCCAAATTCGCGATTTGGCCGCTATTCCTGAATTGGATGATAAGTATGAGAATGGGAGTCTAAAGATCAAGAGCTCGATCCGTAATCTGAGTGACAAGAAGGCCACTGGGTATAAGGTCGTCTATTCACTCTATAAAAATAAACTATATAGTGATGATAATGTTCTTGTTGATCAGGCGGAAGCAATTGCGGCTGTACCTCAATTGGATACTAAAGCCTCCAATACGGTGGAGGCGGTACTGACGGTGAAAAATCCGGACAAATGGTCTGCTGAGCTTCCATATCGTTATACCCTGGTCGCTGAGCTGAAGGATAAGAAGAACAAGACCATGGAGACTGTTTCTACTTATGTCGGGTTTAGAAAGGTTGAAATCAAAGATACCAAGGCTTCGGATGATGAATTTGGTTTGGCGGGGCGCTATTACTACATCAATGGGAAAACAATAAAATTGAAGGGTGTCAATCGTCATGAGACTAACCCAGAGCATGGAAAAGTCGTGAGCAGAGCGCAAATGGAAGCCGAAGTGAAGTTAATGAAACGGGCCAATATTAATCATGTGCGTAATTCACATTACCCTGAACCTCCTTATTGGTATTACCTATGCGACAAGTACGGGATTTATCTGGAGGATGAAGCCAATATTGAAAGCCATGAATATTATTACGGCAAGGAATCGCTTTCTCATGTTCCGGAATGGAAAAATGCACACGTTGCCCGAAATATAGAGATGGTTCATGCAACAATCAATCACCCATCCATTGTTATCTGGTCTTTAGGAAATGAAGCTGGTCCTGGTGATAATTTTGTTGCTGCCTATGATGCCATCAAGAAAATTGATTCTTCCAGACCAGTTCAATACGAGCGGAATAATGCCATCGTGGATATGGGATCAAATCAATATCCATCCATTGATTGGGTCAGGGCTGCTGTGAAGGGAACCTATAAATTAAAGTATCCTTTCCATATTTCTGAGTATTCACACTCCATGGGCAATGCAGTCGGTAACTTGATCGATTATTGGGAAGCCATAGAGTCGACCAACTTCTTTATGGGGGGCGCTATCTGGGACTGGATTGATCAGGCCATGTACTATTATGATAAAAAGACTGGCGAACGTTTTCTGGCTTATGGGGGTGACTTTGGGGATAAACCCAATGATGGGACTTTTGTCAACAATGGATTGATCTTTGCCGATATGAAACCCAAACCCCAATACTATGAGGTAAAGAAAGTATACCAAAACATAGGGGTGAAAGCGATGGATATCCAGCATGGGAAAATCGAAATCTTCAATAAAAGTTACTTTAAAGACCTTACTGATTATCGGGTACAATGGACACTGTTCAAAGATGGTCTGGCTGTTGCGGGCAGCACGGGTACAATAGCTGCTTCCGATTTGCCAAAAGCGCGTCAGAAAAAAACAGTTGTCCTGCCAATCGCATATAGCAATTTAGATGCGGGATCTGAATATTTTGTAAAAGTTCAATTTTTGCTCAACGAAGAGAGACCGTGGGCATCCAAAGGTTTTGTCCAGATGGAAGAGCAGCTGTTTTTAAAAGCAGCAGAAAATAAACCTCTGATTTCGGCTGTTGCCGCGGGTAAAAACCCGGTACTTTCCGAAGAAGGGGAGCTGCAAGTCGTAAAAGGAGATCAATTTGTCGCAAAATTTGATAATAAGACAGGGTCCATCTACAGCTTAGTATATGCTAACAAGCAAATTATCCGTGATGGTGAAGGCCCTAAATTGGATGCTTTTCGCGCACCTGTGGACAACGATAATTGGGCTTATCAGCAATGGTTTGAAAAGGGCTTATACAACCTAGCACATAAAGTATTGTCTTCCAATAGCTATGTAAAGAAAAATGGAGCGGTTGTGTTGGCCTTTACTATTGAATCACAGGCACCCTATGCTGCATCGCTACTAGGTGGAACCTCTGGTACGTATACCCTTAAGGAGCACAAAGAAAGGCCATTTGGTCATCATGATTTCAAGTTTACGAGCAACCAGATTTGGACTATTTATAAGGACGGTTCCATAGAGTTGTCATCAAGCATCACATCCAACAATGCCAGCGTGGTATTGGCAAGATTAGGTTATTCGCTGCAAATGCCGGCTGAATATGGTCATTATACTTACTATGGAAGAGGCCCGATCAATAACTATGCGGACCGTAAAACAGCGCAGTTTATTGAGCTCCATAAAAGTACGGTTAAGGATCAATTCGTGCCCTGGCCTAATCCGCAAAATATGAGTAATAATGAAGATGTGCGTTGGGCGGCCTTGACAAACAATGAAGGTCAAGGGGCTGTTTTTATAGCGAAAGATCATTTAGCCACTTCAGCATTGGAATACAGTGAACTGGAATTGACTTTCGCTCCACATCCCTATCAATTGCCAAAAAGTTCGGGTCTGCATTTACACCTTGATGCTGCGGTAACGGGGTTGGGAGGAAATAGCTGTGGACAAGGGCCTCCATTGGAAAAAGACCGTGTGAAAGCAACCCCAACTTCTATCGGTTTTATTATCCGGCCAGTCAAACAGAATGATTTTAGGGCGAAAGCTCAGGTAATGACAGCAGGTGATGCACCAATTTCATTTGCTAGAAGTTCAAATGGTCAGGTATCCATTCTTTCAGGCAATAAAGACGAAACTGTTTTATATACATTGAATAATGGGAGAACCGCTTTGTATAAAGCCCCTTTTGACTTACGGCAAGGTGGTACCGTGACTGCTTGGTACCAGGGGAATGAAAAGCTGAAAGTAACGCAACAGTATACAAAGATCGAAACCGTTCCGATGGAGGTCGTCTTTGCCTCGAGTCAAGAGACAGGCGAGGGGGATGCGGGCAATTTATTGGACGGGGATCCGACATCAATCTGGCATACGATGTATTCTGTCACAGTCGCACAATATCCACACTGGGTTGATTTTGATGCGGGAAGTGTAAAAACAATCCAAGGGTTTACATTTTTACCTAGACAGGACGGCGCCAATGGTGATATCAAGGATTATAAAATTCAAGTAAGTCCAGACGGCAAGAATTGGACAGACGTAATGTCAGGTTCCTTTGAGCGAAATAAGAAGCTTAAAACTGTTCGATTTGAAAAAGCCTGTCAGGGGCGGTACATCCGTTTTACGGCATTGAACTCGCAGCGCGGAGATGATTTTGCATCTGCTGCAGAATTTGCCGTAATCGCAGAATAGCAAATTTTTGCAATGGATCAAGCCACCAACTGTTTGTACAGTTGGTGGCTTTTTTGTTAGCTTACATGGTGAGTTTTGGGCGATAGGAGAATAGTTTTGCATATGGTGGGACCATGTATTGATAAAGATTTATTATAAAGATCAGGCGATCTAAAAGAGCCTGCTTTGGTCTTAAGAAAATAGGGCTGCAGCAGTAGAAAAAGAAGGTGATGGCATTTTGTGAATTTTGATGCGAAAAATGTTCCTGCACTTCTGTATTTTTAATCAGTTTAAAAAACAAGATAGCAGTTATTATATGGAAATAGATAAACAGGCAAATGCTCCTTTTACGGGTTATCAAAGACTTGTTGTGTTTTTACTGGCAATGACTCAGTTTACAGTGGTGCTTGATTTCATGGTGATGTCGCCAATGGGCGATATCTTGATGAAAGCTATTGATCTAAAACCTGCCCAATTCGGTGTAGCAGTATCTGCTTATGCGTTTAGTGCAGGGGCATCAGGACTACTGACAGCAGGATTTGCAGATCGCTTTGACCGTAAGAAGCTTTTGCTGTTCTTCTACTCGGGTTTTATCATTGGCACCTTCCTCTGTAGTTTTGCCAATGACTATTGGACTTTAGTCGCTGCACGTATTGTAACGGGCTTATTCGGAGGTGTTATCGGCTCAATTTCAATGGCTATCATTACGGATATATTTACCCTGCAGCAAAGAGGACGTGTCATGGGCTTTGTTCAAATGGGGTTTGGTGCCAGCCAGGTACTGGGTATTCCAATCGGGTTGTATATCGCTAATAATTGGGGCTGGCACAGTGCTTTTCTGTGGATTGCAGTCATGGCGCTTATTATCGTCCTGATCATCGCGATTAAATTGGTTCCCATTACTGCACATATCGGCCTTCAAAAACATCAATCGGCACTGGGGCATTTATGGGCTACCTTTTCCCGGAAAGAATATCGCGTCGGTTTTCTTGCTACGGCTTTATTGTCTATTGGAGGGTATATGATGATGCCTTTTGGAAGTGCTTTTGCCGTAAACAATCTGAAGGTCAGTCATGAACAGCTGCCCATGCTATTTATGATATCTGGAGTAGCTTCACTGATTATCATGCCAATTGTAGGTAAATTGAGTGACCGGTATGATAAATTTAAGATCTTTGCCATTGCTTCGTTATGGCTTATGATTGTGGTCTTGATTTATACCAATCTTGGTGTAACACCATTCTTCTTGGTGATCGTATTGAATATACTGATGATGGCTGGTATATTGAGTCGTATGACCCCTTCCTCAGCCCTGATAACAGCGGTTCCGGAGATGAAAGACCGTGGTGCATTCATGAGTATCAGTTCATCTTTACAGCAGTTGGCTGGTGGCGTGGCGGCTGCATTGGCAGGAATGATCATCGTCCAACAGACCAAGGAAAGCCCTCTTGAGCATTATCCAACCTTAGGGATCATTGTTGTCTTACTGTCCATTATTGGTATTATCATGATTTATAGGGTGAGTAATATGATAAAGAAACGAAGGGCCACTGCTTAAAACAAAATAAGGTTTTATTATATTTGATTTTAAAGAGAGGTTTATTCCTTCCTACAGTCTATCATCCGAAAGATAGGCCCTGGATTACAGTTCAGCATGCCATCACGGCAGAATTGATTGATCAGATTCAGCGTTGCCCTTCGGGAGCGCTTCAGTATGAGTTAAAGATGCCGTAAATGCGATCGGAGAAAAGAAAGGTATTGTAACAAAAAAAGTCAGCATTGAATTCAATGCTGACTTTTTTTGTTTTGGCGGTCTGGACGGGACTCGAACCCGCGACCCCATGCGTGACAGGCATGTATTCTAACCAGCTGAACTACCAGACCAATAATAAAGATGTTTTTTAAAATTTTAGCGGTCTGGACGGGACTCGAACCCGCGACCCCATGCGTGACAGGCATGTATTCTAACCAGCTGAACTACCAGACCTAAAATTTTAAGAATTTGTTTTTAATAATTTTGGCGGTCTGGACGGGACTCGAACCCGCGACCCCATGCGTGACAGGCATGTATTCTAACCAGCTGAACTACCAGACCTAAAA
>NZ_JACAIS010000005.1:0-334233 GCF_030325625.1 Sphingobacterium sp. N143 | reverse complement strand
GTCTGGACGGGACTCGAACCCGCGACCCCATGCGTGACAGGCATGTATTCTAACCAGCTGAACTACCAGACCTAAAAATCTTAAAAACTTATTTTGTTAAAGAACCAATTGAGATTGCTCTCTTTTGAAGCGGTCTGGACGGGACTCGAACCCGCGACCCCATGCGTGACAGGCATGTATTCTAACCAGCTGAACTACCAGACCTCAACCCTTCTCCTCAGAAGGTGTGCAAATATAGCGTTTGTTTGTGTATCTGCAAAGGTTTTTTGAAAAAAAACTAGTCTACTTGACCTTCTTTCATCTTCTCTGCATTCTCCGCAAACTGCAATGCATCGATAATACCTTGAATATCACCATCCATAATAGCAGGTAGGTTATACATCGTCATTCCAATACGATGTTCAGTAACACGGCCCTGTGGATAGTTGTATGTACGGATTTTCGCCGAGCGGTCTCCTGTGGACACCAGTGTTTTCCTTTTTGCGGCAATGTCACCGTTTTTCTTGTTCAGCTCAAGCTCATACAGTTTGTTGCGCAGCATTTCCATGGCCAGCTCACGATTGGCCAATTGTGAACGTTCCACTTGACAGACGACAACAATACCAGTCGGTTTATGGGTCAGTTGCACCTTTGTTTCGACCTTGTTGACGTTCTGTCCGCCAGCACCACCAGAACGAGACGTTTGCATCTCGATATCTCCTGGATTGATTTCAACATCCACATCTTCAGCTTCCGGCAAAACAGCCACTGAAGCCGCAGAGGTATGCACACGGCCCTGGGTTTCAGTGTCAGGAACACGCTGTACACGGTGTACACCAGACTCGTATTTTAATTGACCATAAACATCTTCACCGATTACCTTTAAGATGACCTCCTTATAACCACCAGAAGTTCCCTCCGTGACATCCATTACTTCGTTGCGCCAACCTTTGGTTTCGAAATAGCGGGTATACATGCGGTACAGGTCACCAGCAAATAAAGCAGCTTCATCACCACCTGTTCCACCACGGATTTCAATGATGGCATTTTTAGCATCTTCAGGATCCTTAGGAATCAGCATTAAACGGATTTCCTCTTCTTTTTCCTCTTTTTCAACCAATAATAAATCCAATTCCTCTTTGGCCATCTCACGAAGTTCTTGGTCCTTTTCGTTCATGATGATGTCTTTATTGGTATCAATATTACTCACCATATTTTTGTAAATATGGTATTGGTCAACGATTTTGCCCAAATCTTTATATTCTTTATTTAATTTGGCAAAACGTTTCATATCTTGCATGGTATCCGGGTTGCTTAACTCAGCTTCCACCTCTTCCCATCTTTCCTTGATCGCTTGTAATTTTTCTAACATATATCAAAAATGCTTCTTCTAGGAATGTATGACCTAGATTACTATTGAGAGTACAAAAGTAAGGAAATTTTGTTGCTTTTAAACTACCTAGCCAGCTATTAATGAGCGGAAACTGCTTTTAGTCCAATGATAGAGGCGATCAGTGTGAAAATAAAGAATATGCGCCAGAAATCCACTGGTTCTTTGAAGAAAAAAATACCCATTAAAACTGTTCCCACGGCACCAATGCCTGTCCAGACTGCATAAGCAGTTCCCAAAGGAAGTGTCTGTGTGGCTTTTATCAATAAACCCATGCTGGCAAATAGGAATACGGCAAAAGCTCCGTACCAAAGCCATTGCTCACTTCCTTGTGCATCTTTGGCTTTGCCGAGGCTCGTTGTAAAGCCAATTTCGCATAATCCGCCTAGTACTAAAAATACCCAATTCATATCTTTTTGATGTTTTGTTTCAGGGACAAATTTCCAATTTTAAATGGAGAATAATTTTAACAAATGTTAAAAATTGGTATGGATGTTTGCACGGATCCGGCTGAGTGTGACTTGGCTAACACCAAGGTAAGACGCGATATAGCCCAGTTTGATACGCTGGATATACTGAGGGTATTTCTGTAGCAATTCCGAATACCGTTCTTGTGCCGTATTGAAAAGCTTGGACATCGTTCGTTGCTCAGCTTTGATAAATTCCAGTTCTGCCATCTTTCGTCCCCAATTGGCAATGGCAATATCAGTTTCATAAAGCTCAAATAGTTGTCTTTGATCAATCTGGTAGAGGACACTATCTTCTAACAGATCGATATTTTCGTAACCCGGTGTATCGTGAACATAACTGTTCATGGATATTAATGTTCCCCCCGGGGAAACAAAGTCAAGGGTGATCTGTCTGTCTGAAGTTTCGTAGTAGACCCGGGCTAATCCGGAAGCCAAAAAATAGATGTCTTTTTGAATCTTATCCTGTTTAATCAGTAAACTGTTACGCTTCGCGGTGATTTTCTTACTGATTTGCTCAAGTTTAGCGGTGCTTTCCGGGGTAAGAAAATGATAGCTCTGGAGACATTCCGATAATGAAATTATGATTTCCCCGCCCATTTTTCCAAGCTTAAGGTTTCTCCATCCCATACGGCATAAGTATAATAATTCATCCATTCACCAAGGTTGAGGATTCGGCTCTTCGAATGGAGTTTAACATCGTATGGAAGATGCCTATGACCAAAGATATAGAAATCGTGATGCCTGTGTGCCTCGATTTCTTTTGCATAGCCGATAAGCCATTCTTTATCTTCGCCCAAAAATTTTTCATCTTCATTATTGGCAAGCCTACTGTGTTTGGACCATCGTGTGGCAATTCCGATGCCGAGATTGGGGTGTAGACGTGCAAATAGCCATTGGCAAAAAGAACTTCGAAATACTTTCTTTAACAGCTTATACTTATAATCGCCCGAACCTAAGCCGTCGCCATGGTGCACAAAGAAAAGTTTACCGTCAAGCTGAAGCTCAAGTTCGTTATCAATAATCTCAACATTCAGTTCCTCTTTGAGATAATCGAACATCCACATATCATGATTTCCTTTAAATAAGGTGATGGGAATCCCTAGATCGGTAATTTCCGCCAATTTACCCAGAAAGCGTATGTAGCCTTTTGGGACAACAGTGGCATATTCGAACCAAAAATCAAAAATATCGCCAACAAGATAAAGATGGGCAGCATCCGTCTTGACCTGCTCCAGCCATTGGACGATACGCCGCTCCCTTTCATGGGACAGTTCCTGTGGATAAGACCCTAGGTGAAAGTCCGAGGCAAAATAGATTTTTTTTCTTGTTGACATGTGCCCAAAACTAAAAAAAATGGCGGCGAATACAAAATTCAGTCTCCAATATATTTCGGTGGAACTTAGGCAGCTCCGCAAGGGGGGGCGTAAATAGGCAGTGCTTCAGGATCAGGTTTTCTCATCGGGGGCTTGAACTGATCTGGCGGTCAATGATAACAGGCATAAGGGATTCTGCTAGGATCATATCGTATGAATTTTTTATGCCATAACACTCACTTTCGAAGAGCTGTAGCAGTGACAAGTGTATTGGGCTGCTTTCATATTGTTTTAGATTTTGGATAATCGCATGTCCTGAAGGGGTAAAGTCTTGAATCTGAAATTATATTTGTTATTTTTGGGTGAAACAAGTATAAAATTTTTTATGATAAACAAAAAATTAGGTCTTATCCTGATGATTATAGGTATGGCAGGCACAGCAAGCACTGGTTATGGACAACAGCTAAAATATCCGACAACGAATAAAGGGACTGTTGTAGATGAATTCTGGGGTGAAAAAGTAGCTGATCCTTATCGATGGTTAGAAGATGACCGTTCAGCGGAAACAAAAAGCTGGGTGCAAGCTGAGAACAAAGTGACATTTAATTATCTAAATGGTATTCCTTTCCGGTCAAAATTAAAAGACCAATTGACAGATATATGGAACTATGAAAAAATAGGTACGCCATTTAAAGAGGGGGAGTACACCTACTTCTTTAAAAATAATGGATTGCAGCAGCATGCTGTTCTCTATCGTAAACAGGGAGAGAAGGGCGCCGAGGAAGTTTTCTTGGATCCCAACACATTTTCCAAAGATGGCTCGACTTCTTTGGCAGATGTTTCGTTTTCCAAAGATGGAAGCCTGGTTGCTTATTCGATTTCTGAAGGTGGCTCGGACTGGCGAAAGGTCATTGTATGGAACACAAAGGATAAAACACCAGTTGGAGAGACCTTGGTCGATGTGAAGTTCTCAGGTATTGCCTGGAAAGGTAATGATGGTTTTTTCTACTCAAGTTATGATAAACCAAAAGGGTCAGAGCTTTCTGAAAAAACCGACCAGCATAAGCTGTATTATCATAAACTTAAAACAGCACAATCCACGGATAAGCTGATTTTTGGTGGTTCATCAACACCAAGGCGCTATGTTGGTGCTTCACTAACTGATGACCAAAGATACTTGATTATTTCTGCGGCGAACACAACGACCGGTAATGAACTTTATTATCAAGATTTGAGTCAGCCAAATAGCAAGATTGTCTGCCTGCAGGATCACTTTGATGCCAATACTTCTGTCGTCGATAATATTGGAGATTCTTTTTTAATGGAGACTAACTATAACGCTGCCAACAACCGTCTGGTAAAGGTTGACTTGAAGAATCCAGCGAAGGAGAACTGGAAAGATGTAATTCCAGAGACCGAGCATGTGCTTTCGATCAGTACTGGCGGAGGCTATTTGTTTGCGAATTATTTGAAGGATGCTGTTTCTCTTGTGATTCAGTATGACTATACCGGCAAAAAAATGAGAGCGATTGAATTGCCTGGGATAGGAACAGCAAGTGGATTCTCTGGCAAGAAGAAAGAAAAAGAGATCTATTTTGGTTTCTCCAATTATATTACACCAGCATCAAGCTATAAATTTGATGTCAGCTCTGGTCAGTCCACACTTTACATCAAACCTAAAGTTAAGTTTGATACGGACCTATACGAATCAAAACAGGTTTTCTATACCTCCAAAGATGGTACCAAGGTTCCTATGATCATTACTTATAAAAAAGGAATTGAATTGAACGGAAAAAATCCAACCATTGTGTATGGCTATGGAGGGTTCAATATCAGCTTAACGCCTTCTTTCAGCACTTCGGTGGCTGTCTGGCTGGCTAATGGAGGCATTTATGCGGTGCCGAATTTGCGTGGTGGCGGTGAATATGGACAAAAATGGCATGATGGCGGGAGACAGTTCAACAAGCTAAATGTGTTCAATGATTTTATAGCTGCTGCACATTATCTTCAGGAAAATGGATATACCTCCCCCGAATATACAGCTTTGTCGGGAGGATCCAATGGAGGACTGCTGGTCGGAGCGACGATGACCATCGATCCTACGGTGGCAAAGGTGGCCCTTCCGGAGGTTGGTGTTTTAGATATGTTACGTTATCACACTTTTACGGCAGGCGCAGGCTGGTCATATGATTACGGCACTGTCAATGATAGTAAAGAGATGTTTGATTATCTGAAAGGCTATTCACCGGTACATAATGTAAAAACAGGTGTGTGCTACCCGGCGACAATGGTTTTTACCGGTGATCATGACGATCGTGTTGTACCTGCTCATTCCTATAAATTTGCTTCTGAATTGCAGGCTAAACAAGCATGTGATAATCCTGTACTGATCCGTATCGAAACGAAGGCTGGACATGGAGCTGGTCGATCCACGGAAGTATTGATCAATAGTACAGTAGATAAATATGCATTTGCGCTCTGGAATATGGGGATCAAAACATTAAAATAGGAAGCAACAAAAAGTTTTCGTTATACTGGGATGTTCGTGTTTGCGCAATAACCTGGTTAATATCAATAAAAAAGTCCGGCTAGTGAGGTAGTCCGGACTTTTTTATGCATTCTTTTTGGAAGGGGGCCTGTTAATTTTCCCAGGTTTGCACGTCTTTCATCATCTTGTCCAATGTTTCCTGATAAATGGGACGATCATCTTCACTGGCCATCTCGATGGCTTTGTTCTGCCATTTTATGGCTTTCTCTTTTTCACCTTTTTTATACAGCAAATTTGCATAAGTATCTAAGAAAGCGCTGCTAGGATCCTCAATAATGGATTTCTTACTCCAGCTAATCGCGGCAGCTATACATTCGGGATCACTGCTGTTATTAAAAATGGTCCAGGCAAAGGTATTTAATTGATGCGGTGTGAAATCCTCTGACGATAGATAATCGTTGATGGTGTTTTTCATCGCAACATAATTTTTGACTTGGAGATAATAGTGTGCTTTTATCTTTTTGAACATGGGAACGAAATCAATGTCCGGATATTTTTGGGCGAGCTGGTTCTGATAATTGTCCCACTGAGGTTCTTGCCTAGCATCGATCTTGATCTGTAATAGCTCATTGACCACCACATTGGCTAATGTCCGATTGGCTATGCCCGGTGATTCCAACAGGATGTCTATTTTCTCTTTGTTGTTACGAATCAGGTTGAAAGCTTTGGAATTGGTAAATTTTGCTGCTGCCAGTAAGATATGTACATTCTCTTTCTTAAACAATTCATCCGTACCCAATGAATTCGCCAAGGTGTTTTCGGCTCTGCGGGCTGTATTCTCGTCATACGCTATATTTGCTGCTTTCAGCATTTGCTTGGCTGTATAGATATCCTGTGGGCGTTTTTCGAATTTTTTTAATAACGTGTAATATTGTGTTTCCGGATATAACCCATCGGTTACATAATTGATAAAATCAGGGGCATCACTCGCACCCACAATGCGGTGTACAGCCTGGCCCTGTGGGTTGAAGATCAGAAAGGTAGGGAAAGACTGGATATTATATTCATTGGAGATGCTGCGGGCATCGGCATACCATTTTTTGACTTCAGCATTGTCAGACGCTGTGGAATCCATCTGTACACGGACACTGATAAAATCTTGATTGATGGGTTGTCCGACTTGTTCCAGAGGGAAGATCTCATTGCTCATATACTGACAGGGACCACACCAGGTGGCGAATAGTTCCATGAAAATAAACTTATTTTCTGCCAGCGCCCTTTCCTTAATTTGTTGCCAACTTTGCCCTTCTACAAATTTCACTCCCTTGGTTTGGGAATGAGCCATACTCCCCAAAAAAATTGTAAGGAATAATGCGATTATGCTTCTCATACTCACTGAACATCTAGATTTATAATTATGTTTAAGTTATCAAATTAATCTGAAAACAAAAACACCTCGGAAACATTAATTTCCGAGGTGTTTTTAACCGTTAGAGAAATCGCTTACTTGATATTTATCTTCGATTTCAGGTCTTTTGTCAAACCACCTTTATGTAACATTAACGATGTTGTTTTATAACGTACAAATTCTTTGGTAGCATACAGATAACCTTTATAGTCATTGGATGTTCCCCAAGAGTTTTTAACGATATAGTATTCTTTGCCATTTTGATCCTTTACAAGACCAACGATGTGCATGCCATGATCATCTGTTGTTTGCCAGTTGTCAAACGCTTTTTGTCTTTCTTCAGCCGTAACTTTGAGCTCTGGTTTTGGTCCAACGAACATACTTGCTTTTTCTTGATCAGTCATTTGTTCAAATGGTTTTTCGGGAACATAAGCCACACCATTTTTCCATGAAAATCCTTTTTCAGATACGTCAGTTGCCCAGGCAACAGTGTAACCCTTTTCTAAAGCATTGTCGATGATATCCGTTAGGTCATTCATCTGAACATTGTAGAAACGGTCAAATGACCAGTTGTCAGGGATTAATAATACAAATTGGCTGTAGTATGGATGGTCAGTAACGGAAGCGATACCTACATAATCATCAGGATTGATACCAATCACTTGGTCAGCAAAAGTACGTGGCGTATAGGATTTTCCATTGTAATCGAATTTTTCAGGAACTTCACCTAAGTACGAATCCATTGCTGAAGTATACGCTTTTTCCCAATTTGGGGTCAATGTTTTGCTTTTTACAACTGCGCCTAACATGGCATCCAACATGGATGTCATTTCACCGAAATTGTTGCGTGTGCTACCATAGTGCAGACCTGTATAGGCAGACTGTGGCATTGTTCCATATTTACGGAATGAATTCAGGACATCATGGAATTGACCACCTTCACCCAAAGACAAACCGCCATGAAGACGTACATAGGTACGTGCTTTATCTAAATAGGTATTGCGGGCAGTATAGATTTGAGAGATTTCAACCGGCTTTTTGCCCATACGAATCATCTCAGATTCAAGGAAAGAATTTCCCGAGTATGACCAACAAGTACCTGATGAACCTTGGTCCTTGATTGATGTGTTACCTAAGTTGATAACTTCAGTAAATGTAAATCCAGATTTGCTATTGTCATTTTGATTCGCTTTCAGCGAATTGATCAAATTGTCCTGTGCTTGTACTTGGAATGAGGCTGCAAAAAGAGAAGCCGCTAGTACAATCGATTTATTCCAATTCATTGTTAGTATTTTGTTAATTTAAAGTGGTGCTAAATTAAAAAAATTAAATTTAGTATGTCAATTTCCTCTGTAAAATAATTGTTCTTAAAAATAGCAGGGATTTTGTGCGTTTTCTGAATGGCTTGGAACCTTCAGCAGTGGTAAGAAGCTGAGCACCAAAAGGTCGTAAATTTTTACGACCTTTTGGTGCTCAGCTATTTATTCTATAATTTCTTTTTTCTTAGGAAAGAGCAAGGAAGCGATGATACTTATAGCCAGTATACTAACGATGACGATGAGTGAATGTGTCGTCGTAAAACCAGCTTCTGCCAACCAATGATGCAACAACATCTTTAAACCGATAAAAACCAATAGAAAGGCTAAACCTACTTTTAGATATTGGAATTTATGAATAATATTGACCAAGAGGAAGAACATGGACCGTAATCCGAGGATAGCAAAAATATTGGAGAAAAACACAATATAAGGATCCTTGGTCACTGAGAAAATCGCGGGAATGGAATCCACCGCAAAGATAAGGTCCGTGAATTCAATGACCAGCAATACGAGAAATAGAGGGGTCATATATTTGACGCCATT
Organism: Sphingobacterium sp. N143; assembly: GCF_030325625.1. GTDB lineage: Bacteria > Bacteroidota > Bacteroidia > Sphingobacteriales > Sphingobacteriaceae > Sphingobacterium. Next base: position 325,323 of record NZ_JACAIS010000005.1, on the reverse strand, counting down.
TTCTAGGTGAAAGAAATGTCCTGCATCTAACTTAGGTGTCACTTTGAAATATTTCGAAGCAAATTTGACAACCGGATGGTTCTGAGGATCGACTTCTTCCTCTTGATTCCGATTGATGAACATTTTTATCCCTGTAAATACCAGGAAGGCTCCAAAAACGTATAGAATCCAACCAAATTTAGCAATCAGGGTCGCACCAAGGAATATAAAAAGAAAACGCATGATGATGGCTCCCAGAATTCCCCACACCAATACTTTATGGTAATAGCGTTCCGGAATCCCAAAGGAGGTAAAAAGCAATACCATGACGAAAATATTGTCTACAGAAAGTGCGTATTCAACCACGTATCCGGTCAGATATTCCAGGCCAAGGTTTTTATTATAGACATCCAGGCTGGCAGCCAGATCCCCCGGGATGATCTTGATATCGTGATGGTGTTTACTAATGATCTCCTGCAGGTGGTCCAGGTCGTGGATATTGTGTAATTCAAATCCATAATGACGGAGGAGCCAATAGAATCCCAGGGAGAACAGCACCCAAATGGCACTCATGATACTGGCCATTTTTAAGCTTACAGGTTTGTCACCTTTGGAAAATAATCCAAGGTCGATTGCTAGCATCAGTGCAATGAAGATGAGGAAACCTCCAAAAAACATTAATTCGTGACTCATTTTATTTTTTTCGTTCTGTTGTGTACTTTACAAGTTGCTGTAAACCTTCTTTATATTCGCTGTCGGGAAAATCGTCCAAGATACGAAATGCGTCTTGCTGGTATTCCAGCATTCGCGCTGTTGCATATTCCAGGCCGCCACTGTTGCGTACAAAGTCAATGACCTCAGCAACTTTTTTAGGGTCTTCATTATGATTTCTGACCAGGTTTATCATCTTTCTTTTTTCACTGCTCCCTACTTGATTCAATGCATAAATCAAAGGTAAAGTCATTTTCTTTTCTTTGATGTCATTTCCCAGGGGTTTGCCAATATCATCGATACCAAAGTCGAATAGATCATCTTTTATCTGGAACGCGATCCCTATTTTTTCGCCAAACTGGTGGAGCTTGGTTACAGTGTCCTGGTCTGCATTGGATGATGCCGATCCGCAAGCACAACAAGAAGCAATTAAGGAAGCAGTTTTCTTCCTGATCACCTCAAAATATATGGACTCTTCGATGTCCAGCTTGCGGGCTTTTTCAATCTGCAGCAATTCACCTTCGCTCATTTGGTCTACAGCTTCGGACACGATTTTTAATAAATGATAATCCTCATGTTTGACAGATAGCAAAAGCCCTCTTGACAATAGAAAATCACCCACCAAAACCGCTATTTTGTTTTTCCAAAGCGCATTTATTGAGAAAAAACCTCTACGCTCATAGGAGTTGTCCACTACGTCGTCATGCACCAGAGAGGCTGTATGCAGCAATTCTACCAATGCAGCACCTCTGTAGGTCGATTCATTGATTCCGTTACAGATCCCTGCAGAGAAGAATACAAACATCGGCCGCATTTGTTTGCCTTTGCGCTTGATTAGATATTGTGTAATACGATCCAATAAGGGAACGGAGCTTTTCATCGAAGCTTTGAATTTCTTTTCAAAAGCTTCAAGTTCTTGGATTATAGGACGTTGGATCTCTCTTAATTTTGACATGAATTGGGGTGAAATACCAAAATAGTTAAAGCTTAAAGATAATGATTTTGTTACAACTCGTCGACTGCTTTCTCAAGATTTTTGTACCACTCTTCACCATAAGTCCGAATCAGCGGATCTTTTAAAAATTTATAGACAGGTACCTGTAATTCCTTCCCAAAACTACATGCATCTTTACAGATATGCCAGCGGTCGTAATGCAGCACATCAAACTCTGGATAGTGTGTGGTACGAATAGGGTAGAGGTGACAGGAAACGGGTTTGCGCCAATGTACCTCACCTAACTCATAAGCTTTTTCAATGGCACATTTGGTAATACCGTTTTCCCAGGTTACATAAGCACATTCTTTGTTCCCGTCAACACAGGTTGTTGTTAGATCACCATCCACATCAACCACATATTTACCCTGTTCTTCAATGGCCTCAATACCTTTTTCAGTCATATAGGGCTTTACTTTTGGATAAATCTCCTCTAAAATTGCCTTTTCGCTTTCCAGTAATGGTGCGCCGGAATCACCTTCAATACAACAGATTCCCTTACATTTTGATAAATTGCACACAAAGTCATTATTGATCAGATCTTCATGTACCAACACATTTCCTACTTCAATCATTCTAATTATTTTGAGTAGCTCGCTTTTTGTCCAAGTTTATACTTTAATCCGTTTGCTTCCAAGAGTTCCAAGGTGACAGAACCGATCAATATATCCACATTGGCTTTAACTGGGATCCGGTTACCATCATTGGTCACCCACAGGTAAAGCTTACTATTTTTTTTAAAGATACGTCCAGGTTTTATCTCAGGACTAAATTTAAGGCACTCTAATGTGCCCAATTCTGTTTTTATTTTTTCTATTCCTATGTATTGAATACCCAGGGTTGCAATTTCATCATTCAGGAAATAGGTCAACTTAAAAGATTCACCCGGTTTAACAGTGGAAAGATCCAGGTTACGAGCGAAGTAGTACGATGATAATAAGTCGAATGTCTGGTCAACCTTGGATGTAAATGTCCCCTTATTACCGACAACAGTATGGGTCTGTTGGTTAAAACGAACTTTATCATTCCGCCTATAACCTCCTTCACGGATATTTTCGGTATAATAATAGGGTAGGAATGTTTTACTGTTTATGTAGGAATTATATTCATTCCTCACGGTATATATCGCGAAAGCACCAGCAGTTCTGCCTGCAGCATATAAATGGAATGCCGGGTTTCCCTGGCCATCTTTTGTGTCGGCAACAGTCAGCGTTCCGGTGGCAGCCGAAATAATGCCATAGCGGAGTCTATATTTTAATTTTTCTCCAGCTTTAAAAGCGGATTCCTTTAAATGGGGCAGATCCTGGGCAAAAACAGTACTTACTAAAACCGATAAGTAAAGAAGCAAAGTCGATATAAGTTTCATGTACGTAAGTTTACGAAATTTGTTCGAAAAGAAAAGCTATTTTCATCCAAATAAATTACCTTTTCAGAACGATGAAGTTATCCTGTATTTTTGCTTATATGGACTTGTCGGATGATTTCTGCTCCTTATTGGTTCTCTTAAAAACGGGAACAGTTGAACAAGGTTCGCCATACATAATACTTTTTGCTACTTTGCTGAGCTTCACGGTAAACTGAACAAATACGGATTCTGGAATAAGAATATCTCCACAGCCCTTAACAACCACCCGTTGATCTTGGAACTGCAGCATATCAATCTGCTCAATCGCTGCGGCATATTGTATCCGTAGCAGCTCATCCAAATCTCCAAAGATGATACGCGTAGCATATGGCTCCAACTTATTTGCCAATAACATATAGGCCCAAGTAGGAATTATAGCATCCGCGGTACAGGTAATCGCAACATGTTTACCCGAATATTGGGACCAGTCATGTGCTTTGATAAATTCACGAAAATCCTTTTCCTTAAGGATCAGACCATGGAACAAATTATCCTTGATATCATATAATACATTGTCAGTATTGGGATGATAATCAGCTAAGTCTACAGTTACTAATCCGCTTTGCGCGACTTTATTGACAATATTTGTTTGAATTTCCATATGCATATCAAAAAAAAACCGGACGATAATTCGTCCGGTTACAAATTTACTTAAAAATCTTCTAAAAGAATTTCACCCTATTGTCAATGATTTCAGCTTTGTCTTGTAAAGCACGGAAAATAGATCCCCAAGCACGTTGGGCTTTAGCCGTAAGCATTTGCTTCTTTTGTCCATTGATATCCGAGATTGCCGAAGGATTCGTGAAACCGTTTACTTGTACCACGTACACACCTGTATTTCCTTCGATCGCTTTGGAAGGTTTGTTTGGCTGAAGGCCAAAGACAGTGCCCACAACTGCATTCTCTAAGGCTACGCCAGGAATAACAGGATTGGCAAATACAACATTGTCCACATGGATGGCGGATTTACCTACTTTCTGAGCGACTTGGTCAATCGAAGAAGCGCCAGCTAAAGCTTTGTCAAATTTATCCTTTAGGACTTTTGCTTTAACCATATTTTTAACCGCTGGTTCGATATCTTTCTTGACAGCATCTAAAGGAAGCGTTCCTTTGGGTTGGATGTTAACCAAGCTGGCCAGGATATAGGATGTTTCAGTTTCAAAAACCTTATCGGATACATCACCTTTCTTAGCTTCAAAAGCCCATTTTATCAAATCACGTGGTGCTTCATTTCCGTCAAGGACATTATCCATTGCGGTAACACGTGAAGCCGTTTTAGCTTCTAGGCCCAGTTTCTTCGCTTCTTGAGCAAAGTTTTGGGTCGTAGCTGTAGACAAGAAAGCTGTGGCTTTGCTGTGGGCATTATTTAATGTTTCTTTACCACTGTTGATAACCTTGTCGATGATCGCAACTTTTGCATATTTTGCTGTACCTATTTGTTGTTCGATTTTGATAATGTGAACACCAAATTGAGATTTTACAACTTTAATATCACCGGTTTTACCTTCAAAGACTGCTTTTTCAAATTCTGGAACCATGCGGCCTCTTGTGAAAGTTCCGAGCTCACCACCATTTGCTTTGCTTCCAGGGTCATTGCTGAACTGAATGGCCAATGCTGCAAAGTTGTCACCTTTCTGAATAAGACCTTTGATAGAATCTGCTTTTGCCAATGCTTTGTCTACACCACCTTCTGTGGTTGGATCCAATAAGATATGCGAAGCTTTCACTGAATCTGGACCTACCACAGTAGAGACAACTTTTGCAATTTCGTAAGCACCATTGCTTAAGAATGGGCCAACTGTGGTCCCTGCAGCTACGTTAAATACAACTGAATCCAAGGATGGGCTCAATTGACCTTTTTTCACATAGCTGAATGGATATTTGTTGTCAGAGTTGATCGATGCAAACAAAGAATCATCTTTTGCTACGATAAGGTCTTGTTTTAATTTGTCGATGGACTCTTTTACTTGAAGAGAGTCTTTGGCAAGAGGTTTGGCATCTACGATAACGTATTGGATTGCACGAGTTTCTTCCTGTGATTTGAACATGTTTTTATGCTCATCATAGTATTTTTGGTAATCCGCATCAGTCACTTTAGCTTCGGCATCTTTGACAGATGCATAGTCTAAAAGAATGTATTTGAAGTTTGCCAGCTTATTACGCTCTTGGTATTCTTCATTTGCTTCCAATGATGTTACATAAACGCTGTTAGAAAGCAATTCACCATATTTACTGCTCAGGCGCTCATCTCTAACACCTTCAAGTAAGGCTTCCCATTGGTCAGCTACGGCCTGGTTTCCAGCCGTGTTTACCTGGCTCAGAAAAGTCATTAATTGACCATGGTCAAACTGACCAGTCTGTGGGTTGGTAAAAGCTTGAACGATCTGAGGCGAAGGATTTGGTCCTTTTACTAAATCATTTAATTCATCTTTTCCTACAGTCAAACCAATTTTTTCGATTTCTTTTTTCAAGATTTCTCTCGATAAAAATTGATTCCATACCTGTTGAACGGCATATGTTCTCATTTGGGGGGTGACAGCACCGCCCATTTGTTGTTTGAACATTTCTTCTGTTTGTTCAACCTGTTGATTGAACTCAGGATATTCAATTTCAGTTCCGTTGACTTCCCCTACACGATTTTGATGTCTGGCCCAAAAAGGAGCTCCTCCACGAACGACATCGCCTAGTAAAAATGCTAAAATTGCGATAGCCATAGCCGCGGTCAAGATGACGCCAGCTTTGTTACGCAAAAAGCCCATTAATCCCATAGTCTGCTTATTGTGTTTATATTGTGTAAATACTTGTATTTCGTTAATTTATGCATAGCATAGCAAAATGCGGTGCAAGATACAATTTTTATAAAAAAAAACGGAATATTTCCTGAATGTAATAAAACAAATTTGAAAACTATTTGTATCAGGATATTTTTTTAACGGCATCACCTCACCATCCCAGAAGATTGTGTGAAATCCATCAATATCCGGTAGCAAAAGCTTTATTTGCCGATTGAAGGAAATAAACTATTGTTGGTAATGACGGTATATCCCGTTGCATTGCTGATATTGATGTTTTTAAAGTCCTTGTCCGAGGTGAAGGAAGAGCCTTGCAGATTACCGCGATTGTCTTTAAAAAATGCGGTAATTGGCACATGGTTATAAAAGGTGACATTGTCATTGCTGTCTGCTTTGCCCTCATCATAGATAATTTCCTCTGTTTTGATGACAGAGCCATCAGCCATTGTGACTACGACATTCTTGGTAAAAGTGGTCGTTTTTTCTTTCTCTCTACGGATAGCGTGGTCAGAGGTGATGCGCTGTGTTTCTTTTAGGTTGTCGTCGTAAAATATGATTTTTATACTCTTAGGAAACTCATATATTTCTGTACTGTCATGCTTGATACGCATTTCCGGCGCGGTTAGATTGGCTTTTACACGTGTGGAATCGCTATAGATAATATCTACATGGCGAGATATATCCACTGCTTCCTCTTTTTTCAGGTTAGCAATCCGGTCGACCTCCTTTAAGTCAGGTTCACATGAGGCCAATGAGAGCGCCCCCAGTAAAAATATCATTACTAGGGGCGTATGTTGTATTATCGGAAGTGCAAATACTTTGCGTACCATACTTTTAATCAAGTGGAGGTTTTCTAAACCAACGGTCATTCAATGTAAACCCAATATTGAAATTGATGTAACGTTCACGGATCAAGCTGTTATTGATTTTACCCATCTGGCCAAATTCGGCGGAGAAGTTGACTTTAGAAAAGGCCCCAGAATATTGGTTTCTTGCGAAAGGTAAACCAACACCGATCGTTATAGCCATGTCATTGATATTTTGATCGCTGAGGAAATACTGCGTTTTATTGTATCTAAAACCTAGCCGGTAATCCACCTGATTCAAATATTTGAGGGAGGAAGCATCGGGTTTTAATTGACCACCAATGGCTACACCATAATTCTTGCGCAAGCGATTTTCACCTTCCCGTACCTGGAATCTGGACCAATCGGCATATTTGAAGTCCGCTCCGACCAGCCAACGCCCGTTACGGGCCAATGTAACCCCCACATTATGCTTTAATGGGAGCGTCAGGTGCCTGCTGATTCGACTAGAGACATAAGTGGTGTCTAAGGGAATATTTTGATTGTCGGGATCTGAGGATGGTGTGACCCGGGTAATGAATGAAGTGGATCTGTCTTTGATATCATTGTTTAACGAACCGGAGTAACCAAAGGTTAATGCGTACTCCTTGCCCAGCGGTTGTTCGTACTGCAAACCATAATCAAAGATAATCCCTTGAATTTCACGTTTATCCTGACGTTGTGTATTCAATGCACCCGAATTAGGAGAGAATTCAACACGGCTATAATCATTGAGCGTACCAAAGAGATAGGACATGTTGGCTCCTATACTCAGTCCTTTAATAATACGGACACCCCAACCGGCATAAGCCTTCGTCAGACCTCCTTCTCCGGTAAAGATCTTGTTGTGGATCTCACCATTTAGCGTTTCCTGAGAAGCCGTACGATAACCTACATCTGAAAAGGGCAATATACCCATGCTGATACCACCAAACCTTTTCATAGGAAAAGTCATCGTGATATGACTAAAGGCAAAATCTGCCGTATTGTCTGACTTGTTCGTAGAATTTAGTTGTGTGAAATTGCCATATAATCCTGCGTCAAACGTTGTGAAATTTGCCGCCGAATAAGATGCAGGGTTGCTTGGATTGGTGTTGTAGACATTATTGATCCTACGGACACCGGTATTGATGCCGCCCATAGCTCTATATTGCGGTAATAAATCCTCACGGATCTGACCTATCCCTAGTTGGGAATAAGGTGAAGCGGATGTCGTTTTCTGAGCAAATGCGGTCGTCGAACTAGCTAAAATTCCACCTGCAAACAACAGTTGGAGTGATTTATTTTTTAGAGAGCTTATAAAGCGTTTCTGCATGGTCAATCTATAAAATTGAGGACTAATGTTTTTAGTGAAATCTATGAGTTTTAACCCTAGTGATTAAATATTCTGTGCTTTTATGCGCATACAAAACTATTCAATTTTTGCGAGCTTGTTAAACCGATTTTGTTAAAAAAGGTTAAACACTTGTTGTACAGGTGTTTAGAAAAACTGAAAGTAGATTATCGTCAGTGCTATAATGGCGTACACAATTTCAAAAAACCATTTCTTTTTGACATAGGTAAAATAGTAAGCCATATATATAGCAATCGGGGGGGCGCAGAGTAGGAAATGTGCTTCTGTTAATTTCTTGTTCCAATAGAAAGACGCTACGGCTAAACATAGCATGAAGAACAATAACTGAAATGACTTCCGGATATGGACAATGCTTTTAAAAAAATTGTCTTTGAGGATCAATAAAAAAAGTACCAGTGTGAATAACACGGGGATCAATACCAAGTAATCGAACAACTGAATACGGATCGCCGTTGGGAACTTATAGGTAAAAGGTAACCAGATCGTGTAAAACAGATCCATTTTTCCAACCCATAGGTAAATCACAGCCAAGATAAAGTATACCGTGGCAAGCCCTAACAATGGTGTAATCCACTCGCGCCAACTGAAGGGTCTAAAGATGAGCAAACTGATCCATAGTAAAAAAAACATGCTTAAAAACGGGAAGTAAATTAAGCTTCCGATGCCAACGATCATGCCAAGATCGAACATTTCTGCTTTGACGTCAGTCTGACGATAGAGCGATAGCAATTTGCTCAACATCCATATGGAAATAAAATTACAGATGAGTGTTGGAGAAAGAATCAAGAAGGGTAGAAATAGACTGGCCAAAGTCATATACATCAATGCGACCAGAAAGCTGGGTTTCCCCAATAGATTGAAGTGGCTGGTTATACGATTGAGGATTGTCGCCTGAAAGATAGTTAATATTAGGGTGATAAAAACATTCGTTGCGGGCGAGAGGTTGATTAAGTTGTTTTCTCCCAAAAGGTTGCCAAGTGCAGGCTCAAAGATTACAGAATCAAGTTTATCAGGTAGATGGAGAAATATGCCTAAGCATAAGACAAACCCTACCAAAGATAGAAATAGAATATTTATTGGTGTATAGTTTCTAAATTGACTTATAATCATGGGGAGTGATGAATAGGTTGCTACTTATTCTTTTTTTCCAGTTTGCTGATACGACGGTCAAGCAAGAAGAGGAAGAAGGCCAGGCCAAGAAAGATGACCAGCATAACCAGTACGACCACATAGATTTTACCCTCACTACGTAGTCCCGTGGCCATTTCTACGTCATCCTGTGCAAATGTACTTAAAGTCGATAGAACGAATAATACAATGGACAATGTTATTTTTTTCATCTCTATATTAATTAAGCGTGCATAGTTTCAGCCTATCAAGGTGCTGTGCTGCACGTAGTATGTTTTTTTTATTTATAAAATCCTTAACGAGGACTGTATTGTTGATTACAAATAGCTACCTGATGTAGGCGTTTGTATTTTGTTTTGTCCTTACGAATTGAACTCGTGTTCTTTTTTTTCCAACAAGCGTATTCTATAGCGGAGTGAACAGATCCAGAAGGCGATCATTGGCCAGCCTATCATTGCTGCATAGAATGTTGGACGGAGCTCATTGCTCATCTGTAATTGTCCGAACGTTGCATTGCCACCACTCCCAGGATGTAGCGAATCTGTCATTTTGGGGAGAATATAGAGCAATACAATAATGATGGGGAATGCAAAAATGTTATAGACAGCAGATATTTTGGCTCTTTTTTGTTCCTCTTCAAGTGCATTTCGCAAGACAAGATAAGCAAGATACATTAAGGTAGCTATGGCCGAACCATTTAGTTTCGGGTCATTTGGCCAGGGCTCGCCCCACGTTATATTTGCCCAAAGCATGCCTGTGGCGAGTCCCAGAAAGCAAAATGTGATCCCGGTATTGACCGCTTCTATGGCCATGAGATCGTATTCTTGTTTTCCGGTGTTGAGGTATTTGATGCTATAAATAACAGAAATGAGGTACATCACGATCATGGCGGACCACATCGGGACATGAAAATAGACATTCCGTATGCTTTCGTGGAGGATGAATAGGCGCGGAACGGGACCCAATAGCCCGTTGATAATGACCGCACAAATAATGACTACGGCTAATATTTTCCACCATTTTTTTCTCATGGGTAAATTGAATTTAATGTGTTTTCAATGCTAACATCTAATCTCGCCAAAGGTACGGAAATAACAATAAAGAAATAGTGATCGTGATTACATTAATTGCAAGTAATACCATTATTTCTTTTGCACTTGAAGCCCTATCAAGTCCTTCCATCGCATTGCGTGAAAGCTTGATCAGTACAATCAGCAAAGGAATAATGGCGGGGAAACTGAGGATGGCCATCAAAGTACTGTTATTCCCGGCCTTGGAACTTATGCCCGAGATCATGGTAAATACACTGGCAAAACTTATACTTCCTAGGATGACAGCGATAAAATATAAGACCGGATCTCCGAGTGGATTCTTAAATATGATAGAATAGACGAAGTAGGCAATGGTCGCTAGGATGACCATGAGCAACATATTGTAAATGACCTTGGCGAGGATAATGGCCCTTGGGTCAACTAGGGAGTAATAATAAAGTTGTCTGTTGGGATTTTCCTGAACAAAGCTTTTGTTGATGGCATTAATGGATGCAAATAGCATAATGATCCAAAACAAGGCGTTCCAAACAGTAGTATCTACTGATTTGAATGCTTGATAACACACAAATACAGTAGATACGACGTATAGCAGAATTCCGTTGATGGCATATTTTGATCGCCATTCCAGAATGATATCTTTAAGAATTAAGGTTTTTACCTGCTGCAGTAAAGTCATATACCGCAAAGATACAAATGAATTTTGACCACGGGAGGTGGCCAAAGGATCTATTCTTAAAAAAAATGTTTTTTTACTTATGTATTAGAAATTTTTGATTTTGCGGCATCAGTCGTATTGTCAATTTTACTTGCCAAGTTTTGAGCGGCGTTGTTTGCGTGATCCAATGCCTCCCTACCAGCTTCTTTGGCTTTATTTTTCAATGCATCAGCATCACTTGAAGCCTTGCTGAATGCCGACTGTGCTTTTGACTTGAGGTTATCTAATTCCACAGATGCTCTATTTGCCAGTTTTTGTGCTTTTTTAGCTTCTTTCTTAGAAAGATCCTTCAATGATTTAGTTAAGCTTTTAATGCCATCATTTGCACGATCCAATTGTTTTTTTCCGTCATCAGTTCCTAAAAGATACCATGCAGCAGCTCCCGCAGCCAATCCTACCAAAGCAAATGCCACTAATCCATTTTTGCTATTTTTCATAATTCTTCTATTTTATTGTGTATGTCAAATAATAATCAAGTATGATACCAAATGAACAATCACTGAAAGAATTTGTTTAAAAAGAATCAATAATTAACAAAATTTTACATATCTATTTTTTGCTGTTTGGATTGCAGGGTATAGAGGTGATGATAGAGACCGCCCGCGGACTGAAGGAGTTCAACATGTGTCCCAGATTCAGAGACAATACCATTTTCAATCACAATGATTTTGTCTGCATCCACAATGGTGGATAGCCTATGGGCGATGATGATGGAGGTACGCCCACGCATCAGTTCTTCAAGTGCTTCCTGCACCTGTCTTTCCGATTCAGAATCTAATGAGGAGGTTGCTTCATCTAGGATAAGGATCGCCGGATCTTTGAGCAGGGCACGGGCAATGGCAATACGCTGGCGTTGCCCGCCGGAAAGTTTGACACCGCGTTCACCGACGATGGTATCGTATCCTTCTGGAAAATTCAATATAAATTGGTGAGCATTGGCACGTTCAGCGGCGGCAGTGATTTCGGCTTCTGTCGCGTCAAGTTTGCCATAAGCAATATTTTCGCGGATCGTTCCACCAAATAGCAGCACATCTTGGGGGACAATGGCAACCTGGTTCCGTATATCACAGAGGTCAAAATCCGTGGCCGGTTTGCCGTCGTAAAGTATTTCACCACTGTTGCTCGTATAAAATTGTAGTATTAATGCTGCAATAGTCGATTTACCGGTGCCACTGGGGCCTACGATGGCGACTTTGTCTCCTGCATTGGCTGTAAAATTGATGTCCTTAAGGATTTCAATATCCGGGCGGCTTGGATAAGCAAAGGCAACATGGTTGAAACGAAGGTTTCCGCTCATAGCTTTGCCGATTTCCTTACAGGAAGGTTCAACTTTAATTTTCTCCTGTGGTTCACCCAGAATTTCCAGGATCCTTTCACTCGCGCCTAAGGAGCGCTGAATATTTGCATATAATTCAGGAAAGCTGCCCATTGATCCGGCAACAAACATAGAATATAAGATATAAGTCGTCAGGTCGCCCACAGACATTTCATGGATAGACACCAAAGCAGCGCCATACCAGATCACCGCGATGACTGCACCGAAAATACAGAAAATGATAAACGATGCAAATGCCCCGCGAAAGGTCGCTCCTTTGACCGCCAGTTTTACAACGGAGTCCATCTGGTTGCTATAGCGGTTAAATTCAAAATATTCATTGACAAATGCCTTCACATTGCTGATGCCAAGCAGGGTTTCCTGAACAATACTATTGGACTCGGCCATCTTATCTTGTGCTTGCCTGGAGAGCTCGCGGATGAATTTTCCAAAGATAATGGCAGCCACAACGATAATGGGTAGGATACAAAGGTTCATAAGAGCCAGTTTTGGCGATACCCAGACCAGTAAAAACACTCCGAAGCAGAGACTGATCAGCTGTCTCAGAATTTCGGCTAAGGTGGTGGTCAGTGTATCTTGAATCTGTGATAGGTCTGCGGATAACCTGCTGTTGAGTTCTCCGACACGACGGTTTGCAAAAAACTCAATCGGTAAGGAGATCAGTTTCAGATAGCTGTCTTTTCGGATCATCGCTAACGCGCGTTCTGCAATCTCAACAAAGATTCGTATCCGAAAAAAAGAAACGATGGATAGAAAAGATAGAATGATGAAGGCAATTCCACCTATATAATACACTTCTGGAGGCAGCCATGTGAATTTTTGTTTGCCCTGGGCGGCATCAATCATGGCGCCGAGTAAAGCTGGGAATGCCAGCATGGCCAAACTGGATAATACCAAGAAAAACATGCCAAGGCCAAATTTAAACCGATAAGGCCTTAAATAGGTCAGTATTTTCGATGCCTTTAATAAGAGTTCCTTATTTAATTTTGGTTTTGGTAGATCTTCTTCTTGTTTATTGCCGCTATTGAAACCTCTTGCCATATCCGCTACTTCAAATTTTGTTGCGAGGACAAATGTAAAGAGATTAAAAATATTTTGCTATCATACTTTGGTCAATTTTTTAGGAATTGTTCCATCTTTCTTCCTTAATATGAGATTTTGTCTTTTTTATTCAAGCATCACAGCTGATGTTCTGTTTACTGCAAGCTTCTGTCTGAGGAAGTAAACGTTGGTTTTTTACTACGATAAAGTAAAACCGAGAGTATAATGATGACTAGCAGGGCTAAATAAAACCAGATGCTGCTAAATACGGCACTTCCTCCAGTTTTATCCGTTTCAGTCCGTAATTTTTCATTTTCTTTTTGCAATTTGCTAATCGTGCCGATATAGGCAGAAACCTGCTTGTCATACTCTGTGGCCAACTGTTGAAATTTATCTTTTTCAAAGTCCTTGATTTTTAGTAGCTTCTGTGTTTCAAGAAAAATGTTATTATCCGTGATGACGATATCTTTCAGGATATCCATGCTTTTCTGCATATCGCCCTTTGATTTGAACAAGCCAAATAGCCCTGATTTTTGTGTAAGGCTTGTGTCGAAAGCCCCAAATTTCTGTTGTCGGGCATTGAGCAAGTCATTTACGAGTTTGCGTTGTACTTCAAACGAGGTGGAATCAGCATTGTCCTGGGCATTGACGTGCCCAAGAGTACAACAAAGTAACGTGAACAAAAAAAAGAATTTTGAAGATTTCATAAAAGTTGAACGATCTATACTATTAGTTTTTCGGAAACTATTGAGCCGTTAATGGATTTCTAAATTGCCTAGAAAATAGAAATACCCAAGCTCCTGACAGTTCCATTGTCATTGCCAAATGATTATAATATTAATGAAAGTTATAAAATTAATCTTTAAATTCTATACGAATGACATTGGAGTCGTCATCATGGAGGCCTAAAAGCTGGCTCGCGTTCCCTTTATTGATCGCAATTTCAAGATAATTGCTGATCCCAAATAAGCATAACTTTTCACCTTCACCCACCTCATTGTAATGCCAGGAAAGATTGGTGATGGTTTCATTGCGTTTAAAATACAGAACGAAATTTCGGCCTTTCTGTACCTTATTGAACAGATCTTTGGAGATATTGGTAATGGCATTGCCAAAAGCATCCACATAGATGATATTGCCGCGGATCATATCCTTATCAAAGATAGGTTGTAAAGTAACTTTTTCGATGAGGTGCTGCATCGGGGTGCCGATCTCTTTGAGCTTGCCACCTTTTGCAATATGACAGGCCGATTTGGAAAGGATATCTGCCAATGGGAAATGGAGATACCTCAAATCCTGCATCAGATTCAGTTCATACAATTCCTGTGGTTCGTTGCCGTTCAACAACAGACTGAAAATACCATTGTCTGCCCCTACGAAATAATGGCCATTGTATTTCATGCCAATATATTTGGAATCCTCGTGGAATAGGGTGTTGATACCGATGATATGTACCGTTCCCTTTGGAAAATAATGATAGGCATTGCCCAGGACAAAAGCAGCGCGTGGGATATTGAACGCTGGGATCTCGTGTGTGATATCGACAATATTAACATCAGACAACTGCGAAAAAAGACTTCCTTTTAGCGCGGCTTGATAAAAATCTTTATGTCCTAAATCTGTTGTTAACGTAATTACTGCCATTATAATCTAAAAAAGATTGAATTGCTGTCGAATTCCCTTATTTGAATGAATAGAAATAGAAGTCCTCTAGCTTTTTATTGTATTGCCGAAAATCTATCCAAATAGAGGACAAAATTACTATTTATCAGCTGATTTGTAAAGCTAATTGAAGAACTTATTTTGAATATATCTTTTATTGGTTGATATACACAAACATAGAGAAGATTTCGGTGAGAAAGAAATTTTTAGGGTCTTTCCATACCTGGTTTGAGAAATGCTGATGGGAGGCTGAAACATAAAAGTATATTCCACTTTTCTTTTTGCAAAAATCTCGCTCCGATGAGCTGTTTTTTCAATAGAATACGTTAATTTTGAATAGTATTATACAGAAGAGAAATTGTGTAATGGCGACAATCTAATTAATTCTAAATAGGATAAAATTTGAACGAATTACTAATTGCATTAGATGGTCTGAATTTACCCATGCTATGGGGAGCAGACAATGAGCACTTCGATTATTTGAAGAAGCAGTTCCCAAAACTGAGGATTGTTGCTCGAGGAAGTGAAATGAAAGTGCTGGGAGATGCGAAGGAATTGGAGCTGTTTGAGCAATCGTTTAAGGATGTCATGGAGCATCTGGAGAAATTTAACAACATCTCCTTGTTGGATTTTGAAAATCTTTTAGGGGCAAGTGTAGGATCTGCTGCCAAGCAGGAAAAAGAGCTTGCTGCCAAACATGCTGCTTTTGGTGCTGAACCCATCGTTTATGGGCCCAACGGTATAATTGTACGGGCACGTACACCCAATCAGCGTAAGATGGTTGACAGTATTTCGAAGAATGACATTCTATTTGCCATCGGTCCGGCCGGAACGGGGAAGACCTATACCGCTGTGGCTTTGGCAGTACGGGCCCTTCGGAATAAAGAGATCAAACGGATCATTTTGACAAGGCCTGCTGTGGAAGCAGGAGAGAACCTCGGGTTTCTGCCGGGCGATCTTAAGGAAAAGGTCGATCCTTACTTAAGACCCTTGTACGATGCTCTTGACGACATGATTCCGGCGGAGAAGCTGAAAGGATACCTGGAAAATCGTACGATTGAAGTGGCTCCATTGGCTTTTATGCGTGGCCGCACGCTTGACAATTGTTTTGTGATTCTGGATGAAGCGCAGAACGCAACGGATATGCAGTTAAAAATGTTTTTGACCCGTATGGGGCCAACAGCAAAATTTATCGTTACCGGTGATATGACACAAGTGGATTTGCCCAAGAAAAATCAATCCGGTCTGTCGACGGCTATTCGTCTATTGGAAAATATCGACGGAATAGATATCATCCACCTGAGTGGGGGAGACGTTGTCCGCCATAAATTGGTGCGCCGTATATTAGAAGCCTATGGCGATATTTAGCCATAGTATACATAAAATTAATAGTTGAATTTACTTTGAACATGAACGCTATAAAAGAAACAAATTTCCATTTCGAAAATCAGACGGCTTTTTACCGAGGAAAAGTACGGGATGTGTACACGATCGCAAATACCTACCTGGCTATGGTGGCTTCAGATCGTATATCAGCATTTGATGTGGTACTTCCTCGTCCCATTCCCTATAAAGGACAGGTGTTAAATCAGATTGCTGCTAAATTTTTAAAAGCAACAGCTGATATTATTCCCAATTGGGTGGTATCCGTACCGGATCCGAGTGTGACGATAGGTCAGCTATGTGAACCGTTTAAAGTAGAAATGGTGATCCGGGGTTATTTATCAGGGCATGCTTGGCGTGAATATGCAGCTGGTAAACGTGAAGTTTGTGGTGAGTCACTTCCAGAAGGATTGAAGGAGAATGACAAATTGCCTGAACCGATTATTACACCGACGACCAAGGCTGCTGTAGGCCATGATGAGGATATTTCGCGTACAGATATCCTGAAAAAAGGAATCGTAAGTGAGGAAGATTACATACAGTTAGAACAATATACCAAGGCACTCTTTCAACGGGGGACTGAAATGGCTGCTCAGCGCGGCTTAATTTTGGTCGATACAAAATACGAGTTCGGGAAAAAAGACGGTAAGATCGTTTTGATCGATGAAATCCATACACCAGACTCCTCACGCTACTTTTATGCAGAAGGCTATCAGGAGCGGCAGCAAAAAGGTGAGGCGCAAAAACAACTGTCTAAGGAATTTGTGCGTAAATGGTTGATCGAGAATGGATTTCAAGGTAAAGATGGTCAAGTTGTCCCAGAAATGACAGATGCTATCATAGCGTCAATTTCTGAACGCTATATTGAGCTATATGAGCATATTGTCGGTGAAAAATTTGTATATCCAGACCAGGAGAATGTGCTTGAACGTGTTGAAAGAAATGTGGCTAACGCGCTTAAATCGCTAAATTATTAGTACATTGTATGCTCAAACAAAGGAGATAGACGTATGAAGTATACTATTGATAAACACGATCGCTATATTGTCATAGAGCCTCATGTCGAAGTGATAGATGCTGATAATGCGGCAAAATTGAAAGGCGAGTTTTTGTTGCGCAATACCATTGGACAGCGGAATATTGTATTGGATATGGCCCATGTGCAGAAAACCGATGAAGTCGGTATTCGTTTGGGGATATTGGCACACCGTTTATGCCAATCCGTTGGGGGGATATTTATTTTAGTCCATCTTTGCCCCACATTGATGGATATGGTCCGTGTATCGCATCTGGATAAAACCCTGAAAATAGCGCCGTCTTTAAAGGTAGCGGAAGATTTGATTTTTGCACATGAACTGGAATCTGAATATCGGGGAACAATTGAGGATTAATATGAAGTAACCAGGTGATTCCATGTCTTCATTGAAAAAGCAATTAAATTACATATGAAATTTGAAGTTCTGATATTAGGAAATAGTTCTGCGACACCGATGTTTGATCGTCATCCGACTAGCCAAGTGCTGAACTTTAACGAGCAATTGTTTTTGATTGACTGTGGGGAGGGTACGCAGATGCAGCTCAGTCGATATGGAATTAAAAGTAACCGGATCAGTCATATTTTTATCAGTCATTTACATGGAGATCATTATTTGGGGCTTGTGGGATTATTATCGTCCATGCATCTTGTCGGCCGAAAGAGTGATCTCCATCTATATGGCCCGGCTGCCCTGAAGGAAATCTTGGATATACAGTTCCTACATTCCCAGACGGAGCTGCGGTATAATCTCATTTTTCATGCGGTTTCACCAGATCAATCGGCGGTGATTTTTGAAAATAGAACCCTGAAAGTAAGTGCGTTCCCATTAACACATCGGATCGCTTGTACGGGATTCCGTTTTGATGAAGGACCCCGGGCCAGGACATTACTTGGCGATGTTGTGCAAGCATTGAATATTCCCACTGTATATTATCCGTCCATAAAAAAAGGAATGGATTATATCGATGAAAATGGTAAGGTCTATCCGGCAGATGAATTGAGCTTGCCTGCTCCTGCATCCAGAAGTTATGTGTACTGTTCAGATACCGTACGGACGCCTGCATATCTTCCTTATGTGCAGGGAGCAAACCTGATGTACCATGAAGCTACTTTCTTGCACGATATGGTTGATCGGGCAAAAGAGACTTTTCATACGACGGCGCTTGAAGCGGGAGAGATTGCCATGGAGACCCAGGCAAAGAAATTGTTGCTGGGGCATTATTCGGCGCGGTACCGTGATTTGAGCCCATTATTGGAAGAAGCACGCTCAGTATTCCCTAATACGGAGCTTTCAGTTGAAGGTAAATGGTTTTTAGTTTAATGCGAATGAATAATTGTTTATTATATTGTATTTAATCAACAATTTATCTAAGTTTACGGCTCTAATTTTTTTATAATGGATAATCCATTCAACTTAAACAATCTACTACGGGAAAATATTCAAAAACTCGTGCCTTATTCGTCTGCAAGAGATGAATTTAAAGGGGAAGCATCTATCTTGATTGATGCTAATGAAAATCCTTTTGGATCCCCACTTAACCATGATTACAACCGATATCCAGATCCTCTCCAACATCAAGTCAAAGCCAAACTCTCCAAGATAAAAGGTGTACCTGCCGAAAATATTTTTCTGGGAAATGGAAGTGATGAGGCTATTGATATATTATATCGTGCATTTTGTACACCAGGAGTGGATAATGTCATCTTGGTTCCACCAACTTATGGGATGTATGAAGTTTCGGCCAACATCAATGACATCGCATTTAAGAAAGTAAATCTGACAGCTGACTATCAGTTGGACCTGGATGGTATTGCGGAGGCAATCGATGCATATACCAAGTTGATTTTTATCTGTTCACCCAATAATCCGACAGGTAATTCTATCCGCCGTCAGGATATTGAAACTATATTGAATAATTTTCAGGGACTTGTGGTCGTCGATGAAGCCTATATCAATTTTTCAGCGGTAAAATCATTTACGCAAGAATTGGCTGAATATCCAAATTTAGTGGTCCTACAGACCTTGTCCAAAGCTTGGGGCCTTGCTGCCCTTCGCCTGGGAATGGCATTTGCCAGCAAAGAGATTATTGCTGTTTACAACAAAATCAAACCGCCTTATAATATTAATCAGGCAACACAAGACATCGTGCTGGAAGCCTTGGATAATGTTGATCAAGTCAATGACTGGATCAAAGAAACTGTGGCGGAGCGCGAAAGACTGGTGCGTGAATTATTGGAGTTAAACTACGTCCAACATATCACTCCATCTGACGCTAATTTTATTCTGGTCAAAATGGATCAGCCCCGCCAGGTATATGATTATCTGGTTCAACACGGTATCATCGTGCGCGATAGGTCCAAAGTTGAACTTTGTGAAGGCTGTCTGCGGATTACAGTGGGAACTCCTGCTGAAAACCAAATACTATTAAAAAAACTTAATCAAATCAATACATAATACTATGCCTGATAACTTAAAACGTGTACTGTTTATAGATCGAGACGGAACATTAATTTTGGAGCCGGAAGATGAGCAAATCGACTCCTTTGCCAAATTAAAGTTTTATCCCGGAGCTTTGCAGTACTTGCCACGTATCGCAAAGGAGCTGGATTTCGAATTGATCTTGGTTTCCAACCAAGATGGTTTAGGAACATCCTCCCATCCGGAGGAAAATTTCTGGCCTGTCCATCATTTTGTGATCGATACGTTTGCAGGCGAGGGTGTTGTATTTGCCAAAGAACATATAGACAAGACTTTTCCGCATGAGAATGCTGATACACGTAAACCCGGCATCGGAATGTTGAATGAGTATTTTGATTCTTCGCGCTATGACCTCAGTCAATCATTCGTGATTGGCGATCGTGTCAACGATGTAAAGCTCGCTCAAAATTTAGGCGCTAAGGCCATTTGGCTGCGGGCCAATGATCAATTGGGGGCGCTGGAAAACCTTGCCGTAGATTCAACTGTTATAGCTTTGGAAACAACAGACTGGAAGCAGGTGTATGAATTCCTGAAATTGGGAACGCGTACTGCTGAGCATCATCGCAAGACCAACGAAACGGATATTTTTATTCAGTTGAACTTGGATGGTTCTGGTAAATCGGCTATTGAAACAGGATTACCGTTCTTTGATCATATGTTGGACCAGCTAGCACGGCATGGTGCCCTTGATTTGACGATCAGAGCAAAAGGGGACCTTCATATCGACGAGCATCATACGATCGAAGATACCGGAATTGCTTTGGGAGAGGTCTTT
Organism: Sphingobacterium sp. N143; assembly: GCF_030325625.1. GTDB lineage: Bacteria > Bacteroidota > Bacteroidia > Sphingobacteriales > Sphingobacteriaceae > Sphingobacterium. The sequence goes on along the minus strand of NZ_JACAIS010000005.1, from coordinate 304,636 downwards.
TTAAAAGCACTGGGTGACAAACGTGGAATAGAACGTTATTCCTATACCCTGCCTATGGATGATTGTTTGGCCCAAGTGGCATTGGATTTTGGCGGACGTAATTGGATCGTATGGGATGCAGCGTTTAATCGTGAGAAAATAGGGGATATGCCTACAGAGATGTTCTTCCATTTCTTTAAATCCTTCTCAGATGCTTCTAAATCCAATTTAAATATCAAGGCAGAAGGAGAGAATGAGCATCATAAGATAGAGGCTATATTTAAGGCTTTTGCCAAGTCCATCAAGAAAGCTGTGCGACGTGATGCAGATCATATGCAACTGCCCAGTACAAAGGGTGTTTTGTAGTTTTTTAATTAATAAAAAGAATCGATGGGATAAATGATACTCAAATCCCGATACTCAAATCTCAAAAATGATAGGAATTATTAATTATGGCGCAGGGAATATCTTTTCCTTGACTGCAGCGCTTGACCGCGTAGGAGTGGCCTACGGTATGGTCAATACCGCTGATGAGATCGATCAGTATGATCGGATCATTATTCCTGGCGTGGGGCACGCTGGCGCTGCAATGAACAAATTGCAAGAATCGGGATTAGTGCCATATATTAAAAAACTGACCAAACCGGTTCTAGGTATTTGTGTCGGTATGCAGCTGCTGACAGAGTTTTCGGAAGAAGGAAATGCTGCTATGCTGAAGTTATTTCCGTTGAAAACGTTACATTTTGATGCCCGGGTTGCTGGTAAAGTACCTCATATGGGCTGGAATAGCGTTTCCATCCAGGCAAATAATCCTTTATTTGCGAATATTGAAGATCAGACTTATTTTTATTTTGTACACTCCTATTTTATAGAGTTCGATACAACATATACTGCCGCAAAATGTGTCTATGGACTGCCATTTTCGGCGGCGATTTCCAAAGGTAATTTCTTTGGAGTACAATTTCACCCCGAGAAATCGGGGAAAGCAGGCGAGCAATTATTGCTCAATTTTTCAACTATTCAAATTGACTAAAAATATTCGACTATGTATATCATTCCAGCAATAGACGTTTTGGACAAAAAAGTTGTCCGTTTGAGAGAAGGTAATTATGATGATGTGACTACTTATGATATTAGTCTGGAGGCACAGATTGAAAATTATCACGCCAATGGGACTGAATTGGTACATATCATTGACCTCAATGGGGCAAAAGGTGATTTTAGCAATCAAGCCTATTTATTTGATATCATTCAAAAAACAGACATGAAAATTCAATACGGTGGTGGTGTCAGAAGTATTGAGAAAGTAAAGGAACTCGTTGATGCGGGGGTTTACCGTGTGATCGTGGGCACTCAGGCTATTACAAACCCATCATTTTTGGAAGAACTTTCCACATTGAATGAGGGGAAGGTAAAATATGCGGACCATATTGTGATTGCCATTGATGTACTGGATGAGGTGATCAAATATTCGGGCTGGCTGGAAAGCTCACCGATTAAATTGATTGAATATATTGATAAGTGTCTGGCGTTGGGATTTTTTAGGTTTTTGTGCACCGACATCAGTAAAGATGGGAAGCTCGGTGGAGCTGGTGTGGAATTGTATCAAAAGTTGTTGAACCATTCACCTATCATTAAACTGATCGCTTCTGGTGGTATCAGCTCGATGGATGATATCAAAAATCTTCAAAAACTGGGCGGTATAGAATCTGTCGTTGTTGGAAAAGCAATTTATGAGAACCGGATTTCCATTGATGAGATCAAAGACTGGAATCTAAAAGCGTTAATCAGATTTTAACATGCTAGCAAAACGGATAATTCCCTGTTTGGATGTCAAAGACGGACGTACCGTAAAGGGAGTCAATTTTGTTGATTTACGCGATGCTGGAGATCCTGTTGAACTGGCGTACGAATATTCCCAGCAAGGGGCTGATGAGCTCGTTTTCCTGGATATTACAGCCACGCATGAGGGACGCAAGACAACAATTGACCTGGTCAAAGCAGTCGCACGTCAGGTAAATATTCCTTTTACGATAGGTGGGGGAATCAATGAAATTAAAGATGCGGAGATCTTGTTGAATGCGGGTGCGGATAAGATTTCGATCAATTCGGCTGCTGTGCGCAATCCAGCGTTGATCAATCAGATGGCCGCTGCCTTTGGAGCACAGTTTGTGGTCGTTGCGGTTGACACACGGGCTATTGAAGGCGGGGACTTTGTGCATTTGAGCGGTGGCCGCATTAAAACTGAACTGAATACCTTGGACTGGATTCTTGAAGCGCAGGAACGCGGTGCAGGCGAAATCCTTCTGACTTCAATGGACCATGATGGTACAAAGAACGGGTTTGACAATGATTTTTTAAAAACAGTCAACGACAAGATCCATATCCCGTTGATTGCCTCTGGGGGTGCTGGAAATCAGCAGCATTTTGTTGAGGTTTTTCAACAGGCAAACGTGGACGCAGCACTGGCAGCTTCGGTTTTCCATTACGGCGAAATATTGATCCCGGATCTCAAACAGACCTTGCGCCATCATGACATCGTCGTCAGGTAGTAGCGGATATAGGACCGGGAATACAGGATAATATAAGTAAGCTAGCCGCTTACAGAATACGAAAATTGATTAAAACTACACATACTCATGTTAGATTTTGCAAAAAGTGACGGCCTTGTTCCAGTAATTGTGCAGGACGCCCAAACCCTGGAAGTGTTGATGTTGGGCTATATGAACGAGGAAGCCTGGCAAAAAACGCAGGCCGAGAAGCGTGTGACTTTCTTTTCCCGGAGCAAAAATCGTCTTTGGACGAAAGGGGAAGAGAGCGGAAACTTTTTAAATGTAAAGAGTATCCATATTGACTGCGACAAAGATACTGTCCTGATTAAAGCAGAACCAATGGGGCCGACCTGCCATACCGGTAGCAGAAGCTGTTTCAATACCGACTTCAACCAGAATTTTCTATTGGAGCTGGAACGTATCGTCAATCACCGTTATGAGCATCCCTCGGATGAATCTTATGTAAATCGTTTACGTTCCAGAGGAATCAATAAGATTGCCCAAAAAGTAGGGGAGGAAGCTGTTGAAACGGTAATCGCAGCGTTAAATGAAACAGATGAAGATTTTATCAATGAAACCTCAGATTTATTGTTCCATCTGATCGTGTTATTGCGCGAGAAAGGATTTTCATTGGAAACGATCGCAAAAAACCTGGAAAGTAGACATCAATAACGGCTCTTTGGGCCTACCATGAACTGCTCTTAGCCTGCGTAGCGTATAAATTCCAGGGCAGAAGAACAGGCTTTAAGTTCAGATGACAAAATAGTTTAAGAAGTGCAGTATATTTGTAGATATACTGCACTTTTTTATGGCTGTGTATGGTATAGCAAAATGGAAATAACAGCATGGTACTGCCATGCCGGCAATCAGACACATCTGCTGCATGTTTTCAATAAAAGAAAAGTAGCAAAATAATCTCTGCGAGGAGATCTACAGAGCTTGATCAAATGATGGATATTAAATTAAAGGCAACCTTACAGGGGCATCAGAACCCTATTTTTTGTGTGGAAAAGGGATACTACCCGAATACGTTCTTTACAGCAGGTAACGATAAAGGAGTCGTCGAATGGGATGTGGAGAAGCAGGCCTTCAAACGTATTCTCTGTGCTGTGAGCTCATCCGTATATGCACTACGGCTGATTCCTGATACCGCTATTTTAGCCATCGGATTGCGCGAGGGGAAACTGCTTTTTGTGGATGTTGAGCAGCAAAAACTTGTGGCAAGTTTACAGTTGGGGACGAAAGCTATTTTTGCTCTTGCCTATATGCAATGGAAAAATGAACTGCTGGTTGTCGGGGAGGAAGGACGGCTTTATGTCGTCGATCTGGATACCTATAAAAGCATCTATAATATACCTGTTTCTCCTACAACGGTCCGTGCTATCGCGGTGGATGAAAAACTGGCTCGCATTGCCTTGGGGGACAAGGACGGAAACATCCATATCTTGGACAGTGAAGACTTCCACCATATGACAAGCACTAAGCTGCACCATATGCCTACCACTTCATTGGCTTTTTTACAGGGGAAGTTATTGAGCGGAGGGCGCGATGCACAATTAATTGTTTCGGATGTGAACCGGCCGGATCATAATTTCTCCTTTGTGCCACACCTTTTTACGGTGTATGGAATCTATCCACATCCTTCGGAACCCCTTTTTGCTACAGTAAGCCGTGATAAGTCGTTGAAATTTTGGTCAAGCGATGATTTTGCCCTATTGAAAAATATGAGCCGGGAGAAACTAAAAGATGGCCACCATCTGTCTGTCAATGCAGGTATATGGTCCGATGACGGTCAGTATTTTTTTAGTGTCAGCGATGATAAGCTGGTAAAAGTCTGGGAATTTAAGGCGTAAATCAATGAAGTTCCGCTAACAGTCCAGTAATTGTAAAACCTGTGTGAGATACTTTTCATCGATTTCATCGAAACTGTTCAACGCGCTGCTATCCACGTCCAATACCCCAATAATCTTTCCTTGTTTCCATACAGGAAGGACAATTTCAGATTTTGAGAGTGAACTGCAGGCAATATGTCCGGGAAACTGTTCGACATCCGGGACAATCAAGGTGGACTCCTGTGCCCATGCGCTACCACATACCCCTTTTCCTTTTTTTATGCGAGTGCAGGCAACAGGTCCCTGGAAAGGGCCAAGCACCAGCTCTTCTCCATCGATCAGATAAAACCCCACCCAAAAGAAATTGAACTGTTCTTTTAATGCCGCAGCAATATTGGCGAGATTGGCGATCTGATTCTTTTCACCGTACAACAATCCCCCAATTTGAGGAAGTAAGTTTTGATATTGTTCTTCTTTGCTGCCTTGGGCAATCTGTAGATCCTCTGCCATAATAATTTATTTAATTCTTGTAAGTGCTAAAATTCAGGGCCGTGTCCCTCGTGAGCGTTTTTTCATTGGGTAAGAACGTATCCGACGGTCGTATCGGTATTACTAACCGGAGGGACCCGGACCATGGGGGGAAACCTCAACAGGTCTATCCAATAAAAAAGCGCTAATATGCTGTTCAAAGTTAACAGAATATTAGCGCTTTCACAGCAAGGCTGTGTTATTATTTCTTTGTATTGATAATATTTACCCGGATGTAGTTGCTTCTTTTGCCGGAAGGCGTAACGACAACAGCCTTGAAGATACGTTCCTTGCTATTAGGAACGGTGATTTTCACCGGACCGGTATATTCTAAGTCCAGTTCTGACGGATCATAGTTGTCCAATGTATAGAAAATCTTTGCACCTTCAACAGATGGTTTTAAGTTTTCAATCGTGTATTCTGAAGCATAAATAGTGGTGTCCTTGATACCATAGACCTCAGGTACGCGGTAGAATGTGCTGGTCTGGTCAAGTTTTGCCAACTGGCGTGCGGCACGCTGTTCTGAAAAATTCTTCCAATTTTTCTTTTCAGGCTGTGTCCAGGCGATTTCAGAAAGTGCCAACACACGTGGCAACAAAGTGAACTCGACTTTGTTGGAAGAACCGATATATTCTGTCCAGATATTCGCCTGTACACCTAATACATGCTTTTTATTTGCTTCTGAGATCTTGCTTGGCATAGGGTCCGATGAATAGACAGAGTTCAATGTCGAAAGTCCGCCGATGCTCAAAGGTTCTCTGTTTTGGTCAGGCCCCTGTTTGTGATCAAAGTATAGGCCATAACTATTTGCGGTGATGATGACATCATGCCCTTGGTTGGCCGCATCAATAGCTCCTTGGTCACCACGCCAGCTCATGACAGTCGCATTGGGTGCTAATCCACCTTCCAGGATTTCATCCCATCCGATGATGCGCTTTCCTTTGCTATTGATATATTTTTCCATACGTTGTATGAAATAGCTCTGAAGTTCGTGTTCATCCTTAAGGTTGTTGTCCTTGATTCTTTTTTGACAATGTGGACAGGTTTTCCATTTAGTCTTCGGACATTCATCACCCCCGATATGGATATATTCGCTTGGAAAAAGTGGGATCACCTCGTCAATGACATCTTCCAGTAATTTGAAGGTCTCCTCTTTTCCGGCACAGAACACATCATCAAACACTCCCCAGGTCTGCGCAGCAGTATAAGGGCCCGGGTTGTCGCCACAGCCAAGTTCTGGATAAGCCGAAAGTGCCGCCAAAGCATGACCCGGCATTTCAATTTCAGGTATGACGGTGACATATTTGGATGTGGCATAGGCCACAACTTCTTTGACCTGCTCTTGGGTATAGAAGCCTCCGTAAGGTGTATTGTCATAGTCCCCGTCAGTCTTGTAATTGCCCAAAAGAGTCTGCTTGCGTTGACCGCCGATCTGTGTGAGCTTAGGGTGTGATTTAATTTCAATACGCCATCCCTGATCTTCTGTTAAATGCCAGTGGAAAGTATTCAATTTATAAGACGACAGAATATCGATGTATTTTTTGATAAATTCTACAGGAAAGAAGTGGCGCCCAACATCGAGGTGGAGGCCACGGTAAGCAAAGCGGGGTTCATCCTGAATGCTTGCCTGCTGGATTTCTAGACTGGCTTTTTTATCCACTGGTAACAATTGGATCAGCGATTGCATCCCGTAAAATAAACCTGCGGCTTTACCGCCAACGATCACTTTATCGGCAGTAATATTGAGCTCATAGGCTTCTGTATTTCCTTTCTTTGCATTTTTGGATGAAAAATAAATGCTATTGCTCTTGGCTGACTTGGCCAAAGGTAAATCGAGGTTATAGTTACTTTTTAAGAAATCCTGAAATAAGACAGCAACTTTTTTGTCCTCTTCGCTGTCAAATGCAATGTTTGTGCTCGCATTGATTTTGAAAGATCCATTGTTGATCTGAACATGTTGCGGTAGCGGTACGATGTTTAATGTAAGGTCTTTTTTTTCTTGCGCAAATACAGTTGCTCCTAGACTGAGAGCGAGCGCAAGTGAAAATAGTTTTTTCATGTGTGAGATTATAACTGAAATAAGAAGCCCTAAAAATAGGATAATAAATACGATTTAGCAACGACAGATTGTAACAAGTTTAAGTTTGTGCCATCATTCTTCAATATCCTGCTCGCCATCATTCGCATCGCAGGGTTTCACGTATGACTGTATTTTGTCCTGTTTGTCATTCGTAGATCTTGGCAGCCCATCCATGTTTTCCACAGCATGATCATGCCCGATAACAAGGATCACGTTTTAAAGTCGTTTTAATGCTAATTTGATCATATCCTCGACCGAAAGATTGCTTTCTGTCTTTAAGATTGCATTCAATACTTTTTCGGCGGCAGCCTTATTGAATCCGAGCATGACCAATGCAGATAATGCTTCGTCCGGAATAGATTGGGATTGCTGCGGTGTTGCCAAAGTCTCTACGCCTTGTTTTTTCAACTTATCCTGAAGTTCCAGGATCAGACGCTGTGCGGTTTTAGGCCCGATGCCCTTAATTTTCTGAATCAGGGCAACCTGACCATTTACGATGGCCGATTGTATTTCATCGGGTGTATTGGAAGAGAGGATCATTCGCCCTGTATTGGGACCAATACCTGAGACAGATATCAGGTTTTCAAATAATTTTTTCTCACCCTCAGTCCCGAATCCGTAAAGGGTATGTGAATCTTCCCGAACCTGGAGAGAAATAAATAATTTACAATTTTCCTGATCTTTAATTTGAGAAAAGGTATGGAGGGAGATGTGAACATAATAGCCAACGCCACCCACATCGATAACGACATGGGTGGGGGCTTTATATGCTAATTTTCCGTTGAAATATTCGTACATAATACTACGAATATAGGAAGATTTTGAGCTATTCTATAAATTTTTGAGATGTGTTTGAACATCAACTACGGCAATGGTAACCATATTGACGATTTCACGTACAGAACTATCTAATTGCAGCACGTGAATTGGTTTGTTCATCCCTAGGAGGATTGGCCCTACAGCTTCTGCCTCACCAACTTCCTGCAATAATTTGTAAGCGATATTGCCTGACTCCAAGTTCGGGAACACCAATGTATTTGCCGACTGACCATTCAAACAGCTAAAAGGGAAATTGTCTGCCAACATATCACTGTTAAGGGCGAAGTTGGCTTGTAGATCTCCTTCTGCGATTATTTCAGGATGTTGATCGTGTAAGATCTGAGCGGCTTCTCTGACTTTGGTGGGTGTTTTCCCTTCACTGGAACCGAAGTTAGAATAGGACAACAGGGCAATACGCGGCTGAATGTTCATACGTTTGACAGCTTTGTCCAGAAGCAAGGTAATGTCAGCCAGTTCCTGTGCGTTGGGATCTTCATTTACAGTGGTATCTCCCATGAAGATCGGTCCTTTTTTGGTCAGCATCATATACATACCCGCAACACGGCTGCCTGGTTTTGCACCGATGACATGCAATGCAGGGCGAATGGTATTCGCATAGTTTTTGGTCATGCCCGAAATTAAGGCATCTGCTTCACCAAATTCAACCAATGAAGCACCGAAATAATTCCGGTCAAACATGAGTTTACGGGCATCATAACGTGTTATGCCGCGGCGTTGTCTTTTGTTATAAAGATGTTCAATGAATTTTTTTGAACGCTCTGTTTCATTGTCAACCTCAGCAACAGGATCTACAATCTCAAGGCCATCCAATTCAAAAGCATATTCTTTGATCAGGCGCTCAATCTTGTCCTTTTTACCCAAAAGGATTGGAATAGCAATGCCTTCTTCTTTGACAATTTGGGCAGCACGTAAGGTTTTATAGTTATCTGCTTCGGCAAAAACAACACGTTTAGGATCTCTTTTTGCTGCCATTGTCAAGTTACGCATGATCGCATCATCTTTACCAAGACGTTTGCGTAAAGCATCACGGTATTTATCCCAATCCTCGATTGCAGCTTGAGCGACACCAGATTCGATCGCAGCTTTTGCAACTGCCATAGAAACTTCGGTAATCAAACGTGGATCCGTAGGTTTGGGAATGATATATTCTTCAGAGAATTTTAAATTGTTGGTATTATAAGCTTGGTTTACCTCTTCCGGAACAGGTTGTTTTGCCAGGTCAGCAATTGCGCGTACCGCTGCAATTTTCATTTCCTCATTGATGGCTGTTGCGCGGACATCCAATGCGCCACGGAAGATGTACGGGAATCCCAGGACGTTATTTACTTGATTTGGATAATCTGAGCGGCCCGTCCCCATGATAATGTCATTGCGGGTTGCCATGGCCAGATCATAGGCGATTTCCGGATTCGGATTTGCCATGGCCAATACAATCGGATTCGGCGCCATGCTGAGCAGCATTTCTGCCGACATGACATCTGCCGCAGATAAACCAATGAATACATCAGCATCCTGAACGGCGTCTGCGAGCGTGTGGATATCACGGCTAGTGGCATATTGTGCTTTCATGCTATCCAGGTTTTCCCGATCTGCACGAATGACGCCTTTACTGTCCAACATAACAATGTTGTCTTTGCTGGCACCGACCGAAATATACATCGCTGTACATGACATTGCTGCAGCTCCGGCACCGTTTACCACGATTTTAACTTTGGATAAATCTTTCCCGATGATTTCGCAGGCATTGATCAACGCTGCCCCGGAGATGATGGCTGTACCATGCTGGTCATCATGCATGACAGGGATGTTCATCTCCTCTTTTAAACGGCGTTCGATCTCAAAACATTCCGGAGCCTTGATATCTTCAAGGTTTACGCCACCAAAAGTCGGCTCTAAAGCTTTGACAATATTAACGAATTCATCGACATTTTTGGTGTCAAGTTCGAGGTCAAATACATCGATGTCTGCAAAAATTTTGAACAATAAGCCTTTCCCTTCCATGACTGGTTTACCAGCTTGAGCGCCGATATCGCCAAGGCCCAAAACAGCTGTACCATTACTGATAACAGCAACCAAGTTCCCTTTTGCGGTATATTTATAAGCATCTTCTTTGTTGTCGGCAATAGCCAAACAAGGCTCTGCAACGCCAGGAGAATATGCCAATGATAAGTCTCTTTGCGAATTAGTTGGTTTTGTCGGAACAACAGCTATTTTTCCAGGTCTACCCATTGAGTGGTAATTTAACGCTGCCTGTTTACGATTAGTGTTACTCATTACGATTTTATTAATTTAAGGCTACAAATCTATCATTCTTTTTGATATTTGGAAATATTTGCCAATATCTTATTATAATTAGACAATAATATGTTACTTCAATGTGTCCAGCAATTTATACATCTGCCTACGCATATTGGATGCTGGTCCCGTATAATTGTTGACCAGTAATGTAAAGGTGAAAGACTGTCCTGCTTTATTGGTATGCACACCGGTATAGCCGAGTACTCCACCGATTGTTCCACTTTTCATCTTCATACCATTAAAGGTAGGTAGGCTTTCATAGAATGCCGGATACCAGCTCTGTTTTTGTGCATACTGCATGATCTTGTTCATCGCCAATGTGGTTACCCTATTTTGGGGCGAAAGGCCAGATCCATCCACACTATTCAATTCGCCTACATCGATCTTTAACTTGGCATTCCAATATTTCTGCACATAATTGGCGCCATCATCTGTGCCTGTTTTGCCCGCCGTTGTATAGGCGATGGTCTTTAATAAGGCTTCTCCATAGAGGTTGATACTTTTTTGATTGAACCAATAGACAATCTTGTCTAAGCTGGGAGATAAGTGAACATCCAGGAGCTGCTTGTTGGATAGGTCGAGGGAGTCCATTTTGATACCTGTGGCTGGCGGGGCATCAGCGATGACTCCTCGTTTGTTCAATGTTTCGTTCAGCTGGAAGGCCAGGTCATAGGCCGGGTCAGGTGAGGACAGTTCAATGGTTTTTTTGAGATCCAATCCATAGGTGCCCCGAATAAAAATTTTGGTAGAATAGGGTGCTGAATAGGCATAGACATTGTCTCCACTACCGGTTTTTCCGGTAGTGGTTTCATTGATGATTTCCAGGTAGGGAATCTGGGTGCTGTATTGGACAATCTCGGCTTTTGAGCCAACTTTGTTCCCGGGCTGGAAATTTACCCCAAAAGCATTTTCACACCAGTTAAGCGCCGAAACTCCAGCGCCATAATAATTACCCATATCTGTCCATATCCATCCGCCAGGAAGCTGGTTGCCATGGAATAATCGGTCATCAGCAATCACGCCACCATGGATACTTTTAATTCCGGCTTGCTGGATCAATGAAACCCATTTGTTTAATATAACTTCAGCTTTTGTCTCGGGATACCGCGAGCTTCCTAATGTAGGGTCGCCAGTTCCTGATACGATGATATTCCCATTTAAGGAGCCATTTTCGTCAATATCACCGGTATAGTATAGCGTTGTTTTGAATTGATGGTGCTTACCCAGGAAATCCAAGGCTGTTGCGGCAGTAATGATTTTCATGGTCGAGGCGGTTGCCAGTCCCATATGTTCATTGGCCGAATAGATGGTTTGTCCAGTTTTTCCATCGAAAACGGTCAATGAACTGATGCCATTCTTTAAACTTTCCTGATGTTGAAATTGATCGAAGGCATGTTGAATCTTTGTACGGATATCTTGAGCAAATAAAGGAGCCGTGATAGCAGTTAAAGTATATGCTGCAAAAGCAATGGTATGTAGTGCAAATTGTTTCATCAAATAATATAGATTTACTTCAGCGCTTTTGACCAAGCATGGGCTTAGGCGAAAATTTAAAAGTCTTCGGTAAATCTAATCAAAATCGATGAGATAGTTAGTGGTTTGGATGATTTAAAAGGTCGTAGCGTGCCCTATTTTAACGCGGTAAAATTCATTTCTATTAACCGATAAAGCTTATTGATCGGCTAGGGCTTGCTTAATCCACTGGGCAGCTTTATCATTTCCCATATAGGTTCCTATGCTTTGCTGCACCAAGGTTCCTGATTTGTTAAAAATTAGATAACTCGGTATGACCGGCATATTGAATTGATCGTAAAGGTCTTTCATCTGGTTCTTAGCGATATAATAATGTTCTCCCCCTAAAATATGAACATAGTTTTTCCAGCTTTCATAATTTGAAGTCTCATCGGTAACATACACGAAAACGACATCATCCCTGTTAGCATACTGTTTTTTTAGATTTTTGCTCGTTTCAAAAGATTCAATACAAGGCCCACACCATGTAGCCCAACAATCCATAATGATCGCCTTTCCTTTGTACGGCTTAAGGATGTCTGTCCATACTGCATTATTGCTTTTATCGAATGGTAAATAATATTCATTTGATGCATTTCTGTTATTTGACATACTGGTTTTGTATGTTTCTAAGATATACTCTCTGAGCTGCGCATTCTTAACAGCTGTAGTTACCTGATAGTTTAGGTTATTCAAAAGCGTTGCATTCTCCCTGATTTTGGTGATATATGCTGTTGCGATCAGTATGTCATAAAATAAATTTTCTTTTTCAGTGAAGATGTGTCCAAATAGTTCTTGTAAACGAGATTTGAATTTCACTGATCCTTCCGTTGTAATATCAGGGAGTGCCAGCAAAGAATCTTGCAAGATGCTTTTCAAATAACCGTATTTAAGTGTCATCAAAGAAGAAGGGTTGGTATAATCTGACGTAATGAGTGCATTATAATAAGATAAATCTCTTTTTGGAATAGCTTGAAGAGCTGCTAATGAATCTAATCCAAGGCTCTTGTTGTAATGGGATATATCTTTTTGATAATCCTTGATCAAGCTTGTTTTGACAAAGGCAGTATTCAGCTCCTCTTTGATAAGTTGTTTTACGAAAGGAGAGGTTATGCCGGCAGTGGCATTATCCAGTCTGCCAGCCTCCATCTTTAATTTTTCGTCACGAAATTCATTCGCTGTATGATATGTGCTTAAACGTTTTTCTTTGTTTTTATGGCCACTTCCAAAAACGAAGCTATTTATTGCCTTTGCAATAGATTCAGATTCATCAAACATAGTTTTAAATCTTCCGTTATATTGTAATGTGTAATGTATGCTGTCAGTATAATTAATAATTAGTATATCTCTTTCATTAGGAACTAAGGCTCCTGTAAGGTAATGATTGTTGTACCGAAAATAATACCGACTGGGGCCAAAGGCATAAAACGATAAAAAATATGTAGAGTCATTAATACGTTCGAATTGAGCTGGTACTTCTTCGGTTAATAAATTGGTGTAAAAAGGTTCTGACAAAGGGATACTATCTGAATAATTTCCTTTTAATGAAATGGTTAAAGAAGTAAATCCACTTTGTACAGGAAGGGTGTCTTGTGCAGAAACGGTCAAGAAACAGCTCGATAGTATCCAGATAAAGATTAGCCTAATCATATGTTAGAAGTTAATTTGCTATAAATATTTCATGTCCTTGTTGCAATGTATGCATTCCACCGCATCTCTTGCTGACCCCTCATAAAGTTATCTAGTGAGGTAACTATTCTATCATAGCCGCAATGAAGTCTCATTTCTGAAAAAACAATGAATTAAGTATATAATGGTTTTTAAAAAAAATTGCAATACCAGATAGTTTGTCTCTCTAATTTATAGAAAGTAATTGTATGGTTAAATATCTTTTTTTGAAACTACACATTTGTGTAATAAAAATTATCATGACGTCATTAAATACATAGGATTAAAAGATCATTTTAGCCTAGCGAAAAGTACTTTAGTATCATGAGATTTTCAAATCAAATGATTTTTTGATGGATATGATATTTCAATAAAATTATTGGGCTGTTCGTTATTCAACTGTAATGTCAATTTTTGTCCAGCAGATTTGCTTCTGTTGTCACAATACTCTAAAAAATCCTAACTTGCATAAAATTGTAAAGACGACATGAAGCATATCGAAAAATTAGCTGCCATTCGTGAGGCCATGAAGATTCAAGGAATCGATGGATATATTATTCCATCATCAGACCCTCATATCAGTGAATATCTACCCGAACGTTACAAATGTATTGCCTGGGCATCAGGATTTACGGGTTCTGCCGGCACCCTGGCTATTACGCAGGACTTTGCCGGCCTCTGGACTGATTCGCGTTACTTTGTACAGGCGAATGAACAATTGGCCGGTACGGGATTCGAATTGGTTAAATTGAAAGCACAGGGAGCTGCGGAATATGCTGATTGGCTTGGAGAAAAATTACCTGCTGGTGCAAAAGTTGCTTTTGACGGTAACCTGGCTTCCTTATTGGTAGCACAAGCGGTCCAAAATACCTTAACACCATTGGATATTGCCGTGGACGGTCACGTTGATCTTTTGTCGGACCTATGGTCGGGAAGACCAGCTTTGCCAACTGCGCAGGCTTACCTAATTCCGGAAAGTACCACCGGTCAGTCGACGGTGGACAAAATTGCTGCTGTCCGGGCCGAAATGAAAAAAAATAGAACCGACGCACATCTGATCTCATCCTTGGATGATCTTGCCTGGTTATTGAATATCCGTGGTCAGGATGTCCCATGTAATCCTGTCGTATTGGGCTTTGTCTTAATTACTGATAACACCGCGACACTTTATATTGAACCATCAAAACTGACTGCCGAAGCTACTGCCGAACTGAAAGGGTACGGTGTGGAGGTTGCGGCCTATGAAGCTATCTTTAATAGGATACCCACATTACAGGCTGCTGCAATCCTGATCGATCCAAAGCGTACCTGTTTTGCTGTGTTCGATCGTGTACCTCCTGCGGTCAAAATTGTCGAAAGAATCAATCCTTCTACGACCTTAAAGGCGATCAAAAATAAGGTCGAAATTGAAAATAACCGGCATACTTTTGTAAAAGACGGTGTTGCATTAACCCGTTTTTTTAAATGGCTGGAGGAAAATGTGGCTTCTGAAGAACTTTCAGAATTATCGATTGCCGATAAATTACGCGGATTCCGTGAGCGTCAACCGGGATTTGTCGACGTTTCATTCACAACCATTGCAGGTTATCTGGACCATGGCGCATTGCCACACTATTCGGCTAATGAAAAGTCTAATTATACATTGAAAGCGAAAGGTTTACTCTTAGTAGACTCCGGTGGTCAGTATAATACCGGTACGACAGATATTACAAGGGTCGTATCACTTGGCGGACTTACACAAGAAGAAAAAGAAGATTATACCCTTGTTTTAAAAGGTACGATTGAAGGTTCACAGGCGATCTTTCCCGCGGGTACCCGTGGATATCAGATCGATGCGATTACCCGCCGCCCCCTGTGGGAAACCTTACGTAATTATGGACATGGAACCGGACATGGGGTCGGTTTTTTTCTGAATGTGCATGAAGGGCCACAGGTATTCAATGCAGCTGCAGTAGATGTAGCTGTTGAACCAGGGATGATCACCTCCATTGAGCCGGGCCTTTATCGGGTTGGGAAACACGGTATCCGCATTGAGAATCTGGTATTGACACGTAAAGCCGGATCTTCTGAGTTTGGGGATTTCCTGGATTTTGAAACGTTGACCATATGTTATATCGCCACCGATCTCATTGAGAAATCTTTGCTGGAGAAAAAACATATCCAATGGCTGAATAATTATAATCAGTGGGTATATGATCAGCTCTCGGGACATCTGACCGTCGAAGAGAAAAGCTGGCTGGCAGATAAATGCCAAGCAATCTAATTGATCGTACAGGAGAGGAGCAACCCTACTGCAATGCCCCAAAAAATTAACGT
The DNA here is from genome assembly GCF_030325625.1 of Sphingobacterium sp. N143. Classification (GTDB taxonomy): domain Bacteria; phylum Bacteroidota; class Bacteroidia; order Sphingobacteriales; family Sphingobacteriaceae; genus Sphingobacterium. Next base: position 289,031 of record NZ_JACAIS010000005.1, on the reverse strand, counting down.
TTTTTTGATCGGGTATGCCAAGTAGTTGTTCCTCTTTTCTTTGCCAATATAGCCATATGTCAATAAGCTTCTTCTATCTCCACTTACCATATGTCCACAAGTAGCGGCTGCAATTATGGTGTTTCATTCAGGATATTATATAATCGTTTTTTATCAAAAGGTTTTAGGATGAAACCCTGTATAAAGGGATAGTTGGCCAGCTGTTCCTGGTCGGTTCTGCTCGATGAAGAACTGATAATGAAGATCCTGGTTCGCTCAATAAAATCAGCTTTGTCCTCAAGGGCATCCATCATCTCCCAGCCCGTCATAAAGGGCATATTAATATCGACAAAAAGAATGGGGGCGGGGGTAGATTCCGTGATCACATGATGATCGAAGAAATCCAGGGCATCCAGGGCATTTTTGAAAGCATGAAATTCGATCGGATAGGTTGAAAATTCTTCGAGCATATACCCAAAAATAGTACGTAGGATGGCATTATCGTCGATCAGAATTATTTTTCTTTTGTTTTCTTGCTTCATCGCTTGCTTTCTAAAAATTTGACAGAAAAGGTGCTTCCGGCATTGATTTCACTCTGTACATCTATTTTACCACCTAAAGATTCGATCTGATAGCGTATCAGAAACAATCCAACCCCTTTGCTGTCAAATCCACGGTGGAAAATCTTCTTGAACATGAATAGTTCTGATTTGTATTTGGGAAGGTTGATGCCCAGGCCATTATCTTTGACTGCCAATAAGGTGCCCTCTTCCTGCTTGTAGGTCCGGATCTCAATCTGGGGGGCTTTATCACTTGCGGTAAACCGAAGGGCATTGCTGATCAGGTTGCTCAGGATACTCTCCAGATAAATTTTAGGGTAATAAATTTCTTTGACATTGAACTCGGTTGATATTGTCGCATTCTTGCGCTGTATTTCGTCGATAAACTGCTGCTTTATTTTCTTCAGGACATCGGAAAAATTACATTGCTCATAGGTCAGGGACTGGTTGGACCGCAATTCAAGTATCTCGCCCAAATCATGTAAGGTTTCGGTGAGCTGATTGTTGCTGGTCTTTAAAAGCTCCAGGAAGTTCGCTTTTATTTTTTCATCATTACTGTCCTTAATTCCGTCAATTAGCATCTGCATATTGCTGAGTGGGCCTTTTAGATTATGGGCTAGAATATTGGCAAATTCCTCCATTTGGCGGACCTTGGTTTCCAAGTCCATTTTCACCAGGTCCGATTCGAACTTTTGTCTTTTTAGGATTTCAATATTCTTTTTCGATTCGGAAATATCCAGGACCTGGACGATCAAAAATAAAGGTGTACTGCTCTTATCAAAGACTGCGGAGACAGTGACAGAACACCATACAAAATGACCATGCTGGTGCTGATAGCGCTTTTGTAAGGTGAAGGTCTCAATTTCACCTTGGATGAGCTGGTGGCGCAGGCTGATGTCTTGCTTAAGATCATCCGGATGCGTAATATGCGTGAACTTTATTTTCCGTATTTCATCTTGGGAGTATCCCAGGATTTTTGTCAGTGTATGATTAGATTCAATGCAATAGCCTGCCAGATCCGTCAGTGCCATTCCAAGTCCGGAAAAATGGAAGGCCTGATTGAATTTATGCTCATTGAACCTTATTTTTTCTGTCGACTCAACCTGCTTGGTGATATCAGAAACGACCAATGCGACACGATTTTGGCTGTGGTGGATCGGTTTTATCTGGAGATTATACCATTTATTTTGATGGTTTTCAAAATTGGACTGGAATTCCATCTCAAATTCCTGATCCAACTGCAGTGAACGCCCGATCAGTTTTAGGGCAGGGTTTGCCAGCTCTTCCGGGAACAGATCGGATAAGTTTTTGTTTAAAAATTCTTCGGGCGGGTAGAATAAGAGACTGGGATCATTGGTCCAATAATTTTTGAATACGCCTGCATCAGTCACTTCAAAAACAAGGTCATTGAGCGAAGCTACCAACAACTGCAATTGTTGTTGCTTATCTTTTAAGGTGCGATTTTGATTGACGATTTTCGTGATATCGACCAGCGATATTAAAAATCCCACTGTGCTCCCTTCTGCAAAAGGGCTCATGTTGACTAGCAACCACCTGAATCCGAGCCCTGTGGCTACCCCAAGGATGGTTTCCTGCCGAATCTGATGTTCAACAACAGCAATATAGAATGGCGTCTGCTCGGGTTTGAGTGCAGTAAGATCATCGGGTGAATAGAATGTGATGAGCTCATGTAACTTGCTGCTGTCATCCAGGATGTTTTCAGGGGCAAGGAGCTGCTGCGCACGTTCGTTGCGATGCAGGATAGTTCCATCGCCTGCTATAAGGAGCAATCCTTCCAGTCCCGTGTTTAACGTTGAAGAAAGAGATGTAGCTAAGGAATCACGTTGCAGATGCATTACCCGACACTGTTTAGGATTAATTTTCTTATTCAGTTAAGTATAGAGACCATGCAGGTCCTATGTACAAAATTGGTAACTTTTATCCCAAAATAATAAATAAATATTAAAATAGATAACTTTTTATATAATGAACTGCTCAATTGCCTGCGGATGCTTTGCGGTTTTTAACAAAATAAAAATCCCCTGATACAGTATCAGGGGATTTTTATTTTGTTAAAAACGATGTTTAGTTAGTTGCTTTTTTCAAGCCACATCCAATTGAACCAAAGTGGATTTGTCTGTTGACTTGTATAAGTTACGATGTATTTGCCGGGTTTTTCAAATTTGAAGGTACCGATGCGTTTTTCGACAAACTCTTCTGTGTAATTGTTTTCATTTGGTTCTACGACCATTTTCTGTGTTGGGGCAAAACTGCCTTTGATTTGCTGACCGGTGACATGGACTTCAAATGTACTGGTTTCTTGGGTGGGGTTATGCGCGGAGAAGTCCAGTGAATACGTGCCGGCTTCGGGAATGGTCACTTCCCAATCAATTTTGGTATTCCCCGTCAGGATGGCGTGTGTTGGGTTCTTCCCATTATAGCGTACGATTTTTAGGTCGTTATTGAGGCTATTGGTAGACTTTAGTGAAAAACCACCAAAGGTCGACTCGGCAACCGTATTTTTGTCCAGTTCCAGCTGACCATCAAAGGTGAGTTGGACTTCCGATACATAATGGTCCGGCTGATCTGTTGGTAAATCGATGTGGATCAGGCTGAGCTGCTGCTCATATTTTAATGGAGCCAGTGTTTTTCCATTGGCAAGGGATACATGGGTAGGCCTGGATTTTATACCTGTAATACGGAGTTTGTGATCCAGGGGCCAATTAAAGACATGGGCGTACACGATGGTTTTGTGCTGTTCCTTTTTAGTGGTGAGGTAGCCCCAATCGAAGTGGTTATTTTTTAGATCCAGCCCTGTATTGCCATAGATGCCTTGACCATACCTGTTCAACCAAGTTCCAACTTCATGCAGGCGGCTTACACTTTCGTAGGGCACGGTACCATCGGCGCGGGGACCAATATTTAAGGTAAATCCACCATTGAGACTGACATTTGAAATGAGGGACTGGAAGATCTGGCTTGTTGATTTCCATTCATTTTCCTGTCCATTGTATCCCCAGGAATGTGCTATGGTACCCGGAGTCTCCCAAGGATGTGCGATGTAATTGCTGCCAAATTGATTGTCACCAAGGGTTTCGAAGTCCACATGGTCAGCATCTGTTGGCAAGCCTAAGCGCGAGTTTATTAAACAGTTGGGTTGTAGCTCACGGATTAATTTTACCACTTGGAGCAGTTGTTCCTTTTTGATAATGGATTTTTGGTAGGGGATCCACATGTCAAACCAGACCAGGGCGATATCGCCATAGTTGCTCATCAGTTCACGGAGCTGTAGAATGACCTTTTCCTGCCAATATTGATTGTATTGCGCATCAGTGACATGCCCGGAGAGCTCCTGCTGATGATTCCAGCCATAAGGGTGTTCCCAGTCGATCCAGTGTGAGTAATAGAAGCCGAGTTTCATGCCATGCTTTCTACAGGCGGCGGCGATTTCCTTGATGACATCACGGTTGGACCCACTCAATTTAGGCAGGCTATAAGTACCGACTTTGGTATCCCAAAGTGCCACACCATCATGATGTTTTGTGGTAATAATGATGTATTTCATTCCGGCTTCTTTGGCAAGGAGCACCCACTGCTCAGGATCAATCTTGTCCCAATTGAAGCGTTTGGCCAATGTTCCATATTCTTCTTTTGATACCCGGTTGCGGTATCGCAGCCATTCGGCATAATTATTCATATAGCGCAAAGGTTCGCCCTTCCACATGCCCTCAGCAGCACTGTATAGCCCCCAGTGAATAAACATGCCAAAGCGAGCATCCTTAAACCAGGCGGCCTTTTCTGTATGCTGCGCAAAAAGCCGGACAGAAGCACTGATTAACAATAAGGATAAGATCAGGATTCTTTTCATGTGTCGTATCATATAAGGTTGTTCTGTTTGAGCTGGCAAGATAAGGAAAAATTCGATTTAGCAAATTGGGTTTTTAAATGTATACACATGTAGACAAATAGAAAAAATATGTTATTTTTATAGAAACCAAAAAATTATGTTTGATTAAAGGGAGTAGACCTAGGTTTATATTTTGTTAACATAACATTAAAACTATAATAACCCGAGTTTTCTACTTTCGCCACCAATTATCAATCCATATGAATAAAATTCTAATCCTACCTCTTGCGCTTGGGATTGCCTATCAGGCACAAGCATTTCCGGTCAAATCACCTTTTCCATCTGCTATAGGAAGTACCCTCTTTCAGGATGAGATAAAGGGAACTGTTGTTTCAGATCAAGGCCAGACCATTGTTGGTGTGAATGTGAAGAACGTACAGACCGGACAGACCGTTGTGACCGATGCAAAAGGTCAATTTCAGTTGTCGGCCAAGCAGGGCGAAACCTTACGTTTTAGCTTTGTGGGCTATAAGACACAAGATCAGCAAATTGTGGGCAATAGCCTCCAAGTGACATTAATAGAAGATGCCAGCCAGCTGGAAGAAGTCGTGGTGGTTGGTTATGGAACGCAGCGTAAAAGTACTGTTTCCGGTGCTGTTGCTACGACCGATTTGAAAGGAACAAACAGCCGCTCCATGGCGGGGATAGGGGAAGTGCTGCAAGGTAAGACGCCTGGTGTTACAGTAACAGCGGAGGGCGGGGATCCAACTTCTAAACCGAGTATCAATATCCGAGGTATGGGCGGTATCAATGGTGAACAGCCTTTATACGTTGTTGATGGTGTACTTCAGGCGCGGGCCCCGGAGCTGAACCCCAACGACATTCAGGATATTAGTGTGTTGAAGGATGCTGCAGCTGCTGTCTATGGAGCACGTGCGTCCGGTGGTGTTATCCTGATCACAACAAAAGGCGGTAAGAATGGGGATTTGAAAATTGATTTTGAAGCGAAATACGGTGTGCAGAAGGCACACAACTTGATCAAAGCGCTGAACGCAGCAGATCGTGCCATGATCTCCAATCAGGCGGCCGACAATGCGGGCGTAGCACGTGACCCGGCTTTTGATGCAAGCAAATATCCGGATGGACAGATCACCCGTACCGATTGGATAGACGAAATTTTCCGTACGGCACGTGTACAGGATTATAATCTGTCGGCGAGTGCAGGTAATGAGAAATCTTCTTTCTACACTGGCTTCAACTACCGAAATGCTGAGGGGATATTGATCAATACGTATTCTAAACGATATAATTTCCGTGTAAATTCACAGACCCAGGTGACTCCTTGGTTGAAGTTGGGTGAAAATATATCCTACTCCTTTACCAATGGGCAGGGCGCCAATACAAGTTCCGGCTATACGGGGGCTGTATTATCTGCCATTCACTATCCAAGAAATGTATCGGTTTATGATGATGCTGGAAAGTTCTCTGGATTACCGGTGGAATACGGTCCAGGTACTTATGGTGATGTAATCAATCCCGTGGCTTACCTAAGCCGGTTGGATGTCAATAATCCCGTACATAATTTATTGATCAATCCCTATATTGAGCTTAAATTGCTTCCGGGCTTGAAATTTAAATCAAACTTTGCCTATACAAAGCAATTTACCGATTTCAAGGAATTTACGGCACGTATTCCAGAAATTGGAAAACCCAATATGTCCAATTCGCTTGCGGTTAATACCAATCGTCTGACAGATATCTTGACTGAACAGACATTGACCTATGAAAAAGATTTTGGTCTGCACCATTTCGACGCCTTAGCGGGATATATGTATCAAAAAACAACGGAAAACTACAGTAATGTGGTGGGTGAAAATTTCGATGATGAAGCCAAAAACTACCGTTACTTGGTCAATGCTGGACGTATTCAGCCTATCGCAGATGGTAAGCTTGAGCAGGCATTGATATCGTATCTTTTGCGTGCAAACTACAACTACGACAACCGCTACATGTTGACCTTGATCGGCCGTCGGGATGGTACTTCATTGGTGGCAAAAGACAATCGTTTCCAGAATTATGGTTCTGTATCCGGAGCCTGGGCAATCCACCGTGAGGCATTTCTTTCGGATTCCGAAGTAATCAATACGTTGAAATTAAGAGGAAGTTATGGTATTTTAGGTAATTTAGGAACGTTGGTCTCTACGGCTGTAAGTCCATTATTACAGCGTGTGGACAACTGGGTTGGTAAAACACCAACGTTAATGCCTGGATACATTGAAAGAATCATGGGCAATCCTATTTTGACCTGGGCGCAATCGAATCAGACAAATATTGGTTTAGATATCGGTGTATTAAATAATCGTTTGACCCTGAATGCGGATTATTTCGTTAAGCGGACAGATCGGATGTTGATGGATATCGCATTGGCAGGGACAACTGGTTTGGAGACCAAAACTGTCAATGGTGGACGTGTTACGGACAAAGGAATTGAACTTGCTGTGAGCTATAGCAGCAAATCAGATGCTGCTTTCCAATATAATATTTCAGCTTCAGTCAACAAGATCTCCAATAATGTGGATTATTTAATTGACGAATTTCCAAAAATAACCTCACAGATTGATTACCGCGGCATATTGAAACCTTTATTGACCGAACCGGGGCAGCCACTGTATTCGTACTATGGCTTGGAAACTGCAGGTCTATTTAGGTCCAATCAGGAGGCTGAGCAGTATAAAGGCAGTAATGGAACTAAAATACAACCTAACGCCCAGGCCGGGGACATGAAATTTGTGGATCAAAATGGAGATGGCGTAATTGATGATAAGGATCGTGTATTCTTGGGAAGTGCCTATCCGGATTTTAATTACGGATTGACATTCAATGGTAGCTATAAGAACTTTGATGTCAATATCTTTTTCCAGGGAGTTCAAGGGAATAAATTGTTCAATACCTTGAAATATACCGGTCTAAATGCAGCATCTGGGCAGCCTTACAATATGTTTGAGGAAATTAAGAATGCGTACTCAGAAAGCAATCCAAACTCCAATATACCGCGTGTATCGGTAAAAGATCCGAATGGTAACTTCTCCAATGTATCGGATTTCTATGTGGAAAATGGATCGTATCTCCGTTTAAAAAACTTTGTTGTTGGATATACGCTTCCACAGGAGCTGACTCAAAAATATAAGTTGCAGAAATTACGGTTCTTTGCTTCGGCAACCAACCTGTTTACCGTGACGAAATATACGGGAATGGATCCTGAGGTCGGGATGAACGATTATGGTGTTGATGCGGGCCGTTATCCGCAGTCACGTACATTTATGTTGGGAGCAGCGGTCACTTTTTAATCTCAAATTTGGATAAAATGAAGGATGATATAGGTTTTTCAAATCGGTGAACCGAATGATTAAACTTGATTGTCCTGTGCATATTTAAAAAATACTCCAATGAAAAAAATAACTCGAAATATATGTTTTGCCCTGCTTATAGGAAGCATGGGAATGTCTTTTCAATCTTGTACCAACAAATTGGATATCCTGCCAGAGGGAGCTCCGTCAAAGGCAAGTTTTTGGAAAACGAAAGAAGATGCGATAAAAGGGGCTAATGGGCTCTATTACCTCTATGATGAAGAGGATTTCTATGGCCGTGGGTTTGCCTGGTTTATGAATGCCAGCGACGATATGGTCACCGGAAGAAATAATGCGCAGGCTGAGAATATCCGTACGTTTAACAGCAATTATATTGGTGGTGGCTACACTGAGTCACAATGGCAAATGCGCTATGCCATTATCAAACAGGCCAATGATATCTTGCGCTATGTTCCTTCGATCTCCATGGATGAAGCCTTAAAGAAACGTATCCTGGGCGAAGCCAATTTTAATGCCGGTTATATGTACTTTCAGTTGGCTGCTAACTATGCAGATGAACGCGCCGGAGTACCTATCGTTACTGTTGAAAATATGGATAACGAAAAGGCTACACCTAGAGCAGCTAATATCGAAGAAAATTATCGTCATATAGAAAAGCTGCTGAAAGAAGCTGCTGATCAATTGCCTTTTTTCAATGAACTGGAAGAAGCGGATTATGGCCGGGCGCATAAAGTGGCGGCATGGGCGGTGCTTTCCAAAATGTACCTATATAAGAAAGATTACAAAAATGCTATTCTCTATGCTGATATGGTTATTAACCAAGGTAAACGTGGACTTGAACCTAATTTTAAGGATGTCTTCAAAGCATCAAATAACTGGGGTCCTGAATATATCTGGTCTGTCACGAGTACAGCAGCAGGGACAGATGGCTGGGGCTCGATTTTACCGGGTGTAATGCTGACCAATGGTGCCTGGGGCTTATACAACGGTTGGGGGTATTACATGCCAACGAAAGAGTTGTATGATTCTTATGAAGCGGGGGATGAACGTCGCGCAGCAACTATTTTAAAACCGGGCGATAAATTTGTTTTCTTTGGCAAAGAGCGGGTATTCGAGCCGGCAAGTTCCGCGACCTGTGACATGCAGTTCAATAAGTATATGGAGCCTTTCTCGCATACTGATCCAGTAAAAACTGGGCATGTGAGTCCAAATGGAAATCACATGGCCACGGATCTGAATGTGCCTTTGATCCGTTTTGCAGAGATCTTATTAATCAAGGCCGAAGCTTCGATTATGCTCAATGGTGCCGGAGCGGGAGATAAAGAATTGAATATGATCCGTAAACGTGCCAAACTGATTGAAAAGACGGGCATGACTTTGGCTGATCTGAAACGCGAACGCCGTAATGAACTGGCCGGGGAATTTGCAGACCGTCACCGCGATCTGGTACGCTGGGGTGATGCACAGGATACCTATGCTAAGCCACTTCATACCTATGCGATGAAGAATGGTTCAGGCATGCCTGTCGAGTTTGCAGGTCGTAAATTTGATCCGAAAATTCACCATGTGTGGGCTGTACCGCGCAGGGAAGTCGATAATAGTGCAGGTTTGATTAAACAAAATCAAGGATGGTAAACGTTTCAAAAGTCTTCCAAACTAAATTGGGTGGCTTATTGATCATCGCTAGCTTGTGCGGAGGACCTCTGGGGTCTTCCGCACAAACACTCAATGAAAAATTTGAGCAACTGATGTTCAGCCGGGAGAAAGAAAAGGCGGGAGCTACCCCTTATGCTGGCCATAGTCATAACGATTATTGGCAGAGTCAACCTTTCTATACGGCCTATTATTCGGGTATGCAATCCATTGAAGCGGATATTTTTCTGCGCAATGGGCAATTGATGGTTGCGCATGATGCAAAGGAAATCAAGACAGAAAACACACTAAAGGCGCTTTATCTGGATCCTGTTGCTAAGCTATGCCGCAAAAATGGCGGAACCGCCTTTGCAGATCAATCAAAACAGCTTCAGCTTCTGATTGACGTAAAAGAAAATTATAAACAGGTATTGCCCGTTCTTGTCAAAGCACTTGAACAATATGGCGATCTGTTCAATCCGCTTAAAAATCCCAATGCCGTTAAGGTCATCGTGACCGGTGGGCGTCCCAAGCCAGCTGGATTCAAGGATTATCCCAAATGGTTGTTTTTTGATGGCGAAGTCAACTGGGACTATGATGCTGCGAGCCTGGCACAGACCGGCCTGATCAGTGCCGACCTGAAGGATTATACGGATTGGAACGGCAAGGGACTGCCCGAAAATATTCCAGCGATCAGGCAGGCTATTGCCAAGGCGGATTCGCTGGGTCTCCGTTTTCGTTTTTATGGGACGCACGATAGCCCAAATGCCTGGCAACAGCTTATCAACCTGGGGGTATACTGGATCAACACGGACCGCCCGAAGACCCTGGAGCTATTTCTTGACCAGCATGAGCGTTCGTCATTTCAGTTGGAAAAACCGCAAGCGCTTTATAAACCCAGTTTTCAATACGATGGACAGGACCGCCCTGTAAAACGTGTGCTGCTCTTGATTGGCGATGGTATGGGGCTTGCAGCAGTGAAGGCAGCGGCCTTGGCAAATGGCGGTGCATTAAATATGACAGCGCTCAAACGTGTGGGGCTTTCGCAGACTGAAGCTTTGAATACGGACAATACCGATTCGGCAGCAGGTGGCTCGGCCATTGCTACCGGACAAAAAGTCAATAACCGGTCCATCGCTGTGGATGCCCAGGGTCAGCCTCTGCCTAGTGTGGCAGCGGTATTGGCCGATCGTGGCTGGAAAACTGGGGTCATCAGCATCGGTGATGTGACCGATGCAACACCAGCAGTTTTCTACGCCCATCAGCAGGAACGAAATGAGAGTGAATCCATCCTGGGGCAATTTCAGCAGTCAACCATGGATTTTATCCTCGGTGGAAAGCCCGACTGGCTGAAAAGCAAGCGCGACTGGAAGGGGTACTCCGGCGTTTCGGTGCGGGAAAATACCCTGGACCAACAGGGAGGGAAACAGATTGTTTTCCTGTCGGACGAACTGGTAAAGCCCGTAAAAGATGGCCGTCCGCCCATTTTGACCCAGTCCATGCTGGATGGTGTCAAATTCCTTTCCCGGGACAAGAAACCTTTCTTCCTGATGGCTGAGTCGGCACAGATCGATTATGCCGGCCATGCCAATGATCTGAAGTATTCCATTATGGAAACCCTGGATTTCGACAATACGGTAGCTGAGGCTTTAAAGCTGGCGGATCAGGACCCGGAGATGCTGGTTGTCGTCACTGCCGACCATGAAACAGGGGGGCTTACGGTGCTGGATTCGGACCGTAAATCAGGACGTGTGATGGTCAATTTTAGTAGCAATGACCATACGAATGCTTTCGTTCCGGTATTTGCGTATGGCGCAAGATCTTTCCTGTTCCAAGGTGTCTACGATAATACAGCGATTTTCCACAAGTTATTGGAAGCCGCGAAATAGTTTTCAATTTTCCTTTATATTTTCAAACCCCGATTGTGCCCAGGCACAATGGGGGTTTATTCTTTGTATTCTCGGCCTGTAGCGATGTCAATATAATAATACTCCTTCACGGATCCCTCACCTTTTACCTGGACCAATCCATCAGCATAAATGGAATGATAGCTTTTTGAGCCGATACGCTGTTTTGTCTTATTGTTGTACAGGATATATGGGCCATCGCTGTGTTCCTGTAGAGCCAAAATCTGCTGCGGGCCATTCAAGACTTCAATATGGTTGAAATCGGGTAATAGGTCCCAATTTTTCTGCGCGGCATTCCAAAGCCCCATGGTTGGATCAAGTTCACCCTTTTTGACGTCGATGAGATAGCGGTCATCCATCTGGTAGTGGTATTTTATTTTACCTGTTTTCCAGTCTTTTTTAAGTGTGTTCGCTGTAAATAAGAGCTGTTTGTCCGGCCATACCAGATTGCCTACCTGATCCAGTATGAAAAAGTCGTTCACCTGAATTTGGTCCAATAAATTACCGTCTTTATCGATGTACAACCATTCGTACGCCCAGATATCATCGTCGTAGTTGAACTTTCCGAGGATAAAATAAGGTGAATTGGCGACAGAATATACCAGGGTAACCTCGTTTAAAAAAGCGAGCTGTTTGGGCCTGGCCTGCCGGATCTGCTTCGGAAAGGCTTTGTCGTATTGGGGGAAGGCATAGGTATCGCCCGAGGTTCTGTCTTTCAGCAGTTTTGGGATGGATGGGGTATAACGTTCCTGATTGATGGAGTCCAGCACCAAGGACTGGTTTTTCCAATGGAGACTGATCGCGTCTGTACCGCTCAAACCTGATTGTGTAGCGTCTTGATGCCGGATGTCATAAATCGAAAAACTAGCGGTGCTTGCCGGGATATAACGGCCATTTTCCAGCACAGCCTCAATATTCCCCTTGACTTTTTTAAAACGTTGCTTGTCTATCCGGTATAGCTCCTGGTTCAGGACAACATGGCTGTCATCTAAACTGTAAGCTGCCAGATTATAGCTGTTTTGATCATAGGGAATATCTTTGTGCAGCAGGACTTGCCCGGTTTCCAATACACGGATCTCAACTTGAACATAGGTGGCTGTTTTTTCTACATCGCCCCCCATGATGTGCCAGTTCCATTTCCAGAAAGGTAGCTTTTTATCATATTCCTGCCGCTTCATCAATAAGGTCAGCTTGCCAAGTGGCAGCAGTTGAAGGTCAGCGGTTGAATAATCTTCCATAAGATCTCCTTTGAAATTAATAACTGCACGCTGATTCTTCTCATCCCCTACCAGGGCATAACCTGTAACCGTAAAAGGTTGGGCATGATAGAATGTTTGTTTCAACTGTTTATTGAAAGCGCTGTCCACATAGACGAACTGATTGCCTTTGGTCCGCAGAGGTATCCAGGTGATGGGCTTCTGTTCTGCAGTTGCCTGTGGTTGCGGTTCTCCTGCGCAGGCGGTCATGCAAAAGAGGATTATTATAGCTGTGAGAGTCGATTTGATCATTTTCTTCTTTATGAGCACTATGAGTGGCTAAAGTAGCAGAAAATAGCTTCAGGGAAAATAGCCGATTTCAGTGATATGTGAGATAAGCTCATGGCGGGTACATAGCAGATCCTGTCCCTGTCCGCCGTTAGCATATACAGCGCAGCTCCCTTAATGTGTACTTGATTTTAATCTTTGGTCAATTGACAGGTCAATAAAATCGATGATCTCCACTTGGCCGAATGCTTTATAGAGTGGATTGAGAATAATATTGTATTCTAAAGGGACAATAGTCGATGGCACGCGTAAGGCAAAGAAATCCCGGTCTGCGGCTAAAGCCGTGAACACCTGCGTGGTTTTGGAAGAATAGGGATATTGATCCCAACGCTCGGGTAGGGCACTGATCTGCTGCACCACAAAGCTGTCCGGATACGTAATCTTAGCAATCAGTATTTCTTTGGGAAGATTGGCGATGTTATCGGAATGCACATAATATTCCAGGAGTGCCAGTGAAATATTTTCAGAACAATAGACTGCTCTTGTCCCAACTTCGTTCCACCGGCCACCTACTTTTTCAGCGCCAATGCCTGATAATGTAGTGTCTTTATACTTTTTATTGGCGAGGCGATAAACGATCATCAGCTGTATACATTGTATTGAATTCTGATAATTTCACTTTCTACCATCTCAAAACCCAGGCTGCTGTCCAGCAGCTCAAAAGGTTTTTTGTTTCCCAGTGCCCTGGAAGGGGTGATGAGCCAATTTTTAAAGCGCTCCTGGGAATCAAACACATCAAAACCTAAACCAAATAACCTAGAAATTTCATAGATTCTCTCTGAGGTCTCCTGGCTGTATACTTTTTTCTTTTGCATGCTGCTGATCGAAGTGGGCAGGATGTTCTCAAATTCTTTTTCGGTGACACCAAGATTTTCAATTAATTGTTTCCAATCCTCCTTTTTTACCCCTGTCCTGATTCTTTCGATTAATTCAAGTTTTATCGCTGGAGCATCTTTCACATGACGCACCACCCATGCAGGAGAAAATTTGGCTATTTTCCCTTTTGCTGAATGTTTTTCAATTAGCTCTGGTTCAATTGTTTTGGTGATCATAATTGTATTTGTACGTCTTATTGATAGTAAATTTACAATTATTTATGTTCTTAAACAAATGCTGCGAAATATTTAGGTCAATTCATGCTTAAATGGTTGTTATGGTGCTTCCCTTAATCTTTGTCTTCTTAATCCTAGCGTTAAGACGCGTATCAGGATCTTTGTAGCCTAAAAGTGAGTAATTTTTCAAGAGTATTTGGTTTTTAATATAGATATCTTTATATTTGTATATATAAACTATATTTTTGTATCGTTTTAGTGTTTGTGAATTATATTGTCACTAGGTATTTATCTGTCTATCCGCCAACAGCAGATAATTATCTTTTCGCCGATTAACGAAAATTCCGATACATCATATCAATTGGATTGTTGGCCCTTTCTTACTTACACCAAGATGCGAATGTTTACGCATATATTATTGATGATCTCTTTAGTCATCTTGGTTGATATCTATAGCTTTTTTACAAATTAAGTATTGATTATCTGCAATACCAGCCCAAAATCTGCATGGCCAGTTTAGGGATGCTATTGTTCAATTTTTAAACCTTAAATCAGATTATGTATGGAAATTAATAGCCAATTGATCATCGACCGTTTGTCCCAACGGATGGATCTTGATCGCGTTTATCTCCTCAATTATCGGTTTTTAAATCAGGAGTATCATCATTTGCTTCTGGTCCTTAAGCCTGTGAACGGACTTTCACATAAAGTACTCAAACCTATTGTCGAGCTCTGTCTGATAGGTCAGGAAAACGTGTCCTTTGAGATCATCCTGATCGGTGAGCTGCTCAATAAGATAAAGATAGGTAGTATGTACTATTCATATGTTTCATCAGCCAGGTTTAACCTATATTGTTCGGGTAAGAAAAATGCCATATCGCTTGGTCACAAAGAGCTGAAAAGTGTGATGGAGATCGCTGCGGAGCTGTATAAACAGGTTTCGCCTGTTTCCATGGGTTTTCTGCAGGGGGCTGAGACATTTGCCGGGCAGGGGAGTTATCTCAGGGCAGTGTTCATGCTGCACCAGGGCATCGAAAATCACCTCCGGTTTTTACAGACATTGATCGACGGAAAAGCAAATAATGTACACCATTTAAATAGTAGGATAAAAAGCCTGGATGAGCACTTCTCCACCTTAAAAGCATCATTTATCGGTAATACTGAAGAGGAAAGGGCACGCTTTAGCTTATATGACGCTGCTTTTAATGCGGTGAAACAAAATAAGGATCTTGAAATATCTGCTGTGGATGCCTCATGGCTGTATGATCACAGTAAGTTTATACTGGATGCCGTGGAGCAGCTGTACTTCAGTTTTATGGGCGGCCTCCATATTGAATATGAAAGATTGCTTGCTGAAATGGAAGCGCAGCAACTGGCGAAGTCAAAGGCTGCTGCCGAAGAAAAGAAATCGGATATAGGAACATCATCGGTCAAGGCCAATGGATCGGTCTTGCATGCGTTTCCCTGGCCTGAACATGATCAGTCAGCGATCCATCATCTGCTTGATCAGATCCGCAGGGAGCATACGCCCGAACAGATCATGTTGCTCAATTATTATGTGAGCAATGCCTATGGTAGAGCCTTGTTTGACTATCCGTCTACCGCTTGTGGGACTGCCGATATCTACCTTGTCGTGCTCAAAAAGAGAATAGGTTCATCTTACTTTCGGAAAGTATCCTACGGTAAAGTTACGGCGGTCATATCATTTCTCAATACCGACTTTATAGCCGCAAAATTACAGAAGGGGAGTCGTTTCTCCCATACGATCTGGAATGAATCTGCTATTCTCTTTCGGGATCCGAGCTATAAGCCATGTTATGCCATTGCTCCCATTAATTGGGCGGATACCCTATCTAAAATCGAACATTGCTGGAAACGTAATTCCGCATTGATGCGGGGGCTGTTGGACATCCTGACAAACGATAACTTTTCCAGCCGGCAACTGGCCGTCATGTTACTAAACCAGCTGATCGTCGTCGGACTGCATACTTATCTCTATATCCGTATCGGCTATGCCCCACCGCATATAAGCACGGAAGAGCTGATTGAATGGACCTGTGTCTGTGATAAAAGGGTGAAAGCGTTTTTTAGCTCCAAGGATGCGGTGGAGAATATCCTGAATGCGGAGGTATTGAAGCCAATGAAAGGACGTATCCATGCGCTTCCGCAGGAGCTGGCCCAATTGGATATGGACTATTTTAAGTCCAGGGCGAAAGATATCGCCGATTTCTTGATGGATTTAGGTGGCCAGAGCCTAAGCTATATGGAAGCGAAATCGGGTATTGGCGCAAACCGGTCAAAAGGAGGTGATGATGGCCAGCAATAACCAACAGGAGAACAGTACCGGGCTGGATACAGCTCAAATTGTACCCTTAGCAGAAAAAAATAGCTTTATTATTCCTTGGGAAGAAGCGGGAAGCATGAGGTTCTCCAGCAATTATTTTGAGCGCTTATATGCGGGATCTGTTCCAATAAAAGATTACAGGTATTATCATCGACCTGTACGGGTTTCGGCAGTAAGGAGGTTTGAATGGTCCATTTTTCTCGCAGAGGGAAACAAGAGCCGGGATGTAGGTCTTGTTGTTGAAATGCTGGATGCAGGGCTTAAAGTGAGCTGTGACTGTAAGAAGCGGCATACAAAACTCTGCGACTTTGCCATTATTGGACTTTATGGCAGATTTGAGCATTCCGATATGTTTCTTGAAAATCTGTTTGTGAAACAAGTCGACGATCTGCCCGAAAGCCAGCACAGGTTTTTTCAGTTTGGGGTTTATCATTCCTATGGCCATGGCCGAAAGGTTTATCTAAAAAATCATGAGCAATTTGGTCAGGTGTATACCTATTTTGATCATCAGCCGCTTGAAGCTGCATTAAAGAAGAATGAATCCGAGCGTCTTTGGACGGCACCTCACCGGGCTGCTCCACCCAAGTTTATGTATGTTGTTCCAACTGAGCGACAGGTAGATGGTTTACCTTTTTTAATTCCGTTTATAATCGATAGAAAATTAAACTACTTGAGAGAAGAAGCTGTGGATGCAATGCCCAATATTGCGGAATCCGATGTTTTAAAAGTGGACTTATGCCGTAAGATCTTACGGTATTCTAATATCCTGGAAAATGAGGCAGACCCTTCGGATGGGCACCATGTGCCGGATGAGGAAGCAGGGGATGGGGGGGACGTATTGAATGATCAAGCAAAGTCGATCAGAAAAGAGCAACTGATCAGTGCCTGGCGTGATCTGCTGGAAAAATCAGGTCAGGTATTTCCGGTCACATTTGTGAACAGAAATTATACAAGAATCAATCTTGAACACATTAAATGTCCCTCGAATTTTAATGCTAGGCAGCGTAATGTGCTGTTGGCTGGAGAAGACCTTCGTTTAAGACTCCATCTACAGGAACAAAGCGATCACCTGCTGCTGTCACTGATCGTAAGTTATAAAGGTGAGGAACTGAGCTGCTGTGTTTCAGAATGCAGTTCACATTTTTTCTTTATCAACCTTGATGACAATACCTGCTTATTTGTTGATCACCCGGAAAAAGAGTTTCTGCTACGCTCCTTTTCTGGTTTTTCCAATAAAATAACGGTTCTACAAAAAGACTATTCAAGTTTCTTTGACGATTTGCTCGTGCCTTTGTCAAGGTTATTGCATATCAGCATAGACTCCTCAAAGAAAGCGTCTGTGTTTGTTGAGAAAACAGTCCATATGCCTGCTCAATTTAAAGTTGTCGTGGAGAACGAGGGGGAAACTTATTTAAATTTTGGACTGAAGTATATATTGAATGAGACGGAGGAATGTGAAATCGCTAGCGGTGGAAACCTGATCCTAAAATCAGACGCTGGCTGTTGTTATTACATCGAGCGGGACCTCGCCGCAGAAAATGAATTTAATGCTTTTGTCGAAGCGCAATCGTCTCATTTTGAAATGGGAAAGAATAAAGCCGTCAAGCGCTTGGACACGGCATATTGTGACCGAAACTGGCTGTATGAATTTACAAAAAAATGCACGGTCAAAGGCTACAAGACCTTCCTGAATAAAATTCCTAAAGGGAAGAGTTATTACCCGCATCAGCTGAAGTGGGAGGTATTGGATGTCCGTCAGGAAAATAATCTATTTTCTATTCACATTGTTTTCAGGTTTGACACGTTCAAGTTTCTGCCAGGAGATTTTGAAGAAAACATGAGATACAATTGCGGCAGCATAAATTTGGGGGATCAATCGTATGGCTATATCAAGGCATCGGATAGGGCGCTGTTTGAACCTTTATTTACCTACGGCACTGTAAATGGGGCCTGCATTCAACTGACTTCTGCCCAGCTGCTTTCTTTTCAAACGCAACTGGAGACAATAGATCCAAAAATTATACAGGGGAGCATTCGCCAACGTCGGGAAAAGCTGGAACGGATCAACGAAATTCCACTGTTGGAAACTCCGGAATCGGTCAATGCCCTGTTGAGACCCTATCAGCAGACCGGGTATAGCTGGATGGCATTTCTCAATGAATTCCAGTGGGGGGGTATCCTGGCCGACGATATGGGACTGGGAAAGACCCTGCAGGCGATTACACTCCTGGAATATTTTTATCAAAATAATCCTCAGGCAGACCCATCTATTATTGTCGTCCCCAACTCTCTGCTTTTCAATTGGGAGTCGGAATTTAAAAAATTTGCGCCCGACCGGAAATTATGTATTTATCATGGTCGGAACAGAAGGGAGGACATGGAAATGTCGAAAGGAACTATTGTGGTTACGACCTATGGAACGGCGATGAGCGATGCTGATCTATTACAGGAGCAACTATTCAGTTATATGATCCTGGATGAATCGCAGGCTGTGAAAAACCGGAATTCAAAACGTTTTAAGACACTTTATGCGCTAAATACCTGCTATCGCATCGCCATGACGGGAACGCCTGTTGAAAATGAAATTGCGGATCTCTATGCACAGATGAGTATGGTCAACCCTGGATTTTTTGGCAACTACCGCAATTTTAATAGCATGTTCGGCAATAAAAAGGAAGATGAAGTTCCAAGAGATAAGATCGAGCAGTTGCAAAAAATGATCGCCCCATTTTTATTGCGGCGGACCAAAAAGCAGGTCGCTTTAGACCTGCCTGAAAAGACGGAAACTATCCTTTATCTGGATATGCTGCCCGAGCAACGGAAAATATACGATACTTACAGGAAACGTTTTAAGGCGGATATTGAGGAAAACCTGAATAGTGATGATTCCGCTAAATCCAAGTTCATCGCGCTTGAAGCACTGATGAAGCTCCGTAATATCTGTAATTCACCGCAATTGGTTAAGGGATCAGATTACCAGGCTGATTCCATAAAATTGGACTATATCGATCAAATCCTGAGGGAGGTGATCCCCGGGCATAAGGTATTGCTTTTTTCCTTTTTCACTTCCATGCTGAAACTTGTGGAGGACCGTATCCGCCAAAGAGGGATTGCTGCAGTGCGCCTGGATGGCAAGCTTTCCCGGGAACAACGGCAGCTGGCAGTCGACACATTCCAGCAAGACGATGCCTGCCGTGTTTTTCTGATCAGCTTAAAAGCCGGCGGAACAGGTTTAAACCTGACGGCTGCCGATTATGTATATATCCTCGACCCTTGGTGGAATCCCGCTGCTGAAGCACAGGCAATCGACCGTTGCTACCGTATCGGTCAGGATAAGCATGTGATGGCCTATAAGATGGTATGCCGGGATTCTGTTGAAGAACGCATCTTGGCCCTTCAGGACCATAAAAAAAGAATGGCCGAAGGGCTGATCCTGGATGAAGCTAATCTGATGAAATCCATCAGTAAAGAAGAACTGCTCAAATTATTTGAATAACCAGTGATAAACTTAACTTATGAAAACTGAACCTACAATTAAAACTTCTTATTCGGGAATGATGGATGCCCATGATTTTGTGATGTGGTACACTTATTTTACACGTCGGCTAAAGCAGGGATGGCGCCCCGATGAGCTTTCTTTTTTAATGGGAAGACCGGATCATGTGTATCTGGATTTTGAAAAGATATTTCAGGTTCCACAATTTTTGCTCCACGAAGCGCTGCTCCTGGATAGGATCTACGCATGTGCCCAGCCAATAGAGATGGAATTTCACCGGGATGATTCTTTTGACGGAAGTGAGAAACGGCTGGTTCGCCTCATGATCGAGGAAGATGAGGTGAAATGGTCCTACAAAATTGTGATACCCTGGAAATTTTCGACAAAGAAAGATTTGACAAAGAAAACGACCACTAAACCACCGCTGCTTCAATTTGAGGAGTGGAAAGCCGAAAAGGACCTTCAGCTTGAATCGGATGCGATGCTGCACGTACGGCAGCGTATCGACCATTTATTGGACAGTGGGTTCTTTGCGCAGGGTGCCGCGCCCTGGCAACTGTTCCGGAAAGTGGAATATACCGGACAGGTACACCTGCAGATCTTTCCAAGGCACCTGAAAAATGTGCTCTATAGCCTGATCCAACAAAATAAATTGGTGGTCAGGAACGTGGATAGGGGCTATTCGTTTTATCTGGTCGATAGCGAGGAGGAGCGATGCATCATTTGATCAGCCAACCTGCAATGGAGCGATATCGTACGGAATGCTCCATACGGTACGCGGGTATAATTTATCTCTTGATCTTAAACCGGATTAGCTGTGGTTTTACCAGGGAAGAGCTCGCATTCCTAATGGGGCAGGAGGGAAACTATATCAAAGCGATGGAAGAGCTCCAGATTCCTGTGGGGGATTTGGAAATTATGGTTCATCTCAATTGGGTATTTAATCAAAGAAAAATAGATATCAGCACGTTCGATCACTCGACGAATTATCCATTTGAGCTGTCCATCTGGGAGGAACAGGGGATTCGTTATTACCAAATGGAATATGTTATCAATACGGTGGAAACGGTTGTGTTTTTTTACCTTATGGAGGAGATAGGGGGACGAGTGCCTGAACCTGGCCGGATTGGGATTGAGCGGATAGCCGTAAAAAAACTGCTGAATAAATTGCTTGCCATGAATCACTTTAAGAAGTATAGGACAGCGCTTCAACTTTGGCGATGGGTAGAAAAACAGATCGACGAACGAATCCGTGTCAGCAGTTTGATGGAAGAGCTGGAGTTGATGGTAGGGAAGAAAGGAGCAGCCCCATTACGTAAATCTAAGACCAAAAGTTTTGGTTACCGTTATATTCAACACAAATAAAAATATGAGAGATACCCAACCAGTACCCTTAGTGGTACCCCGAAATTTTAGATTGATCTGCGAGCTCTTTGGAGTACCAGTGGCTGCCTTTATACAGTTGTTTCTGGACCATTATTCTTTTATGGATCTACATCTTAAGGATAATTCCAGTTATAATTTGGCCACCCGAGGAATTAGCTTTGTCAATCATCTGGTTAAAACAGAAAAGACTCCTTCACTCATGTTGGACAAAAGTGAAAGGGATCTAGGTGTTAAACTAACGCAACGTCAGGTAAAAATAGCCGTAAATAGAAATTACAGCATTGCAGAACGAAGGAATAAAGGACGAGTGATCACAGGACAGCTTTATGATCTTTTTGCTAAAAAAGTGATGCTTAAAGATACTCTTTATTTAGATGAGAACACCTGTTTCAAACTGAGTAAAGATCTGTTGTTAACTTGTATCTTAAATAATATTCATCCTGCCCGTTGTATAAACACGTTGATGGAACAAGTTTCCATTCCGAATTATTTAGCGACGATGCACCTGGATAGAGGTACCTATAATCCCATTTTGGGCTTCATTCTCCGCGTGCAGGATGGCTATGGCAATATTATCGACTGGGAATACCGCCATACAGCTGCTTTTCAACAATTTATTATGGAGCTCCAGGAGCTGAATAAACGATATTTCTTTTATCGGTCATTGGATAGGAGGATAGCCATCTATCATACTTGGCTGGATGATTTTTTAGAAAATAGGAATAAAGACCTTTAATTAAAATTAGCATTAATCAAAAAGAATACGAATCAGATGAAAACTTTAGAAAGCATTAAATTAACAACAGAATTTAAACAGTTCTGCGATATATTCAATTTTACTCCAGAGGAAGTGGTGCAGGAATTTATTGACAAAATTGACATTGCACAGTATATGTGTTACCCCACTCATCCTGATCGCTGGGCAAATTTATTTGCCATGGAGTATATGATTCAGTATACACAGTCTGAGGGGATCATGTTTGAATATGAAGAGTTTGCCGAGAATTGGGTGAAAATCATGGATGCTGGTGGGGATGATGTGGTCGAAAAGACAAAGAAACTCCTGGAAGGCTGGCATAATAAGGTTCTGGAAGACCGGATCCATAAGATTATGAAAGGAGAAGACGACCGCTCAACACAATAATTGACTTATAAAATTATTGCTGTTTCAGTAATCATTGCATAAGGCAAAGCCGTAAAAGAGCAGCCCTCATTGCACCAGCTTCCCTTCAAGAATAGCTGGTGCAATGAGGGCTGCTGTGACCCTGTCTACCTGTTCGCACTAGAATTACTGACCTGAGCATACATGTCATGCAAGAAAGCAACAAGTAAGTTGTTATCCTTATGTTAAGGTTTTGTTGCTTGCTAACCCGGTTTAGTTAAAAACTGTTAATCTTTTATTCACCCTATCTTCATATAGCATTTGTAATCTTGTACCCATAAATCAAATGCACTACTTATGAAATTTAAAACCAACAATGCCTTTTGGTTATTATGTGCCATTGCAGCGAGCTCACCAGCTGTTCAAGCCAAACCTCTCCTATTAACCTCATCAGCATTGATGCATGCCCAGCAGGGCACGATCCGGGCCCGTGTCGTCGATGCGCAGGGAACTCCGGTTTCAGGAGCAACTATTCAGAACCTCAGCAGTAAAGTATCTGCCCAGTCAGATGAAAAAGGAAACTTTCAGATCACTGCCAAAATCGGAGATGAACTCAGCATTTCTTATGTGGGCTTTCGTGCCCTGGTCCACCGTGTTACTCAGTCCAATGGGCAGATCTTCTCCCTTCAGGTTGCAGAAAATACACTGGAAGAAGTCACAGTTTCCATTGGTTATCAGAAAATAAGAAAATCCGATGTAACGGGAGCAATTGCCAGTGTCAAAGCGGAGGAATTGAATTTAAGTGCACCAAAATTATCACAGGCATTGGTTGGTAAAGTGGCGGGGGTACAGGTGTCGCAGACAAGTGGTGCACCTTATGATGGTACTAAAATCCGCGTCCGTGGGATGGGCTCGATCAATGCTGGATCGGATCCATTATATGTGATCGATGGTTATCCGGCCGGAAATAATTTAAATATCAATCCCAATGATATCGAATCGATCGATGTGTTAAAAGATGCAGCCTCGGCAGCGATCTATGGATCGCGTGCGGCTGGCGGTGTGGTGCTGATCACCACCAAACGTGGTAAAGAAGGTAAAAGTCATATTGATTATGAAGTGCTGGGAGGGTTTGGCCAGCTTTCGAAGAAGGTCGATCTGCTGAATGCCGAACAGTTTATTGATCTTTTGATCGATGGACGTAATAATTCGTATAAAGACTTGCTTACAGCAAAAGGTATCGCATGGAGCGATAGCCGGCGTTTTGATGATAATGCAACCCGTATTGCCAATGTTGGAAACGCCGGATCCGTGAGTATTCCGGATGCATACTATGATTTTGCTACCGGAACAGCAAAAAAATCCACCTATGATACCGATTGGCAGGATGCCCTGTATCGTAACGCTCCTTTCCAACGGCACAATTTATCTGCTTATGGGGGCAATGATAAAAACAGGTATTTTCTGAGCGGCTCCTACCAGAATCAACAAGGAATTATGCTGGGGACAGATCAGAAGGTGTTTAATTTTCGTGCAAATATAGATAGTAAGGTGAGTAAAAGACTTACAGTCGGTGCAAATGTATCATTCACCTACAATGATAACAATGAGGTGACCACCGGTCGGTACGACCGCAGCCCTTCCATGGCGGCATTGATCTATCTGCCTACACTTCCCGTCTATAATGAAGACGGTTCTTATGCCCAATACCTGATGGCCGACCTCTCGGCGAATAATTATGGTATTCAGAATCCTGAAAATCCGTTGGCATATGTCACGGAGATCAAAAATAACCGTCGGGGCAAGAGGGGGTTATACAATGCCTTTGCAGATTTTTCCATTATTGATGGACTGAACCTGAAGGTGAATGGTGGATTATCCACCTACGATGAAAAGTACGATTACTTTCGTCCGACAAGTATTTCCGATGGTAATAACAGACCTAATTCTCCACAGGCAATCTCTGCCGCCTATGCGGATGCCAAGACCAGAAATGAGTTGGACAAGCTGTTGGAAACAACGTTGAATTACAACAAAACTTTTGGTGAAAAACATCAGGTTTCTGCACTTTTGGGCTATTCCGCACAGCGAACAGACTTAGATTATCAAGGAGTGCGAGCCAATGGATTTCAGAATAATGCCATTGGTGAAATCACAGATAAAGGAGCTGACCCGTCGAATTTCCAATTGCTGAAGGACGATACCTTCAAACGTATCACCACCCTGCAATCTTATTTCAGCCGTGTAAACTATAGCTTTGATTCCAAATATTTCCTTTCGGCCTCTATCCGGACAGATGGCTCATCGAGATTCGGACCAAATAATAAATGGGGAACTTTCCCTTCGGTTTCCGGAGGATGGACGATTTCCAAAGAGCATTTTTATACCAACTGGCTGGGGCAGCAGTCGACCGTTAAATTAAGAGCAAGCTGGGGACGCAGTGGCAATAACAACATCAAGGAGTATCGTGCGGTATCGGTATTTAACTCTCCTGCCGGGGTGATCCTGGGGGATAAAGTTGAGACAGGATATACAGCCGGAGACCTGTATGATCCTAACCTGAGCTGGGAGACAACCTCTCAATATAATGCGGGATTAGATCTCGGTCTGTTGAAAGGCCGGTTGAACATTATGACCAATTTTTATCTGAGCCGTTCATTTAATTTATTGTTTGATCAGCCGATTTCTGCAGTATCTGGATCTACGACCATATTGACCAACCTGCCGAATTCTAAAGTGCAAAATAAAGGCTTTGATGTGCAGATTGATGCGACTTTGCTGCGTAAGGATGAATTTGAACTCGGCGTTAATGGAAATATCAATGTCAACCGCAATAAAGTGCTGGACCTGGGCGGTGCCTCAACAATCCTGACCAATGGTGCCGAACGTTCTTACCTGACCCATATCACACAGGAAGGAAGTCCGATAGGGATGTTCTATGGCTTTAAGGTATTGGGTGTGGCAACTGAGGAAAACTATAAATCGGTGGCCCCATCTGCTGCTTCAACAACCCCTTTACAGCCCGGAGATCTTTATTTCGAAGATGTGGACGGCAATGGTATTGTCAATGATGCCGATAAGAGGGTAATCGGTAATCCACATCCCAACTTTACCTATGGTTTTGCCCTGAACATGCGGTATAAGGCATTTGACTTAAGAGCATCGTTTAATGGTGCTCAGGGTAATAAAGTACTGGATGGCTACGATTACTACCTCTATAATATGGAGGGATCCGGAAATCAATATGCTGATGTTGCCGACCGATATCGTTCGGCCCAGAATCCGGGAAATGGAAAGGTGTACCGTGCCTCCCGTGGTGGTACACAGAGTAACAGTACACGTCTGTCCGATTTTTACCTGCAAGACGGCTCATTTTTCCGCATGACCAATATTGCTTTGGGGTATAATATGCCTAAAAGCTTGGCGGAGAAGCTGACCTTGTCCGGAATACGGATCTATGCAACTGTTGATAATCCATTCACGATCACTAAATATAAAGGCTATAACCCTGAACCGGACTATAACCAGCGCGGTAATCTGACCCCAGGGGTGGATTATGGGCTTTATCCATTGGTAAGATCTTATAACCTTGGTCTGAAAGTTACTTTTTAAAATATACATGATGAAAAAAAGATATATACTACCCTTTGTTCTGCTGGCACTATCTTCATGCAGCAAGGATTTTTTAAATCAAAAAGACCCCAATGCGGTTACGATCAATGACTATTTTAAGTCAGAAAACGATGTACTACTAGCCGTTAATGGTCTTTATCAATCTTTACGTTCGGGAAGCACCCTTGGTGAATCCAGTACGCTGTACAATGAAGAACGCGCTGATAATACAGGCCGCAATGACAACCAGTCCAACGCGGGAGAGCCTTTTCAATTTAATGATTTCTCCTTATTGCCGAGTAATACCTATCTCAAAACACATTGGTCAGCCATGTATGCTGCAATTAGCCGCTGTAATGTCGTCCTCTCCCATGTGGATGATGTGACTTTCTCCAGTGATGAATTAAAGGGACGCTATGTTGCAGAAGCAAAATTTGTGCGGGCATTGCTGTATTTTCATCTGGTCCGCAAGTTTGGCGATATTCCCTTGTCTACAGTGCAGGTGACCAGTAAGGAACAGGCGGATGAGCTGGCCTTTCGTGAAAAGGAACCTGTCGTTTACCAGCAGATTATCAAAGATCTGACAGAAGCCTTATCGAGCGATATTCCGAATACGCAACATGACTATGTGGTAGGTAGGGCATCCAAAGCTGCCATCAATGCTGTATTGGGACAAGTATATTTAACCTTGGGCACCACACAGACTGCATCAGCTGCCGAAAACTTGGCGAAAGCAGAACAATACCTCAATGCAGCATATCAGCTGCGGACCTTTGGTAAATTAAATGAGATACCCTATACAGAGGTGTTTGATGTGAGCAAGAAAAAGACCTGTAAGGAACTTATTTTTCAGGTGGAGTATAAGCAAGGTGACCAAAATTACAGTTCCAGTATCGCGCGTAATTCCCAGGCTAAAGGCGAGACGGTCAATTCCAAGTATCCGTCGACAGGTGTGGGTGAGGTGGTGAAACTGGATCTGATCAAGGACTATGAGCAGGGCGATCTAAGGAAAGATTTTTCTGTGAAATTTGCGAAAGATCCACAGGTAAACGATTGGTTTGTGACCAAATTCAGGGACAATAGTGATGGGGCTGGAACGAATGGTTGGGGCGGCAACGACTGGATATTGATCCGTTACGCAGATGTGATGCTGCTGCTGGCAGAAGCTAAATATCATCTGGGTAAGGAAGGTGAAGCGATTGCCCTGCTGGATGAGGTCCGCCAGCGTTCAGGACTTCCTGCTTATGCCACTTCAATGTTAAATACGGCCTACCGTACCAAATATCCGACATTGAAAGATGCTATTTTGCATGAACGCCGTGTAGAGTTGGCTTTTGAGAATCAACGCTGGTTTGACCTGATCCGTAACTATAATGCACAGGAACTGGTCAGTTATTTCAAGACCAAAAACCAGGCTGATTATGGTAATGCCAAAATATCCAAT
Organism: Sphingobacterium sp. N143; assembly: GCF_030325625.1. Classification (GTDB taxonomy): domain Bacteria; phylum Bacteroidota; class Bacteroidia; order Sphingobacteriales; family Sphingobacteriaceae; genus Sphingobacterium. The sequence goes on along the minus strand of NZ_JACAIS010000005.1, from coordinate 261,758 downwards.
ATCTCCACAAAAGATAGGTACTATCCAATTCCCTTTGATGAATTTAAGCTCGATCCGGAGCGTATGTACCAAAACCCGGGTTATTAATAAAAAAGATCAATACGATATGCGGGATCATGGCCCACATATCGTATTTTTTTGAAGCCTAATTCAAAAAAATGGATTTCCCTTCTTTGGCCGATCTTTGGGCCGCCTCAAGAATTTCGATGACAGTCACATTGTTGCTTAAAGAACTTAAATCTTCCGCTGCTGACTGCTTGTGTTTTAATAGTTCTTCCAGATAAGCGATATGATGTTCAAAATAAGGAGTTTCTGTCGGAATGATCTGTGGCTGGTCGTTATGCTGACGGTATTTCACCAGCTTTTTGTCATTCTGCGCATAAAGCTGGGCCTTGGTACCAAATACCTGAAAATCTTTTACACTGTAAGGCCATGCCCAGGATGCCTGGATAATCCCGGTACTGCCATCCCGATAAGTTAAGATGATGGTGGCATCATCTTCTACTTTTGGATAGACGGCCGGTTTCAGTGTTTGTGTAAATGCGGTCACGGATACGGGCTTCTCTCCATTTTTGATCCAGGTCATCAGATTGGCACCATAACAGCCGAAATCCATCAGTGCACCACCGCCATTTTTTTGTGGATCTGTGAGCCAGTCCAGGAAATAATTGCTGCATCCAATCTCTTTGGGGCCTTCATGCCCATCTTTCACAATCATACGGGTAATTTGCCCGACATCATTTTTGTCAACCAGATCTTTCAACTGCTGATTACTGCGGTACCAGGTGGTTTCATAATTGACCAAAAAAGGAGTCTGGTTTGCTGTGGATAAGGCAGCAATACGTTTGGCATCGGCCAATGTGGTCGCCAATGGCTTTTCCACCATCACCGGAATCTTAAGGGGCATACAGACTTCAGCCACCTGGATATGCTCATTGGTTGGATTATAAGCCAAGACAACCTCTGGTTTGACATGCTTTAACAAAGTGGGAAGGTCCCGGTAAAACACGGATGCTGGCAGCTTGTATTGTTCCTGGATTTTTTTGGATAATGTTTCATTGCTTTCGGCAATGCCAATGATTTCTACTTTTTTTTCTTTGTACAGGTTTAATAAAAGAAATACATGGTCATGGTTGAGACCCGCCACAGCGACTTTGAGTGGATCATGGGCATAGGCCGTGCTGTGAAACAACACAGTGAACACAAAAAATAGACGGATAAGATGTTTCATAGTAAAAGTTTAGCTAGCTAAAGATAGTAGTTTTTGGCCGATCAATAAATCCAAATTATTTCCGGGTGGGACTGAATGATCTCGGTGACGATATCAAAATAGGTTTGGCCTCGGCCTGCCTGTAGTTCTTCCAATTGCTGTTGAAAATGGGCGTGATTAAAGGGGGAACCTGATTGGAGCTTATCTTGGTAATAGGCCAGTGTCGTCTCGACACCCAAGGATTTTCTGCTATGTGCTATATCTTTCCAAATGATACCCTGCTGTTTCACATCTTTTAATTTTCCAAATCCACCATATAATAAGTCATTGAATCCATCAAGGTTGCCGACTTGCCAGTCCTCATCGGCCATATAAACCCGGTTGATCTCAGCGTAGAAACCTGGGATGTCTCCAATCTGCCTTCCTTCAATGATGACAAAACCAAGATCTGGATTGCTTTCGACAGCACTTTTGAAATCTGCCCAGAGTTTCTCATGGGGGAATGCGGCGGTATAGTCCGCATTAAGCCATTGATCTGCCAATACGAGAAAGCCAGGCCGAAGTAGAGTAGAGGTGTTGAGGAGTGAGGTCAGGGTCGTCCTAAACTCGACAGGACCCGCACCGTTCACAAGAAGCTGGGCAAGAGTGCTAATGATATTTCTTTCATCAGTTTTCATGTCATTTCATGTTCTCATGGGGACGAATGATAAACGTGTACTTCCCTGATGACTTGATTTTTTTGGCCTTCAGGTTGATGCGATAGAGTTGCTTGCCCCAGACTTGGCTCAAACGGGAATCGTCTTGTGGAATGGTATCATAGCTGGCAATGAACTGGCCTGGGTCAAACTGTAAGATGGCATTTCCTTCTCCCAAGGTAATTTGCCCTTTATGGATTGTAGGTTCTTGAGCAACCAGAAAATGAATGATATTGGCTTGGGTTGGATTCTTAATGCTAAATTCATCCCGAATGCTCAGCCCATTGGAGGCTAGTGCATAGCTCCGGTGCCATTGTTCAACATTGGCGGACTTTGGATAAGCCTTTGCTATATCCAGCTGGAATCTGTTTTGATCAGGGAAGAATGCTACGTTTTCGGCTTTGTATTCCTTACCAAAAGATTGGTCAGCACCATTGATCATGGGGAGGTTGTGGTAGGCACTTTGCATGGTCCAAATACTGTACCGCTCATCGCTAAAGGTCTTCTTGGTATAGGTGCCAACCCCAGCGTCGATGAATAATGGTTTTTGATCCTGATAAAGGATGAAACTCCCGACGTCATTGTGGTTGTGACTTTCATTATTAAATCCTCCTTTGGCTGCAAAGAAGAAATTATCTTTTTTCAGGTACAGAAATTGTGTCTCCGGATACCATTTAAAATTATTTTGGGGAAGGGCGGCCTGAGTTGTTGCTAACTGCGGATAACATCGGAGATCTTCAAAGGCGCGAAAGATGTCCCGCGATGGTTTAAAGGTACTGCTTTTGTCACCCAGGTTTTCCATGTACCGGGCGAACTGCATCATGTCATTGCTGCTAACGTCCTGGCCATAGCGATAAATCAATAGGGGATCTCCACCACCTTTTGCGGAGGCATCAGCAAAATTGACTACCCATCTGTTTCCGCCAATATACGATTGCGCGATATATTCGCCCATATCACGGATCATCGGTTGGTCAAAGATATTGACTTGGCCATTTGTTGCGAGGGAAAGTATTTTGAGATAATCATACAGCTTGCCCGCCGCATGCCCCCAGTAGGAAGGACCTTCTTCACAGGCACCATCTGCTTTGACATAGTTCATGAAGCGATCCACGGAAGACATGGTTTTATAGATTCCTGCGAGTTGGATGTCGGGATTGTCCTCGACCAAAAGTAGGCAGGTAAGTACGTTGAAATTGCACCATGGATTCCAGTTGTTGACCAACTGTCCTTCTTTGAGTTCCAATGCCTGCCACCACATGTCGTTACGGTCTAAGTAAGGCTGTACAATGCGTTGTTCGATATGCTGTTTTAGACGGATACTGATTTCAGGATTTATCTTGTTAAAGGTATCCCGGAAGAAATAGTGTACCCAGGATAACAGTGAGCCTACATCTCCGGCCATGAGATCGACAACCTGGGTGCGTTCCTGAGGCAAAGACCGTTTGGTGGACTGAAAGGCTGGGAGATGGGCCGATAGTGACCAGGTAGCCATTTCTGTAAGTTGCCAACTGCCATTCAGAATTTGGTCAATGTATCGACCTTTGCCTTCCGCGAGTTCCGCCAGTAAAAGGTTAGCCAATGCTGTACAGTTTTCATTCATGGGCTTTTCCATGATCGTACGGTTGCCCGAACGCTCATATTCTAGGTAATCTGTTGCTTTGACCACTTGCCATTGGTAATGGAGAGCGTTATCTCCTTTTTTGATGATGTTATCCCTAAAAGGGGCCATGAGCTGATCCCAGGCTGCACGGTCTGCATATTTTGGATAGGGAACCCAGTTTTTGTCTTTAACTAAGCTGGATTTAAGATTCTCCAGCTTGAAAGTTCCTGTGAGTAAGTTTAAATCCTTTCCCAACAGCCCTTGGAGGGACAGGCTGAGGAAGAAGAGTATCAGATATTTTTTCATGATTATCACCTGTAATGTTTTTTTCAATATAATCTTTGGGCACACTTTCTAGTAAATTGCAGCGCTTAAGGTCCGCTGCGGATACAACCGGCAATCGGATAATGGGATTGTCGGATACCTCCAACGATTCTTCGAAAGGGATGCATTCTTCATCTTGATCATATGACTTTTAGATTTAATTGGATTGAAAAATAAATTTTCTGTAATGTGAATTTACAGTATTGAAAGCGAATCAGCATTGTATTTTATCGCAATCGTTTTCGTAGCGGATAGGATGAGTTTGATCGGAACTGACAGAGGCCAGCACAGAAATAGCCTCTGAAACGGTCAAAGTCCCAGAGGCTATGTGGTGCTAGAATAGCTTTTCCTGCGAATAGGTATTGTTAGAATTCAATTCTATAATTAATGGTTGGAATGATGCCGGTCCATTTTTGAGGCTCAATGATCCTTTTGCTGAAATTGTAATGCATGCCCACTGTATTTTCTCTATTTAAGGCATTTTGAATGTCGAGGATGACCAGGTGACTTACTTTTTTACGGTTAATGCGGTAACTCGACGAAAAATCGAGCCGAACATAGGGGGCTGCCGTTAGTGTATTGATACGATCCTGGTCGATGACTTCTTCATCTAGCCGGAAAGATTCCTCCTCCAAAATCGGTGAATATTTTCTTCCTCCAGCATAGATCAATTTGGCATTTAACCCAAAGAGATTGTTTTTATTCTTCCCAACGGTCCATTCTTTTCCAAGGAGTAGATTGCCCACATATCGGGTGTTGAATGTTGTATTGTATTCTTTTCCGTTTAGAGCCTTGAATTTAGAATCAAACAAAGATGATGTTACCATAAAATAATAGCCTTTGCTTAGTGATTTTTCCAGGGTTAGCTCGATACCGTAATTTTTTCCCGTCCCTTTGTTGATGAGCTGGCGGTAGGTGGATGTTCCAATGGCAGAGATATCAGAAACATTGAGCAGAGAGAAGTTGATACTGGGATCGGTTGAGACTGGAACATCGTATAAATGTTGATAGTAGACCTCTGTTTTGAAGCGGAGTGTCCGATTGAAATTCTTTTCATAACCGATAACTGCCTGTGCCGATTTAGTAGGTGATAATTTCGAACTAGAGGTTATGTTGGACTCTTTTCCCTCCGAATGAGCAAAGTAGTAAGCAAGTGGCTCGAGCCGATTATATAGCCCTGTTCCAAAGGATATGGTCTGGTCGGCTGCGACTTTCCAATTTAATCCGAGTCTTGGTTCCACTGTCCAGCTTTTGCTCAGTACAAAATAGTTGGCATGTACACCTGTATTGAGGGTCAGTCTATCTGTTAATACCGTTTTAAGTTGTGCAAAAGCATCATAAGTACTGGTACTTCCGTTTTGGTTGATCCGTTCTTTCAGGGCAGCGTGCTGCGTGTCATAACTCAGGGCATAAAAGTCATAACGCAAAAGACTTGCATTGATGCCGGCACGGATCGTATTTCTGCTGTTAGCCCTGTAGTTTAGGCTACCGGCATACCGAATGGCCGTATTGGTGAATTTGTCCCTGCGATAAAGGCTGGCGATATAATCCTGCGTCAAGGTATCAGTGGTATTGGAATTGCGGCTTGCCGACATAGAGAGGATATTGTTGAAATAGAGCTTATCGTTGGCAATGTACTGGTGTTTTAAGCCTATACTTCCGGCATTAAAACCTAAGTTCATGTCCTGGGCATCTGTTCTTTCTTCCCATTTCTGGTAGTCCCGTTCAGCCGTTTCTTTCAGTTTGCCGAGCCCGCCGATTCCAAATATGGAAAATGTACCAGCTTTCTTAGTCGGAAAGACAAAATTGAAAGAAAGATCCTGATATTTAGGGACCCCGGTATCGGATACTTTTATACCTGCTTTTTCGAGCAGACTCAACGAAGAATAGCGATAGCTGATGAGATAAGACGCATCACTTCCTTTCCTGAATGGCCCTTCTAAGGTGGCGCCAACACCAAGCACACCAACATTGAAGGTGTATTCACGCTTGTCTGTATTGCCTTTCCTAAACCTAAGATCAAAGACTCCGGATATCGCATTGTTATATTCTGCTGCCAGTCCGCCGGTATAAAAGTCAGATTTACCCAATACCATGGTATTCAGCATGCTGATGCCGCCACCTGCGGCTCCCTCTTCACCAAAATGATTGGGGTTGACAATTTCAATCCCTTCTAGTCGCCATTGTAAGCTCTTGGGCGAATTTCCACGTACAATAATCTCATTGTCATCCCCCCCGGCAACTGCTCCTGGAAAACTCTGGGCCATCCTTGCCGGATCGAAAAATGCACCAGCATAGCGGTTGGTTTCCTCTGGAGAGAAGGAACGGCCACTGGTCATGGCCATCTGATTTAACGGCTGTTTTCCCGCATCGGCATAGACTACAGCTTCGTTTAATGTATTTGTTTGTGGTTCGAGTTCGATATTTAGGATATTTTCACGGCCACTGGTGATGAGAATCTCGGAGAGTTCTTCCTGTCTATAGCCAGCCATACGTGCCTGTAATACCTGACGACCTACAGGAACATGCAATAGCCTAAAAACACCTTGTTGATCTGTACTGGCCGATTGTGTCTTGCCATTGGAAGAAAGGACAATCGTGACCCCAATAAGTGGTAACCTGGTATTTTTGTCCAATACAGTTCCTTTCACAGTTTCCGTGACAACTTTTCTGTTTACCTCTGTGGAATCATTCTGTTGTGAAAATGATTGCTTGGCCTGAATGGACAATGCAATTATTAGGATGGAAGATAGTTTCATATGGATTAAGCTTTATCTCTATGACAGCTAACTTGGACTTTACCCTTGTCGGACAATGAAATTTTTTATGAAATGGGTTAATTATTGGAAATAGAAGACCCTGTTTTTTTGTGATGTGCTTAAGTTTTGCTGTGTAGAAGTTATTAACAAAAATAGCGCTATGTGTCAGGTGATTAACATGGTTGTCAACAGTATCTGTGTGGCTGTGCTTAGGTTTGAATACATACCTTAGTCCGTCAATGGGTGGCGGGATGGATGGATGTGTAGCAATTGTATGGGAACCTTCGTTATAACACTATAACTAATGAAGAAACCAAGATGAGCAAATTAATAATCGGGATGTTTGCCCTGTTTTTATGGGCTAGCTGTAGTAAGGATCATGTTGATCCAGAGATGATGGCCCCTTTGGAAATACAGAAGCAGTTGGAGGCTTATTATTGGGAGCCAGTACCAGTAGCAGGTGATGAAAAGAATGAGCTGTATCATTATAAGCCCCAGGACTGTGAAATGGATAATCTGTATTCCTTCTCCTTTAGTGAAAATGCACAAAAACTTATTGTTGATAGCGGGGATGAGCAGTGCGATAAGGGTGAGGATACCTTTGAAGAAACGATCATGCAGGGTGCCATTGATCGGTCGTTTACCTATGATCAGGAAAAAAGCAGTATGAAATTTGTGAACAGCGATCAATATGAGAGTTACGGTGTCCTGATCGATGGGGACTATTTGGTACTGACCTATCGAAATAACAATCCGACCGCTAATATCATTCCGATGGAATATCACTTTAGGGGAAAAAGTAAAACAATAGCACAGTAGTCATATTTCCTATATCATTTGGTTAAAAGACGGCTTGCCGTCTTTTTTTATCTTTAGAATTTAGCTTGATTATTTCTATTAAATGGTTATTTTAGCAACATTGAAACCGGTTGCATAAACTGAACCGCCTTGGGGAAAATAAAATACCGATGTCTGAAAAAGACAGACAATGGGCAAGAATCCCACCAAGCGAACGATGAATGTACCGAAAAATAAACACGAATGAAAAACCGAGTGTTGCGCTTCATTGAGGCCAATGAAAACGGGCACTTTTCCATAATCATTTACATATGAAACTCCGAATCCTACTTTTGGCTGTGATGACGGCATGGCTGCATCCACAATTGCAAGCACAGCAATTTCCGTATAAAAATAGTTCATTATCGACCGAACAGCGGGTCAATGATCTTTTGGGACGGATGACGGTTGAAGAAAAGGTAGGGCAGCTGAGTAAGGTGCTCGGTTGGGACATGTATGAGAAAAAAGGAAATCATATTGCTGTTAGTGACAAGCTTAAAAAGGCCGTGAAGGAACAGCGGATCGGTTTGCTCTGGGCGACGTTGCGGGCTGACCCCTGGACGCAGAAAACACTTCTTAACGGCCTGAATCCCCAGGAGGCGGCACGAGCAACCAACGCCATTCAACGTTATATGCTGGATAGCACACGGCTGGGGATCCCCTTGTTACTTTCGGAGGAAGCCCCACATGGTCATATGGCTATTGGGGCGACGGTATTTCCAACCGCAATCGGACAGGCAAGTACCTGGAATCCGGGCCTGATCCAACAGATGGCCGCCACAATCGCCAAGGAAACGTATGCTGTTGGGGGCAAAAATGGATATGGTCCCGTATTGGATCTGGCCCGTGATCCCCGTTGGTCCCGTACCGAAGAGACTTATGGTGAAGATCCATACTTGATCGGGCAGATGGGGCGTGCCATGATCCGTGGCTTTCAAGGAGAGCAGTTAGGGCAGCCGGATAAAATAATTGGTACGCTGAAGCATTTTGTAGCCTATGCGGCTCCTGATGGCGGACATAACGGGGAGTCTGTGTCGTTTGGTGAACGTAGCCTGAGACAGTATTTTTTACCACCTTTTGAGCAGGCGGTAAAAACAGGTGCAGGATCGGTTATGACCGCGTATAATAGTATCGATGGCATTCCATGTTCTGCCAATCCATGGTTGTTAAAGCATATACTCCGTCAGGACTGGGGGTTCCAGGGATTTGTCGTTTCGGATCTTTTGAGTATTTCGGGACTTAATGGGGGGCATGCTACCGCGGCCACCGCTGAAGAAGCAGCCTCACAAAGTATCCATGCGGGGTTAGACGTCGACTTGAGCGGATCAGGGTATGGTCCCAACTTATTGACGGCGGTGCGGCAGGGCTTGGTGGAACCTGCGGTATTGGATACGGCAGTAGCGCGTGTATTGCGGATGAAGTTTAACCTTGGGCTGTTTGATCGTCCTTATGTGGATGAGAAATTAGTCGCCCAGAAAGTTGCGACAGCGCACAATAAATCGGTGGCAAGACAAGTGGCCAGGGAATCTATTATTTTGCTTAAAAATGACCAGCATGTTTTACCTCTTAGCAAAAAGCTGAAACGCATAGCCGTGGTCGGGCCGAATGCCGATAATGCGTATAACCAGCTGGGAGATTATACGGCGCCACAGGCTGAAGGTAAAATTCAGACTTTATTAACAGGGATACGTGCGGCTGTGGGGAAGGGGACACAGGTTGACTATGTCAAAGGCTGCGCAATCCGGGATACAGCAAATTCAGATATCGCTGCTGCGGTGACAGCAGCACAGCAGGCGGATGCTGTGATCCTCGTCCTTGGTGGTTCAAGCGCCCGTGATTTTAAGACATCCTATCAAGCGACGGGAGCAGCAAATGTTGATCCCAATACGGTCAGTGATATGGAAAGTGGTGAAGGTTTTGATCGTGTCTCATTGGATATGATGGGGGATCAGATGAAATTACTGCAGGCTATTCAGGAAACGGGAAAACCGGTCGTCCTGGTTACCATCATGGGAAGACCACTAAACCTCAATTGGGCCGCTGAACATGTACCGGCGATCGTGAACGCATGGTATCCCGGACAGGAGGGGGGGCTGGCTATTGCAGATGTATTGTTTGGTGATTATAATCCCGCGGGACGATTGCCGGTTTCTGTACCCAGATCGGTGGGGCAGTTACCCGTGCATTATAATCATGCCAAACCAAAACACCACGATTATGTAGAGATGTCCGCCAAACCCTTATATACGTTTGGCTATGGATTGAGCTATAGCACATTTGCATATTCCAACTTACAAGTAAAACTGGAGGAAAAGGCTGATGATTTTGTCTGTACAGTATCTTTTGACGTAGAGAACACAGGAAAATTGGATGGTGACGAAGTGGCCCAGCTCTATGTTGTTGACGAAGTGAGCTCTGTGGTTACCCCCATTATGCAGTTAAAACGATTTGAACGGAAACCCATAGCTGCCGGAAAGAAGACTTCCTATTCTTTTGAACTGACGAAAGAGGACCTCAAGATATGGGCTGTGGATCATGTGTGGAAGGCAGAGAAAGGAAAATTTCAGCTATTGGTGGGGGCATCGTCCGATGATATCCGCCTCAAGGGAGAAATGCTGCTGAAGAAGGATTATTAATATCTATTGATAGCTGTTAAAACAGGGCTTTTTCAGAGATGCCCTGTTTTATTATTTAATAACAATATGTTTGATCCCTTTTCTATTCCATGTATAGGTAATATGGATCAAACCTTGCTCATCTTGGATAATAGTGGGATAGGAATACTCATCCCCTTTGATTCCATTTTCAAGGGTGAGGACATCTTCCCATTGTAGACCATCTTTGGATGTTGCGACGTGGAGTTGGGTGCGGCCTTCCCACCAATCTTTTCCTGCTACTGCCGGATTGTAAACGATCATGAATAGACCATTGTTGAGGCGAATGGCATCTGTTGCTGAGTTTGGGTTGAGGAGATTCGTAGCCTGCCATGGCCCCCAGGTCATTCCTTGATCTGCCGAAAATGCAGTCATCACTTTATTCTCTTTACTGCGGCAGAGGACCTGAACTCTTCCATCCCGATGTTGTACAATACTAGGTTGGATGACCTGGATGCTAGTGTCCTGCCGGATCTTGCTGATGGACCAAGTTTTTCCATGGTCATGACTAATTTCCAGATGTGCTTTCCATACTTCTTCTTTTGACTCCGTACTGGATGGAGAAAGTACAAGCCCATTTTTCAAGGTGACAGGCTTGTTTTTGATAGGTCCTAATATTCCTTTAGCTAAAGGGTTGGAGGGAGACCAGCTACGTCCCTTGTCCAAGGAATATTTGCTATAACCCCGCCATTCTCTTGGATTGGGACCTATTTTATAATATAAAAAGAGCGTATCTGTACTAGGGTATTGAAAAAGGACGGGATTCCAAGTTGCATGGCGCTGACCATCCAATATTCCATCCGCAATCTGTACTGGTGATTCCCACTTCCCGTTTGCATACAGCGAGCTCCATATCACGACATCAGGATTGGACTCATGGGTACCGCCAAACCATGCCGCCAGTAGACTGTCCTTGCCGATGGATTGGAGAGTCGAGGCATGGCATTGTTCGAAACTGACCTGACTTTCTGTAAAAATATGTGCTGAAGAAAGGATCCTGGGTTTGTAGCTATTACATGAGTTTAGGACGAGGATCAGGAATATGTATAGGATAATATTTCTTTTGATATAGATCATGTTTTGGTAAGGGCTATGGTTGCTCTGTGATAGGAATAACAGTACTTTCCGACGTTTCTGCTGTGATGGGTACGCCTGTGTAGGATAGTAACCCAGTTGGAGACAAATATGATCCAACTGGGATGAAAGGAGTATTATTTGCTTTGCAATTGAATTGCTGTTGCATAATTAAAACGTGTACCTGGACTTCTTAGCGTAATGTGATTGTCGTGTTGAGACCAATCTAATTTGCCTTTATGACCGAGGATCTTAACGCGTTTTACCTTAAAGCCATCGGGTACCTGGAAGATATATTCATTGGGTTGTTGATAGGTATCACCATCAGAAAGGTGGAAGACATTGACCACTTTGCTGTCTTTGCTTCTTGTATAATAATAGTCATCTTGATGGTAAGGAGCGATGGTACGTGTCGCATACACGGCATCCTGATTGATCTTCATCCAGGCGGCCAATTCATTAAGGCGGTCATAGGCGGCCTGATCGTAGTCACCGTTTGGACCGGGTGCGATATTGAGCAGATAGTTGCCCCCACGGGAAATGATTTTGACCAGCGTTTCGACAATTTTTTTTGTTGGTTTATAATTGTCATTGGGAACATAACTAAAAGAATTGCCCATCGTAATGCAGCTTTCCCAGGGAATATCCAATGGATGATCAGGAATAGCCTGCTCGGGGGTCACATAATTTTCCCAATTTCCAGGGACGGTACGGTCTACGACGATAATGCCAGGCTGGTTTTTTCGGGCCATGCCACCAATGCGGTCCATGTCGATGTTCTGGTCCATTTTGATGGTTTGTTGCCAATCAACAGATTTGTCAACCGTTTCCAAAGGACGTACCTGACCACCATCCAACCAAAGAATATCTACTTTTCCATATTCTGATGTTAACTCATTGATTTGGTTATAAGTGAAATCTTTGAATTTCTGCCAGCGGTCTGGGTATTTTTTTGGATCATAATTGACGTTTCTGTCTTTTGGTGGAAAATACGACCACCAATAGTAGTCGGAATGCCAATCTGGTTTGGAAAAATATGCCCCGATCTTAAAACCATCATTGCGGAAGGTGCTGAAGATTTCCTTGGTTACATTGGCTTTGGGGTTGCTGGAAAACGGTGTCTTGGGGGAAGTAATTTTATAATCAGACTCTTTGGTGTCGAACATGGCAAAACCGTCGTGATGCTTGGTGGTAAAAACCACATATTTCATGCCTGCCGCTTTGGCCGCATCAGCCCATTTCTGTGGATTGAAATCCGTAGGATTAAATGTTGTCTGCAGGTTTTCGTAATTTTTGAGATATTCAAAATAGGTTTTCCCATGTTCCGGCTTGCGTTGTGTCCATCCCTCATCTTCGGGGCAGATGCTCCAGCTTTCAACAATCCCCCATTGGCTATAGGTGCCCCAGTGCATGAAAAGGCCAAATTTCATATCCTGCCATTGTTCAAGGTTTTCGATCACCAATGGATCTGTAGGTTTTTGATAGCCATTAGACACATTGTGGGCTTGGCCAAATGCGACTGTTGAGCTTGTTGCTAATAACGCGGTTGATATAATGGTTTTAAGTTTTTGCATGGATAAATATACTATAAAATGATAAAAAGAAAGCCACGAAAAGTGGCTTTCTAACAGGTAGATGTAGAGTGGGATTAGTGAACGTCCCAGAAAAGTTTGGTGTTAATGTTATCTTGATCTTTGACAGCATTATAATTCGCTGAATTATAAACACTTTCTGAAGGAGGAAGATTAAATTTAACTGGAACTGTTTTTTGAATATCTGCATTTTGTACAACAAAATCGAATTTAGGTAAGTCCAACCTGCGTTGCTCAGACCAAGCCTGCACTGTTTGCAACACATTGAAGTGTATCCACTTTTGTGTGGCGATCAATTCAAGTTTATTGGAAGCACCTGCCCAGTTTAAATTGTTGATGTATGCGGTAATCGCAGCATCGGTTGGAGTTTTAGGAGCAGCGACAGTATTGTCATTTGATTTGCTTCGAATGATGCGATAAAGATCGATTGACTCTTTTATACTATTTTCAAAGGCTGTTTTTGCAGCAGATGCATTTCCGGCTTTATTGTAGTATTCGGCCAATAATAAATTTGTTTCCGTTGCTGAAAATAATATTCCAGGAAAATATTGATTCCTAGAATATGTTGATCGATTGTAGATCGCCAATGTACCTCCAGTTGCTAATGCTGTTTGATTTGCACTTGCTTTACTTTGGTCTAGTCCGATGTATTTACCAGCTGCCTTTTCACCTGGCTCAAACATAAACGGTAATCTAGGATCCTCTTTATCTAGCATATGATCAACCATTCGCTTACTGGCTAAATTGGCATACCACCCACCGGCTTCGAAGGCATCCCGGATATTTTTTGTTTGAATACTGTTGTCATCAAGATTATAAATATCCAGTTGTGCATTGTCAGCGTTGGCTAAGATTAATGGATTAGAAGTTTGATTATTAATAATTTCTGCAATCTCTTGGCTCGCCTGTGTAGCAAATTTTGAACTAGCAGAAACTCGTGTTAATAGTCTTAATCTAAGCGAGTTGCAATATTTTTTCCATAATACAATATCACCATTGTTAATAATATCCTGAGTTTTAAATCTATTGGCCGTAGCGCTACTAACCGTAATTGTATTGAGTTCTTTACTGATGCTTTTTAGATCAGTCATCATTGCTGCGTAGATGTCTTCTGCTTGGTCATAAGCAGGGTATGAGTTTTGATAATCACTATTATTTGAACTCAGCATACCTGCTTTAGACCACGGAATAGCACCATGTAAATCTACGGTTTGTTCTGTCTGATCGTAAAATAGAACCTTTGCAGTTAAATAATAGATCCTGTTCTCTTTTTTCTCAACATCTGCGGATTTATTGTAAATTGTTTCCAGTTCTCTATATTGCGCAAGGCCCTCATAATAACGAGACCAACGGTCTTCAATTGCGGCAGCTCCAGGTAAAAGTTGGTTTGTCTCATTAATCCAACCGGTCGTATGTAAATATCTAAAAATTGTCGGTCTGAGTGTAACAAATAGATTTCTATATTCAGGAACGATAAGTTGTCTGTAACTATAGATCATACCTGCAAATTGTTTTTCAACAGTCGTCTCAGTTACCTTTCCTTGGTCACGATAGTTTTCATCAAATGAGCTTTTGCTGCAAGAATTTGCAAACGTTAATGTGGCTGCACATAGCCCCATATATAATATGTATCTTTTCATGTCTTTAATAATTAGAAGCTAGCACGTAGCATTAAACCATATGTTCTTGTTGCTGGACTAGTTCCTGCATTGGAAACTTGATCTACCCAATTTGAACCACCAGTCATTTGTTCTGGATCTAAATCCTTTATACTTCTATAGATAAAAAATAAATTACGTCCAAAAGCTGAAATCTGAAGGTTTTTAGCTCTTAATTTCTGAGCAACAGATTTTGGAAGACGATATGCGATCGAAAGTTCACGCATTTTAATGTAGTTGTTCTTTTGCACGTACAATTCATATCGTGAGTTGGAATATTGTGGGCCGCCCCAGTTATAGGTATTGTTATAGTAAACTGCTTGTGAGATGATGTTGTCATTTGGTGAACCATCTGCTTTAACACCCTCCATTAACATACCATCATGATAGACTGTTTCTCCATTTGGACCAGTGTTTCCAGTCGTTGCAATACCTTTTCCATTGGCCGTGTAGTAGCTAAGTCCACCATGTTCAGCATCCATATTATTTAAACTTTCTTCCAAAAGTCCCCGGCTAATCATCCAGTTTATACCAGTTGGCATAACATGGCCTCCCCATCTGAAATCAAGTAAAGCATCCAATGTGAAATTTTTATATGTAAATGTATTTGTTAACCCACCTACAGCTTTCGGCATTGCATTTCCAGCTTTAATCCAGGAGTCGGCATCCAATTGGTATAGTCCATTATCCTGAACAATTTTATTGCCATTAGCATCAGTAGCTAAAGGATGTACCATGATATCCCCCATTGGTTGACCTACTTTGGAGACTAATTGGGCCGCAGCGCCATCATAATCTTTGTGCAATAGCTCAGAGACTCCACCTGGCAGTTCTTCTACGATATTTTTGTTCATAGAAAAATTTAAAACAGTATTCCATCTAAAATCTTCACCTTGTATAGGTGTACCTGTGATTGCAAATTCCCAACCCTTATTGCGTAAGGTACCCACATTCGCAACAATTGAACTTGAACCCATTGAGATTGGTAAGGTGTAATTCAGGATCTGGTCTTGAATTAAGCCATTGTAGTAAGTGATATCAAAGCCTAAACGATTATTAAATAACCGGGTCTCCAAGCCAAATTCATATTCTTTCTTCCGTTCTGATTTTATATTTTCATTTCCAAATGCACTTGTCGGCACGTTGGTGTAAATTACAGCCTGGCCACCTAGGGTTTGTACGCCCATGGTGTTTTGTGTATAACTTAATGGACTTTGATAAATCTGAGGATAATTACCTACGATACCAAATGAACCTCTTAATTTAGCATAATTAAAAACTTCTGGAAGTTGGAAGGCTTCTGATAGTAATAAACTGGAATTT
Source organism: Sphingobacterium sp. N143 (assembly GCF_030325625.1). Taxonomy (GTDB): domain Bacteria; phylum Bacteroidota; class Bacteroidia; order Sphingobacteriales; family Sphingobacteriaceae; genus Sphingobacterium. Next base: position 246,029 of record NZ_JACAIS010000005.1, on the reverse strand, counting down.
ACAGAAGGGTAGTAGGTCACATTGTTGTCGGGGTGCATGGTTGATATGATTTCTCTTCTTAGCGTTCCTTCAAGAAACCAATAATCCTTGTAATTAAAGTTCAATGTTCCAAATAATGCATCTCTAAGTTGGTTTCTCCGGAAATTATATTTCGAATTTCCCCCAATCGTATTTACGGAGGCATTAATATCATACCAATCTCGAACACTTAATCCCCCAGCTGTTTCTCTTTGGACATAAGTGTCTTGACTTTTGGTCGCTGTATAGCCGAGCATTGCCCCAACTTTGATATCTTGGTTGATCTGTTTATTATATGATGCCAAGAAATCTGCATAATAAATGTTGGCATTTTGCTGACCTAAACCGAAATATCCTGTGTTTTCATAAGCTAAAGGTTTCTCATTAGGTTGCTTGTCTTCTGTTCGGAGGGATGTCATATCAGCAGAGAAACGTGCTCTCAATGAAAAGTCACTTGTTACCTGCCAAGTATTGGTTACAGAGCCTAAAACGCGGTTAGAATATTCATCATATTGTTTGGCCTTTGAATTCCAGATAAAATCCAGTACGTCTGTTTTATAACCATTGTATATTAAGTTTTCACCTGGCGTTAAGCTTTGATTTGTACCCGTAACGTATTTATAACCGAGACTGGTTTTATATTTGTTGAGATACCATTCGGGATTATCAAATGTTGAAATCATCCCTGTGAAGTTATTTATTAAGCGATCTGTAAGGAATGGTCTATTATGTGTATGCTGATTAACATAATTAACAACGATGTCTGTCGTTAATTTATCCCAAAGTTTGAAGGAGGAATTTAAATTAGCGATATTCTTTTTATTGGTAGATTCTAAGGCCGTCATTTGATTATCTTGACGAGTGACCGAAAACCTAGTATTTGACTTATCCGTTGTATGACCTAGTGCTAGGTTGAATGTTGTATTGTTAGGATTGTTAAATAACTTACCATAGGAGTTCTGAGCAGAATAGGGCCGCACTACACCATCCCAGGAAATTATGTCTTTGCCGTCAAATTTTGGGCCGAAATTTACTGTTGCTGGTAGTACACCACGTGTTACGCCATTAATAGCAAGACTTTTGTCGTAGTAATAAAACATATCATCTGCTTGCCCATCATCTTGATAAGCCTTTGTATAACCTGGACCTCTTACATCTTGGAACCTTGGTAGATAAGCAATTTGATCATGGGTATACGTTGCATTAAAATCAATAGAAAATCCATTTCCCCCTTTTCCTGATTTGGTTGTTACCAAGACCACACCATTCATTGCTTCCGATCCATATAGAGCTGCAGCCGAAGCTCCCTTCAAAATACTGATATTTTCTATATCTTCAGGATTCAGATCTTCAAGACCATTTCCACGTGAGCGTTGGTCACCCCAATAGTCTGAGTTGTTAAAATTAGTTTGACGCATAGGAACCCCATCAATGATAACCAAAGGCTGCGAGTTTCCAGTAATAGAGTTTGTACCACGGATATTAATATTGATACCAGATGTGGCCCCACCTGGCGCAGCAGATATGCGTACACCTGGTGCTTTACCATACAATGCTCCAGCAAAGTTTGGTGAACCTGTTTTTGTTAATTCTTTCGAATCAACTGTGCTCATGGCATAACCAAGTTCCTTAGGAGCACGTTTAATCCCCATGGCAGTGACAACGACTTCCTCTAAATTTGAAGCATCCTCTGTCAATTTAATGTTGATAGTTTTTGTAGAGCCAACTACGATTTCTTGTGGTTTGTAGCCGACAATAGATACACGCAAGATCTCGCCTTGTGAAGCCTGAATTGTAAAAGATCCATTGGCCCCAGTTTGAGTGCCTCTGGTTGTTCCCTTTACTGAGACGGTTGCGCCAGAAATTGGTCCATTAGCATCTGAAACTATTCCAGAGATGCTTTGCTGAGCATATAGCGATGTTGCACTGAAAAGTGTACATAGCGCTAATCCTGCAGTTTTTTTGTAAAATAGACTCATGTTTTAGGTGTTTGTGTAAACGTTAGTTAATTATGTTGGTAATGTATTTCTCTATGACTAGTGCTGTTGTTCCGAGCTGTTGTGCTCTTTTGTTTAAATGGGAAATGCTCAGCGTGGTCTTTTTTGCAATCTTTGGAATGCTATATTCATTAATTGCAACTTGAATGTGCGGAGCTAGGATATCTCCAATTTCTGCACCTCGGCCACTTATGATAATTTTATTTGGGTTTAGAATATGTATCAGGGTTGATATTCCTTTGCCAAGTAAATATCCAATTTTCCCAATGTTATTAATCGCTACCTGATCTCCGATTTGAGCAGCTTCTATTAGGGCGTCAATTTTGTTGATATATTCTTTAGCAAGTTTATCATAAATAGAATATTCGCCATTTTTTATATCTCGCTCAATATTCCGAACAGCAGCACTAATAGAGGCTTCCACCTCTAAACACCCCCTTTTTCCACATGAACATAATGTCAGCGTATCTGATAGAGGAATATGGCTGAATTCACCGGCATAACCCGAAGTTCCCTTAAAAATATCATCGTTGATCAAAATACCCAAACCAACGCCCCAGTTGAGATTGATCACTAGTGAATGGGATGATCCTTGCGCATCGCCAAACTTACGTTCGGCTAAGGCAATACAACGTGAGTCATTATCAATAATCGTTGGGAGACTGAATTTCTGTTTGACTAATTTCCGGATATTATATAGAGGGGACTCTTCATGATAGGATTCATTGAGTCCTGTATCAGAATCAACAAAACCTGGCATGCTTATTCCGATACCGATCACCTGGTCCATTACGATTTGGGTGGTAGAAATGAATTTGTCTAAAGCCTCCAAAATAGCATCTGTAGCATTTCTATCCCGAAGATCTATTGGAATATTGTTGTGCGAAGAAATGATCTCAGCTTTAAGATTTGAAGAAGATATGGAAGTATAAAATTGATCAATTGCTATGCTGATAATGCTATACTTTAGATCTTCATTGATCATATATTGTATAGCTTTTCTTCCGCCTGTAGACGCAGCATAACCTTTCTCGACAATAACTTTTTTTGTCAAAAGTGTATTAATCTGCTTGGTGACAGAAGGGATGCTTTTGGACAAAGAACTTGCAATATCTGCAATCGGTTGCATCGGTCTGTAGTACAAAATTCGTAAAATTTCGCCGCCCATAATTTAGTTCGATTGGATTAGTAAATTGTTAGTTTCTTTAGTTTATTAATGGCCGGCAATATTATTATCAATGTCGACGCAGTTTTTCATAGTCTTGGCTTATGTACGAGTCATATGTTATCCATTACATAAGCTTTATATGTTAAAGATAAATACTGTTTGTGTTAAGTTCAAAATTCTTTTTAAAATTTTTAAAAAGAATTTAATAATAATGTGTTTTGGAAACAAAAGAAGCCTCTTTTCGTTTATATGCAATGAAAGATTTGATAGGGATTGTAACAAAGTCGCTATAGTTTTAATCGTAACCGATTAGGAAAAAGTATAGTATAAAGAGCGAAAGGCTGTGATAATATCATTGATTTTGGATATTTTGAAAAAGAAGATAATTGGAAATCTAGGTTTTATAACGTGTCTGGAGTCAAAATAAAAATAGCCTGGGATGATCTCAGGCTATTTTAAAAAGAATAATTTGTCGTGTTTAATATGCCTAGCGGTTAGATCAGCTATTTAACATCCCAAAATATTTTAGTTGTTCTCGTATCCTTAGCTTTTACAGCATCATAATTTGAGCTGTTGTTCGAAATTTCTGCGGTTGGGTACAACAATCGTTTTGGAGGATTTGCATAGTTGGCGAGTCCAGCAACTGGGTAGGTCAACATCGGATATCCTGTGCGTCTTAACTCAGCCCAAGCTTGTTGTGCCTGTAGAAAACCATAGTGCAACCATTTTTGTGTCCATATCAATTCTAGATTCTTTGCTTGCGTGCTTGAAAATGCAATAGTCGATTTGTCTACAAAGTTATTGATAACATCGTCATCTGGTTTCCTCTCAGTTTTCAATCCAGAAGTATTTAGATTATTTAAATAATAATAGAAAGAGACGGATTGTTTAATCGCTATATCATAAGCAGTTTTTGCTGCAGAGCTAGTCCCCCATCTTAATAAAGCTTCTGCTTTGTTAAAGTTTGTCTCAGAGGCAGTAATGATAATTCCAGGTAATGCATTGTTATCGAAAATAGTAGCCGAATCCAATACGGAGTAATCTTGATAATTTTTCTCCATATCCGCAGAAGTAAAGGTAATAGGCATTGCTTTATACTCCTTGTTTTGTACAAACTTACCATTTACTGTTTTTCCAAATTTATCATAAAGAACAGGAATTCGAGGGTCATTTGAAGGTAACATGACCTTATTCAGCATGTGATCTGTAGCGAATTGATTGGGACCTTCGATCAAAGCCTGTCTCAATGTCCCGGTATAGTTTGTTAACGGTTGTAATAAGATGTCTTCATTTCTCGGGTTGTAGTTTGCCGTTGCACTACCATCTGCTAATGGATATTCTGCCGGATTGTTTAGCATCTCAAGTACTTCAGTTCTTGCTTTTGCTTCATCCACAAAAGAAATACGCATTAACAATCTAAGTCTAAGTGAGTTTGCATATTTACGCCATTTGTCTACGTTACCACTATTAAGAATATCATATTTCGAAAAATCAGGGTTGGTTGTTGCAGTAGACAGATAAGTGTTTATATTTTTCAATTCACTGATAAATTGGTAATATAATTCTTTTTGAGCATCAAATTTTGGTTTAATGATTGTACTTGTTGTCGGTAAGCTACCTGCTTCACTATAGGGAATATCACCAAAGTTGTCAATAAGTTTCGAAGCTTCATCAAATAATACAATTTTACCGGTTTGGATAAAGATTTCTTTGCTGGATTTTTCCGTTTCTGGAAGTTCGGAATATGCTTTTTCCATACTACGTGTTACGCCTAATACCCCTGGTGCATAGAAGTCAGTCCAATAAGCATACGAGTAGCTGTCATTGGGTTGATACATCGTATTTGAAGGATAAAACGAAGCTGTTTGTGTATAGATAGCTTGATTTGATAGAATAAATGTACGATAATGGTAATATGCCGGTCTTACACGGTCATTATTTAAAATCTCGGTAAAAAAAGCTGGAATATTAGCTTTTGTTGAGGCATCTGGGTTTTGAAACTTGTCATCAAGTTGTGATTTACAGCCTACTATTGTTGATAGGGCTGAGATCAGAGTAAATATAGAAAGAAAAGTTTTTTTCATGATTCTTTGGGGTAAAAAATTAAAAATTAGCATTCAATGAGAAACCGAAACTTCTAGTTGCTGCAGATGAACCAACGTCCACTCCTTGTGCCCACCATTTATTTCCTACTGGAGCCTCTGGATCAAGATTCTTCAATGTGCGGTAAAAATAAAATAAATTTCTACCGAGCAATGAGACTTTTAGATTGTTAATTTTAAGCCTTTTTGTAAAACTATCAGGAATCCGGTAACCGATGGATAATTCTCTTAGTTTAATGAAGTTATTGTCATATACTGCGCCTTTTTCAGACCAAGAATCTGCACCCCAACCAAACGTATTCATGTAATACTCTGCGGCACTTAAGTGTACGTCATTCGTTTCCCCTGTGTTAGTATTTACTCCTGGTAATGTGACTCCTGTTTCGCGGTAAGGCAATGTGTTTTCATATAAACCAGCACTCATACCATATTTAAGATTTTCAGAAACCATTTTACCTCCAAAACGATAATCAGCTGTGAAGTCTAACATGAAGTTCTTGTAGGTAAATGTATTTGTCCAACCGCCGATAGCTTTTGGCATAATGTTTCCGGCAAATTTGTATTTTGTTTTGTCTATTACATAAAATCCTTCGTCTGAAATCAGGTTATTACCATTTGGATCTTTGGCAATATCATAAACATAAATATTGCCTAATTTCTCACCCTCTCTGGCTGTGATTTTTAAAGAATTTTCATCCGCAGAATAGAATACTAATTCTTCAACACCAGGAGCTAAAGTTTTGACAGTTGATTTATTAAACGAATAATTTAGTCTTGAATTCCATGTGAAATTATCATTTTGGATTGGTGTACCATTGATGGAGAGTTCTAATCCATTGTTAGCTATTTTTCCGATATTCAAAATTTGAGAAGTAGCACCTGTTGAAGCGGGTGTTGTCAGACCAAGGATTTGATCGTCAATATAATTGTTGTAATAACTTGCATCCAATCCTAGTCTATTTTTTAAGAACTTCAGTTCTAGACCTATCTCAACCTCATATTTACGTTCGGGTCTCAAGTTTAGATTTCCATAATTGTTTTTATAGGTTAATGATGGAACAGCCCCATTGATAGTCAATAATGGATTCTGGTTGTATGCAATATTTGCCTCATAGATGGCAGCATCATTACCCACAATACCGTAAGAAGCGCGTAGTTTACCATATGAGAATTTATCCGACTTGATATCAAACGCATCACTAAAAATAAAGCTTCCACTAACGGAGCCATAACGATAGTTATTGTTGGAGGTAGGCAATGTAGACGAATACTCCGAACGATAGGTACCGTCTAAATAGGCAAATCCTTTATATCCAATGTTCAGGGAGCCAAAATAGGCATATTTTAGCATCTCCTTTCTAGTGTTCGATGTAGTCGCTTGTGCATAACTGTTGCTTAAGCTGAACCAGTTTTCAGTAACAAGCCCACCTGCCGTACTTGAAGATTGGTCATCATAGCTTTCCGACCTTGATTGGAAACCTACACTAGCTGTATAGTCAATATCTGCATTGATTTTGTTACTATAAGTCGCCATAACATCACCGTAAAGGATTGAATAAGCTCCTTTAGAGGTTGCGAACCCTCCAGAACTACTTGTTGTTGAGTTATAGGCGGTGGCGTACTCGTTGTATTGCTTGTTAGTACTTGTTGCAGAAGTAAAGTCATTACCAATTCTTCCACGAAGTTTTAGGTGGTTCACAACATCCCAGTTTAAAGTAGCACTGGTTAAGATTCTGTTTTCAGTTTCGTCATAACTATTTTTGTATTGATTCCAAAAATAGTCTAAAAGATTAGAGGCTCGCATGGTGTATTTAAAGTCCTCAGGACGCCCTGTTCCAAATTTGGAATATTTATAACCATCGGTGGTATGATAAGCATTTTTCATTGCGGACATGTCCTCCGTTCTGCTGAAAAATCCGTCAAAGCTTCCAAGAACTTGACCTAATAAATATGTTCTATTATGCGTATTGGTATTGATGAAGTTTGCAACGATATCCGTTGATAATTTATCACTAAGTTTAACCGTACTATTTAGGTTAAATGTATTTCTGTTTTGTTTACTGCCAGGACTTGTACTTTTATAATCCATTCTTGTGGCACTCAAACGATAGTTGATTTTGTCTGTTTGATTTGAAATGCCAACATTGATATTAGAATTGTACCCTTTGTCAAAAACATCATAATAGTTGTTTTCACGAGCCTTGTATTGGCGTACTTGCCCGTCCCACCACAATACATCTTCACCAGTGAATTTTGGCCCAAAACTTCCATATGATCTGTAATAAGGCCTTCTTCCTGATGGGGAATTTGCATCTGGAAACCATCCTTCAGCTGTGGCACCATTTGCGATATTGGTTGCCTCGTCATAGCCAGGACCATAGATATTTTGAAATTTTGGTAAGAAAGCCGCTCTTTCAATAGATCCATTATAATTGAAGTCAATTCCAAGGCCTCTGCCTTTAATACCTTTTTTTGTGGTGATAACGATAACGCCACTTGCAGCATCTGATCCATATAATGCACTGGCGGCCGCACCTTTTAAGATAGATATATTGTCAATGTCAGCAGGGTTAATATCTAACATACCATTCCCTCTAATGCGTTGGTCATCCCAATAATTATTGTTGTTGGACCCAGTGGCACCACCTTGTTGGTCATTACGGATAATAATACCGTCAACGACATATAGTGGTTGACGTTGGTAATTTAAAGAATTGATACCACGAATCTGTACGTTAACAGCACTGGCAGACCCTCCTGGTGCAGTAGTAATTTTTACTCCAGGTGCCTTACCGTAAAGTGCGGATCCAAAGTTCGTATTGCCCGCTTTCGTAATTTCTTCTGCTTTGATATTGCTCACTGCATATCCGAGTGCTTTGGTCTCGCGTTTGATACCCATAGCCGTCACGACAACTTCATCTAAAGCCGCAGCGTCTTCATTGAGGGATACTTTAATCGTTTTAGCTGAAGTCACTGTAATTTCTTGCGCTTGGTATCCGACAATAGAAATACGTAATACCTCTCCCGGGGATGCTTGAATGGTAAATATACCGCTTGAGTTTGTTTGCGTACCTTTTGAAGTGCCTTTAACAGAGACTGTTGCGCCAGAGATAGGACCCTTAGCATCAGTGACCGTCCCCGTAATGGTTTGTTGTGCATAAAGCGAGGTAGCGGTAAATAGCGTACATAGTGCTAAACCTCCTGCTTTTTTGTAAAATAGACTCATTTTTTAATGATTAGTATGACAATAAAGTTGTGATTAATCTGAAGGATTATTTTGTTAAAATCTTATTAATATAGTTTTCGACCACTATGGCAGCGGTTCCTTTGATCTGTGCCTGTTTGTTTAGCGCTGACATCTGAATATGTGTCGTTTTTGCAATCTCTGGAATACAAAACTCATTGATGGCAATCTGGATCTGAGGATTCAGGATACGGCCCAATTCGGCTCCTCTGCCACTTACGATAATCTGTTTTGGATTGAGGATGTGGATGAGTGTTGAGATACCTTTACCCAGCATATAGCCAATTTTACCAAGATTATTGATGGCAATCTGATCGCCTACATTGGATGCTTCGATCAATGCATCTATTTTATTTAGATTACTTTTGACCAACGTACTGTAGATCGAATATTCGTTTTTTTGTATATCGTTTTCCGTATTACGGATCGCCGCATTTAGGGATGCTTCGACTTCCAGACAGCCTCTTTTTCCACAAGAACAGAGGGTGTTATTATCAGAGAGTGGAATATGGCTGAATTCTCCAGCAAACCCAGACTCGCCCTTGAAAACTGTGCCATTGATAATAATGCCTAATCCTACACCCCAATTTAGATTAATGATCAGTGAATGTTCAACATCTTTGGCCAAGCCAAATTCTTTTTCGGCAATGGCTATACAGCGCGAATCATTCTCAATGACCGTAGCAATTTGATAAGCAGCCTCGATGCTTCCCTTAATTTTGTACAAGGGGTGGTTGTAAGTATAGGATTCATTGACACCAAGCTCTGAGTTGACAAACCCTGGCATGCTTAAGCCAATACCAATGATCTTGTCTTTCTCAACAGCTGACGCTTGCAAAAGTCTTTCAATCTCATTTAATAATAGGTCAGATGAATTACTGGATTTTAATTCTAATGGAATGTCCCTATGTTCCAGTAGCGCATGATGATTCAGATCCGTTAACGTAAAGGTAGAAAAATGCTGATCAGCGGAAATTGTCAAAATATAAAAATCCAACGCCGGGTTGATCGCAAATTGAATCGGACGCCTACCTCCAGTAGATTCCGCAAAACCACATTCAATGATTATTTTCTCCTCCAAGAGACGATTAATAACCTTCGTAATGGAAGGTGTGCTCTTCGCGAGTTTCTTAACCAACTCTGCTATGGAGAGAGCTGAATCAAAATAAAGGTTCTTCAATATTTCTTTTTCCATCTGTTTAAGTGGTTTCTTAAAAGTTGGTTAAACTTTTGTTAAAGATATGTTAAAAAGAACGTAAGTTCCAAATACTTTTTAAAAATATTAAAAAAGTACAGCTGATAACCATGTTGTTAATCATGTGTTCGTGAAGAATTTTGGATAATAATTCCTGTTTATGCTTTTGTTTTATAGATTCCGCATAAAAATGAATAGGGAATACTTATATTTACGCTATAATCATTTTATCTTATTATGAAACAACGCTATTATTCCTTGGATGTATTTCGTGGAGCGACTGTGGCCCTGATGATTATGGTGAATAATCCGGGTACATGGGCACATATGTTTGCTCCGCTAAAACATGCATCCTGGCATGGTTGCTCACCAACTGACCTAGTTTTTCCATTTTTTTTGTTTGCAGTAGGTAATGCCATGTCTTTTGTCATTCCCCGTTTGCAGGAAGCAGGGCCAGCCATCTTCTGGAAAAAAGTACTTAAGCGTACGGTTTTGATCTTTGCAATAGGGCTTTTTATAAACTGGTGGCCTTTTGTGAAATGGGAGGGGGCCGAACTAGTTTTTAAACAATGGGTGGATACGAGTGATCCCAGTCGTGGAATCCGCATTTTTGGTGTCCTGCAACGGATTGCTGTAGCCTATTGTTTAGCTTCTATCTTGGCTTACTACTTTAAGGAAAAGACAATTATCTGGATCTCAACAATCATGCTATTGGGCTATTGGCTTATATGTGCTCTTGCTGGTGGGACGGATCCCTATAGTCTGGAAGGCTGGTTCGGTACAAAATATGATATGGCTATCCTGGGGCTTCCGCATCTGTATAAAGGAGAGGGGGTGCCATTTGATCCAGAAGGTTTGATGAGTACGCTGCCAACTGTTGTGCAGGTTGCCTTTGGTTATTTGGTCGGCGTATTTATAAAAAAACAGGGCCAGGTAGACTGGTTATGGTCCAAAGTGCCAGCATCGCATGAACCGCACTTTAAATTGCTTTCAGGTATGTTTGTCACTGGATTTATCTTGCTTGTATTAGCCTGGATCTGGGCATTGGGATTTCCGATCAATAAAAAGATATGGACAAGTTCCTATGTGCTGTATACAACCGGGCTGGCTACAATGACGCTTGGTGGTATGATTTGGTTTATTGAAGTACAAGGTGTCAAAAATAAATTGACCAAGTTTTTTGATGTTTTCGGTAAGAATCCGCTGTTTATATTTGTATTGAGTGGTATTCTACCACGATTCTTGGGGCTATTCCGGATTCCTGATGGCTTGAAGGAAGACGGAAGTCAAAAATATATTGATGCTTTTGCCTGGTTCTATAAATATATTTGTGCTAAAATCCCGGGAACACCTGAAATTGGGTCATTTGTATATTCCCTGTGTTTTTTGGCATTGATGTGGGGAATTTGTTATTGGCTGGATAAGAAGAGGATCTATGTGAAAGTGTAGCGTGGGTACCTTGTCTGACATTTGCGAATTCAAAAGTTTTTACTACCTTTGCAGGCAATTAATAGATTTTTAACGCTTTAATATTATTCAAGAAATGTATTTAAGTAAAGAGTACAAAGCTGGGATCTTCGCAGAATTCGCTGGATCAGCTACCAACACTGGATCTACAGAAGGTCAAGTTGCTTTATTCACAAAAAGAATTGCTCACTTAACTGAGCACTTGAAAAAAAACAGAAAAGACTTCGGTACACAACGTGCCCTACAAAAACTTGTAGGTAAACGTCGTTCTTTGTTGGCTTATTTGTACAAAACTGATATTGAAAGATACCGTGCTATCATCAAAGGCTTAGGCTTGCGTGATATCATCAAATAAGCTTTTAATAAGAATTTTGAAAGCCATCCAAATCTTTGGGTGGCTTTTTTGTTTGATGAAATATCTCGTTTATGTCTCACACATCTATGATCGTGCCCTTCATAACTGTCGTCAAACCTGTATCTTGCCCAAGTGCAGACTGTCTGTATTACCTCCACCATAGCTCTCTACAAAAAATAGATACACTTCATAAGTCGCTTCCTTTCTGTGTGCTGGAATATTAAGATGTTGTTTGCCAGCTATTAATCGGTTTTTTGAGTCGTTCATCAAAAGTGGATATTCAGCCCCACTATCCGCTGCGTTATACAGGATTAAGAAGGAATCGTAAGACCTCGTGTCAAACTTCTTCTCCAGATAGGTATCATATTCCCAAGTTACCTGAAGCACTCGGTCTTCTTGATCGAAATCCATCGTATAGGAAGTGATGGGGTTGGGACTTCCTTTGGCAACCATAAATTTCTGCCAGTTTACCACAAAACCGTCTTCTTTCTGGATAAGTGCTTCGTTTAGATTATAAGACATCGCAACATCATATGCCCGCTTTGGGTAACTATATGCCTTATAACCTATCTTGATGATCGGATTTAATAGGCTAATATGCGACCTCACAATTTTGAAGCGTGTTCTACTAAGCAGCTGTTCAGGAGTGGGCTCCCGCTTTTTAACACGAGGGAGTGAACGTACATAATTTCCTGTTTTCGTCAACACAAACACAACGGAGCCTGCTTTCCCGGAAACAGCCCCATTAACGCCATTTTTGATGATTGCCATAATAGCTTGATTATAAAATAGATAATCAAGATAGAGATTAAATCTGAAACATCCTAGCACCAAATTATACCGAAAAACAATTTTCAATCAATTTTTAGACAGTAATCAATCAATGATTATTCAGTTGGTACTGAACTATCACTGAGCAAGCACTGAACGAACACTGAATAAGCACTGTCTAAAAGTATAATTTGATCACTAGTTGATCTTCATGTGTTGTCCCTAAAAATTAAAGGGGAAAAAAGGAAGGAGCTAAGTTTGTGTAACAAGAATACCCAAATTTGAATCACCATTTCTGTCATGATAGGTTCATCTGTTGATATGGTTTATATTAAAAGAACCTAGGTTCGAATCTTTTCTGGATTGGCCGTTGTTGTTCGGGAAATGTTCCAAAAAATAGGATCTAAAAAAGTCTCCGAAGGTGCTTTTTTAGGTGCAGATTTCCAAAGAATGCTGGCAGGATGCTTCACTCTCTGTGGCCTAAGTATTCGCTTTGCATATTTAACCTGCCGTTAATTGCAGTAATCTTAATATTTTAGTTTACCTTTGTGCTGAAATTAAACGTATTTAAAATATTGGTACGCTGCCAACAAGATGAAAAGCGTGCTACAAAAACGATTAAATGAATTACAACGAAATTAAAACAACTATCGATATGGGTAATGGCACCCAGATCGAATTGTCGACAGGGAAATTAGCTAAACAAGCTGATGGAGCTGTTGTATTGAAACAGGGGGACACGATGTTATTGGCCACTGTTGTTTCTGCTAAAGAAGCTAAAGCAGGAGTTGATTTCTTACCTCTTTCTGTTGATTATCAGGAGAAATATGCAGCTACAGGTCGTATTCCTGGTGGCTTCCTGCGTCGTGAAGCACGATTGTCAGACTATGAGGTATTGATTTCCCGTTTAGTGGATCGTGCATTACGCCCTTTATTCCCAGAAAATTATCACGCAGACACACAAGTACAAATTAGCTTGATCTCTGCGGATAAAGATATTATGCCTGATGCTTTGGCCGGCTTGGCAGCATCTGCTGCAATTGCAGTTTCAGATATTCCTTTCAATGGACCTATTTCTGAGGTTCGTGTGGCAAAGATTGACGGCCAATTGGTCATAAATCCGAAATTGTCCGAACTTGAGAATGCAAGCCTAGAATTTATCGTGGCTGGTTCAGCACAAGATATTGGCATGGTTGAAGGGGAAGCAAAAGAAATTTCCGAAACTGAGATGGTGGAAGCTATTGCTTTTGCACACGAGGCAATCAAAAAACAAATCGCTGCCCAAGTTGAATTGGCAAATCTGGTCGGTAAAACGGTGAAACGTGAGTATAATCACGAACCTGAAAATCTTGAGCTGAGAGATGCGATTTTTGCAGCTACTTATGATAAAGTATACGCGGTTGCAAAGTCGGCTTCAGCCAAACACGAACGTTCTGAAAACTTTGCGAAGATTGCGGAAGAGTATCGTGCAACAATGCCAGAAGAACTGGATGATGACACCGCATTTTTGTTTAAAAAATATTTCCACGACGTACAATATGATGCGGTTCGTAACCTTGTGTTGGATGAAGGTATTCGTTTGGATGGTCGCGATGTACGCACCGTGCGTCCAATCTGGTCTGAAGTAGATTATTTGCCAGCGGCACATGGCTCCGCTGTATTTACGCGTGGTGAAACACAGTCATTGACTTCAGTTACATTAGGTGCTAAAGACGATGAGCAAATGATCGATGGTGCTTTTATCAACGGTTATAACAAATTTATCCTTCACTATAATTTCCCTGCATTCTCTACAGGCGAAGTAAGACCAAATAGAGGCCCTGGCCGACGTGAAGTTGGGCACGGTAACTTGGCGATGCGTTCATTGAAACAGGTATTGCCTCCAGATGCTGAAAACCCATACACGATACGTGTGGTATCTGATATCTTGGAATCGAATGGTTCGTCCTCGATGGCGACCGTATGTGCTGGTACATTGGCTCTTTTAGATGCTGGTGTAAAATTGAAAGCTCCGGTTTCTGGTATTGCGATGGGATTGATTTCTGATGAGAAAAGCGGTAAATATGCCATCTTATCAGATATCTTGGGAGATGAAGATCATTTAGGTGACATGGACTTTAAAGTAACCGGTACTGAAAAAGGGATTGTTGCTTGTCAGATGGACTTAAAGATCAATGGTTTGAAATGGGAAGTCTTAACGCAAGCTTTGGACCAAGCCAAAGAAGCGCGTTTACATATCCTGGGTGAAATGAAGAAAACCATTTCTGCTCCTCGTGAAGATTACAAACCACATGCCCCTCGTATCGTTCAGTTGCTGATTGATAAGGAATTTATCGGTGCCGTAATTGGCCCAGGCGGTAAGATCATTCAAGAAATGCAACGCGAGACGGGTGCGACTATTTCTATTGAAGAAGTTGACAACAAAGGTGTTGTTCAGGTGTTTGCGGACAATAAAGCAGCAATCGATGATGCGGTAGGTCGTATCAAGGCAATTGCTTCTAAACCTGAAATTGGAGAAATCTATGAAGGAAAAGTGAAGTCAATCATGCCATTTGGTGCTTTCGTAGAGATCATGCCAGGTAAAGATGGTTTATTGCATATCTCTGAGATCGATTGGAAACGTCTTGAAACCATGGACGGTATTTTCAAAGAAGGCGATAAGGTCACTGTTAAATTACTGGATATCGATAAACAAGGAAAAATGAAGCTTTCTCGTAAAGTTTTGTTGCCACGTCCTCCAAAAGAAGATAAACCAAAGCAAGATAAGTCAGCTGGCGAAGCTCCCGTAGCTGGTGCTGGCCAGGAATAAGCTTATATTGAATTACTATAGAAAAGCCCGCTTAATGTGGGCTTTTTTTATGAGCATTCTTACTGAAGTCCGGTTCACACCTGTCGTTCAGCATACTGGGTTTTTGAATACTAAGTATTTTATCTATCTTAGGTTGAATAAACCTACAAATGATGACCTACAAATCACCTAGTGATCAAGAATTATTGCACCTGCTTAAGCAAGGGGATCAATATGCCTTGCAAGAGATTTATAAGCGATATCATGGTGTGTTATATAGTCATGCCTACAGACGGTATCCAGATAGGGAAGAGGTTCGTGATATCATTCAGGAAGTTTTTTTGCATATCTGGAATAATCGGGATCATCTCCATACTTCCATGCATTTATCGGCTTATCTATATACTTCCGTAAGAAATCGTATGCTCAATGTATTCCGTCATAAAAAGGTGAAGGAGCTGTACTTACGTTCTCTCCAGGATTTTATAGATAAGGGGGAAAATGTGATTGAGGCTCAATTACGTGAGAAAGAGCTGATTTGTTTGGTGGAACAGGAAGTCGCCCAATTGCCCAATCAAATGCGTATTATTTTCGAAATGAGCCGTAATCTCCATATGAGCCATCAGGAGATCGCGGCAGAACTGGACATCAGTCCGCATACTGTTCGTACCCAGGTAAGAAATGCACTCCGCATACTACGAGTTAAACTCGGAACCTATATCTTTTCAATCTTTTTTTAATTTTTTTTAAAATCATTTACCCCATATGTGCCGCATGCGTGTCTTAGAAGTATAACCAAGATAAACTTGAGAGGCTATCATGAGGAAGGCAAGCGCATTACTAAAGAAATATCAGGCAGGGGTGGCCAGTGAGGAAGAAAAGGCAATCGTGGAGAGCTGGTATCTCAAATATGAAACGAGGAAATCTGATCTCACAGCCGACGAATTGGTCAAGGAACAGGAACTTGGCCTGCGCCAGCTTCAACAGCGTATCCAAAAAAGGGAAACAAGCGTTGTCCGGTTCCGGCTGGTAGCAGCGGCAGCTGTTGTCGTGTTGGTTTTGGGAAGCCTGTTCTATTTTCAGGATACGCCTCAAAACATACAAACAGTCCATCAGCCAAAAAGAACGGCCCTAGATATTATACCTGGAGGAAATAAGGCCATCCTGACGCTTGCCAATGGACGTAAGATCAGTTTGACCGATGTTGCAGTTGGTGAAATATTCCAGGGGGCGGATGTCTACATAGAAAAAACGAAAGATGGACAGCTTGTCTATACTGCCAAAGGAAAGGCTGAAGGGGAGCCGAAAGGCTACCACAGTATTCAGACGCCGGTGGGCGGAGAATATCAAGTCAACTTGCCTGATGGAAGTAAGGTATGGCTCAATGCTACTTCCACATTACGTTTCCCCACACAGTTTGGCGATCGTGAACGTCGTGTGGAATTATTGGGAGAGGCCTATTTTGAAATTACCAAGGAAGCGCATGGAAACAGACGGGTGCCATTTACGGTCGTAAGTAATGGGCAGGAAGTTCGCGTATTGGGGACGGTTTTCAATATTAGTGCTTATCCTGATGATAACCAGACCCGTACGACTTTATTGAATGGGCTGGTCAAAGTTTCTTCCTTGGACAGCGGCGTTATGGCTAGATCTGTATTATTAAAACCTGGTCAGAAAGCAATAAAAAGAGGGAAGGAGATCGCCGTTTCGGATGCTGATATATATGAAGAGATGGCCTGGAAGAAAGGCTATTTCGTTTTTAACAATGAGAATATCAAGGTGATAATGAAAAAATTGGAGCGCTGGTATGACATGGATGTGGTTTATCAGGGTGATATGTCTGATGTTGCTTTTCAAGGTAACTATTCGCGGGAGCGAAGCTTATCCAATCTTTTAAAAAGTATAGCGTTAACCAATCAAGTTAAATTTAAAATTGAAGGAAGGAGGGTATTCGTTTTAAAACAGCCAACAGAATAATCTACACCAGTTGGGGTAGACTAAAGATGAAACAAGCTTATCAAAACCGAGGGTGTTGGAAGCGCCCCCGGTTGACCAGCCATTGCGTGCTGTAAGGATAGCTTAAACATTGATTTGAACAAAACCATTTATTAAAAAATCCTAACCAAATGTACAAAAATTATGCTGCATTTATAAATGCACAACAGTATCGATATGCCTTTAAATTTCTCCTAATCATGAAATTTAGTTTTATTTTTTTGTTGTTTTCCCTGCAGACATATGCACTGACCTTTGCGCAAAGGGTAAACATCCATGTAAGTAATGCTTCTATCAAGGAAGTGTTTTATCAGCTAACGGAGCAGACCGGCAGAAATTTTATCGCCGATGCAAAGCTGGTAAAACATTTGTCACCCATTAATCTACAGATCAAAGATCGGCCACTGAATGAGGTATTGGTGCAATGCTTTGGTGGTCAACAGATCGATGTGCTCATCAATGAAGAATACAATACCGTTGTCATACGCGAAAAGAAACGAAAGGAGGCCCCACTACAGCAAGACCTGATGATCAGAGGAAATGTAATGAATGAACATCAGGAGCCATTGCAGGGGGTCAGTATCAAGATCAAAGGGCAGCAACAAACTGCGGTTTCAGATGTACATGGAAATTATCAGATCGAGGTCCCCAATCGCAATGTGTTTCTGGTCTTTACTTATATCGGCTATCACCAACAGGAGAAGGCATTGACTGCGGGCAATAAGCTCGATGTGGTGCTTCGTATACAGGAAGCCGAGCTTGATGAAATTGTGGTTGTTGGTTATGGACAACAGAAAAAGACAAATTTAACGGGCTCCATCACGACGGTAGAATCCAAAGAACTTGTCAAGCGGCCTGCACCAAATACCGCCTTGCTGCTGCAGGGGAAGGTTCCCGGACTTCAGGTTGTTCAGAATTCTGCGCAGCCTGGAAAAGAAAATGCATCGATTCAGGTGCATGGTGTAGGGACTTTCAGTGCTGCGGGCAATGAACCCTTGGTGATTATTGATGGCGTGCAGGGGTCTCTTGCGAGTTTGAACCCGAATATGATTGAAAATATCACAGTGCTGAAAGATGCTGCCTCAGCTGCTATTTATGGTGTTCAAGGAGCAAATGGGGTTATTTTGGTGACCACGAAAAATGGCGTTAAAGGAAGGCTGAATATTGAGTACTCCTATAACTACGGAATTCAAAAACCTTCCGGAATTCCCGATTTGATATGGAACTCCACTGAATTTATGGAGTTAAGCAACGAAGGAATCAATAGAACGGGACAAAATATCAGTAAATTATATTCACAAGAGCAGATTGATGCCTATAAGCATGGTGCGGGATCTCCACAGTTTCCAAATACCAATTGGGTGGACTTAATGTTTAAGAATGCCAATATGCAACAACATTTTTTAAGTATAAATGGTGGCGAAGGGAAAACAACCTATAATTTTGGTTTAGGTTATCTGGACCAAGATGGTATTTTGATCAATACCGGCTACAAAAAATACAATGCTTCATTGAATTTAAAAACCCAGATGGGCAAGGTGGTAACCTTTGGAACCAATATTAATCTGATACAGGGCGATCGGTTAGATCCTGTGGACAATGCGGAAAACCTTGTGCTGAGTATTTATGCGCAGCATCCTTTATGGTCTCCTTATTTGCCGGATGGCAGTGGTCGGGTAAGCAGCAAAGCTTACGACTTTGAATCAACCAATCAGAATGCCTATGCGGTTATGCAGACCAGCAAAGATAAGAATAAGGAATACGGTGTTTCGGCAATCAGTTACCTGAATTTTAATATTGCCAAGGGCCTTACTGGTGAGATTCGTGGTGCTGCTCGTTTTAATACAGACAGGCAAACGGCCCAACGGGTACCTATCCCTACGTTTCTGTTTCAGCCAAACGCCAATGGGGTATACGGGCAGCAACAAAATTATTTAGGTACTTATATCACATTAAGAAAGACCCAGCAGCAGTTTGTCCATTATACGCTGTATTCTACCTTAACCTATGATGAGGTCTTTAACAATGTCCATCATATCACTGCATTGGCAGGCTATAATCAGGAAAATCATAATTACGAACAGCAATCAGGATTTCGGCGTGATTTTCCTTCTCCAGATCTGCCAGCGCTTGATGCGGGTGGTATAGAAGCTCAAACAGCAAATGGTTATGGTTATGAATGGGCATTACAATCATTTTTTGGGCGATTCAATTATGCGTATGATAACCGATATCTCCTAGAAGCAAGCCTGCGTTATGATGGTTCTTCTAAATTTAGAAAAACGAAACGTTGGGGACTGTTTCCTTCTATTTCTGCGGGATGGAGAGTTTCACAGGAGGAGTTTCTGAAAGATCAAAGCTGGCTTTCGGATTTAAAATTACGTGCATCATGGGGAAAGTTAGGAAATCAGAATATCGACAATTATCCTTACCAGAATTTGCTGGATTATGGAACCTATGTTTATGATAATGTAACCACGGGGCTAGTATACCAGAATTTGGTCGATACAGATATCAGCTGGGAAACAACGGAAGCGAGGGGCATAGGATTGGATTTTAGCCTTTTCAGCGGTAAACTGGTTGGAACCTTCGATTATTTTCATAAGGTTACCAAAGATATTCTTCGCAAAGCACAGGTGCCTGATTTTGTGGGATTGGGAGCCCCGACCGTAAATTCTGGTGAAATGAAAAATACGGGGTTTGAATTAAGCCTCAACCATAAGAATAAGATAGGCAACGTTAATTATACGATTGGTGCAAATTATTATTCTTACCGCAATGTTGTCACGAAATTTGGCCCTGATGAAATTCAGGGAAATAAAATCCGACGGGAAGGACTGCCTTGGAATTCCTGGTATATGCTGGACTGGATTGGTGTTTTTCAAAACCAGGAACAGCTTAATAATGCCCCTGTACATCAAAATAATCCGATTCCTGGTGACCTCATGTTTGCTGATCATAGTGGGGCAGATGGTATCCCGGATGGTAAAATTGATCCTTTCGACCGTATTGTAATCGATGGACAACATCCTTCATTTAATTATGGCTTTAATCTGGGAGCTGAATATAAGGACTTTGATATTTCTTTATTCTTTCAAGGGGTGGCTGGACGAAAGATCTATACCACAGATTGGGGCTATGGTGCCTTCAGACAATGGTCTCCGCCACCTACCTTTTGGCGCGACAGATGGACCCCGGATAATCCAACCAATAAATTGCCGGGCATGTATGTAGACCAGTACACACCTATCACTACGGCATCATCCTTTTGGTTGCAAAATGCTTCCTATCTGCGCCTGAAAAATTTGATGGTCGGCTATACTTTTCCGTCCCACCTTGTTAACAAACTAAAATTGCAGGGATTACGGGTTTATTTTTCGGGGGATAACCTATTCACGATCTCTGACTTTATTGGTGATCCTGAGCGGGTAATCGAAGATAACACGAGCGGGAGATTTGCTATTTATCCACAAGCCAATGTTTATTCTTTTGGCGTAAAAGTAACCTTTTAAATTAAACAATCATGCGTACAATAAATATAACCTGTAGATTAACCGCTGTGCTTGCAATCCTGTTGTTATGTCAAGCCTGCAAGGATGATTTCTTAGAAAAAAAGCCTATTGATAAACTGAGCAATGAGGTGTTTTGGAATTCCAAGGGAGATGCAACTTTGGCGCTTGCGGGATGCTATAGTTCCTTGCGTACACCAGCCTTTGCCATCGATGTCAGCTCATTTTCTTCCTTACAGCTGGAAGGCTTATCGGATAATGCCTATTGCAATTCAACAGGTGATAATTATACTTTAATCTCCAGAGGGGTGCTAAACTCTTCAACTGGGGGCATTCAGAAACGTGTATGGATAGATGCGTATAAAGGTATTGCCCAGACAAATTGGTTTTTAGGGAATATTGATCGGGTACCTAATCTGAGTACAGCAGAAAAAAATCTGATGTTGGGCGAAGCTTATTTTTTAAGAGCATTCTTCTATAATGAATTGACTATGCTCTATGGAGATGTTCCTTTAATTACTGAATCACTGGGTTTTGGTGAAGAGGTTTTTAAAACACCGAAGAGCAAAAAGGCAGATATTGTCAATAAGATTTTGAGTGACCTGGATTTTGCTGCGACGGCATTACCCAATACAGCGTATACCAATGGACACCCGGTCAGAGGTTCAGCATTGGCCCTAAAGGCCCGTATTTGTTTATATAATGAGCATTGGCAAGAAGCTGCAAATGCAGCAAAAACAATTATAGATGAAGGCCAATTTTCATTAGCGAGTAGTTATGACGGTATTTTTTGGGGCAAACAGGATAATAACCCGGAGATTATCTTTTCCATTAGAGCATTGAGTCCAAATGCTGTGCACAATATGGATTTGTTATATGGTTCGCGATTTTCGATGGTGCCAATACATAGTTTGGTTGATGCATATGAAATGCGTGACGGCTCAGCGCCAAAAGCACCTACTGTGCCATCGTTTTATGATCCAAATAATCGAATGCGGAATGACTTTTATCAAAATAGAGATCCTCGGCTTAAGCTAACGTTATTTACACCTGGTGATCCTTGGGCTTACAATACTACAATTGGTTTTAATAATGTGGATAAGGGCCGGGCAGAATCTCCTTCGGTCAATAATTTGGGGATTCGCAAATACATCAATCTGACGGTTAATGATGGTAATTCGGGGCTTTCAGGTAGTGATCAGGACCTGGTCAAGCTCCGTTATGCAGATGTGCTGCTGATGTATGCTGAGGCAATGACTGAACTGGGGCATGGCGTGACAACGGACGCTTTAGCATTGAAGGCGCTGAATGATGTTAGAGCAAGGCCCGGTGTCAATATGCCGCCCAAGAAAACGCTTACCCGAGAAATTGTACGCAATGAACGACGTGTTGAATTGGCCTTGGAAGGGCTGCGGTATTACGATATTAAAAGATGGCGACTTGCCAAAGGATTGATCAATGGTATGCGGGATCCAGGGAATGTGTTACGTGTATTTGAGGATAAGCATTATTTATGGCCAATTCCACAAGCTGAAGTCGATAAAATGGGAGCAGATTTTCAAAATCCGGATTATAGATAATTGATTATGCAGAATAAAATAGTGATCATAAGGATGGGCGTTTATTGTACTCTTGTCGTCATATTGGAATTGATGACTGTGATGCTTCAGGCCCAATCGCCACAAGATATTGCCCATACGCCTTTACTTCAGATAGATTATAAACGTCTAATTACCAGAGCTGACCTCCATTATAGCAAGCCTGTGAAGAAAAGTGAGGAAGGCCAGCCGATAGGGAATGGCCGGATGGGGAGTTTGGTGTGGACCAGTCCGGGGCAGATTAAAATGCAAATTAATCGTGTCGATGTCTTTAGCAATAATTCTAGATCGAATAATTTTTTTGAGCGCAATACCGAATATACCGGAGCTACGGCTTATGTTGATCTCGACTTTGGTGAACAGGTTTTTATCGAGCCTCATTATAGTCAGGAGCTGTCCTGTTATGAAGGGGTATCCACCATTCGTGGAAAAGAGGTGAAGGCGCAGGTGATGGCTTGGAATGAGCAAGATGTGATGCTGATGCAGGTAGAAGATCATCGGAAAGGACAGCAGGCGATCCTGGCCAATCTGCGAATGCTTCGTCTGCCATTAGTTGAACGGGGAAACCATAGCGCGGTATCGAAGCTTGAAAAAGTAGGCGATTATATTGTTCTTAAACAGGAGTTTCAGGAAGATGATTATTATTGTGCGTCTGCAGTTGTATTGGGGCTGACAGGAAGTCAAGCTGATGCAGAACAGGTAAACGAATCGACGCTGCGTTTAATAGTCAATGAAAATCGTAAGCCTTTTAGCGTTTTTATTGCCAGTGCAGCAACTTTTAACGCTAAAGAAGATGTCGTCCAGCTCGCTACCGATAAGTTAGTGGCAGCGCAGAAATTAGGCTATGAAAAGATCTATCAGTCTAACCGCATATGGTGGGCTGATTTTTGGAAACAATCTTATGTCAGTCTAACGAGTGCTGACGGAGAAGCTGATTATATCGAACAAAATTATACCTATTATCTGTACGTCATGGCATCAAGTTCCCGTGGAAAATATCCTACTAAGTTTAATGGTATGTTATGGGCTACTGGTGGGGATAGGCGACAATGGGGAAATGCATTCTGGGGAGCAAACCAAAGCTGTCTCTATAATGCGTTATTTGCGACTAACCATCTGGAGCTGTTGGATCCGTTGTTTAATATGTATTCTACTGTATACCCTACTTTTGAAGTGGCTGCTCGACAACAATGGGGGGCTAAAGGGATCTATATACCCGAAACCATGGGCTTCGATGGAGTGCCCGAATTGCCGGCAGCGATTGCGGAAGAAATGCGCAGCTTATATTTGATGCAAAAACCATGGAGGGAGCGATCGGCAAAGTTTATGGATTATGCCGAAACAAAACTACCTTTTTTGAGCCGATGGAACTGGAAGCACCTTGGGAAATGGCAAAAAGGTCGCTGGACCTATGTGGAGCGGGGCGATGGACCCTATGGTCCGGTCAATCATCTTTTTTCCCGTGGGGCCAAAATTGCCTATCAGTATTGGCAAAAATACGAGTATACACGCGATAAAAAGTGGCTGCGAGATAAGGCATATCCCATGTTGAAAGGCGTGGCTGAATTTTACCGTAATTTTCCAAATGTTAAACGGGAGCTGGATGGAAAATATCATATTTATCATATCAATGATAATGAGTCGATTTGGGGTGGTCACAACACCGCGGAAGAGATTTCATCGATGAGAGGTATTTTTCCGGTCGCTATTAAAGCTGCGGAAATTTTGGGTGTGGATAAGGAACTGCGGCCATTATGGCAGGAGTTTTTGAAGAACCTTGCCCCATTGACCACGAGTCACGATTATTCAGATATGCGGCAAGAAGCCGAAGTATGGGTCGGGTCTTTGCCGCCGACCAGTGCGGTCAGGGGAAATGGCAAAAGACTTCCTGATGGGAATACCATGCCAGTCTGGTTTTTTGATTTATGTAATCCGGGCGCAAATGAACAGGATTGGAAAATAGCAAATAGTACCTTTGATGGCTATTTCAAGGAAGGTATCAATAAGCAGGTTTATCCGTATGTATTGTCCAAATTACCTGTTGCGGGGGCCATTCTGGGCCGTGTGGACGCGGTCCGCTATCTATTGCCCAATCAACTTCGCCGAGCTCCGGAGCATGAAGTGATGCCTAATCGGATGGATGTAAGTGAAGGTTTTTATACCACGAATATTCAGCGTATAGGCCGTGCTGCAGAGGCGCTACAGGCTGCCTTATGTTTTAATAGCCCCGAATATCCTGGAGGTCCATCCATTGTCCGTGTTTTCCATGCCTGGCCCAAGGAGTGGAATGCTGCCTTTAATCTCCGTAGTAGAAATGGTTTTTTGGTCAGCTCAGCAATGAAACAAGGGCATATTGATTTTGTGGAGCTCCATGCACAGCAGGAGGGGACTTGTCTTTTACAAAACCCCTGGCTGGGTAAAAAAGCTATTGTTTTTCGGAATGGAAGGCATACCGGGCATCTCTCCGGTGAGCTTCTGAAGCTTCCAGCAAATAAAGGAGACCGTATTGTACTTGTACAGGAAGGGGGCGATCCAACGTGTTTCAGTTCAAAAGGGCAGGACTTATGAAAAAAATGATGATCTGGCTTTTTTTTCTTATTTCGACCTGCTTATTTGCACCCGTGCAGCTGCAGGGAAAGGTGAGGTTACCGGCTTTATTTACGGATGGTATGGTTCTGCAGCAGCGTCATTCGGTCGCTGTTTGGGGCTGGGCGGCTCCACATGAGGAAATTATCATTCATATGGGATGGACAAGTCAGCAGGCCGAAATCAGAGCAGATGATCAAGGAAATTGGCTGACCCATATTAGGACGCCAAGTGGGGGAGGTTCATACACGATGCAAGTAGAAGGTTCAAATACGGTCGAGATACACAATGTATTAATTGGTGAAGTGTGGATATGCTCTGGGCAGTCCAACATGGAGTTTCCTCTGGAGAATCAGGGGAAATGGAAAACAGGGGTTGTGAATCATGAAAGAGAAATAACACTGGCCTGTTACCCAAATATTCGTCTGTTTCATGTGCAGCATCATGCGGCACAGGCACCACAGCAGGACGTCACAGGAACTTGGACTGCTTGTTCACCCGAGACTGCTGGTTCATTTTCTGCTGTAGCTTATTATTTTGCCCGTAAACTCCATAAGGCCTTAGGTTATCCCATTGGTATTATTCATGCATCATGGGGGGGCACACCTGCAGAATCTTGGGTGAAAAAAGAAGTGTTAAGCGAGTCCGAGACTTTAAGACATCTGCTGGACAAGCAGCAGGAAGTGGCGTCTAGAAAGTCCAGTACCTTGTATAATGGTATGATTTCGCCTTTGATCCCTTTTACGGTAAAGGGATTTGTGTGGTACCAAGGAGAATCGAATTCAGATCGGGCAGAAGAATATAAAAAGTTGTTCCCGGCACTCATTGCAAATTGGAGAATGGACTGGAAGGAAAATCTACCTTTTTATTTTGTACAGATTGCACCACATGCCCAAAAGGGCCCTTTGATCAGAGAAGCACAGCTTATGACCCTAGGTCAGGTGGAAAATACAGGCATGGCCGTCATTACCGATGCGGCAGATTCATTGGATATCCATCCTAGAAATAAGCAGTTTCCTGGAGAAAGGCTTGCCTTGTGGGCCTTAGCAAATACCTATGGGCAAGAGATAACCTACTCAGGACCAATTTATCAGCGCATGAGAATTGAAGGGAATAAAATCAGGCTTTTCTTTGATCATGCTGATGGATTACAGGCTGACAAAGAACCTTTACGTGAATTTGTCATCTGTGGCGAGGATAAAGTTTTTGTTCGAGCCACTGCAAAGATTGAAAATAATACTATTTTGGTGTCAAATCAAATGATTGATAAACCTATTGCTGTGCGATTTGCCTGGAAAAATTTTCCACGACCTAATCTGTATAATCAAGCAGCCTTGCCGGCATCTCCTTTCCGTACAGACGCTTGGGATGATTAGGCATTACCGTACATATAAACTGTAAATTTTAACACATGAAAAACTTGAAATTTTCTAGAAGTGACTTATGGATTTGGATGATTTTAACCTGCATCTCATTACCTGCTCAGCTGCGGGGACAGACGATGGATGAAATGTGGGATAACCGTTCCACAGAGCAGGAGAGCAATAACGTCCAATGGTTTAAAGATGCTAAGTTTGGTCTGTTTATCCATTGGGGGCTTTACTCGCATTTAGCTGGAGAATGGAATGGGAAGCGCTATTATGGCAGTGGTGAATGGATTATGAACCAGGCTAAAATTCCGGTAAAATTATATGAGGAAGCAGCACGATCTTTTAATCCGGTGAATTTCAATGCGGAAGAATGGGCACAGTTGGCCAAAGATGCAGGAATA
Source organism: Sphingobacterium sp. N143 (assembly GCF_030325625.1). GTDB lineage: Bacteria > Bacteroidota > Bacteroidia > Sphingobacteriales > Sphingobacteriaceae > Sphingobacterium. Next base: position 219,465 of record NZ_JACAIS010000005.1, on the reverse strand, counting down.
AAATATGTGGTGATCACGGCCAAACACCATGAAGGGTTTGCCATGTATGATTCAAAAGTAAGTACATTTGATATCGTTGATGCCACACCATATAAAAAGGATCCAATGAAAGCGCTTGCCACGGCTGTTGGGAAGCAAGGCATCCCCTTTGGGTTTTATTATTCGCAATTTCAGGATTGGCACGACCCGAATGGCGGAAAAAATACCTGGGATTTTGATGAAACTAAAAAAGATTATCAAAAATATTATCAGGAAAAAGCTATTCCGCAGCTTAAAGAGCTCATGACGAACTATGGCCCGCTAGGCATTGTATGGTTTGATACACCTGGGGGATTGACAAAGGAAGAAACCCAACGGTTTGTGGATGGCTTACGGAAATTGCAACCAAAGAGTTTATTTAGCAGCAGAGTGGGGCATGGCTTGGGGGATTATAAAGACTACGGTGATTCGGAAATGCCAGCACAACCTATAGCGGGCGCCTGGGAATCGATCTATACGCATAATGACTCCTGGGGGTATATCAAGCATGATCTGAACTTTAAGACTCCTGATGTCATCATTCACCTGTTGGCAGAAGCGGCATCCAAAGGCGGGAACCTGATGTTGAACGTCGGGCCTGATGGTACTGGAAGGATTCCGGAATATTCAGTTCAATTTTTGAGAGAAACAGGTAAATGGTTGAAGCAGAACGGGGAGAGTATTTATGGTAGCACGCAAGGACTTATTCCACAACAACCCTGGGGAGTGAGCACTTCTAAACCTGGTAAACAGTTTCTACACGTGTGGAATAGACCCCTGAATGGTAAATTACTAGTGCCTGAAATGGATGTTCATGTTACGAAGGTTTATGCCTTGGCAGGAGGGGAAGCAGTGAAATGGGAAAAGAGCGGTAAGGACATCGTGATTGAACTGCCTATTTTTGCTCCAAATGCCATCAATACAGTATTTGTAGTAGAATATACTGGAGCTTCACCGCGTTATGATGAGCAGGCACCGGTTACAATCTCCAGTCAATTTGCAGCAAATAATATCTATGCTGCCTCAGCTCAAACCGAGGGCAATGCCAGGATCGAAAGCTTAACGTATAGTCATTATTATGGTGATTGGAAACATACCACTTGTGTCGTTGGGATGAAGGATAGTAAGACTGATCAAGCGATATTCCACGTTCGGGTGACAGAACCTGGGGATTACCAGGTTGTGCTGGAATATGCCTGTGAACCGGGGAGTGCCAATCAGGAAGGTGTCCTGCAGGTGGAAGACAAAGCGTTTTTCTTCCGGACACTCCGGACCTCAAACTTCGACAAAAAATATCCACTACCTTTTATCAAGCACACGGTGGCGACCTTGACATTCGATCATGCTGGATCGTACCAGTTAAAAATCAAACCGCTGACCGGTAAAGAAGAACTGTTTAAACTCAAGGCTGTTCTTGTCAAACCCGTAGCGCGGTAAATTTGCATCGGCTTTAAGGAAGATAGGCATTGGTCGGGTTTTAACCATCATAAAAAAGGCTGTCGAAATGACAGCCTTTTTTTTATAGCATGATAACACCTTTTATCTTGGAAACTTCTTTGTAAAAGTAAATGACCTGGTCGGCATCTTTAACATGCAAGCTGACCGTAATGGACGTATACTTGCCTGTTTTGGAATCCTTAAAATCAAATCGTGCACCCGTATCATCAAACACACGTTGGATCTGATTGAAATGATCCTGGTCTTTCGGTAAGATGAACTTGTACGTATAATCTTTTGGAAAGGTTTCGAGATCTTCTAATCTTTCTTTGAAAGTGTCGTAAAAATCTTTTGGATCCTCACTTCCATCAGGGATGTCCTGTATATTGATGTTTTTGTAATCTGCCATTTTTGTTTCTCCTTAAATTATATATAAGGTGTTAACAAATATTAATCCATTTATGTTTTACTGACATTTTTTCATCACAATATAATTACTGTTCCATGTCCGTATTTTGATTGCTTCGTAATGCAATTAATTGTTGTCTACACTTGACGGCCAGTCGGCTTTGTTCTTGCCGAAGTTCTTATTTGGCTTGGCACTCATTTCGATTTCCATTTGGCCACCCTGCAACAGTTGTTCATGTGTAATAAATGTTTTGGAATAAGGTTTTCCGTTCAATTTGATCGTTTTGATGTATTGGTTTGCTTTACCTTGGTTTTTGACTGTGATCGCTAAGGTTTTGCCATTTGGCAAATTGATGTTGGCATGTTCCATCATCGGCGAACCAAATACATACACACCGCTCATCGCATTTAATGGGTAGAATCCCATCGCCGAGAATACGTACCATGCGCTCATCTGACCGACGTCATCGTTACCACAAAGTCCTGCCGGTGTATTTGTATAGAAATCGGTCATCGCTTTACGCGCCAGGGCAGCACCTTTCCATGGTTGTCCTGCATAGGCATAGAGGTAAGGGATATGGTGGTTGGGCTCGTTGCCTTGTGCGTATTGTCCGATCAGTCCTGAGATATCGGGAGAGGCTTCTCCACCGAGATCCGAAGACATGGTCGTGAAGTAATCCAGTTTCTTCAAAAATTGCTGTTCGCCGCCAAAAAGATTGATCAAACCGGTCACATCCTGCGGTACCAACCAAGTATATTGCCATGCATTTCCTTCACAGTAATCGTTTTCACGGTGCTTGGCCATTAATGGGTCAAAAGGTCTGCGGAAGTCGCCATTGGCTTTTCTACCAACAAAGTGACCTACTTCTTTATCAAAATATTGCTCGTATAATTTATACCGTTTTTTGAAATAAGCAGCATCTTCTGTCTTTCCTAATTTCTCTGCAATTTTATAAGCGCCAAAGTCGGCGATAGCATATTCCAATGCCCAGGCAACCGATTCATTCGGCATACTGTCGATAGGAATATAAGTCAGGTCGCGTGCAAACTTCAGCCCATGGTCATTGCCCATGGCCGTTGTTTTTACAGCTTCCCACACCAGAGGATAATCTTTCTCGTCAATAATTCCTTTTAAGAATGCATCAGCAATCACCGGAATGGCAGGTAAGCCGACCATCGTGTTGGTTTCATTACCCTGCAAATGCCACATTGGCAATTTACCTTGCTGTTGATAGATCGCCAGCATGGTTTTGATAAAATCCTGATTGATTTTGCGGTCTTCCAAGATGGTCATTAAAGGGTGAAGGCCCCGGTAAGTATCCCATAATGAAAATACGGTATGGTTGACAAAATCCTGTTTTTCATATACTTGTTTATCCGTACCCAGGTAGTCTCCATTGGCATCATTGAAAATGGTAGGTGCAAAATAGGTATGGTACAAGGCGGTATAAAAGATTGTTTTGGTGTCTTTATCGGCCTCAAACTGGATTTTGTTCAGGGTGTTATTCCAACGTTGATCAGCATCTGATTTTACTTTTTCGAAATTCCAGCCTGGGATTTCGGCACTGATGTTATTTAATGCATTGGTCGAACTTACAGGTGAAATACCCACCTTCAATTCCATGGTTTTATTCTTAGCGGCATCGAAGAATAGGGCTGCTTTGATCGCTTGTCCTTTGAATGTTGTTTGACCTAATTTTTCCTCTTTACCATCAAAGAAACGGACCTTTTGAATAGGCTGCGAAGTTTTGATGGCAAAATATAATTTTTGGTCACTTGCCCAGCCTGTTGAAAAACGATACCCCACGAAAGTAGAGTCATTGACCTGTTTGATGTAGGTATCGGTAGGTTTGTCCCAATTAATATGGTAACCTAAGTCGACAAGAATATGGGCATTATCTGTTTTTTCATAGCGATATTGGTGGTAGCCGACTCTTTCCGTAGCGGTAAGGTTGGCCTGAACCTGGTAATCGTCCAGATAGGCACTATAAAAACCAGGTCTGGCAATTTCATTTTCTTTTTTGAAGGCAGAACCATAACCTGTATTCATTTTGTTGAACTCAGCTGGTGTAAGCTGTAGTTTTCCATTGGCTGGAACGATCATCAGGTCATTGAGGTCTCCGATCCCGGTTCCGCTCAGGTGGGTATGTGTAAAGCCTAATATTTCTTGGCTTTTGTAGTTATAACCACTGCACCAATCCCAGCCGTTGAACTTATCCCACATCTGTGGAATTTGGGTGGGCCCCAACTGTACGGCGCCAAGCGGTACATTGGCACCAACAAAGACGTGTCCGTGATCTGCAGATCCAATAAAGGGGTTGACATATTGTGTTAAATTCTGCTGGGCCTGCACGCAAAATGGTAAAATTAACGCGCCCAGCACTGTTTTGAAAAGCTTATTTCCTGTCATAGGTATTTGTTCGGGTATTTGAAACTGCTTAAAATTAGTAAATAAAACCTTTTAGCGCAATTTTATTATTATTTTAGTAAATTGTCGTTAAATTTTTTACTTTAGTAATCTTCGAAATCAAAACTTAACAAACCTACTCTACATGAAGAAACGTATTCTGATCAGTGATATCGCTAAGGCTTTGGGAATTTCTGTAACTACTGTATCCTTTATTTTGAATGATAAGGCAAAAGAAAAGCGTATTAGTGAAGCTTTGACTAAGCGTGTATTGGACTATGTCAAAAAAGTGGGGTATAAACCTAATGAATTGGCCAAAAGCCTACGAACTGGCAAGACCAAGATTTTGGGTTTGATTATCGAAGATATTTCCAATCCTTTTTTCGGTAACATTGCCCGGCTGATCGAGAGTAAGGTCTATGAGCAGGGCTACCGTATTATTTATTGTAGTACAAATAATGATGTGGAGAAAGCAAAGGAGCTGATTCAGATGTTTTATGATCGTCAGGTGGATGGTTTTATCATTACCCCATCAGACGGTTTGGAGGACACTGTCAAACAATTGCAACAGAATAATATTCCTGTTGTGCTGTTTGACCGTTATTTTCCTGGGCTTGAAACCGACTATGTCGGGGCAGACAATTTTCAGGGGGCCTTTGATGCGAGCAATCACCTATGCCAGCAAGGCTTTAAGCGTATCGGCTTTGTGTCTTTGTATTCGGATCAGACACAGATGAAAGAACGTTCAGATGGTTACTTGAAGGCCATGGACAATAACAAGCAACAGAGTTTTATCCAGAAGGTTCAGTTGGATGCCTCCGATGAAGAAGCGATGGAGTCTTTGAAAGAGTTTATTTGCGATAACCGTCTGGATGCAGTTTTGTTTTCAACCAATTATTTAGCGATTTCAGGATTGAAGGCTTCCAAAAGTTATGGTTTTGCCATGCCAGCAATGATCGCATTTGACGATCACACGGTATTCAAATTGTTGGAGCCATCGATTACGGTCGTCTCCCAGCCGATCAAGGATATTGCTGAGAACCTGATCAATATTCTTTTACTTCGTCTGCAAGGCAAAATAAAAGCAACACGCAAAATGGTGCTGCCTTGTGAGTTGAAAATCCGAGAATCGACAAAATCAAAAGTTACTTTGTAGTATCTGCCACAAATTTCATGGAGATCGAATTGACGCAGTGACGTGTGTTCTTTGCGGTGAAACCTTCTCCAAGGAATACATGTCCGAGATGTGCGCCGCATGTATTGCAGAGAATTTCGGTACGACGCCCGTCCGCATCGGTGATCCGGGCAATTGCTCCTGGGATCTCATCATCAAAACTTGGCCAGCCACATCCAGACTCAAATTTTGATTCTGAACGGTATAACGGACTGTCGCAGCGTCTACAGATGTAGGTACCTTTTATTTTATTGTCCAAAAGCTCGCCTGTGAAGGGACGCTCCGTTCCTTTATGGACAATGACATATTCCTCTTCTTTACTTAGGATGTTGTATTTTTTATTCGTTTCCATCGCTGTGTGATTAGTTGTTTCTTGGCCCCGGCATGCATTGCCTAAATGGAACCAGACTTAGACCATATATAATAGGTTTTCCATCTTTATAAAGTTACGGAAATTAATAGGAAAAAATATGTTTTTGAAACTGTACAAAAGCGGGGTGTTGCCGTATTTTAAATTGTCATGGAATTGTCTTATATTTGACAAAATGCCGTAATGAAAAGTTGTAGCGATGTGACTACATGGCTAGCTTAATCGTGATTTTATCGTTGTTTAAACGTAATTGTTTAGAATGATTATAAATTGATATTAAAGGTCACAAAATTGTCAGCGATTTGTTAATAAATCATACTTTTGTGGCATTGTTAAGGGGGTAGTGGCTCCTTTAACCATAGGATTTAATTTTTTACATTCACAAATAAATAGTATAAAGTGCTAAATATGAGAACTATCTCATCCGTTTTGGGAAGCCTTGCGAGGGTGGTGTCAACGAGTTTGATGCTATTATTTGCCGTTACGACGTTGCATGCGCAAGATGTCAAGGAAGGTGAAAAAATCTTCAAATCTAAGTGTACATCCTGTCACGCAATCGACAGAAAAGTTGTTGGTCCTGCGTTGAAGGGAATTCCAGAGACTAAAGATGAAGCTTGGTTAATCAAGTGGATTCGTAACTCTCAGGCTTTAATTGCCTCTGGTGATGCAGAAGCTATTAAGATCTTTGAAGAGTACAATAAGTCTGTGATGACTTCCTTTACGGATTTATCTGACGATCAGATTAAATCTGTATTGGCTTACATTACTGACGCGTCGAAGGAAAAACCAAAAGATGCTGCTACAGGTGGTGCAGCTGCAAAAGATGATAATGCATCGACGTTCATGATTTTGGGCCTGATCGCTGTTGTTGTTTTGGCAGTTGTCGTTATCGTGGTGTTGAACCGTGTGATCCGTACCTTAGAAAATGTAATTGCTAAAAATCAGGCAGCTATCGAAGCTCAACAGGAGCCTGAAGACAACCAACGTTTTGTGAAATTTGCGAAAGCTTTTGTCAAAAACAAAAAATTGGTTGGATTTACTGTTTTGATGTTGGTGGCTTTATTGTCAGTGGCTGGTTGGAAGACCATGTGGAATGTTGGTGTTCACGAGGGTTATAAACCTGTTCAGCCAATCAAGTTCTCACACCAAATCCACGCTGGTGTAAATAAAATTGAGTGTCAATACTGTCACGGTGGTGCATTTAAGTCAAAAAATGCATCTATTCCATCGGCTAACGTATGTATGAACTGTCATAATACGGTAACAGCTTCTGAGCATTATGATGGTGAAATTTCTCCGGAAATTGCGAAGATCTACCGTGCTTTGGACTGGGATCCTGAGACGCGTACTTACGGTGATAATCCGAAGCCAATTCAATGGGTTCGTATTCACAACTTGCCTGATTTTGCTTATTTCAATCACTCACAACACGTTGTGGTGGCAGGAGTAGAATGTCAGACTTGTCACGGTCCGATCCAAAATATGGAAGAAGTATATCAATATTCTCCATTGACGATGAAATGGTGTGTGGATTGTCATAAAAAGACAGATATCAAATCAGATAATAAATATTATGAAGATCTGATCAAAGCACACGAAAGAATTAAAAAAGGTGAGAAAATGACTGCAGCCATGATCGGTGGTCTTGAGTGTGGTAAATGTCACTATTAATAATTATTTGAAATACGCAATCTTATATACAGCTTAAATGGATAGCAATAAAAAATATTGGAAAGGTTTGGAAGAGTTAAATCAAACTCCTGCTTTCGTTGAGGGAAGTAAGGGTGAGTTTGCCGAATCTATTCCCGTAGAAGATGTATTAAATGAAGCTGGCTTGAGTACGAAAACTCCTCGCCGTGACTTCTTGAAGGCATTAGGATTTGGTTTGGGTGCTGTTTCTTTAGCGGCTTGTAACCGTACTCCTGTGCATAAGGCAGTTCCTTATTTGATTAAACCTGAAGAAATAACTCCAGGTATCCCTAACTATTATGCTTCGACATTCAATGGTCAAAGTATTTTGGTTAAAACTCGTGAAGGTCGTCCGATCAATGTTGAACCTAATCCTAACGCAATCGGTTTAAACCAAGGTTTGGATTCAACGACTGCTGCTTCGGTATTAGATTTATACGATGAATCTAAATTGAAACAAGCGCAATTGAAAGGTCAAGATGTAGAGTGGTCTAAATTGGATGGGGAAGTTGTTAAAGCATTGACTGCGGCTGCATCTTCTGGTAAACAAATTACGATCGTTTCTAACACGGTAAACAGCCCTTCTACATTAGCAGCTATTGCTGCATTGGCAGCGAAATACCCAACCGTTAACCATGTACAATACGATGCTGTATCTTACAGTGGTATTATCGAAGCGAATAAAGCTTCATTTGGTAGAGCTGTTGTCCCTTCATACAACTTTGATAAAGCGAATGTGATCGTTTCAGTGGCAGCTGATTTCTTGGGAACTTGGTTGGCAGGTGAAGAGCACACACAACAATATGCTAAAAATCGTGACTACAAATCGTTGAAAAACGGAAAAATGTCGCGTCATGTGCAATTTGAATCTGGTCTTTCCATGACTGGTACCAATGCAGATGCACGTATTGCAATTAAACCTTCTGAAGAAGGTGCTACCTTGATCGCTTTATACAATGCGATCACTGGTCAGTCCCTGGCTGGTGCGACGGCAAACAAAAAAGCACAAAAAGGTGTAGCATTGGCAGCGAAAGAACTGGTGAACAGCAAGGGTGCTGCTGTTGTTGTTGCCGGTTCAAACGATGTGAATGTTCAGGTATTGGTCAATGCGATCAACGTTGCTTTAGGTGCATACGGTACGGTTATCGACTTGGACAACTATTCTAAACAAGTTCAAGGTTCTGATGCTGCATTCCAGGCTTTCTTAGCTGCAGCGAAAGGCGGACAAGTTGGTGTTGCATTCTTCCTGAATAGCAACCCTGTGTATGACTACTTCAAAGCAGATGATGTAAAAGCAGCATTGAAGCAAATTCCTTTTACCTTATCGTTTGCACAACGTGCTGATGAGACGGCTTCTGAATTGACGGCAATCGCTCCAGCAAGTACTTTCTTGGAGTCTTGGGGTGATGCTAATCCAAAAGAAGGATTGTATTCTATCATTCAGCCAACAATCAATCCTGTTTTCCAGACCCGTCAAGTTGAGCAAAGCTTATTGACTTGGGCAGGAAATAATACAGATATGTACAACTTTGTTAAGAACTTGTGGTCTACACAGATCTTAGCTGGTTCTACAAAAAACTGGGATGCTGTATTGCAAACTGGTTTTGAATATAAAGGTGCTAAAACAGCTACGGCTCCAGCGTTTACTGGAAATGCTGCTGCTGCCGCTGCTGCAATTGAAGCTTCGAGCAAAGCAATCACTGGTGAGTTTGAGTTGAAACTTTACGAGCCTGCGGGTCTTCGTGATGGTCGCTATGCGAATAACGCTTACTTGCAAGAATTGCCTGACCCAGTTTCTAAAGTAACTTGGGATAACTATGCTGCTCTTAACCCGAAAGACGCTGAGAAATTAGGGTTGGGTGAAGATGGCAAGGTTACTGTAAAAGCTAACGGTGTTGAGTTGGAATTGCCAGTTGTACAACAACCAGGTCAAACACAAGGAACTGTTTCCATCGCTGTCGGTTACGGTCGTACCAAAGTTGGTAAAGCGGGTAACGAAGTCGGTAAAAATGCATTCCCTTTTGCTTCTATCATCAATGGTACTGTTCAAGGTGTTGCTAAAGCAACAGTAGCGAAAGCTGCTGGAACTTACCAATTGGCCCAGACACAAACACACCACACCATCGAAGGTCGTAACATTATCCGTGAGACTACCTTTGCGAAATATTTGAAAGATCCTAACTCCGAGGCTGGACGTTTTACAGATAATCACAAAACGTACGATTTGTGGAACAAATATGAGCAGCCAGGACACAAATGGGTGATGGCGATCGACTTGAACGCATGTACAGGTTGTGGTGCTTGTATCGTTGCTTGTAACGTAGAGAATAATATTCCTGTGGTAGGTCGCGATGAGGTTCGTCGTCGTCGTGAGATGCACTGGTTGCGTATTGACCGCTACTATACCATCGAAGGCAAAGATCAAGATCTGACAAAAGAGAAAGAAATTGCGAAAGCTTCGGCTGATTTGGATTTCGAAAATATCACTGTTGTTCACCAACCGATGTTGTGTCAGCACTGTGGTCACGCACCTTGTGAAACGGTTTGTCCGGTATTGGCAACAGTACACTCTTCAGAAGGTTTGAATCATATGGCTTACAACCGTTGTTTCGGTACACGTTACTGTGCAAACAACTGTCCATTTAAAGTACGTCGTTTCAACTGGTTTGCTTACTGGAATGATTCACGTTTTGACAACTACTTGAACAATGAGTTCACACAATTGGTGTTGAATCCTGATGTAGTGACTCGTTCACGTGGGGTTATGGAGAAATGTTCAATGTGTATCCAACGTATCCAAGCAGGTAAATTGCAGGCTAAGATTGAAAATCGCAAAGTGAAAGATGGCGATATCCAAATGGCTTGTCAACAAGCATGTTCGGCAAATGCAATTATCTTTGGTGATGCGAATGATCCAGAATCTGAAGTATCTAAAGCATTGCGCAATGAGCGTGTTTATTACGTACTTGAGGAAATCAATGTTCAACCGGGTATCGGTTATATGACAAAAGTTAGAAACACTTTTGAGGCGTAATCTTGTACAATATTTGAAATAAAAATACTATGTCATCGCATAACGAATCAATATTAAGAGAACCATTAATGACCGGTAAAGACATCACGTATGCAAAAATTACGGATGATATCTTATTACCGGTTGAAAATAAACCAAATAAAGCATGGTGGATCGGTTTTACCGTTGCTGTACTAGGTGCTTTATTATGGGTAGTGAGCGTTAGTTATACCTTTTGGACAGGTATCGGCGCTTGGGGTCTGAATAAAACTGTAGGCTGGGCTTGGGATATCACCGACTTCGTATGGTGGGTAGGTATTGGTCACGCTGGTACGTTGATTTCAGCTGTATTATTAATCTTCCGTCAGAACTGGCGTAATTCCATCAACCGTTCCGCTGAGGCGATGACGATCTTTGCGGTAATCTGTGCGGCTACCTACGTTGTGGCTCACATGGGGCGTCCTTGGTTGGCGTATTGGATTTTCCCGCTTCCAAATCAATTTGGATCACTTTGGGTAAACTTTAACTCCCCATTGGTATGGGATGCGTTCGCGATCTCAACATATTTTACAGTATCGTTGGTATTCTGGTACTGTGGTTTGTTGCCTGATATCGCGACTATCCGTGACCGTGCTACTGGGTTGAAACAACGGATTTATTCTATATTATCATTCGGTTGGAATGGATCTGTAAAGACTTGGCAACGTTTTGAGATCGTGTCATTGATCTTGGCAGGTATTTCAACACCACTGGTACTTTCTGTACACACCATCGTATCCATGGACTTTGCAACTTCGGTGATCCCTGGATGGCACACGACGATCTTCCCGCCGTATTTCGTGGCAGGTGCGATCTTCTCCGGTTTCGCGATGGTACAGACTTTATTGTTGATCTTACGTAAAGTAATGAACTTTGAGAACTACATCACGATGTTCCACATTGAGTCAATGAATATCATTATCATGACGACTGGTTCTATCGTGGGTGTGGCTTACTTAACCGAGTTATTTATCGCCATGTACTCTCGTTCAGAATACGAAATGTATGCTTTCGAGAACCGTATGTTGGGTCCATACGCTTGGGCGTATTGGTCAATGATGACTTGTAACGTAATTTCTCCGCAGTTATTCTGGTTCAAAAAAATCCGTACAAGTATTCCGATCTCATGGATTCTATCTATTGTGGTAAATATCGGTATGTGGTTTGAGCGTTTTGTAATTATCGTGACTTCATTACACCGTGATTACTTGCCTTCATCTTGGGCAATGTTCTACCCAACTTGGACAGACGTAGGTATCTTTGTAGGTTCAATTGGATTATTCTTTACGTTATTCTTGTTGTTCTTACGTTTCTTGCCAGGTATCGCAATTGCCGAAGTTAAATTGTTGTTGAAATCATCGTCATTACAACACAAAACTAAATTGGCTCAAGAAGGCGCATTCCCTGCAGAGCAAGTTGAGTACTTCCAAGAATCATTGGAAAAATATGATTCAGTGACAGAAGAAGAGATTAAAGAATTATCAGTTAGAAAATAATCAGCAATGAGCAATACAAAATATATATTAGGTAGTTTTGCGGATCCCGATGAAATGATGCATGGGATCGACAAATTGCAAGCAAACAATATAAGTATTTATGACTGCTTTACTCCGATGCCTATCCACGGCATCGAAGCGAAGTTAGGTGTTAAACCTTCTCGCTTGCCTATCGCAGCATTTTGCTTTGGAGCATTAGGAACGACATTAGGTTTTAGTTTGTTGTACTATACCATGGTATACGATTGGCCGATGAATATCGGTGGTAAGCCATCTTTTGGTATGCCAAACTTTGTCCCTGTGACATTTGAGGTTACCATCTTATTGTGTGCTTTGGGTATGGTTGCTACGTTTTTCTTCCGTAACCACTTGTTCCCAGGCCGTGCACCTCGCGTAATGGACTTGAGAGCAACAGATGACCGTTTCATCCTTGCCGTAGATGCCAAAGAAAATACAGATCACGCTTTGATCGATAGTTTATTGAAAGAAGCTGGTGCTGTTGAAGTTAAGTACAATGATAGAAAATATGTTAGCTATGAATAAGAAGAATTTACTTGGAACTGTATGCGCAGCTGTGGCATTGACAGCACTTGTTTCTTCTTGTGGTGACAAAACAACTCGTAGTACAGGTTTGGAGTTTTCTCGTAACATGTACGATCCGTTAGCTTTTAACCCGGATCAACCTAATGCGAATTTTGCTGATGGAAAAACAGCACAAACACCTCCTAAAGGTACAGATCCTATTGGTTTCACTCGTTTTGAGTACGCCAATACATTAGAAGATTATGTACGTGCCGGCGCCGAAGTGAAAAATCCGTTGGTTGTCAATGCTGAAAACCTTGAAAAAGGAAAAGCTTTATTCACAACCTATTGTTCAGTATGTCACGGGGTAGAAGGTAAAGGGGATGGTCCGCTTACAAAAGATCGTAGCGTGACGGATTCAAGAGGTACTCGTCAATTAGAGAACTTCCCGCCGCCGCCATCTTATCATAGAACTGATGCGGCTAACTCCTCAAGAGGTGGTCTGATGGCTGACTTGACAGATGGTAAAATCTACCATACGATTTATTATGGTCATAACTCCATGGGATCTCATGCATCTCAATTGTCTCCTGAAGAGAGATGGAAAGTTGTTATGTATGTTCACGAATTACAAAAGAAATAATCTAACATCAGATATATAAATGGGAACTCACAGTCATCATCACGATTATAATTTCAACGAGCGATACGAGTTTGCTGGCAAAGCGAAATTGTTCAGTATTATCGCTGTTGTACTAGGTATAGCTGCTGTAGCTTTCGGATTGCTTTCGGGCGATTCGCATACTGTAGAGCGTACATATGCCAACTTGTTATTGATGGGTTATTACTTTACATGTGTATGCGCAGCTGGAGCATTCTTCGTTGCCTTGAAATATGTAACGCAAGCTTCATGGTCTGCTGGACTTTTGCGTATACCTCAGGCTATGGCGAGTGTTTTGCCGATTGCATCATTGATTTTATTGGTTATTGTAGGCCTAGGTCTAACAACACATAACCTATACCATCACTGGCATGCAGAGGGAATCACTGATCCAAATAGCCCTAATTATGACCCTATCATCGAAGGAAAATCTGCTTACTTAAATGTACCTTTCTTTTTGACTCGTCAAATCATATTTATGGGTATCTATAGTATTTTTGCAGTAATCCTTGCGAAACTTTCTTATAAAGAGGATTTAGAAGGTGGTTTGGCTTCTTACAAGAGATCATTCAAATTGTCTGCTATATTCTTGGTTATCTTTGGTTTTACAACTCCAATCTGGTCTTTTGATACGATTATGTCATTGGAAGCACACTGGTTCTCTACGATGTTCGGCTGGTACAACTTTGCTGCCATGTGGGTGAGTGGTTTATGTGCGATTACGGTCATCTTAATTGTATTGAAGAAAGCTGGTTATATGGCTTGGGTAAACGAAAATCATTTACATGATTTAGGTAAATTGATGTTCGGCTTCTCCATCTTCTGGACCTATGTTTGGTTTGCACAATTCATGTTGATTTGGTATTCAAACATTCCGGAAGAAACAGTTTACTTCTACAAACGTTGGGAACCTGAATACAAGCCTTGGTTTTGGTTAAGTATTATCATTAACTTTGTGGCGCCGTTGTTACTATTGGTGGATCGCGATGCTAAACGTAAACAAAATGTGATGTTGTTCGTAGCGATCTTATTGTTGGCAGGTCACTGGTTGGATTACTATATTATGGTTATGCCAGGAACTGTAGCTGAGCACAGAGGATTTGGTGTCATCGAAATTGGAACTGCACTTGGTTTCTTAGGTTTGTTTACATTTTTGGTAATGAGCAGACTGAGCAAACAAGGCTTGGTAGCTAAAAATCATCCGTTCTTGGACGAGAGTTTGCATCACCAAATATAGTTTCACTTTTAAAGGAAGGTTACGTAAAAACGTTATAAAAGAAATGAGCTTTAAATTAAATAATAGATTCAAATCCATCTCGGGTTTTGTGCTTGCACTAGGGTTGCTTTTTGCAAATCCTATCCTTGCAAGTCAACAAGATACAGTAGCATCTGATTCTGCTAAAGTGGCGACTACTGAAGTAGCAGCCCCTGCAGCAACGGATTCGGTTGCAAAAGATACAACAGCGGCAGCAGGTACTGCAGCTGTTGCATCTGCTAGTTCTTCTACTGAGGCTAGCGCAGCTGCTCCTGCTGTTGAAGAAGTGAAGCAAATAGACCCTCAGGTTTACAAAAACTTCACATATTATGTGTTGTTGTTCTTGGTTGTTTGTACCATTGTTGCCGTTATCGGTAAAGTACTTTCTATCTATGAATTGACACGCAAGATGAACGGTAAATACAATCCGTTTGCGAATAACACATTCCAATCAGTATTGTTCTTAATTTTCCTAGTAGCATTTATTTTTGGTGTTTATTGGACATATAAACATTGGGGTATTGCGTACTGGAGGTCAGCAGCTACAGAACATGGTGTTCATATTGATAATATGTTTATTATCACAACGGCGATTGCTACATTTGTAATGCTAGTTACCCATATCTTATTGTTATCCTTCCCATATATTTATAGGATGCGCCATAACCATAAGGCATTTTATTATCCACACAACAATACGATTGAAAAAATTTGGACAATTATACCAGCTATCGTTTTGACAATCTTGGTATTGTTTGGTTTCTTTACTTGGAGAACAATTACAAATGTTCCAGAAGATCTTCGGAAATCAGCTTTACAGATAGAAGTGTTGGGCGAGCAGTTCCAATGGCAAGTGCGCTATCCAGGTTCTGATGGAATTATTGGTAAACGTAACTATAAAATGACGACACCAACAAATTCTTACGGTATTGACTTTAATGATAAAAATTCTTGGGATGATATCCAGGGAGCAGATATTGTACTTCCAGTGAATAAATCAGTTCGTTTCCATATCATTTCTAAAGATATTATTCACTCTTTCTATATTCCTGATTTCCGTGTTCAAATCAATGCGGTACCAGGTATGACCAACTACTTCCAGTTCACACCGACTGTAACAACAGAGGAAATGCGTGAACGTTTGGGAGATTATAACTATGACTTTGTCATGTTATGTAATAAAATTTGCGGTCAGGGTCACTACAACATGCAAAAGAAAGTTGTTGTCGTAACTGAAGCTGAATACAAAGAGTGGTTAGCGAAACAAAATAAATATTTTACTGAGGATCTGCAAAAAGAGTTCAGTGGTAAAACAGCTAACATAAAAAAGGATAGCGTACAGGTTACAGCATCTTTGAACTAATTAAGAATTTTTGAATATAAAATCGAATATGTCAAGTACAGTAATATCGCATAGCGCTGAACATCACGATTCGCATGGACATCATCACGAGGAATCTTTCATCAGAAAATATATCTTTTCTGGCGACCACAAGATGATTGCCAAGCAATTTTTGATCACCGGTATCATCATGGCAGTTTTTGGTATGATGTTATCCGTCCTATTTCGTATCCAGCTAGCATGGCCGGATAAGGAGTTTCCAATTTTAGAAGTTTTTTTAGGTAAATGGGCTGAGGGTGGTCGGATCAGACCGGACTTCTTCCTATCTTTAGTGACTATTCACGGTACTATTATGGTATTCTTCGTGTTAACGGCGGGTTTATCGGGTACTTTCAGTAACTTATTAATCCCTTACCAAATTGGTGCACGGGATATGGCTTCACCAACGATGAATATGTTATCTTATTGGTTGTTTTTTGTTGCCTCTGTTATTATGATTGGCTCCTTTTTTGTTGAAAGTGGGCCAGCATCTTCGGGTTGGACAATCTATCCGCCATTATCGGCTGTTCCTACCGCTATATCTGGTTCTGGAACTGGTATGACCATGTGGTTAATTAGTATGGTTTTGTTCGTCGCTTCACAGTTGATCGGTGGTATCAACTACGTCAGTACGATCTTGAACATGCGTACAAAAGGGATGGATCTATGGAAAATGCCATTGACAATCTGGGCGTTTTTCTTAACTGCCATTGTAGGTATGTTGTCATTCCCAGTTTTGGTATCTGCCGTTGTTCTTTTGATTTTTGACCGTTCGGCCGGAACATCTTTCTATTTGTCGGATTTGGTTGTTCAAGGTCAAATTTTGCCAAATGAAGGTGGTTCCCCAATTTTATTCCAGCACTTGTTCTGGTTCTTGGGGCACCCTGAGGTATATATTGTTGTCATGCCAGCATTTGGTATAACTTCTGAAGTTATTGCAACCAATTCACGTAAACCAATCTTCGGTTATCATGCCATGGTTTACTCTTTGATAGGTATTAGTACTTTATCCATGATCGTGTGGGGACACCACATGTTTGTGACAGGTATGAGTCCATTCTTAGGTGGTGTATTTATGATCACAACGTTGATTATCGCCGTTCCTTCTGCAGTAAAAGCATTTAACTACATTGCAACATTATGGAGAGGAAATATTCGATTCACTCCTGCAATGATGTTTGCTATTGGTATGGTTTCTTTCTTTATTTCTGGTGGGGTAACTGGTATTTTCTTAGGAAATGCAACCTTAGATATCAATTTGCACGATACTTACTTTGTTATAGCCCACTTCCACTTGGTAATGGGATCGGCTTCGATTTTCGGTATGCTTTGTGGGGTTTACCACTGGTATCCTAAAATGTTCGGTCGTATGATGAATACAAAATTGGGTTATTTACACTTCTGGTTGACGTTCATTGGCGCTTACCTGGTCTTCTTCCCAATGCACTTTATGGGTATTGATGGTGTGCCACGTCGTTACTATGCATTTACGGAGTTTGCTTTTATGGAAAAATGGGTGTCAGTGAATTTATTGGTCACTTGGGCAGCGATTATTGCTGCATTTGGACAAGTAGCATTTTTATGGAACTTCTTCTCATCCATCTATAAAGGTAAAAAAGCGTCTCAAAATCCTTGGCAAGCAAATACCTTGGAGTGGACTACACCTGTGGAGCATATCCATGGTAACTGGCCTGGAGAAATTCCAACCGTACACCGTTGGCCATATGACTATAGTAAGCCAGGTCATGGTGAGGACTTTATTCCTCAACATGTTCCTTTCTCTGAGACCATGGGTTCTAACTTACCTCATGACTTTGAAGGAGATGAGGAAGCTGAGCGTATCCAAGCAGAATGGAATGCTCAAAATGGTAGAAAAGATTAATCATTTAATTAGGATAGAGTAGGGATGGTACCTACTCTATGCTATACGAGTTTATATTTAAGAGGTAGGGGTAGTATGATGTTTCCAGCTGCTGAGAAGCGATTTATAAAGACCAATTTTATAACGATCATCGTATTGTTTCTGGTCGTTATTGCTGGAGGGGTTGTTCGGAGTACTGGTTCGGGCATGGGCTGTCCAGATTGGCCCAAATGTTTTAACCGTATTGTTCCGCCAACGGATATTTCACAATTACCGCAAGGGTATGAACAACATTATATTGAAGGAAGAGCAAAGAAGAACGAACGATTTGCCAAGATTGTAGAATTTTTTGGCGACAAAGAAATGGCGTATAAACTCCGGACGGACAAAAGCATTTTGCAACATGAAGAGTTTAATGTCGCAAAAACATGGACGGAGTATATCAACCGTTTAGTTGGTGTCATTTCAGGATTCTGTTTGTTATTTACTGCAATTTATTCTTTCACCTATTTAAAATCAAAAGGTTCGATCGTTGTTTGGTCAGTGATTAATCTTTTTGTGGTGGTCATTCAGGCCTGGTTGGGTTCGATCGTTGTATCAACCAATCTAATGCCTTGGATCATTACCGTACATATGCTTTTGGCGCTTGTAATTGTTTGTATCAGTATATATACTTATTTCAAGGCTGTTACGCTACGCGACAAAACTGTATTGGTTAGTAATCGTTCTTTAGGTGTTTTAAAGGTGCTTGCAATAGTGTCAATTTTACTGATGTTGACACAGGTAATCGTGGGCACAGGTGTTCGGGAAGAAGTGGATCTATTGACGGATTCTGCTGTTGCCCGTACCGATTTTATCACGACTATTGGCCAACAATTCGAAGTACATCGATGGTTGGCATATTGTTCTTTGATTTTAGTTATTGTATTATTCTTTTTGGTCCGCACCAGCTTCAATAGCGGTTCTAGGCAATTTAAGTTTGCTCTGATCGCTTTGATCTTAGTGGGTATCCAAATGCTATCAGGAATTATCTTAGCTCGATATGCAATACCTGCATTTGCACAGACAACACATTTGGTCATTGGTACACTACTATTTGGTGCCCAGTTTTACCTTTTATTATTGTTGAACAAGCAAAGGCATTAATGTTGAAATTCGAGATGTTTATGTTTAAAAGTATGTGTTTAAGTACACTGGTAGTAGGAGGTCTCTTTTAATTATGAAAGAATTTATTTCGGATTTCAACAAGCTTGTTAAGTTAAGACTTACATTGACCGTAGTATTCTCCGCGTCAATTGCTTTTCTGATCGGATCAAAACAGCAAGGTGATATCTTTTGGTTTAATTGGTTGTTGTTGACATTGGGCGGGTTTTTGGTTACAGGGTCTGCTAATGGTTTTAATGAGATCATTGAGAAAGATTTGGATAAGTTGATGAAACGTACGGAAGACAGACCACTGCCTTCTGGCCGGATGACAACGGGACAAGCACTGGTATTGAGTGTCTTTATGGGGATTTTAGGTACTTTGGTTCTTGTTCGGTTAAATTTTGTCGCTGGCTTATTGTCGGTGTTTTGTATTCTACTTTACGCATTCATCTATACACCTTTAAAAAGAAAATCACCAATAGCAGTGTTTGTGGGCGCATTTCCGGGTGCATTTCCTCCATTGATTGGATATTATGCAGCTTTTTCACAGGATGATCTGGCCTATTATAGTGGACATAACGAAGCAGCTATTATTATTATTCCTTTCGTGTTGTTTGTTATCCAATTTCTATGGCAGTTTCCACATTTCTGGGCAATTGCTTGGGTGGTGGATGACGACTATAAATTGGCAGGATTCCGGTTGTTGCCGACTACAAAACGTGATAAGATATCGGCTTTTATGGTATTCATCTCAGGATTATTGATGATTCCAGCAGGTTTTATACCTTATTATTTTGGCTTTGGTGGAATTTGGTTTACTATCGTGTCCGTGATTGGTGGATTGATGTTTGGTTATTATGGCTATTTGCTATTTAGGAATTGTGATATTCCTTCGGCAAAGAAAGTTATGTTTACCTCGTTTATCTATTTGCCTGTGACACAGCTCGTATTATTACTTAACTTTATTCCTTTGAAATAATGTTAGATACACAAACAGAAACTGACGAGAAGTTAGTACAGAGAAAGGCCCAGAAATTCAGCCTATGGTTGGGTATGTTGGGGATGTTCATGATGTTTGCCGCATGGTCCAGTGGTTTCATTGTATATTCGGCAAGTGGCGTGGACAAGGGAATCAAGACTTTACTGCCAGATACGTTTATCTATAGTACACTAAGTATAGTGGTCAGTAGTCTGACGATGTTTTTAGCACATAAGGCGGCTAAAAATGATGATTCAACCAAACAGAGATTATTTTTATTGATAACTTTTGTTTTGGGTATCGTGTTTTTTGCATTACAGGTACATGCTTGGAGTGTTTTAACAGACAGAGGTGTCTATTTTGTGAATAACAATGCATCACAGTCTTTTATTTATGCATTTACAGGTTTGCACTTGGCACATATTATTGCGGGGTTGATCGTGTTGGTTGTCGCTATTATAGGAATAACTAAACTTCCTAAAGATGGCAATCTTTTCCGCATGGATCTTGCCAGTATTTTTTGGCATTTTCTCGATCTTTTATGGATTTATATATATGTTTTCTTACTTTTGAATCAATAATAGTAAACAATGAGTACAACAGTATCGCAATTGGACAAGGTAAAGACCGGACCATGGAATGGGGGTAAGTCACCTTGGAACTTAGAATATGGAAAAATCATGATGTGGTTTTTCTTGGTAGGGGATGCCTTCACATTTTCTGCATTTTTGGTTTATTACGGGGCACAACGTTTTTCACATGCTGTTTGGCCAGATCCGGATAAGGTTTTTCAATCTATTCCAGGAATTACTGATGAAGGTCAACCTTTGGTATTCGTAGGTTTGATGACCTTTATTTTGATTATGTCTTCAGTAACGATGGTTTTGGCCGTAGAAGCTGGGCATCGAAATTCGAAGCAAGAGGTTGTTAAATGGATGCTTTGGACAATTCTCGGTGGTCTTTGTTTTGTTGGTTGTCAGGCGTTGGAATGGACCCATTTGCACCATGAAGGTTTTTGGTTTGGACGTAACCCTGCTACTGATATTGCTACACATATGGAGGGTGGAAATGTAGTTGAGAAATTGGGACACTTCTTTACCGGAGATGTATCGTATACTTCGGCGTTACAATTCGCAAATCTTTTCTTTACAATTACCGGTTTCCATGGTTTTCACGTATCTGTTGGTATTATTTTGAACATCATCATCTTGTGTATGACCTTAAATAATACATTTGAGAAAAGAGGATCATATTTAATGATTGAAAAAGTCGGTTTATATTGGCACTTTGTGGATTTGGTGTGGGTATTCGTGTTTACACTTTTCTACCTTGTATAGTTAATAATATTAATTACAAAACAGCTATGTCACAATATCAAGATAATATCGCTCATGGAGAGCATGCTCACGAAGGTGGGATGGATAAAAAGGCTATATGGAGAGTATTTGGTGTACTTCTAGCCCTTACTTGTTTGGAGTTCTTAATCGCTCTAGGCTTTGTACACCACTGGCAGATTTTAGCGAAAGGAACATTGGTTAATACGATCTATATTGTTCTTACCTTAGTTAAAGCTTATTATATTGTTGCATTCTTTATGCACTTGAAATTCGAAAAATCAAGCTTTATTGTAACGGTTGGTATAGTCTTTATATTTATTATATATTTCATTATTCTATTATTGATTGAGGGTGATTTCTTGGGTACAGCATTTCAAGAGCATCTTATTTTTCCAAATAAATAACGTGAATGAGTAATAATACTGGACAAAAGAAAGGTATAAAAAAAGTAATAGTCCTGGTCGTAATTCTTTTATTGCCAGGATTTTTATATTTTATACTAAATAAAAGTGGTTCCAATAGCTATGCTTCCTTGCCAATTTTTGGTAAAAAGGAAGTCCCTGGAACAACACATCGTAAGTGGGGGCGGGATATCCCGGATACTATATATCATACTGTTTCTCCTGTTGATTTTGTTAATTACGATGGTAAGCCGGTGCATTTGTTGGACAATGATACAACACTTTCAGTTGTCCATTTGATGTATTCCAAAGATGTTTCTTTGTCTCGAACAATGGTTAAAAAGTTAGATCAGATTGCTATTCGTTTTATTCAGAATAAGAAGGTCAAACTGTATTCTATTACAGTTGATACAGCATTTGATACACCGGAGGTGTTGGCTCAATACGCGAAAGTTTACAAGCCGTGGACTAAATCTTGGTTTTTTGTGACAGATCCTTCTGTTGATATCTTTACCTTTGCCAAGGAAAGTTTATTGCAGGATGCACATGTTAACAAAGATGGGCGCAAACCGTTTATTATTAGTTCCAACTATCTTTTACTTGATACCAAAGGACGGATAAGAGGGGTGTACGATATTAATGCAAAAACTGATGTTGATCGTCTTGAAGATGAAATTAAACTATTGTTGGTGGAGGAGATACGAAACCATCCAGCTACAATTGAACAAAAGAGATAGTTAATACCTATGGAAGAACATCTAATTAAAGAAAAGAAATACAGCAAATGGATTTGGCTGTTGTCTATTGTGATCCCCTTAGTCGTTGCGGTTCTTTTTTCTGTGAATTTGCAAAAGTTGGGTTATCATGTTAAACCATTGACTTTTTTACCGCCAATTTATGCAACGATCAATGGCATTACTGCAATTTTATTGTTTTGGGCAGTTGCTGCGATCAAGAAGGGAAATAAGTCTTTACATGAACGTCTGGTAAAATTGTGCATTGCTTGTTCTTTGGCTTTTTTAGCGATGTATGTCGCTTATCATATGACATCAATCGAAACTAAATATGGCGGAGAGGGGATATTAAGACCGATTTACTTCTTTATTTTGATCACCCATATCCTGCTTTCAATTATTATTATTCCATTTGTCCTTTTTACATTTGTAAGAGGTATTTCGGGATCTTATGCGCGACATAAAAAATTGGCACGCATAACTTATCCCATGTGGCTTTATGTTGCTGTCACTGGTGTGATCGTTTATTTGATGATTTCACCTTATTATATCAGTTAGTTTTAACATAGGAAAGAAGTTTGCTCATGAAACGAATTTGGATCTATCAGGCGGACCGTATTTTGTCTGCCGAAGAAAGTCGGCAGATATCTACAGCATTGTTGGATTTTGCGGAACAATGGAAAGTCCACGGAAAACCCTTGTCTGCTTCGGCCGAATTACGGGACAATCTATTTATTATTTTGAAAGTTGATGAGGATGTTGCCGCAGCCTCGGGCTGTTCTATCGATAGCTCCGTTCGTTTTTTAAAAGGAGTTGAAGAACAATATGGTATCCAACTTTTCGACCGGATGCAATTTGCATATAAGTCAAGCAATGGTATCGAAGTAGTCGACCGTTCTGGTTTTAAAGAATTACTGGCTGGGGGAAAAATAGATGACAGCACCATTGTTTTTGATAATACGATTACTTATGAACATCAATTGGAAAATGCCTGGGAAATTCCTTTTAAGGAAAGCTGGCATAAAAGATTGTTTGCATAACGAACATCATCTCGCATAAATAAAAAAGCCATTTCACTAATGGCTTTTTTATTTATATGGATATTATAAAATGATCAGCATCCGTCGATGCCAATTATCATCTTTTATTCCGGAATGGTATAATGATGCATGTATTTTGCAATGGCATTTGCTCTTCTATTGACGTAAGCTGAAGGATGCCGGGCATCCCATTGACGTGGATTAGGTAAGATGGCAATAATCAAAGCAGCTTGTTTTCTTGAGAGCTTACTACCTGCTTTGTTAAAGTAGTATGTTGCAGCTGCGTCGGCACCATATACGCCTTGGCCCATTTCTATCACATTAAGATAGACTTCAAGAATACGTTTCTTGCTCCAAAGTGTTTCGATTAGAATTGTAAAGTAGGTCTCAAAGCCTTTACGAAGCCAAGAGCGTCCAGGCCATAGAAAAACATTTTTGGCAACTTGCTGACTAATCGTGCTACCACCCCGCAGTGTTTTACCTTGGGCATTTTTTTTGATGGCATTTTGTATACCTTTTAAATCAAATCCCCAATGTGTCATAAAATGGGCATCTTCTCCTGCGATAGCCGCAAGTTTTAGATTTGTTGAAAGCTCATCATAGTCTAACCAGTTCTTTTCCAATTTGAATCCTTTACCTTGCTCTTTTAGTTCAAAACCCCGTTGAATCATCAGCCAGGTAACCGGTGGATTGATGAATCGCAGACTAATCACCCAAAAAAGGCTGATGCCGATAAAATATAAGATTGCCCCGCTGATGAAGCGGAGAATAGGTGATTTAATTGACTTCAGTGGATTGAAGGAAAATTTCTTAAAGGTATTTTTTTTCTTACTGGAGATATTTCGTTTCCCAGATCTCTTGATGGCCATGACTAAATTTTTTCGGATACAAACTTAGTGTATATTCTTGTTTAATGGAAATGATTATCCTATTTTTACGCTTCACAAATTTGATTTTTAACGTTGGCAAAAGAAAAAAAAGTAACCCCGTTGATGCAGCAGTATAATGCGATCAAGATTAAGTATCCTGGTACATTATTGTTGTTCCGTGTTGGCGATTTTTACGAGACATTTGGTGAGGATGCAATTAAGGCAGCCCAGATTTTGGGCATTGTATTAACGAAACGGGGAAATGGTTCGGAATCGGAAACAGCTTTGGCGGGCTTTCCACATCATTCTTTGGAAACTTATCTCCCGAAGTTAGTTCGGGACGGTCAACGTGTGGCAATCTGTGATCAGCTGGAGGACCCGAAAACGACGAAAACAATCGTCAAACGGGGCGTCACGGAACTTGTTACACCTGGTGTTTCTTACAATGATAATATAGTCCAACAAAAATCGAATAATTACTTAGCGTCAATTTATATGGAAAAAGAGAAGATCGGTGTCTCTTTTCTTGATATTTCGACGGGTGAATTTCTGGTTGCTCAAGGAAGCCTCTCCTATATTGATAAATTGTTGCAAGGATTTAAACCCACGGAAGTTATACTTCCCAAAAGACAAAGTAAGGATTTTATTGAGCAGTTCGGTGCGCAGTATTATACCTATTTTTTAGATGAATGGCCTTATACCGGTGATTATGCATCTGAAACTTTGTTAAAACACTTTGAGGTGTCTTCGATGAAAGGTTTTGGTGTTGACCGTATGACTGCCGGAATTGTTGCCGCCGGAGTTGCATTGCATTACCTTAATGAGACGGAGCACCGTAACCTACAACATATCTCTACTCTTTCTCGTATTGAAGAAGATCGGTTTATGTGGCTCGATCGGTTTACCATTCGCAATCTGGAATTGATCGGTTCGATGAACGAGAACGCGATCACATTGTCCGATGTACTGGACCATACGGCCAGCCCTATGGGGGCAAGGTTATTAAAGCGCTGGATTGTGATGCCATTAAAAGATAAGAAAAGTATTCAGGAGCGCTTAAATGTCGTGGATTTCTTTTTTAATAACCCTGATTTGAGGGATGAACTGATTGTGCAGATCAGGCAGGTTGGAGATCTGGAACGTTTGATTTCAAAGATTGGACTCCAAAAAGCTAACCCGAGAGAGATTGTTCAGCTGAAGCGTGCTTTATATGCCATCGAAAAATTAAAGGAACTCAGCGACAAAAAGGATGTAGAATCACTACGAAGTATTTCAGATCAATTGGATGCCTGTATAAGTATTCGTGCGCGGATCGAGCAGGAGCTGCAAGCTGAACCTCCAGTCGCCATCAATAAAGGAAGTGTAATTGCTGATGGAGTTGATACTGAGTTGGATAGATTACGCAAAATTGCTTTTGGTGGGAAAGACTATCTGCTTGAAATACAAAAGAGAGAATCGGAACTAACTGGAATCCCTTCACTAAAAATTGCCTTTAATAATGTATTTGGTTACTACCTGGAGGTAACGAATACGCATAAAGATAAGGTTCCAACGGAGTGGATACGTAAGCAGACATTAGTGAATGCAGAACGTTATATTACGGAAGAATTAAAGGAATATGAAGAACAGATTCTTGGTGCCGAGGAGAAAATACAGGCTTTGGAAAATAAACTGTATGCAGAATTATTGCATGCTATTGCTGAGTACATCAAACCTATTCAGCTTAATGCCCAACTTTTAGCCAAGCTGGATGTCTTGCTCAATTTTGCTGTTGTTGCAGAGAAGAACTATTATACCAAACCAGAGGTCAGTGACAGTAAGGTCTTGGATATTAAGGGAGGAAGGCACCCTGTTATTGAGAAGAATTTGCCGATAGGTGAGGATTATATTACCAATGATACTTTTCTGGATCCAACGACACAACAGATCATTATTATCACAGGGCCTAATATGGCTGGTAAATCGGCTTTATTACGTCAGACAGGATTAATTGTACTTATGGCACAGATAGGTTGTTTTGTACCGGCAAAGGAAGCTAAAATCGGCCTGGTTGATAAGATTTTCACCCGGGTTGGTGCTTCAGATAACCTATCTTCAGGCGAATCTACGTTTATGGTGGAAATGAACGAAACGGCCAGTATCATGAACAATTTGTCTGATCGGAGCCTGATCTTGCTGGATGAAATTGGAAGGGGGACAAGTACTTATGATGGGATCTCGATAGCTTGGGCCATTGCAGAATTTTTACATAACCATCCTGCGGCCAAAGCAAAAACTCTTTTTGCCACGCATTACCACGAATTAAATGAACTGACGACCTCATTAGAACGTATCAAAAATTATAATGTAACGGTAAAGGAGGTCAATAACAAAGTAATTTTCCTGCGCAAATTGATGCCGGGAGGATCCGAACATAGTTTCGGGATTCATGTGGCCAAACTTGCTGGAATGCCCCCAAAATTGTTGAGTCGGGCCAATCAGATCTTAAAACGATTGGAACAGGAACGTACCGGAGGAGAGCAGATCAAAGACAGTATGCGCAAAATCCAGAAACAGGCCTATCAACTTCAAATGTTTGCTATAGATGATCCGGTGCTAAACAAGATCAGGGATATGCTGAACAATTTGGACGTGAATTCCTTAACTCCTGTTGAGGCTTTGATGAAGCTGGACGAAATTCAGCGTTTATTAAAGAATTAATTAGGTTTGATATTAAGTCTTTGACCCATGGCTTCGATATTTCGATTTAAACAATTTGAGATTGATCAGTCTGACTGTGCGATGAAGATCAATACGGATGGGGTCCTATTGGCATCATTGGTTGATATAGATACCCCTAAAAGAGTATTGGATGTGGGGACAGGAACAGGAGTCATTGCCCTCATGTTAGCCCAGCGCATTGAAAGCGGGCTTGTCGAAGCAGTAGAAATCGACCTGCTTGCAGCGAAAATGGCCGATAAGAATTTCAAAAACTCTGTTTTTAGAGAAAGACTTGTATTATATGCTACTTCATTTCAACAATTGGAAATGACAGGCCATTATGATCTTATTGTGTCAAACCCACCTTTTTATACAGACTCCCTGCATAACCCAGATGTACGGAAGAAATTGGCGCGGCATACTGACCTGGATTTCTTTCGGGAACTTTTGGATTTTGCGGTAGAGCGTTTGAGTGTGGATGGTAAGCTGGCTCTGATCCTGCCGACGCGCCTGGCTGAAACAGTCGTGCAATTGTCGGCAGAAAAAGGATTGCATTGCACCGGAGAAATTCAAATCAGTTCCTTTGAGGGGGAACCTATCATTCGAAAAATTGTGCTATTTGAACGTCAGCCTATTGAAAGCATCCAGCTACGGAAATTTGTAATCTATTCATCTAAAGGTGTTTATTCAGAATCATACAAGCAAGCTTTAGCAGCTTACTTTTTAGCTTTTTAAACGATGACAAAAATTGGACTTCTTTCGGACACACATTCTTATTTAGATGAATCTGTCTTCACCTATTTTGCTGATTGTGATGAAATCTGGCATGTCGGAGATTTTGGTGATGTGGATGTTGCGGATCGTTTGGAAGCCTTTAAACCTCTACGGGCTGTGTATGGAAACATAGATGGTAAAGATATCCGCTTACGATTTTCGGAGGACTTAAGATTTACCTGTGAAGAAGTAAGGGTATGGATGACACATATCGGTGGGTATCCTGGTAAATATGCGCCCCGCATCAAAAGCGAACTGATGCAAGATCCGCCCCAATTGTTTATTACTGGACACTCACATATCCTTAAAGTTATTTTTGACCCGAAGATTCATTGCCTTCACCTTAATCCGGGGGCAGCAGGTAAACATGGCTGGCATAAAGTCAGGACATTAATGCGTTTTGAGATCAACAAAGACAAGATTGAGAATCTGGAAGTGATTGAACTTAAAGAACGTTAAGCCCTATTTGGGCTGTTTTATGACCGAAAGACGGACAATACTCTCTGTTACCGCAAAAAGATCATGTGGTGTTTCCGGCTCCAAGGCGACAAGCATGCCTTTGGTCAATGTGGTTTTGCTTCCTTTTATCCCAAAGTCAATACAGCCATCAATAATTTCTACAATAATTGAAGCAGCAGTTTTATGCTCTTTCAAATATTGTCCTTTGGCAAAAGCCAGACGGTATTCTTTGCTGCTCTCTGTTTCCAATAAAAGATCCATTTTGGGATGCTTTTCATGATAAGTGATGTTTTGAAAAATAGAAGCTGTTTGCATAATGATTTGATAATTTATGTTAAACTTGTTGTTGATATAAATCTTGTAAATATTTTTGTAGGATTAGAGCGTGTGTATGTTCAGTATCGTGGGCTGCATATAATAAGGTAATTATCTCTTGCTGCTGATGGTGTACTAGGAATTCTTTTCCAAAATTACTCTGCTCGAGTTCTATCCTATATTTTTTTGAGAACTCATTCCACAATTCTGGATTATGGTGAAACCATACCCGAAGTGCTTCAGAAGGAGCTAGGTCCTTATTCCATTCAGACAAATTGGCCTTTTCTTTCGTAATTCCTCTTGGCCATAATCTGTCTACGAGGACGCGTAACCCGTCTGTCGGACTTGTTGGCGCATAGATTCTTTTTAGGGCAATCTTCATGATTATTGATTATTAATGCAACAATTTAATCTGATGCTTTTGTTGTTCTGTAAAAATGACCTACAGTTTTCATGGCTGATATAAAGTTAAAGAAAATTTAATGAAAATATATCGAATAATGATTAAGTGGTGGGAAGTTTAAAGGAAATTGGATAAAAACAAATGTATTTACTGCTTGTTTCTTTGTTAGGTTGAGTTCTATAAATTGGCGTTTGAATTGAAGAGACAGATGGGAAGAGTTATTTATACAATTGGTCATTCTAATCATAGTTTGGAAAAATTTTTGGAAATGCTGGGCTCATTTTATATTCAATTATTGGTAGATGTAAGACGTTTTCCGAATTCGAGAAAATATCCTCAATTTAATCAGCTATTTTTGAGTAAGGCGCTTCGGGAAGCTGGAATTGATTATCTCCATTTGATTGATCTGGGAGGACGAAGAGCGGTTCAGCCAGATTCGAAGAATTATGCTTGGAAAAATAAATCTTTTCAAGGGTACGCTGATTATATGGAAAGTAGCGCATTTGATAAATCAATAACGCGATTAGAATCTTTAGCCACAAAGCAATTAACTGTCTATATGTGTGCGGAAGCACTGTGGTGGCGTTGTCATCGATCCTTGATTTCGGACTATTTAAAAGTCAGAGACTGGGAAGTTTGGCATATCATGGGAGTTGGCAAGGTAAAAGAACACCCATACACAAGTGTTGCTCATATTGTGAACGGTGAGTTGACATACAATTTTTAAAATGATAATTGTAAATATAATGAAGAAAGAGTTTAAAATTGGTGATCATGTGAAATGGAATTCTGAAGCAGGGGAGGTATCTGGAGTAATTGTTAACGTACATCTTGAAAATTTTGATTACAAAGGGTATACTCATCATGCGAACCCCGAAAACCCCCAGTATGAAATTAAAAGTGATAAATCAGATCACATAGCTGCTCATAAGGGTAACGCTTTGATAAAAATAAAAAAAAATAGTAAAAGATGTTTTTATCTTTTATTTGTTTTTTATACCTTTGTTCTATCGCATTAGTGATTAGTTTATAGGATTGATAATGGATATTACAACTATTTCAGACATTCGGCTTTTAGTGGATTCATTCTATGCTAAAGTAAAAAATGATCCAACTATAGGTCCTGTGTTTAATGATCGGATTATAAATTGGGATACACACCTGCAAAAAATGTATCGTTTTTGGCAGACGATTTTGCTTGGTGAACATACCTACGGCGATAGCCCCTTTCCTGTTCATGCGCAAATGCCAATTGATGCTACCCATTTTAATCGTTGGATCTTTTTGTGGCACGAGACAGTTGATGAATATTTTGAAGGTGTGGTTGCAGATGAAGCGAAATGGAGAGGAGATAAGATGGCAACTGTTTTCTTATCCAAGATTACATACTATAGAACTAATCATATTAATCCGATGCTATAACAATCGGGGATCTAGCTATGGGAATATTTTCTAAAACATGTGAGTATGCAATGAGAGCAATGTTTTATATTGCGCAGCGATCTCAAGAAGGTCATCGGTCAGGTATTAAGGAAATAGCGGAGCATATTGACTCTCCAGAGCATTTTCTAGCTAAGATTTTACAAAAATTGAGTAAAGATGGTTTGGTTCAGTCTATAAAGGGGCCAAACGGCGGTTTTTATTTAGATTCAAAAGGGTTGGACCTACCATTGGCAGAGATTGTTGTTGCATTTGAAGGGGAGAAGCTGTTTACAGGCTGTGGTTTGGGATTAAGTTACTGTTCGGAGGAAAACCCCTGTCCATTGCATAACGATTTTAAGGAAGTAAGAAATAAACTGACTCTTATGTTGAATACTACAACGATAGGGCAATTTAATTATGAGCTAATTGCTGGGCAGTTGACATTAAACAAGTAAAATTTTTTCACTAAATAAAAGACAAAAATATCTTTTATTATTAATATTCATTTAAAATGACAGTAGATCAAAAAAATCTGGTAAAGGCTACAGTGCCAATTCTTAAAGAGCACGGTGTATTATTAACAAGCCATTTTTACAATCGGATGTTTGAGCACAACCCAGAACTGAAACATGTTTTTAATATGGGAAATCAGCGGAACAATAAGCAGCAAACAGCGTTGGCCATGGCCGTATTAGCGTACGCTGAACATATTGAAGATCCTTCTGTATTAATGCCTGTTGTTAATAATATTGGTCATAAACATACGAGTTTAGATATTCGGCCTGAGCATTATGCAATTGTCGGGAGACATCTTATCGCTTCAATCAGCGAAGTGTTAGGGGATGGTGCTACCCCAGAGCTTTTGGAAGCATGGACCGCTGCTTATCAGCAATTAGCTTCTTTGATGAGTGGTCATGAGCAAAAAATTTATGAACAACAGACTAGCAAACCTGGTGGATGGGCAGGATGGAGACCGTTCGTTGTGAAACATAAAATCCAAGAATCAACTGAAATCACTTCATTTTATCTATACCCATCAGATGGTGGTCCAGTAGCGGATTTTTTACCTGGTCAATACATCAGTTTGCGTCTATTCTTGCCTGAATTAGATCTTTTACAACCTCGTCAATATAGCATTTCATGTCAGCCCAATGGAAAATACTATCGTATTTCAGTTAAGCGTGAAGCAGGAAGTATTCACCCTGACGGAATGATTAGCAACCGCCTCCATGATCATATCAATGAGGGAGATCTAGTTGATCTGTCAGCACCTGCTGGTGTTTTTGTTTTGCAAAACGAGGCCGCTAAACCGAAGGTCTTTATTAGTGGCGGTGTTGGTCAGACCCCATTGTTATCGATGTTGGAAGAATTAGTAGCCAACAATAAAAATGTTGATGTGCCGATTACCTGGGTGCACGGTTGTCGCAACGAAGCAGTGCATGCATTTAAGGATCGTATCGCCGAGATTGCACATGCGAATACCAATGTCAATCAGCATATTTTCTATGATCAATTAGAGGTGGAAGATAGTTCATATTATGAGGGTTGGGTCGAATTATCCAAAATCAGAGAGGAAATTATACATCAGCAGGCAGAGTATTATATCTGCGGACCAGGTGCATTTATCGCAAAGCATTATAATTTTCTGATTGAGCATAATGTACCAAAAACAGCTATTCATTTTGAGGAATTTGGTCCGGCGTCACTTCAAGTCAATTAAGTTTAGTTTTCCATATAGTAGAGTTGTTTAGTAAATTTAAGCACTAGTGTTTTTGACGCTAGTGCTTATTCTGTTATATCTGAGGCCGTATTTAAGTTTTATTTAATGGTGTCTGCTAATTTTTTGTAACCTTTTTTATATTTAGGTACTCTATAGGAGTAGTTAACGCAATTTGACAATGGTCGTTTATTACACAGCTTTGATCGTATTGGGTACTAATACCATGCCTGCTACAAAATTAATTAAGATGTTGGGGTGTCTTAAAGACCTCGGTACGATGATAAAATACTCGGATATTATCTGTACAAAATTTTTGAGGCCTATCAATGAGGGAGACTTTTTAAATGAGGCAGTACTCATAAGCACAACGCTATCAAAGATACTTTTAGAAAATAAGCTTCGATGTATTGCAGATTTGATGAATATTGATTGCACAGCGAATAATGATAGTTCGCATGATATTGATTTAGATCTGGTGACTTATGATGGTACAATTGTTAATAAAAGTAAAGTTATTAAATATCCATTTCTATTTGATTTTATTAAACAATTACAACCCGCATTATTAACTTGGAGACCGAATACCTAATCTATACTTGTTAGCCGAGGAAATGGATAGTTTTGTCATTTAATTCCTTCATTTTTTCGTTCAAGCCGGGAATAGCACTAGTCAGCTCCATCATTGTTATTTTTAATACCTGTAACCAATTGTTGATTTACGAACTCTATTGTAAGAAAGAAGGGGTAGAATATAATTAATATAAAACTGCAATATGACAGAAAATGAAATAATAGACCGTGTACTGCGAGGTGATAAGCAGTTTTACGAATTGATCGTTCGGCGGTTTAACCCTGTTCTTTATAGAATAGGGCGATCCTATAATTATAACCATACATCTTCCCCATAAGCAACAAAGTCTGTTAAAGGAATACCTTGTTCATTTAATGCTTTTATGCAATAAGGCTTTTCCGTAACTCTTTTACCTGTTTCAAGTGAAACTTTATGACTTTGCATTCTTAGATCAGCATCGTGAAAACCAAAATATCGCTCTTCTCTTTTTATAGCTTTCCATTTTCCATATTTTTCCTTTTTTGGTTTAATACCTATTTCATACCATTCCGAAAGCGGTTTTACAATGTCTACATATTTTAAAATTTGTTTAGGAAGTTCACTGTAATTTCCAGTTTCTAAATAGATAGGTATTTCTTTAATTTTTTCAAATTCTTGTTCATTTTTCTTTTTCCTTTCTTCGGCTGGAAGGAATTGTTCTGGATAAGTCATTCCAGCAGATTGTTTTTCAGTCTCCTCAAATTGACCTGGGAGAAAACGAAAAGTTTTTTGTGCTATATTAAAGGTCAATCTTGGAGATTCTTCGCTCGCACCTAAATAAAATGGCTGAAATTTATCTTTGAATTTTTTGTATGTTGCTTGTGGCATATTTAGAAGCTGCCAGCGACTGATCTTTTCCCAGCCATGGGCTGTCTTCATGTAGGCAGTGAGCTTTGATTTTATCATTTATTCTACGTAAATATTTGGTGTAATAGTTTTTAATGTATTAAATGGTCATATTGCATAGCAAAAATAACTCCACTTTGTCGGGAAAGACTATTTTTTATTAGATCGTATAATTAAATTATCTTACCCTCGCGTTAAGATATCTTGTATTTATGGTCTGTTAACTCTACCTTTGTTTAGGTAAAATGCTAATTTAAATTTAGTAAGCCTTTTTAGTAAAAAGGTATGTTTTTAGTTTCATAGTTTGGGCCATGTCGTGAGATGTGGCTTTTTTTGTTTAGACTGTAATCTTTTGATTGATGCTCTCCTCTAATGAAATAGGTAAACACATTAAATTTTTTAAATCATGGAAAATACGAAAAAAGGTCTTTTTATGACGAGTCTGTTGCTCGCTGTATTGTTGTTCGTTGGGCTCGGTGCACAGGGACAAAATACACCAAAATTGAATGATGCACAGATTGCATCGGTTGCAGTAACTGCCAACCAGATCGATGTTGAATATGCGGAGATAGCGCAAAAGATATCCCAAAATGCCGATGTAAAACGATTTGCCCAAACGATGAAAGACGATCACAATGCCGTTATCGGTTTAGCGGTGGCACTGGCAAAGAAACTACAGGTAACACCAGAACACAATGCCGTTACCAAATCACTGCTTGATGGCGCTAAAACGACCAAAAGCCAATTGAACAAAAAGAAGGGCAAAGTATTTGACAAAGCTTATATTGATAATGAGGTAGGCTATCATAAAGCTGTTATAGACGCAGTTGAGAAAGTTTTGATTCCCCAAACCAAAAATGCTGAGCTGAAAACGCTTTTGGAAAAAGTATTACCGACATTGAAAATACATCTGAAACATGCAGAAATGATTCAGTTAAAATTTAAATAGAAAGCCATGAAATACCAAATATTGAAGAAAGTATGGAATATAATTGGTGTTGTTGCAAGCCTGATTATTTTGGGAGGCTGTGGTGGGAACTCGTCCGATCAAAGTAATGCAAGTCATGGTAACCATGAGGTGATCATCGAGAATATGGTGTTTAGCCCGCAAGACCTGACTATTAGCAAAGGCGATACCGTCACGTTCGTCAATAAAGATGTAGTCTCGCACAATGCGACAGAAATGGGAAATATATGGGCGTCACCCGATTTGAAACCTGGAGATAAATGGCAGTTTGTCCCCGATAAGACTGTCGAATATTATTGTACGATCCATGTTGTCATGGAAGGTAAAATCAATGTGAACTGATTAGATCCAATTTGGATATAGATGCTCCACTTCTGATGCAATTCGAAGTGGAGCATTTACAGTTAGAGCAGGATGCTAAAAATCATAGTTGAAGATATGCTTTAGATCGGCGGTTATGCTGTTGATATAAGCTTCGGCTCTGTTTCCATTTCCTTGTTCTTGATGCAGAGCTCCTGCTCTCAGCGCTCTTTTGTTAATAAAACTCCAGTCCTCAGGTGAAAAATCTGCTATTGTTGTCATCTTCAGTAAATCATTGTTATTGCGCGGATTCTCCTTGATATGATTGAACATAGTTTCGACCTTTTCCGCAGTTTCGTGCTCGGGAATCGAGGCAAGTATGGATATTAATAACTCATTGTTCATAATGTGACCATTTTAGATACGATACAAGTTACTAAATATATGCTGTCAAAGCTGATGTAAACCTCATATTTTGTTCGATATATCGTTAATAATTCGTGCTGATCTTTGGGCCAATTTCAATTGACTTCGGAAAAAAATCTTTATTATTGCCAGCTCCCTGATAGGGATATACCTAATTCTTCACTGTCTACTTCCATTTCTATAGGAAATATAATCTTATAGTTGTGCATATTAACTTCACATTCTCCTAAAAAGCCTGTCACATCGCCCCATAATTGTATCGTAAAGTTTTGTGCATATAGTGGTAATGAGAGCTGCGGGTGTACAATGAATCGTGCAGGAAGTGTATATTCACTTGGATATTGGTCCGTTTCAGCTAAGACTGTAGTACCATCATTCTCCAATACTTTGAGGTAGAGTAACTGTTTTGGAAGACCATGTGGTTTGTAATGATTAAGCTGAATGGTTTTTACCGTAAATGCTTTGTGCTCTTTGTCGCAAGCTATGCAGGTGAAAAGCAGAGTCAATATAAATAGTAGTTTAATACGCATTTTGTTTAAGTATGAGATATATGATAGTAATCTTATGCTGGTGACAATCGTCTTGATCGTAACCGTATAATTGTTTTCCCCAGATAAGGCGATAACGAAATCAGGAGTAAAATACCAACAATAAGCCAAGCAATTAATTCATAATAATCCATCGCGAACCGTAGTTGGTCCTGTTTATTTAACGTCGAGATCAATAACTTGTCGGTAGCTTTTGAGGATAGTCCAGGATGCAGACCCTTTGACAGCAAAATATTTGCTTGGGTCTGCATATGATGGACTACGGGATAATCTAAAACGGATAAATGGTCTTGGAAAGCATTGTAATGCTTACTTTTTCCGAACAGCTCAAAATAATTGATCAATGCTATACTGCCGCAGAAGCCAAGATAACGGATGGCTAAACTGATGGCTGCTGCAGATGTCCCGCGGGACACGGCAACAGATGAGATGGTGTAAATAATGGTAGGTACCATGATAATTCCCACACCAAAACCTTGTATGTAAAGCGGTATAAAATATTTGTATTCATCTGCCTGAACATCCGAATGGTAAAACATGATCAGGTGGAATATCAATAAAAGAATAAAGCCTATGCTCCAGATAAGTCGAATATTTTTCTTTTGAATAATTAAACAAGCCGCAATTATTGTCCCGGATATTAAACCAAAAAGATTAAAGGCATTGATATAGGAGACGTGCATCGGATCAAAACCCAAAAGGCTTGTAAAGTATCCATTGGTTATACCCGATACGAAACGACAGATATACATGATAAACAGAATCAGTAATCCGGCTTTGAAACTACGCGATCTAAATATACGCAGATCTATATATGGTCGTTTCATGGCGCGCTGTCGTATAATGAATAGTGCTGTTAAACCTATTAAGCTTAACATGCTGTATCGTATCCTTGGATCCCCAAACCAATAATATTCCTGACCGAAAATGAGTATATAACCAATAAGTGCCAGACCGATACTATATATGGCAAAACTCTGCCAGTCGAGTTTGTATAATGGAAATCTGATATTGAGCCTTATACGGTTCATGGTCAGCGGAAGAAAGATAAGACTGGGGAGATAGGAGAATAGTGC
Organism: Sphingobacterium sp. N143; assembly: GCF_030325625.1. Lineage (GTDB taxonomy): Bacteria > Bacteroidota > Bacteroidia > Sphingobacteriales > Sphingobacteriaceae > Sphingobacterium. Next base: position 182,662 of record NZ_JACAIS010000005.1, on the reverse strand, counting down.
CCCCTTATAAACAATGTTGTAATTAAAATTGTCTATAAGATCAGCTGTGACGATATTGTTAAAGGGTAGTGCACAAATCAATAATCCAAAAAATACGGAAAAGCTAACTTCGCGCGCCCGCTCACTTTTCAATCTTGTAAACATTAAGGAGAGTGAGAGATTGACTGTACTGGCAAACAATAGTCCTTGAATAAACCGAATTGGAAAAAAAATGTAAACTTCGTGTGTGTTATAACATATCCATGATGTCAACATTAATAAAAATGTAAATAGGATAAAATATTCCCTAGCGGCTAAATAGTTGAAGAACCGGCGCTCTAAGCTGTAAAAACCAACATATCCCGCATAGAATAGGGCTACTGAAAATTGCATGTCTGCAGGCTCACTCCCGTAGTACCCCGCTGCCGCCTGTATATTTGTAATAGGTAGGAAAAATAAAACAATACTCGGTAATAACAAGATGAAGAGTACGATTTTGATCATCCATTCGGGAACCCAAGATTTAAAAATAGGTATGGTATTATCCACGATTTTGTTTCTTTGGTGTGTAAACATTGACGTTCATCCCAACTTTTAAAAGGTCGATTTCTTTACGTTGGCCATCCACGCGTATTCTGACAGGAACACGTTGAACAATTTTAACATAGTTACCAGTTGAATTGTCAGGGGGTAAAAGAGAGAAGCTAGATCCTGTTGCAGGTGATAGTGAAATAATAGTTCCTCTAAATTCCCTGTCAGGAAAAGCGTCCGCAATTATTTTCACGGTGTCACCAACATGCATGGTAGCGACCTGGGTTTCCTTATAGTTGGCAACAATCCATTTATCGGTTTCGTCATTGACGATAAAGGCCAAAGGCTGACCCACGTCGATCATCTGGCCAGGTTCGATAGTGCGCCGCCCCATCCGCCCGTCATAGGGTGCCACGATAACAGTATAGCTCACATCCAATTTGTGCCGATTCAAAAGTGATTTCAACCGGGCGATTTCCGCCAGAACAACGGAGCGCTCCACTTTAATATCTTCGATACGTAACAGGGAGGCGCCGTGGTTGTCTTTGGCTGATTGGTAATCGTTGTTATTGACATCAAGTGTCGCTTGTACTTCTTCTATTTTTTGCTTTGTAGCAGATTCTTCGGCATACAGTTTTTGATATCGGTCAAAATCTAACTGCTGTTTCCATAGTTTCGCTTTGTTGCTATTGACCTGTGCAGCATATGCACTAGCTGTTTTTGTCAGGGTTTCAATGTTGCTTTCCAGTACATGGAGCTGCGCTTCGGCTTTTTGTAAAGAAGCTTTGGTCTGTTCTTCTTGAAGTATATATTCTCTATTGTCGATTAAGAAAAGCGTATCCCCTTTTTTGACATGTTGGTTTTCTTCAAATTTGACGTCAACAACAAAACCGCCCGCTCTGGATATGACCGGATTGACATATTCTTGTACCTGGGCATCGTTGGTTTGCTCGTAGATGTAGTAGCCCCAAAGTGTATACACACCCCATATAGCCATAGCGACGACAATAAGGCCCGCAATCCAACCGGTGATCTTAGTGATCAGTTGATCTGTGACAGTGTATTTTTTTCTCATTTCTGTAATTTATTTTGTGTTGGTACATTCATTATAATCTCTATAGGATTCCAATAACGTTTTGGAGTAAGTAGTATTTGTCCTGTGCCAATATACGGGCTGCAGCAAGTTCAAAACGGGCCTGTAACAACTGAATATCGGCATCCAAAAGATCTGTTATCAATGATGTCTGATTGAAGTAGGTGTTTTTGATGATGCGGGCATTCTCCTGGGCCTGTTTGACGTCAACTTCAGAAACATCAATCTGTTTTAATGCTTCTTCGTAGCGTAGGTAAGCTTCCTTTACAGCTTGACGGACCATATCTTCTGTATGATGATGCGCTTCTTCCTCTTTATCCAGCTCTAACTTTGCGGCATTGACTTTATGGATATTGTGATATAATGCTGATAAAGGATAGGTTGCCTTTACCCCAATAACACCGAGTGAATACCAAGAGGGATTATAAGGCGCGAGAAAAATCTGCGGGTTAGCATAGTAGAATTCCCCATAAATGCCGATGTTGGGGCGCGTATTGGCCTTTACTTTTTTGAGATTAATGGCACTTAGTTCAGTTTGTTTTTCTGAAATGTGATATGCAAATGAATGTTTTAATGCTTGTTCTAAGTAATGTTGGTAAGGGAGTCTTCCTACTTTTTGGGCATCGATCATCAAAGGATAAACTTTTCGCTCATCAGGCTCACCTAAAATAATGTTGAGCTTCTGACTGGCAATGAGGATATCATTGTCAATAGTGACGAGTGCCATTTTCCTTTTGGAAAGATCAAGTTCAATACGTAAAACATCACTTTTTAGAACAACCCCATTTTTGTGAAAGCTTTTGATTTCTTTTAATTGCTCTTCTTGGTCCATTATATCTTTTACAATGAGGTCTTTAAATAGTAAACAGCGTTGTAGGTCCAGATAGAGTGAAGCGGTCTTGTAGCGGATATCGGACACGACCTTATTTTCCTGCACCTCGCTGAGCTGATGTGATGTTTTATCGGCTTTGATCTTGAGTCTATATTTATTGCCATGGTAAAGTATCTGATAAAATTCAGCGCCAATGTGATAGAGGGTGTGGATCACCTCATGCTGCTTGGGTTTTGAAAATAAACCGTTCTCATAAATCGGAATATTAGAGGCTTTTTCTGCTGTTCCCTTGACCGATACTTCAGGGAATAATAGCTCTAATTTTGCGTCTTTGTACTCTTCGAGTGCTATTGCGGTTGTCTTTCGTTGTATCTCAATCAACCTGCTGTGCAGCTCGGCTTTCTTCCATGCGTCAGGTAGTGTAAGGTAAAGTGTGTCACCTGTAGCAATGCCGGATTGGGGAGCTGCAAAGACAAGTTGTTGAAAAACTAGAAAAAATAATAAAACTATAGTTCTTTGCATTTGATATACGCTTGTTTTTTGATCGGGGACAAAATTAGATGTACCATTTTTTTTACAATGTATTATAAGAGCCATGTTTTTATTGAAACTAGCCAAAATATTTTTTTATTTTTTTATCTTAAATGATTTAAACAATTTGCACTGTTAACACAATGAAATAGGTGTTTTTTTTATAAAAAGATTTTTATGGGACTTATTGCTTTGCTGCCGGAGATTGACGAACAAGAAAGATCGGCCTTTGTCATGCATGAAAAATCGGAAAAACTAATTCCATTGCATACCCATAAGAAAGGTCAACTTGGGTATGTAGAGGGTGGAATTGCTTATATTAATATCGATGAGAGGACTTATGTTGTGCCAGCACGACATTATTTTTGGATACCACATGGTATCCCCCATATCTTACGTATCGGGCATTCAGGCACGGTATTGCGATCGATCTATTTCTATACACATGACGATGATAATGATCCTTTTTACGGTAAATTGGGGATCTATCCGGCAACGGAACTTTTGATTCAGATGATTAATCATACCGAACGGTGGGATGGTACTCATGTTAGTTATAAGGACTATAATTTCGAGTTTTTGGTTTCGATAAAGAAATTGTTGCCCTTGCTTGATACGCGAGCGTTACCAATTATTTTGCCGGTTAGTAGGGATAAGCGGGTAGCTCGAATAATTCAATATTTGGAGGGAAACATCGGCGAACCTATTAGCCTTAAATCTGTAAGTAAACAGTTCTGCATGAGTGAACGTTCATTGTCGCGGATTTTTCAGACCCAACTACATATTTCTTTCTTACAATACGTTAAAACATTACGCATGGTAAGGGCTATCGAAATGCTTTTAAAGACTAATAGCTCTGTTACGGATATTGCGTTTTCGGTTGGGTATGACACAATAGGTTCATTTAGCAATACATTTTATACTTTTACGCACTCCCGACCATCGGATTTACGTCGTTTATAAGATTACTGTTAGATTCTGAATTCATTGGTATTTTCATTCCGGGACTTAGCATATTGATATCCCATCGACCACCATTTGGCCATTAGTTTCTTGTCAAAAATCAATGAAGTAGCGACTAATTCGGTCGGCGTATAATAAAAATTTAACGTAACACCTTTGTTGATCGCTGCAAGTTTACCGATACGTATATTCTGTCGCTCTATACGCTCGGTCATGTAGAAATGTAGATTAGATAGTAACGAAAATACATTTTTGGATGGCATTTGGTTCCGTTCGTTGACCTCTGTTTCGAGAATAATGACATCGATGATTTTGGCGCCTTTATTAATGGCTTCTTCGATCGGGACCATTGAACCAAATCCACCATCTGCATATTCGTAACCATTTTTCTCAACCAAGCTCATAAAAGGAACATAGTTTGATGAAATCCAAATCCAGTCACAAAAATCTTCGTATGAAGCGTCTTGAATTGATTTGTATTCAATTTGATTGAGTGAAAGGTTAGAAACAGTCACGCAAATTTCTTTTTTTTGAATTTTAAGTACCTCAAATTCATCTTTTGATAATGTTTTTCCTATGAGTTTCCTTAAGTTTAGGCTCTCTCCAAAAGTTTTTTTACGTTCAATAAAACTTTTGATCATAATCAAATGGTTGATACTGATATGTTTATTGTGTTGCTTGTCTTCCCTGATTAGAAATGGATAGGCATCAAAGATATTGCTTTCGTCAACTGAAGTAAATATGCTTTTAATTTTGGATACTTTGTCTAATGCCAAATGTGAAATTAATAGACTACCTGTTGAGGTACCCATATAAATGTCATATTTGTATCTCATTTCATTGATCAGAAATTCAGCAACACCGCCAGCAAAAGCTCCTTTGCTTCCTCCCCCAGATATTACAAGTGCTTGCATCAGATTCTACTTGAAAATTGTTTATCAGAAATAGGTTTCATTGCTATAATTGAATTGCAAAGCCATTGTTTTTCCGATTCGGTTTGGTGGGCTGTAACTATAGCATATTTTTGCATAATTAAGTTGATTCAAAATTTTTCTTGGATGATTTGTTTTTTATCGATACCAAGTTCTAACAAACTATCGATTACCGATTTTATCATCGGTTCAGGTCCACAAATATAATAGTACTGTAGTCTTGCGTCAACGTGCTGTTGAATAAATTGTTTCGTTATATACCCGTATGCATAACCTTTACAGTGCTCTTCAGAAAGTATGTTGATAAAGTTGGATTCTAAGGCCTTGGATAGCCAGCCTTCGACGATGATATCATTTCTTGTTTTATTGGCGAGAATCAATTTATTACCGCTAATTTTATTTTCTTTATATAAATCTTTCAGTATGGATAAGAAAGGTGTGACTCCTGCCCCCCCTGCAATGAAAATACCATCTCCTTTATATCTGATCGTCCCAAAGATATTCTGAATGATCAATTCATCACCCGGAACGAGCGTGAGTAGTTCTTTGGTCACTCCGTTGTGTTCGGGGTATATTTTGATGGTAAATTCAAGTGTGTTATCTCCCGGTAACGAGGTAAAGGTAAATGGGTTTTTCCATTCTGTCCACCCTGGCTTATTAATTGAAATATCTGCAGCTTGCCCAGGTAAGAAAAGAAGACAATCAGGTTTTTCTGTCGTAATATGTAATACATCATGTGTCAATTTGTTTGTAGAGATTATTTTTACAATAGAAGCCATTTGTTTTAGGGATATGAAAAATATTTAGATGCATTAATGCACGGTTAAACGGAAGACAATTTACAATTTATTATTAATAATTTGGGTGTTGAATTGTTCCTGTTTTTGTTTTAAATATTAGAATTGCTTGGAACCTAGTAATATTCATTGTTATCTTTGTGGCTAATTAAATTTATACCCATTATGAGAACGCATCAAATCAATAATCGGGAGTCTGTGACTCCAAACTTGGCTTTAACCTTCTTAAAAGAGGGCAACCAGCGGTTTGTCAAGAATTTGAAGTTAAATAGAAATTTGTTAGAACAAGTGAATGAGACCAAAGATGGCCAATTTCCCTTTGCTGTAATTTTAAGTTGCATTGATAGCCGTACATCGGCGGAATTGATTTTTGATCAGGGGTTGGGAGATATTTTTAGTATTCGTATTGCGGGAAATGTCATTAATGAGGATATCATCGGTTCGATGGAATTTTCCTGTAAGCTAGCCGGCTCGAAATTGGTTGTGGTAATGGGGCATTCCCGCTGTGGGGCAATTACAGGTGCTTGTAAGAAAGTAGAACTTGGGTATTTAACTAATTTACTTGATAAAATAACGCCCTCAATTACTCATACTAAGAGTATGTACAATGATCTTGATATATCTTCGTCTGCAGGTGTTGACTTGGTTGCACGCCGACATATTGAGTATACAATAAAAGAAGTATTGAACAAAAGTAAAGTACTTCGTGAGATGTATGATAATAATGAAATAAATATCATTGGAGCATTTTATAATGTTGAGAGCGGAATTGTTGATTTTATTGAGAAATAATAATATTTTTATTTACTGTGTTAATTTATAGTTGGTAAGGAGGTTATAAGCTGTGAGCTAATTGAGGTAGCATTCTCTTTAAACATATAGCAGTTGTGCCCCATGTTTACATATATTTGGGGGATAATGTTCATGCGATCGAACCAAGGTTTCTCAGGACGATAAGGATCTGTTTGACCATAAAATAAATGTATAGGAATAGCAGGACATAACTTCTCTTTTCTTAATCTGGTTGATGATACAGCAAAGAGGGATTTGGCTTTTAAACCTGCTAAGCATGCTTTCCAAGCAATATATCCACCTATGCTAAAACCTAATATATAGTTGTCTGACGGTGATATGTCGATCAAGTTACGAACTGCTAATTCTACTCCACCATCAATAAATCGTTGGTGAAGTTCTTGGTCATTTAAATTATAGTCATTGATTTTAGCGATATTGATACAATCAATAAGCATAATGTCAAAAGAGTCATATAACTGCTCTAAGTAATCGGAGATCCACGCTGACCGCTTTATTCCCCACATATCAGAAAGTATAATTAAGCTTGGCTTTTGGAGTATGTTTGTTAATGTTTTTGACATATTAGTTTTGTTTATAGTGTGGAAGGTATTTTATTATCAAGAAATAAAAATGGTTACCCAAGAGGGTAACCATACTTGTACCGATTTTATTACTATATAGAAATAGTTACTCCGAAATCTGGAATATTGTGGTAAACATATAAAAAATTATAAAGAATCGCGCACCTCTAATAAAAAATCTTTTAAACGCAATAATGAATCCACAACACGTTGATTCTCTTTGGCCTCCGACTTGTTGTCGCGCAGGTAATCCCGTGCGCCTTGAAGAGTATATCCTTTTTCTTTCACGAGATTGAAAATGATTTTCAGATTGGCAATATCCTCCTGGGTAAAAAGACGGTTCCCTTTTTTATTCTTTTTGGGTTGAAGAATATCAAATTCACGCTCATAAAAACGTATTTGGGATGCATTGACATCAAACATCTCTGTAACTTCTCCCATTGTATAATACAATTTATTTATTTCACGCTCTTTGTACGGCATATTTTTCGCAGTTTATCTATAGCAAACTTAATAAAAATTCCAATTCAAAAAGAAATTATTACAATCTCTTCTCTCGTTGGGCAGAAAAGATGCTGTAACTTTTCGAACTGGATAAACTGGATCTGATTTGGGATACCTAGAGAACTATGATAAACAGATGAGCAGTCCTACGAGTAATGATTGTTATTGTGTATACTAGCAAATTTATCTAAGTTTGAATATACTCGTAAAAGATTTTTGAAAGATCAGATGATTATAGTTAGCAAGTTTTGGACAAATTTATTTTCTTTTGGTAGAGCAAATGCGATTACTATTTTTCCAGTGATATTTCTCAAATATGCTTTTTTTAAGAACAACGCGGATTTGATCCGTCATGAACGTATTCATTTGCGGCAAGCACTGGAATTGGGGATTATATTCTTTTACATCTGGTATTTAGTTGAATTTGTATGGCGTTTTGTTCATTTCAGAGACTTTGAAAAAGCTTATCGGCGTATATCGTTTGAATGCGAGGCATATACGCATGAGCATGACCCGGAGTATCTTTCTCGGAGAAGGATATGGGCATTTTGGCATTATTTGTAAGAAATTGAACAAAAAAAGCACTTAAGGTATTGCCTTAAGTGCTTTTCAATTCAATATATCCTTGTTTTATCGTTATTTGACCAGCTTGAGATAAGTAGCGACTTTCTCCTTTAGTTGTCTACGATCAACAATGAAATCTAAAAAACCATGTTCAAGGACAAACTCAGATGTCTGAAATCCTTTTGGAAGATCTTTTTTAATTGTTTCTTTGATAACACGGGGGCCGGCAAATCCAATCAATGCGCCTGGTTCAGCAATGTTAACGTCGCCTAGCATGGCATAGGATGCCGTCACACCACCTGTAGTTGGGTCTGTTAGTAGACAGACATAGGGAAGGCCTGCCTGTGCCAATAAAGCCAGTTTTGCGGAAGTTTTTGCCATTTGCATTAGCGAAAATGCCGCTTCCATCATGCGTGCACCACCTGATTTCGAAATTAACATAAATGGAATTTTATGTTCAATACAATAATCGATGGAACGGGCTATTTTTTCACCAACAACCGATCCCATAGAACCACCGATAAAGCTAAAATCCATACAGGCAATAACGATATCCTGGCCATTCATCTTTCCATGACCAGAACGTAAGGCATCTTTAAGACCAGTTTTGGCTTGACTTTCCTTTAGGCGTTCGGGGTATGGTTTGGAATCAAAAAACTCGAGTGGATCTCCAGAATTTAGATTAGGAAATAGTTCGGTAAATTCGTTATTATCAAATAAAATTGAAAAATATTCCTTGGAGCCAATTCTGAGGTGATGGCCACAATATTGACAAACGTAGTCGTTTTCTACTTGTTCAAGATGCAACAAAGGTTTTTTACATGTGGGACACTTGTTCCACATACCATCTGGTGCTTCTTTTTTATTAGCGGTAGCTGTGCTAATACCAGCTTTTTCTCTTTTAAACCAACTCATACGATAGTTCTTATTCGATTACAAACTTAGATAAATTTGCTTTTATATACAATTATAATTGTGTTGAATGTAAATGTCAGCGATTCAGTAGTTTCCATATAATGGACCAGTCAAACATAGGGGATGTGGGCCAAAATGGAATTTGAGATTAAGTATTGCGTTGAAAAAACATGGTTCAGATTAAGAGGTCAGAATAAGCGTGCTTTCCAAAATTTTAGGCATAAAAAAAGGGTAAGCTACTCCTATCGCACCGCTCAACCAAATACCCTTGCTTTGTTCCCAACCTGGGGGAGTCAATGGGAGCTGGTCGTAGAAGACTTACCCGCCACAAAAGTAGAAAAAAAAATAGTTTTAGGAAAGAAAAAATGCGCTTTTATTCTAGTGGGCTGATTTTCATCGGAATAATTATTGAGGCCAAGGTATATTGCGGCCTTATTTGATTTATTTGTCAGATGAAACTATGGAGGAAGGACAATGTCCATTATTAGCCTTCTATAGATATCCAGCTATAGAAGGCTAATGCGGTTTTATGGGAAAGTACTGTTCTACATTTTTTCCCTGCTATATTCGCCCAGAAGGGAATAATATCCAAAAAGCCCCAGGCCCAATGAAATGATAGGTGTCAAAATACATAGAATGATGATGCCGAATACCAGATCCTCCTGATGACCAGTTACTAACTTCGGAAGAGCGAGTTCGAAAATGCAAAAATAGGCTGTATAGATGGCCAAAATGATCCAAAGTATACCGAGAAGTTTTTTGAGACTATTCATGGTTAGTGGGATTAGATGTGTTATTGATGTAGATACTGCCGATGACAAAGCATACAATTGCAATGATGATGGGGTACCATAAACCTGCTAAATAAAATTGAGGGGCATTGGATACTTCAGCATTGGTGGTTAAGTAAGTGGAAACAGCGGGAAGAAGACCTCCAAAAATACCATTACCGACATGATAAGGTAGGGACATCGAAGTATACCTAATTTTTACAGGAAACAGTTCGACTAAAAATGCTGCAATGGGGCCATAGACCATAGTGATATAGATGACTTGGATGAAGATCAGTGCAATCAGAAATGCATAGTTTTTACCGGCCAGGTGTACGACTGTTTTTGCTGTCTGTTGCCCTTTGAGCTCCCCCTGCTGGTGTGTAATCTGGGTGCTGGTCATTTCAGTACCATCATCGTATTGAGTTTTGGTGATAGAAACAATTTCAGAACTTTGACCTGATAATGGCGAGTCGGTGGTTTCGCTAAGCTTGATTTTTTGCTTGGTATTGGAAAGCTGATACATGGATTCATAAATGGGGCGGTAGGTCAGTACGGCCAATAGCATGCCACCTAGCATGATCCACTTGCGACCAACTTTGTCACTTAGCCACCCAAACACTACAAAAAATGGAGTACCCAGCAATAATGCTATGCCCAATATGGTATCGGCTTGATCTGATTGGAGATGCATCACCGTTTTCATAAAGCTCATGGAATAGAATTGTCCTGTATACCAAACTACTCCTTGCCCCATGGCAGCACCAAATAGGGCAAGTAAGACAAATTTGAGATTATAGCGATTTCCAAAACTCTCCTTTAATGGGTTCGAACTTGTTTTACCTTCAGCTTTGGCTTTACTGAATTCTGGAGATTCTTTCATTTTCTTACGGATAAGATAAGAAACGTAGACCATGACCAGAGATAGTAGAAACGGAACACGCCAGCCCCAACTATCAAATTGGGACTCACTGAGGAAACTTTTGGTCAAGAGAATAACAACCAAGGATATAAATAGCCCAAATGTTGCTGTTGTCTGGATCCAGGAGGTCCAGTATCCGCGTTGTCCAAGCGGAGCATGTTCGGCTACGTAGGTTGCTGCTCCACCATATTCGCCTCCCAAAGCAAGGCCCTGTAAAAGCCTTAATATCAAAACGATCAATGGTGCCCAAAAACCGATACTATCGTAGCTGGGAATACAGCCAATGAGAAATGTAGCACCACCCATCAACAGGAGCGTCACCATGAAGGTGTATTTGCGGCCTATAATGTCGCCCAACCGCCCAAAAAATAAAGCACCGAAAGGTCGTACAACAAAGCCTGCAGCAAAGGTGGCCAGGGTCGATAAAAAGGCAGCTGTTGGATTGTCTGCCGGAAAAAATTTTGTCGAAATTACAATGGATAAGCTTCCGAAAATAAAAAAATCATACCACTCAATCAGTGTCCCCATGGAGGAGGCTCCGATGACTTTCCAGATACTCTTTGTGTTGTTGTCGTTCATCAATAATTGGTTTAGTGTTTGCTTTTATAAGGTTTAGTCAAAAAATATTTAGTGTATTGTTGGTGGTTAAACGATTGGCTGTCCAAGTGATCGATAGACTTTGCCCGGAAGTACCTGCACCAATGATTGCATTTCGAGCTCCAGTAAAATTAATGCCAATTTGCTCTGTGACCAAGGCAAGTGGTCGAGCATTTGATCGATCTCTAATTGACCCGTTTCATGAATGAGCTGCAACAGTGTCCGTTGCTCTTCAGTGATACTGGAGTGCTGCAATTGCGGTTTTTCTTTATCGGTTTTACTGATTTTCCAATCCATGAGGTATTCCAGGTCCTGTACCTGCCTGATCATATGGGCACGGTTGGTCTTGATCAGGTGGTTTGTTCCTTCGGAGGCTCTTTCATAAATGGATCCAGGAAAGGCACAGACATCCCGATTATAACTGTTTGCTATTTCAGCCGTAATCAAGGCGCCGCCTTTAATAGCCGCTTCGACCACGATTGTTACATCGGCCAGACCAGCAATAATCCGATTCCGCATTGGAAAGTTAGTGCGCTCGGGGAGCGTATCGGAAGTGAATTCTGTCAATAAGCCTCCATTGGCTACCATCTTGGAGGCTAGCTCACGATGCGATGCCGGATAGATCCTGTCTAATCCATGGCCCAGTATAGCAATAGTCGGAATATTGTTTTTGAGCGCATGACGATGTGCCAGCGCATCAATACCATAGGCCAGCCCACTGACAATTAAGATGTCTTCCGCATCACTGAGATCCTGGATAAAGTCTGCACATATTTTTTGACCATAAGGAGTCGAATGCCTCGTCCCCACGATACTGATTATCTTTGTTGCATTGAGGGAGCTGCTTCCCCTGTAATACAACATGAGGGGAGCGTCGTTACATTGCCTGAGCCTGTCGGGGTAGTCTTTGTCTTCAATCCACAGTGCTTTAATATGATGTTTTTCAATAAAAGCAAGTTCCTTTTCACATGCATTCAGATAGGTTTTATCCCGTATAGCATCTGCAATTGATTCGCGAATACCAGGAATCTGCATCAGTTCTTTTTTTGAATACGAAAAAAACTCTGCTAGATTCGGGCTATGCGCAAGGATAGTACGTGCTGTTCTAGGGCCAATGCCCTTGATTTTAGTCAAAGCTATGGAATAGAGTAGTTTCATAATTGGATCCTTTAAATATAGTAAATATTATAACTAACTGTATTACTTTTTATTAGAATTTATTTAGGTTCTGTACTTATAATAGAATGAGAAAAAGTATATTACATGGTAATAGCTCAGGGAACTATAAAAGTCATTAATCAAATGGATAAAATTTTTGATATACAGTTTTGGGAATGGCTTGACGATGAAATTCTGCCTCATTTTGAAAAGAACCAGGAAGAATTGGTAACTTTGATTGGATTAATGATATTGTAAATATGAAAATGAGAGAACCTTTTGATATCGAATTGGGTGATGTAGTATATTCCGTTTTCCCCGAGGAAGAAGATACGTATGTCATCTTTAAGAATGGTGTTGAATATGTAAAGATTATTAAAGACAACGATACAAACTGGCTAAAATTGAACCCAGAGACTGAACTTCCTATGTTCGGTATGGATGAAGAAATCAATTTAATTGGCTTGGAAATTAAAAAAGAGTTGGAGCTCTAGTACTATAAGTTAAAGATAGTTAAAGTATTTAACATTGTTTGTAGTTTGTTAATTTAGTTTGTCAATTATGAATATGATACGTATTGGTCTTCTATCTTTATTGTTTTTTTGTCTTTATTTTGCATATAATCGACAGGTACTTTTCGCTTTTCCAATTGGGCTTGATCAACAAGACACAATTGGAAAAGAGATAAAAGATACTTTGCAACTTGATATAGCTTTGATCACTCGTAAAAAGCTTTCTGCCAAAGATAAACTTGATCAAAAGAAAGAGGAATATAGATCTATCTATTTCTGGGGGGATACCAAGAATATGGTCACATTGCCACATCAAGGGGGCATTGCGGTCAATCTCAATAAATTATATAATAAATTTAGTCGAAAAGGTCGTAATTCCAGAAAAATGCAACGGGATTTTGAAAGGGAATATGAACTTGATTTGATCTATGAAGAGTGGCTGCCACTAACGCAAACCTATACGGCGCTTTCAGGAGATTCGCTCGAAAAATTTAGGATCTATTTTCGGCCCTCCCTAAAATGGCTTAATGAAAAGACAAACTATGAAAAAGTGGCTTATATTCAAGAATGTTTAAAGAGTTATAAGGATTCTGTAGATATTATCCACCATATGATTTCTATTCCTAAATCAACTAATTTTCGTGATGGCGAGTATGAATAAAAACATGTCCATAACAGAATAAAAATAAATAACAACGGTGTATAGCTTTGTCAAACGGAATAAATAATTGATCCGAATTTTACTTCCATCTGTTTTTTTTACACAAACGCCCTTGGTCTTTTTTGGTGGAATACAATAAAAATGACTAGGGGCGTCTTAACTGATAGGGAATTCATAAATGACAGAAACATTGGAAACTACTATTCCTTTAGATAGGCTTTATAGAGAACATCATAGTTTATTAAAATTGAGTTGGAGAATTAGACAAGGACAGGAGAAGGGAATAGATCTTGCTCGCATTAGATCTTATATAGAGTATATGTGGATATCGTCATTAAGTCTTCATTTTGAAATTGAGGAGCGTTATGTTTTTCCGATGTTAGGAAATGAAAATAAACTTGTACAACGGGCGTTAAGCGAGCATCGATGGATTCAAAAACTTATTCTCACCCAAAAAGATTATTCTTTCAAAATGCTGAACAGAATAGAGGAACGCTTGGAAAGGCATATCAGATTTGAGGAAAAAATTCTCTTCCCTGAATTTCAGAAATTAGTATCAGAAGAACAGTGTGAATGGTTAGAATCCTTATATAATGACGGGGATCAGGGGCAGCAATGGGATGACCAGTTTTGGCTATAATGGAGAGATAACAGATCATTTGGAGATAAATTATTTGTGATGGTTAATATTCTTTTTGTGGGCGTTGGTGGAGTTGGTGGGTATTTCGGGGGATTAATGGCTCGTACATTTGAAAATGACCCCTATGTCAATATTAATTTTTTAACTAAACAAAATCATGTGGAGATTATTCGAGATCATGGCATATGTGTTCAAACTTTATCGGAAGGATTCACAGCGATGCCAGCTCGTGTATCGGATAATCCGACGGATTTAGGTGTCATGGATTATATTATTTTATGTGTAAAAAATTATGATCTTGCGGAGGCCTTAGGTGTGCTTGCTCCATGTATAGGAGATGATACTGTGATTGTGCCTCTTCTTAATGGTGTTGATCATCACAAAGATATCAGTGTTTTTTTTCCTAATGCATTAGTTGCTGAGGGCTGCGTCAATGTTATTGTTAGATCCATCTCTACAGGAAAAATAACCTGCAATAGCGATTTTGCAGACCTTCATTTTGGTGTTCAGGGAATGCAAGATATTCGTTTAAAGAAATTGGATTTATTATTCAAACAGGGGGGGATTTACTCTAAACTAACTAGTAATATTTCAACGTCAATCTGGCAGAAATTTATGCTTATATCTACTGTTGCTACAGCAACTTGTTTTTATAATAAAAATTTTGGACAGATTAGGATGGATCCGAGCTGTCTGGAAGGATTTGGCGCTTTGGTGCAAGAAATAAGCTGTTTAGCATCTAGAAAAGGTATATTGTTGCCGAAAGATAATAAAGATAAAATATGGAAAGTTTTTAGGAAAATGCCCGCCTGTTCTACTTCTTCCATGCATAGTGATTTTTTAAGCCTTCGTAATAAAACAGAATTGGAATCACTAACAGGGTATATTGTTAGAGAAGGTGATAAATTTCAGTTGGCATTACCAACTTATAATTATATGTATTCGGCCCTTTCTATAGTATAAAATTTATCTTAAGAATTGGATTTTAAAAGGGGTAATTTTAACCATAAAAAAATGTTTCAAAAAGGTATAATACTCACAAAACAACCAAAAACTATCGTACAGACATTTTGGCTATTTACGATTATAACTCCAGTTTTGATCGTTATATCAGGATCACTTTGGCTGAAAGAAAATACACTTTCTACAGTTTTTTGGGATAATCATCCTCCGATAATTTATGGCTTGGGAAACATAAGGCTTCTTACTGTTATGGAGATGATTATAGTTGCCGTTGTCTTATGTTCGCTCTTTTATATTGTAAAGATAATTGTTAATGCATGGAAACCGAAGCCGATTATATATAACCTATGTGTCCAGTTTGGCTATATTTATGTAATCATGTTTATTTTTGTTTTTGACCGTGTAAATGATTCTAAATATACTTCGGGGGGATTTCGAAACTTTAGATTTTTTGATCTAATTGAACCTATTTGTTTGACCTTTGTGCTATTTATTATTTCTGTACTAGGATTCTATATTGCAGAATCAAAAATTAAAGGTCGGGTGGGCGTTGTAGAATGAGAAAGAGAAGACAGTAGAATATGAAATAAATATTGCCAAGTGTTTATGCATTGTTTGTAGGAGGTGGGGAGATAAAGCCTGAACACACCTCCTTTTTTGTTTACATAGGTACGTATACCAAAGATTTCGTATCAAAGAAATCTTCTTTAAAATAACTTGAAAGCGGATGTAATTCAGCTTTTAATTTGGACTCTTTGATTTCTTCACTCAAATCCCCTCCCTTCAGGTAAAGGATGCCATTTGGGATGCCATTTTTATCTTTTTTTGTAAACTTGTTGCGGATCCAAGGCGTAAACTCCCCGAGTCTGGTGACAGCGCGTGATATGACAAAATCATATTTGTCGTCTAATTGTTCTGCACGGATATGGTCTGCTTCTACATTGTTGAGTCCAAGTCCAGCGGCCACTTCACGAACAACTTTGATCTTTTTTCCGATCGAATCCACGAGATGAAATTTGACCTCTGGAAAAAGGATCGCCATTGGAATCCCAGGGAAGCCCCCCCCGGTACCAACATCCAGAATTTGCGTTCCGGGCGCTAGTTCCTGAACAAATTTGGCAATGCCCAAGGAATGCAATACATGGTGTAGGTATAGGCTATCAATATCTTTGCGTGAAATGACATTGATCTGGCTATTCCAATAGGTATAGAGCTCAGCTAATTTAGCAAATTGCTCTTTCTGTGTATCCGTTAGTTTCGGAAAATAAGTATAGATGATATCGACTGTAGGATTCAAAACTTCATGTTTTAAAGGTGAATTATTTCCAGCTTATTTTTTTCTTTTTTCGGCTGAACAAACCATTGATGCAAATATAGAAATAGTAGATGAAGTCTACCACAGGCAGCCACCAAATCAATTCTTTTACTTCTAATTTTTTGTATATACGTGTAAATATTGCCCATTGTGCAAGTAGTCGTAGCAGATAGGATGCCAGTGGTACATACCAATAAGAGGGGAATACGAGTGCAACAAGGATTAGTGTCACATAAAATAACACAGCAGATACCAGTTGAGTGCCCAACATCCGCTGGTGCCTCTTTTGATAGATGGTAGATGCTCCCGAATGCCTCGCCTTTTGCTTATAATAGCTTTTCCAGGTCATTTTTGGAACTGAATACAGGATGGATTCTGGTGAAACAACGATGTTAACATTCCGGGGCGTAGCGTTTTGATTGACGAAAAGATCGTCATCCCCGGATTTGATGTGCATATGGGCGGCAAATCCCTTGTTCCGAAAAAAAAGATCCTTTTTATAGGCTAAATTACGACCAACACCCATGTACGCATTCCCCTTAAGTGCATAGGACAGATAGCTCATGGCTGTGTGGCTGGTTTCAAATCGAATCAATAGATTCAAGAGGCCTTTATGTTTAAAATAGGGTGAATAGCCCAATACAATTTCAGTCTCTGGTCTGAAGGCTGTAGCAATTTCTGTGAGCCAATGGTCAGACTGAGTGACACAATCAGCATCAGTAAAGACCAAGATTTGATGCTTTGCGGCCTTAATGCCCATGGTTACGGCGAATTTTTTCCCATGCTTTAAGCGGATATGTTCTTTGATATCCACGATTTTTAAGTGGCTATATTGTTCACTCATTTCCTTCAGGACCCACCGGGTATCATCTGTAGAAAAATCATTAACAACAATCACTTCGAAATCAGGATAATGCTGGGTGAGAATACTAGGTAGAAATTGACGCAGGTTGTCCTCCTCATTATGTGCACAAACGATAACTGATACAGGTGGAAGATCGGTCCCATCCTTGGATTGTTCAACCCGATACCGGCTCAATTTGCTGTATACAAATAGGATATAATAGAGTTGTACGAAAAGAAAAAGACCTAATATTCCAAAAGCAATGTAAGGAAGATTGGTCAAAAATACGTGGAGGTCAAGCATAGCTTACAAAGATAAGCGCTTGTTTTGAATATTTGATAAGATTGTTTTTAAATCAAAATGATAATTTATTCTCGAAACATCCTGTTTGCAAATCTTTTTATAGTATTTTTGCAACATATTTTAGGGAAATATTAATGAAATTTACGCTACAAGCACAGGATAAATTCTCAAAAGCACGTGCAGGTGTTGTCGAAACTGCACATGGTCCTATTCAAACACCTATTTTTATGCCTGTAGGTACGGCAGGTACAGTGAAGGCTATCCATCAGCATGAATTGAAGAATGATATTGAGGCCCAGATTATCTTGGGCAATACCTATCATCTTTATCTGCGTCCAGGACTGAATGTCTTGAATAAGGCTGGGGGCTTGCATAAATTTAATGGTTGGGATCGTCCCATCTTGACTGATTCTGGTGGCTATCAAGTATATTCTCTGACAGAAGTAAGGAAAATTAAGGAAGAAGGTGTCACCTTTCGTTCTCATATTGATGGATCAAAGCACCTTTTTACACCTGAAAATGTGATGGACACGCAGCGTATCATTGGTGCAGATATCATTATGGCATTTGATGAGTGTACACCTTATCCTTGTGATTATGGTTATGCACGTCGTTCTTTGGATATGACGCACCGTTGGTTGAAACGTTGTGTGGACCGTTTTGACAGCACAGACCCT
Organism: Sphingobacterium sp. N143; assembly: GCF_030325625.1. GTDB lineage: Bacteria > Bacteroidota > Bacteroidia > Sphingobacteriales > Sphingobacteriaceae > Sphingobacterium. The sequence continues at coordinate 164,283 of NZ_JACAIS010000005.1, read as the reverse complement.
CTTTATGGATATGATCAAACATTGTTCCCCATAGTGCAGGGATCGGTATATAAGGATTTACGGATAAAATCTGCAGAAACTATTGCTTCCTTTAACCGGGATGGTAATGCGATCGGGGGCCTTTCAGTTGGTGAACCTGCTGAGGAAATGTATGCAATGACTGAAGTCGTCTGTGACATTCTGCCAAAAGAAAAGCCTCGTTATTTAATGGGAGTGGGAACGCCGGTGAACATTTTGGAAAATATTGCTTTGGGAGTGGATATGTTTGATTGTGTCATGCCGACGCGTAATGCACGTAATGGGATGCTCTTCACACAAAATGGTATTATCAATATCAAAAATGAAAAATGGAAAGATGACTTCTCTCCGATTGAAGTGGAAAGTGATCTGCATGCAGACCAATTTTACAGCAAAGCGTATTTACGTCATCTAATCAAATCTCAAGAAATTTTGGGAGCACAAATTGCTTCATTACATAATTTACATTTTTATCTTTGGTTGGTCAATCAGGCCAGGGAGAAGATCATAGATGGTACATTCTACGATTGGAAAAATAAAATGGTTAAAATTTTGGATCAACGTTTGTAATATAGTTACTTAAAATAAAATATAGATAAAGTATGCAGCTGTATGCTTGCAGAAGTAGAGAATTAAATCTCATATCTTAATACGCAAATCTACATATATGCTTTCGTTAATTGATCGTTACATCATCAAGAAGTATCTGACCACCTTTGTGTTCACAATGGCCATATTTACTGTTGTGATGGTGGTATTTGATGTATCTGAACGATTGGATGACTTCCTGAAATATAAAGCGCCCCTAGATAAGATTATTTTCGAGTATTATGCTGGATTTATTCCGTTCTATCTCAATTTTCTTTGTCCATTGATCAACTTTATCGCCGTTATCTTTTTTACATCGAAAATGGCCGATCAGACTGAGATTGTCCCGATTTTGAGTGCGGGTTATAGTTTCAATAGACTGCTGCGGCCCTATATGATTTCAGCGACCCTGATTTTTGCGGTTTCATTGGTGTTCAACATTTTTATTATCCCTCATACCAATAAAATGAAGGTGGATTTTGAGAATATTTATGTAAAGCCATTAAAGGATAATTCTCGGATATCAACACATATGCAGCTGGATAAAAACAGTTATGTTTATATTGATAACTTCGACAATTCCACCAAGACAGGCTATGGTTTTGTCCTTGAAATCTTCAAGGGAGATACGCTTAGAGAAAAAATGATGGCGGATCGTATTACCTGGGATTCCGTATCAACAAAATGGAAAATTGAAGGGTATACTAACCGTGTCATCAATGGTCTACGGGAACGAATGGATAAAGGGGCTGTGAAAGACACAACCTTGGATATGAAACCTTCTGACTTTGAACTGCGCGATAATATGTTTACGGCAATGGATACAAGAGAGCTTAATATCCGTATCCGCAAGGAAGAAACCAGAGGAACAGGAGTCATGAACGACTTATTGTTGGAAAAATATAAACGTTATGTTTATCCTTTTTCAGCTTTTGTGCTCACCTTGATGGGGGTGGCTCTTTCATCCAAAAAGGTAAGGGGAGGAATTGGACTGAGCTTGGGTATTGGTATCGGTTTAAGTTTTACTTATATCGTCTTTATTCAATTTGCCAATATGTTTTCGTTGAAAGGGGGATTACCACCATTAATTGCTGTATTGATCCCGAATGTTACCTTTCTTTTGGTCGCTTTGTACCTGGCGATAAGGGCGCCGAAATAATTGCTGTCGAAACGGTCGTGAATGCAATCTAGCCTATTTACAGACGAAATAAACAGTATTCACGAACGTTCCATTTCTGTTAAAAGTTAACTTATATTCAAAATACGAATGGCTAAAATTCATCTAAATCGGAATATATTAATTCTGCATTTAACAATACTTATTTGGGGATTTACCGGGATTCTGGGCAGTTTGATAGCTGTGTCGGCTATTCATTTGGTTTGGTACCGTGTCGCGATAGCCTCGGTATCTTTGCTGGTGTATTTTTTGATGACCAAACAGACGATGTTAGTTTCGTGGAAACAGTTTCTTCAATTTTTTATGGTTGGAGCCGTTGTTGGCCTGCATTGGGTGTTGTTTTTTTATTCCATTAAAGTTTCCACAGTGTCGGTTACATTGGTGACACTCTCTGCTGTAACATTGTTCACCGCTATACTGGAACCTATTATCAATAAGAAACGGATCGCTCTGTTGGATATCATTGTAGGCCTGGTGATTATTTTGGGAATCTATACCATTTTTTCTTTTGAAACACATTACCTGGTTGGACTGCTTGCTGGTCTTGGCTGTGCTTTTTGTGCCAGCATATTTTCAATTGCCAATGCACGGATGGTCAAGAAATCCAGTCCCACACTCATCACCTTCTATGAAATGGTGGGGGCTTGCTTCTGGATCAGTGTCCTGATGTTATTTACCGGTGATTTTAATGCCGAAATGCAATTGGGAAGACAAGACCTGATATACCTCCTTTTATTAGGAGTAATCTGCACTGCAGTGGCCTACGTGATGGGTGTTGCAGTGATGAAAGAGCTATCTGCATTTACGGTGGCCCTGACTACTAATCTGGAGCCTGTCTATGGAATCTTGCTGGCCATGTTGATTTTTGGACAGAAAGAAACAATGAGTGGCGGATTTTATGTGGGAGCCTGTATCGTGCTGGGGGCCGTATTTACGTATCCATATGTAAAAACAAAATTAGAGAGAAGACAAAAGGATCTAGTGATCCGTAGGTTGCATTAGTGGTGAGTATGTCACGGAGGCGCTACAGATATTTCCGATGCAAGCAATGGTGAAAGAGGAAATTGTTTGATGGAAAGACTATAGAAGAGCGTAATTATTTGTTGCATTACAAAGTTAAAAAGCATGCAGCACAAAAGAGCCGGTTGAAATTTCAACCGGCTCTTTTGCTGTTCGATAAGAACTATATTCGGGCTTTATCTGCCGGAAATTAATGTTGTTCTGCTACCAGGAAATCTTTACTTTCAAGTTCAGAATAGCCCATAAGGAATTCATCTACTTTACGCGCACATTCACGGCCTTCGGAAATTGCCCATACCACTAACGATTGACCTTTCCGACAGTCGCCAGCTGTAAAGATATTGTCTATCGTGGTTTTAAAGTCCTTGTCATTGGCCAGGATATTTCCTTTTTCGTCAACACGGACCCCCAACTGCTCCAATAGCGTATGTTCAGTGTGCTGATAACCGATAGCCAGAAGAACAAGATCGGCAGGAATCTCTCGAACTTCGGATTCCCCTAAGCGTGTCCTACGCCCAAAATCATCGACTTCGTATTGGACTTCCTTGATTTTAAGTCCTTTGATATGGCCATTTTCATCTTTTACAAACTCTTGAGTTTCTGTAGCCCAAAGTCGCTCACATCCCTCTTCCTGTGAGGAAGAGGTGCCAAAGGTGACTTTGTCTAACGGCCAAGGATTGTTTTTTAAGCGTTCCTTTGAAGGGGTAGGTTTCCGGGCAATTTGTGTAATGCTTTTTGCCTGCTGACGGTTGGACGTACCTATACAGTCAGATCCCGTATCACCGTCACCAATGACCACAACATGTTTGCCTGTGGCTAAAAGGCGTTCTTGCTCAATGGAGATCCCGCTAACCTCTTTATTTTGTTGTGTTAGAAAATCCATGGCAAAATGTATACCTGTGGCATCATGTCCGGGCAATTGCATATGCCATGGTACAGTAGAGCCTGTTGCCAGCACAATCGCATCGTATGCTTTTAACTCGTAAATACTGCTATTTTTCCCAACTTCAGTGTTTACCCTGAATTCAATTCCAGATTCTTTCATCAGGTCAATTCGACGATCGATGACCGATTTTTCTAATTTGAAATCTGGAATACCATAACGCAGTAACCCTCCAACCTGATCATCGCGTTCAAAGACGACAACATCGTGGCCTGCTTTATTGAGCTGTGCTGCAGCAGCAAGTCCTGCAGGTCCTGATCCTACGATTGCAACCCGCTTCCCTGTTTTTAAATAGCTTTTATGGGCTTTGACATATCCCTTTTTGAATGCGATTTCAATGATATGCTTTTCAATTTCTTCAATTGTAATGGGATTGCTGTGGATCCCTAATACACAGGCTGACTCACAGGGGGCCGGGCATATTCTACCTGTAAATTCAGGGAAGTTATTGGTAGAGGATAAGATCTGATAAGCTTCCTCCCATTTTCCATCATATACGGCATCATTGAATTCAGGAATAACATTGCCCAGTGGGCAGCCTGAGTGACAAAATGGAATACCGCAATCCATACAACGTGCAGCCTGTTTATTCAGCTCATTTTCGGAATATCCTTTATTAAATTCCTTGAAATGCTGTACACGGCCTTCAACAGCTTCTTTCGTTGGAAGCACGCGCTCAAATTCTTTAAAACCTGTAATTTTTCCCATAATCTGTGCCTCCTATATTATGCTTCAACTAATTTTTGACGAATGACATTTTTGTATTCTCTTGGGAATACTTTAATGAATTTGTTTTTCTCTCGCGACCAGTTCTGCAAGATGAAATCTGCTCTACGACTATTGGTAAGCAAAATATGACGCTTTAATAAGGCGATAATAGCTGTTTCATCCTCACTTTCCAGCGGATCTAAATCGACCATTTCTTGATTGCAGTTCTCCCGAAAATCATGATTGATGTCGTAGATCCAGGCGATACCACCACTCATTCCGGCAGCAAAGTTGCGTCCTGTTGCGCCAAGGATCAGTGCACGGCCACCGGTCATATACTCACAACCGTGATCACCTACACCTTCGACTACAGCCGTAGCGCCAGAGTTACGGACGGCAAACCGTTCTCCGGCCTGTCCATTCACAAAAAGGTGGCCTGATGTCGCTCCAAATAAAGCCACATTGCCGATGATGATGTTGTCTTCGGGTACAAGCGAGCTTTCAGCGACAGGATAGATCGCCAGTTGGGCACCTGACAGTCCTTTGCCGACGTAATCATTGGCCTCTCCCTGCAATTCAAAGGATAGTCCTTTGGTTGAGAATGCACCGAAACTCTGTCCGGCAGACCCTTCAAATTTGAAATTAATGGTGTTGTCAGGCAATCCTTCGGAACCATATAGCTTGGAGATCTCATTGGATAACATTGTCCCGATGGTGCGATCTGTATTTTTTACTTTGAAAGTGCCAAATACAGGTGTTTTGCTTTCCAGTGCCAGTTTGGACTGTTTCAATAATCCCCAGTCTAGAATCATGGCCATACCATGATCTTGTTCCTCGGTATTGTATAGTGATTGTCCTGGTTCATTGCGTTCAACATGTAGAATATCGGTGAAGTCGATCTTTTTTGCTTTCCAATGGTCGATATTCTCCCGTTTTTTGAGGAATTGGGCACGGCCTACCATCTCATTGATGGTGCGGAAGCCAAGGTATGCCATGGTCTCGCGCACTTCTTCGGCAAGGAAAGTAAATAGGTTGACGATATCTTCCGGTTTTCCAGAGAATAGTTTACGCAATTCAGGATCTTGTGTGGCCACACCTACTGGACAGGTATTTAAGTGACATTTGCGCATCATAATACAACCTCCAGCGACCAATGCAGCTGTGGATACACCCCACTCTTCGGCGCCTAGGAGGGTTGCGATAACAATATCCCGGCCTGTCTTTACCTGGCCGTCAGCCTGTAGGACAACCCGACTGCGCAGTTTGTTCTTGACCAGTGTCTGATGGGCTTCGGCAAGACCCAGTTCCCAAGGCAGTCCGGCATGTTTGATCGAACTAATGGGCGAAGCTCCGGTACCACCATCAAAACCTGCGATGAGGATGACGTCAGCATGTGCTTTGGCTACACCTGCAGCAATGGTACCTACGCCAGCTTTGGATACCAGCTTAACATTGATTCTTGCCTGTCGGTTGGCATTCTTTAAATCAAAGATTAACTGTGCCAAATCCTCTATCGAGTAAATATCGTGGTGCGGTGGAGGCGAAATTAAGCCAACACCTGGTGTTGAGTGTCTGGTTTTTGCGATCCAAGAATCGACCTTAGGGCCTGGTAATTGACCTCCTTCTCCTGGTTTTGCCCCCTGCGCCATTTTGATCTGTAATTCATCGGCTTGTGTCAGATAATTAGAAGTTACACCAAAACGGGCTGAGGCAACCTGCTTGATTGCAGAGCGCATGGAATCACCATTTGGAAGAGGTTGATAACGAAGCTCATCCTCTCCGCCTTCACCGGTATTTGATTTTGCTCCAATACGGTTCATGGCAATGGCAAGTGTGCTGTGCGCTTCGTGAGAAATGGATCCAAAGGACATTGCTCCAGTGGCAAAACGTTTTAAGATTTCACTAGCCGGTTCAACTTGTTCCAATGGAATGGAGTTGCGATGTTTGGCAAAATCTAACAATCCACGAAGTGTAAATAGATGTTCTTTTTGCGCGTTAATCTTGGTTGCATACTTTTTATAAGTGGCATAATCCCCGGTACGGCAGGCCTGTTGTAATAGGTGGATTGTATCCGGATTCCAAAGGTGACCTTCGCCACGACGTTTCCATTGGTAGATGCCGCCTTCTGGTAATAAGTTTTGTGGTGTGCGGCTTTTTTCAAATCCACGCCAATGCTTTGATAACGCTTCTTTGGCTAGATCATCCAAGGTCATCCCTCCAATGCGTGAAACGGCACCACAGAAGAATTTGTCAACAACAGACTTGTCTATACCCAGGACCTCGAAAATCTGGGCGCCATGATAAGACTGCAGTGTTGAAATACCCATTTTGGAGAAAATTTTCAATAAACCATTGTTGACGGCCTTGACATAGTTTTTGGACAATTCCGGCCAGGTCAATTCGGTATCCAGTATATTTTGTTCTTTCATGGTCCGAATACTCGCCAAAGCCATATATGGGTTGATCGCTGTCGCACCAAAGGCCAACAGGCAGGCAAAATGGTGGACTTCCCAGGCATCACCGGCTTCAACGACAAGGCCTACTGCACCACGGTTCCCCGTTTTAATCAGATGATGGTGGACTGCTGAGACAGCAAGTAATGACGGGATCGCTGCATGTTTGGAGTCTATGGCTCTATCGGAAAGGATCAAGACTTCAAAGCCATCCCGGACTGCATCGTCGGCATATCTGCATAAACGCTCCAGGCCAGCTTCTAATGATCCTGGCTTACCATCCGAACGGAAATAGGACTGAATGGTTTTGGCCTGAAACAGTCCAGTATCGATTGATCGTAATTTTTCGAGCTCTTTGGAGGTCAGGATTGGATGTGGTAAAGTCACACAATGACAGAACTTCTTGTCTTCGATCAAAATATTGCCGGCATTACCAATAAATGTCGCTAAACTCATGACCAGCCGCTCACGAATCGGATCAATTGGTGGGTTGGTAACCTGGGCAAAAAATTGTTTAAAGTAGCTAGAGATGTGTTGTGGTTGATCGGAGAGAATAGCCAAAGGAACATCCGAGCCCATTGAACCTGTTGGTTCGTACCCGGTCAACGCCATTGGGGTTAAGATGGTCTCCAGATCTTCCCTGGAGAAGCCAAATGTCTTTTGATATTTGAAAACGGATTCTTTGGAAAGGTAAGTGTAAGTAACACGAGGCTCTTCCAGTTCTTCCAGCTTAATTTTATAGTTGTCCAACCAATCGCTGTAGGGTTGTTGGTTGATCAATTGATCTTTAACTTCTTCATCGGTCAAGATACGGCCCTGTTCCATGTCGACCAAAAAGATCTTGCCAGCTTGTTGGCGACCTTTTTTGATAATGGTAGACTCCTCGATCGGAAGTGCACCTGCTTCAGAGGCAACGACAACGCGATCATCGGAGGTTACAGCATAACGTAGTGGCCGTAATCCGTTGCGGTCCAGGGTGGCTCCAATGTGCTTACCATCTGTAAAACAAAGTGCCGCAGGACCATCCCATGGTTCCATTAATGTTGCATGATATTCATAGAAGGCGCGCTTCAGTGGGTCCATCTGTGTATTGCCATCCCAAGCTTCGGGCACCAGCATCAGCATGACATGCGTCAGGCTGCGACCGCTGTGCAGCAGAAGCTCTGCGACATTATCAAGACAGGCGGAATCAGATTGCCCCCGGTCCACAATAGGAAGCAATATTTCCATCTCTTCTTCAGTAAAATAAGGCGATGAGAGTGAACGCATTCCTGCATAGAACCAGTTGAGGTTACCTGTCAAAGTATTGATCTCCCCATTGTGTGCCAACATGCGAAAAGGTTGAGCAAGAGACCATGAAGGAAAGGTATTGGTTGAAAAACGGGAATGGACCAGGCCGAAGGCGGATACAACCCTTGGATCCCGTAAATCCAAGTAATACGTGCCGACTTGATAAGTTGTTAATTGACCTTTGTAAATGATTGTCTTGCAAGAAAGCGATGCAAAGTAAAGTGGGAGAGGGTATTCTTGGTGTTGTTTAACTTTTTGGATGATCAGGCGACGTAAAACAAAAAGCTTGCGTTCAAATTCTTCAGTGTTTGAAACGCCGTCCGGTCTGCTAACAAAAAACTGGACGATCTCGGGTTCCGCACTGAGTGCTGTTGGTCCAATACCTTCACGATTGACTGGTACTGGACGGTAGCCAAGGAATTTCATGCCCCTTTCTACTGTCGCTTCCTCAATCAAATCTCGACAGATCTTGTTGATAGCTTCTTCTTTTGGAAGAAACACCATTCCGGTTCCATAATATCCAGGTTCCTCCAATTGTATGCCCAAGTTGATGCATTCTTCCCATAGAAATTCGTGCGGTAGTTGGATCATGATACCAGCTCCATCACCACTCTCTGGATCACAACCACAGGCACCCCGATGCTCCATATTTTCCAACATGGTCAAGGCGTCTTTTACTTGTGCGTGTGATTTATTCCCTTTGATATGGGCGACAAAGCCTACCCCACAGGCGTCATGCTCAAAATTAGGGTCGTAAAGGCCCTCCGTTTTCGGTCTTTGTTCGATCATCTTTCCTTTTCAAATATTTTATAATTGCTAATATAGGAATAAAAATGATAAATATTATAAAATTTTTAATAAAAATATGTTTATGTTGATTTTATTGTTTGTTTTATTTGCTTTTGTTACAGATATTGTATTTTTTGCTTTTGCTTTGCTGAGCTATCTGGTATCAGTGGACTGGAGCTGATGAACAATTGTGTTTTTTTGTGGAAACTGGAAAAGACTGGTTGTGTTCGTAATAATATACCTACATTAGATAAATGATTTTATTTGGTTCTTTTAGAACCGGCAGGTTGGTTAATTTAAGACAATGAGATGAAAATAACTGAAATCGAAATTTACCGATTAAGTATTCCCATGGAACCTTTTGTTATCGCGACAGGTACCATGGATTATGCACAAAATACGTTTATACGTATACGGACAGACACAGCACACTATGGGGTAGGGGAATGTTCTGCTTTTCCCATGATTGTTGGGGAAACCCAGGATACCTGTTTGGTCTTGGCGAAAGATTTTGCCAAAATGTTAAAGGGGAAAGATCCGCTGGCTATTGCTGACCGGCTGGCTGAGCTGGATTTGTATATTGCAGGCAATAAAACAATTAAATCAGCTTTTGATATGGCATTGCACGATCTGGCCGCAAAACATGCAGGAGTTCCGCTCTATGCGTTTTTAAAAGGAACCAAACGAGCGATCACCACAGACATTACCCTGGGGATTGCATCTCCGGAAGAGATGGCCATAAAAGCCAAACGATTGCAAGATGAGGGTGCCGTGATGCTGAAGGTCAAATTGGGCAAAGACCCGCAGACGGATATCGCACGTATCCGTGAAATCCGAAAAGCAGTAGGTTTTGAAATGCCAATCCGTATTGATGCTAATCAGGGCTGGTCATATGAGGAAGCTGTAGAAGCACTGCAAGGCATGGAACCTTTCAAAATCCAGTTTTGTGAACAACCTATGCGTACTTGGAGAGATGCACTCTTACCACAATTACGGGCCGAAACAATTGTTCCTGTTATGGCTGATGAATCTGTTTATTCACATTATGACGCGGAGCGTCTCTGCCAGATGGATGCTTGTGATTATATCAATATTAAGTTCTCAAAATCCGGCGGCATTCAGGAGGCTTTAAAAATCAGTGCGGTGGCTGCGGCGTATGGGGTTACCTGTATGATCGGTGGGATGTTAGAATCCCGATTGGCGCTTGCTGCAAAAGTGCATTTTGCCTATGCGGCACCCAATGTTAAGTTTTATGATCTGGATACCTGTATGGTGGGACATTTAGAAGATCCAGTGATTGGAGGGATTCAATACGAAGGTTACAGCATCCATATCTCAGATGAATTAGGCATTGGTGCTGATATGGATCAGGCATTTCTGGACCAATGTGAGCATTGGACAATTTAACGCTGTTGATCGTTTTTAAAAAACTATCATAGTCATTTTGATATTACGGATAAAACAAAATATATGAATAGTATGAATTGGGGGATCGGTATTCAGGAAATCGTGGTCCTTCTTATTATTGTCGTTGTTTTAGTGGGAGCTTATCTGTTCTTCTCGAAATTGTTGAAGAAGTAAAACTGCTATTTCTTTTACATTTGTTAAAAAATAGCAGGTATGAGTTGTTTTGCGTGAAGGGAGAAGTTAAAATAGATATTATTCAGTACCTTTGCGGTACTTATTATTTTATAAAAGTTAGAAAATATCATGAGTACTCAAAAAGGACCTATTTCTCAATTTATTGAGCATAATTACCGTCACTTTAATGCTGCAGCACTTGTCGATGCTGCAAAAGGTTACGAGGAGCATCTTTTAGATGGTGGAAAAATGTTGATCTCCTTAGGAGGTGCCATGTCTACTGCTGAGTTAGGTGTTTCTTTGGCAGAAATGATCCGTCAAGACAAAGTACATATTATTTCTTGTACAGGAGCCAATTTGGAAGAAGATGTGATGAACCTTGTGGCTCACTCGCATTACAAAAGGATTCCAAATTATAGAGACTTGACTGCAGAGCAAGAAAGAGAATTATTGGACAACCATTATAACCGTGTTACGGATACTTGTATTCCAGAGGAAGAGGCTTTCCGTCGTTTACAGAAACATCTTGAAGATGTATGGCATGCAGCAGAGGAAAAAGGCGAGCGCTATTTGCCGCATGAATTCCTTTATCAAGTGGTGAATTCAGGTGTTTTGGAGCAATACTATGAGATTGATCCAAAAGATTCATGGATTGTTGCTGCCGCAGAGAAAAATTTACCTATTGTATGCCCGGGATGGGAAGATTCTACAACAGGTAATATTTTTGCGTCCAATGTGATCAAAGGTAATTTGAAAGCCAGCACAGTAAAATCAGGTATTGAATACATGATTTATCTGACAGAATGGTATCGTGCTAATTCGGCTGGTAAAGGTGTAGGTTTCTTCCAGATTGCAGGCGGTATTTCCGGTGATTTCCCAATTTGTGTGGTTCCAATGATGTATCAGGATTTAGAATGGGAAGAAGTTCCTTTCTGGGCTTATTTCTGCCAGATTTCTGATTCAACTACTTCGTATGGTTCATATTCAGGTGCTGTTCCTAATGAGAAAATCACTTGGGGTAAATTAGATATCGATACACCTAAATTTATCGTTGAATCTGACGCTACGATTGTAGCCCCACTGATCTTTTCTTATATCCTGGGACATTAATCTTGTCGATATAATCGAGGAGCAAAGCATAGAGAATTCGGTTGAGCTGCGTTCTTTCTGCTTTGCTCCTTTTTCTTTTACTCTTTTTCTTCTTTATCTTTACTGCTAATATCCTCTTTTCGAATGATGAGTAATCTAACAACTGATAATCCGGTGGCACTTCAAACATTGATGGACGAAACTATTTTTGGAAATGGATTTGATTTTCAATCAGATTTACAGCAACAGAGTCTATTGGAAAAAGAGCAAATAGATACAACATATGTTGCTGTAGGTATTCCTGCCGACGTTACGACTACCCCACCGTCGGTAGCGAATATATCAGGTTCAGCACCTGTTCAACAGAAGGAACTTATAAATGCGCTTGAAGTCCTGGGCGGAGAGTTTATCTACCAAGGCAATAAAACTACGGGTATACTTTTTATCTTACGTTATGAACAGTATCCATATTTTTCTCCAGCAGCACTGGATGCCTTTGAAAAGACAATAGGTGCCCTGAAATTAACCCAGGAAACTGTTGCGGTAGTCAATTTAGCTAATCCAGAAAACCCAAATGACTTCAAACGTATTATGCAGTTTTTTCAACCAACAAAGATTATTCTATTGGGGGTGGAACCAGCTTCACTAAAACTTCCTCCGATCGAACACAACTCTTATATGAAAGGCCGTATAGCGACAGTGTTCAATACCTTCAGTTTTGAAGAAATGTTTGCTGATGTCAATAAAAAGAAAATGTTTTGGAATGAATTCAAAACATTCATTGCTTCCTAGATTATCTATTTTGTGATATTAATTTTTTAGAAAAATGCTAGAACTTGTATTTGCCACGAATAATGCCCATAAGCTGGAAGAAGTCCAAGCGATTGTGGGAAATACTTTTATCATTAAAAGCCTGAGCGATATCGATTGCCAGGACGACATTCCTGAAACAGGCCTGACATTTGAGGAAAATGCACAGCAAAAAACCGATTATTTGGTCAATAAATATGGTTTATATTGTTTTGGTGACGATTCAGGATTGGAAATTGATGCTTTAAATGGTGAGCCTGGCGTTTATTCCGCCCGTTATTCAGGTTCGAGAGATATGGAAAAGAACATTGACCTGGTTTTAGAACGCTTGGGGGATAATCCTCAGCGTACAGCAAGATTTAAGACAGTAATCTCCCTCTACCTGAACGAGCAACAACATTTTTTTGAAGGCACTGTGGAAGGGCGAATTATTGAGCAACGCCGGGGAATAGATGGTTTTGGATATGACCCAATTTTTATCCCCGATGGATATGACAAAACCTTTGCGGAGATGACTGCGGATGAAAAGAACCGCATCAGTCATCGTGCTATTGCTGTTGGCAAGCTTGCTGACTATCTCAAAGCTAAATAAAAACAGCCATAGAAAACTCGGGACCTGATATCACATGAGCTATTGAAGATTGGCTCTTCAGTACCTATCAAAAAAGGCAGCATCATGATGCTGCCTTTTTTGATAGGGGGTACCCTAAAAAGTTCTTATTTATTGGTTTCTTTCTTTTTGACTGATGATTGGGTGCTATCGCGTACAGCCTCTGCAGGAATTGCAGTGCGGACAGAGTCTGCTTGCGTTGTCATTTTACTGAGGGCAGGGGCTGCAGTTTGTTTTGTTTTTTCTGTGTCTTTTGTGTTTTTGTCCCCCATGGCTGCTTTATCAGTGGCTTCTTGGGCTTGTGGTGCTTTTGTCTGTTCTTTTGTTTTGTCTCCATTACCCGTTGCTTGTTCTGCTGTTTTTTCACCCTTGGGCGTAGCTTTCATGGTTCCAGTATCTTCACCTTCTTTTGCAGTGGGCGCTGTAAAAGATGATTTTGAAAGATCCCGCTTTCTATTTAATAGATCGTCTTTGGATTTAGGACGGTCTTCTGGTCGCCAGATAAAGTTAGGTAGAAATTCTTTGTCTGCGGTAACTTCTGCAATGGGGTAAACTTTACCATCAACTTTCCGAATTGAAACATATTCTTTCAACTTGTTGTTTTCCATCAGAATCTTAAACCTGCTGCTTCTATCGTGGACAAGTTCAGTCGTTATATTGGTTTTTTCGTCGATATTATAGAATATATTTTCGGCATTACCATCAACAAACAGACGCTCCATACGGTTATCAGTAAAGAATGTGGTTATTTTTCGTCCCTTAATCTGATTGAATTTTAACGAATCACTTGTCGCGTTGACCATAAATGCATTTCCGATCAGTAGGGAATTATCTAATTTCTGATTTTTCACCTGTAAGAATATGGTGTCGCCTGATATCTGCGAATTTTCTGCCCACATCATGGGTTTTCCCATTAACCTAAACATAGAATCCTGCATGCCATAGTACATGGAGTCTGCAACTGCCTGTAAGTCCGATTTAAACAGTCTGGCATTATAGTATGCTTTTATAATACGTGTTTTGGCAGTATCTTGTGGGAGGGAGTCCCTTTTCCCTTCTTGTGCATTTTTCAAGGCAGCGCCCATGAGCTTGTCGGATTCTCCTCCCTGGGGGATTATTGCTTTTTTACGCAAGACACTATCGGCCTTTAAGTTTTTCTCAATCTCAAGCCTATTTTGATCGCCGACAACAAGTGGTTGCTTTTTCTGTAGTTGCTGTTTGTTGGTCACCGTATCTTGTACTTTTTTGACCTTATTTTCAGGAGTAGACTGCTTGATATCTTTTTTCTTAAGGCTGTCTGTATGTTTTTGAAGGCTATCCGCTGCCAGTGTTAATGTAGCGGTCGAGTCGATGTCTACTGAAACAGAATCCGGATCGCCATAATCCACCTCGTTCTCTTCCTCAATGGCCCCTCCCTCACGGTCCAATTTGAAATCCCGGGCGATATAGTCTTTTCGGAAGATCAGCTGTGAGAACAGTGTGTCAGCAGTCATAAATACAGAATCCATTGCTGTATCATTGTCTAGCTGTGGATTTGTACTGACCGGGACTTGGTTGTTTTTTTCAATCGTTTTTTTATCTACCAGGGCAGTTTGGCTCTCTGTTTTTAAAGATTTCTTCTTTTCTTTCTGTTCTTCCTTTTCAATTTTCTTGAGCTCCTTCTTTTCCTTTTTTAATTCCTCTTCGGATTTTTGCTGTACTGGGGAAAATGATGAAACGGAGTCCTTTTTGGTCGAATCTTTTTTTACGACAGATACAACCAAGGGTTTATCGGTCATGGTAATGGATTCGTTTTTCCCATTATATAACCCGTACCCACCGTAGGCATAAAACTTATCTAGGGTATCTACAAAGACAACATTTTTGACTGCTTTACCTATGCCTATTTGTCTATCATAGAAGAGACTATCCCCTTTAAGGAATTTGGTTCCTTCTGTATAAAGGTTATTTTTTGAGAAATAAGCTTGACCAGTAGCCATGTGGTACTTACCTTTCTCCGTATACAGATTCTCTCCCTTGTTGCCTTTGATATTGGTGGGACCATAGAAATCGGTAATTCGGGTATTACCATTGTATTTCATGGAGTCAGTATAAACCTTGACATTGGTTGAGCGGACAATGACTTTTTGGTTGAAATAAGATTCGCCTGTATTTTCAAAATACGTTGCGCGCTGACTCGTGATCGTATCACTGCCTGAAAGAATACGCCCTCCACTATAATAATTACCAATTTTACTCCGCATATTATAAACCAGGTGATCGGTTGTCAATACCGATCCATTGGTACTGACCATCCGCACAGCGCCCGTCAATGTGGCCAGTTGCATGGCCGCTTCGTAATGCAGTTTATTCGAAAATATTTGCGTTCCATCAGGTTGGGTGATGATTACATTGCCATAAGCCTCGAAATATTGTCGGTCTACTTTATCATTATGGAGGTAACCACTATCAGAAGATAAGGTTGAACCCAAATGCTCATACACAGGACGATAAAACATGGCATTGCCAGTTTTGGAATTAAAGACACTATAAGAGGATGAAATCAAACGCAATTCATCCTTCTTCTGTGCTTGGATCGTCAAGCCAGTAAAGATAAATACAATCAGTGTAAAAATGTATTGTTTCACAGCAGCAAAAATATGGATTTTAATTGCTACTTTATTGGATTTCACAAATTTTAAGATCTGAATTTATCATTCAGACAAAATATACCGTAACTTTGTTGTATGAATGTGCTGGAAAGATTATTGGGTTATATTGAAAAGGAGCATTTAATGATGCCTCAAGAGAAAATATTGCTTACAGTAAGTGGCGGGAAGGATTCGATGCTGATGGCACATTTATTTGCAAAGGCAGGTTTCACAATTGCAATCGCACACTGTAATTTTCAATTGCGGGGCGAAGATTCCGAACTTGATGAAGCTTTAGTCCGGCGGTTTGCAGCAGAAAATGGGATTCCAATATTTGTGAATCACTTCGACACGATAAGCTATGCCAGGGAAAGACAGATCTCCATTCAGATGGCTGCCCGTGAGCTTCGTTACACATGGTTCGAGCAACTGCGAGATGAATTGCATTTTGACCGGATTGCTGTCGCTCAACATCTTAACGATCATATTGAAACAGTATTACTTAACCTTTCACGTGGAACTGGTCTTCAGGGCCTTCAGGGCATCCTTCCTGTGCGTGACCGCATCATTCGCCCGCTTTTATTTTTAAAAGCCAGCGAAATCGAATACTATGTTAAAGAATACGCCATCACGTATCGGGATGACCAGTCTAATTTTTCCACCAAGTATGCCCGAAATAAAATAAGGATTGATATCATTCCACATTTTAAAAAACTACAGCCAGATTTTGAGCAAATATTCGAGCAGAATATCACACATTTTAAAGAATCGTACCAGCTATTGCAGCAATTTATTGAACCGATTCGGAAGAAGCTCTTTTTGCCCATGGATGAAGGATGGCTCGTTCGCAAAGAAGACCTGGAAGAATATCTGGATAATCTGCCGCTGTTGTATGAGCTGTTTGCCGCGTTTAATTTTTCCAAAGCTGTGCTAAGTGATTTACAACAGTCCTGGACAAAAGAATCGGGACGTATCTTTCAATCGGATTGTTATCATATGCTTTTGGATAGAAATGAGCTTTTTATTCGGGAAAAAGAGTTTATTTCTTCCGACGAAGCCCTGGTGACTTCAGAAACATCTACAGTTGAATGGAAGCAGTATTGTT
This sequence comes from Sphingobacterium sp. N143, assembly GCF_030325625.1. Lineage (GTDB taxonomy): Bacteria > Bacteroidota > Bacteroidia > Sphingobacteriales > Sphingobacteriaceae > Sphingobacterium. The sequence continues at coordinate 147,472 of NZ_JACAIS010000005.1, read as the reverse complement.
TCCATGCTGCAATATCCACAGATGTCTCGATTGTCCGTAATAATGCAACAGCAAAATTTGATTATGACCTACTCGTGTTTCCATTGACCATACGCTCCTGGAAGATCGGGGATAGCTTTTATCCTTTAGGTATGGAAGGAAGGAAAAAGTTGAGTGACTTTTTTATTAATAAAAAGATCAGTTTATTTGAGAAGGAAAATATTCCAATTGTTGTCAACGGAAATGGCGATATTTTGTGGGTGGCCAATTATCGTATGGACAATCGTTATAAGATTACCGCCAATACAAAAAAAGTCCTTACTTTAGTTTGCAAAACTGATTAAGTAATCAAAAGTAGCCTCCAATAGGGGGACATTAATTGACAAGAGGCTATAAAGATAGTGGATATGCAATCAAGTTATAAAATCATATTTGAAAAGTAAACTGAAAGCTTGTAAGGCCCAGTCTCCATGCTAAAATCTCAATATTAAAATAAATGAAAGAAGGTGTACTTTATTCGGAAAATCAATACCTGGGACGTGACCGTGTTTGGATAAGCGTCCGTTTGGTGCTTGTCCTGTTCTGTTTTACGGCATTTTATCTGAATTTGGATCATTTAATCTCGAGCCAGCTGTTCTTTATTGTGGGCGTTGGTATCATCATCACATCCATTATCATGATGTATATGGTGTTATTTCGAACGGAGGTATTGCAAGATCATATCCTGATCAGTGGACTATGGTCAACCCGGGTTGTAAAAATAGATTTAGCATCCATTACGCAGGTTGAAATAGCACCTTATAGTACATTCTTTTTTAATAACCCGGTCTATAACCTTCACAGCAAAGGGAAAATAAAATTCTTTGCTGGGGGCAAAAACGCAGTATACTTAACCGATAAAGATGGCTTGACTTATGTCCTGGGAACACAACGTCAGGAGGAACTGTTTCGGGTGATTATGGAAGCCAGAGGAAAATTGGGAAAGTCTTAAAAATTGTTAATAATTTCTTATCTGACAATTTAAAGACAACATTTTATCGAGTTATTGGTTAAATTTGAGAAAATAGCAACGAATTCATTATGGCATTTTTAAAATTTATACTTATTACATTTGCTGTTTACTTTGTAGTAAGATTCTTATTTCGATTATTTTTACCATTTGCAATGCGTAAGGCTGCTGAGAAGCTGATGAAAAAAGCGCAACAACAAGGTGGAGCATATAGTGGGCAAGGGGGGACTTTTTATTATGAGTTTACCGGACAGGGACAGCAAGAAAGTAAAAGATCTCAACCTGAAGGCAAAATCAAAGTTGATTATGTTCCACCTAAAGATGCACCGGAACGTAAGGGCACGGAAACAGCAGGTGAATTTGTCGATTTTGAGGAAATAAAATAATTTTTTAGCATCCCAAATAGCGTATCTTTGTGCTATGTGGCTTAAGCAACTTTCTGTTCTAAATTTCAAAAACTACACGGAATCATCCTTAGAATTTCTTCCTGAAGTAAACGCTTTTACGGGGCACAATGGGGTTGGCAAAACTAATCTTTTGGATGCCATTCACTATTTGTCATTGTGTAAGAGCTATTTTAATCCTATTGATTCACAGCATATCAAATCAGGTAATGACTGGTTCATGGTCCAGGGTGAATTTGATAAAGAGTCAAACAGTGATGTGATCTCCTGTAGCCTAAAAAAAAACCAAAAAAAGCAGTTCAAAAAAAATAAAAAGGATTATCCCCGATTGGCTGACCACATCGGTTTATTCCCACTGGTCATGATATCACCTAATGACAGTATCATTGTTACGGATGGTAGTGAGGAAAGAAGGAAGTTTGTGGACAATGTAATTTCGCAGACGGACAATAAGTATTTAGATACCTTAATCATTTACAACAAGTTCCTGAACCAAAGGAACAGCTTACTTAAGCAGGCCAGACAGACAAGCGTATTGGATCTCGGTTTAATCGAAATTCTTAATTTTCAATTGGAAGAAGTAGGAAATACGATCTTTCAGAAAAGAAGTACGTTTATGGAGGAATTTCAGCCAGAATTTGAACGGCACTATCAATTTTTGACGGAAGATGCTGAGGCCGTCCAGCTCCAGTACGAATCACCATTGATGGTAGACTCCTTTCTGAATATTCTTGAGAAAAATCTGGAGCGTGACCGTATCCTGGAACGTACGAGCCAAGGCATTCATAAAGACGATCTGATTTTTACCATCCATGGTGGTATGCCTTTGAAGAAGTTTGGTTCTCAGGGGCAACAAAAATCATTTTTAATTGCTTTAAAATTAGCTCAATATTCCTATTTACAGCAGAAAAAAGGTTTTAAGCCTTTGTTGTTGCTGGATGATATTTTTGATAAGTTGGATGACCGCCGGACGCATAAATTAATGCAGATGGTCTCTGCGGATGATTTTGGGCAGATTTTTTTGACTGATACGGACTCAAAAAGAATTCAACGAATCTTTGACGAAATCAACCGTCCTGTGCGTATCTTTGAGATCGAAGGAGGACATGTGAATGTATAAGAAACAACCCAAAAAAGGTCTGGAATTTATTCGGTCAAGTGATGATATGACTATTAAACAAGGAGTAGAACGTCTTTTAGAAGCATATAAGCTTCGCCGTAAATTTGATGAGACTTCAATAGCTTCTGTTTGGCCCCAGCTGATCGGTAAAGCAATTGCCAATCGTACCCAGCAATTATATGTACGTGATAAAAAACTTTTTGTGCGGGTAGAATCCGCAGTTATCAAAAATGAGCTTGCCCTGATGCGTAAGCAGATCTTAGGAAGAGTGAATGAATATGTGGGTCATGTCATTATTGAAGAAGTTGTGATCTTATAGAATTTTTCTAAGCCTATGTTTAACCAGTTATTTTAAAACCTATTCCCATTGCCCGAAAGCGTTAGTGCTAAATTATCTGTAAGTTTTGAGCAGGTTGAATTTAAGAAAGGGGAATTTACACCATCCTCTTTACATAGAGGCTGAGTCAAAATATCTGCTTGCATATGGACATGTTTATTATGATCTCCACGCTGAAACTACCTCTTATGAGGTATAGTTTATTTCATGTTATTAAACATGCATAGATTAGCAAACATCATATTTTGCCTTTGGAAAAATGTATTATCTTAAATAATTTTTTGTCAATGAAGAAGATCGAAACAATGATTACGCTAGATGCATCCCTGGAACAGGTTTGGAACGTATTGGTGGATTTCAGCGCTTATCCATTATGGAGCCCGACAATAAAAGCTTTTGATGGAAAACCGGCGGTAGGTAAACGGTGCAAAGTTAGGCTGGAACAACCGAATGGTTTTAAAATAACAATGAATCCACGCTTTTTATGCATTGATGCTGATCGTGAGCTGCGCTGGAAAGGGAATCTGATTCTTCCGGGAATTTTTGATGGCGAGCATTATTTCAGATTGGAGCAAGCAGGGGCGGATCAGGTAAGGTTGATTCAGGGAGAAATTTTTTCGGGCCTGCTCATTCCTTTCTTTGGTCAGTTACTATTAGAAACTAAAAAAGGATTTGAACTTTTTAATATGGCTATCAAGCAACGTGTTGAAATGGTTGCTTGAGTTTCCACATATATATGTTAATATGTGAACAGTTATCAACATAAACTGTAGGTTGGAAAGTACTACGTTTAAGTTGTTCACATTTATATGTTGATAACACTGGAGTTTTGCACAATTCCCTTTGGGTTTTTGAATATTGTCAAGTACGTTATCCACATCTATATGTTGATAAGTGTGTTTTTATACACAGCCCAGTAATCGGTTTTTTGAAAATAAGGGTACTTATCCACATTGCCAATGTGTATAAGTGCTATTTTTTGTGAGTAAGTTGCTGGTAAACCCAAGGGATGGTGAACTTATACACAAATTATTAACATGGTCAGCCCAGAAAATAGCTGCGGCACGCAATAATTTGTGCATTTAGATTTCAGTAGGCTATAGGTATTGTTCTAGATCACCTTTTCCTTCACGGATAACTTCGAACGTTCCTTCGGTAAGATCAACCACGGTTGAAGCAACATTATCGCCATAGCCACCATCGATAACCGCATCCACAAGATCCTGATATTTTTCGTAGATCAATTCGGGATCCGTGGAGTACTCAATGATTTCATCTTCATCATGGATAGAAGTTGTCACAATAGGGTTTCCTAGTTGTTTTACGACCTCCCGAACAATATTATTGTCGGGAACACGAATACCCACTGTTTTCTTTTTGGAGCTCAGTAGTTTTGGTACTTTTGTGGTTGCATTGAAGATAAATGTAAAAGGCCCTGGCAGCGCTTTCTTTAATACCCGGAATACAGCAGTGTCAAAAGATTTGGTGTATTGCGAAATATCTGTCAGGTCATAACAGATAAAAGAGAGGTTTGCCTTTTCAGGTTTTAAGCCTCTGATTTCACACACACGTTCAATCGCTTTTTGTTGTGTGATATCACATCCTATACCGTATACGGTGTCGGTAGGGTAGATAATAACCCCACCGCGTCGAAGAATGTCGACAGCTTGCGCTATTGCTTTTGGATTAGGATTGTCGTTATATATTTTGATAAGCATTTTTCAGTATTGAGTAAGATGATGAACAGTTTTGTACTTCCTATTTAATATATGTGCATAAGTTCGGTTCAAGAGATGTGATTTAGTTTTCAATCCTCAGCAGGAATTGTTCCTATGGTTGACTATCCATTAGGCCACAGGTCCAACCTATTTCCGCTACTTATATATCTAAAAGAACAACAGCCAAAATATTTTGTTTTGGCTGTTGTTCTTTATCTTAAAATTCAGGATATTAAAATTCTGCATTTTTTGGTGTACGTGGGAATGGGATTACATCGCGGATATTCGTCATTCCTGTCGTAAACAATACCAATCGTTCAAATCCTACACCAAAGCCTGAGTGTGGTACCGACCCAAAGCGGCGAGTATCCAAAAACCACTCCATTTCTTCTGCTGGGATACCTACTTCTGCCATACGGTCCAATAAGCGATCGAGATTTTCCTCTCGCTGTGAGCCGCCAACCATTTCACCGATACCTGGGAAAAGAATATCCATTGCACGCACTGTATTACGTCCTTGTGCATCAGGGGCATTCTGTTTCATGTAGAAAGATTTGATCTCTCTTGGATAATCCGTTAATATAACCGGTTTTTTGAAGTGCTTTTCCACTAAGTAACGCTCGTGTTCCGATTGAAGGTCAGCTCCCCAATCATCGATCAGATACTTGAATTGTTTCTTTTGGTTTGGCTTGCTGCGTTTTAATATTTCAATTGCATCTGTATAGGTGACCCGCTCAAAATTGTTTTCCAGGACAAAGTTTAACTTCTCTATTAAGTTTAATTCAGAACGCTCTGCTGCTGGTTTTGATTTCTCTTCTTCCAGTAAACGGTTTTTTAAAAATTCAATTTCCTCAGGACAAGCTTCCAGGGCATATTTGATCACGTACTTCAACAAGGCTTCAGCCAAGTCCATATTATCCTCCAATTCATAGAAAGCCATTTCTGGTTCAATCATCCAGAATTCGGCCAAATGACGGGTCGTATTGGAGTTTTCAGCTCTAAATGTCGGGCCAAAAGTATAGATATTTCCAAATGCCATGGCTCCTAGTTCCCCTTCCAGTTGACCAGATACAGTCAGGTTGGTGGATTTGCCAAAGAAATCTTCTTTAAAATCGATGTCGCCATTTTCTTTACGTGGTGGATTGTTTAGATCCAAGGTCGTCACCTGAAACATTTCACCTGCACCTTCAGCATCTGAACCCGTGATGATCGGCGTATGCATATAGACAAAGTCGTTTTCCTGAAAAAATTTATGTACAGCAAAAGCCAGTGCATTACGTACTTTAAATACGGCATTGAAAGTACCTGTACGGAAACGCAAATGGGCTATTTCGCGCAGAAATTCTAAGCTATGTTTCTTAGGCTGCAAAGGATATTTTTCTGGATCTGAATCTCCGATAATACTGACTTCTGAAGCCTTCACTTCGACTTTTTGTCCCTTACCCAATGATGCTATTAATTGACCTTTTACACGAACTGCCGCTCCGGTAGTGATCCGTTTTAGGACATCTTCAGGTGTATTTTCAAAATCTACTACTGCTTGAATATTATTGATTGACGAACCGTCATTGATTGCTATAAATTGATTGTTACGGAAAGTTCTTACCCAACCTTTAACAACGACCTCTTTGCCAAATTCTGTGGCATTCAATAATTCTTTTATTCTTGTGTGTTCCATCTTACTTTTTGGAGAATGACTTGTAAAAGATGCTTTGATAAAAAAGCAATACAAAAATAAGCTATTCTGTTGGTTTATTGGGTATAAATGTTGATTTAATTCATTGAAATGAGGATCTGCCGGAGGACCAGGGGCCCAGATCCTGCCCTGCAATCAAAAGTCCTCAGGTGGTGGTGAGTCCCAGGCTGCTTAGTATGATCTACCATGAACAGCTTAGGATCGTGTAGGGTAGCGGGGGCCCGCTTGTCCCCAAACGGAGATAAATAGCTGATGATTTGTAGCACACAGCAAGGGAAATAAATGTAGGATCAAAAAAAACGCGGATTGACTAAGTCGATCCGCGTTTAAACTTTATGGTGACTGAAAGAATGGAATTATCCTTTCAATACTTTAGTTACTAATTCAGCAGCTTCTTTTAATAAGATTGCAGAATAAACTTGTAAACCAGACTCATCGATCAATTTTTTTGCTTCCTCGGCATTGGTACCTTGAAGACGAACGATGATAGGCACAGGAATATTACCGATTTCGCTGTAAGCATCAATCACACCTTGAGCAACACGGTCACAACGAACGATACCCCCGAAGATATTGATTAAGATTGCTTTTACGTTAGGATCTTTCAAGATGATATTGAAGCCAGCTTTTACAGTTTCAGCATTTGCTGTACCACCCACATCCAGGAAGTTAGCAGGTTCACCACCAGCTATTTTGATGATATCCATGGTCGCCATTGCTAAACCGGCACCGTTTACCATACAACCTACGTTACCATCTAATTTTACATAGTTAAGATTTGATTCACCAGCTTCAACTTCAGTTGGATCTTCTTCTGTTACATCACGCATAGCTGCGTAGTCAGCATGACGGTATAAAGCATTCTCGTCAAGATTTACTTTTGCATCAACAGCCAAGATCTTGTCGTCAGAAGTTTTTAATACCGGATTGATCTCAAACATCGAAGAGTCTGTAGAATCGTATGCTTTGTAAAGTGCAGCAACGAATTTTACCATCTCCTTATGTGCAGCTCCAGAAAGACCAAGGTTGAACGCAATTTTACGTGCTTGGAATCCTTGTAAACCCACTTTTGGATCGATTTCTTCTTTGAAAATCAAGTGCGGTGTTTTTTCTGCAACTTCCTCGATATCCATACCACCTTCTGTAGAGTACATAACAATGTTACGTCCTTTAGCACGGTCCAATAATACGGACATGTAGAATTCTTTTGTTTCGCTTTCGCCTGGATAGTAAACGTCTTGTGCAATCAAAACTTTGTTTACTTTTTTACCTTCAGGTCCAGTTTGAGGCGTTACTAATTGCATACCAATGATGTCAGTTGCTCTTTGTTTGACTTCATCTAAGTTCTTAGCTAACTTGACACCACCACCTTTACCACGGCCACCAGCGTGAATTTGAGCTTTGACAACAACCCAGTCAGAATTGAAGTCTTCTTTCATTTTTTTAGCCGCTTCCACAGCTTGCTCTGGAGTATCTGCTACGATACCTTCCTGTACGCGCACACCAAAGCTCTTTAGTATTTGTTTTCCTTGATATTCGTGAATGTTCATTTGCAAAAATATTTGGCGTAAAAATATAATTTTTTGGGGGATAAGACAAGGGTTATGTTGCTCTTTTATCTATTTTTTGACATTTGTGAAAAATAAAATGGCTGAAATCGAGAAATAACAGGTTATTTATTCAAAAGCTGTGATATCGTAAAATTATTTATCTTTGCCTTATGATGTTACAAGCCAAAGGAATTCACAAAGCCTATGGGGCATTACCCATTTTAAAGGGGGTTGATATTACTGTGGAAAAAGGGGAAATTGTCAGTATAGTTGGGGCTTCGGGAGCAGGTAAAAGTACACTTTTACATATTATCGGAACATTGGACAAGCCCGATCAGGGATCTATATTGATTGACGGTGTGGATATCCATAAGCTGAGTGCCAAAAAATTAAGTGCTTTTCGAAACGAGCATATCGGTTTTGTTTTTCAGTTTCATCATTTGTTGCCTGAATTTACCGCATTGGAGAATGTATGTATTCCAGCATTCATTCAGGGACAAGGGCGCACTGAAGCTGAAGCCAAAGCCAAAGAACTGCTCGACCTGTTAGGCGTATCGCATCGCATGGATCATAAACCCGCTGAGATGTCAGGTGGCGAACAACAACGTGTTTCTGTGGCCCGGGCGCTGATGAACGATCCTTCCATTATTTTGGCCGATGAACCGTCAGGTAATTTGGATTCGGAAAATGCCGCAGCCCTGCATCAATTGTTTTTTGATCTTAGAAATAAATTTCAGCAAACATTTGTCATTGTCACCCATAATGAAGAATTGGCACGGATATCAGACCGGACGATCCATATGCGTGATGGACTGGTCGTCTGATTCCTTTCGCTGCTTTGGCCGGAAGGATAAAATGCCTAAGACTGTATATCTTTGGAAAAATGCTTTCAGCGCTGAATCGCATCATAAGCAAATGCCATGAAATACATTCATTATGATGCTTGTTGAACTGTAGCATGGCTTCCCTAAATAATTTAGTTTAATGAAAAAAATATTGATCACATTCGGAACGCGGCCCTTAGCGATGCGCATCGCTAAGAAACTTTCGGATCATTTTGAAGTTTTATATGCGAGTTCGGAGGAAATTCCTGATTTACTTTTAAAATCAGCGAATTATGTGAAAATTCCAAAAGGACTCCTCCCGACTTATGCACATGAAATTCTCAAACTCAGTCTTGACCGGCAGGTAGATTATGTATTGCCTTTGGGAGGGTTTGAGCTGAGCCCCTTGGCGGAAGCTAAAGTACTATTTGAAGAATACCAGATCTCAGTCCTTGTGCCAGATAAGGATATTCTTGATACACTGCCTATAATCGAAAATCCACCGGCCGACCTTTCTTATACTTTACTTTCGAAAGGTGAAAACTTATTGGATGGCCGGACCTTTGGTTCTACGCTGGACGGGCTTCTGTCCGCATCTGATTCGGGTGAGGAGCTCGCCTTAATCTGTGTTGCCAAATAACGTAGCTTTTCTAAGCTAATTGATCATGAGCATCCGCTAAAATAGGGGATAGCTTTTAATATAATATTTCGTTGTGATGATGTTTCCAGAAGAAAAAAAGGTGTATGTCTTTGAATTGGATGATGTTATTTTCCCTAAAAAAGATTACTTACTCCAGGTTTATTATCTTTTTGCAAATTTTATTGAATTTACGGAGACCTTTCCTCCACAGGGGGATCTGGTGAATTTCATGAAAAACCATTTGGAAAATCGGGGGGAGGAATTGTTATTTGAGCATGCACAGGAAACGTTCGGATTTGACATGAAATATAAGGAAAATTTTGAGCGGCTTCATGTGAACGCAGTGCTGCCGCTAAGGTTGCATCTGTTTGATCATATTGTTACATTATTCACGCAGTTGAGGTCCGAAGGCAAGTGTATCTGTATTTTGACAAAGGGAAATCCCTTAGAGCAGCTGAACAAAGTTAAGTTTGTGGAATGGGCCGAGTTTAGTGATCTGATCAAGATTTATTTTGAGGATGAACTTGTTTTCAGGAAGATTGACCCGCTTGAATTTCTCGCCAATGAATTTGACGTAACGACAGCTGCAATTCAATTTGTGGACTAAGCTTACAGTGAGTATCTTTGTAGTGTCTACCAGCAAATTGGTCATGCAATCAATATTGTTGAAAAAAATTATGATTAGGGATATAAAAGCCCTATTTTTATACGAAAGCCCTTGGATTTATGAATAAAGTGAACAAGCCTGCCACGATTAAGGAAATTGCCAAGAAGCTGAAGATCAGTCCTTCCACGGTGTCTAGAGCATTAAATGATCATCCAAGTATTGGATTAGTAACTACGATGCGTGTAAAAAAAATGGCTGAAGAGCTAAATTATGAGCCGAATCAGACAGCCATATTCTTTAAGCAACGTAAAACATTTACGATAGCTGTTATCTTACCGAGCCTATCTGAACCGTTTTTTTCTTTTGCGATCAGCGAAATAGAAAATATTGCTTCAGAACATCGGTATACGGTTTTGATGGGACAATCATTGGACGATCCAGATCGAGAAGAGCAAATCCTAAAAACATTTAAAAACCATCGAGTGGATGGAATTTTGATGTCGATAGGGAAGAAAACGACCAATTTGGAGTTTATTGAGAAACTGGAGACATCCGGCATTCCTGTTGTCTTTTTCGATTGCGTTCCCAGTTTACCCCATATCAACAAGGTACAGAGTGATCTTTCTACAGGGATGAATGAAGCTGTCGATGCTTTCGTGGCAAGAGGACATAAAGTAATTGCTTTAGTGAATGGACCAAAGACCTTACCGGCAAGTGAAGATCGAAAAGTCGCTTATCTCTCTGCGATGAAGAGAAATGGGATGGACATCCTTGAAAAGAATATCATCGAAACAGATTTGAGTACCGAAGGAAATGAACGTGCCATGGAAAGTATTTTTTCAATGTCTGAACGTCCTTCAGCGATTATTTCTTTCAACGATTTTGTCACATTGGACTTGATGAAAGCTGCCCGACAAAAGGGGCTGGTTCTGAATCAGGATATCTTTTTTATCAGTTACGCCAATTATCCGCTCTGGCAATATATGGAAAATCCACCCATGGGACGAATTGAACAGTTCCCAGGCATGCAGGCCCGTAAAGCCGCAGAAATTTTATTTGAACGTATCCAAGATTCAGAAGCCAAAGATCAGCAGATCATCTTCAAATCAAGGTTGGTTATGTAATGTAGCCCTATCGTATGAACATAAAAAAAGGCTAATCCCAGGATTAGCCTTTTTTTATTATGTGATATTTTAACGATCTTATAAGTGAATAACTTCACCATAAGCATCAGCACATGCTTCCATAATGGCTTCACTCATGGTTGGGTGAGGATGAATGGTTTTGATCATCTCATGTCCTGTCGTTTCCAATTTACGGGCTACAACCACTTCCGCGATCATTTCAGTTACATTTGCACCAATCAGGTGGGCTCCTAAAAACTCACCGTATTTAGCATCAAAGATAACTTTAACAAAACCATCTTTTGCTCCGGCAGCAGAAGCTTTTCCAGAAGCAGAGAACGGGAATTTCCCAACTTTGATTTCATAACCTGCCTCTTTTGCAGCTTTTTCTGTATATCCTACGGAAGCAATTTCAGGAGAGCAATAGGTACAGCCCGGGATGTTGTTATAGTCAATAGGTTCAACATGAAGGCCTTTGATTTTTTCAACACAAGTAATACCTTCGGCAGAAGCGACGTGCGCTAAGGCTTGACCTTTCACAATATCTCCAATAGCGTATACGCCTTCAATATTGGTTTTGTAGAAATCGTCGACAACAACACGTCCACGGTCGGTTTTTACACCGACTTCTTCTAAGCCTATATTTTCAATGTTCGGAGCAATACCAACCGCAGAAAGGACAACTTCAGCTTCGATCACTTCTGTACCTTTTTCAGTTTTGATGGAAACTTTGCTCAACTCACCTGAAGTATCCACAGATTGCACTTCAGATTTAGTCAGAATATTGATGCCTTGTTTCTTTAAGCTTTTTTCTAATTGTTTTGAAATTTCTTCATCTTCAACAGGAACGATTCTATCCATAAATTCGACGATGGTAACTTTGGTACCGATTGCATTGTAGAAATAAGCGAATTCTACACCGATAGCACCTGAACCTACTACCACCAAAGATTTTGGTTGTTTTGGGAGTGTCATTGCTTGGCGATAACCAATGATCTTTTTACCGTCTTGAGGTAAGTTGGGCAATTCACGAGAACGTGCACCTGTCGCCAAGATGGTATGTTTTGCCGAATATTCTTTGGTAGAACCATCTGCACCTTTTACATCGATTTTACCACCTTTTTTAATTTTAGCAGTTCCATTGATGACATCGATTTTATTCTTTTTCATCAAGAACTGAATACCTTTACTCATGCCTTCAGCAACGCCACGACTTCTTTTGACGATTGCTTCGAAATCAGCCTCACCACCTTGAACATTGATGCCGTAATCTGCGGCATGGTTTAAATATTCAAATACCTGAGCACTTTTTAATAATGCTTTTGTAGGGATACAGCCCCAGTTTAGACAGATTCCGCCTAATGATTCGCGTTCAATAATCGCTGTTTTGAACCCTAACTGAGCGGCTCTAATGGCAGCAACATACCCGCCTGGACCACTACCGATTACAATGATGTCGTAATTCATATAAATAAATATTCTGTAGTTGAGTGTTATAGCTTCAAATACCAAGGTATGTGAACCTTATATTCATTCAAAAGTACGTAATTTTTCTGATGAATCTGAACTATTTATTGTAAAATTGGCGGTTTTTAATAAAACGATGTCATTCTTGATACCTGAATGTCACGTCTTGGTAAAAGGGGTAAAAATAATGCATAAACAGTCATGAGAGTCTTATTTTTGAAGTTCACAATACACAGTTTATCATTATGTTAAGAATATTTAGACAGATTGCCCTGTGGGAAGCGATTTCCACGATTTGCTTATTTTTCATTGCCATGCCCCTGAAATATTTTGCGGGAATACCTGAGGCGGTAAAAATTGCCGGATCCATTCATGGCTTTTTTGTCGTGATTTTCGTTGTCATGCTGATCATGTGTACAGTGGAATATAAATGGCCTATCCTCCGGGCGATAAAGTACTTTTTGGTTTCTTTAGTCCCTGTATTTGGATTTTGGGTAGAATTGGATCTTAAAAAAGAGATCGAAGGAAAAAGACAAAAGTCTTAATATTGAATATTTAGATATATCCTAAAAAAACGGGGCGTGATAGTTAATTATCCCGCCCTGTTTTTTCAATGCCTGTATACGCATAAGTAATGCTATCTTTTCCATGTGGAATGGGATTTCCATCTTCGCCCAGGTTCACAAAAACTAACTTTTCAATGGAAAGGATGGTTTTTCTTGAAATTTTATTCCTGACTTCACAGCGCATGGTCAAGGATGTTGTTCCAAAATGGATAGCCTCAATCCCTAATTCCAAGATATCACCTTGCTTCGCTGAACTTACGAAATTTATTTCCGAGATAAATTTGGTGACTACTTTTGGATTTCCCAATTGGACAATGGCGTAGATCACAGCTTCTTCGTCGATCCAACGCAATAATGTTCCTCCAAATAATGTCCCATTGGGGTTAAGGTCTTCAGGTTTGACCCATTTTCTTGTATAAAAATTCATGGTGTATAGGTATTGATTGATGACAAAGGGGAAAAGCTTATTGTTCCCCTTTGTTTATAATATTGACCGACTAAGCGTGTATTGCTCTATTTGCGGTTGCTGCTAGGGCAGCTTCTTTGATCGCCTCTGTATAGGTCGGGTGTGCATGGCAGATACGTGCGATATCTTCAGCAGAAGCACGGTATTCCATGGCAACAGTTGCTTCACCGATCATGTCAGCTGCACGTGGACCAATCATGTGAACACCTAATACTTCATCTGTGGTGGCATCAGCCAATACTTTGACGAAACCATCTGTGTCACCTGATGCTTTGGCGCGGCCAGAAGCCTTAAAAGAGAATGATCCAGCTTTATATTTCACACCTGCTTCCTTAAGTTGTTCTTCCGTTTTTCCAACTGAAGCAACTTCAGGCCATGTGTACACAACACCGGGGATCAAATTGTAATCAATATGTGGTTTTTGTCCGGCGATATATTCAGCGACATATACTCCTTCGTCTTCGGCTTTGTGTGCTAGCATCGCACCAGCGACAACGTCACCAATAGCAAATACACCTTGTACAGGGGTTTCTAGGTGCGCATTAACAGGAATTTTCTTGCCTCTTTCTTCCAGGGTGATGCCTATGTTTTCTAAGCCCAAACCTTCAGAATAAGCAGTACGCCCAACGGCTACAATACAGTAATCTCCATCCAAAGTGATTTCCTGTCCTTTCGGATCTTCAGCTGTTACTTTAACTGTTTTGCCTTTGGCAGCAGCACCTGTTACTTTATGGCCCAAGTAGAACTCCATGCCCAGTGATTTTTTCAAAACACGTTGTAATTCTTTACCTAAACCCCCATCCATGGTTCCGATGATAGATTTAGCAAATTCAACGACAGAAACTTTTGAACCCAGGCGAGCATATACCGAACCTAATTCCAAACCAATAACACCACCGCCAATGACAATCAGATGTTTGGGAATCTCTTTTAAATTAAGGGCTTCAGTAGAAGTAATGATTCTCTTTTTGTCAATGGGCAAGAAAGGTAAAGCGGTTGGTTTTGAACCTGTGGCAATAATGATATTTTTTGCTGTGATTTGCTCTGTAGAACCGTCCTCTTTTGTTATTTTGATCGTGTTTTTGTCCACAAATGAACCCACACCTTGGAAACTGTCAATTTTATTTTTCTTGAACAAGAAAGTAATACCGGCAGTATTTTGGGCAATGACATCATCCTTACGGGCAATCATCTTTGCCATGTCTACTTTTAAGTCTTTTAAATTGATACCAAATGCATCAAAATTATGGGCTGCATTATGATAATGCTCCGATGAATCTAAAAGTGCTTTTGAAGGAATACATCCAACGTTAAGACAAGTACCACCAAATGTGCTATATTTTTCAATAACAGCTGTTTTTAATCCTAATTGGGCACAACGGATAGCTCCTACATATCCGCCTGGACCACTTCCGATTACAATTACGTCGTATTGCATTGATTACGTTTTAATTTTTTGTACCACAAATTTAATGATTATTAATGGGATAGGAAATCAAAACTTACGATTTGTGGCCGAAGAGGCTTACTTTACATTTTTTTGATAAAAGTCTTCGTTATCCGATTGGATAGACGAAAGAGAAGGGGAAATAAAAAAGGATATTCATTTTTTGAATACCCTTTTTATGTTCGATTACTCTGCAACAATTTTGCCTTGCATCACACCGTAGTGGCCAGGAAAGCTACAGATGAACGGATAAACTCCTTTTTCAAGTGTGAAAGTGATTTTATCTGTTTCTCCGGGACCTAATAATTTTGTATGGGAAATGATTGAAGACAGCGCTGATTTTGGGATATATTCATCCGCTGCTGCACCTGCTGCCTCAGCACCAAAAGTAGGAAGGTCCACACCCGGCTTTAGGATCACAACATTGTGCCCCATTGACTCTTTCGGCATGGTACCTGCATTTTTGAAAGATAATTCCACTGGTTCACCAGCTTTAACACGGAATAGATCTTTGTCAAATTTCATTTGATCATTACCTTCTAAAGATAAGCTGTTGGAAATAGCTACATTTTCTATTCCAGGGACTGTTTCTGTCGCTTGTTCTTCAGTTGAACTTGCTGATTCTGTACTAGCTGACTGGCCAGACTTCTCACTGTTTCCGCCACAAGATGCAATTGATAAGGCAACTGCAACTGCTGGTATCATAAAAAGTTTTTTCATTATTACGTTTTGTTAATTCTTTAAAATTAAGGATTTCATTGCGAAATAGAAAGTATCATTTCAATTTTGACAATAAACTACCAATTGTTTTGTATAATTTGATAGGATCAAAAGGTTTCCCCACAACTTCATTTGCTCCGGCGTCCAATGCTTCCTGTTGTTCAGCTTTTAATACCGAAGCCGAAATGGATATGATGGGCATGTTGGCAATCATGGGATCTGGATGTTGACGGATTTCCTTGATCGCTTCAAAACCACTCATCAGTGGCATATGGGCATCCATAAATACCAAGTCGATCTTTTTTCTATTGATCTCCTCTAAAGCGAGATGACCATTGGTGGCAAGAGTGATATCACAATTCCAGCTTTTTAGAATATTTGACAGCATAAAACTGTTCAACTCATTGTCTTCGGCAATCAGTACCATAGGTGAATCGAACTTTGGCAATTCGGTATAGAGCACCTGGACTTCCTTTTCAATAGGTTTGTCCGCTATTTTATCAAAGGCGCATTCAAAGGAAAACGTACTTCCTTTGCCGTAATCACTAGCAGCAAATACTTTTCCCTGGAGCAAAGCGGCAATGCGCTTGACAATGGCCAAGCCTAATCCAGTGCCACCAAATTTTTTGGTAATACTGTCTTCTCCCTGTTCAAAGGCAATAAATATCTTTTCCAGGGCATTTTCTGCGATACCTATACCCGTATCAACGACCTGAAAACGCAGGCAAATATGCTGGTCACTCTCTGATAACAATTGGATTTTTAAGCCTACCGAACCTACGGATGTGAATTTGAAACTGTTGGAAATAAAGTTGGTGAGTATCTGTTTCAGGCGCAGTGGATCCGTTAGAAAATAACTCGTAATACGTTCGTCCACATCGATGGAAAAATCAAGACCTTTGTGTCTGGCTTTGTCGATAAACAGATTGTTCAGGTCGTCTATAATGTCATATACGGAGGTGGATTCCATGGTGAGTTTCATCATGCCCGAATCGACTTTCGACAGATCTAATATATCATTGATAATGTTGAGCAGATTTTGTGAAGCGGAGTCCAGTTTATTGATCCAATTCTCCTGTTCGGCTGTGAGCTTGGAGTTCTTTAACATTTGGGTGATTCCCATGATCCCATTAATGGGGGTACGGATCTCGTGGCTCATGTTGGCCAGAAATGTCTCTTTTGACTTTCGGGCAAGATCAGCTTCTTCCTTTGCTTTGAGAATAGCCTGCTTCGATTCCTCGAGCTGTACGTTTTTGTCTTTGATTTCCTGTTGAATGAGGAGCTGCTGAACAAAAGATTTCACTTTGGCGATAGTCGCTTCAGGGTTGAGTGGTTTGTATAAGTAATCTACAGCACCACTGTTTAAGCCTTGAATAAGATATTTATCTTCCTTTGAGATCGCTGTTACCATGATCGGAATGATATGGTTTGTCTTTGGGTTTTCTTTTAAAAGGGTAACAAATTCAAAACCATTTATTTCGGGCATCTGAACATCGACCAAGGCTAAGTCAATCTCTTCTTTCCAACAAATTTTTAATGCTTCATTGGGATCTATACTACTCATTATATGGATATGTTCGATATCTTCGAGCAATGCTGTGAGACTGATAATATTTTCAATTTTATCATCGACGATCAATATGTTAATCTTCTTCATCATCTCAAATCTTAATACAATGTTAGGTTAATTGCATAATATAATCCTTTATTTCCTGAATGCTCAGGATTTTATCATGTGCATTCAGTTGTATGGCAGCTTCGGGCATGACCGGAACTTCAGCGGATAGCGGATCTTGTACAAAGGTTTTACCTCTATATTTTTTGATCATCAACAACCCCCGGGCCCCATCTTGATTAGCTCCTGAAAATAAAATAGCCGTGCAATTTTGTTGATAGATTTCAGCCGCAGATTCGAAAGTAACATCAATGGAAGGCCTTGAGTACTGGACAGGTTCAGAAATGTCTAATGAAAAACTATAATCAGGTTCCACGAGTAAGTGGTATCCTGCAGGAGCAAAATAGATTGTTCCATTTTCGATGTTTTCCTTGTCATCAGCAGTTTTTATTTTCTGTAGCATTACTTTGGACAATGTCTCTTCGATACTTGATGCGTATTTTGGATTTCGGTGAACAATGACGACAACCGGGATACGAATTGGACGTTCCAGTGACTTTAGGATGTTTAGAATAACGCTAAATCCCCCTGCCGATCCTGCCAATAAAAGAATCTTCCTTTCCATTTTCGTATTTAAGCTGTACCTAACCAATTTTCTGATAAATATTGTGTTTTTTGTTCACAATTTTAAATTTCGCTGCATGCTTATAGTTGATCAGCGATTCTTTAGATCCCAGGCATAAAAAACCCAGGTGACAAAGTGAATGATAGAACAGGTCCAGCACCCTGTCCTGAAGATCAGTATCAAAATAGATGAGTACGTTACGACAGGTGATCAGCTGAAATTCATTGAATACACCATCGGACACCAGGCTATGCATCGAGAAAAGAATATTCTTTTTGAGGCTGTTGTTGATCGTAGCGGCATTATACATCGCGGTATAATAATCCGACAATGAGCTTTTAGGGTCTGTCTTGATAAAGTTTTCAGAGTATTCCCGTACTTTTATCAATGAATAAATACCACGCTTGGCTTTTTCCAATACTTTTGAATTGATATCAGTGCCATAAATAAAAGACCGCTGGTAAATCTCGGCTTCCTTTAGTAAAATTGCCAAGGAATACACTTCCTCACCCGTGGAACAGCCTGCACTCCATAACTTAATATGTGGGTAAGTGGCTAAATAGGGAAATACATCTGTTTTTAATGCTTTATAGAATTCAGGATCCCTAAACATCTCAGTCACATTAACGGTAATCTCCTGCAAAAAATAAATACTGAACCCGGGCTGGTTTATGAGCTTGGCTTTGAGCCCGGACAAGTTGAGCTTGTTGAGCTCCATAATTCTGGTGACGCGCCTTTTTAATGATGATCGTGTATAGCCAGATATATCATAGCCATGGAGATTCTTGACAACAGTAATAATTTCCTCCAATTCCTCAAAAGTAATCATCGTTATTTTACGGGTTAGCTCAGCCATACGCGCATCAGGGATATCAGTTTGTCTACATCAACCGGTTTACTAATATAATCGTTTGCTCCTGCAGCAATGGTTTTTTCTCGGTCACCCTTCATCGCTTTTGCGGTAACAGCTATGATGGGAAGACCTGTAAATTTTTTGTTTGCTCTTATTTTTTCGATCGCTTCATATCCATCCATGACAGGCATCATAATATCCATCAGCACAATATCAATATGCGCATTGCGTTCCAGGATATCAAGCGCTTCTTGACCATTATTGGCAATTTCTATCTTCATATCATAGCTCTCAAAGACGGTACTAAGAGCGAAAATATTACGCATGTCATCGTCAGCCAACAGTACTGTCTTGGCTGACAGATTATTTTCAGCTAATAGTGATGAACCATTGGCCTGAAATGAATTGTATTCATTTTTACTGCTCCGGATTTTATTCAAGAATAAGTTGACTTCATCAATTAGCCGATTATTTGATTTGGCAGATTTCAATACCATGGCCTGGCTATGGTGTAAGATGTCTGAAGTTTGCTCAGGGCTCAGTTCCATGGCCGTATTTATGATAATCGGTAAATCTTTAAATTCATGATTTGATTTTATCTCATTGAGCAACTCAATCCCTGACCTGTCCGGAAGGTTTAGATCCATAATGATGCAATCGAATACCTTTTCCTTGGTTAAAAGGTCAAGCGCCTGTTTGGCATCGAAAGCCTGAAATATTTGAATATGCTGCTCCTCCAGCGATTGTTTGATGAAATCACTCTGGATCTCCTGGTCTTCCACCAACAGAATTTTTTTCAGTGGATGATCTGTTGAAGCCTTAATTTTCAAAAAAGTCTCCGCTAAAGATTCTTCGGAGACGGGTTTGGACATAAAACCAATGGCACCAGCCGA
The DNA here is from genome assembly GCF_030325625.1 of Sphingobacterium sp. N143. Classification (GTDB taxonomy): domain Bacteria; phylum Bacteroidota; class Bacteroidia; order Sphingobacteriales; family Sphingobacteriaceae; genus Sphingobacterium. The sequence goes on along the minus strand of NZ_JACAIS010000005.1, from coordinate 127,812 downwards.
TATGGGTTCATCATGGAGAAAGGTGCCAGCAGACATCATATGGACAGGGATATCTTTGGTAAGAGGAGTCTTTTTTAGATTGCGCAGCACTTCCCATCCATCCATCTTCGGAAGCATAATATCCAATATAATGGCTGCGGGCATTACATGCTGAGCTTTCATTAAACCATCCTGTCCATCATAGCTAATGAAAACCTCATAACCATTCTGAATAGCGTAATCCTTAAGAATGTCAGCAAAGATAAAATCATCCTCGATAATGAGCAGCTTATTGTTTTTATGCTGATGATCCACCGCGACCACTTTTTTATTTGTGGAATTCACTAAAGGCGGCGTGAAGGTGGAAATGTTTTTGTCTGCCGAAACAGACTCTTCAGTCGTGTTTTCCAAGCTTTCTTCTAGCGGCAAACTGAAAATAAAAGTACTACCTTCCCCAACTTTGCTGGATAAGGTAATTTTGCCTTTTAATAAATTGGCTATTTCACGACATATGGACAAGCCAAGCCCTGTGCCGCCATATTTACGACTTGTAGAACCATCTTCCTGTTTAAATGCATCAAAGATAAGTTCTTGTTTCTCAGGTGAGATGCCTATGCCATTATCATGAACGGTAAAATAAAGCTGCTTGTCTTGAAGGCTTATTTTTAAGGAAACCTTCCCCTGTTCACCCGTAAATTTAAAAGCATTGGATAATAGGTTTTTTAGCACCTGCTGGATTCGCTGCTCATCGCCGATAAATTCTTTAGGGAAAAATTCGTCAACTTCTGTACTAAAGAGGATGTGTTTTGATGCTGCGGTATCGCTGAAGAAATCCTGGATGTAATTGATGAGGGCTGCAGTGTCGATATAATCCTTGTGAACTTCAACCTTCCCGGATTCAATTTTTGCCAGATCCAATAATTCATTGATCAAATGGAGTAGATCAGATCCCGCACTGTGGATAACAGTAGCGTACTTGACCTGATCGCTATTGAGATTTTTCTTTTTGTTGTCTTGCAGTAATTTGGCCAGAATGAGTATACTATTGAGAGGAGTACGCAATTCATGACTCATATTGGCCATAAATTCAGATTTGTACTTGCTGGATAGTTCGACTTCTTCTATTTTTTGTGCGATCGCTAAACGTGCTTTTTCAAGGTCCTCGTTCTGGGCAAAAAGTAATCTTGCTTTTTCGTCCAATTCATTGTTGGTCTGAATCAATTCCTCTTGTTGTACCCTAAGCTCTTCCTCTGAAGCTTCTAATAGATGTGTCTTGTGGATCAACTCCTCATTGGTGGTGCGTAGTTCCTCTTGTTGTGCTTCAAGCTCCTCCGTCTGTTGTTGGAGCTCTTCATACAGGTCGGCCAGTTTGCCATGGGTCTGGGCAACCTTAAGAAGGACAGCAATATTACCTTTTACCTTATCCAGGAAATTGAAACGCAATTGTTCGGTTTTCTCGTCAACGATTGGGCAGCATATTTCCATTATGCCCACACATTGATCTTCATAAGTAAAAGGAATGATATAGATCTCTGTTTCAATACGGCTTGTAAGTGATGTCTCTAGCAGGAGATATTGGTGATCGACATCTCTGATTTTTAATACTGATTGTCTATTGACCACTTCACCCAGGAGTCCATCAGCTTCTTTAAACATTTTCTTGATTTGTTGGGTGGATGAAATCCCGATCTTGTGACAGAGTTGATATTCCTGATAATTGTCGTCAAAAATATAGACTGTTCCGCCCAATGCTTTTGTTGTATCTGCGATGGAACATAGGCTGATTTCAGCGATTTTCTTAGCGGTATAATCTCCTCGTAATTGCTCGTCGATGTGATTAATGGCATTTAAAATCCAATTATCACTATTGGTTTGATGCTGTAAGAGTTGAAGTTGCTCATGAGATTCCTGCTGGCTTTTGACGGTCGTTCTTAAGACTTTTGAAATAGAAAAAATTTTAGCAAGAATGTAGAAAAATCCGCTTAAACCGATGGCTATAAAAAGATAAGCGATATTTTGTGCCCGTTGAAGGTCATTTCTTGACTTCTCCAGCAGATCAGCTCGTTGACTTAATAAATCTTGGGACAGGATATCAATTTGGTTTAAGATCGCGGCTTTTTGCTCGTGAATATATCGAGCAGTTTGATTTGATCTGACATATTCCATATCCTTTTCGAAATTATAGAATAAGGTGATCTCTTTGCGTAAAATTGTTAAGGATTGTGTTGGAACAGTATAAAGTTCATCCCTTACATGTAACGATGCCAATAGTTTATCCGTTTCTTTTTGCTCTTGCTGATAGGGAATAAACAGTGTAGCATCCTTTTTTGTAAAATAATCAAGTTTAATGTCATTGACATGGTCGATGTTAGACCTAATATCATTGATGATATTAAATCTATCTTCGGCAATGCGAACAATGTCCCGCTCATGATCAAGAATATTGTGCAGCGAGATAAAAAAGTAGAGAGCAGAAAGAAAAATAAGAGAAAAAGAAAATATCACTCCTATGGTAATTTGCTTTCTATAATTTTTTCGATCCATGTGAGAATATGTTTAGTGAATTTTGACCGCTAAAAATATCGTGTATTTTAGTGATAATTCTTTTGATATGACCAAGAAAAAAAGATAAGGTAAAATAACAAAAAAACTTGCTATTCCTAAAATAATGAAAAGTAGGGACTGGCGCAAGGTAATGTGTTACTGTAAGATAGATTAAGAGCTTGAACCGCGACGCTTCATAAAAACAAAACCCTGATGATGGGCACCAGGGTTTGTTACTAACCAATTATAAACCTAAATTATGAAAAGACTTTTTAATGGGCCCCAAACGCATGTTAGTTGCCTCCTTTTATGCTTGAAAAACTAAAATGATTGTTTTTGTAATCTTACACAACTTTCAATAAGATATGTTGTTTGAAAGTATGTTGTTAGTGTTTTCATAGCGAGATAACCTTTAATTATCTTCTACAAAGATACAGTAAATACCAAGTTCCCTCCAAATATTTTTTGCAATAAGTTGCTAATACAACTATGTTGTGACATATAAATGATATTTTGGCTTAAATGAATAATTAAATGACACAAATAGTTTATTTGCCCTGATTTCTTGATGCTCGCATTATTAACTGAAATGCCTTATTTTTACAAAAATATATTTCGATGGTATTGACAGAGTTTAAATTAATCAAAGGATTTGTATTGGATGTCGACGGCGTGTTGACCGATGGCACAGTGCAGGTAAATGAAGGCGGGGAGCAGCTGCGAACGTTTAACATCAAGGATGGGTATGCGATGCAGCTAGCTATCAAGAAAGGTTATCCCATCTTTATCATTACTGGTGGGGCTTCACAGGGAGTAGAACGGCGGTTGCAGGGACTTGGTATTAAAGAGATTCATTCCAAAGTTGTCGACAAACTCTCAACGATGAAAGCTGTTGCCCAAGCGTACGATTTGGATCTGAATCAATTGATGTATATCGGTGATGATATTCCTGATTTTAGCTGTATGAGAGCAGTAGGGCTTGCTGTTTGTCCTGCAGATGCTGTAGAGGATATCAAGAAAATCTCACATTACGTTTCCGGTTTTAACGGTGGAAAAGGTGTTGTGCGCGAACTTATTGAGAAGGTCTTAAAAGTACAGGGAAATTGGTACGGAGACGAAACGATAAGGAGTATTTAAAGGTTTAAACAAGAATAGCCGGTTAAACAAAAAATAAAAATGTTGAAGAATTTAAAAAATATTAAGGTCATCTTAGGATCTCAATCTCCTCGTAGAAAACAGCTATTAAAGGAAATGGGGATTGAGTTTACGGTAGAAGTCAGGGAAACCGATGAATATGTAGATCCTAAGCTTTCCGCTCAGGAAGTTGTCCGTCAGATTGCCCTCAATAAAGTCGAGGTATTTGGAGACAAATCTGATAGTTTGGTCATCTGTGCCGATACCGTTGTTGTTTCCGGTAAAGGTGAAATCTTGGGAAAACCCAAAAGTGCAAAGGAAGCTATGCTGACTTTGGAAAATTTATCTGGAGAGCCACATGTGGTGCTGACTGCAGTGGCGATGCTTTGGAGAGGAGTGGTGCGTTCTTTTGTGGAAACAACGACAGTCTATTTTTATCCCTTGGATCCTGATGAAATAGACTATTATGTGACTAATTTTTCCCCCTTAGATAAAGCTGGCTCTTATGGTATCCAGGAATGGATTGGTTTGATTGGAATTGAAAAGGTCGAAGGAGAATATAATACTGTTGTTGGTCTTCCAACAGCTAGATTGTATCAGGAGTTGAAAAAGATACATTAAAAAGGTGGTCATTGACCACCTTTTTAATAATTGCTTTTGAACTAGTTGTAGTAAAAGTTGCTATTTTATAAAATAGCGAACCCCTGTATAAAACATGCGCCCAGTTAGTGGCCCCCAGAGTAGGGAGGTGTCAAAATAGTTTCCAAAGGGCTGGTCTGCAGCTAGGATTGGTGTTTTTTGGAAATAGTTTGACAGATTTTCACCACCAACGTATACTGTAAAGTTCTTATCCTTGCCAAAAGCTTTACTGATTTGAGCATTCATTGTTGCATAAGTGTTTGACGTCGCTGGCATTTGATATTCGACCGGATTTTCAATGGTCGAAGGAATACGTTTCGATCCCACGACATTCAGGGTATAGTCTAAACTCCATCCTGAATGGTGATTGTAAGCAAGGTTAACAAAACCACGGTGCTTTGCCAGAAGTGGTTTGGTTTTTCTTCCACTTTCAAAGTCAGTTTGTACGTCTAAGAAGCGATAAGCCATCCGCGCCTCAAAATGCGGTGCCGGCATAAAACGAAATTCCGTCTGTAAACTATTGGAAAAAGATTTCCCTGTTAGGTTATAGAAGCTGATTTCTCTTGGGTTTTCGTAATCCACCACGACCTGATTGGAGAAACTATTGTGGAAAAATTCAATTGAAGCGGAGGCTTCTCTTCCGAATATGCGGATATTCTGATCTATGGAGATGCCACTGTTCCAGGAAACTTCAGGTTGTAAACCGTATGCTTTGTCGTAAGTATCCGATGAACGGATAAGCAATTGTCTGCTACTGGCCAGGACAGCCGTGTTTTCGGCGAATATGTTTGCTGTGCGTTGCCCTCTTCCAGAGCTCGCACGGATTGTTGTCCCTGCAATCGGAGCATATCGTATGTTCAGGCGCGGTGTGGTAAACCAGCCGTACAGCGAGTTGTAATCCTGACGGAGGCCTACCACTGCATCAAATTTTTCCGATGGACTGTAGGTATATTCTGCGAATGCACCTGAAACCACCTCTTTGCGTTTGAAATTTTGATCTTTTAGGTACCACTCATCGTAGTTATCGTAGTTGATCGATGCCCCCACGCGGTATTTGTGGGCCACCGTGCCGATGATATCCTGAAACAATAGGTTCGCGTAACCATTTTGTTGTTCGGAATCGTAATTATTTAATCCGAAATAACTTTTTTGATTATAGTTGGACCCTGCAAGCTGTAAGCCGATGCTACGATGCTTATTTTCAGGGAAAACATAGCCGATTTTTGCAAAACCTTCAATCCGTTCGATATCAAATCCTAGTCCATAACGATTTGTGGTGCCCTTGTCTGTTTTTTTGTTAAAGTCGACCTGCCCACCGGTACGGTCATCGTTTAAATATTTTACACCAAATTGTACCATCAGACCTTTACCATTTTCATATAACCATCGGTTAACGCCGGAGAAGAGGTTTCCGACCGGAATATCTCTAAATCCATTGTGGCTAAAATTCATGGACTTATTGTACATAAAATTGTCGTGCAAAAGTACCGATGTAGACCAGTGATGTCCTATTTTTTGTGACAGATTAAGATTGACATCCGTCCGTCCCATGTTGTTGGCATAGGCATTAAAAAATAGCCTTTCCGAATTTTGTGGTTTTTTCAGTTCAACATTGATCTGCCCCGCCATATTTTCGAATCCATTAGCGACGGAACCAACACCTTTAGCGATCTGGATAGACTCTATCCAAGTACCTGCAATGGAATTTAATCCAAGTGGCGAGGCCAAGCCTCGTGGGCCGGGCAGGTTCTCAACGGTCAATTGTGTATAGATGCCACTAAGACCTAGCATTTGAATCTGTTTACTGCCTGTTACGGCATCGGCACTGACGACATCAACTGAAGCGTTCGTTTCAAAGCTTTCACTTAAATCACAACAAGCTGCTTTAAATAATTCTTTTCCTGTAAGGACTTCCAATCGGGCTGGTGTCATCCGGTCGATGTAATTTGAGCGGCGTGTTCCTTTGACCTCAACCTCCATAAGGACATTTCCTTTGGCAGTAATCATGACGACCTCGTGAAGATCAGTGACGGTAATCGTGTCAGGCTGCATGCCGACATAACTGACAACCAGCTTGTTAAAACCTTCTTTGTGTGCTATCTTAAAGACACCATTTTCATTGCTTTTCGCATTTTTGGTGGGAAGATTGGCCCAATGTACATTGGCACCAATGATAGGTTTTAGATCTCCTTTTTCATTTTCTTCAACTACCACACCCGTAACTGTATGTGGGTGGTTATGACTGTCACCTTCAGTGGTGGATAGTGCTTTTTTGTCTGGAACTTTTCCATCCACAAGCCTTGGGTACATACAACATTCATGAAGCTTGGAATAAGATTCTTCACTGGCAACCAGGTTTTCCACATCGTGGCCTGCTTCAGCAATATTCTTTTTGATGGTTTCCAGGTTAACCTTTGCCGCATCATAGGTGAGCTGTAATAAATTATCACTTGCATTCCAAACAGCATGCTCCACACCGGTTACTTTAGCTGCGGTTTCAATTCTCTTTTTACACATGGCACAATTGCCAGCAACAGTGAGGGTTCTTGTACTGTCCACTTGCGCTTGCACAAATGCCAGCGAAAATAATAAGAGCAGGGTCGTTATATATATTTTCTTTAAAATTTGATTCATAGTTTTTTAATCATGTACGGCCTAAAAAAAATCGTGCATAGCATCTATAGTCGATGATGAAATCATCGCTTTTCATTGAAAATTAAAAAAGAAAGAAATCAAATTCTAAAATTCTGATTCAGAATAAATACAGGTGGGTTATATCGTTTTGTGAACGAGCTTTCATTTAATTTTAAATCGGAAGAGCCATCCTCTTCTGCCGAAAAATGATAGTAATTAAGGATCCAATGGAGTGTAATTACCGCCGGAGACAAGCCATTGAAATCAAGGTGCTGAGAAACCCTGTTGAAATGATCAACCTTTTGGGCTTCTACCCGAACATCTTTACAGTTGCCTGTTTCATGACAATGTTTTCGCTGTTCCTTATCTGGCTTGGAACATAAGGGGCAAGCTATATGCTGTTCTTGGGATAAGGACACACTTTGTGCTTGACCCTGGCAAAAATGTAAATGCAATGAGGCACCACTTGCTGCGAGCAAATAGAAAAATAAGCCGATAAACAGTGCGATCTTTCTCATTTCCACAAATGTAGAAAAATTTTATTTTTTTTTGTTGTAATATTTTGGATAAATGTTATAACTTGTACATGACAAATGAAAAACCAAAAATACCATTATTATGTGTCTATTATTTATTAGTCCCATCAGCTTATATCTGCTAGCCATGTTTCTGATTCTTGGCGCAGTGCTCTTGTACAAAGGGTTCAATCATATCGTTCGCCGCATACAGGAGTAGCTGGTAGAAATAATGGAGTTATTTCATCATAACTCCATCCATATTCTTAGTCTTTAATTGACTTTATAAACTCCGGGATTTTTTCCAGATAGTCCTGTTCATTTAATCGTTTTACAAAAGCACTACCGATGATCGCACCTGTGGTATAGGTACTTGCTTTCTGAAAGGTTGCTTTATCGGAGATTCCAAATCCCACAATTAGCGGATTTTTCAATTGCATATCGTGAATGCGTTTAAAATAAGCATTGGTATTTTCTCCAACATCAAGTGTTTTCCCTGTCGTTGCGTTTGAAGATAACAAGTAGATAAAACTATTGGAAAGGTTATCTATTTTTCTGATGCGTTCTTCAGAGGTCTGCGGTGTAACAATGAATATATTGGCAAGGCCATTTTTTTCGAATATTTCTTGGTAGAGTTCTTCGTATTCATACATCGGTAAGTCTGGTATAATTACGCCATCGACACCTGCATTTTTACAGGCTTCACAGAACTTTTCTACACCAAATTGGAGTACAGGATTTACATAACCCATCAAAAAGACCGGAATGCTAACCTGTTCGCGCAGGTGACGGAGCTGTTCAAATAATATAGTTAAAGTCATTCCATTGCCAAGCGCAACCTCTGAGCTATGCTGGATGACAGGGCCATCTGCTACAGGATCTGAATAAGGGAAGCCAATTTCGAGAAAGTCGGCACCAGCATCCTCCAATTTTTTGGCTATATGGAGTGTACTGTCCAAGTCAGGGTAGCCAGCAGTAAAATATATCGACAGAAGCGGAGTTTCTTCTTTTTTTTCAATTTTATTCATGAGTTAAAAATCAAAGTATTTCATATAATTGTCCAAATCCTTATCGCCACGTCCGGATAAACAGACCACAACGGTTTCATCACCTTTAAATGGAATTTTCTCCAAATAAGCCAAGGCGTGCGAACTTTCGATCGCGGGAATAATACCTTCTAGCCTTGTGAGCTCCAGCCCGGCATGCATCGCTTCATCATCCGTAATACTGACATAATTACCTCTTCCAGATTTGAATAACCAAGCATGCTGAGGACCTATTCCTGGATAGTCGAGCCCAGCAGATATGGAATACGGTTCTATCACTTGGCCATCTTCCGTTTGCATCAAGATTGACCGGCTTCCGTGTAATACGCCTTCTTTTCCTAAGGCCGTTGTGGCTGCCGATTCACCGGAATCTACTCCGTGTCCTGCTGCTTCGACAGCATATAGTTTGACTGATTCATCATCCAGAAAATGATAGAACATCCCAGCAGCATTAGAACCTCCGCCCACACAAGCCAATACGATGTCGGGATTTTCTCTACCTGTTTTTTCGAGTAGTTGTTTTTTTGTTTCTTCCGAAATAATTGACTGAAAACGGGCAACCATATCGGGGTAGGGGTGTGGACCGACTACCGATCCGATGATATAATGCGTGTCAACAGGATTATTGATCCAGTCACGAAGAGCTTCATTGGTGGCATCTTTTAAGGTCTTGGAACCAGAAGTAGCTGCAATGACTTCAGCCCCCATCATTTTCATGCGGGCGACATTGGGTGCTTGCCGCTGTATATCAATCTCGCCCATGTATACGGCACACTGTATTCCTTTCAGTGCGCACACGGTAGCTGTTGCCACCCCATGTTGTCCGGCGCCAGTCTCTGCAATGATCCGTTTTTTTCCCAAGCGTTCTGCCAAAAGAATCTGGCCTATTGTATTATTGATCTTGTGGGCTCCAGTGTGATTGAGATCTTCCCGCTTTAAGTAGATCGTAGCACCATATTTTTCAGACAAACGTCTCGCGTGATATAATGGGGAGGGGCGGCCAACATAATCACGGAGCAGTTGATTGAATTCCTCCTGAAAACTTTTTTCTGCCATGATTTTGAGATATTCTTCACGCAGCTCTTGGACATTGGGATAGAGCATCTCAGGGATATAAGCACCTCCAAATGGGCCATAATATCCTTTTTCATTAACTTGATATATACTCATTTTATAATACTATTTATGCTATGGGTTAATAGATTGATATCTTTTAATCCGGGTTCTATTTCAAATTTTGAATTTAAATCCAAGGCGTATAGCCTGGGATCATTTATTGCTAAGGCTTGTTGGATATTGTCCGCATCCAAACCTCCACTGAGAAAATACGGATCTTCTAGCTTATACTGATTCAGTTGAGACCAGTCAAAGGCGACTCCCGTGCCGCCATAGGAACTGCTTTTTGTGTCAAACAAAAAATAGTCAATGATACCCGTATAAGGGTTTAATATAGACCAATCAAAGTCATGGTCGATGCCGAAGGCTTTGATAAGGGGCAAGTTGGTCTGCCTGCTTAATTGTTTACAAAATTCGGGACTCTCATTTCCGTGCAATTGGATCATATTGAGATTGAATTCATCAATTTTTGTACAGATCTCCGTTAAGTCCGCATTCACAAAAACACCAACTTTTATTGGTTGTTTTAGGCTGCCAATATATTGTTTGGAATCATGTCCTACATACCGCTTGGACTTATCATAAAATATGAAACCAATAAAGTCCACATCAAGTGAAGAAACAGCAGCGATATTGTCTGGGTACTTTAGACCACAGACTTTAACTTTGATTACCATATTATTGTTTGATTATCTTTTGGAAACTTTGCAGTGCCTTCCCGTTTAGGAGAGATTCCTCCGCCTCATAGAAACAGTCACCAAAGGATTTTTCCGGATGGAATGTTTTTATGGCAAAAGCGGCATTCGTCAGTACAACATTATTTTGGACATCAGTACCGCTGTTGTTCAATATCGCTAAAAATGTCTGTGCAGCTTCGGCGACTGTATCTCCACCCGCCAGCTCCTGAGGATGTATTGGCGTAAAACCCAACTCTTCCATGCTGTAGTAGTTTTCGCCCTGATTGTTGATCACCTTGAAATCTCCGGTCATCGATATCTCGTCATAACCATCCAGGGCATGAATAATAGCATAATGCTTTTCGGTATGCTGATAGAGGTAACCATAGAGCCGGGCCAATTCTAGGCTGAATACCCCCACAGATTGAAATTTAGGGTTAGCCGGATTTGTCAGTGGGCCTAACATATTGAAAAATGTTTTCACTCCTAAAGCACGACGAATGGGGGCAACAGTTTTCATCGCCGGATGAAACAATGGGGCATGGAGGAAACATATGTTTGCTTCATCAAGCTGTCGCTGCAAGGTAGTTTTGTCATTGCTGAACTGATAGCCTAAATATTCCATTACATTGGAAGATCCACAGCTCGAGGATACACCGATGTTACCATGTTTTGCCACTTTGTAGCCTGCACCAGCTGTGATGAAGGATGCAATCGTTGAAATATTGAAGGTGTTTTTACCATCTCCTCCAGTGCCGCAAAGATCAATTAAATCGTAACCATTGAAATCAAGCTGGAGGCACAGATCATACATGGCATCTCGGAAACCACCCAACTCCTCTACCCGAATGCTCCGCATGCCATAGGCAGTCATGAAAGCTGCAATTTGATGACTGTCGTATTTACCTTTGGCAATGTTTGTCAAAATCTCATAAGCCTCTTGCCGTGAGAATGTTTTGTATTCAAATAAATGAGCTAAAATTTCTTTCATGGTATTTTAAATAAAAAAAGGGCTTACCTTATTGGCAAGCCCATCATATCTTGATGTATATCAAATAATGCAATAGGAGTTTGCCACAACGTTATTCGTCATGCCACCACCAAGCTTTATTTAATATAGTTGCTATCATTTGTTCTTTGTTTTTACAAATATGGCTGATAGAATTTTAAAATGCAAGTGTTTTTATTGAAAAAATTTTAAAAAACCACCTAAGTGTTTAAATAGCGTAAGGATAAATGGAATATCTACCTTGTAGATCAGCTTATGCTCCGTAAAGGTATTTATACCTGAAGGATTAATAAAAGACAAAATGGGCCTGATTATTCCCTTTTGAGACTAAGGTAACCGAAGCTATTTTTTTGTCTTGAATGACTGCCGCAAAAACAAAGCGCTTGAGGTATCGAACAAAATAAACCTGTTTGGGATCGATTCCTTCAAGGTCAATATCATTTGTTTCCCTTCGTCCAGCCTGCATAAAATTGATGTACTCGAATTTTCCGATATCTTTACTTTGTACATTGATGCGTATCTCATCAATGCTGGCCAAAAGATATTCCTGTAGATCAGCATCAAGATTCTTTGCTGTCAGCAGATCCTGACTTAAAATAACGTCAGTCGCCAATTCCGTATCATTTAAGCGAAGGACAAAGTTTTTTAAGACGTTGACATGTTCATCTGCCTCCAATGTTTCTTGAGCAAATATAGGTGTGAGCATGAGCGTACTGACTATTGTTAATAACAATAACTTTATTTTTATCTTCATACGCATAAGACTAGTCTATGATGAAATAGATTAATTTCCAGAAGTAAAATCTACATGAAAAGCTGTGCCAAGGGACCTGAACCGATGGGATGGAAGAAGTTTGCAGAAAAAAAAACGCCTTTGACCAAAGGCGTTTTTTATTTCTAGTATTCATCTTCATTGAAGAAGAAGTCATCTTTTGTTGGATAGTCGGGCCAAATTTCTTCAATATTTTCATATGGCTCACCGTCATCCTCAAGAGATTGTAAGTTTTCAATCACTTCAACTGGTGCACCCGAACGAATAGCGTAATCGATTAATTCATCTTTTGTTGCTGGCCATGGTGCATCTTCTAGATGCGAAGCTAATTCTAATGTCCAATACATATAAAAACAATTTAAGTTCTCTATTTTCGCAAAACTATCAATTAATTTAACTTAAGCAAGTAAATTGCCTGTTATTTTTGTGTAAATAATGTAATTTATTGATTATTAATGAAATAATATTTTATATATTCTCAAAGTCGCTTCCTTTTTCATTTAAGGCATTCAGGCGTGGGGATACAGATTTGATATCTGGATTAGGGTAATCATCTTCAATCAGACCATCCCGCATGCGTACGATGCGGTGGGCGTGTAAGGCGATATCCTCTTCGTGCGTGACTAAGATAATGGTGTTTCCTTTGGAGTGGATCTCTTCCAGCAGCCCCATAATTTCGATGGAGGTCTTGGTATCCAGGTTACCTGTTGGTTCATCGGCGAGGATAATGGAAGGGTCATTGATCAATGCTCTGGCGACAGCTACGCGCTGGCGCTGTCCCCCTGATAGCTCATTTGGTCTATGGTCCATACGGTGCCCAAGGCCGACACTTTCCAGGGCAGCAGTGGCCTTTTCTTCACGTTTGATTTTGCTATGGCCAGCATAGATTAACGGAAGTGCAACATTCTCCAGCGCAGTACTTTTGGGCAGCAAGTTGAATGTTTGAAAGACAAAGCCTATTTCCTTATTTCTTACTTCGGCGAGTTCATCATCGGACATGTCGCTTACGTTAATCCCATTGAGGATATACTCCCCCCGACTGGGTGTATCTAAACAGCCTAAGATATTCATTAAGGTCGATTTTCCAGATCCCGAAGGCCCCATGAGTGCCACAAACTCCCCTTTATGGATGTTGAGTGTAACAGAACTGAGTGCATGGATTGTTTCCGAGCCAATCTGGTACTCTCGGGCAATATCCTTAATTTCGATTAATATCTTTGCTGACATATTTTTTGGATGTTCTCTGGGTCATGAAAATACGATTTATTCTTCATAATCCAATAGGAATGCATTTTGTCGTATACAATTTTCTCCAATGCTGCGGTATTGTGGTCATCAAAATCTTCCGTCTCTATAGGGCTAAAAACATGTATTTTGACGATACCAGGATGCGAACCTCTTTTTGCACCATCATCAAAAAAGATATCCCAGGCATTCTCAATGACAATAGGTACAATGGCAACGTTGTTTTGGACAGCAATCCGAAATGCCCCGGATTTAAAAGGATGTATCTGTGGGGGAAAACTGTCATCAATTTTTCCTTCGGGAAAGATGACGACGCTTCGCCCATTTTGAACAAGCTCATTTGCCCGTTGAAAGGCTTTGAATGATGAAATCTTACTTTTTCTAGTGACAGGGATATCGATGGTTTTAAAAAAGATGCGGGTTACTGGATTCTTTAACAGGGAGGCTTTTCCAATAAATGAAAAAGGAAGTGGACAGAGGTAAGTCAGTGCAGTGATATCGAGGACTGAAGTATGATTGGGACATAGGACCATGGGACGGTCCCATGGCAATGCTGATTCATAGGTAACCTTAAAAAATATTCCTGCCAGTGCTGATCCACCTACTGAAACCCATCGCCGCATGCGTGCGATTCGGGCATAGTTTTTTTCCGGATCCTGAGCTAAAAGATAGATGTAAGGAAAGAAGAGGACAAAAACGAGTAGAACGCTTATAAAATACCAATAACGATGGAGTTTTTTGAGCAATAGAACCATACAATCCAACTAATTTTGACCTAAAGTAAAAAAAGAAAATGGATAATTAATTATCCATTTTCTTTTTAGTCTATCGTAAAACCGTATTTTTTGTAGATCTGTTTGGCGGTTGGGGAATCCATAAATTTAAGAAAATCATCAGCAGCCTGGCCATGAGGGGCATTTTTGAGCTTTGCAGCGACATAGGTGGCCGTTGTATTCTGCTCAGTTGGGATATTGACTGCTTCGACAGGGTGACCAATCAATTTCTGGTAGACCACCTCAGATGTCCAGACAGGTGCAGCGTCGGCTTCTCCATATAGGATACGCATAGGGCTTTCCCGATGATGTATCTTTGTGAGGTAAGTGCTGCCATCTTTTACCTTATCTTCCATTATTCTTGTGACAAGTTGCTCGCCACCAGCTTTTTTATAAGATGCTTTGATCTGCTCACCTATACCTTCCCATTGTGGGTTGGGCATGCTGACCCGGACTCTGGGCTTACCAAGATCATTTAACGTCCTGATATTTGCAGGGTTTCCCGCCGGAATCATCAAGCATATATTGTTATGGCAATAGACCTGGGTATGACTAAAATAATCATCCATTTCACTGATGGCCCGTTTACTTGCGGTATAAATGTCAGGTTTATGCGTAATACGCAGATTGCCCACAGTGATGGAACCACCTTTGATCTGTTTAGCCAAAATACCCGGCGGCAATGTTTCCACAAAGATACGTTCATATTGTGGATATTCTTTTTTGAACGAAGTGAGCAGGTCATCAACGACCATGAATTGATTGCCCGCGAAGAAAATCGTCAACTGAGGATCTTCAATGTCGCCATATAAGTCTGGAATATTATCGATCCCTGGTACTGTAAAATTAAGAGCCGATGCTGGAGGACTGTTCCACGGCGGGTCAAAGCGATGTTCCTGTGCCTTGCCCTGTTGGAAGGCAAATACCGTGATGACCAGGCTAAGTATGCTAAGTTTATTCATATTTATCTTGTTGTCAGTGATGATTATGGTTTGACAATGACCCAGCCTTCGTTCGCCCTAAGTATCAATTCCCCATTGCCACTGGGAACATAGCCTATGAAGTCAAATAGCTCTTCCTTTGCAATATGTTTTTCCTCTAATGTGTTGAGACATTGTGCGACGATGACTCCTTTCTCAACCAGCTCGCGTAAGGGTTGTTGGTATTGGCTGTTCTTTTTTAAATAAGCCTCTGTACCGCCTGAAAAAGCTACCAGTTCAATTTGTAAATGACCTTTTAGCCTGGGGTCTTTTAAGACATTATTGATGTTTCGGATAGCCTTCTCAATTGTTTTAGGATCGTTACTATCCAATTGATAAATTGCCTTGTAGGCTTTTTTTTGTGCTACAGCACCTGTATATTGACGGTTTTGCAGCAATAATTTATTGTCTTGTGCTTTAGCTCCAAGGGTGGCTATTGCGACAAGGAGGCAGGCAATTGTCAGTTGTTTTTTCATCACTTTAAAAATTATAAGGTCCGTGTTTGTGTTGTTCTAAACTAATATTATCCGCATAAGGTGGGTACGGACTATCCTTTGGTTTTTTATGTAAATTGGGATAGTCAAGTTCCTTGTTTGCTTTTTTTGGTCGGTCAAAAGAATTGATGTAGGCCGCCACGTCATAAGCTTCATCATCACTGAGCTGTGGTGCATCATAAGTTGCGCCTAGGGGCATATTGGCTTTGATAAAGCGGGCCGCAGTCAGCAGACGGGCCATACCGGCCCCATCATTGTAACTATCTGCTCCCCATAAAGGCGGGTATAGGTATCCCTTGCCTTCGGGCTGCCGCATTCCCTGTCCATCTTTTCCATGACAGCTGGTACATTTGCCCTCAAAGACCAACTGGCCATGTTTTAGGTCGGCGGCTCGTTTAGGGACATCGAGTTTTATAAAACCTTGTCCCTCCAGTCGGCCTTTATTGACTGTATTTATACTGATATTTTTGATGTAAGTAACGATAGCACGCATTTCCCTGCTATTTTCTGGAATCGCACGGCCGTTCATACTTCTTTCAAAGCAACCATTGATCCGCTCTTCCAGTGATTCAATTTTGTTTTCACGACCGATATAAGTGGGGAAAACATTGATCAGCCCAACATAGGGTGCAGCAAAGGCCTTCGTGCCACCATTGAGATGGCAGCTTCCACAGGCTAGTCTGTTCCCAATCTTTACCTCACCATCGTAAAAATACTCGTAGGTGTTTTTGATGAGCTTTTCGCCGTAGCTTGCCATTTCACCCTCGGCATTGTCTCCAAAAGAAATCTCTTTGAATTGTGATACATGACTGATCAGTGAATCACCAACAACAGTGGAAGAATCCGAAGAATTGTCTGCGCTATGTTTGAGTGGGAATACACAGAGTGTAGCACAGGTAATGACCAAGGCAACAATAATCCAACTTAAGGCTTTTAAATAATTTGTTAGTTTTTTTAATTCCATACCACTGATTCGTTTGTACAAATCTACCCGCTAAAGAAGATGGATTAAAACGAAGTTTACTTATGAGTTATAACCAAATGTTATACCTTGGCATGCTGGCGGAGGCAAAATTGCAGAAATTGATTCGGGGTACCTGTAAGCCCACCATAAAGATGCGTGAAATGAAAATAACGCTCAATGCTTAATTGTGGGATATCGACAATGGTAAGTTGATTGTTCAAGACTTCTTTCTGGATGGTATGGATGGATAAAAATGCAAAGCTGTTGCGGTGGACCAAATAGCCTTTGATACTTTCTGTAGAGGGAAGGATCATGTCTATTTGGATTTCAGAGAGGTTGATCCGGTGGTCTTTTAACGTATTTTCAATAATTGTCCGGGTACCCGAACCTTGTTCTCGGAGAACTAATGGCAAAAGCAAGATATCCGATAGCATAGGCTTCTTCAGCTGATTTAAAAGGGGGTTATTGCTATTGGTGACCAAAACGAGTTCATCCTTCATGAAAGGGATATATTTTAGAGCCCTATTGTCCGTAGAGCCTTCGGTGATGCCCAGGTCCAAGGTCTTGTCTATCAGCTGTTCTTCAATACTTCGGCTATTGGATTGAAAGGATTGAATTCGGTTGTTTGGATATTGGGCCAGAAAACCCGCAAGTAATGTAGGTAGCACATATTGAGATATCGTTGTGCTGGCGCCCAGGACAAGATTTCCCTTGCGCCCTAGCTGCAATTCCTGGATCTCCTGTCCGGCTTGGTTGTAGAGATTAATGATCTGCTGCGCATATTTATGGAGTATCTGACCTGATTCCGTCAGATTGAGGTTATTGCCCTTTCTTTCAAAGAGAGGTATGCCGAGTTTTTTTTCCAGTTCTTGGATATTTTTACTCACCGCAGGCTGGGAGATAAAGAGTGCCGAAGCAGTCTTGGTAAAATTAAGATGTTGTGCTGCGGTATAAAAAACAAGTAAACGAAAGTCAAAATCCATAAAAATATAAAGGGTTATTTCTAAAATTTAAAAATAACCCTTTAAGTATAGAAAAACTAAATTATTTGCTTAGTTCTGCGTAATATTTATGAAATAAAGGAATAGTAGAAATACCCATCAGGTAGTTTTCAATTCCATATTTTTCGTTTGGTGAATGCAAATTGTCGCTATCCAGACCAAAACCAAGAAGAACGGTCTTCAGTCCGAGTACTTCCTCAAATAAAGCAACGATCGGGATTGAACCGCCGCCACGTGTTGGGATTGGTTTAACACCAAATGTTTCATGTAAAGCTTTTTCGGCAGCTTGGTAAGCAATGCTGTCGGTCGGTGTCACAACAGGTTCGCCGCCATGATGTGGTGTCACCACGACTTTTACATAGTCAGGAGCGATTTGCTCAAAATGTTTTTTGAATAATGCTGTAATGCGGTTGGAATCCTGGTTGGGAACAAGACGCATGGAAATTTTTGCATTTGCTTTTGCCGGCAATACAGTCTTGGCCCCCTCACCGATATACCCGCCCCAGATGCCATTGACTTCCAATGTTGGACGGATTCCTGTGCGTTCCAAGGTTGTAAATCCCTTTTCTCCCCAGATATTTTGAATGCCTAGATCTGATTTATAGGCCTCGATATCAAATGGTGCTTCATTCAATGCTTTGCGTTCCTCGGCAGTTAATTCAACGACGTCGTCATAAAATCCAGGAATGGCAATGTGATTATTTTCATCATGTAAGGAAGCTATCAATTTGGCAAGAATGGTCGCCGGGTTGGCTACCGCGCCACCATACACACCAGAGTGCAGGTCTCTATTGGGACCAGTGACCTCAACTTCAACATAAGAAAGCCCACGCAGGCCAGTTTCTAAAGATGGCTGAGCCATACTGATCATGGATGTATCAGAAATGACAATAACGTCCGCCTTAAGTCTTTCAGTGTTCTCTTTGACAAATGTTCCAAGATTAACAGAGCCCACTTCTTCTTCACCTTCGATCATAAATTTGATATTACATGCCAAAGCATCGTTTTTCATCATGTATTCGAAAGCTTTTACATGCATGTAAAACTGTCCCTTGTCATCCGCAGATCCCCGGGCATATATTTTACCGTCACGTATTGTTGGTTCAAATGGAGGGGTATCCCATAGCTCATATGGATCAGCAGGTTGTACATCATAGTGACCATACGTCAATACGGTCGGTAATGCCGGATCGATAATTTTTTCACCATAAACGATTGGATTTCCAGCAGTAGCACAGACCTCAACATTGTCAGCTCCGGCATCACGTAATTTTTGGGCGACAAATTCAGCTGTTTTTTGTACATCACCTTTGAATTTAGGATCGGCACTTACTGATGGCAAACGCAATAAATCAAACAACTCATCCAAAAAACGTTGTTTGTTTGCTTCTACATATTCTTTAATGTTTTGCATATTGTTTGTATTTGAAACAAATTTACACAAATCACTATACTTAACTCAATTTGTTGTAACCTTTTCAGAAAAGAACTTATCTCATGCCTATTCGTAATGGAAATAAATCCGCAAGTGGAGCTATTTATTCAAATGTAAACTACTGAAGTTATCACTGACTTCTATTTTTTTTATGGAATATGTTTCTTTAATGTGTCCTTATTTTAACTTTTATTTTCTTAATAAATATAGTTTGTCATTAAAAGGTGTTTTGTGAAATAAAATTAAATTTACTGTAACAAAACATTGGTTTTATATACTTATGCTATATTGATGTTAAAATACTATCCAACAATTTTATGAAAAGAGTGTTACCGATTCTCTTATTTTTTGTTTTTGGTCTATATGGGGCGACCTTGGGTCAATCCAAAATTTCCGGAAAAGTAAGTGATGTTAAAGACCAGTTAAAGTTAACGAATGCGACCGTCATGCTACTGACCGCTAAAGATTCCATGTTGACAAGTTTTACACGGTCTGATGAGCAGGGTTTATTTTCTTTACCCAAGCCAGATACAGGGGCTTATGTATTGATCGTAAGCTATCCAAAGTATGGCGATTATTATACCGAGATTCTTCCGGAGAGAGACTATACGAATCTAGCCATTGGACTGACCAATACGGCAACTTTACTTGAAGAAGTCATCGTGACGGGGCGTATCCCCATTACCATCAAAGGGGATACGACAGAATATGATGCCGGAAGTTTTAAAGTCGAAAAGAATGCAAAAGTAGAAGATCTACTGAAAGTCCTGCCTGGAATAACTGTCGATGCCTCGGGAAAAATTACCGCACAGGGTAAAACAGTCAAAAAGGTCCTTGTCGATGGAGAAGAGTTTTTTGGTGATGATCCCACCCTGGTTACCCGGAATATTCGGTCAGACATGGTGGACAAAGTTCAGGTATATGAAAAGAAATCTGAACAGGCTGAACGTACAGGTGTGGATGATGGGCAGCGCGAACAGACCATCAATGTCAAGCTAAAGGAAGGGTCTAAAAACGGTATGTTTGGAAAGGCATTGCTTGGAGGCGGCACAGACGATTATTACATGGGGCAATTGATGTTAAACAAGTTTAAAGGTTCTCAAAAGATTTCTGTGTATGGTCTGTTTGGGAATAATGGCACCACAAGTATGAATTGGCAGGATGCACAGAAATATGGCGGTGATTCAGGTGTATCCTATGGTGATGATGGGTCCATGTCCTGGACCAATTTTACTGATCCTTTCTCGGGACAGGGGGTTATTGGTATCCCTCAGGCTATTAATTCAGGCGTGAATTTTTCGGACAAGTTTGCTAAAGACAAGCATAATGTCAATCTCAATTATAAATATGGACGATTGAGCAGTGAGGGGGAAGACGAAACGATTAGCAGTGGTTTGATCAATAATCGTTCTGTCAAATCCGTAGATACGGAAAATGACCAGCATCGGGCTAATCTAAAGTATGACCTGAACCTTGACTCACTCAATGTACTGACGATCCGGGCTGGAGCTTCCAGGAAGAATCTTTGGTCAGACAATAGACGTGAGGCTTATCAGTTTTCTCAAAATACAGATACAACGATTGCTGAGAATACGCGTGAGCTGATCGAGAATAAGGTCAATGAATTGAACTTGAGTGCAATATTTACCCATAAATTCAGGAAAAAAGGGCGGTCCCTGACCATTGATGGGCAATTTAGAAAAAATGAAATGTTAGGTACCGGACATCTGAACTCTATGCTTAAAAACTATGACCTAAAGACTGATTCGATGACCGACCAGCGGAAGGACCGTACAAACAGGAATGATGTGCAAAGTGCCTCTGTTTCTTATACGGAACCTCTGTCTAAAGTCCTGAACCTCGTAGTTGGAACCGGGATAGAGAGAAATAACAATACCTCAGTGGTCGAATCCTTCAATAAGGACAGTAAAGGTGATTACGAGCAGCTTGACCCTCGGTTCAGCAATAATTATACTTTTGATCGAAGAAGCAGTAGCTATAAATTGGCGATTGTCCATACGACAGACAAATTTAAGTTTACCATAGCCAACAATTTTAATAACGACAGGCTCAAACAATATAATAATTATACGGATCAGGGACTGTCTCGAAGCTACTTTACCTATAATCCCAATGTTAGTGCTGGGTATTCCTTTACCAAAACGAAAGGGCTTTGGCTGAACTATACCGGCAAGAATCAGTTGCCATCAATGCGGCAGATTCAGCCTATCCTAGATAATTCAGATCAGATCAACCGTTATTTGGGGAATGAAAATCTAAAGCCTTCCTTTAAGAATTCGCTGAACATTAATTACAACTCGTTTCGTGTCCTGACGGGTAACTATGTCTATGTCGGTGGAAATATTTCGCTGGAGAAAAACCCAATTACCCAAAATATAGATACACTGAAGGGGATTAATACCTATACCTGGAATAATGTGGCGGGTAAGACAAATACTTCAGTTAATATTTGGTCGGGCTATCATTTCAAGTTGAGCAAAAAACTTGGATTGTCCAATACACCGCAGTTTTATCTGAATATGAGTGATAATTACAATATGTTCAACAAGCAGTTGAATCAGGTCAATACGACAAATTTTAATTTTGTCTATAACTTTAGAAGGGATACCAAAACAGGATTAAATTTTGATCTCAACCTGAGTCCGCAGTACCGGCTGATGAAATCTAGCCTGGAACAGCATACGAATAGTAATGGCTTCGTGTTTGGATCATATGGCAGTGTGGAGTACTTTATCAGTAAAACATTTAAAGTCTATACGAATTACAATTATACTTATGAGGCCGCGACCAAGGCTTTTGATGAGAAGTTTGAGCAATTTCTGCTGCATCCCGGTGTAAGTAAGAAATTCTTGAAAAATGAATCGCTGGTGTTGGACTTTATGATTAACGACGTGCTCAATCAAAATAAGGGTTTTAGCCGTTCGGCATCAACTTCGATCTTTACGCAGCGGCGCTATGATACCATACGCAGGTATTATATGCTAAAGTTATCCTGGGATTTTACCAAAATGTTTTTATAAAATTTAAGTTATTACCATGTTAAAATATATTGTTTTTCTTTTTTTATGCTGTATAGCAATGGGGCTGAAGGCACAGTATACGTTATTCGCTCGCTCAGGTCATATCTCCTATGACAAGACCATGTATATGAAGAATATTGTCAGCAAACAATTTGTGGCGAAAGCCGACGCTAATTCAAAACAATTTTTTGAACAGATACTTCCCAAATTACCGGAAAATGCCGTATTAAAAAAATCATTAAAATTCAATGCCGATGAGACCTTGTTTGAGCCGGTGAAGGATGATAACCTGGATCAGATGGTAAAACAGTATATCATGATGTTGGCATTGGATTTTGAATCGATTACCCTGTCAAATATGTCAACCCGATCTTTTCTGAGGTATAACGATATCGTCGGGGAGAAGATTATTGTTGAAGATACCATGAAACGGATTAAATGGAAAATTACTGACGAATACCGCGAAATAGCGGGATACAATTGTAGGCGGGCTAATGGCGTAACACCTGATTCACTTTATGTGATCGGATTTTATTGTAATGAAATCCCTATTAGTGGCGGGCCCGAATCAGTTAATGGGCTTCCCGGGATGATCCTAGGGTTGGTTGTGCCGAGTCAGCATGTCTCTTATTTTGCAACCAAAGTAGAGCTTAGCAATACGGTGGTGATGGACAAAAAGAAATTTGAAAATAGCAAAATGAAACGTATGACAAGGAAAGCAATGACCGATCAGTTAACCAGTGTACTATCTCAGCATATGAATAAGGAAACCGTCCGCTTTATTATGGAACTGGGTAATATGTAAGATAATTGCCCACCGTTAGGTTTACGGTTTGGCATCGATGCATGGCATATCACATAAAAAAGGCCCTTCGCTGAAAGGGCCTTTTTTATGTGAACTGAGGAAATATTATTTTCCGTCGTTTTTCTTAGCAGTAACTTCGTTACGAATTTCTTGAGCTAAGGTTTTGATTTCTTGTAATCCTTTACGTACACGTGTACCAGCAGCAGAATTACCATTGTTGAAGAACTTGTCTGCATCAGCTTCGATAGAAGCTACTAACTCTTTTAATTTTACGTAGTTTTCCATTTTTTTATAATTATAATTTTAGTTTTTATGGTTTTTCCTAAACACTCCTTAAATATACAAAAACGAATCAAATAGAAAATAAATTTCGTTTTTTTTTATCGAAAAAGCTTAAAAAAAACTATTCAACAATCTTAAGTTCGTCAATAATGTTGGTTGCGCCAGCAAATTTATCAATGATAAACAATACATAACGGATGTCAACTGAAATTGTACGTTGCAGCTTATGGTCGAAGATGACATCTCCTGCCATGGCCTCAATATTACCATCAAAAGCTAGGCCAATTAATTCGCCATTGCCATTTATGACTGGTGAACCGGAGTTTCCTCCAGTTATGTCGTTGTCACTTAGGAAGTTTACCGGTAAATACCCCTTTTTATCTGCGTAACGGCCATAGTCCTTATTATTATACAGATCGATCAAACGTTGTGGCAAATCGAACTCTTCGTCACCTTTTTTGTATTTGGCGATCGTACCTTTTAAAGTTGTGTAGAAGTTCTTGTCAGCGTCGTTACGAGGGTCTTTCGGTAAGCCCTTGATTGAGCCATATGAAAGACGTAAGGTGCTGTTTGCATCCGGATAGAATTTTCCTTTCGGATTGGAAGCCAATACTCCAGCCACATATTTACGGTAAGCCCCCTCAAACTTGTCATGCTCAGCTTTTGCGCTAGGGTCTTCTTGGCGGTATTTGTTGATCAATGCCGAGGATAATTTATACAATGGATCATTGGCCAAAATTTCAGCCTTTGGATCTGCCAGGTAATTGTTTAAGCGTTCAGCAGAAGCAAAAATGCTGTTTTTTACCGCTTCTTTGATATAAGCCGTGAAATCGTTATTGTTCTTCGCAGCTAACTCTGCAACATAAGGCGCGATATTTCCAGCTTTTTTCGCGTAAAGATTCAATTCATCGATCAAGACCTGTTCTTCCAAAGGCATATACATTTTTTCGTAGCCAGCATCGATCGCAGACTTTAAGCGTGGAAGGATCTCTTTTCTGCGTGCATCATCACCTGCAGCATAGATTTCTAATCCCGAACCGATCGAATAGGGCAATGCGGCGATAGCACTTGAACGCAACATACCCATCAGGTAATTGTCGTGTTTCGCTTTCTCATTGGTCGCGGTATAGTATGCATTGATCGTTTTGATGACATCACCATACGTCGCTTTATTAACAGCTTTGTTGGCCCATTTATCAAATTTAACCTCATCTTTTGCTTTGGATTCCGCTGTTTTATGTAAAGTCAAGGCGTCAATCATACCCTGACGGTTTTTCCAATAGTTAGCTACCTGAGAATATTTAGATGCATAGTTTAGTTTTACGGCTTGGTCTTGATCCATGAATTTTTTCATGGCATCCATACCTGTTTTGGAGGCCTCTACCCAAGCCGGATAGGCAAACTTCACGTTTTGATTGATTCCACCTGAAGGCATCCAACGATTGGTACGGCCAGGATAACCCAAAATCATGGCAAAATCCCCTTCTTGTATACCTTTTAAGCTAACTGGTAGGAAATGCTTTGGTTTTAATGGAACGTTCTCCTTGGCGTACTCAGCAGGGTTTCCATTTTTGTCAGCATAAACCCGGAAGATTGAAAAATCTCCGGTGTGACGTGGCCATTCCCAATTATCTGTATCACCACCAAATTTACCGATGCTATTTGGCGGTGTACCTACCAAACGGACATCATTGTAATCCTGATATACAAAATAATAATATTCATTTCCTTGATAGAATGATTTGACTTCAACTACATATTTGCCGTTTTCACTATTTTCCTTTTGGATTTTAGCGATTTCAGCAGCAATGATTTTGTTGCGCTCATCTTCCGGCATGTTGTTGTTTACCAAACTTAAGATTCGTTTAGAAACATCATCCATGCGGACAAAGAATCGTACTGATAGGGATTTTGGCTTTAGTTCCTCAGCCTTGGTTTTGGCCCAAAAACCATTTGTTAAGTGATCATTTTCTGGTGTAGAAAGCTCAGCAATGGCACCATATCCACAGTGATGGTTGGTGAACACTAAACCTTGATCAGAAACAATTTCAGCTGTACAACCACCATTGAACTGTACGATAGCATCCTTTAAGCTTGAGTGGTTAATGCTGTAGATCTCTTCGGCACTGAGACGAAGTCCTTTTTTCTGCATATCAGCCTCATTCAGACGCTTTAGATACATTAAAAACCACATTCCCTCATCGGCAAATGCAGCAAAGCTTGTTGTCAATAACAACAAACACATCCATAATTTTTTCATATCAACCTGATAAAAAGTTTGTTTATACCTTACAAAAATGCTTTAATTCTGTCAAAAACCAAAATATTAGACTTTATAATACACTTTTGCCCAACTTTTATGTCAATTAAAAGTAAATGTGTACTTGAATGCATATCAAAGAAAGTCAAATGGACTCTTTTCCTTATCTTTGTCGGATGCAGCAATCATTTGAAAATTTTAAATTCAATAGACAGATCTTAAATGCGATAGCGGAAGCAGGGTATGAGCAGCCGACGGAGATCCAACAGAAGGCGATTACGCCTATACTGGCGGGACAGGATGTGATGGGAATCGCTCAGACAGGAACTGGAAAAACTGCTGCATTTGTATTGCCAATGCTGATGAAATTAAAGTATGCGCAGGGAAATGATGCGCGTGCATTGATTTTGACACCTACTCGGGAGCTGGCAATGCAGATCGAAGAGCATATTAAACTCTTTTCTACTCATCTGGATCTTCGTTCTGTTGTGCTCTATGGAGGATTGGGGCCGAAGACGCAGATTGAGGCCCTGGAAAAGGGAATAGATATCATTGTGGCTACACCAGGCCGCTTTCTCGATTTATATCTAGAGGGACATATTGGTGTGAAATCACTCAAATTTTTGGTTCTGGATGAAGCTGATAAGATGATGGATATGGGCTTTATCAGTAAGATTCACCGTGTTTTGGAAATAGTACCCCGAAAACGACAGAACCTATTGTTCTCGGCAACAATGAGTGAACTCGTACGGAAAATTGCCGGAGATTTTCTGGCATTTCCTACCGTGATTGAAGTATCCGAACAAGCTACACCTGCCAAGACGGTGAGTCAATCCTTATACTTTGTGCCAAACCAAAAAACAAAACTGAATCTACTGCAGCATCTGCTGAAAGATGATGCGGCATTTAACCGTTTGATCATTTTTTGTAAAACGAAACAAGTGGCAGATAATGTTTTCCATTTCTTGGAACGTAAGTATGGGAAGGAAGAGGTACGGGTTATCCACGCTAATAAAGGGCAAAACACCCGGATCAACTCGATCAATGCTTTTAAGGAGGGCAATATCCGGATCTTGGTAGCGACAGATGTTGCGGCCAGGGGGCTTGATGTTTCCAATGTGAGCCATGTGATCAACTTTGAAGTACCTATTGTCATCGAAGACTATGTCCACCGGATCGGACGTACAGGCCGCGCTTTCAATGAAGGTGATGCAATCACTTTCTGTAATGATGCCGAGAAATATTACATCCGAAAAATTGAAAAGCTGATCAAACAGAGTATTCCAGTTTATCCCATTCCAGAAGAGGTTTTTGTTGAGAAAACACCTTTCCAGGAAAAACAGGATATAGCCCGCGATATTGATAATCAAAAGAAAAAAGACAATCCGGATTATCAGGGAGCCTTCCATGAAAAGAAGTATGTGATCAAACAAAAGGAAGTACGTGAAGCACAACGGGCCTCTGGTTTTAAACCGAAGGCCAAGAGCAAAGGGAAGTCTGGAGGTGGAAAATCAACAGGATCAAATCGTAATTTCAAGAAACGATAGTAAAAAAATGCGGTTTACCCCAATAAATATTGCCAGTGCATGCTTGGTCGCCTGGTTTGTTATGGAAAATCCCAATGACGAAAAGGCACTATTTACATGGGGAGCATTTGTGGCCTTGATGGTACTACTGGTGGTAATCGATATTTTATTTAGAGTACTTATCAAAGAGAATAAAAAAATGTGGATGTTACAGTTGGCGTTTTTGGTGGTGGTCTGCGTTGTCAGCCTGATCGTTAAAGTGACATTTGCGTAGCAGAAAATTAAAAAATAAGAAGAGATACGATGTATGCCATGGGCTTACAAAACTGAAATCTCAATATTAAATACTCATATCTCAATACTCAATATTAAAATGAAAAAAGCAGAAATAAAATTACAGGTAGAACTGGACGAAAACAATGTGCCTGAAAATATCCTGTGGTCGTCCACAGATGGAAACAATGCAGAAGAGTTACCCGCGAAAGCGATGTTTTTGGCTTTATGGGATTCACATTATAAAAACTCCATGCGTATAGACCTGTGGACCAAAGACATGCCGTATGACGAAATGAAAAGATTTTTTTATGAGACTTTGCAAACATTGGGCGACTCTTTTATCCGTTCTTCGGGTGGGGATCCAATGGCTGAAAAGGTTATCGGTGATTTGCGTGACTATTGTGCGCATTTTGCAGACAAAATGGAAGTTTTAATGCCACAGCAATAGTTTTAACGTTTAACAAAAAATTGACGATGCAATATTTCTTAGTAAAATCTGAACCGTTTAAATATAGTTGGGAACAATTTAATAAAGATGGAAGGACGTTTTGGGACGGTGTTCGCAACTACCAGGCTAGGAATAATATAAAAGCGATGAAAGAGGGGGATATGGTGCTCTTCTATCATAGCAATGAGGGTAAGGAGGTGGTTGGTATCGCTAAAGTGGTCAAGGAATTTTATCAAGATCCGACTACTGATGATGAGCGTTGGGTCGTAGTGGATCTAGCTCCAGTCGAAACATTGAAAAAACCAGTGACACTGGAAACGATCAAGGCTGATGAGCAGCTGCAGGATATTGCTTTGGTAAGACAGGGACGATTATCCGTCATGCCGCTTAAAGCAGCGGAATTTGACAGGATCCTGGCCCTTGGCAATGAATGATTGATCCCTTTGACAGGGTATTTATCCTGTTTGTTAGAAAAATTAACCTCTGGTGGATATGGTGATTTGAGGGCGAGAGCTACCTTGATGAGCGGCAGTATCCTAAAAATGGGCGAATAAGCCAGCTTATTCGCCCATTTTTAGGATTGTCTTCCAGCAGAAGGACAGGGTATTAATTTTTTTGACTGAACAAGCTAACTAACGTCTTGAGCTTCTTAGCATTTTCTGGTTTTAATTTCCCAGCAAGGATTAATCGCAACTCTCGGCGCTGTAAAGCATCTTCATAGGCTTTTTGCTCAGATTCGGTTTCAGGAACCAGTACCGGGACAGCTTTGGGGTTATTGTCGGCATCCACAGCCACAAAGGTATAGTATGCTTCATTGGTTTTTACACGCGTGCCCTCAGGTAAGTTTGATGCAAAAATCTCCATCCGCACCTCTAACGAGCTGTTAAAAGCACGGGTAACCTGTGCCTGGATCGTGACGACTTCCCCCAATTTAATGGAACGTTTAAACGATACATTATCGACCGATACGGTGACAACGACATTGCTACAGTGTTTTTGAGCCGCAATGGCCGAACAGATATCCATCCAGTACAATAAGCGCCCCCCCATCAAATTCCCAAAAGTATTTGTGTCATTGGGAAGGACCAATTCGTTCATCTCTGTGTACGACTCTCTCGCAAATTTCTTTATCATATCATTTTTTGTCATTATCTTCCAAAGGCTTTGAACTGTCTGTCAATGACTGCCAAAGATTCTATAAACGATGTTGGCACATAGCCCAGTTCGTTTTTGGATTTGTTGAGATCAAAGCCTGTCTGGCGCGGTCTGTTATCTGCTTGTCCAATACTTGCCGCAGAGATTTCTGAGATCAATGTGCTGTCCAGTTTCCAATAGTCCGCAACCTTATCGACAGCTTCCTTGATGGACATCAGTTCCGCTCCGGAAATATGGAATAGGCCTTGTGCCTTCCGCTCAATAGCCAGCTGACAGGCCCGAGCTAAATCATCTACAAATGTAGGCATTCTCCATTGGTCATTGACGACTTTTATAGGCTCATTTTGTGAAAGCTTTCCTTTGGCCCACAGGACCAAGTTTGACCGATTAGGATCAGCGTTAACACCATAGACTAGAATAGTGCGTAGAATGGCAAAGTGGCAGTTGCTATGTTGTAAGACCTGTTCTGAGGCATATTTACTCTTCCCGTATTCACTTTGGGGGTTGGCACTGTCTTCTTCGTTGTATGGCGTGCCTTTTTTTCCATCAAATACAAAGTCGGTCGAGAGATGTACCAGCTGAGCTTGATTTTTTTCACAGTAGGTAGCCAATACCTGCACAAGGTCTACATTGATCAACTGACAAGCGACTTTATCCGCTTCACAGGCTTCAACACTTGTCATCGCTGCAGTATGTACAATCACATCAAATGTGTGCGTCGATAAAAAATTATTTAGTGCCTCCCGGTCTAATAAATCAACTTGGTTAAAGACATAATGACCTTGGTTGGGATTCCTATTTGGGCTCTTCGAAATGGCCACAATTTCATAGTTATCATTTGGTGCAAGTAAATCAACGACTTTCTGACCTAAAAAACCATTTGATCCAGTGATAAGAACTTTTTTCATGTCAATTGTTTAGTTTGTCCAGATAAAATCCATTTTAGCAGGTTGTTTCATAATATTTTTGATGACAGCCTGTTCCAAATCAAGAATTGATTTTAGGGCATCATAATCGATTTTATCTGCATCATCTGTTGGCATATGATAATCAGGGTGGCCTCCGGTATGGAAGAATAGCACTGGAATATTCTTTTTGTAGAAAGAAGTTTGATCAGATCCGCCATTGCCATCCTTGCTTAAGTTGAACTTGATGGGAGCTTGTATATCTTTGAAGATATTGGGCCATTGGCTGCTTGTGCCATACCCGATGACGGCAAGCCCATTCGCTGGATTGTAGCGGCCGATCATATCCATGTTAAGCATTGCCGTGGTTTGCTCCAATGGAAGGGTCGGGTGTTCTGTATAATATTTGGAACCCACGAGTCCAAGTTCCTCCGCACCGAAGGCAATAAACAATAAGTTATAAGGTTCTTTTTCGTTGTTGGTACTGAAATAACGTGCAAGTTCCAGTAATCCCGCTGTCCCCGAAGCATTATCATCAGCACCGTTGTGAATTTTTCCTACACCCAATGAGTCTTTTGAGCTACCCTGATGGCCGGTTCCCAGGTGGTCATAATGTGCACCTATCACCACGGTTAAATCGGCCCCATTGTTAATAAAACCAATGATATTATCCGCATTACGGATACTATCTGCTACTTTTACTTTCCACACCTTTGCTTTAAACGATTGACGGTAGCCTTTTTCACCCCGGGGCTCCAATTTATATTTTTTAAATTGCTTTTCAATATAATCAGCAGCTTTGAAGACTTCTTTACTACCTGTTCCTCGACCTTTCATTTTATCATCGGCGAGGTAATGGATATGTTTTTTTAGATTGGAAATTTCAATCTGTTGTGCTTGCAAAGATTTGATTGCAAGTAAACTGCAGAGAGTTAGGAGTAAGCTTATGTTTTTCATTTTTTAGTATTGAGATATGAGTATTGCGAATCGAGATTGAGCCCTTATACGTCTTCAGCTGGCCTGTTTTCGTTGTCTTTGTGCTAAAGAAAAAAGCCTTGGGATTAACAAGGCTTTTTATGGGGTATCATCGTTAATCTTCGAGAATTTCACTATGAATACTTGATTTTTCTTCTCTTTCATGTTTAAAATATCGTTTTTGGAATAACAATATCAGGACAACACCCACTGAAATCGCGGAATCGGCAATATTGAATACCGGGCGGAAGAACAGGAATTCCTCACCGCCCCAAAAGGGTACCCAGCTAGGAAATGTACCTTCAATCAAAGGGAAATAGAGCATGTCAACAACCTTGCCATGTAAAAAGGACGAATAACCGCCATCGGCAGGGAATAAACTTGCTTTATCGTACCAGGTACTTTCACTAAAGATCACACCGTAGAATGCCGAATCAATGATATTGCCTAATGCACCGGCGAGAATCAGCGCAACATTTAATATGAAGCCCCGGTTATACTTATTTTTGATCATGTAATGTAGACCATAGCCGATACCAGCTACAGCCAATATCCGGAACACAGTTAAGAATAATTTGCCGTAATCACCGCCAAATTCCATTCCATAAGCCATTCCATTATTTTCAATGAAATGAATCTGAAAAAATTTGCCCAAA
This sequence comes from Sphingobacterium sp. N143, assembly GCF_030325625.1. GTDB lineage: Bacteria > Bacteroidota > Bacteroidia > Sphingobacteriales > Sphingobacteriaceae > Sphingobacterium. Next base: position 96,526 of record NZ_JACAIS010000005.1, on the reverse strand, counting down.
ACGTGATGGCTCTGTCCAATTGTCATTGAGAGTTTAACCCATATTTTGGACAGTTGGTCTATTAAAAGAATCGCTACAATGAGTGCGACTGGTTTAGTATAACCCTTCATGGTGCTATAAAAATGGTCCTTGCCCACGCAAAGACCATATATTTTTACCTAAATTAATATTGTTTATTTTTCGCTTCGATACTCAACGTTGTATGTGGAACAGCCTTCAAACGTTCTTTTTGAATCAGTTTGCCAGTTTCTCTACAGATACCGTATGTCTTGTTCTCGATGCGCACCAACGCTGCTTCCAGGTTGTCGATAAACTTCTTCTGACGTGCAGCCAATTGGTTGGTCTGTTCCTTCTCTAAGGTTGCAGAACCATCTTCCAATGTCTTGTACGTTCCCGCAGTATCATCTGTCCCATTCGCATTGCTATTATTGAGCGTTGCGGTCAACGAGGAAAGCTCTTCTTTTGCTATTCGAAGCTTTTCCAAGATAATATCCTTGAATTCTTGTAATTCTGAATCGCTATAACGTGTTTTCTCGTTGTTGTTTGCCATAATTTAATTTTTTTGGATTAATGCCTTAAGTTCTTTGCCATCGATCTCGATGGTCTCTCCTTCAGTTAGTGAATCTTCAAATACCAACGTATCGGCTAGAATTTCGGTGCAAATATACGATAAATTTTCATTGGCAGCATTGGCCACTTCCGGCACCCTGGTTAACTTTACGTTAATTCTATCGGTGACTTCAAGCCCTTTTTCTTTCCTCAGATTTTGTAAACGGTTGATCAGTTCTCTTGATAAACCTTCCTTTTTCAATTCTTCGGTGATATGGATATCCAATGCTACGGTCAATTTACCTAAATTCGCGACTTGCCATCCTTCAACGTCTTCTGCTATAATTTCTACATCGCTCAATAGAATAGTATATGGCGTGCCTGCTAAGGCTAGTTCACCAGCTGATTCCAATGTGCTTATTTGATCTATAGTCAACGATTGGATAGACGAAGAGACTAACTTCATATCCTTACCAACTTTCGAGCCAAGAGCTTTAAAATTGGGTTTTATTTTTTTCTTGATAATGCCTGTTGTATCTGTAATAAACTCAATATCTTTGATATTGGTCTCCGAAAGTATCAGATCTTTTACCTTTTCTACTTTTTCTTGGAAGGCACTATCCAGTACGGGAACAAGAATTTTGTTCAATGGCTGACGTACGTTGATCGATGTTTTCTTCCGTAAGGAAAGCGTCAGCGACGAAATATCTTGCGCTAGGGCCATTCGTTCCTCAAGATCTTTGTCGACCAGATTTTCATGATATACGGGGAAGTTAGCCAAATGAACAGATTCAACTTGCTCTTTGTTTGTTGCTGTGTTTAAATCCAGGAACAATCGATCAGAGAAGAATGGAGATATTGGCGACATTAACTTCGCAATGGTATCAAGACAGGTGTATAAAGTTTGATAAGCCGAAATTTTGTCCTCTGTGTATTCGCCTTTCCAGAAACGGCGACGGCATAAGCGAACATACCAGTTACTTAAATGTTCATCGACAAAATTTTGGATTGCACGGGCAGCTTTTGTAGGCTCATAATCTGCCAAGTATTCATCAACCTCCTTGCTGAGCGAATTCAACAGCGATATGATCCAACGGTCAATTTCTGGACGTTTTTCTAAAGCGATATCAGGTTCGGCATATGAAAATTTATCAATATTGGCGTAAAGTGCAAAAAATGCATAGGTATTGTACAGGGTACCGAAGAATTTACGGCGCACCTCGTCCAAGCCCTCCATATTGAATTTCAGGTTGTCCCATGGGGCAGCATTGCTGATCATGTACCAACGTGTTGCATCGGCACTGTATTGGTCAATTGTTGAGAATGGATCGACACCATTACCCAGGCGTTTGGACATCTTGTTGCCGTTTTTGTCCAATACCAACCCATTGGAAACAACGTTTTTGAAAGAAACCGATTTATACATCATGGTAGAAATCGCATGTAGTGTAAAGAACCAACCACGTGTTTGGTCAACACCTTCAGCGATGAAGTCCGCGGGATAGGCATGATCAAATCCTGATTTAAATGGAAACTCTTCACCTTTTGCCAATTTCTCGTGATCCAATCCCCACTGTGCGTAAGGCATTGCCCCCGAATCAAACCACACATCAATCAGGTCTGGTTCACGGAACAGCTTTTGCCCGGCATCAGAAACAAGGACGATATCATCGACATATGGGCGGTGAAGATCCAATTGTTCCGTATCAAATTTTTCCAAATATGCTTTATTCTTGGCCTTTTCATCTGCAGACAGAACAGATGAAGCCAAAGAAGCTTCCAATAAGGATTTCAGTTCAGGCAATGACCCGATACAGATCTCTTCATTTTCATCTTCCGAACGCCAGATGGGAAGGGGAGTCCCCCAGTAGCGTGAACGTGAAAGGTTCCAGTCTACCAAGTTCTCCAGCCAATTTCCAAAACGCCCGGTTCCAGTAGCTTCCGGTTTCCAGTTGATCGTTTTATTTAAAGCTACCAGATCCTCTTTCACTGCGGTCGTCTTGATAAACCAGCTATCTAACGGATAGTATAAAACCGGTTTGTCGGTACGCCAACAATGTGGATAGGTATGCTCATATTTTTTGACATCAAAGGCTTTGTTGTCCTCTTTCAATTTGATGGAAATCAATACATCCGTAGGTTTGAAGTCCTCTTTGGCACGTTCTTCAGCGCTATAGTATTCCTCTTTTACGAATCTTCCCGCAAAATCGGTGATTTCATTGACGAAACGTCCAGTTCGGTCCACAGTAGGAACATCTTTTCCGTTTTCATCTTTTACCAAAATACCCGGTACACCATGTTCTTTTGCTACACGAAAGTCATCGGCACCATAGGTAGGAGCTGCGTGGACGATACCAGTACCATCTTCTGTGGTCACAAAGTCGCCCGGGATTACGCGGAAGGCATTTTCCTGTAAATCTTCATTGGTGATATAGGGCAACAATTGCTCGTAACGTAAGCCAACAAGTTCCTCGCCGATAAATTCGGCGGCAACTTCCCAAGGGATAACTTTATCACCCAACTTGTAGTCTTGGAAAGAGGCGTCTTGTCCCTCCGCTTTAAAATGTTTGCTGATCAGATCTTTTGCCAACACAACAGATACTGGTGCACCTGTATACTTATTGAAGGTTCTGATCTTGACATAGTTTATTTTCTTACCAACAACCAAAGCCGTATTGGAAGGCAATGTCCATGGAGTGGTTGTCCAAGCAATAAAAGCTACATCTTCAGCTTCGTCTTCGACCAATTTTTCGATTGCAGGATGGAGCTGATCTTTGATCAGTCTGAATTGGGCAACGATCGTAGTGTCTTTAACATCTTTATACGTTCCCGGCTGATTGAGCTCGTGTGAGCTTAATCCTGTACCTGCTGCAGGAGAGTATGGTTGTATGGTATAACCTTTATATAAAAGGCCTTTTTTGTAAAGCTCTTTTAACAAATACCATAACGTCTCTATATATTCATTTTTATAAGTAATATAAGGATGCTCAAGGTCCACCCAATAGCCCATTTTTGTGGTCAGGTCATTCCATACATCTGTATATTTCATGACCTCCTTGCGACAAGCCGCATTATATTCTTCAACAGTAATTTTCTTGCCGATATCTTCCTTCGTTATGCCAAGTGCTTTTTCGACAGCAAGTTCAATAGGAAGACCATGGGTGTCCCAGCCTCCTTTACGTTTTACCTGATAGCCTTTCAATGTCTTGTAACGACAGAAAATATCCTTAATTGTACGAGCCATCACGTGATGGATCCCAGGCATTCCATTTGCAGAAGGTGGCCCCTCAAAAAATGTATATGACTTGCTCTCAGGGCGATTATTGATACTTTTTTCGAATATTTTTTCCTGTTCCCAACGGGTCAAAATCTCTTTACCAATCTCCGGTAAATTTAACTGCTTATATTCTTTGTACATCAGACTGTTGTATGCTTCTTTTCTAAAGGTCGCTAATTTAGTGAATTATGATGGAAAAAGAAAGAGGGGGAAAGCTGTAATCGTACTCTCCACGTGAAACCTGATCCAAAGAAATGGGAGGCCCGATATAAAAATATGTAAAACAGAAAAAGGACTGTTTTAACGCAGTCCTTTTTCTGTTGGAATATATTTTAAATTTCAGCTTATGCCGAAAAGCTACTTCCACAACCGCATGTGCTCGTAGCATTCGGGTTGTTGAATGTAAATCCCCGTGCATCAAGACCTGATTTGAAATCAATTTCCATGCCTGCCAGATATAAACCATGGGCTTTGTTCATAAAGATGCGAATTCCTTCAATTTCGTATTCATTATCACCTTCTTTCTTTTGATCAAAGCCAAGGATATAACTCATGCCGGAACATCCACCGCCTTCAACACCGACGCGTAGACCAAAATCATCAGAAATTTCTTGTTGATCCTTTAATTTATGGAGCTCCTTAATAGCACCTTGTGTTAAGGATACCGGAGCAATAGCTGTATGTTCTGTACTCATCTTGTTCATGTTTTAGCCAAATCCTATACAAAAATACATATTTTTAACGGCAAATTGGCAGTGTCGGATTTTTTGACATTTACAAAACATTCAATTGATGCTTCACTGTGGCCTATAAAATAGGCATGCGAATGAATTGTTCAATTAGCTAATTTGCATAAATAAAGCCATTTTTCTAGTAAGATCGAATAAAATATGGCTTTTTGTCGATATTCTTTATGGAATATGCTATCTTTGAGGCATTAAAATAAAAACAAAATTTACTTTACAACATTTAAAAACAATGGAAAGAGATCAAGCCATTTTTAATTTGATAGCTGATGAGCTGAAACGCCAAGAAGAGGGTATTGAATTAATTGCTTCGGAAAACTTTGTGTCCAAACAAGTGATGGAAGCTGCTGGTTCAGTGTTGACAAATAAATATGCAGAAGGCCTCCCAGGAAAACGTTACTATGGAGGTTGTGAAGTTGTGGATCAGATCGAAAGTATTGCAATTGATCGCGCGAAACAATTATTTGGTGCAGAATGGGTGAATGTTCAACCCCACTCTGGAGCTCAGGCAAATGCAGCTGTTTTTTTGGCGACAATCAAACCTGGCGACAAAATCTTAGGTCTTGATCTATCGCATGGTGGACACTTGACACATGGATCCCCAGCAAATCTTTCCGGAAAGATCTATCAACCCTTATTTTATGGTGTAAAAGAAGATACTGGCCTCATTGATTACGAACAATTGGAAGAAACTGCACTTCGTGAAAAACCAAAAATGATCATCTGTGGTGCTTCTGCTTATTCGCGTGACTGGGATTATGCACGTATCCGTAAAGTGGCTGATGAAATTGGTGCAATTGTTATGGCGGATATCTCCCATCCAGCAGGTCTTATTGCCCGTGGTTTATTGAATGACCCTCTTCCACATTGTCACATTGTGACAACAACAACCCACAAGACACTACGTGGTCCACGTGGCGGTATGATTATGGTCGGTAAAGATTTTGAAAACCCTTGGGGAATCAAGACACCTAAAGGCGAAATCCGTACGATAACTCAATTGCTAGATTTAGCGGTTTTCCCAGGTACACAAGGTGGTCCTTTGGAGCATACCATTGCAGCGAAAGCCATTGCTTATGGAGAGGCTTTATCGGATGAATATATGGAATATATTGTGCAGGTGAAAAAGAATGCGGCTGCATTGGCTAAGTTCTTTGTTGATAGAGATTATAAAATTATTTCAGGCGGTACAGATAACCATTTGATGTTAGTGGATCTGCGCAATAAGGATATTTCTGGTAAGGAAGCGGAAGCGGTATTGGGTAAAGCGGGAATCACAACCAACAAAAACATGGTTCCTTTTGATACACGTTCTCCATTTGTAACCTCAGGAGTGCGTTTTGGTACTGCAGCGATCACATCACGTGGTATCAAAGAAAATGAAATCATCCAAATCGGGGAGCTGATCGATGAAGCATTGAAAAATGCAACAAACGATGCTGAGCTGGATAAAATCCATGGCAAAGTGAGAGCCATGATGGCTGAATTCCCTTTGTATAAATAAGATAATTATTCAGCATATAAAAAGCGGTATGCCTTACACTGGGGATACCGCTTTTTTTGTTTGATCTTTTCACCGAAGCACCATCCTTCATGATTACTTATGCTACATGTCTTGCTGTTGCATACACATTCGCCGGCGGATTAACCTTGTTGTTTTTAAGAGCTCTTGGTTGTAGTTAGCGCCTTATTGTAACCACTTTGTAAGAGGTTCTAATCAAGCCCTTTTATAGTTCAGATTTAACAGGTAATTTATCCGTACTTTATAGGTACTTTATACGGTTTCATCCGAATGAGGTCCCTATAAGGTCCCTATAAAGTCCGTATAAGCTCGGTATTAATCCAGACGATTTATCGACATGAGTAGGGGGCTATAGTATTGGTTTTTGAAGGTACTGGAGAATCGAAGGGCTCGTGATGGTTAAGAAAGTTATTGATGCCGTTTTGAACAAGGACAACGCTTTTTAAATGTTAAAAAATCTTAAAATCAAATGTAAAAATTTGATTACTCGATAATTTTACGGTAATTTGATCTATCATTAATTAATTGTTTTACAATAAGAAAGGACATTTATACGATAAACATTTACATTTTAACACAGAACTGATAATTTATTTTGCGAACTGCTAAAAAAGTAAGTGACGTATGAGACTTTTAAAAAGTAAGAGCGATCAAGAATTGATCCAAATGTATGTCGGTGGCCAAGAGTCCGGTCTAGAGGCATTGTTGAATCGATATAAATCGAAAATCTATACCTCTATATATATGAAAGTGAAGGATGAATATCTTGCCGAAGATATCTTTCAGGAGACTTTCATCAAAATCATCAACACACTTAAATCTGGAAAGTATAATGAGGAGGGTAAATTTCTACCTTGGGCCATTCGTATTGCCCATAATATGATCGTTGACTTTTTTAGGAAGGCAAAACGTGCCCCCAATATTGTTAATGCGGATGGTTTTGATATTTTCGAAGTATTGGAATTTAGTGATGAGAGTGCTGAATCGAAAATGCTAAAGCAACAGGTAGATGTTGATCTAAAGAAAATGATCCAGAAACTCCCTGATGACCAAAAAGAAGTGCTTATTATGCGCCATTTTTGTGATATGAGCTTTAAGGATATTGCGGAGATCACCGAAGTGAGTATTAATACAGCCTTGGGCCGAATGCGTTATGCCTTGAGCAACCTGCGCAAAATGATAGAAGGTTCGGATTTAGTATTTCAACTTGGATAGAAAGAAGGCCATCCCATGGGAACCTTTTGAATGAAACAACAACAGTAATTAGATAATAACAAGGAAGGGAGTGATATTTTTCACTCCTTTTTTATGCAATACTGTCATGCTGGCATCAGAAAAAACTGTTGTTTTTGTCAGTTTGGGACTTTTTATTATCTTAGAATTCGTGCCTTAGCCTATTTTTTGTAATTGGAATAAGGTTTGCTAGTCCTATAGAAAAACGATTAAAGATAATAACGATAAAAATATAAAATAGCTATGTACTTGATTTTATTTATTGGCATCATGGTGGTGAGCCTGATTGTCCAGACAAGATTTAAAAACAAATTTAAGAAGTATTCCGAGATGCCATTGGGGAACGGCATGTCAGGAGCTGAGATTGCACAGAAGATGCTGAATGATAATGGTATATATGATGTCAAAGTGCTATCTATCCCTGATCGCCTGGGGGATCATTATAATCCGTCGGATAAAACCGTGAATTTGAGTCCTGAGGTATACAGTGGACGCAGTGTAGCAGCTGCAGCAGTGGCAGCCCATGAATGCGGTCATGCCGTTCAGCATGCTAAAGCCTATAAATGGTTAGGTTTCCGTTCGGCGATGGTCCCCATGGTGAATGTGGCATCTAAATTAACTTCGTGGGTATTAATGTTTGGTGTCATGTTGTTTGCCTTTTCAAAGGGTGGCAATCCATGGCTATTGGCTGTGGGCGTAGGAGCTTTGGCCATTACGACCTTATTTTCTTTTATTACGCTTCCAGTAGAATTTGATGCCTCAAACCGTGCTCTGGAATGGTTAAATCATGCTGGGGTAACCTACCATGGCGAAGAACATGAAGGTGCAAAAGATGCATTGAAATGGGCCGCCATGACCTATGTGGTTGCTGCTTTGAGTGCTTTGGTGACACTGCTGTACTATGCCTCCATTTTATTTGGCGGCCGTCGTAGCGAGTAATCTTAGGACTGATTTGCCGAGTAACATAGAAAAATGCGATTATTTTTGATAGTCGCATTTTTTATGGGGTGTTAATGAGGTTACTACAGACAATTTTTTTAACTTTGCTGTTTATATAGAATAAGACTCAGATTTTATGTTTTCAAATCTTCAAGATAAGTTAGATAGGGCCTTTAAGGTATTAAAAGGACAGGGTAGTATTACAGAAATCAACGTTGCGGAAACGATGAAAGAAATTCGCAAAGCATTGTTGGATGCCGATGTGAATTACAAAACTGCCAAAACCTTTACAGATGATGTTAAACAGAAAGCCCTAGGCCAAAATGTATTGACAAGTATTTCTCCAGGTCAGTTGTTGACTAAAATCATGAATGATGAGCTGACAACATTGATGGGGGGGACTGTGACGGAGCTGGAGACTGCGAAAAATCCGACAGTCATTCTGATAGCAGGTCTAAATGGTGCGGGGAAAACAACGTTTTCCGGTAAGTTGGCTCTCTATCTGAAAGATAAAAAGAATAAAAAACCGTTATTGGTTGCCGGTGATGTGTATCGTCCTGCGGCAATCGATCAATTGGAAGTGTTGGCCGAGCAGGTCGGTGTCCCTGTATTTGTAAACCGGGAATCTACCGATCCTATTGCGATTGCCAAGGCTGGTGTTGAAGAAGCGAAGCGCAATGGCAACAACATTGTTATTATTGATACGGCGGGTCGTTTGGCGATTGATGAGCCTTTGATGGTGGAGATCACGGCCGTCAAAGAAGCCACTAATCCAGACGAGATCTTGTTTGTGGTGGATTCCATGACCGGCCAGGATGCCGTGAACACGGCCAAAACGTTTAACGACCGATTGGATTTCACCGGTGTGGTATTGACCAAATTGGATGGTGATACACGTGGTGGTGCGGCATTGTCCATTAAGTCCGTTGTCAATAAACCGATCAAGTTTATCGGTACCGGTGAAAAGATGGATGCACTGGATGTATTCCACCCAGATCGGATGGCATCCCGTATTTTGGGGATGGGAGACGTTGTATCTTTGGTAGAGCGTGCACAACAACAGTTTGACGAGAAACAAGCGGCAGAACTCCAAAAGAAAATTCGTAAGAATAAGTTCGATTTCAATGATTTTAAATCACAGATCCAACAGATCAAGAAAATGGGTAACATGAAGGATCTAATGGGAATGATACCGGGGGTAGGGAAGGCGATGAAAGATATTGAAGTGGATGATAATGCATTTAAGCCCATCGAAGCGATCATTGATTCCATGACACCTTTCGAGCGGGAAAACCCAGATGTGATTGATCAAAAACGCCGACTACGTATTGCTAAAGGTTCGGGCACAGATATCAATGAAGTGAATAAGCTATTGAAACAGTTTGGCGATATGCGGAAAGTGATGAAGCAGATGTCCAACCCAGCAATGGCGGCAAAGCTGATGCGCAACATGCCTAAAATGCCAGGAAAAATGTAGTTTTTAAAGATAAATATCCAAATGCTGGGGCATCGTATCAATACGATGCCCCATTTTTTAATAAAAAAATCCGTAATTTCAAGTTCCTCACTGGAGTAAAGGAAATAATTGTTAAATTTGTAATCATTATGGATGACCCCGCGCAATTATCGGAATACGGCAAAATCCTTATCATTCTTCTGATAGGGGCGCTGTTAGTCTGTGCGACCATTTTTTTAGCGCGTTTTATTTCTCCTAAAAAAAACAATCCCATCAAATCTGGTACTTATGAATGCGGGGAAGACCCGATAGGATCCTCATGGGTACAGTTCAACCCGCGATTTTATGTTATTGCCTTGGTCTTTCTACTTTTCGATGTAGAACTTATTTTTATTTTTCCTTGGGCCACTGTGTTCGGGCAATCGGAATATATTGCGGCAGACTCGAGGTGGGGATGGTTTACCATGATTGAGATGGCGATGTTTATCGGTATTTTGATCCTTGGATTGATCTTCGTATGGAAGAAAGGCGATCTGGAATGGGTAAAACCGCAGGTATCACGGCCCAAAGTTCCGGTAAATATTCCCGAACATGCTTATTCAGCTTTAAACAACCGTAATTATCCGCTAAGAGATTATACACAACCTGCAGAACCAATGGTGGCAGATGCTGCTGTGCAAGCAGCCGTTACCGCGCCTAAGGTTGCTTTTAAACCCCGATTTAAAAAACCAGAGTAAGCATGAGTTTAGACAGTCAATTGCAAAATAATGGTGTAGTTGTTGCCAAGTTGGATGACCTACTAAATTGGGCGCGACTTTCCTCGATGTGGCCAATGAGTTTCGGGATTGCCTGTTGTGCAATAGAAATGATGGGAGCTATGGCTTCGACTTATGACCTGGACCGCATGGGCGTATTTCCCCGGCCTTCACCAAGACAGTCAGATGTTATCATCATTGCTGGCACGGTAACCTTTAAAATGGCCGATCGCATCAAAAAGCTCTACGAGCAGATGCCCGATCCAAAGTATGTTATTTCCATGGGCTCATGCTCGAATTGTGGCGGACCGTATTGGCAACACGGTTATCACGTGGTAAAGGGTGTGGATAAGATTATTCCTGTGGATGTTTATGTACAGGGATGTCCACCGCGTCCAGAAGCGCTGATCGGTGCTTTTATAGAATTACAAAAAAAGATAGATAATGAAAGCCTATTGGGAGAACAATTGTTCAAAGGAAAGGCTTAAAGAAATAAATTTATAAGATTTTAAAATCAATATGGCAAAAGATTTCTATGGTGAACTGCAATTGGGCATTCTTGGCGGCGGCCAGCTTGGAAGGATGTTAATTCAGGAAGCTATTAATTACAATGTAAACGTTCATGTATTGGATCCGGATAAGAATGCACCTTGTCGCAAGCTGTGCAATAAATTTGAATGTGGTTCATTGGGTGATTTTGAGACAGTGTATAATTTTGGCAAAGATCTGGATCTGATTACCATTGAAATCGAGAAGGTGAATGTAGATGCATTGGAAAAGCTAGAAGAGGAGGGTGTAGTCGTCTATCCTCAATCACGTATCATTCGCTTGATTCAAGATAAAGGTTTGCAAAAGCAGTTTTTTAAGCAAAATGATATCCCAACTTCAGCGTTTCAATTGATATCCAATAAAGAAAATCTTCATCATGCCACATTAAGCCTTCCGTATATCCAAAAATTACGTAAAGATGGGTATGATGGAAAAGGTGTTAAGAAAATGGTGACTGAGTCAGATCTTCAGGAAGCTTTCGAAGAACCGAGTTTGATTGAAGAGTGGGTTGATTTTGAAAAGGAGATCGCTGTTATTGTCGCCCGAAACGATAAAGGTGATGTGTCAACATTCCCCATGGTGGAGATGGAATTTAACCCGCAGGCTAATCTGGTTGAATTTCTGATTTCACCCTCTTTATATGGTGTTGATATTCAGCAGCGTGCTGAGGCAATAGCCAAAAAAATTGCCGATGATCTACAGATTGTCGGTCTGCTTGCTGTAGAGATGTTTTTGACTAAGTCGGGTGATATTTTGGTGAATGAATTAGCCCCACGTCCACATAATAGCGGACATCAAACAATCGAAGGGAATTATGTCTCTCAATTTGCACAGCATTTAAGAGCAATATTCAATTTACCCTTAGGTGATACAAGGTGCCGCAGCAATGCCGTCATGATCAATCTCCTTGGTGAGGATGGCTATGAGGGGCTTGCGAAATATGAGGGAGTCGAAGAAGTACTGGCCATGGATGGTGTATATATCCATTTATACGGTAAGAAATATACCAAGCCTTTCCGTAAAATGGGACATATCTGTATCATTAATGACGATCGGGATACCGCGATTGCCAATGCGAGGAAGGTGCAGGAAATATTGAAAGTTAAAGCTTAATGAATATGTTGTCAGACAATAATAATACAGCCCTTGTTGGGATTATCATGGGGAGTAAATCGGATCTTCCTGTTATGCAGGATGCCATTGATGTCCTAAAAGTTCTTGGAGTAGCATTTGAGGTTTCGATTGTCTCTGCACATCGTACTCCCCAGCGTATGTTTGATTACGCTAAGGATGCGGCATCTCGTGGCCTGAAGGTGATTATCGCCGGAGCTGGTGGTGCTGCACATCTACCAGGTATGGTCGCATCCATCACACATTTGCCTGTGATTGGCGTGCCCGTAAAATCTTCTAATTCTATTGATGGATGGGACTCTGTGCTTTCCATTCTTCAGATGCCAAATGGAATCCCTGTGGCGACAGTAGCATTAAATGCTGCTAAGAATGCAGGTATCTTGGCGGCTCAGATTCTTGGAACACAGGATGAGGCCATCAGTAAGAATATTATAGATTTCAAAGAAGAGCTGGCTAAAAAAGTGATCGAAACGGCGGTAGAGGTGGAGGATACTCAGTTCTAAAAAGATCTTATCAAATAAAAAAGGGAGCATGTTCATGCTCCCTTTTTTATTTGATAAGATTTGCCTGAACATAATCGTAGCTTTTTTTAAGGCTTTCCATTTTATTCGGCATATAGATATCGTCCTGTTCGACGAAGGCATATTTTAAACCAGCTTTATTCTTCTCCCGGACAATTTCATTGAAACTGATGCTACCTGTACCGACCTCAGTATACCTGATGTCCTTAAAAATCTGTTCGACAGGTAATTTTCCGTCTTTTGGCCATTCGATCGGATTGGACTTCGTTTTATCCATATCTTTGACATGCCAAAGTTTAAATCTATTTGGAAATTTTTCGAATAAAGCGATGGCATTCTTCCCCGCTTTTTCAGCCCAAAAGAGATCCAGCTCAAAATCTACCAGTTCAGGTTCTGTGAATGCCAGCATTACTTCTTCACCAACGGTATTGTTTCCAAGATCCCTAAACTCCCAAAAATGGTTGTGGTAGGCAATCTTCAGTCCTAATTTTTTTGCCTCTTCGCCTGCTTTGTTGAGCTGTTCGGCAGCATAAAGATAGTCGTCTTTTTTTAATGCATTGATATCAAACATTGGCGTCACAGGTGCAATAACGTATTCTTGACCAAGTTCCTTTGCAGCCTCAAAATAAACTGATAAATCTTCTTTGTCGGTATGTGACTTGCTCAGATACTTGGACATATCATAATGTCCTGAGTATGTCTTCAGGCCATTGTCATCCAAGATCTTTTTCAGCTCTTTGTAAGGCAATTTCCAAAACTGCTTGGCTGCCGGATCGATACCATAAAGTTCGACATGTTTATAGCCGATTTTTGCAATTTGTTCTAAAGAACCCTTCGGATCTTTGTCCATTAAATCGCGGACGGAATAAAGCTGTACACCGATATTTTGTAATGGATTGTCACTGACGGCACCCGCTTTATTTTGACAAGAGATAAAATTGGGCATCAGATAAGCTGCTGAAAGACCTATTCCAGCTTGCTTTAAAAATTGACGGCGAGAATTGTTCATCATATAATTGATTACTTGTTAGTGTACAATGTACAAGTATTTGTTCAAAAATCAATAAAATCTGATTAGAATATTTTCAGAATATGATCAATGGCGATATAGGACTATAAAAACTGGAAAGGTCGTGGAATGGAACGGGGGCAATAGCCGCATGATGGATGTAAGGAAAGGCCCGAAATTTTGTGTATTCCAAAATTTCGGGCCTTTTATATTTTGATAAGGAAAAAGAGTTAGACCGTCATAATATCTTTTTCTTTGAGCTCAGCAAGCTTGTCAACTTTTGCAATAAAGGCATCAGTTAATTTCTGTACTTCACCCTCAGCTGTTTTGATCTCATCTTCGGAAGCACCATCATTTTTTAGCTTTTTGATGGATTCATTGGTATCCTTACGGATATTACGTACAGCTACACGTCCTTTTTCTGTTTCCTCTTTTACCTTTTTTACTAAGTCACGTCTTCTTTCTTCAGTTAAAGGAGGAACATTCAATCGGATGACGACGCCGTCATTCTGAGGGTTGATACCAAGATTTGCATCCGTAATTGATTTTTCAATTGCATTGATGAGCGATTTTTCCCAGGGTTGGATAACAATTGTCCGTGCATCAGTTGTATTGATATTGGCCACTTGTGAAAGTGGAGTGGCGCTACCATAATAGTCTACTGAAATACCATCTAACATGGATGGTGAAGCTTTACCGGCGCGAATTTTAGTTAATTCTGATTCGGTGAAAGCAACTGCTTTGGACATCTTGTCTTTACAATCGTCCAATTCAATTGAAATTAGTTCGTTCATATAAGATTACGTTTTTACAGATTTTAATTATTTTACCACAGTTCCGACATGTTCACCATTGGCAAGTTTCAATAAGTTGCCCGGCTTGTTCATGTCAAAAACGATGATTGGTAATTTGTTTTCTTGACAAAGGGTGAAGGCTGTCATGTCCATGACATTTAAACCTTTTTCGTACACCTCAGTGAAGGAGATCTCATCAAACTTGGTGGCATTCGGATCTTTTTCAGGATCAGCCGTATAAATACCATCAACACGGGTTCCTTTCAATACAGCGTCAGCATTAATCTCAATCGCACGCAAAGAAGCTGCTGTATCCGTTGTGAAATAAGGATTTCCTGTACCGGCTCCGAAAATGACAATACGGCCTTTTTCTAAGTGGCGTACTGCTCTTCTGCGGATGAATGGTTCACAGATCTGTTCCATTTTGATGGCAGTGAGCAAACGTGTCTTTTTACCAACTTTTTCAAGAGCATCTTGAAGTGCCATGCTGTTGATCACAGTAGCAAGCATGCCCATATAATCTGCTTGAACACGGTCCATGCCTGATTTTTCAGCACTTAGACCACGGTAGATATTACCACCTCCGATAACAATTGCAATTTCTAAACCTTGATCGTGAAGTTCTTTGATATCATTAGCGTATTGTGATACACGGTTAATATCGATACCATAGCTTTGGTCACCCATTAAGGATTCACCGCTAAGTTTTAATAAGATACGTTTGTATTTCATAATGTTCTTTTGGAAATTTTCCAAAGGTCAAAGATAAAATATTTTTTTTATCCCTAAGGTCAAAAGTGATATTTATTGTGCTTTTATTGTCTGATCAATTACTTGTTGGTAATATTGTTCATATAAAGGCATGATATTGGACAGCTGGAATTTTTTTGCATGATTTAATGCTGCTTTTTTAAACTTTTCGAGTCTACCAACATCTTCCAGAATATAAATGGCATTTTTGGCCATGTCGTCCACATCACCAATGGCACTGAGGAACCCGGTAACGCCATTTTCATTGAGTTCGGGCAGTCCGCCAGTATTGGATGAGATCACAGGAACTTGGCAGGCCATGGCCTCCAATGCTGCAAGGCCAAAGCTTTCAGAACTTGAAGGCATGAGAAAGAGATCGGAAACAGAAAGTATTTCTTCAACTGCATCTTGTTTTCCTAAAAAGCGTACATCACCACAAACATCCAGTTCTCTGGATAGCTCCTCAGCATCGCGACGCTCAGGACCATCACCAACCATTAATAACTTAGAAGGGATGACATCATGGACTTTTTTGAAAATACGGATAACATCTTCGGTCTTTTTTACCTTTCTAAAGTTGGAAGTATGGACTAAAATCCTTTCATTGCCGGGGGCGATTGCCTTTTTGAAATGTGAACGATCTTTATTGCTAAATCTGTCAAGATCGATAAAGTTTGGTATGACTTTGATATCCCTGGAAATATCAAAATACTGAAGGGTCTGATCCTTGAGATTTTGTGATACTGCAGTTACCCCATCCGACTGATTGATTGAAAAGGTAACAACGGGACTAAAGCTTTTGTCTTTTCCTACTAAGGTGATGTCAGTACCATGTAGGGTAGTGACCACCGGGATATTGATGCCGTATGTGGTTAACAGAATTTGTTTGGCCATAAATGCCGCTGAAGCATGGGGAATGGCATAATGTACATGAATCAGATCCAACTTTTCGAAACGTACGACATCAACCAGTTTACTGGCCAGCGCAGACTCATAAGGCAGGAAGTCAAAAAGGGGATATTGTGATACATCGACTTCATGGTAATATAGGTTTTCTGAAAAGAAATCCAGGCGTGCCGGTTGTCGGTAAGTTATAAAATGGATTTCATGTCCATTGGCAGCCAAAGCTTTGCCCAATTCCGTTGCTACAACACCACTGCCACCGAAGGTGGGATAACAAACAATTCCTATTTTCATCTTATAATCATGTATGAGTGTCTGTTCTCAACGGCTAAAGAGCCCTTTACACTCGGTTATCTGTTTATTTTCTTTTATGCTTTAGGGGCATTTACGCTGCCTCTGGCGATATTTTTGAAATCATTATTTGTCGCTGGACAGCCTGTTGTCCGGGACGGTAGCCGGGTGGAAGTCTACGAAGACCATTGTCACACCATAGCCCTGGAGGATCTGATGGTTCTCCGGTTGTTTTGCGTGTTGCAAATTTCGACTATTTATGCGTAAAATAACAAAAACTAATTGCCATAGTTTTGTGAATTTTTTGATTACTTTAAAAACATTATCTTTAAGCAGATCGTTTAATCGCTATATGGACAGCTTTATAAGTGATATTTCGGGACAGCAGTTTCCTATGGACCAGCGTATTCTGGGCACTTCCATCAGACAGCCTATTTTTAAGCTGATCAAGAAGGAATATCCTGATTTTAGCAGAGATAAGTATATTTCAGCCCAGGAACTGACCCAATTTAAAGAAGCATATATTACGGAATTTTTAAAGGATGAGTCTGGTGGGCTTAGCCAATTGGACCAGGAGGTCATTCGGAGCTTTAAAGATAATAAGGTCATCAGTGCCAGCCTGGATAAAGAACTAGGGGCTGCCAGAGTGGGTGACAAAATTGCGGATAAGGTTGCTGAATCTCATTTTATCCTGTGTGGCTGCCTTACAGGCTCCTGTTATTATGATGAGCCAGAACCGACAGGAAGATAAAGATCGGGAAAGGGCCCGAAATGATTACATGATCAATTTAAAGGCTGAGCTAGAGATCAGGGAATTGCATGAGAAAATAGATCACCTGATTATCCGGAAAGAGCAAGAGCTCATTGAAGTACAACGTGACCAGGTAGAAAAATTACATGATCTATTGAAAAGAATGGAAAAAATAGAGGCGGCATTCAAGAACAAATGAATATAGAAAATATAAGCGGAGAACTTACGTTTAAGTTCTCCAGATCGGGTGGAGCTGGTGGACAGCATGTGAATAAGGTCTCGTCAAAAGTCTTGTTGCAGTGGGATGTGGAGAAATCGCTCGTTCTTTCAGCGGAAGAAAAGGCCATCATTATGACCAAATTGTCTGGTCGCATCAACAAAGAAGGCCTGTTACAGTTGGAATCTGATACGGACCGTTCACAGATCAGGAATAAGGAAATTGCCATTAATCGTTTGCTTCATATACTGAAAGAGGCATTGGCTCCTGTGAAATCCCGGAAAAAGACAAAAGTACCCTATGGAAGTATTTTGAAAAGACTGGATAGAAAGAAGCAACAGTCTCAGCTAAAGGCTTCACGGAGAAAGAATTTCGATGATTAGTCTGTTATAAATTCTGTTTTTTTAAAAAATTATTTGACTGTAAATCAGTTGTTTGATTGTATAACTAAAAAAATAGTTGTTAAACTATTTTTTTAGTTATACAATTGTAGTGTAATCGATTACAACAGTACTGTTTTATTGAATGTGTCTGTTTCCGGACATCGGCTTGTTTTCAGCGTTGCGCTGAAGGCGATATAATGCCCTGATACGATGGATACTGCAGACTTCATGAAGTTTTTATTATTTAGGAGTTATGGAAGATTTTAAGGAATTGACTAAAGCAGAAGAACAGATTATGCAGGAGCTTTGGGAAATGGAACGTGGTTTTGTCAAAGATATCATTGAGAGGCTGCCCGAACCAAAACCTGCTTACAATACAGTTTCAACGATAGTGCGGATTCTCGAAACCAAGGGTTTTGTAACGCATGAATCATTTGGTAAAAGTCATCAATACTTACCAAGGATCTCAAAAGAGGAGTATAAAAAAGGAATTACAGGTAAGTTGTTGAACAATTATTTTGATAATTCGCCCAAGAGTATGCTTTCCTATTTTCTGGAAGAAAACAAATTGGATGTGAAGGAGCTGGATGATATTTTGTCTATTATCCAACGCAATAAATAATAACAACGACCTCTTATAAACTTTTGATTATGATTTACTTATTGATTGTCAATATTTCATTGATTATCAGCTTTGTGCTGTATACGCTCATTTTTCGAAAACTTACTTTTTTTCAATGGAACCGGTTCTATCTGATCGGGATGATGATTTTTTCGGTTTTGGCCCCGGTTGGCATTTTTATTGAATTGCCAAAAACAGAAATCATAGGCAATTCGATACCAATGGTTGACTTGAGTGGATATTTGAGCATTGCCATCAGCAACCCGAAGGAACAGACCGTTTACTTGGTGGATATCTTGACCTATGTATATTGGACGGGCGTTGCGATAACATGTGTTTTACTGTTATTTCGGCTGATACAACTGCTGCGGGCATTAGGTCATGAGCATGATTATCTAAGTTTCTCATTTTTCAATAAAATCATCATTGGCGGATCTATTATAGACAGGGGCAGTATAGAATCACATGAGCGTGTTCATGTCGAGCAGGGCCACACTTATGATTTGCTTTTGATGGAACTGTTGAAAATTTTCAACTGGTTTAATCCGATTTTATATTTCTTTCAAAAGGAGTTAAAATTTCAGCATGAATGCATCGCGGATGATATCTGTTCAACAGATAAAGTAGCTTATGCTGAAATGTTGGTCGCTCATGCATTGCAGGTGGATAACCTGCCACTGACGCATGAGTTTTCTAATCATTCATTTTTAAAGAAAAGAATCATGATGTTATTTAAGAATAAATCGACGGGTCGACATAAATTGCTGTACGTATCCATTTTGCCCATGTTGTTGGTGGTAGCGGGTTCAACATTGGTATTTAATACAAGCCGGGCTAAGGGTATCGTTTCTGAGGTGGAAAGTTCAATTAATCAGGTGGAGATCTCAGGTTCAAAAGGAGATGCAGGAAGTTTTGAAGCCCGAAAGAATGATGATCATGTACTTGAATCTACATTGGGACCAGAGCAGCTTCTCCAATTTGAGGCGGTAGAGAATACGATGGTCAATGAAGCGACCGGGAAGTTGATCGTGCGAGATACCATAAATCCAGGTCCGAATACCGTTTTTACAAAGGTGGAAATAGTTCCTGAACCTGTGGGCGGAATGAGGAAGTTTATGAGCTGGGTATCGACCAATTATGAATATCCATTAGCGGCTTTGGAAAATGATGCAAATGGAATTATTGAAATTTCCTTTGTTGTGGAAAAGGATGGAAGTTTGGCGGATTTTAAAGTGAAGAGAGATCTGGGGTACGGTACAGGGGAGGCAGCATTGAAATTAATGCGAGGTGCAAGTAAATGGAATCCGGGCGTACAAAATGGTAAAAAAGTACGTGTGGCCTATACGCTACCGATCAGATTAACCGCGCGTCAGGAAGGGAGAAATAAGGAGACAGCACCTAAAGCAATGGCCACACCCAAGCTTGGTTCTGAGGGACTACGAGCTTGGTTTGCCCAAAATTTTAAAATGCCTCGGAAAATATCCAGTGACGATGTCGACCCTGTAATTGAAAGTTATTTCATTATCAATTCCGATGGTACGATAAAGTCTTTAATTGTACGGTCGGATCTTGGCAAGGAATTTCAGGACCGGGCGAGCCAATTGTTGTCTCAATCCATATGGAATCCAGCTTTGGAGAATGGCGATCCGGTGGAATCACGGGCTGCCTTTTTTTTCAAATTTAAAGCAGGTGGTGGTTATGAGAAGAATTATACACGGGTAGATGTGACACCAGCGCCTATTGGTGGGATGCGTGCGTATCAGAGTTACATTGTCTCGAACTTTGACCCTCCAAAATTAGGGAGTAATGGCAATGTGACTATTCGCTTTCATTTGGACAAGGAAGGCCAGCCTCATGAATTTAAAATCCTAGATGAACCCCAAGCAGGGGATGGGAAGAAGTTAATTGGATTGATCGAGCAGAAAGGGAAATGGCGTCCAGGAATATTGGATGGGAAGAAAGTTGGTGGAATATATGAACTCACTATTGCTTTAGAAGACCGTTCACAGAATAATGGAGGCAAATCTTACTATGTAATTAATTGGAAGGGGATGAAATATCAGCAGGTCAAATCTTAACTTATGACGGAAAATCGTAGACAGTGGACATGGCTCCTAGTTTTGTTATCGGCCATTCTTTTATTTTCGTCCTGTAAATCCTATCAGATGGCCACCAATGGTTACGCTATTAAAGGAGATGAGTATTTCGTCAATATTGATAAAGAGCTTTCTGTATTTTTGGGTGATGATATTTTGTTGGATGGAAACTGGTCCGCTGGCCGGCGGCCCATCAATGTCAGTAAGGTTGATGCCAAATTTGGCAAGATACTGAAGTATCTGCACTATTCGGATACTGCTTATAAGGTACTTTTCACAGGCCATTTAAAAGGAAGGTACGGCTATGATATGCTAGCGGTGATCAATAATTACCCGAATGTAAAAGGACAGAGAAACCATTTATTGGACCTGACATCTTTTCAGCGGGAAGAGCATCCAGAAGGACGGTATTTTTATCGGATCGATGAATTTAAGGGGCAGAAAGTACTGCATTTTGTACTGCCGTTTGATGACCGGCTTTGGCATGAAAAGATGGTCAGCCTGATTTTTCTGTTACCCGCCAATTTTAATGATTTGGACTGGGCCAAGGATATTGTGCTATCCAATGTGTCCATGTATCGTGACAGCTATAAATTTAACCCCACCCGTACGGAGATATTATGCCCGGATGATGGCAGCCGTTCGCATTTGGATTATAAGATCCCGGAAGATAAGATCAACAGGACGGGGTATATGTTAATGAAGGCTTATGGAAATGTGAATGGCAAGCGGACCCTGGTGGTGTATCGGTTGATGCAACCAAACGATTTTTATGGATCTTTTGTGGCCTGTAAAGGTAATTATGAGATTCTTTATACCACACTGCAGGATAAAATCGTCTGGCAGACGAAAGTAAACACGGAAGAGGATATTGTTTTTTAACAATAGGGATAACCGTTACTATACTAAAAGCCCTGACTTAATAGTCTAGGGCTTTTAGTTTATTTTTCAGCTGTAGAATTTCATGCTGCAGCTGTTCCACTTTATCCAATAGGTGGCTTGCCACTTGAATTCCTTGCGGATTGACCTCCAATTCATAGTATAAGTTTGAAAAACGTTCCAATTTTTTGAGCTCATCCTCATCGATATATTGTTCTTCTTGTTCAATGACGATATGAATGAGTCCATATTCCTGCATGGTCTGTAGAAAGGTTGTTTCAACTTTTCTGGACTGGCAGAAGTCGATGACTTTGATAAGTGTCGTTTCCATATGGTTATTGTTTTAAATCCTTCAACTGTTGAAACAGCGCTTTTTCCTCCGCAGATAAGTTAGTTGGCATTTTGATGTTTAAGCTGACGTATAGATCCCCAAACTGCCCTTCTTTTCGGTAGATTGGAAAGCCTTTACCCTTAAGTCGCATTTTTGCACCATTTTGGCTTTCGGGCTGTATCTTTAATTTGACTTTGCCTCCAAAGGTATCCAACATTGCTTCTCCGCCCAATACTGCGGTATAAAGGTCTATATCAAGGTTGGTGTACAGGTCATTCCCTTGACGTTTAAAACGGTTATCGGGTGTAATATTTATTGTAATGTATAGATCACCTTTGGGACCACCATTGATCCCCTCACTACCATAACCTTTTAATTTAATCTTCTGGCCATCCTCTACACCGGCATGGATGGTGATGCGGATACTTTTCCCATTGATGTTAAATGTTTGCTGATGCGTTGTATAGGCTTGTTGTAAGCTAAGGCTAAGTTCTGCATTGAAATCTTGGCCCCGGAACGTGCTTTGTCGGCCACCACCACGTCTACTGCCAAACATCTGTTCAAAAAAATCAGAAAATTGCCCATCATCGAAGTTTCCCGTGTATTCATACGAGCCACTGCCGCCGCTAAAGGGATTTCCTCCACTTCCAAAGGGATTACCACCAGCAGATTGTGACTGTCGATACTGCTGCTGTGCTTTTTCATATTCCTCTCCATGCTCCCAATGTTCACCATATTGGTCATATTTCTTCCGTTTTTCGGGATCGGATAATACCTCATTTGCCTCGTTGATCTCCTGAAATCGTTGTTTGGCCTCATTGTCATTCGGATTGACGTCAGGATGATATTTACGGGCTAGTTTTCGATATGCTTTTTTGATATCATCAGCAGAGGCGGTTTTATCGATGCCGAGCACGTTATAATAGTCTACAAATGCCATATGTATTTTGCTGTCTTATAATAAATATAACAAATTTTTAAAGGCTTTGTTCTGAATTTTGACCCTAAAAATAAAAAGTCCAAGGCTTGAATACCTTGGACTTTTTAAATGGATAACAATTGATCTTGTTATTCCTTGTTGCTGTCAATGACCAAACGATTATCGCGATTGGCGATTTCCCATACGGTAAAGAAAACCAGTTTTTCTCGTTTGACCATCAGGGGGAAATCAATTTTTTCGAAGGTGTCTGCCGGGGTATGATAGTCGGGATGCAGACCCGAAAAATAAAAAATAGATGGTATTCCTTTTTTTGCAAAGTTATAATGGTCTGAACGGTAATAAAGACGCATGGGGTCTTTCGGATTATCGTACATATAATCTATTTCTAATTTTGTATGTTTTTCATTTTCATCTTTGTTGATCTGATACAGTTCGGAGCTCAATTTGTCGGATCCGATTGCATGGATATAATCGTGATTTCCTTTTAAATGTTTATCGTCGACACGGCCGATCATATCGATGTTGATACAGGCAACGGTATTTGCCAAAGGAAAGATTGGGTTTTCGGTGTAAAATTTGGACCCCAGCAGGCCTTTTTCCTCTGCGGCATAGGTTATAAATAATATGCTGCGTCTGGGGCCCATGCCTGCGGCTTTGGCATTGGAAAAAATACGGGCTAGCTCGAGAACCGCTGTTGTGCCCGAAGCATTGTCATCTGCACCGAAAAAGATATTTCCTTTGGAGTCTTTTCCATCATGGTCGTAATGGCCCCCAATGACAATTACTTCATCCTTTTTATCTGTTCCCTCAAGGTATCCAAGAATATTTGGGTCGGAAAGAGGGGCGGCATTGGTGCCAAACTCAGCTTTAAAATTGGTTGGAATAGTAAACGAATTTGCCTGTCCGGAGCGATTGATCTTTCCGACAACAGCAGCTAAATTTGTTCGCGCCAGATTCAAAATATAGTTTGCCGCATGATCGGTGATATTGACCACCGGAATCATGGGGGACTTTTCTGGGGCAGGCTGGTCCATGGCTAAGTTGTAACGGCCTTCGGTGGCCCGGTCTCCCGCTTCTTCCAATAACTTGGCTAGCTGACTGTTGACGGCCAGCACCATTTTTGGTTTTTTCTTGAGAATTTCTTTGATTTTCTTATTTCTGCTGGTGGACCAATCAGATTGTGTTTCTTTTCCGGTAAGCCAGGAATTTCCCTTGTCGTCTGTAGGTTCCCCTTCGTTTAGCAGCAGCACAACTTTGTTGGTTAATTCGAGCCCCTGGATATCTGAATATTTCGGATCATCGATACCGTAACCAATGAAAACAATCTCATTGCTTTCAAAGAACTTGTTTTCATTGTTGCCAATGACAAAGATATCCTTCCCGTTCAGAAATGGCCGGTCATTGATACTGAACTCCTTGACTTTAAAACTATTGTGTATCAACTTCAGGGGTTGAAAATACGAGCCGTTAACGGGGGCTGTGAGGCCATATTTTTTGAATTCATTTGCGATATAATCTGCAGCCAGACGGCCTCCTTTCTGTCCTGTCCCCCTTCCTTCGAAATCGACAGAAGCTAAGGTGCGTATGTGCTTTTGGGTAGTTTCTACCGTAATTTCATTCGCATATTTACTACTTGCATCCTGTGCCTTTGCGCAGCTCATCAATGAGAACGCAATCCAAATCAGGTTATATATTTTTTTCATTTAATATTGAGTATTTAATATGGGGTATTGAGATCGCCCTATCATATGTAGCACATCATTTATACAATATAACTAAAAAAGCGGATGAAAAGTATATTTGCTTTTTCATCCGCTTCTTAAAATATGTTAATTTATTAACAGCTGCAAGCTATTTTATTGACCCGATTAGCATGACGTCCGCCCTCGAACTCTGTATTCATAAAACTTGAAACTATTTTCTTGGCTAAATCGAGATCGATGAAACGCGCAGGAATACATACGACGTTTGCATCGTTGTGCTGACGTGCCAGGGCAGCGATTTCTTCCAGCCAGCAGATTGCTGCACGAATATTCTGATGCTTGTTGGCGGTGATCGCAACACCATTGGCACTACCACAGATCAAAACGCCAGCATCAGCCGTTTTATTTTCAACTGCGGATGCGACAGGATGTGCAAAATCTGGGTAATCTACTGAATCTGGAGAATTTGTTCCAAAGTCTGTCACTTCATATCCCAATTCATTCAAAAAGCTAACCAAAGCTGTTTTGTACTCAAAACCGGCATGGTCACTTCCAATCGCAATTTTCTTTACACTGCTCATTTCTATTGTTATTTTAATTTTCTTGTGCTAATTTTTTTCTTTTGACATCTGCCGAGACCATGATACTTACTTCATAGAGCAAGAACATCGGTGCGGCCACAGTCAGCATCGTGATAACATCCGCCGAAGGGGTAATGACCGCTGCGATCACCAAAATAATGACTGTTGCATAACGACGGCTTGCACGCATAAATTCTGGTGTCATGATACCTATTTTGGAAAGAATGAAAACCAAAATAGGAAGTAAAAAAACAATTCCACAGCCTAGGGTCAAGGTAGCGATAGTCGATAGATAATTGTCTATGGTAATCTGATTGACAATTTCATCACTCAAGGATACATTGGCTAGGAAGTTGATGGATAGCGGTACAACAATAAAATATCCAAAAAGTGCCCCTAAAAGAAACAATACTGTTGCATAAAAAACGAATCCACGGGCAGAACGTCTTTCCACATCGGTCAAAGCGGGTTTTACAAATAACCAAATTTCGAATAGCAGATAGGGGAATCCCATCATCAAGGCCATCAATAAACAGGAGTTGATCTGGAGCATAAACTGCCCTGCCAATTCGGTATTAATGATATTGAAAGGAATCTTCTTAACGCAGAAATCGGCCAGATTGAAGGCATCTGCTGCTTTGCACATCATACGGTAGGTCCAAAAATCTAAATTTTTAGGTCCCATGATGATATCATTGAATACGAAATCATAGAATGTGAAAGCGATACCAGCAAAGATACAGATAGCGATGGCAGAACGGACCAAATGCCATCTCAAGACCTCTAAGTGATCGAAGAAAGACATTTCCGCTTCGATATTCTTTCCTTTATTTTTAATAGCTTGTATAAGATCTTTCGAATTAGGTGTACTCATAAAAATTGTTTGGAAACAAAAATACCATTCTTATTGTAAAGAATGGTATTTTTTATGTATGTAAAGATAATTTTATTTAATCTTCTACAGGATATTCAGTTAGGTCAAAAGTTTCCATAAACTTTGTTGTGAAATTGCCGGCTCTAAAGTTAGGGTCACGCATCAATCTCAAATGCAAAGGAATGGTTGTTTTGATTCCTTCAATCACGAATTCGCTCAAAGCACGCTCCATGGTAGAGATCGCTTCTTCACGTGTCTGTGCCACACAGATCAATTTAGCAATCATGGAGTCATAGTTAGGCGGAATGGTATATCCAGCATATACGTGGGTATCAACACGTACTCCATGCCCACCTGGAGAATGGAAATAGGTGATTTTTCCCGGAGAAGGACGGAAATTATTGAATGGATCTTCTGCATTGATGCGGCATTCAATCGCATGCATTTCCGGTTCATAATTTTTCCCGGAAATCGGAATCCCTGCGGCAACTTTAATTTGTTCTTTAATCAGGTCAAAATTAATAACTTCTTCTGTAACAGGATGCTCTACCTGAATACGTGTATTCATCTCCATAAAATAGAAGTTACGATGTTTATCGACTAAGAATTCGATTGTACCAGCTCCTTCATAGTTTACGGCTTTAGCACCTTTTACAGCAGCTTCACCCATGGCAGCTCTTAATTCAGGCGTCATGAATGGAGATGGAGATTCTTCGATCAATTTCTGATGGCGGCGTTGGATAGAACAGTCGCGTTCTGAAAGATGGCATACGGTGCCGAATTGGTCACCGACAATCTGAAATTCGATGTGACGAGGTTCTTCCACATATTTTTCGAGGTAGATACCATCATTACCGAAAGCTGCTGCAGCTTCCACACGAGCCGAGTCCCAAGCAGGTTCGAACTCTTCGTCTTTCCAGATAATCCGCATACCACGGCCACCGCCTCCGGCAGTAGCTTTAATGATGACCGGATAACCGATTTCTTTGGCTAAGGTGATACCTTCCTTGACAGTGGAGATTAGACCATCAGATCCTGGGACTGTAGGCACACCAGCCTGTTTCATGGTATCTTTAGCTTGCGATTTGTCGCCCATTTTCTCGATTTGTGCTGCTGTTGCACCAATAAATTTGATGCCATATTCAGCACAGATCGCTGAGAAGCGAGCATTTTCAGATAAGAAGCCATATCCAGGGTGAATTGCATCTGCATTAGTCAATTCAGCCGCCGCAATAATATTTGGAATGTTTAAGTAAGAATCTTTACTCGGTGGCGGACCAATACAAACTGCTTCATCGGCAAACCTTACGTGTAAGCTATCTCTGTCAGCAGTTGAATATACTGCGACACTTTTGATGCCCATCTCACGGCAAGTACGAATGATGCGCAAGGCAATTTCTCCTCTGTTTGCAATTAATATTTTTTTAAACATTGTCTTGAATTATGAAGTTTGCTAAAATGTAGCTTTTACAGCTACATGGTATTCATTTACGTTATTGTAAATTACTTAGGCTCAACCAAGAATAATGGTTGATCGAACTCAACAGGTTGAGCATCATCCACCAAAATCTTAACGATTTTACCAGAAACTTCAGATTCAATTTCGTTGAATAATTTCATTGCTTCAACAATACATAGTACTGATCCTGTATTGATGTCATCACCAACATTGATAAAAGATGGCTTACCAGGGCCAGCAGAACGGTAGAAAGTACCGATCATAGGCGATTTGATTGTGATCAGGTTAGCATCGTTGTTTGCTGCAGCAGGCGCAGCTGGAGTAGCTACAGGTGCTGGTGCAGCTGCTTGTGCTACTGGAGGAGCGGCAACGGGTGCAACAGTTGGAACTGTAGCTGTAACATACGTTGGCTCTTGATTTGTTTTTATTGTAATTTTAAAATCTTGCTCTTCAATTGAGACTTCATTCACACCTGATTTTGAAACGAATTTAATCAAGTCTTGAATTTGTTTGATATCCATACCCATAGTATTCTAGGTTTTGTTTGTTTCTAAAAAAAATTCTAACTGTCAAAAGTAATAAATTATACCATAAAATGGTGTAATTAATACGCCCATTTTAAATAGATGGATCCCCAAGTGAAACCACCACCAAACGCTGCAAGGATGAGGTTATCTCCTTTTTTCAATTGAGATTCCCATTCCCATAGACATAGGGGGATTGTACCACTGGTGGTATTGCCATATTTTTGGATGTTTACCATGACTTTTTCTTCTGGGAGGCCTACTCGTTCTGCGGTAGCGTCAATAATGCGTTTGTTGGCCTGATGTGGAACTAACCAAGCGATATCTTCAGATTTCAGGTTGTTTTTCACCATCACTTCATGGGCAACATCTGCCATATTGGTAACCGCAAATTTGAAAACGGTACGTCCTTCTTGATAAGCATAATGCAATCCTGCATCTACGGTAGCATGTGTTGCAGGGTTTAACGACCCACCCCCCTTGATGTTAAGGTACTGTCCACCTGAACCATCGGTTTTTAAGATGGCATCTTGTATGCCCAATCCTTCTTCGTTCGGTTCCAGTAAAACACAACCACAGCCATCACCAAAAAGGATACAGGTGTTGCGGTCCTGATAATTGATGACTGAAGACATCTTATCTGCTCCAATCACCAGTACTTTTTTGTGTGTACCGGCCTTGATAAATTGTGTTCCGGTATTGAGGCCAAATAAAAAACCTGAGCAAGCGGCTTGAAGATCAAATCCCCAAGCATTTGTCGCACCGATCTTGTCCGCCAAAATATTTGCTGTAGCAGGAAACAACATGTCTGGCGTACTGGTACAAAAGATAATTAAATCGATATCTGTCGCCTCAATGCCTCTCTTTTTCAATAATCCCTGAACAGCGGGAACTGCAAGATCTGAAGTAGCTAAGCCTTCCCCTTTTAAGATGCGTCTTTCTTTGATCCCTGTTCGTGATACAATCCATTCGTCGTTGGTATCGACCATTGTTTCCAATTCTTTATTGGTAAGGATGTAATCTGGAACGTAACCATTTACAGCCGTAATTGCAGCGTGAATCTTTGACATAAATATTCTAATTGAAAATAGATCTGATACTGTCAATGAATTTCGACTCGATCATATCTCTTGAAAATAAAACCATATTTTTAATGGCTTCCGGTGTTGAAATACCATGGCCAATAATGACAGGAGCATTCACTCCCAAGATTGGACTACCACCATATTGCTCGTAGTTGAAACGATCGAAGAAATCATCTTTGAAGCCTTTTTTGAGGGTTACAACATAGAATGATTCTGCGAGTTTCAGTACGACGTTGCCCGTGAAACCATCACAGACGTAAACGTCAGCATGGTCGGTGAACAAGTCACGGCCTTCGGCATTTCCGATAAAGTTAATCTTGTCGTTGGCTTTAAGTAGGGGGTAGGTAGAGGTTGTTAGGATGTTTCCTTTTTCTTCTTCTTCTCCAATGTTCAATAGCCCTACTTTAGGGGAAGGTACATTGAAAACGTGTTCGGCAAAAAGGCTGCCCAATATTGCAAATTGATTCAGCATCTCAGGTTTGCAGTCTGCATTTGCGCCGACATCCAATAAGATTCCAAATCCTGATTTCAATTTTGGAACGATTGATGCTATCGCAGGACGCAAGACACCTGGAATTGCTTTAACGCTGAACATCGATCCCACGAGCATAGCACCGGTGTTGCCAGCAGACGCGAATGAGTCGATCTCTTTGTTTTTTAAATATTCAAATCCCTTTGCAATACTTGAGTTGGGTTTTTGAGTGATTGCTTTGGTTGGATGTTCACCCATTGCAATGACTTCTGGAGCTTCCACATATTCGAAGTCAGATGAATTTCCTCCGGCTTGATCGATTAATTGTTTAGTCTCTTCAGTTTTACCAAAAAGGACTATCTTTTGGTCTCCAGTAAGCTGTTTTTGTGCTTCAATAGCACCTGTTATCGTCGCTTTAGGAGCATAATCTCCTCCTAAAATATCTAAACCAATCTTCATCCGTTATTATTTAGTAAATCAATAATACGCAAAAAACATCCCAAAATGAAGCAAATTTCTAAAATATTGCTTGTTTGGGATGTTTCGGTGTTATGAAAGGTTTACCTTAGACAACAGCTGTATTTTCAATGATCAATTTACCGTTGTAGTACAAATTGCCGTCTACAGTATATGCACGGTGAGGTAAATGCACTGCACCAGTTTCTTTACATACTGTCAAGCTCGGTCTTTCAGCTTTATAATGTGTTCTTCTTTTGTCTCTTCTTGATTTAGAAGTTTTACGTTTTGGATGTGCCATCTCGTATTTTTGTTTTTAGTTATTTTTAATATTTCTCAATGCTTCCCAACGTGGGTCGATAATTTCTTCTTCATTTTGCTCTTCTGAACCAGGCTCATTCGTAAACAAAGCCAGCATTTCAGGATCGCATTGTATGCCTTTTCCCTGTTCCTCACATTTGACGATATAGGGAACCGCTAAGTTGATGTATTCGTACAACAGCTCAGCAATATCCAATTCATGATCACTTTTAGACAGGATCAACACTTCTTCGGTGTTGTCAGTCCAATCTTCATCGGTGAATTTAACCAATATCCGTTCTTGAATTGAAATCGGTGACATAAATTCTTTCAAGCAAGTATCACAGGTTAATTGAATTTCACCTTGGATATCAAAATGCAAAATCAACAGATTTTCTTGTTTTTGCAATTCGACTTCTGCTTTCAGGTTGCCATCTTTTACAATCGAATGTTCGTAGCAGTCAAAGAACTTTTTATTAATGTCAAACTCAAAATTGTGCTTTCCAGCGTTGAGTCCCGAAAAGGGAATTCTGTATTGTTTTAGATGTTTCACAATCTTGCATTTGAGCCTGCAAAGGTATGTATAAATTCATTAGGATCGAAATATTTTTTTAAATATTCCGATTGAATGCCTTACATATACCAAGAGCACGACTTATTCATAATAATTTTTACCTAACTCTATCTTTTCACGGCCATTTGCCATACGCCATTTATTGGTGTCACGTAGTGAATAAGCACAACCACAGTATTCCTGCATATAGAATTTCTCTTTTTTGGAAACTTCCAACATACGGGCTGAGCCACCCTTTTTGCGCCAGTTGAAGGTCCAGTATTCCATACCCTCGTGACGGGAAGCTGCTCGAAGACCGCAGTCGTTGATCTGCTCCATGTTTTTCCAACGCGATATGCCCAATGAGCTCGAAATTACATCAAAGCCATGTGCAGCGGCATACTCTGCTGTTTTTTCAAAGCGCATATCGAAGCACATGGTACAACGGATGCCGCGCTCAGGTTCCTGTTCCATGCCTTTGGCGAGCTCAAACCAATGGTCCACATCGTAATCCGCATCAATAAATGGAATATTATGCTTCTCCGCAAACCGTATATTTTCATCCTTGCGGAGATCATATTCTTTGCGTGGGTGAATGTTTGGGTTGTAGAAATAAATCGTAAAATCGATATCTGATGCAATCAGTGCTTCCATCACCTCACCGGAACAAGGGGCACAACAGGAATGTAAAAGCAATTTTTTGCCTTCTCCTGGTAATGTCAGCTTCTCCCGTACAAATTCCTTATTTTCCATAATCGTATGTGATGTCAAAAACAAAGGCAATTTTAATCAAAAAGTAGCGAAATGACAAATATTTCCGTTCTGGATAGTATGGTTTGCCGCCAAAAGTATGATTTAAATTCATTGATATTCTGCATATATTAGTAGATTTGTATGTTTAGTGCAATAAGCTATTTATAATTAAAAAATTATATGAAATTTTCATTTCAATCCTATGTTGTTCTTTTCTTTATCAGTTTGCTGGGTTTTGCATCCTGTAAAAAACTCGATGATGAGCCAGCAAGAGAAGCAACACTGATTTCCAGACTATACGTTTCTTTTTTGGAATATGATGGTTCCGGTGAATCAAGCATCAAGAACCTGATGATCGTTGACCCTGCAGATACGAATGATATGAGTAATATCTATCAATACCTTTCACCGGCGAAAGGTGGAGGGCCAATTATCTTTGATCCACGGATCAAGGCTATTTTTCAGGGCAGTGCAGGTGATAATGCACTTCAGGATACCTTTATCCGGATGATTCCTTTTCAAAGTGATGCGTATGGTATTCCAGGTACGGCAGGCAACATTGGTTATCGTGGCTTTAGCAATGTGAGGGGATTGGCCTATTATATTTATTCGCAGAGTACAGGCACTGGTGGGACGGCAGCGAATACCGAATTTATTCTTGCTGCGACGAATAATGGTACCAACTCCACCTTGTATGCCATTAGTTCACCAAGTGGAAAGGTCGGATCAAGGGGAGGAGCCAAGATTGTGGATAAGCAGATTAATTTGGGTAATATCCGTCCAACTTCCATGACCCTGATCAATGGTACAAGTGATAACGATAAACTGCTGGTGATCGGGTTTAACCAGGAAGGAAGTGAACAGAAACCGGGTTTTGCAATCTACAAGGGGCTGATGCAGGAATTGATCGAAAGACCGCGAGATACGATAGTCGCAGCAAATAGATTCCAGCCTGCGATGAAATTATATGTCAAAGGAAAATCGAATTTAGGGGCGATATCCTACGCGCCACAACGTAAATTATTTGCTGTGACTGCTTATAGTGGTACTGCAAGTAATCCGAGTGCAGGTGAGGTGCTGTTTTTTAATGATCCTGATAATTTATTTAAGCCTGATGGTACTGCAGAGAGGGATATCACTGCAGACAGAGTGGTCGGTGGATTGCAGACAGGGCTGGTGCAGCCTCAGAGTGTCGCCATCGATGATCGTAACGAAGAAGGAAAGTTTTTTTATGTCTCGGATAGAAATACCCGCAAAATATCGCGTTTCCCATTAAACGCTGAAGGAAATGTAAGCCCGGATATAGCGCCTACATTTGGTAACCTGACTCCAAATTATATCTTTTTGGATGCCCGGTCTGCCAATAATTTTTAAGAATATAGCAGCTCTCAGGCAAGCAATTCGAACAGTGCTCTGATTTCCTGTTGTTTGCCTGAGCTTTCGTGTTCCTCATAAGCGGACATCAGATTGCGCAGGGCCCGTTTCAGAATAGTCACATTATCACATGGGTAGGTGAATTCGCGATCGGGATTAAGGTTCAGCTGCTTCAAGAATGAATTGACATCACTTTTTTGCATCACCTGCCCACGATTAAATGCATTGATGTAAAACAACACACTTTCATTGCCTTCCTCATCAGCATCCATATAAGCTAGGATAAAATGTTTGGGCAGGTTAATGCCATATATGGGGATATCCAGTTTTTGTGCAATAATGCTGTAGATACAGGATAAAGTCAATGGATTGCCCTGCTTGGTGTCGAGTACCTGTCCGATGTAAGAGTTCTGTGGATGGTGGTAATCTTTGGTGTTTCCAGAAAGGCCAAAAGTGCTAAAAAGCACATGGTTCATGAGGTTGACCTTTTCCAGCGGACTCATATCATATTGTAAGCCGCGCCATACCTCCGTTTTGAGATCTTCGATCGCAAGTACAATCTTATGGTCTTCATAAGAAGGATATTGATAGTTATTGAGGATAATCAGCCCTTCCAAAAGATTGAATGAATTGCTCAGGTTCCAGATCTGTAGTTCATTTTTGGTCTGGTCAAATTGAATTTCATGGATAATATTTTCCAATCGTCCTTGTATCCGCGGATCAAAGCTAGATTCCCAGAAACGCTCCAAATAGGGAACAATCTCAGGACCTTGACTTTTTAACTGATGTTCCACTTCCTGAATAATCTGTTGGTCGGTGTCGTCCAACAAAGATATTAACGATTTCAGCTCTCTCTCATTCATCATAACGAAGTTAAAAAATAGATCTGAGAAATGGACATAAAAAAATCCCTACAGTCATTCATGTACCAAGTAGGGATTATTTAGGTTAAATTGGTTTATAATTATTTGAGCTGTCCATCCAGCATATTGATAATTCTTTTGCCGTATTCTGCATTTTTTTCGGAATGTGTCACTTGTATGATCGTGACACCATCCTCATTCAATTGTTTGAACAGGTCCATGATTTCCTCTCCCTGTTTGGAATTGAGATTTCCGGTAGGCTCATCGGCCAACAGCAGTTTGGGCGAACCCGCCAATGCACGGGCGATGCCGACAATCTGTTGCTGCCCTCCGGACAGCTGCGCTGGAAATAGATCTTTCTTACCTACAATGCCGAAACGGTCAAGCATATCGGCCACAATGGCTTTACGCTCTTTGCTGGAAATGTCTTTATAGATCAGTGGGGTTTCTATGTTCTCATATACTGTCAATTCATCCAAAAGATGATAAGCCTGAAATACATAGCCAATATGTGACTGGTAAAGCTGTGTCCTTTTTTTTGCTTTCATCTCCAATACATTTTCGTCCATAAAGATATATTCACCTTCATCCGGTTCGTCCAACATACCGATAATATTCAACAGGGTTGATTTCCCTGAACCTGAAGGCCCCATAATGGATATGAAATCACCTTCTGCTATATCTAAACTGACATCTTTGAGTACAAATGAACGAGTACCACCTACGTTATACCACTTGAATAAATGTTTTAATTGTATCATTTTCTAGTATTGAGATTTTAGTATTGCGTATGGAGATTTTGGTTGTACAAGCCTGGGCTTACCTATATCTCTTTTTTATTTTGTCTTTTAATTTTTACTTATTCATCCCGCAGGCTATCTACCGGATTTGTTTTGGCAACTTTCAACGATTGGAAGCTAATGGAAATCAATATTAGGATAAATATGCAAAATATCGGGATCAAAAACGACCACCATTTTATATTGACATGGTATGCAAAATTGGAAAGCCATTTGTCCATGAGTAAATAAGCTAAAGGAAGGGCTAGTCCGGTGCCGATCAGAAATAACCTGAAAAACGGTTTATTCAATTGGAAAAAGAGCAGCTGTGTCGAAGCTCCGAGTACTTTGCGGATACTCATTTCTTTTTTGCGTAATGCGGCCTGATAAGCGGCCATGCTGAACAGGCCCAATGCGGCGATAATAACCGAAAGGCTCGTGAAGCTATTAAAAGCAACCTGTAGTTCTTGTTGTTTTTTATGCTGTAACGCATATTGCTGATCCATAAAGGAGTAGTCTAAAGGCAGATCTTTTGCAGATGTATTTTTTATCCATTCTTTCTTGACTGTCTCAATTGCCCTGTCGACCATTCCCGGTTTTGTTTTCACCATCAGTGTCGTTTGGAAACGCATGTTCCCACACTCATTTTTAAAAGAATAGAGGGTGGGCTGAACGGCATTTTCAAAGCCATAGGCTTTACTATCTTTGACGAGGCCGACGATTTCGAACTTTGCGTCACAGCCACTGATTCTAGCGCCAATGGGATTTGAAAGTCCTAAATTTTTAGCGGCAGATTCATTGATGACCGCATAGTGGGAAAGGGAGTCACGGAGTAACTGATCCATTGACAGATTGCTACTCCCTTGTAGATTAGGGATATTTAATGTTTTGAAATAGCCCGGATCGATACCGA
Source organism: Sphingobacterium sp. N143 (assembly GCF_030325625.1). Lineage (GTDB taxonomy): Bacteria > Bacteroidota > Bacteroidia > Sphingobacteriales > Sphingobacteriaceae > Sphingobacterium. Next base: position 61,193 of record NZ_JACAIS010000005.1, on the reverse strand, counting down.
CATGAGCAAAGGAAACATTCTTTTGTGCATAGGAGAATTCCATTTTGGGCGGTTGTTCCCCTTCTCCTGGGATATTTGTTGCGGAAGCCACGGCCGCAATGCCCGGGTCATTTTCTAATCGCCGCTTCAATTGGTGGAAAGAACCATCAATTTTGGAGTCGTAATACATGCCCACTCCCTTGAAATTGACTACTTGTGCTGGTTCAAATCCTTTATCTGTATGCTGCATATACTGAAGCTGCGCCCGAATGACCAACATACCTGAAATAAACAGAATCGCCATGCTGATCTGGAAAGTTAGTAAGGCATTTCGGAATGTTCCTTTTTTAAGTATTGAGGATAATCCACCTTTGAGCAGATTGACGGATTTAAAACCTGAAAGGACTATGGCAGGGTATATTGCGGAAAGGATTGTTGTTAATAATACTGCCACACAGAGCTGGATAATGGTTTCAGAACTTAAAATATAACTTCTCAGATCATCATTGAACCATCTTTGTAATATGTTGCCGGTAAGTGCCAAGGTCATGAAGCTCAATACTGCCGCACTGCTGGTCAATATAAATACTTCTAGTAATAATTGCCTTACGATAGCCCAGCGCGAACTTCCCAATATTTTTTTGAGGGCAAGTTCTTTCAGGCGTTGATCGGCTTGTGCCATAATCATATTCGCAAAATTGGCGGATGCAAGTAGGAGGATCAATAGGGAAAGAATACCGATAATCCACGTAATGATATAGGCGGTGTTGCTTCCGGTTTTCGGTCGCAGGTGCAGGTTGGCCAATGGATCCAAATAGATCTTGCCTTTGGCATAACCGGAAGAACGTATTTTATCTTTTGGAGCGATTTGTTTGTGATAAATCGTGTTGATCTGATCGGTCAGCTTAGCAATATCTGTCCCCGGTCTGACCTGAATAAAAGTCTGGTATAAAAAAGGATTATTTTCAGCAAAGAGATCCTGTGGTTCACGGATAAAAAGAAGGTCGTAATCAATCATCGAAAGACCTTGCTTTTTGATGATACCGTAAATCATCTCCTGTACACCCAGATCAAGGCTCATAGACGGAATGGAATGGGGGCTGTCAAATGTTAAATCCTCCTTTTTGAAAAGCTGTTCGGCGATAGGACTTTTGACCATGGTCGCATCCTTTTGATCTTTGTTTTTGTAGAGCGGTCCGTTGGCATTTTCTACCTGAAAGATCCGGGCGGCAGAAGAATCTATTAATGCAGCATTTTTGATCAGTACCGTCTTCTCCCCAAAGAGTGGATAGCTACCATAGTTGTACACGATTTTTCTACCGGCATAGATGATATCTGGTAAATTTTGTTTTAGCAATGGAGCTAGGGAAGGAGACGTTTCGTCGGTAAACGAACCTTCAGCTTCAAGGCCAATTTGATAGATATCCCTATAGTGCGGATTCCATTTATCGTAGCTCGTCTCTCGATTGATGTATTGATACGAAAGGATAAAACCTGTAAAACCCAAGGTCAACCCAAGGATATTTAAGATTGTGAAACCTTTATTTTTTAAAAGTTTACGCCAAGCTAGTTTGAAATCATTTGTTGCCATTTTTACAGGATATTTATGTTAAAACCAATCCGAATCAACTCCTTTGATGAAAATACAAACCCCTTGCCATTGTTTTAACGGTTTTATTATAAGAGTTTTAACTTGGTTTAATTTTGTTCGTCTGTTCGATTTCGGACATTTTACGTCCACAATCGAACATGTCAACAGTTATTCATCGCGTAAACTATCTACTGGATTGGTGCGAACGACTTTCCAGGTCTGATAGCTGATGGTCGCCAGTGCGATCAAGATCGCACTGATGCCAGCAAGTAGAAAGTAGAGCCAGTTTATCTCTATTCTATAGTTGAAATCGGTAAGCCATTGGTTCATTGCCCACCACGCAACAGGTGTGGCAATGACCAAGGCAACAAACACCAGTTTTATAAAATCTCCGGAGAGCAGCCTAAGTAACCTGATTGAACTCGCACCTAGTACTTTACGTACACCGATCTCCTTGGTACGCTGCTGTGTGACGTAGGTGGCCAAACCAAATAGACCGAGGGCAGCAACAAAAACGGCGACTAGGGCGAAACAGGTAAAAATATTCTTGGTACGCTGTACATCTTGATAAAGACTTTCGAAACCTTCATCCAGGAAACTATAGTTTATTTTTTGGTTTGGTGCAAACTTGTCCCACACTGCCGTGATATGGGCCAATGTCTGTTTCAGATGTCCGGGTTTTACTTTAATGGATAGGAGCGAAGGGCTGCCCCTCAATACCATACAGAGACCACCAAATCCGTCACCCTTTAAGGATTCGAAGATAAAATTGTCTACAACACCGACGATGGTCCATGTACTGCCATTGGTAATTTTCGCCCCTAATGGATTTTTTAATCCGAGATTATCGGCCATCTTCTGGTTGATGATGGCTGCGGTACTATCGGTGGCCATTTTAGGATCAAAGTTTCTACCCTTGTTCAAGTGGAGCCCGAATGTTGAAAGGTAGTCCTGGTCTATTTCCCAGAATTGTCCCTGTGAGGCCATATCCTGCTCTCGCCTGCCTTCGATCCAAAAAGGGTTGCCATTTCGTTTAGCCCCATCAATGGGAACAGGCAGGAAATCGCCCAGGGAAATTGAAGTGACATTGGGAATGGTCTTTAGTTCTTCTTTCAGACTCGGAAGCTTATCCCCCAATGAACCAATGCCTCGCAGTACGAGGACCTGATCCTTATTAAACCCCAGGTCTTTCTCTAATATGTAACGTATTTGCTGATTGCTGACGAGAGCACCCACAATCAGGATGATTGAAATAGCAAACTGAAAAATAACCAGACTATTTCTGAAAATAGAAGATTTCGTACCTGTAGCATTACTTTTTAATGCAGAGATTGGTTTAAAGCGGGAAAGATATAATGCCGGATAAATACCCGCGAGTCCCCCGATAATAAAAATGGAAGCTAAAAGTGATGGGAAAAAGTAGATGGAGGTCCAAGGGATTGTCAAAGCTTTATTAGCCAGGTTGTTGAACAATGGAAGAAGCAACCAGCTGAGTAATAGTCCAGCGATTAATGACAGCAGACTATAACAGATCGCTTCAACAAGAAATTGTCCGATCAGGAGCTTTCTTGAGGAACCGATGGTTTTGCGGATGCCGATTTCTTTGGCTCTTGTCACGGCGTTGGCCGTCGATAAGTTGATAAAATTAATACAGGCGATCAACAAGATGAATAAGGCAATGGTAGCAAAGGTCCAGACCATGCGATGATCTCCCCTGTTTAGCGTACTGACCTTATCGTCGTTGATATCCGAAGATTCTAAATGAATATCCAAAGCATTTTGTAAGGTAACTTTTGCCTGTTTGAACAAGGGGTTGAGTTTACGACCGGTCTTGAGGTATTCGGGTAGATAGTGGATTTCCAGATAATTTTTTGAGATTTCTCTTTCAGCTGCGACAACGTTCACTTGCGGTTTTAACTTGACATACACCGTGTAATTGTTATTGATCCAGGCCATTTGCTCACCCGGATAAAAAGGTTCGCCAGCAAGTGACATAAAGAAGCTGTATCCAGCTAATGTTGAGTTTTTTGGCATATCTTCAATAACCCCAGTAATGGTATATACTTTGGATTTATTGTTATTGAGATAAATGGTTTGTCCGATTGGGTTGCTATTGAAATATTTTTCCGCTTTACTTCTGGTAATAACTAATGTATTGGGATTATCAAGTGCATGCGCCAATTGACCGGAAACCATGGGCATCGGAAACATATCAAGTATGGACTGATCAACATAGACAAAGCCCTCATCATAATAGCTTTCGGGATTGTTGTTTAGCGAGAGTTGATTGCTCCCGGCCCCAAATAACGGGGTTGGAAGAATGCGGCCTGTTTGTTCAACAGCGGGAACCTCAGCTTTCAATGCAGGTGCCACAGGCGCTGAAAGAGATACCCAGCGCTCGGTCTTGTTTTCGATGGGCATCTGAACGATCAGGCGATAAATTCTGTCCATATCTGGATAGAATTTATTATAGCTTGTCTCGTGTTTAATATATAAAATGATGAGTATACAGATGGCAATACTAAACGCAAATCCACCGATCTTGATGAATGAATATAGCTTATTTTTTGCCATATTCCGCCAAGCGATTTTGAGATTATTTCCTATCATGACAGAAACTTTTAAATGTCTGGTTGATTGGTCCAAATTATAATCAAACAGACGCTTACGCCAAATTCAATAGTGTTGCCATTTATTTAATGTATTGATGTTTAGTCTTTTATGTTTATATCGCTTAGTTTCATCTGTACGATATCGAACAGTTTGACGTTCAGTATCGTACAGGCATGCTGGGGTGCATGTCGAAGAAGAAAGGACTACTCCTCAATCGCTTTCAGCTGGAGATGTTCACAAAGTTCGAACATCATTTTTGCGGGATCTGTATCAATTGCCAAAGCAATCAAATACATTTCGTCCAGGCGCAGTTTAGCTGTTTCTGTCATGGTCAGTTCGTTGATCCTTGCCTTGCTCAACCCAGTTTTACGGGCAATCTGAGATTTATTTACAGACTTCTTTGTTAAAAATTCACCTAGTTTGGTCATTGCTATATTTTTAAATACCTATCTTTTGTATAGATAAATATATAAAATGTAATTTTTATTTATACAAATATTTTTGTTTTTAAAATATTTTCTATTATTTTGTATTGAAAATCTATACTGTCTAAATGTGCCGAAGATGAAAATACCGAAACTTCAAAAAACAAAAGTGTATAGGAGAAGATGTGAAGAGTTAGATATACTAATCTATTATCGCATGCTGCTACAACGTATTTCGCGGCACCTGTCGCCTGAGGAAGTTTCCTTTTTAATGGGGAAACCATTGGATTTTGTGCGAAAAATTGAGGCGTTCAAAATCAATCGAATTTTTGTTCATGATTTGGTTACCATGTATCATGTACTAGAAATAAATAGTATGAGTGCCATGATGCCTTCTGGAGTAGAAATATCATCACAAAAAAACTTATATGAATTGCATGTGACTGCATTTGCTGACCGGGTTATTTATGAGTTGTATAAAGTTGATGTTGAGCAGGATCAAAAAGTAATCGAATTTAAGTTAATCGATATACGTCATGATATTGATCATTATAAAGTTTCAACAGCAGACGAGCTTGAAAAGATAAGGATCTTATTGAATGAGCAAATTGATGCAGGATTTTTTAATGAGGAAAGACAGCCGTATGAAATCCATAACTTGTGTTGTACGGAACTCAGACAATACATACATCCTAAAAATCTGATGTTAGTTTTAGATGAATTATTTCAACGCAATGATGAGTCAAGGATTGTTCGTAAAGAAACTGGATACGGATTCGGCTATGTTTTAGCTGCTCACGAAAAATCGACTGAAAAGAAATAAGCAATTTTTAGCTGTTCACTGGGAACAGCTAAAAATTGCTTCAAAGATCCTAAGCCGTAGGTACACCAATTATAAACTTTCATTCCCAATCTGTCAATAATAAATGCACTTTTTGCGAGCGTAAGACAACACCTACGGCTTATTTCTTCTTATTCGTCTCTTAAACTATCGACCGGATTAATACGTGCCGTCTGCAATATCCGGACAGCGATAATCGCCAAAGTCGTCAAACTGATAAACATTCCTGTGAAAACAAATAGTGCGATCGGCATATCAATATGGTAGAAGAAATTTTCCAGCCATTTGTGTGTAAACCACCATGCTATAGGGAAAGCTATTAGGATAGCGATCAGTAAGAGTACGATAAAGGATTTGGAAATCATATAGGTAATCGTATTTACTGAAGCACCAAGCACTTTACGGATACCGATTTCTTTCACCCGTCGCTCTAACGTATAAATAGCAATGGCGACGATTCCTAAGATAGCAATCAGCATACTGGAACCTGTAAACAGTGCCAATTGTTGGTATTGTTTTTTCTCTTTGTTATATTGATGCTGTACCTGATCTTCCAGCCAGTTGACCTGCGCTATCCGGTTGGGAAAAAATTTGTTCCAGGTATTGTTTACCAAGGCTAAAGCTTCCTTTTTCTTTCCTTCTTGTACGCGGATAAGCATACAGCCTCCTTCCCATTCTTTTTGAGCCTTAATCGCAAAGGGACCGATGGGAAATTTTAAGCTTGCCCCGTTAAATTCTTTAAATATGCCCACAGGTGTATTGTGCAGGAGCTCTGAACTTTTATTGAGTTCCAAAGACAGGCTCCGAGCGGTTGGTTCGGACACGAGCATGTTTGTAAAGACCGGACGTCCTGCTTGTATCGAATCCGTAAACGGTCTATCCAGGGCATAATCGGGGCTTAAGTGCCGGCCATCAAGCAGCTTCATGCCCATCGTTTTGATGTAATCATAATCCGCAGTGACAAATACAACCGCGAGATCTTCGCTGGGATTATTGGGGTCTTTTACCGTTTTGAAATCTACAGAGCCACTAAAGGGAGTCCATGACGTAAGGCTGACCGATGTGATGTATGAATTTTTTAACAGTTCCTGTTTGAAGTTCTGATCCTTTCCCTCCCAAGAGGTATAATTGATGGCTAAAAGGTTTTTAGGGTCGTAGCCCAGATCTTTGTTGTACAGATAATGCAATTGGGCACGCATGGACATCATACAAATAGCAACAACAATGGCAATGGTAAATTGGAGAATAACCAACACTTTGGTAAATCCAATATTCAGTGGAAGTTTTAAAAAAGAAAGCTGCTTACGTAACTCCAAAGTTGGTTTTGTTTTTGACAAGGATAAAGCTGGAAATAGACTGCAAAGCAAGCCCAGAGCTATCCAAGCGGATAGTAATCCTACAGACATCAATAGGGAATGCTGGTAACTCATCGTCAATGGATGTTCTAAATAGTGTTCGAATGCAGGAGTAATAAGTAAATAACTGAAAAATGCAAGAAGAAAAGAGCTCATAAAGAGTATGGTGCTCTCTATGCCCATTTGCAAGATTAAATTTTTTCGGCTTGCCCCCAATACTTTACGGATACCTATCTGCTGGGCGCGCTTTAGGGCATGGGCAAAGCTTAGGTTAATGTAATTGATACTGACCAATATCAGAATAAGGATCGCTATTCCCGCCAGAAGATAAATATCTTGTATGGGATTTTCCCAGCCCGTTATACTTTGTAAGTGTATATCTTTGATTGGTTCAATGAAAAGATTGTGCTCTTTGGCCCAATCATTCAGATTTTGTGCGTTGTACCACTTATTTATTTTGTTTGAAAAACTGTTAACATCGGTTGTACTTTTGAGCAATAGAACTTGATTTTGCAGAGAACCACTTTTTTCCGGATTGAATGCATTGACCTGAGTCATCAGAACAAGAGCTTCTGCCTGAAAGGATGAATTGTGCGGCATATCCTGAATAATGGCATTGACATAATAAGTTTCAGGTTCTCCCTCTTGAGGTCTATTGTAGAATGTCGTACCAAGTACATTTTTCCCACCGAAATATTTTTGCACAGCGGAGGCTGTTAATGTGATGTTTTTTGCCCCTGCAATCGCTTGTCTAGGATTTCCAGCTATTATTTGTATGTCGAAAAGATCGAAAAAACCCTTATCTATTTCCAGCGTATTAATCTCGGTAAATTGCTTTGAGCGCTTATCTATTGTTAATTTTGGGGAAAACGTGTTGATGGAGGTATAGCCAAGGACTTCTGGAAAATTAGTTTTTAATGCTGAAGCAATACCCTCTGGAGCACCTGTGATACTATTTGTGAAATTTTTTTGCTCTTCTTTGGGTACTATTCGCATTCGATAGAGTTCATTTGAATTCCTCCATTGTCTGTCGTAGGAAAGTTCATCAACGACAAGTGAGCTGATCAACATAAATACAAGTAAAGCGACAGTTAAACCAATAAGATTTGAGAATGAATAGATGCGGTTGTGTGTCAGTGTCCTCCAGGCGGTTTTAAAATAGTTTTTTGCCATGTTGTCTGTGTTGAATAGTTAATACATTATTCGTCTCTTAATTTCTCTACCGGATTAAACCGGGTGGTATGAAATACGATAAATCCGACCAATAGGGTCAGTAGGCCCACCAGCATTCCGAGCGGCAGCAGATAGGTAATAGCAGTAATCTCAATTCGGATGATGTAATTTTGTAACCAATATTGCATCAGCATATAGCTCAGAGGTACAGTAATGAGTGTTGCCAACAGAAATATGCCATAATATTCCCTTGAAAATAATAGTATTAACTGTGACAACGAAGCGCCAAGTACTTTACGAATGCCAACCTCCTTATTGCGTAAATGGATCGATAAGGAAATTAATCCTGTTAGTCCCAATGCAACAATCAACAGGGAAACTCCCGTTGCAATCTGTGATGCACGATGCAGCTGAAGTTCGGTTTCATATAAGGTTTTGATGCGCTCATCCATAAATTGATATTCAAATGGAGCGTCTGGCATCAATTCTTTCCATTTCTGCTCAAGCTTCTGCACAGACTTAGACAGGGATGCCTGTTGTAGGCGAATGCTAAGGTATCGGTATTGCAAGCTTTCATGGACATCTGTCCATATCATAGGAGGGGAGGCCTGATGAAGGGAATTAGCGATAAAATTGTCAGTAACTCCTACAATGGTCATTTTATCTTGTGGATCACCAATGGCAATCTGTTGCCCAATGGCCTGTTCAGCATGGTTAAATCCGAGATCTTCCATTGCTTTCTTGTTGATCACAATGGGTCTGTAATCCTTATTGACCAGGTAGTTCTTTGGTAGGAATGTTCCGGCCAGTAATGGAATTTCATAGGTTTCCAGAAAATGGCTATCACTTGTAATTCGTTGTACTTGGATCTCGTTGTCACCAGAAACACCAAATGCAGGTTGCATATTGGAGCCTAGTAAGCCAGGAGTTTCATACGACAGGCTCACTGATTGCACTTCAGGTTGCTGGGAAAGCTCGTGCTGAACTGTTTCCATTTTTCGAATTCCATTTTCAGACCAGTCTCTTGGTACCTGAACAGTCAAAAGGTAATCTTTGTTGTATCCCAAATTGCTGTGAATAAATAGGTCAACTTGCTTAGCTATAATTAAGGTACATACCAGCAATAATAAAGCGACAGCAAATTGAAAAAATAGCAGAACTTTTCGTACGAGCTGTTTACTGTCTGAAGTTGAAAGCTGCTTTTTGACTGAGGATATGATGTTAATACTGGAAAGTTTAATGGCTGGATACAAGCCTGCCACTATGCCGATCAATAGGGTCAGTACACCCAATAGCGCAAAAAAGTAAACCGGTAATTCGATCAAAGAAGGTAGCTTTCGCATCAGTACATGTTCAAATATCGGACTGATAACGATATAGATCGGTAAACTTATTAAAGCTGATATCGATACAATAAGAATATATTCAGTCATCAATTGTCTCACAAGCTGTAATCTGGAGGATCCCATAATCTTACGCACACCAATTTCTTTTAATCGCGTAATATGCTGGGCAATACTAAAATTGATGAAGTTAATGATTGCCATGGATAGGATAAAAATAGCAATCCAAGTCAAAGTTTGGATCATTTTGCGGACAGCCCCTTGATTGTCGTCTAGGTAATAGGTTTTCAAAGGCTTTAGATTGGGACTATATTGACTAGCAAATTCCTTATCAGTATTTTTTCTGACAAGGGCCTGTATAGCTGAGTCAATCTGTTGTGGGCTTATCCCGGCATTCAATTCGATATAACCTGCAATATAGGGATTGTTCCAATTGTCTATGGACCGTCCGAAATATTGCTCGTTTGCGATAGGCAGGAATATGTCTGCGTGCATATTCTTGGTTAAATCCATAATGGCGTTTTGTACGCCAGTTTTAATGATTGCCGTAATTTCAAAATCATGCTTTTCACCCTTAAAATTTTTGATTTGCAGAGATCTGCCAAGCACATCGACCTGTCCAAAATATTTTAGGGCTGCCTTATCACTGATGACAACTGAAAAAGGATTGTTCAAAGCAGTATTGGCGTTTCCGGCTAAAATGTTAAAGCCAAACATGGTCAAAAGACTGGGATCGCCAAGCGACATACCCTCTTCATGGATGGTGGAGCCGTTGGCGACAATACCTGTCAATCCGTCAAGTCGGTAATAGTTGGCGACTAAATCTGGGTAGTTCTCGTGTAAAGCTTTGGGTAGGGCTCCTAATGTAGTTAAATCAATCCCAAATCCTTCTTTTTTATATTTGCTTTGCAGTAAAAACTGACGGTCAATATTTTTTATGTTACTATTTACCTGGTGGACATCCCATATATAAGCTCCTACAAGCAATAGAAAAGTAAAGCTACAGATCAGTCCGATCAGATTGATCAGGTTTTGAATTTTTTTCTTTTTAATATTTCGCCAGGCAATCTTAACGTTTGTAAAGTTCATTTCCGATTTAATAAGAGGTTTTTACCATCGTTGTGCTATATGATGTATTAAGCATTGAGTTGAATTGGATGATACAAATGTTTAGCCAATTGATTATTTTGCTGATAATTAGTTTCTTGTCTGTTTTGTCATTTTGATTGCTGTTCGATATCGGACAGTGTTTGTCCATCATTGGACAGCATCAATGTCTATTCGTCTCTTAGGCTGTCAACAGGTTTTGTCAAGGCAGCTCTTACAGCTTGTGTGCTTACGGTTGTTAACGCAATGAAGATAGCGACTAATCCTGCCAAAGCAAACATCCACCATTGGATTTCGATGCGGTATGCAAAATTCTCGAGCCATTTGTACATGATCCACCAAGCAATGGGGGATGAGATGATGATCGCAACAAGAACGAGCTTAATGAATTCGGTAGAAAGCATGCGTGTAATATCAGGAACTGTGGCACCAATGACCTTACGGATTCCTATTTCTTTTTTACGCTGATTAGCAGTAAAAATTGCTAAACCAAACAAGCCAAGGCCTGCTACAAAGATGGTCAGCCCGGCGAAGATACTCAGTAATTTACCTGTTTTAACTTCCGCTTGATAGGTTTGTGCGTAGCGGTCATCCAAAAATGAATAGCTGAATGGAATGTCTGTCTGAAAAGAACGATACAGTGATGCTAGTTTTTGCACGAGTTTTTCCATGTCGTTCGTCTGTGTTTTGAGGATTAAACTTCCTGCCTGATCACTGAGTACCATCACAAGCGGTGAGATTTGCTCATGTAGTGATCGAAAGTGAAAATCTTTCACTACCCCAACAACACGATAGCTCTTATTATCCTTGTTCGTCAATATTTTGCCAAGACTATGATCTTCCCAACCTAAATCTTTAGCTGCACTTTCATTGATAATAACAGATAGACTATCATTGCCAAAAGCTTTTTCAAAGTTTCTTCCCTCCTTGAGTTCTATACCCATAGTCGGTATATACTCTTCGTCCACCTCATAGCGGATTGTTTTTATCCATTGATCTGAATTCCCTTCGGGATAGATAAAGAAATTGTTATTGTTGCTTTCTCCTGCAGGTAGATATGAAGAACGGGAAATGTGTCTGATCCTACTATCTTGGGACAGTAGTGTTTGATATGTTTTCTCGTTCTTTCCCAGTGGCCAGCTCGGTATAATAAGCACATTTTCCTTGTCATATCCAAGTTTGATATGACGCATGTAATCAAGCTGCTTAACCACAACGACTGTACCGAAGATAAGGCCAACAGAAATGGTAAATTGAAAGATAACAAGTCCGCTTCGTAAATTAACCCCTGTTTTTGAACGACTTATTTTTCCTTTTAATACCCGTAATGGATTAAAAGATGATAGGTATAAGGCTGGATAACTGCTGGAGAATAGGCCGACAACTAAACCAAAAGCGAGTAAAAACGGGATAATTTTAACGAGGTCAAGCTTTTGAAATGTGATCTCTTTGCCCGAAAGCTGATTGAATAAGGGAAGGGCAAGAAGCACAATTGCCACAGCGATTATTAATGCGATATAGGTCAAGAGGATACCTTCTAGCATAAATTGCCGCATGACATTTTGTTTGGCAGCACCCAATACTTTTCGTACACCAACCTCTTTACATCTTGTAAAGCCACTAGCTGTAGACAGATTCATGAAGTTAAATGTTGCCACCAACAACATAAAGAGTGCAATAACACTGAATATATACACATAGCGGAGATCACCTGGAGGGCTGAGATCATAGTTGAAATTCGAATGTAGGTGGATATCTGTTAGCCGCTGAAGATAGAGACCAATTTTATTGCCTGACTTTTTGTAATCAGAATAGCTCATTCCAAAACCTGACATAAACTGAGAGGCTATATGTTTGTCAAATAACGCAGCTAAATTCCGCTCTAATTTTTCAGGAGATGCTCCTTCAGCGAGTAAAGCATAGGTATAATATTCTGAGGTCATCCATGAATCAGATCGGGCATCGTCCACGGCTTCTAAGGAAGTGAATAGGTCGAAATGAAAATGGGAGTTAGGAGGAATATCCTTCATAACTCCTGTAATTTTCAGTATGGTTTTGTTGTCTTTAACGGATAGATTTCGCCCGAGTACATCTGTTGTGCCGAAGTACTTGCGTGCTGTGGATTCGGATATTACTGCGGTATTGGGTAAAGTGAGCGCAGTAGCCATGTCTCCCTTGATAATGGGCAGTGTAAATATTTTAAAGAAAGAAGCATCGACGTAGGCCATCCGTTCTTCATGGAAAATTTTGTTATTGACAACAAATAAGGGAGAACCACCGATTCTCAGCCGTGCTGTTTCTTGGATTTCAGGTAACTCGGATTTCACAGCGGCTGCAACAGGAGGCATCACATGGGCTTCATTGATTGTCCCTCCTTTTACAGTCCCCCTAAAAACTATACGAACAATTCGATCTGCATTTTCGTTAAAACGATCAAAACTAAATTCATCCGTTACATATAAGCTTATCAATAGGCAAGTCGCAATTCCCAGTGCCAGGCCTGTGGTGTTGATAAGTGAAGTGGAGAAATTACGGGTCAAATTCCGCCACGCTATTTTTAGATTGTTCCGGATCATATCTGAAGTTTGCTAGTTATTTTTAATTCATCATTTACTCCTCTCGTAAACTGTTTACTGGATTGATTAAAGCTGCTCGGATTGTTTGAATATTTACGGTGATCATGCTGGTTAAAAATATAACAAGTGCAGCTAGAATAAAAAACCACCATTGCATACCAATATTGTAGGCGTATTCTTCAAGCCATTTTTGAGCGAAGTACCAGGCTATTGGACTGGCAATAAGGACGGCTATTGTTATTAGTATCAGGTAATCTTTTGAAAAAAGATGGGAGATATCGCCCATTGTTGCCCCTAGAACCTTACGTATTCCTATTTCCTTTGTACGCTGTTCAAGACTTTGCATGATCAATCCAGTAATCCCCAAGGCGGAAGTCAATAAAGTCAATATGCTGAACATAACGAATAGCTGCACCTGTTTACTTTCTTTTTCATATTGTTTCGCAATTAAATCATCTGCCCATTCCAATGCAATCAGTTTATTCGGATAGGCTTTTTGAATGATGTTCGAAGCTGCTTGTAATACTTGCTGTTCTTGTCCTTCTCTCACTTTTATTAAGATGTTGCCATAGCTCGTGAATTCTTTGGCCAAGATTACCGTAGGTACCATTTTCTTATGAAAGGATTCACTGTGAAAATCTTTAATAATTCCCACCGGAACGATTTGGAGATCTTTGTACAGTATGTTGAGCTTGTGTATTCCCAGTTTTTTTGCCGTACTTTCGGTAATAAGTGCATTGTTAACCTCTTCTTCTTTGCCCGTACTAGTTTCAAAAGTTTTATAGTCTTCCGGAGCCAATAGTCTTCCCTTGATCAGCTGCATGTTCAGTATCTTCGGTAGTTCGGCATCACCAGCAATAAAACTCACTTGAATATTTTTTTCGGGGTTATCTTTGTCAGCGATATTTTTAGCCATATAGCCTGAACCTACACTTGGCGTCCATGCGGCAATGCTGACTGCCTCAATTCCAGTGATCCGGTTGAGTTCTTCTTTAATAGGAATACTGCCCGCGCCCATATTAAAATAAGCAACATTGAGTACATTGTTGACTTTGATCCCTAATGAGGAGGACTGCATGTAGTTTAACTGTGATTTAATGGTTATTAAACCAATTATAACGACAATGGAAATACTGAACTGAACTGTGATTAATATTTTCTTGATGAATACTTCTCTATTTGGGACTTGTGATAGTTTGTTTTTAAGCCCATCAGTGCTTTTGATCCTAGAGACCAACCAGGCAGGATAGAATCCAATTATGGGACCCAATAGAATCGATAGCATCAGAAAGGATGCCAGTAGAGGTAATTGTATGGATCTAATATAAGTGAGCGCATAGCCTAAAAAGTTTTCAAGCTGGGGCAGACAGAGCTTGAAGAGGATTATACTAATTAACGCAGAAACAAAAAATATCAATATTGTTTCGAGTAATAAACGCTTGATAATCTGTGCCCGACTAGCACCAAGAACTGTGTGGATATGGAGGCTTTTCAATTTTTTGATTGTCCTAACGGCATAGATGTTAATGAAATTGATGCAGGAAATGATCAATACCAAGAGGGCTACGCCGACAAATATTTTGGTTGTTTTTGGATTGCCACTGATTTCACTGCGTTGTAAGGGCTCCATGTATATCTCATGGATAGGCTGCAATCGAAAGGAAGTCACATTTTTTACCCCCGGATTGAGAAACCCGCTGTACCAGCGATTTATTTTTCTTTCGAGATCCACTATGGATATTCCTGATTTCAGCTGTAAAAATTGCTGCCTATAGTAGCCCGATCCATCTTTACTAAGTTTCATGGGCATTTTAGGAAGTAGGGCAATAATAGAAGTTCTCAGCGTAGAGTTATAAGGGAGCTTATCCATGACACCTGTAATCACGTAATCATATGTTTGGTTTGCAAATGGATCTGCACTTTGAATGATTTTACCGATGACATTTTCATCTTTAAAATATTTTTCTTTGAACTCTTTATCAATGAGCAGATTGGTTTTTCCTTGAATAAGCTGGCTGGGGTTTCCTTCAAGAACATTGATGTCCAACATATCCAATACGCTTGTCTCTGCCTCCAAGGCAGGTATGCGGATGGATTGTGTAGACCTTGCATCTACTTTTAAATAGAGCTTATTTGATTCAATCGTTGTCTCCTTTTGAATCTCCGGAAATATGTGCTGGAGCTCGGAACTTAAATTAACGAATGCTCCTGCTATCTGGCGTTCGAGTCCTGCAGTTGAATCAATAGTGACAATGCGAAAAAGATGGTCTTTATTTTTCCAGCTTTTGTCGTAAGAATTTTCTTCAATGACAACAGCAAATACGAGAAGGCACAATGTCAATCCAATACTTAATCCTAAGACGTTTATCCAGGTATAGCGTTTGTTTTTAATGATACTTCGTAAGGCAAATTTGAATGTGCTCATTCTTGTTTGTTAATTTAAAAACTTATATTTCCATGGTATAGCAGATAACATAGGTATTATTCATCCCTTAGACTTTTAACAGGATTGGCTATGGCTGCTTTAATAGCCTGGTAGCTGATGGTTGCCATACTGATTAATATGGCCATCAATCCAGCGAGTACAAAGAAATACCAATGCATTTGGATGTGGTAACTATAATCCTGAAGCCAGTTGTCCATGGCCCACCAAGCGATAGGTGAAGCAATTAGGATGGCTATAATCACTAATTTTACAAAGTCTATGGAAAGCAAGGTCGTAACTTGAGTCACGCTGGCTCCTAAAACTTTACGAACAGCAATCTCTTTCATGCGTGTCTCGGCCATGTAAGCGATGAGGGCGAGTAAGCCCAGACAAGTGATAAAAATAGTCAAAACGGCAAATAACATAGAAATCGTTCCAATGGACCTGGTTTCCTTGAATTTTGCTTCAAAATTCTTATCAACAAATTTATAGTCAAAAGGATAGTCAGGATTAAATTTTTTAAAAACTTTTTCTATCGTTTTTAGGTTTTCAGCGATATCGTTGTCTGGATTCAAACGATAATGTATCGTCGTAAACCAACTTCGGGGACCAAGTATGACCATTGGCTCAATATTATCATAGGGTGAATCAATGATAAAATCTTTAATAACACCTACAACAGTCCACTTGGTGCCATCGCCTTCAATAGTTTGTCCGATTGGATCCTCTAAACGCATCCTTTTGACGGCTGTCTCATTGAGTAACATGGCGATACTGTCTGTCGCATATTGATATACATCGATGTCTCGGCCTTTAATGAGTTTAAAGCCTAAAGTTTGTATGGTATTGGCATCTGTACTGAAACGGCCGAACAATGCTTTTTTGTCACTCTCAGTTGCGCCAGACCAGCTGAACCCCCATCCATTACTATAGCTCTCCGTAATTGGGGACATATTTTTGGATACGGAAATAACAGCATTGCTATTGAGCAATTCGTTGCGCAAACTGATATAATTTTTCCCCAATGCGCCTGATATTGGAGTAAATAATAGCCCGTTATCCGCATAACCTCGTTCACGATCTTTGGTGAATTGAATCTGTTTGGAGACGACAATGGTTGCGATGGTCAGGATAATGGCCAAAGAAAATTGTATAATAACTAATATGGATCTGATGCTAAGCCCTTTAGTGTAGGAGTTTGCCTTGCCTTTTAGGGTTTTTAAAGGCCTGAATGAAGAAAGAAAAAATGCAGGGTAACTTCCAGCAAGAATGCCTGTGATTAATGTGAAGCCAATTAGGAATAACCAGGTAGGAGCTGAAAGGAGCGAGAGAGTTAGGTTTTTCTGTACCAGATTATTAAAAGCAGGAAGCACGACAATAATACATAGGATGGCGAGTATCATTGCACAAATGCTGATCAGTATACTTTCAGTAATAAATTGTATAATCAGACTTTTACGACTGGCTCCAACGACTTTACGGACTCCGACTTCCTTGGCTCTTCTTTCAGAGCGGGCTGTGCTCAAGTTCATGAAATTAATACAGGCTACAAGTAAAATGAAAGCCCCAATCCAAGAAAACAAGTGGACCAACTGAATGCGCCCAGTGCTATAATGGCCTCCTTCACCTTTGTTGTAAAGATAGGTGTCTTTGAAGGGAAATGCAAAAATTTCAATCGTGGACTTCAGCTCATTATTACCGATATTTATATGATTTTGACTGGTCAATCTGATTTTATCATTAAATGCCTGTAGTGAGGTGCCTGGTTTTAATAATATATAGGTGTAAGTGGAATTATTGTTCCAGTTGGTGTCTACGTAGCCTATTTTTTTTGCATAATCCCAAGATACCAAAGCATCAAAGTTGATAGAGGTATTATTTGGAAGATCATGGAGGACTCCGGTAACTGTGACCAAATTGACTGAATCAATTTTAATGGTTTTTCCCAGCGGGTTTTCATTGCCGAAGAGTTTTTGCGCATATTTTTGTGTAATTACGATTGAATTAGCATCAGTCAGAAGTTTGTTGGTATCGCCACTCAAGATTGGAAAGCTGAATATGCTGAAAAAGCCTGGATCAGCGAATCCGATCTGTGAAGTTATTTTTTGATCGCCATATGTTGCCAAGAATTGGTTGCCAGAACCATCGTCAAAACGGGTAAAATGCTCTATTTCGGGGAAATCGTTTTTTAGGGTGGGACCTAAAATCTTTGGTGTATTTAGCCAAGCCCATTTTTTGTCGATACGAGTATCCCGATTGCTGATTGCGTAAATCCGGTCACCCTTTTCATGGAAGCGGTCCATTGTCAACATGTTCTGCAGCCAGAGGGTGATAAGTAATGCTCCTGCCATACCAATAGCTAGGCCAAAGATGTTTATGGCAGAAAATGCCTTATTTTTCAATAGATTTCGCCAAGCGATTTTTATATAGTTATTAATCATTGTTCTAGTGTTGAGTAAGAGACGTTGGCTACTATGCTTTTAGGTTGAACATCATTCATCCCGCAACGTTTTTACTGGATTGCTATTAGCGGCTCTCACAGCCTGCGTACTGACAGTAAAAAAGGCTACAAGCAACGCCGAAATTCCTGCTAATGCAAAGAACCACCATTGTATTTCAATGCGGTAGGAAAAATCTTGCAGCCATTTATTCATGGTCCACCAGGCAATTGGTGAGGCAATTAAGATAGAAATAATAACAAGTTTGATA
This sequence comes from Sphingobacterium sp. N143, assembly GCF_030325625.1. Taxonomy (GTDB): domain Bacteria; phylum Bacteroidota; class Bacteroidia; order Sphingobacteriales; family Sphingobacteriaceae; genus Sphingobacterium. Next base: position 43,056 of record NZ_JACAIS010000005.1, on the reverse strand, counting down.
AAATCCTTAGATAGCATTGCGGTAATTCCACTTACGGATGCACCAAGTACTTTACGAATACCAATTTCTTTGGTTTTTAATTCGGCAATATAAGATGCAAGCCCAAATAATCCGAGGCAAGAGATAAAAATTGCCAATCCCGAAAAGATGAATGCGAGTTGAGCGGTTTGTTGTTGATCTTTAAATTTCCCTGCGAATTTTTGATCCACAAATTGGTATTCGAAAGGATAGGCTGGATTGAATTTTTTTAGAATCTGTTCAATTCGATTGAGTTGATCGTGCAGTGGAGCAGCAGGATTTGTACGGATTACTAAATTGAATAATGCTGTTTTGTTAGCATATATAAACATAGGTTTTACCGGACTATATGGGGAACCAATGATATAGTCTTTAATAATACCAACAATAGTATAGGTTCTGTCTCCCCATTTAAGATAGCTTCCTATAGGGTTTTCTAATTTCATTTCTTTAATGGCTGCTTCATTTAGGAGTACGGCAGCACTGTCCGCAGCAAATTTGGTATAATCGATATCACGGCCGGCAATCAGTTTTAATCCAAGTGTTTTGACAAAATCATTTTCTACTCTTCCAAGATCAAAACCCATTTTTTTTGCTTGTTCAGGAGTCGCTCCCGCCCAGGAAAAGCCCCCCCATGAGCTTCCAGATCCTCCGGTAATTGATGTTCCTATCCGTGTGACGGCGGTAGCTATACCATTGTTGATCAGTTCTGCTTTGATTGCTTCATAGTTTTTTCCTATATCACCTTCCATGCCGACTTCGATGAGCTGGGAAGTATTATAGCCAACATCTCGCTGTCCCGCACATTCAATTTGTTTGCGTACGACAATGGTTGCTATGATAAGAATAATCGCAATACCGAATTGAAAAACAACCAGTATCTCACGGAAATTCAGGGAAAACTTCTTTGCCCGTCCAAATATTTTCAATGATTTTATTGGTTTAAAAGCAGATAGTACAAATGCGGGATATAATCCAGCTAATAGCCCCGTTAGTAAGATAAAGCATACCAATGAAAACCAAACTGTTGTATCCGAGTATAAGAAAGCTAAAGGTTTATCCAAAATCTTATTGAATATAGGTAATGTAAGTATGGTTAGTGCAATAGCACATATCCCTGAGATAATAGCCAGTAGCATAGATTCTGTAAGAAACTGGCCAATCAGGCTGGAACGTTGAGCCCCAACAATTTTTCGTACAGCGACTTCTTTTGCTCTTTTCTGGCTGCGGGCAGTGCTGAGATTGATAAAATTGATACAGCCAATCAACAGTATTAATAGACCGATCCCTGCAACCAATCTGACCTGGTCGATCTTTCCGCCGACAGGGATACCTTGCTCAAATTTTGAATACAGGTGCATTTTGGATACAGGATAGAAGAATAGAGATCCTTTTAACTCGTTATTGGATCTTTTTGCAATCATGTTGACGAGTTTTTTATTAAAAACATCTATATCAGTTCCTGCTTTGAGTTGTACATAGGTTGAGAATGTGATAGTATTCCAATTTGGGGAATATTTGCTAGCATCGGCTAAGGGGATCAGATAGGTGAAATCAAAGCTTGTATTGCTGGGGAGGTCCTGCATAATAGCAGAAACCTTATAAGGTTCTTTATTGTCGAGCACAATAGTTTTATCTAACGGATCGATGTCACCGAATATACTTTTTGCCAAGCTTTCTGTTAAAATAATATTCTTTGTTTCTGCCAGGGCCAGTTGGCTATTACCCCGCTGCAGTTTAAAATCAAATAGCTGTACAAATGATGGGTCAACTTCATTTCCCCTTGATTTGATTTTTTTGCCTTCAAACGACAGCAGCTTGTTCGTACTAAAAAATATGCGGGCTGCACGTTCTACTTCTGGATAATCCTCCAGTAGAGCGGGAGCAGCTCGCCCTGAGGTGACGTCTATTAAACTTACTTTCCCCTCATCTTCATATTTATTCCAGACCTTATATAGGTTCTCCTTATTGCTGTAAAAATTGTCGAATTGCAATTGATTTTTTACCCATATCCCGATAATCAATACGGCTGTCATGCCAATGGAAAGCCCAGTAATGTTAATTGCGGAGTAGCCTTTGCTTTTCCAAAGGTTGCGCCAAGCGATTTTTATATAGTTATTAATCATTGTTCTAGTGTTGAGTATGAGACTTTGGCTACTATGCTTTTAGGTTGGACATCATTCATCCCTTAAACTATCAATTGGATTTGTTAGTGCTGCCTTTATTGTTTGAAAGCTGATCGTCATAAAAGATACCGACAATGCACTGGCGCCAGCAATCATAAATATCCACCAGTCTAATGTGATATGATAGGCGAAATTGTCCATCCAATGGTGCATGGTATACCATCCTACAGGAATACTGATCAGCAGTGCAATAGCTACGAGTAACATAAAGTCTACACTCAGTATCTTAACGATTCTGAATATCGATGCACCTAATACCTTGCGAATGCCTATTTCCTTGACACGTTGCTGTACCGCATAAGCTGATAAGGCAAATAAACCCATACAGGCAATAACAAGGGTAATCATGGAAAATAACTGCATGACTTTAGTTGTCTGCTGATCTTTAAGGTATAATTTACGATAATCATCATCTAGGAAATGGTATTCAAAATTACTCTTTGGTTCAATATCCTTAATTACCGATCGCACTTGCGTCAAGGCGTCCTGAGTTGGGGCTGATGGATTGATACGAATGAAAATATTGCCAAAATAATTATACTCAGGAAAGAGTACGACAGGTTTGATCTCATGATGAAGAGAGGCAAAATTGAAGCTGGCAACAACCTGTTTGATGCTTCCATGACGACCATTCAAATTGATTTTCTTCCCAATAGCTTGTTGCGGTGTAAAACCCATGGCAGATGCCGCAAGTGTGTTGATCACAAAACTATATTCAGGGGAGACTGTATCCCGGGCACGTAAAATATCCACATCGGTAAGTGGAGCTCCTGCAACGGACTGGATGTGAAAGACAGATATAAAATCTTTTTCGATAGGAATCGCGGTAACATTCATTTCGAAATCTGCTGGCTGCCCTTCAACGGTATTGATGCTATATCCCCCTTGGATATTGACCGGATTATCATATGAGGCGGTAACACCCTGTATACTATTTAACTGCATCAATTTGTCTTTGAGCAATTGACGCTCTTTATCCTGCCACCCCCGGCCATCAATGACCAATATATCGGAGCGATCCAATCCTGTATTTTTGGATTGGATAAAATGCATTTGCCTGCTTGCGAATAAAGTACAGATGATAAAGAATATGGATATACTAAATTGAAAAGTGACTAATATTTTACTAAAGGATATTCCTGTCTGTTTTTCTGTTAATTTTCTGCTGAAAATAGAGATTGGTTTAGAGCTTGCAATGGAATAAGCGGGCCAGCCCCCAGAAATGAGTGTTAGCAATACAAAAAATAGAAACAATAGGGTATAAAACCTTGGATCCGTCCAGATTGCCAACCGCATTTCGCTGCCCATATAGCTGCTGAAAACAGGAAGCAATAGAAAAGTCGCGAACAAACTGAGCGACAATGACAGCGAAATCATGAGACTGCATTCTAGGAAAAACTGAAAGAATATGGTTTTCCGAGCTGCTCCTAAAACTTTTTTTACACCGATTTCTTTTTTACGCGCTATGGCATGTGCTAAAGTCAGATTGGTAAAATTGATACAGGTCAGCACAATTAATGCTGTCCCTAAGGCCATCAGAATATAGATATACGTCATATTTCCAGAACCTGCAGTCTTTGAATGCAGATGGATGTCGGTCAGTCTTTCGATAAAGAAATTGAACTGGTAGCCTTGTTTTGCTGCCTCAGCAAATTTTGTTCTGGTCATTTGATCCAATTTTTGCTGGACCGAGGCAAAACTGCTCTTATTTTTTAACAGAGCTATTGTCATATCATTGGCCGAGGACCATGCTGGTTCTTTATAACGCTTCAACCCCTTGTTAGAAAGAAGTGCAGTAAAATTCAGCTGTGTATTTGTGGGTAAATCCTGAATTACACCGGTTACCTTCCAGTTGACCTTATCGATTACGACTATTTTTCCTATGGCAGTTTGATTGGGGAAATATTTGGCAGCCAGCTTTTGCGTTAATACAATCTGATTAGGCTCGGCTAATGCATGTTTGGGATCTCCTTCAATAAAGGTATATCCCATTGTGTTGAAAAAGTTTGCGTCAGCATACATAAGCTTTTTCTCGCTCATGAATGCATCTTTGGATTCTATTTGGCCTGCTTTAATGTAGGAATAAAGTCTTGTAGCTTGCTCTACTTCAGGAAATTCGGTCTGTAAGGTCGGAGCCAATCCAGTGGGAGTAGTTGCTGAATTAACGGCTTCGGTACTGTTGGGGGCTTTATAACTAAGGCTCAAGTAAGCTAAACGGTCGGCATGGGGCAAGAACCGTTCGTAGCTTGATTCATGGTATATATAAGCTGAAAGAAGTAAGAAACATGTGATGCCTAAACTTAGGCCAAACATATTCAGCAAAGAGAATCCTTTGTTTTTTCTGATGTTCCGCCATGCGATTTTAAGATAGTTTTTTATCATCGTATTAAGATTTAAACGATTTCATAATTCACAGGCTTTACCGCAAACAGATATATTGTTTAGTTGGTCAAAGCGTTGTGAAAGTAAAATAATTCAATTCGTTTGCCATAAGTGTAAGTTTTTGATTTTTAGGTGTTTTTGTGTTGTTGTGGTCGCGTGGTATGTTCGGAAACGGACAGTCTGCTGTCCGTCGCCGAACAGGTAGATCTACTCGTTCCGTAATGTGATCACGGGGTTAGTCAATGCTGCTTTAATGGCTTGATAACTAACTGTTAGGAGGGTGATGACCAGTGCAGTTAATCCTGTAAAAGCAAATACGGTCCAGCTAATTGAAATGCGATAAACGTAATTGTCGAGCCATGTTTCCATTAATAGATAGGCTAGAGGAGCGGCAACAAGAAAACCGATCAATGTCAACCAGACATACTCTGTGCATAATAATTTCCATAAGCCAACTTCTGATGCCCCAAGGACCTTGCGGATACCAATTTCTTTTTCGCGTTGTTCGGTTAGGAATGCGACCAAAGCATATAGCCCAAGAGAGGAAATCAGTATGGCAAGCCCTGTAAAAATACTGGTCAGGCTTTTGATCATTTCCATTTGTTCAAATTGCTTCGCATATTCTTTATCTGTAAATGTGTAATCGAAGATGAGATCCGGATCAAAACGATTGAACTGTTGGGCGATTGCTTTCATGGTTTGGCTAATATCTTGCTGATCATTCAATTTGAGGGTTATTTTGTTTTTGGGTAGAAAATCAAGAAAATAAGCAGTAGGTGTAATCGACTTAAACGGTGATTCGGATAAAGTGTTCTGTATAATACCGATAATCGTATAGCTGATTCCTCTTTTAGATAATTGTTTGCTCGTCAAATCTGTAACTCCCATAAATTTGGCGGCTGCTTCATTGATAATTACGGCAGTTGAATCAGTCTTGAAATCTTTGGAGAAATTTCTTCCTTTCAGAAAATTCCATTGTACAGTTTTAGCAAAGTTTTCGTCGATGGTGAAAATTCCCATAATAGCCCCTTCTTTTGTTTCATTCCCCTGCCAATTGAAACCACCGCTCGTCAAAGAGAGGCGATTAATCGGACTCGAAGAAAGGGAGGCATCCTGCACCAAACGCTGATTGATGAGTTCTTTTCTCAGGATATCAAAGTTTTTGACAATTAACTCGCTCCGACTGTTGATGTTGACCAGGTTTGAACTTTTGTAACCAATCGGACGATCTTTTGTATAGCGCAATTGTTTTATGACCAAATAGGTTGCAATCATCAGAAAGATGGAAATCGCAAATTGTACGATAACCATTCCCTTTCTGGCACTGAATCCTCTTTTGCCGATGTTCATCTTTCCTTTAAGCGCAAGGATCGGATTGAAAGAGGATAAGAATAGTGCAGGATATAGTCCGGCGAGAACGCCAATAGCGAGAACTCCCAAAAAGGAATATAAGTAGAATTGAATACGCGTAAATGGAATTTGCAATGTGGTATGAGTGATGGTATTTATCCAAGGGAGAAGCAACATTGCTAATATAACCGCTATCAGAAAAGCACAGCATACAGATAGGATGGATTCAACCAGAAATCCAGCAATCAGTTGCCGGCGATTTACACCAACAGATTTTAGAATACCAATTTCCTTTCCTCTTTTTAAGCTTCGGGCTGTACTGAGATTAATAAAATTTATACTGGCCAACAAGATAATAAATATACTGATCCAGGCAAACATCCACACATATTGAATCTGTCCACCTGCATTTTTACCATTTTTGAATGAATCATAAAGATTCCATTTGGACATGGGGTGCAACAGAATCTCAGGGTTGATATCTGTAAGATTTGTTCTAAAGATGCTGGTTAGCTTTTGTTCGAGTCCCGGAATATTTTGGGGGTTCTCGATCTTGCCATACGTGCTAAAAAAGCAGTTTGACCACTTTTCTTCGATACCCTTATTTTTATGGAGATAATCAACAAAGGGCAGGATATATTCCAGTTCGTGAAATGTATTATTTTCAGGAATGTTTTTAAAAATACCCTGTATCGTATATTGTTCTTTTCCGTTGAGTTGAATAGTCTTCCCGATAACATCGGTAGTCCCCAATAGCCGGTTGGCTAATGATTCCGAAATAATCATGGTGGATGCTGCGGTTGGGGTAGCGATATTTCCCTGTACAGCTTCGAACGAGAATAGTTCCGAAAACTTGCCCATCGCGTAAAATCCTATGGCATTCAATTTTTTTTCACCCATTTTAATGGCAATGCTTTCAGCATCTGTAATCAATGTGACATCTTGGATTTCATCCCTAAAATCAGATTCCATCAACTTTGCTAAAGGGATAGGAGTGGAAGTTCCATCTGTGGATTTTTCATTGTTGAAAGTACCGGTCATCATCAGCTGATGGATCGTATCATAGTTCTTGTAATGCTGATTGAAGGAAAACTGTTTTAAGATCCACAGGCTGCTCACCAAAGCAACCGTAAATCCCAAAGACAAACCGAGAATATTGATTGCCGTATTTAAGGGGCTGCGTTTAAGATTGCGTAAAGCGGTTTTCAAAAATAATTTAATCATGGTGATCTGTATTAGATTCAAAATTAACTGTATACTAATTTCGTCGCCATCCCCGGACCTATTCGTCTCTTAGACTATCTACTGGATTTAATAGCGCGGCTTTAAATGTCTGGAATCCTATAGTGATAAGTGCGACCAGTGTTACTGTTAATATCGCAATCAGGTATGCCCACCAAGGCATCTCAATATGATACACAAAATCATTTAACCAATGACTGAAAAGATAGTAAGCGATCGGTCCAGCAATAAGAAAAGCAAGTAGAATCAGTTTGAGATAATTCGAGGATAGTAAATGAATAATACCCGGAACACTGGCTCCAAGAACTTTTCGGATGCCGATTTCTTTGCTTCGGGCTTCAGTGGTGTAGGCTGCTAAGCCCAATAGACCTAGACAGGCAATAAAAAGTGTCAAGAATGAAAACATACTCATCACATTGGATGACCGGATTTCATTTTCATATTGGCTTTGGACATGTTGATCTAAAAATGAAAAATCGAATGCAGCTTCTGGAGCAACAGCCGTATATATCTTCTTTATTTGTTCGATATATCCTTGAACATCTGTTGTTTTATAACGGATCAATAAGTTGCGTGGTGATTCCGAGGGATCATTCATGCTGTAATAGCTGTAACCTCCGATTTCGGATTTAAGGTTTGTATAATTAAAATCCTGAACAACACCGGTGATGATCGAGTTGGTCGGACTCATCTCGGTGACAATATGTTTTCCAATGGCTTCTTGCGGTGATTTATACCCTAAAAATTTCAGTACTTTCTCGTTGATCAATACATAGCAGGTGGAGTCTGGACGTCCCCAAATGTCCGGTAAATCTGTCCCGGCGAGTAGCTTTAATCCAAGTGTATTTACTGTTTTTCCATAAGTAACACAGCTTAGTGTGGGCAAGCCATGTTTATCTGTAACGAGTTGATACGTTGTTTTTCCGCTTTCATTACTTCCCGGTATTGACTGTGCGAATGTGGTGGACAGCGTATGTGATAAGCTTTGGACCTGTTGATTGAGTGTGCTGAGTTTTTCCAGACTCCGGAAAGAACGGATAGGGATAGAGACCACATGTTCAGGTTGATAGCCCAGGTCTTTATTTCGGATAAAATTCATTTGGGTGAGCATCACAGAGATGCCGATGATCAATATAATCGAAATGGTAAATTGGCATATCACCAATACTTGTCTGATCAGAACTGTTTTCCCCTGTTTGTTATAACCTTTATTCATCAATGTGATCGATTTGATTTTCGATAAGAATAAGGCTGGGTAACTGCCTGCAACAAGCGTAATCATAAACCAGGATAGCGCCAATATCCCTAACATATCCCAGTTCAGCAATTGTCGAATGGTAATGTTCGTACTGCCAATGGTATTAAATAGCGGGATCAAAATAATGGCCAGAACGACACCGATTGTCATCGCAAATAGGCTAATCGTTGCGGTTTCGACAAAAAAGCGGACAATGAGTTGGCCTCGAGTAGCTCCAAGCACCTTATTTACCCCCACCTCTTTAGCATTCTTTTGTGACTTTGCCGTGGCCAGGTTCATGTAATTGATACAGGCAATCGCAATGACGAGAAAAGCAAGGACAGATAGTGTTCGAATGGTGTCAATGTTTCCGATACGTTTGGTAACTCCCTTTCCAAGACTTGATGAGTAGAGATGGACCTTTAATAGTGGTTGTAAGAAAAATTCGGTAAAATATCGGTTGTCTTTTTCGACGTATTTATCAATCAACTTTGTTGCTTCTTGTGCAACAGCAGCTGGATCGGATCCTTTCTTTAGTAATATATACGTTTCATAGCTGGCATTGCTCCAATAGACATTTTGCCCCATCCAGGAATCCATAATATTCATGATCATATTACAATCAAGGGTACTATTTGCAGGAAGATCTTTGAATACACCGGTTACCTGTACGGTATCCCTTTGGTTGACGGAAATGATTTTTCCAAGTGCTTCACTCTTACCAAACAATTTCTCTTTTGTTGATTGAGAAAGGACAATACTTTTTTTATTTAGAAACGCAGTATGAATATTCCCTTCTATAAATTGGAAATCAAAAATGGAGAATAATGTAGAATCGGCAAGGTATAATTGTTTCTCATTAAAATTTTCTTCTCCCGCGCGAATGGAAGCCGTTGCTCCAAAGCCATCTTTTACCAGTCGCACCATATTGTCAACCTGTGTAATATCTGATTTCATTGCAGGCCCCACTGCATTGGGCAGGTTGATCATTTTCTCCCGGTTGTATTCTGCCGACAGCTGCATGTGCAAACGATAGATATTATCGGCTTTTGAATACATCGTATCAAAACTCAGTTCCTGACGAATAAAAGCAAATAGCAGAAGGGACACACAGATACCAATCGCTAACCCGCTAATATTAAGGATACTGAAAAATCGGTTGGCCCGAATACTTCGCCATGCTGTTTTTATGTAGTTCTTGATCATGATTGTACTGTTTGTGTCGTGCTGATATATTAAGTTTGTTCTTGATTATAGATTATATACTATTTATTCGTCTCTTAGGCTATCTACTGGATTGGCTTTAGCGGCTTTAAACGTTTGGAAGCTAACAGTAACCAAAGCGATGAGAACAGCTGAAAATCCGGCAAAAGCAAACATCCACCATTTCGGTTCAATATGGTAGGCGAAATTGTCCAGCCACTTGTTCATTGCTATCCATGATAATGGCGTAGCGATACAGAGCGCGATGACTAATAATCTGATAAAATCGGAAGAAAGCAGTAGCACTAAATTGTATGTGGAAGCACCAAGGACTTTGCGAACCCCGATTTCTTTGGTACGCTGTTGCGCCGTATAGGTCACCAATCCCAGTAAACCCAAACAAGCAATGAAAAGAGCGAGGCTTGAAAAGGCTGTAAAGAGTCTTCTAAAATTAAAATCGGCTTCGTATTGACGGTTAAAATTATCGTCTAAGAAACTATATAGAAAAGGACGGTGAGGGGCGAGTTCAGTCCATAGTTTGCCAATTCGTGCGATAGTTTGTTGATTGACATTTTGTAGATTCACGGCCAAATAACGGCTGCTACTTGGCTCAAGGCGTAATGCTAATGGCTCAATTTTGCGATGCAGGGACAGGTAATTGAAATCTTTTACAACGCCGATGACTGTACCTTCTTTGCCCCATTGTCTAAATTGTTTTCCGATGATATCCTGTGGGTTTGAATAGCCCCATAATTTGGCTGCCGATTCATTGATCACAAGGGAATGGGCGGTATCTGCTGGAAAATCGCGTGAATAAGTCCTTCCTGCTGCCATCTTGATGCCCATATTGGGGATAAAGTCTATATCTACTTCATATAGTGAAGGGGCGAAATTGATCATTTTACCATCTGTCGACATAATCTCTGTCCCTGCATTTGGAAAGAACGCTCCCGGTACGGTGCGTGAAGCTGTCACCGACTGTACATCTTTATCTTTTGCGAGTGTATTTTTAATGGCCTCTAAGTTATTGTTGACTTTTTCGTCAAAATTATAGTCGATGATTAGGCGTTGAGCTTTTTGAAAACCAAGGTCTTGCTGTTGCAGTTGATTCAATTGTGAGAATACAATCACAGTTCCTGCAATCAATGCAATGGAAAGGCAGAATTGAAAGACGACAAGACCCCGACGTAATAATGTCCCGCTTTTACCGTTGCTAAACGTTCCCTTCAGAACTTTAATCGGTTTGAAATTTGCTAGGATCAATGCAGGGTAGCTGGCGGCTAATATTCCGGTTATCAGCGTTACTAAAAGGAAAATCGTCCAGGTCTTGCCGTTAAGAAGGGTTGAATAACCAAACTGTTTACCGGAAAAAGCTTCCATAAAAGGAAGAAATGCAAGGACCAAAGCGATAGCCAATATCCCACTGATAAATACGAGTACCAGCGACTCCGACATAAACTGTAGAATCAGATTGCTTTTATTGGCACCAATGGCTTTTCGGACACCGACTTCCTTGGCCCGTTCCATGGATCTGGAAGTGGCAAGATTCATAAAGTTAACACAGGCAATCAGCAGGATAAATCCGCCGATAATCGCGAAAATGTACAGACTTTGAAAGCTACCTGTTGTTCCGGGTTGGCGATCTGCAGTGGAATGCATATATGCCTGAAGCATGGGCTCGAGATGGAAACTGTATTTTGAATTGGCGTTTACTTGTACCGGGACATTTCGTTTGAGAAAGTCAGGTATCTTCTGATTGAATTTTGTAGGATCAAATTCTTTCGATGTTAAAAAATAGGTGTAAAAATCGACATAGTCCCAACCCTCTTTTTCGAAGACATCAGGTCTTGCTTTCCGAAAGGTACTCATGGATAATAAAGCATCGAAGGTAAAATGTGAGTTGGCCGGAACATCTGCCATCACGGCTGTTACGGTATACAGGCCGGCATCTGCACGACCTGCTGCTAATCCTCCTTCAATGGTTCTGCCAATGGGATTCTGGTCACCGAAATATTTTTTAGCGGTGCTTTCTGTCAATACAACAGAATATGCATTTTTTAACGCTGTATGTGGATTTCCGGCAAGGATTTTCCAGCTGAATACATCGAATGCCGTAGAATCCATGAAAAATACATTTTCTTCCTGGAATCTATTTTCTCCCTGTTTAAGTAAGATCGACGTTTGCCCGGAGAATTGAACGACCTTCTCTATCTCCGGGAAATCAGCTTTCAGGGCATCTCCAATTGGAGCATTCCCCCATATCTGATGCTGTTCTGTGCTACCGACTTCTTTATAGTCATGTACGACGCGGAAAATGCGGTCTTTGTTGACATGATACTTATCGTAGGAGAGTTCATGCTGTACATAAATAACAATTAATAAACAGCAAGCCAAGCCAATGGCGAGGCCTACGATATTTATGGTGGCATAACCTCTATTCTTTAGCATATTGCGCCAGGCTATTTTAATATAATTTTGTATCATGGTTTGCCGTGTTAATTTTATTCGTCTCTTAAGCTATCGACAGGGTTACTCAAAGCCGCACGAATGGCCTGATAGCTGACCGTGGTAATTGCAATCAGAAAGGCCAGCATGCTGCCGAAGATAAAGGTCTGTATATCCAGATCTGTTTTATAGGCAAAATTGCTCAACCATTTATTCATTAAATAGACCGCAATGGGGCAGGCGATCAAAATGGAAATAAAAACGAGTATCACGAAATTTTTGCCCAATAGTCTTACAACACCAAAGATGCTTGCTCCTAGGACCTTACGGATTCCAATTTCTTTTATACGCATTTGAGCTTCGTGAGTTGCCAGCGCAAATAAGCCTAAAGCGGATATAAAAATCGCAATACCTGCAAAAATGTTGAATAGCAGTCCTGTTCGGTGCTCCGACTTATACAGATTGTCAAATTGCTGATCGATAAATGTATAGTTAAAAGGAGTATCGGAAGGGTAACGGTTATAAATCTTGGCCAAAGCTTTAATGGCCTCCGGTGCTTTTGTGGTACTGGTCTTAACATAAAGCGTGCCTGATCCCCAACGTGTCCAGAAGACCATCGGACCTATTTTATCTTTGATTGATTTGAAATGAAAATCTTTTACCACTCCAATAATTTGTCCGGGAAAATCGTGGAAACTCATATTGGATCCCACATATGGTGGATTTAGCCCCATTTGTTTAGCCAATGTTTCGTTAATGATATATCCAGAAGAATCGGCTGGCATACCAGTAAAATTTTTCCCTTCGAGAAATTGTATGTTCATCAATGGAATAAAATCCTTATCAATGGTAGCCTGAGCTACAATCAGTTTATTGTCTTTAGACTTACCGGGCCAATCTATATCCCCAGTGGCATTTCCGAAGTCGGTCATGTTGTAAACACCGGATAAGGAGACAGCCTGTATAGCGTTGTTATTTTTGAGTTCGGTCCGTATTGCATCAATGTGCTTATAGGCTTCTTCTGGAAGGCCCAGGGTGATGACATGATCTCTGTCATAGCCCAGGTTGATCTTTTGGATAAAAGCCAATTGGTTTCGGATTACCAGTGTACATACAATTAACGTCACGGAAAGGGTAAACTGGAAGACCACCAATATTTTACGCATCGTATTGGATGAAACGCCTTTTACTGATTTCCCTTTTATGGATTGAATTGGATTGAATGAGGAAAGCTGAATTGCGGGATATATACTGGACAGCCCGAGTGTTCCTAGAATTGCTGCCCCAATATACAGCCATACTGCGGTATTATGGAAAGAAAAGCTGATTGATTTTTGCGCGATCTGGTTATATCCTGTATGAAGGGTCAGGATCAGGATAAAAGCGATCAATAGCGAGCAAAGAAATACAACAACTGTTTCCGTGATAAATTGTAGGAATAAATGGAGACGATTGGCACCAATAATTTTTCGGATACCTACATCTTTGGCGCGATCCAAAGCTCTTGCGGTGCTTAGATTCACATAGTTTACCGCACCGATTACCAGCAACAATAAGGCTATGATTCCAAAAATCTGCACCATGCGAAGCGTCGATTTATTGCCGTCCGGCGCAATTAAATGCATGGTTTTTAACGGTTCTAAAACAAATATGGTCGAATTTTCACCGTCGCGTGCTTTGGTATAGGAGTTCGTAATGGATTTTCCAATGAGCGTTAAAGAAGCATTAGGCTTAACTTTAACATAAGTTGAAAAGCTATAGTTTCCCAAATCTTCATCGATTGTTTTCCATTTTCCATTACCACCCCAGTTTGTAAATCGCTGTGCATGGTATCCTAATGGAATAACGACATCGAACTGCATGGAGGAGTTTTGGGGGAGATCTTTTAGGATACCGGACACAGTAAAGAGATCTTTTTGGTAACGAAAAGTCTTTCCGATAACCTGCTGACTGCTAAAAAGTTTTTCGGCTGTTGATGCAGTGATAAATGCCTGCTTGTAATTGGCCTGAAAACCTGCAAGAGAGCCTTCTTGCAGTGGAAAATGAAACATGTTGAAAAAATTGCCGTCCACATAATAGATGTTCATATCAGTTACAGGACGTTTCAACTTGTCATTGACCAATGTTGTATTGTAGTCTTGTGAAACACGCGTTGCATAATCAACCTCAGGCACATTTTGTGCATAATTTCCAATAGGACCTGGGGAAGATCCCCATATAGAACCGTTGTGTTCGGGATCTAAATGAGAATTGACCGTGTATATACGTTCATAGTCTGGGTGGAATCTGTCGAAGCTCCGTTCATCCTGTACCCAAAGAATAATTAATATCGAAGCCGTGAGACTGACGGACAACCCTAAGATATTGATAACGGTATAGAACTTCTTTTTCTTTAATTCTCTGATGGCAGTTATTAAATAATTCTTTATCATATGGTTAGGTGTTTGTGGTGTTGATTAATTTTGCTGTGTTCTCTTGCGGTTCGTTCTTCAAAAGCAAGGATTGTGATGGGAACATTGCTGAATCCCATCATTTTCCTTGATCACTATTGAGCTTCTTTACTGTTCTATTCATCTCTTAAACTATCTACAGGATTTGCACGGGCGGCACTAACGGATTGATAGCTCATAGCTAAAAATGCTACGCCAATAGTTACTATCGCTGGAATAATAAACATCCACCAGCTGAGTTCTATTTTAAAGGCAAAGTCGGTTAGCCATTTATCAATCGCCAGCCAGGCAATCGGTGTAGCAATTAGTATCGAGATAACAATTAGTTTGATATAATCTTTTGAGAGCAGTAACACAATTCCACTGACCGTGCTACCCAAAATTTTTCGGATACCGATCTCTTTTGTCCGCTGATGCGTAGTTAATGTCACTAAACCAATCAATCCCAAGCAGCTTAATAAAATGGTAATTGACGTTGATAAATTGATCATTTTATAAAAACGATAGTCTTTCTCATAGAGTTCCTTGATCCTCTCGTCATAAAATTGGTAGGTAAACGGTGCATTTGGATATACGTTTTCCCATTCGGTCTTGATGGATGCAATCGCCTGGTGCCATTTTTTAGGATCTCCATTTAATTTGATATTAATATTCTGCAGCGTGCCCTTGTTGGTTGATATTTGCATAGCAAGAGGCTCTAATGGGGCGTGGAGATTAAAGTTGTGGAAATCGGCCAGTACGCCGACAATTGTCGTTGGACGATCGCTTACGGTAACAATAGTTCCGACTGCTTCGGCTGGGGATTTAAATCCAAACTTGCTAATGGCTTTTTGATTGATCAGTATTCCTGAAGTTGTATCCGAAAGTTTGAGGGCCCGCCCAGCCAGCAGTTTCATTTTAAATACATCTAAATAATTTTCTTCGATATATTTAAAGGGCATATTGACCAAGATCTGACCTGTATCGCTCTGCATTACGATATTATTTCCCCATTGGTCGTTATTCATGGGGAGGTGGCCTAGCGAAACCTGGTCAATTTCAGGATATTTTTGAAGGAGCTCTTTCAACAGAAATGGACTTTTACCTGAATCTTCTGCTTTCCTATAGGGAAGTTTGAGTGTAATAACAGCATCATCCTGAAAACCAACATCGCTATTTAAAGCATGTTGTAGTTGCAAACCCATGATCACTGTCAGGACGACAAAAGCCTGAGCGATGATAAATTGAAAGACAATGAGAATCTTTCTGAACGAAATGCCACCAAACGAAATTTTGTCTGTTGCATGTATTTTGATGGCCTCCACGACATGTACTTTATTGATGAGATAAGCTGGATACAGACTGGAAATCAACGTCAATAGGATAATAAGTCCCAATAGAAAGATAAAGACAGGTAGACTATCTGAATAGGTGTTTATATTTTCCGGAAGATATGAACTAAAGGTAAGTTCAAATATCTTGACAAATGGCCAAGAGAATAATAGCCCAAATAGACAGGTAAAAAAGGTTTCTCTGATAAAGGACAGTGTCAAGTGTCTAGGTTGTTCACCCAATGTTTTCCGAATACCGATTTCCCGAGCCCGGGCAGGAACACGGGCGGTGGTCAGGTTTATATAATTGATACTAGCCAGTATAAGGAGAAATATTGCTATACCTATAAGTCCAAACAGCACCTGTTTGTCACTTCCGTCCAAGATGAATTTATTGAAATGCAAGTCCGTAAGCGGTGCTAATTCATAGCCGGGCGTTATATTGTACTGTTTAAATTCTTCGCCAGCCATCTCCTGAAACTTCTTGGTAGCTAGTTTAATTACTTGCGAAGGCAGCCCATTTTCAGTTAATTTAACATACACATGGAAATTTGAACTTGAATTCTGCCAATTTTCTGCTTCTTTAGGATCAGGGTTTACACGGATAAATTCTTTATTGACAAAACTGCTCGGATAGTCTAAGTCGGCAACAACCCCGGTTACCGTAAGAAGCTGATCATCGTATAGTATTGTTTTGCCAAGAAGGGATTTTATATCTGCATCGGGGAAATATTGTTTTGCGCGGGAGGCCGTCAGGATAATTTCATTGTTGTTTTTGAGCGCGGTATTCGGATTACCAACGATCCATTTGTAGGGCACAAGCTTAAAATAGTCCGTAGTGGCCGCAACAATTTTGTCCTGCGCATTGAATTCCAATGTTTCGTTGTTGGAACGCTTTACCTTAATGCTTTCAAATGATTTATTAGCGATAGGTACAACCAATTCCAATCCGGTCAGATCTTTCTTTAAGTTAGCACCTAAATAAGCACCAAGAGGGTAGGGTGTCCCATCAAAACGATGGATATTTTCTCCTTCCTTAAATGCCGAGTAAATTTTATAAATACGTTCCTTGTCGGGATGATTCTGGTTAAAACTGAATTCGTAGTTGACAATTCGAAATACAATCCAGCTTGCGCTGATCCCGATCGCTAGACCGATGATATTAAGGAATGTAAACAGACGGTTACGTCCCCATTGTCTCAGAATTAATTTTAAATCTTTCATCGTTTTATACTTTAAACTCGTTTAACAGCTCTTGGTCTTCATAGGTAAGCGCTTTAGATGTTTAAGAACATTTCTTGTCTTAAAATGGGCCGCTAGCTTTGCTGGGATCCTAATGATGTCGTTTCCATAATAACCTGACCGTCCAGCATACGGATCACGCGATCAGAAAATTTTGCATCGTGCTCACTGTGGGTTACCATGACGATGGTTGTACCCGCTTCATTTAGTTCGGTCAGGAGCTGCATGACTTCGTTACCATTATTGGAATCGAGATTACCTGTTGGCTCATCGGCCAGGATCAGTTTGGGATTATTGACCACGGCGCGAGCAACGGCTACACGTTGTTGTTGACCTCCGGACAGCTGTTGTGGAAAGTGGTTGCGACGATGCATGATCTGAACTTTTTCCAAAACTTCTTCCACCCGTTTTTTACGCTCTGCGGCAGGCACATTGGTATATACCAGTGGAAGTTCCACGTTTTCAAAGACGGTTAGCTCGTCGATCAGGTTGAAACTCTGGAATACGAAACCGATATTGTGCTTGCGAAGATCTGAACGACCGCGTTCCTTGAACTTGGCGACTTCAATATCGTTGAACAGGTAGCTTCCTTCATCCAGGTCGTCCAACAGCCCAATGATATTGAGTAATGTTGATTTTCCGCAGCCCGAAGGGCCCATTACAGCAACAAACTCACCCTCTTTAACATGGATATTCAGGTTATTTAATGCTACGGTTTCCACTTCTTCAGTGCGGTAATACTTTTGAAGATTTGTTATTTTAATCATATTTTTTGCGCTCATGGTTTTATGTTTTGGGCCTTGGCAGTTGCTTTGGGCAGTTATTATTTTTATTGTTGAACTCTTTTTAATTGTTTATTGATCTCTTAACGTTTTTGTCGGGTTGGCAATAGCTGCTTTAAATGCTTGTGAACTTATCGTCAATAAAGCAATGATAATCGCCGTTAGACCACTGATGACAAAAATGGTCCATGAAATCTGGATGTGATGAGCATAGTTGGTCAGCCATTTGTTCATAATTATCCATGCAATCGGAAAAGCAATGATACATGAGATGGCTACAAGAATGACAAATTCACGATTGAGCATCTGGATAAGCTTCGACACAGAAGCCCCCAATACTTTGCGGATACTGATTTCTTTTGCGCGTTGTTCAGTTGCATAAGCGGCCAGTCCAAATAATCCCAAACAGGAAATAATGATTGACATCAAGGCAAATACACTGGATAGTTGTTGCACAAAAAGCTCAGCTTTAAATTTATTGTTAAAGCTATCATCCAAAAAATTATAATCGAATGGGAAGCCAGGATTATTTTTGGCAATAACCTTTTCGATTTGTTGAATGGCACTTGTCAAATCGACTCCAGCTTTCGTTTTGATTGTCATGATGCCATTATCTTTATTCATGGGGAGAAACAGCATAGGCTCAGGATCGGCATACACGTTGTTATAAACAAAGTTCTTGACGACACCAGTAATGGTGAATTTTTCTTCACCGTAACTGATGAAGTTACCGGCGACATGACCATCTTTTCGGATAAGTTTTGCAAATGCTTCGTTGATGATGACTGAGGTGCTATCGCCAACAAAATTTTTATGAAAGTTTCTACCGTCAAAGATCTTTAAGTCCAAAGCAGGTATAAGTCCCTCATCAGCACGTAGCATACCAATCAAAATACTGGCATTTGGATCTTTTCCATCCCAGCTAAAACCGGAAGTATTGGAGTTGATACTAAGGATACTCATGTCACTGACACCGACTTCTTGCACGACTCCGGTTGCCAATAATTGATTTTTGATCAGCGGCAGATGTTTGGCCATATTGCCTTGTAATGCTGTTGTTAATACTTGACTCTTATCAAATCCGAGATCCCTGTCTTTGTTGTATTGAATCTGTTGGTAAATAATAATGGTACAGATAATCAATACAACTGAGGCTGTATATTGCAAGACCACTAACCCTCTACGTATAAGACTCCCGTTTCCTGCTTTCTGTTTAGTCCCTTTGATCGTTGATAGTGGCTTGAACGCAGATAAGAAAAATGCAGGGTAGCTCCCAGCAAATAGACCACAGACAAGTGTTACAGCTAGCAGAAATAAGATGTGAGAAGGGACTAAAAGATTAACCTGAAGTTCTTGGCCTATCATTGTGTTGAAAGGTCCGATAAAGATGTATATCAGCAATATAGCCACAAGGGATGAGATAATTGCCAATACAAGGGATTCACCCAAGAATTGCATGATCAGGGATTTGCGGTTTGCACCAACAACTTTACGCATACCCACTTCTTTTGCTCTTTTTTCGGACCTTGCGGTTGCAAGATTCATAAAATTAATACAAGCAATCAATAAAACAACCCAGGCGATAAAAGTAAATAAACGAATGTTTTTAATACCGCCTTCTTTTTCGATGCCGCTGTTGTCAAACTGATTGTAGGTTATCCAACGTTCCATTGGATAAAGGTAATTTTGAGAGAAAGTGACTTCGCCTTTTGTCTTGTTTTTGACGAAATTCATCATCAGCGTGTTGATCTGCTCAACGTTGGCATTTTTCTCGGTTTGAACGAGTGTTTGGAGGCCATTGTTTCCCCAGGTTTTCAACCACTCCTGTCCAGCTTCGAACTTTTTGAAGGGAATAAGCCATTGAAAATCATAGCTGCTATTTTTCGGAAGATCTTTTATAACGGCTGTGACTATAAATGGCTCGTTATTGTTTGTTTTGACAGTTTTTCCCAATGCAGGACGATTGCCAAATAATTTCTTTGCTGCAGTTTCTGACAGTACAATATTATTGACCTGATCAAAAGCCGTTTTTCGGTCTCCTTCGAGAAATTCTAACGATAGAACATCGGCAATGCTGCCATCTGCGTATACACCGGTTTGAAATATATTATTGTCACCGACAGAAAATAGCATGGGTGAATTCGAACTTATGCGCACAGCATGTTTGATGCCGGGAATTTCTTTCTCTATGCTTTGGGCTAAAGGACCAGGGGTCGATTGGAAAACATAGGTGGCTCCATCGTATGTCTGTTTTGATTTGACAATGTAGATATCCTTTTTGTGGGCAAAATTATCGTTGTAACTCAACTGGTTTTCAACCCATAAAAAAATCAACGATGCCGCAGCAATTCCCACCGCCAGGCCAAAAATATTGAGAAAGCTGTAACCTTTGGTTTTCCAAAGATTACGAAGTGCGGTTTTAATGAAGTTTTTGATCATAATTATCGTGGTATGATGATAGTTGCTATCGAAAATATTGGCTATTTTTCGTACCTCATCTTTTCAATAACCGCCATGGTATTTATTTTTTAATATTTAGTTCCTGGACCTTATCGTAGGTCTCATAGCTTGATACGATGACTTTATCCCCGGGTTGTAGTCCTTTAATGACTTCATAGTATTCTGGGTTTTGTCTTCCAAGTTGGATATCTACACGATATGCCGTACTTCCGTCTTTATCTAATTTGAAAATCCAGTTACCCCCAGTTTGTTGATAAAATCCACCTTTTGCTAACAATAATGCCTTTGTCTCGTCACTTAATGCAAGACGTATCTGAAGGGTCTGACCACGTCTTATACCCTTGGGTACGTCATTGATAAACTCCATATCCACTTGGAATCGGCCATTGGTGACTTGGGTATAGACCTTTTTGATCCGCAATTTGTAGGTTTTGTCACCAATGGAAAATTCGCCCTGTAAATCTGGGAAGATGCGATTGATGTAGTGTTCATCGATATCAGCCCGTACTTTAAAGCCTGTCAAAACGTCAATTTGTCCCAAACGTTCACCTGCATTTTTGTTTTGACCAATTTCTGCATCAAATGATGTTAATTGCCCATCAACAGGAGCTCTTACAATCAAGTCCCCGATTTTTCTTTTCATCAGTTCCAATGCACTTTGTGTACGTTGATAGGTCTGTTTGTCCTGATTGGTTTTTTGTGCATTGGATATCTCGTCTTGTTTTAGGATTTGTTTGGTGAGATGTACTCTTTCCTTTTGATAGTTATATTCATTTTTTGACTTTTCAAATTCTTGTAATCCAATTGCTTTTTCGGCAAATAGTTTTTTATTGAGATTAAAGATACGTTCAGCTTCTCTAAAAGCCTGTTCAACATCAGCCATTTGGTTACGGTTGTTAATGGATGCTTGTTGAGCATTGGTTTGTGCTATCTGGGATTGTGTCAATAGATTCAATACCTGTGTTTCTTGTTGTACAAGTTGGAGTTCCTGATCAGTATTGGATAGCCTCATGATCGGATCGCCCTTTTTTAGAACGGCACCATCTTCAACAAATTTCTCTTCCACCCTTCCTCCGACTGAAGCATCTAAATAAATACTACTGATGGGAAGTACTGTTCCGTTGATCGGGATAAATTCTTGAAAGTTACCATTTTTTATTTCGACAATAGAGATGCGGTCAGCTTCGACATTGAGCTTGCTTTTACCAGATGTAAAATAAAAGCTGGCACTGATCAACCCCACTAAACCAGCTATTCCCACAATGGTCATAATCCGTTTGCTATTCCACTTCTTCTTTTCTAAAGGTCTGTCCATAATTTAATATCAATTTCGTATCTAACTATGAAAGCTGTGCCAATAATTTAATGTACTGATTATTAGTTTTTTATTTTATTTTTATTGCAGTTTGGTGTTCGATAGCGGACACTTCTTGTACGATGCCGTACAACATAAGTTTTGGCTTTCATTCATCTGCTATTTTTTTATCGTTTTTTAATAAGTATTTAAGGTGTTCAATATCGGACAGTTGATTGTACGAACTTGGACATCAAGTCCTATTTGATTTATTTACATTGTTGATATTCAGTTGCTTTTCTGTTTGGCATGGGGATGGTCTGCATGAAAAACAAAAATGGATATGAAGAGAATCTATATATATAGTGTAATGTGTTTTTTATTGAACTATACTAAGGTTCATGCACAAGAAACCGAACGAATTAGCAATGATCGTACTGATGTGCCTATAGACACTGGTAATGATGGAAGTCGGCAAATAGCTAAACGTACACTGGCCGAATGTGTTCAAATGGGCATTAAAGCCAATCCCACATTATTACAGAGTGCGTTAGAGATGAAACGTGCTGATATCGATCTTTCACAGGCAAAAGCAAATCGTTTACCTGATGTAAATGCTAGCCTTGGCCATAGCCTTACCTCGGGACGATCGGTAGACAATTCTACAAATCAGTACATTACTACGAATAACTCTTCGGGGTCTTTTTCTTTGAATGCGAGTGCGCCTGTGTTTAATGGATTAAGGATCTTGAACGACATCCGAATGAAGGCTGATGCGAAAGCTGCAGGAAAGCTGGAATTTGATTCCAGGATCAATGACCTGAAGCTCGATATCATCACTAGCTTTATCCAGGTGCTCACCGCACAAGATGTTTTGAAACAATCTGAATTACAAACAGAAGTGACACGTGAACAAGTGAGACGTGCAGAGACCATGCAGAAAGAAGGTGCTATTAATCCAGGAGATTATTATGATTTTAAGGGGCAACTTGCGAACGATCTAAATATGATCGAAAACAATAAGCAGGTCTTGTATACAAGTCGTGTGAAATTGGCTAGTCTGTTGAATATCGAGGAAAATCAGTTAGGGGAATTAGTGCCTCTAGAACTAGTGGCGGATAGCCAAAACCTAGGTGCTGAACAGCTTTATAAGCTAGCTTCTGAAAATCTGCCAAATATTCCGGCACTGGACTGGCGTATCAAGGCCGCAGAAAAAAATATCAGTATCGCAAAATCATCTTATTGGCCTTCTTTGTCCCTAAATGCGGGATTGGGATCAAATTATTCAAAAAATGGAATGAGTGGGGATTATTGGTACCAGATGAAAAATAATGTTGGAAAATCGATCTCTTTAAATCTTTCAATTCCTATCTTTAACCATTTAAGGACCTATAATGATGTTAAACTGGCCAAATTGGGATTGGAATCTGCCAAGTTCCAGAAGGAGATTGCATTAAATAATCTCAGAACCGAAACTTCGAATGCTGTTTTCAATTTGAAGAATGCAAGTAATATTATTGTGCAATTGCGTGAACAGAATATAAATTTTGCTGAATCTTTTCGCATAGCTAAAGTAGTCTTTGAACTTGGAAACAGTAATTCAGTGCTATTCTTGACTGCTAAGAATAAATATGACAATAGTCAGATTCAATTGGTGGTAAAACAATATGAATGGTTACTGCAAAAATATATCAATGATTATTATGCAGGCGCTTTGAATTTATAGTTATCTTAGTGTCGTGTAAAACAATATATAGCATGAACATGCTGTATATTGATACAGTCACAACCAAAATGAACCGAATCTAAGATTGAGGAAGGTTCCTAAATGCGAATAAGACGCTTATTTAATGAAAGAATAGCTTGCTTATGGTGCTTTTACCATTTAAAAGCTGACGGTGTAAAAAGGATTTATATATGTCGATATAATATATATACTCATGCCAACTTTATTCTAATGAATATCCCTTTTAAAAAGTATAACACCGATTGCGGGGCATGAGTGTCTTAAAAATGATAGACGAATACGATGGGCAGGATATTCCATATGGCCTTTAAATGACAAATTATTTACACATGAAAAAAGCCTCTATTTTAGTCGTTGATGATGACCAGGATTTACTGACAGCAGCAAGGATCTTGCTTAAGCCTAAAGTAAGCCATGTTCAAGTCGAGCCTAATCCTGAAAACTTAATTGGACATTTGGAAAAAACAGCTTATGATCTGGTGCTTTTAGACATGAATTTTAAAAGTAAGATCAATACAGGCAATGAAGGGTTATACTGGCTGTCGCGCATTAAAGAAAAATTCCCGCAAGTTCATGTTATTATGATTACAGCTTACGGAGCTGTCGACCTTGCTGTGAAATCGTTAAAACAAGGGGCATCGGATTTTGTAGTGAAACCTTGGGAGAACGAGCAATTGTTGGCGACAATTGATGGTACTCTTGCTGAAACCAAAAATAAGGAAAAGAAAAATAAGGGTTCACTGTTAAGTACAAGCAGCAGCCCAGATCTCATTGGCAACTCGGTTGTCATGGATGAGCTCCAATATAAATTGGATAAAATCGCACCTACAGATGCGAATATTTTGATACTTGGAGAAAATGGGACAGGTAAAGATTTAATTGCCCAGGCGATACAGCGTAAGTCGCTGCGGTCAGACCGGGTCTATGTTAAAGTTGATGTGGGGGCATTGACGGAAACTTTGTTTGAGAGTGAACTTTTTGGATATAAAAAGGGTGCGTTTACTGATGCTCGTGAGGACCGCCAGGGACGTTTCGAGGCAGCGAACGGGGGAACACTGTTTTTAGATGAAATAGGAAACATATCTTTGCAACAGCAAGCAAAACTATTGACAGTATTACAAAATCGGCAAGTTACTCCGTTGGGTTCTTATCAATCTATACCCATTGATATTCGTTTGATATCCGCAACAAATGTAGCTTTAAAGCAATTGGCGGATGAAAGCCGTTTTAGAAAAGACTTGATCTATCGGATTAATACCGTGGAGATCCAAGTGCCACCATTACGTGAACGGGGAGAAGATATTAAGCTATTGGCTGAGCATTTCTTAGTTGTCTATGCTAAAAAATACAATAAAAGAATAGAAGGATTTGAACCTGATGCCCTGAAAAAGCTCTTTGGGTATTATTTCCCTGGAAATGTGCGTGAATTACAGTATAGCATTGAAAGGGCAGTAATTATGGCTGATCAGGTAAGTATTGCTGGTAATGATCTTTTTTTCTCTCCAATTGAGCAGCAAACCGAATCAGTCTTTGCGGAATCTACATCTGCCAGTCAAAATCTCGAAGAACTGGAGCGAAAAGCCATAAAATCAGCGATTGATCGCTACAACGGAAATATCAGTAAAGCTGCCAAAGAGCTGGGATTGACACGCGCGGCCCTTTATAGACGCTTAGAGAAATACGATATTTAGTCTATGAGACAAGGAAAGGGTTTAAATGCAATTAAGATCATCATGCTGTTGGCAGCAACTGTAATAACAGCATATTTATTGCTTAAGCAGGAATATGTACAAGCTGCTCTGCTATTTTGTGTGATGTTTTACCTTGGCTTTAACCTATACGCCCAGTACAATTTTTTGGCCCGGCAACTGATCGAATTTTCCGAAGCGGTTAAATATCGGGATTTTACAAGACGTTTCTTGGTGAAAAATCCAAAATCTGTGGAGGGACAACTGTTTCTTGCTTTTAATCAGATCAACGAAACTTATAAAGAAATTAGTATTAAGCAGGAGATTCAACATCAATATTTGGATCGCGTGATTAATATGCTGAACTCTGCTATTATTTTTTATGAGCAGGATAGCGGAAAAGTAATGTGGGTGAATGATGCGTTTAAACAACTCTTTCACTTACCACATCTGGGAAACATTACGGGACTGAAAAAGAAAAATCTGGATCTTTACGAAAAGACCATGCTCCTTGAAAATGGTCAGCAACAGATGGAAGCCGTTCAATCGAACAAAGGAAAAATTAAATTATTGATTCAGAGTTCGAGCTTTGATACGCAAGAGGGCGTATTTCGCATTGTTGTGTACCAAAATATCAATGAGGCCATAGACGAAACTGAAACAAAAGCCTGGCATAAATTACTGCGTGTACTTACCCACGAAATCATGAATTCTATTGCACCCATTAGTTCGTTAGCTGAAACATTAAATGGACGGTTGGATCATTTTAGGGGACATGAAGATATCGAGGACCTAAAAACTGGGATATCAACAATTAAACGTAGGAGTGAGGGCTTATTGCATTTTGCAAAAAGTTATCGGATGATTAATAAAGTGGATCAACCTCAAGTACAACCGATTCAAATTGCACAGCTGTTTGAACATATCTATCAGTTATTGGAACCTACTTTAATCCAGAAAAATATTGATGTTGATATTATCCTGAAAAATACCCGTTTGGTACTCTATGCTGATGTTAATTTGATTGAGCAAGTCATAATTAACTTGATGTTGAATGCTATTGATGCAGTAAAGACAAAGGAAGAGGCTTATATCAGTTTGTCTGCAATGGAGGTGGACCATAGGGTACAGGTTCGGATTGAAGACAACGGATCGGGAATTCCTGCTGATCTTCAGGAACAAATATTTACACCGTTTTTTACCACAAAGAAAACTGGTACTGGCGTGGGGCTAACACTAAGTAAGCAGATTATGTTGCTCCATAAAGGTACCATTTTTCTGAACAGTATCGAGGGGGCAGGTAGTGTTTTTGTCCTTCAATTCTAATAGGTTTTGCCAAATAAAGCCGTTTGCTGAATAGACCATATGAGTTTAGGGGAGTGAAATATACGATGTTCCATGTGGAAAAAAATTATTATACAGATGGGATTTTGGTAAAAACAGAGGTAAAGGAATGAGGATGCAAGTGAACTGAATATGTATCTAGGAGGTTAGGTCGTTGGCTTGCTGTACCTAACGAAGAAAATTTAGGTTATACATAATAATAAAGGCGGGTATCATTGTGCCTAAAAATAAAATTTTCGATTTTTGCAGCAAAATGATCTATTTCCTGAAATATTTGAGTCATTATTTTATATCCCATAGCCGACATGGGACACACTCTCCATTTGTTTACAAATTGGTAGATGAAGTAATCTATCGGAAAGATACATTAGAAGCCATATCAAATTTACCAATGGAAATTAAATTTGGGAGAAAGATTGAACAAAAGAAGTATCTACTGATCCAGCGTTTATTGAATGCATTTGATTATGATGACTATGAATATTTGGCTGATATACCAAATGAAAGTTATGCGTTCTTATTAAAGAATAGACGTTTTGCCGGTGTTTCGAGTAAGATTTATTACATTGATCGCCAAAATCTTAATCTGGATTTCCTGACAGGAATGAGAGCCAGTGATATGCTAATTGTGAATGAGCCACATTTGGACAAGGAAAGGACGTCCTATTGGCGCAAATTGAAAGCAGATAATCGGGTGGTAGTTACAATCGATTTGTTTCGTATAGGCCTGGTTTATTTTAGGGAAGGGCAACGAAAAGAGAATTTTCTGATCAGATTTTAATATAAAGGGATTTAGGATATGGAGGTTATATTCTTTTGATGAATTTTAATCTCCATATGTATGACTTTCTGCCATCTCTTATTAAAATGATTCACTTAAAGAGAGATAGAAACCCGATTGACGTTTTTCGCCTTTTCTTTGTTCGCCATAGGAGTAGTCAAAACGAATACTGCTATTATGTTCGAGACTAAAAAAGTAACGTAGGCCACCACCATAGCTTGGCACATAGCGGCTACTGTTTTCCTTGGAGAATGTTGATCCTAGTCCTGAAAATCCTACGATACCGAAGCGAGGATGGAAACGATAGCGCAGTTCTGCTTGTGATGCCAAATAATTCTTGTCTCTATAACGTCCCAGGTAATACCCACGCATCATCATATCCCCTCCCATTTCTCGATAGTTATAGAACGGGATTGTTCTGCCAAAGGTCGAACGAAATATTCCTTGAAGTGCTAAGGTTAACTGTCTATGGAGTGGGATAAATCCCCGGAGATCGATATCTAGATTAGCTCCTGTAAAATCAGTGCTTGTCCATAGCTTGGGGGCATAGGCCAGTCGTAATTTAGCATAGTAACCGCGTGTGCTATAGGAAACATTGTCTCGGTTGTCAAATAACTGAGATACTCCTAATAAGAGTTGTTGTCCACCATCCTTTCCGATAAGATCAGATGTGTTGAATATGCGATCATTGCTATCGCTGCGAATCGTAAAATTATCGTACTGAATATTTATACCAGAATATAGATTATTGGCAATTTTTTTTTCGGCATCAAGTTTTACACGAAATAATTTCTGATCTATACGTTCCTCATCTGCCTTCCAAGTATCCATACCAATACCATAATAATTAAAGGGCCAATTTCGATAGCGGATTTCACTTACAAAATGATAATCGTTATTCGTTGTCCAAAGATCAGTTTGAAATTTGAAATTTGACTGATGCTTGGAGGTAAATGTTCCCATCAGCGTCATTGTAGAAGTTCTGATTTGAGGATCTGATTTATCAATATAAAAGTTATATGAACTGGCTAATCCATATTCAACGCCTGTTTCCTGTGCATAGCCTACAGCTGGCAACACCATAAAACTGCCAGCGCGCGTAGAATCTTTCTCTGAAGAGAGAAATTTTTTGCTCAGTTTTTGAATAATATTTTGAGCTTTCAAATCATTCGATCCTGCTATAATCAGCGCTAAAAGTGCTGTATAGCGTGTCAGTTTTGAAAGTGATTGCGGTAAAATTTGCATGCCCAAAGATAGTATATTAGCCAAATAACCAAAATAGGTAAATACACAATGGAAAATTATTGTGCTGCATATCAGTATAATTGCTAAAAACTGATGTTTTTTTTTGAGAAATATTTTTGTAAAGTGAGTTTTGTGTCTATCTTTGCATCAGCAAACAAGGGAACAACGGTTCAAAATAACGAAGTTTGTTTAGTTCTTTAAATGAAAAAAAAAGTAAAAAATAAACTTGCAAAAATCAAAAGTAAATTCGATATTTGCACTCGCTGAAAAGATAAAGTGTCTGATTAGGCGTTGATAGAACGTAAGTTTAAAAGATATTAGAAGCCTCTTTAGCTCAGCTGGTAGAGCAACTGACTTGTAATCAGTAGGTCATTGGTTCGATCCCGATAAGAGGCTCTAAATGTAACGGAAGTTACAGGTCTGGAGGGGTTCCAGAGCGGTCAAATGGGACGGACTGTAAATCCGTTGCTTCGGCTTCGAAGGTTCGAATCCTTCTCCCTCCACACTTTTTTTAATTGGAGTTTTAGATTTACTCTAGTTTCTAATTATTAAGCGGAAGTAGCTCAGTTGGTAGAGCGATAGCCTTCCAAGCTATAGGTCGCGAGTTCGAACCTCGTCTTCCGCTCAAATTTTTCAAGTATTAAATTTAGTCTCTATCTTCTTTGATAATAATGTATCTAAAGGTGGGGGCATTAATACGTAAATAAGGTTTTTTAGTAAGCCGAAGTAGCTCAGGGGTAGAGCACTTCCTTGGTAAGGAAGAGGTCGTGGGTTCAAATCCCATCTTTGGCTCGTACTTGTGTAAAAGTTAAGCAAGAGTATATAACAAATAGAAATAATTTATAATTACTAATTCGCATAAACATGGCAAAAGAGAAATTTGACCGTAGTAAACCACACTTAAACATTGGTACTATCGGTCACGTTGACCACGGTAAAACTACAACTACAGCTGCTATCACTAAAGTATTGGCTGATAAAGGTTTGTCAGAAGCTCGTTCATTTGATTCAATTGACTCTGCTCCTGAAGAAAAAGAGCGTGGTATCACAATCAATACTGCACACGTAGAATATTCTACAGCTAACCGTCACTATGCACACGTTGACTGTCCAGGTCACGCTGACTACGTTAAGAACATGGTAACTGGTGCTGCTCAAATGGACGGTGCTATCATCGTAGTTGCTGCGACTGATGGTCCTATGCCTCAAACTCGTGAGCACATCTTGTTGGCTCGTCAGGTAGGTGTTCCTGCGTTAGTAGTATTCATGAACAAAACTGACTTAGTTGATGACCCTGAGTTGTTAGACTTAGTAGAAATGGAAGTTCGTGAGTTATTATCATTCTACGAATTCCCTGGTGATGATATCCCTGTAATCAAAGGTTCTGCTTTAGGTGCATTGAACGGAGAAGAAGTATGGGTTGAGAAAATCATGGAATTAATGGATGCTGTAGATAACTACATTCCAATTCCTCCACGTTTGACTGACTTACCTTTCTTGATGCCTATCGAGGACGTATTCTCAATCACTGGTCGTGGTACAGTTGCTACAGGTCGTATCGAAAGAGGTGTGATCAACTCTGGTGATCCAGTTGAAATCTTAGGTATGGGTGCTGAGAACTTGAAATCTACAGTAACAGGTGTTGAGATGTTCCGTAAAATCTTAGATTACGGTGAAGCTGGTGATAACGTAGGTTTATTGTTACGTGGTATTGAGAAAACTGATATCAAACGTGGTATGGTTATCTGTAAACCAGGTTCAGTAACTCCTCACGATAACTTCAAAGCTGAGGTTTACGTATTGTCAAAAGCTGAAGGTGGTCGTCACACTCCATTCTTCAACAAATACCGTCCTCAATTCTATTTCCGTACAACAGACGTAACTGGAGAAATCTCTTTACCAGAAGGTACTGAAATGGTTATGCCAGGTGATAACGTTACGATCTCTGTTAAATTGATCGCTCCTATCGCAATGGAAAAAGGTCTACGTTTCGCTATCCGTGAGGGTGGTCGTACTGTAGGTGCTGGTCAGGTAACTGAAATTTTATAATCTGTAACAGGTTATTCTGAATAAAATAAGCTAATTGACTGAGGTTGATTAGCTTATTTTTTCACTATAGTTTTTTATCGATTTTTAATACAAAAAAAGTAAAAAAAAGTTGTGTTAGATTGTTTAAAACACTATATTTGCATCACAAAATAAGAAATACACGGGCATAGTTTAAAGGTAGAACGAAGGTCTCCAAAACCTTTGGTCTGGGTTCGAGTCCTGGTGCCCGTGCTTAATAAACAGATAAACTAAAATGGCAAAAGTACTTGATTTTTTTAAAGACTCTTATGTTGAGATCACTGAGAAAGTGACTTGGCCTACATGGTCTCAGTTGCAAAGTTCAGCTGTTATTGTGCTTGTTGCGTCTCTCATTATTGCATTGGTTATCTTTGCGATGGATAAAGCATCAAGTGTAGGGTTGGAATTCTTGTACGGTATTGCTTCTTAATTTTCAATAGTATATTTATGGCAGATCAAGGTTTAAAGTGGTACGTAGTTCGTGCTGTAAGTGGGAAAGAAAAGAAGGTAAAGCAGTATATTGATGCCGAGGTTAGTCGTTTAGGTATTGAACATTTGGTTCCTCAAGTGTTGATCCCTATGGAGAAATACTATTTGATGCGTGATGGTAAAAAAGTTGCCAAAGAGCGTAATTATTATCCTGGGTATGTTTTGTTGGAAGCTGCTTTGGATGGTGAGTTAGAGCATGTCATTAAGAATATCAATAGTGTTATCGGTTTCTTAGGTGATAAAGCGGGAAATGCTGTTCCTTTACGTCAGTCCGAAGTTAATCGCATTTTGGGTAAAGTGGATGAGATGGCAGAACAAGGTGAAACGATCAATGTTCCTTACTATGTTGGTGAAACGGTGAAAGTGAACGATGGTCCTTTCAATGGATTTACGGGGGAGATCGAGGAAGTTCACGAAGATAAGAAAAAGTTGATCGTCATGGTCAAGGTCTTTGGACGTAAAACTCCGCTCGAGCTAAACTATATGCAAGTTGAAAAAGAGTAAGATTAGTAATTAACGATAGTGAAAAGCTTTCCATGTAATTGGGAAGCTTTTTTTTGTAAATAGGGATGATTGTTATATTGGATCTACTTTATAGGGAAATGTAACAAAGTATAAAAAATATAATATTTTCCTTTATACTTTTTGGAGTTGTAGAAATTCTTGTTATCTTTGCACCTCAGTTAGCAGTAGTTACACTGTCTTAACTGATAAATGTTACGTTATTTGCTTCCAACTTACTAACAGACATTTAACATATTAAATTCAAAACAAAATGGCAAAAGAAGTCAGTGCGTTAGTAAAATTACAAGTTAAGGGCGGAGCTGCGAATCCTTCACCTCCAGTAGGACCTGCATTAGGTGCTAAAGGTGTGAATATCATGGATTTCTGTAAGCAGTTTAACGCTCGTACGCAAGACAAACCAGGTCAAGTATTACCTGTTGTCATTACAGTTTACGCGGATAAATCATTTGATTTTATCATCAAGACTCCACCGGTAGCCGTTCAATTAAAAGACGCTGCTAAATTAAAAAGTGGATCTGGCGAGCCTAACCGTAAAAAGGTTGCGGCTATCACTTGGGAACAAGTTGAAACCATCGCTAAGGATAAAATGCCTGATTTAAATGCATTTACTGTAGAGGCTGCTATGAGAATGGTGGCAGGTACAGCACGTAGTATGGGTATTACTGTATCCGGTAATGCTCCTTGGAACAATTAATTAAGAAATCAATTTAAGAAAAGTGGCTAGATTAACAAAAAATCAAAAAGCGGCACTATCCAAAATTGAAGCTGGTAAAGCATACTCTTTGAAAGAAGCTTCGGCTTTAGTTAAAGAAATCTCATTGACCAAATTTGATGCTTCTGTGGATATCGACGTTCGTTTGGGCGTAGATCCTCGTAAAGCAAATCAAATGGTGCGTGGTATTGCAACATTACCTCACGGTACTGGTAAAACTGTTCGTGTTTTAGTTTTGTGTACTCCTGACAAGGAAGAAGAAGCTAAGGCGGCAGGAGCGGACTACGTAGGTTTAGATGATTACATCAGTAAAATTGAAGGTGGTTGGACTGACGTTGATATCATTATTACTATGCCTAGTGTTATGGCTAAAGTTGGTAAATTGGGTCGTATTTTAGGTCCAAGAAACTTGATGCCTAACCCTAAAACTGGTACAGTTACAACAGAAGTTGGTAAAGCTGTAACAGATGTAAAAGGTGGTAAGATCGATTTCAAAGTTGACAAAACCGGTATCATCCATACTTCTATTGGTAAAGCGTCGTTCGATGCAGATAAGATATATGATAACGCATTAGAGGTATTACAAACTCTAGCTCGTTTGAAACCATCTGCAGCTAAAGGAACTTACTTTAAAAGTATTCACATTTCCTCAACTATGAGTCCTGGTATTCATATTGAGACTAAATCAGTAGCAGGTATTTAATCATGAGAAAAGAAGAAAAACAAGAAATTGTTCAAGCTTTGGCCGAACAGATTAAATCTTACGGTAACTTCTATATTACCGATACTGCTGATTTGACAGTTGAGAAAGTGAATGGCATTCGTCGTAAATGTTTTGAGCAAGGCATTGAGATCAAAGCGGTTAAAAATACGTTGATCAAAAAGGCATTAATCGAAGCAGGTGTTGATTCAGAGGAATTGTTTGATACGCTTAAAGGCGCATCTACATTAATGTTCGCTGAAACAGGTAATGCACCTGCCAAATTAATCAAAGAGTTGCGTAAATCTGGTGAAAAGCCAATTTTGAAGGCAGCTTACATTGATGCAACGGCATTCGTTGGAGATGATCAATTAACTACATTAGTTAATCTTAAATCTAAAAACGAGCTTATCGCGGACGTTATCGCATTGCTTCAATCACCTGCGAAAAATGTTATTTCAGCTCTTCAATCAGGAGGAAATACAATTTCAGGTTTAGTAAAAGCTTTAGAAGAAAGAGGCTAACGAATCCTCTCGAACAGAAACATTCGTTACTATTTAATTAACAATTTTTATTAAAGTACATTCAAAAATTCAAAATAAAATGGCAGATTTAAAACAACTTGCTGAACAGTTAGTTAACTTAACAGTAAAAGAAGTTAAAGAATTAGCTGATATCTTAAAAGACGAGTATGGCATCGAGCCTGCTGCTGCTGCTGTTGCTGTAGCTGCTGCTCCAGCTGAAGGTGGTGCTGCTGCTGCTGAAGAGAAAACTTCATTTGACGTTATCTTGAAAGAAGCTGGTGGTCAAAAATTAGCTGTAGTTAAATTGGTTAAAGATTTAGCTGGATTAGGCTTGAAAGAAGCTAAAGATTTAGTTGACGGAGCACCTAAAGAATTAAAAGCTGGTGTATCTAAAGACGAAGCAGAAGCTTTGAAAAAACAATTAGAAGAAGCTGGTGCTGTTGTTGAGATTAAATAATCTCAACTAATTAGCCCGAAAAGGTTTAGACTCTGACGATTTTTCGTCAGAGTCTATTCCTATTTATATCAATAAGCCACTATGCTGTGTATATGCTGGGCACAGTGGACATGTGGTTTACAGCATACATGTAAGCGCAGTTTTTTTAAAACTAAAATTCATATTCCCTTGGCAAACAATAATATTCAACAAGAAAGAGTAAACTTTGCGACAAGTAAGAAAGTGTTGGAATATCCGGACTTTTTAGATGTGCAATTGGAATCTTTCAAGGAGTTTTTTCAATTAGAAACTACTTCTGACAACCGCCATCAGGAAGGGCTGTTCAAGGTATTCTCGGAAAACTTCCCTATTTCTGATTCAAGAAACATTTTTGTGCTAGAGTTTTTGGATTATTTTATTGATCCACCCCGTTATGATATTCAAGAGTGTATCGAGCGTGGCTTGACTTATAGCGTTCCTTTAAAGGCTAAGTTAAAGTTATCTTGTAATGACGAAGAACACGAAGATTTCGAAACCATTGTTCAGGACGTATATTTAGGGACTATCCCTTATATGACTCCTAAAGGTACTTTCGTGGTAAATGGTGCAGAGCGTGTAATCGTATCGCAATTACACCGTTCACCGGGCGTTTTCTTTGGTCAAAGTAGACACACAAATGGTACTAAACTTTATTCTGCAAGGGTAATTCCTTTCAAAGGGTCTTGGATCGAATTTGCAACTGACGTAAACAACGTTATGTATGCTTATATCGACCGTAAAAAGAAATTCCCAGTTACTACCTTATTGCGTGCTATCGGTTACGATTCAGATAAAGATATCTTGGAATTGTTCGATTTAGCGGATGAAGTAAAAGTTAGTAAATCTGGTCTTAAGAAATATGTTGGTCGCCGTCTTGCGGCTAGGGTATTGAAAAAATGGGTAGAAGATTTCGTGGATGAGGATACTGGTGAAGTAGTGTCAATCGACCGTAACGAAATTATCCTTGAACGTGAAACTGTTCTAGAAGAAGATCACATTGATTTGATTATTGAAGCTGGCGTTAAGTCTATCATTTTAGCAAAAGACGATGAGTCAAACAATGCGGACTATTCTATTATATATAACACTTTACAAAAAGATACATCCAACTCAGAAAAGGAAGCGGTAGAACACATCTATCGTCAATTACGTAACGCTGAACCACCAGATGAGGAAACTGCTCGTGGTATTATCGATCGCTTGTTTTTCTCTGATAAACGTTATGATTTAGGTGACGTAGGTCGTTACCGTATTAATCGTAAGCTTAAGTTGGATACTCCAGATGATACGAAAGTATTAACTCGGGAGGATATCATTGCGATTGTGAAGTATTTGATCAATTTGATCAACTCTAAGGCAGAGGTGGATGATATCGACCACTTGTCAAACCGTCGGGTTCGTACTGTAGGTGAACAATTGTATGCTCAATTTGGTGTAGGCCTGTCTCGTATGGCGCGTACAATCCGTGAGCGTATGAATATTCGCGATAACGAAGTGTTTACACCGACAGATTTGATTAACGCACGTACACTTTCGTCGGTAATCAATTCATTCTTTGGTACAAACCAGTTATCTCAGTTCATGGACCAAACTAATCCTCTTGCTGAAATTACACACAAGCGTCGCTTGTCAGCTTTAGGCCCAGGTGGTCTTTCTCGTGAGCGTGCAGGTTTCGAGGTTCGTGACGTTCACTATACACACTACGGTCGTCTATGTACAATTGAGACACCGGAGGGACCAAACATTGGTTTGATCTCTTCTTTGGCTGTACATGCGAAAATCAACCACTTAGGTTTTATCGAGACTCCTTACCGTAAGGTGAAAGAAGGTAAGGTCGTGGTTGATGAACCAGTGGTATACTTATCGGCTGAAGATGAAGATGGCAAGACGATTGCGCAAGCGAATGCTTTGTATGATGACAAAGGAAATTTCGAAGATGCGAAAGTAAAAGCCAGATATGAAGGTGACTTCCCAATTATTGAGCCTGAAATGCTTGATTATATGGATGTTGCTCCAAATCAAATTACATCTATTGCTGCTTCTTTGATTCCTTTCTTGGAACACGATGATGCTAACCGTGCATTGATGGGATCGAACATGCAACGCCAGGCTGTGCCTGTATTGCGTCCACAGGCTCCTATCGTAGGTACTGGTCTTGAAGGTCGTGTTGCGAAGGATTCACGTACCTTGATCAATGCTGAAGGTCATGGTGTGGTAGAGTATGTAGATGCTGATGAAATTAAGATCCGTTACGACAGAAACGATGATGATCGTCTTGTATCATTTGATGATGATGTTAAAACATATAAATTGATCAAATTCAAGAAAACTAACCAGAATACATGTATGAACTTGAAGCCTATCGTTAAGAAAGGTCAACGAGTTGAACCAGGACAGGTATTATGTGAAGGTTATGCTACTGAAAATGGTGAATTAGCATTAGGTCGTAACTTGAAAGTTGCATTCATGCCTTGGCAAGGATATAACTTTGAGGATGCGATTGTAATTTCTGAGCGTGTAGCGAAAGAAGATTGGTTTACTTCTCTTCACATCGAGGAATTCGAACTTGAAGTTCGTGATACCAAACGTGGTGAGGAAGAATTGACCGCTGATATTCCTAACGTGTCTGAAGAAGCGACAAAAGACTTGGACGAAAATGGTATTATCCGTATTGGTGCAGAAGTGGGGGGTGGCGATATCTTAATCGGTAAAATCACGCCTAAAGGTGAGTCTGATCCTTCTCCAGAAGAGAAATTATTACGTGCAATCTTTGGTGACAAAGCTGGTGATGTGAAAGATGCTTCATTGAAAACTCCACCTTCATTAAAAGGTGTTGTGATCGACACGAAGTTGTTCTCCCGTGCGAAGAAAATGTCTAAAGAAGTTGAACGTAAAACTTTAGAAAAACTTGAGGTTGCTCACGATAGAGCAGTTAAATCATTGAAAGACCGTTTGGTAGAAAAATTATTCACTGTAGTGAATGGTAAAACAAGCCAAGGGGTATACAATGTATACAAAGAGTTGTTGGTAGCTAAGGGCGCTAAGTTTACACAAAAGATCTTAGCTGAGTTGGATTACAACAACATCAACCCAATGGGATGGACAACTGACGAAGATAAGAACGAGTTGATTAAAATGGCCCTTCATAATTATAATATCAAAATTAACGAAGAGTTAGGTTCGTTCAAACGTGATAAATTTGCAGTTTCCGTCGGAGATGAGCTTCCATCAGGAATTGTGCAGATGGCGAAAGTTTACGTTGCTAAGAAACGTAAATTGAAAGTAGGGGATAAGATGGCAGGTCGTCACGGTAACAAAGGTATCGTTGCACGTATCGTACGTGATGAGGATATGCCATTCTTGGAAGATGGTACTCCGGTTGATATTGTGTTGAACCCACTAGGGGTACCTTCACGGATGAACTTGGGTCAGATCTATGAAACCGTATTAGGTTGGGCCGGTCAAAAATTAGGTGTTAAATTTGCTACACCGATCTTTGATGGTGCTGAGATGGATGAGGTACAGGAGTGGGTTGCGAAAGCCGGTTTACCAAAATCAGGTCGTACATATTTGTACAACGGATTGACCGGTGACCGTTTCGATCAACCAACAACAGTAGGTGTAATCTACATGTTGAAATTAGGTCACATGGTTGATGATAAAATGCACGCACGTTCAATCGGTCCTTACTCATTGATCACACAACAACCTCTTGGTGGTAAAGCACAATTCGGTGGTCAGCGTTTTGGTGAGATGGAGGTTTGGGCATTGGAAGCATTTGGTGCATCTAACATCCTTCAAGAGATCTTAACCGTGAAATCGGATGACGTAGTTGGTCGTGCCAAAACTTACGAAGCAATCGTTAAGGGCAACAACCTTCCGACACCATCGGTGCCAGAATCGTTCAACGTATTGGTACACGAGTTGCGCGGATTGGGTCTAGATATCACATTGGATTAATTAAGCAATTAGGGCTTTGAAGGACTGCGGTTCTTCAAAGCTTCTCTATAAAGCTTTAACTTTTGAATAAGTATGTCTTACAAAAAAGATAATAAAATTAAAAGCAACTTCACTTCGATTACGATCAGCTTGGCTTCTCCAGAGACTATTTTGGAACGTTCAAGTGGTGAAGTTACAAAACCAGAAACGATTAACTATCGTACCTACAAACCAGAACGTGATGGTTTATTCTGTGAGCGTATTTTTGGTCCTGTAAAGGATTACGAATGTCACTGTGGTAAATACAAACGTATCCGTTATAAAGGTATCGTATGTGACCGTTGTGGTGTTGAGGTAACAGAGAAAAAAGTACGTCGTGAGCGTATGGGGCACATCAATTTAGTGGTTCCTGTAGCGCACATCTGGTACTTCCGTTCTCTTCCTAATAAAATCGGTTATTTATTAGGACTTCCTACCAAGAAATTGGATATGATCATTTACTATGAACGTTATGTCGTTATCCAAGCTGGTATTAAAGAAGAAGATGGTATCAACTTTATGGACTTCTTGACTGAAGAAGAATATTTAGATATTTTAGATACCTTACCAAAAGAAAATCAATATTTAGACGATACTGATCCTCAAAAATTTGTCGCTAAGATGGGTGCTGAGGCATTGGAAGATTTGTTGAAACGTATTGATTTGGATCAATTGTCTTACGATTTACGTCACCAAGCTGCTAATGAGACTTCTCAACAACGTAAAAATGAAGCATTAAAACGTCTTCATGTTGTTGAAGCTTTCCGTAGTTCACGTGAAAATATCGAGAATCGTCCTGAATGGATGATCGTGAAGATTGTTCCTATCATTCCACCGGAATTGCGCCCATTGGTGCCTTTGGATGGTGGTCGTTTTGCGACTTCGGATTTGAACGACTTATATCGTCGTGTTATTATCCGTAACAACCGTCTAAAACGTTTGATCGAGATCAAAGCACCAGAAGTAATCTTACGTAACGAAAAACGTATGCTTCAAGAGGCAGTGGATTCTTTGTTTGACAACTCACGTAAAGTGAATGCTGTTAAGACTGAAGGTAACCGTGCATTGAAGTCGTTATCTGATATTTTGAAAGGTAAACAAGGTCGTTTCCGTCAAAACTTATTAGGTAAGCGTGTGGATTATTCAGCTCGTTCGGTCATTGTTGTTGGCCCTCACTTGAAATTACACGAGTGTGGTCTTCCTAAAGATATGGCGGCTGAGCTTTACAAACCATTCATCATTCGTAAGATGATCGAGCGTGGTATTGTAAAAACAGTGAAATCCGCTAAGAAAATCGTAGATCGTAAAGATCCAGTAGTATGGGATATCCTTGAAAATGTATTGAAAGGCCACCCTGTATTACTTAACCGTGCACCTACGCTTCACCGTTTGGGTATTCAGGCTTTCCAACCTACTTTGGTAGAAGGTAAAGCGATCCAGTTACACCCATTGGTTTGTACAGCGTTCAACGCCGATTTTGACGGTGACCAGATGGCGGTTCACTTGCCTTTAGGTAACGCTGCAGTTTTGGAAGCCCAAATCTTGATGTTGGCAGCACACAATATCTTGAACCCTGCGAACGGTTCGCCGATCACAGTACCATCTCAAGACATGGTATTGGGTCTTTACTATATTACTAAAGGCCGTAAAACTGCTGGTGACCATATCGTTAGAGGTCAAGATATGACTTTCTATTCGGCTGAAGAGGTGATCATTGCTTTAAATGAAAAGCAGATTGATCTTCACGCTTGGATTAAAGTAAAAACAAAAGTTAGACAAAAAGATGGTAGCATCGTTGATACCTTATTAGAGACAACTGTAGGTCGTGTGATCTTCAACCAAGTTGTTCCTGAGGAAATGGGATTTGTCAATGAATTGCTTACCAAAAAATCTCTGCGTAATATCATCGGTGAGATTGTGAAGACTACGGGTATGGCTCGTGCAGCACAGTTCTTGGACGATATGAAAGAATTGGGATATCAAACCGCCTTCAAGGGTGGTCTTTCTTTCAATTTGGAAGATTTGAACATTCCTGCTGCGAAAGCTGAATTGATTACTCAGGCAACGAATGAAGTTGAAGAAGTAATGAACAACTATAATATGGGATTCATTACCAACAACGAGCGTTACAACCAAATCATCGATATCTGGACGCGTATCAACAACAGGTTGACTGCTCACGTTATGGATATCCTTTCGAATGATAACCAAGGTTTCAACTCTGTTTATATGATGTTGGATTCTGGGGCCCGGGGTTCGAAAGAGCAGATCCGTCAGTTATGTGGTATGCGTGGTTTGATGGCTAAACCTCAAAAATCAGGTACTTCTGGTGGTGAGATTATTGAAAACCCGATCTTGTCAAACTTTAAAGAAGGTTTGTCTGTATTGGAATACTTTATCTCTACCCACGGTGCGCGTAAAGGTCTTGCCGATACGGCGTTGAAAACGGCCGATGCGGGTTACTTGACGCGTCGTTTACATGACGTAGCACAAGACATGATCGTTGTGGAACAAGATTGTGGTGGTTTACGTGGTATTTACACAACAGCATTAAAAGATAATGATGATGTTGTTGAGCCATTGTTTGATCGTATTTTAGGTCGTACACCATTGCATGATGTCTTCCATCCGGATACAGAGGAGTTGATCGTTTCCGCAAACGAAGACATTACAGAAGAAATTGCTGAAACTATCGAAAAAGCTGGTATCGAAGGAATTGAGATTCGTACGGTATTAACTTGTGAGTCTAAGCGTGGTGTTTGTGCTTGTTGTTACGGTCGTAACTTGGCCTCTGGTAAGCGTGTTCAGTTAGGTGAGGCTGTGGGTGTTATCGCCGCTCAATCAATTGGTGAGCCAGGTACACAGTTGACACTTCGTACATTCCACGTGGGTGGTACGGCATCGAATATTGCTGCTGATTCAAGTATCATTTCTAAATACGATGGTAAAATCGAATTTGAAAACGTACGTACAGTTTCGCAAACAAACGATAATGGAACACATCAGGTAGTCCTAGGACGTTCTGGTGAGGTTAAGATCATTGATGCACATAATAAAATTGTTTTCCAACAAAATATCCCTTATGGTTCACAGTTGTTTGTTGAAGATGGCAGCACCGTGTCTAAAGGTGATAAATTGGTAGAATGGGATCCATATAATGCGGTAATCATTTCTGAATTTGCCGGTAAAGTTGAATTTGATGCAATTATTGAAGGTGTTACCTTCCGTGAGGAGTCAGATGAGCAAACTGGTCACAAAGAGAAAGTGATTATCGAAACGCGTGATAAAACGAAAAACCCATCCATTAAGATTTTGGATAAATCAGGAGAAGTTATTCGTACGTACAACATCCCGGTAGGTGCACACGTTGC
The DNA here is from genome assembly GCF_030325625.1 of Sphingobacterium sp. N143. GTDB lineage: Bacteria > Bacteroidota > Bacteroidia > Sphingobacteriales > Sphingobacteriaceae > Sphingobacterium. The sequence continues at coordinate 1,809 of NZ_JACAIS010000005.1, read as the reverse complement.
AGTAGCTGATGGTGTTACCGTGAAAGAAGGCGGTATCTTGGTGAAGATCCCTCGTTCTACTGGTAAAACGCGAGATATCACGGGTGGTCTACCACGTGTAACAGAGTTGTTCGAAGCTCGTAATCCTTCTAATCCTGCTGTTGTAACGGAAATCGACGGTGTGGTAACGTTAGGCGGTGTTAAACGCGGTAACCGTGAGATGTCTATTGAGTCTCGTGACGGTCAAATCAAGAAATATTTGGTACCACTTTCTAAACACATCCTTGTTCAGGATAATGACTTCGTGAAAGCTGGTATGCCATTGTCAGACGGATCTATTTCTCCAGCAGATATTCTATCGATCAAAGGACCTTCTGCAGTACAGCATTACATCGTGAATGGTATCCAAGAGGTATACCGTCTTCAAGGTGTGAAGATCAACGATAAGCACTTTGAAACTATCGTTCACCAAATGATGCAGAAAGTTAATATCGAAGATCCAGGAGATACACGTTTCTTAGAAAAAGAAGCCGTGAACAAATGGGATTTCATGGAAGAGAATGATTCTTTGTTTGACAAGAAAGTTGTTGTTGATGCAGGAGACTCCAATAATTTGCGTCCAGGACAAATTGTCTCTTTACGTAAGTTAAGAGAAGAGAACTCTAGTCTGAAACGTCGTGACTTAAAACTTGTTGAAGTTCGTGAAGCAATTCCAGCAACTTCAAGCCCATTGTTACAAGGTATTACCAGAGCTTCATTGGGTACGAAATCGTTTATCTCTGCAGCCTCTTTCCAAGAGACTACAAAAGTGTTGAACGAAGCTGCTATCGCAGGTAAACGTGACAATTTATTAGGTTTGAAAGAAAACGTAATCGTTGGTCACTTGATCCCTTCTGGTACAGGTATCCGTCAATACAGCAACTTAATCGTGGGCTCTCGTGAAGAGTACGATCAATTGTTGGCTTCGAAAGAAGAAGATTAATCGTTATAGATTATTTCATACTAAAAGGTCCAAGTGTACACTTGGACCTTTTTTGCTTCATGGAAACTCGGTGGTCTATATTCTTCAAGATGGACGATTCACTAATATGATCGTAATCAAAATAAGGGGAGGTTTTGCTTTTCACACAAAAGGAAAATAATAATTGATATTTTCTTGTCCATTTTAGTTACGGATTTTGTCTGTTAATGGATTTGCTGATACTGAATACTGGAAGAAGCAGATCGGTAATTTAGTTTGTTAATTTGATGTGTTGGGATCTTTATTGAATATCTTTCTCAAATGGATCATTCAATATTACAGTAAGTTAAGGTTAATATTAAAAAATAATAAACAAAAGGCTTGCAACTTTGTTAATAATCTCCCTATCTTTGCACCACTCCGCAAGGGAGGTAGGGTTGCTTCGAAAGAAGGGATCATGAAAAAAGAAGGGTTTAAGTGAGCCGGGCAGGATTTAAAATCCCGCTGAGTTTATTTTAAACGCAGAAATCGGGAAAACAGAAAAGAAAAAAAACTTGAGAAAGTTTTTTGGAATTCCGGAAAAGATTTCTACCTTTGCAGTCCCGACGGAAACGGCGGGAAAACAGAAAAGATAAAGAGGGGCCTGGTGTCCATCGGAATATAGCGGATACGGAAGTTGAAGCGGAGAAAGTTCTTTAAGAAAACACAATCATGTAGCGTGACGAGTAGACAAAACGAAAGTCATGAACAAATTCAACGAATAGTTCAATTCGATCCAAGATCAGAGATATAAAAAAAGAATTCTGATTATTATAAATAGTTGGAATCAAAAACTTCATTTTACAATGGAGAGTTTGATCCTGGCTCAG
>NZ_JACAIS010000004.1 GCF_030325625.1 Sphingobacterium sp. N143 | reverse complement strand
ACAGAGCAGTCAAGCCCGCCAGAGCCGATGGTATTGCCGTAACAGGTGGGAGAGTAGGTCGGTGCCTTTTTTTACACGGAAGCCCTTGCTGGAAACAGTCAAGGGCTTCTTGCGTTTGGATAGTTTTGATGCGGGGGCAGTGCCAGTGGAGCATCAGCTTTGTAGTATGCCTTCTATCCGCATGAATGTGCCTTCTGCGGAGTAACCAGCGCTTGAAGCTGTAACGTGTTTATTTACAGTGTATATAGTCTTTGTATTAAGGATAACGGATTTATTATTTATCTTTGCAACGCAATGGGTACATTATTGGACAATGGAATTAAACCGTATAATCATTACGGAGCTTATTTAAAGCAAAAGTATAACGGACAGAAAGTGTTTAAGGTAATCGTGGATGGTAATTTTACTTGTCCCAACCGGGATGGCAGTAAGGGTTATGGCGGTTGCACATACTGTAATGTGGATTCATTCACACCTGATACAGCACGAAAAATTCCTTCTATACGGGAGCAGGTCGAATCGGGAATTGAGCGCGCGCGCAATAGCTATGGTGCGGAAAAATTTATTATTTATTTCCAACCGAATACGAATACATATGCACCGACACATTTGCTGAAAATGATGTACGATGAGGCCCTGAGTATTGATCCTGAAAATACCCTGGGTCTTTCTGTGGGTACGCGGCCCGATTGTTTGGACTTCGAAAAAATTGCTTTGTTAGAATCTTATACAGATCGTTATGATGTTGACCTGGAAATGGGGATGGAATCCATTTATAATGATACCTTAGATAGGATCAATAGAGGCTGCTCACACGACGAATTTGTCAAGACAATGGATATGTTAAAGGATACGTCTTTGGAGCTCTGTGTGCATACGATTTTTGGCTTCCCATGGGAGACGGAGGAAATGATGTTAAGATACGCCGATGAGATCAATAGATTCCCACAAATTAAATTCGTTAAATTGCATCATTTGCATATCGTGGAAGGGTCCATTATGGGCGTAAAATATAAGCGCGAACCTTTTGATTTATTCACTATGGAAGGTTATACAGACTTTTTGTCAAAATTTATACCGCGTTTGCGCCCTGATTTGATTATTCAGCGTATTTTTGGTATTGCTGACAAAGAGTTACTGATTGCACCTAACTGGGGATTGCCAAAATCTGGTATTCAAACCTATATAGATAAGGGCCTGGAAGCTAAAAAAGTAGTGCAGGGAAGCCTCTTCCATGTTTAGAATCGGACAGGACCGTACAATGGTATTCTCATTATGATGGAATACATAAAAAATAAAATAATAAATAGGCTTCGTTATACCGATAACGAAGCCCATTTATTTTATGCTAGTGCAGGCAAGTAAGTTAGCCTTCCACAATGCTTTTTAGATCTGCTGGAGAATAATTGATGGACTTGAGTGTTTTATTATCAGCTGTTCTAAAAACCAAAAATTTACCATCTACTTCCTTATAGTAGGATTCTACCCCCTTTAATTTGTAGTGCTCCTGTGTTGCAATAGCCTCATTTTCGTCTTTGCAGGCCTTGCTCATGTTAGAACGTTGGACCTCATCGAAAAGTGCTGAAAATTTGTCTTTTAAACCGAATTCAAGTACAGCTCCCGCCAATACGTATTGGATGTCACATAGGGCATCAGCAATTTCTACTAAATCTTTGTCTTGAATGGCTTCTTCCAACTCTTTCAACTCTTCAGCGATTAATGAAACACGTAATGCGCATCGCTGTTCAGAGGGAATTGTTGGCGTATTCAAGATTGGATGTTGGAAGGTCTTATGGAATTCCGCAACGGAAGAAAGTGTTTTTGGATCAGTCATATTCTTAATTTTTTAAGCTTTTATTATGAAGAGCAAATATAAAAAATAAAGGACGGTTAACTGGATGACCGCCCTTTATTTTTATAAATCATTTTATTTGATCAAATGCTTCAATTGGATAATTTCTCTTTCCTCTAAATATCTCCAACGACCCCGAGGAAGATCCTTTTTAGTCAGATTTGCATACACCACACGGTCTAATTTAACGACCTCATAACCCAAAGATTCAAAAATACGACGTACAATGCGATTTTTGCCCGAATGGATCTGAATTCCTATCTCTCTTTTGGAACCTCCCTGTACATAGCTTAAATCGTCTGGTTTGATGACACCATCCTCAAGTTCTATCCCAAAAGAGATCTTATTGAAATCCCCCTGTGTAAGACTTTTATTTAGTTCAACATTGTATATTTTACTGATACTGTTACGCGGGTGGGAAAGTTTCTCTGCGAGATTACCATCGTTGGTCATCAAGAGCAATCCCGTTGTATTTCTATCAAGGCGACCTACTGGATAAATCCGTTCTTTGGTTGCCTTAGAAACAAGTTCCATTACGGTATGACGTTCTTGTGGATCATCTGTGGTCGTGATATAATCTTTTGGTTTATTTAATAGCACATAAACCATTTTCTCACGTTTTAAACGTTCATTGTTGTAGCGGATCTCATCTGTAGCGGGATCGACTTTAGTCCCCAGTTCTGTTACAGCCTCACCATTTACCCAAATTACGCCTGCAGCAATTAATTCATCTGCTTTGCGTCTCGAACAGATCCCTGCATTGGCAATATAGCGGTTTAAACGAATTAGACCGTCATCTTCTGTTGAAGTTTCAGCTTTCTTTTTAGGTCGTTTAATATATTGTTTCTCGTCAAAATTTTTGTTTTCATCAAAGTTTCTGGCTCTATCGCCATCAAATTTTCTATTGGATGGTTTATAAGGTCCGTCGAAACTTTTCTTGCGACCATTTGAAGAGCGCTCATCTTTATCAAAACGTTTGTACGAATCTCTTTTCTCAAATGAATTATCTTTTCGATCAAAAGACCGTGTTGACTCATTTCTGTCAGCACGTTTGAAGCTGTTTTTCCTATCAAACGAACGTTCAGATTTGTCAAATCTATTTGTTGAATCCTTTCTCGCAAAAGGCTTGGAAGAATCATTTTTATCAAATGAACGAGTTCCTTTATTAAAAGGTTTATCTGAATGATCTTTTGAACGGAAGGAGTTGTTCTCGTCTCTAAAGGATGGTTTATCGCCGAATTTTTTAGATCCAAATGATCTGTTTTCACGGTTATCATCTTTTCTGAACGGACCTCTGTCAGATTGGTCTTTTGAACCATAAGATGATTTTTTTCCGAAATTATTGTTCTTATCGCTTCTGGATTTGAAGCTGTCTGAGTTGCCTCGTGACTTTCTGGAGTTGTCATCACGACTGTTCCTTTTATTGCTGAATGGCATTGTATTTTGCTAAAATGTGAACTGCAAAGTTAGGTATAATTTTGGTTTTTGCGAAAAAATCCTTATCTTTTTGTCTTTTCCTGGATTTTATCACTTTTAAGGTATTGAAAACGGCCTTTAAATGGCCTGGAAGGTAACTATTTGTTTTTTAAATAAATAGTAGCTAACTTTGTACCCTTGAATTTGAACCAAGCTATTTTTTGATCGATTTGACTCGTGGATAGGATAGCATTAAGGGAGTGAATGATAAGAAAGAAAGTATTATGTAGTAGTCTGATTTTGTTTGCTTTATTGCTATCGAAATTATACTCAACCCCACACAACAGTGCTTCTGGTGACGATAAGATCGTTGCATCGAAGTTAGTCTTGATCCCCGCTCATTCTGGGGAAGATGAAGAAGAAAAAAAAGAAAAGAACAATTCTTTTGAATCTTATTTGAGTTCATTAACATTTGCTGAAGATTCTCTACCTATGGATCGCCCCCTTGTGGAAAGCAAATTGCGTAAGTTTTTCAATCGATTCTCATTTAAGAAAACAGGATCATATGATATGCATAAAAAGGCAGAAACCTATTTGCCCATGATTGCGAAGATCCTGAAATCACATGGCATTCCTGAGGATTTTAAATATATCCCATTAGTTGAAAGTGGCTTAAGCAAAGCTGTGGTCTCTTCAAAGGGAGCCGGTGGCTATTGGCAGTTTATGCCCGCTACCGCGCGCCTGTATGGGCTGAGAGTCAACGGGTCGGTGGATGATCGGAAAGACCTTGTGAAGTCCACACATGCGGCTGCCCGCTATTTGAAGTATCTTTATAGTGAGTTTGGTAACTGGACTTTAGTTGCTGCAGCTTATAATGTTGGCGGTGGAAGCCTCAAAGGGTCCATCCGGCGCCAAAAAAAGGATGATTATTTTGCACTAAAGTTGAACAATGAGACAGGTTCTTATGTGTACAAGTTAGTATCCATGAAAGAAATAATCGAACATCCTCAAAAACACGGTTATTCACGTTATGCGGATAAAGAGAGTGAAACATTGGATAAAGAACCGAAGATGCTGTAGATGATACTGCTGAAATAAAATGGATAAAAAAAGGATTGCCAAATTTTGGCAATCCTTTTTTTATCCATTGGCTTATGCTGATATGGATTTATATCATTTATCTCAAATCAACAACTTCAAATCCTTTGTAATCATTCTTATTGAAAGAGAATAAACTGGATGAGAGAGGTTTGTTGCCCTCCTGAGAGGTCAAAGTGTAGGTGTATCGGTTGCCACTTTTGTCAAATATTGTGGTGTCGTAAATCAAATTATTCGCCTTATTGATACGAAGCTTTATTTTTGAGTAGTTTTTTTTGCTGTCAATTGGGCGTAATTCAACAACGCTCAATGTAAGCCCTTTTACTTTCTCCGAGTTTGTCAGTTTATAGCTGAAACCTGAATTATAGAAGGTGAAGATATTTGTTGGATTGATATCATCAGTCGTATTATTAGCCTCCGATACTTCCACTTCTTGTTCAGCTTTCATGATATTCCACTGTGTTTTGGAATCGGAAATCAGTCCCTGATTTTTAGTGCTGACATGGTATCTGTTGTTGCTTTTATCGAGATACAATGTTCCTGCATCCGTATGCGAGCTTCCGTTAGCTTGTTTTATATCCAATGTGAAATTGGCCTGGATGGTCTTATATCCATTATATTTTTGACTTACTTTGCCCAACAATGCCTTTGCTGAGGCATCGTTTTGTGCATAACCCTGTTGGCTGAATGTCAATAATAACATACATACAATAAACCACAATTGCTTTTTCATTTTAATTGTCCTTTCTTAATGTCTCCAAATACTGTTCTAATGAATATTCATCTGGATAAAGTACTTCACGTGCTTTGCTCCCTTCAAATGGACCGACAATGCCTGCGGCTTCCAATTGATCGATGATTCGTCCTGCTCTGTTGTAACCCAATTTTAATTTTCGTTGGATTAATGATGTAGAACCTTGCTGATGCATAACAATCAAACGGGCTGCTTCTTCAAACAATTGATCACGATCTTTTGGATCAAAATCCGTATTACCGGATCCCTCTCCGTTTTCATCGACGTATTCTGGAAGCATGAATGCGGATGGATAACCTCGCTGAGCTCCGATGTAATCGGAAATCTGTTCCACTTCTGGCGTATCGACAAACGCACATTGAATACGGATCAAATCACTTCCAGTGGCAAGGAGCATGTCACCACGACCAATTAATTGATCTGCTCCACCGGTGTCCAAGATCGTTCGTGAATCCACTTTGGACAATACACGGAATGCTAGCCGTGCAGGGAAGTTAGCCTTGATTGTACCGGTAATGATGTTGACTGAAGGACGTTGGGTAGCAATTACCAGGTGGATGCCTACAGCACGGGCCAATTGAGCCAAACGTGCAATAGGAGTCTCTACTTCTTTACCTGCTGTCATCATCAAGTCGGCAAACTCATCAACAATAAGAACGATATATGGTAAGAATCGATGACCCTCCTCAGGGTTTAATCTGCGATTGATAAATTTTGCATTATATTCTTTTAAATTACGTACCTGCGCATTTTTGAGTAGATCATAGCGCTGGTCCATTTCGATACACAATGAATTCAATGTATTGATTACTTTCTTGGTATCTGTGATAATAGCTTCTTCCTCATCCGGTAATTTCGCTAAAAAATGTCTTTCGACTTTCTTAAACAAGGAAAGCTCTACTTTCTTCGGGTCAACCAGGACGAATTTCAGTTCGGCAGGATGTTTCTTGTATAACAATGATGTTAAAATGGCATTGATACCAACTGATTTACCCTGACCTGTCGCCCCTGCAACCAGGAGGTGCGGCATCTTGGCCAAATCTGCAATGTATACTTCATTGGAAATTGTCTTACCTAATGCAATAGGTAGATCCATATCGGTCTTTTGGAATTTTTCAGTGGCCAGAACCGATCGCATAGACACCATTTCAGGGGAAGAGTTTGGTACTTCAATACCAATGGTTCCCTTACCTGGCATTGGTGCAATAATCCGTATTCCTAATGCAGCAAGACTCAAAGCGATATCATCTTCTAGGTTTTTGATCTTTGAAATCCGTACCCCTGGTTTCGGTATAATCTCATACAAGGTTACTGTAGGCCCAATTGTCGCTTTAATACTCTCAATTTCAATACTGTAATTTCGGAGAGTATCTACAATTTTGTTTTTATTGGCTTCAAGTTCATGTTGATTGATCGTTATCTTGCCGCTCCCATAATCCTTTAACAGATCCAGTGCTGGATGTTGATAACCTGATAGGTCCAACTTGGGGTCATACTGACCAAATTGTGCGACCAGATCACTTGCTGTGATTTCCTTTTCTTCCTTGATATCTTCTACCACCAAGCCGGGGGCTGCAATGTTTTCAATAGGAAGATCCGGTTGTGCTGGCGTGTCTATTGTCAAAGTAGGTGTCTGATGGTCCTGAATACCCGGTATCACCTGCTCCTCGCTATCTTCATCCGGTTGGTCAATGGTAAAGCTGATCGAAGGGGTGTTTTCAGTACGCTCCAAGGGACTATCGTCAAAGGATAGAACAACCTTATCTTTGGGGTCGATCTGTACTTCCGGAACCGGGGACTGCGCAAATGCTGGTCGTTCATGTTCGTCAGGTCGCTCTCTTTCACGATTGGACTGAAATCGCTCGTTTATTGAGGTCGGACGTTGAAAGGACTCTCTGACAGATTGAATTGCCTCGTCTTCTATATGTAATTTGTTGCGTAGATTATTGACCGCATAGTTTTCCTCATCGTTTTCTTCATTTAATTCTTCAGAGAAGGATTTGGATTTTCTATTGCTGAACAAGACGAATTTGAAATCCAGGTTGTACAACAAGACCAATGTTGTCAAGTAGGCAAATGCAAGAATACATCCAACACCGACAGTGCCAACTTGGGCCTCCAATAATTTGTTTGTCCAAAAACCAAATTTTCCTTCTAACATGTGTGGGGTATCCGCCATAAAAGCATGGAGGAATCCAAGGGTAACGGAGATGAAAACGATGGATACAAAAGAATATACTACGGTACGGTATAATGGAAGCAAGGATTTCTTAAATAATAACCGATAGCCGAGAATGAATAAAACAGGAATAAACAAAAAGGAAGCAACACCAAACCATTCATATATAAACTGGTTGGCGAGCAATGCACCAAATTTTCCAAGTTTATTGTCCACTACAGGTAGGTCAATGGTTTCATCGTGGATTTCGTCGGTTGAACTAAAAAGAGTACCCCAGCCACCATTGGTGCCTGCAATATAACTTTGGTCATCTTCCCAGGTAAATAGATAAGAAACAAAGGCCGTAGCAAATGCTAAAGAAAGCAAGATCAATAAAATTCCTAAAATTTTGACGGTCTTTTGCTGTGCATCCGAGTAATTTCGTGGGGCACTGTTTTTTTGACTTTTTTCTTTCTTGAATGTTATCGATTCTTTTTGGGTGGCACGTTTGCCTGAAATTGAATTTCCGGCCTGCCTAAATGTATTTCCTTTATTTGACATTGAAAAGCTCACAATTATACTACTTACAAACTTAGTTATTTTGATAGTATTTTGAAGATGGTGAAGACTATTATTTTAAGTTTGTAGCTATTTTCATAAATGAATAGTTCAAAATAGGCTATTAACGATGAATAGCAATAATAACTAGCAAATACTATGCCTTGTGCATAGATTTTGGGGCTAAAACAAAGACAATGTAAAAGATTTGGGAATGCCATGAGGCTTTTTCAGTTGAGGGAAATTATGTAGTTTTACCGATATAACAATGGTAGGATGAATAAGTTTGAAATACGAAAAGCCGTACAGGAAGACAAAGGAAGAATTTGGGAGATTATACAACAGGCGATTACACTGCGGAGAGAGCAAGGTAGTCAGCAATGGCAGGATGGTTATCCTAATGAAGATGTGATCCAATCCGATATTGATCGTGGATATGGGCACGTTGTTGAAGCTGATGGTCGGATTGTTGGGTATGTAGCCATAATTTTTGATGTTGAACCTGTTTACAATGATATTGTCGGTCAATGGTTAAGCGATGGGGATTATGTAGGGATACATCGTTTGGCTTCAGCACAGGACCCGCATGTAAAAGGAGTTGGGACCGGTATCATGAAGGGCGTAGAAAGTATTGCTCTTGAGCATGGTATATACAGCATTAAGGTCGATACCAATTTTGATAATGGAGGTATGCTTCATGTATTTGATAAATTGGGATATCAGTACTGTGGTGAAGTATATTTTAGAGGAGCGGCTCGCCGGGCATTTGAAAAACTTTTGAAATAAAAAAAGCGCTTTTTAATCAAATAAAAAGCGCTTTTTTTATTGTTTTGGATGGTATTAATCGATAATAATCAGATAATAATTCTTTTTACCTCGTTGAGCAACGATGTATCTACCATTGACAAAATTGCTTTCGGTAATAATTTGTTCACTATCCGTTGTTTTTGCACGGTTGATCGAAACACCGCCACCTTGAAGCATTTTACGTGCTTCACCTTTTGATGGAAATACTTGGGTATGTACCGCCAAAAGATCAAGGATATTAATTCCTGTATTGAAGTCCTCTTTAGTTATATGGAATTGTGGTATGCCATCGAATACCTCCAATACAGCTTCGTGATCTAGGTTGTTCAAAAATTCCAATGAACCGTTTCCAAAAAGGAATTCAGAGGTTTTTATTGCTGTTTCATACGCTTCTTCGGAGTGGGTACGGATCGTAATGTCTTTAGCCAGCGCTTTTTGTACAACCCGCAAATGCGGAGCAGCGTCATGCTCAGCGATAATTGCTTCAATTTCTTGCTGTGATTTCAGCGTAAAGATTTTGATCCAATTTTTGGCATCGTCATCGGATGTGTTTAACCAAAATTGATAATATTTATATGGCGAAGTTTTTTTAGGGTCCAGCCACACTGCACCAGACTCTGTTTTTCCGAATTTTTGACCATCAGCTTTCTTGATCAGCTGTGTTGTAATAGCGTATGCTGTTCCTTGATCTTGGCGGCGGATCATTTCACTGCCTGTAACAATATTGCCCCATTGATCGGATCCACCCATTTGGACTTTACAGTCGTGGTGCTTCCAAAGGTAATAAAAGTCGTAGCCTTGAATCAATTGGTAGGTAAATTCTGTAAAGGAAAGACCATTATCTCCTTCCAAGCGTTTTTTTACCGAATCTTTTGCCATCATGTAATTTACGGTAATCATCTTACCGATGTCACGGATAAAGTCCAAGAACTTGAAATCTTTGAACCAATCGTAATTGTTGACCATTTTGGCATCATTTTGACCTTCTCCAAATTCGAGAAATTTGCCTAACTGTTGTTTTAGACAAGCTACATTGTGTTGTAACGTTGCTTCGTCTAATAAGTTACGCTCTGCAGATTTAAAAGAAGGGTCTCCGATCATCCCTGTGGCGCCACCAACCAATGCTACAGGTTTGTGGCCCGCATTTTGGAAATGGATTAAGGTCATGATCTGAGTTAAGTGTCCTACGTGTAGAGAGTCGCCTGTGGGATCGAAACCGATATAACCAGCGACTTTTTCTTTATTCAGTAAGTCTTCAGTTCCGGGCATAATATCTTGCAACATGCCTCTCCAACGTAATTCTTCTACAAAGCTCATTGTTAAATGGATTTAATTTTTTAATTTACAAGATGCAAAGATAGGAGATTAAGCGTATATTGAGCGAATAAATCCATATAAAAGCACACACTAATAAGCTAGTATGAATTTTTTATCACATTTTTATTTTGAACGGTTTGCGACTAATCCCGAACGAATTGTAGGTGGTCTGTTGCCGGACTTATTGAAAAATGCAGATAAGAGTTTTGTACTGAAACCTCGACAATATGAAGATGAACTGATGGATAACCCATTGTTGAAACAACTTTATATTGGTTGGAATCGTCATATTGAGGTTGACCGCTTATTTCATAATTCAAGCTACTTCTTTCATCATACCCATCAATTAAAACTTAACATTCAATCGAGTTTGGTTGGTTTGCCAATTCGTCCTTCTTTTATGGCTCATATCGCTTTGGAGCTGTTGCTGGACCATATCCTGACGCTGAACAAGGCTGTTTCTATTGATAAGTTTTATACTGCACTATCCCATGTGAATGAGGATGCGATACGAAAGTTTCTGACAATAAATCAACTGGGCGATATTCCTAAATTTGAGAAATTTTACCAACAGTTTATTGAGTGGCAGTATATCTATGATTATGCTCAGATAGAAAAAATTACAGGAGCCCTTTTCAATATCTGTAAGCGCCTTTGGCAATTTGAAGTGCTCGCGGAGCAGCGTGAATTATTAACGGAGCAATTGAACTGGTATTTGCAGCATCAGATGGCGGACGCTCAGGAAATTTATCAGTATATTCAATACGAATTAGTAGACTTTAATTAGTCTGACAGAAAATACCAATAGTATAAGACCTTGAAAATATTTATTTTCGCATAAATTTTACGTATAAAAATCAATTTTACATGTCACATAGACTTTTTCGGAAGAAAAGTGTTGATCAGATTCTACATGATACCCAAAAAGAAGGTGGAACTGGTCTAGCAAAAGTTTTGGGAGTAACGGACCTGGTTTCATTGGGTATAGCTGCTATCGTGGGAGCTGGGATTTTCAGTACCATTGGGCTGGCAAGCTACGAAGGTGGTCCTGCCGTTTCTCTTTTATTTATTTTTACAGCTTTTGCCTGTGTGTTTACAGCATTGGCCTATGCACAGTTTGCAAGTACAGTACCTGTTTCAGGATCGGCATATACGTATGCATATGTGGCTTTTGGAGAGCTGTTTGCCTGGATAATAGGCTGGGCATTGGTATTGGAATATGCAGTTTCAAATACTGTTATTGCCATTTCCTGGTCGCAGTATTTTGCCTCCATGCTGGAGGGGTTTGGTATGCATATTCCTGCCTGGCTTTCAATGGCACCTGGTTACGCCTATGATGCTGTAGAAAAAATGAATGAACATGGCCAGGGCAGCCTGACGGCTATTGATCAGCATGGATTGGCGGCATTCAATAGTGCACCCCGTATAGGCGGAGTGCCTATTATCTTTGATTTACCGGCAGGAGTAATTACCTTTTTGGTTACATGGCTTGTATATATCGGCATCAAAGAATCTCAAAAAGCCAGTATGATTATGGTTATGATTAAGGTTGGAATTATATTGGCAGTGATTTTTGGTGGTATATTCTATGTGAAACCTGAAAACTGGACTCCTTTTGCACCAAATGGCCTTCAAGGTGTGCTGGGAAGTGTTGCGGCTGTATTCTTTGCCTTTATTGGATTTGATTCAATTTCTACGACTGCTGAGGAGTGTAAGAATCCTCAACGTGATTTACCTAAGGCAATGATCTATTGTCTATTGATCTGTACAGTTTTGTATGTGGCCATTACCTTGGTGCTCACCGGAATGGTGAATTATACGGAACTTAATGTAAAAGATCCCCTGGCTTTTGTTTTTAAGTATGTGGGATTTGACCATATGGCCGGTATTATTTCAGTGACTTCAGTTATTGCCATTACAAGTGCTCTATTGGTCTATCAACTTGCGCAACCGAGAATTTGGATGACAATGAGCCGGGACGGGCTTTTATGGAAGAAATTTGCGACGATCCATCCTAAATATAAAACCCCTTCCTTTGCAACCATTGTAACAGGATTGGTGGTGGCTATTCCCTCCTTATTTTTCAAAATGGATTTTTTTGTAGACCTGACTAGTGTCGGTACCTTCTTTGCCTTTATTTTAGTGTGCGCGGGAGTACTTTATATGGATTATTCAGGACTTTCTGCAAAGTCTAAATTTAAGGTTCCTTACATTAATGGTAAATATCTGGTAGGAGTCGGACTTTTGCTTGCCATAATCCTCCTGGCTATCTATGGTAATGATACTTTGAGTGAATGGAAAAGACTGTCTTTTCTGGAGATCGTGGAGCATAAGATGCTGGTGATTATTTTTTGGCTGACCTGGTTAGGACTGAGTATCTATAGCTTTAAAATGAATTTCTCTCTTCTGCCTGTTATTGGGATTTTAATCAACTTATACCTCATGACAGAGTTGGGAGCAAGCAATTGGATCATTTTTGTGGTTTGGTTGGTGATTGGATTAGGTGTGTATTTTATGTACGGTTATAAACATTCAAGACTCAATAAGCAGGCTATCGAAAGTTAGTGTTTCCGTACAATTTAAGATTTTAATATAATAAAAAAGGAGCTCACAGCTCCTTTTTTATTATATTAAAATCGCCACAATAAGATCCGGCTCACCTTATTACCTTGTTCCATGCGAATGACTTCGGATTCTTTTACATTAATTTTCTTTAATTTATGTTGTAAAAATCGGACATCTTCACGGTGGGCAACAAGCGTTGAGAACCATTTGACTTGATCCTTATGGAATTGACTTTCAAATATCATACGAGTTAAGAATGCTTTTTCACCACCATCGCACCAAAGTTCACTTCCTTGTCCCGCAAAAGTTTGGTTCACGGTAATTTCTTCTATTTTAGCATCTTTGATCCCGGTGGTTTTCCGGACAGATTGCTGTAAAGCTTCTGTCTGAGAGCTGAAAAATGGGGGATTGCAGATGACCATATCAAACTTTTCTCCAGGGAGAATAATGTCTTTAAATATAGCTTTTGGATTGTTCTGAAGACGGATCTGTATACTCTTTTTTAAACTCATATTTGTCCGTGTAATTTCAATCGCATTTTTATAAGCTCTTTTAATGATCTCTGATCCTACAAAACTCCAGCCATATTCTTGATGTCCAATGATCGGATAAATACAGTTAGCACCTACGCCGATATCGAGAATTTGGATTTTGCTGCCTTTTGGAATTTCACCATTATTGTCACGTGCAAGTACATCAGCGATATAATGGATATAGTCGGCCCTTCCAGGGATCGGGGGACAAAGGTTTTCCTGAGGAATATCCCAATGCTGAATGTGATAGTATTTTTTTAAAAGTGCCCGATTTAATATCTTAACAGCTTCTGAATTGTTAAAATCTATTGTTTTGACTTTATAAGCGTTCTCGGTAATGAAATCTTTTAAGGAAGGTTCAACTTTACTGAGTTCATCAAAATTGTAGTTGTCGAGATGTCTATTTCGAGGGTGTAATTTCTTTTTTGGATTAGCGTCTGCCATGATGTGTTATTTGCAACAAAAGTAATGCAATTCTATTGAATAAAAAAGGTGATGCATTGGCATCACCTTTATGTATTAATCTTTACGGATAAGATGGACTTCGGATGTCTGTGGAAAATTGAGCGGAACCCGTTCAATTGTAACAAAACTTGAGTCCAGACCAAAGCCTTTCTCTTCAGATAAACTCATTTTTTTGAGATAACCATAGATATCCATGATGACTTTTTCTATCCAGGTCAGCTGATTGGTTTTGGATAACACTTTTTCCAATACGACAAACTTGAAATCTCCGGGGATATTATGTTTACGGAGGGTGTCATATTGACTTGTAATATCAATTTCACCCTTCTTTACCATTTCTTCCACAGCTTTTCTAAAGAGCAGACTGATACGTTGTTCTTCCCGGAAACCTAATTTAAAATCTATCCGTATCAATTTCCCAGGGATAAGCTGGTCAATGGAATATTCCCGGGTATGGGGATGGTCCATAACATCTACGTGGACCAGCCAATAGACATCGGCCCGTTTAGGTTTTTTATTAATGATGGAGTAGATAATTTTGGCTTCAATCTCAGATTTGAAATTGGCACTCGTCAGATAGACCAAATGAGATGCGTACGGGGGGACGGATTTGTCTTCACTTAATTCTGAAATAATTGGATAGTACTTATTGATATTGATAAAATTGACAAAACGGTTTTTAATTTTCCGCGCTGTATACCAACAATACATTGTGCCGAATAATGCAATGGCTAGCAACAGTGTTAACCAGCCTCCGTGTGCAATCTTCACACCGTTACCGATCAGGAACGTCAATTCAATGGCAAAATATGCAACCAAGAATATGCCGATGAGAATGCGGCTCACTTTTTTCATTGCTAGGAAGTACCCCATCAATATTGTTGTCATCAGTACGGTAAGATTGATGGCCAAACCATAGGCGGCATCCATCTTACTTGATTCTTCAAAGACCCAGATGACGATCATACAGCCAATCCAAAGGATCAAATTGATCGATGGAACGTATAACTGACCCTTATGTTCACTGGGGTAGCGGATGGCGACCTTGGGCCAAATATTTAAACGTACGGCTTCAGAAATTAAGGTATAGGATCCTGAGATCATGGCCTGACTTGCGATCACAGCGGCAATGGTTGCAATAGCAATACCATAGCCGATAAACCAGTCGGGCATGATCGAGTAAAATGGGTTTGCTCCACCTAAAACGCGACCCTGCTGGGTCAATAACCATGCTCCCTGTCCAAAATAGTTCAATATAAGGGTGATTTTAACATAGATCCAGCTGATGCGTATATTGTTTTTGCCACAGTGTCCCATGTCCGAATACAAAGCCTCAGCTCCAGTAGTACACAAGAATACGGCACCGATCAGCAGCAGGGAGTGTGGATAGGTAATTAAAATATGAACAGCATAATATGGATTAATGGCCTTCATGACCTCGGGGGCTAAATGGATATGAGATAATCCCAAGACACCAATAATTGTAAACCAAATGGTCATTAGAGGGCCGAAAACTTTGCCGACAACAGAGGTGCCGAATCGCTGAATAATAAAAAGTAAAGAAATAATGGTAACGACAATAGGTACCGTTGGTAGCCCTGGGAACTTAATGTCCAAACCTTCTATGGCCGATGATATTGTGATGGCAGGGGTAATCATACCGTCGGCCAATAAGGTTGCTGCACCGATCATTGCTGGAAAAATTAACCAGGGAGCACGTTTGCGCACCAATGAATAGAGAGACAGAATACCGCCTTCTCCTTTATTGTCTGCACGTAGGGTAATCCAAACGTATTTTACGGTTGTCTGAAGCGTTAAGGTCCAGAATACGCAGGATAGTCCGCCCAAAACAAGATCTTTCTGAATGGCTCCTTGCCCCATAATGGCTTTGAAAACATATAATGGGGAGGTTCCAATGTCTCCAAAAACGATTCCTAAACTGATCAATAAGCCAGCGAAACTTACCTTATTAATACTGTTGTGATGACTATTATCTGCCATTTATCAATTGTTTTTATTTCAGAATATATTGCAAAAATATACTTTTTGCCTGTATTTTAAGCAGGTACATTTGCAGCGCCAAATTTTAGCATTTCCTTTGACATGCGCAAGAGCTGTTAAAATTTGTTAAAAGAATCGCATGGTCCTCAGCTTTACTAAAAAACTTTTAAACAAAATACTAACTTTGTTGTTGATAATTCAAATAGTTAGCGTTATATTTGATTAAACCGTAACCAGTATTTGAAGTCTAATTTAACACTATGGGGAGAAATCTACTTAAAGCAACTTATTTAACATTTTTATCCGCACTGATTTTGTGCAGTGGGATTGTTGAGGTGTATGCAAAATCTCCTTATGACCATACTTTTACACCGCATGTTTGGGAAGGGGATGATGCATTTGGCGATAATACAAGCAAGGATGCCGAAAAATTGATTAATAATGTAAAGGTATTCTATAATCCTATTGCTGAGCAAATCAATCTTTCATTCAAATTGGCCAAGTCTTCAGGTGTTTCTATCAAGGTGATGGATGCCTTGGGAAATGAGATCTTGCAACTGATGAATGGCAATCTGGATGCTGGTGTTCAAAATCTATCTTTTGAGCATGGTGGTAAATTGACCGCAGGATTTTATTTTGTTAGGGTGGTTGCGGGTTCGGAAACAGTTGTGAAAAGATTTTCTGTACGCTAGTAATTCATTCTGTTGATTTGAGAATAGACTAGAGATCATCAAAAAATATAAATATTAAGAAGGGGAATCTAATGATTCCCCTTCTTAATATTATACTTCTACTTCATCGATCCAAAGGCCATCATCCTTGATGATTTTGATTAATTCGTCCAAGGCCTGCCCCGAGCTGACATTCTTTTTGACAACTTCTTGGCCCCGGTATAAGGTCACTTTATCAGGACCGGCTCCGACGTAGCCATAATCTGCATCAGCCATTTCTCCCGGCCCGTTAACAATACATCCCATAATGCCGATTTTCAATCCTTTTAGATGATTGGTCCGGCTCCGGATCATTTGTGTAGTTTCCTGCAGGTCGAACAGTGTTCTTCCGCAGCTTGGGCAGGAGATATATTCTGTTTTTGATATTCTGGATCGTGTGGCCTGTAAAATTCCGAAAGAGAGTGAAGCTATACTTTCCAATGCGGTTGCTGGAGAGTCTATCCATATTCCTGATCCTAGACCATCGATCAATAAAGCCCCCAGGTCTGTTGAAGCGTATAGCTGGAGCTTCGAAATGGGCTCTTCAGGATTCATGAAATCGCCAAGAGGTCCGGAAAACGCGGCTCTGTCATAGCTTCTTTTTATGATCACAGGAGGATCAATACCTATTTCCTGGAGATTTCGGAAAAATTGCCGCTGGTCTGCCATTCCGTGCATATGGCTGGTTTCTAATATAAATACAACGGTTTTATCTAATTGTAAAGACTCGAATAGTGGGCTGATTAGATCTTTGTTGCGGATTTTGATCATATTCAGGACAGGATCTTTATCGGTGGTATGGGCAAACTCTTCGAGTGTATAGAGTGGGTGAATATTTGTCTTATCCTGAAGCTGGGACCAAGTAGAAAAATTGTAGACCTGCTTTAAATTTGCAGGCATGTTAAATGAAGGTAAATGATCACCCAAATAAACAAAATCTACTGATTGCTCACCCATATGGTATTTATCCAATAGCATGTCATAACGATAACCTACTTTAGCAAGAATTTGTGCGTCTTTTAGATTTTCATTTGAAATATCGATGACAATTCTTGGGACTAATGAGCCGCCGATAAAGGTATTTACTTCCTGGCTCAGGTATGGGGAATTTTGATTTTCAGAAGATAGCTGTATAATTTCTTCCTGAGGAATTTTTTCTAAATTTATTTTTCTCTTACTGTATCTATCGACTAAGGCAATGGCTACGGGTGCCTCTCGTTCTGGTTCCTCGGTAAGCGAGACCCGGACGGTATCCCCGAGCCCATCTTCCAGCAGTGTTCCGATGCCTACGGCAGATTTCACACGTCCATCTTCTCCATCGCCTGCTTCGGTGACCCCAAGGTGCAGTGGGTAGTTCATATTTTCAGAAACCATCTTTTCAACCAGCAAACGATAGGCCTTGACCATGACCTGAGGATTGGAAGATTTCATAGAAATACACAGGTTATAAAAATTAAGATCTTCGCACATACGAATAAATTCCATGGCGGACTCGACCATTCCTTCAGGTGTATCCCCATAATGACTCATGATTCTGTCCGAAAGTGACCCATGGTTCGTTCCGATACGCATGGCCGTTCCATATTCTTTACAGATTTTTACGAGGGGTGTAAATTTATGATAAATACGTTCTAATTCTAACTGGTAAGCAGCATCTGTATAAGAGAGCTGGTCAAACTTCTTTTTGTCGGCATAATTTCCTGGATTGACACGGACTTTTTCCACGATACGTGCAGCGACTTCAGCAGCATTTGGGGTAAAATGAATATCGGCTACCAAGGGTACCTTATAACCTCTTTTTCGGAGTTCATTTTTTATGTTTGCTAGATTTTGGGCTTCCTTAATGCTGGGAGCCGTGATACGAACATATTCACATCCGGCTTCTACCATCCGAATAGTTTGCTCTACAGAGCCTAAAGTATCCATCGTGTCTACCGTAGTCATACTTTGGATACGGATCGGATTGTCTCCACCCATGGGAATATCACCAATCTGAATCTCCCTCGTCTTCCATCTCGAATAATCTACCTTGGAATTACAATAGATTCCTGGTAACGTCAACATATTACTTGTGTCCATATATAACACAAAGTTAGCTTTTATTGACTAAATATCCGCTGTGAATTAAT
This sequence comes from Sphingobacterium sp. N143, assembly GCF_030325625.1. GTDB lineage: Bacteria > Bacteroidota > Bacteroidia > Sphingobacteriales > Sphingobacteriaceae > Sphingobacterium. The sequence continues at coordinate 451,482 of NZ_JACAIS010000004.1, read as the reverse complement.
ATCTTCTGATTTTTATGGATGCGATTCCGCCATTAATATCAAAATCGAATTTCTGGGCTGCCGAATCATAGTTCGTAGATTTTACTTCGCCCTCACTTTTAAGGAAATCTCCTTCGTAATCGGTTGAGGATAAAGCATTATCGCTTGTAATCCGGCATGCTGCATTTTTAGGGATTGCAATTTCTATGGATGAAGCTCCTGCGTCCATAGCGATTTTAGTTGTGGACATTGGCTGCCCCAGTTTGAGCTTTAAACTTGTAGCACCGGCATCAATGTCCAGCTCCTCAATTTTATAAGACGAAAGATCTAAGTTGGCATCAATTGCACCAATGTCAAAATTTAACTTCCAGATAATATTAGGATTTAAAGCAATATAGGTGTTGTTGTTTTTGCTGTCAAAATCCTTATTTTTGAATTTCCCTTTGAGGTTGATGTCTAGTTTGTCTGTAGACTCTCCATGGGTAGTGATGCCCAGTAAGTATTCCTTAGATGTATTATAAGCGGTGAAAATTTCGGATGTCGTGCTGCTGTCGTTTTTTAATGAAGTAGCTCCCAGATCCAGATTTAAAGTTGCAATTTGAATTTTGTCGTCCAAAGCTACCTTCAGTTTTTCGGTAGTATAGTTTGTTTTATCGTTAGGATCGTCACTATTTCTGACACCAAGAGTCTTACTTTTTAGTAATTGTGTTAATAGTGGTTCTTTCGGTGTCGATAATCCTACGAAGGTGAGGAACCCCAAGATGACTATGGTAGCGCCGATAGCAATGAATTGACCAATTTGTTGGTCCTTAGGTACTAACATACGAATTCCTGCAAGGACAATAAATAGTGGCCAATATCTGAAAACACCTACCCAATTGAATGAGATACTATTGAGTTGAGATAATAATAGAACAATTCCTATAAAAAGAATGGTAATTCCAGTTGTTATACGTTGTGTATTCATATCCTATTCCGTTTTGTTAAATTATACCTCAAAAGTAAATAGCTTTGTGGGATACTCTACCAAAGATTAGGCTATTATACATAAAAAATCGGTAAATGTGACTAATTAGTCGGTAAGTAATTTCGTTTTTCTCGTACTTTTTGGCTTTTCGCTTGTTTATATATTTGCTGGAAATAATTACCTTTAATAGTTATATAGGCTTAAAGTTCTAGATACTGAATAGACGAGAACTGAATTTAATTAAATAATATGATCTTTCATCACATTGGCGCATATCTCATTCTGTTAAAATCAGTCTTTAAAAGACCGGAAAAAGGCCGGATCTATTGGAAAGAAACCGTGCTGGCAATGACCGACATTGGTATAGGGTCGTTAGGACTTATCGTGATTATTTCTACCTTCATTGGAGCGGTCATGACCATGCAAATTGCTTTTCAGATGGTCTCCGACCTGATTCCCAATTCGATCATTGGTTCGATCAACAGGGACTCAAATATTCTGGAGCTGGGACCAACTATTTCAGGGCTGGTGCTGATGGGTAAAATTGGTTCATCAATATCTTCCCAGATTGGCTCTATGCGTGTGACAGAGCAGATAGATGCTTTGGAGATTATGGGAATCAATGCTCCAGGCTATCTGATATTACCTAAAGTACTGGCGGGTGTTACAATGATCCCGATGTTGGTCATTATTGCGATTGTCTGTGCGCTGGTAGGAGGCCTTTTGGGCGGTTCGCTTTCAGGGGCAGTTACTCCTTCGGATTATATATTGGGAATTCAAGACAGTTTTAATGGATTTACGGTGACAGTTGCTATTGTTAAGGCCATTGTTTTCGGGTTTATTATCACCTCCATTTCAGCTTATAAAGGCTATAATGTCAAAGGAGGAGCGCTGGAAGTTGGGCAAGCGAGTACTGAGGCTGTTGTGGTGGGATGTATCACCATTTTGGTCGCGGATTATGTCATTACGGCATTAATGTTATAAAGAGATTCTATGATTCAGATTGAAAATATAAATAAATCATTTGGTGACAACCATGTGTTAAAGGGGATTAGTGCAAACTTTGAACCTGGAAAAGTAAGCTTGATTATTGGTGGGTCTGGATCTGGAAAAAGTACCTTGTTAAAATGCATTGTAGGATTACATCATCCTGAAAAAGGAAAAGTATTGTTCGATAAACAAGATTTTACACGGATGAACTTTGAGGAGCGAGTGCCTATTCGTAAAGAAATCGGAATGCTTTTTCAGAATTCAGCATTGTTCGATTCGATGACCGTGGAACAAAATATCATGTTTTCCTTGGACATGTTTACGGAAATGTCCAAATCTGAAAAATTGGACCGGGCAAATCATTGTTTGGAGCAGGTGAATCTAGAAGGACGGAATAAATTGTTTCCTGCAGAACTTTCTGGGGGGATGAAAAAACGTGTAGGAATCGCCCGCGCCATCAGTATGAATCCCAAATATCTTTTCTGTGATGAACCCAATTCAGGCTTGGATCCAGAGACATCTATCGTTATTGATGAACTGGTGCTTAAAATTACGCAAGAATTAAAATGCACGACTGTGGTTGTTACACATGATATGAATTCTGTGATGGGAATTGGAGAGTATATTTTGTTTCTGCATAAAGGACAGAAATTCTGGGAAGGGTCCAATAAAGATATGATGAAGTCAGATGTGGAAGAGTTGAATAATTTTGTGTTTGCAAGTCCTTTAATGAAAAGTGCTAAAGCATCTATGGGCCAATAAGGAGTGAAAATGTCCAGTTTTTATATTCTTAATCTGTGTGCCTGAATTGCCTAAAGAAAGGCCGGATTTCATTTATATTGAAATTTAGTTTAGTTTTGTCGGAAAATTTTGATTTTGGCAGCAACAAATATACAACTATTGACTCCACAACATTGGAAGGACTATGAACTTATTGATTGTGGTGATTTTGAGAAATTGGAACGTTTTGGCGATTTGATTTTAATAAGACCAGAACCACAGGCCGTATGGCCCAAGGCTTTGGGGGATGCAGAATGGAACAAACGTTATCATATCAAGTTCAAGGGGCGTTCGGCAACTTCGGGAGAGTGGTTGAAGAAGAACCCAAAGATCCAGGACCGTTGGCATGTTCAATATAAAAATGACGATGTAGCTATCAAGTTTAGGTTAGGATTGACTTCGTTTAAGCATGTTGGGATATTTCCTGAGCAAGCAGTCAATTGGGACTATATTTCGGAATCTGTTCGTTCTTTCCAAACTGATAAGCCGAAGGTCTTAAATCTATTTGCCTATACGGGTGGAGCATCATTGATTGCGAAGGCTGCGGGCGCAGATACCACACATGTTGACTCCATTAAGCAGGTCGTGACCTGGGCAAATGAGAATATGGAGATTTCTAATCTGGACAATATTCGTTGGGTGGTTGAAGATGCACTGAAATTTGTAAAGCGTGAGCTGAAAAGAGGAAATACATATAATGGGATCATATTAGATCCGCCAGCGTACGGACATGGACCAAAAGGAGAAAAATGGAAGTTAGAAGATCATATTATGGAGATGATGACTGACGTGGTCCAATTGTTGGATCCCAAAGAGCATTTCTTGATCTTGAATACCTATTCTTTAGGTTTCTCCTCTGTGATTGTGGAAAATCTGATAAAAACAGCTTTTCCAAAAGTGGAAAATCTTGAGATTGGGGAGCTTTTTCTGCAAGCAACTGCTGGTCCTAAATTGCCCTTGGGGGTTTTTGGGAAATTCCGTAAAATAGCGAAGTAAATCTTACGGAAAGTAATGGCTTAGTAACGCGGGACGGTGATATAACGTCCCGCGTTTTTTTTGTTCAGTTGCTAAAAATGTATATCATTTAACCGAATTGATGCTTGTTGGAGCTGAAGGGGTATTGTGTTTATGATATTTTTGGGCATGGTAGATAAGTGCAGCAGCAGTTTATCATAGTACATGATGCCTGTCTCTAGCTGCGCTTTGAATTTGGAAATGTATTTTATTTTCTTATCGTTAATACTATTTTGATGATCTATCACATATTTTTGGAGATGATCGATATAGAGATTAAGCTCGTTGATGAGCATAAAAGGCCTATTGGTATTGTCGAGAAGGGAGATGCGACCGTAGATATGATCGATCATTTCCTTCAATGAATATTGTTTTTTGAACCACACCAGATTAGGTCCTGGACAGATGGATACAGCAGTCTGTTCCTTGTTCTTTTTGATGTTATATTTGAGATAAGCTGGAGCTGCCAAGCCTTCACATAGACAGGTTTTTTCCGTAATGGCTTCAAAAGCGCTATTGTATTCTCTTGGTGACAGGTTCTGTCTTTTTAATTCCTGAATTTTTTGATGTTGGTACTGCCGGGATGCGGTACAGATTGGCCTGTCACTGAATTCGGTATTTGAAACAAGAAATTCTTTTTTGCAGGGACTTCCCGGCCTACCTTTTTTGATACGTTCTAAACGTAGGCGTTCGGCAGTACTAGGTCTGAAATTGTTGAATGGAACTCCTAAAGGAGACGCTCCACTACAATAGAAGTCTTCTTTTTCTGCGTGTTCGAGTGCTTTTAATGTTTCTTGATCAACAGTAGTGGCTTCAGGGACCATTAAAAAGGGAGACCCCCATCCAACAGCATCAAAATGATAGTAATTCAGTAGAAACTGATGTTCGGTCGAGGTGCCGACACCACCTTGGACGGTATATTTAATCAGGGGTGGATGTGCCAGCTGTATTCCTTTTTGGGACCAGTATTCTTTATAAATTGTAAACAGTTCAGTTTTTAAATTTTCTTTTTTCTCCTTGAATTCTTCCAGGATTGGCCCCAATAGAAAACCGTCCGTTGCGAAAGCATGACCACCGCAATTCAACCCAGATTCTACCCTGAATTCGGATATCCATACACCACGTTTTGTCAGGTATTTTGCCTGAATGAGAGCTGACCGGAAATCACTTACTTTCAACACAACTTTTTTGTCGAATGTGCTGTCATTATGTGGGAAGAAAGTTGGTAATTCAGCGAGATAGGCATATAGGTTTGGATTCATTCCTGCAGAAAGAACAACGGAAGAATGTAGTGATGAGTTTGCAAACCCCCGTAAGGCTGCTAAGGCATCTGAGTATCTTTGTCCCAGATCGATGCCATTCTTATAATTCATCTTATCGACTTTGGACATGATATTGACATCAATTTCTCCTGGTTTAAGGTAGTTGATCAAAAGATCCTGAAGCTCGGTCTTAATCGCAAGATTTGTTTCAATTTCCATGGCATGATAGATTGGCTTTGAAGGATGAGCATCTGGTAAGAGCTGGAAATACTTTGTCAATTCGGAATCTGCCGTAAATTGTTGATGTTTCAGCTCTTCTAGCTGTTTATTCACCAAATGCTGAACCAGGTTGAGATAAGTTTTGATCCTCTTTGCCCGGTAATCTTCTTCCGTTTTTTGTATGGGCCGATAGGGAATCTGGTATTGTCCGCAGTAATAGCTGCGCATTCGCTCTATAAGTTCATCGTCAACGATAGATATTACGGACGAAATACCATACCGGGCAACTTTGATTGCCGAGTCTATGGAGAAAGCTAGCCCTAATACAGGGATATGAAAAGTATGCGTCATTCTTAAATATTTCTTTTACGAAATAATCGAGAATAATGTTACAAAAAAGTAATGATTGTTGCATTGGGGGATGATTGTAATCACTATTCGAATACAATGGTTTTATAGTCATTGCGCATGACACGATCTTCACTGAGTAAGCGGATTGCTCTGCTTAAAACAGCCTTTTCTATTTCCTTCCCAGCTGTTACCATATCTTTCACGGTATAGTTATGGTTGACATGACGTATATCTTGTACAATGATGGGGCCTTCATCGAGCTGGTCAGTGACAAAATGAGCTGTGGCCCCAATGATTTTGACGCCCCTTGCATGGGCTTGTTTGTAGGGATTGGCACCAATAAATGCAGGAAGAAAGGAATGATGGATGTTGACCAGTTTATTTTCAAAGATGCTGACAAATTCGGGAGATAGAATTCGCATAAATTTGGCAAGAATAATATAATCAAACTGATATTGGTTGATCTGCAGCATCAATTGCTCTTCAAAAGTTTCCTTAGTTAGATTTTCATGCGAAATACAATGGAATGGAATTTCAAATTTTTCAGTAAAGGAGCGGAGGGTTTCATAATTGCCAATAACAGCTTGAACTTCGGCGCCCCATGTTTCGAAATGCTGTCGTACAAGGATATCGGCGAGACAATGGTGTTCTTTGGTGACAAGGACAATGATTTTCTTACGGTTGCTGGGATTGATCTGTATTTGAGCTGCAGGTGGAAGTACTTCCATTAAGGAGCTGGTGAGCTGAGCAGGATCGGCAACCAGGCCATGACAGACCACACGGACGAAGAATTTATTGAATTCTTCATCCACATACTCGCGCATGGTAACAATATTGAGCTGATATTTTGCTAACGTATTTGAAATATTGGCGACCAGGCCAACGGCATCTTGGCATTGGATCAGGATTAAGGTTTGGTTGTACATGAAATATTGGTTGTAGGTTGGTTGGTAAAAAAGCGGGTTAAGATTAACCCGCTTTTTTTGTTAGCTCTTCTTCAAGGTCAACTTCTACGCGGAGATTTTCAACAATGTGTTTTTGTCTGTCCGGCGTGTTTTTACCCATATAGTATTCTAGTAACTGTTGGATCTTATTGTCTTTTGACAGGATAACAGGATCAAGACGGATGTCTTTTCCGATAAATAAACCAAATTCAGAAGGTGATATCTCGCCCAAACCTTTGAATCGTGTGATCTCAGGTTTAGCACCCAGTTTGGCAATTGCTCTTTGTCTTTCTTCGTCTGAATAACAGTAGATCGTTTCTTTTTTATTTCGGACCCTGAATAATGGTGTCTGAAGGATTGATACGTGACCTGCTTTGACCAGGTCCGGAAAAAACTGCAAGAAAAATGTCAATAGCAAGAGACGGATATGCATTCCATCGACATCGGCATCTGTAGCAATAACAATATTATTGTAACGGAGTCCATCTAAGCCGTCTTCGATATTCAGTGCATGTTGCAGGAGGTTAAACTCTTCGTTTTCATAAACGATTTTTTTGGACATGCCATAAGAGTTTAGGGGTTTTCCTTTGAGGCTGAAAACAGCCTGGGTCTGCACATCCCGTGATTTGGTAATTGATCCTGATGCGGAGTCTCCCTCCGTGATGAATAGTGTAGTCTCCTGATTGCGTTCATTTTTATCACTGAAATGAACCTTGCAGTCACGTAATTTACGGTTGTGTAAAGAGGCTTTTTTTGCTCTTTCATTGGCAAGTTTTTTGATGCCAGCGATATCTTTACGTTCACGTTCGGATTGAAGGATACGCTTTTGGAGCGCGTCTGCGGTACCTGGGTTCTTATGAAGATAATCATCCAATGCTTTTTTGACAAAATCATTGATGAAAGTCCTGACTGTCGGGCCTTCCGGGCCAACGCTTTGAGAACCAAGTTTTGTTTTTGTTTGCGACTCAAAGACAGGTTCTTGAACTTTGATAGCGATTGCTCCAATAATAGATGATCGGATATCCGAAGCGTCGAATTCTTTTCTATAGAATTCGCGTACCGTTTTTACAATTGCCTCGCGAAAGGCGGCCTGATGTGTTCCTCCTTGTGTTGTATGCTGTCCATTGACAAAAGAGTAATATTCTTCTCCATATTGTTGACCATGGGTCATCGCTATTTCAATATCTTCCCCGCGGAGGTGAATAATTGGATAACGCATGGATTCAGCGTCAATATTTCTTTCCAATAAGTCTTTAAGACCGTGCTCGGAGACAAATTTTTGATTATTAAAGTTGATGGTTAGACCGGAATTCAGAAATACATAATTCCAGATCATATTTTCAACAAACTCTAGTCGATATTTATAATTCCGGAAAATGGAATCGTCCGGATAAAACGTTACGGCTGTACCGTTGCGTTGCGTGGTATCTTTTTGTTCATCATTAACCAATTCGCCTTGGGAAAATTGAGCAATACGTGTGATATTTTGCCGGTATGATTGTACGGTGAACTGACTGGATAAGGCATTCACGGCTTTAGTACCTACCCCATTTAGACCTACGGACTTTTGAAAAGCCTTGCTGTCATATTTACCCCCGGTATTGATTTTAGAAACGACATCCACGACAGAACCAATGGGAATTCCCCGGCCATAATCACGTACGGAAACTTTATTTTCGTTTACCGTAATATCAATGGTTTTGCCGGCACCCATCACAAACTCATCAATCGAATTATCGACGACCTCTTTCAATAAAACATAGATACCATCATCATAGGCCGAACCGTCCCCCAACTTTCCAATGTACATGCCTGGACGAAGGCGGATATGCTCTTTCCAATCCAGGGACCTAATACTGTCTTCGTTATATGTACTCATAAATTTATGTGAACTTAGCTAACAAAAGTAAAAAAAATAAACTACGATATGTAGTATAAGACTAAATTTTTTAGATATTGATCGTTTGCTGTTTTTTTGAGAATTGTCCGTTTGTGGAAGAGTGCGGGTAGATCAGTGTTGCTGCTAAGGGTTGTCATGATAAGGACGACCTGGTTATGAACCGAATTGCCATATATGTTGAGGAATATTGAGTTTGAATCTAAGCTTTGGAATAGGCTATAAGAAAAAACAGAGATAAGCCAATAATTGGACTATCTCTGTTCAGTAGGGGGTGGAAGCAATATTATCTTCCAAAATCATCTTGAACACGGACGATGTCATCCTCATCCGAAGGGTTGCTGGCATCGGTATGCTGCCATATTTCGGCCAAGATGCCAAATCCATCCAATCCGATCAGGCGATGACGTTGACCTTGTCGTAGTCGAATGGTTTCACCTTCCCTTAATGTTGATACGACAGATTCTTCATCTGTATCGGATACCATCACACCGACATTTCCTTGAATAACCCGCCAGATTTCGGCACGACGGTGGTGGTATTGCCAAGAAAGTCTTTTGTCAGGTGCAACAATCAGAATTTTTGGACTTAATTTTCCGGAAATTTTTAATTCCTGAACATCCATTCCACCGAAATATTCGTTAGCGAATTCTTGCGCTTGAGATTCGTCAATAACAAAGAATCCTCCCCAAGGACGAGCTGCATCTGATTTTTCAATACGAAAACCCTTGGAAGTCAGCATCTCTTGTACTTTTTCAAACAATGCGATTTTATCTATAGCCATGTTAAAAATTCTAAAAATTTGTTAATCGTTAATTCAGCAGCTAAATATAAAAAAAATCCGTTAATAAATTTAGTTAACCGTTTTAGCTTTGTGTATTTCCCTCTCCTAAGCGGTGTTTTGCCGGGTGGCCATATCCAGAGGGGCAGTGGAAGTTAAGAAGGAAATCATTAGTTTTGTGATCAATCTAATTTCAAGATATGTCAAATTTTCAAGTAGACCGGGAAAATACGGCCTTTATGCAGGCTGTTGCGTTTGTTAATCAAACCAATCAGAATGTATTTATTACAGGGAAGGCAGGAACAGGAAAAACGACTTTCTTGAAGTATATTCGCGAGCATAGCTATAAAAAGATGGCCATTACCGCACCTACTGGGGTGGCGGCCATGAATGCTGGTGGAACTACCTTACATTCGTTGTTCTGGCTGCCTTTTGGGACTTTTGTGGAAGATTATGAATTGCGTTGGGATGAACAGGATAGTCATATTTACAACAAATCACGATTATTCAGTACGATTAAGCTGACCAAGCAACGCCGTGCAATTTTACAGGAGCTTGAATTGCTGATTATTGATGAGGTATCCATGGTACGGGCAGATACTTTAGACGCAATTAATGTGATATTACAGTCTGTTCGCCGGGATATGCGTCCTTTTGGAGGATTGCAGGTGTTATTTATTGGCGATTTGTATCAATTACCGCCAGTGGTCAAGGATGCGGAATGGAACATCCTTCGTGATCATTATTCTTCCGTATTTTTCTTTAATGCGAAAATTTTAAGGGATAGCCCTTTGGTGATGCTGGAACTCAATAAAATCTATCGTCAACAAGATGAAGGCTTTATTTCAATTCTGAATGCCATCCGGAATAACCAATGTACCAATGAGATGCTGACGACCTTAAATGGCTACTACCAGCAGGATTTCGTTCCGAAAGAGGAGGAGCAATATATTACATTGACATCCCATAATCGGAATGCGGATGAGATCAACAGTGCAAAACTTGCCTCGTTGCCCGGAAAGATGTTAAATCTGAAAGCCGTGGTAAAGGATGACTTTGCACAAGGATCTTATCCTGCAGAAGAAACATTATCTTTAAAAATAGGTGCACAGGTCATGTTTATCCGGAACGACTCTGGAGATGAACGAAAATATTATAATGGTAAGATCGGCACTGTCAAGGATATTGATACTATTCATGGTACGGTATCGGTTGTGTTTCCTGATGGTTCGGAGCAGGTGACCGTCAAAAGGGAAACCTGGGAAAATATCCGTTATAATTATGACAAGGGGCAGGATCAGATTAAAGAGGAAATCTTGGGAACATTTTCCCAGTTTCCGTTACGTTTGGCCTGGGCGATCACTATTCATAAAAGCCAGGGGCTGACCTTTCAAAAAGCGATCATTGATGCAGGAACATCTTTTGCTGCAGGTCAGGTATATGTAGCCTTAAGCCGATTGACAAGTTTAGATGGACTTGTGCTTAAATCCATTATTCCAGCCTATGCTATCCGTACAGATTATCAAGTTGTCGAGTTTGCGCAGCGTGCAGCATCACAATCTAATATCAATGAAATTTTGGAGCAATGCCAGCGGAACTATTTAGGTCAGATATTGATGAATGGTTTCCGATGGGATGGGTTGCTGGCGGAGACTTCAGAGCTGCTTAAATCCATGGATGATCGCAATATAGATGGCAAGGAAAATGCGATTCAATTTTTTCAAGAAGTCGTTAAGCAGCTTCAGACACAAGAAAAAGTGGCGCATAAATTTATTGTTGTCCTTTATGATCTTCTTCGGGACAAAGATGCAATAAATTATGATTTGATCTGTGAACGGTCAACTGCTGCGGTGAATTGGTTTTTGCCTCGAATGGATAAGAATCTCATCGAAGCATTGACAAAGCACATCGAAGAGTACCAGATTCGAAAAAGGACCAAGAAATATATTGATGAGCTGAAAGCAATATTATTAGATTATAAACGTAAGCGTGAGCAGTTGCAACATTGTCTGATTATTGCTGAAACATTATCCAAAAGAGAAGATTTTCAAGCGGCTATGCTCGATGTGGCTACGCAGGTTAGAACAAAAGAAAAGGATGAATTAGCGGCACAAAATACGGATGACGAAGGGGCCAAGAAACTGGATACAAAGGAAATTTCTTTAGAGCTGTTTAAGGAGGGGATGAGTATTGCAGAAATAGCAGGTAAGCGCGGGATGGTTGCGGGAACAATCTACGGACATTTAATTAACTTTGTAGGAACTGAAGTGGAAGCGACAGAATTGATAGAACAGGTTAAACTTGATCGTATTGTTGAAGTAATCCGTGCGAATCCAGATAAATCTTCTTCTGAACTTAAAATGCTTTTGGGAGCGGATATTGATTATCCAGATATTAAAATTGGACAAAAAGTTTTGGGACTATAGGGAGTAAGGATTAATGATGTATATTTGTCAACCTTTTATTATAAGCTAATTGAAAGAGGAGAAAACCAATAAAAAAATGAACAAATGGATTGTGTTCACATCCATGCCGATTCAAATGGGCGTAACAATATATTTATTTTATTGGGTAGGTAGCTGGTTGGACAGTAAATATGCCCTTACTGATGAATGGGGGATGAAGGGGATGACTATGTTGGGTGTGATCGTGTCCCTGTATCAATTCATTAAGCAGGCAAATCAAATTAATAAGAATGAATAATTATCTGAGAAGTATACTTATACTGCTGGTTGTTTTTGTGGCGAGTTATACCGCACATTATTTAGTGCTAACGGGTATGGGTACGGAAACAAACTGGTCCAAAACTACCTACAGCCTAGTTGGAATGTATGGTTTTGGTCTGGCGTCTTCTTTGTGTGTGGCCATACTGGTATTTTTTGCAAATTGGTCGATGCCGGAAAAACTAGGTGTTATATTTTTGGGACTGATATTGGTGAAGGCTGTTGCGGGATATATTTATGTTAAAGATGGTTTAAATACCTTTGAAAATGACTTTATAGAATATAACTTTTTGGCTGTCTTTTTTATATCGTTGTTTGTCGACGTATATCTCGCATTTAATGCTTTAAATCAAGTAGATAAAAAGGTTTAAACTATTTTTGGAAAAAGTTTGAACAAATGGTGAGATATGCCAAATAAAATTGTATTTTTGCGCAAAATTTTTTATTATTCAATAGTAATCTGAAATGGTGAATCTTAAGAGAGCACTTTTATTATTTGCAGTAATTTTTCTTGCTGTCAATCCTTTTACCTTAAAAGCAGCTGAGGAAGCGCATGGGGATGCGCCTAAAACCCAAGCTGAGGAAATCAAAGAGTATAGTCAACATCACTTACAGGATGATCATTATTTTTCTTTGTTTACCGATAAAAAAGCAGGAAAGCATTATGGTTTTCCATTGCCAGTAATTCTTATTGATAATGGATTGGTTGTTTTTTCTTCCGGAGAGTTTCACCATGGAGACTCTGTTGTAGAAAAGAATGGTCAATATTATGTGCTTTATCACGGAAAAATCTATAAAACAGATGCTGCTGGTACGATAAATTACGATGAAGAGCATCACCCAACAAATGCAAAACCTTTAGACTTTTCTATCACCAAGAATGTTGTAGGTTTATTATTAGCAGCATTCTTATTGTTCTGGGGTTTTATGAGCTTAGCAAAGACCTATAAAAAAGGTGTCAATAATCTGCCTAAAGGTGTAGGTCGTGTTTTGGAACCATTGGTGTTATATGTACGTGACGAGATGGCTGTTCCTAATATTGGTCATCGGTACAAAGAGTTTATGCCATACCTGTTATCTGTGTTTTTCTTGATTTTTGTGTTGAATTTATTGGGTTTGACCCCACTAGGATTTAACGTAACAGGAAATATCACGGTGACTTTATGTTTGGCTTTATTCACATTCTTTATTACCAATTTTAAGGCGAATAAAGATTATTGGAAGCACATTTTTTGGATGCCAGGTGTTCCAGTACCATTTAAATTTATTTTAGCACCTATCGAGGTATTGGGGATGTTTACTAAACCCTTTTCCTTGATGTTGCGTTTGTTCGCGAATATTACAGCGGGTCACTCTGTTGTGATGGGGTTGATCGCAATCGTTTATTTATTTCAACAACAATTGACTGTCGGGGGTAGTATCGGTGTGTCTATGTTGTTAACATTAGTGCTGTTTTTCCTGGAGTTGTTGGTTGCATTCTTGCAGGCCTTTATCTTCACCATGCTGTCATCCTTATTTATCGGAATGGCGGTGGAAGAACATGCACATCATTAATTGAATTTTTTTGTTAAATTTTATAAAATAATTATTATGTACAACTTAATTGGAGCAGGTTTAATCGTAATCGGTGCGGGTTTAGGTTTAGGTAAAATCGGTGGTTCAGCTATGGAAGCTATCGCTCGTCAACCAGAAGCAGCATCTAAAATTCAAACTGCGATGATCATCATTGGTGCCTTAGTTGAAGGTTTAGCATTCGGTGCTTTAATCTTAGGTAAATAATCCAAGTTGATTAAAAAGTTTACTAAATACAGTTTGCAACGGTTGGTTGCAAACTGTATTTAAACAAAAAAATACAAACACAAGAAAATTATAATTTACAATTGTATATAAATGGAAGCATTAATTAATCAGTTCTCGTACGGTTTGTTCTTTTGGCAACTAATCATCTTATTGGTTGTAATCTTTTTATTGGGTAAGTTTGCCTGGAAACCTATCGTAAATGCTTTAGATGATCGTGAGAAAGGAATTGCGAATGCATTGGAAGCTGCTGAAAAAGCTAAACTGGAAATGGCTCGTTTGACAAATGAGAACGAACAATTACTAAAAGAGGCTCGTGCGGAACGTGATGTTATCCTTAAAGAAGCTAAAGAGCTAAAAGAGAAAATCGTTGCTGAGGCAAGAACACAGGCACAATATGAAGGTGCTAAAATGATTGCTCAAGCGAAAGAGGAGATCGACGAACAAAAGAATAAAGCATTGGCCGAAGTGAAGTCTCAAGTTTCTTCTTTGTCTTTGGATATCGCCCGTAAAGTGTTAACAAAAGAATTTGAGGACCAAGGTAAGCAAGAAGCTTTAGTAGCAGATTTGCTGAATGATGTTAAATTGAACTAATCCGGTCACTCAAATTACGAAATAGAATTATGTCAGTATTTAAAGTAGCATCGAGATACGCAAAATCATTAATTGATTTGGCTAGCGAACAAGGCTCACTGGAAACAATTAAGGCGGATATGGATTCGTTCATTGCTGTTTTAAAGTCCAGCTCAGAGTTGCAGGCGGTTATAGCCAATCCTATTGTCCCGTTGGACAAGAAGAAAAACGTATTGGATGCTTTATTTAAAGATAAAATTAACCCGAATATCTTGGCATTCTTTAAGATCATGATCAATAAAGGTCGTGGTACTATAGTTTATGCCACTGCTCAGGAATTTGTTCGTGAGTACAATGAGGTAAAAGGTATTGTTAAAGCTACAGTTACATCTGCGGCACCACTTTCTGAAGCTAATTTGGCTGCAATGAAAGATGTACTTGCAAAAGAAACCAACGCTCAGGTAATATTGGTCAATAAGGTTGACCATAGTTTGATCGGTGGATTTGTTGTCAATGTTGGCGATCGTCAGATTGATGCAAGTATTGCTGGTAAGTTGAATAAGTTAGAAAGATATTTGAATCAGGGTAGCTAATATGCTGATCTTGGAAAATAAAATAAATCAAAAAACCCCTTATAATAATTAAAATGATAGAGGTAAGACCAGATGAAGTTTCGGCAATTCTAAGAGAACAATTGTCGGGCTTTAAATCAGAAGCCGAACTAGAGGAAGTGGGTACCGTACTTGCTGTAGGTGACGGTATTGCTCGTATTTACGGCTTAACTAAAGTTCAGTCCGGTGAGTTGGTTGAATTTGATAACGGATTACAAGGTATTGTATTAAACTTAGAAGAAGACAACGTCGGTGTTGTACTTTTAGGTCCTTCTGACGAAATTAAAGAAGGAGATACGATTAAGCGTACCAACCGTATTGCATCCATCAAAGTTGGAGAAGGTTTGTTGGGACGTGTAGTAAATACATTGGGTCAACCAATTGATGGTAAAGGACCTATCCAAGGTGAATTGTATGAAATGCCTATCGAGCGTAAAGCGCCAGGGGTTATCTACCGTCAACCAGTAACTGAACCCTTACAAACAGGTATCAAAGCGATTGATGCGATGATTCCAGTGGGTCGTGGCCAGCGTGAGTTGGTCATCGGTGACCGTCAAACAGGTAAAACTGCGGTTTGTATCGATACGATCTTAAATCAAAAAGAATTCTATGATGCAGGTCAACCTGTATTCTGTATTTACGTTGCTGTAGGTCAAAAGAATTCTACAGTAGCGAATATCGTTCGTACATTGGAGGAAAGAGGTGCAATGGCTTATACAGTTGTTGTCGCTGCTTCTGCGGCGGATCCTGCTCCACTTCAGTTCTACGCGCCAATGGCGGGTGCTGCGATCGGGGAGTTTTTCCGTGATACAGGTCGTCCAGCATTGATCGTTTATGATGATTTGTCTAAACAAGCTGTGGCTTACCGTGAGGTTTCTTTGTTGTTACGTCGTCCTCCAGGCCGTGAGGCATACCCAGGTGACGTATTCTACTTACACAGCCGTTTATTAGAGCGTGCGGCGAAAATCAACTCTTCTGATGATATCGCTCGTAACATGAATGACCTTCCTGAGTCTATCAAGCATTTGGTTAAAGGTGGTGGCTCATTGACAGCTCTTCCGATCATTGAAACACAAGCTGGTGACGTTTCGGCGTATATCCCTACTAACGTAATCTCAATTACAGATGGTCAGATCTTCTTGGAGTCTAACTTATTTAATGCTGGTATTCGTCCGGCGATCAACGTAGGTATTTCGGTATCTCGTGTGGGCGGTAACGCGCAGATCAAACCGATGAAAAAAGTATCAGGTACATTAAAGTTGGATCAAGCACAGTACCGTGAATTGGAAGCTTTCGCGAAATTCGGTTCCGATCTAGATGCAGCTACTAAAGCTGTTTTGGACAAAGGTGTTCGTAACGTTGAGATCTTGAAACAAGGTCAATATTCTCCAGTTTCTGTAGAGAAGCAAGTTGCAATCATCTATGCTGGAACAAAAGGTTTGTTGCGTAATGTTCCTGTAAATAAAGTAAGAGAATTTGAAGAAGAGTTCTTGACACAATTGGAACAACGCCATCCAGAAGTTTTGTCAGCGTTCAAAGCTGGTAAATTCTCTGATGAGTTGACTGCAGTATTAGAAACAGTAGCTAAGGATTTAGCATCAAAATATTAATTAGTAATGAGTATTTGGTATTGAGTCCATTGACTAGACTCAATACTCAATACTAGGTACTTGATACTTAAAACAAATATGGCAAATTTAAAAGAAGTAAGAAACCGGATTACCTCGGTATCATCAACACAGCAGATTACGAAAGCCATGAAAATGGTTTCGGCTGCCAAATTGAAGCGCGCTACTAACGCTATCTTACAATTGCGCCCATATGCGAATAAACTAAGAGATATTTTGGCTGATGTTTCTGCAAGTGTGGAGGGAAGTAATTCTCCTTTTACAGTAGATCGTGAGCCAAATAAGGTATTGATCGTTGTTGTTTCTTCTAATAGAGGTTTGGCCGGAGCATTCAACGCGAATGTTATCAAGATGACTAATAACTTGATCGCTAACAAATATGCCGAGCAGCATGCGAAGGGCAATTTGAGTATCATCGCTATTGGTAAAAAAGGTTACGATTTCTATTCGAAGCGTAATTTTGATATGATAGCTAACCACTCAGACTTGTTTTCTGATTTAAATTTTGGATCTGTTTCTGTCGTGACGGAATTTATCATGGAACAATTTAAGGAAGGTAATTTTGATCGTGTTGAAGTGGTCTATAACCAGTTCAAAAATGCTGCTGTTCAAGAGTTAACAGCGGAGCAGATTTTACCTTTATTACCTGCTGAGGAAAACACACAACATACGCATAAAGCAAAAATAGAAGCTGAAGTGGATTATATTATCGAGCCTTCTAAAGAGAAGATTATCGAAGAATTGATTCCTAAAGCTATTAAGATTCAATTGTACAAAGCCGTTTTGGACTCCAATGCATCTGAACATGGTGCTCGTATGACGGCAATGGATAAAGCGACGGAAAATGCTGGTGATTTGTTGAAATCATTAAAATTATCGTACAACCAGGCTCGTCAAGCGGCAATTACAACTGAATTGACCGAGATCGTATCTGGAGCTGCTGCATTATCGAACGGATAATTTACTAGCTGAATAAAATAAAAAAGGCGATATTCCATAGAATATCGCCTTTTTTATTTTATTCAATTTTTGTATCATTGAGGATATCATAACCAATGCAACGGCTGAACTATTTTTGGATGCACTTTATCTGCCTTTTTGTCCTTATTTTCTGGGGATACAATTTTGCATACAGTCAAACGAATACCTATGCATTCAAAACATTAACCACTGATCAAGGTTTGATTCATAACCATATAAACTGCAGCATGAGGGACCGGTATAACTATCTCTGGTTTGGTACAGAGTCTGGTTTGAGCCGTTTCGATGGTGTTCAATTCACCAATTTCCGTTATAGTAGTCATCAAGGGACAGGGCTTAGCAATAACGTTATTTCGGGGATTTTTGAAGGACCCTTAGGTAATGTATGGATTCGTACAGGTGCCAAGATGAACGTATACGATCAGCAATCGGGGCGAATCGTTCAGAATATGGATTCGATATTGGCCAATATGAATTTACCGATTAAAGAAGTTGATATGATTCGGGGGCTAGATGCAGATACTTTTGCCCTATTGTACAGTGATCGCACGCTCGTCGTATTCGATGCTGTTCGAAAAAAGTATAAAGAGGTGCTGAGTGAACCTGGTCATCGAATTTGTGATTTTGTTTTTGGAAAAAATGCAGATCTCTGGATCATCTATGAGGATGGCTTATTAAGCCTTTTGAACCTAAAGACCTTGGAAAGTGTCTCTAAATTAAGGTTGCCACTATCAGAAAAACAGATCAAGTATAATTTGTTTGAAGATCAAGATGGTGATATTTGGGTTTTTTCAAAGGAGACCCCTATTGGTGCTTATTGGCTTGATAGAAGTCAATGGAAAATCACTCATCTCCTGACAGAACTATCTAATCCATTTGTGGGTAATATTGTTCAAGATGACCACAATCATATCTGGTTGGGTACAGACCATGGGGGAATTAATGTTTTTCATAAAACAGAAAAGACAATACAAATTATTGGCAATGACCGGTATGATCTCCGGAGTCTGCCCTACAATAGCATAACTTCATTATATAAAGATAAATCTGGAATTATATGGGTCGGTACTTACAAGGGAGGCATTAGTTATTACCATCCACATTTACTTTTATTCCCATTGTTTCGAAATTATCTTGGGCTACCTAAATCACTTCCTTTTGATGATGTTAATAAATTTGTTCAGGACAGGAAAGGAAACCTTTGGATTGGCACCAATGGTGGAGGACTGCTCTATTATGATATCATGAATAATACCTATCGGCAATATCTGCATGAGCCCTCCAATCCCCATAGTCTCAGCAGTAATGTTATTGTTTCTTTGTTTTTAGATAAAGATGACAAGCTATGGATAGGGACATATCGGGGTGGGATGTGTCGATTTGATGGGAAAGCATTCAAAACATTCCATAAGGGGAATGGCAAGGATGAATTGAATGACGATAGTGTATGGGAAATTTTTGAGGATAGTTCCAATTGCCTATGGGTCGGAACCTTGGGGAGTGGCTTATACCGTTTTGATAAGCAAAAAGAAGTTTTTTCTAAGGTTGTTAATCCTCAAGGTGAATCCATTAATGGTACTTATATAGCTGTCTTGTTTGAAGATTCAAAGAAACAATTGTGGATTGGCTCAGCAACTGGCTTGGCTATAATTAGTCGGGCGGGTAAGATAACTTACTTAAATGTCAACAATACAGGGGGGAGATTAAGGAATGATCTGATATATGATATCAAAGAGGATAGCAAGGGT
Organism: Sphingobacterium sp. N143; assembly: GCF_030325625.1. Lineage (GTDB taxonomy): Bacteria > Bacteroidota > Bacteroidia > Sphingobacteriales > Sphingobacteriaceae > Sphingobacterium. Next base: position 432,237 of record NZ_JACAIS010000004.1, on the reverse strand, counting down.
CGTATATGGGTTGCAACACAGGAGGGGGTACATATTATCGAGGGGAAGGAAATTAAGTGTCTTACACGTCAAGATGGGCTGATTGACGATGCTATGTTGACGCTTTTGGTCGATAATAAAGGGAATATCTGGGGATCGAGCAACAAAGGGCTTTCCGAAATTGCACAATCTGCGCATGCCGATAAATTTATTATTCGAAACTTTACCAAAGATTTAGGATTGCAGAGTAACGTCTTCAATGAGAATGCAGCCTTGAAGATGCTGGATGGACGACTTGTTTTTGGAGGACCGAAAGGGTTTAATTTTATTGATCCCGAAAAGATTCTAGGCTCAAAAAATCAACCTTTGCCTGTTCTATCCAATATTTATCTTTTCAATAAGCGTATTGCAGTGGGTGAACTGTTTTCAGGACGGGTTATTTATGATCAGGCCTTAGCCAGCTTAAAAGTATTGGAATTACCTTATCACCTTAATGCAATTTCATTGGAGCTATCTACTTTTGATTATTTGCAACAAGACGATCGCATTTATCAATATCAACTTCAGGAGTCTAGTAATGAATGGTTCGACTTTGAGCCTGGGACTATGCGTGCTAGTTTTACGAACCTGGATGCCAAGTCTTATCACCTGTATATCAGACATTCTTTAGATTCCAAAAGTTGGTCTGATAAGATGTTATTGCTGACTATTGCTATACAGCCACCACTTTGGTTGTCAGCATGGGCTTTTATTCTATATGCGGTTTTGCTTGTGATGGGGCTGTGGGGCTGTTATTATTGGGTTAAATTACGGATCAAAACACGTAACCAGCTTATCCTTGCCAATGAACAGGCCATGCAGGCAAAGGAATTAGATGCTTTAAAAACACGCTTCTTCACGAATATAAGCCATGAATTCAGGACACCTATCAGTTTAATTATGACACCAACACAGCAGCTGCTGGATCAGGAAGATGATGAAGGAAAGAAGTCAGATCTGAGCTTGATCAAAAAGAATGCAGATCGCCTCTTAAAATTGGTTAATCAGCTTCTTGATTTCCGGAAATTGGAAAACAGGCAACTGGTACTGAATGCGGAATATGGAGATATCATTATTTTTATCCAAGAGCAGCTTGATGGTTTTGTAGATTTTGCTCAAAATAATCAAGTCAATTTGACGATACATCTGCCATCAAGGCCTTTTTTTGTTTGGTTTGATAAAAATAAATTGGAAAGTATCATTTTCAATTTAACATCTAATGCAATAAAATTCAGCCCGGTGTCAGGCACTGTTTCGATCGATGTACGGATCGAGGAGGGGTTACCACATAGATTATTGTGTATCGAAGTTGGAAATACAGGTAATCCTATTCCGGAGGTGTTGCAAGCAAGGCTCTTTGAACGGTATTTTCAACATGAAGTCCATAATGGAAAGTTGAACCAAGGTACTGGAATTGGTCTTTCCATTGTAAAAGATTATGTTGATTTTCTGGAGGGGAAAATAGAGGTGACGAGTGACCCGAAATGGACTAGGTTCTATATTCGGCTACCATTGCATGAAGATCAAAAGATAATAGATATACCGAAAGATAAAGCTTCTGGGCAGCAACGGATATTATTGATTGAAGATAACTTGGATTTTCTCCATTACCTGGAAAAAAGTTTAAAGCCGGACTATATGATCCTTGGCACATCAACGGTAACCGATGCGAAAGCATTGATTGGGAAATATGCTGTAAATCTGGTAATTGCTGACCTAAATTTACCTGGCGAAAGCGGCATTGACTTTTGTCGTTATCTGAAAAGTCATCCAAAGTTCTCCCATATTCCTGTATTGATTGTAACTGCCGTTACCAATCAGGAGATCGAAGTGGAAGCATTGCAGGCTGGAGCAGCCGATTATATTACGAAGCCATTTAACATTAAGTTATTACAGTCAAAACTTACCCAGATATTTAACCAGCAACAGAATTTGGTAAAACGGTATCAAAAACAAATTAAAGTTGATTTGGTGCAACCTGAAGTGGCATCAGCAGACGAACAATTTATTTATGCGTTAGTGCAGGAGATTGAACGAGATCTAAGCGATTCGGCACTCTCTGTAGAACTTTTAGCAAAAAGAATGCATTTAACCCGTGTGGGGCTGTATAAAAAAGTTCTGGCCATTACGGGTTATTCACCTATGGAATATATTCGGCATATCCGTTTGAAAAGGGCAATGCATCTGGTCCAAAATTCTAAATTATCTATTGCAGAAATTGCTTATGAGGTTGGATTTAGCAACCCCAAACAGTTTAGTAAATATTTTAAATCTGCATTTGGTAATCTGCCTTCTTTTTATCGTAAAAACCTTTAAATCAGTTTTTTTTATTTTTAATTTTTGTTTCTTGTCGTCCTTATGTTAACAAAATGACCCCTAAAAGTTAACAAATCATACCCTTAAGACAACCGGTTGCACTCTACATTTGATCTATCCTTCATCGGATAAGGGAATTAATAAACCAAAAATACAATAACCAATAAATTATCATCGTTATGTGCAACTTAAAGTATGCTTTAAGCGGGTTGATGCTCTTCACAATGATCCATCAGGGGATTGGACAGATCAATAAATCAAGTTATGTTAAAACTCAAACAGGGGTAAAGGTCAGTTTCAAGAACTCAGAAACTTCCATTGATCAGGATGTGTATTTAGATGCTGTTACAGACAAGATTATTCGTGTTACAGCGATGCCTCATGGAAGATTACTTCCGACGGAGCCTAGTTTGGTCATTGTAGATTCCTTGCACCGTCACCTGAAGTCGCTGAGTATACAGCGCACTGATTCCACTGTTAACTTAAAAACAGCGAATCTACTAGCAAAAGTATCATTGCTTAGTGGGAAGGTTGAATTCTTTGACTTGGCAGGAAAGCCAATTTTTAAAGAATTGAAACGTAATACGAATTCATTTATTTCGGACAGTTATAACGGCGATGCATTTTACAGATTGACACAGGATTTCATCGTAGATCCTCTGGAAGGATTGTATGGTTTGGGGCAACATCAAAGTGCTGTGATGAATTATAACCGTGGCAAGCAGGTGACACTATTGCAGTATAATACGGAAATTGGGATTCCGTTTTTGGTGTCTACCAATAACTATGGGATACTATGGCATAATTACTCCATTACTAAAGCTGGAGATATACGTCCATTATTACCATTAAATGCATTTAAACTTATTTCGAAAGAAGGAGAAGAAGGCTGGTTGACGGCTACTTATGTCAATAAGAATAAGCCTGAGGAAGTGTATGTTTCCCGGCCAGAATCGATGATTGATTATGGCTATCTGACCGATCAACATAAATTTCCCAAAGAGGTAAAATTAGCCGATAGTAAAGTGATCTATGAAGGTCAACTTATTTCTCCTTATTCAGGCAAGCATGTGCTTCACTTTAAATATTCGGGCTACATGAAGGTTTGGATTGATGATAAGCTGCTAGCGGACCGTTGGCGACAGTCCTGGAATGCCGGAACGTTTGAGCTAGAAAAAGAGATTGCTCAGGGAGATGCACATAAGATCCGTATTGAGTGGCTGCCGGATGGTGGAGAGTCTTACTTTACACTTCAGTGGCAAAGCCCAATTCCGTCAGAACGACAAAAACTGTTTTCATTTCAATCTGAAGCTGGAGATGCTATTGATTATTACTTTGTGCAAGGAAATTCCATGGATGATGTAATCTCGGGTTACCGCCAATTATCAGGAAAGGCACCAATTATGCCGGTGTGGAGTTTTGGTTTTTGGCAAAGTAGAGAACGCTATAAAACCCAGGCTGAGATTGAAGAGGTTGCTTTGGCGTTCAGAAAGCGAAAAATCCCGATTGATAATATCGTTCAGGACTGGTCTTACTGGTCTGAGCCAGACTGGGGAAGCCAAAAGTTTGACCTCAAGCGTTTTCCAGACCCACAGGGGTTGATTAAGAAATTGCACGACCAACATTATCGGTTGATGATTTCGGCATGGCCAAAAATCAATGAAGAATCTACAGTATACAACAAATTCAAATCCAATAAATGGATCTATCCACGTAATATTTATGATGGACGTAAAGATTGGATAGGCAAGGGCTACACTTCTACCTTTTATGACCCTTTCAATAAAGGTGCTCGGGAGGGCTTTTGGAAATTATTGGACGATAACTTATTCAAAATTGGCGTAGATGCTTGGTGGATGGATGCCAGTGAGCCAGATGTACATTCTAATATTGATTTAGATGAGCGTAAATCAGTATTTCAACCGAGTATCGGATCTTCTGTACGTTATTATAATGCCTTTCCTTTGCAAAATGCCAAAGGCATTTACGAGGGACAAAGGGCAACTGATCCGAGTAAAAGAGTTTTTATTCTGACACGCTCCTTCTTTGCCGGCCAACAGCGTTATGCGGCAGCTGCCTGGAGCGGTGACATTGCTTCGCGATGGCATGATATGAAAGATCAGATTTCCGGTGGGATTAACTTTTCGATGTCTGGAACTCCTTATTGGACCATGGATGCGGGAGGGTTTTTGGTAGAAAATAGATTCCATCAACCCAATACAACTGATCAAGAAGAGTGGCGTGAAATGAATAGCCGTTGGTATCAATATGGTGCATTTTTACCCTTGTTCCGTGCGCATGGGCAGTTTCCATACCGAGAACCCTACAACATTGCACCGGAAGATCATCCCGCTTATAAGAGTATGCTCTATTATATCAATCTTCGCTATAAATTATTGTCATACAATTACAGTTTGGCTGCTAAAACATTTTTTGAAGATTATTCCATGATTCGGGGATTAGCCATGGATTTTCCAACAGATAAAAAGGGTTTTAACATCAATGACCAATATCTCTGGGGCCCCTCGTTGCTGATTAACCCCGTCACGGAAAAAGGTGCAACGACCCGAAATGTTTACTTACCGGAGGGCGTAAATTGGTATAATTTATATTCAGGACAAATCGTGCAAGGGGGGCAGGATATCCTTGCAAAGGCTCCTTATGAGCGTATCCCCGTATTTGTAAAGGCGGGGGCCATATTACCGATCGGGGGAACACTTCAATATACTACCGAAAAGAAACAAGATCTGGTCGATCTCTACATCTATGCGGGAGCAGATGGCGCATTCTCTTTATATGAGGATGAGGGGGTCAACTACAATTATGAAAAAGGACTGTATAGTCGTATTGATCTGAAATTCGACAATGCGACAAAGACATTATTTTTCGCTGACCGTGTCGGCAGGTTCGACGGCATGTTGAACAGTAGGACATTCAATATCATTTTTGTTCATCCAAAGCATGCTGCTGGTGTGGACACTAAAGCTAAGAAATCGCAGCATATTTTATATTCAGGGAAAGCAATACAGGTAAAACTCAAGTAAAACCAATTTTAAATCAAATAATATGATAAGCAAACAATTGTTTAACAAGGGCATTGCATTAGTCGTAATGACCAGCATGACCTCTTTGGTCTATGCACAATCCTTTACCGGATCGATTGTTTCCGCCGATTCTGGCTTGCCTGTCGTTGGTGCGAGCATTAAAGTAAAGAATCAGAAGATTTCAACCAGTAGTGATGGATCTGGGAAATTTACGTTATCGGCGAGCAAAGGTGCTATTTTGGTGGTTTCTTTTGTAGGGTATAAAACAGAAGAAATCCCAGTTACAGGGCCTAATATGATCATTCGGTTACAGCCAGCAACTTCAGATCTGGAGGAGGTTGTTGTTATAGGTTATGGTGTACAAAAGAAAAAATTAAATACGGGCGCCAACCTGAAGGTTGAAGGTGAAGAATTACAGAAAAGAAACCAATTAAATCCCTTGCAGTCTTTGCAAGGGCAAGCTCCGGGTGTATCTATCACTTCTACTTCCGGCCAACCGGGGGCCGATATGAAGGTTGTCGTCCGTGGTTTGGGAACAATAGGGAATTCAGGGCCCCTTTATGTTATTGATGGTGTTCCGGGGGGGGATATTTCTGTTCTCAATTCAGCGGATATTCAATCCATTGATGTCCTGAAAGATGCCGCATCTGCGGCGATCTATGGGTCGCAGGCTGCAAATGGTGTTGTTTTGGTGACCACTAAAATGGGAGCGGCCGGTAAAAGTCAGTTGACATTCGATGGTTATACAGGCATACAGAACGTAGCTCGTAAAGCCAAACTGCTGGATGCCGATCAATATAAACTTATCATGACTGAGCAGTCCCTGAATTCTGGAGCAGGCATGATCGATTTTGACAGTATGGCGGGGCTAGCCAATACCAATTGGATGGATTACATGTTCAAGGATAACGCGAAAATGGATAACTATAATGTTGGTTTGACCGGTGGATCTGAAAAATCGACATATGCTTTATCCTTAAATTATATTGGACAGGAAGGAATTGTGGGTGGTAAAGACGTGTCCAATTATCAGCGTTATGGCTTTCGTAGCAATTCGGAACATAAGCTGTTTGATAATTTTTTGAAAATAGGGCAACATCTCAATTTTAATTATATCAAGAATAGAGGAGTCAATGTAGGTAATCAGTACAACAACACATTGCGAGGGGCTTTTGCTACATCTCCATTATCACCCGTTTATTCTGACAATGGCCTATATGGAAGTCCATTCAATGATACGTCAAATTCCCCCTGGTATAATGGGGATAGCAATCCTTATGGAGTCATGATGACCAATTCCAATAATAGTAACGATGGCCAAAAATTATTGGCTGATATCTTTGCGGAGATCGAGCCGATTAAAGGGTTGAAGGTACGTTCCTTATTAGGGTTTAATTACTATGCATCTGAGTATAGAAGCTATACGCCATTGTACCGCTTTTCAATTTATACTTATAATCAAGATCATACGACAACTTCACAGAATATGAGTAAGGGGCATACTTTGACATGGACGAATACAGCTTCTTATGACTTTAGCTTACAGACTGAGCACCGGTTTTCAGCGATGGTGGGTATGGAGTCATTGCGTTATCAGGGGACTTATCTTTCGGGGGCGAACTGGAATCTGCTGTCACAGTTTAATGATTTTGCGCACGCTTATCTGGACAATACAACGGGGCAGGCACATTTAGATGATAATGGCAACGTTGTTGAAACACGAACAGTGTCTGGACGACCTGAGAATGTTGCTCGACGGGTTTCCTATTTTGGTCGTTTAGGCTACAACTACAAAGAAAAATATCTACTAAATGCCACCTTACGTGCAGATGCTTCATCTAAATTTTCCAGAGAGAATCGTTGGGGGTACTTTCCATCGGTATCTGCAGGTTGGGTGCTCTCTGCAGAGGATTTCTTTAAAGAAAACCTGAGTGCTGTCAACTTTTTGAAGTTACGTGCATCATGGGGCCAGGTTGGTAATCAGGATATTGCTGATTTTCAATATGCGGCACCGATCAGTACATCGACAGGGATCACATCGTCCAACCCTGGAGCACATTATGTCTTCGGTACAAACAATAATAACATCGCTGGGGCATATCCAAGTCGTTTGTCCAATCCAAAGCTGACATGGGAAACTTCTGAGCAGACTAATATTGGTTTTGATGCCAAGTTTGCACATAACCGTCTGGATGTGGTGGCAGACTTCTATGTGAAGAAGACAAAGGATTGGCTGGTGACAGCTCCGGTATTGGCAACTACGGGTACGTTGCCTCCTTTTATCAATGGTGGTGATGTTAAAAACACAGGTGTTGAACTGGGGTTAAATTGGTCTGACAAAATCAATGCGGTGCACTATCGCATCGGTGCAAATGGAGCGTACAACAAGAATACTGTAGGCAAGATCCCGACCGAAGATGGAATTATCCACGGGCAGACAGCCATGTTGTATGACAACTCCGAAGAATTTTACCGTGCTGCAAACGGCCAGCCAATCGGCTATTTCTGGGGCTACGAGACAGCTGGGCTATTCCAAAATCAAAGCGAAATTGATGCTTGGAAGAATGCAGGAAATGGTGTTTTACAGACTGCAGTACAACCTGGGGATGTAAAGTATGTCGATCAGAATCGCGACGGTATCATCAATGCATCCGATAAAGTGAATCTAGGTGTAGGCATGCCAAGCTTTACCTATGGATTCAATATCGGTTTAGATTATAAAGGATTTGATTTTTCAGTAAATGCTTATGGGGCTTTGGGGAATAAAATAGTACAGTCTTATCGGAATCATGCCAATAAGCAGGCTAATTATACTACCCGTATACTTGATCGGTGGACAGGCGAGGGAACGTCCAATATAGTTCCACGTGTCACTGAAACAAATGTCAATTGGCAGTTTTCGGATCTCTATATTCAAGATGGCGATTTTCTACGGATCAGCAATATCACGCTGGGTTATGATCTGTCTAAATTGATCAAGTGGGACTATGCCAAGCAGATCCGTTTTTATGTACAAGGGCAAAACCTATTGACTTTTACCAGATATGATGGTATGGATCCGGAGATTGGTTATGGTACGGACGGATGGGTATCAGGAATTGATCTGGGGTATTATCCTAGACCAAAGACGGTATTATTTGGCCTAAATGTTAAATTCTAAAATTGCGAATATCATGAAAAAATCAAACTATATATTTAGTTCAATCTTAATGAGCAGCCTGTTATTCAGTGCATGTTCTTCAAGTTTTTTGGATGTGGAACCCATAACAAGTGTTTTGGAAAATAATTTTTATAAGACGATTGCGGATGCCGATATGGCCCTGGTAGGCTGTTACGACGGGTATCAACGTACCACTTCAAACGGTAGTCAGTCGTTTTATATAACGTCGGAAGTTGCTGCAGACAATTGTTTTGGTGGTACTGGGACTACGGATGGGCGTAGCTTTCAGGCAATCGACCGTTTTGATGCTGCACAGTCTCCATCTGACAATAATATTTTTGATGGTACTTGGTCTGACTATTATGCTGGTATTTTCAGATGTAATACCCTATTGGGAAAGTTAGAAGGAACGGATTTTTCGAGTGATGCCAAAGCAAGAGCTCGCATTGAAGGTGAAACCAGATTTTTACGTGCACTGATGTATTTTGATCTAGTCCGTTTATTTGAAAAAATTCCATTATTGACGACGCCGACCAATGAAAATATGCCACAGTCGGAGCCTAAGGAAGTATATAAATTGATTGTTGAAGATCTCAAATTTGCAACTAAGAATATTCCAGCCGATGCTTACCCAAAATCGGCTTCAGCTACCAATGACGGTCGTGCCACAGCTTTTGCGGCACAATCACTACTGGCACGGGTGTATTTGTTTTATTCAGGATATTATGGAGCAGAAGATATTGGTGTCACGAAAGCTGAGGCCCTGGCTGGGCTGGAGGAAGTGATCAATAGTGGGCAATTTTCTTTAATACCTGATTTCAAGGCATTATGGCCAGCATCAAGTTATATTCCTGTTGCCAGTGATAATTCGCTGGATGTCTCCAACTATGCAGGTAAAGGGAATGCAGAAGTAGTATTTGCGCAGAAATTTAATAATACCTCTAATTATGAAGGGTATATCGATGGGAATCGTTGGGTTGTTTTTTTGGGGCTACGTGGGAAGAACTGGTCCCCCTATGGCCAAGGGTGGGGTGCTTGTACTGTCAGTAAGAAATTTTTTAACGAATTTGACAAAAACGATACCCGTAAAGTCGCTTCGATTATTGACATCGATGGCGAAAAGATAGCAGACTTTGACCTGAAAGATCAACGGGAATATACCGGATTTGCAATCAAAAAATATGCACCTACAGCCTTACCAGATGGAACATCAAATACAGGTGGTAGCAAAGATATGCAACTGTCACAAGATCAAGATTATTTTGTCATCCGTTACGCTGATGTATTGCTAATGGCTGCCGAGTTAGGATCTGCAAATGCACAAAAATATTTTGACGAAGTGCGTAAAAGAGCTTTTAAAAATAATTTTAAAGCAGTAACAGTGTCTAAAACAGCAATTTTACAAGAAAGAGCATTTGAATTTGCTTTTGAAGGAATCCGTTATTGGGATATTTTAAGACAAGGGCTGACAAATGCCGCCAGTATTCTTGAGACATCTGAGGATGTGCTCAGTGGCAGTGTTGCAGAAAAGGTGATGATAACAAAAGACAAGTTTTTGAAAACACGGGGTTTCATGCAAATTCCAAACAAGCAGATCACCCTATCCAATGGGAACTTGAAACAAAATGATGGCTGGAACTAATTGATTTAATATACTGAATGATGAAAAAGATAATAACATATTGCATTTATCTGTTGACCTATGTGGTCATATTCGGATCCTGTGCGCCAGAGAACTATACCCTAGGTGATGTTGATGTGACTTCGGCTGAGCTGGCAGAAGGGGCTGCTTATAAAATTGAACACGATGCAAGTAATCCAAACATTGTCTATCTGACAAGTTTGATGGGAACACAATACACCCCGCTGTGGGAGCATCCGCAAGGCCATAGTCAAGCGAGTAAGGTGACCTTGAAAATTCCGTTTGCTGGCGAATATATGGTGAAGTTCGGTGTTGAAACTCGTGGCGGGATTGTTTATGGTGATCCAGTGACCTTTAAAGTTGACCAACTTTATCCAGGATTTATCAGCGACGAAATGTGGACTTTACTGACAGGTGGACCTGATCAGGAAAAAACATGGTATCTGGATCTGGATGCCGCTGGATTATCACGTTATTATTTAGGGCCCGTATATTATTATGGTACAGGTGATTGGTATGGTAATTTAAACGGTTCTGCCGAACCGCTCAATAGCGATAGCTGGAACTGGCAACCAGACTGGAAAGGGAACACCTGGTTAATGGATGCCGGCGATTATGGTCAGATGACCTTTGACCTAAAGGGGAGCGCCAATGTAAATGTGAATCACAAGATGTTTGGTAAAGTACAGAAAGGTTCCTTTACGATGGATACGGAGAATAAGAGCTTAAAATTTTCCAATGCAACGATTTTACATGGAGCACCACAAGAAAAAATTGTAGCGGACTGGAATAATGTCCGTATCATGTCACTGACAAAAAACACGATGCAACTGGCAGTATTCCGGGATAAAGCATTGTCAGGGGAAGACCCCTGTCTTTTGGTGTTCAATTATATCAGTAAGGAGTACAAAGACGATTGGGAGGCGACACCATAGGTTTACTGTAATATGAAAAGAGTCATGATTTATACACTAACGTTATTCTTGCTATGCCTTGAACAGATAACGTTTGGACAGATAGGATTTAAAAATCCGGTTATTAGAGGATTTAATCCTGATCCGAGCATTTGCCGTGTCAATGAAGATTTCTATTTAGTAACCTCGTCCTTTGAATATTTCCCTGGACTGCCTATTTACCATAGTAAAGATTTGGTAAACTGGGAACAAATCGGGCACTGCCTTACACGGGATTCCCAATTGCAATTGCACAATGCTCCTGCTTCGGGAGGATTGTTTGCGCCCTCAATACGTTATCATGATGGCTTATTTTATGTGATCTGTACGAATGTGTCGGATAAGGGGAATTTCTACTGTACAGCTAAGAATCCAGCTGGTCCCTGGAGTGATCCGATTTGGGTCGACATTAAAAGCATTGACCCGGATATTTTTTGGGACGAAGATGGCAAGAGTTATTTTGTTACTCAGGGTGATGAAGGTATTCGGGTCACCGAGATTGATACAAAAACAGGAGCATTGCGTTCTGACGAAAAATTGGTGTGGGCCGGAACAGGGGGACGGTTTCCAGAAGCTCCACATTTATATAAGAAAGATGGTTATTATTACCTCTTGTTGGGTGAAGGCGGAACCGAATATGCGCATAGCGCAAGTATCGGACGTAGCCGTTCCATATGGGGACCCTATGAATCCTGTCCACTGAATCCCATTCTTTCTCATTCGAACAGAATTGGCCAAGGAAATGAGATTCAAGGTGTAGGGCATGCTGACTTAATTCAAGCAGCTGATGGTTCCTGGTGGACTGTATTTTTGGGTTTTCGCGTTACCCAACGTTATAGTTATTTCCATGTCTTGGGGCGAGAAACTTTTATGGCTCCGGTAAGCTGGCCTACCAATGGCTGGCCCCAAATCAACGGTAATGGTACGATTCAAGTGGCGATGGATGTGACAACATTGCCCAGGTATCCTTTCCCAAAGCCGATGGTTCGAGATGACTTTGCTGGTGAAAAGCTGGGATTACAATGGCAATATCTACGTAACCCTGATTCATCAAAATACTCGCTGTCCTTCCGTAAGGGGGCCTTGTGCATGTATACTAGTCCAACAACACTGGACCAAACACAACCGCTTTCGTTTATTGGGCGAAGGCAGACGGAACATAATTTTCAGGCTGGTACAAGCTTGGAGTTATCTGCGGATACAGATACTGAAGAGGCTGGCATAAGCCTTTTACAGACCAATTCACACCATTATGATTTTTTTCTCCGTCGTAAAGGGAAGGCTTATGTATTACAACTAAGAGCTGCTGTTGGATCATTGAAGTACATCGTCGCAGAAAAGGACATTTCAACCAATAAAATAGCGTTAAGCGTTAAAGGTACCGCACTATCCTATGAATTTGGCTTTGTAAATCCCAAAAGTGGCCGGTATGAAGTGATGGGAAATTTAGATACCCGTTACCTCAGTACGGAAGTTGCTGGGGGTTTTACCGGGGTAATGATCGGTTTGTATAGCAGCTCAAATGGCCATGAGACAAAGGCGAAAGTTTTCTATGATTGGTTTGATTATCAAGTCTCCACTTAAATTTTTTTATTTCTATTTCGGATTAATGCAAGATCATTTTATCAAAACAGTTTTAGTTTATTGGAACAGGATACCCCATAGGGGAGTTAAAATTATTGCTCTGCTGTCATGGATGACTGTCACCCTTCTTCATGCACAGTCTAGACAAGAACTGAATTTTAATGCAGATTGGTGCTTTAAATTAGACTCTGTTCAGCAATATATAGAAGGAGAGCCGGAAAAAGATTGGCGAACGCTTGATCTACCACATGATTGGAGTATTGAAATGCCTTTTCGGAAGGAAAGCCTGGCGGGTAGCGGAGCAGCTTACCTAGATGGTGGGGTAGGATGGTATAAGAAATCATTTGTACTTCCTGCTTCAAAAAAAAGGCAGCGTATTTTTATCGCCTTCGAAGGTGTTTATGAAAATAGTGAAGTTTGGATCAATGGAAAGTTCCTCGGAAAAAGACCCAATGGATATATCGGGTTTGAATATGAACTGTCCAAGTATCTGTATTGGGATGGAAAAAAAAATATACTGACCGTCAAGGTGGACAACAGCAAGCAGCCAAACTCCCGTTTTTATTCTGGTTCAGGTATTTACCGTGATGTTAAATTACTGATCCGAAACCCAGTTAGCCTGACCAGCTACGGAACATTTGTCAAACCTATTGAGGTCAATGTCCGTAAATCGACTGTAGCCATCAAGATGGAATTGGAGAATACGCAAAAAAATGTGAAGCATCTGACGGTACTGACACAGATTATCTCTCCTGTAGGAAAGGTAGTGTCGGAAAAACGTGAAGCGATCGATTCTTTAAAGACTGATCTTCATGTAATTAACCAAACATGCATCATCGAAAAACCGGAGCTGTGGGATATCGCAAGCCCGAAACAATATCAAGTGAAAATTCAAGTCCTTTCAAATAGTAAATTATTGGATGAACAAATCACGAGGTTTGGTTTACGGTCCTTTAGTTTTGATGCAGCTAAGGGTTTTTTCCTCAATGGCAAACATCTTAAAATTAGGGGCGTATGTTTGCATAGTGATTTGGGTAGCTTGGGCATGGCCTTTAATCGATCGGCGGCATTGCGCGTACTACGGATCATGAAAGAGATGGGAGTTAATGCTGTACGTACTTCTCATAATCCTGTAGCACCAGCCTTTTTGGATCTCTGTGATAGTCTTGGATTTATCGTTATGAGCGAGACCTTTGATGTTTGGAAAGGTCATAAAAATCCTTATGATTATCACTTGTATTGGGATCAATGGTATGAAAAAGACTTCAGTGACCATGTGAAAAGAGATCGAAATCATCCTTCGCTGTTTATTTGGTGTTTAGGGAATGAAGCTCAAGAGCAATGGCATTCAAAATCTGATGGAACAAATATTCCAATTTCGTTGGCAGGCATCGTTGATAGTTTAGACGGAACACGGCCAACAACGATTGCCAACAATGAAATATCTATGGATAATCCGGTATTAATGTCTAATGTGACGGACTTGATAGGGTATAATTATAATCATAAAAAATGGGCAAGTTTTCCTAAGGATTATCCCGGTAAGAAGTTTATTGTAACCGAAAGTACTTCAGCTCTTGAAAGTCGCGGTCAGTACGATCTGGTACCATCTGACTCGGTTCGGATTTGGCCGGAGCGCTGGGACATTCCATTTGCTGGAGGTAATCAAAATAAAAGTATTTCGGCCTATGATAATGTATATACACCTTGGGGTTCAAATCATCAAACCAGTTTGAAGCTTATGGAAACATTCGATCATATTTCGGGCATGTATGTTTGGACAGGATTTGATTATCTTGGTGAACCTACACCTTATACCTGGCCGGCACGAAGTTCCTATTTTGGGATTGTTGACCTAGCTGGATTTCCGAAAGATATCTATTATCTCTATCAAAGTGTATGGACAGATAAGCCAGTGTTACATGTATTGCCGCATTGGAACTGGAAAGAGGGTGATCAGGTTGATGTAGTCGTCTATTTTAACAAAGCAGACCGTGTGGAACTTTTTCTCAACGGGAAAAAAATAGGTGTACAGCAGCAAAGTGCCGAACGCTATGATCTTGTATTTAAAGGTGTCGAATTTGAACCGGGCACACTTGAAGCCGTTTCTTATTTTCAAAATAAGGAAGTCCTGCGGAAAAAAGTAAATACAGCGGGAGCTGCTCAACAAATTAAATTGGTTGCTGAAAATCCGGTAATCAATATGCAGCATAATGAACTTGCTTTCGTACAGGTTCATATTATCGATGCTGACGGGAATATTGTTCCAGATGCAGCTAATGAAATCAAATTTTCGGTGGAAGAAGGAGATGCCACGATCGTTGCTACCGATAATGGAAACACAACTGACCTGACCTCTTTTCAGTCATTATGCCGAAAGGCATATAATGGGAAAGCTCTGGCAATCATCGCCAGTAAACGTAGCGGAAAGATTATCGTAAAGGCAACGAGTAAAGGGCTTGTAGCAGGCCAGGTAGAAATCGTGGTGAACTAAATTAAACAAAATAAGATTTTGGAGAGTAGAACAGAAGATACTCTCCAAATCCAATATTTTACCATCTGATCAATGCTGATCCCCAGGTAAAGCCAGCTCCAAATGCTGCTAGACAGATTAGATCACCTTCTTTAATTTTGCCGGCTTCCCAGGCTTCACATAAGGCTATTGGAATAGATGCTGCGGTTGTATTGCCATATTTTTGGATATTGTTAAATACTTGGTCATCCCTTAAGCCTAAGGTTTTTTGG
Organism: Sphingobacterium sp. N143; assembly: GCF_030325625.1. GTDB lineage: Bacteria > Bacteroidota > Bacteroidia > Sphingobacteriales > Sphingobacteriaceae > Sphingobacterium. The sequence continues at coordinate 416,775 of NZ_JACAIS010000004.1, read as the reverse complement.
ATAAACTGTGAAATACGCAAATTAGCTTGATGGGGTACTAATAAGTCGATATCTTCTGTTGTCAAATTGTTTTTGAGCAATGCTTCGTGAATGACTTCGGGAAATTTAACGACTGCTTTTTTGAATACGGCCTGTCCATCCATATAGGGAAATGCTGTGCCGTCTTCAAGCATCTCTTTTGTCATTAGCAAACCACCTAGTTCTTGATCAGGCCAATCCGGCATACTGTCCAACCAAATACCGCTGGATGCCCCAGGATAATACATGGCGAGCTTTTCTGCCTCGGCACCATCAGAATGCAGGTGTGTACTTAAAATTCCATGGCTTGAGTCTGTTGTAGGTTGTACGACTACTGCTCCAGCACCATCTCCAAAAATAACGGAAACAGCACGGCCGCGGGTTGAAAAATCTAATGCAAAAGAATGTTTTTCAGCACCGACAACAAGCACATTTTTGTACATCCCAGTCTTGACGAATTGATCAGCAATAGACAAGGCGTAGATAAATCCCGAACATTGATTGCGAATATCAAGTGCTCCTATTTCTTTCATGCCCATCTCTCGTTGAAGCAGAACAGCACATCCTGGAAAATAATAATCCGGTGATAGCGTGGCAAAAATGATGAAATCCACATCTTCATTTTTGATGTTGGCACGCTCAATCGCAATCTTAGCTGCAGCTACCCCCATGGTTGTTGTCGTTTCACCGATTCGATCGGCATACCTACGTTCTTTGATCCCGGTCCGTTCTTGGATCCATTCGTCGCTGGTATCCATAAAGCGTGTTAAATCGGTGTTGGTATAAACGTTCTTTGGAACGTAATAACCTATTCCCGCAATTTTTGACTGAAACATATGAAATTTGTCTAATTGATTGTATTCTTCCCTTTTATATTATGTCAATTTAGAAAAAATTATTCTATTTTTGTTCTATGAGTACCCAAACTGCGGAAGAAACCTTTACGTTGGAAGAGATATTGGCATCTGTCAAAGAGTCTAGTCGCCTGATCTTATGGAATGATGAAACCAATACTTTCGATCATGTGATTCATTGTCTCATGTATCATCTACAATATACCGAACCTCAAGCTGAAAAGATCGCATGGAAAGTACATACGCAAGGAAAATGTGCTGTGTTGGAAGGAACATTTACCGAAATGGAAATCTACCGTAAAATTCTTAAAGCAGAAGGACTGACGGTCTCGGTCGAATAGATATGCTATCTTTTTTGTTACGGTAATAATATGGTTACGCTTCCTTATTGTATATAAGTTTTAACATTTTTGTTGTTGAACTAAATTACTACAATAAACTAAGCTGAAGCTCTCATGTTGTTTAACGCTAAATCGTTTAAATTTTTATTATTTTTATTTTTTTTACCCTACGTTGTTTTCGCTCAGACAGGGCAGATCAAGGCTATTTTGATAGATAGCAAAACCGCTAAACCTATTTCATCTGCAAGTGCTGCTCTTTTGGATGCGGGCGATAATACTTATGTAAAGGGAGGTCAATCTGTCGATCAGGGTTTTCTTTTATTTTCAGGGATCAAACCAGGTAAATATAACATACGGATTACTTATGTGGGGTATGAGGTCTATACTGTGGAAGGTGTGGAAGTTACCGCCTCAAAAAGTACAGATCTTGGGCGCATAGGCCTAAATTCTACTGGAGAGTTGTTGGATGAGGTAGTCGTTGAGGGAAGAATTCCAGCTATGCAGATTGGAATTGACCGCAAAACCTTCAATGTGGGTGAGAGTTTGGTCAGTGCGGGAGGGACGGCAACAGATGTGCTTGCAAATGTTCCTACGCTACAAGTTGATCAGGATGGTTCGGTAAGTCTCCGTGGTTCTAGCAGTGTTAAGATTCTGATTGATGGCCGTGAGTCCGCATTGGCTGGAAATGATGTTACAGCCCTATTGCAAAGCCTTCCCGCAAATTCAATTGAGAAAGTAGAAGTGATTACCAATCCCTCTTCAAAATATGATGCTGAAGGGCAGACTGGTATTATTAATATCGTCTTAAAGAAAAATATAAGGACTGGCATGAATGGATCGGTCAATACTTCGGTTGGATCCTATGATAATTACATGGCTGGGCTGACATTAAATTATCGGGACAAGAAGTTCAATTATTTTGGTTCTTATAATTTCAACAAACGCCACATGGTGGGAAGTGGAAAGACTGACAATACATTTCTGAGTGATTCTAGTAGGAATTATAGTGAGTCTGCCTCTTCAAGAAAGGGTAAGAGCCATACGGTCAAGGCAGGATTGGATTATTATATGACGGATAAAACCTCCTTTAGTTTCTCGGGAAATCTGAGTGTTAGGGATAACAACCGTACAGAAGACTTGATGTATCAGTTTTTTAAACAATCTCAGCAAACAGGGAATAGTAACCGTACTTCAAAGCAACTTGAAGATGATCTTGGTTATGAATTTACGGCAGATTTTAGACATGAATTTAAGCGGCAGGGCGAAGAGCTGACGGGGAATGCAAGCTATGGTAGAGATAAAGAAGATGGTACGAACGATTTTTTTCAGCTTTATTCTGATGGCCGGCCAAATACCTCCCGCAAGAACGTTACTTCAGAGGATGGAAAGAATATCAATGTTCAGTTGGATTATGTTTTACCGTTATCTGAGGAAAGTAAATTTGAGACCGGATATCGTTCTCAAATTAGAAAATCATTTGATACACAATTTTCAGATTCCTTAGATGTCGCTCTAGGACAGTATGTGCCTGATTATAGAATAAGTAATGATTTTGATTTTACCAGTGCCGTACACGCCATCTATGCGAATTATAAGAATAAACTGACCGAAAAAATAGCCTATCAAATTGGGCTAAGAGCTGAACAGTTTGAACTGAAATCGACTTATTTTTCTAAAGACCCTGTAGTTGAAGAAAAAGAAACGCGAGCTAAGCAGAGCTTCTTCAGATTGTACCCAACGTTATTCTTGACGTATGATGTCGGCGATAATGGGGACAAACTTCAGTTTAGTTATTCAAGACGTGTCCAACGGGCCAGAGGATGGCAGGTCAACCCCTTTTTGAATGTTTCGGATGACCTCAATTATCGTCAAGGAAATCCGAATCTTAAACCGGAAGATGTACATGGTTTTGAGTTGAGTTTCGCCAAAACTTTTGGTAAGGTGAATCTAATATCTTCCGCATATTTTAATCATGCAAGCGAGGTTATTCAACCTTATGTATTTAATATTGAAGATGGCAGGACCTATAGTAGATGGGAAAATATGACAAGCCGGAATCTTTCAGGGTTTGAGTTTATTTCTAAGGTCAATGCAACAAAAGACTTCGACTTTACTTTTAACCTCAATCTTATCCATATTAAATATAATGCGAATCCCGAATATGACATCAAAGAACGGAGTGACTTTGCCTATAATACGAATTTAACGGCTAATTATCGCATTACTCCTACGTTCTCGGCACAGATGAGAGGCGAGTATAATTCATCAAGGGTAATGGCACAAGGAAAAATGAATGCCATGAAAGGAGTAGATATTGCCTTGAAAAAAGATGTGTTCAAAAAGAAAGCTTCCATTATGTTTAATGTGAGGGATGTATTTAACTCGCGGAAAATGAGTGGTGTGACAGAGACAGCACAACTTATGTCAGATTTTGAGCATCGCTGGATGAAGAGAATGTTTACCCTGTCACTTTCATATCGTTTTGGTAGTCAGGATTTACAGCGCTTCAAACGAAAAGAATCAAATACAAATGAAATAAATAATGGAGGGGAGGAATATTAAAAAATATTCCTCTTTTTAAGTCTAAATGTTTAAATTTAATTTTGAAACAAACCTAAAACTAAAAGAATGAAGTTAGTAAAAACAGTTTTAGCAGTGTCGGTGATGGCTTTCTCAGCGCATCTTACTACTGCCGTAGCACAAACGCAAAAAGAAGTTCCTGCTTACAAAATTTTGGACTTGCCACGTGTGGATATCAATAAATTCAAAAAGAATAAAGCAGGTGCTTATGTGATTTTTGATGGTACTTCCATGGAAGGTTGGCGGGGATATGATAAGACGGTAGTCCCTAAGCGATGGGTAATCAATGAAGGAGCAATCAAATTTGATAGCAAGGCCAATGTTGGCAAAGAGGAAGGTGGAGATTTGGTGTTCGCATATGATTTTAAAAACTTTGAACTGGAAATGGAATGGAAAGTGGACAAGGGAGCAAATTCGGGGATTTTTTTCTTAGCCAAAGAGGTAGAAGGTCAACCGATTTATATTTCATCTCCGGAATGTCAGGTGCTTGATAATGAAAATCACCCTGATGCAAAAATGGGAGTTGATGGAAATCGCAAGTCGACATCCTTGTATGATATGATCCCCGCAAAACCACAAAATGGAAAGCCATATGGAGAGTGGAATAAGGTCAAGATCGTAGTCAATAATGGTAAAGTTGAACATTTCCAGAATGGTGTAAAGGTTGTTGAATATACTTTATGGGATAAATCATGGATTGATTTATTGCAAAAAAGTAAATTTAGTGCAGAAAAATGGCCATTGGCTTTTGAATTGCTAAGCCATGTAGGAGGAGATAGCAAATCAGGATTGATTGGTCTTCAGGATCATGGCAATGATGTGTGGTTTAAAAATATCACTGTAAAAGTTTTAAAATAAGAAAAGCAGCTAAACGCTGCTTTTCTTATTTTAAAACCTACAATATGGACTGTAGTTCTTTTAGATCTACAATCATATGTGAAATATCATCTGGTTTCTCCATGGTCGTAGGATTGAAGAATATGGCATCCATACCTACGTTGAGCGCTCCCCGCACATCAGCATCAAGATTATCTCCAATCATGAGTGATTGTTGTGCATGGGTATTGGCCGTAGACATCGCAAACTGAAATATTCTAGGGTCTGGTTTATTTATTCCAATGACTTCGGAGATAAATATATTTTTAAAATATTTGTTGAGATTACTTTTTTCCAACTTTGTTTCACAGGCTTCTTTGAAGCCATTGGAAATTAAATGTAGATTGTATTTTTGACCTAGATAAGCTAAAGTCTCATGGGCATTTGGAAATAAGTTGGTCTTTTGCGGACAAATAGCCAGGTAATCCAGTTCGAATTCTTCTGGAAATAGTGCCGGGTCGATACCAAGCTGGGTAAAAGTGTCTGCAAATCTCGCTTTTCTTAATTCGGGTTTTGTGATTTTTCCATGATGATAGAGTCCCCAAAGACGATGGTTATTGACTGTATAAGTTTCGATGAAATGGGAGGCAGATTTCTGATTAAATAAACTGTCAAATCTGTATTTGAAGTAAAGCTCGTTCAGACTTTCCTCGGCATTTTTATCAAAATCCCATATGGTATGGTCCAAGTCAAAGAAAATATCCTTTTTTGTACTATTAAACATATACAAACTAAAATAAATTTGCTGGCAATCGCAATGTATTTATGTCAGGTGTGTTTAAAATTCTGATCAAAGCCCATCAATATGATGTAGAGATCATATCGACGGAGCTCTAGTCTTATTGGGAATCGGTTAATTTTCTTCTTTGTGTCATAATCTTTAGGATATTTCGGAATCCCTTGGTGAATAGCTATTTTTGTTACATGAAGAAAGCGCTGTTACTCTTTTATTTCCTGTTGTTTTATGCGGTGATGCAACTGATATGGTGGGGGGTCATGTTTATTCGTTTTGATCCAAGTAAAAAGAATATGATCATTGGCGAAGGTATTTTCTTCTTGATTATTTTTTTGTGGGGTGCATGGCGTTTGAAACGATTGGTAGAAAGAGAGCAGAAGTTACTGCAGCAGCAACAGAATTTTCTTTTGGCAATCACCCATGAGCTAAAGTCTCCTTTGGCCTCCGTTAAGTTATATATACAAACCATTCTAAGGAGAGACCTGGATAAGGAGCAGCAACAGACTTTTTTGCGGAATTCACTTAAGGACATTGAACGTTTGGACGATCTGGTGGAAAATGTTTTGATGACAACAAAATTGGACAGCCGCAATTATAGTATGCCAAAAGAGGATTTTAATTTTACCTCCTTGGTGGAACAGATTGTGGATAGACTTCAAAAAAACTCGTGTAGTTCGCAGGTTCTGAAACCTTATTTGGAAGCGGATATTATTATTTACGGTGATAAGTTTGCAATAAGTAATGTTGTGACTAATCTGATTGAGAATGCCATTAAATATTCACCGGCCTGTGCCATGGTGGATGTAAAGTTATATATAGAAAATAATAAGATAATTTTTTCTGTTGCAGATCATGGTATTGGTATCAGTGATGAGGAGAAAAAACTTATCTTTAATAAGTTTTATCGCGTAGGAAGTGAAGCGACTCGGAAAACCAAAGGCACAGGTTTAGGGTTATATATCGTAAAAACCGTGCTGCAGAAGCACGACGCAACCATTAAAGTTAAAGATAACACTCCTAAGGGGAGTATTTTTGAAGTAACATTTGAAAGAAATGCAAAGTAAACAAAGAATATTACTTGTCGAAGATGAAGAACACTTGTTAGAAGCTATCAAGTTGAATCTCGAAATGGAAGGTTACCGTGTAACAACGGCTACTGATGGAAAAAAGGCGTTGAAAGTCTTCAAAGAAGAACGCTTCAATTTAGTCATTTTAGATGTGATGATCCCAGAAATTGACGGATTCCAGGTTGCTGAAACTATTCGACTGCAAAATACAGAGGTCCCCATTATGTTCTTGACGGCCAAGAATAGCAGTGAGGATCGTATAACAGGACTGAAAAAAGGTGCTGATGATTATTTGGTAAAGCCGTTTAACTTGGAAGAATTGATTCTTCGTGTTGGAAATTTGGTGCGTCGTGGCTTGAAACCTGATGATTTGAAAGAACTGAATTCATATCAAATTGGTGATAAAACAATTTATTTTAATTCATATGAATTGCATCATGCAGATGGTACCATTACATCATTGACCAAGAAGGAAACGATGTTATTAAAACTGTTGATAGAGCGTCGTAATGAAGCTGTTTCACGTGAGCAGATCTTAGAAACTGTGTGGAACTATGATGTGTATCCTTCGACCCGTACGATTGACAACTTTATCTTAACATTCCGAAAATATTTCGAACCGGATCAAAAGCATCCAATTTATTTCCATTCCATTAGAGGAGTTGGCTATAAGTTTACGGACAATAACGCATAGGAAGAATGATGACAATTAAGGCTAGAATAGCCGTTATTTTTATTGCTGCGTTACTTTTGGGCTATGGTCTTTACGAAGGTCATTATCAGACCTGCGTCTTGTTGGCAGGAGGAATTGGCTATTTAATCTGGAGCCATTTTAGAGAAGGATCTGTTTTTTTAGCTACACAAGCTTTTCACCGTCAAGATTATGACAAAACGAAAAGTTTATTGTCTGAAATAAAAAATCCGGATACGCTTCGGAAAGGGCGACGCAATTTCTATGAATTTATGATGGGAAATATTGCGCTCAAGGAAGAACGTATCGATGAAGCGGAATATCATTTCCAATTGGCTTCACGTCTCCCCTGGAAAAAGGATAATGAAAAAGGGATGGTCATGATCAATCTGGCTAATATTGCGCTGCGAAAATTAGACTATGAAAGGGCTAAGGCATATAGCGATGTCGCTAACAAATTGCATTTGACGGCAAGGCAAACAAGCATTATTACAAAAATAGAAAACGAAATTTCAAAACATTTATAGTGAGTACTACTTTACAAAACGACTTATTGATTAGGGCTGCATTTTCGCAGCAAACCGAGAGACCTCCTGTGTGGATGATGCGTCAGGCGGGACGCTTTATGAAAGAATATTGGGATATCAAAAATAAGTATTCTTTCCTTGAGATGTGTAAAACACCAGAGATTGCCGCAGATGTAACCATGTTACCTGTGGATCTATTGGGTATTGATGCAGCTATTTTATTTTCTGATATTTTGGTTACTGCCGAAGCGATGGGCGGTGACCTGACATTTGAACAAGGCGTTGGTCCTCGTTTTTCTAATCCAATTCGTTCTGTTAAAGATGCAGAAGCGCTGTCCGTGAATTGTCTGGATAAACTGCAATATGTTGGGGATGCCATAAAAGTAATTCAACAACGCCTGGATAATCGTATCCCATTGATCGGTTTTGCGGGTGCTCCTTTTACCATTTTAAGCTATTTGGTTGAAGGTGGTTCTTCCAAAGACTTTAAGCTGACAAAGTTGATGCTAAACAATCAACCTGAACTGGCCCACCTAATTCTTCAAAAAATAGCTGATGTTACTGTAGAATATCTTAATATGCAGATTGCTGCTGGTGTCAACGCGATTCAATTATTTGATAGCTGGGCTTTGGCTCTTTCATGGAATGATTATCGTGATTTTTCTCATTACTATAATAAACAGATTATTTCTAAATTGAATCGTAAGGATATTCCTGTCATTTCTTTCTGTAAAGGATCCTCTGTCTTTGCGCCAATGATGGTAGAAGCCCAGCCGGATGTTGTCTCAATAGATTGGAATGCAGACCTTAAAAATATCAAACAGTCCTTACCTCAAGGTGTTGCGGTTCAGGGAAATCTAGATCCTTTTGTCCTGTATGCGGATAAGCCTGTTATCAAGAAAAAAATTATAGAGCTATTTGAGCGTATGCGAGGAGAGCATGGTTTTATATTCAACTTGGGGCATGGTATTATGCCGGATATTCCATTTGATCATGTGAAATATGCCATTGAGGTTGTGAAAGAATTTCGTTATTGATCTTTTAAACTTAATAAAAAAACGACTTGCCATGGCAGGTCGTTTTTTTTTTGAATGCCTGAACTATACGATTACTAGGGAAAATTTAAGGTGCCTTTTCTAGTCCCGTTAATGTATCCATATGCTGATTTTTTTAAAATGGTGAAAATGCGTGCAAAATATGTTAAGATGAGCACACTTACTTTTTTTGTAAATCTTGATTTATTTTATAGCTTAGTCCCAAAACCTAATAAATGAATACAGATACCCTAGTTGATGAACTCTTGATTAATGAAGAGGCACTGGAAGAAGTGTTTCATCATTATTTTGATGAGCTTTGTCGCTTCTTGGGGTATTATACCAGAGATGTTCAGTTAATCGAGGATTGTTTACAGGATGTATTCGTTAAATTATGGGAAGACCGAGACCAAATTCATATTTTTCATGTAAAAACTTATCTCTATCGAGCAGCCCGAAATCGTGTGCTCAATGCCTTGCGAAATGAAGGCACACGCACAGCGCATTTGGAGCGCTGGTTTAAAGAAGAAATGAACCGCCAGGAAGCTGAAGAATGCATCAATAGGGAAGAATTTTCTCATATCTATAGGGAAGCTATTGGACGATTGCCTGAAAAATGTAAAATAGTTTATTACTCCTGTAAAGAGCAGCAGAAGACATATTAGCAGGTGGCTGAGGAACTGCAGCTGTCCATAAAAACAGTCGAAAATCAGATGTCGATCGCTTATAAGAAGATACGTACACATATTCTTGAGCGCTATCAGGTACTTTACCCGGATTCAATATTCTTAGTTTTAGCCATGTGTGGGACTGGCATGCCTGTATTATTCTAAATATTTTTAAAAAATATAAAACCATTTAGGGGTTTTGGGCGGGATAAGTGTCTATCTGCTGTAAACCCTAAATAATGAATAACAATTATAGGCCCTCACTGGAGCAGCTGGTACGCTATCTGAAGAAAGAAAGCGATGTAAAAGAGTCTGAAGAAATTGTTGCTTGGCTCAGGTCAAGTGAACAAAATCGCTATTATCTTGTACAGTTGGAAAGTGAATGGACACATCTTAAAGAATCTCCTTTGTTGTTAGATCGGGTAGACCGGTCGCGAATCTGGACAAATATTCAGGAACGTATACAACCTGTTATCAAAACTGTTGTTTTTGACCGTCGCCGTTTCTGGTGGATGGGCAGTGCCGCTGCTCTTTTTATTTTTCTTCTAGGAACACTTGGTACATATTTTATTCAGCACCGTATTTCTGTCAATAGGTCCTTGCAGGAACAGACTATAGCCTATGCAGCAACAGGGCAGAAATCACAGCTCATCTTACCGGATGGAACAAGGGTTTGGTTAAATGCGGGGACAAAGATTACGTACTCCCAAGCGTTTAACCAACAGGACCGTAAAATTATACTTGATGGTGAAGCTTTCTTTGAGGTGGTTAAGAAAGAGGATTTATCTTTTATTGTAGAAACTTCTCATTTGGATGTGGAGGTAAAAGGAACCGCTTTTGATGTTTCTGCATACGCCGATGATGACAACATTGTTGTATCGTTGCTCCGTGGAAAAGTAGCTGTAAAAGATAAGAAAGGTTTTATGGTCAAAGAGTTACTGCCAAATGAATATATTCAGCTGGATAAGCGGAGTGGCAAATATAGCCAGATCAATAAAATGGATGCGTTACAATATAGCGCATGGACATCTGAAGAACTCGTTTTTGATAACGAGCCATTAGATGTGGTTTTAAGGAAACTGGAACGTTGGTACGGTGTCAATATAAATTGGGAAGGTATCGAAACCCAAAAGCATTACACTTTTAAGGTAAAGACTGAAAATTTACGTGAGATTTTAGAGTTGATGAATGTCATTACGCCTATCCAATATACTATAAAAGGAAAATCTGTAGATATTGTTTCAAAAAAGTGATTGGCAAAAGTTAAATAACGACCTATTGATAGCCAAAGTCTATGACCAAAAAATATATAACTGATGTAAACTACTTAAAATAAATATACCATAAATTATGAAAAAGAAACCTATTCTGATGAGTCTTTGGCTCCTCAGCCAGACTTTTTTTGCTGTAAGCGCGCAGCAATTGCTGTCAGAGAAAAGGGCGTCTTCAGACCTTAAATCCCTGATTGAAATTGTCGAAAAGAAATATGGCTATTCGTTTATGTTCAGCAATTCGGATGTTGATCTCAAAACACCTCTTTCATACGATGTACAAGCAGTGAGTTTAGAAGCGCTGTTGAAGGATGCTCTGCAGCGAAGCTCAATTACCTATGACATTTCCGGCAAAAGGATTTTGTTAAAACGTAAAGTGTTGAACAAGCAACAAACAGGATTGGTAAAGGGAGGTGTCGTGAATGAAAAAGGGGAGCCATTGGCCGGGGTAAGCATTCATGCTTCGGGAACTGGAAAAACAGTTGCAACTGATGCATCCGGAAGATTTTCACTGGAGATCTATACAAAGGATATTCTTCAGGTCAGTTATGTAGGGTATCAGCGTCAAGAGGTTAATGTACAGATTGGGAAAGATGTCAATATTACCCTCGATGGTGGGAATAAGGAACTTGAAGAAGTCGTTGTTATTGGCTATGGAACCCTGAAAAAATCAGATGTAACCGGTGCTATTGCGAGTATTAATACTAAAGATATGGCAAAACGGGCAACAACTAATCCTGCAGAAGCATTGCAGGGGGTAGCGGCGGGTGTCAACGTTCAGAAAAATAGCGGTATTGCCGGTGCTGGCGTACAGGTGAAAATCAGGGGTGTGAATACCTTTGGTAGCAATGAGCCTTTATATATCATTGATGGTTTTCCAGGTACGATCAGTAATGTGAATCCCAATGATATTGAAAGTATGGAAGTTCTGAAAGATGGTGCTGCCGCCGCAATATATGGATCTGTTGCGGCCAATGGAGTTGTGATTGTAACAACAAAGGCGGGTAAAGCCGGAAAAATCCTGGTAGACATCAATAGTTTTACAAATATAACGGAGACATCCAATCGTCTTCAAGTTCTTGATGCAGAAGGACATGGTTGAAGGAAGCATATTCATATTAATTACTTTCGGTAGGGTAAATATATCATCAGAAAACATAGGCATATCTTTGTTATGCTCAATGGAAGTGATAAATATAGTCGGTATGTCAATTCGTATTAAATGTATGGATTGGCCTTAACTTTTTCTTACTTTTGTATTTATGGTCTATTTATATGCGAAGGCAGTTCATATTATCTTTGTGGTTTGCTGGATGGCTGGATTATTTTATATTGTTCGGTTATTCATTTATCATACGGAGGCTAAATCCAAATCTGAGGGGGAGTATGGAGTTTTGCATAAACAATTTATAGTGATGGAAAGTAAATTGTGGTGGATTATCACAACCCCGGCAATGTATCTAACCATTATAGCGGCTTTGATTATGCTATATATTAATCCTGGGTTACTGACTATGGGGTGGATGCATGTCAAATTAACATTTGTACTGGGGCTGATGCTTTACCATTTTTCTTGTCAACGGATTATGTTCCAGCTCAAAGATGAATCTTCCAAATGGTCTTCAACAAAACTTCGTCTCTGGAATGAATTAGCAACTGTTTTGTTATTTGCCATTGTTTTTACAGTTGTGCTAAAGTCTGCATTAAACTGGATATTTGGAGTTTTAGGTCTATTGATATTGGCTGTTTCTTTGATGATGGCTGTAAAACTTTATAAAAAATTCAGGAATAAGAAAGCATCATAAAATGTTAAATTCTTAATTTCCTTAATCCTTTTTTATCAACGATAGTCGAATAATTGTAAACATAAAAAGGATGATGTATAAGAGATTTCTGACTATTTTTGTACTGCTCATTATAGCGACTGGAGCAATTGCGCAACGCCATAGACCGTACGGTGGAACATTAAACATTTACTCAGCAGATGTTCCTTTCTTTCTTTATATCAACAATGTTTTGTATAATAATAGGGCATCGAGGGATATTCGGGTGCCCAATATGAGAAATCCGCACTATAATCTGCGTATTGTATTTGCTGATAGGCAGCGAAGAACCTTGCAAGGGAGCGGGGTTCAGCTTGTCAATCGAAATGGACAATATATGCATGTAGTATTCTCAGTGAGCAATCAACGTGGAGCAAAGGGAATTATCTTGGAGTCCATGAATCCAATAGACCAATATCATGATGGTTATCGTGATGAATACGATCAAGAACAGCCTAACAGTGACCCATATGGGCCGACCGACAACGATGAGACATATCGTGAATACGATCAAGATAATGTGACGTATGACCAGCGGGAACAAAACGATCATACTATTGCCAATTATCCGGGTAAAAATGATTCTAATCGATTGAACGATCTGTTGAACCAAAAAGAAAATGACCAGGATCGACTTCTTATTGCTTCCCAAGAATTGAAAAGCATGCAATTGAATGCTTCCGAAATAGTTGATTTAATGGAATTATTCATACGGGATGATAATAAATTGGCATTTGCTCAATATGCTTATCCTACTTGTGTGGACAAGCAGAATTACGGAAAGGTTAGCGATGCATTGTCTTTTAGTTCAACACGGGAGAAACTGGCCGAATTTATTAGAAAAAATGGACAATAGATTTGTTTGAAGGGGTAGAACCGATGTCGTGCGATAATATGGATCAGGGCGCATCAGTTCTACCCTCGGTATATTTGTCTTGTCCTCTAAGTGCTTATTGAATAGCTATGAAAACTAGGAAGGTTTCTTAATTATATTATTCACCACCAAAACAGATATACTTCAGTTCCATATACTCGTCGAGTCCATGTTTGGACCCTTCACGACCAATGCCTGATTGTTTTACTCCGCCGAACGGTGCTGCGGCATTTGATATTAAACCGGTATTGACACCGACCATACCTGCCTCCAGCTGTTCTGCAACACGGAAACAACGGTTAATATTGGCACTATAAAAATATGAAGCAAGACCAAACTCAGTATTATTGGCCATGGTGATTCCTTCTTCTTCGGTTTTGAAACTGAAGAGCGCACAGATGGGCCCAAATGTCTCTTCATGAAATATCAGTGCTTCTTTGGGTAAATTTGTCAATACGGTTGGCTGAAAAAATAAGCCTTTGATGACGTTTCCTCCAGTGGCCAGTTCTGCCCCATGGTTTAGTGCATCTTGCACATGATGCTTTACTTTCTCCAAGCCTTTTTCATTAATCAATGGCCCCACTTGAACACCCTTCTCAAGGCCATTACCGACCTTTAATTTACTAACGGCTTCGGTAAGCTTCAATGAAAATTTATCATAGATATCTTCCTGTACTAGGAAACGGTTGATTGAAACACAAGTTTGTCCTGAATTTCTGAATTTACCTGCAATAGCTCCGTTCACTGCAGCATCAATATCGGCGTCATTGAAAACGAGAAAAGGCGCATTACCACCCAGTTCCATTGAAACCTTTTTGATATTTGAGGCAGATTGTTCAATAAGTGTTTTTCCGACTTCAGTAGATCCGGTGAAAGAAAGTTTTCTAACGAGATCGTTTGTAGCAAGTTCTCTTCCTATTCCAGCACTATCCCGTCCAGTAATTACATTGAAGACGCCTTTTGGTACTCCCGCTTCTTCGGCCAGTTTAGCCAAAGCAATTGCTGAAAAGGGAGTTTGTGAAGCTGGCTTGAGAACAACGGTACATCCAGCAACTAACGCCGGGGCAACTTTTCTTGTAATCATTGCTAATGGGAAGTTCCAAGGTGTGATCGCTGCTACAACCCCAATACCCTGCTGAATTGTTAACATACGGGAACCATCTTTCTGAGAAGGTATGGTTTCTCCATACGCCCTTTTTCCTTCTTCAGCAAACCATTCAACGAAAGATCCCCCATATTCAACCTCAACCTTCGATTCACCAAGTGGTTTCCCACTCTCAAGCGTCATGATTTCAGCCAATGAATCCTTGTGTTGTTGAATAAGGTTATACCATGCCCGAACGATATTGGAACGTTCTAGTACCGTGGTATTTTTCCAAGTTTTCCAAGCCTTATCAGCAGCTTGTATTGCTTTGATACAATCAGCTACTTTCAAATCAGGTACTGAAGCTATAATTTTTCCAGTGGCGGGATTGATGACATCAAAAGTATTTTTTGCTGTTACAAATTTCCCATTTATATAGGCTTTGTCAATTAATAGCGTATTTTTCATTTTATTCGAATTATGGGGGAATGAGACCTTATGATTTCCGATGGACAGTTACTTTTATAACCATGCGGAATTACTTATTGTTTTATCGAAGCGTATTCTAAAAGAGAGTGTCAGATGAATTTCTTTTGTTGCTTTTCATTCAGAATAGTGCAGTAATTATTCTTTCCAAACCATTTATAACGATTTTTAGCAAAATAATCATAAAGAATATCCCGGTATTTTAAGGGTAGGATCTTCGAATACGATAAAATTGAATAAGGAAAACCCAATTGTTTACAAATATTCAGAATAGCATCACTCTTGATAGAAAATCCAGTGGGGGACAGGTATACAATGGAATCAATGTTGTTGGGAAGGTCATGGAATCTATTTTTTGCAATATCAGCGTGTAAAGAGCCAAAAAGGAATCTGTTTTTACGATCTATTTTTAATAAGATCTGAACGAAACGATTACAGACTAGGCAAGCATCGTCAAAAAGAATGATATGTTTCCCTTGGATATCCATAAAATAAAGTTACCTCTATTTATTAAAAGAACTGCCATGTTAACATCACAATATGATTGATACCTGTACCATTTGTTTTCATTTCATTTCCTAATTTACTTCATAAAAAAGGGGTTTCCATTAGAAAACCCCTTTTTTATTCACTTAGATATTCATTATAAGTTTTTCATGATGGTATGGCCCATACGATCTCTTTTTGTTTTCAGGTATTCCTCATTATAGGGATTCGCTGTTATTTCAATTGGAACGTTCTCTACGATTTCTAAGCCATAACCAACAAGGCCAGCACGTTTTGTAGGATTATTTGACATCAGACGCATTTTTGTGACGCCAAGATTTCTAAGAATTTGAGCCCCCACACCGTAGTCTCTTAGGTCTGCTTTAAAACCCAGCTGAACATTTGCATCGACAGTATCTATCCCATTTTCTTGCAGTTTGTAGGCATGTAATTTATTGATAAGACCAATTCCACGACCTTCTTGATTCATGTATACGACCACACCTTTTCCTTCTTGCTGGATCATTTCCATTGCTTTATGGAGCTGAGGACCGCAGTCACAGCGGCATGAACCAAAAATATCGCCGGTCACACAAGAACTATGTACACGGACAAGAATAGGCTCATCTTCGTTCCATTCTCCTTTATAAAGTGCAAGGTGTTGTTCGCCTGTATCTTTTTGTGTAAAAGCTTTCATCTGAAAATCGCCGTATTGTGTTGGCATATTGACTGTTACTTCCTCATTGATCAATGAATCGTGTTTTAAGCGGTATTCAATAAGATCCTCAATACTGATGATTTTTAAATCAAATTTTTTGGCTACTTCCATTAATTCTGGTAGTCTTGCCATTTCACCGTCTTCTTTTAAGATTTCGACCAATACACCTGCTGGTTCAAAACCTGCCAAACGAGCAAGGTCAACAGTTGCTTCGGTATGTCCTGTACGACGCAATACACCACCATCTTTAGCAATCAATGGAAAGATATGTCCTGGTCTACCCAATTCTTCGTAGTGAATATTAGGGTCGATCATAGCTTTGATGGTCTTCGAACGGTCAGAAGCAGAAATTCCAGTTGTACAACCGTAACCCTGCAAATCTATGGAAACGGTGAAGTTGGTCTCATAAACCGCTGTATTTTGACCAACCATAAGATCGAGATGTAAGGCATCAGCTCTTTCTTTTGTGATCGGTGCACAGACTAAGCCGCGGCCATGCGTTGCCATAAAGTTGATGATTTCAGGTGTCGCATTCCGGGCAGCAGTGACAAAATCACCTTCATTTTCGCGATCTTCATCGTCTACGACGATAACTACTTTTCCTGCTTGTATATCAGCGATCGCTTCTTCGATCGTGTTTAATTTGAACTCCATTTATTGTTATATAGTAATTGATGCAAAGTTAGTGTAGAATCTACTTTTATTTATAATAAGGCTGTCACAATCTAATGTGATTCTTTTAATTTATTCTTCTTGCCAAATTTTTCCTTCAACCACTTCCACGCCGCTTCGGCTTTTAATTTATACTGGTCAATATCAAATAAAGCAGAGTCTGTGGTAGACTTATAGGTTAAAAATGCTGCCAAAGGAGTTAGGACAATAATGGCCATCCACATACCAATGGCAGAAGATATAGCACCATCTTTGGCCGTTTTTTCAGCAACTGTCGAGATAATATGATAGATCAAAAAGAAAATGATCGCCATGACGACAGGAAGTCCAAGTCCTCCTTTTCTGATAATGGCACCGAGCGGAGCTCCAATAGCAAAAAGTAAAAGGCAGGAAACTGCAAGGGTAAATTTACGATGCCATTCAATTCTATACCGAATATCCTTGGTCTTATAATCCTTAAACTCAAGGGTACGGCTATTCAAATCTTCTTTTAAGTAGCTAAGTTGGTTCAACGCATTCATCGTGATCTGAGATCGTTGTTCAGGGTGGACAAGATCAGTGAGCAGATTCTTAAAAGGTTTGACCTTTGCTGGCTTTATCTTGGGTTGATCGGGCTGATTTAAACTAAAATATTTAGAATAGATGTTATATCGGCTATCCAAAGTTCTAGTCATTGCCCTGCCCATGCTATCTATTTTAATATGGTTCGAGTCAATGTACATGTCCAGCTGTTTGAGATTTAACATAGCATGATGACTCTTGAAGAGGTTTTCATCCGTTTTGCCCTGCTGAAAACTACCCATATCAAATTTCTGTTCCGTTTCCTTAAATTTAAATCTTGTAAATTGTTGGCGTGGATCGTATGTTTTGGAATTTTTTGTTCTAGATTCTTCATAGCGTATACCATCCTTTAATTTGAGGATCATATAACTATTGTCTGGAGAGTTGTAAATATATCCTTCTTTGGCCATGAGCACATTGTTGGCTGTATTTCCTCCACGATGGTCATAAATCATTAGGTCATAGAGAACGGTTCCTTCCTTGTTTTTTCCCCTGGCACGGATGGAATATCCTGGAATTGTATTATTAAAAATACCTGGCTTGATTAGAAAATCCGCTTTTTTGTTGCGTACATCTGTCAATAGTGTCCCCATTTTTAAGTTGACGACGGGAAGGATGTAATCGGAAAAAAGGAAGGAGCTTGTGGCAAATATGGCAACAAGAATAAACAAAGGGGTCATGGCTTTGCGTAACGATACTCCCGCAGCTTTTATAGCAACAAGCTCGTAACTCTCGCCTAAATTTCCAAAAGTCATGATGGAAGATAGCAGCATGGATAGAGGCATTGCCATTTGGATCTGAACGACACATTGGTAACCAATTAATTCCATAATGGTATACCATTCAAATCCTTTTCCAATTAAATCATCAATATATTTAAAAAGAAAAAGCATCAACAGCACAAACATCACAATAAAAAATGTGACAATAAATGGTTTGATGAAAGCTTGAAGAATAAGTAAATGAACCTTTTTCATCCGTGACGCTAAGCATACTGATGCTTTTACATTAAAGCACCTTTACTCGAAGAGTCCCAGAAGAGCTCTTCGAGTGAAATATAGTGCAAAGATAGGCTTTTTTATGCACCTATAACACTCTGAAGATAGACTATTGAATTTTTCCAGATCATTTTTCTATTTTCCAGATCTTCTTCTTTTGCATAATCAGTGATTTTAAGTGCAACGTCATTCGTCAGTTCATCTTGATCAATCTCCATGTCGAAGTAATATGGATCATCGTCAAGCCACTTAAAACGTACTGATTTGTTTTCTTTCGACGCTACAATTTTCGCACGATGGGGTTCATCGTCCCAAATGAAGGTATAAACGGAGTCTTTAAAGTTTACATCATCTGCAAACCATTGTGCCAATTCGTTTGGTTCTTGCAAATACGGAAATAAAATTCTAGGCGAAGAGTTGATGATATATTCTAGTTGGAATTTTATTTTATCTGCCATATAAATGTTTTTTTTAATTTTAGTTCGTTTAAAATAAAAATAAGCTATATTTGCGTTCCCAAAATGGCGGGGTAGCTCAGATGGTTAGAGCGTTGGATTCATAACCCAAAGGTCGGCAGTTCGATTCTGCTCCCCGCTACATATCTCTTCCCAAATTGCTTTTTATTACAACAACTTATTATTTGTAATAATACATATTTATTTTGTTATTGCAAGTTTTTTTGTGAAAAGTTGGAGGGTTTTTGACAAATATTTTATTTTCGATTTTTGTGAGGCTCATTCCTTTTTCTTTTGCTGTTCTAATGCTTATTTTACTTGGCTAAAAATGAGTTCGTTGTGCGGAAAACTTGCTTTTAATCGTGGTTAGTTGGCAAAAAAAATAAAAAAATCTTTTGAATTGACAGGTGAAGTGGTATATTTGCATACCGAAACGGCGGGGTAGCTCAGATGGTTAGAGCGCAGGATTCATAACCCTGAGGTCGGCAGTTCGATCCTGCTCCCCGCTACTAGATAGCTCCAGATATTTGGAGCTTTTTTTTGTCCTTTTGGCTGACTAAAGTGTGTTCCGAACAATATTCATCTTCCCAGCGAAGAGCCTAATAGTTTTTAGTCATGCTCAGAAATAAACTATTGAGTGAAAGCTATATCACTTCTCAATTATCGTCATAAGCTAAGCTTTTCCATTCCTCTTTTTGTAGATATCGTAACATCATAAAAAATATTAACCAGCCGATACCTGCTAATACCCAGATCAATAGCTCATGTTGGAAGATGATTTTATGCAAGAAGCCGATGAGTCCTAATAGACCCAAAATCAATAAGTTTATGATCGCTTTGGAACTTGGGTGGCTTGCTTTTGAAAAAGGATAATTTTTTACAAGAAAGAGCATGATCAGTATACTTTCGATTCCTCCAATTGCTGCGGAGAGTAACAGGTCATTGACCGCTGCGATTCCAAATAAAGGTATACAAACACAGAGAAATAAAATATGGAACGGTAATACATATTTAATAAGACATGCTTTAAGCACGCCAGTCATGAATTGTCCAGGTTGCTGTATTGGGGTAACATAATAAATCCACGCGGCTTTATACTTATTACTTTGCGTGATAAGCTGGAATACTGTAAGTATCGTTAACAGGGAGAGATAAAACATGATGATATATAAGCCAGACTCTCTTAGCTTGACTAATTTTTCTGCCATGGAGAGACCTTCGCCTGTCCGTAGAAACAGAAAAATAAAATAGATGGGTAGATACGCCAACGAAGGGTAGAGCTGCTGTTTGAATTCTCTTGTTTGTGAACTGATGAGCCAAGTGATCCCAAACCCGGCTTCTTCAAGAGGGGTGGAGCACACTTTAGGACGTATTACCTGATATAGTGGCACTCTAGTCTTGTTTTTTCTGGCACGATAAGCCGTAGTCTCTGTTTGAGGAATATCCGCATTCGAAAGGGCCGCAACTTTCGCAGTAAAACCACGAGAAAATAATTGCGTGCATGCATATATGCCAGATAAGGGAACCATAATTCCTAGCAAGGATAAGATGATAACGTGAAAGCTGAAATTGCCAACCAATAAAGGTTGAAAGGAAGCAATCCATGTACTTGGAAAGATCCAGAGAAATTTGAGCTGGCCCATTGTTAACTGAGATTCAACAATTGTTTGAATCAGATTTGGACCAATATAGTAGGATAAAAATAGTATTAATGAAAGGACAATTTGTATATAGGAAATGAGATCTTTAAACTTTTTGATGGGGAGATATTTAATACTAATAAGATAAAAACCATTTATGAAAACCAAAGATATTAGGGCACCTAAGAGAAGTTGTACACCTAACAAAAAGGCCGCAGCCAGCCCCCAGTCCAATAACACATAGATAAATACAGGAAGTGAAAGGGCAATGACTTGGTTACAAAGTTTGATGGCAATAAATGCTATTCTTGAAATGGCCATTGTTCGATCATTGACCGGTCTTGGCAGAATAATATATTGGTCTCTTGTATCTAAAAGGATGGGGGAAAGATCAGATATCAGGGTAATGCTGAGCATACTTGTAAAGCATAGTAACAGGATCGATACAGCTAGGTATTTGTCAGGAACCATCACAAGAATGGCCATGAACATTAAACCAAAAATCAAGTACAATATAAATTGCAATATGGATGCGGATGCAGAGGACTTGCCACTATTTCTCTTTTTGAAACTTATGGGTTTTCTGTTTTCTAAGATAACCTTGGTGTTTAAAATAATTTTGAATTGATCAAAATTAACACCTAAGTTTTCCCAGAGTCCACGAAACAAAAGAACAAATTTCACAATGAATTTTTCCATCTTATTGAATTGCAGTAATAATATGAGATGCTTTTAATGTATCAATGTTGGTATTGGTTAATTTCGCGAATATTTGTTCCAAGGTTTCATCTGGATCAGTCTTCAAGGATTCAATTGTGCCATCAGCTATGATGCTGCCTTGATTTATTAATAGAATTCTATCTGAAACCTTCTCAACAACATCCATCATATGAGAACAATAAAAAATAGTTTTACCTTCTTTGGCGAGGAGAGAGATAAGTTCCTTAACAAAAATTACGGCATTTGCATCTAATCCTGAAAGAGGTTCATCAAGAATAATGATCTGCGGATTATGGATGATACCTGATATGAGCAGCACTTTCTGACGCATGCCTTTTGAGAAGGTATCCATTCTATTGTCCATACTGTCTTCAAGTCCGAATGCAGTCAATAATTTTGTGGAACGGTCCTGGATGATTAGGTCTTCCATGCCATAAAGTTTACCTACAAAATCGAGGTACTCCCTTGGCGTCAATACATCATATAATTCGGCATTTTCAGGCACATAGCCAAGCTGGGCTTTTATTGAAAGCGAATCTTCTTGTATATTGATGCCATTAATTTCAACATGACCTGTAAAATCTTCAATTAACCCGGTTAGTATCTTTACCGTCGTGGATTTGCCGGCCCCATTTGGTCCAATATATCCAATCACTTGCCCGGGAAATATATCCAGGTTAATTCCCTTTAGAATTTCTTTTGACCCGTACGATTTTTTGAGGTCAATTATATGAATGAGAGGTACTTTACTTTCCATATGATTCTAATCTTCAAAGGTAAACTTACATAAAAATATGGAGTTATAGTTCCTGAAGCTGGATCATACAGGGCTTATTGTGCATGATTTTTCTCATTTATGCTATGATAGCTCATAAAAAAAGAGCCTAAGCTCTCTTTTGTTTTACTACTTCTGTTGGAAAACTATCTGTTGTTCTTTGGATATCCCTCTTCATCAAGATCATCCCTTAGATCTTCTTCATTTTCAGCTAATTTTTTGTCTAATGGAGACAAACGCTCATGCTTAAATGTTTCTATTCGCATATGTGCGTCCTCTAATCCTTCTTCTTCTAATTCTTCTCGGTCAGCATATTCATCCCCGACAAAAGGATTTGAATCGTCATATGTTGAATCATCATCAATGGCACCTTCAGAAATTGTATCATAATCAGCAGGGTGGTCATAGTCGGGATCTGCATCATCGACGTCCATCTCATAGCTATCAAGCTCTTCATTAAAAGTCAGATCTTGGTCCATATCGGGATAATCTTCTTCGATTTTTCCCTTTTTCGTTTTGAGTTCTTTCTTTGCCATATTTGCAGCAATTTGTCTTCATAAATAAAACAGATGTACCATAAAAAAGTTTTAAATATTCTTTTGCATAGGAGTGGGGATACTATTGATACCGTAGTAGATCATGCAATTGAATGTATCGAAATAACAGGTGTAAATTCCTTTCGACGAATAAAAACAAAGTGTGGGGCATCTTTGTTCTATTGATAAATTGTCATCATGATTTTCAAGCGCTTAAATTATCAGGTTTTACAGAACTTGCGTCTCGAAGGATACAATATTCTATTGACTGGGGGGCGTGTGGAAGATGAAACTCCCATCTACTTCCCGATGAAATTGACATCCTTGGATATGGAAGATATATTGATTGAAAGCAAGACGAAAAACATGTTTCAGGGACAGAGCATCATTATTTTAGATGAAGCCATACAACGTTCTTTAAATAATGATTTGAGTGGGATAATTCAGTTTGATGATTGATCAAGCACTATTTTTTGATTTTTTGTAGGAACTTGGAGTCATATTCTTTTTTTTCTTGTAGAAATTGGTGAGATGGCTTTCGTCATTAAAACCTAGTTCATCAACAATCTGTTTCATTGTATAACGTTCCGATTGTAATCTTTCTTCAATAAGATCAATACGGATATCATCGATATATGTTTTGTAGCTTTTTAAATATCTTTTCTTAAAAAATGCTCCAAAATAATTGGCTGAAATCTGAAATTGATCAGCTATGCATTTAATTTGGAGCTTATTCGGAAAATAAATATTGTGCTGAATATAATTATCAATTTCTGTTGAAATCTCATATGATTCCTTTATAGGAAGTTCTAAATCCTTTAATATATTTTCTATCAATGCAAATAATGCCATGACTTGATGGAATACAAATATAGAGTCTGTGGAGTTTTTCCATCCTATATATTGCTGAATAATTTGAAAGTTCTTCTCTATCAGTTTTCTGTTTTCTTTTTTTAAGGATAGGCTTTTATTTAATAGCGTTTGGGAATTGAATATCTCCTGAGGACTGTAGGATAACCTGAAATTTTGTTGCACATGGTGAAGGTCTTTAAAGTAGTTATCAGAAATATACAAAATATACACAAATGAATTCTTTTTGACTTCAAATATATCTGAATTTTTATTGAGAAATAGTAGGTTCTCTTTTTCGAATTTTGTACCGTTATTCTTCGAAATCAGGGTGCCTTCTGAAATATAGACTAATGCGAAATCAAAACCAAGATCGTGTGGATTGATTTTTTGTTTATGTTTCATTTTTTCAGAGACAAAGGATATGTTCATTGTGTATATTTCTTTCAATTATTTTAATCTACAACATTCAGTTGGTGGTATGATAAAGATCGCCATTTATACTTATTTATGGAAATCAGGGTTGGACTTAAAGGTTCGAAATTAAGTGCTTTTTGCTTTTCTGGTCAATTTTTCAATCTCATTCCATTGTTCATCCGGAATGATATCCAAGCCATTGAATTCTCCTGCACCCTTTAACCATTCTCCCCCGTCAATTGTAATGACTTCACCATTGACATAGCTGGAATAATCCGATATAAGATAAGCAGAGAGATTTGCTAATTCTTCCAATTTGCCCAGACGTCCCAAAGGTATTCGTTTGGTGGGTGACAAAAGTTGTGCTAATTCTCCCGGAAGTAATCTGTCCATCGCCCCTGAAGTGTGGAAGGGGCCTGGGGCGATTGCATTAAGGCGTATTCCTTTTTTTCCCCATTCAACTGCCAGGGACCTAGTCATTGCGAGTACGCCAGCTTTGGCGGTTGCAGAGGGGACCACATAGCCTGAGCCTGTCCATGCATAAGTTGTTACGATACTGAGGACTGTTTTTCCTTGTTCATTTGCTTCGATCCAACGTTTGCCTAAAGCTAAAGTGTAGTTAATACTGCCTTGGAGTACAATACCTATGACAGATTCAAAAGCGCGATGACTCAACCGCTCTGTGGGAGAAATGAAATTACCAGCTGCATTATTGATCAAGATGTCTATTCCACCTAAATGCTCATAACCATAGCTTACAACACGTTCCACATCTTCATAATTGCGCACATCACCAGCAATGGCCAAACAATTGCCTCGATGTTTTGAAGATAATTCTTTTGCTGTCGCTTGGATTATTTCATCTTTTCGGCTTGTAATTAAACAAGCGGCACCTAGTTCAAGAAAATAATCAGTCATTGCTTTTCCGAGACCTGTTCCTCCGCCTGTAATTAAAATACGTTTGCCTTTTAATGCATCTTCCTTTAGCATGCCCATATGTCATTTGGTTTATATATGATTAAGTTACGCAAATTTGAAAGAAAATAAAAGAAAGGTTGGAAAAGTAGAAAGAGAGAGGACAGAAAGATTGTAGAAATGAAATGCCTCAATTCTGGAAATAATGTGATTGAAAAAAAAGGGTACTATTCAGAATAGCACCCCTTTTTTATTCTTTCAAGCTATCGCTAGAAAGAAAATATGTTTATGCGCCTAATTGCACACGTTTGAAAGCAGTTACTGTCAAACCTTTAGAAACTGAATCTAAGAATTGAGCGATATTTTTAGAAGAATCTTTTACAAATTCTTGGTTCAAAAGAGTCGTATCTTTGAAGAATTTGTTCAATTTACCTTGAGCGATTTTCTCAGCCATCTCTGCTGGTTTACCTTCTGCAATGATTTGCTCTTTCGCGATAGCGATTTCACGATCAATCGTGTTTTGATCAACACCATCTTTATCGATTGCGATAGGATTCATAGCCGCGATTTGCATAGCGACATCTTTACCCGCTTCTTCAGCGCCAGTTGCGTCAGCAGAAAGACCAACCAATACACCTAAACGGTAGTTACCATGGATGTAAGCGATTACTTTCTCTGCAGTGATAGTTTCGTATTTAGAAACATCAATTTTCTCACCGATTACACCAGTTTGTTCGATCAAAGCATCAGCGATTTTCTTGCCATCAAGTTCCAAACCTTTTAATTCTTCTAAAGAAGCTGGTTTGTTGTTCAATGCTAAGTCTGCTATTTTTTCCGCGAAAGCTACGAAATCTGAGTTTTTCGCTACGAAGTCAGTTTCACAGTTTACTTCAACTACGATACCTGATTTACCATCAGCAGTTGCTTTAGCGATGATAACACCTTCGTTAGAGTCGCGATCCTGACGGCTAGCAGCTACTTTTGCACCTTTTTTGCGCAAGTAATCCACAGCAGCTTCAAAGTCGCCATTAGATTCAACCAAAGCTTTTTTACAATCCATCATACCAGCGCCAGTTTGTTGACGCAATTTGTTTACATCTGATGCAGAAATTTGTACTGACATGTTTATTTCTTTTTATTATTGTTTACTACTGAAAATTTTGTACAATATTAACTTAAAACATGTTAAGCTAATATGAAGTTTAACATTCCTTGATAATCGGCTGTAGTTAAACCAAAAAAACCGGACAGATAGCTTAGTTCAAGAAAAGTATACTTTTCCAGAAACTAACGCTACGCTATCCGGTTTGGAATAAAAATATTATTCTCCGTCTTTCGCTTTACGAGGACGTTTAGCTTCTGAAGCTTCACCATTGTCAGCTTTTGCTTTGGCAGCAGCAGCATCTTTTTCAGCTTCTTCTTCTTTGTCGCGTTTGCGCTCGTCCAAACCTTCTTGGATCGCCTTACCAATGATGCTTGCGATTAAGCTAATTGATTTACTAGCATCATCGTTTGCAGGAATTGGGAAGTCAATGTTTGAAGGATCAGAGTTTGTATCTACCATTGCGAAAGTAGGGATGTTCAATTTCATTGCTTCAGAAACAGCGATGTGTTCTTTTTTAACATCAATGATGAATAAAGCAGCTGGCAAACGGTTCAGATCAGCGATACCTCCTAAAAGGTTTTCTAATTTGATACGTTCACGTTGAATCATCAACTTCTCTTTTTTAGACAATACATCATACGTACCGTCTTTTTGCATTTTGTCAATGTTAGACATTTTTTTGATAGACTTACGAACTGTAGCGAAGTTAGTAAGCATACCACCTAACCAACGCTCAGTAACGAAAGGCATGTTAACCTCTTTCGCTTGTTGTGCGATGATCTCTTTTGCTTGTTTTTTCGTAGCTACGAATAAAACTTTACGACCTGATTTTACGATTTGTTTGATAGCTGAAGCAGCTTCTTCTAATTTCGTAAGAGTTTTGTTCAAGTCAATGATGTGGATACCGTTGCGCTCCATGAAAATGTACTTAGCCATTTTCGGATCCCATTTACGTGTAAGGTGACCAAAGTGCACACCTGCATCCAATAAATCTTGATAAGTAGTTCTTGCCATTTTTTGATCCTCCTTTGATTAACGTTTACTGAATTGGAATCTTCTACGAGCTTTACGACGTCCTGGTTTCTTACGCTCAACCATACGGTCATCACGTGTTACTAAACCTTTAGCGCGTAATGCAGGTTTAACTTCTGGGTTAAGCTCAACCAAAGCTTTTGCGATCGCTAGGCGAACAGCTTCTGCTTGACCTTTAACACCACCTCCGTTAACGTTTACTTTTACATCAAAGTTTGCTAATTCACCAGCTACGTTCAACGATTGTGTAGCGATATATTGCAAAGGTAATGTTGGGAAATACTCTTTGTAGTCTTTACCGTTTATGATAATGTTTCCGCTACCAGCAGTTAAGTAAATGCGGGCAACAGCAGTTTTTCTTCTTCCTGAAGTGTTAGTTGTTGACATGTCGATTCTCCTTAAAATTTAACTGGTTTTGGATTTTGTGCTTCATGTTTGTGCTCAGTACCAGCATAAACGTAAAGGTTTTTAAATAATTGACGACCTAAACGGTTTTTAGGAAGCATACCACGAACAGCTTTTTCAATAATGCGCTCAGGAAATTTAGCCATTAACTCTTTAGGGGAAACGAAACGTTGACCACCTGGGTATCCAGTGTAGCGTACGTAAACTTTGTCGCCTAATTTGTTTCCTGTCAATTTAATTTTGTCTGCATTGATAACAATCACGTTATCTCCACAGTCTACGTGTGGGGTGAATGTCGGCTTGTGCTTACCACGAATAACCTTCGCAATATTGCTTGCCAAGCGCCCCAAAATCTCTCCTTCAGCGTCAACAACAATCCACTCTTTGTTAACGGTGTTCTTGTTGGCAGAGACAGTTTTGTAACTTAACGTATTCACTTGCTTTTGTTTAAATAATTTATTAAAATGTTATTTATCTCCCCTTATCACAAGGGTCTGCAAAGGTACATCTATTATTCTACATTTTAAAATCTATTTTACTTATTTTACTGAAAACGAGCGAAGTCTTTAATATGACCTTGGGAATCTCAATATTTTTACAACTTCCTCGAATGAATATTGTTACATTAGTTAGTATATTGCAGGAAGAATTTTTAATTATTTAGTGGAAGTAGATGAGATTGAATTTTTTAGGTAAAAGAATTTTTTTAGGTTGTGTTGGCTTTTTTATAGGCATGGTCAATATCTTACAAGCACAATCATTAGATACAAAAGATAGACCGTATGGCACACGACTCAAAAATGTACAAGATATATTGAAGCAAGGGAAAATTGGGCCAGGAATAGATTCCTTGGATGCTATACTGTCCGATTATCCCAAGGCTGACGATATCTATTTTACAAAAGCAATTCTCTTTGCCCAAATGAGAAATCAAGATGGTGCAATTGAGGCAATAAAGGGTGCGTTGGATATACAGGTAAAACCCGAATACCTAAGTTTTGCCGTAGATGCTTATAAAAGCAAAAACAACGTGGATAGTGCCTTGATTTATTTAGATAAGCTCATAGATCTTGACAATAACCGTACTGCATCCTTAAAACGGGAACGTATTATGCTGCTCTTTAATGGTGGTCGTAAAGATGATGCCATAAAATATTTTTATAAGACGAAAGAAACAGAACCCCGATCGGATACCTTAGATATGGTGGGCAGTGTACTGCTAAATGATGCGGGAGATCATAAGGCAGCAATCGATCTATTGAAACCTTGGGCGGATCAGGAGACGACATTGGCCCAGGTGTATGGTCAATTGGCTCAAGCATATAACCTTTCCAAAAATACTAAACTTGCTCTGGCATATATTAATAAAGGGTTACAGGTAACACAAGAAGACTTTCTTTATTTTGATTTGGCAGATCTATATCGGTTAGACAAAAAATTAAAACTTTCTTTTGAAGCATTAAAGAAAGGATTTGAGTCCAAAAAGATTGATTTTGGAGAAAAGAACCGAATTATAATGACCTTATTGGGACCAAAGGCACCCTATACGAATGAACAGCTGTTAGCGTTGGCTAATATTTTAGTGGAAGTACATCCGCGTATTGCCGAAAGTCACATGGTAAAAGGACAAGTACTTTGGTTGAATGAGGACAAAACTGCCGCTCAAAGCAATTTATCTGTTGCGGTTACTATGAATCCTTATCAGATTGATGCATGGCGTATGTTGATGAGTTTGGATATGGATAAAGGAGAGTTTGATCAAGCAATTGCCCATGGTGCAGAAGCATTGCGCTATGTGGCAAATAATGCTACGATACTCTATTTTACCAGTATGGCTTATCTGATGAAGAAAGATACGGAGAATAGCCGGAAATTTATGGAAGCAGCACTGAATAATGCGCAAGATGAATCTCCATTCTTACAGGCCAATATCTATGGTGGCCTGGGAGATATCTATAATACATTAAAAATGTACAAAGCTTCTGATGCTGCTTATCTGGAAGCGATTCGGCTTGATAGTACAAATGTTACAGCGATGAACAATTTAGCATACTATTTGTCGTTAAGAAAAGAGCGGCTTGATGAAGCCGCCAAGTATGCAGCGATGGCCACCAAGTTGCAGCCCAATAATGGTACATTTGAGGATACTTATGCGTGGGTCCTATTTGCAAACGGTCAATATGAGGAAGCATTGGTTTGGATCCAAAAAGCTTTGAAAAACACCAATCCGCAAACTTCAGTGCTGATTGAACATTATGGCGATATTTTGTCAAAATTAGGAAAGACCACCGAGGCTGTAAAACAATGGAATTTAGCCTTGGATAAAGGAACCGATTCGGAGGAAAGTAAACAAAAATTAAAAAAGAAGATTGAGATTAAAGATTATGTGGAATAAAATAGCTTGGATTGGTATGCTGGTATTTCTACTTTCTTCTTGTAGTTCCAAAAAGAAATTGTTGAAAGGAGCCGATCTTAAATCCGAAAATGAACTGATAATAAAAGACAATTCACGGGCATCAAAGAAAAATACTTTACGGAATCTCTTTTTGACTAACTTGAATTATTCAACCTTTTCTGGGAAGGCGAAAATGCGCCTTGACTTAGGTAAGGACAACTATGACGTTAGCTCAAACATAAGGATCGAAAAAGATAAGAAGATTTGGATTTCTATTTCAGCCACTCTTGGAATTGAAGTAGCGAGAGTTCTGATTACGCCTGATAGCGTACAGATCTTGAACAAGCTTCAAAGTGAATATATGATCAAACCTTTTGACTATTTGTACCGTTTTGCAAGTCCTGACCTTACTTTTTCTAACCTGCAAGATCTATTATTGGCCAATCTTTCCGTTAATTTACTCTCAGATATAGACGGTGTGAATTTTCAGCAAGAGCCAAATTCAATACAATTGGAAGGAAAATTGAATGAATTAGACTTCTTATATAAGTTGAACAATAATAATAGACCCTATCAGTTTCGGCTTGCACAATTGTCAAAAAGTCAATTATTAGAAGCCAACTACGGTAATTATGCCATGGCTTCAGGACAAGAGTTTCCAATGTTATTGAAAATGATCATATCGGATGGAAGACAGCAGATCAAGACAGAAATTAATTTTAATAAGGTGACCTTTAATGAGCCTGTTGATATGCCTTTTTCAGTGTCATCCCGTTACAAAGTAATACAATGAGAAATGATCTATTTCCGTTAGATTTATTACTTTCGCATTTAATTTGCTATTGTAAGTAGAGGACATTAGAAGATGATAATAGCAGACACACAAAAAATAGTACTGTAAATGAACTTTAGAAAGACGATACTCGGTATAGCAGCATTCATTTTGATGATTGGAGTTTCAATGGCTCAAACTCGCGCAGAGCTTGAGAAGCAACGGGAGAAACTTAATCGTGAAATCGCTGAATTGCAAAAAACGGTCAAGGAGATAGCCAAAGAAAAATCATTGACACAGCAACAAGTAACAGCTTTAAGTAAACAGATAAATCTACGTGAACAAAAGATCAGCACAATTACCTCTGAAGTGGCGGTAATCAATAAGCACATTAATAAAAATACGGCCTCGGTAAATAAGCTAAAAGCAGAGTTGGAAAAGATGAAACGTGACTATGAAAAAATGGTCATGTTTGCATTTAGGAACCGAAATGCATATAACAAGTTGATGTTTATTTTTGCATCAAAAGATTTTAATCAAGGTTTTAGACGTGTGAAATACCTACAGCAATTTAATGATTCAAGAAAATTAAAGGCGGCCGATATTGAGAAGACAAAGAAACAAATTGAGCAAAAGATCGCACAATTGAAGGCTGATCGCAATAAGCAGGTTGCCTTGATGAAAGAGCAAGAAAACGAAAAGAAAACAATAGCGCAACAACGGTCTGTTTATTCTGGACAATTAAATGAGTTGATTGTCACTGAACGTGGTGTGAAAAAGGATATTACACAGAAGCAGAAAGAGGAGCGTCGGATCAACGCTGCCATTAAAGAAATTATTAGAAGAGAAATTGAAGCTGAGCGAAGAAGGGCAGAAGCTGCTAGAAGGGCAGCCGAAGCAGCGGCCGCACGGAATCGGAAGACAACTGAACCATCAGGGAAAAATACGAAAACAAATACTGCGCGAAAATCAGACTCAGAAGTACTTCGTAATACCCCGGAAGCGATCAGACTTTCAAATAACTTTAGGTCCAATCGTGGACGTCTCCCTTGGCCTGTTTCCAATGCAAAAGTTATGCAAGGATTTGGCGGAGAAAGTGTGGGAAGAAATGTGAATTGGGACCACGAATCAGTAAAAATACAAACTTCAAGTGGAGCTGCAGTAAAAGCTGTTTTCTCTGGAGAAGTGAGTAGTGTTTTAACGATGTATGGTCAACGGATCGTCATGATCAAGCACGGAGAATATTTTACTGTCTATAATAATTTAGGTAGTGTGAGTGTCTCCAAAGGGCAAAAAGTAAGTACTGGACAAACAATCGGAACGGCAGATGTCGATTCGGATACAGGGGTGCCGATGGTAGACTTTTCAGTTTACCAAGGAGCAACTGCCCTGAACCCGATGTCCTGGTTGGCTAGGTAAGAAATAATTATTATATTTAATAATTATCATTACATTTGTAAAGAGAGAGAAAAGATTTAGTTTAAAAGAATTGAAAAACAAGAAATTATAGTTATGTCAACATCATTATTAATCATGGGAATCGGGGGGCAAGAGTTAATTATCATTGTCGTAATATTGTTACTATTATTTGGTGGCAAGAAGATTCCTGAATTGATGCGCGGATTGGGCAAAGGGGTAAAAGAATTTAAAGAAGGTCAAAAAGATGAGTCTTCAACCGAAAAAAAACCTGAAGTAGAAGACAATAAATAAGAGTTATTCTATTCCAATATAACATAGATACGATTTTGTGATGAACAAAATCGTATTTTGTTTTAATAAGCATATCCCTATTATTGAAGATAGGAATATTCATACTAAAATCCATTTCTAAGCGTTTAAGTTATTGTTGATTTTTTACAAGAAAATCGGACCTGGATTTAACAGTAGATTTATGATCGGAAAACAGACGTTAATTTCATTACTAGGAGGGGTATGTTATGTGCTGCCGCTCACGGCTCAAGAAAGCGCTGTAGAAGGCATGAGAGAGGCCACTCACCAATTCATTCAAGGAAATATTGAAAAAGAAAAACAGGAGATTTATCAGTATCTTGACAGTATAAAGTCTTCTGGGAATAGTAGAAAAGATGATGTTGTCATCACAGAAGAAGAGATACAGTTAGTTCGCAAACTAAAAACGATTGAACGAGAAATCCCATTGGATTATTCTTCGGGTGTAAAAACCTTAATCAGCAAATATACTTCCGAAAATTACAATCCTTATATGTGCCGTATGATGGGACTTGGACAGTACTACTTCCCAATCTTTGATCGAATTATGGATGAAGTCGGCGTACCTAGAGAACTGAAATATTTAAGTGTTGTGGAATCGTCCTTAAATCCACGTGATATTTCAAGTGCTGGTGCGACAGGATTATGGCAGCTTATGTACTATGAAGCGAAAGAATATAATTTGGTGGTAGACAGTTATACCGATCAGCGGATGGATCCGATAGCCTCAAGCTATACAATAGCAAAAATATTGAAGGAGGCTTATGGACTATATGGAGATTGGCTTTTGGCCATTGCTTCCTATAATGGAGGTAGGGGAGCTGTTGGACGGGCAATTAAACGATCTGGAAAAGAAAAACCGACTTTTTGGGATATTGCACCTTATTTAACTAAGCAGACGCAAAACTATATACCTAAATTCATTGCCATGACATATGCTATGACATATGCTGATGAAAATGATATTAATGCGGCAGACACGGAACTATCGCTGAAAACCCAAGCGTTGGAAATTAATAAACGAATTTCATTGAGCCAGGTTGCAGATGCATTGCAGGTTTCAAAAGAAAGCCTACGCGTGCTGAATCCTAGTTTTAAAAAGAATATTTTAAATGGTACAGAGGAGTCGCCATTACGATTGGTCTTACCAATTGTAGATAGAAAAATACCTGTAGAAGAACTATATGCGGCACTTAATACTCCAGCTCCAACCCCTGTGAATGAAAACCCTGCTGCTCTTTTAATCGATGGCAAATATAAGGTTAGAGTTGGAGAAACCTATGCATCCATTGCTGAAAAATTTGAAGTTACTGTGCAGGATTTAAGATCATGGAATAATTTACGTGGAAATCAAATCGTACCAGGGCAAAGTTTGTTTATTAAGAAAGAAACTGATTTCGTGGATGCGAAATTAGCGCATAATACCGAACGATCTGCTCGAAGAGCACAGTCGCAGGCCTCGCGTACCGCTTATTATACGGTTAAGAGAGGAGATACCTTATCTCAAATTGCAGACAGAAATGGCATGTCTGTTAGTCGTCTTAAAAGTGCAAATAATCTAAAAGGTAGTCGGATTAAGCCCGGAATGAGGCTTAAGGTTATAAAGAAATAACAACATGGTTAAACTAACCATGCTGCATCTTCTTCGTTATCAAATTCTTCTAAAGTAACCGTAACATGTTCTTTTAGGATAGTGGAAAGTTTAGTGCCGTAATAGTCACTAAATATGGGGAATTTATGATGACTTCTGTCAATTAATACTGCGGTTCGCATTTTCTTTAATGGAATGTTGAGAAATACGCCCAATCCGTACGCCAAGGCGCGGCCACTGTTTAATACATCATCCACTAAGATAATTGTTTTATTTTTAGCAATGTCCACAGACAAGTCCGTTTGGGCACTTAACGACCTGCTTGTTTTTTTCATGGTAACTTTAATCAAAAGGATCTCTTTGTCTGAAATCTCTTTCAAGATAGCTTGTAAGCGCTGAGCAAATACATACCCACGATCCGCAATTCCAACTAAAACAAGGGTTTCATCTTCAAAATTGTCTTCTAAAATTTGATAGGCAATGCGAATGGATTTTTGTTTTATCTGTTCTTTATTTAAGATGAGTGTTTTCTTTGAGGGCATAATAGTATTCCAATGATTATGGGGTAAAAATAGGATATTAAATTGTATAAAAAAAGAGTCCAAAGTTTTTAAACGCTTTGGACTCTTTTTTTATGTTAAGGAACGATTATTAGTTCAGCTTGTTATCTTTTTCTGCTTTTAATATTTCTGCAGTAAGCGATTTATTGTCTTCTGGTAACCTGCCACCATTGTAATAATAACGTCGCCAATACGGTTCATTTAGGTTACTAATCATAACTCCCTTGCTTGACGAAGCATGAGCAAATTTATTGTCTCCAATATATACACCTACATGGGTAATATTTCTACTTCTAATTTTGAAGAATACCAAATCACCGGCTTTCAATTCGTTTTTTTCAACAGTTTTTACTTGTGAATATTGGTTACGGCTGTTAATACCAAGTGTTGTATTAAAGACTTTGTCATACAATTCGTATGAAAATTTAGAACAATCAATGCCTCTTTTAGAATCTCCCCCCAAACGATACGGAGTACCTAACCATTCGTAGACAAATTGATAAAGCTTCGTATTAGTGGTAGCCGAGACAGCAACACCCATGATTTGTGAAAAATATTCTTTGGCTAGGTTATCAGGATCTGATTCTGGTTTGGAGTTTCTGTTGGTTTGTGCCTGCGACACTAGACATAAGCCGATAAATAGCATGGACGCTATAAATTTCTTTGTTTTCATTAAATCGCTTTTTTATACAACATTTAACTTTTAAAAACTTAGGACTGTCATCTATTTTGGACAGGACTGTTGCGAATATAATACAATATCAGTTTAGCGTCAAATTTTATTCAGGATATTTAACAAAATTTTAACAATTTTAACATCTTTTTTAACGCCTATGCGGATTTATTGAAATTTAATTTGCTTGTCAATGTTCCGCTACAATAAGTAGATCTTTGACTACAATAAGAAATATAAGCATGATGTTAGAATACTATTGGATTTCGATTGTTTTTGTTAATCTGAAAAAAAATATTAATTTTCTTTGGTAATGTGATAATATTTGTTCTATATTTACAAAACATAAGCAAAAGGCATGAATACAATTACGATTATTTCAACGATTATTATTACCACCGGGATAAAACTTAGGAGGAAGTAGTTTTATTGTATATAATTGTAGACACAATATTTCGAAGCGCTTTCCTCAAACGGGAAAGCGCTTCTTTTTTATTGCAACAATCAAACTAAACAAACAGTATAAATCAGTATGAAAGTTTTAAAATTTGGAGGAACTTCAGTTGGAACCGTAGCGAGCCTTAAGGCAGTCTTAAGTATTGTGAAGAAATCCTATGATGCAAAGGAAAAACCTTTGGTCGTGTTATCTGCGATGTCTGGGGTAACAAACCTACTCACGCAATTGGCAGAAGATGCCGCTGCTGGTAAACCATTTTCGGAGGGGCTTAAATTATTAGAAGACAAACATTTTAATGTAGTAAAAGAATTATTGGCAGTTAAATTCCAAAATCCTGTTTTCACAAAGCTTAAACTATTTTTCAATGAGATTGAAGATCTCCTTCAAGGAATTTTTGCATTGAGAGAATTAAGTAATCAAAGTAAAGATTTAGTTGTCAGTTACGGCGAACGCTGTTCTAACTATATGGTTTCAAAAGTAATGGAACAATATATTCCAGAGACACTGTTTGTTGATGCTTCCCATTATGTAAAGACTGATTCTAATTTCGGAAATGCCCATTTGAATGAACCTTTGACAACCCAACTTGTAAAATCATTGTATATTACCCATAGTGACAAGCTTCTGTTTGTGACAGGTTTCATCGGCAGTAATGAAAATGGCCGTATTACTACATTAGGAAGAGGTGGTTCGGATTATACGGCAGCTATTTTTGGGTCCATCCTTGATGCTGAGACTATAGAAATATGGACAGATGTTAATGGGATGTTGACTGCTGACCCTCGAATCGTAAAGAAGGCTTTTTCCTTGCCAGTACTTTCTTATACAGAGGCGATGGAACTTTCTTATTTTGGAGCAAAAGTGATCTATCCTCCTACGATGATTCCAGCATTTTTGAAAAAAATACCTATTGTTATCCGTAATACTTTTGAACCTGATTTTTCTGGTACATTGATTCAGTTTGATAGTGGAAAAACGACATTACCTATTAAAGGGATTTCATCCATATCAGATATATCTGTTATCAATCTAAGCGGTTCGGGTATGATTGGTAAATCTGGTTTCAGTGGAAGATTATTCACATTGTTAGCAAGAGAACAGATTAATGTCGTATTGATTACTCAATCTTCTTCCGAACATAGTATAACCTTTGCGGTAAATCCTGCCGATGCTAAGCGTGCTATCCAATTAATAGAATTGGAGTTTGAATTGGAAATTCAAGCCAATAAACTAGTTATCCCTGCTGTTGAAGAAGACTTATCTGTTTTGGCTATTGTAGGGGAAAATATGAAGAAGACACCAGGTATGTCAGGGCGATTATTTGCCGCATTAGGACGTAATGGTATTAATGTACGGGCGATAGCGCAAGGATCATCGGAATATAATATCTCGGTAATTATTGGTAAAGAAGATCTGGCCAAAGCACTTAATGCGGTGCATGATGCGTTCTTTGCTGAACTGAAAAAGACATTACACGTATTTAACATCGGTACAGGTAATATTGGTGCAACACTGTTTAAACAGTTAGAGAATCAGCATAATTTTCTGTTGGATAAGAATGATATTGAAATTAAAGTTGTCGGTATTTCAAATAGCCGTAAGATGTTATTTAATACAGAAGGCGTAAACTTAGCTAATTGGCCTGTTGAACTTGAAAATAATGGCATTGAAGCCGATCTGGCCCTATTTGTTGAGAAAATGAAAGCATTAAATCTACCGAATTGTGTTTTTATAGATAATACGGCAAGTAAGCTGCCTGCTACCTATTACGAAGATATTTTTAGATCTAATATTTCTATCGTTACCTGTAATAAAATTGCAAACTCAGGAAAATACGCGCAGTATAAAGTGCTGCGAGATACTGCACATAAACATGGTGTGGATTTCTTTTATGAGACAAATGTTGGAGCGGGACTACCTATTGTGAGAGTACTGAAGGATCTGATGCTGAGCGGAGATAGAATATTGAAAATAGAGGCTATTCTTTCAGGGACAATCTCTTACATATTCAATAATTTCAGAGGTGATGCGTCTTTCTTTGATGTTGTAAAAGAAGCTCAGGAGCTAGGGTATACTGAGCCAGATCCAAGAGATGATCTGGGGGGAATTGATTTTATGCGCAAAATGTTGATTCTAGCACGGGATGCCGGATATACAGTAGAAGCAGAGGAGGTCGATTTGGGAGCCATACTTCCGGAAGCTTGTCTCAAAGCTAATACAGTCGATTCTTTTTATGAGGAGCTACAAAAACAAAATGCCTATTTCGAAGCGATGAAAATTAAAGCTACCAATGAGAAAAAAGTAATCCGTTATATTGGAAAATTGGAAAATGGAAAAGTTTCTATCGCGATCCAATTTGTGGATGAAAATCATCCTTTTTATGCTTTGTCAGGCAGTGATAATATTATTTCCTTTACTACAGAACGTTATAAAGACCGTCCTTTGGTTGTAAAAGGACCAGGGGCAGGGGCTGAAGTAACTGCAGCTGGAGTATTTGCGGATTTGGTAAATGTTGGAGCCTAGAAACTATTTTGAGGAAATTAATGATTTGAACAATGGCCAATAATTTAAATATAGAGTATTTAAGAAATAAGGTAATCAATCTGGACGATATGCAGGCAGAAGTTCGTGTATTCGCTCCGGCGACTGTCGCCAATATGATTTGCGGTTTTGATATTTTAGGGTTCGCAGTTGATCGTCCTGGTGATGAGGTAATTATGAGGCGAAAGCAACAGCCGGGTGTAACGATAAAGAAAATTACAGGAGATGAAGGAAGATTACCTTTAGATCCAGGCAAGAACACCGTGTCTGCCTGTGTTCAATACTTATTGCAAGCATTAAATATAGCTTCAAAAGTTGGGGTTGAGATCGAATTGCATAAGCATATGCCTATCGGTTCGGGCTTGGGGTCCAGTGCTGCAAGTACCGTGGCCGGACTTTTTGCCATCAATGTCATGTTAGGCAGTCCATTGACGAAGGAAGAGCTTTTACCTTTTTGTGTTGAAGGAGAACGTTTGGCATGTGGGACCGGACATGCCGATAATGTTGCTCCTGCGCTATATGGTGGTATTACATTGATTCGGGGAAATGATCCATTGGATGTAATTTCAATTCCTTCACCAAAAGAATTGGTAGCAGCAGTAGTTTTTCCTCAAGTCGATGTCCCCACACGTGACGCAAGGCAGTTGATCAAAGATAAAGTTTTGCTCAAGGACGCTGTAACCCAATGGGGAAATATAGCCGGCTTAGTTGCCGCTCTGTTTAAAGAAGACTATGATCTGATTGCCAGAAGTATGAAGGATATTCTTATTGAACCAACAAGGGCAATTTTGATTCCTCAGTTTTATGAAATGAAGGAAATCGCACTAGAGCAAGGTGCATTGAGTTTCGGTATTTCAGGCTCCGGACCTTCGGTCGTTGCGATCACGAGGGACGAACAGATTGCAAAAGATATCGCAGACAGCATTCAAGCCCATCTTAAAGAAAATGAAATCGAGAGCTTTGGATATGTTTCAAAAGTAAACATTGAAGGACCAAGGGTGTTAAATTAGGATTTTTACAGTACTGTGCGTGAGAATGATGCATGGTGCAACACTTCTGACTGTTTGTAAAAAACACCTTGTGCGTTTTTAGCTCTTTCAGAATTGATGTCATTAAAATAAGTATTAAAAGATGAAATTTTATAGTACAAATAATAAAGCATTAGCTGTTTCTTTCAAAGACGCCGTGTTTAATTCGCTACCGGCAGATAAAGGGCTGTATATGCCTGAACAAATTCCACAATTGGATCCTTTGTTTATCAAAAATATACAACAGTATTCCTTGCAGGAAATTGCATCGGAAGTAGCTTCAACTCTTTTGGGTAATGATATTCCCAAACCAGATTTAAAGAAGATTGTCGATGAAGCTATTAATTTTGAAGCACCAGTAAAATTCCTGACAGACAGTACGGCGGTACTGGAACTATTTCACGGACCTTCTTACGCATTCAAGGATTTTGGGGCCCGGTTTATGAGCCGGGTAATGGGCTATTTTTCCCAATCTGATGATAAATTACTGGACGTACTGGTCGCTACATCCGGTGATACTGGTGGCGCAGTAGCTTTGGGCTTCTTGGGGGTAGAAGGAACACGAGTGACCATATTGTACCCGAAAGGTAAGGTTTCTGAGGTTCAAGAATTGCAGTTGACTACAAACGGTCAAAACATACGCGCTCTGGAGGTCGATGGAACATTTGATGATTGTCAGGCACTCGTAAAACAGGCTTTTAATGATGCTGATTTAAATCAGACTTTAAGACTCACTTCGGCTAATTCCATCAATATTGCTCGCCTGATTCCACAGACCTTTTATTATTTTTATGCTTATGCACAACTAAAATCTCAAGGGATTAACGATGTTGTATTTACTGTGCCCAGTGGTAATTTTGGAAATATTGGCGCGGGTCTATTAGCCTATAGAATGGGACTTCCGGTGAAGCATTTTGTTGCTGCAACAAATGTCAATGATACTGTACCCAGATTTCTGGCTTCAGGTCAATATGAGCCTAGACCTTCTGTGCAAACATTGAGCAATGCCATGGATGTTGGAAATCCCAGTAATTGGGTTCGTATCCAAGATCTTTTCTCTGGCAATCCAACCGAATTAAAAGCAATGCTTTCGTCTTATACTTTTACAGATGAAGAAACCGAAACGGGGATGAAAATGCTCATTAGTGAAGCGAACTACATTGCCTGTCCACATACTGCCATTGCCTGGTTGGGCGCACGGGCGTATGCAAACGAACATCCAGGCAATTATGCTTCAGTGTTTTTATCCACAGCGCACCCTTGTAAGTTCCCAGATGCAATTGATGTGGATGTGTTTTCAAAAATCGCATTGCCAGATGGTGCAGCTACATTGCAAGGAAAGGAAAAATTAGCCGAACCTTTGGAAGTTGACTTTGAGGCGTTCAAAAAATATTTAATCAACCATAACTAAACGTTGAGGGCTCCATTAGGAGCCCTTTTTTATACCAAGATAACTTTCTATATAGTTCTTTAATTCAAGTTTTTTGTTTTTATCAGAAATCAGTTCATAAAGCGGGACTGTGCTTCTGTTCCAAAGCCAATAAAATCGGCGTTTTCTTCTGTCAATGTTTTTAACCATGCACTGACATCAATGGTATTCTTGGTTGGATGAAATTCGAATGTCCGAAGGTCTCCTCCTAGGACAAATGCTGAAACTTTCCAGTCTTTTAAAACTTTGTCCTCAAGTACGATTTTCTTGTTTAAATACTTAATAAGCTTTACAGATGCTCCTTTGGAACAACTAAGGATAAGATGCGTGCCATACTTTTTAACGATAGCAATAGGGCTGTTGGTCTTTACAAAATTGATAAATTCTTCCTGCTGAAATGACGCATTTTTGGCTATAAAATCATAAGTTCGATAGAAAAAATTTTCAGCGTAAAAATGTAAAAGCTGAATATTCAAGCCCGATTCGGGAATATTTGCGATTATTTCTGTTTCAGTCGTACCGAATTTTTCTGGAATAAAACCAAGCCGCAACCCCAAACTGCGTATTAACAGATCTTTTGAAATATCTTCCAGTACTTCCCCACCACCGCTTGACATGGATTGCCGATAAATTTCACGAGATTGATCCATCTTTTTTGTATCGAGGATTTTCCCGCGGAGACCTTTATTGACAAACAGTAGGTTCTCTTTTGCATCATATCCATAACCAACTACGAAAAATTGCTCAGTTTTAATTTCTTCACTGACTTTCATCTCTATTTTCTCAAATGTGGTCGAATTGACAATTTCAAGATCTTCCTCATTTTTAATTATGGGTTCAGAATCTGATTTTTTACAGAAAAATAGCGTGGTAATAATTGCAATAGTTAAAAAAAGATGTTTTAAATTCATTTTGTAAATATACTGGAATATTTCTTTCGGTGAAATTTTTATTACAATAAAGAATCTCAATTTTAGAATTAATAAGTTAATTTTGCAGCAATGAAATCAGTTTATTTAAATAAGGGTAAGGATAAGGCTGCCTGGCAATTGCATCCTTGGGTATTTTCTGGAGCAATTAAATCATTGTCTGACAAAATTGAAGACGGTGAAGTTGTTGGCGTATACAATGCCGAACGTGAGTTTATCGCATATGGATTGTTTCACAATAGCTCCCGGGTTGCCATCCGTTTATTAGAATGGAATCCAAAAGCTCAGATTGATGCTGATTGGTGGCGAGACCGCATTCAGAAGGGGGTGGGTGCAAGACAGCATTTGCTGAAAGATGGTATTACAAATACTGTACGCCTGATATTTGCTGAAGCAGACTTTCTTCCAGGACTGATTGTTGATAAATACGCTGATTTTATTTCCATCCAGATTCATTCAGTAGGTGTAGAAAAAGTCAAGGATATTATTATAGCGGAATTAAACGCTTTATTAAAGCCAAAGGGAATCTATGAGCGGAGTGATTTAAAATCGCGTGAACATGAGGGCTTGCCGGATACAAATGGTCTATTGTTTGGTGAAATGCCTTCCGAATTTGTAGATGTCATCGAAAATGGTATTCATTATAAAGTGAATATCATCGATGGCCAAAAATCTGGATTTTATTGTGACCAACGGGAGAATAGACTGTTGACAGCACAATATGTTGTAGGTAAGCGCGTGCTGGACTGCTTTTGTTATTCCGGCGGATTCACGCTGAACAGCTTAAAGGCTGGTGCAGCTGAGGTTGTATCCGTGGATAGTTCTGCTCTGGCTATTGAAACGTTGGAAAAAAATGTAACCGAAAATGGGTTTGAACAAAGTAAACATAAGGCGATATTGTCTGATGTTAACAAGCAGTTGCGTAAGTTTATTGAGGATGGTGACAAATTTGATTTGATCATTTTGGACCCACCAAAATATGCTCCTTCCAGATCAGCTCTGGAACGTGCATCGCGTGCTTATAAAGATTTAAACCGTCGTGGATTGATGCTTTTGAACAGTGGCGGACTTTTAGCAACATTTTCTTGTTCCGGAGCAATGGACATGGACACATTCAAGCAGGTACTTGCATGGGCTGCATTGGATGCAGGTAAAGAAATACAGTTTATTAAACAATTTCACCAACCCGAAGACCATCCTGTCAGGGCTTCATTTCCTGAAGGCGAATATTTGAAAGGATTATTGGTTCGGGTATTATAAAGTAAGTAAAGACAGTTCAGGTTGATTTTGAGAAAATCGACCTTTTTAATTTTTAGTAAGACCATGATTGATAAAAAAACAGCAACGAGACCTATTTTTTCCATTTTATTTGCCGTAAGCATGGTACATCTCTTGAATGATTTGATTCAAGGTGTAATTCCCGCTACCTACCCTCTGTTAAAAGAAGAACATCAGCTGAGTTTTTCTCAGGTTGGGATGATTACTTTGGTTTATCAGATAGCGGCTTCTATCTTCCAGCCAGTTGTCGGTTCCTTTACAGACAAACATCCAGTGCCGTATTCACAGATTATAGGTATGTCTTTTTCCCTCGTGGGAATGCTGTTGTTTTCTCAGGCGCATACTTACGAATGGATCCTGTTTTCTGTTTTTTTGGTCGGCATAGGTTCTTCTATTTTTCATCCTGAATCCTCACGGGTAGCTTATATGGCATCCGGCGGACGGAGGAGTATGGCACAATCTATTTTTCAGATTGGTGGAAATGCGGGCACAGCATTAGCACCAATAATTGTTGCATTCTTGATTTTACCCCGTGGACAACAGGCCATTGCTTGGATGTGTTTATTTACAGTCATAGGCCAATTTATTTCTTATTACATTGGTACCTGGTATAAAAAACGTTTACAAAGTACTTCTAGATCGACAAAAAGAGCCATACGTGTTCCGGATTTACCTAATATGCGAATTGTGATGACCGTCATCATACTTTTATTATTGATCGTATCAAAATATTTCTATATTGCGAGCATCACCAATTATTTTCAGTTCTATACAATGAAAAAATTTGGTATAGATGAAGTCGAGGCACAGGTATATCTGTTTTATTTTCTGATTGCAGTTGCGGTAGGGACCTTGTTGGGTGGGGCATTTGGTGACCGTTTTGGCCGAAAATATGTTATTTGGTTTTCTGTATTTGGGGTAGCGCCTTTTGCATTGATTTTACCCTATGTCGGTCTGACAATGACCGGAATACTGATCGTCGTAATTGGTCTGATATTATCATCAGCTTTCCCCGCAATTATTGTCTATGCTCAGGAGCTCTTACCGAGAAAGTTAGGCATGGTATCTGGTTTGTTCTATGGTTTTGCATTCGGAATGGGAGGGATTGGATCCGCCGTGCTAGGGTGGCAGGCAGATCATACTTCTATTGAGTTCATTTATCATTTATGTTCGTATCTACCATTAATTGGCATTGTAGCATACTTTCTTCCTGATCTTCAAAAAACAGCGTATAAGGAGATCTCGGGTAGTTAATTCTTTACGATATTATGGCGGTGGCTTCAATCTTTATCAACAAGTCATCCCGAAAGCTTAGAAACCTGTGCTAGTGTGCTAAAAACTATCTTTTAAGTTTTTGGTATGAATTGCAGTAACAAGAGGCTGCCCTGTTAAGGACGCCTCTTTATTTCTAATTTATTTGATGCATTCCATCCAAGCTGAGGCCATCATCTGCGCGCCAGCAAGCGTGGGATGAACACCATCTGCCGCCCAATATGCCCCAGGGGCACTTTTTTGTGCATTATCAAATACTTTTTGGTAAGGAAGGAGTATCGCATTAAATTCTTTGGCAACATCGCGTGCCGCATCCTGATAGGCTAAAAATTTGGGGTACCAGGCTTCGGTAATGTGTCCGACACCTTTTACAGCAAAAGGTTCTCCAATTATCAATTTAACATCTGGAAGTTTTTGCATAGTGTTCTGAAGCAATTGTTGGTACTGCGTTTTATATTCTTCAACTGTTGTTTTAGCACCTCGATCGATGGTTCGCCAAAAGTCGTTTACACCAATCAG
Source organism: Sphingobacterium sp. N143 (assembly GCF_030325625.1). Classification (GTDB taxonomy): domain Bacteria; phylum Bacteroidota; class Bacteroidia; order Sphingobacteriales; family Sphingobacteriaceae; genus Sphingobacterium. The sequence continues at coordinate 372,389 of NZ_JACAIS010000004.1, read as the reverse complement.
GATACTTAATATCGTTGGTTTAAAGGCTAGTGTATCTTCTTCCCACCGTTTTTGAAGATCTGGAACACGATTGCCACTGATCCCTGTATTATGAATTTTTAATTTTTTTTCAGGATACTTATTCAATAATTGACTCGCGGCTAGTAGTGCATAGCCATGCCCCAACGCTCCTGTGTCATTCGGGTTTCTATTATTCCTATCACGGCCTACGTCGGTGATGGAGTCTCCCTGAAATAAGATAATATCTTCATCACTCAAATTGATCTTTGAAGATTTCGCCATGTTTTCATGGGCAAAGACATCGTTTCCCATGAAATTGGCCCCAGTCAAAAGACCAGCGCCAATAATGCTTTTTTTGATAAATGATCTGCGGTTTGTGCTCATTATTAGGTTTTTTGTACCTAAATCTACATACTTAAGTATACTTTTCCAAACCTTTTGTAATGATGTTACAAGCTTTTTCTATTTCAGCTTCAGTGATGGTCAATGGCGGAGCGATACGCAATGCTGTTTCGCAGTGGAGGTACCAATCAATCATTACACCGTGTTCAGCACAATATTTACTAACGTTATAAACCTGATCAAAAGAATCTAATTGTAGACACATCATAAGCCCTAATCCCCTAATTTCTCTTATCGCAGAATGATCGAGCTTATTTCTAAATAAAATCGCTTTATTGGCAACCTGTTCGACCAGATGTTCTTCTTTGATGACTGCGAGTGAAGCACGTGCTGCAGCACAGCTGACTGGGTGTCCACCAAATGTCGTGATATGTCCCAGCATCGGATTATCTTTGATCACATCCATCACTTCTTTTGCTGCAATAAAAGCTCCTAACGGCATACCACCGCCAATACCTTTGGCGAGCATCAGAATATCCGGAACAATACCAAAATGTTCAAAAGCAAATAACTTGCCTGTCCGACCAAAACCAGTCTGAATTTCGTCAAAAATTAATAAGGTCCCAGTTTCATCACAACGTTGTCTGACAGCGCGCATATAAGATGCATCAGGTACTCGGACACCAGCCTCTCCTTGGATGGCTTCCAGAATAACTGCTGCGGTTTTTTCTGTGATTTTATCGAGATCAGATGAGTCATTGAACGTAATAAAATCTATGTCGGGGAGAAGTGGGGCATAGGCCTCACGGTATTCATCGTTACCAATAAGACTAAGCGCACCTTGTGTACTTCCGTGATAAGCTTTCTTTGCCGCAATAATCTGTTTTCTTCCAGTATATTTTTTTGCTATTTTCATTGCTCCTTCCACAGCCTCTGTTCCACTATTGGTCAGGTATACAGATTGGAACGTTGAAGGAAGTTCAGCTAATAACTCAGTGGCAAACAGAACTTGGGGAGCCTGGACAAATTCACCATATACTGTGACATGGAGGTAATTGTCCAATTGTTCTTTGATTGCCCTAATTACCGTTGGGTGACGATGTCCAATGTTGCTGACATTAAAACCGGAGACGAGATCCATATATTCTTCTCCATTTGGGCCATATAGGTAAATACCCTCAGCCTTGACTACTTCAACCAATCTAGGAGAGCTAGAAGTTTGAGCAGTATTCATTAAAAATAATTGTCTATTGCTTAGCATGATATTACAAATGTCCGAAAATAAAAAAGAAGTCGCTAAGACTTCTTTTTTATTTCGGTAATTTTATCGACCTCTATTTCGTAAAGATTTGTACAGATGTTCCCTAAATTCCTGTTCTACTTCAAAGAACTGGGATGCACGGGAACTCCCAATGACTCTTGCAAATTTGCCCCTATATTCTTTTTTAACGTCCACTTCTTTTGCATCGTATTGCAATACATCTCGGGATCTAGAACCTCCTCTGAAACTATTTTTTGGAGCTCCATTTAATTTAGCTTTCCTTAAATTCCATAATGTTTGGCTATATTCATTATAGAGTGGAAAAAACTGCTGTGCCTCTTTTGGGGTCAAATTTAGTTCTTTAGTAATGTAAGCTATTTTTTCGTTCTCAATAGCTTGAAATCGGTTTCTGTCTTGTGCAAAGCCCAAGGCAATAGAAAATATACTAAAGAACAATGTTATCCATATGCTTTTCTTGTTAAACATCATTATAAGGTATAATTTAGATAATCTTCTATTTCTTGTTTGGATATATTACTTCCAAACCCTTGGGTTGGAAGATTTGCTTCATCTGTATATTGAACCATATAAACTATGTCATCCCCCGAACCGGAAGCAGCAAGATAATTGATGATTTCCTGCTTAGGAATCTCGGATAAATGTTGAGCCAATTGTTTTTCAGCCATATTTTCGTCCGAGTTGACATCATCTTGATATTGATAGCCCAAATATCCACCAATACTTAACATTGCCACGAAGGAGGCTGCCACTGCATATCTGGAATACCATGTTCTCTTTCGACCTATTTGATGGATAAGTGTATGGCTTTCAGAAGCTTGTATGGTAGCCATAATGTTCTCTGAAAGGGTATCAAAATACTGTGGTGGAACATTAAAATCCGTGGAAGGAACAGTCAGTTTCAATTTCTCTTCTGTAACACGAGCAAGGATATTATCCGTAAGTTCGCTATGGTAATCTACAGGAACAGAAAAACCATCCATAGGAACCGTTTCTTTCAATTTCTGTTCTGCGATACGTGTAAAGATTTTGTTTTCCAGTGTTTCTGCGTAATCAGTGGCAGGTAATGAGAAACCATCAGATGAAAGTGTTGCTTTTAATTTCTGTTCTGAGATTCTGTTAAAAATACTTTCCGTTAATCGTGTAGAATAATCTTCAGGAGCATCGAAACCGTCAGTAGCTATTTGAGTTCTCAGCGAATTTTCAGCTATTCTGCCTATAATAAAATCAGGAAGTGAATCAAAGTATCCATCAGGAACCTCAAAATGAGGTTTCTCCTTGCATTCAATCAAATTGACTTGCATTATTATCTTTGATTCTAAATCACTGAAATAATTTTTAGGCATGCCAAAAGGATTTTCACGCAATGATTCTGGAAGATTATTAGATTCCAGCCCATCATGATATGTGCCATTTTCCTTCATAGTATTTGTTAGAACCTAATTTCGCTAAAAGGTTTAATCGTGGTTACTAAAAAAAGATTCTATTTTTTTTACCGCCAGATGATAAGATGCTTTTAATGCGCCTACACTTGTGCCCAGTACCTCAGAAATTTCTTCATATTTCATATCTTCAAAATATTTCATATTAAAAACCAGCTTCTGTTTTTCTGGTAAGGTTAATAAGGCCTGTTGTAATTTCATTTGGGCTTTATCTCCATTGAAATAATTGCCATCAGCAAGTGTTTCTGCCAAATAAGCAGTCGTGTCGTCATCCAACGACACGTTCTGCTTTTGTTTTTTCTTATTTAGGAAGGTAATACATTCATTTGTTGCAATACGGTACAGCCATGTATATAACTGCGAATCCTCCCGAAAACCTCCGAGGTTTTTCCATACTTTCACAAAGATATCCTGTACGACATCATCTGCATCATCATGATCGATTACCATCCTTCGCACGTGCCAATAAATCTTTTGCTGATATTTCTTCAACAATAAACGGAAAGCTTCTTCTCGTGTACTTTCTTCAGCAAATTTTGCTATGATTAAAGCGTCATCCATATATTGACCTGCGTAATTTTATTTATTTTCTTTTGATTACTTTTTGAACTGCGGAAACAATAGACTCGGCATTTAAGCCATATTTCTCCATTAATTGAGCAGGTGTACCTGATTCGCCAAAGCTATCGTTAACGGCCACATATTCTTGCGGCGTAGGTAAATGTTTGGCCAATACTTGAGCAACACTATCGCCCAAACCACCGAGACGATTGTGTTCTTCTGCGGTAACGACACATTTAGTTTTTGCGACAGATGCTAAAATAGCTTCTTCATCTAAAGGTTTAATCGTATGAATGTTGATAATCTCAGCATTGATGCCCAATTCCGCTAATTTTTCACCCGCTTGAATAGCTTCCCATACTAAATGCCCTGTTGCAATGATGGTGACATCGGTCCCTTCATTCAATAATACCGCTTTTCCGATCACAAACTCTTGATCTGCAGCTGTGAAATTAGGAACGACAGGACGACCGAAACGTAGATAAACGGGACCGTCAAATTTAGCTGCAGCAATCGTAGCTGCCTTTGTTTGATTAAAATCACACGGGTTGATAACAGTCATTCCGGGAAGCATTTTCATCAAACCAATATCTTCTAAGATTTGGTGTGTCGCACCATCTTCACCTAACGTTAAGCCCGCATGTGAAGCCGCAATTTTTACATTCTTCCCTGAATATGCAATGGACTGACGGATTTGGTCATAAACACGACCTGTTGAAAAATTCGCGAATGTACCTGTAAAAGGAATCTTACCTCCAATAGTAAGTCCGGCAGCAATACCCATCATGTTTGCTTCAGCAATACCAATTTGGAAAAAGCGTTCCGGGAATTCTTTTATAAAATCATTCATTTTTAATGAACCGATCAAATCGGCACATAATGCAACCACATTTTCATCTTGCTTACCGGCTTCTAACAAGCCAGCTCCAAATCCCGAACGTGTATCTTTTGACTCTGTGTACGTATATTTTTTCATTTCTAGTAATCTCCTAAAGTTTCAGTAAGTTGATTCAATGCCGACGCCAATTGTTCGTCATTTGGAGCAACACCGTGCCATTTATGAGAACCCATCATGAAATCAACACCTTTACCCATCTCCGTGTGCAACAAGATAACCACAGGTTTACCTTGTCCAGTACGAGACTTCGCTTCTGCCAGACCTGCAACCACCGAAGTCATATCATTTCCTTTGGTGACTTCCATGACATCCCAGCCAAAAGCTTCCCATTTTGCACGTAAGTTTCCTAAAGATAGTACTTGGTCAGTAGACCCGTCAATCTGTGCATTATTATAATCAACAGTTGCAATCAAGTTGTCAATCTTATTGTGCGGTGCATACATTGCAGCTTCCCAAACTTGGCCTTCTTGCAATTCACCGTCTCCCATTAATACATAAACTAGATTATTGTCTTTATTCAATTTTTTTGCCTGTGCGGCACCAATAGCAGCAGATAATCCTTGACCTAAGGAACCTGATGCAATACGAATGCCCGGAAGCCCCTCATGTGTCGTTGGATGACCTTGTAATCTTGAATTGATTTTTCTGAATGTTGCCAGTTCGCTTACTTCAAAATACCCTGCATGTGCCAATGTACTGTAAAATACAGGTGAAATGTGTCCGTTTGACAAGAAGAATAAATCTTCTCCTTTTCCATCCATGTCAAAGGAAGGATTACGTTTCATCGCATTGAAATAAAGCGCCACAAAATAATCTGTACAACCTAATGAACCACCTGGGTGGCCTGATTGACAAGCGTGTACCATACGTACGATATCACGTCTTACTTGTGATGCAATTTGTTCTAGTTTGTTAATATCTGCACTCATTTTTTTTGTTGGTTTCACAATTGGTCGTAAAGTTAACTATTTTTAAGCTAGATGCTTGCTAAAAAGTGAATTTCTTTCTTTAATATGCTGATTAGGTTGAACAGGTCTCTGATTGTCGAACTGTCCTGCAGTGATCACTTTTGACTTTTTAAGTTTGACTTTTTTTGTACCTTGCCTTTAATTATAAAAACCACAATTTTTCATTATAATGCCCAATCAATTTAAAAGGCTTTTGCTTCTATCAGCATTGTCATCGCTGTATTTCCATTCTTCCGCTCAAGATAATTCCATTTATCATAAAGATTGGATTGACTTCAATAAAAATGGGAGAAAAGATCTCTATGAAGATGTTAAACAGCCAATAGATCGCCGTGTAGAAGATTTATTGAGTCAGATGACACTACAGGAGAAAGCCAATCAAACGGTTACACTCTATGGTTACGGCCGGGTATTGAAAGACGAGCAACCTAATGCATCCTGGAATGATGAGGTATGGAAGCATGGTTTGGCCAATATAGACGAAATGCTGAATAGCTTGGCTTATAACAAGTCCGCAAAGAGCTCTTTTTCCTACCCTTTTAGCCGTCATGCTCAAGCCCTAAATAATGTTCAACAATGGTTTATTGAACATACCAGATTAGGCATTCCAGTTGACTTTACCAATGAAGGGATTCATGGTCTTAATCATGACCGGGCGACACCACTACCTGCTCCGATAAATATTGGAAGTACTTGGAACAGAACATTAGTTCGAAAAGCAGGAGATATTATTGGACGAGAAGCCAAATATTTAGGGTATACGAATGTATACACACCAATCTTGGACGTGTCTAGGGATCCGCGCTGGGGCCGGGTCGTGGAGACCTATGGAGAGAATCCTTTTCATATTGCTGAAATGGGGAAACAAGTTGTGCTGGGAATCCAACAAAATGGCGTAGCGTCAACATTGAAACATTATGCCGTCTATTCAGTACCCAAAGGAGGGAGGGATGGAAATGCGCGTACAGACCCACATGTAGGGTTTCGTGAAATGCATACGCTTCATCTATATCCATTTAAAAGGGTTGTCAAAGAAGCCAAACCCTTAGGAATTATGAGTAGTTACAATGACTATGACGGTGTACCTGTATCTTCAAGTAAATATTTTTTACAGGATCTATTGCGCAAAGATTATGGCTTTGAGGGATATGTAGTGTCGGATAGTGAAGCATTAGAATTTATTTATAATAAACATCATGTGGCTGCAGATTATAAAGATGCAATTAGACAGGCCTTAGAAGGTGGACTCAATGTGCGCACGAATTTCGAGCCTCCCAGTACATATTTAACGCCATTAATGGAGCTGCTCAATGCGGGAGGGCTTGATATCCAGGTATTGGATCAGCGTGTTCGTGAAGTGTTGACTGTGAAATTTAAGCTTGGATTATTTGATCATCCACTGATTAAGAACCCTGTACTTGCAGATAAAAATGTACATACTGCAGCCGATGAAGATGTTTCGTTGCAAATAAATAAGGAATCCATTGTGTTATTGAAGAATGAACAAAACCTTTTGCCAATTGATGTGAAAAAATACAAGCGCATTTTAGTGACCGGTCCTATGGCGGAAGCGAGTAATTATACAACAAGTCGATATGGACCATCTAACAATCCGATTACCACAATTAATGACGGGTTGATGGATTATGCAAAGTCAAAGGCGATTCAAATCAATTACATCAAAGGAGTAGATGTTGTGGACAAAAACTGGCCTGAAAGTGAAATCATCCCGACAGAACTTTCCAATGAGGAAATTGAAAGTATGACAGCAGGAGTTAAGCTGGCCCAGGAGTCTGATTTAATTATTGCCGTGATGGGAGAGTCTGAACGTGAAGTGGGAGAAAGCAGATCACGGTCGGATCTTAATCTACCCGGCAGACAGCGTGATTATCTGATGAGATTGAAGGAAACAGGAAAACCTATTGTCTTGGTTCTGGTCAATGGACGGCCATTGTCGATCAATTGGGAAAATAAATATCTGCCTGCTATCGTTGAGAGCTGGTTCCTGAGCAATCAATCCGGGAGAGTCATATCTGATGTATTATTTGGCGAATACAATCCTAGTGGAAAACTTCCGATTTCCTTTCCCAAATCTGTTGGACAGATTGAGATGAATTTTCCAACCAAACCTGCAGCACAAGCTGGACAACCCGGGGTTGGACCCAATGGTTGGGGAAATAGTCGCGTTGTCGGGTTTTTATATCCCTTCGGCTATGGATTAAGTTATACAGATTTTCGTTTCTCGAACCTACGGCTTGAAAAGAAGCAGATTCGGCCGACAGATTCTTTGACAGTTTCTGTAGATGTTGAGAATATCGGTCAAAGGAAAGGAAGTGAAGTGGTGCAACTTTATATCAAGGATGTATTGTCTTCGGTAACCACTTATGAAATGGACCTGAGGGGTTTTGAGAAAGTTGAATTAGGGGTAGGAGAGAAAAAGACCGTTGAATTCTCGGTTCTACCTTCCCATTTAGAATTGTTGGACCAACATCATCATTGGACGGTGGAGCCTGGGATGTTCGAGGTCTTTATTGGAAATTCATCTGAACATCTACCACTAAAAGATTCATTTGAAGTGGTGAAGTAGTACCAAGCCAGGGGAGTGAGGAAAGGTTCCTGATAGTGTGATCCAGTTCAAATATTAGTAGTTTAATAGGTTACTATTCAAAAAGAAAAGGATCCAGTATTTCAAATTCTACTGGATCCTTTTTCATGAAGTGCCTAAATGATAATAACTACATGGCTTCAGCAACCACTTCGGTGACTTCAGGAACCATACGTTTCAATAAACCCTCTATACCGGCTTTAAGTGTAATAGTTGAGGAAGGGCAACCGCTACAGGAACCTTTAAGTTCAACGGTTACAATACCTTCACTGAAGGATTTGTAGTGAATTGCACCGCCATCTTGTTCAACGGCAGGTCTTACATAATCATGTAGTACTTGTTGTATCTTAATTTCAGTTTCAGTTCCTTCAAAATTGACTTCTGCATCATGATGTATTGCTTTTACAGCAAGCTCAGATTCAACAGCACCCTTTACAAAATCTTTTAACAAGGCCTCGATATCATCCCATTCGGCATCATCCGTTTTGGTAATGGTCACAAAATTACTGGCAAAGAAAACCCCGTTTACAAAATTGAACTTGAATAGTTCTTGGGCAAAAGGTGAATCTTGAGCCGCCTCTTTATTTGGAAAATCCACACTACCATTGATCAATAACTTATTGACCAAAAACTTCATCGTTGAAGGGTTGGGAGTAGATTCTGTATATACGTTAATAGTAGCCATTTAATTATAAATTTTATTCCAAACAAATATATGTCAAAAGAAGCTTTCTTAAGGTCATCTATAAGTCAAAGCTTATAAAGTGATACCCGTGTAATTAGAAGGGCTGATGGCCTTTAATTCTTTTTTGACTTCTTCAGATATGTTCAGATTATCCACAAATGTTGCTATAGTTTCTTTGGTGACATGTGTGTTTGTACGAGTCAAGTCTTTCAATGCTTCATACGGCTTTGGATAGCCTTCTCTGCGCAAGATCGTTTGCAGTGCTTCGGCAACCACGGCCCAATTGTTATCCAAATCATTGGCAAGGGCTGGTTCATTAAGAATTAATTTACGTAAGCCCCTTAATGTAGATTTTATAGCAATTAAGGTATGTGCAAATGGAACGCCGATATTACGTAATACGGTGGAATCTGTTAAGTCTCTCTGAAGCCGGGAGATGGGTAGTTTGGCCGATAAGTGTTCGAAAATAGCATTGGCAATACCCAGGTTCCCTTCCGCATTTTCAAAATCAATAGGGTTGACTTTATGTGGCATTGCAGAGGATCCGATTTGGCCAGCAGTAATCTTTTGCTTAAAGTATTCCATGGAAATATAAGTCCAAATATCACGGCAAAGATCAATGACAATATTGTTGATACGTTTCAATGCATCACAGCTGGCGGCAAAGTTATCGTAATGTTCGATTTGCGTAGTCGTCTGTGAACGATCCAAGCCCAATATATTATTGACAAAGTTATTGCCGAATGTGACCCAATTCGTTTCAGGATAGGCGACATGGTGTGCGTTGAAATTACCAGTTGCTCCGCCAAACTTAGCTGAATAAGGTATAGTATGCAAAAGCTGCAATTGACGCTCAATCCGTTCAATAAATACGTATATTTCTTTACCTAAGCGTGTTGGAGATGCTGGTTGACCATGTGTACGAGCCAACATAGGGATGTCAGACCAAGAGGTTGCCAATGATTTTAATTCATGCAGCAACTCCTCAATAGCAGGAGTATAGCTTTCTTTGACCGCTTCTTTCCATGATAATGGAATAGCAGTATTGTTGATGTCTTGTGATGTCAATCCAAAATGAATGAATTCAAGATAATCCTGTAATGCTAATTTTTCAAATTGATCTTTTAAAAAATATTCAACAGCTTTGACATCATGATTGGTTACCTTTTCTGTATTCTTGATCCATATCGCGTCCTCTTCTGAAAAATTGCGATAAATATCTCTTAATTTCTCATGTAGCGCTTTGTCGAAATGTTGCAATTGAGTGATTCCTGATTCGCTTAATGCAATAAAATATTCAACTTCAACACGTACACGATATTTGATGAGGGCAAATTCGGAAAAAAAAGCCGAAAGTTCATGCGTATTATTGTAATAGCGTCCGTCAATAGGCGTGACTGCTGTTAAGGATGATAAAGCCATAGATTGAATGATTTTTGGCAAAGGTAAAAAAATGCTTGGAGCTTAGCAATTTAATTGATGAAGATAAAAAAAGCCTCCCTATCGAGGAGGCTTTTTATACTGATTAAATTTTGTTTCAATGAACTATTTAGCAGCTTGAGTTGAATCAACTGCAGCTTTAGCTGAGTCTACTTTATTAGCAGCTGAATCAACAGCGGTGTTTGCTGAGTCCAATGCAGTGTTAGCTGAATCTAAAGCAACATTAGCTGAATCAGTAGCTGCATCAGTGCTTTTACCAGTCTCACCACATGAAGCGAAAGCAATAGTTAAAGCTAATCCTAAGAAACCTAATTTGAATGTGTTTTTCATCTTATTAAAATTAAAGTAATTTCTAAATCTTGTTATTTAAGGATTAATACCTATAAATTTAAAAGGTAACCCGATTTTTTATTTTTTTATAAAAAAAAGGGCCTTTCATATGAAAAGCCCTTTCAAATACGTTATTCAGTCCTAAATTATTTAGTAGCAGCTGAATCAACTTTAGTAGCAGCTGAATCAACTTTAGTAGCAGCTGAATCCAATGTGTTAGCAGCTGAATCAACTAAAGCAGAAGCTGAATCTACAGCGTCTTCCGCTTTTTTCTCAGTGTTGTTACAAGATGCGAAAGCTACAGTTAAAGCTAAACCTAAGAAACCGAATTTTAATGCGTTTTTCATTTTCTAATTTTCTAATTTAAATTGAAATAATTTTCTTTTTCATTTCTTAATACACATAAACCAAAAAGGTAACCCAAAAAATGTATATTTTTTTAATAGGTGTTAATTGATTGTAAATCAATTGTTTGTTTTTGTTATTTTCTGCTATAAACTATTTTTTGAAAAGTAATTTATGCTGATCTAGAAAAAGGAAGTTGAAATTTGGCGGATCTTTGGGCCTCTAGTTAGAGAAGCTGTATAGATTCATTTCTATAGAATACCTTGGATGCTAACAAAACAATTTTCAATTATTTTTATTATTTTAAGAGGAAAGCGCGTAAACAAAATTGCAATATGTTTGATAAAGTTAAAAATATAATGGATTTGGCAAAATCAATAGACTTTGGCAAATTGGAAGAAATCTCGAAGAAAGTAGACTTAGGAGCTGTGATGGATGCGGTATCAAAAATGGACGACAAGCAACTTCATGGTCTGATGAAAATGTTAAGTGCCGGAAAGGAAAAGAAAGAATTGCCCCCTATTAATGGTGATTTCTATGATATGGATAGTAAGCTGAATGAATCCGATCGAGCATTGCAATTAAAAGTAAGAGAATGTATGGAGTTGGAAGTTAAGCCTATAGTTAATAAGTATTGGCTAAGAGATGAATTCCCTTTTGAGATTGTGCCGAAACTTGCAGCATTGAATATCTGTGGATACACCTATGAAGGTTATGGTTGCATGGGTGGAAGTTCACTGATGGAGGGGATCATTGCTGCTGAAATAGCAAGGGTAGATGCATCAGTTGCTACATTCTTTGGTGTGCAAAGTGGTTTAGCGATGGGATCGATTTATATTTGTGGGTCTGAGGAGCAAAAACAGGAATGGCTACCAAGGATGCAAAAGATGGAAATTATAGGAGCCTTTGGTCTGACAGAACCTGAGGTGGGATCGGGAGTTGCAGGAGGGCTGACCACAACTTGTAAGAAAACATCAGAAGGCTGGGTATTGAATGGCCAGAAGAAATGGATTGGTAATTCTACCTTTTCTGATATGACCATTGTTTGGGCCAGGGATCTTGACGATGGTGAGGTAAAGGGATTTATTGTTCGTAAAGACAATCCCGGTTTTTCAGTTGAAAAGATTAAAGACAAAATGGCCTTACGAATTGTTCAAAATGGTCTTATTACTTTAGACAACTGCCTTGTTCCGGAAGCAGATCGTCTACAGCATGCAAATTCTTTTAAAGATACGGCAAAAGTATTGCAGATGACCCGTGCCGGAGTGGCCTGGATGGCGGTAGGATGTGCAAGAGGGGCCTATGAAAATGCCCTGGATTATACACGGAAAAGAAAACAGTTTGGCAAACCTATTGCTGCCTTTCAACTGATACAGAATCACCTGGTTGAGATGCTGTCAAATCTGACGGCTATGCAGACCTTGGTATTTAGGCTATCAGAGCTTCAAGATACCGGGCAATTACGTGACGAACACGCTTCATTAGCGAAGGTTTTCTGTTCCTTGCGTACACGCGATATCGTATCCAAAGCAAGAGAGGTTATGGGCGGGAATGGAATTCTACTGGAATATAATGTTGCTAGATTCTTAGCTGACGCCGAAGCGATTTATTCCTATGAAGGCACTAAGGAAATTAATTCTCTGATTGTTGGCCGCAGTATTACCGGATTTAGTGCTTTTGTTTAATATAGTAATTGTTGATTTGTAGCGAATGTAAGACGACAAATTCAGAATTTATAAAAACAAAAACAGGCCTTGGCTGATCCAAGACCTGTTTTTGTTTTTATACTCTTGATTTATGATATGAAGAGGGATCTATTTTCGTTGAAATCTCATGATGGCAATATCTCCCATAATGAACGTCAAGGTGTTTTCGCTGATACTATAGGTGTTCACTTTCTCCAATGTAGAGAAGAACGTTGCTTCTCCATTACCTTCACAAGCCATTTTTGTGGACATGATAGGTCCAAAGCTGATCGTATTGCCTTCAGTCTTAAAAGTTGCACTATAATTGTTGCAACTGCTGTTGCCGTTTACCTTTTCATCCGTCAGGTTGAATGTCATGGTTGGTTTACGGTTGGGGTATAGGCCGTCAAAAGCGATACGAGATCCGGAGATGTAATCGAGTTCCCATGTTCCACTGATATCCTGCTTTTCGGTTTCAATTAACTTAAATTTTGCCAATAGAGTCATCTTTGCTTTGTTCAAACTAAGTATGCCGTTGTTTATTGCATAATTGTCGGCTGACAGCAGTGCTTTGGAAAGGGCCCGTTCTATAGACATATCTGGACAGGCCATCATGGTAGACATTCCCTGTGAAAATTTAATTTTCCCATTTTTAGATACGGTTAGTTCTCCTCCAATACCATTACAACCAGCGTTAGCACTGTAGTTCTTTTCTTCCATCTGAAGATACGGGACTCTGCCATTGATTTGTTGCGCTACAGACTGACCATTGACTTCAATCAATTGCCACTTTTTTCCAAGGAGGCCAGTATCTAAATGATTAACATGTTGTTCGTCTACCTTCTTTTTTGCGACAGAACAGCTCCCAAGACCCATGGCTATCATGGTGAATAATATGATATTACTAAATTTCATATGTCAATTTTATAATTATTAAACACCCATACAAACGTTTGGTTTGACAAAGTGCTACAAAAAGTCATAAACAAAAGAAGGCTCCCATATCGGGAGCCTTCTTTATCAATGAGATATATATTCTTATTTATTCTTGTTTTGTTGTGCTTGTTGTTGTGCACGCATCATTTCTTCCATTTTGGTTTGGAAACTTGACTTTTTCTCAGTTTTAGGATTCTTTTTATTTTCCTCTAGTTTAGCTAAGATTTTATCATCATTTACCATTGAACGAATAACCAACTGGGTTAAAAATGTAAACAACGCACTTAAGAAGTAATAGTAGTTCAGACCAGCAGGGAAGCTATTCAGGACAAAGAAGAAAATTAAAGGCATGATATAACCCATGTATTTCATTTGACCAGTAGCACCTGATGTGGCATTGTTATACCAAGTCGTCAACAATGTTGTTAAGGTCATCAGGATACACATCAGAGAGATGTGGTTGAATGATCCAAAAATAGGTGCGAATGTAAACAAGGTATCATATGTTGACATATCTTTCATAAACAAGAAGCTTTGTCCTCTCAATTCAAATAAATTTGGAAAGAAATAGAAGAAAGCAATTGTGAATGGCATTTGCAGGATAAGCGGAAGACAACCTCCAAGTGGATTTACACCTACCTGTTTGTACAGTTTCATCTGCTCCTGTTGCATCAACATTTGATTGTCTTCGCCGACTTTAGCCTTGATCTCGTCCAATTGCGGTTTTAATACACGCATTTTGGCCATAGAAACATAAGACTTGTAAGTCATTGGAGAAAGAACCAGTTTTAACAATAAGGTAAGCAACAAGATGACAATACCATAGCTCATATGGAAACCATCCAGGAAGTTAAATGCAGGTACGGTAATCCATTGATTGATCCAGCGCATAGGTCCCCAACCCATATTAATGATGGATTGATAATCATTACCTTCAGCTTTCAATACATTGTATTGGTTAGGTCCAAAAAAGAAATTCAATGAATAATTGTTGTCTTTATGGTTGTCAAAAGCCAACTCAGCATTGGTATTGTAGAATTTTACAACATCATTTTCTGTTGCATGTTTTACATCAATTTTTGCATTGACGAATCCATCTTTAGCATTTAGGATGCTGGAGAAGTAATGTTGTTTGAAAGCGATCCATTGTACTTTCTTTTCCAAGGCTTCATCATCATCCTTGGATTCAGATAAATGGTCTACTTTATTGTCTTCTTTATAATAGAGTGTGGACTTTTGTCTTTCAGATTCAATGTTCTGTTCTTTTTGTCTCAGGACAGTATTCCAATTCAAGGTCAAAGTCTTTTGACTTTGTGGAATTAGGTTCTGGATTCCCTTTGTGTTGACGTCCAGACCTACATTATAGCCTTTTCCAGCAATAGAATATACATATTCAATATATTGGTCGGCGCTGTAATTCAGCTTGAACTTCAGCGATTGTTTTCCTTCACCAGAAACTTGGATATCCGAAGCTTCAGTTGTAAAGAATAAATCGTTTGTTGAGACATTTTGTCCTGCCGCATTGAATTGAAACCCAAATTTATTGTCTTCACCTTCAAAAAGCATTAAAGGTTTTCCATTGAAGTTCTTTTCACCTTTTAGCTCGACTGACTTTACTTTTCCACCCTTTGTGCTGATTTTGGCAATGATGGATTCATTTTCAAGTGTAATGATTTTCTCTGTTCCAAATTTTGATGCACCAAAAGGTTTCTTCAGTTCAGCTGAATCAGCAATCGCTGCTGTTTGTACTGTTTTAGCCTTTGCAATAGAGTCACTTTCCGCAGGCAGTCCTTTTTCTGTTCGAGCTTTTGCGTCTTGTCGCGCTTGTTCTTGTTTGATTTCTGATTCTGAAGGCTTCATCAGGTAAAATGAACCAGTGATGATAGCGAACATCAGGACCAAACCAATTAGGGTATTTCTATCCATTTTTAATAATTAAACTTATTAATTTTATCCTTCTAATTCTACTTTGATTTCTTATTTGCCAAAGCAGCGGCTACAAAGCTAACAAAAAGTGGGTGAGGATTTGCAACAGTTGACTTTAATTCTGGATGAAATTGCCCTGCAACGAAAAATGGATGATTTTTCAGCTCAACAATTTCAACTAAACCTGTTTCTGGATTAAAGCCAGAAGCGATCATTCCTGCTGCTTCATATTGTTTTAAATAAGCATTGTTGAATTCATAACGATGGCGATGTCTTTCTGAAATTCTTGATTTTCCATAAATGGAATAAGCTTTTGTGCCTTTTTTAATTTCGCAATCATATGCTCCTAAACGCATCGTTCCGCCCATATTGGTGATGTTTTTCTGTTCTTCCATCAAATTGATGACCGGATTGCTTGTGTTTGCATCCATTTCAAAGCTATTAGCATCTGTTAAGCCCAAAACGTTTCTGCCAAATTCGATGACAGAACATTGCATACCTAGGCAGATACCAAAGAAAGGAATATTATTTTCGCGTACATATTGGATCGAATTTAATTTCCCGTCTAGCCCACGTTCACCGAAGCCAGGTGCAACCAATACACCATCCATGCCTTTTAGTTTTTCAGCAACATTTTCTTTTGTAACACTTTCAGCAGCGACGTAGCTTACTTTTACTTTGCATTCATTGCTGGCTCCAGCATGAATAAAACCTTCTATAATGGATTTATATGCATCAGGGAGCTCTATATATTTTCCGACCAAGGCAATGTTGACCTCGTTGGTTGGATTTTTGAGCTTGCCCAAGAAGTTTTTCCAATTTTCCAGATCAGGTTCATTTTTACTGGAGAGCTTCAATTTAGTTAATGCTGTTTTATCCAAGTTTTCCTTCAACATCAATAATGGGACATCGTAAATTGTCGAAGCGTCGATCGATTCAACAACTGCATTGATGTTAACGTTACAGAATTGTGCTAATTTTTTACGGATTTCCTGAGAAAGTTTGTGCTCGGTACGACAGACAAGAATATCGGGCTGTACACCATATTCCAATAATGTTTTGACCGAATGCTGTGTAGGCTTAGTTTTAAGCTCGCCGGCGGCGGCTAAATAAGGAACTAGCGTCAGATGTATAACCAGCGAATTATTCGCTCCCAATTCCCAACGTAGTTGTCTTACAGCTTCGACAAATGGAAGCGATTCAATATCACCTACTGTGCCACCTAATTCAGTGATGATAATATCATATTCACCCGATTCACCTAATAATTGCATCCGGCGTTTGATCTCATCTGTGATATGAGGGATTACCTGGACCGTTTTTCCTAAATATGCACCTTCGCGTTCCTGTTGAATAACATGTTGATAGATACGGCCAGTTGTGACATTATTTGCTTGTGAAGTGGGAACATTCAAGAAGCGTTCATAATGCCCCAAATCGAGGTCAGTCTCGGCTCCATCTTCAGTCACATAACATTCACCATGTTCATAAGGATTTAAGGTTCCTGGGTCAATGTTGATGTAAGGGTCAAATTTTTGAATAGTCACTTTGTAGCCACGCGCTTGGAGAAGTTTAGCAAGGGAGGCTGCAATAATACCTTTCCCTAACGACGAAGTAACGCCGCCCGTAACAAAAATATATTTAGTCATAACAATTAAAGGATTTTCAATTTTATGTGGTCAAAATGACCAATAATAGTTGCTCTATGTACGGGATACAAAGATAGTGTTTTTTATTCAAATTATAATTGAAGATAGCGTGAATATATAAATTAAAAATAAATATTCCCCTGACTATCGATCGTTAATTTTTGTTTAGGCTGCGATTTTGATTTGATTTCAATGCGATAGAAATTACGGGCATTGGAAAAGATGAGTTGGTACTGTTTGCCTACAGTTTTAATCTCAGGATGTACTTTGGCCAATTCCGTGAGTGAAGTTGCATAGCGTTTGTTCATATTCTTATAAACCTGTTGCAGGTAAAAAATATTCCAGGCTGTTTTTTCAAGTGTTAAAAATTGCTCGTCCAAAAACTGTTGATCTTCCTGATCCACAAATTTGATATGTCCCCACCGTTCAGGGAAATGCATATTGATCAAGCCGATAGGCGACCATACCCAATTTTCTTCTGGAAGAAGCTTGCCTGAATTATCTTTTCTTTTTACATAATTTTTCCCCTTGATGTCGTAGTGCCATTGGACACGGGAAAAATTTATCTTCCACACTTCATTCGCCTTGATTTGATTTCCTTCACCAAAGGATTTTAAACTTTTGACGGGAATTTTCATCTCAACAGTCCAAAATTTATCCCTATCGGTTGGATTGTTGATCGTCCCTGAATGGTATACAGCGCTTTCAATACCTTTTGTGTCCCAATTTAAATTGGCTTTCCCGCCAAACCGATAAGGTTTGGTCATGAGTAGGTCCATGATCGTGTTCAAGGCATTGACTTCAATTTCAATATATTCCGGAGATTGCAGATTGGGTTTTAAAAAAACTTCAAAGTCATTATCGTGATAAATAATGGTATCCTTCTGTTTAAGATAACCATTGATATGAGATTCTTCTAATTTGGCAAAAAGGTAAAGGTTTTCGTTGTCCCAAAGCATCTTAATACGGGTTTCAAGTGCTGGTTTAGGTTTGCTTATACCCTCAATATCTTTAAATGCAGTTGTCCACGGCGCATTTGCCCAGGCGTTTTCCATGTCCTTACCATCAATATCGATTAGGCTTTGTGATTTTTTGACATAATATGTCTCGGGCGTCGATTGAAGTTGTAGGTAGTCCTTTACGTTTCGCTGAGCAAAAACAATACTGGTCTGTAGGGAAAGAGCAAGTATAAAAAAAATAGTTTTCATCAAGATATTGTATGTCTATTAGTCACCAAGAAAGTTTGTGTAAGTACGCTTATTATGCTGTCTATATACATTTTAAACTTCCATTGATCCTTATGTTAAAAGTAAGTAAAATGTTTTAGCTAGACAAAGAACTGGTATTTTTTTTGTAGCTGGGGCTCAATTGTCTTAAGTTTATTACACTTGTTCTTGTATGGTCAGTCAAGTGGTAGGAGAGGGAGTGTATATTTGCCTTGGTAATGACAGGATTGAGAAATAAAAAAAGGCTTTGAATTTCATCAAAGCCTTTTTTTATGCTGTGGTAGTCGTAATTAGATTCTCTTTGATTTAATACGAGCAGCTTTACCAGTAAGGCCACGTAAATAGAATAATTTAGCGCGACGAACTTTACCGTAGCTGTTTACTACAATTTTTTCAATATTTGGTGAGTTTACAGGGAAAATACGTTCAACACCTACACCGTTTGAGATTTTACGAACGGTAAAAGTAGCGTTAGCACCTTCGCTGTTTAATTGGATTACTACACCTTGGTACACCTGAACACGCTCTTTATTTCCTTCGCGAATTTTATAATGAACGCTGATGGTATCTCCGGCTTTGAAAGCGGGAATTTCATTTTTTACTACCGCTTGTTCTTCTACAAATTTTACTAAATCCATGATTTCGAGTAATTATTAACGATTTATATCCTGTAAAAATCGGAATGCAATATTACGACTTATTTTTTGAATATGAAAATAGTTTTTGAAAAAACTATCGACCGATATTCAAATCGGATGCAAAGATATGAAAATGAAATTGATAATCTAAAGTTATTTTGAATATTCCTTTATAGCATCAATTGACCGAGTTTTTAACCGGATTATCTTGCTTGAAAGGGGGATCTTTAAAAATATTGTGCAATTAATCAGTTATTTACTGGGAAAATAACTTGAAGGTCTTGACAAAATGAAAAAATGATTCGATCTTTGTGCCACACAAAAACAAAGGTGATACCTTTTCGGGGTGTAGCGTAGCCCGGTATCGCGCCACATTTGGGATGTGGAGGTCGTAGGTTCGAATCCTGCCACCCCGACAATAAAGCTCTAACGAAAGTTAGGGCTTTTTTTGTTTCTAGACCGGAGGAGAACCTGCGACCTCTTGAATGTTCATTGGTTCGATCCGGAGGAGGCTCAGGGGCAACTAATTGTATTCATTCAATTGCCGATAAGGAACAGAAGAATAGGTGAATTGTTTTATCTAGCCCAATATCTTGACGTTTCTAAATTGCGGAAACGAGGAAGATATGCTATGTTAATTACCTTTTTGCTTCCAATTTTTCCTGCGGATTACCTAAATTGTGGTTAGAATTCTTTAGTTTTGGCTATACTAGTAAGGGAAAGATTACAATATTACCTCCTCGGCAAGGGAGCGTTTGGAATAACTCAGAAACACGGACGAATAATGATATTGAAAGAAAGAGTCGGTTACATCTACCCAAAATACCTGCTTACCGGGATGCTTTCAGCTTTGCTGGCTACCGGATACGCGCAGGAAGTAGAGAAACAGCAGAAAGAGCAACAACTTGGTGAACAGCTGGATGAAAGGCAAGTTACAACGATGGATTCCATTGATGTCATACGCGATTACCGGCCGTTGTTGGCCGATGCCGTAAAGGTTCGGCGAAGCCCAGATATGCAGCATATCAACCGGGAAGCAATTGAGACGGAGCTGCGTAAGATTGCAACCGCGACCTATTTTGCAAGGAAGCCATTCAAACAAGCTTATTATCATGAGTTACTTAAACGGCATCCAAATGCTTTGCGAAGTAATATTGATAATTACCGCATCAGCTATCTGGCCTACCAGGCTCACGAATACCCAAGAGCGACCTCCATTTTGGAGTCGCTGGAAGCTTCGGATGCCTTTTACCAGGGTTCGATCATGACCTTAGGTCACATTGCCCTGGAAACCGGTGACAAGCAATCGGCACGAAATGCTTTTGTCAAAGCGATGAAACTAGATTTCGACCCGAAAGTCAAAGCCGATGCGTTATTTAACTATGCTAAAGTCCTATTTGCAATGGACTCAGCTCAAGCCGCTCAAAAGGTCTTGGAGAAATATATCGCTCAGGAATATGAGGGGCGCGATCCAGCTACCGAGAAGCAAGAAAGTCCCGAAATCCTATCCGCTGCCGTCCTGTTGGGAACCAGTAATTTCCATGCAGGAGTAAGTCTGTTGGAATCAATGAAGAATAGGGACGGGGAAGCTGATGCGACCTATCAGAAGGCAACGTATTATCGGGGATTGGAGTTTTACAACGAGCGCGCTTTTGAAAATAGCATATCCATGTTTATGCGATCTGAAAAATTCCCGATTGATGCGGAAATGGCAGCGTTGGCTACGTATTGGAAAGCAGAGGCCATGTACGAAGTGCGCAAATATGGAGAGGCCGTGGAAAACTTCTCCCGGTTCCTTCGGTTGCCTGCCGCACGTAACAATGCGGTATACAATTATGCAAATTACGGACTAGCCTATGCGGCCTTCCGAAGTAACAGTTTTGGTATGGCGGCCGATTATTTTGAACGCTTTTTGGCTGCCGGGGGAGGCTCTGTGGATGAAAAGATAAGGTATGACGTCATCGCACGTCTAGGCGATTCATATCTGACCATGCGCGATTACGGCCGGGCCAACCAATACTATGATCAGCTGATCAACAGCAAAGCGCCCAATCAGGATTATGCCTTGTTTCAACGCGGTATCCTCTTTGGATTACAGGGCGACAATGAAACTAAGCTAAGTACTCTGCGGTCCGTTGTGAAGCAATTTCCTGCTTCAAACTATGCCGATGACGCAGCCTTTGAGATCCCGTACACCTATTTCACCACGGGAGATTATGATAGCGCCATTGAAGGGCTGCAAGGGATGATTGAAAAGTATCCCCGCAGCAGCTATGTTCCCCGTGCATTGATGACCATCGGGCTTGTACAGTATAATAAAGATGAGCCTGAAGCGGCGAAGGCCACCTTCCAAAGGGTGGTGGAGAAATATGCCAGAACCGCTGAGGCCGAGCAGGCAATGCGTTTCATTGAAAACATCTACCTCGATCAAGGGGATGCTTCGAGCTATATTCGTTATGCGGTTGGCACCGATATCAGTAACCTGAGCCCTGCGGAACAGGAAAACATGGCTTTCCAAGCAGCCCAGTCCTTATTTGCCAGAGGAGAATACGGCGCGGCTGTGGAGGCGATCAACGCATATTTTGATAAATTTCCGAAACCCAGGCAAGAAAAATACGCCCGTTACATTCGCGGGGTGAGCTCGTACCGTACCGGACATCCACAGGAAGCACTACACGATCTGAATATCATCCTGAACGACTGGACGAGCAAGTATACAGAAAATACCCTGCTGACAGTGGCTGCGTTATATCTGGACTTAAAGGAATACAACGAGGCCATTGTGCACCTCAAAAAACTGGAACTTAACGCAGAATACAAAAAAAACTATGGTTACGCGGTAACGAACCTGATGGTCTGTTATTTCGAGCTCGGTGATATGGAACAGATGGCCAAGTATGTGCAGCTGATAAAGGAGTACACTGGGGCAACAGAGGATGAAATTGCCAAAGCACATTTATACAGCGGTAAGGCCTTTTTGCTGGAAAAGAACATAGCGTCTGCCATGAAGGAATTTAATCTGGCCGCACTAAAGAGCCAATCGGCAATTGGTGCAGAAGCAAGATACCGTGTGGCACAGCTGCAGTATGATAACAAGGAATACGATAAAGCCCAGGAAACAGCCTTTGATGTGATCAACACTCGGGAGGATCATGAATACTGGGTAGCCAAGAGTTTCATATTGCTTGCCGATACTTATGCGCGTAAAGGCAATGCTTTCCAGGCGAAAAGTACCTTGAAAAGTGTGATTGAAAATTATGAAAAAAAGGACGATATTGTCCCAGCAGCAAAAGAACGTTTACAGAAATTGAACAATAAGTAACAGCAATTTTTAATGATTGAAAAAGCGCTAACGAAAGTTAGCGCTTTTTTGTTTAATCCTAACTGTCAATAAACGAAAAATCAATACATCATTGCAGTTGCATTTCTGAAAAAAAATGACATCTTAAGATAGAAAATGTTAGAAAGGAGAGCTCCTCACAAGGAGAAGCTAATCTCGTTCAATTTGCTGGATTGCTAATGACGGCTCAGACAAATGCTTTTTTAATTTCCTGATTGGCAGATATGTAAATACAATTGATAGTACACCTGCAAGAATAGCGTCCAGAATAGCCATTGCAGTTGCATTTAATTTGTAATGCGTAGACATACTATATTGTGCCAATAGCAGGCATGCCAACACAAGTAAGCCTGTTACGAAACCATGGAGGATACATAGCTTCGTCATAAATCTATTCTTGTTCAGCTCGCTGTTTACGATTAATTCGATGGATTCCTGTTCGATGGCCGCGATTACCCGCTTGATGATATCCATGGTAAGGACGACCGGTAAAAATATGGCCATGGGAAGCGTCAAACGGGCCAAACTTTGAGGTCCAGCAAAAAAATGGGTATATCCAATTTCCTGAAAGCTGGCATAAGCCACCAGGAAATTGAAGAATACATTGGGAAGTATATAATAAATCGCGCGCTTTCTTAAAAAGCGATTAAGTGTTGTTTTTTTTATTTTCTTGGGGTGAGCAAGTTTTGTCATGTATAATACTATAATGATAAGGTCAAAAAGCCGATAGCCTTATCTTTTATTTTAATCGCTTCTTCTTTGGGTAGGAAATCTTCATTGGACATAAACGTAAAATCCATTTGCTGATTGAACGTTGTTGTGACCAAGGTGTTGGAATTCAACCAAGGGAAAGCTACTGTTGGACTGTAGAGGGTTTCCAAGGTGAATTTCTTGTACACATTTGGCATCTGGATTTTACCCATATTGGAAAGTGTGATGTCATGCCCTCCTGGACTAGATTTTAGCATAGTAATCATGCGCTCCACCAGCGGATGCATCTGCTCGCCCATCCAGAGTAGCTCCTGCGCATTGACTTTTTCCATTTTCTGTGCTAGTTCTGATTTGATGGCATTCGCATTGGCCAAGATATTCTCTGTCCCCTTTTTAAGGGAAAGTTCCACCGTTGGTGCAAATGCGAACATATGGTCCTGTTTGATCTCTGGAATAAAATGGCGTATATCAACAGGACTGATCACTTTATTTTTTGCCAACTTACCCCGTACCTCCCTAAAAGCCTGCATGAATGCTGTACATAGGAATGCATGGACCGAAATACCTTGCGTTTTACAGACTTTGGTTAGGGCCACCGTTGTTTCCGTATCCAGTTTCCAATGAATTGCATAGTTCTTCCCTGAATTTCTTTTTCTGCTCTTCCGTTGCAGGAAAAAAAAGAGTCTTGCCAACAGTAAATAGCGTTTAGCTTTACGCGATTTTTTCCGTGGCTCAAAGTCCTGCGGAAGGAAATCATTAACCGATTTAAAAAGTGGGTAGGGCTGGAGTTCCTGATTAGGGGTATCCAGTAAGCTAAGGAGCTCCCGCATCAACGTGACAATACTGGTTCCATCACAGATACAATGCGGCAATACCCAAAGCAGTTCCGATACATCTTCGCCTTTGATCCAGACCAATTGAGCCAGTGGCTTGTTGTCCGTATTAAATGGATGATACCATTCGCGCTCTGATATGATTAGCCAGTCCTGCTCCGTTTTTCGTTCAACGATTTGCAGTGGAATAGATTCCATGCCTTCCTTGACAACAAAATGGGGCTGTTTGGTATCCATTATCTCTATAACCGAGCGGAGCAAAGGATGTTTCCGCTGAATTTTTGCCAGGGCATTCCGAATATGTTCTTCAGCGATCTCCCCTTGGATCTTAGCCGTAAAGACACAGTTTAAAGGTGTTTCGGGATCAACATACATGATCCTTTCCACCAGCGTTAATTTCCGTTCGATCATGATGCCTCCTGATAATCTAATTGCTGCTTGATGCGATCTATGATCTCATCACGGATAGCCAAGGCTTCTGTCTCTGGCAAATAGCCTTCGCTTCCCATAAAGGAAAAGTCCATTTGTCCACGAAAGGTAGAAGTGACTATGGTCGTCGTATTGCCCAATGGTCCAATAACGGATGGACTGAAAATGGTCTCCAGGCTGAATTCCTGATATTGATCAGGGATCTGTATGCGCCCTAAGTTAGAAAACATGCAATCGTTGGATGACTTACCTCGTTTTAAAAGTCTGGTAAAGTTCTTCAGTGCATCATGCGCCGACTCCATCACCATCATGGTGATATAAGGATTGAGTTTCGCTGTTTTACGTTCGACTTCATCTTGCATCAACCGAAGATTATCCAAAAAGCTTATTTTCTGATTCGATGACATGACGATCATTAGCCCGAAAGCAAAAATATGGTCATCTTTAATCTGTGGTGCAAAACGTCTGATGTCAACAGGACAGGAAACCTTATTGAATGCTGCTGAGCCACGTACTTTTTTAAATGCCTCCAATACTGTTGCACCTAAAAAAGTGTTGACAGTAACTCCCAAAGATCTGCAGTGGGAAATCAGCTGCTTGCTGGTGGTTTCGTCCAACTTCCAATGAACCAGATAGTCAGACTTTCTGTCAATCGCCTTTTTACTGACCGGAATACATTTTATCGCTAAAGCTGCTAGTCTGCCAATGGCTTTTGCCTTAAATCGCTTCTTGCCATTCTGTAAAATATGGGCTGGTACCACATCCTGGATACCGAGTATCGGGCTTTCCAGTCCGATGTCTGCAGCAGCATTGTCCAATACCTTTAGAAATTCATATAACAACGTCATTGCAGAGCCACCATCGCATAGACAGTGATGAAATACAAAGAGCATATCAGAGACTTCTTCACCTTTAATCCAGACAAACCGGATTAAAGGTGTGGTCGTGTAATCAAAAGCGGAATGCCATTCCTGTTTAGACTCCTCTTGCCACTGTTCTTCATGCTGTCGCTGTACTATCCGTAACGGAATCGATACGGGGAATGCCGGAATTTGAAACCATGGTACATTCTGCTCATCATATTGGATGAGCGCCCGTAGCCAAGGATGTTTTTCCTGCAAACGGCTCAATGCATATTGGATGTCTTCTTCGCTGAAAACGCCACGTAGCCGAAAGGGTATAACCGCGTTGAAAGGCTCAGTTCCATCTCCCAACAACATGCGTTCCCCAAACAATAATTTTCTCTTCATCGCTTAGGCCTGTGCTAAGGTCAAACATTCTTTTCTTACAAAATCTTCCAGTAGGGCAACCGCCTTATCGTTACCACCTGCATTTAGAAAGGTCTTTTGTACCTCTTTGGCGGCATTTCGGTATTTGGGATTTTCCAATAACTCAAACACCGTGTCACGGAGGGCATCGATACGCATCCGTTTGTATCGGATACTCAAACCGCAGCCGGCCTGCTCAATCAGTTTAGCCGTATGGAAATGATCATAGGCGATCGGGGTGATCAGCATGGGCAAGCCATTTGTAAAGGTATCGTTCACCGTATTGAAACCACCATGGCAGATGACCATATCCATATGTGGCATCAGTTCGGATTGTGGGACAAAGCCACTCACAATAAAATTGGAAGGCCATTCTTCGAATATCTCTGGCGGAGTTGCAGCAATAATGGTAACGGGTTGATCGGCAAAAGCTTCGATCAGTTTGCCAAAAAATGCTTTTCGGATATCCACGAGCAAGGTGCCCAAAGATACAAATACCTTTGGTGTGGTGCTAGCAGCCAGACGTTCCCAGTCAAAAGGAGTATTATTTGGTCGGCCTTTGACGGGGCCGACAAATTTCATATGTGGCGGTACTTTTTCAAAACCTGCGAATTTTTGTGAGGTGAATATGAGGTTGAGCTGATGGGAATGTATAAAGATTCCCTCGTCATAAATTCCCACAGCCTTTTGAAGGTCTTTGATCAGATTTTGCTGCCACTCAAATATCTTAGGAGCACTCTTCTCCGTGTCGCCCATAACATCCGGTGGAACGGGAGTCGTTGTCACACAAGGGATCTGATGTTTATGTGCAAATAGTGCACCTCCAAAGGTGATGCAGTCGTTTACGATCACATCAGGCTGCCATTGGCCAAGAAGACGTTCCAATCCCGGCATCATCATTTTCGTGATGGGAACATAGGTTTCTTCCAGTGCGAGTTTCATGACTTCAGGTCCTGAACAGGAAGGACCATCATCCTGCCGTTTTAATAGCTGTTGGAGTTCCTCCTGAAAAGGTACCAGATCCGCTTCAGGATAGATATAACTTCCACCTGCAGGGATATGATGATCAGCTAATGGCGTTATGCCAAACCACCGGACTTCATGCCCACGGGCAAGGAGGCTTGCACCTACACTTAAGGTTGGGCTGATATGTCCAAAAAATGGTGGAACAACAAAGAGGAACTTCGCCGGTACATCCGCTCTTGAAGCGATAGGAGCGGCAGTTTGTTCTAAGAGGTCTGCAGCGGTTTTCGTGCCACCCGCATCGACAAAAGATTGACGTAAGGTATGTGCAGCTTCACGATAGGCTGGATTATTCAAGATGGTATGGACACTATCTTTTAAATGATGTGCTTTAAAGCGATTGAAATTCAGTCGTTCACCGGCACCGGTACGCACTACGCGACCCGCGACATGTGACTGATCGTAAGCGATCGGGATGACCACAAGTGGCAGACCCTGTGAAAGAGTTTCGGAAACGGTATTGTGGCCACCATGACATACAACAGCATCTAGATATGGTAACAGGTCCAATTGTGGAATTTGTGGATAAACCATGAAATTTTCAGGCCAGGCATCAAATAGCTGCGGATCTGAAACGACGACGACAGTGAGCTCCGCTCCAGCAAAAGCATCGATAACCTTTTGGAAAAATGCTTTCTTATGCTCATGGTCAAAGGTAGTACCAATACTGACCAGGATTTTTTTTCGATTGCTAGCATGCAATTTATCCCAGTCAAATACAGCCGATCCCCGACGTTCGGCCAGGACAGGTCCTGTGAACTGATAGTTTGAGCTGAGATCCATTTCGCCAAAAAAATAACGGGAGGTTAAGACTAGCGTAAGTAGATCTGAGCAGTCCAACGGCTTATCACCCACAACCCCAAGTTCCTGCTGTAAAGCAACGATCTGTTTTTCTTCCCACTCGTGTACTTTCGGAAGCTCGCTAACAATTTTGATCGCGGCAGGGGCTGTGACAGTGGTTGCATAGCGGAGCCCCAGTTTCTTTGCCGCAATCGCAGCAGCAAATAATTGATGGTCACCGATGACCAGGTCTGGTGTAAATGCCTCCAATAAGGGAAGGATACCTTTATAACAATGTCTATTTAAAGGGATAAGGACATCTTCATAAAGAAATTTGATGCTATCAATACCATAAACGATCTTTTTGGAGATAATATCGAGGTATTGTTCGCTTTCTTTTTTTTCTTCATCCGTCTGGTCATATTGAATGAGCAATAGTTTTCCGCCAGCCGGAAGTTTATCGGTTAAGTTTTTGTCCAGACTGATCCAGGCCACCTCATGTCCTCTTTCCAATAGTTCAGCACCAATGCTCAACGTCGGATTGACATGACCTGTCAGTGGCGGGACAACAAACACAAATTTAGCCATGGTTTTGTAATAAAGGGTTAGATAAAAAATCAACGATAGTTTCAGCTATCTGTGTAGGTTCTTGTATGGGGATATTGTGATCTCCCGGGATGAGTTCAAGTTGAGCGCCAGATATTTTTGTTTGCAGCCATTCCCCCGTTGGTTTACAGTTTGATGTATCTCCATACAACAGTAAGGTGGATAGCGGTAATGTTGCAGTATCCATTTCATGGAGGAAATATTTTTCCTTGATCATATCAGCTTTGATGCTCGTCTGGTTGAATAAAAACTTGTAAAGGCGATGATTTTTTTCAAATTGTCGCTTACCCATTTTCATCTTTGTGGTATCGGTAAAATTGGCGATATAATGCTCCAGAAATTCCTTACTATACTCATCGATGATGTTGCGTGCTTTCTCATCCTGTGGATCCGGAGCCTCCATAACGACAAGTCGTTCCACACGGGTTGGGATCTGCAATGCGGTTTTCAACGCGATTAGTCCGCCAAAACTGTATCCCAACAGATGAACCTTTTGAAGCTGTAGGTGATCCATTAAGGCAATCAGATCGGATGACATATTTTCAAGATCATAACCTTCCAATGTGCGCTCACTCATGCCATGACTTTTGAGATCATACATAACGACGTGGAAATGCTGAGCCAGAATAGGTGCAATATTAAAATAGTAAATAGAGAGATTGCTGAACATACCATGGATCAGTACCACGGTTTGTTCAGCACCTTTGTTCAGTTCCTGTATATGAACTTTCCTATTGTTGACCGTAATTATTGGCATTCGTGAATATAATTGATGATCATGCGGAGGTCAAGATTAATCAACTGGTCCAGGTCCATCGAAGATAACCAGCCGGTGAAATCAATCTGCTCACCAAAATGCGCTTTGATTTTCTCTGAAAAAGAAACAATTTCAATGCTGTCCATTTCAAGGTCCTTTGTGAAGGAGCTTTCTGGCCTGATATCCATCTCTTCTACAAATTCTTCGCCGATAACTTCCGTGATAAAGCCTTTTAATAAAGCGAATAATTCCTCATGATTTAATTTTAATGTGGTGTTTATAGTGTCCATCCGATAATATAATTTTGGTGTTTGATTGTTTTTATTTCTATTTGATTGATCCAAAGATGATCGCCTTGAATACGCTCCACTTCGTGTTTTTTAGGGTTGCCTTTTAAGCCTGTACCTAAAAATTTACCATAAGCTTCCTTCGCTACCCAAAAACGGGTTGTCCATTCCGCCTGTTCCCGGTCTTTGAGCAACTCCATTTCTGCATCGGTAAAAACCAGAGGGTAAAACCCAGAACTCCGTTCCGCAATGAGTTCGATATCAATGCCGACAGGCTTGTCCTGCCGGGCAATAGCCACGGCGTCCTTACCTTTATGGGCCAGTGAAACATGGATATCTTTTGTGATATCACCCAAAAGATATGGTTTGCCGACTTCATCGGAGCGGATCTCAAAGGTAATGGGATAAGCTGGATGGTTTTTCTCGCGGCTTAGTAACTGTCGTACAGCATCTTTTACGGCGACACGGCTTACCATCCAACTTTTTCGTCGGTTGGGCAGCAACTGTTGGTAGTGCTGTTTTTCCGTTTGGTTGAAATAGCGTTTCAGAATAAAGTCCCAAGAAGCAACCCGGGCGTAGGCTTGGTGAAAGAAGAAAACATCCGGTGCGATTTCCGTTGACATACGGTTGTGCAGTGGCGACATGGACACATTCCAAAGTGCTTCATCGATTTCCAGTCGTCTGTTTTGCCAGCCGCGGATCGCACACCATACTTTTCCATTTCGTTCGAGCATGATGTCGGCGATGGCGAACTCATCGTTGAGCTCAGTCAACATGCAAGTGCACTCAAACAAACCATCTTGATCATGCATGTTATCGAAAAACTCAATTTCTTTGATTTTAACCGGAAATGCAATGCGATCTTTGGTCAGCGTAAGTTGCAGCCATAAACCGAACAACTGTCCGGCATTATCCAATAACGAACCTTTACCACCATTACCCTTGATCTTGCCTGTGATCCCTTTTTTACCTACAGCCGTCACCGCCACAATACCCTGATAGGCTGTTCCATGGAACATATGCTTATCATAGATTTCTTCGGAAGTTCGAGTGATAGGTAGCCTCTCACCAATGGAAAGGTCAACTTGTGGGGGCGCAGGGTGTGCTGCAGACAGCACTACCTCTGCATTTGCAAAATTTTCGATATCCAGATAGGCCAGCTGTGGGCCACGCCATTCGCCCTTAACCATTTTTTCAAATGGTTTGGCCACGTTCATCCATTGAAATACACTTACGTGCATAATCTTATGGATCTTGGTTACGGGTTGTTCTGCCAGGGCGATTTCTGCGAGCAACTCAAAGATCATAGTCATCGGAATCACCGGTTCCATGTCTGCGACTTCGGACCATCCCTTTGGCTGTCGCAGCAGGCTATGGTCAATCAGGTAGGGATGACTGTCCAAATTGACCTGTAGCCTTTTTGTGAAATGTCTTTCTACCGGTTTTTCTAGAATAGGTGGGTCGGCAACAGCAACAGCTGCTGTAATACCAGCGGCAGTTCGGTTTTGAAAGAGTGTCAATACTTCTTCCTGCATCCGGATCATATCGGCGATATTCTCCTGAAATGCCTGTACCAATGGATGATTGCCCCTTACAGCTGTTCCGGCGGTCAGTTGTGGTTGAACGGTACCAAAAGACTTTGCTAAGCTCTTGACTGCATCAAAATTACGGACGATAGGCGAACCGAGCTGTAGCTTCATGCCTCTGCTTGTCGTCTTTTTTATATGGTTATGTACCGCCAGAAAATCCAGCGCTACCTTTTTTCCTTCCACAAACAGTGCTGCAACAACACGTTGTAACTGCGCAAGTGCTGAGCGAGTCGCTACACTGGAAGCCAGGGTGCTAAATTCTTTCCCTTTTAAGGTATCATCGATAAAGCCTATCAATCCTCCGGTGCCAACCTGGATAAAGAATCGGACCCCCTCTTCGTATAACTTTTCTGTCAGCTCACGAAAACGGACCGGTTCAACAAGGTGTTCGGCACTCAATTGACGGATGGCCTGTTGATCCGAAGGGTAGGGCTTTAATGTTGTTGCCGACCACAAAGGAATCTTGGTTGCCTGAAATTGTACTTTTTCCATGCCCGCCAAAATCAGGTCGAGTTTGTCGGCCACAAAAGGTGAGTGAAAACCTGACTGGAATGGCAGGATCTGATGGAAGATCTGTTTCGCTTTCAACTGAGGTACAAGTTCTTCTAAAGCGGTATTGCTGCCGCATAGAATGACCTGATGCGGACAGTTGTCGTTGGAAACATAAATATTGGGGATGTCGGTAATTAAAGGTGTAATTTCCTGAAGCCCTGATCCAATGGCAATAAATTTGGAATCCTTGAGTTCAAAAGTCTGCGGGTGAAGTACATCAATCAGATCCTTGACCGAACTTGCTTCCGCCAGTTCCGAAGAATAGCCCGCCAGCCATTCACCTAAGCTATGCCCGGCATTCATGTCCGGATATATCCCTAGTTTTTTTAGGGAATTGTCCAGAATGCTACAGGCATTGAAAATAGACAAGGCATCATTCAGCAGTCCTTCACCTTCGGTTTGTATAGGTGCTGATAATCCAAAATAGCGGCTGACCGAGTCAATCTCTCCCTTGGCTAAACCGTCTAAACCAGGGAAGACGAAAGCAACCTTGCCTCCCTCTTGTAATAATGGGACTGAGGTATACCAGATATCCTGCTTATTGCGCCAGGCTTTATCTTTCGAAACGATTTTGATAGCCTTTTCAATCCGTTCAGGGGTAGGGTCAAATAGGGCAAGACGATAATTGCCTTCACCCACCGTTGTATCGTTATTCTGCAAAGCAGAAAGCAAATCCGCATGTGTCGGTCGAGCAAGTAATAAGACTGGATCTTTTTTCGGCATATCATAGCCTGTCAAGACCACATGGGCGTTAATACCGCCAAAGCCAAAAGCATTTACTGCGGCCACCTTTGGGAGACCTGTCTTTGACCAGCTTTTTGCTTCCTGCACGGGAGCAAATCGCGTTGTCTGTATGTCGGCGGTCGGGTTTTCGCAATACAGCGTTGGTGGCAATGTATCATGGTATAGAGCCAGACAGGTTTTTATCAGCCCCGCGATTCCTGCCGCCGGCATGGCATGACCAATATTGGATTTGACCGAACCGATTCCAGCCACTGGAGTTGCCTCGTCTTTACCGAAAAATTGCGACAGCGTCTCCAGTTCAGTTTTATCTCCTAATGGTGTACCTGTACCGTGAGCTTCTAGGTAACCGATCTGTTTTTTATCCAGTTCAGCATTGATCCAGGCTTGTTGTAATGCTTTTAATTGTCCCTTCACCGATGGGCTCATCACACTTGTGCCATGGCCATCACTGCTCACCCCCACACCTTTGATGACCGCATAGATTTTATCCTGGTCACGCACAGCATCTTCGAGTCGCTTTAATACAATAAAACCACAGCCTTCACCAATGAGTAAGCCATCGGCATCCATGCTGAAAGGTTTGATTTGCTGTTTGCGCGACAGAGCTCCCAATTGCGCAAAAATGCTCCAAAAAGCAGCATTTTGTCCCGTATGCACTCCGCCTGCAATCATGATGTCACTACGGCCACGCTGCAATTCCTGTACGGCATGATCCACGGCGATCAGGGCGCTGGCACAAGCAGCATCTACAGTAAAGGCCACACCACCAAGATTGAAGCGGTTGGCCACAAGCGAAGCCACAAGATTAGGGATTAAGCCCATAGCCGTGTCAGCGGCAAAGCGCCCCTTTCGTTCCTGGAATGCTTGTTTTACCTTTTCAATATCAGCAGCTGGCACCTGCGGTAAAAGTTCCTGTAAAAGGGAGGAAATCTGTTCGCCAGTACGTACGATTTCTATGGCACGAGTAGCCCCCGGGCCAGTATAATTTCCTTTCCCGATCACAATTCCCGCTTTTTCCAGTGATACCTGTTTTTGAAATACGCCAGCATCTTCCAGTGCCTTCTGTACGAGATCAAGCGTTAACAGGTGATCGGGCTCGGTTCCCTCAACGGCGAGTGGTAAAATGCCAAATGCGGTTGGGTCAAACATATAGTCTTGGATAAACCCACCACGTTTGCAATAAAAGCGATCTACAGTCCCCGGACCATCACTAAAATGTACCGGGTCAATGCGTTCAGCCGGAGCGACCTCCGTCGAATCGACCTTATTGATGATATTTTGCCAGAACATATTGGCATCCTGTGCCCCCGGAAAGACACAAGATAAACCAACGATGGCAACATCTGTTTTCTTCATAATCAATGGATATGACGGTTTACCAATTGTTGCCTGACATAATTAACACTTGGCTTTCGGTACCATATCTGATCTCGTTAAGGAAAATTTCCTTCCCTTCGTCCAAAGGAATGAGTGAGATGCCCCGGCGTTCGTATTCTGTCTCCAGTGTCTGCGAAACCATCCCGGCACCTTTCCACGGCCCCCAGTTGATCGAAATAACCTTTCCTTTCAGTCGCTTATTCAATACTTTGGCATAATCATCCAATACGCTGTTTGCTGCCGCATAATCTGTCTGGCCCTTGTTGCCATAAACAGATGCTATACTGGAGAATAAAACGACGAATTGGCAATCCGAACGTAATTGTTCCGCCAATACACGTAAGGGTTTTACTTTGGTGTCAAAGACGCGTCCGAAAGAACTGGTTGTTTTCTGTTTGAATAGTTTATCTTCCAGCAGGCCGGCGCCATGGATTACACCATCGAGCTGTCCATATTGTTCATAAATCTGACGGAGCAGGGCCGTTAATGCAGCCTCATCACAGAGATCCAGAGATTCATAAACGACGGTGTTTCCTAAACGCTCCATATCACGGATAGTTCGTAGGATCTGATTGTTCTTATAGATACGGAGGGTCTCTTTCTCAATTTGTGCTGGTGCATGGAATAGTCCTGATTGAATAAGGTGCGCCCTGATCTGCTCTTTGGAGGTCATTGTTTCCAGTTCTTTTGGGATCGGGGTATCTTTCCTTGGATCTGCCGATCTGCCTACAAGGATGTAGGTACAAGGGTAGGAGGCTGACATATGTTTTACCAGCTCAGCGGTAATCCCCTGTCCGCCGCCAAATACAAGGACAACAGATTTTTCATCCAGTTGGATTTGCACTTCTTCGCTGCCTGTAGACAGTGGCGAAGGAATGATATCGACCGTATGCCGCTGATCATTTTTGTAGATAACCTCTACGGTTTTATCGGTTGTCAAGATCTCTTTTAGTGCAATTTCAGCAATTTGATCCGTTTCCTGGGGCGTGCTTAGGCTGATCAATCGACAGTTGGTCTGTTCAAACTCGCGGGCCAGACTTTTAAACAGGCCTGGGTAACCCTGATAGTGGCGCAAGGCATGTGTATCATTTGTTTTTTCCACATGTGCTGGGATATCCGAGATTAAATAAACCCATTTGGCCCGGTCCATATCCATCTTTTTGATCAGATCAACCTGGTCGATAATATTATGTTTGATCGTTGCTGAATAGCTATCTGTAATGATGAGCCCGTCGAAGACGGCAAGATCCTGTTCTGGATTGACCAATTCTGCGATGGCACCATGTTTTTCGAGCATGGTTTTGATGGCCAGTGTCTGTTGCCCATGATCTGGAGCAATGGCAAAACGTTTGCCTTGTAGAATTTCTGTATCTTGTGCTGAAGCTGCATCTGTTGGTGTCAGGTCAAAGCGCAGTCTGGACAAGAGGTTCTGTTCAGAAGCTGTATCGCTAACTTCACTGATCCAGG
Organism: Sphingobacterium sp. N143; assembly: GCF_030325625.1. Classification (GTDB taxonomy): domain Bacteria; phylum Bacteroidota; class Bacteroidia; order Sphingobacteriales; family Sphingobacteriaceae; genus Sphingobacterium. Next base: position 337,671 of record NZ_JACAIS010000004.1, on the reverse strand, counting down.
AAGCAAGACCATTCAGGGTTTTAATCGCGGCTAAGGTCTCCATCAGGTCATCCGCATGTTCAAGTTCCTCCCCAAAACCAATCTTGGTTTTTAATTCGGCAATGATTTCCATCCGTTTGATCGAGTCAATGCTCAAATCCGCTTCCAGATCTAAATCTAAGCCAAGCATCTCCTTTGGATAACCGGTTTTTTCACTGACGATATCCAGTATTGCCATCTGTAGTTCTGCAAGGGAGAGTGCAGACGGGTTTGCCGTTTCAGGGGACGATACCGATGTTTGATCATTTGTTGCCGACTCCGCTGTTGTTCCACTGAACTCGGTTAACCAGGAAACCAGCCCATTTAAGGTTTTTATGGCGGCCAATTGTTCCATGATCGTATCTTCATTGGTATGGTGGAATTTCAGTGTGCCAAGTTCCGTACGTAGGGTACCGATAATTTCGACCCGTTTGATTGAATCGATGCTGAGATCGGCCTCCAGATCCATTTCCATACCCAACATCTCATGTGGATAACCGGTCTTGTCGCTTACTACCTGTAACAATAGCGTTTTAATGTCTTTCGTTGGTGTTTGGACAGCTGTTGCGACAGTGGAATTTTCGCTGAGCGTGGGTTGAACGGTAATCGGGGTTGAACGATCTGCAGTCACATTTGGTGTAGGACTTGAATAGACTGACATAGGTGCTACTTGTGGGTTTTGCCCCAAAAAGGAAAGCATGACATCACGTTGCGCCTGGATCAGCATTTTCATGCTGTTTAAATATTCTTGCAGCATACGCTCAGCAGCAGGTTGTGCTTCCGTTGTTGCCGCTATAGGATTGTTAAGGTTACTCATTTTAATGGGGCTTATGATGGGCAATGCACCATTGACAGGTAGCGTTCCGGTCGTTGGATGTGCAGCCTGTCCGTTGACACGCCAGATCGTAGGGTTTTTCTTATATAAATTTGGTTGATCTAGCTGGATAGGTTGAGCCTGACGACCTTCAAAAAGTTTATCAATCGAGAAATTGCGGCCAGTTCCCAAATATTGTGCGAGCATACAGAGTAGGTGCGTCAATTTGTTGCGGTTGCTGTCTTCTACGTACAGGGTGATCTGATCCTGCTCCAGACAGGATTTGGTCAGGCCGGTCAGTACTTTGCCAGGACCTACTTCAATAAATATCCGTGCGCCATCCGCATACATGGCCTGAAGTTCTTCCACAAAGCGGACGGGTTGAATCAAATGATCCGTCAGTCTTGCTTTTATTTCGGAAGCTGAAGTAGGATATAAGCTTGTTGTGGTGTTTGACCAAACTGGTAGTCGCATTTCTTGGAATGGAACATCCTTTAACACATTTGCGTAAAGTTCCTTTGACTTAGCGACTAAAGGGCTATGGAAAGCACAGGCCACTTCCAGCTTTTTAGCGGAGACTCGTTCTTGTTTTAACAGTTCCATAAGTTTCCCGATAGCTGCTGTGCTGCCGGCGACAACACATTGTGTTGGTGCATTGTAGTTTACGGGATAAACGCCTTCCACACGGTCGAGGAGTGTCTTCAGCCGTTCGGTATCTGCATTAACAGCAATCATGGTACCCGGGTCGCCATTTTCTACCGCATCCAGGATGGATTCGGCACGTTTGATGCTCAGTTTGACCAATTGTTCTTCGTCAAATACACCAGCGAAACATAAAGCTGGTAGTTCACCATAGCTGTGCCCCGCCAGCATATCCGGAACGATACCGAGTGACTGGAGGAATTTGGCCAAGGCCAGATCAACGATACCCAAAAGCGGTTGTGCCAGACGCGTATCTTTAATGGTTTCTTTTTGTTGTTTTAAAGAGTCAGCATCAAACGTAGTTGAAGGAAAAAGCACTTTTTCCAATTCAGGATACTGTGAGATAAGCTTTCGCATTTCAGGGAATACCACAAAGAGGTCACGCGCCATATTGATGCGTTGACTACCCTGTCCCGGAAATAAAAACGCTGTTTTACCTTCACGTTTATTGACAATAAAAGTGTCTTTGCTTTCAATACCGGATAACACCAGTTCGATTTTCATCATCAGGTCTTCCGCTGTATCGGCAACGATGCTGAGCTGGATCATTTTTTCAGATGCAACAGCTAAGCTGTAGGCGATATCTTTTAGCGGGAGACTATCGTTGATATCTAAAAGTGCTTTTACCTGACCCAGTTGCCCTTTTGCTTCGTCATAGCTGTCGCCACGGAACACAAACAGTTCCGAAGGCCAGGCTTGCAAGGTGATAGCGTTATCTTCCTGCGGATGATTCGCAATAACAGCATGGAAATTTGTACCGCCAAAACCAAAGGCGCTGATGCCTGCATAACGTATTTTTTCGTCCCATAAACCAGTTTCAGCATGGAAAGCGAAAGGACTTGTTCGTGCATTATAATAGGCATTCGGATGTTGGAGGTGAAGTGTTGGTGGTTTTACACCATGAAATACTGCCAGGGAAGCTTTGATCAGACCTGCCAATCCTGCCGCACATTTGGTGTGGCCGATCTGGGTTTTGACCGAACCTAAATGCGTTTGTGCTGGTAAGGCACCTGAGCGGCTGAACAAATTGGTCAGCGCACTTAGCTCTGTTTTATCACCGACCACTGTTCCCGTGCCATGTGCTTCAACCAGTCCAACAGCTGCTGCACTGATGCCCGCTTGGTTATAGGCGCGTTCCAGTGCGCGTACCTGTCCGATTTTTCGGGGAGCAGTAAGGCCCAGTGCTTTACCATCACTGGAGCCACCCACCCCTTTGATGACGGAGTAGATGCGGTCGCCATCGCGTATAGCATCTTCATAGCGTTTGAGCACCAATATGGCGACCCCCTCGCCAAGAGCAATACCGTCAGCATCATTGTCAAATGTGGCACATCGCCCTTTCCGCGAGAGCGCATGTGTGCTGGAGAACATCAGATAATCGTTAATGCCATTATGCAGATCTGCTCCACCGGCAAGCACCATATCCGATTTACCCAAAATAAGTTCCTGGCAAGCAAGGTCAATCGCTGCGAGCGATGAGGCACAGGCAGCATCCACCGTGAAATTTCTGCCGCCAAGATCCAGTCTGTTTGTAATCCGACCAGCGATAACATTGGCCAAAATACCGGGGAAGGAATCTTCTGTGGTATGAGGCAATGCCTCTTTCACTTCCTCATGAAGTTCACCAAAGACCTGTTTATAGTACCCTCTAAAGCTATAGCTGTTGGCAAGATCATTGCCCCCTTCCGCACCGATGATCACGGAAATATTTTCGCGGTTGATTTGTTTTTCGCCATAACCGGCGTCTTCCATCGCACGCTTGGCGACCAGTAACGTCAGCAATTGTGTTGGTTCAATCGCTGCGAGTGACTGTGGTGGAATCCCGAAAGCCAAGGGATCGAAATCAATTTTCGGAATAAAGCCGCCCCATTTGGAATGGGAGACATCCGGACCATCCGCGTTGGGTTTGTAGTATAGTTCTTTATTCCAGCGTTCGTCCGGAACTTCCGTAACACTGTCTTTCCCAAGAATAATATTGCGCCAATATTCTTCCAGATTTTTGGCTCCTGGAAATATACAGTCCATCCCGACAATAGCAACATCCAAGGGCTTTTCGCTGGATATAGGCTCTTCAGGTAGTAGCGCCTTCTGAATATATAGCTGATTGTCGATGCCTACGTGTTGATGGAGAGAATCTAGGGAGATTACCTGATCATGCATGGTTGCGATCTGACCGATCATATACATACCCAGATCCAGTTGTTCACTTTTGGGAATATTGACTAATATATCGCCTTGGCGTTCTACGCCTTTGGCTGCGATACGCAAGCGACCGACATTTAATTTTTCCAGTTTTTCCCAGACTTCCTTCTTATCGATACCAGCAGCCAATAATTTGGATTTTTCCAGGTTGAAATGTTGTGCAAAGGCAGTATTTAAGCAACGGGTTTCATGTCCTGGTGCTGTCTCCAGCAGGATCGTATCTTTGGCCTGCATAGCCTGTCTTTGAAACTCTTCCTGAATTGCACCGGTGCTGACTGCTTCCTGTGTATAGAGATAGGCAGTTCCCATCAATACACCGACTTTTACGCCGCGGGCAGCTAAAGGAGCCACCATAATGGAAACAAACGCTGTTGAGAAAGCATTATGAATGCCACCGGCAAAGAAAACACTGATCTGTTCTGGGTGATCCTCTCTTAAGATGCGTTCGATCTGTTTTTCCCAGAGCACAGTGCTTGAAAGAGGACCTACGTGGCCACCACATTCGCGGCCTTCGAAAATGAAATTTTTTGCACCTTCCTTAAGAAACATATCCAGCAATGCTGGAGAAGGTACGTGTAGAAATGTCGTTATGCCTGCTTTTTCGAAGACCTTGGCCTGTGCAGGGCGGCCACCGGCAATCAGGACAACGGGCGGTTTAGCTTCCAGAATATACGATGTCTGTTTTTCGCGCAGTTCCTGTGGCGCAAAGCCCAGGATACCTACGCCCCAGGTTTTATCTCCGGCAAGCTGTTTGGTTTCCATAACCAGGGCTTTGGCCTGTTCACCTCGTAGGAGGGATAGCGCGACAAAAGGAAGCGCGCCGGCTTCCGCTACAGCATTGGCAAAGGCCGGAACATCGCTGACCCGGGTCATGGGGCCCTGCGCGATCGGATAACGTAGGCCCAATTGTTTTGCCAATTCGTTGTCACGGTCAATCGGCTGTAAGGCTTTTGCCTGTTTCAAATGCCCATACATAGCTTCCTTGAATCCGAAAACAAGTTTTTTTAGTGTCCTGAAATCTTCGTAGAGATCAATGGCCAAAGAGATATCTTGCCCCATCGGGATATAACTCATAGCAGGATTTAGGTCATTAAAATACGTTCGGAGTTCAGCTGTATCAACCTGATCCGATAAGGCTGGCGAGTTTGGACGAACCAGGACACGGTGGTTGGCGATGATTTTAGTCTCAGTTCCATTTAGTTTTCCACAGAGTGTTTTGAAGTCCTGGGGAACTGAGCTTTCCGGAAACAGCGCAAGTTGGCTGTCCAATACGATCCCTGTGGCACCAAGGGCTTTTGCAGCGGCAGCGGTATGCAGCCCTATACCACCCTGTACCCAAACGGGTATCGACTGGATTGCTTTAATAATCCGCTGGAAGAGCACAAATGTGGATTCGTATCCAACCTGTCCCCCGGCTTCATTCCCTTTTATGATAATTCCTGCTGCTCCTTGTTGCTCTGCCTGCAGGGCCTGTTCCAGGCTACAAACCTGATAAACAAGAGTCAAGTGCGGCGCTTCGGGGGTGGGGCTTCCAAAAGGAAGAATGACGACACTTACTTGTTTGGGCACTGGAACAGATAGTAGTTTCTCATTGGGAATATAGATGCCATAAGAAGGTATATTGATCTGATCAAATAGATGCTGTACTTCTTGGGGACCGCTTATATTGTACCCCAAACTTAATACGGGAAATGCCCCTGCCTGGTGAAGTTTAGGCATCAGGTTAATATCTGGCTTTTCAAAAGGCGTTAATCCAATAATGGTTAAATTTTTCATGCATTGATGATCTTGAAATAATAGCTGGAGATTCTACAATAAAAACCAAAACCTTAGTGGTATTGGAAGGATAATGTTATGCTGGAATAAAAGTAATTAATTTTTGTTATATTTTTAACAATTAAGGTAATTTGATAATAATTTTTTAACAAAAAAATCTTAAATAAGTCTGTATTATTAACCAGAAAGCTACAAATTTATTTCTTATTAAGATTTAATGACTTGATTGGAAGATTGTTGAATTATATGGCTTCTATTTATTTCTTTTTTAGTACTAAATGGATAAATTTATCTCAAAAAGCTGATTTAGTTGTGTATTATAGAAATGAAATACTTCAAGTGGCTATCCTATGAGCAAGAAGTAAGCGATTCTATGAGGTGATTTTTATCTTTTGGTTTGATGTTTGGTGAAAAGTTATTATATAACTGTATAATTATATAATTTAATCTGAAGTATTCGTAAGAATACCAATGGATTGTTTTTTTATTTTGCATTTGTGTTTGCAGGAGACAAAGAAGAAACGTATATTTGTGCCACAGAAAATAAAGGTGATACCTTTTCGGGGTGTAGCGTAGCCCGGTATCGCGCCACATTTGGGATGTGGAGGTCGTAGGTTCGAATCCTGCCACCCCGACTTGACGGGACAAAGTAGAAATATCTAACTTTGTCCCGTTTTTATTTTGCCTTAATCCTTTGTTAATCAAGTTGATACATTCTATAAATTCATTCCTTCTGGCGGTTCGAACTTTGTTTTCTTTAAATACCACTTTTTCTGGATAAATTGAACCAATATCCTCCCTTATTGAGTCGCAGACCCAAGTTAGATAATCGCAGAAACGGGGGTAGCATTAATTTCCATCTATGAAACCAAGTATGGAAGTGATAAACTCCTTGTTTTTTTCACAATATAGTATGTGCCCCCCGTTAATTTTCCTGACATTTCCGTTAGTAAAATGGAACAAGGAAAAGTGATTTTTACCTATGGAATGATCTTTCTCCCCAGCGATGATCAAAACAGGCAAACTGACCTCTTGGGTCATAGGCGTATAATCCCGCCAGTAATCATTTATTGTAAAGACATGTTTGGCAAAATCATAATCACTGGGATTCTGGGTGTCAATTTCCTCAACACGGTCAACATTGATTTTATTATCAGAAAGCATTTTATAGGCCAGTCCTTTCTGGGTCAGTGCTTTCTTGGCCTTCATAAATGTGGAGATCAAGGAAGCGGAAGTACTATCGGGCGCAGCATAATTCGTTTGCAAAAGATGGTTTATATAGTTGATCTGACCTTCGATGGAATAACGCATGCTGAGCGTTGAATTCACTAATATCAGCCCCTCTACCCGGTCAGGGTGACTTAATGCATAATTTAGAGCCAGAATGCCCCCAAAAGAATGTGCCATCAGATACACTTTTGTAGCACCATAGTGCTCGCGTATTAAATCGATATCTTTAACCATCCTTGTCAGGGAGTAGTCACCTTCTGCAGCTTTCTGTGAACGGCCGCATCCCCGCTGGTCATAGTACACCATCGAAAGATTCTTCTCCAGATTGTCGCCAACAAGTCCCTCAAAGGATTTACTCCAAGCTCCCGGCCCGCCGTGAATAAAAATACATATTGGTCCCGTACCGGATTTTTTAACAAATAACTTTGTGCCGTCATCAGTCGTTACATAGTCATGGTTCGTCGACTGACCATGAGCTGTTATACCCGTGCGGAAGAGCATTACTACAATTGAAAGCACTGCGATACCTGCACAGAAGAGCATTAATACAATTGAAAGTCTTGTTTTGTCCATAAAATGCTTCTTTACTTTTAATATTCGCCTTTTATTACGAAAAACGTACCCCGAATGGTGCCTGCCAATTTGGATTTTTGTCTGGCGAACTTAAACTTGGATAGTTCATTTGGAACTTCCATTCCTTCGGATAGCTTGAAACCAACAGCTCTTTTCTTGGGGTTATCGAGCGGATATAATACATTAATCCCAAGACCGCTTTCGTAAAACACAAACACCCATTTAATGTTTTCAACGTTCATGATTGCCGTCTCCAGTGGTTTAGCCTCAATCTCTATATTTCGTTCTTCTTTTAAAATCTTATGCACCCAGTCAATGGTATCTTGACTTTCAGAGGCGGGTTCAGTCATAAATTCAGCCTTGTACTTATTCATGAAATAACGCGCTTCATTTGCCCGCAAACCGGCGAGTGCTTCTGCCACGGGAGATGATTCTAACCCCAACACGGTGACATTCTTAAAATCTATTTTATGAGCCATGTTTTTATTTATTTTAATTGTTGTTGAAATTAATTTTTCTATCCGCTGGCCTGAAATACCAAGACAAAACAGTTACGGATAATAATATTAACGAAGGTAAGGCTTCCGTGAATGGCTGACCAACAGCTAAATGGGAAATGAAAGCACCGGACATGGCAAAGAAAAATCCTGCGTAAGCCCACTCTTTCAATAACAAAAATCTGGGGATAAGAATAGTTACCACTCCTAATAGTTTCCATACACCAAGAATACTTAAAACATACAATGGATAACCCAATGAACTTACAATTTCATTATATCCGCCAATTTGTAACATTTGCTGTACGCCACCTGCCGTCATTCCGATGGAGAGAAATACCGTTGTGATCCAATAAATGATTTTGTTTCGCTTTTCCATAAATTGCTATTTTAATTTGTTTATAATTTCCTGTAGCCTGTCATGTGCCATATTTAGCCCACTCGCAAAAGGTAGTTTGAGTTGTTCAGCTCGATGTCCCTCCGACTGATAAATGATTTGAATCTTCAATTTGCTGGTATCTTCATTAAGTTTTTCAAAGGTCAGAAATTCAAGCTGGACACCGATAGGCGCATTTTCCATTTCAAATGTCCGGATGATTTTCTGGTTGGGAACCACCGTGTGGATTGTTCCGTTGGCTTTAAAGGCTACCTTGCCCTGGTATGACGTTTCAAACTGATAGCTACCATGATTTTTACTTTCAAGTTTTATCACTTTTGTTCCCATCCATTGTTCAATAAGTTCGGCTTCTGAATAGGCCTTAAATAGCAACTCTACCGGCAAATCGAATGTTCTGGTTATTACTAATTCCTGTTTGCCAGCTTCGGCATTGATTTTTGTTTTCTGTTCCATCTAATTACTTCTTTTTATATTTTTTCATGACGGCCTCCAGTTTATTAAACTTAGCTTCCCACATTTGTCGGAAAGGTTCGATGAAGTCTGCTATTTCTTTCATTTTTTGTGGATTGAAGTGATAATAAATTTCTCTGCCTTGCTGTTCCTGTTTTAGAAGTTCGCATTCCGTCAGGATTTGTATGTGTTTTGAAACTGTAGGTCTTGCCGTATCAAAATTGGAAGCAATTGCCCCTGCCGTCAATGGCTGAGCTGCCAACAACAGGAGTATCCCTCTTCGCGTTGGGTCAGCAATAGCCTGAAATACATCTCGTCTTAATTTCATTGTGTCGTCATTTGACTTCAAATATAAGCGTAGTTATTTAACTACACAAATTTTTTCTCATTTTTTTTGCCAGGGTGGTGAAAGTTAGAAGATTGTCGGGTGTTCTAACGGGTATAGAATATAATTAATTTGAACTATTCCGATTGCACCAGATGCTGTAAGTTCGGGTCGTTTTTGATGCGCTCCATTTCATTCTCAATAATATGCAGGATGTCTGCTTTTATCTGACGGTAATTGCTTTCTATCTGCTGTTTCATCTGATCCTCGCCCTGCTCATCTTTAAAAGACAGGATTTGCGGTATCTTCTGATAGGCTTTGGTTTCAGCGGCAACCGAAGTGAGCTTCTATGGGCGGAATTGGAGATTGCTTCCTGATTACAGGTTAATAGATAAACAATTCGGGCAACCACTGACTACAAACTGGATAGTTCGCTTCACAATCCATGCAGTAAAACGATATATAATCTATAGACAGAAAAACGCAAGCAGTAACGGACGATTGTTGCCACTTATTTAGTCGACGTGTTTTCATAGCACTCAGTTTTAACAATACTCATTGTGCCAAAAAACGAAATGAAAAAAAATAATGAAAGTTCGAACCATTTATTTTTTTTCCTCTCCAGTTTTTAAGTGTTTATTACTTTTTCGCTATTAAATTGTTGATTTAAAAATACTTATATTTTATTTTCATTTAATAGCTTTTTTCAAATCTTCTAAAAAGTGATTTGAAAATTGTACTGGGAAGCCGACAAAAAAGCTCGACGACAGTCGGGCTTTTTTTGTTTCTAAACAGGATGAGTACCTACGACCTTTAAAGAAGTATTGGGGTCGACCCGAAGAGGGCTCAGGGGTGTGTTTGGGCATTGTGGGGCTGAGCCAATCCTGCCACCCAGACTTAATGAGAAAGCTGTTAACAGCTTTCTCATTTTTTTTATATCAATAAAAGTTTGTGAACCAGACTGTTAATATCCGGTCATTTATAGTTCGATTTTTGCACCCAAAATTTTTAGATTTTCGCGTTACGTTGTCTAAAAAACTGCCTCAGTTCTCGGTTTGGTTTATTTCTTCAGAAGTTCGAATTCCTCTTAAGGTTCCAGTATTTTCATCTTCTTTGATTTCCTTGTGATTCTTTGATATTAGATAAAGAAAGTCTAATATGATAGCTGCTTCCTCATCGTCCACATGGATACCTTGCTGTGTCAATGTCTCAATTGTTTGTTGGACGGAGACTTTTTTATCGATAAAGTTCATAATTTATTTGTTTAGTATTTGTGTTTTGTTGTCAAAATTTTTGATAATACGTTGTTTATTCCCAAAGTCATATCACCCGTTTGAAAATCAACTTTAAACGGTGGGATCAGATTGACAAGATGTCTTTTATGCGCAGTATTCAAGCCTGAAAATCCTTGAAAAATATCTATTTGTGATTTGTATTCCGTCTGACTTTGCCGGTCAATATTTCCTAGCTTTATATTAATATCCTGTAATTCCCTTTTCAAACATTTAGAATTAGCCTGATACTCTTTTTTAACTTACAATAATCATCAAGCTTCAGTACCCCCGATGACAAACAGCTTTCTGGCTTGGGAAAGAAGTGATTCTTGTTCTTTTAATTTTCTTATCACAAGATTTCGGTTACTTAGATAAACTGTTCTGTTGGTACTAGTATTCCAATCTTTTAAAATAAGATTAAAAAGATCTGCCACCTTATCCGAGAGTACCAATTGCTGGATTTCGCGTTGGTAACAATCATTGAGAAAAAGGGTATTGATTCTTGTTTTACATTTTCCTTGGCAATGGTAATATGGGTATTTCTTTCGTTTACAATAAGGACATTCCAATACTCCTCGAAGAAAGAACGTCGCTTTTAAAAGATCCTCTTTGATTTTGTCGCCAAATTTGTCCGCTTCGCCACTGATATTCACATGTGTGACGACCTGTTGCGAAATCTGTGTGTAATTTTGAAGTAGAAGGAAGCCGCTAAATAGTAAGATCAGAATAGATAATGAAAATAAGTATTTTATTTTTTTTTGACATAGCTGGAGAAAATTAAATTTGAACGGAACATTTGCTGGCTGTAGAAATAAAATAAGCGCCATTGATATTGCAAAAAAGAACGAAAAAATTCCATGCATAAGGATAATTAGTAAATGAAATAAAATCGCAAAAGGCAATAGATTCTTCCGATAGCGTATTGAGCCTGTAAGTGCCAAGAATACAACAATTTCAAATATTAATACACTGTATGTTAAAACGCTTACCACAAGCGGCATGGATAGTAATGAATTGATTGGTACGGAAAAAGCTAAGGGCATGCCAAACACTGTGTTATTCCACCAGTAATATATTGCCGTGCCATTTGTCCACTCGGGAACCGCATATTTTCCAACGGAAGCATGAAAATAAATAAGGGTTACTTGCAACCGGATTACAGTTATGGTAATTATAGGAATAATATTTCTAACCCCCGCGCTTGGCGCCTCGAATTCCCAGTGATTTTTACGCTTATCAAAAAGTAAAACTGGAATAAGCATTAAGGTTAAAATTGCAGCAATCTGATCTCCGCCATCTATGATAGATGAAAAGTAATACGGCGGTAACGAGAAAAGAAACAGCCTTTAAGTATTTTCTAAATAATTTCATAAAATATAGTTTAATAAATGACCGCTAGCTTAATATAATAAGATAAATTATAAAAAGCAACCTTTTGAAAATATTATTGTCTCACCAAAATAACGCTAATAACGCCATGATAAAGCCAGAATTAAGCCCCTCGCTCATTTACGGCCTGCGAAACGCCTCCGCACTAGGCCAAAGCTGTTCTCGCTCTTGGCTGTTTACGGTATTGATTTATCGAGAAAATCCTATGTTAAATTACCAATGATTATGAAGTTTAAATGAAATGAAAAACCTACAACTCTACCACAACGATCTCTGGGAAAGTTTTTCCTTCATATTCAAAAACATGAAAAGGATGGTTTACAATTCTGATGTCTGTTATCGAATTGTAATACGGAGAAGAGCACGGGTCATCGGTTTTGTTTTCTTTTTTGACTCAGGTATATGCTATTACAGCAGACCCAACATCACCTATTTGTATTTTGTACGAATGCTCACGCTCTGTGTCGGGAATCCCAACAAGTTTTACGATGCCATTATAAGAGGGGTGATTGGATGCTCAGAATTATAGATAAGCCCCCACTTTTGTAGATTTCTCCCACCACGGTATTAGTTATCTTAATGTCAGACCCATCTAAATCGTGAATTTTAAATAGACTTTCCCCGTTTCCTTATCGATGAATATTACGTTAATTTGTTTTAGCATTCCCTCACTATTTGTTTTAGCATTTCCTCACTCAGTATCTTTATACCAATCACCGAGCAAACTATATGTGAGCAAAAAGGTGATCGGCTCTTCAAAAGTATTTTCAACCAATTGATTTATAGATTCGATGAGGTGGGATGGTAGCTCCTATTTGAGTTTGGTATAATACTTGCGAATGCACTCCAAAAAACAAATTATGAGTATATTTAAAATGACTTTTAAGAACTGGATGTTCTTGCTAGTAGGAGTAATTACAATTGGTATAGTTTCATGTAGTAAGGAAACGATAGACAATGTTGGCCGGGATACGGCATTGAATGTGATTCGCACGGGGAATTGGGAACGATGGACAAAAACTGTTTCAGGAAATCCTGTTGGGGAGCTTAATGTGACACAGGAGATGATGGTACAAGGAGAAACACTAAATTTTGATAAAGACGGTGCTTGGCACAAGAAATTAGATAAATCTGCTGTAGCTTATGACTATAGCATGCCCGATTCAAAAACAATGATATTTGATGGCGTTGAATACCAAATTCAGGAAAACATTGTTTCCACTGTATCCAAACTGACATTGGTCAATCAAGAGGGAGCTGTTAAGACCACAATGGTGTTCAAAAGAAATTGGTAATCTGGACTCCGTATCCACTTATTGTTCCGTCAATTAAGTAACAACAATAATAAAAATTAGGGGATAATCTGGCTGACCGTGAATTCATGAGCGGTCAGCTTTTTTTAAGCTTACTTCTTTCTTATAAATTGGAGCCTCTTGTCAGGTTATTAATAGTTCTCGAAAGTAATTCCTCGAAAATAATTCTGATCTTTTATGGATTCTCCCTTGGTCAGTGGAAGCCATGGGTTCGACCGAGAGACACGCTTTTCTGTCTTTTTAAAAATTATTTATCAATCTATCAGTATATTAACTTTTTTGTTGGAAATAATTTTGAAAACAAAATATTTTTGCTGTACTTTTGTGCCACACAAAACAAAGGTGATACCTTTTCGGGGTGTAGCGTAGCCCGGTATCGCGCCACATTTGGGATGTGGAGGTCGTAGGTTCGAATCCTGCCACCCCGACAAAAGCCACTGATAATCAGTGGCTTTTTCTTTTTTCGGACACATTTCGGACAAATTATATCTGAATATTGATTATTCAATAACCTAAGCAAAGTTAAGTTAAGCTAGAAGAATAACCCTTCTTAAAGAATGATTGGAACATAATGCTTGTTTCTATAGAGCGTGAAAAGTTCATCTTATTCTTATAAAAAATCAAGAGGGCTAGGAGTCTTTTGCTTGTCTATGTCAGTGATATGAGTGTAGATCATAGTCGTTTTTATATTTTCATGACCCAATAACTCTTTTACAATTCGGATATCGATACCTGATTGGATTAAATGTGTGGCATAAGAATGTCGCAATGTATGTACAGAGCCTTCCGACTGAACATTTGCTTTGATCAATGCTTTTTTCAGAATCAACTGTACACTTCGTTCGCTATACTTGCCACCCCTCTCACCTTCGAAGAGGTACTCCTTTGGCTTGAATGCTTGATAATAATGTCTCAAAGTCGCCAGCAATTTGTCTGGTAATGATACAATCCGATCTTTATTACCTTTGCTTTGATGGATTCTGATAATTCCATCGGAAGATTTTATGTCTTTGATTTTGAGATTCAACAGTTCGCTAAGACGTAGTCCACAACTATAGATTGTCATCAGAATAGCCTTGTGTTTTAGATTTTGAGTGTTATCGAGAATATTTCTTACTTCTTCTTTTGAAAAGAATTTAGGTAATTTAGAAAATGATCGTTTCGGGTATAAGTAATCCAGTTGGATTTTTTTGTCCAATATCAGTTCGTACATCTTCTTGATTGCGCCCACTAATCCTTTTTGATAGGAAACACTAATTTTCCCATTTTGAACTTTTTCGTTTATAAACGCCTCAATATCTGACAGTGGAATTTCTTCAAGGGAGGGATATTTGCTAACATGTTTAAGAAATATACTAGCGTAATCCTTGTACGATCTAATGGTATTGCCAGCATATCTCTGCATCAGCAATCTCTTTTCGAAGGTTTCAAGTATGATTTCGCTATTCATATCAGGGAAATAGTATTTTATAATATTTTGTTTCGCTATTTGTGCGGTTTTATTTTTTAAATACAAATATATCAATATCTTATGTAGAAAGAAAAGTCAAATAACGAAACACGTATAGGGTTGGTTAAGCGAAATTTTCCGTATATTCGTTTCGTTAAAACAGATGTTGAGCGGAAATCCCTTCGGGCTTCCCGCTCAACGTAGCCGGCGCTTGACGGAGTCCAGCCCTACGGGACTGTCCTCTAACACGCGCTTGGCGCAATTGCGCCAGCACGTGCGCCAAGCGCCGGCTACGTTATGGGCCATTTTTGAATGACAATGCGAATAGATACAGACAAACAAATGAATTTACTTAGTGATAAGAACGTTGCAATAATTGGTGGTGGACCCGTTGGACTGACTATGGCAAAATTATTACAGCAAAACGGCATAGACGTTTCAGTTTACGAAAGAGACAACGACCGAGAGGCAAGAATTTTTGGTGGAACCCTTGACCTACACAAAGGTTCAGGTCAGGAAGCAATGAAAAAAGCGGGATTGTTACAAACTTATTATGACTTAGCCTTACCAATGGGTGTAAATATTGCTGATGAAAAAGGCAATATTTTATCCACAAAAAATGTAAAGCCCGAAAATCGATTTGACAATCCTGAAATAAACAGAAATGACTTAAGGGCTATCTTGTTGAATAGTTTAGAAAACGACACGGTTATTTGGGATAGAAAACTTGTTATGCTTGAACCTGGTAAGAAGAAGTGGACACTAACTTTTGAGAATAAACCGAGTGAAACAGCAGATTTGGTTATTCTTGCCAATGGCGGGATGTCCAAGGTAAGAAAATTTGTTACCGACACGGAAGTTGAAGAAACAGGTACTTTCAATATACAAGCCGATATTCATCAACCAGAGATAAACTGTCCTGGATTTTTTCAGCTATGCAATGGAAACCGGCTAATGGCATCTCACCAAGGTAATTTATTATTTGCTAACCCCAATAATAATGGTGCATTGCATTTTGGAATAAGTTTTAAAACACCTGATGAATGGAAAAACCAAACGCAGGTAGATTTTCAAAACAGAAATAGTGTCGTTGATTTTCTTCTGAAAGAATTTTCCGATTGGGACGAACGCTACAAAGAATTGATTCATACGACGTTGTCATTTGTAGGATTGGCTACACGGATATTTCCTTTAGAAAAGCCTTGGAAAAGCAAGCGCCCATTACCCATAACAATGATTGGGGATGCCGCACATTTGATGCCGCCTTTTGCAGGGCAGGGAGTAAATAGTGGGTTGGTGGATGCCTTGATATTGTCTGATAATCTAGCCGATGGAAAATTTAATAGCATTGAAGAGGCTGTTAAAAATTATGAACAGCAAATGTTTATCTATGGCAAAGAAGCACAAGAAGAATCAACTCAAAACGAAATTGAAATGTTTAAACCCGACTTTACGTTTCAGCAATTGTTAAATGTATAAAATGGAATAAAACGGCACATAACAAACAAATTGGCAATAGAGCCGGTGAAGTACTTCTATTGAACTTTTGTGCAATGTTGAAGATTAGTAATTCTATTCAACATTTGTGCTAAAAGTCGGCTCCATCGCCAATTTGCCAGCCGTTATGTGTAATTTTAGCCGCAAACGCAGTTAAAACAAAAAGGCTCCGAATTTCGGAACCTTCTTTTTATCATTTCATTTTTCTAAAAAACTTGTACAACAAATCGATTTTATTTGAACAAAGAATTGGCATTGCTTCAAAAAGGGTTTCTTCATCCCATTCCCACCATTTCATTTCCTGCAATTTTTGGATGTCATCATCACTAAATCTCTTTTTTATCAATTTGGCTGGATTTCCCCCTACAATTGAATAAGGTTCAACATCTTTTGTAACCAAAGCACGACTGCCAATAACAGCTCCATCTCCTATCTGAACTCCTGGCATTATCATAGCTTCACTACCAATCCAAACATCATTCCCAACAACTGTATCTCCTGCTTTTTGAAATCCATCTTGGCTTTTACTGAAAACATCAAATTCAGACATATAAAAAAATGGAAAACTGGAAATCCAATCATATTTATGACCTTGATTACCTGCCATTATGAAACTTGCACCGCTCCCTATTGAACAATAAGAACCGATAATTAGTTTATCGACATCATTCCTGTCCGGAAACAGATAACGAGCACAATCGTCAAATGAATGACCGTGATAATAACCAGAATAATAAGAATATTTACCCGAAATTATATTGGGATTAGTTATGTGGTCTTTGATTATTTTTCCTTTAAAAGGACTTTCGAAGTAATTTTTCATTATTTAACATATTTAATTTACAATAAGAGACAATAAGGAAACGAAGAATAATACTAAACTATTCTCTTCCTATACGTTGCGTAAAGTAAATTTGCTAATCTGATAATTTCATCTGACAAAGATACTAAAAAACTACACATAACATCGCATTGGCAAAATGGCGGGTTAAGTTCAAAATTCAACTTTTGTGCTTTTTATTCCGCCGAATGTGTCCCACATTCAGCTTTTTTTTAATAATTTAGCTTCTGTGGAAACACATCGGCTACGTCACTGCTAAATTGAACTTTCGGTTCAATTTATCCGCCACTTCGCCAATGCGTTTCCCGTTGAGCGGAAATCCCTTCGGGCTTCCCGCTCAACGTAGCCGGCGCTTGACGGAGTCCAGCCCTACGGGACTGTCCTCTAACACGCGCTTGGCGCAATTGCGCCAGCACGTGCGCCAAGCGCCGGCTACGTTGTACGACATAGTAAAACCGAACCAAACAAAATGAAAGTCAGAGAAGAAAAGTTAAGAACAATTATAGAATGGTCGGAGAAAAACGAAGATGTAAGAGTTCTTCTTCTGACAAGTTCACTTGTAAATCCTTTAGCACTTGTTGACGAATTTAGTGATTTAGACATTGAATTTGTTTTTGAGGATAATACAAATTACATTTCAGACAAAAGCTGGACGCTTAAATTCGGAAATCCAATTGCTATGATTGAAGAAGACGAAAGTTGTTTTAACCATAAACACGCAATGAAAATGCTACTTTATGAAGACGGTGTGAAAGTAGATTTTAAACTTTACAGCAAATCAAAATTTATAAAGGAAACGCAAGAGAAAGAATTACCAGAAGATTGGGATATTGGTTATAAAATTTTAATTGATAAAGATGGTATTACAAAGCAAATGCTGAAACCAACTTATCAAATTTCCATTATCAAAAAACCGTCTGAAAAAGAGTTTCAAAATCTAATAAACGATTTTTGGTGGGACACAACTTACGTGGCAAAGTGTCTTGTGAGAGATGAAATATTCTATGCGAAATTTATGTCGGAAACCGTTATTCGCACAGAATATTTAATTCCTTTAATTGAATGGCACATTGCAAGTGAACACAATTGGAACATAACGACCAATAAATATGGACGGCTTTTCAAAAAGTATCTTAACCAGGAAATGTGGGCTAAAACAGAACAAACATTTTCAGGGAGCGATATAAAGGAAAATTGGACTGCTCTATTTTCAATGACTGATTTAGTTTCAGAAATAGGAACTGAATTGTCAAAAAAATTAGAGTACAAATACCCGGATAAATTAGAAAATGACATACGAAAATATTTAGCTGGACTAAAACCCAAAACATAACTACGTTGTACAACATCGTATTGGCAATAGGCGGGCTGAACGGCTTCGTATCAACGGAAGTGCAAAATTCAACTTCTGTTCTTCGATTAAAGTTCAGTGCTAAAAATCCCGCCCATCGCCAATACGCGGCACGTTATTCAGGACTGTTTAAGTTTTTGATCTCCTGACGTTTTTGGTCTATACTGTTTAATAGTTTATTTTCTTCCTCTCTTTTAATCACCAAATTATGGAATTTCTTAGGGTTAAGAGAATGAGTAGAATCGATATGCGATGTTACATGCGGTAGCTCCAATTCTATCATTCGGTAACGCATTTCATACGATTTTCTATCGTCTAATTGTTTGTTCTTCTCGTATAGAACACCGAGACCTAGCGAAATAATGGTAGATAATGCTATCATAACAATGATCAGAGGTGTTGATTTGAGATCAATGCCGTAATGATGTTTTACAATGACCTGATCAGGAATTTCAGCTATCTTTGAAACAATGTCTTTTTCTTTGATTGTTAATACAGCTAATTCCTGTCTAGTTATTGTGGAGATTTCATTAGCTACATCCTGAAGTGTCCCATAATCGTTAATGATCTTAGATAGTACATCGTTTTCTCTTTTAATAAATTGCTTGATCTGTTGTAGTAGTTCCTGATCCTTTGCTCGCATTTCATGAAATTCCTGCATTTTCTTTTCATTTTCAGAAAGTAGGGAGACAATTGTAGGCATTATTCGTACAATATCCTGCGTGATCAAGTCTGTGTTTTCCTGCAATGCGCTTACCTGTTGCTGTATATTTTCTAATTCTGTGTTCATGGTATTAACGTTTTAGTCCGTAATTCTCTTTCTTTTTTCTTTTCTTGATCAACGGATCATCTTGCTCTGGTGTAATTTCGGGGTTCGAAAATAAAGCTGATGTTATGTGACCAAGTGTTTCTCCGATATTTCTGTCTATAGAATGATCCTTCGAAACATAGCTTCCAGTAATTTGATTTAGTTCAATAGAATTATCTATGCTATTTAAAGCCTTGTCGATCTGTCCGAAGCTCAATGAGCGGTCTATGGCAGAACCCCGAAATGTCTGTTCATCTTTGATGAACGAAATACCTTGAACCTCATCCGACCCCAATCTATATTTAAACTGCATTTCCACACCTCTGTAACGGATATAATTTTGTAGTTCCTTCCAGTTTTTACTGTGTCGTATGCCTGCCTTGACGGTGTCGTAAATTTGGTATTTCGTTAGATCATTACCTTTCAGTCTACCTCTGTTGACATTTCGTTTTCCTTCGGACTGCTTAAAGCCATATAATGCATTTAATTCTTTACAAGCTTTAAAGCTCTTATACCGCTGATTGCTATTGGAGATAGTTTTGCCATGATCGTTTACCCGATTAAAAATAATATGGATATGATCATGTTGGCGGTCGTGGTGGCGCACCATTAAGCATTGGGTATCCCTAATATCTAATTTTGATAAATAACGCTTAGCTGCGGATAGCATGATGTCATTATTCAGCTTGTTTTTATCTTCTGTATTCCACGAAAGAATAATGTGTCCGACTGCCTTGCCCAATCTTGGATTCAGCATCCGCTGAAAATTAAAGTCCTGTGTGATGGTCTTTGCCGAATCCGTCCGTAATCCATTTACATGGATAATCTCACTATCTTTTTTCAGGGCGTATCCAACGCATCCGCCGAAAGATCGGCCCTCAATTATCTTCGCTATCATGGTGCAGTAGTTTATTGATACAATGGTTAATGTGATGGATCGTATTTTTGCATTCCTGTGTCACCTCAATCAGTCCAGACTGGTGTGCTTTTTTAGTTAGCTGATTTAGATTGTTCGAAGCCCCAGTAATCGCCCTAAAAGCTTTCAATTGTTCTTCGGTAAACCTAGGTGTAATTTTTCGTAGGATCGCAGATTTGCGTACCCATTCCGATTTGCTCATACCTGCAATTTTTGCATTATGCAAAACTCTGTTATGTTCGCTTTCATCGAAACGGACATTGATCCTGAACTGTTTTTTATTTTCGAGTGCGGGTCTTCCGCCTTTTTTCTTGTTATTTTTCATCTTGTTTCTTTTTAGCTGTGACCATCGGGAGCCAATCGGTTTTGGGGTCACCAAAACACAACCTTGCTTCCTACCTATTCGATAGTTTTCTTCCCGATTGAATATTTTGGGTCTGTTCTTTGGATGATGTGAAAATCAGATAGTCATTGACATCCTTGATCCTGTTGTCTTGCCTCTGCAATTCTTCCATTCCATTTTTTACGGTGTGCGTTTTTTCAAAATGGCTTCGCAAACTGTTGTACGATTTTAAACCACTGCTATCTGTGTCCAGATAGCTTGTTATTCCGTTATGTCGCCCTAAGAATGGATATGCTTTTTGCAGATTGGCGGTCGTATTCAGGATACAGAAGTTCGTATTTAGATACGGCTTACCTGCATTCTTTTTTAACGTCATAAAGGATAGCAGATCCGTGAAGCCCTCAAACAAAACAACATCTTTGTTGCCGTTATCGATCGTGGTGATCCCCTTTGTCAATAGGGAGCGTTTATCATAGCTGTTGCGCAGTTCGTATCCACCTGCATCATTCTTAAAACTTGCGGCAAAGTACGTCTGTCCTTTTGCCGTCCGGTAATAGATTTCCTGACAGTATACTCTGGCAATTTCAATATCTATTTTGCGTACGTCGGTCAGATAGTCTGTCAGAGCTTTGTTTCCGAGAGGCTCAACGGAAAGGATGGTGTAAGCGCGTTCATTTTCTTGTTGCATGACCTGTACTTTATCCAATACGGTCTGCTGGTGAAAAGAAAAGATATTTTTTCTTTCATCAGCCCAATCTAAAACAGTTGATAGGTTTTCCGTATCCAAAAACTTCATCAGGAAGTCAATGTTATTTCCTCCGAATCCTTCCGAATGCGAGTACCAGATATTCCTATGGATATCCAACTTTGTCGAAGCCGTTCTTTCGTCTCCTCCATTGAATGGGTTTTTAAACCATGCTTCACGGCTGTTCATCCTTGCGCATGGTATCTGTAGATAATTTAATATGGATATGAGCGGTATGCGCTTTAATTCATCACATGTCATAATCTTAATTTTAAAGTAGGTTTAGTTTAGTCTATTACTATATAGGGGCGGACTAAACTAAACCTGTTTTTTAATAATAGAATTCAGGGTTGAACCGGTAGGTCTTATCGTTTTTGATGACCATCCGTTTGTTTTCCAGAAATGTCTTCAGCTGTTTGGCTTTATTGATGCCGAAATTGAAGCCCTTTGCCAGATACGCATTCCGTAATCTGCCAACATATTCATCATATGTGCAGGTTATTTCACTGCCGTTGAACATTTCCTGTAACACTTCCCGATGGTTCTCTTTGGAAAGCTCCTGATAGTCGAATCCCTTTCTCGATACTGTACCTGACAGGTCAAAGTTCTCATCCAGTACGGGCAAACCATCATCGATAAAAAAGGTAAATGGCTCAAACTCGATATCCCTGATGAACTTTGGCGCCACGGTGCTGTAGTTTGTATCCAGATCGCTTTTGGTGACCTGTAATATGGATTCAGCCTTATTGTTCAATTCTGTCCCCAAATGCCCTCTGGTGTTGTCATCACCCTTGTTTAGGTGCAGTACGGTATGGATGTGTATATTCAGCTCCTGTGACCATTTCATCAGCTTGCCGGTAATTTCGGTCGCTTCCGTAGCATTATTGATGTCGTAAACAAGATCCCTGATCCCGTCTATGATGACCAGACATATTTTGCCCGCATATTTGGACAGGGCATATTCGATGATACTTATGCGCTCTTTAGTGGGGTATTCCCTCAGGGATATAAATTTTAGGTTTTCATGGACTTCCGTTGTCGGGTAATTTATGAGTTTGTAAACCCTTGAAATCAACCTGTGGCAATGGAATCTGCTCTGCTCCGTATCGCAGTACAGTACCAATGGACGGTTTATGGGAACTTTGACCTTATACTGTAATATCTGTTTTCCGCTCAATGCAGCAGCGACCAATGAAATCACATTGAATGTTTTCCTACTCTTGGCCTTTCCGGTGGATGCGCTGAAATTTCCTAATGTACCGATAACGGAATCGGAATTGCTGATTGTTATCATGATCGGAGGTTCTAAAAATTTATCTGTTATTTTTACTATAGCCCTATCCAATGCAGTGGCTATGTCCTGGTTAAACGAGATCATTATTTACCTCCTTTGTTATGGTTGAAGTTCGTCATGGATGCCATAACATCTTCTTTGTTGAAGTAAATGCGCTTTCCCATACGTTTATAGGGAATACGCCCCTGTTTCATCCATTCGGTCAGGCTGACAAGGGAAATATCAAGCTCGTTTGCCATTTCCTTTTTGGTCATTAGTTTTGTCGGTTGCTTTTTTTGCGGAGGATCGTCCATATTACCAACCTTTGAAATAAAAACCTGTAGTTCTTCCCTAACTGCATCCTTGACACAATCTCTAAGGGCATTTCGATCCAGTGTAATCATACTTTGCTCATGTTTATCAATTTAAGAATGTCGAAGTCATGGCCACTTTCTTCGTTTAATTAACTTGACACAAAATTGGGCAAGCAAGACCACAAAAAATGCCGTTCAGAATTTTGAACGGCATCTCTGCAAGGGGGTGGTATGATTTATCTTCTGGCTATTCAATTGGAATAATTTTGAATTTGCGATCTGAATTGTCAATGTCGGTGGGTTTACCGTCACAAAAATAGTTCTCTACTGTTCCGAATGGAATTGGCTTATCATGTTCCAAAAAATGATTGGAAATGATTTTTGCCCATGTTATATGGGCGTTAGTCCCTAGGAATGTTTCTGCTTTTCCGTTGATTATTATCTTTGCTTTCATAAATTCATCAAACAACGCGATCAGATTAAGTTTGTCGCCGTTCAGTATATTGATTTTATGATGATCCAAGGAATTCAATCGGGATTTCTCTTTTTTGAGCTTTTTAACCTGTTCTTTAAATTCATCCAATTCTTTTAATGTCGTATTATACTGTGCTAGCAAACGATCGAGATTTTGTTTCTGGATGAATTGCTTTTTTAATTCTTCCTGTTCCTCTTTGTTCGAATCTAGATAGTTCTCCAGAATAGTTTTTATGGTATTTATATTGGATTCTGTACTTGCATTGGATGAATTGGCAAGTTTCGTAAATGCCGAATCGATCAATTCCTGTGTCCGCTGGAATTCTATTTGAGTTTTGCTCTTTACTTCTTGCAATAGTTGCTCGCTGACTATCTCATATTTTTTTGACAGACTTACCGTGAAATTCCATCGGTCATATTTGGGAAGGATATTCTCGATGAAATACTGGAATTTCTGTATTCTAAGGTCGTTTCTTCTTTTCTGTGTCGCCGACAGCTTTTCCTGTGATTTGCTTCTTTCCTTTTTTAGCTCGGAATTAACAGTCTGCCATAATTCTTTAAAAAACTCTCTGCCGTCAGTATCGTTGAATTCAGCTTTGTAATAGTTGAAGTGGCGCAAAAAGAGATCTTCAAGTTGACTCTCTGGAAGTCGCTGAACTTTTATAAGAAAGTGTACATCCGCATGCGTATCGTTCTTGGAAAAAGGGACGCCCACGTCCAATGGATGCGGATCAAAGTCAAACGGTTTTCTTCTTCTGAAATATTTACTGTTCATAATTTTAAAATTTGTTCAGTGCATCGATTAACGAATCCGTGTTTGCCGATTCGTATTTCATTAAAGTCCTTATGTCGGAATGTGCGGTCAGTTTCTGCACAAGTGTAATGGGTACGTTCCTGCTCAATAGGTTCGTTACCATTGATCTTCTGCCGACATGGCTCGATAGGAAGTCGTACTTCCTTTTTTCTATCACCAGCTTTTGCTTACCTGAATACCTTGTGATCTTTATGATTTCGTCCATTCCTGCCAGTTTGCCGACAGTTTTGATATATTCATTGAACTTCTGGTTGGATATCTTGGGCACGGAGTAACCGATACGCTCCAAGATATCCTTTGCTGGGGCAATATACCCCTCAAAAGGTACGATCACCCTTTTTTTGACTTTTACCGAAATGAAGTCCCAAGCATTGTTTTTTATGTCCTTTGGGTCAAAGTTGATCAGATCCTCAAATCTTTGCCCTGTGTAGCACAATAGACAGAACAGATCCCGTACCCTTTCCAGACTGGGTCTGTCCGAAAGATCATGGTTCATCAGTTTCTGTATTTCGGATTCTGACAGGGCAATGATCTCATTGTAGGCTTTCTTCTTAAAGTTTGTCTTCTGGGTCTTGAAGACATCGGGATGCACCAAATAATCATTGTCGTTGCACCACTTTAGGAATACCTTTAACGTGGAGATG
The DNA here is from genome assembly GCF_030325625.1 of Sphingobacterium sp. N143. Taxonomy (GTDB): domain Bacteria; phylum Bacteroidota; class Bacteroidia; order Sphingobacteriales; family Sphingobacteriaceae; genus Sphingobacterium. The sequence goes on along the minus strand of NZ_JACAIS010000004.1, from coordinate 313,241 downwards.
TACTTGTGGATGGTGTCATTCAGCAAGCCCTCTTTATCTCCATCGTTCGTGTTCTTTTTCCTGCTTAGAAATACCTCAAACTGATCGAGAAATTTACCGTCCATTTCCCTAAGGATAAGTTTTGTTCCCTTATGCTTCTCAAAATCCTCCAATCCCTTAAAGACTGTCCGGTATTCTTTTAACGTACCCTCTTTGACAAAATTGGATTTGTAGGAAAGGAACTGGGTTTTCAGGTGGGAAATGGATATTTCACTATTGACGGCATTGTCCCTGTCAATACAGTCCTGTACAATCTGTTTATAATCCTCTTTGGAAAGAAACTGGTTTGTTTCTTTTTTTCGCATTGCTTCCCTTGTACAGCAGTTTGCAAGGTTGTTCAGTTCAACATTGAATTCCAACGCTCCGCTGGCACTTGGTTTAAGCCTTTCCTTTTCAAAATCCCAACTTTTGGGCAATATCTTATAGTTTGTCCTGTATTTTATCCTACAGGATTTATCCGGTGAAAAGAAGAGATACAGTGCAGTGGGCGATGGATTCCAGAACTTTTGTGCAAGGTTCTTCTTTTTCCCTCCAACCTTTGCCAATTCCTGTTTGACCTTTTCAGGCGAAATATCGGGATTATAGGGCTTATCTAAATAAAAATTCACTTTCATATTTCTCGGACATATTTCGGACAGAAATGCTTAATATTACCATATTTTACCTTTGTAAGGTTAGGTAAAGATAGGTAATAAAATTTGTAAATACCTAATAATCAGAGTAAAATAAGAAAAGTAAAAGTAAGATATGATAACGGTTCGAATCCTGCCACCCCGACAAAAAAGCTCGACGAATAGTCGGGCTTTTTTTGTTTCTAAACAGGATGAGTGCCAGCGACCGACAAGACCTCGAAAAATTCAAAAAAATGTAGGCTTAAATTGTTTATCTTAGCTAGTGAAATTCAGATAACCTACTATGATGAAAAGGCTAAGTATAATTATTTCTGCAAGTTTGTTTTTTACAAGCTTTAGCTCCGCTCAAGATCTGGGTGGATTATTTAATAAGGTAAAAAAAGGAGCTAAAAGCCTCTCAAAATCCCTTTCCTGGGAACCGGGTAAAGCTGTTTCAACATCGCTCAAGGATACCTTGCCCGGATTCTACTGGATGAATGATCAACTGCAAACACGGACACCTGATACGATATCCACATTTTCATTGACACCAGGTTATTATAAAACAACGTTGCGTTCATATTGTCTTCATGCTGGCACATATGGGCCATCAAAAGGAGCGGGGTATCAATTGGCTAATTTTGAAGGTGCTCAAAAGAAATTGATTGTTTCCATTTTGGAAAAATCCACTGAGAATCCCGAAATAAGCCAGTCCGATGTTCAGACCTTAATCTGGGGGATAGAAGCGGGGACCAAATTCTCTGCTTACCCATCTGACTTTCAGTTACGCGTGAAGCCTCTTCTTTCTTTAAAGGATATGGCGATGATGGAAATTAACGTGAAGGATATAGTTGAAACCAATCTTCCCTCAGAGGTGCAACGCTTAATGAACACTTATGCCTCGTTGAGGCAGGAAATGCAATCCACGCAGATGAGTTTTGATAAATTGGAAGATATAGCCGTAAAAACTGGCGCAGCACCTTTAGGTCTTGGTAGTATTTCCATTGATGTAGGGAAATGGTCATATCTCAATTCAGGATACTTTATTAAAGTTGATCCACAGAGCTATTCAACCGCTGATGTAAGTTTATATAGACCTGTTTATGCTGAAGTTTCCTACGATGCTCAAAATAGAATTTCAAGCTATGCCAACGAGGGGTATCAAGTCAAAGTCAACTATAAGGATGCAGGTAAACCTATTCAATTCGGTGAATATACGGGCAGCGTGCAACAGATAGATGGTTATACCGTGGTGGGACCTGGTATGGAAGCTAAAACTTACCCATGGGATGGCAAGTATGTGGATTTGGGAATGGACTTTGTCCATGACGTACTAAAGGGAGGCAAGGAATTTAACTTAGATCAAATGTTAAAAGATAATACCAATCTTTCATTGAATGAATTACAGAATGCGTATAATGATATCAAAAAATGGAAAGGCCGATATGATGATCTGAAAAAAATCAATGATGACTTTAATTTAGATAATAAGCCACCTCAGGATTTAGAGAAATACATTAATGAGGCGGCAATAAACGAAAGAATTAACAAGGGATTAGAAGTGGCGCTGAATCCGATTGATAAGAAAGGGCAGAGTGAATGGTTGAAAAACCATTTTAAGATGGTTGGGGATTTTTTCTACTATTCAATCTGTAAATTAAGAGGTGATGATTGTAAACCAGATAACGATCCCAAAAAACCTAAATTGCCCGACTATATTGCTCAACCAGGAAATACCAGTTCACAGCGTCTTGGGATGAGTGAATACAAAAAATAAGGACCTAAAGGAGCAGGTGGTAATGTTACCCTGGGCTATCGTGTTATGACATCAATTTGGCAAGCTATTTATATTGGCGGACTTTCTATAGCATTTTTTTTATTTATCATGATCATCAGCAAGCGGCAAAAGACAGCGGCTGATAAGATTTTAGGTGCATGGTTCTTTTTTGCTGTAATCCATTTGGCGTTTATCGCCTGGTATGCTTCCGGTCTAGCGTTTGAGATACCTACATTAATCATATGGCAACTGCCATTCCCATTTTTACATGGCCCCTTTCTGTATCTGTATATTTTATTTTTAAGTGGGCAGCAACGTTATCGATGGCCATGTTTATTCCACTATATCCCCGCTGCATTGGTGGTCTTGATACTAAGCTGTATACTTCCGGATATATTTGTACCTGGTCAAGTCGGTAGAGTGATTTTATCTGAATTTCAGCCTATTTTTCAAGGTATCGTTGTAGGTATTACGATCTCGGGGATAGTGTATGTATTATTATCCCTTAGACTGCTGGGTAGACATCGGCGCAATATTGTCGGCCAGCTTTCCAATACAGATAAAATCACCCTGAATTGGATTCGTTACCTTATTTTGGGCATGAGTACGATATGGGTGGTGGTGATTTTCGTCAATTCCCCACAAGCTCTGTATGTCGTTGTTGCCTTATTTATATTTTTTATCGGATATTTTGGCATTCGCCAGGTAGGAGTCTTTTCGAATGTGATACCAATTCATGAAGTTGTTCCTTCAGCGATGCTGAGAACACCACTTGAAGGGCTTAAGGATGGGGATGTGATCACTGCAGAGAAAGTAAAGTATGAGAAAAACAGGCTGGAAGAAAATGAGTCAAAGCGAATACATGCAGAATTGAGCACCTTAATGAAAAAACAGGAATGTTATAAGGATCCTGAACTTACATTGGGAGATTTGGCCAAGAAATTGAACGTGCATCCTGCCATACTTTCGCAGATCATCAACACAAAAGAAGCGAAATCTTTTTACGATTATGTCAATAGTTTTAGAGTTGAGGCTTTCAAAGCTTTGTTATTAAAACCAGAAAGTGGACAATATACCATGTTGGCGTTGGCATTTGAATGTGGATTTAACTCAAAAACCAGTTTCAATCGAAATTTCAAAAAGATCACAGCCATGTCTCCGAGTGCCTATGCTAAGAAACTGCAGATCAAATTGCAAGTCACAGATAGAACCTAATGCCCTCAATGGAGGGTCAAATCTTAGTGTTTTTTAACATTAAATCCTTGTAAACCCGCTATTAAACAGCTAAATTGCTTTGAATTATTGTCAATTAGAATATAAACATAATTAATATGAAAAGAACATCGGTATTCCTTTTGGGAATTTTGGCTTCCTGCGTGTTACCACAAGTGACTTTCGCTAAACATTTAGTAAAGGAAGCTATCCATGATCAACAAGAAGTAGTAGGTAAAGAACTTATTGGCAGATGGGATATTGAGGTCGACGTAAATGGTGTGATTGCTCCATCCTGGCTTGAAGTAAAACTATCTGGTGTCAAGACATTAGTAGGGTCGTATGTGAGCACAGAAGGCAGTGCAAGGCCTGTTTCTCAGATCTTTTTTGAAAAAGGAAAATTCAGATTTGCTATCCCACCGCAATGGGAGAGCGGCAAGATGAACCTGACCGTAGAAGGTGAAATAGTGAATGGTGAATTGCATGGTACGGTCATAAAACCAGATGGAAAATCGTATCATTTTAAGGGAAAACAAGCTCCAGAACTCAAAAGATCTGCTGAAGTGAAATGGGGAAAACCTATCGAACTCTTCAACGGAAAAGATCTATCAGGATGGAAGGCAACTGGTAAAACCAACCAGTGGATTGTTAAAAATGGTATTTTGACGAGTCCGCAGTCTGGTTCAAATCTTGTCTCAGAGCAAAAATTTGATGATTTTAAGCTGCATGTTGAATTTAAGATTCCCGAAGGAAGCAACAGTGGTGTCTACCTAAGAGGTCGTTATGAGGTTCAAATAGAAGATAGCCCGAAAGATGCACATCCTAATGCTGTTCTTTTTGCTGGTGTGTACGGTTTTTTGGCAGCGAACGAAATGATGAACAAAGGTGCTGGCGAATGGCAGGCATTTGATATCACTTTAGTAGGACGCCTGGTTACTGTTGTTGCAAATGGCAAAACTGTTATCAGCAACCAAGAGATTCCGGGCATTACAGGAGGAGCATTGGATAGTAAGGAATCAGAACCAGGACCTTTATATTTCCAGGGAGACCATGGACCTGTTGAATTCCGAAAAGTAACGGTTACGCCCGCTATTAAATAACCATCAATAAAATTTAAAAGAGGCTACCTTCACAAGATAGCCTCTTTTAAATTCCAATAACCACGACTACAATATCTTCATTATGATAGGAAGTGTAATACCTTTCAATCGAACCAGCCTTTTGATATTCCTCTAATTCTTGAAATATCAGTTTTTTTAAAATTCCTTTTCCTTTTCCGTGGATAAACTTGATTTCATTCATTTCCCAGTATATGGCAGCATCCAGGTTAGATCTTAAGAAATCAAGAGACTCTTGTACTAATTCTTCGGATGAGTAATCCTCCCAGTCCGCTAGAAATGCATCAGCATGGAGATCGACTATAGCTGGTGGTTTGCGCATGATTCAATGTTTTATTTTGCTGCAAATGTAAGCTAAAACTTTTATATTCCTTATAAAACACCAGTAGTACTGAAAGCGCTAAGCGTCGCTTAAATCCGATATGAAGTCCATTGACACGATAAAGAAACAGATACAGATCAATGGGAAGGCAGTTTCAGAAAAAATCAGTTTAATAAGCAAGGTCACCAACGAAATAAATAGCGCTGGCAAATTTCTCGTGCCATTTTTTTATAACAGCAGCTATCTCATATTCTTCTTCATCCGCATGGTTCAGCATCAGTAGTTCGAGCGATTGCAGGAGCTGTTGGAGGTCAAGAAAATATCCGTCAAAATCCCGAAAAGCAGATACTGTCTCCCGAACAAGCTGCATTGCGTCATGTCTTAATGAAATGATATCATGGCGCGAGGAGATTCGGTCCAATAACCATTCTTTTTGAAAGTTTGATGCGATGTGTCTATTACATGCCTGATTAAATAACAATTCGAATTCAACGATCTGATTCTTTAAATCATGTATGGCAGTCTGAAGTTCTTCAAAAGTACTGATGATCTTTTCCTGCGTCTCCATATTTTTTGATATAATAGCCATGATATTTTACTTAAAGTTTATATACTATTGGTTTTTAGTGATTTAAATAAAAGCATGTAAGGTATATACAAATAGCTGGATCGAATGTTTTATATTTTCAGAATTAAATCCCTATGAAACACCATTGTCTTTTGAATTTTGTAGGATTAATTTGTTTATTTTTGCGTTAATCGTCGGTTTAGACAGTTAAAAATAGAATTAAATGAAGGAAAAAGCTATAGGAGGTTATCAGCTGGAAATATGTTCCAATTCAAGCGCATCCGCAATTGAAGCAGAGCAGGGCGGGGCAACCCGTGTGGAACTTTGTCAAAATTTGGAAAATGGGGGAACGACTCCTTCCTTTGGACAGCTGAAGCAGACAAGAGCAGCTGTTAATATCGGGATTCATGTACTTATAAGGCCACGTGGGGGAGATTTTCTGTATACTGAAAATGAAATATCAGAGATGATTACCGATATCCAGTTATGTAAAGAGTTGGGGATGGATGGGGTAGTTATAGGTATATTAAATGCCGATGGTACTGTGGATAAAGCCAATATGAAACGACTGGTCGACGTTGCACGTCCCATGCATGTGACATTCCACCGAGCTTTCGATCGGGTAGAAGATCCTTTCCAGGCACTGGAGGACTTGATTGATTTGGGGATTGACCGGATATTGACATCAGGTCTGCAAAACTCAGCTTTAGCAGGAGCCCCTTTGCTCAAGCAATTGATCGAACAGGCAAATGGACGTATTGTGATTATGCCCGGTGCAGGGGTGGATGCTACGAATATACGGACAGTTTTACGAGAGACGGGTGCGATAGCAGTTCATAGTTCGGCAAAAGCCTCACAGCCATCCAAAATGAAATTTTCTCAAAGTCAGGTAAAGGGAATGGATGAAGCACAGTGGATGAGTTCCAAAGAAAAAGTCCACCAGATGGTAGACTTATTAAAAAGCCTTTAAAGTGTTACACTTTAAAGGCTGCTAAATTCTTTTTACTACTTAGCTTCTGCAGCTAATTGATTTAAGATAGCATCGTTTTTAACGATTTGGTTATCAGCTTTCATTTTTGATCTAGAACCTAACTCAACGTTACTTCCTAATTTCAAGAACTGAACTTCAACACGTGAAACAGTTTTATTTCTTCTATCTTTTCTTTTTAAACGTGTAACTCCCATTGTGATAATATTTTTATTGTTTAAATAAAACGAGGTCGGAAGCGGATTCGAACCGCTGTAGGAGGTTTTGCAGACCTCAGCCTAGCCACTCGGCCATCCGACCCTATTTTTTCCTTTTGAAGGTCTGCAAAAATAAAACTTATAATTGGAATTAAAAAATCTTTATGATAAAACTTTTCCGTTTTCGAGCATTATTCTGAAAACCAAGCTAGTATTTTCAGGGGAAGTGAGTGCCTGCAATTAATGATCGGAATATTCTGGTAGTGCGCAGCATCTTAGAATCATGGTAGTTTTTATAGGTAGGATCAGTTTTGATGCAATCTACTGTATGTTTTTAAGGACAATCGAAAAGGCTGTATGCGGTCTTTTTTTTCTTGTTTTAAAGTGTAAATTAATCCCTTATGCATTTTGGAATAGATATTGCAATTGAGACTGTCATAAATCTCATACAGGTAATGTATGAGCGTAAATGATAAAAGAAGAAAAATTTAAATAAGGAAACATGAAAAAATTATTATTATCTGCAGCAATTTTATTTGGTTCATTAGGAGCTTTTGCACAAGGTGGATTAGGATATGGACTCCGTGCGGGTGTGAATATTCCTAAATATTCGACAGGTTTCGATGAAACTAAATCAAATACGGGCTTCTTCTTAACAGGTTATTTGGATGCCCCTATTTCACCATATTTTTCGATCCAACCCGGATTGTCTTTACAGAATAAGGGGACAAAATGGAAAGAAACAGATGTGCAAGGAGAAGCAAAAGAAAGTATCATGACTATCGATATCCCTGTAAATGCAGTTGCCAAATTCCCGACTGGTTCAGGCAATTTCTTCCTGGGTGCAGGACCATATGTGGGTTTTGGCCTGAGTGGTAAATATAAAGGTGAGGACGCTGAAGGAAAGTTTGAAAACGATATTAAATTTGGCAGCGGCGAAGGGAAAGATCTAAAACGTACCGATTTTGGTGTTAACTTCTTAGCAGGTTATCAATTAACGAATGGTTTTCAGATCAATGCCGGTTATGGTTTGGGGCTGACAAACTTAGCACCGAATGGTGGATCAGTTAAAAATCGTGTTTGGTCCGTGGGTATTGGTTTCGGGCTGTAAAATATAAATACTTAAACTTATTATGAGATAAGAGTCCCTGCGTTTTGTAGGGACTTTTTTATTGTACGAGCTTATCCTCCTTCTTTCATCAAAAGCTTTATGGGGTTCATGGTGGTTTATTTGCAGATAATTGAATGAAGTTCAATTTGTATTGAACTTAAGTTCGCTGAAATTGTTATTTTTATTCAAAAAATAGCGCATGAAAAGATTTATTCCCTTACCCTTTTATGTCAAGCTGGCCTGTGTATTAATCAGTATTCTGCTATTGGGCTATCTGGCTAAAATCGGTGATACGATCCTCATACCGATGATTTTGGGGCTGTTGTTTGCCCTCTTGTTGATCCCGCTCAGCAATTTTATGGAACGGAGGCTTCATTTCCCCCGCACGTTGGCCGGTATTCTGAGTGTGATTTTATTTTTCGGTGTGCTGGGATATGGGCTCTTCCTGCTTGCCTCACAGCTTACGCTGCTCAAAGAAGATTTCCCAGCATTCAAACAGCAGATTATGGATGGTGTTGGCAATTTACAGACCTGGGTGAGTCAGCAATTTGGTATTCAGCATAAAGATCAGATTGATTTTATCAATAAAACGGCATCAAAATCAGTGGATTCTGGAACATTGTTCCTAGGAACCTTTATTCTGTCCCTGTCATCTATTTTCATCCTATTTGTGTTTACATTCTTGTATACGTTCTTCTTACTGATCTATAGGGGCCATATTGTTAAGTTTTTGCTCTTCGCCAATCGGGTCAATGACCGTCCTGTTGTTTTAGACGTGGTCAATCAGATCCAATATGTTGTCAAAAAATATCTTATCGGTTTATTGATCCAGATGAGTCTGGTATCGCTGTTGGTCTTTATCACCTTATCTTTGATCGGTGTAAAATATAGTTTGCTATTGGCATTGATAACAGGCGTATTTAATGTACTTCCTTATGTGGGCATTTTCTCTTCGATGTTGATTATTGCTATCTTGACTTTCGCGACATCCTCTTTTACACATGTTATTTTGGTGATATTGGCCCTGATAGTCGTGCATATGATTGACAGTAATTTTATTGTACCCAAGATTGTTGGCTCCAAGGTAAAGGTTAATTCATTATTTGCCATGCTGTCCATTATTATTGGTGAGATGATCTGGGGGATTTCGGGTATGTTTTTGGCCATTCCTATCTTGGCTATTGTAAAGATTGTGATGGACCGGATCAAAGAGCTTAAACCATGGGGTTTTCTATTGGGAGAGGAAAACAGTAAGGATGAAGTCTATGCAGAGCTGTTTGATTCCTTAAACCCCAGGGAGAAGAAAATCATTGAAGAAAGTAAAGAGTAGCATCCGTAAAATTAAGCTAGCCAGATCGGTTGAAGCGAATCGCGGCCCGACGAAGAAATGCTGCTTATTGAATAATGAAGAATGACTTTCATCAATAAGCCATTTTTTGAGGTATTTATTAAGACTATTTTATCTTTAATTGTTTTTTAAATAATTATATCCTATTTTCGTTATATATTTAATTTATTTTTAATGAAAAGAAAATTACTATCAATCGTTGCGGCATTATGTTTTATTGCCGGAGCAAAAGCGCAAACTTCTTATGGAATAAAAGCTGGGATCAACTTTCCTAAAGTAACCGCATCTTCAGGTGATGTGTCGATTTCTACTAAGTCATCTACTTCATTTTATGTAACAGGTTATTTGGATGCGCCCTTAGCGAACAATTTTTCTATCCAGCCCGGCCTTTCACTTCAGGGAAAAGGTGGAAAAGGAATCTCTGTGGATGGCTTTGAAGAGTTGGGAAATGATGGGAAGTTGGATCTTATGTATTTGGAGCTACCTGTAAATTTTGTGTACAGTATTCCTACAGGAAATTCGGGGAATGTCTTTTTAGGGGCAGGACCATACGCTGGTCTAGGACTATCTGCTAAAGCTAAGACTGGAAATGTGAAGGTAGATGTTGGTTTTGGCGATGATAAACTCAAACGCTTTGATGCTGGTATAAACTTTTTAGCGGGCTATCGTCTGTCAAATGGTTTTTTGATCAATGGGGGCTATGGTTTGGGATTAGTTGATATGGTCGGAGCTGAAGGTGGGTCTTTAAAAAATCGTGTATTTTCCATTGGGATTGGTTTCCAGCTCTAATGTAGGAGCCATTAAATAAAAACAAAAAAAGGGCTTTTCTTACGAAAAGCCCTTTTTTTCAGTGAATGAAATCTATCACACTTTGATTTCTACTTCAACGCCTGAAGGCAATTCAAGTTTCATCAATGCGTCAACAGTTTTAGCGTTTGATGAATAGATATCCAACAATCTTTTGTAAGCACACAATTGGAATTGCTCACGTGCTTTTTTGTTAACGTGTGGTGAACGTAATACCGTATAGATTTTTTTCTCAGTAGGCAATGGAATAGGACCACTAACAACTGCACCTGTAGGTTTTACTGTTTTTACGATTTTTTCAGCTGATTTGTCAACCAAATTGTAATCGTAAGATTTCAATTTAATTCTGATTCTTTGGCTCATAGTATATGATATTATTTAAAAATGACCGCTGATTAGAGCTATTAACAACCAGCGGTCGGTTTATTTTTGAGTTCTATTATTCAACAGAACCTTTGATTCTACCTTTTGATTTTGCGATTACTTCATCAGCAACGTTACGTGGAGCTTCAGCATAGTGATCAAATTCCATTGTAGATGTCGCACGACCTGAAGTGATTGTACGCAATTGCGTTACGTAACCGAACATTTCAGAAAGTGGAACCAATGCTTTGATTACTTGCGCACCGTTACGTGAATCCAAACCTTGCATTTGACCACGACGACGGTTCAAGTCACCCATTACATCACCCATGTTTTCTTCTGGAGTCAATACCTCAACTTTCATGATTGGCTCCATCAATACTGGAGAACATTTAGGCAATGCCTCACGGTAAGCCATTTTAGCTGCCAGTTCGAATGACAATGAATCTGAATCGACTGCGTGGAATGAACCATCAATCAAACGTACTTTCATGCCAGAAAGAGGGTAACCAGCTAATACACCATTATTCAACGATGCTTCAAATCCTTTTTGAACTGAAGGAATGTATTCTTTTGGAATAGCACCACCCACAATTTCGTTTACGAATTGAAGTGCTGATTTTGATGCATCGAAATCTTCATCTACTGGTGAGATAACAACTTTGATATCAGCAAACTTACCACGACCACCGGATTGTTTTTTGTATACCTCACGGTGTTCAGTAGTACCATTGATAGACTCTTTGTATGCTACTTGAGGAGCACCTTGGTTAACCTCAACTTTGAATTCACGTTTCAAACGGTCGATCAAGATCTCTAAGTGAAGCTCACCCATACCAGAGATTACTGTTTGGCCAGTTTCTTCGTCAGATTTAACAACGAATGTAGGATCTTCTTCAGCTAATTTACCAAGACCAATACCTAGTCTGTCAACGTCAGCTTGAGTTTTAGGCTCGATCGCTAAACCAATTACTGGCTCAGGGAAAGTCATAGACTCTAATACGATAGGCGCTTTTTCGTCACAAAGTGTATCACCAGTTTTGATGTCTTTGAAACCTACAACTGCACCGATATCACCTGCCTCAATGAAAGGAATAGGGTTTTGTTTGTTCGCGTGCATTTGGAAGATACGGGAGATACGCTCTTTGTTACCTGAACGTGTGTTCAATACATAAGAACCAGCATCTAACTTACCAGAGTAAGCACGGATAAAACACAAACGGCCTACGAATGGGTCAGTCGCAATTTTGAAACCTAAAGCTGCGAAAGGCTCATTAACAGATGGCTTACGCTCGATTTCTTCACCAGTATCCGGGTTAGTACCTTTTACAGCCTCTACATCAAGAGGTGAAGGCAATAATTCCATTACTAGATCCAACATCGTTTGAACACCTTTGTTTTTGAAAGATGAACCACAAACCATAGGAACGATCGCATTATCCAATACTGCTTTACGCAACGCATCTAAGATTTCACGTTCAGTCAAAGAATTAGGATCATCAAAGAATTTCTCCATCAATGACTCATCATATCCTGCTACTGCTTCCAATAATTTTTCACGGTATTCAGCTACTTCATCCACCATATCGTCAGGAATTGGAACCTCAGTAAAGGTCATCCCTTTATCGTGCTCATTCCAAACGATACCACGGTTGTTGATCAAATCAACCACACCTTTAAATGTGTCTTCAGCACCGATAGGCAATTGTAATGCCACAGCATCAGAACCTAACATATCTTTTACTTGTTTTACAACTTTCAAGAAGTCAGCTCCTGAACGGTCCATTTTATTAACGAAACCGATACGAGGTACTTTGTACCCGTCAGCTAAACGCCAGTTTGTTTCAGATTGAGGCTCAACACCATCAACTGCAGAAAATAAGAACACCAATCCATCCAATACACGTAATGAACGGTTTACCTCAACCGTGAAATCCACGTGTCCAGGAGTATCGATTACGTTTACTTGGTATTTATTGTTACGGTAGTTCCAGAATACAGTTGTAGCAGCAGAAGTAATCGTGATGCCACGTTCAGCTTCCTGCTCCATCCAGTCCATGGTTGAAGCACCTTCGTGAACCTCACCCAATTTGTGGTTAACACCTGAATAGTAAAGGATACGTTCAGTTGTTGTAGTTTTACCAGCATCGATGTGTGCAGCGATACCGATATTTCTAGTGAATTTTAAATCTCTTGCCATAATATTTTTAAGCAACTGGCCTTTTATTAAGACCTTATGTGTTTAAATGTAATGTGAAATAAGTACACCGACCTTGATAAAGAATTATTCGCTTATCAGAGGTCGGTGTAATCATATTTTTTTGAATGTCTTCAAAATTAGAATCTGAAGTGTGAGAACGCCTTGTTAGCTTCCGCCATTTTGTGCGTATCTTCTTTCTTCTTAACAGCAGCACCTTCACCTTTAGAAGCTGAAATGATTTCTCCTGCTAATTTTTCGAACATTGTTTTTTCACCACGCTTACGAGCGTATGAAATTAACCATTTCATACCTAAAGCGATTTTACGCTCTGGACGAACTTCCATAGGAACTTGGAAGTTAGCACCACCCACACGGCGTGACTTAACTTCAACAGCAGGCATAACGTTATTCAAAGCTTTTTTCCAAGCTTCTAAACCGTTTTCTTGTGTTTTTTGTTCTACTAATTCTACTGCATCGTAAAAAATATCATAAGCGATAGATTTTTTACCATCTACCATCATATTGTTTACGAAACGTGTTACCTGAACGTCATTAAACTTTGGATCAGGTAAAATGATTCTCTTTTTCGGTTTTGACTTTCTCATTTTTCTTTCCTCCGTTTAATTATTTCTTTTTACCTTTTGCTGGAGCCGCAGCTTGTCCTGGTTTAGGACGCTTAGTTCCATATTTAGAACGACGTTGGTTACGACCTGCTACACCTGAAGTATCTAATGCACCACGGATGATGTGGTAACGTACACCCGGTAAATCTTTCACACGACCACCACGGATCAATACGATCGAGTGCTCTTGTAAGTTGTGACCTTCTCCAGGGATGTAAGCGTTGACCTCTTTACCGTTTGTTAAACGTACACGAGCTACTTTACGCATTGCTGAGTTTGGTTTTTTAGGGGTAGTAGTATATACACGTGTACATACACCTCTTCGCTGTGGACATGAGTCCAACGCTGGTGACTTACTCTTGTCAACCAGAGCTACTCTACCTTTTCTAACTAATTGTTGAATAGTAGGCATTTACCTGTTTTTGTTTATAAATTTTATACCTAAATTATTTTAAGTTCGCAAAGATACTGATTCCGTTTTGAATATTAAATAGTTAGTGCATAAAATTTAGATTATTTTTTCCTTTTAATCTTTAGCTGCCATAGGATATGATCCACGATTTTCTATGTTCATTTGATTAATCTTCATGATTTATTTCATCAGAAACCTAATCCGCTACAGTATATCCGTTTGGAACGATTGCCGTCATCTTTTTATTTAGGTTTGTAATTGGTACAATAAATAACACATGGAAAGGATTGTGTTTACTTTTTTAGAAAATCGAACAATCTAGATCCCATGAACGCTTTTTTTAAATTTTAAATGTATAAAAGGAAAGCAAATAATGGAGACCAGCTAATGTCTTCTTGCTCTGCATACTTATGTTTTTTTTGTGTAAAACGCTTATACTGGTTTCTGAGTATATTGTTTGTTTTGCTTGTTTTTGCAAGATTTTGGCAAGAGATTTGTAAAAAACGAACAAATAATTTTAAAGTAAAAAACAAATTAATTTATTCAAATTATGAAAATGAAATTAATGTATGCAATGGTTTTGGCGTTTGTTACGTTTGCCTTTGTCGGATGTTCTAAAGATGATGATAACCCCATGCCAACAGGAGGAAGTATCGATGCAGCAGTAGGTACTTATAAAGGGAAGATTGATATTATTGGAGGAAAGGAGGTCTTTAATCAGATTTTAGTAGTTACTAAAGTGGACGATAAACGGATCAGAGTAAGTGCCCAAAATGCGGACTTAAAACTTCCTGTACGAGAAATTCAAGTTTCTAATAATTCTAATATTTCTATCCAAGCTATGGGAAATGAGCCTCAAGGTAATTTTATATATACTTTTGAGAATAAAGGCTTAATTTTTCTTGCGAAAAGAACAGAGGAGGGACAGTTAGAATACTCTTTCGAAGGTACAAAACAATAGATTCTATTATAATGCCCCACTAAAAAGCCGTGTCAACAATCTTGACACGGCTTTTTAATTCTTGAGCTTACGACAGCAACGTAAAATCTATCTGCCGTTTATCCAGATCCACTTTCTTCACGCGGATCTGAACCTCATCACCCAACTGAAATTTCTTTTTCTTCCGTTGGCCAATAATTGCATAGTTCTTCTCATCCAGTACATAGAAATCATCCGTGATATCACGCAGGCGTACCATTCCTTCACACTTGTTCTCCTCGATCTCTACATACATTCCCCATTCGGTCACACCCGACACAATCCCGGTATATTCCGTGCCAATCTGGTCCTGTAAGTATTCAGCTTGTTTGTACTTGATGGAGGCTCGTTCTGCCTCGGCGGCTTTTTTCTCCATTTGAGAGGAATGCTCTGCCATCTTCTCATAGTGTTCCGCATTGATTTTTGTTCCGCCCTCCAGATAGAACTGCAGAAGCCTATGCACCATCACATCTGGATAACGGCGGATAGGGGAGGTGAAATGAGTATAATAATCAAATGCCAAGCCATAGTGGCTTGTTTTCTTTGTCGTGTAGATCGCCTTGGCCATCGAGCGTACCGCCAGCGATGTCAGCATATTTTGTTCCTTGCTGCCCTCAATTTTTGTCATCAGGGCATTCAGGGACTTCGCCGTCTCCTTATCGGTTCTGATCGTCAATTTATGGCCAAATCGTGCTGCGAACTGTGAAAATGTGGTTAGGGTCTCCGGATTAGGAACATCGTGAAAACGATAGACAAAGGTGAGTTTATTTTTTCCGCGGCCTTGTTTACCGATATATTCCGCCACCTTACGGTTGGCCAACAACATAAAGTCCTCAATCAGCTTATGAGCATCTTTACGGACCTTGGTATACACCCCTGTAGGCTTACCATTTTCATCCAAGGTAAACTTCACTTCTTCACTTTCAAAGGCAATCGCACCGTTCTTGAATTTCCGCTCCCGAAGGATATAGGCCAGCTCATTCAGCTTTAGAATTTCCTGGCTGAAGTCACCCGATTTAGTTTCAATGACTTCCTGGGCTTCTTCATAGCTGAAGCGTCTGTCCGAATGGATAATCGTGCGGCCAAACCATTGATTATGGATATTGGCTTTCTCGTCCAGTTCAAAGACTGCCGAAAAGCAAAGTTTGTCTTCATGTGGGCGTAAGGAACATACGCCATTGGACAAACGCTCTGGAAGCATTGGAATAACACGGTCAACCAAGTAGACTGATGTCGCACGGTTAAAAGCTTCTTTATCCAATTCAGTATCCGGAATCACAAAATGCGATACATCGGCAATATGTACACCGATCTCGTAATTGCCGTTTTCCAGTTTTTGGAAAGATATGGCATCATCAAAGTCCTTGGCGTCTGCCGGGTCAATCGTAAAAGTGCTGATATTTCTGAAATCACGTCTTTTTGCGATTTCTTCTTTACTGATTTCTTCTGAAATACGATTAGCTTCCGTTTCCACTTTTTTCGGAAACTCCAGTGGAAATCCAAAGTCGGCCAGGATGGCGTTCATCTCTGTATTGTTCTCACCCTTGGTACCTAGTACATGTTTGACGGTTCCCACAGGGTTTTTACTGCCACTGGGCCAATCAATGATCGATACCACGACTTTTTCTTTATCCTTTGCACCATTCAGGTTATCCAAAGGGATAAAGATATCATGAAGCATTTTACGGTCATCGGCAATGAAGAACGCAAAATTATTGGAAATACTGATGGTTCCCGTAAAATCAGTTTTGGCCCTTTGGAGGATCTCCACAACCTCACCCTCTTTTTTACGGCCACCTTTTCTTTTTTCAAAAGTATGGACCTTCACGATATCACCGTGGAGCGCCTGTCTTAATTTTCTCGGGGCAATATAGATGTCATTTTCAAACTCATCATCCGGAATAACATAGGCCGAACCATCAGCTGTCATATCCACCTTTCCGGTTACATATACTTTCAGCTGCTTCAGGCTGAATTTTCCCCGGTCCACTTCGATGAAAATGCCGTTTCTTACATTATCATGCAAAATATCGGCAATGGCTACTTTCGAGTCATTGTCCGCTAGATTCAATTTGGAAGAAACTTGTTTATAGTTGAGTGGTTTGTTTCCTGATTTCTCAAAAATATCGATGATCAGTTGCGTCAATACCTCTTTGTAAGGATTCTCTTTTTTTGTTTTCATTCGAATAAATTATTCAATAGTGTTTATTCTTCATTGTATTCATGAACTCGCCATGCTCGGTTATACACCATAACGGAATGTATGGTTCAGTCATCGCACGCCGAGCTATATGGACACAAGGTACAAAAAAAATAAGATTTGCCACGCTAGTCTAATGCATCGCATTAACGAGCAGTGACCACATGTTATAGACAGTTTAACCGAAAAATAGTTTTAAAACTTGTTGGGCTGATTTACTTTTTACAATGATTACAAACACCGAGCGCATTTACTGCGATCGCTTCAAGGCTAAATCCAGCTGGAATGGATACCTTGGGTAAGGTCATGTCGTCCAGGCAATAAACCGAATTACATATCCGGCAGATGAAATGGACGTGCTGGTCATGATGATCATGTTCAGAACAGTTTGTCGAACACATCGCATAGGTGGCTGTTCCGTGCAGGTCAAAAATTTTATGGATAATCCCTTTTTCTTCAAAACTCGCCAATACCCGGTACAAGGTTACACGGTCAATATCCTTGCCCAACAGTTTTTCCAATTCTGGTTGGGAAATGGCAGAATCTTTCGTCGAAATAATTTCAAGTACCTTTAATCTGGGTTGGGTAACTTTTAGACTATTTTGTTTGAGGATTTCTGGGTATACAGTAGTGGATTGTTCCATGGACTTTATCTTTAAACCTGAGATCAATTACAAAAATAAGGAATTTATCCACATAAGAAAACCGATAAGGTTAAGATTATTGTCATCTTCCTTATCGGTTTTTTTCTATATCTATATAAAGATGTTCTATTTGCCAGCGGCTTTGGCATGGTCAGCCAAGAATGTAGCCAGACCACTGTCTGTTAATGGGTGTTTCAACAAAGATAAAATTGCCGATAACGGTCCAGTCATCACATCAGCACCGATCTTAGCACAACCCAAGATATGTGCACTATGACGTACCGAAGCAGCCAAGATCTGTGTTGGATAATTATAGTTGTCATAGATCAAACGGATATCTTCGATCAGACCCAATCCATCGGTAGAAATATCATCCAAACGACCAATAAAAGGGGATACGTATGTTGCACCAGCTTTAGCGGCCAATAAAGCCTGACCCGCTGTGAATACCAATGTGCAGTTTGTCTTGATGCCTTTTTTGCTGAAATATTTAATTGCTTTCACACCATCTTTGATCATAGGGACCTTTACTACAATTTTGCTGTCAAGAGCTGCCAGTGCTTCGCCCTCTTTGATCATTTCCTCATAAGTCGTGGAAATGACTTCAGCACTTACATCGCCGTCAACGATAGCACAGATTGCTTTGTAATGGTTAATTACATTTTCATCACCGCTGATACCTTCTTTTGCCATTAAACTTGGATTGGTCGTTACACCGTCCAATACGCCTAAGTCTTGGGCTTCTTTGATTTGCTCTAGGTTTGCTGTGTCAATAAAAAATTTCATTGTGTATGATATTGAATGATAATTGTTTGATTATTTATCGATCTCTCCGCTGCTATTAAAATTGTTCGCGAACAAATATTGAAATAATTGCTGCAAAGTTATTGATTATATTCCAGTATTGCATACTCTATTCCATGAATTGCATTTTTATTTTTAAACAAGAATCTCTTGGCATTCTTTTTTGTTATACTTTATATAGTATTATCTTTGAATATGCAGGTTTTCAGATCTCTCCATTATAGGAACTTCCGTTTACATGTTATAGGGCAGGCAATCTCTCTTATGGGGACGTGGATGCAGCGGATAGCAATCAGCTGGCTGGTTTATGAATTGACCAATTCTGTATTCTGGCTGGGCTTTGTGCAGTTCATTTCCTTACTGCCCTCGTTGGTGCTCTCACCATTTATCGGAAGTTTTGTGGATAAACACAAGAAATACAAGTTGGTATTGATGACGCAGATTGGCTTGATGATTCAGGCTGGAATTCTAACCTTACTGGTCTATATGAAGTGGGAGAGTGTGCTATGGCTTTCCGTACTCGGCTTGATTCAGGGCGTGATCAATTCTTTTGATGTGCTCGGCCGACAATCATTGATGATGTATCTCGTGGGCGACCGTAAGGATCTGCCCAATGCCATTGCGCTCAATTCAACGATTTTTAATGGAGCCCGTATGTTGGGACCTGCAATAGGCGGGATTTTATTGAGTACCTATGGGGAATTGGTCTGCTTTGCCTTAAATTTTATCAGCTTTGTCCCCGTTATTATTACCTTGCTCATGATGAAAGTAGACGAGACACATGTGCAATTAAGTAAAGGAAGCAACTGGGAGGGCTTGGTTGAAGGATTTCGATACCTCAAGCGCTCCCCTCATATCTCATCGTTGATTATTATCATGACATTCTCCAGTCTGATTGTCATTCCTTATACTTCACTGCTACCAGCCATTGCCAAGGAAATGTTTCACGGCGACGAGCGGACTTTTTCCTGGTTTGAAAGCGCTGCCGGATTAGGAGCGATGATCGGGGCCTTCAATATGGCCCGTTTAAAATCAGGTACCAACTTACGTTATCAGGTGATGGGGGCAGCAGCGCTAATGGGGTTGGCCTTGTTGTTTCTGGCACATGCCAGCATGCTGCAGATGGCCCTGGTCTATGTGATGCTGGTTTCGTTTGCCATGATGATGCAGAATTCAAGTATCAATACTTATATACAGACACATGCCATACCCATCTACCGTGCTCGGGCGATATCCTACTATGTCATGGCATTCCAGGGCATATTTCCTATCGGAACTTTAATGATAGGCTCGCTGGCAAGTTATTGCGGGCTCAGGACAACCTTATACCTGATGGGAGGGCTGGGAATATTGATTGCAGTTCTCTATTATAGCTACCTTCGCCTGCACATCCATAAAAGGCTGTTTAAATTTTAATCGGAACTTTCTTTGCACAGCAGGATTTCAACTTGACTTGCTTCTGAGTTTTCGGTCCCGCAACTTTAATGTCTTTTTTGCATAGTCAATGACCGCACCATAGTCCGAAAAAATATCCCCGCCAAGCACGCCGATAACAGGTTCAAGCTGCATTTGTTGATAGGCATAATTGATCGAGCTCAAGTCCAGCACTGCGGTCTTCAGTCGATTGATACGCCATGCTCCGATTGCTAAACTGGGGATTTCCATATTGAAACTTTCCATCGAGTTTGTACCGAGTCCGGTTGAAAGAGTTTCCGATGGTTCTAGCAGCAGCTGATCTTCTAAAAGATGACCCAATTGGGTTTTATCGAAAACGGTTTTGGATGCACCTGTATCGATGACCATTTTAAAGGTACGCCCATAAATTGCCACATCAACAAGGGCATGTGTCCCCTGTCCCTGTAAATCCAGTAATTGAAAAGATACTGTCGTCATATAGCCAAAATAGATAAATTGCTTTTGATTTGCAATAAAAAACAATTTATTCAGTCAAGTAGGGATAGGATAAAAAAGGCAGTTATACTGGATAACTGCCTTTTTTATTTACTGAGCCGAAGCTTGTTATAATGCTTTTATTTCTTTGAGCACATTGTTCATGGTGCGTACCGCGTCGGCGCTTTTATTGAATTTTTCTTGATCAGCTTCATCGAGCTGTAATGGAATGATCCGATCCCATCCTTTTTTGTTGATGATTACCGGAACACCCAGGTTGATATCTTCCTGATCAAACTCACCTTCAAGATAGACTGAAGCCGTAAATAATCTGCCCTGATCCCGTACAATGCTCTCGACCACCGCTGCAGTGGCAGCACCAGGAGCATACCATGCCGAGGTGCCGATGAGGCTAGTTAAAGTCGCCCCACCCACCATTGTTTTCAGGACAATTTCTGCCTGTTCTTCTGGCGTTAGAAAATTTGTCACCGGAATGCTGTTCCACGTGGAGTGCTTGATCAGTGGAATCATGGTGGTGTCACCATGCCCTCCAATCACAATGGCATTGAGATCCGCCGCTGAGGCATTTAACTTTTCACTTAATTGATATTTGAACCGTGCCGAATCCAGTGTGCCACCCATTCCTATGATTCTATTTTTGGGTAATCCGCTCGATTTGAGCGCTAGGTAAGTCATGGTGTCCATGGGATTGGAAACAATGACAATGATGATATCAGGGGAATGTTTTACTAAATTTTCGACAACAGATTTGACAATATTTGCATTTGTTCCGATCAATTCCTCACGGGTCATTCCTGGTTTTCGGGGAATGCCAGAGGTAATGACAGCAACCGTAGATCCTGCCGTAGACAGATAGTCATTGGTTACACCTTTGATTTTGGATTCAAATCCCAGCAAGGCAGCTGTCTGAGCCATATCCTGAGCCTTACCCTCCGCAAATCCTTCCTTAATATCCAATAATACAATCTCTTCTGCGACATTCCGACGGATTAAATTGTCTGCTGTAGTAGCTCCTACAGCTCCGGCACCAACAATAGTTACTTTCATATGTAAATTATTTGTTTATTCATGACTTAATGATCTCTTCAGGTATTCATGCTGCCTTGGGCGTTGTAATGGTTACATGGAATATCCAGTTCATTTTCACGAATGCTTGTGCTGTTTTTTGACATGGATATTTCATGCGTATGTATATGGATTAATAAATAATAATTGAATTTAATGAATTATTGTCAGTAAATCAATGGCTAACCAGCAATGAAATTATAAATGTGATGAAGTTATAACAAAGTGAGTGCTGCAATGCCGAAGGCTTATAGGACCAAAGTCTAAGCCCCGGCACGTCATATTAAAAAGGATAACCAATGGCTAGATTGAACATCAGGTTATCTTTTCGCCATCTTGAACTTCCGAAATCGATATCCTTAAATACCCAACGTTCGCCTTTTGGTAAATAAGGAATGCGGAAGGGGATCGAAAAGTCAGTTCGGATAATCAGAAAGGTGAAGTCAAATCGTAAGCCAGCACCGCCACCAACAGCAAGCTCATTTAAAAAATTTTTACTGAACTTACCTCCCGGTTTATTTTCGTCTTCGCGTTGCAGCCATACATTACCAGCGTCAATGAAAGCCGCCCAATGCACAAATCCAGCCAATTTAGCCCTGTATTCTGTGTTCAGTTCCAACTTGATATCCCCCGTTTGATCGGCATAAAATAATCCATTGCTCAGCTTTTCCGGAGCTACGGTACCTGGCCCAATAGCACGGGCACCAAAGGCCCGGATACTGTTTGGCCCACCTACATAATACTGTTTTAAATAAGGCAGCGAGCGCGAATTACCATACGAATAGCTCAGTCCCAAACTGACCCTTGAAGCTAACTGCGAATTCTCTGAGAGTTTTAAATAATGCCTTCCGTCGCCACTGATCTTGATATATTGGGCGAAATAGGCATCAAACAGCTTAAAGGTTTTGCCTTTGTTAAAATCAGCTCCTTTGATCAAGCCCAATACATTTCCGGAAAGATCCAGATTCCCTTTAAAGTAAAAGGTATTCTTCAGATGCTGTTTCATGGTATTCTGAAACGTGAAGTTATAGTTTGGACCAATGGTAAATTGGGGGTCAATAGCATGACGGAGTGCCGGGATGGTATCCATCTGTCTTTGATAGCTCTCAGAGATACCTTTTGGCTGCACATACGTGATCTCCAGTAGGGACAGATCGTGTTGTTTTTCTTCCGATTCCTGCCAGATATAACCATAATCCAAAGCGATTGAATTGAGGGTATAAGCCTTACGGCGATTTAAGAACTCGTATCGGCCTTTTATATATGTTTTAGGAATAAAACGGCGTGACGGATTGATGCTGCCAAAAGGCGAGAGGATCCTTGGAAAGGTCAGTGTCGCTTCCGCTCCATAACGGTAATAGCTTGAGTTTAGATCAGCATTTCCACCGGTTTGTATCTCATAGCCCCCGAAGACATTAAAGCTTAGCTGCTCGGCTCCTTTAAAGGCATTGCGCAGGGTCCAGTTTACATTGACTTCTGTTCCGTTATAGACAGATGCCATCTTGCCCAACAGTTCGACGCGTAATGATTTTTTTGGTAAAGGGGTTAAGTAGTAATAGACATCCAGTGCATTGGGTACATCCTTGCTGTCAACAAAATTGTTCTTGACAAATTTCCAGCTATTTAGATTGACCAGATGGCTGATGGTTTGGTTATGCGCATTCCGGTTGTAAATATCACCTGGGTGGAAGAAAATATGCTTTGCGATGACTGGCTTCCGATAGGTATGACGGCGGTCTATGAAATAATAACTGCTGTCAAACAGTTCTGCATTTCTTGTGGACCGCTGATAACCGGAGCTTGTTTCCGTATAATTGGGGTAAATATAGATTTTATTGATCTTGGAAGGTATTTTTGCCTGCGCCGGGGTTTCCTTTTTTACCGTTACATACATATTTACTTTGTGGTTCCCGATCGTGCTGTCCACTTCCACTAAAATGTAGTCCGGACTGAAATAATAGTATCCTTTGTTTTTAAGATCATTGTCAATACGGTCACGCTCATTGAGTATAACATCAAGACTGTAGTTTTTGCCTACCTGCAAAAGACTTTTGTCTGCCGAAGAATGGATGTCCCTGCCCAGCTGGCTGCTGCTGTCGATATCAAATTTGACAGATTGTATTCTATAGATCAGATTGGGTTTGGCCGTATAATTAATTGTTGCCTCTTTCTTTTCGACCAAGGTATCTGAACTCACTTCGGCATCAAAGAAACCAATATTTTCCATCCGGTTCCTCAAGAGATTTTCATTATATTCACGATTGACATCACTCAGGAGGACAGGTTCCTCACCTATTTTTTTGAAAAACTTTTTAATCACATTCTTTCCGACGGAGTCGCCGGCCATATTATTGAAATAGAGCTTAAATGGAACTCCGGCCAGCCGTTTATTAGGTTTCGGCATCAGCGCCGATTCAAGGTGTGTTGATAATCTTTCCTTGTTTTCCTTTGAAATAGTATCCGAATCAATGAGCACATTGCCCTTGACATATAAGCTTTCTCCTTCTTTCAGATTTTTGGTCGATGAACAAGAAGCTATAAGGGCACCCAGTGTCATGATCCCAATGGCAAATTTGAGTTTAGCTCGCATGATGACTCCTTTCTTCTTCTTCATTTTTAATCGCTGTCGTTCTGGTGGTATCTAAATTTGTTTTTGAACTATCATTCTCTGGCATATTTGTCCCTTTTTTTTCTGGGTCCAATTGTTGTTTGCTTTTTTCCCTTTCTCGCTCTTCCATACGTTTTCTAAATGCGGGATTATGGAGCATCAGACTATCCCGGATGACGTTACGTACGCTGTCACGATATATAGAATCTGTTTCCATCCGTTCCACATCAAAACGTCTTCTAAATCCACGGCTGCTGGTATCATAATATTCCTGAAGCTTTTTGGAACTCATCCAGATTTCCTTGAATCTATTGTAATCCATGTTGATGATAAATCCGATACCGGTCTCCACATATTGTCCCTGAAGCGTTACCTGGTATTGGTTTTTGCGGTATACCCGGGCAAAGTAACGGCCATCCTGTGAAAGTTGATAATCCAACTGGATATCACCAGCGATATTATTGGCAGTTTCGCCAGGACGCGTATTGCCCTCTACTTCAAAATTGGAGCCAATAGTGATTTTCAAACGGTCGTTCAGAAGCATTTTTGAGACGCCAATATTCAGGTCCGTCCGCGTATTACCGGCCCCTGTTGTATAATCTTCTTCTGAGGTAAGATTGAAATCCAATTCTACGCCAGTGATCAGCTCTGAGGCCAGACGGTTCAATTGGCCGCTTAAGAAAGAACTTATGCTATTTCTTACGATTGCCTCGGTGCCGCCACCACCAGAAAGACTTTCAAATGGATTAGTCGACATAAACCGGCCCAGCACGATCAATGAAAAGACCTGCTTATTGAGCTCCGACGGATTTTCGCGCAGGGTGGTCAGGGCATTGTTGACTTTGCTGACAACGTCCTGAGATACGATAGAATTGTTCTCATCCAGGTCAATATCAAAGTCTAATTGTGGTTGGAACAACTTGTCCTTTATTTTCAGTAAAACATTGAATGGAACCCGCTGTTTATACAGGTTTGCATTCTCTGATCCCAATTGTGTGGCTACAAGTTCCAGGGTAGGGGCCTTGATATTGTACGCTGCAGTGATATTGAGCTGGGCATCCAGCGGATCCCCGTTCCAGGTGATGGTACTTCCTTTCTGAAAGGTGAAATCCTTTTTCACTGGGCCAAAACTGAATGAATAACTTCCCTTGTCCACGGTAAATGTTCCGGACAGGGTAATTTTACTACTTGCGTCTATCCCTGCATTCAGCTCCGCTTGTCCCTGAATATTGAGCGCATCCTTCGATCCTGCATCCAGCAATATCTTGAATTTAGCCTCTTTGTCGGTCTGAAGGTTGAGGTCCACATCGATTCCCGTTAATCGGGTTACAGTCATCGAATCCAATTTGGCAAATATATTGGTCTGAGTCGTGTCGCTCTTATCCACAAATTCAACCACACCCTTACGGTCTGCCATGCCCGGATCCTCATTGGGCATCACAAAGGTGAAATCTGTATCATCCAACACCTTGATCGTGCCATCAACCACAGGTTTGTCGAGGTTGCCGCGGATGCGCAGGTTGGAGGTGAGATACATTTTTCCGTAAAACATGTCATTGTCTGTCTGTGTGGAATTCAGCACCTCAAAATTGTTGGTGTTGATATTGAGGTTAAAATCAAAATCCGTATAGGTTTTGGTATTTATTGAACCGCTCAGCTTTGCGATGTTTCCTTTTTTATCCACAAGCTCAAATTTGGGGAAGGTGATCCCTCTTTGATCCAGATGCACGGTTTCATTTTTTGCAGTGAATAACGCGTTCAACATGGCAATATTGAATTGTGCATCCTTAAATTTTACGTCTCCATCAATGACAGGTTTCGAAGGTGAGCCTGTGATTTTCAATTGGCCCTCGAGATTTCCTTTTGAATCCTTCAGATAGCCCAAGCTAAATGCCTGTACAGTCTGCATGGTCAAGGGTGCGATATCCAAGGTGAAGTTCAAACTCGATTCTCCCTGTGGCGGACTGATAAAATCACCGTTCAATACCACATTATTGCCATTTTCGCTAATGCTGATATTGGCGTTATAGGTGTTTTCTTTTTCATTGTTGACCTTAATATTGACATTGCCCACGGTATCTTTGCCAATGTAGAATTTGTCGATCAGCAGGTCAGAGACAAACACGGGGTTGCTTTCTAGTCTCGATATGGTGGCCTGACCATTGATGCCTCCGCCCAGTTCCATGGTTTCACTTTCCAGCATCCTGCTTAACGTTTCGATACGGAAGTTCTTGAAGGCAATATTGACCGGGGAATTGAGGACACTGTCCTGTGAAGATATGCTGAGTTCCTGGCCCTTGTTGTTCAAGACAAAATCATTGGCCTGTATGCCGGTGCTACCAAATTTAAGAACATTGTTCGGGTTTACATCCCACTTGTCGTAGTTCAGCATTAAACCATCCTGAAGCAGGCTAAAGACAAATGCACCGTTATCGACACGCATATTGGCGCCCAGATGGTACTGTTCCTTTTCCTTTTTGTCTTTGATCCACAAACCAAAATCCAGGTTATTTTGAATGACCTTACCACTGAATATGGTATTCACCAATTCAATGTTGCTGACCTTGATTTTGTTGATCAGCGCCGAATAATACAGGGTACTGTCCAGCGTATTGATATCCAGGGTGACATTGTTGATCTCTGTACCGCTGTAGACTAGTTTTGGGGCATCCAGTTTGGCCAAAATCGTTTTCGTTTCACTATTGAACATACCATCCAGTGTGATATCTTTCATTTCAGTGAGCTCCGGAAGAAAGTCCTGTACAAACCTGGTGCGGGTCAACTGTGCTGAAAACTCAATGTTCTGTGGTTCGTATTTAGGGACCTGTACAGGCTTGCCAGGCTGATAGTATACTTGAAGGATATCCTGAATGGCATTCTGTAGTTCCAGGATCTTATATTTTCCTACCAGGTGGGCATTGAAAAAAGGTGCCTTCAGGAGCAGCAGGTTTCTGCTTGTATCCGATTTTGCAATCAGGGAGATACTGTCCAGCGCATAGTAGGCGTCATTGTATGCAATAGACGAGTTGGTGATATGCGCCTCACCATTGAGGAAGTTCGGATCCGCGGAGCTAAAATTACCGACAAGCTTGCCATGATATTTAAAATCATCGTCCATTAACTTCAGGTTTTTGAGGTTGATGGTGTCCACCATCAGTTCAAAATCCACCTGCGGGTATTTGGATTGCATATTGGCTGTAGCATCCAGCTTTAATTTGATGTTGGGATCCGGGCTAACGACAGAAGCTTTGATGTCACCTTGATTTGCGGTAAGATTCATGTCGATATTATGGTACTGATATCCCATGGCGTCCATACGGTTTACTTTACCGTCAAAGTTGGCTACCAATTTTTTAGGATCCGTTCCATGTCCTTTGATCTTGCCTTCAAAGGAGAGTATGCCTAGCGTACTGTCCATTTTCATAATCTTGCCGATGTCAAAATCACGAATGCTGACAAAAGCATCGTAGGTCGTGTCTCGGCCCGCCATGCCTACCTTGCCATCGAATTTGGCTGTTCCTTTCTCCGTTACCAGCGATAGGTTGGTGTCAAAAGCATTCATCCCGCCTTTAAATGTACCGGTCAGTCCGATGGTATTGGGAAGTTCAATGTTTGATGGCAGCATGGATTTTGCTACCAATTTCTCAATATCGGAGCGTCCTGTTGTCAATTTTTTCAAATGGAGATCCATGGCCATTTTATCTACATCAGGAAGGCCTTTCAGCCGCATGCTCGCCATGACGCGCGTATTGGACAAGGTCTGAAAATCAATGTTGGGAATATTCAGGTCATTGACTTTGCCCACCACACGGCCATCAATATTGAATTTCTTGTTCATTAAGGGTTTCATCACCGCCATGGTATCCAGGAAGGGCGCAAAATAATAGATGTCACGCATATCAATGTGACTTTTTTTGATTGTCGCGTTGACATAGATCAGCTCCGGCTTCTTGGCGACGATATCCAACGAAGGGTAGCTCACCTTAAAGTAATCCCGGATTAAGGTGCGGGGGGTCTCAGCATATAAATTCTTGATCTCGGCTCCTGTACCTGTATAGTTAAAATCTCCTTTAAGTTGTTTGATCACAAGCCCCGAATGGTCGGAGGCTGTCAGTTCATTTAGGGACCCACTGATGGAGTCGGCACTATAATAAAGGTCGCTGAGGCTCGTCTTTATTCCTGGGATCTTGATGTTGAAATAATCAAACCCCTTCATCCGGACTTGGTTATCATCCCTGAAAGCGATACTGGTATTATTGATCCTGATATCTTTGGCAGATACGATCCAATTGATTTTTGCTGTATCAGCAGAGCTACTGTCGGTCTGCGTTTGCTTTTTGATCTTTCCAAAAAGAACCTCGTTGTCAGCACCCGCCAGGTCCACTGTCTGAATATCGACAAGTTCCTTATTTAAATCAATCTTATTGATGTCTGCGTGTAGGTTTTTAATGACAAATTTGGTCCTGAGGGCACTTGATTCATCTTCGTAGCGTACAAGAATATTGGATAAATCTGCAATTTGAAGCCCCACATCTGGAAGTAAGGTGGTGATTTGTGCCGTTTTATCGGTGATCCCAAAATCTTTCACCTTGGGGGCTGTGCCGTCCACAACAGGCTTCCATTGTTTTACCGTCGCATTTAAGCCGTCGACTTTTACCTTTGGTAGATCGAAGGCCATGTTCTTCGTCAGGTCAAATTTTTTGATGTTCGTATGTAGTGTACCTAAATAGACATCAGCACTTGTCCCGATCACTTCATCTGTGTAGACGATATGGAATTTTTCGAATTTAACCCTATCTAAATTAAACAACAAGGCAGAGGTGCTATCGGCAGTCGGTGTACTTGGTGTTTCTGAGGAAAACGCTTGAACGATATAATCAAAATTGAATGAGCTGTCGGGCAGGGACCGGCTGATTTTGGCCGTGATTCCCTCAGCCTCTATGTTTTGGATCTCAACAGTGTTTCGCAGCAGTTTCAGCATATTGATATCTACCGCTATGCTTTTTCCCGCAACTAAAGTATCCTTGCTCTGATCTTCTAGATAGATGTTCTCTAAAACTAATTTTTTCGGGAAATCAATATTAATGTAACCGATCTTTACCGGCGTGCCTATTTTTCCTTCTACATAATGCGTTACTTTTCCAGCAATATAATTTTGCACCGCAGGTATTCTGATTAGAAACACGATTAGAATAGCAAGTGCAATGATTACTCCAATAATCCACAATATTGTTTTGAAAGCAATTCGGGTAAATCTGTTCAACGTATTATTTGATTTAAGTTTCTATTAATAAAAATTAAAATGGAAAAAAGTTTGCAAGTTTTCCAGATATTAACTTATCTCACTATGATTTCAGCAAACTAAGATAAATTTGCTTTTAAATGCAAGTTTTATTGCATCGTAAAAAAACAAATTTATGCATCTCTTTACCCTTTAGACCTCCGTTGTCGGGAATCTCGTATCAATACCCATTTTCGAACCGCCAATAACGAATGACCCTTAAACAGTATCAGCGTTTTGAAAAAGACAGTTTACTGCTATGAAATATATCAAATAATTGACCAAACCATTGTTGATCATGAAGATTTTTTGTTTTTTAATGACCTGTTAACAAAAGTATTCCATAAAGACAAACTTATATTACTCGATCAGTTTTTTGTATTTCCCCCAATTTTCAAAGACCACCCATAGCCAGATCATAAAGACTATAGCCCACATCAATATGCCTGATGGACTGAAAATGACGTTGTGGATAAAGATCCCGATCAATATTGGGAAGATAACCAATGCGCCCAATGTTCTTGTTCTTGGAAAGAGGAACAGCAGTCCACCTATAATTTCGATCACAGCGACCAGGGGTAACACCACTTGATGGTACTAAATGCCTGAAATACCTTTTGCATATCCATATCCATCGGTGGAATGGGCATATAATGTAGTAATTTGTCCAATCCGGCATTGATAAATAACAGGGCAAATAGAACACAGAGAATATTCTTTAAGATTTTCATGATCTTCAGTTTTAAAGGTCGATTATTGTACAGTAATGGTTGTCGGAGGATCTTTTGGATCGTCCTGCTCATTTTTTGTTTTATCTTCTTGGTCCTTATCACGGTTGCGTTCGACGGTGATCGTACATTCGGTGAGCAATGCCGCTACCGCGCCAATAGCCGCAAATACTGGAGCCAATAGCAATCCTATTGCGCCTACAGTGACCGGAAAACTCATAATCTCCTTACCATGTTTGTCGGCAATGCTGATTTTGTTGACATTACCTTCGGCAATGATATCTTTGATTTTCTGTAAAAGGTTCTCGCCATTGATCTGAAAGGTCTCTTTGAATCCCATAATTGTTTAATTTAGTTCTTACTTCCATAAAGTTATTCATTTTTTTACAGGAATTCTCATAAAGTTAAAAATCAAATACTGAGTAGGATAGCAAAAAAAGTCCTGCGGATTACGCAGGACTTTTGTATCAAGCCGTTGGATGATGTTAGCCTAAAACTGACAGGCTCTCTTCAAGAATCTTGATTTTCGCTTCTGCATCCGTTTTCTTGCTTTTTTCATTTTCAACGATTTCAGGTTTTGCATTTTGTACAAATCGTTCATTGGAAAGTTTCTTGTCTACCGAGATCAAGAAGCCTTTGAGATACTCCAGCTCTTTTTCAATACGTTCGCGTTCGGCATCTACATCGATGCTGTTTTCCAATGTTACATAACATTCATCTTTGCCTGCCAAGAAGCTCGCTGCACCGGCTACTTTTTCCGATACAAAAGTGACAGCTTCCAGATTGGCAATTTTAGTGATGATGTCGATATATTGTGCCAGATTGATGTCTGATTGTTGGTTGATGGCCAACGGTAACGCTACCTTTGGCGATATGCCTTTTGAATTGCGGATGTTCCGGATTTCCGAGATCATCTGTTGCGCTACGGCAAAGTTTTTGATGAGCTGCTCATCAAATTCCTGTGCGGTCGGATAAGTAGCGACAATGATACAGTCTTTTTCTTCTTTGAGGCCGAATAGTTCATCATGCCATAGCTCCTCCGTTAGGAAAGGCATAAAGGGATGAACCAGTGTTAAAATGCGTTGGAAGAAAGATTTAACGGTTTCTAAAGTTTCTTTCGCAATAGGAGAGCCGTAAGCCGGTTTGACCAATTCAAGATACCAGGCACAGAAATCATCCCATACCAGTTTATAGGTGGTCATCAGGGCATCCGATAAGCGGTAATGTTGGAAGTTTTCTTCAATTTCCGTCAATGCCTGGTTAAACCGTGCATCAAACCAAGAAGCTGCGATTTGATCCGATTCTGATCCAGGTGTATCGACGACCTCCCAACCTTTCACCAGGCGGAATGCATTCCAGATCTTATTGGCAAAATTACGTCCCTGCACACAGAGCTCTACATCAAAAGGTAGGTCGTTTCCTGCTGGAGCAGTTAACAACATCCCCATTCTTGTCGCATCAGCACCATATTCGTTCATCAGATCGATGGGGTCAGGCGAATTGCCTAATGATTTAGACATTTTACGGCCCAATTTATCACGGACGATACCTGTAAAGTAAACGTTCTCAAAAGGCAACTGACCACGGAATTCATACCCCGATACGATCATGCGTGCTACCCAAAAGAAAATGATATCAGGTGCAGTCACC
Organism: Sphingobacterium sp. N143; assembly: GCF_030325625.1. Classification (GTDB taxonomy): domain Bacteria; phylum Bacteroidota; class Bacteroidia; order Sphingobacteriales; family Sphingobacteriaceae; genus Sphingobacterium. Next base: position 281,675 of record NZ_JACAIS010000004.1, on the reverse strand, counting down.
AAATCCTGGGTCGGATAGTAGTAATTGATTTCAGTATTTTCCGGTTCGTTGATGCCATTGAATACTGAAATTGGCCATAACCAAGCTGAGAACCAAGTGTCGAGCACATCCTCATCCTGACGTAAATCCGTTAACTGCAAATCGGCATTTCCAGATTTCTGTTTTGCCAGTCCCAGTGCTTCCTCAATAGTTTGTGCGACAACAAAATCTTCATTGCCATCCCCATAGAAAAATGCCGGTATCTGATGTCCCCACCACAGTTGTCTGGAAATGTTCCAGTCAGTAACATTCTCCATCCAGTTGCGGTAGATATTCTTGAATTTTGTCGGATGAAACTTAATGGTGTCGTCCATTACATTGTCCAAGGCAGGTTTTGCCAGATCTTCCATCTTAAGGAACCACTGATTGGAAATCTTCGGTTCAATAACAGCACCTGTTCTTTCGGATGTTCCCACATTATTGGTGTAGTTTTCTACTTTCTCCAATAAACCTTTTTCCTCAAGTTCCTTTTCAATCTCTTTACGTACTTTGAAACGGTCCATACCCGCATAGTGAAGGCCATTGTCATTGAGTTTCGCCTCATCAGTAAAGATGTCCACAAATTCGAGCTCATGCTTCTTGCCGAGCTCGTAGTCATTGACGTCGTGTGCAGGTGTCACCTTCAGACATCCTGTCCCAAATTCGAGGTCCACATATTCATCCTCAATGATATTGACCTTACGGCCAACGATAGGTACGATTACCTGTTTTCCTTTTAACCAGGTATAACGTTCATCGTTCGGATTGATACAGACTGCCGTATCACCAAAGATTGTTTCAGGACGTGTTGTTGCCACCACGATATATTGATCCGTACCGTCAACCTGATATTTCAGATGGTACAATTTACCGTTCTTCTCTTTGTAAATAACCTCTTCGTCCGAGATGTTGGTTTTGGCCTCCGGATCCCAGTTGACCATGCGGTAACCACGGTAAATTAATCCTTTGTTATAAAGGTCCACAAAGACACGAATAACAGATTGATATAATTCTGGGTCCATGGTGAAACGGGTACGGTCCCAGTCACAGGAAGCGCCGAGTTTTTCCAGTTGCTTTAAGATAATACCACCATATTTCTCTTTCCATTCCCAAGCATGTTTTAAAAAGTCCTCGCGTGACAACGACTTTTTGTCAATGCCCTGTTCTTTCAACATAGCGACGACTTTAGCTTCAGTGGCAATAGAGGCATGATCAGTCCCCGGCACCCAACAAGCATTTTTTCCCTGCATACGTGCCCGGCGAATCAAAACGTCCTGAATGGTATTGTTCAGCATGTGTCCCATGTGCAATACCCCAGTGACATTCGGCGGTGGCATCACAATCGTATAAGGTTCACGTTCGTCTGGAGTAGAACGGAAAAATCCATTCGTTTTCCAATAGCTGTACCACTTTTCTTCAGCTTCTTTTGGATTGTAAGTTTTCGCTATGCTCATGTTAATTTTATATACAAACTTTTAGGAATACAAAAGTAAGGAATTCTTATGATTCTGTTATCATGTGATCAAGTTATCTTGTGACTTTATCCATGGAATCGTGAAAGTTGCCGAAGCTGTCAAAACAACGACTGCTCAACACCGCTGCGGACTGCATATCCTGGTGTCTCTCCCCGCCAGATTTCATCCTTCAGGAACTTTGAGCGCAGGATCATACGGCTACTCACTTGTTTCACCAACAGCACTTATATGCAGCATTAAGGACTTGATATGCTAACATATTTTTAATCTTTTCTTCATATTACGAGCCAATTAGCCTGAAATTAATGTAACTTTGCCTGTTTTAATTTTTATATGAAGGGATGCAACGATTTGCAAACGAGCTTAGAGCGTTAACACAGTATTTTCTATTCTGGCTGATGATCTGTTTTTTTGACAGATTCATTTTTATTACTGCTTTTTTTGAGAAGATAGGGTTTGCCCATTTTACAGAGATTTTTCGCATCTACTATCATGGATTAAGCCTGGATTTTTCAGCTGTATCCTATATCTGTGCTCTTCCTTTCCTTATTTATTGCATACTTAGTTTTTTTCCTAAACTACAGCCCAGGCGGACCATTCTCGATATCTATACCATTGTTACTCTGATCCTGTTTTTTGTGACGAGTTTCATCAATGTCAATATCTACCGGGAGTGGGGGGATAAAATTTCTAAAAGAGCCATAGACGCTTTCCTGGCATCACCTTCCGGCGCTGTGGCGTCGGCAGAATCCACACCTGTGGTTTTTCCGATCCTGGGGATGTTGGTCGGGATCATATGTGGATATTTTCTTTACCGATGGATGTTTAAGAAAGTCTATTTCTATAACATTCAATCAGCAGCCGGGAACTTTTTTAAACTGGTTATCGGCGCCTTTGTACTTTTTACCTTTATTCGGGGCGGCTATGGCCGAGCGACCTTAAATCCGAGCAAAGCCTATTATTCCGAAGAGACATTTTATAATCATGCTGCTGTGAATACCCAATGGTCGCTTTTGCGGGATTTTTTTACAAAGAGCACAAAACTAAAAAGTCCTTATCTTTTTTATACCGACCAGCAGGAAATTCAAAAACACTTGAAGCCGGCCTTCCAAAGCCAGCCTGATTCAAGTGTACAGGTGCTTTCTACCAAGAGACCAAATGTTGTCATCATCATGTTGGAGAGTTTTGTGGGGGATCTTATCCATTCACTGGGCGGAGAGAAAGGGATTACACCACATATGGAAGAGCTGATAAAAGATGGGATTTTGTTTAACCATATTTATTCGGCAGCTGACCGCTCGGACAAGGGGATGGTGGCCATATTAAGTGGGTTTCCTGCACAGGGGCCCGAAAGTATCATCAAATACATTGATAAACATGAAAATATACCTGCCATAGGGCAGGAATTTGACCGTGCGGGTTACGAAACCTCATTTTATCATGGCGGGCAGAGCGAATTCTATAACTTCAAGTCCTACATGCTGACCCATGGTATCTCAAAAGTCGTCGACAACGCCAATTTTGGTCTGAATGCCGAACGTGCTTCTTGGGGAGTGTACGATCATGTGGTTTTTGATCAGATGATCAAAGACTTCAGGAAAGAAAAACAGCCCTTCTTTTCCACCGTCTTTACCCTGATTAACCACGAACCTTTTGAGTTGAAGCACGGTTATAAATTTGGTCGTGCCAATAATGCCGATAAGTTTAGGAGTACGGCACATTATACCGATTCAGCTGTTTTTGATTTTATCAGCAAAGCTAAACATGAAGCCTGGTATAAAAATACCCTTTTCGTCATTGTGGCGGATCATGGTCATCGACTGCCTACAGAGAAATGGGAATTGTTTCACCCCAACCGCTTCCATATTCCTTTAATCTTTTTCGGGGATGTCATCAAGCCTGCATATCGAGGAAAGGTATTGGATCGGATAGGCAATCAGACCGACCTGGCAACGACATTATTGACCCAGCTCGGCCTTCCCACCAATAGATATCACTGGAGCCGCGACCTGTTTAACCCGACCACGGCCCAGATCGCATTTTATAATTCCAAAGATGCCTTTGGTCTCATCACCCCGCAACAGGCTGTATCGTTCGACAATGTCGGCCGCATTATCAATTACAGATCCAATAAGGAGTATCCCATGGCCAAAACAGACAGCATGCTGAATATCGCCAAGGCTTATTATCAAGAAGTATATCAAGAATTTCTAAAATATTGAGATTATGAAGTTAAAAGGAACATTAGCACCCTATTGCGCAGTTGCCATCCGTTTTGCCTTTCTTTTAATTATTTATGCATTACTGAGACTGGGATTCTATTGGACGAATGCTTCCTTATTCCCCAATGTGACTGCAACGAAATTACTGCTCATGTTTGCGGGGGGAATACGTTTTGATCTTGTCGCATTGCTCTACCTGAATATACTTTATATTGTCATGCAGACTATTCCGGGGGCTTTTACCTACAATTCCACTTATCAACGGATTGCCAAGTGGATATTCATTGTGGTCAATTCCTTGGGAATAGCATTGAACCTTATTGACTTTGCCTATTATCCATTTACCCTGAAACGCACCACGGGTACAGTCTTGGATCAGTTTTCAAATGAGTCTAATCTGCTGAAGCTGGCTTTTGATTTCTGTCTGGATTATTGGTATCTTATTGTGATCCTGGGACTACTTATTTATATTCTGGCCAGGACTTATCCAATCATTCAGCTCAAAAAACCTGAACGTTATTCATGGAAATCTTTCGCTGTTCAGATCCCCTTCTTCTTACTGACCGCTTTTCTTTTTATTGGTGGGGTACGTGGCGGATGGGCACATAGTACTCGGCCCATTACACTGAGCAATGCCGGCGATTATGTGGAGACACCTGAAGAAATGAATATCGTGTTGAATACCCCTTTTAGTATATTGAAGACCCTAAAGGCGGTTAACCTCAAACCTGTGGATTACTTCCCTGAACAGGAATTGGTAAAATTATACAACCCCATTCACCTGCCTCAATCCGATAAGCCCTTTGACAAGAAGAATGTTGTGGTATTGATTTTGGAAAGCTTCGCCAAAGAACATTTCGGAGAACTGAACAAGGATATTCAAGAGGGAAAATATAAAGGTTACACACCTTTTTTGGATTCATTGATCCGCAATGGCTATACCTTTACAGATACCTATGCCAACGGCCGTAAGTCCATTGATGCCTTGCCGTCAGTAATTACCGGAATCCCTTCGATAGGGGAGCCGTTTGTACTTTCGGTATATTCCGGAAATGAAACGACGAGCCTGGCCAAGCTGCTTGGACAAAAAGGCTATGAAACCGCTTTTTTCCATGGAGCACCAAATGGGAGCATGGGCTTCTCAGCTTATATGAAGCTGGCCGGAATCCAGCATTATTTCGGGAAGGATGAATACAATAATGACCGGGATTTTGACGGTATCTGGGGGATCTGGGACGAACCATTTCTCCAGTTTGTCGCCAACAAGATCAATACATTCAAACAGCCATTTTTTGCAAGCTTCTTTTCGCTGTCCTCGCATCACCCTTTTAAGGTTCCTGAAAAATATCAGGGCAGGTTTCCGAAAGGACCTTTACCTGTGCAAGAACCGATTGGTTATACCGATCATGCCCTACGTGAATTTTTTGCCACAGCATCCAAGATGCCCTGGTATAACAACACCTTATTTGTGATCTGTGCTGACCATGCCACCGTAAGCCACCTGCCCGAATATCAGACCACGGCCGGAGGTTTCCAGATTCCGATCATATTCTACGCCCCAGGGACGGGACTTGTGGGGAAAGCCGATAAATTGGTGCAGCAGATCGATATTATGCCCACAATTCTGAACTATTTGCATTATGACGAACCCTATTTTGCGTTTGGATCGGATGCTTTTAAGCCAGGACGTGACAATTTTGTGCTGAACAATAATGCCGGAAGCTACAATTTCTATTACAAAGATTATATGATGTCTTATGATGGATTAAAATCCACTTCGTTATATGATCTCAAGCAGGATCGTTTCATGAAAAAAGATCTGCTGAAGGAGCACCCCGCCATATTGGATACCATGGAAACTAAGATGAAAGCCTTTATCCAGCAATACAACAACCGGATGATTGAAAATAAGCTGACTTATAAAAAATCACAATAAAAATTCAGGTACCGTACCCCATTTCTGGTATCCTGCGGGACTGGCGTATTTCAGGAGACCGGGATGAACAGCAAAAAAAAGACCTACACTGTTTACAGTGTAGGTCTTTTTTATATGACGTTATGATTGGAACTATACGCCCAACAATAAACGGGCTGGATCTTCCAGCAATTGTTTCACACGTACCAAGAAGCTGACGGATTCACGGCCATCAATGATGCGGTGATCATAAGAAAGTGCGATGTACATCATTGGACGGATCACGACCTGACCATTTTCAGCGATCGGACGTTGAATGATGTTGTGCATACCCAAGATCGCCGATTGCGGTGCGTTGATGATCGGTGTTGACATCATGGATCCAAATACACCACCGTTAGTGATTGTAAATGTACCACCAGTCATTTCGTCTATCGTTAATTTGTTGTCGCGTGCTTTACCAGCCAATGTAGCAATTGCTTTTTCGATTTGCTCCAAGGACATGGATTCCGCATTACGGATTACAGGTACAACCAGACCTTTAGGTGCAGAAACCGCAATTGAAACGTCCGCGAAATCAGAGTATACAATTTCGTTATCTTCAATACGGGCATTCACTGCTGGCCATTCAGCCAATGCAGTCGTTACTGCTTTTGTAAAGAAAGACATGAATCCAAGGCCGATACCAAATTTCTCTTTGAACGTATCTTTATATTTAGCGCGTAGATCCATGATCGGCTGCATATTGACTTCATTGAAAGTTGTCAACATGGCAGTTTCATTTTTAACCGATACTAAGCGCTTCGCGATTGTTTTACGCAATGAGGATAATTTCTCACGGCGCTCGTTTCTGGAACCTGCGACAGGGGCAGCCGTTGCAACCGGAGCAGCAGCGGCAGGTTTTGCAGCTGGAGCAGCTTTTGCAACAGGTTGAGCTTTTTCGGCATCCTCTTTCGTGATGCGGCCATCTTTGCCTGTTCCTTTTATGCTTGAAGGATCAATTCCTTTTTCTCTTAAAATTTTTGCAGCAGCAGGAGAAGCTGTTCCAGCAGCATAGCTATCAGGATCTTCATCTTTTGCTGTAGCTACAGCAGCAGGAGCTGCACTTGATGACGCCTCAGCAGCAGGGGCAGCGGCAGGAGCCGAACCACCAGCAGGAGCTTCACCTTCTTCAATTGTACAAACGACAGCACCGATTTCTAAAGTATCACCTTCTTGTGCAATGATTCTTAAGATACCTGCTTTTTCAGCTGGTAATTCAAACGTAGCTTTATCTGATTCCAGTTCGGCGATGTTTTCATCCATCTCCACATAATCGCCATCTTGTTTCAACCATTGTGATAAGGTTACCTCCGTGATGGATTCACCTACGGTTGGTACTTTAATTTCTAAGCTCATATATAATGTTCTTTATTGACAATTGCGTCCTATGTATAAGACGCAATTGATTTTAAATTGTTTTTATTCGAATGATTTATTTAAGATCTCTGCTTGTTGTGCAACGTGTTGTTTCATGTATCCTGTTGCTGTACTGCCACTTTCTTTACGGGCTACAAAACCTGTGAATGCAATTTCAGTACCCATCAATTTACGGCAGTAATAAGGCCATGCTCCCATGTTCTCATTTTCTTCCTGTACCCAAACGAACTCTTTAGCTTTGTTGTATTTTTTGCGGATCGCTTTCAATTGCTCGGTAGGAACCGGGAATAATTGCTCCAATCGTACAATGGCAATATCTTTCCGTTGATCTGCTTCTTGTTTCTCCAATAAGTCATAATAGATCTTACCCGAACAGAACAATACGCGTTTTACATCTTTTGCTGCAACGTTTGTGTCGTCGATTACTTCTTGGAATACACCTTCTGTAAAGTCTTTCAATGGTGATACCACTTTCGGGTGGCGCAACAGTGATTTTGGTGTAAATACCACCAATGGTTTACGGAATTCACGTACCAGTTGACGGCGTAATAAGTGGAAATAGTTTGCTGGTAATGTACAGTTTGCAAGGATCATGTTCTCATTTGCACACAATTCCAAGAATCTTTCAATACGTGCAGAAGAGTGTTCAGGGCCCTGTCCTTCCATACCGTGAGGAAGCATCATCACCAAGCCATTTGAACGTTTCCATTTCGTTTCAGCACTTGACAAATATTGGTCCACGATGATCTGAGCCCCGTTATAGAAATCCCCAAATTGCGCTTCCCAGATTGTTAGTGAGCTAGGGTTAGAAGATGCATAACCATATTCAAAACCTAAAACGGCATATTCTGAAAGTAATGAGTTGTAAATGGAGAACTTTTCACCCCCTTTGATATTCGCCAATGGAACATATTTCTCTTCCGAATCTTCCAGGGTCAATACCGCATGACGGTGTGAGAAAGTACCCCGTTGTACATCCTGGCCCGAGATACGGACTCGGTTGCCTTGATCCAACAATGTCGCATATGCCATCAATTCACCCATTGCCCAATCGTATGCATCATTGCTGATCATTTTTGCACGATCTTCGAATAAACGCGTAATCTTGCGGAAGAATTTTTTGTCCGCAGGCAATGTCGTAATCTCTTTCGCTAACTTTAAGAAAAGATCTTTTGCAACCTGCGTCTTGTCAGAAGTGGTCAATACTTCACCCTTTTTAGCTGGACGCAAGCCTTCCCAGGCACCTTTGAACATTGGAATCTCTTCCGTCAGTACCTCAACTTCTTTAGACTCTTCAAATTTAGACTGCAATGCCGTCTTGAACTCTTTTTCTATTGTTTTTGAATACGCCTCATCAATACTTCCTTCAGTAATTAATTTTTTCGCGTAGACTTCTTTCGGATTCGGATGTTTCTCGATGATTTTGTACAACAATGGTTGGGTGAACTTTGGCTCATCAGCCTCATTGTGACCAAATCTTCTATAACATAATAAATCAATGAATACGTCTGTTTTATATTTCTGACGGTATTCAACAGCTAAGTTGATCGCATAAACGACTGCTTCAGCGTCATCACCATTGACATGGAATACCGGTGAAGAAGTGATTTTGGCAACGTCTGTACAGTACGTTCCAGAACGAGCATCTTTATAGTTTGTTGTAAATCCAATTTGGTTATTGATGACAATATGGACTGTACCGCCAGTTTTGTAACCGTCCAGTTTAGACATCTGAGTGACCTCATAAACCACTCCCTGCCCAGCAATTGCTGCATCACCGTGGATTAAGATCGGCGCAATTTTGGAAGAGTCACCATCATATTTGAAGTCAATTTTAGAACGGACCATACCTTCAACGATTGGATCCACAGTCTCCAAATGAGAAGGGTTAGGAGCCAAGCTTAAGTGGACAGATTTACCATCGTTTGTTTTAACTTCAGAAGAGAAACCCAGGTGATATTTTACGTCACCACCAAAATTTACCTCTGGATCATCGGCATAGGTTTTACCTTCAAATTCGGAGAATACCGATTTGTAGGATTTACCCATAATATTGGTCAGGACATTCAATCGACCACGGTGAGCCATACCGATCACAAACTCTTGAATACCGATTTCAGCGCCTTTTTCAATCACAGAATCCAATGCTGGGATTAAGCTTTCAGCACCTTCCAATGAAAAACGTTTTTGCCCTAAAAACTTAGTCCCCAAAAAGTTTTCAAATACAACGGCATGGTTGAGCTTGTTTAAAATTCTCTTTTTGGTGTCCAACGTGAATTGTGGCATATTGCGGTCCGCTTCCATGCGGTCCTGCAACCATTTTATTTTCTCCGGATTGCGGATATATTTGAATTCGGCACCAATAGAACGGCAGTAAGTATCTTCAACCAGTTGACGGATATCTTTTAATGTGGCTGGACCCAAACCAACTTCAACACCTGCATTGAATACCGTGTTCATGTCAGTCTCAGCAAGACCAAATGTCTCCAGTTCCTTTCCAGGGTAGTATTTACGTCTCTCACGAACAGGATTGGTATGTGTGAAAAGGTGACCCCGGTCGCGGTAGCCATTGATCATGTTCAACACGTTGATTTCCTTCAATACGTGCTCAGGTGTAGCCTCGCCTACTGAACCTGTTGTCCCACCAGCATTTTGACCAAAATCAAAACCTTCAAAGAATTTTTGCCATCCGAAATCTACCGATTGGGGATCTTGCTTGTACGATTGATATAAGCCATCGACATAAGCCGAATCAGCATTACTCAAATATGTCAGATTGTCCATTTACAATTAAAACTATGAAATTTGTCAAAGTTATGAATAAAAAAAGAGTTTCTAATACTGAAATTGAATAATTTAATCAATAAATCTATCCAATTCTTAACATTATTTAGCAGGATTTTAATCGTGCTACAGCGCAGCACAAAATTCTGGTATATTTGCAATTATTTATTTCTGCCGAAGATTTATTTGACGTATACGTCATCCAGTTTGGGAAGTCCATTTGGGAAGTGGGTTTTGATCAGTTTTTGCCAGTCCAAAGCCTTGTTGTCCTTTTCACTGGTTCCGACACCAGCGACATGCGACCACTGTCCATATACGGTCGCAGGTGAGTAGTCCAAGAGATGTTCTTCAAACCATGATGCCCCTTTTAACCAATTGACCTGATACTCATGGACCAGATAACTGGCCGCAATCAGTCGTGCCTGGTAGGGGATATAACCTGTTTTTTGCAATTGTCTCATGGTGCTGTTGATAAAGTCGTGGTCCGTTTGGCCCGATTTCCATTTCTCAAATAGCTCTTCATGTTCGTTGGGCCCAGGGATGTGACCAGGATTGCCGTTTTTTGTCCCATGGGATTTAAAGAATACATTCGGGTACTTTTTCAGCATGAAACGGAAATAATCCCGCCATAATAAAATATCGATGATTTTTTCAAATCGTTTATCCTTTTTCCCATCGCCGAGTTTCTTGATGTTGTTGTACACAAGGATGGGGGACAGTGTGCCTGAAGCAATGAAAGGCCCCAATATTAAGGGATCCTGCTCACCTTCTGGATAGGTGGACAATACCGCATGCATAGTGCTGAGTGCCGTATCTTCACCACCCAGTACATAAATGTCGTTAACAGCTTGGATTTCCTCTTCCGAATAGCCTAAATCTTTCAATGTAGGGATTTTGGTGTCCTCGAGATGTGGTGGAGTCATGAAATTGGATGGAAATGGGATCGGTTGCCTGACAGCGCTTTCCCGTTCTACCTTTTTTTTGAAGACCGAAAAACCATTGGGAATATCCTTGATCGGAAAAGGAAGGTCCTCCTTATGGTAAAGCGTATGGCCTATAAAATGACGGAGATTGATTTTGCTGCTCCACAGTTCACCTTCCACTTTTTCGGAAATGGAGGTTTCCCGAAGTGCAACCTCGCGGTGATGATAAACCTCATTGACCTGATACTTTTGGGCAATCCGTGGAATGATCTCCTCTGGTTTGCCAATATAGGTCAACAGGTCACTTCCTTGGCTTTTTAATTTCTCCTTTAAGGCTGTGACAGCTTCGATTACAAAGGCTGCCCGCAAGACCCCGGTGTTTAAATTTCCAAAGGCATTTCGCTCAAAATATCGGGGATCAAAACAATAGACTGGAATAATGAAAGAACTCTTTTCAGAAGCTTGATAGAAGACCTCATTGTCATGAAGTCTCAAATCATTTCTAAACCAGATCATTGTAGCCCTTTTGTCCATAGAAGTTGAAGATAAATACTTTTAGTGCAGCCTATTTTCAGAAGATTTACAAATATATAAGGATATTGTGTTCTTAAAAGTATTTCGCCATGAATTGACATTAAAAGGACAAAGAGGCGCCGACTGGCCACTAAGCTAGCTGTGATGGCAAGGTGATTAACACTATGAAAGGATCTATTTTTAATCTTTGTCAGCGTATTGGTTTGCATGTGCTCTCCATGTAAACCGGCTGACCTACAGGTGGATGTGTGCTGGGGCAAACTTCGGTCGGCCAAACAGAATGAAAAAATAAAAATAGTATTAAACTTATTTGATGTTTCTCTGTTCTAAAATCAGGGAATTATGATAATTGCTGGTCAACAAGGTACCGATGAAATAAGTAGCGCTATACGGCCTGAGAAACAGCCTATAGGCTGCATGCTGAAGGCTTCATTGTCAATAAGCCCGGAGATGGACATTGAAGTTTTTATCAGCTGACTGTTCAGTTACTCCATGGTGAGTTTGTCAAATGAAGTGTATAGTTGACCGATGAGTTTTCATAGCCATATAAAATAAATGATACTGATGAAAAAGGTTTTAATCAGCGGACTAAATACCTATTTGGGGCGACGGGCGTCATGTTATTTGCAGGCGAAAGATTTTGATGTGATTGGACTGGTGCGCAATTTGACCATCTTTAATAAAATAGTCAAAGAGAAGGTGACTGCAAAGCTATGTGAACTCGATCTGCTTCGAAAAGGGGAAGCGTATGAAAGTTTTAAGATCAGCGATTTAAACTTTGGTATCTATTTTACGCAGGTTCCCTCCTTGAACAATGAAATACAGCTTCAATTGGAACTCCTCGGCCTCCGTAATTTTGTGGAGATCTGTAAACGGTCGGGTAATAACCGTGTGATTTATGTCGCCAGATTGATGGATGAACATTTCTTGGAACCGGTTCGTAACTTGTTGGAAATATTGAGGGTGCAGTATACCATTGTGATCAAAAGCAGTGTTGTTGGTAAGGAAAGTGTATTGAACCGTATTTTTGGCAAGTTGGCAAAGCGCCAGACCGTGTTTTATTGGAACTGGGTAGCCTCCTTAAAATTTCGGCCATTACCGCTATTGGATGTCTATCGCTGGCTTCGGGAAATGCCCTGGGAAAATAATTTTATATCGGAGATAATCTACCTGGGAGGCAATGAAGAAATGACGTTCAGGGGATTGTTTTATCATTTTCTGACCTGTACATCCGAAACACAGAAGAGAGAGATTGGTGTCAATAAATTCTTTGCCAAAATCCTGCTCACCCGCTTCAATGATATCAATAAAGAAGATATGGACGAGTTCCGACGTGTGCTATATTATGAAAAGAATGTGGATAATTCGACCTGGCAAAAAGTGCAACCCTTTGAATTTACACCCTTGAGAGCTTATGTCTGTATGGATACCTGATTTTTATTGAATTATTCTGTTAAATTTGTGGATTAACGAGTTTATGCAGATATAATATGGGATACAATAGTCTAGCGGCATGCGTTGCAGATCTTGAAAAACATGGTCATCTAATCCGAATAAGAGAAGAAGTAGATCCATACCTGGAAATGGCTGCCATCCATATGCGGGTCTTTGATGTGGAAGGACCTGCCTTGTATTTTGAAAATATCAAAGGGTCTGAATTTCCGGCGGTATCCAACCTTTTTGGCACACTTGAGCGTTCAAAATTTATGTTTCGGGATTCGTTGGATCACCTGAAGAAGCTGGTGGATGTTAAAATGAATCCTGCGGCAGTCCTCAAAAATCCATTTCAGTATATCGGGTCGTCTATGACTGCACTGGGGGCTCTTCCTTGGAAGCGCAAATCCGGAGCTCCTATCCTTCACGGTAAAACCAGTATCAGTAAATTACCACAGATCGTCAATTGGCCGATGGATGGGGGAGCCTTTGTAACCATGCCTCAGGTCTATACGGAAGATGTCAACCGGCCAGGGATCATGCAGGCCAACCTGGGAATGTACCGCATCCAGCTTTCCGGCAACGAGTATAACAGAGATCAAGAAATTGGCCTGCACTATCAGCTGCACCGGGGTATCGGGATTCATCAGACAAAAGCCAATGCACTCGGAAAACCACTCAAAGTGAGTATTTTTGTGGGTGGGCCTCCTGCCCATCCTTTGTCTGCAGTGATGCCCCTGCCTGAGGGGCTGTCTGAAATGATCTTTGCCGGGGCCCTGGGGAACAGAAGATTCCGTTATTTTTATGATGATGAAGGCTTTTGTATCTCTGCAGATGCAGACTTTGTGATCACAGGCACTGTTTATCCCAACGAAAATAAACCCGAGGGGCCTTTCGGCGACCATATTGGCTATTATAGTCTGACTCATCCATTTCCGTTGATGAAAGTGCATAACGTGTACCATAAGAAAGACCCGATCTGGTCATTCACAGTCGTGGGGCGTCCACCACAAGAAGATACCAGCTTTGGAGCACTTATCCATGAGATCACCGGTTCGGCCATTCCACAGGAAATCTCAGGACTCCACGCTGTCAATGCGGTGGACGCCGCAGGTGTACACCCTTTGTTGTTTGCCATTGGATCTGAGCGTTATACACCCTATCAACAAGTGGACCGGCCACAGGAAATCCTGACCATTGCCAATCAGATCCTTGGTAAAAATCAGCTGAGCCTGGCCAAGTATCTTTTTATTTCGGCCCATGAAGACAATCCGGAACTGGATATTTACGATATCCCCGCATTTTTCGGACATCTCTTGGAGCGTATCGACCCGGCCCGTGATCTTCATTTTCAGACGAATACCACGATTGATACACTGGATTACTCTGGTGATGGATTGAATACCGGCTCAAAGGTGGTATTTGCTGCTGCGGGAACGAAAAAAAGAACACTGGCACTTGAGCTTCCGGCAAACTTTGATCTGCCACGCCCCTTTAACCAGGCCAAATTCGTGATCCCTGGTGTCCTGGCAATAGATGGACAATCGTTTACCAGCTATGAAAATGAAGCTGAAATTATCGCGGCATGGTGCCGTGCTGCTGAAGGAATGGCCTGGGAGGGCTTTCCGTTGCTGGTGCTCTGCGATGATGCCAGCTTTACGGCAGCCAATGTCAATAATTTTGTCTGGACGACGTTCACCCGAAGCAACCCCGCATTTGATATTCATGGGATCAGGAGCTTCACCTCTTTTAAACATTGGGGCTGTGAAGGCCCTGTGATTATTGATGCCCGCACAAAACCACATCATGCTCCGGCATTGATCAAAGATGAAGCTGTTGAAAAACGGGTGGATCAGCTGGGGGCAAAGGGCGGATCACTTTTTGGAATTATCTAAGGGCGACAATAGGCCCTAAGTGGACATCGTCACAACGATTAAGAAATCATAATTTTTACGGATTTATAAGATAAAATGAACATAGAACAATTATTAGCAAAATCAGCGTCAGGCCAGCTTCAGTTTCAGGAAGTGCTGGATCATATTGCGGCACATTATGATTATCATCCCACTACTTTCCAGAATGGGAGCCTTCAAAATTCAAAAGAAGAAAATCAGGGCAGTGCAAAGCTGTTGTACTTCGCGCAATTAAATCAACTTTCCAAAGAAGATACCTTGAGGTTATTTGCCGAACATTATCAAAACGTATTGGACAATCCTACAGGTGAAGGTCATCAGAATATTCGGCAGTTTATGGCCAATGGCTGGGACGGGGTGGCGTTTGAGCAGGCGGTATTAAACCTTAAGTAAAAAAGATAGGGACAGTATTGAACTGTCCCTATTGATCGTTGGACTTGATGGTGTGTGATCCTGAGCTGCTAGCTGTTGCTTTCGCAGTCTGTGTCTTTATTGCCGCCGAAATAGACCATCCAGCAGATACCAAACTGATCCTGGAATGAACTATACAATTCAGCAAAAAATGTCTCGCCCAATGGCATTTCCACGACTTTTGCATTCACGCTGAGTGCTTCGTATAAAGTTTTTGCCTCAGCACTGTTGGCGCACATCAGCATGACATAGGTATTGTTGCCTTGTGTATAGGACTGGCCAAAGACCGGAATGACATCAGCTCCCATCAACATGCTCTCCCCATTTATAGAAATCGCCGTATGGCAGATCTTGTTTTTAGCCTCATCGGGTATGGGGGGCATCTGTGGATCGGCAGGGATATCTCCATAGCGCATAAAACCTGGGTTTTTAGTCTGGAAGACTTTTTCGTAAAACGTGAATGCTTCTTCACAATTCCCATTAAAATTTAAATAAGCATGTAATTTTGCCATGATTGCTAATTTTGGATATATTGATTATTTCTTTTCTCAAAATGCCTCCAGTCGGATATTCGGCTGAATAATCCGTTCTGCTGATGTAAAATTAAGCTGAAGCAGTGAGAAAAAACTTGCCTTAAGGCAAGTTTTGAAACAGGTATAGGATTTAAAAAAGGGTTAATTGCCCTGTACGATTTCCTTCCGAATCCGGCTTAACGAGGTGTCGGTAATGCCCAAATAAGAGGCAATATGTTTGAGTGGTGCCTGTTGGATCAGTATGGGCTTCTCCTTGATCAGTCGAAGATAGCGTGTCGTGGCGGGTTCGGTAATCATGGCAATAGCCCTATTTTTACTGTGGACCAGTTCATTCGCCATCCAGGAACGCCCCCATTCCCTGAACTCCGGAATCTGGTGGAAAAGTTCCTGAAAATCTTCGAAACCTATTTTCCAGAGGCGGGTGTCAGTCAAGGCCTGAATGTTTTCCACCGTTGGGCTGCGTTGAAAAAAAGACGCCACCTCGATGACAACATCATGGTCGCTGCAAAATCCAATGGTAACCTCATTGCCTTCGTAATCATGTAAAAATGACCGCGTAAGACCGTACTCCATTAAATAGTAGGCATTGGCAGTCTGTCCCTTACTTAGTATAAAATCGCCTTTCTTGATGGTGATCGCTTGATGTTTATCTTTTATGGAATTTAACTCATCACTGCTCAGGGCAAGATCACTGTAAAATGTCCCAATTAGATCCATGTTGTTGGTTATTTGATTGCGAAGTGAATTTAGCGATAAGTCTCCAGATCATCTGCTTGCCTGCTGTGTGATTATTGTAAATAAATGGGTGTTTTATTGTTAATTTGTTGTATTTTTAAATATTAAATTGTTAAAAATTCAATAAAAATAAAAAAATGTTATGAATTTAATTTTTAATTGTTTTACTTTGTGTCAATAACATAATGTAAAAACAGAATATTTAAAATTTTCATAATATGTGTGGAATTATTGGCGCTTTTGAATTAAAGCAACCTGCAGCAGCATTGAGACCCCAAGTATTGGAAATGTCAAAACGTATTCGCCATCGTGGCCCGGATTGGTCTGGTATTTTCACGGGTGAAAAAGCGCTTTTGGCGCACGAGCGATTAGCCATTGTTGATCCTAAATCGGGCAGTCAACCATTATATAGCCCTGATGGCCAAGTCGTGTTGGCTGTCAATGGAGAGATCTACAACCATGATGAACTGCGCAATAGTCTTCCTGATTATCAATTTGCCACACAGAGTGATTCAGAGGTTATCCTGGCGCTGTACCTGGCCAAAGGTCCATCCTTTGTGGATGAACTCAATGGGATCTTTGGATTTGCTTTATACGATTCGCGCGATGATTCTTTTTTCGTGGCACGTGATCATATGGGTATCATCCCCTTATATTATGGGAAAGATGACCAAGGACAATTGTTTGTTGCCTCTGAGTTAAAGTCACTGGAAGGCTACTGTACGAGCATTGCACAATTTCCTCCGGGACATTACCTGTACAGCAAAGAAGGAAGTGTCCCTCAGCGCTGGTACCAGCGGGACTGGGAGCGTTATGAAACTGTAAAAGACCATGAAACCGATATCGCAGCATTGCGCAAAGGCCTTGAAGATGCTGTGCATCGTCAGCTGATGTCAGATGTGCCTTATGGTGTACTGTTATCAGGCGGGCTTGATTCTTCAGTCATTGCCGCGATCACCAAAAAGTTTGCTCCCAAACGCATTGAATCAAAAGATGAAGAAGAAGCTTGGTATCCCCAATTACATTCTTTTGCGGTTGGATTGAAAGGTGCACCCGATCTGATTGCTGCACAAAAGGCTGCCGATCATATCGGGACAATCCATCATGAAATTAATTTTACCATTCAGGAAGGCTTGGATGCCATTCGGGATGTGATCTATCACCTGGAGACCTACGATGTCACGACCGTACGTGCATCAACACCAATGTATCTCCTGGCACGTGTGATCAAATCCATGGGGATTAAAATGGTGCTGTCGGGCGAAGGTTCTGATGAACTTTTCGGTGGTTATCTTTATTTTCATAAAGCCCCCAATGCACAGGAGTTTCACGAAGAAACCGTACGTAAACTGAACAAGCTTTATCTCTATGACTGTTTGCGGGCCAACAAATCACTTGCCGCCTGGGGAGTTGAAGGCCGTGTACCTTTTCTGGATAAAGAATTTATGGATATCGCCATGCGTATCAACCCGGAAGATAAAATGATCCGTGAAGGCAGAATGGAAAAATGGGTTGTCCGCAAGGCCTTTGAAGATTATTTACCTGAAAGCATTGCATGGCGCCAGAAGGAGCAATTTTCGGATGGCGTGGGATACAGCTGGATTGACACTCTTAAGGAGCAGGCCGAGAAGAATGTTTCGGATCAGGATTTTGCTGCTGCAGCCACGCGGTTCCCGGTAAATACCCCAAAAAACAAGGAAGAGTTTTTGTACCGGACAATTTTTGAGTCACATTTTCCATCTGGGGCCGCCGCCCAGACCGTCCCTTCGGTGAAATCTGTTGCTTGTAGTACGCCAGAGGCATTGGCCTGGGATGCTTCTTTCCAGAACCTCAACGACCCTTCGGGCAGGGCCGTGGCATCCGTCCACCAGGAAAGCTATGAAAAATCCAAAGTGGAAACTGTATAAAAAATCAACCATTCCTATTCTTAATTTTGACAGAAGCCCAGGGCATAGCCCGGGCTTCTGTCGTTATGTTTCAGCCTATCAAAGTGTTCTGCCAATCCATTACACGCGGGATTGGCCTGCGGATACCCTAAAGCAACACGTCGGTCAAAATCAAATATGTTTTTTAAATTATCTTTAGTATTTTTCGGGAAAACCAATGAAACTTAAGGGTGCAAGCCTTTAAGTGAATGACTATTGAATAAACAAATTATTGATGATATGAAACAAAGGAGTTTGAAATCCCTGGGATTGGCGTTACTGTTGTTCAGTTCCCCGACTATTTTTGCGCAGAATAAGGAAGCCATGGTGTCTTCCATCGTGCAAGAAGCCAATGCAAATTCACAGCTGGAAAACTATGCTTTTGAACTGGTGGACATGATCGGTCCCCGGTTGGTGGGCAGCCCGCAGATGCAGCAGGCACATGATTGGGTGGTTAAGCAGTACAGTGCCCTTGGTGCGGATGCACGGAACGAGGCTTATGGTGAGTGGCGTTCCTGGGAAAGGGGGACCTCTCAGGTGACCATGACTTATCCGAGGGTTAAATCCCTGGAAGGGACACAATTGGCGTTCAGTGCCGCGACAAAAGATAAAGGCGTAGAAGCCGAAGTGGTGGCTATGCCTGTATTTAATGCACAGGCTGATTTTCAGTCTTGGTTGAAGACCGTACAGGGTAAAATTGTCCTGATCGGGATGAATCCGGTTTCAGGCAGGTCGGATGCCAATTGGAAAGGGTCAGCTTCGGCAAAAGGGTATGAAAAATACCAAGCCCTAAAAAATGACCAGCTGAAAAAATGGGAACAGAGTATGTCTTATACTGGGAGCACACGGCGTACTTTACCCTTGGCTCTTGAAGCTGCCGGTGCTGTTGGGGTAATTGATTCGTATTGGACCGAAGTGCCGGGCATCACACGGATATTTGATGCGAAATCAAAGCAGATTCCAGTATTTAATATTTCCCTGGAAGACTATGGCTTGCTCTACCGCATGGCCGAACGTGGTGTCAAGCCCCGGATACTGTTGCAGGGGAAATCAAAAGAACTGGGAACGACAAAGACCTATAATAGTATTGCTGAGATCAAGGGGAAAGAGAAACCCAATGAGTATGTCGTGCTGTCTGCCCACCTGGATTCATGGGACGGGGCCTCAGGGGCAACAGACAACGCTACCGGGGTAATTACCATGATGGAAGCAGTCCGCATATTGAGAAAGGTCTACCCCGACAATAAAAGGACGATCCTTGTCGGCAATTGGGGCAGTGAAGAACAGGGGTTAAACGGTTCATCGGCATTTGTGGAAGATCATCCCGATATCGCAAAAAATATCCAGGTCGTCTGGAATCAGGATAATGGAACCGGTCGTATCGTACGGATTGGCGGCAGTGGTTTTGAGAAATCATACGAATATATTGGTCGCTGGTTGCAGTACCTGCCTGAAGAATTCCGACATGAAATTCAAACTAGTTTTCCGGGGATGCCAGGCACGGGAGGAAGTGATCATTCTTCTTTTGTACAGAAGGGAATCCCCGCTTTTGGCCTATCGTCCACATCTTGGGACTATGGTCAGGTGACATGGCACACCAACCGTGATACCTATGATAAGATTGTCTTCGATGAGGTCAAACAGAATGCCATCATCGTGGCTATCCTGACCTATCTGGCATGTGAAGAACCGGCCCTGGTCGCGCGGGATAAAATTGTCCTTCCTATTGATAAAGATGGAAAACAAATGACTTGGCCGGCCAACCTAAAATCCAATCGCAGCAGTGGTAATTAAGACTGAAAGACTGGAGAACCATTGGCTGAGCCAATCTTTAACTAAACAGCAAGGCGCCAATCGAAAGAAAGGCGCCTTGCTGTTCTGGGGATATTTCCCTATTTTTTCAGATGCTGATTAAAGTAATCTGCAATTTTTTCATACATGTGGATACGATCCTTACCCATCACATTATGCTCATGAGTAGGGTATAGGAAATAGTCTACCTGCTTACCTGCTTTGATACAGGCCTCTAAAAATTCCATGCTATTCTGCTGTACGACCACTGGATCCTGGGCACCGTGGATGATCAGCAATCTTCCTTTAAGCTGATCTGCTTTATTTAACAGTGAGGTCAGCTTATAGCCATCAGGATTTTCCTGCGGTGTGTCCATATAACGCTCCCCATACATGACTTCATAGAATTTCCAGTCAATTACTGGTCCTCCTGCCACGGCAGCCTTAAATATATCGTTATGATGCAGCATAAATGATGTCGTCATAAATCCGCCAAAGCTCCACCCGAAGATGCCCATGCGTTCCTGGTCTACAAAGGACTTTGATTGGAGAAATTCAATCCCTTTCATCTGGTCGGCCATCTCAAGCTGTCCAAGCTTACGGTGCGTGGCGGTATAGAAATCCCGGCCCCTGTAGTTGGTGCCACGGTTGTCCATGGTGAAGACAATATAACCTTGCTGGGCCATGTACATGTCAAAATATCCAGCTCCACCCAGCCATTTATTGGAAACCAGCTGCGAGTGGGATCCACCATAGAGGTAATACATGACCGGGTATTTTTTTGCCGGGTCAAAATCATTCGGATAGATGATGCGGCCTGTTAGTGGATATTTCCCGTCGGCAGATGTCAAATGGACAAATTCAATCCTTGGATTGTTTATTTTGCCATTGAATGGATTTTCAGCGTTGATCAATACCGTGGATTTTGCAGATTTCACTGCTTTGATCTGCGATTTATTTGCTGTTGTCAAGTCACTGTACTGGTCAAAGATATATTTTCCATCACCGCTTACGGCAGCTTTATGCGTACCCGGTTCCTTGGTCAGTTGCACCGTTTTTCCGGATTTCAGGTCCACCTCAAATAGCTGGCGGTCCATGCCATTGTTGGTGACGCCGATATAGCTGACCTTATCCCCGTCGGCAGAGAAATCCAATAAGGTTTCC
The DNA here is from genome assembly GCF_030325625.1 of Sphingobacterium sp. N143. GTDB lineage: Bacteria > Bacteroidota > Bacteroidia > Sphingobacteriales > Sphingobacteriaceae > Sphingobacterium. The sequence goes on along the minus strand of NZ_JACAIS010000004.1, from coordinate 260,479 downwards.
AGTATAACATCTTGATAACCTAGTTTTTTGATCAGCTTGCCTTCCGTATTGTAAAGATATAGCTGGTTGTAGCCTTCCCTGTCGGACTGATAAAGGAATTGGTCTGCCTTATTGGGGCGGAAGGTTAAGGGATTTTCCGGTTCTACCCAGGTTGTTGCCTTTTCTTCAAAAAGCGTTTTGACCAATGCACCGGTCTCCGCATGGTATTTGTTGACTTTTAGATCATTCTGCCCTCGGTTGAGCACACCCACATAAATATATTTTCCCGAAGGATCCCAGGTGACCATGGTTAGGTATTGTTCAAGCTTTTCTCCTGTTTGGAGCGTAACTTTCTGTCCTGTTGCAGTATGGTAAACCACCAAAGAAACCTCTTCAGATTTTTGCCCCGTCATCGGATATTTGATCCATTTGATCGCTGTGATCTTAGGGTCCCACTGGGGGAGCGGGTAGTTGGCAACCATCGTTTCATCCTTACGGTAATAGAGGAGCCTGTCATTTTGTGGATTCCACCACATGCCTTTTTTGATGCCAAATTCCTGACGGTGTGTGTAGTCACTTCCATTGACAATTCCTTGATCCGTATCATTGGTCACCGGAGTCACTTTCCCGTCTTTGTCGACGATGGAAATATTATTATCCACCAAGTACGCAATTTTGGAAAGATCCGGACTCAGTTCGCGGTTGGCGCCATTGCTGTCATTGCCAATAAAGCTTTCGATAGTCCTGGACTTGACATTATAGACGACCGTGTATACCTTCTCTTTTCCATCGACCTGAAGTAAAAGCCTATTTCCGTCACGCCATTGATAGTCGGCAGGAAACATGGACAAACTGAAGGTTTCATTTGGTATGGATGCTTTTAAGGCTGCCTCCAGATCAGTTTTAGAGACCAGGCTGGCCTCAGTCCAATTGCTGGCCGCACTTTTGGAAAGCAAATGCTGATAGGATTTATCAAGATAGGATAGGCTGTTGGATTTCGGGATCCAGGAAGCCCCAATAATAGAAGCTGGAGCATAGCTCCGCGATCCAAATACCGTTTCTTCCAAATTCAGGTTTCGTTGGGCGTAGCTGCTAGCTGTACTTGCCAACAAGAAGAATAGCGCAATTCTTTTCATTAAAATACAATTAATTATTCATGTTATGTTAGTCCTTTAAGGCATGTGGGCCCTGCTGGACGGTATGAGTGAAGCACTCGATTTTAATGATCATGAACTTTCTTAACAGATATTCATCTACTTGTTGAAAATTCATAGGTACTTCAAATTTTATAGGGCTAAATTAGATAAATAGCCCTATAAAACCTAGTACAGAATTGTTGCTTGTCTAACTAAAATTGTTCGCTGTCAGCTTACAGTTTTCGGATCCAGATATTTCTAAACTGTACCAGATCACCATGATCTTGGAGCATGATGGGGCCTGGACCGTGACTCAGGGGCTTGGGTAGTCCGATATATTCTGTCGTGCCGTCAATCTGCGTATTGTTTTGCACCACTACGCCATTGTGCAGGACCGTTACTGTTCCCTTGCTGACCAATAGGCTGTCCTTATTGAATTGAGGTGCTTTATAGATGATGTCATAAACATGCCATTGATCTGGCGCGATGACCTGGGCCAAGGGTGGGCGTTGCTTATATAAGCTGCCTGCACCACCGTTGACATAGGTGGGATTGTTGTTGTTGTCCAGTACCTGGATTTCATAAAGGCCTTGCAGAAAGATGCCGCTATTGCCGCGGCCCTGGCCTTCACCTTTAATAACTTCAGGGCTTTTCCATTCGATATGCAATTGGAAATCCGTAAAATTTTCGGTGGTCTGTATAGTACCTGAGCCTGGTTTTACCTCCAGGATATTGTTGGCTACTGTCCAGGCCGCTTTTCCTTTTTCACCTTTCCACTGGGAAAGATCTTTACCGTCAAAAAGAACAATAGCATCACTTGGGACTCCTTTGTTTAGGGTCAAAGTGGGAGGGACAGGACTATAATATTCCGTGTCTTCAGGTTTCATATTGGTTTGGGCATGCAAGGAAAAGGCTCCGCATAGGAGCGTCATTGCAAGGACAGATGATAAAGAAAAGTTCATTTGTTGGGGTTTTGGTATGGTTAAATATACAAATAATCCATCTGGATGCAAATAGTCTATCTGATTTGAAACAATTTCCTTAGGTTTGTGCATGGCAACCATTTTACAGACAGTATCCCTGAAGGAGGCGCGCTTTTATGCACCCATCGGTTATTATGATGAAGAACAGATTATCGGTAATGAATTTTTTGTGTCTATCGATGTTTGTTTTCCCTTCCATAATATGGAAACAGAAGATTTGCGCAATACGTTGAATTACGAGGAGCTTTATCAGATTGCGGCCCAGGTGATGCGTCCCAGGCGGAAGCTGCTGGAATCTGCCGCTGCGGAAATACTGGATCAGATCAGGGAAAAAGTGAGCTATGCCATAGTCATTGAAGTGGTGATCCGTAAATCAAACCCGCCATTTGGTGGAGACCTTTCCTCTTCACAGGTAAGTTTAAAATATATTGATAACCCTCCTAACTAGATAATCATATGAATGTTTACGACCTGGTCATCGCAGACAAGGAAAAAATTGCTTTGGAAGATGTTTTTTTGGATGATTTAAGTCGGAGAAAACTTCAGCAGCTGATCAAAGAGCATCGTTATATCCAGGAGCTTTCGAAATATGGTCTTCCCGTAAGCAACAAGATCCTTTTGCATGGTTATTCGGGGTGTGGCAAGACGACCACGGCAAAGGCTTTGGCCACGGCCTTGGAGAAACCAATTTATGTATTGAACCTGAGTAATCTCATTTCGTCACGCATAGGGGAGACCTCCCAGCATATTAGACAGGTTTTTGATAAAGCAGGGCGTGAGAAAGCAGTTTTATTTCTGGATGAATTCGATCAGATCGGCAAGGCACGCATCAGTGAAGAAAAGGATGTGGGCGAAATGCGCCGATTGGTCAATACGATTATTCAGCTGATTGATTATTTCCCGGATGAAGCCGTTCTGATTGCAGCCACCAATCACCCAGAAATATTGGACACGGCAATTATACGAAGATTTCAGCTTCGCTTAGCCTTTGAGCTGCCTACCAACGTGCAGTTGGATGCATACTATGATAAGCTATTTTCTCCATTTCCACATTATGACGTTGTGGTACCCAGATTATATCGTATTTCCTATGCAGAGGCAAAAGATTATGTATATGATGCTGTCAAATCCCTGCTCATTACAGCCCTGGAAAAGAATGAAAGCAGTCCTAAATAAGTTTGGACTGTTGAAAATAAATTCAGGCTGTTAAAAAACGTTTTCTGAAAAACAGTTTTTCCAGTTCTGAGGTTATCGTTCTAGATACAAATTGCTGGATGGATCCCTTTCTGGGCCTAGATAAGACAGATTAATCGAGCTAAACGTGTTCTTTAGCCTGTTTTAGGACAAAATGACATTGTTTATTGTTTTAAAATGACATTTTGTCTTTGTTTTAGGACTGGTATGAGAATTGAACATCCCACTAAAATTAAAGATTAAAAAATAGAGCTTAACAATAAACAAAAAATTAGGAGGACAAAAAATGGCATTAATTAAATTCCCTACAAAAAGTTTGAATACCGATGCGGTAAACCCATTTGTAAATACGGTATTTGATAATTTATTTAACGATAATTTCATTTCAGACCGTTTGGTTTCGCGTGTTCCAGCAGTAAATATATCGGAATCCGAAAAGTCATTTACCATTGAAATGGCTGCACCGGGATTGGACAAGTCAGATTTTAAGATCAATGTTGACAAAAATCTGATCACTATTTCTGCGGAGAAAAAAGAAGAGAGTGTAAGTGAAGAAAAATTGTACAGTAAGAAAGAATTCAATTATTCATCATTTTCAAGATCATTTACATTGCCCGATACGGTGGACTACAGTAATATTGAGGCGGCATATGAAGGCGGCGTGTTGATCTTAACAGTAGGTAAGAAAGAAGATGCAATCATCGCAAAACGACTGATTGAAGTAAAATAATCAGACGGATACACCCCAGTTGCGCATCGCCTTTGTAAGCCGGGGCTGATCAGAAAAATAGTTTTTAGGTTAGTTTATGTTTTAATCCCTCGGAGCATCACGAAAGCCCGAGGGATTTTTTATGCGGTTTCCTCAAAGTTTTCCGCTCGGGGTACTTTCGCCAGATAGGGGGCCATTTCATCGGGTAAGCGGGTTAATTTTCTTTTTTTCAGATCTAGCCAGGCTCCGTCCACGTTCACGGTACAGCATAGTGTCCCATCGTTGCGGTACACCTGGTGGATAAAAGAAAAGCGGCTGTTTGTGCTGTTGTACTTCGTCAGCTCGACCCTTACCTGTACATATTCGTCCAGATGAATTTCCCTGGAATAAATCAGCTCTTCCCGAAATAAGATCGGCCCGATCTGATATTCCGCAAATTTATCCAGCGAAAATCCCATCTGGTTCAACATGTTGCTTCTTGCCTGGGCGCAGATATCGGCATAGGCGGAATGCCGCATATGTCTGTTGGCATCAATCTGTGCCCAGATAACCTGCCCCTGATAAAATATATTCTCCATAATATTACAGTGATTTTCTTCTTTTTAAGAACAATTTACATATTTTTAAATTAAGCTGTAACACTTTGCCCAACAGCTATACTGATTACCTGAATTTCTAGCAATAAAGAAAAATTACTAAGTGAGCCATTCAGAAACAGAATTTCTTCGGTTGATTGACGAAAATAAAGGTATTATCGTCAAAGCCAGCCGTATGTATATGGATGATCATGAAGGCAGGCAGGATCTTTACCAGGAAATAGTATATCAGCTCTGGAAATCTTACCCCAGCTTTAAGCAGCAGAGTAAATTTTCAACCTGGATGTACCGGGTCGCCTTAAATACGGCGATGGTGTTTTTGAAAAAAGAAAAGAAACACCGTGTCTATGATATGTTGGAGGAAAGGCATGACTTTCCCGAAGAGACCTATAATTCAGATAAAGACGAGCAGTTGAAGATATTTTACCAAGCGGTGCATAGGCTCAATGGAGTAGAAAAAGCGTTGATCTTTTTGTTTTTGGAAGGACAGAGCCATCGCGAGATTGCGGCTCATCTGGGCATATCCGAAGTAAATGCACGGGTAAAACTAAATCGAACAAAAGAAAGGATTCAACAAATCATTAAAAAATATCATTATGAATTTTGATGAATTAAAAAAATCTTGGCAAGAACAGCCCACAGACGAGGATTTACAGAATCCAAATCTGAAACAGTATAAAGAAGTCGGAAATATCATGGCTAAGCTGAGACGGAATATCAAACGTGAATTCATCGCTTGGCTTTTATGCATACTTTTTCTGGTTTCCGTTCCCCTGCTGCCATTCTATACCATAAAGGGCTATGCTGCCTTTGCCTACTATTTTTGTATTGTGCAGCTTTCCCTGTCGAGCCTGATTAGCTACCGCAGATTCTATTATCTGATCAAGAGCGCCCGGCAGATAGACCATCTGACTTCCCGCGAACATTTATTGAAGTTATATTATGATCTAAAATATGCCGTGGAAACCTACCGTATTGTGGCTTATGTCATGATTCCGCAGGGTATGTTCCTTTATTTCATTATCATTGCCCAAAGCAAGGCTGTTGTATGGTTTGAAAAATTGTATCATTTCAAGGAGACGCTCGTGCAGAACCCTAGTTTTATCGTATGGATGATCCTGGCGGCTCTTGTATCCATCGGGATTACCATCCTGATCACCGAAATTATGATTCGGATGTACTATGGCGATTATCTGATCAAGATCAAGGAAAATCTGGATCAGATGGAAGCGGAGTAATAGGTAGGTTACCCATTTTTCATCCGTGATTTGTGTTTTTTGCACATGGATATTTCGTATATTGTTTTCAGAAAATCCTTGTTGAATATGTACAATCCGACCAAGAAGTTGCAGCGCAGTTCCCAGATCTTAAGTATATTGGCCAAATACGGCTTTAAGGATGCGATCGCCAGGTTGCCATGGAAAGGGACAAGAGCTGCGGTAGAACGTAATATCGATGTCGACAATATCAATGTCTATGCCCGTATACGCATGGCACTTGAGGAGCTTGGGCCTGCATTTATCAAACTGGGACAATCAGCCTCCACAAGGGAGGGCCTGCTGCCAAAAGACCTGGTTGATGAGCTCAAACGCCTGGAAGATAATGTCCCCCCCTTCGGGGTCGATATCAACGCTTATCTTGCTGAAGAACTGGATCTGGATATCAATGCCCATTTTCGGGAGATCGACGCTGTGCCCTTTGCTGCGGCCTCTATTGCCCAGGTTTACCGCGCGGTACTGCAGGACGGAACAAAGGTTGTCCTGAAAGTCCGCCGCCCCGGGATAGATGAGATCATGCGCTGTGATCTTGCCCTGATGCGTGATATTGCCAAAATCCTGACGGTGTACAATGATGCATTGGAAAACCTCAACCTCTCCCTGATCGTGGAGTCTTTTGCCATGACCTTACAGGAAGAAATGTCTTTGGTGATCGAACGGCATAATATTGACCGGTTCAGTAAAAATTTTAAAGGCAACAAGCTTATCAAGGTCCCCAAAGTCTATCCAGACCTGTCTTCTGACCGTGTGCTATGCATGGAATATTTAGATGGGTTCAAAGTAACGGATGTTGCCGAAATAAAGCGTCGGGGCATGGATGTGGAGACTTTGGTGAAAAATGGGATCAACCTCTACCTGGAGCAGGTTATTATCCATGGTTTTTTTCATGGCGATCCTCATCCGGGCAATATGATGGTCATGCCGGATGGGCGTATTGCATTTCTGGATTTTGGCAATATGGGCAAGCTACTGGGGATTGACCGGCGACATCTGGAAGAATTTATTCAGTCGGCCATTTCCGAAGATGCAGTACGCCTGGCGGATGTCATCGAAGATGTCGCTGTCGTGAGCCATATACCCGATAGGAATCAGTTTGAACGTTCGCTCTACGAAATCTTTGATATGATAGACAATGTCTCCCTGGGTGATTTGAGCCTCGACTTGCTCTTCAATAAACTCTGGAAGATCATTGGCGACAGCCGGTTATATTTTCCCGAATATATCTATCAGTTGATGCGCGGTATTTCGCTGATGGAAGGAATAGGGCGGCAGCTTTATCCAGATCTGAATATCATGGAAAGTATCAAGCCCTTTGCCCGGCGGATCATGATGGAACGGCTTTCTCCAGAAGCTATTTTCAAGAAGGGCAAGCATAAGGTGGAGTCTTTCGCCAGGGATGTCGAAAAGCTTCCGGAAGATATGCGGGCTTTGGTGCGCCTGTTCCGGACAGGCAACTTCACCCTCAACCACCGTCTGATCAGTGCCCGATCTTTCAATACCATTCTGCGCAAAGGAGTCAATCGTATTGTGATCGGGATTATGTTTATGTCGCTCAATTTACTGGGGGGGATGATTATCGTGGCCCGGATTGAGCCGCAGTGGCTCGGGATTCCTGTATTTGCCTGGATATGCCTGGGCTCGGCATGGGTCTTTGCCGTGTATTTGTTTATCGCCATGATCAGGGCCAAGGATAATGATTAATACGCCTTTCTTTATCCAGCGTTCGCTGCAAAAGGAAAGCAGGTCTTGATCGCAACAAAATGACTTGTCCGTCGGAATAAGTGTCAACTATTTAACAGCAGAAATTATGGAAATTAATCTTAATGGAAAAAAAGCCTTGATTGGCGCTAGTTCCGCGGGAATCGGAGCCGGGATAGCCAAGGTCTTGGCGTCCTGTGGCGTGTCTGTGACCCTGGCTGCCCGGAATGAAGAAAAACTGAAAGCGACCTGTGAAAGCCTGGATACCTCCCGTGGGCAGGTCCATCAATATATCCAGGTTGATTATAATGAACATGAGGCCTACAAAGCGCGTATAGAAGATTATTTTAAGTCTAATAAGGTCGATATCCTGATCAATAACTCCAACGGGCCACAGGCCGGAGGTATTGACCAGAAAAATCTGGCCGATTATCAGCATGCATTCGAATTATTGTTCCAAAATCATTGTTATACAACTTCCTGCGCACTTCCGTATATGCTGGCCAATGGGTATGGCCGTATTATCAATGTTTCCTCTTCTACGGTGAAGGAACCGGTATCCAATCTGGTGCTCTCCAATACCGTTCGCACGGCCCTGATGAGCTGGAGCAAGTCGCTGGCGGAGGACGTTGCCCGGGACGGGATTACAGTCAATAGTATATTGACCGGGCTTTTTGATACCGATCGGATTCAATCACTGACGAAGTTGGATGCCCAGCGCTTGGGGCTCTCCTACGAGGAGGCGCTAAAGGTAAGGTTGAAACAGGTGCCGGCAGGACGCTTGGGCACAGCCGAAGAATATGGCTATTTGGTTGCTTTTATCTGTTCGGAATATGCAAACTACCTGACTGGAACCAATATTCCGTTGGATGGGGGATTATTGAGGGGACTATAGTTGGCAAAAAAAAGCGGCTATCCTATGTCAATAGGATAGCCGCAAAAGTTTGTGTGATTATAAGTATCGTAGATTAGTTTAACACCAATTCCGTATTCACTGTGATCGCCACATCCGAAGCAACGGCCTCTACACCTGAAGGTAATTTGTCGTTATACTTTATGCCAAAATCCTGACGGTTTATGGTCGCTTTAGCTGTAAATCCAGCACGTGTTTTGCCCCAGGGATCAGTAATTACGCCACCGTTTTGTGTCACATCAAAGCTAACCTGTTTTGTGACATCACGGATAGTCAGATCAGCAACCATGATGTATTTGCCTTTGACCTTGGTATTTTTGAATGAAACAGCGCTCAAGGTCATCTTAGGGAATTTGTCCGCAGCAAAGAAATCAGCTGTTTTTAAGTGATTATCACGTGCTTCGATACGGGTATCAATGCTGTTGACATCGATGGAGAAGTTTACTTTCGCATTGTTGAAACTTGTTGCCGTTGCGGTTTCTACCGTTCCTTCCACTTTCGTAAATTCACCGTCGACGAAACTGATGCCAAGGTGCTTCACATCAAAGCGCACATTGGTATGTCCAGGATCAGCAGACCATTTTACCTGGGCCACAGCAACATTAACCATTAACACCGCTGCTGCCAAAAATTGGAAAAATCTATTCATATTGTTTTCTGTTTATTTATCAAACCATTAGATGTTCAAAATGTTTGTTTGAACAAACTGTTGCAAAGGTGGGATAAACTCAGGTAGAAAAAATTGATGTAGATCAAGAATTTCGATTCGGTTTTAGGATCTGTCTTTTTAAGCGGCTCAGGAACTCCTGTGTGACCCCGAGATAGGAGGCCAATTGCATATTGGAGATCCGTGGGTAAATTTTAGGGTATCTTTTGATAAAATCCAGGTAACGTTCCTGGGCGGTAAAGCCAATGCTTGAGATGATACGGTGCTGGGAAGCAATCTGGGCACGCTGCGCCATGATCCGGGAGAGTTTCTCGTAGACCGGATGGTCCTCATAGAGTTTGTCCTTATTTTTTTTGGATAAGGTAAGCACAACAGAATCCTCCAGCGCCTGGATATTTTGTAAGGCAGGCTCCTGGTAGTTGAAACTGGCGATGTCTCCGATCCACCAGTCTTCAATGGCAAACTGCAAAATATGTTCGATACCATCTGCGGTGACATAGAACGATTTAAATAAGCCATTGACAACATAAGCTTCATAATGACAGATCTCACCGGCACGCAGAAAATATTCCTTTTTCTTTATTTTTCTGACCTCATAACGCGAAATAATATCATTCAATTCTTCTTCTGAGATATTGATGCGCTTTTTTACAAATTCCTTGAATTGTTCCATCAGAGCGTAAAATACGAAATTTTGTCGTGCTTCTTGATGGAATTTTGATGAAAAATAGTGAATGGACATTTTGGTGTAATATTTGACTTGTTGAAAAGGTAATTCAGCTTGATTTCACGAATATTTGGTATCTTCTGTGAAATTGAAGGAATTTCAATAGATGTCTAACATTAACAGTGTTCTAATGAGGTTTGTAGCACCCAATAAGCTTGAAAATGATAAGGTCATTTTGAAATTGATTGACCCCGAAGATTTTGATACCCTCTATCAGGTGGCAAAGGACCCCCTGATCTGGGCGCAGCACCCCAACAAAGATCGTTGGCAGGAGGAGGTTTTCCGTACTTTTTTTGATGGGGCCCTGGAGAGCAAGGCTGCCTATCTGATTTTGGACAAGCAGACGGGGGAATGTATCGGGAGCACCCGTTATTATGGGCTGGATGAAAGCAAGCGATCGATCTTTGTAGGCTTTACCTTTTATGCCCGGGCTTGTTGGGGGACCGGGATCAACCCTTTGGTCAAGGAGATGATGTTTGATTTTGCCTTCAATTTTGTCGATAAGATCTACCTGCATGTCGGGGCCGAAAATTATCGTTCACAGAAGGCTGTGGAACGGCTGGGGGCAAGCAAAGTCGACGAAAAAACGGTCAGCTACCCGAATGAACCCGAACGGAGAAATGTTGAATATGCACTGGAAAAATCTGCCTGGTTAAGGTCCAGGCGATAAGGTTTTATCCTTTCACCCCACTGAGTATACTGCCTATAATCACGATGAGAACAATCAATGTGATGATGATGTAGAGTCGGTCTTTTTCAATGATAAATCCAAATAGGGAACCAACCACACGTACAATGGGGGTACAGATCAAGAGCAATACGCCCAGTTGTATGATTTGAGGAACATGTCGGCTGAATGCCCCGATGATAATTCCTGTGATGGTTGTATTGGCACTGCCCTCACCCGCAAACTCCCTATAATTGGGCACAGGGTCCTGTCCATGGACGGCTAAATACCATAGGCCCCCAACCACGAGGGTGGAAGAGGCCACGATAACACCTATGCGCAGGATCTGTCCCACCAAAAGTGAAATGTCTTTGTCGCTCCAATAATGTTTTGAAAATACCTGTTTCATCGCTATATGATCTTTGTACCACCCTGCTGATGGATTTTGTCCATGTTAAAATATTTGTTCGCTCAATGTCCTCGTTTTTGGTCCTACCTGCCATGTCAAAAACCAGGTTTGACGGGAACGGGTTGCTGCGCTTAGAATTTATGTTGAAATCCATTGAAAATCATTTCCAGTGCAACCAAGGTGATTGCCATCGCAAAAATGAGGCGCAGTGTTTTCGGGTTCATTCTCTTCAAAAGCTTCGAACCGGTAATTGCGCCACAGAGTACACCCAGGATCACGGGAAAAGCAATGCCCGGATCCATATAACCACGTTGAAGGTAGACCACAGCCGAGGCTGCGGCAGTGACGCCGATCATAAAGTTACTTGTTGTCGTGCTGACCTTAAATGGAATCTTCATCATACTATCCATGGCGAGGACTTTTAAAGAGCCCGAGCCAATACCCAAAAGGCCGGAAAGGATACCCGCCACCCCCATTAAGGAGAATCCCCCTACGACATTGGTCAATTTGTAGGGTACCAATGTTCCCGCAGCGGGGTAGGTACTGTTCAGCTTCAGCTTTTCAGCCAGCAGGGAGCCACCAGACTGTGCCTGTTCATTTTTTTTACGAACGGTCATGGCTGCCGAAAAGATGAGCACGACACCAAAAATAATCGCAATGGTATTGGTCGGCATATAAATGGCAATGACTGCACCAATGACCGCACCGATGGTCGTAGCAATTTCCAGAAACATGCCGAGCCGGATATTGGTGATCCCTTCTTTGACATAAGCTGTAGCCGCTCCCGAAGAGGTCGCTATCGAGGCCAATAAAGCAGCGCCTATGGCATAGCGGATATCGACATGGAATAAAAGCGTCAGCAGTGGGATCACGACAACCCCGCCGCCCAAACCTGTCAGCGACCCTAAGAGTCCCGCGACAAATGCGCCCAGAAGAAGGATGATCGTAAAGGTGAGAATAGTCATATCATATATTTTCTGTGACCGTCCAGATAGCATCAATGCTGTATGGAAGGTAATTTGTTGTAAACTTAAGGGCTTTTTATTGCTTTTAAAACTTTACTGTTGGAATAGATGCAAAATGTTACAGCAAAAGTCGCCTTTAACCTTTCATGGCCCGTTTATTTTTAGGCATCCTGCCGGCCTTGCACCAGGAAATGCACGGCGAGGCATCCATCAACAACAGCGATCCTGTCTGTCTGTTACCGATCAGGGACCTTTGCGATGGCCATCCCCCAGAGGTTATCATTTAGTAACATAAGATTTACATGAAGAAATATGAAACAAAAAGAAATGTAAGTAGATTCAAATCGAAATTATAAGACACATATTATGGAAAGCAGAAGAGAATTCCTAAGAAAGACTTTGCTATTTTCAGGAGCTGCAGGCATAGCCAGCTTTATGCCCAGTTCGATCCAGAAAGCCTTTGCCATTGATCCGGATCCGGGCAGTAGCTTTCTGGATGCTGAGCATATCGTTATCCTGATGCAGGAAAACAGATCCTTTGACCATACCTTGGGCAGTCTTTCTGGGGTTCGTGGTTTCAATGACCCGCGTGCGGTCCGACTGCCCAATGGCCTTCCGGTCTGGTATCAGACAGATAAACGCGGGAAAACCTATGCCCCTTTCAGGTTGAACCTGAAGGAAAGTAAGGTTACCTGGATGGGCTCGCTCCCCCACAGCCGCGCCAGTCAGGTCGATGCCTATAACCAAGGTAAGTACGACCAGTGGTTGACTTCCAAGCAGTCGGGCAATAAGCAATATGCAGCCATGCCTTTAACCCTTGGGTACTTTACACGTGAAGACCTCCCGTTTCACTATGCTTTGGCCGATGCGTTTACCGTCTGTGACCAGAACTTCTGTTCGGGGATGACCAGTACCACCCCCAACCGCTCGTTCTTTTGGACGGGTAAGATCACGGAGATGAAAGAAGGCCTGCAGAAGGTCAACATTCGGAATGACGACTTTGCCTATGGAAAGATGACCTGGCAGACGTTTCCGGAACTGCTGGAAAAGAATGGGATCAACTGGCGCTTCTACCAGAATGAGACCAGCTGTGGTGGTGGGCTTTCCGGAGAGGAGCGTGCATGGCTATCCAATTTTGGCTGTAACCTGCTGGAATTTTTTCAGGCGTATCAGGTTAAATTTAAGGATACCTATATCCGCAATCTGGAGGTGCAGGTAAGGGATCTGCCGGCACAGATTGCGGCATTGGAAGAAAAATCTCCCGCTTCTGAGGAGCAGGCCGAAAAGATCCGTACCGATATCCGCAAGAAAAGTGAGGCCCTCGAAAAAGCCGAAGCCGATCTCAAAGAGTTCAGTGCAGCCCATTACGACAAGCTGAGTGACTTTAGCAAATCGTTGCACCAGCGTGCTTTTACCGTAAACCGGGGCGACAATAATTATCGGTCCCTTGAAAAGCTGCAATTCAAAGAGCGGGGAAAACAAAGAGCTTTAGAAGTGCCAAAGGGCGATGTGCTTTATCAGTTTAGGAAAGATGTGGATCAGGGGCAATTGCCGGCAGTATCCTGGTTGGCAGGACCAAAGAATTTTTCAGACCATCCCAGTGCGCCTTGGTATGGCGCTTGGTATGTATCCGAGGTCCTGGATATCCTGACCAAAAATCCCGAAGTCTGGAAGAAGACCATCTTTATCATTACCTACGATGAGAATGATGGGTATTACGACCATGTTAAACCTTTTGTGGTCCCTGACCTGAAGCAAAAGGACAGTGGTGCCTGTTCTCCGGGGATCGATAGCGAAGTGGAGATGGTGCGTTTGGCCAATGAGCTCAAACAGGGGATTCCCAAAAAGCAAGCCCGTGAAGGGGCTGTGGGCTTAGGGTTCCGGGTACCCATGTATATTGCTTCCCCATGGTCGCGGGGTGGAAAAGTATGCTCCCAAGTATTTGACCATACTTCCACACTCCAGTTTCTGGAATATTTTTTCAATAAGAAGCTGCAGAAAAATATCCATCTGGATCATATCAGCACTTGGCGCCGAACCATTTGTGGAGATCTGACCGCCGCCTTTACACCCTTCCGCCAACAGCAGGAACAATTGCCTTTCCTGGACCGGAATCAATATATTGAAACGATTTACAATGCGCAGTTCAAAGATGCTCCGGGCGGATTTATTGAGATTAAGGACCTTGCGCAGGCAAGACAGACGGTATGGACTGACAAGTTTAACCGGGTACAGGAAACAGGAGTCCGTAAATCCCTGTCTTTGCCTTATGCACATGATGCGATCGGCTATGTGAAAGACGGGAAGTTTAACCTGCAGATGCATGTTGATTCCAATATATTTGGTGAAAGGACCAGCGGGACGGCCTTCAATGTTTACAGTCCGTTGGGGTACCACAATGAGCAAGGGGAGCCCGAAACGTACCGAAACTGGAATTTTGCCGTGAAGAGTGGCGACCGCCTGGGCTACCAATGGGACCTGGCCAGATTTGAAGGCAGCAATTATGCCTTTGAGTTGCACGGCCCAAATGGTTTCTATCGAAAATTTGCAGGGCAGAAAGATGCTCCCGCCCTGTGGGCAGCGGTTGCGCCGGAAATCAGGCCACTGACCAAGGCGGCAACAGGAAAGTTGCAGCTGACATTGAAAAATAATGCCGAAAAGGCCGTGACAGTCATGGTCGAATCCCTTAATTATCAGTCCTATTCCGCCGTCAGGGAAATCAGGCCAGCACAGGAAACAGTATTGAGCCTGGATATTGCGGGGCAGGGAAACTGGTATGATATGGCGATACGGATTAAAGGAGAGACGGGTTTTGTCATTCAGCTGGCAGGGCGACTGGAGACAGGGGCTGAAACCACTACCGATCCGTTGTTGGCCTAACCAGGTATCGTCCAATGGAATCTGCTGCTGCAGTATGGGCCTGAAAAAACGATCCAGAATTTTCAGGTGCCGAAAAAGTGTTGCAGCGGTGCAACCTCAGCACATGGCCAACGCCTGCAGTTTCTGCTGTACTTCGTGGTCATGTGCTGTCAGGTCGATAAAATAGTCTACCTGCCACATTTTCGTCTTTGCGGCCTGCGGATTATCAGCAATGCACCAGGGAGGATAAACCCGAAACCCCCGTTTCCCATTTTTTCCCCCTGTCGTTAAGACCTGCTGGCTGATCAACAGCTGTTTCGGAAAGATGAAACAACCAAACTTAGTTCCCTGTGCTGCCGCAATGAGATAGAAATCAAACTTGTCAGCAGCAGCATAAGGCACAGTTTGATGCTGGGCATCACGTTTCCATAAGGTGACAAATTGCCCATTTTTTTTAGGAGTTATTTTGGCCTTTCTAAACTTGATATTCCATCCCCCCAGTTGGAAACTAAAACCAAAATACGGGGCGCACTCCTGGTCTTGCACCAGGTTGTGTATGGGCCGCCCTATTGCTTTTTCGATAGCTATAAGTTCTGGGATCATGGTGTCAACTGTTATGTAGCCCATTGTGCTGGCTGTTATTTTGGATGATAATTCTCTTCATGGCATGTTGGCTGCAGCAGCTATGTGGTATAAATCAGTTGCACGACACCTGATCTGAACACACGAGTCTGCATCAACTGCAGCTTTAACCGCTCCGTTAGATCTTCAAACAATGGCTTCCCGCTGCCTAGTGCCAGAGGATGAACGGAGATACGGTAGATGTCCACAAGATCTGCCTGAATAAAACTTCTGATCAAACCAGCACCACCATATAACCAGATATCCTTGCCGTCCTGTTTTTTTAATTTAGTGATTTCAGCAACCATATCGGTTTGGATGAAAACTGCACGCTCATCCTGCCTGGCCTGATGCGAGAAGACATATTTTTTCTTGGCGTGGACATGCTCCCACAATTTTTTTTCAGTGTCGCTGGCCTGGTCATCAGGCTGGAAGTTTCCCCAGGCGTCATAACTGACACGGCCATAAAAGATGCTGTCTATGGTGGACAGAAAGCCCTCGAAGTCCATGTCATCATCCATGATGCACCAGTCAATCTCCCCATTCGGTCCTTCAATAAAGCCATCCAGCGTCATGGCCAGGTCCAGTATAATTTTTCTCATATGCATGAATTCAAGAATGTGTTTTTTTGAATAGCCCCCTATTGCCGTGCATCATCGGTACGGCTGATTTCCCGTGACACTATTACTTTTCCGTGACACAATTAAACGTACCATCTTTTTTTTCAGGGGTCATAAATATAGCAATAATAAAAAATGCGGACAAGGCAGGTCGTTGAAAGAAATACGGATTACCCTGATCCGGAAGATGAAAAAATAGCTGCTGCTAATAGGAACGAAATGAAACCCGGGATGGGAAACGGTAAAAAGCAGATCAATCGGCCACTGTAAGAGAAAAAGCCCGGCAAAGAAGTGGCCGGGCTTGGAGATTATATAAGGGGAATAATACTTGCTAAAAAAGTGAAGACCTAGTCTTCATCGGTGATGATATCGTCACCGTCCAAGTCGAAACCTTCACCAAGGAAGGTGTTCTCCAGTTCAAATAATTCAAAATCTTTAATCATTTTTATTTCTTTTTTGATATTCAAATTTATCAGCTTTATTTAAGCTTAATATCAATATAAGATGAAGTTTTTGTTAACGATGGTCCGTGTTAACATACCTGATGAAAGAAATCGCCTGGCCTGTGCTGGGAGCAGCAGATTGTTGTCAGGGTGTGAATTCAAATGTAAATGTGACATAGCGGTAGTCTTCCCCTTTCCATTTGGGACCCGACAGCAGGATTTCCTTGGCTTTGGCATCCAGGTAATCATTGGCGCTCTGTAACACATTGATATTGGTGGGGAAGCCATCCTTGTCGATATAGAAGCTCAGTCGTACCGTGCCCTCCGACTGACTGTTGGTGGTTCTCTTTTTCACGTAGCTGTTGAATGATTTCCAGCCCCATACGGGTTCGGCACTTTTTGTTTTTCGTGAGGACATGGTGGTGACCACCACTTCATCCAGGACGCCGCTGTTCGGTTCCAGCTTGATATTGAGGTTTTTATTGCGCCGCATGTTCAGCGCTACGGTATTATAGCCTAAGGCCATAATATCCACCAGGGAATCCATGGTACTCGGCTGGATGGTTGCCTTTCCTTTATCGTCGGTATTTGTGGCCAGTTTGCTGTTCGGCTGTATGATCGTTACCCCCGAAATGGGTAATCCCGTTTCTTTATTGTGTACCGTGATCTGGACAGGACTGCCCGCTTGCTGAGCTGTATTCAGTCCCGCTACCTTACCCGCAAGAGCGTTGTTATAACTTTTTAAGGCGGGACGATTAGTTGCAGCGATACTCCTTTCGGCCTCTGCTGTATAAGCCATCACTGCGGCACTATCAGCGGAGCCTAAGCCAAATGCCGGTCGGTCGGGGTTGATTTCCATTTCGATTTCTTTCATTGATTTTACCCGGAGGGCGGGCTTATCGAGTACCGAGGATGTTTCGTCCGGCGCATAGCTGTGCGGTGCGGGAAGCTTTCTGCTCTCGGCTAAGCGAGGGTGCTGATCCTCAAGGAGGACAGAATCGATGCCAGGGGAGGCCACAGCGGAATCCTGCGGCAGTGTTCTGGAGTCCATTTTATCCGATGGGGCTGTGATATTGGCTGTCCGCTGCGTGCCCGAAGGGCTTGTCGGCCGCTGGAAATAGATAATGCCAGTTGCCAGCACAGCAAGTACTGCAGCGGCAATGGCAAGTTTCTTCCAGTCGAAGAGCCTTGCTGTCGTGGCTTGCTGCCCTGTGGTACGCTGTGTGATGCGGTGTTCAAGGTCGGGCAATACAGAGCTGCCCTGATCCAACTCCATACCCATAAGGATATCAGCCAACATCGGGTCACGCTGGGCCTCACGCTCGATAGCATACATCTCCGTAGGAGAAAGCTCGCCATTGACGTATTTCTTCAGGTATGCTATGTCATAATTACTGCCGCTCATTCCAGGCCTCCATGCAAATTTTTAAATTTCGTTTTCCATTCTGGATATAACTCTTCACCTCATTTAAGCTATACCCCGTAGACTCACTGATCTCTTTGTAACATTTTTCCTCCAGAAAAAAGAGCCTGACCGACTGCTGCTGTTTTTCCGGTAGCCGATCCAGGCAGCCCTCCATTGCTGTCAGTTGTTCTTCTTTTTGATCCGGTTGCTCATATGGATGCAGATCTCCCGGAAATTTCACAAATTCATCCAAAGAAATTTGTGATTTATTTTTTTGAGACCTTAAATACATGAGACAATGGTTCTTGCTCAAGACATATAGCCATCGCGGAAAGTCCTTGATTTCTTGTTTGTTGACTTTATGGATAAGCTCTTCAAAAATATTCATGACGGCATCTTTGCTCAGCTCCCGATCTTGGAGATAACGCAAACAGACGTAATAGACCATCTCGGCATGTCGTTGATAGAGATCGCCCAATACCTGGAGGTCTACAGACTCCTGATATTGTTGCAAGAGCTCCTGATCTTGCGACGGATCTATTTTTGACGACTTGAATACGAACATTTTATGCCTTAAAAATATTTTTTTTTTCTGGTTTATGGAAATTTAATATTTGCTGCATCCCTTGGCAAAAACTTGAACGATATGAGAACACTGCTTTTTTTAATGAGTTTGTTGCTATCCTTTGGAGGATATGCCAAACAAGGATATGAGGTGACCGGTAAAGTCACGGATAGCGGGTCCGGCGAGGTGCTTGTAGGGGTTGTGGTCCTGAATATGCAGACGAAGGAAAAAACATGGACGGATCAACAGGGGAATTACCGGATTCGGGTAAGTGCAAAAACAAACACCTTGCTGTTCAGTTACCTGGGCTATGTCGAGCAGCGGGTTGCTGTCAAAGGCAAGTCGAAGATCAATGTTGCCATGAAGCCGCAAGATCATATATTGGAGGAGATTGTGGTTTTGGCGGATCAGCCGAGTGCCAAAGAAGTCAGTTATCAGAATGCATCGCCGATGCTGATGGGGAAGGTACGGGGCGTGCGGATCGGGGCAGCAAGATATAGGCCTGAGCAAAATCAGGAATCGTATCAAAAAATAAAAGAAAATAAGTTTATTGATCCGACCAAGGAACCTTTGTCTACTTTTTCGGCAGATGTGGATGCAGCCTCCTATAGCAACGTACGCCGGTTTATCAATGCAGGGAACCTGCCGGATAAGGATGCTGTACGTGTGGAAGAGATGATCAATTATTTCCAGTATCAGGTGGCGGGGCCACAAAATCGTGAACCCGTCAATATTGTCACTGAATTGACCCAGGCACCGTGGAACAAGCAGCACCAGCTCATGCGGGTTACGCTCAAAGCAAAGGATATTCCCACAGAAAATCTGAAGGCATCCAATCTGGTCTTTTTGATTGATGTATCAGGGTCTATGTTGGGTCCGGGACGATTGCCGCTGGTAAAATCTTCGTTAAAAATGCTGGTTGACCAACTGCGTGATATTGACCGCGTGGCTATTGTCACTTATGCCGGATCAGCAGGGGTAAAATTGGAAAGCACACCTGGAAGCCAGAAGATGAAGATTAAAACAGCGATAGAGGAACTGGAAGCAGGGGGCAGCACCGCGGGGGCTGCGGGTATCAGGAAAGCCTATGAAATAGCCAACCAGTATCAGGTGAAAGGCGGCAACAACCGCATTATTCTGGCCAGTGATGGTGATTTCAATGTCGGTGATAGCAGCGATGAATCCATGGAGGAGTTGATCAGCAAAGAAAGCAAATCTGGGGTTTTCCTGACTGTGCTAGGGTATGGAATGGGCAACCTAAAGGATAGCAAAATGGAAATTCTGGCTGACAAAGGGCATGGAAACTATGCTTATATCGACAATATTTCTGAGGCCCGCAAAGCTATGATCACTGAATTCGGGGGAACATTGTTCACCGTTGCCAAAGATGTGAAGATCCAGGTGGAGTTCAACCCCAGCTATGTTCAGGGCTATCGTCTGGTGGGCTATGAAAATCGTCTGCTGGAAGCTGAAGATTTTAATAATGACCAGAAGATGGGTGGCGACATGGGGGTTGGACATACGGTGACAGCCCTTTACGAGATTATCCCGGTGGGACAGGCATCCGACCTCCTGGGGCGTGTAGACCCCTTGAAGTATCAAAAAAATCCAGCAAAACAGGTGACCGCAAAGAAAAATGGTGAGCTGGCGACAGTAAAGTTTAGGTACAAGGATCCGGATGGGGATAAAAGCAGGTTGCAGCAAAAAGTCGTCATGGCCAACGTTGCCGAACTGGACAAAGCAAGTGAAGATCTGCGTTTCGCCAGTGCCGTAGCTGAGCTTGGCCTGCTACTGCGCGATTCTGAGTTCAAGCAAAAAGCCAGTTTCGATCAATTGATCCGCCGTGCCAAAGCAGCTAAAGGGCCAGATCATGAAGGCTATCGGGCAGAGTTTATCCGTTTGGCAGAAAATGCTAGGGACCTTTCTGCATCAATGTAGTTTCTGGCATGCGGTAATTGCACTTTACAGCCATTGCTCATGAGGTAAAGGATGCAGATGAGCGGTTCCGTGCAGTATACAGCCCCGATCCAGCAGTTGATCAACTGCTGGATCGGGGCTGCATGTTGATCACTTATCCAAAATGCCCATGGATATAATTCCGGGTGGTTTCATGCTGTGGGCTGTTGAAGATCTGTTGCGTATCTCCTTGCTCGATGATCTCACCGAGGTACATGAATACGGTTTTGTCGGCAACACGTTGAGCCTGCTGCATGTTGTGCGTGACGATCACAATGGTATAGTTTTTTTTCAGGTGGTGGATCAGCTCTTCAATCTTGAGGGTACTCACCGGATCGAGTGCCGAACAAGGTTCATCCATTAGGATCACTTCAGGACGCAAGGCCACGGTCCGGGCGATGCAGAGCCGCTGCTGCTGTCCACCGGAAAGGCGGGTAGCTGGCTTTTTCAGGTCATCCTTGACTTCATCCCAGATGTAGGCTTCCTCCAGGGCCTTCTGCACGGTTGCCTTGTCTGCGGTTAGGTTGTTGATCTTGAGGCCATAGGTAATATTATCATAAATACTTTTTGGGAAAGGGTTGGCCTTTTGGAATACCATGCCGATCCGTTTGCGAAGGTCGGTGACCTCGATGTCTTTTTGATAGATCTCGCGCTCATCCAACCGGATATGTCCTTCGATCCTGGCCTCGGGATACAGGTCGTGCATACGGTTAAAACTCCGTAGGAGCGTACTTTTACCACAGCCAGATGGTCCGATCAAGGCAGTGACCTTATTTTCCTCAAATTCGATATTGATATCTTTCAACACCTGTTTGCTCCCAAACCATAGGTTGAGATGTTCTACGACCAATTTACTTTTCATTGTTTCTAAACTTATAGCGAATGTAGAAAGCGGTTAAATTCATGAGGAACACCACCATGATCAGTACTAAAGCAGTTCCATAAGCGATGGGGCGGACTTCCTCGATCGATTGATGCTGTGTGGACAACATGTATAGGTGGTAAGGCAGCGCCATAAATTCTTGGTTCAGGCTGCCAAAGGAGTTGGTGATATAAAATGCGGCACCTGTAAACAATATCGGTGCAGTTTCGCCAGCAGCACGGGAGAGTGTCAGTACAATACCGGTGAGGATGCCGGGCAGGGATGCAGGGAGCACCACATCTTTGATGGATTCAAATTTGGTCGCCCCTACAGCCAGTGCAGCCTCACGCATGCTTCGGGGAACCCGGAGCAGGGCTTCTTCAGTCGTGGTGATCATATAGGGCAATGACAGCAGGCCCAGGGTCAGCCCGGCAGATAAAATCGAAGTGCCAAAATGAAGCGCCTGGACAAACAAGGCAAGGCCAAACAGCCCATAGATAATGGATGGTACCCCCGACAGGTTACGGATAGAGGCCCGGATCGTACGCGTCAGCCAAGTATTCTCTGCATATTCGTTGAGATAGATGGCACAGCAGACACCAAAAGGAATGGAAAAGAAAGCAGTGATCAATGTCAGCAATATCGTCCCGATAATAGGGGTGAGAATACCGCCCTGTGTCATGCCTGCGGTGGGCAACAGGGATATAAAGTCCCAGGATAATACGGGGTAACCCTTTGTGATGATATCAAAGAGGATGACGCACAAAAAGAAGCAAACGAGCCCGGTGGACAGCAGCAGTGTCCCCCATTCGACGAGAGGTCCCAGTTTTTTGATTTTATGTAGCATGATATTTTCTAAAACGGTTGATAAAATATTCCCCGATCAGGTTGGCAACAAGCGTCATCAGAAACAAGACGATGGCAATGGCAAACAGGGCATAGTAATGCGTGGTTTGATAGGGTACTTCCCCCATTTCTATAGCGATGGTTGCGGTAATGGTCTTGACCGAGTCGAAAAAACCTTTGGGGAAGATGGCGGCATTGCCTGTTGCCATCAGTACGGTCATGGTTTCACCGATGGCCCGGCCCAATCCCAGCATAACGGATGCAATAATCCCTGGCGCTGCTGCCGGTATGGTGATTTTCCGTAGGGTCTGCCAGCGGGAAGCCCCCAAGCCATAGCTCGCCTCACGGTAGGTCTGGGGCACAGCGTGGATGGCATCCTCGGAAATGGTAATGATGGTCGGAAGTGCCATGACGGCCAGCAAAATTGCTCCATTCAATGCATTTAACCCATTTGGTAAATTGTTGAAATCAGCTATGCCTGGGCCCACGAGCACAATACCTAAAAAGCCGATGACGACCGAGGGAATTGCCGCAAGCATTTCTATGGCTGGTTTTAAGATATTTTTGAGCCTGGGGCCAGCATATTCTGAAATAAATGCTGCGGTACCAACGCCGAGCGGAATTGCAATGAGCATTGCCCCCAGCGATACAATTGATGTGCTCACGATCAATGGTAAGATACCGTATACGGGTTGCGCTGCGGTTGGATTCCATTGGCTCCCGGTGATAAAATCCAGGGGGGAGACTTCCAGGAAAAATGCAATCGCATTGTACAGGAGCATGAAGAAAATACCAGCAAGAAGGGCAAGTACCAGATAGCCGGTAGACCTGAACAGGATTTTGGCGATGGTATCGATGGCAATTCGTTTTTTGTACTGCATACTCGTTTATTGAATAAGGTAATAACCAGAGTTTTCGATGATTTTGGTGCCCTCACCCTCCGTTTCGAACTGTATAAAGGGCTGAACCTTTGTCCAGGATTTTTCAGGTATAAACTGGTAAAGTGGGCGCTGGAAGAAGTATAACCTGTTTTTTATGGCGGCTGGATCCAACGGTGATATGGCATCTGCCCCAGCGGTATCTTTAATTTTGAGCACTTTAATGCCTTTGTTGTCCTGAATCTTTTTGGAAATATACCCTGCTCCGACATAGCCTATTCCCGATTTATCAATTTTGATGGCTTCAAGTATTTGCGCATTCCCGGTCATTTCCTTCGCTTTTTGGCTATAGGCAACCTTGAGCTTCTTACGGATAAAAGAGTAGGTTCCCGAACTGCTTTGCCGGCCATAGATATTAATTGGGAGCTCCATACCGGAAAGAGGTTTCCAGCTCACCATGGCCCCGCTCATGATCTTTCCCAGTGTTGCCACATCGATTTCTTGAATGGGATTGTCACGATGGACCACAAAGGCTGTTGCGTCTTCTGCAAAGACAATTGTGCGTAGGGGGATATTTTTCTTCTGAAAAAGGTTGCGCTCTTCGTCGGTCAAGGGCCTGGATGAGTTGGCGATATCCGCTTGACCATTCAGCAGGGAGGTGATCCCTAAGCCTGACCCGCCACCGGAAATGGACATGCTGAAGGTTGGGTCTGTCAGCTGATAAGCTTCAGCCAGATTCACCACAAGATTGACCTCGGTATCCGAGCCCTTCATTTTGATGGTATGATCCGTATGGCCACAGGCGCATAGCAACATACTGAAACTTAACAGGACAGCAAACAGAATTCGATTGGAGACAACACTATTCATTTATACTAATTTAAACATAACAAGATCGGTTTTGTGTTAAAATGATGTTATGTTATTGTAAATTAATATTTTGTAAATATGCTGTGCAGTTGTTTGTATGCGTTGTGAGCTGAATAATTTCTCCTTTAGTTGTTCTTTTCCAGTACAACCCGCCCAAGATAGCTACTGTTCATACTGCGGTTGCTTCCATCTACTGCAGCAAAACCAAGATAAAGGTGGTAAGCCGTTGTTTTGTTGACCTGAGGCAATGCAATGGAGTCATTCATATCATCAATATAATTTCCCAAGAAGATGGCCTGGGAAATATCCATTGTATTTTCAGGAAGCAGTAAAAACAATGTTCTAAAATCTCCCAGCTCCCGGTCGTACAGCTCCGCCTGATTTTTTAATTTCCATTTTATCAGGATCTTGCCATCGACCATTTCCGCTGTGGCTGCTGTGATCACTTCCTCCAGCCCCCTGCTGATGGAAAATTTTTCATAATCAATACGCACGCTCTTATCATCTTGTATAACGGCCTGCCCCAGGTGGTAGGACATGGCTGCATTGAAAGCCGTCATCTTGGGGTCGTACTGATCAAATCCTAACCGGAGCATTTTCTTATAGGGAGCGAGGAAGGTTTGTGTGAAACCAAATTTACCCCGGTTTTTCACCTCTTTTTCTGTGATCTCCCGTCGTTTGTTCACTGTTGGAAGAGATCTGACATAATTAATACCCTTCCAGCTGCAAAATACCACAGCGCCAACCTTCCCAGAAGGAGCACCGTTAACGCCATTCTTGACCTGTGCCATAATAAGTCTACTATTGTTTGCCCTCACTAAACAAATAGCCCGGTAACATGTTTGCATCAAACAGTATACTGATTGTAAATTAATTATTACATAACAGGGAAATAATAGGGATATTATAGGTCCTCATCCGAATGAGGTCCCTACGAAGTCCCTATAAAGTCCGTATAAGATTCGTATTAATTTATATTCCATCACGTTGTTATATCCCATATGGATCCTAGCTTTTTTATGAGCCATCAGGAGGAGTTCCCAGGAAAATAGCGGGAATTAATCCGTTGGTTCTGTTGATATCTACACTAAAAAATGCTTAGTTTTGTAGATAAAAATCACAACGAATTGACACATCAAGAAAAGTCGAGCCGGATCAGGAAAGAGATTAATCAGTCTTATGAGCAGCTTAAAGCAAATTATCCTGTTTTAAACAGGCAGAATAGTATCGGTATGGCGATATTTCTGCTGGCCATCGCTGTGATTGTTGTTGCCTCCTGGGCCTGGTACAGGGCGATCATTCCCACCTGGCTCATGATCGTGATCAATGCGTTTGCCATGGGGGTGCTCCATGAAATCGAGCATGATCTTATCCATTGGCTCTATTTTAAGAAGCAAAAGGGGATACATCATCTGATGCTTTTCGGTGTTTGGATTTTACGCCCCCTGACCGTTAACCCCTGGATCAGACGTACATTGCATCATCACCATCACAAATTTTCGGGAACATTGCATGATGTGGAAGAGCGTAGTGTGACCAACGGTGAACGCTGGTCTGTCAAGCGTTTGCTGACGACGGCAGATGTGGTTGTGGGTGGACTGTTGCGCCTGCAGCGGATGTTCAGTGATATGGACCGTGAGGTCAGGAACGGAAACCTTAAACTGGAAACATCATCCAGGTTAAAGCGGATCATGTTTTTGAGCATTGTTCCGGTTACCATTGCCGCGCATGTGATTTTATACCTGTTTTTTTCCGATATCCTATTGGACTGGATCAATACGCGTTTTACCTCCGGAATGAGTTTTCCACATGATGTTGATAACTTGTTGATAAGTCTGGAGCTGCCTATTTATACCGTTCTTCTCCCAAATTTGTTACGTCAGTTCTGTTTGCATTTTATTACCTCCAATATGCATTACTTTGGTGATGTTGAAGCGGGCAATGTCATTGAGCAGACCCAGGTTCTCAATGTATGGTGGACGTATCCGATGCAGCTTTTTTGTTTCTTTTTCGGCTGGACTCATAGCATTCATCATTTTGTGGTCAATGAAACATTTTATGTGCGGCATATCGGTCGCAAGAAGGCGCAGGAAGTGCTGAAGAAATATGGCGTTCGTTTTAATGATCTAGGGACGTTCAAGCGGGCTAACCGTTTTCATGGGATCACCAAATAAACTCATTTTTTCTTGCGGTATTTTTTATAATTACCATACTGTTCAAAGGTGAGTGCGCCAGCTTCGCAATAAGCCGAGAGATGTACGGAGAATTTATTGCTTTGATCTTTGTCAATGCCCAGTTCGGCAAGAACTTCAGCTACCCGTCGGGCTGTTTCGAAAAAATCAGAATGGTACACCAGGCTATCGAGTTTTTTGCTGATGGCGATTCTTTCCTGCGTTTCGGAAGAAAGTGAGTAGGGGGGAGTCAGGGGGATTTCGTTTTGGAAGAAGGTGTTCGGCTGAATTTCAAGGCTGCGGCAGATGGTCAGAAAATTGGATAAAGTCATGCCCCGACCTTTCTCAATGCCATTGAGAGTTCCCATGGAAATACCGGTCAAATCCGATACATCCCTTAAGGAATAATACAGCTCATTGCGTCGTGCGCGAAAACGTAGACCTATATGCTCGAGCAACTGTTTGTTAAAATCCGCCATTCAACGAATTGAATGATAATTTGCGCAAAAAATAATTTAAAAAATTATATAAAAATTTGTTTTATAAAATTTATATCTTTAAACTTGTATACGTTAAGTCTTAAAGATGGACTTTGGTAGTTTGCCGATTCTGCTAAAGTTTTTTGAAAAGATCTTTATGAAACTATTTTGATGAGTATATAATTATGAACAACATCTTTATGGAAAATTTGTTCAGGTCGCTGAAGCGGTCTGTAAATTTAATATCGGAAATTTAATATCCACCCCTATATCCCTGTCCCGTTATTTTATCTGGGACACTTACATGAAAAACAGTCTATGATATAAGTCAACTTGCCCAGTCCCGGCTTCAGAATCCGTCAAAATTCCTGTCGGGGCTGTGGTGAGTTGCATTACACCAACCAATAGATCGTCGATCATAATTAACTTTCACCCATGAAATAATAGATCAGATAAAATACGATCAGTACACAGATTGCGATGATGATCGTGCGTTTGATATTGCGACCAGCAGGAGCATCATCTTTTTCTTCAACAGCAACCTCAGGCAATTTTTCATGTTGTGTTTGATCGCTATGTTCTGGGGTTTTGAATTGATTTTCCATTTTTTTAACGTGTTTGTCCTTATCCATAGAACAAGTCTGGCGGACAAATCGTTTAATATTCATAATTTTTTCGGGGGCGGGACATGAAAAACCTGAGGATGTGAATAAATAAATCCCAAAAGCATTGTGAATTTTACAGTATTTGCATACATTGCAGCTGCACTTAACACGATAAACCTAAACAACCCGTAAACAATACGTTTACATTGCTTTCGTGTTGAATAGGTCTTTAATAAATAAACAACAGATGAAAAGAAGAACGCTTATCGGAACATTGCTGGCTGGATGTATGCTATTGGCTATAAATCCAACGTTTGCACAACAAAAAGCCGCAAAAAAAGAAATCGGCCTACAGCTGTATTCCGTTCGTGAAGAAATCGGCAAAAATGTAAACTTTGACCAGATCCTGCAAAAAATTGCTGCCCTTGGATATACCGGAGTGGAAGCCGCGGGGTATAAAGATGGCAAGTTTTATACTTTTAGCCCACAGGAATTTAAGGCTAAAGTTGAGAAAGCAGGTATGAAGGTGTTATCCTCACATGCAACCAAAGCATTATCCGCAGAGGAACTTGCGTCAGGTGATTTTTCAGCTTCATTAAAATGGTGGGATGAATGTATTGCCGCACATAAAGCCGCAGGAATGGCATATATTGTGACCCCTTGGATGGATGTGCCCAAAACATTGAAGGATCTGGAAACACAATGCCGTTATCTGGATGCAGTAGGCGCAAAATGCCGTCAACAGGGCATCTTATATGGGTACCATAACCATTCGCACGAATTTAAAAAGGTGGAAGATAAAGTGATGTATGACTATATGCTGGAACACACCAGCCCAGAAAATGTATTCTTTGAAATGGATGTATATTGGGCAGTTGTGGGCGATGTGAGCCCGGTGGATTATTTCAATAAATATGCCGGAAGGTTTAAAGCTTTACACATCAAAGATCACCGTGAGATTGGCCAGAGCGGCATGGTCGGATTTGATGCTATTTTTAACAATGCCCAGACTGCTGGTTTAAAAAACCTGTTTGTTGAGCTGGAAGATACACGCAATGATATCTATACTGGTCTTGAACAGAGTATTGATTATCTGAAAAAAGCATCTTTTGTGAAAGATAGCTATGCAAAATAGTTGAAAAATCGGGAGAAAGTTGACCGTGCGGGGACAATTTTCCGTTTGATAAATTTATTATTTTTCGTTAACTTGAGATAGTAAATAGGGATTGTTTAATCGTATTTAAATTAGACCATATGAAACGGATTATTGTTGCCACAGACTATGCTGAAGAAGCTGAACATGCCCTGAAGTTTATCATGGAGGTTTTTGAGGGAAAGGATTATGAGCTTGTCTTATTTTCACTGCAGAACCCCTCCATTCATGCCATGAACGCCCGTCTTTCTCCCGATTCTATGTTCAAAATTTTTGAGCGTCAAAATGAAATTTTGCGCCTCAAAGCGGAGGACATCACAGCCCAATACGGGGTGAAGACCATTCCTTACCTGGCCACGGGTCTATTTTATGATCAAATGACCAAATGTATTCATGAAACCGATGCCAAACTGCTGGTCATGGGGATGGCCAAACGTTCCTTTGATCAGGATATGTTGGGAAATACTACTACCGCGGCCATCAGTAAGTTAAAGATTCCGATCCTTTCGGTCCCTTTGGGTGCCCGGTTTACCGGATTGAAGCACATCCTTTTTGCCTGTGATATGGTCCGGGGTGTACAGAAGGAAATTCTGGAAAAGGTAAAAGATTTTGCCTCCGATTTCAATGCGGTATTGGAAGTTTTCAATATCCGAAAAACTGTGGAACAGCTGAATGAGGTGAAGGGCCAGGAAACAAGGGAAACGATCAATGAGGTGATGGGAATAGTCAGCTATTACTATAAAAACGTGACTTCCAATGAGGTTGTAAAGGCTATCCGGGATGAGGTGAAGGTAAGTGATACCGACCTGCTGGTGATGATCCCTTATAAATATGGCTTCTGGAGCTCACTGACACACCGGAGTAAAACCCGTATGATGGCTTCAGGTCTGGATGTACCCCTGCTGACAATTTCGATCTAGTTGTTTAAATATAGATGATGGCCCAGTGAATGAATCTGTTCACTGGGCTTTTGTTTGTTCTGCTTTTTTATCCGAATGAATCCTTTTCCGCGTTAATGCGTTTTCCGAGTATTTTGAGACTGCGTTCTTCCGCATCGAGAGTCGCAATGTTCGGGAGGTTGGCCCATTCCTGAAACCCCATTTTTTCAAATAATGTAATGCTGGGGATATTGTGCGCAAAAATAAACCCCAATAGGGTATGGACACCCAAGGAAGGGGCGGCTTCGATACAATGCTGTAGGATCTGCCGGCCAAGGCCCTTACCCCGCTGCTGCTCATCCAGGTAAATGCTGATTTCTACCGTGGCATCATAGGCGGGCCTTCCGTAGAACGATTGAAAGCTGACCCAGCCAAGGACAGTATGGTTGTCGTCTTCGACCATCCACAAGGGGCGCTTGGTCGGATTATGTTCAGCAAACCATTGCAGTCTGCTCGCCACAGTAACAGGACTGGTGTCGGCAGTGACCATGCGGGAGGCTATTGTGCTGTTATAAATATCAACAATGCGGGCAAGGTCCTCTTGTCTGGCATCTCTGAATTTTAGCTGATTCATGCTGTGTGCTGTTTGGAAACTTTAGCCAAAAGTATCAGTTTTGAGAGATATTCAATGCTTTTCGCCAAGTTTTTTTCTTGCCGGATTCTTTTGATTAGGCTACGTTTTTCCCACCGTAACCTAATTCCCCCCGTTTTTTACCCAGCGTAGCATCACAGGGACCTAATAATCATACTTTTCAACTGATTTGATCTGATTATTACCTTCGGTAAATACCAGTGTCGGCTGATAAGTTGCTGCCTCTTCCGGAGTTAAGTTAACAAAAGAAAGGATATGTACGGTATCACCTACTTTTGCATGCAATGCAGCCCCGCCGTTCATACATACCTCACCACTTCCGCGCTTGCCAGGCAGCACATAAGTCATGATGCGGCTTCCACTTATTGCATTGTTAATATAAACCTGCTCATATTTCACTATCCCGGCAGCGTCCAATAGATCAGCATCAATGGTAATTGATCCATTATAGGCTACATTTGCTTCTGTTACTTTAACCGTATGAATCTTGGCTTTTAAAATTTTTAGTTCCATTTGTTCTTATTTTTTTAGATAGATTGTTTTAAATTCAAATTGTTTATTGCTAATGTTCTAAATTCTATTTCTTGGTCTTCTTGTTGAATGACATGGCGTTTATGATGCACCTGATAACTAAACCTGGCATCCGCAAAATTATTGAACCTGTTGTCAGCATCAGCTCGTACAGTATAGTCAACCTCACCTTTATGATTAAAGCGCGTAATTTCAACTTCGGTTATCCTATTGGATAAAGAAAACCAACAGCCTTCACCCAGGCCGCCCAGCCATTGGGCATCACTCGGCAAATGCGGGGGGCGCTCGGGCTCTTCCACAAATCCCAGAATCAGATCATCGGGAAGCTCTTTTGATTTTGACTTGATAAAATTCGGTTTCAATAATCCAACCTGGAATTTCAGTGAATCCCATCGTCCCATATCCCATGTTTCCAAGGCGGAATTCATATAACAATACACAGCTCCCTGCCCCGCATTGACCACATTGCTCGTGGGACTTGCCTTCAGGCATTCTGGATAAAGGATCTTGTTCATTCTGGGATCATTCTTTTCTAGGGAATTGGCCAAAATTTGGGCTACATACCTTGAGCAGCTGTTGTTATTGGGAGCGAGCGCTCCATATAAAACAGGGCCCTTATCCACCAACCTTTCTGCAAACTCCACGCCATGCTGAAAAGATACGCCACTGCAGATGGTACATAGCATTCTTCCGCCCCCGTGAGTTGCAGACTCCTTGGCTTTCAGTTCTTGTAGGATCTCTTCAAAGTTCAATAATTCGCCCGCATCAGAAAATTCAGCCATAGTTGTCAGCGCCAAGCGTGGGTCAAACTGACTAGAACGGGCCCTCCCAAATCCACGGGGTGTAATATAACGACCAAAATCAAAGTACCTGAGATTTCCAGTCTTTCGTTCTATGAGGACAATGGCAGCATGGCCAACCTTGAAATTTAGGTTTTTTACAATACCTAATTTCTTTAAAACGGCCATCCATAATTCATCTCCCCTTGCCGTAAGATCGGGCCAAGCAATGGGGATTGCTAAATCATTATATTGATGCATTGTAGTCCTTACTTATCTCTTTGATCGGTTCCAAATCTTGGTAAAGTTTATGCATATATCGATCGCCATGATCTGGAAAAAACAAAACCACATGATCTGATTCGGTTAATCCCATGTGTTCAATATGTTTATCCAATGCAGCTAAAACCGCAGCACTTGAGAATCCAAGCAGCTGCCCACTTATTTCACGATATCTTTTGGACATAACAACAGTTGCATCTTTGTCAATCTGATAAATTTCGTCCACGGCAGTTTTGTCAAAAGCCCCCGGGATGAATGTCCTTCCAATGCCTTCAATCGAATCAAATTTGACCGCCTGATCTGGCATTGGCGTATCCTGCATATATAAGCTATATACAGAATCTTTTGGTTCAACTCCAAAAATCTTCACCTGTGGGTTTTGCTCTTTTAAATACCGGCCAATCCCCGAGATTGAACCACCAGTACCAACACCTGCCAAAACATGGGTTACCTGGCCTTTGGTTTGCTTCCAGATTTCAGGACCAGTAGTTTTGTAATGTGCTTTGATATTGTTGGAATTGTAATATTGGTTGGTGAAATAGGTGTTCAGGTTGTTCGCACTGAAGTTTTGGGCTAAATACTGGGTGGAATTGAAAACATGCAAGCCATTGGAATTGTCACAGCGTTGAATGCTGGCACCATAGGATTTCAACAACTCGATTTTCTCATCCGAGCAACTTGCTGAAACAAAAATCTTTGTTTTATACCCCAGTTTTTTAGCTATCAACGCCATACTTATGCCCATATTTCCACTACTGGCCTCAACAAAAGTACCTCCCGGTGCAATCTTTTTGTTCTGTATCGCATCCTCCATCATAAACCAAGCAGCCCTATCCTTGGATGATTTACCCGGGTTATGAAACTCTTCTTTGACTAAAATAGTTGTATTATACCGCATGGATAAATATTCATCCCTACGTAATGGCGTATTTCCAATAGAATCCTTTATCAAATCTTACCTTATGTTTTTATATGTAGTTTATAATTTAACGTTAAAATAGGTGTTATATTCTATTGTGTTCCTGTTTAGGAGTAATAAACAATGAAAATGTTACCGATTGCCCTGTATCTCCGATGGCAAACTGGCAATTGCCATCACCTATGTCTTCGGTTTTTTTATGGCTGGCGTTCCCTTTTTTGATAGTTATAAAAATTAATTTTTCAGTTTGCTTTCATAGAGTGAAATCCACTGTTGCACACTCATTTTTTTTTATCAGTTCGCCAATGAGTGCAAACGGGATATCTTCCGATTTTTTAAACCTTATACAGCTTTTACCCATATCCAGCTTCTGTCGGCAGTGTTTTGGATATTCTGATACAAACCATTCCAGTAATGCAGGATCGGAATAAATGCCCATGTGGTAGAGATTGATCGAATTTTTCTGCGAAGCGATAGCTGCAAAGGGAAGTGGCTCGGCGGGTTTACAGTGGTAGCCAGCGGGATAAAGACTGTGCGGGACCACATAGCCCAGGCCACCATAACTGATTGTGGCAATAAATCCCTGTGGCAGGTTCTGCACGATGGTGCTGTGCAGTTTACCAAAGGCTTCTGACCGGTCTTGGGGAACATTTGCCAGGATTTCTTCAACGGTATTTCCGATGGCTTTCATCATATGTTATATCAAATCTATTACTTTTTTCTTGTGCGCAAAAATAGCATAACAACTGCTGTGGTAACTACCCCAGAAACAAAGGCAAAAATGGTCGAACTGATGGCGTAGTTTCTATAATTAAAATGCGCCTGCGCCTCGGCAGTTGTTTGATAGTATCCCAGTTCCACCGAACGTTTGATTACATTCGGAAAATACTCGGGTGTGATGACATTGGAAATAATCCACTGCGTAAGCGGACTTAAAACAGCAATGAGGAGGGAAAGAACGATACCCGAAATAAGACCTTGCTTATAGGTCATGCTCCCATTGTAGAAATTTTTCTTTTTGTCTTTCAGTGCCAAAACCATAAACCAGATTGCCGGGATGGCAAAAAGATTGGTAAGGTAAAGGTGGTAATCAATATATCTTCCGTGCAACCCACTTAGCTTTTCCAAAAGCATCCACACAAGGGTCATGATTGCAAAGAATACAGCCCATTTGATTTCAATGTTTATGTTGTTCATCTATCAGGATTTTTTAAGGGATATTAAAACTTCTAATTAGGCCTGCTGCTGTTTATATGGTCAAGTGCATGTATTACTGTGGAAATATATAAAATAAAGATACAGAAAATCGGTTTTTCTTCTATCGGTAAAGCCAATTTTTTCAACCATAAACTTGCCTTTAAGAATAAATCTGTCATTGCTGCTCGTGCCGGGGATATTGTCAAAACTTTCACGATCAGTACATGAGAGATAGAAACGGGACTAGGAAAGAATAAGATGGCAGGGAGTTTCAGTTGAATGCTGTAGATAATTTGTAGATAACAGCAGGTTCTATCGTTTGTTAACTTTGTCCTGCAGCTGAAACTACAGTTGTTTTTTTAAAGTAGAATATGAAAAGAGTTATGATTGGAGGCATTGGGCCTCTCCTGAAGTTTGCATTGATCGGTTATAGTTTTGTTTTAATGATGGCCTGTGGCAAGGATAAAGATCCGGTAGTGGACGTAACACCTGAACCGATCGAGGTCGACGTCTATGTGACAGGAATAAAAAAAGTGGCCGGGATCAATAGACCATTCTATCACAAGAACGGTGAGGAGCATATGCTCCCCTATAATGGCAATGTCTCAGCTACCGCCAACGACATTTTTGTATCGGAAGGGAATGTGTACGTGGTCGGGTTTATCAATTCTGATCTAACCTGGCAATACCTGCCAAGGACGGCGGT
Source organism: Sphingobacterium sp. N143 (assembly GCF_030325625.1). GTDB lineage: Bacteria > Bacteroidota > Bacteroidia > Sphingobacteriales > Sphingobacteriaceae > Sphingobacterium. Next base: position 226,282 of record NZ_JACAIS010000004.1, on the reverse strand, counting down.
ATTATGGAAAAATGGTGTAATACAAAATTTGGAAATGCCCAGATCCACGATAAGATCGGAAGCAAGGGCTGTATTTGTTTCCGATAATAATGTTTATGTTGCTGGGAGACATCAGAAACCCAAAGGTAATTGGGTTGCCTGTATTTGGAAAAATGGGAAGGTAATGGATGTTACGGACGGGAGCAATATGGCCAGGCTGTATGATATATGCGTACTTGGAAATGATATCTACGCGGTAGGCTATGAGATAAATGACGAAATTGGAACTCAGGGCAAATATTGGAAGAATGGCAAGGCTACTTTGTTGGAAAATAAGCATGCTGAGAATATCGTTCCCAACCAGATTTCCATTCTGGGTGGAGACATTTATGTTATCGGTACAGGTTTTGGCGGTGAAGGACAGACCGTGCAGTACTGGAAGAACGGAAAACAGTCCATACTACCTTCAAAACCAGCGCCTGTCAATTATGGGCAAGCCATAACAACAGAGGGTAACAATATATTCATCGGCGGAACCCTGGATAACCAACCGACTGTATGGCGGAATGCTGCATCATTGAATTGGAGCATTAACTCCGATCCTTCCATAGATGCAGAACTTTCGGATATGAAAGTATTAAGGGGAAATGTCTTTGCCACAGGATGGAGAAAAAGTGGAAAGGGAAGAATACTCTGGGTATGGAAAAATGGAAAGGAATATTTCAGTTCAGAAACTGATACGCACTATACACCTACCGGCTTGTTTATTGTCGGCCGGTAATGTGATTTTGGAATCCATCCGCATTTTGGACCTCGTATTGAGAAGGTTGTGAAATTTGGGTAGTAACCTGAAAAGCAAAAAGCCCAACTTCCGTTGAGCTTTTTGTTTTGTGGAGCTGGAGGGATTCGAACCCTCGTCCAAACATGGTACTGTATACGCTTTCTACATGTTTAGCTGCTCTTTAATTGTCGGGCGAGGGAAGGTGAGCCGCTTACCTATACCGGACGCCGTAGTTGCTGTTTCTCACAAGTGCTTAGCAACATCACACTTGCCAGTTCTATTGTTCGATGCCCCGAATGTTAAACCAAAGAACAGGATCTAACGGGACAAATAGCTATGTTAAGTCTAACTTAAGCAGCTAAGGCGTAGTTTTCTTCGCCAGTTATAATTCTGAAAGTTCAGATTAAAGTGCTCTACTAACAACGCACTACATGCTTACATAACCGTCTCCATCCTGTCAATTCCGGTCAACCCCAATTATGTGGCTACAAATATACGGTTTTTTTACGATATATCGCCCTATATATTGCAAAAAAGCAAGGCTGAATCTCCTCAGTCTTGCTTTTTGTAGACGGCTATTTAATCAGACCGGCACGTTTTAGGAGTGGTTCGACAGATGGCTCCTGTCCTCTAAAACGTTTATAAAGTACCATTGGATGTTCTGTACCTCCTTTGGAAAGTATATTGTCCTTAAACTTGGCCGCAACTTCTTTATTGAAAATACCATGTTGTTTAAAGTAATCGAACGCATCTGCATCCAGGACTTCAGCCCATTTGTAGCTATAATAACCTGAAGAGTAGCCTCCATTGAAAATATGGGAGAAGGCAGTACTCATCGCATTCTCCTTCACATCCGGATACAGCTTGGTGGAGGCGAATTGCTGGTCTTCAAATGCTTTTAGATCCGTGATGGCTGCAGGATCCTGCCCATGCCAGCCCATATCCAGGAGCCCAAAGCTCAACTGGCGCATGGTAGCCATGCCCTCTAAAAATGAAGCACTTTCACGGATTTTATCCACCAATTCCATCGGGATGACTTCGTTAGTCTCATAATGCCGTGCAAATAATTCCAGCGCTTCTTTCTCATAGCACCAGTTTTCCATCACCTGACTTGGCAATTCCACAAAATCCCAATAAACGGATGTCCCAGATAGCGTAGGATAGATGCTGTCTGCGAGCATGCCATGCAGCGCATGTCCAAACTCATGGAATAAGGTGGTTACTTCCTGGAAAGTCAATAGAGAAGGTTTGGTGGCGGTAGGTCGGGTGAAATTACATACAATGGATACATGTGGACGTTCCTGCTTGCCATCTTGCACATACTGTGATTTGAAGGAGGTCATCCAGGCCCCGTTCCGTTTGCCTTTGCGTGGAAAAAAATCGGCATAGAAAATAGCAACAAGCTCGCCCGTGTCGGTACTGACTTCAAAAGTCTGGACTTCCTCGTGATAGGTGTCGATGTTGCTGACAGCTTTGAAATGGATGCCAAATAAACGGCGGGCAACCTCAAAAGCGCCATGCAATACATTGTCGAGTTTAAAGTAAGGTTTAAGCGTTTCATCATCCAGATTAAAACGTTCCTGCTTTAATTTCTCCGCATAATAAGCGCCATCCCATTTTTCGAGCTGTTCAATACCATCCCTTTTCTTCGCAAATTCGGATAACTCCGCAAACTCTTTTAATGCTGCGGGCTTGGCCTTTTCAAGCAGATCGTTCAGAAAATCGGTGACTTTGGCCGGGTTTTGTGCCATACGTTCTGCTAGCACAAAATCGGCATGTGTGGCATAACCGAGTAGCTTGGCACGTTCAAATCGTAGTTTAACGATCTGAAGTACCTTGTTAACGTTATTGTATTCGTTATCTTGGAATGCCTTGCGCCCTGCAGCCAAGGTCATCTCCCGGCGAAGTTCCCGGTTGTCGGCGTAGGTGACAAAGGGAAGGTAGCTTGGAAAATCCAGTGTAAAGAGCCAGCCTTCTTTTTCATGGGCCTTGGCCAGTGCCTGGGCAGCTTCAACAGCACCATCTGGAAGTCCCGCAAGATCTTTCTGATCCGTGACCAGAAGCTGGTATGCGTGGGTTTCGGCAAGTACATTCTCGCCGAATTTTAATTTTAAAAGCGATAGCTCAGCGTCAATGGCACGGAGCTGTTCTTTCTGTTCATCGTTCAATAGGGCACCATTGCGGACAAAATCCTTATAGGATTTTTCCAATAAAGTGCATTGCTCAGCTGTCAGGTGTAGTTGATCCTTTTGTTCGTAAACGGTCTTTATACGTTTGAACAGATCAAAATTTAACGTAATGTCATTCCCCAGGGCAGATAATTTTGGAGCGACATCCTGGGCTATCCTTTCCAGTTCATCATTCGTTTCTGCGGAATGCAGATTGAAAAAGATATTCGATAACCTGTCCAGTGTCTGCCCGGAATAGGACATGGCTGCAATGGTATTGTCGAAGGTTGCTGTTTCGGGATTGTTGACGATGGCATCGACTTCATCTTTTGTCTTTTGGATCGCCTCGTCAAAGGCAGGGATATAATCTTCGTTTTTTATCTGTGAAAACGGCGCAGTATCGTGCGGCGTTTTGAATTTCTCTGTTAAAATACTCATAGGAGTAAATGTAATAAATATTTGCCTGAAGCGCTAAAAGCAATTTGAATTATGTGCTGCTGATGATATTAATTGGGAATGTGTATCTTCGCAGCATGAGGTTGAATACGATTTATATGCTGCTGGTAGTTATTATAGCTGTCCTGATAAGCACAGAAACATATGCACAGCAGAACTGCGATTCGCTGAGAAATGAGGTGCCGGCCTTTTGTAAACTGCTGGATGATGACGCCCGGGTAGAGTTTCCAAAGGATTATGCTAAAATCGCTGATTGCATGGAAATTGATTCTGTCGCACAGATGTTATTGGGATATGAGCTGGTCAAAATGAAAGCTTTACACTTACAACGTGAAAAAGGCAGAGTTTTTACTTATGGCGACTGGATGGATATGGTGGTGGAACTGAAGACGGGAAAGGAATACCGCAATGCTGTCCAGATGATGCAATTGATCCACAATAGGATCAATCGCGGAGACTGGGAAAAGTTGTTGAAGTTAATGAAAGATAGTATGTTGCCCAGTCATTTGGAAGCTCTTGAACTTGATAAATTGGAAAAAATGCTTTTTGATCCAAAGAATAAAGGGAAGAAATTTATTGAGGTGATGGAGCATATTAAATAAAAGGGGTAGGTAGAAGGGAAAGTATTTGATGTTCACCTGGCGGAATACAATAAACAAAATGGGCTGTTCAATTTTTTTGAACAGCCCATTTTGTTATCTGGGACAAGGGTTATGCTAGTTTTCCCAATGCCGCTTTGATTCGTTTCAGCGCCTCGATCAAACTTTCGTCTGATGCTGCGTAGGATAAACGGATATAGTTGTCGTTACCGAAAGAGTCGCCCCCTACAGTAGCTACATGACCTACGTTCAATAAATATAAAGCAAGATCAGATGAGTTTTTGATGATATTTCCATCTTGGTCTTTTTTGCCAAAGAAAGATGAAATTTCAGGGAAGAAATAGAATGCACCTTCGGGAAGGTTGGTGCGTACCCCCGGGATATCACTCAATAGATCGTACACCAATTGACGACGACGTGCAAAGGCTTCTTTCATTTTGTTGACCGACGCTAATCCTTGTTCGTAAGCAACAATACCTGCACGTTGTGAAATGGAGCAAGTCCCTGAAGTGGTCTGGCCCTGTAATTTATCATTTGCTGCAGCAATCGTTTTGTTGGCAGCAATATAACCCAAACGCCAGCCTGTCATCGCAAAGGCTTTTGAGAAACCATTGATGATAATAACGCGGTCTTTGATGCTGTCAAATTGTGCAATGGATTCGTGTTTGTCGACAAAATTGATGTGCTCATAGATCTCATCCGATAGAATAAATACCTGTGGATGCTTTTCAAAAACTTTCGCCAATGCTGCCAATTCATCTTTACTATAAACCGTTCCAGTAGGGTTATTGGGTGAAGAGAACATAAACAATTTGGTTTTTGGCGTGATGGCAGCTTCCAATTGCTCAGGCGTGATCTTAAAGTTATTGTCAATCTCCGTATTGATAAATACGGATTTTCCTTCTGCCAGTACAACCATTTCAGAGTATGATACCCAGTATGGTGTTGGAATGATAACCTCATCTCCTGGATTGATCAACGTCAGGATTACATTAGACAAGGATTGCTTTGCGCCTGTTGAAACAACGATCTGTGAAATATCATAGTCCAGGTTGTTCTCTGTCTTCAATTTATTCACGATGGCCTGACGCAATTCAGGGTATCCTGGTACTGGCGAGTAACGTGTCCAGTTTTCATCCAGGGCCTTCTTCGCTGCATCTTTTACATGTTCAGGAGTGTTAAAGTCAGGTTCACCTACGCTAAGGCTGATTACATTGATGCCTTTTGCTGCTAATTCTCGGCCCAGCTTGGTCATTTTAAGTGTGGCCGATTCGGACAAATTATTTATCCTGTCTGATAAGTATGATGATGTGCTCATGGTAGGACAAAGATATTATATACGTCGCAAATAATCTTCTTTATTTTTGAAAATTTACAAAGAAAAAGACTGTTTTTATTGGGGCTTTGGTAACAAAAGAGCTATTGAGCCAATCCAAGGACTCCCCATGTTGGTTTTTAGGCTGGGATGTTCAAAACTAATCGACTGGATTTGCCGTTATATCTTTACCTTTGCCCTACAAAATAACTGCCATGTCGAGACAAAGAAGATTGGTTTTATTATCGCTGTTTACGGGAATAAGTTTAATGATCGTTAAGTTTGTTGCGTATTTCCTGACAGACTCCAGTGCAATTTTTACGGATGCAGCAGAAAGTATCGTCAATGTGATTGCTTCGGGTTTTGCTTTTTATAGTATTTATCTCGCTGCGCAGCCTAGAGATGAAAACCATCCCTATGGACATGGGAAAGTGGAGTTTTTCTCGGTATTTCTGGAAGGTGGACTGATCTTTATTGCTGGGGCGATTATTTTGGCCAAAGCTTGCTACACGCTTTTTTTTCCTGCAGAGATTACTCGTCTGGAACAAGGGATTTATCTGATTGGCCTGACTTCACTGGTCAATTTTGCCATAGGTTTTTATATCATGAAAAGGGGACGTGCTTTGGGGTCTATTACTCTGATAGCCGATGGCAAACATCTTCAGGTGGATGCCTATAGCACGATTGGATTGATATTGGGCTTAATCATCATGAAGCTGACGGGGTTCCTATGGATCGATGTGGTGATTTCCCTCATTCTTGGGCTTTTTATTCTGTTCAATGGTTATAAACTACTCCGTCAATCCATTGGTGGACTGATGGACGAATCGGATACAGCATTGGTGCAGGATGTGGTTGAAATCTTGGAACGCAATCGAAAAGCAGAATGGATTGATGTCCACAACCTCAGGGTACAGCGTTATGGCAATGAACTCCATATTGACTGTCACCTGACTTTACCTCATTATTTTGACCTGGTTAAAGTCCACGATGAGATTTCGGAGGTGGATAAGATCGTAAATAAAGAGATGTCTGTCCGTACGGAGTTTTTTGTGCATGCTGATCCCTGCTTACCGCAATGCTGCCGTTATTGTCAGGTCAAGGACTGTCCAGTCCGCTCGGAAGCCTTTCAATCCAGGATTGCCTGGGATATGGATAATGTCACCCGCAACCAAAAGCATTTTCTATATGCCACAGCCGACTGATGGGCTGGGGGAGACCGGATTGCCGACTGGTACAGATGATCCGATATCCTCCTGATGGCGGAGATGAAAAATATACTTGATTCTTATAAATATGTATAAAAAAAGGTATCTTTGCCTTTTAGCAAAAGAGTTTAAAAATCCTATATGAAGCACATTCGTAATTTCTGTATTATTGCGCATATTGACCATGGCAAAAGTACTTTGGCAGATCGCCTTTTAGAGTATACCAATACCATTAGTCAGCGTGAAGCACAGGCACAATTACTTGATAATATGGATTTGGAACGTGAACGTGGTATTACGATCAAGAGTCACGCCATCCAGATGAATTATAAAAAAGATGGTCAGGAATATATCCTGAACCTGATCGATACTCCCGGACACGTTGACTTTTCATACGAAGTTTCCCGTTCTATTGCGGCCTGTGAGGGTGCATTGCTTATTGTAGATGCTTCACAGGGGATTCAGGCACAAACGATTTCGAATCTATACCTTGCGCTGGAACATGATCTGGAGATTATCCCGATCTTAAACAAGATGGACCTTCCAGGTGCCATGCCTGAGGAAGTGAAAGATCAGATCGTGGATCTGATCGGTGGCGACCGTGATGCGATCATCCCAGCTTCGGGAAAGACTGGTCTTGGGGTACCGGATATTTTGGAAGCTATTGTAGAACGTATTCCACACCCCGTAGGTGATCCGGACGCACCATTGCAGGCATTGATCTTTGATTCTGTATTCAACTCCTTCCGTGGGATCATGGCTTATTTCAAGGTTGAAAATGGTGAAATCCGTAAAGGTGACAAAGTGAAATTTGTGGCCACGGGTAAGGAATATTTCGCCGATGAGATCGGTACGCTAAAGTTGAACCAGGTGCCAAAAGAAGTCATCAAGACCGGCGACGTTGGTTATATCATTTCTGGTATCAAGGAAGCAAGAGAAGTAAAAGTTGGGGATACCATTACACATAAAGAACGCCCTTGTGCTGAAGCTATCCAGGGTTTTGAAGAAGTGAAACCCATGGTCTTTGCGGGGATCTATCCGGTGGATACCGAAGATTACGAAGAATTGCGCGAGTCCATGCACCGCCTTCAGCTGAATGATGCTTCCTTGGTCTTTGAACCGGAATCTTCAGCCGCCTTGGGTTTTGGTTTCCGTTGTGGCTTCCTGGGCATGCTCCACATGGAGATTATTCAGGAACGTCTGGAAAGGGAATTTGATATGACGGTGATCACAACCGTTCCCAACGTTTCGTATAAGGCTTATATGACCAGGGATAAGGAGGAAGTTATTGTTCATAATCCTTCCGACCTGCCTGATCCCAGTAAATTGGATTCCATCGAAGAACCTTATATCAAGGCTAACATCATCACGAAATCAGACTTTGTCGGCCCGATCATGTCGCTCTGTATCCAGAAACGTGGTACGATCATGAATCAGCATTACCTGACTTCAGATCGTGTGGAACTGGTCTTTGAGATGCCAATGGGGGAGATCGTATTTGATTTTTACGATAAACTGAAAACAATTTCCAAAGGATATGCTTCATTTGATTATCATCAGATCGGCTACCGTACTTCGGACCTGGTCAAATTGGATATCCGGCTGAATGACGAACCTGTGGATGCCTTATCTTCTTTGATTCATCGCAGCAATGCCTACGATTTTGGTAAGAAAATCTGTGAAAAACTAAAGGAACTGCTTCCGCGCCAACAATTTGAGATCCGTATCCAGGCTTCTATTGGAGCGAAGATCATCGCCCGGGAAACCATCTCCGCACTTCGGAAGGATGTAACGGCAAAATGTTATGGTGGTGATATCTCACGTAAGCGTAAATTGTTGGAGAAACAGAAAAAAGGTAAAAAACGCATGCGTCAGGTGGGGAACGTAGAAATTCCGCAATCTGCATTTATGGCGGTATTGAAGTTGGATTAATCGTATATAATAAAAAAATAAAGGAGCTCTTGGGCTCCTTTTAAATACAATAAAATCTCCTAAACATGAATCTATTAGATGGTAAATTAGTTTCCGAAAAAATTAAAGAGCAAATTGCGTTGGACGCCGCTGAATTTACAACCCAAACCGGCCGAAAACCACATCTTGTCGCTATCCTTGTCGGTAATGATGGTGGCAGTGAAACCTATGTCGCCAGTAAAATGCGCAATTGTCAATTGGTTGGCTTTGAATCCACCAACATTCGTTATGATGAAACAATCACGGAAGAGGAATTGATCGCCAAGATCAAGGAAATCAATCAAGATGACCATATCGACGGTCTGATTGTACAATTGCCATTGCCAAAACACATCGATCCGGACAAGGTGACTGAGGCTATTGATTATCGTAAGGATGTGGATGGGTTCCATCCGATCAATCTAGGTCGTATGCAGCGTAACCTGCCTTGTTTTATTCCTGCCACTCCTTATGGCATTATGTTGATGCTGGATTATTATAAAATCGATACAGCAGGCAAACATGCCGTTGTCGTGGGCCGTAGCAATATCGTGGGATCTCCCATGAGTATCCTGCTTGCCCGTAATTCCAATCCTGGAAACTGTACTGTTACATTGACGCATAGCCGAACAAAGGACCTTAAAACAGAGGTGCTTCGCGGTGATATTGTCGTGGCGGCCATCGGTAAGAAAAATTTTGTCACCGCTGACATGGTCAAAGAAGGTGCGGTGGTGATTGATGTGGGGATCAACAGAGAAACCTCAACCACAACAAAATCTGGATTTAAACTGTACGGTGACGTGGACTTTGAACATGTTGCCCCCAAAGCTTCCTGGATTACTCCGGTACCTGGTGGGGTGGGGCTGATGACGATTGTCGGATTATTGAAAAATACATTAGAGGCAGCCAAGGGAACTATTTATCCAAAACAATAATATTGTCTATTTGGCATAGAAGTTGTAAATTGATAAGGAATTAATCATTAATTACAAACTGAGGTGAAATCATCATGGGTTTTTAGGTATACTTAAATCAAGGTATATAAAAGCTTATGGTTACTTCAAAGCCATTAAAAACAAATATTAGCATGAAAAAAATTGCACTTTTAGCAGTAGTGGCAGGAGCATTGTTGATGTCTTCCTGCAACAATTCAGAGCAAAAAGCTTCTACGGAAACGGACTCTGCACAGACAGTTGGTGAACATGTTGATGCGGCGATCGCTGATTTAAAGAATGCGGAAGAAAATGCGCGCTTGAAAGCTGAACAAGCTAAGAAAGATCTGGATGATGCCATCGCCAAGGGTGATAAAGCAGCTGAGGAAAAGGCACGCGCGGCAACTGAGGAAGCCAATACTGCCTGGGAGAAAACCAAAGACGCCTTGCGCAATGCTGGGGAAGACGTAAAAGAAGGTCTGAAAGATGCTAAAGATGCAACAGTAGATGCGACAAATACTGCTGTGGATAAAACAAAAGAAGCAGCTGAAGATGTGAAAGATGCCTCGAAGAAAGTAGGTGAGGATATCAGCCGTAAAGCCAAAAATGTTGGTGAAGCGCTGAAGAACTAATCTCTTCGGGAGTACGCATTAATTAGACAAAAAAGAACCGGGGCCACCAAGTGAGCCCCGGTTCTTTTTTTACCGTTATTGCCTCCTTACCTGATGGTCAGCAGGAGCTGCCCCATAAGCCTGATGTCTCTACTGGAACTGTTGATGTAGCAGCAGCTGTCGTTTGACAGTGATGTCCCTTACTTGTAATATTCCCACAGTAATTTGGAAAGCTTACGGGTCAGGACTTCAGCTGCATTTGTTTTCCCCCAGCTCTGGTCTTGGTTGTTTTTGGTGAATATGCTGAATACATAGTCTCCCTTAGGTGCGTTGACCAGAATGACCTCGTTCCGGACATCATCCAATGAACCTGTTTTGGACGCGGTCTTGACTGTGGGCGGAATCTGAGAGAGCCCTCTTTCATCATAGAACATATTGCCCAGCAATCGGTACATCTGATCCGAAGCTGTTGCCGACACTACTTTTCCCTGGCGGATCAAGGTCAGCAGATCTGCGATTTCTTTTGGCGTTGTTTGCCCCCAGCCATATTTTTGCCAATCGGCCTGTCTGCCTTCGGTCTGGGAGTTGACCCGGGTATTTTGCAGTTGCAGCCCGGCCATCAGCTCGTTGATCTGAATGCCACCACCGGCCAGCTTTTGGTTCCAGATGCTAGTAACATTATCACTATATGATAACATCAGGGCAATCAAGGTCTTGAGGTCTACCTGAGTACTGTCCTTGAAAAACTGCATCAGACCCGAACCACCATATTTTTGTGCCTCACGGTAAAGAAAGCGTTGGTCCAGCTGCAGCTGCCCCTTGTTGATTTTGTCAAAAATACCGACCAGAATAGGTATTTTGACCACACTTGCAGTAGGGAAGATGCTGTCGGCCTGGATGTTGACCTCTTTATTTTTCTTGAGATGATGTACATAGATCCCAACATCCCCTTGAAACCCCTGTATGAGTTGTTTAATATGTGATTCGAGCTTTTTATCTGTCGTCCGCTTCTGCCCATAGATGGACAGGGAAAGAAGCAGTAGGATCATGGATAGAAAAATGTTACGCATGGCGGGTTTTGAATAGTTGTTAAATGTGCTGGATAATAGTTATTTTTATTGTTTATAGGGCTGAAGTTATGAAATATCCATGATTAGCAGGCACAAACAGGGATGAAAATAACCTGGATATTCCATATGACCATTGAAAGATAGATTATTTGCATATGAAATTATTTATGATTTTAATCGGTTGTAAACCGAAAAATAGACGTACTGAACAACATGATATTTTCTTCGGTATCGGGAATGAACTCCGGGATTTTGTTGAACCGATCAGGGACTTCTGGCCTGAAGCAGACGGTAAAATCCATATTGATGCCTATCGTGTGGTCAATAAAATTGGCGAGTACGAAATCAGTGTGGTGGAGAAAAATGATCTCCTGATGCCGGACACTGCATTAAAGTTGTTTTTTGTCAATCTTGGCGGTTATAAACCGAATGAGTTTGATGAATCGCATTACAAGGAGCTTATTGTTGCCCCCAATTTGGCCAAGGCTACAGAAAAGGCGAAACGGACTGTTTTCTGGAAACATCATGGTTCAGCGCATATTGATGATAAATATGGACTGGATGTAGATGATATCTATGAAATAGAGGATTTACTGCTGGCGGCGGACAAAGCGAAATATGGTATCCAGATTGTCTCAAAAATGGGACTTAAGGACGATGTGATCACGAATGGGTACTTTAAGCTGAGTGCTTTATAGTAATTTGTGGAAAGGGTACCCGGATTGGAAGAGTGTAGCTAATAAAAAATAGGATGATCAAAAAAGGGCAGTCTAAAAATAGACGCCCTTTTTTGATGTTAACCAATTTGCTGTTGGTCCCGATGTTGTTTGCGAATCACGCTATGTTTTTTACCGTATATAAAATAAATCAAGAGGCCTAAAGCCAGCCAGATTGCCAATCGTTCCCAGCTTTCAATGGGCAGCGATGCCATCATCAGGATACAGACCAGGATACCCATGATCGGAACAAAAGGAACCAATGGTGTTCTGAAAGGGCGCTCTAGGTTCGGATCGGTTTTGCGAAGGACCAATATTCCAACACAAACCAATGTGAAGGCAAATAAAGTGCCGATACTGACCATGTGTCCAAGATCGGATACTGGAACAAAGCCTGCGAAAATACTGACAAATACCATGAAAATTGCATTTGTTTTCCATGGTGTCTGTCTTTTGGAAAGATCCGAAAAGACTTTAGGCAACAGTCCGTCCTTACTCATGGAGTAGAATACACGGCTCTGGCCGAGCAACATCACAAGAATCACGGAAGTATAACCGGCAATAATGGTAATGATCAGCGCTGTATTGAGAAAGTGGTAACCTGTTTTTGCAAATGCTGTGGCCACCGGTTTGGCATCGCCTTTAAATACCGCATAGTTTTCAATGCCCGTCATGACATAGGAAAACAGCACATAGAGTAGGGTACAGATGATCAATGAACCGATGATACCGATAGGCATGCCCTTTTTTGGATTTTTAGCTTCCTGTGCGGCGGTACTTACCGCGTCAAAACCAATAAAGGCAAAGAACACAACTCCTGCCGCACGTAGCACACCGCTAATCCCGAAATGGCCAAAATCGTCACTCTTTAAAAAGGACCACAGACTTTGCTGTCCACTTTTGACGAGCTCCTCCCCAGCATTGGTCGGAATAAAAGGATCGTGATTTGCAGGATTTATAAAGCTCCATCCTAATGCTATAAAAATGAGGACAACACCTACTTTTAAGATCACCAATATGTTATTTACGGTAGAGGATTCTTGGGTGCCACGCATCAGTAACAGCGAGAGTAAACAGACGATGATGATTGCCGGTAAATTGACCATTCCACCTTCCCATGGTCCTTTGAGGAAGATGTCGGGCAGGTGTATATGGAAAATCATCAGGAGCTGATTGAAATATTGGGACCAGCTGACGGCAACAGTGGCACCGGCAAGGGCATATTCCAGTACCAGATCCCAGCCGATAATCCAGGCAACGAATTCGCCCATGGTTGCGTAGGAGTACGTATAGGCACTTCCGGCAACAGGGATCATGGAGGCAAATTCAGCGTAACAGAGACCTGCAAAAGCACAGCCCACGGCAGCGATAATGAATGACAGGATAACAGCTGGCCCTGCATTTTCCGCAGCAGCAATCCCGGTGAGGGAAAATAGCCCTGCTCCAATGATAGCGCCCACACCTAATGCAATAAGTCCTGTACTGGACAGGGTTCTTTTTAGCGTATGTTCACCATTTTCGTTGGCCTCAGCAATCAGTTGAGGAATCGATTTTTTAAATAGCATAGGATTAATTCTTTTACGATGATTTAGCTTTTTAATTGTTTAATTTATGTCAAATATAAATGATATCAACGACAAAAGGGAAGATTGCGCTTCCCTTTTGTTATAAAATCTACAATCAATCGATTGTATGTGCTTAATAGGCGGCCGTAAAACGTTTGTTAATAAACTGTTTATTTTCGATCTCATCGACTATGGCAACCGCAAGATCTTCAACGGACAGCCTGGAACGTCCTTCCTGATCGAATACGGGCTGGTCTAAGCCAGTACGGTATTGGCCTGTCCTGGTTCCGCCCGCATGTGAATTCATCTCAATGGCAGGACTGATCATGGTCCAGCTGAGCTGCTCTTCCTTTCGGATCGTATCGAGATAATCTGCTGCGGCCAGTGCCCCGGGTTTGATTGCCGCAGGGAAGTCTGGGGCGTCCACCAGACGTTTTCCTTCAACCAGGAGGCTCCCTGCTCCACCGACAACGATAAAGCGTCGCACACCGACATCTTTGACTGCTTGTTGGATGGCCAAAGCCCCTTTTGTAAAATCGGCATAAAGATCGGGGTTGGTCCAGCCGGCATTGAATGCCGAGACAACGATATCGGCCCCTTTTAGAGCGTTTACCAACTGAGCCTGATCTGTGACGTCGGCCTGAATTTTAGTGATTCTGTCGTTGGACGGAATACTGTCGGTATGGCGCGCAATGGCAATTACATCATAGTTGCGGTCAACCAGTTCTTTTACGAGATGGGATCCAACATAGCCTGTGGATCCAATAACTGCTACTTTCATATTTTTTCAATTAAATGTTTTACTAAAATCAGCCAGCGCTATTTTTTCCAAACGGGAGACAATATCAGTGTCGACTTCCTGATAGAGATCTTGCAATTTGGAATTGATATGCTTACCCACTATACAGTTGGGATTGGGATTGTTGAATTTGCCAACAAGCTCTTCCTGTTTGGTGCTCAGATAAATGTCGGCAAGTGTAATCTTGTCATTTTCAGGATGAATACGAATACCGCCACCTTTACCTTCTTTACTGGTCAAGAGGAATGCCGCTTTCAGGGAAGCGATTTCCTTGCGCACAATAGCCGGATTCACCTGGATGCTGGAGGCTATAAAGTCCGAAGAAAGCCATTGATCGGATTCATTCAACTGGGCCAACACCATAATGTGCAATGCGGTGGCAAATCTCAAATTATGTAACATTCCCTTAACTGATTTTAAAATTTATGGTACAAAAGTAATAGAAAAGGCTTTAAACTGAAATAAAAAATATTACAGTTTAAAGCCTTCTGACAATACGCTGATAAAAAGGGGTGTTTTTTATTTTTTCTCGTTAAATTTTTTATAGCTATCCATGATATATACTTTCAGGGTTTCCTCGCTGCTGTTATGGACAAACTTGTAGGATGGCCTAAATTGTTCTTTGAATAAGGCAAGGTCTGCACCCTCCAATGGTGTCAGTTCTTTGATCAGGCGTTCGGTGAATTTGCGGTCAACGGCTCTTTTTTCCTGTTCTGCTACCAAAAGCTTGTAGTTGGATCGTGCCTGTTTTCCTTCTTTGCTAAAGATACGGCTGGGTGAAATTCGTATACCGCCGCGTTGCTGGCTGACATCGGAGTATTTTCCAGCAATTTTTTCGCGTTGGATCTCTGCCGCGAGCCTGCTATCGGTCATCCGCTCGACAATGACCTCGGTCAGTTCGATGGGATTGTTTATTCTATTCAAATATATTCTACGCAGGCTGGTATCGTAGATAAATACCGTATCCTGTTCATACCCTGATGCCTTGATCAGCAGCAGATCATTGATGTTGGTTTCTATGGCAAAGGAACCGTCCTTATTGGTCTGTACTTCTACCATGTTGCGTAGGTTCTGGATCTGTGCTCCCTCAATTTTTTCACCACTGACCAGTTCCATAATAATTCCCTGTGTTTTTTCCTGTGCAACGAGCTGTCTGCCGATCAGCGAAAGAACTAAGCAACTTAGAATCGTTTGTATGATTTTCATGAGAATAATAGTTTAATCGCAATGAAACCATCATGAAGCCGTTTTCTCCTCTGCTCATGATGGTTTCATGATTTTAATTTCCTGTTATCAAAAATAACGAATAGAATTTGAATTATCTGTCTAATTTGCTTTCCAGGTGTTATTATCTGGATTTTTGTCCGGCATGACGGCATCGGGATCTAGCTGAACGGATTGCAATGCTTCTGTTGTAGGGATTTTAAATTGCCAGACATTGTTTCTTTCCCAAACTTCTACAGGTAATTTTTTCCGTATTTTCTTTCCTGAGGCGGTGGTTGCTTCGACGATAATGGGCATCGGTAGCTTTTCCAGATTTTCAACGGTAATCAGCGCACCGAGTTTTGGCTCGTTGTTGACATAAGAAACCGACTTGATGCCTTGATCCATCTGCCAATTGTTCACAAACCACCCGCGCCAGAACCAGTTAAGGCTTTCTCCGGTACCATTTTCTATTGCCTTGAAAAAATCTTCTGGGGTTGGATGTTTATAGGCCCATTCCTGAATGTATTTCTTAAAGGCATAATCGAAACGCTCTTTACCAATGATTTCGTTACGTAATAATTTAAGGCCGTAGGCTGGTTTGTAGTACACCAAGGCCCCGATATTGCGTTCTTTCATATTCTGAGGTGTGCTCATGATGGGTTCAAGGTTCCGGGAAGTAAATATATAAGGCCTGCTTGCCTGCGAGCGATAATATTCACCATCGTTGAATTCTTGTGTCGCCAGTTCATTGATAAAAGTATTAAATCCTTCATCCATCCAGCCATGTTCGCGTTCATTGGAACTGACAATCATCGGGAACCAGTTGTGGCCGAACTCATGATTGGTGACTCCCCAGAGTGAGCCGGCTTTGGCTTGATGACCACAAAAAGACAGCGCTGGATATTCCATGCCGCCGACATTGGAAGCAACATTCACGGCCACGGGATAAGGATATTCGAACCAATTTTTGGAGTAGATCTCAATAGCGGCCTTGGTGTATTCCGTAGAGCGCTCCCAGGCATTGTTGCTATTGCTTTCGACGGGATAGGCGGATAAAGCCAGGGCTTTTTTTCCACTTGGTAAATTTATTTTTGCTCCATCCAATATGAAGGCCTTGGAGGAGGCCCAGGCAATATCTTGTGCATTATTGAGCTGATATTTCCAGGTCAGGGTCTTTTTATCTGGTCTGGAATCTTTGGCGATCACTTCTTCTGCCGAACGGATCAGTACGGTTTCATCGCTGCGCTGTGCCTGTTGGTATCTTTTAAACTGTTCGGCCGTAAATACTTCTTGTGGATTTAAGAGTTCGCCACCTAAGACAACGATGTGGTTGGCTGGAGCTGTAACCTCCACCTGATAATTGCCAAATTCACGGTAGAACTCACCAGGACCGGTATAAGGCAATGTGTTCCAACCCCTGATATCATCATATACACAGAGCCGTGGAAACCATTGAGCAATGGCATAGATCTTTCCATTCTTGGTGTCCAGAATACCGGTACGGTCTGCTCCATATTGTGGAATAGTATATTGGTAAGCGACCTTAAAGGTTATTTTCCCACCTTTCTTTTTAAGTGCAGCGGGAAGCCTCAGCTGCATCCGGGTGTCATCGATGATATGCTCAATGGCATTGCCATTGGCGTCTGTAACAGATTGAATCTGATAGCCGCCGTCAAAGGTAGAATTTCCATCACCATAACGACTGTTGGTCAAAGGGGAGATCAGCTGCCCACGCCCATGCTGGGAAAACATATTCTGATCCAGCTGGAGCCAAAGATAATCCATATCATCGGGACTATTGTTGCTATAGGTGATCTCGACGGCTCCTGTGATCTGATCATTTTGATCATTAAGCGATGCCTTTATCTTATAGTCAGCGGCATTTTGCCAATAACCGATACCAGGTTTGCCTGCTGCTGACCGGTATTCCGTGCCATTATTGTTGAAAAATAATGGCGCAAATGCCTCTGTATAACTATAATTGGAAGTTTTCTCTTGCGAGAAGGACGGAAAAGCGTAGCTCAATGCAACAAGGCTTAAGGAAGCCAATGCAAATCTTTTCATCATATGTGTTTGAATTATATTGTTTATCTGCTCCAATATACAATGAAAAGTACATAAGGCCAAAAAAAGCTCTTTTTTAGAGAGCTTGTAACAATTATTTTAAGTTGACCCTGTATTCGTCTTCATTAAATCCCAGCAGGATACCACTGCCATGTTCAATGACCGGCCGTTTGATCATACTGCTGTATTGCTGAAGGACCTGATTGGCACTCTCGGCATCGACTACCTGGGCCTGTTCTTCGGGCGTCAGCTTTTTCCAGGTGGTTCCTTTTTTATTGACCAAAGATTGCCAATCAGCCTGTTGCTCCCATTCTTTTAACTTTTCCTCGCTGACACCTTCTTTTTTGAAGTCATGAAATTGGAACGGAAGGTTATTCTCTTCCAGCCATGTCAATGCCTTCTTTACCGTGTTACAATTCTTGATACCGTATACCTGTAGCATAATGATTATAAATTAGTGTATTCAAATTTAGTCAATCCCCCGGGTTTTCAAATAGGTTGGGTGCTTTATGATGAATTTTTTCCAGACTATGCCATTCCCGGTGAAATGATAGTGTATTTAGTACACTATAAAAATTAGGAAGTAATAATTATTTTTAATAATTTAGTAGCTTCAAGAGTTAATAAAGATTAAATAAATCAATAACAGAAATATGAGCCTAAAAGATTTTAAAGGTGTATTGACAGGTGATCAAGTACAAGAGTTGTTTGAAGTAGCGAAGAAGCACAAATTCGCTTTACCTGCGGTAAATATTATCGGAACAAATTCGATCAATGCGGTGATGGAAACCGCAAAAGCGGTAAACTCTCCTGTCATTATTCAATTGTCCAATGGCGGTGCGCAATTCTATGCTGGTAAATCATTGAATAATGATAATTTACAAGCTTGTGTATTGGGGGCAGTATCTGCGGCACAGCATGTACACCTTCTTGCAGAACATTACGGTGTTGCTGTTATCTTACATACGGATCATGCGGCTAAAAAACTTTTACCTTGGATCGACGGTTTGTTGGATGCAGGTGAAAAATTCTTTGCTCAACATGGTAAGCCATTGTTCTCCTCGCATATGTTGGATCTGTCTGAAGAGCCTATTGAAGAGAATATCGAGATTTCAAAAAAATACCTGGAGCGTATGAAACCACTGGGAATGACTGTAGAAATCGAATTGGGTGTTACTGGTGGAGAGGAAGATGGTGTTGACAATTCAGATGTAGACAGTTCTAAATTATACACACAACCTGAAGAGGTTGCTTATGCGTATGAAGAATTGTCGAAAGTATCTGACAAATTTACAGTTGCTGCGGCATTTGGTAACGTACATGGTGTGTACAAACCTGGTAATGTAAAATTACAGCCTGTCATTCTGCATAATTCACAACAATATATCCGTGAGAAATATAATCTTGCGGCTGAGAAGCCAGTGAATTTTGTCTTCCATGGTGGTTCGGGTTCTTCGCCGGAAGAAATTGCTGAGGCTATTTCCTATGGAGCGATCAAAATGAATATCGATACAGATATGCAATGGGCATTTTGGGATGGTGTAAGAGCATACGAAGCTAAAAACCATGATTATTTACAAGGCCAGATCGGTAATCCTGAAGGATCTGATTCGCCAAATAAAAAGTTTTATGACCCGCGTGTCTGGTTACGTAAAGGTGAAGACGCGTTTGTTGCCCGTTTGAAAGAGGCATTTGGTGATTTGAATGCAGTAGATGTAAACAGCAAATTGTAAGCTGTCAAAATTTTAATAAAAAGGTGTCCTATTTTTTAGGACGCCTTTTTTTATGTCAAAATTGGTTAAAAATCCCTTTAATTAACGGGATTGGCTTATTTTTTGACAACTGTTGGAGGCGAAAGTCCGATAAATCACAGCGGTCAGGCTTCAAAAACAATAGGGCCAATGAACCGTGCTATTATTTACGGCTATTAAGAAAAAACAGGTATATCCGGATGAATATCCATGTTAATTTGCAGAGAAATTGCTGAGTATGCGGGATATTCGGTCGGACTTTTAAAAGAAAAATTATTTGCGTATGAAATTTTTAGGACTTAGTGCAATTTTTTTATTGATGACCCAGGTGGGGTTTGGACAGGCAAAACAAAATGTTGGCGATTTTAGTTCAGTGCTGGCGACCGATAAGATACAGGTCGAATTGATCAAGTCAGACGAATCTTTGGTGACCTTTGAAGGGCAGAATTACGAAAATGTGAAAGTGGTCAATACCAACGGCGCCCTTGCATTGAAGATGAATACGTTAAATATGCTACAGGGAGGAAATATTTCTGTTAAGGTCTATTATAAGAGCCTGAAAAATGTAGAGGCTAAAAAAGGCGCGAAGGTATTTGCAACAACAAAGAATACGATCTCAGCTGATCATTTAAAAGTATATGCTTCAGAAGGTGGCTTAGTAGATTTATATGCAGATGCCAAAACTGCTGAAGTGAAGGTAACTTCAGGAGCAACTGTGGCACTTTATGGAAAAGCAAATAGACAAGAGGTCATTTCTAATTTTGGTGGTAAATACGAAGGAAAGGATTTTAAGACGACGACTACCCTGGTGACCGTTAATGGCGGCGGTAAAGCTGAAGTGCATGCCGTGGATTCGATTGAAACGAAAACCCGTGGGGGAGGAGTGATCGATGTTTATGGTAAGCCCGAACAACGTGTAGAGAAGAAGATGGCCGGTGGAACGGTCAACTTTAAATAAGGAAACTGTCTTGATTTTGTCAATTTTGGTAGGAAGCTGTTTTTGATGAATTATAGCGAAACTTTAGGAAATTAGAGTTAAAAGATGAAATAAAAGGGTTTACGCTTCTGGGAGCAGGAAAGGGCTGTTTAACTTTTTTGTTGAAAAGGTCAAATATTTTGTTTTTCTGCTCCGGAGCCTTCTTCATTTGTGCTTAAAATACTTATTTTTGTGTTGGGAATAATAAAAATAGTATTATGGCAAAGCGTAATTATGTTTCAAATTCTACGGAATCTACGCGTATGTTCAAAAATGACTTTTTGGAGTCTTTGACGAAAGTGCACTGGAGTGTACCGTTGATTTTCTATGTACCTGTAGTTGTTTTCTTTTCTTATAAGGCACTGGTTTGGGGAGAAGTTCCTTTCCTTACATATATCGGGTATTTTATCTTCGGACTGGCATTTTGGACTGCATTTGAGTATGCCCTGCACCGCTGGGTATTTCACTATCATCCCACATCAACATGGGGAAAACGGATCGCATTTATTTTTCATGGTGTTCATCATGATTATCCAAGGGACCGCATGCGCCTGGTCATGCCACTCTCTGCGAGTATTCCATTGGCAGTTTTGGTCTATTTGGGATTTACTTTATTTTTTTCTGATGAGTTTATCTTAGCCTGTTTCTTCTCGGGATTTATGGTCGGTTATTTGATTTATGATGAATGTCACTATGCCATGCATCACGCCAATTTCAAGAGCGGCATCTTTAAGCGGATCAAACAGCATCACATGTTGCACCATTACTCGGATCCTGAGAAAGGATTTGGGGTGAGTTCTTCACTCTGGGACGAGATTCTGCGTTCGGGCTTTGAAGAAAAGGAGCCTAAGAAGGAAACCTCAACATTAAAAGAAGGGAAAGTATAGCTGCATTGGTTGAATGACAGTCTAAAACAAAAGCCTTTGGAATAAGCTCCAAAGGCTTTTGTTTTTTTATGTATTTCAGTTTTGTTCCACCAAATAAGATCTGGATCACAGCTCTCGTAAAGGATTGTACAGGGAAGGTTTGACTGGTTATCAAAAAAAACCGCAGAGGCTGTGTCTGCGGTTTTTTTTGATATAATGTCATTAGTTGAGGACAAATTTGAATCCAAGGGAGAAACGTGAAGGCTCAAAGTTAGAACCGTGCGAAAGATTCCACCAAGGTTTCCAATCGAAGTGCATGGCCAAAGGTGCTGCAGGAATTCTGAACTCTAGGCCTAGTGCCGGACGGATAGCAAAATCAACATGGGTATCGCCATCTTTCCAGTGATAGTCATCATACCAGTCGTTGTGCCATTTACCATAATCAATAAATGATACTTGAGGACCTACACCCACATACCAAGATAGACCGCGGGATCCAGGAATACGTTTGTTATAAGAGTAGTCTACACCGACCACGGTGATATTATCACCAAATAAAACTTGAGCGTTTCCGGCATCATGGCCACCAAAATTATGTTTTATCTGTGGGCCAAACAATGATTCCCCATCTCCTAAATCTATTCCGATGCCAATAGCTGTCCGGTAAGGAGTTTGCGCATTTGCCGGCTTATTTGCGACAAATAATAATGTAAAAAGTGTTAAAAAAGGTAGAAGTACTTTTTTCATGATATTAAAAAAAATGTTAGTGTTAAGTTTTCGAAAGGAAAACTTTCGCTGTTATAACAAATAGTTTGCCAAAAGGATCTGTTCATCTGGATAATTTTATTTAAATAGTTAAAGTGCTTGTTATTAGTTTGTTATTTTTTTTTGGTTTAGTGTATCTCCTTCTGTTCGGATATGAATTGAAAATTCGGTTAAACCAAAATAAGAGAAACGATATAGGAGATAGTATTGTTCATCTATAAAACAAGGTGAGTATAAGGAGAAAACTTTAGCAGGGAGCTGACATGGAGCATATACAGATCAACAGAAAAAAAATTGAACAATGGATCGCGGAGGGCTATGCCGTCATTCAGGACGGAAAACTGATCAGGGTTGAAGGCGATGTACATGATTTTTTGGCACAATTTACGGATGAAACGGAGCCTAAGCCTTATCTGTTGAGCGAATTGATTACTTGGCCTGATGAAGAGCTTAAAAAATTGTAAATGGAGCATTATGGAACAGATGAAGATTGCAGCGGAGAAGGTGGTACCTATTGATTTTGATTCCGACGAACTTCCTCTTGAAGTGAAGGAACTTCGTCCTGTCGTATTTAAAGAAGAAGCGTCATACTGGTGTTTATTGGGGCCGGATCCACATCAGGGTATTTTCGGAAGTGGTGATTCGCCAATGGATGCTTTAGGGGATTGGTTGGCGAATCTTAGGCAGCGAGTAACAACAACGGATCCCGATGATGAAGTGGCCAATTATGCCCGGGATAGTTTGAAAATATCCAATCGTGACGTATGGTAATTTCAGAAGCTACAGGAGTGTATCTGAGATCAGAACGATTAAATAAAAGAGGGAATGTTATGGAACATATACAGAACAACCAGCGAAAACGGGATGCTTTAAGAAAAGGGTCTTCCTATGATAAGCACGGTGTGGCGATGTACATCCGTTTGGGTTTTATGGCCATAGTGATGTTTTGGGCAATGTATTTTACGATGTTTGCCATGATTGACCGTTTGGAAAATCTTATTTTCAATATCAACCAATTGCACATGACGCTATTGATGACGGCCGTCATGTTACTCATTGAGCTGGGGATCATGCAGGCAATGTATCCCAAAAGGGTCATTAACCTAGGAATTGCCATGGTCACACTTGCTGTCGGTATTTTCTCCTGGTTCGGTATCCGGGAGCAGATCAATGTGGGGGATGAGCAATTTATCAAAGGAATGATCCCACATCATGCTGCCGCGGTATTGATGTCAGAGAAAGCCAAACTGACCGATCCCGAACTTATTGCCTTACAACAAAGTATTCTTGAAACACAGCAGCGTGAAATTGCATTGATGAAACGTAAACTCAAAGCACTAAAGGGAAAATAAAAGGATTCTTCAACAATTGTAATAGGCCTCGGGGATAGCTACTTTTTTGCCGCTCCAAGTTTCTAGTTGCTGCGCATAAGGATCCAGTTCATAGGTGTCGGCTTCATACAGATAATCGTATTTTCCTGTCTTTAAATACACCAGCAATAAAGCATACCCGTGGCCCTTGGCAGGTAAGATATTTTGGATTTCAAAATAGTCAATGTCGTCCATGACATAGGTTACGCTCGTTTCTTTTCCGGCAAAACCGATCTTATTATTCTTTTTGTCCAGCCAAAAGCCGCTGGATTTTCCGAGCTGGATGTTTACAGCTGCAGGGATATGCTTGACCGCAGCATTGTGGCGATAGTTCTGCTGGATGTCCAGCTTTCTCTTCAGTTTTAAAATGTCGGAGACTTCGATTGTTTTTTCGTAGACAGGATCTTCCAATAAGCTGGAATAATCCCGATGATTGTAAAAATGCAGTGAGGTACCGCCATCATCATAACTCGTTTCATCGTCGTAGGTGTAACAGATGGAACTGGAGATCTGCTTTCCGAAATCAAAGGATAAATAACATTGGTCTTCTCTTTCGTAGCCATAATCTTCAGGGTCATATGCATCATCATCGAGCCAGAGTGACCGGAGATCCTGATAACTTTTGTCGGTATTGGAAGAATCATATAAGGTACTGAAATATTCCTGGACAGCCAGATGCTGGGGAATATTGTCACAATAGATCTCGAGCTGTTTCAACCACAGACTACCTACACGGACCGGGTAATCGATCTTAAAATACCGCGTTCCATAGGCTGTCGTATAGTAATGTCCTATGCCAAGCCGCTCAATAGCGGCATAGGTAATGTCCCAGGAAATAAATTGACTGGGTTCGGTATATACTTCAAAGCCTTCGTCGTCGTCTGCATAGGATTCCGGAAGGATTTTGTAATTGCAGTCTTCCAGCCGAATCCAGATTTTGGCTTTGCAATCCTCCTGTTGACCGATGGTATTGAAGAATATACTATCATGGAACCCAAATTGTTGGGATAGTATAGGATAGACCTTCGAAAAACCTTTTGATTTTGCAGAGATATAGTGCTGGTGGTCCTCGAACAAAAATAAGAAGGGTTCCCCACCTAACAGTTCAATATAGGCATAACGCAATTTTGTCAAGCTGACTTGTTCCTGTTGCCCGTTGTCTCGATAAAAGAGCTGGTCACCATCAAGCCAGATTTTACTCTTGTTATTTTCGGGTGGAAAGAAGGGCGAATGTTTAAAAATGTCCAGCATATCCATGTCTTATTTTCTGGAAACTAAATTAAGCTTTTAGATCCAGATAAACATCAAGTTCAGCATCCAATCTTGTTCGTCATGTGCATGATAGCAGGGCTCCAGACTGTTTGTCTTCCTCAATGGATGGTCGGGTCATTCAATGTCTTTAGGAAAGCGATGATTTTTGCGGTTTCCTGTTCGGTCAATCCCAGGCTGTCAGCTGGAAGTGTCTGGTTGCTTAGTGTAAACCCGAATTGTTGCCCACCACCTTTATTGTAGAAATCCATTACCTGCTCGAGGGTCATATAACCACCGTTATGCATGTAGGGAGCAGTTTTGTCTATATTACGAAGCGTCGGGGTTTTGAAAGCATACTGGAGCTGGGGAATTGTTGGGTGATAACGTCCTCTGCCCCGATCTTGGTCCAGCTGTAGGTTACGGTGGTCAGTAGCAGTTCCCAGCACTTCGGATTCGGTCTTGGCATATTCAGGTGGCACTGTTCCGTTAAACAGGGGTATAAAATGGCAGGTTGCACATTTGGCCTTACCTATGAAAAGATTGAAACCAGCTTTCTCATCAGTCGTGAGCGCCTGTGATTTTCCTTGCATATATTGATCAAATCTCGAGTCAAATGTTGCGAGCGAACGGATATAGCTGGCCAATACATTCTGCAATTGCCAGGTTTCAATGGACTTTGTTTTATAAATCTGCTGAAACACCTCCCGATAGGTTTCATCTTGATTCAGCCGCGTAGTGATCTCATCCATTGAGCCATGCATTTCATCTTTATTGGTGATGACATCCATACTTTGTGCTTCGAGATCTTCCCGGCGCATGTCCCAAAATTGCCCATGCTGATAGTTGCTATAGGATAAGGAAGGGCTGTTGCGGTCCATCTTTTTTCCGGCCAATGTCAAGGGTGTTGTCATTCCGTCCGAAAATCCTTTTTCGGGATGATGACAGGAAATGCAGGAACGTGTCCCATCACCGGACAGGATATTGTCCCTGAATAGCTTGGCCCCCAAGTGTACCTTTTCATTGCTCATTTTTTGTTTTTCCCCAGGCGTGAAAAAGTCGGGCTCAAATGCATTTTTACTGAATAAGTTGGATGCTTCGGGTGAAATCGGGTGGTGGATATTTAGGCTGGGGATATTCTCATGTTTTCGAAATTCGAATAATGCATCTGATATGCTATTGAGATGTTGATCAATCATCGTGAGGTAGTCAAATTTATTACGGTCCCTATTTTGGTTGAGTGCAGCTTCGGCAGTCTCAATAAGATGGAGCGTATGGTCGATGTCCTGCTGATGCTTGACCTGAGGTCTGAGCATTTTCAGTATATTCCCTACCCCCTTGAGGGCATCGGCAGATTCGGGCAGACCTCTACCTGAAAGGGGCGTGTCAAAACCTGTAATGCCTAATGTTGTAATCCGGAATATTTGGTTGCGGAGGGACTCCATCAATTGGGGTAATGATAATGTATTGACTTCAAAATAGGTGTTTATGGCCAGGGATTTATTTTTTAGCTTTTTGAGAAAACGAAGTGTTTCCGCTTTATTTTCTGCCTGATAGGCTGGATAAAAATATTCTTCCAGTGTCTGCAAACCTTCGGCCTCAAGCACCATATTTTCTTCCAGTTCAATCTCATCGAGGTTGGGACCATTTAAAAACCGTGCTGTTTCAGGCATGAAATAAGCAACGGCCCATTCCATTGATTTATAAGTGGACCGTAAATGGTCAAAACCAGCCTGTAGCTGTTTGGTATCTTGTTCATCTTTTACAAGCGTTAGCTGCTGATCGATCTGTCTGTCAAAAACATGGTTGATTCGTAAAACTTCCTGTCGAATTTCGTGTAAATCTCGGGTGACGGAAGACTTGTTTCCTTGACACATGATAGCGAGCAATACGGTAGCAAGTAAGCTGGCTACGATCCAATATTTCATTGATTTATTTTGTAAGATTCAAGTTCAGAATAATAAAAAGAGCGATATCCCATCGGAAGATGGGATATCGCTAGATAGCATAATCATGCAGGGGATTTATTTTTGTACGTCCCTGATGAGGACAACCTGCCCGCCTTCTTTATTGGAGACTGCTCCAGATCCATCTGCATTGGCAAATTTATCATGCTGCCAAGTATGGGAGTGGATATTGACGGCAAAGGTATTTGGTATCCCGACCAAATCTGAGACATCGGTCATTGCACCGAACTCCCAGGAGCCAAATCTATTCAGGTTACCACTTTGGTTGTAATTTTTTTGCCAATCGGCGTCATCCCTTTTATGGTTCATGTTGAGCCAGGGTTTATAAACCTTCGTAGCCATATTGTATTGCCAGATGTAAGAATCGTGTTTGGCTGCGGGATAATAGGAATCACCATCTTCTTGAATATAGACATAATTTTCAGTCACACATAGGTTATCGGGGTTGATCAGGTTCTGTCCAGGATCTGAGTCTCCCTCAGCAATCACTTCGAGCTTTCCTTTCATCATGTCTTTTGCATCTAAATTCAATTTATAAACGCGGCCCCACATAGTTAGCCCTTCGGTTGGGTTGGTACCATCGCTGGACTGCCCTGTTGCGGTAAAATAGATCTCACGACCATTGCCCTGACCTTTTCTATAATCCACATCTTCAACTCTGGAAAAGCGGATGGCCTGATTGTCTAGGTTCTGCTTATTAATCTCTTTACCCGTCAGGTTTTTCGCATTGGGGATCTCGACAAACTCTACGTCATAGGAACTCCCTTTTTTCATATTTGTTTCGGTATAATCGCTGTTGCTCCGTTTCAGGGCATAGAGTTTTCCATTTTCTAGATCTCCCTGCTTGTCGGCCACATACATGATCAACTGTCCGGCAGACTGGTGACTTGAACTATACGATTGGTCCTCACCGATTAAAATATAGGTTTTCCCATTGGAAACATCTTTTGGGAGAGGAACGGCATTTTCCATGGAGGCTTTTCCCAATGCCGGTTTAACACGTGTTTTATCAGACCGCTGTCCTACAGAAGCCAATGGGTCCAGGGCGTGGACCATGCTTTCCTCACCCGATTCACCAGCTGTTAGGAAGGCTGAAAAACCATGTTCCTCTGGTGTTGCCAGCGTGGCTGAACATAACCTCGTGCTACCACCATTGCCATCCATGATGTATTCGCCCTTGACAGGTTTGAAATTTTTGTCCAGGTAAACACGTGATACGGATTGGGTGATTTCATGATTGCTGATCATGAGGAAGCCATCGGAGTTTGGATCCTTCATAAAACCAGCGCCATCCGGCTGGCCTGCAAAAACAAAATCTGGCGTGCCTGACAATTGGTCAGAACTGGAAATCAGGGTGGTGACCTTCAAATGCTCAAAGCCGGGCATAGCATAGACAAAGGCCGGCTCTTTTGAGTAATTCTCTAAAGTTACGATAGGAGGTTTTTCTTCTCCACCTTCTATTTTATCATTGTCCTTGCAGCTATGCATAGCCATAGACAAGAGTAGGCTCAGGATAGTAATTTGGTTTCTTCTCATAACGTAAAGGTAATGCCGCTATATTAGCTGTGCATTAACTTTATTTTAAGGTTATGTGGGTTATAATGGGGGGGGGCAGCATCAGGGGGATAGGGATTGTTTTTTAAGAAAACGATCTGCACTGCGTAGATGTGGCCATGAAAAAGCGAAGATAGTTATTGTACAAATCTAGAGCTGATTCCCCGTTTTTTGATATAGAAATTAAGGGCACGTCCAGCTTCAGTTGGGCGATCAGTACTGAGGATATCTGCACCACGATCAATAAAGCCTGCATAGAGTTGAAATCCCCTTTTGGAAGCCTGTTTATCCAGGTTGCCCAAGGTCCCCAATATGCACATGATGCCATGGTCATGTAGTATCTTCGTCAGCTGGGTATCTGCCTCACGTGTGCCAATGAAAGCTAGCAATCTATTGTCTGGAATATCTTTTTCATTCAATCGTGATAGATCATCCACTGTTCGGATTGAGGCTGAAATCATGAGGTCGCCGGCAAGACTGTGTATTTTGGCTGCCTGATTGGCACTGTAGGTAATGACAACCACACTGGCTTCTGCACGCTGTTTACGAATGGCGTTGATAACAGCTTCATAGGGTACATCATTTTTGATATCCAGTGTAAAGATGACTTTTCCCTTTCCCCAGGCAAGAGCTTCTTCCAGTGTTGGGATTTTATAGGGGGTCAGTTTTTTATTGTTGTCAACAAGACGAAGTTTTTTGAGTTCGGCTAATGTCTTAGCTTTAATAGGTCCTTTGCCGGTTGTCGTTCGGTTCAATGTGTTGTCATGCATCAGCACCAATGCGGAGTCCTTACTCAACCGAACATCACATTCAACAATAACGGGTTGAAGACTTGCATTGTAGGCGAATGTCTCTACAGCATTTTCTGGATATCCAGTCGCTGGACCACCGCGATGAAGGCTGACCAGGGGGTAACGGTTATCATCATAGGTCAAAAATTGATAAAGCTCTTCTACGGTACTGAGCTGAATCCGTTTTCCTACCGGTAGTCCTTCGGTATTGGCGCCGTTGCGAAAACAGCCGGTCATAAAAAGGCCGGTCAATAGAAGTAAGGTAAGATAGCGCAAGCGGTTAGTCATGGGTTATTTATTGTACTGATTGATGAGTGTGGCTAAAGTTTCTACCGTTGTATTCAATTGATCGATGGTTAAATGGGCCTGTGTGTAATAAGGCTCTCTTTCTGTTAGTTTATCCTCAATGAACGTGCGGAGCTCATCGGGAGATTTCCCGATCAGGATGGGTCTTTTATGTAATTTGGATTGAGAAAGTCGGTCAAAAAGCGCTTTTGGTGACATCTGTAGATAGATGGCATAACCATTGGCCTTGATCCATTCCATATTATCAAAGAAGCATGGCGCACCGCCTCCTGTGGAGATCACGGCATAGCTGTCTGCAAATTGACGGAGCTGTTCACGTTCTAGTTTTCTGAACTCTTCTTCACCGTGTTTTCCAAAATATTCGGTAATGGTCATTCCGATTTGTTTCACAATCTCCTCATCGGTATCGATGAAAGGCAGATCTAATTTACTGGCAAGCTTTTTACCAAGCGTGGTCTTTCCACTACCCATATAGCCAATTAAAAAGATAGGTTTAGGCATATGCTATTATTTGTCTTTACTTAAAAAATGATCTTCAATTGTTTTGGCTTCAGGAAAATTGTTGTAATGCCACTTGCCCATGACATTGCCTCCTTTTAATAGGAGCACACCAGGATTGGCCCGCACCATACTTTTGAGCGGGATGAGGTCTGCATAGTAAATTTCAGCAATCAACTGCATTTTATCGCTGAGGTATTGCGCATCTTTGGAGGCTGATGCGGTCAATAGGACGATCCGGAGACCGTTATAGTCTTTGGTCAGCTGCATTGCTGTCTGGTTGATTTTCTGGAGCGCATCAATATTCGCCGATGAAAGATCTTTGGCAACAATAATCATATTATAATATGGATTGCTGATGATTTCCTGTGTATGGTCTGCACCGTCGGCATCTGTGATCAGCAGATCTGGGATAGGAATATCATATCCCTTTTGAATAAGCCGGCTTTCGGGTTCGCCAATAATCTCCCAAGATTCATCTTCCCAGAGTTTATCGGCCATGTATACCTTATCATTCACTTGTTTTGTGGCCCCTGTTTTTTTGTTCTTCATGGTGTAGAGCTGTTCAAACACATCAGCTTGCTTACCCTCTGGCAATACCATCAACGCAGGTAGATTATTACCGACTTTGTAGGGCAGGAAATCTATAATTGGGAGATAATTGACGGTATAAATTCCGATACCTAAGGAAATAATTGCCGTAATCAAAATAGCGGCAAATTGATTGCCTGAACCTTTGATCAGGGATCTGATCTGCTTGCGCCTGAAAAATATAATCAGGATCAGAGCCAAGAGCACCAGATCTTTTGAAAAAGATTGCCATGGTGTCAATGGAATGGCATCACCAAAACAGCCACAGGAAGTGACAACTTCGAAAAATGCGGAATAAAAGGTCAAGAATGTAAAAAATAAGATCAGCAGTAACAGTCCCCAAGCCACCGTATTGGCATATACGCCAAGCAGCAACAGGACCCCCAGCAGAATCTCGAACCCGCAGACCAGCACTGCTATTGCCGTAGCGTATTCATTCATGGCGCTGAGATGGAAGACCTCAAAATATTCCTGCAGCTTATAGCCGAAACCAGTAGGATCATTGGCTTTTATAAATCCTGAGAAAATAAAAAGTAAGCCTGTGAAAATACGGCAAAAACCTAAAAAATAATTTGTCTTTGTATGCGGTGCTGTGGCTGTCATCATCTGATTATTGTTGTGCTATCCCTAACTTAATTAACGCAAACACGGCGTAGTTGAGCATGTCCTGATAATTGGCACCTATACCCTCGGATACAAGTGTCTGTCCGTTATTGTCCTCGATCTGTTTGACGCGGTGTATTTTCATCAGGATCAGATCGGTCATTGAAGAAACCCGCATATCCCGCCATGCTTCACCGTAATCGTGATTTTTGGCCAACATCAGATCCCTTGTCTGGGTGACCTTTTCGGTATATTTTTGATTGACGAAGGCTGGATCAAGATTTTCCTCTCCATCCTGACCAAGGTCGATCTGAATCATTGCCATGATACAGTAATTGATGATCCCGATGTATTCATCTACAATGCCTTCACCCACTTTGGATACTTTTTTGATTTCTAGGGTGCGGATACGCTGTGCTTTGATATAAATCTGGTCTGTAATGGACGAGAGACGCATAATACGCCATGCTGTTCCATAATCTTTTGTTTTTTTAATAAATAAATCTTGACAGTGCTTGATTACACTGTTATATTCTTGCATAGTATCCATATCGTTTTTTGAGAAAGAACTTGTTGAGACAAGTCTAGATTACAAGACAAATATAATTAGAAAAAAGTACTTCTGATGGTCAAATTAATGTACAATTTATGCTATTTTACCAAAATATTAAACAATTTTCAGGGAACTCTCTATCATAATGATGCCTGGCGCTTGTGCTAGGGCGGAGTATTTTGGAAGAATCGGTTACCTCATGTACTGATTTTATACTTTTTATGGTTAAAAGGAATTTAGCTCCTCGTTTGAGGATTATGTCAACAGATAATTATTGCATATCAAAGGCAATTTATCTAAGTTTGATCTAATATCAAGGTTGATTGCCAACTTTGACTGTAAACGAAATAGAGATTCATGGATTTTCAACAACCTATTATTCGAGAAGTAGAGATCATCCGTTATGTGCAACCTTTTCGGGAAGGAGGATCGTTGCCGGCATTGGTCGATGCGGATGATGGCTTTAGTTATGTCATCAAATTTAGAGGGGCTGGACAAGGGCGAAAAGCGTTGATCGCTGAGCTGATCGGTGGAGAACTGGCGAGATTGCTCCAGTTGCGGGTGCCTGAGATTGTCTTTGCCAACCTGGATGAGTCTTTTGGACGTACCGAACCGGATGAGGAGATACAGGATCTGCTTAAATTTAGTGTCGGAAAGAATCTGGGGCTGCATTTTTTAAATGGTGCCATCACGTTTGATGCCAATGTGGATGTTATCGGCGCAGAGGAAGCATCCAAGATCGTTTGGCTGGATGCTTTGCTGATGAACGTAGATCGTACCGTACGAAATACCAATATGTTGATCTGGCATAAGGAGCTGTGGTTGATCGACCATGGGGCTTCACTGTATTTCCATCATAGCTGGGATAACTGGGAAGAACAATCGGTCAAACCATTTGTTCAGATTAAAGACCATGTCCTGCTGAAAAATGCGAGCATGGTGGTACAGGTAGATGCCGAATTTAGCTCCAGCTTTACTGAAGATGTTTTTCGGAAAATAGTAGCGATTGTGCCGGATGAATGGCTGGCAGATCCCGAACGAGACTTGTCGGCTGAGGATGCCAGAGAAGTGTATGTTTCTTTTTTGAAGGAGCGCATTGCAAATTCGTCCATTTTTGTAAAACAGATTGAAGATGCCAGAAAGAACATTGTATGAGTATGCTGTGGTACGGCTGGTACCACGGGTGGAGCGTGAGGAATTTATCAATGTTGGTGTTGCGCTCTATTGCCGTAAATATCGTTTTGCGAAGATGATCTATGCCATAGATGAACAAAAGGTGAGGGCCTTATGTCCAAAAATTGAGCTGGAGCTGATTGAGAATCATCTGTCTTCTTTTCAACAGATCTGCAACGGCGATAAGCGTGCTGGAAAACTTGCTGCACTGGATATGACCGAAAGGTTTCGCTGGCTGACGGCGAAGCGAAGTACCTTGATTCAATGTTCGGCATCGCATCCGGGGCTTTGTGAAGATCCAGAAATCACATTACAGGAGCTCTTTGAGCGTTTGGTGCTGTAGTGGACAGCTGGCTTGGCTTGGGTAATGAAAGGCATGAAGATGTCGGGGTATTCGTCCAACTATGATGGAAAATGAAGAAAAGGTGACCAAATAAGAGGAGTATTGGGATACTTTCATGAAAATAAGGGTTAATCTATCAATATTGTATAGTATATTTGTTTCAATATTTACTTTTGGAGATGCATGATTTTTATCAACATATCTATGAACAGCAACTCGCTGTTTTAGAAATGCCTTCTAACAAGAAGATCTGTGGTTGGGCGACCAAAATTCTGGATGCACTTTTTCCGGAACGAAATTCGGGTGAGATGAAATCGGTCGATGACGTGAAGCTGGCTTTTGAACAGTTTGAGCTGGAGCTGGAACAGCTATTGAGCAAGTCAAAAGCCTGTGGAAATTGCAATCATTCGAAAGTGGCGCGCCAGTTTTTTGAGCGTATTCCAGCACTTTATGAGCTGATGTGCTGGGATGCTGATGCGCTGATGGATGGGGATCCTGCTGCACAGAATAAGCGGGAAGTGGTCCGTACTTATCCTGGTTTTTTTGCGATCTGTATTTTTCGGATGGCAAATGAATTGCATAGGCTTGGCGTGCCATTAATTCCCAGGATATTGACCGAACATGCACATTCAAAGACCGGAATCGATATCCATCCGGGAGCCACCATAGGTCATCACCTGCATATTGATCATGGGACAGGGTTGGTGATTGGTGAAACGTGTACGATCGGTAATTATGTGAAACTTTATCAAGGCGTAACCTTAGGGGCTCTGAGTGTGGATAAAGGATTTTCGAATGTGAAACGCCATCCAACAATTGGCGATCATGTGATTATTTATTCGGGAGCGACGATCTTGGGAGGTGAGACCTATATTGGGCATCATTCGGTGATTGGCGGAAATGTGTGGTTGACAGGGTCAGTGGAACCTTATACTACGGTATATCATCAAGCAACATCAAAATTTATAGATTCAAAACCAATAATATAGAAACTTATGGGAAACATCATAGATACCATTGGCAATACTCCCTTGGTCGAGATTACCCAATTTCATTCAAATCCGAAGGTGCACATCTTTGCGAAGATGGAGGGGAACAACCCTGCGGGATCGGTTAAAGACCGTGCGGCACTGAATATGATCCGTTCGGCATTGGAACGTGGAGAAATTTCAAAAGAGAGTAAACTGATCGAAGCTACCAGTGGCAATACAGGAATTGCCCTGGCGATGATTGCTGGGATATATGGTCTGGACCTGGAACTGGTGATGCCCAAGTCATCTACCAGAGAAAGAACGCTTACGATGGAAGCCTATGGTGCTCAGGTTACTTTGCTGGAATCGATGGAAATCTGTCGTGATTATGCGGAGGAGAAGGCAGCAAAAGAAGGCTATTTTATCTTGAACCAATTTGCGAATCCGGATAATTATAAAGCACATATCAAAACGACAGGACCTGAGATATGGCGTGATACAGCTGGCAAAATTACGCATTTTGTAAGTGCAATGGGAACGACAGGAACTATTATGGGGAATTCAATGTACCTTAAGGAGAAAAACCCTGCCATCCAGATCGTGGGCTGTCAACCCACACCGGAATCTTCCATACCAGGCATCAGGCGCTGGCCTGAGGCGTATCTGCCAAAAATATTTGATCCGAGCCGCGTGGACCGTGTGATTGATATTTCACAGCAGGAAGCGACCGAACTGGCCCGTGAACTGGTGAAACGTGAAGGTCTGTTTGCCGGAATGAGTACGGGGGGCGCATTTGCTGGAGCGCTTAAAATTGCACAAGAAATTGAGGAAGGGGTGATTGTATTTATCGCCTGTGACCGGGGCGACCGTTATCTGAGCTCCGATCTGTTTGCTTAGGTTGCCATGCGATCAGGCTATCTGAAATAGCCTTGTTCGACAGCCTTACATTATTATGCTATGTTTATAATAATGTAAGGCTATTTTTTTTACATTGATGCATGATTCCTGATGTTCTTGGATTTATATAGCCTGGCCAAAAGTCAGCAGATTATTATCGGGATCCAGGATGGAGAATTCCCGTTGTCCCCAAGGTTTGGTCTCCAGTCTGCCGTTGGGATGAATGACAATATTATTTTCCTGCATGAACTGATAGAGCTGGTCGATATGATCTGTACGGATGTAGACCATACCATAGTTCTCAGCAGGTAAAAGATCAGCGAATTCAAAAAAATGGATTTCGACAAGATCTTTTCTCATCATCAGATAACCGGGATAGTCTTCGGTCCCGCAAGGTTGAAAATGGAGCTTTTCCAGGTAGAAATGTTTGGTGGCGGCTTTGTCACGCATGGGCAACTTGGGGTGTATGGCGGTCAATTTCATAACTTGTTTCTTATTTGATATAATGTTGAATTTAATTGAAATATAATGATTTATATGTTTAAATCAGCAGGAATTTAAGACTGTATAGGTGTAACCGCTGATTTTTGCTGAATAATACCTGTAACATCAATAATATATAGTTATGACTTATTATTTTTTATAGTTTAATGGATAATTAAAAGTTATTCAAATTTGTGCCATATCAATTTACAGTTATATGGACAAGAAAGTAAGTGCCGAATTCCGGTACAGACAGCTTTTAAATAAAAAGGTTTCAATTCGAGAGCTTATCTTTATTCTTTTATTCGTTATGTGTCTTACACCGATGGTGTCGGCACCAATGGCTTTACTGTTGGGGATCATTGTCGCACAATGGATAGGTCATCCTTTTTTGACGCTCAACCATAAGCTGACTCAGCTTATGCTACAAGTATCGATCGTGGGATTGGGGTTCGGGATGCAGGTGGATACTGTGATACAGACCGGGAAGCAGGGATTTTTCTTGACCCTGTTGGTGATGTTGGGCACTTTGTCTCTGGGACATGTATTGGGCAACTTATTCAAGTTAGAAAGGGGAACAGCCTATTTGATTGCCGTGGGAACAGCAATCTGTGGCGGAAGTGCTATTGCGGCAGTTGCACCGGCAATAAAGGCAAACGAAAAGCAGATCAGTATGGTTTTGGGAACCGTATTTTTATTGAATGCCCTGGCATTGTTCGTATTTCCTACGGTAGGCCGTATCCTGGATCTCTCACAAACCCAGTTTGGATTGTGGTGTGCCGTAGCAATACATGATACCAGTTCTGTCGTCGGCGCGGCAAGCAAATACGGCAGTGAGGCACTGGAAGTTGCAACAACGGTCAAATTGACACGGGCATTATGGATTATTCCAATTTCGTTTTTGAGCAGCCTGGCGTTTAAATCGAACGGAACGAAAGTCAAATTTCCTTATTTTATCGCATTATTTATACTGGTCATTATCTTGAACAGTTATGTTCCCTGGTTCCAATCCATTGAGACGTATATGGTGGCGATATCCAAGATCGGACTTACATTAACGTTGTTTCTGATCGGAGCAAGTATGTCGAGGGATGTCCTATTGTCTGTCGGTCTCAAGGCGATATTACAAGGTATAGTACTGTGGCTATGCCTGTCAATCCCGGTCCTAGTGTATATTTATTTTTGTTTTTAAACGGTCAGCAAAAGGAAATGGGAGATACCTATTCGTTAGCATGCTGTACTCTTCAGCTGAAGAGTTTCATCAAGATCCTGAAGACTGATATTTTAACAGGACCATATCTTTTAAGCGCTGGCCGTTTTCGTAGATGGGCTGATCATAGTTGTCAATAAAAAAATTCTTCCGAATACCATAGGGGACAAAGCCATTACGCTCATAGAATCGGATTTGATGGATACCGCAGTCGGCAGTACCGACAATCAGGTTCGCATAGGATTTCGCATAGTTTTTTTGGATATAATGCAAGATGCGGCTTCCAAGCCCCTTGTTTTGATGGGGGACGGAAACGGCGATATTCTTAATCTCCAGGGTTTGGGTATCGTGTGGGTATAAACAAAATACAGCAATGGGCTGCTGCTGATCCAGTACTGTATAGACCTTTGAATTGAAAATATAGTTGTTGATTGCGGCCACAGTCTCATCGGCCAAAAGCAACAGATCATAAGGAAAATCCTTATGATCTGTTATTTCTTTTATGTTTAAATCATCTTGCATATCGAATATTGGATAGGCATGAAGGCTAATTGAAATGGTATAAGAAAATGACGTCACCAACATAGGCTGGTTTTGCGGTATCCTTGATTTTTAAGGTAGCTTCAATCGTTACTTTGATCACACCCCGGAGGTTGACCACAGATTTTACATGCGTATGTAACTGCACTTCATTGTCAACAAGAACCGGCTGAGCAAAACGTAAGTTTTCAATGCCATAATTGATTTCCATCTTTACATTTCTCACTTCGGCTATTTGTTTCCATAAATAGGGAATAAGCGACAGGGTCAGGTAGCCATGTGCAATCGTTGTCTTGAAGGGGCTATCCGTTTTTGCTTTTTCACTATCGAGATGGATCCATTGATGATCAAGAGTTGCGTCAGCAAATTGATTGATCTGTTTTTGATCAATGGTGTGCCATTGGGACTCTCCTAATGACTTGCCTTCAAAGGCTTTGTACTCTTCATAATTGTTAATTATTGTCATATGTTATGTCTTTATCGCTTTTCATTGGACTTTATATCCGAAGGTCATACGCATGTTACGTAATCTTGGTTAAAGATAGCTAATGTACCTAGTAATCCAAGCATATTACCTATTTAAATCGTTCTGGATCGCAGTATGGCTGGCAACCGTAATGTATTTAAAATAATATCCACACATTTTAATGTGTCTGACCATAGGCCGGGTTGCCGTATGTTCTTTCAACATAAGATTTAAAATTGTCCAGTATGGCCTGCCAGCCATTGCGTTGTAAATCAATGGGGTTTTCGGATTCAGCGTCAAAAACTACGTTGACATCGGTGGTGTTTTTTTTTGTATCGAAATGAATTTCCACATGGCGGCCATCAGACATGACATAAGCGATTTTTTTAAAGGGGTCGAGAGCGGTATAGGTTCCTTCAAAATCAAAACCGGCAGATCCATCTTTCGCCTCCATGCGATTTTTGAATTTTCCACCTACTCGGAGGTCATTGATTGAACTTGTACAGTGCCAATCATCAGAGGCTTGATTCCACTGCATAATATCTTCTGCGGAGGTGTACGCATTCCAGATGGTTTCTACTCGTACATTGATATTGGCTTGAATTTTTATCTGTTCCATATGCTATTGATCAGTTTTATAGATTAAGTAATAACAGTTTCTAAAATAATAAACAGGAAATTACGGGTTTTGTTATATCCTGAAGTGATAATTATCGAAATTTCAACAGAAATGATCTGAACAGGCTGATCAAAATGATGAGCATATGGTCACATCAATTAATTTTAGGGATCGGTGCCCCGTATTAGCATAGTTTTTACTAACTTTATGAGGCTGAATATGTAAACTCATTTTTTATGCTCTCAAGACTGCTTGTTCTATTTTTTTTATTGATTTCGCAGGGTACAATCTTTGCGCAAAAATACCGAACACTAGAAAATATCAGTTACTGTAAAAATACGGATACTGATGCCTACAAAAAAGAACGTTGTAAGCTGGATCTCTACGTCCCAGCCGATCGAAAAGGTTTTTCTACTATTGTATGGTTCCATGGTGGCGGGTTGGAAGAAGGAAATAAGTTTATTCCACTAGAACTGAAGGATAAGGGTGTTGCTGTCGTTGCAGTCAACTATCGCTTAAGCCCAAAGGGGAAAGCCCCCAGTTATATCGATGATGCGGCTGAAGCAGTGGCCTGGACCTTTGCCAATATTGCTTCTTATGGTGGTGATCCGGCAAAAATTTATGTTTCTGGGCATTCCGCCGGTGGGTATTTGGCTTTAATGGTGGGGCTCGATTCGAGTTATCTACAGCGATATGGCGTCGATGCCAATAAAATTAAAGGGTTGGCACCTATCAGTGGTCAGACAAATACACATTATACTATTAAAAAGGAGCGCGGGCAGTCGATGGTGATCCCGCAGATCGATCAATTTGCACCAATCTCATTTGCACGAAAGGATGCCCCAGCTATTGTCCTGATCACTGGCGATGCGAAGCTGGAGCTGCCAGCAAGGTATGAAGAGAATGC
Organism: Sphingobacterium sp. N143; assembly: GCF_030325625.1. GTDB lineage: Bacteria > Bacteroidota > Bacteroidia > Sphingobacteriales > Sphingobacteriaceae > Sphingobacterium. Next base: position 187,415 of record NZ_JACAIS010000004.1, on the reverse strand, counting down.
GCATCTGGCGGCTATACTCAAACAAGTGGGGCACCCAAAAACGTCATTGTATGAATTGCAGGGCTTTGATCATGGTGCTGTCTATGCGCCGGGCTGTTTATTGATGCTCAAGTGGATCAAAGAGCAAGAAAAGTAATGAAATGGCTGATGCCATGAAAAATCTTACAAAAGAAACTGGAAATATTATAAGTATAATTTAAGAAATAGTAACGATCTTTACACTGATAAAAGCACAGACCGCTATTTTTACAGATATTACACTTGCATGTAGAAAAGGTTTGTATATACTTTAATTTAATCCTTATGCGGGCAAAAGTCAACATTGTGTTGTTAATCTGTATGTTGGGGCTCCTATTAGTCCCAGGTCGGGTCTTTGCCTGTCATGCGGCCGCTGAAGAACTAAAACAGGAGGAAGCTGCTGAGCATGCTTGCTGTTTGGAAAAGAATATGGAGGCTGAGGATGCCGGACAGGGAAGCTGTTGCGCAGATGATAAACATACTGATGAACAGTCTGGGGACAATGCTGATAGCTGCGAAAAGAAATGTGCGGAAAAATCCTGTCGCAGTTCACTGCAATATAATCTCCTGGTATCTCCTGTAGAAGAGGATGCTTTTTCACTTTTAGATGCAGATGCCATTCAACACTATGCAGGGTATAGACAGCCGATCTATACTCAAGGATATTTTTCGATCTGGCAGCCTCCCAAAATAATCTAAAAGCACGATGGCAGCCCATGCTGTGTCTTATTGGATCGGATTCCGGATCCAAAAATCTTAAACTTATTGGTTGAAATCCCTTGTTGGTACGCGTCTGATCCGTCATGCGTTCTTTTACTATTTGGGGTATTTAAACAGGGATTTCATCTTATTTTACTTACATTATAAATTAGAATCAAAATGAAATCAAATTCGATCATAGGGATGGCTATCATGATATTGCTATCCAATGTAAACAGTTATGCACAAATCAAACATGCACAGACATCAACGATGAAGGTATTCGGAAATACAGCAAGTGAACAGATGATTGAAAAAGCGGGGAGCGGAGGAAGGCTGGCTAAAGTTGACTGGAACGGGGATACGAAGATGGCAACGATTACTTATGATGCGACAAAAACGAGCGCTGATGAAGTACTCAAACGTATTGCTCTTGCAGGATTCGACAGTGAAAAATTTCTGGCCCCCGATGATGCTTATGCTAAATTAGCCAAAGAAAGCCAGTATGTGCGAACGCTGAAGCCTGTATCGGAGCATCAGCATCATGAACATGAAACGCATTCCACGACAAATAATTCTTCAGAGCATGGTACACAACTTGCGCTTGTGACCAGTCGGTATTTTGTGGTAAAAGACGCTTTGGTGAAGGATGATGCTAAAACATCGGCCGCAAGTGCCCAAAAATTGCTGGATGCTATTCAGGCTGTGGATATGAATAAATTGTCATCTGCGGAGCATACCGTCTGGATGAAGGTGATGAATAATTTGCGTAAAGATGCAGCGGACATGACAAAAGCAAAGGATATTGCTGGGCAACGTCTTTCCTTTGCTTCTCTTTCGAACAACATCTATGCACTGGTTAAAGTAGCCAAGCTGGAAACCCAGGTTTATTACCAACATTGTCCGATGTTTAATGATGGTAAGGGTGGGCATTGGCTGAGTAAGGAAAATGGGGTTAAGAACCCGTTTTTTGGTGCAAAAATGCTCAGCTGTGGAAGTACCGTCGAAACAATTAATTAAGAGGCGATGAACTATTCCATCGTGACTTTGTTGATAAATTTATCCGGAATTGCATTTATCCACCATAAAAAAATAGCACTGTGCGGGGATCGCCCTGGTGCTGGATGAAAGAAGCATGCGGCTGGATGAAGGAACAGCAAAATACGAATTAAGCAATAAGAATAAAATGAGCAAAAAAATAATAACTGTTGTACTTTTTTTGATGGCAAATATGGCTGTTTTTGCACAGAAAGTAGTGCGGCATGATCTCTATGTCAGGGATACGGTGGTAAATTATGCGGGTAAAGCCAAACGTGCTATCGCTGTTAATGGGCAGATACCAATGCCTACTTTGACCTTTACACAAGGGGACACTGCTGAGATTGTGGTCCATAATGAGTTGGATGAAAGTACTTCTTTACATTGGCATGGTGTGTTTCTGCCCAATAAAGAAGATGGTGTACCCCATCTGACACAGGAACCTATCAAACCAAAATCAACGTATACGTATCGTTTTCCCATTATCCAACATGGAACACACTGGTACCATTCACATTCGGGCCTGCAGGAACAAATCGGGATGTACGGCAGTTTTGTGATGAAGAAACGCCTTGATGATACGACGTTTAGAAAGGGGATAGATGATCTTCCGACGGTCCCGATCATATTGAGTGAATGGACAAATTATAATCCCGATAATATCCAGCGTATGCTGCACACAGCAAATGATTGGTCGGCGATTAAAAAGGGAGCCACGCAATCGTATGTGGAAGCGATCAAAGAAGGGAAATTTAAAACAAAAGTTACCAATGAGTGGAAACGCCAGCTTGCGATGGATGTGAGCGACGTGTACTATGATAAAGTGTTGATGAATGGTGCGCATTCCACTGATTTGGAGGTAGTTGATGGTCGTTCGTTAAAGGCAGGGGATAAGGTTAGGCTGCGGATTTCAAACGGGGGAGCATCTTCCTATTTCTGGTTGCGTTATGCTGGTGGAAAGATTACCGTTGTGGCCAATGACGGAAATGATGTGGAACCCGTAGAAGTTGACCGGCTTTTGATTTCAGTGTCAGAAACCTATGACGTTGTTGTCACGATCCCGAATGAGAACACAGCTTATGAATTTATGGCGACGACAGAAGATCGGACCCAGTCTGCCAGTTATTTTATCGGTCATGGAATTAAACAGCTTATTTCACCTCTTCCCCGACTAAAATATTTCGAGGGGATGAAAATGATGAACGATATGATGAAAATGAACGGCGACCTGAACGATATGGGGATGAAAATGAGCCTCAATCAAATGGATATGAATGTCGTGATGTACCCGGAGATCACAGGAGATGGAAAAAAGAAAGTAGATCAGGACATGGACCACAAGGGGATGAACCACGGAGAGATGAAGCAGAAAGAGGACCCTGGTCGTTATAATGCAAATGCGCTGGCTGACATTGTTACTTTAAATTATGCGATGCTGGAATCGCCGCACAGTACAGCATTACCTAAAGATGCTCCTGTGCGTGATCTTAAATTTGTACTGACCGGAAATATGAACCGTTATGTATGGAGTATGGACAATAAGATCCTCTCGGAAACGGACAAGATTCCGGTCAAAAAAGGAGAAGTTCTGCGTATCACGCTTTACAACAATTCAATGATGCGGCATCCGATCCATTTGCATGGTTTTGACTTTAGGGTGCTGAATGGCAAAGGAGCGAAAGCTCCATTGAAAAATGTTCTTGACATTATGCCAATGGAAACGGATACTATTGAATTCTTGGCAAATGAGGAAGGCGACTGGTTTTTTCACTGTCACATCTTGTATCATATGATGGCCGGGATGAACCGTGTATTCGCTGTTGGCGATTATCAAAATCCTTATCTTCCGGATAAGGCTAAAGCGTACAAAGCCCTCCAACGGGAGAGTAATATGATCCATTTTATGGCACAGAATGATTTTGCAACGAATGGAAATGATGGACAGGCCATGTTTCAAAATGCGAGATGGCAATTGGGTACCGAATGGAGATTGGGGTATAACGCGATGCATGGCTATGAGGTGGAAACGCATCTGGGTACATTTATAGGGAAGATGCAATGGTTTATGCCTTTTGTTGGCTTTGATTACCGTTACCGAAAAATGGGGTCGGATGAGCATGAAAAGAATATTTTTGGACAGACAAATAAGAAAGACAGTAGGAAAGCTTTGAGTCTAGGTTTTATGTACACATTGCCAATGTTGGTGAATTTTCAGGCGGAAGTATATCATGATGGTATCGTAAGATTGCAGCTGATGCGTGAGGATATCCCGATCTCTCGGCGGGTACGGGGTGACTTTATGGTCAACTCGGATCTGGAATATATGGCCGGACTGAATTATGTGCTAACAAAAAATATGGCCTTCAGAACTCACTACGATAGTGATATGGGATTTGGTGTAGGCCTGTCACTAAATTATTAGATAGATCTGACTATACAAAAAAAGGCATCCCATACACTGGGATGCCTTTTTGCATTCATTAAAAAAGGGCAATAGCCCAAAATTAGTTAGATCATCCATTTAAAAATACTGGCACCCCAGGAGAAGCCCGCTCCAAAGGCTGTCAGCATTACGAGATCTCCTGTATTCAATTTTTTGATATTCTGCCAGATACAAAGTGGTATTGTTGCAGCAATGGTATTTCCCAGATATTCGATATTGCTCAAGGCTCTATCTTCCGGAATGTTGAGACTACGGCCGACGGCATCTATAATGCGCTGATTGGCCTGATGTGGAATTAACCAATTGATATCTTCAATCTGCAAATTGTTGCGCTGTAAGATTGTATTGCAGGCATCACTCATTGACTGAACAGCATGTTTGAATACGGTTTTTCCATCCTGCTTGAGAAAGCGGTTATCATTGACGGGCAGGTTGCTATTGATAGGATAGAGTGAGCCTCCAGCCTCAATTTTGAGGAACTCACGGCCAGCACCATTACTACAGAGGTAAGCGTCCATGATACCACCTTCAAGTGAAGGTTCAAGCCATATGACACCGGCACCATCGCCAAAAAGAATATTCGTGGATCGGTCCTTTAGGTCTACATAGGTGCTAATATTGTCTGCGCCAACAACCAGCACATTTTTATAGCGCCCTGTTTCGACCAGGGATGAAGCCATATCCAAAGCATATAAAAATCCTGAACAAGCTGCATTGACATCGAATGCCCATACATTGGCCAATCCTAATTTTTCTAGAATAATATTTGCTGTTGCCGGCATCGGCATATCTGGTGTCGATGTGGCCACGATAAGGGCATCCACATCGTGAAGGTTTTTATTATATTGTTTGGCTAAATCATGGATTGCTTTGACCGCCATGTCTGAGGTTGCCAGATTATCTTCTAAAATCCGTCGTTCTTTAATTCCGGTACGTTTGATAATCCACTCATCGGATGTGTCACAAAACTGCTCTAAATCGGTATTGGATCTTTTGTTCGGTGGAATATATCCACCAATTGCAGTGATGGCAGCATACGGTCTGCTCGGTATTCTTTCAGTCATAAAATAATGTACTCTATCTCTCTTTTTTCAGGCCTGTACTGAGCGAACTCGGGCAGGATTGAATTTTGCGCCGTAAAACTACGGTTAATTTGTGCAAGTCAGCGGTAATAAACTTGGTTTTTGACAAAATAATTACGTTTTATTACTATTCTTAACTGTTTTTAACAAGTAAGCTATACTATTCTTTTAATTGGTCTTTGAGTAGCAAAATTATATGTTGCTTAGGTTTGTTTTTTCGAAATTTTAATCTATTTGTATTTTTCTAAACCTGAGAACGGTCTAGCTTTTTATGTGTTTTTCTTAGCGGATTTTCTGGTACCTTGATTTATGATCATGTGAACAAATCGTTTCTTACAGATTGAGATTTGCCGGCTGAATTAAGGATGGTCAAAGCAGTTATATGATTCATTTGTTGAAACCATGGGGAGACGGGAAATTGTGGATTTGATAGCTTTGATAAATGTATAAAAAGAGGTAATTTCACCGCACGAGTTTATGATGTAGCAACTTACACCGTTTTATGATGCGAAAATATTTACCTACTGCGGGCTTGATCAGTGTAAAAGAGAATAAGTTATTGCTTGCTTACAGCAACAATAGGAGGGCATGGTACCTGCCCGGCGGAAAGATCGATTCGGGTGAGGATGCCTTGCAGTCCCTTCGAAGAGAGATTCTGGAAGAATTGACTATTGATCTTGATCCTGAAAAAATCACGTATTATTGCCATATCACTGCCCCAGCCTATGGCTTGGTGCCCGAAGTAATCATGGAACAGGAATGCTTCCTGTATCCACTCACAGAGCATATCATGCCGAGTAATGAAATCGGAGCTGTTCAGTATTTTTCCTATGAAGAATATTTAGGTGAAGAGGTTCAGGTGGTTGGCGTACTGCATGTGTTTGAGCAACTTATGAAAGATGAGCTGATTTAAGCTCATCTTTCATAAGCGTTTAAAAGAGTTAGTATCTTTTAAGGTGACTATTCATATTTGGAGAAATCGACCGCAAATATGCAACGATTGACCTGGCTGCCATTTTTTGCACCGGCGTTGGGCTCAAATTCAGTCAGACTCCATAGATAGCCATATTTAGCTTCATGGTATAGCGATTCGGCTCCATATGGCCAACGGTAGCGTACGGTATTGTCGGCCCCATCGGTATATCTTGCCAATCGTGCACTGGATCCGTAGGAGTCACTTGGTGATCCTGTACAAGAAAGCCATGTTCTGTTTCCTTTTCGGAACACACCCTGGATACCGTGTGCATGATTGTCTGCAAAAAGGCTGTTTTTGGGTGTGACAGTAACGATCCCTGCGTTCTGTAGCTTGCCTTCTGTATCAATCGGAAAACCAAAAATCTTGGGTACAATAGACGGATCTGCACTACCGGCATAGTATTGGCCGGTCCAGAATTGTGTGCCTTCATCGTTGATCTGTATCGTGGAAAATGGACTGGCATTGTTGATTTTTTGATAACCGACCTGAGGCAATATATATCGATAATTGAAGGCAAATAGATTCCCATTTGCGTCTTTGCCACATTTTGAGGAGGTATTGTCCCCAGTGCTCACTTCAATGATCTTGTCGAGGTCAAATACACGAACGCCTAGACTGGTACTGCTCAGATAGACCTTTCCTTTGAAATAAGCGATACCTCCTGCGTGTACTTTTAATGGTGCGTAGGACCCATATTGGGTATAGCCCGTTGGGCTGGTCGGTATATCTGCCTGTACCAATAATATATGTCTATAAGTAAGGTAAGTACTGGAACTTGGACTGATATCTATCAGGGTGATGCGAGATCCTTTATGTTCAGCACCATTACGTGCATACCAGCTGACCAGAAGGTAGCGTACGCCATCTTTTGTGAAACCTGTAATACCTTGGGGGCGCCAGATTGCTGTAGTTTCATCATCGGTATTCCAACGGATGCCCCGAACTCTGTTTTCCTCGGGGATGTTGAATCCATAGACTTGTGTATATGCACTGCCGCCAATGGCCTGGCGATTTTTGTTGACTTGCGCTGGGTTTAAAAAACTGAAGCCTGAATTGATATAGGAAGAGGTGTTGACATAGCTGTTGACACTGACACTGGCTGCAGCTGTAGCCGCTTTTAACTTGGGATCAGTGCTGTCTTCAACCGCAGTTCCCGTCGTTGCAAGTTCATTTTTTTTACATCCGCCACTCATAGCGGCCAAAATCAAGATAAGTCCAAGGGTTTGTTTCTGAATCATGTTGTATCGCTTTGTTGTAATAGTATACAATCCTAATTGCAAATAGTTCTCATGTTATTGACGAAACTAAATGATTCAGTTTTTATATAGATGATCTGGATGTTAAATTTGTATTATCATTATCTTTCCAATCGGTGGACGATGTTATTGTTTTTTTGCGTCGATTTTAGCGGATTCGGCTCTTTTTTGAGCTTCATTGTATGTCTTGCAATCCTCATCATCCATCTCTGTATCGAGGTCTTCTTCTTTGTATTTTCCCATCTTCAGGTTGAAATTGTCAGCAGTGCCGGTAATACGCATCGGTATACCAAAGATTCCAAAAGGAGGCAGACCGAGCCTGAAACCTAGATTCATATGTCCATCGAGTCTGATCTGACCTTCAAATCTTGGTCTGAAGCCCATCATTTTCATTTTGGTCCGTTCAATGGTCATGACATTATCTTTGATATGGGACTTAATAGCTACTTTTTTTACTTCTCCATCCTTCAATTTTTCTTTTGAAGTGGATTGGCTGATGCCATTCAGAAGTTTAAATCCACGAAACTTGATCTGGTCCAATGTCAATGTTCCTTCTCCGACGATGGATGGCATGATAGGCTGCATATTACCATCCAATAAGCCACTCAGCTTATAATCTAATGAGACAAGTCCATAGGCATTTTTAGCAGAGCTGACCATATCCCTGAACATTGGAATCTCTTTATAGGCGCGCTGAATATCAAAGCTGTCTGCTTTTACTGCGTAATCAAAAGTAGCCCTTCGCGGATTCAATGGATGGTAATTGCCCTTCATATCCACTTTTAATCCAGCTAAATCAAATCGGGTATTACTGAGGAGCAATGTGCCATTTTTAAGTTGCAGATCGCCATTAAAATGTTTGATGTTCATCTTATTATAGAAGATGTCGTTGGCCTGTCCCAATACCTGTACATCAAGATTCATTGGTAACAAGACAACGCCACTTTCTAATGCTGTAGGTGCTGTCGTGGATGAATTATTGCCAAAAACCATGAAATCTTCGATATTTATCTTTTTGCTGTTGAGGGTAAATAGACCTTTTAGGGCAGCATTGCTGCTGGTCATGTAATTGATGACATTGTTCAGGTGGCCCGTCATGGAGATCTCATTACGTGCATAACGGATCAAAAACTTATCGAAGTTCATTTTTTCCTGATGGAAGCTGAATTTACCACTTTTGATGGCGATCGGTTGAGGGAGCAAATCGGTTTGAACCTGAATATTGCCTATTTCAAGGCGGCCGGTATTGTGTAACCGGCTATAATGACCATTGGTGGCATCGCTCTGGAGTCCCTTGAGGTTGAGATCTGTATGGATAAAACCATCAATATTGGTGCCTTCCAGTGCAAAAAGTTTATAAATAGGGCCAAGATTAAGCTTGCCCTTGGATTGGATTTTGTAGTTGATGTCATTGAAGTTTCTTAGGTCTGCATTCAAGAAAAAAGGCTCGCCGGCAAATGTAAATGAGACAGGTAGAATTTTAATCCTTAAGTCATTGAGTGAGCCTTTTTCGCTATTGACAAATGCTTCAACGTGAATATTTTCCATTGGAATGGGATAATCCTGCGATTTGATCAGTCCATTTTTAATCGCAAAGGACGCATTGGTCTCCGGGAAGATATTCCGTTTAAGGTCCACATAACCTTTGGCGGTTAGGTTGGCATTTACCAGACCGGCTAATTCGACCTGCTTAATGGGATAGAAGCTTTTGATATCGGCCAAGTTGAATAGGGCTTTAAGATCGGAATGTACTGCAATTTTATTAAAATCTGTGATAGAAATATAACCTTTTATATAATTATTGAGCGCCTGGATGGAGATATCCTGAATGGAAACCACTGCACTTTTCATTTGACCGTCAGGATCTTTTGCTTCGAGGTTGTAGGCGATTTTGTCGAGTCCTTGGGGGAGGTCTGCCAATTTAAAATGGCCATTTGTGAGTGTGTTTTTGATCACAAAGGTCGGGATCGAAGCAATATATTCCTGTTCGCGTTTTTGAAGGCCTACTTTGCGGATAGCTTTGGCATAAATTCCGTGGATCTGGGCATCGAGGTTCCATGTGCCACCAAAAGAGAATCCGGGGAACTGCAAGGAAGCGTAAAGCATGTCCAGATCAAGACTGCTCTTCATATTGGCATGTACGGTGACCGGTGTGATACCAGCTATTTCCCCTTTTGCGTTGAAGTATCCGGAGGCGACCTTGAAGTCAAACTGCCGGAGGTTAATCCTCAGGGAGTCTGGATTTAAGCCGGGAAGATCTATTCTTAACTTTGCATTCCAATCTGTCAATGGGTTGCTGGACTGCTTATGGAAAAGGTAGCCATTGTTGATGGTCAGGCCAAGGGACAAATTAGGCATTTCATTATTGTCGATGATATAATCACCGACTAAGTTGACAAATACTTCAGAGGTACCCTGGACCGACAGATCCTTTATCCAGGAGGCGTAGCTATTGGGAACTAGGGAAAGTAATTCACTTAATGTGCTTTCCTGTGATTTTAACTTGAAGTCTAAGTGATAGCCATGGGAAATAAAAGACAGCAATCCTCGAAAACGTACCGGTAGCTGATTGACTTTGATGTCGTTCCGCTCGAATAGGAAGGACAGCTTGTTAGTATTAATGCGCGTCAATAGTGTTGCGTCTATTGTCTTTTTATCGACATAAAGCTCATTGTCAAACGAGAAAGAAAATGAAGCAATCTTGGCCCGTGTATTTAAGTCAAAGATATTTGACATGAGATCGCCTTTGCCCTCATAGTCCAGGTCCTTGGCTTCAAACCATAGGGGAATGGATTGATCTTCGTAATGCAGATTGGTTTTTTCAAATTTGATCAGCTTGAATGCCAGTGCACTGCCTGCTGAATGGTCTGTGGTCCTTGAAGTGTCGCTAGGTGAGGACTTATAGATATTGTAATTGCTGTTACCCAGGGGATCCACTAAGATATTCACGCATCCCTGGCTGACGATAAATTTGTCAATTACGATCTTGGACTTGAGTAAACTAATGAGGTCAATGCCAAAACTTACCTGCTGGGCAGCGAGCAAAGTATCATTTTTAAATGGAGCTGAGCCTTTGAGCAATACTTGGTCCATGGATGCGGTCAAAAGTGGAAATTGGTCAAAAAATGTCAACCGTACCTTTTTATAGTTCAACTCTCCGCTGATATGTTCGTTGACCAGAGACTTAACTTTTGTATTCACTTCGTTTTCAAAAATGTAAGGAATGGATAAAACGCAGAAAATGAGTAGTGTTGTGAAACTTGCCAGACCGATAGAGATTCTTTTTGCAAGCTTTAGAAATTTAGCTTTTGACACAGTGTTATTTTTTGTGGATGCAAAAGTCTGAAATTTATTGCTAAACTCCATTGATTGATCAAATTATTTTAATGCGAAGTGAGCATATGTCGTCTTTCGGTGACAATATAGAGGAGCATGTGTTATAAATGGGGGAGCTCTAACCTAAGGTACTGTAAGATTATTAATTATAGTTAGTTTGCTAACTATCAATTATTTGCTTGTTTTGTTTTTGTTTAATCTACTGATTTTAAGATATTTAATTTTTATTGTAAAAAAATCTAGCAATTTAGTATAGTTTGTTATATATTTGCGATTCAATAAAATCTATTGAATAAGTAGTCTTTATTGAGTTGATAAAAACAGGTGTGCTTTTACATTTGATTAATTACACTTAACTTATTTTTTATATTTTTAATAAAACTTAACTAACGTATTAAAATATCCTTAATATGCATGCAACACTAAAATACATTCCTTTGGTAGCGATAGCTTTGTCTGCTACTTCAGTGAATCAGCTCTATGCACAACAGCGTTCTATCCAGGGAAAAGTCACTGATGCCAGTACAGGGCAGGCTCTGCCGGGGGTAAGTGTACGGGTTTCAGATCAAAATCAAAGCACTTTAACCAATGCGAAAGGTGAATTTGTTGTCAATGTAACCAATAATGAAGCTCCTTTTCTAGAATTTTCTTTTGTTGGTTATGAATCTCAACAAGTTAGGGCTACGGGAGCAAGTATCAATTTATCATTGAAGCCTTCGACAACAGATCTGGAAGAAGTTGTGGTTGTTGCTTATGGTACGGCCAAACGAACAAATATCACAGGTTCTGTCAGTACCGTCAGCAGCAAAGCGATTGAGAACAGGCAGGTCTCCAATATTACGAAAGCGCTTGAAGGCCAGGTTCCGGGACTGCAATCTGTTGCTTCTTCTGGCCAGCCTGGTACGGAGGCTGCTATCCGTATTCGTGGGATTGGATCAATCAATGCGTCAAGTGCACCTTTGATCGTGCTGGATGGCAATCCGTATGCTGGGGATATCAACTCGATAAATCCAAATGATATACAGTCCATTTCTGTTTTAAAAGATGCTGCCTCCAGTGCGCTATATGGGTCCAGAGGAGCGAACGGTGTTATCATCATCACGACTAAATCCGGTGTCAACTCCGATAATACAAAGATCAACCTTAATTTTACGCAAGGTTATTCGAGTAGAGCTGTTCATGATTATGACCAAGTTTCCACAGATGAATACTTTCAATTGTATTGGGAGGCGCTCAGGAATAAAGGGTTATCAAATGGACTAACTTCCGCTCAGGCGGCTGCAGATGCAAGCCGTTCATTATTGACAGATCTAAATATAAACCCTTATGGTGAACAATTTCCACAACCAGTAGGTGCAGATGGTAAGCTTGCTGCAGGAGCAAAGACCTTATGGGATGATCCGTGGACAGATGTACTGCAGCGTACTGGTGTGCGTACACAGGGGGATTTGAGCTTTAGTGGTGGAAGTGCGAAGAATACATACTATATCTCGGGTGGCTATCTCAACGATCAGGGAATAGCTATCGCATCTGGATTTAAACGCTATAATCTACGGGCTAATATTGATAGTAAAGTCAAGTCCTGGTTAAATGCAGGTGTCAATATTGGCGGCAGCAGTACACAGCAGAAGTATCCGCAGTCGGAAGATAGCAATACAGCCAATATTATTAATTTTGCCCGTTTAGTACCATCTTTTTATCCGTATTATGAGCGTAATGCAGATGGATCCTATGTATTGGATGCCAATGGAAATAAAGTTTACGATTTTGGAGAGTATCGTCCAAGTGGGGCAACACCACGTAATAATCTTGCTGCGACATTGCCATTGGATAAAAATGATATCCGTAGAGAGAACCTGTCGGCCAGAGCGTACCTGGAAGCTTTGATAACCAAGAATCTGAAATTTAAATCTACGTATAGTGTAGACTATACCAATGGGAACACGCACGATTACACTAATCCACTGCTAGGAGATGGCATAAATACTGGAGGGTATGTCTTCCGGTCGAATGTACGAACCGTTGCGCAGACCTGGAATAATATATTGTCCTATGAAAAACAATTTGGTTTGCATCACCTCAACGTGTTGGCAGGACAAGAATATTATGACTTTAACAGCAGTAACATTGAAGGGAGCCGCCAACAATTTGTATTACCGGGATTTTATGAACCGGTAGCGGCCTCTCAGTTAAATAATTTTACAGGGTCTAGCGTTGATTATAGACTGTTGAGTTTTTTGGGTAGAGCAGAGTATAACTACGATAATCGGTATTATTTTTCAACTTCTTTGCGTACAGATGGCTCTTCCCGTTTTGCACCGGATACCCGCTGGGGAACATTTTGGTCTGTTGGCGGATCCTGGAAAATGAAGCAGGAGGATTTCTTAAAGGATCTGAATAGTATTGATCAGCTGACACTTAGGGCGAGTTATGGTGGACAAGGGAATGATAATCTAGGTGTTTATTATGCTTATAAAGGACTTTATACTATTGCCAACAGTCTGGGTAAAGGGGGGACATATACGGGTAGGCTAGCAACTCCTGATCTGAAATGGGAATCCAACCTCAACCTGAATGTGGGTATTGATGTGTCTGCATTTCAAAATCGGGTATCTTTAAGCGTAGAGTATTTTAACCGGAGGAGTAAAGATCTGTTGTTCACCATGCCAATGGCTTATTCTACAGGATATACAGGATATGATGCAAATATAGGATCATTGAAAAATACAGGTATTGATCTGGATATTCGTACGATTCCTGTGCGCAATGAAAATTTTAAATGGAATCTGGATCTGAATCTTTCCCATTATAATAACAAGATTACTTCGTTGCCAAAAGATGACAGGCCAATTGTTACAGGCAATAAGCTTTTGCGCGTAGGTGGGAGCATCTATGATTTCTATTTGCCTGAATGGGCTGGGGTCAATCCGGAAAATGGGTTGCCACAATGGTATGTAGCTGACAAAGATGGTAACAAAACAGGGGAAAAAACCTCTGAATATGGAAAGGCTGGAAATTTTATTGCTGGTACATCACTTCCGGATCTTGTAGGTGGAATCCAAAATAGCTTTACGTATAAAAATTTTGATTTGTCTGCATTGCTAAGTTTTAGTTTAGGTGGAAAAATATTGGATAATGATTATACACAATTAATGCATAATGGCAATAACCCGGGCAGAGCTTGGTCGAAAGAAATCCTGAATCGCTGGACACCGGAAAATACACAGACGGAAGTGCCTAAATTAACAACAGATAATCTGACTTGGACATCGTCATCCACTCGTTTTTTGTATAGTGGAACTTATGCGCGTTTAAAAAATGTTAGCTTGGGGTATAGCCTGCCCACTGATATGATCAAACGAATTGGTATAGAAAGGTTGCGTGTTTTTGCTACCGCTGAAAATCTGTTAACGTTCTACGGGCATCAGGGTATGGACCCGGAACAAACAGTCAATGGGGCTACTTATTTCCGTTATCCTGCCATGCGCACTATTTCTGGAGGTGTTCAGCTTGTTTTTTAATAGTATGTTGTTAATCTGAAAAATTAAATGAAAATCATGAAATTTAAAATTGCCTACATCGTATTGGCGCTTTCATTGGCGAATACATCGTGCAAAGATATGCTGGAAACGGATCCCACTACATCAGTACCTGAGGAAGAGATCTACAAAAATACGGATAATGTTGCTACTGTTATCAATGGAACATGGGGGTATCTAAATGATACATATTTTACCTATGCCAACCCAGGATATACAGCCATTATGCGTACAAGTGACGCGATGGGAAATGATGTTGCTGTGACAACAAAATATGGTTACCGTGATGCTTATGCTTTCACTGAGCTGACCAATAATCGCTCCAATCGGGTGAATTCTTTTTGGATCATGTTGTATAAAGTGATCGATAATGCCAATAATGTGATCACAAAGGTTGATGGTGCTGCCGGATCGGATGAAGATAAAAATGTACTGAAAGGGCGGGCAAAAGTTCTCCGTGCATTTGCTTATTTGAATTTAGCGTCTTTTTATCAGTTTAGTTATTTAAAAGACAAAAATGCAAAAGTGGCCCCGATTTATACTGAACCAAGTACATTACAGACAGAAGGGAAGCCAAAGGCAACTCAGGCGGAGGTGTATGAGCTGATATTGAAAGATCTAAAAGATAGTGAGGTGTTGTTGGTCAATGCATCCAGAATGGAGAAATATGAGATCAATATCCATGTGGTATATGGGTTGCTTGCACGGACCTATCTGCAGGTTGGTGAGTGGAGATTGGCGGCTGAATATGCGGAAAAAGCTGGGAACGAATATGAGCTGATGAGCGCGTCTGATTATCAAAATGGATTTAATGACCTTGGAAACTCGGAGTGGATATGGGGACATAAGCAAACCAATGAGCAAAATGTTGCCAGTTATACGTTTCACTATTTGGATGTGTCGTCTGCAGGCTCATATTATTATAGTTTTATGGCCGATCCATACTTTAAAAACTTATTTGATAGCAGTGATGTTCGTTATTCTTTATTTGAATGGGACAATCTTCCGGGTCGGGAAGGATTTTTACGTTATAAAAAGTTTAAGTTCAAACAGAATTTGATTGGTGATATTGTCTATATGCGGGCTTCAGAGATGATTTTGATTGAAGCTGAAGGCTATGCGCGTGCTGGTGACAGGGAAAAGGCCATAACGGCACTCAATAAATTGCGTACCGCCAGAAAAGCAAAGTTATTTGTGGGCGCTGATACGAATAAGTTAATTGATGAGATTCTGATAGAAAGACGCAAAGAGCTGTGGGGGGAAGGGTTCGCCTTGTCTGATATTATACGTACTCAGGGAAAAGTTGCCAGAAAATCTTTTGTAGATGACAATGGAAAGCCTATTCAGGTACAAATCACTGGGGCGGATGGAAAAACGAAAGTAGTGGATGGTCAGGGACATCGTGTGGTGAAATTTCCGGATGGATCTGTTTTTACGGCAAATAGTCCATATTACTTGTTTTCCATTCCTTATGAGGAAACCGTTCGCAACCCAAATCTTTAAAATGACTATTTGTGTTGTGCTGTTCAGATAAAAGCCTGTATACTTCGGTATACAGGCTTTTTTTTGCATCCTGGTTCTTGTCGGGACACTTTTGTATACGGATAGCGGTTTTACTATTTTTTGGTTTTAGGAGAGATAAACAGTTGAGAAATATATTAAAAATACTTTTTATGAGCATTGGTGTTTTTTTAGGGGGAAACGTTATTTGACCGATAGGTTTTGGTTTATGGGGTGGAGGATTTGAATGTTGTTAAGTTTTTGCTGGTAGTTTACTAATTGAACAGGTAATGATTATTTTGCGTGGGTCGGTAGGGAGCAAGTACCTGTAGAGTTATCCACATAATGTTGGTAACTGTGTTGATAAACTGTTTGGAACTAATTTGATGTTATTAACAGCACTTATTAACATTTTGTGGATAATTTCTTCTTCTTTTTCTTTCTGCTTTTGTTGAGCCAGATCATATAGCCTGTTATGGGTAATGAAGCACAAAAAAGGCTAAAGATGAAGGCGATTACTTTCGTGATAAGCCCGCCAATAGATCCTGTATGGAGATCAAAATTCAATGTGGCAAGTTTATCTCCCAATGGTAATTGATCACCAGATTTGACATGTGTCAGATGAGCAGTCTTTGGATCAAAATATAGCCAATGGAATACTCCTGTTCGTTTTTCATACCGTCTGACTTGAATATCGATTTCTTGGTCACTTTCTTTTTTTAATCGAATGGAAAGCATCTCAGCTCTTGGATATTGTGCCATCGCATATACTAACGCATTATCCTGAACGTGGTCATAGCGTAACGGTAGTGGGGCGTTGTGGACTGCTTTAGCGGTGTTTTCAGTCTTTGAAAATGCATTAAATGCGTTAATATATATGTTTTTAAAAGTAGGAAAGGTGAATAAAAGGCCTGTAATGGCAAAGATCAGACCGACGAGCAGGCTATAAAACCCGATCACATTGTGGAGATCGTGATTTAAACGTTTCCATTTCACTTTTGTATCTAACCAGAGGCTTCTACGCAGGGTCTTACCTTTCCATTTCTTTGGCCACCACAGGATAATACCACTTAAAAGGATAAGGACAAAAAGAGTCGTGGACCAACCCACAATAGGATGTCCATATTTTTTACCTAATAAAAGATTGAGATGAAGCTGAAGCATTAATTGAAAAAACTCAGTCTTTGAATTTTCAATATGTTGTACCTTGCCCGTATATGGATTTATAAATACCCTTTTGAAATAACTGTAATAATTCCAATGCCCAAAGGCTGTTTCATCTGTTTTCAGGGCCCGAAAAATCCAGGTCCGGTTCTTTGCGGGGTAAAGGTCTATACGTGTAATTTTTTGATCTTTTCCCAGGCTGTTTTGCGCATTGGATAAAAGAGTACTTAAGGGTAATGGCGCTACTGTGACACTGGTGTCGGAGATCATGTATTTTTCTGGATATGCCCATAATTTAAGTTCATCCTGAAAAGTATATATGCAGCCTGTAGTACCTAAAATGAATACCACGATACCTGTGATAATGCCGCACCATTTATGTAACCAAAGGATGATTTTTTTCAGCATTTAGAACTTATACTTAACGTTAAATGATGCCAACATTCCCTGTCCTTTTACATATTCTTCGTTTAAGGCACGATACTGACTTACTACAGGGTAGTAATTTTTATTGAATAGATTTTCTATCCCCATACCCAATGACCATTGTTTGTTGATCTGATAATTTCCGTTAAGGTTAAAGAGATCTATTGTAGTAACCGGTCCTTCACTGTTTTTATAGGCGCCTTTGTCATTAGGGAGGAAGCGGTCACGTGAACCGGTGTGCACCCAGAATAACTGGAAGCTCAAAGGTTTAATTGGGGTATAGTAGAGATAGCCTGTTGCTTTAATGGGAGATATCCGGGAGCCATTGAGATATGACTTTGTTCCGTCTTCTTTTTTTGATTTTCCTTCTACATAAGCAAAAGTACCTCCTATGGTGATTTGAGGGCAAATGTCGGCATTTAAAGCAATTTCATAACCGTAGACATCTTCAGGCAGGCGCTGTGGCATTAAATATCCACCAATATCCACTAGTTCGACCCCCATTTTGGAAGTACTGTAATAATAAGAAGCGGACAGTTGGAAAATACTATAATTGCTTGAAAACCCTACTTCATAATTATTGGTAATGATAGGATCTGTTTTTAGGCTATCCAGGTCATTATCTGTTGCTCTACGTACAATACGGCCAAGTTCGTTGATGGCAAAACCCTGTGAGAAACTGATGAATGGGTTAAAAAGAGCGTATTTATTGTAGCGTAAGCCCGCATTGAAAGTTGCCCCTTTATAGGGTATTTTACCTCCTTTTACAGCAATGCTTCCTTCATTATTGGGCCCTGTAGCAATCGTGTTGAAATCTTTGATCTTGACAGTTGCATTTTCATATCGGACTCCTCCTTTGAAAATCAGGTTTTCCAAAAAGTCAATTTTCAGTTGAGCATATGGTGCGACATTGAGCATGTTCATATACGGAATATAAACTCTGCCATCGGTAAGGTTTTGGTCTGTAACGTCATTTAATAGATCCAGCCCATACGTGATATCCGCTGGGGATCCTATGATGTGGAATGGTGTATTGAGATTGATGCGCAGTCCTTTTTTCTCTGAATTGATCTGTGTCTGCCCAGGGCCATACCATGCAGAAGCTTTTTCAACATAGCGGTTCATTGACCGAAATGTATTATAATAAGCGGATGCTACCAAGGATGTTGAGGAGAAAAGGCTACTTTTGGTATAGGTAAGCATCGCATTGTGATTATAGGGCGTTCCTGCTGGTTGGCCAGGATCATCTCCTTTTATTCCTATGGTTGGTTTTTGGCCATATATACCGGTTTGGCTAATATATCTATTGTGCTGATTGCTCCGATAGAAATTATAGACAGCCGTTAAGTCAGAACTCTTGTCAATACTATAACCGACCTTTAAAAAAGCATTGTATTGATAGGTATTGGAAAGTGCATCTGTTTGACCTAATGGAACTCCATCGCCATCACGTTGTAGGCCAATGTAATCTGCTGAGCCACTGACTGTATAGTTCCATCTGTCTTTCTTACCATATAATGTCTGTGCAGCTCGATAGCCCATGGTTCCAGCGGAATGGATGGGGTTGAATGTTGTCCTTAAACTTGTTATCCCCTGGATAGGAGAGGATTCTTTTGATGGGGTACGTGTGATGTAATTGATAATCCCTCCAGCAGAACCATTTCCATAAATCGAAGTAGCCCCTTTAATGACCTCGACGCGTTCAATCACGCTGGGGTCAATGGTGCGTAGATCCCGTTGTCCATTCATTAAGGGGGTGGATTGGGGAATACCGTCTATTAAAACCAAGACCGAACGTCCACGCAGGGTCTGCCCAGCATTTGTGGCTTTATTGGTTGAAGTACCCAATCCAGGAATGGTGTTTCCCAAAATTGTGGATAGGTTGGTACTGATTTGACTTTGGGCTTCGATCTCTTTTGTTGTCAGAATAGACACAGAAGAGGGGACCGTTGAGATGCTCTCAGGTCTACGACCTGCTGTGACAATAATCTCATCTAATGTCTGTGTGGTATTTAACTGGAACTGGATCGGTCCCTTAAGGGTATCCAAACTGATCCTCTTTTCAACTGGGGAAAAACCCGTGTATGAAACATGAAATAGTAGGGGATTATTAGCCGGTATTTTATGGAGTTTAAATTGGCCCATTTGATCAGAATAACCTACACTTTTTCCGTTGAGCTTGATATTGGCCTGGTGTAATGGCTTATTATCTTTGTCTTTTACGATAAGCGATACTTCTTGTGCCTTGGATAATGAGCTTAAAAGTATGAGAATTCCACTGGTGAACATCGAATAGCGTGTTCTGTTTTTCATGGTAGTTTATTTAGATCAAATATAAATTGATGCAAATATAAAATATTTTATTTTTTATAGCTTATATAAATGAAGTTTTTTAATGGAAATATTTGAACTGTTATGTATCGGGTGACAAGGGCCGATGGCAGATCATAGCGAATGGTTATGACACTTGAGGTCTAATCCATGCGTATGGATACGAAGGTTGATCCGGGGGAGGTGTGGCGGGACATTTTAGCCCCTGAACAAGATAAAAAATGCTTTTTAATCCAAATCAATTGTATTGCTCAGAAATGTAAAATACTTTGGGGACTCATCTTCAAAGATATCTTTTCCTTCCATCATATAGGCACGAAGAAGATATTCTTGTGCGGCTTCTGTATTGATGGATTCGAGATAACATTGTCCCAGGCGGAGCATGATAAATGGATTTTCGTATGCATTTTCTATGATATTGTTTTTCGCATTTTCAAAATGGGAGAGTGCATTTTCGAAGTCATCCTGCAGAAAATAGGCATCCCCTATGGAGGCTTCCAGCCATAGGCTTTCTACATGCACATGCTGTGGTTTGGGGATTAAGGCCAAGGCTTCACTCCATACCCGAATGGCTTGGTCGTAGTTTTCTTCATCGCAATAGGCATTGCCTTCTTCACTAAGTTGGTCGATTCTGTCTAATGTTTGATCATCCATAACAATAAATCTTTAGCGTACCATACTAAGATAAGAATTCTATCAATAAAAAAACGGAGAAATTATTTTCTCCGTTTTTTTATCTAGGACTTTGTATTTACTCTACATCAAACCACAGTTTAGTAAGCAAGGTATTGTTGCCCTGGCGAGCGATGGCCGCCTGGTAATTGGTCCCATTCAAGGATTGCTCTGTGCCTGGGTATAAAAAGCGCAGTGGGATTTTCCCTCCTAATGCTCCTGCTTTGGCAGGTGTTAATTGTGGGTAATCTAAACGACGCCATTCCGCAAAAGCTTCTAGCCCCTGCCCATATAGGGCGATCCATTTCTGCTCACCGATGGATTTTTTGTAGACCTTTGGATCGAATTTTACTGCTGATTGGTTGAGGTAATCAACAATTAAATTATTCTCAATGTTATACTGTTCCAAAGACGCACGGATCGCCTGTTGATAGAGATTTGTAGCATTACCTGTGATAAATCCTCTACTAACCGCCTCAGACAAACCAAAAAGTACTTCAGCATAGCTTAATATGACAGCTGGAGATTTTGGCTCGCGGAAATAAATACCTGGTCTTGATGTACGGGCAAACCCCAGGTTGCTGGCATCGCTTGACGTTAGGCCATTTGGGACACCGATGTATTTTTCAGGAGTGGATGTTGTTGTGGTGTCAGCATAAATTCCAAGACGAGGATCATTCAGACCGCGTAGTTTATCCACCATTGTTTTGCTTATCCGATAGTCTTCCCTTGCTTCAAACGATGCACTGACTGGATTGCGGTAAGGGGCGTCACGATAGATAAGCTTCGCATTGTCGGTATTCGAGTTTAGATATCCACTTCCTTCTGCAGCGATCTCCTGTAAGGTAGTTTTGGCAAGGTCTGGTAGCCGGTCAGCAATGCGTAATGCCACGCGTAATCGAAGTGCATTGGCAAACCGTTTCCATTGTGCTATATTGCCACTATATAGAATATCCCCTTCTATACCTTTACCGTCAACGTTTAATAAAGTTTGAGCATTTTTGAGATCGTTTAAGAGTCCTTTATACACCGTTTCCTGTGTATCGTAATGTGGTGTTAAAAACTCATCAATATTTCCTGCTTCTGTATAGGGGATTTCACCATAGGCATCTGTCAGCAAGGAAAAGATCCAGGACTGCAATACAAGTGCAACGCCTTTATAGTTGTCATTTTCTGTGGTCGAAGATAACCTTTGAATAATTTTCAGTTGGCTGATGCTTTTAGAATACCAGGTTGACCATCCTTCGTTGAAGTCATTGTTCGTAAAAATGTAACGGTCTGGATCTGTATATTGTATCCTGGCCCAATGCTGTACAAACAATAGACTCGAAGCGAGGTTGTTGCTAACTCCCCAGTAACTATCGGCTGTCGTTTTAATTGTACTGGTCAGGAGATAGGCTGGCTGGGGCGTTTCGGCCTCATTTTGGTTTTGGTTTACTTTTGCTAACTCATCTTTACAAGATATTGTTAAGCCTAGTAATAGGAAGAGTCCTGCGATTTGTCTGAAATCTATTTTCATTCTTGAATAGTTATTTATATATGTTGATAATCCAAGCTAATCCACTTGTCAGATATAATTGTTTTGTTGATCAATTATTTGAAATCAAATACATCTATTTTATATTTGATCAGTAGTACTGACTGTCATGATTGGCAAATGAATTCAATACAATCAGTTTGTTTTAATGAATGACAGTCTCCTATGCTTAGAATTTGAAATTTAAGTTAAAGCCAAAGCTTCTTGTCGTAGGTAACTGCAGGCTTTCTAAGCCTTGGGCATTGCCTGTATTGAATGCTGTTTCAGGGTCAATATTAGGTGCATTTTTATGAATGATCCACAGGTTTCGAGCGACTAAAGCAAAGGAGGCCCCTTGAAAACCAATTTTGGTGATCCAATGATTTGGCAATTGATAACCCAATTTTACCTCACGTAATTTAATATAAGAAGCGTCAAACACATTTGCTTCGTTGACTCTATAAAGTGTTTTGTAGTATTGCTGTGCTGAAACAATTTTTGTGTTTTCGCTACCATCAGCATTTACTCCATCTACAAGTATGCCATCATCATAAGTGGTGCTGTTTACAGTGTAACTCAATCCACCATGCGCTGCATCTCTTCCCGGAAGAGTGGATGCAAGCACGCCTGTGCCTCTACCCGTAGCATTCGTGCCCGAGTAAAGTTTTCCGCCATGCTTAATGTCGATCAAGAAGCTTAAGTCGAAGTCTTTGTAGCGAAACTGATTGGTGATGCCTCCCAACCAATCCGGAGTAAATTTGCCAAAATAATGGTTAACGGGATCTGTGGCAGGGGTGCCATCGGCGTTAACAATAAGACGTCCATCTTCGTTCCGTAAGAAACCTGTACCATAGAGCGTTCCATAAGGTTTCCCGACTGCTGCCAGAACTTGTACTGAACCAGATGAACCAATGGTATAGCTTTGTAATAGACCGGCCTCATCCAATTCGACTACTTTACTTTTATTTGATGCAAAGTTGACATTGATATCCCATTGGAAATCCGGTTTTTTTAAGGCTGTCACACCTAATTGAATTTCAAGTCCTTTATTGTTAATTTTTCCGGCATTGACAAGCTGTTTTTTATAGCCTGTGGAAGGACTCACATCCACAGCCAAAATCTGGTTGATACTATTGATGTTGTATAAACTCAAATCTAAATGTACCCGATTTTTGAAAAAAGCCAATTCAGTACCCAGTTCGGTAGATGAAGTAGTTTCGGGCTTTAGGTCTGGATTTTTCTTGATGTCATTGACCGAAAGCTGCGGACTGTCTCCATAAGGAGCACTGAACAGATAAGAATCGATTAAACTAAAGGGATCTGTATCCTTGCCGACTTTTGACCATCCGCCACGCAGTTTCCAAAAGGACAACAGGTTGCTCTGGATGGAAAATGCATCTGTTAGGACTACACTTGCATTTGCAGAAGGATAAAAATAAGAAAGGTTATCCACAGGTAAGGTGGATGACCAATCATTCCGTGCCGTTAGATTCAAGAAGGCATAATTCTTATAACCCAGCTGTGCTGAGGAAAAGATACTGTAAGCTTTTAGTGGACTATATTCACCTGTTGAAATCAAGGCATCTCTGGAGTTTGCTAGCGTATATACATCCGGAACAGCCAAACGTGGTGCTTTCTGATTATTTCGCTGGCGGGATTGGCTACGTATATTTGCACCGCCTAGAATATCCAATGAAAAATCAGGGGAAAGTGGTCTGGCATAATTCAATGTAAATTCTGTGTTGTTCTCATTTACCGTATAAGCATCTTCCTCGTAAGAACCATAAGGAGTACCATTGGTACCATAGGCAATGCGTATTTTACGTCTGTCAGTATAATAATCGTTACCTGTACGGAAATTTGCAGTCAGAAATTCATTGATTTTATAATTCAGGCCAATGTTTCCAAAAATACGATCCCGCTGCTGCTGCACGGTATTTTCTTCTGCGATAAAATATGGATTACTGTAATAGCTATTATTCCAGTTGATCAGATTGCCATTCTCATCCCGGTAATTCTTGAGGCGGGAAACATCCACCTGGCGTCCAAACCAAGTAAACTGAAGCATGTAACCATTGGAACGGAATCCTCCTACACCTGGCAAATTGCCTGAATTGGTTCGTACATAATTCGCGTTTGCCGTTAAGGTTAGGTCCTCTGTAATCTTGTATCGGGTATTGACGTTAAAATTGTTCTTTTCAATTGAAGAATTTGGAACAATGCCTGTTTGATTCGAATTATTATATGAAAATCGGTAATCAATTTTATCCGTGGCATCAGCAATGGAAATACCATTATTTAAGGTTCTACCGGTTCCAAAGAAGCTCCGTACATTATTTGGGTGTGGCAAAAATGGTACTGCTTCTCCATTGGAATAAAACTGTGGAATTAACCGACCGTCCATTTTTGGACCCCAGCTTTCATCGACACCATCATTGATTCCACCGCCCTTACCGTCTACATAGCTAAATTTACCATCAGCACCCTGTCCGAAAACATCTTGATAGTCAGGTAGAACCGCAATACGTTCAATAGTGTTGTTCGAGTTGATATTGATGCCGAGTCCTTTGCGCTTCTTGCCAGATTTGGTCGTTATCAAAATCACACCGGCAGCTGCTCTTGAACCATATAAAGCTGCTGCATTTGGGCCTTTTAACACGCTAATCGATTCGATATCTTCACTGTTGATATCTGAAATCGCATTGGCATAATCACGGTTTCCACTGGTGCCTAATTGCGAATTGTCAACAGGTGTGCCATCGATAACAAATAAGGGTTGATTGTTTCCGGCAATGGATGTTTCCCCGCGAATGATAATTCGAGAAGATCCCATATTGCCTTGGCTATTGGTTACCTGGACCCCCGCTACTTTACCAGCAAGTGAATTGACTAGGTTGCTTTCTTTTGCTTCAGAAAGATCCTTGCCTTTCAATTCCTGGATAGCATATCCCAATGTTTTCTTTTCTTTGGAGATATTTAATGCGGTGACAACCACCTCATCTAATAAGGCATTTGCTGGGGAAAGCTGGATTGTTGTTAGTCCTGTTGCATTGAGCTGTACAGTTTTGGAGTCAAAACCAATATATTGGACCAGAACATGCAATGAGCCACTACTGGCGGGTAACTCAAAAGTTCCATTGGCGCCTGTCTGAACTTGCTGTTTACTGTTTGTGTTTGTTACTGTGGCACCCTGGATAGGTGTATTATTATTGTCAACTACTTTACCTTTTATAGTAGACTGAGCGTATAGCGTGCTGGAACTTAAGCAAAATGCAGCCATTACGACAAAATTTATGTTATTTTTTGTCATATTAATTGTTTAAAAATGAATGGATTGTGTTTAGGTGGTTATAGGAGATGTTTCAAATTTCAATGATAAACATCCCCTAAGAGCATTCGTTTTTCAGGTGTATATAATGCATTTAATTTCATGTGTTAAAAAATGTTAATGCAAATATATAAAATCTACCTGATAACTATACTTTGTTTTTTTGTTTTTTGTAATTTTATAGTCAGAAAGCTTTTTTTCAATCCGGAGGATCCTCTGTTTATTTATTTTCTATATCCGGCCTGGTCGAGCAGAAGCTCAGCCCCGGTTAAATGATGGTCGTTTTGGACCGGGGAGTCAAGCTTTGAAGAAGCCAGGGCCTGATATCACATTTTCAGGTCTAATCAATAGGTTGCTTAAATATATTTTCGGCTTCTTTATCATCAAATTTCAGCATCTGTTCAACAAGCTTTTTTTTCATTTCTATGACAGTCGCCTTGTATCGAAGATCATGATAAACATTCCGTAATTCTCGGGGATCCTCTTTTAGATCGAATAGTACCCATTGCTCTGTTCGATTTTAGTAGCGAATCAGTTTATATCGGTCATCTCGAACACTGAAATGTGGGCTGACCGCATGTTCTCCATTTTCGAAATAATGATAATATAGATCTTTGAGGTGTTCTTCTGTTGGATGCTTAAGGACATGTACAAAGGACTCTCCTTACATATCGGAAGGTTTTTTGATATTGGCCAATTCAAGTAGGGTAGGAGCGATATCTGCATTGACAAGTTTTGCATCTATTTGTGTTTTTGGCCCAATGAGTTGGGGATAACGCATTAACATCGGAGTACGGAAAGATTCTTCATACATCCAGCGTTTATCAAACCAGCCATGTTCCCCCATATAGAAGCCTTGATCAGAAAGATAGATCACAATAGTATTTTGTTTTAGCCCATGTTGGTCAATATAATCGAGAACCTTGCCAATATTTCGATCCATGGATTGAGCAGTATTAAGATAATCCACCATATATCGATTGTATTTCCATTCAGCCAATTGTTGTTTGTTGAATTTTTTTTGTTTTAACTGTTCATAAATGGGTCTATAATAAGCGATATACTTGTCTTTTTGGTCTTGGTTCATGCGTTTGAAATTTCCATCCTGCAACATCTCTTCCAATGTATCGAACATTTTGAGATCATAGCCCATCTGCATGTCTTTGGCAATGGACATTTCCTGTTCCTGGGCTGCTAGGCGACTTTCATAATTGTCATAAAAGGTGCTGGGCAATTCAAATTTGATACTGTCATAATGGCCAAAATCTTTTGGATCTGGCATCCATGTCCGGTGGGTGGCTTTATGTCCTATAATTAAACAGAAGGGATCTTTTCTGTCCAAACTGTCAAGCCAATTCAAGGCTTTATCTATGACAATATCAGAAACATAACCTTCTGTACGCTGGCGGCCACTTTTATTGATAAAATCGGGATTAAAATATGTTCCCTGCCCAACGAGAATGTCATAGTAATTGAAGCCTTGTAGTTGATCTCCAAGATGGATTTTTCCAACCCAGGCCGTTTTGTAGCCCACATGTTGAAGTTGTTTGACAAATAGATCCTGATTAAAATCGAATTCTGAGGTTTCATTATCTTTGAATCCATTTTTATGGCTGTATTTCCCTGTTAATAAAGTAGCTCTCGAAGGACCACAAATGGAATTGTTGACGTAAGCGTGATTAAAAATAGCTCCTTGTGAAGCGATACGGTCCATCTGAGGGGTCTTCCCATATTTAGCTCCATAGGCGCCAATGGTTTGATATGCATGATCGTCTGAAATAATAATGACAATATTTGGCCTATTTTGTCCAAATGCATGACTATACATTCCCAGGAGGGTTAATCCCAAAACAATAAGGTTAAGCTTCATAATAAAGATATGGGGCTGGTCTGTTGATCGTATTCAAGACTAAAGATAATATTTCTTTTATTATATAGGTGATAATTTTAGGTTTATCTTTTGTCTGCTATGATTAGCCGTCAGAAAAATGTTAATTTAAGAGCCGAAGGAAGAGAAAGAGTTGGATCGCACTGAGATGCTAAAAAAAACACTTGAAGCGGGGAGCCTCAAGCGTTTAACCTAACCAATTATTAACCTAAATTTTATGAAAAGTATACTTTTTAAAGTATAGTGATTTATATTCAATATTCATGCCATTATATTTAATAATTCTCAGGTGTTTTCTTTTGTGTTATTTTTGTTACTTGAATTTGCTGTTTGATTATCCAGATCATTTATACTGGACTGAAAAATAGATCGCGTATCGTTAGACATATAGCTTGAAGAGCTCAGCCCATTCCGCATCTAAACTCAAGTTAGGCAGAGGCTGATTAGCCCTATTGTACCAATACTGTGCATTCCAGAGGTCGCCCTCTTTACGATGTAGGTAAGCGTGGACATGAGCCGCCTCGGATGTATCCAGATGATCAATGAGATCATGTGCTTTTTGCCAGTCTCCTTTTGAATCATGCCACAATGATTTTTGTATGGCTGACCAGCTTTGGTCAGCCGTTTCTACTGCCTGAAATTCTGTGATTGTCATACGCTATTTAGCTGTTTCTTTGCTCCATATTTCATAAATATCATCACCTTTTGAGCTTTTTCCTTTATGATGCCAGGTTGTTTTTTCCAATTTTCCATCGAAATTGAGTTCTTGACCAATTCGATTATTATCTCGTGAAAAGAATAATATTTTTTCCGTATATCGGTTATCCCGGTAATTATAATATCCACCTCCTGTCCCGTAAAAGCCTTTAAGAGCTGGGTTGATAGCAATCCATTGAAAATAGCCATCAACTAATAGTTTTATGGTCTTCCGATCGTTTTTTGGAATTTCATGCATTTTTCCTTCCTGCTGTCTGCCTGTAATTCTCCATAGTGCATCTAAATCCTGCGGAATTGCCTTTTGTCTCAAGAAAAGACGATATGAGCCCGACAATTTTAAAAGTAAGGAATCAGTATTGCCTTTATAATCGAGTTCTATTTTTTTTCCGACTTTTGTGGAGTCAATTGTGTTGTATTCTATCAAGGTATAAGTACTGTCTCCCTGTTGTTGTAAAGGACCACCCCAAGTATACTCGAACTGTTTATTGTCAAACTTTATGAGGGAGAAATAATGATCTGTGATTAATATTAGATTTTTATTTGGACCATCTTGAGCTAAATATACTCCATCACCAATTTGATGTTGTGCCTTTAATGAGCAATGGACAACAATAAATAATAAGGATAATATAATATAGTGTTTCATATCGCAACTAATTAATGTTGACTTATAAAGATAGGAAATAAAAATATCAAAGGGATAAGAAAAATATAGTGTACCCTTAAAGCATAATACCTCCTTATATACAAGAAGAGATTGTTTTATAAAACAATCTCTTCTTGTATATAAGGAGGTAAGCTTCTTTATTTGAACTTACTTGCTAATGCAGCCAGTTTACTGGCCATATCGGTTTCGGGCTCTGGTATTCTTTTGCCCTCATTTCTTCTGTTTCTTGGGACTGATGGTTTTTCATCTGTTTTCATGGACAGTGCGATGCGGTTACGTTTTTCATCAACTTCTGTAACCGTGACGGTAACCTGTTGTTGCACTTTGACAACTTCATGTGGATCGGATATATAACGGTTTGATAGTTGGCTTAGATGGACTAAACCATCTTGATGTACGCCGATGTCAACAAAGGCACCAAAATTGGTAATATTGGTAACGATACCTGGTAGTTTCATGCCAATGCGGAGGTCTCCGATACTATTAACACCTTCTGTGAAGGAGAATGCTTCAAACTTTTCCCGAGGATCCAATCCTGGTTTTGCCAATTCATCGAGAATATCATTTAAGGTAGGCAGTCCCACTTCTTCGGAGATATAATTTTTTAAGGAAATTGATTTTCTTAGCTCGGTGTCTTTCAATAAATCTTCTACTTTTTTACCCAAGTCTTTCGCCATTTGCTCAACTAAGGGGTAGCGTTCGGGGTGTACTGCGGACGAATCCAAGGGATTTTTGGCATGTCTGATACGGAGAAAACCGGCGGCCTGCTCGAAGGCTTTATCACCAAGACGCGGCACTTTCTTCAATTCACGTCGGGAAGTAAAAGGGCCGTTTTCATTTCTATAGGTGATAATCTGTTGTGCCAATGCTGGTCCAAGACCTGAGACATATGATAGGATTTGTTTTGAGGCAGTATTAAGTTCCACACCGACCGCATTTACACAGCTGATCACAGTGTCGTCCAGCGAAGTTTGCAGCTTGTTTTGATCTACATCGTGTTGATATTGACCAACACCGATTGATTTCGGATCAATCTTAACCAATTCTGCCAATGGATCCATCAGCCTTCTGCCGATGGATACAGCACCACGTACAGTAATGTCATAGTCTGGAAATTCTTCACGTGCTGTTTCAGATGCGGAATAAATAGAGGCCCCGCTTTCATTGACCATGACTATGGTTATGGTGCTTAGGTCAAGTTTTCTTATAAAATCTTCGGTTTCACGGCCAGCGGTTCCATTACCGATGGCAATGGCCTGAATGTCATATTTCGAAACAAGGTATTTGATTGTTTTTTGTGCTTCTGCATATCCATGTGCCCCATTGTGTGGAAAAATAGCTGTATTTTCTTTTAGCTGACCTTGTTCATCCAGGACAACAGTTTTGCATCCTGTTCGGAACCCCGGGTCAATGGCGAGCAATCTTTTTTGGCCCAAAGGAGCAGCCAGTAACAATTGGCGAACGTTGTCGGCAAAAACTTTGATGGCTTCATCGTCTGCCTTTTGGCGGGTCAATACACGTATTTCAGTCTCCATGGAGGGTTTCAATAAGCGCTTATAACTATCCAATAACGCCATCTTTACTTGGGAAGCAGCCGGATTTGTAGCTTTAATGTAGATGGCTTCAAGGGCTGGTAGGATTTCCTCTTCATTGACCTCAATATCCAAATAAAGCAATTCCTCCTTCTCGCCCCGACGCATAGCCAGAACACGATGGGAAGGAGCAGCTTTTAAAGGCTCAGACCATTGATAATAATCTTTATATTTAATTGCGGCTTCTTCTTTTCCGGGGACGACCCTGGAAACAAATTCCCCTTTTTCTAAAAATATTGTTCTGGATTTGGATCTTACGGTGGCATCTTCGGCAATAATCTCGGCAATAATGTCGCGGGCGCCCGCTAATGCTTCTTCTGTATTTTTAATCCCTTTTTCTTCATCTATCAACGAATTTGCGATGGCAAGAATATCTGTTTGGTCCTGTGCTAAAATAAAATCCGCTAATGGCTGAAGGCCTTTTTCACGTGCAACACTTGCCCTTGTTTTCCGTTTAGGCTTATATGGTAGATAAATGTCTTCTAGACTGGACATTGTCTCCGCGGTCATCACGAGTTGTTCGATTTCGGGTGTCATTTTCCCTTGATCATTGATGGATTTTAGAATCGCTTCCTTACGTTTGTCCAGATCTTTCAATTGTTGGGAACGATCCCTGATACTGGTGATCTGGACCTCATCTAAACTTCCCGTCATTTCTTTTCGATATCGGGAAATAAATGGAACGGTGGCCCCTTCATCTAATAGTGCAATCGTGGTACGAACTTGTTTGTCGCTAATGGAAAGCTCGTTAGCGATAATAATCTCGTGTGGTAATAAGCTCATTGTACGTTTTATTTTTAAAAAGGAGAGCTGTTGAATAAGAAATTCAACAGCTCTATGATAATATCTAATTGAAAGTTAATGCAATAAATTAAGCTGGTTTATCCGTGTTTTCCTGAGTGGATATTTTTTTGTCTTCCGCTTGCTCATTATTGGTTTCAGCGAAGTGATCATTATATCCATAGGTAATGTGGGAAGGCTCTTCCCCATAATCTAATTGCTTATTTGGGTTATGTTCGACAACCCCAGCTGGAGTTGTAAATTCATATTTCTTTTTTGGTTGCTCTGTATCTGAATTTTCTGCAACATCTTGTGGTTTTATATCCTGTTCATATTCGGCTTGGGCCTGTTGCTCCGCGGTCTTTACTTCATTGGGAACGGCCTCTTCCTTTACATCGGTTTTAATATCTATATCTTTTTCGAAATTGTTGATTTGATCTGAAATTTCACGTTTGATACCTTCGGATGCGTCTTTGAATTCACGTATCCCTCTTCCTAAACCTCTCGCCAATTCAGGAAGCTTCTTACCTCCAAAAAGTAACAAGATTGCAAACACGATTAAGATCATCTCTTGTGTTCCAATGTTTAGAAATGTTATTACTGGATTGTACATACTCTTTTCCTCTTCTTTTAATTACTTACTGAATGCTAAGTTACATTAATATTTTAATAGTTCTTAGCCTGAAAAGTAAATTTAAGATAATTTTGAGCTATTTGAAACATAAAAATTACTTAACAAAGAGGCTTATTTAGTGGCGGAATTTTGTTTTATTTTTGCTAAAAAAATTATAATATGACGATAGGGTAGAAATATCTTTGTATTTTTGTGCCTATTTTTTTGAGAAATTGATCGTGATGGGAAAATTCAAAACATTCAAGCCGTATTATAAAAGTACGATGGTCCTAGCTGGGCCAGTAGTCATCTCCCAATTGGGACATACCTTAGTACATACTGCGGATAGTGTCATTGTGGGTCATTTTGCTGGTACAATTCCATTAGCAGCAGTATCATTGGTTAATGCCGTTTTTATGATCGTCATGGTCATAGGGTTGGGAATTGCCTACGGTATAACGCCATTGATAGCACAGGAGAATGGTCGTGATAATAAAAAGGAGTGTGCTATCTTATTGTCAAACAGTTTTTGGCTAAATATCATAGCTGGCCTATTGTTATTTTGTTTGGTCTATTTCGGCTCGATGCTAGCGATTGATCACCTGAATCAGGATCCCGCTGTTGTGAAAGAAGCAAAACCCTATTTGTTTATTTTAAGTTTGTCTATGCTCCCGTTGATGGTGTTCAGCACGTTTAAACAATTTGCCGAAGGCTTAGGGTTTACAAAACAAGCGATGAACGTAACTATTTGGGGGAATATACTGAATATTATATTGGCAATCGTTTTTGTGAAGGGTATGTTTGGAATAAATCCAATGGGTGTAAAAGGGGTGGGATATAGCACATTGATTGACCGGGTGTTAATGATGACGGTAATGATGTCTTATGTTTTACGTTCACAAAAATTTAAAGCGTATATTCAATATTTTAAGATAACGGTCATTGACTATCTTCGGTTAGTCAAGATACTACGGATCGGGGCTCCTGTGGCGATGCAGTATGTTTTTGAAATAGGTGCTTTTGCTGGAGCATCATTGTTAGCCGGAACCATTAGTGCCACGGCCCAGGCATCACATCAGGTCGCTATTCAGCTGGCGGCAATGACCTATATGATGGCCAGTGGAATCGCGGCGGCGGCAACAATCAAGGTAGGTAACAGTTATGGAAATAGAAATTTATTTCGTTTGGAACGTTTTGCGCTTACATCTTATCAGCTAGTTTTAGTTTTTATGGCCATTACTGCCGCATTGTTCGCGTTGTTCAATAATTACCTGCCTTATATCTTTACTTCTGATCATGCGGTGGTCGTTATTGCTTCTCAACTGTTGATTATTGCAGGACTTTTTCAGCTATTTGATGGCACACAGGTGGTTGGTCTAGGTGTATTGCGTGGAATGGGAGATGTTAATATCCCAACGATTATTACTTTCGTTGCTTATTGGATTATTGGTCTGCCAAGTGGTTATGTGATGGGGGTATTATTTGATTGGGGAATAAAAGGTATCTGGTATGGACTCACCTTGGGGCTGCTGACTTCTTCCTTGCTACTTTATCTGCGATTCCAATTGGTAATTAAGAAAAAGAAACTGCAGTTTGAGAAGAGTATTTTTTAAATCATTAAACATTCAAGGCTCCATATGGAGCCTTGAATGTTTAATGATTTAATTTCTGCGGAGAACCTAAATGACCCTATTGCTGTCCCAGTTTTCAAGGTAATCAGCGACCCGTTTTAAGAAAGTACCACCTAATGCGCCGTCAATAGCACGATGATCATAGGAAAGGGATAGATACATCATATGCCTTATTCCAATCATATCTCCATATTCTGTTTCAATGACAGCAGGCTTTTTTGTTATCGCACCAACAGCCAATATTGCGGCCTGTGGTTGATTTATAATAGGTGTCCCCATGATATTGCCGAAAGCCCCGATGTTGGTGAATGTAAATGTGCCATCTTGTGTGTCGTCGGGCTTAAGTTTATTGGCCCGTGACCGTTGCGCAAGGTCGTTGACTGTTTTGCTTAGGCCAACTAGGCTCAATTGGTCCGCATTTTTTATCACTGGAACAATAAGATTCCCATTCGGCAATGCCGCAGCCATACCGATATTGATATTCCTCTTTTTAATGATGTTGTAACCATCGATGGATATATTTACCAAAGGAAAATCTTTGAGTGCCTTGCTGATTGCTTCAATAAATAGTGGTGTAAAAGTGATGTTTTCACCTTCACGCTGTTTGTAGGCATCTTTTACTTTGTTGCGCCATAGCACAAGGTTGGTGACATCTGCTTCCACAAAGGAGCAGACATGGGGTGAAATTTGAACACTTTTAACCATATGGTCAGAAATTAATCGCCTCATACGGTCCATTTCTATAATTTCATCAGTGCCATATGTGGCTGGTGAAGTCACTGGAGGTTGAGGGGCTTGGGAAGTTTCATTTTCCAATGTTGTGTTTTCGACAGAAGCCATTACATCTTTTTTGGTGGTTAAATTCCGATTGGCGACATAGGAAAGAATATCTTCTTTGGTGACTCTACCTTCGGCCCCCGTACCCTGAATCTGATCGAGTTCCTCGGGAGATAGCCCCTCATGACGGGCGATGTTTTTTACCAACGGAGAATAGAAACGATTGGTACTATCGTTAAAAGTGTTATGCGCATTGTCTGTGTCTGACAAATCCACAAGTTGAGCCACACCAGGTATATCTAAATCCAATGTTTCATTTGAGGGTACACTTTGATCGAAAGAAGTTTCCTGTGATTGTGAGGAGAAGTCATTAGATTCAGCATCTCCTTCTATTTCTATAATAGCAATGACCTCGCCAACCTGGACGGTCTGATCGGCCGCATATAATTGTTCTTTTAAAATTCCCTTAACTGGGGCTGGTACTTCTGAATCAACTTTGTCCGTTGCAATTTCCAATAAAGTGTCATCTTCTTCAATCATATCGCCAGGTTGTTTCAACCATTTGGTAATTGTTGCTTCTGATACACTTTCTCCCATTTTAGGGAGTAAAAGTTTATATAGAGCCATAATTTTTAGCAATCTCGTTATAGAAAAACGAAGTTAATTAAATTGTGGTTTATTTTTATCAATTTAAAATATTATTCCATAAAAAACGATTTTATTGAAATATTATTTTATTTAAAATCATTTTCTTCTTTTAAAAGTAGTTTCCAAAGAAGGAGCAGAGCATTCATGCGGGTACGTTCGATATTTATGGTGCGATCATTATCAAACTGAAATTTCCTGGTTATATTTTCTTTTTTTCCCGCCACGGCTATCCAAACAGTTCCTACCGGTTTTTCGATAGATCCTCCACCTGGACCGGCAATTCCTGTAGTTGCGATCGCATAATCGGCCTGGTATTTTTCTTTAGCCCCTGTTACCATTTCAATAGCGGTCTGCTCACTAACAGCACCATATTGATCTAAGGTCTCTATCTTCACACCCAATAATTGTTGTTTTAATCTGTTAGAATAAGGAATGGTACCGCCGATGAATACTTTACTACTTCCTGGAACAGCAGTTAATGAAGCTGCTAAACTTCCGCCTGTGCAACTTTCAGCAGTAGTCAGCGTGATTCCTTTCTGCGCAAACAGCTTTATTAAAAAAGGTTCGATGCTTGTATCATAATCGGCAATGATGTAGCTCTTTAAACGGTGCAGCAGCTTAGTTTTAAAGAGCGCAACCTGTTGCGTGATGTCTGATTTATTTTTACTTTTTCCAGAAAGCCGTAAACGGATAAAGGCCAGTGTTGGCAGATAAGCCAATTTGATATTCGGGGGCAGTTCAGATTCGATGTCTTTGATTTCTTCTGCAAGATATGATTCGCCAATACCGCCAACTAATATAGTTTCATGGCATATAAAAGTTTCCGTCGCTTGGTTTTCTATTAAAGGAAAGACATGCTTTTCCATAATATGTTTCATCTCAAAAGGGACACCAGGCATAAAGATGAACTGTTGTTCTCCTTGATTGACCAGCATACCTGGGGCCGTACCATAAGCATTAAATAACACGGTGGAATTTGCAAGCACGTCTGCCTGCTGGCGATTTATCTCTAACATTTCTAAATGGCGGGATTCAAAAATATCAGTTACATGTTGGAGGACTTGTTCATTTCGGGTTAGGGTGGTGCCAAAGAATTTTGCAGCTGTCTTTTTCGTGACATCATCTTTGGTCGGGCCAAGTCCTCCAGTAATCAGAATGAGGTTAGCTTGTACTGATGCACGTTTCAAGGTGTCCAAGATAGCTTCTTCAGTATCTGGTATAGAGGTCATCTGAACGACATCTATTTCGAACTGACGTAATTGTTGTGCAATCCAGCTTGAATTAGTATCGATAATCTGACCTATGAGAATCTCATCCCCAATGGTTATAATCTCTGCTTTCATGGCATAAACTTACATAAAATTGTGTGTCAGCGAAACTATAAAATCTATTTTTGATAGCAAATAAATAAGAATATTGCATTATTGATCTCAAGGATATAAACATGCAAAAAGTGTGTGAGAAATAAAAAGGCAGTTATTTTAAAAATAACTGCCACCTGAACTTGCTCTTTTGGTCAATTTAAGATCTTGTAAGATTGATGCTTTTGCCCGAATGGTAACATTATAACTTCGATACCGCCCAAAAGGCATCCAGCCAAAGGACATATCCCAACAATGTAGATCCCTATAAATATTGAATGAAGTCATGACGACCTCTTTTTGTTTGAAATCATAGCCAGATTGAAAAGTAACTTTCCATTTAGGGGTGACACTGAAATCCCCATGTAAATTTAAGGTACTGGTGATCTGGTTGTCCATTCGTCGTGTACTCGAGTTAAAAAACTTGGACATATTAAAGCTAAATGACGCCGCAAGATTCCAAGGAATATTAAAATCAACAAATGCGTTTGGGTCGGAACTAATTCTGGATAGGGCCTGAGCCTGCTCTGGAGTCATTCCGCCTCCCATCTGTTTTCTCAACGAATCGATGTTATCGTTGCGTGATCGGGCAGCTTTCGGATTTAAGCTGTAGTCGAAGGATAGTCCAAAATTGGTCAAGCGGGCCAAGCTTCCATCTTTGATTGCATACCTATTGACCCGGACCCCATTTTCATTGACAGCGTAGGGGTCAAATGTACCATTGAAGTTGACGTTCATCTTTTGATCGAAAAAGGCGGTCCGACCAGAAAAAGTAATTGGCGATAATTTCAAGGAGTCGGCAACAAAATTATAATTTCCGCTAAAGGTTAAACCCTGTAAGATTGGAATTTTCTTGAAACCACCGTCCGTAGTATCTGATTTACTTTTTACTTTTGCTTCAATGTTATTATCAATCGTAAAACCTATACCTGCGGACCTCCCAGCAGATGGTGAACCATAGACCCCTTGGTTGAAGATTGAATAGACATTTTGGTTTCCATACTGATCTGTATAGTGCTGATAAAAACCATATTTAGGGTCAGAAAAGTCAGGTCTGTAGTTGAAGTTGATGGATGGTGTGACGACATGTCTAATAGCCTGAATTTTTCCAATCTTTGGATACATACCATATATCTTGGTTGAAAGACCTGTAGATACTGAATAATCATAAGCACGATTAAAGCCTTGCAATGTATCAAGGCGTTGGATATAACCTGCAGGTGTATTATCAATACGTTGTCTTGTACTTTGTAAATACCAACGTTCAGTATAATTTACGCTTGTATTGAACTGAAAATATTTAAATGCATTCAACGAGAGGCTAATGGGAATGTTATGCTGGAATCCGTTCTGGAATTTTTTGAAGCCCCCTGGTTTGAAAAGCAATGTATCGATGGTATTCACAGAATTTTGGGCCTGAAAACTATACCCTACATTGATACGTTGATACCATTTTTGTTCGCCAACACGGTCTTTGCTGTCAAAAGGGTTAAAAGAAGATACGTTTAAACTGATATTTGGTAAACTTAACTGAATGCTTCGAGATGCCATATCTTGGTTATGGGTTAAGCTGGCTGTTAGATTTACTTTACCATCAGCGAAGACTTTACCATAACTGATGGAAGATCCCATTCTATTCCGGGCCAAATTATCATAAGTATTTGCAGCACTTCCTGTTGCTGTGTTTTGGAAGAAGGAAGCTGTACCGAAATTTACGCTAGCTGAAAATGACGTCCCTGGATTGGCTTCTTGCCGTTGGGTGTGATTCCAAGTGACATTAAAATCCTTATTGGCGCCATAATTGTCAGTCCCTTCCACACCTACTTTAGTATTGGCATAACGGATATTAAAACCGCCATTATATTTGTAGTTAACAGTGTATCGCGTGTTAATAGAAGCTTCCCATGAGCCTTTTGAATATAATGAACCTCTAATTTCACTATCCCAATAATCGTTGAATGCTAAGTACCACCCAATATCACGCATCGAAAATCCTCTGGTATAATCCTCTCCGAAAGACGGAAAAAGAAATCCTGACGCTCGTTTATCTGGTTTTGGGAAAAAAGCAAAGGGAAAAGCTACAGGCATAGGCACACCCATTACCACCAAATATGCTGGACCAGAGATAATCTGATTTTTGGTTACGATCCCTTTGGTAATATGTATCCCAAAATGTGTATGAGGTTCAGGCAGGTTACATGTACTATAAAGGCCTTTGTAAATAGACATTTCATCGTAGATGTTTTTTCGGACGATATTCGCCTGAATGAATCCTCCATCGACTTCGGTCATAATACCATAGGTGTTTCCTTCCTGTTTCTCATAGTCATAATAAAGTGAATCTACTGTTTTTGGCGATTCACCATTCCCCATGATCACGATGGGGCGGCCCACATATTTGCCAGTTTTATCATAGATCCCTGATGCAAAAATCTGCTTTTTGTTTCGATCCAGTCGGATATAGTCAGCTGAAAGTTCAAAGTCCTGATATTTTACTTTGGCGCCGCGATATAAGTGGCTGATATTTTTGGCTACCTCAGATTTTTGAGAGTCGACTGCTATAATGCTGACTTCTGCCTGCAACCCACCGCTTTTTTTCTTGGTTGTATCGGACAGTGATTTGGTAGAATCAGCAGCCTTCGTTTTGCTGGTATCTTGTAGTCTTTGGGACGCTGAGGTTGGATCTTTGCTTTGAAGTCCGTTCTGTTTTAATGGAATATTGCTCTGAGCAAAACTTGAGTTGCTCAGAGCAAGAATGATAAATAGTGTTAAAATGTTGATTAACGACTTCAAAATTAAAGACAAATGTTATTTTTGTGAAATAATGTTAAACTTCGAGAGACAAAATTAGTCAAAAAACAAATAGAAAATATGTTAAATATCGTTATCTATTAAAGAAATAATATTGACTCATTTTGTTTTGTTTATAGTAGCGCAAATAATTATTCAATGAAATCAGATTTAAGAATTAGAAAATGGTGTAGCGTGATGTTAGCTACCTTGGGATTTTTTTTATTGAATTCTTTCAAACTAAACAATGGGGAACCCAACCCTCCAGACTATCAAATTAAAACCATTGTTATCGATGCTGGCCATGGCGGAAAGGATACAGGGGCACGCGGTAGGAGATCTCTGGAAAAAAATGTGGCGTTGGACGTAGCGTTGAAACTTGGTAGACAGATTCAAAAAGATATTCCTGGCGTGAAGATTATCTATACGCGAACTACAGACGAATTTGTTGAGCTTTATAAACGAATACGTTTGGCCAATGCGAATAAAGCGGATCTTTTTATTTCTATTCACTGTAATTCCAGCGGTGCAAGTGCGCATGGGACAGAAACCTTGGTCTCTGGTTCTCATCGCTTGGGACAACAAGATGCCGCTGTTCGTGAAAATGCTTCATTATTGTTGGAGTCAAATTATAAAGAAAATTATCAAGGTTTCGACCCCAAGGATCCCGAAAGTGCAATTATTTTCTCTTTGATGAAAAACAGATTCCGTGAAAAAAGTATCCGTTTAGCCCAAATGATTGAAGGAGAGTATGTAAAGGCAGGTAGATATAGTCGAGGATTCTGGGAAAAGGGATTAGCTGTATTGGCAGAAGCAGGGATGCCCGCGGTATTGACTGAAATAGGTTTTATTAGTAATAGGGAAGAAGAAAGCTATTTATTGTCGGAGAGAGGCCAACAAGAGGTTGTTAATAATCTGGTTTCAGCTATAAAAATTTATAAAAATTCTGTTGAACGCTAAACAGATTTGCTTTTGTGCTGTTTTAAACTTAAATTAATGATTGATTACAAAACAGATTATTTGTGAAAATATCAAACGAAACAAAAGTCGGCATATTAGCAACCGTTGCGATCGTTTTATTATTTATTGGATATAGCTTTCTGAAGGGAAATGATGTGTTCAGTAGTGATAATACATTCTATACAACCTATGATACCGTAGATGGTTTGACCCCATCAAAGCCCGTTTTGGTGAATGGATATCAGATTGGGCGTGTGTCTAAAATGATTTTACAACCTGATGGCAAAATTAAAACCGAATTCAAAATCAATTCACGTTATGATGTCCCAAAAAATACCATAGCACGTATTTCAAGTACAGATTTACTAGGAAGTAAGGCCATTGTTTTCGATATGGGAAATAGTACTGAAATGGCTGAGGATGGCGCTTTTTTGACTTCTGGTGTTCAGGCTAATATTATGGATAAGGTGGAGCCGATCCAAAAACGTATTGAAACCATCACTATCAAATTAGATTCTACGCTTTCAGTCGTAAATACGGTGCTTGATAAACAATTTCAGGACGATTTTAAAAACAGCATTCACAGTATTTCTACATCGTTAAAAAATGTGGAAGGTATTACAAAAGATGTGGAAGGTATTACAAAAGATGTGGAAGGATTGGTTGGAAACGAGAAAGGAAGATTGAATCGGATTATGGCAAATTTGGAATCCATCTCGTCCAATTTCGCACAGAATGGAGAAAAGATCAATACCATTATGGCGAATCTCAGTAATATCACAGATAAAGCTGCACGTTTGGATTTTGAACAAACTATTCAAAAGGTGAATGCAACGATGTCTGACTTTCAGGGTATCACAAATAAGATCAATAGTGGAAAAGGTTCAATAGGTTTACTGCTAAACGATGATGAATTGTATAACAATCTTAATAATGCTTCGAAAGAAATGGATAATTTGATGAAGGATGTAAAAGAGCAACCAGGGAAATATATCAAACTTTCCATTTTCGGAAAGAAAAGCGAAAAATAGCATATCTCGTTTGTCGCCAGTGATAGCATAAAACAAAAAAGGCCTGACAATTGTCAGGCCTTTTTTGTTTTATAATGTTTCGTTTAGCCAGGTGAAAAATTCCCTTTGCCATACTTGTGCATTCTGACCTGATAGGACCCAATGATTTTCGTCAGGGAGATAAACAAGACGGCTTTTGATCTTTTTCAATTGAGCGAGCTGAAAAGCTGCCAATCCCTGACCGATTGGAACACGGTAGTCTCGTCCTCCTTGGAAGATTAAAATTGGCGTATTCCAGTTGTTCGCTTTTTCTATAGGGTTGAACTGGGTGTACGATTTTTCGTTTTTGCTCTCCCAGTAGGGACCACCCAATTCATGGTTGGCAAAAAATAATTCTTCGGTTGTACCGTACCAGCTTTTCATATCAAAGAGTCCATTATGGGCAATAAAAGTCTTAAAGCGATTTTGATGTACTCCAGCCAATTGGTATACCGAATAACCGCCATAACTTGCTCCTATTGCTGCTCGGCGTGTTGTATCCACATAAGCTTCCTTTGAGATATCATCAATTGCTGCTAAATAGTCCCGAATCGGCTGACCGCCCCAGTCCTGCGAAATGGCTTCATTCCATTTGACTCCCCACCCGGGCATTCCTCTTCGGTTCGGAGCAATGACAATGTAGCCCTGTGACGCAATCAGTTGGAGGTTCCAACGAAAGGAATAAAATTGTGTCAGTGCCGACTGGGGGCCACCTTCACAGTAGAGTATGGTAGGGTATTTTTTTGCAGGGTCAAAGTTTGGTGGATAAATGACCCATGAAAATAAATCAGCACCATCGGAAGCTTTTGTCACTCGGCTCTCAATTTTATTGTCAGCGATTTTAGCATACTTGGTATCATTGACTTTAGTAAGAGGGGTGAGGGATTTGTTTTTCAGGTCGAAACTGTAGATTTCAGTAGCACGTGTAAACTTAGTCAATGTGACGATAAGCTTATTGTCCGTCTGACCTACGATTCCAGTAATATCAAAATCACCAGATGAGATTTGTTGGATTTTAGGAAGGCTTTTTGATTTGATATTGGTCGGCACTTCAAGCTCAAATAACTGCACTGTACCTTTAGTGGCTGCCGTAAAGTAAATTTTTCGATTGTCTTTACTCCAGTTAAAATTATTGACCGTCCCATCCCAATGAGCAGTTAAGTTGAATCGGATAGAACTGTTTTTATCAAACAAGATGATATCATTCTTATCAGATTCGTAACCGTCTGTTTTCATGCTGAGCCAGGTTAAACTTTTCCCATCAGGGGAATAGCTTGGTGCATTATCATAACCATTCATTCCTTCAGTAAGATTGGTTGTTATACCTGTTGCAACATCATAGCGGTAAATGTCGGTATTGGTGCTAACGGCATAATCTGTGCCGAATTTTTTCTTACAAACATATAGCACAGCTTTGCTGTCTGGCGACCAAATAAAGTCTTCTGTTCCACCAAAGGGAGCTTGGGGGCTATAATAAGCCTGATCTTTCAGCAAATCAACAGGTTCACCTATTTTGCCACCACTGAAACTGGCAATAAACGGATGATTGAATTTTCCATCGTTGAAAGTATCCCAATGCCGGTAATCTAAGTTGTCATAAATATAGGCGTCCGATTTTGGTAATTCAGGGTACTTATCTTTACTATGGTATTTTTTGACTAATACAGGCTGGCTGAATAGGATGTATGAACCATCAGGTGAGAACTTAACGTTCTCCAGTGTCATTTCGCCACTTGTCAATTGGATTGCCTTGCCACTTGCAAGATTTTTTTGCCATAATTGGCCTTTCAGCAAATAAATCACATCGCCATTTGGATTTATCTGAACAACGGTTTCACCACCTTTTTGATCAGTAAATGGTACTGCTTCTCCTTTCTCCAATGAAACGGTATATAGATTCTTTTCACTGGCATTATTTTCTAAATTATAATTGGAAACACCATATACCAATGTTTTGCCATCGGCAGAAAGTCCTTCGGCCGAAACACGTCCAAGATCCCAAAGCCCACTTGCTGTGATGGGCTGCTGGGTTTCCGCTACAATGGTCTTGTTTTTTTTATCTCTGCTTTCTTGCGCATTGCTGAGGTTGCATGCCATAATCGCTAATGTAAGTATTGTAAGTTTTTTCATATCTGTACTGCTGAAAAATATCCCGCAAGTTACAGATTTTGACAATAAAAGCTAAGCGAAGAAAAAAAATAGCCATCCAAATGTAAATTGGATGACTACTTGCCATGTTTTGAACTACTTTTTGATCAATATCTGAATAAGTACCCAGTAAATTTTAACATGCTGTTTACTGATCGGTATGGCTATTGTCAAATTGGTACCAGTTGATTTTTGTAGAAACGCGCATAAGGATGGCCAGGATGATGAAAATACCAATTGTTCCAGTTATAAGTGAATAATCTCTAAGTTGCATGAGTATATAAATAAACAGATAAAAAATGGCTAAAATGGAGCTGAGCAATATCGCTGATTTTCTATTTTTTGTAATGGATTTGATAAAACTTCCTATGAGTATGACTGTGGCAATTGCAGCAATTAAGTAAGCAAAGTTAAATCCAATATGCTCTGCCAGGGCCAATAGGAGTGTGTAAAAAAGAACCATTGCTGCACCTATTAGGATATATTGGATGATGTGGATTCGTTTCTTTCTGAGAACTTCGGTAAATAGCAGAGAAGTAAAGGTCAGAATGATAATTAAAATGCCATATTTTACAACTCTGGTTGTTTTCTGATAGTTGTTGACATCTGGTAGAAAATGAATTGTAATCATATCCGTATTATTTAGCTGATTATCTGTTGACGGACTAGCAGGAGCTTGAGCCGTGTTTTGTTCATCGTCTCCATCATCGTCTTTTAGATTAAAATGGTATAGGGGATGGATATCACCTGTCCATTGCTCGGGAAGTTTTCGATTAAAGGATGGAATTTCCCAGGATGCCGTAAAGTCAGATGTCCCTATATTCCGCTGAGTTGGTAAAAATGCACCATTAAAGCTTGGATTGGCCCAGATCCCTTTTGCCAAAATATTGGTCTGATCGCCAAGAGGGAGGAAGTTCAATGATTTGGAACCTTTCAAATTTAGCCTGATCTTGAAGTGATATTCATTGTGCTCAGGTGACAATGGAATGGGACAGACTAAATTTTGGTTGAACAATTTGAGGTTATTCAAGTCAGGGTCAAAGGTAAACTCGTTTCCTTCCCAGTTGAGTGTAGGGCGCTTACCTAATCCCTTAAAATCTTGAATGCCAAAAACAAGCCTGCTATTCTTCCAGTCGACCTGTTCATTTGGGATATCCAGTTTTCTGAGTTCAATTTTACCAAAGCCCCCATTTAATGCAATATCACTAGTATAAACAACGGAATTATAAATACCCCTGGAAAGGTGTTGCGGAGCAATATCTGTGGTGATATTAGCTGTTTTGGGTAAGACAAATATCCACTTTGTCTCTTGATATTCGCGGTTGACTGATTGTTGATTTTCCCCGGTCGGTTTCTGAACTGTTTTTTGGTAA
Organism: Sphingobacterium sp. N143; assembly: GCF_030325625.1. Taxonomy (GTDB): domain Bacteria; phylum Bacteroidota; class Bacteroidia; order Sphingobacteriales; family Sphingobacteriaceae; genus Sphingobacterium. Next base: position 143,097 of record NZ_JACAIS010000004.1, on the reverse strand, counting down.
GGGATGGCCAAAATAGGGCCAGAGACAACCTGGTCCCGCCCCCAGGTGAGCGCAATCTCATTGGTGACTTCTTGTTCCCGTGTCTTTCGTTCCTCAATTAAATCACGTATTAATGCTAACGGAATTAACAATATTAAAGATAGAAATAAAATGACACACAATTTTAGGACGGTAGAATTGCTTATTTTGTCAAATAGAGAATATTGTTCTCTGGCAAATGAGTTGTTGTTATTCATGATTTCAGTTATTTAAATTTATTTCGGTGTTTTTGCTGTATAACATAATTTGCAGTTCGGTGAGTTGATAATGAAGGATTTCTTTGAAATCTATATGGTGAAACTTTTGAAGGGATTTCCCTTTTTGAAAAGCTCTTTTATAATCATGGACATATTCTGGAAATAAGATGCCACCGATGATAATTATCCCAATGAGATAAAGACTGATCTTTCCATTGCCTAATAATAAATATTGCATAGCAATTTCATCCTGAATCTGTGTCCCAGTCTCGGTCAGAATATGGAAGACATCATGGTTCTCCAGTTTGGGCATCACATCAAATCCTTTGCTCTGATAAAAAAGTCCCAGTCCATGGCCAATGCTACCAACTGGATAGGATAAGAAATCCTTTTTGCTGATTTCCCAAGCCTTTTTGTGTCCTTTAAAGACTAAGGTGTATATCCGTGATGACCAATTGTAGAGATGCAACATTAATCTTAATCTAATTTCCTTCATGTTTTTGTTTAAAAGTACTTTGAATTTCAAAGTATTTATGTAAAAAAATTATTTATACTGATGCTTTATTAAATTTTCTAGTGCTATTAGGTGATTTTCAAAGGCTTTTAACCCTTTTGAGGTTCTTTTATATTTTGTGTTTGGTTTGCGGTCAACAAAACTTTTTTCCACAATAATATATTCCTCCTTTTCCAATGTTTTTAGGTTAGAAGCGAGGTTGCCATCTGTCACGTCCAATAATTCTTTGAGTGAATTGAAATCGTATTCTTTATTAGCGGCAAGGACACTCATAATCTGAAGGCGAACTCTGTTTTCGAATATTTTGTCATATAAAGAAAGATCTAATTTCACGATTCGTACTTTTTGTAAACAATAAAACCATAGACAACATGCAGCACTCCAAACCCTAGTCCCCATAATAATAATCCCTGATTGGGAGAGTATACTGCAACCAGACCCAAACAGATCTCAAAAATACCCAACCATTTGACCTCCGTAAAGGTATAGATGCTGCCTGCAGTCAAAGCCAGTCCATAAAAAATAAGGAGCATGGCGGCAATCATGTGGTAATGTCCTTGAGCAGTAAGCATCAAAGCTAATACTCCTCCCGTTACCAAGGGAATTGAAACGGCAAATAAAAGGGATTTGCTTGTAATATTCCAAATCGGCTGATTATTTTTCTTTGCTTTTTTTCGAGCCATAAGCCAGCCGGTCAATAGCGAGAGGACCAAAATAGAAATGGCTAATACAATGAATAAGAAAAGAACACTCATATTACCGACAACTTGATCCATCGATGTTGTTGTGCTGGATATAATATAGGATCCGACTCCAGTTCCTATCAGTGCATAGCATCCAATGAGTACACCTGATAGCCCGCTTATCGAAACGAATTTGGATGATTTCTCCATCAATGCCCTGATTTGTCCAAGTTCTCTAAATAAATCTTTTTGTTCCATAAAAGTACTTTGATATTCAAAGTAAATGAATAATAATGAATTATGCAAGTGTTAAAAAAAACAAAGAAAAAAAATAAAAAAAAGAGTAGAAAATACTTGCAAGATATAGGTTTGGTTTCTATCTTTGTGGCACAAAAGAAATCCTAATGCGGAAGTGGCGTAATTGGTAGCCGCACCAGACTTAGGATCTGGCGCCGCAAGGCGTGGGGGTTCGAGTCCCTTCTTCCGCACTTGATGTCCTCCCGAACTTAAAACCTCGGGAGGATTTTTTTATGAATGCGATATAGCTAAAAACAGTATGAATATTTCACACGAGAATGTAGATGCAATCAATGCGGTAATCAATGTCGCATTAGCACCTGAAGATTATAATCCTCAAGTAGACAAAGAGATTAAAGCGCAAGCTAAAAAGGCAAAATTACCAGGTTTCCGTCCAGGTCAAGTTCCGGCAGGGCACATTAGACGTACATATGGTAAATCTATTTTATTTGACGAGATCAATAAATTAGTGAATGATAAAATCACAAATTATATTGCTGAGAATAAATTAGAAGTTTTGGGCCAGCCACTTCCTTTGGAAGATGACGCACAGTACAGCTGGGATTATAAAGACAATTTCAACTTTAAATATGAAATTGGTTTGGCCCCAGCCTTTGAATTGCCTTTTACAGGTGAGACAGAATTTACTTCTTACGAGATCAAAGCAGATGAAGAAACTCTGAAGGATCGTATCAAGAACTTACGTCGTAGTTACGGAAAGATGACCAACCCGGAGGTATCTGAGGAAGGAGATGTATTGTACGCAACATTAAAGCAAGATAAAGAAGAAGGTCTGGAAAAAACAACCTCCATCCGTACAGATATTGTTGAAGATGCTAAAATCAAAAAATCATTGGTCGGTCTTAAAAAAGATGATACAGTGAAAATAGATGTTAAAAAAGCATTCAAAGTCGAAGATCTAGCACGTATCTTAGGTATTACTGAAGAAGAAGTTGCCGCGTTAGATGTAACTAAATTCGAACTTACAGTTAAAAATATCAATCGTTTAGAAGAAGCTGATCTTAATCAGGAATTTTTCGATAAATTGTTTACTGAAGGTGAAGTAACTGAAGAGGCACAATTCACTGAAAAAGTAAAAGAAGAAGTTGAAAATTTGTTTAAGCAAAACTCAGATCAAAAATTACGTAACGATATGTATACTTTTGGTATGGACAAAGTTGATGTAACTTTCCCTGAGGAATTCTTAAAGAGATGGTTAAAAGCAACAAACCCTAGCATTTCTGAAGAAGAATTGAATGAAGGTTTTGCAGATTTCTTGAACAATTTGAAATGGACGATCATTGAGAACCGTGTAGTGACTGAAAATGGTCTTGAAGTTAAATATGATGAAGTAATTAATTTGGCAAAAGAGCGTATCTATGCTCAAATTAAAATGTATAACATCAATGAGGAGCCTTCTGACGAACAATTGAACCAATTTGCAGTTCAACTGTTACAAGACAGAGAACAAGGTAACCGTTTGTTCGAAGAAGCTAAAGCTTTAAAAGTATTCGACCACTTAAAAGGTTTAGTCAAATTGAATGCTAACGAAATTGAATATAAAGAATTTGAAAAACTAGCTTAAGCAACTTTTTCAACAGCTTACAAAAGGCCCTCTCAAAACTATTGGAGGGCCTTTTTTATGTCGTCATTTGCTTCATGGTTCTTTGACAAACTCGCAGCGATTTATGAGATCGTTTATTTGGGGCTTATTGTTAGATGGATAGGGACTGCTCAGTTTTGTCGCATATTAACAATATATAATTATTTCTCTTGATAGGACAGGCTGCTGACAATAGGGGTGTTCTTTCAGGTGCCTAATTGGACTTATTCTTCTTGCCATCATCCTGAGCTTCGGGCGCTTGGATAGTCTTTTTTCCAAAGGGAAAGAGCCTTTTTAGGAATTCTGAAAAGGTATTGAATTCTTGCCGATAGAGTAATCCAAAAGCACTGATGTATTCTCCATCATTTGGGCTAAGTAGAAAATTACGTGTATTCAGACGGTTGGATGCTCTCAGCACGAGGCGCCCATCTTTTCGTAAATAGAACAATGCCTCTGCATCCGTTGAGACTCGATCGGAAAATACATTTAGGTCTGTTAATGCCTGGTTTCGTCGATCTGATATTCCTCCGGTTAAAACCAGTCGATCATTGAATAGACGAAGTGATGCTGAAGCATCATTTAAGGACTTGATATTGATATCGAAAAAATTGATATTAAGGGACTGTGCAATGATATTGTTGATCTGATTGAACGCAATTTCAGTACCTGCGGAAAGGAGTGTATTGTTTACTTCCTTGCCAAAATCACTTTGCGTGCCTGGAGTGAAACTTCGCCTAACAATGAGGCTGAGGGCCTGCTGATTGACATTGTTGGCATCTGAAAAATAGCCCTGTAATTCATCCTTAACACCGGGATTCTGCGGAAAGTTAATGTCAAAAGTGATATCAGGCTGGCCTAATTGGCCTTTTAAAATCATATCTGCCTGTGCTAATACACGTTCTGGGTTTTCCTCTCTACCAGCAGCATTATATAGTGGCGCTAAACTCGTACGTTGTTGGTATACAGCATTGATATTGATGTTTGCCTCAGCAGGATTACCTGCCCATCGTACCGTGCCACCTTCTTTTAAATCAAAGATCTTATTGATGTAATCCTGTGCTGTAAAGTTGAATTTTCCACTGTTAATAATAAAATCACCAAACATCTCAAAATCACCCAAAGAAGATATCCGCATATTAAGATTGCTATTTCCTTTACCAGATAACTCGCCCATACTGGAGAAAAGGTTTATTTCAGCATTAGGCGTGATCAGCAGGTCCATATTCATTGTCAATCCATTGAAATCCCGTTTCTTTTGGTTCTTTTTGATTTTTGTTGAGTCTTTTTCAATAAAGTAGATGAAGTCGCTATCTGATATTGTGCTTGCATTATTAAATGGAATATTGATGACAGTATTCTCTTCTGATTTAGCGCGTATGTTAATGTTCATGGCTGAGGTGAGGCCCTTGAACTGAAAATTTCCCGACGCATAGGCGGTACCATAATAGATGTTATTGTCTTTTATAGTGGTATTTAATACCATAAAGTTTTTCGCTTCAGCAGTCACATCAATATCCGGATCACTTAATTTATTGAGGTCAACTACACCATCAATAGTGGCGATATTGTTTTTGGGATCATATATTTTAAGACCAGTAAGAAATATCCTATTATTGGTTACATTGATTTCATCTGAGAGGCGGTAAGGCGTTTTTAGATAGTTAATCACCATTGAAGCATTGTCAAGTTTTCCTGAGCCACTGATTTTAGGGTTTAGGACATCACCTTCAATCTTAAGGTCAGCATTGACCTTGCCCTGTATATTGGAAACCAAACTTTTCAAAAATGGTTGGAAGACAAATACGTCCGTATTTACTAATGTCGCTTTCAGATTAAGCTTGTCACGCTCGCTTAAGTGATTGTAGGAACCTCGTAATTGAATCAATTTCTCACCTTCCTCGATTTTGCTGTCAAGCTTTACCAATTGGTTGTCAGGATCATAGTTTGCATTTAATACAAGACTACCGATTGGAATGTTGTTGTATAGAATGGGAGACGTTTTGATGTTGGCAACAATAAATGGTGATTTGAAGATCGAATTAACCTCGATGTTGCCATTAAGGTTACCAGCGAGGTGAATACCATGGGGCTTTGTTATTCCGTTTAGTGATGTGAGGTTGAAATCCTGAAATTTTAAGTTGATCTGGTCGGAAATTTCGTTGGATAATATACCATCAATATGCACCTTCTGCTCTTCATGGCTTAAGGTAAGTTTTTCGAAATACCATTTTCCCTTTGAGATCTTCAGCTGAGCATCATTATTGACGAGCCATTGTTCTTTGTTGATGAGAATATTTGAAGGATAAAAATTAATATACGCAGGTTTTGCATGTGCAAAGCGAATGACACCATTCAAGTCCAAGCTGTTGCTTGCTTCCAGTTCAGACATTTTGATGTTGAATTGTAGGCTGTCATTGACTAAGGTATTTGAGATATTGACATTTTTAATATAGGTACTATCCGTGAAATTAATTTGATCAATGGAAGTCTGCAGTTCCATGTTATTTAGATTGGCATTTTGATCGACTATTAAATGCGTAAGCCTAATGCCATTATACATAAACTCAGGAGCATAAAAATTAAAACTGGCCGTTTGCTTTTCACTGGTAAATTTCGCATTTAATGTTGCTCCACTATCTAGCGCAATATCCTTTCTGAAGAATGTGGCAATGGGTTTAAATGATTTTATATTGACGTTGAGATCAAAATCCTGACGATTAAAAGTACTTTCTTCAAATCCTATAGCTGGAGCATAACGCATTGCTAGAGCCTTGAAATAGGGGATTATCGTATTTAAGTCTATCCGTCCTTTGAGATCAATATGTCCCATATCGGACTGGAAACTTAAGGAACGGTCGGTTTCGTCGCCTTCAGCGAGGAAATTTACATTTTTGACAGCAAATTGTCCTTTGGAAGAAGTAAAGCTGACACTGTCTGATTTAAATTCACCCGTGATATTATTGATATGATCACCTATCAGGCTGGTGTGTAGTTTAGTGTCTATAAGAGTGATGGAATCCGCATGAAATAGGTTTAGTTTTTTTAAATTAGCCTGTTTAATGTCTGCATCTAGATGGTAATTTGGTTGGTCAGACCAATCAATGTCTGTTGCAAATTGTAAATTAAGATTAGGATCGTTAATTGTTCCTGAGCCAATGAACAACTGCCTGTCTGTATTGCCTTTAAGCCGGATATGCCGATAAGAATATTGTTTGAAAAAAAAGTTGGTTAGATCTCCTTCGATATTGAGTTTTAGCTGCTTGGGATCGGTACCCGTACCATCAATTTGTAGGTCAAAATCTGAAGTGCCAAAATCCTTTAGTTTCGAAATTTTCCCTAGATCAAATTTTTTGGCTTGAAATTTTCCACTATATTTAATATCCGTTCGAATATCCAGGGACGCATCTGTTTCGATATTGCCGATAGCAGTACTGAAAATTCCTTTAGCATTAAAGTTGTTGTACCTGCCCTGAAGGTTCCCTTTAAAGGACAATTTATCGAAGGTCTGTACAACGTCAGGGAGTTTAAAGTGTTTGAGATTACCCAAATCACTGATAATTTTATTCAGATCCTTATGGTCGGTCGAAAGGCTTGCATGCGGGATGATAAAGTCTGTTTTGTGAATGTCAGGTAGACCAATGATTTTTAGATCGCCCGCCAATTTGGTGTTTTTACCAATAGTCAAGTTTACTTGTGACGCATTTATTGCGGCAACTGTACCATTTAAATTTGCCTTTTTAATTCTCACGTCAAATTTGACCTGATGCATGGGAGAGGAGAAAAAAGCGATATCTTCGGAATGTATCCGGGTATCCAGAGCTCGAATTTTGACATTAACTTTATGGATGAAGTCTGAGAAATCCTCCAAACTGTTATAACTAAGCTTTAAATAATTTTTGACCGTAGATCGATTGATAGTGAGCATCAGATCGGTAAGTTCGATGTCTTTCTTGCTGATATCTGCACGGGCAAGAAGACCTTTAATCACCAATCCTTTCTTTTCTTGAAGATTGAGCCCTTTTATATCCGCTGAAATTCGGTTGGAATCGATTTTAATATTATCGATATGCGCATTTAAGGCCGAAATACTTAAATTGCCAAAATCGACGACTTTGTCGTAATGCTTTTGTGTATGATTAACATAGTTGAACGAATTATTGTTAATAATAAGTTCTTTAAGATCAAAAATGATTTTCTTCGAACTCTTTTTCTTTTCTTTCTTGGGTGGAGTAAAGTACCGAACTAAAAATGAAATGTTGCTGCTGTCTTTGAATTGTTCGTAATTACTTTCCGTATTTTCAATCTTTAATTTGTTGATAACGATTCTGTTGAGTTCAATGAATTGCGATAGATTGACGCTGGCTTCTATTTTTTCGGATCGTATTATTTTTTTTCCTTGGGGTGTATAAATTTCAAAGCCCTCAATTACAATGGATTTAAAAGGTTTGAAATGGATGCTCCTTAGATTTATTTTGGTATTCAGTTCATTCGACAGATAGTTGATCGCTTTATGTGCGACAAAGTTCTGGACAGGTTTCAATTGTAGAGATAATGCCAGTGCAAGCAGTATAATAAATACACTGCCTATGATAACTGATATTATTTTTATTATTTTTTTGATACTTTTGTATTATAATTTATTACCTCTAGCTATGGCTATTATTTTAGGGATTGAATCCTCTTGTGATGAAACTTCCGCATCTATTTGTATAAACGGTGAAATTCATTCAAATGTTATTGCTACTCAGGCAATCCACGCAAAATATGGTGGTGTTGTTCCTGAATTAGCTTCGCGTGCCCATCAACAAAATATTATTCCTACAGTGGAAGAAGCCATTCGTGAAGCAAAAATAAGCAAAAATCAGATAGATGCAGTGAGTTTTACGCGTGGACCTGGATTATTGGGGGCACTTTTAGTTGGAACTTCATTTGCGAAATCATTTGCTTTGGCCCAGGATATTCCATTAATCGATATCAATCATATGCAGGCGCATATTTTAGCACATTTTATTGAAGACCCTAAGCCGAATTTCCCTTTTCTGTGTCTTACTGTTTCGGGTGGACATACCCAGATAGTTTTGGTAAAAGATTATTTTGATATGGAATTATTAGGAGAGACTCTCGATGACGCTGCCGGCGAAGCTTTTGACAAAACAGCCAAGATCCTAAATCTTCCTTATCCGGGAGGTCCTCTGATTGATAAATTTGCACAAGAGGGGAATCCGGAGGCTTATAAATTGCCTGAACCGCAGATTCCAGGGCTTGATTTTAGTTTCTCAGGATTAAAAACTGCGATCCTTTATCTTATCCAAGATCAAGTGAAATTGAACCCCAATTTTCTGACAGAAAATATCACTGATCTATGTTCCAGTGTTCAATCGCGTATTGTTTCTATTTTATTGAACAAATTGAAAAAAGCCGCTAATCAGACGGGTGTGAAAGATATTGCGATTGCTGGAGGAGTTTCTGCAAATTCAGGTTTGAGAAAGAGCTTATTAGAAATGGGAAAGCAATACAATTGGAATGTTTTTATTCCAAAATTTGAGTATTGTACCGATAACGCTGCAATGATAGCAGTTGCTGGCTACTATAAATTTCTGAAAGGAGAGTTTGTGGGACAGGATGTTGCTCCAATGGCCAGAATGCATATTTAACGGGAGAAATAGCCCTAGATTACCGTTTCCTTTGTCTTAACAAAGCAAAAGAAACGTAATCTTTATAATGGTGAACTATATCCATATGCTTGTGCGGCTGAACTGAATTTGTCATTCTTAGGTTGATAGAAATTTAACTCATAACCCTCGGCCCCCAAAAAGATACTGATCAAGTTTATCCCCTCAGCTGAACGCAACACGGAGAGTAACTGAAAAGCTTCAATATCGAACTGGCCACCGTCATCTACCCGCCATGTACTGATATCATCATATACAGCAGGAAAGTCTAAATCGATCAATTGATCATTCTTTACATAAGAAAATACGGCTAATGCCGAGTCCTGTTGATTTTCAAAGACAGTCAGGTTAAATTCACTATGGTCTTCAAGACTTGCAACAGCTGTACTTTTGCTGATTCTTCTTTTATATCTTTTCTCAAGCTTCTCTTTTATTTCAGGTGAAGTTTCCCGTTGAATTTTTGTAAAGGGTTCAATTTTATATTGATCTATAAATGCCTGATTCACCAGCATTCCAAAATCACCAGATGTGATGTTGTCTTTAATCTTAAATAATGAACCTTCGCTATTTGCAAAGTTCTGTGCTGTTTGTCTACCATTATTTCCTTTGCTGTCAAGCTTGTTTTGTACAAATTCAAGGGGGCTGATCTGGTTTTCTACAATGACATAATTATAATTTTCGGGACTTTCCATCACCTGATCCATCGGGAGTGCAATAAGGGAATCCTTTTGTTGATTTAAAAAACCGAAATAAGGTGAGATTATTTTTTCCTTTTTTTCTTTTTTAATAACTGTTTTGGATTGTTGTTGATTATTGTTGCAACCAGAGCACAGCATTAGAAACATAGCTAAAAAGAGTGATTTCATAAGTGCGTGTAAAAATTTTATGAAATATAAGGCTTTCACGCATCATAATGAAAAGATTTAAACTTTAATGTTATGATGAACTCCAAATTAAATATCTATTGCAAAGAATGGCTGGATGTGATCTTTGTGGGACGCAACAAAATGTATGGTGCATACGAATTGCGGAACTTGTCAAATAGAGCAACCAATATCGGGTTGGTAATTGTTGTTTTATTTGCTTTACTTTTGATCGCTGGATCTTATGCCTACAATAAATATTTTAAGCAAGTCCTTCCAGTGACGACGGCAACAATTGTGGATGTAACCCTAGCCGATTTGGATGATATGCAAAAAGAGGTTGAGAAAAAAGAAGAGGTGAAAGAAGAAACCATTTTAATGCAAAAAAAAGAACCGCAGCAGCTTGCGCAAGATCTTTCGAAGTTTGATTTAGTACGGATGCCAGAACCTAGAATTACACAGGCAAATAAAGTGACAGAAGACGTCGCCACTCAGGATGAATTGAATAAACCTAACGCGATGGCAGCACGTATAACATTGAAAGCCAACGCAGCAGGGACATATATCGCAAGGGGTGAATTTGGATCTTCAAAAAAAGATGGTGAAATAACAGGGCACCGCGAAGGGAAAACTTCAGGTGGAAGCTCAGATGAAAATGTAGATCAGCCCTTTGTTCATGTAGAAATAATGCCTGTTCCAATAGGTGGGCTCCCAGCCTTTATGAAATGGGTGTCAGAAAATTATAACTTTCCACAATCAGCTTTGGAACAAGGTGTATCCGGAGTGATTGAAGTCTCGTTTGTAGTGGAGCGGGACGGATCTTTGACCGATATCGCTGTAAAACGCGATATGGAGTTTGGAACGGGGGAAGCCGCAATTAATTTGTTGAAAAAAGCAAAAAAATGGAAACCTGGGGTACAGAATGGCCGTGCTGTCCGCGTTGCTTATACATTGCCTATCCGTTTAAATGCAGTATCTCAATAGAATCTGTTCTTAACTTTATTTAACAGATGACCTTTTAAACTTTTGATGGTTGACAATACTCTTATAGATAAATAGGTTGAGAGGGTAACCTATCAAATTGAATGATTGTTGATTTAAAAATAAAGAGATGAAAAAAATGGTGTTAAGTTTGGCGTTATCCGGATTAATGTTAACAGGTTTCGCACAGGAGAAAAAAGAAGTCAGATCAGAAAAGGCCGTCACAAGTACTCCAATGCATAAGCACAGAAGTGGGAAAAGGCATGATAGTCTGAGGAATAAAAATCCGGAAGAAATAGCCAAGACCAGAACAGATCGAATGGATCAAAAGCTAAGTTTTACAGATACACAACGTAAAGAGATTTATGCTTTCCATCTAAAACAAGCACAAGATCATCAAAAAGTGATCGCTGAGCGTAAGGCATATAGAGAGAAGATGAAGCAACAGCGTATGGCAGATCATGAGAAAATGATGGGATTATTGACGCCAGAACAACAAAAAACATGGAAAGACTCTTACGCCGAAAGTAGAAATATGCACAGGAAGCATTGGAAAAAAGATAGACAAATGCGAAAAAGAGATTTTAAAAAAGAGAATACGACAGAAACAAATGTTGTTGATGTAAAGGCAACTTAAGATTGATAAAGAATAGTTTTCATATTAAGTATTGGTGAGTGTTAGTAGAAAAAGGGGGATCATTGTCCCCCTTTTTGATTAGAAGTCATGTCTTGTCAGTTCGTTACGAAACTAGTCTTTATTTTTCTGCTGTTCTTTCCATTGTTTGGAAAAGGACTTTTCAGCTAGTTTTGGTAGTTCTCGTTGGTCTCCCCATGTTTTCTTAAATAATTTTTGGAGGACAAAATTTTTAAATTTTCCGCCAAAGAAATCAATCAGTTTCCTGCGCTGGATACCATATGTAAACCATTTCCATGCTTTTTGTTCGGTCTTGGCAGACAAGCCCTGTTCCACGGAATCTTTTCTATTGACCAGTAGCATGCGTTGAATATCAATCCCAACAGGACAGACTTCAGTACATTTACCGCATAAGGTAGAGGCATAACTTAAATGCTTAAATTCTTTCATTCCGTTTAAATGCGGCGAAATTAAAGAGCCAATTGGTCCTTGGTAAGTTGTTTCATACGTGTGTCCTCCAATATTTTGATAGATTGGGCACACATTGAGACAGGCGCCACAACGAATACAGTACAAACCTTGGCGTTGTTCTTTTTGAGCCAGGAGGTTGCTTCGACCATTATCCAATAAAATCACATACATTTCTTCAGGACCATCAGATTCGTATGTCTGTTTGGGGCCAGTAATTAAGGTGTTGTATACGGTTAGGTTCTGACCTGTACCATGAGTAGACAAAAGCGGCCAAAATACTTCCAGGTCCTGTACAGCTGGTATTATTTTTTCAATCCCAACGACAGCAATATGTGTTTTTGGAAAAGTAGATGTTAGGCGTGCATTGCCTTCATTCTCCGTAATTGCAATGCTTCCAGTTTCAGCGACCAAAAAATTAGCACCCGTAATCCCCACTTCAGCTGATAAATAGCGATCCCTTAACAGTTCACGGGCCTTTAATGTTAACTGCTCAGCTGAAGCATCCAAAGGAGTGTCAAATCTTTCATGGAATAATTTTGCAATATCTTCCAGGCTTAAGTGCATGGCAGGCGTGACAAAGTGATATGGTTTTTGACCCAGAAGTTGAATAATATATTCTCCAAGGTCCGTCTCAATGGCCTCAATATTTTTGGATTCAAGAAAATGATTAAGTTCAATTTCCTCTGTTGCCATGGATTTCGACTTAACAATAGCGCGTGCTTTTTTTTGCTCAATAATCTTATGGATCGCCTCTAAGGCCTCAGCAGCGTTATTGGCCCAGATGACTTTCCCCCCACGGGCTGTAAAATTTGTTTCAAACTGTAATAGATACCTGTCCAGATTCTCCATTACCCTCCACTTGATCAAATTTGCTTTTATCTTGGCATTTTCGAGATCTGCAAACTTGCTCTTGCCCTTTTCGAAAGCAATACTGTATTTATCGATATTGTAATTAATAATATCGCGGTGTTTGGTGTCAAATGCTTTTTGCGCACTTTCCTTTAAAAACGTATTAGCCGTACTCTCTGACATCTAATCTGCTGGTTTTTCACAAAAAAAGTTGGTAAAAAATTACCAACTTTTAAATATAGTGTTAATAAATTGTTTCTCGAAAAGCGAGTTTAAAATTTATCCTTTTATAGCAATATTTAAGCTAAGCTCATCAAGCTGTTCTTGGTGAATCGTTGCTGGAGCATCAATCATAACGTCTCTTCCTGAGTTGTTTTTTGGGAAAGCAATGACGTCACGGATGCTGTCCAATCCTGCCAACAAGGATACCAGGCGGTCGAAACCGAATGCAAGGCCTCCATGCGGAGGAGCACCATATGTAAATGCTTCCATTAAGAATCCGAATTGTTTTTTTGCTTCTTCAGTACTGAATCCCAAATGTTTGAACATTAAGGACTGCAATTCCCGGTCATGGATACGAATGGATCCACCGCCTACTTCAACACCATTTAAAACAAAATCGTAGGCATTAGCTCTTACTTCACCCGGATTGCTATCCAATAGTGGGATATCTTCTGGTTTTGGAGATGTAAATGGGTGGTGCATCGCATGGTATCGGCCACTTTCTTCATCCCATTCCAGCAACGGAAAGTCGATGACCCATAATGGTGCAAATGTATCCTTGCTGCGAAGACCAAGCTGTGCTGCGACCTCCAAGCGTAATTCATTCAGCTGCTTGCGGACCTTATCTGTGGCGCCAGCCATAATTAACAATAGATCCCCAGGTTTCGCGTGGAACTTATCAGCAATGGAGGCCAGTTGCTCCGGGGTGAAAAATTTATCCACCGAAGATTTGACCGAGCCATCCTCATTCACGCGAGCATATACCAATCCTGTAGCTCCAATTTGGGGGCGCTTGATAAAGTCAGTCAGTGCATCCAGTTGTTTTCTAGTGTAATGAGCACAATTCTCCGCGTTGATACCAATGACCAGTTCGGCGGCATCAAATACCGGAAATCCCTTTTCTTTTGCAACATCATTCAGCTCAACAAATTGCATTCCGAAACGTATGTCCGGTTTGTCCGATCCGTACAGCCGCATAGCATCTGCATACGTCATGCGGGGCACAGAACCCAGGTCTATGCCTTTGATTGTTTTAAAAATATGTTTTGCGAGCCCTTCAAAAATAGTCAAAACATCCTCTTGTTCAACAAAAGACATTTCACAGTCGATTTGTGTGAACTCTGGTTGACGGTCGGCACGTAAATCTTCATCCCTGAAACACTTGACAATTTGAAAATAACGATCAAAGCCCGATACCATGAGCAATTGTTTAAACGTCTGTGGCGACTGAGGTAGCGCATAAAATTCACCCGGATTCATGCGGGATGGGACTACAAAGTCACGTGCCCCTTCGGGGGTTGATTTAATTAAATAGGGCGTTTCTACTTCCAGAAAATTTTGTGAGTCTAAATAACGGCGTATTTCCTGAGAAGTCCTGTGCCGTAATATCAGGTTTTCACGTACAGGATTTCGTCGTAAATCCAGGTACCTAAACTTCATTCTGATATCATCCCCACCATCCGTCTCGTCCTCTATGGTAAAAGGTGGCAGCTTTGCTGCATTTAATATTTCAAGATCCGAAACCTTAATTTCAATATCCCCAGTAGAGATTTTTGAATTTTTATTGGAGCGCTCGATAACTTCTCCAGTAACTTTTATGACAAATTCTCTTCCCAGCTCGCGTGCACTGGCACGTAACGACGCATCGTCATCTGCATTGAACGTTAATTGTGTGATACCATACCGGTCTCTAACATCGATGAAAGTCATACCGCCCAAATCGCGGGATTTTTGAACCCATCCACTTAGGGTAACCGTTTTCCCTAAGTCAGCTAGCGTTAATTCTCCACAAGTGTGTGTTCTGTGCATATCTTAATAAAAATTATAATTCGTACAAAATTATTGGTTTTACTCGACAATAACGAATTCTGCTGCGCTTATTTGAATCGTGTTCTCCCACTTTTAACCACATGGTTTTGGATTCGTTTTTCAGGCCTCCACTTTCTCCCATTTTTGCCACAAAAAGACTAAAATTAAATTTCTAAAGGAGAAATTTTTACAATTCGACTCTGGTTTTAATAAAAAATATGAGCGATAATCTCTGTGTTTTTCTCTAGCTTGAAATCCTTGAAAAGGTGTATTTAACTGATTGTAAATAAGGTTTTATATGTTGTTTTAAGAATAGAGCTGTGCTTTTGTTGTAGCTATTTTTCGATGTGGAAAACTTTTTTATGTTATAAAGTGGGGGAAAGTGGGAGAAAGTGTATACTTTTACATTAAAATTAGAATAGGGTAATTGACAATATGACTCAGTTGATCGGAGAATTCGAATGCAAGCTAGACGCCAAAGGAAGGATGGTGTTGCCAGCTGCGCTCAAGAGGCAGATGCCTCATGTAGAGCGTGATGGGCTTGTTGTGAATCGCGGTTTTGAGAAGCATTTGGTTTTTTATCCACGCGAAGAATGGGATTTGATGACGGCCAAATTGGCTAAACTGAATCAATTTGATCCTAAAGTACGGGCGTTTGTACGTGCTTTTACTCGTGGAGCGACAGAATTGACTTTAGATGCTGCAGGCCGTGTGTTGTTGCCTAAAAGTTTATTGGAGTTTGCAGGAATATCTACAGAGCTGGTTTTGGCATGTCAATTCAATAAGATTGAAGTTTGGTCTAAAGATGGGTATGATGATTTGATGGGTGATGGTGGAGTGGAGGATATATCATCTTTGGCGGCAGAGGTAATGGGGGATATTAATTTTGGAATATAGTAATATGGAGAATGTGTATCATGTTCCGGTGATGTTGCAAGAATGCATGGATGCTTTGGCGATTAAGCCGAATGGTGTTTATGTGGATGTAACTTTTGGCGGTGGTGGTCATTCTCGTGAAATATTAAAACGGTTAGGGCCAGATGGAAAGTTGTTTGCTTTTGACCAGGATCCGGATGCTTTGGAGAATGTGATCGATGATTCTCGTTTTACATTGATCCATCAAAATTTCAGGTTTTTGAAGAATAGTCTGCGCTTGCATGGTGTGCGTACTGTTGATGGGATTTTAGCGGATCTAGGAGTTTCGTCTCATCAATTCGATGCTGCTGACCGCGGATTCTCTATTCGGTTTGATGCAGATTTGGATATGCGAATGGATCAGGTGGGTGATCTCGATGCGAAGGCTGTGCTGGCAACCTATTCCGAAGATGATCTTCATCGCATTTTTGGAATGTATGGGGAGATTATGAATGCGAAGTCGCTTGCAAAAACTATTGTGACAGCCCGTTTGGCGCAGCCCATCAATACTGTTGCTGAGTTAAAGGAGGTGATTCAGCGGATGGTTCCGAAAGGTAAGGAGCATAAGTATCATGCTCAGGTTTTTCAGGCTCTGCGTATTGAAGTTAATCGTGAGCTTGAGGCTTTGCAGGAATTTCTATTGCAGACTGTCGAGGTGCTGAATCCTGAAGGTCGGTTGGTGGTGATGTCTTATCATTCGTTGGAGGATCGTTTGGTGAAAAACTTTATGGCTAAAGGGAAGTTCAGGGGAGAGGTTGAGAAAGATTTTTTTGGAAATGAAATTAAGCCGTTTCACGTGTTGAGTCGTAAAGCGGTTACGGCGTCTCCACAGGAGTTGGCTATAAATAATAGATCGCGCAGTGCGAAACTGCGTATTGCTGAAAGGTTGGATTTGTCTTAAAAATGGATTGAAAGGATGAGTAGGAATACAATAAGACAGAAAGAATTGAGCGAAGAGGTTCAAGAAGAACTGCAAGAAACTGTCGAAGAAAAGGCGGAAGAAACAGAAGCGTTTATTAAAACGCTTTTTACCGTTGGAGACCTTTCTTTAAATAAAATCTTGGAGTATCTGCCTTTTGGGGCTTTCGTTGCTTTTTTAATGTTGCTATATATTTCTAACCGTCATTTTGCTGAGCGAACTATTCGGAGTATCGATAAGGTGAGTAAAGAGGTGAAGGAATTGAGTTGGGATCACAAATCGCTTTCTGCAGAGTTAATGAAGATGTCAACACAGACTGAAATTGCAAAACGTGTGGATTCGTTGGGCCTAAAAGAACGTTTGGCCCCTCCGATCAAAATTGAGGTTTTAGAGGAAAAAGAAGATAAATAGGAAGAGTTATGAGTATTAGAAATACGATTCTTGTTCGCGTCTACTTTGCTTTTGGCTTAATCGTGCTACTTGCATTTTTAGTGTTTGGAAAAATGCTGAAGTTGCAGTACGTGGACGGGCAGCATTGGAAGGCATTGGCAGATAGTCTTTCTATTCAAGAGCGGGAGGTTGAGGCTGCAAGGGGTAATATCTATTCAAATGACGGAAGTCTATTGGCGACTTCTGTTCCAGAATATGAACTTCGATTTGATGCGATGGCCATTCCTGAAGAAGAGAGTGAGTATTTTAACCTCAAAGTCGATTCTCTTGCAATTCAGCTGGCTGGCTTTTTTAAGGATAAATCATCTAGGCAGTATTTGACATTATTGAAGCAGGCGCGAAGCAAAAAACAGCGTTACCTGTTGATTAAACGGAATGTGTCGCACCAGGATTTAAAGAAAATAAAGCAATTTCCTTTGTTTAAATCTGCTCGCGTTGGTAAAGACCGTTTTCCGGGTGGTCTGATTACAGATAGGCAAAATAAACGTATTCTGCCCTTTGTGAATCTTGCGGCTAGGACTATTGGTTACAAGAATGTGAAAGAAAATATCCATGTGGGTTTAGAAGGGGCCTATGGTGAGTATATTGATGGGAAAAGCGGGAAGCGATTGATGCAGCGGATTGCTGGCGGTGTTTGGATTCCTGTGAATAGAAATATTGAAGTGGCTCCAGTTGATGGTTCGGATATTATTTCTACGATTGATGTGAATATGCAGGATATGGCACAACGAGCCTTGGAAAAACAGATGATTGCGAGTAATGCTGATGAGGGCTGTGTCGTCATGATGGAGGTTAAAACCGGAGAGGTGCGGGCGGTAGCTAATTTTATGCGTGATAAAGAGGGGGTGTACCGTGAAAAATTCAATCTAGCGATAGCTCAGAGTGCTGATCCGGGCTCAACGTTTAAGTTGGCATCTTATTTAGCCTTGATAGATGATAAGAAAATTGATTCTAGTACAACGATTAATATTGGAAATGGAACTTGGCCGATCTATAGGCATACGATCAGAGATTCACATGCTCCAAAAAAATCTGTAATTACGGCAAAGAGAGCTTTTGAAGAGTCTTCAAACGTTGGTGTAACAAAGTTCGTGTATCAAGCTTATAAAGATAATCCAGATCAGTTTACATCGAAACTTCGTTCGTTTGGTTTCGGTAGAACCCTGGATTTGCAGATTCCTGGAGAGGGGGTGCCTTTGGTGAAGAGTTCGAAAAGTAAGACTTGGAGCGGATTGTCTTTGGTGCAGATGGCGTATGGTTACGAAATGAAGATTACACCGTTACAGACATTGACTTTCTATAACGCTGTTGCCAATAATGGTAAATTGATTGCACCATTATTTGTTAAAGAAATTCGGCACTTAGGTAATACGATCCAAACATTTCAGGCGAAGGTGCTCAATGAAAAAATAGCCTCAGATCATGCTTTGGCTGAAGTGAGAGGGATGATGGAAGGAGTGATGACGGAGGGTACAGGTAGAACTGTTGCTAGTCCATTGTATACTTCGGGAGGTAAAACTGGAACTGCACAAATGGCTGATGGTTCTAGAGGGTATGGGGCAAGAAGGTATCAGTCATCGTTCGCGGGTTATTTTCCAGCTGAAGATCCAAAATATTCCATTATTGTTGTCATTCGAAACCCGAGGAATGGTTATTATGGAGCTTCTATTGCGGGGCCAGTGTTTAAAGAACTTGCTGATATGGTCTATGCGAATGATATGGAGATGCAAGGGAAAAAAACGTTTAGGGCTGTGAATGTTGGTGGAAGAATGCCGTTGACTTTACAAGGGTCAAGAGAAGCTAGTAAAAAAGTATATGAAAAGTTGGGAATCAATGCTGTCAATTGGGATATGATCGCACGCGGTGAAGTGGATACCTCGACTAGAGGGGTGCCTTTTGCGGAGTTAAAATATAAAGAGGGAATTGTTCCAAATGTAGTAGGTATGGGGCTGATGGATGCGTTGTATGTAATGGAGAATGCAGGGTTTAAAACACATGTGACAGGAAAAGGGCGGGTAGTTGTACAGTCCTTGGCTGTTGGTCAGAAGCTGCCATTTGGAACGGCGATAAATTTAGAACTTAAGTAATGATGGATTTAAAAACAGTATTGCATGCCATCCCTGTACAGCAGGTTGTGGGGAACCTCGAAGAGGTTGATGTGCACTCTTTGTGCTTTGATTCCAGAAAAGTGGAGCTGGGGAGTCTGTTTATCGCGATTCGAGGAGTGCAGACAGATGGACATCTATTTATAGATAAGGCGATTACTTCTGGAGCTAGAGCAGTTATTGTAGAAGAGTTACCTACGGAAACGCTTGATTCTGTTGTGTATATTTTAGTAGCTGATTCGGCATATGCACTTGGTGTGGCTTCGGCAAATTTCTACGGAAATCCATCTGAACACCTTAAGTTGATCGGAGTGACGGGAACGAATGGAAAAACGACTGTGGCAACACTGTTGTTTCAGTTGTTTATGGAGCTTGGTTACCATGTCGGTCTGTTGTCCACAGTTCAGAATCAGATCGGAACAAAAGTTATTCCTGCAACACATACGACTCCTGATCCGATTCAGCTGAACCAACTGCTGCGTGATATGGTTGATGATGGTTGTGACTATGCCTTTATGGAGGTAAGCTCACATGCTGTAGTTCAAGAGCGTATTGCGGGATTGATGTTTGCTGGGGCAGTATTTACGAATATAACGCATGATCACCTTGACTTTCATCAGACTTTTGATAACTACATCAAGGCAAAAAAGAAATTTTTTGATGATCTCGATGCCCATGCTTTTGCGCTGACCAATGTAGATGATAGAAATGGTCAAGTGATGTTACAGAATACGGTTGCGCATAAGAAGAGCTATGGACTACGTTCGGGGGC
This sequence comes from Sphingobacterium sp. N143, assembly GCF_030325625.1. GTDB lineage: Bacteria > Bacteroidota > Bacteroidia > Sphingobacteriales > Sphingobacteriaceae > Sphingobacterium. The sequence continues at coordinate 123,102 of NZ_JACAIS010000004.1, read as the reverse complement.
AGATTTTAAAGCTAAAGTGATTGAAAGCCATTTTGACGGTATGTTGATGAGTATCGACGGTCAGGAAGTATGGGTGAAGTTGATTGGTGATTTCAATGCATACAATCTGTTAGCAGTATATGCTACGGCAATATTACTGGAGCAGGAGACCGTTAAAGTGCTTACTGCTTTGAGCACTTTGAAAGGAGCTGAGGGAAGATTTGAAACGATAAAATCCACTTCAGGTGTTTTTGGTATAGTGGATTATGCGCATACACCCGATGCTGTGGAAAACGTGTTAAAGACGATCAGTTTGTTGCGCCGCCCAGAACAAAAAATTATTACCGTTTTGGGCTGTGGTGGGGATCGCGATAAAACAAAGAGACCAGAGATGGCCCAAGCTGCATTGCGGTATAGCGACAGATTTCTGATCACCTCTGATAATCCTAGAACCGAAGATCCATATGAGATTATCAAAGAAATAGAGGCCGGAGTAGGGGCAGATCAGAAAGTAAAGACGCTTTCCATCGCGGATCGCAAAGAGGCTATTCGCGTAGCATATCAATTGGCAAATCCTGGTGATATTATCTTGGTCGCCGGAAAAGGACATGAAAAATATCAAGATGTGAAAGGTGTGAAGTACCATTTTGATGATAAAGAGATTTTAGAGAATACATTTAACGAAAAATAGAAAAATATGTTGTACCATCTATTTACGTGGCTTAGTGAATACATGCATATACCTGGGGGGGGATTGTTTCAGTATATTTCCTTTCGGACGTCTATGGCTGTAATCGCATCATTGATCATTACCACGGTTTTTGGGGGGAAATTGATTCAATTCCTGCATAATAAGCAAGTGGGAGAAACAATTCGTGATTTAGGGCTAGAAGGTGAGAAAAAGAAAGCTGGTACACCAACAATGGGGGGGATAATCATAATCGCCGGAATCTTGATACCTACGTTATTATTTGCCAAGCTCACCAATATTTATGTGATTATTATGATTGTAACCACTCTCTGGATGGGAGCAATTGGGTTCTTGGATGATTACATTAAAGTTTTTAGACATAATAAAGAAGGTTTAGCTGGTAAATTTAAAGTTGTGGGACAGGTCGGCTTGGGAGCAATCATTGCCTGTACCATGTATTTTCATCCAGATATTGTTGTTCGTAAAGGTGTGGATAAACCTACTTCGACCAAACCTGTTGAAGTGGTTATCAACGAAGGTACGGGTGAGAGAACCTATGCGGAGAATGTAAAATCCTCCAAAACGAATATTCCATTCTATAAAAACAACGAGTTTGACTATGCGAAGGTTTTTAAAATGTTTGGATTGCAGAGTGATTATCTGACTTTTGTGGTCTTTTTGATCGTTGTCATCTTTATTGTAACAGCGGTTTCCAACGGAGCAAATATTACAGATGGTATTGATGGTCTGGCTACAAGTACCTCAGCTATTATCGGGGTTACTTTGGCCATATTGGCTTATGTGTCCGGTAACGTCATTTTTTCGGATTACCTCAATATAATGTATATCCCGAACTCGGGTGAGCTTGTGATCTTTGCTGGAGCATTTGTGGGCGCATGTGTAGGATTTTTATGGTATAATACCTATCCAGCTCAGGTTTTTATGGGGGATACAGGAAGTTTGGCAATAGGGGGCATTATTGCAGCTTTTGCTATTCTGATCCGTAAAGAGTTGCTGATTCCAATTTTATGTGGCGTATTCCTTTTGGAGAATCTTTCTGTCATACTTCAGGTATCCTATTTCAAATACACAAAAAAGAAGTACGGCGAAGGACGACGGATTTTCTTGATGTCACCATTGCATCATCACTTCCAAAAGAAGGGGTATCACGAGGCAAAAATTGTGACTCGATTTGTGATTATAGGAATAATCCTAGCGATCCTAACTATTGTAACATTGAAAATTAGATAAAGATGCCAAATATTTCGACAACATATTATCCGCAATCAGGTAGCTTGGTCATTTTAGGGGCAGGGGAGAGTGGTGTTGGGACTGCAATCTTGGGAAAGGAAAAGGGGTATGATGTATTTGTGTCAGACAAGGGGCTTATAGCGGATCATTATAAGGAACAACTGACGGCTGAAAATATTGCCTTCGAAGAGGGAACTCATGATGAGCAGCGGATATTGAATGCAACACTTGTGGTGAAAAGCCCGGGGATCCCTGAAACAGTTCCGTTGATTGTCGCTCTGAAAAAGAAAGGTATTCCTGTGATTGCTGAGATTGAGTTTGCAGCTCAGCATACTGATGCCAAATTGATCTGTATCACGGGATCAAACGGAAAATCCACAACCACGATGTTGACCTATGAAATGTTAAAACATGCTGGTCTTCATGTTGGATTAGCCGGGAATATAGGCAAAAGTTTTGCCCTTCAAGTTGCAAGGGAAAACTTTGATTATTATGTTTTGGAAATATCCAGTTTTATGTTGGATGATATGTATCATTTCAGGGCAGATGTAGCTGTTATCCTGAACATTACTCCAGATCATTTGGATCGATATGACCATCGGATGGAGAATTACGTGGATTCAAAATTCCGGATGATTCAAAATCAAACAGAACAAGACTATTTTATATACTGTTTGGATGATCCTGAGACAGTGAAAGGATTGGAAAGACATCAAAGTAAAGGGACTTATTTGCCTTTTACACAGGAAAAGCAGGTCGAATTAGGAGCATATTTGACTGCAGATAAAACGATTATTATTAATACACCAAATAACGATACATTCACTATGAGAACAGAGGAATTGTCATTGCATGGAAAGCATAATGTTTATAATAGCATGGCTTCAGGATTGATTGCAAAAGTACAGGAATTGAGAAATCAAGCGATGAAAGAAAGTATGGGCTCATATGTGAATATTCCACATCGTCTGGAGCAGGTGGCCTGTATCGGTGGAGTCAACTATATCAATGATTCAAAAGCGACCAATGTTAATTCGGTCTGGTATGCGCTGGAAAGTTTTTCAACACCTATTGTGTTGTTGTTAGGGGGCGTGGATAAAGGAAATGATTATAGTATGTTAGTTGATTTGGTGAAAGATAAAGTACGTGCAATTGTTTGTCTGGGAAAAGATACTGCAGCAATTCACAGTGCTTTCGAGCAAGATGTGGAGATCATAGTCAATAGTACTTCGATGCAGGACGCTGTTGTACTATCCTCACATTTGGCAAAAAAAGGAGATACAGTACTGTTGTCACCGGCTTGTGCAAGCTTCGATTGGTTCAAAAACTATGAAGATCGGGGTGATAAGTTCAAAGCCGCGGTCATGGAATTATAAAATGGTGTAACCATAAAAGGAAAAAAGGATATGTTACAGAACATAATGTCTAAACTTAAGGGAGATCGATGGATATGGATCATCGTGATCATTCTATCCGGCTGGTCACTTTTGGCAGTGTACAGCTCGGTTGGAACCTTGGCCTATAAGGAAGGTAAGGGCACAGAAATGTATCTGTTGAAACATTTTTCGATTATTGCGATCGGATTTGTCCTGATGTATCTTTCCCATAAATTGGACTACCGTTATTATGCCGGGATATCCAAGATACTGATGGGGATTACCATTCCTTTATTGTTGTTTACTTTGGTATTTGGAAGTAGTGTCAATGAAGCAAGTCGTTGGTTGACTATTCCTGGGACTGGCTTGACTTTTCAGACCTCCGATTTGGCCAAATTGTCACTGATTGTTTTTCTTGCCCGGATGCTATCCCGAAAGCAAGAAGAAATTAAAGATGTCAAGAAAGCCTTTTTGCCCATTATGGGGTCAGTATGTGGTGTTTTCGTACTCATCGCATGGGCGAATATGTCTACAGCGATTATGTTGTTTGGTGTCAGCGTTTTATTGTTGCTGATCGGGCGGATAAGCTTTAAACAAATCGCGATAGTTTCAGCTGGGGTTGTTTTATTGGGGATTATTGTCGTCTCAATTGGCCCAAGACGGGCCACCTATTATAGCCGGGTAAAGACATTCTTAGGAGTAGAAAAGAAAGAAGATGTATCAGCTCCGGTATCATTTCAGGATGACAAAAATTATCAGGCAAATAATGCAAAGATTGCAATTGCTACAGGTGGGTTATTTGGTAAAGGTCCAGGTAATAGTGTGCAGCGCAATGTGTTGCCACATCCATATTCCGATTTTATCTATGCGATCATTATTGAAGAATATGGGGCAGTGGGTGGAGTGATCTTGTTATTTCTCTATCTGGCGCTGATGTACCGCTGTATACGCATTGTGACGATGAGTCCGAAAGCATTTGGAACGTTTCTGGCCGCGGGCCTTGGCTTTAGCCTAACGATCCAGGCCTTGGCGAATATGGCTGTTGCTGTGGGGCTGGGGCCGGTGACCGGGGTGCCGTTGCCATTGGTCAGTATGGGGGGGACATCCATTTTATTTACGAGCGTAGCGCTGGGTATTATCTTAAGCGTGAGCAGAAATATTGAAGAATTAAAAGGAAAACAACAGTTGGACGAACAGCCAAAGCCTAAAAAGGTGATTGTTGGTTCTATTCCAGCTTAGAAAATAGAAAAAGCATGGCAATTCGGGTAATCATAAGTGGAGGTGGAACCGGAGGACATATCTTTCCGGCGATTTCAATTGCAAATGCATTGAAGGCAATGGACCCTGCCAATGAAATTCTCTTTGTGGGTGCCAATGGGCGGATGGAAATGGATAAAGTGCCAGCGGCAGGTTATAAGATCATTGGACTTGATATTCAGGGTATCAACAGAAAGCAAGTTTGGAAAAATATCCTGCTCCCATTTAAGTTGATGAAAAGTCTGAATAAAGCGAAAAAAGTGATCCGGGATTTCAGGCCAGATGTTGCCGTAGGTGTTGGTGGCTTTGCTTCTGGACCATTGCTGATGATGGCAAATAAATTGGGGGTAACTACGCTGGTGCAGGAACAGAATTCATATGCTGGTGTGACCAATAAAAAGGTAGGTGCCAAAGCTGCGAAAGTATGTGTTGCGTATGAGGGAATGGATCAGTTTTTTCCGGCAGATAAAATACTGCTTACCGGAAATCCGATACGACGCGAATCTGTTGACATTGCGGATAAAAGGACAGAAGCGTTGCAGTTTTTTGGGCTAGACACACATAAGAGAACAATTTTAATCCTGGGAGGAAGCTTGGGTGCCCGGACATTGAATGAAAGTGTGATGGCTTATATCAAGGTGTTGTGTAAGGAAGATGTGCAGGTGATATGGCAGTGCGGTAGCTTTTACGTAGATAAGTTACGTGTTGAATTGGAAGATAAACTGCCGGATAATGTAAAAATGATGGCATTTCTTCAGCGGATGGATTATGCTTATGCTGCCGCTGATCTGATTATCAGTCGTGCGGGAGCCGGCACTATCTCTGAATTGTGTGTGGTGGGAAAACCTGTTGTTTTAGTCCCTTCGCCCAATGTTGCGGAAGACCATCAGACAAAGAATGCAATGGCTTTGGTCAATAAGAAGGCAGCCCTATTAATTAAAGATGTGGACGCTGCACAGGACTTGATCCCAGCGGCTTTGGAACTATTGAAAGATCAGGAACAGGTGCTGCAGCTAAGTGAGAATATTAAGAAACTCGCTAAGCTGGATGCAGATGTTCAGATTGCAGAGCAAGTATATAAATTGGCAAATAAAAATAGATGATGAGTATGAATCTGGATGCAATAAAGCAAGTTTACTTGATTGGAATAGGTGGGATCGGGATGAGTGGTCTTGCCCGTTATTTTAAGCATTTAGGCTGTGAGGTAAATGGATATGACCGTACAGAGACTGAACTGACCAAAACACTGGTTCGGGAGGGAATTTCAGTATCCTATCAGGATGATGTGCATACGATTGACCCTGTTTTTCATGCACCATCAAAAGATACTTTAGTCATATTTACGCCGGCAATTCCTAAAGATTCGAAGATCAAAGCATTTTTTGAATCACAGGGGCATGTTCTATATAAGAGATCCCAGGTATTGGGAATTATCAGTGAAAGCAGATTTACAATTGCAGTTGCAGGTACCCATGGCAAGACGACAACTTCAACGATGGTTGCACATCTATTGAAAGATTCAGGTTATGATTGTTCCGCATTTTTAGGCGGGATCAGTTCAAACTATGATACGAATGTGCTATATGGCACGAATAATACGGTGGTTGTTGAAGCGGATGAGTTTGATAGGTCATTTTTAACGCTTCACCCCAATATTGCTATAGTCACATCCTCCGATGCAGATCATTTGGATATCTATGGTGATAAAAGTCATCTGCTCGAATCCTTCCAGTTGTTTTTGGATAAAGTAGTTGACGGAGGTACCCGTATTATACGGAAGGGGCTAGAATTCAAGGGGCAGATCAGTTATTCGGGTCATGATATGGCGGATGCCTATGCATCTAATGTCCATGTTCGCGATGGTGAATTCTTTTTTGACTATCAGGATGCTTCAGGAAAGATTGAGGATATCCATTTGGGAATCCCGGGAATTCATAATGTTGAAAATGCGGTGGCAGCGATTACTGTGGCACGTCTATTGGGAATTTCAGACGGGGCTATCAGGAAAGCGTTGACGACATTTAAAGGAGTGAAAAGGAGGTTTGAATATATTGTTCGCCGACCGGAAGTTGTGTACATCGACGATTATGCCCATCATCCGGAAGAATTGCGTGCCTTTTTGACATCAATGCGGAAGTTATATCCAAACAAAGAATTAAATGTGGTCTTTCAACCGCATTTATTTACACGCACAAGAGATTTTGTCGATGGCTTTGCAGAGGTGCTATCCATGGCTGATCACCTCTTGTTGATGGAGATTTATCCAGCTCGTGAACTTCCAATTGAAGGTGTAAATTCAAGCTGGCTCCTGGATAAAGTTACCGCCGGAAAAAAACAGCTTGTCACAGCTGAACAGGTACTGGACTTTGCTAGAAATGAAAAGCCCGGACTGATCGTTACTGTGGGAGCCGGAGATATAGATAGATTGGTTAAACCGTTACAAGCCATTTTTGAGCATGCTTAAAAAATTACGTGACATACAATGGAATCGTGTTCTTTACTTTACACTGTTTTTTATCGGTGTCATTGTGGTCGTCGTGATGATGAGTCTTGTAGGTAAACGTGATGAACAACAGCTCTGTAAAGAAGTGAAAATTGTGATCGAAGGTACAGAGGCGTTCATTGACCAGGCGGATATTTCTAAGCTTGTCCAACAGAACTTTGGCAGCTTTGTGGGAAAAAAAGTCAATGGAATTCCTTTTCAAGGTATTGAGAAGAGTTTAAAGAAATTGCCCTATGTATCCAATGCCAGTATACATGCTGACATGGATGGTACCGTGACGATTAATATCGATCAGCGCGAGGCTGTTATGCGGGTGATCAACAAAAATGGACGTGAGTTTTATGTTGATCCCAAGGGCCTGAAGATTCCGACAACATTAAAATATATTCCCCATATTATGGTGGCGACAGGTAATATCGCCGAGGGATATAATGAAGCACTGGATACCATTTCCACAGCCTTGGTAAAAGATTTGGTGAAAGTGGTTGAATTTATAAGAAAGGATGAATTGTGGAGCAGCCAGGTTGTGCAGATCTATGTCAATGCCGATAAAGATATAGAACTTGTACCTCGTGTCGGGACTCAGCAATTGATCGTTGGTTCGGCGGATTCGCTGGAACAAAAATTTGAATTATTGAAAGCCTTTTATACGCAGATCATGCCGAAGGTTGGGATCAATGCCTACGGTGTCGTCAATGTAAAATATGGAGGTCAGATTATCTGTGAAAAGCGTGGAACTTGGAGCTTTTCAGATGATCAAACAAAAAAAATAGCAAATAATACATTATAGTAATACAGCAACAATACAGGAAATTATGAACTCAAAGGCAGCAGAAATTGAAAGAGAAAACCCAATTATCGTGGGACTCGATATTGGTACTACCAAAATTTGTGTTACGGTTGGGAGACGTAGCTCAGGAAACAAGATCGAATTATTAGGCGTAGGCAAGGCGGATTCAGCAGGTGTGAGTAGAGGGGTCGTTGCCAATATCCAAAAAACTGTGGGTAGTATTTTGGAGGCAGTTGAAATAGCTGAAGCGCAATCTAATGTCGATATCAAAGTGGTTAATGTGGGGATTGCCGGTCAACACATCAAGAGTATCCAGCACCGTGGTATATTTACAAAAACAGATGGTGATGATGAAATCATTCGACGCGATATCGAACGATTGATCTCGGATATGTATAAACTGGTGCTGCCTCCAGGAGAAGAAATTATACATGTTTTACCGCAAGAGTTTACTGTAGACAACGAGCCTGGTATCCGTGAACCCATTGGTATGGCCGGACGTCGTATCGAAGCAAATTTCCATATCATTTCCGGACGGGTAACTGATATCAAAAATATTAAGAAATGTATTGACAATTCCAATCTGGAAGTTGCTGAATTGATCCTTGAGCCGTTGGCGTCTTCCGAAGCTGTATTGGATGAAGATGAGAAAAATGCTGGTGTTGTATTAGTTGATATTGGTGGAGGAACAACAGATGTGGCAATTTTCCATGAGGGAATAATTCGTCATACGGCGGTTATTCCGTTGGGTGGTAATATTGTGACAGAAGATATTCGTCAAGGCTGTTCTGTTTTACGTTCCCAAGCTGAGCTGTTAAAAACACGTTTCGGATCAGCGTTGGCTGATGAAAATAAAGAGAATGAAGTGATCTGCGTACCGGGATTGAAAGGTCGTGAACCCAAAGAGATTTCAGTAAAAAACCTGGCTTATATTATTCAAGCGAGAATGGAAGAAATTATCGAGCATGTATACTATGAGATCAAATCTTCTGGTTATGAAAATAAACTTATCGGTGGCATCGTTATCACTGGTGGTGGAGCGCAGTTGAAACATTTGGTGCAACTGGTAGAGTATATTACCGGAATAGATTGTCGGGTAGGTTTTCCTAATGAATATCTTTCCAAAAATGAAGTCTTACCAAAGCCTTTGTTTGAGGAATTGAAAAGTCCGTTGTATGCAACAAGTATCGGACTCTTGATCAAAGGTATTCAATCACACGAAGAAGATGAGGAGAATCGTAGAGAAATGCATGCTCCTACCAAGAAAGCGCAAGCTACAGTGACGACGAAAGAAGTCTCTGAACAACAACAAAAAGAGCAGGGGCTGTTGTCCTGGTTCAAACGGTTTATCAAGGATGGAAATGAGATTGATGACGCAAGTTTTTTAGATAAAAAGTAAGTTTTCCACAATGATTGAAGTTTTCCACAATTTCACAAATGTGGAAAACTTTTGTTGAAATTATAGTATTATTACATTACGTATAGTGGCTTCGGTTCATTTTGTTATCGTGTTCATTATAAGTTAAATAGGGATAAGTTATGTCAATACAGTTTGAAATGTTAAAGGAACAATCTTCAATAATCAAAGTTATTGGGGTTGGTGGTGGTGGCGGCAATGCCGTAAACCATATGTATAAACAAGGGATTAGCGGAGTAGATTTTATCGTGTGCAATACCGATGCGCAGGCATTGGAATTGAGCCCGATTCCTAATAAAGTTCAATTAGGGATAAGTCTGACTGAAGGTATGGGAGCAGGAGCAGATCCTGATGTAGGAGAAAATTCGGCAATCGAAAGTATTGAAGATATCAAACGTATGTTGGGTACCAATACAAAGATGTTGTTTATTACAGCTGGAATGGGTGGTGGTACCGGTACTGGGGCAAGTCCTGTATTGGCTAAAGCCGCTAAAGAGCTGGGTATCCTTACTGTAGCAATTGTCACAACCCCATTTACATTTGAAGGTAAGCGACGTCGTTCACAAGCAGAAGAGGGGCTTTCCGAACTGCGTAAATATGTGGATTCATATCTTGTGATCTCAAATGATCGTTTACGTGAAATCTTTGGCAATTTAACGATGACAGCTGCCTTTGCGAAAGCGGATGATATATTGACCACAGCTGCAAAAGGTATTGCTGAGATTATCACTATTCCTGGTTATGTCAACGTCGATTTTAAAGATGTGCGCACCGTTATGAATGATAGTGGAGTTGCCATCATGGGGAATGCAGTGGCAGAAGGTGAAGACCGTGCGCTGCGTGCCGTAGAGGGAGCTTTGGCGTCACCTTTATTGAAAGATAATGAAATTGAAGGAGCACGTTATATTCTATTGAATATTACTTCTGGTACAAAAGAGGTAACGATGGATGAAGTTGCTATCATCACAGATTATATTCAGGAAAAAGCCGGTTTATCAGCCGATTTGATCTGGGGTAATTGTATCGATGAAAACTTCGAAGATGAATTGTCGGTGACCATTATTGCTACCGGTTTTCAAACATCAGAAGAACGTGATAAAGAACGTGAAAATACAAAGGTATCTATGCCCTTGACACCCGAACCGGTAAATTCTTTTATTAAGCCTGTTTCTCAGGTAGCTCCAAAAGAAAATCCAGTTGCGAATAGTTTTGTAACTCCGGTTCAACGTGTGGATTCACCAGCCCCTTCGACAAATAATTCGACACCCAATAATAATCTGCAGTCAGATTTATTTACTTCACCAAAAAATAGTGTACAGCAGCAAGCTGTGGTGGAAGAACCACAGGTTATCCGTCATGATTTAGGTTTTGAGGGTGGTTATGAAGAAGAAGAAGCATTTGGTGATAGTGACTTTCAATTGAAAACCTCACCTTCTGTTTTTCAGTTTCAAATGCCAACAGTTTTTGATTCTTACACAGCTCCATCAGCGTCTGAAAGTGATGAAAAACCAACCTTCTCTTCCAGTACAACGAATGAACAGGTTGAGGTGCCTCAGGTTGAAGAAGAGCAGGTGTCATTCGAGGATCAATTGGTACGAACCAAAGAACGCATATTACGTCTTAAAGAGCTGAGCATGAAATTGAAATCGTCGAATGGTCTTCACGAATTGGAAAATGAGCCAGCTTATAAGCGAAAACAAATGTCATTGGAAGACACACCGCATTCTTCACAGTCACAAGTATCCCGCTTTACACTGTCTTTTGAAGATGGCAACACAGAGATTCGTCCGAATAACTCTTTTCTGCATGACAATGTAGATTAGCGGATGCTCTCCGATATAAAATCATAAAAGCCATCCAATCGGATGGCTTTTTTATTATCTTTAGCTATCTATACGATACAATGATATAAGCTATGACTACAAAATTAAATAACCCTGTTTGGGTGATGAGCTCTGCATTCGATAAATTGTCATTACCAGAGTTGATTCAAACGACAAAAAGAATTGGTGCCGGAGGAATAGATCTTTGTGTTTTTCGAAAAGATGGTACCCGTGAAGATCACACAGCGACACATTTGGACTATGAAAACTTTACCCCTGTAAAGGCCAGGGAAATCCTTGAATTGTTTAATCAGGCAGAACTGAAACTTTCCCTTGGTGCTTTCGAAAATATGATCGGTGGAGACCCCGATCAAAGATTGAAAAATCAAAATCATCTGTTAAAACTGATCCGAATTGCACATTTGCTTGGTGGGGATGCAAATAATGTGAAAGTGGGTACTTTTGTAGGTTACAACCATGAATTGGGGAATCAATTGGATGGATTCCAGAAAAATCTGGACGAATACCAGCGTGTGTTTGCTCCAATAATTAATTATGCAGAAAGCTTGGGTGTCACCGTACTCTATGAGAATTGCCCCATGGAAGGCTGGCGTTCATCCCGTTATAGCTCCACCTATAACAATCTGCCAGCCGTACTCGCAGCACGTAAATTAATGTATGCTATGATACCAAGCAAGGCACACGGTGAAATATACGATCCTTCCCATGATGTGTGGCAAAATACCAATCCGATTGAGGTAATTAAAAATACCGATATTACTCGATTGCAGCGGATACATGTTAAAACAACCCGTAATCTTCAGACAGCAGCACGTATTGACTGGGGGGGGATGTACCCAATGCAACATGTCAATACAGAGTTGGCAAAGAAAGCTAATATTAGTATTCCTGAGCACGATTGGGATAGACATCACTATGAAGCAATGTTGCCTGGGTTTGGGGGGTCCGATAGCATGGACTGGCGTGGATTTGTGGATATACTACAAGAGCGTGATTTCAATGGCCCGTTTGAAATTGAGAATGAAGCCAAAAACTCCAAAGACACGGGAGATTTCTCCGCAACGGTACAAGGATTTACAACATGTCTTAACTTTTTGGCCCCCATGTTATGGGATCTTGAGGCTGAGGTTGGTTATTCCTATAAAAAGTCTGAGCCATTAAAAGATTTGAATATCCATGATATTCCGGTCGTTACAATGGATGAACTGACCTAAATAAAAAAAACACTCCAACAATGGTTTAATTGTTGGAGTGTATTCTGAAAAGTTCAATGAGTTCCGGAATATTAGAAACGTTTAATTTCTCAAATATTCTGCTTTTGTATGTGCTTACCGTAGATGGGCTCAATTCCAATAAGCCGGATACCTCAATAATACCAAGACCTTTTATCAGTTGTTTCGCCACATCCACTTCCCGATTTGACAAGCGCGCCAGAGGATTTAATTTGGTGAGCTCGGATTTGCTCTGTGTCAATTTCTGGACGTACAGGTCCTGTACACTGCTCGACATATATTTACCTCTCTGCTGGATCGCTAATATAGCATTGCTTAATTCAGCCATTGCAGTAGTCTTATTTAAATAGCCTACAGCCCCGGCTTCAATGTAGCGCAGTGCATACAACGATTCGTCATAAGAAGAAAAAATTAATATTTTAATTGTAGGTTGAAGTTGAAGAATCTCTTCGACCACCCGAATATTATTCCCTCCCGGCATATTGATGTCCAATAACAACAAGTCGAAATTTTCGGCTTTTAGTTTTTCGAGAACCTCATCAAAGTTTTCTGCCTGAAATATTTCTGCTTTTCTAAGAGTTTCTTTGATAATAACGGAGGCTCCTAATCTGACAATGCCATGGTCGTCTGCAATAAGAATCTTTTTCATAGATACTTTCTTCTTCTGGGCTTAATGATCGTATGAAATTTAAAGTACTATCAATATACAATATATCTTGATATTTTACCCTTGTTACGCGCAAATATAACAAATTAAGTTAATAAAAACTTATGTGTATTGCTTTGAACTCTATTTTTCTTCAATAGGACTTAAATTAGAAAATATAGGACAATATATTATCAGGTATAAAAAATTGGTATATTTTAATTAGATTTATGTGACAATTAGTAGTTTTGGTAAAATTTAAAAGATTTAAAAAATTTAAAGATGGGATTTTTAAAAGAGTTTAAAGAATTCGCAATGCGCGGTAGCGTCGTTGATCTGGCCGTCGGTGTTGTTATCGGTGGGGCATTTGGTAAAATTGTGACATCATTGGTGGACGATATTATTATGCCTCCGATCGGGTATTTAACAGGTGGCGTCGATTTTACATCGAAGAAAATTATTCTAAAAGCTGCTGATGAAGCCGCCAAACAGGCCGAAGTTTCTATTAATTATGGAAATTTTATCAATGTGATCATTCAGTTTTTGATTGTGGCATTTTGTATTTTTTGCGTTGTTAAGGCTTTGAATTCTTTAAAACGTAAAGAAGAGGCTGCTCCTGCTGAACCTGCAGCACCAACCAAAGAAGAATCTTTATTGACCGAAATTAGAGACATTCTGAGAAATAAATAGTCCAGATTTATGGAATAAGATAAAAAACAGCGTAGGTATACTGCGTTGTTTTTTTATTTTTGGGCAATCTAAATGCACTTGTTTTTTTGCCTATTGCTGAATGGATTACAAGTGGCTTTTTACTTTAAGCCTAAATGTTCATAATATTGTTTGTTTTTATCTAAAATAAACTTTACTTTTGCATTCCTCTTGGGGAGTTTTGTATTAATTGAAGTAAGAACAAATTAGCATAATAGCGTCATGAAAAGAACATTTCAGCCATCGCAAAGAAAAAGAAGAAACAAGCACGGTTTTAGAGAGCGCATGAGCTCTGCAAACGGTAGAAGAGTATTAGCTTCACGTAGAGCTAAAGGTAGAAAACGTCTTACAGTGTCTGACGAATACCGTCACAAAGGTTAATCTTTGACAAGGATCGGTGGCCACTTATAAGAGCTTTTTCTAATAAGAGTAAGTCATCGTATGAAAAATACATTTACAAAAGAAGAACGGTTGTGTGCCAAAAAGCGTATTGATACACTTTTTAAGAGCGGTTCTTCTTTTGTTTTGTACCCCTTTAGAGTTGTTTTTGTCTTCGAGAAAAGCAATGAGACTGAGCATTTCTCCCCCTGTCAGTCTATTATATCCGTATCCAAACGCAGGTTTAAAAAAGCCGTTGACCGCAATTCAGTTAAGCGAATGATGCGTGAAAGTTATCGTTTGCAAAAATCAAATACTTTGATTCCTTTTTTGTTGAAACATAATGTAACTTTGTACCTGGCGATTCAATATGTGGGTAAACAGATCTTGACATATGATGTGTTCCATGCCGCAATGAATAAAATGCTGAAAAAATTGCAGGATGAATGTGTTGAAGCTTATTTGGAAAAGAGGAATTAAACCATTGTTTAGTTTTATTTTCTTGGCTATTATTCGTTTTTACCAGATTTTTATATCACCCATTCTAGGTGCAAGTTGTAGGTATACACCTACTTGCTCTCAATACGGTAAGGAAGCTATTCTGAAATATGGTCCTTTTAAAGGCGGATGGATGGCTTTAAAGCGAATTGCACGTTGTAACCCATGGGGAGGTCATGGGCATGATCCTGTACCTTGATTCCGATGTAAATGATGAACAGTTTAATTTTACAAATTGATACTTCAACGACAGTATGTTCGGTTGCTTTGAGCGAAAATGGCCGTACATTGTCTGTTATAGACCTAGACGAAGCTAATGTACACGCTTCTAAATTGACCGTTTTGATAGAACAGATCCTGAAAGACACAGGACGCTCCATCAAAGAACTTGCTGCTGTGGCGGTCAGTATGGGGCCAGGTTCATATACTGGGCTGCGTATTGGCGTGTCGACAGCAAAAGGGCTTTGCTATGGCTTGGATATTCCTTTGATTGCCATCAATACATTGGAGTCATTATTCTGGGGTTATAGCACACAACATGGATTAAAAGAAGATGAAGCCTATATTCCCATGCTGGACGCGCGCAGGATGGAAGTATACTCGGCGGTATACAATCATAGGAGTGAACTGCTAAGTCCCACTGCAGCAGAGATTATAGATGTTCACCATTATGATGCGTTACTTACCACCTGTGAACGTATTTTTCTTTTTGGTTCCGGGGCAGACAAATTTGATGAATTGTTCAAATCAAAAGACCGTATACAGGTTGTGACGGGATTTAAAGGTTCGGCGTCTTTCTTATCCACCTTAGCTTTTGCAAAATTCAACAAGAATGAATTTGAAGATATAGCCTATTTTGAACCATTTTATCTGAAAGACTTTGTGGTAACAGCAGCAAAGAAAAAGGTAGTGCTATAACCAGCCCTTTCTTTTGAACCAAAGGTAAATAGCTAAGGATATGGCGACCATAATCCCGATCGCGATAGGGTAGCCATAGTACCATTCCAGTTCAGGCATATTCTCAAAATTCATCCCATAGATCCCTGCCACAAAAGTAATAGGCATGAAGAACACCGAAAAAATAGTCAGAATACGCATAATCTCGTTGGTATGATTGGAGGATATATTGAAAAATACATTCAGTAATTGTGAAATATTCTCAGATAAGTTTTCATATAATGTTGATGTGCGTAATTGGAGGTCCTTTAAATCACGTGTATATACATCCTTTTTGGATGATGAATGAAAGTGCTCGATGACTTCTTTATAAAGAAAAATAACTTTCCTGGCGACGTCTATCTGTCGTTTAATGAAGTACAGGTTTTTCAATACAGGCTGCTGCTTCATACGTTTCAGAAAAATCAATTCTTCATAGGTATCTATCCGGGCCGAAAGTTGTTCCAGTGTTTTGCTGAACGTGAATACCGCCGCTGTGGTGATGAACACCGCCAATTTACGGCTATTTTTTGTTTTGATGGATGTGAACTCAATATTTTTAAGCTTTTCCAGAAACTCGATACGGTGTTTATGTACAGTGATGACAAAATCATTTCCGTAAAATATGGTTAAACGATCGGTCACTTCCCCGATACTGTCAGAATTCTCTCTGAAATTATCGGACATCACCCGGAGAATGATAAAAGTATAGTTTTCAAACTCCTCGATCTTGGGGAGATGTTCAGGTTCTTTGGAGTCCTTGATGGAGGCCTCATTTAAATTGTATTTTTCTTTGATGAATGCAAAATCCTCTGCGGTGGGTTCAAAGATGTCAATCCACTCGTAGCTTGCGATTTCTTTTTCAACAATGGTTTTGATCATACATGATGTTTTAACAAGGACAAGATAGAAACAATTTTGTTTGTTGCCAATACCAGATAAATGTATTTGTTAGATAGGCGCAAGGATAACTGGGGTATGCTGGATGAGATTGAATAAAAAAGGTCCATCAAGACAATTGATGGACCTTTTAAACAGGATAATTGTTTTTATTTTTTTTGCTTATACTCCTCATTTAATTGTTTGATCACTTCATTGGTGATTTCTAATGAGGGGTCTGCATATAATACCGTAGGATTTGATTTCGAATACGTTAATACGAGTTTGTAACCATTTTCTGAGGCATGTTTTTTCAAGAATTCAGTGATCTTGTTATAGACATTGTTGAATTCATCAGATTCATCTTTAGCAAGGGAAGAAGAAGCGGTTTGATCTAAACGGGCCAATTCATCTTGTTTGCGTGCCAATTTCTGTTCCGTAGCCTGTCTGTCATCAGCAGACATCGTTGCCGCATTTTTTTGGTAATCGGCCACCTCCCGTTGAAAAGCAGTACTTTTGGATTGAAGGTCAGCCTGTGCTTTCTTGACCTTGCTTTCAAGTTTTGCTTTGATGTCCTTAAAATATTGATATTTTTCCGAAAGGGAATCTGAATTTAAGTAGACAATGTCCTTGCTGCTGCCTTGGCTGTCTTTGCTCACTGAGCTAGCATCATTTTTAGCAGGTTCATTTTGTGTTTTCGCACCCTGGTTGCAGGATACAATAGTTCCAGCCAGCAGAAGACCAAAGGAAACTTTAGATACAATTGAAAATATTGTGCTCATTTTTTTGTTATTTGCAAATTTTTACTGAAACAAACCTAACATAAAAAAATCGAAATTCTAATTTTTAGCAATAAAAATTAAAATTTTTAGCCGTTTGATGGTGTCAGATTATCCGTTTAATACTTCACGATAGACTTGATAAATCGGGCAAAATTTCGTATTTTTGAATATTACATTTAAGAGTTTTTCAATGAGCGAAGAAAAGAAAAATGCATCCACTTACTCGGCCGATAATATTCAGGTATTAGAGGGTTTAGAGGCGGTCCGTAAGCGTCCATCCATGTATATTGGTGATACCGGTGTAAAAGGATTACATCACTTGGTATATGAGGTTGTAGATAATTCAATAGATGAAGCTGTAGCAGGGTATTGTACAGATATCTTTGTTACTATCCATAAAGATAATTCGATTTCGGTACGGGACAACGGTCGTGGTATCCCGACAGGAATCAACAAAAAAGAGAATAAATCGGCGTTGGAGCTTGTAATGACAGTGCTACATGCCGGCGGTAAGTTTGATAAAGACACCTATAAAGTTTCCGGTGGTCTGCATGGTGTGGGGGTCTCCTGTGTAAATGCTTTATCTACATTATTGAAAGCCGAGGTACACCGTGAAGGCAAGATCTTCCAACAGGAATACCAGATTGGTAAACCGTTATATGATGTGAAAGAAGTAGGGGTATCGGACAAGACCGGTACAATTGTAACATTTCATCCGGATCCAACGATCTTTACACAGACTATAGTCTATAATTATGATACGTTAGCCAACCGGCTTCGTGAACTTGCATTTTTAAATAAAGGTGTGAGTCTGACCTTAGAAGATGAGCGTGAAACAAATGAGGATGGTTCCGAAAAGAAGGAAACGTTCTATTCAGAAGGTGGTCTGAAAGAGTTTGTCAAATTTTTGGATGGTACCCGTCAGGCTTTGATTCCCGAACCGATTTATGTAGAAGGCATTAAACAAGGAATTCCGGTGGAATTAGCTTTGCAGTATAATGATACCTATTCGGAGAATGTCCATTCCTATGTGAATAATATCAACACCATCGAAGGTGGTTCGCATGTAGCTGGTTTCCGTAGAGGGTTGACCCGTACGTTGAAAGCATATGCGGATAAATCAGGATTGCTCAAAAACCTAAAGGTAGAAATCACAGGTGATGACTTTCGGGAAGGATTGACTGCTGTCATCTCAGTGAAAGTTGCGGAACCTCAATTTGAGGGGCAGACAAAAACTAAATTGGGTAACTCTGAAGTCATGGGTGCCGTGGATGTGGCTGTTGGAGAGATTTTAGGTGTTTATCTGGAAGAAAATCCACGTGAAGCGAAAGCAATCGTTCAGAAAGTGGTGATTGCTGCTCAAGCCCGCGCTGCTGCTCGTAAAGCCCGTGACCTTGTTCAACGTAAAACCGTCATGGGAGGCTCAGGCCTTCCTGGAAAACTGGCAGATTGCCAAGATAATGACCCTACAAAATGTGAAATCTATTTTGTCGAGGGAGATTCAGCGGGCGGTACGGCAAAATCCGGACGTGATCGCAAACACCAAGCAATCATGCCTTTACGAGGTAAGATTTTGAACGTTGAAAAAGCAATGGAACATAAGATCTATGAAAATGAAGAGATCAAAAATATGTTTACTGCATTAGGTGTGAGTGTGGGTACCGCAGAAGATGCCAAAGCATTGAACCTGGAGAAATTGCGTTATCACCGTATTATCATCATGACCGATGCGGATGTGGATGGTTCTCACATTACTACATTGATTCTGACATTCTATTTCAGATATATGAAAGAATTGATCGAGCGAGGTTATGTTTATATCGCGACACCTCCTTTATACCTTGTGAAGAAAGGTAAAGAGCACGAGTATGCATGGAATGAAGACCAACGTATCAATGCTATTCAACGTCTGAAAGGGACAGGTAAAGAAGATAGTGTGCACGTACAGCGCTATAAAGGTCTTGGGGAGATGAATGCCGAGCAGTTATGGGATACCACGATGAATCCTGAAACCCGGACCCTGAGACAGGTAACGATTGAAAACGCCGCAGAATGTGACCGCATATTCTCCATGCTGATGGGAGATGAAGTCGCTCCTCGTCGTGAATTTATTGAACGAAATGCACGCTATGCAAAAATTGATATTTAATCGAATAATAAAATAGAATAAAAAAAGCCTGATGATCTGTTCATCAGGCTTTTTTTATTCTATTTTATTTTATAAATTCATATGAAAGAAGCTCTTCTGCCAAGATAATGAGCTACTTTGCCCAACAGTTAGCCGATTATTAATTCAGACCTATTATGAAATATTGCAGCAAGATCTTGCTCTTTATGGGTTATCTTATCGGAATGACTTGTATGGCGCAGACAAATGAAAAAATCAACTTGGAAGCTTTGTTCGAAAGCTTATCTGAAGAACTCCCCGAAGACATCGATTTAAGTGAACTGAGTGAAAAATGGTACCACTATCTAAAACATCCGATTGACCTGAACAAGACGGATGGAACAGAAATAGCCGAATTGCAATTTATTGATCCTTTGCTGCTACAGCGTTTGATTGAGCACCGGGAGGTCTCAGGCAATTTTATACATGTACTGGAATTACAGTCCATTGATGGTTTCACTGAACGCATCGTTAACCTATTGTTGCCTTTTGTCAGCATAGGGGAAGAATCGTCGTTAAAAGGACTGAAGTTTGCCGGGCTAGAGCAAGAGCTGATGGTGCGTTATGGACGTGTCCTGGAAAAAGCAAAAGGATACCAAATAATAGATACAGGAAGGTCAAGGTATTTGGGTGATGCCAACAGGTTCGCGGTGCGTTATCGGGCAAATCTAAAAGACAAAACCCGCCTGGCAATTAATATGGAAAAAGATGCCGGCGAACCTTTTTTCGACCGAAAGCAAAAACTGGGATTTGATTTTTATGGGATGAGCTTATCTATAAAAAGATTGGGAAAGTTAAGAAATGTTGTCATTGGGGATTATGCATTGCAATTTGGGCAGGGACTCAGTTTATGGAACGGTTTGGGCTTTGGCAAGGGTGGACTTGTACAAAATGCAGCAAGGCAAGGGGTGGGGGTAAAACAATATACATCGTTGAATGAAACCAACTTTATGCGTGGACTAGCAGGAACGCTGCACATACAACGGCTTGAAATTACGCCCTATTTTTCATATCGGTCCATCGATGGAAATGTAAATAAACTCATAGAGCCTCCAGTCATAATGACCATTGCAAATTCAGGACTGCATCGGACGCCCACCGAGCAGCGCTATCGGAATGCAGCTCATCAGATGACTTATGGGGTGAATCTGCTGTGGCGTCGTAATCGTTTGAAAATAGGAGTCAATATAAATCAATCACGGTTGAATGTTCAAAAATTAAAAGGAACGAATCGACGGCAACAGTATGATTTTGAGGGTGATGAATTGAAGAATATCAGCGTGTATACCAATTATACGGTACGAAATGCACACTTGTTTGGAGAATATGCGAGCAGTATGGACGGTGGAACAGCTTTATTGCTTGGATCGATTATAAGTCTGCACCCTCGGTTATCATCTGCTATCTTATTTCGCGATTACAAAAAGGATTTCCATACTTTCTATGGTCAGGGATTCGGTGAATCAAATAATACAACCAATGAGCAGGGGATATATGCAGGGCTTACCTATCAATTGGCAAGAAAGTTAGTCTGGTCAAACTATGTTGACCTATTTCGCTTTCCTTGGCTCAAGTATCAGGCAGACACGCCATCCGCCGGTGCTGATTTTTTTAGTCAGCTCAGCTACATCTGGTATAAGAAAGGACAGCTCTCATTACGTTATCGGCACCGATTAAAACAGGTCAACTACCAAGGGCTAGGAGCTACCGAAACAGGTCTTGTGAATACCGGAAAACAACAGGTAAGGACAG
This sequence comes from Sphingobacterium sp. N143, assembly GCF_030325625.1. Classification (GTDB taxonomy): domain Bacteria; phylum Bacteroidota; class Bacteroidia; order Sphingobacteriales; family Sphingobacteriaceae; genus Sphingobacterium. The sequence goes on along the minus strand of NZ_JACAIS010000004.1, from coordinate 102,016 downwards.
AGTTCCAATATCTGCTAAATTATAACTGGACCATCCGGTCCCGTGCCGAATTTAACATGGTCCAAAAAGAATATGAAGAAAATAGTTTTGGGTACATGTTCTATCAGGATGTCTTCTGGAAGCTTAAAACAGGGAAAATTCAATTAAATGCACGTATAGCCTATTTTCAGGCTGACACGTATGACAATAGGATCTACGCATATGAAAATGATGTTTTATATGCGTCTGGTTTTGGGATGTACCATACGAAAGGCTGGCGGACTTACATGAATGTGCGTTATAGAATAAGTAATGGTCTGGATATATGGGCAAAGTACGGGGTGTATTATTACCCAGGGCGGACGATGATCGGTTCAGGACTTGATGAGATCAATGGCAATCGGAAATCCGAAATCAAGATACAGTTAAGATGGCAACTATGATGAAATTGAACCTATATCAACAACTTGAACGAATTCCCCTCCTGAAAATTACATCTGTATATATTCTTAGTCTCCTGCTGGCTCCAGCATTCGAATTTTCATCAGTGGTATTTCAGTATCTGCCTGCTCTATTGTGGGGAACGGTCGTCATAGTAAGCTGCTGTTTTTGGTTTCGGGGATCTCGGTATAAGACCTGTTACACCATTGGCTATTATCTATTGATCCTTTTATTTGGAATCTGGCAATTTTGGCGTCAGGATCCACGTTTTGTTTCCGGCCATTTTTCCCATTTCAAATTGGAGAGCTATGTGCTTGATATCATCGAAGAGCCGCAGAAAAAAAATGATATTAGCCGTTTTTCAGCAGTGGTAAAAGGAGGTTATGTTGACGGCAATTTTATCGCAGTGCATGGAAGGATAATGGTTTCTCTCAAATCTGGAACTGAGCATATCCCGAGATTTGGTGATAGAATATGGCTGCGGGGACGTGCCACAGCTCTAAAGCCCCCGTTTAACCCCATGGAATTTAATTATAAAGAGTATTTAGGGCGAGAACATATTTACCATCAAATTTTTATACCCTCCAGCCAGTATACAATTATCAAGCGCTATTCCGGTAAATTTTATGACCTTATGGGGATGGCAATGCAATCGCGACATTATTTTTTAACCAAACTGGGGAAATATCTTCAAAATGAGGAATATTTCGCCATTGCGGCAGCTATCTTGTATGGTTACCGCAGCGATATTAGTGCAGAAAACCTGCGGGCATTTACGAATACAGGTACCATACACGTACTGAGTGTTTCGGGAATGCATGTAGCGATACTTTTTGGTTTTTTATCGCTCATTTTTCAGCGTCTCGTCTACCATCCTAAACTGATCAGATTCTCCCATGCGCCCGTCTTTGTGCTGATCTGGGCTTACGCATTTATTGCAGGACTTGATCCGCCAATAGCCCGTGCCGCAATAATGGTAAGCTTTGTACTCTGTGCCCAACATGCTGACCGGAAAAGCTCAATATTAAACAGCCTGGTCGCGGCTGCATTTTTTATCTTGCTCATCACACCCAGAGCACTTGGAGATGTGGGATTCCAGCTTTCTTTTCTTGCTGTACTGGGCATGGTCTTGTTTGTCCCAATTTTCGAGCGGCTCTTCCTGGCAAAAAATCGGTTGCTACGATTTCTGAGAGACACAGTGGCGATAGCGATGGCTGCACAGGTTTTGACAACACCCTTGACTCTCTATTATTTTGGTCAGTTTCCTACCTACTTTTTATTTGCCAACTTGTGTGTGGATTTACCATCAACACTGGTCATGTATCTAGGCTTTATCATGACTGTGAGCCCTATCGGCTGGCTTAATCAGATTTTAGGTATTTGCCTTGAGCATCTCATCGGCTTGATGTTGTATTGCCTGAAGTTTATTGATCACCTGGCTGTTTCGACAATAAAGGCCACCATCGTTGATGTGGGCGTACTGCTGCTGTCTTATCTGGCCATTCTTACTTTTTTATATGCGTATCGGTGGGGAGACAAAAAGTTCAGTTACCTGGGATTTTTTTGCCTGATCGGTATATTGCTCATTGATATACAGCAACAGATAATAAACAACCGTACCGAACGATTTCGTGTTTATAATACAAAAAATGAACTGACCATCGGTTATTTTAAGCGTGGGCAGGGAATTATCTATAGTACTTTTGATTCTTTACACCAACCAGCATTGCAATATGCCTGTGGCCGGGAAATCCAGATGCTGGCCAATGAAAACAATATTGATTTTATTCCACTTAGCCATGAGGAGCGGTATAGAAATTACCTGTTGGAGCTTCCAATTGGTAAAATAGCGATAGTGGAGCATAATCAAGAGCGACTTCCAAGAGCTGATTTAGCAATTGTGCGAAGAAATGCCATACAGCACTTGCCAAATATTGTTAGACAGCTATCTCCAAAACTAATTATCCTTGATGCTTCAAATTCATTGAAGAAATCCTTAGAGGGGAAAGCCATTCTTGACAGTCTGCGCGTAAAGAGTTATATCATGAAAGATAATTTTGCGTATGTTTGGGATAAGGAAAATTTATGACGTTAGATAGCAGATCAATCTTAAGACAATATTGGGGATTTGAGTCATTTCGACCTTTGCAGGAAGAGATCATTGATTCCGTTATTGCTGGTAAAGATACACTGGCCTTGCTGCCTACCGGCGGTGGCAAATCCATTTGCTTTCAAGTGCCCGCACTGATGAAAGACGGTATTTGCATTGTCGTAACTCCCCTTATTGCATTAATGAAAGACCAGGTTGATCATTTAAAAAAAAATGGCATCCAGGCAGTGGCAATCTATGCCGGAATGAAAAAAAGAGAGGTGGACATCACCTTGGACAATTGCGTGTACGGGCAGATTAAGTTTCTGTATTTATCGCCCGAACGACTCTACAATGATATGGTTAGGGAGCGGATCCGCTTTATGAACGTCAATCTGTTTGCCATCGACGAGGCACATTGTATTTCACAATGGGGCTACGACTTCAGACCCCCATATTTAGAATTAGCCAGACTAAAGGAATTGCATCCCAAGGTGCCATTTTTGGCACTTACTGCAACAGCGACCGAACGTGTTATTGAGGATATTCAGGAAAAATTAAATTTTGCCCAGAAAAATGTATTTGTCAAGAGTTTTCTTCGGGATAACCTTGCCTATATGGCGATAGAAGAAGAAGATAAGATGGGAAGAATGGTTCGTATTATTCATAAGCTGGGTGGTTCAGGTATTGTTTACGTCCGCAATAGGAGAGAGACGCAGGAAGTAGCCCGTATTCTGATCAATAACGGAATTGCTGCTGATTATTATCATGCGGGCCTGACTGGTCCGGAGCGGGATCAAAAGCAAGGCGCATGGATGAACAATACCATTCGCGTGATTGTGGCTACCAATGCTTTTGGGATGGGGATCGATAAAGCTGATGTCCGCTTTGTGATCCATCTGGATCTGCCCGACTCATTGGAAGCCTATTATCAAGAAGCTGGTCGGGCAGGTAGGGACGGCAAAAAAGCATACCCCGTAATCCTCTATCAAAAAAATGATGAGAAAAAACTTCTTGAAACCTTGCAGGCCAGTTTTCCAGATATCCCCTTTATTCAGCAGACTTATCACTATCTGTGCAATCATTTTCAGATTCCATATGGCGCAGGCGAAGGGTTGACAGTAGATTTCGACGTGGTCACATTTGCCAAAAAGTATCAGCTCCCGTTAGTTCCTGTTATGAATGCCCTAAAATTTTTGGAGCATGATGGCTGGCTGTCATTATCCGAAGCGGTGACAATACCATCTCGTTTTAAGTTTGAAATAGATAGCACGGAGCTGTATAAGGTACAGGTGCAATATGCGAAATACGATAAGCTGATCAAGGCCATCCTGCGGAGTTATGGCGGCGTATTTGAGAACTATATCCAGATCAATGAATATGAGTTCGCAAATAAATTAGGCTTGCCGTATGCGCAGATTGTAGCATTATTAAAATCCCTTGAAGGGCTGGAAATCGCTAGCTATCTACCTTCCACAGATGCACCACAATTGACATTTTTGCAGAACCGCGTAGATTACAAGCATTTACATATCGATCATATTTTTATCCGTGACCGGCATCAGGTAAAAGAAGCTGAAGTCAAAGGGATGATCCATTATATTGAAAAAGCGAACTGTCGTAGTCAGTCTTTATTACTCTATTTTGGAGAAAAGAATGCTGGATTCTGTCAGGTCTGTGATTTATGTCTGATCCGCAATCACAAGGATAATCAACGGACAAAAATTAAAGAGGAAATCAAAGCGAAATTGCTGTCTGGCCCCATGAATCTTCATGATCTAGTGGAGAGCCTGACTATCGGAACGGAGAAAAAGAGAATAGAGATTATCCGTGACCTGTTGGATGCTGAAAAAATCCGTCTTGAAGAAAACCGCTATTCCTGGAATACCTTATTCTGATTATTTTTCAATAGGAAGATTAAGTTCTTCCCGGCCCCATTCGGACCATGAGCCATCATATACACGGATATTTTCATAACCACTAAGATAGCAGGCAAAGGCAAGGATGGAAGCGGTTACACCTGATCCACAGGAAAAAACATATTCATCTCCAGTGGATTTGAAATGATCAAACTGCTGTTTCAATTCATCAACAGGTTTATAGACGATTCCGTCCAAGAGTTCCTCAAAAGGTAAGTTTTTAGAATGTGGGATATGGCCCCCATTAAGGCCCTTTCTTGGCTCAGGGACCAGACCACTAAAACGGCCCTTGCTTCGTGCATCAAAGATATTTACTTTAGGGTTTCGATAATGTGTAAGGATATATTCTTTATCGGCATAACGGTCCTGTTGGAATTGGGCCTTGGCATTGCCAATTTTGTGATTCGTTTTATAGGTATCTACGACCTGATAATTGTTTTTTTTCCATGCAGGCACCCCGCCATTTAAGATAAAGACCTGATTGAAGCCCATTACCTTGAACACCCACCACGCTCTTGGGCTCGAATAAACCCCCCATCGATCGTACAGAACAACGACACTGTCTTGATCAATGCCTAGTGCTTGAATCTCATGTTCAAATACCTGTTGTGATACCAAGGTATGGGGCAGTTTGGATGTATGATCTGAAAACTTTCCCTCAATGTCAAAAAATAAAGAGTTGGGAAGTAACTCCAGTTTGGTTTCCTGTAGGGATTGACCGACTTTGTCAATGCTGCAATCAAGAAGGATCACATCGGCTACTTGCAATGTCTCCTGAAGCTCGGAAGGGCTAATTAGGGCTGATTTGAATGACATAACAATTGTTCTTATTATGGATACAAAATTACGAAGCATCCCTATAAAAACAAAGAGGCTGTCCCAAAGGACAGCCTCTTTTTATGGATTGAAAGCGCTAATTACTTAGCATTTTTATCATTTTCCATTTGCTCTTTCAATTGAGCTAACACGTCTAGATCGCCTAAAGTAGATTTTTCAACAGAATCTTTTACTTTTTTCACAGCTGAAGACTCAGCTTTAGCGTCTTTTTTACGGTTGTTAGACTCTTCTTTGCGAGCTTCTTCTTTCTCTTCTTCCCAGATACGAGAGTGAGAAATTACCAAACGTTTGTTCTCTTTGTTGAACTCGATGATTTTGAATGAAGTAACCTCATCAACTTTCAATGAAGAACCGTCTTCTTTAACAGAGTGTTTAGAAGGACAGAAACCTTCAACACCGTATTGTAAAGCAACGATATCACCTTTGTCACCAACTTTGATCACCGTACCTTCGTGGATAGAACCTTCAGTGAAGATTGTTTCGAAAGTATCCCATGGATTTTCTTCCAATTGTTTGTGACCTAAAGATAACTTACGGTTTTCTTCATCTAATTCCAATACAACAACGTCTAATGTTTCACCAACTTTAGTGAATTCGTTAGGGTGGTTGATTTTTTTAGACCAGGATAAATCCGAGATGTGGATCAAACCATCGATACCTTCTTCTAGTTCAACAAACACACCGAAGTTAGTCATGTTTTTAACAACAGCTGATTGTTTAGAACCTACTGGGTAACGCTCAGTGATGTTTTTCCAAGGATCTGGAGTCAATTGTTTGATACCTAAGCTCATTTTACGCTCGTCACGATCTAAAGTTAAGATCTGCGCTTCGATCTCATCACCAACTTTTAAGAACTCTTGTGGAGAACGTAAGTTTTGTGACCAAGACATTTCAGAAACGTGGATCAAACCTTCAACACCTGGGATGATTTCTAAGAAAGCACCGTAATCAGCAACTGTTACGATTTTACCTTTCACTTTAGAACCAACTTCTAATGCTGTATCTAAAGATTCCCAAGGGTGCTCAGATAATTGTTTCAAACCTAAAGCAATACGTTTTTTCTCATCATCAAAATCTAATACAACAACGTTGATTGTTTGATCAAGCGATAAAACTTCTTTTGGATGCTCGATACGGCCCCAAGAAATATCAGTGATATGCAACAAACCGTCAACACCACCTAAGTCGATGAATACACCGAAGTCAGTGATATTTTTAACAGTTCCTTCTAATACTTGACCTTTTTCTAATTTAGCAACGATCTCAGATTTTTGGTTTTCTAAGTCGTTTTCAATTAATACTTTGTGTGATACTACAACGTTTTTGAATTCATGGTTGATTTTAACCACTTTGAATTCCATGGTTTTACCAACGTATACATCGTAGTCACGGATAGGTTTGATATCGATTTGAGATCCAGGTAAGAATGCTTCAACACCTTTGATGTCAACGATAAGACCACCTTTAGTACGGCTCTTAACGAAACCTGTAATGATCGCATCATTTTCCAATGCCTCATTGATAGCTTCCCAAGATTTTTGAGTTTTAGCACGTTTACGAGAAAGTACTAATTGACCGTTAGCATCTTCTTGAGATTCTACGAATACGTCAACTTTGTCACCAATTTTTAATTCTGGTAAGTCACGGAATTCGGATAAAGAAACTAAACCGTCAGATTTGAAACCAACATTCAAGACAACGTCTTTGTTGTTGATAGAAACTACAGTACCTTCGATAATTTCACCTTGATTAACTTGGTTGAAAGTATCTGCGTATTGTGCTTCAAGTTTAGCGCGTTCAGCATCGCTATAATTTCCGAAACCTTTGTCGTTTGCATCCCAGTCAAATTCACCTTCTGGTGTGATCCAAGTGTTTGATTTGATTTCGTCGATTAAGTTTGAATCAGCTTCTGATTCAATTTTTTCAGTGTCTTTCACTACTTTAGTGTCAGCACCTTGTAGCTCTGCGTTTTTCGCTGCTAATTCTTTTTCTGCTTCTTGTTTTTTTGCCATTAATTAATTTTCTCCTTTTTCCTACGTTGTAGGAGTTGCAAAGGTACAAAAAAACTTTTAATGCAAAATTTTATTTTTCTTATTTTATTGAAGGACTTTCAGTTATCCCGGCTCTTGCCATCCCTTTTTTATTGAAAACTCCTGAGTATATCCCACGGAGCCATTTCGGCTGTTTGCTAACATCCGCATTACCTGGCCAGCAAATGCGGATAATCGAAGGATTACCTACTCATTGTCCTTCTTGAAGGAATTGAAAATACGGGGCTTGGCGATAACAATGGTTTGTTTCGATAATGCGATTGCCGCATTGAGCTCATAACCTAAAAGCAGTATAAGCGTGTTTAAATAAATCCAGATCATAATCACGATCAAAGTTCCTATGGACCCGTAGAGTTTATTGTAAGCACCAAAATGATTAATATAAAATGTGAATATAGAGAAGGTCAAAATAGCTAAAATTGTCGCCATTGACGCACCTGGGCTAAATAGTTTCCATTTATTTGAGGTTGATGGACCAAATTTGTAGATACAGCTTACCGTGAAAAAATAGATCGCAAAAATAATGATCCAACGTGCTAACTTCAATAATGTCGCCCACATACCCGATTTTATGCCTGTTGTTTCTTTTAAGTAATCGATGGTAATGCCTGCTATCGTAAAGATGGTCATCCCTACGGTAAGGGCAAAGATGATCAGGCAGGCCAGGGCCAGGGCAACCAGCCGTTTTCTTATCCAGGGTCTTTTTTCGGTCATTAACGAGGCCTTATTGAAGGCATTCATCAATGATGCCATACCATTTGTGGCAAAATATGCCGCAAACAGAAAACCAAAAGAAAGTAAGCCGCCATTTTGATTTTTGATAATATCTTCAAGTGTTGTTTCAACCACAAGGAATGCATTTTTCGGAATGACAACAGCCAGAAAGTCCAATAACTGTTCCTGAAAATTGTTGATCGGAATGTAAGGTATCAAGGTGAATAAAAAGATAATACCTGGAAATATCGCCAATAAGAAGCTATACGACAAGGATGAAGCTTTACTTACAATAGAGTCTCTGGAAAGTTCCTGAAAAAAAAATACCGCAACAGTATAAAGAGGGAGTGATCCAAATCCAGGTAATACGATCCGTTTGCTCCATTCGATTAATCTAAAATAAGGTTCAAAATTTAATAGCCATTGGTGGATTTTCCCCATATCAATTAAAATATTTACTCATCTTGTCCAAGAAGACCTGAGGCGGCATACAAGGTCTGTTCTTTTCCATGTGCACAAAAACCAATGTGGTTTCCCCCTGATTGAGCAACTCGCCACTTTCGTTGAACAGCTCGTATTCAAAAACGATGCGTACCGCAGGTTTCTTGCGGATGGTTACCCGGATCGTGATCAGATCGTCGTATTTTCCTGGTTTGAAATACCTGATCTTCATCTCTGTCACAGGAAGCATAACACCCATTTCTTCCAGTTCTTTATACGATATTCCCGTGCTTCGTAGCATTTCAGTTCGCGCTATTTCATAAAATGCCGCATAGTTTCCATAATAGACATAGCCCATTTGGTCTGTTTCAGCGTAGCGAACACGAATCTGATGGTCAAATACAAACATTATTTCTTGATATTTCTAGCATCCAAAGCTTGTTGGAATTTACGCGCATTGATTAAATGTTCTGTTTCGGTTTTAGCGAAATTATGGTAACCCGAAAAATCATCTTTTGCGCACATGTAAATATAATCGTGCTGTTTGAAGTTCAGGACAGCATCAATAGCTGCGATGCTCGGAATCGATATCGGGCCTGGAGGTAATCCTCTATAAATGTAAGTGTTGTAGGGGTTGTCAGTTCTTAAATGTTTATTCAATACCCTTCTGATCGTAAAATCATTGTTTGCAAAGATCACGGTAGGATCCGCCTGTAGCAACATACCTTTTTTTAGACGATTTAGATATAATCCTGCAATCATAGGCATCTCATCCTGATGTAAGGCTTCGCCTTTGACGATGGAAGCCAGCGAGCTGACCTGTTGTTGGGTCAAGTTGAGGGCCTTAGCTTTAGCGATACGATCCGGATTCCAAAATTTATTCCATTCATCGTCAAAACGGGCAATTATTTTTTCAGGACTTGTATTCCAGTAGATTTCATAGGTATTCGGAATAAAAATAGAAATCAGATTCTCTTTCGTAAAACCAAATTTCTGTGCGGTTGCTTCGTCATTTAAGACCGCCATAAACTGTGCGGAGTCAGCTTCAAAATTCTTCCCTAACAGGGCCGCCATATTTTCTTTTAAGCGTACGTTGGCAAACCTGAATTTAACCGGCTCCTGATAGCCGCCCCTTAAATTACCGATCAATCGTCGGTTATTCATTCCCGGAGTCAATAAATAGCGGCCCGGTTTGACACTTTGCTCATATTTTTGATATTGGGCAGCCCGTTCAAATGAAGCGATATCATCCAAAAGATTGGAATCCCGAATAGATTGAAGGACATCTTCATACTTTGCTCCTTCGTGTATGTAAAGGTATTTTACTTCCCCCGATACGTTGGAAGCAAAAAAAGCCTTATAAAATATCCATGCAAAATAACCTCCAATGATCAAGATGATCAGTACAACAATTTTTAACCAGCTTGGTATTCTTCTTTTCTTTTCCATGATATCTTATGCATTAGAAGCCTAGACTATTGCTTTTATTTTCCTTCTTCTGTACCGTTGCAGGAGTCGTGTTTGTCGACTTTGCTGCTGGAGTGTTCGTTTTCGCAGGAGCAACGGATTTTGTCACAGGTGGGTTGCTTTGCGTCTGTGGGACCTGTTGTTTAGGGGCAGTTGAGGTACCCGTTGTACCGGTGGTTGGTGCTGGGGCCGTCAGCGACAGGGTAACATCAATTTTAGCTCCCAGGCTTGTCAGTCCTTTTTCTATTCCCGGCGATTGAACACTGATGACAGCAGTGGCTGTATCAATAACATTGGGGTCATAGGTCACGGTGCCCAAGCCAAGACCAGCACCAATTAAGGCAAATTTTGCTTCATTCAATGGGAGCCCGATCAAATTTGGAATTTCAACCTCGTTCGCCCCAAGCCCATTCCCCAGGACAAGATCAATACGGGAACCTTTCGGGATCATACGTCCATTCCGGATAGATTGTCCCGCAAATTGGGCATCTAAAACAATATCACGAGCAATATCGGCGACATAAGATGTATCACCTATTCTAAGGTTATGGTTTCGTAAAATAGCCGTGGCCTCAATAAGCGTCTTCTCTTTGATCAATGGGAAGGCGACCTCTGGTGCCACCTGTGTGATGATTGTTAAATAGATTGTTCGGCCAGATTTAACATGAAACCCCTGTTCAGGATCCTGTTCGATCACTAATCCCGGTTTGGCATCCATCTGATATACTGAATCAATTTGATATTCCAGTCCCGCATTTTCGAGTTCTTGGATGGCTGCATTGATATGAAGTCCCTTTATTTTCGGAACAGCAATGGACTCATCATGTTTTGTATATATTTTCAGACCGACATATACGGCAAGAAATACACAAACTATCGCAATCAAAGCGGCAATAAGATTTTTTCTGAATGTGGGTGTCTGAAGATATTGAATGACTTTGGACATTTCTGTGTTTGATAAAAATTAATTCTGCATAGAACCGCAATATTGAAGCCAATTTCGCAGAATGATTAAATAAAATTATTCCTCACAAAATTATTCGTTTTTCCGTGTATAGCAAATTATATTTGCTATTCGAATCGCTAAAATTTATGAAAGCAAAAATAGCATTAATAACTGGAGGTTACACAGGAGAGGCCGAAGTTTCTTTTAAAAGTGCAGCCTTTGTCAATTCTCAGCTTGATCACAGCAAGTATGACGTGTATTTGATTACTGTAACAAAGGAAGCCTGGTATTATGAAGATGAAGCCGGTCAGCGATATCCTATCCTAAGAGAAAATTTCACCCTGCCCTTAGCAGCCCAAGTAATCACATTTGATCTGGCATTTATCATGGTACACGGTGTACCCGGAGAAGATGGCCGCCTGCAGAGCTACTTCGATTTGTTGGGGATACCCTATACTTCATGCGATGCCCTGACTTCAGCGCTCACGATGAATAAAGGCTATACCAAGGCAATTTTAGCAGATATTCCAGAATTATACCTGGCCAAATCCGTGCTTTTATTTGAATCGCAGCGGTCTGAAGCCATTGATATCGTACAAAGCAAACTTTCCCTTCCATATTTTGTGAAACCCAATGCTGGAGGTAGCAGTATCGGGATGACCAAGGTCAAGGAATCCATACAGCTGCAAGAAGCTATTGACAAAGCTTTTGATGCTGAAAATACAGGAAAACAAGTCATCGTGGAGGAGTTTGTGACCGGAAGAGAATTCTCGGAAGGGATTTTTCGAAATGCAAAAGGCGATCTCATTGTCTTGCCGGCAACAGAGGTGCGCACCACACGGGAGTTCTTTGATTTCGAAGCCAAATATATTCCGGGCTTAACCGAAGAAATCACCCCTGCCGACCTCACTATTGAACAGCAAGAACGTGCGGCCCGAATCCTGAAAGAAATCTATGTTCGCCTGAACTGCAAAGGTATGGTACGCGTAGACTTTTTCCTGGAAAATAATACCGATAAATTCTACTTTATTGAGATCAATACCATTCCGGGGCAGACCCCCCAAAGTTTTATCCCCCAACAGGTAAGAGCCCTGGGCATGAAAGAAGGCGACTTTTATGCTGAGCTGATTGAGTGTGCTTTAACCTGATGAGCACTACGATCAGCAAAGGAAAGAACATAAATAAATTTAAAAAGGCTTGCAAAAATGTTGCAAGCCTTTTTAAATTTATTTGTTGAAATCAAATTTTGATAGATCAGGTTTGAGCTTTTTTGTCCTTTTTAATTCCTCCTGATAGATCAATTGTCCCATATTCTTTAAAAAAGGATAAGTGACAGTCTCATATTCATAAATACCATCATTGTAGATGCCATTTTCATTAGATTGAACCACGACGGCGAGAAGAAATTCTACACCATGTTCAAAATCAACGATATAAGCATTGTCAATATTGTAACCATATGAATCTCCATATTTATTGAATATCCGGATATTGGGATTTAAAGCCGCCTTTTTATCTCTTCCATAGAAAAGCAACTTGCTATAAGTTGGCCAGAATTCCGTGGTATCATATTTTGGGAAATCAGACTCAAAAGGATAACGGGACATATAATCATAAAGCAAGGAATAATCATCGACATGGAGGTTAAACCGATCCTTCGGCTTGAAAGCTTCAGGAAAGAGCAGTTTTTTGAGGATCAGCTGCTGGTCTTCCAGTGCGTATGCATTTAAGCCTTCGAAGCTCCAGGGTTCATTTACGATCTCCTCATTATCGTTCATATACCCCTTCCCTTGGACTGTGTTTTCCAGTTGGATAGGATACTCTTTGGAGTCGAATTGTGCTTTTTGGCTGTAAATAATACGATCTCCCACATAGAAGGTAATGGGATTGGTATGTTTGGCCCATATGCCTTTGTCACCTATGGCAAGTCTATTGACAATTCTACTGTGTTTAACACCATATTTTTTGAGTTTGGCATTAAGCTCCGCCCGTCCAATAAATTCAAATAACCTATTTTGGGCATCATTGTCACTGGTCAGCAAAATTTTCTTGACATATTGAGCTATGGAAGGAAGTCCATTTGCTGCAGAGGTGTCTATGGATACCTTGGTCTGCTTTTCAAAGGCAGAATCAATGCGTAATGGTGTATCCCTTGTCAGCCCAGCAATCTGTAGATCATTGATTTTTTCCAGTGCCAAAATCGCTGTCGGAAGCTTTACCGTGCTGGCAGGATAAAAATACCAATTTGGATTAAGTCGGTAACCGAAAGATTTAAAATGAGGAATATTGTCTTTATCCCGGTCGATTTGCGTATAAAGAATCTGAATTTCATGCTTGGTCGGGTGATTTAATACCTGCTGGAATAAATCAGGACGGCTTTGCAATAATTTTTCCAGATATACCGTATCTACTGTTTGTGCAAGGACTTTTGACATGGACGCAATGAAAACAAAAACCAAATATTTCAACATTGCTGTTATTGTTGGCGATGATAGACTTCGAAAGTATAGTCAAAAGCATGCCTCTCATCAGATTGATGAGGATCAGCAGCGGTTAACTTCCATTCTTCAGGAGATAGCTCAGGGAAGAAAGCATCACCTTTGATTGTGGTGTGCACACGTGTGAGCAATACTTTATTGGCCAATGGCAATGCTTGCTGGTATATATTCGCTCCCCCAATAATAAATATTTCATGCTCATCGCGGCAATATAATAGCGCTTCTTGAATACTATTGGCTACATCAACCTCTTCAGCCTGAAAATCAGCATTACGGGTGATGACAATATTTCTCCGGTCAGGCAGCGCTTTGCCAATAGCGTCATATGTTTTTCTGCCCATGAGCACAGAATGTGCCAGGGTATTTTTCTTGAAATATTTAAAATCATTGGGCAAATGCCAGGGCATTTGATTATTGATGCCAATGGCATTGTTTTCTGCGGCTGCTACAATTAATGTGATTGTTGGATTACTCATTTTATTCATGTGTTCGTCATCATCCTTATCCTTATGACTCCGTTTACCGTTTTTTTACACGGCGACGGGAGCCTTGATATGTGGATGTGACTCATAATTCAATAATTCAAAGTCCTCAAATTTAAAATCAAAGATATTTTTGATATCAGGATTTATTTTCATGAGCGGGAGTGGCTTTGGGGCGCGGCTCAATTGTAATTCGGTTTGCTCGAAATGGTTGCTATAGATGTGTGCATCGCCCAGTGTATGGACAAATTCTGCAGCCTCCATATCACATACCTGTGCAACCATCATTGTCAATAGCGCATAAGAAGCAATATTGAATGGGACACCTAAAAATATGTCTGCACTACGTTGATAGAGCTGACAAGAAAGCTGCGGTTTTAAAATTCCCTTTTCAGGCTGGGCGGGTGCTACATAGAACTGAAAAAAAGCGTGGCATGGTGGCAAAGCCATCTGTTCGATTTCAGCGACATTCCAGGCCGATACAATGATACGACGGGAATCTGGCGAATTTTTCAATTGATTGATGACCTGTGTTATTTGGTCAATATGCCGGCCATCAGGAGTAGGCCAGGAGCGCCACTGTGAACCGTACACGGGGCCGAGGTTACCCTCTTCATCAGCCCACTCATCCCAGATACTTACCCCATTCTCTTTTAAATAGTGGATATTGGTCTCTCCTTTGAGAAACCAGATCAATTCATGAATGATCGACCGGAGATGTAATTTTTTGGTCGTTACCAAAGGAAATCCTTCTTGCAGATTGAAACGCATCTGATATCCAAAGACACTTTTGGTACCTGTCCCAGTACGGTCCGTCTTTACAACACCAGTCGTATATACATGTCTGAGTAAATCTAAATATTGTTTCATATGTAATTGTTGTTGATAAGCCTTTATTTCCACTGCATTTTATACGCTCGGTCTGTTACTTCTTAATGCATATGCTCTTCCGCAATAGGATGTGTTATCCTGCTGCATTATCGCGTACGCTTGCTTTCTGCTGTATTGAAATCTGCCGATAACGCCAAATAGCAATCTTTAAAGGTTGTCATGTTTGTTTTTGTCTGAATAATCAAAACTAAGGAAAATCCCTATAATGAGAAAGTCAAAACTTAAAATGATAAGAAGGGTTACTGAAAAAAAATGTAATTTTGCAAAATATTATGGAGAATAAAAAAGTAGCTTTCTATACACTAGGGTGTAAGCTGAATTATTCAGAGACATCATCCATTGGACGATTATTTAAAGATGCGGGTTACGATACGACAGCATTCAATAGCCGGGCCGACGTCTATGTGATCAATACATGCTCTGTAACAGATAACGCAGACAAGAAGTGTAGAAAGGTCGTCAAGGAAGCCCTAAAGCACTCTCCAAATGCCTATATAACGATTGTTGGCTGCTATGCACAATTAAAACCAAAGGAAATTTCAGAGATTCCCGGGGTAGATATGGTGTTGGGGGCTGCTGAAAAATTTAACATCATCGAGCATATCAATGATTTGACAAAGCAGGAGAAGGCGATTGTTTACAATGGTCCAATTGATGAAACCAATCAATTTGTCTCTGCTTATTCCATTGGAGACCGTACACGTACATTTTTAAAAGTCCAGGATGGCTGTGATTACTCCTGTACATTCTGTACAATCCCATTGGCACGTGGGGGAAGCCGCTCCGGAAAGATCGAAGATATTGTACGGCAGGCTGAAGAAATTGCAGCTTCAGGGGTGAAAGAAATAGTGTTGACAGGGGTGAATATCGGCGATTTCGGTCTTCGGGATGGAAAACGCGAAGATCGTTTTTTGGACCTGGTGAAAGCGCTTGATGAGGTCGATGGAATTGACCGAATCCGCATCTCCTCCATCGAGCCCAATCTTCTCTCCAATGATATCATAGAATTTGTGGCCCAGTCCAAACGGTTTGTCCCACACTTTCATATGCCATTGCAGTCTGGAAGCAATAAGATCCTGGGACTGATGCGCAGGAGGTATAAACGCGAGCTGTATACCGAGCGGGTACAATTTATAAAAGCACTGATGCCCAACTGCTGTATAGGTGTTGATGTGATTGTCGGTTTTCCGGGGGAGACACGTGAAGACTTTATTGATACGTACAACTTTTTGAATGATATGGATATTTCCTATCTGCATGTCTTTACGTATTCCGAACGAGAAAATACCATTGCCGCTCAGATGGAAGGCGCAGTACCAGGGGCACAGCGCAGTGACCGCAGTAAGATGCTCCATATCCTTTCGGAAAAGAAAAGACGTGCTTTTTATGAGTCGCAGGTAGGGGCAATAGGAGAAGTCCTTTTTGAAGCAGATGAAAAAGATGGCTATATGCATGGTTTTTCAAAAAACTATGTTAAGGTAAGAACCTTGTATGATCCATTGCTGGTCAATGAAGTGGTTCCGGTTAAATTTATGGAAGTAACGGATACCTGTGAGGTTGAGGTCGAGGAAATTCCAGAGACATTGGCACACTAATCTTGAACAGATAAGAAGTATTAAAAAGGGGCGATCTTCAACAAAAGATCGCCCCTTTTTAATAGCAATTTGACGATAGGCTATTGCCCCTTGCTCTTGGCAGCATTCAACCAGATCACCGTACCCAAAATGAAGAAAACACCCAGCCATTGTACCGGTGATACAGATTCATGCAAAATAAAATAGGACATGCAGGTCGCTACTGGTAGTTCAGCTGAACTTAAGATTCCCCCCAGCGAAAATCCTGTTTTAGGTAAGCCATAAGCAAATAATAACGGTGGAATTACTGTTCCAAACAAGGAAAGGATCAATCCGAAATGTAAGAAATTGTGATCAAACTGACCATTGAATAAGTAAGTGGGCGGGAAGAGCGTAAAAACCAAAATACAGGAACCTGTTACCATAATTGCACTTTTTTGGATCGGGTGATAGTCATTTCCAACACGTCCGTTGACAATCATGAAAACCGAATAGGCAGTCGCCGCCAGGAGACCGAACAATATCCCTGTCGGTTGGAGATCGCTGAGGCCTTTTTCAATCAGCCCCGTTGCTAGTAAGGTTGCCGCCAGTACAATACCAATGCCGATCAAATTATTTTTTGATGGCCTGGTTTTGAAGAAAACAAATTCAATCAGTACTCCGATCCAGATATATTGCATCAGTAGAACAATAGCCAATGAGGCCGGCACAAGCTGTACACATTTATAATATAATATGCTGACAAGTCCTGTAGATGTACCACTGACCAAGATCTTGATCCACGAAGATTTTTTAGATAAAGGTTGCAAGGGCCTGGCTGAAAATAACTTCATCAGGATAAAGATGATCCATAATAGCAACATGCCAAATAATACCTGAATCCCTGTCACCTCTCCTAAAGTAAGCCCTTCACCATATGCTTTTTTTACAAATGTTGACAAGATCCCAAAACTACTAGCACCTAAAAAGACAGCTAATGCACCTTTTAATTTTTCCATTCACATCTAAATTAGCCGCCAAAGTTACGATTTCTGAACAATTCTTTTCCTTATTCCGTGTTGTAGTTGAAGGAATAAAGGTTTTATGACATTTCCTTATGAAATGAATGGCCAAGGCTAAGGTGCAGGTGGCAATGGCGGAACAGCTCTCCATCCGAATGCCTAAACTAAATTGGGTAGATTGTCTTTATATGAAACGCAATATATTGCATATCAACAGCAATTTAGCTAAGTTTGTTCTAGAAAAGCGTAATGAACATGATGATTGCTAGATCCTATTATATTCTCTTTTTGGGGGCATTGCTATTCTTAAGCAGTTGTTCGACGAAGAAAAAAGTACTGACAGCTAATTCGCGATCGTCAGGATCGGTCTTAACTGATGCGAGCTCGGCAAGGGGAAAGACTTTTGCCGGATCGCGACTTGATAATTACGCATCACTTTTAAATGTAAGTACAAAAAAATTAAACCCGCAGTTGTATTCATTTATTGATGACTGGATGGGAATACCGCATCGAATGGGAGGACAGACTAAGGCTGGAGTAGATTGTTCAGGTTTTGTAAACCTGCTATATATTGCGGTCTACAATGGAAATCTTCCCCGGACTTCCAGAGATATGGAAAATATGGTGAAACGAAAGAAACCCGAAAAGCTTGAAGAGGGGGATCTGGTGTTTTTCTCTTTCGGCAGAAGAGGAGTGGATCACGTTGGGGTATACCTCCACAACAATAAATTTGTGCATGTATCGACCCGTAAAGGAGTCATCATTTCCGATCTGTCCGACAGCTGGTATGCCCGAACTTTTGTGGATGCAGGCTCTCCCAAAATTTAAGAAGCCTTATTCGTGTAGGTTTTATGTCATATCTTGACTTAAACTTTTATACCCTATATAAATCCTTATTTTTGTCAAAATTTTATAGAAATGACAATTAAGAGTAAAAAGATTTTTTTGGGCCTTTGTATTATTGTTCCATTTTTGATGTATTGCGTATATTATTACAGTAATATGATTAAAAATGCACCATTCCGATTTGCAGATTTTGAATCCATTGAATTCAAATATGGCGAACCAAATCATATGGTCAATGAATACAATTCCAAAACACGTATCTATAAATATTTGAACAAAAAAGATTCATTGATCACGGATACCGTAAAATTTACGAAAGATGATTTGCTGTACCTGCACCGTAAAGCAATGGAACTGGGCTTCTGGAACCTTGATACGGATATGACCGGTCCGGAATGGCAGAAAGATTCTGTTAACTCCAAAGTTCCTCGTTTCTATTTGGAATATCATTATAAAGACAAGTCAAAACATGTAACCTTAGATGCCGACTTTGCCGGTAACCCGCGTATGCATGATGCTGCCAAATCAATGATCGATGAAGTAAACCGCATGCTGGCGACTGCACAGGCAAGATAGTCTATCCATAATTATTTAAGCTTTTTCCTTACTGATTGAACAGAAATACCCTGTTAAAAGGATGGAGGTAGCGTTGGACAATGGGAAGGGAAATGATAGGGGAACGATCAATCCCATTTTCAATATTAATAGGGAGCTAATAGGGACTTCATACGGACCTGATAGGGACCTCATTCGGATGAAACCGTATAAATCCCCTTCTATCTCCTTATTAAATAACCCTTAGATACGTTTTTACTTACCACTTGAAACGACCTTGAACCCCAGTTATGTTTACGAATTCTTGATGTTCACTTTATATTCCTTTAATGTGAATAGGGTACTTTAGCACCAAAACCAAAATTCGATATGAAAACATTTTTGGCATTGGCCATATCCTGGGCTTTGGCTCAGTCAGTGCAAGCACAAGAGCTTGCAAAGGGAAAAGTTTACCATGATGTAAATAAGAATGGGAAATTAGATAAAAAAGAAAAGGGTATTGCTGCCGTTTCGGTCAGTAATGGACGTGAAGTTGTCGTGACAGATAAAGATGGTAACTACCAATTACCTATTGGCAAGGATAATATCATTTTTGTTGTTAAACCTGCAGGATATGCGGTACCATTGGATGAAAATAATCATCCAAAATTTTATTATATACACAAGGCCATTGGCAGCCCAGCATCAAAGTATCCGGGTATATCTGCGACAGGGGATATTCCCGCAGCAATAGATTTCGCTTTGTACCAGCAGGATGAAAATCCTTCTTTTTCTGCTTTTGTATTTGGTGATCCACAGGCCTATACTGAAGAAGAACTCCGCTTTTTTAAAGAAGGGGTTATCAACGAAATTTCGGATAAATCCATCGCAAAATTTGGTATCAGTCTGGGGGATTTAGTTGGTGACGACCTTTCTCTTCAACCGAAATATAAGTCAGTGGTTTCGACGATGGGGTTACCCTGGTATAATGTCATGGGAAATCACGACATGAATTATGATGCCACGGTCGATAGCCTTTCAGATGAATCTTTTGAAAGGACTTTTGGACCAAATAATTATGCCTTCAATTATGGAAACACCCACTTTATTGTACTGGATGACATTATCTATCCGAATCCACGCACAGGAAAGGGATATTTAGGGGGATTTAGAAAAGACCAATTGGATTTTGTCGAAAATGACCTAAAACAGGTAGATAAAAACAAACTGATAGTGCTTGCATTTCATATTCCTTTGTATCACGAAGATTCTGATGTTTTCAGGAATGAAGACAGACAACGTCTGTTTGATATCCTGGCACCATTTCAACATACCCTGTCATTGTCAGCGCATACCCATTTTCAACGCCAGTACTTTTACGGACAGGCTGATGGTTGGAAGCAGGGGAAAGCGCACCATGAGTATAATGTAGGAACAACATCAGGCGATTGGTATTCGGGTGAATTGAATGAAAAAGGTATTCCCGTGTCCACCATGCGCGATGGAACCCCCAAAGGATATGCGGTACTGAAAATAGATGGTAATCAATATAGCTTTGATTATAAGGTCGTGGGCAAACCGGAAACTTATCAAATTGAGCTTTATGGAGCTTCGGTGGTGCCACAAAAGTATACCAAAAGATACCCGATCTATGCCAATTTTTTTATTGGCAAGGAAGGTGATAAGGTAAGCTACAGAATCAACCAAGGAGAATGGAAAAACATGAGATATGTCAATGAACATGATCCTGCGTTTTTAACGTCTTTAGCAAAGTATGATACCGCTAATGAGTTGATGGCTACACGTCGCCCTTCGAATCCGGAGAAATCAAGTCATCTGTGGATGATGAACCTGCCGAAACTCAAAGTGGGGAAACATCAGATCGAGATCAGAGCAGTAGATATGTTCAATAGAGAACATGTGGCTACTAAAGACATCGTGGTGGAATAACCGACGATAATAAGGAGGTAGAGAATCGAATTGTTTTAAGTTTAAAGTTAACTTAAGATGGATTTAACATAACGATTCTATATTTGTATAGAGTAATTTTTGATTCATAAAGAGTTAGGGTTAATGTGTAGACCTGTTGCGAAACACGTCTGAAAATTTAGTTTGTTTTTAAAGTGAAAAGGTAATCTCCCCGGATTACCTTTCACTGTTTTTGGATCTATGGAATGCGCTGTCTTCGTGATCCATTAGCCCTCAAGTTTAAACTAATTAGTTCAGCACGGTCATTTCTTGTTGTGCTATAAAATGCTTGAAATCATCTGAAGCAGGATTTTCAAATATTTCGAGATTGAAATATTTTATTGCAGCAAACAGATGGTCAAATATATCCGAAACAATCCCTTCGTAATATTCCCAGCGGATGTCATTCACAAAGAAGTAAAGTTCCATCGGGACACCATGTTCGGTTGAGGCAAGCTGACGTACCATGAGCGGCATGGATTTATGAACATGGGGACTCTGCCGCAAATACGTGAGTGCATAGGCCCTGAACATGCCCAGGTTGGTCATTTTCCTGCCATTGATCGGATTGGAAGGATCAATCTGATGAATGGCATTATATTCGTCAATGATCTTTGCACGGTCTTCGATATAAGGCCGTAGGATCTGTATATTTTTTAGTTTTTCAATTTCCTCATTATTCAGGAAGCGTATGGTGGCTATTTTGATGTTTATCGCCCTTTTCAGACGTCGTCCTCCCGACTGTTGCATGCCGCGATAATTCTTAAATGAATCCGAGAGCAGGGTGTGCGTCGGAATTGTTGTGATGGTCCGGTCAAAGTTCTGGACTTTGACATTGTTGAGATTGATTTCCCGCACCACGCCATCAGCTCCATATTTGGCCATTTCAATCCAGTCCCCAACACGAATAGAATCGTTTGCCGAGACCTGTATGCTTGCGACAAAACCTAAGATAGTATCTTTAAAAACCAACATTAGAATTGCCGAGGCGGCCCCCAATGACAATAAGAAGGACCAGGCCGAACTTCCTGTTAAGATGGAAAAACAGATTGTTCCACCAATAAACAGCATGACGATTTGACATACCTGTAAATAGCTTTCTAAGGGTTTGTCCGCAAAAGACTTCTTTGTCCGCAAGATATCGCGCACGCTTTTCAGCAGCGAATGGACAATTAATAAACTTACAATGGTGGTGGCTATTGCCAGTAGTTTATGAATAGGATCCTTCCAGCCTGGAAAGCCCATGAAAATAATAGGTATGATGTATTGGGCTACCAAAATGGGCACGAAATGGGCGATCAATTTTAAAGTTTTATTCCGAATCAGTAAATCATCAAAACGGTTTGAACTTCGTCGGATGGCTTTGATCGTCAACAACAGCAATATTTTCTTACTAAAATAATCGATCATGACCAAGAACAGGATGACCAATATGAACAGGATGATGGAATTGATAAAATGGTTAATCTGCTTATCTAATCCAAATTGCTCGATCCACTGAAATGTCCAATGATAAATTTGGGATTGGGAATCCTTCAACAATTCCGTTGTGGTGTTTTTCATGGTGCAAATATACAAAAAGCCGCAATTTGCGGCTTTTTGTTATTTTGTATTTAGGGGTTCACGCTCGTGCTTATGCCTGAAGAATAGGGCAAAAAGTATGGCGATGACCAGTGTATAGATAGCAAAGGCCAGCCATATGTTATGCCAGTCTTTGAGCATCAGGCTATTGCTTAACATACCATCAGGTAATATGGATATGCTTTTTTCTTGTAAGAATTGTAAAAAATGCGTGTTCTTAATATCGGTATCTAAATATTGGGCCAGATCCTGAACCTTTTGGAAGCTTTTAGTAAAGTAGTGGTCAATCACCCAGCCAGATACAAAGCTTCCGAAAACGGCTCCGATGCCGTTGGTCATCATCATAAACAGGCCCTGTGCCGAACTGCGGATGCTTGAAGTCGTAGAAGTCTCCACAAATAGGGATCCGGAAATATTGAAAAAATCAAAGGCCATTCCATAGACGATACAAGAGAGTATAACCATCCAAAGGCCACCTGCAGGATCTCCAAAGGCAAATAATCCAAAACGCAGCACCCAGGCAAGCATGGAGATCAGCATCACCTTCTTGATCCCAAATCTTTTCAGAAAAAATGGAATCGCAAGAATAAAGAGTGTTTCTGAGATCTGCGAAATGGACATAATGATCGTTGAGTATTTCACCACAAACGATTCTGCAAATTTAGGGTAGAACTTAAACTCGTCCAAGAAAACATCGCCATAGGCATTGGTCAACTGCAATGCTGCACCTAAGAACATGGAAAATATAAAAAACAGTGCCATTTTGTAGTTTCCAAATAGTTTGAATGCTTCAAGTCCCAATAATTGGGGCCAGGATGCATTCTCCTGCTGCAGCTTTTTAGGAGGGCATTTGGGTAAGGTAAAAGCATACAGGCTTAAGGCCAATGCTGCGGTTCCGGCAATATAAAATTGATAAGCAGTAGCCTTGTTGCCGGTCAGGTTTGTGATCCACATGGCCACGATAAAACCTATGGTACCAAAAACACGGATAGGGGGAAACGCTTTGACCAGATCATAATTGTTTTCATTCAACGCCGTGTAAGCAATGGAGTTGGACAAAGCCAGTGTGGGCATATAAAAACACATGGCTGCCAGCATGGCATAAAAAAAGGTGTTTGGATCGTTTACCTGTGGTAAATAAAATAAAACACCTGCATAGCATAAATGAAGAATAAAATAGAGCCTCTCAGCATTTATCCAACGGTCGGCAATTATCCCCATTAAAGTTGGCATAAACAGGGAGGCTATTCCCATGGTCGCAAAAATAGCACCGAATTGTGTGCCATCCCATTGCTTCGTGCCAAACCAGTAATTTGCTATTGTAATCAACCAAGCTCCCCAGACAAAGAACTGAAAGAAGCTCATGATGGTCAATCTTAATTTAATAGACATAAAAACGATATTATATTTAGAGTTTTTGTTTCGTTTTGATGAAAGAAGCTATTTTCTTTTGGAAATTTCGTCCCTAATCAGCGCTGCTTGTTCATAGTTCTCTTCGGTCAAAGCTTGGGTGAGCGCTTGTTCCAATTGTTCGTCTGTCAACGAAGAAAAAGGGTTGTTCGGGGATTTGGATGGAGTCTTTTCTTCGACCTCAACCACATTGGGATCTTGCACCTTGTTGGCTTTATCCAGGTTTTCCAAAAATGCAAATTCGTGCCCTTCAATAATAATTCCGGCAGAGGACATAATAAATTCGTAGGCATAAATCGGCGCCTCAAACCGAACCGCTAAAGCAACGGCATCGGAAGTCCGTGCATCAATCTCAACCATCTTGTTGCCATCAGAACAAATAATCTTGGCATAAAAAATACCTTCAATCAGGTTGTAGATCAACACCTCAATCAACTTAATGCCAAAAGATTCCGCAAAGGACTGAAATAGGTCATGGGTAAGGGGACGGCTTGGAATCATTTTTTCTATCCGAATGGCGATGGCTTGGGCTTCATGGCTACCGATAATGATGGGCAGCCTTCTGTTGCCCTCCACTTCTCCCAATACCAGTGCATAAGCTCCAGATTGTGTTTGACTATAGGATAAACCAACGATATCTAATCTGATTTTCTTCATTTTAATTCCAAAGCGGTCTACAAACTTAGATAAATTTGCTTTGATATGCAATTATAATTACGCTCCACGGCAAACAAATTTATTCAAACAAAAACTCCTCATCCATTTTTATGAATGAGGAGAGAAGTATACGGTTAACTGATTAAAGACCTTTGTAAGCCTTCAGTGCTTGTGTCAATTTGGGAACGATGTCAAATGCATCACCGACGATTCCATAATCTGCGACCTTGAAGAATGGTGCTTCCGGATCTTTGTTAATGACAACAATGGTTTTTGAGGAGCTTACGCCTGCCAAATGCTGTATGGCACCGGATATACCCACCGCGATATAGAGATTTGGGCTCACCACGATACCTGTCTGACCGACGTGTTCAGCATGAGGGCGCCAGCCAGCATCGGAGACCGGTTTGGAACAGGCGGTAGCTGCTCCAAGCACATCGGCCAGTTCTTCGATCATTCCCCAATTTTCAGGCCCTTTTAAACCACGGCCCGCAGATACGACAATTTCTGCCTCAGGCAGTGAAACCTTATCTGTGGCGCGTACAATTTCTTTGACAATTGTCGATAGATCCGTAGGAGCAATCGTGGCAGTAAATGCTTCCACCGTAGCCTGACCACCAATTTCTTTTACTTCGTATGCATTTGGAGCCAGTGCAATTACTTTATTGCTTGATGTGAGCTCCAAGGTAGCAAATGCTTTATTGGAGAATGCCGTTTTTTTGACGCTCAGCTTTTCTCCTTCAATTGTCGGTACCGTCAAAGCACCATCTGCCAGGCCTGCCCGAAGCTTCGTGGCAATTCGAGGCGCGAGCCCCTTTCCCGAGAAAGAGTTGGAGAGCACTACCAATGATGCTCCGGCATGTTGCGCTGCTTCAGCAATAATGCTGGCATAAGCCTGATTCACGAAAGTCGAAAGCTGTTCGTTATTTACATCAAGCACTTTCGTGGCACCATAGTTACCTAATTTGGCAAGTTCATCTGCTGCAACCTGACCAATGGAAATGGCTGTCAGGTCGGTGTGTATATGATCGGCGATGGCTTTGGCATAAGAGACCACTTCAAAAGCAGATTTTTTGAATTTTCCATCGGTATTTTCTACATAAACTAATATAGACATCGTGTTTTCGGAGTTTAATGATTAAATGACTTTTGCTTCATCGTGAAGGAGAGATACCAACTTGTCCACTTCTGCGGGATCCACAAGTGTTACGGTGCCACGTGGGGCTGGGGTCTCATATTTTACAATTTGGGATAGCGTATCCACTGCAGTAGGTTCGAGAACTTCCAGCGGTTTGCTCCGTGCCCCCATAATCCCGCGCATATTGGGTATTTTGGGTTCGGCAACACCTTCAGCAGTACCAATAACGATGGGTAGCTTAGCTGTCAATACTTCCTTCCCACCTTCAATTTCACGTTCAATGGTGACACTATCGGTAGCAACATCAACCTTTTTGGCAATGGATACTGAAGGAATTTCTAACAATTCAGCCAGGATTGCCCCCACTTGTGCTCCATTATAATCGATCGACTCTCGCCCTGTTAAAATTAAATCAAATGCGTTTTCTTTTGCATAATTCGCTATCTGCTGAGCGACAAACCAGGCATCACGCGGAATGGCGTTGACACGTACGGCATTGTCTGCACCTATCGCTAATGCTTTCCGAATGGTTGCATCTGTCGATGCATCGCCTACATTGATGACAGTTACAGTCCCTTTTCCTCCTTCTGCCAATTCAACTGCCTTGGATAAGGCAATCTCATCATATGGGTTTATAATGAACTGTACACCGGCCGTATTAAAGGCCGTGTTGTCATTTGTAAAAGTGATCTTGGATGTAGTGTCTGGGACATTACTTATACAAACTAATATTTTCATATACGATTGGTTTTACTCAAACTTACCATATTTTCCCTCAAATAAAAAGACCATGTTGCCTTAAAATTTCGTTAAAACACTTCGGTGTGTTTTTGAATTATTTTTATTTCTACTGCTCATTTTGGGGTTGGTGTTGATTTTATTTTAAAATTATAGAGGTTTTGTTGGATTGTTGGTAATATTTTTCAGATTGTTCGGGTGGTTTGATAATCCGCTATTTTAGTCAGTAAAATGTCATTTTATATGCTAGCATAGTATTTTTAATTCCTGATAGGGGGACGTTGATTGGAATGGAGGCTACCGGTTATTTGATCAGGCAGTGCTACTAGGATGATTGTTGAAATAGCACCTGATACTATGTGTAGTCAATCACCCAAAGCTTTGTCATGCCAGATGAATAGTATTGGATATCACTTCAAATTTAGCTAAGTTTGAAACAAAAAAGATATGTCTACACGATTGGATCAACTTAACGAATTTTTGAAGGAGAACCCGGCAGATCCTTTTCTGAAATATGCTATTGCAGCGGAGTACCTTAAGCAAGATAATGAGCAAGAGGCAATGAGCCGATTTGAAAGTCTCATACAGACCAATCCCGAATATGTGGGGACATATTACCATTTGGGGAAACTATATGAAAAACTAGACAAACAGGAACTGGCGTTACTGACCTATAAAAAAGGAATGGAAGCCGCACGTAAAAGCCGTAATTTCCATGCTTTGGGGGAGTTACAGGGGGCATTGTCCCTGTTGGGAGATGATGATGAGGATGATTTTTAAGCTTTTCTAAATTTTTGGTATTTAATTTGTTATGAAAATTATGGGTGTAACTATTAGATGCTGATTTTTTTGAATTTGGAATGCGATGAAAAGGTTTATTTGGACAGTGGGGTTGTTGGTCATGATTGGAATAGTGGGTTGTGATAACCCCAAACAAAGTGTAGCGGCCTATAAAGATAATATACAGGAATTAAAAGGAAGAGACAAAGCGGAAATTGTCATCGGGGAATACAAGGGTGTGATGCCTTGTGCCGATTGTGATGGCATAGAAACATTGATATCACTGCATCCAGATAATACCTATAAATATTCATCCAAATATCTCAATAAAAGTGACGATGTCTTTGTGCGTGAAGGTAAGTGGAAGTTGGATGGAAACATTGTTACACTCGATGGGGTGGACTATAAATTCAAGTTAGGGAATCAGATCCTGAGTCAGTTGGATCTGTCGGGTAATGATATTACGGGCGATATATCCAGATATTACGTGCTTACAAAGAATTAATTGATTAAACAGCATACGAAAAAGGTCGACGGGAATTCCTGTCGACCTTTTTATTTATTTACTTTTTGTACAAAGTTCTTTCAGGGTAGCCACCACAAAGTCAACTTCTTCTTTTGTATTCTGTTTGCAGAACGAGAACCGTACCGAGGGGCGATCTGAGCTCGATCTGATAGCACTTAATACATGTGAGCCAATATCTGTTCCCGAACTGCATGCACTCCCTCCAGAGCATGATATACCAGCGATATCCAGGTTGAATAAGAGCATGTCCGCCAGGTCGCTGCAAGGGAAGGACACGTTCAGTACAGTATATAAGGACTGATCAGGCTCGATGACACCATTAAAATCAATGTCAGGAATTGCTTTTCGCAATTCATCAATCATATATGATTTAAGTTCTTGGATATATTCATGGTGTTCTTCCATGTGTGCATAAGCAAGCTCCAAGGCCTTCGCCAGTCCGGCAATGCCGTAGACATTTTCCGTGCCACCACGCATATTGCGTTCCTGAGCTCCACCATAGATTAAAGGTTTGATCTTATTATTGGCATTGATATATAAAAAACCAACACCTTTTGGGCCGTGAAACTTATGAGCAGCACCAGTGATAAAATCTATTTTGAGTTTGCCAAGGTCATGCGGGTAATGGCCCATGGTCTGTACAGTATCCGAATGGAATATCGCCTGATGTTGCTGGCACAGTTCAGCTATACGCTGAATATCATTGAGGTTGCCAATTTCATTATTGGCATGCATAATGGATACAAAAGTGCGCGGGTTGTTGCTTAAAAGTTCTTCGAGCTGATCCAGATTTAAATTTCCTTTTTCATCAACTTCCAGGAGGTCGAGATGAATTGTGCCTGCCTTTTCAAGCTCCTCCAATGTATGGAGAACAGCATGATGTTCTATGGGAGAAGTGATCGCATGGGTAATTCCAAAATCTGTGATTGAACGGACAATGGCCATGTTGTCAGCCTCCGTTCCGCCCGAAGTGAAGAAAATTTCTGCTGGTGATACATGGAGTAGGTTGGCGATAGTTTTTCGTGCTTTCTCTACGATTGTTTTTACTTGTCTTCCGTGACTATGGATAGAAGATGGATTCCCAAAATTATTTTCCATCACATCCATCATTACTTTTATGACTTCAGGATCTAAAGCTGTAGTCGCTGCATTGTCAAAATATACTTGCATGGTACAAAATTACGAATATCAAAAGTAAATCATATGTATTAAATGACTTATTTTCATCTGTAAATAATTATCTTTTCCTTCTGGTCGCCAGACATGCTGGTGGAGGTTGGTTGTCTCCAGGATGTTTTGCGATACTGTTCATATGTGGGCTATTTATTGCTCGACCTGCTGCTTCCGCCTTTTTGCTATGATGATTAAAAGACCGCCAAAAGCGAAGGTCAGACCCAGATATGCGGCGATATCACCAACCTTGGTATAGACCGTGATTTCTTCATTGAGATTGATTTCCTGGTTGAGCGCCGCGGGTTCCCACCATTTTGTCTGCTGGACGATATCACCACGTTGGTTGATAAAACCCGAAAGTCCCGTATTTGCCGAACGGGCAACCCAGCGCCGGTTTTCAATAGCCCTTAATTTGGCATATTGAAGATGTTGGTCTTTCCCCGAGGTATTGCCCCACCAGCCATCATTGGTAATGATCGCAATAAACTGAGCTCCCTTTTTTATATAGCTGGATACATAATTGCCCCAGATGGATTCATAGCAGATCACAGGAGCCACTCCAATGCCACTTTGCGCATAGAATACGGAAGGTTCTGCCTGCTTTCCGTATCCTCCGGTAGTTCCGCCAAAGGCCTTAAACAGCGGTTTTAAAAAATCCATTACCGTACCAAATGGCATTTGCTCCACACCAGGGACCAGCTTGGACTTATGATAAAATTGCAGTTTAGACGAATAGTCGATGAGGGTTGCGGCGTTGAAATTGTCTTGATATACATGGGGGGAAATTTCACGTGCCGTAGGTGTTTTAGCATCGTTATACAATTGATAGCTTTCTATCCCGGAGAGGACATTGCCGTTCTTGTATTGATCCAGAAACTTTAAGATCTGATTGTAGGTATAAGTATCCCTGAAATGTTCTTCATCAAAATAGCCGTTTTGGGACAGGGCTGTCTCGGGCCAGATGAAAAATTCGGTATTGGGTTTAGCGACTGAACTTGAGAGTGCAAATAGTGTGCTGAGCTGCTCTTCTGGGCTCAGCTGAAACTTAATATATGGATTTACATTGGGTTGGACCACCACGACCTGGGCAGGATTTTGATGCTCTTCATAGCTGAAATACCGAAGCAATGAATACAGGCTGGGTACAAGCAAAAGGAGGGCAATACTGACAGGAACGAGGATCTTGTTTTTTAATGTGTATAATCCCTTTCTGTGGAGATAGAGTATAAACAATAGGATATTGATCAACCAGATCCATACGGTACCTCCGTATACTCCGGTGATATCATACCATTGAATCAGCTGATGAAAGTTGGCAAAACCATTTCCCAGCGTCATCCATGGAAAGGCCAGGTCCCATGATTCATGAAGAAACTCATAACTTATCCAAAAACCCATCAGTCCAAAAAGAGACAGCAAAACACTGCTTTTTTGGCGTAGCTGGTAATAGAGCCTGAATGCTGCTGCCATTAATACCGCTCCGAGACAGAAGGGGATCAGGCTGATCAGGGTAGCAGCAAGGGGAGGCATGACTGCTGAGATGGAATTGTATACCCAATAAATGGAGGCGGTATTCCAGATGACTGCCGTGAGAGCTGCCGTGAGAAAGACTTTCAGACCTTTCTTTTTGATCGTTTTGCTAAGGATAATATTTTCCAGTGCAATTAACAGGGGAATAAACCCAATAAAGAGCAATATGCTGGAATAAGGAATAGGGGGCCAGCCCAACCATAATAAAAAGGCACTCAAAAGTGCCAATAAGTAATTATTCTTCACAATAAATTCTCTCCCCTGCTTTTATAAATTCGATAAAACTTCTTTTTTCTTGCTTTCGTATTCTTCTTGGGTGATCAGCTGCCTGTCAAAAAGCGTTTTTAGTTTTTTAAGTTTCAAAGTAATTTCATCATCAGCTTCCTCCTCGATGGGTGGCTGGGGAGGAGTGGTTACAGCAGATACTGGTGGGGGTACTGGAACCGCAGCCGCGGGAGGTGTGATGGGTGTTGAAACCTGGGGTGATACCGGAGCCTGTGCCGGACTACTTTCGGATTTTTCCACAATTACTTCTTTGGGAGCAGTTGAAATATTGACTACTGTTCCTTTATCTGCTGCTAATTCTTTCTTATCGTTTTCAAGTGCAGCCTTGATATATTGATATAGTTTTCTAGCCTGTACCTTGGGAATATAATCTATGCTCAAATTTTCACCCGTAAAAGGAATGACAGTGACTTTGGAACCAAAGATCTCTTCTTTGAATGCAATATCCTTGATATCTTTCCAGCTGAAAATTTCGAAATCGGTCGCTAAGCCTAACTTGGTGAATTCGCACATAAAAATGCGCTTGTTGCTGATGGTGATACTGTCCGGCAAAATGGTCACTGCAGGTTTTTTCTGCATGGCAATATAATCTATTTTTTCTCCTGGAGTAAGCATGTCCTGGACTTTGACAATCAATCTTTCAATGATTTTTATATCCTGCCCGTCTTGTGCAAATTGTTCCATGTTCATATCAACTACGTTTTAAGTAAATAAAGATTGTTAAAAGTTATTCCAATCCACCTACACAAAATACAAATTCTCCTTTGATTGGATTGTTTTCAAAGTGTAATTTTAAATCTGTCAATGTTCCCCTTACATTTTCCTCATAGAGTTTGCTCAGTTCTCTTGAAATGGATGCCTGTCTTTCCGGACCAAAAACCGTGATAAATTCATCAATGGTTTTAAGGATACGGTGTGGTGATTCGTAGAAGATCATCGTCCTTTTTTCTTCTGCCAACACTTTTAGGCGTGTTTGTCGCCCCTTTTTGACGGGTAGAAAGCCTTCGAAGCAGAACCGGTCATTTGGAAGACCTGAATTGACCAGGGCCGGGACAAAAGCAGTGGCACCAGGAAGACATTGAACATCCAATCCTTCTTTAAGCGCCGCTCTTACCAGTAAAAATCCGGGATCGGAGATGGCGGGAGTTCCTGCATCTGAGATCAATGCAATGTTTTGTCCTTCCTTCAAAAATCTGATGATCTCCGTGACAGCCTTATGTTCATTATGCTGATGATGAGCGAATACTTTCTTTTCAATGCCAAAATGTTTTAAAAGCGGAGCACTTGTCCTGGTGTCTTCCGCCAGGATGATGTCTACTTCTTTTAGGACATTGACCGCACGAAAGGTCATATCCTCCAGATTGCCAATAGGTGTTGGAACTAAATATAACATGGTCAAAGTTAAGTTTTTTTTACTATATAATATGTGCTAAAACATTCTGTTCATTTTAAAGTTATTTTCTATAAAAAAAGAATAAATTATGCAGTACATCGAGCAAATTCAAACCCATCTGGGGGCAGAGTCCAGTTATTTACTGGAGTTTGAGCAACCAGCTGTTTCCAAAGCGATGCTCCATCTCCCCGGAGCATCTTTCATAGATACTATTTATGGCCCATCTGATCGCAGTCCACAGGTATTACGCAGCCTGGGGCAATTGTTTGGGACTGGACGGCTGGCCAATACCGGTTATCTTTCGATCTTACCTGTGGATCAGGGGATAGAGCACAGTGCCGGAGCTTCTTTTGCTCCCAATCCACATTATTTTGATCCTGAAAATATTGTAAAATTAGCTTTGGAAGGCAACTGTAATGCCGTGGCGTCAACATTTGGCGTATTGGGAGCTGTATCCCGTCGATATGCACATAAAATCCCTTTTCTGGTTAAGATAAATCATAATGAGCTGCTGACTTACCCCAACCGTGCCGATCAGATTCTGTATGGTACGATCCGTGAAGCCTGGAATATGGGGGCAGTTGCAGTAGGGGCAACGATTTATTTCGGATCTGAAGAGTCTGACCGACAGATTGTTGAGGTCGCGAAGGTATTTGAAGAGGCACATTCGCTTGGGATGGCGACGGTCTTGTGGTGTTATTTGCGCAATACGGCATTTAAAACAGGGGATAAGGATTATCATTTGTCAGCAGATTTGACCGGACAGGCCAACCACCTTGGTGTGACCATAAAGGCAGATATTATCAAGCAGAAACTTCCTGAGCTGAATGGTGGCTTCAAAGCGCTTAATATGGGGAAAAGCAGCTACGGCAAGTTGGACGAGCGGATGTATTCTCAATTGGCTTCCGATCATCCGATCGATCTATGTCGTTATCAGGTGCTCAATTGTTTTGCTGGCCGGGCTGGCTTGATCAATTCAGGCGGAGCATCAGGAAAAAATGATATCCAGGAGGCGGTAAAGACCGCTGTGATCAATAAAAGAGCGGGCGGAACAGGCCTGATATCAGGCCGAAAGGCTTTTCAAAAACCAATGAAAGAAGGTGTTGAATTATTGCACGCAATCCAGGATGTTTATTTGTGTCCAGAAGTGAGCATTGCCTAATTAAGATGTACGGACCCGTTCATGCCAAAAGCTGGCCGGATCATGCGCTTGGCTGATGGATAGAAGAATGCAAAAGTCTATGGCGGTCGCTGTAAGGTCGATAATGTGCTTGTATATAAAGGCAAATTTATCTAAGTTTGTTCACTATTTTAAATAACACATTTTTTATTATGTTGCAATTGAATTATATCCGTGAAAACAGGGATACGGTTATCGAAAGATTAGCTGTCAAGCATTTCAAGGAAACTGGATTGGTCGACGAAATTATCCATTTGGATGAGGATCGCCGCAAGATTCAGGCGGAATCGGACGCACTTTCGGGAGAAGCTAATGCGGCTGCAAAACAGATTGGAGATCTGATGCGCCAAGGGAAAAGAGAAGAAGCTGATGCCGTTAAATCCAAATCGTCGGGATATAAGGAGCAAGTCAGACAACTATTGGATAAATTGAGTGTTATTGAAGCCGAGTTGAACGAGAAAATTGTGCAGCTGCCCAATTTACCGCATCAATCCGTTCCAGCTGGTGTAAGTGCTGATGACAATGAAGTTGTATTGACCGATGGTGAAATTCCGGCTTTGTCTGAAGATGCATTGCCGCATTGGGATTTGCTGAGCAAATATGATATTGTAGATCTCGAACTGGGTGTGAAGGTTGCAGGAGCAGGTTTCCCTATTTACAAGGGAAAAGGAGCTAAATTGCAACGCGCATTGATCAACTTCTTTTTGGATCAGGCCGCTGAGCAAGGATATGAGGAGGTGCAGGTACCAATCTTGGTCAATGAGGATTCTGCATTTGCTACCGGCCAATTGCCGGACAAAGAGGGGCAAATGTATTTTGTGGGCAATGATAATTTATATCTGATACCTACAGCTGAGGTTCCAGTGACCAATATTTACCGGGATGTGATTGTCAAAGAGGCACAGTTCCCGATTAAACATTGTGCTTATACCCCTTGTTTCCGCCGTGAAGCAGGCTCATATGGCGCACATGTGCGTGGGTTAAACCGGCTGCATCAATTTGATAAGGTGGAAACCGTACAGATTGTTCACCCTGACAAGTCCTATGAAGTGCTCGAGGAAATGAGTCAGTATGTGCAGGGGCTATTGCAGAAATTAAAACTCCCTTATCGTGTATTGCGCTTATGCGGTGGCGATATGAGCTTTACTTCTGCATTGACTTACGATATGGAAGTGTATAGCTCTGCCCAAAAACGCTGGTTGGAAGTATCTTCAGTATCTAATTTTGAAACATACCAGGCAAACCGCCTGAAAGTACGTTTCAAGAATGCTGAGGGTAAAATGCAATTGGCACATACCTTGAACGGTTCTGCATTGGCCTTACCACGTATCGTGGCGGCAATCTTAGAAAACAATCAGACCGAAAAAGGGATTAAGATTCCTGCGGTTTTGGTGCCATATACTAAATTCGAGTATATCGACTGAATTAAATAGAGGTTGCTATTCATTCTGTTTCATTCGAAAGAGGCTCTACCAGAGAAGGTAAAGCCTCTTTTTTTATGTCAATTCGATCTTAAAAATCTTTAGAATCATTATAAATTACTCTTTTTTTGCATAAAAAAATGTATGACCTTTTATGTTAACAATTTCTTATGGCCTTGTTAATGTTTTGTTAAATATAATTGAATCAGTATAAAATTCTGTTTTTGTATTTCTTGATGAGTTTTTATTCTAAAATGATTCCCGTATTTGAATTTGTAATGTTGTGCTGACTTTGTTGCGGTTTTTTTTGTGATAAGGAGTTTATGTTAAAAAACTTGTAAAAGCAACTTTGGCTTTCTATATTTGAAACCGCTAATAAAAATCGCACTAACTATTATTAACTGTAAATGCTGAAAAGAGCAATTTTACAGCTGAATATTTTTCAAAGGACTGACCCTGCATCTACCTAGGGGTTGCTTTTCCAATAATATTTTCAACTGTTACTGACATGGATACATCATGCTGTTTTAGCTTGTTGTTGTTCATTGTCTAAACAATGAGTGTTTAGACAGGAGTATCAAGGATATAGGATATCAACATATATTAGGATTAGAAAAATAATAAAATTAACTAACTAAAACATGAAACAAACATTACTAAGTTTTCTTGTTGGCGGTATGATTTTGACTTCGGTTGCATTCGCCCAAGAAAAGAAGATTAGTGGTCGTGTTACTTCTGCTGATGGTAAAGCAATACCTGGGGTTACAGTAGTTGTGCAGGGTACTAATCAAGCGACTCAGACAGATACCAATGGTAATTATTCATTGAATGTACCAGCGGGAAAAGTTGTCGTATTCCGTTCAGTTGGTTTTGATGATAAAACCATCATCGTTAATAACAACAGTACTGTATTTAATGTATCCTTGGAAAATCATGACAATGCATTGGAAGAGGTTGTTGTGACGGCAAATGCTATCAAAAGAGAGAAACGCTCTTTGGGTTACTCAGCACCTACGATCAAAGCTGATGAATTGACTGAAGGCCGCAACTCCAGTGCCATTAACTCTTTAGCAGGTAAAGTAGCTGGGGTAAATATTACTTCGACATCCAATTCTCCTGGTAGCTCATCCCGTGTCGTATTACGTGGGGGATCATCTATTTCAGGTAATAACCAAGCGTTGATTGTTGTGGATGGAACACCTATCGATAACTCAAGTGTTATCGGTGGAGCATCATCTTTAGCAAGTGTCGATTTTGGTAACCGTGGTAATGATATCAATCCGGATGACATTGCTTCAGTAACAGTGTTGAAAGGCCCTGCTGCTGCTGCGCTATATGGTTCAAGAGCCTCTAATGGTGCCTTAATCATTACAACAAAAAGTGGTAAAAAAGGCGCTAAAAATGAAATTACTTTTAGTTCCACTAATACCCTATCTTCCATTTTGAAATTACCAGAATTTCAAAATGAATATGGACAAGGGGCTTCAGGATATACTGACGATGGGAAGCTGATCTTTGTTAATGACCCGAAAGAAAACTGGTCTTGGGGGGCACCCTTTACAGGTGAGATGCAAGAATGGGGACAAGCAATTAATGGTGTCCGTCAGAAAAAAGCTTATTCAGCGGTAAAAGATAATGTCAGAGATTTCTTTGACTTGGGAATCGCTTCCGATAATAACCTAAGCTTCTCCGGCGGATCTGAGAAATCGACATTTTATCTTGGTTTGAATGCCCTGAATTCAAATGGCGTCTATCCGGGCAGAAAAGACACACATAATAAATATGGTGTTCGATTCAATGGAACGACTGAGTTTTCTAACAAATTTAGTGCTGGTGTTTCCGTGAATTATAGCCGGATCAACAGCAATAATGTAGGTGGTGGCCAAGGCGGCGGTTCTGTGTATAACAATTTGCTCCAGACACCACGTGATATTGATGTTGCCGGATTAAAAGATTTGTCCAATCCATATAATGGTTATGGTTACACAGATGCCAATGGTATAGAGCACAATGATGTTTATGGCTACTACGGCGCGTATACCATGAACCCTTACTGGGTATTGGCTAATTATAACAATTACAATGATGTGAACCGTATTACCGGTAACTTCAATGTGAACTATAAACCATTGGAATGGTTGACTTTCCAAGAACGTATAGGTCTGGATAATTATTCAGATCGTAGACGTTCAGAATCTCCAAAATACAGCTATTTACCTGCTGATAATACTACTGGAAATTATTCGGAAGGCAATATACAGACTGATCCAGGACAATATCGGATTGATCAATACAATGTCAATGAGATCGTACATGATTTCATGGCCACTGCAACACACAAATTTAATGACGACTGGGATGCTTCTTTCATGTTGGGTAACAATATCCGCCAACGTAAGACATCTAACAATAGTACCGCAACGAATTCAAGCGGAGGACTTGTTGTGCCCGGATGGTACAATTTAGCAAACTCCAATGGTCCATTGGATCTGATCGAAGACTCATGGAGCAATAGACGTCTGGTTGGTATTTATGGAGATTTGAATGTTTCGTATAAAAATATTGCTTATTTGCAAGCCACAGCACGTAACGACTGGTCATCCACTTTGCCTAAAAAGAATAATTCATTCTTTTATCCAAGTGTAAGTGGTTCATTTGTCCTATCCGAGTTGTTCCAGCCAGAATTAAAAAGTAAATTCAATTATGCTAAATTAAGAGCAAACTGGGCAAAAGTAGGTTCTGATACGGATCCATATCAATTATTGACAACATTCTCTAGAGGCGAGGTTAATGGTGGATTTGGAACTACGACTTTCCCGTTTGGTAATGTTTCAGCATTGATGTCCAGCAGTACCATCGGAAACATGGAACTGAAACCTGAGATTACAACCTCATTTGAAGTAGGTGCTGAATTAGGTTTTTTAAACAATCGTTTATATGCAGATTTTACCTATTATAACAATAATTCAAAGAACCAAATTTTAAGTATTCCTATCCCAGCTTCTACAGGATACGGATTTAGTTTGGTCAATGCAGGTAAAGTCCAAAACCATGGTGTGGAATTGACTTTGAGAGGTACGCCAGTAAAAACGGAGAACTTAACGTGGGAACTATTCGGAACCTTTACAAAAAATAATAGTAAAGTTGTTGAATTGATGCCAGGTGTAGAACAAGTTTCCGTTGGTGGATTCTCGGGAATGAATATTGTAGCTGCAGTAGGTCGTCCATATGGTGAATTTTATGCTGTAACGAATGCTACAGATGCTGAAGGTCGTACGATAGTTGACCAAAAATCAGGCTTGCCAGTTGTTTCTTCTCAGCCAGAATACCTGGGCACTTATAATCCAGATTTTCAAGCTTCATTGGGAACAAACTTAAGCTACAAAAATTGGTCAATGAGCGCTTTGTTCGATACCAAACAAGGTGGTGTATTCTATTCAAGAACGAAAGATATCATGGGATTTGTTGGTACATCGGCTGAAACAGGGGGTGAGCGTTTTGGACAGATATTCCCTAATTCTGTGTATTTAGATGCAGATGGTAATTCGGTTGTAAATACAACAGCGACCTATGACAAAGTTGATTATTATCCTACGATGGAGTCTGGTGTCAATGTGGTTGATGCGACTTACATCAAATTGAGAAACTTGACACTCACCTATAAATTCACAAAAAATCAATTGAAAAATACACCGTTTGGAGCTGCTTCAATCGGGTTATTTGGAAATAATTTATTTATCTGGACACCTAGTGAAAATAAATATGCAGATCCAGAGGTGAATTCAGCAGGTGCGGGTAATGCACAAGGTTTTGATTTTACAGCTCAACCTTCGTTAAGGAATTACGGTATCAATGTTAAAGTCTCATTTTAAAAGCAAGTAAAGTATGAAAACTATAAATATTAAAAATGCTAAGAAGCTTTTACTTTTAGCTTTAATTGGCACAGTTGGTCTGACAGGATGTAATAAATTCTTGGATGTCAACGAAAACCCTAATAATCCAGAGACTGCTACCCCTGGTTTGTTATTACCAACGGTAGAGGCTGCCATTAGCCAAGTAGTTGGTAACTCGTTTCAAGTATATGGTAACATATGGGGGCAATATTGGACACAAAATCCGACGTCTTCACAATACCGTACTTTAGATCAATACAGAATTACAAACAGTGCTATGGACAGACCTTGGTCTATCCTCTATAGAAATGCTTTGAATAATGCTGAGTTGATCATCAATTCAAATGTTGCAGCCAATGATAATTACAAAGGTATTGCTTATATATTAAAAGCTTATGCATTTCAAGTAGCAACAGATGCTTATGGAGATATTCCTCTTTCAGAGGGCTTAAAGGCTGATGGGAATTTGAATCCAAAATATGAGGCACAACAAGTCGTATATGACTCTATATTCAGCAATATAGATAAAGGATTGGCTTTAATAGCAACAGAACAAGCAATTCCGGTATCGAGTCAAGATATGATTTTCAGCGGCGATCTAAACAAATGGAAAGCTTTTGCGAATACATTGAAACTAAGAGCATATTTGCGTATTTCAAATGTTGATGCAAGCAAGGCTGCAGCTGGTATTAAAGCGCTGTATGCAAACAAAGCGACTTTTTTGGAAGATGATGCAACGATTACCTATACAACTACTGGAGGTAATGAAAATCCGTTTTACAATGAAATGGTTGGTTTAGGAAAAACACAAAATGTAGTAGCCAGCGCAACCGCAGTGAAAGCATTTGTGAGAAATAATGATCCAAGAAGATTTGCCTTTTATGATAAAGTAACAGGCCAAGATACCATTGCTCATATCAATCAAGGAACTTATGCTACAAATACAAATAAACTTGTATCATCGCCATCTCCTTTAGTAGGTGGTCGTGCGGTAGATCCTACTTCTGCAGTGGCTCCTGTAAAATTAATCTCTGCTACTGAAAGTCTGTTTTTACAAGCAGAAGCTGTCGTGAGAGGTTGGGGATCGGGAGATGCAAAAGCCCTTTATGAAGCAGGTATTACATCAAGTTTTACCACTACAGGTAACGCTACTGCTGCTGCAAACTATATCGCTACTGCTCCAGATGCAGTATTTACTGGTAGTGTAGAGGCAAAAATAAAATCAATTATTACACAAAAGTATTTTGCGATGTGTGGCTTCCAAGGGTTTGAATCTTGGACTGAATGGAGAAGAACGGGGTATCCAACGTTTTTTACAACATCAGCCGCTTCAACTTTAGGTGAAGGAAGAATGCCTTTACGTATGCCATATGCAAATAGTGAGGCAACTACAAATGTAAATTATCCGGGGAATGTAGTGATCTATACGCCAGTATGGTGGGATGTCAAATAATCTATTGGATGATATAAATTAAAAGCGGCAACTTCGAAAGGAGTTGCCGCTTTTTTTTACCAACGGCATCCATAGGCTAAGTATCATGATCGGTGTTCTGATTATGGTTATAACAATTTATCTCAGTAATAATCAATTTGCCAAATGTTTTCCCTCCATATTAAAAGCGAAAGCACAGCTAATTGTTTTGCAGATGGAAGATATGGAGTAATTCATTTTATACATATTGGTTTTATGTCTTTTTGAACGATCATATTAAGTAACGATCATATTAAGTTAGGTTATAGGGGCGGATTCCCATAATAGGATTTTAATTTAAACAAGATTGTTACCGTTTTTTTTATGGTATTTTTAAAAATAATAACCTGTGATACAGCTTGTTGTGATTTATTATAAATTAATTGTTATTACAAAGTTATGCATGCATTGTAAATGTTGAAAAAAGTTATAATTTTGTATTTAACATTTTTTAACATGCTGAAAGGCCTTGTTATAGAAGATGTTACTAACTAAGAAAACGTAGCGCAATTATTGGAAAGTATAGCTTGACTAACCAAAGTCTTTTCGAGAGAAACTTAATTAAACATAAACATATGAAACACAAATTACTCAGTTTATTCGTGGGTAGTATGATCCTAACTTCTGTTGCATTCGCACAAGAAAGAAAAGTAAGTGGTCGTGTAACAGGTGCTGATGGTAAGCCATTAGCGGGTGTGACTATCTTAGTGCAGGGATCGAATACTGCTACTCAAACAGATGCGAATGGTAATTATTCGTTATCTGTTCCAACAGGAAAAGTGATTGTATTCCGTTCGATTGGTTTTGCAGATAAAACCTTGATCGTTAAAGAAGGACAGTCAGCGTTTAATGTTACCCTTGACGATTCTAATCGTGAGTTGGATGAAGTAATTGTTACTGCTCTGGGCGTAAAGAGAGAGAAGAGAGAGCTGGGATATTCAGCAGAACAGGTATCTTCAAAATCAATAAATCAGGCAAGTGCTGTCAATTTGGCTAACGGTTTACAAGGTAAAGTTGCTGGATTAAATGTGACGACCACAAGTTCCGGTGTGAACGAGGATGTGAAAATCAATCTAAGAGGTATCCGTTCATTGACTGGTAAAAATGATCCTTTACTCGTATTGGATGGTATACAGATGGATATTAAATATCTTTCGTCTCTAAACCCAAATGACGTTGAGAATGTCTCTGTACTTAAGGGGGGAGCTGCTGCAGCGATTTACGGTCCTGATGCCAGAAATGGTGTTATTATGGTGACTACTAAGAAAAATGCGGATACTCCAAGTGTTAATGTAAGCCATTCAACACAATGGCAAAAAATTTCCTTTTTTCCAAAATTGCAAAAACAATTTGGACAAGGTTACGATGGTATTGTTGATCCAATAGAAAACTGGAGCTGGGGACCAGCATTTGATGGTTCAACAATTGATATTGGTCCAAAGCTTCCAGATGGAAGCCAACAAACGACGACTTATAGCGGTACCGACGAACGTGAAAAATTTTATAATACCGGCGTTACGAATCAAACCGGTGTTTCGTTAGCTGCCAAGGATTTTTTCATGAGTATTGAGGATGCTGTAGTCAAAGGTATTGTACCAGATGATAAAAATAGGAGAACAGGTATTCGCTTAAATTCGCAAAGAGAATTTGGAATTTTCAGGGCAGGGGTGAATTTTAACTATACACAACAAAATTACAACTTGTATAATCAGGTAGCTCAAGCTGATTTTTTTGCAGCTCAAAATACTGGAGGTAATTCAGGATTATTCAGCCAACTGATCAATACACCTGCAGATATTATCCTATCAAAGTATAAAGATTATAAAAACGATAAGTTTGCTCAATATGAAAATTGGTTTACGAATTATGGATTAAACCCTTATTTTTCAATTGGTAACTGGCGTAAAGATGGTAAAAAACAAGATCTCATTAGTAACCTGGAATTAGGTCTAAAACCAACAGATTGGTTAAACTTTACCTATCGTGCGTCAATAACTTCACGTAATATTGCGGAAAGAAATAGAACAGTAGGGGTAAATCCATCTGAATGGGCAATTAATAGAGGTAAAGATCCAATTTCTGCAGCAATTGAGGAATATAACTACAATCAAACGATATTAACCTCAGATTTATTTGCAGATATCAACACCAAGATCGACGATGATTTTACATTTAAAGGGATATTAGGTACCTATGTTCGTCAGAATGATTGGAGAACGACACAGGTCGGTGCAGATAATCTGGTTGTTTCTGAATTATATAACCTGAGCAATAGAATTGGTATCCTGTCAGGATCTTCAAATGGTTATCGAACTCGTCTTTTTTCTGTGTATGGTAGTGCCGGATTAAATTATAAAAACTGGGCAAACATTGAAGTGACTGGACGTTGGGACAAATCTTCCACCTTGGCCATGGGGAATAATTCTTATTTCTATCCAGGTGTAAACGCAGCTGTTATTTTAACCGACGCCATGCCAGAATTGAAATCAGATGCTTTCAATTATTTGAAAATTAGAGGGGGCTGGACCAAGACCGCAAATTCTGACATAGATCCATATTTCTTGGCAGCTACCTTTTCACAACCGGCAACCAGTGGATTCCCTTTTGGTTCTGTTCCAGGACTGACGGCAAATAATACAACATATGATCCGAACTTGAAGCCAGAGCGTATCACTACGACCGAGGCTGGTTTTGAAGCTGGATTATGGAATAATCGTTTGACCTTAGAAGCAACTTATTTCTACAATAAGAATACGGATCAGATCATTAGCGTAAATATTTCGGAAGCATCAGGATATTCGAGAAGTTATCGAAATGCTGCATCCTTTAATAGTTATGGGGTTGACTTCGGCTTCAATATAACACCAATAATCAAATTCAATAATGGCGGTGTTAACCTTAAGGGAAGTTTCTTGTGGAATGACTCTAAAGTGACGAGTATTGACGAAAGCCTTGGTCTAAATGAACTTTCAATCGGTGGCTATGTGGCTGCAGGAAACTACGCGATTAAGGGACTTCCTGCTTACCAAATGCGTGGAACGGACTATAAGCGAGATGATCAGGGACGTGTTATTGTAGATGCTGAAACTGGTAGACCATCAGTATCTCCTGATAACGTGAATTTTGGTCGTACTTTACCAAAATGGATTGTAAATTTAACCCCATCAGTTAACTGGAAAAACTTTAACCTGTCAGCGATGTTTGAACATAAAGGTGGGCATGTGGCTTCATTCTTTGGACTTGGATCTGATATGGCATGGACAGGGGTTTCGGAGGCTACAGCATACAATGATAGACAACCATTTATTTTGCCAAACTCTGTAATCGCTGATCCAAATAATCCAGGTAAATATATTGAGAATACAACTGCTAAGATAGGTGAGCATGAAGAAATGTATAATTATTATACGGCTGAATTCCAGGATGCTGCGTCTAATTTTA
This sequence comes from Sphingobacterium sp. N143, assembly GCF_030325625.1. Lineage (GTDB taxonomy): Bacteria > Bacteroidota > Bacteroidia > Sphingobacteriales > Sphingobacteriaceae > Sphingobacterium. The sequence goes on along the minus strand of NZ_JACAIS010000004.1, from coordinate 58,721 downwards.
TTGTGAGTGCAAGTCAATGGAGATTACGTGAGCTTTCATTAACTTATAATGTACCAGCAGAATGGTTGGCGGCCCGTCAAAAAGTAATCAAAGGACTATCTGTAGCATTGGTTGGGCGTAATTTAGCTTTGTGGTTGCCTAAAGAAAATAAATTTATGGATCCCGATTTCAATAGTATGGCCTCGGATTATCCAAATGCATATGGTAATGTTAATGCAAATGCTAATCCACCGGTGAGGAACTATGGATTCACGATTAATGCTAAGTTTTAACGATAAAGAAATTTAAAAATGAAAAATAAAGTTATAATAGCGCTATTTTCGGCAGCCTTAGCAATGACAGGATGTAAAGATAGCTTCTTCGATATTAACGAAAACCCAAATAACCCAACTGAACCTACAGTTAAAGCTAGTTACTTGCTTCCAATGGTACTTAAGCAAACTGCGACAAGAATGGGAACACAATATAGTTGGGCTGCTTCTTGGTCCGGATACTGGGGCCGTGGTAGTGATTTTGGACCAAGCATACCTTTGGAAAATTACGATATCACACCATCTTATCAACAAGCACAATGGGCAAATAGTAGCACCTCTTGGTATGATGTATTGACTGATGCCGATTTTATGGAAAAGAAAGGTCGGGAAACGAACGAATTGTTCTATGTAGGAGCCGCCAAAGTAATGAAATCCATTGGATTTATGTACTTAGTGGATATGTACAACAATGTTCCTTATTCGGATGCATTGAGAGGCGATGCTTCTGTTGCCCCAAAGTATGATAAAGGTGCGGACATTTATAAGGATTTATTGGTTCAGCTTGATTCTGCCCGTCTTATCTTTAAACAAGGATTAGCAATGACTGATGAGATCAAAAATGCGGATGTATTATTCGGCGGCGATTTAACGAGATGGCGTGAATTAGCAAATACGCAAGCATTGAAATTATTGATCCACCAATCTGAAGTCAATAAAACACCAACAGCCGAGCTTGCCAAAATTACAGCTGATGGTAGTGGTTTTATTAAAGCTGATGAATCAGCAAATCTGACCATTGCATTTGCAATGGCTGCAAATCAAGTTAACCCTATCTTTTCCACCTATGTAACCAATCAAAGTGGAACATTGACAGACGGTTTTAATCGCGTGAGTAAATATTTATTAAATAGATATAAAAGTAATAATGATATTCGTTATCAGTATTTTTTCTTGCCGGCGCGAAATCCTGTAGATCCTAAAGATCCATGGGTTGGTAAAGATCTTGGTGCTACCAACGTGAAAGGAGCATCGTCCTCGCAAGAATCTATTGTAATAGGTACAGGAGTTTTGAAGGACGGAACACAACCATTATGGTTGATGACATCTGTTGAGAGTTTATTTTTACAGGCAGAAGCTATTCAACGGGGATGGATCTCTGGTGATGCAAAATCCGCGTATGAAAACGCCGTAAAAGAATCTTTCAATTGGTTGGATGTTACGGATGCCAATACAGTAGCTACCGCATTTTTACTTTCACCATCTGCAAATTGGGCAACAGCTACAAATAAATTAGAGCTGATTGTTAATCAGAAATATTTATCTCTTCCGGGTATTAATAATTTTGAAGCTTACGTGGATTACAGAAGGTTAGGCTTTCCTAAGGATGTACCTCTTTCCAAAAATTCAAGTGTAGGCTCAAGAAAGGTGCCTTTGCGTTTGATGTATCCACAGAATGAATATAGTTTTAACAACGCGAATGTAAAAGCACAAGGAGACATTGATCCACAGAAAAGCAGAATATTTTGGGATGTAAATTAAATTGATCATATTGGATTGAAAAAGCAGCATGTATATGCTGCTTTTTTTTTGAATTGTTTTAGGAAAATGTTGTCTACACATAATTTGTTGCAGAATGTTATAATTTTTGTTACAAAAGTTTGTTTTATTAATATATTGTTATTCAGTGTTTTGTGTTTTGTTGTTGATTAAATGTGAGTGTAATATTATGCTTTAATTGCAAAATTTAAAAAAAAATATAATTTTGTGTTCAATATTCCCTTCAGCTATTGATATGCCGAAGAGCGGTGTTACTAACTATTACTAACTTATTAAGAGCATATATTAATTGATGAAAAGTATAAGCTAACCAAGATTTTTTGCAAGAAAAAATACTCATTTTTTAATTAACATAAATATATGAAACACAAACTACTCAGTTTTTTATTGGGTGGAGCTATCCTTACGTCGGTAGCGTTCGCTCAAGAAAAGAAAATTAACGGACGGGTAACAGGGGACAATGGCAAAGGTTTGCCAGGGGTAACAGTACTTGTTCAGGGCACTAACCAAGCTACACAAACTGATTCAAACGGTAATTACTCGATTAGTGTTCCTGCCGGTAAAACCTTGGTTTTCCGTTCTGTGGGATTTTCAGACAAAACAATTATAGTCAATCAGAACTCTAGCTTGTACAATGTTTCTTTGGAAGGATCCTCATCGGAACTGGATGAAGTGATCGTAACGGGGTATGGTACGCAACGTAAGCGTGAAATTACTGGTTCTATCACTTCTATAAAAGGAGAAACCATTAAGGATGTCCCAGTTCCATCCTTAGATAAAGCTTTGCAAGGCCAGGCTGCTGGTGTGCAGGTCTCAACGACTTCGGGCTTATTAGGGCAAGCAGCGAAAATACGTATCCGTGGTACCAATTCCATTTCAAGTTCCAGTACACCATTATATGTGATTGACGGTGTCCCTTACCTTTCTGGAGATAATGGGGCAATTATGGCAAATAATCCACTTGCAGATATCAATCCGAATGATATTGCTAGTTTGGAGGTGTTGAAAGATGGAGCGGCTACAGCGATTTATGGGTCACGCGCTGCAAATGGTGTGATATTGATCACCACAAAGAAAGGAAAAACAGGTTCACCGGTTATGACATATGACGGCTGGGTGGCAGCAGCCTCTCCTTCCAAATATTTTGACCTTTTAAATGCGAAAGAATTCATTGAAATTACCAATGAAAAATTAAAAAACTCAAACAATCCTGAGGCCGCATTTGAAACAAAAGATCCTGTGAGTGGCGAGGTGTATGATACAGATTGGCAAAAAGAAATCTTTAGAACTGGACTTCAACATAATCATGCACTTTCTTTTAGTGGGGCTACAGAAAGAACAAATTATTACTTCTCGGGAGGTTTTACGGATATGCAAGGAATCTCTGATGCGAATAGTTTGCGTAAATTTTCCTTAAGAGCTAAGGCTGAACAAAAAGTTTTCAATGATAAAGTGACTATTGGTTTTAACTCTGCGGTAAGTAATCAGACTAACTATGGTTTCAATACGTCTGAGGCCGGTCTTTCCTCCAATGTGGCTGCCGCAATTCTTGCATTTCCGAACGTTCCGGCCAAATGGGCTGACGGTAGTTATAACTTATCCTCTGATTTGAAGAGCCTTGGACAAGGAAGTAATACATTGCCAATCTATGGGAACTATACCAACCAACGCTATGTTTTGGATAAAAATATTTATAAATCCAACATGCTGTCCTTCAACGGAAACGGCTTTATTAATATTGAAATCCTAAAAGGACTTAGCTTTAGATCTCAGATCGGCGTGACGGCCCAAAATGGTGAGGATTTCTTGTACTGGGATCCGGGACATGGAGATGGTCAAAGTGTTAATGGACGGATTTATCAATATTCTTTACCAAGAAATCTATATAACTGGCAAAATTTATTGAACTACACCACAGAATGGACTGATCATTCATTGTCAGTATTGGTAGGATCAGAATATCAAAAATCCAAGACACGCTACTTCTATGCACATGGTTTTGGCCTTTCTTCCACTTATTTTGCAGAAAACGAAAATATCATCTCAGGTTCTTTGACCAATCAATTGTTGGGTGGAGCAGCTTCTGAAAGATCCTTCAGCTCAATTTTCGGAAAGGTGAATTATGCATTTAAAGAGAGATATTTATTATCAGCCTCATTGCGTCATGATAAGCTTTCAGATTTACCTTTTGGTGAGCAGGGCGCAATTCTTCCAGGTGTTTCACTAGGATGGGATGTAGCGAAAGAAAGTTTTTTTAATAGTAATCTTATTTCGCAGTTTAAAATTCGCGGAGGTTATGCGAAAGTAGGTAATACAGAAATTGGTCTTTACCCGTATGCTGGATTATTTTCTGCAACACAATATGGCGCTGAAAATGGAATCTATTTTTCGCAGGCAGGTAATAATAAGTTGAAATTTGAGACCAGCTATAAATGGAATTTTGGTGTCGATTTAGCCTTCCTTCAAGATAGATTCTTCTTTACAGCTGATTATTTTGCGAATGATATCAATAATATGATATTGGCGGTACCAACAGCGCCATCCTTAGGAATCCCAGATAATGTTATCTCTCAGAATGTTGGGACGATGTCCAATAAAGGAGTGGAGGCAAGTTTGTCAGGAACAATCATAAAAAAAGAAAACTTTTCTTGGAATACGAACTTAAATGCGACCTATGTCACCAATACCGTGAAGACTTTAGCTGGAAGACCAATCCCTTATAATTATCATCGTGTGGAAGTTGGACATGCACTTGGTTCATTTTATGGCTATGAATATGTTGGTGTAAATGCGGCAAATGGAAATGCTTTATATACTAAGGCCGATGGAAGTATTGTTCAGAATCTTGGTGGAAGTACTAGTTATGCCTTTTATAATGAGGCTGACCCGACTGACGTATCCAATACAAAAGACGCTGCTTTAGGCGAATCAGATAAAAAATGGATGGGTCAAGGAAATCCAAAATGGTTTGGCGGATTTAATAATACATTTACGTATAAAGGCTTTGATTTATCCTTAAATTTTAGCTTTGCTGCTGGGTATAAAATTTATAACAAAACAAGACAAGAGTTATTGAGTAATACCAATTTTGCAAATGCTGGCAAGGAGCTACTGGATAGATGGACTGCGCCTGGACAGCAAACGGATGTACCCAAATTGTATTATGGTGTTGACAATGCATTGAACCTAAACTCAAGCTTAAACAGTCGGTTTTTAGAAAATGGAGCCTACCTCAGAGCGCAACGAATTGGTTTGGGATATAATTTTTCCAATGCACCGTTCTTGAAAAGTATTTACCTAAGTAAATTACGTGTATTTGCCACGGTTGACAATGCATTTGTACTGACCGGATATAAGGGTTTGGATCCTGATTTAGCAAATAGTTCAACATCAAATGCGCAACCTGCCATAGATTTTAGATCTAACCCAATTCCTAGAACATTTACCTTTGGTGTAAATGCCTCATTTTAATTGATGACCTTAAATTTGAATACAGAATGAAACTAAAATATAAAAGTAAATTCGCCTTAGCTGGACTGTTATTAGCTCTTTCGATCACTTCTTGTAAAAAATTTACAGAACTTTCGCCATTAGATAAGTTAGCTGATAATACAGCTTTTAGCACGAAACAGAACATTGAATTAGCACTGACTGGTGTATACTGGCAAGCTGCTGTTGGCCGCTACAATCCTGGGACCGGATTGACTACAGGACGTGGTTATCCATTTGGTGGAGCTTCGATTGAACAAGGGGAGATGCGTGGTGAGGATATGATTAATCTTCAGGCATTCTATCAGATTACATATGAAGGAACATATACTTCAACAACAGCTAATAATGTAAATCACTGGGAGCAGCTGTATGCATTGATCAATCAGGCAAATGTATTTATTAAAGGCGTTGAGGATGCTGTTGGATCAGGTGTGCTTACCCAAGAGGAAAGTGATTCTTATAAAGGTGAAGCCTTATTTCTAAGAGCATTGGCACATCATGAATTGGTCTTGCATTTCTGTAAACCTTATGCAGATAATAAAGGAAATAATCCAGGTGTACCTTATAGAACGAAGGCCATGACAGGAGCTCCAGATGTTGAGGAGGGGATTTCTCAAAAACGTGGTACTGTTGCCGAAGACTATGCTAAAATAATTGAAGACCTTAATAATGCAGAGAAATACCTGCCAGTAACTAAATCAGATAAAGCACTGTCAATTTCAAAAGCAACTCAAGGTGCCGCTATAGCCCTGAAAACAAGAGTCTACCTACACATGGCAGATTATGACAATGTCATTGCTGAAGGTAAAAAGATGGGCACAGACGCAGCTTCAGGAGGATTTACTTCTCCAATTGGTGGTTATAAACTGGAAGCAGACGTAGAGACTCCATTTACTTCACAAGCGGCCAATGTTGAATCGATTTTTTCAGTGGCACAGACACAAGCGCAAAATGGTGGTGTAAACGGTGCGATTGCAAGTATGTTTTCTCCAAGTTCCTTTAAAGGTAGAGATTTAATAGCGACGAGCCCTAATCTTTATAATGCCGATTTTTGGGTGCCCGGGGATGCAAGGAAAACAAAATTGCAATATATCCAGACCACAGGAAACTATAAACTTGTATTTAATTATAAATACAGAGCCGTAGCCATTCTGGATTCCTGGAACCCAATTATTCGTTATGCAGAAGTACTGTTAAATGTGGCAGAAGCCTATGCTTATAAGGGCAATAATACCCAAGCTTTCGCTTTATTGAATGCTGTTCGAAATAGAGCCGTTCCAGCTGATAAACAATTTACAAGTGCACCTAGTGATCTTAAATTAGCTATTTATCAGGAACGCAGAATTGAATTCACTGGAGAAGGAAAACGTTGGGGAGATTTACACCGCTTAGCATTGAGTCCTTATGGAAAAGCTGGTGTCCCAGCAAAAGTCTTATCCAATCAAATCACTACAGGTGGCCTAGATAATTATAAGCCAGGGGTGGTTGTTGAACCTAAACGTGCAGCCATTCCCTATTCGGATAAATCATTTTTATGGCCTTTACCACAATCTGAGATGTCTTCAAATCCAAATTTAGAACAGAATCCAGGATATGGTAACTAGTTTTTCATAAAGCATATGTTATCAATCGGGATGATTAATGGACAATCATCCCGATTGATAACAGTAGTTAATTGCGGTCCCGAAGAAAAAAATAAATGGACTGGGACCATACCTCTTCGTGAGAGTGATTATAAAAAAGCATTAGAATCAGCATATGTTACATGTTGATTAACATTTATACGAAAGGCCAGAAGATTTATCTTTTGGCCTTTTGTTTATTTCGTAGTCGTCATTGTTATCAAATCATTAATTTTATGTATATAAATTAATAGACTAACAATTTGTTAATATTAACTTAATATTGAGAATCTATTTTTACGGCATTGAAATTATTGAGTATATTGTATCTTTTATTAAAGCATGATATACTTAAAAAATCATTTTTACTAGTTTGATTATTTAACTTGGTGGAGCCATCATGGCGGCAATACAATATGTATAAGCAGAAAAAAATGAACAGGAATGTGCATGCAGGCTTCATCAGCATTAAAAACAGGTTATATTCTAATGAAAAAAGCACTTTTACTTGTAGGTCTGATCAGTCCAGTTGCACTGCTAGCGCAAAATAACAATGCCCCTTCAAGTTATGATCCTCATGATATCAAGATCACCGGATACCTTCAGACACAGTTTCAAAAGGCGCAATCTCCTGGAATAACATCATTTTCTGGAGGAGATTTTTCAAAGAATTCTGATAATAGATTCATGATCCGAAGGGGGCGCCTCAAAATCGACCGTGTGGATAAGTATTCCAGTATCGTATTTCAACTAGATGCTACACAAGATGGCGTACAGCTGATGGATGCTTTTATCCAGTTGCGGCACCCCGATCAGAAAGGGCTGAGCCTGACGGCGGGTCTCTTCAATAGACCATTTGGTTATTCTATTGTTTATTCTTCAGGCTACCGCGACTTTCCGGAGCGGGCACGTGTATTTCAGACGTTAATGCCCCGGGAAAGGGATCTTGGGGGAATGATAAGTTATCATCCTGGCAATAAACTGAAGTTTTTGAACCTTGACCTGGCTTTGGTGAACGGTAGTGGGCATTCAGCTAGAGACTATGATTCAAAGAAAGACTTCATAGGCAATCTTGCTTTTAAATTTGATAGCCTTGCAGATAAAAAACTCCATCTTGGATTTGGTGGTTCATTTTACAAAGGTTCTGTACGGAATGATACAAAAACGTATTACACCTCGATAAAGAATGGATATACGGTCCACACTGCTGATGAAAATGAAGGAAAAGGCATTGGACGGAACTATTATGGTGCCAACCTCCAGGTGGAGCTGGATAATAGCTTTGGCAAATCCAGTTTTAAAACAGAATATGTTGCTGGAGATCAACCAGGAGTAGCTGGTGGAACTGATATCAAAGGGCCTTATGCGAGCCGTAGTTTTACAGCCCAACCGGCGACAGATCTTTACCAACGCAAATTCAATGGTTATTATCTATGGTTTACCCAGGAAGTTGCACGCACGGGTTTAACAGCGATGGTGGCTTATGATGTGTATGATCCGAATACAAATGCAAGTGGTGCTACCATTGGTATGCCCGGAAATTTTACGGCCGATGGCGATGTTAAATTTAGTACATTGGGGTATGGCCTCTCTTATCAATTCAGCAGCAGACTTAAGCTGACGGTCTATAATGAGCACGTGACCAATGAAGCCACAAGCCTGGAAAATTTCTCTGCTGATATTAAGGATAATGTCTTTACAACACGCATGCAGTACCGCTGGTAGATAAAAGGAGCAGGTTTATACGCAATTTATTTGGCTTTAAAGGAGATGTTTTTCCGGATGCGGCTTAAGGATGAGGCTGTAATCCCTAGGTAGGAAGCCAGCATGGCTAATGGCACCCGATTCGCCAGGCCCGGATACAGTTGCAGAAAGAGTAGGTAACGGGCTTTGGCATCAAGATTCAGCATAGTGTTTGCAGTCTTCAGTTTGCTTTCAATCACAAAGCCATATAACTTTGCGACCAGCAAAGGCCAGATTTTAATTTCCTTTTCCAACAGGAGAAAATTGTCATGGTCAAGACTCCAGACCTCAGCGTCTGTCAGTGCCTCAATATAGTCGTTAGAAGGAGTGCGATCCAGGAAACTCTGAAAATCACCGATAAATCTTCCTTCATAAATAAAATATCGTGTAAAATCGTCCCCTTTATTATTATAATAGAGAGATCTGAATACACCATTCTCAACGAAAGCTATACTATTGTTGATCTTTCCGCAAGTGACAAAATACGTAGCTTTTGGAATACTTCTTTTTTGGAAGGCCTGCATGATGAGGCCTTCCTCCCTTTTATCCAGGGGACCAAATTTTCGGATATATCTAAAAAGCTGTTCCATACTGCTTGCTCTTATACTAAGTTAATCATTTCTTCCCGCTTAGGCCCAGTGGAAAGGTATTTAATTGGTGTATCGAGTTCCTGTTCTATAAACGATAGAAATGCCGTCAGTTCGTTAGGGAGCTGTGTTGCGTCGCTGATCTGGGCAAATGGCACGTCCCATCCAGGCAAATATTTCCATATGGGCTTCATTTCATCAGTGGTCGAGGAGAGGGAAGCCAAACTGGATCGCTGCTTGTTTATTTCATAATGTGTGCAAACGGGAATTTGGGCCATGCCATTCAAAATATCAGCTTTTGTTAGAATCAGGTGAGTGACACCGTTGAGCATGATGGCATATTTTAAGGCCGGGATATCCAGCCAGCCGATCCGTCGGGGCCGTTTGGTATTGGATCCGAATTCAGCGCCCCGCACGCGTAAGTCATCGGCAAGGGAGCCAATGATCTCCGTAGGGAAGATACCATGCCCAACACGTGTACAGTACGCTTTGGTAACACCATAGATTTTATCAACAAGACGAGGCGATACCCCTAAGCTTACACAGGCTGCGGCAGCAATGGTATGGGATGAGGTGACATATGGATAAGTCCCATGATCAATGTCGAGCATGGTTGCCTGTGCTCCTTCGGCCAGCACTTTTTTGTTGTTTTTTAATGCTTCGTTCAGCAGTACTTCTGTGTCGGCAATATGTAATTGCTTCAGCAATTCACAGTCCCTCATAAAATTGCCGTATAATTCATCCAGTGATGGCATTTTTTGACCAAGGTACTGGAGCTCCCTATATTGCCTGCTGATGATCTGGAACACATCTGTATTGAAATCCTTGGAGAACATATCCTCTACCCGTACATTCTGTCTCAGTATTTTGCTGGAATAAGTGTGGGCAATACCATTTTTTGTTGTTCCTATCGTACGATACAGGGCTGATTCCTCCTGATACATGTCCCAATAACCATATGTCGGTAACACAAGATGAGCCTTTTTAGATACAATGATTCTTTTCCTGAGATCGGCATCGGAAATAAGGGATTGAAGCTGATCAATCTCGGCTTTCAAAGCCGATGGTTCAATGACTACCCCGGTGCCGATTATATTTTTGATATGAGGATAAAAAATCCCCGATGGTAATATCTTTAGGGTGACACGTTGATTATTATGGTAAATACTGTGGCCTGCGTTGGCACCACCATTGAACCGCGCGATCATATCATATTCTTGACTGATCAGATCAATAAATTTTCCTTTACCTTCATCACCCCATTGAAGTCCGATTAAAATATCCATGCTTTTGTTCTGTTGATTCATGGTTCAAAGCTAGGATTTGCTCCGGAGTGTCCAATTGCCATTTGGCAAAAACGCAAGGACCATACCCTTTTAAGTATAGTCCTGCAGCAGCTAGATATTCATCCCACCAGAGACTTCTATCCGTTGTCCATTAATCCATCTGGCCTCTTCAGTACAGAGGAAAGCAACCACACCACCGATATCATCGGGCACACCGGCTCGGCCTAAAGCAGTGACACTGGCGATATGGGCGTTGGTTTCCTTGTTGTCACGAACATGCCCACCACCGAAGTCTGTTTCGATTGCACCGGGGGCGACCACATTGGCAGCAATACCACGTGAACCTAACTCTTTAGCGAGATAGCGTGTCAGCACTTCAATAGCACCTTTCATTGATCCATAGGCTGAAGAACCGGGGAAGGCAAAACGGGCAAGTCCTGAGGAAATGTTGATGATGCGGCCTCCGTCGTTTATAAAAGGCAGGACTTTTTGAGTAAGAAAAAAAACGCCTTTATAATGGATATTATAGACTTCATCAAATTGTTCTTCGGTGGTATCCATAAAAGGGGCATATAGCGCTGTACCTGCATTGTTGATAAGGAAATCAATGGTTGACTGGCCCGTCTGAGCATTCAAATGGGCGGTTACTTGATGGATAAAGCCATTGAAAGATTTGGTGTCCGCTGCGTTTAACTGAAAAGCAGCCGCATGTTGCCCCAAAGATTGGATCATGGAGACGACCTGATCAGCTTCTTCTTTATTGTTATGGTAGGTTAAGATGACATCAATTCCTTTTTTTGCAAGACTGAGGGCCATATTTCTTCCCAAACCACGGCTTCCACCGGTTACTAAAGCGATTTTGTTTGTTGCCATTGTATTTTCTGATTAAGTTCAATAGCACAAAGATCGTCCGAAAAAGACCAGGCAAGTTTGCGAAAAGCAAATGAATATTTGCAAAATTCAAACTATGATGACTGTGACCGGAAATTATTTGGCGAAAGAGCAGTCTGTTTTCTGAAAAAGTTGGAGAAATGGGCCACCTCCTCAAAACCGAGCGAATGGGCAATCTCAGAGATGTTCCAATTGGTTTGTTTCAATAAAATTTTTGCCTCCTGTGTGATCCTTGCACTGATCACATGGGTTGTCGTCTTTCCGGTACTTTCTTTCAGAATTTTATTGAGATGGTTGACATGTATGGCCAGACGTTTGGCAAAATCATTGGCCGTACGCAATTGTAGGTGCTGCATGGGCGATTCGATCGGAAACTGTCTTTCTAATAATTCAATAAAAAGTGAACTGATCCTACTGGAGGCATTATGTGCCGGATTTGTGATGCTTTTAGGTTGCAGCTTTTGTCCATAGTGAATGATTTCCAATACGTAATTACGCAGAAGATCATATTTATAAATATAGTCAGAGGATAGCTCTTTATTCATTTTTTTGAAAATTTCCTCTATTTCAAGCTGTTGTTCTGGCGAGATCTGGAATATAGGAAGGCCTCCCGGCTTAAAGATAGGGAGATCGTCCAGCACAACCCCGCTTTTATTTCGGGCCAGGAATTCTGCTGTAAAAACACAAAAGTATCCTTTCTGGTCTTTGTCTTTCGGAATCCAGTGATAAGGAACTTTGGGGGTTGCAAATACCAGTGCGGATTTTTCGATTTCTATCACTTTATCGGCATACTCAGCCGTGTTTTTTCCGGTGATTAAGCTGATCTTATAATAAGTCCGTTTATTGTAGGGCATGACGGGCTTATCTTGCAGCCTTGCTGCCAGCTCTTCAAAGCTAAAAATATTGAAGTGGCCAATTTCACGTGCTATTTCCGGAGGGATGCTCGCTTTTATCTCCTGATAAAATTGTTCGATCGAAGTTGTTTCCATATGCGAACTTTTTTGCAATAATCAAACTTAGCTAAATTGGTCCTTAATTGCAATACAATGTGTGGCTTCTTCAATCAGGATAGTCAGTTTTTAGGGAGAGGTTGATCCAGGTTAGCATATTTCGGATTTTTTAATTTCGGCGTAATACGGAGATTCGTGTTATGGAAAATACTGTTCAAAAAATAAAAACGCTGGAGTGGTTTGGTATTACGGAAGCGATGCATGCCCATGGGTATGCTGTTGTATCCAAACTGTTGACCGATGCACAATGTGAAATGTTAAAAGAAAATTACGATACCGCAGCTCTTTATCGCAAAACGGTTGTCATGGCGAGACACCGTTTTGGGCTTGGAGAATATAAGTATTTCCACTACCCTTTACCGGTTCTGATCCAGACGATACGAACAGCACTTTATCCTTTTTTAGCTTCTATTGCAAATACTTGGTTTAAGGCGCTGAAAATCGATCGTATTTTTCCCCTGGATCACAAAGAGCTATTGACCGAATGTCGTTTGCATGAGCAAGATCAGGCCACAGTGCTGATACTACGCTACGGTAAAGGTGGTTTTAATACCCTGCACCAGGACTTGTATGGAGAAGTTTATTTCCCGATACAAGTGGTCTTGTTGTTAAGTGATCCCGAAACCGACTATTCGGGCGGGGAGTTTGTTCTGACTCAACAAATTCCAAGAGCGCAGTCTAAAGCCGTCGTGCTGAAACCTAAAAAAGGAGATATGGTCATTTTTGCAACCAATTTTAGGCCTGAGCGTGGCAGCAAGGGATATTATCGGGTCAATATGAAGCATGGAGTCAGTACGGTGACTTCGGGCGAACGTCATGCATTGGGGATCATCTTTCATGATGCCATCAAATAGTAGGATAGGTCAAAGCAAGTTTATCAAGTCATGCAATGGCACAGTACTATTTCGGATGCCCTGGTGCGGCAGAAGATCCGGAAACAGGAGATCACTTTGGGCGGGAATGCCAAACTGAAAATCTATGGACTGCTTTCCTGTGGATCTGGAAAGCGGATGAATAGACAAAACAGAGTGTTTTTTTCAACGGAAGAAGAAGCTGTAGCAGCAAATTATAGGCCTTGTGGGCATTGTTTAAAAGAGCAATATAAAGCATGGAAAGCCAACACTAGTTGCTTTAGCCGTATTTACTGACTAAATCTGACAGCAATTGGGGGAGATTTCAAAAAATAATGTATCTTATCGAACATTCAATATCTTCACTGGAAATGCCAAATTGTTTCCAATGGAGATCTTGTTTAGCAAATTTGTAAAAAAGATGCGTATAATTGTAACTGTCGCTTATTTGATGTTGTCGATTTTATGTTTGACAGGCTGTGAGGAGAAAAGACAAGCTGGAGAAATGCAGCATTATGTCGCTTATAACAACCGTGACAGTGCCCGACTGGAACTTACTCTCTTCGAAAGCCGCTTTCATGGAGAGCTAAGGTTTTATAGACCCGGCAATGAAATTGATTCGGGTGAGGTTCAGGGAAATATCCAGAAAGATACATTGATCGGTGACTATTATTATACACCTTTTGGGTGGGGACAAAAAAAGCGGAGACCGGTTGTATTGTTAAAAAAAGGGACACAATATATGCTGGGAACTGGTACAGAGCAGGTATATATGGGGATTCCACATTACATTCCATCAACGATCAGCTTTCAGCAGGTTAAATTTGTCTTTAAAAAAATACATACATCCGAGTGATCGTCAAGAATCACCATCTTATAATAGATGGTGTAACCTGATATACTGGAGGAGCATAATTGTCTTCCCATCTTTGATGTCACCCTTTTCGATCATGTCCAAGGCATCTTGGAACTGGATTTCCATTATTTCAATATGTTCGCCCTCTTCTTCCAGCCCTCCGCCATTCCCCACTTTCATGTTGTCTGTATATTCAGCAATGAAAAAATGTAGTATTTCGGTTACTGACCCCGGAGACATGTAGGCCTCAAATATTTTTTTTACATCTTTAATCTGATAGCCGGTTTCTTCTTCCGTTTTCTCTGCGGATACAATCCTGTGGTGAGTCTTTATCGAGGAGCCCAGTACAGGCCTCGATGAGCATGCCTGACTCATTTCCATTGATGTACGTCGGAATTCTGAACTGTCTGGTTAAGATGACCGTTTTATTTTTAATATTATAAAGTAGAATAACTGCCCCATTTCCCCGATCATAGGCTTCCCGGCTCTGCTCATGTACCGTGCCATCGGGTTTGATATACTGATAAGTGACTTTTTTTAAGGTATACCAATTGTCTGATAAGATTTCTGTTTTTGTGATTTCAATATCCATTGTTGTTGTGTTAAGCTTTATAGAATAATAGCTGGCAATCAATCCGTTTTAAACTAGTGAAAATCTGGTGAAAATTGCCAGTTAATTTTTCCTGAACTCCTGAATAGCTATTGTTGGAAACATTTCCATGGAAATATTTTGAATTTCAATATATGTGTTTAGATTAATTGCTTCCTTGGTACCTTTTATTTATTGTTTCCAGTACCTTTTTATAATATTTTGTTTTGTTTGATTCATCAATAACAATAATCTCGACATCGTTTGCCTGAAGCAATTGCATCTTATCCTTAGAGATATTGTACCACTTTTTCGTAGTATAATACAACAATTTATTGCTGATAAAATTACTTTTTCGATAAAATTTGTTTCGCGCACGATAGGTTAAAAGCCACCAGATATCGATCTCCACAAAGTCCAGTGACAGTCCTAAAATGTGAATATCCGTTGTGAAAAATAGATCAATCCATGATTGTAAGTTTAGTTTTTTTTGCTGGCTCAATCTTTTGATCAGCGGTTCCTTATAAACTGTTTCGGAGGTGTAATTGGTGCCGTTCACCACATAGTCTCTCATTTTTTGAAGCTGCCCACAATAGTGCTCATAGCCTAGATTGATAGAAGTCGGATTGTTGCAGTCCCCATGGATATGCCAATAGGTTTTGTCCGCTGAATCATGTTTCCGGAAAACACTGTAAGTTGTTTCTTTGATCAGGCTTGAATTTACTGTGTCAGGAGATCCCTCCAGGCTAAATTCATAATTTGTCGTAATGATGTTGGCCGTAGGAGTAGCCCTGATCAGCTGGTGTATTTCATTCTGTTTGATTTGTGATACGCTGTCAGCAATATAAATTTTAAGCTCTTTTTCATGCAGATCTTTCTCTTTGATGGCATTTAAAAATATTTCCTCATATAACATGGGGAATGGTTTCTGTCCATTCTCCAATGAAGCGACATTATATTTTGTTTTGATATTGGCCAACAGATCACTCCAACTGATCCCCGGAGAGATGTTGTTGATGTCATTCCCGACAAATAAGCTGAATTTGTTCATGTTTAAATATGATCTACTTTAAAGTGGTCCCAATTTTTTCAGGGATACCGACTTCAGAGATGTTAGTTTTACTTCAAACAAAGATCATACAGCGCAGTATCGCTATTGGCAACGATCAGCATACTGTGAGGTGGTCCGTACTTCAGGAAGCAGGATCACAAAACATGATGCTCACTTCATACTAAGCTTTGTTTGTGGATTCTAAAATACAAATAAAAAGCCAAAGCAGCGTTGCTCGTTTCGTACCATAGCGACCGGATATGGGAGCTTCCTGAATTATTTCTTAAATTTATATGTACATAAAACCGAAGTTATGATGGTCAGATATGGTTTAATGATCTTGGCGCTGATTTTTTCAATGATAACCAAGGCACAGCAGCTCCATCCAGGATTTGATATTTTGGAATATCAGGAAATGTTGCGCATCAATGCGCATATTTATGGTATTGATTCGAATGGACGGTCACCTATTCCGGCACCTGAATCTTCCAGGCTGATATATCAAAGTCCAGAAGTAGGACTCAATAATCAATATGAATTGTGGATAAAGGATACACATACTGCCGTATTTTGTACGCGGGGGTCCATCGATAATAATGTAAGCTGGCTTGCAAATCTCTATGCAGCTATGGTTCCTGCAATTGGACAGCTGGAGATAGATACCAACTTTGTTGTTGATTATAAATTGTCAAATGACTCCAATGCGGCAGTACATGTAGGATATTTGATCAGCACAGCTTTTCTCTCCAGGGACATGCTGCCCAAAATAGATTCACTTTATAGGGCTGGCATAAAAGACATCCTGATCGTAGGGCACAGTCAGGGCGGAGGGATTAGCTACCTGTTGACTGCTTACTTTTATCAGCTGCAAGATGCCGGCAGTCTACCAAAAGACATTCGGTTTAAAACCTATTGTTCGGCAGCCCCAAAACCGGGGAATCTGTATTTTGCGTATGAATATGAACACCGAACTTTTGAATGGGCTTTTCAGGTCGTCAATCCCAGCGATTGGGTGCCCCAAGTGCCTTTTACAGTACAGAAACACCTGGATCTGCCCAGTAGAAATCCTATCATACCCATTGCTGCAACGATAAAAAAACAGGGGCTAAAGAAAAGAATAACCTTTAAAATGCTCAAAAACCCTTCAGAGAAAACCGTGTCAAATTATCAGAAAATACTGGGTAAACAAGTGTCAAAGATGGTCAGAGCCCATCTGCCTAACTTTAAGGAGCCGGAGTATTTTCCAAGCAATGATTATGTACGTACAGGTGCTCATATTATCTTAAAGCCAGATTCAGCCTACTTCAGCAGGTTTAATGAAAAAACAGATGATGGTATGATGCTGCACCATTCATTGCCTTCCTATTATCAGCTGGCACTGAAATTAAAACCGCAGCCTGCCAATTAGGAAAATGTCCTTTTTAACAGTAAGCTGCAGTTGTCAAGGTGACCGCGCTACGTATTGGACAGATCAAGCGATTCACAACAAAGAAAGGCTAGGTGAACCAATTTCCTAGCCTTCGCGGTATAACTCATCCTATGCTATAACGATCATATAACAATGGATCGGAGGAAAAGTTTCAGTTGCCTGGCTGAAACTTTAATATACGGCCGGTTTTGCCTATTTGTCTGTCTGATTTTACCATTTGTCAAGGGTAATCCGTGAGCGTTTTTATTTGATCGCACGGCAGTGAATACCATGAGATTTTCTGCGATAAAGCCATGTTCCACCATATGGTTTTTTTGTGTTTGTGTGATGCACGCAACCCATTAAACCTCTATTTTCGGTAGGCTCTCTATACCGCCGATATACATCTGAAACTTGGTTTTTTTTAGGTTTTATGACGATACATTTGTATTGAAACAAAGGTAGCTACAGCTATTCTATGGACATACCTGGCGTCCATGCCAAAGAATTAGGAGGTACTTTTTTTTAGTATAGAACCTTAGCAAAAAATTAAAACATAAAACAGTCGAACAAAATGGAAATTAGCGCACACAGATTAGTTGGTGTCTCCTATCAGGAGACCCCCAATAAGAAAGGGACGATCAGACCTATTTATATCATTATGCATTACGATGAAGCCTCCAACGCTACGAGTGCAATCAGCTGGATGCTGGATACAAAAAGTAATGTCTCGGCACATATCCATATCAGCAGGGAAGGGACGGTGACACAATTGGCCCCTTTTAACGCAAAATGCTGGCATGCTGGTATTAGCTTCTGGAAAGGATTGCGGGATCTCAATAAGTATAGTATTGGGATTGAACTGCAAAATAAAGGCACCGAATTCTATACTGAAAAACAGATTGAATCAGCTGTTGAAGTCTGTAAGACGATTATTGCACACTATCCAATCAAAGAAATCCTGGGCCATAGTGATATAGCCCCAGGGAGGAAGGAGGATCCAGGAACACGGTTTCCTTGGATGAAATTTAAGCCATTAACCAAAAGAGATGACAATGGAACTACTTGAGATCTTAGAAAAGCTGGTTGTTCCAATCGTTACAGCCATTGTGGGGTACCTGGTTGGGCGTCCCAAGCAGCAGGCCGAAGTGGAAGCAACCAATGTGGAAAATGCGGGAAAGGTAATGGACAAATGGGAAGCTTATGCAAATCGGTTGGAAAAAGATATCGAACAGCTGCGAACGATTATTGAAGATCTAAACGAAGGACTCCGTTTGGCCAACGATGAGCGCATGGCTTGTGCAAGAACACTTGCCGATTTACAAGCTAAATATGATGACCTCATGAAGCTTTACCATGCATTGCAGATTGAATTAAAAAAAGTTAAAAATGAAAAATATATGCCTATTGACCCTAACGCTGCTAATAGTTAGCAGCTGTGGTCTATTCAAAAAGACAGTCCGAACAAAAGAGTCGGCAGCTGTGGATGTACAATCAAGAACTACGCTCCGTTCAAGTTCTGATGTAAAGACGCAGCATCGCCAAACCCTGTCGTCACAGTCTATTTCTTTGATCAAGGGAGCAGATCGTTTACAAATAGAGGGCGACAAGATCCAGATCGCAGAGAACGGGACGATCCAGGTTGAAAAAGGCAAAGTGATCAGAAAATCCATACAGCGGTCCAATGCGATGAGTAACGTTGATCAAACCGTGTCCGATCAACGTCAACAGAAAGTTGAAAAGACAGGGCATGAAGAGCAAAAGCTGAAAGGACGTGAACAGCGCACAATGAAAATTAGCACGCCTACAAGCACTACTATTGTCTGTTTTCTGATTGGTTTAGCGTTATTGGCTTTTCTTTTGAAATGGCGGATAAACAGAAAAAGCTAATCAAATGTTTAGATTGGCCCATCCCCTGACAATTCAGGGGATGGGCCCGTCATTTATTTACTATTGAAACGTATTGTGAGCAGGTAATAATTTGCAGCTTGTTTGATGTCTTTCTTAAAATCACTGTACATATCAAATTGATTGCAGGCACAGATGATGGATTTTTGTAAGGCATCACTGTTTATTTTTAAGTAAGGGGCAAGTTCTTTGTAGATCGTGCTCTTGACCTTTGTCTTGAGATTGTCCAATTTTTCGGGCTGAAATATACGGAGGACGACAGCTATTGCTTTATAACGATGTTGAATATCTTTATAATTGATATATTCTCCCATAATCTGCTGAACAGGAATGCCCACAAATTCGCAATATGAATCGACGACTTTGCCGATCCTCGACAGGTCGGGTTCATATATCATATCAATTGATCTCAGTATTTCAGGGTGGTTTTCTTTTAGAAAACTCATTAGGAAAGAATAATATAATGTGTCCATCCGTTTTATGGTATTAGGCTTCTTCCCTGTGGTCACTGCACTTAAATTTTCAGGTTGTACTGTTAATTTTATCATTTCCTTTTTGCCTAAAATGTTCTCTCTTCTTTCTGTTTGAGCATGAACCATTGAATAGCTCGATGTGCCCATCTTTAGATCGCTTGTTATAAACTGTTCCATGTTGCGTACCGTTTAAATGTTCAAAGTATTTGTCTGTCGTGTCCTGCTTATTATCGCATACGGGATCTGTATTCTATTCTTTTGTTGTTAAACAAAATTAAACAAATTTGTTAATTGTGCAAATGAATTTTGCACTGTTTTCTCTTTTTAAAGTCTTTAATATATTTAATATTAAACTTATTTGTTTAACATTAATATACTTGTAATGAGGTTGTTATGTGTTTGTTTGTTTTATTTATTTGTTTAGGTTTTATAAGTTGTGTAACTTAGCCTCAGGATGTTATGATTTAGTGTAACATTTGTTAAATAATATAGATGAGATGGAGCATTATACAAATAACAATTTTGAACTTTTACGTTTGGAAATGGGCATTACCAACCGAGAATTTGCAAGACTATTGGGGGTTCGCGAGCAGGTTTATTCACGCATTAAAAAAGGAGAATATCCGATCGGCTTGACCATAAAAACCCGTATTCAAAATGCATTCCCAAACCTCCGCTATGATTGGTTGTTATATGGTGAGGGAGAACGGGAACAGCGGCAGACATTTTCCCAATCCGATGCTGTTGCCATGGTGAATGTTGGGAATGGTAAATCGATTGGCTATTTTTCAGATGATGTTAAATTTATCGATGAAAACAAGAACAATATATTTTTTGAAGTATCACCCGGGCGATATTTAATGCAGACCAAATTGGTGACCGAGAAAGCAAAGGCAGGCTATCTGTCGGGTTTTTCTGATGCCGAATACATGGATGATCTACCGGCACATTTTATCACTGTCAATGAATTTCATAAAGGGTCATATCGTTCTTTTGAGGTCAGTGGTGACAGTATGACGGATGGGACAGATGCCAGTATATTGGATGGGGATATCGTGACCGGACGTCTGATCAAACGCGAATTATGGTTATCAAAGTTTCATACCCATAAATATCGCTATTGGGTGGTGGTCCACAAATATGAAGGAGTGATTATTAAAGAGATCGCCCATCATGATGTGGCCAATGGTATACTCACCCTTCACTCACTCAATGCAGATAAAACAAAATACCCTGATTTTGATGTAAGTCTGGATGATGTGGATCAGATTTTCAATGTGGTGGATATTAGCCGCTCTCTTTAAATGATCAAGTTGTTATGCAAACAACTAAAATAAATAGTTTTAATGCTAATATTATTAGTTTTTATTACTATATTTGAGCATCATTTGAACGTCGATGAACATGGCTAATGTATCCGGTTCTCATGCACAGTATATATATAAGCATGAAACCAGCAAGGATACACAAGAATAGTAGTTGCTCATTATTCTTGCATGTTCATTGCGTTCAAGGATATTGGCCTACCTAGCTTTTCGATTTAAAAAATACAAGGTTAATAATGATGCATAACAACGCGATGAAGGAGCATATGGTCCTGATGTTGTTCCAGAATACCCAAGGTTTCTCAAAGCTGGTCCGCATCGTATGTATTGCTGCCTCAGAAGCTGTTGAAAGATCAAATTGGGCAAGTTGATTATTTAAGGGCACATTCTTAGCCCCCGTAATGATAAATACACCGATTGTATAGCTTATACAAGCACATAGGATGAGATAAAATCTAGGCGAGTGAATATCGTAATATAAGATCGATGAAGCGATAAGCAATATTAAGGCTCCCACAAAGCAACTATAGAATGTGGGATTGAGGATTTCCTTATTAATATGCTGCATGGCTAATAAGTATCCTTTATTATCCAGTTTGTGGAGGCCCAGGTTAACTGAAAAAGTATAGGCAAAGAAGAGACCCGATATTAACGCAGATGATATTGCTGCGGCAGCTAAAGTTATTTCCTGTAGTTTCAGCATGACGATAATTTAAAATTGTTTTATGTTGACATTTTGTTTGGATAAAGGTTGGCATAAATGAAAAATGATAATAGAACAAAAACGACAGTCTTTACCTTTTTTTGAATGAATGTGGCGTGAGGCCCGTAAAAGCCTTAAATACACGGATAAAATGTGACTGGTCCGAAAAGCCATTTTCAAAGACAATATCCGCAGTTCTTTCAAAGTCTTTTGTGGTCAATTGATTGAGGGAGGCTTGAAATTGGACTATTTTGGCAAACTGTTTCGCTGAAATGCCTGTTGCTTTAAGGAATCTCCTTTCGAAAGTCCGGATGTTTAATTTCTCTTTTTTCGCAAGTTCATTGATGGAAACAAGACCTTTATGGTCTATTATGCACTGGATTACCTGTCTTACTGAAAAGTCCAAATCATTTCTTTTCTGCTCAAAATAAGCTAAAAGCATATCGGATATCACCTGGACCTTATCTTGGGCCGTTGGTGCCGCCAGAAGTTTGCCCTGCAGATCATAGGCTTTTTTTCCCAGGCTATCCTCCAAATGATGGCAACCGTCGTTTATGCTTTCTGGAGCAATTCCCCAAAAGGCCCTGAGCACAAATGGATACAACTGAAAGATGATGAGCTGAAATGGCCCCCTTGCTTCAAGGGTAATGGGCCTG
Organism: Sphingobacterium sp. N143; assembly: GCF_030325625.1. Taxonomy (GTDB): domain Bacteria; phylum Bacteroidota; class Bacteroidia; order Sphingobacteriales; family Sphingobacteriaceae; genus Sphingobacterium. Next base: position 36,459 of record NZ_JACAIS010000004.1, on the reverse strand, counting down.
ATCGTCTGACCGTACAAGAAAACCGCAGGCATTTTTTTATCATGTGGTGCAATAATTAAATCACCGTTAGCCTGCTGATACATCAGTCCGGGATATCCATCCGCAAAAAATGGTAACCGGACAGTATGCTCTTCATGGCTTTCGAAGACCAAAATAGCACGCACAAACAGGGCAATGGATTTAGGAGGAACAATATGCTGCGTTTCCATTGCTGTCAAATTAGTTTCCTATGTCTCTGGTTACAAGAGAATTTTTCAGGGAAGAAAAAATATATTGCCGTTCCTTAATTAAGCTTTTTGTCGTCATATATAGTGTTCATATTGAGTATATTATACAATATACTATTTAAATTTGACCTCTGTATATCCTAAAGCATGAAAGTAGCTAAGGCTGCCCCAAAAACAGTATAGTATAGGAGAAGCAGTGGTACGGCTATAATCCAATGGTTTCAACGAGCTCCTTTGCGGCGGCTCTTCCTGCCCGGTTGGCGCCGATTGTAGATGCCGAGGGGCCATAGCCGACCAGATGGATCCGTGGTTCTTTGGCCACCATGGTGGCGAGCCTGCCTGTCATCAGGATGCCGCCTTCCGGTTCTTTGGGAATAACAGCATCCAGATGCTGCAAAGCACTTTTAAATCCTGTATTCCAAAGGATCACATCGGCATTCTCTTCACTTCCGTCTTCCCATCGTACACCTGTACTGGTGATTTCACTGAACATCGGCCGCCGTTGGAGGACACCCCGTTTTTCCATATCCCGAATTTCAGCTGAATAGGGGAGGCCAGTCACAGAAACCACCGATTGTGGTGAAAGGCCTTGCCGTACACGCTCTTCGACCATGGCCACCGCATTATGTCCGGCCATATCGTCAAATGGTCCATCCCGAAAAAGTGGCGGGCGTCTTGTTACCCAGGTGGTGCTGGTTACCTTTGCTATCTGATCTAATAACTGGAGTGCTGAAATCCCACCACCGACGATGATAACATGTTTGTGCCGAAAGTAATCTGCTGTTTTAAAGTCTTTGGTATGGAGCTGCTCGCCGCGGAATGCTGCTGCTCCCGGATATAATGGAATATAGGGATTGCCCCAGGTACCTGTTGCATTGATGATGCCCAGGGCGGAAAATAAAGCGTCTGAGGTATCGATGTGAAAGCCATGTCCCTGCAGGTAGACTTTCTCCACTTTTGTGGGGCGATATACCTGCAGGCCAAATCTCTTCTCATATAGATCAAAATAATGCGGCACCGCAATATTAGCCTGTACTTCTGTTTCATCAGGCAGCAATGTTTCTTCAAATGACATTCCAGGAAGATCATGGATTTTATTGACGGTACTCAAGGTGAGTGAAGACCATCGAAATTGCCAGGCACCCCCGGGAGCGGGAGCCTCGTCAAGAATGATGAAATCCCGGCCAATCTCTAACCCTAACTTTTTGAGGTGATAAGCCGAAGAAAGTCCAGCCTGTCCAGCGCCGATAATAGCGATTTTTGTTTTGTAACGGATGTTTTTTACCATGAAAGTAATCAGTCTAGCGCCATCCCAATGCTGGGGCCACATGTTCTAATATAGCGGAGAGCACATGTATATTGTAATCCACTCCTAAGGTGTTTGGAATTGTCAATAAGAGGGTGTCAGCCTCCTGGATAGCCTCATCTTTGGCCAGCTCCTTAATGAGCTGATCAGGCTCGGCGGCATAACTTCGCCCAAAAATCGTACGTTTATCTGTTTCAATCATGCCGATTTTATCCACTCTGTCAGCCTCCTGCCCGAAATAATAGCGGTCTAAGTCGTCAACCAATGCAAAGATTGACCGGCTTACCGAAACTCTGGCTTCCCCCGGATGTCCCGCCTCTTTCCATGCTTGCCGATATAAACGGATCTGTTCTGCCTGCTGGATATGAAAGGGTTTGCCACTTTCATCATATTTCAGCGTGGAGCTTTGTAGGTGCATTCTATTCTGAGCAGCCCATATGGCCGTCGCATTCGATGCAGCACCCCACCAGATACGATCGCGTAAGCCTTCGGAATGAGGTTCTAATCTTAACAGTCCAGGTGGATTTGGAAACATCGGGTAGGGATTGGGATCTGCAAAGCCTACGCCCTTAAGCTTTTCCAGAAATTCCAGCGCCTTACGACGTCCCATGTCGGCGTCTGTTTCTCCTTCAGCAAGGTCATAACCAAAATAGCGCCAGCCATCTATTACCTGCTCTGGTGAGCCTCTGCTGATTCCAAGCTGTAACCGACCTTCAGAAATCAAGTCGGCGGCCCCAGCATCTTCCACCATATACAACGGGTTTTCATAACGCATGTCAATCACCCCAGTCCCTATCTCAATGGAGTTTGTCTTGGCCCCGATAGCAGCTAACAAAGGGAAAGGAGAGGCTAGCTGGCTGGCAAAATGATGTACCCGAAAATAAGCCCCATCTATACCCAGTTCTTCCGCGGCCACAGCCAGATCTATGGATTGAAGCAAGGTGTCGCGTGCTGTTTGTGTGCTATAAGCAGGATGTTTTGACCAATGTCCAAAAGATAAAAAACCTATTTTTTTCATAATCACAGTGGGATCTGATAACAATCAAATTTAATAAATGTTGCTGTTATTTGATCGATGTGGATTGTCCGTTAGATGTAAATAAAAGGTGTTCTTAATACAAGAATTACTTGTCAAATGGCAATATGAGACTCTTATAAAAAAAATAACTTTGTATATCTTTTTACTTTAAACAGAACAGGTTTATGATGTCAGCAGAAAAATTATGGAGACAGATCGCTTTTATCAAGGAGATTGATAAGGTAAAATATATTCAACGGAAAACGAAGCTTTTTAATAGCGACCGTTGTGAAAATGATGCAGAGCACAGCTGGCACCTGGCACTAATGGCCATGGTTTTGGCCGAACATGCTGACGCAGCAGTCGATATGTTTAAAGTTGTGAAGATGGTCTTGATACATGACATTGTTGAGATTGATGCAGGTGACACCTTTATTTACGATACCCAAAAGAACCACAGCAATACCGAAGAGGAACGGTTGGCTGCCAAGCGTATATTCGGCCTTTTACCAGCCGAGCAGGCGAAGGAATTCATCAGCATATGGGAAGAGTTTGAAGCGGGGGAGACCAATGAAGCAAAATTTGCAAAAGCCATGGACCGCCTGGAGCCCTTGCTGCAGAACAGTTCTAATCAGGGGGGTACCTGGAATGAACCCGGGGTCAATTACGAAAAAGTATATGCCAAAAAGAGCGTTATCGGCGAAGGGTCGACTGCCTTATGGAAATATGCTGAAAATTTGATCGATGAAGGCGTGAAAAAAGGGATACTGAAAAAACATTAACACAACGATGAACATCTTTTTCTCTATCTGTCCTTAACGCGTATACGTGGAGGAGCTCATGTTCTCAGGTAAAGGACAATATTGGGCCGCTTTCCCAAAAGTCTTTTTTAAAGATGAGGGGTTTGCTATATGGCATGAATTACATTGAAAGGAGAAAATAGGTAGTTTACCGATCAAAATTGTTGCTTCACCGAAAAAATATGGGAAGTTAATCGCGTGTTCCTGAAATTTGCTGTACTACATAATTCTAAACTTTCAAATTTATGGTGCACTTCATTAACGCCTTGATCATCGTACTGTTATTGGGGCTTTCAACACTTCTGGGCAAAGCGCAGACCAAAAATGCGAACGCAGACTTTGACCACATTATTTTAAATGCCTATCATCAAGATCAAGCAAACAGGTTGCCTGTTGAGAAGGTTTTCCAATCTTGGGCCAGTACCAAGCCAATCAAATAACATTAAAAGATCCTGGAGTAGTTGAATAAATCATTGAATTCTTTAATAAAGTAATGACGCAAATGCAATGAAAAGAGTTGAAATTTTTAAAACCAATGTGTATAGATCCAAAGATGCGCAACAGATTGTCGCTACTCTTGTTGGTCAATTCTCTTCCTATAAGATAAATTTTGATCTTGATGATGAAGAGCATATCCTCCGGATTGAATCTTCCCAGTTGGATATTGAAACAAGTCGGATTATAAAACAAATGTTTGAGTGGGGTTACCGGTGTGAACGAATAGAGTGATATTGATCAGAAGTGCTGATCTATGGCATTGATCAGGTTTGCCACTGGTGAATCATATGTTTAGTTAGTAACCATGTCGTGAGGCATGGCTTTTTTCGATGTGGTTTTTATATTTTCAACGGCTGAAAGGACCAAAATATGGTTTATTTTTTTTATCTTACTTAGATAGACTGTGCCTGATTAGTTTTGTGATCAAGAAAATAATTCATTGTATGCAAAAATTATTGAAGCTATCCTCTATTTTTTCAATTGTCATATTGTCATTATCCATGCTGACTGTGACTTCATGTGCTAAGTTTGCGCTCGATAATGAAGGCTTGATAGATCCCAGTTTAAAAAACTTAACGCTGCATACAGGTTTTACAGACAACATCATACCCATCCATGCCGATATTTGGACCGTTTCCTATGTTAGGGAAGCAACGACAGGCGAAATATTAAGAGATTCGACCGGTAAAGCCCTAAAGTTGGAGAATATTGGCGCTGTCCAGCTGGATAAAGGCTGGCTAAAGATGGAAAAGACCAACAAGAATGAGCTCAAGTTAACACTATTGGAAAATTTCAATAGTCGCCCCCGGAATTTTGTGATCGGGATACTCTCTGCTGATAAGAAGGAAGAAATAAGTTTCACACAAAACAGGGGAGAGGGGTATGAACTGTTGAAAAAAGAAGTTGAAGAAGTTAAAGGCAGCCGTAAGATAACTGTTAGTGCCGAAGGATGCGGTTCTATGGAACTCCGAAACAATTCCAATCGGGAGAAGAAAGTTGATATTACATCCATTTTTAAAGATGTAAAGTCCAGTTCCTTATTTGCCAGCAGTGATTATGGCGCTTTTGACTGGGTCAATCAGCAAGACAGCCTGGTGTCCATGGACGAACTGCTGGTTGATGGCGTAGTGCACTGGAGGGGTAGGGTACCCTATATCGCCGACCGGACCTTCGAAGAATATATTAAACCGGGAAGTAAGGAAGAGCTGCTGCTAAAGCCTCATACCACTATTCGGGTAAGGGGGCAAGTTAAATACCTGGAACGCACCTGCCGGTATACCTTCACGATTAAAAATAAAACCTCGGGCAATCGATTCGAGGTACAGGGCATATGGAAGCAAAAGATACCATTGAGTACCTGTACGGTTTTAGAATAATGTCGTTCTCTTTCAAAAAAGCGTAATTAATATTCTTGAAAATCAATAGTTTTTAAGAATAAAATCAATATTTTAGTGTAAAAGCCGAAAAGTTCACCCTGTTTTATTCGATGGAGAATCCGACTTTTGTTTTATTTTTTTAGAAAGAATGATGAATGAAACCCAGCACGACATCTTAAAGAGAAGTAAAGAAATTACAGCCAATTATTTTCAATTTTTAGATAAGCATATTGCCGATGTTGTTTCGGGCAAGGTGATTGAGTTTATGGAAATTAATCAGATTGCCAGTGAATTATTTCTCTCGCACACACATCTGACCGACACGATACAGCAAGAAACAGGGCATCACCCCTGTTATTATTACGACCTTAAGATTATTGAGCAGGCCAAACAAATGCTTACGGGCAGCGCGCGTTCCATTGCTGAGATTGCCAGGATCCTGACCTATGACCCCTCCAATTTCTCCAAGTTTTTCAAGAAATTTACCCGGCAGACCCCGGGGCAATTCCGGAAAGAACAGCAAAATAAAAGTTCCGAAAAGTTCACCATAAAATAAAGAAATTATCTGGCCATCTTTGTTGTATCAATTGTAAAACATTAAAATACAGATCAAATGGCAAGAAACGATTTAAAAGGAAAAGTGGTTTTGATTGCTGGAGGAGCAAAAAATTTAGGTGGCTTGCTAAGCCGTGATTTTGCTGCAAAAGGCGCAAAAGTAGTTATTCATTACAATAGCGACAGTACAAAAGCAGATGCCGAAAAAACCTTGGCTGATATTACAGCTGCGGGTGGAGAAGCGTTTTTGTTCCAGGCCGATTTAACAGAAGTAAAGAATATCAGCAGACTTTTTGATACGGCAATCGAAAAGTTTGGCGGCGTCGATATCGCAATCAATACAGTGGGCAAAGTGTTGAAAAAACCTTTTTCTGATACTACAGAAGCAGAGTACGACAGCATGAGCGACATCAACTCCAAAGTAGCGTATTTTTTTATTCAGGAAGCTGGGAAAAAATTGAACGATAATGGTAAGATCAATACGATTGTCACTTCATTATTAGCGGCATTTACAGGGTATTATTCCACTTATGCCGGTGCTAAAGCCCCTGTGGAGCATTTTACCAGGGCTGCTTCCAAAGAATTTGGTGCCCGGGGTATTTCTGTTACCGCGGTGGCTCCAGGGCCAATGGATACACCATTCTTTTATGGTCAGGAAAGTGATGATGCTGTAGCTTATCATAAACAGGCTTCTGACCTTGGTGGACTGACGGATATTAAAGATATTGCCCCGCTTGTCGAATTTTTGGTAACCGATGGTTGGTGGATCACCGGGCAGACCATTTTTGCAAATGGTGGTTATACAACCAGGTAATGAAAGCATTTTCATTGACATAAAAGGCAGATAATGTAATTATCTGCCTTTTATGTCAAAAGGGCCTGATGTTAATCAGACCCTTTATCTTAGCGTTTATGCTGTACAGTAATCTTTATGTTTCCTATTGTTTCCTCTTTTTTGTTTCGTCATCCAATGTTTTTTACGACATTGGATTTTTACTGTACTACGCCATTTTTATGTTGTATCCTTTTCAAGAAAAGGAAGCTTGTAGCGCTTTTATATAATAAGAACAGTTGCTGGTTTAAAATAGTTTTAGAAAAAAACATTTTTTTTAAAACGAGTACCCTTTACTTAAATTTTGCTTTCAAAGTGATAGCTTCCCGAGCCGATTTCCTTTGTGGCATCCGGCAGTACGACTTTGGCTCTTGTATTTGCCGGTATGCTGACATCAAGCTTCAGCCATCCGTCTTCCAGTACCCAGGCCGATTTCACCGTGCCATAGGCCGTTTCCAGTTCAGCCGTAGCGTGTGTTATTTTACCCCCTGGTTTGGGAGCGATGAGGATAGACTTATAGCCCGGCTGGTCTACTGTGGAGTTGATCCCGGCAATTGTTCTGTACATCCAGTCACCTATGGCACCATAAGCATAATGGTTATAAGAGTTCATATCCGGAGTTTGAAAAGAACCATCCGGTTTAATGCCGTCCCATCTTTCCCAAATCGTCGTGGCCCCCATTTTTACAGGATAAAGCCAGGAGGGGTAGCTCTCCTGGAGCAAGAGATCATACGCCACATCATTATGCCCAAATCTGGTCAGTACATGACATAAATAAGGGGTCCCTAAAAAGCCCGTAGTCAGGTGGTTGCCGTAGTCCCGGATATTGGCCACCAGACGGTCGGCACAGGAAGCCCGAAGTTCTTCCGGCAACATATCAAACTGTAGTGCCAGAACGTATGCTGTCTGCGTTCCGGAGACCAGTCGCCCTGTTGCTGTCATATACTCCTTTACAAATGCGGCTTTGATCTCGGCAAGCAGTGCGGTGTACCGGGATACATCCTCTTGTTTGCCCAGTACCTTGGCCGCATTGATCAGCAGCTGTGTCGAGTGGGCATAGAAGGTCTGTGCAATCAGGTATTTATCGGTCACAGCAGCCCGGCCGTCATTGTCATCATTTGGGCGGTAAAAGAGCCAGTCACCAAAATGGAACCCCGTATTCCAAAGATTCTTTGTCGCTACAGCAGAAATATAGTCCACCCATTTCTGCATGCTTTCATACTGTGTTTCCAGGATCCGACGGTCGCCATAAGCAACATACATATCCCAGGGAATAATGGTAGCCACATCTGCCCAGCCCGCAGATGCACCATCATTGGGCCCCAACACATTGGGGATCACATGTGGTATGGCACCATTCGGTTTCTGATCTGCTTTGACATCTTTCAGCCATTTGGTAAAGAACCCTATTACATCCATGTTATAGGCTGCTGTATTGGCAAAAGCCTGTGCGTCCCCAGTCCAGCCGAGGCGCTCATCACGTTGTGGGCAATCGGTCGGCACATCCAGAAAATTTCCTTTCTGGCCCCATTGGATATTATGTTGCAGCTGGTTCAGCAAGGTGTTTGATGTGTTGAATTTACCTGTGGGTTGCATGTCTGAATATATCGCCACGGCGGTAAGATCCTCAGGCTTCAGTTCGCCAGGATACCCTTCCACCTTTACATACCGGAATCCCTGGAATGTAAAATGAGGTTCAAAAATCTGTTCGGTATTGCCCTTTAAGATATAGGTATTCTGTGCTTTTGCCGACCGTAGGTTGACCGTATAAAAGTTACCTTCTTTTGTCAGTACTTCAGCATGGCTCAACCTGATTTTGGTTCCGGCGCTACCCTTGGCTTTGAGCATCACCCAACCGACTAGGTTCTGTCCAAAATCCACCACTGTTTCTCCTGCTGGAGTTTTAAATATCCGGTGTGCCTTAAACTCTTCATGCTTTTTTACTGGTGGACCGCTCATGGCAACGAGCTTCTCCGGGCCTTTCTCCATGGTGTCAACGCTGGTCCATCGGCTGTCCGCCCTGAATCCCGTATTGTCCCAGCCTGCAATTTCCATTCGGGCATCATAAATCTCACCATCGTAAATATCCGAGGCCATGATCGGACCATAAGCATATGTCCAGCTCCTGTCCGTCTGTATAGTTTCCCTGCTGCCATCCGTATATTCTACCTCCAGTTGTAACAGCAGCCCCCGTGTATCACCATAAAAATTATGTTGGTTTCCAAAACCTATTCTACCTTTATACCAACCATTTCCCAGGCTTACGCCAACCACATTTGCGCCCTTTTTGAGCGTAGAGGTAATATCATATACCTGATATTGCAGATGATCCTTGTAGCTGGTCCATCCAGGGGCAAAATATGTGTCGCTGACCCGTTTACCATTGATTCTAGCCTCATATAGACCCTTTGCAGTGATGTAAGCCAGCGCCGATCTAACCTTTTTTTGCAGGGAGAACTCTTTTCTGAACAAGGGGCTTCTGGTCGAGCTGTCTTTTCCGGATACCTTGATCCATTGGGCGGTCCAGTCGGCCGGATGCATTCCCATACGGAAGAAGCCTGGTACTGACCAAGCCGATTTGTTACCGTGATTATCCTTCACCCTGACCTGCCAAAAGTATTTTGTTCTTGCCTGCAGCTCAGGTCCAGCATATTCGATCAACACCGACTGATCTCCATTCATCGCCTCTTTCCAGACAAGGTCTTTGTCTTTAAGCATGGAAGTGCTATCTGTGCCCACCCTGATTTCATAGGAAGACTGTGCCGTATTTTTTACCGCTGAGATTATTTTCCAGCTGAAGCGAGGTTTAGCTGTTTCAAGCGCCAGTGGATTTTTGAGGTGCTCTACTTTGAGATCGTGTACGCTTAGTTTTTGGGCAAAGACCGACAAGTTTGTGGTGGATAGAAGCCCAAATACTGCCAGTCCAGACAGCAACTTCTTAATGTAGGGTTTCATAATTGATTTATAATGAGTTATCTGTGTATGCTAAGCAATATTCTATTATCCACAATTAATTTGACATGAGCATCATGTACTATCCTGCTCTTTGTGCTCCCTTAGCGGTACGTTCTTACTTTTCTTGCCCTAAGAAAAAGAATTCAGGGTAGAAAAGTGCTTAATTTTATTCCATAGAAAATGAAGCGGTGAGGGTGGAGGGCCGGCCTGATGTTATGGAGTGCCCCAAAAAGTTAGACACTTTCTGGGGGCATTTTTATGTTTCCTCTTTTATGCTTCGTCATCCAACGCTTGTGACATTTGGATTTTCACTGCACTACGCCAATTTTTTATGCTATATCCTTTCCGATGAATGGGCTTCACCCTTATGTCGACGGCAGATCAGTTGAATACGATTTGCTCTCCCTGGGTGGTTTCCATGTCCATATACCAGAAACCATCACGCTCATAGCTTTTATGTTTTTTATCGGTTTTCAGCCTTTTTCTGCTTCTGACCGTACAAGGGCCACCAGCAATAGATGTCAGTACAAGCTGCTCAACCGCGTGATTTTTCCAGGTCAGGTTGACCTCAAAATTGCCTCGTGCTTTAATTCCTGTAATGTGGCCATCCTTCCATGCTTTAGGCAGGGCAGGTAGCAGGTCAATGACACCACTATAACTCTGCATCAGTAGTTCGGTCATACCAGCCGTAGCGCCAAAGTTGCCATCAATCTGGAAAGGAGGATGCGCGTCAAACAGATTGGGATATGTGCCACCGCCGCCAGCGCTCTTGATCGACTTGTCGGCCGGATTGATGTAATTGAATGCTTTCTGCAAAATACGGTATGCACGGTCACCGTTCCGGAGTCGGGCCCACCAGTTGATTTTCCAGGCCATGCTCCATCCTGTGCTCACATCACCGCGGTGGTCTAAGGTCACCGCTGAAGCCTTCGCCAACGCTGGTGTCAGCAAGGGATCGATCTGGCTTCCCGGAAACAATCCAAAAAGCTGCGATATATGCCGATGGGTATCTTTGGGGTCATCCACATCTTCCAGCCATTCCTGGATCTGACCATATCGACCGATCTGATAAGGATACATTTTTGTCAGCTTATTCTGAACGATCGAGCGGAAGGCTGCATCTACGTCCAAGACCTCCGATGCTTTGATGACATCCAAAAATAGTTCCCGGGCGATTGCAAGATCCATGGCGGTTCCTTTACCGATAGCATAGCGTCCTCCCTGGTATGAAAAATGATTCTCAGGCGAAGAAGAAGGAGCTGTTACCAAGAAGCCTGTCTCGGGATCTTCAACCAGCCAATGCAGCAAAAACTGTGCAGCGCCCTTCAGTAATGGATAAGCTTTTTGCCGTAAAAAAACCGTATCCTGGCTGTACTGATAATGTTCCCAGAGATGTGTGCTCAGCCAGGCACCCCCCATCTGCCAGCAGAATGCCTGCGGAAAATAAGTTTTATCCTGGTCGAAATGCCCCGCGGGGGAGGTCTTGGCCCATAGGTCTGCGTTATGATGGGCCATCCAACCTTCCTGGATACCATAATTGATCTTAGCGGTCTGGGCACCATTTTCCGCCAGCTCATTGATAAAGGAGAGCAGAGGTTCATGGCATTCGGACAGGTTGGTGTTTTCTGCCAGCCAGTAGTTCATCTCCGTATTGATATTGATGGTATAGTTGCTTCCCCAAGGAGGTTGGATGTGATCATTCCAAATGCCCTGTAGGTTTGCCGGCCGGCTTCCAGGACGTGAACTGGCGATCAATAAATAGCGACCGAACTGATAATACAGTTCCTGCAAACCCAGGTCATCCCCATGCTTCATGGAATATTTTAGACGCTGATCCGTAGGCAGCTGTGCGTAATCAGCTCCAGAGTCAAGTTTAATCTTCACCCTGTCAAACAGATTGCTGTAATCCTTAAGATGTTCATCCTTTAGTTTCTCAAAGCCTTTTCGCATGGCTGCTTTAAGGTGAGCGTTTGCGATCTTCTGAGCATCAATGGCACCGGTTCCCGGCTGCAGGTTGAAGGCCGTGAAATTGGTCGATTCCGCAAGGTAAAGTGTCACTTCATTGGCATTGCGGATTTCAAGGGTACTATCCTGAGTGATTACTTGTCCACCCTTTAAGTCCATGCCCAGCTGAACGTCAAAGCGGATACCTTTATCGTTATAGACGATTTGGTCGGGAAAATAATCCCTGGCGGCAACCTCAAATGGCGCTTGTCCCGTCATGGTTAATCCCTTTGCCGATGCTTTAGTAAGGTGTCGGAGTTTGCTGTCCAATTTAAGACGGACATTCAATTTACCTTTTTTATCAGCTTTAAGCTGGATCACGAGCACCTTGGCCGGATGATTGATAAATGCCGTGCGCTGATACCGGGTTCCGTCGCTTTGAAATTCCACTGTCGAGATAGCCTCTTTCAAGTCCAGTGTCCGTTTATAATCACTGACGGTACTGTCCAGGTCAAATGTTAAGTGCAGATCTCCTAAAGGGAGGTATCGGGCCGAATAAGGACCTTGCATTTTGCGCCAGATATCCTCCGCATTTTTATATTCTTTTTTGAATATGGCCTGTCGCAACAAGGGGAGGAGCTCGGCCGCTTTCGGGTTATTTCCCTGGTCAGGGCCGCCGGACCATAACGTATGATCGTTCAGCTGGAAACGCTCTTGATTGATGCCGCCGAATACCATGGCTCCAGTGCGTCCATTACCCAAGGGAAGTGCTTCCTCCCATATCCGGGCAGGTTGTTTGTACCAGAGCTTTAACGCATGAGTGACCCCCTCTTGTGAAAAAGATAAGGGTATATACCATAAAATGCAGATCAAGTAAACAAAGAAGCCGGCAGTATATTTGTGGAAATTCATCATTTAGTAATCTTGGTCATAAGCCTCAATAATACTTAAAAAAGTCGTTTTTATAAAGCGAAATAGTACAGCATCTTCGAAAACGATTGCGTGAAAGACAATTTTTTATAGCATCAAAAAGTGGGGTAATGTATTGATGTAGACTTGCACTAAGAAAAAGCGATTGGATCAACCATTTACCGTTATCAGGAGCAGTAATCTGCTATTTTGATGAATAATTCGTTGATCTGTTCCCGATGCTTTTGCCTGACCGTTTCAATTTCCAAGGTTCCGCCGAGTATAAGCATTTCCTTTCGTTCAAAGCGTTTCCCTAAGCGGTCATCAAGCATCACCGTTTGCATGCTCTGTGCAATGCCTGTTTCGTTTAAAAAATCATTGGGATGTCCTGCAGTGCAAATAGTGATTCCATATTTTACCATTTTCATTTTAGGTAAGCCTGGCTTTTGTCCATAAGCATACCCTACAGCATAAACCCTGTCAAACCAACCTTTCATTATGGCTGGACAGTCGCTCCACCAGACAGGATATAGAAAAATAATACAATCCGTATTTTCTATCTTTTTATGTTCTTCAGCCACATCCTGTGGAATCGGCAGTGCTGTGTCAGCGAATCCTTCCCTTTCATACTCTTCTGCTGTCATATTACTTTGAAAGTTGTTTGCATATAGATCCGAAACTTCAATATGCCAATTTTTATTTATGGCTATCTCTTCCAGCTGTTTAAGTATCTGGAAAGTATAAGACTTTTTACTGGGGTGACTGTATACAATTAAAATATTCATCCTAAATCATTATTGTTGCTCATTTTCTGCCGTGCCAAAAAGCTCCTGCCCACATTTGGGCTATACCACACTTTTATCCTCATCAAGTCGTCGAATAAATTTATGAAAATTTATGGTCAGGGAACCCCTTATTATTATATTTACCACGGAATTTCTTCTATGATTTGTGCCGAGAGCCAGTGAACGGGATTGTCGGCTATTTTTATCTGCTGCTTCTGGGTATTGGATTCGTGCTTTTAACCATCATTAAATCTATCGATACATTTTTGGTGGTTGAATATTACAAGTTACCAAGCTTATTGAACCACGACGTACTACGGTCCATTAGGATACTCACCAACAACAATAGTTTCTATATGATCCTTCTGGTGGCGTTTGTAGTTCCAATCGTTGAAGAAACAATGTTCAGGCTATGGTTGTCTTTAGAGGCGCGGCATATAGCCATATCCTTTTCTGCTATCTTGACCTATCTTCTTTTTGGTTTTAAGGATTTATTTAAGCTGAATGTCATGAGCTTGGTCATCCTTTTATCTTTTATTGTGATCAACTTGTTGATTTATTGGGTGCTGAAAGGTAGGGACATAGCACAGTATCTGAATCGATTCATTACCATTAAATTGCTGGGATCCATCAGTGCTATTTCATTTGGTCTTGTACATATTGCTAATTTTGCCCCCTTAAATACAAGTATTTGGTTTCTCTATCCCATCTATGTCCTTCCACAGATGCTGCTGGGATACCTGACCGTACAGCTACGGTTAAAGTATGGTTTTATATATGCCGTAGGGCTACATGTATTGACAAATTTAGTATCTGTTCTGATGAAATTATAATAGTAAGCTGCTTGCATCTTCATTGTCTCCAGCATGTTTCAGATGATTTACCGTTATAATTTTATCAAATCACAGATCGACCTGTCCCTTAAAAAATAAGGGCTGAATTTTAATTCACCTATTTATCGCCATAATGTCGCATAAATTAAAATTAATTCATTATATTGTTAAATAATTATAGACCCTGACGGATGGGCCATCCGTTGGATTTGAAAAGTTCTGATATAAAAATAAACTGATTATGATAAAGAATCTGAATAGAGATAAAGCGATAAAGATCTTAGTCGTACTGGCTATGGTTTCGTTGATTGCAATGTTTGCAGGGAATATGCTTGGCAAATTTATCTATTACATATTGCATTAATCGTAAATCCGTTACTTACGATCTGGCCGGTATTGGGCCGCCCGTACTCACTATTTTGAAAAGTAAACCAGGTTTAGATTATGGAAAGAAAAAAACTGTTAAAATTACTGATGATACTTATCGTTGTGATATGCTGTATCAGTATATTATTAAATAGCGCCGATTTTGTTCAAGGAATTAAAGATGGCTTTCATGACGCAGCAAGATAAAACCGTATAACAATAATTAACGTTAATCTATATAAATGAAAAAGCAGCTGATCCTACAATTGTTATTTTTTTTCGTGGTTTCTAGCGGATTTGCCCAGGAAAACTCCATGTTGTGGAAAATTGCCGGGAATGGCCTCAAGCAAGATTCTTACCTGTTCGGTACCGTACATATGCTGTGCCCAGATGATTTTGAGATCAAGCAGAAATGCCTTGATGCCCTGGACAAAAGCCAAAAAGTGGTTTTTGAGGTGGACCTTTCCAATCCGGACAATGCCCAGAAACTACAAGCCTACAGTGCACCGGATACTGCATTTATAAAGACATTCTCAGACCGTGAAGTCCAAAAAATGGATAGTGTATTAACTGCGGAACATCTTTCCATTAAGCTTTTGGATTATGTGTCACCCGTTGCGGTGGTCTCTTTATTTACGATGAAAGGGTTCAACTGTGCTGATCCCACAAAGATGAAGTCCTATGAAATGGAACTGTCGGCCATCGCAACTGCCAGAGGGAAGGCTATCGGGGAGCTCGAAACGATCGATCTGCAATTTGCATTGCTGAAAGACATCATTACCCCCAAGCTGTTCATGGAATCGGTCTATCAGCTGAATAAATATCCAGCGTTGACCGCAAAAATGGTGGCAGCCTATAAAACAGAAAATCTGGGTGAGTTGACCGCCCTGATTCAGGATCCTACCTGGATGACTGACGAACAAAAAGAAAAACTGCTGAATGAGCGGAACGAGAACTGGACGGCTATCATACCCAAGATGATCAAAGATCAATCTTGTTTTATCGCTGTTGGTGCAGGGCACCTCGCCGGGGATAAAGGGCTGATTACCCTGCTTCGTAAAAATGGCTATACCGTTACTGCCGTTCAATGATTATGAACCCACAATATATATACTGGGGAGCCACACCATAAGAGGTGGCTATTTTATGTGACGAGAAACCAGTACTGATCAAGTTTGCTCGGGGAGGTTTGGCCGGAAATAAAATTTGTATTATTTTTAGGAAGCATCATTTTATATGATAAATCATTTATTATAAACACCATATGGATATAGCATCAATTCCTGGTTACCACAAAGAAGAGCGGTTTATTGATCTGTATAAAGCCAATGTCTTTGCACTGTTTCTATTTATTCCGGTTATTCTACTATATACTTTACCGTTTTACCTGATTTGGGGCCGACAGGATGGGCCATTTGTTTTTATGATCGATATGCTAGAAATTACCTCCATCACTTCGGTCCTGATAGGCATACTGGTGGTGATCCTTGGTATCATTGCGCATGAACTGATCCATGGGATCACCTGGGTCTGTTACACCAAGAAGGGGTTTAAATCAATCAAGTTTGGTGTCTTGATGAAAATGCTAACACCCTATTGCCACTGTAAGGAGCCACTTCTTGTCCGTCAATATATTATCGGCGCATTGATGCCTTTCATTATATTAGGGCTTATCCCTGCCATTTATGCCTGGTACAGCGGAAATGTGAATATCCTGTTGTTTGCCATTTTTTTTACCGTTTCCGCAGCCGGAGATTTTATGATCGTTCAACTCATATGGCGTGAAGACATGCGAAATTTGGTTCTCGACCACCCCTCAGAAGCAGGATGTTTTATCTATAAAAAAGATGAATAAGCCTGGTTTCCTGCTGTGTTGGTTCAAAATCCATGACCTGATGGTTTTGGGACCTTCACTATAGAAACCGCACCTATAAACTAAAAAAAGAATTATGTCGAATATATGAAGAATTTTATTTAATTTTATCAATTATATTATAACTTATTAACAATATATTTTAATTGAATGGTGGCTCAGCTCTATTTAAAGTCGGCGGTGTTAGTCTTCTTATATTGGTTTTTAACTCATCCTGTTACAGCACAGGCCAGCTTTCCAGAACACAGTAATTACACGGACCTGCTGGAACGGGCAAAGCAGGAAAATAAACCGTTATTTCTGATCATTCATCAGCAAGATGAACATCAGTTTATACCTTTTAAAGGAAGCGTTTCCAAAAAGGCAAAAGATAAGCTGGATGCACAATTTGTTGCAGGTATCGTGCAGCTGCACCGTGACGATTTTAACCATCCGCTCCATCAAACATTCTACCTGAATAACCCTATTTATCTCTTTACAGACAAAGACGGAATCCCTTTATTGCGCCACAATAAAGCGGTAGATGGGGCAGCCGAGCTGGAAGCACTCATAGATTCGGCAAGCACCCTGGCAAAGGGTGAAACACTGGGCAAACTCAGCGCACAGTATCACAAGGGGATGCGTCAACAATCGCTGCTGAAAAAGATGCTCGATCACTATCAAGCATTCGATCAATATACTGACCAGCAGGTACTGAGTGATTACATGGCACAACTGACTGTACAGGAACTGAATAATTTTGAGACAGTTATATTCCTGCTGAGCTGTGGTCCGGTGTATAATAGCAAGACCTATCTTTTGGCCCGCACGAATGGTAAAATGGTGGATAGTTTGTATGCCACCTTACCGTTGCCGCGGCGTAAGAAAATAAACAATAGAATTATCCAGCAGACATTCCGGGAAGCACTCAACAAGAAGGATTTATCCTTAGCCCACAGCGCGGGCTATTTTGCGTATCAGACCTGGACGCCAAATTATTTGCGGGGTGCAATTTCGCAAGGTTTTTATCCTTTGGAGTACAAGCGGCTCACGCGAGATACGGTAGCTTATGTTGAAATGGCAAGATCTTTTTACAATGATCGTTTTTATCGTATTTCTCCAGACTCCATGTCACGGATAGATTTCGCACAGGATCGTCAGGCCAAATTCTCGCGGCGCGGCCCCGTATTGGACAGTGCTCAACATGCGGCGTTTAAGCAATCCGTTGAAAAGGGACGCCCATACTATCTGGAGGATCAATCCCGTAACCTGAGCTATGGGGCTAAGCAGTTGCTGGTCTTCGCGAAAAATAATCCTGAAGCTTTATTTGATGCTATCCGCTGGCAGAAGAAAGCGATCGACCAGCGACCAGGAGTAGCACAATATCATGCTACGCTGGCACAGCTGCTTTACCAAGTAGGTTTTTATGCCCAAGCCGAAGCAGAACAGCAACAGGCGATCACGCTTTCCCGATCCAACAAACGACGTCATCAAGAAATGCAGACTGTATTGAAACAGATCCGCTCCAGGCTATTGTGATTTTGAACTTGTGGGAGCAGGTAATAGATTTAGGCGGATCGGAATGGAATACTTGACACGTACAGGCAAGCCATATTGATAACCTGGGGTCCATTTCTGTGCTTTTTTGATCACTTCTATACCATTGGCGGCGGTACCGTAGCCGAGGTCGTTTATCACTTCAAAATCATTGGGTATTCCAGTTTTTTCAATCACAAAGCTGATCAGTAGCTGGCCCGATACCCTGGCTTTCAAAGCTTCTTTGGGAAAGTTATAATTTTGGGCCACAAACATCATCAGCTTTTTTATTCCACCGGGGTATTCCGGATGAACTTCCCGTTGTGTATAGGGGAATTTATTACCCGCACTATCAGTGGTAATACCCTTACTTAACAGCCCCTTTTCATACCATTCCTCAAATCGGTTTTTTCCCTTATTGAATGTCCCTTCCCAATGTCCCTCACGAAGCCCATTGGCGTATTGGCCCTGTTCACTGTCTTTCTTATTGCTGACCTCAAATTTGCCGTTCCCATCCTTTATTTGCACCCTGCCCATAGAATCGGCATAATACAATAGCCGGCTATTGCGTTCTGGAAAAAGGAACTCGTTGGGGCTGCGCTCCGACTTGAAGAAAAAGCGGGTTTCTTTTAAGAGGCCATTGTTATGGTATCTTTTGACCGTGTCACTCAATTTATTGTCCGTATATCCGGCAGAGCTTGCCAGGTTGCCGTTTTCATAATATGTCTCTACCGTTCCCTCCAGGTGTAATGTGCGTGAATCGGCTACCTTGGTCCAGCCATGGCGTTTCAAACTGCCGTTGGGATAATAATCGTTTAATTCGTAAAGCCCCGCTGCATTGGGAGTTGACCGGATGATGCTCGTATAAGCGGCGGAATCTTTGAAGGCGGTATGCCCCCCATTTTTTTTAATATAGGTAACAATAGTCTCCTGAGCTTGTAAAGGAAGCACAAAGCAGGTGAATAGGAGGGTAAGCAAGCTTATGGACAGATTGGACAAATGGTGTTTCATATGGTTAAATAATATGCTTTTTTCTCAAATATACATAAGTTTTTATTAAACTTAATAGGATTTCATTTCTCTTCCCTGTGTCTTACACTGAAATGATCAAATTGGCTCAATCCGCTTTGGGCCATCATTGGGAGTCCCCTAATATACGTCAGTATCCAAGCATATAGATCAATCAATATGGTATGACCCGGATTTGAAGGGATTCAAAAAAATAGTCTTTGGATAGGGCATTTGAGATTATCTTGATTAATATTGGGCCATGAGCCGTGCCTTTTACGTCAAAAGGGCCTGATGTAAATCAGACCCTTTCTCTTAGCGCTTTTCTGTACAGTAATTTGTATGTTTCCTATTGTATGTTTCGTCATCCAATGTTTTTTAAGACAATTGGATTTTTACTGCACTACGCCAATTTTTATGTTGTTCCTTTCTATTGAAAGGTAGCTTGTAGCTGCTCTTGTGTAATAAGAACAATACCCGTTTTAAAATTGTTTTACTTTTTTTCTTTTTTATAGAGGCAAGTAGTGGTAAAAGACACGACTTACGATGACACTTTTTGTATTTCTATTGACCGACAGTTATTTTTTCTGATTTTACGACTTGGTCACTCGTGTTTTTGAACTCGAGAACATAGGTGCCAGGCTTTAGATACAGCCATTCTTTTGTTCTTTTGATGAAGAGCTGATCGGCTGGGATCCGGTGCCCCTGTTTTTCATCCGCATAATAAGCCTGTACGAAAAGGCCCTTTTCCTGAGGGGTGGGATGTAATGGAATCGCTTTTCGCAGTTCATCCAGCAATAAATACGGCGGGCGCTGACCAGACTTTAGATAGCGCGGATAAAGCAGGGAGATATCCACAAAGTCATCATGCCAGATCGAATCAGCGGTCAGGGCGACGAGCGGTTCAGTGAACGCAACGAACTGATTGACCGCCCGAAACTCGCCCGTCTCAAATTCAGGATGATACTGTTCGATGTGCCGGGTCTGCGATATGGTCAATGGGTCAATACTGGTCAGGTCTTTAAAGAACTGGGCCATTTTTTTCCAATCGGTCCGGGAGCCTTCATGTATATGGTCATAGCCGGCATAAACGAGTAGTTTGGCTTGAGGATCAGTTTTCAGCAGCTTGGCCAAATTGACGGCCTGCAGTGAATCCCGCATCCGATTACTGCTGGTTCCCCAGGCTTCATATTTTACCAGCGTAAAGTTCTGCCGAAGAGCTTCCCTGATCATTTCCGCAAAAAGAGGTTCCCTGCTATAATAGCCCATCGTGTCCGTCACGCTCCGAGTCGTATTAATATTTTGATCCGATAGATCCTCTATGGCCAGGTATTTAAAACCCATCTGGCGGAAACCATTTAATAACTGAGATACAAATGCACGGTGATACGGAATATTGTGCGCTTCATTGATCATTACCACCTTTTCATTTTTGGCCCGTTTTAGAATAAAGTCCTTTGCATCAACAAAATGATGCCGTTTATAAAAGGCAGTATCACACTCGATCTTCTGTTCCTTGATCCAGGGGACATACTGTTCATCCCAGTAGAATCGTGAGCTATCATAATTTCCGATCAATGAATGATAAGAAGATTGGAGCTGATAAAAAACTGCCTTGCTTCGGTTATCCATGCTGTCCAATGGCAATTTGCTGAATTGCTGTATCGCGATCTGGTAATTTTCATGATGATTTTTGGTAATCTGTTCATTGAGCTCAAACAACTGCTGAGTATTGATCTGACCATTGGCCCAGTGATTGAGCACGGTAAATAAAAGCATCAGATATATTTTCATAACTAAGAGTTTAGTTTTGATAACTAAATTATTAGTTATATCCCGTATTTCAAAATTTATCTCTCAATCAGGTAGTTTTTTCCGGCACTATCAAAGCTTATCTGTATTGCCCGAATCAAAGTTCACTTCGCTTTTTCCAATCATATTTGTCCTTCCCTGCGATGTTTTTCTTGGCTAATTTGGAAAGCATGGCAGCCAGCTGGGATTTATCTACCCATTGGCCATTTATAAAAACTCCCGAGATCTTCTTGGTATTCCTTATATTTTCCAGCGGATTGGCGTCTAATAAAACCATGTCAGCCCATTTTCCCGGTTGGATTGTCCCCACTTTATCCTCCAGCTGCAGCCATTTTGCAGGCAAGCGGGTAGCAGCTGCCAGTGCTTCGGCCGGTGTTAGTCCCGCTTTGACTAAAAGTTCCAGTTCATCGTGTAGCGCGTAGCCCCAGACCACGCCGGACGTTCCGGCGTCTGTACCTGCGACGATTGGAACACCAGCCCGTTTGAATGCCTTTACCAGACGGATATGAAATTCAGCCATTTTTTCAAAATGTGCGATGCGATCTGGAGAACTGCCCCTGTTATATTGATTGGCCGTTAACCATTTGCTTTGCAATAGCGGATGGACATAGGACAGATACTGTAGGTCACGAAGGCTATCCAGTGTACGAGCCTGCTCCGCGATGCGTACCATTGTGATCAGTGTCGCTGTGAGCCAGGTGTTGTTGTCTTTCGCAAGCTTGGCGAAATGAGCTGCATCACGATCGCTGAAATCAGGACTTTGCTTGGCATACTCTTCAGCATGGGCAACCATATCAAAATGGGGTACAAAAGCCTCTGATAGCCTACCTTTGAAGGTATCCGGAATATGTCCCACCACTTTCATCCCCTGTTTGTTGGCTTCATCAACGATAGCGGAGAAAGTCTCCAGATTGATACTCGAGTAGATCTTGATAAATTCATATCCTAGAGCCTTGGCGATGCGGACAGTCTGGCGCCCATCTGAGGGCGTGTTTGCCACCAATCCCGAACCATTTCCACCATCAATTAAAGCCGCCAAGGCAATGCGTGGGGCAATAAGTCCCGTTTTAACTATTTCATTTCTTTGGGCCATATGTTCGGGCCTTCCACTTAATTCAAATGCGGTTGTCACACCGTTTGCTATATATAGTAGCATAAGATCCTGTGTATCCATTAAGAAATTAGGGCTTTTAGTGGGATAGCTAGCACCAAAATTAAGGTCAGTCGGGTTATGGACATGCATATCGATAAGCCCAGGGATAAGCCATTTACCTTTACCGTCTATGATCTGGGCAGCCTCTGGAATCGGTCCATTGATTGCCGTTATCTTATGATCTTGAACCACCACTGTTGCCTGTTCGATGATTTCTGATCCTGTTGTCATTGGGATGATATTTACATCCTTGATGGCATACAGAGCTTGCTGTTGGATCTTCTGTTCCGATACTTTGTTGCTGACCACCTGTGCCATATGGGTACACCCTTGCAGAACGATAAGGAATATACATAAAAACAGGTGAAAGTTTTTAGAATTGTGAGGTACCATAACTAGTTACATAAAGGTTTATAAGTAACGCAAAGATGAACCGGATAAGCGCGTATAGATTTACAGCGTTCAATTTAGCAAAATAATTGTCCTTCAGCAACTCATGCGCAATGCAAATCGATAGCTTCTCTCCAGTATTAAAGGCAAGAGTAGCTATACCTAATGACTTTCAATAGTCTGAAAGTGAGCTAAACTTAATTTTAAATATATTTTTATATTGAATATTGTTAAATGTAGCGTGTTTAACATTTAATATTTGTTTAATGTTGGTTCTTTGTTAATTATTACTATTTTTACGTTAATTAATGTGTTTTGTGTAAATATTTTAATTGTTTTATGAAAATTATATTGATATGAAGAATAGGTATCTACTTTTATTTGCTGTTTTTTTCTTGTTGTTTACAGCCGGTTGTAAAAAATCAGAGGAAAGTGATTCAGGCGCAACGATGAGTATACTTTTTTCAGATAATAATCATGCTGTCAGGGGCAAAGTGAATTATGATTACAATCTGGACAATTGTGGGCAGATCAATCTTATTACGGCCATTAAAGAAGCGGATGGTACTTATGCAGAATTGAAGCTGACCTTACTTCAGAATGGAGCATTGGCCAAGGTGCAGTATCTAAAACAAAACTCGCCGGATGAGGGACAATATTTTGCTCCACACCTTCAAGCTGAGCAATCATTTAAGGTCTCAGATTTTAACTATGACAAAGCTGGAGGCCATTTGTCTTTTTCTTTCTCAGGCAAGGTTTTCAAAAATGATGAACCCGCTAGTGAACGTATGTTGACGGGTAAGGTAGACCTGAATGCTATTCAATATACGCCATGTACAGCATTGATATTTGATGTGATGACGGTTAACCCAGCTTTCAATTTTTTCTCCATCCCATCATCTTCCCAAAAATCAGTGAACACTACTGCGGGGCCTGATCAGTACAGCGATTTTTTCTACAGTGTTTATTCCAATGCTGGTCAGTTCATCAGCCTGAAGCTAGAACATGACATATCCAAACTGATAGGCCAGGAGATAGCATTTGACGAAAGCAATCAATTGACTAATGTATCCTACTGGGAATACACCGGGCCTAATATGCTTGCAGAATCCTATGGACCTATTGATCGCAACTGGAAGAAATTTCAGACGAAAGGCAAGTTGGTCGATATCCAAAAAACAGTTGGCGAACGACATGATAAGCCTTATTACAAAGGTTTGATTCTAATGGATATCCTCGATGAGGGAAAAGTAGTGAAAGCGGGAGTCGAGTTACCTTTTTATGTTTCATCTTGGGATGAGGAGTAGTTATAAAAGATAAATAAATCAGACGACCATATAGGTTACAAAGCCACATCATCAGATGTGGCTTTTTTTGATTTAATGTTCATTTCCTTTATAGATCCACATAGGTTCAGTTTTTCCAGCCCGCTCAAAGCCATTCTTTTTATAAAAATCTACGGCTTTACCGTCTGCTGTCAGCATCTGCATGTGGAAGTGACCATAGATCTGCTGCATTTTTTCTAGAAGGAGCTGACCTATCCCCTGGCCTTGGAAATCAGGATGAACCAGTAGGTGAGGATAGTAGACGACAAGATACCCATCCGAGATGGCATTCCCCAGACCGACCAATGATTCTCCACTCCAGGCAGAAAGCAGTGTATGCGAATTCATCAATGCCTGATACAGATCATCGGGCTTGTCAGCAGCGCTCCATTTGTTTGCCTTGTATAGCTTTAAAATATCATCTCTATTGATATTTCGGGTGTCTGAAATTGTTATGTTCATTATATAGGGGTAGCGTTGATATAATGCTTTATTATCGATCAATATATCAACAATATTTTAACTTGTAAAATTAATTGAAGCATATGTTTGCTAACAAATCCTGATTACTCATCTTCCCATTTCCATCATTCACCGAATTTTCCTCATTGTTGGTCTAAAGCCCATAGGCCAGGAGCCTATTGTGTTATAGTTTTGAGGCAACAAATAACAATAAATACGACTAATAAAATAAAGACATTATGAACCACCATGAGTGCTTTCAAATGGCACTCATGGTAGCTTTATCACCAAATAAAAACAAATGATTTCGATAAAAAACTCTAGTAAAATATTCTTTGCAGCAGCCTTAATCGCAGTATCCACTTTTGCTATGGCTGCTGAAGGACCAGGTCCGAAATCAGAGAAAGTAAGCGTTAACCTTTCCACAGCAGACTTCGCCTTGGATCGCTATGTTGCGGTCACGACGGGGGGTGAATCAGCAGGGGTGGAGCAGCTGTTTGCCCAAGATTTTAGCCAAAAGATTCAAGCGGCCAATGTAATGACCTACGGACGTAACGCAGTGATTAAATCTTTGAAAAAACAAAAGGGAGAAATGCTGAACTGTAAAACAAATATCAAGATCGTCGAAAAATCAGCAGACTATATGATTGCAAAAATTGTACTGAAATTTGACCACTTCAGCCTGACTGACCTGGTGACTTTGGCCTACGAGCATGGCAGTTGGAAGGTGTTCAAGTCAGTTCATTCCTATCAATAGGAAGCCATCTCAATTAAATATATACATGTTGTGGAGCTACATCCGATGATGTGGCTTTTTATGTCACAAGGGCCTAATGTCAGTCAGGCCCTTTCTCTTAGTGTTTGCTTGTATGGTCATGTCCCTCATACAATTGACATCGCATGCCATGTTTCGGGCACCTAGCGTATCGTTTTATGGATATATATTCTAATACACTTTTTATTAAAACTTTTTAAATATTTTAATGTCTTCCGCTATTTCCATTGCTTTCTTCATATCAGGAATGCCATATCCATATGGTATAATAGGATTGTTCATCCTATCTCCTGACTTGCGTATCACGTCCAATAAATCTTTATTACTCAATTGAGGATAGGCCTGCCATAAACAGGCGACTAAACCACAAATTATGGGGCTTGAATAAGAAGTTCCACTTCGGGTTTCACTAGTGCCAGATTCTCCGATTACGTGAGCGCTACTCCCTAGAGCCATTACATCCGGTTTCATTCTGCCATCTACAGTCAGCCCCCAAGAGGTAAAATAAGAAACCAAGCGATTATCATTTACCGACCCTACTGTTAGCACAAGTGGGGAGTCGGCCGGGCTTCCGACCCAGTTTCTATCATTGCCCGCACAATTGACAATCATAATACCTTTATTGGCAGCGATATTAGCTCCTCGTGTAGCAAATGTGGTTTTACCATCCATTTCTTCAAATTGATAAGGAGGATTGTAGAAACTCTCGGGGCCATAGTAAAGCGATGAATTAATGATATCCACACCCACACTGTCAGCAAACTCAGCTGCACTTACCCAGTAGTCTTCTTCAATATGATGCTCGGACGATTGGTCTTCAGAGCGTAATAACCAGTAGTTTGCTTCAGGTGCCGTACCTACATATGTACCCGGTTGATTGGCAGCCATACAAGAGGTTACCCAGATACCGTGCAGATCGACAGCATATGGATCGTCGTTTTCATATACAAAAGATTTGGCACCTTTGATATTCATGTTTTTAAAAGCTGGATTATTTTTAAGATTCAAAAATCCTGCATCGATGACAGCAATATCTATCCCCGCTCCTTTAAAGCCATTTTCATGAAGTATTTGGCCATTATTTACGCTAATATTTGAGATTGCAGCTCCATAGTCTAAATGATTATTTGGAGAGTGGTTGGATGCTTTTTGAGGTATATCTTTATATTTACCTTTTTCGGCCAATGTCATTCTAGGACCTTCCCATACTTTTTCTACAGATCTAACAAAAGGCAGGACATTATATTTGTCTATGAGGAAATAATCTTCGCAATGTACTGTGACAGTATTGAGCCATTTACTCTTAGCTGCAATTTTACATCCTATCTGCTGGATTTGAGTCAAATAATCCTCCGAAATAGGAAGATCGGAGTCGTCAATTGAAATATTTCTTTTTAATCGTCGTTGGATAGCTTTTTGAGATAAAAAAGTTTCGGGCTTATGAATTGAGTGAGAAGATGTCCCTTTATCTTTCAATATCAGTCTAAATTTATAGTCGTTGGCATCAGTGACAACTATCTTTGTTTTTGCCGTTGCCTTACCATTAGCAAGGGTCGCTATGACATATGTTTCACCGGCAGCTTCGGGCCATACTGAAGCTTCTTTGGTTATTGCATTTTGTGTTAAACTTGCTATTCGAGTGTTTTCGATTGTCCAGTTGATTTCATTTGATTCGCCTTCTGGAAGATTTTGGAGCTCAACAGTCAATCTAGCTCCTACAAATTGTACGTCGCGTTGTAAATAAACTATGTCTGGTTTTATGATAATTTTTATAGGCTCTGGCTCAGGAATGATAACATCCTCATTCTTTTTACAGGAGTTAAACAGAAAACAAAGAAATAAGCAGTAAAAGGAGATTTTGAATGAATGAAGCATTAAAATTTTCTAATTTAATTAACAAGTATGAAAAATATATGGTCTTTTTTGATTCGATTAAGTAAGCCTTAATCTGTTTAAATAAAATCTGCAGCAAAGTAAATAAAGTTTTTGTTGAAAAAATATTTTTTTCGATTTTCTGTTGCATCGTGATCTTTTGGAGCAAGGAATATAAAGTTTTTTACTCACCCGCATCTTTCCGCCATTCACCGAGTTTTTCTGTCAGTTGGTCTAAAGTCCATAGGCCTGGGGCCTATTGTGCTGTAGTTTTGAGTCAACAAATAACAACAACCATCATGAGCATAGATAGAAATGCTCATGATAGCTTCATCACTGATAAGGAGCAAATTATTTAGATGAAACTACTAACACAATAAAATAAAGACATTATGAAAACTCTAGTAAAAACATTCACAGCAGCAGCCTTAATCGCAGTATCCACTTTTGCTATGGCTGCAAACAATCCAGTATCCAGACCAGAAAAACCTGAGATTGATCTTTCCAGTGCAGACTATGCTATTGACTATTACGTTGCGGTCACTACCGAAGGTGAGTCGGATGGGGTAGAACAATTGTTTACCAAAGACTTTACACAAAAAGTTCAGTCATCCAACGCGCAGACCTATCGTCGTGACGAGGTCGTCAAATCCTTGAAAAAACAAAAAGGGGAGAAGCTAAATTGTCTGGTCAGCACGCAGGTTATTGAAGAGTCCGCTGATTATATGGTGGCCAAGGTCATATTGAAATTCGAAGGCTTCACCAAGACCGACTTGGTTACTTTGGTACATGAAGGCGACAGCTGGAAAGTATCCGAGTCTATCAATACCTATCAATAGTATCCGATCATCAGTGGTCAGTCGGGTTAGTTTAGGCTGACCACTAGTGAATCATATGTTTATTAAGGCCACGTCGTGAGATGTGGCTTTTCTGGATAATCGGGTTTAGTGTAAAAAAGTAATGTGCAATTTTTTTAAGCTACTATACTCGTATATCAAAATTATTGCGGAACCCGAAAAGCAGTTAGAGTAGGGACAAACTTATAAATCAAATTATCATGAATTCAAAAAAAAATAAAAATCAAAAGAAAAATGTAGCGAAGCTGCGCCGATAGAAGGAGACCCAGTAAGAATTCTTCAATTGAATGATACTATCTTATGTATAATTCCGCAAAATACCAAGCTTAATCAATTCTCAAATAAAAAAACGATTATATTAGAGGAGTATTGATAAATCTTTAATGAAAAAACAATTTGAACCGATCAAAGTTCAATTTACTCTTTGGACTTTATATTTTTTATTGAAATTAGTGCTGTTATATATTCTTGAGAGTGATTTTTATCTTATTGATTTTTTCCTATCTCATGTACTGTTGGCCTTATTTTTTTATGTAAATTATACTTACGTCCTCAATTATTGTAAAGTAAATTTATTCAAGACTATTTATCTATCTATTGCCTGTTTAGCCTTTTATCTAATCATGCGTTATCTGATCAAAATTCCTTTTATTAATCTTTTGTATGGTATAAAGCAGGAATTTCAATTAAAGCTATTTCTTATCGAATCAGGATATCTGTATTTTCAATTATATCTTGTCTCTTTTGGATATTGGACGATTAAAAGAAGTGCCACCATATTACAAAAAGTAGAAAAAGAAAAAAGTGAAATTCTCATTGAAAAGCAGAGTAAGGAGATTCTAACCGCAAGGATGGAACTCGATTTTCTTAAAGCGCAGATAAACCCACATTTTCTTTACAATACTTTAAGCTTCCTTTATGGAAAATCGGTCAACAATTCGCCTGAACTTGCTGAGGCAATTCATTTGCTTTCAAATATCATGCGTTATTCGTTATCAACCACTGACGGAGAAAACCATTATGTTCGGTTATCAAAAGAGCTCGAGCACATTGAGAATTTAATTAAAATCTATAAAATTAGATTCAACAACCAGATTTATGTAAAATTGAGTTATGACCCATTATTAAAAGATGTTGAAGTTATTCCTTTGATTTTCATTACTGTAATAGAAAATGCTTTTAAGTATGGTATATTGCATGATCCAAACAAACCTATTGCTATATCTTTTAAAATAGAAGAAAATTATTTATATTTCACTTGTATTAACTATGTCCCGGCTACACCTAGAAGATATAATGAAAGTTCAGGAATAGGATTAAAGAATACGATTCGAAGACTTACTATATATTACAAAGACAGGTTTGAACATAAAAATTATATAGACGGGGACAGATATATTTTTGAAGTATTTTTAAGGATTTGATAATGAATACCTGTATTATAATTGATGATGAACAGCATATTGTTGAACTACTAGCTGGGTATGTCAATAAGACACCCCACCTTGAACTTAAGAAGACCTTTAACAACCCTTTACAGGCTTTGGATTATTTGGATAAAAATAAAGACATAGATCTGGTTTTTATCGATATCAATATGGAGGAGTTGTCAGGACTTGAGTTTGTCAGGATAAAAAATGGACAGCATAAATTTATTATGGTCACCGCATTTGAAGAATATGCGATTCAGGGGTACGAAAATGATATTGTAGATTATCTATTGAAGCCGGTTACCTTTGAAAGGTTTATGACTGCTATGGGTAAATTCAATAGAAGGAACAATGTTGGCAACTCAAATACTCCCAAACTCGTAAAAGACTTTTTGTTTGTCAAAGGGGACCAAAAAGGCAAGTATCTAAAGGTAAAGCTCAACGAAGTGCTATATATAGAAGGGCTGAAAAATTATGTATCGATATCATTTGTGAATAACAAATTGACAACATTGATGAATATGAAAGATCTCGAGTTTACTTTAATGAATTCAGGTTTTATCAGAATTCACCGTTCCTTTATCGTTTCCATCTCAAAGATAGCAGCGTTCAATGGCGGACATCTGAAATTGGAAGGTTCAGATCGCTTGTTCCCCATCGGAGAATCCTATAAAGAACAGCTGATGAAAGTTCTCGAAATTTAGTATTCGTCCCTTAAAAATAGGATTTGGTGTAAAAAAAGACTTGATTTAAATATCAAGTCTTTTTTTTGTTATAACTAACATATATGACAATGAAGACACTGTTACTGACAACTATTTTTTTTATATCGCTAACTGCTAAAGGCCAAAACATATATTCTGGTACCATTGTAGATCAAAAAACATTGCAAGGTTTAGCAGGGGTATCTATAAAGCTTATCGATCATGATGACAATCAGACAAGCAAAATGTTAATGTCTGCTCATGATGGTTCATTTATGCTTAAAGATATCCATGCAGGCGGATATAAAATGATACTAACAGCGACAGGGTACAAAAGCGCTGAGCGTGAAATTATTATTCCCGGCACTTCTTCTAAAGCTGACACCACTTTTCTAATGAAAGATGAGCTGATGCTTGATGAGGTTCAGGTGAATAGGGTGAAAAAATTATTAAGCTATAAAACAGATCGTGTCATACTGAATCTCGACGGTTCTGATATTGCTCAGGGAAATGATGTTATGACTATTTTAAGTATGAGCCCATATGTCCAGGTTGTCAATAATCAAATTAAAGTGCAAGGGAAAACCAACATAGCTGTTTTTCTCGATAAGCAGCGTATACCAGAAACCTCTTTGCAAATGGTATTATCTACCCTATCAGGAGACAAAATTGAAAGAATTGAAATCATCACTGCGCCTTCATCTAAATATGATGGAAATACTTCGGCTGTTATTGAAATCTATACAAAAAAGAAAAAAACGAAAGGCATTATTGCTTCAATAGAAGGGAGCATATTTAAGGGCATAAAAGCCGGAGGGAGTGGTGGTTTAACTGCAAGTGTGAATCTTGGAAAAGTTTATTTTGAAGCCGATGCAAACCATAACACAAAAAAAATGATTGAAAAAGGTTATCAAAATAGACTATTGATAAAAGATTCCCAGGAAATCGGAGAATTAAACCAAGATATAGATTTTTCAGATAATAACTACAATTCTGGATCCTATTCAGCCGGCATGGGCTATCAACCGTCCAACAATGATAGATTGGCGTTTACTTTTAGAAGAAATTACAATAAATACGATGGTCTTGGGAATGTTTTCATTACTAAAAGGGAAAATGATAATTTATCGAAAATAGATAGTAAAAATGATATCAAATATGATATCAACAATTATACGTTTGGCACCAATTATATCCGAACTTTAGATACTTTGGATTCGCGGATTCAATTTTCTGGAGATATCCTAGTATATGAAAATGAAAAAAATCAGAAATTGGAAGAGATTACCGGAAGCGAAAAACAATATACATTCAATAATACCTATTCCAAATTTAATGCAAAGACATTTGCTATAGATTTTGATAAGAATTATAAAAGGTTTAAGTATAGTGTCGGAACGAAATATGTTCATACACAGAGTGATAATATACAGCGCTTTAATCAGAATAATATAATTGATACCTTGGAAAGCCGTTTTAATGAATCCATTTTTGCCCTTTATCTTTCTGGTGAATATAAATTTTCTGAAAAGGTCAATCTCAGTTTAGGATTAAGGGGTGAACATACAGATTACAAGCTTTCTCTGCAGCAGGACCTCAAAAGAAACTATTTCCATTTTTTACCTAAAGTAAGATTTGATTATCTGCTCAATGACAATTATACTTTCTCTGCTGGGTATGCTAGAAATATAAATAGACCTTCATACAGCAAATTGATACCATACGAATTTATCATAGACAATTATACTGTTAACCGTGGAAACTCAAAATTAATTCCAGAAGTTCATCATGAGTTCTTTATGAATGCCAGTTTGAAGGAAACCAATCTTACTTTAAACCATACTATAACAAATAACAGCCTGAATGATTATTACATATATAACCCTGAAACCTATAAATATACCCTTACTACAGACAATTTCTATAATAAATATCAATGGACATTGAGTCTTTCTCGCTCTTTCAATTTTGTGAAATTTTGGAATTCCAATCTATATTTAGAAGGTAGTCATCTAAAATTTAGTTACCCTGGACTGGAGGACGGAGAGATCAAAAGAAAGTCTAAGTACTATGGGAATTTAAGTTTCTATAACAGTTTTGCAATAGCAAACGGATGGAATGTTGAGGCTGTATTTTTTGGAAGTACTGCATTCTTGGATGGACTTTATGACATAGGGGCTTTTTCAAACACGACCTTGGGCGTGCGAAAATCTCTTTTTGGCAAAAAGGCATTCATTAAATTATCCGTTTCAGATCTTTTTTATGATGCTAATGTAAAAGTCAAAACAGAAGATCTGCCAGCGATATCACAAAGTTATCTTAAAAGAGATACGAGAAAAGTTACTCTTAGTTTTAAATATAATTTTTCAGCAGGGGCTAAGTCAAAAAGTAAAAGTCTAGAAAACGATGGAAACACAACCTTAAAAGAAAGACTTGGAATGTAAAGTTAAAATTCACCTCCCCATTTCCGCCATTCACCGAGTTTTCCTGTCCGTTGGTCTAAAGCCTATAGGTCTGGGGTCTATTGTGCAGTAATTTTGAGTCAACAAATAAGAACAACAACCATCATGAGCATAGATGGAAATGCTCATGATAACTTCATCACAAATGAAGAACAAATTATTTAGAAGAAAACTACTAACACAATAAAAAAGACATTATGAATTCATTAGTAAAAACATTCACAGCAGCCGCTTTAATCGCAGTATCCACATTCACTATGGCTGCTGAAAGACCAGGTTCCAAATCAGCAAAAGCCAACGTTAATCTTTCCACTGCAGACTTCGCATTGGACCACTATGTTGCGGTCACTACCGAAGGCGAATCAGCAGGAGTGGAGCAGTTATTTGCTGAAGGTTTCAGCCAAAAGATCCAAGCTTCCAATGCGCAGTCTTATAGCCGTACTGCGGTGATCAAATCCTTGAAAAAGCAAAAAGGAGAGCAGCTGAATTGCGCGGTAAGTACGGAGATCCTTGAAGAGTCTGCAGATTATATGGTGGCCAAAGTAACGATGAAATTCGAAAACTTTTCCAAAACAGATCTTGTGACTTTGGAGCGCGAAGGTAACAGCTGGAAAGTCTCCAAATCGATCAACTCATATAACTAAGAGCCATCTCAAATAAATATATAAATGTTGTTGAGCCACGTCCTGAGATGTGGCTTTTTATTTGGATGGCCGGAGGCTATTATCAAAGCGTCATGCGTTAAAAAGAGTTAATAACATTGGCAAAGGTTTAGTTTTATAATATTTTTATTGTAAAACTAATTGAAAGTGAATGGACTACAATTGTTGTTGCTATTGCTCTTTATCACAAACTTATCTTCTGCACAAGATCTGAAAGGCACGATTAAAGATAAGCATTCGGGCGATTTTCTTATGGGGGTTTCGATCAAAGTAACTTCGCGGAGCACCTTTTCCGATGGTTATGGCAAATTTATATTACCGGGCATTCATCTTGGAGATACAATCACCTTTTCTTCAATCGGATATCGTGAAGTTAAATATATCGTGAATAATACCAATCTGGATAATCTGGTTATCTATATGGAGCAAACAACGATTTTGTTGGATGAAGTCAAGGTCAATCCGTTAAGAAATTATAAGGCTGATTCCTTAAAGTTTCGGGAAGAATTTGCCAAGGCCTTCAATTATAGCAAACCCAAATTTAAAGACATTTTTATCACCAAAAACTATTCTTCAAATGTTCCTAGATCACCTTATCAAGCTAGCAATAGTACTGCTTCGCTGATTAGTGTTGATGTGCTTTCTGTTATTTCTATGTTAGGGAAAAAACGTAACCCCCAATCTAAGCTCCAACAGAAATTGATAAAAGAAGAGGAAGAGCGATATCTTGACCACACCTTTTCAAAGCGTATGGTTCAAAGTTTGACGGGCCTTAAAGGAGACTCTTTACAAAGTTTCATGCAGTTGTATCGTCCGGACATTGACAAAGCGAAACACATGTCCGACTATGATATTATCCTTTACATCAAAAAGAGTTATCATGAATATATTGGGCCTTAAGTAGCTTTATCATCTTTCTTTATGTACAGCGTATAAAAGAAAATACTCCCCGATATGATATAAGGAATAAGTATTGAGAAATCATTGAATGTTAATCGGTGATTGTCCCTATAAATGTGAATAATATCATTAATCCCCAATCCTAGGAAAAATAGACAGAAGACAAAGGCTATAAAAATTATTTTTTTATTTATCTTAAACATATCACCTAATTATTTTAGTCCCGATAAGCTTCGACTCCATTGAGCATACGCGTATATTAAATCCTACAGCATCAACGACAGACGCCCCTGCATAGGGTGTTAAGTAGCTCTTCGTTACTTTATTTGTTGAAGCTGACTTTATGCACTACTCTTTTTTTGTTTTGATAGTGTCATGACTACTATTGCTATTTGGGATATTAGCATAATTGAAAGCCCGCTAGTAAAAGAATCAGCCCCTCCATTGATATAGCGAAAAAATATCAATGATATCTCCAAAAGCATCAGGCCGTACATTAGTTTTCTAAAGATTGATTCCATGATTTTTTGAATTGGTAACTCTTTTCAAAATATCTTTCTTATAGCAATTTAAGCAAATAAATTTGGTATTGCAATTTTTAAATAAGGGCGCTTAGCTGCTCGATACCCCTTCTAATAGGATGCTATTAATCAGTTTTATTTGAGAACGTATTTATTGAACTCAGACTGTAATAGGCGATTCCATTGTCCGGGTATTCTTCTAGGATCTGTTCATAAAGAGCCTTTGCCTTTTCAGGTTGCATGGTCTGTGCATAGCAGAATGCAATATTACAGAGCGCCATTTCCCGATAACACATCTTTGAAGCACTCAATAGCGTTACCGCACGGTATTTGTCCAACCACTTGTTTTTTGTGAAAAAATCAGCGCTCTGGCTGAAGTATTCCGAGGCCGTCTTGAAGTCTTTTTGCTTGATCGCTTTCATCCCTTTTTTATGGCTTAAGGGGATTGTCTGCTGCAATACAATGGATAATAGGGCAAATAGGACTGCACCGATAAAAAGCCCGTGTTTTGGAATGAAAAATGCAAAGACGGCTAAAAAAAGTATCCATAATACGATGATGACCAGGATTGCTGGCCAGGATACTTGTCGAACGATTGGAACTTTTACACTCATATTACTGCAATATTATACCTATCCTTTCCCGTTCTTTATCCGATAGGGGGATAGCCTGTTCAATGATGGGCAGTATCTCCGCTTTACGGTCTGTTTGTAACAAGAGATCCAAAAAACCCAAGTAAGTCCTAATTAAATCAGCTTTAATACCCACAAAGGCGCGTGGATTGGCAATGTAAAGCTCCTGCACCAGTTGTAGAAGCGTAGCCTTACGATCCTTATCTGTATCAGAAGCACCATAACGGGGTAAAAGGTCCTTCTGTGCGAGTTCTTCTAGTTTGATGTCCACCGCCTTTTCACGTACATATTTCTTCTGTTTCCTTTCCAGCATATCACGTAATTCGGCCAATAGCTTGCGGTATACTACTTGCTGTTCTTTCTCGCTGAATAAGTTTCCTTCAGTAGACAGCGTCATATCCGAGATTTCAAAACCGTCAAAAAAAGCGGACTCCACATACACCGAATGGTGGAACTCGATCGCATTATTATTAAAGCTGCTTAGCAGTTTGGCCACCTCCACTTTATGACTGTTCAGAAAATAATAATAGTAGCGGTCACCTATCGGATATTTCCATCGGATATAGTTAATCTTAAATACGAACGAATTCTCCTGGGGGCTGTATATCGTCACCGAGGTTTCATCAGTCTCCTGAATCAGCTGCTGATAGGAGATCGGTTTACCATTTATCTTGATACTGTAGCCCGTATCCTTATTCAGATGCAAGAACCAACCAAATTCCTGTGCCAGAAAATCCCTGAATTCCTCCGATTCGAGTGTCATTGCATTCAGTCCAAATACGCCATCGAGGACCACTTCAGTACCCGAGTGTTCCGCTTGTGCTGGCAGCGGTTCGGAGCTTTCGTACGATTCTTTTGTATCTCTGTCTATGATTAATGTATAAGCTATGAGCGCATCGTGTTGGACTACGACAGTATGCCAGGTGGCACGTGTTGCAAAAAGAGAAAAAGAGAATCGTCCTTTCCCTTTTTTACCGCGGGTATATGAAGTCCGTTTTGGTTGCCCTTTCTTGAGCGAGTCCAGAAAATTACCAAATGAATAGTCCAAGGTGTCCGGCATGATACCTTCTCCATTATCACGGATGCTGATACGTTCGATAAAGCCCAGTTCATTACTCTTGATATCAATGGACACGGCAGTAGCTTTAGCATCAAATCCATTCCATATATATTCAGCAATGGCCTGTTTGGCATCTTTTGGTAGACCGGCAGATTCTATGCTTGCATTTGTGATCTTGGTACTATTCTTCATGATAATTCAGCTTTATACCAAATCTATTAAAATTCTCATTTATTTGCATGCTTTATAGGTTTATAAATTTAGTTCAAAAACCACATCATGAGATGTGGACAAAATACTTTTTCAGGAGCACGATCTGCCCTAAGTGATAATAGCAGTGTTCAATCATCGACTCTATATTTAGATGATAAGTACCATATTTCTCATCTATAAAAATTTCTTGTAGTTTTTCTTCTGGTATTTGTTCAATTAATTGAGCAAATTCTATGGCATCTTTCCAAAAGTTAGTTAAAAAAACGTCCCATTCATCACTTGAAATTATAGCAGGAAAATCAAAGCTATATTTATCCCTTATGGTTAGCGTTCCCGTTCTAAAAGCATCTTTTGGAATTGCAACAATAAAATGGACACATAGTTAAGCTGCAATATTTTGTTTATTGATTTTTCTAGCAAACTCCTCTG
>NZ_JACAIS010000003.1:607360-638989 GCF_030325625.1 Sphingobacterium sp. N143 | reverse complement strand
CCAAAGCCGAGTGGTACTAATAGCCCGAAGCTTTCTCAAGCAGACAGACACTGTTGTCTTCCTCTTTAATTTTTGAAAATCTCTTTCAGTATATATGTCAATATGGTTTGAGCTATCGGATTGGTATAAACTTTCACAGGGAAGTCTAAATACTGATGTCTAGATACTTTAAATCTATAAAAAAACTTTAGGTGCCTATATCGGCGGTGTCTACCTCTTCCCATTCCGAACAGAGCAGTCAAGCCCGCCAGAGCCGATGGTATTGCCGTAACAGGTGGGAGAGTAGGTCGGTGCCTTTTTTTACACAGAAGCCCTTGCTGGAAACAGTCAAGGGCTTCTTGCGTTTCTCCTCCTTATTCCCGTGTAAAAATATACTCATCGGGCTGTTAAACTGCCGAAACAATATCCGAAAGCCAATAAAGTGACCACTATCACTTTATTTTGGAGATTTGGGCTGAATGTGTGCATTCATGCTGACTGATGGAGCTAAATGACTTATAGCCAACAGGAAATTACTGTTTTTAAAGATGACGGCCTATTTTCATAAAGTGATGCACATCACTTTTGTACGCATTGTAAATCATTAGATTGTCATAAAATGCTGCTTACTTTTGATTCAGAATCAACAATTTAAGTAATGCAGTTAGAGCAATTTAATTACGACAACAAGATTGTCAGAAATTTCGGAATCGCTACCATTATTTGGGGGATAGTTGGTATGACCATAGGATTGCTTGTGGCAACGCAGCTTGTTTGGCCTCAGATGAATTTCGGATTGCAATTTACCACTTTTGGCCGTGTACGCCCAGTACATACCAATGCTGTGATTTTTGCCTTCGTCGGTAACGGTATTTTTATGGGAGCTTATTACTCCTTACAACGGGTACTTAAAGCACGGATGTTTAGTGATGCTTTAAGCAAGATCCATTTTTGGGGCTGGCAATTAATTATTGTAGCCTCAGCAATAACATTGCCATTGGGGCTTACCTCCAGCCATGAGTATGCCGAAATGGAATGGCCAATTGATATTGCCATTACACTGATCTGGGTCGTATTTGGAATCAATATGTTTGGTACGATTATCAAAAGGCGAGAGCGCCATATGTATGTAGCTGTCTGGTTTTATATTGCAACTTTTGTGACCGTGGCTGTATTGCATATTGTCAATTCCATTCAACTTCCAGTGGCCGGGTGGAAAAGCTATTATGTGTACAAAGGTGTTCAGGATGCACTTGTACAATGGTGGTATGGTCATAATGCAGTTGCTTTCTTTTTGACAACACCTTATTTAGGGATGATGTACTATTTTCTTCCGAAAATGGCCAATCGCCCTGTATACTCCTATAAATTAAGTATTCTCCATTTCTGGTCACTGATCTTTATTTACATCTGGGCAGGACCTCATCATTTGTTGTATACAGCTTTACCAGGTTGGGTACAGTCATTGGGGGTTGTTTTCTCAATCATGCTGATTGCTCCAAGCTGGGGCGGGATGATCAATGGCTTGTTGACTTTGCGCGGTGCATGGGACAAGGTACGGACCGAACCAATGCTGAAATTTATGGTGGTAGCCTTAACCTGTTATGGTATGGCAACTTTTGAGGGACCGATGCTGTCATTAAAACAAGTGAACGCGATTGCGCACTTTACGGATTGGATCGTTGCACACGTTCACGTGGGCGCTTTAGGATGGAATGGATTTATGACATTCGGTATTTTATATTGGTTGATCCCGCGTATTTATAAAACTGAGCTCTATTCTAAAAAGTTAGCATCGACACATTTTTGGATTGGCACACTGGGGATTTTGTTTTATGCCATTCCCATGTATTGGGCAGCAGTAGTACAAGGCCTGATGTGGAAAGAATTTACACCAGAAGGGGTCTTGAAATATCCAAACTTCCTGGCGACAACATTGGAAATCTTACCCATGCATATGATGCGGGCTTTGGGTGGAGCTCTTTATTTATCCGGGGCATTATTGATGACGTTCAATTTGGTCAAAACAATGCAGAAAGGTAAACTGCTGGCAAATGAGCCTGCCGAAGCTCCTGCTTTGTTGCCGGTTCAAGTCAATGAGCAATCCAAACACCGTCGTATCGAGCGCAAACCGATATTATTTATGGTACTGGCACTCATTGCAATCCTAATCGGTGGTATGGTGGAAATGATACCAACGTTTACGATTTCAAAAAATGTTCCTACTATCAGCAGCGTGAAACCTTATACAGCGCTGGAGCTCCAAGGTCGGGATCTCTATGTGAGGGAGGGCTGTGTGAACTGTCATACCCAAAGTATACGGCCATTCCGGTCTGAAACTGCCCGATATGGGGAGTATAGCAAAGCTGGTGAATATGTATACGATACACCGTTCTTATGGGGATCGAAACGGACTGGGCCTGATCTGCATCGTATAGGTTCGAAATATCCGAATAAATGGCATTTTGACCACCTGCTGGATCCAACCATCACCTCTCCGGGAAGTATTATGCCCTCTTATCCATGGTTGATTGATCAGAAGTTGGATAATTCCATTCTGAAAGAAAAGATGAGAACACTGCGCAAATTGGGAATCCCCTATACAGATGCCGCGATAGAAGGAGCGGAACGGGATTTAAATAAACAAGCCCAGAAAATTGCGGACGATCTAAAGCAAAATCAGGTTAATGTATTAGCAGACCGTGAAATCATTGCCGTAATAGCTTACCTACAACGACTTGGAACAGATATTAAAGCAGCTCCGAAAGTAGCTGGGGATGTTAACGCAAATCAGTAGAATCATGTTTAAACAAATAACAAATCTAAACGGAAGTGAGCTTTATCTTATCGTGTCACTTTGGATATTCCTGATCTTCTTCATCTCGGTTGCAATTATGTTGTTTCGGATGAAAAAGGACTATGTCACCTATATGAAGGAACTACCTTTGGAAGAAGATGAAACTGAGAAGGAAATGAATCATTCACCTGAAAGTCTATAGCATATGAGTTTATTATTAGATACTGTACCTGCCTCTGTGGAAGTCGTAGAGTCGACCCTTGGGTTTGGTTCAAATAATTTATACACGGATATCTTAATTGTTGTATTGATTATCGTGATGTTGGCGCTCCTTGCCTCGGCACTGATGGTCAATCGGGCAATGAAATCCATCATCAGGATTACTATGCCAGAACTGGTCAACGAAGAGGCGGCCAGGAGACTGGCCAATAAGGGGTGGCTAAAACGCTCGTGGAACAAAATGATGGGCATCAGACCGATCTCGGAGGAAAAAGATATTGTCATTGATCATGAGTATGACGGTATCCGCGAACTCGATAATCCAATTCCCATCTGGTTTAACTTCCTGTTCTATGGGACGATCTTTTTTGGACTTGTTTATTTATTTATCTACCAGGTTTCTGGGCTAGGTATGAACCAAGATCAGGAGTATGCGCATGAAATGGTTGTGGCTGAAAAAGAAAGACAAGCATATTTAGCAGCTTCAGCAAGTAATGTCGATGAAAGTACGGTAGAATTCCAACCTGAAATGGCCGCGGAAGGAAAAGCAATATTTGCAGCCAACTGTGTGGCCTGTCATGGTGGGAACGGCGAGGGAGGAATCGGACCCAATTTGACCGATAAGTTCTGGTTGCATGGTGGTGAGATTAAGGATGTGTTCAAAACCATCAAATATGGTGTCCCTGATAAGGGAATGGTGCCATGGGAGCAGACCTTGAGTCCTGCGCAAATAGCTCAAGTTGCGAGTTATATTGTCACATTAAGAGATACCAAGCCAGCGAATCCAAAAGAGCCTCAAGGAGAGGAGGTCAGCTACGGTAGCACGGAAGCTGCCGAAACGACGGCTGTTGACAATGCGGTAGATAAAAAAACAGAACAATAAATCCAAGATTGAAATGAGTACAGTAGTAGTTAATGATGCCGATAATGGTGGGTCTAAATCGAAAAAAAGAGAATGGATCTATGCCAAGAAACCGCAAGGAGAGCTTTATACAAGGAGACAGTGGTTTGGATATTCGCTACTACTGTTCTTATTTGTCGCTCCGTTTATTAAAGTCAATGGTGAGCCTTTCTTGATGTTTAACATTATTGATAGGAAATTTTCCATATTGGGTAATCTCTTTTATCCGCAGGATCTCTACATATTTGTTTTCGGTATGTTGATCGCGATGGTCTGTGTGGTCCTTTTTACAGTGGTATTTGGCCGCGTTTGGTGTGGATGGGCATGTCCACAGACCATTTTTCTTGAGTTGATATTTAGGCGGATTGAATATTGGATTGAAGGAGACTGGCAGCAACAGAAAAAACTGAATGCTGGACCCAATACGGATCAAAAACAATTTAAAAAAGTGTTGAAACATGGCATATTTCTGCTTATTTCTTTTTTTATTTCAAATATTTTCCTGGCTTATATCATTGGTTCGGATGCATTGATCCAAATCATTACAGATCCAATGGACCAACATATCGGCGGCCTCATTTCGATTATTATATTTACTCTGGTCTTTTATGGCGTATTTGCCTATGTCAGGGAGATTGTTTGTATCGCTATCTGTCCTTATGGCAGATTACAGGGGGTACTTTTGGATGATCAGAGTATAACAGTTGCCTATGACCACAGACGCGGCGAGCCTAGGGGAAAGCAGCAAAGGAATGCCACAGTTTCACAGGGAGACTGTGTGGATTGTAAGCTCTGTGTCCATGTATGTCCTACCGGTATTGATATCCGGAAAGGTTTACAGCTAGAATGTGTGAGCTGTACTGCCTGTATCGATGCTTGTGATGCTGTCATGGAAAAAATCGGAAAGCCCAAAAAGTTAATCGGTTTTTATCCGATGGGTGAGATTGAAGGTACGCTCAAGAAAAAGAATAATACACGCACCGTCGCTTATTCTATTGTTTTGATACTGTTGATGACTGTCTTCGGCTTC
This sequence comes from Sphingobacterium sp. N143, assembly GCF_030325625.1. Taxonomy (GTDB): domain Bacteria; phylum Bacteroidota; class Bacteroidia; order Sphingobacteriales; family Sphingobacteriaceae; genus Sphingobacterium. Next base: position 634,063 of record NZ_JACAIS010000003.1, on the reverse strand, counting down.
TTGTTGTTCAATCGCGCACAGGTTGATGGAAGATTGCTACGGGCAAAAGGAAGTACATATCAGCTTCGGGATGATAAAACGATCAGTAATCTCTATTCGCTCGAACTAATTAATAAATCAGGAAAGGAAATGCCATTTAAGCTGGTATCTGATGATCCTAAATTGAAACTTCAGGTGGTCAATCCTATTCAGAAGCTTAACAAGGATGGACACGCTACCTTAAGTTTCTTTCTCATCATCGCCAATAAAGATGTCGAAACGTATAAAAGTAATGTTAAATTATCCATCTACTCGGGGGATAAAAAAATAGAAAGTCTAAAGACGACTTTTATTGCCCCTCCGGGAATGAATTAAAATGAATGTGAATGAATTGGGGTACAAAAATTTTTTTAAGTCTGGCTGTATTTATGTTATGCATCGTAGGGGCAGGGATTTATATGGTCAGTCATGATTCTGATAGTCTAGAAGAAGAGGACTATTATGAACAGGGATTGAATTATGACCTGGCTTACGAAAAGAAACAGAATGTGCTAAGCATGCAGGAAGCACCGGCAATTGAAATTAAACAGGATACATTATATATACACTTTGTGTCCAAGGTAAATCAGGGTAAATTACTGTTTCGAAAACCATCCGACGGTCGATTGGATAAGGAACTACCTTTTCAAACAACGAATAATCTTTATACATTACCCATATCTACCTTTGACAAGGGGATGTGGAATCTGTATATAGACTGGAAAAGCGTGGGTAAGGACTTTCTGTTTGAAGAGCATATTTTATTTTAAATCCAAAGCAATGAGTTATACTTATTTCGCATTTTTTATGGGATTGTTTGGAAGTATACATTGTGCAGTGATGTGTGGTCCCTTGATTTTTGCGATTGAAGGCAGACAGGGACTTGGCTGGACTGTTTTTCTGAATAAGCTTTTCTATCAATTAGGACGGATTTTGACCTATGGACTTTTGGGATTTTTGATTGGAACGATAGGTAATTTTGCCCAGATACAGGGCTGGCAAAGATCATTAAGCTGGATAACGGGGGGCATTTTGTTATTGATCGCCATATTTCAGATTTTGGGAAAAAATTATCAAACAATCGCCGGATGGCAGACAAAGGCAGTTCAGCCAATTGTAAGTTTGCTTTCCAAATGGTTATATCGACCAGGAGGTAGTTTTATTGCTGGCGTATTAAATGGTTTACTACCTTGCGGTATGGTGTATATGGCACTCATGTCCTCCATGAACGCAGCGAGCCCACAACAGAGTTTTTTATTTATGCTATGCTTTGGCCTGGGGACCATTCCCTTGTTATTTTTATTTTCCTTTCTCGGCAATTTTTCCAGATCTTTCAAGATCAGGTTTTCTAAATGGATCCCCTTTCTATATTTTCTATTGGGGGTCTGGTTTATACTCCGTGGAGCAAATCTAGATATTCCTTATTTGAGCCCACTTATCCATATCGATGGTGCGATAAACTGTGCCTGATCAAACAATTTGTCAGGGCGAAGTATTATATTTGGTATCAAACCGAACGCATGATATGGAGGTACTTCATCATATTTTAAAAATTGCATTGCAATATTATTGGGTTCCTTTACTCGTCTTATATATTGGTGTTATTGGAACGATTCTCATTGAAAACCGTAACCCGGCTAAAACTATCGCCTGGATCATGGTGATCGTGTTTTTACCGGTGATAGGCCTGCTCATCTACTATTTCTTTGGACAGAAGTTTAAGAAAGTGAAACGGATGAAACGGATGTATCGTGAGCAATCTAAAAAGCTCCTTGATGCCTGGCGTAAGGAATCGGAAATCATGGAAGAACATATCGATACACTGAATGAACGCATAGGAAGTCTGGCAATGGTGTATCGTTATCTTAAAAATCAAAAAATATCCACATTTTCCTTAAATAATGAGGTATCGCTATTTATTAATGGGGAGGAAAAGTTTCCTGTTTTCATTGAAAAATTAAAAGCTGCAAAGCATTCCATTCATATGGAATATTATATCTGGGAAATGGATGAAATAGGGAGAGAGATATTGCATATTTTGGAAGATAAAGCCAAATCAGGTGTTTCGGTACGATTAATATTGGATAGCTTTGGGGCCCCTGATGTGATAAAATATCTTTATAAACATAAACCCGACTTTCCGTTTCAAGCATTTCTTCCAGTCACCTTTACTTCACTGGCGAACAGCAATTATAGAAACCACCGAAAGATTGCTGTCATAGATGGTTCCATCGGTTTTGTGGGGGGGATCAATATTTCAGACCGGTATATCAATAATGGGAAAAATGAGATTTACTGGCGCGATACAGCCATGATGATTGTAGGTGCAGCGGTGAATACCCTACAAATCCAATTTTGGAATAGCTGGAACCAGACTGATGCGGAGCCCTTTGAATTGGGACGTGGGTATCTGAACAGGTTCCCCATTTCCGAGGAAGATGCTAGTGGAGTAGGATTTACCGCAAGTGATCCGGGCTCACCGGCTCCTTTCAATATGGAAGCTATTATTGCTGGTATCAATGAAGCGAAGGAATATGTGCAATTATGTACGCCTTACTTTATACCCAGTGATCAGTTGACCACAGCATTGATGTTGGCTGTTTCGTCCGGGGTACGGGTAGACCTGATGTTACCGGCCCAATCGGATTCATTTTTTGTACAGCATGCTTCTTTTTCTTTTATAAAACCCTTGCTCGAACGGGGAGTAAATGTATACCTATACACAAAAGGATTTCTTCATGCCAAAACGATCTGTATCGATGGGAAACTGGCCTATATCGGGACCACTAATCTGGATATAAGAAGTTTTTATATCAATTTTGAAATATCGGGTATCGTATCCGATAAAGAACTCTGTGAGCGCCTTAGCGCACAATTTCTGGAAGATATTGAAGCTTCCGACCTGATCACAATGCGTAAATGGATGCAGAGAAGCAAATGGAAAAGGGGAGTGGATTCGATCTGTAGACTATTGGCTCCATTGCTTTAGTGAATTTAAGGAATCCCAGTTCACGGGGGATAATAAATGTTAAAAATCACCAGACAGGATTGGTCTTTGCTTAAAATTGAATATATTTAGCTATTCTTTTAAATTCTAAGACTTTCATGAAGCACATAAAACTATTGACTTTATCGATAGGAATATTAGGAATAGGGTCTACATATGCACAGACTACCCCTACTTTACCTGTTAATACGATCGTAGAACGAGTTCAGAAATATTTTGAAGTCTATCCTGTTGAAAAACTACACCTGCATTTTGATAAACCTTATTATGCCGTAGGTGATACATTATGGTTTTCTACTTATTTATCGCGTAATCTTGCTGAATATGAGCCGAGCAAGGTTGCTTATGTTGAAGTACTGAATAGCCGGGACTCACTGATACAGACCTTTAGAATCCCGCTGGAAAAGGGTGTCGGTAATGGGCAGATGGTACTTGACCCACAGTTTATGTCGCAGGATAACTATCGATTTAGAGCCTATACGAAATGGATGGCCAATTTTGACGCCTCCTATTTCTTCAATAAGATCGTCCCGATCGGTGATGTGATCAATAAAAAAATGATTACAAATATTGAGTTTCAAAATAATCTCAATGGGAATAAAAGTCAGGCGGTCATACAATTCAGGGACCGCACGGGTAAACCCCTGATCAATTCGAAGGTCAACTGGGAATTTGTATCTGGATGGGAAACCTTAGATAAGGGGAAGTCTGAAACGGATGCGATGGGAAAAGTGACCATTAGCCTATCGGCAAAGGAAAAAGCCAATCTGGAGAAAGGTCAATTAAAAGTGAGTGTACAGGAAAGTAAGGACGAAAAACCTTTGTCAAGCTCTTTTCTGTTGAAGAATGCTTTGTGGGATGCTGATGTACAATTTTTCCCAGAAGGTGGTGATTTAATTGCAGGACTGGCAAAAAAAGTCGCCTTTAAAGCGGTAGGATCTGACGGTAAAAGCTTGAAAGTAAAGGGTACAATCGTAGACTCCAAAGGTAAATCAGTTGCAGAATTTTCGGACTTTGGGCTTGGGATGGGCTATTTCTCTTTAATGCCTATGGCGGGAGAAAACTATGAGGCCGTGATAAAATTTGGTAATGGGCAGGAACGGAAATATAAACTGCCTGCTGTCGTGAATGACAAGACAAATGTAGTATTTGTTAAACAAGATACAACAAATGCCGAATTCGCCGTGGTAACCAGTGAGGAGAACTTTACGAAAAATCAGGGACAGTCGTATTACGTTCTGGTACAATCCAATGGGCACCTGTGTTTTGCAGCTCAGGTAAACCTGAAATCGTCATCTGCATTGATCAACATTCCGAAAGAACGTTTACCAAATGGTGTTGTTCAGGTAACTTTATTGACACCAGACGGAAAACCCGTGAGCGAGCGTTTGGCATTTGTTCAAAGCGAGAAATTGCTGAACATCCAGGTAACAAGTGATAAGGAAAACTATAAAGCAAAAGATTCAGTCAGTTTAAAGCTGGCTGTTGACAATAATGGTCAGAAATATCCCGGGAATTATTCGGTTGCCGTAATTGATGAGTCTAAAGTCCCGTATAATGACCAGGCCGATCTTTCTATTGTCAGCAATTTTTTGCTGACATCTGATCTGAAAGGAAATGTGGAAAATCCAAACAGCTACTTTGATGAGAAAAACCCGGACAGAGAGAAAGCTTTGGATGCGCTGCTCATGACCCAGGGGTATCGCCGTTTTGACTATCCCGCATTGATTGCTGAAAAGTTGCCAAAGATCAATTTCCTTCCAGAACAGGGTATTGAACTTTCGGGGATTCTCCGAATGAATACAGGGCGTCCTTATCCAAATGGTGGATTATTGTTGACGGTTCCTTCCCGCAATATTAAAAAAGATGTTTATACGGATCAGAATGGACGTTTTGCTTTTAAAGATCTGGTATTCCCGGATTCTTCAAAAGTAACCGTGAATGCGAGATCAAATGATAATTATCGTAGTCTTGTGATCAATATGGACCAAAGTTATTACCCTGAAATTGATAAAAATAATGGTTATAAGAGTAATTTTGTCCCTAATATTGACCAAGCTTTTGCTCCTTATCTGAATAATAGCCGTAAGGAATACCGGAAGTCTATTTTGCTGGATGAGGTAGAGGTAACCGGCGTACAGAAAAAAGTAATCACCAATAAGGACTTTCCTGCTATTTCAGGACTGTCAATGCCCGAACATCGTATCGAACCAGATCGGTTGACTGGCTGTACCGTGTTGACGATGTGTCTTCAGACTGTCCTGACAGGTATTACTTATGACCCACAGACTTTAAAATATTATGTTTCGCGGGATTATAATGCAGGGGGACGTACCCCGGTTCAGTTTTTCCTGAATGGTATGGCCATTGATGAACCTGGATTGAATAGCATCAATGTTGCGGATATTGAAGGAATCGAGATCTTCTTGCGGGATGAATTAGGGACGGTTTCCAGAATGTATCAGAATAATGGTGTCGTATCGATCTATACTAAAAAAGTGGAAGCCAAGAAGCCTCGGATGGCCCTAAGTGAAATTGAGAAACTCTTGCCAAAATCGAATGTTATTGACATGTATCCATTGGGCTATGTGAAGGAACGTAAATTCTATCAGCCAAAATATGATACGGCTGAGAAAAAGGCTGTCAACGATTTAAGGACAACGATATATTGGAATCCGAAAGTCACGGTTAGTGAGACTGGAGAGGCAGCCATCAATTTCTATAATGCCGATGGCAATGGCAACTACAAAGTCATTGTGGAGGGGATGGACCAAACTGGTAATATCGGACGCAAGGTGATCAATTATAGTGTACAACCATAATAGGATTTAAGATATCCTCATATGTTCTAAACGCAGCCTTTTTGCAATGAAGGGCTGCGTTTTGTGTATAAAAAAACACCTCCTTGATGGGCAAGGAGGTGTAAACTAACCAATTATAAACCTAAATTATGAAAAGTATTTTGTCGCTACTAAAAGCGCTAATCTTCTTATTTAGGAGGTATATTTCAAATCTTATGCCAAATTGAATCAGGAACAAGATTGGCAGATCTTTACTGAAAAATCTTTGCTGATAGCTCTTATTTTACTTGAAAAGTTGTTAGGAATTTGCTGTTTTTTCTATGGAAGAATATGATAATAACATTGTCTACAACGTGGTTCATAAGCTTCCTTCTCACCCAGAAGAACCTTCTCAGTATCATTTGTAAGCCTATAAGAATAGTTTGCAGGTGCCCCACATTGCATACATACAGCATGCACTTTGGTGACATGCTCAGCGATAGCCATCAAGTTTGGAATAGGGCCGAAAGGCTGACCTTTATAATCCATATCCAATCCGGCTACAATAACGCGAATACCACTGTTTGCCAATTTGACACATACCTCTGTCAAACCGTCATCAAAAAATTGAGCTTCGTCAATGCCCACAACCTGGGTTGCTGAGCTCAATAATAGTATGGATGAAGAATGCTCCACCGGTGTGGAGGGAATACTATTACTGTCGTGGGAAACAACCAATTTCTCATCATATCGTTTGTCAACAGCAGGTTTAAAAATTTCGACATGGAGACGAGCATATTGTGCCCGCTTTAACCTACGGATTAATTCTTCCGTTTTACCGGAGAACATGGAGCCACAGATGATTTCAATACTTCCATATTGAGCGGGTCTCAATGCCAAATTATGTTCGGAAAAAAGCATTTGATTAAATTAATTTTATCGGGTAGTCAACAAATAAGGTGTTATTTGTGTATTGACTTCCCATATTCTGTTTTTGACAATGCTAATATCAGAATTAAATATTAAATTTGATTAGCAAAAAAGGGAGCATAAATCCAAATATTTATAAATCAAAGGATTGAGTTTTCCACTTTTAGATCAGTTCAATGCATGGATATTATAAACGATTAACAGGTGATTTCAAATATAATTATGGGTACTAAAGAGGAAATTTTTAATAAGATCGGAGATTTATTACAGGATTTGAATGCACAGTATTTGTCCTTGTCAGAACAGCATAACCTGTCTGAAGTTAATGAATTAGTTACATTGGAAGCAAAAGCACAATCCTTGGCGGCTTATGCAACTTTACTGAAAACAAGTGTGATACTGCAAGATGAGAAATCTGCCCTTGGATTGCGTCCTACGGCAATGGAAAGTAAGAAGATCGCGTTTAATGATTACTTTACACCGCCATCTGCCATAAGGTCTTCATCACAGCCCCAAAACACACAGGAAGAAGTACAAAGTGATGTTTTCCTAAAGCAAGAAGAGCCCGTGCAGGATGAGGAAGTCCGAAGTGAAATAACTGTGGATAAAGAACCTACTCAAGCTAGGTCTTTTGTAGCTGAAGATGTCGCAGATGAAGAGGATAAATCGATCAATGAACTTCGTGTTGACAGTGAAAACGAAAGCCCGGCACTGGATAAAACTGAAGAACCAATAGTGGATGAAACAGATCATGTGAGAGCAGTGGTGACAGAAGTGGTAGAAGAACCAAAGGAGGTGGTTATTGAGGAACCAGAGCGGAATGTCATTCAGGAAGAGGTCAATACGGTGGTGGAAGAGACTCCTTCAAGACCGTTGACATTGAATGAGATTATTTCTCAGCAGAAGCAGGCTGGAGTACAAAATAGGGTATATCAAGTGAACCAACCTGGTAGTGCTGAGAAGCTAACGGATATTAAAACGGGTATCAGCCTGAATGATAAACTTTTATTTATCAAGGATTTGTTTAACGGCTATAGTCTGGCCTATAGTGAAGCGGTAGAGCTATTGAACAGGTTTAGTAGCTATGCCGAGGCTGATGCGTTCCTGCAGACGAATTATGCTGTCAAAAATAAATGGGCGGATAAACCTCATACAGTGGAGAAATTATACGAGGTCTTGCGAAGAAGATATAACTAAAGAAAATTAAACATATTCTTGGTATTTATCTTCTTTAGGATAGCCATTAAAAACTGCTTTAATTCACTGTTAAAGCAGTTTTTTTATTGAAAACGTTGTTCAATGGTGTTTTTGGACCGGTTTATTTTAATTGAAATTGTAGCCAATCATTCCCCTCATGTCCATAAACAAAATATTTAGGTTGAAAAATTTCTGCCAAGGATTCCAGTTCGGTTAAATAGTCGTATCCTGGAATATGGGAGAACTGCGGTTTTGTCATGATAAATATCTGATCGAGTTCAATTGCTTTAGATGAAGCAATAGCTGGATGATCCAGCAATCGGGGAACAGTGGTAAATGCATCAGCACTAGAATCTATAAGGATAATCTTATCGGCTTCTCCACCATCCAGGACAGGTATTCCACCAGCAATTTTAATAGATTCCTGAAGGAAAGGTGAATCATTGATTTTGAGGGGATGAACCTGATCCAAAGCCAGCACTTTGGGCCGATCGGTACTAGAAATGAATTTAAGCTTGTGGATCAAAATATTGGTTTCATCTTCAATTTTTTCGATCAGCTCGGCAGTCTTATCTGCCACATCGCTGTCCTCGGTATTTAGCACCTGCCCAATTTTGGAGATATAAGTGATCACATCTTCAATACTGATGAGTTCGGCTTGTATGGAGATTAATTTATCGTAAATTTCCGACGAAACAGACCGGGAATTTAGACCCAGCAGTTCAACATAGTGGGCAACTAATTTTTCTTGATTGCTTTGCATGCTGCAAAAATACAAAAAGGGTAGCATTAGCGAAAGTAAATTAGCAATAGTAGGTATTCGTGGATTTTTGTAAATTGGCATAAAATAAATGGTATAAATATGTTTGACAAATTATTTCAAGCGCAACAAAAAGCGGAAGAGATCAAAAAAAGGTTAGATTCAATTTCAGTATCTGGAGAAGTGGAGGGAGGATTGATCCGAGTAGTGGCAACAGCCAATAAAGAAATTAAGGAGATTACGATAGATCCTGTTTTTTTGTCTAATGCAGATAAGGAAGAATTGGAGGAACTAATGGTCGTGGCGTTAAATAAAGCTATATCCCAAGCAGAAAATATCAGTCAAGCCGAAATGCAGGCTGCCAGTAAAGATATGTTGGGTGGATTAGGCGGGCTATTTAATCAATAAACATACAAAAATGAAAGCAACTTATTACGGACAATCCTGCGTCGAGTTTGATTTTGATGGAATTAAAGTGCTGCTGGACCCATTCGTTACCTATAATCCATTGGCCAAGGACATTGATGTAAACACGATTAAACCGGATTATATTTTTCTGAGCCATGGTCATCAGGATCATGTAGCTGATATGGCCACAGTTCAAAAGAATAGTGGTGCTACTGTATTGGCTATTGTTGAAACTGCGGAATGGGTTAGAAAACAGGGCGTTCCTGAAGACAAGGTGATCGAGTTTAATTTAGGAGGTACGGTACAATTACCTTTTGGGTCTGTCAAAATGGTCTATGCGGTCCATACAAATAGTACGCCCGATGGCCAATATGGCGGATTACCAGTGGGATTTGTGTTTAATGTCAAAGGAAAAAAGATCTATTTTGCCGGCGACACAGCATTGACAATGGAAATGAAATTACTGGCTGACATCGGCTTGGACTGGGCATTTTTACCTATCGGTGGCTATTATACAATGGATGTGGATGATGCTATCAAGGCCGCAGAATTTATCAATTGCGACCGTGTTGTGGGCATTCATTATGATTCATTCCCACCGATTAAAATTGATAAACAGCTGGCACTTGATAAATTTCAGAACACAGACGTTTCGCTTTCTCTTCCAAAAATCGGAGAGACAATTGAATTGTAAATAAAAAGCCGAGTTAACTCGGCTTTTTATTTTTTAGCTGGTCACTGTTTTGGAGTTTAAGATGAGATGACAATCTTTTTTAAATCTTCAAGACTAAAAAGCGGCATATCGATGATTTTGTTCTTGAGAATCTGTTCTTTATTTTCTTCAAAATAGAACAATTTCCATTCTCCATTCTTATACTCCAGACTACTGAGGTTTTCAATCCAATCGCCTGAATTCATATAAGTACATGTTCCCTTTCTGGTAATTACTTCTTTTATTTGAGGTTGGTGAATATGTCCACAGATGACAAAATCATAGTTCTTTTCAATGGCCAGTTCTGTTGCTGTCTGTTCAAAGTCTGATATATATTTAACAGCTTTTTTTACAGAACTTTTGATCTTTTTTGATAGGGAATATTTCTCTTTACCCAATTTATCTAGGCAATAATTGATGATGTTATTGAGCTGAATCAATTTGTCGTACCCCCATCCACCGAGCTTTGCGAGCCATTTGGAGTGATGAATGGAAGCATCAAATACATCACCATGGAATATCCATACTTTTTGATGGTTGAGTGAGAGAAGCAACTTGTTGCTGAGCTTGATATTGCCCAGCTTAAGATCAGTAAACTTACGTAACATTTCATCATGGTTACCGGTGATATAGTGCACTTCGGTACCGGAGGAACTCATATCAATGATCTTCTTGATGACCTTTAAGTGTTCTTGTGGGAAGTAGCTTTTCTTGAATTGCCAAATATCGACTATATCACCATTGAGGATCAGTATCTTTGGTGAAACGGATTCCAGATAAAGTAAAAGTTCTTTGGCTCTGCTGCCGTAAGTACCTAGATGGAGGTCTGAGAGTACAAGTATATCAAGGCTTCTTTTCATCGTTATAAATTTGTCTTTTATTGAAAATGAAGCTATCCTGAGCGGTATTTTATTTTTTCGTTTTGAGCTTATTTAAACTCTTGATGGTTTCACCAGAATAATCTGTGCATCTTCTTTTACAAAAAACGGATACTTTTATTTTGTATCAATGAAATTCCTGTTATGAAATTATTACAATATCCTAAACTTATTGTAAATAAGTTTATTGGAAGTTCATGTTAGGTTGTGTAATTGAGCTGGAAACTATTCGGGTAATGGGTTGGATATGGCACAAAAAAGGTATCCAACTGTTGCAGGATACCTTTTTTAGTCTATTAAAGATTACTTTTATTTAGCGGCAGTTGTAGCCCTGTCAATATGGAATTGCACCAAGTCATCGATAGGAGAGCGTAAAATCTTACCGACTTTCATGCCATACTGCTCGGCTTTTTCTGACAATACATTTCTAAAATTATAGCCCACAGAACCAATACAGTTGAACGTATAGCTTTGATAATTTGGGTATTTGCTGACTAGATTTTTGAAGAAAGCTTCAAATGCTTCATCGACAATGTTACGTGTATATTCAATATTGACATTGTTATCATATACGAATTTACTAAAGCTTGCACAGAAACGATTTGGCATTGGCTTGGTATAAACTGCGTCCATGATCTCATCTTTTGTCATTTTATATGTGTTCCAAAACATCTCTTTTACATCTTTGGGCATTAAATTGCGTACATAATCCGCAAGTAATTTCTTACCAATGTAACTGCCAGATCCTTCGTCACCTAAAATGTAAGCTCCAGAATCAATGTTTAAGGTGATTTCTTTACCATCATAGAGACAAGAGTTAGTTCCTGTACCTAAAATTGCTGCAAATCCAGCTTGAGATCCTAATAATGCCCTTGCAGCAGCAAGAAGATCGTGCCCTACTTCAACTTGTGCAGTAGTGAATACTTGTTGTAAGGCGTCAACAACGATTTGCGCTTTTTCCTTGTTATGTACCCCAGCACCATAATAATTTACTTCTGAGATTTTATCAAAGGGTAAATCATGTGGTAGTCCTTTTTTTAGGGAGTTTACAATGTATTCACTATCAACAAAATAAGGGTTGTACCCCTCTGTGTTGAAGTAGATTTTTTTATTTGAATCATCTAACAAACACCAGTTTGTTTTTGTCGATCCCCCGTCAGCAATGATTATCATTATTGAGTAGTTTTAATTGTGTTTATCGTTATAAAATGAGTAATCAATTCATTGATCAATTCCCCGAAAATACATTTTTTAATTTTAAATATCACAATTTATAGGTGCATTTTTGAAAAAATAAATTTTTTGTCCTTCCATATAATAATAAAAAACCGGCTTAACACTAGTGTTAAGCCGGTTTTTTAAATGTGTAATAAAATTGTTTAAATAGTGTACTATTTACAATTAGTTGATGGTGTTAATGACTACCTTCTGCTTCTATTTCATCAATATTGATACCTTGTTTGGTAAGTATTCCTTTGACGAATACAGCAAAGAAAACAACATAACAAAAACCAATCAAAGGCAAGATATAAGAATTGTGTATTCCGATGATATCGGCAAGTTTTCCTTGAATAGGAGGAAGTACACCACCACCAAGAATCATCATCACTAAGAAAGCAGATCCTTGTGCAGTATATTTTCCTAAACCAACAATTGATAAGCTGAAGATAGATGACCACATGATCGAACAAGCAAGTCCACCGGATAAGAACGCATAAATAGCGATTGTCCCAGAGGAAAATAAACCGATCAACATGGCAATGATGCCAAATAATCCAAAAATGATTAACGTGCGTGCTGGTTTTTCTTTGCTTAAGTAGAATGCTATGATCTGAAGGATAATACAAACGACATAGTAATATAGATGAGACATTTCAAATCCAGCAAGGGTATTTACGCCAATAATGATTGAGAAAGCAATCAAAGGAACGATAATCAATAATCCGTTTTTAGTGGATTTACTTAGGTTGAATGCAGTAATGGCACCAGCCCAACGGCCGATCATCATACTGCCCCAGTACATGGATACATAAGGTGTAATCTGTGAAGATTGAAGGTTACCAAATTCTTTCAATGTTAACAGTTCCCCCAAATTACTACCAATGGCCACTTCGATACCTACATAGATAAATAAAGCAAGCATTCCTAAGGCTAATTGTGGGTATTTCATTGCTCCCCAGCCCTCAGGATTTTTTTGAGCGCTTCTATTCGAAAACAACAATCCTCCGATAACCACCACAAGTGCTCCAGCCAACCACATCATACGTTGGGTTTCCAGTGGTTTTGCAACCTCTTTAATATGCAGTTTTAGCTGCTCGATCTGTACTTGGTCTGTCAAGCCGGAAACTTGTTTGTGTAATTGTTCAATATGAAGTGCTAAATCACTTTTATAACTTAAGAATACCGGAGTAAACATACCGAACAATAGAATGGTCATGATGATCAATGTCCGTAATGCCTTGTTTGCTTTTTCCATCGGTTCGTCACTAATTCCGGCAGGCACTTTCTTGCTGAAATTGAATAGGGTTGCAGCTAAAAGAAACAAAAGACCGACACCAACGTAAAGGTATACCACTTTATTTAATGGTAGGTTGGCAATTTCAGAATCAGAAATTGGTTCAAATGTTCCAAATAAAGAAAACCCAATAACCAGTGGGCCTATCGTTGTTCCAAAAGAATTGATTCCCCCTCCAAGGTTAACACGAGAAGCACCAGTTTTTGGATCTCCCAATAAAACAGCAAACGGATTAGCAGCAGTCTGTTGGAGCGAGAAACCAAGTGCAACAACAAATAGTCCAAGCAGCATACCTACATATAGGTTGACTTCTACTGCCACGATCATTGCAGCAGCTCCCAATGCAGAGAAAAGTAGGCCATACACGATACTTTTTTTGTAACCCCATTTTCCCACCAGATCTTTTCCGCCGATTGAGCTGAAAATAAACAATAACAATGCGCCGATGTAATATGCCGTATAAAAAGCAAAGTCTATAAGCTGAGATTGAAACTGATCGAGATGAAAGTAATTTTTGCAGAACGGTATAAAGACGCTGTTTCCTGCTGCAATGAAACCCCAAAAGAAAAACACAATAATCAGTGTGTAGAGTGCGGGGTAATTGGTTTTAGTTTGTTGCTGTTCCATATAAGGGATCTAAAATCTTTAAATTTGAAAGGTACGAACTTATGAAAAAAAATATAAAATTCAACCTAAAAATGTAGTTAAATCGTTTTACTAGCTACAATAGTAAATATTTTTTTTGAAATATTTTGAAATAACAAAATTTGTTTTTTTCTTTGTCTAGGTTCTCAATATTTAATCCACTTCGGGTTTAAAAGAAATCATTAAGTTCTTTATGTCACTTGATCAAGGAAACTAGCTTAAGTGTATAATCAGAATAAAGCTCAAAAAAGAAAATCCAAAAAATCATACACAACACATTAATGGATATTAACGAATTAAACGCTAAACTCGTATCAGAATTGCGCGAGATTGCTAAGTTGATCGGTATCGCAGATGCTGATAAGTTGCGTAAGCAAGAATTAATTGAAAGAATTAGCAATACTGGTGGGGAAGAGGAAGCAGCTTCAGCGCCTGCTGAGAAAGCCGCTAAAGTGGAGGAAGATACGCAAGAACATGGTGAACGCACTCGTAAACGGGTAAGAACAGTAAAAACTGCGGAACCTGTCACAGTAAGAAAACGTGAAACTGTAGAAAATGATGAAAATGCTGCTGCGGCAGAAAGCTCAGCAACCACAGATAATGGTGCTCAAGCTGAAAAAGCACCTCAAGCACCTAAAGTAGAAAATACCTCTTCGAGCACAGATTTTGACAATGTCATCGTTAATGAGGGGGTATTGGAAATCATGCCTGACGGTTATGGTTTCTTACGTTCTTCAGACTACAACTATTTGACATCTCCAGATGATATTTATGTATCACAATCTCAGATCAAATTATTTGGTTTAAAAACAGGTGACACCGTACGCGGTTGTATCCGTCCTCCTAAAGAAGGTGAGAAATATTTTCCATTGGTGCGCGTAGAAGCCATTAATGGACAAAACCCAGCAGAGGTACGTGATCGTGTACCATTTGATTATCTGACACCTTTATTTCCGGATGAGCGTTTAAATCTTGATATGGGTGTGGGAAATTACTCCACTCGGATCATGGATCTGTTTACGCCCATTGGTAAGGGTCAACGTGGGTTAATTGTTGCACAGCCAAAAACTGGTAAAACAAATTTGTTGAAAGAAGTTGCCAATGCGATAGCTAAAAACCATCCTGAAGTATATTTGATTATCTTATTGATCGATGAGCGTCCAGAGGAGGTTACTGATATGGCCAGAAGTGTTCGCGCTGAGGTTGTTTCATCTACATTTGATGAACCTGCTGACCGTCATGTGAAGATTGCCAATATCGTACTTGAGAAGGCAAAACGTATGGTAGAATGCGGTCATGATGTGGTAATTTTATTAGATTCAATCACACGTTTGGCCCGCGCTTACAATACTGTGGCCCCTGCATCAGGCAAGATTTTATCTGGTGGTGTGGATGCAAATGCATTGCATAAACCAAAACGCTTCTTTGGTGCTGCCCGGAATATTGAAAATGGTGGTTCTTTAACTATTCTGGCTACAGCGTTGACAGATACAGGGTCAAAAATGGATGAAGTGATCTTTGAAGAATTCAAAGGAACTGGTAACATGGAACTACAATTAGATCGTAAGTTGGCCAACAAACGTATTTTCCCTGCGATTGACATTACAGCATCCAGCACACGTCGTGATGATCTATTGACCGACAAAGATTCTTTACAGCGTATTTGGGTGCTCCGCAACCACTTGTCGGACATGAATTCTACCGAAGCAATGGAGTTTTTACAAGCTCAAATGCGTGGTACTAAATCAAATGAAGAATTTTTGATCAGTATGAATGGATAATCCCATCAAATTTTGATATTTTAGCCATCATTTTTAATAGAATGATGGCTTTTTTTATAGAAAATAGATCATTGATGAAAAAACATATTCCAAATTTGCTGACTTGCCTAAACCTCTTCAGTGGCTGTATCGCTGTACTGATGGCCTTGGATGGCAATATTAAAGCGGTAACCATATGTGTGCTCGCTTCAGGAATATTTGATTTCTTTGATGGTATGGTCGCCAGACTCCTTCATGTCAAATCTCTCATCGGTAAAGAACTGGACTCCTTGGCGGATATGGTGAGTTTTGGATTTCTTCCAGGTACACTGATGTTTACCCTGTTGCTCAAGGTGTTTCCCGAAGGGTCGCCATTACCTTATTTAGGTTACATAGTAACTGTATTTTCAGCCTTGCGCTTGGCCAAATTTAACCTGGATGAACGGCAAACTTCAGATTTTATTGGATTAAACACACCAATGAATACTTTTTATGTACTCTCCTTACCTTATATCGCGGACAAGTATCCTAACGTTATTTTAAACCCCTATTTTTTGATCGGTAGTGTGTTATTGACGAGTTTTCTATTGGTGAGTGAAATTAGGCTGTTTTCAATGAAATTTAACTCCATGGACTGGAAGACCAATAAATTTCGTTTTATATTTTTGATATTGACGGTAATCTTGTTTATCCTTGGACAGTTTATGGCATTGCCGCTTATTCTTCTCTTGTATTTTATATTGTCGGCATTTCATTTTAATAAAAAAACGATCTAATCAGATCGTTTTCTCATATTGTTCCAACTCAAAAAGCAATTCTTTCATTTCGACATCCAATACATCGAATGTTGCTCTCAGGCCTTCAAGGGATTCCTGATTTTTTGCATTTGTCTCTAATTCTTCAAATTTGTCTTTCAAATGAAAAGCACCAATGTAATCCATCGTCGGTTTGATGTGGTGGGCGGCATCAGCAATTTTTTGAAGATCGCCTTGGATCAGTGCACTCCGTAAATTGTCAAGATCAACGGGGGTCTGAATAAGGTACATGGATACGAATTGTTTGATTAATTCTGAATTGTCAAACATGTTTTGCCTGATCAAATCAATGTCGATATGGTTCATCGTCGCTAATTTTCTTTACCGGTAATTCGTCACTGCAATTATTTAATAAATATACGTTATTTTTTTTGAAAACCGGATGTACATAACCAGGGGCGATTTCAGCGAGCGGTTCTAGGGTAAATCTTCTTTCTGAAATAAAGGGATGCGGGATGTTGAGGTTTGGAAGATCAATGATATCTTCGTTGAAATATAAGATGTCAATATCAATCACTCTTTCACCCCATTTTTTTTTTCGGACTCTCCCTAATTCCAGTTCAATATGCTGTGTGGATTGCAAACAATCAATTGCAGACAAAGAAGAATGTACCAAAATAACCTGATTCAGAAATGCGGGCTGATCTTCAACTCCCCAAGCAGCTGTCTCATAGATTGAAGAGGCTTTAACAATCGTTCCAATGGCCGTTTCAATATGTTGTCTTGCTTGCAAAAGCTGTTGTAAACGATCTCCGAGATTGGTGCCTAACAATATAAAAATTTCATTCATATTGCTAAATTAAGGTTTTAATGAATTCCCCTGATCAAAAAATCATTTTAATGGAATGGAAGCATGCGAATAGTTGATTAGGTTGCCTTAGCTGAGAAAATCAGATAAAAAATAAGTATAGATGAAATAAAGTACTGTGTGAATAAAAAATATTGCATTACCTTTAGTGTAAAATAGATTGTTCCATCTATAAACATGAACAGATCATCGGATTTAATTATAAAATATGAAATCATTTTTTAAGTATGTATTGGCTACCATCACAGGGATTGTTATTTCTTTTGTGGTGCTATTTATTATTTTTATGGGAATCATCGGAGCAATTATCAGCTCAGCATCTTCCGATCAGGAGGTTGTGGTCAAGAGCAATTCGGTGTTATACCTGTCTTTCGATTATGATATCACTGAACGTAGTGAGAATAATCCTTTGGGAAGCCTGAATCTTCCGGGATATTCGACAAAAAATATTGGGCTAGATGATATTATAGCTCGGATCAGATATGCTGCGACAGATGGAAATATCAAGGGTATCTATATCGATGCAGGCAGTATCGGTACTGGTTTTGCAAGTTTGAAAGAAGTCCGTGAGGAACTGCAAGCATTTAAAAAAACTGGAAAATTTGTGGTAGCATACAATTCGGGCTATAATCAAAAATCCTATTATATCGCGAGTATTGCGGATAAGGTATATGTTAATCCTCAGGGTACGATCGATTTTAGAGGTCTTGCGAGCTCTACGATGTTCTACAAAGATCTATTGGACAAGGTGGGTGTAGAGATGCAGATTGTTAAGGTTGGGACATTTAAAAGTGCGGTAGAGCCCTTTTTCCTAAACCAAATGAGTGATCCAAACCGTCTTCAGGTAACATCTTATCTGGGCAGTATTTATGATACTTTCATTGAGGATATTTCGGTTAGCCGGAAGATCGCAGCGGACTCGTTGCGTGCCATTGCGAATGACTACCGGGTCAGAAATGCTGATGACGCTGTACATTATAAGCTGGCTGATGCCAAAATCTATAAAGATGAGTTATTGTCTGATTTGAGGAAACGATTAAAAATTGCTGAAAAAGATGAGATTTCTTTTGTCTCTTTGTTAGATTATAATAAAAAGCTAAAAGATGATGCCAGCGGTGCAGAGGTTGCTGTTCTTTATGCTGTGGGAGAAATTGTTGATGGGGAGGGGGCACGTCCTGGGGAGATCGGTGGAGATAAGTTCTCCAGAGAGCTCCGAAAACTTCGGGAAGATGATGGGGTGAAGGCGGTTGTGCTGCGTGTTAATTCACCGGGAGGTTCAGCCCTCGCATCGGACATTATCTGGCGTGAAGTGATCCTGACGAAAAAGGTAAAACCAGTGATCGTGTCGATGGGGGATGTGGCTGCGTCCGGTGGTTATTATATCTCAGCTGCTGCAGATTCAATATTCGCAGAACCAACCACGATAACTGGATCAATAGGGGTATTTGGGGTAATCCCAAATTTCCAGAATCTGATGAACAATAAGATTGGGGTACATTATGATGGTGTGAAAACAGGCAAGTTTGCCGACCTGATGACCACCTTTGACCGTCCGCTGACTGCTGAGGAGCGTGATATCATTCAAAAGGAGGTAGATAAGGTATATTCTACTTTTACTAAAGTTGTCTCTGATGGACGTAAGCTGTCGATTGCTGATGTGGATAGTATTGGTCAGGGAAGGGTCTGGACTGGAACGCAAGGGTTGAACAATAAATTGGTTGACCGCCTGGGGGGCGTGGATGCGGCTATCCGGGCTGCTGCCCAAAAGGCAAAATTAAGCAAATATAAAGTATCCCAATACCCTGAAAAAGAAGATCCATTTACGGCTATATTGAACAATTCGAAAGAAAAAGTCCAAGTCTGGATAGCAAAAGAGCAGATGGGAGAATATTATCGGTATTTTGACCTGATGCGAAAGGCCACGGAACAAAGTGGCGTTCAAGCGAGACTTCCTTATTCGGTTGAGATTCATTAAGGATAATTTAATTCGATAAAAAGGCATTTATTCTAGTAAAAATAAATGCCTTTTTATATATTTAGCTGTTCGTTTGGCAAACGGCAAATCCAAAAACATTAAAGTTACATGATGAAAACAGTAGACGATTTAAATTTTGCAGGCAAAAAAGCCCTGATACGCGTAGATTTCAACGTTCCTTTGGACGAAAATTTCAATATTACGGATGATAACCGTATTCAGGGAGCAGCCCCAACAATAAAGAAAATTTTGAACGACGGTGGAAGCGTAATATTGATGTCCCATTTAGGAAGACCAAAAGATGGTCCTACTGATAAGTATTCATTAAAGCATATCGTTTCACATCTGGCGAAAGTATTGGGTACCGATGTGCAATTTGCCAATGATTGCATTGGCCAAGAAGCAGTAGAAAAAGCAGCAAATCTGCAAGCTGGTCAAGTTCTGTTGCTTGAAAACCTTCGTTTTTATAAAGAGGAAGAAAAAGGTGATGTTGGATTTGCTGAAAAGCTGGCAAAGCTAGGTAATGTTTATGTAAATGACGCTTTTGGTACGGCACACAGAGCGCATGCCTCAACTGCAGTCATTGCACAATTTTTTTCCGGAGCTAAATATAGCGGCTATTTAATGGCGGCTGAAGTTGGGAATGCCGAGAAAGTTTTAAATAATCCAGTTCGACCTTTTACAGCGATTATGGGGGGAGCCAAAGTTTCCGATAAAATTCAATTGATTGAGGCTTTATTGGATAAAGTTGACAACTTGTTGATCGGTGGCGGAATGGCATATACTTTTATCAAGGCCAGAGGAGGTGAAATAGGACAGTCCTTGGTAGAAATGGATAAACTTGATCTTGCTAATGAGTTAGTTAAGAAAGCGAAAGAAAAAGGCGTGAATCTGGTGATTCCGACAGATGCACAGATCGCTGATGCATTTTCTAACGATGCAAATGTATATGATGGTCCAAATGATCAGATTCCGGCAGATCTTCAAGGTCTGGATATTGGTAAGGAGTCTGCCGCAAATTTTGCATCGATTATCAAGGAGTCAAAAACGGTACTTTGGAACGGTCCGATGGGAGTTTTTGAGTTTGATACCTTTGCTAAGGGTACTAAAGCTGTGGCTGATGCTGTGGTGGAAGCAACTAAAAACGGCGCATTTTCCTTAATCGGTGGTGGGGATTCGGCTGCAGCGGTCAGCAAATTTGGTATGTCGGAAGATGTGAGTTATGTGAGTACTGGTGGCGGAGCGCTTCTAGAATATATGGAAGGAAAGGTTCTTCCAGGTGTGAAAGCACTTGAAGATTAATGTTTCTTTAGACAGAAAAGGGATAATTTAACATTATCCCTTTTTTTGTGGGGTGGATTTCCAAAAGAGGTTTGCCTCGTAGCTTGTTCACGGTTTTAAATGTAATGTCACATTAAATCAATTATCCGTTAAATATATATAGGGCGGGGCGTGAGTCTGTAGGGTATTTGCTAAATTTAGGCTAACATGTTTATTTATGTAGTTATTGATGGATGCTAATCAGAAAAAGGAAAGAGACAGTTCAGGTTTTTTTTCAGTGTTGACATATAATGTAGCGGGATTGCCAGGTCTTATATCTTCAGCAATCACAGGTAGGAGCAGGAGTATAGCTGAAATTGGGGAAAAGATCAATCCATTTGATATTGTGAATGTGCAGGAAGATTTCAACTATAATAATAGCCTCTATCGTGGTGGGAATCAGCACCCATACCGGACAAAAACAAAAGGAAGGGTGCCATTTGGGGATGGATTGAATACTTTGTCCCGTTTTCCGATGACTGAAGTTGTCCGTATACCATGGCGAAAACGTACTGGAGCAGATTTTCTAACGCCGAAAGGGTTTACCTTGGTAAAAGTTGAAATTGTGAAAGGTGTCTGGCTGGACGTTTACAACGTGCATGCAAATGCACAAAACAATCGGAGGGCATCCAGTGCCCGACGGGATAATCTCAATCAGCTGCGTGATTATATTGAGGAGCATTCTTTGGACAATGCTTTAATTGTGATGGGGGATTTTAATGCGCATTATAGCTTCAATGATGATAATTTACATGATTTTATGCTATCTACCGCATTGGTGGACAGTTGGGTTGAACTTCAAAATGGAGGGCTGGCACCTGAAGCAAAACATGAATTTAAACCACCGCACATGTTGTCGATCAGTAACGAGTGCGAATCGATCGATAAAATACTGTATCGGAGCGATAAACATTTAAGTCTCATGGCCAGGGATTATAACATAGAAAACAATCTCTTTACGAATTCAAGGGGCTTACCACTGTCTGACCATTATGCATTGGCCTTGAATTTTAATTGGGCCATCCATCCTTAATCCAAAACAATTAATAGGTATAATTTAAGCTTACTGTTGGAACGATGCGCTGCGTCGCTGTATGATCATTGATATAAGTACCCTTCATCATGAATTCAAAATCAGGAAGCGGGTATCGAAAAGCGTTGAAGTCGAAGGATAGGTAGGCGCCGAAGCTTTTTGGTCCTACTTCTTTTTGTTTATGAATATTTTGATAATCGGCAAATATTCCACCTTTTATTCGTTTAATGTAAGCTACCGAGCCCAACCCAAAATCAGGGTATGCGACAGGAAATCGGTAATTGATCAATAATGTATTTTTAATTTTCTCATATTTATAATAGCTGAATCCACTGACGAGCGGGATGTCATTGATATATTCGTAGATCCCAGTGCCTGCCTGTGCGCTTAATCGGACTTGAAAACCATGGTTGTTGGCAAATCCTGGCAAATAGAAAATCGTTCTGGCGGATAGAATTTCACCTTTAGCTTTGTTTTCAAAAGGTGTATGCCTATAAGTTACACTAAAATTCTGGCCCCATCTAGGGTAGAGGTCCATGCTGGCCATTCTGGCATTGCGGTTGAAATAGAGCTGGTAGGTCAACGGAAATGCTGTTTCATAGTTGAAATTTTTCAAGTCGTTGCGACTAAGTCCATAGCGTTTTAAGTAAGCTGTCGCGAAGTTGAAGCCTGTAGCGTAATTGTAGTCCAACTTATAAAACGACAAGGGGATGGATATTTGTGAAGAGATATAATGCTCTCTCCAATCAAATTTAATACTACTATCGGGTTTACTGGGGCTGCTGGCTGCGGCTATCTGCCCTCTATTTTCGTATCGTAGGGATAACTTAGGAAAATATTTATTGTAAGTAAGTTCGGCAGAATATATCCCTTTTCTGATGTCAGTATCATATTCGTAGCCAAGTGCTACTTGTGTTGTGTTAAGGATATTGTTTGAAAGCCAGAAAATACCCGGTTTGAAGTTGTCGAAGCTTTCAAAGTTACTGCTACTCAAAGATAGGCTATGAAAGTTGAAGGTTCTTCCCCATCCCTTATAGGGAAGGATTTGGTCGTGCTGGTTGGAATCGACAGGAACATTATCCATGCTATGGATGTTGTCCTTGCCCATGGATGCACGGTAGTAATGGGAAAAATAATCGATCTCTGGCTGGATATCAAAGCATGTATCCAATGGTATTTGGCTTATTTTATAACCATTGTATTGATAGTCATTAAAGAATAACTGATTGTTTTTTCGGTCATAAAAAGGATTGAATGCACCGAATTGCGCTTTGGTAAAAAGGTGTTTTTGCTTTGATTTAAGGTCAATGCGATAAATATTATCGATACCATTGAAGTTTGCTTTTACGAGTATATTCATACCTGAAAGGTATTGAGGTCTTTCGTATTGCTGATTCCCCCAATCGGTAAGATTGGTGATCTTGTCATTTTTTAGGTCAATTTCACATAACGCAGTACCCATTTCGGACAAACGGATGGCTATGATTTTGTTTCCATCAGGGCTAAAGGCCGGCTGTTGTAGCTGTTCTGAATCGGTTAATTTTATCCGTTTAAGGATAGAGCCGTTTTTAACACTTATGAGGGTAAGAAAGCTGTCGTTGGATAAATCTACTTCAACGCAGGCTATTGTTTCCTCT
Organism: Sphingobacterium sp. N143; assembly: GCF_030325625.1. Classification (GTDB taxonomy): domain Bacteria; phylum Bacteroidota; class Bacteroidia; order Sphingobacteriales; family Sphingobacteriaceae; genus Sphingobacterium. The sequence continues at coordinate 610,865 of NZ_JACAIS010000003.1, read as the reverse complement.
ACGGGGCTAAAAACAGGTGAATAATATCGTGACCGTTTGGAAAGGCTTCTTATTTTACCGGTTTTTAAGTTCATGATGTGAATAATACTATAGGTCCTTTTATTATAACGAGGATCTTTTCTGAGCTCATCCCATACGATATGATCTGCTTTTATATCAAAATGTGGTGTTAATTGGATACCGGTTTTTACCAGTTGAAATTCTGTTTTTTTGACACTGTCATAAGCAAATATTGCAGGTGTTTTTTGCGGATTTTGTTTGATAAAATAAATGTAATTATCCTTTGTTTTTGGAAGTAAATTACTGTTGTAATAAGTGGGATTTTGGCTATTGATTTCTGGGTATTTTTGATAGTGATATAGTGCTGTTTTTTCTTTCCATATTGTGTCCATATTGGCCAGCGTTTCGGTAAATAGATGTGCACTATTACCACCTGTTTTTTTCTTCAGCACCCGATTAATATTATAGGGATATAGTGGATGTTTGTTAAGCTCGGAAAATAAATCGGCTTCATAGTTCGGCGGTAATTTGGCTTTTAGCGTTGAGGTCATCAAATACCCAATTGTATAGTAACTGGGGACAATATCCCGATATGAACCGAGTAAGTATTTGTCGAAACTGTAGTTGCGGCCGGAGTACAAATTTGCTTTGATCGGCATTTCAAAAGAAGGTAGTCTTCCCCTTCCGCCACTGGAATATATTGTTTCGCTCAGGGTCGCGTCTCCCTCGAAATACCAAGAAGGTACTGTTAATCCATAATAGGCCAATGCGAGCTGTTCGAAAAATGGGGCTTTTAGTTTTCCTGTCAATTTGTCAAATTGACTTACATGTCTAGATTCATGAAGGATGAGATTTGGTAGCCAGGTCTGATTGTCCGGTTCAGCTCCAGCGGTACTATATAGCTCAGATTTCCGGGGTGAAAGTTGTACAAATCCATTTGTTTCCAAATGGGTATTGTGGATAATGAAAGGAATTTTTCGAGGGACAGTTTTGTAATTTCTGCCTGTTGTCTCCAAGGACCATTTGAGCTGACGGGCTAGGGTAGGGGCTTTTCTTTTTAGCTCTTCAGGGAAAATAAGCTGAAAATTATTCGTCTCAATTTTAAACCATTTTTGGCTCAAAGGAGCTTGACTGTCATCAAAAAACTGTGCATATGTTTTTTGTGAATATATTATTGATATTGTAAGTGTTAATATGTTGATAATAAATTTTTTATACATTGTATATTTTTGTTTATCTTGTGTTTGCTATTTTTTTTAGCTAAAAATACTGTTTTTGTGTTAACTATATGTTTTTATTATTATTGTAATATCTCTGATTTATAGGTTTTTATGACTTTTATAATTGTACCTTTTTTAGCCTGTTTTTTAGTGTTAAAATCAGTTGATAACGCTTGTTTTCTTTCTCCGGCAACCTTCTTGTGAAGAAGCTGAAATACATGACGAATATACTTAAATATTCAGCTTAAAGATAAATGGTGTAGAAAATATTTGGATATTTTTTGGGGAGTATAAAAAAGGTGTGTTATCCGGGAGTAAAGTTTTCGTTGCTTGATGACCGGCGCATTGTGTAGCGTATTTGGTCTGCCATTGTTCGCTGATGAGGGTTCAATCTGTGGATGCTGTTTGTGTTGATTTTTTTATCGTGATTTTGATCAAAACTGAGGTTGTAGATCGTTTATGTTTATTGATGACAAAATGTCATTTTTTTACTATTCCCTTTTCATGATGCTATTTGCTGGGGACGAAATTTTCATGCAGTTGAGCTACATTTTTATTATTTAATTTTTTATTCAGATTTTACGTTAAAAAAACGATTTTTGTAGCATATAACTTTTGTACAGATGTAGGATTATAAAATTGATAGGAAGATATGGAAGAACTGGAAATGCAGGTAAGTCAAATAGAACAATTGATAGCGAAAGGTGATTTTGCGGGGCTAGAAGAATTTCTAAATGAGTTAAATATTTCAGAGGTTGAAGAGCTGATTGATGAACTGCCTGAGTATGGTCCACTCTTTATAGAATCCTTAAATTTGAACCGTGCAGTAAACGTTTTCAGGATCCTGGATTTTCCTACTCAGAATAGAATTTTCAAAAAACTTTCCAAGGCAAAAATCAGTGCTTTGATCAATGAATTGCCTCCTGATGATCGGACTTCTTTTTTCTCCGAAATGAAGGACGATATAAAGCATTTAATATTGCTTTTACCACCCAAGGATAGGGTAGAAGCTTTAGCTTTATTAGGCTATCCTGAGGATAGTGTCGGGCGCCTGATGACTCCTGATTATATTACGGTAAAGGAGCATTGGAGCATCGAGCGAATCTTGGGGCATATCCGTCGATATGGGAAGGATTCTGAAACAATTGATGTGCTTTATGTGATTGATGGAAATGGTAAATTGATCGATGATATTCGGATCAAGGACGTGCTGATGGCCGAGCCTGAAACTATTGTCAGTGATCTTATTGATTACCGGCTGATTTCGCTGAACGCATATGACCCACAGGAAGAAGCGATCAATATTTTCAGAATGAACAATCGAGTTGCGCTTCCAGTTGTCGATGGTCAAGGTGTCATGCTTGGGATTGTAACGGTGGATGATATTTTATGGGTAGCCAATGAAGAATATACGGAAGATATGCAACGTATCGGTGGTACTGAAGCTTTGGATGAACCCTATTTAGATGTGTCTATTAAAAATCTGGTGAAGAAAAGAGCGGGTTGGTTAATTGTTCTGTTCTTGGGGCAATTATTGACTGCTACGGTCATTGAGCATTTTGAAGAGCAGATGGCGAGTGCGATCATGTTGTTTGCATTGATGCCGGTGATTATTTCCAGTGGCGGTAACAGTGGCTCACAGGCTTCGACATTAATTATTCAGGCTATGGCGCTCGGAGAGGTGACGCTTTCCGATTGGTGGCGTGTGATGCGTCGGGAGATCTTGTCGGGGTTGCTGTTGGGACTCATTCTTGGCGCTTTGGGTTTTTTAAGGATTATGGCCTGGCAATCTTTTGCACATAGCTATGGGGAGTATTGGGTTTTGGTGGCCTTGGTGATTTCCTTGTCCTTGGTGGGGGTGGTGTTATGGGGCTCACTCATGGGGTCCATGTTGCCCTTTGTGATGAAAAGGTTAGGGGCCGATCCGGCGAGCTCATCCGCGCCATTTGTATCGACTTTGGTCGATGTAACAGGGCTGTTGATTTATTTTACCGTGGCGACCTTAATTCTGAAAGGAGTATTACTCTGATTGGGCAATGATTATTCTTGCTAAGCTTGAAAAGCAACAGCAATATCAGGCTTTGTGGGGGTGTAAGGCTGGATTATATTCGAGTAATTTTTGTGCTGCTATTTTATGGCACTGCAAGAAAAAGAAAAATAAATTATTCTAATTGGATTTTAGGAAGTTGTAAAAAATGTGCTCAAAAAATTTGTACTATTCTAATAATCTTCCGATACTTGCATCACGGAAACGCGATAGGGTCTCCGAAAAATTGAAAAACACT
>NZ_JACAIS010000003.1:0-607260 GCF_030325625.1 Sphingobacterium sp. N143 | reverse complement strand
CCTGAATAGCTCAGCCGGTTAGAGCATCTGACTGTTAATCAGAGGGTCGCTGGTTCGAGCCCAGCTTCAGGAGCAATTTAATAACTTACATAACCGGAGTTTTTAAAATATTCAATTTTTTATTATTCCTGAATAGCTCAGCCGGTTAGAGCATCTGACTGTTAATCAGAGGGTCGCTGGTTCGAGCCCAGCTTCAGGAGCAATACAGCAAATAGTTATATTATTTGCAAATGATATTTAAATGTACTATTTTTGTACACTCGACGGGAAAAGAGTTTCTCGCAGAAAATAAAATTCCTGAATAGCTCAGCAGGTTAGAGCATCTGACTGTTAATCAGAGGGTCGCTGGTTCGAGCCCAGCTTCAGGAGCAATATTGAAACCGGCTTTATGCCGGTTTTTTTGTTTACCATACTTATTAAAAAACTATGAGTTTAGTAATTATTGGTACGGTGGCATTTGATGCAATAGAAACACCGTTCGGTAAAACTGACAAAATTCTAGGTGGTGCCGGTACTTTTGCCGGTTTAGCGGCATCCTATTTATGTGATCAAATTAAATTAGTGAGTGTCGTAGGGGAGGATTTTGGAAACGATAACCTGGAAATCATCAAAAATAAGGGAATCGATGTATCCGGTGTGCAGATCATTCCGGGAGGGCAAACATTTTTCTGGTCGGGAAGATATCATAATGATATGAATAGCCGGGATACCCTTGCTACAGATTTAAATGTACTGGCTAATTTTGATCCTATTATTCCTGCAAGCTATCAAGATTGTGAATACCTTCTTTTGGGGAATCTGACCCCACAAATACAGTTGACGACATTGTCTCGTTTGAAACAAAAACCTAAATTAGTGGTATTGGACACAATGAACTACTGGATGGATGTTGCTCTTGATGACCTGAAGCAAGTGCTCCAAAAAGTTGATGTCCTGACGATCAATGACGCTGAGGCTAGACAGCTTTCGGGTGAATATTCATTGGTTAAGGCTGCTCAGATTATCCTGGAAATGGGACCAAGATATTTGATCATTAAGAAAGGAGAACATGGTGCACTCCTTTTCGGAGAGAATCAGATATTTTCTGCCCCTGCTCTGCCTTTGGCGGATGTATTTGACCCAACAGGAGCCGGCGATTCTTTTGCTGGCGGTTTTATTGGTTATTTGGCCAAAGTGAAAAGTATCAACTTTAACAATATGAAAAATGCACTGATTTTTGGATCTGCGCTTGCATCGTTCTGTGTGGAAAAATTTGGCACTGAACGTTTGATCAATCTCACTGATGAAGATATACAAAAACGATTGAATGCATTTGTAGCCTTATCCCAGTTTAATCTATAACATGAATTTCTATAGACTCCTCAATATGCCGACAACCTGGAATCTTGAAAATACAGCATCTGAATGAGGAGCATCATATAGCTCCTCAGTTAGATCCTGTCCAGCCCAGTGTTCATAATGCATGCCATTTTTCCAAAGCCTGCTTTCTCCAACATCGTAGATGTAGCCCTTGTAGGCGATCCAAATCTGTGGTTTATCTTGACCATTTCGTAATGCCAGTTGGCTTTTACTATATTCCGGTAATTCTTCCTTCATCATTTATATTGCAAGAAGGCGAATATAGGGAAAAACTAGGCTACTTTATAAGCAGATAACGATCGTTTCATGAGCTTTCTAGCAACATGTATTCTTGTTTTTACCGTTCCGATCGGGATATTGAGATGTTCAGAGATCTCATGGTATTTAAAACCTTCGAAATATAAAGAAAAGGGAATGTAGTATTCTTCAGAAAGATTATCAAGTGCTTCATGGATATCTTCCATGACAAATTTGCTTTCACCTTGATTGCTGGAGGCTGAAATAAGAAGATTGGAACTAGAAATATCCTCATCTTTTGTAATAAAAGAGTTTGTTTTTACAATACGTCTATAATTATTTATAAATGTATTTTTCATAATGGTGTAGAGCCATCCTTTTAAATTGGTGCCTTCTTTGAAGTTTTTGAAATAGGTTACAGCTTTGAGAATGGTGTCTTGAACGAGGTCGTTCGCATCTTCATAATCGTTGGTAAAATTTCTGGCGTAGAGTTTTAATGAGTCCGATTGCTCAATAACCATGTTATCAAATTCATTCTTTGTCATAGCTTAATGAATTATAACTGTTCTTTTTGAGAAACAGTAAGTTTATAAAATACGGTTCATTAAGTATGAGGCAAATAATGCGCCAAAATCGAAAGGTTTAGATTTCTTAATGTAATTTTAAGATTATTTTAAGAAGAGCAATCGAGTGCGCAGCTTAACCCTGAGTAAATAAGATTAGCCTAAAGTGATGTTAGAGCGGAAATAGAAGCTAATTTGTTCTTCATTAAACCTAAAAAAAGCCAAAGGTACTATGTTTATATTTTTATAATAAATTAACTTCGCGTTCCAGTATGATATCAAATTTCTGTTTTACATCGCAGATGATCTGTTCGGAAAGGCGGTAAATCTCCTGTCCTGTAGCGTTTTGTCTATTTATTAGTACAAGTGCCTGATTTTTCCATACACCTGCTTGCCCATATTCTTTTCCTTTCCAACCACATTGTTCTATTAACCATCCAGCAGCTAATTTTGTTTGATTTTTTGGCATGGGATAATGTGGTATTGTAGGATATTGTGCTTGTAACCTTTTAAAGGTCTTTTCGGAAACTATGGGATTTTTGAAGAAGCTCCCTGCATTGCCAACAGTACTGGGGTCGGGGAGTTTTTCTACACGGATACGTGATACTACATTTGCGATGTCGGCGATAGTAGGCTGACTGATATTTTCTTTGGTAAGTTCGGCCTCAATTGCACCGTAAGAACTATTGATATGTGGTATACGGCTGAGCTTGTAAGTGACCTGGGTAATAATAAAACGGCCTTTGTATTTGGATTTGAAAATACTGTCCCGATAGGAGAAATCACAGTCTTGTTTTTTGAAGGTTGTGAATTCCCCAGTTTGGGTGTCGAAAGCTTCACATTCGTAGAATACATACATCAATTCAGTGCCATAGGCTCCAATATTCTGCACAGGTGAGGCACCGACAGTACCTGGTATGAGCGCCATATTTTCTATACCGGCATAATTATTTTTTATGCAATGCCACACAAAGTCATTCCAGATCTCCCCGGCCTTGGCGGTCACATATACGTGATCTGATTCAATTTTTGACTGTATACCTTTGCTGTTCATGCGAATGATATAGCCTTCAAAAGGTTTGGTAAACAGAACATTGCTCCCAGCGCCAAGAACGAAAAAATTCTCTTGAAAAATTCCTTTTTTAAAAATTTGGGTCAATGTTTCATTGTCATTCACTTCGATGAGAAAACTTGTCTTTTCTTCTATTCCAAACGTGTTGAAAGGTTTTAAAGATATATTCGATTGAATGTTTAACTCCATGTTGACTTTAATTTTCAGAAATTCAAATAAATCAGCTATCTTTAGCTTGATAATCGGTAAAGATAGTATAAACCGTTTATTTAACGATAAAAAATATAAGTTTAATGAAGAATGCTGATGTAAAAAGAATCAAGATTCTGGAGGCTGCAACAAGGCGCTTTGCACATTTTGGAATGGCTAAGACGACGATGTCCGAGATAGCAAAAGATCTTAATTTTTCAAAAGCACTGCTTTATTATTATTTCCCGGATAAGAACAGTTTGTATTCTGCTGTTTTTGAATATGTGATCGACAGGATGATCGAAGATATTGAGGAAGTGATTGATCAGGGAGGGAACTTTGAGGAAGTCATGATGTATTCTATTGATATGCGGGTGAAGATTATCAACCAATACTACAATCTGTTTGAATACACCATGAAGATGGTAAAAGAACTTCCGGATGAACTGGAGCGGGTATTCAAGGAGTCGTATCTTCGGGAGGTTGAAATTATTGAAAAAATTCTACAGATTGGTATAGGAGCTGGTGAGATTCAAGTCGATGATCTGAACGAAACGGCGCGTATTCTTTTATATTCATTATTTGGCATGCGAATGGGGATATTGAAGGATATGAAAAATATGTTATTTCCAACCAAAGAAGAATTCGATCATATTCTCAGTTTACAGAAGAAAATGATGCGAATCTTTCTGAATGGCCTGCGGTATCAGCGCCATTGATCATCAATCCCAGGTAGATTGTATATGTCCAATTATCTGTTGGGCGTGGATCCGTGAATTTTCTATAAACCACAGGTGGGTATTTAATCCTCCGCAGACTACACCTGCTAAATATAGACCTTCAATATTGGTTTCCATAGTCTGTTCGTTGTGATGCGGGATGCAGGGGGCTTGGTTTGGTATATCAATTCCTATCTTCCTTAGAAAGGCAAAATTTGGCCGGTATCCTGTAAGCGCAAGTACAAAATCATTTTCAATCTCAATGATGCCTGTCGGCGTTTGAATAGTGGCGTTCGTTTCGGTAATCGATGTTAATGCACTGTTGTAAAGCACATCAATTTCTCCGGCTGCAATTCTATTTTCGATATCGGGCTTTACCCAATATTTTACCCTTGGGCTGATTTCATTTCCCCGGATCACTAAAGTAACCTTTGCTCCTTTACGAAAGGTTTCTAATGCTGCATCTATTGATGAATTGCTTGCGCCGACCACAATTACTTTTTGGCCGCTGTAGTAGTGTGGATCGTTGTAATAATGTCTAACTTTATTGAGCCCCTCACCAGGTATGTCAAGTAGCATGGGGATATCATAAAAACCAGTTGCAATAATGACTTTTTTAGCCGTATAAGACCTTTTATTACTTTCGACCAGAAAGTTATTGTCGTTTTTTTTGATGTCGAGAACTTCCTCAAAAAGATGTGTGTCCAATTCAAATTTCTGCTGTATCCGCCTGTAATATTCTAAGGCTTCCATTCTTTTGGGTTTTGGATTTGTGGTGACAAAGGGAATATCCCCAATTTCGAGCCTTTCGGAAGAGGAGAAGAATGTCATATTTTGAGGGTAGTTGTAGAGGGAATTTACGAGGCAACCTTTTTCTAGGATAAGGTATTTTAAGTTTGCCTGTTTGGCTTCTAAAGCACATGCTAAGCCTATTGGTCCGCCTCCAACAATGATAATATCGTAAAATGCTGATGTATTTTCGCTCATAAGTGTAAATTTCGGGAATTTTGAGAATAAATCAACTTAATACTTTAGTTAATTCTGCTTCCTGTTCCGCAATGCTTTTGTTGTGAAGATCTTGCACGATTTTGTGTAAATCCTGGGCAATTTTATATAAAAAATCCAATTGCTCATCCAAAAGTTTGCCGTCGACTGAATTGATATCTGTGTTTTCAAAGCGGTCATTGGGGATTTCAATATCCAGCGGGTCAAAGCTGGTGCTGGAATCTGATGAATGGAGCAATTGAATTGACTGGGCTAATGAGCCTAGTATTTTTCGTATGGTTCTGACATGGTCTTTGTTGAGATAATTGTTGTCCATGGCATCCAGATGATTCATCAGAGTGACTGAAAACGAAGCAAGGATATGGTTAAATATGACAAATTTATTGACCTCTTTACTGTATTTCTGCCTTTTTTTGGGCTCCGTCAACATACGCTGGAAGGTGGATCCCATATTGGCTGTTTCCACATAAACGGCCTTCCGAGCAAGTTTGTAGTCGGTGATCGTGGGAGCCTGGCCAGCAATTTCTTTCAACGCCTGGAAAATATAGTTGTAATTGGCAATCAATAATTTCCGCATGGATTCCCTGACCTGCATACTTTCCCAGTTTGGAAAAATGATATAGCTCGAAAGAAAAGCAATCATCCCACCGATAAAGGTGTCTAAGATACGTTCCTTGGTTACTTCTAAGGTATTGGAGCTAACAAAGCTAAGCATAATCAGGACATAGGGCGTCATAAACAATACTGCAACGACATAATTGACCCTGAATAAGCTGTAGGCAGTCAAGAAAAAGAAAATCAATAGGACAAAGAGTATGGTTGGGTCTTTTATCGTCAATAAGATTGCGGCACCAATCAGACCGCCAATCGTCGTACCGATGAGGCGCTGTATGTTCCGTTCTTTTGTCAGGCCAAATCCTGGTTTTAAGATAACCATTATCGTGAGCAGGATCCAGTACACATTGTTGGTAATGTTGGTGACCTCGAATATATAATAGGATAAGGACATGACAATTGCCATACGGCAGGCATGGCGAAAGATGGTAGATTTTAAAGTAAGGTTTTCACGGAACTTTTTAAAATCAATAGCCGAACTTTGAACAAAACGTTTCGCATCATCGATTTCTTTCTTTTTGACATCATCCGGTTGTAAATGGGAATAGCCATAGATATTTTTCATCCGGTGGACAAGATCCCGTAAATTGATCAATACTTTGCGCAAAGCAAAGGTGCTGTATTGCTGTTCCTTGTCGAGCTGATCGATTTTTGCGTGCAAGTGACTCAGGTCTGCATCAAAGTCGTAAAGTGGCTTTGGCTGCACATTGGTATTGAGCTGATAGGCTAAATTGTCGAGCTCATTTGTATATTTTAGGATAATATTTCTAAAATCATCTAATATACCTGTAGGGCCAAATCTTTCACTGATTGTGTTATAGTCGTAGTGTGCGGCCATGCTCTGTTCAAACAGGTCTACGATGTCGTTAAAGATTAATGTCAGGTAACGCCCCACTTTTGTGGTGTCTTTGATCGAGCGCTTACTCTGAAATAGGAGTTCCCTTACATTCTCTTGGTGTTGATTAACTTCAATCTGTTTATCAATCAACCTGAGGTAATTTTTATCATTGTCGATTTTGGCGTCATAGAAATTGGCCTTCAATCGTATGTATTCAGCGACATATCGGATTGTTTCGGCGAGTTCTTGTTCGGCCAGCCTATACGGGCGTGCTTGTGTGATCGAGAGGCTTATGGTAATGTACCAAAGTCCTCCAAGGGTAAAGAAGCCGAGGTAGCTGATAGCCTGCTCAAATGGATAATGTATCTGCACATGGATGAGCATCATCAAAATGCACATCAAACCTACATTGGCTGCCCGACCATTGAATACCGCAAACATGGCAAAGATAAAGCAGGCCACACCAATAAAAACAGCCAGGAGATATACATTCTGATTGACAATATTGGTGAGAATAAATGTTAATGTGGTCAGTATAGTGGCAGCAAACATCCCTTTACGTCGGTGACTGGGTGCTCCAGGAGTATCCGAAAGACCAACTAAAAGTGCTCCTAAAGATACAATCGTGCCATTTGTAAACTGACCGAAGGTAGCAAAAATGAGGACAGGCACAATGCACCCGATTGTAATTCGGAGTCCATCAGCAAAATATTGACTATAGAAAAAACTTTTTATTTCTTGTGTCTGTTTCATAATGTATAATAGCACAAATATACAAGATAAGGCAATATAAGCCCGTGGTTTCCACTTTTGTTGTAAAGAAATAGCAAAAAATAGAAATTACTAAATTTTATTAATATGTTTATAATATTTTGATGTTTTTCTTGATTAATTTATATTGTTTTATTTATTTAAGTATAATATTGCTATATTTGGCTCGTAGGGTAATTTCAGAAATATTACAGAGATTCAAGAGTCACCTAAACTCTCTTGACCATTTTCAAAGATTTAAATATGAAGCAAAGTAAAAATGAGGCCGTCTTTCAGGACGAGGTATTGACACGCTTTGAACTTTTTAAAAGTTTGTTTTTAACATTGCCATTTCAACGTGTTAAAGATACCGGTACTTTATTGCCATTTTTTGCAAAGCAATGCGAAAAGGGTGTCGACCAACATTTGACTCCAGATGAAATAATCAAGAGCTTTTTTGATCAGCATGAAGAGTTTGCGTCAGAAGAACAGCGTATTGATTTATTATTCCGTTTTGTGCAGTATATCGAGCGCCAAGTGGTTTTATTTGATGCGATAGAAGATTCTTCATTTCAGATGGTGGGAAGGGGCGATGATGAGAATGTTTTGGGAGCATTGATCAAAAATGCTGAGGGTAATAGGGATATGCGGCGTAAGATTGTTTCCAAATTAAAGGATTTTTCTGTTCGGTTGGTCCTTACGGCGCACCCGACACAATTCTATCCTGGGCCGGTATTGGGCATCATCAATGATTTAATCGATGCCATTAAAACCAATGATATCCATAGCATACACTTATTGTTGCAACAGTTGGGTAAAACACCTTTTATAAATAAAAATAAACCAACTCCAGTTGACGAAGCTGCTAGTTTAGCCTGGTTCTTGGAGAATGTATTTTATAAGGTTGCCTCAGAGATCCAATCCTTTATCGATGATGAGCTGGATGTGGATACAGAGGAAGTGAAGCAACTGATTGAGTTAGGTTTCTGGCCTGGAGGTGACCGGGATGGTAATCCGAATGTGAGTGTGGAAAGCACAAAGAAAGTGGCAGCTCTATTGCGTACGATTCTATTTAGATGTTATTATAGGGACTTCCGCATCGTCAGACGTCGTATTACTTTCAGGGGAGTGGAAGAGTATATGGAAAATTTACAGACCCTGTTTTATGAGAATAGCTTTAATCCGGTTGAGCATCCTGAGGATGAAACTGATAATATCATCACAAATCTGAAAGCGATCAAAAATGTGCTGGAAGAATATCATAATGGTCTCTTTGTAGAGATTGTAGACGATCTGCTCCGTAAGGTGATGACATTTGGCTGTTTCTTTACGACATTGGACATCAGGCAAGATAGTCGTATTCTACGTGAAGCAACAGATCATCTCATTCAGCAGTATCAGGTAGAAACGGGAATGCCCTCGAATTATCTAGAACTGAGTGAAGTGGAGAAGCAAAAGGCACTGAAATTTAAAGAGCTTGATCTAAGTGTGGACGAGGATGCTGACCCATTGACCAAGGATACTTCAGGTGTGATCAAATTACTGAAGGAAATCCAACACGCGGGTTCGGAAAGAGCTGCACAGCGTTTTATCATCAGTAATTGTCAGCAGGCAAGTGACATCTTGGGATTGCGACAGTTGTTCCTATGGTCTGGCTGGAAGAAAGATGCGTTGACGATTGACTTTGTGCCTTTGTTTGAAACAGTAGACGATTTGACAAGAGCAGCAGATGTCATGAAAACATTATACAGCAATAAAGAATATAAGGCTCATCTGAAACGTCGTGGCAATAAACAGACCATTATGTTGGGCTATTCGGACAGTACAAAGGATGGTGGTTATTTGATGGCTAATTGGTCTATCTACCGGGCGAAAATTGAATTAACGGCTATTTCACGTGAGTATGATGTTGATCTTGTCTTTTTTGATGGCCGCGGTGGCCCACCAGCACGTGGTGGAGGTAAAACACAGCGTTTTTATGCGTCAATGGGTAAAGAAATAGCTAACGATCATATTCAGTTGACCATTCAGGGGCAGACGATCAGTAGCCAATATGGTTCCTTGGATACGGCACGATTTAACCTTGAACAGCTCTTGCATGCTGGCATTATTTCAGATTTGAAACAGCGATCCGGAGATACGTTGACCAAGCATCAACAGGAGATTATTGATAAATTGGCTGAATTGAGCCACCATAAATTTATGGACCTGCGGAAGAACAAGCTATTCTTACCGTATCTGGAGACCCTGTCCCCATTGAAAGCCCTTTCATCGATCAATATTTCAAGCCGGCCGGTAAAACGGAATTCGGGTCGTGAATTACGCTTAGAAGATCTTCGGGCAATTAGTTTCGTGACATCATGGAGTCAGTTAAAGCAAAATATTCCAGGATTCTACGGCGTGGGAACAGCCTTACAATGGGCAGAGAAGAACAATCTTTGGAAGGATGTACAGCAATTGTATGTTTCCTCCGGATTTTTCCAGACATTGATCGATAATTGCATGATGTCAATGACCAAATCCAATTTTGATATCACTGCCTATATGAAAGATGATGCGGTGTATGGTGAATTTTGGAAAAACCTACACGCTGAATATCAGATCACCAAAGAATATTTACTGAAACTTAGTGGTACTTCAAAATTGATGGAGAACTATCCAGTGGATCGGGAGTCTATTTTAGCGCGGGAAGGTATTGTATTGCCACTGTTAGTGATACAGCACTATGCTATCCGGGCATTAAATGCTGACCACTTGGATGAGGCCCAACGTGCGGATTATGCCAAATTGATTGCGCGTACCATATTCGGGGTAGTCAATGCAGGAAGAAATGTTGCGTAATTTTGCTTCTTTTCGATCATAAGGTTTCGAAGAATGTATATTTTATCTACTTTTGTATAGTTAACAAAATTGATATGAAGATTAATAAGTTATTTATTGTTGCGGCGTGTGCGAGTACATTATTTGCATCTTGTGGTCAGACAGCTGCAGATAGACAGCGTCAATATGCCAATGCATCTTTAGCAGATGGTGATGCTTTTGCGATGATTAAATTCGTAGGCGAAAATGGAAGCTATTTAATAAATCTTGCGGATTTGGCTGCTAAACAATCTGCTTCAGCGGACGTAAAGAATGTAGCAGCGAAGATTAAAGAGGCGTATGCAAGTGTTTTGCCTGAACTGGATGGCTTGGCTAAAGAATTGCATGTTGGCGATGCAGCACGTGGCATACCTGCATTTCAAGCTCCTGCTTCAGTAATAGGTGCTGATAGTGCGGCTGTATTCAATGATAAAGCATTTTTAGCTTTAGTTGTGGAAAAACAAGGGGAGATCAATAGTCGATTGACCCGTGAAGAACTTAATACCAACAAGAAGGTTATTCATCTTTCAGAAGAATCTTTGAAGAAAGTAGAAGAAATCTATCAGTTGGCTGGTGGAAAAGTTGAAGAACATGGTCATCACTAAATAATGATGTACATAAAGAAAAAGGAACACTCACTTCGGTTTGTGTTCCTTTTTTTACATCCTATTTGTTGAGTTGTTAAATTAATAATAACTTAATATTTATATAATATAGTTGTTAATAACTGTGTTTATTTTAGCATGATTTAATGAGATAATATTAAGAAACAATATAAAGTGAGATACGCCGCAATAGATATAGGTTCCAATGCTGTCCGTCTTTTGATTGCTGATATCATAGGCCACAAAGATCAATACAATTTTAAAAAGAATACGCTTCTACGGGTTCCATTACGGTTGGGAGATGATGCATTTATCCACCAGGAAATCTCGCCAAGGAAAGCCGAGAGTCTAATAAAAACCATGAAAGCATTTCGTGAACTGATGGATGTGTATCATGTAGAAGATTATATGGCCTGTGCGACTTCGGCAATGCGGGATGCAAAAAATGGTGCTGATATTGTTGCTGAGATCAAAAAAAACGGAATCCATATTGATATTATTGAAGGGGCCAAGGAAGCGGAAATCATCTACAATAGCCATTGGGATAATAAGATGGAAAAGGATAAAGTATATCTGTATATTGATGTAGGCGGGGGGAGTACAGAATTGTCTTTATTTGCCAACGGGGTTTTGGTTAATTCCAGGTCTTTCAATTTGGGAACAATCCGTATCCTGGATAATCAGGACAAGGCCGAAACTTGGGATGAGCTTAAAGAATGGGTGCGGAGTAACACCCATATGTATAAACAGGTAGTTGGCATAGGAACCGGTGGGAATATCAATAAACTTGCCCGTTTGTCGAATGAAAAGGTAGATAAACCCTTATCTTATGCTAAATTGAAGGCAGTATATGAACATTTGTCCTCTTTTTCTTTAAAAGAACGTATTATCCTGCTCGGTCTCAATGAGGATAGAGCGGATGTAATTATTCCTGCAAGTGAAATCTTCCTGACCATTATGAAGTACGGTAAGCTCAAACAAATTATTGTACCGCGGGTCGGGCTGGTAGATGGTGTAATTAGAACCTTGATCAACAGGAATTTAGTGAAATAAAGCATTAAAATACGTTTTAGGCCTTGCAAAAGAAGGAAAAATCTTTATTTTTGTGAGACCAAAGGAGAATATGAGCCCAGGTGGCGAAATTGGTAGACGCACCATCTTGAGGGGGTGGCGCTCGTATGGGCGTGGCAGTTCGAATCTGCTCCTGGGCACTTTAGCAGACAACTCTTTAAAATCGAGTTTTGTCTGCTTTTTTTTTGGACTTAATTCGTTATTAATCAGATAGATATAGTGCAAGAAATGGTTAACCCTAGCAGTTCGAAAACTTGTTCCTGAAAACGTCAAATTTTCGGGGAAAATCGAACTGATTAGTTTACGTTTTTGCTCGATATTGCATTTCCTGTAAATAGAGGCCATATTTTTGAACTTACTGATACTTTCCGTTCGAAAATTGTCCATTGACCCCCGTGCATTTTTTAAAGCTTGTTGTCTGTCTTCAAGCTCACTAATCTCACTAGTGTATTTTAGTTTTAATTCTTTAAAATCTTGCGGGTCTATGTCTCCTCTAATTAACAGATCTCTTGCTTTAGATGTGTTATCCTCATGGGTTCTAATTCTTCGTTCAATTTCAGCTTTTTCTGTAAAATTTCCTTTTGTTCTTTGTGTATATAGCTCTTGTAAAATTGTCGTGTATAACCCAATAATATCAGCTCTAGGTTCATACTTTTCAAGCTCTTGTTCAAACTTTTGATGGACTATTTCCGTATTAAATCTTTGCCTACATTGGAGTTTGCAATGATAATAGGCATAATGTTGACTGTAACCTTTAGATTTGCTTGCGGTCAATGGTTTTGAACATATAGGACATAGTAGAAATCCTCTTAGTGGGTATTCTTCTCTTGTGACAATCTTTGTTCGGTACTTCTTTCTTTTTCTTTTGTCTAAAATATCCTGAACTTTGTTAAATGTAGATTCAGAAATAATGGCTTCATGCTGCCCCTTTACAGTATATTCTTCTTCTCCTTCATATTCAGGGACTACAATTCGGCCACAGTATACAGGATTTTTAATACACTTCCAAAAATAAGCTTTACAGATATCAAGGCCTTTTTCTCTCACTTTAAGATGAATCTGTTGTGTGTTGTATACACCTTTAGCCAGTTCTTCAAATGCCCATTTCATAAGTGATGCATCGGGTTCTTTAAGCTCAATAGACTTTTTCCCATGTTCATTTAACCAGTTTTTATAACCAGCTGGTGCAGGGCCCATCCATCTTCCTTCTTTTCGCGCTCTTCTCATACCATTAGTCGTATTTAACGCTCTACGATCATTTTCTACTTCAGGAGCTGCTAAATAGAACGCCAACATCATTTTGTTTTCCGGAACTGATAAATCAAGCGGTTGCTCGATAGCTTGAGGTTCTACTCCTAGAGACCTTAATAGGCTGATCATCTGGTATGCATCTCCTGCATTTCGACTAAACCTATCCCATTTTGTGAATAATAGAATGTTGGACTTTCTTTTATTTTTTTTAAGTCAAGAAGCATTTTCTTCCATTCTGGACGATCAAAGGTTTTTGCAGAATGATCTTCGAATATTACTTGACGGATTGTGATCTTATTTATTTCACAGAATTTTTTTAAGCGTTCTTCTTGATCTCTTTGAGAGTACCCTTTCTCTGCTTGTTCATCTGTGCTGACTCGGATATATAAATTGGCGACATTCATATTAATTGGGTTTAATATCTAATGTGAATTTACTAAAAAAAATGGTAAAATAGTCGTATTTTTATTATTAAATGATTAATTATTAACCTTTAAAGCTTTGTATGTCAGCTCACTCGAAACTCAGAATGTCTCTTATAGTTGTATTTTCAAAAGTTTTCGATTACGATGCCAGGGAGCCAAAGGCTATTTTAAAACCTTATGGGAAAACGCTTACACTGAAGATGATTGCAGTCATGAATTCTATTTTACAAAAAGAAGGGATATTCCGGAATATTAACCGCTACTTGGTTATCTACTACCTCATTAATAAGTAGTTATGATTTTAGTTATTTTAATCTTGAGCAAGCAATTTATCAATTGATAAAGGTAAAACACTGTATGGAATTCATTCGATCATACAATAATAATTTATTTCAGCTATATCTCGCGTCTAAGCAAATTAGTAGTTTTCAAGACTACGCTACTAAAATATTTCCTCTATTAATGCTTTGCAATGGTGATGCAATTACGATAAATGGAAAAGATAAAGTGAGTCAAGACTTTCTGGAATTATATAACCATCAGAATGATATCGAGGAAAACAAAGAAAACATAGAAGAGTTTGATTTTTTACCTATACGGAACAAACCTCTTTATTTAGTGTCTGAAAACGAATACGTGATAATCAATACCTATTTTATTTGAAAAATCGATTAACAATTCATTATCGCCTCTATAATAACTACTTTCTGAGGTAAGCCGAATGTTTTCTTCAGATTCTCCAATTTTCGTTTGAATGTTCATGACTATTGTTGGGGAATGCTGGCAACTTCCAAGTGGCTCTTGTCAATATAAGGTCCTTATAACGTATTCTCGGATAAAACTTTCGCTCATTGTCAATACTATTTATCCAATTTAAAGATGGGATAAAATCTTGATATTGTAGATCTGCAATAAAAGTATAGATGCCGAGTCCTTTTCGGAAATTGTGTGCTGAGGTTAACCGAGGAATAATTAATCTTTCTTTGTTTTATTATATGTGTGTAAATAAGCATTGTTGCAGAAAATTAAGTGATTAGATTTATTAACCATCTCAAAGCAAATTGGAAAATGGTGTAATATTGGAAAATGAGATGTTGTAATAGTATGTCTGGTGTTTTATTTCCTATTTTTACATCAGAATTTTTAGTTAAAGTATTAACACAGTCATCTTTCACATCATATATGATAAAGGAATTTTCATTCAAAAAATTTGGCAACTTAGAATTTAACAAATCCGTCGAACAAAACGATTCTCTCACGACAATACATGATCATATTAAAGTATTGTTCATTCCCAGGAACGCCATTATCCAAGTGGATTTTCAGGAGATTGAAATGAAAACGGATACGTTACTGTTCATAAATCCCCATGTAATTTTAAAACCATGTGAAACTATAGGAGGACAATTGATGCATTTTAACAGAGACTTTTATTGTGTAGAAATTCACGATCATGAAGTCGCCTGCGATGGTATCCTATATAATAATGTGTTTGAAATTCCATTTATAAGCCTGAATGAAGAACAGTCTGCTGAGATCCAAAGGATCATCCACGATATTAAGTTAGAATTGAAAAATGAAGACTCCGGTTCCGAAGAAATGCTGCGGACATTGTTGAAACTGATCATCCTGAAATCTACACGTATCTGGAAGCAGCAGCATCAATTGGCTGACGATATGCGCCAGACTGATGTTCAATTTTTACGGAAATTCAGTAAGCTGGTCGAACAGCATTTCAAAACACTGCATACCGTGGCCGACTATGCAGATATGCTCTGTATTACGCCTAAAAATCTCAGTAAAAAGATTAGCCTGGTCAGTAAAGAGACGCCAAACGATATTATAAAAAACCGGATCATACTGGAAAGTAAACGTCTTTTAGCACATACGGCGATGAATGTTAAAGAGATCGCCTACACCCTGAATTACGAAGACGATGCCTATTTCGTCCGTTTTTTTACAAAACATACCGGAATGTCACCGACAAGTTTTAGAAAACAGTTTTAAAATATATCTCTCACATATTTTAAGAAAAGCACAGCCTATCAGGATGTGCTTTTTTTCATGTTTACACGTTTTCGTTGCTCAAAATATGCCGTGCACAAGGTTAATAAACTTTTTTGGGCAAAAAGTGCAATTCAAAGCGAAAAGCATCCATTGATGCGCCTTCGAAATTACCCCAACTTTGTAATAACAAAAGAAAACAATAACAACAACAATTAAATAGTAAAGACATGAACAAGTTTACAGTAAAAGACGGAACAGAAATTTATTTCAAAGATTTAGGTGAAGGACAACCGATATTTTTCCATCATGGATGGCCACTATCATCCGATGACTGGGATGCCCAGATCATGTTCTTTCTGGAAAGAGGTTTTAGAGTAATCGCGCATGACAGAAGAGGCCATGGAAGATCTACGCAAACGTATAAGGGAAATGATATGGATACTTATGCTGCTGACGTCGCAGAATTGGTAGAGTTCCTCGATCTGAAGAATACGATCCATGTAGGCCATTCAACCGGTGGTGGCGAAGCGATCAGATATGCCGCACAATATGGGAAAGACCGGGTATCCAAAGTCATTTTGATCAGTGCGGTTACACCTTATATGATTGCTGACGCCAATAATCCGGACGGGGTGCCACTCGCCGTGTTTGACAATATCCGCTATAATACACTTCATAACAGACAGCAGTTCTACCAAGATCTTACCGTGCCTTTCTACGGTTACAACAGGGAAGATGCGGTCATTAAAAAAGGTATACAGGACAACTGGTGGAGACAAGGGATGATGGGTGGTATCAAGGCACAATATGACTGTATCAAAGTATTTTCGGAGACCGATTTCACCGAAGATCTCAAAAGTGTGCAAATTCCTGTTTTGGTGCTTCACGGTGATGATGACCAAATTGTCCCTTATGCAACCACGGCCGTTAAAGCGGCCCAACTATTGAGAAACAGTAAACTGATCATTTACCCGGGCTTCTCTCACGGTATGCCTACTATTAATGCCGATGTCATTAATGAAGATATACTATCCTTTATAAAAGAATAAAGATTCATCTGGGCAAAAAGTGCAATTCAAAGCGCAAGATGTTCATTGATGTGCCTGTGAAATTACTTCAACTTGCAATAACAAAAGAATATAACAACACTAATAATTATTAAAGTCATGAAAAACTTAACTTTAGCCATCGTATTAATTACCACCTTTATTACAAACAGCGTTTTTGCACAAATCAAGAGAACTCCGGCATCTTTTGGAAGAGCCGAATATATCGAAGTAGAAAAGAACGTGAAACTTCATGTAACTGACCTCGGTGAGGGAGAGCCTATTGTTTTGATTCACGGATGGCCCTTGAGCGACGCCATGTACGAATATCAATATGCCGATTTTATTCAAAAAGGGTATCGGGTGATCGGCATCACACTAAGAGGATTCGGGTTATCTGACAAACCGGCAGGAAAATACAACTATGATGTATTTGCAGATGATATCAAGGTTGTATTAGATAAATTGGATATTAAAAATGCGACAATAGGCGGATTTTCCATGGGAGGAGCTACAGTGATTCACTATGTGGCTAAATACAATGCAGCTCACGTTTCCAAGATGGCTTTATTTGGAGCGGCGGCACCGACCTGGACAAAACGACAAGACTTTAATTATGGTTTGTGGACCAAGGAAGATGTCGATGGACTGATCACGTTGAACAATACGAACCGTCCAGAATTATTTAGCACTTTCGGCAAGATATTTCCAGCCAATGAGACAAGCGTTTCCGCTGGGCATGGCGCTTGGTTGGGAGGTATCCAGGCTCAGGCATCGCCTTATGCTATGGCGGAGGGGCTAAGAACATTGCGGGATAGCGATTTACGTGGTGATTTAAGTAAGATAACAATCCCAACATTGATCTTACACGGTAAGTTGGATAAAATATGTTCGTACGACCTGGCAGAACAAATGAATACCTTACTTAAAAACTCAACTTTAGTTCCCTTCGAAAAAAGTGGTCACGCGCTCTTCATTGAAGAGCTGGATAAATTTAATAGTGAGTTATTAAACTTCATCAAGAAATAAAGCAATGACGGCATGAGGTTGGTCTAAAAAGCTGACCTCATCTTTTAATTTAAATCAATTGAAATGAACAGAATTTTTATACTTATCCTAATGCTGGCATGTTTTTCCTGCAGTTCAAAAATGGAGACCATAAGGGTAACACATAGCGGGGTGCCAAAACCAATAGGTCCCTATAGTCATTCCACAAGTTATGGTAATGTTATTTTTGTATCAGGCCAGATTGGCATAGACCAAAAAACAAATATGCTAAAAGATGGTGTTGAACAACAAACGGTTCAGATTATGGAAAATCTAAAGACCATCTTAGCGGATAATCAATCCGATATTGAGCACATTACCAAGACAACGATATTTTTGGCAGACATGAAATATTTTGAAAAGGTCAATGAGATTTATGCTAAATATTTTCACGGGCATTTTCCAGCAAGGACCACTATTGAGGTGGCTTCTTTACCGAGGAATGCCAATATTGAGATTGAGTGTATAGCTGTTAAAAGGTAATTAGAAACTATCACTCATCATCAAGGACGGTCTTGATTCACAAGAATGTTATTTTTGTATTCCAACGGAGTTTTTCCCAGCCATTTTTTAAATGCCCTAACAAAACTACTTGGTTCAGCAAAGCCCAGATTCGCCGAAATTTCCTTTACAGAAGATGGACTCGTCGTGATGTAATGAATGGCTAACGTTTTTCGAACTTCTTCTACGATTTGTATATACGAAATACGTTCCTCGCGGAGTTTTCTTTGGAGTGTTCGTACACTGACATTAAAATTACAGGCTACAGATTCTATTGAAAGGGTAAATAGATAAGAGTTTGTGATCAAGTAATTAAAAATCTTCTTTGCAAAATCACCGCTTAATGATTCCGGATTTTGGAGCTTATAGACCTGACTAATAAGTGAGTTTTGAACGCTATAATTGGCGGTTATGATCTTCGTATTTAGAAATTCCTTGTTAAATTCCAGAATATAAATACGGCTTTTCTGTAAAGGGCATTTGATAATATGCTTATATTCTCTGTCATAATCTTTTTGGTAAGTAGGAAAACTCGCACGTAGTGAGGCTAGGTTTTTAATCAATAATCCTTTTAACTCATATAGTGTAAAGGCGATTAAAAAATCACCCATTTGATTTTGAGCAGTTGAAAATTTGTCAAAGCCAGCATTTTTCTCATAGGTAATAACAAAAGTTTCAGATTTTTCATGAACTGACATTGTATAAAAATCAGTAAGTAAGCCTACCATCATACAGGCATGCTGTAAAGCTTCTTTTACATTGTTGCTCGTTTGAATCACTTGGCCGACTACCCCAAGAGCAGCAATTTGCATCGCTGCTCCAAAATGTAAGCCTACCAACTCATTTTTTGAAATCTGAATAATGTTTTTCCAAATCATGTCCATCTGCTCATTGGATATCGGAAAGGATGGGTTTGTGTTCAATTCGTCTATTGAAATGTTTGAGTGAGCAGCAATTTTTCCGGTATCTAATCCTCTCTCTTCGCAAAAGATAAACAATGCCTGTAAAAATGTTTGTCTGTAATTCATTATGTGAAAATACACATTTGTCACAGTAAATACTGTTTTTTTGTCGTCTAAAACCAATACGTTGGCGCGTAAAGATAACGTGTGGTTGGAGGATCAGAAATATCTTTACAGAAACAAAATTCAAAGCTTATGACACTAAAAAATGTATTACTGTTAAATGCCATTAGTTCTGGTATTACAGGAGGTTTACTCGTTGCAACACCTAATATGTGGATAAGTATATTTAAGCCAACAGGTGTAGCTCCATTTATGGAAGTAGGGACGTTCTTGATCTTATTTTCTGCATTTGTTCTTTTTGCGGCCATTAAAAAGCCTGTCATAAAGGCATGGATTAAACTAATCATAGCGTTGGACATCACGTGGGTATTTGCAAGTTTGGTAACTGTTTTATTGTCATTTTATTCCATCAGTATGCTTGGTACAGTGATCATTCTTTTTGTTGCAGCTTGGGTAAGAATGATGGCCTATTTGCAAATTATCACATTAAAAAAGAATCAACCATGAGCACGACAAGAACAATTACAAACGACTTTCTACATTATTTGCAGCACAGACAATTGAATGAGCTTATAAATCTCTTTGCAAACGATGTTAAATGGGAGGTTCCCGGGGATGTGGACCATATAAGATGGCTAGGTACTCGAAACAGCAAGTTAGAAATACAGGATCTCTTCAACACGCTCTTTTTTCCCGCTCAGCGCGATGGAGGTTTACCAGAAGAACATTGCTATTTCTTTTCTTGACGAAGAGCTCGAAAGTGATTAAATTCGAAAGTATACATTTATAAATCTAAAGAGAGAACATGGGAAAATTTGTAGTAACAACCAGAAAGAACGGTGAATATCAGTTTAATCTCAAGGCAGGCAACGGCCAGACGATCCTTGGAAGCGAAGGCTATTCCAGTAAGGCAAGTTGCCTTAACGGTATTGAATCGGTTAGGAAGAATGCACAGGATGACGGTAGGTTCGAAAAGAAAACCTCATCAAATGGGAAGTGGTACTTCAATCTAAAGGCGTCCAACGGACAGATCATCGGAACGAGTGAGATGTACGAGAGCAGTAGTGGTATGGAAAACGGGATTGAGTCGGTTAAGAAAAATGCACCTTCGGCGGAAGTCGATGATCAAACCTCCTAAACCAGGTACATAAAATTAAAGCTGTCTAAAACTCTTAGACAGCTTTAATTTTTGATATACGATGTTAATTTAACATGTCAATATTAAAATTTGAAGCTATGGCTAGTTAAGCACATCAGTTTAGCTAATGACCAAATTATTCTATTCGCTCGCAGTTATACCCCAGTTCAATCATATACTTAATTATTTCAGCGGTTTCAACCTTAAGTTTATGAGCCTCAACTCTAAGGATATTTTCCTCATCTTCAAGGTCAAAGTTTATTTTATAAATTGGATACAGTCTTAAAAGTGAGCGTGTTGTATCCCGAGCCTCTTTTTCGGTTGAGACATTGGTTTTAAATATTTCAACGACTTTCATTTTTCCGTACATCATAAAGCGTAAATTCTACTCCAAACCGGTTTTTCCTAATATCCAAAATGGGTAGTCCCCAATCTTTGGCTCATCGGATTGCTGTTAGTGGCATTTGCACTGGCTTGGAAGTTTCGAAGCTTTTTTTAAACATGATGTTGCTTGCAATCATCGATGGGAAAACATAAATTCCGGGGATAGAGAATTTCCTTTTTCGGTCAATCAGGAGGTTTGGTCAGTAAACAAGAAAGCCGCAAAGAATATACATCTTTGCGGCTTTCTTGTGTTCAGTGCTTATGAAAATAATGCGATGTCAATAGCCCTTCTGTATTTATTTTTTTACTTCTGGAAGCTGAACGATCTTAATAACGTTTTGGTCACTGATATAGCGTTTGGCAGCCGCTTTAACTAGCGCTGGGGTCAGCTGATCGCGCAACGATGCACGTTCAAAAATGCGGTGCATATCATCGCCATTATACAGGTTGCTGTACAGGTAATTCGACCAGAAATCATTTGTTTTTAGTGCGGATTCGTAGTTTAGCTTGTCATTCGCTTTGAATTTGTCGAGATTGGCAACAGAAGGTCCTGCAGTCTTTAATTTCTCAATTTCCTCAAGCGAATACTTCGCTAGTTTGTCCGCATTGGCCACCGAACAGCTGAAGGCTACCGTAAGGGTATAACGGGCATCAGGCAGCTTGCTATAATCCATCTGGATCGATGGCGAATACACACCGCCTTCTTCTTCACGTAGTCGTTCCAACAAACGGATATCCAAAACTTCCCGAAAGGCCTGCAAAGCCATATTATTGGCTTCACTATAGTCATATGGGCCCGAAAGAACAAGATAGACCATCGCTTTATCTTCTTTGCTCAGCGCCAGCTTTTTCTCGATCTTCCCCGCAGGAATATGAATGTTTAAATCACGGTAAGCAGGTGCCTTCGACGAGATGCTGGGTAATCCGCCAATATACTTGGCAAGCAATGGTTTTATTTTTTCAATGTCAAAGCTGCCCACAAAAGCAAAATTGTAGCCCGAAGCATTGGCAAAACGTTCTTTGTAGATGTCCAAAGCACGCTGAGGATTGATCTGATTGATCTTCTCCATGGTTAACCCCGTGCGACGAACATTATTGCCCGACAGGATAGCCATGACCGAGTCTTGGAATACAGCGTCGCCATTCTTATCGCGGTCTTTAAGTCCATCTTTGGCATTGGCCAAGATACCCGCAACAATAGCGGTATCTAGGCGAGGCTCTGTAAAGTAGCCGTACATCATCTGCAGGGCAAGTTCCAGGTCTTTATTGTTGGCATAGCCGCTCACGCCCTGGGCAGTCTCACTGATAAAGGGGGATGCCGAGGCCGTTCGTCCGGCTAATGATTTTTCAAATTGTTCGGCTGTATAGTTGCCCAGCCCGCTGGCAGCAATGAGGCCAACGGCATTGGTCGCGCTCTGAAAATCTCGATCATCGTAAAGTGATGTTCCGCCATAGGAATATCCTTGAAAGGTGATCTGATTGTTTTGGTAGTTGGTCGGTTTTAAGAGTACCCGGACGTCGTTGCTCAACGTCAAGGTCGTGGTTCCTAAACTGCTGTCTTTTTCTTCTTTAACAATTGTACCAGATTGAGCTTCCCGTTTGAGCAGCGGCAAATCGCTTGTTTCTTCGGTGAAGGCCGTCTGTTTTTCTTTGGACAAGGTAGCGATCCAACTGTTGATATCCGCCTCTTTCGGCAGATTTGCTTTATCCGATTCAGATGCAGTCACAATAATATCGCGGTTGCTATTGGTTAGATACTGTTGCAAGAGCTGCTGGATGTCCGAAAGGCTGACCGCCGGAAGCATTTCGCGCGTCAGTTTCATCTCATGATCGATACCCGGAGAGGCTACCCCGTTCAGAAAATGCTGAATATATTCCTGTACATATTGTTCGGAGGCAATCTTATCCTTTTCTTCGAGCATATTTTCCATTTGGTTCATATAGGTATCCTTGGCGCGTTGCAGTTCTGCGGCCGTAAAGCCATATTGTTTCGCCCGCAAAAGTTCACGCCATACAGCGTCAAAACCTTCTTTCAGACGACCTGGTTTGACCGTGAGTTCGATCTGAAATACATCTAGTCCACCCATAAAGCCACCCAATGATGCGCCACCGCTCAAAAAAGGCGGATTCGCTATGCGAAATAATGGACTATATCGCCCTGCCATCATGGTATTAAACAAGGTCTTGATCAGGTTGTGCTTATAGTCGGCGAGGTTCTGTAATTTACGTTCAGGGTGTTTGATGCTGATATTGATGGATGTTGCGGTAATTTCAGGATCCGTCACCACCATAAATTGATTTTTGCCCTGCAGTGGAATGTGGTATGTTTTTCGAGCTGTTGGCTGCAAAGGATTTTTGAGCAACGAAAACTGTTTTTTCAGCGTTCGCTCGGTCTGGTCGACATCGATATCACCGACGACAATAACGGCTTGGAGGTTGGGGCGGTACCAGCTTTTATAAAAATGCTCAATTTCCTCATAAGGGAAATGTTGAATGACTTCTTCGGTACCAATTGGAATGCGCTGTGCGTACAGAGAATGATTGAGCGCAACAGGTAAAGTCTTGTCCTGGATGCGCTCACCCAGGCTCTTGCCGGCACGTTTTTCTTCCAATATCACGCCACGCTCTTTGTCGATTTCACGATGGGTCAGACTGATACCCTGGGCCCAATCTTGAAGGATCTGAAATCCATTGCTGACGAGTTTGCCATCATTGGATGGTAGCTGCAGTTGGTAAACAGTTTCATTGAAGCTGGTATACGCGTTGATATCGGCTCCAAAGCTGATCCCATTTTTTTGCAGGTAGTCAACCAGGCTGTTGTCGGGATAGTGCGTCGTGCCATTGAAGGCCATATGCTCTAGAAAATGCGCTAGCCCACGCTGCTTTTCGTTCTCCAGGATAGATCCGACCTTGTTGACCAGATACATATAAACACGTTCTTGAGGTTCGGTATTCTTTCGGATATAATAGGTGAGTCCATTGGGCAGTTTACCATAACGGACACTTTTGTCAAAAGGTAAAGCGGTGGTATCGTCTTCGTGTTTTGACCATACGATTTCCGTCGCTCCCGGGGTGCTGCTGCTATGGGCAAGCATCGGACTAAAACCTAACAGCGAAAGGTAGAGCAGTTTTTTTAAATGCATATAATTGTGATAAAATTGCGAATTAGAATATGTTTTTTAGTGTTTCATAAAGGGCGTCGCCGCGTAGGTTGATGCCGATGATTTTCCCTGTGGGATCCAAGAGGTAATTGGAGGGAATACTTTTGATATGATATGCTGCGCTCACCTGACCATCCGGATCAACCACATTGGTCCAGGTCATGCCATCGTCCGACACAGCTTTTTTCCAGCTGCTGAGCGCAAAATCTGTGGAGACACCCAATACTTCAAACCCATTAGCTTTAAAAGCATCGTAGGCTTTTGCTACATGTTCATTTTCCACGCGGCAGGGTACACACCAACTGGCCCAGAAATCAACGAGTACATATTTGCCCCGAAAGTCGGTCAGCTTCAGCTGACGTCCGGCAGTATCCGCCAATAAAAATTCTGGTGCGATATCACCGATCTTTAGATTTTTAAGATTGGCAAGCTGCTCTTGGACCTCCTGGCCCAACGGCGAATCTTGAAGGGCAGGCGTTAGCTTGCCAAACAGCTCCGATACCAGTTGCTGATTGCTGGAATCTTTCAGCAGCGCCTGTAGTTTAAAAAGGCTGAGTACATGATCCGTATGCTGCTGCACATAGTTGACCTGTGCTTTCTGTAGTGCCGCAGACCACTTGTTGAGGCTCGCGTCAATCGTGTTGATGGTAGCCCGTGCCGGCGAATCCATGCGAAAACTATCCTGAGAAAAAGCATTCTCTGCCTCGAAATAGGCAGCCATTAGTGTACTGATGCTGTCCAATATCGTCTGATGCGTTTTGTCAAAACTTCTGGCTTCAGTATTCAATGTTGAGCCGGCAATATCCGCGTGGTTAAGCTGACTGAGTTTGGCCCGAATCGTTATCTTGCCAGGGTGCAGATAGAAATCGAGTGTTTCTGATCGTTCCCCCGTAGAATCCATGTAAAATAGATTCGCGATTTCAGGTCCTTCGGAAGTACCTTTAAAGCGAAAATGGCCTTGTTCCAGCCGGGCAGAATCAAGCGGGAGATCGCCACCAAAACGTTGAAGGAAAAGTTTTCCTTTTTGATTTTTGGGAACCCCAAAAAGTGTTCCCTGAAGCTGGTAGGTTGCTTTTTCCTGCGCCTTGACGAAGCATATGGAATAAAGAAAGGCAAAAGCTAATAGCGTAACTCTCATTGTATATCGTGTTTAGTTGTTATATCCCGGATTTTGCGTTAATTGCCTGTTATTTTGGAGCTCAACGGTGGGTAAAGGGTAGAGCTGGGCAAACGTCTTCCAAGTGGTCGGTTTTGCTTTTTTCATCACGTTATCGGCTAGCCCCATGCGTTTGAGAGTAAACCAACGGTCGCCCCATTCGAAACAGAGTTCAACGCGACGCTCCTGCACGATGGCTGCTCTCGCCTGTGATTGGGATAATCCACTGGATAAATCCGTAAGTCCCGCACGCCTGCGTAGGATATTGATATCATCAATAGCCGTTGAGAGACCAAGTTGCAGGCGTGCCTCGGCACGGTTGAGGTATTGTTCGCCCAGGCGCAACACCGAGGTATACTCATTGTTTGCAGATCCGGCTTCGCCGTTGGAACGGTATTTGTTGATCTGATAGCCGTTTACTGTTTCTTCAAAACGGACGAAGTTTTCTTTTCGTTTATCGTTCTCCTCAAAGGCTGGCAATAGACCCGTTGCATCTTCCGTTACGCCAAAGCTGGCAAACTCTCCTTTTATGCCGATGCCAATGGAGGCGCCCACACTGTTCCATAGCTGCAATATCTGCTCGGGATTGTTTTTGGTAAAGATATCCATTGGCTCGCCCCCGTCTGCACGATCAAAATGGCCCAGTTGAAACAACTGCGACTGTGCGATCACCTGACTGGCGGCCTGCTCAGCTTTAGTCCAGTCTTTGGTAAATAGGTATACGCGCGACAACAGGGCTAATGCAGCCCACTTATTGGCCTTCACGCGCTCGCCCGGGTAATCCGAACCTAAAAGCTGGCTGGCATCTTCCAGATCCTGAATGATCTGCGTATACACTGCTGCTACCGCTGCGCGCGGTTTGAGCCGTTCTTCCGGATAATTAGTCGTCAGCACCAAAGGAACATCGCCATAGAGATTGACCAAAAAATAGTAATTGAGGGCCCGCATAAATTTAGCTTGGCCGATGGCTTCATCCTTGCCAGCTTGCGTCATGCCCTTGGATTGCCCAACCCCTTCAATGATTGCATTGCTAATCCCAATGATGGAATATAGATTTCCCCAAAAGTCATTCGTCTGCCCCGAAAAGGGATTGAGGTTGTAGCTGTACATAAAGCTATACTCGGGGTTAAAGCTATTGATACCGGGTATCAGCTCGTCGGAAGATAATCCCGTGTTCAGTGAAAGATCATTTTGATAAGCAGCAAATCGGCCATACATCCCGACGACAACACTGTCGGCCATGGTGTCATTCGCATAAATTTGATCCGTTGTGTAGATGTATTTTGGCGTCACCTCCAGCAGTTTGTTGCAACTGCTCATACCTAAGGCAACAGGTAAAAGGAAGCTCAATAATTTGATATAGTTGGTTTTCATGTCCGTAGTCTAAATGGTTTAAAATGAAGTCCGTATCCCCAGTGTAAATGTCCTAAGCATGGGCATATCCACGCCGGTCTCTGGATCGGTACCCTTATAACTGGTGATGGTCAGTAGATTGGCTCCAGTGGCATAGGCGCGTAGGTTTTTAAGTTTTAGCTTCTCAAGCATTTTACCCGGTACCGAGTAGCTTAGGGTAATATTGCTTAAGCGGATGTACGACCCGTCCACAAAATTGGCACTCGATGAATTGTAGTCCGACATGGTACTAGAATTGGTGGTGTAGGCCGGAAATTTAGCTTCCTCACCCGGATGTTGCCATCTGTCCAAGACAATTGCGGGGGCATTGATGACACTTCCGGCACTCGTAAATGGATAATTGTAGATATGCTTGTTCTTTTTGAAACTAAAAAATACGTCGAGATCAAAGTTTTTATAATTGAACGAGTTGCCGAGACCACCAAAGAAGGTCGGAATATTGTTTGCCAAGGGGACATAGTCATCTGGAAAACTGATAAAACCGTCGCCATTCACATCGCGGAATTGCGGTTGCCCATCTGCAGCGTTGATTCCTAGATATTCATACCCCCAGATCAGATTTAATGGTTTACCGATCTGATAGGTGAGGCTGTTGGAGGAGCTTGCAAGATTGGGATAAGACAGGAGTTTGTTGCGGTTGATGCTCATGGTAAAGTTGGTCTTCCAGGTGAAGGCCAAGGTGTTGATCGGTGTGGTCTGCAGGCTAAATTCCCAGCCGCTATTCTGTACATTGGCATCCAGGTTTTGGTTGACCGAACTAAAACCCACCTGTGTAGGTAATCCGTAGCCAACTAATTGATTGCCCGACCGATTGCGGTAATAGTTTGCTTCAAAGATGATGCGGTCTTTCAAGAAGCCCATTTCAGCAGCAAGG
The DNA here is from genome assembly GCF_030325625.1 of Sphingobacterium sp. N143. Taxonomy (GTDB): domain Bacteria; phylum Bacteroidota; class Bacteroidia; order Sphingobacteriales; family Sphingobacteriaceae; genus Sphingobacterium. Next base: position 579,950 of record NZ_JACAIS010000003.1, on the reverse strand, counting down.
TCAAGCTTTTTGTTGACTTCCCACTGATAATTTGCATTGAATGGGTTCTTGGGAAGATAGCCCTGCCCTTGGTAATTGTCGAATATACGTTCGTAATTCACGAAATAGGAGTAGTCGCCAATATTATCATTACCCGTCAGACCGTAGCTGCCGCGCAATTTGGCAAAACTCAAGCCAAACTGATTATCCTTTAACCAGTTCTCTTCGCTGAGGATCCACGCTGTACCGACAGACCAAAAGTTACCATATTTTTTCCCTGGACCAAAACGGGAAGAGCCGTCACGTCTGACAGTTGCATTGATGACATATTTTTGGTCAAACGTCCATCCCACGCGGGCAAATCCCGAAAGGAAACGGTACTGAGTGTCCTTAGGTTCAATATTGATGATTGGTGCGGCATGGATGTCCCTAATCTGACTATCGTCTGTATAGCCGTTTCCACTTGTGGTAATTGCTGAGTTACCGCGATGGATATAAGTACCCCCGAGAAGGGCACGAAATGAACTGCGCCCCACGATCAGATCATAATTCAGCTGAGGCTCAAAATTAAAGGTAGCTGCGCTGGCCTTGGTAAAAGTGTTGTTGCCTAAGATGTTTTCGGACGGCCTGAATGATCTCCGTGGATTGATGGCGAGCTGGTCCATTTTCATGCGCGTATAACCGGTATTGATTTTGGCCACAAGATTAGGTAACAACTCATAGCTCAGCGCGATATTGCTGATTAAATTTTTAGTTCTATTTTCAACTGTACGCTCCAGCGCAGCAATAGGGTTATCTATCGTCCAATTTAAATCTCCATCAGCATCGTAAAGGGAGAAATTTGGAGGCAGGGTCTGAAAGTTGGTAAACGATAGTGGGATGACTTCGTTTTTATCCGTTGCATAGCTCGCCGAAAGGGAAGCTTTAAATTTGCCGTCTTTACTGTGGTAGTCGAGGTTGCTTCGGAAGTTGCCGACGGTAAGACCGTTTTTCTTTTGATATACAGTGTTTTCACGCCTAAAGCCACCGCCAAGGAGGTAGTTGAATCCCGATGATCCACCCGATAAGGATAATTCAGCATTGGACGTATGGGCGACATTGCCAAAATATTCTTTTTGCCAGTCGTGATCTTCCGTTTGGCTCCATTTCAGCAGGTCAGGGTAATCATTGGGCGTAAGCTCAATACCATCGTTATTTGCAGCTTCACGACGCATCTCCAGATATTGGGCGGTATTGAGCATTTTTACATAGTTAGCGATAGAACCAAAACTATGGTAATAATCAGCACTAATGGTGGGACGACCTGCCTTACCGCGTTTGGTGGTGATCAGGATCACACCATTGGCACCCCGGGCACCATAGATCGCAGTAGCATCAGCATCTTTAAGTACTTCAATGCTGGCAATCGTGCTGGGGTCGATACTTTTAAAAGGGCTTTCACCTAAATAGGAGGAGGTGAGGCCATTCGCACCGATATAGGCGAGTGAACTGCTATTAAAAGGAATACCATCAACAATGTACAAGGGTTGTCGCGCTTCACCATCCTGGTTGACGGTATTAATACCCCGTATTTGCACCTGAGTCTGTATGCCGGGAAGGCCGTTTAAGGTATTGATCATCATACCGGGAACCCGGTTTTGGAGTGCAATGAGCGGGTCTGCTGTTGGTGTTTTCTCAATGGTGGCTGCAGTGACGCTAGAAGTAGAGCCTGTATTGAGCCGTTTGGATACCTCTTGCCCATACGACAGTACGCTGACTTCATCAAGCAGGTTCTGCGTCTGCAACAGTTGCATGGCAACGGTGTTTTGGCTAGTTGACACAGCAAGCTGCCTTTCTTCGTAACCAACGGAACTGAATACTAAGGTATCCGTATGGCTGGTCCGCTCGATTTTAAAAGCGCCTTTATCATTGGTGAAAGTGACTTTGTCGTTGCTTTTGTTGTAAACGGTTACCAATTCTACGGGGCCGGATTTGTCCCTTACGGTGCCGTCCACAAAAAGCTGTTTGGCAGGTTGCTGTTGTTTTTGATGCTGTTGGCCGCTTTTCTCCCGTGGAAGAATGGTGATCTCTTTTCCAACGATTTTAAAAGTGAACGGTAAATCCTTAAAGGCTTCTTCAAGAACATCACGCAAAGCCTTATCCTTTGCCTGAACTTTAACGACGGTATTAAGGTTTATCTGATTGCCAGAGGCAATGATGTTATAGCCTGTCTGTTGTCGGATGGTTGAAAAAAGTTCTTTGAGTGTTGGTTTGCCCTGATAATTGAGCTGTTGACCAACGACTGTGCTACCAGCAAGAAGCGACGTGACCAAGAGCAAGTTTTTTAGACGATTCATCGGGTCTGTGATTTAGGTTAATATGTTTAGATTTCTGTATTAAAAAGGCTTCGTTATTTATTTTTTTGGACAACTATTTTGCCGTCACGATAGTTAAAGTTTAATTGACCGGTGCTTTCCAAAAAGGTAAGCGTTTTGGTCAATGATTGATTTTTGTCGATAGATCCCCAAAAGACAAGCTGTTTGGTAGCTGAGTCTTCGTATTCAAAGTCTACATTGTACCATCTTGAAAGTGTAGCCAAAATCGCATCGAGCCGTTCGTTGTCAAATAGGAAATATCCTTTCTTCCAGGCCGTCGCTGCTTCGATATTGGCCGGTAGAATCTGGATCGATGTCTTGGAGATGAGCGATCGCTGTCCGGGTACAAGCAGGCGTTGATTTACATCGACCGAACCTTCAAGCAGTGTAGTTTCAACAAACTCGCGGTTGTCATAACTGTTGATGTTAAATGTGGTGCCCAATACCTTGACTTCCTGGTTTCTGGATTTCACGATAAAGGGTTTATGTGGATTTTTGTTTACTTCAAAATAGGCTTCTCCTGTTAACAAGACTTCCCGTTTGTCGGCAGCAAATTGCATTGGATAGCTGATTGTCGATGCAGCATTCAGCCATACTTTACTGCCATCGGGCAGGTTAACCTGATATTGACCACCCCTGGGAACTTCAACGGTCAATTTGCGCGATTGCAATTCCATAGCGCTGATAGGCGATCCATCTAAATAGACGGCTGTTCCGTTGACGATCTTAACACCCGATTTGCCTCCCTTGAGTGCGATGCTTGACCCGTCTTCCAATTTCAGTATGGCCTTTTCTTGTCCGGGTTTGAATTGATCTATTGCGGCTAGGGTATCGCGATGCGACTGTCCACGCGGGATAAAAAGTAACGCAAAAGCGATCAGCAGGACGGCAGCAGCAGCGCTGATCCAAGCGGCTCTTCGGTACCATGGATTACGCGAGGAAGGCTTTGCATCAAGTTGTTGCTGGATTTGAAGGAGTATGGTATTTTTACGATCTTCCTGCTCGGCGCTATCCAGTTCCCATTCTACAGCTTGCTGCGCTTCGTACCACGATTCTATCAGCTGGTTTTCCTCCGCTGAACTGATACCGAGTTCGTACTTCAATAAGATTTCCGCAATGTTTTTCTGTTCCATGAGCGCCAGTGTTTATAGTATAGTTGCATCAAACCGTATTTGGTGGTAGATGAATATTAAAAAATAATGAATTTTATTTTAAGTCGATGAGAAGGAGGAGCAGAAGCGAATAGAGCCCCTGTTTCTTGAGGTTATTTCTCAGAATGTTCAGTGCGTTGCTGATCTGTTTTTTGACCGTTTGGTCAGAGATGTCCAGACGTTCTGCAATTTCTTTATAACTAAGTTGTTCCTGTCGGCTCAATAGAAATACCTCTTTCATTTTTGCTGGGAGCCGTTCAATTTCACCGTCAATGATCTGCTGCAGCTCTTTACCATGCTGCTGGTCGCTCAATGAAAATCCGGTAACGTCAATATATTCCAAAATTGATGCAATCAATTTTTTTTGATTGCCTTGAGTGCGGTGATAGAAAAGTGCGCTTTTACGGGCAGCCCCATATAACCAGCCGTGAATATCCTGTATTTCGGACGATTGAGTTTTGTTCCAGAGATTGACGAAAATATTCTGCAAGAGATCTTCTGCATCGGTCTGGTCTTTCACCAGTTTGGACAGGTAGATAAGTAGGGGATCCCAATAGGATTTAAAAATAAGGTCGAACACCTGCCTGTCACCCTGCTGTAGGCGCTGAAGGATATATTTAGATTCGATCTCATTTTTAAGATTCATGTCAGTCGTAATAGGTGACGACAAACTTAGATAAATTTGTCATTAATTGCAATATAAGGTCCCGCTCGATTTTTCATGCTGACCTGTTTAAAGCGAACTTTTTTGTTTCTCCTGTTTCATTCCAATGGCTCCATCCAGATTGCTTTATTACCGTCATTCTCTCTGGATGATGCAAAGAATAGCTAGATACTCTTCTGCTTGAATCTAAGTTTTTGAAAATTTCTTAAAAGTTCTTATGCTGATAGTGGTATTTTTGATCTTTAAAATAGTTTAGATTATTACATCGCTTAATTTTCCTTAAAGCTATGCCGCTGAATATATTCAGTGGGGCTCAATCCATACATCTTTTTGAATAGTGTAGTGAAATGCGTCTGATTGGTAAATCCGAGCGAATAAGCTACCTGAGAGATATTCATTTTTTTCTCCAACAGCAACTTTTCAGCTTGCTGTAACCGGATATTACGAATAAATTCACCGGTCGAAATACCCGTCAGCGATTTAACCTTACGGTGCAGCTGTACACGGCTCAACCCTACTTCATCGGCTAGAAACTGCACATTGAACTCCGAATTCTCCAGGTATTGGTTCACTGTTTTGACAATACGTTCCATCAGCTGCTCATCGCTAGACTTAAAGGTGATGGTTTTTACCTTACCTTCCTGCTGCTGCGCGCCCGAAAACTTTCCTTTAACCTTCATGCGGTTTTTGATGAGATTGTGTATAACAAGGTGAAGCTCATCCACCATAAAAGGCTTTGTCAGGTAATGCTCTTTCCAGCAACTAAAGTGTCCTTACTCTGATCTTCGAGATAGATGTTTTCCAAGACCAGTTTTTTTGGAAAATCAATATTGATATAGCCAATTCTAACGGGGGTGCCAATCTTGCCTTCGACATAATGGGTTACTTTTCCGGCAATATAATTCTGTATCGTGGGAAGACGCAGCAAAAAAATAATTAGAATGAAGAGTCCAATGATTCCGCCAATAATCCACAATAATGTTTTTAAAACAATTCGGGTAAATCTGTTCAATGTGTTGTCTGATTTAAGTTTACACATAAGACAACATAACCATACAAATGGTTTGGAATTTATAGATAGATATCGCTATAATGTCATTTTTTTACCACAGCATATACGTCAGGATGATTAAAAAGCCTCCCCGGATAAGTAATTCTTGCGACAGTTCCTCGCGGTCCAACTTATACCAGCTATATTTTTCGTAATATCTACTGATCGTTTTCCTGTTTTTCTCGCTGACAATTTTATAATTTGTTTTCATAACCGATTTATATTGATGTCTTGTAACAGCATGCAATTATGGTGCAATTTTGGCGATTTGTTAGGGAATTTAGGTAGTTGATGTGGTGGTTTAGGTTATAAAATACACTGTTAAGGCGTATTTAAACGCTGCGCTTGAGTTTACATCAAAGGGAGTGTTTTATCTATACACTCATTCCGGCTTCGCTAATAGCGTATCGAAGCCAGAATGAGTATATGTAATAGCGTTTGTTTATCGTTCGTTGTTGTTGCGTGTACCAGGTTCATACGCTGTCCCATGTTCGTATCGAGCAGCCACTCTTCTAGTCCGTTGAGCTTGATCAGAAGGAAGTGTATCCATCTGTTTTCCTTCGCTATAAAAAGTATCTTCGCTAAAGTGGTAATGCGTATAAAATGTGGATGGATCATAACTATTGTCACTTACGACAAATCCAACATTTCCGGTGCCTTCAAAGATGTGCCGGATAGATAATTCCGTTTTCGGATCGACATGGTGCTCCTGGTAAGCAGGCAGTCGAATGACCTGATCTTCAGTAATGGATAGAACCACCACCTCTCCATCATCAGCAGGATTGTATAAATAATCCGTTGCGGGCTCTTCTGTCGGAATCTCGTCGACAGTAAAGATCACGCTATGATTAATCGGCTCAACGGGGGGAGTTGGGTAAGCGGTATCATTACTCGCCTGAATCTTCGTGCCGTCATAAAGCGAGGCAAGACCGATGGGTACAAGTATTTTCTTATCTTCCTCCACAACAAATTCAGCATCATTCAGGTCGATGATAAGATAGCGAACCTGTTGGCTCTGCGGATCAAACAGCAGATCTGTCACCTGTCCGATCAATTGACCAGCCTCATTTTTCACTTTCCATCCGCGGATATCAGGTTCTCCATCGACTATTTCATAATCGCTTCCGCCGAGTTCAATCAAATGATTATAATTTTTGTCTTCTATTGCCATGTTTTTAGTTTTTGAGTTATTCAATTATTTCACGAGGGTCTAAAGAGTATCTCTTAGTGGCGCTGTGGTGTTTACACTTGTGTCCGGAGTAGCCTCATTTAATTGTGCGCCGCTGTTGTAGCGGTTTACAAAATAGAGGACCAATCCCAATGCAAGGAGTGATAGCAGGAGCCATAGCCACCAAGGTGCTCCATTTTTAGGTTTTACTTCTAAATGTGCCATATATACTTTTTTAAAAAGAACAACACTTCATTGGCTTCGTTTGAAAAAAAAATTATGTATAGGTTTGGCTATTGTAATTTGTTAGCTGTAATGCACGATTGGTATGAGCGATGTAGCTGGCTGAACACGTATGAGCTAAACGTTGAAGGTTGCGTGTTGTATAGTGTTTGATGGGACACTATCAAAAAAAATAAAAATAATTTAAACGATTTGCCATGGACACTGTTATTTGATCGGAAATGTATTAATTAGTTAAATAAACGCAGGTTAAAGGATTGTTTTTTGTAGAGGCTAGGTTCGTGATTGACCTAGCCTTTTTCTTGTTTAAATGATTCCTAACTTTTTTTTATCTCTTATTTCTTAGCAGCAGCAAATGAGAAACAATTGGTAACCAAATTGACCTATTTCACACTGCTTGTTCAGTGCTCGTTCAGTGCTCGTTCAGTAATTACTCAGTGTGCACTGAATAAGCAATGACAAATTACTGTCTAAAAATTGAATAAAAATTGCTGTTAGGGATAAGTTGGTGTTAAGTTGTAGGCATATGATGTATTCCATAAGAATTAACTAAGTTTGTAGCATAGCGCTTTTAAGTAATGCAATCTTTTTATTTCTGTTGTTTATTTTTTTGTTCCTTAATCAGTACTTCGGTTGTTGGACAATCGCTGGATTATCCGTCTTTCCGAAATATTTCTTTGGGTACGAACGCAAATACCGTACATTCATTTGCGCAAGATAGTTTGGGAATGTTATGGCTGGGAAGTAACAATGGCCTATTTAATTATGATGGCTATGCGCTGCAATACTAGGCCATAATTTGTGTGTCCGTGTTACTTGGGGAAAGGCAATCCTGTTTCCCTGTCATCTTTCAAAGGTAAGTTTGTCCTGGTTGATTTTTGGGCCAGTTGGTGTGGGCCATGCCGAGCGGAAAACCCGAATGTAGTAAATGCTTATAACCAGTTTAAAGCTCAAAATTTTACTATCATCGGTGTATCTCTGGATAAAGCCGACGCACGGGAGAAATGGTTGAAAGCGGTTAAGGACGGTGACCTTCCCTGGACGCAGGTTTCCGACTTAAAGGGTTGGAATACTGAGGTGGCAAAAGCCTATGGAGTCAATGCAATTCCACAGAATTTTTTGATCGATCCAAATAGAAAAATTGTTGCTAAAGATTTACGCGGACCGGCTTTGCAAAAAACATTGGCTGAATTGTTATGATTTGATAATTTCTTTGCCAAGTATAATGCTTTATCAACAAGACACGGAAAACCGTGTCGTAGAATATGCTTTAAATTCCAAGTAAATTCAAAAGCAGACTGCCATACTGTTGTCAGTATGGGACTTTACATTTGCCGAGTAATTTTAAATATTTATAAGAAATGAATTTAGTTTCCGTTCGTATCATTGCCGCTGAGATTGACGGCATGATAAAATTTTATGAGAAGGTTATAGGAACCTCTATGACACAGTACACACCCGATTTTGCTGAATTAAAAACAAATACAGCTACCTTGGCAATAGGAAGCACAAGGACACTACAATTTTTCGGAGGTGAAAGTGTTGCGCAGGCTTCACAAAATCGCAGTGCTATTATAGAGTTTATGGTGGATGACGTGGATAGTGTTTATGAAAGATTAGCTGATTATCTTGAACCTTACATTGTTCAGAAGCCTACGACAATGCCCTGGGGCAATAGATCTCTCTTATTTCGTGATCCTGAAGGCAATTTGGTTAACCTTTTTACTCCTGCATCGCAAGGACGAGTTACGCCAAATATCGTCTAAAAGCCCGAAGTGAGTTAACCATAATGAGCCAGTCTTCATAATCGCTATGTCGCATGCGAAATGTTGAAAGAGGCAATAGTTTTTGAAGTAATGGACGCAAGATGGCATACTTTTTTATGCTTGACGAAGGCACCGGAAACGGAGTTAAGTTACACTGAATAGTCTAGTCGAAAAGTTGTTCCCAGTGCATTTCTGACTGGGAACAACTTGTTTTTGAGATTATTTAAAGCCGTTGCGTGAAGTAAGATGTAACTTATTCCAGTATTACCATCAGCAATCATCAAAAGCAAAAAAAATCACCAATTGCAACAACTATACTATCTCTTTTCGAAAAGAAGATGTAATACCAGAAGTGATTAATAGGACTACAGACCTGAGGATTTCGGCCGGAGCAGTAGGGGATCACTGCCACCGAGCCAAATATCTCCTTTCTTATCTTCTATTATACTATGAACATTCTTAAAAGGTTGACCTTTGTGAGTTAAAAATTGTCGATGTTGTGCGTTCCTATACGAAAGCATATCCAAGCTGCTTTAAATGGTGGTTGCAATGTTTGTATATGAACTGACCTAATTGGGCTTTGGACATTCTACCAAAGAACCAATGTACAAATGAATATTTTTCAAATGTTTCATAATAAACTGTCATTTCCCAGCGATGATGTTGTACTGAAATCTGAACTGAAGAAAAATTCGAATGCAACTTTTATCGGTGAAGAAACCAGTGGTTCCATCAACCATTATGGAGAAGTAAGGGGTTTTAATTTGCCCAAATCTGATATCGTGATTGCTTTCTCGACGAAATACTGGGAGGTATGGAAAGGGAAAAAAAGGCCTTTGAAACCTGATATTAAGATAAACTATACGATCGAGAACTATATGGACGGAAAAGATGAGGCGTTAATGAGAATATGGTCTAAATAATAAATTCATAAATCTTATGATATTTACTTTTTTTTTTGAGACAGCCGCAAAAAGATATATGAAGAATAATTTCACAACTCTTTTAGGCCTTTTAACTGTGATATTGTCTTCTTGTTGTGGCACACGAATTGCCACGACTATCGGTCCACAGATCCCTTTAATAATGGATATAACAAAAATATGATTAAGTATAAGAATATTCTATTTGGCACTGAAAAGACCAAGTGCTTTTCTTTTGCGGGGCATGGTCGACAGGGACAAAACATGAAAAATGTTCGGGTTGTCTATTCCGAAGATATTAGGGACTGTCCCACTAAATGTGTAAATAAAATACGGAATTCAGTTAGGTTACTTAATTGGTGATTAAAACTAGGTGCAGAAAGCAGAAGTTAAAGTTCTTATGGTAAGTATAAAATATTAATCCGCCAAAGGGGGACAAAAGTAGGAACAAATAGTGCTTTTTTTAAGTGCAAATGATTAAAAATGATTGTTTTATGACTGAATGGTTTGTTCACAAAAATAAGATGATATTTTATAACTTAAAGTTATCTATTTTTGTAAAAAACAGTATATCAACCACTTAACAGGATTAACTATCAGCAAACGCATCCTATGACAAACTTTTGCCCAAAATGTGTAAAAGTCAAACTACCGCTTCGCAAGAAAATCACTGATATTTGTTGTAGAAAGATAAAAGCCACACTGCGAATGTGGCTTAAAATCTTTGGGACAGGTCCACGCCCGTCTTCATATTTGGTTTTCAAATGTAAATATTTACGTTAACTCGTAATAATTTATCTGAAAAAATGACAATTGGTTTGGCTCCCGTAATTTAATGAGTTTAGTGACCTCTTAACTCATATTATTCTTAAAATGATTCGTAAGAATATAACGGATCTTTCAAAACAAGGTTTTGGAGGAAATGGGAGGAGTCTGCATGCCTCAATTGCAGCAAGTTTGATGGTGGGATGTGATAAAAAAGGAGGATGTAATGAAATTGTCATGTAGACAGCTAGATTTTGCGCAGCAGAATCCGAAAGGGATGGCGCAGATGTTAAAACAGAATAGCTTTATTAAAGGTGGTTTTAATAAGGTAACACACGAAGTATGTTATTCACTTGCAAAAGGTGTTGTTGATTATAATGATGCCAAACGGCTTCTTGAGATAAGATTGCGAGATGCGTTTAAAGACAATAAAGCAAATCGCAAGAGGCGAGAATCTTGTCAGATTATATTGCATAATTTTTATTTGTTTTTAATGCAAGAAGGGCTTACTTGCGTTCTCAACTTTTCTGAAATCAGTTTAAGATTGAAAGATGGACATGTGATCGGAGGGCATAGTTGTGCAATATTTAAAGATTTAGATGGAAATCCTGTCGGAGTTGTTTTGACAGATAGGGAGTTTGACTTCGGCAGTACTTTGCGGTTGCCTATCGAACAGTATTGGATAGCGAGGAAAATGAAAGCAAGTAGTATCTCCAAGGTGCGGGTATTTGTATATAATACAATTGACCATTCTTACCAGGCTATCTCATTTTCTGATGAAAGAATTCAATATGTATTGGAGCGCTCTAGTCAAGTTATAACTAACGTTGAAATTGAATTGCAAGAAATTGGTTAAAGATACAAAGCCGCTCATTATTGGACGGCTTTGTATTAAAATCCGGTCATCCTTATTATTAAGTACAGCCACAAAAGCATCATGGTCAATTACTAAAAATAGCTTTCAATTTTCGGTTACAAAATAGATATAAATCAATAAAACACACCGTCAGGCCTATCGAGGATATGGCTTGGCCTTTAAGCACAAAGCAGCTGCTCGGCATCGTCGTCGCCTGTCTGCTGGTCTTTTTTATCGCGGCTGGGATCCTGCTGCAAGCTTTGGATCCGACGGCTGGTATACTGGATATTGGTGTGCTGTCGGTACTGCTCTTTGCCGTGCTGGCTGCACTGCTGGCCACCTACTGTTGCTACTGGCTGCAGGAGATCCTATGGAAACCCTTTAAATTCTTCCGCGAGGATTTTAGTTATCACTTTAATCAATTGACATCATGGCAACAATGCATTATTTATTTTTCGGTCTTCTTCTTGTCGCTCTGCACGGTATTGGCCACACTGGCCATCCTGCTGTAACACAGCGGCACCTGGCTGACAGCTATAGGGTAGCCGCTGCGGCCCACCCGCAGCAACGTATCGTGGCAGCCTCCGAAGCTGTGCTGGCCCACAACTCCCAGAAATGTTGGCTCGCCCCCGGTCTGCGCGACAGGATCATGGACATTGCCGCCGGCCAGCTCGGTGTCAGCGAAGCGACAGGCAACAATGACGGTCCCTACATCGAGGAGTATCTGGCGTATACTGGGCTGGGCAAGGGCTATGCCTGGTGTGCGGCCTTCGTCTCCTGGTGTTACGGGCAGGCGGGGCTCTACGCGCCACGCAGTCCCTGGAGCCCGGCTTTATTCCCCATGGCCCGGCGCTATACCGCTGAGCAGATCAGCCGGGCGCTCGTACGGCCTGCCGATCTGTTCGGCATCTACAATAACAGGCTGCGCCGCATCGACCACGTGGGCCTCGTCCGCGATCGGCAGGGCCCCTGGCTGCTGACCATCGAGGGGAACGTCGACGACCGGGTACTTTCAAAGCGGCGCTCCCTCGCGACCATACATGCTTTTGCGAACTGGCTGGGCTGAAAGGAGGGATGTGATGGAAAAGAGAGCATGGGTTCTGTTGCTCCTCATGGTATTGACGGCCTGTAGGCTCTTTCAGCACAAGAGCAAAAGCGAGCAGCAGTCTTCTACGAGCGAGCAGCAAAAGAATACCTTGGCCCAGTGGCTGTATACGCAGAGTCGGGATAGTCTTACACGGTCCTGGTACTTCTGGACAGATAGTGGTCTCCGCTTTCACCCGGATAGTGGACTTAGCAGTCAGGGCGGACGGTTGCTGCTGAAAGAGTCAAGAGCGAGCAACAGTGTGCTGCAGCAGAAAACGTCCATGGATTCGGAACTTTCCAAGGAGAACAAAGATTGTGTGGCGCAGTTGGAAAATACCACCTATAAACTCCCTTATCAATGGAGTGCATTGTTGGTTCTGGTGCTGTTGTTTCTGTATGGCATTAGAAAAAAATGGACAAAACTATGCTCTTGATAAGGAATTCGTTCCGGCGATATCGCGGTATAGCTAAGGAGTAGGCAGATAGAATTATGTGGGATTCCCTTTGTAGTTCTATTTGCCTGTTTTTTGTTTATCTAAATCATAAGGTATGAGAAATTTAATTTTGTTTTCTTATTCGGGTTCCCCTCGATTTGCAAACATAAATGTCAACCTTATAACTACAATTTTACTATTTTTTGTTTATGTAAGATATTTGTAGCCAAATATATATGGGTGTTTTTAACTCCTTTTTTCTATACAAGTTTTTATTTAATTATAATCCATGATATCTTTGACTTAAGTAGGCCACTAGAATACAGTTATTAAGTAGCTTGTTCAGGTAAATTAACCAATTGGGAAATTTGTTCGTTTTCAAATTATGATACCAAATTGTTTGGGCATATTGTTACATTTTTGAAACGATGATAACGGAGATGATCGGCGCTGCTGTTTAAATTGTCAAAAAAATGATTAAATCTCTCTTTCTTATATTATTCTCGAGTCTGTCTTCTTATGCTTTTGCTCAGTCAGATCTGAAGTCCTTATTGAAGGAACTTGATCAAACCATACAAAATAATAAATTGTATATGGATCGGAAAGAACGGAAAATTGATCAGCTGAAGGCTCGATTGATACGCCGGGACCGGTCTATGTCAGATGTATATGCAGTTAATAAAGCATTATGTGATGAATATCGTTCATATAAGACAGATTCCGCTGTCCGTTATGTCGAACACAATATGAGGATAGCAGATTCAATAGGAAATACAGCGATGATTACCGAGACAAAATTACAACGGGTCTCTCTATATGCAATTTCCGGAATGTATCTTGAAGCGGAAAAGTTGCTCAACTCTATCCCTAGTAAAGCACTAAATTATCGTTTAAAAACAGATTACTATCAACTGGGAAAAGATCTTTATAATAATATATCTACCTACAACACATCATTGGCAGGCAAATATGAGCATATGAGTGGATTATATAGAGATTCTTTATTAAATATACTCGACAGACAATCGAAGCGGTACCAAGCTATTTATGCTGAAAAACTAGCATTAGTCGGGCGGTTTTCGGAAGCTCGTCAGATATTGTTAAAACAGTTAGAGAATGTCGATCCTAGAAGCCATGAACATGCTATGGTAACGTCCGCGATAGGAAACGTATATCGGTACGAAGGGGATACTGAAAAGGAATGCGTATATTTTGCGCTTTCTGCGATTTCAGATATTGAGAATGCGGTTAAGGAAAATACATCTCTTCAGGCTTTAGCCATAGCACTTTATCAGAGCGGAGATTTAGACCACGCCTATAAATACATCAAATATTCAATGGACGATGCTATTTTTTGTAATGCTCCTTTGCGTACCTTAGTTATTTCCAAAATGTTTCCGATCATTGATGCCGCTCATCAAGCGAGAATAAATAAGCAGCGTGAACAATTATGGTTCTATCTTATTGTCATAAGTGTTCTATCTATTTGTTTGGCAACTGCAGTAATATATGTACTTAGACAGATGAAAAAATTACAACAGGGGCGAATAGAGATCAGCAAAACAAATGAACTTTTAGAAAAACTCAATTTTGATTTAAAGGTTGTCAACGAAAAGGTCATCGGAGTCAATAATAAGCTGGTTGAAGCGAATCGGATCAAAGAAGAATATATCGGTAATTTCTTGGACCTCTGTTCCGATTATATTAATAAATTGGAGGACTATAGAAAGACACTCCATAAAACGGCTTCTTCAGGAAAAATGGAAGAATTATTGAAGATGTTACGTTCTGGCCGCCTGGTTGATGAAGAGCTAAAACAACTTTATAAAAATTTTGACAGTATCTTTCTGCATTTATATCCGGATTTTGTTGAAGAGTTTAATAAATTATTGCTTGATGGAGAGCAATTTTTAATAAAGCCAGGGGAATTAAATACTGAGCTGCGAATTTTCGCATTGATACGATTAGGTATATACGACACGGGTAAAATTGCAAATTTTTTGCGCTGTTCAATGAGCACCGTATATAATTATCGAACCAAGATCAGAAATAAAGCCGCCGTTCCCAGAGGCGAGTTCGATCAATTTGTACTTGAAATAGGGACTTTCGCCAATACATATTGATAAGCTTCTATATCAATGCTGATTATTCTTTTTGTTCGCGTGACAAATTCAACAATATCTTTTTCTTTATTCTTGTGCTTGTAAAATCTTAAGCACCATAAGCACCTACATATTTAATCTGTTTGGCTGATATTTTTCGTCTAATTTGCTATTCGCTTCTACAATTTTGTTTACTTGTTGTGGTTGTAAAATGTTGTTTTTTAGGTTTTTATATTGTTCTTGAGTTTACATTTTAGTTTTGGGTAGGAAGTTTTAATTGGTTTGTGCTTTACATTTGAAAACGATAAGCCAATTAGATTTTCTACTTAAAAACCAAAATATGATGTCACCTTATGTATATTATTTCGAATGCCTGCGCGAAATTTTCAGGATACAATTTTTGAGCAGCGTCATTAGAATGATTCTCCTTCTGTGCTATTTAATAATCATGAGATCTGCTTCGGCAAGAGAAGTGGATAGTCTACGGATTGATGGCCTAAAATGGAAGTTTGACGGTAAAGCGGAAAGCTACTCTTCACCAGTAATATTTCAGGACAAAATATACATTGGAAGCGAGGATCATTTTCTTTACGCTCTTTATCTCGAAACTGGGAAGATAGCATGGAAATTTAAAACGGCTGGCGCCGTAAATTCTTCGCCTATTGTATTTGATCAGCGCATCTGTTTTGGTAGTATGGACGGTTATTATTATGCGCTTGATGCTCGCACAGGTAAGCTTGTTTGGAAATTCAAAACCGGGGGCGAACATAAAATCGGAAGAAATGGATTATGGGGTATGCAGCCTTACATGTTTTATATGGAAGATCCTTTTGATTTCTTCATCTCTTCTCCAATCGTGCTAGATGATGGCGTGTTGAAAACCATCTATTTTGGTAGTAGTGATGGTAATCTCTATGCATTGGACGCAGCGAATGGAAACTTGAGGTGGAAGTATACTACTGGAGGAGCTGTAAGAACCACACCTTTGCTGTATGAAGGCAATATTTATATTGGCAGCTGGGATCAATACGTTTACGCAATTGATGCCCAATCAGGAAATCTGAATTGGAAATTTAAGACCAAATCCGATGAGGAAAATCATTTATTAGAGGGGATACAAGCATCGATATCTGCTGCAAACGGATTGGTATTTATAGGATCTCGGGATGGCTACCTCTATGCCTTAGATGCCAAAAAAGGAAACTTAGCCTGGCAATATAGTACCTGGCCATCTTGGATTACAACCACATCGGTTGATAGAAATGGGAACATATTTCTAACAAGCTCAGATTCTCGTTTACTCGTGGGGCTGGATGCTGCCACAGGGATAGAAAAATTGAGGTATCAAACCAAGGGATACAATTTTTCGTCTGTTTTAATTGATCAAGATAGATTATACATCGGTGATTTTACAGGTAAACTGCATGTCCTGAGCGGTATTACTGGCAATTGCATGACATTTTTTGAAACGGACGGCAGAAAAAAAAATAAAAAGCGATTGCTCAATTCCGACGGTATTCTTGAATTTCAACATTTGCTCGACAAAAGAGATCCATCATTATATGCAACAACCGTTGATATCTTAAAGCTTATTCACCAATTGGACCCCATTATTGGACAGCCCATTATAAAGGACCATGTCCTTTATTTAAATACCGCCCATGGTCAGCTGTATGCGTTGAATTTACTTATTCATTAACCAAAATAAATACAATGAAAATCCTTTATTTAAGAAGTAGCATGCTGCTCATGCTTTGCTTTGTAGGAATATTTTCGGCTTATGCACAGTTAAGTAGCATCAATGGTCTCGTAGTAGACGAAATTAATCATCCGATAGCTGGAGCAGTCATTCGGGTAGCGGGAACAAAACAGGCTAGTCGGACAGGCTCCGATGGAAAGTACGCTCTCAACGGGATCAAGAAAGGTCAGATTACACTTCTCGTTAGTTTTGTAGGTTATGCCCCACAGAAGAACATCGTCAACCTGAGTCAGGAAGTTACAGAGGTGAATTTCAAATTACAACGTACAGAAGAGGTTTTAAATGAAGTTGTTGTTATTGGATATGGAACGCAGAAGAAGCAAGATCTTACGGGGTCCATAACTACAGTTACGACAAAGGACTTTCAAAAAGGAACGATCACGACACCGGAGCAGCTTATTCAGGGAAAAGTTGCCGGGGTCAATATCGTATCCAATGGAGGACAGCCGGGGAGTGGCAGTATGATCCGTATTCGAGGTGGAGCATCATTGAACGCCAGTAACGACCCCTTGATTGTCATTGATGGGGTGCCTCTTAGCGGTAATGGTATTAATAATGCGCCTAATCCATTAGCATTAATCAATCCAGCAGATATTGCAAGCTTTACGGTGTTGAAAGATGCCAATGCGACAGCAATCTATGGTTCTAGGGCATCCAACGGTGTTATTTTAATTACAACAAAAAGGGGGGCTTTGGGGAAACCAATGATCGAATTCAATACCAACAATTCCTATTCGACAATTGCCAAAAAAGTAGATGTGCTTTCTGCCGATGAAATTCGTGCTTACTTCGATGCGCACCCAAATGCTACTTATGCCAATGCCCCTTTTAAAAATTTGTTGGGAAATGCACATACGGATTGGCAGGATGAAATTTATGAAAATGCATTTTCAACCGATAATAATTTGACCTTTTCAGGTGCATTTAAAGGAATCCCTTATCGTCTGTCGGGGGGATATCTGGATCAAAAAGGTATGTTGATTACTGATCGATTCAAACGTACTACCGGAGGTTTGGCTATACAGCCAAAATTGTTTGATGGCCACCTTAAAATAGATTTAAACCTGAAAGGTACACTTACAAAGGCACATTTTGCTAACCAAGGTGCGATAGCCAATGCAATACAATTCGATCCAACGCAGGCTGTCCGAACAGATAATGACCAATATGGCGGATATTTTGAATGGATAGCTGGTGAGGTGCTTAACCGAAACGCAGCCCGAAATCCTGTAGCTATGATTTTGATGCAAGATAACAATGGAAAAACCAAACGAAGTTTCGGTAATGTGCAGCTCGATTATTCGTTTCATTTTCTCCCTGAACTACATGCGAATTTAAATCTAGGCTACGATGTGTCCAGTGGACGGGGCAACATTTTTGTTCCGGCAAATGCAGCGCTTAATTTTGCATCCGCAGGTTTCCTAAATGAGTCGCATTCTACCCAGAATAATCAAGTTGCTGAATTCTATTTAAATTATGCAAAGAACTTGGAATCTATAAAAAGCAAAGTTGACCTTACTGCTGGTTATGGATATTACGACAATAAGACGACTAACTATAATTTTAAGAATTACAGTGCAGATGGGACTACAGTTCAATTTACACCAGCATTCCCGTTTAATATCCCTCGAAACAAGTTATTGTCCTATTATGGACGTTTAGTGTATACTTTTGCTGATAAGTATATTTTATCGAGCACCATGCGTGCTGATGCTTCTTCCCGGTTTTCAGAGAAAAATCGATGGGGATACTTTCCTTCGGTGGGCTTTACCTGGCGGTTGAAGGAAGAGAACTTCCTCAGAAAAAGTGATTATCTGTCCGATTTAAAGATTAGATTAAGCTATGGACAAACAGGGAATAAGGATGGTATTGGCGATTATAATTATTTGGCAAAGTACTATCTTAACGCTCCTGCAGGACAGTACCAAATCGGAGATCGTTTCTATGATTACTATTCGCCTTCGGATTATGATCCTGACCTGACCTGGGAATCAACAACCAACTATAACGCTGGCTTGGATTTTGGATTTTTGGATGGAAGAATAAGCGGCTCGTTAGACGTTTATAACAAAAGGACCAAAAACCTTTTATCGTCAATAGATATTCCTTCCGGTACGAATTTCAATAATATTCTGTTGACGAATGTTGGAAACATGAAAGTTAAAGGGGCAGAATTCAGTATCAATCTTGATCTGCTCCAAAGGAAAGAACTGAATTGGACCATTGGTTTTAATGCCTCCTATAATAAAAGAGAAGTAACGAATCTGTCGTTAAATCCTGACCCGAGATTTAAGATCAGTGCAGGAACCATTACCGGAGGAACGGGGGTAAATATCAAATATAATGGTATTGGCAAAACACCCCAATCATTTTTTGTCTATAAACAGATCTATGACCAAAATGGTAAACCTCTGGAAAACGTCTATGCCGATATTAACCACGATGGCGTAGTTAACACGGATGATCAATACTTCTATAAGTCTCCTGACCCTGCTTTTACCTTAGGTTTCAGCACGTCGTTTAACTTTAGAAGATGGACTGTATCAACGGTACTGCGGTCAAATATAGGTAATTATGTCTATGACAATGTTTCTTCCAACTTTGCCGTACAGAACAGCATTATGAGCAGTCAGGGATTTGTTAATAATGCCAGCCGTGATATTTTTAATACGCAGTTTATAAGCAATCAATATTTAAGCGACTATTATGTGAAAAATGCATCATTCTTAAAAATGGATAACCTGACGCTTGTCTTTGATGCTGGCAAGATAATTAAGGGGCAGAGCAGTAATCTAAGGATATCTGCTGGTTGTCAGAATGTTTTTGTGATCACAAAATATAAAGGACTAGATCCGGAAGTCTTCTCGGGCGTAGACTTTAATCTTTATCCACGCCCACGTATTTATAATTTGGGCTTGAGTGTTGGTTTTTAAAATAAAAAATTAAACAAATGAAAAATCTATATAGAATTTTATCCTTTCTGATTCTTTCGGCGATTTGTTTTTCTTCGTGCAAACAGTCAGACTTAAACCTTTATCCCACCAATGATAAGGTTGGGGCAACAGTATATACTTCTTTAGAGGCTTATAAAGCTGGACTGGTAAAAATGTACGCCAGCTTTGGTCTCGTTCATTCCAGCGGCGCTACAGCATCGAGTGATATAGGCGGGCTTAACGTCAGTTTCGCCGATTTCTTGCGTTTATTCTGGATGTCTCAGGAATTAACGACAGACGAAGCGATATGCGGATGGGGGGATACTGGGGTCCCGGATTTGGTTCAGATGAAATGGACAGCTGATAATCAATTTCTTAGGGGCTTATATTCTCGTGCACTCTATCAGATTACGATTTGTAATGAGTTTTTGCGGGAAAGTACCCCCGAGAAATTAGCTGCTAGAAATATTTCAGCAGCCGAAGAGATTAAGCACTTTCGCGCTGAAGCACGCTTTTTACGTGCATACCAATATTGGGTCTTGTTGGATGCTTTTGGCAATCCACCTTTTGTAACCGAACAGGACGCTATTGGGAAACAAGCACCTAAACAAATCCAGCGATCAGAATTATTCAAGTATGTGGAAGCCGAATTAATAGCTATTAACGATGACCTGATGGAACCACGGACAAACGAATATGGCCGTGCCGATAAAGGTGCAGCCTGGGCATTACTTTCCAGACTATATTTAAATGCGGAAGTTTATACAGGTACAGCGCGATACACAGATGCTATTACTTATTCCCAAAAAGTCATTAACGCAGGTTATAAATTGGCCGCCGAGTATAAAAATCTTTTTTTAACAGACAACAATGTGACGAGTAAAGATGAAATGATATTGACCATTAATTATGACGCGAATAAGACCCAGAATAATGGCGGAACAACCTATATCATCAATGCTTCTGTGGATCCCGGTACGATGCAACCAGCTTCTTTCGGTATCCCCAATGGCGGATGGTCCGGTAACAGGGTAAGAAGTACCATTCCGGCAATTTTTGGAGACTATAGTGGTGCTACCGACAAAAGAGCTATGTTTTTTGGCAATAAGATACAAAATGATAACATGTCCGAGTTTGGCGACGGCCTTAAAGCCATCAAATTTCGTAACGTAAGCTCGCAAGGTGTGCCTTCGCTAGATATTAATAGCGGTACTTTTTGCTCTTTGGACTTTGCCATCTTCCGGTTGGCCGAACAATACCTGATTTATGGGGAAGCTGTATTGCGCGGTGGAAGCGGTGGTTCTGTCAATCAAGCTATTGCCTATGTAAATGAGTTGCGTAAACGCGCCTATGGTAATACATCGGGAAATGTTCCGAATATTAACCTTGATTTTTTTCTTGATGAGCGTGTCAGGGAGTTGTATTGGGAGGGATTTAGACGTACGGACCTGATCCGGTACGATAAGTTCACAGAATCAACTTATGTCTGGCCATATAAAGGCGGTGTAAAGTCCGGTACTGGTGTTGACGGGAGCCGAAGATTATTTCCGTTGCCGACAGCAGACATTATTTCAAATACAAACTTAGTTCAAAATAAAGGTTACTAACACGATAAATAAGCTTAACAATGAGACATTTAATCATTAAGGGGAGTCTGATCGGCCTACTCAGTCTTGGCCTCGCTAGTTGCAACAAATCAGAAAATCAAATGATTGCACATATAGGTCCCGTCGGGACATTGAATACATCCACGACGGATCTGAAATTATCTTTAGCGGATGGGGAGAAGCCAGCGTTAACCCTTTCGTTTTCGAAGGTTGAGGTAACGGGAGCTGAAATTCCTGTTACTGCGACAATCCAATTTGATATCAAGGGAAACAATTTTGCGAATCCGCAGGAATTTGTTCAAAAGACCTATACTTTTTCACCTACTGTCAATCAAATGAATGAACTTATGTTGAAATTGGGAATGAAAATTGGCGAGCACGGGCAGCTTGAAGTACGGTTGAAATCCGAACCTGCTGCCAATGCAGTGAGCTATTCGAACATAATTTTATTGACAGGTACACCCTTCAAAGCTTCAAGTTGGATTTACATGCCTGGAGCATATCAGAATTGGTCTCCAGAAACTGCCGATAGCCTCCTCTCTTCAACAAGTAACGGCATTTATGAGGGCATTATCAATTTTCCTGTAGGTAAGCTAGATTTTAAAATTACACCCAAAAAGAACTGGACCATAAATTATGGAGATTCAGGTAATGGCACGTTTCGATTGGGTGGCGACAATTTTAATGTGCTCACGCCAGGAGCAAAGAAAGTCATGATTGATATGAACAAAATGAAGTGGGAGATTTCTGATGCCAAGATATGGTCCTTAATCGGTAGTGCAACTCCGAAAGGCTGGGATGGAGATACGGATCTGAAATTTATCAACGATGGTACCGGTACGTTTACTTTGACACAAGATCTTGTTGCGGGAGATATTAAAATAAGATATGGACACGATTGGGGCATAAATTTTGGTGGTAGCATCAATGATTTTGTCCTCAACGGCGGAAATATTTCTGTCGCAGCGGGGAATTACACAGTGAAGTTGAACGTAACCAAAACGGATGCACAGGGAAATCCTACTGCTATCAAGGTCAGCGTGCAAAAAAACGAAAAGTAGCTCAACACGCTTCAAGTATAAAATTAAAAGGCCCGGCAGTTTATGCCGGGCCTTTGATTTATTAAGCGAAGATATATAGTATTGATTTAACTTATTTTTTTAGTTCTAGTACCCACATTTTCATGGGTGGAATTGTTGCGTTGTCTTTTGTCGAAAATACTTCTTCAGTAAGCACATTCTGTGCAAATTTAAAGCCCGATGTACGCTCGTCATATTTTTTGAAGTTAATTTCCTTTGGCGCATTACTCGTATTCATCACGCACATAATTGATTGATTGCCGTCGTATCTGAAGTATATATATAAGCCCTCTACAGGAACATAATGCATCATTTTACCTGTCGTAATCGCTGATGATGTTTTTCTGAAATTTGCCAGTTTACGAACAAGATCCTGTGTGGACTTTTCATCTTCGCTGAGTCCTTCTCCTGTGAAAGCATTTTTTTTGTCTGTTTTCCAGCCACCGGGAAAATCTGACCGCAGAAGTCCGTCTGGAGCCTTAAGACCTTTCATTAATACTTCCGAACCATAATATAGCTGCGGGATTCCTCGATAGGTCAGGAGCCACTGATAGCCAATCTTCTGCTTCTCGGCATCTTCACCTACCAGAGAGAAAAATCTAGGTTCATCATGATTGTCCAATAGTAAGACCTTTTGCATGGGGTTTTTACTTAAGAAATCTGTACTCGCGGTATAATAGAGTTTGTTTACGCCTGATGTCCAGCTTAAAGGCTCCGTCAATGCGGGAATGATGCCATAGTATAAACTTTGAAAATCGACTACCGAAGGTAAGTTACTTTTAAAAGATGTCGCGATGTTGTTCTGCTCGAAATAGGTTTGATTGGCTACGCCGTGAACCATAATTTCTCCAAATGCAGTAATTTTGGGAAACTCGTTTAAAATAGCCTGGTTGCACCGATTGGCGAAGTCTAAATCGTTGTAAGTATATGTATCCAAACGGACACCGTCAATACCAAATGTCTCGATATGCCAGATGCAGTTCTGAATTATGAAATTAGCCATGTAGGGATTATCCTGATTGATATCAGGCATTGTTTTATCAAACCAACCGTCACTCATTTTCTTCCGGTCCGATTTTGAAGCGTACGGATCAAATAGCGGCTGTTCCCGAAAAGAGGTCTGAGTATATTCCGACCAGCGATGTACCCAGTCGTTTTCTGGGGGATCCTGTTCTAAAAAATGGAATAAACCAAAATGGTTATACACGGCATCAAATATCAGTTTCATTCCTCTTTTGTGGAGTTCATCACTTAACTTTTTGTACAGCTCATCACCACCATATCTCTTATCAATTTTATAATGGTTGGTAATCGCGTAACCATGTTCAGTTCTGTTGGGCATATCATTTTCCATTACCGGCGTAAACCATAGGGCAGTAATACCCAGTCCTTGCAAATAATCCAGGTTATTGATAATACCTTGGAAATCTCCGCCATGGCGTGCATACATATCCTTTCTGTCCAGGGACTGGTCTTTCATTCCTTTGACTCGGTCGTTATTGGGATCACCGTTACTAAATCGGTCGACCATTATTAAATCGATAAAATCGGAAGCATTCACTCCTTGTGCGTAGGTGGTGCCATTTCCTGACCTACGGTGATTTAGCGGCCAGTTGATTTGCCTTTTCTTTCCATTTTGAAAGACCTCGATGATGACATTACCGGCCTGGGCATTTGACGCAATTGAGATATCAGCAGCGAGATATCTTTTATTGGAAAACCGGTGTGCTTTTATTAATGTAACACCAGTATAGTTTATTTGTATACTATCGGATGAAAATGATTCCCCTGTGCTTCGAATTAGAAGTTGCACTTTATTCGTTTTCATGTTGACCCACCAGTTGGTTGGGTAAATGTCAATATTTTGGGCATTGACGATACATATGCTGCAAAGTAAAGCAACATACAATAAGATTGTTTTTCTCATGTGAATTGATGTTTAATTGATCGTAAGATCGAATATACCCTTCCCAGTAATGCTTTAAAAACAACTTATGCAGACGACATCATTTATATTATAAACAACAACTTGCGTTTGAAAGAATAGCTTTATTTTTATGAACCTAGAAATACGATATGCACATAAGAAATTCCAATAAGCAAAATAAATTACTACTGATAAAAATGTACAGCTTATATTGGCTGGGCTATATTTTACTATTTAGCGTTATCCAGAGTATACCTACTGGCGATTTTATTACCGTATTGCGCAACGAGTGCTATAGCCTTCTCCCTAAAATTATATTTGTGACGATTGTTGTGGAGTTGATGATGCCTCGATTATTATTCAAAAAAAAATATGTCACCTTTGCTTTTGCTTACGTTGGAATGATTTTGTTTTTTGCTTTTGTGCAGCGGATTATCGATAATTATATCATCATACGTTATTATCTAACTTTTTGGAAGGCCGAATCCCTCTTTTCAATTCCAGTATATTTGTACAATATCAGTAAATTACAATTTGTGGTCAGTATCCCCGTAGCATGTCGGCTTTTTTATTATTTAGCGGAAGAAAAAAATAAAGTGCAGGCAATCATGTCTGAGAAATTACAAGCTGAATTGTCTGCTCTTCGCAATCAATTTCACCCGCATTTCTTATTTAATGTATTAAATGGATTATATAGTAAGATATTGAATCAATCTAATGATTCGGCTGAGATCGTTCTAAAAATATCGGATCTGCTTCGTTTTTCTTTGTACGAGGCAGATCGCAAAAATATTCCTCTTTCAAGCGAAATTGACCACCTTACTAATTATATCGCGTTACAGCGACTGCGTTTTGGTCACGATTTGCAGATCAGCTTTAGTGTGTATGGCGAAAATAGCGATGCTGTTATCGAACCGTTTTTGATTTTACCATTTATAGAGAATAGTTATAAACATTGCCTAAATGAGATCAATAAAGGTTGGATCACCATTGCAATTACAGTCAATGAAGAATGGTTAGTTGTAAAGATTGAAAATAGTCTTTCCGACAACACTTCTTCTAAAATAAAGAATGCAGAAGGAATTGGTTTGGCAAATGTAAAGCGTAGATTGGAATTACTTTATCCGCATCGACACATGCTGCAGATTAAACGGGATGACTCGAGTTTTTTTGTCTCACTAAAATTGAAAATCAAAGATGATAAAAATTAAGTGTGCCATTGTTGAAGACGAATTGCCAGCTTCGGATTTACTTGAACTTCATATTTCCAAGTTCGATTTCTTGGATTTAAAAGGTAAGTACACGCACATTGTCGGATTACAACAGCTATTGGCTACCGAGCAAATAGATCTTCTCTTTTTAGATATAAATCTACCAGGGAAGTCAGGGATTGAATTTGCCAAAAGTCTTTCTAAAGAAATATCCATTATTTTCACAACGGCCTACCCTAATTATGCCGTTGAAGGATTTGAACTGGATGCCATCGATTATATTTTAAAACCGATTTCTTTAGAACGCTTTACAAAAGCAGTGAATAAGTACATTAAGACTAAGCAAATAAACTCCACCATAACGGCTCCAGTTAAGAATGTGGAAGATCGTGCTTTTATTTTTGTAAAATGTGAACGGAAAATGATGAAATTTTTTTTAGATGAAATAGACTACCTAGAATCTCAGGGTAACTATGTTATAATCTATACATTAAATGGCTCTTATAAAATTTATCAGTCTATTACTGACATGCAAGAACGTTTGCCTGAGGGCACATTCCTTAGGATCCATCGTTCATTCTTAGTAGCTATAAATAAAATTACAAGTTTTGGTAACAAGCTTATACATGTCCGTGATAAACAATTGCCTATTGGCCGATTTTATCATAGCGGGGTTGCAGATTTTCTGGAGCAATTAGCTTCTGAATGATTCATTTTTTCTAACAAATCCATGAAATGTATTTATATTTTTCAATGTTGGATTTGGATTTAACTTTTTGTTTTATAGAGTTTTATGTGTATTGCCTGTTTATATTTTGTCTTAGTAGTCTTTTCCTGATATGAATGTTTCTCTAGATTTGGAAATGTTCAAGAATGACCAATTAGTTGAGAATATCGAGCAGTGATAACAAGATATGCAAGTAGTCTAGTCTTTGGCGTATGCATCGTACTTTGGTGGTAGGAGATGCTGCGCCAAACGGCTGGAATGGATATCCCATTTTATCTTGCTTCAATCATTCAACTGGTTTCAGCAATTGATGCATTTTAAATAGTACAAACATACAGCTAATGAAAAAAGTAAATTTTCTATTCTTTGTTTTTCTAGGTTGTTTGGGTTTTCAAGTAAATGCCCAGCAGCTACGTTCTCCAAATGGTAATTTTATAATGGATTTTGTGTTGACCCCAAAAGGTGAACCGAGCTATGAACTGCGATACAAAGGTAAAAGTGTGATTAATCCCAGCCGATTGGGACTTGCGTTAAAAACTGACATGAACACGGCCACCACATTTAATGGACCAGATAGCGTAATAAAGAAAAAACACTATGAGTCTTTATTCAGCGGTTTTGAAGTGGCAGGAACGGCAAGAACTACTTTCGATGAGACTTGGCAGCCTGTATGGGGCGAAACTAAATTGGTCAGAAATCATTATAATGAGTTGGAGATTACATTAATTCAAAAAGCAACAGATCGGAACATGAAGATCCGCTTTCGCCTTTTTGATGATGGTTTAGGTTTTCGCTACGAATTTCCACAACAGAAAAATCTGATTTATTTTACCATTCAGGAGGAGTATTCCCAATTTGCAATGACAGGAGATCATACGGCCTTTTGGATTCCAGGCGATTACGATACACAGGAGTATAATTATACAACATCAAAACTTTCGGAGATAAAAGGTTTGATGAAAAGTGCATACGAAGAGGGCAACGTTTCCCAAACGTTATTTTCGCCGACAGGAGTTCAGACCTCGTTGATGTTAAAAAGCAAAGAAGGACTCTATATCAACCTTCACGAAGCGGCCTGTATAGATTATCCCACCATGCATTTAAATTTGGATGCCAAAAATTTCACTTTTGAATCGTGGTTAACACCAGATGCACACGGTGGCAAAGGACGTTTGCAGGCACCTTGTACGTCGCCCTGGAGAACAATTATCGTTAGTGACGATGCACGTGATATATTGGCTTCAAAAATGACTTACAATCTGAACGAACCTAACAAGATTGAAAATACATCTTGGATCAGACCCACCAAATATGTTGGTGTCTGGTGGGAGATGATTACAGGTAAAAAAAGCTGGTCATATACCAATGATTTTCCTTCCGTACAGCTAGGAAAGACTGATTTTACAAAATCAAAGCCTAATGGTACACATGGTGCGACAACAAATAATGTCAAAAAATATATCGATTTTGCCGCGAAACATGGATTTGACGGCGTACTGGTCGAAGGCTGGAACGTGGGTTGGGAGGACTGGTTTGGCCACGGTAAGGAATATGTGTTTGACTTTGTGACGCCTTATCCGGATTTTAATCTGAAAGATTTGAATGAATATGCACATTCAAAAGGGGTAAAACTTATCATGCATCACGAAACATCCGGGTCGGTGCGCAATTATGAGCGTCACATCGATACGGCGTTCAAACTGATGAAACAATATGGCTATAATGCGGTTAAAAGTGGGTATGTTGGTCAGATATTACCATTAGGTGAGCATCATTATAGTCAATGGACAAACAATCATTACCAATTTGTGATTGAAAAAGCTGCGGGGTACCACATTATGGTCAATGCACACGAGGCGGTTCGTCCCACCGGTATTGCCCGTACTTGGCCAAATATGATCGGTAACGAGTCCGCTCGTGGAACAGAATATCAAGCCTTTGGCGGCAATGCGCTCAACCATGTCACTATCCTGCCTTTCACGAGGTTAATCGGTGGCCCGATGGATTATACACCAGGTATTTTTGAAATGAATCTACCGAATGGTGCCCATGTAAACAGCACCTTGGCAAATCAATTAGCTTTGTATGTAACGATGTATAGCCCATTGCAGATGGCGGCAGATTTTCCAGAGAACTATGATCGTTTTCCGGATGCTTTTCAATTTATTAAAGATGTTGGGATCGATTGGGATGACAGCAAATATTTGGAGGCGGAACCGGGGCAATATATCACAGTGGCACGCAAAGAAAAAAATACAGACAAATGGTTTGTGGGAAGTGTCAATGGAAATGACAGCAGGACATCGAAGATAAAATTTGATTTTCTTGATGCGGGGAAGACCTATTTGGCTACTATTTATGCGGATGCACCGGACGCAAACTTTAAAACAAAACCACAAGCCTATACGGTAAAAAAAATTAAGGTAACCCACAAAGATAGCTTAGCGCAATTCTGTGCGGCAGCTGGAGGATATGCCATTTCGATTATTCCAATCGAGAAATAGAGACCATCAACTGGGTTAATAAGGCTTCTTTTTAAAATGAAAAAAGAAGTCTTATTAACCCAGTCTATTAGCAATATCAATTTTATGAAAAATCAACCTAAACCCAATTATACATTTTCCCTCATCACTATTACCGTCCTATTTTTTATGTGGGGGTTTATAACCTGCATGAACGATATTTTAATTCCCTATTTGAAACAGCTCTTTAAACTGAAATTCTTCGAAGCTATGCTGGTGCAGTTTTGTTTCTTCGGGGCCTATTTTATCGGTTCTCTGCTTTATTTTATTTATTCAGCAACAATGGGGGATCCTATTCATCTAATAGGCTACAAAAAAGGAATTATTGCAGGCATTATGATTGCTGCACTGGGCTGTTTTTTATTCTATCCGGCTGCGACCATATCTTCTTATCCTTTATTTTTATCAGCGCTATTTACCCTTGGTTTGGGGTTCACTGTCTTACAGATTACGGCAAATGCCTATGTCTCGTTATTGGGTAGTCAGGAGTCAGCTTCTAGCAGGCTGAATATGACACAGGCATTTAATGCTTTTGGTACTACAATAGCACCTATCCTAGGCGGACATCTTATCTTCGAACTTTTTTCAGCAGGGGATGGTTCTTTTAGCGCATTATCCACACGTATACCCTATGTGGCCTTTGGAGTAGTGCTGATTCTTGTGGCTATATTTATTTCAAGGGTTAAGCTCCCTTCTTTCCATACCGGATCTGATGCTGAGCCCGTTCGTGGCCTTGCAGCGTTAAAGTTTCCTAACTTACGCTATGGCATGCTGACAATGTTTTGTTATGTGGGGGGCGAAGTTGCAGTAGGCAGCTTCATGATTAGCTTTTTGGAATTGCCTTCCATTGTGGGCTTATCGGAAGCAGTTGCCAAAAATTATCTAGCCCTTTATTGGGGTGGTGCGATGATGGGGCGGTTTTTAGGATCGATCTCACTCAATACTAAAATTCCAACGAATAGACGATTTGTATATATGTTCATTACGGCCATAGCGGTATTTGGGGTAATATATGCGGTAGTCGACTTAAATTTTTCACAGATAAGTTTTTTCTTATTGTTTGTAGCGTTAAACTTTTCGACCTTTTTTATTGGCCAGTCATTGCCTGCACGTACATTAATGATATTTGCATCGGTAAATATTTTTTTAATACTGTCGGCGGTTTTAAATAAGGGATCTATTGCGATGTATAGTATATTAGGAATAGGAATTTTTAATTCGATTATGTTCTCAAATATTTATACATTATCTATTTCAGGCTTAGGGAAATATACAAGCCAAGGTTCTTCATTGGTGGTGATGGCAATACTGGGAGGTGCTTTGATTCCGGTCTTGCAGGGATATATCGCAGATAGCGTAGGAGTACAGTCCTCATTTTTGTTGCCAACATGTTGTTATATCGTGATTGCGTTTTTTGGGCTCTATTCTTCACGGCATCTTTCCGTTATTTCTCCGACGGCAGCGGCATTGGGAGGACATTAATGGAGTTTTAATATAGTCTCCGTTTGTTGTATATCAAATTTAATGGAGATCATAATAACGGAATTTGGTTTTTTGAAGCGAAAACAGAGGCGCCGCGAACACTGGTTGGTAAACATATAGGAGGGCCGCCAGTGTTTGTAATTTATACGGATGATTGTTATGGACTGTATGAACATGTTCGATTAAATCATGTAACTATCTTTTAGCCAATAGAAACGACCACAGGAAGTAAATATTTTCATTGTGCAGATTTATATGGAAATGGGATAACGGTAGTTAAATATAAACTGTATGTTTGGAGCGTATTTTATTAGCGATGACAGGGGAACTGGATGCAGGAACAAGGTTGGGAACCGACATCAGTCGAGTTAAAAAAGGATGCTGATGAAATTTGGCCTGTTTCTAAACAAGATTTTAGCCCTGATATATAAATTTCCGACAGCAAACAGCTTTGCATCATGGCTAGGGGTTGTTATCGAGCAGTAGAGTTAGAAAAGATAAGAATACCATTGCTACACATTAAAGGTATGTTGCAAATACTATTGGTAATCAGAAAAACCACGACCTGTTATCCTTTAAAGAATAGTGTTAAAAGAGGATAGTGTCTTAGCTGTTACAGCAACAGCTAGAAAAATTGCCATTATAATCTGGAAAATGATAATCAGGTCGGAGCAATATTCTTTTCAAAGAATAATTGCTGATCAGGAAAAATTTAGATTGAAGAAATTAAACCAGGTTCACAATCTAAATCTTATTCAATAGGAATTTTATAAATTTATAAAGCGCTGTCTGCCCAAAACTTAAAGACGTTGTTGTAAGGAATGGGTTTACATAAATTATTTTCACGGTTTGAATTTACGAAAACTATTTATTTAGATATGCAATGGTAAGATGTAATTTCTAAAAACTACTCACAACGCAACAGCGGCTGTGTGCTGCAACGGAAAGATCCGCCAAAGCTACGCGTGATTTTAAAATCTACATATTCTACCGTTACGCCATGTTGTTCGATTTGATCGCCAATGTGTTTAAAAACAGGATCGGTAACATACACTTCTTGCGAAAGCGGCAAACCGTTGGTTGCTAAATTGCTGGCTTCTTCTAAGGTAACATGAATTGGCGTCCAATCTTTTACAACGGCTGGAATACCGTCTAAGAAAGCATCATTGCAAACCACCATCAAACCTGGTTTTATCAAGCCCAAAGCACAATCTAAATGCAAAATATCAGGATGAAAACGCACTTGTTCTACCGTATAGCCCAATGGCGAAAGCAGTTTTGATAACCACTGAAAACCACGATCGTTAGACGCCAAACCAGAGTTACCTACCAACACGTGTTTATCCAACACCAAAACATCGCCTCCTTCAATAAACGAACCGTTGCCTAAAGTTAAATCATCCGCTGGCGCTACTTGCGGAAAAGGAGCCGATACGTAGGTACAATCTGCTTTTTCTACGGCTTTCCATAACAAATCTCGCAAAGGCCAAACTTCGTGGCGACGGTGTAAAAAACGCATTGCTGCTTCTACCACATAATTTCCTACTACAAAAAACGGATCGCGGGTAAAGAAATTGGCATACCCATCTTTTGGATTAAATTGCTTTTCGGCATCGGTTAGTTTGCGGGCTTCTACCACTTCTACACCGTGTTTTTCGAGCATTTTTTTTAAATTGACACGTTCTAATTCCCATTGTGCCTGAATTTCGGGATGCGCTTCGCTATAATCTTTTCCTTTGTTGATTGCAGAATCTTCAATTGCTGCTTCGTCTAAAAAACGAAGATCTTCGGGTCTTACTTCTACTGGATAACCAAATTCAGACGCTGCCAAAACCACTTTCTTTAATGGAGCAAATTCGTTCTGAACAAATATTTTATTTGAAGTTGTCATTGTTTTATCTTTTTAAATGGAATATGTTTCTTTTCTATAAATGGTTGAATTTAATCTTTTTTTGCGTATCGAAGGTGCGCAATAAGTACTAAAAAGCTACAAATAAGTCCTAAACCTACTACGCCTTCCCATTGAAAATATTTCCAGGCTTGCGATGCCAAGAAAGTTCCCAAAGAACCACCCACAAAATAACTGAACATATAAACGGTGTTCAATCGGTTGGTAGCGCCAATGTTTAGGGCAAAAAACGTAGATTGGTTACTAATGTGCGAAGCTTGTAAACCTAAGTCTAACAAGATCACACCAACGATCAACCCAATATAGGTGTAACCAACAAAAAGGAAAATAATCCAACTGATAATCATCATATAAATAGAATATGAGATTACTTTTTGAAGCGGAATTCTTTTCTGCACTCTACTTACCATAGATGCGGCTAAAGCACCCGCAGCACCTACTACACCAAAGGCTCCGGCAACAGATGCACCGGCATTGAAAGGTTCTTTTTCTAAATGGAAAACCAAGGCAATTCACAATCCGCTGAAACCTGCAAACGCCATTGCTCCACGAAAAGCTGCCAATCTTAACACAGGTTGTGTGCGTACCAAATGCGCTAAAGATTTCATTAATTGTCCGTAACTTCCTTTGAAATTGGGTTTTACATCAGGTAATTTAATTCCCATTAATAACATCAAAATAAACATTGAAACAATTGCCAAGTAATATACCATTTTCCAACCCCATATTTCGCCAATGAAACCTGCGATAACACGAGATAGCAAAATCCCCAACAGCAAACCACTCATTACCATTCCAATAGCAGCGCTTCGTTTGTCGTCCGTAGCTAATTCGGCGGTTAAAGGCACAAACATTTGCGGCACTACCGAGCTAAAACCAATCATAAAACTGGCAACATAAAGCAAAGGCAAATTGGGTGCAGCAACCATTCCGAAAAGGGAAATAATCATAGCGACAAAAACGCAAAGGATCAATTTTTTACGACGGATCATATCGCCCAACGGCACGATAAATAGCAATCCTAAAGCAAAACCAATTTGCGTTAGCATAGCAATCATAGAGATTTGCGCTTCGGAAACCTGAAAATCTTTTGCCATTAACCCCAAAAGCGGTTGGTTGTAATAATTATTACCCACTACGATACCCGTAGTAATGGTCATTAGCCAAAGTAAACCGCGTGTTAGCGTTGGTTTTGAGGATGTTTCAACAGATGGTTGTATTGTTGTTGTATTGTCGATTGTTAAATTAGACTTCATTTTCTATTCTTAAATTATGTTGCAAATTTAGAGTAAAAGAAGCGCTTGAAGATTGAAGCATTAACGCATTGACTTGTAAAATCCGTCATTCTGTTTTAAAACCACTTGGGTTCATTCCCGTGTTTTTCTTGAAAAAGTTAGTGAAATAGGGTGCATCGGCAAAGCCTAATTGATAAGCAATTTCTTTGATAGATAAATCGGTGGATTTCAACAAACGTTTTGCTTCTAAAACACAACGTTGATGAATGAGTTGTGCGGGAGATGCCTGTAAATATTTACGACAGATTTTAGACAACTGGCTGGCAGAAATATGCAGTTTTTCGGCATAAAATTCGATGCTTTTTTCTTCCCGAAAATAAACATCTATCAACTCTTGAAACTGTATCAATCGCGAACTATACGGGTTTTTGGTATCGTCCAAAATGTTTTTCTCTACTTCTTTACTTAGGATAGAAGCAATGACAAAAGTACGAGCTCGTATCAAATCGACAAGACCGTTTTCTGAGGTCAACTCTTCTTGAATGGCTTTAAATTCGTACAGTAAATTGGCAAATATTTTGGGCGAAAGCAAAATGGCGGGATGTTGCCAGTAATACGCAAAAGAATGTCTGAAATGTAATGAAAGTTTCTCAAAATACGCTTTGTCAATCATCAATTGATAGGCTTTGCTCCTCGCTTTCACTTTCCAACTGTGTATCTGATTAGGAAACAAAATGTGCATTTGAAAATTGGTAATAGGATAGCTTTTAAAA
The DNA here is from genome assembly GCF_030325625.1 of Sphingobacterium sp. N143. Lineage (GTDB taxonomy): Bacteria > Bacteroidota > Bacteroidia > Sphingobacteriales > Sphingobacteriaceae > Sphingobacterium. Next base: position 546,244 of record NZ_JACAIS010000003.1, on the reverse strand, counting down.
TCGATAGAATGTGTACCACCTCCGTTTTCAAACAATACCAACAAGAAAAAAAGTGCTGATGCGGTTTGTTAATAACATGTGGGCCATGCAATTCCGAAAATAAAAAACCGTTTTTACTTGCCGATTTTTCGTTCAGAAAATGGTTCATATTTATAATTGGAAAATCCGTCATTTCTTTTTTATGCTAAAGTACGATTTTAGAAATGGGTAACCATCACAATGCTGAATAATTATTTTTCTTTGTCTGGCCAGATAAGATTATGAAGCCCGAACATAAAGTTTTTATAAATATATTGTTAAAAGTTATACAATAAAGTCTGAGAACAAATGAAGAAATTATCTCATAAATAACAACATTACTGACTGATAATTGTGGAGCTTTGGAAATCAAGCAAGTTTTTTCTTATGTATCAGATGAGCTTCGCTAAACTGTATAGCTTAAAAATTGATACTTATAGTTGTGTGGGTAACATTAGATTGAGTGAAACTCGTCAGGAGATTAGTAATATAAAGATATAAGATTTGACAGTTCAGGCAGTGCTCACATCCGATTTATGTGAGCATATTATATCGCTTTATTGGAAACATCCCAGCCACTAGGGGGGATCATCCTAGGTTTTTAATTTTTGATGAGCCACAACAGCAATCAGCTTCAATATTGACTTTCATACTTTTTTGAAAGAGTTGAGTAGGAATGGATCCTCTCAAAGTATTGTTTTTGCTTCTTTCCAAAACTCAATAAAAGATTTTCAAGAAGCAAAACAAAATCTCAAGTTTAATAGAATAGAAAGTAACGGAAAGTTTGTGAAAAAAGTTAATATTTACCCTTAAATAAAATCTAATAATATAACCTTGATATTGGTATGATAAAGACTTGGATTATATAAACGAATCAAGTTGATTAAATCGCTATTTCATCAATATTTTCAACTGAATGCCTGCAATAAATTCTTCAAATCTTGCTCTAAATCATGTGAAAAAAGTATGCTGACCGGCACTTAAAACAGTTATAAAAAGGAGACGTACTCGTCTCCTTTTTAAGTTTTAGCTAGTTATTGCCGTCAAAGTACGATTTGACAGCATGTGCTATGATAAGGATATGTCACCATGGCGTATGCTGTAACTAAATTTAAACTGTAAGGAATACCATCAAGATCTTTCACAGATTTCTTTCAGTTTTTGCAAGGCCTTTGGCCAAGCATCATCAAAATAATCTATATATTCTTCATTGGTATCCACCTCTACATTGAGCTGGGTCTGACCATTCAGATCAGTAAAAGAGTAATTTTCCAGCGCTCCGGCCCAACCTTCTACAGCTGGCCCCTCGGTTACCTCTTTACCCTTATCCAAAATACCAAAATGACGAATGGATACATATTTGTTGGGAATATAATCTGCAATTTCGGATACCATTCCTTCTTTTTCTCCCTTTTCGTTTGTACCGACAAAATAAATTTTTTCACCCTTTCCCCAGCTTCCTTCAAAATCAGAGGTAGGATTAAAAGCTGCTGTCCATTGCTTGTACGATTCTTTCGTGAGCATTGCTTTAAATACTTGTTCGACAGGCGCGGTGATGGTAATCTGATACGTTAATTTTTTCATCTTTCTATTGTTTTGGAAAGTTAGGATTAGATTTTACTTCTTCAATCTGTTTGGTGTGTCTTGCACAATGTGCAGCAATAAACATCAATCCTTGATAACCGTCGACAACACCTGTTGGGTAATCATTGATATGGTTACGAAGATCTTCTGCATCTGCTTTTTTGATGTAATCCAGAACTGGCTGACGCGCGGCACGGAAATCTGTTAAGGCTGTTTCCGCATTTTTGTATATGCCGCTTGGTTGCAGCTCTTTTGGTGCCTGGAATTTATGGCTGCGGTCTGTAAGTGTGGTCTTCAAATTTTCATCAGTCATTTTTACTTCAGCTTTTCTGTCTGGTTGTGGTGCTTTTGCCAAAGCTGCCTTTGCCATATCAAATATCATACGTTCAGACAGTATAATATGTTCTAGGCACTGGCTGATTGACCATTTGTCAGCTGCAGGTTTAAATTGTAATTGAGCCTCACTCAAGCCCTTCACCTGCTTTTCGAGCTCCGTAGTGGTTTGATCAAAATATTGTAAAAGCGAATCGGTATTTACCTGTTCAGTTAACACTGCCTGTGATTCTGTCGTGATCGAACTGCTGTATTCAGTATAGTTTACAGCCTTGTGATCTGTAGGAGTGGAGGATAGGACTACTGCGCTTAAGCCGGCCATCGCTATCATGTTCATAATGGGGTGCATAGTTGTTTATTAGATTTAAAAAATAATTAAAAATGATGTCACTTTATTTTTACAATTATAATCTAATTTTGTTTTTTAAAGCTTTACATAGGACAAGAAAAAGGTGAAGTTATTCAACCATTATGAATTACGAAGGAAAGACTAAATTTTGGCGCTGCTGAAAATTTACGGATGAGGATATCCGTTGAAATAGCTTATTTTTTAATTATACTTGTGTATGAAAAAAGTCAAAAGTATTGTTGTTTTTTGTGCATCCAGTTTAGGGAATTCACAACTATATGAGGAACAGGCAACCCATGTGGGCCATGTTATCGCTGAGCATGGCATCCGTTTGGTGTATGGCGGTGGGAGGGTTGGGCTCATGGGGACTATTGCAAATGGAGCATTGGCCAAAGGCGGAAAAGTAGTTGGTGTCATTCCACATTTTTTGAATTCGAAGGAAAGAGAACATACTGGGGTAAGCCAGTTGATCACAGTAGATTCGATGCATGACCGAAAAAAAATCATGAATGATTATGCTGACGGCGCAATTGCATTGCCTGGCGGGTTCGGTACGCTTGAGGAACTTTTTGAAATGATTACCTGGGCACAGCTCGGCCTACATAGGAAACCAGTAGGAATAGTAAATATGAATGGCTTTTATGATCATTTGATCTATTTTATGGCTCATATGGTAACCGAGGGATTATTGAAACGTGAAAACTATGAAATGTTACTGGTTGCAGATACAATTGAAGAGATGCTTGTAAAAATGGAACAGTATGAAGCACCTCAAGTGCCAAAATGGATTGAGAAAAATGAGATTTAATGACGAAAGTCATCGTTTTAACAACAAATAGCATCAAATTGACAACTTTATATTGAAATAAGGTTATATCTTTGAATAGATTAATTTGAATGTTAACGAGGGTGATAGGCAGATTCATTCCGTAACATTAACTAATCGCATAGGCGCCCCTAATTTAATCGGCAAGGGGCGCTTTTTTATTTGGATAAATTATTGGCTTTTACTGTAATTTCAGCAATGTCCAATACTTCAATCTCGGTCTCTTTCTCCTTTATTTTAACACCGTCTTTTAACATTGTCATACAGAAAGGACAGGCTGCAGCCACAATCTGCGGTTTTATTTCAATGACCTCTTCAATGCGTTCGATATTAATATCTTTTTTACCCTTTTCTGGTTCTTTGAACATCTGGCCACCACCAGCGCCACAACAGAGCCCATTACTTTTACAGCGTTTTAATTCTACAAGTTGAGCATCAAGGCTTTCGAGCACTTTTCGAGGTGCTTCATAGACTTCATTTGCCCTTCCGAGGTAACATGGGTCATGATAGGTTATTTTCTTCCCCTTAAAAACATGGTCATCGGCCGGTTTTAATTTACCTTCATTTATCAGGTCCTGGATCAATTGCGTATGATGAATGACCTCATAATTGCCCCCCAAAGCAGGATACTCATTTTTAAGTGTATTAAAGCAGTGGGGACAGGCAGTGACAATTTTTTTTATCTCATAACCATTTAAAGTTTCAATATTCATCATTGCCTGCATTTGAAATAAAAATTCATTTCCACTTCTTTTTGCGGGGTCTCCTGTACAGCTTTCCTCTGTACCAAGAATAGCATAGTTGATTCCAACATGCTGAAGTATCCGACATATATCACGTGTGATCCTTTGTGCACGTTCATCAAAGCTGCCCGCACATCCTACCCAAAATAATATATCGGGAGTTTCTCCCTTAGCCAACAGCTCAGCGGCTGTAGGAACTTTTATTTCATTTTCCATCTTTTAAACTATTGTTGTTGAGTCCAATTGGCACGATCCATTTGTGCATATTTCCATGGAGCACCATTATTCTCAATATTTCCAAACATATTATTTATACTAGTGGGAGCCTGAGATTCTTCCATGACCGCAAAGCGGCGAAGCTCGATGATAATGTCCAATGGATTAATATTGACAGGACACTGCTCGACGCAAGCATTACAACTCGTACAGGCCCAGAGTTCTTCTCTACTGATATAATTATCGATAAGAGATTTGCTATCTTCGACAAAGCCTCCATTTTTCTTAATGTTATGACCTACTTCAGTGGCTCTATCCCGAGTATCCATCATTATTTTTCGGGGCGATAGCAGTTTTCCTGTGATATTAGCAGGGCAGGAAGCAGTACACCGGCCGCATTCGGTACAGGTATAGGCATCAAGAAGATTCTTCCATGTTAAATCCTGAACGTCTTTGGCACCAAAACGGATGATTGCATCTGACGGGGGGGGCGTAAAGCTTGGGTCGAGCATTGCTTTTACTTCATTGGTTACAGTAGTCATGTTGGATAATTTCCCCTTAGGATCCAAATTCGAAAAGTATGTGTTTGGAAAAGCGAGTATAATATGCAAATGTTTTGAATAGGGGAGATAGTTTAAAAACGCTAAAACCCCCATTATATGGAACCACCAACAGGATCTTTCGATCATATATAACGTACTGGTCGAAGTTGGAAGATAGGGCAGCAAATATTGACTGACCGGAAACGATCCAACGGACTTAAAATGTTCAAATCCATAAAGCTGTAGTTTAAGATCAGCGGCATTCATCATCAAAAATGCCGACATGAGTAAGATCTCTGTGACTAAAATGAGATTGGCATCTGTCTTGGGCCAATGATCAAGTTCTTTACTCTGCAGACGATTTACTTTAACGATGTTTCTGCGGATGAGGAAAACCAAACAAGATAGGAGCACAGCCAGGGCCAACCACTCAAATGATCCGATCAAAAAGTCATAAAAACCTCCCAAGAATGAAAATATCCGATGGGTTCCGAACAATCCATCAATAACAATTTCCAGCATTTCAATATTGATGATCACAAAACCGAGATAAACAAATAAATGTAATAAAGCTGGAGTAATCCGTTTGAACATTTTCTTTTGTCCAAAAGCAATTAATAACATCGTTCTCCAGCGTTCGGAAGGTTTGTCGAAGCGGTCTACCGCTCTGCCCAGTCGAATATTTCTATAAATCTGTTTTGCATTTTTGCTGAAAAAGAATAATGACCCTGCAAAACACAATGCAAATATAAGTTGACCGATCATATGCCTGAATATTGGTTATTAACAAATATACTATAATATTTTTGTTATGCTAACATAATAAAAAGAAATAAAAAAACAGCTAAATGCGCATTTTTTGTTATAAGGTCGTCAATAGGCTATGCAGTAAGAGAAACAGAGAACTTCCAAGAAAGTATGTTTATTCTTGGAAGTTGGTGCTTATTTTTTATTATTTCAATTGTTCCTTAAAGGTCTGTTCAAGAATCCTTTGTATTGATCGCTCGATCCGTGCTTTTCCTTCTTCGGTATTGATATCTATGCCGCAGAAGGTACTACCTGTAGCTTTTGCCTGTAAACTCATATAATAGATTCCACTGACGAGGAGCGCTAATACTGCCCTTGGATCATCATCAGAGTCTTTAAATTTAGGATCTATATATTTGAATAATTCTTCGCCCAACATTTCTCTTCTGTCCGAAATATTCTTCAGCGCTTTTGTTTTTTCTCCTAAGCCCCAGTGTATGATTTTTTGTTTGGTTTTATCCTTTAAAAATGTATTAAGCTGAGATTTTAGTAATTCATTTATTAGATCGACACTGATATCATTGGGGTTTGATATCATTTGTTCCAAAACTCCTTTATCACCAATTTGCCAAAAATCCTTTTGTGTTAGGTAGGCTTCTACCAGTTTGTCAAGACCTCCGAAATAATTCCAAATAAGGGCTTTATTCAAACCGCATTCCAATGCAATGTTTGGTCCATTTAGTGCGTGATAGCCTTTCTTCTGAATCACCTTTCCGACGGCGGCAATCATCCTGGCCTTAGTACGTTCTTTATCCCGGATAGGACCGGAGGTTACTTTACGTTCTTTTTTTTGGTTATCCTCAGTTATTTTCTTTTTCATGCGAATAAAATCATTTTGCAACGAAGCATTCATGAATAGTTCAAATCTGCTCGTTAAGTAAACAAACGTGAGTTCATGAAGTTTTACAGTAAGGTAGATATGTTTGTTTTCAGGAGCAATATCTAAATTTTAGCTGGTAAAAACAAAAAAAATCATATCGCTGATTTTATGATTTATCTGATTGATATCAAAATGGTATAAAAAGAGCTACCTAATCATTAAAACTTCACTATTCAAGGTATGGAGAGCGTGGTTAACAGGATAAACTGTAAACGAGTTACTGCAATAAAAAAGGGATGGTCTATGTGAACCATCCCTTTTTTATTGCAGTAAAATATGTTATTATTTTCTTGCAGGTGTAGTTGTTTTTGCTGGAGTTGCAGCAGGAGTTGCCGTAGCAGAAATCCCTAATTTTGTTTTAACAGCTGCAGTTAAGTCTTCGCCACCTTGAAAATAAGGAATATTTGTGCTTGAGATATCAAATACATATGCCATACCTTTTTCTTTTGATACTGCATTGACTGCTTCAGCTACTTTTCTGTGAACAGGAGCGATCAACTCTTCTTCTTTTTTGTTTAGTTCTTCCTGCGCAGCTTGTTGTGCAGTTTGAATACGAGTTTGGATATCTTGTAATTCTTGACCTATTTTATTGATTTCAGGGTCAACAGTCTCTTTATTGGCTTCACTTCTGTTACGCAATTTATCATTAGCATCTTTTTGTTTTGTTTGATAAATGGCAACCATATCTTGAATTTCCTTTGTTTTACCATCACTCAATGTTTTCAATTGACCTTCAGCAGTTTTGAATTCTGGGGTAGACTGAATGATTTCCGCAAAATTGATATGACCAATTTTTTGCTGGGCATTTGCAAATTGAGTTGAGAAAAATACTGCCACTATAGCAACCGCACCTTTTAATAAGTTTTTCATGCTTTCCATTTTAATCTAATACGCCATCTCAAATGGCAATCTTTTAGTGTTCTAATTAATTACTATTTATAATACTATTTGTTGTTCACAATGATAATAAACTTCAACTTAGTTTGCAAGACTAGGATTAGGTTTATAGCCTAATTTCGTAATGACTTCATTACTTTTGTTTAGTTTGGGATTTGCATATAAGAAGTTGGATTCATTGCCTTTGTCCATTATAAAGTCAAGACCTTGAGCAGAAGCAACATCTTGGATTGCTTTTGAAACCCGGTCCTGAATAGGTTTTACCAATTGGATTCGTCTTTTAAAGAGTTCACCTTCGAACCCAAATTTTTGTTTTTGATAATCTTTCACCTCTTTTTCTCTGGTGACAATCTCATCCTCACGGCGGCGACGCATATCTTCGTTCAGTAAACTTTGATCTTTCTGATAGGCTTGATATAATTTTTCTATTTCAGCATATTTCTGATCGACTTCTTCTTGCCATTGCTTCGACAGATCATCTAATTGCTTCTGTGCAGTAGTGTATTCGGGAACATGTTTTAGGATATATTCTGAATCAACATATGCCAGCTGTTGTGCAAATGTCGCTGTAGCACTTACGACTACAAAAGCTATTACTAACAATATTTTTTTCATATTTCCTGTAAGTTTTATAGAATACTATTTTATTATTTAACACTAATTTACTTTATGACAACAGATCGATCCAAAAGTTTAATTTGGAAAAATGATCTCCCCATAAATTTAACGCTCAAAAATAAGAAAAAAGAAGCAATCTATTAGATATTTCTCGGGTTTAACACTATTTAACTTTGACTATTCCTTGTTTCTATCATTTATAGATAGTTGTAAATGATCAGTTTTATGATAGTATACCTTTTGTCATGTATTGGGTGAAAGTGTGGTTAACCTTTTATGAAAACTTTCTTGTTCATTGTTACCTGCTCAAGAATAGCTCGCTGTTCTGTGAAACCCGTCTTTCATGTTAATCTTCAGTAGGGGCATTAAAAAAGCAGCCAAAACTGAATTTTAGCTGCTTTTTTAACGCTGTTGACATTTTTGTCGGTGGAATGGAAGTAAATTAAAATCCACCCATATTTTGCATAATACTAAATGTAAAGTTTTGTTTCCAAGTACTGCTAGGAAGCCCCGGGATAGGATCAAATGCATGACCATAATCGATACCTAACATACCAAAGATAGGTAAGAAGATGCGGGCACCAACACCAGCGGAGCGGCGCACTTTAAATGGATTATACTCGGAGAATTTGTTCCATGTGTTCGCAGCTTCTGCAAATGCCAGGACATAGACTGTAGCCTGATCATTCAGCATAACTGGATGGCGTAACTCCATTTGATATTTGGTATAGATTGGGCTACCTGAGTTTCTTGCTACATTAACATTCTGAGTTCCTTCCGGAATGATTACACCATTGGCATAACCACGTAAAGCAACAATTTCTGAACCTTGTAAATAATCGAAACCTTGCATACCGTCACCACCTACCTTAAATCGTTCAAAGGTTGATGTTTCGGTTTTATTGGAGTATTTACCTAAGAAACCAAACTGCGCTTGGGCTTTGAAAACCAGCTTTCCAACAATTTTTGCATACCATTGTGAATCAAATTTCCACTTGTGGTATTCTGTCCAGCGGTAACGTTCTTGTGGGGATCCATTCTGATAATCAATGTTATTGAACAATGAATAAGGAGGTGTCAATTGTACCGAGAATTTAATATTTGATCCTGAAGTAGGATAAATAGGAGCATCAATTGAGTTACGGCTGATTTCTTGGGTCAGGTTGATATTATAGGCTGTACCGTTATCAAACAAGAAATAGTTGCCATAATTCTGCAATTTGTAGCGTTGGAAGGATAATGAGGTATTGGCCTGAAACCAGTTGTCTGGCCATTGCAGGCGTTTACCTAATGTTGCCGTAACACCAGTCATCCAAATACGATTCAATTCAGAATCTTTTACCATCTGTTCACCAGTATAATAATTAAAACCACCATATGATGAACTTGAAGTATAGGCACTCAGACCGAAATAAATCGGTTTTTTACCACCTAACCAAGGTTCAGAAAAAGAGAAACTATAGGATTGATAGCGCTTACCGGACGTCTGCCCACGTACACTTAATTTTTGTCCATCTCCACGAGGTAAAGGCTTCCAAGAACTTTTATCAAAGAAATTACTGGTAGAGAAGTTGTTGAATGTCAACCCGAGGGTACCGATAATTTGTCCTGCACCATAACCCCCTGAGAGCTCAACTTGATCGGAAGGTTTTTCGGTCACATTATAAACAATATCCACTGTTCCTTCGGCATAATTTAAGTTGGTTGGAACAGGATTTGTTTTTTGTTCATCGAAATTTCCTAATTGGGCAATTTCACGAACACTTCGCATGATTTGTTCTTTTGAGAACTTTTGCCCTGGTTTGGTATAAATAGAACGTAATACCACCCGGTCATTGGTAACATCGTTACCTTTTACGATTACATTATTGATGGTATATTGTGCACCTTCATAAACGCGTAAGTTTAAATCAATGGTATCATTATATACACGAGTTTGCTCAGGGTCAACTGAAAAAGTTAAATAACCGTCATTCATGTAGATGGAAGAAATATCATCACTATTTTTAGTGGGGCCCATCAACTTAGCCGTTAATTTTTCCTCAGAAAAAACATCCCCTCGTTTAATCCCTAAAATCTTATTTAATAAAGTGTCCGAATATTTAGCATTTCCTGTCCAAACGATATTACCGACATAATATTTAGGACCTTCGTAAATATCAAAATTGACCAATACGTTTTTCTCACCCTCCCGAATGACTGTATCTTTGATGATTTCGGCATCACGATAACCTTTAGCGGCCATTTTTTTGATCAGGTTTTCTTTTCCTTCCTTGTATTTCTCTTCTTTGAATTTACCTGGGCCAAAAATGCGATACCACATTTTTTGTTTAATTGGTTTTGCCATTTTTCGCAGATCTTTCTGCGAAAAATGCTCATTACCGGTGAAGGTCATTTTTTTGACTCTCACTTTATGTTTTTTATCTACATCGGCAATCAAAATTTGATTATTTGCTTGTGCAGAATCTTTAACAGTTTTTAGATTGATTTCAGGATATAGATAAGCTTTTTCTTTTAAAAAACGCTGAATTGTTGCGCGGGTAGTATTCATCAAATTTTCATTGACAATTTTCCCCGTATTGCTATTTAAGCGTTTACGAACTTCTTCGGTTTGACTTTTACTCAACCCATTAATATCAATACGTGTTAAACGAGGACGCTCTACTACACGGATGGTCAAAAAGATGTTTTCACCTTCAATTTTGTCGGCCCATAATTCGACATTATCGAAGAGACCTTGTGCCATCATATCTTTTACTACTTTTGCCGTAGCCTCACTGGGTACTTCCAAATATTGGCCTACAGACAACTTCGAGATGGTAATCAATACATTTTTATCCAAAAATTGCGTTCCAGTTACATCAACAGCACTAATCACATAGTTTTTAGGGTTGAGATAACTGATTTTTTCTGGGTCATTTAAATTGAACGCACCATTCTCCTGTCCATAGACAAGTTGCATTGATGAGAGACCAAAAAATAGTATTACGGGTAGTATACGCTTCATTTATCTATAATTATTGGCGCTAAAGTACACCAATCGTTTGTTAATTTTTGTTAATTAAGAAAATTTAACCAGCTTGTTTTTTTCAAATCAGTTGACAAATTTAATAAAATCATTTATAACTGTTCACTTGTTTTTCCAAACCTTCTTTCGCGTTGTTGATAATCGACAATTGACTTAAATAAATCTTCTTTTGTAAACTCTGGCCACATTTTATCCAAAAAACATAATTCAGAATATGCAATCTGCCAGAGAAGGAAATTACTTATTCTAAGCTCGCCGCTGGTCCGGATCAATAGGTCCGGATCTGGTAAGTTTTGGGTATATAGGTTAGAAGAGAAAACATCATCATTGATATCTTGGGGAGCCAATGTGCCCTCTTTTACTTTTATGGCTAAATTTCGGGCAGCTTCTACAATTTCATGACGTGAGCTGTAGCTGAGGGCTAATGTAAGTGTACAATGTGTATTGGCCCTAGTCGCTTCTATAGTTTCTTGTAGTTTTTTTTGTGCATTTAACGGAAGCTTACTAATATCTCCGATGGCATTTAATCGGACTCCATTTTCTTGAAAAGTCTTAATCTCTTTTTTTAAGGAAGAAACCAATAATTCCATGAGTGCAATAACCTCTAATTTGGGGCGATTCCAATTTTCAGCAGAAAAAGCATACAGTGTTAAAAATTTAATATTCGCCTGAACGCATCCTTCTAAAGCCTCCCGCACTGCTTTTACTCCGTTTTGATGTCCGAATACCCGGAGTTTTCCTTTTTGTTTTGCCCAGCGACCATTTCCATCCATGATGATGGCAATATGCTGTGGTAATTTAATGGTATCTATTTGATCTAAAAAGCTCATTATTATGTTTTCAATAAAATTAACACCAGTAGCCAATATGCTATCTAATGGTGTATCAAACCTGGTGTTGGTTCTAGAACGTCAAAATCAAGCAAAATCTTGCCCATTTATTCATGTCACTTGATCTTTTGTTTTATATATTCTCCCAAATATCGATTTTTAATTGGAAATTCAGAAGTACAATATTACAAAGATATTTAGTACTCCTCTCTATTAGACTAAAATAAACTCGTGTTGAGCGGTATGTATCAGAGTAAAGTATAATGATTTGTGTTCGTCTAAAGTTTTCATTAATAGTTTCTGACATCAATGCCCCAAAGTAACTTCTCCCGCAATGTACTGAAAAAGCTTTCTTGGGGAAGACGAATGAGGTTGATTGTAAATGGAGCCTGTTTAATTGTTAATTGAACGGAGGTATTCACCGATTCATTTTTGGAGTCACAGCTGAGTATATACTGGCTACTTCTGCTTTCGATTTCCAGTTCAAGCGTAAACTGATTAGAGATGACTATTGGCCTTACATTAAGGTTGTGCGGTGATATCGGGGTAATTACAAAATTACCACTTTCGGGCATAATAATAGGCCCCCCACAACTCAGTGAATAAGCTGTAGATCCAGTGGGGGTCGCAATTATGAGCCCATCTGCCCAATAGGAGTTGAGAAGTTCACCATTGATCCGTGCATTGATGGTGATCATGGCTGAGCTGTCATAACGAAACACCGTAATATCATTTAAGGCATAATGATTTCCTTGGAATAGGTTCATCTGCTGGGACTCTACAGAGAGGAGGACACGTTTTTGTATGTCGTAACGATGGTTCAATATATCATTGACAGCATGCTCAAAGTCATATTTATTGATAGAGGCTAAAAAGCCTAAACGTCCGAAATTGATTCCGGCGATTGGAATGCCTGAATCACGGATAAGAGACACAGCTGAAAGCATTGTTCCATCACCGCCCAGACTAAGCATAATGTCAATATCATTTTTAATTTCTTCGTAAGAATGATATGTTGGAAGACTGAAATCACATTCGAATTGCGTTGTCAAGAATTTATAGAAAGGATCATAAACCCAAATTTCAACGTTTTTGTTGACGAGATATTCAAATAAATGTTTAACATGTGTTATAACAGAGGGCTGAAATTCCCGTCCATATATCGCAATTCTCATATTGTTCTGAATTTATTGGGCAAAGATGAGAAAAAAAGTAATTTTATCTAAATATTGATGTAATTCATCAGTTGCTGATAACGTTCGGCCGTATCATCAAATGTAGCAATGGTATTATGAGTTTCCATAATCACGTAATTATGTCTTAAAAAAGAATTTAAGAGTGCATTAATATTGGATTTGTCGACCTTTAATGTAACCTCAATCGCATCGTTTTCTAAATTCACTTTTGTGGCACAATTGAGAATTCTACAGTTATCACTTTCCACTAAATGAGCAATTTGGGACAATGAAAAGTCATGCAGTCCGGTTGCCAGTACAATAATAGCTCCCGATTCATTTTGAGACTGTATCAAACTGATAGCTTTTAGGATATCCAGTTGTGTAGATGCACCTATATATTTATTCTCTTGGTCTAAAACAGGGATTATGGAGCAGTTATATACTGTTGCCATGACCAAAGCATCATAAGGGTGTTGGTTAAATTTGAGCTGTATCGGTGCGGTGATGATTTTAATAGATGAAATCGCAGCTTCTTCATTTTCCGCATCCAATAAAATAGACTCATTGACAAATCCGATATATTCATCGCCATTTAAGACCACCAATTCTTTACAAAGCATGTCCTGTAGCTTTTCTAGTGCTTGCTGTATAGTATCTGTTCTTTGGATACTATAATCTGCATTTGAAAGGAATTGACCTATTAACATACCCAAACTTAATAAAAAAAATGATGCGAAAAAGAAATTTTTGCGGAAGATTTCCTCATGTTATCTAATGGTTTTGGAAAATACTGACCTAAAATAATATTTAAGTAATTACATTATTGCAAATAACTGCAATTTTAATGTTTAAAATTGTACTTTTATTACTATTCTGTTAGTATTTTTGTCAGCGAATCGTGATAAGCCTTAACAAAGCTTAGTAGGGAATCGTAAGTATTTTAGTCAGAAAAATAAGATTGATGATTACAGGTGAGAATAAAAAATTTATTGATATACGGGAAGTTATTCACAAAAAAAATGCAAAGCTTGCAAAATGGATTCCGTCTTTTTTGCTTAATTACCTAAAAAAGACTATTCATGAGGATGAGATAAATGATATCATGACACGTTTTGCGGATCTTCAAGGGTTAGACTTTGTGGATGCTTTAATCAAGGATTTGGATGTAACCGTCAATTTGTTTGGTACGGAAAATATTCCAACTTCAGGTCCAATAATTTTTGCTTCCAATCATCCTTTGGGTGGCTTGGACGGGATTGCATTTATGCATGCTATAGGTAAGCATAGACGGGATGTGAAATTTTTGGTAAATGATATCTTGTTAAACATTGGTAATTTAAGGCCTTTATTTGTTGGCGTGAATAAACTGGGAGGACAGGGTAAACAAGCTATTTCTGCAATTGAAGAAGCTTATGGAGCTGATGATGCATTGCTTGTATTTCCAGCAGGTTTGGTTTCCAGAAAACAAAACGATGGTCGTATAGAGGATTTGGAATGGAAAAAAAGCTTTATCAGTAAAGCGAAAAAATATAAAAAAGATATCGTTCCTGTGTTGATTGACGGCAAAAACTCTAAGTTTTTTTATAATTTTGCAAGGCTGAGACAAAAAATAGGTCTCAAGGTAAACATTGAAATGTTATATTTACCTGATGAAATGTTTGCCCAACGCGGGCATACCGTCAATATTATAATAGGACAGAAAATCCCTTATACAGCATTTGATCAATCAAAAAACGAAAAGACTTGGGCTGAAGAAGTGAAAAGAAGGGTTTATGGATTGGCTCAAGAAAAATAAAATTTATGCAAGAAATTATACCTCCAGTTGATAGAAAACTATTGAAAGCCGAATTGAATAAAGAGGTTTTCTTACGATATACCAACAATGGAAATAACGAGATATATTTAATCAATTATCATAATTCGCCGAATGTCATGCGTGAAATAGGGCGATTACGAGAGTTGACTTTCCGTGGTGCAGGAGGAGGTACAGGGCTCTCGATCGATATTGATGAAAATGATACATGCGAAGATTGTTATGATCAATTGATTGCCTGGAATCCGGAGGACGAGGAGGTCGTAGCGGGGTATCGTGTTATTAAATGTGCGGAAGCAGGAGAAGTCGATGGTGTTCCAAATCTGTCAACAGCTCATTATTTCCAATTTTCAGATCAGTTTACTAAGGATTATCTACCCTATACAATTGAGTTGGGTAGGTCATTTGTGCAGCCAAGGTATCAACCGGCAATTGATAATAGGAAAGGTATTTTTTCACTGGATAATTTGTGGGATGGCCTGGGTGCACTGGTCATGCTTAACCCCGAAATAAAATATCTTTTTGGTAAAGTAACAATGTATCCGCATTATAATAAAGATGCCAGAGATATGTTGCTGTATTTTATGGATTATTATTTCCCTGACCAGGATAAATTAGTTGTACCGCTTCCGGAATTAGAAATTAAAAATGACTATGAGCGGTTTGTAGGAGTTTTTGATGGTCTGGATTATAAAGAAGGGTACAAAGTTTTAAATAGTCGCGTGCGGGCTTGGGGTGAAAATATCCCCCCGTTGATTAATACCTATATGAATTTATCGCCAACGATGAAATCTTTTGGAACCGCAAGAAATGACGAATTTGGGACTGTTGAAGAAAAGGGAATTCTGATCGTCATTGAGGATGTATACCCTGTCAAAAAGGAAAGACATATGAATACCTTTGAAAGGGACCGTGAATATGGTCACCGGAAACCTAAAAGAGGGTAAAGTAAAGAGGGGATTCTATAGAATCCCCTCTTTACTTTATGAGAATATAAATGACAAATGCCAGTACTGCTCCAATAATTGGTCCCAGTATTGGTATCCACGCATATGACCAATCGGAACTACCCTTATCTTTAATTGGCCATAAGGCATGAAATAGGCGTGGACCTAAATCCCTTGCGGGATTGATGGCATATCCGGTTGTCCCTCCAAGGGACAATCCAATGGCCCATACTAAAAATGCAACAGGAATGGCGCCTAAAGATCCCATTCCAATGAGTTCTGTTTTTCCATCAATTGTGATATCTTGTCCGGTAATAAAAAAAATAACAAAAATTAGCACGAAGGTGCCGATGATTTCACTTGCAAGATTTGTAGAAGTATTGCGGATGTTCGGGATCGTGGCAAAAACACCTAATTTAGTTGTGGGATCGGCTGTGGCATCAAAATGATCTTTATGTATAATATAGGTTAATAAAGCCCCACAGAATCCTCCTGCAATCTGAGCAAGAATATATCCGGGAACTTCTGTCCAAGGTAACGCATGATTCAGTGCCATGGCAATGGTCACTGCAGGATTGAGGTGGGCGCCGGTATAGGGGCCGGCAAATACAACACCAACATATACTGCTAATGCCCATGCAGTGGTGACAACGATCCATCCGCCATTTTCTCCTTTTGTTCCCTTTAATATTACATTTGCGACAACCCCGTTACCCAGAAGTAGGAGGAGTGTAGTGCCAATGAACTCTGCTAAATAATGATTCATATTTATTGGTTAGTTATTGATTAATTTTCAGTCCAGAATTGTAATGCTTTAATGCCCTTCATCCATTGTTTGATGATTAGCTCGGTTTGTTTTTCCTGTTCTTGTTCAGGTTTAAATTGGCGGTCCTGGGCCCAGAATTTTGCAAGTTCATCTCCATTTTTCCAAAAACCAACGGCTAACCCCGCCAGATAGGCTGCTCCTAAGGCTGTTGTTTCTGTTATTTTGGGCCTAACGACGTTGCTGTTCAGTACATTTGCTTGGATTTGCATTAACAGATTATTTGCTGTAGCTCCACCGTCTACACGAAGTTCCTTGATCGGAATGCCACTATCCGCTTCCATGGCTTGAAGCACGTCACGGGTTTGCAGAGAAATGGCCTCCAGTGAGGCTCGGGCAATGTGCCCATTGGTTGTTGCACGGGTAAGGCCGAATAGCGTCCCTTGTGCTCTAGCGTTCCAATATGGCGCTCCTAACCCAGCGAAAGTTGGAATAAAAGTTACCCCACCATTATCTTTTTCAGTGAGAGCGAGTTGCTCTATGTCAGCGGATTTATAAATGATGTTAAGGTTGTCGCGTAACCATTGTACCAATGCACCACCAATAAAAATACTTCCTTCCAAGGCATATTCAGTTTTGCCATTGATCTTCCATGCCACGGTGGTCAATAGATTGTTTTTCGACATGATCGGTTTGGACCCAATATTCATCAGCATAAAACAGCCGGTACCATAGGTGTTTTTTACCATTCCCTTTTCTATGCACTGCTGACCAAATAAGGCTGCTTGTTGGTCGCCAGCGATGCCGGCAATTTTGACTTTGTGCGCGAAAATAGTGGTCCTGGATTCGCCATATATTTCACTGCTTTCTTTAACCTGAGGAAGCAATGAGGCGGGGATGTTAAACAAATCAAGTAATTCTTTGTCCCAGTCCATGGTATGGATATTAAACAGGAGGGTACGTGATGCATTGGTAACATCTGTAATGTGTACATCTCCACGTGTAAGATTCCATACAAGCCAAGTGTCAATTGTACCACAGATGAGTTCGCCATTTTGAGCCTTTTCTCTCGCTCCCTCCACGTTGTCAAGGATCCATTTTATTTTTGTTGCTGAAAAATAAGGATCTAATATTAGCCCTGTTTTTTGCTGTATTAGTTCATGTTTTCCTGATTGACGCAATTCGTCACAGTAGTCAGCTGTACGCTTATCCTGCCAAACAATGGCATTATAGACTGGTTTGCCATTTTTCTTTTCCCAAACGACAATGGTTTCACGTTGATTGGTGATACCGATGGCCGCGATATTTTTGCCATTTAGACCTGCTTTGGTGGTTGCTTCAGCTGTGACACCTGCTTGGGTAGACCATATTTCGTGTGGATCATGTTCTACCCACCCAGGTTTGGGGAATATTTGCGTAAACTCTTTCTGAGCAATTGAGACAATATTTCTGTTCTTATCAAAAATAATGGCCCTGGAGCTTGTTGTGCCTTGATCCATTGCCAAGATATACTGTTGTTCCATAATTGATTTATTGTGGGTTATTGATGTTACTTTGTGTTTAAGATATAATTTTTTGCAACTTTTTGGAAATTTTCTACCTGAGATTTTTGCCAGTTCTCATCTTTGCCTAATTCTTGAGCGAGTATTTTCGCAACTTCGGGGGCAGCATGAATTGCAGCCTTTGCATCAAGAAATAGAAGGCGTACACGACGTGATAATACATCTTCTACCGTTCTTGCCATTTCGTTTCGGACAGCCCAAACAACTTCAGCTTTTCGGAATTCCAGGTGTTCTACCAATTTTTCATTCCATAAAGGGTTTTCTTTGGTGAGTGCATATATTGCTTCTTGGTCTGATCCATAAATATACATATGATTGCTTCTGTCTGTGGTAGGGATGGCGCTGTATATCATTTTAGCTGAGGAGCTGCTCTCCCGTTGTGGTAGACAACCAATTTTTATGGCTTTGTCAACTGTATCTTGGCCCATTCGGCGGAATGTTGTCCATTTTCCACCGGTTAGTGTGAGTAAATTGGAGCTGCTGACAATGACTTTATGGCTTCTTGAAATTTCTTTGGTTTTATTTGAATTGCCAGTTGGGGCAGCTAGAGGCCGTAAGCCTGCAAATACTGCAAGAGCATCTTGACGCGTTGGTTGTTTTGTTAAATACCGGCCTGCGGTTTTTAAGATAAATTCTATTTCCTGCTCGAGTGCTACGGGCTCGAGACTATGTTCATCAATTGGTGTATCTGTAGTACCTACAATGACACGATTGTGCCATGGAACAAGGAAAAGCACCCTGCCATCATCTGTTTTTGGAATCATAATAGCATCATCTCCTGGAAGAAATGACTTGTCGAAGACAAGGTGTACTCCCTGGCTAGGCCGGACCAGCTGCTTTGCTTCAGGTGTATCCATTTTGAGAATATCGTCCACAAAAATTCCTGTTGCATTGATGATGGCCTTACCTTGGATCGTAAAAGCTTCACCACTTTCAATATCATGGGCAATGACACCATTTATTCGTTCGTTATTGTCTTTGGTAAGGCTGGTTACCCGGATATAATTCAGTGCCACGCCTCCCATTTGGATACAAGTTTGAGCAACATTGATTGCGAGCCTGGAGTCATCAAATTGCCCATCCTGGTATACCACTCCACCATGAAGCCCCTTTGATTTTATAGTACTGATTCTTTTAAGTGTTTCGTCTTTGTCGATATGTGTAGATTTTCCTAAGCTCAGCTTGCCTGCAAGGAAATCGTATATTTTCATCCCAATGGTATAAAATGGACCGTCAAACCAATTGTAGTTTGGGATAATAAAGGATTGGTTTTTGACTAGGTGCGGAGCATTTTGTTGAAGCAATCCACGCTCATGCAAAGCCTCCTTAACTAAGGAAATATCGCCTTGAGCCAAATAACGTACCCCACCGTGGACTAATTTTGTAGCTTTGCTGGAGGTGCCTTTAGCGAAATCAACCTGTTCGAGTAAGATGGTTTTAAATCCTCTGCTCAATGCGTCTAATGCAACACCCAGCCCACTTGCTCCGCCACCTATTACAATCACATCCCATGCGTCTGTTTCCTTTATTTTCTCTATTAATGTTGATCTTTTGAATTCTTTGTGTTTCATTTTGTTTCGTTTTTTGATCTTGAGGCATTGTTTTATTCAAGCTTTACGGATCCATTGATACTAAGTTATAGTATATTTACGATATTTTAAAGAATTTTGGTTAAAAAATAATCGTTAAAAAGATGTTTGTTTTTGTTTTGTTTTGTTTTGAAATTGTTATTTTTTTAGTGCAATTGTCCGTGTTTTTAGCAGATTATTTTGCGTTTCTATTTGATGGTTAATGGGGCTGAATTGATTTTCGGCCTATTTTTAAAAATATGATCATGTTCTATTTCAAATAATAGGGATATAATGTTTAACCATTATAATAGGTTTATGTTTTTGGTTTGGGGAAATGATTTCGTATTTTTAGCTCAATTTTAATTTGTTGAATGATGAGAAAAATTAAGTTATTATTCCTTGGGATGGTTGTATTCTTGGGTACTCAATTCTTACAAACGAATGCATATGGGCAAGAAATTTCAAAGTCCCAGGAAGATCTATTGAAACCTTACAATCCGGAAGCGGATGCGCAAAAAGATATTGATGGGTTATTGCAGCTAGCGAAGAAGGAAAATAAGAATATAATAATTCAGGCTGGGGGGAATTGGTGTGTCTGGTGTTTGAGATTTAATGAATATATTCATGAAACGGCTAGTATTGATGATTTACTGAAACGTCATTTTCTTTATTATCATCTGAATTATTCGAAAGAAAATAAGAATGAGGCTATTTTTCAAAAATATGCTCCAGAAGGAAATAAGTTAGGGTACCCTTTCTTTATTGTGCTTGATAGAAATGGAAAAACCCTACATGTTCAGGAAAGTGGTAGTTTGGAGAAAGGAAAAGGGTATGATGAAGAGAAAGTTTTGAAGTTTTTCAATACTTGGGTGGCAAAATAAAAAATCCCTGTCGATCCATCGACAGGGATTTTTTGTAAGATATTATTTGAATGGGATAGCTAGCTATTGATATCCTAATAATTTCATGACTTGTTTGGAGTTTTGCTCTTCTCCGAATACCTCATAGTTGAAGGTCTCATCCCTATTTCGGCGTACTAAAACATGCTTGGGCGACGGTAAGAGACAATGGTGAATTCCACCATAACCACTTAATACGTCTTGATAAGCTCCGGTATGGAAAAAACCTAAATATTGCACCTTACGGGTTTTAGGCATAAATACAGAGTTCATATGGGCTTCCTGATTGTAGTAATCTTGACCGTCGCAGGTAATACCCCCCAAATTAACCCGTTCATATTCTGAATCCCAGTTGTTTATGGGCAGCAATATGTATTTTTGATTTAATGCCCACACGTCCGGTAAATTAGTGATAAAGGAGCCGTCAATCATAAACCAACGTTCGCGATCATTCTGTTGTTTGCGACCTAAAACTTTATAAAGAATACCCGAAGCTTCTGCAACAGTATATTTACCGAATTCCGTAATGATATCTGGTTCCATCACTTCATGATGCGCACAGATCTGTTTGATCCTGTTGACGATTTCATTGACCATGTATTCATAGTCAAAATCGTGTACCAATGAATCCTTAAAAGGCATCCCGCCACCAATATCCAACGTGTCCAAATCGGGATTTACTTTTTTGAACTTGCAATACAGCGTGACGTATTTTTCCAGCTCATTCCAATAATATGGGGTGTCTGATATCCCAGAATTAATGAAAAAGTGAAGTAATTTTACCTTGAAATTAGGGTTGTCAACAATCTTGTTGTTATAGAAGTCTATAACGTCTTCTTGGCGAATACCTAATCGTGAAGTATAGAATTGGGAATCGGGTTGCTCTTCAGAGGCTACACGGATACCTAATGCACAAGGTTCATCCAGCTCGATTTCATCGTCATAAAGGTTGAACTCTTCCTTATTGTCAAGTACTGGTATGATGTTTTTATAACCATCATGGATCATGTCAATAATATACTGTTTGTATTGATAGGTTTTAAACCCATTACAGATTACAGTAATATCTTTAGTGACAGTACCTTGCCTTTCCAATGAATCGATCATCGGCATATCAAATGCAGATGACGTTTCTAAGTGGATGTCATTTTTTAAAGCTTCTTCTACAATATGTTTGAAATGAGAAGATTTGGTACAATAACAATATTTATATGATCCACGATAATTATGTTTCAGAATAGCGGTCTGAAAAAGGATTTTCGCTTGCTGAATTTTTTTGCTGACGATAGGTAAATAAGTAAAACGTAACGGGGTGCCGTACGTTTCTATCATTTCCATTAAGTTCAAATCGTGGAAATACAATTCGTCGTCGATGATTTCGAATCCGTCTTGCGGAAAACCAACACTTAAGTCAAGAAATTCCTGATAGCTCTGCATTTTTTATTATTTTTGCAAAGATATACTTTAATGGTGAATACCTAAATAAGGAATGTTATTTATTTCCAGTTCACTATCAGGAAGTTGTAAAATTTACAAAATCATTAAATGGCAAATTCTATTCAAAGGCGACTTATTGAAGTCACCGTAAAGGCTGTTAAAGAGCTATACAATGCAGATATTTTAGAAAATCAAATTGCTTTACAGGCCACTCGCAAGGAGTTTGAGGGACAGGTTACGATCGTAACTTTTCCAATAACACGTTTTTCGAAGAAATCTCCCGAACAGACTGGTAAAGAAATTGGTGATTATTTGCAGCTGAATATTGCTGAAATTTCAGGCTTCAATATAATTAAAGGCTTTTTGAATATAGTACTTTCTGATGTTTATTGGATCTCTTTGTTAAATCAGACTATAGTGTCCCCCGATTTCGGCGTTTTCCCTGCCAATGGAAAAAAATTGATGGTTGAGTATTCATCACCAAATACAAATAAGCCTTTACACCTGGGACATATTCGTAATAATTTATTAGGGTACTCTGTAGCTGAAATTCTTAAAGCTTATGGATATGAGGTTATCAAGTCCAATTTGGTTAATGACCGTGGTATACATATCTGTAAGTCAATGCTTGCTTGGCAGAAATTTGGTGCTGGAGAGACGCCTGAGTCAACTGGCATGAAGGGGGATCATCTGGTTGGGAAATATTATGTTGTATTTGATAAGGAATACAAAAAAGAGATCGATATATTAAGAGCTGAAGGTCAATCCGAAGATGAGGCCAAGAAAAATGCGCCTTTGATGAAAGAAGCCCAATCTATGTTGCAAAAATGGGAAGCAGGTGATGAAGAGATCATCTCACTTTGGAAGACCATGAATAGTTGGGTGTATTCGGGATTTGAGAAAACCTATAAGCAATTAGGGGTTGAT
Source organism: Sphingobacterium sp. N143 (assembly GCF_030325625.1). Lineage (GTDB taxonomy): Bacteria > Bacteroidota > Bacteroidia > Sphingobacteriales > Sphingobacteriaceae > Sphingobacterium. The sequence continues at coordinate 523,476 of NZ_JACAIS010000003.1, read as the reverse complement.
TTTGATAAATATTACTACGAATCAAACACTTATTTGCTTGGGAAAGATATTATCCAAGAAGGTCTGGACAAAGGTGTTTTCTTTCGGAAAGAAGATAACTCCGTATGGATTGATCTGACTGCGGAAGGATTGGATCAGAAATTGGTTCTCCGGGGTGACGGTACATCGGTATATATTACGCAAGATTTGGGTACAGCACAATTGAAATATGATGAGTTCAATATGGATGAATCTATTTATGTGGTTGGCAATGAGCAGGATTATCATTTTAAAGTGCTGTTTTTGATTTTGCAAAAATTAGGTAAATCGTGGGCAAAGGGTTTATTTCATTTATCCTATGGTATGGTTGACCTTCCTTCCGGTAAAATGAAATCGCGTGAGGGAACGGTTGTCGACGCAGATGATTTGATGGCAGAAATGCTCAAAACAGCACAAGAACGTACTGAGGAGCTTGGTAAGACAGGGGGATTGGCTGAAGAAGCAAAAGCAGAGCTTTATGATACCATAGGAATGGGGGCCCTGAAATACTTTTTATTGAAAGTAGATCCTAAAAAACGTTTATTGTTTGATCCAAATGAATCGGTCGATTTTCAAGGACATACAGGACCATTTATTCAATATACACATGCCCGTATCAAATCTGTCTTAAGTAAGGCTGAGTTTGATGTTGAGCGTGCAGTTTCAATACCTGAGTCGATCTCATCTTATGAGCGAGATCTCATTCAGCAACTTGGCGCATTTCCTGAATCTCTTGAAGCCTCCGCACAGGAATTCAGTCCGGCACAACTGGCAAATTATATCTATGAAGTCGCCAAACTCTATAATAAATTTTATCACGAAGAGAGTATATTGAAAGCCGAAGATAATATTGTAAAGAACTTTAGGCTTCATCTTTCGGCTGCAGCGGCTAAGATCATAGCAAAAGGAATGAGTTTATTAGGAATACGTGTACCTGAAAGAATGTAGTATGCTAAAGAAGATTCGAGTTGGGCTTATTGGTTTGGGAATTTCAGGGCAGGTCTTTCATGCTCCAGTTATGCGTTCTGTTGGGCAGCTGGAACTTGTGAAAGTAACGGCCCGTAAGGCTGAGCAGCAGCTACTACTCAAGGAACGCTATCCCCAGGCTGAAATTGCATTGTCTGCCGATGAAATTTTCAGGGATGAAACAATAGATTTGGTCGTGGTAGCTACTTCTAATGACATGCACTATCCTTTTGCAAAGCGTGCCCTGGAATCGGGGAAACATGTTGTTGTTGAAAAACCATTTACTAATACTGTTGCGCAAGCAGATGAGCTTATCGCATTGGCTAAGGAAAAGCACCTGATCCTGGCGCCTTACCATAATTTAAGGTTCAATTCGGATTATCGTACTGTGGAGAAGGTCGTCAAAAGTGGGCGATTGGGACGAATTGTAAATTTGGAATCTAGATTTGACCGTTTCCGTAATTACTTGAGACCAAATGCATGGCGTGAGGAAAACTTGCCAGGATCTGGTATATTTTACGATCTAGGCCCACATCTCATTGATCAGGCACTTCAATTGTTTGGAAAACCTAATGCTGTATTTGCAGATCTGTCAATTCAACGTGACCATGCTCGGACAATTGACAATTTTGACTGTTTACTGTATTATGATAATCTCCGAGTTTCACTAAAAGGATCGATGCTGGCAAAAGAACCGACTCCACGTTACCGCGTCTTTGGTATGAATGGAAACTTTGTAAAAAATGGGGTCGATCCACAGGAAGCATTGTTGCGGGATGGAAAATTCCCCGATGAAGATTCGAATTGGGGGGAAGAGGACCCAAGTATTTATGGTAAACTCAATATAATAGAAAATGGTAGGGATGTAGAGGAAATTGTTCCTTCGGAAAAAGGGGCCTATCCTGATTTTTATCAAAATGTTGCAGATGTGATTTTAGGAAAAGCAGCATTGATTGCTTCACCCGAACAGGCAAGAGATGTGATTCAGATCATTGAGCTTGGGTATCAAAGTCAATTGGAAAGAAGAGTTATACCTGTCGATGGTCAATTGATTGCTTATTAAAATATGATGGTGGGTACTTACGATGCTATTATCATTGGGGGCGGTGCATGTGGATTAATGTGTGCCGCGCACGCAGGGCTGTTAGGGAAGAAAGTGCTATTATTGGAACGCAATGATAAGATTGGAGCAAAGATTCTGATTTCTGGGGGTGGGAGATGTAATTATACAAATATTGGAACTAGCGTCTCAAACTTTATTTCTGAAAACCCTCATTTTTTACATAGTGTATTTAAGCAATGGACAGTTGAGGATACCATAGATTTTTTTGAATCATATGGTATTAAGGGGAAAGAAAAGACGCTAGGACAGCTTTTTCCAGAAACAAATAAGGCTAAGGACATTGTGGCTGTATTTTCTAGGATTCTCTATGAAACAGGCCAGGATATTGCATTGAGCACACTTGTAAAATCAATTGTAAAAGATGCGGATGGATTTATTATAAAAGTAGAGAGCTTAAAAGGAGAATATGAGTATCATACTCAGAAAGTAGTTATCGCCTCAGGAGGGCTGCCTGTTCAAAAGTTAGGGGCTTCAGACTTTGGATTGCGTATTGCGAAACAATTTGGGTTAGAAGTGGTGAAGGCTGCACCCGCGCTTGTGCCATTGACAATAACTGGAAAAGATGCTGACTGGTATATGTCTTTGGCTGGAAATTCCGTATTCTCGAAAGTATCCATAACCGATATATCATTTGAAGAGAACATATTATTCACACATTGGGGACTGAGTGGTCCGGCTATTCTTCAAATATCAAGTTATTGGAAACCAGGGCAGGAAATAACGATCGACCTGCTGCCTAAATTTGACTTGGATAATTTAATTAAGCAGGAAAGACAATCTGGTGGTAAGAGACTTGTTTCACAATTACTACATGATTATTTTAGCCGCAAATTGGTTGATGCTCTTGGTAAATTTCTAGCTTTAGATATTAAAATTGCATCATTAAGCAAAGCAGACGCTAAGCTAATTGTAGATATGGTCCATTGTTTTAAGGTGAAACCTGCAGGTGACAAAGGCTATGACAAAGCTGAGGTGATGCGCGGTGGCGTTTCGACTGCGGAGCTTAACAACAAGACACTAGAATCAAAAAAAATACCTGGCCTTTATTTTGGTGGGGAGACCGTTGATGTTACGGGTTGGCTTGGTGGATATAATTTTCAATGGGCTTGGGCAAGTGGATATGTGATTGCACAGGATCTTTAATTTTGAAATTATTATGGAAACCTTTTTATAACGTGTTCCTTTGTTGGTATCCCTTAAGTGAAAATAATTGTCTGCCGTTAGATAACGCATTCATGATTGCCATATTTATATTTTGATCTTTACATGCAAAATTTAAGCGATTCATGCGGATGAAAAGCGCAATTTTTGATCAAGCTATGCCTCGTGTTTGTGAGTGACTGAAATTATAAAGAAAGTAGTGTTTATACGATTAAAATGACTATTTTTGCGCAGAAGCAAACTGGTTCTATCGCTGCTCTTTTGAGAGGAGAGGAAAGTCCGGGCAACATAGAGCAACACGCTTCCTAACGGGAAGGCTGTTATGAAAATAACAGACAGAAAGTGCCACAGAAAATATACCGCTTTTCGGAGTAAGGGTGAAAACGTAAGGTAAGAGCTTACGGTCTTGTATGGTGACATATATTACGGTAAACCTCGTGTGTTGAAAGACCAAATAGGTTACGAAATTTGAAGGCTGCTCGTCTTCTTTCAATTTATTGGAATTCGTAATGGGTAGGTTGATTGAGTTTGTCAGTGATGGCAGGCCTAGATAAATGATAGAAATTCCACTTCGGTGGTCTACAGAACCCGGCTTACAAGGTTTGCTTCTTTTTCGCTAATTGCTAAAAAAACCTTATATTGATTCCCATAATTGAAAATAGCATAACTCTAGATTTATGAGTACAATTTTAATCATTGACGATGAACGCGCCATCAGAAGCTCTTTGCGTGATATCTTAGAATATGAAGATTATACGATTTTAGATGTTGACAATGGTCGGGATGGACTGGATATTTTAAAAAAGGAAAAGGTTGATCTTGTTCTTTGTGATATCAAGATGAATAATATGGATGGCATGGAAGTTCTGTCGGAAGCACATCAGAACAGTCCTGATATCCCTTTTATTATGATTTCGGGACATGGCACAATAGAGACAGCGGTTGAAGCTGCCAAAAAAGGTGCTTTTGACTTCTTGGAAAAACCATTAGATCTCAATAGATTGCTTATCACGGTTCGGAATGCTCTGGACAGAAGTTCTCTGGTCACTGAAACTAAAGTTTTAAAACGTAAGGTTAGTAGTTCAAAAACCAAGGATATTCTGGGAGAATCTGGAGCCATTAAACGTATCAAAGAAACAATAGACCGTGTTGCACCAACGGAGGCCCGAGTATTGATTACAGGAGCCAATGGTTCAGGAAAAGAACTTGTTGCTCGTTGGCTGCATGAAAAATCAAATCGTGCCCAAGGACCGTTGATTGAGGTAAACTGTGCTGCAATACCATCTGAGTTAATTGAGTCAGAGCTTTTTGGGCATGAAAAAGGCTCCTTTACTTCTGCAATTAAACAACGTATTGGTAAATTCGAACAGGCCAATGGTGGAACATTATTTTTAGATGAAATCGGTGACATGAGCCTGTCTGCCCAAGCAAAGGTACTACGAGCGTTGCAAGAACATAAAATTACACGTGTAGGTGGAGACAAAGAGATTGATGTCAATGTACGTGTTGTTGCGGCAACCAATAAAGATCTATTGAAAGAAATTGAAGAAGGAAATTTCAGGATGGATTTGTATCATAGGTTGTCAGTAATCTTGATCCATGTTCCAGCTTTAATAGATCGAGTGGATGATATTCCGTTGCTTTCCACAAATTTTTGTGAGGAAATATGTATGGAATATGGTATTCCTGTTAAAGAAATTACCAATGCGGCAATGAAGGAACTTAGTCACCTTCCTTGGACAGGTAATATTCGCGAACTGCGCAATATGATTGAACGGTTAATCATTCTGAGTGATAAGTCAATTACTGATAAAGATGTGATTGCATTTGCCAATCCTTCCCGTGAGCCTATGACTGGGATTGCACATGAAAGAGGTACAGTCGCTTATGGCTTAGATATGGACTCCTTCGATTCATTTCAAGATTACAAAGATCACGCAGAAAAAGAATTTATTAAGTATAAACTGGAAAAGAACAATTGGAATGTTTCCAAGACCGCAGATGATCTTGATATACAGCGTAGCCACCTGTACAGTAAGATCGAAAAATTTGGTTTAAAACGAGATTAAATGTAAAGTATATATTAAAGGCTCCTTGAAAAAGGAGCCTTTAATATATACTTTATGAATCCTGTGTCTGAAGGATGGATTTTACCTTGGCTACAGAAATTTCAGTATAATTATTTATGTAAGCATTACTTTTGGGGAGTTCTTCTTTTTTATGGGATGAAAGTACCGCAATGACCTTCATTGATGCATTCTTTGCAGCAGTAATTCCCGAGAAAGAATCCTCAAATACAATGCATTGTTCAATTGGTGTTTGTAAATTTTCTGCTGACTTGAGATATACTTCAGGGTGGGGTTTATGCAATTTAACATCTTCACTGCTTAATGTTGAAGAAAAAAGATGGCGGATATTTAATTCATCCAAGATAAGATCCATATTTTCTTTGGGAGCGGAAGTCGCCACTGCAAGTTTAAAATTATGTTCTTTTAATTCCTTCAGAAACTCTATTAAACCTGCAATAGGGGCAACATGTTCTTCGTAAATAACCCTAAAAAGCTGCTCTTTTTCAAACTCAAGTGTCCGCAGTTCCTCTGGTGATATCGGCCGTTTAAAAAAATGCTGCATGATATAGCTATTATGTTTTCCGTACATGTGTTGCTCAAATTCTTCCTCTGTAGCTTGTTGTACGTTATGGTTTTTAAAAAAAGCTTTGAAAGCTTCTGCATGAAAGGGGTTTGTATGGCTTATTACACCGTCCATGTCAAAGATTGCCGCATACCTGCTAAAATCTTTAGTTATTGCATTTAAACTCATATAATCAACTTTTTTACTAATATTTTTATCAAACTTAAATGTAAAATGTGTAAGTTTGTTATCAAATGTTTTGTTAATGTTTCGTTCTAATCATGGCAACTATAACACCTATAATTCAACAGAACAATAGCCGGAAAGATGGAAGATGGCTTGTTGTTTTCAGACTAACGCATAAGCGCAAATCTGTGTATATAAAAACCTCGCATCTTATCACTGAAGCCCAGCTAAACAAAGATAGGACTATTAAGCAGAAATTCGTCATAACCTACCTTTCAGAGGATATAAATGACCTTCAAAGGAAAATCAGCCTATTGGGCCTTAAGGCGGAGACGTACACGGCATCGCAGCTAAAAGATATATTGACAGCCGACGGTAAAGAAATCGATTTTATGCAGTTCCTGGATGAATGCTTTGCGGAGATACAAAAGACGAAAAAGCCGAATACCGTAAGTACATACAGAAGTACAATAAATCATCTTAAAGATTATCAGAGTGGCCGGCCGTTGATGTCAAATGAGATTACATCGAAGTATATCAAAGCTTTCATAGAATACGTCAAGACTCCCCATAAGATTGTGAGGTACACCGGTCCCGAAAAAACGAACAGAACAGAGAAGACTTCAAATGTTGTATCTGGTAATTCCCTCTATACTGTTTACTTCCGATTCAAGAAGATATTTGACATGTTCAAGGAAAAGTATAATGATGATGACCTTGGTATTATCCGGGTACCTCAAAATCCTTTTGCCAAAGTCCCAGTGCCTAAAATGGAAGCCACGGCAAAGCGATCGTTGAAAATAGAGGATATCCGAAAGATAAGGGATTATCAGCCACTAAACAGGTCCGAAATGATAGGTAAGAACATGTTTATGATAATATTTATGATGTGTGGTATAAATGCTGTTGATCTGAAGAATAATTTATACCAGTCCGATGGAAGACTTAACTATAATAGATCCAAAGTCGAGAGCCGACGTAAGGACAGAGGATTTATCAGCGTGGCTATACCCAAAGAAGCGAAGCCGTATGTTGATTGGTATCTGTCGATTAAAGACAATTGGTCAAACTCAAAAAACCTAATTTTGGCAATAAATAAAGGGCTAAAGAGTATAGCTAAAAATATCGGTATCGATGAAGGTATCAGTACCTATTATGCGCGTCATAGCTTCGCCACCATAGCCAGGAATGATTGCAAAAAGCATAAGGAGGACGTGTCTATAGCCTTAAATCACACCGATCGAGATACAAGTACAACGGATATCTATATTGCTCCGGACTGGTCCATAATAGATGAAGTACAAAATGCTGTTATATCCAAGTTGAATGAGGATTTAAAATCAAGCTAAGATAAATAGCTAAAAACTTTTTAAATACTAATTATATTGGTAAATTTGGGAGTTAGTTATTGCATCTAATTATTTTTGTATTTGACATTGACAGCCCGGAAAGACGGGCACTTTTTTAGCACTTTTCATAATTTAGGTTTATAATTGGTTAGTTTAAGGCCTGACACCTCCCAAGTGATCAGGCTTTTTATTTTTTTACTATGCCCTTCCAGTTTTTGTTTTCGTCGTAAGAGTGATATGTATTGTCATCAGCGGCAATAATTTCAAACACACTTACTCCTAATACGTCCGCAATCTCCTGTAACACCTTAATAGATGGGTTTCCGACCATTCTAGCATTAAGAGCCTGGTAAGTTATCCCAAGACGTTTAGATAGTGTCTGCAAATCCATTCCTTGAAGTTTTGCGACCTCTTTAATCCTTAATTCCATATAAACAAAAGTAGATATAAAACTATAGTTTTACAAATTATTAAAAATATCTAAATATAATTTTATAAATATTTTGAAATATCAAACTATAGTTTTATATTTGTAGAGTAAACAAAAACAAAAAAAGTTATGAAGTTATTTGAATTGCAAAAAGGCCAACTGTTCAACTTTGTTGGTCCAAAGAGAGCGAAAGTCTACATGGTAAGAGACATCGACTCTAACACGATCAACTACTGCAACGTAAGTGATAGCCAGGATAAGCACATTAAGAGCATCCGTAACAATGCTAGGTTGAATGTTGAAGTAGTGGAATCAGTAACCAGAGCGACATTGACTAATGAGGAAGTCGAATTGCTAAAATCGATTCTTTTAGAGGCAAATAATAACTCTTATGAAGAAAAGGATTCGGATCGCAAGCGCACAGTTATCAACGGTATTTGGTTAAAGATTAAGTAAACAACGAAAGGCGGTGTAAAAGCCGCCTTTATTAAAGTGGGCGAAATTGACCACTTTTAGTTATATTTGTTAGTAAACTTTTATTTATGCTAAAATTAACTGTACAAGATAAAGATATAACATTACTTCAGGTAGGAGATGAAGTATATGTGAGCCTTACTGATATTGTCAAAGGAGAAGAAGGTGATGACCATATTAAACATTGGATGAGAAATAGAAATACTATCGAATTCCTGGGTTTATGGGAGCAACTTAATAATCCAAATTTTAAAGGGGCCGAATTCGATACCTTTAAAAAAGAAGCTGGTTTAAATAGCTTTAACATGTCTCCAAAGAAGTGGGTAGAATCTACTGATGCAATAGGCGTTGTTTCAAAAGCTGGACGAACAGGTGGTGGCACCTTCGCTCACAAGGATATAGCATTGGAGTTTTGTACATGGTTAAGTCCAATGTTCAAACTACTTGTATTAAAAGAATTCCAGAGATTAAAAGAGCTTACTGAGATCCAAGGAAAGTGGGACATTAGAAGATATTTATCAAAGGTCAACTATAAAATACAAACTGATGCTATAAAGGATACCCTTATACCGCTTAGTAATCTGCCAAAAGAAAAAGAGGGAATTCTTTATGCAAACGAAGCAGACTTGATTTATGTTGCGATGTATGGTCACACATCAAAACAATGGAGAGAAAAGAATCCGGAATTGTGTAAAGGTGGGTTGAATATAAGGGATTATGCAAATACCCATGAATTAATAGTATTAGCAAATTTGGAAAATCTAAATTCTAATATGATTAAAAATGGAAAATCCCAAGGTGAAAGGTTGTTAGAGTTGCGTAAAGAAGCTATCTCACAAAAGAAGTCATTAACATCTAGTGTAGAACCGGATCATAAATTGATTGAAAGCCCATTAAAGAAATATGTACAGAAAAAATTAAAATAACATTTAACTTTCATAACCTCCCAATACAGCCCCTTCTGAAAAGTTGGGGCTTTTCTTTTTGCAAATAAATTTAGCAGTGAAATTTTTTATAGCTAAAATTTTTAGCTTATATTTGTTTTTATTTAGCAAAATTTTTAGCAATGGCAGCACCTAAAGGAAATCAATTTTGGAAACTTCGATCAAAACATGGTAGAGATAAGCTTTTTGGCTCGTCTAATTTACTATGGGAAGCTGCTACAGAGTATTTCGAATGGTGTGATAAAAACCCATGGTTAAAATCAGAAGCCATTAAATCGGGTGATATGGCTGGCACTGTGATGCAAGTACCTACAGCTAGGCCCTATACACTTCAAGGGCTTTGCTTGTTTTTGGATTGTAATGCAGCTTATTTTAGACAATTTAAGCAATCATTACCTGAAAATGAAAAAGATTTTTCGACGGTCATTACGCGCATTGAGGAAGTTATTTATAATCAAAAATTCGAAGGGGCAACAGTTGGGGCCTTTAATGCCAATATAATAGCTCGCGATTTGGGGCTTACTGATAAGCAAGAACACGAGGTAAATGCTAGAATAGAACAAGTGACAGGAATGGTGATTAAGTAATGCAAATAACGTTTGATACTAATGGCAACGATAAGCAAAAAGAAGTATGCAAATTATGGGTTGATCCTGTAGTTGCTGATATTGCTTATGGAGGTTCCAAAGGGTCAGGCAAATCATATTTAGGTTGTTCTTTGATTTTTGGTGATGCTTTGATGTATGAAGCAACAAACTACTTCATATCAAGAAAGAAGCTTAACGATATCCGTAAGTTTACGATACCTTCTATTCATGAGGTGTTCAACCACTGGGGGATAACAAGTAATTACTATTCTTTCAATGGACAGGATAACTATTTCAAGCTGTATAATGACAGTAGGGTTTATCTGTTAGAAGCTAAATACCTCCCCTCGGATCCGCAATATTATCGTTTTGGTTCAATGCAGATGACTAGGGGATGGATAGAGGAGGCAGGGGAGTTTGAGGAAGCAGCTAAGAACAATCTTAATGCTTCAATAGGTCGTTGGAAGAATGATGTATATAACCTTACGGGAAAGCTACTACAGACTTGTAACCCATCTAAAAACTACCTGTACCGCGACTACTACTTGCCGAGCAAAAAGGGTACAATACCAGAATGGCGCAAGTTTATTCAGGCTCTACCGTCAGATAACAAGAAACTTCCTAAAGGATATCTTGAAAACCTACAAAGGACATTGACAGTAAACGAGAAAGAGCGTTTGTTGTATGGTAATTGGGAGTATGACGATGACCCAGCTGCATTGATCGAGTATATCAGGATATTGGACATATTCAGCAACTCATTTGTCAATGAAGGGGAACGGTTTATTACAGCGGATATCGCTCGTTTTGGAAGGGATAAGACAGTTATTGGGGTTTGGTCAGGATTCAGGCTAATTAAGATCGTAACGATACCAAAGAACAAGGTAACGGAAGCGGCAAAGGCTATTAAAGAACTGCAGGAGCAATATTTTGTTCCAATGTCCAATATTATAGTCGATGAGGACGGTGTTGGCGGTGGGGTTGTAGATATTCTTGAATGTAACGGTTTCGTAAACAACAGTTCCCCTCTCGATAATCCCGAAACTAAAGAGCCGGAAAACTATCGTAACCTTAAGAGTCAAATGTACTATGCTTTGGCTAAGAAGATAAATGAAGCAGGGATATTTGTAGCATGTGATGATAGTGAAATAAAAGATTGCATTATCCAAGAGCTGGAGCAAGTTAAACAGCATGATATGGATAAGGACACTACCAAAGCGGTATTACCAAAAGAAAAGATAAAAGAACTGTTAGGGCGATCCCCTGACTATGCAGATATGATAATGATGCGAATGTGGTTTGAGTATAGGTTTAAGTTTGAATTCTCAATAGGATAAAATAAAATGGGTATTGTAGATTATGCAAAAAAGGCGTTGGGTATTGCGCCTAAAACAGATAAAAGGCACTTGGACAATGTCCTTAATACCATACTTTACGGCAATCTGGTCGGATTTAATGATGTGGTGTTCTATAACTACAGCTGTGAGGATTATATCAAGAAAGGGTATAAATCAAACCCCGAGGTTTATTCCATCATCAACAAGATAGTCCAAAAGACCTTAATTGCTCCAATTTACCTATACGAGGAGAAGCCGGACCAAAAGGCTAAGGTGTACAAGAGCTGCAAGAAATCGAAATCAAAGATAGAGATAAGCAAGTATAAGATATACACTACCAAAGCCCTTGAATTCGCTACAACAGGTCAGGATCTTCAAGCACTATTGGAAAACCCAAACCCCAAACAGTCATGGCGTGATCTATCAGAATTAGGCCGTATATTCTACAATGCCCAGGGCGAATACTTCCTTTACCGTGAGACGGCCGACGATAGCGATATAGCGCTTGAATTATATGTTGCTCCGGCCAACCTTATGACTCCTGTTTATGGTGGTGGCGATGTAAGCAATCCAATAACAGGATGGAAACTGAACCTATTGAATGGGTTTAACCGTACACTGGATGCTAAAGATGTGCTTCAGATCAAAAGGGCAAACCCTGAATATGATTCGATGGGAAGTCAAGATAGGGGTATGGCTCCGCTTGAGTCTGGATTGAAGTACCTGCAGCTTAACGATGCTTCATTGAAAGCCTGGATCAACAGCACAGAGAATGAAGGGGCAAAGGGTATCTTAAGCCCTAACCATGCAGATCCTAAATTATGGTTGACTCCTGATCAAAATAAAGCTACTACCGATATTGTAGATAAAAAGATCAACGGAACCGACAACAAGAACAAAGTAGTCGTTTCTTCGATGCCTTTGCAATATACTTCAATGGCACTGAGCCCAACAGCTTTGGCGGTATTGGAAGGGCTCAAATGGTCAGGGTTTAAACTTCCTTGGTTATGGGGTGTAAATCCTGTTCTATTCAACGAAAACCCGATACAGCATAACCTTGAAGAAGCTAAGCTATCTTTAGTTACTGACGTTGTTGTCCCTTATCTATCGATCGAGGAAGATGCATTAAATAGATGGCTTGTGAAGCCTTTTTCTGAAAGGGATAAGAAAAACTACAAGGTTGACTATGATGTAAGCGTATACGACGAATTAAAGCTATCCAGCGATGAAGCTGAAGCATTGCTTAAGGTTTGTACTATCAATGAAGTACGTGTGATGCTAGGATATGATGAAGTAGAGGAAGAATACGCTAATCAGATCTTTATAGCAGGCGGCATGGTGCCATTGTCTGACTTTTCAAGTGGAATAACATTAGATAATAATTTATGATAACAGTTTATTGGCATTTGATCGTGGTGATAGTCATTACGGCATTATTGATCGCAAGGATGTTTACAGTTGATGAAGGAGGCATGGATTTTACATCCATATTATGCCTTATTGGGGTTGTGTTGTTATGGGCCATCTATGGCGGTATTTTCCTTTGGTAAAATATGAACCGAGCAAAGCAAAAGTTAAATAGAGTAATCCTCTCACAGGATAGAATGCTTAACGCCTTTGAGAAGAAGTACACCAAACGTATTTTCAATGCACTTAAAGAGCAGATCAGGCAATCAGCAAATAGTTATGGTGCATTCAACGATCAACCGTTGTTCGATGCCCTTAAGCCTATGTACGAGGAAGTCTTTATCGCTTTTGCAACCTTTCAATACAATAACTTTACCCAGATGGTCCGCAAAGATGCCAGTTTTTTCCTGAATACCTGGGGACGGATTATCACAAATTATATTTTTCAGTCACTGGCCGGAAAGGTTACAGGTATAAACGACACTACAAAAAGACTTATCCAGGAAGCGTTAGCCACAGGTCAAGCAATGGGTTTAGATTTCGATAAGATAGCCCAATACATGGTCGAAAAGCTTGGTGACGACATGTTGATCAATAGGGCCAAGATGATAACCCGTACTGAATTAGCCAATGTTGCCAACATGGCAAAGGATCAGGCTAAAGATGACTGGAAAAAGGAAACAGGCGAACCAATTTATAAGCTATGGATTCATAGGTATGCCAAAGAACCTCGAAGATGGCACCTGCAAATGGATAACGATAAGGCTATCCCCGAAAACCAAGCATTTGAGGTATACGATCCTAAAGACAATACCACCGAATTGATGCAGCGCCCACACTCAGAAGGTGCAAGCGCAAAGAACGTTGTCAACTGTTCATGCATTGTAATCTACGTGTCTGAAAGCTATGCTCAAAGCCTAAATTCTGCTAAATAAATCTACATTGCTAAAATATGTAAAAATTTTTAGCAAAATACTTGCTAAAATATGCTAATTGTTTTAGCTTTGTTTAGTAATATTTTTAGCAATGAGTGAATTTTTACAGAAATCAATTTCCACTAACTTATCTGAACTAGATGATGTAAAGGGTTATGTTGAAGGTTATGCGAACACATATAACCTAAAAGATAGCCACGGTGATATTTCTAGCCCTGATTCATTCCTAAAAACAGTAAACGAACGTGCAAAGATTATCAAAGTATACCTAAACCATGATGATAATCAATTGATAGGTGTTCCTGCATTTATTGATGCAAAAGATCCAATAGGATTAAAGACAGGTACCCAGTTTAACATGAAGACCAATTTGGGCCGTGATGCATTTTATGATGTGAAGTTCCTAGTAGATAACGGATTTGAAGCCGGTATGTCTATAGGTGCCTGGATCATGAAGCGTAACGGCAAGAATAAGTCAATTGTAGAGGAATACCGCTTAAAAGAGTATTCTTTCCTAACCAAGGAACAATCAAACAGAACAAGTCTTGTAACAGCGTTAAAAAGCGCTGATTCTCCATCTGAATTGATGGGATTGTTGACGAAAATGTTCAACCTTCCATATTCTGACGAGAGACTAAAACAAATCGAATCAATATTAAAGTCACTTGACGAGGAGCCGAGCGGTGAGGGAGTAATTACCCCAACAGACGAAACCACTTCGACGGATGAGCCGACTGTGAACAAATCATTTTTTCAAGTTTTAACATTAAAGTAATGACAGAAGAAGAAAAAAAAGCACAGGAGGAAGCGTTAGAGGTTGTTAATAAAGCAGCTGAAACAAAAGCCACTGAGGCTGTTAACAAAGCTTTGGCAGAAAAGGGTTTTATCTCCAAAGAAGAAGCTGAAAAAGCTGCAGAGGAAGCAGTAAATAAGGCTATCGCAACAGAGAAAGAAGAAACCAAAAAAGAATTGGACAAACTTTCTTCTCAAATCAAAAAGGCATCACAAATTACGCGTGACGACGAGCCGGTGACAAAATCATTCAACCAATATCTTGGTGAAGCTATTGAAGCAAATAAGGATGCAATCCAAAACTTTAAAAAGGGTAGCCCTGAGGTCACAATTGCTTTGAAAGCTGTCGGTGATATGTCTATCGCTAACAACTTCCCGAACGCGACACCGTTTATCCAAGATGTGCGCACAGGTTTGATCGTTAATCCATACAATCGCGTTTGGTTATCAGATATTATCCCGGGGGGATCATCTAGTGGCAATTCAATCCTTTATCCAAAGGAGAATGGTGGCGAGGGTGAAGTTGGGTTATGGACTGACCACGCCGTTGATAAGCCACAGGTTGATTACGATTTGACAAGTCAGGCTGCGTTTTTCAAATGGATTGCAGGGTATGTGATCGTTGAGCGTGAGATGTTGGATGATATTTCATGGTTAACATCATACCTCCAAGCTAAGTTGCTTATATCTTACAAAACAGCGGAAAACAAGTTTATCCTTAACGGATCAACAGACACTAATCCGGTTACTGGTATGTTGACAGCAGCTACAGCTTATAATGGAACTTTCACAGGTCCAGTTGATCGCATTATTGATGCAGGGTGGGGACAAATCGTAGAAGATACTAACGAATTCTATCAACCAACGCACTCTATTTTAAATCCTCGTGCCGCAGTTAGCCTGGGATTGAATAAAGCAGATGGTTCAGGTGAATATGACCTTCCTGCTGGTTCAATGGCGTTCAGTAATGGCAAGTTAACTGTTGGCGGTTTAGATGTAGTTACAACTACAGGTATTGCTAAGACAGACTTCTTGACCTTTGACCGTAATGCCTTGGCTTATGTCACTCGCTTGGCCCCAGAGTTAAGAATGTTCGAAGATGCTGCATTAGCAAAACGTAACAAAATCATGTTCCGTATAGAAGGCCGTGCAACTTTAGCAATCTTCAATAACAAGGCAATTGTAAAAGGCCCATTAGTTCCTGTTACTCCATAGGCTCATACTTAGGTTATATATTTTTTAATTGGGAAAGGCGGTTACGGCCGCCTTTTTTACAAATCAAATCAATTATGGCTGAAACATTTTTAGATAGGCTCAAAAAGGAAAGAGATGAGCTAAAAACAAAGTATAATGGGTTATGTCAGTTTTTGAAGGCAGAAAACTTTAAACAATTATCCAATGTGAATCAGATGCTGTTGTGGAACCAAGAGAAACACATGCACGAATATCTGTACATTTTGGAGGTTCGATTAGAGTTACTATCAAACACTGGACAGCATTCTGAGCAAGACCTAGTATCATTCGGTAACTATGTTTTAAACCAGCGTAAAAACAAAGAGGAAAAGTCGGATAACGATGCGTTCATCAATGATGCTGATTTGAAAAACTGGCAAGCACAAAAAGGTAAATAAGATGGCAAAGGTAAAATTATTAAAAGACCACAACGGGCAAAAGGCTGGAACAGTAGGAGAAGTCAGAGACGGAGCAGCCAATTATTTAGTCCGTACCAAAGTAGCCGAATATGTGGAGGAAACCGAATCAGAGAAAAAGTCTAAGGCTGCTGTTAAAAAGCAGACAAAGAAAGTAGGACCGTGTAAAAGCTGTTAGTTATGGTAACGTTGGACGATGTAAAGAATGCTCTTAATATAGATTTCACTGACCAAGATCAGTACTTAACCACTCTCTTAAATGGGGCGGTTCATAAGGCTGAAAAATGGACAGGACGAAACTATACTATTTCCACCTTATCAACCTATGAGCCAATGCCGGAAGATGTTCAAAAAGCAGTTATCCAGGACGTGGCGAGCGATTACGCAAAAAGGGATAATTTCGGTGGTGATGGAGCAGAAAGCACAGTTAACAATGCATCTATCTATACGTACAGACAGAACTCAACAAACCCAATGTTTTAAGCTATGATGAGACTAGGAGGATATGACCAGAAGATAAAATTCAAGACGTTCGAGACCGTATCGAATGGATCAGGGGGATGGATTCAAACTGATGTTGAAGTATTATCTACATGGGCCAGGATCGAGCAGTTAAAGCAAAGCCGGAACATTGAACAGGTACAGATGGGATTGCCTGCAACTTACAGGATAGGTGTCCAAGTAAGGAAAAACTTTGATCCTACTATCGCGATGGTAGTAGAATGGAAAGGTAGCGACTATCAGATTATCACATCGCCAACGGTTGAAAATTGCCGTACAGGTCAAGAGTGGGTATTTGATATAACCAAGCCAAATAATGGCTAGAGGGTCATCTTTGATAAACACTGTCACTAAGGATCTGAAACAGTATCAGACAGGAGTAATTATCAAGATAAGAAAGCTGGTTATTGACAGCCTTACCAGGATTGAAATAATGGCTCAAAGGTCGTTGAATACTCATAGTTATCAATCAGGAGAGAGTCTAAACTTTATCGTAGTCCAAAAGAAGATATCAGAAGGTGGTTTGCAGGGTGAAGTTGGTGTTATGGGTTCGGACCCCTTGCCGGCATACATTGAGTTTGGAACAGGGTTATTTGCAGCGGATATATTGGCGCCATATCCCCAATGGATAAAGGATATAGCAATGACATTCTATGTTAACGGCCAAGGTACTTTACAAGGAAAGCCATATCTGTACAATAATTTTCTGATAGTAAAAATAGAGTTTGAGAAGAAGTTGCAAGAAATATTGGACCAAGAGGTTAAAAGCTAATGGAATCGACACAAGCAGTAAGAACAGCAGTATTTGAAGCTATCAGCAATATAGCAATTGAAAGTAAGGTGATTCCTGTTTTTGATGGTTTGGTTAATCCTAATGTAGTTATTCCGGTTGTTAGAGGTGCGTCATGTTATATAGTAATTCAAGATCAACAGGAGAATTTAGGAGCTATTCAGAATATGTGCATCGAACGAATGGAACAAAATATAACAATCCGTATTGTTACCAAGTTTTCAACTGCAGGCGTTACAGACAGATCAATATCAGAGTCAATTGCTGATTTTGTAAAGAAAGCTATCCGTACTGGTCGAAATCACAACCTATCATCTCAAAACATCAATATACAAAAGGTTTTAGCCCCAATTGTCCAGCAAACAGATGAGTTTGCAAATGGCCAAACGGCTTTAAGTAAGATATTAATTTATTCAATAATAGTAAATCAATAAAGAAATGGCAGACGAAAAATATGCAAACGGTTTTAATGGCGGATTAGCTGTATACGATACAACCGCCAGTGCGTGGAAGCCTATCGCGTGCCTTACACAATCATCACATCAATTGGCTATTGAAACAGTTGATAAGGTTAATATGTGTACCCAGGGCAAAACAGTAAGACGTCCAAAAACGCTTACCGAGACGGTAGATATCGAGGGGGAGGTAATCGATACAACAGCAGTTGGCGGACAATCGGCAAAAGCTTCTTTGGCAGAATTAAAAGACATGGCCCGTAAGCAGATCAGCGACGGTACTGTGTATGAATTCAGATTAGAGCGTGACTTTGATGGATTTATGTACTTCAAAGGGACAATTACAAACGTATCTGATACCTACTCCGCAACTGATGACGCAACTTTCACAGCATCATTAACCATTAACGGTGACGTATCAGAAACTGATCCTCACGTAACCCCTTAATAATTATTAATCATGAACGAATCAACTATAAAATTCAAGGGGGATGAAGTAAAAATCCGTTTTGGCAGCTGGGTGATGATGAATTTGGAGAAAAAAGGTTGGGGAATTGATTTACCATCAATTCTCAACCGAATTTCTTCTAATGTATATGAATCATTAGCTGAGATTATCTATTTCGGGATATGTGAAACTAGTGGGAGAAGCGCAAAATTAAGCGAAATATCTATTGATGAGATGTACGATGTAATAGATGATATGAGTAAAGAAGATCCAGGATCAATAGTTAAGATCAGGAATCTATTTCTTGTTTCAGCTTTTGGCGAAGATGTTTTGAAGATATTTGACAAACCAAAATCAGGGGATGATGATGTAGATAATGATCTTAAGGAGTCAAAAAAAAACACATCATCAAAGAAGTTAAAATCGACTGGGAAATAGATCACTTATCTTTTGCTGTTGGAGAGTTGGGGTTGCGTCTTGATGATTTTTATAAAATGGCATGGTATGAATATCTACTTAAATGCTATTCATACAATAGGCAGTCAAAAGAGGAAATGCAAAAGGTCAGATTTATTGCCTATCACTCACATATATCATCAAACATTAAGCTTCAAAAGATCCCAACATTAGACCAATTCCTACCTATGAAAGGAGAAAGAAAAAATAATGTGGTGTCTCAAGGATCCAAAGAAAAATATCTAGCAGAATACAAGGATTATTTAGAGAAAAAACAAAGCAAAAATGGGGTTTAGCGCAAAACTTGAAGCAGATTTAACCAACTGGAGTGGTAATATTAAAAAAGCTGGGAAGGAGTTCGATAATTTTGCGAGCAAGACCCAAAAGGATATTAATGCCATTAACAATGCTTTTAAGAAAGTAAACGGTAACTCTATTGGCGGTCTCCAAAATAGATTAACATTATTAAAACAAAACCTTGAGAATGCTACTGATATTAAAAGTATTTCCAAATACAATATCAGGATAAAAGAGACGCAGGATGAGATTGAAAGATTAAAAAACCTTGGATTACAGGCAGGCAATGCTACAAAAAATATAGTTCCTCCATCAACGGTAAACGGAGTAAATAACCTAACAAGGTCATTCGGAGCTGCAAATGGTGTTGCGATGGAATTTAACAGGATTATACAAGATGCTCCTTTCGGTATGATGGGTATTGGTAACAATATTCAACAGTTAACTTCAAACTTTGCTGTACTAAAGTCTCAAACAGGTAGTACAGGGGCCGCAATAAAAGCAACCTTTGCCAGCATGCTTTCATCTGGTAACCTTCTAGCGTTAGGTGTGGCTGCTATCACTTCAGCATGGACAGCTTATACAATGTGGTCCCAAAGGGCTAATAAAGCAACAAAGGATAACAAAAGTGAATTTGACAAGCTTGTGGAAAGTCTTTCTGATGTTTCTACAGTGATGTATGAAGCAGCAAAGTCATCAGGTCAAGAAGCTTCTGAATTAAGAGCATTATATTCAATTTCACAAGATACAACTCAAAGTGTTGATGAGCGTAAAAATGCTGCTCAAAGGTTAATTAAGCAGTATCCAGAATTATTTGGGAAGTTCAATTCTGAACAGATAATGTTGGGGAAAGCTAAAGGAGCATACGATGAATTGAGTAAATCTATTTTAGCAACTGCACGAGCACAGGCGGCATATGGTAAGATTGGTGAAAAGTTTTCACAGCAAATTGCCTTAGATGAAACAAATAAGGCATTGCAAAAAGAAATTGATCTCAACAAGACCGCAATTGCTCAAAATAAGATTAAGGCTGAAAGTTTACGAAATAGTGTAACACTTGGTTCAGGTAAAGATCAAGCAGAAGTGGCTATAAGAACGGCTGATGCACTTGATCGATCAATGATGTTAAATGATCGTATTGCTAAACTTGAAAAACAAAAAGCAGATAACCTATTAAAAAGAGCAGTATTACAAGAAGGTATTAATGATCTTGAGAATATAGCTATAACAAACCAGATTGCCGTCAATAATCAGTACGGCCTGGGAGTTGACAAGGTAGAGGACCTAACCGATAAAATTGCAGGTCTAAACACCGAGTTAAATCAGTTTATTCAACAAGGTAGAGATCAACGTTTATTAATTACCCAGCTTGAAAACATAGATATTAAATACAATGAAATATATGAAGTTATCAAGGAAATCGGTAATGTTGATCCTTTCAAAATAGCCTTAATAGGGGGCATGAAATTAGAGGAACAGCTTGATGCTGTAATATCTAAAATGAAGCCCGCAACAGCCGATCCTTCACTAGATTTTACCCTACCTGATATTCAACCTGGTGATTTAAATATAAATCCTTTAGCTAAAGGCCTTGATGATATTAAATCAAGATTTGAAACAACGCGTGATGCTATTGGTGAAATAATGGGCGATGGATTAGTGTCGGTTATATCTAATTCAATGTCTGCCTTGGGCGAAGCATTAGCCACAGGTGGGAATATTTTAGGAGCTATTGGCGACTCTTTGATATCAACTCTGGGGGGACTTGCTAAGCAAATTGGGGAGCAAATGATAGCTTTTGGTACTGCAGGTATTGCTCTCAAGTTTATGGTATCTAACCCATTTTTAGCAATTGCTGCAGGTGCTGCTTTAGTTGCTTTAGGGTCATTTGCATCATCATCCGTTAGTAGGTCTGTAGAATCAGGTACTAATGGCGGTTATTTTGGATATCAATCACAGGACTATTCTTCTTATCGTGGAGCATTATACAATAATGAAAGGCAGCAAACAGTGGATTTACGCATAAAGGGCGATGATTTAGTAGGCTCATTCGATATTAATAACACCCGTAACAACAGACTATCATAATGGCATATAACACTAAATACATATTGAACTATTGTAATCGTGATGGTGACAAACTTACGATAGAACTACAAGTAGATGAATATGTAGGACAGGCATTTATTATTGTAAATAACGAAGACTATTTACAAGATGACCGGGGAAGGTTTATTACAGTTAATGTAGATGGTACATATGATCCAGAACGGGATAAAAATAAGATAGAAGGAAGTGCAAATCCTTTTTCATTAACATTTCGAAATGATAGGGGAGAGAAGGGAGGGGCTATCCGAGCAACTTCGGCGACCATGGAGTTTTACGAAGACATGCTTTTTAACATTGATGACCTGGCTACTTCTAATGAGACAGAATTGAGGTGTGTCTTCAAGTATAACGATAAAATTGAATGGATAGGTTTTGTAACTCCTGATTTTTTTAATGTAGCAATCGAAAGTAACCCGGTAATTAGCTTGACTGCCTCCGATAGATTAGGAATACTTAAGGATGTTGATTACCCAGTTGATACCTTGATTACAGACAAAGTTTCTCAATTAAGCATCCTTGTTAAATGCCTTTATGAAACAAGCTTAGATCTGCCGATTAATATAGTGTGTGATCTATACTGTGATCAGTTTGTTAGTGAAGATATAAATCCATTGGCAGGATCATTTGTGTCAGAATGGAGGGCAATAAAGGATATCGAGAAAGGGGATCTAGAAAAGTGTTATACTATCATACAAGGTATTTTAGATGAGTTTAATTGCCTATTGACTCAATACAATGGGGAATGGTGGGTTGTAAATAAATATAACCATGAAATTGGTGGTGGTACCTTATGGAGATATGGTTATACTGGTAATTTCATATCAAAATCAAATGTAACTTTTGGAGAAACATTTTTTAACGAAATTGATACTGGTGGTGAAAGAACTGTGATCCCAGCAGGTGCCAAAAATACATATCTTCTTAATAACGGGCCTGATATGATTTATCCATATAATTTTACTTTCAGTAGCGATACTAATGAAGTGGATAATATAGATTATTGGACTGTTAATCCTGATGTTCCGTTGCAAACATCATTATCCAACTTTGAGCCAACTTTATATAACGATAATGGAAATGTCAGTTATGATGTTGAACGAAGCTTTTATAGGCCATTAGTGTCAAATTACCGGATAATCAATTTATCAGATGATTCTGAAAATTTTCCCCCGATACCAAATACAGTTAACATTGATGATTGGATTATTCAATCAGAAGATTTTAAGGTAATTACTTATAATGGGGAAAAATCATCTTTTACATTAAACATTTCAGCAGTTGGTAAACCAAATACAGGTCTGAACATTGGTTTGTTTATGAAAATTAAAAACAGTGCTGGCGTTGAATCATTGTTTTCGTTGTCCCCTGATGTTAATTCAGATCCTAGAGGAACAATATGGAAACAGCAGTTCTCTAATGACTATTATTTCTGGCCTGTCAATACTTCAACAACTGATGTTATTCCGGTAGTATTTCCTGATAAATACAGGAGCGGCCAAGTATCAGCAGATATTGTATTAGAACAAACAATAAATATAGCTCCTGGATCAGATCAGGATTATGACATGAAAACAGCGATATTTTTTGTGAGATTGTATCCTAATGTAGCATACAAAAAAAGTGGATGGAATGATGGATTAATAAACATAACAAGCTTCATTAAAAACCTTACTATATCATTTAATAACGACAATCAGGTCCCCAAAGGAGTAGTATTCCAAACAATGCTCCAAGAAAGATTTACAAAGCCAACAGATCGTCGTAATATCATGTGGGGTGACTTTCAAACATTTGGTCAGAATGGATATTTCTACCCGTACCGCGAAGACTCATTAAGCATAATATACAATCAAGAAGGTCAGATGACTAAAGACTGGTACACCCCTTGGGATGATACACGCCAGCCATTACTACTCCATTCACTTAGGCAATTTACAAAATCATACGCCCGTGCACACGATGAGTTAAGAATAGGGTTTGATCTTAACAGGATTAATCCATTCAACCGATTTGCAATAAGATGTGTAAGCGAGAAATACATACTGGTAAATGAAAATAACGACTATTTACAGGACAATAAAAATAGATATATAACGGCCAACATCGGCAAGTATTTAAACAATAAACGATTCATCCTAGTAGAGGGAACAATTGATTATCTCAGATCAAGTTTTACCGGAGTACTAGCAGAAATCGTAAACACTGAAAGAGAAACTAAAGAGTACATCTACTCATATTTTGAAGATTCTAATATAAAGTAAAACATGGCAACAGTAAATTTTTGGGACGGAATGGATAAGGCTACGGAAATTACCGGAGCCGACAAAATGATGATAGGTAAAAACGCTACAGGGGAAGCACAGTATACCGATTTTGAATTAGCCAATCAATTTATAAGTATTCAAGGCATAGAAATGAAACCAGTCCCGGCCGGGGCATTGCCTGCAGGACCATCAGGTGAAACACGTAAAATGCAGATCATAGAACCAGGAGACTGGACCTGGAATGGTCAAACATTTACAAACCCAGAAGGATCTATCATGAATCTATGGTGGGACGGCACCACCTGGAGCTTAGGGAGTAGTGTGGAGTTGCCACAACAGCCTTTACCTATTGGTGTAGTTAATTCTGATTCAGGATCATTCGATTTCAACGTAGTAACAAGGAAGCTGACAGTTACGGGTATAGGGTCAGTTAATATCGGTAAGACAAGATATCTTTATAATACTCCGCAAACAATAGACTTCCCGGTAGAAACTACAGGTTATTATGCATTAATTTTTGATCCTTCAACCCTTAATTTTGCTATTTATCTTCAAACAGCATTAGGTTCATTGCCAAATACTAACCTATTCATAGCGACGGTATTCCTCAATAATACTACGGGTGAATTTGTGGTAAATGGATTAGCAGACTACCTAGTGAACAGTATAAAAAAAGAAGGGTATAAATCTACATGGGTAGGCAGGAAATACAAGTCCGGAAGTGTAGTTTATGACAAGAACTATTTTTGGGAAGCTGTTCAAGATACATTGGAAGGTTCTGAGCCTGAGATATCAGATCGGTGGTTACCTATAGATAAGTTCCGTAGAGGTCAGTTGACTGCATCGCCTTCATATTTGAATTTCAATCTTAATGAGAGGAAGTTATATATTACAGGTACAGTTTCCTTTAGTATAAATGATAAAAGGATAATCATTAATACTCCGCAAACAATTGATTTTCCATCGGAAACAGGTGGATATTATGCGATATTATCCACAATTGCAGGAGTAATAAGTATTGTTCCTATAGCTTCACTTGATACAGTATCAAGCCGTCTGTTTTTTCTAGCGACTTTTTATCATAACAGTAATACTAATACATTTAATGTTAATGGAATAACTGATTATTTTATTAATAGTCAGCCTAGAAGTTTTATTTTACCATCATGGGTTGATAGGGCTTATAGGGTTGGTGAATCCGTTATGTATAATGGCAGGGAATGGGTAGCTCAAGATCCCAATCCAATTGTAGGTAGTGTACCTGGTGTTTCGGCTAGGTGGAAAGAGAGAAATCCGAGAAACATCGGTTTCTTTTCCGGCCCGGCAAGTTCCATCAATTTTGATTTGGCAAACCGAAAGATATTAACATCCGGCACCTCAGCTGTAGTCATTCCAAATGAGAGAATGCTGATAACCGCCGGTCAGATTGTTGATTTCCCTGCGAACACAAGTGGTTATTACGCTCTGTTGTTTCAACGGTCAGGCGGCACTCTAATTACTTCATTGATATCTCAGATGGGTTCGTTGGATACAGCTTTGGTTATGATAGCGACATTCTACCATAATTCCTCAACCAACGAGTTAGTGGTAAATGGCATTCCAGATTATTATGTCAATGGACAACCTCGGCCTTCAGGTCAGGTAACATTAGAAAGAAAGTTTTCTTTCGATACTGATGTGCCATATTACAACGCTACAACAACATTAAGCATGACAGATACTGACCCAATAGTATTGAAGGATCAATTTGTTGACTATCTATATGGGTTGTATGATGGATTGGTTTCACAGTTCCCAGATTACGTATCTAAGACACAATTTGGCGAACAAGAAGACACGGGAGGAGCTAGACTGCCATTGTATTATTACAGGTTCAGGCCATCAAACCTAATTAAAAACACAGGATTTGGAGGTGACGAAAGATTGAAGATAGTCATAACAGCGGCTACTCATGGTGGGGAGAAAACTTGCGGCATGGCTGCTTGGATTCTTATGGATGCTATCTGTAATCAATGGAAAGATGATGAATTTTTGGAAGCATTAAGGTGGAACTGCGAATTCGTTGTTGTGGCTTGCGCAAGTCCCTATCAATGGAATCAAAATGCGTTAGGATTAAGTCCTGGGAGAAAGAATTTAAATGGAGTCGATCCAAACAGAAATTATCCAGTAGGTTGGGCGGGAGGTTCTGATAATCCATCTGATCAGGATTACAGGGGGCCATCTCCTTTATCCGAAATAGAAACTCAGGCAGTTTCTGCCTTGCTGCAAGCCGAGTTTGTTACTGGGGCTATAGCTTTTGACTTTCATACGTTTGTAAATTCAACTACAGACCCTAAGGATATATCATGGGTTATAACAACTCAAAAGACAAATCCATCTGCTCAAGCATGGGCAAGACGATTGGCCAGAGAATACAAGAAGAAATTACCTACTGCGCCCCAGGGTGATGATGTTCCTTTTGTAAGGGTGAGTAGTGCAGCTAGTGGGGGTATGACCTATAAGTATTATGATGCTTTGGGATATAAGTCTTATCTGATGGAAATTAACGAAAATTTCCAGATTGTGCCTGATTATGTCAGAAACGACAACTATGCTTTAAAGTTCGGGACTGAGAGTCTGGCCAATATGTTAAGAGAGGTAATCAAGAGTAGTTTGGTATGACAGCAAGAGATAGAATAAAGGAATTACAGAAATCCGTCGGGGCAGCTCCCGACGGTGTTATTGGCAGAGAGACACTGTCTAAGTTTGCAGCAAAGTTTGGTCGTACCCGTATTCAGACGATACACTTCTTTGCCAATATCCACCACGAAAGCGGAGGGTTCACAATTGTACGGGAGAATATGAACTACACAGCTCCACGAATAATGCAAATTTTCGGTGTCGGCCGGCATTCGGCAAAAGTCACTGTGGCAGAAGCAGGGCGTTTGGCTGGCAATCCGTGGGCATTAGCGGAACGGGTTTACGGATTAGGCAATCCTAAAAAGGCCGCGGAGCTGGGAAACACCAAGCCCGGCGATGGCTGGAAATACCGTGGCGGCGGCGCATTGCAATGTACCGGTGGCTTCGATTATAAACGATATGGCGGCCAGGAGTTGTATGATAATCCTGATCTGATCGGGGAATCGGCCTACTACTTTACCACGGCTGTCCGGGAGTTCGACTTCAAAAACATCTGGGCCAAAGCTAAGGATCTTTCGGAAGCAAGTATCCGTGCAGTATGCCGTGCTGTAAATGGGGGATATAACGGCCTTGACGATCGTCGGGCCAAAGTGAATTATTATGCTAGTTTGTGGAAATAATGGCAGAAAGCAAGCAAGAAAAGGAGTTCAAAGACTTCGGAATTACGGGGAAATTACGGACAGGTTTAGTAACTGGAATGATGGGGATAATGCTCACGGCGATCATCATCCTATTCAATAAAGTCAACAGCTTGCAGGAAGATAAGTCTGAAATGCAGGAGCGCCTGTATCAACAAATGCTATTGGAAGTTAAGAACAGAATGGAGCCGGCCGTCGAGAAAGTCAACCAAGCCGCAACTAAAGTAGACAGCGCAGCGGTTAAGGTCGACAGTGTCGCTCAGCAACAAAAAGATAAAATAGGAGGTAGGAAATGAAATGGTTCATTTTAATACTGATGGTCAGTACGACGTACTCAGACGCAAGTACTAAGATAGAAGTAATCCGGGGTAATGACCTCGTAAAACCTATTGAGGATGTTGTCCCGAAACTGGATAGTCTAGCCGGAAAGCTAACGGATCTGTCCACTAAAATCGAGAAGTTATGAGATTAACACTGATATTGATTGTCTGCATCCTGTTATCAGGGTGCGGGCTATTCCGAAAGACAACGAAGATTAACAAGCAGCTTGACGCTGTGTCAGTTTCGAGTGATGTAAAGGTTTCGACTGAGACGACAACCGGAAAGGTGGATAAATCTAAGGAGACATCAAACACAACCAGCGAGACCGATGATAAACTAAAAATATTCCCAACACCTGGTACTGACGTGAAGGTAGGACCTGACGGATCGGTCACCTTCAAAGCTGATAGTATAGTGTCCTACACCAGGCGCAAGACTAACCAAGCTCGTAATATTCTGAAGGATGTGGCTGAATCATTCAAGCAGACAAAGGATAGCTTAGCTGGCCGGGATAGCACTGACCGTCGGCAACGGGAGACAAAGGATATTGACCAACAGCCCTCAGCAACAGGGATATTCAGTAACTGGATTGGTTGGGCCATGGGATTATTGATTGTTGTTTGTGGGATAATTTGGTTTTTAAGGAGAAAATAATTAAATTAGAGTTCATAAAATAGGTTAATAATAGGTAAAAACACCCGGTGCTCCCCAAGCTTCGGGTGTTTTCATTTAACCAAACCTTTCCGACAGCGCGGCAATTATAGATTCCTTTAGGTCCTCATCCAGGTCACCGTACGCAATCCGCCATACCCCCTCAGACTTACGGAATATATAAAAGGAATAACCGTTTTTATGATGAATGTAGTAATCCCTCAGCCCCATACCTTTTTCCTCAATAGTAAACTTGGCGTGTATAATCTTACCCTTGTATTGTACCTTTAGAGTTTTCATGTGTTAAAATTACTAATATTATTAGTAATTTATCAAATATTAATTCTAATTTTGGACTATGGAACGTGAGTGGTTAAAAAAGAAGATGGAAATCCCCATCGTGGTGAAATCGATGTATAACGATGCTAAGCTTAATGGTGCCTGGATTTACCATAAGGTGACGCGAAAGTTCTACACGCCCGAAGAGTTTCTTGCATCCTGGGTAAGGATCTATACTGAGGGTAGACGTGGTGGGAGTAACCGGGATGATTTCCAGATAATGAACCCCATGGCTGCTGTTAAACAGCGGGCTGAATGGGTAGCAAAAGCAAATTCAGAGCTACAGGAGATCATGCGGAAGCTTGAAGCGTACCAAGCCCAATTCAAGCCTAAATAGCGTCTTGTATTTCCGGCCGGTTAGTATCTCCTTTAGCCCCGGTTACACGGAATACTTTGTGTGCTAATAGCTCACCTTCATAAGGGATCATTAATTGCTGGATGTCTTCCTTTGTGCTAGCGGAAAGCCATGCATCCCTACTGGCCGGGGGAATGATCAACGGCATACGTTTTTTCTCGTTGTGTATTTCCTCCAATAGAGGGTTTGCAGCTGTGGTGATAACTGAGAACGTCGGGTACACGTTATTGGTCTCATAGTCTTTGAAATCGCTGTATACGATACCCAGGGTGAAAATATCTTTGGTGGGAGTATAGATGTAGTAGTTCTCAGTGTCCTTTTGCCCAGCTACTTTATGAGGTTCGTAAAAGCCGTTCACGTAAAGAAGGCCCCGGGTTTTGCCGATATAATTGCTGTATGACTTCTTTTCAAAGATTGATTCCGATTCGGCATTCAATGTGTTCGCATATTTGGCTGCATCATCCTCAGTTTTTACCCAGAATGGAATGAGTTTCCACCGGGCCGGAACAATAGAACCAGGATCAGCGTTAAGCGTAACTGGCAAGTAGGGACGAGTAAAGCCACTCACATGAAAGATTTCCTCATTTTGGTAATGCACCTGAAGGTTTTTAAACTATTTAACCAGCTGGGCCGTGCTTGGAGTGGAAGTATGATAACACATAATTTTGTATATTTAATTAAAAGTAACAAATAAAATGCGATTTGAAAAGGTTACTCACTCAGTCTTGAAAAAGCTACAGCGAAAAGGCTATAATGTCATAATTGCGCCATCAGATTGTGAGGATATCGAAAATGTCACATGGAAGGCTATTACGGTACCGAATGTTTTTGAATGGCTTGTTGCGTTGGATTGTGAGGGAATTACAGCTGTGCCATTTCATGAGCCACATATTTTGGTAATCCAAGATGCATTGAACAACATTCGTGAAGAAGACCTAAACGGAAGTGTATTTATTGAACTATAGATATGAAAACATTGCAACAATACTTTAATGAAGTCGGAGAGTACGGCCGAAAGCTTTATTTGAGAAACGAAGCTATCCGTACTGGCAGTTGGGAACTGTACGAAGCGACTGTAAGGAAAGAATTTCCGGACGTTGCTGATGAAGAGATAAAAGAAGCAAAGGAAGCTGGAGAAAGAGTTGTCCTAATGACCAAAGATAAGCTTCGGGAGTGGATTACTAAAAACAAAGTCAATATGATTACATCGGATTTATATGTGCTCGATGAAGGAACTATATTGGAGGGATCTGTCGAGTCCGCGGAAACGCTGAAGTATGTCCTTGGGGATGGACTAGAGGATATTGTTGAATGTCACGTTTCACCAATGGATGTGCTTAATTTGACAGATCACAAGATTTATTGGGTTGATCCAATAGTAAAAGCCTAGATTTTTGGTCTAGGCTTTTAATTTAAGCTCAAATACTGCGACCTCCAATGAATCATGTGGTATGTGTGTAAATCGTTCGTAAAACTCAGACACATTTCTTGTATACAGGATATTTCCATCCGTGTAGACTACTACAGGGATATCTTCGCTACCTGATGTTTTATGTTGTGCATGATCTATGAGCTTATAGATGTTGTTTTTGTATTTGTAGTATTCTGGCATAATTCAAAATAAAATTTAACAGGTCTTTCAATTTCCTCAATAAGCCCATACCTCTTTGCAAACTTGTATTGTGTGCTGTCTCTATTGAGTGAACGGATAAAACCGCCAATGACCTTTCGGAAACTTTCCAGACTCAACGATCCTTTTATGGTATTGCAGGATAAGCAGGCAGGGGTTAGGTTTTCAAATGTATCGCGTTCTGGGTATTGGCATCCACCATTAACCCAATCTCGGACGACGGGGAGAATGTGATCCGCTGCCCATCTTTGGCCTAATTCGCATCCGCAATAAGCGCAGCGCCCCGAATACTTTAGTCGGAGCGCTTCTCTTTGTTGTTTGGTGAGGGTCATACTTCCGTGTATGTTAAGATAATCGGTTTATCTCCTGTGTTTATTTCCTCTTTGATCCAATCCACAAGATTAAGATGTTTACCTGTCTCTTCGTCGAAAGTGACTGCCTTTATACACTCGTTATCGCTTAGTTTTTCACCACGAATAAAGTCGTCCTCGCCGCCGTTTGATTGTTCATCTAAAACATGGCTAATGGCCGATTTTAAGTCTAATGCTAAGACATGCATAGTGTTACTGTTGAACTCTACTTCAAAGAGTTCTCTGTTGTCTATTATTTTCATAGTTTATTCCTCCCAAATTAATTTACAATCTTCTCCAACTATATGATGACCGTACCAATCACGGCACCATACAGAAATCATTCCGCTATTATCGTTAAGGTACTTCCATACCGGAAATACTTGTCCGTCGGATAGTCTTTTGGCTTTTAACATAGAAATTAGTTTTTATCAGTTAAATAAGCCAAAATCAATAGTTTTACATCTGTTCTTTCAGGTGCAGAGTATTCGATCTCCAATTCGCTAACGCCGTTCTTTTGCATCTGTTCCAGTGTATAATGGACAAGTACTCTTGTGGCAGAATCACTGTCGATCACTCCCTTTTTTAGCTGCTTAATGAGGAAACGAACCCAAATCTTTCGGATTATATTTTTCATACTTCAAACCCTTTCAATTTTTTAAGTGGTGTAGTTATCAATTTTTCATACTCCTTATCAGTGACCATGCCTTCTGGCATCACTTTTACATATGCTTCGAGCGCGTTGGCTAATGCTTGTTTAGCCATTTCAAGAGCTGTAAGATGTTCTAAAACACTCTTGTTAACATCCAATGAGACACTCAATTTGTTGCTATTGGTTTCGTTATCGTGGATTGATTTAATATTGAAATCTATGTTTAATTGCATTTTCTTTCTTCTTTACCACCCTAGACTATACTAGGGTGGGGGTTAATTAATCTGTACAACTACCGGAATCGCAACTGGCGTAATCAATGAAATCCATTTGTAGTTGAAGTGGTAATTGTAATATATTCTGCATCGACATAGGGATTGACTTCCCATTTACTTGGTGCCTTTTAAAAGTTCTACCTTTTATTTTTTCGGCTTCTCTGGCCCATCTCATTTTGTGTGCTGCAAAAGGATTACGCCATTGCTGTTGCAGTTGTTTAATCGTATGATGGAAGCAAATGGAACAATTTGATATTTCTGGGAAATCGTATTCAGGTCTTCCTCTCCAATATTTACCGACAATACTATTCGTAATTCCGTGTTCTATAAGAGGAAAAGATGGAACCCTATAGTAATCGTCTCCATAACAGTTAAAAGGATTAGTTTTTAACTCACGTTCACCTCTTCTTACTTGCCCTTCAACATCCATTATATCCCACCATTTAACCAAATAATCCGGTATTTTAAAATCATTTATAACGCTTTGCAAGCTGAAATTGGGATTTGGTTTGCGATCCTTTATTTCTACTATTTTAAAATATAAGTTCACGGTTCTATCTAGTTCATCAAGCCTAAAACCCAATCGCATTTCTACGTTTTCAATTGGCGCAATATTCCTTCTGACATAATTATAAATAGGTGCTACTTTTAAAACCTCGGTACAAAGCCGTTTCCTAGAATTTGGAAGGAAATCTTCAACTATATCGTCATAAGTTCTGTACTTTCCGACTCCATAGTCACGTGCAAATAATACTTCAATTTTACCTGTGCCGTTATGTCTACCTCTATAATCTGTACCAAGTTCTAAAGACAATTTATGTAGAGCAATTAATGTTCTGTCATCTTCAGCGCTCATTACAAAATCACTATTGAAGCGTCTAATCCAATTATGTGATTTTTCTCTTTCAATTCTGATATCATACCATTGGTTCCTTTCTTCGGGTGTCCAGTATGGCGCAAACTGTTCGACACAAGCAAATAATTCATGATCAGCAGGGAAATGAATTGCCATAAATGAACTTGTTTTCCCGCCTGACAGACTGTTTACTGTTATCATTTCTTTATTCCCTTTCTTAATATTCTCATCACTTTACCCCAAAAGTGTTTCACTTCTTCGTTTTCCAGCTCGTAAGCCATTGTATAGAGTAGTTTAACGGCTTTTCCTGCATGAACACGTGCATGTAACTCTGCTGTTTCTTTACCCACTGCTAGTTCGTAATAATAGCTATGGAAATTGTTGATTAATCCGCTTGCAGCTTCTTCGGGCGTCAATGATAAATCAACGTGTTCCATACATGGGGATTTTATTGTGTGACTCATTACTTTCTCCTTTCTAAACTTCCAAGTTCTAGGCAAACCACCGAATTATTACGCGAATGACGAGATTTGAAAGTCATCACCTCATCTATCACACGGGTTAGTTCGCGCGGATCTATACACTCTATCGACGCTGCTTCTTCCAATGAGAGGATATCGCTGATAACAAGCTCGATTAGTTCGCCTATTTCCTGGGGTGTCATAATTGATAATACTTGAAGTTTTTACCTTCCTTTTTAATGCCTATCAAATTAGATTTTGTCTGAATTTGTCTTATTTGGCTTGCGATGTTTTTTGAGTCCAATCCAGTTGCATAAGACAAGTATTTTGCATCAACAGCACAATAAGGGCTTGATTCCAATTCATCATATATTTGCCTTTGTTGCTTAGATAAAAGCTCGATAGCTACCATTTTTGAAAGGTCTTGAGCTAGATGGTGTGCATTACCATTGTAAGCGCCTTTGTGTTCCAATTCTTCCAAGCGAAGAATAATGGCATGGTAGATTTTATTCTCAATCACAGTTCACCTCGCTTTCTGACTTTAATAAATTCCTGTCCAAACTATCAACAAAAGATATTGCAACAGCAGCAACCTGTATCAATTCTTCTCTCATTTTTTTCAGTCGGTAAATTTTGCTTACATCGAAAGAATATTCGACAACTTCTTTTGCAACTTCGCCAAATTCCTCGCCTAGGATGGCATGCCACATTAAAGGGTTATGATTTTGTACTCCCCATTTATCTAATTGACGGTCACATTCTGAAAGGCATTCTTTGGCGATGTTTTCCTGACTGTTATTAACCGAAATTTCTTCAAGCCAGTAATCTGGGTTAGGAATTCCCCATTGCCAGCCATTAGTCGGGCTGTATTCAATATTACCAACATTTGTATCGTAGTATCCATATTTTTCAGGTTCACGATCTATTACGCTTACCTGTCTAAATAGCTTATCCATTTCCTACCTCACTTTCTTTTAAAAACCAATATTTGGTGTAGTAACAAGATGTTTCCTTACCTAAAATTCCTTTTGCTACAGACTTATTTAGCCAATAATTTATTTGAGCAGTTGGGGTTTCATTATTGTATTCAAGTCTTAGCCACCATGTGCATACTTTATGGCGGTGCTCATCTTCCTTATTGTCCTCAATATATTTTCGAAGACGTTCGAGCCATAGTTGTTCCTTATCCATTTCCTTTGGTCTCCTTTCCTTCAAATTCCCAGAGTGATAACTTGCCTTTTACATTCAAAATAGGCTCGTCAAACAATACTGGATTGGCTAATACCCAATTGTAGATTGGTTTTTCATCTCCAATATCGACTAGGAAATCATTTGTTTTCTCAGCCCAAATACTAGGGTGATTGATAACACAGTCTACAATATCAACAGTTCCTATAATGGCGCCGAACGGCATGGTGCCATCGAAAGCTGTTTTAAGAACTGGAATTGCAAGTTTGGTTTGCTCGTTTGTTAATTGGACATTGAATTGTGTTTTCCCACTCACATGGATGTAAATCGTGCCACGGTACTTAGTAGCCCAGGTACGGTTTTCAATATCCTTTATACCATGAGCAATAAGGCTTGCCCAAGGTTGTTTTATGCTTAGTGCCTTACTCACCGTGTACCTCGCTTTCTTCTTTTACCAACTCTATATCGGTCGGGTACATAAACCGTTTTGTGAAACCTACATTTACCAATTCGGCTATCTTTTCAAAGTCTGCTTCGGCAAGTTCATCAGATAACGAATCATCTTCACAATAGTAATCTTCTTGATTCTCTATGTGGTCTTGAAGTAAAAATTGAATGGTTTCTGCACTAATGCTGAAAGCCGTTTTATTTTTGTCCAATAGAAAAAGTTTATTGTCAGGGTAAGACTCAGGTCTACCATACTCTACAAAATGTTCGATAGAGTCCCAAATGTCAGTTTGATCAATAGTGAAATGCGTGTAGCCTTGTTCTATTGCTTGCTGAGGTGTTAGCCTTGTTATTTCGTTATTCATTTGTTTTAAGATTTAAGTTTTTCAAATTCTTTGCGACTAAGGAGTATAGTATTATCGCGTAGCTCTTTAGTTACCCACTTTTTGAACAGATCCATATTGTCAGCAATCAGTTCAAGTTTTTCATCAAGACATGCGTGTAATCTTAAGTTAAGTCCCCTCATAATGAAATTATTGATCACTATGGTTCTTATATGACCTTCCCCTAAGCAGGTTTTAAATCCATTGCTACGGTCTCTATTTTTTAGATATGAAATTACAATGGCAGCTTTAGGTATTTCTGAATGCTTGCTTTTAGGCACGAATCCTGACTTATGGAATTTGTCGCTAGTTATATGATAGTTCATTTTTCTAATATTTATTTGTTTACCAAAGAAAAATACCGCCATATATGGCCCATAATACCACTATCCCAAAAATGTAGAATATAGGTGTTATATCTAACCCATCACGTTCTTTGAACGCACCTGCCAAAAGAAAAACCGTAATGACTATCACCACGATCAAATGCCAATGTACTGTTATCATTTTTTTAATATTTATAAGGGTTAATAAATAGGGGGCTACTTGTCTATTTCAACTTTGAATATTTCCTTCTTTGATCCGTCCAAGTAATGGATGCGAATGTCGGGCGTTGTCCATCCGTATTGATTCGCTAGATATTGCAGATATTGGATTTCATTTTCGAAGAAAATCAAAGTCCCAAATTCGTTGCCCCAGGATCTTTTAATTACTGCTGGATCACTCTTTCTTGGTAAATCACCAAATAAGGTATACCACCGTTGTTCATAGTCTGAGTAGTGTGTGTAGATACTTACAAATAGTCCCTCGGTTTTATATTCGGAAATATCTAATTCATCAGCATAACAAGACGACCATCTATCGCCACAACATGAACATGAATAACTTTGATGTTCAATCATTGGTTCAAGTAGTGCTATTGCATGATTTTTATCGACAGCTTCAATTACTACTCTATGGCATACATTTTCGTTTACATCAAAAATACCACCTGAGTTATTTTGAGTAAACTCAAATAATTTTGTTTCTATTTCTCTTTTCATGGTTTATAATTCTTTAATGATCTTGGTTAACGTTGCTCGGACTTCATATTTCTGCACCTTTCCTATATGCGAATTGAATCCTCGGAAACACCGGTACACATCACCTGAATAGTCTGCATACGCCACCATCTTGCCATTTTTTACAGCATAGGTGTAAGGCTTTTTAGAGTAGACACCATCTTTCTTTTTAGATGCGAGGTCTACTATATTGTTGTTTTCTTCGATTGTCATAACCTACTTTACTTTAGTGATTGTTAACTTGCCTACCTTCTTGAAGCATCCTTTGGACGCATGCCATGATCCATATCCATCACTATCATTTACACCTACACGTATTTCAGCATTCCCGCTAGGATATTCATTTATTAATACCCCTGTGTTTCCAATATTATACAATGAAGGATACTTACTATTATCGGTTATCACTGCTACCTCGCAGATTTGTCCTACTTTGATTTGATTTTCCATGGCTAAATTGCTTGCTTGATTAAGTACTTTATTTGATCATAAGTCAATCGCACTCTTACACAAAACTTTTGACCATTAGGCATAAGAATAGACGTATATATAAAGCCTTCTTCTATCATCTCGATAGTATTCAATGCTATAGAAATAGGATTTTCGCTTACAACATCCTCGCCATCGAATGGGTTGTCGCTGTTCTGATTTGGCTGAAATTTTACTGGATATAATTCTATAAATCCTCTTAATTGATGTCCCATCTTCTTTTCTTTTAAAGGCGCCAGTAAGGCGCCATTGGTTAAATAGGTTCGTATATGAATTCATAGTATCCACATCCTTGGTAATAATTGCTTTTTACCGTGTTTTTATTCATAGGTAGTCTATCTTTTAACAGCAAATCCCTATTTCTAAAAACTAGAATATCACCTTCATTTATGACGTTCTTGGAGTGAATGTTTATCGTTTTACTAGTAAGGTGGAAGAAGTATGACGGATATGTTTTGTTGTCATACATGATATGGTATGTATTTACAACTTCTTTATCAGATTTATTTTTTACTCGTTTTGGTATTCTTCCTAAACCCCTGTTGTAATAGTGGTATACGGTGTTTCTCGGTATACCTATCTGTTTAGAAATATCTATCATTGATATGCCTTTACCTCTCATATCAATAATTTTTTTATCAATTTCTTTCATTATTCAGTATTTAGTCGTGAATAGGATAAACCCAATTTCCGTGCTTCTTCGGGATGGTTTTCGATGTGTTGATGATGTGGCCAGCAAAGGGCAGAAAAAAAGCGCTTATCAGTTAAGTAAGCGCCTTGGCGACCTCGGGCGTGGTGAAGTGTCACCTCTCTACTTTTGCATCCTGGATATTGGCAAATAGGATTTTCTGCGAGATATTTATCACGTAGTATCCGGTAGCGCTTAAGCTGGTCCAGACTCTTTTTAGAAAATTTTCGTATTTGCTTTGTAGGCTTGGGTAGGGGAGTTTTCTTTCTTTGCTTTTCGTAGCACCAACAACACATCTTTTTAGCGTATATCTGTCGAGTATTTCCACAGGATAAGCATGTTGATGTTTTGCGTTTAATCATCTGAGTTAAGGAATCTTATTACAAAGGTTATTTGCCCAAAAGCGACAAATACCCACTTCCAATCAAATCCGAAAAGATTGCCTATACCATATGCGATTAGGAAGCCTAAAAAACAACAAAAAATTCCTACAATTAATTTTATTAAAAACATGTGATTACAGTTTATTAGTTACAAATAGTTTGTTGTTTCCTGGTAGTGGTGGTTTTTCCACTTTTTACAGTGTAATTGTATTCGGTTCGCCCTCTACAATCACTCCAATAAACTGTATACAAATCTTTAAATCTGTACACCTTACATCCGTCTTTTTCAAAAAGGAGATCGATTTTAATATTACTGTTGTTAGTCTGTTCAGATTGAATAGCATCTTCACCACAGGAAAAAGCCAATGACAACAAGGCTATAATGGCAATCGCCAATAATATTTTTGAAATAATTTTCATATTGATTCTATTTTAAATTCGATTCTTGGATTTAATTTGTCAAGGTATTTTTCTGCTACGATCTTGACACACTTATTATCGTTTTTGATAGCTTTTACCTTCTGTAAGCAGTCGAGTACGATCTTTAAGCTATTATCAAGGTCAGATCTTTGTGAGGGATAAAAAACCTTTATGTAAAGCTCGAAGTAGCCACTTATCATTTTATTTCGATAGTGGTTACACTGGATAAAGAAGTCGTTTTCGTACTTTTTGAGAGAAGGTGTTTTGGCTAATGAGCCGTGACCGGATAGAGTGATTATCTTGTAGCAGTTTGATTTACTGGGTGTGTTTCCAATTATTGTTTGCCACATAGCGCATCCTTTCTCAATCGTTCTGCAGTTTCTTGGTCAATTTGTCTAGTGTTGTAAAGTTCATCGCATATTCGACTGTTATGGAAATCAACCATATCTCTTCGTTGCAGATGTTGAATAGTAAATCCGGCCCCGGGATTATGTTTTAGTTCTGAAAAAACTATATCCCCAATCTTATATTGGTGATCTTCTAAGCTTATTATCATTTCACAAAGCTCATTTAAGGTGACTTCATGATTAGGGTGTGACGGCAACAGTTCAAGCATTTTAAAAAATCCATCATGAAAAACAAGCAGGTCGCAACCATGGATATCAAAAGAATTTATGATATCTATTTCCATTACTTGGCCTAAATTGTTTAAGCGTTTTATAGCTTCTTTAAGCATCTTTTTGCTGTAGATAACTACGTGTACGTTTTCTAATGTTCTTTCCATTTTATGAAGTTTTTTTAGTTTTTGAGAATCGTTTATCAAATTCGCTTAAAAATTCATCAGCAAATCTGTTACAAGTAGAAGTAGTTGTGCAGTTACTTGATGACGCTGTGCCAATCCAGGCTTTTGCCCATAACTCTTTACGTAATTTATCATGTTCGAACTCTATATGTTCTTGTGTTAGTTTTTCCATTTTGTTATTCGATTAAGTCTTTTAATTCTGTTTCCATTTCGACCAGATCATTGTAAAATCTGATAAGTGCAAGCCGTTCCGATTCGTTCCTGATCGCAATCAGCAATTCTTTTTTCTTGATGGTAAATGCTACTTTTTTTGCGCACTCAATTTCATCAGGGTATTCTTTCAAAAATTCGTTGAGCAAGTCAAAGTCTTTTTTTGGAATGTTGTTGATTACGGTTTTTATGGTGCCGGTGTCACGCTGGTTTTTAATTCCCAAAATTGCCCTGTAATAAATCTTCCATTTGACTTCATTTGTAAATGATATTACCTTGAAATCTTCGTTAAGATATCTATACAAGTACACGGCCGAATATCCAATATCTCTGATAGTTTTAAACCGTTCAAAACTGTCA
The DNA here is from genome assembly GCF_030325625.1 of Sphingobacterium sp. N143. Lineage (GTDB taxonomy): Bacteria > Bacteroidota > Bacteroidia > Sphingobacteriales > Sphingobacteriaceae > Sphingobacterium. The sequence goes on along the minus strand of NZ_JACAIS010000003.1, from coordinate 484,529 downwards.
AGTAAATGGTGTCTTGCTAGGTCTAATTGCTCTTCTTTTGTTGGAATTTGTTTTTCGGGTTCCTCTGTTGGTAATTGCTTTGCTATTTCAGCGCGTTTCCAGCTTGTATAATGACACTTTAGGAACTTTATGACTGTGACTATAGATAAGCCTAAAAAATCTCCATAATCGCCTAAAATCCCTTTATTGATAGCGATAGGTATTTCAGCTAGCCTTATGTTGGGAACAGACCTTTTTATTTCCAAAGCTATGCCATCCAGTAAATGGGATTCTTTTTGCTCATTTGGATTAAATCCCAAGTCTTTTTGAGCTTTCAGAATTGCCGGTAAAATCACTTTATCAATTTCAAGCTCATCACAGTTTCGAACCAATGGGGAATCAAACATTTCGATACACAATTCTAAGCTTTGCAGAGCGTTGTATGCATCAACTTTGGTAAGTTTGTTGTTTTCCATATTTTTTTTCTATGACCTTTAGCGCTATTTCTTCATGTGTTAATGACTGAGCATCTTTTGACTGATTTTCAACCATTGGTTTTCGGCCCTGTCGGATTTCAGAGCTTATCCAGGATGAACAGTATCGCTTAAATTCTGATTCTGTTTCCTCAGTCTTTCCAGTTGAAAGAAGATGCAAAACGAAAGCTTCGAACCATTCCAAAACCTGATCAGGTAAAAGCGAATTTTTCATTCCAATTGAATCGAGCCAACTTGTATGGCCGGCGCAATTTTTTTTTAAATTTTCAATTGGCTGTTTACCGAATGAACTCGAAAAATTTTGTGTGGGTGAATCGCCTATTACAGTTACACTCTCAGTAACAGTTACAGTATCATTAACAGTATCAGTTACAGTAACAGTATCAGCGATGTTTGCGATCGAGGCGATACGGGTGCGATCGCTGTTGTCGCTATGCGATTTAGTGCGACTGGAAGCGATATTTTTAGCCTGTTCAAGTGAAATTTCATTTTTTATGAAAAGTTCGTACAAATCAACATGCCATCTTTTTAAATTTCCGATCGCTCCATTTTCGCTTTTATCCTTCTTTTTTGTCTCGTACTTTTTAAGATCTCGTTTGAGTTGCAACTTAATTGGCTCGAAAGCGATGTTCAAAATCCTGTTATCATCAGGTAGTATCGGGTCTTCGTCATTCACATACGATAGGATATGTTTGATCAAAATCCCTGCTTCCTCATTAGACAAAAGATTGAATTGTCCCTGCCAATCGGCGTACGCAACAAACGATTTTTTGTCATCTGCCATAATCTATTCCTCCGATAAGCTGTAAATTGTTTGTGGACCTGTTTTAAGTATTCTGCAGGTCTTGGTAATTGGACAATTAAAAGTAAGTATGGCCGATATACCTTGTTCTGTAATATCTTTGAACATACTTAAAGCATTTTCTTTGCTGTTTGTCCTAATTGGTATCGCGCTTTGTTTTGGCGCCACAATCTTGTATGGTAAGTTCTTGTCGAGATCGTTATCAAGATACTCGAATCTGTCTATTTTTGCCATGATTATGCTAATTTTTCGATGTTGTTAATGTGTTTTTGACGTTCCTCGGTCAAAACCGTTGTCATACTTCTGATGCTATCAGTATCCAGGAATACTAGGATTGTAAGCAGCTCATATACTTCCGTAAAATGTTCGTACTCCATGTATTCCTCCATTTCAGATTTAAGCCTTACAGCGTCTCCGATTGACTTAATGATGTCTTCGGATAGCTTGCTTATCTGATCTGATTTAGCCTTGATCTGCGGCTTGGTGAAATTTGTGCCTTTAAGTGAATCCTGATATGCTATGAGGATCACCTTTGCAAGGCTATGGATAAGAGCAAGGTTGCGGAATAGCTTTTCTCTTTTCTGTTCCTGTAGTGATTTTAATCGGCTTTGGATAGCAATTTCCTCGGCCGTTCTCATTTTCTTTATTCTCATAATGATTCCACATATTTTGTTAATTCGGGGATGAACGATTCAATAGGTACATAATAATCGCCTTTTGATATGGATAATTCACCTTCAAAATATGAACGAATATCTTTAATGCTCTTATTGTCATCATTGAAATGATTAAAATCTATTGATGCCACATTTGTCTGAATGCATATTAAGAAAGTGCCTTTATGCCGATTTTCATAGATTATAGACATAGCTTTGTTTAAAATATTTTCCATATTTCTTCTTCGTTGGGGTTTGAAATGTAAATGCCAAGGTGTGCGCCCCAGCACCATACTTTTTCAAGGAATAGTAAAAAATCTTTGTTAGTTAATTTGGCAGTTGATGGTGTTTTGGTGATGCCTTTTACAAGAATATGGGTGTCTGTTTCATCCAATAAAAAAGGACAGACTTTCAATTGATTTAGCCTGTCCTTAAGCTGAGGTATCACAACCCCTCGGTAATACTTGTGCATCTTCCAGCTTGCCATTATTTTATAATTAAACTCTTGCCATCAGTTTTCATTGAAGCTCCGCTAACTTCAAGGCCTTTCTTAAGATCATCCAAAATCTGCTTTTTGTCGAGTTTTTTAGGTTGCTCAACCTTATATGATTCAGGTACCTTATTTTCATCATCAATGATTACTGATGCGCCTACTTTTCTAATTGATAGATTTATGAGGTCGCCTTTTATGCTTTCGATGCCATGGAGTATCATTGCGTCCTTGACAACAGTTTTCATGCGGTCAACGGTATTGTCCTTAGACTTTTTTAAAGCCTGTAATCGCTTTATTTCAGTATCTATCATATCCGACTCTCCAGATAATTGACGGATGACCAAAGCGTAGTTAATACCTTTTGTTTGTAACTGGTCCCTATTAATATTTAAAGATTCTTCGAGTTCAGGAGTTAATTCGCCTCCGTTTTCTTCAAGAATACTAGCAATCTGCAAGTACTCCTGGTTTATTTGAAATATGCTTCCCATTTTAATTATGTTTTAGGTTTGTAATTTTTTTCAGCAGACTCTAAAGTAGTAGAGAACGCTTTTTTAATTCTGTACTTTTTCTTGATCTTATCAAGCCATTTTTCGCCTTTGTTGATCAGGGCCAGGTAACTATTGAATTGAGTTTCTGTTAACCATGGTCGTACGTCTTCCTCTTGGATGTTACCAGATGCTTTGTTTGCGTCATCGTCTTCCTCTTGGATGTTACCAGATGCTTTGTTTGCGTCATCGTCTTCCTCTTGGATGTTAAGTAAAGATTTAAGCGCATACCGCCTAAAGTATGTGATCGCGGAACCTGTTTTTTGAGGATCGTTAGATTGTGGAAGCTCAATTGCACTTTCCATTGTTTCGCCACTTTCCAGGTCAGTTAGTTCTACTACTACAAACCCTAATCGTATTGGCATTGTGATCAATATTTGCTTATCTGCCAACAAAGGATCTGTCATTTCAATCAACTGGTTTATATCGGCGTATTTCGACTTAAAGAAAGGGTTTGCGGTGTCTTTAGTTAGCTTACCGATATTCTTCCGGATATCGAATATTTTTTGTTTTATTCCCATGGCCTATGATTTTTCAAGTAAAATGCTCAATACCATAATTACTATTACAGCTATTAACATCATAGTGCATCCTATACACTCTAAAATGTCCATTTTGAATGACTTCTTTTCCTGATCAGTCAATAGATCGTAGCGATATTTTAACCGCTTGAATTGTCTTTTAAAGTATTTCATATTTTAGTTTATTAATGGTGACTTAATTGGACCAGCTTAAGGACCTGGGCAGTATCGAAGTATACCTTTGAAGATTGGCCGTCTTGTCTTACCGGCTTAAGCCCTTTTTTTCTTACTAGATTTGAGTAGGTAGATAAATCAAAAGCTTTTATTATATCTGCTCTTGTAACCTGTAGTTTAGACTTGAATTTCTTCTTATTCGAGTCGTTTTCCCATTCGATCACCTTAAGAGCTGACCTCATGGCAATTTCTTCAATATATTCTTCCATATGATTAGGGATTTGATTTTAAAAGAATGGCGGTTTTCAGATGTATTATTTTAGCCTGCAGACTACCGCCAAAAGGTTGGGCATTTTCGTTGTGGCAAGGGCAGGAGTCGAACCTGCATGAGTTTTAGTTTTGTTAACGATCTGTTTTCGCAGACACGGATTTCAACCGTTTACTTTTATACTCTTTCTTTATTTACCCGATGTTTTACTATCTATTGTATTGAGTGGGTTTTAGCGTCTACCGTTCCGCCACCTTGCCTTTTTTATAATTGACTAACCTAACTGACTATTCAGGTTTATTAGCTCGCTGTATTTCAAGCTCCCGACTTCCTCAAATCGGTGTTATTTTAGACTCCACGCGTGTTGTTACCATTCATCCGCTTCTGTCAAGGAAATCAATATGTCAAAGAACTTTATCGCCTTTCGGCTGTGTTGAGGTGGCAGGATTCGAACCTGCATTGTTACTATTTTATCCGGTAACTCGGTACTCCCGTAGGTTGAGTATACCAATTCCGCCACACCTCAATTTTGAGCTATTTTAAAAGGCATAGCTCACGCCTGACAACCTGTTTCAGATTGTTTAATTAGTTGATATTTAAGTGTTTTTAGTTTTTAAATAGGTTGTGAATGAACTCACGGCCTTTCTCTGTCCATCGCATTTCTATACGTGTCATAGGCTCCTGTTTTGAATTGAAGTATTTGAAAGTTACCGTATCATCATAACCTTTACCACGATAAGCTGATGATATTAACCACTTGTCTCCTTGCTTATAAATAATTTTACTATCCTTCAGCATTTTGTTTAGCTTAATAGCTGTAATCCCTAGTTCTTGAGCTATTTGATTAGTTGTGATCAATGATCCTGATGACAATACATCATCATAATACAGTTCTTTTGGGCGAACTCTATCGAAATACTGTTTTGCTGTAGCCAATTGGTGATCTTTTTGTGCATTCTGTAAACGAAGATCTTTCAGTTGAGTTGCCATTTGAATTATAAGATCAGGATTGGCTAACATATCTTCCATGGCCGCCGGTGTAGCTGTCATACCTACTGAAAGGAGTTCTTTAATTCGATCATTACACCAAATAGAGAAAGCAGGGGATAGCCAGCGGCTGAATTCTAAGGCTACATCTTCGTGCATCCATGTGCCTGAATTTACTCCACCTTTCGTAACTATCACCAAATCAGTCAAAGTGATATTTCTCACTTTGGATAATTCGTCCAAATACTGTTTTGAGTTATCATACTTCAGCCAGTCAATTGGTCTTTTGCCAAAAGACTTTGCCATTTGTGTAGCATTGACATAAGCAATTCCTTGTTCGTTTTTGAAAGTAACCTTGTTACCTTCATAAGAGAATAATTTGGTTAGTTGGCTCATTATGCTATCCTCCCAATAAATGTTTGAACCTTATTATCAACTTCTTTGGTCCATACTCTGAACCGTTTACTAGTGTGGGATTTGAAGTGGTATTGAAGCTGTCTAGCGTATGATGGCTTAGCATCAACTTTGTAAGCTTCATTAATTTCCATTGACTCCATTATAGATGGGAGACTAGGGGTTTTCTTTTGTTTTAATAATGGTACTTTTTCCATAATAATACTAATACGTTACATTTTAATGACAAACATTAGTAATACTATTTCTATCTTTGCTTCGTCAAAATCAAATAGTATAGTATTTTTGCTCTTTTGTTATGTCAAAATTACGCACTATTAGTAATTTATGCAAATATAAATTACGTATTATTAGTAATTATTTTTCAAATGGTTGAGTATCAAGGTAATAAATTTCAATCTTGGCTAAAAAAATATCAAAAAGAAAATGGTATTTCAGCTGTTGAAGCTAGAGAGAAGCTTAATTTGAGTAATACTTCATTTTATAGTTTGTTTAAAAGTAAAAACCTTACTAGGGAAAGTGTTAATAGAATTCTCGAAGCGTTCAATGTAACAGAAGAGGAAATCTGGGGTGATGATCTTTCTAAGTCTAATGCTAAGCCTGCCGCTTTTAAAGGATCTGGTAAGCCAAATATGTGGGTAGTACCTATTAAGGCGCAAGGTGGTTTTTTGGAAGGTTATGGTGATAATGTATTACTGGAACAAAATATCGAGAAAGTATACTTCCCGTTTATTGGGCAAGAGTGCTTTGCTTTTGAAATAGACGGTCTTAGTATGATAACTGAGTATTTGCCAGGGGAATATTTTGTTGGTACCCCAATTGAGAATTTTAATCACCTTGTAAAGGGGAGAGTATATGTATTTCAGACAATTGACGGGATAATATTAAAAGAGTTTGTTAAAATTGAGGATGATTTTATTTATTTAAGATCTCAAAATGAAGATTTCAATCCCGTAAAACCAATTCACTTAAAAGATGTTAAACGAGTATACCAGCGCGAGATGGTAATTAAAAACTAACTTATTATGAAACAAGTATTAGTATTATTATTGGTTATAACCACTTTATTTTCTTGTAGTAAAGATGATAAATTATCAGGTGTTGATCTATCCGGATCATGGGTTGAATCTGGAAGCACCGTAACACCCCCGGTCATTTGGAAATTTGATAATGGCGTATTGATGATGAATACTACTAAAAAGGGCGACTATGATGTGGTAGGTAAAAACAGAATAGATATAAAGTCTACAGATGGAAATGTGTATAAGTATGAAACTTCATTAGATAATGACATATTAAATCTAACTGGGATTTCAAATAATTTCACTTTAAGTTCCAGTATGAAATCTAAGTATAGCTTCAAAAGATATGTAGATAAATAGAATATGAAAAGGTAGGATTATATGAAAAGGTTCTATTTGTTATTGTTATCAATATTTGTTTTTTCATCGTGTGTAACTAATAACTACATACAGATGTATGCAGATGAGGATATAGTTTTGTATTCCAGTCCTGATGAATATTCTAAGGAAGTTGTTGTAATACCGTCTGGCAGTCCTATATATGTAAATAGTAGTAGAGAAAAACGTTCTTACAGGGAATTTAGGTATGGTAAATATAAAGGATGGACAAAGAGCAAAAGATATGTTTACGGGAAACAAGGTTGGACTAAAAAATTATATGGATCATCTTACGGTACTAATTCATCATCTAGTAGCTCCAACTCTTCGTCATCATCAAGCTATACACCATCAGGCGGTACAGTCCAGGTGAAGGGGTATTATAGAAAGGATGGAACTTATGTAAGGCCACATACTAGGAGCGCTCCAAGAAGAAGATAAAATATATGGTGTGGCAAATAGCGGAATTCACGTTATGAATCGCTCATGCCTTAAAAAATGTTCTGTTTATGTTTCATTGGCTATTTTAAAAATATAGTAAAATAAACAAAAACAGCTAATTACAATAAACGCAGCGATATATGTCAAAAATCGCTGCATATTCTGTCATTTGGCTAAGATACAATAATTGGCTTATTTGATCATTTAACAACTTTCATATTCTGGTCAATATTTTAAGATGTTTACTATAATATGCTCAAGTTGAAGTATCCTCTATCTGAAATGTCCATTTCTTTATAAAGCTGATAAAAACCTTCATAATTATGAGCTGGATAAGTTCCTCGAATAGCTGTACTTTTCTTCATCCCCCTATATGGTAGTGACAGCTTTAACTTTATGTAGGGGATCACAGATATAACCACCACTTCTTTGTATGGTGGAATTTCAAAATTAGCCTTTGAACTTTTTTTGGTTATTGATCTTCCAAAATTAAACGATACGCTAGAAAAATATTATTGGTCTATTTGTAATAGGTTGTTAATTACTTCAGTAATATTATCAATATCCTCTCCATCTTCTAACATCGAGAATGCAAGATAGGTTGCATAGATCTCTGGACTAAATTTAACGTGTTTATCTGAAATAAATTTATCAATCTGCTGTTCATTACATTCGAAATTGATATTCTGTAGCTCATTGAATAAGTTGGTTGAGATCGTCTGATGATTTTCACCGCAGGCAAATCCTGCAATAATATGGAACAGAAATTTATCGGTTATTTCGTCGTCTTCCTTTTTGAACATAGCACGAATATGCTTATAATCGAATTTAGTTTTTGCACTATTTACGATAGTGTCCCAAATCTGATACTCTGCCTTTGTCTCCATAGCTTGCTTAAATTTATATTGGTATAAGCAATATACTAAAAATAATTCTATTATGAGAATAATGAGCCTTATTTCCTCTTGATTCAGAATCAGTTTACTCTCATGTGAATAAGGACAAAAACAGAATCAAAAACTTAACGATGTTCATTTTTTGGGTTATACAACGACAAAGGAGCCTATGAATGATTATTATAGTAAACGGAAAGCCACTTCTCCTATTAAACACCCTAATAATATGCCAAAAACAATTGATAAACTTACTTTTAACCATCTAGGGCCTGCTTTTAATCTGAATCTCATGCCGCAAAATTGCTTTAAAAATTTTTTTTTGCATCCGGTTTTCCTCGTTAAAAAGACTGTTGTAGTGATATATTGACATAATTTTATAGGCTTTGTGGTATGATAATTGAAAATTAATATTTGAATTCGATTTTTTTAGTAATTTAAATCGGAAAATATTTTTAAAATAGCCTGATTTATAATTATGATGATACGCGTAGTGATGACAATATTTCTAATGACCGTAACCAAAGCGGGATTAGGACAGCAGGTAAATATCGATAAGATCCGAAAAGATTATGCTGAAGCAGTCAAAGATGAGGAATTATGTGAACATAACTTTGATATTCTAACGGAGGAGGCTAAATCTACAACCGAAAAGGTATATCTGGCAGCCTATGAAATTCTGATGGCTAAACATATGGGAAATCCATTCAAGAAAATAAGTCAATTCAAGGAAGGCAAGAAACACCTGGAAGAGTTGATTAAAAATAATCCCAATCATATAGAAGCCCGGTTTATCCGCTGGAGTGTACAGGTTCATGCCCCTTCTTTTCTTGGTTATAAAAATAATATTATTGATGATAAAAATTTCCTCGTGAAAAATCTCCATAAATTACCTAATGAGGAAGCTAAGTTGATCATTTATAATTATTTAAAAGGAGCTAATCCCTATTTAAAAGGAGCGCAAATATTTTCTACAAATGAGTTGAAAGAGCTAGAGAAATAGATGTTAAAGGGTGTTAATTCAACCGGTCGTTATTTTTTTGGCTGAAATATTGCTTGACCATGTTTGACGATTTAATTTAACATCTACAAAAATAGGAATACCATGAAGAATATAGTTGTTCCGATGTCCATCCTTACCGCGAGTTTGCTTTTTACAGGATGTGGTGTCAGTAAAAAAAAGTATATAGGTTTACAGACAGATTACAAAAACTTACAAACCCAATATCAGGATAGTCAACTTCAGCTAACTGAAAGTCGGTCACGAATCAAAAGTTTAGAAGACCAATTGGCTTCTGAAAGACAAAATAACGCGGATCTTAAGGCAGCTTATGCCGCTTTACAAAACTCATTGGATAATAGTATTAATCAAAACTCTCAAGGAAATGTCAATATTTCCAAATTGGTTGATGAAATCAATGCTTCGAATAAATATATCAAACATCTTGTGGAGACTAAGAATAAATCCGACTCCTTGAATTTGGTATTGACAAATAATTTGACCAGATCGCTTAGTCGTGAAGAGCTACAGGAGGTGGATGTACAGGTGTTAAAAGGTGTAGTTTATATTTCGCTTGCAGATAATATGCTATATAAATCCGGAAGTTATGAAATCAGTGACCGGGCTGACGTAACCTTAAGTAAAATAGCGAAGATTATTCAGGACTATAGAGATTATGAAGTGCTGATTGAAGGTAATACCGATACGGATCCGATCTCAAAACCGAATATTCGGAACAATTGGGATCTAAGTACCTTAAGAGCTTCTTCTGTTGTTCAAGCGTTACAAAATAAATACGGTGTAGATCCAAAACGATTGACAGCAGGGGGTAGAGGTGAGTATAACCCAATTGCGGATAATACCACAGTGACAGGAAAACAACGTAATCGGAGAACGCAGATTATTATTACGCCTAAGTTAGATCAGTTTATGGAATTGATCGACAAGGCTCCTGAGACAACGGAAGTAGCCCCAGCGCAAGAACAACTGTAGCTGTTTGATCTTAGCAAGTGAATAAATAAAAAAACCTTTCCAGATCTGGAAAGGTTTTTTTATTAACCAAAAAATTTACTTGGATCAAATCCGTGCTCTTTGAGCACATCATCTGGTACTCCGTTCCATACACCTGGTTTATTGCCGGCATAGCCTATGTCTTTTATACCTATTTCACTCGTATAGAAGCCTGAGGAAGTAAGATTGCGCATTAAGGAAAAAAACGCAGCTCCTTGTTGCATATCAGGTTTAGCCAATTCTGGGTAAGCTATGTCATCAACGAGCGCAAGCTGATCTTTTTGATCGCATTTGATGAAAACGGTACCATAACGTCTTTTTGCCTGAAGATCCAACCAGCGTAAGCCACCGCGCATCGGCACCTTATTGTCCGGAAGATCTTTGACAATAAATTCAATGAATTCGGGAACTCCAGCCTCAGATGCACTGCCAGATTTACCGTCCTTTGGGATGATAATATCGGCTAGAACAGTGATTGTTGCCATTTCATGCTCATCAAAAAACTTCTCGTCTTGCAGCTGTTTTGTGCGTTCATATTCAAAATCTTGAACCCCAGGTAGTTTTTCACTGTTGTCGGCGGTTGTATTCTTTGTATCTTTCGAATTGCAGGCGGTGGTTAAAAGACCCGATCCTGCAGCAATTAATCCCAATGCTCTTAAAGATTCTCTTCTATTCATGGTTTAGCCATTTAATTTTTTCTTTTCTTCCAATATATATTCCGCTGTTCGCATAGATAAAGCCAATATTGTCCATGTAAGATTTTTATCGCCTTGCTGTACGAATGGTCCGGCATCGACGACATACAAATTTTTGCAATCATGTGCTTGTCCCCATTTATTGAGTACTGAAGTCTTAGGGTCGTTGCCCATTCTGGTTGTACCACCCTCATGGATAATCTTTCCGGGAGCTTCCAAACCATACAATGTATCTTCACCCGGAATAGTTGAGGTGATTATAGCCCCCATTTCGTGCATAATGGACTGAAATGTTTCTTGCATATGTTTTGCCTGGGCAATTTCTTCATTCGCCCATTTATAATGAAAACGAAGGACTGGGATTCCAAATTTGTCAACACTGGTCGGATCAATTTCACAGTAATTATCTTTTCTTGCTAATGCAGTACCACGACCGGCCATACCTACATTTGCTCCGTAGAAACTGCGAAAATCTTCTTTGAGTGCAGTTCCATATCCACCTTTTGCTTTTCCATTGTTGTTTTTTCCGATATCATTAACCTTTGGGACCCAGTTTAAGAACCCATAGGATGGCATGTGCAAACCGCCGCCGTATTCAATATGGTATCCTCTTGGAAAATTCAGTTTAGAATTATCTTCCCACCAGGGTGAATAGATATGGACACTTCCAACACCATCTTCATTGTATCTTTTGCGATCAAGTAGCTGTGGTAGAAATCCCGAAAGACTAGCTCCGGTGGAGTCGTGAAGGTATCTGCCGACTAATCCACTGCTATTGCCGACTCCACCTGGGTGTGACTGAGACTTTGAATTTAGCATAATCCGAGCACTTTCACAGGCACTAGCTCCTAAAATAACTGTTTTTCCCTTTACAGTGTACTCTTGGAGATCTTTGGTATTTACATAGGAAACACCAACTGCTAAGCCTTCGTCGTTCGTCAATACTTCGCGTACCATCGCATTATCAATAACTTTTAAGTTACCGGTTTTCATGGCCGGAATAACTAAGCAAGAAGATGATGAAAAATCACCATACACCTTGCAGGCACGACCACATTGACCACAGTAAAAACATGTACCCCGATCCTTAATATCTTTGGATACTTCAGTGAGCACGGCACCACGTCCAGGGATGACGGGAACACCAGCTTTTTTTGCACCTTTAGCAATATATAATTCGTTCAAACGGGGTTTAGGTGGTTTCATAAAAATTCCATCCGGTTCATTGTGGATCCCTTCAGCAGTACCATATATCCCAATCATTCGATCAACACGATCATAAAATGGTTTAACTTCTTCATAGCTGATCGGCCATTCGTCTGTGACACCATCTTTAGGTTTAAAGTCATCAGGGCCCATACGCAAAGAAATTCGCCCCCAATGATTGGTTCTTCCGCCCAACATTCTCGCCCTGAACCATTCAAATTCGGTGCCGTCTACTTTGTTATAAGGCTCACCTTCGAGTTGCCAGCCGCCAAAAGCAGCGTCAAAATCACCGAAAGGTCTGGTTGTGCTTGCCCCTCTTCTTGGTGACTCCCACGGCCAACGCAATTGCAAAGAATCTTTTGCCGGATCGTAAAAAGGGCCAGCTTCAAGCATCAATACTTTAAGACCAGCATGAGCCAGGATATATCCTGCCATACCACCACCTGCGCCGGAGCCAACAACTATGGCATCATACAATTCGGGATTTTCTTTAATTTGATAATCTGACATAATTAAATGAAGTAATTAATTGACAATAATCCTATGAGATACCTCTTCTTTGGAACACATATCTATGGAAAGGTTCAATTAATTGATGGTTATTGTTTTATGTTTAAAATTATCGTGAATATATTGATAAAAATTTACTTTTTTAAATTAATTTATCGATTTAGCATATTTTTAAATAAAGAATATGTGATTGTTACAAAAATAATTTGATCTGGTTGATCTGTGGATGATTTTAAGCTTACCGTCCTTTTATTTAGGTATTTAGATAGATGGTTTTATGTACACCTATTTCTTGCAAGAATGTTTCATCATGGGAAATTACGATGAGGGTACCGGAATAATTTTGGATAACACGTGACAGTACACGAATATTTTGAATATCCAGATTGTTCGTCGGCTCATCTAGGATAATTAGGTCCGGAGTCTGTTGTTTAATCGTCAAACAGCATATAATAAGACGCATTTTTTCTCCTCCGCTTAAAAGCTGACAAGGTTTGTCCCAATCATCTTTCCCAAATAAAAAACGGTTGAGTCTAGTCTTGATTTCATGCTCAGGCAGTGCCTTTATATTAAATTGCAGTGCCTGATCATAAATACTCAGATTTGAAGCCATTAAAGAATACTCCTGGTCGAGATAGATCGATGTAAAATTATGACGCTGGATGTTACCTTGACTTGGAGTTAGGTGATCAAGTAAAAGTTTGATCAATGTTGTTTTACCGGAACCGTTTTTCCCCTGAAGGACAATGCGGTCTCCACTGAGGACCTGTAGATTAATGTTCTCCTCCCAAAGCTTTTGGGTACGGTACTTGAAATTGATATCTTCGGCTTTAATTATACGTTTTCCTTGTGGAAAGCCGCTATTTCCTAGGTCAATCTTGATCTCGTCGAGTGCGGACTGCGAATTTCTAAGTTCATGTAAATTAGACCTGATCTCTCCAATTTTTTCCTGATGGACACTCTTAATTTTGGACGTGCTTTTTTCAGCATTATTGCGGAGCGTATTCATCATGATACGGGCGACACCAGCTTTCTCCTGCTTTTTTTGTCCACGATTATTCAATCTATTTTGCCGTTCAATTGTCTCTCTTTCTTTTTCTTTGGCTACTCTAACGGCTTTTTCTTGAGCATGAATATCGTGTAGTAAAGCATGGCGTTCAATCTCCTTTTGCGATTCATAGAACCTGTAATTTCCACCATATCGCTTAATACCATTGGGAGTCATTTCTGCCGTGTCATCTAAAAGATTGAGGAGTGTTCTATCGTGACTAACAACAATCATGGCATCTTTTGAGGAGCGAAGCCAATTGTAAAGTGTTTTTTTGCTATCTAGATCCAAGTGATTACTGGGTTCATCCAGCAGAATTAATCTAGGCTGATGAATCTGAATACCAGCGAGTAGAATTTTTGCCTTTTGACCCCCACTTAGGTTTGCCATTTTCTGGGTTAAATGAATTTCTGGTAGATCCCATTGAGCAAAAAAATCCCTGCATCGGTCTTCTAGACCCCAATCGTCTTGTAGAATATTGAAATTTTCCGCTGTAGCATCTCCTTCCAAAATGGCATATAGAGCTTTAAGTTTATGGTCAATCCCTAAAGCCTGGGCGATTGTAAGCTCGTTAAACTGTGCCGTTAGCTGCGGTACGTAATAAGGTTGGACATTAACTTGTTTGCTACCAGCTGACTGAGATAGTTCTCCCGAGATGATACGCAATAAGGTAGATTTGCCAACACCATTGTTGCCAATCAAAGCAATTTTCTCTTGTGAGTTGATATGAAGATTTATGTTGTTAAACAATAAATCACTATTCGGATGTTTGTAGGATAGTTGTTGTAATGAAAGCATGTTGAAAATCCTTTAAATGTTAGAAAAAACCATTGGAACGATTTATTTACAATCGATGGTATCTGTTACGCTCTTAAAGAATTTTAATCTTACATACAATTTGTTTATGCTGTGGAACTGCAAATGTAAAAGTTATTTTTGAGATTGAAAGAATTTTTTGAACAATAGTCAATTGGTTTAAAATGCAAAAGGTTATACGATCTAACTTATTTTTAGTTTTTAGATCTAATTTTTTCAATATTTCTTTTGAACAATCGTAATTTTAGAAAAATAATTATTGTGAATAGAATACTTCTCATAGATGACGAAGAGAAACTTCGGAAATTGCTTGCCAAGATAATCGGTTTGGAAGGATTTGATGTTATTGAAGCTTCGGATATTAAATCGGGCCTGAAAAAGCTAGAAACTGCGGATGTGGATGTCGTGCTATGTGATGTCAAACTTCCCGATGGAAATGGGGTAGAGGCAGCAAAATTAATCAAGGCCCGTTATCCAATTGTTGAAATTATCCTACTGACGGCATATGGTAATATTCCGGATGGAGTTCAGGCGATTAAGAATGGAGCCTTTGAGTATATTACCAAAGGTGACGATAACAACAGGATTATTCCTTTGCTGTATAAAGCCTGTGAGAAAACAGCACTTGCCCGAAGAGTAAAACAGCTGGAAAGACAACTTGAAGATAAGTTGTCATTTGATAAAATCATAGGGCGGTCTCCTGCGATCAGATCGGCAATCGGGCTTGCCCAAAAAGTTGCCGTCACGGATACAACTGTCCTGTTAACGGGTGAAACAGGTACCGGTAAAGAGGTGTTTGCACAGGCAATCCATCAGGCGAGCCCTAGGAGGGAACATAGTTTTGTGGCGATAAATTGTGCTGCATTTACAAAGGACCTATTGGAAAATGAGCTGTTCGGCCATAGGTCAGGAGCTTTTACTGGTGCGACAAAGGATCAAAGAGGTTTGTTTGAAGAAGCACATTTAGGAACAATTTTTTTGGATGAGATTGGTGAAATGCCCTTGGACCTGCAGTCCAAAATTCTTCGTGTATTGGAGACTGGTGAATTTTTAAAAGTGGGCGATTCTAAACCTACAAAAGTGAATGTACGCATTATTGCAGCAACGAACAGAAATTTGGATACTGAAATAGAACTGGACCATTTTAGAAGTGACCTCTTCTATCGACTTTCGGTCTTTACAATTGAACTTCCTCCACTGCGTGAACGTATTCAGGACATTAAAGCGTTGGCAGAATATTATGTAACTGTTTTTGCGTTGAAATCTAACCTAAAACCACTGCGTATGACAGATGAATTCATAGCCGCTCTCGAGAAAAATACTTGGCGAGGTAATATTCGTGAACTAAAAAATATTATCGAACGGAGTGTTATTTTAAGTGAGGGGGGACTTTTGGATGTCAGTAGTCTTCCTTTTGACCATATTGAAGCAGCAGCAAGCCGTATGCATGCATCCAGTTTCTCCATGTCAAATATAGAGAAACGACATATTCAAAGAGTTTTGCATCATACCAATGGAAATAAAGCCGAAGCAGCAAGATTGTTGGAAATAGGCATTGCGACATTATACCGCAAAATTGAAGAGTATAAGATTTAGTTAAGACGTAAAATAGAAAGGCACCTGATTGACGCCAAAATCCTGTAGTATCCAGAGCAGAAGATCCCGGATCAATAAATCACGAAAGCTGGATACCATTGTGATCAATTCGTTTAGTAACAGGGGGATTTTTTCTGTACAGCCATGGTATAAAATTATACTATACTTAATGAAAAAGTAATAGGAGATTGCTTGCATTGTCCAAGTATTAATCCACTTGTTTATTGAAGCGCTCAAAAGATTTCCAATATTTATCCTTGTAGATCGTATAATCTATTTGAAGACTAGTCTGATAACGGGCAATCACCTGATCCACTGTACGAGATGATTTTCGAAATTCTGTACAGGCAAGATAAATCTCTCGCAAGTTATCAGCCGTCTCGCGACCAATGTTTAGATAGCCAATATCAGTAGGAAAACTGCTCATCAATTCATCTTCAATTTTATCCATTAAATCATAGGTATTCTTGTCAGGCATTCCATTTGTTGCTGTTCCATCATAGCTGATCCTAACCGTGATGATCCATGGATGTGAAGCCTTTCCATCCCACTCAAGGAGCGTAGTGTTGATTATGGCCAGAATAGGAAGGTTATTTTGTAACATTCCTTCAAATGCTGTATAAGTATCATGTTCAGTTTGATGTCTTACATCCGTGTATTTTTCAACGAATTCCTTTTCTCGCCAGATGAGATAATTTTTTAATTTGATTAATGGAATGAGTTCGTCAGTTGCTAAGTCTTTGGAAGTGACATTTAAATTATCTATTGCGATAATCGAATTCAGTTCTCCAATATAATTATCTAAGAATATTTCTACACCATGTGCAATATTAACTTTATCTTCTTCAGTATAGTTAGGGTGGACGATGACGATATCAACTTCATCAGGATGATATTTATGCTCAATAGGGTAGAAAAACATCTCATTAATATCAAAGGAAAAGCCATACATGTTAATTTTAAATTTTTCCATATCGTCAATAGCAGGCTTTAATGCAGTAAATCGCCAATTTGGAAGAATAGGAGCACAGGCGATTAGTTCTTCTACAAATGCAATATTTTTAACGACACCATCAGGTGTGATGACCAGTTCTGCAATATTATCCGTATACATTCCCGTCAAAAAGTAGAGATCTTTCCGTAATGCATCAATTTTTGGAGCAAGTTTACTGAAGAAATTCTGATCTATGTCGTCGGCATTTTTTACAGTACGATAAAAAGCCTGCTCGTTTTTGGTAAACCATATCCAAAAATCCTGTATGCTGTCCTTTTTACTTTCTTTTTTGCCAAAAATGTTATTCAAAAATCCCATAATTATAATCTATTCAATTGCACTATCATGTCTACGCACTGTTATCATCCCTTAGCTTTTAAATTTAATTATATAATTATGATCCAACAAGCAATTTAGGTTTAAAAATTATTAGACAAACAATTGTTTGAGTAGTTTGTTAAGGTTATTGTTTGAAAATTATAAACTAAAATTGGTCATATGAAATTTTACAAATTAACATTTTGTCTTTTAACAGCCTCAGTAGCTTTTTCATTTTCTGCATGTAAGTCCGGTTTGTCGGATGATAAATTGGAGGATAAAATAGAGAATGCACTTACCGGTCGCACAACTGTGGATGTTGAAGTAGAAAAAGGAAAAGTTATCCTCAGTGGAACTGTGGCATCAGAAGAGGAAAAACAACAGATTGAATCCATAGCTAAAACAGCAGGTGATAAAGATGTCAAGTCGATTCAAAACGATATCATTGTCAGTGCGCCTGTTTCTAGTACGCCGGCTCCAATTGAAACCTCAAATAATGATGCAGTGCTTGGAGCCGCAGTAAACACTTTTATGAAAGATTTTCCTACTGTGCAAGCTAACGTAAAAGATGGCGTGATTTCAGTTACCGGTACTTTAGAGCAGCCGAAAATTGTTACTTTAAAGCAAGGCTTGGATAATCTGAATCCTAAAAAAGTAGATTTAAGTGGTATTGTTGTTAAAAAATAAAATAGCGAAATTATGTCATTGCAAGAAAAGTATAAAGTCCTTTTAGATACTGCACAATCATCAGGTGTTAATGATCTGAATTATGCAGAGATGGATGGTGTACTCCAGATTAGAGGTACTGCACCAACTGCCGATGTAAAAAATAAACTTTGGGAGATTTATGGTAATATAGACCCAAATTTTCAGACTGGTGATGTTGTCTTAAATGTTGATGTGGCCACTGAAGTGCCAGGAAGTCAGGTGAAGGTGATTACAGAAAATAGTAACCTAAATATTAGAAAAGGCCCCGGTACTGACCAACCTATCGTAGGTAAGGCCGCCAAAGGAGAAATTATTACGTTAATAAGTAAGGCAAATGATCAATGGTGGCTAGTTCGGACCAATGATAATGAAGAAGGATATTGTTATGCACAATATTTAGAGTCTGTCTAAACCTACTTAGACTAAAAATTTAAAGGAGAAGTATGCTGTGTGATACTTCTCCTTTTTTTATATGATTTTCAATAGGATAAAGCATAGTATATGACGGTGATATGATGTTAAATGAAGTAAAAATATCGGCAATATGAATTTTTTGGTTTAATAATTGTATTATCATATTTGCAACAATATTATTACAATATGTTAAAATCAGGTTTTTTGTTACTTATGAGTATGGTTATATCAAGTCGATTAGTCATGGCACAGGAATATGTTCGACTGGATAAAAATAGTTTCCAATTGCATCTGTCAGAATCTCCTAAAGATACTATCAGAATAATAGAAAATGGTAAAACGACTAAATTAAAAACTGGTAAATATATTCTGCAACAGAATCAGTTTATGGGGCCATCCAATGCCTTTGTTTCAATCAATCAGGAGGGATTAGTTGAGGGGAATTTCAAGATTGAAAAAGATGGAAAACGTGGCATTGTTGAGGTAAGGCATGGCGTTATGCAACAAATGAATGTGAAGACTGATGAGGTCTTAAACTTTCAATATGTAATCACTGATACCTCGAGTGTACAGCGGGATTTTCGAAATGGCAAAATAAGTCAGGAAAAATTGGTGTTTTATCAACCCAAAAAAGGCAAGAGGAAAGTGTCAAAAATCTTTTTTGATGATCATTATACTGTTGAAAATGAATTTGACCATACAAAATCGGATTATGGTTTAGATAATAAATTGATCAGTAGAGCTAAATTGGATTGCAGCGGGCAAGTGCTGGAATCTAGATCCTTTGACAAAAATGGACAGCTTGTAAAGCATATTTATAAAAAGGATAAAATCAATTATACTGATTTATATCAGCACAATAATTTGGCTGAACGCATATATAGTGCCAATGCTTTAATCTACCATGAGTATTTCAAGAATCAATTATTAGTGAAGAAGATCGTGGAAAAAAAGAATAAAGGACAAGTTGAAATATATGTTTATAATGGTGAAGGTAAGTTGTTGGAGAAAAAAACAGCAAGTGGAGCGAATGTGTCTAGCACTTAGAAAGATGTGTGATGATGACATACTTTGTGGTAATTTTTGGCTCTGAGCATTTTTTTGGAATTTAGATATATAGTATTAACTTTGTTGCGGCATGAAGAAAATGAACAATATATTACGTTTTCCTTTTTTCTATAATTATTATCTCCCGATCATGGTTCGGGAACTGTATGCCTATTAAATTTAAAAATTTATTCACTTTTATAGCTAAGCCCGAACATATCGTTCGGGCTTTTTTGTTTTATATCCTCATGTTAAAAGATTTAGAAGAAAACACTGATATCATTTTGCCGAAAGATGGTTTGATGCTCAAAATGCGACAAGCTCAGCAGACAGCTCGTCCTTTGGTGATCAAACTTATACTTGATCCTACGACTTCAGATCTTCATTTAGGGCATGCTGTCCTGTTGAAAAAACTACGGCAATGTCAAGAACAGGGATATGAAATTGTAATTTTAGCAGGTCGTTTTACGGTACAAATTGGAAATCCAGCTGGGATTAACATGGTGAATAAGCTTTTTAGAATTAAATTATGTAAAATAGTTTTTTTTAAGTTTGTTTAGGAATATTTTATTGTGTTAACTTTTGGTATGTTTGGTTTTAAAATGTTTTTATGGATGATTGTTCTTTCAGAATTCCTAAATATTTTCTACCTTCATATAAAAAGTCTCATACTTTATTTTTGATACCGATTATAAATGGAAACATACAACAACGTTGTTTTGGAGCAATTGCCCAAACATTTAAAACGCTATGTCGTCGCTCAACAATATGAACGTTATACAGCTTTGGATCAAGCCTTATGGCGCTATGTCATGCGGCAGAATTATGCATTTTTAAAAGATGTGGCTTATTATCCGTATATTCCTGGATTAAAGAAAGCTGGACTGTCGATCGAGCATATCCCTGATCTGCAGCAAATGAATGACAGCTTGAAGTTGATCGGTTGGGGGGCGGTAACGGTTGATGGTTTTATACCACCGGCGGCTTTTATGGAATTTCAGGCCCATCGAGTATTGGTGATTGCTGCTGATATACGTCAATTGGAACATATTGAATATACGCCTGCACCGGATATTATTCACGAATCTTCAGGACATGCCCCCATCATTGGTGAGCCTGATTATGCAGCCTACCTACAATATTTTGGTGAAATTGGGACCAAAGCCTTGTCTTCTGGTAATGATTTTGAATTGTATGAAGCTATACGGCATTTGTCAATTTTGAAAGAGGATATCACTACAACTGCAGAAGAATTGACAGCTGCAGAAAAACAATTGCAAATTGTGCAAGATAACATGGGAGCCCCATCAGAAATGGCATTATTGAGTAGATTGCATTGGTGGACTGTAGAATATGGGCTGATCGGTAGTCTTGATGATCCGAAGATTTACGGTGCCGGGTTGCTGTCTTCTATCGGGGAGAGCGCTAGTTGTATGCAGGAGTGTGTACCCAAAATACCTTATGATCTAAACGCTGTAGATTATCCATATGATATTACAAAGCCTCAGCCTCAGCTATTTGTTACGACGGATTTTGAACATCTAAAGGTTGTTCTTGATCAATTTGCAGATACCATGGCTTTTCGTATTGGTGGAAAGCAAAGTTTGGATAAAGCGATTGATGGGCAGGCAGTCTGTACTGCTGTATATAGTTCAGGCTTACAGGTGTCAGGAATTTTTAAGGCCGCTAATGCAGATATAGAACTATCTTACCTACAAACTAAGGGGGGGACCGCATTAGCAGTTTCGGGGAGACAGCTAGTGGAGCATGGCACGGATTATCATATCGAAGGCTTTGGGGCCCCAGTAGGTCGCCTAGCGGGAGCGGTGAAAGATTTGGAAGACTTCTCAGAAGCTGAATTATCCAAAATTAATATTATAGTGGGCAAGCGATGCTCCCTGATATTTTCTTCTGGAATCGTAGTGGAAGGAGTTGTGTTGAAGATTATCCGCAATGTTGACAAAGTAATTTTGATTTCATTTGGTGATTGTGAAGTCTATCGAGATAAAGATGAGGAAATCTATTTCAGATCCGAATGGGGGACATATGATATGGCGGTTGGAAGAGAAATTGTCTCAGTTTTTGCTGGTGCAGCAGATAAGGATGCCTATGAACCTATTGTTGAGCCAATGCTAGAAAAAGCGGGTTTATTGGATAGTAACGCAGAAGAGATAGGGTTAGTTGCTAATCATTCTGCCATACAGGAGCTGAGAAAAGAACCTGTTATACTTTCTGAAGCCTGGAGTAGTATTTTTGATCAATTAACGACGGCAGATGTAGACAATTGGTTAGCTCTGACCGAGCTTTTTGAAATCGCCTGGGCCCATGGGGCATATGACCTAGTAAGTAAAGCCGAAAATAAATTAATGGAATTTGTTCAGCTTTACCCAAATGTCAGAAAGCTCATTGAAGACGGTATCCGAGTAGCAAAAGAGCTTGGTTTAAATAACCAGATGTGATCATATTTAAGCGTGTGAACTTAATGACTTGAGTTTTTACAAAACACGAGTACTACACAGTAGGATTTGCCATGCTTTATCAAGTTGTCCAGCATCCAATAATTGCGCCACATATTCATGAACCTTTTGCGTGAACTGGGGAGAATCTTCTGGGAAATTCAAACGGAGATATTTTAAATATTTATCCTCAGGTAAGCCTTGTTGTAATTTAGGTAAAGCTTCCACATTGGCCAAGAGCCCCAGGTGATTGCCTGTTAGGGTATCAGAACGTCGTATATTTTCTGGAAGTTGATCTATCCCGATGCCTAGCCTGCGTAGTGGCTTGGGGACAATAAAGAGATTTTCCCCGGTGACCCGGCAATACCAGTCACCGCCCAGCCTTGCAACGAGATCCAGATCTGCCTGGCTTATACTGTTATCGTTGTCCAATAAGTGTTTGTGGACATGCATACATAAGATTTCTGCGATGACCAGATTTCCTGCTCCAGGCTCGTCGCTCAATGTAATAATGTCCCTGACTTTACATTCCAACTGAATGGGAGATTCGGCTACTCGAGGCGGGGCAACATGGACAGAAGCGATGGCTGTGAATCCTGATTTATTAAATTCGTCTGTTCCCTGAGGGTATTCTGTACTTGCTAAAGATTGCTGTTGCACCATGGCATAATTGACGATATTGATAACCACTTCACGGACTTCTTGAATATTGTCTAAGGTGTGTTTAGTACTACCGTCACGCATTCTGCGTAATGGTGAAAAGACGCAGATAGGTGGTTGATGGGACATGAAGTTGAAATAACTGAAAGGACTTAAGTTAATTTGTCCCAAATGATTTATCGTACTGGCAAAACAGATTGGTCGTGGTGCAATGGCATATTTGATCAGATTATCAATGATAGCCTTATCTGTTGAAGATTCAAATGTAATGGTATCGTATGAGGAAGAATTCATGTTGAGAAATTTATTGTTTATAGGGTACGATAGAATTGGAGAGTTTCCCCAGTGCAGTCACTTCTAGTTCAACTTGATCGCCTAGCTTTAACCATTGGTCTTTATGCTGTGGGTTTTCGAGCCGCCCGGTCCCATTGAGTTCTAGAAAGCAACCTGTTCCAACCGTTCCTGATCCGATAATGTCTCCAGGAAAAAGATGGACACCATAAGAAATACGCTCAATAATTTCAGCAAATGTCCAGTGCATCGTTGCAAAATTACCTGAAGAGACCTGCTGGCCATTTACTTTACATGACATCTCGAGATTATACGTGTCACCAGTGTGTCCAGCAGCAGGTTCCACTTTATAAGGGGCAAGCTCATCCTTTGTGATTAACCAGGGGCCGATGGCTGTTGCGAAATCTTTCCCCTTCGCTGGTCCCAAACTTAGTTTCATTTCCTCCATTTGAAGCCTTCGGGCGCTAAAATCATTCATGATCATATATCCCGCAATATATTCATCAGCTTCGGAAGCAGGAATGTTAATACCAGCTTTATGGATAACGATGGCAACTTCAAGCTCAAAGTCCAATTGGTTTAAATGCAAGGGCATACATTGTACAGGCCCTGGACCTTGGATCGCCTGATGGTTGGAAAAATAAAAAACAGGAAACTCATCAAATTCAGGAATCATATCCAGTCCCCGGTTTCTTCGGGATGTTGCCACATGTTGTCGAAAGGCATAGGCATCCCGCACAGATGTAGGGTGAGGAACCGGTGCAATGAGCTGGACCTCTTGTAATGGCTCGTAAGACCGATGGATATTACCCTGGGTCAATGCTGTAAAGTATTGTTTTAACCTATCCAGCATTTTATCTCCACCGTTTAGCAAATCAGCCATATTGTTAGGCAGAGCGTGATCGATATCCGAACACAGATAGACACGATCATCTATAATCATACCTAATTCATGTTGACCATGTTTAGCGCAGGTGACAATTCTCATAGTGAATATTATATTGGTTATTCAATGTCGTTAGAATACGACACAAATATATTGTATAAGATTTGAAAAAAATATTTCCCCTGTTGAAAATAGAAAAATATTCTTATCTTTATGTAGCATTATAAACTATAAAAAATGATCACTCGTGGAATATATCGCCTTGCGTCCTCCATGCCCTATATTGCATTTAATCGAGCAATCATAGCGGATATCGTTTTTGCACAATATTAATCCTTTCGTACTCTTTTGCCGACCGAATCTATTGGCAATTTTGATATTCATTTAATTTTATAACCGTTTTAAATCGTAGAATTATGCCATTTTATGTTAAACAAGGGCAGATTCCATCACAGCGACATACTGTTTTTAGAAAGCCCGATAATACACTTTATGCAGAGGAGCTGGTCTCTACCCATGGCTTCTCGAGTGTCTATTCATTAGTGTACCATTGTCATCCGCCGACTTTAGTCAAACAAATTGGTGAACCCTATGATGTATCACCAAAGATTGCTAGAAAAAAACATCTGAAACACACTAGTTTAAAGGGCTTCCAGGTACAGGCAAAAAATGACTATCTGGATAGCAGGACACCTGTCTTGGTTAATGAAGACCTCTATATTTCATTGGCAGCACCACGTCTGTCCATGCTGGACTATTTTTATAAAAACAGTCAGGCAGATGAGATCATTTTTGTACATCAGGGAACAGGAAGACTCAAAACAGGATATGGAAGCCTTCCTTTTAAATATGGAGATTATTTAGTTGTTCCCAGGGGCACAATTTATCAGATGGAATTTGATCAAGCT
This sequence comes from Sphingobacterium sp. N143, assembly GCF_030325625.1. Lineage (GTDB taxonomy): Bacteria > Bacteroidota > Bacteroidia > Sphingobacteriales > Sphingobacteriaceae > Sphingobacterium. The sequence goes on along the minus strand of NZ_JACAIS010000003.1, from coordinate 459,898 downwards.
GATAATCGACTGTTCATTGTCGAATCTTTCTCACCTGTCCGCACACCAAAACGTTATCGCAATGAATTTGGTCAGTTGATGGAGCACGCGCCCTTTTTTGAGCGCAATATAAGGGTGCCTCAACATCTGGAAACCTTTGATGAATTAGGCGACTTTGAAGTAAAGATTAAAAAACAGGGATTGATTTACCCCTATATATATGGAAGTCATCCTTTTGACTTTATAGGTTGGGATGGATATCATTTTCCATGGTCGTTTTCTATACATGATTTTATGCCGATTACTGGAAAACTCCATCAACCTCCTCCTGTTCATCAGACTTTTGAAACGGATCATTTTGTGCTATGTAGTTTTTGCCCACGCCTTTATGATTATCACCCGCAGTCGGTCCCAGCACCATATAATCATAGTAACGTCGATTCAGATGAAGTATTATACTATGTTGATGGTGATTTTATGAGCCGCAAATCGGTTGAAAAAGGTCAGATCACTTTACACCCAGGAGGTATACCACATGGCCCACATCCGGGGACAGTAGAGAAAAGCATAGGTCAGGTTAAAACAGATGAACTTGCTGTTATGATTGATCCTTTTCGCCCCTTGATGTTAACTGAAGATGCGTTGAACATTGAAGACCCTGATTATTTCAAATCATGGATGAGCTAAATTAATTTACAAATAACCTAAGATAAATTATGTCAAATACATTTGCAGAGAAGATTGCCCAAGCGCAGGATTTTCTACCCATTAATGGAACTGATTATATTGAATTTTATGTAGGCAATGCTAAGCAGGCAGCTCATTACTATAAGACTGCTTTCGGTTTTCAGTCAGAAGCCTATGCTGGGCCTGAAACTGGTGTTAGAGACCGTGTCTCCTATGTGCTGAAACAAAATAAGATACGGTTGGTGCTGACTACGGCATTGAAATCTGACCACGCTATATCGGATCACGTTAAAAAACACGGTGATGGTGTCAAAGTCTTAGCGCTATGGGTCGATGATGCAAGAAAATCATTTGAAGAGACAACCAGGAGAGGGGCAGAGGTTTATCAAAAACCACAGCTTTTGGAGGATGAACATGGAGAAGTTTGGACAGCTGGTATTTATACCTATGGTGAGACAGTACATATGTTTGTCGAACGAAGCAATTATTCCGGAGTCTTTATGCCTGGATATGAAAAGTGGACAAGTGATTATAACCCAAGCGATACAGGCTTGCTATATGTTGATCATTGTGTTGGTAACGTTGGTTGGAATAAAATGAATGAAACTGTACAATGGTACCAGGATGTCATGGGGTTTGTCAATATTCTATCTTTTGATGATAAACAAATCAATACAGAATACTCCGCATTGATGAGTAAAGTCATGAGTAATGGAAATGGATATGTGAAATTTCCGATCAATGAACCTGCTGAAGGCAAAAAAAAATCGCAGATTGAAGAGTATCTTGAATTTTATGAGGGCGAAGGTGTGCAGCATGCAGCCTTGGCAACAAAGGATATTGTCGCGACGGTGAGAGAACTCAAAGCTAGAGGAGTTGAATTCCTCGGGGCCCCGCCTGAAGCTTATTATGACATGTTACCCGAACGAGTTGGTCAAATAGATGAGGAGCTTCAAATTATTCAAGAGCTGGGGATTTTAGTTGACCGTGATGAAGAAGGTTATCTCCTTCAAATTTTTACCAAACCGGTCGAAGATAGACCGACTTTATTTTACGAAATTATTCAACGTAAAGGTGCACAAAGCTTTGGCGCAGGTAACTTCAAAGCACTTTTTGAAGCAATAGAGCGTGAACAACAGCGGAGAGGAAATTTATAAGGTATGGTAAGTATGAAAGAATTACTGCGGGCATTTGAATATAAGAGTCCAGAAATTGTTTTTGAATGGAAAGATAGTGAAACTGAAGCTCGAGGCTGGGTTGTAATCAATTCGCTGCGCGGAGGAGCTGCTGGTGGTGGAACAAGGATGCGGGCGGGATTGGATCGGCATGAAGTAGAGGCCCTGGCAAAAACGATGGAAGTTAAATTCACGGTCTCCGGACCTGCCATTGGTGGGGCGAAGTCAGGGATTGACTTTGATCCACATGACCCAAAGAAAAATGAAGTATTGGATCGTTGGTTTAAAGTTGTCACGCCTTTATTGAAAAACTATTATGGAACAGGTGGTGATCTCAATGTGGATGAAATCCATGATGTTATCCCTTTGACAGAAGAGTATGGACTTTGGCACCCTCAAGAGGGGATATTGAATGGACATTTTAAGGTAAATGAAAGCAATCGTATTCATCAGATTGGCCAATTACGCTATGGTGTTTCCAAGGTTTTGGAAGATAGTTCGTATAGTCCCGATCTGAAACGGAAATATAAAGTAGCGGATATGATAACAGGATATGGTGTATCCGAATCAATTCGTCATTATTATCAGCTTTTCGGAGACAGCTGTCAAGGAAAACGCGCCGTGATTCAAGGTTGGGGAAATGTAGCCGCTGCCGCTGCCTTTTATTTGGTTAAACTCGGCGTGAAAATCGTTGGGATCATTGATCGTGGCGGTGGTCTTATTCATCCTACTGGATTCAACGAAGAAGAAATTACCCGTTTATTCTTAGATCGAAAAGGAAATGAACTTAATTCAACGGATTTGATTCCATTTGAGCAAATACAAAAAGAAATATGGGAATTGGATACCGAGATTTTTGTCCCAGCGGCGGCATCTCGATTGGTGTCTAAGGATCAGATCCAACATATGATCGACCATGGACTTGAGGTTATCGCATCTGGGGCAAATGTACCATTTGCTGATCAAGAAATTTTTTATGGACCCGTTATGGAATTTGCCGATCAACATGTTGCGGTGATACCAGATTTTATTGCAAATTGTGGTATGGCAAGAGTATTTGCTTATTTGATGCAACGAAATATTGAAATAAGCGACGATGCAATATTCACGGATGTTTCAAAAGTTATTTTTGATGCCTTGTATAAAATAAGGGACATATCACCTGAGCGTACCGGAATTTCTTCTAGAGCATATGAGATTGCACTAAAACAACTGATGGGATAGTGGCTACATGCTCTAACTCCCACTTAAATGAAAAGCAAGAGAACATGCTGATAAACGAAAAACACTTGAAGCGGGGAACTTCAAGTGTTTTAACTAACCAATTATTAACCTAAATTTATGAATACTTAAAACAGCACAATACTTATGCCAAAACTTATTTTCCTAAGATGAATATATTGTCATTTTTTTGTTAATTAATATTTCCAGATTTATTGCTTCTTTGTTTTTTATTGGATCTTGGTAAGCTCTAAATAATAAACCGGCATATCGGGCAGGGGGCTATTATTAAATGATTGACCAGTAGTGAAATATTTTTTTTATTTTATGGTTTTAATCGGTTGATAAACAGAAACTCCTGAAGCGGGGAGCAACAGGAGTTTTCCTAACCAATTATTAACCTAAATTTATGAAAAGTATATATATAACGTAGTGAATTTCGAAAATGTTTCAATAGATTTTACATTTTTAAATTTTTTAACACTTTTTTGTGTTTTTATATTGGTTTTCGATAAAATATTCTAATATGTAGTATTGTTTTCGTATTAGAAAAATAAAAAACCTGCTAGCGGGGACTAACAGGTTTTTTATAAACTAACTAATTATTAACCTAAATTTATGAAACTAGTAGACAATATTCAATAAGGATGCCAATACTCGATATGCAAAATCAGTTTAACGCTTTTTAACGCTTGAGGACATGGGAGGCTATCGTCTTACCTCCCTATGGGATTGTATTTTATTTTCAAACCTTTTATAGCCTGTGAATGTTTATCTAGACGGAGAGATCAATTATAGGTACACTGTTTTAAATAAAGTACATGTCGTTAACATATCTTTATCAATTTGAAGAATACAAGAGTCCTTTTTTTGCTTTTGCAATTCATGATGGACATCATATCGATGATAGGCTAGTGTCATATTTGTGTATATCCCCAGCCGAACGGCTCCGGGAAGAAGATCCCTATACAGCAATTTTGGCAGAGCTGCCATTTAATCGTTTTGTGTCCGGTACATCCAGGTTTCAATTGGACTTAAATCGGAAACGGGAAGAAGCGATCTACCTGAGACCTGAACAGTCCTGGGGAATTCAGGTATGGCGGACAGAATTGTCTCCGGAAATCAAGAACCAACTCTATGATTCATATGATCAGCTATATGATCGCATATGCCAGCAGATCCAGACTGTAATTGACAGATATGGTTACTTTGTCGTATATGATATCCATAGTTACAACGCGTTTCGCGATGGACCACAAGCGGTTATTGATACCGAACAAAACCCCCAGATTAATATAGGGACGGGACATAATCATGTGAAATGGAAGCAACTCACAGCATTGTTTTTGGAATCTCTCAGATTTGGAAAAGATGGCCAGCGTTATGATGTGCGGGAAAATATCAAATTTAAAGGTGGATTTCTGTCTGCTTATTTAAACGAAAAATTTGGTGAGTACGGTTGTATCTTTTCAATTGAATTCCGGAAGGATTTTATGAATGAGTGGACCGGGGAGGTTTTTCCTCAAAAACTTCAGGAATATAAACAACTGCTATTGCAAAGTATTGATACATTAGAATCGTATTTTACCTATGAAAGATAATGCCAGGCAGTTAGCTGCGGTACTAAAGAAAATAAAGAACAAGGAAATTTTTCATGTTCAAATACCTTCGAAGAATAAGTTGGTATTCAATCAAGTTGTACCTTATTTATTTTTGTATAGACAGTTCTTGAGTCCTGACCCCATGCTTGCCGAACTGGTTAAATCAGAACCGGCATATTTTAGGGTTAAAGATCCACAGATGGATATATCCGACTGGATTGCTCCAATGCTTAATCAGTTGGTGGAAGAGTTTGGTTCCTGCCTTATCATAGAAGCTTGGACTGCGGGGCCTGAACAGGAAGAAGATATTCGGATACATATAGCGCGAAAAAATGTTCAGGCTATTGCTTATTATTTGGGGAAGCAGTTGGAAACTGAGTCGGCGATTTCAACGGTAGAAATTGTGACTGAATCCAAAACTAAAGCCACGCAAAGTCTTTCTCCAGCAAGCGTACAATTGGATAATTTAAATAGTAATATACTTTATATGGGGCTGGGGATCAAACCTAAATATCTTCTGGGGGCTGATCAACAGATTCTACCTATTGATCTACGTCATTTTCGAGAGGCCATATCTCGAAGCTTATCCAAAACATTCTTTGAATTTATCCGTATACATACCCTATCAAAACCAACAGCTTTTAAAATAAGCCACCCCAAAAAAATGTTACCATTAGCTTGGGAGATTGATCAAAAGCTAGCACGTGAAAGCCAAAGGTTTGATTTTTTATTGCTGATTACGCCAACTAATTCTTATGATGCCTGGTTGCAGTTCAAGAAAGGAAATTATCGCAAGATGCCAGTCTTTCGCTATCGACCTATGCCAATCGATCCGGATATTATTAAACGCAATTTATATAATCTACATATTGAGGACTTATATGATCCCTCAATAGCCTATTTATTTCGGGATAAACGAAAGGAGCTGGATCAAATGATGAGTATGCTTAGCGAACGGGGAAAAGAAGGCTTTTTGTTGGGCAGTATGCAGGTCTTTGGGACGGTCAACGAAAAACTGCTGGAAAAAGCTCAGGCAATACTAACCATTACGGCCAACGACCGGGAAGTTCGGACCAAAGTGGAGGATATTGTTTCTGCTGAAGAATTTGCCAAGCTGGCGCAAGAAGAATTGGATTATTTAAAACAACAAGATCCAAGCTTTAGTACTACCGTGCGTTTGCGGGATGATATTTACGGTGTTATGGTCAATCAGGGTGTTTTGAATATCAGTAAACAATATAGCCTGCCCCGTCATCGGGTAAAGGCACTTATTCAGCACGAGGTCGGAACACATATTGTAACCTATTATAATGGTAAGAAGCAGCCTTTCAGTCTTTTTAGATTAGGGGTGCCAGGATATGAAAAACTGCAAGAAGGACTGGCTGTCCTGGCCGAATATCTAGTTGGTGGATTGACAAATAATAGATTGCGTATTTTGGCTGGACGTGTGATTGCCGTTCATCATATGCAACAAGGAAACTCTTTCCTGGATACATTCGCTGTCCTCGTGGATAAACACCAATTTTTACCTGAAACGGCCTTTCAGATGACGATGCGCGTATTTAGAAGTGGCGGGCTCACCAAAGATGCATTGTACCTGAGCGGTTTGATCGAATTGACCAATTATATTAAAAGTGGTCGGGACCTAAGTTTGTTGACTATGGGTAAGATTCGTGAAGATTATATCCCCATTGTAGAAGAGCTGATGTTGAAAGGTATGCTGAAAGCGCCAGTGCTCATACCCAGGTATTTAACTTCCCCCTACCAAGAAGTATTGTTAAATCTTAAAAAAAATAAAGGAATATTTCAAATGATTCAATAATCAGAAATTGTATATGAAAATAGCATTTGTTATCAATCAAACCCATAAAGAAACAGCACGTTTTACCACCACTCTTTTAGCATTTAGAGCTCATCAAATGGGACATGAGATTTATTATATTGGACTGGCAGACTTCTATTATGAATCGGCTCATATTGCAGCCCATGTGCGGGAGGTACTCCCGGAGCAGCAGCTTCCCTCTACAAAAGCTTTAATGGAAGTGCTGAGAGGAGGAAGAAAGAAGAAGATGATTTTGGAAACAATCGATGTACTATGGTTGAGGTTCGATCCTGTTTTGGATATGGTGAATAGACCTTGGGCAGCACCTTCAGCGCTTCAATTTGCTTCCTTATTAAAAGAAAAAGGAGTACAGGTGATTAATGATCCGGATAGCTTGGGTAGGGCTAGTAACAAATTATACCTCGAAGGTTTTGATGAATCTATCCGGCCGAAAACAATTGTTACTAGGAATTATACAGACGTCATCGAATTTTTTGAACAACAAAATAAGCTCATTATCCTAAAACCGTTAAAAGGTTCTGGCGGAAAAAATGTATTTCTGATAAATAAGGACAACCAACAAAATCTCAAACAGACCGTAGAAGCTATTGCGCGCGACGGATATGTGATTGGCCAAGAATATCTCCCGGAAGCTGCCAAAGGAGATATTCGTTTCTTTCTTCTAGATGGTGAACCTATAGTTATTCAAGGAAAATATGCTGCTGTTCATCGGGTACAACAAGGGGATGAGATTCGTAGCAATGTGCATCAGGGGGCAATAACCCAAGCCGCTACTATTTCGTCAGATTTATTACTCATGGTAGACAAGATCAAAAATAAATTAATCCAGGATGGAATGTATTTTGTCGGTTTAGATATAGTCGGTGACCGGATTATGGAAATCAATGTGTTTAGTCCTGGTGCACTATGTCAAACAGAGGAGATTGTAAAAGAAGATTTTTCTTCCCTGATCATTAATAAACTTGAAGAGAAAATAAAATCTTTATAAAGAATATGGGATTAAATTGGCATATACCAGTTCGTTTATTTTTACCATGATGATATGTATCGTTCATATCATCATGCTGAAGTCCTGTGCTGAAATTATGAAATTAAGATGAGTTAATGCGCCCAAATTCTTATTAATTTTAAAAAAAGAAGAAACAAAATGCTCATTATAGATTCTCCTTCACATAATGCTTTTTTCAATATTGCTTCAGAGGAATATTTACTCCATAAATTTCCAAAAGAAAACATTTTTTTATTATACATAAACGAACCCTCAATTATTGTTGGAAAATTTCAGAATACTTTGGCTGAAATCAACCTCGAGTACGTTAATGAGAATCATATTAAGGTCGTGAGAAGAATGTCAGGTGGTGGAGCAGTGTACCATGATTTGGGAAATCTTAATTTCTCCTTTCATACCTTATTAGGAAATCTTGATTTTATGGATTTTTCAATGTTTACACAACCTATTATTTCTGTGTTAAATAGACTGAATATTCCTGCGAAACTCGAAGGACGAAATGACCTGCTAGTTGATGGGAGAAAATTCAGTGGAAATGCGAAGTTGATTAAAAACGGTAAGATGATCCAGCATGGTACCATATTAATTGATTCACAGATGAAGGTACTGAATAATGCGTTGAAAGCTAATCCGCTTAAATTTGTGGATAAAGCAGTAAAATCAAATCGAGCTCGTGTTACTAATTTAATTGATTATTTGCCAGAGGGATTTACCACATTAAAATTCAAAGAATTATTGGTTGAGGAGATACGTCGTGATAATCCTGATGCAGCAATGATGAAATTATCACTGCAGGACATGCAACATATCGAAAGATTGGTTCAGGAAAAATATGAAACATGGGATTGGAATTTTGGCTTTTCTCCAAATTATAACTTTAAGAAAGCCATCAAAATTCCAGCAGGATTTATTGAATTGCACTTAGATGTGCATAAAGGGCTTATACAGAAAGCTAAAATTTTCGGTGACTTTTTTGCATCAAGATCCATTCGTGAATTAGAGGCACGCTTGATTGGCGAAAAACATCAATTGACCGTCATTGCCGAAATTCTGAAATCTGTAGAGCTCACTCAATATTTTGGTAAGGTTGATGATACAGAGATTTTGGAATTGTTTGAATAAGTTGACCTTGTTTATAAAAATAGTATATCTCCCCGAAATGGGGATCAAATTTAAATGTAATTATGCCTTGGGACCCCGAAATTTATAACCAGTTTAAAGCTATACGATTTAAACCTTTCTATGACCTGATGGAACTGATCTCAGCGGAAAAACAGATGCAAATTGTGGATTTGGGATGCGGAACAGGTGAGCAGACGTTAATTTTAAGTGAAAAATTTCCGCAGGCAAGCTTATTGGGAGTGGATTCTTCCAAGGAAATGTTATCCGAAAGTAGTAAACTTGAAAAGGAAAGACTAACATTTAAAAATTGTACTGTCGAGCATTTTCTGGATACTCCTGGTTCTTGGGATTTGATATTCAGTAATGCGGCACTACAATGGTTAGAAGACCATAATGAGATTTTTCCCAAAATAATTTCTAAATTGAGTCCAGGCGGACAACTGGCTGTACAGATGCCTTATCAACCAAAAAATGTATTAAATAAAATTTTATTTGGAATGGCCGGGGAGGAACCCTATCGGTCTATGTTAAAAGGTTGGAACAGCTCCTCGCCAGTGTTGAGCATCGATGATTATGCAAAAATTTTATTTGACCAAGGGTTGAAGCAATTGCGCCTTTCCATTCGCGTTTATCCAATTATTGCAGCAGAACCGGAAACGCTTTATAATTTTATTGCCGGATCAGCATTGATTCCCTATCTGGAGCAACTTGAGGAAAACAAACAGCTCATATTTATCAACGAATTTAAAAAGCGTATTCAACAATATTTTACAACATTTCCAGCCATCTATTCTTTTAAACGCATTCTGCTTTATGGCCGAAAAAAATGAGGCCACTAAAAACTAATAATATCTGACCAGGTTGCTCGTGTTAGAGAAGCTAAGTCATTGGGATTTAATAGCATTTGGAGACCTCTTTTGCCAGCACTTACAGAAATCTGTTGCTCAAGTTGAGCAGCTTCCTCCATGAAAGTGGGAAATAATTTTTTCATCCCGATGGGAGAGCAGCCACCCCGGATATACCCAGTTATGGACAACAGATCCTTCATAGGCAGCATTTCACAATGCTTATTGCCAGATACTTTTGCCATTTTTTTTAAGTCAAGCTGGGCATTGCCTGGGATGACAGCGACAATATAAGGATCTTTAGTGCCCTTTAATACCAAAGTTTTATAAAGTGTATCTGCCGATATCCCTAAGGATGCTGCAACATGTCCTGCGCTTACATCCAGTTCATCAACCTCATATTCTTTTAATTCATATGTTATTTTTGCAGTATCCAATAGACGGACTGCATTAGTTTTATGTGTCATAATTTTTTACAATGAGCACAAGGTCTGGTCAACTCATGCTATTGGATCCGGCAGTTGCTAAACGCACGGTTCCTCTTGTTCAACACGATCGTAGAAATACCATTACCTCTGTTTATTAAAATACGCTGTGATGTCCGTTAATGAGTAACTGTTCAGACAGTTTTTCGCTTCAAGTCCACCTTTTTGGGCTACGAATATACCATATTGCATATCTTTTAGACCTTCCGTCCTGTGCGCGTCAGGATTAATTGATAATAAGACACCCTTTTCTACCGCATAACGGTGCCATCTCCAATCTAGATCAAGCCTTAATGGATTAGCATTGATCTCAATGACAACCTGATTTGCTGCACAAGCATCGATTATTTTTTTATAATCGAGTGGATATCCGGCTCTACTTAATAAAAGCCTACCTGTAGGGTGCCCTAGTATGGTTGTATAAGGGTTTTCAATGGCTTTGATCAGTCTTGCTGTTGCCCGTTCTTCATCCATTTTTAAATTGGAGTGGACAGAGGCCACGACAAAATCAAATTTTGCGAGTATATCATCGGGATAGTCCAATGAACCATCGGTTAAAATATCTGATTCTATGCCTTTAAATATCCTGAAAGGGCTAAGCTTCTCATTTAAAAATGCAATTTCTTTCCATTGTTCTTCGAGTCTTTCGATAGAAAGACCATTTGCATATACGGCAGTTTTGGAGTGATCGCAGATACCAAGGTATTCAAGCCCCAAAGCTTCTTTACAATAGACGGCCATCTGCTCCAGGCTATGCACCCCATCACTATAGGTGGAGTGATTATGTAAAGTACCTTTAAGATCTTTGTATTGTATCAGATGTGGCAATGTATGCTGCTGCGCACGGACTATTTCGTCTAATCCTTCACGAAGTTCCGGTTCAATATAATCAAGACCCAGATTGCGATAAATAGCCTCTTCACTGGAGAGCGAAGGTAACTCCGAGATAATATCAGCTAATAGATCCAAATGGCGGGCAGAACCTGTACTGAGAATTAGGTCACGATAGAAATCATTTATATTGCTACTGAAGACTTTGAAAGTAAATCCAAATTCATCGGTAACCTCCAGAGAATGCTCGGTTTTCTCGACTAAAATATATGCATCAAGAAATTTCTCAACAGTATCTATATGTTCAGAAATGAGCAGATCCACCGTACTTAATACTTCACATTTTCTTCGGTAATCTCCTGTAAAAGAAAGGAGGGAGGCTGGGAAATGGGATTTTAATACCTTGAAAAATGCAGTTGCTTGTGGTAATACCTTGGCATACAAAAACCAACCTTTATTTGAAATAGAGAATTCAATGGATTTTTTTATCTCTTCCTGCGTTTTTAGCCCAAAACCTTTTGCTTCAACAAGGCGGTTTTCATTACACGCATAGAGAAGCTCGCCGACACTTTCAATAGCTAAGTCTTTCCAGATAATCTGAATTTTCTTTGGCCCCAGTCCTTTTATATTTAGCATATCGACAATGCCCGGGGGAGTATTTCCCAGTAAATTTTGAAGTTCCTTAAAAGTTCCCGTTTCAGCTACTTCTTTGGCTTTCTCAGCAGTACTTTTTCCGATACCCGGCTGGGCACTCAACTCCTCAAGTGCAGCCCCGTCAATGCGAAAAGGAAGTTTATCCAATTTAAAGGACGCACTTGCCATAGCTTTAGTCCGAAATGGATTTTCGTTATGAAGTTCCATCAGTTGGCTGCATAATTTGAAAATTTTGGAAATAGCTTTATTGTCCATTGCTGTTGAATTGTTGAGCTACAAATATCCTAATTTTTAGCACAAAATACCAATCATGAAGGAAATATAATGGCGTTAAATTATGTAAAAAAACTAGTTTTTTTAGCAATTAAATATCATTTTTTAAAATTAACAACAAAGTGACAAATGCTGATGGGCATAGCCAAACATTTTGGCTAAGTTTGCCGTTTTTGGGCATTGAAATCGGTTATATTTTAGATTTCTATTCAGAAATATCCGGTAAAAATAGTGTACTTATGATTGCAGATATCAACGATAAAGAAGTTAGCAGGCTCTATAAAACGGCTATTATTCAGCAGACAGCCTATTGGTCTATGGTAAAAAAAATGCAGGGTATTCAATCGCAGGCATTTAATTTCAAATTAAAATATTCAGACCTTTATGTAGGGGTTGAAGATGAAACCTATTTTGTTGGAGATCTATTGATCATTATACAGACTATTGATCAGGAACACTGTATTGCTTATGTCCCTTATGGACCGGAGGTTGAGCCATCGGAGGAAAACCAAGGGCACTTTTTGGAGCAACTGTCCGAAAGTCTACGCTCTTATCTACCTCCAAACTGTATCATGATCCGTTATGATCTATCTTGGGAATCTCATTGGGCAAAGGATGATGACTGTTACGACTTGCATGGTAATTGGCTTGGAGTGCCAGAGAAACGAATTCAGGAAATGCGTTTTAATTTTAATACTGAAAATTGGAATTTCCATAAGGCAAATACAGATATTCTTCCTTCCAATACGATATTTATGGATCTTAAAAAGGATGAAAATTTATTGCTTACCAATATGAAATCAAAAACACGGTACAATATCAATTTAGCGCAAAGAAAGGGCGTTCAGGTGCGTGTTTTGGGATTGGAAAGTCTGGAAATCTGGTATGAATTGTATCGGCAGACAGCACTCCGGAATAATTTTTTTCTGCATGATATGAGTTATTTTAAGATTGTTCTTTCCGCAAGAGCAAATGATACCCTGTCACCAGCAGATGTTTATCTATTAGTCGCTGAAGTGGATAATCAACCTTTGGCCGCTATGTTTCTGGTTATTGCTGCCAATAGAGGCACTTATCTATACGGGGCATCAGCATCTGAAAACCGTCATTATATGGCTACTTATGCACTACAATGGCGGGCAATGCAGATTACGAAAGAAAAAGGAGGAACAGAGTATGATTTTTTCGGAGTTTCCCCTCAGGCAGACCCAGCACATCCATTATATGGGCTTTATCGCTTTAAGACCGGATTCGGAGGAGAGATCTACCATCGCATGGGATGTTGGGATTATCCCTTGAATAATGAAAAATATCGATATTATGCTTCCATGGAATTTAAAAATCAAAGCTACCATCTGAGCTAAGAAATTAAAATACTTCACCCAGTGTTAGCCTCACGCCACGGTGATTTTTGCTGATGCCATAATCGATGCCGATATTGGTGCCTGAATTTTTATTGAATTTAATTCGGGCACCAGCTCCGGTACCAACATTCCAATCCTCGAACATCGTGTTCTTCGGCCCATTGATCGTTGTGAAATTTACAAATGCCACGAAACCAAATAGACCGTTCTGCGTAATATCACGGCGATATTCCGTTTCCAGGTAATACAATGATTTACTTCGGAATCGGCTGACAGGAAAACCTCTTCCCGAGCTATTGTAGGGGTCCCAGCCTAGATTAGGCAGATCGAGATAAGGGGCTTTACTATTAAATACGGTCCAAAAGAAACTCCGCATGGCGATCATGTTCTGTCTATTGCGATCTTGGGTTAACCGGTGGTATCTCCTGATCTCAAAAAATAAGGATTTCCAGTTTTGGTCACTCCCTAAAAAAGTTGGATTAATACGGAATTGTAGATTGGCATAGTTCCCTGCCCAGGTGTTGATGGAGTTAGCCCGTGTATCGTAAATAAAATTAAGGCTAACACCGGAGGATATGCTTTTGTTTTTTAAATCTGTACCATATGGATAGGATGTGTATTCTTTAAGCGGGATGTCACTTGTCGATTTGATGTTCATCCTATAATCAAGATCATAACCAATTCCCATAAATAATCCACCATGAATTCTTTTTAAAGCATGTTGGTACAATCTGAAATAGGTATAGTCTAAATTGATCTGTTGGTTGCCATGATGTTCTTTGCCTATTCCCCAGGTTTCATGTGGATATTTTAATAATCTAATATCACCATCAATTACCCAGTTGTTTTCTTTTAGCCAAATGTAAGACCGTATGGGTAGACCGAATCGTTTCCCAAAATTGGTGTAGGGAGTGAAGGTAAGCTTTGACATGTAGGTATTCGTGCGTTCACCTAAATAAAACCCCGCTGTTGTGCTTGTTATTAACGCATGGCCCCCACCTGGAACAGCCGTGGAGAAGGGTAGAAAAGAGAAATATACTTTTTTCCCCGTACTGTCGACCGATTTGGGTGGTTTTATACGCAAAATTTCTTTCCCAATATCAATTAAGTCTCGCTGTTTACTGGTGTCAGCAATATGTTGTGTGATTTCTATTTCATTTACGGGACGTTGTGCATATACCTTGGGTTGATAGACGAGTGCAACCATCAAAATAGTCAGTGCAAAATAAAAAAAATATCGTTTATCGTCCTGTGCCATGAAGTGACGCAATCTAGTAGGAATTAAACAGAATTGCAATATCCAAAGGAATAATTTATTAGTCCTGTCAAGTTTTAGCTATAAAATGATCTGTCCCGAAACTTCATTCACCTAGAAAATAATATCATTTACCGATTTTAATGCAATGTTAATCTAAACGTAATGAAGACGATACATCAGTTGTCTTAACTTTGAATTAGAAAATAATTGAAAACTTTAAGCAACAAATAAAAGTTGCATACGACAATAGCATAAGAAATATACGAATACATCATTATAAATAGAAAAGATATGAAAACTTTAGTAAAAACATTTGTAGCGGCAGCAATGGTAGCAATTTCTACTTGCACAATGGCTTCAGTAAAACCAGAAGAGCACAATTTGATCACAGCCGATTTAGCGATTGATGAATATGTGGGAGCGGTTACTGAGGGCCAGATAATGAACTTAAACAAATTGTTCACAGCCGATTTTAGCCAAAAAATATGTGGTAAGCAAGATTTGAATCACAGCCGTTCGGAAATGATTGATTTTTTAAAAAGACAAAAAGGAATCAAAATGAATTGCAAGACAACGACGCAGATTATCGAGGAGTTACCAGATTATGCCATTGCAAAAGTAACCATGGAATTTGATGGTTTTTCTAAAACGGATCTGATTACCCTTGTTAAAGAAAATGGTACATGGAGAGTCTCTAAATCGGTCAATTCCTATAAGTAATAGGTGAGTCTGTACTAGGTTAGATTGCTCAGATAGATCGAGCTTGATTTGGAGAATGTGACAGCGATCATATAAAAAGGCTACTTTTTAAAGTAGCCTTTTTTGTGGAGCATATCAGATTCGAACTGATCACCTCTTCGCTGCCAGCGAAGCGCTCTAGCCAAATGAGCTAATGCCCCTTTGTATTTTTCTGCCGCTAAGATAATACTTTTTTGTAAAAACAAAACTTGTTTTTTTATTTTTTGCACAGCTAATATTTATTGTTTTTCATCAAGGAGTTCCTGTGTACGTTTTATCTGTCCATTGTCCTTCCACGAATCATGTCCTGGGATGATCATTTTAATAGCGGGGTATTTAGTTAATAATCTGGCTAATGAAGGTTTCCAGGCCTGTATGTCCCCGTCACCCGTGAATCCTAAATTTTTGGCATCAGAGCTCTTAATAAAGCAACCTCCATCCAGAATCTGATAATCCGGGAACCATACGACAACATTATCCAAAGAATGTCCAGCGCCAAAAAAATCCAAAACAAAAGATTGACCACCTATTTTATACGTTTTATTCGTTTTCACAAGATGTGTGGCCTGCGCTTTGTGATTCGCTTTCAGCAGATCATTTGTCATTTTGGTCGCATATGTCGGAATTCCCTTCCGGTTATAATAAGCAAACCCACCCGCACGATCCTCATGCCAATGCGTGGCATAGATTGCAATCACCGGTAAATGATGCTTATGTTGGATGCTATCCAACAAAGGCTGATATTGTGTCGAATCCCAAGGAGTATCAAATAGGATTACACCTTTTTTTGTGATTAAATAAAGTGCATTTGCGGCATATCTAGTGCCCTCAAAAGTATTATATGTCGTGTAAAGATAAAGTTGTTTGTTTATTTTTTCAATCATTAGCGGTTTTTCCTGGGCCTGTAATGATGCGGTAGAAAATAAACCGATCAGGCATAAAAAACAATAAAAAAGGAAAGAAGTCTGATAGCGCTTGCTGAGTGTGGATGTCATCATATTTTTATATCAGTGGTATACAATAATAATTCTGGCGATTTGCGTCATGTAGCCTAGTGACTAGCATGGTATTAAAACTAAAGAAAATCTTCACGACAAGGAGTAAAGGAATCCATTAATTCTCCTTCTTCAAGGCATTCACAGCCATGAAGTAATCCAGGATAAATGATACAGGAGTCGCCAGCGGTTAAAACTCGGTCTGTACCATTGATATGGTATTTAAATTTTCCGGCATTCACATACGAAATCTGTGTATGTGGATGCTGATGTAAAGCACCGACGGCACCTTTTTTAAAATGGACCTTCATTAGCATCAATTCATTATTAAAAACCAAAATTTTACGCTTAACACCATCACCTATGTCGGTCCAAGGTTGTTCCTGATCATGTAAAAATATCGCATCCATTATAGATTGTGTAAGTTTTGAACGTTTAAAAGATAAGATCTTTGATATTCAAGTATAGGAAATAAATATGAAATACCCATGTTTGAAGAGCACAAATACTATGATCAGTGATAATACGATTGGTATTAAGTGCTGAGTACAACCAAAATGCCTTAAGTACGGGAGAAAACAGTTATTTTGCAGTCGTTAAGGTGGAATCCAGTATAACAATGAATATGATATTTAAAATAATTATTTACTGATGAATTATTTTGATGAGCTTATTTCCTTATTGAATGAGGAGAAACAGCATGATAAAATACAGCATGAAGCTTTATTGTTAAAAAGCAGTTTAAAAGAAAGAAGAATGCATGGCGTGACCTGGTTTCCAGTTCAAATAGTAGACAGCGAATTGGGAAGAGGAGATTATCTATCAGTTACTTTGGCCAGGACAAACAATCAGCATTTGGAACATAAATTTCATTTTGGTATGCCGGTTTGTTTATTTTCAAATCATGCTCCGGAAGAAGATCGGATTGAGGGGATAATCACCTCAATTCATGCAGATCGAATGCAAATTTCTTTTCGTGTGGATGAACTGCCGGATTGGAGTCGGCGTGGTAAACTTGGGGTAGATCTACAATTTGATGAATACTCATATCGGGAGATGTTTCGTGCTCTACGTGAGGCAAAAGAGCGAAGTGAGAAGGCCCAAAAAGATTCATTGGTGAATAAGCTTATTGGCGCTGAACAGTTGTTGTCAGGACATCAACATCAGATTTTTCAGCACCCTGATCTGAATAGGAGCCAGAATGATGCCATACAACGTATCCTGAACACGGAGGATATTGTCCTGTTGCATGGCCCGCCCGGAACTGGAAAGACCACCACATTGATCAGGGCAGTGGAGGCATTGCTTAAACAAAATAAGACACAGATACTCGTGGTGGCTCCAAGTAACACAGCCGTAGATGTATTGACGGAGCGTCTTGATGCGGAGGGGATTACGGTGACACGAATTGGCAATCCGGTTAAAGTTTCAGAACACCTTCAAGCGTTAACATTGGATACAAAGGTGGAACTCCATAAGGCTAATAAGGAAATACGGTCTTTACAGAAACAGGTTCGAAGCTATACAGAAATGGCGCAAAAATATAAGCGTAATTTTGGGAAGGCAGAGCGAGAACAGAGAAAAGCACTATTTGAAGAAGCGTACAGAATAAGGAAAGATGTTGACCGGATCCAAGATTTTATTGTGAAAGACATTCTTGACCGGTCTCAGGTGATTACTGCCACACTGGTTGGTGCTAATCAGGAAGTTATCCGCCACCGGATGTATGAAACAGTTGTGATAGATGAAGCAGCGCAAGCATTGGAACCAGCCTGCTGGATTCCTATATTGAAGGCGCGAAAATTGGTTTTGGCGGGCGACCATTGCCAATTACCACCTACGGTTAAATCCAGTCGGGAAACGGGCAATAAATTGAGCTATACATTATTTGAAAAACTGGTCAAACTTTTTCCAGATGCTAGCGCATTGCTCGATATTCAATATAGAATGAACGAGCAAATCATGAATTATCCCTCATTGATCATGTACGGAGGTCTTTTGAAAGCGGATGACTCGGTAGCAAACTGGAGGTTACCTCAAGATACAGAACCTATCATGTTTATCGATACTGCTGGGGCCGGATTTGAAGAAAGTGAACATGAGGAGAGCATTTTCAATAGAGGAGAGGCTTATTTTCTGAAACATCATCTCAAATTATCGTTCACATTATGGCAACAGTCTGTCTCCATAGGAACCTGGCCAAGTATTGGAATTATTGCCCCATATAGAAAACAAGTGACACTTTTAAAGGAAATTTTGGAACAAGATGAGGAGTTACATCCCTATATGGATAATATTAAGGTGCAGACAATAGATAGTTTTCAGGGACAAGAAAAAGATATTATTTACATCAGCTTGACACGGAGCAATATGGATCAACAAATTGGTTTTTTGTCAGATGTGCGGCGCATGAATGTAGCCATGACGCGAGCGAAAAAGAAATTGGTTGTCATAGGTGATAGCGCTACACTCGGCACACACCCCTTTTATCTGAAATTTATAAATTACTTAGAAGAGACCCAACATTATCATAGTGTATGGGAATGGGACATTGCGGACATATAAAGCAAAAGGGATGAAGAACAATATCAGTCAATCCTCATCCCTTTCAAAGCTTATAAAGAGGCTGGATTAAGAAGTGAAGCTCATCCAATCCGTCTTTTCCCCATAGTTCATGAGCGGTTCGGCATTATTGTTATTGGAGAGTTGCCCTACCAGCATGTACAAATCCATACTGATATGTTGTCGGGCAATTTCTGTCATGCCATCATTAAATCCAGCATTATTAATTTGCAATACGAATTGGAAGCAGACTACCCTGGCAATGATCTTTCCCAAAGTAACCATTTCCCGTTGTTTGGGCTGTAATGGAAAATCAAAATTTAGAATAGAGGAGAAAAATGGAGCAGCCAGTTCTGTTGCATTATATTTCTTTAGGTAGGCAAGTAAATTATTCTCCTTACTTTTTCGCATAAGTTTAGCAATAGCTTCAGCTACCTGCGTATAGAGCATTTCATTCGATCCTTCGAATATTTGAAAAGGCCGGCTATCTACTAAGCCACGACCTGCAATATGGTCGAGCTTATAACCATTTGCCCCGGATAATTGGACACATATCTGAGCAGATTCATGCATGAGATCTGTGACCAGTGCTTTGACACTGTTTGCATCTACAGCATGAGACGAAAGGTCATTGTTGATTGAACTGACAGAAGCGCTGTATGAACACATCGCAGAACAGAGGGTAAATGCCGCTTGTAAACGGGATAATTGGAACTTGACTGAATCCATTTCATTCAAAGGAATACCTGCCACCCGTCTTTCTGTACAGTGTTTCATGGACTCGTCCAGCATACGCTTTATAAATCCCATTCCCATTCCAGGGAATTGAAGCCGGCTGCGATGTAAAGTGTCAAGCATCAATTTAATACCGGTACTTTCAGGTGTAAGTCGATAATCTACGGGTACCTCAATATCGATATGATTGAGACCATATGGAATGGCATACAAACCCAGACTATTGTATTTTTTTAGCACTTCAATCTTTTGCTCTTCAATAGAGTTGTCGGTAACAAAAAAATCAATATCACGTACCAGTTCACCATGCTCATTTTTCTTGCGGGCTGTGACAAGCCAAAAATCGGCTGCACCCGTTAATCCTTGCCAGTGTTTTTCACCTTGAATGTGATATTTGTCTTCTTTTTGGCTGTAACAAGTCCGCATATTGAGTGCATCACTGCCATAGGCCGGTTCAGTGATCATTAATCCACCCATAGCTTTATTTTCCAAGAATTGATGGAAAATCCTTTCTTGTAGTAAGGTATTGCCATATTTTGCAAATGGTTCTAAAAACAGGGCAATATTGATTCCAAAGATGAGTGACAGTGAAAGCGATTCATAAGAAGCCGCAGCAAGCACGCCCAGACATTCCTTTACATGTAATCCACGCCCACCATGATGTGTGGGGATAGCAACTGATAACGGTCTCATGTCCATTATTTCAGAAAGGAAATCAGGTGGTAAGCCTCTGGTTAGACTAAGGGCATTATAGTCATATTCTTTATTGAATAGATCGGATAGTCTGTCTTTGAAGTTCGCGATAAACAAATCGAAATCTTGAGCTATATTGTTGTTTTCTGAAACCTTAAGCATCTCTTTAAATATGTAATTAAATGATGGTACAATCAGCGTTGAAAATAGGAAAAGTACCTTCCATTATTGGAATGAACAACCCCTTATATTTCCAATGCTATACAAAAATAGTTGCAATCAGTCTGATTCGTTTGTGTACTTTAGTATAAAAGATAGGACAAATCGTGCATATGTGGGCTATGTTGATTTTTTTCGATAGGCGGAAGGAGAAATTCCCACGATTTTTTTAAACAGACGGGAGAAATAAGATGGATCGGAAAAATCAAGCTCATAACAAATATCAGCAATACTTTTGTTGGACTCAAAAAGAAGAAATTGGCTGTGCATGATGAGTACCTCAAGGATAATCTCCTTGGATGATTTTTTGAACACCGAAAAAACACATCGATTTAGATAATTGGTAGATACGGCTAGTCTATCCGCATAAAATCCAATATGCTTTTGCTTTTTGAAGTTTTTGTGCACAAGCTGTTTAAACATCATGGCAATTTCCTGTCTTCGGTTCAGCGTTTGATTGGAAGAAGAAAGTTTTATGATTTTTAAAAGCAACGATTTTAGTAAGCTTTCAAATAGTTCCTTATAAGGAGATTCAGAAAGTAATTCATTGTAAAGCAGTTTAAAAAGATCCTGCAGAGCTGAACTGTCCGGTGCTGTTAAATTGAGCAGAGGTGAAATATTGAAAATATTTAGAATTTCTTGCTCCCGAAATAGCGAGGTCATCGCATTATCATTGATCAAAACACAGTGCCCTTTTGCAGATTTATCTACCGATTTTATGGTCGATATATTGCCATAGCTACTGATTAAAATTGCAGGGGCCTCCACTACATATTCTTTGGCACCAATCCGATGCTTAAAATAACCTGCTGTTATATGCACAAGGAGGTTGTAGCCCAGGAAAATAGGTGGTGTTGGAAATTTAATATATGGGGCTATCTCGCTCAACTGGAATATCTTGACAGGGGATTGTTGATACCGTAAGTGTTTTAGGCTCCCGGTCATAAATCGATCTACAAATTCACCTGCATTTACCTGCTTTTCCATAGTTGTCAGTTTAGCACTTTCTAAAATCGTGTAAAATTTAAAAACTCCCTTAGTTTACCATTCCAAATAGCTGGGATCATAACATAAGGATCATGACAAAGTTAATCGGATAAAATATGGTTGTCAAGCTTAAAGTATTTAATGGTTTTATAATTAGGCTACTAACGTCTATCCGGGGCCAAAAAGAAAAGACGATACTTGATGTAAAGGAGATGGGCAAAGCTTTATATGAATAGGCTATAAGATAGTCGTCATGAACTCATTTTCTCAGTATTTTCTCCATTGATTTGCCTTTGGCCAATTCGTCAATCAATTTATCGAGGTAACGAACCTTTTGAACTAGAGGATCCTCAATATCCTCTATACGATAGCCACAGATCACACCTGTAATTTTTGATGCATTGGTATTGAAATTGGGAGCTTGACCAAAAAAACTTTCAAAATCTACTTTATCGGCAATAAGCTGTTGCAGTGAGGCTTTGTTATAGCCTGTCAACCAATATATGATTTCATCCACATCTTCTTTGGTGCGACCCTTTTTTTCTGCCTTTTGTATGTAATGTGGATATACCCCAGCAAATGACATCCGATATATTCTTGTATTGTCCATGGCGGCTGTTAGTTTGTTGTTTTCTATATTAAAGATATCTTTTTTGCCTGAATTTTTCGAACATAATTGTCAGAATCTATCGTTATAGGCGGATCATATTTTTACCTTTTTATTTAGGCATATAAATATTCATGTATCATGTTTCGCACCTGATGTTCTTGATAATCTGATTTTTTCGTCCTCATTTTTCATTCCGATATTAGTGCTGATTGAACCAACTTTTGAAACATTTTCAGCATACTGACCTGATATTTTATAAATTATAGTACTATCTTTATCAAGGTATAAATTGCCGTAAAATATGAATTTGAGATATCTACGTAACAATATACATATTAAAGAGGAAGAGCAGCAGAGCATCAAGGACTTCCCTGTGCTTATCGGTGGTTGCGGTATCGGAAGTTATATTGCAGAATGTTTATTACGGATGGGGTTTGAAAACCTGACCATTATAGATGGTGATACGGTAGAATTGAGCAATCTTAATCGTCAAAATTATCTACAAAAAGATATAGGTATCAAAAAGGTCATTGCAATCAAAGAGCGATTGATGGCAATCAATCCAGATGCAAATGTAGTCATTTATCCAGAGTTCATTGATCGGAAAAACCTTTATGAACTTGATCTTCAGCATAAAGTAGCGATTAATGCATTGGATTTTTCATCTGATATTCCTTTTTTATTCGATGCGTATATGGCACAAAAAGGCATACCGGTCATTCATCCTTACAACTTGGGATGGGCGGGCTTTTTAACTGTAATCACACCAGAAAGCCGTAACCTGCAACAGTTGAGTAAAGAACATCAGGTATTTGAAATGAATGTTGGAAAATTTATTGTGGACAGTTTGAAAGCAAAGCATATAGAAACTCGCTGGCTTGAAGATTTTCTCACAGCATATGGTAAAATAGCAATGGATTCGCCGCCACCACAATTATCATTAGGGTTATATCTGTTGTCAGGTATGGTTAGCCATATTGTGTTCAATATCGCCACAAATAAACCAATAAAAGTTTTTCCAGATTCATATTATTTATCTATGCATGAGTGAGATAGCTGATTGAGGTTAGAGGGTTGTTACACTTTTGTGTAGTAATTGTTTTGACAAGAAGATTTAAGCTAAAAATCTTTATTTTTATAGTTGCATATTGAATTTCATCTGCATGAACTGGACGCCTGAAAATTATTATTTTACTAAACTTAATAGAAACGAACTTCCTGAACTTATTCATTTTTATTTAGTAACTACACAGGAACACTACAAGCTCAATGACTATTCTGAAAAAGAATATCGTACAGATTATGACTCACTGATCGGGGAAGATGCGGTATTCTTTGATCGATCAATTTATTATGTACTTCGAAGTAAAATAGATCATGGAATTCAAGCTTCCATTCGAATTACTTATTGGGATAAAGAAACTTGCCTGCCCATTCAAAAATTATTTGATATTGAAACAGACAGCTTATTGATTCCAGATATCGATAATTTTTGGCATATAGGTCGCTTTGTTATTTCAGGTAAAATAGTGGGCAATAGGATTAATATTTTGAAAAAAATGCTTTTCGATGCTTTTTATGGTCCATTTAGCCTTGGTAGTGGGTTGATCATTGCTGAATGTGACAAAAAAGTAGTCAATACCCTCCGAAAATTAGAAATTGAATCCTATCAATTAGGCGATCCGATCATCTATCTTTATTCAGAAACCTTACCAATTTATATTAAATCGGAATGGCTTAAGACATTTATCCAAAAGAATAGATTTTCACAGTTTAGCGACGGAAATGACAATGATATTCAGAAATTTATCGATCTGTCTAAACTCATGTTATCGTATTCTAAAAATGAATAGCTGTATAACGCGTTTAAAAGAGAGATAATTCGATGGCCAATGCCGTTGCTTCCGTGATACTTTTAACTTTCAATTTCGAAAATATCTGTTTCTTATGGAACTTAACTGTATCAATGGATACATAGAGCCGATCTGCAATTTGATCCATTGTAAGTCCCTGTGCTGAAAAAAGGAGAATATCTTTTTCTCGGGGTTTTAATTTGACACGAAGGGTCTCTACCCACACGTCTTTATCCAGATCATATTCAAATTGTTTCCCATCTTCATCGGACTTAAATTTGATATTGCCAGGGTTGGCATGCGATGAAATGGAAACCAGACAAAGGGCAATCCAGGGATTTGAGTGTTTATCCAACAGTAGCGGCTTCAGCTTATGATTTATCAACAGGGGTTTGCTGCCAGGTTGCTTTAAGTGGAAATCATAAGATATGGAAAATTTTAATCGATCCTTAGTATCCAGGTTTCCGAAAAAAGCAAAACCGACATCGTTAGCTTTTTTTATTAACAATAGATCGTCTTTGGGGACATTATCAAGATAATGCTGATAACCTTCCTTTAAAACCTTCTCGGGAGAACTCCCACATAAAAAAATCGGATTGTCAGATACAAATAAAAAACTCTTTTTTGAATAGTCAATTAAATATATACTCTGATAAGTTAACCTGCTTAAAGATCGAGCGAAATTAATGAAGGCTTCCACAATTTCATAGTCATCTTTGCTAAAATCATCCTTAACATGTACCGGTTTAAAAAAATCTTCAATTTTAATTTTCATAGTGTAAATTACAAAGATGACCCGCGATCGCTTCAAATCCCAAGTTAAGATTAATATTGTCCAAGGCTCTTAGTGCCGCAAAAATAAGGATTTAATCTCAAATCACACGTGACTAATAGGTTGGTTTATCCCCATTATTTGTATGTTGAGCAATCACCCAAAACAATAGTTGAAAATTCTAATACTTTAAATGTCTGTAATATAAAGGTATAACGCTCTACACAAATGTGTAGAATGTTCTTCATAATGAGAATATAAAGATTAAACTTTTTATCTTTACTAAGTCAAAGCTATTAAATTATATAAATATAACCTATTGGATTCAAAATACCCAATATTAAATTGTCGCTTATGGCAATCGCTAAAAAAGTAATCTCAACAATCTGTTTGTTTTTGGCAATGATCTTATCGCTGATAAGCTGTAAGGAACCTTTTGCGACCAGGCGTGGCCCAGAGTTTGATGCGAGCACCCATCAGTTTAATTCTCCAAAAGTAGACACGATCCTATTGACCAAAAATAATGAAAGATGGTGGTTGAATGATGTGCTTATCAATAATCTCAGTATGGACCTTTATAGGCCGCGGGTAAATTTGAAGTATGAGAATAATACCACCAATCCCTTAGCTCTGGCTGGAGTTAAAGGTGATTGGTTTGAAATCTCTAAAATTGACGAACATCGGATTAAGGTTGTCCTATTTGCCAATCAGAGTGGCAGAAGACGATTTTTGAAGTTTACCACTCAATCTGGAAATGTCTTCAATATGATCAATATAGAGCAAGCAATGAATTAAGTGGGTAAATCTCTTCGATCTATTCCCTATTTATTTGTAAAAACAATATGTATACACATATTGTTTTTTTTATGCTTGTTATTTGCATTTTTTTATAGTAATATTGTGGTGTTTACCATTTATTTAATGGTTAGTGTGTGTTTTGTATGATTGTTTATGTATGTACAAATTAAGGTACTTTTAATAAAAAGTAGCACAAGCTATACGAGGAAACCTCTCTTTACTGAAATTTGGGAAGGAGATAAAGAAGAAAACTATAAAATCTGCGAATTATGAAAATCTATTTCTCCCTATCATGTCTTATAAGCGTATTTTTAATGTCCATTCAGCTTGTTTCAGGACAAGATAAGACGATTTGGCAAGTAGGAAATACAGACGGTTCTAGCAAGGAATTTGCATTATCACCAGGTAATTATAAAAAGTTCTTGGAACATGATTTTGGTTATGAGGACAGGTCGTTTATTATTGGCCAGTCATCGCCCATAAAAGATCTTCCCTATGTATTACCCGGACCAGCCAACGAATGGGGTGGAACTGGCGGGACTTCAGGATTAAGGACGCATTTTCTAAACCTAAACTATGTGCTAAATAAGACGAATAAAGGTAAATGGACCTTTGAAGTTAACTTGGCTAATAGTGATCCCAAACATATACCAACCTTGCAGATTTCAATTAATGGTGAAGTTTATAATTACGAGTTAAAAAAAGGAGCAGGGACCGGCGAACCGATAAGTACCAATGCTAAGTCCGGTGCTTCCACAATAACACTGGCATTGCCTGCACACCTTGTTCGCCCGGGGTTTAACCAGATTACTTTAACAGTTATCAAAGGTGGTTGGATCGAGTTTGACTCCTTTAGGTTGTCAGGACCCCAAAAAGCAAGGCTACTGACTGATTATACGACCATCGTTAAACAGGTGCAACAGTCGGATTTTGAGGTTAAAAATGGTAATGAGCGTGTGCAGTACATGTTGGTTGATCTCTTGAAATTGAAGGATGATGAACAGGTCAAGGTCATATTGGATGGTCAGAAGATTTACGAGGAGACACAAGAAAAAGGGACGTCTCGATTGGAGATCCCAATGCCCTATACATCGAAAAAAGTGCAGAGCCGATACGCGATTTATAGCAATGATCAATTAATAAGCTCCGATACCATAACCCGCGGGCCTAAGAGGCTGGGCGGAGTGTCGGATTATGTCAATACGATGATAGGGGCGGCACATTCCAGATGGATGCTGGCCCCAGGACCATGGATGCCATTTGGAATGGTTAAGATTAGTCCGGACAACCAAAATATTGGCTGGCAAGCTGGTTACGAACCTTCAATAGAATCCATTGGCACCTTTAGCCATATACACGAATGGACAATGGCAGGGCTCGGGACTTTCCCTACTGCTGGTCCACTAAAAACGAGGGTCGGAGATCAATATAGCACCAATTCGGGATATCGATCAGCAATTGATAAAACGACTGAAAGAGCGCCCTTAGGATATTACGCAGTACATCTTATAGATCACGATATTGATGTGAAACTAACAGCAGGGACAAGATCCAGTTTTCAGAAATACACGTATCATAAATCCGATACCGGGCGTATTATGGTCGATCTCAAAGTCAATGGGGAATACGATTATAAGATTAAGGGCCTATCTCTTAAAAAAATATCAGATTATAAGATCGTAGGATATAGCAATCAACTTTCCGAGAATGTGTGGTCAACAGATGCCAAACAAGATTATGTTGTCTATTTCGTGATGGAGTTTGATAGACCGATCATAAATTATGGTACATGGCACAATGATAAAATTAGAAAAGGTGCTGATCTCATGGCTGATAGTGCGCAGTTTGCAGGTATGTTTGTCGAATTTGATGTCCATAGTGATAAAGATGTACAGCTGCGGACAGGTATTTCCTATGTGAGTATTGCCAATGCGGAGGAAAACCTGGCAACAGAACTGTCAGATCCATTTGGGTGGTCCTTTGACCAAGTGGTGGCCAATCAGCATCGTGTTTGGGATGAGCTGCTTGGTCGATTGGAAATTAAGACAAGCGATTACCTGGAGAAGGAGAAATTTTATACAAATATGTACCGTACATTGGCAAGCCGGAATACATTTAGTGATGTTAATGGACAATGGCGGTCTTCAGACGAAGTGGTTCAGACTTTGGCGCATAAAGATGACCTTGCTTTGGGCTGTGACGCATTTTGGAATACATTCTGGAATCTGAATCAATTTTGGAATCTGGTTACACCAGAATGGTCGAATAAATGGGTTCGTTCACAGTTGGCGATGTATGATGCTAATGGCTGGTTGGCCAAAGGCCCGGCAGGGATGGAGTATATTCCTGTCATGGTTGCCGAACATGAAATACCACTGATCGTGGGTGCATATCAAATGGGAATACGGGATTATG
Organism: Sphingobacterium sp. N143; assembly: GCF_030325625.1. GTDB lineage: Bacteria > Bacteroidota > Bacteroidia > Sphingobacteriales > Sphingobacteriaceae > Sphingobacterium. The sequence continues at coordinate 432,174 of NZ_JACAIS010000003.1, read as the reverse complement.
ATGTATCAAAGGCATTCCATGCGGTTAAGAAAATGCAGATGACCAGTCCTTCGAAATTTGAAGGTGGTTTTGCAGGCAACCGGGATTTGGATGTCTACTTAAAATATAAATATGTTCCGTATGATTTGGGTAGATTCTCAAACTCTATGGAATATAGTTTTGATGATTGGACAGTAGGACAGTTTGCGAAATCCTTGGGCAAGGACACGGATTATAACTATTTTAATGAGCGGGGAACGTGGTGGAAGAATGCCATTGATGTTAAAAGTGGCTATGCAAGAATGAAAGATGCCAAAGGTGAATGGTACAAAGATTTTGATCCTTTTAAATCCGGTGCCAATCATCATTATGTAGAAGGAAATGCCTGGCAACTGACATTCTTTGTGCCGCAGGATATTCCTGCCCTGGCTCAGATGATCGGAGAGGATGTTTTTTTGAAACGCTTGGAATGGGGCTTTGGGGAAAGTGAAAAATGGCGCTATAATGGTCCAAATGACCAGTATTGGGATTATCCTGTTGTTCAAGGAAACCAGCAGTCCATGCATTTTGCATACATTTTTAATTGGTTGAACAAACCGTGGCTGACGCAGAAATGGAGCCGATCAATAGGTGAAAGATATTATGGGCAGGGAATTTCAAATGCCTATTTGGGTGATGAGGATCAAGGACAGATGAGTGCATGGTATGTTATGAATGCTATTGGTTTATTTCAGCTCGATGGAGGTACCCGGGCTAAACCGATATACGAAATAGGCAGTCCATCTTTTGAGGAAATTAAAATTAAGCTGGACGGAAGGTACGGTAGGGGAAGTCAATTTGTAATCAAAGCAAAAAATGCAAGCAAAAGAAATATGTATGTGCAGGGAGCGAACCTGAACGGTAAGCCACTTCATACCTTCTATTTTAATGCTGAAGAACTGCTAAAGGGCGGAGAGCTGATCCTGGAAATGGGCGATAAACCTAATATGCAGTGGGGACTTGCGCATGAATAGGCATCATCTGGGAAGAACTTATGGCTGCTGGCGAAGGAGGAAGATTTTATTACGTACTTTCCTGAGAAGGATATTCATTTTGTTAAAGTTTGGTTAAACTACAGATCAAGAGATAAGAAAGTAGGGAAGGGGACGTTTTACAAGTAGTTTTCATAATTTAGGTTAATAATTGGTTAGTTAGTAAAATCCTGAAGCGCCCCACTTCAGGATTTTTTTTGTGCCCAAGAATCCCTTTTGGGATCATTTTTTTGAATATGCTAAATCCTATTAACAAACGTAAAATGATCGATATAACTGCCATGGATATTTGTAAATCTTTGCAATTATCTGTAGTATTGTGACCGCACGCTAAAATCTGCGATTTTGTTCTTTTCTGTTAAGGAGAAGTAAATAGAAAATCGCTTATCAAGATGATATGATCAAGTTTATCCGTTATTTCCTTCTAGGAGTATTGATGTGGGAGAATGTTTCTGCCCAAAATCTTCCTACAGACTATGTTAACCCCTTTATCGGGACCAGTAATTATGGTACCACTAACCCTGGAGCCCAGGTACCTCATGGGCTTATGAATGTATCTCCCTTTAATGTCATGGGATCTACGTTAAATGCATTTGATAAAGATGCCAGGTGGTGGTCTACTCCATACGAACACAGCAACCGTTACTTTACCGGATTTTCACATGTGAATCTCAGCGGTGTCGGCTGCCCAGATATGGGAAGCTTGTTGTTGATGCCAACATCCGGAAAACTGGAGGTGGACTACCATGAATATGGGAGCACCTATGCACAAGAAGAAGCTCATCCGGGTTATTACAGTAATGTATTAAAAAAATATGGGATTAAGACAGAAGTCTCAGCAACTACCCGTGTAGGAGTGTCCAGATTCACCTTTCCTAAAGGACAGGCGAATATTTTACTTAATCTAGGGGAAGGATTAACCAATGAGACCGGCGCCACAGTCCGTTATGTCAGTGATACAGAGCTCGAAGGATCAAAATTGCTAGGCTCTTTTTGTTACACCAACAATCAGGCCGTATACCCCATCTTCTTTGTGATGCGTGTCAATAAAAAGCCTGCGAAAAAGGGGTACTGGAAATTCCAACGTGCAGGAGAAAAATGGGAAAATGATTGGAACAAAGATGCAGGAAAGTATAAGGTTTTTACAGATTATACAGATCAACTATCTGGTGATGACCTCGGCGCATTTCTAAGTTTTGATGTTCAGGAAAATGAAAGTGTAGAAGTCCAACTTGCCGTGTCATTCGTGAGTGTTGAGAATGCCCGTAAAAATCTGGAGGCTGAACAACAAGAGTTTGGCTTTGAAAAGACCAGGGCGGAAGCTTCATCCTTATGGAATAAGGCGCTGTCAAAAATTCAGGTTGAAGGAGGCACCGAAGATCAAAAAACAGTTTTTTATACCGCATTATATCATGCGATGATCCATCCCAATATTTTGCAGGATGTCAATGGTGAATACCCTGCCATGGAAAACCGGAAGACACTTGTCGCAGACCACAATCGTTTTACTGTATTTTCATTGTGGGATACCTATAGGAATGTACAGCCCCTGATGTCATTGGTTTATCCAGATAGACAAGTCGGTATGATCCGTTCGATGATCGATATCTATAAAGAAAATGGCTGGATGCCGAAATGGGAATTATATAGTCGGGAGAGTTTCACGATGGACGGTGATCCTGCCATACCTGTGATTGTCGATGCATGGATGAAAGGGATTCGGGATTATGATATCAATACCGCTTATGAAGCATTTTTAAAATCGGCCACGACAACTGACTCTTCCAACAGAATCCGTCCTGACAATAAAGATTATGTCAAGTATGGCTATGTACCACTTCGGGACTCATTCGATAATTCAGTGTCGCATGCCATTGAATATTATGTAGCTGATTGGAACTTGTCTCAACTGGCTACTTCATTGGGGAAATCTAGTGATGCACAACTATTCAGTAAGCGGGCAAAAGGATATAAGCATTATTATTCCCCTCAGTTTGGTACCTTTCGCCCAATTCTTCCTGATGGAACGTTTTTAACTCCTTTCGATCCCTTGATGGGAGCTAATTTCGAGCCGAATCATGGCTTTCATGAAGGCAATGCATGGAATTATAGTTTTGCGATACCATTTGATATTCCCGGATTGATGAAGTTAATGGGCGGGAAGAAAAAATTTGTCGACAGGTTGCAGTCTACTTTTGATAAAGGGTATTTTGATGTGACCAATGAGCCGGATATGCTTTATCCACATGTGTTCTCAGAGATAAAAGGTGAAGAGTGGCGTACACAGAAGCTAGTTAAACAAATTCTGGAAAAACATTTTACCAATAGCCCAGGCGGTATTCCTGGAAATGATGATACGGGTACCATGTCCACATGGGCATTGATGAATATGATGGGTATTTATCCGTTTTGTCCAGGTAGGCCAGATTACACTGTGGTGACCCCTGTATTTGATAAAGTGGTCATACAATTGGACAACAAGTACTATCCACATGCAGATAAAGTGACTATCAGACGTCAAAAAGATGGAGCGGGAGAATATATCAAAAAAATTCTAGTTGACGGGAAACCACTCGGCGGGTTTAAGATCAGTCATCAGGTTTTGGTCCATAGTAAGGATATCCTAATTGTTACTGGAGACAGATAATAAAGGCCAAGTTTAAATACGTTAACCACACATGAAATTTATAAATTATTTGATCAGTGCAAGCCTATTATCCGTAATGGGCTGTGCTGTGCAGAACAATACCGAAGAGCGTTCATATGCAAATTTAGTCAATCCATTTATAGGAACTGATTTTACCGGAAACACTTATCCGGGAGCACAATCCCCATTTGGAATGGTACAGTTGAGTCCCGACAACGGATTACCAGGTTGGGATCGTATTTCAGGATATTTTTATCCTGATAGTACAATTGCAGGATTCAGTCATACCCATTTGAGTGGCACTGGAGCAGGAGATTTGTATGATATATCGTTTATGCCTGTTACCCTACCTTATCGTGAGGCTGAGGCACCTTTAGGTATACATTCCAGATTTTCGCATGAGCATGAACAGGCTCATGCAGGATATTATCAGGTCAAGCTGACAGATTACAATATTGATGTTGAATTAACGGCAACAGCTCGTTGTGGGATTCAGCGTTATACTTTTCCTGAGGCAGAATCTGCTGTTTTTCTGGATCTGAAAAAAGCAATGAACTGGGATGCAACTACCGATTCCCACATTGAAGTCGTAGATTCCGTTACCATTCGGGGCTACCGTTTTTCTGAAGGTTGGGCCAAAGGACAAAAGGTCTACTTTGAAACCCGATTTTCAAAACCCTTTCAGGCTGTCCATATGGATAGTTCGGTCATCCAGTCAACAGCGGGCGGAGTACCCACAGCCAAACCTACTGGTATGGCATTTAAGGCTCGTTTCGATTTTAAAACCACTGCTGGAGAACAGATTACTTTAAGCACCGCCTTGTCGGGAGTAAGCATGGAAGGAGCTTCCAAAAACTTAAATGCCGAAGTTCCAAAAGACGATTTTGATTATTATCAACAACAAGCCGAAAATAACTGGAATGAAGAGCTGGGGAAAATTGCTGTTGAGACCGCAGATAAAGAAGTTGCTGTAAAATTCTATACCGCCTTATATCATGCTATGCTGGCGCCGACGATATTTGGCGATGTGGATGGGACTTATTTTGGCGCTGACCGGAAAATACATCAAGCCGAAGGTTGGACAAATTACAGCACATTCTCGCTTTGGGATACCTATCGGGCTTCTCATCCTTTATTTACTTATATTGCCCCTAACCGGGTAAATGATATGGTTAAATCGTTTCTCGCATTTTATGAACAAAATGGACGATTGCCAGTATGGAACATCTATGGAAGTGAAACAGATATGATGATTGGTAATCATGCAATACCGGTAATCGTGGATGCGTATTTAAAAGGAATCGGTGATTTTGATGCGAAAAAGGCACTCGAAGCTTGTGTTGCTACAGCCAATATCGATCGTTATCGAGGTATAGGTTTATATAAAAAACTGGGTTATGTACCTTACGATGTTGAGGATGAATATAATGCAGACAACTGGTCTCTGTCGCGTACGCTTGAATATGCGTTCGATGATCATTGTATTGCAATGATGGCCAAAAAGATGGGAAATAAAGACGTTGCGGCAACATTTTTTGCCAGGGCTCAAAATTATAAGAATGTTTATAATCCATCCACATCCTTTATGCAACCGCGGGATAGTCATGGCAAGTTTATCACACCATTTGATCCGGAAGACTACAGTGCTCATATTTGCGAGAGTAATGCATGGCAATATTTTTGGTCAGTACAGCATGATATTCCTGGTTTAATCAAGCTGGTTGGTGGCCAGAAGCGCTTCGAACAGAAGTTGGATAGTATGTTTACGTTTCACCCTGCTGATACAAGTAAGTTACCTATCTTTAGTACAGGTATGATTGGGCAATATGCGCATGGAAATGAACCGAGCCATCATGCCTTATATTTATTCAATGCGGCTGGAAAGCCTTGGAAAACACAGCAATATGCTGCTGAGGTAATGGATAAACTCTATTTGAACAGCCCTTCCGGTTTGAGCGGAAATGATGACTGTGGACAGATGTCGGCCTGGTATGTATTTAGTGCACTTGGTTTTTATCCAGTAGATCCTGTAAGTGGTCGTTATGAGATTGGTACACCATTATTTATGCATGCGGAATTGCAGCTGCCCAATGGAAAAAAGTTGACCATTAAAGCAGATCATGTGGACAAGACCCATTGCTATATCCAATCGGTTACCATTGACGGAAAACCACTGGAAACAAGTTACATTACACATGAGCAAATTATGTCAGGGGCAACTTTGGTATTCAAAATGGGTAATAAACCTGGTCCCGTATGGTATAAAAATAATTGAACTTGACACGAGCTTATTCAGAAAAGATACCTCTATAAAGCATTTGCGTTTTTAGAGGTTTTTTTATGAAAAATCTATTCTATACTTTTATAGAAGTAGGTTGTGCTACAAGGAGAACCATCCGGGAAAAAGGCATAATTGGGAATATCTCCAACAATCTTCCAGCCACATCTTAGATATAATGCATATGCAGGACTGTCTGTAACCGTATCCAGGACAATTAATGATTTGTGTAGGGCCCGAGCGTTAAGTTCGATCTGTTGGAGCAATTTTTTAGCAATCCCTTTTCTGCGAAATGAATTATGGACTAGCATTTTAGCAAGGTCTGCTCGGTGGGATTGATTGGAAGGTAGGTCGATTTGCAATTGGACAGTTCCGACAATCTGTCCAGTCGGTACGTCCTTAGCAATCAATAATATAGTTTTTCCTTGCTCAACTTTTGTGAGGACATGCGTCCAAAATTGGATAGCTTCCGCTATGTTCAGCGTATCCATGAAGCCTATTGATGCACCATGACGAACAACATTCATCGTCAGATCAGCTAATGCTGAAATTGTGGTCTCCGCTGTACGTTCTACCTTTTCAATGACAAACTTGCTTCCTTCGGAAGTACTCATATTATTTCTGATTATGTTTAAGAAATGTATTATTCACGCTGATCCAAGACCTATTTCCGATCCTCCTGTCCCAATGCCATCGGGAAAAAATATATAGTATTATCAATAGGGCTAATGTTCCATCGTATTTTATTGGCTAAATATAATGAAACGAAGTGATTTATTTGGTTATAGCATCATGTTCTGACCGAAAAGACTTCCTGTCACCATCAACTATCATGAATAGTTTTAAAACTATACCCATCCTTTCTGTTGTTATAGTGTCATGGGACAATTATATTTTTCAGGTACGAGTGGTATTCTTTTACCTTATCAAAATAAAAGTTTTTATCCGGAACATTTACGGGAAAAAAGCAGGCTTGCGGTTTATAGCTTATTATTTAACTCACTGGAAGTGAACAGTTCATTTTATAAAATTCCCCAAGAGAAAACTGTTCGGCGATGGGCACAGGAGACAGTAGATCATTTTCGTTTTACCTTTAAAATTTGGCAAGGTATAACACATCAAAAGGGTTTGGACTTTGTTCCCGATGATGTTGCACGTTTTTTATGTTGTGTTGATGCTGTGGGGCACAAGAAAGGCTGTTTATTGTTGCAGCTTCCTCCATCAACTAAATTTACAGCCTTTATAAATCTGACCAAATTATTAACATGTATTTTCCAGCATAAAAGAAGTGCTGGCTGGCATATATGTGTGGAATTTAGGCATGTATCCTGGTATCGGGAAGAAGTATTTGCGTTGTTAAATGCGTATGGAATGGCCATCGTCTTGCACGATAAAGATGGTCATGGACTTATAAATATCCAGTATGATCAGGCCAATTTTATATACCTACGGTTTCATGGCCCCAAAGGTGATTATGGGGGCAGCTATGACGATGTTGTGTTGAATGAATACAGTAGTTACATTAATAAATGGTTAACTGAAGGAAAAGAGGTTTATGCCTATTTCAATAATACGATGGGAGCTGCTATTGCAAATCTGGAGACCTTAGCTGCTGCTACAATTGGTCCAAAACCGAATGCGAATCAATAAAATACATTCCCCCGGATATATTCTCCCTCCATGCAGCCATCCCAATCTTCATGATTGCGCATAATGGAATAGTATACGGAGATTAAAGCCTGGGTTTTAGTGAATAAAGGCACACCCTTTCGAATACGATCATAGTCCGAATAAATGCCAGTATGATCATTCCATTGTAACCAGCTGAGCAATTCTTGTCTTTTCAGTAGCGAGAGTTGATCAAAAAGAGCCTTATCTTTCAGTTCTGAAAGCTTGTAACGCCAATCTTCCCGCTGTAATTCCATCGCTATTATTTTTGGTAATTGACAGCTGATAATCTGTTTGATAAAAAGTTCCATGCGCTCAAGGTTTAATTGTTGAACATAAGTTGAATTCGGCCATTAGAAAAGGTATTATGGGCCTTTTTCAAATGGATACGTGAGATTTCTTTGTAGGTATATTCAATAGCTTTTAATTTAGAAATCGGTTTGATACCATTTTCAAAACATTTACGATCTGTATAGTTTCCTTTGGGATTGTACCATTGTAACCAATCAATAAGTGTTTCCCGTTCCATTGTTTCAAGTCTTTGACGCAAACCATGTAATTCACTTTCTTTTAGCTGTTCACGCCAGTCAGACCATCTTGGTCTTGATGCATATGCTTTGTTCGCTTTGAATTTATTTTCCATAATGGCTCTTGATTTAGATAATTAACTTGCTGATAATGGCATTGCCAAGCTTGCTCTTCATAAACAACGCAATCTGTTTGAGTAATTCGGGACTGACCTCAGGCACTCTTTCTAAGTCCCGGATGAACCATTTCTGAATCATTGGATAATGCTTGGAGCCTGGATCAAACTTGACCACCTCAGCCCTGGATGATTTTCCTTCCGGATCGTAGTATGACCAAAGCACAATGAAAATTGTATTTGGATCCTCGTCTGGATAGGGAGTATGAAAGCGAACAATATCGCCCACGTGTAGTTCCGCGTTGTCATATTTGTTTACCTGTTCCATAAAAGATGCTATCTGAAATTGATAATCAAATATACTAAAAATATTAGTTTAATAAAATTATTAGTAAAATTTATGCTAAAATTATTAATATGCCGTTTTGGCTGCTTTCAATGCCCATATACCGATATGTTTTTTCAGTATAAGCCTGGTTTATCATGAGATCTCTTTGTTCAAGAGGTGTTGTGGCCAGGTATAAACATGTTGGTGCCCTTCAAAAATTAAGTTTTGAGCACCTTATTAGCGTTTTTGTATATGAAAATGGGTGAAAATATAGGAAAAGTAGGCGGGATTACACGCAAAGGCGAAGTGTTCCAATGGGATTTCTTCCTTCTGACAAGAAATCAATCTTGCAAGAAGGAAATAAGTGGTTGAATAAAGCGATCGAATACCTCAATATGTGGAAGATGCCCAACATTGTCTAGCTCAACGAGTTTAGAACCTTTAATTTTTTGTTGGGTTTCTTTTCCCAAATGCTGGTATAAGCCCATCTTAGAGGCAAGTTGTGGATCCTTTACAGTGTTCTTTCCAATTGCTGTTCTGTCCCTTGTTCCAATAATCAATAGCGTAGCGGCTTTAATATGTTGGAATTCGTAAACCACAGGCTGGGTAAAAATCATGTCCGTTGTTTTGGCATTCACCAATGCCACCGTTGGATAATCCGAAGCTTTCGTCCAGCCAGACAAAAGATAAACCCATTCATCATATTCTGGCTTCCATTTATTGTCATAATAAAAAGCATTCTGGTATTTCCTAACCGATTCATAGTCGGTCTTTAACTCTGTTTGATAATTTTGGTCGATGGAAGTGTATGGGGCAACAAGTTTCCAGTCTTCTAGTCCGATGGGATTTTCTAAGATAAGTTTATCCACCATTTCGGGATACATCAAGCTAAATCGTGTTGCTAACATGCCCCCCATCGAATGCCCAAGGAGATAAATTTTATTAAGCTTCAGGCTGTTAAGAAGAAACTTTGTATTTTCAGCCAGCTGCTGAAAACTGAATTGGTATGCTATGGGTTTTGAGGATTTGCCGAAACCGATTTGATCCGGGACTATAACACGGTATCCTGCCTGGTTTAAAGCTTGGATGGTCGTTTTCCAATAAGCACCATTAAAATTTTTACCATGAAGAAGTACAACTGTATGGCCGTTTGTTGTTTGAGGCTGCACATCCATATAAGCCATTTTTAGATGCTCACCCTGACTTTTAAAGTTGAGATACTGTACCTTATACGGGTATTGGTAATTACTTAACATGATGTCCAGGACAGGACGACTTGTTTGTGCATTGGACATCAAATAAAAAAGGCTAAGGATTACTATGGAGATTGGTAGACTGAATAGTTTCATTCGTTTTATTGATTTTTATTGAATCACTGCGGAAGCTTTATTTTAAAGATATAATAAGGCAACTCAACACGATCGATTCCCTTGTTCCACTGGGGATCTTTAAATAGTTGGGCACATGAAAAATAAAGATAGCCATTTCCTCCGATTCCCAAAGAATCTGGCCACAACAATCGTGGGTCCTGGGTCAGGGTATGTAGCTGACCATCCGGACTTAAGTATTTTATACTGTACGCTGTTGAAGTCGTCAGGTAGATGTTCCCATGAGCATCCGCAAGTAGCCCGTGTGTAATACCCACATCACCCATATCTTCCACCTTAGATGCTAATTCCGCTGCCGTTAGTAAAGTATCTGCCAGGTATTTGGTTTCGATACGATATAGTTGTTTTTTGTTTATGGGTTTGAAATAGAAGTACCTGAAATCCTGTGTTAATGCGATACCATTTACATGGGATCGAAAAGGTTTTCCATCGGCATCCCGCATATCCCTTCCTGCATAGTGTAGCACAATTTCCGGATCAGCTTGTGTAAAGAAGGTTTTTTCTAATGTTTTTCTGCTTTTACCCGTTTTTAGATCCAAAACAATTATTGCAGCTTGTCCAGGATCGGATAGATAAGCCAGATCTTTTTGTACATCGATGCGCACATCGTTCAAACCCGATTTTGTTTTGTCAAGATCATCGAAAGTATATATGCGTTCAACCTGATTCGTTTTGGTGTTGACTTTTAGTAGTTTGAACTGTCCACCAGAAGAATTTTCAGTAGCACCAAAAATAGAGCCTGAGGAAGAAGGTTTAGAATCTAATATCCAGAGATTATCCTGCGCATCGACAAATAAATCCTGTACATTCACAAAATGAGATGCAGCGTTGCCCTGGCTATTCCATTCCTCATTCGGATAGGGGACAGGTTTTCCATCGATAATTTCCGTGAGTGCATATTGATAATTTTTATGTTGTTTGGGAAACGATACAAACAATCTATTGTCTGCGGTGACACTGACGCCAATCGGACGATAAGCACCTACAGAAGCTGCAATTTCTAATCTAGGGTCGCGCGGAAATTTTTCTTGTGCCTGCATGGTCGAAAAAAATAGGGAAATGAACAGCAAATGAAGTAGGCGTATTTTGAGCATATCGTTACCTTATGAGTGCTAATACTAAAAGCCTGCCATCAACCCATGATGGCCGGACCATATGTTAGATAACTTCTTTTTTAACGTATTGTTTTAAAAAAAATCGCCTGGCTTTTTCATCAAGACTTCCTGCTGCTGATCAGCTGCATGATCTCAAGGGAAAAAATAAAGGGATTGTCCGGATCTGATTTTGGTTAATTAAAGATCTTTAATTCCTGTATTTTACATAAAATTTTGTAGTTTGGCTTTTCCGACGCATTTATCTCAAACATGATCAATAGGACCAAATCACTGGATTGTGAGAACCTGAATAAACTGAAGGAAGGGAACGAATTGGCGTTGACCTTTTTTTACAATAAATATGCGAAGAAAGTATTTGCAATGGCTTTCTATATCATCAAAGACCGTTTTCTTGCCGAGGATATCGTGCAGGAGGTATTTGTCCATTTCTGGAATTCAAGAGAACGTCTGGGCGAAGAAAAAGAACTTTGGTTGATCTTATATGTCATGTGCAAACAAAAGTCCCTGAATAAATTGCGTAGCGTATTACGCTATCAAAAACACAGGGACCTCCATATTGAACGTCTGAAAGTAAGTGAATCTTTTGTTGATAATCATTTCGGGGTGAAGGACATAAAAAGACTCCTGGAGCAGGCCATGACTAAGATGACACCAATGCAGCGGAAGGTATTTCAATTGAGCCGTGAAGAAGATATGACACATCTCGAGATTGCCCAGCATCTTGCCATTTCTCCCAATACCGTCAAAAACCATATGGTTGCAGCTTTGGCAATATTAAAGATGCATTTCCGGGGCCATGAATTCATGACAATCTCCATATTTCTTATTTCAGTGAATTTTTTTTAATTTTTTCTAGTCCTCTGGTAATTCCACTGGTGTATTCCTATAAAACCAGCATATTAATTTGGTATGGAATATAACAATAGATTGAAGTTTTTGCTAGAGAAATATCTTTCTGAACAAATCAGTTCCAAAGAATATACTGAGTTTGTTCAGCTTGTCGAGGGCCTGGAACAGCAACAACTTTACGATCTTTATGATGAGATAAAAACCACAGATCCTTTTTTTGAAGAAACTGAAGTTGATTACGATCATGAAGGGGTACTTGAATCCATATATGGAGAAATAACCAGTTTAGACAAAACAAAAGCATCATCAACATCACTATTCCATTGGCCGCTTGTGTCTGCAGTTGCTGCCATATTAATGTTCTTTATAGGAAAAGAGCTCTTCGTTGTTCCGGCAAAAGTAGATCATATTTCGCAGGTCACAACGGTTGACTCATCGATTTCATTGTTGGATAGCAGTGGCGTGATGTTGCGACTCGCGGACGGACATGTTGTTGATGTAAAGCAGAATGGTCAGTCATTGTCCTATGTTAAAAATGGGTATCATATTGGATTGACTGCAGATGGAGGAATCCGCTATGCTGCGGGGAGTAGAAATGCTCCCCCGGACCATCAGCGCAATGACTTGAATATATTTTCAACCGAAAGAGGAGCCATGTCAAATATTGTTTTGGAAGATGGTACGCGGGTCTGGCTGAATAGTGCCAGTTCCCTCAAATTTCCAAGGACTTTTTCTGGTGAGCCTACAAGGACCGTCGAAGTTGTTGGAGAGGCATATTTTGAAGTAGCACACAATCCTAAACAACCTTTTGTAGTCGTGTCAGACTATTCAAGGGTAACAGTTCTTGGTACGAAATTTAACGTCAAAGCTTATCCAGATCAATCCGATATACAAACCACACTTTTACAGGGTGCTATACGCATAAACTCTGCTAAATCTAGTTCTTTATTAATACCAGGTGAACAGGCTGTGATAAAGAAATCAGGAAAAATCAATCTTTCCATGGTCAATGTGGATGATTTTATTGCATGGAAAAGCGGTCTTATTCACTTTAACAACTTAACAATTGAAGAGATTATTATCGAACTCAGCCGATGGTATGATATCCGTGGAATAGCTAATATCAGTGACAATCATGAACGTTATACTGGATCATTGAACAAAAACAAGAAGATTACTGAAATATTGACCCAGTTGGAAAAAATATCCAATATCCATTTTAAAGTTAAAGAAAGGAGGATAATCATCGGAGACTAAACCTAAGATAACCATCAATCACTTATTATCTAATTTTTTATACCATTTATTATGATAAAGAAGTTTAAACCTGCTTCTGTGGGTGGCTTTTCGGGCTATTTTTCAGGAGGACACTCCTTGTCACGAGCCATAACCATCCTATTGACAAGTAGTTTTGTGCATGTCTATGCACATGCCTATAGCCAAAAATTAACCTTAAACATGAAAAATGCTTCATTGCAATCTGTGTTGTCGCAGATTCAAAAGCAGACCAATTATGATTTCCTGATCGGTCAAAGGCAACTGGACCGAATAGCGAAAATCAATCTCAGTGTTAAAGATGCTGATATTAGTCAAGTGCTTCGTCACTGTCTGACACCCTACAATCTGACGTACGAGATTAAAAACAAGACGATTTTCATTCAAGCGTCTCCCCATGGAAATTCAGGCCGGCCAGCTGGGGTATCTGTACAGAAAACAATAAAAGGAATCATTATGGAGCCATCAGGTAAGGTCTTACCTGGGGTTACTGTAAAAATTAAAGGCACAAACAAGGCCACATCGACCGATCAAAATGGTCATTTTTCCTTGGATAATGCCGGCATGGGTCAGCTGTTGGAGATTAGTTTGTTGGGGTACAGCGCCCTGGAATGGAAAATTCAAGACGATGAATTGCAGACCATTACCCTACAGCCTCTTGTCAAAGGGTTAGATGAAGTCGTTGTGGTGGGCTATGGTACCCAGCTCAAACGGGATGTTACGGGGGCAGTAGATCAGGTGGCAGGGAAAGAATTGCGGAATATGCCGGTACGGAATGCAACGGAAGCATTGCAAGGACAAGCAGCAGGGGTGCAGATCACCTCGACCGGAGGAAGCCCCGGCACCCCACCCGCGGTCCGTATTCGAGGCATTGGAACCGTTAATGACAATAATCCACTGTATGTGGTCGATGGGTTGCCTCAATCCGATATTGGCTGGCTGAATCCAAATGACATTCAATCCATGGAAGTATTGAAAGATGCTTCAGCAACAGCGATTTATGGATCAAGAGCAGCCAATGGTGTGATCATGGTAACCACACAAAAAGGTGACCAGAGAAGTGATAAGCTATCTAATTTAATTGGCTTTGATACCTATTTTGGATTCCAGAACCCTGTAAAGATATATGACATGATGAATGCCTCCGAATTCATGGAGTATAAAAACCGAGCAAATATCAATGCTGGATTGGATCCATATTTTACGGAAGAAAATAAACAGGAGGTGCTTAAATTTTTGCGTAGTAACAACGGCAATGAGGCGGGGACCAATTGGTGGAAAGAGGTGAATCAAAAAAATGCCCTGATCCAAAATTATGATATATCCGTTTCCGGCGGTGTAAAAGACTTATCGTACCGAACTAGCGTCAACTACTTAAATCAAGAAGGGATTATTAGAGGTTCTGATTATGATCGGATCTCGTTCCGGACAAATATTGAACACAATCTTCGATCTTGGCTGAAATTGTCAGCGAACATCGGGATTATAAGTGAAGGCCGGGGAAATGTTCTGGAAAATAGCTCTGGTTTTAATACCGCATTTATAGCTTTTGTTGCAGATCCTATCTCTCCGGTTTATCGCAACAATCTGACCGATATTCCAGGATTTCTGAAGGATGCATTATTTTTGGATAAGATTGATATCAATAATCCCTGGTCCTTTTACAGCCCTATTTTGATGACCAATAAAGAAAATCCCGTCGCTCAGACAGCGATCTATGAAAAGAATAGATGGAAGGGCAAGGCTATAAAAGGAGGGGGAAGCATGGATATTCGACTGACCGACTGGCTTAAATTCAGAAGTAATTTTGGCTTGGACCTCTCCACAGGTGTATCGAATTCTTTTGCTCCGAAATATTATCTTAATGGAAATCAGTTCAATTCCGATGCTACCGTTGGAGCATATAATTCCAAGACCGATTATTATGTGTGGGAGAATACATTGAGTTTTGAAAAACAATGGAATAACCATCGCTTTACGGCCCTGTTGGGAACCTCTGCTGAACAATGGACATCCGAATCTTCCGGTGCTTCTAAACAAGGATTTGTGTCTAATTCACCTAGTCAATGGATTATTGACGCCGGCAGCATTAATCCCCAGGCCTCCGGTACAAAATGGGAAAGTGCGCTTAATTCGTACTTCGGTCGTATTTTTTATTCTTATAAAAACCGATATATGCTTACCGGGAATTTTCGTTATGATGGTTCTTCCAACTTTGGGACCGATAAAAAATGGGGGGCATTCCCATCCTTATCCATTGGCTGGAATTTTGCCGAAGAAGATTTTGCCAAAGATCTTAGCTGGTTGTCCAGGGGGAAATTACGTGCTAGTTGGGGAAATATTGGTAACCAAAATATCGGTCGTGGGGCTTACCTGACCACCTACTCCGGCAATCAGGGCTATTATTACTTTGGTAATTATGCCCCGCAGTTGAGTGGCGGGAGCAACTATTTCGGAAATGCCAACATTCAGTGGGAGAAAACAGAACAGCTTGATGTAGGATTGGATCTTGCTTTCCTGCAGAATAAATTAGAATTGACTGTTGATTACTATAAAAAAGATACCAAAGGCATGTTGTTGACGGTGCCTTTGCCCAATTATTTAGGCTATACCAACAGTCCGTGGACGAATGCGGGGGCAGTAAGAAACAATGGTTTGGAGCTGGCCATGAAATATCATGATAAAGTTGGTGAAGTTGGGTATGTTATTGGAGCCAATGTGTCGACCTTTAAAAACAAAGTATTGTCATTAGGTGGCGGAGAGCCTATTCCTGGCGGTGGCTGGATCAGCTATACAACGACTCTGACAGAGGAAAATATGCCGATCGGATATTACTATGGTTTTAAGACAAATGGAATCTTTCAGAATCAGGCCGAAGTGGACCAGTCAGGACAGGCTGGAGCTTCACCTGGTGATCTTCGGTTTGTCGATATCAACGCAGATGACGTTATTAATAGCAATGACCGGACTTATATCGGGGATCCATTTCCAGACCTTTCTTATGGCTTTACTTTGGGGGCCGATTATAAAAATTTTGATTTAAAAGTATTGGCCCAGGGAACAATAGGGAATGATATCATGAATATTGTGAAGATCGATATGAAATCTGGCGTCGGCTGGTACAATGCACCTAAAGAGCTGCTTACTGACGCATGGTCTCCAACGAATCCTAGCCAGAGTCAATTTAAAATTAGTTCCTCCAACCAAAATAACCTACAGATTTCGGATTGGTTGGTTGAAGATGGATCCTATTTACGGATCAAATCGATCCAATTGGGTTATGCTTTGCCGTCGGTGACTTTACAGCATTTGCAGCTCAAAGGATTGCGTGTGTGGGCTGGAGCTTACAACCTGTTCACCTTCACCAAATATTCGGGACTGGATCCTGAAATAGGTAATAGTTCTCCTTTGAATATGGGGGTCGATCAGGGGTACTATCCCGTAGCAAAATCTTGGATGTTAGGTTTAAACTTAAGCTTTTAGTTATGAAAATTACAAAATTGACCATATGCTTACTCAGCATACTTTGTGCGAGTATAAGTTGTAAAAAGGATTATTTGACCCGTGATCCATATGGGGTGCTGAATGAAGAAGAGTTTTTTAAGACCGATGGTGCAGGGCTCAAACTTGTCACTAGCTGCTATCAGCCCTTGGCCGATGGATGGGGATATACGGTAAATAAAGTAGCCATCATGGACGAAAGTGTGGATAATGCTGATGCCGGAGGATCTGACCCTGGCGATCGGCCTCAAACGACCGAAGTAGGTACAGGACGTCCCTTGGCTTCCAATGCACTGCTCAATGAGACCTGGTCCAATCGTTATCGTGGGATCGGAAAATGCAATCAAGCATTAGACGGACTGTTGAAGCAAGGTGATAACCTGGTTCAGAATGGAGTGAAGCTGCCCAAGGAAACTTTGGCCCGTTATATTGCTGAAGTAAAAATGTTGCGCGCCTGGTACTATTTTGACCTGGTAACGGTCTTTAAAGATGTACCGCTTATTGTTACAATAGCAGATCCGAGCGTGAGGCTGGCTAAATCACCTATTGAAGATATCCGGGGGCAGATGATGAAGGATTTGGATGAAGCGATTGCTGAACCTAATTTTCCGCGTCGATCACAGCTTACTGCTACCGAAACAGGGCGATTGTCGAAAGATGCTGCATTAGCTATTAAAGCACGTGCTGCCCTATTTTTTGCCGGATTAATGGAACAGTCCAAAATGAGCGGAGATGCAAAGACAGAATATGGACTGGCCAGGACAGCGACTCAGGATATCATTATGAATGGAAAGTTGGCATTGCTGCCTGACTTCAACGACCTATTTCGCGGCGACTATAAAGTTGGACCTTTCTCTTCGGAATGCATATTTGGTATCCTGCATCAATATGAACCAGCCTTCGGCTTAGGCGGGGATCCATTTGCCATTATGAATGTTGGCCGTAATAATGTGGGGGGCTGGGGAGGAAACACCCCTACACGTGATCTGGCCAGTAGTTTTGAGGCAGCGGATCCGCGAAAGATGATGACAATCATTAGTCACAACGATATCTTCAAAACCTCTGCTGGTGGCAATGAAGTACATAATTACAAAGGCTATTTCAATGACTTTAATTTACAACAGAGCAGAAAAGCTTTTGTGCCGCAGCAGTATCGTCAGAATAATGATCTGCAAAGGAGCAATTGGCAACCCTATTGGATCCGCTATGCTGAGGTTCTACTTATCTATGCCGAAGCCACACTGAAAACAGGAGGAAGTGTGGATGATGTTTTGGACAAACTCAATCAGGTCCGCCATCGGGCTTTTGTCACGACCAAGAAAGCTGACGGGCCTGCCGTTTTCCGTTTATTCGGACAAGGGCTGAAAGCCATTGGAGAGCAGGAGTTTCAGGCCAATTATGCTGTCAAATCGTCTGCAGATGTGCTGGCAGCTATTCATCTGGAGAGAAGGCACGAACTTGCATTGGAAGGATTTAGGTTATATGATTTGATTCGTTGGGGAACTTATACAGCTACCATGAAAGCATTTTTTACCAAGTATGGATTTGCCAATAAAGGACGTGATGCCAATGACAAGAGCTGGCCTTTTCCAATACCACAAGTTGAGATAGATAGATCCAATGGTGTACTGATTCAAAATGAAAATTATTAACCCGTTAAATAGAACTAAAAAAATGGAAAATTCAAGAAGGAATTTTATAAAAAACACAGCACTGCTGACTGGTTTCACCATTGTATCAAACACCGTTTTAGGGAAAAAGTTTGGACATGTCGCACCGAGTGACAAATTGAATATTGCCGGTATTGGCGTTGGTGGTATGGGGCGTAGGAACCTGGCCAATATGAAAACTGAAAATATTGTTGCTCTCTGTGATGTGGACTGGAAATATGCCCAGAAGACCTTTAATGATTACCCCAAGGCCAAAAAGTTTAAGGATTGGAGGTTGATGTTTGATCAGATCGACAAGGAAATCGATGCGGTTATGGTAGCCACACCCGATCATTCCCATGCGGGAGTCACTGCGCATGCCATTACACTGGGTAAACATTGTTATACACAGAAACCGCTTACCCATTCGGTATACGAATCCCGTTTATTGACCAAGCTTGCACAGCACTATGGCGTTGCGACCCAAATGGGCAATCAGGGTAATTCCTTTGATTGGTGCAGGGAGATTGCCGAGTGGATACAATCGGATTGTATTGGGGAAGTATATGAGGTACATTGTTGGACCGACAGGCCTATCTGGCCGCAGGGACTCATGAAGCCCAAGCAAGCCATGCCTATTCCTGAAACCTTAGATTGGGAGTTGTTTATCGGGAGTGCAGAGAAAAGACCCTATAATAGTGTATATACGCCATGGAACTGGCGGGGCTGGTGGGACTTTGGGACAGGAGCGTTAGGGGATATGGCCTGTCATATTATGGATCCCGTGTACTGGGCTCTAGGTCTTAAGTATCCTATCAAAGTGAATGGAAGTTCCACCTTGAGCAATCTCTATTCACCACCACATGCTGAAATGGTCAAATATACTTTTCCGGCAAGAGCGAAAATTGGTCAGGTCAATATGCCAGAAGTAGACATTTTTTGGTATGATGGTGGGTTACGTCCAGAAAGACCAGCTGAACTCAGAGATGGCGTTATGATGGGAGATGAGAATGGAGGGATCATATTTGTGGGTAAAAAGGGAAAAATCATGACGGGATGTTATGGGATGAACCCGACGCTCCTGCCAGTGGAAAATATGGCCCATTTTCAGAAACCAAAGCCTTGGATCCCACGGATTCCAGGCGGAAATGGTGATATATGGAGCACCAATGCACATGAACAGGACTGGATTCGAGCAGCTAAAGAGCCAAAAGGTAATAGAACGGAAGCTAGCTCAAATTTTTCATTCGCTGGTCCCTTTAATGAAATGGTGGTTATGGGAGTACTGGCAGTTCGTCTGCAAGGTCTTCATAGGGATCTGCTTTGGGACGGTGAATCGATGCGGTTTACCAATATCGGAACCAACGACGAATTGCAAGTGGTGTCGGTCGATGAGTTTGAAGTGGTCGATGGAGATCCACGGTTTATACGTGATTATGTAAAGCTAAATGCCAGGCAAAGTGCCGAAGAATGGATCAAGCATACCTACAAAAATGGTTTTTCTTTACCACCTATGCCTCTATAAATGCCTCAATATGATTAACGACAGAAGAAAGTTCCTTGCCCAAATGGCCATATTGGGCGGAGGGGTTGTTTTGGCAGACCGGGTATCTGCACAAATACATCAAGGTAAATTTAAAAAAATCGGAGTCATTGGCTTGGATACCATCCATAGTCAGATGTTTACCAAAGATATCAATGCAGGGCCGCTTGCAAATAGAGGGTATAAGGTTGTTGCTGCATATCCTCATGGTAGCCCAGATATTGCCTCAGCCTTGAAGATGAAACCTGATATCGTAAAAGCAATGGTAGACATGGGGGTGAAGATCGTGGATTCCATTGACCAACTGCTCCAAGAAGTGGATTTTGTTTTGCTCGAATCCAATGATGGAAGAGTACATCTTGAGCAGGCAAAAAAAGTGATTTCAGCCGGAAAACCCTGTTTTATTGATAAACCTATGGCCCAGGATCTGAAAGATGTGGAAGCCATTTTTTCGTACGCCAAGAATAAACAGGTACCCTTGTTCTCAAGCTCTTCATTACGCTATGATGCTAACGTGCTGAAGGTGAAAAATGGTTCAGTTGGCCCTGTCCTTGGTGCTGAGGTCTATACATATGCCGAGCTTGAATCTCATCATTTGGACTTGGCCTGGTATATGATTCATGGTGTTGAAATGCTTTATTCTGTGATGGGAACAGGCTGTGAAAAAGTAATCCGAATTTTTAATCCCGACCAAGAATTGGTTGTTGGCTATTGGAAAGATGGACGTATTGGCACAGTAAGGGGAATCAGGAAGGGAGCTAATAATATAGCGGGTACTGCTTTTGGTGAACATGGGATTGCTACCTTAGGACCATTTGTCGGCTACGGTCCTCTGGTCAAAGAAATACTCGATTTCTTTGATACAGGAAAGGCTCCTGTAGCGGCGGCGGAAACGATTGAGATATTTCGTTTTATGGAAGCAGCCCAACGGAGCAGAAAATCAAATCAATACGAGCGGCTCTTTGAAGATTAGGCAGCTTTTATATAGAAACAAAAGTATGGTGTGGTAAGGCCATACTTTTGCTTTGGTCCCGAAGATGATTATTGTATTTATGGGTTGAATGAAGCGCCTTATCAAAATAATGACCATCCATGATGCCGTACCCAACTAGTGAAATATATTTTTAGGATAAGCTTCCCAAACTGCTTGCTTCAAAAGTAGATAGCTCTTCGAATTTTCCAGTTTGTACTTTCTTTACCCAGTTTGGGTCTTGTAGAATAGCTCTTCCGACGGCGACTAGATCAAAATCCCCGCGTTCATAGCGGCGTACCAATTCATCCAGTGAGGCGGGTGAAGATTTGAATGCCGAATTGGTAAACACCTCCCCAAAATCCTTGTCCAGCCCTACAGATCCTACGGTGATGGTTGGCTGTCCAGAGATTTTTTTCAACCAACCGGCGAAGTTGAGGTCACTGCCATCATATTCCGGCTCCCAATAACGACGCTGGCTTCCATGGAAAATGTCTACCCCAGCATCCACCAAAGGTAATATCCACTCTTCCATGCTTGCCGGAGTTGGTGCTAGCTTAACCGTATAATCCTGTTGTTTCCATTGTGACAATCGTAGGATGATTACAAAATCGGGGCCTACTGCCTTTCGCATTGCTTTTACTACTTCCACAGCAAATTTTGAACGATCCTTTAAGGATTTGCCCCCAAATTCGTCTGTCCTGTGATTCATGCCCTCCCAAAAAAACTGGTCGATCAAATAACCATGAGCACCATGGATCTCAAAGGCATCGAACCCAAGATCCTTGGCTGATTTTGCAGCCGTGGCATAAGCCTGTATAGTAGATTCAATATCCGTCAAGGTCATGGTATCAGGGCTTTCGAAAGTTGCAGGAGGTACCCATTGCATGGGAGTATAACCCACATGCCAAATTTGTGGCGCTATTCTTCCCCCTTTGGCATGAACTGCCTCAACCACATTTTTCCAAGCATCTAATGCCTGGTCACCATAAAAGTTGGGAATATCTTTTAAATTTTTAGAGGCCGGCCTGTCAATGACTGTACCTTCTGTAAGGATCAGACCGACATCACCTGCTGCTCGGCGTTCATAATAACCTGTGATTGCATCACTAGGGATACCATCGATGGCAAATGCACGTGTCATTGGAGCCATGACAAAACGGTTTTTGAGAATAAGATTTTTGTATTGGAAGGGATTAAAGAGTGTCTGTATATTCATTGTTTATCTTAATTACTGTTCTTTATACAAAGATATTTTAAATAGTTTATTTTTGTAACTATTAATAGTATAAAGTGGTTACCTTTGTGTAACTATTATTGGTATGCAAATGAAAAGAACAGAATTTAAAAGCAGTTCATGTGCGATGCAGCGTTCGATGGGAATTTTGGGGACCAGATGGAAGCCCGTGATTATCTATACACTGCGTGATCGGAAAGCACGTTTTGGACAGTTGGATGCATTGATCGAGAACATTTCAAGGAAAGTATTGACAACTTCGTTGAAAGAACTGGAAGAAGATGGCATAGTGCTCAGAGAAGAATTTAAAGAATTACCACCCCGTGTAGAGTATTCGCTGACGGAAAAAGGAAAAGCACTGATCCCGATCATGTGTCAGTTGGCCAAATGGAATGAAGAATTTTATGAAGAATCCGCCGCTGTGCTGTGATCTGCATTGCAGTGTTTACAGCATTTGATCATGTGTTTACCTGGATGACGGTGTTGTATTTTAGTGAGATGCCATGCAATCCGGTATAATCCTATAGACTGCAACAATTCTGTGTTCTTTAATCGAAAGTACAAGCAATGAAATTTTCATATTTAGTTAAAATTTAAGTAATATTGAATTGTGAAAAACAAGGTAAACCAGGAATTTAGCAAACAAGATTTTATCGAATCTTTTCGTGAAGGTAAGAGGACGGGGCTGCAGTTTCTGTATAAAACCTTCTATGGCCCGATGTGCTATTTTCTGGAAAAAATGGACTTGGACAAAAGTATTATTGAGGAAATTGTACAGGATGTCTTTTTCAAACTATGGGAAAGACGGCTGGACTTTGACTATTTTGAGTCGGTCCGGGGTTTTCTCTATACCAGTTGTAGAAATGCGGCACTTAACCGTATTCAACAGCAGACCCGAAGCCGACAACAGGCAGATAGGTATACGGCACAGGTCGATTTAATTGATCTTCCTATCAGTCATCAGATTGTCTATATGGAAACACTTCGAGAAGTCCATGAAGCCATTGAAACATTACCCGAACAGTGTCGACATGTGATGTTCAAATTAGTCGTCGAAGACTTGAGTCCCCAAGAAGTCGCTGTTTCATTGGGCATCACCACAAGCACCGTTTATAATCAAAAGAAAAGAGGAATTGAGCTTTTAAGAAAAAGACTGAAACCTGACCAATTTTTTTGCCTACTTTTGCTCCTGCTACATTATTAAGCACTATAAAATATAGTGTTGATATTTAGTTGATTATAAAAATATCTACCATTTCTTTAGAGAAACAAAATTAGAATATTGTTTTAAGTATATAAAGCAATATGGAGCAGATACCTCAACATATCATATACTTATTAAGTAAATCGAAGTTAGAACGATTAAGTGCCGATGAAAAACAGCAACTTGATTCATGGCTTTCCAATGCACCTGAGAATCGAGTAATAGATGATATGGTTCAGGATAAACTTTTGTTTAATAATGATTTAAAAAAGTTGTCTACTTATGATTGGGAGCGTTCATTTCAAATTTTTGAACAGGAGTATTTGACTAAGCCGGATTCCATTTCATTCTTTAAGCGGGCTTGGTTTCTGAAAATTGCAGCTGTATTTATCGGCTTCATGGCCTTATTCTTTGCATACTATATTGCCGGTACCGGGTATCAGGAAAGTCCGGACCCCAATATTCACCCTGCCAAAACAGCGGGTATGATATACTTGAACAAAGGGGATTCGATTGCTTTAAATACTACTGATACACTGGTGGCATTGGCTGATATCTCCAATAAAAGGGCAAATAACAAAGAGAATCTGCTGGTATCAACCCCAAAAGGAGCGAAGCTGGCTGTTCTTTTACCGGATGGGACTAAGGTTTGGATGAATGCGGAGACACAACTGGATTATTATGAAACGGATAGTCTCAGACAAGTGCGGTTAAGCGGTGAAGCTTATTTCGAGGTTGCAAAAAAATACCTCTCTTCAGCAGGACAGATCATCAACTTGAAACCATTTACTGTACAAAACGGAAAAATAAACGTTACGGTACTGGGGACACATTTTAATGTCAGAGCAACCCGGAATGAGCATGACTTCAAGGCAACACTTTATGAAGGAAAAGTAAAGGTTCAACAAGGGCAACGGCAGATCATATTGTCTCCTGGCCAAGAGGTCTATATGCATGATGGACAGATCGAACGCCGCACAGTTGATCTTGATATGGGCAATGCCTTGAGAGAAGGATATTTTGTATTCAATTCAGAATCCCTATCGACTATACTGAAGGATATTGCGGCTTGGTACAATGTGGATGTGGTCTACCTTGACCAAGAGGTGAAAACAGAAGAATTTGAGGGGATGCTATCCCGTAATAGCAGTTTAAAAGATATTATCAATGTACTGGAGAGTACGGGGAAAGTCAAGTTTAAATTTAAAGGAAAAACCATTTATGTAGATAGAAAACAACCTAAATAAAACGACGAAGCCTCAATGCTTGCAACATATGAGGCTTCTGGTCAAGCGATTCTAACTGTAACTGAATTTTAATCTTAACCTAAAACAAATGTATAAAAATTATGCAGAAGTTTGTCGTGCCCTACACGGACAGACAGAAATTATGAAAAACAGTGAACGCCCGGATTTCTGGGGACGGTCACATTGGAGGGGGAACATTATGCGTATATCGCTAACAACCATTATGATGTCCTGTTGTCTGCTCCATGTTGGGGCTAAAACCTATGGACAAAATGTATCTATCCATGAAAAATCTGTTTCGTTGAGGAAGGTATTTTCCACGATCAATAAGCAGACAGGTTATTCATATGTGTGGGCTGCAACGACCATCGATCCGGATACCAAGGTCAATCTGAATGTCGAAAATGGATCATTAGGGAGAGCACTTGAAAAACTGCTGGGAAACCTGAATCTTGACTTTGAAATCAAAGGCAAGATTATTGTCGTTCGTGAAAAAACAGGAACAAGGGATGCATTTTCTGGCAACAATATAGTATCGAATCAGAGAATGCCTGTAAAAGGATTTGTTGTTGATGATCATCAGCGACCGTTGCAGGGGGCAACCGTTCGCATAAAAGGAGTACCACAAGGGACCATCACAGATCACAATGGGTATTTTGAACTCAACGGCGTTAGCTCAAAACACTTTCTGGAAATCACAATGGTAGGATTTTCAGCGATTTCCCTTCCGGTCAAATCCGATCTGGGTACAATTACCATGCATGCAGTTGACGCACAGCTGCAAGAAGTCAATGTCACGGTCAATACGGGATATCAGAAAATAAGCAAGGAAAGAGCGGCGGGTTCCATCGCACAAGTCACCGCCAAAGATATGGAAGGACGTTTACAGCCCAACTTATTAGACCGTGTTGACGGATTGTTACCCGGACTGAGCTTAGTTCGTAATGCATCCAGCCCTCAAAATAATAAGAATAATCTAGGTATTGAGATCCGTGGACGCTCTACAATCAATGCGCAAGCAGCGCCATTGATTGTTGTGGATGGGATGCCATACGAAGGTGATCTGACCGCTATCAATCCCAACGATATAGCTTCTATAACGGTATTAAAAGATGCATCAGCAGCATCAATTTATGGAGTGCGCTCCTCCAATGGTGTGATTGTCATTACCACAAAGATTGGTACTGCGGGGAAAACCAAAATAGACTACAGCAACACACTCTCTTTTAGAGGGCTCCCAAGCCGACAGTATCTCAATCAGATGAGCAGTGCTGAATTGGTCGACTTTCAGAAGGAAATGTTCAACTATAGATCAGGTGATTATGCTGCCATTGATCCTCGAAAGGCCATGAATGATGTCTATCGGATCTTGTATGACCACAAGGGAGGCGTGATATCCGAAGCCGAAATGGAGAAGCGGTTGGATGTTTACCGCAATAGGGACCGTTATAGTGAAATGGACGAATTCCTGCATACCACCAGGTTTGACCAGCAGCATAATCTGGCCGTTTCCGGAGGATCGGATCGTTATACCTACCACTATTCACTTAATTATACACAGCCAGGAGATTATAATAAAGGAAGAGCGACCAATAAAGAGATAGGTTTCAGTTTGAAGAACAATTTTAAGTTTACAGACTGGTTTAACCTGAGGGCAAATGTCCTGGGGAAAAATCAATCCAGGGAAGGGGATATCGGTTTTAATTTTTACGACAATTATATTGGCGGAAAGGCTTCCTACTATCTGTTACGTAACGAAGATGGCTCGGCGGCTCAATGGTATGGCTCAAAATCTCAGTTTGAAATAGATCGCCTAAATGCTTTAGGACTTGAGGATGAAACATATATTCCCCTGGATCAGGTGTCGGCCATCCATGAGAAGTTTTATAACAAATACCTCAATTTAAATTTTGCCGCCAATTTTAAACTCATTAAAGGATTGGACTTTGACCTTTCCTATCAGACTGAGCGGACTGAGGGCTATAATGGTACTTTAAATAGAAAGAATGCGCAAGTGGTTACGGCCATGGTCAACGATGCCACGCAGATTGATGAAGCTGGGGTAATAAAACGGAATGTTCCTCAAGGAGGACAATTTCAAGAACGAAGGGATGATGTCAATAGTTATACCTTAAGGGGGCAGTTCAACTATCAGAATACTTTTCATGATAAGCATGAAATTGTAGCGATTGCCGGGGCTGAACGCAGGCAGATTAATAATCGGTTTACTGATATTTATAAATACGGTTATGATGAAAATAGTTTAGTTTATAAAGGTATTAATGAAGAGTTGTTCGGTATCCCAATTCAAAATACTCAGGCACTTTTCAATAGCTATATCTTGTCGAAACGAGAGCGTGGTTTTAGTGATTTAGTTGATAGATTTGTTTCTTTTTATGCCAATGGATCCTATACCTACGACCAAAAGTTGACTTTGAGCGGTAGTATACGTATGGACCAGTCCAATCTGTTCGGTACGGATATCAAGAACCAATACAAACCTCTTTGGTCGGTGGGGGCATTGTATCATTTGCCAAAAATTAACTGGGAACCATTAGACCGCTGGTCTCTTCGGATGACCTATGGTGTCAACGGTAATGTCCCCAAAGATAATGGACCTTACCTGATTTCAAGAGTTAGTAATAGCCTCAATTATTTTAACGGTGAAATGCAAGCCTATATCGATTCGCCACCTAATCCTTTGTTGCGTTGGGAACGGACAAATGTATTCAATGTCGGGCTTGATTTCTCCCTCTTTAAAAATAGGCTGTCTGCGAGCATCGATGTCTATAACAAAAAGACGACGGATCTTTTGGGAAATACGCCATTGGACCCCACATTGGGCTGGGACATGGTCCTGCTGAATTATGGTGATATGCAGAATCGGGGGATTGAACTGGGACTGAATGGTAAAATTATCCAACAGCAGGATTTCAGTTGGAACAGTACCTTAAACTTTAGTTATAATAAAAATAAGATCACCAGTCTATTTGTTGAACAAAACACGCCTTATTATTACTATTATGCCCCACAAAACAGGGTGGGCATTCCCATGGGAAGTTTGTATAGTATAGACTACGCTGGTCTGAATGAGCAGGGCAGGCCCTTGGCTAGAAAAGCCGATGGAAGTCTGGTAGAAAGTACGCAGCAACTTACAGTCGATGATTTAATCTACGAGGGAACGACCATACCGCCATATAACGTTTCCTTTAGAAATGGCTTCCGGTATAAAGATCTCACCTTATCATTTATGTTTATTTTCAATGGTGGACATGTCATGCGCGGGGTGCACCCAGAGTTTTTGAGCAAATATGCTGAACTGAACTATAACAGTAATTTTGACAAACTGTGGTTGGATTATTGGAAGAACCCAGGTGATGAAAGTAATCCCGATCTTGCTCCGGCTTTTATTTCGGCTGCTTCTATCAATGTTTCCGATATCTACAACGCAGCACATAAATTTGTCCAAAAAGCAGATTATATCAAATTAAGGGACATCTCCCTGTCCTATAATTTCCCAGGTAAATGGATTGCGCCAACCAAACTGAGCTATATACGCTTGACCGCTCAGGTGCTGAATGCCTGGAGATGGGCCGCCAACAAAGATAATCTCGACCCAGAGGTTTGGGTAGGCTATAGTACGGTAACAAGCCCCAATAGAGGTGTATTGGCACCCGTAGTTTACAATTTAGGAGTATCTGTAGGATTTTAAAAAGAAAATACCATGAAAAAAATATATATAGGATTGCTATTTGGTCTACTGGCTTTAGGAAGCTGTAGTAAGTATCTAGATATAAAACCAAAAGGATTTACAATTCCCGAAAACCTAAATGATTATCGTTTATTATTAAATGATCAAGCCTTAGTGCGCGCTTCCGCACTGTATCCAAATTATCTTACGGATAATTTACAGTCAGGAGACCCTGAAGATGTGCAGTCTGCAGCAAGTTATGATTATTACGATTATGTAAAGAAACAGCTTTATAGCTTTGCACATGGCGCTATATTTGAAGATGGCCAGTATGATCCCTATTGGGAAAGCGCGTATAGCCACATCTTTACCTATAATGTCATCATCAATAATGTATTAACGGCTTCTGATGGCACAGAGGCAGAGAAAAAAAGAATCTGGGCGGAAGCCAAGATTGGCCGTGCGTTTGAATACCTGAGCTTGGTCAATATCTATGCTGCTCACTACAATCCCAACAGTGCCTCCAAAGATCTAGGGGTACCCCTGGTACTGAAAGAGGACATTAATCAACAGTACGAACGGGTATCTGTTCAGGCTATCTATGATCAGGTACTTAACGACCTCAACGATGCACTTCCTAATTTATCGACGACACAAACCAATAAGTTTCAAGCGGTACGCTCCGTTGGATTTTCTTTTTTGAGCAGGGTATACCTCTATCAAGGTAAGTACAAGGAAGCTCTGGAAAACGCTAAGCAGGCCCTTGCTTTGAACAACAATTTGTTAGACTATAATCTATATACCAATAAAGATAAGACTACCTGGGGGCGAGTATGTTTAAAAACGGATGAAAATGAAGAGTTCCCTGATTCAAGAACAAATATTGAAGCCGTATGGTCACGATTGGGGACAAGTTCATTAGGTACTCAAAATGGCGAATTCTATGCTTCCAAAGACCTGATTGCCACCTATGCAAAGGATCTGCCAACAGGTGCTATTGACAAACGTTACGAATTATTTTTCTGCCGTGATCAGGCATCTTTCGGCCCTAATGTGGTTAAATTTCCAGGCCGTGTGCTTTTTGCTCCCTATGTAGATTTCAGTACGGGGTTCAATACCCCAGAGTTATTTTTGATTGCCGCCGAAGCAGCCGCCCGTATTGGAAATACAGCCGAAGCTTTAAACTTTTTAAATACCCTGCGGGATAGCCGGATAGAAAATAATAAAGTGCTCACGGCAGCTGATCCCAAAGCCCTGTTACAGGTTATACTGGATGAAAGACGTCGTGAAATGCCTTTTATGGCCTCTGACCGACTGATCGATCTGAAACGCCTGGCCATTGCGGACCATTTCAAGAAATCAATTCAACATCCCTTAGACGGAAAAGTATTTGAAATGGAGTCCACGGATCCACGGATGATCCTTCCCATTCCACCAAAGGTACTTTCCTTGAACCCCGAAATTCCACAGTATCAACGGTAGTTAACACCTTAACGAAAAAACAATATGAAAAAGATAATATTGACATCAATGGCCCTTGTGCAGTCTGTGATAATACTGGCACAGGAGCACATCCAGTTTCAGAAAGTGACCTTTACCCAAGCCAAAGAATTGGCCAAGAAAGAAAATAAATTGATTTTCTTAGATGGTTTTACCTCTTGGTGTGCCCCTTGTAAATGGATGGAAAGCAACGTCTTTTCACAGCCCGAAATTGCAGCTTACTTTAACAGTACCTTTATTAATACCAAATTTGACTGTGAAGTAGGGGAAGGAATAGCTATTGCCAAGCATTATCAGATCAGCAGTTACCCCACTTATCTATTTTTAGACGGACAGGGGACATTGATCTACAGGACGCATTCCCGGATGGAAGCGGATCTGTTCCTAAAACAGGCCAAGCAGGCCAATGATCCCAACTATCAGATCCCTAATTTGCGTCGGCAATATGCCCAAGGTATGCGGGAATCCAATTTTCTGTTGCGGTACATCAAAGTAATGGAACAGACCGATGGTAAGGCTGCAGATGCTGCAAAAAAAGCCTTGGATAGTGTCGCTACCGATGATTTTTTGCGGAGCCCAAATGGATGGGAAACCATCAAAATGATGGCTAGGAGCTTAGAAGATCGTTATGGCAAGTTTTTTACATCCAATAAAGCATATTTTAAAAGTATAGCTGTACCAGCTGAATTTGCAAACAAAGAGAGACAACTCCTGCAATATGCAATGTATGGCTATATCCGTGATAATAAGGCAGAAGAATTTAAGGCTGGAGTTGCCTATTTTGAGGGATTAGACGATGCACAGCAAAAAGTTGAGGCCGCCCTCTATAAAGTGGAATGGGTAGCCGCACATGGTACGGAGAACGAATTTGTGGCCATCACGGATGATCTGCGAAAAGGATTATTAAAAGATGAAGATGAAAGACTGAGTTTCATTGCCCGTCGCAATGCAAATACAAAGGGAACCCCAGCAAATTCTGTTATCTTAAAACAATGTTATGTACTGGCCAAACAAGCAGCAGAATTAAATTCTGCGAGCTATTCCAATCAGGGTACCCTGGCTGATATCTGTATTGCTTTAAAGAAAAAGAAGGAAGCCATCCAAGCTGCTGAGGCTGCCCGGGGACTGGCGGAACTGGAAACTTCAAAAATTATTAAACTGGCAGATGCGACTCTTGCTCGTGCCAAATCATTATAATGATCATGATAAAAAAAATATTCACATGCATATACCTGGCGTTGGGGATTGCCGGAACTGCTATAGGGCAGGACCATGATTTTCAATTCAATATTAAAGGAAGCCCCTTTCCTGCAAAAGCCAAAATCTTTGTTCGGTATATGGTGGACAGCAAGTTGACTTTTGATTCCTTGGATCTAAGCGCTGGACAGATACGATATAAAGGGAAAATTGCTGAACCAACACAGGTAATGCTGTTTTACTCCAAAGAAGGTATTTCTTTTTTCAACAGGAAGGCCGGACCACTGGAGCGCCTTACGTTCTATGTGGACCCTTTGGAAGCGGATACGGAGATTGAGGTCAAAATTCCTTTTGAATCCTCACAGGTAAAAGCGGGGAAATTACAGGTTGCTTATCAGAAATACCAGGATTATCTGCGTCCCTATGATAGACAATTGAGTATACAGCAATCCAAACGGGCTGATTTATATGAAGCGAAGAGCCAAGATACACAGGCACTGAAACAAATAGCTGCCGAGATCGATAGGGTAGAGGCCTTGCGAAACGATGCACAGCGCTCTTTTGCCGCACAAAATCCAGATAATTATTTTAGCCTGTTGTCCTTACGTGAAATTGCACGTTATGGCGATGAGCTCAGTGCAATTGAACCCATATTTCTGAAGCTGTCACCCGATTTAAGGGGAACAGCTATTGGCAAAACGTTGCAAGATGAGATTCAATTAGCTAAAAAATTGGGAATAGGCCAGCCAGCTCCAGATTTTGAACAGTTGACACCGGATGGAAAAGCATTGAAATTATCTGATTTTCGGGGAAAATACCTATTGTTGGATTTTTGGGCATCCTGGTGCGCACCTTGTCGGGCAGAAAATCCACATTTGATTGAAGTTTATAAAGAATTTAAGGGGCAGTCATTTGAAATATTGGGTGTGTCACTGGACAAACCGGGTAAGAAAGATAACTGGATCAAAGCCATTGATCAGGATGGCTTGACTTGGCCACAGGTATCTGACCTCAATGGATGGCAAAGTAAAGCCGCTCAACTGTACGGTATTCAGGCTATCCCCCAAAATTACCTGATATCACCAGAAGGAAAAATTATTGGTGTTAATCTAAAGGGTAAGCAGCTGAATGCTAAACTGGCAGAATTAATTAAAAAATAAATATAATAAAGGGGCAGATCATATTGCCCCTTTTAGCTATCGTACAGTTACGCCAGCTGCTTTTTAAAGCTAGCTATTTTTTCATCAAGGACCTGGCTATATTCAGGATTGATTACACCGTTATTCAGGTCAAAATTCTCATAAAACTTAGGTAGGGAGAATGTTTCTTTGATGATTGCACCAAACTGTGGAAAGAACTTCTGCGCTTCAGCCATAACATTGCCGCCACCATAGCCACCTGGTGAAGTGGTCATCAATAACATCGGTTTATCCTGAAATACCTTCACATTAATTCTTGATGCCCAGTCAAAAACATTTTTAAAGGCGACACTATAAGAACGGTTATTTTCAGCGAGCGAACAGATGATAACATCACTTTCAGCAATGTGTTCCAGAAAACGATGCGCCTCCTGTGGAAACCCATTTTTTTCTAAATCAACTGAAAAAACAGGCATGGTATAATCATTCAGGTCAATGAGATCGATTTCATGATCATTAAAACTTCTCAGGACAAATTTGACCAATTGCTTGTTGATGGAAGTGGAAGAATTGCTTCCTGCAAATGCGAAAATTTTCATGTTTTATCTTTTGTGGTTGTCAGTAGCCTAAATTTAGGTATTTTTTAGACAAAAAAAATACGCAGTACAAGTCACCCAGTTATTGCTCCCTCATGATGAACAATAAAAAATAGCAAGAAATACTTGACTATATTGATTTGTTATTTATATTTGATCTAAATTAAATTAACAACCATCGTATGAAAAATAGATCAATATTGATCCTCTTCCCTTTGGTAGGGGTATCAATAGGAGCCTACGCCCAGTCTTCCATCCAGGGAAGATTGCTTACTGCCGACCACAAAGGCATATCCAACATTACCCTCATTCTCAATGACAGCTTAAAGACAAGATCAAAGTCCAATGGACAGTTTAGTTTTGACCGGCTGAAACCTGGTCAATACATTCTTAAAACCTCTCATATTGGACTGAGATCTAGTTTAGATACCTTGGTTTTAGGAGCCAACCAAACGATACAGAAGGATGTTATCCTTGAGGTAGACCATCATCAACTAGAGGAAGCCCAGGTAGAAGGCCTGCGTCATGTCAATGAAAAGGAACTTTCCACAAGTTTACGCGTGCAGACACCTATTCTTAATTTAGCACAGAATGTGCAGGTCGTTAATTCAGATTTACTCGCTAAACAGCAGGTATTTAATCTTTCAGATGGATTGATTCGTAATGTGAGTGGTGTGAGCAGACTAACGCATTGGAATGACATGTATGTTAATATCCATATGCGGGGATCACAAATACAGGCCTTTAGAAACGGAATGAATGTGGTAACTTCCTTTTGGAGTCCGCTTTCTGAAGATATGTCCGTTGTTGAGCGGGTGGAATTTGTCAAAGGACCTGCTGGCTTTATGATGTCCAGTGGTGATCCGGCCGGTATTTATAATGTGGTAACAAAGAAACCCAGCGGCGAAACCAAAGGTGAAGTTAACTTTTCAATGGGAAGTTTTGCGAGCTACAGGACTTCTTTGGATCTTGATGGACAACTCTCAAAGGATAAGAAGTTATTATATCGTCTGAATATAGCCGGAGATACCAAAGGATCATTTAGACCTTTTGAAAAAAATCAGCGGTTGGTGATTGCCCCAGTATTGTCCTATCAACTTGACGCAGGTACGAAGGCCACATTTGAATATACTTATCAGCGGGCCAACATGTCTGATATTGGATCGGCATATGTGATGTCACCCTTTGGGTATAAATCGCTTGACCGTCATACAACCATGTCTGCGGAAGGACTGGATCCGCTCCATGTCAACGACCATTCTACCTTTATAACCATCGAGCATGAGTTGGCCCCGAATTGGAAATTAACTGGTCAGGGGGCCTATTTTACCTATAACCAGACAGGAGCGAGCAGCTGGCCCAGCGATATTTTACCCGATGGAAAAGTGATTCGTAAAAGCGATATCTGGGATGCGCAGAGTGATATGGTCCTGGGACAGATATTTGTCAACGGACAGGTAAAGACGGGCAAGGTCAATCATAGCATACTTGCCGGACTGGATCTAGGCAATAAGAACTATTATGCCGACTGGAACCAATCGATAGTCCTGGATTCTCTTGGAGGTGCCTTTGATCCCAAAGCTCCGGTGTATTCACCCGATTTCGGCTACCAGCAGTTCGATCGGTCCCAACCATTGCGTAGTCGGGCGCTGGCTGGGGGGGGCGTGATGAAAACCCAGTATTCATCCGTCTATATCCAGGACGAATTGGGATTTTTAGACAATACATTATGCCTGACTTTGGCCGGCAGATTTACGAATATGTCTGTAGCAAGCTGGGGCGGTGAACCCGTGGTGAGCAAGAAAGTAACGCCACGTGTCGGCCTTTCTTATGCAATCGATCAGGCTACATCGGCCTATGCGCTATATGACCAGTCCTTTATCCCCCAGAATGGACTTTTATTTGATGGGAATACGGTAAAACCCATTACTGGTGACATGATGGAACTTGGTTTGAAAAGAGACTGGTTTTCAGGTCGCTTGAGTACTTCGGTGAGCGCATATCAGATCATTAAGAACAATGAAATTACCTCCTATGGCCCCAAGCCCGAAATGAGTGTTGAAATAGGACAGAAGAAAGTAAGAGGTATCGAGTTTGATCTCAAGGGAGAAATTTTTCATGGTTTTACCGCTGTGGCCAATTATGCCTATACCGATGGAAAGATTACCAAGATCAATGATGGGGTAGAAGGACTATTTGTCGGCCAACGTCTGGATGGGGCGGATAAACATATTGCCAATCTTTGGCTCGATTATACCCTATTACAGGGACAGTTGTCGGGGCTGAGCTTTCGCACCGGAATGACAGCATATCTGGATCGCTCCACCGCATTTTACTCGGCAGAGTTTCCCGAACGGAATATTGAAGATTATGTTCGTTTTGATGCTGGTTTGGCTTATCATAAGGATAAATTTTCGGTAACACTCAATGTGATGAATCTGGCCGACCGATACTTGTTGGCAGGAGGTTCCTATTATGCCGATAAAGCCAATGGTGGTTATTTTACTGCACCGGTATATTCCTGGCAGACAGAGGCGCCACGTAATTATCGCCTTTCCTTGGGCTACAGATTCTAGACCAGTATCCTGTTTTTTTATTTCAGTCTTCGAATTCAACCAGCCGAAGACTGAAATAATGCCGAATTGACCATGATTTCTACGAAGACTTTTTTATTTCACTGGATGGTCCAAACTGTGGCGGCAGAGCGTCTTGTGGGATCGGTAATCAAAGCGATGCCCTAAAAATGGAATACAGTGGAATATCATAATATTTACCATCTTTTTTTAAGTGCTGCTTTAAGACGGCCTCCTTTTCCATTCCTATTTTCTCCATGACTTTTCCCGAAGCTGGATTATGCGGGAAGTAAGTGGCAAAGATTTTATTAAATTTCAGCGTTCTGAATCCAAAATCGATGACCGCTTTTGCGGCTTCTGTGACATAACCCTTATTCCAGTGCGGGATACCAAGCCAGTACCCCAGTTCGGCTCTGTCGGAGCCTTCGTCATGGAGTCCTATGGCCCCCATCAATTTTCCGTCTTTGCTCCGAATGGCGAATGTGAAACCTTTATGGTTTTCAAAAGCCTCCCTCGAAAGTTTTAACCAATATTCCGCATCTTCCTTTCGGTAGGGATAGGGGATATTTGAGGTGAAATCGGAAAATACTTTATCCTGAAGGTACATGACGATCTGTGGGATATCTTCTGAGGTCACTGCTGATAGGATCAGCCGTTCTGTTTCTAGCTTTGGAAAGTCTTTCATCTTCTCTAAATTTCATATTTGGCCAAATAAGCACTTAAGAGTAGTGCCTGTTTCGAATTTACAAATACTTTTTTAATAACAAGATGCTATCGCTGATTTCGAGACAAAAACATCGTATTTTGAGATAAAACACAACTTTATGAATAGGCCCATGAAAAGAATACCGAAGAAAATAGCCTATTCCTACCTTGATTTATTGGCTTGTACCAACTGTTTTCTGATCCATTGATCAAGAGGAATACGCACTTTGTTTTGAATATAAAAATATTGACCATCCGCTGTAGCCTCTAGCACCCAGTTGTCATCGGCACGTTGGCGCTTATAACCCTGTATCGTATAATATGGCATATAAACAGATGGTTTTGTTACAATTTCAAACTGAATATGATCAGGTTCATCTGCTTTCTCATGATTCGAAAATAAGTAACTGTCTATTTGATGGATTTCGGCAGATTGGTTTAATCGCTCGATAAGTGCCCGTTCCTGCGTTGTATTGTGAAATGGGTAAGGGTAATAAAGTCCTTCATAATAGTAGTCTTTGGCTGAAGAGGGCTTTTTGCTGCCCTGAACTTCCACACCATCTCTATTGATCAGGTATGTTCGGCCTGAATCATTTGCAGGAGAAACGGTCCAATGCTCTCCCCCTTTATTATAGACTTTGTTAACAGCCCCTTCATAGAAGGAAGCGTAACCGTAATTGAAAAAATCCGCAAAGCCCACTTTTGGATCAGTCAGCCTGTTATTGTTCAAATCAACATAGCCCACTTTACCTTGCTGCACATAGCGGCGTATACCTTCGTGCCAGTAGTCTGGCCCATTATCATATAAAAATGGTGTATATAAAAATTTTCCAGTTCTGTCGTAGACACGCCCCGATGGTTGATTGGGATTCATGGGATTGATACTGGTATCCTGTGCTGAACAGTACATCTCGATAAAAGGGGTGGTGATCGGATGGTCAAAATCATAGGCCCCGATTGTTGAAAATTGGAGCGGGACAATGATGCTGCCAGAGGCTGTACGGACGCCAACACCTGTGCTGTCGCTATTGGTAAAGTAATATAACTGCTCCTGAGAAAAAGAATTTAGAAAGCAGAGCACAGCTGTAAATATCAATAAAAGTTTCATCCTCTTCATACTTGTATAAATGCCTGTCCAAAACTAATTCTTTTTCCCCACTTAAAAGCTAACTCAGCCCACAATAAAATTGACAAGTTCCTGCTGGGATGACCTCTGTTGAGACTAAAGGACGAATGCCCGTTGTACCGGAATTGCATGTGCCGCAATGGTACAACGGGCATAAGAATGAGCGCTAACCGTCATGTGCATAGGTCATTCCGGCTTTACCTGGATCCGGTTAATAACCTGGATTTTGGGTTAAGTTAGGTTCCACCTGGAAGCTGCTTTCATGAAATGGCCACAGGTATTGGTGCTTTAGGAATTTCCGGTCTTCAATCTTGAGAACTTCAGATTTTCCGTTACTGTTCAGTTTCATGTGACCGAGTGCAGGCTGATTGAGTACTGCCTCAGCTGTTTTCCAGCGTAGGATATCACTATAGCGCAAACCCTCTCCAGCAAATTCTGTCCTTCGTTCATTGCGGATGAGGTCAGTCCATTCTTGCTGCGATTTTGCGGTTAAGGTGACATCAGCAATACCCATGTCCAGACCCGCACGTTTACGGACCTGGTTGATGCAGTCCTTTGCAAGATCATCGATATCATTCAACATGATTTTTGCTTCCGCATAGGTGAGTAAGACCTCCGCGTAACGGGCTAAAGGAAAGTGCATATTCCCACCGGTACGGAAGGCATCGGCCTCATCCACAAACTTCTTGAACCAGTATCCCGACCTGCTGCTGCGCAGATTCTGATAATAAAAGACACTTTTTGAATCGTAAATATCGATTTGTTCCTTGTTAAATAAGTCTCCTTGACCAAATATACTGGCCGCATATCGGGGATCCCGGTTTAGTTTAGGATCCAGTTCATATTCCTGTTTGCTGTGCAATGGACATTTGTCGATTGGCCGTCCCTGAAGGGTCCAGTAACTGTCGACCAAGGATTTAAGCGGCACGACATACGATTGTCCTTTTCCGGTTTTGTACTGGGGAGCAAGGTGTTCAAAAGAAGCTGTTGCCGAATTGTTGTGGCTCTCCATGTCAAATTTGATGATAAACTCTTTGTTGGTTTTATCAGCTTTGTAATTAAAGAGATCAGCATATGCCGGGTGCAGTTGGTATTTACCACTTTCCATGATTTCCTTGGCAAGGCGGGCAGCCAGCTCGTAACGCCCATTGTAGAGGGCATAGCGCATCACCAAGGTCTTGAATGAATATCTGTTGAACATATAGGCATTGGTTGTGCCTTCGTCCTCAGGCAATCTTTTCGCCACATCCTCACTCATTGTAAAGAGCTTGTCGAGAATTTCAGCTTTTGGGGTAACGGGGGGTGTTGCATCTGCCAGGGAAACGGGTTCCAGCACAAACGGGACATTGGCCCATAGTTCCGTAATCCTAAAGTAATGCCAGATGCGCAACCCTTCGAGGATGGCCTTATATTTTTGACGGGTCGATTCATTTTCGACATAAGGAATATCAATGTTGGCCAGGTAAGTGTTGATCCTTCCTACATGTTTATTGTAGAGTGCCCAATAATAAATAGCCAAAGGTGAGTTGCTGGTCATATTGCCATTGGCGATAACCATATGGTGGTCTGTTTCGATGCGGGCATAAGCGTTGTCCGTACGGCCATCCATCATATAGAACAACAGCCTGCGTTCGCCAGGGCCCATAAAGGCATCCAGATAGCTACTGTAGACCACACGGCGCAAATCTTCTTCGGTATTGAAGAATTCATCAAAAGAAGTGGCTGTGGGGTCACGTTTGTCGAGAAATTTTTCGCAACTGGACAAGGTTGCCAGGGCGATTATAAGGGTGATAATTTTCTTTTTCATTGTTTTTGATTTAAAAAATACTTGCACTCAGTCCAAAACTGTAGGTTGCCATGCGAGGGTAGTAGCCATTACCATCATTGGTACCAGGGCTGTCCACGTCGATTCTTTCGGGATCCAGGCCTTCCCATTTCGTGAAGGTGAACACATCCTGGGCATTCACGTAAATGCGGAAATTTTTGACACTCTTGCCCAGTGTGGGGAAGGTGTAACCAAGCTGGAGCGATTTTATCCGGAAAAAAGCAGCGTTGCTCAACCAGGTATCACTGAGCAGAGTATTGGGACTAGGGCCTGTCCAAAGACGGGGAAAGCGGCTGTTGGGATTGTCTGGGCTCCAATGGTTGGCAACATATTCGACACGTGGTGCGCCCAGATCATTGCTGTTGCCATCCACAAAGACAGGAAAAGCTTCCTGGCCGATCAATCGGCCAGTACGTTTGCCGATCCCCTGACCAAGTGCCGAAAAATCCCATCGCTTATAACGTAAATCTAAATTGATGGCATAGTTGTAATGTGGAAGCGGGTCTGCCAGATAAGTACGGTCATCATCATTGATGATGCCATCCTGATTCTGATCCACATAGCGAATATCGCCTGGTCTCGAGTTTGGCATTTTGGCAAGAGTAGCATCCACTTCTTCTTGTGTTTGAAAATATCCATCCGACCGGAATCCATAATAATTGTTTATTGGAATCCCTTTATACCAAATACGGTTATTGTCACCTTTAAAAATTAATCTATCCCCTTCATTGTATCCTGCTTTGAGCATGCGGTTGCGGTTGTCAAAGAGCATTCCCCCGATGGTATATGAAAAATCACCCTTCTTATCGGACCAGCTGGCCGAAAGTTCCCAGCCCTTATTTTCGACCGCCCCGATATTCACGGCCGATACCAGGCTATTGGAGCCGGTAAGTGGAGGTACGGCGAATTCATCATAGATGAGGTCATATGAATTTTTATGGTAGACTTCTGCCGTAAAAGATAATCTGTTCCGGAACGCATTGATATCCATACCGATGTTCCATTGTTTTTGCTTTTCCCAGGAGAAATTAGGGTTAGGGACACGTATTGTCCAGCCCCAGGTATTGACTGATTCCTCCCAGAGATAAGGGGCAACATTTTCATTACCGATGAGACCGTAGGAAGCACGGATCTTAACGTTGTTGATCAGTTTGGACTCCAGGATATTTTTGAAAAATTTTTCATTGTGCATGTTCCAGGCCAATGCACCAGAAGGGAAGAAGCCCCAACGGTGGCCAGGGGCAAATTTGCTGCTCCCATCCGAACGTCCAGTCAGTTCGAGGATATAACGGTTGTCAAAAGAATAGTTGAGCTTTCCAAAGAAAGAAGCCTTACTGATCTCCCTAAAATCGGTATACGTGTAGTTCATGATCTCCGACCCTGCTGTTAAGTAAATTTTGTCTTTGTCCTGTCGTAAATCCTTATTGAAATTGATGAGTGCCCGGGCTGTTAGCTGGCTTTCACTGACTCCTTGAGAAGCATCAACATCATTTCCCCAAATGGTAACCGGCGCTCCTTTTTCATCAAAAAATTTATAGGTGAGCCGTTCGTGTTTATTGGCAGATTTATTGATCATGTAAGACACATTCCCTTCAATGTTGAGGTTGCTGTTGATGTTATATTTGGGTCGGAGGTTGATCGTGCTCCGGTCATACATGTTGTTTTTCTTGCCGCCTCGTTTGATGGATGCAATGGGATTGATATTGTTGTGCAGAATATAATGCTCGGGCAGGTCCGAATCATAGAAAATCTGCTGTGTTGGATTCATGCGCCAAGCCAGTTTATAGAGGCCATGACCATCATCGTTAGCCATTAAGCGGTTTACCTGCAGGCGATGCGCATAGAAATCAGCCATTAGCACAAATTTATCTGCAATGTTGATATTCGTGTTGAACCGTGCGGAGAATTTTTGGGTACCCTCAATGGCATTAAGACCGTTTTCTTTGATATGGCCGAGCATCAGATTGAAGGTGCCGACACCACCGCCGCCAGATATGCTGGCATTGTTGTTGATTGCCGTGGATGTCCTTTCCATAACTTCGTCTAGCCAGTTGACTGGTTTAATTTCGCCCGAGGCAAACTTGTTGATGGTTTCTTCGGGATAGATAGCCGGTTGCCCCTGTTGAATCAAGGTTTCATTGCGGAGTTTCATGAAATCAACAGCATTCACAAATTCGGGTAAATCTATCGGTTTGTTGATGGCGTACCAATTGTTGGTGAAAACCTTGAACTGGCCCGTTTGCCCACGTTCAGTTTCGATGATAATAACACCGTTAGCCCCACGTGAACCATACATAGAGGCTGAAGCCGCATCTTTTAATACGGTGATACTTTTAACCTGATTGGGGTCTATATCATGGATACTCTGCTCCATACCATCGGCGATGACAAGTGGATCTGCATTCTGAAGCGTACTGATACCGCGGATGGAAATCGTGCCGGGAACACTGCCCGGTAGGCTACTGCCCCGCATCATGGTCACCCCCGGAATGGTACCTGAAAAAGCATCCTGCATCTTATAGATTGGACGGTTTTTAATTTTTTCCATATCCATTTGTGATACTGAAGAGGCGACGTGCTTTTTATCTACTTCAGAAAATCCGACAACGACTACCTCATCAAGCCCTACCTCATCGGTGTCCATGACCACATTGATTTCTGTGCGGTTATTGATGGGCACTTCCAGCTGTTTAAAGCCGATGGCACTAAAGATTAGCGTGCCTTTGTTGCCATTGGGAAGCGAAAGTTGAAATTCACCGTGCGTATCAGTTGTGGTGCCGGAATTACTTCCCTTGAGTAAAATGCTGACAGATGTCAATAGGTTTCCCTTAGTATCGCGCACTTTGCCCTTGATTGATTGTTGGGCATAAAGTGGACTGATCATAGAAGCCATTAACAAAGCAGCCATAATAGGTCTTTTCATACTTTTTGTTTGATTTATTATCGATTAGTTTTATAAAACTATAAAATTATATTTCATTTTGTTATTATTTAATTTTTTTATGTTACTAAATTGTTATCTGTTATTTTTTAAATTTTAATTTGAAGTGTGGTAAGTATTATTTAATGAATTTTTGTGGCTTTTTTAATAGTTTTAGTAGATTTATTTATGTATTAAGTATCAAATAAGTTACGTTTTGTTTGAATGTAGTTGTAACAAACGAATATTATCGAAAGTGATAATATATGCATGGATACGCCCAATGGTTTAGGGAAAGATGAGTATGGATCGGAACTTCTTCTGTATTTCTTCTGAGTAAATTTTATTCTAATACGTATATAAATAGGATTTTATTCGTATATAATACGTACTTTATAGGTGTTCATCCGAATGAGGTCCCTATGAAGTCCCTATTAAGTTCGTATAAAGTCCCTACTATTTTTAACCGAATGATCAATATGTTCACTAACATATCACTTGCTCAGCAGAAAAAATTGCGTTTTACGGATTGTTGTAGTTATTTTATTTAATTATTGAGAAATATCTAGCATAGGTCTCCTTTGTATTTTTGACACACTCTCTTTTTTACGGATTTTTTTGTTTGGAAGTGCCGCCAGGGGAGAGATGTATTTGTGGATAATTGGAGATAATGATTATTTCATTTTGAAATAATTTTACATTTATATAGATTTAACATAATTTTTGTTGCTTTGAACCAAGTGTAACCTAGGGAAAATAATCATGGATTTTAGTGAAATTCCATTAAGTTTGGATGAGTTTGACCGTTTTAAATTGGGAGATGAAAAGATTTTTAGAAAGATTTTTGACTTCTACAAACCTTTGATATATAGTAAGGTAAGGCGAGTGTGTGCTTCCGATGTAGATACAGAAGAGGTTATACAGGAGGTTTTTGTGCAACTTTTTCTCAAACGAAAGTCTATTCCATGCCCTGCCGCAATATTTCCATTTTTATTTCTGGTTGCAAAACGAATGGCAATCTCATTATTTCGAAAAGAAGTCAGCAGACAGCAGTATCAGATGGCGCAAGCCTCCCAATGGGATGAGCTAAGTGACGAGTTAGAAAAGCAAATCGCACATAAAGAGTTAGATCAGCTATTAAAGTCTGTTGTGGAGCAGCTTCCCCCACAACAACAACTTGTCTTTCGGAAAAGCAAAATCGAAGAATTAAGTTATGCTGAAATTTCCGATGAAATCGGTATTTCCAAAAATACTGTTCGAAATCATCTGGTAGCAGCCTGTCATTTTGTACGTTTAAAGCTGGATAGTTTGCTTTTGCTATTATTTTTCCTAAAAAATATGTTTTGACTAGTCCATTCTCAGATCTTGTGCGAATAATAGTATAGCGCACAGGAAAAAACGATGTCCAAAGTAGAAGCATATAAAATTATCATCTGTCAATTTTTGGCAAAAACATTAGATGAACGCACAAAACAAAATTTTGCAGCCTATTTGGATGATCCAGATTTTATGGAGGCATGGCAGCAGTTGATCGAAGAGGGGGTGATTAATGAAGCGCATGATGTAGTAGGCAGCCGTTCTCTTTTTGATAAGATCAGAAGTGATGAAAGGATAAAAGAACAATTCGTAACCATTTCCGAAAAAAGAAATCCAATAATCAAAATTTTAAAACCTGTTGGTATTGCAGCGTTATTTTTATTTTTTGGTGTTGCCGCTTTGCTCTTTATGTTCAAGCACCCAGATGCTGAGCACTCGGTAGATAAAATAACGATGACTCAGACTGACAGCACTGTATTGCCAGGATCTGAAAAAGCACAGATTGTCTTAGAGAATGGTGAACGGATTGATCTGGAACAGTTAAAAAATGATACTGTAATTGACAATGGATCTTTTGAAATTGTGAAATCTGCCCAAGGGACCATATCGTATCGAACCAAGGCAGGCTTACCTTCAACTTTACAGATAGCCTATAATACGATCATCACACCACGGGGAGGAGAATATAAGCTTCAATTGGCTGATGGAACCAAGATCTGGTTAAATGCTGCTAC
This sequence comes from Sphingobacterium sp. N143, assembly GCF_030325625.1. Taxonomy (GTDB): domain Bacteria; phylum Bacteroidota; class Bacteroidia; order Sphingobacteriales; family Sphingobacteriaceae; genus Sphingobacterium. The sequence goes on along the minus strand of NZ_JACAIS010000003.1, from coordinate 388,299 downwards.
AACACTCCGTTACCCTATTCGTTTTGATGTCCATGAAAGAAAGATACAATTGCAAGGGGAAGCTTACTTTGAAGTGGCCAAACAGCTTTATCAAGGTAAGCGTGTGCCGTTTATTGTGAACACAGGAGATCAACAGCTGGAAGTTTTAGGAACGGCCTTCAATCTGCAAAATTATGGACATGCCATTGTGACCACATTGGTTGAAGGAAAAGTAAAACTAAACTTTAATGATAAATCACGCCAACAGCTCTATCTCCAACCTGATGAACAGTCTATTTTTCAGGCGGTTGATAAAAAGGCTCGTAAAATAACAGTAGATCCTTACTATTTCACAGCCTGGAAAGAAGGAAAATTTGCGTTTGATAAGACTCCTCTTGATGAGGTCATGGCAATGATCAGTAGGTGGTATGATGTGGAGGTCTTGTTTAACTATCATCCCGAGAACTTTGCCTTTTCGGGGACTATTTCAAGATATGATGATATCAATCAACTGCTCCAGACGATTGAACTCGTTGGGGATATTCATTTTGAATTGAAAGGAAGGAGAATATATGTGAACAGATAAACCTACCAGAAGAGTTCAGGAGCGTTGCGACCGCTCCTGAATGGTGTCTTTAAAAAGACCTGGCTGAACAGATTTAAATCATTTAAAACAATTACAACCGTATGCAAAAGTACAAAAAAAAACGGTGTGGAGATCTTATGTATAAAAGTAAGCGCTCCACCAAAAAAGCATTTGCTATGAAAATGTCACTAGCGATCCCTTTGTTGCTTGCCTCTAATCTCCAGTTGAGTGCAATCACCTTTGGACAGGGGGTGAATTACCAACGTAAAAACGCTAAGCTCGAAACCATCTTGAAGGTTTTACAAAAACAGAGTGGTTATAATATCCTTTATAAAGAATCACTGCTGACCAATGCGAAGCGGATCGATGTCAATTATCAGAATGTCCCCTTTGAAAATGCCTTAAAAGATCTACTAAGTAATTATCAGATTGCTTTTAGGATCGTCGATAAGAATGTGGTGCTCAGTAAACCCATGTCAACATCACAACCTGTCAACTCTGCTGGCATGGATCATTCGTCAACCCTCTTACAGCGAAGAATTCAAGGCAAGGTTGTAGATGTAAAGGGGAACCCGGTGAGTAATGCGACTATTACTGAAAAAGGGACGGAAAATAGAACAACGAGCAATAAGTCTGGTGATTTTGAGCTTCAGCTCAAAACGGGTAATAATCAACTTCTGTTTTCAATGTTGGGTTACCAATCAAAGGAGGTAAATGTGACGGAGCAACATCATATTCGGGTCACCTTGGACATTGCTATCACGGCGATGGATGAGGTGGTTGTGGTGGGATATGGTGAACAAAAGAAAGCGAATCTCACCGGTGCTGTCAGTCAGATTTCAGGTAAAGAATTTGAAGATAGGCCTGTTACGCAATTGACACAGGCATTACAGGGTAATATTCCCAATCTGAATATTGTATTTGGATCAGGAAAGCCCGGCACCAGTGGTTCTGTGAACGTTCGGGGAAATACCTCCATCAACGGGGGTGGACCACTTATTTTGATCGATGGTATTCTCGGGACATTGGACCGTATCAACCCTAATGATGTTGAATCTGTGACTGTACTTAAGGATGCTTCGGCAGCAGCAGTTTATGGAGCAAGAGGCGCTTTTGGGGTTGTTTTGGTCACCACGAAGAAGGGGGGCAAAAATGGTAAGACCTCCATTGAATATAATAATAACATTGGTTTTACTACCCATGCCACTAATACAGATTTTATCACCAGCGGTTATTGGAATGCAAAAATCAATGATGATGCAATGTATAATGCTCTGGGATATAGAACAACGCGGTATACCGATGAGGACTATGAGGAACTGCTCGCCCGTGTCAATGACAAAACAGAGGATCCCAGCAGACCATGGGTGGTGGTCAAAAAAGATGCAAGTGGCAATGACATATACCGTTATTATGGTAATTTCGACTGGTTTAATTACCTCTACAATAAAAGCAGACCAAAAAATGAACATAATCTTTCATTTTCAGGAGCCAGTAATACTACCCGGTACGCGATCTCAGGGTCAAAATCCAGTGAACAGGGGATTTTTAATATTGACCCAGATAAATTTGGCCGCTATAACTTGAGGGCGAATATTGCCTCTGATATTCGAAGCTGGTTGACCATAAGCAACAGCACCCATTTTTTCAAATCTTCCTATGATTGGGCCGGACTGGAAAATAATTTTAGTACCGTGGCCAATAATGTCAGCAACAGCCCCACCTATCATTATCACGCCATGTATGTGCCCCGAAATCCCGATGGGACACTCACGGGCTATTCAGGTATCAACAGTTACCCCATCGGATATGGTTTACATAATGCACTGGAAAGTGGAACTATGCGAGGATACACCCGAGGGACAGAATTTACTAACATGACTGAAGCAGTATTTAAACTGGCAAAAGGTTTGACTGTAACTGGAAACTACTCTTACCGTGAGTACCGTTCGGATTACTCTTATCGGCAGACAAAACAGTATTATTCCAAATACCCTGGCCAAATGGAATTGTCCTCGCTGGGGGCACTGAACCAAGATAAACTCCGGGAAAACATGAGTAAATATGCATGGCACTTTATCAATGTTTTTGCTACTTACCAGAAAGATTTTGGTGATCACCACCTGACTGTCATGGGCGGGTTTAATCAGGAAGATCGATCATTTAAAACGGTCGGTGGAATAGGGCAGGATCTGTTATCTGAAAACCTGAATGATCTGGATTTGGTGATTGGAGAAAAGCAATTTGAAGGAGGAGCTGATGAATGGGCTGTGCGAGGAGGTTTCTATCGCTTCAATTATGATTATAAAGGTAAATATCTTTTGGAAGCCAGTGGTCGATATGATGGCACCTCACGTTTTCCGAAACATAGTCGTTTTGGATTCTTTCCATCTTTTTCTGCTGGATGGCGTATCAGCGAAGAAAAATTTTTCACACCGCTAAAAAATGCCGTAAATAATCTTAAGATCCGATATTCTTACGGGTCTTTGGGTAATCAAGAAGTAGCTACCTATGCCTATATTTCTTCCATGAATACTGAGCAGATCGCTTACCTTGTCAATGGACAGAAGCTGAACGTTGCCAATAATCCTGCACCTGTGGCCCCTACATTGACTTGGGAAGAAATTACCACCAGCAATATCGGACTGGATTTTAGTTTATTTAATAATAAACTTGATTTTCAGTCAGACTTTTATGTGCGCCAAACTAAAGGGATGCTCAGCAAAGGGAAGACCCAGCCAGCGGTATTTGGAGCCAGTGAACCCAAGGAAAATGCCGCCGATCTCAAAACTAAAGGGTTTGAGCTGTCCCTTCTTTGGAAAGATCATGTTGCTGTTGGCGGAAAACGCTTAAATTATTCCGTTCGGGCTATGCTTTCAGATTATCAGGCTGAAATCACCAGGTTTGCCAACGATGCTGGGCTATTGAACAATTATTATACTGGACAAAAACTAGGTGAGATCTGGGGATACCACTATGACGGTTTTTTTAAAAGTACTGAAGAAGCACAGGAGTATGCCAAGGTTGTCAACCAGGATCAGATCAACCGTCGACGGGTGCAGGCTCCTACAGCAGATCTCCGTATGCTTCAGGCAGGGGACATCAAGATTTTAGACCTTAATGGAGATGGAATTATCGATGCCGGCGACAATACGCTTGCCAATCCAGGTGATCGGACCATTATCGGAAATAGCCAACCACGTTATTCATATGGGCTTAACTTAGGTGCCAACTGGAATGGAATTGATATTTCGGCTTTCTTTCAGGGAATTGGTAAACAAAATTGGTACCCAAATTTGGAAGCTCAAGCATTTTGGTCTGTTTATGCTAGACCTTATGATTCTTTTATCCCTTCCAACTTTCAGGAAAAAATATGGACGCCAGAAAACCCAAATGCCTATTTCCCATTCTTAAGAGGGTATACAGCACAGAATTCTGAGCTTTCAGTTGCTAATGATATGTACATACAGGACATTGCTTACCTCAAGCTGCGTAACCTGACCCTTGGCTACACCTTTCCAGTAACATTGACGCAAAAAGCCAAGATCAACAAACTACGTTTGTTTTTCAGTGGGGAGAATTTACATACCTGGACCAAGTTGAAGTCTGACTATATCGATCCCGAACAGGTAATGAGTGATAATACCGGCCGGAGTTATCCTGTTGGACGGGTTTATTCCTTTGGCGCTCAAGTATCTTTTTAAGTTGGTTATACATACATTAAAGAAGAAATCATGAAAAGAAAATTCACTATCATTACACTCATTTTTGCATTTTTTGCCAGTTCTTGCAACAATGATTACTTAGAACGATACCCTATTGCTGAATTGGCTCCCGAGAATTACTTTCGTACAGCATCTGAACTTCAGACTTATACCAATGCTTTTTATGCGGACTTACCTGATGCTCTTGCCATCCATTATAATAATCCCAATCAGGGTGATGATGAAGCTCGTAATACACTGGCAGCTGAATTTCAGGGTACTCGTACCACCCCTGCAAGTGGCGGTGGCTGGACATGGACATCTCTTCGCCGGATAAATTTTTATTTAGAAAATTCACATAAATGTGCCGATGAAGCTGCTCGCTTACAATATGATGGAGTAGCCCGGTTTTTTAGAGCTTATTTTTATTATAATAAGGTGGTGCGTTTTGGTGACGTTCCATGGTACGATAAAGTCAATCAGTTAGATGACCCGGCCATGTTTAAAGCAAAAGACTCGCGGAAGGATGTTTTTGCAAAAATGCTGGATGATCTTGATTATGCTATTGCGAATTGTAGTACTGTCAAAAATCCTCAGTTGATCAACAAATGGACTGTTTTGGCCTTTAAATCCCGAATGTGTTTGTTCGAGGGTACATTTCGCAAATACCATGGACTCGGTGATTGGGAGGAGATTCTCGAGGAAGGCGTAAAAGCTGCAGATGAATTGATGAATGCGAATGAATATAGTATTTATAAAAATGATCCTCATACAGCCTATCAGGAACTGTTTATAGCTGAGGATGCCAATCCAGCAGAAATGATTATGGCAAGACAGTATGATGCCTCTGTACCCTTTGTTCATTCGGCCAATTTTTATATTCTATCGGCATCCTATGGCCGACCGGGGATGGTTAAAGAGCTTGTCAATAGCTACTTGATGAAAGATGGAAGCCGGTTTACGGACAAAGCGAACTATGATAAGCTGTCCTTTTATGAAGAGACGCAGGACCGTGATCCACGATTGGCACAAACTATCCGGACCCCGGGGTACAAACGTATAGGCGCTAATATGACATCCGTACCTGACTTTGCGACATCGGTAACGGGGTATCAATATGTAAAATATATTCTTTCATCTGCATTTGATGCTGGGCAAAGCTCCAATGATATGCCAATTATCCGTTATGCTGAGGTGTTATTGAACTATGCTGAAGCAAAAGCTGAACTTGGTACTTTAAATCAGGGCGACATTGATCGTACAATCAAGTTGATCCGTGAGCGTGTGGGAATGCCTAATCTCAATGTCACTGAGGCCAATGCTAAACCGGATCCATATCTTATGGCTACTTATCCCAATGTAAGCAAAAATGGGCAAACCGGTGTGATACTTGAAATCCGCCGTGAGCGTAGGATTGAATTAGTCAAAGAAGGTTTACGCTTTAACGACCTGCTGCGCTGGAAAGAGGGTGCGAAGGTTGCGAAACCTTTTTATGGAATGTATTTTCCAGGAGCCGGTGAATATGATCTGGATCAGGATGGAAAATTGGATCTGGTGATTTATGAAGGCACGGCACCAGCGAAAAAGCCAGGCGTGCAGTATCAAAAATTAGGTGAATTGGTGTTAGAAAATGGAAAGAGTGGCCGGATTATCAACTTGCCTGATATTTTAAAGAAGTGGACCGAAGACAAAGATTATTATTATCCAATACCCACCCAGGAATTGCAGCTGAATACCAAGTTGGAACAAAATAAAGGCTGGGATAAATCAGGAACTTAAAATTAGAAGTATGAAAAAATTAATAATTATATGTGCTACCACTTTGTTTATCATGGCTATTCATGTTACAACTCATGCACAGGAAACGTTAAAGGTTATCTCCTATAATGTCCTCTATGGACTTAAACAAGATTCGGTAAATATTAATCGTTTTATAAAATTCGCTCACTCCTGGAATCCGGATGTAATTGCCCTGGAGGAGATGAATGGCTATACACAAAAAACACTGGAACAGCTGGGAAATCAGATCAATCATCACTATGTCTTGCAATCCAAAGAAGAAGGTTTTCCTGTCGCTATCACTTCGAAATATCCATTGGTGAATTTTAAGAAAGTGACCGAAAACATGTGGCATAGTTATATTTATACCAAAATACGGGGAATACATTTCTTTGTTATTCATTTTTCACCGTTTAGCTATCAAAAGCGCTTACTGGAAATAACAGATATTCTAGCGCAGGTACAGGAAATCCCAGACAATGAACCCATATTGATTATGGGGGATTTCAATTCACTTGATATTGCTGATCAGGCAATGTATGGCCCAGAAGTATTAGCAGCGATGCAGCAAAGTGAACAGAAACATAATCATATTCGTAATTTACGTGATGGACAAATAGACTATAGTGTTTTGGGAAAATTAAGAGAAGCTGGATTTCAGGATACGTATCGTTTATTACATCAGGAATTTGAAAGTTCTGTTCCTACTTTTAAGGATGGAAATGGTCGTATCAAGAAAAGCAATAGCGGTCACCCTAAACGGATCGATTTTATTTGGGCAAATCCAATCGCAACAAAAATGGTGGTGAAGAGTGGTATCATTAAAAATGAGGAAACACATTATATTTCAGATCACTATCCTACTTTTATAGAACTTAAAATTGGTAAATAAATAAAAAAATCCACTCATTGAGTGGATTTTTTTTGTCAGTTTGATAAGAATCAATTTTCATATATAGATGAAGGTGTTTCTTGATCAGGTTCTGTTCCCTGATCCACTGCCAATGGAGGCAGATGAAAGTGGAATAAATTGCTGAATAGAAGAAAATTGTAAAAGTATTATGCATAACTTTAAGATTGCTTGTAACCAAATTGTTCTTCATTGACTCTAAGTATATAGAGTGCAGAGGAGAGGGGCAGATCATACCACTGAATAATGACAGAAATTGAAATCATAGCACGTATCCTGCAAGGAGATAAGGACCTATATGAGTTAATCGTGAGGAGATTTAATCCGACGATATATAAAATAGGAAGATCCTATAATTATAATCATGCGGATACGCAGGATCTAATGCAAGAATGTTTTATTGACGCATACCGGAATTTGGCTCAATTTGAGAATAAATCCAGTTTTAAGACCTGGATCACACGTATCATGTTGAATCGATGTTATCATAAAAGCCAGAAGAGGAGCAGCCAAAATGAGGTTGTTGCTGAATTGGACGAAAATGCAATACCTATGTTTAGTACCCCAAATAATGATACCGATAAAGTCGTGAAGCGTAAGGAGCTGGCTTTGATGATCGAGGAGATGCTGGCACGTGTCCCCTTGGAATATAGAATGGTTTTCACCCTGCGTGAGATCAATGGCATGGACACGGATGAAACTGCAGCGATTTTGGATATCTCCCGCAGCAATGTGAAGGTGAGGCTCAGCAGGGCAAAAACAATGCTCCGTCGTGAATTTGAAAAGTCTTATTCGGCTGCTGAACTTTATGAGTTCAACTTGATCTATTGTGATGCAATGGTGAATCGGGTCATGCCGCAAATCATGGAAAATAAATTATAATGAATCAATTTACAGCAATGGAAGAAACTTTCGATAGCCCGGTTACTGTTTCGGTGGTTGATACGCCACTTCGGGACGATGCCTTTGAACTGACTGAACAGGAGAAGATCAATAAGATCGCCAAGCATTTTGCGGAAATCATGTGGACACTGGGACTTGATCTGACAGACGACAGCCTTCAAGGAACACCACTGCGTGTAGCCAAGATGTATGTTGAAGAAGCCTTCAGTGGCCTGAACCGTGAAAATAAGCCAAAAATCAGCCTGTTTGAAAACCGTTACGGCTATGATCAGATGCTGGTGGAGAAGAATATCACGCTCTATTCGCACTGTGAACATCATTTTGTGCCCATAATTGGCAAGATTCATGTAGCCTATATACCACATGATAAAGTCATCGGGCTTTCCAAGATCAACCGTTTAGTACAGTTTTATGCTAAAAGGCCACAGGTACAGGAACGTTTGACCGTACAAATTGTCAATGGTTTATGTGAGGCATTGGGGCATACTGATGTGGCTGTATGGATCGAGGCTGATCACCTTTGTGTGGCTTCAAGGGGTATTAAAGATACCAATAGTCATACAATTACTGAAAGTTATTCGGGCGCATTTAAAGACGAATATATACAACAAAAATTCAGGACATATATAAATCAATAATAGGTATAATTCAATCAAGAGAAAGGAGGGAAATATGGGACAACTCATAAAAGTAAAAAGTATTTCACATCTGACACACGATGTATTGCGGATCCGGCTTGAAAAACCACAAACATTGACTTTCTGTCCGGGACAGGCTGCAGATATCTCGATCAATAAACTTGGATGGACGGATAAGCTACGGGCCTTTACCTTTACCTCCTTGCCAGGTGATGATGATCTGGAATTCAGTATCAAAACCTATCCCGAACGACAAGGGGTGACCAATCAATTACTTTCTTTGGTCCCAGGAGATGAACTTATCCTGCATGATGTTTTTGGTGCCATTGCATACAAGGGGGAAGGACTTTTCATCGCAGGTGGGGCCGGGGTGACCCCGTTTATTGCGATCTTTCGTCAGCTCGATAAAGAAGGTAAAATAGGAAACAACAGACTGCTCTTTGCTAATAAAACAAGTGCTGACATTATTGAAGATGCTTATTTCAGTAAGCTTCTTGGTGATCATTTTGTCAATGTACTTTCTGAAGAAGAACTACCAGGGTATGAACATGGATATATCACTGAAAAAATACTCCGGAAATATATGGACACACAATTGCCCTATATCTACTTATGCGGACCAGATCCAATGATGGATGCAATCCAGTCGACGCTACATGCATTGGGAGTGCATGAATCGGCCATAATACGGGAGGAATTTTAATGACAAAGACAAAACATGATCATTATGCCTTAGTTACGGGGGCTGCCGACCGGATTGGTAAAAGTATAGCACTGCATTTGGCCAAAATGGGGTATCACATTGTTTTGCATTATAGAAAATCACGTCAGGCAGCCGAACTGCTACAGGGGGTAATTGAAGCCATGGGCCGTAAGGCAAGCTTGCTGCAATTTGATTTTTTAGCACACAATGATTATGATCAAATATTGGCCGATATGAAAGCAAAAGGAATGACACTGGAGATCTTGGTCAACAGTGCCTCAGAATACATTCCTTCTGGAATACAGGATAAAGGTGCTACACTGTTCAACAGGGAGATCAAAAGTAATTTTGAAGGGGCCTATCTTTTGACCAAATCTTTTGCGCGGATATTCGGTTCGGGTGTTGTGATCAATCTTTTGGATACAAAAATTACCCGTGACCAAAGCGATTATCTGGATTATTTATTGGCTAAAAAGCTGCTTGCTGAATTTACCCGTATGGCGGCGGTGAGCCTTGCTCCAGCCATACGGGTAAACGGTATCTGTCCAGGACTGATTCTTCCTCCAAAAGGGAAAAATAATCAATATTTAATGGAACTGGCCGAAGGTATTCCGCTGAGACGTGTCGGCAAACTGGAGGATATCCAAAAAGCAGTGCAGTTTTTGGTGGAGAGTACGTTCATTACCGGGCAATTTTTGTTTATCGACGGTGGTGAACATCTGGCCACTTGATCAATGGACTGAAAAACGGGTTAGAGATAAACACGACAACATATGCATAAATCGCTCATATCATCTACAAAATTGCTCAAAGTGAAAATAGATCATTTGCGCTTACGGGCCTATATCGGTTACCTCGATTGGGAGAAAGAAAAACTACAAGATTTGGTGATATCCTTTTCCTTTAAATATGATGCTGAGCAGGCAGTGCAGGCAGATGATGTGGCATATGCCCCAGATTATAAGCACCTGACCAAATTGATCATCAGCTTAGTTGACAATCAATCATTCCATCTGATCGAAACACTCGCCGATAAAATATATCAGACTATCGCTGGTTTTAATGAAACAATTCAGGCTATCAAAGTCGTTGTCGAAAAACCACATGCACTGCGGTTTGCTGATAATGTCAAAGTCAAGATATCTGGTAAAGATCGCCTACACAGGGCATTGATTGCCCTTGGCTCAAATATTGACGCTGAAGAAAATATGACCAAGGTGATCGGATATCTTCGTGAATTGGGAACAATAGAAAATCAGACAGCATGTATCTGTACCAAACCGCTGAAATTTGAAGCGCAGCCTGATTTTTTGAATGCCGCACTTTTACTGCATACGAACTTACCGCTGATCCAATTGCAGGCTAGATTGAAGCAGATCGAATTAAAGATGGGGCGGGTGCGAACAGTGAACAAAAATGCCCCCCGCGTAATTGATCTTGACGTGATTACCTTTAATGGACGTATTATCGATACGAAGGATATGGTAGAACTTCCATTCTTGGCTGGCTTTGTGAAAGAACTTCAACCTGAAATATTCACCCGGGAATAAGCATATCCTTATCGAAATGCCCCGATGTCAGATCAAAACTTTTGATCTGACATCGGGGCATTTCGATATTTTGAGGACTTTGTAATTCTTGTTTTTTACTTTATTTGCCTTGTTATCTGACTGTGGCCCTTTCAAGTTCTTTGACAAAATCGCGGCCCCAATAATGGATATCATAGTATTTAACCTGATCATAGGATCTGTTGACACGGACGGTACGTTCTTCTTCGGGCATGAGCAATGCCTTCAAGAGTCCTTCTTTCATACTTTTGGGGTCATAAGGGTTGGTCAATATGGCATAAGGAAGCTCAACAGAGGCCCCTGCAAATTCGGAAAGCACCAGTGCGCCATCTCCTTCCAATATACCCTGTACGGCGATGTATTCCTTAGCAACTAGATTGAGCCCGTCGCGAAGCGGCGTAATCCAGGCTATGTCGCTCGTACCGTACAGACTTACCACTTCTTCAAACGGTAATGCCCGGTAAAAATATTGGATTGGAACCCAATCCATCGTTGAATATTTACCATTTATTTCTCCTACAGCTCGGTGTACATCGTCCCGGATATCATCGTAAATAGACATCCCTTTTGATGGCGGTGTACAAATATTGATGAGCTCAACCTTTTCCCTGAATTCTGGGTACTCGTCCAGAAAAGCACCAAAAGCCTGTATTTTTTCCAGCGGTCCCTTCACATAATCCAAACGCTCCACCGATAGGATGGTTTTTCGGTCCATGACCTGTTTATGGGTTTTTATTTCACTGATTTTGGAACGTATATCTGCTGTACTCAAGATGCGTTCGATCTTTTCCATATTGACACCGACAGGTTGTGCCCCCAAACGGATCTGCCTGCCGTCCACTTCGATTATCTTTGTCATCTGATCCAGTCCCAGGGCGCAACTGTAGGTCAGAAATTGCTTGGCGGCATTGATGCGTTTAAGTACTTTAAAGGGAGTATGGCTGCGCAGGACATCAATAAAATTCTCCACATACCGTGGAATATGAAAACTGATAAAGTCACAGAGCAAGAGACTCCCAATGATTTCCTTTCGCCAGGGGAGTATATTAAATATATCAGCTGCTGGGAAAGAAGTGTGGTGGAAAAAACCAATTTTCAAGTCGGGACGTAGAGCCTTTAGGTAAGCTGGAACCATCCAGAGGTTGTATTCATGTATCCAGATAAGTGCATCAGGATCGGCCTCCCGTGCAATACGTTCGGCAAAAAGACGGTTGATCTTCAAATAATGCTCCCAGTCGCCATGGTTAAATTTGGCCTTATCCACAAATGAAAATATAGTAGGCCAAAATGCTTCCTTCGAAAATACACGGTAAAATTGGTCGATATCCTCTTTGGGTAAGCTGATCGTGGAAGCAACAAGGTTGGGGTAACGTGCCTCATCAATGAGTTGATTAGGTACTTCAGGCATATCTTCCTGCAGTTCTTCTTCACCGATCCAAAGACCTGAACGCCCCTTTTCAAATAATCCCAATAGAGAAGGGATGATACCATTGGGACTCTTGGGCGGAACCCGAACGGTCTTACCATTGAAAACTTGCTGTTCAAAAGGTAGTCTATGGTAAACAACAACCAACTGGTTACTGCTTTTCTTGCGCGATGCGGGCTTTTTCCCTTTTGGATTCGGATAATATTTCTTTAAAGTTTCAAAGTGGGCAATGGCTTCCAAAATGCCGCCTGCACCAGGCTCCTCTGCTTGATAAACCTGTGACAGCTCAGCCGTCTGTTTGATAAGGGCCGGTTCAGCCTGACCAACCACCACACCCTTCAGACCAACTTCGTATAAGGACAGGTCATTGAGGGTGTCACCGGCGACCAGCACATCTTCATCAGCTATGCCTAAAGTCTGAATCAGGGCCCGAAGTGTGCTCCCTTTATTAACCCCTTTGGGCAAGATGTCCAAATATTTGTCCACTGAAGTGATCACATCACAGGCATAGTTATCCGCTACTGTATGGATCGCGGCCATATCCACTTCTTTGTCGTAATAAAATGAACAGCGTCGCTGTTGGGGGACTTCTTGGTAAACCAGATTGGAAATTTCCAATAGTTGTTGCCGAATAGGGTATACCGAAGGCCATTTGGCCTCGATCTCTCCCTGTAAAGGCTCGATGGAATCCAGTGAATATCCATTGACCACTGTGGCTCCCACATCTGCAATGATATAATTGGGACGGGGTACTAATGGATCATTCAGTAAAGGAATGACGGATTCCAGTCCCCTTCCGGTTACAAATGCCAGTTGAATATCTTTTTCTTGTTTGATCAAACGATACAGTCGCAGTCGGCTTTCCATGCTGCCGCCTAAAAATGTACCATCCAGATCCGTTGCTAATAACATCAAATCATGCTCCTTTCTAATAGTTTAAATTCTGTACTCACCGGCATATGGTTATATAATACCCGGTATGCCGTGTTTAAAATGGGTAAGTTGAGGCCATGGGACATGGCCGTGTGATAAAGTCCTTTGGTAGCGGTATACCCCTCGGCTACCATGGACATGATCTCCTCCGCCTGGGCTACATTATATCCCTGCCCGATGAAGGTGCCAAAAGTACGATTGCGGCTATGCTCAGAGTAAACCGTTGCAAAGAGATCTCCTAGATAACTTGAACATGCCACACGGGTATCACTGTGATGCAGCTGTTTGAGCAGCAGATTGAGCTCGTGGATGGCATTGGCCACAATGACAGCTGTAAAATTATCGCCATAGTTCATGCCTTTAGCCATGCCACACACCAAACCGACAACATTCTTATAAATGGCAGCATATTCTACACCGATAAGATCCTCATGTGGTTGTACCTGCATATAGGACGAGTCAAAAGCTTTCATCAGCGCTTGGCGCAATGGTTTATTGCCAGAGCAGATGGTCATATAGGTCTTTTTACCCATACCAATTTCCTCGGCATGGCATGGGCCCGCGAGAATGGCTTGTTGTACCTGTAATATGGAAAATATATGGGCTAAATAAGCTGATGGAAGAAGATTGTCAGGCCCTACAGTACCTTTTATAGAAGATATGATCATTTTATCTTTGAGCAGTTGTGGATCAATCTGCTGGCATAGGGTAGGAAGGTGGGCACTAGGAATGACAAAGAGGAGATGCTCGCTGCTGGAGATGACCTGTTCAAGGTTGGTGGAGGCCTCGATATAAGTTTTATCCAGCGGGACAAAACTAAGGTAATCTGGATTACGGGCTAAGTCGTTGACTGCTTCCACTTGCATCTGCCGACGCAGATACCAATATACGCGGATTTTGTTCTCTGTTAAAATTTTTACTAGTGCAGTGGCCCAACTGCCACCACCTATAATACTTATTTCTTTCAAATCATTGAGATTATTGCGCAAACGGTAGGTAAACCGAGCTAATTTTCGAATGTTTATATACAAATATAAGAAAAATGAATGGGTTTTCCTAATAAATGGGTTGACTTTGGCTATATCAAATCTATTTATTAAGAATTTATGTTGCTTTTTATTTTAAGCAATCGATTGCATTGCTATCTTTCTTTCACAGGTTGATTAATTCTGCTATCTTACTTCAATCTTCCTATAAACCAGGGAATAGTGTGAACCAATTGAACAATAGATTTTGCAGCATATCAGTAGAAATTGCAGTGATTATTGATAAATATGGTTTGCTTGATTTATTGCATAATACCCGTACTGTAATTTATAAACTAATGAAATTGAAGTTATTGATCCTCGGGCTGCTCGCTATGGCATCCCATTTTGGTTTTGCACAAATAGCAGTCCAGCAGCAACAGGACTGGATGATCGGTCAATCCAGCCAATATGCATCCAGCATCTTGGTAAAAGATCAGCATATCATTTTGGAAAATGGTCTTGTTCGTCGTTCATTTAATCTACATCCCAATGTATTCTGTTATGATTTTACCAATCTGGTCACAGGACAGCAGCTTATCCGTGCGGTACAGCCAGAAGCGCAGTTACAGCTCAATGGGAAATGGTATAATGTCGGCGGCGCCTATGGTCAAAAAGAGAAAGCTTATTTGAGGCCAGAGTGGATGGCTGATTTAACGGGTAAGGCGACGGATTTTACGTATTTAAAATATGAGATTTCAGCGCTTGAACCACTGCTGCCCTGGAATGGTGATAAATGGTGGTCTACGCATAAAAAAGGAGCCGGGGGGAAGACTCTAACATTGACTTACCGAGCTCCTGCAGAAGCAGGGCTCCAAGGTCTTGAGGTGCAGGTACATTATGCCATCTATGATGGATTGCCACTGATCAGTAAGTGGCTGACGATTGAGAATAGGGGGACAGAGACGGTACAGGTTAACCAGGTGGTTCACGAGAAGCTAGCTATGGTGGAAGAGGAAAGTGCTGTGGTGGGTACTGTGGAAGATATGCACAAGCAGCATGGCTTGTATGTTGAAAGCAATTTTGCGTTCAATAATGCCATGCGGTATCACCTGAGCGATCAGTCTTTACATTGGAAAGCGGATTCCAGCTATACTTCACAGATCAATTACAATTATGCCACACCGGCCATTCTCGAAATATACCCAACAGCAGGGGTTGGCCTTAACTTGTCACCTCAAGATCATTTCAATTCGATCCGGTCTTGGGAGCTGATGATGGATAGTTACGATCGGGAACGCAGGGGACTGGCCATACGTAAAATGTACCGGGCCATAGCACCCTGGACAACAGCCAATCCAATTTTTATGCATCTGGTGAGTAAAACGGACGAGCAGGTGTATACTGCCATTGACCAATGTGTTGCTACGGGGTATGAAGCGCTGATTCTGAGCTTTGGTAGTCATGTCAATATGGAAGATACAACAGCAGGAAACCTGGCCAACCTCAAAAAAATAGCCGATTATGCACATAGCAAAAATATTAAGATTGGAGCCTATTCACTGTTCAGTTCTCGTAAAATCAGTGAGGATGATGATATCATCAACCCGAAGACAGGCAAGACCGGAGGTACGATTTTTAATAATGCGCCATGCTTTGGTTCGAACTGGGGTATTGGTTATGTGAAAAGGATTAAGACCTTCTTTGAGAGAACAGGATTTGATATCTGGGAAAATGATGGGCCATTTCCAGGCGATCAATGCGCATCGACGAACCACCCGGGCCATCATGGGCTCGAAGATAGTCAATGGGTGCAGTTCCATATGCAGAAGGAACTATATCATTGGTTGAATGCGCGTGGGATTTACATCAATTCACCGGATTGGTATTTTTTGGATGGTGCCAATAAGACAGGTCTGGGATATCGCGAGGTTAACTTTTCATTACCCCGTGAAAATCAACGCATCCTCAATCGCCAAAATATCTTTGATGCACTTTGGGAGGAAAATCCTTCCATGGGATGGGGCTTTGTCCCATTGACTGCCTATCAGGGCGGTGGAAAAGAGGCTGTAATGGAACCGCTGCATGAACATCTCGAAGATTATAAACAACTGATGATGCAATATTACGGTGCTGGGGTGCAGGCCTGTTACCGAGGTCCTCGGCTATACGATACGGAAGATACCAAAAAGATGGTGGTAGATGTCATTGAATGGTATAAAAAATACCGGACCATACTCAATTCAGATCTCATTCACCTCCGAAGGGCAGATGGCCGTGATTGGGACGGATTTCTGCATGTCAATGCGCTGGAATCCCAGGTCAAAGGATTCGGGATGTTGTTCAATCCTTTGAAAACTCCCATCACCCGAAAAATAACAATTCCACTTTATTATACAGGGCTGACGGATAAAGCAACGATCACATTCCAGGATAAAACAGTCAATCAGGTTAGGCTGGATCGTTTTTTCAAAACAGACCTGACCGTAACGATCCCTGCTGAAAGTCATATTTGGTTTACCGTAAAGTAGCTGATTTTTCCAAAACAAAAATAGCCGCAAGAATTTTGCGGCTATTTTTGTTTTGGAAAAAATTATCTTTACCTTAAATCTATTGTTCGTGAAATTTATTGTTCTTGCCAATTATAAGGGATTAAAAAATGATACCTCCTATAGAAACCGATACACTAGAAAAATTGAAGAATGGGGATCTTGATTCGTTTAACGACGTTTATTTTCAGTATTCACCCAAGATTTATATGAGGTTGATCAAATTGGTGAAGAATCAGACCATTGCCGAGGAAATTTTGCAAGATGTCTTTACCAAGATATGGCTTTACCGGGAAAAGATTGATCCAAGTAAAGGTTTTATATCATTTCTCAACCATATTTCGGATAACTTGGCCATGGACTTCTTTCGGAAAGTACAACGGGATAAGGCGCTGCAATTGGAGGTATGGGCTTCAGCAATAGAGCTATATTATCATACGGAGGAAAAAGTATTTTTTAAGGACACACAGCATATGTTGTCCAAGGCGATAGACTCCCTGAGTCCCAAACGAAGGGAAATATTGATGCTCAATAAATTTCAGGAAAAAAGCTATAAGGAAATTGCCAATGAACTGGGTATTTCGGTTTCAACAGTGAGCAACCAATTGGTCAGCGCCTTAAAAGATATTAAGGAATATATCCAGAAAAATTACCCTAATGAGTATATCATCAGTTTTTTAGCTGCTTTTTTATTTACCCTCTGAGTAAGCTAAAACTGGTTCAAGTAAATGCATTATAACTGGTTGACAATGCTTTTTGAAGACAGAGGTAATCAATTTCAAAAAAAAATGACCGGGCAATAGTGTGATTCTTTTCGGGAGACGTATAGAGAGATAAATACAGCAATGTATTAAACCAAATATAAGCAGTTTTGAAAGAAGAATCCTTTAAATATCAACTGGTGGAATATATTCATAATAGACTCGATATATCTTATTATGAGACATTCTTCGACGCCATGGCCCAAATGGACAGGCTCCAGCTTCAAGGATGGATAGATGAGGTGCTGGAGCAAATGGCAGAAGAACCGCCAGTCACTTTACCTGATTTGTCTGCGGTTCATCAAAAGGTACTCGAAAACATCTATAGCATAGATCCCCCACAGCGTAAAGGGGTAAAATGGATGATGTATTGGGCCTGGGGGTCCTGTGCAGCTATCCTGATCTGTGTGTGTACTTGGCTGTATTGGCTGAGTTTCTCCGATCATCCAAATACAGGTGACAAAACTTCGTTATTTTGGTATGAGAATAAGCATGCCTATGTCGTTAGTATGCAGCTCCCCGATAGTTCCACAGTGATTCTATATCCAAATGCAAAGATCAGTTTCGAAAGAAATAAATTGGGGAATCGGATGGTGCAGCAACAAGGGGGACGGGTCATCTATAAAGTCCGTAAAAACCCCGAAGCTCCCTTTCAGGTCAATTATAGGGATTATATCACAACTGCTTTGGGGACAATCTTTAGTGTTGAACCAAAACCAGCTGAACGGGTGTTAATAAAATTAATGGAAGGCCGAGTTTCCGTTGGTCCAGGTAAAACTGCAGCACAGCAACTGGTTTATTTGGAACCGCATGAGGAAGTATTGGTCGATCTACGTTCAAATCGGATGATCAAATCGTCAGAACGGGAGCTGAAGACATCGCATTCGTCCCGTGTGAACAAAAAGCTGGAAGAACTGATTCCTAGTTTAAAAGCGAATATCGCATGGACGAATCAATCGGTCAGCTTTAACCAGACCAAAAATATACAGCTTTTGCAGGTCATCGAGAGCCTATATGATGTATCGGTTATCTGTGAAAGTCCTGAATTGTTGACAAACTCATTTACAGGTAGCCTCAATAGAAAAGAGCCTTTGGAAAAATTCTTTACAAATTTCTGTCAGTTAAATGGATGCTCCTTTAAGATGGACAATGGTATTGTCCATCTGAGTAATCTTATAAGGAAGGAGGGAACGCAGTAGGATAAAAACTGCCTATAGAAAGTGACCGACCAATACATTTTATAAACTTAATTAAATAACCAATTATGAAGCATATGCTAATCAAATTTATGCTACTGGGATTGCTATTCCCATACTTTTCGGTAGGATTTGCACAATCTAACTTAAAAGTAAATGGTAAGATAGTGGATGCCGAAGGCAATGCGTTGCCGGGTGCGACCATTGACCTCATTCATGAAAAGACAAGCAAAAAGCTGAATTTCGTCGCCGATAATGAAGGCTTGTTTGTCCTAAGTCCCTTGATGGCAGGGGAGAAGTATAGCATTATCGCCCATCATCTGGGCTATGCGACAGATTCGGTCAGGCATTTTGTTGCAACGGCCACAAGTAAAAATACAGTCCTGATTCGCCTGAAGTCCAATATGGGGACCATTGATGAAGTCGTAGTAGTGGGGTATGGTGTCCAGAAGAAAGTCAATCTGACCGGGGCTGTTTCTGCAGTATCGGGCGATGATATTAATAATAGGCCTACTGGACAAACTTCTTCTGCACTCCAGGGTATGGCATCAGGAGTTACGGTGACACAACGTTCTGGCAAGCCGGGGGCTGATGGAGGGGATATCCGTATCCGGGGTATCGGTACTTTAGGGAATGCAAATCCTTTAGTACTGATCGATGGTATTGAAGGTTCCATCAATAATATTGATCCAAATGTTATCGAGAATATTTCAATTCTGAAAGATGCGGCTTCTTCATCGATTTATGGTTCCAGGGCTGCGAACGGTGTGATACTCGTTACCACAAAACGAGGTCATTCAGATCGGGTGGCTATCTCCTACAATAATTATTTTGGTTGGCAGTCTGCTACAAATATGCCGAAAATAGTCAACGCCTTGGATCATATGCTGCTCACGAATGAAGCCTATACCAATGTCGGGGCAACACCGCTGTATACGGCTGAAGTTATCGATGCCTATCGCAAACAAGGAGATGGCAGTTCGGATGCGTACCCGAATACGGACTGGCAACGGGAATCGTTGCAAGGCAGTGGTTTTCAGCAGAGCCATTTCCTGACCGTTAATGCGGGGACAAATAAAGTGAAAATGTTGACCTCAGTAGGTTATTTTGATCAAAAAGGATTGACATTGAACAGTTCTTTCAAGCGCTACACGATACGGAACAATGTTGATGTCAAGTTTTCAGATCAGCTGGCCATGAAATTTGACTTCCAATATGTTAATCCTATATTGACTTCACCTGCTGCAGGAATCGAAGAACTGTTTCAATGGATGAGCAGCATCCCTGCCAATCAAACTTTTCGAAATTCCAACGGTACCTGGGGGCTGGGATGGAACGGTAATAATCCCGTGTCGGCTGCCGCAGACGGTGGAATCGCAACGAATAAAAGCCCCTTCGGTAGCCTAAATGCATCATTGATCTATAAACCTAAAACATGGCTGACCGCCGAAATAAATTATGCACCAAAATATGCAACGCAAGTGAACAAGAACTTCCGAAAAGCGGTACAATCTTATTTTCCTGATGGAAGCCCTAGCTTTTCAGTGCCCGTTAGAACTGCTTTGACACAGTACAATAGTCAGGAGTTTTTTAATAATATTCGTGCATCCCTGACCTTAAATAAGGATTTTGGACCACATCAGTTGAAATGGCTGGTGGGTGGTTCTAGGGAGGACTACAAAATTGATTACTCACAAGGATTTAGGGATACCTATGTACTTCCTGAATATGAGGTGTTGAATGCTGGATCGGCATTGAATCAGGCTGCTACTGGAAGCGCCTCAGATTGGGCACTCCAGTCCATCTTTTCCCGTATTAATTACGTGTTCAATGACCGGTATCTTTTGGAACTTAATGCCCGCTATGATGGTTCCTCACGTTTTGCCAAAGGAAATCGTTATGGCTTCTTTCCTTCGGCATCTGCCGGCTGGCGGTTTTCTGAAGAGGATTTCTTAACGAACGCCAAAGCCTGGTTAACAGAAGGTAAAGTCCGGGCATCATGGGGCAGGCTCGGAAATCAAAATATCGGAACTTATCCAGCCGTAGCTTCGCTTAATCTTGGTTCGTATACCCTGGGTAATGCCATCGTCAATACAGCTGCCTTGAATGATATGTCAAATCCTGCTATTACGTGGGAGTCTACTGAAGAGAAGAATATAGGCATTGACCTTACTTTATTTAAAAGATGGACTTTTACCGCCGACTTTTATAACAGAAAAACGAGCGATATTCTTCTGCAGCTTGATATACCCTTGATCATAGGGTTAAATAAACCTTATCAAAATGCAGGCGTGGTCGAAAACAAGGGTTGGGAGATCGCATTGGGATATCGGAGTGATCCAGCCAGGAATTTTAGATACCATTTTAACTTTAATATCTCGGACGTGAAAAATAAAGTGCTGGATATGCGCGGTGTCGATCAGACTGGACTGACCGTAAACCGGGAGGGCTATCCCATTAACTCTATTTTTGGATATATCTCGAATGGTTATTTTCAAACTGTGGATGAAATTGAGGGGCATGCCACACAATTCGGTGAACTGGCTCCCGGAGATCTCAAATATCAGGACCAAAATGGAGATGATGTCGTGAATGAGTCTGATAAAGTGATTATTGGAAGTACCATTCCGCGATATACCTATTCGCTCAATGCCAATTTAAGTTTTAAAGGAGTTGATCTGAGCTTCTTGTTACAGGGGGTAGGGAAAGCAGATGGTTATCTGTATGGTGCTGGTATTCAGCCTTTCACAACTACTGGCGCTATTGGTGGAACAATACGTGAGGACAATAAGGATCGATGGACTCCTGAGCATACCGAGAGTAAGTATCCTCGTCTAGCTTTCGGGCAGAATAACAACCAGCAGGCTTCCCAGTTCTGGATGAAAAATGCCGCTTACCTACGCTTAAAGAACCTGCAATTGGGGTATACCTTTAAAACGGATCGGATCAAATCATTGGGGTTGAGCCGACTTCGAGTATTCGTCAATGGCTCTAATTTATTCAGTGTGGATAAATTCTGGGACGGTTACGATGTGGAAGCACCTGTTGGCTATGGCAATTTTTATCCACAGGTTAAGGTGTATTCTTTTGGCTTAGATGTTACATTATAAATATTAGAACTTATGAAAATTCTATATAGACTTACTTTGGGCATTGCCTTGATCGGAATATTGTTCATGATGGGCGCTTGTGAAAAATACCTTGATCGATCTCCGTTGGATGGTCCCGCAGATGAAAGTTATTTTAAGAATCAGGAAGAACTTACATTGGTCGTGAATGGACTATACAGCGCACTGGTATTTCATCCGACGGATAATATGCCCATTAATTTAACACTTGATGATGCAACTGATATTGGATGGGATCGAAATACCTCAGACTTGCAGGCGGTGGGACGGGGTGATTTTGACAGTAATAACGGATATATTCGAAATATCTGGACGGATTCGTATAAAGTAATCGGGAAGTGTAACTTCATTTTGGACAATATCCACAAATTGGACGGAAAAATGGATGCAGCTTTACAACGGCGGTATAAGGCTGAAGCTCAATTTATACGTGCCTATGTCTATCAATATTTGATTGATTATTTTGGAGGAGTACCCTTGGTGATTTCCAGTGTAAGTCTTTCCGAAGCCAATATTCCAAAGTCTTCCAAAAGTGAGGTAGCTGATTTCATTTTGAAGGAGCTGGATGCTGCTGCTGCAATTTTACCAGTGAGCTACGGTGCTGCAGATGTGGGGAGAGCAACCAAAGGAGCAGCCTTAGCAATAAGTGCCAGGGCAGCACTTAATAATGAGCGGTGGGAACAAGCAGCCGCTGCTGCAAAAGCAGTGATGGACCTCAAAGTCTACAGTTTGCACCCTGATTATGGCGCTTTGTTTACCTATGACGGGGAGGCTTCTAAAGAGATTATTTTTGCGTTTCAATATCTGAGGTTGCAAAAAACAAAGACGCATAGTGCCACACGCGGGTTCTTGTCACGAAATGCACAGGGAACCTCTAATAAAATCCCCTCGCAATCAATCGTTGATAGTTATTTATGTAGAGATGGCTTGAGTATTGATAAATCGCCTGATTATGATCCGAAGCAGCCATTTGTCAATCGCGATCCACGTTTAAGTTATACGATTGCCTTACCTGGATCTACATTTTTTGGATTTCAGTTCGAAACGAATAAAGATAGCCTGTCCTGCTGGAATTATAGCTACAACACCTCTACAGCAAACCGTATTCAGAATCAGGATGCAATTAATGCCTATGCAACATTTTCCGGCTATTGTTGGAAAAAATATGTGGATATGAAAGATAAGGATTTTACGACAGAGTCAGAATTGAATATTATTCAATGCCGTTATGCCGAGGTGTTATTGATCTATGCTGAAGCTATGATTGAATCCAATAAAATTGACGAAAGTGTGTATGAGGCAATTAACATGATTAGACAGCGACCTACAGTGGATATGCCAGCAGTAACTCGTGGAAAGACACAAGTAGCACTCCGTGAAATTGTTCGCAAAGAAAGGTTATTTGAATTAGCCAATGAGGGATTCCGTCTGGTGGATCTGCGCCGTTGGAAACTTGCCGACAAATTGATGAATTCGACTTTATATGGTCGTGTTCCCAAAGGCTTGCTTGCCAATGCGCCTCTGATTGATATAGATGGTTATGTGAATTATCAAAAGGTTGCCAATCAGAAGGATATGCGTATCATTGAAATTCGTAAATTCGATGCAAGCAAACATTATTTGTGGCCGATTCCAAATATTGAAATAGTAACGAATAAAAACCTAGTACAAAACCCAGGTTATTAAACCAGCAAAATAGATGATGAAGAAGCTTTTAATGATTTTTATAAACTTAGTCCTGTTTCTGCCCATGACTTATGGCCAGGCGACTAAACAGGTCGACTTATGCATTTATGGGGCAACATCCGCAGGTGTTATAGCTGCCTATACCGCATCAAATGCGGGTAAATCGGTGCTGCTTATTGATCCAGGTCAACGATTGGGCGGGTTAAGTTCCGGCGGGCTTGGGCAGACGGATATAGGTAATAAATATGTTGTAACTGGTGTTGCTTTGGATTTCTACCGCAAAATTGGAAAATATTACGGTGGTTTTGAGCAATGGATATTTGAACCAAAGGTTGCGGAAACTATTTTTAAAAACTACCTCCTCCGTACGCAAGTGAAACAGATGCTTGGTTATAGATTAACCGATGTCAAGACAGAAAATCGATTAATAAAAACAATCGCATTGATGCCGAGTGAGCATAAGGATGGTGGTAAAACACTTGTAAGTGCCAAAATGTTTATGGACTGTACTTATGAGGGAGATCTTCTTGCCATGGCTGGTGTATCTTATCACATTGGCCGGGAGTCAAATGAAACTTACGGTGAAACAATCAATGGTGTGCAATTGTTGAAAGGGCATCAATTTCCCGACGGTATAGATCCCTATCGCATAAAAGGGGATCCCAAAAGTGGTCTTTTATGGGGTATCAACGATCAGCCGCTTCAAGCAAACGGGACAGGTGATGCTAAAGTACAAGCTTATAATTATAGAATCACGTTGACAAATGTACCTGAAAATAGGATTGAGATCACCAAGCCAGAAAATTATGATGCAGCTCGATATGAACTTCTAAAAAGACAAAAGGAAATTCAGCCATGGAAGAGTATTCAGGATGTATTTATCTGGAGCTTGATGCCTAATGGGAAAACGGACATCAATAACAGGAATGGATTTTCCACCGATATGATCGGAATGAATTGGGATTACCCTGAAGCAGATTATTTTAAAAGAAAGGAGATTATCAAGGCGCATGAAGAATATACCAAAGGCTTACTTTATTTTGTGGCGAACGATGCTTCTGTACCTGAATCAATCCGCGCCGAATTTAAAAAATGGGGATATCCAAAAGATGAATATCCAGATACTGATCATTGGTCTCCTCAATTGTATATCCGTGAAGCACGCCGGATGATCAGTGATCTTGTGATGACACAAAAGCATTGCCAGGGACTTGAAGTGATCAACGATGCTGTGGGATATGCGGCATATACCATGGACTCCCATAACTGTGACCGTTTGGTCGTGAATGGCATGGTCAAAAATGAAGGTAATGTAGAAGTGGGGGGCTTTTCACCCTTCCCAATTTCCTATAGGTCGATTGTGCCAAAGAAAAAAGAGATCAATAATCTGCTGGTCCCCGTATGTCTCTCTGCCAGTCACATCGCTTTTGGGTCTATCCGTATGGAACCTGTTTTTATGGTATTGGGGCAATCGGCTGCGATAGCAGCATGCGAGGCTATCGACAAAAAATTACCTGTACAGGATGTGGATATAAAGCGTATCCAACAAGTACTGCGTGAAAATCCAAAAGCAGATGGCCGTAAATCTGATTATATTATCCAGGTAGAAAATCCGGATCAAGTTGTTCTGAAAGGCCGTTGGCGTAAATCTCCAAAGAAAGGGTATGGAATGAGTTATCAGGAGGTTGCCAATGATGCGGATGCCTTTGCACGATTTACGGCAGGAAGTGATTTCGTTGCAGGAAAGTATAAATTATATAGTTATTTTCCGAGAACAGCTGAAAGTGCTGCTACAGGTAAATTTATAGTTTATACCGGGAAAAATTCTATAGAGAAAAATATCAACTTCAAAGAAGTTAGTATTCAGGGACAAACCACAAGTACCTGGGTAGAAGTGGGTGAATATGAATTTGAAAATGGAAATAGTAGACCCTATGTTGAAATTCGGCCCAATGCGAATGGAGTACTGGCGGCGAATGCGCTATTGTGGGTGCCAATTTCTGACCAAGACTAATGTTATGCTAAAATTTAAACTAGGATTTTTGCTGCTGTCGTTTACTTTTCATCAGCTTGTGGCACAGACTGAGGTGCGCAGTACGGATGTGCTGGTGTACGGTGGGACGCCAGCTGCTCTAACGGCAGCAGTTCAAATAAAACAGGCCGGAAAATCAGTCATTGTGTTATCTCCAGATCGACATCTGGGCGGATTAAGTTCAGGAGGCCTGGGATTTACAGATACCGGGGACAAGACCGTTATCGGTGGGCTGGCTAAAAAATTCTATCAAGATGTCTTTGATCATTACCAAAAAGCTTCGAGCTGGAATTGGCAAAGCAGAGCTTCATTTGGAAACAGGGGACAAGGAACTGTAGCCATGGATAGCAGCCAGAAGACAATGTGGATATTTGAACCACATGTTGCCGAAAATATTTTTGAGGAATGGGTGAAAGACAATCAATTGGAAGTTATACGAGAAGCCTATTTGGACCGAAGTAAACAGGGAATTCAGTTGGAGCATGGACAGATCAAATCCATTAAAACAAGGGACGGAAAAGCTTATCATGCATCAATTTTTATTGATGCTACCTATGAAGGTGATCTTATGGCACTGGCCAATGTCAGCTATACCATTGGGCGTGAATCCAATATGCAGTACGATGAAAAATGGAATGGTGTACAAACTGGTGTTTTTCAACATCGACATCATTTTGCTTTACCGATTAGCCCATATCAGATTGAGGGTGATCCGAAAAGTGGGTTGGTATTTGGCGTTTCTGATAAACCTCCAGGAGCATATGGGAGTGGTGACAAAAAGTTACAGGCCTATTGTTTTCGCATGTGTTTAAGTAATATTGACGAGAACCAGGTCGATTTCCAAAAACCGAAAGATTATAATCCACAAAACTATGTATTGTTACAGCGCTTATACAAACAAGGCTGGGATGAGACCTTTCAAAAATTTGATCGGATTCCCAACCGTAAAACTGACACCAATAATCATGGTCCTTTTAGTACGGATTTTATCGGCATGAATTATAGCTATCCCGAAGCAAGTTATGAAGAAAGGAAAACGATTGTCGAAGCACATAAGAATTATCAGATGGGATTGTATTATTTTATGAGGAATGATCCAACAGTACCAGTCAATGTAAGAAATAAAATGGCGGAGTGGGGCCTGGCAAAAGATGAATTTAAGGATAACGGTCATTGGCCTTACCAATTATATATTCGGGAAGCTAGAAGGATGTTGGGACAATATGTAACAACGGAGCATAATATCTTAGGTAACCGAATGGTGGAGGATCCAATAGGTATGGGATCTTATACGCTGGATTCACATCATGTTCAACGTTATGTTACACAAGAGGGCTTTGTGCAAAATGAAGGCGATATCGGTGTGCACGTGCCACGGCCATATGCTATTGCTTATGGATCGATTGTACCCAGAGAACAAGAGTGTACGAATCTATTAGTGCCTGTATGTGTATCAAGTTCGCATATTGCCTTTGGGTCGATCCGGATGGAACCCGTATTTATGGTCCTGGGACAAAGTGCGGGTTGGGCTGCTTGCTTGGCGATTGATCATGACGGAATTGTTCAACATGTTGACTATGATCTGTTGAGCAAGCATTTAGTGGCATCGGGACAAATTTTGGGGATAAAGTAATAATTTAGAAGTAATATTTTTCATATTAAAACTGATGGACTTGAATAACATGAATGCCCTGACCCTAATCTTTGTATCGATGTTGATTTTTGCGATCGCTTATCGTTTATATGGTATTTTCATGGCCAAGAAAGTGCTTCGCCTGAATAATGCAATAAAGACTCCAGCTGTAGAGTTTGCCGACGGGCATGACTATGTAAAGACGGACCGGAAAGTTTTATTCGGGCACCATTTCGCTGCCATTGCAGCAGCAGGACCACTGGTGGGACCAGTATTGGCAGCCCAATTTGGCTACCTTCCAGGTGCCTTATGGATCTTGATCGGCTGCGTACTGGGGGGCGGTGTACACGATATGGTTGTTCTCTTTGCCTCTGTCCGACATAAGGGACAGAGCCTTGCAACGATCGCTGCCAAGGAAATTGGACCTGCAGTAGGTGGAATCGCGGGGGTTGCTGTTTTGTTTATTCTGATTTTGACCTTGGCAGGACTATCATTGGCATGCATCAGTGCCATGCATGAAGCTCCTTGGTCGCTGTTTACGATTATCTTAACCATGCCCATTGCAATATTTATGGGTTTGCTGATGCGCTATCGGGAAGGTTCAGTGACCTTAGCTAGTATACTTGGAGGAGTTTTGCTGATCGTTGGTATTGTTGCCGGTCAACATTTGATGAACATTCCGATAATTCATAATCTATTTGACTGGGATGTGAAAAGCATATCTGTCGCGATAGCTGTATATGGTTTCTTTGCTTCTGTATTGCCAGTGTGGTTGCTTCTGGTACCGCGTGATTATCTCTCCACTTATCTTAAAATTGGGACCATACTGATGTTGGCTGTGGGGATAGTATTTGTTCATCCGGGTATTCAAATGCCTGCATTGACCAATTTTATTCATGGTGGTGGCCCTGTGATTGGCGGCCCGGTGCTTCCTTTTATTTTTATTGTCATCGCTTGTGGGGCCATTTCAGGATTTCATGCGATCATTGCTACGGGGACAACGCCTAAAATGTTGGGAACAGAACAGGAAATCCTATTTGTAGGCTATGGTGCCATGCTAGTGGAAGGGTTTGTGGCTTTGATGGCTTTAATTGCGGCCTGTACCCTGATGCCTGGAGATTATTTCGCAATCAATACCCCTGCAAAAGACTATGCACAGTTTTTGGCACAGCATCCGCAATGGCACGCAGTGGATCTACAGCATTTTATCGATCGTATTGGAGTTGATCTGCATGGCCGTACTGGAGGTGCAGTTTCTTTGGCTGTAGGAATGGCGCATATATTTGATAAAGTGCCTTTTATGGACGATGTAATGGCTTACTGGTATAACTTTGCGATTATGTTTGAAGCTGTTTTTATTCTGACAGCTATTGATGCAGGTACACGTGTGGGACGATTTTTTCTACAGGAAATGCTAGGTCATATCATGCCATCATTTAAAGACAAAGACTGGAAACCAGGTGTTTGGCTCTGTAGTGCGCTTTTTACTTTTTCTTGGGGCTATCTGGTTTTTACAGGTAACGTAAGTAGTATATGGCCTTTATTTGGCATAAGTAACCAATTGCTGGCAGCTTGCGGACTGATTGTTTGCACCACCATGCTAATTCGTATGGATAGGGGAAGATACGCCCTCTGTACTGCAATTCCGGGCGTTTTTATGGCAGGTATTACCTTTTGGGCGGGCTATCTCCAGGTAATGGATATCTACTTGCCCAATGGACAGGTTTTGCTGGCCGTACTGGCCGTGCTGGCCATGTTCCTGATGCTGCTTGTTTTTGTCGGTACGTTTAAAAAATGGTATCAGCTATTTAAGACAAAAACAGAATCAGTGGATGAAAATGGTGAATCGGTGAAAGTGCTGGTCGATCGATAAAAACAGTGCGAACGAAATGTTATTGTCATGCTAAAAGATGGCTAGCAACTGTTACATCGGTATTTATACGAAAAGAGTACTTGCTACGTTATATTTATAAAAGGATGTTTTCTGATCATTCTGTTAAATTATTTTAATGGAAAAAAATCAGCCCATTGTCGAGTGATGGGCTGATTTTTTTTTGTCATGCTGAAATATCGCTTGTCATGGATTCAAATATTATATTTGTAGTGTACCAGCATACAGCTATCCGATGAATGATCTATGCCGGGGTACGCTATTTTTTTCTCAATGATTTAAATTAACTTTTTAATGATGCATTTGAAATCTATTCTTGCTGTAGCTATACTGTCGTTGGGTTTGATGGGTGCAGCATCGGCGCAACATCAATTGAATTCGACAATTGAAATAAAAGCTGGAGAACATTGGTGGGGTGGGGCAGTAGGATTAGGGTCTGCGATGCCTTTTGTAAAACCTAACCCGCCGTTTGATCTATCCCGTCAGAATCTCAATAATCAGGTTGTTCCACTTTTATTATCAGACAAAGGACGCTTTCTATGGAGCGATCGTCCATTTGTATTTGAAGTTAAAGACCATGTGATCCATTTCACATCGGAAGATCATGCGTTAAAAGTTCAGCAGGCAGGTGTAAATTTAAAAAGTGCTTTTCTAGCAGCAAGTAAAACCTATTTTCCTCCTTCAGGTATAGTCCCGGACCCATTATTTTTTTCGCGGCCACAGTATAATACTTGGATTGAGCTGATGTATAACCAAAATCAACAGGATATACTGAAATATGCGCAGGCCATTGTGGATAATGACTTTCCGACTGGAGTGCTGATGATCGATGACAATTGGCAGAAATATTACGGCAACTTTGATTTCAGACCTGAAAAATTCAGTGATCCAAAGGGGATGGTTGACACGTTGCATAACCTGGGCTTCAAAGTGATGCTCTGGGTCTGCCCATTTGTGAGTGCAGACAGTCAGGAATATCGGGACCTACAGGCGAAAGGTTATCTTTTAAAAGAAAAAGGCCAACAATCGCCAGCAATAATCTCTTGGTGGAATGGTAAGAGTGCTTGTTATGATATGACCAATCCAGCCGCCCGGGATCACTTTGTGGCCAAGCTGAAAAGGCTACAACAGGAAACCGGAATCGATGGGTTTAAATTTGATGCGGGGGACAATCAGTTTTATGATCCTCAAAAAATCGATAGTTATGATCAAGCCGCAATTGCGGTGGATCATACAATGGCCTGGGCCAGCATTGGACTTGAGTTTCCCGTAAATGAATATCGTGCCGGCTGGAAAATGGGAGGACAGCCTTTGGTGCAGCGATTAGGAGATAAGGACTATTCGTGGAATGCGGTCCAGATGTTGATACCCGATATGATTGCGGCGGGCTTACTGGGCTATGCTTATACCTGTCCGGACATGATCGGTGGCGGTCAGTTTGCTGCATTTTTAAACCTAAAGAATGATCAATTCGATCAAAAATTGATCGTAAGATCTGCGCAGGTTCATGCGCTTATGCCAATGATGCAGTTTTCGGTCGCACCATGGCGAATTTTGGACAGCAAACATCTTCAGGCGGCACGTGACGCGGCCCTGCTCCATGAAAGGTTTGGATCCTATATTTTGGAACTCGCCAATAAGTCGAGCAAAAGTGGCGAACCCATCGTGAGAGCCATGGAATATGAATTTCCAAATGAGGGGCTGGTACGCTGTAAAGACCAGTTTATGTTGGGCGATCGATTTTTGGTTGCTCCAGTCGTGACAGCAGAAGATAAAAGACAGGTACTGCTGCCCAAAGGAAAATGGAAGGATGATCTTGGTAAGCTACATCGTGGTGGTAAGGTAATTACAATAGATGTCCCCATTACACGTCTGCCATATTTTGAAAAATTAAATGATTAACTTTATGCAGGGGAATAAGAGGGACCTTTGGATAAACCGTCAGACCGACTAGGGCGTTATTTGGTGAAACTATTAAATTGGTGGGGATAACAATAATTAATCAGTGTTGGAAATATTCAAAGCACATTTAGCAAAATTTATAGTAATCGACGAAGCTGCTTTCGAAGGGATACTTAAATATTTTAAGACAACCTCGGTAGCAAAAAAGGAAAACTTACTGGAGGAGGGGCAAATCTGCCGATATCACTACTTTGTCCTGAACGGAATACTACGAAAATTCTTTGTCAATGAGAAGGGCGTGGAACAAACGACTGAGTTTGCGATTGAAAACTGGTGGCTTACCGATAATATAGCTTATGAACATAAGCTTGTTACCTCATTCTACATACAAGCCGTTGAGAAAACAGACTTACTTTATATCAGTCAGGAAAATCAAGAAAAATTACTGATGGAATTTCCGGTTATGGAACGTTATTTCCGGTATGTTTATCAACGTGCATATGCTGCTGCCCAAATGCGGGTAAAATATCTTTTTTCGTTATCCAAGGAAGAGTTTTATCGTGATCTATCCCGTAAATATCCTGAATTTGTACAACGCGTTCCACAGTATCTTATCGCTTCTTTTTTGGGTTTTACCCCAGAATACTTGAGTGAGATTCGTAAGAAACTAATCGACTAATAACATTGGTCAGAATCTGTAATGCGATAAGGGACAATTTGAAAGTGAAGATCATGCTCTTTGGCGTAGGAAGCGACCAAATTATTGAATTTTTCCATTGCCTTTGCCTCAGAGGGGGCAAAGCAATGCAGGTTGAGTTCAAGTGGCTTATCTAAAGAAGCTGGATCTATACGTAATTGCTCAACTTCGGAAAGGACTACGGCAAACGAAGTTCTACAAATTTCGACTTCCAGCTGTTTGTCGATCAGTTGAGAAGAAATGCTATAATAAGAATTATTATTTTGAATTTCATCTTGAAAAGGATCCAGAAAAGTAGGGACAATTGTACGATAACCATACTTAGCACTACCAAAAAAATGGTCGATATATTCCTGTGCTTTTTCGTAGGTAGAAAAAACACCTTCCAAGTTGGTGAATAAATCTGGATCTTCTTTGACCTCTTTGGAAACCACTGTATAGACTTTAATGGGGTTGGGTGTCATATTTTAAATACTACTATTATGCGTTAAGTAAAGTTTCTTGTAAAAAAACTAAGCTTTGATTGTACCGAAGAGACGTTCTAAGATAAAATCGTCGTTTTAAAATAAAAAATTTCCTTTGTATATTTTTAATCCTGTTTAGAGCCGGCGTTGTGCTTTAAAGTTGTGTATAATTTTCGTATTCTCCAAATTTTTTACTGATTGTTTTTATTTTATTTTCCAAAATGTTACAAATAGACCGTGTAATAGGTTTGAGATCCCGTGGAAGTGGGCTTTCCGAGGAGAATGTGGTAGTGGAGATTGAAAAGAAAGATGGTCAGACGAAATAAAAAAAGGTTTTCAAACGGGGAGAATGAAAACCTTAAATAACCAATTATAAACCTAAATTATGATGGTGCAAATATAGTGTTTTTTGTACACTATCTAAAACTTTTTTTATAATTTTTTTTTAATTTTTAAATAAAGCTCAACAAGCATCTAAAGCTGTTTGAATGGCAACCTTCAAATTTTCAGGTTTAACCTGTCAATTGACTGATAGCTCAGGTCGGTTTTTAGCTTACGGCTATATCAGACATGAAGTGGATGTAAAGGAAGTGTGTGAAATTGCTGTGTTCAAAAACATATTAGCGCTTGGGTAGTGATTTTTATTTCTTTTTTTGTGTTTTAATTATTTTTATAGGATAATTAAGTTCTTTGTTTATACCTTGGTGTTTAAGCTCTTTTCCTTATAAATTTCGGAAAAAAATAAGAAGATAAAGTAACTATTTGTCTCAAAAAACTGCTTTTTTGTCTCAATTTTATTTTATTGATTTATTGGTAGTTATGTTTTTTGTGTGTTCTTTTTTAGTAAAATTATAGCCAAGTTTTGAATTGAATTTTATCGCTTTAGTTGTTGCATTGTGATCCTTGAGTACACTGTTTTATCCCTCAATTTGAGTTTTCAAACGTTTTCGTAAATAAATAATTTAAAATCGTTTTATTGAATGTTATTAATTAATACTATTGTTTTGCGTTAATTAAATAATAACCAATTGATATTAAGCGCTAATAAGAGTTTTTTTCTTCCTCTTTTAGTTTAATATTGTTTTTTAATCAATAAATCGTAATTTATGAGAAAATCTAATTGTTTACTTTATTTTCTTTTGTTCTGCTGTTGGGGCTTCATATTATGTGCTGAAAGGGTATATGCACAAGAGCATCAGCTTGAATTGAAGGGCATTGTCACCTCAGAAGATGGGAGTTTTCTGGAAAAGGTGAGTGTCTCGGTCAAAGGGACTTCCATAGGGACGGTAACAGACAGCAAAGGACATTTTAGCCTAAAAGTACAGGATAACCTTCCTAAAGTTACTTTATCTTTTACACATACAGGCTTTTTGCCCAAGGAGCTTGAGGTACAAAGTGGGAGAGCGGTACAGGTTACTTTAGTTGCCGCTACTGAAAATCTGGATGAAGTGGTTGTGATCGGCTATGGAACGGCCAAGCGTAAAGATGTGACTGGGGCTGTTGCTTCTGTACAGGCAGAAAAATTGGAAAAGGAAGCCCCACGGTCAGTTCAGGATCTGTTAAGGGGGAATGCGGCTGGTCTGGTGATCGGTCAGGGGAATTCGGCCAAAGGTGATGCGGATCTCACTGTGCGCGGGAAGGGGACATTAAAAGCAGGAAGCAGTCCGTTGAATGTTGTGGATGGTGTTATTTTCGATGGCAGTTTTGCTGATATAAATCCCAATGATATTCAGTCGATCGACATTTTGAAGGATGCAAGCGCTACAGCTGTTTATGGTGCCAAAGCTGCAAATGGTGTGATATTGATTACAACAAAACGTGGGAAAAGAGGGAAGCCTACGATTACATTCAATGGCAATTTCGGTATGGTTGAAACTGCAGGGATGCCACCTGTGATGAATGCCGGCGAATTTCTGAATTACCGCTACGACTTTGAGGTGGGACGGCGAACCGATGATTATCTTCAAGAACATCCAGAGATGTTTGTGGACCCCAGGAAGCTTAGTGGGGTAAGTCAGTTAGACTGGTTCAATTACGACCAAAAAGATCCGGTTGACAACGTGACTGAAGATCAATTGGTCAGAACATGGCTTTCCAGGCTGGAACTGAAGACACCTGAAATTGAAAATTACCTGAACAATAGGATCACAGATTGGCAAGATCTGGTATTTCAGAAAGGTATACAGCAGGATTATTCCATTGCTGTATCCAATAGTAATGAATCCTCTAACTACTATTTTTCCTTAAATCATGTAGACCGGGAGGGGGTAGTGACGGGAAATAGATTCCGGAATTTCCGGACAAGGCTAAATCTGGAGACGAGAATTACACCCTATCTCAAAGTGGGGGCCAATACCAATTTTGCCGTTAGAAATGAAGGTTTTCTAAAAGCGGATTGGAGGCAATCCGCCGTAATATCGCCTTATGGATCAAATAATATAGACGATCCCAGTAGTCCTTTTCAACGATTGCCAACAGGAGATGTTACCCCTGTCAATCCATTTTTTGATAATCAATTCCGGGATGTAAAGGATCATTACAACACCTTGAATTCGAGTTTGTACGGAGTTGTAACGTTACCTTTTGGTATTGAACTGCAATCCAATTTTACACCTTCCTTTATCTGGCGTGAATATTATAAACATGAATCATCCAAAAATCCTGAATGGAAGGCAAAAGGGGGGAGTAGTGAACGGACTTTTGAAAAAACCTACAATTGGCAGCTAGATAATGTGCTACGTTGGAAAAAAAGATTTGATGTCCACAATGTTGAAGTGACCTTGTTGCAGAATGCTGAGAAAGGGCAGTATTGGAAAACGAAGGCCAGCTCTTCTCAATATGTTCCTTCTGATGTACTGGGCTGGCATCGTTTGCAGGCCGGTACCATTCCTCTGAACGAAAGCGAGGATACTTATCGGACGGGGGATGCGTTGATGGGGCGTTTATTCTACTCCTTGAAAGACCGTTACATGCTAACGGCTTCCATACGAAGAGATGGCTATTCCGCTTTTGGAGCACAGAATCCGAGAGCAACTTTTCCGGCTTTGGCATTTGCCTGGGATTTTACTGCAGAGGATTTTATGCAGAAATCAAAGGCATGGCTTGACTATGGTAAACTTCGTCTATCGTGGGGGAAAAATGGTAACCGTGATATTGAGATTTATGAAGCTCTTTCTGATATGACTTCAGGTTTACATCCCTACATTGATGCCAGTGGAAATGTTTACCTTTCTTCTCAGCTCTATGTCAATAGAATGGCCAACTTAGGGTTAAAGTGGGAAAGTAAAAGCTCCTACAATATTGGATTGGATTTCTCGGTTTTTAAAGGAAAATTGACTGGTGCACTAGACTTTTATACAGCAACAACACATGATTTATTGGTAGACCGGGAACTGCCCAGTATTATCGGGTTTAATAATGTTGCAGCCAATCTGGGTGAATTGTCCAATAAAGGGTTTGATATTACATTGAACGGCAATATCATCAATCGAGGGGATTTTAACTGGAATGCAACAGCAGTTTTTATGCTTAACCGGAGAAGGATAGTCAAACTTTACGGTGATATGGTTGATATTAAGGATGCTGCAGGCAATGTCATAGGTCAAAAGGAGGCGGATGATATCAATAACAGATGGTTTATCGGTGAGGACCCCGACCGGATTTGGGACTATCGGCGTGATGGAATCTGGCAATTGGGTGAGGAAGAAATGGCCGCACAATATGGTAACCAGCCTGGAGATTTTAAATATATTGATCAAGACAGAGATGGGGTATTGACAAATAGTGACCGTGTTTTTCAGGGGTATACCACACCACGTTTTAGATGGTCGTTGCGTAATGAGCTGCGGTATAAAGACCTTAGTTTTTCATTCTTTTTTTATTCCAATTGGGGGCAGTTCGCAGCATTTAACCGTGCGGCAAACAATACTAATTTTGCGGACCGAAGTACGGATTATGCCCTTCCACGGTGGACCCCTGAAAATCCCATTGATGATTATGCCCGTATTGGATCCAAAAACAATGGAACCAACTACGCGGACATGTCCTTTATCCGACTGGAAAATATTGCGCTGTCCTACAACCTGCCGCAATCGATTTTGGAAGCGCTTAAAATACGGCAATTGCGTGTTTCGGCCTCTGTTCGAAATGTCGCTTATTGGACCAAAGACTGGAAATTTGGTGATCCGGAAAGAAGCTGGCGGTCAGATAATATACCAGCCAAGGAAGATCCAACCCCCAGAACCTATAATTTAAGTTTAAACCTTACTCTTTAATCGTTTAGTCATGGAATTGAAAAAGAAAATTATACTCTTGTTATCTATAAGTACGCTTGCCGGGTTCACTTCTTCCTGTAGTAAAGATTGGCTTAAGCCCAAACCATTATCTTTTTATGAGCCTGATGTAGCACTGGCGGATGCCCAGGGAATGTATGCTGCATTGACTGCCTGTGAACGGAATATGCGGCATGAATTTTTTGGTGATGGGGCCCCTATATTGACGGAAATCATCCAATCTGAAGTTGCTGTTGAAGGGACTACCGATAAAGCTGGCCCCCAGATGGATATGGATATTGCCCTGCTGCCTGATGCAGATCTCAATAGTACGGATCGAACAAAAGTAGGCTGGTATTGGGATGAGGGATATAAGGGGATAAAATATGCCAACTTGATTATTTCCAGAATAGATAAGGGAACTTTTAAGGATGAGAATGAAAAGAATGCCATACTGGGCACGGCCTATTTTCAACGGGCTTACCGCTATTTTAAATTAGTGCATCAGTTTGGAGATGTTCCTTTTATAGATAAAGAGATCAATGAGCCAAAATATGATTTTTACAGTAATGATCGCTGGAGCATTTTGGAGAAATTACGGGCAGATCTAGAATTTGCTTATCAATGGGTGCCTGAAAAAGTAGACCGGGGACGGACCTCAAAGTCTGCTTGTGGTGTACTGCTGATGAAAGTATGTATGTCCTTGCTGGATTTTGATCGGGCGATAGCGATAGGAAAGGAGATTGTGGCCATACATCCATTGATGAAAGAAAGGTTTACCTCGAATAAGACAAGACCCAACACCAACCTGATGTTTGATCTCCATAGTGTGGAAGCAAAACTGGATGGAGCGAATACCGAAGGGTTGATGTATGTGGTTTCCTTTCCGGGTGTAGATGGATCAGACCGAATCAGAACCATGCGAAATGGAGTTCCTTTTTGGAATAACGGTGGAATCAAGACACCGGACGGGAAGACAGGTACCAGTATCATACTGGCTCCTAATGAGGTAGATCCTTCTTTTGACCTCAATAAAAATTATGGACGTGGAATAGGGCGGTTGCGTCCAACATGGTACTTCAGTAATCAGATCTGGAGAAAAGGTAAGGAGGATAATGACTTAAGGGGAATACTCAATCATGACAGCTGGAAAAGGATGGAAGACCTGAAGTATAATGAGCCCAGTTTAAAGAGTAGTGGAAGCCCATGGTATGGCAAAAACCTAGTCAAACCTGCAGGGATGAGCGTCGAAGATTCAATCCGGCTTTGGTTTTCATGGCCGCAATATAAGTTGTTCGTACCTGATCCCTTGCAGACACAATGGGAGGGCGGCGAGACGCCCTGGTATATTTATCGGTCGGCAGAGGTTTACCTAATGTTGGCTGAAAGCTATTATTGGAAAAACGACCTTGGACAGGCGGCCATGGCCATCAATGAAGTGAGACAGCGGGCGGGAGCCTCTTTGTTGACGGCAGAGGAAATCAATATCGGTGAAATTCTGGATGAACGGGCACGGGAACTATATTATGAAGAAAATAGGCATATTGAGCTTGTTAGGATCGCGTATACCTTTGCCAAGAGCAAGAAACCTTGTGAAATCTTTGGTGGACGTATTTATAATCTCAATGCGATCAGTGGTCCGGGAGGAACAAATTCCAATATTAAACAGGTAGGGGTGAACTTTTGGTATGATAGAGTGGTCTCTAAAAGTAACTTCTATAACAAAGGGGTGAAACATAAATGGGCAGAATATAAAATCAGTGTGCATCACATCTTATGGCCCGTGCCAGCAAAGGCAATAAACAGTAACCTAAAGGGAGTTATTAATCAAAATGTTGGTTATCCGGGAGCGGAGAGAAATCAAAAACCATTACCGATAGCGAATAAATAATGGGCCCGGTTTTCAAACGTTTTCGTAAATAAATCGTGTCGTTTGATTCATTTCCCTTATATTAATTAATATATTGTTCTATTAAGTCGGTGGGATAAGGATCGATAGAAGTAAAAACTCCAGCTGTCAATTGCATCAGCTAAAAAAGATTGCTTTATAGGGGGCAGTTTGCTTTTGGAAGGAATTGCAGCCCATAAGCGAAAAACCAATGATAAATAAATAAACCGGGCGCGCAAGCCCATGAAGTAAATTATTACAATGAAAAGAAACACATTATTTAAATCTGTCTTGATGGCAGCGATGATGGGAAATGCCTTTTTGTCGCATGCACAAATGGATAAGGGATCTGAAAAAGGTTGGGTAAATCTTTTTGATGGAAAGACGTTAAATGGTTGGAAATCCGTTGGCGGTAAAGCTCCTTATACGATCGAGGGAGATGCGATCGTGGGTCGAATGACAAAAGGAACCCCTAATTCATTTTTAATTACAGAAAAGGAATATGGTGATTTTATATTGGAGCTGGATATTAAGCTCGAGGGAGATCAAACAAATTCGGGCGTTCAGACACGTAGCCACCTTGATCCGAATGCCAATGATGGCCGTGGTCGAGTGTATGGGCGGCAGGTTGAAATAGATCCCTCTTCAAGGGCCTGGACTGGGGGAATATATGATGAAGCCCGTCGTGGATGGCTTTATCCTCTTGACTTAAATGAAAATGCTAAAAAAGCCTATAAGCCAGAAGCGTATAATCATATCCGGATTGAGGCAATCGGTGATGAATTGCGGACTTGGGTAAATGATATCCCAGTAGCTTATGTGGTAGACACCATCGATCGGACAGGATTTATCGGTTTACAGGTGCACAGTATTCCTGCTGAATTGGATGGTAAAAAGGTATATTTCAAAAATGTGAAGATAAAAACGACAGACCTTACTCCCAAGGGGTTTCCTAAGGACCTGTATATTGTCAACCTGAAACCGAATGATGTAGCGGATGCCGAAAAACAAAAAGGGATCAAACTTTTATTTGATGGAAAAAGTACCAATGGCTGGCGTAGTATCCATGGCGATAAGTTTCCAGATCACGGCTGGGAGGTTAAAGATGGTCAATTGACGGTGCTGAAATCGGATGGTGGGGAGTCTACGAATGGTGGTGATATTGTGACCAAGGACAAATATGCCGTGTTTGATCTGTCATTTGAGTTTAAGCTAAGCCCTGGAGCAAACAGTGGGGTCAAATATTTTGTGACTTTGAAGGAAAAGTCAAAAGGATCAGCTATTGGTTTGGAGTATCAGGTGCTTGATGATGCTTTGCATCCTGATGCAAAGCTGGGGCGAGATGGTAACCGTACCTTATCATCGCTTTATGACCTGATCACTTCCAATAGAGACCAGCGTGCACGTAGACCGATTGGTGAATGGAACAGGGGAAGAGTTGTCGTTACAGCAGATAATAAGGTGGAACATTATTTGAATGGTATCAAAATGTTGACTTATGAGCGGGGCTCGAAGGAGTTTAAAGACCTTGTGGCGATCAGTAAATATAAGGACTGGGAAAATTTTGGTGAAGCCAACGAAGGATTTATCCTATTGCAGGATCATGGCGATCGCGTTTCATTTCGCAGTATAAAAATTAATACACCTAATTAATCGGAGCATATAGCATGTTCATGTTGTTGGAGAAACTGCCGGACATGAATAGTTGATATGATCATTAGAAAGTAAATCGGGCCTGAGTGCCCTTAAAATAATCATTTTGTATGAATCATTATTTATCTCGCCGGAGCTTTGTTAAACAATCTGTGATGGCTGCCGGTGCAGTGATGTTATCAAATAGTGTACTGGGGAATGTCAATCTGGCGAAACCGAACGAACGAGTTAACTTAGCATGTGTAGGTTTGGGGAATAGGGCTGCTGAGATTATCAAGGAACTTTATAAAACGGGGCTTTGTAATATTGTTGCACTCTGTGATGTAGATCTCGGAGCTAAACATACGCAGGAGATTTTGGGCATGTTTCCGGATGCCCCAAAGTTCAAAGATTTTAGAGTGATGTTTGATAAAATGGCTAATCAGATTGACGCAGTGAGTGTTGGTACGCCTGATTTTTCACATTTCGCCATTACGATGCTGGCTTTGGATTTGGGCAAACACGTGTATGTGGAAAAGCCAATGGCAAGAACTTTTCTGGAAGTTGAACTGATGGCAAATAAGGCTAAGAAAAATCCTAAACTCGCTACTCAGATGGGAAACCAAGGGCATTCTGAGGGAAATTATTTTCAGTTCAAGACTTGGAAGGATGCCGGTATCATTAAAGATATAAGCCGTATTGATGCCCATATGAACATGCCACGTAGGTGGCATGGCTGGGATGTGAATATGAAAGGTTTTCCGGCAGCAGAAATGACGCCAGAAACTTTGGACTGGGATCTGTGGCAGATGCAGACCATAGGTCATAATTACAATAAAGATTTTGTGAACGGGCAATGGCGCTGCTGGTACGATTTCGGTATGGGGGCACTAGGAGACTGGGGAGCGCATATCTTAGATACTGCGCATGAGTTTCTGGAACTGGGGCTACCGACGGAAATAGCTGCAGTGAAACTTGATGGGCATAACTCTTATTTTTTTCCGATGTCTTCTACACTAAAGTTCCATTTTCCCAAACGCAGGAAAATGCCAGCTGTAGACATTAATTGGTACGACGGATTGGATAACTTACCTCCTATCCCCGAAGGCTATGGTATTTCGGGACTGGATCCTAATATTCCTGCACCAAGTACCGGTAAGCTTGAACCTGCAAAATTGAATCCCGGTAAAATTATTTATGGAAAAGAGCTGACGTTCAAAGGTGGGTCGCATGGAAGTACCTTACAGATTATTCCAGAAGCCAAAGCTAAAGAACTGGAGTCCCGTCTTCCTGAAGTGCCGCAGTCACCTTCAAATCATTTTGCCAACTTCCTGAAGACTTGTAAAGGTGAGGAAAAAACAAGATCTGCTTTTGAAATAGCCGGCCCCCTGAGTCAGGTATTTTGTTTGGGAGTCATTGCCCAGCGCTTAAATTCGAAGTTGATTTTTGATCCCGAGAAAAAGGAGATTGTCAATGACAAGTTCGCCAATGCACTATTGGCTGGACCTCCTCCAGCTAGAGGATGGGAACAGTATTACAAGATGTAAGGCAATCTTTGTGGGCATGATCTGCACTGAATTATATAAAGAGAGATGAATGCATCTCTCTTTATATTTATGTAGCTTTCTATCATTTATTTTTTATATCAATGATAGATACTGCTGTTTTTGTTATATGTATATTGCTATAAATAATGTGATAGTAAGAATTTCTTACCATTGGAAGGGGCGCGGATTAGTTTAATAGCTGATCGACAGATTAAGGGAGAGTCAAAATGAATAAATAAAAAAAGGTTTTCAAACGGGGAGAATGAAAACCTTCAATAACCAATTATAAACCTAAATTATGATAGCACAAATATATGTGTATTTTTTACACTATGCAAATTTATTTTAAGATAAATTGATGGAAGTTAACACAGCGATTGGCTGAGGTGAGGTACAACTTTAAAGTAAATAGAAATATGGAAAATCTTGAAGTATGGATGCGGGGGCCGGTTAGCGGGATACCTGATCTGTTACAGCCTGTGGCTCATGCACTTCTTCAGGTGGAAGAAGATGCTAATAAGTATGTTCAGAACCTTGCCGTGGAGCAGTTATGGGAGAGACCGTATGGCAATGCCAGTATAGGGTTTCATCTGCAGCATATCAGTGGAGTGATTGATCGCATGTTTACTTATGCCGATGGTAAATCACTATCAGCTCAACAGTTTGATGATTTAGATAAGGAAGGACGAATAGACTACAACATAAATTCTTCTTTATTACTTGAACAACTTCATGTACAGATCGATCG
The DNA here is from genome assembly GCF_030325625.1 of Sphingobacterium sp. N143. Taxonomy (GTDB): domain Bacteria; phylum Bacteroidota; class Bacteroidia; order Sphingobacteriales; family Sphingobacteriaceae; genus Sphingobacterium. The sequence continues at coordinate 346,180 of NZ_JACAIS010000003.1, read as the reverse complement.
GGCTCTGACCCAGCTGGCATTGATTGTCCCAAATACATTGACTGAAACCCGTTTTCTTGGAAGAAAACGTATCCCTACTACCCTGATCGGTTTGTTATTTCATGCTGCTGAACATGCGCAACGGCATATCGGGCAATTGCTCGTCACGGTACGTTGTCTTAACCATAAGTAAAGGACTAAATACCCGCTGCTGATCGTTCCGATTTTAACTTTTTACCCCATTTTCCCAATTCGTGGATAATAGGTGCCAGCTCATGACCTAAGGCTGTCAGTGTATACGTGACCCGTGGCGGAACCTCAGCGTAAACTGTGCGCTGAACCACACCGTATTCTTCCAGCTTTCGCAATTGTAAGGTCAGCATACGTTCGGTAATATGGGGAAGACACTTCTTAATCTCTCCATAGCGCAGGCTACCATTTATTAAATAACAACAAATGGCCAAACGCCATTGCCCGCCTATGATGTTTACGGCAAGTATTTCTGGACAATCGTTCTCCAGGATACGTTTATTGGCCAAATTAGTGGAATTTTCTTTGATTTTTGTCATTACATACATTTTTTATAGTACCGAACATTGGGATACTCATCCCCAAATTAAGGAATATGTGCTTATTTTTGTTACACAATAAAGTAATATACCGTAATGAAAACATTAATTATTGTCATACATCCGACTATCAAAGAATCGGTCATTAATAAAAGATGGGTTGCAGAATTTGAAAAGTATCCCGAACGTTATGAAGTCCATCAATTGTATGAAAAATATCCGGATGAAAAACTGGATGTCCTGGCAGAGCAGCGGTTGATTGAAAAATATGACAAAATTGTATTTCAATTTCCGCTTTACTGGTTCAATTGTCCTCCGCTTTTCAAAAAATGGCTGGATGAAGTTTTAAGCTATGGATGGGCGTATGGAAAATCAAGTGGCTATAAAATGGCCGGAAAGAAAATTGCATTAGCCATTTCGGTCGGCGTTGACGAACAGGAATACAGTCAAAACGGCAAATATAAATACACTTTGGATCAATTGACAAGTCCATTTGAGATTACATTTGATTACGTTAAAGCTACATACAGACCTCTTTTTGCTTTTTATGGTATCGAACGAAATGCGTCAGATGAATGGATCGAGCAAAGTGTGCCACTGTATCTTGAATTTCTGAAGCAACTTTAGTCTTTGTTTCATTTTCCTGCGTGGTCATTTAATGCTGCTTAGGAGGAATCTTTTGATGCTAGATTTGATCAACAATAGTGCTGGATGAGTAGTTTTTTGTGATCTTGAAAAATAGATAAAAAAAAGGTTTTCAAACGGGGAGAATGAAAACCTTCAATAACCAATTATAAACCTAAATTATGATGAAACAAAGATAGTGTATTTTGTACACACTTGCAATTTTTTTTTTAAAAAATAAGATCAGGTTGTGTTAAATAGTTGCACAATAGGTTATTAATTATGTTAGCTGGAAACAAGAATAAGTTGGATCATGAGGAGTGTCTCGTATGTTTAATTGGTAAATTCGTATACTTGTAATGAAGTGGGGAGGTAATCAAGCTGGGGAAGGATATATAAGAATTCCAGTATTGGGTTAATTGATTAATTTATGCAGATACTTTTGGTAGAAGACGATCGTCGTATTAGTAGCTTTGTGGTGAAAGGCCTGGAAGAAATGGGCTACCAGGTTATTCTGGTGGAGTCTGCCGAAGCAGCCAAGGATTGGATCAATACCGATTCACTTGATGTTATTATACTCGATATTATGCTTCCTGGAATAGATGGTATTCAACTGACAAAGATGATACGTTATCGGAAAAATCATATTCCGATATTGATTTTAAGTGCACTTGGTGAGGTTGAAGACAAAGTTGAAGCACTGGAAAGTGGAGCAGATGATTATTTGGTCAAACCTTTTTCCTTTAAAGAATTGGTTAGCCGTATTCGCGCTTTAGTAAGGAGGGAAAGTTATAAAGGAATCATGAATGATACCTATATTGAAATTCGTGATCTAAAAATAGATCTTGAAAAATATGAGGTATATAAGAGCGGAAAGAATGTCGACCTGTCCCCGAAAGAATTTAAACTGTTTAAGTATTTAATAGAAAACCGTAATAAAACACTGTCCCGAACAGCGATTTTACAAGCTGTCTGGGGAATTGACTTTGACAATAATACCAATGTGGTGGATGTGTATGTTTCCTATCTTCGTGGGAAGATTGATCCTGAGCATGGTGCATCTTTAATTAAGACGGTCAAAGGTGTTGGATATATGCTTAAAACAGATTGACCAATTATTTACCCATGATCATTTGCATATGAATTTAAAGATCAGGCTAACACTTTTTTCTTCATTGTTTTTTGCGATCATCTTTGGACTGGCAGCGATCGTGATCTATTGGCTGTTTTACAGGTCATCGGAGCGTTATATCATAAACTCATTGGAGAAAAATGCAAAGATAGCTGGGATTTACTATTTGGAAGCTGATGAGCAAAGCCCGATGAAACAGCAAGAGTCAAAAAAACAATATGAGAGTCTGGTCAAGAGTGCAATGGTGGCTGTCTATAATGTTGAGGGAAAAGTGCGCTATGGTGGATTAAAGGAGGATGCTGAAATTGATGAAGCCGTGCTGGACCGATTAAAACAGAGTCATACCATTTATTTTAAAACGGATGATAACTTTTACTTTGGATTGTATTATCCTGACAATCAGGGTGAATTTTTTGTTTTTGTGAAAGAATCCAATGCCAATTTTAATCATCAGTTGAACCAACTGTTGATTGCGCTTATATTAGTTTTCCTGGTTGCTTTATTGAGTATTATTTTGTTTTCTATTTGGTTGAGCAAATACGCTTACCTGCCCATACGCAATGTCATTCAGGAAATTAGAGCCAAAAATCTAAATACAATTCAGCAACCGCTTACCGTGGTGAAAAGTAGGGACGAACTGGAGGATCTGGTGGAAAGCTATAATGCATTGCTTCGAAGAATCAGTGAAAATATGATTATCCGGAAAAACTTTGTAAGTTATGTATCACACGAGTTCCGGACTCCATTGGCAGGGATCCTAGGTTCGATAGAAGTCTTTGGAACAAGAGCCAGAACCCAGGAGGAATACCAGGAATTGGCCAGTACCATTACCGATCATGTCAACTATCTGAATAATCTGATCAGTAATTTTTTGCTGCTTGCCGAAGATCATAATTTGAAAAGATCTATTGAAATCTTTCGAGTGGATGAAATTGTATGGGATCTTGTTGCTAAATTAAAAAATACTTTCGCTGTGCCCGTAAAAATCGATGTTCAGGTGGAAGATCCACTGTATTTTAACTGCAACGGAAACAAAATGCTAGTCGCATTATCAATTTCGAATTTGATAGAGAATGCATTGAAGTATGCAAATGATAAAGAAGTGATTGTACGGATGAAGACCTTGAATGGAAGACTGGCACTATATATCATTGATCATGGCATTGGTATTCCAATAGCGGAAATGGAATCGATCAAACAAACTTTTTATCGAGGTTCCAATGTTGGTGAGGTCAAGGGCAGTGGTATAGGTTTATCATTTGCACAGATTGTGTTTAAGGATCAAGGTGTGGATTTTGAGATTACTTCAGGTCTTCACGGCACAACAGTTTCATTATTGTTTCCCAAATTCTAACCGTTTTCTAACCTTTTCTAATCGAACTTTAATTTACGCTAAAGTTGCCTGTAATCTTTGTCACTTAGTTTTGTGGAAATCCAAAATAAAGTGAGAAAAATATCTATCACATTCATTCTCTTTCTAAGCCTCTGCGGAGGTCTCTCTGCACAGGAGGTAAACGAAAATCACTTGCATAAATCAGAGATAGAGCAATTGTTCCTGACGCACAATCTCCGTTTGATGGCACAACGTTTTCAGATCAAGCAGGCTGATGCCGCCATACTCCAGGCTAAATTATGGCCCAATCCAACTATTGCCATCTCGGAAGTGAATTTGTGGAAAAATCCATCCAGTGAGTCATTTCCGGCCTTGATCGGAAAGTACGGAAAATATCAGCAAGTAGCCATGGAATTGGAGCAGACCATTGAAATCGCAGGCAAAAGAAAAAAAAGAATTCAGTTTCAGCAACTGGAAAAAGAAAATGCTCAGCTCCAATTCGAAGAACTGCTTCGAAATCTTAAATATGACCTGCGCAGCCAAGTTCTTGAATTGCAGCTGCTGCAAGAAAAGGAATGCTTGTATAGTAGCCAAGTCGATGTTTTTGAAAAGCTTTCACAATCTTATCTAAATCAATGGAAAGCGGGCAATGTCAGCGAAATGGACTATTTGCGTATCCGTAGTGAAGCCAGGGCTTTTAATAATAGGTTGAACGAAATACAGCAGCAAAAGATCGCTAAAAAGAATGAAGTTGCGAGGTACCTCGGAACGGCTGGAAGAGAACTGTATGTTGTGGATTCTATTGGGACTCCAGCATTTATTCAACCAAGACCAAAAGAATGGAAGATGATGGCACTGGAAAACCGGAGTGATTATAAAATCATCCATAATGAATTCAAAAAGGGCAAAGCCCAACTTGAAATTGAAAAAGCCGGACGTATTCCCGATTTACAGGTTTCGATCAATTACGATCGCGGGGGAAATATCATGCGTGATTTTGTTGGCTTGGGGGTAGCAGTGGACCTTCCTTTATTCAATCGGAATCAAGGGAATATTAGGATTGCAAGCCTGGAGCTTGAAAAAAATAAAGTGGAGATGGAGCAATTTCGTCTGGACATTGTACGGGAGGTTGACTTTCTCACCTCCCGTTTAGTTCATCTGGAATCCAGTCTGAAATCCGGAGATACTGAATTTGATCACAAATTGGATGTCGCGCTTGAACGTTATGTGCGGAATTTTCAACAGCGAAGACTTACCCTAGTTGAGTTTATAGATTTTATTAATAATTATATGGAAAACAAAGAGGCAATATTGGAACGGAAAACAAAATATTTGCAATATAAGGAAGAACTTATCTATTTAATCGGAAAGGATATTGCCTAATGCAAACTATTATTTATATATCATTAGCATTTTTATCTGCTGGTTTATTGGTGGGATGTCAATCTCCCAAAGAGAATGAAAAGCAACATGTTGAAAAACAGGGGTATTGTATACATACTGATTTCAAACGGCATATTCAAATGGAGACTATTCAACAGCGGGATGTTGCTGAGCAGATTGCTCTAAATGGATCAATTCAATATAATCAGGATGAATTGGCCGTATTAAAAAGTCCGGTACAAGGGATTGTACAATCTGTGGCAGTTAATATGGGTGATTATGTCAAAAAAGGTCAGGTTCTGATAGCATTGAAAGGGACATCAGTCAATGACCTGGGAAAAGAGCTTCGTGAATTGGAAAATAATAAGCGACTGATCGATCGTAAACTAATTGCACAGCGTAATCTTTTTAAGGATGGCATGGTTTCCCAGCGTGAACTGGAAGAAATGGAAAGTGAATGGAGGGCGGTAGAGATTGGTATTCAACATACCAGATCGAAGATGAAATTGTTGAATGGTTCTTCCGAAGATGGAACTTTTTATATACGGGCACCAAAAGCAGGGTATATTGTAGATAAAAAGATAAGTCCAGGCATGACGGTCGATGACAATGCTGACTTGTTGTCTGTAAGTAATTTGAATGAAGTATGGGCAGCAGTTAATATCTATGCTAATAACCTACCATTTGTAAAAAATGGTGCCCGGGTCAAGATAACGACACTAGCCTATAAAGGGGAGTATTTTGAAGGTCAAATCGATCAGATTGCCAATTTCTTTGATCCTGAAGAACGGGTTGTCAAAGCCCGGGTGAAGCTGCTGAATAATGATTTGAGATTGAAGCCCGGAATGAGCGTGGATGTGTTGGTCGAAAAAGAAATCGCTAATCAGGGTCAACGGATGTTGGCAATTCCCAAAAGTGCTATCATTTTACACAACAATCAAAACTATGTGGTTATCTACAGCAGTGATTGCGACATGTCGGTCAAACCGGTTGATATTGTTGCCGAGAATGAAACTTACGCATTCATTCAGCAAGGGGTACAAGAGGGAGACCGTGTACTGACAGAAAATGAGTTGATTGTATTTGATGAACTGATGAACAGATAGCATGAAGAAAATTGTACAGAATATTGTTTCATTTTCATTGAAACACTCTTTAGTAGTGCTGTTTTTTACGGCAGCTTTGCTATTGGGAGGAATATATGCTTATATACATACTCCGATAGAAGCTTTTCCGGATGTGACCAATACACGTGTTCGCATCATTACGCAGTGGCCAGGCCGCAGTGCAGAGGAAATTGAGAAGTTTGTAACACTGCCGGTAACCAAGGAAGTGAATACCATTCCGAAAAAAACAGATGTAAGGTCCATTTCATTGTTTGGTCTATCGGTAGTAACCATTCAGTTTGAAGATGATGTAACAGATTTTTATGCTCAGCAATATGCTGGCAATAAGATGCGTGCTATAGAGCTTCCGGAAGGTGCAGAAAGCGCTATAGAGCCACCTTCGGGGGCAACGGGAGAGATTTTTCGGTATGTGGTAAAGAGCAAACGTCCCATTAAAGAAGTTTCCGCCATTCAGGATTGGGTGATCGAACGGGAGCTGGTAGGGGTGCCAGGTGTGGCTGATGTGGTGAGTTTTGGTGGAGAAGAAAAAATCTATGAAATAAAGATTAATCCTACAGAGCTGGCAAACTATAACCTTTCACCTTTGGATGTCTATGAGGCGGTTTCGCGTTCCAATATTAATGTTGGCGGAGATGTTATCCAGAAAGGAAATCAGGCTTATGTGGTTCGTGGTGTAGGCTTACTGGATAAAATAGAGGATATCGGAAATATCCTGATCAAAGTTGTTGGGAATACGCCCATCTTGGTAAAGCATGTGGCCGAGATAGAATTGGGAGCCAAACCCCGGCTGGGACAGGTCGGGTTAAATGCGGAGGACGACCTTGTACAGGGCATCGTCATCATGTTAAGAGGAGAAAATCCATCAGCAGTGGTGACACATTTAAAGGAGAAGATTCAAGAACTTAATCAACGTATTCTTCCTGAAGATGTTAGGATAGAACCTGTCATTGACCGCACAAAATTGGTTAATAATACCGTGCATACCGTATCCAAAAATCTGATTGAAGGAGTCTTGTTGGTTTCCATCATTGTATTTATCTTTTTAAACAATTGGAAAACGACCTTTATCGTAGCTTCTGTGATTCCATTGGCATTTTTGTTTGCGATAATCCTCTTAAAAATACAAGGATTGCCAGCCAATCTGATATCGATGGGAGCATTGGATTTTGGTTTGTTATTGGAGGGGACGCTGGTGATCGTGGAAACCGTTTTTGTGTCCCTGGAAAAAGAAGCCCACCGACTTGGAACAAATCGCTTTAATAAGATTTCAAAATTGGGTATTATCAAGAAAAGTGCGGGATCGGTGGCTGGATATATTTTCTTTGCATTGTTGATCTTAATCGTTGCACTTACACCTATTTTTTCTTTTCAGAAGGTTGAGGGTAAAATGTTTTCTCCTTTGGCTTTTACGCTTGGGTATGCCTTATTGGGGTCATTGGTGCTAAGCTTGACTTATGTGCCAGCCATGTGTAAATATCTACTGAAAAAGAATATCAAGGAGGATGAAAATAAGATTACCAAAGTAAGTCGGAATGTCATATTTAGCGGTTTCAAGAAAGCTTTTGACCATCCAAAATGGACCTTATCCATCTTTGTGTTGACTTTAGTGGTCTGTATGGTTCGATTTAGCTATTATGGTTCAGAATTTCTTCCCAAGCTTAATGAGGGGGCTATCTATGTCCGTGCCACTTTACCAAATAGTGTTAACCTGGAAGAGTCCGTTAAACTGACCAAAAGCATGAAAAAGAAGTTGCTGAGTCAATTTGATGAAATCGATTTTATTATGACACAGACTGGAAGACCCAATGACGGTACAGATCCAACTGGTTTTTTTAACATAGAGTTTAACATTGAGCTGAAACCTGCAAGCGTATGGAAAAGGAATATTACAAAGGAAGAATTGACAAGTCAGATGCGGGATAGTCTGCGAACCTTCCCGGGAATCAACTTTGGCTTTAGTCAGCCGATTCAAGATAACGTGGAAGAATATGTTGCGGGAGTCAAAAGCCCTTTGGTCATTAAAATTTTTGGTGAGGATCTACAGGATCTGGAGAATAAGGCCAATCAGTTTGCGGAATCACTTAAGCGGGTTGCAGGAATTGCCGATGTCAACGTCTTTAAAAATATAGGATTGCCTGAACTGCGGATTCAGTTGCATGATTCCAAGATGGCAAAATATGGAGTCTCGACCAAAGATGTACAATCGGTCATCGAGATGACCATAGGGGGGCAGTCAGTCACTCAATTTTATGAAAATGAACGCATATTTGATGTACGCCTGCGTTTTCAAAAATCGTATCGTGATAGCCCGGAGAAGATCGGAAATATTATTATACCAACAATGAATGATCAAAAGGTACCTTTGCGGGAAATCGCGACCATTGATTATCATACCGGACCGGCTTTTATCTATAGGGAAGGTAATTCACGTTATATTGGCGTAGGTTTTAATATTGAAGGACGGGATCTAGGCAGTACAATTGCAGACGCAAAAAAACAAATCAAACAGGATGTGAAATTACCCAAATCCTATAAAGTGGTCTGGGCCGGCGAATTTGAAAGTAAAGAACGCGCAACAAAACAGTTGATAAAGGTGGTCCCTATATCGCTTATTTTGATCCTGCTTTTACTGTATGCTAATTTTGGCAATGTAAAAGATACCCTGATTTCGTCATTGACGCTTGCCTTTGCTTTTATAGGTGGATTTGTGTCGTTATGGCTGACAGGGACTACCTTTGGAATTTCTGCTGGTATAGGTTTTATTATTTTATTCGGTGTAGCTACAATCGATGGAATTGTCCTGATCGGGATCATGAAAGAAAACCTACTGCATAAGATGGACCTTAAACCAGCTATTTATGAAGCAGTCAGGAGCAGGATCAGGCCGATTTTAATGATTGCTTTAATGGGGGCCATGGGGTTATTGCCGGCAGCACTTTCAAATGGAATGGGGTCAGAAATCCAAAAACCATTGGCTATTATGATTGTTGGTGGATTGATTATCTGTATGATTCTTTCTTTTTCCATCCTGCCAATTGTTTTTTACTGCTGTTATAGGAAGGATTATAAGGTTTAGTTTGCCCATATTCTAATTACTATATACAACAAAAAGGTTGCCTGTTAATAATACAGGGCAACCTTTGTTGTTTTCAACGCGTTAGTCTTTTATGCTGTTATATGGGGCAGGAGATAAAACAATCGTTTCTACCTGCGATGGAATTGTATAGGTGGCGGATGGATTAGCATCATAGCCAACGACCTTGTAAGGGTTTTTAGCATCAATGCTGAGCTTGAAAGCAGCTGCCTGCAAAGGGGACCGATCAAAATATAAACGTATTGACCGGTTGGTTTTGTTGTAGCTGAGGCGGTCGAGCTGTCCGGCTTCCAGTGTGATCCAAAGTTTCTCTTCCGCTAAATATACGCGGGATTTTCCGGCGGTCTTGATTTTGACAGAGATATTGTTTTGGTCCTCAGTAAGTGTACCACTAAATGCTAACCAACCAAATTCTGGATGCTTATAAATATAGGTGCCCGAGTTGATCGCATAACCATAAAAACCACAGCCATAGTCGCCAGTCATTCCATCGATGGTTAAAGTTGCTGGGTAAGAATGGAAGGCGGCCGGACCGAATCCTTCTGCCGTGACATTGGCAAGTGCTCCCATCATAGCAGCATGGCCCACACGAAGAAGGTAAAAATCATCTGGATGATCTCTATAATCGGTTAATAATGGAATAGCGTTGAGTGCAGAACCATAATGGTGCAACTGTCGTTCGATGCGGGATAGCTTTCCACCATAAACAAAATCCCAGTAACGTCTGGCACTTCCATTGTATCCCCAATGAGGTAAGACAGGAGTATAAGCAAGGATGGCATTCAAGGTAACCAGTGCTTTATCGTCAAAACCAAAAAATTTGGACCAGAGGTATACTTCTTCCTGCCCCGTTGAGTCCCATGGCATTTCGCTGCCAAAAGGATAGGGAAGACCCCTCCAGTGTTCCGCTCGTTTTCGCATGGCAGCTTCCAGGCGATTGGCATGATCCGAAAAGCCCTCTTTTCTGAGATCATTGAGCAGGATGAGAAAAATGCTCCCTTCCATCTGACCAAATTGGGCATAATATGGAGCTTTCTCCACCATAGCCATTGTAGTCTCAAAAGCGCGATCCAAATAAGTCCTCCAGGTTTCATCGGGGACTAAAGTTGGATAATTTTTGGCCAGGCAATAAAAGACCCAATGTGCTGCAGCGACATGTGGATAATTATAGGATCTCCCTAAGTCCATCGCTTCTTTTTTTGGCCAAGCCGCCCAGGTTTTAAAATTGATAGTGTCAACATAGGTTCCCATAGGCATGCTGTCTGGCTCATAGTAGAATAGACTTTTGACTACTCCATATTTATCTTTCCCGGAAGCTAATTGTATTTTTCCAAAGAGAGTTTCCTTCATAAATAGCCTGATCTTTTCAATTTCCTGTGGGTCAGGGATAAGGATCTGCTTCATAAGGGCAGCGAGCCAGCTTGCGGCCCCAGCCTCATCACTTAAGCCTGCAAACCATGCCCGTTGTTCCTGTTTGACCAGTTGTTGTGTTTCATTGTCGTAGGTCATGATGGAGGGAGCACGGCCAAATGGATCATTCCGCTCGTTAAACCATTGCTTGTTTGTTAGAAAATGTCCCAAATCTTTTACCACCTCTACTTCGGATTTGATCACTTTGTAATGAACGGTCTGCTGTAATCCATCACTGTAATGGATTGTTAACCGTGCCCGGCCCCAATGTTGACCGGTAAGTTCATAAGCCATCCATCCGTTCTTGGTGGGGGACATTTTTTTTAGGCTGAGTGCATTTGCAGGAGAGACGGTAATTTTTGAAATTGCTTTATGATAATGTATAAATAGTTTTGCTGGAGCATCCATCGGAACAATATAACCTGGAGCTCCAATGGCAACAGGTTTATGCTGCTGTATAAGCACATCTTCTTTTGCTTTAATGGAAGGAGCGAGTACAAAGCGGAAGCCAATGGATTTCGAGGCACCTGGCTTTAAAAGGGTAGAGGTTGGAATGTTCCAAGGAACGGCATTCTGCCAGGCAGTTTGGGCGGTAGCTTTACTATGTATCATCCATTCGTGGAATCCTTCAAAAGTTATACTTCGAGGGGTAGGGTCGTCATTTAGCGGGTTGTAAGCCTCGAAACCAGTTCCTTCCAATGGGAGAATCAAAAGGCTTGGCCCCAAACCATGCAATCTGTTTACTTGAAGATAACCAGCATCACAACCTATATAGGGATCAAAAAAAACATTATCATGATGTGCTGAATCCAGACTCTTGGCGTCCATATGATTGTTGAATATCATCGGCACACCGAGATCTCCGATCTCATAGGTTTTATGCGTCGTGTTTTTGATCTCAAATCGCAAGACAAGATCTCCATTATGGTTTTCCCATGTACGGATGACTTGCAATGGAATACCATCCAATGTATTTGAAAGATCCGCTTTTGCCAGCTGAGTGTTAAATGTGGTTAGAGGAGATACAGGTTGACGATGTTTCGCGGAAGAGTAAAAATGCCATTGGTCATTGTCGCTTTGCCGAACAGCAAGGTTAATATCGCCTAAATGATAAAAACTGTTACGGTCACGTTTGGGAAGTAACTCATCTGGAGTAAAGTCAAAAACAGAATCATCATGGAGCTTCAATCCTGACACGGTCTGCGATGTTTTTAATAAAGTAAGTGCTAAGCTTTGAAGTGTAAAACTTTCAGACCCCTTATCAATACCTAGTGTTGCCGGTTGTTTCTCTATTTTTTCCCAAAAAGACTGTTGCCCATAACAGGAGGTTGAAAAGAGAAAATAGAGGAAATGGGACCCGAGAATTAGATATAACTGTTTGCTTCTCATGAAATATTTTTTGTTAGTCTTATAATAAATGTTGAAATTACATTTAAGTTTTGATAATATAGATTGCATTTTAACAGATATTCACCTTATTTTGTTCGTTGACATGCTGACAATACGATGTTGATGGATCAGAATTGATAATACAACTAAATATCCATGTATAAACCTCTTGAAGTGAAAAGGTCAAAATCAGGTTAGTCTTGATTAATTCACGAGAAGATCAGAACGGTGATTCCAAATAGATTTGTGATAAAGAAATATAAAAATTAATATAACTATGGCACAATTAAATTGGAAGGGAATTTATCCAGCAATGTTATCTCCGTTTGATGAAGAAGGGAATCTGGATTTTGAGATGTTTGGTAAAAATATTGAAGCGCAGCTGAATGCAGGTGTTCACGGTCTAATTATCGCTGGATCACTGGGTGAGGCAAGCGTCTTGAGTAATGACGAGAAATACGAATTATTGAAATACGCGCTTAAACTGGTAAATGGTCGTATCCCTGTGCTGCTCAATATTGCGGAGAATACAACTGTTGCAGCAATAGCAGTGGCACAAATGACAGAAAAACTCGGTGGAGATGGTCTGATGTTATTGCCGCCAATGCGTTATCGTGCTGATGACAGGGAGGCAGTGGCTTATTTTCGTGCTGTTGCACAAAGTACAAAATTGCCCATTTTGATCTATAACAATCCTGTGGATTATGGTACTTATGTCTCTGTGGATATGTTTGAGGAACTGTTGTTAGAGCCTAATATTCAAGCGGTGAAAGAATCCACCCGAGACTTAACCAATGTGACACGTTTAAGAAACCGTTTTGCTGACCGATTAAAGATTCTAGGCGGAGTGGATACGATCTGTTTAGAGTCTTTAATGCTGGGGGCTGATGGCCTTGTTGCCGGGTTGGTAGATGCATTCCCAAAAGAAACGGTAGCGATGTATGACCTTGTCAATAAGGGTGAATATGAGAAAGCTATAGCGATATACCGTTGGTTTATGCCGTTGCTGGAGCTGGACATCCATCCAAAGTTGGTACAATATATTAAGCTGGCTGCCACGGCGGAGGGGATTTCTACGCCATATACACGCGCTCCGCGTTTGCCATTGATTGGAGAAGAGGAGCAGCGAATTAAAAAGATTATTGCTGATGCGATAGCGAGCAGACCACAATTATAGAAAATCAAGTTGTCTTTTAAACAGTCATCAAACATATGGCTGTTTATTAAGTATCATATATAGTAGTGTGGACGATTAAAAAATTGATTACGGAAGTAAGCGATTTAGATGACCATAGTAAAATAAACATTATGATTTGGAATAAAAATGAGATTGATCGTGTCGTACAGCTGGCTGAAGCCGGATTTCAGTTTATGCAACAATGTAATGTTGACCAACGTGCAAAACTAATGTATGCCATTGCTGCAGAAATAGAGTCCCTTGGTGACGTTTTGATTGAAACAGCACATGTAGAGACAGCTTTACCTATAGGTCGGCTTCAAGGTGAAAAAGTAAGAACGGTCAATCAGTGGCGTAAGTATGCTGATGCGGTTGGGACAGGTATTTACAGTGAAGCAAGAATTGACCAGGATCCCAATGGACAGTTTGATCTGCGCAAATATAATAAGGGACTTGGTCCTGTAGTGGTCTTTGGGGCAAGCAACTTTCCTTTTGCTTTTTCGACTGCTGGGGGGGATACTGCAAGTGCCATTGGAGCAGGATGTTCAGTCATCATAAAGGCCCACCCTGCACATGTCAAAACATCACAATTGATGGCAGATGCCATTGATCGGGGGCTTGCCAAATTTGGAGCGCCGGCAGGTGTCTTTAACCACATCGTAGCAGATGCAATGGCTACAGGGCAGCAATTGGTGCAGCATCCTTTGGTCAAAGCTGTGGCATTCACAGGTTCCTTTAAAGGCGGTAAATCATTATATGATTTAGGACAGTCACGTCCGGATCCCATTCCAGTATTTGCAGAGATGGGGAGTATAAACCCGGTATTCGTATTGCCTGATTATCTCAATAATCAGGTGGATGGATTTGCCAAACAGTATATCGGGTCACTGGCATTGGGTGTGGGGCAGTTCTGCACCAATCCTGGCGTATTGATTGGTCTTGCTGGAGAAAAATTGGAACTACTCAAAGCTCATTTGAAAAAGGAATTGGCCACAATCTCTGCAGGCACCATGTTGCACCCGGGAATATTGGAAAATTATGATCGATTGACGGCGGAGATGAAGAGACATGATGGGGTAAAACTGCTTGCTGTGGGGGGAAATGAGATGCAAGGCGGAATGGCGCAGGCCATGCTAGTGGAAACAGACGCTGCGCAGGTTTTAGCGGATCCAACTCTCCTGGAGGAAGTCTTCGGACCTTTCGGCTTGATCATTACCTGTAGTGACGAAGATGAAATGCGAACTATAATGGAGAGCTTGAACGGTCAAATTACGCTGACTTTCGCGGCATCGGAAAATGACATCCGAAAATATAAAGAACTTTTTGTCCTGGCGCAGGACAAATGTGGAAGGCTCTTGTTTCAGGGCATGCCAACAGGCGTGGAAGTACAATATGCAATGCAGCATGGGGGACCGTTTCCAGCAAGCACGGATGCACGCTTTACATCCGTTGGGCCCGATGCCGTGAAGCGTTTTCTGAAACCGATCAGTTTTCAAAATTGGCCTAATGAATTCTTGCCGATGGAGCTGCAAGATGAAAATCCACTTCATATAAACAGATTGGTCAATCAGCAATGGACCAAAGAATAATAATGATGAGCTATCAACGATGAAGAAAACTTTTTTTTGTATTGATTCGCATACTTGCGGATGTCCGGTAAGATTGGTTGCAGGTGGTGCTCCGCTTTTGCAAGGTGATTCAATGATGGAGCGAAGGCTACATTTTATGCGGGATTATGATTGGATTCGAAAAGGACTGATGTTTGAGCCTCGAGGACATGATATGATGAGTGGCAGCATGCTTTATCCAGCGGTCGACCCGGAAAATGATATTGGCGTTCTTTATATTGAAACGAGTGGTTGTCTGCCCATGTGTGGGCACGGTACCATCGGTACGGTGACGATTGCTATAGAAGAGGGGCTGGTTACACCCAAAGTACCGGGTAAATTAAGATTGGAAACACCGGCAGGGCTTGTACATATTGACTATGAGCAGAAAGGCCAGAAAGTCACCAGTGTAAAACTGACCAATGTAAAATCTTTCTTATATGCTGAAGGATTAACGGTTGACTGCCCGGACCTGGGTATGATCACGGTGGATGTGGCTTATGGTGGGAACTTTTATGGAATCATCGATCCACAGGCTAATTTTAAAGATATCAGCACATATTCTGCCAGTCAGTTGATCCATTATGGCAAAATAATCCGTCAGCTGCTTAATGAAAAATACTCTTTTGTGCATCCCGAAGATTCTCATATTTATGGACTCAGCCATATTCAATGGACAGGGACCCCAGTCCATACAAGCTCCTCCGCAAGAAATGCGGTTCTCGTGGGAGAGAATGCATTGGACCGTTCTCCTTGTGGGACAGGTACTTCTGCACGTATGGCCCAGTGGTATGCCAAAGGTAAACTTAAAAAAGGAACAGCGTTCGTGCATGAAAGTTATATCGGATCACAGTTTATTGGTAAAATTGAAGCGGAGACTACTGTAGCTGGAAAACCAGCTATTATTCCCTCGGTGGAAGGCTGGGCAAGAATAACAGGGTACAATACCATTTTCTTAGATGATGAAGACCCATATTTTGGCGGTTTTCAGGTAATTTGAGAAAGCATTCGGATAATCGTAAATTAACACTAGACAATAACAAGGTGAAAGAAAATAATAGTGGTACAGTGGTGGTCATTGGTGCTGGAATAGCTGGATTGGCATCAGCTTATTATTTGGTCAGAGATGGTTGGAAAGTAAAGATTCTGGAAAAAAATAGGGGGGATAACAACTGTTCTTATGGGAATGCGGGCATGATAGTTCCAAGCCATTTTACCCCATTGGCGGCTCCAGGTATGGTGGCACAGGGGATTAAATGGATGTTTAACAGGAAAAGCCCTTTCTATGTACGTCCTTCTTTAAACCCTAGATTAATGAGTTGGGGGCTGAAATTTCTAAAGCATGCCAATCGAGCGCATGTGGATAAACATGCCTGTGCTATTCGTGACTTAAACTTATACAGCAGTGGATTGTATAACGCTTTGGCTGCGGAGGATGATTTTGATTTTGAACTCAAGCAAAATGGTATATTGATGATGTACAAGTCTAGCGAGGTACAACACGAAGAAATTGAACTTGCCCATCACGCACAGGAGTTGGGGCTGGATGTTGATATATTGAATGGAAATGAAGTTCAGGAACTGGAACCAAATCTCAAATTGGATATTCTGGGTGCAGTACTGTATCGTTGTGACGGGAAAATATATCCACCTAAATTGATGCAGCAGCTTATTGGGTACCTCAAGATGAAAGGTGTGGAGTTTCATATGGAGACAGAAGTCAATAAATTTACAGTGGCTGGTAACACCATTAAAGCGGCAATAAGTAATAGAGGGAGTTTTGAAGCAGATGCCTTTGTATTGACAGGTGGAGCTTATTTGCCTCAACTGGCGGCTAAACTGGATATCAATATACCATTGATGCCAGGTAAGGGGTATTCCTTTATGTATGATCCTATGGTGGAAAACAACATGAACCATGCAGCATTATTACTTGAAGCACGTGTTGCTGTCACACCAATGAATGGCCAGATTCGATTCAGCGGTACGATGGAACTTGGACCGGCTAATGATAAAATTTATGAAAATAGGGTAAAGGGTATTGTGGAAGCTATCCCGAAGTATTATCCTGAATTAAAAGTAGATTATCCAAAAGATAACATATGGTATGGTTATAGACCCTGTTCACCTGATGGATTGCCTTATCTGGGCGGGTTGAAAAGATACGGAAACGCAGTTGTGGCAGGTGGCGGTGGAATGATGGGATTAAGTCTTGGCCCTGCTTATGGAAAGATAGTTTCAGATCTTTTGTCCAGGAGACCCATAGAATCGGATATCATAGGCTTTAAGCCAGACCGCTTTGACGGTTGACAGTTTTTTTCAACCAAATTTACCATATGATGAACCTAATCTCGCTGACAGCACGCACAAAAGTACGCTGCATGGTGCTGTTTTTTATCCTACCTTTTTCTATGCAAGCACAAGAAAACAATTTGTATCATCATACCACGCCAATAGAACCGTATATTGTTCGGTACGGCCATGACGTGGAGGCTATTAATTATTTTTATGGCCCAATGCCCAAAGACTGGGGCAGTCAAGATGCAGCCCTTTCTCCGGAACAAATGGAACGGCTGCAGCGACTGAACAACGAATATTTAGCTGTACTGGATAAATTTCCTTATGAAGAATTAGACCCATCAGGTCGGGCTGATTTTATTTTGTTAAAACGGAAACTGAAAAGCAGCCTTACTGATCTAAAAGAAAATAGCTTACAATATAAAAGATTAGTGACCTATTTACCTTTTGCGGAACAGATTTTTGCACTTGAAAAGCAACGGCGAAGAGGAAAAAAATTAGCTGGAGAAGAAGTTGCTCATGAACTGACCTTAGTTGCAGCCCAAATTGATCGGGCTATAGCTGGTCTGTCTTCGAAACCTGTTATTCCATATGCTGATGTAAACTTTCTGACAGGGCTGTTGGTTTCGTTGGATCTCCGGCTCTGCAGCACCTTTGACTTTTATCATGGATATGATCCTGATTTTACATGGTGGGTGCCGTCAATTTTTCAACAGGTCAAAAATAAGTTGTCTGATTATAAGGAGAAGCTTATACTCAAAAGTGACTGGAAGGTCTTTGATGATGGTAGTCAAATTGGGGGAATACCTATTGGTGAAGAAAAACTCAATCAAAAATTAAAAGCAGAGATGATCAGTTATTCGGCTACAGATTTACTCAGACTGGCTGAACAGGAATTTACATGGTGTGAAGCTGAACTCTTGAAAGCAAGTGAGGAAATGGGGTATGGTATGGACTGGAAAGCTGCGCAGGAAAAAGTTAAGAATACTTATGTGCCTCTGGGGAGACAGCCTGAACTCATTATGAAGTTATACAATGAGGCCCAGCAATTTATTAAGGAACATGAGCTTATGGATATTCCTGAGCTGGCCGATGAAACTTGGGGCATGATCATGATGACACCTGAACGGCAGTTGGTTAACCCTTTTTTTACCGGAGGCCGTGAAATCAGTATTTCCTACCCAACGAATACGATGGATCAAGAAGCAAAATTGATGAGTATGCGGGGGAATAACCCTTATTTTTCTAGAGGAACGGTTCAGCATGAATTGATTCCAGGACATCATTTGCAGTATTTTATGAACAGGCGTTATAAGCCTTATCGTGAAACTACATTTAACACGCCTTTTTGGACTGAAGGATGGACACTTTATTGGGAGCTGCTGTTATATAACCAAGGTTTTGCGAAAACACCTGAAGAGCGCATAGGCATGTTATTCTGGCGTATGCATCGTTGTGCACGGATTACTTTCAGTATTAAATTTCATTTGGGAGAATGGACTCCCCAACAATGCATCAATTATTTAGTCGATCGGGTCGGCTTTGAGCGGACCAATGCGCATGGTGAAGTGAAACGTTCGTTTGAAGGAAGCTATGACCCTTTATATCAACTTGCATATCTCGTCGGCGGCCTGCAATTGCTGCGCATTAAGGAGGAGATGGTAGACCAGGGACTGATGTCATATCGTGAATTTCATGAACGTGTAATTCGTGAAAATTATCTCCCCATGGAGCTATTGAGGGCTATTCTGAAAGGGGATAGGCTACCACAGGATTATGAAACGAACTGGAAGTTTTATCATTTCAAAAATTAAAACTTATGCTGGAAAAAAAACAGACTTTTCAGAGATCTTTGGGTTTATTGGATGCTACCATGCTGGTTGTCGGTAGCATGATCGGTTCAGGAATTTTTATTGTGTCGGCAGATATTGCCAGAAATACGGGCTCAGTCGGATGGATGATGATCGTATGGCTGATCAGCGGATTTATGACACTTACGGCTGCATTGAGTTATGGAGAATTGAGTGCTATGTTTCCAAAAGCTGGTGGTCAATACGTTTATCTACGGGAGGCCTACGGCCCCCTGGTAAGTTTTGTTTTTGGATGGACATTTTTTGCGGTTATTCAAACTGCTACGATAGCTGCTGTGGGAGTAGCATTTGCCAAATTTACAGCTTATCTTTTCCCTTTTTTGGATGAGGATGTTTATCTGTTAAGATGGGAAAGCTACCATATTTCTGCAGCACAGGTGCTGGCAATTATGATGATTATTCTTTTAACTTTCATCAATGCTAGGGGAATAAATAGTGGTAAAAGCGTGCAGACGTCTGTTACATTGATCAAGATAGGAAGCTTGGTGATTCTGGTATTATTTGGTTATTTGGCCCTGAAGCATGAGGTATGGAACTTGAACTGGTACACGACGTCATTATGGTCTATGCGCCATCTCAATGCTGATGGAACTTTTTTGCCATACGATGGGGCTTCAGCTATGGGAGCTTTTTCAGCAGCTATGGTGGGCGCATTATTCAGCAGTGATTCATGGCATTCGTCCTCAGCAGTGGCAGGAGAGATTAAAAATCCACAGCGTAATATTGGATTGAGCCTGGCATTGGGCACATTATTGGTCACCGTAATTTATGTGTTGACCAATCTGATGTATACTGGGATATTACCTCTGCAAGATATGGTCAACGCACCTAAGGACAGGGTGGCAATGAGTGTGGCACAAGAGATTTTTGGAGCTTTTGGGGTCACAATTATTGCTGTCATGATCATGGTCAGTACTTTTGGATGTAACAATGGGATCATCCTGGCTGGAGCCAGAGTTTATTACTCCATGGGCAAAGACGGTTTGTTTTTTAAGCAGGCTGGCAAATTAAATTCGCGAGCCGTCCCTGCTTGGGCCCTTTGGATTCAGTGCCTAGCAGCTGGCATATGGTGTTTGAGCGGTAAATATGGCGATTTGCTTGACATGATTACCTGTGTTGTTGTTATTTTTTATGTCTTAGCGATAGCCGGTATTATCCGACTGCGGATTTCACGTCCACATTTGGAACGACCATATAAAGCATTTGGCTATCCCTTTCTGCCCATTCTTTACGTCATAATGGGGCTCGCTTTCATCGGCCTTATGGTTATTTTTAAGCCCAATTATACCTGGCCCGGTATCTTTATCGCATTTTTGGGCATCCCTATTTACTATTTAATACATGCTAAACGTCCAAAGAATGAAAATTTTTAGCACAATATTTTTCGTTATCCTCCATATGGGGGTACTTTTTGGTCAAGGAACTTTGGCTGATTATCAACGCGCAAAGAATTTAAAAGTACAGTTGAGGAATAAAATTGATCATTTGCCTGGTCAGTTTTATTGGAATGATACTGGCGATTTATTTTGGTATGACCTAAACACGTTAAAAGGAAAAGATTATATCCTTGTGAATCCAAAGTTAAAAACCAAGGAGCCATTGTTTGACAGTGAAAAAGTGCTGTCAATGATGGAGCATAAATTAGGGCAGAAGATCGACAATCGCCTCATTCCGAATGACCGGATAACACTGATTGATGAAGATCAAGTCTGCCTGGACTTAGAAGGCTATTGTTGGATCTGGAGCCGACGCTCTGGCCAATTGACACAGGGCAAGCCTAGTAAGCGTAAAGAGAAGAATACAAGTTATTGGGGACAGCAGGACCGTGATCATTCGTATAAAGAAGTAGAATCTCCGGATAAAGTATACGTTGCTTTTGTGAGAAATAATAATCTATTTTTAGCAAAAAAAGGACAGGTAAGTGCTGCAAGGCAGCTGACTTTTGATGGCAATGCTGAAAATTTCTATAGCAACGAGATCCAGTGGTCGCCGGATAGCAAAAAATTAGCTACAGTAAAGATCCAAAAAATAGGGGTAAGGCAGCTTACATTGATTGAATCCTCACCTCAGGACCAATTACAACCTAAGGTTCAAATGCGTGATTATGTTAAACCAGGGGATGCCCTTGCTCAAAAACTTCCGCTGTTATATGATATAGGAACTGATAAATTGTTTGTATTTGATGCCCAGATGATTGCCAATCAGTTTTATATTTCCGATCCAGTATGGCGAGAGGATAGCAGAGCGATTACCTTTGAATATAACAAAAGAGGGCATCAAATGTATGGAATTATGCAATTGGAGGCCAAGAATGGCTTATCCAGTCATTTGATTCATGAGCAAAGCAATACTTTTATTGATTATAGTGGCAAAAAATACCGTAAGGATATATCGGATGGAAAGGAAATCATATGGGCTTCTGAGCGAGATGGATGGAATCACTTATATCTCTATGACGGACTGACGGGAAAGGTGAAAAATCAGATAACGAAAGGAAATTGGGTTGTTCGTAAAGTGCAGTATGTCGATACTGCGAAACGGAAGATTATTTTCGAAGGCAGTGGTATGCACAGGGAAGAAGATCCTTATCTGATTCATTATTATTCCATTGGTTTTGACGGGAAAGATCTGAAAGAATTGACAAAAGAAAATGCTAATCACCAGGCATTTTTCAATAAAGATCATTCGCAATTTGTTGATCTGTATTCACGTGTGGACCAAGCGCCTATTGCGGTGCTACGTGATCAGCAGGGGAATGTTATTATGGAATTGGAAAAATCCAGCAGTAAAGCAATTGAAGCTGTGGGATGGAAGGCTCCAGAAGTTTTTAAAGCTAAAGGACGCGATGGTGTGACAGATATTTGGGGTGTTATCATACGTCCGACAAACTATAGTTCCGCCAAAACTTATCCTGTCATCGAATATATTTATGCTGGACCACACAGTTCTTTTGTCCCAAAATCTTTTTATAGTAATCCAAGTGGTATGTATGAACTTGCTGAATTGGGGTTTATTGTGGTGCAGATTGATGGGATGGGAACTTCGAACCGTTCGAAGGCATTTCATGATGTTTGCTGGAAAAACCTGAAGGATGCAGGGTTTCCGGACCGGATTGCATGGATGCAGGCTGCAGCAAAGAAATATAAGTCCATGGATCTGGGGAGAGTTGGGATTTATGGAACTTCGGCGGGTGGACAAAGTTCGACAGGAGCATTGTTATTCCATCCCGAATTTTATAAAGTAGGGGTCTCCTCCTGTGGCTGTCATGATAATAGAATGGATAAGATCTGGTGGAATGAGCAGTGGATGGGATGGCCGATAGGTCCTCAATACGCAGCTTCTTCGAACGTGGAAAATGCGGCTAAACTGGAGGGGAATTTATTGTTGATTGTTGGCGAGCTGGATGATAACGTTGATCCTTCGTCGACTTTTCAATTGGTAGATGCCCTGATAAAAGCCCAGAAAAATCATGATTTTATTATGGTTCCAGGAATGGGACATTCTTCAGGAGGAGATTACGGCGAAAGAAAAAGACGGGATTACTTTGTAAAACATTTGTTGGGTGTAGATCCTCCTGCTTGGAAGCTATATTAAATCATGAGGCAGAAATTGTGACGAGCTTATTGATGGTTATCTTACGAAGGTAAATGAAGGACAGCTTTGTTCTCATCTGTCAATAGGGCATATAAACCTTTATGGATTATAAACTCAAAAGCTCGGCCTAAAATGGCCGAGCTTTTGATGATTGGAGCATTTTATTCCACTAAAAGGCCTATATAGTAATTGAAGGTATCAACGTCGATGTTTTCTTTACTCAGTCCAGGGATTTTAATTTCTCTGAAATGTTGGTCCAGCGTAACGAGCTCTCTATTTTTTCCTTTTATACCAATATGAACAGGCATATGAAAACCCTTGACTTGGCTGATCCATCTTCCCATCATCTTACCTGCAGCATCTTGACGGATCTCCAGAGTTGGAATGGAAGGGTGCTGAACATATTGTTCAAAAACTTTTAAAAGATCAAGACCCGAATGTTGGTTTACATAGTTGACGATATCGTGGTAATCTACCTGTTGGTGGTAGAATTTATTATTTAAGCCCCGTAGTATGGAACGCCATTTTTCATCATTGTCAACCATGGTGCGTATCATGTTGAGCAGGACCCCACCTTTAGGATACATATCGCCCGAACCTTCTTTATTGACATGGTAGGGACCTTGAATTGGGGCGTCATTCTGGATGCCACTTCGAATACCATGCGCATAGGCCTGGCTGGCTTCTTTACCATAGAAATAATCTATAAACAGGCCTTCGGAATAATTGGTGAAGCTTTCATGTATCCACATGTCCGCAAGGTCTGCTGAGGTGATATTGTTGCCAAACCATTCATGACCAGACTCATGGACGACAATGAAGTCCCATTTTTGCCCCCAACCTGTCCCAGATGCATCGCGACCGCGATAACCATTTTGATAACGGTTGCCATAAGCAACAGCACTTTGGTGTTCCATGCCCGTATGAGAAGTTTCTACCAGCTTATAACCATCTTGGTAAAATGGATAGGGACCAAACCAATGTTCAAAGGCTTCCAGGGTCCGTCTTGCATTATTTTGTAGATGTTTCTTTTTGTCCGGCTGGTTATTTTCACGTAAGATATAGTAATCTATATCCAGTGGTCCCTTTTCACCGGTATATTTTTCTTTGAAATGAACATAATCACCAATATTGATGGCAACATTATAATTATTGATAGGATTGGCCACCTTCCAATGGTATTTGGTATAGCCATCTTTCATCTTCTCAACCTTAATTAGCCGGCCATTTGAGACATTCATCACCTCTTTCGGAACAGCAATAGAGATCAGCATACTATCGACTTCATCGTATTGATGATCTTTATTGGGCCACCAAACGCTGGCGCCCATGCCTTGACAGGCGGTTGCCACCCATGGTTTCCCGTTACTGTCCTTTTTCCAGTCAAATCCGCCATCCCAGGGAGCTCTCGCGGCTTCAGTTGGCTGTCCTTCATAATACACCGTAAATTCTCCTTGCGTTCCCTTGGTAATATTCTCCGGGAACGTTACAAATACCGCATTAAATTCCCTTGTAAAGGGAAGCTCTTTTCCTTTGTAAACGATCTTATTGACTTTTAGGTTTGCAAAAAGATCGAATTGAAGTCGTTTAAAATCTTCCGTGGCTTTAAAACGAAATAAGTTTGATCCAGAGATAAACTTGTTGTCAATATCGACTTTGACATCTAGATGATAGTACTGGATGTCATAGCAAGTTCTTAGTGGCGTAAGGTAACCCCGCAAGGAGTCTGCTCGCGTGAACTCTTTTTTTTCTTTCATCAATTGCGCTGAGGATTCATGCATACCTGCTGTTAGCAGGCAGCAGGTAACAAGCGCATATAATCGTGTTCTTTTCATCGGTATATTATTTCTTTTTAGATCCATGCTGTTTCTATCATAATTTATACACTACGGTCTGCTTAGCAGCCATAGATCCCTTTTAATAATTTTATCTAGCTCCCGGTGGACAATGTTGTTTTAAATAATTTGTAAACAATGTTCTTAGATGTTCATATGTACCCTTTCCTTCACTAATGGAATGACTACGATTGGGATAAGACATGAGCTGAAATTGAACATTATTTTTAATCAGTTCATCAATAAGCACTTCAGCATTTTGGTAATGGACATTATCATCGCCTGTACCATGAATATAAAGGAGATTACCTTTGATATCTTTGGCATACTTCAGTGGTGAACCATTTTTAAAGTCTTCTTCATTCTCTTGAGGTAGCCCCATATAACGTTCCTGATAAACATTATCATAGAGTAATTGATTGGCCACAGCAGCTATTGCAATACCTGTTTTATAAATTTGCGGGTATTGTCCCAATAAATTGAGTGTACTGGAACCACCGCCACTCCATCCCCATACTGCGATACGCGAGCTGTCAACGAAAGACCATTTCAGTATCTCTTCTGTTGCCAGAGCTTGATCTCGAATATTTAACTGGCCGATTTTACGATAGATGCTTTTACGCCATGTACTACCTTTTGGAGCTGGTGTTCCCCGATTGTCTAAAGAAATGTAGATATAACCGTCTTGTGCCATACTTCCTTTATAAAGCCGGTTATAGCCCGCTCCAAAATTGTCGATTACAGTTTGTGAAGCCGGTTCGCCATAGACCATAAAAACGACAGGATACTTTTTGTTGGGATTAAAATCAAGCGGCTTGACCATCCAGCCATCCAATTCGATACCATCGGCTGTTTTAACTTTAAAAAACTCGGCAATGCCCTCGTTGGCCTTTTTCTGACGATAGGATTCAAAATCCACCAACGGCCGATGTGTAGGAAGCTCAATGACCGAATTTTGTTTGAGTTCAGAACGATTGCTAAAATTAAAGATCGCGACTTTGCCATCTTTTGAAATATCATAGCTACAAGTCCCTTCGTAAGAGGTAGGTGTTAATCTCTTCGGGGTACCTCCTTTTGTAGATACACTATAAAGATATTTTTGGGTAGCATTGTTCGGTGAGGCAGAAAAATAAATCAGGTCACCTTTCGGTGCTAGAAAATCGAGACTAATAATATCATAATCCGCTTTGGTAATCAGCTTTTCATCGCCCGATAGGTCAATCTGATAGATCTTCCGCCAGCCGTCTTTTTCCGATACCCAGATAAATGCTTTGCCATCCTGAATCCAGTCCCACCCTGAAGGATCATTGTTGTTCCATCTTGCTTTAATATCAATCCATGAATCGCTTTGCTCGGTGTGAATATTTTTAGCTTCGTTGGAGGAAATAGAGACGGTATAAATCTTGCTTTCATTCTGTTTTCTGTTGAGCTGCTGTAAAATTACTTGTTTGCTGTCAAGACACCATTCCATACGGGGAATATAGTGTTGAAAAGGATCGCCAGGGATATTCATCCGCTCATTCTTTTTGCTTTTGAGCTGGTAAACCCAAATGGAACAGGAGCTTGGAGATTGACCAACCTTGGGGTACTCTACAGGTATAGTAAAGGAGTATAGGCTATCGGTATTATTGATCATGAGGAAATTACGGATATTACGAGCATCAAGCTTCCAGTAAGCAATGGATAGCCCATCAGGAGACCATCTAAACCCATCCTGGCAGCCAAATTCTTCTTCATATACCCAATCAAAAGTTCCATTAATCATCCGATCTGTACCATCTTTGGTTATAGCTGTTATGGCTCCTGTTAAAAGATCCTCCAGATAAATATTGTGATCGGTTTTGTTAACATAGGCCACTTTGTCTGCCTGAGGGTTGAATTTGGCAAACATGAGCTGTGATGGAGCGAACTTTTGGCCCAGCTGTTTAAGCTGATTGGATTTTTTATTATAGACCCAATAGTCTCCGCGTGTATTTTCCCGCCAAACTCGTTTACTATTGGTATAGATTAATACCAGGTCTTTATTTTTAGAAATAGAAAACCCATCGACCTTCAGGGCGGTTTGTGCACCTTGGGGGGTGAGGGACTGTTGTGATAAAAAAATGACCCGCTGGCCATTTTTTGGATTGACGATTTCTATTCCTTTATCTGTAAATTCAAAATATTGACCTCCTTCGTCTGTCCATAGCCGTTGTGCAACAAGTAAATTTGGCGTATAAAATACGAGTATAAGAAGAATGAGGATCGACTGTTTAATTCTGTTCATCTATTTATCTGTTTGAATGTATTGATCCGCAAAAGGAGTTTATTCACTTTTCGGGTTTATCATGAGTTTATTTAGTCAATTGGATTGTCTTTAAGCTGATAGATTTCCTGGATCTCACGTTCAAGGTATTTTCCGAGGCGACGATAGCCAGTATGCTCGATAAGATAATTGTCTTCAATACGAATTCCCCCAAAATCGAGGTGTTTATTTAAGAAATCATAATTGATAAATTCTTTGTGTAAATTTTGCTGTTCCCAAAGCTGCGTTAATTCCGGAATAATATAGATGCCGGGTTCAACGGTTAACACATTGCCCGCTTCCAATTGCTTACCTAGCCGGAGTGATTTGATGCCAAAAGTCTTCATGTCTTTTGGTTCAGTTTCGGTATAACCCACATATTGTTCACCAAGATCTTCCATATCATGCACGTCGAGGCCGAGCATATGACCGAGTCCGCATTGAAAGAACAGTGCATGCGCATGATTCATAACGGCATCTTGCGCATTTCCTTTCATAAAGCCTGTTTGTATAAGCCCTTCCACAAGTGCTTCACAAGCTTTTAAATGGATGTCTTTAAATCGAACCCCTGACATCAAGGATTGCTCTGCAGATTTAAATGCATGTAAGACGACTTGATAGAGTTCTTCTTGAAGAACTGTGAAGCGCTTAGCGACAGGAAAGGTACGTGTAAGATCCGAGGCATAGCCTAAGGATGTTTCGACTCCAGAATCATTTAAGAGAAGATCGCCGGCTTGAAGTTGATGAAATTGCATGTGGTTGTGCAGGATTTCACCGCGTTTAGTAACAATAGGAGGGTATGAAAAAGACATCCCTTGATCCTGTGCAAAATGCTGCATAGCATTACTGATCTGATATTCGTAACATCCCGGTGTTGTCATTTTGATTGCAAGGCGGTGCATATCTACAGCAACATCAATTGACTTTTCCAACTCGACGATTTCTTCAGGGGACTTGATGCTACGTTGGGCAACCACGGCCTGGATCAAAGGAACAGAAGGTCGAAGCTGATCAGCAGGGCACTGCATCAGCTTTTGGAGCAAAAGCTGATTATGAGGTTGATAAGGAGGTAGATAGTGAATATTCTCCTGTGTATTTTGGAGGAAGTCGAAGAGTTGATCAAAAGGGAGTAATTGATAAATACCAACATGTTCTGCTTTGTGTGCGAGGGTCTCTTGTTGACCCATCCAGATGATATCATCAATGGTCATTTCATCACCAAATAAGACCGTTTCACCATGATCAATATCCAATACAGCTGCCAGTTTAGGACTTTGAATCCCGATATAATATAAAAAGCTGCTATCTTGACGAAAGGGATAAGTATTGTGCTCAAAATTAATTGGGTTTTCAATATTGCCCAGTAAGAGAACCTTACCTGTAGTAAATTTTGATATTAATTGATTTCGGCGGGTGATATATATCTTTTTATTAAACATATCCTATAAAAATTAAAAGGAGTGACTAGTTCTAATGATGATAAAAGAATTACAGATTTATTTTTCCAATCCCTCTATCTATGAAGGATACTCGTGATGTAAGATCTTGCTACATGTGCTGACTAATATCGTAAAATTTACTTGTTTCGGAGTCGTCATTTGTAGAAAGCCCTTCATCATCGTTGATATTTTTGAATTGTTACATTGGTGTAATTTACCTTGATCTATACATAAAAATGGAATAATGATTGGATTTAATAAAGTTCATGGTTTCTTTTCAATAATAATTATCACAATTTATCAAAGTTTAATTGTATTTTAACCTTGTTTTTGTTGAAAAGTAAAATTTAAATTGTGATTTTGGTTGATATCTTTTGAGTGTGATTGATATTATTAAATATTGTCAGATTCTATACATATTTTGGTATTGTTTTTTTGTGTTTTATATTAAATGCGCGTAGTTGTTATATTTATGTTAACCAAATTGTAATAATTGGCTAACATAAACTTATGAAATGTTATGAAAACGCTCCAATTTAATGTACCTACGATGCAAGGACAAAGTTTAATGGTACAAGAGGATATCTTGGACACTTTCTATCCTCACCTTCATCGACATCAGGAAGCACAACTGATGTGGATAATAAAAGGTAGGGGCATATTGATTGTTGAGGATACTTTGCATCCATTTAAAGAGAATGATATCTTTTTCTTGGGAGCAAATCAACCACATGTATTCAAATCGGCATCTCAAGATGGTTTTTCAACTGAGTCACGATCTATTTCAATTTTCTTTGATCCCAATGGGAAGCTAAAGTATTTATTTTCATTGGAAGAGTTTGAATCATTAAATCAATTTATTTATAATAATTCTCGGGGTTTCAAGATTCCGGATAATTATTTTCCAGAAATTTCGGAAAGAGTAAAGCTATTGAAAGCTTCTGACCAGATGGACAAACTGATGCATTTTTTCTACCTGTTGAGATCTCTTGCGAATATTTCCAGAGAAACTGATGCACTGTGTCCTGAAAGTGGCGAAGTGATGCTGGATGTTATTCCTGGATCAAACCGTATAAACCTCATTTGTAACTATATTAAAGAACATTACAAAGATGACCTTACCTTGGAAGCTGTTGCTAATTATGCGAACCTTACACCCCAGGCGTTTTGTCGGTATTTCAAAAAACATTGTGGCGTTACTTTTGTGACCTATTTAAACCGGATAAGAATTAAGGAGGTCTGTCACCAATTGAATGAGGATTATTTAGATAGTGTTTCGTTCATTGCTTACAATTGTGGATTCAATAGTATTACCAATTTTAATCGAGTTTTTAAACAAATAATAGGTTGTAATCCAAAGGAATATATACAGCAATATAAACAGACACTATATTCTGTTATCTAGTCTTTTTATAGAAATATAAGTTGAGCGAAAACCGTTGAATACGGTGTATTAAAAGCATGCCGGGAATATACTAGATATATTCCCGTCATACTTTTATATGGGAGTAGGATGTTCATTATCAAATCAAGTATATTGATGTAATCAAAGTTGAACATGATTCTATGAAGTGGATCATTTTTGTTATTTAACATTTAGGGTTAATAATTGGGCAATACTTGTCAAAATTTGGTTAACAAGGGAAGGGAGGGATTGATAACTTAGTTGTTAGAAAAACACTATAAACTAACATTTCTGAAACTAAACTTATGAACAGAAAAAGTATTGCACTGCTAGCCGCGAGTGTACTAATAAGCTCGGCAGTATATGCACAAACAGTTTTGAAGGGAAAGGTAGTCGATCAAGACGGAAAGCCGATTCCCGGAGTCACAATTACCCTAAAAGATGGTACCGGTACACAGACCGGACAGAATGGTGAATTTACGATCAATTATAAACAAGCAGGGGCATTAAGTGTTTCGGCTGTTGGTTACAGTCGTAAGGAGGTCAATATAACCAATCAGACTACACTAGAAGTTACCTTGTTATCTGATGAGCGAAGCCTGGATGAAGTCGTTGTTTCGGCTATGGGGATAACCCGTTCCAAGAAATCCATGGGGGCGGCGATACAAGAAGTGAAAGCTAAGGAATTGACAGATGCAGGCCAGTTAAATCTTACAAGTTCTCTATCTGGCAAAGTGGCAGGCGTTCAGGTCAATCAATTTGGTGGAGCTGTTGGTGCATCATCAAGGATTTCTGTTCGTGGTAATACCTCCTTACTTTCTGATCAGCAACCACTCATAGTGATTGATGGGGTACCAATGTCAAATACAACACAGCGTACAGGGGATAATACATATAGTGGGGTGGATTATGGTTCAGGCTTAAATGATATCAACCCGGAAGACATTGAAAGTGTTACTCTTTTGAAGGGAGGTTCAGCTGCATTATATGGGATGCGCGCAGGTAAAGGAGTTCTTATGATTACTACTAAATCAGGAAAACGGGCAAAAGAAGGGGTAGTTTTATCATATGATGGGAACTTTACAGTAGATCAGGCAGCTACAATACCTAAGTATCAGAATTTATATGGACAAGGTAATAGAGGCGACGAATATCATTTTAATTTAAATGGCAAAGGTTTGACTTATCAACAATATGCACAACAGAAGTCATTTAGCTATGTAAATGGTGCCGGTAAAGGGGTAAATGATGGTTTTGATGAGTCTTGGGGGCCCCGCATGGATATAGGTTTGCTATTACCCCAATTTAATAGTCCAGTTGTTAAAAATGTGAGACAAGCAACCCCATGGATATCACATCCAGACAATGTAAAAGATTTCTTTCAGCTTGGATATTCCCAAAATCACAATATATCACTGTTAGCAAAAAATGATAGATCATCAACCCGTGCTTCATTATCTTTTCGAGATCAAAAGGGGACTGTGCCAAATACCGACCAAAAGAAGTACACTGCTCAATTAAACAATGAATATAAGATTAATGATAAATTTTCTTATGATATCATGTCCAGTTTTACGAGAACGGAAAGTGGCAATTTAATTATGCAGGGATATGACGGTGCCAATCCGATGAACGGGTTGATTTGGTTTGGTCGCCAGGTTGATATGAAAGATTTAAAGAAAAACTGGGATCAACGTGATGAGTTAGGGAATTACACTTTTTATAATTGGAACTCCAATTATCATATGAATCCATATTATTCAATGCATAATTCTTTAAATTCCTTGAAAACTAATCGGATTTTTGGTAAATCTTCATTATACTATCAACCTTATGAGTTTTTGAAATTTGAAGGACGCGTAGGATTGGATTATTACCATACAAATATTTTTGAACGAAATTATTATAATTATGATCATCCACTTGGAAGTTTCAATGAAATAAAAAGCAGTAATTCAGAGTTTAATGCTGATTTCTTAGCAAATTTCAATAAGAAATTCGGTGATTTTGATGTTTTAGGATTACTTGGTTTTAACTATAGAGATAATCAATATGAGTCTAATAGCTTGGGAGCAAGTGGTTTGACTGTCCCGGGAGTATACACGATAACAAATAAAATAGGAGATGCAGTAACGAATATGGATCATGCTCATAATCGTTCAAATTCTATCTATGGTCAAGCCTCTATTGGTTGGAAAGATCAATTATATTTAGATGCAACAGCGCGTAATGATTGGTCTTCCACATTGATCAAATCTTTCTTCTACCCCTCTGCAAGTTTGAGCTGGCTTCCAACCACGTCATTTGCTAATTTAAGAAGTGATGTATTATCTTTTTGGAAATTACGTCTAAATCTTGCTAAAGTAGGTAATGCTACCACACCTTATCGCAATGGTAATTACTATTATGCTCAACCAAATGCTTTTAATGGTATAGCCCAAATGTATAAGAGTATGACTTTTGCAATTGATAACTTAGAACCAGAGGCTATTTACTCTTGGGAAGTTGGTACTGAGGTGGGTTTTTTGAAAGATCGTATTCATGCTGATTTTACTTATTATCATAAAAATGCGAAAAAACAAATTCTGCCAGTAACAACATCCAATGTAGTGGGTTTCAGTAGTATGGTATTGAATGCGGGGAATATCGAAAGCAAAGGTGTTGAGTTACAATTGAGAGGAGACATCTTAAGAAATGATAATGGTTTAAATTGGACGACGACAGTAAATTTTTCCAGGGATAGGAATAAGATTTTGGAATTGTATCCTGAGTTAAATTTGACTACTTATCAAGTTGGCTGGACTTGGGGTATTGCCAATACTGCAACGGTAGGTGAAGCTTGGGGCGCACTAAAAAGTACGGGGTATGATCGTGTAGAGGATGGACCAATGAAAGGTGCCATTAAAGTTAATGAAAATGGTTTAGTAATGTCTAAGGCAAGCCAAATCATTGGTAATGTCACACCTGATTATCTGGCAAGTATGCGAAACGATTTCAAGTATAAAGATTTCAGTTTTGGTTTTATGCTTGATTTCCGAAAGGGGGGAGACATTTGGTCACAGACAATGAGTCATGCTTATACAACTGGGGTTGCAGAAATTACAGCTGCGAACGGTATTCGTGAAAGAGCCATAGTTGCTGGTAAGGATGTGATGGCTAATGAAAGGTTTGTTATGTCTGATGGTAATGGGGGATGGGTAACCAATACCATTGAAACCAATGCGCAGGATTGGTTTGAATCTGGCGGTGTCTCGGAAAGCTACGTCTTTGATGGTTCATTCCTCAAATTACGCGAAGCATATTTGACTTATACCATTCCGGCCCATATTTATAGTAGAATAAAGGGAATTAAACGGGCAAATGTATCCTTGATTGGATCTAATTTAGCATTGCTTTGGGTACATAAATCAAATACGATGCGTTTGGATCCGGAGACAAGCGGTGTTTCAAGTGATAGTCGTGGTGTAGGCTTTGAACAAGCAACGGTTCCTTCTTCTAGAAGTATTGGATTTAAATTAGGGTTTTCATTTTAACGAAATTAGAGAATAACAAAATCAATTTTTTTATTCTAAACAAGATAAAAAACTATGAAAAGTTTATTAACGAAACTAAGTATGCCAGTTATAATCTCCATGATGATTTTTTCTGGGTGTACCAAAAAATTTGACGAGATCAATACTGATCCGGATGCATTACCAGATGTACCACCGGTTAATATGTTGACTAACGTACTCCGTAATACTGCTGAATCATTTGGTGGTGATGTGGATGGTTATGGGACATTCGCAGGATATATTGTAAAAATCCAGTATATGGATTTCATGTCTGGTTTAATACCAACGAATAATACATATGGTAATCGGTGGTATAATTGTTACTATAATAATACACAGATTAAAGACATTCTTGCAAAGACTGAAGATAAAGCAGAGTTATATAAAAATGTAAGAACTGTAAGCCGGATTTGGCGCAATTACATGTGGTTCTTATTGACTGAGGGCTGGCGTGATGTTCCGTATTCTGAAGCGCTAAAAGGTCTGCCTGAAGATGGAAGCATCCTATTAGCAAAATATGATAAACAAGAGGATATTTACCCGGCGGTGATGGCAGATCTGAAAGTTATAGCTGATGAGATGGCTGCAGGAATAGGGGAAGATGAACTAGGTGATTTCGATATCATCTATGGCAAGGACAGGACCTTACAAGAGCAAATGCTGGCATGGCAAAAATTCTGTAATTCACTTAGATTAAGAATGGCGATGCGAATTTCTGGTGTTTCAGCAAGTTTGGCGAAAACTACTATAGAAGAAATCGCAGGAAATCCTGCCAAATATCCACTAATTGAGGGCAATGATGAAAATTGCTATGTTTATTTTCCTGGGACGCTACCTTATTTCGATCCGTGGTATAATTCAGGTGTTTATGGAAAACGGATTGATAACTGGGGATTGTCCGATATTTTTATTGATCATATGTTGGAAATGAAAGATCCTAGGATAGCTGCGATAGCAACAAAAAATAATGTTGGAGCATATTTGGGATATAAAAATGGATTAACATCAGGCCCCGAAAAGCTGGATACAATTTCCTGGATTGGGGATAAATATATGCGCGACCCTGCCGGTTTTGTCCCATTCTATAAATCTTGTGAAACTTATTATATCTTGGCAGAAGCTGCTATGTTAGGATATAATGTGGGTATAACAGCAAAAGATGCTTATGAGAAGGCTGTACACTTATCCATGGCGGAAAATAGCGTCTCCCAAACAAATATTGATACATATTTAGCTGGCGCTGGTAAGTGGAATAATACCAAAGAGCGTATCTGGTGGGATATGTGGGTCGCACTTTTCAAAGAGAATTACGAGGCCTGGAGTTTATATCGTAGAACAGGTATTCCATCGACGAACTACCCTTCGATTAATTCGATTTATGGCAAGGCTCATAACGACCAACCTTGGCGTGCTCCATATCCAAACAGTGAATACGTAAATAATACTGCAAATGTGGAGGCTGCTGCTACAGAGGTGAAGGATTATGTTTGGGGTAAACAGATGTGGTGGGATACACGAAAAGGAAAATTTTAGTTTCATATGTTTTATTTTTAGACAGCGGGGTGACTTTGGTCATCCCGCTGTTTTTGTATAAGCCCACTTATCTTTTACCAGTAATGGAAACTTTTCAAAGACAAATGGGATCTTAAGTCATTGTTCAAGGAAGCTGCCAGATAATTTGTTATTGGTCCGGGCATAAGCCTCAGGCTTGATTAAAAAGAAAAAGCTTGTATATAATATATAGGACAGGTTCAAGGGGGATCAGAATGTTGCGTATAAAAAAAGGTTTTCAAACGGGGAGAATGAAAACCTTAAATAACCAATTATAAACCTAAATTATGATAGTACAAAGATAGTGTGTTTATTACACTTTGTCAAGTATTCTTTTGAAAAAATATTTTTTTCAAAAGAATACTTGACTGATGTCATCAATGCCAGAAGAATGGCCGATCACAGCTTGAACGATCTTTTCGGGAGATGGTTTAGGACGCTACTGAAGGAATTTCCGGGATTTTGTTCGCTATTTATTTTGTCAGGGGCAGCATTACATTTTTTCTTCGATACGATAGGTACAGCGTGGTGCATTGTCAATGATGTACTCAACTCTTTGAATTGTATAATTGGGCCCGAGAAGCTGCTGGAAATTGTTGAGTTCAGAACGACAGAATCCCTGGCACTCTGTGGCTGCGGCACATATAGGACAATGATTCTCAATGAATAGATAACATTCAGCTTCTTTTTTCCATTCAGCCATGTATCCCTCTTCTGTTCTCTTTCTGGTAATAATGTCAAGCTTGTTTTCAAGAGATTTAGCTTCAGATAACGCAAGGTTATATTTCTGAAATACTTTTGATTCGCGATCACTGATCAACAAATCCAAGGCATTTTCACCAAGCAATTGTTTAATAGACTGCAACAACTGGATAGTAATATCCGCATGGCTATCTGGGAATTTTGATAGGCCTTGTGCAGAAAGGCTATAATAAGTAGATGGACGGCCCACACCCTCACTTCTTGAGCTGGACTCTACAAGACCTTGATCTGTGAGATTTAATAAATGTTTTCGAGCCCCCTCTTTTGTAATAACGAGTTCTTCCGCTATTAATGCAGCAGTTGCTTCACCGCGCATTTTTAATAACATGAGTATCCTATCGACTGGACCTTTTTGCATTTGGCAATAAAAAAGTTGTTTTAATGTAGTGTCAAAGATAAGGATTATTAGCCATTTATCATATATGCTTATTCTGGATGGTCGGGATTTATTTTATGACATTAATAAAACAACTATAAGGTTGTTTTATTAATGTCATATCACTAGTTTTGATGATCAACAATAAAAATTAAATAATATGAACAAATTTCAATTACCGGAATTACCGTATGCTTATGAAGCACTTGAACCTTACTTTGATCAAGAAACGATGCGAATCCATCATCAACGACATCATCAGGCATATGTAGACAATTTAAATAGAGCAGTGGAGGGGACAGCAGCAGCAGATATTGATCTGTTGGATATTTTAACCAAGGTAAGCCAATATAGTCCTGCTATCCGTAACAATGCTGGTGGTCATTACAATCATTCGCTGTTTTGGCAACTTTTATCAGGAAAGCCACAAGTAGAACCCAAAGGAAAGCTGGTCGATGAAATAAATGCTGCTTTTGGTTCTTTGGATGAGCTGAAGTCAGGAATAAAAAATGCTGGTCTTGGCCAGTTTGGTTCAGGATGGGCATGGCTGTATGTAAAACATAACGGGGCATTGGGTATTGTTGCGACTCCAAACCAAGACAATCCGCTGATGGATACTCAATTGACAAGTAGAGGAGTTCCCATCCTTGGAGTAGACGTATGGGAACATGCCTATTATCTGAAATATCAAAATAGGAGAGCGGACTATCTGGAGGCATTTTGGTCTGTGTTGGATTGGTCAGCAGTCGAAAAAAAATACGAAGAAGTTATCAATACATTAGTTTAATATATTTTGGACTTTGATCGATTCGGGGGCATAAATAATCAATTATAATTAAGCGTCATGTTGGTAAATAAGGTTGAAAATTCGGGTATTGTGGCACTGGATCTTATTGATTTCAGGACAAACCTGGAAATTACTGCATTTGATATAACGGAACTGTTTTATCAGAGAATGATCGTCAGAGAAAAGGAATTCAGGCTTGCCTTGGCTGCATTGGATATGGCTCCTTTTATGGGAAAGGCAGTAGCCTTTACCTGTTCTGTTGACACTATTGTCCCGTCTTGGGTTTATATGGTATTAGCAGAAAAGTTTCATGCTACAGTAGCATATTATGATTTTAAGGATGCGACAACCTTAGCCTTGGAATTATGGGAACAAAACTTAAAAGCAGCAGATTTATCATATTATGAGGATAAAAAAGTTGTCGTTAGAGCGAGACCGAATATACCGGAATCGTTGTATACATTGGCCACTGCTCGGTTAATCCCAATTGTAAAAACACTGATGTATGGTGAAATTGGTATGCCCAAGGTTATTTTTAAAAAAATATAAACATAATGAAAGCATTGATATTTAATGGCGCCCTTGAACGGAGGCAAGAGTCCAACTCAGGGGTTCTGTCTAATTATTTTGTCGAACAGTTAGACCAACTTGGCATTGAGAATACTGTTTTTAACCTCGCTGATAGTGGGATACCATTATTTGATATGAGTCTCCGTAAAATCCCCAATAGTGTTAAGATTATGAATGATCTGTTCTTACAAGCTGATCTACATTTTTGGCTGTCTCCATTATACCATGGAAGTATCCCGGGGGTGATGAAAAATTGTTTAGATTGGCTTGAAGTCAGTGCAAAGAATGCTCCGCCTTATCTTACAGATAGGCATATAGGGTTCGTATGTTGGGCAGATGGTGTTCATGCTCTACAAGGAATCAATACAATGGATACCATTGCAAAGTCATTGCGGGCGTGGACATTACCTTTTAGTGTGCCCATTGTTAAGGCAGGTCTTTTTGAAAATGATGATTCAAGAATCATATCTTCAGTTTATCAATCCAAACTAGATCTGTTGATCCAACTGGCAACCGGCAGGTCGCTAGTTTTGGAAAAAGCAGGAAGTCATCCTTAATTTTTTCGAAGGATAATAAAAATCATGATCAACTCATGTACGATAAAGCACCTTGATTGTTGTCAAGGCGCTTTATTGTTTGTTTTCCACCCTGAATGGTTCAGATTAATAAAGATTAATGTATCTTTAATGCCTGCGAAATTTGTAGTCAGGAAAAGAAAAAGCTGTTGATTCAATAAAAGTATGATCATGTTCGGTTTATTAACTAATATTTGATGGATGGGACTTCAATATAAATATCTATTCAGGATAATCACCTGTTGTATTGCCTGTATTTATACCAAGGTAGCACAGGCACAAAGCTTTCTCCCGTTGGATGAGAACAAATTTAGGACAGACGCAGAAGTCCGATTAAGTTCGACTTCAAACGATAGTATAAAGGCAATGCAATATTTTTATTTGGCAGATTACTATCGATTTAGGGATACGACTGAATTTTGGGATCATATGCGTCAGGGCGAGCGTCTCGCCAAACCGTTCCGGAGCTTGCAGGCGATGGCGGCATTGTATAAAAGCTTTTACTATGGACAATTTTTAGACAGTAAACGAGCCGGAGATGAGGCACAGAAATGTGTTCATCTGCTCGGTGGTATCCAGGAACCATTTCAACAGGGACTATTAGCCAAATCTTGGTACAATTTGGGTTTAATTCGATTTCCCAGGAAGGGATTTGCGGACTTTTTGGATATTCTTAATGGAAAATGTATGCCTTATGCCAAAGCACATGACCCAGAGATGGAAGGGATGATCAATACAATGATCGGTATAGCCTTTATGTCGTCCAATCAACTAGAGAAAGCAGATGAATACCATCAAATTGCCATTAAACAACTTGAACAGCGCCCCAAAAGTGCTGCTTTACTATTAACTTATTTAAATGCTGCTGGAAATTATTGTTATCAGGTTAAGTCCAAAGAAGCAAGAAAATTACTGGATAAAGCTAAACTGTTGCTGGGTGAGGAACCAAATTCGTCGCAGCTGCCTAATTATTATTACAATGAAGCATTGTATTTTACGACTATCCAGCATACTGATGAAGCACTAAGGGTATTGGATACAGGATTGAACTGGGCTACTAAAATGAACAACTGGAAAATGTTCCAGATGATGCGATTTAGGAAATTTAATGTCTATCTATTGCAGAAAAAATATGATGCGGCAAAATTGCAGTTGGAAGAGATTTTGAAAAATGGATTGTTGACCCGTGACCTTTACAACAGCAAAATTGTCTATAGTCAATTGGCTGGAGTAAATGAATTGATGGGGAATTATCAGGAGGCACTAAAAATGTCGAATATTGCCAATAAGCTATCGGACAGTATCCAAAAAGTACAGCTTTTGGAGAAAATGAATGAAATGGAGACCAGATATAAAACTGTGGAAAAGGAGAAGGTAATTTTAAACCTGCGTGCGGAAAAGGACCGTAGTCAGTTTAAAATCATGCTTACTTTAGGTATTGCTGTTTTACTTTTCATCATTGTGCTTTTTGTAACTTTTTCTTATCGAAAACAACGGAAACTCAACAAGCAAATTCAGCTTAATCACGAGATTGTCGTGGAGAATATGGCCAAAGAAAAACAGTTACAGATTTCGGAATCCATGCTTAAAGGAGAAGAACAGGAAAGGCAGCGTATCGCACAGGATCTACACGACAGTATTGGAGGTATGCTGACAGGATTGAAGTTTAAAATAGCTGGGGAAGCAAGGGAGAATGTTAATTTAACCGAAGATCTATCGCTGAAATTAAATGATATTCTTGCTGAGGTCCGTCGAATATCGCATAATCTGATGCCTGAATCGCTGCGACAGTTTGGATTAATAGCGGCATTGGAGCAATTGTGTCTTGCCATGAAGAACAAGAAGGTTGCCATTCAGTTTGAAAGTTTTGGCCCTGAAGTACATTTGGATTTTCAAAAAGGACTAGCCCTGTATAGGGTCGTCCAGGAGGCTATCTCAAATGCGCTAAAGTATGCTGAAGCGGATTTGATTATTGTTCAGGTCAGTCAATCAGATGCAATGCTGCAGGTACTTATTGAGGATAATGGCAAAGGATTCGATTCCACAGGGCTAAAATATGGGATGGGACTAAACAATATGATGAACCGTATCCAATGGATCAATGGAACTCTTGGAATACAGAGCAAACCAGGGGCTGGAACGCAGGTTGAAATAGGATTAAGTATTTAAAAGCAAATTCGTGCATGAAGACCATTACGGTATTAGATGATCATCCTTTATTGCTGGAAGGTGTTGTTTCCTTTCTGAATAACCAAAAGGGGTACCGCGTATACCCATTTTTAACAGAGCAGCTGTTGAGTGAATTTTTGGGCAGTACCAAAGTCGATTTGGTACTTGTTGACATGCAACTTTCTGACCGAAGTGGTTTGGATGTATGTCTTCGCCTGAAGAAGCTATATTCTTCAATTCCGGTGGTAGCGTTGAGCAATCTAGCTGACCGGAACCTGATTTTCCAGTTTATGCAAAATGGTGGAAATGGCTATATTTTAAAAGATGTTGCCAATGAGGAATTTCTTCGTTGTGTCCGGCTTGGACTTGAGGGGCGGGAAGCGTTATGTGATCGTGCTAAGGAGCTGTATACCGGTGCGGTTTCTACTTTACGGGAACTGCCAAGGTTGACACAGCGCGAAAAAGAGATTCTAATCATGATTTCAAATGGATATACCAGCAACCAGATTGCAGAGAAATTATTTTTAAGCCCAGTGACCATAGAAACGCATCGACGTAATCTCTTGACCAAATTTAAAGTTAAGAATATGATTGAGCTAGTCCAGCTGGCGTTAAAGCATAATTTATTGGGTCTCTAATATTTAGTGTTCGCCATATCCTATATCGTCCAATTTACCCTTAAATACACTAAATTGAATAATGAAATACGCTATAACGAGAATTGCAGCAAACATAAACCAACCCAAACCTACCGTTAAACCATATTCATGTGCAGCAGCATTCTGTATGGTCAATGATGGGTTTACAGCATTGGTCGAGGGTAATAATGTGGGAAACATGGAGGCGACTGTTGTCGCGAAACTGCCCAATATAAATAGTGATGAAAAGAGAAAACCAATACCATCGGTTTTGAACCTTCTGATCCAAAATTGACCTAGAAGTCCCGTTGTTGCGATTAAAGGGAATACCCAAAGCCAATAATGATGTTGAAAATTATTCAAAGAAATGGGTTTTACATAATGCCATACACCAGCTGACAGGATAACAAGTATCAATAAGACGATGTTGAGTTTAAATATGATCAGTTTGAGTCTATCGTTTAGGGGACTTGAAGTCTTGAGTATAACCCATCCGGCTCCGTGGATCGTCAATGTGACCACTGCTACTAAGCCAAGGAGCAGTGTGAACCAGTCGATAATGCCCTGATGTTCAGCAAGTGGGTCGAAAGTTGGGTTCCAAAGTGCCAAAAAGAAATAGTGCGGTTCTTGAGTAGATACCCCATTTTCAACCATACCAAGATTAACCCCACGAACGACATTGCCCAAAGCTGCCCCGAAGAATAATGCGAGGAGGAGGCTGGCCAGACCAAAAGCTTTATCCCACAAGGCTTCCCATAATCGATGGTGTATCTGTCCTCTAAGCTCTAAACTGATCGCCCTAAAGATCAGGAGCCACAATACAAGCATTAAAGGAAGGTAGAAGCCGCTGAAAGACGAGGCATATAAGGTTGGAAAAGCAAAAAATAATACTCCTCCAGCAGCAATAAGCCAGACTTCATTTGCATCCCAAAACGGTCCAATAGCACTGGTAACGGCCCTTTTTTCCTGTTCTGTTTTGGTAAAGAACAAATGGACAATTCCTGCACCAAAATCATAACCGTCGAGAACGATATAAATCCCGAGCATGAACGTCAATACGATAAACCAGAATATTTCCATAACTAATTATTTTAAAGCTATTTGGTTGGCAGGACCTTTTCTAATAATTTTCAGTACCAGCAGTAGAAATAACAGTCCTAAAAGAATGTATAGTCCGACAAAGCCCAAAAGAGTAAACAACGTATTTCCAGAGGATACGGTAGGTGATACACCATCGACCATGCGCATTAAATTGTAGACGAGCCAGGGCTGGCGACCAAGCTCAGCAGTATACCATCCTGCGGTATTGGCAATGTATGGAAAAGGAATCATAAACATGATAATCCACAACAACCATTTGGTCTCATATAATTTGTTTCTCCATAACAAGAAAGCCGACAATAACATGATTCCGATAAATATGGTCCCCAAGCCAACCATAATATGATAACCATAATATAGACCGGGGACATTGGTTGGGTGCAAAGTATGGTCGAATTCGTTCAATCCTTTGATTTCGGCGTCCCAACGTTGATAGGTTAGGAAACTTAATACTTTGGGAACGGCAATCTTATTGTCCAGCTTTTTATTTTCCATGTCAGGCTGACCGATAAGAATAATTTCGGAACCTCCTTTTTCCGTTTTAAAAATACCCTCCATGCCTGCAAAGGCTGCAGGTTGATATTTTACCACATTCTTAGCCGCCATGTCTCCCGTGGGAAATGCCAAAAGGACGGAAGAGATGACGCCGAATATTACACCGCTTTTGACAAATATCTTTCCGAAATTGCTGTGTCGATTACTAAGTAAATAGAAAGCACCGATGGCCGCAACGAAAAAAGAACTAGTTACCAATGATCCGGCTTGATTATGTAAATAAGATGGCCATAGCCATGGATTTTTAAATAGTGCGCTAAAATTGTTGAGGACAAATTTGCCATTTTCGAGGATCTCGTAGCCTACAGGATGTTGCATCCATGAATGAGTGGCAATAATCAGAAACCCACTGGCCCAAGAACCGATAAATACCATCAAACCGGCGATAAAATGAAGCTTATGCCCAAGTAACTTTTCTCCAAAAAGAAACATCCCAAGGAATGAGGACTCCAGGAAAAATGAAAACATTCCCTCCATGGCCAAGGTTTGCCCAATGATTCCCCCTGTAAGTTCAGAGAACTTCGCCCAGTTTGTACCAAATTGGAATTCCATGGGGATACCCGTTACTACTCCCATCGTAAAATTGAGCGCAAATATTTTCATCCAAAATTTGGAGGCATTATTGTAATCTTCATGATGAGTGCGTAAAAATTTCCATTTAAAATAAACAATCATCAGTGACAATCCCATGGTCAACTGGGGAAATAAATAATGGAATGTAATGGTAAAAGCGAACTGAAGCCGGTTGTAAAGAATCATATCTTCCATGGATCCGAAGTTTGGGTTAAATGACATCTTAAATATAATCATTTTCTAGCTGCATTGGGTTTATCTATAGGATTTTATTTTTTGAATGGACAGTGAGAACCAGCTGTAAACATTGAATGAGAAGCAGATTCGTAATTACTGCTAGGAGGACGGCAATGTCTTTTTTTTGAAGTGTGTTTTTTGCTTATCTTCGTCCGGATAATGATAAACAGCAAGGGGGTAGGAGCTTAAGTGATATGAAGAAAGCCATGATTTTATTGGGTGTTTTATTGATACCTGTATTTTTAATTATCCTTAATAATAAGGGAAGGGGCGATCTGGAGAAAGATAATATAACATTCAAGAAGAGACTGTCTGATTATGGACTGTTTAAAGGAAAAATGGCTGATCTGGTGCCCAATGAGCAGGGAATTGTGTATGACCTTGCCTCTACATTGTTTACAGATTACAGTGATAAACAGCGTATTATTTTTCTTCCAATAGGAACGAAGATTTTAGCTTCCAATGACGGTCTGCCTGAATTTCCCGACGGCACCATTATCACAAAATCCTTTTTCTATCCTCAAAAAGAAGAGGACCACGGTTTAAAACGGATGCTCTTAGAAACAAGACTTTTAATCAATAAGAAGGGGCAATGGAATGCGGCAACCTACCAATGGAACCCGAACCAAGATGAAGCTTACTTATTAACGGATAGTGCTACCGTACCGGTGTCATTCATTGACAGCAAA
Source organism: Sphingobacterium sp. N143 (assembly GCF_030325625.1). Taxonomy (GTDB): domain Bacteria; phylum Bacteroidota; class Bacteroidia; order Sphingobacteriales; family Sphingobacteriaceae; genus Sphingobacterium. The sequence goes on along the minus strand of NZ_JACAIS010000003.1, from coordinate 302,493 downwards.
GGAGCTGAACGGCAGACAAATTATATCATACCCTCGCGCGCGGACTGTGCAGCATGCCATCGTCAAGTTAACCGTATGCTTCCGATAGGCCCTAAAATCCGAAATCTGAACAAAAAAAATTCTTATGGTAAAGATACGATCCCGCAATTGGAATATTTTAGAAAGAGAGCAGTACTCGATATGGCATCATTGATACAAATAAATGTGTTACCTGATTATGAGGATCAAACGGAGTCCTTATCGAAAAGGGGGCGCGCTTACCTTGAAATGAACTGTGCACATTGCCATAATCCCAAGGGAACTGCATACATGACGATGCTTGATCTTCGGTTTGAAATTCCTTTAAGTGAAACCGGGATTTGGCTTAAGCAGGCAAAAATTATGGGGCGAATGGGGATGCAAGGCGAAATGCACATGCCTCAAAAAGGAACAACTGTACTCCATGATGAAGGCCTGGCACTGATTAAGAATTATCTGCTGACATTAAAATAATCCCATTCTTGGAATGTGGTGTTTTTGATGTGCAAGACACTGTGGGTGCCCCATTCCAGAGCAGGGGATTAATAATAACCTGAATTCATATATTACCCAACTGGTAAAATTTATTATCTTGTGTCTATATTTCCAATTAAATAATGCCGCCATGAATCGATATGTGCAATTTTTGACCTTAATAACTTTTCTATTAGCTGTTATGACGGCTAATGGACAACGTAAAAAACCAAATATTATCCTAATTCTTACGGATGATTTGGGCTATAGTGATCTTAGCTGTTATGGAAGTCCAAATATTTCGACTCCTTTCCTAGATTCTATAGCCAATAAAGGAGTGCGGGCCACGAATTTTATGGTTTCAACGCCTTCCTGTACCCCCTCTAGAGCTTCTTTGCTGACGGGTAGATATGCTTCTCGCTATAATCTTCCAGCGCCGATAGGTCCTGGGTCTAATTTAGGATTGCCAGATGATGAAGAAACCATTGCTGAACTATTGAAAAAAGTGGGCTATCGAACAGGGCTGGTTGGAAAGTGGCATCTTGGAGACAAACAAGTATACCATCATCCCAATCAACAAGGATTTGATTTTTTCTATGGGATGTTGTATAGTCATGATTATCGGGATCCATATGTGAAGACAGATTCAATCATTAAGATTTTTAGGAATAGAAAACCAGAGGTTATTGCACCGGATGATTCTGATTTAAGTGCACTGTATCATAAAGAAACCGTAAATTTCATAGAAAATCAAGATCGTGACCATCCGTTCTTCCTATATTATGCACACAACTTTCCACATCTTCCCCTAGCGTTTGCCAATAAAAATAATCGTTTTGCTGATCAACAGAATGCAGGACCTTTAGGAGCTGTCATGCGGGAGCTGGACCATAATTTTGCTGAACTTTGGAAAACTGTTGAAAAGAAAGGCTTGGCCGACAATACGATTTTAATCTTTTCGAGTGACAATGGACCCTGGATATCATATCCGGCACGTATGTCTGATGACCATGCAACAAAAAATTGGCACGTAGGTACTGCCGGAGTGTTTAAAGGGTCGAAAGCTGAAACCACGGAAGGCGGTGTTCGAGTACCATTTATTGTTTATGGAAAGGGGTATGTACAAGAAGGAAAGGTGATACGGCAGGCAATCAGTAATTTGGATGTGCTGCCTACGCTGGCAAAATGGACTGGTGCCCCTCTCCCAAAAAAAGCAATTGATGGTCAGGCCATTGATTCTTTATTGAATGGTAAAACAGAAGATTTAAAAGCTTCTCATAAACCTATATTTTTAGTAAACTATGGCCATGTTGAAGCTGTTAGGTTGGGTGACTGGAAATATCGTCGGATACCAGGTGGAATAAACCCAATAACAGGGAAACCCAATGCAACTGTAGAGGAGCTACACAATATTGCCTGGGACCCCAGTGAAAGGACCAATATACTGCAAGATTATCCGAAGAAAGTGCAAGAGCTTCGGAAATTATTCGAAACCTTTGACGGAAATATGGAATAGCAAGTATATCTTTTAAAATAAATAAAGCGATATTTAGAAATATCGCTTTATTTATTTTAAAAGAAGTATGGTTTACAGCAGTTTGAATTCTTTTTCCTTCACATCACGGCTATTTGTGCCGATATAGATTTTAAAGTCACCTGGTTCGGCAAGGTAGTTCAGATTGTTGTCGTAAAATTTAAGATCTTTAATCTGGATCTCAAATTTTACAGTTTTCTGTTCACCTTTTTTCAAAAAGATTTTTTGGAATCCTTTTAATTCTTTTACGGGGCGGGTCACAGAGCCGACTAAATCTTGAATGTATAATTGAACCGTCTCTTCTGCATCATAATCCCCCGTATTGCTAATGTCAATACTAGCTTGAATAGAACTATTGCTATCAAGTGTATTCCGATCAAGACGGATGTCGCTATAGGTAAAGGTTGTATAACTCAATCCATAACCGAAAGGGTAAAGTGGTGTATTACTTACATCTAAATAATTGGATTTAAATTTCTCAAAATCACCTGAGTTTCCATAAGGCCTTCCCGTATTTTTATGTGCATAGTAGATTGGGATCTGGCCAACATTCCGTGGAAAAGTTGCTGTGATTTTACCTGAAGGGACGATATCCCCGAATAAGACATCGGCTACCGCTTTACCTGTTTCGGAACCACCAAACCAGACATTTAATATAGCTGGCACATGCGCATCTTCCCACGTTAATGTGAGCGGTCTGCCGGTAAATAGCACCAGAACTACAGGTTTTCCTGTTGCTAACAATGCTTTTAGAAGATCTTGTTGATTTTTAGGAATATCCAGTTCAGAGCGGCTTGAGCTCTCACCTGACATTTCAGAAGATTCACCAAGTGCAGCAATCACAATATCAGCTTGTTGGGCTGTCTTTACTGCCTCGGCAATGATATCCTCTTCTTTTCGTGGGTCTCTCGCTATAGTTCGGCCAAACATTGTTGCATGTTTTTGATAGGTTGAATCCGCTAGTAGATTACTTCCCAGATGGGTCAGGATATTCACCTTATTGCCCAGTACGGATTTCATTCCTTCTACCAAGGAGGCTGTTTTATCTAATTCTGCGCTGACGCTCCAGGTTCCCGGCATATTTGGTCCCGAATTGGCTAGGGGGCCTATGACTGCTACTGTTCCCGATTTTTTTAATGGAAGTGCCTGATTCTCATTTTTCAATAAGACGAATGATTTGGCGGCAATCTCTCTGGCTTTTTCATGATGGGCGGGGGAGCCAATGATTGACTGCGCACGTTGTTCGTTGCAGTAACGGTATGGATCTTCAAAGAGTCCTAATTTATATTTTGCTTCCAGTACAAAGCGGCAAGCTCTATTAATATCATCCAGTTTGACTTTACCTTCATCCAACGACTTCTTTAACGTGGTTAGAAAACCTTCGCCTACCATATCCATATCAACCCCAGCCTGTAAGCTTAACGCAGAAACTTGTTGTAGATCGCCCAATCCATGTGCCATGAGTTCATTCACGGCCGTATAATCGGTAACGACAAGGCCCTTGAACCCCCATTGTTTGCGTAATACATCCGTCATTAACCATTTATTGGCCGAAGCAGGGACACCATTGATATCGTTAAAGGAGGTCATGATACTACCGGCCCCAGCATCGAGCGCGGCTTTGTAGGGTGGTAAATATTCATTGTACATACGATGAAGGCTCATATCCGTGCTGTTATAGTCGCGCCCGCCTTCTGCAGCACCATATAAGGCGAAATGTTTCACACAGGCCATCATCGTGTTGTATGCTGCCAGATTGTTTCCTTGAAAGCCGTGTACGATGGCCTCGGCAACCTTTGAGCTAAGGTATGTATCTTCTCCTGCGCCTTCGGAAATGCGCCCCCATCTAGGATCCCGTGAAATATCTACCATGGGCGAAAAAGCCCAATTAATACCGTCGGCAGTGGCCTCTTCAGCAGCGATTCGTGCAGATTGTTGAATTAAGTCCATATCCCATGTGGCAGCCAATCCCAAAGGAATAGGAAAAACAGTACGATAACCATGTATGACATCCATACCAAAGATAATTGGAATCTTAAGTCTCGACTGTTTTACGGCTATTTCTTGTGTTTGGCGAATTTTTGATGGTGTGCTCATGCTGAATATCCCTCCAATTTGTCCACGTTGGATCTTGGACTCCACATCTGTGGAGACGGTGGTTCCAGTTGTGGCTTCACCACCGGTCACGAGATTAAGCTGGCCAATTTTTTCTTCAACCGTCATCTTTGCCATAAGCTGGTCAATGAACTTGTCCATTTTGGACGATTGAGCTAAACTTGATTGCCAAAAAGCAAGTGCAATAAGACATGTTCCTACTACTTTTTTCATCGATATTAATCTTTTATATTATGATGACGACGCCATCAGATGTTATTCTTTTTGTATGTTTCTACTGTTGGAGCTTAAACTTTTATTTTCTAGTTGTTTAAGTAATTCTCATGTTTATGGAACCCTATGGATTAGTCGGTGTGTTTGTGACTTATCCATTCCTCAAGCCGTGATCGATGGAATGGTTCCAAAATTTGCCACTATTTTAAATAAGGGCTTGTAAATCCAAGTTTTTTCAGTCCTTGTTGAATTTCTGGTGCTTGCATGAATAGGTCCCAGATTTTACCAGTCCTGTAGTTTTCGATCATAACAACAATAGGTCCTTGATCGATCGCTAAATAGCGTTGAGGAAACCAGTTTGCGGTTTCGCTATAAGCATCATAATAACCATATTTCCCCCAGACCTTATCGCCTAACTGTTTGTTCAGGTAGTTTGCAAATTGAATGCTTTGCTTCGGAGTATAGGGCATTGAAGACAACGCTGCAGTGGGAGAAATAACACCTGGATCATTATCAGGATGATGGGCATTATATCCATCAATTGAATAACTTGCTGTCCAGCCCCAGCCTTTATTTGCGCCATACCCAATATATCCTTTCGGATTTTTATCCGCATAGGCTAAGTTTATCTTGACATGGTTGCTGGTCGCTTTCCAGTAATCAGCATATTGGTCTTTTAAGCCTTTGGGACTTAAGCCAAGGTACGAGTAATGTTCCCAGAAGAGCGGGCCGATTTCACCATCTTTGGCATTATGTTTCAGAATTAAGGGAATATCATATTTTGTAGCACTGCTTTTTATTCCGCCTGATCTGGCCCAGCCTTCGTGATATACACTCGGTGAGATGGCATGAGAAGGGGATGATGCTGCCAAAATGTAGGTAATCAGACATTCATCATAACCTTGAATAGGATGGTTTTGTTGAAAGTTAAATTTTGGACTCCAGTGCCAAAATAGTACATTTTGTCCGTTTGTATAATGATTCCAGTCGATTTCTTTCCAAAGCTTGTCTGCTTTTTGAGCCACAGCCCTAGCATTGTCGTTTTTGTCCTTCAAGTATTCCCTTACTGCAATCAAACCTTGTGCTAAGAATGCTGTTTCCACAATGTCGCCCCCATTGTCTTTTTCACTGAATGGTTTTGCTGTTCCCAGCTCTCCATCATACCAATGTGCCCAGGCACCGTGAAATCTTTCTATTTTGGCGAGGTAATCCATGATATGGTTTAGTTTCTGAATCCCCTGTTCTTGGCTGATAAACTCTCGTTCCATGGCTACAATCATGCTCATTAACCCAAAACCGCTTCCGCCTATGGTGATAACATTGCGGTCATTTTGTGGATAAACACCATCCATATGGATACGTTCACGTGCTAATCCAGATGTAGGTTCAGCACCATCCCAAAAGTATTGAAAGGTACGTTCTTGAATATTGGTCAATAAAGAGTCCTCATTTAATGTATGGCGGTTGACAGAATCGGTTTTGGCATGACTTTCAGTGTTTTTGTCGTTGCTTGTATTTTGGCATGAGCTACTGAAGAAGAGAGCCAAAGCAATACCAGTAAGGGCAGGATATGTGAATTGTGTTCTCATGGATAGTTTTGTTTAGAATCTTAGAAAATGTCCAAACGGCGCTGAGTCCGTTTGGACGGGGTTATAGTTTGTGTGTATTACCAACCTGGATTTTGAGGCATTTCTGGTGTTTGAATACGTTGATTTTCAGGAATTGGAAATAAGAACATTTTTTCCTGGAATGTTTTTCCGTCAGCAGCCATGGCAGCCTTAGCCTGTTTGGTACGCACCAAGTCAAACCAGCGGTCATGTTCAAAGGCAAGCTCAAGGCGACGTTCTTTCCAGATGAGCTGACGGAGCTGTGCCTGGTCAGTTACGGTAATGTTTGGTAATTTTACACGCGTACGGATGGCATTTAATGCATCCAATGCTTCATTACTGTTCCCTAGTTCATTTGCTGCCTCTGCGAGGATGAGGTAAATTTCACCCAGACGAAGGTAACGTACATTTTTATCCGTATCGCTTGCTCCGCCATTGGCAGAAGAATACGCTTTTTCGTTGTACATTGGATTTTCCACACCATTGTCAATAACGCGGCCATCATAGAGCGTTTCACCTCGGAAAATAATGGTGGCATCACGACGGATATTGTCCTTTTCAGCATTGAAAGCATCCAGTAAATTCTTACTTGGGATATTGAAGCCCCAGCCTAAATTGACGGCCCCTCCACGCGGAGCTTGTACCTGGCTATATTGCTGAATACCATGTGCGATAGAAGATCCCCGTGCTTGCCATTCAAACAGGGATTCACGGCCATTTTCTCCAGCCAAGCGCCAGATTGTTGCATAATCAGGTTCAAGACTATAATCACCGGACGTGATTACGGTTTTGGCCATATCAAATGCCTGCTGCCATTTACTTTGGTAGAGGTATACTTTTGCTAATAAACCCTGTGCTGCTCCTTTTGTAGCTCTACCCAGATCTTTTGCTGCATAGGCAGATTTTGTAGGAAGATGGTCAATAGCAAATTGTAAATCAGCTTCAATATAAGTATATACTTCTGATGCCGGTTCTCTTTTGATTAAATCACGTTCCTGAATAGGAATATCTCCCCAGCCCCGAACGAGGTAGAAGTAATTTAGTGCTCTTAAAAACCTAGCTTCACCAATTAACCTGTTTTTGTATGCATCATCAGTTAATCCAAACTTCTCTGTATAATCAATTGCTTGTGTTGCACGTCCGATAGATTTATACCAACGTATCCACATTGACTGAAATGATCCAGCTGTTGATGTATAAGTTAAGTTGTCAAGTAATAATTTATCACCACCAGCATCAGTAGCGGAACTTCCCTTATCCGCATTATCCGAAAGCATTTCTGTGACACCTAAAAAGGAAAACGCGTAATCCCAATCGGTAAACATACCATAGATACCATTGACAAACTGTTCAGGGGTATTTATCGTCTCACTATCTTCGGCTTCTACACGTTCTTTCGATGGAACATCGAGAAAACTATTGTCTTTGCAAGATTGCAGGGCAACCCCAGCACTCAGAAGGATTGCGATATATAGTTTGTTAATTTTCATTTTGATCAAAGTTTAGAGATTAAAATTGCATGTTGAGTCCAAAAAGGAAATTACGTGTAGTTGGATATGCTGACAGTTCAATTCCCGATGTCAGATTTGGACTTCCATCCCCTGCCAACTCTGGGGAGAAACCACTATAGTTGGTAAACATGAATGGGTTCTGAGCTGTTACATACAAACGTAATTTTGATTTTGAGCTATATAAATTATTAAAGGTGTACCCCAATGTAATGTTGTTGATACGGAAATAGCTTCCAGACTCTAAATAATAATTTGATGGCAAATATGATCTATCTGATCCTGGATGTGCATTTGTAGGATTTTCAGGGGTCCATCTGTTTTCAAAAGTCTCTAAATCAACATTTTGTCCAGCATTCATGCGGGCACTTCTTAATCCATTGTATACTTTATTCCCTGAGACACCATATCCTGATAAGTTAAAATCAATAGCTTTGTAATTAATTCCGATATTGATGCCGTAAGTAGATGTTGGTAAAAATGAACCGAAGAAAACACGGTCTCGCGTATCAATGATCCCATCTTCATTTTGGTCTTTAAATTTAAGGTATCCTGGTTTAGCAGGACCGTTCGAAGGGTAGTTTTGAACATCTTCTTCATCTTGGAATACGCCATTTGTTTCATACATCCACCAACCGTATATCGGTTGACCAACACGCAGCTGTTTCGTTAATTCACCATTGTTCAGGCTCCCTCCCTGATCTCCGTCATAAGCAGGTTTTACTTCCTTCACTGTATTTTTATTATAAGCATAATTTACACCGACTGTATAACTGAAGTCAGGTGAAATAGATTTGTTCCAGTTTAAGGCAACCTCGACACCTTGATTCAGAATTTTAGCACCATGATCATAGAATTTATCCTCATAGGGTGAGGTATAAGTTGGGGTTACCAATAAGATGGCATTCGTATTCATCTTATGGTAATAATCTATCGAACCTGAAAGGTTGTTGTTTAGAAATGCAAAATCTAATCCTGCTCCTGTTTCCTCTGTAACTTCCCAACTTAGGTTTTTCGCTGGTGTGCCATATGCACTTCCAAATACCATATTTTGTTCTGGCCCAAACACATAGTTATAATTTGAGCTTTCAGGGCTTTGTAAAATAGTTGACACATTTAATGGAATGTCTTGGTTCCCTAATTTACCCCAGTTTCCTCTGACTTTCAGTAAATTAATCCAATTTACGTCTTTCATAAAATCTTCATTGGTTACTGTCCAGCCCAGTCCGACTGATGGGAAGGTACCCCAATATTTTCCTGTATTGCGAAATACACTGGAACCGTCACGACGCAAAGTCGCCGTTAAATAGTATTTGCTATCATAGTTATATTGAATACGTCCAAAGTAAGATGCAAGTGCCCTAGGTGTATAATAGGTCTGTAAGGCAATACGATCGTAATCTGCACCTTGTGTATTATTTGCAAGATTGATATTCCAGTATTGTTCTTTATCAGGTACATCATAACCGGTCATACTGCTCATGCTATTAATATCATACTTTTCACGGGACATACCCAATACAGCTTCAATAGTATGTTTATCAAACGTTTTATTGAATGTTAAGAAGTTCTCCCATGACCAACGGAATTGTTCTAGATCAACATAGTTTAAGCTATTGTTTGCAAATTGAATATCTTCGGGAGATGCAGCTTTATTTTTTGCAAAATCAGCATCTGTTTTTTGTGGGTTTGCATTTAGCCAACGGTCCTTGATATTCGTGAATATTCGTTGTTTGGAATAAAATTTATTACCTCCGATGCGTGAGTTAATTTTCAGGTAATCAGTTATTTTAAATTCGCCTTCAAAGCTGCCTTGAAGACGGAGCGTATTTATTTTTTCGTTTTGACGTAGAACTTCATATAATGGGTTGCCTTCATCATTTAACTTAGCAATGACATCACCTGGCCCTCCAACTATACCTCCAATACCTGTATTTTGATTGTAATATCCTGTAGCATACCTACCGTTATCGTAACGCACGGGCATAATTGGTGCTTGTCGATAGGCAGTATTGAATGCCCCATATGGTTTTGGGGTAGCATTTGTTAATGTAAGATTCAGGTTTTGACTGAATTTAAGTCTGTTATTTAGAAATTTGTAAACATTGTTGTTGCGTATTGTATTACGCACATATTTTGAACCATCCAATATACCATTCTCAGTGAAATTGTTCGCAGATACAAAATAGTCGATTTTCTCAGAGCCACCAGAAATATTGACGGAATTATTAAAGACGGATCCTGTTTTCAATAATTCATCATACCAATCTGTATCATAAGTTTGTTGTGCTGCTAAGCGGAATGGATCGCCAGTTGAGGTCCAGTATTCATTTGCGTACTGCGCAAACTGAGAGGCGTTTGCCATTTTCACTTTATTGAGAACTGTTTTTAGCCCAGCATAGCTTTCATAATTAATGCTGACTGTTCCTGCTTTTCCTTTTTTTGTCGTTACAATGATGACACCGTTTGCCGCTCTCAAGCCATAGATGGATGCAGAAGAAGCATCTTTTAATACATCCATTGATTCAATGTCGGAAGGATTGATATTATTGATATCTGTTTGCGCAATTCCATCAACGATATACAATGGATTCCGTCCTCCTAAAGCAGTGCCTAGCCCCCTGATGATAACGTTTGGAGAAGAGCCTGGAGCCTCATTGGCCACAATGTTTAAACCCGCAGCTTTACCCTGGATGGACTGCATGGCTGACATCGCTGGTTGTTTTGTAATATCTACTGATTTTAATGAACTGATGGAGCCCGTGAGATCAGCTTTTTTTTGTGTACCATAACCAATTACGACAACTTCCTCCAAAGCTTGATTTTCATTCTCTAAGAAAACACTGAGTTGCGTTTGACTTCCAATGTATACTGTCTGCGAACGATAGCCAAGAAAATTGAAGACCAAAGAATCAGTAGGAGAGGCGTTGATCTGAAATTTTCCCGTTGCGTCGGTTTTTGTTGATGCTGGTTTCCCCTTGATACTAACTGTGACCCCAGGTATAGATGTCATACTGGAACCATCTTTGACCACTCCTTGTATAGAAGTTTGTCCATAGGCAACGGAGACCACCATGGATGTCAAAAATAATGCGGATAGATTCCTCATATCGTAAAGTTTTGTGTTTGTTTAAAATAATTCAGTTGGTTATTCCCTTCAGCAAATATGTTGATGTAGTGTAACTTTGCCAAAATTTAACATTTTCACATCACTACTACACTAAAAAGGAAGTTTCTCACTTAAATTCAATTTGTGACCTAAAATTTTGTTAATGAATTGTTTATTTCTTGATTTTACACCAAAAAACAAAGCCTTTAGTGTGATTGATACACTAAAGGCTTTGTGTGGTAATGATGTAGTCCAAGTAGCTGAAATTTAACGTTCCATTAGAAATTCGGAGAGGTTTTTATCTGTAGGAATACCCAATTTTTTGCGTAATCGATAGCGTCTGATTTCAACACCTCTAGTGCTGATGTTAAGGAGAGATGCGATCTCTTTACTCGACATATTGAGCCGCAAATAAGCACATAGTTTTAAATCATTAGGCACAAGATCGGGGAACTCCTGCTTCAGCTTTTTAAAGAAATTTTCATGCGATTCATTAAAGCTTCTTTCAAAAATGTGCCAATCGCGATCGTCATTATGTGCATCCTCAATGAGCTTATTTATTTTCTTCAATTCATCGGAGCTCAATTTATTACCATCTGCATCCTTGAGCTGCTTGAGCTCATCGTGAAGGTTGTTTAGCATCTCATTTTTATAAACGATATTGAGAGCCGCATTAGCCAATTCCTTATTCTTAAGCTGAAGTTGATCCTCTAATTGTTGATTCTTTAATTTAATCCATTCCTTCTCCTTTTGCTCCGTTTCTCTTTCCAGGGCGATTTTCTTTTCTTCCAGCCATTTTCGTTTTACCTGAAATTGTCTTTTTCGCTCCCTTTGAAGATTAATCCTATAAACGAAGTAAATAAAGAGTAAGGTTGCCAGCGCATAGAGAACTTTGGCAAACCAAGACAAATACCATGGATATTTGATCGTGAAAGATAAGGTTTGTATTTCGGACATCAATCCTGTACTGGTTTTTGCTCTTATTTTTATCTGGAAATCACCATATGGAAGATTGGTGAAATCTTGATAGGCAATTTCACTCCAATCGGACCATTTATCTGAATATCCTTCCAGGTAATATTGGTATTGCAGGGGCGAAGATGAATAATACGGGCTGGAAAAACTGATTCGAAGATTGTTGTCCGATGATGCCAGTCTGAGCTCGGCATTGGGTATGATTGTATGACCTGTGGTCAAGTTGGTCAGCTGGGCAATTTGTGGTGGAGGCAGTACATGTTTAAGATCCTGATCGGTATGTCTATAGATGGCAAAGCCGTCATCTAGACCGATCAGGTAATATTGATTTTCTATAGGTAGGATATTCTCATAGTTGCTCATCATCCGATCCTGTAATGGACTGAGTAGGTTAGAATCAATTTTCAGGTTACCTTTACTGTCAAAGTCTACTTTGGCAATTTTAGTCTTTTGAATAAACCAATAACTGTTGGTATTGATCGGTATAATTTTATTTGATTTTTTATAACTACCTAACTGAGTGTTTAATTCGTGGGCATAACTGAACTTCTTGACAATATTATCAAATTGCATAAAGCCACTGTCAGTGGCAAATACTAAGTTGTTTTCTAGGGTATAGATTCCCGTGAATCTTCTTTTTGATGCAAGACTGTCCTGTAAAGAAGAAGACTGAAGCCGAACCTGTTGAAAGCTTGGATCAAAGTCAATTAGTTGAACTTTGCCCCAATCCCCGATCCAAAAAGAATGACTGTCTTTTTGTGCCAGAAACCGGACCGGTTCTTTAATTGTTGGAAACTGTTGAATGAATCGTAAGTGAGTTCCATCAAAGATAAATTGAGACAAACCGGTATAATTTCCTTGAAGAATATTTCGTGTTCCAAAGATAGGTTTGAATATCCATCCGCCCGTGATCTGTGAAATTTTTTCGAGATTTCCATTGACTAATTTGAACGTGCCTTCGTTGTGTCCACATATTAATTCACCACCAAATATTGCTAAGGTCCAAACCTGGCCATTGGAATTTGGAATCTGAGAAAAATTTAACGAATTGTAATTATTTAAACCATTCCAGTCACTCACAAACAGTCCTTTATTGGTTCCTAGGTAAATTTTTCCTTGATATATAGTCGATGTATAAACGGTACCAATTTTACCCGCTAAGTCTGTGTAAAAAGATAATGGAGAATTGATTTCAATCCGATCAATTCCATTATCTAATCCAACCCAGATGTTTTGTTGTTTGTCTTTTGTAATACTGAGGACTGTGTTGTTTTGGAGTCCATTGTTCTTATTGATATGCTGGATTACTTCTCCTTTTTTATTGATGATAATGACACCATTTTGGATTGTTCCAAATGCATATTGCCCATCAAATAAATAAATTCCGTTATTGATTTGGGACTGCCTTAAGATTGAGGTTGCCGGCACAGGCCATGGGAAAATATCGCCCTTGACATCCATCTGATATAGCCCATCATGTGAAGTGGCGATCAGCGACCTGTTTTTGTCAAAAGGTAATATGGCCAATATATTTTTGCCCTTAAGGACCTCTTTTCCTTTGACAGGAATTAGTTTTCCTTGTTTGAATTCATGCAGCCCACTAGGCAGTTGCTCAAAAAACAATTGCTTATTGAACTGATGCGGGAAAAGAAAAGGTTCTCCATCGGCTGTAAGCGTTTTTATGGTATTGTTTTCCCAGATATATGATTTTGAGAAAGTATGAAAAAAAACACGATGATCTTCAACAATGATTTTCCATATTTCTTCATTTGGAAAATAAATCTTGTCTTTAACTAGATTTGAGAGACTATGATAGGTCATGTCTCCAAAGGCCTTTGTTGTCCAATAGCCAAACTCACCCTGTCCTCCGGTATAAACCTTTCCATCTTTACCGATAGCGACACTACGCACCGTGGAATGATTCGGTAACGGATGTATGCGCCAATATTGTCCATCAAAGCGTAAGAGTCCTTCTGTATTAGCGCTATAGATTCGTCCATCATGGTCAACGGCTAATGACCAGTTTTGATTTCCCGCTTTGTATTGATTCTTTTTGTACTGTTTTACAAAAGGTGTACCCGTAGGTATGATTGTCTGGCAATGGCCAGGGTACCCGTTGAATAATAAAATGGCACAAAAAAACCAAAAGATATAGACATAACTATATTTTTTTGATGTCATTGACTCACTCACTTCACATTGATTTGAATGGCAATATATCGATTTTATCGCAAATTCGATAATTTGCCAATAGGGAGACTACTGAAAGTAGCTTTTTTACCTGTCTTTTTTAATGAAATAGTCGAAATCGTTTGCGTATTTTTTAAGTTCATTTCATTGAAGACTGCTCGTTTTTTAATTACCTTGGAATTGAAATAACCAAATAAAACTGACAATGACTTAATCAATCTTTAAAATGGAATTGGGAGGATACGTATTGCTCAATACGTGAGCCTCCAATTAAAAACGTAAACCAAAAAACGCTAAACAAATTATAATTATGAAATCCAAGCTTTTCAGAAGAAGCCCATGTACATTTATTCCCTATGCCTCAATGGCGCTATTTTTGTCTCCGGGATTGTCCATGGCATTAAATCCTACGAAAAATGTGCATACAGCTATTCAACGTGTTATTCAGCAGGAAGTTGAGATGAAAGGAGTAGTTGTCAATCAAGATCATGCCTTTATTCAAGGGGTTTCTATCAGTGTAAAAGGAGCCAGTGGTCATAGTACGCAGACCAATGAAAAGGGAGAATTTACGCTAAAAGTACCTGTGAATGCCACTTTGATCTTTTCATCAATCGGTTATACAGGTCAGGAAATTAAGCTTACTGCGGGACAGCGGGTGATTCAAGTAACTTTACAATCCAATGAATCAGTCATGGATGAGGTTGTGGTAGTAGGGTATGGAACACAAAAAAAGAGTGATCTGACAGGTTCGGTATCTTCCATTAATGCGAATCAGATTAATGCTTTTCCTTTAGCTGGTACTGCTCAAGCACTTCAAGGAAGAGCCCCAGGTGTGTCAGTGACAAGTACCAATGGTGAACCAGGAAAAGCTCCACGTGTACGCGTAAGGGGAGGAACTTCAATTAATGCCAGTAGCGATCCACTGTATGTGGTGGATGGTTTTCCTGGTAGTTCAGCCCCAGCGCCGGAAGATGTAGAATCAATTGAAGTACTAAAAGATGCTTCAGCTACCGCGATTTACGGTTCCCGTGGGGCAAATGGGGTCATTATGATCACCACAAAAAAAGGACGCTCTGGTAAACCCGTTATTGAACTCAACAATTCTTTTGCTTCTCAAAAAGTAGGGAAACGCCTGAATCTTTTGAATGCATCTGAGTTTGCTTCTTATATCAATGATACCTATTTAAATGCCGGTAATACTAATTTGCCTTTTCCGGATCCTGAATCTTTGGGTGAGGGAACGGACTGGCAGGACCTAATTTTCAGGAATGGAAATCAGCTAAACAATCAGATTTCTATATCAGGAGGTAGTGACAATGTTAAATACTATACCTCAGTAAATCATTTTGGACAAAAAGGAACAGTGATTAATTCTGATTTTCGAAGACTCTCCGGAAATTCGAATTTAGAGATGAAGGTTTCTGACCGAATAAAGATAGGTACAAGGCTTATGTTCAACCGCAATAAATTGAACGGTGTCAGGACTCAAGAATCGAGCAGTGGAACTACAGGTGCTGGAGTAATCTCGGCGGCTTTACGTTTTGAACCAACTCAGGGAGTTTATGATGAAGAAGGCAACTATACCCTAAAACAATTTGGTGATCCACATGATAATCCAGTAGCCGTGGCAACGGAACGGGAGAATGAAGTCGTCACAGATCTGTTTCAAGGGAATGGTTTCGTCGAACTTGGTATTTTGAAAAACCTTATTTTTCGAAGTACTTTTGGGGTTCAGGTAAGTAATCAGCGCACAGGTAGTTACGTCTCCAAAGAGTTGGTGGAAGGGCGCAATTTTGGTGGTGTTGGATCTATAGCTGCTCATAAAAATACCAATTTTATCAACGAAAACTTTCTGACCTATACACAGACATTTCATGAAGATCATAATCTGAATGCTATGGCAGGATATTCTTACCAAAGTTCCAGAAATGAAATATGGCAGTCAAATAACCGTAATTTTATTTCGGATAGTTTTAGTTATTGGAACCTGGGTGCTGGATCCAATTATCAAAATGCTTCGTCAAACCTGGAAGATTGGATCATGTCTTCCTTTTATGGAAGATTAAATTATAATTATAAAAACCGTTACTTCATTACTGCGACTGGAAGATATGATGGTTCTTCAAAATTTGGCGAAAACAATAAATGGGCATTTTTTCCTTCAGGAGCATTGGCATGGAATGTTAGTCAAGAACCTTTTATGGAATCTTTAACGTGGCTCAGCAACTTGAAACTGCGGACGAGTTATGGTGAAACCGGAAATTCAGAAATTGGCTCTTACCAATCCTTGGCCAGATTTTCACCCACTCTGACTACAATGGATGGTAATCCGGTGAATGCCGTCCGACCTACTAACGTCGCCAATCCGAACCTGACCTGGGAAACCACCAA
Organism: Sphingobacterium sp. N143; assembly: GCF_030325625.1. Taxonomy (GTDB): domain Bacteria; phylum Bacteroidota; class Bacteroidia; order Sphingobacteriales; family Sphingobacteriaceae; genus Sphingobacterium. Next base: position 286,359 of record NZ_JACAIS010000003.1, on the reverse strand, counting down.
ACAAACTGATGCCGGATTGGATATCGGTATATTAAAAAGCAGGATCAATCTTTCCATAGATTATTACTACAAAAAGACGATTAATCTCTTGTATCAGGTTCCATTGCCATTATATTCTGGCTTTACCACTGCTCTCCAAAATGTGGGTAGTGTACAAAATAAAGGCTGGGAGTTTGGTTTACAGACAACTAACCTTAATGGAGTTTTAAACTGGAAAACAGATTTCAATATCAGTTTCAACCGAAACAAGATCCTGCAGCTGCCGGGCGGAGAGATCCGGTATAATACAATCCCCGGACACATGCTTTCAACCGACTCTCAACTGCTTCGGGAAGGAGAGGTTCTTGGTGCCTTTTTTGGATGGGTGACTGATGGAATTTATCAGCAAGGGGATGATTTTAGTGCACAGCCCAATAAAAAGCCGGGCGATCTGCGTTATAAAGATTTATTCGGTCGTGATGCGAATAATCAATTGATTAGTGGTGCAGACGGTGTAGTCAATGCCGATGACCGAACCATCATTGGAAACCCTAATCCTGATTTTACGTTTGGATTCAATAATGACTTTAAGTACAAGAATTTTGACCTGAATATTTTTATGCAAGGAAGCTATGGTAACGATATGTTAAACATTACACGCATGGAATTGGACTGGATGGCTGGTAAAGGGAATGCAACAAAAGATGCGTTGCGACGCTGGACACCTACAAATACCCATACAGATGTTCCAAGAGCCAGTTCGGCCAATAATCCAGAAGTTTCTTCAAGGTGGGTTGAAGATGGTTCTTACTTACGTTTGAAGAATCTGGCTTTGGGTTACAATTTTTCAGCAGAATCTTTAGAGAAAATTCACCTTAAATATTTGCGCATATATGTTAGTGCACAAAACATATGGACATGGACAAATTATACTGGTTTTGATCCGGAGGTGAGCTATCAAGATTCGAATCGGAACATTGGCTTGGATTATATGGGGTATCCCAATATCAAGTCTTATACTGTTGGCTTAAATGTCAGGTTTTAACAATCCTGCATAAATGCCGCTAGAAACAAATAGATTATTATGAATAAAAATTCATCCGAATGAAAAAGAAAAACATATACCGAACCATACTTGCCATACTGGGCTTTACGAGTTTATTGTCGTGTACAAAATTAAACGAGGAGCCGGTAAGTATTTTAGATCCCAAGCAATATTTTAAAACAGAAGCTGACGCTGAGGCTTCTGTCATGGGAATTTACAGCCTGCTGGCCAATGTGGACTTCTATGGTAGAAGACTCACCATGGTCCTTCAATTATTGGGGGACGATTGTGATATCGCTGATATTGGCACACAATCGAGCCGTATCCAATTGAATAGTTTTACCCATGATGCTAGCAATCAGGATCTGCTGGCGGTTTGGAAAACGGCCTATCTTGGGATTGGTGCCGCAAATGCAGCAATTGATGGTATTCCGAGGGTCAGCATGAATGAAGAAAGGAAGCTAGCACTCTTGGGAGAAGCCCACTTATTAAGAGCCCTGTACTATTATCACCTCGTGCAATTATTTGGTGATATTCCATTTATGGATCATTTTGTAAGTGACCCCAGTGAGGTGCTTTCCGTTAGTAAAACCCCAGCAGCAAAAGTGTATGAGCACATTATCACGGACTGTGAGTATGCTATTGCCAACCTTCCAGATACTTACACCAATAATAATAAAGCCAGACCATCCAAAGGAGCTGCACAAACGCTATTATCGTCTGTCTATATGATCTTAAAACGTTGGGATAGTGCGGCCAAATTAGCTGAAACTGTAATCAATGACGCAAATAAATACCAATATGCACTGGTGAAAGATTACAATAGCCTTTGGAATGCGGATTTGGGATTTCAGGCCGAACATGTTTGGGTTGTTGATTTTCAGGGCGGAATCACTGGAGAGAATTCTTCCAATCAAGATTATACGGCTCCAATGACCGGAGTAAGGGATGCAGATATGCTCGGCTGGAGTGTCATTGTTCCTTCAAATGGTATGTACGGGAGTTTCTCAGATCAAGATTACCGAAAGAGGATTAGTTTTTTGACCGAGACACCTGTGAAAGGTGTAATGACACCTTATCAAAAATGGAAATGGCCCCGCATCCATACAGCCAAGTGGTGTTTGCATCCTGGTGCTAATGCAGGAGCAGATGGGTCAGATTCAGATATCAAACATGTTATTTTTCGTTATGCGGAGGTATTGCTTATGGCTGCCGAAGCATTGAATGAAAGTCAAGGCGGACCTACGGACAAGGCTTATCGTTATATTAATGCTGTTAGAGAAAGAGCAAGGTATACTCCGCAAGGTGTACAAAGTCAGCCCGCTGATTTACAGGCAGGAATGAGCCAGGCCGAATTTCGGAAAGCTGTACAGGAAGAACGTCGTGTTGAATTGGCGTTTGAGTGGAAAAGATGGTACGATATCAAACGCTGGGGGAAAGTGGTCGAATCATTTACCAAATCGGATGCTTATGAGAAGCAACCAAAGGTAAAGGAGTCCCACGCCTTGATGCCTATTCCGCAGGATGAGATTGCCCGCAATTCAAACTTGTTGCCTCAAAATCCTGGTTATTAATTCAATAGTTATTGCTAAAATATCAACCTATTGCAAGATAGGTTGATATTTTTGCCTGAGATCATATTGCAGAAGGAGCTATATTCTAATAGGAAAGTATCAAGTTGGCATGTCATTTTTTTTGTAATACGTTTAATGATGTTGTAAATCAGGAAAAAAGCCATTTTTTCCACCTCTTTGAACAAAAAATACCCGCTGAACAACCCGTTATTTTTGATCTTTGGTTTCATTTATTGAGTTAAATATACCAAGTAAACCAAAACAACTATGATAACACCGATTACCAAAACGGTAGGAAAGGGGTTGCTTTTATTTTCGTTGATGAGTACGTCTGTTCCACAGGTATTCGCACAATCACAACTGAAGATATCAGGAAAAGTAACCTCCCCAGCAGGCGAACCACTTGCGGGAGTTACAGTACAGATTAAAGGCGCAAAAAACGGAACCGTGACAGACGTAACTGGCCATTATCAAATTCTGGCAAAGGATATTGATGTGTTGATTTTTTCTTTGGTAGGTAGAGAAAAAGCAGAAATAGCGGTAGACAAGAAAGATCATATCAATTTAGTCCTTCAGGAGTCAAGTAGCCTGATGGATGAAGTGGTTGTTGTAGGATATGGAACGCAAAAGAAGAGTAACCTGACCGGCGCAGTAGCGGCAGTGGACGGAAAAGTACTTAATAAACGTATTGCAACCAATCCTACACAATTATTGCAGGGGCGAATGCCTGGACTTCGCGTAACACAAGGATCTGGCGAAGCAGGAAACGAAAATGTTAATTTACAGGTAAGGGGCTTAGGATCATATGGTGCATCCTCAGCACCGTTGGTCATTGTGGATGGAATTCCAGGAAGTCTGGAAAATCTGAATCCACAGGCTATCGAGAATATTACCGTATTGAAGGATGCTGCTTCTGCAGCTATTTATGGTGCCCGGGCGGCAAATGGTGTCATCCTTGTAACGACCAAACAGGGAAAAGCGGGGAAGACCCAGTTGAGTTACGATTATAATATAGGGATCACAAAAGCTTCCGCGTTGCCCGATTTGGTCTATAACTCGGTTGATTATATGACTTTGTATAATCAGGCCGCTAAAAATTCAGGAGTGACCAATCCTAATGCAGTTTTTAGTCAGGAAATGATTGATGCTTATAAAAATGCGACAGATAAGACGCTTTATCCCGATTTTAATTGGTTGGATGCTGTATTTAGAACTGTACCTGTACAGACTCATAACTTAAGTTTGAGTGGTGGTGCTGGTGGGACCAATTATAATGTGATCCTCGGTTATGTCGACCAGCCGGATATTATGATCGGAACTTCTTTTAAGAAATATAATTTACAGTTCAACTTGGGGTCCAAGATCAATGACCGGATAAGTTTCGGGTCAAGTATAACATTGAATTATGGTGACCGCAAATATCCTAGAAATGGCAGTGAAGACCAATTTCTGTCCACGATTAGCCAATCTCCGTTGTATGGGCCAGTGCTGCCAGATGGTACTGGACGCTATACATCCAGAGCTTATCCATTTCAATCACCTAATAAAAACCCCGTAGCTATCGCTGAGAATGCATTGACGCGGTTGAACAACTATTTTATGCAAGGCAACATCTTCATCAATGTTAAATTATTGGATGGTCTGGAGTGGAAGACAAGTGGAGGACTGACTTATGGATTTACAAAAAATTATACCAATAAACCGGTCATCAATCAGTATATGTGGTTAGCGAAGTCTGACGAATTACCGGCAAGACAATTGGATGTCGGCGGGCAGGGCTTAGAGGTGACGGATGATAATAATGTTTATCCTGTGGGGTATACCCAATTAACCTATGACAAGTCATTTGGAGATCATAACCTGAAAGTACTGGCAGGTACACAGGCAGAATATAATAAGACCCAAAAACTATTTGGAAGCAGGCTGCAATTTCCGAACAAGGATATACTCGAACTTGATGGTGGCGGTGCTGGGCAACAGTCGAATAGCGGTGTGACCAATGAATGGTCATTAAGATCATATTATGGCCGATTGAATTATGATTATAAGGGTAAATATCTGTTAGAAGGAAATGCACGATATGATGCTTCTTCACGTTTTCCTGAGAATCGTAAATGGGCTTTTTTCCCTTCACTATCGGGCGGATGGAAAGTGTCTGATGAAGCTTTTTTTGGCTCAAAATTAAAAGAAGTTGTAAATGAGCTGAAGCTTAGGGCGTCGATAGGTACTTTAGGGAACCAAAATATCGGTAATTATCCTTACCAGACGGTTTACAGTTCCGCATTTGCCTATCCGTTTGACGAAACACTGCAACAGGGCGCCCGTCAGGTCGCTATGGCGAATGAACGGATTAAATGGGAGAGTACTAAAGTGCTGGATTTTGGGGTTGATCTCGGATTTTGGAACAATAAGCTAACAGCTTCATTTGACTGGTATAATAAAGTGACTTCAGACATTTTGTCTGCCTCGACCGCATTTCCTTCTTATATAGGTCTGACTGCTCCAACAGTGAACTATGGTGAGTTACGAAATAGAGGTGTGGAACTCGGTCTTCAATACCGTGAGAAAATTGGGGAAGTGTCTCTGACGCTGAATGGGAATATCCAAGCGAACCGTAATAAAGTGATGAAGTATGGTGCCGAACGAATCTCAGGAAATACCATTATTCGGGAAGGTCTACCCTATGGTAGCTTTTATTTGCTCCAAAATACGGGTATTTTCAGGTCTCAAGAAGAGGTGGGAGCTGCTCCGGTACAACAGATTCCCGCACAACCAGGATATTTGAAATTTGCAGATATAAATGGAGATGGAATTGTAGATAATAATGATCGTACAGTTGTTGGGGGTGCATATCCAAATTTCGATTATTCTTTCAATGCAACGGCTGTTTGGAAAAACTTTGATTTCACTGCATTCTTCTTTGGGTCCCAAGGTCAAAAAATATTTGTAAGTGAATGGGGGATTGTACCTTTCAGACAGGGAGGTACTTTTACCAGCGATTGGATGAATGCCTGGACTCCAGAGAATCCAGATGCAAACCTTCCAATTGTTGGTCTGGACAATTCACCAGCAGCCAATAACGTAAGAAGTGCTTCAACATTTTTTTTAAAAGATGGTTCTTTTCTGCGGCTCAAAAATATTCAGCTCGGATATAGTTTGCCTCAAAGTACATTGTCAAGAACTGGCATTTCTGGTCTACGGGTTTATTTTGCTGCCGATAATTTGTTGACCTTCTCCAAATTCCCTGGTTTGGATCCCGAACGAGGGGTTTCATCTAGTGGAGGGGCAACATCGGGACGTTATGTAACTCATCCTCAGAATAAAGTTTTTGCTTTTGGCGCGAATATCACATTCTAATCATCTTGTTATGAAAAATAAAATCAAAAAAACATATATATATATTAGTTTGGCTGCCCTGACGATGTCGGGCAGTTGTACTCAGGATTTTTTAGATAAAAATCCAACGGACAAAATCCCAGAGTCTACTTTTTGGAAAACGCAAGCCGATGCGGATTTAGCCTTGTCTGGATGTTACGAATTTTTATGCCGTGGATACAATGCCACTTCTTCATCTGCTGCACGTGGTGGCTGGGGTGGGGCGAGCATGTTTTGGGATGGTCTTTCCGATGATGCCTTTGTTTCTAGTACGTCGAATAATTTTAATGTTATTTCCAGGTCTGGTATTTCTTCGACAACTGGTGGAATGCAAGCTGAAGGCTATGAGATTTCATATCAGGCCATAGCAGCATGTAATAAATTGATTGCCAATATTGACCAGGTGACGAGCATGAATGAACAGGATCGCGCTAAATATAAAGCTGAAGCAAGGCTCATTCGGGCACATTATTATTTTTTGCTGACCAATCTCTATGGAGATGTTCCCTTGACTCTAGCACCTTTGGGCATGGATGATGCCAGTGCACGTTTGGGCCGAACTCCTAAAAACGAAGTCATGGCAGCAATTTTAACAGATCTTGATTATGCAAGCGAAAATTTACCGAATACACCTTATAAAGGACATGCCGTTCGAGGAACAGCACTTGGCTATAAAGCAAAAGTTCTTCTGACGATGAAAAAATGGACAGAAGCGGCTGCTACAGCAAAAAAAGTGATCGACGAAAATCAATTCGCTATTTATCAAGGTGGTTATCGGGACTTGTTTCGAAAACCCGGACAGAATAATAACCCAGAAATCATGTTTTCAGCCCGATTTCTACCACCTAATATGTACAGCCCTGCAGATATGATGTATTCCTATCTGAAGACAGTACAGCCATTAAATTATCTAGTAGATTCCTATTATTGTGTCGATGGTAAGGATATTAACAGTTCTGCTAAATATGATGTTGAAAATCCGTATGAAAATCGAGATCCTCGATTAAAATCAACGATTATGTACCGTGGTGTATGGCGCGGAACGACCTCTTCTTCGGCATTTGATCCAGTCGCAGAAGGAGTATTGGGCGGATTTCTGCCCAGAAAATATATCAATGAAGCCAAATGGCCCACTAGTTATGCTACACAGAGTGATCAAGACTGGGTATTCTTGCGTTATGCTGATGTTTTACTGATGTATGCTGAGGCAAAAAATGAGAGCTCTGGTCCTGATCAAACAGCTGTAGATGCTTTGAATAAAGTGCGCTCCAGGGCAGATGTCAACATGCCCTTATTGCAGTTTGGTACCACATTGACGAAAGACGGTTTTCGCGATATCATCCGCCATGAGAGGCGTGTGGAACTGGCACTGGAAGGACAACGTTATTTCGACCTAAAACGCTGGGGAATTATTAAAGAAGTAATGGATAAAATCAAGGACCCAGATGGTGCTTCCCGCTTGTTCATGGCACGTGACACCTTATGGCCTGTGCCTCAGTCGGAGGTTGACATTGCTAAAAGCCTGGGCAATGATAATTTTAAACAAACACCTGGTTTTTAATCTATAATTAGGTATGCTATGAATACGCTAAATAATTTATGTAAAGTTATATTATCGATGCTTTTACTCATCGGAACCTGCAATAAACCGCTTGTTGCACAGGAAAATAAATTGCCAGACAGCTTGAGAATGAAATGGTGGGAGGAAGCCAGGTTTGGGATGTTTATTCATTGGGGGGTGTACGCCCAATTTGGAGGTGTCTACCAGGGGCATGAGCAGGTGCGTGGTGGTGCCGAATGGATTATGAATCGTTCAAAAATCCCGGTTGATGAATATCAAGCTATGGCTGGCCAATTTAACCCTACACAGTATAATCCTGATGAATGGGTTCGAATGGCAAAAGAAGCTGGGATGAAATATTTAATTATTACTGCTAAGCATCATGATGGGTTTGCGCTTTTTGAAACAAAAGCCAGTAAATGGAATATTGTCGATGCTACCCCATATGGCAGAGATGTGCTAAAACCCTTGGCGGCCGCATGTAAAAAATATGGAATCAAACTGGGGTTCTATTATTCACAGGCACAAGACTGGAATAATCCGGGCGGATCAGCAGCGCGTAAATTAATGCGTGAGGGGTGGGCTAATCCTGATTCTGCCAGAATTGATGCTTATACGCTGGCACATAAAGGACATTGGGATCCAAAACAAGAGACTGCAAGCTTCGATGATTATATGAGGAACGTTTCAGTCCCTCAGGTCAAAGAATTGTTGAGTAACTATGGTGACATCGCCGTTTTATGGTGGGATACTCCAACAAATATGACAGATGAAGCAGCGAACATGTTGCAACAGCAACTGGAGTTACAACCTAATATCATTACCAATGATCGCCTGAAGAGGCCAAATTTTCCTGGAGATACAAAGACACCAGAGCAAAAAATTCCGGACTGGTCTGAGCTGGAAGGAAAGCACTGGGAAACGTGTATGACGATGAATGGCACATGGGGCTATCGTACTTCGGATCATAAATGGAAATCTGCTGAAACGCTGATCCGCAATTTGGTGGATATTGCCTCTAAGGGAGGTAATTATTTACTGAATGTAGGCCCCAAGCCTGATGGCACATTTCCACAGGAAAGTATCGAAAGACTGGCAACAATAGGCCAGTGGATGAAAGTAAACCATGAAGCTATTTATGCGACCAAAAGTAGCCCTTTGCAACCTTTTGACTGGGGACGATGCACGATGAAAGAACATGGCGAAAATACCAGCCTCTACCTAACAGTATTTGACTGGCCACAAAATGGGGTGATTACACTTCCGTTAAAACATCAGGTTTTAAAAGCAAGCTTCTTGGCAAATGGTCAGAAAATTAGAACGGAAAATCAATCTGGGCAGATCAGGCTTCAGGTACCTAAGCAAGCTATTGATAAGGTGGCCACAGTCATTAAGATTGAAGTCGCTGGTAAATTGATCCAGGAGAAAACATCAGTCGCCAAAAAAATGAAAACCGGTGCCTTAGATGAGTAATCTTGATCGAAAAAGGATACTACACTTACAAATTATAGAATGAAGAAAAAGGAACTGTATAAAATATTTGCATTATTAGCCGGATTTGGTGTCTATCAGCTACATGCACAGGAATCAAAACGAATAGACCAAGAATGGGATTTTCTGAAAAGTGATCTTGGGGGGATCTGGGAGGCTGTTCGACCTGTAAGTGCTGGAAATCCCGAATCTGTTCCTCTTTGGGAAACGATAAATTTACCACATTGTTTTAATGCCTTTGACGCGGTGGATCCAGATGTCAATTATTATCAGGGGCCAGGTTGGTATCGAAAAGTATTAACCATAGAAAATCCCTATACGGATGGGCGAACCTTACTCCATTTTGAAGGAGTGGGACAAAAATCAACTGTATATATTCATACGACCCAAGTCGGAGAACATATTGGTGGGTACGATGAGTGGACAGTAGATATTACTGATGCTGTGGCGGAGTTCAAAAAGACAGAAGCCTTCAAGGTACAGTTTAAAGGGAAGGTACCTCTTTCGATACGAGTAGATAATTCACGCGATTTAGAAATGATCCCTTCGGATCTGTCTGACTTCAACTTATATGGCGGTATATATAGACATCTGAATCTCAACTATGTTCCTCAGACCGCATTGGAGAAAGTGTTTGTTTCTGCAACTGTTGATGCTGAGGGGAAAGCGGGGACTTTGGATATTCAGGGGCGATTGCTGCCCTTAGCTAACAGACCAGATTTTGAAGTAGAGACCCAGCTTTACGATCCCAATGGGAACAGCGTGCAGCTCGGGCAGTTTGAAGTACAAAAAAATGAGTCTGGATTTGAGCTCAAAAAATTGAGCATCAAAAGACCACAATTATGGAGTCCTGATCATCCGGCTTTATATCGTTTGGTTACTGTGGTCAAGAGCAAAGGGCAGACCTTTACTGAGGAAAGTACCTTTGGCTTTAGGCATGTGGAATTTAAAGAAAAAGGACCCTTTTACTTAAATGGTAAACGGCTTTTATTGCGTGGAACACATCGGCATGAGGATCATGCCGGAGTGGGAGCTGCAATGAGTGATGAGCAGATTCTTCAGGAGATGACGATGATGAAAGAAATGGGGGTGAACTTTATCCGCCTGGGCCATTATCAACAAAGTCGTAAAGTCCTTGAAGCCTGTGACAGCTTGGGTATTCTGGTCTGGGAGGAAATACCGTGGTGCCGGGGAGGATTGGGAGGAGATAGCTATCAAAAGCAAGGTCGGCGTATGTTGACCAATATGATAGAACAACATTATAATCATCCTTCGATTATTATTTGGGGCATGGGAAATGAAAATGATTGGCCCGGCGATTTTCCTGAATTTGATAAAGAAAAGATCAGAGCATTTATGCGTGAATTAAATTCACTTTCCCATCAATTGGACCCGGGTAGGAAAACGGCGATACGACGCTGTGATTTCTGTAAGGATATCGTCGATGTCTATTCGCCTTCAATCTGGGCCGGTTGGTACCGAGGAATTTATACAGATTATAAAGCCGCTTCGGAAGAAGAGATGAAAAAGGTAAAACATTTTCTTCATGTAGAATGGGGAGGAGATAGCCATGCCCGGCGTCATGCCGAAGATCCAGACCGTGCATTAGCAAAAATCAAAGGTGATGGTACGACAGATGAAAGAGCTGGCGATGCTTCTCTTATTGGAGGAGCTGCCAGGGTCTCTAAAGATGGTGACTGGAGTGAAAGTTATATCTGCAATTTGATCGACTGGCATTTGAAGGAGCAGGAAACCATGCCCTGGCTTACTGGAACAGCCTATTGGCCTTTTAAAGATTTTTCGACACCCGTCAGACCTGATAATCCTGTGCCTTATGTAAATCAAAAGGGGGTTGTGGAACGTGATTTTACCAAAAAGGAATCTTATTATGTTTTTCAGTCCTATTGGACTGAAAAACCAATGGTACATATCTACGGACATAGCTGGCCAATACGTTGGGGACAAAAAGATGAGTCTAAAATGATCAAGGTATATTCTAACGCAAAAGAAGTCGAACTGTTTGTCAACGGTGAAAGCCAAGGAATAAAGAAAAGAAAGAGCCAGGACTTTCCTGCTGCGGGGTTGCGCTGGATGGTGAAACTAAAAGAAGGTAATAACCAGATCCGGGCGGTTGTCAAAAATGATAAAGAAACCATCGTAGATCAGATTGAACAGGTGTACCAGACACAGCAGTGGGGCAGGCCCCAAAAGATATTGGTAAAGAAAGTCGCTCAGGATGGTGATTTGATAACGGTGGAGGCCCAGATTGTAGATGCTAAAGGCATCCCATGTCTTGATGCCAAAAATTGGATCTATTTTGATACTGTTGGCGATGGTGAATTGATTGTTAATCAAGGGACTTCGATGGGATCTAAAAAAGTACAGGCCTATAACGGTCGTGCTCGGATACAATTACGTTTATCCGAAGGACAAATTGTGGTAGCCAGCCGGATCGATGGATTAAAAAATGCATTATTGAAAATTGAAAGATAGTGTGATGGTAAATTTAAATTATAGTTTAAGTTTCATGATATGGCTGGGTATGATCGGGTTGAGCAGCACCTGTCAGGCCCAGCAGAAACAGCTTCAATTGTGGTATGATAAACCTGCCACACATTGGGAGGAGGCGTTGCCATTGGGGAATGGTATGACTGGCGCAATGGTTTTTGGTGGAGTAAGCAAAGATCGTTTTCAAATTAATGACAATACATTATGGTCGGGCGAGCCTGAGGACGGAAATAATCCAAATGGCCCCCAAGTTTTACCATTAGTCAGGGAAGCTGTGTCTGCCGGCAAATACGAGGAAGCTGCTGTACTGTGGAAGAAAATGCAAGGACCATATTCAGCCCGGTATCTTCCTATGGGAGATCTTTGGCTCGATCTTCATCAGGATGAGAAGCAGGTAAAGCATTATAAGAGAAGCTTGGATCTGAGAAGTGCACTGAGCAGGGTAACCTATTCCTATCAGGGGGTTGAATACCAAAGAGAAAGTTTCGTCAGCTATCCTGATAAGGTTTTGATTATTCGGTTAAAGGCAAACAAATCCAAAGCGATTTCATTGGATCTGTCGATGAGCAGCAAGTTGCGGCATCGTGTATCTGCCCTGGGGAATGACCAGTTGCTGCTTACAGGTAAAGCTCCCAGTTTTGTCGCTAATAGAGATTATGAACCCCAACAGATCGTTTATGACAGCATTGAAGGAAAAGGCATGACCTTCGCCATGCAGGTAAAAGTAAAAGCTATAGGTGGAAAGGTACAGCAAGACAAAGATAAGCTCTGCATAAGGGAAGCTGATGAAGTGTTACTATTGTTGACCGAGACAACTAGTTTCAATGGTTTTGATAAATCACCTAGCCGACAAGGTAAGGATGCCAAAGCTACAGCAAACAGACTATTGGAAGAAGCGGCTGCCAAAAGTATGGAAACCTTATATGCCAATCATCAAAAAGATTATCATACCCTATTTAACCGGGTTGATTTTGAACTCAATGGAACATCAGTACCTAGCAATATGCCCACAGATCAACGAATCATGCAGTTTGCAAAGGGACCAGGAGATTTGGGCTTATTGACACTATATTACCACTTTGGACGTTACCTGTTGATCTCCAGTTCCAGACAGGGGGGAAGGCCTGCCAATCTTCAGGGGATCTGGAATGATCACGTGCAACCACCTTGGGGAAGCAATTATACGACCAATATCAATACAGAAATGAATTATTGGCTGGCTGAAAATACCAATCTTTCCGAATGTCACCAACCGTTGTTTGATTTTATGGAAGAATTGGCGGTGAATGGAGCCAAAACAGCTGCGGTAAATTATAACATCCATAAAGGGTGGGTTGTTCATCATAATTCCGATCTCTGGGCCAAGACATCACCTCCAGGAGGATACGAATGGGATCCAAAAGGAATGCCTCGTTGGTCTGCTTGGCCGATGGCTGCTGCTTGGTTTAGTACACATCTTTGGGAACATTACCGTTTTACTGGAGATAAGACATTTTTGAGAAATAAAGCTTATCCCTTGATGAAAGGCGCGGCTCAGTTTATGTTGCATTGGCTGATCATGGATAACGAAACGAAATACCTCGTTACGAATCCTTCTACTTCACCGGAAAATACGATTAAAATAGCGGGTAAGGAATACCAGCTGACAAAAGCTTCCACAATGGATATGGCGATCATTCGTGAACTGTTTACCGCGGTCATACGATCTTGCGATGCCTTAGAAATAGATCAGGAATTTAAATCCACCTTGGAACAGGCAGTTTCAAAACTCTATCCTTATCAGGTAGGTCAATATGGACAATTGCAAGAATGGTTTAAAGATTGGGATGATCCCAAGGATCAGCATCGGCATATTTCCCATTTGTTTGGATTGTATCCGGGTAATCAGATCAGTCTAACGGGAAACCCCGAACTGGCCGCTGCCGCCAAACGCTCATTACTCCTACGTGGAGATGTCAGTACGGGTTGGTCCATGGCTTGGAAAACAAACTGGTGGGCAAGGCTACAAGATGGAAACCATGCTTTTAAAATACTAAAGGATGCCTTAAATTATATTGACCCCAAATTGGATCGGGCACAGATGAGCGGTGGAGGGGCTTATCCCAATCTATTTGATGCTCATCCGCCTTTTCAGATAGATGGTAATTTTGGGGCTACTGCAGGAATGACGGAAATGCTTTTGCAGAGCCATGATGGGGCCGTACACCTACTACCAGCTTTACCGGACGAATGGTCAGCAGGAAGTATCAAGGGAATAAAAGCAAGGGGGAACTTTACGGTCAATATCAGTTGGCAGAATAACAGGCTCAAAGAAGCATCGGTTATTTCCAATATTGGAGGGGTTTGTCGACTCCGCACCACTGTTCCGGTCCAGATCATTGGATTGAACGGGCACATTAGGGCGGAGTCTGCAAATGAACTACTGTATAAACCAAGTTTGTTGCAGTATCAGATTGTAGATCGATCTAAACTACCGGTATTGCCGATAAAGAAAACTTTTGAGATTGAATTTCAGACGGTGAGAGGTGAGGAGTACCGTGTTGTACCACTATAATTTATAAAATGGAGGAAAAATGAATGCAAAATCAATGGTCAGATTTTTTTGCTCTTTAATTGGAATCGCTGTATTTCCGATACTAATGGGGGCAAAGGAGCCGGATAGCTATTCTATTCAGGAAGTCAAGATCGTTTTACGTCCCATTATCGAAAAAAAAACCTACTGGGCACTGAAGCAAAAGCCGCTAACTGTCACGGCTTACCATGCGGATCGAAGTGCCGGAGGTATACACGACTTTTATTCAGAAGGAGACTACTGGTGGCCTGATCCAAAGGATGGGCATGCCCCATATATTCAACAGGATGGCATGAGTAATCCTGCTAATTTTGTCGCCCATAGGAAGGCGATGATCCGTTTTAGTCAAATCATTGGTGCGTTGGCATCAGCTTACCGGCTGAATCCTGATCGGAAATATGTGGAACATGCACTTACCCATTTAAATGCATGGTTCGTAGATGCTGAAACGAGAATGAACCCAAATCTTCTTTATGCTCAAGCCATACAGGGCCGTTTTACAGGCCGCGGTATTGGCATTATCGATACTATCCATCTAATGGAAGTAGCCCAGGGAGTAAGAGTTCTGGAAAATGATCCACATTTTCCGCAGTCATCTAAAAATGCGATCCATCAGTGGTTTAAAGCATATTTACGTTGGTTGACGGAACACCAATATGGTAAAGATGAAATGAATGCTGCAAATAATCATGGTACCTGTTGGGTGATGCAGGTGGCTTCATTTGCGAGTTTGGTTGGTGACACTTCCTTACTCAATTTTTGTGTAGATCGTTATCAGAAAGTACTGCTGCCTAATCAGATGGAAGTAGATGGTAGTTTCCCCCTAGAATTAAAGCGTACCAAACCTTATGGCTATTCACTTTTTAACTTGGACGCCATGACCATGATTTGTCATATCCTGTCACAAGGAGATAGATCCTTATGGAACTATACATTGCCTGATGGTAGAACGATACGGAAAGGAATCGATTTTATGTTACCTTATATTAAAGACAAAGAAAAATGGCCTTATCAAAAAGATGTGATGTATTGGGATCAATGGCCTATTGCCCACCCCACTTTGGTGTTTTCTTCCTGTGCTTTCCAGAACGAAGCTTATTTTCGTCTATGGGCTGACCTTGACCATAATCCGACTGAAGATGAGGTGATTCGCAATCTGCCCATTCGTAATCCTTTGATATGGTTATAAAAAGCCTGGGCATTGCCCCATGATGACTAGCCAGATATTTTTCAAGTTAACCTTATTTCACCTAAAAAGTAATTGTAAAATGAATTTTAATGCATCATCTTTAAAAAGATATAACCATTTTCTGAATTGTGGTAAGCTAAAAAAAGAGTTTGTTATATGGGCTCTTTGTTTGATATCCAGTATGTGCTATCCCCCAGTTAGCATGGCCCAAAGTCCAGGTCAATCCATGAAAGCGTGGAATCTTGCCACTAGACAGTCTCAAGTACTTTACGAAGAGTTGCAGTTACTGAAAAGAAACGATTCATCCCTGGTGTCGCCCAGGACATTATCGGAAGATAATACGTTGGTCGCAGTGAAACGCGGCGATTGGACAAGTGGTTTCTATCCGGGAGTCTTATGGTTTTTATATGAGCGGACAGGAAATGCAAAGTGGAAAGAGTTAGCTATGGAAACCACTTCATCCATAGAAGCTGAACAGTACAACGGTAAAACCCACGATATGGGATTTAAAATCTATTGTAGCGTGGGAAATGGCTATAGGCTTACAGCGGATCCACATTACCGGGATGTAATCATCCAAGCCGCCAAAACTTTAGCAACACGTTTTAATCCCAGAGTGGGCTGCATCCGGTCGTGGGACCATAACAGCCATCGTTGGGATTTTCCAGTCATTATTGATAACATGCTCAATCTTGAATTGCTTTTTGAGGCTACGAAACTCACCGGAGACTCTACTTTTTACCATATCGCTGTTAGTCATGCAAATACGACGATCAAAAACCATTTTAGGCCTGATTATAGTACCTACCATGTCATTGATTATAACCCCAAGACGGGAGCAGTACAGCATAGGAATACCCATCAGGGGCTAAGTGATGAGTCTACTTGGGCAAGAGGGGAAGCCTGGGCCCTATATGGTTATACCATGTGTTATCGGGAAACAGGTAACCCTAAATATTTAGCGCAAGCTGAGAAAGTGGCAAGCTGGCTTTTTGCACACCCGCATATGCCCAAAGATCTAATCCCTTATTGGGATTTTGATGCACCCAATATTCCGGATGAACCACGTGATGTATCGGCAGCGACGGTAATTGCATCCGGTTTATTGGAATTGAGTACTTTCAGCAAACAGGGAAAAGATTATGCAAAGAAAGCACAGACAATATTATCTAACTTGATCGATAATTATATGTCACCGCCCAATAAAAATAAAGGTTTTATATTATTGCATAGTACCGGTTCGAAACCCAGTAATACAGAAGTTGACAAACCGTTAAGCTATGCCGATTACTATTTCTTGGAAGCTTTGCTCCGAGAAGAAAACCTGCGTTCGGAACGTGTACAGTCAAGTCTCGTCAAAAAAGATCCAGAAGGAAGATTGATTTATTTTCCTGATGAAAAAGGTAATATAATTCCCGACTTCAGTCGGGTCGGTTATCATCAAGGCGACCGAAATTTACCAAGTGTCCCCGTGACCATCACGATAAAACCTACTCTGAACGGTCATGACCAAGAGGCCATACAGGCTGCGATTGATAAAATATCGGCAATACCACAGGATAAAAATGGCTCTCGGGGAGCAATTTTACTTCAGAAAGGTGTCTATAATATTCCTGGAAGCCTCACGATTCGATCGAGCGGTATTGTCCTTCGTGGGGAAGGGGATGCCGAAGGGGGAACCTTACTTCGTGCCACTGGTCGGCAGCAACGGAGCCTACTGAAGATTGTTGGTGAGGGGGAGTATATGGAAGATCATGCCCGAAAAAAAACTGTTAAGGAGCAATACGTTCCTGTAGGGACCAGATATGTAATCGTAGAAGGCAATCATGGATTTTCTGCTGGAGAGCCTATACTTTTATCCTATGTGCTGAACGATACCTGGATTGCCGCAACCAAAATGAACCAGATCGTCGCACGGGAGGGAACAAAGCAATGGACCGCCAAAGAATATAATTTGAAATTTGAACGTAAGATTACTGCTGTCCATGGGGATACACTTATGTTGGATAATCCAGTTGTAATGGCTATAGATCCCACCTTTGGCGAGGTAGCTGTTGTCCCATTTGGATTTTCAGGGCGTATTGAAGAAGTGGGTGTTGAAAATTTGCGTTTTGAATCCGAATATGTCAGTGATACCGACGAAAATCATGGTTGGATAGCTGTCGAAATGAACAAGGTCGAAAATGCATGGATAAGCAATATTACTGCCCGTTATTTTGGTTATGCAGCTGTAAGCTTGGGGCCTTTGGCCAAACAAGTGACCGTAACCAGGTCTAAATGTCTGGATGCAAAATCTCAGATTACCGGTGGGCGCCGTTACTCATTCAATAATAACGGACAGCTCAATTTGTTTAAAAGTTTGTACAGTTCCGAGGGGCGGCACGACTATGTAACAGGAGCCAGGACACTAGGTCCAAACGTATTTAGTCTATCTGTCGCTGAGCGTGTTCACGCAGATATCGGACCACATCATCGATGGGCAGTGGGTACTCTTTATGATCAGATTGAGACAGATGGAGAAATCAACGTTCAGGACCGTGGAAACTGGGGAAGCGGACATGGTTGGGCCGGAATCACCCAGGTCCTATGGAATTGCAAAGTGGAGCATGCCACAGTTCAAAGGCCATGGGCTTCCGGACAAAATTTTGCCATTGGAGTGGATGGAGAGAAAAGTGCTGGCCGGTTTACAGATCGGATTGATGGATTCTGGGAGAATCAACATAAAAAGATGCTGATTGAGTCACTTTACGATCAACAATTAAATGATCGATTAAAACAATAACTGTTGGCGTTTATAGAAAGGATTGATTATTTTTAGCAATCCATTTCAATTATAATACCTTATGATGCCATTACGTAGCTGTATACTTTGGGTTTTGAGTACTTTGGGTATGCTTTCTATTTTACATGCACAGGAGAAGAATTATCGTTTTCTACATGTAGATGTCAATGAAGGGCTATCCCAAGGCAGTGTTTTTGCCATTGAACAGGATCACCTTGGATTTATGTGGATTGGAACACGGGATGGCCTGAATAAATATGACGCCAGAAAATTTACAATTTATAGAAGCAACCCACAGGATAGCCTTTCTTTAGATCACAATTTTATACAGACAATTACGGAAGATAAGAAACATCGCCTTTGGATAGGAACAACTGGTGGTCTTAATTTATACAACCGTGATTCTGATAATTTTATTCGTATTTCTTTACCTACTGTTGAGAGTAATAATGGAAAGGTAGAAGTAAATGTGCATCAGATCTTCCAAGATTCTAAAGGAATTATTTGGGTTGCCACCAGTGTTGGCCTATATAAAATCAAGGAGGGGCCTCAATTAGAGGCAGAACTTGTTTTTAATGAAATAACAGTTGAAGGAAATAATGGCCGGGAGTATTACCGAAATTTTAGAACGATTTACGAGGACCATCAGAAAAGACTTTGGTTTTGTACAGATGATGCCATTGTTTTGATGCAGGCAATATCAAAAGATGAAAATAGATTAAAAATTTTACACATCTATTTTAACCAGAAAACCTGGAATAAGAATGTAAACCAACGGTTTCAGGCCATTTTGGAAGTCAGTCCCGGTATATTTTGGGTAGGTACCAAATATAATGGGATAAAGGTCATCAATGAGCACACTGGGCAAATATCTTCGTTGACTGGAGATGATAACCGTTTTACAAATCTGGCAACTCAAGATGTTCGTTCGCTGAAAAAAGCGGTGGATGGAAGCATTTGGATCGGGACATTCAATGGCCTTTATTTGTATCAAAAGGGGAAATTATTATTTATGCAATCTGATGACGGCAACCCCAATAGCCTGAGCAATAATTCTATACGCCCCATATTTCAGGATAGGAGAGGTTCTATTTGGATCGGGACCTATTTTGGTGGAATTAATATTTATGATAAGGATATTCCGAATTTTCAAAATTTTACCCATCAATCACGGCGAAATAGCTTGAGCTACAATGTTGTCAGTGCTTTTGTGGAGAATGCGAAAGGTGATCTTATCATCGGCACTGAAGGTGGAGGTTTGAACTATTTTGACCGGCTAGGCCACTCTTTTCGGAATGAACGGCATGAAAAAAACAATAGTAATGGTTTAAGCCACAATAATGTGAAATCCATTTGTCTTGATCGGGCAGGAAACCTTTGGGTGGGCACCTATGATGGTGGATTGAATCTGAGACGGACAGGCCAAACGGAATATGAGCACTTTCGATATGATCCAAATACGACCAATGGGTTAGCTAACAATAATGTATATGCCATATTAGAAGATCGGCATGGTGATATATGGATCGGGACCTTTGGAGGAGGTTTGCAAGTCTTGCGAAAGAATCAAAAACCAGGAAATTTCCAAACTTTTGATGTCAGTAAAAAACAGCTGAGTTCCAATATGGTCCGTGCATTATTGGAAGATTCAAAAGGTAATCTTTGGATAGGCACTTCCAATGGGCTGAATCTTAAGATTGCTGGTTCCGACAAATTTATCGCCTTTTTTAACAATAAGAATGACTCGCTCTCCATCAGTGGTAATGATATTATTAGCATTCATGAAGATAAAAAGGGACAAATTTGGATTGGGACATATATGGGCGGGTTAAACCTTTACTTACCCGAAAAGAAAACATTTAAACGGTTTAATGAGCATAATGGTTTACCTGTAAACAATGTGTTTGGAATTCTTAGCGACCTGAAAAATAAATTATGGTTGAGTACAAACATTGGGATAGCCTGTTTTGATCCACAGTCCGGTCAGGTGCGGACCTATACGAAAATAGATGGGCTTCCAGGAAATGAATATATCCAAAATGCCGCGAAAGCGTTGCGTGATGGCAAATTCGCTTTTGGTAGTTTCTCCGGATTTACCTTATTCAATCCGGATAGTTTAAGTGTAAATAATTACGTTCCACCAATCCAGTTTACTAATCTAAAACTATTTAATAAAACAATAAGACCTGGAATTGATGGTGTTATTCCAAAAGATATTTCCATGATGGATGAATTGGTGCTCGACCATAATCAAAATGTATTCAGTCTGGAATTTAGTGTGTTGAATTATGTACATCCCGAAAAAAATAAATATGCTTATTATTTAAAAGGCTTTGATCAGGAATGGAATTTTGTGAATAATCCGATCGCTACATATACTAATTTGGATCCTGGCCATTATGAACTTTACATCAAGGGAGCTAATAACGACGGTGTCTGGAATGAAAAAGCAACCGTTATAAAAATAAGAATTCTTCCAGCACCATGGAAAACATGGTGGGCATATACGCTTTATGTATTGCTTCTTGGGTATATTGTATACGCTATTGTCCGGTTCTTCCATGGCCGCAATAAGCTTAAACGTGATCTTCTGATTCGACAGCTGGCATCCGAACAGCAAGAAGAATTGCACGAAGCTAAATTAAATTTCTTTACGAATATATCGCATGAATTCCGTACACCCTTATCATTGATCATTGGACCATTAAATCAATTGAAAACAGATCATTCCCTGTCAGCATATGCCCAAGAACATTTAGGTTATGCAACAAGGAATGCCGATCGATTAATGAACTTAGTCAATCAATTGCTCGATTTTCGAAAACATGAGGGGGGAAAGATGAAATTGTTTTATCAAAAAGTAGCCGTAGTCGATTATCTTAAAAATATTCTGTTGAACTTCCACTTTATAGCAGAAAAAAATAATATTACTTTTTCTTTAGAAGAGGATATTCCAGACGGTTATACAGCGGTTTTAGATCCAGAGCAATTTGAGAAAGTTCTTGTCAATCTGATTTATAATGCGTTTAAATTTACGGATCATGGAGGTAAGATAAAGGTCCAAATTGTTATCGATGGCGAAGGAGAGGATGCTAAATTACTTGTGTCGGTATGGGATTCTGGTCGGGGAATTCCGACCAAAGATATTCCTTTTGTATTTGAACAGTTTTATCAGGCCAATACCGAGGGCTTTGCGGCTACCAGTAGTGGTATCGGACTTGCTTTATCGCGATCCATTATCAATTTGCATGGTGGAACATTGACTGTGGAGAGTAATATGGCTAAGGATTCTTCGGTTTTTAATACAGTCTTTCGTATTAGCCTACCACAAAAGAACCTCACTGTAGATGACTTGTTGGTAACAGATACCAGGTCTCGACTGGATGGAGTTAGCGCTGTTGACCATAGGTTTCCTGTCGATACTGAACCTGCTGAACCCGGTGCTCATCTGTTGGATCTGGACTTAGACCTTGTCGAGGAAGATAAACCAATTATTTTAGTTGCAGAAGACAATGTGGAGCTCAGACGTTTTCTTTGTGAAAATTTAAGAAAAAAATATATTGTTTTAGAGGCAAATGATGGAATTGAAGCCTTGGAAATCATCCATAAGAAACAGCCTGATATTATCATCTCTGATGTGACTATGCCAAAATGTGATGGTATTACATTATTACAGCAGGTCAAAAATGATAATCATACAAATCATATTCCTGTTATTCTGTTAACTGCCCGTACTGCGGATCCATATATTACAGAAGCATTTGAAGAAGGCACTGATGATTATATTACCAAACCTTTCAGCATGCCACATTTGATGCAGAAAATATCAAATATTATTCAGACGCGAAAGCGCTTGGAGGAAAAATTTGTTCAGCATTATCTTTTGGGAGGGCATGAGACAGATGTACCGGAAAGAACGCGGTTTTTGGATCAGGTATTGACTATTGTGGAGGAAAATCTAAGTTGTGAAGATTTTGGTGTGCAGGAGCTGACGAAAGCAATTGGAGTGAGCAGATCTGTTCTGTATCGAAAAATTAAACAGCAAACAGGATTGAACCTAATTGAATTTATCAATATGGTAAGGTTGAAGAGAGCTGCATATATCCTGTTGAACAATACTGAATTGAGTATTAGTGAAGTAGCCTATCAGGTTGGCTTCAATGATCCAAAATATTTTAGTAAATCTTTTAAGAAATTCTATAAGGAAAGTCCCCGGACATACGTTGAAAAATTTAGTGTTAAGGAAAGGTAGTCCAAAAAAATACTGATTAATCACCTTAGCCTTCGGGTAAATGATGTTATGATCTATTATCGTTAATGAGTTTACTAATAAAAAAAAGAGTAACAAAACCCAATAAGGCAAATATAGCGTAGCCCAGTCCGATTTGGAGCTGAGAGGAAGGGTTAATAAGACTGACAGTGAAATAGCTGAGCGAAGATGTCACCAAATAGGTAATGCCTCCGACCAGTCCACCTGCGATTCCTGCTGACAAAGGAAACCGTCCCAGACAGTAACTGAAGTAATTGTTGAATATAAAGCCTGCAGTACAATGGATTAAAAAGGCAAAAAAAGTCAGTGTGTACAGATTGGCTTGGTAAGGTGAAACAGCAATCATTAAAATGATGAGTATGATCTGTATGAAATTGGCGATTCTCAATTTTGGGATCAGTGTTCTTTTGATCAGTGCCTTACCGATGAAACCGCCACACATCCATGCGAGTCCCATAATAAGTGAAGTGTAGCCAGTAGTAATCGCACTAAAACCAAGCTCATGTTCGATAAAAAATGGACCACTCAGGTTGTAAAACATCACCAGGCCATAGGAAATTCCACACATCAATACCCCAAACGTAAAATCGTTGGTCCGTAACATCATTCTGAATTCGGCAATAAGATACTTGATATGGAGTGTTTTTCTCTGTTTGATTGTTTCACCAGAGAAGATCAACTCCAGTACAAAAAGTACAGCACTATAAATCGCAAGTACGAAGAAATTTGAGCGCCATCCGAACTGCGTCTGAAGATAACCACCAATAAATGGGGCTATGATCGGACCTATGGACCAGACAATTGTCATGATACTGAGGTAGTGTTTGCGTTGTTCGCCTTCATATACATCAACGAAATATGCTCTTTTCGAGATTACGACAAAGGCAGATAAGATTCCCTGGAGAATACGCATGAGATAGATAACCCAAATATCCTGGGTTGTTGCTGTGACCCAAAAGCTAAGGATAAAAAGAAAAAGGGAGATGAGATTGATCCGATACCGGCCCCAGGCATCTACTAGTGCTCCTGTGAAAAATTGAGCAACACCATAGCTGATCAAAAATAAGGATAGCGTAAGCTGGATTTTGCTTTCATGGAGACCAAATTCCTGAGCCATTTGCGGCATAGATGGTAAATAAATATCAGTGGCAAGGCCGGTAATCGGAACAAGGGCAAAAGCCAGTATTGTAGGAATGAAAGATTGCTTGGGTTGAGTGCTTTTTTCCATGTTGATGATTTGTCGACAAAAATAATTCCGTTGATCAATTAAATACCTATAGATTTCAAACAAATTGTTATGAAAATCAAACCACCTTATTTCGGAATGCAAGTGGGGGGAATCCTGTGTTTTTTTTGAAATAATTACTAAAGTTTGCAGCTTCCTCGAATCCCAAGGCGTAAGCGATTTCATTGATGTTCCAATGGCTATGTTGAAGCAACGCCTTTGCTTCTTGTATAATACGCATAGAGATAAGCTCATGCGTCGTTTTTCCAGTACTTTGTTTTAATGCCCGATTCAATGAATTAACGTGAATATTAAGTAACTGTGCATAATCTGTTGCATTTTTTAGGCGCAGTAAATTCTCGGTATCAATCGGGAACTGTCTTTCCAAAAGTTCGAAAAATAAATAAGAGATACGTTGACTTGAATTCTGATAAGGTGAAAACTCATGGATAGGTTTCATTTTTAATGCTTCAAGGACAAGCAATTGCAGCTGGTTTCTGATGATTTCATATTTATACCTGAAGTCAGAACGCAATTCAGTATTCATTCGTTGAAAGATGGTGTCAAACAGTGTTAGTTGATCTGGAGTCAGAAAGTAAACAGGACTTCCCCCTGTATGAAAAAAATGGTTTTCAAGAATACTATGATTGTATTGCTTGTCCTCCTGAATAAACTTTTGGGTGAACAGGCAGAACCATCCTTTTTGGTTTGGATTGGTTGTTTCCCATGAATAAGGAACTAATGGGCTTGAAAAGACAAGCGCCGGACGGTCTATGGAAATCCATTGGTCGGCATAGTGAAGTTGTCCTTCACCGATCATGAGCGAAATCTTGAAGTAGTCCTTCCTGTTATAGGGGGATTTTAGCGGACAATGTTCGCGGGAGAATACATTGAAGTGGGACATCTGCATCGAAGATGAACCATCGGGATAATTTGAATCCCGAAATACCCGTTTGTAAAAATCAGAAATATTTTCGGACGTTATCATAGGGGTAAAGTTATAAAAATCAAACAATTTGAAGGATATCGATAAATAAGTTTTTAGCTAATCGTTCCAGGATTGGTCGTATTGCCATCTCCTGTAGCGGGCCTTATTAGAAAAAATATAATCTTACCAGAAGCTTTGGATGACTGCCAGCTTTATGAGACTCTATTTTTTTGTCTGTTATATTTAATTTAACTTGGTACTGAAAGAAGTGCGATTAGCACTTTCTCCAAAATAATCTTGTTATGAAAGATCAGTTGTTAAAAGAAATAGATAGCGAAATCGAGCAAATTTTTCCGTATCTCGTGGAAATGCGTAGGCATATCCATCGACATCCCGAATTGTCTTTTCAAGAGTATAAAACAAGCGCCTACATCCAGGATCAGCTAAGCAGGATGGCAATATCCTTTGACGTTGTTGCCAAGACGGGGGTTGTTGCAATCATCCAGGGGGAGAAGCAGGCCAGTGATCACATCGTAGTTTTGAGGGCTGATATTGATGCATTACCGATAAATGAACAGAATGAGGTTGATTATAAATCGGTATATGGAGGAATCATGCATGCCTGTGGGCATGATTTTCATACGGCAAACCTTTTGGGGGTCGCCTCTATTTTAAATAAGCACAAAGCAGCGTTTGCAGGGAAAGTTATCCTGTTGTTTCAACCGGCAGAGGAAAAAATCCCTGGAGGTGCCCTCCAGATTTTAGAATCAGGAATCTTAGCATCTTTTGGAGGAGAAATTAAAGCCGTTTTAGGCTTACATGTAAGCCCACGTGTTGCCTTGGGTAAAATTGGACTCCGTTCTGGAAGATTCATGGCTTCAAGTGATGAATTTTATATTACGGTCAAGGGGCAAGGTGGCCATGCCGCGGAGCCGCACCAAGCAGTTGATCCGATTATGATCGCTGCGCAGTTGTTGACGACACTTCAACAGGTGATCAGCAGAAAAGCAAATCCAGCTATTCCCTCCGTACTGACCTTTGGCCGTTTTATAGGAGATGGAGCAGCGAATGTCATTCCCGATGAGGTGAAACTTGCCGGCACATTCCGAACAATGGATGAGGTGTGGCGCAAAGAAGCTCTCGCAACAGTTGAAGAGATTGCTCATGCACTGCCCATTGCCTTAGGAGCTACCGTTGAGATGGAAATTAAACATGGTTATCCAGCATTGTATAACGATCCAAATTTAACACAGGCGGTAAAATGTATTCTCCAAGAAACCATGGGAAATGAGGTTCCTCAAGATCTGGAAATTTGGATGGCAGCAGAAGACTTTGCTTATTATTCCTATCGCTATCCTTCTTTGTTTATGTTGGTCGGAACGAATAATGATGATCAGTCTACTCAGTTTGGTCTACATAATCCGCAATTCAATCTGGATGAGAAAGCTTTTGGAACAGCCGTTTCTGCTATGGTCAACACGGCTATGGCATTATTAAATGAATAGATTAATTGATATTGACAAACGGTTATCAAACGTTTGCAGTTAGTGCTCTTTAAGCTTACGCTTAACTTCCGTACTATTGAGATCTAAATTTTTAAGCTTTTCAAGTTTGCCTCTTTTTCAGACGTTTCATTCTTGTTTTTATTTAGCGGATGCTATCCCTGTATTCCATTAGTTTAATGCCAACCATACTTTTATTGGTTGGTTTCTCGTTTCTTTAAACTGCCGGCAGCGTTGACATATCGATAATGAATTCTGTGTTTTGGAGTATATGAATATCAGAACTCATTGATGTTGGGTTTTTATCTTAAAAAATATATTATTGATATACAGTTACTTAATTGTTATTGTTATTTTTTTGAGTAAAAAGTACTCAGTAAAATTTGCCAGTATAAAATTAATGCGCATATTTGTTGAGTAAAAAATACTCAGTGAGAGGCTAAAAACATAAATGCTATGGTTACATTAAATAAACATCAGATCGTTACGGAGCAGTTTCCAAACGGAGAAACTAAGGTGAAGGATTTTGATCAGTTGATCTCAAGAGATAATCTCATTGAATTCAGGTATCAGGAAGATGGCGATTTAATTCGTTTGCTTTTTATCAAAAAAAGATTGGATGAGCAGGATGGTGGACACTGCAGGTTATTGCTTCGTTATATGCCTTATAGCCGTATGGACCGTAAGATTGATGGAGACCTGTTTACTTTGAAGTATGTTGCTGAATTTATCAACAGCTTAGGTTTTGAGAAAGTATATGTGGTTGAACCGCATTCAAATAAAACGTTGGAGCTATTGGAAAATAGCGTTGCGATCTACCCAGCTTTGGACTGGTTGCCTGAATTGATGGAACGGCTAGGTTTTTCAGATCAGGATCGGATTGTTTTTCCGGACAAGGGGGCTGCAGCGCGCTATATCAATAGCGGTTATACGGATGTCTGTGTTTTTGAAAAAAAGAGGAATCCACAGAATGGACGTATTGAAAGCATGGAATTAAAAGAAGGAGTAGTCGCTAAAGGTGCAAAATGTATTATTGTGGATGATTTGTGTTCGGCAGGAGGAACCTTCCTCTGGGCAGGAAAGATTTTGAAAGAAATGGGTGCTGGTGAGATCCACCTATTAGTGACTCATTGTGAACCACGTATTTTAAAGGGCGCTTTGTTACATGATGATTCACCCATCGATCTTGTTTTTACGACAGATTCCATGATGAATACAGAACATCCTAAAATAAATTATATCAACGTAATAACTGAAAGCTATGTTTAAATCAATGAGCAAAAATCCAATTCTATGGACCGATGGTTATAAGTTGTGCCATAAAGATCAATATCCAGCCCATACAGAATGGGTCTATGAAACGTGGACACCACGTATGTCCCGTATTGAAGGGATCAGCCATGTTGTGTTTTTTGGTCTGCAGGGAGCTTTAGCGGAAATCACCGACTCCTTTGATCGATACTTTTTTGCCCAAGAGGAAGCGGATGTCGTTGCAGCCTATGAAGAAGCTATTGCCTCGGTTTTTGCAAGCACAAATGCTGATTTTGCAAACACTCATCAATCTAGTCATATCCGGGACTTGCATCGCCTGGGTTATCTCCCCATCAAAGTCAATGCACTGAAAGAAGGTAGTTTAGTACCCATAGGTGTACCGATGTTTACCATCGAAAATACACATCCAGATTTTTTTTGGCTGCCTGGTTACCTCGAAACTCAACTCTCAGCGTACATCTGGTCTCCGATGACTGCAGCAACAATCGCTGATCGCTATCAACGATTGTTGACAGGTTTTGCCGATCAGACCGGAGATGTCAAAAAGGTGTTTACGCAGGCCGGGGATTTTTCAATGCGGGGTATGGGGGCGCCCGAGGCCGCTTACCGCACAGCTGGGGGACATTTACTTAGTTTTGGTGTTTCAGCAACATTGTCGGTCAGAGAGTATCTTAAGACATACTATAAAGCAGAAAGTGATGTCATGATGTATACACCATCTACAGAGCATAGTGTGATGTGCTCTTATGGAGAGCAGGAAACTGACGCTTTTAGGCATTTGATTACTGAGGTGTATCCAAGTGGAAATATTTCCATTGTATCCGATACTTATGATTTGTGGAATGTGGTAGATCATGTACTGCCGCAACTGAAGGAGCTTATTATGGAAAGAGAAGGGAAAGTTGTGATTCGCCCCGACAGCGGTGATCCGGTGAAGATTATCTGTGGAGATGCAGATTCCGATTGTACAACTGTCCAGAAAGGAATCGTGGAGCGCTTATTCGAACTATTTGGTGGAACGACCAATGATAAAGGATTCAAGGAGCTTGATCCACATATTGGTGTTGTATATGGTGATTCAATTACGGTGGAGCGAGCGAATAAAATTTGCCAGGGCTTGATGGAAAAGGGATTTGCTTCAACGAATGTCATTCTTGGAATAGGATCGTATACCTACCAATATGTTACCCGAGATACGTTTGGCTTTGCGTTGAAAGGTACTGCCGAAATCGTCGATGGTCAGTTTAAGGCTATTCAAAAACGTCCAGCTACAGACACCGGCAATTTTAAAAAATCACAGAAAGGAATGGTCGCTGTCATCGATGAGGCGAATGATTTTAGGCTCATCGATGATCTGAATCCACAGACCGTAGCCGAGCTGAAGGATAAAAACTTGCTGCAAGAGTGTTATCTGGACGGTAAATTTGTCTACATGAGCAGCTTCGAGGAGATAAGAAATAGGTTAAAAACGGAAACAATTCGAGTATATGGAAAATAATATAAACAAAGCGTTTTTCATCCATGATGGAAACGTTGAACAGTATGCACATCAAATGGCATCATGGATTGCTGAGCAGGTAACATCGGCACATCGCAAAGGGTTGGTGCTGGGTATGAGTGGTGGTATTGATTGTAGTGTTGTAGCTTGTCTATGTAGGCTTGCTCAAGTTGATGTTCAGCTTGTGCTGCTGCCATACGGTAGTGATATGAGTACGAGTAAAAGCCATCAACATGCCATGGAACTCATTCATAAATTTGACTTTCCATATCATGTTTTTGATATTCAGCCTGCTGTTGATGCGCTGATGATCAATGATGAAGATTTTGTCGCTGCTGCCAACCCGGCTAATCGGGCATTGAGCCAGGCAAACATACGTCCCCGTGTGCGTATGACTTATCTGTATCAATTTGCACAATTGAGTAGCAGATTTGTGATTGGTACGGGGAATATGGCTGAAGCAACAGTCGGTTATTTTACCAAGTGGGGGGATGGAGCTTATGATCTGAATCCCCTTGCGAGAGTTACGAAACAGGAGGTATATACCCTCGCCAAATATCTTGGTGTCCCTGAATCTATCCAGTATAAGCGTCCATCAGCGGGTTTGTGGGAAGGGCAGACAGATGAGGATGAATTAGGGATGAGCTATGCTCAGATTGATGGATTTATTTTAACTGGCACATCAGGGAATGCAGATGTAGATGAACGCATTGGTAAACGTATTCAACAGTCTGCACACAAATTTGCCGCAATTCCTATTTTTAAAGGCTAAATTAATTTTGTAAAATATGAAAACAACATATGAACAGATCGTTGATATAAAGCATATTGCTTCTTCGAATGGGAACCATATGCCCCATATTTTGTCAATGGCACAGATGGAAAAGGTATTGCCGGCCGCATCCGATAAAAAACGGACGCTTCTGTTGGCTATTGATGTACAGAATGATTTTATGGAATCTATCGGTAGTTTAGCTGTGGATGGTTCCAGAGCAGATGTGCGGCGCCTGACACAGTGGATGTATCAGAATCTGGAGCACCTGACGCAGGTGATGTGCAGTCTTGACTGTCATTCGATAAAACAGATTTTCCATGCGAGTTGGTGGGTGGATCGGCAGGGCAATCATCCAGCCCCTTTTACTGTTATTCGTTATGAAGATGTTGTGGATGGAATTTGGGCCGTTGCAGATGGAGACCCTGCATTATCTTTGAATTATCTTCAAAATCTGGCCGCTGAAGGAAAAAAACAGCTATGTATTTGGCCTTATCATTGTTTGGAAGGTACCTTTGGCGCTCAATTGGAAGGCCAATTCACCAATATGCTGTATTTCCATAGTGCTGTGCGTAATGTCAAACCGATATTGGTGTACAAAGGGCAGGACCCCAATACCGAAATGTATGGTATTATCAAAGCCGAATATGACAATAATAAATTTGTAAATCATGAAGTACTTCAAGCTATTCAAGAATATGATCATGTTTACATCGCAGGGCAAGCTTCAAGTCATTGTGTTTTAGCTTCAACAGTTCAGATCTTGGAGCATTTTAGCCAAAATAGAACGGTTACTTCACGGATTACCTTACTGATCGATTGTATGTCCCCAATTGCTGGATTTGAGGAAGATACCTTACAGCAGTTTCAATGGCTCAAAGAAAAATATGGTATTCAGATCAAAAAAACGACTGATGTAATATTATAACGCTATGGCTATTTCGGAGAATAAATACACATATGCATATCCAAGGCCCGCAATTACCGTTGATTGCGTCATCTTTGGGTTTGAGAACAATCAGCTCAAGATACTGTTGACCCAGCGAGCTATTCAACCGTTTTTGGGAATGTGGGCTTTTCCCGGTGGTTTCATTCAGGAGGATGAGACCGCCGATGCGTGCGCCCGCCGGAAACTGAGTGAAGAAGCGGGCCTTAAGGATATTTTTCTTGAGCAGCTCTATACATTTTCGGATTTAGATCGTGACCCCAGGGGACGGATTATCAGCATTGCCTATTATGCCTTGGTTAGACCTACGGCCTATATCTTGGCGGCTGGGCTTGATATTGATGCAGTCCAATGGTTTGATGTGGATGAAGTGCGTGATTTAGCTTTTGACCATCAGCATATATTAACTGTGGCGATCGAAAGGCTCAAGGGTAAAATTCGTTATCAGCCTATTGGCTTTGAGCTACTTCCTGAACAGTTTACTTTGCCGGATTTACACAAATTATACGAAACTATTTTGCAACGGTCTATTGACCGGGGGAATTTTCGTAAAAAAATTCTTGGTATGGGATTGCTGATCGATCATAGCAGCAAGCAAAAGAACCGACATGCCAGAGCAGCAAAGATGTACAGCTTTGACAAAGTAAAGTACCAAAAACTGAAGGAAACTGGATTTTACTTTGAAGTCTGAGGGGAGCATGCTAGAAATGAAAAATCCCTGTTTTCAGCTAATCCAACTCATCTATTATGTTGTATTTTTACGTAACTCAATAAAGTATGGTAATGTTGATATTGGCCCTGTAATAAAGGCTCAGCAAGATCATTCCCTAATGATAGGTTAAAGGCAGGCCAATAAGAAAAGCAAAAGTGAAATGGCACATCGTATTTATATCTATAACATAGATTTCAAGACTAAGGAAGTATATTCATCCTATTTGGCGGAATGGAACTATGAAATTCCTGCACTGTTACTCCCTTTATTTTCGTCGCATATCCGATCTAAAGGTACTCAACTGTATACCGATAAAGAGGAGGGAATTGCAAAGCTCCGTAATTTTTATTCCCTATTGGCTGATGCATATGAGCTGCACTATAAAAAGCAGTATGATGAACCAATCAACAAGATGTTCGAATTTTTGGAAAACCTTCCTTTTGACACGTTTCAAATTGATGGACGGGATGTTTTTAACATGAATGATGAAAAGCATACTGAACAGGCCAAAAATTGGGTTGAAGAAATAAAAGAAAAGGTATTATTGTATGATCAGGCCATCCAGGGACAAAATTTAGATGTGTTGCAGCCAATTTTACAGCTGTCGGGATATCACACTTTCCTGGAAATGCTCCAGACCGATTGGATCGGATATGGCCTAGGACTGTGGGAAGAAGATGTATTACGGAATAGGGGATCTGAGGTCTACGAGGAGAATGAAAGGCAGGGGCTAAAAGATGCCCGGGGAAATATACTGACAGAAGCTATTTATAAGGAAATATTCGAATTTAATGATAATGGTATTGCCGTTGTTGAGCAGGATGATTTATATGGTTATATCAACGAAGCAGGTGTCGTGTTATCACCATGTCAATATGAAGATGCCTTCGATGCAAAAAGTATAAACGGAACTGATTACGCCGAAGTTGCGATTGGAGAGAAATGGGGTATACTGCATATTCAGGCCAATCGTTTGAGTGTGCCTGCGATATATGACGCATTAGAATGGTTGACCCGTGGTTATTTGAACGCTAAAAAGGGGGAAAGCTATTTCCTTTTGTCTGTCGATGGGACAGCTGTTGTCACCGAAGCAGCAGCAGCGCCTTTTGCTTACGATTATAATAAGCTCTTCTTTCAACGACAAACGGGAACTATGAAGCGAAAATATTACCGGATGGATGGTCGTTATCTTGGTGATTTTCTTGAAGGTAGCTTAGAGCCTCTTGCGGGGCAGTACTTTTGGATCAAACCGAATAAATTACAGCCGAAGATAGCAGTCATTAAACCTGATGGAGTGCTGCTGGATATGGATATCGACCGTATTGTTGTATTGGATGATTACCGAAGTATAGCATATGTTAAAAATAAACGGTGGCGGATCTACTCCCTTGAACATAATATATACCGGTTGACAGATCTACAAATAGATAAGGTTTTGGTAGACAGTATACAGCAGTATCGAAAAGATATCTTTGTCGTTGTTTGTTCTGAAGGACATGGACTTTATGATGCCTATCGTGATACCTGGTTGCTCAGACCGGACCTCTCTTATCAAAAAATAGAACATTGTTTTTTAGATTTTATACGTGTTCGGGTCAATAGTGGTATGTATTACTACGATACGAAGACCAATACCCTTAGTGAATTATATGATTATATCTGTGAGCCCCTCCATTACCCACATCCAGAGAATAATGATGGCGAACTATTGCTATTATTTCAAGGTGAAAAATTATTTTACCTGAACCTGAAACGAAATAGGATGCAAATCCCGGAGACAGAATTTGGACGCCTGTACATGGATAAATATAATTTGCAGGGGCATGACCAAAACTACTTCGTACGGTTTTATCAGGAATGGATAAAACGAAAAGGGCAGGGATATGAAAACTATTTGGACAATGAAACTTTGCACGAAAGAGGACGGCAATTAAATCTGGAGGGTAAAATAGCTGAAGCTATCCGAGTGCTGACTATCGGAGCGGAGCGGGGGAGCGCAGATTGTCAATACTTGCTTGGAAATATTTATTGTGATAGCGAAAACGAAGAAGTAATGGATATTGCCAAAGGAATGTCTTTTTATACACAGGCCATGGAACAGCAACATGCACCAGCATGGAATAACTGGGGCTACCTTTATGCTACCGGGCATGGTGTGGACATGGATATTCCAAAGGCACTCGATGCTTATCGTCGTGCTGCGGAGTTGGGTGAGGAACAAGCCATGAGCAATTTGGGCAATTTGTACTATGATGGACAATATGTGACGCAAGATTTAGATCTTGCATTGGCTTATTTTAAACAAGCGGAAAAAGGAGGCATCAGTAATGATGCCCAGCTCGCTGAAATCTACTACCAAAAGCAGGACTATTCCAATTTGTTGCGTTATCTGAGACGAGATGCCGAAGGACAATATGCTGCAATATATTATGGCATTCTTTATGAATATGGTTTAGGGGTAAAGCAAAATATGCACAAGGCCATTCGCTATTTTGAACAGGCAAATGAAGATAGTGTCTATGCATATGCGGTAAGTCGTTTATTATTTCATTATGGTGAGCAAGGGACATTAGCCAATCCGGACAAATATACCTTTTGGTTAAATTTTGCAGAACAGAATAACATCGACCTGACCGAATAAAAAAATCAGCTCGTCTGAGATCAGTTGGAAGAAGAAGACTTTTAAAAAGAAAAAACAAACATGCTGTCATCCGCAAATATAGATTTTAGTGGTATCCTGATCGATTTGATCGCGATCATATTCTTTGGTTTTGGTAGCATATATACCCTAATCGTGGGAATGGTTAATTTGGTGAAGAAACGGTCACATACCATTGGCTACTATTTCTTATCTTTTTTAATTTCGGGCTTTGTGGCCCTAGCGATTGCTGCATTGATGGCCGTTATCTGGGTGATGTCACTATAGGCGCCAATTCTTATTTTGATTCTATCATGCTATCACCCGATCTGATTATAAAAGTTTGGGGTATTTAGATCGGGTGATTTTCAGGTAATCATCTGTTCTTGGCATTGACAATGTGCATCAGATGATGGTTACAGTGCCAGGCGTATAGACCAACATTTACTTTCAATGTGATAAGTCTTTTGGTGGCTGGATGAATAAATGCTCTTTCAAGTTGCTCCTCTGTCAAACTTTTTAGGAGGATTTCCCAGCGTTCGTGTAACCCTTCCAATAGTTTAATAGCACTTTCTATTGGACTGTTTTTGGTATCAGGAAGTTCTGCCCATAAATCTTCTTCATAAAGTTTTATGATTGGATGTTCTTCTGTTAAGGCCAATTTGAAACGAATAAAGCTGTTCATGTGACTGTCAGCACAATGATGGATGACCTGACGTATGGTCCAACCATCAGGACGATATTTCTTTTCCAGTGCAGTATCCGTGAGATCGTTGACTTCAGATTTTAATCGTGCTGGAAAATCAGCAATGGTCTTGATCCAATCGCCTAACAATTGTCTGTCAATGCTGTCTGGTATGGCAAAGCGGCCTATTGGGTATCTTAATTTTTCTAGTTCATGTTGCATAGCTAAAATTAACAAAAATTGATGCAACCTTCAATCTTTATTTTTCAAGCGGAATAGGAAGCGAACAAACTTCATTCATGTCTTTTACCAATTTGGAAGACAGCAAGAATTGTGGTAATTTCGGACATTCAATAATGGTTTTAGCTGCATGCCGTCTAGTCCAGTTCATCAAGAAAGTAAACGGCAATGCCTGCCATGAATATAGATAAAACAGATCGAATGAAGAGTCTTAAAGAGTTGATTGATACAGCAGGATCAGGATGGAATCTGGTCGAAAAATGGATGAAGAATGCGAACAATTCCTATGTGATATTGCCCAGACATCCAAAAAGAGCAGATGAGGAACTTTTACGTGCACAGATAAGTACAAAATCACCTCTGGGGGCCATTATCCACCAAACTGGAGGAATCCTGATTGATGGCGGTTGGTTACGTATATTGGGCTCAGGTTCGCCGCAACTGAATCGCGGGATAATGGACTGGAATAAGGGCAAAAGTTTTGAAAAAGAAGGTGAAAAAGGAGGTTTTCTGCTTATTGCAGATGATGTCTTGGGCGGATATTTTGCTATTAATGCAGGAACATTGGGGGAGGAAATCGGGCATGTATATTATTTTGCACAAGATACCCTGCAATGGGAAAGCCTGGAATGTGGCTACTCAGATTTCGTTTACTGGGCGCTGAATGGAGATATACGTCAGTTTTATGAAACGTTTAAATGGAAAGGTTGGACCGAAGATGTAAGCCATCTGGACGGAAACCAAGTATTTTCATTTTACCCCTTTCTATGGACAGCCCAAGCCAGTGATTTTCGAAAAGTGGATCGTAAAGTGGTGTCCATAGACGAAAATTATCATCTTACGATGGAACTGGCTGGACAGAAATGATTATCTCATTAGCTTACATTTATTGATAGTGTTTTACGCACTGATTGTGAGCGATTGATTTTCGAGAGCAAAGCTATTGTCGTCCAATTTGGTGATCTTTAATTGGACCCCCTCTGCAAGCCCAAGGTGCGTTGCAGCCTCCTTGCCTAGCTTAAGTACATGAAACCCTCTACCACGATGGGTGAAGCTACATTCGTATTCTTCAGATTGAATGACAATCCTTAGCTTTTGGGATTTCGCTGGAAACAGAGGTTTAAACTCTTTTGTAATTTTGATCTGTGATTTCTTTGCATCATCAGCTGTGATCTTGTTTCCTTTGGATGGAAACGACAGATAGTCGGTTGTCGGTGCTGATGGGCCAGAACTTGTCGCTGTTTTTCGCTCCTGTACGTTTTGCTCCGAAGTGATTTGTTGTTGCGGATCTGTAGCCTTATGCTGGCGTTTTTTTTCCTGACGTCCTTTTTTACCACTGGAAGAATTTGTTGATTTTATTGTATTTCCAGCTGTGGCCGTTGTTGCCCCTTCCTGTTTCAGGTTGTCTGTTGTGGAGGAGGTAGGGGGAACAGATAAGGGACGTTTGATAATATTTCGAATATAATAATGTTTTATTCTTGATTTATCCGTGTTGCGCTCCTCAATTTCAAAATCTTCTTTATAAGCTTTAAAGAGATGTGACATCTTATCATACCCATAGTTGCGCGCGTCAAAATCAGGCCGCCGTTTATTGAAGAGACTACCTATCTCGCCCAAAAAAGCCCAGCCATTTTCATCTGCGGTATCGTCTACAGTATCTTTGAGCAATTCTAATGTCTCCTCATCAAGGACCGCAATGCTTGGGCTGTTGTCAACAGCAACGGGTTTGGGAGGATTCTGCTGTTTTTTCTTTACAGTATTTTCTTTTTTTGTAGTTTTCTCGAAAATTTCGACATAAATAAATTTGTCACATGAGGCGATGAACGGTTTAGGGGTCTTTTTTTCCCCGATACCAATAACGAGTTTTCCGGATTCCCTTAGGCGAGTGGCCAAGCGCGTAAAATCACTGTCACTGGAGACAATACAAAACCCCCCAACACGATCCGAATGTAAGATATCCATCGCATCGATGATCAGTGCAGAGTCTGTCGAATTTTTACCCTGTGTATAGCTGTATTGCTGTATGGGCGTGATGGCATGAGTAAGTAGTTTATCTTTCCATTTCTCCACGTATGGGTTGGTCCAGTCACCGTAGATCCGCTTGATTGTGGGAATTCCATATCGTTTGACTTCATTTAAAATCTCCTCGATCTTGCGATATGAGACATTATCCGCATCTATCAGTATTGCGATTTGTAAATCCCCATGTTCTGCCATATGTACTTTACTTAGTTTTCAATGTGTTTTTATGATTTATCCAATACCCTTGGTTGGATGTATGGTTAAAAATACGGTATTGTTGAAGAATTATTGAATTTTTTGAGAATTAATTTCAATCATCCCTGTAGTAATGTTGTTTTCTGTTATTTGCTGTGCTGGCCATTTTTCCACTGGTTGACCATAATGGATCAGCTGATTTTGGTATATGTACGTTATAATATAATAAAAAAAGGTTTTCAAACGGGGAGAATGAAAACCTTAAATAACCAATTATAAACCTAAATTATGATGACACAAAGATAGTGTATGTTTTACACTTTCGCAACTAATTGATCTTTTTTTTGAGAGGATCAAATATTTTTGTAGCTGTGGAGCTACATGTGTTTACCTTAGCCTGTATTACTCGTTTATAAATGCTGAAGGACGATATTTCATAATGACATAAAAGCTATTCGTAAAAGCCTGTACACTCTGATAGCCCACCTTATAGGCAATTTGGGAAATGGTCAATTCGCCAGTGCTCAAGAGCTCAAGACTTTTAATAATACGGAGCAGTTGCTGATATTTCGCCAGGGTCATTCCTGTCTCTTTCTTAAATAATCGTTCGATTGTTCGAAGAGATAAGTTGGATAGGATGGCAATTTCTTCCATTTTTATCGACTTGGTGTAATGCTTATGGATATGCTGTAAAATGTTGTGCAACCTATTTTCGGTGGGAAGCGTAATTTCTAAATTTAATAATTGTGTTCCAAAAGAAGGGAGCTCAGATAGCAGTGCCTGGAGGAAAATTTTTTCACGCTCATTCTCTTCGGTCAGTTTGGACCATTTTTCAGTGTAGCAGATCATCTCCTTTAAAACCTTTGGAGCTGCAAATATTTGTACATCTTTAAAAAATGGATCTGCTAAGCTGACATCAAAAAATAAGACCATTAACTTGATACTTTTAGAATGTGAATTGGTCTTATGTATAGCATTGGAAGGAATCCATGCGACATGATTCTGTGGAAGTAAATACATCTTACCTGCCACTGTAAGGTATTGGAAACCTTGCTTGACATAAATCAATTGCGCTTTTTGATGTTTATGAAGCTCGTCGTCATGTACCCAGTTCTCTTCAAACCATACAAAAGTAGATTTTTTTATATGCTCGATGGTTGAAATGTGATCAGAATAACTCATGTCGTTATAGATTAAATGAATGGCAAATTTAATTAAATTACCAATGATACCTTTGCAACAATTAATAATTCATAACACTGGTGTACAATACGCGTGTACATGTTCTGATAAAATAAGGACAACACAATGTGTTTGTGCACCGCGGACGTCTATCATTATCCAATGAAAAATAATATGCAAAAATCGAATTCAGTTTCTTGGTCGTGGCTATCTGTGCTGGTTGTGGTTTTGGTTTCTACCAATCTGAGATCGCCGATTACGGCCGTAGGTCCAGTATTAGGTCAGATTAGTGCAGATCTCACTTTGAATAGTTTCCAAAGTAGTCTATTGACAGCTATTCCACTTTTTATGTTCGCGAGCTGCTCTGTGGCTGTCAGTCGTTATTCCCATGAGCAGGGTATGCACCGTTTTCTGTTGTTTGGACTGTTGCTATTAAGTCTAGGGATCATCATGCGTGTATGGGGTACGATTTCATCACTATTTCTTGGATCAGTTTTTATTGGTTTAGGCATCTGTGTTGGCAACGTCGTGGCTCCAGGATATATTAAGACAAGTTTTCCCGATCGCATTGGGCTTATGACTGGAGTCTTTGCGGTAGCCATGAATTTGACCGCAGCCTTTGCCTCCGGCTTTAGTTTACGCGTAGGGGAATGGACTGGCTTTGGATGGCAGGGCTCACTGGGTGTTTGGGTGGTATTGGCATTGTTGTCCATACTCGCTGTTATTTGGGACCAGGCTGGTGTATCGTGCGATCTTATCGTGGGAGAGCAAAAACGAATGCAAACAGGTGTTGGGCATCTCTTTCGGTCAACATTAGCTTGGTATATCAGTATATTTATGGGAATTCAATCCTTAGTCTATTATAGTTTGATCTCCTGGTTACCCAAGGTATTGGTGGATTATGGGATGGCAGTACAGGATACAGGTTGGATCTTGTTTATTATTCAAATTGCGATGATACCCATCATGTTTGTCGGACCGATTATTGCACACCGGATGAAAGATCAACGGCCGATGGCTATTGCAGTAGCAATCGGTATGCTCGGAAGTATTATGCTATTCCTTTGGTATGGGCTTGAAGGGATCTATGTTGCCGCTATTTTATTGGGGCTATCCAATGGCTTGTCATTTAGCCTTTCCATTCTCTTTTTTACCTTGCGGGCCAAGTCAACGGCAAATGCAATTAAAATTTCAGGAATGGCACAGTCCATAGGTTATCTGATTGCAGCATTTGGTCCTCCGATTTTTGGAAGATTGCATGAGATTGATGGGACATGGCACCTTTCGTTTTATTTTCTTGGGGGTAGTATTATTCTTTTGCTGGTTGCTGGAATAAAGGCCGGCGCGCCTAAATTTGTGGAAGAATCTTAAAATGGAAATCGGATCGGGTATTCATCTGATCAATGGATACCCGATCCGATATGAGGATTCGGTGCAGAGACAACAGCTACGGAAGCTTAATCTTTAAGCACGTCGAATTCGATATATGTCGCATTGTTAACATCATGGAAAATACGTTGTGTGGCTTTGCGGAAATCCGTTTTGGTCGCTGAATAGGGTTCCATATAAACCTGAGGATTCCGTTCAGCCAGCGGAAACCATGAATTTTGTACCTGAACCATGATGCGGTGCCCTTTCTTAAAGGTATGGGCGATATCTGGCATGACAAAGTTTATTTGTTCCACTAATCCGGGACTCAATGGTTGAGGTTTGTCAAAGCCATTTCTATATTTTCCGGCCATGATCTCTCCTCTGACCATCATCTGATACCCAGCCATTGGTTTACCCTGATAGCTTGCGGCATCCTCCGGGTAGACATCAATGAGTTTGACAACGTAATCAGCATCCGTGCCTGTAGATGAAACCTTTAGGAAATTTTTGATTGGTCCTACAATCGTGAGGTCTTCCGTTAGTGGTTCGGTTTGATAGACCATGACATCCGGACGGTTGGCAGCGAAACGCTGGTCGTCGACCATATATTCACGCGTTCGGTTCTGGATCAATCCGCCTTGATGTGGAACAGGTTTATTTGGATCAGTGATGTACTCATCCCAAGAATCCGTGTGTTGAACTTTTTCAAATCCCAGTCTTCCCTGCGGTTGAAAATAAAGTTTTCGTGTTTCCACATCTTTAGGGGGCCATTGTTCAAACTGCTTCCATTCATTGTTTCCTGAAATAAAAATATTAGCTTCAGCAGCGTTGAAACTTCCTTCATTTTTTAAATAGTACTTAAAAAATGGTTGCTCAAATTTTTCCTGATACGTTATACTTGTTTTTTTGTCAAATTGGATATCACCCAAGAAATCGCCTTCGGCGCGTACCCAGCCGCCATGATACCAAGGTCCCGCAACTAAGATGGAGTTGTTGTTTTTGCTTTTCTCTTCAATGGATTGGTAGGTCTTGAAGGTGCCATAAGCATCTTCAGCATCAAAAAAACCGCCAACGACCATTACTGCAGGTTTAACATCCTGGAGATGATTGGTGATTACGCGAGATTTCCAAAATTCATCGTAATTTGGATGCAAAAAGAGATCATTCCAAAACCGAACGGAATCGCCAAAATAATTGTTTTTGAGCTCCTTTGCAGTTCCGGCATGAAGGAAAAAATTGTATTTATCAACTTCCTTTATCTGAATGTTGTTTTTAAATTGATCCGGTGTGATCGGTTTGGGGCGAGGTACACCAAAGGTTGACATAAAAGTGAATGCATCCTGAAGAAACAGTACACCATTGTGATGGAAATCATCGCCGATAAACCAGTCCGTCACAGGGGCTTGGGGTGAAACAGCTTTCAGGCTCGGATGGGTTTTGACTAGCCCTACAGTAGAGTAAAAACCTGGATAGGAGATGCCATAAAGGCCCGCTTTTCCATTGTAATTTTTCAGGTTTTTGTTTAGCCATTCCAATGCGTCATACGTATCTGTACTTTCATCAATGGCATTTTTATCTTTACTGAGCGTTGTCGGGCGGATATCTTCAAAATCACCTTCACTCATCCATTTGCCACGAACGTCCTGATACACAAAAATGTACCCATCACGCATCATTGCAGGGAAGTTTCCCAAACTCTTTTTATATTCATGCTGTCCATAAGGACCTACAGTGTACGGGGTACGGTTCAATAAAACTGGATATTTTTTAGATTTGTCCTTTGGACTATAGATAACAGTAAACAGTTTCTTGCCATCTCTCATCGGAATCGTTACTTCTTTTTTTTCATAGTGGTCTCGAACATATGCGGAGTCAGCGGCGTTCTGTGCATGGAGCAAGTTTCCACTCAAAAGAGCCAAGGCTAGAAAACTAAGCGTTTTTTTCATCGTGATTTAGATTTTAGGTTAAAGGTAGCGCTCCCGAAGCCATTTTCCAATTTTATTGTCATATTTATATAGGTTGGAAAAAGAAAAATTGACCAATTTAGTAGAAAGAATAACTTTTTTTGATTTGTATTTGGATTAATTTTTTAATGTTAATATATTGAATGAAATTAGTTGTAAATAAATTTTGTTTTAAATACCAGTGCTGAAGCCGTTAAATTTCAGGGATATGGATTGTACTAATGGTACTTGATCATTCACTTCGGATTATCTTTTTAGACCATAAATAGACCTTAAAAAAAGCA
The DNA here is from genome assembly GCF_030325625.1 of Sphingobacterium sp. N143. GTDB lineage: Bacteria > Bacteroidota > Bacteroidia > Sphingobacteriales > Sphingobacteriaceae > Sphingobacterium. The sequence continues at coordinate 244,577 of NZ_JACAIS010000003.1, read as the reverse complement.
ATTGTCACGATTTTATAATTAAAATGGCGATCCGTATGAATTATGTTTTTTTAAACTAAATTTAAGAATTATTTTATCACAAAACATCAATTAAATAACAAATTAAGTATATAGAATTAATATGGGACAACAAGTGAAAGATGCCAATGGTAAATTGGGTATTCTTATTCCGGGATTAGGTGCTGTTGCTACAACGTTAATCGCTGGTGTGGCATCTATAAACAAAGGTTTTTCAAAACCAATAGGATCTGTTTCTCAATTGAGCAGAATACGTTTAGGTAAGCGCACGGAGAACAGAAATCCATTAATTAAGGATTTCGTCCCTTTAGCAAAGTTAGCGGATGTCGTCTTTGGTGGATGGGATGTATACGAAGACAACGTTTATGAAGCAGCTTCAAAAGCTCAAGTATTGGAGCAGGGGCAATTAGACGCGGTGAAAGCTGAATTGGAAGCTATTCAACCGATGAAAGCCGTATTTGACCGAAATTTTGTAAAGAATTTAGACGGATCTCATATCAAGACGGAGAAAACCCGCCGTGAACTGGCTGATGCAGTCCAACGTGATATCCGTGAATTTAAAGAAAAAAACGGTTTAGATCGTGTGGTATTGGTATGGTGCGGTTCTACTGAGCGTTATATTGAAACAAATGAAGCTTTCTCAACTTTAGCAAAACTAGAGGAAGCATTGGACAATGATGATCAAAGAATTCCACCAAGCATGGTTTATTGTTATGCTGCATTAAAAGAGGGTGCCCCTTATGTAAATGGAGCACCAAATTTGACATGTGACGTTCCTGCGATTATCGAATTGGCGCATGAAAATGGTGTTGCAATCGCCGGAAAGGACTTCAAAACAGGTCAAACTTTGATGAAAACTATTGTTGCTCCAGGTCTTCAGGCTAGAGCACTTGGGGTCGAAGGCTGGTTCTCGACAAATATCTTGGGTAATCGTGATGGACTGGTATTGGATGATCCTGAAAACTTCAAAACCAAAGAAGTTTCCAAGCTATCTGTACTGGAAGAAATTTTGGATGCTAAAAAGAATCCTGAACTATACGGTGACTTGTACCATAAAGTACGTATTAACTACTATCCTCCACACGGTGACAATAAAGAGTCTTGGGATAATATCGATATCTTCGGATGGTTGGGCTATAAAATGCAGATCAAGATCAACTTTTTATGTCGTGATTCAATCCTAGCTGCTCCAGTTGCATTGGATTTGGCCTTGTTTATTGATTTGGCACAACGTGCAGGTATGTCAGGGATCCAAGAATGGTTGTCTTTCTACTTGAAATCTCCACAAACAGCTCCAGGTTTACCTCCAGAGCATGACATCTTCAAGCAATTGATGAAGCTACAAAATACTTTACGTCATATTATGGGGGAAGATCTGATTACACACTTAGGCTTGGATTATTACCAAGAGTTAGTTGACAGTATTCAATAAAATACCTCTATAAAAAGGGGGGAAATTGTGAAAAGCAATTTTTCCCTTTTTCATCAGGATAAGATTGTTATTTCAAGTGAACGGAACGCATTGATAATATATTCTTTGTATATTCTGATACTAAAAAAATACGGTTAATCTGATAATCAAAATAGGGACAATAAGTGCCGCATTTGACAAAGGTTTACTTTTACGAATGATTTTATTTTGCGAATAGAAACAATGGAATTTGCTATCATAGCAGCGGGAGAAGGATCTCGATTGCGAAAAGAAGGGTTTAATTTACCAAAACCTTTGCTACCATTACACGGAGTTCCATTAATTGAACGATTGATTCGTATCTTCGTTGGCGAAGGTGCAGATAAGGTGCATGTTATTATTAACAGGCAATCCCCAGAACTGAAAGTTTTTCTGGAGAATACGGTTTTTGAAGTGCCTATTATACTGATCGAGGAAGATACACCGAGCTCTTTACATAGCTTTGCGCTATTGATCAAGAATAACCCCGCATGGATGTCATGTTGCCTGACCACAACAGATACAGTCTTTAGACCACAGGAATTTCATGATTATCTGACCGCTTTTGAACACAGGAGAGATGCAGATGCTTTTATGGCCATTACTCCTTTTGTAGATGATGAGAGCCCTTTATATGTGAATACCAATGAAGACTTGGTGGTTGAAGCTTTTTTGGATCAAGCCACTGAGCATACACAATTTGTATCTGGAGGTATTTACTGTTTTCGTCGACCCGCCATGGACTGTGCATTAACTTCGGTTGCTGCTGGCAATGCCAGAATGCGCAACTTTCAGCGGGCTTTATTGGAAAACGATTTAGATGTTCAGGCCTTCGTGTTTGAGAAGGTCGTGGATATCGACCACTTAAAAGACCGTATTGTAGCGGAACAATTTTTGAGTGAAGAAGTTAGTTAGAAAAATGAGTGAAATGATTTCTATTTTAGGCGTAACTCGAAAAAATCGCTTTTCTCCCAATCATGTGGGCAATGATGCGGCAATATTTAATGAGGTCATATTAAAATTGACAGAAAAAGGAGCGTCAATTGAGGTCTGCAATGAAGATGAATTTTTGGCTGCCAAGATCATAAAGCAGGAAAATATTCTGACGATGGGACGAACAAAAACATTAGTGAAAAAGCTGCAAATTCTTCAAGATCAAGGTGCTAGTGTGTTGAACTCGGGTTTCGGTATCGAAAATTGTTTTCGAAAAAACATGACACTTAAATTATTGGAAGGTGGTGTCCCATATCCCAAGAGTATAGTGATTTCTACTGTTGCTGACATCCAATCCATTTTTGAGAAACTCAAAGGAAAGGGCGTCTGGATCAAAAGGGGAGATTTCCATGCCATCCATAAAGAAGATGTCACTTTTGCTGGAAGTCTCAAAGAAGCACAGCATATACTGAATGAATATGCCCTTCGTGGAATCAAAGAGGCTGTGATCTCAGAACATCTTGCCGGAGATTTATTGAAATTTTATGCCGTGCGGGGTACTGATTTCTTTTTCTATTTCTATCCCTATGAACACAATCATCATAAGTATGATCTGTATGAGCAAATCAATGATGAAGTTGTTCATTTCCCCTTTGATTTGACCGAGTTAAAACAAGTTGCCAATCATGCAGCTGAAGTACTGGATGTCCATATTTATGGCGGAGATGTAATTATAGACCCCAATGGAAATTTTCATATCATTGACCTGAATGATTGGCCTAGTTTTGCTCCATGTAGGGGGGAAGCTGCGGAGGCCATTGCCCAATTGGTTTACCATAAATTTACTGAAAAGAACCACAATGCAGAAAGAACAAGTTAATGCGATCGAAGAAGAGAATTTGAGCGCATTTGAACAATCGCTGAAATCAAACGATACCGAAGAAAAAATAGATATCTGGTTTTACAGGCCAATAGGATTTCGTATAGCACAGGTCTGTGCAAAAATAGGGATCACACCCAATGCTGTGACAATTATAAGTATTTTTTTTGGTGTTGCTGCGGGTATCCTTTTTTATTACGGGGATCTGTGGATTAACGTCATCGGCATGTTGTTGTTGATCTTTGCTAACTCGCTAGATAGTGCTGACGGTCAACTGGCCCGGATGACGGACAATAAGAGTCGTTTTGGGCGTATTTTGGATGGTTTTGCAGGTGATTTTTGGTTTGCCTCCATTCATATTGCCATCTGTCTGCGCAGTATTAATGAGGGCTGGCCACAGTGGCTTTGGGTCTTTTGTATCCTGGCAGGAGTATCCCATATGATTCAATCGGCAATGGCCGATTATTACCGCAATGTACATCTGTTTTTTATCAAAGGTAAGGCCGGTAGTGAACTCGATAATACACGTGATCTGAAAGTCGATTATGAAGCATTGTCATGGCGCAAGAATTTTTTTAGCAAGTTTGTACTGAACGGCTATATTGGGTATACCCGAAATCAGGAAAGACTGTCACCAAAATTGCAGAAGTTATTGCGTATTGTCAAAAGCCGGTACAAAGATGACTTACCCAAACAGCTCATGGTGGACTTTAGAGCCCAGAATAAGCCGTTGATGAAATATACCAATATTGTACAATTCAATACACGGGTGATTTTCCTATTCGTTTGGTTGTTTATCGGTGAACCTTGGATTTATTTTTTCTTTGACATGTTTGTATTAAACCCGATATTGATCTATATGTGCAACAGACAAGAGAAAGTAAGTGGGCATTTTGTTGATAAATTAACAAATGATCCAACGTATGGGTAACAAAATCTATAAAGTGCTCTTCATGCTCATCGGTATAGGTACACTGGCTTATATGATCCAAGCGATGGGCATTCAGGAAATCTGGAATAATCTAGAAAAAATAGGTTGGTGGTTTTTACCTGTACTTGGCAGTTGGGCCGTTATTTACTGGATGAATGCGTTAGCCTTTAATGCCATTATTCAGGAACCTCAGTTACAACAGACAAGTGTCCCTTTCTGGAAGGTGCTCCAATTAACAGTTTCGGGTTATGCGATCAACTATATTACGCCTTTTGTTGCTTTGGGAGGAGAGCCTTACCGGATTATGGAATTAAAGAATTATGTAGGCGGTTCCAAAGCAGGATCTTCTGTGCTATTATATGGTGTAATGCATATTTTATCTCATATTTTATTTTGGGTTGCCTCTGTATTTTTGATCCTATGGTTCGTTCCGGCAAGTACATTGGTGAATGTTGCCTGTGCAGTGATCTTTGTCATGGCAATTGTATGTACCTGGTTATTTACAAAATTCTATAAAAAAGGAATTACCGTTTCATTATTGAAGACCTTATCACGTTTGCCATTGGTGGGAAAGAAGATTAATCAGCTTCTTTTGACAAAATATGAAACGTTGAATGATGTGGATCAACAAGTGAAAAATCTATTTCAAAACCGTAGAAACCGTTTTTATACGGCTCTTTTCTGGGAGTTCGTTGCTCGGGTTATTGGTTGTTTTGAAATTTATTTTATCGGTTTGGCCTTAGGTATCAATATTGATTTTATTGATGCGATGATCATCAGTTCAGGTTCTTCATTATTTGCTAATTTGGTGTTTTTCTTCCCGATGCAATTGGGAACACGTGAAGGAGGACTAGCGATGGCAGTGATGAGTATAGGCCTGCAGGCTTCGGTCGGTATTTTTATTGGTATTGTCACCAGGATTCGGGAGATCGTTTGGATCATCATTGGTTTAGGTTGGATGAGTTTAGTAAAAAAGAAATAGCAATGGACAAGTTTATAGTTAAAGGAATTATTTTTGATTATGGTGGTACACTGGATACCAATGGCGGACATTGGGCAGCAGTACTATGGTCAGGTTACGAAAAGTATCAAGTTCCTGTCAATCTGAATTCGTTCCAGGAAGCCTATGCGTATGCAGAACGTCAGATGGCTATTCAGCCCATTATCAAATCGGAGTTTAATTTCCTGGAGGTTCTTGAAGCCAAGCTGAAAGTACAATTTGAATATCTCATTGCAGCAGGTTATGAACTGGATATGCTGCTAGCCAATAAGATTGCTTTTGATGGTTATTCTCTTGCTAAAAGTACAATTGAACAAGTGAAGCCATTGCTGCATACTCTTGCAGATCGATATCCAATAGTGATGGTATCCAATTTTTATGGAAATTTAAAATCCGTATTGGCAGATTTTGGAATTTTATCCTATTTTAATTCTATCGTAGAATCCGCTGTGGTGGGGGTGCGGAAGCCCGACCCTGCAATTTATGCACTAGGAGTACAGGAAATGGGGCTGAAAGCACAAGAGATATTGGTCGTTGGAGATTCTTATGGTAAGGATATGGTGCCAGCAAAAACAATAGGATGCCAGACCCTTTGGCTAAGAGGAAAGACCTGGGGCGAGGATTCGTTACAGGACAGCTCTGCAGCAGACAGGCAGTTTAATACCATTTTTGATCTACTCAAATTGCTGTGATTATAGGTGCTGACGAAATTCTTTTGGCGAAATGCCCACATTTCGCTTAAAGAATTTTCCGAAAAAGGATTGATCCGAAAAGTGCAGTTTTTTTGCGATCTCACCAATGGAAAACCCTTGATGAAGCAGAGATTTAGCTTCTTCTACTAATACGTTCTGTATGAGTTCTATGGCAGATTTTCCTGTGAGTTCCTTGGTGATAACAGACAGATGCTTTGCGCTAATGCCCAACTGAGTGGCATAAAATTTTACGGTATGTTCCTGACGGAATGACCTTTTTAACAGGAGATAAAAGTCAGCCAAGATATCCTGCTTTCGTGATGATATCACCGACGTATTGTTCGTATGCTGATTTGCCAACCGAGCTATCTCGCAGCATAATATTTCAGTCAAGGATTTGATGATCTGATTTTTGAAAATATAACTGGGTTCCTGTTTGTCGTAGTAGATAAACTGCTTAAACAGGTTGGCGAGATGGGCTGATTCCTGTGAGGAAAGGAGGAGGATATGGTTATTGTTCAGTCCTAGAGATCGTTTGGTGATATCGAAAAATTCTTTCCGAAAATCCAATTTAAAGGTAAAATCCATACTAAAGAAAATCAGATATACCTCGCAGTCCCAAGATTTGACCACGGAAGAACTATTGACCTTTGTGGCGGGGCTGGTGAGCAGCAGCTGATGTTGGCCAACTTGTATGCGTTCATTATTGATCATAAAAGAAGTTTCTCCTCTTCTAATCAGACAAAGCGAGTATAAGTTGCTTTTTGTCAGCATTTGCTCCTGTTCCGTGCTGAAGATTGGTTTGGATTTATTCCCTTTGATATGAAAAACAAAAAAATCAGGAGTATCGGCTAGTTTATTTTTAGAGGACATGTTTATTTTACAATAAAATCAAAATATGTTTTTTGATAGGGTTCATCTTGTAGTGTGTAGTGCCACCATTCTTTATCATAGGATTTAAACCCAAATTTAGCCATGGTCGTGCGGAGCAGTTTTCTATTTTCCTTTTGCTTTGCAGTAAGATTCGTATAATTATGATGGGAAACAGCTCCGAAAAAATCAAAAGTACCGCCCATATCAATTTCTTTGTGATCTTTCAGGTCGATCATTGTCAAGTCAACCGTACTTCCTCTGCTATGGCCAGATTTTGTAGCAATGAAGCCTAATTTAAACAGGTTCTTCTTGTTTAGACCTGGATAAAATTCAGCCTTAGCAAGCGTATCATCGGTGGCAAGTGACCATGTTTTAAAATGATTAACTGAACGTTGTGGACGGTAGGCATCAAAAATTTTAAGCCCTAAACCTTTGCCATTTAAATGCTTTTCTACATGTAGTAGGGCCAATGCGGCTCGCTTGGTTAAAATGGCTACTGGCTTTTCGTAGCCATGTACCGGTCGCCCTGTGAAATTATGTTTGCCAAAATAACGGATATCCAGGCTTATTGTTGGTATGACATCTTTCACGTATACAAAATCTGAAGGCATGGTTTGTTGCTGGGCCTTTACCTGAATACCGAAAAGTGCGAGGTAGATTGACAGACACAAATTGAATTTCATAGCATGAAGATACAACATGTCTGCTAAATTAATACAATAAAACAGGTAAGAAATCAGGCGTTGCCCAAATTTCACACAGAACCCCAAGCTATGTTCTTAAATTTTCAAGCCAATCAAGGAAAGACCATAAGCACAATACGATAGTCTTAATGATCCTCCAGTTTTTTTCTTAAGTAATGGTAGATTTCAGTCTGCGAACGACAAGGTGCTTTTTTGTTCTCAACATAATGGTTGCTGAGCGAGTTATTGAGGATACGCGCTTTGATATTATCATTAAGCTGGATCTGGAGCATTTCTTTGAGTTCTTCCTTAATTTTTTTATTCGTGATCTTCACCGCTGCTTCGATGCGATGGTCGAGATTTCGTGTCATCCAGTCAGCAGATGAAATATATAGCAGCTCTTTTCCGCCATGGTAGAAATACATGACGCGAGCATGCTCCAGATATTCGTCAACAATGGAAATAGCATTCAGGGCAACCTTAAACGTTTTCTGATTGGTAGCACAATAAATTCCCCGAATGATAAGATCTATTTTGACGCCTACAGTAGCAGCATCATAGAGTTTCTTGATCATTTCCTTGTCACTTAATGAGTTTACCTTGACAATGATATAGGCCTGTCGGCCGGCTTTAGCTTCTGCGATTTCTTGGTCGATGAAATGCAATAATTCCCTACGCATATCTATTGGGCAGATCAGAAGGCTTTTACAGTTTTTTATAATGTCAACCGGGTTGGCTTTTGGTCGTTTCAGATAGTTGAAGACCTTGTTTATGTCTGCAATAACATCTCTGTTGCTTGTTAGCAGGCAATAATCACCATACAACTTTGCTGTTTTTTCATTGATATTGCCTGTGCTCACAAAACCGTACTGAACCGTTTTTGTTCCTGTGCGCTTCTTAATAACACAGAGTTTGGCATGTACTTTTTTGTTGGGAATACCGGTAAGCACCTTGATCCCCTCCAATTCCAGTTTTTCTTTCCAGTCTAAGTTATTTTCTTCGTCAAAGCGGGCTCGTAGTTCGAGCATGACTGTTACTTCCTTGCCATTCCGAGCGGCATTGATCAGCGCATTTGCTATTTTGGAATTTGATGCCAACCGGTAAGCTGTGATTTGTATCGTTTTGACATCCGGATCCATTGCGGCCTCGCGAAGGAGGTCGATGATCGGCCTAAATTCGTGATACGGAAAAGAGAGAAGGACATCCTTTTTCAGAATGGTATCCGTGACACGCTCATAGTTTCGGAAATAGGGGTGTGGGAAAGAAGTACGTTCTTCCGGTTGGTGGTATAATTTAAACACATTGGGAAAATCCATGAAATGCTTAAAATTATGGATTTTTTGTCCGGGAATTATGCTATCTTTTTTGGAAAGATTAAGTTTTTTGATCAGGAACTCCACCAGTTTAGTATCCATTTCTTGGTCAAATACAAATCGGGTAGGTTTACCTTTTCTTCTGTTTTTAACACCTTTACTTATCTTTTCAACAAGCGTTGTATTGATATCATTATCGATATCAAATTCTGCATCTTTGGTAACTTTGAATACATGGGCATGAAAAACATCAAAACCGAAGTAGGAGAAAATCAACGGCAGATTGAACTTGATGACATCTTCTAGGAGAATAATGTGTTTTTCATCTTTTGGAGCTGGAAGTTGGACAAATCGCCCATTTTGACTTGTAGGGATCTCGATCAAAGCAAATTTGGTTTCATATTGCCACTCCATTTTGCCCATTGCAATGCCCAAGTAAAGGCTCTTATCCCGAATATAGGGCATTGGCCTGATATCATCCAGGAGGAGAGGAATAACATTGGACTCGACTTCATCCTGATAATATTCATTAACGAATTTTTGCTGATCGGGCGTAAGTTCCGTGCTTGTTTTAATATATACGTTTTGCTTGGCCATATCTTTTTGGATACGGTTCCAGGTACTGTCAAATTTCTTTTGTTGTTTGATGACTCGAATATTGAGCTCTTCAAGAATGAACTGCGGGTCTTCATAAAAAGATTGGTTGGCACTCTTGTCTTTTAGGTCAATGGCACGTTTCAGTCCTGCGACACGCACACGGAAAAATTCATCCAGGTTGTTCGAAAAAATACCTAAGAATTTGATCCTTAGCGGTAAGGGAACTGCCTCATCTGCGGCCTCTTGCAGCACTCGGCCATTAAAGCTCAACCAACTAACATCCCTAGGAATAAATTTTTTCGACATAGCTAAATATACATAAATTTGAAGAGCAAAACTAGAGCTCTAAAAGGGATAAAAGAATTTTTTTGTGTTAACGAATTATTAATTTATTTTGTATTCATCTTGTAGACAAAAAAGCCCTTCAAAATAAGAATGAACTATTTTGAAGGGCTTTGAGTCAAGCAATGTTTTATTATTGCTTTTTTCCGTATTTTTTAGAAATTTGGATCGCTTTAAATTTTGTTGTGTCAAAATGGGGAGCATTGATTTCCAGCTTCGTTGGATAGGGGAGACTACGGTCAAAAAAGTATACTGTAGTCGTGCTCCCATAATCATTCACGGGCATAAGATCCAGGCATGCCGCATAGTCTGCATTTAAAATGTCACCTACAGTGACTGCATAAATACGGACGATGCCGCCCTTATTCTGTTCATTTCTGACGAAGGCTACTTCTTTAAATCCCCCGGGAAGGTCTTCTATGCTTTTCTGAGTGAAACTGTCCTTTAAAATAAGACCTAGCAACACCAAAATCGGAATGACCAACAGCCAGATCCTCTTATTCTTCTTCATTAAAATACGCTTAAAGTGTAATCGTTATGTGTAATAATTTGTAAAATTCTTTTAAGATAGCCTGATGACCTGGCCATGCTGGTGAAGTGACGAGATTGCCATCAACAATAGCCTGGTCTGCGGGAATATTTTTCCAAGTCCCTCCAGCCAATTCAATATCAGGGCCGACAGCAACATAAGCAGTCAATGTGCGCCCGGCTAAGACTTTGGCTGCGGTGAGCACCTGAATACCATGGCATATTGCGGCCACTGGTTTATTTTTTTCAAAAAAATGACGCGTGATCTCTAACACACGTTCGTTCAGTCGGATATATTCTGCCGAACGGCCTCCCGCAATATACAGACCATCGTAGTCTTCCACATTCACCTGATCAAAATCCTTATTGATGCTGAAGTTATGTCCACGTAGTTCCTTATATGTCTGATCGCCGGTAAAATCATGAACTGCCGTCGGAACGACATCTCCACTTTTTCTGTCCGGGGCAATTGCATCAACAGTTAACCCAAGAGAGCCCATTGCTTGAAATGGAACCATTGCTTCGTAATCTTCAACGAAGTCCCCGACAAGTAATAATATTTTTTTTGCCATATCAAAACCTCTTTTAATAGGTTTTCAATTTACATATTAAAAGAGGTTTTTACAATGATTATTTGTCATTCTTTTGTTAACCCTGAATGGAAAATCTTTCAGCCAACGCACGTTTTGTTTTGCGTATCTTAGCTTCCAGCTGACTTCTCAGTGTTGGGTTAATAATTCCTTTACCTTCTTCAAAGTTTTTATGAAATTCAGGAAGTGAAAAGGATTCTAGGATTTCGGCCCCATCCCATGTGATTCGATTGACAGCTGTATTTAGCACCGTAGCGCCACCCATTGGACCAGGTGCGGTAGCCAATAAGAATACGGGCTTTCCATTAAATAATTTACGATTAGGGATACGTGATACCCAGTCGACTATATTTTTATACGCTGAAGTATAGGAGCCATTATGTTCAGCCAAAGAGATCAAAAGAAAATCTGCCGCATCCATTTTTGCTGCAAAATCATGTGCCAATTGAGGTATGCCCTGCTCAACTTCTTTGTCATATGAATAGATGGGCATCTCGAAATGATTTAGATCAAGGAATTCAATGCTATCATCTGCTTCTTTGTAATATTTGGATGTACTTGTCACAAAGCTTTTGTTAATCGAATTTTTATTGCTTGTTCCCGCAAATGCTAATATTTTCATCTTACAAATCGTTTTAATTTTAGACTGGTCAAACTTACAATATTACTAGGAAATAAATAGCAAGAAAATGTCTTCTGGTAGTCTCTATGCGCATTTATTGATCTAGGTCAATAAATTCAAAGCGTTCATACATACCAAGTAGACCTGTCAGTCCTCCCGTATGGACAACGAGAAGCTGATCGGCGGGGGTGAAATAATCTTTATGGATAAGGTCATTAATAGCATATAGCAATTTGCCTGTATAGGTGGGTTCGATCATGATTCCGGTCGTTGCGATAAAATGTTGTATAAATGCCAAAAGTTCAGTGCTGGACTTGGCGTAACCACCGAAGTGGTAATCCAGATGCAGGGTTGGTGGAGTCATATCTGGGTAAAGCTGCTTGCATTCATGCAGGATAAACTCACCGTTTTTTAAGATAGGTATACCATGTACTTGAGTAAATAGATCTTGTTGGTCAACGGCATGTGCAATTCCCGCCAAGGTTGTTCCTGTGCCACAGGCGACAAAGATATGTTGGTACTCCTGTTGTAGCTCATATACCAATTCCGTACAGCCCTTTGCACCTAATGAGCCATAACCACCTTCATGGATATAATAAGATGTAGCGTCTTCACCAAAGTAATCGTGATATAATTTTTCTTTGTTCCGATATGATTCACGATCGACATAAATAAGCTTCATCCCAAATAGTCGGCACATGGCCAGGACGGGATTGTTGAACTGTTCATCACCTCTGACAAAGGCTGTTGTTTTTACTTTAAATGTTGCCCCAGCACAAGCGGTCGCTAATAAATGGTTGCTCCAAGCTCCACCAAAGGTAACGATATGACTTTTTTTAAGCTGTAAAGCTTTCTGAAGATTATACTTTAACTTTCGCCATTTGTTGCCCGAAATAAAGGGATGAATGAGATCATCCCGTTTTAATGTCACTTTAATATGTTTCTTTTCCCAGGAGGGTAATGACACTTCAGTTTCGGGACTATGGATCTTGAAAGGCAGCATATTATTTAAATGAAAACAAATTTAACGAAAATTGTTTCATTTGGTTTATTTTTGTAAAATGACAGAACAAATGGGATCGCAAGATCAAGAAGAACAAGAGTTATTTGAACATCTACGCATTGAGGTGGATAAAGGCCAGGCTTTACTCCGTATTGATAAATATCTGATGAACAGAGTGGAGAATGCGACTCGGAGTAAAATCCAGCACGCCATTGAGGCTGGTTCTGTCATGGTTAACGGAAAGGAGATCAAGGCGAGTTATAAAGTTAGGCCCGCCGATGTGATTACCTTGGTATTGCCAGATCCACCGCGAGACAACGAAGTTTATCCAGAAAACATCCCTTTGGATATTAAATATGAGGATGATGATGTGTTGATTGTCAATAAAGAGGCTGGAATGGTCGTCCACCCAGGGTATAACAATTATACGGGAACCCTGGTGAATGCCCTGACCCATCACATTCAGCAGTTACCACAGCTGCCAGGAAATTCGGATCGCCCTGGATTGGTGCACCGGATAGATAAAGACACCTCAGGATTGTTGGTCATTGCCAAGAATGAGAAATCGATGGCCTTTTTGGCGAAACAGTTCTTTGACCATAGTATCACCCGTAAATACATCGCATTGGTCTGGGGGGATCTGAAAGAGGATGGAACGGTTACAGGATATATAGGTCGGCATCTGAAAGATAGGCGCATCATGGCAATGTATGATCAGGAAAGTCAGGGCAGGTGGTCCGTGACACATTACAAAGTGCTTGAACGACTGGGATATGTTACCCTGATCGAGTGCCAGTTAGAGACCGGTCGTACCCACCAGATACGCACGCATATGCAATCAATAGGCCATCCTTTATTCAGTGATGCCATGTACGGTGGCGATAAAATATTGAAAGGGACCGTTTTTTCGAAATATAAACAATTTGTGGATAATTGCTTCTCATTACTCCCCCGACAAGCACTTCATGCACAGGTTCTGGGATTTATTCATCCGACCACAAAAGAAAATATGTACTTTGAAGTACCATATCCGGAAGATTTTCGTTTAGCTTTAGAAAAGTGGCGTAATTATGCTGCCAATTCCATGGCTATTGGAAATGATTAAAATTTAGAAAAGAAATAAAAATGCCAATAAACTATATCAATTTTAATGGCAATATCGTACCCGAAGAACAGGAAATATTTGCCGTAGAAAATAGAGGTTTTCGTTATGGAGATGGATTGTTCGAAACGATGTTGTACAAGGACGGTGATATCCGCTTTCTGAATTTTCATGTTGAACGATTACAGCAGGGGATGGATCTTCTTCATCTAGATGATGCTAATCTTTTTGACGAATTTTTTATCCGTTCTAAAACAGAAGAACTGATTCGCAAGAATAACATGCTGGGACAACAGGTCCGCATTCGGCTTATTGTCTATAGGGCAGGGGGTGGATTGTACAGTCCCACCACAAATAAACCCGGCTTTGTATTGCAGGTCCAACGCTTGGAACCTAATCTCAGAGATAAAAAAGTCGGTCTGATTGTGGGGTTATACAATGAGTTTAAGAAACCCTATAGTGATCTCTCAAAATTAAAGTCCCTAAACTCTCAGATCTACGTGCTGGCAGGTATTTACAAGAAGAAGATGGCTTTTGACGATGTGCTGATCTTAAATCAGGAAGGCCATCTCTGTGAATCCCTGACGTCCAATATCTTTGTATATTATGAGAAAGTACTTTATACACCAGCGCTCTCTGAAGGCTGTATCGAAGGCATCATGCGCCGTGTGGTCATGGATATTGCCAAAGCAGAAGGAATTGAAGTTGTAGAGGCACAAATAAGCCCCGAAATTATGAAAAGGGCAGATGAGATTTTCTGTACAAATGCTGTACACGGTGTTCAATGGGTGATGGGGTATAAGCAAAAACGTTATTTCAACAAAATATCCCGAATTTTACAAGATAAGTTATTGACCTGGAATTACGACTCAAACGAAGATCAGCTTTAGGTAAAAGCAAGAGCTGAAAGATATTCATGATAAAGGGGAGCTTTAACAGCTCCCCTTTATCATGAGATACGTATTACCCATTATTCAAACGCATTTTTGAAACTGAGTAAGAATTCAATTGTTTTTTGAGATGCTATTTTTCCATCCGTTCCAACAGAGTCTTTGATATTGCCCAAATAAGCTTCGGGCTGCTGCATGGGGTGGATATTGACAAAAACAAGGGACTGCCGAAGATGATGGTTGGCCCCAAAACCACCATAAACCCCTGTTGAGGATGTTAATATGGCAGCAGGCTTTCCATCCCACTGATTTTTGCCATAAGGTCGGGATCCTACATCAATGGCATTTTTCAACACAGCGGGAACAGATCGATTATATTCAGGACTAATGAAAAGAACAGCATCTAAGGATGCTATTTCTTTGCGAAAACGTATATATGTTTCCGGGGTAGGCCCTTCATCATCAAAGTCCTGATTATATAAAGGAAGGTCACCAATCTCAATAATCTTATAGCAAAAACTTGTCGGATTTTGATCAAGGATGAATTGTGCGATGTTTTTGTTGTACGAGCCTTTTCTTAAACTGCCTACCAATATGCCTATATTATGCTGATTCATGATGATTCAATTGAGGTATTAAAGAGTGAACAATTTGACGGATAAAAAGTTTGGTTTGCGCTTACCAACAGTCGTATAATTAACTTGTTTATTATGAGTTGATTATCATTTTGTTAACAAAAATTAACATTTAACCTTTAATCTTTTGCATACAGTTTGTTGTCGTAGAGTAAAGAAGAAATTACAAAACTATAGGGAGGAGCTACTTATGAAAAAATTGTTTTACACGGTTGCGATTGTTGCGGCACTTTTTACCGTCGGTTCTGCCAAGGCGCAGATCAGTGTTAGTGTGAATATCGGAAGCCAACCGAGCTGGGGACCTGCAGGTTATGATTATGCTCGTTATTATTATATTCCTGAGTATAATATGTATTATGACGTTCCGGCAAGGGTGTATGTCTATTATGATAATGGTGGATGGATAAGAAGGTCAAGGTTACCGAGAAGATATCGTCATTATGATTTTTACAGAGCACATAAAGTGGTAATCAACGACCGTACACCTTGGCGTCACCATGATCGTTATAGAAGTCGATATGGACATTCACGTGGAAGGCAAGTCGCCATTCGTGACCGTCACCATGGTCATAGTGGATATTCGTTTGCCAGCGACCGCAGACGGAGCCATGGGCACTCTTCATGGAACAGCAGAGGGCATCATGATAAGGGAAGAGGACATGGTCGTGGTGGACATGGACGTGGTCATGGTAACAGTCACGGCCATGGTGGAAGACATGGACATTAATCCCGTATTTCGATTTATCATTTAACATATCAAAAAGGAATTTACCACCAGTAGATTCCTTTTTTTTGGATATAAATTAAAAAATATTACGCGCTGATTAATGAAAATTATCTTATTTTTGCGCTAGTGGTGCTTTGGATTGCTTTCCATAAAAAAATGCTGTGTATTGCGCTGAAAACCTGTAGAATATAAGTTAATTTTTGTAATGAAGAAAGTGGGTAATTGGGACATCATGTCCGTTTGTGTGGGGATAGTGATGCTGGGATTGCATTCCTGTGATCGAATCGAAGGCAATAAAGTGAAACGGCTGGATTCGGTCGACATGGCACAGCACAAGAGAGACAGCCTCATTATTGTGCAGGATTCGATTAGTAAGGTAGATTCATTGCGTAAAGATTCCATCACCAAGATGGAAGAGAGTATAACCTATCATGGAGCCAAGGATACCACAGTGCTGCTGACAGATTCTGTCTCGCCACGTTATATTTACCTTACTTTTGATGATGGCCCACTCAATGGCAGTCAGTATCTTGACTCTATTGCCACAGCTAAAGATGTGCGGATCAGTGCTTTTTTGATTGGCGAGCATGATAAAATGAGCAAGAAACTACATGGTTATACAGAACGTTATAAAAGTAATCCTTTGGTCGATTGTTATAACCACAGCTTTTGGCATGCCCACAATAAATACAGCACATTTTATGCAGATCCACAGGCAGCATTTGAAGATTTTGAACATGCCGAACAGTCATTGGGTCTGGAACATAAAATAGTCCGATTACCAGGCAGAAATATCTGGTACGTGGGCGATCGTAAAAGAATTGATCTGGAAAGTGGAGCTTCCACAGCTGAACTCTTACATCAGAATGGTTACAAAATTATGGGCTGGGATTGCGAATGGAAGATTAATGGTGTGACGGGAAAACCCGACTTGACGGTAAACCAGTTATATACTCAGATAAAAAATCTCCTCCATAAAGGTACCTCGTATACCAAAAATAACGTAGTGCTTTTGACGCATGATAATATGTATCAAACCAAAAAAGGGCAGAAGCTCTTATCTGACCTGATCGATAGTCTAAAACAGCATCCTAACTATCGATTTGAATTTATGCGCAATTATCCTAATTAAACGAACCGTCACAGTTGATATGACAGACTTAAACATACCCGTTTAAGTCTGTCAATATGAATAGGATATCTCTAGTTTTGTTTACGGAGGTATTTGGTTAAAATAACGATTGTCTGACCTTCAATTTTTCCTTCTATCTGTTCGATATTGTCGGCTACTAAACGAATATTTTTAACAACAGTACCTAATGTTGCTTTTAATGAAGAACCCTTTACGTCCAATGTTTTAGTGAGTACGACGGTATCTCCTTCCAATAAACGTTGGCCGATACTATCCTCATGGAATGATACATAACCATCATTTTCATGATCACCTGTTTTCTTTGCCTCGGCCAAGGTCTCATCATCAAGATAAAGGATATCTAAGGCTTCTGAAGCCCAGCCTTCATTTTTCAAGCGGTTCAGCATACGACAGCATACGATCTGTATAGCGGGATTCTCGGACCACATCGCATTGGGAAGAAATTTCCAGTCGTCCGGATTAAGCTGCTCAGTCTTGTTAAGCTGCTGAACTAAAGTTTCTGAAATCAGCAAAGTGTTTTCCGATGTGGAAGTGGTCTCTGGAGGTAAAATATAAGCCGTTAAATTGGTTTCCAAACCTGTCAATTCACATTTTCCCCCAGCTCGAGCTAATAATTGTTCTTCTAATTTCATGTTAGTTTCAATAAAAGCCCAAACTTAGATAAATTTGTTTTTAGATGCAATTATTATCGAATGTATGTGAATGAGTTTTGTATATAAATATCACTATTTTATTGTGTATCTAATGGATATGTTTTTTTTAGAAAGTTACTGTACTGCGGTTTGCTCGCTAATGTATGGTACCGCTTCGTGGTTAATGACGGGATTTAAAGCAGAAAAGCGATAGGACCAGTAGACTTTCTGATTGGCTTGTCAGCTTGGGGGCAATTATTTTGATCTGATGAGGATTTGCTATTTAGGGTAGGAGAATAAGGGATATAAGACCATAATTTGCCCTGCAGTGAATAAAGGCTGTGCTGTTGAAAATAATTTTGAAAGCAAGGCGATATTGGTATTGAATTTGTATTCAACGGTAAATAATAAAATTATTAACTGGAATAAAAGATACGTATTATGAAATGGCAAGGAGGTAAACAAAGTGGCAATTTTGAGGATCGTAGAGGGATGTCTGGAGGTGGAAAGATTGCCTTGGGGGGTATTGGAGGTATTATTGTATTGGTAATCGGTTTTTTGATGGGCGGAGATCCCATGCAATTGTTGCAGCAGGCACAAAACATGGGGACACCGACTGAGCAGTCTGGGCAACCACGTGAGTTGAATCCTGAAGAAAAAAGATTGACTGAATTTTCGTTGACCGTGCTCCAGAGCACAGAAGATGTCTGGGGCAAGTTATTCAAGGAACAGATGCAAGAAACTTATACGCCGACAACCCTGGTGTTTTATGATGGTGGGACACAGACAGATGGATGTGGTATGGGGCAAGCTTCATATGGACCGTTTTACTGTCCAGGAGACCAAAAGATTTATTTGGACCTGAGCTTTAGCCGTGAACTTTCCGAAAAGTTTGGTGCAAAAGGCGAATTTGCGATGGCTTATGTCATTGCCCATGAGGTGGGACATCATATTCAACAGCTGGTGGGCTTATTGCCGAAGACCAATCAGGCCCGTGGAAAATTAAGTGAGCGGGAAAATAATAAAATTTCGGTTATGACTGAGTTACAGGCCGATTTTTATGCAGGTGTATGGGCGCATTATCTCAATGAATATACAGATATCAAAATTGATTATAACGATATTATGGACGGGATGAAAGCTGCAGAAGCTGTTGGTGATGATAAGCTGCAGACCGAAGCACAGGGATATGCCGTTCCTGAATCGTTTACACATGGTACATCTGAACAACGAATGGCCTGGTTTAAGAAAGGCTATGACTCGGGTGATATGAATTCCGGAAATACTTTTGAAGATCCTAGCTTACGATAAAATCTATTTAAACTCAGATCTGTTGTTATAAATCATAATAAGGGCCTATGAGCATCTGCTCATAAGCCCTTATTTGATTGTATCATTTCTTTTGTGCTGTACACCAACTGCTTTCTAATGCTTTTATTGGACGAGCAAGTTACAACCACGGATATCACTTTGATCAAAACGGCCCAGTATTTCAAACGACCCATCCTGATGTACCCGACCTAAGTCCTGCGTAGCGATGAACGAGCAGGAATAACGATTGGCCAAATCGATGACATTAATTCCTCCAGTCTTGTTTGATGAGATCAAGCTTAGTGGATCATTGGTATCTCTGATTAATATGTTCATCCATTTTGGAAGCCGAAAGATCCCTTTACCCGATGAATATCCTTGCGAGAGTAATTCTGTCATACCGTATTCAGAATGTATGCCACTCACCGCAAAGGCATCTTCAAGAAGCTGATGGATCTCTTCCTTGACCATTTCTTTACGTTTTCCTTTCATTCCTCCAGTTTCCATAATAATGAGGTCCGGAAACTCGAAACTGTATTTTTCAATAAAATCGAGAAGGGCATAAGTAACACCGAAAAGGATGGTTTTGGTTCCTTTATTTTTAAGTTGGAGAAGTGTTTGATACAATTCTTGATGATTATAAAGGAAATAATTACTTTCAGCCTGCTTGCTCTGTTTCATGAGGTCATCAATCATATAGATCAGGGATGATCCTGTTCTTTCGAGGTAAGAGGGCAACAGAGCAAGAATGGCAATATCGTGAAGTGGACCATAAAATGTTTCGAATATGTTTCGAAATGTGCGTTCGTAGATGGTCACATCGGCAACAAAATGCTTAGAGGTGACCATACCAGTTGTGCCCGAACTGGAAAATACGATTTGCGGTTGCATTCCTGCAGTGAGGATCTGTTGTGTCTTGAAAAATTCGATCGGCATGAAAGGAATCTCGCTGTAATGTTGGACATCATTCTTTCTGCGGCCCAATAAGGTGACGTAATCCCGATATACCTGACAATGCTGGAGTTGGAACTGATAAGTTTCTAAGCAATGGAGATTAAAGTCTTCCTCTGTTTGAATCTCAAAAAAATCCGTCCAATTCGTCATGGCATTTAAATATTGATTGACAAAATTAGTTAAAAAAAACAGGATCTGGGCATACCTGCACAAGGAAAGGGGGAGAGCTAGTTGGCACGTGCTAATATTGAACTAAAAATGGTGTCTAACTTGAGTGAAACCAGAAACCATTTTTAGTCGTTTTATGTTGTATCAGCTACAACATGCCACCATCAACAGGAAGAACCTGACCAGTGACATATGCCGATAAATCAGAAGCTAAATACAGACATGCATTGGCAACATCTTCGGGTTCGCCGGCACGTTTTAACGGAATACCAGCTTCCCAGCCTGCGACAACCTTAGGATCTAAAACATCGGTCATTTCAGTACGAATAAAGCCTGGGGCAACCACGTTTGCACGGATATTACGTGAGCCCAATTCTTTAGCAACAGATTTAGTGAAACCTATAATACCAGCTTTGGAAGCCGCATAATTGGCCTGACCAGCATTTCCCTGTACCCCGACGACTGAAGACATATTGATAAAAGAACCTTTGCGGTTTTTCATCATTATTTTTGAAGCAGCTTTAGTAACGTTAAATACAGACTTCAAGTTGACGTTTAGGACATCATCCCAATTTTCTTCGGTCATACGCATTAATAAGCCATCTTTAGTAATGCCGGCATTGTTGACCACAATATCCAAGCTGCCAAAATCAGCCACAATAGCATTAATCAGCTGTTCTGCCTCTTCAAATTTTGAAGCATCTGAGCGATATCCAATTACTTTTGTGCCGTAGGCCTGAAGCTCCTGTTCCAAAGCTTGCCCTTTTTCTACGGACGAAAGGTAAGTGAAAGCAACATTGGCACCATGCTGTGCAAAAACTTCAGCAATCTTTCTTCCAATTCCTTTGGATGCACCTGTGATCAAAGCAATTTTTCCTTCAAGTATTTTCATATATTGAGTATAATGTTATTCGTCGATGTTCTGCAAAAATGTTAAAACTATATTATAACACAAAATCTTTCGGTAAATAACGGAGCTAAAAAGCAAAAAACATAAGCCCTGTTTCTCCTGTTTATTCCTATACATTGTATTTAAATTAAAAGATGTTGCATGAAGGACAAACACGAAGACATTGGATGAACACTTAGGATTATTTTAATAAATCAATGGTATTTTTGAATAAGTGTTTCTAAAAAGTACAGTTTTTTGACAAAAGACTTGGGGGTTTATCAAAAACTATATTAAATTTGCATCAATCACAAAAACATGAGCAAAAAATCAAATACAGAAGTTGACGTTGTTCTGATCGGCGCCGGTATTATGAGTGCTACTTTGGGTACTCTAATTAATGAATTGAGCCCAGACGTTAATATTGAAATTCTTGAGCGTTTGGATGTTGTGGCGGCAGAAAGCTCTGACGCATGGAATAATGCTGGTACAGGACACTCCGCGCTGTGCGAATTAAATTATACACCAGAACAGAAAGACGGTTCGGTAAAGATTGATAAAGCAGTGAAGATTGCGGAGCAATTTGAAGTTTCCAAGCAATTTTGGTCTTACTTAGTGGACAAGGGGATTATCACTCAACCGGAGAATTTTATCCGTAGCATTCCGCATATGAGTGCAGTTTTTGGTGAAAAAGACGTGAAGTTCTTAAAAACAAGATGGGAAACATTAACAACCCAGAACTTGTTTAAAGGAATGGATTATACAGAAGATCCTGAATTGTTGAAATCATGGATTCCATTAATGATGGAAGGCCGTGATGCAAATGAGAAAATTGCGGCAACAAAAATGGATTTGGGTACTGATGTGAATTTTGGTTCGCTTACACGCGATTTGATTAATAACCTTGCTACCAAAGAAAATATCAAGATTTCCTTACATCACGAAGTGATCGATATTGACCGTGAAGATGATGGTCGATGGGAAGTTGAAGTAAAAGATCTGAAAACTGGTGCGAAAAGAGAAATAAAAGCAAAATTTGTATTTATCGGCGCCGGTGGGCACTCTTTGTTGCTACTGGAAAAATCGGGTATTCCAGAAGCAAAAGGATATGGTGGTTTTCCAGTAGGAGGACAATGGTTGAGATGTGTCAATGAGGATATTATCAATACACATCATGCCAAAGTCTATGGAAAAGCATCCGTAGGGGCTCCCCCGATGTCTGTACCACATTTGGATACACGCTATATTGATGGTAAACAGGCTTTACTTTTTGGACCTTATGCTGGTTTTTCAACAAAATTTTTGAAACAAGGATCCTATTTCGATTTACCTGCATCTATCAAATTGTCCAATATCCGTCCAATGTTATCGGCCGGGCTTGATAATTTGCCTTTGACCAAATACTTGATTACTGAAGTCATGAAATCGCCAAAAGACAAATTGGAGTCTTTAAAACAATTTATGCCCACAGCAAAATTAGAAGATTGGGTTATTGAAAAAGCAGGACAACGTGTTCAGGTTATCAAAAAAGATGAAAAGAAAGGTGGGATATTAGAATTTGGTACTGAAGTCGTGTCAAGTGCAGATGGTTCCATAGCAGCATTATTAGGGGCTTCCCCAGGCGCATCAACTTCCGTCGCTATTATGATCAGCCTCTTGAAAAAATGTTTCCCTGAACGTGCAAAATCAGATGAGTATCGGAAAAAGCTGCGTGAAATGATTCCATCCCATGGAAAATCATTAAATGACGACGCTGGACTTTGCAGAGAAACTCGGATGCGTACGCATAAAGCATTGAAGTTGATCGACATCGATTAACCCGTTTAATAAAAATATACTTATGGGGTGCTAAAAATAATCTTTGATTATTTTGGCTGAGATGATACCCAATAAAAGCGATTGTATTTCCTTTTACAATCGCTTTTATATACCTGATCCAGATAATGCTGGCGTAGGGAATTGATTCCAAGAGAAATCTCCGTTTTCCTCTCATAAGTGTTTTGGTAATAATTGAACAATAGAATAAACACTTTTGAATGACTGACCTCACCATTTTAGAAGCAATTTCAAAACAAATGCAACAGACCGCCACTGCCGAATGGCTGGGGGTGTTTTTTGGTGTTTTGCAGGTTTGGTTTTCCCGGCTAAATAAATCGATCCATTACTTGTTTGGGATTATCGGAATTATCATATCTGTCTATGTGTTATTCCATGCAAAATTGTATGCTGAGATATTGTTGCATGTATATTATTTGATCATGAGCATTTATGGCTGGATTTATTGGCAATATAGCCGTGGTCCTGTTGTACAGATATCGCGCTGTACAGATAAAGATTGGCGGATTGTTGGTTTTATCTGTCTCGCTGGCTTCTTGTTATTTTATTTTGGATTGGTGCATTTAACGGATTCAGATGTGCCACTTTGGGACTCATTGGTGTCCTGTACAGCTTGGGCTGGAATGTGGCTATTGGCAAAGCGAAAAATTGAAAATTGGATGTTGTTGAACGTCAGCAATCTGATGGCGATCCCATTACTCATGCACAAAGGACTATTTCTTTATGCGGGTTTGACATTGTTTTTATTTATTATGGCTTTTAGCGGATATTTTAATTGGCGGAGAATATTACGAGATGAAGAAAGATATGCAACTGAATGATAATGATATGGCGATTTTGAAAGACAATCAATATAAGGGGATCCAAAAGAAAACCTTATCTGATGAACAGCTGGAATTGATTTACCGTAAAAAATGGTTTAAGATCTGGGTTCCTAAATCATTAGGTGGATTGGAGCTGAATCTGGTTGAGGGACTTGTTTTATTGGAAGACTTGGCCTATTGGGATGGTGGATTTGCTTGGACGACGACCCTTTGCGCAGGAGCCAATCTCTTCGTGGGATTTATCGATACTACTGTTGGAGATGATATTTTTGCTGCTAAAGAAGTATGCTTTGGGGGGAGTGGACAAGTGTCTGGTGTCGCTGAACGTGAAGGAACTGGATATCGGCTAAAGGGAATCTGGAAATATGCTACAGGCGCCCCGCATCTGACCCATTTTACCTTGAATGCCCGCATTCAAGAAGCTGGCCAGCCAGTTTTTGATAAGGATGGAAATCCACTTGTGAAATCCTTCTTTGTTAACCGTGATGATGTACTTATTCATTACGATTGGGATACATTTGGGCTGGAGGCGACGGCATCGCATTCTTTTTCCCTGAATGACGTTTTTGCTTATGAAAACCAATCTTTTTCGATTGATGCATCCAGAACAACCCGTGGGGAATATTTGTATCAATATCCATTCATGCCCTTTGCCGAATTGACCCTACTGGTGAATTTTATGGGAATGTATCATCGGTTTATCGATCTAGTTGAGAAATTATTTATTGTCAGGTCCAATGAAAGTAAATGGGATCCTGTGGAAAGTAAAGCTGCCTTTAAGATATTGGATACGCTTCAACAAAATTATTTAGACAAAAGGAAGACCATAATGGCACTGGCGGAACATTCCTGGAAAAATCTGTACGATAAAGGCGATAATTCATCTCTTTTTGAGCGCATAGCAACTGAAAGCCGCAATTTTGTGGCGGAAATAGTTACGAATATCACCAAGGTATATCCTTACACTGGTATTGCTGGAGCCGCTAAAGACAATGAGATCAACATTATTTTTCGAAATGTCTTTACAGCATCCCAGCATAAATTGTTACAAAAAAATGCAAATAACCGCTAAATAAGTTTGCAAGCTATAGGCAGATAATCGGGGATGTTGTAAAAAAAAAGACTATTCATGAATAGTCTTTTTTTATGTGTTAAATAGGAAAGTGTCCCCGACGAGATTCGAACTCATATCGACAGAACCGGAATCTGTAATTCTATCCATTGAACTACGGGGACGTGTGGCAAAGATATACTATTTTCTAGATCTTACAAATAATCTTTGCCATAAAATTTAATCTTTTAGTGTAAGAATTACGTTCACATTGATGTCTTTCGTTCCACCGCCCAGACTTTCATAATTGATGCTATTCCAGTTTTCAGGACTAACTTTTTGTTTATTAAGGCCATGCATCAAAACAACGTTCATGGGCTTGGCCGGTGCCTGTTGTTTAATCTCCCATCTTGACGCTAAACCAATCTGCGCATCGAGGTAGGTGAATTTAACCTGATCGCTCGTTGGGCCAACGAAAAAGAACTGATGATCTTCGGCATCGTCCTTAATTTCCTGTGTTACCTCATGCCCCTCAAAGTCGTACATATTGATCAATAATTTATAGTCACCACCCTTTTTCAGGATAAGCTCCTTTTCTTTACTGTCGGTTGCATTGACAGATAACTCGACCTGCTCCTTGCTGTTTTCATCCGTAAAGGTAAATTTAATGCTTTGGATTTCTTCATTGTCATGTTCGTGAACAGGGTCATCTTTTTTACAAGATGTAAATAGCACCGCAAATGTGGCAACAAATAAAAAGATAGCTTGCGTTTTTCTCATGTTGTTAATGATTAGAATGAATAGTTTATGGATAATTGAATATTTCTTCCCAATCCATGTGCGTAATAGCGAAACAGATCAGTATAAGATTTATAGGTTGTATTCAGAAGATTATTTACTTCAAGTTTGCCCGAAAGGCTGTGTTTTTTGAACTTATGGTCCATTTTAACATAGGTGTGCAACAATTGGTAGGCATGCGGCGCGGGAGCCATTTCGTATTTGGTCGTTGTCGCAAACTGTCTGGCGTTGATTTCCTGGATGAGGGCAACCTGTAAGGCATTGATCCAAGATTGTTCGTATACCCGGTCAAAAACGATCCTGTGCCGGTAACTTAATGGTGGGATCAAAGGTAAATAAGCATCTTCATCAATGTTACGCGCATAGATATAGGAAGCATTGGCCAGATAGCTTAAGGTAGAATTTAATTGATATTTACCCTGGATATCAATACCGCCCAATATAACCTTATTCTGAACAAACTGCCAGATAGGAAAGGTACCAGCCAGGTTTTGGATAAACTCACCATTGGGCCTTGCATAAATATAGTTGTTGATATAATTCGCATAGATATCGATATTCAGGAAGTTTTTGTTTTCCTGTATATTGATTGAATTTGTCCATTTAAACCCTTGCTCTGAATTTAAGTTAGCATTTCCTTTTTCGTATCTTGCTGTGCTCTGATGGATATTTTGACTGTATAGCTCCTGTGCTGAAGGTGCTCGCCAGGCCAGGCCCAGGTTGGATTTAAAATTGATGTGATTGTCCAAGATATAAGAAGCTCCTATATTGCCGGAAAAATTATTGAATCGATCATTTCTTCCGTATTGCTGGCCAAAAAAGTCATAGCCCAGGGCATTGAATGTCTTGTGATCAAATCGTGCTCCAAGTTCATACAACCACTGATTTCTATTCCACTGATAGATTCCATAAGCACCGAGCGTGAAGGAATCGTAATTCGGGATCAAAGGTGTATTGAATGTACCGGGTATGTTGTTATTTACTTGATTCTCGACCTGTGTACCCAGTGTTAGTTGACTATGTTCCATTTTGTGGATATAAGAAAGATCCAGCGAACCCGTTAAAAGTTCTAAATCCATGCTCGGGATAGCTGACCGTCCGGCTCTCCGTTTATCATATTCCTGTCGGTGGTTGATCTGGAACGCATATTTTGCCGACAGAGATGCATGATCGTTCAATTTCTGTTCATAACCAAGTTGAAGGATCTGATGCTTTACTTGCTGACGAGGTGCATCAATATGGTATGAAAAACCGAGGTCTTCCACTGGATAGGGACGGCCATAGGCAATTCGTTCCTGAAAGGATTGTACATCACCAATATGAGTGGAAGATAGGATGCCAGAGCGGTTATCATAATTTTTGTAACTCAATTCAAGTAGTGCATCTTTGATCTGGTAGCCCAATGCTATATTGAAATTAAAAAGTTCCTGTCCTGTATTATTGAGATAATAATCGGGAGCCCGCCTATTGCCACTTTTTGCATAGTTGGTATTGAAGCGGAATTTTAGATTGTTAATTCCTGTAAGACCTTCCAAGTCGGCTGCGGTCTGAAACCCACGGCCATTGGATTGGATGATCTGGCTCAGGTTGCCCTGAAATCCATGGATCTGACTCCAGCTTTTTGGTGAGATTAAAATGGCTCCCCCAAGTGCTTCGGCACCGTAACGTAGACTCTCGGCTCCTTTGGCGACTGTCAGGGAATGAGATGAAAATACGTCTATTTCAGGTGCATGATCGGAACCCCATTGCTGGCTTTCCAGTTTGATTCCGTTATTCATGATGGCCAGTCTGTTACCGTAGAGGCCATTGACAATAGGCTTGTTGATCGTTGTGCCGGTGCTCAACATACCAACTCCGGCAATGTCCAGCAGTACTTCTGCAAGCGATTTGTATTGATTGTCTTTTAGTGTCGCTGCATCCAGCCTGCGGGAAACTTGTGGAGTATTGATGCGTCCCATGACCTCAGCTTCCTGCAAATGCCGTACTTCGGGTCTTAACCGGATTACAAATGGCTTAAGGTCATGGATTGTGGTTGTGTCGGGTTCATAACCTACTGAAGTGGTAACGATTGTTAAGGGTAGAGCGATTTGGTCTTTTATACTGAATGTACCATTTAGACCAGATATAATTGTTTGGCGATGCCCTTGATAATGGATATTTGCACCATGTACTGGCGCAGTACTTTGCGCATCGAGTATTTTACCCTTTATCCATATTGTCTCTACCCGTCTCTGTTGTGCGGATACAGACAATGACGTTAAAGCGAAAGATATTCCTATAGCTATTGCTGTTGTTTTCATTCATCATGTTGTTGACGCTGCAAAAATACAACAAAGTTGCATCATATTGCAAATTAAAATAAACAAAGTTGCATTATTCAGCAGCCAAGCATTCAAGATAGGATGTATTGTCCGAAATTAATATTAAGATCTTGGATGGTATTGGGTGATGACGGAATGGAGATAATCTCTGTCAATGTGTGTATATATTTCAGTAGTGGTAATACTTTCGTGTCCCAGCATATCCTGCACTGCCCTCAGATCGGCACCTCCTTCTACCAGGTGGGAGGCAAAACTATGTCTGAACGTATGTGGGCTGATGGTTTTTTGTAAACCTATTTTTTGAGCCAATTCTTTGATAATTAAGAAGATCATCACCCGGGACAAGGCGGTTCCTCTTCTATTCAGAAAAACAATATCCTCATTTCCTGCTTTGATATTGATATGAGGTCTAATATCTTCCAGATAGATTTTGAGATGTTTTATCGCCTGTTGACCAATGGGGATAAGGCGTTCTTTGCTGCCTTTGCCCTCTACCTTGATAAACTCTACGTCAAGGAACAGATTTGAAATCTTCAGACTGACAAGTTCAGAAACCCGGAGGCCACAGCCGTATAGAACTTCAATGATCGTTTTATTTCTTTCTCCTTCAGCCGTTGAAAGGTCAATGGCACTGATCAGTTGATCAATTTCATGGATACTCAGTACGCTGGGTAATTTTCGTGACAAGCGGGGAGCCTGTAGGAGATCGGTAGGATTATGGTCTAGGTTGTGTTCAATGATCAGGAATCCGAAAAAAGTCTTTAAGCCTGAGATCAGCCTGGACTGTGTATATGGTGAAATATTGAATTCCTGCAACCAGGCCAAAAAATTCTGAATATCTTTTCTAACAATTTTATCCAGGGCAAGGTTATTGTCCTCACAGTAGATCTGAAATTTGACCACATCATTTAAATAAGCAGCGATCGAATTGGTACTCAAACCACGTTCGAACTTTAGAAATTGTTCAAATTCTTTTTTTGTTAAATTCCAGCTGACAAAATCCATTTGCAACAAAATTACAATTAACTATTATTCTTTTCGAAAGATATTCTATATTTTTAAGCGTATTTCTATAAATCATGGGCAACAGCAATAAGATGTACCATTCCATATGGGAATATTAATATTATTTATCTGTTTTTACTATTTATCGGGACAATCGGTCTCCAGTTCCGTTTACCCTAATATAGACAATTAGCAAAAAAATAACTGACTAAAAAAAAGAGATCATTTTTATGAAATTCATTAAACCACTTGCACTGGCCTTTTTACTGCCAGCGACTTTCTATGTTGTGCATGCAAAGATGCCATCCAGCTTGACTGCTGAAGCCAGAGCTATTCTGGTACAGGATAGTTTGTCCTTAAATCAAAAATTGCCTTTCGACAATGAAGTTGTCACCGGTAAACTAAAAAATGGATTCACCTATTTTATCCGCAAAAATACAGAGCCCAAGGGGCGCGTTACCATGTATTTGGGTATGAAGGCTGGCTCTATTCTGGAAAATGAAAAACAACTTGGTTTAGCTCACTTTTTGGAACATATGAACTTTAATGGTTTGAAGCATTTCCCTAAAAATGAACTGGTCAATTATTTGCAAAAGGCTGGTGTTCGATTTGGCTCTGACCTGAATGCATATACTAGTTTTGATCAAACAGTTTATCAGTTACCCATCCCTTCAGATGACCCGGAGCTATTGAAAAATGGATTACAGGTCATGCGTGATTGGGCACAGGATGCGTTATTGGATGGTGAGGAAATTGATAAAGAAAGGGGTGTTATCCTGGAAGAGAAACGTGGTGGAAGAGGGGTGCAACAGCGATTGCAAGATCAGTATTTCCCCATGCTGCTTAACGGATCACTTTATTCAAAACGTTTGCCTATTGGTACCGAGGAAGTTTTAAAAACTTTTCCGTATACCGAAATACGAAAGTTTCATCAGGATTGGTACCGCCCGGATTTACAGGCACTCATTGTTGTAGGTGATATCGATCCCAAAGCCATTGAGGAGAAAGTGAAGGTATTATTTTCGGACATGACAATGCCTAAAAAGGTACTGCCACGCAAAGAGTATAGGGTCGATTTATTGAATAAAAATCAATTTTTGACCCTTTCAGATCCCGAATTGCCTTATACCGTTGCACAGATCTTGATCAAAAATGAGAAAGAAAAGGTAGTTACGGTAGGGGATTATCGCAATGAATTGCTCAAAAGTATTTTCAACCAGATGATTGCGGGGCGCTTTTCGGAAATGATGCAACAGCCGAATCCGCCTTTTATGCAGGCAGGAGGGAGCATCAGTGATTTTGTATCCAACTTAAATACCTTTTCATTGCTAGTTGTGCCTAAACCAGGCGAGCTGGAGTCTGGATTTAAAGCGATGCTCACTGAGTTTGAACGTATCCAAAAATACGGTTTTACACAAACGGAAATGGACCGTGCGCTGGCAGATATGAAAAAAGGGAATGAAATGTCCTATATTGAGCGCGATAAAAAGAAATCAGATAGTTATGTCAATCGTTATTTGAACCATTTCATTGACAATGAACCGGCATTGAGCAATGAAGATGCCTATCAGTTAACAAAACAATTGTTGCCGACCCTGAAATTAGAAGAGGTGAATGGTCTGATTAAAAAATATTATACCGACTTAAATCGTGATATCTTGATTATGGGGCCAGAAAAGGAAAAGGCAAACTTGCCTACAGAACAACCCGTTTTGGGATGGATAAAAGCGGTCGAAGACAGCCCGGTTACTGCTTACGAGGACAAAGTCTCTAATCTGCCTTTGCTTTCCAAACAACCTACCAAAGGTACCATTGTGTCTTCAAAGGATATCACAGCTGTCCAGGCGAAAGAATGGGTATTGAGCAATGGGGTGAAGGTTATTTTAAAACCTACAGACTTTAAAAATGACGAGATCCAGATAATGGCCTATAGCCCAGGGGGAACCTCGCTATACCCCGATGCAGATTATTTCTCCGCTTCAAATGCATCCTCATTGGTCGATGCGAGTGGTGTCGGGCAAATGAGCAATGTGGAGCTGACGAAATATCTTGCCGGAAAGGAGGTGTCGATCTCACCTTATATTTCTGAACGCTATGAGGGGCTTTCGGGAAGCACGGACAAAGAGGGATTGAAAAATGCTTTTGAGCTGATTTATGGCTATTTTACAGAGCCTCGCTTAGATACTGATGTTTTCCAAAGTACAATGACAAGAGCAAAAGGATCGTTGGAAAATAGATTGAGCAATCCAAATAATGTTTTTTCAGATAAAGTGAAGGAAGTGCTCTATGGGAACAATGTCCGCCGCCAGAACCCTACTGTGGAAACACTTTCAAAAATTGACCGTGACCGCGCATTGGCGATTTATAAAGAGCGGTTTGCAGATGCTTCAGATTTTGTGTTTACGATTGTAGGATCATTTGATGAAGCGCAGATTAAACCGTTTATTGAGACCTATCTTGCCTCCCTGCCCGCGGTCAAACGAGGAGAGAATTATAAAGACTTAAATATTCTGGAACCGACTAAAGGGGAGCGTCTGGTGGTTCATAAAGGCAAGGAAGAAAAAGCAAGTACCCAATTGGCTTATTACGGAGACTATAGCTATAGTGAAAGTGAGAATGTCAATATGGAAGCTTTAGAAAGTGTATTGACAATTAAATTGCTTGAGCGACTGCGAGAGAAAGAAGGTGGTGTTTACGGTGTTGGTGCCCGCGCCAGCTTCAGTAAATTACCTAAAGCACGTTATGCTTTTTCGATCGGTTTTGGTTCGGCAGTTGATAAAGCTGATCCGTTGATCAGTTCTGCTCTGGAGGAAGTGAAAAAGATACAGGATCAAGGTGCCGACAAAGTGGATATTGAAAAATTTGTGGCGGAACAAAAAAGGCAGAATGAACTAAGCTTACGTGAAAATGGCTACTGGTTGAATTACATTTCCAGTTCTTATCAAAATGACTTGGATATCAATAGATATACCCGTCGGGTGGAAAACTTAAATAAGGTGACGGCCAAATCTGTACAAGATGTGGCTAATAGATATCTGAAACGTGACAGGCTTTTTGAATTTATACTTATGCCAGATTCAAAGTAGTGAAAATGTAGATTCCAGGATCTAAAAGGGAGCCTGAGATCAGGCAGATAAACACAGCAGGAAGGGCCGTTCGATGAAAGCGAATGGCCCTTCTTGTAAAAAAAAATCCCAACCATTTCTGATTGGGATTGCCAAAAAAATTCAATAAATATCTCTTTTAACCTAAATAAGATTTTAAGATTTTGCTTCTTGAAGTGTGTCTCAAACGTTGAAGAGCCTTGTCTTTGATCTGACGGACGCGCTCACGTGTCAAGTTGAATTTCTCACCGATTTCTTCCAACGACAATTGGTGATTGGAACCTAATCCAAAGAAAAGAACAATGATTTCACGTTCTCTTTCTGTTAAAGTTGCCAATGATCGTTTGATTTCTTCCGATAGAGATTCATCAATCAAAGAACTATCCGTGTCCGGGTCATGGTTTTCCAATACATCCAAAAGGGTGTTTTCTTCACCCTGAACAAAAGGAGCATCCATGGATACATGACGTCCAGAATTACTTAAGGTATCCGAAACTTTATCTACAGTGGTTTCGAGGATATCTGCCAGTTCTTCCGGAGATGGTTCCCGTTCGTATTCTTGTTCTAGTTTTGAGAAAGCTTTACTGATTTTGCTCAAAGAACCAACTTGGTTCAACGGCAAACGTACGATACGTGATTGTTCAGCAATGGCTTGAAGAATAGATTGGCGAATCCACCAAACGGCATAAGAAATAAATTTAAACCCCTTTGTTTCGTCAAAACGTTTTGCTGCTTTAATTAAGCCCAGGTTACCTTCATTGATTAAATCACCTAAGGTCAAACCTTGATTTTGATATTGTTTTGCTACTGATACTACGAAACGAAGGTTGGTTTTAGTCAATTTTTCCAAGGCAACTTGATCACCTTCCCGGATACGCTGTGCTAATTCTACTTCTTCTTCTGCTGTAATTAAGTCTACTTTACCAATTTCGTGTAAGTATTTGTCCAAAGACTGTGACTCACGATTGGTAATAGATTGTGTAATTTTGAGCTGTCTCATTAATTTTTATTAATTCTCCTCTCTAAGAAATGTTTGCGAAAATACGAAAAATTTTTGAATTATTAATGGAAAATGGATAATCTATCCGCTCATCTATAATGAGTTATGGTTTTGTAAGCCTTCTTTTTGTGCTATCAAAAACTATTCCACTTCATATTGTTTTTCTTTCTTAATCGTTACTGTGATATTCAACTGTTTGATATTTAAAGAGCTATAAGGTTTTATTTTTTTTCAGTTATTAAACAATTCTTTTATTATATCCAATATGTTACGCAAAACGCATTCCTTCAATTTATTTTAAAATGATAATTTTATGATAAAACAAAAAGATATATGTTTTGTTTTACTAGAGACATTAAATAAATTTAAAAGAATAAAAATTATATTATGCCAATTTTAATTCACTTGGATAAAATAATGAAAGAGAAAAAAATGTCACTTAACCAATTGAGTGACCGCGTGGGAATAACGCTTTCTAATCTTTCAATCATAAAAAATCAAAAGGCAAAAGCATTACGATTAGATACACTTGAAGCGATATGTAAAGCACTAAATTGCCAGCCCGGTGACTTACTGCAATATGACGACGGTGAAGATGAAAAAAATTAAAACCGATAGCCTTTTAAGAAGTCTACCACATTCATTTTCTTTTTACCTTCAAGTTGGAGTTCATTGACCGTAATATACCCATCTTGAGCTGCAAATTTTAGATAGCTTTTCTTATCCGTAGCTATTGTGCCCGGTGCAGCAGGAGTGGGCGTATATTCTCTTGCCGTTGAATAGATTTTCAACACCTTGCCATCCAGTAAGGTATAGGCTGTTGGAAAGGGGCTGAGCCCACGTATAAAATTATAAACAGCATCTACCGGTTGATCCCAGTTAATTTTACAGTCCTCTTTAAAAATTTTTGGTGCATGTTTCAGATGCATGACCGGAACGATATCGTCCTGATTTTTGGGCTGGAGTGTGCCTTCTTTCAGTTGTCTGATCGTTTCAAGCAAGGTCAGTGCGCCGAGCTGCATCAGGTTATCGTGCAGGTCGCCTGCGGTGTCAGTCTCTTTGATTGCAACCTTTGCGGACAGCAGGATATTTCCGGTATCTATTTCGTGTTGCAATAAAAATGTGGTGACCCCAGATTCAGTTTCTCCATTGATGATGGCATGATTTATTGGGGCAGCTCCTCTGTACTGGGGTAATAAAGAGGCATGAACATTAATGGTTCCATGCTTTGGCATGTTCCAAACGACCTCTGGAAGCATCCGAAAAGCTACGACGACCTGAAGATCAGCCTGATAGCTGCTAAGTTGATCGAGAAATGTTTTGTCCCGGAGTTTGACCGGCTGAAGAACTGGAATATGCTGTTGTGTTGCGAATATTTTAACGGCCGATTCATGTATTTTTTGCCCACGTCCTGCTGGTTTATCCGGTGCTGTTACCACAGCGACAACTTGTTCGCCAGCACGAATAAGAGCTTCCAGTGACGCTACAGCAAAGTCCGGAGTTCCCATGAAAATAATACGCATAATTATGTACAGTTTTTGTTAAAAATCCTTGAAACCAATAACCATCCAAATGACGGCCTGTCATCCGAAAAGCAGCTACTTATTTGCTATTTTAGTTTTGTAAATAACAAATTTTTATAACTTTGCGAAGTTACATAAATATATTGAAAGCTTGAATTTTCCTTATTTTTTAGCAAGTCGGATCGCATTTTCTGGTAAACGGACCTTTTCGAAATTGATTGTTCGGGTTACGATCGGGGCAATTGCGTTGGCAATTGCTGCCATTATCATATCGATTGCTGTTTTGCGGGGATTTAAGGGGGAGATTATCAGTAAACAACGTGGATTCTTTGCCGATGTACTGGTTTTACGTTATGACCTGAACCAGTCTTATGAAAATTCACCGATTTCACTTACTCCCCAACTCAATAAATCTATACAGGCAATACCCGAAGTCTATTCTATCAACTCATTCGCGACAAAAGCAGGGATTATTAATGTGAATAATGAGGTTGAAGGAGTCGTATTAAAAGGTGTTGATTCGCTTTATGATCAACAACACCTCAAAAGTATGCTCATTGATGGGGAGACCATAAACTTTAAATCTGAAAATGCGGATAATCAGATTTTGGTATCCAAATACTTGGCAGATCGGTTGATGCTAAAGGTGGGAGATGACTTTATCATGTATTTTGTTCAGGATCCCATACGTAAGCGTAAATTTGTCATTAAAGGCATATTTAATACAGGTTCGGAAGAATTGGATAAGGTATATGTGATCGGTTCCTTAAATATTATTCGGAAACTCAGTAACCTCGACGACAATGAAGTCGGCGGATACGAAATCCGGATTAAAGATTTTAATCAACTCGAGCGGATCACAGGTGAGATAGAAGATATGCTGCCCATTGACATGCAAGCCATCAATATTAAGGACCAGGTGCCGGATATCTTTCAATGGCTGGAGCTTCTGGATATGAATACAAAAATTATTTTTATCTTAATGACAGTAGTAGCCATCATCAATATGATCTCGGCTTTACTGATCACAATTCTGGAACGCACTTCAATGATCGGTATTCTAAAAGCATTAGGATATCATAATGCAGGGATCAGACGTGTATTTATGTACAGTGCATTATACCTCATCGGCCTCGGCCTGCTGATTGGGAATCTAATTGGATTAGGTTTTTACTTTTTCCAAGATTATACACACTTTTTTAAACTTGACGAGCAGACTTATTATATTTCATATGTGGCTGTCAAACTTTATTGGTCTGATGTTGTTCTGGTCAACTTGGCCGTGGTTTTTATCGGAATGATTTCCTTGTTCATTCCTTCCATGTTAATTACCAAAATTAGTCCGATTAAAGCAATTTCTTTTAAGTAGCTTTTTTTTAGCTATCCTTTTGCTGGAAAAATTGTATTTTTAGTGCTGTTAACTTTTTTGGGTTTTCTAATAAAAATAAGCACTTACATTTACCGATAGCATACAAGCACATATGAATAAAACTTTTGAGCATATTTCCCAGGCATTTGAAGCGCCATTGCAAAATCCTGTACTTATTTTTTCTTTAGTACTCTTTATTATTTTACTATCTCCTATTATTCTCAGGCCGATCAAGGTGCCAGGGATCATTGGATTGATTATTTCCGGCGTTATTATTGGGCCGCATGGATTGAATTGGCTGGAAAAGAACTCTGCAATTAATTTGTTCTCCACTATAGGTCTGCTTTATATTATGTTTATCGCTGGTTTAGAGCTGGATATGAACGAGTTCAAAAAAACCAAGAATAAAAGCCTGTTATTCGGTTTCTTTACATTTATCGTGCCCATTAGCATTGGATATCCTGTCTGTCACCTTTTGCTGGGATATGATGTGTTGCCCAGCTTGCTCATATCCAGTATGTTTGCCACCCATACGCTGGTGTCTTATCCCATTGTAAATAGTTATGGTATTTCCAAGATGGAAGCTGTGGCTATTACGATTGGTGGGACTATTTTGACTGATACGGCGGTCCTCATCATATTAGCTGTTATTACGGGGGTGTCCCAGGGAAATATTGGTAATGAGTTTTGGGCCACTTTAGCTATATCCTTTGCCATTTTCCTCTTTATTATGTTCGGTATCATCCCGCGGATTGCAAAATGGTTTTTTGAAAGGTTGGGAAGTGAAAAGACCTCAAATTATATTTTTGTCCTTTCTGTGGTGTTTTTTGCGGCCTTCTTAGCTGAGATTGCCGGATTAGAACCTATCATTGGGGCCTTTGTTGCCGGGCTGGCCCTGAATAAGCTGATTCCGCATTCTTCAGCCTTGATGAACCGAATCGAATTTATCGGGAATGCTATTTTTATTCCCTTTTTCCTAATATCTGTTGGGATGATTGTCGATATCAGTGTGATCCTCAAAGGGCCACAAGCGTTAATCATTGCCGGAACGTTGACCGTTGTTGCCATTGTGGGGAAATACGTGGCAGCCTGGCTAACCCAGAAGACGTTTAAATACAGTCGCGGACAGCGTAACTTAATTTTCGGCCTCAGTAGTGCCCATGCTGCAGCTACGTTGGCGGTGATCATGGTAGGTCACAAAAGTGGTCTCATCGATGAAAATGTATTGAATGGTACGATTTTACTGATTCTAGTCACTTGTATTGTCGCCACTGTAGTTACAGGTAACGCTTCCCGAAAAGTGGTGATGGACGGTGAACAGGATGAGGCGCATACAGATACAGTGCTGGAAAAAGATGACAATATATTGATATCCATTGCCAATATGGACAATATGGAACCTATCCTGGATTTTTCCACCTATATTAAAAGTAAAAAGTGTACCTATCCAGTTACCATTGTTTCTGTCGTGAAAGATAATGAGCAAGCACAGTTGAATATGTCCAAAGCGCGCAAAAATCTAGATAATATGGTTCGTTATGCTTCTGGTAATGAGACTGATGTAAGTATTAGTGCTACTATAGACTTAAATATTGCCAGTGGTGTTGCAAGGTCGGCAAAAGAAGTTTCAGCTAACTGTATTGTGTTGGGATGGCCAAGTGCAGCCAATTTTATGGATAAATTCGTCGGTGAGAAAACCGAGAGCATTCTGAATCGGACTTCAGCGAGTGTCATGCTCTGTCATTTTAAGAAACCTTTTATTTCCAATAAGTCCATCGTCGTGTTTGCTCCCCCGATGTGTGAAGCTGAGTTTGGTTTTGAGTATTGGCTGGAAAAAATAGCTAAATTAGCACAGGAACTCTCCATTTCAATAACGTTTGTCGTTAACAGCCGTTCGAAAACTGCTATTGAGGAATATCTTGTTGAAATAAAAAACTCCGTGCCCGTTACCTTCAAGAATTATAATGAATGGGATAGTTTGCAGGGCTTGAAAGCGTTTAAAGAAGAAGATGGGATGTTTATTTTCGTATCTGCCAGAAATGGAGGAGTCTCTTATCGAGATTCCCTGGATGGCATTGCCAAAAAATTAGATCGAATTTATGCAAACGAAAATCTTGTTCTGGTGTTTCCTAGTAGAGTGGAGAATCCACATATTGACGAGTATGAAGAGGTTGAGGCCGCTCCAATATTTAGGAAGATCAGTAAAGAGATCGGAAATATGTTTAATAAAGGATAACCATATCCACTAAAATAGCAGATTATGTCAAATAAAATTACATTGTCCGATCGCGGGACGCTTGAGGTTCCAAATGTTCCAGTTATTCCTTTTATCATAGGCGACGGCATAGGTCCAGACCTATGGCGTGCTGCCGTACGTGTATTTGACAAGGCAATAGAAAAGACCTACAAGGGGGAACGGAAGATTATCTGGAAAGAAGTTTTGGCTGGAGAAAAAGCCTTTAATGAAACAGGTGAGTGGCTGCCCAAAGCGACACTGGATATACTCAAAGAATATTTAGTGGGGATCAAGGGACCATTGACTACGCCAGTAGGAGGTGGCATTCGTTCATTAAATGTTGCTTTGAGAAAGGATCTGGACTTGTACGTCTGCCAGCGTCCAACAAAATGGTTTAAGGGAGTGCCTTCGCCGGTCAAGCATCCTGAGTATGTTGATATGGTTGTTTTTAGGGAAAATACGGAAGATATCTATGCGGGGATTGAATTTCAGGCTGGTAGCGCAGAGGCAAATAAACTGCAGGATTTTCTGAAAGACGAATTAGCGATCAGCTACGATTTTTCGAACACGACCGGGGTCGGTGTTAAATTGGTTTCTGAAGAAGGCTCCAAACGGTTGATTCGTGCAGCAATCGTGCATGCCATTGATTATTCCCTTCCTTCTGTTACCATCGTACATAAGGGAAATATTATGAAGTTCACTGAGGGCGCTTTTAAACAATGGGCATACGATGTGGCCGAAACTGAATTTAGTCATGAGACTTACACCTGGGGACAATGGGAGCGGACCAAGGCGGAGCGGGGAGAGGAAGCTGCTAATCAAGAACAAAAAGATGCGCTTGCTGAAGGTAAAATATTGATCAAAGATATTATTGCAGATAATTTTTTACAACAGATACTGCTCAATCCAAAGGACTTTTCAGTCGTAGCTACCTTAAATCTGAATGGAGATTATATTTCGGATGCTTTGGCAGCCATGGTCGGCGGAATAGGTATTGCACCGGGGGCAAACATCAATTTTAAAACAGGACATGCTGTTTTTGAGGCCACGCATGGTACTGCCCCACGATTTGCGAATACAAATACAATGAATCCATCATCTGTCATCTTGAGTGGCGTGATGATGTTTGAATACCTGGGCTGGACAGAAGCTGCCGCAGCAATTGTAAAAGCCCTGGGTGAAACTATTTTGCGTAAAACCGTTACGGTTGATTTTTACAATCTAATGGAAGAGGCAACACTGGTGAAAACCAGTGAATTTGCTGATAAGATCATTGAAAAATTGTAAGATTTTTTCTTTTTTGGGATATTAAGCAGAAATTTGATTCAAATTTCTGCTTTTTTATGAACTATGATCAGCTTCCCGCTTTTGTAAAAGATTCGAGCGTTTTTACCGAAAATGATAAAATTAAATTGGCACAGGTCGACCGTTTACCTACGCCAGAGGAAGTTGACGATGTCTCCAGCCTGCCCGAAATTTATGAATTATTAAATGCATTTATCGGAGACCCAACTACAAGAAATATTCACCTTCAGCTAAAATCAAAAGAGTATTTGCAAGATAATCAGTTAGATATGGCCTGGAAAGTGCTTCTTTTATAGTATTTTTGATAAAAAAAGAACCTTGGTATGTGTAATCTTTTTATTGAAATCATTCAGAATTTTGTAAATTTTCAATAAAAAAACAGATTAGTTGAAAAATATATAATTTTATTTTACCTTTGATTTTTAAAACAACAGATTGCTTAACTAGGGTTCTGAATGAGCGATCAAACAAAAATAACATCAATGAAACATAATTTTGGAGCAGGTCCATGTATTCTGCCAAAGGAAGTATTTCAACAAGCCTCAGAAGCTGTAATTGATTTTAACAACACAGGTTTGTCAATCTTAGAGATCTCTCACCGTTCCAAAGAGTTTGAAGCAGTGATCGATGAGGCAACACAGTTAGTCCGTGAATTATTGGTGGTACCGCAAGGGTATTCGATTCTTTTTTTACAGGGGGGAGCGAGCTTGCAATTTGCAATGGCGCCATTGAACCTTTTACCTGAAGGTGGTAAAGCTGCTTATTTAGATACAGGGGTATGGGCTACAAAAGCATTGAAAGAAGCTAAAAAATTTGGTGCTATTGATGTTGTAGCTTCATCGATTGATAAAAATTATTCTTACATTCCTAAAGGATATGAAATTCCTTCGGACGCAGCATATTTTCATTATACTGCCAATAACACGATTTATGGTACTGAGGTTTTTGAAAAGCCAGAAACTACCCTACCGGTTGTTGTGGACATGTCTTCTGATATTTTCTCCCGTGAGATCAATGTAGCAGATTATGACCTGATCTATGCTGGAGCACAAAAAAATATGGGCCCGGCTGGAGTAACGTTGGTGATTGTCAAAGATGATATCCTAGGTAAATCAGGACGTGTCCTGCCTTCTATGTTGGATTACCAACTGCATATCAATGGCGGATCGATGTATAATACGCCACCAGTGTATTCTATTTTTGTTTCCATGTTGAATCTACGCTGGTTGAAAGCAAAAGGTGGCGTGCCTGTACTGGAGCAGGAGAATACCATCAAAGCGCGTGCATTATACGATGAAATTGACCGTAACCCTTTCTTCAGGGGGACTGCTGCTGTGGAAGACCGCTCCCGGATGAATGTGACTTTCGTGATGGATACTCCTGAATTGGAAGCAGAATTTCTGGCTTTGGCAAAAGAACGTAATTTGATTGGTATCAAAGGGCACCGTTCAGTGGGTGGCTTCAGAGCGTCGATTTACAATGCATTGCCTTTAAGCAGTGTCAATGCGTTGATTGATGCAATGAAAGAATTTGAAGATACACATAAATAATAATTTAGATTTATAGCAATGAAAATATTAGCAAATGACGGTATCGACCCAATGGGAAAGAAAATGTTGGAAGATGCAGGTCATACTGTAGATACAAATCATATACCACAAGAGGAATTAGCAGAAAAACTACTTGCATATGATGCAATTACCGTGCGTAGTGCAACGAAAGTGCGTCAGGCTTTGATCGACGGTTGCCCTAATTTAAAAGTAATTGGCCGTGGTGGGGTAGGAATGGACAATATCGACGTGGAATACGCACGTTCGAAAGGTATTGCTGTTGTGAACACACCAGCTGCTTCATCTTTATCTGTTGCAGAGCTGGTTTTTGCACATCTCCTGAACGGGGTACGGTTTTTATACGACGCTAACAGAAAAATGCCCGTGGAGGGTAATAGCAAGTTTGGTGCGCTGAAAAAGGCTTATGGTGCCGGTACTGAACTTCGGGGTAAGACAATTGGGATCGTTGGTTTTGGTCGTATTGGTCGTGAAGTCGCCAAAATCGCTATCGGTTTGGGGATGGATGTGATCTATACAGACTTATTTGAAGGACCTAAAGCATTGACGATCGAACTTTCTGGTGGTATTCAAGTTGAAGTACCTATAAAACAAGTTGAAATGGACAGCTTATTGAAAACCTCGGATTTCATTTCTTTGCATGTTCCATTTTTGGACAAGCCAGCTATCGGTGCTGCTGAATTTCCGCTGTTGAAAGACGGTGTAGGCTTAGTAAATGCATCTAGAGGTGGTGTTATCGATGAATTGGAGTTAGTAAAGGCATTGGATTCTGGCAAAGTAGCTTTTGCAGGACTAGATGTATTTGACAACGAACCTACACCTCGCGAAGAAATTTTAAAACATCCTAAAATTTCTTTGACACCGCACATCGGTGCAGCTACTAATGAAGCACAGGAAAGAATCGGCGAAGAATTGGCCGGTCTGTTAATTGAAAATTTGAAGAAGTGATTCTTCCGCATAGAATAATATATGCGGCACAAAACTTTCGTGATTTTGTGCCGCATTTTTTTTTAATATAAATTCATGAATTGCCTATATTGGCGCACAGA
Source organism: Sphingobacterium sp. N143 (assembly GCF_030325625.1). Lineage (GTDB taxonomy): Bacteria > Bacteroidota > Bacteroidia > Sphingobacteriales > Sphingobacteriaceae > Sphingobacterium. The sequence continues at coordinate 202,672 of NZ_JACAIS010000003.1, read as the reverse complement.
AATTTAATAATTGTAACTTTAGTATGAAAGTTTTAAAATTTGGTGGTACTTCAGTAGGAAGTGCAGCACGTATCAAAGGGTTGTTGGATATTGTAAACCCTTCGGAGCGTCAGATCGTCGTGTTGTCCGCGGTCGCTGGAACGACAAATGCTTTGGTAGAAATTGGTCAGGCTTACACAGCAGGTAAGAAGGACGAGGCGAAGGATTTGATCAAGAAGCACAAGGATAAGTACGAAGACCTTATTAAGGAACTTTTTAATACTGAAGCGGGTTATAACCATGGTAAGGAATTAATTGATTATCATTTCAATTTAATCTCCAGTCTGGCAAACGAGCTGTTTACACCGATTGAAGAGAAAATTATCTTGGCACAAGGTGAATTGATGTCTACAGCTCTCTGGCATTTTTACCTAAGTGAGATTGGCGTAAAATCTGTTCTGTTGCCAGCTTTGGACTTCATGAAAATTGATGAAGACAATGAACCAATGGTTGATTATATCGGTGAAAAATTAAGCCATATCCTTGCTCAAACGCCAGAAAACACTTTATTTATTACCCAGGGGTTCATCTGTAGAAATTCATTTGGTGAAATTGACAACCTTCGTCGTGGTGGATCTGATTATACAGCTTCGCTGATCGGTGCCGCCATCCGGGCTGAAGAAGTACAGATCTGGACAGATATCGACGGTATGCACAATAATGATCCGCGCGTGGTCAAAGGTACAGCACCAATTGCGCACCTCAGTTTTGATGAAGCGGCAGAATTGGCTTATTTCGGTGCGAAGATATTGCATCCGCAGTCCGTATTCCCGGCCCAGAAATACAATGTTCCCGTGCGATTGTTGAACACGATGGAGCCGAATGCAAAAGGAACGTTGATCAGCAAAGATGGTGCACAGAAAGGGTGTATCAGAGCAATTGCTGCAAAGGATGGCATCACGGCAATCCATATTCACTCTTCACGGATGTTGCTTGCTTATGGCTTTTTACGCCGTGTTTTTGAGATCTTTGAGCGTTATAAAACACCGATTGATATGATTACCACTTCCGAAGTGGCAGTTTCACTGACCATTGACGATACCACTAACCTAACTGATATCATTAAAGAAGTGGAAGACTTTGGCTCGGTGACCGTAGATGGAGAACAAACGATTGTATGCGTGGTGGGTGATTTTGGCCTGAACAGTCATGGTTATGCCGCACGTGTGCTGGATGCTGTAAAGCACCTGCCAGTTCGTATGATTTCCTATGGTGGTTCAGACTTTAATGTGTCCATTCTACTGAATTCGGATCATAAAACAGAGGCCTTGCGTTCATTGCATAATCGTTTATTTTAAGAAGGTAGGTTTTATATGATAAATACAGGTATCGCGGCGAAATTTGCAGAGAAAGAAACGCCGTTTTATTATTACGATATGGATGTGCTCGCTAAAACGTTGGAAGCAGCACATGTCGCTGCCCAAAAGCGTGGATTTCATGTGCATTATGCATTAAAGGCCAACTTCAACGATGCGGTACTCAAAGCAGTACAACGGATCGGATTTGGAGCTGACTGTGTAAGCGGCAATGAGGTGAAAAAGGCTATTGAATGCGGGTTCGATCCACAGAATATCACCTTTGCTGGTGTTGGAAAATCTGATAAGGAAATCAGTTACGCGCTGGATCATCATATATTCGCATTTAATGTAGAATCGATTCAGGAGCTGGAAGTCATCAATGAGCTTGCTTCAAAACATGGAGTGAAAGCCAATGTTGCTTTGCGGATTAATCCAAATGTAGATGCACATACCCATCATTACATTACCACGGGACTCGATGAGAACAAGTTTGGTATTCCGAATGCTGACCTGGAGAAGTGCGCTTCCGTTCTCAAAAAATGTGACTTTATTGAGCTAGTGGGACTTCATTTTCATGTGGGGTCACAAATCACGGATATGACTGTGTTCAAAAGTCTCTGTGTAAAGGTCAATGAATGGAAAAATTGGTTTGAGGAGCGTGGAACGCAAATCCGCGTACTCAATGTCGGTGGTGGCCTTGGGATTGATTATAAAAATCCGGATGGTAATACAATCCCGGATTTTGAAGCCTATTTTGATATTTTCGACCGGTTTTTGGAAAGAAAACCAAATCAGGAAGTACATTTTGAATTAGGAAGAGCCTTGGTCGCGCAATGTGGAAATCTGATCAGCCGTGTTCTGTACGTCAAAAATGGTGTAAAAAAGAACTTTTTGGTACTGGATGCCGGAATGACTGAATTGATGCGTCCCGCACTTTATCAGGCATATCATAAAATAGAGAATATCAGTGCTGCAGCGTCCGATGAACCCATCAATTATGATGTGGTTGGGCCAATCTGCGAATCTTCGGATTGTTTTGGAAAAGAGGTACCACTTCCAGTTTCAAAACGGGGTGATCTAATCGCCATCCGCTCAGCCGGTGCCTACGGTGAAGTAATGGCATCGCGGTATAACCTGAGAGAAGAAATCCGTTTTGTTTATAGCGATCAGTTGTAATTTTTACGGCTGCCCAGTGTTAGGGCACGAACAAAAGGCCAGTTTATTCCAAAACTGGCCTTTTGTCTTATCTTCCCATGCTGATATTATAAATGTCTTTTGTATACTTGTCTATGCTTATTGCTGTAGAATTTCCAGTTACCTTAGATCTATTCGGAAAATCGTTTCTGCTGCACCCCTTCATGGAAGGGCTGGGCATGTTTATTGGTATGCGTTATTATCAATTTTTGAAATGGAAAGATACGGAGAGTTTAGGCCATAGCAATACCTTGCTGATTGTCATCGCTGCAGGTTTGGGAGCTTTCCTCGGTTCGCATGTGATCGGTTCCTTGGAACGACCGGTTGAACTGATCACTGCAATGAATAAATGGCGTTATATCTGGCTGAACAATACGATCGTAGGTGGTCTAGCAGGTGGACTGGTGGCTGTTGAGCTAATGAAAAAGATTATTGGCAAGAAAGAAAGTACCGGCGATCGTATGGTGTTTCCGCTGATTGTTGCGATTATGATCGGGCGGATCGGCTGTTTTTTTACGGGTATCTATGAGCAAACTTATGGCCTGCCGACCGATTGCCCCATGGGAATGTACCTGGGGGATGGATATAAAAGGCATCCTGTGGCCCTCTATGAGATTGCCTTCCTGATGGTACTATTTACGGCCCTCCACATATTCCGACGGAAATTTGTTTTTCAGAACGGCGTATTATTTCAGCTTTTTATGCTCAGTTATTTCAGCTTTCGGTTCTTATTGGATTTTATCAAACCACGGGCAACGGTTCTTTTTGAGCTGAGTACCATACAAATTACCTGTATCATCGTAATAATTTATTATATTTATTTATTGAATAATGAGCATTTAGAAAAAAAATATAGATGATGTATTTACTTGAAGGATCATTTGGCTCAGGCTCAGAAAATACAGCGATGTTGGGGCTAGCTCTACTTTTTATTGGGGCTGTCGTGATCGGAATTGCGCTGCTAGTCATCATTATTGGTTCGATTATTAAAGCTGGCAATAAAGAGTCAAGATTTAATGTCAATCCATGGTTAAAGGTGCTTTTGGGCGGTATAGCGGCGCTTATTGCCGGTGGTATCGCCTGTGGAATTGTTTTGAGTTAAATCGCAGCAAAAATGCCAGTAAGAAACTATACGTACTACGATTACACCATCAGTCTATGTCCGACCTGCCTGTCGCGCATAGGAGCAAAAATTATTATTGAGGAAGATCAGGTCTTTATGACCAAGAATTGTCCCGACCATGGTTTTTTCAAAACACTGATTGCAACGGATGTAGCCTATTATAAAAATATTCGAAATTATAATAAGGCTTCAGAAACACCGCTGAAATTCGATAAGGAAGTCCACTATGGCTGTCCTTATGATTGTGGCTTGTGTGTGGATCATGAACAGCACAGCTGCTTATCCATTGTTGAGGTCACTGACCGCTGTAACCTGACCTGTCCGACCTGTTATGCCATGTCGTCCCCACATTATGGCAGGCACCGTTCACTGGAGGAAATTGAACGCATGTTTGACAAGATCGTTGAAAGTGAAGGTGAACCCGATGTCGTTCAGATCAGTGGCGGTGAACCCACGATCCATCCCGAATTTTTTAGCATCCTGGATATTGCCAAGACCAAACCCATTAAACATTTGATGCTCAATACCAATGGTATTCGCATCGCCAATGACCCGGGATTTGCAGAGCAACTTGCCACCTATGCGCCCGAATTTGAGATTTACCTCCAATTTGACTCCTTCCGTCCATCCGTACTTGAAAAATTCAGGGGAAAGGACCTCAGTGATGTACGCAAGAAAGCCCTGGAGAAATTAAATGCGCTGAATCTCAGTACAACTTTGGTTGTCGTGCTGGAGAAAGGAACAAATGATGATGAAATCGGCGAGATCCTCGATTATGCCTTAAGTCAGCCCTGTGTTCGTGGTGTTACTTTCCAGCCGGTAGAGATTGCAGGCAGAAATACAGCAGAATCCCAACAGCACAAAATGACCCTGACCGAGGTGCGCCAGGAAATTCTTAACCAGTTTCCGCTATTGAGCCCGCATGATATTATTCCGGTGCCCTGCAACCCAGATTCTTTGGCCATGGGCTATGTACTTAAAATTGCTGATGAAAGGATTCCATTGACACGGCATATTGATCCGGCAGTGCTATTGAACAACCAATCCCGGAATACCATTGTCTATGAACAAGATACAGGCGTTCAGATGCAATTGTTGGATATCTTCAGCACGGGCATTTCGGTGGATAAAGTAAAACCAAAAGTGAATCAGTTACTCTGTTGTTTACCAGATGTTTGTGCACCTGACCTAAACTATGATAACCTTTTTCGCATAATTATCATGAACTTTATGGACGCTTATGATTTCGATGTCAGGGCGGTAAAAAAATCCTGTGTACATATCGTCAACAAAGATCTAAAATTAATCCCTTTTGAGACCATGAATTTATTTTACCGGGATGATAAGGTCAACCGATTGGAAGAACTTAAATTAGCAGATACTATACGATTTTAGCGATAGATGAGCTATTTTTGTCCAAGATTATTATTTCCTTGATACAAAAAGTGGATGAGATAATACTGATCATATAACGTGGTGAAAGCGGATAGTAAAATTAAAAGTATGAAATTGGGCATCATTAAACATTTTATTGTTATGGCTGGCCTGCTGGCATTTTATTTAAATGCTGTTGGACAAGATTCGGCTCAGGTCAATTTACCCCGTTCGATACAACCGCATAGTGGTTTGCATAGAAGGTTGGGACCGGATTCTACACGTGTGGGAAATGATTCCTTGCGAAATGATCTAAAGAAAGTAAACCTGGCGTTTTTGTCCAATATCCGCACTGCTTCCATGGCGGAATTTGTTGCACAGCTCAATGAGAAATCCAGTGCCTATACAGCAACAAATGCAGCAAAAGATTCCATTGAGATCATAAAAAATGCTATCCACGATGAGGTCACACAGCTGAAATCCATCAAAGGGAGCATAAGTAATTATACCAGCAGTTTAAACAGTACCCAAAATCAGATCAGGAACATTGTAAACCGTTATGCAATCAGTGCCAACAATCATGGCCGGGCATATCAATATCTCCATAATGCAGAACTGAAACTGACTTCAAAAATGGATTCTTTAACGCAGATCGATCAGCGTATCGATGAGCTTATCACGAAGAACCAACAGCACCTCAGTCGGTTCGAGCTGGCGCTGGACGCAAAAAATGCAACCAAGAAAACCGATTCAGTGTCAGGCAAGAGCTCAATCTGGAAAGCCAATGCCACAAGTATTTCAAAAGATGTCATTTTGAATAATATCCGGAGCAATTACAGCAATAACAAATCGATTGACAAGTATGTCAGTCATACCGGCCGGGCCAGCCACATCCTATTGGCTATACTTGGCTTAGCCTACTGCTATTGGATTGCAAGGGTCGCTTATATCATTAGGCGACATGATCCGGAAAGTAAGTTAGCCATTGATGCCATTGTCGGAAAGACCATTATCTTTCTCCTGACATTATTGCCCTTTGTACATTTTGTGACGCCAAGTTTTATTTTACAGGCATCCCAGTTGATCATACTATTGATCTTTATGTTTTTATTAAGACATAAGATGACTGGCCAGCAGAGGAAGATTGCGCTGATTCTGATCGTCTTCTATCTGTTGGATGTTTTTGTTAATATGGTTGTCAGCGATGATCTATTTTTTCGTATCATTTGTATTGTTTTTAATCTCGTGGCATTGGGATTGGTTACATATACCAAACAACGTATTAAGAATTCCAATAGTCCCGGTTATATTAACGGTTTTATCTATGTTATTTTTGCCATATTGAATATTACGGCAATTACGCTGAATGTAATCGGACATGTTGAGCACTCACGCAGCTTCAGCATTGCCTGTGCGGTGGGTTTGGTACAAGCCTTTACATTGCAGTATTTCTCAGAGATGATTAAGGTTGATGTTCGTAATCAGTTTAAAAAGGACCGGTTGGTTTCGGGATTTTGGATGCGCTTCAATGAGCAGCGTACCTTGGGCATTCTCACGGAAATCCTTCGGATTATTGCTGTGCTCCTGGCTATCATCGTACTGGCCAATAACTTGCAGTTCATCGAATGGTTATTGAATAAAAGTGAAATATTCTTTGCGAAGGTACACCGTATGGGGAGTATCTCTTTTACTTTTGGCAACCTGACTATTGCGATCCTACTTTTATTGGTTGCCAATTGGTTCCAGAAGAATATCAGTTTAATTGTTTTGGGCGGGAAGGACGGTCGTCTAAATCAGGCCTATAATCAAAAGATGACACTGTTCCCTTTGTTCCGGCTTGCCATTATCCTGATCGGCTTTTTCATGGCTGTTTCAGCCTTGGGAATGAGTCTGGACAAGCTTACTGTAGTGATTGGCGCATTGAGTGTTGGTATTGGCCTGGGCATGCAAAATATCATCAATAATTTTGTGTCGGGTATCATCCTCGTTTTTGATAAACCTTTTCGTGTTGGTGATCAGATAGAATTTGCAGATAAAAAGGGCCGGGTCAAAGAGATCGGCATTCGTGCAAGTGTCCTCAAAACAGCAGATGGTGCAGATGTCATTATTCCCAACGGAGACCTATTATCGGGCAGATTGGTCAACTGGACCTTGTCCCAGGAATATAGTAGAACAAGTTTTGTGCTCCATATCGACCGAAAGGCAGATTTGGATAAAGCCAAACAGTGGATCAATGATGCGATGGCTAAAAGCCCTTATTTTGTAAAAGAACGGGAGAGCGGAATCAGTGTACAGGACATAAGTGAAGAAATGATTTATTTAAGTGTGTTCTGTTGGGTCGACTTTGCCGCTAATGCCTCCTCGTTAAAGAACGATGTATTGATTGTCCTATATAAGCAATTTGAAGGGGAGGGATTGAAATTTTTCAGTGTACTTCCGCCCAAGGTAAATTAGGGCAGGGGGGATTGCGTTACATTTCGCCGATAGGCTAATGGACTGTACCCTTTTACACGTTTATAAAAATGAGAAAGGTGGCTTTCATCGATAAAACCTAGTTCTGCGGCGATCTGTTTAAGCGTATAAGCTGAGCTTTTGAGCCTATTTTCAATTAATTCAATGCGATAGGTGTTGATATATGCTCTCAGGCTCGTGCCAAAATTTTTCTTGAAATAGATCCCGAAATAGGAAGGTGAAATGTTAAACTGCTGTGAGAGCTTTTTTACTTGAAGGTCCTCAGGCCTAAAAATATGCTGATGAATATACACCAAGATAGACCTGTCAATAGGACCTTCCTGAGCAGAAGATTGACGCTGTGTTTCAGAAATTTCCTTATATAAACTAAAGATGGCGATAAGTAGGTCAAACAAGCCTGGTGAGCTTCGATTAACTGTGGCATTACTGTACAATCTAACCGCTTCCATGATATGGGAATAGATCAATCGATAATGCTCTCCCATCAATAATTTACCCTCCTTTAACCCTTTATCGTTCATCAGTTCCATGATCCAGTCATAACGTTTTTGATGACGTCGATGCTGCAAGAAATAAGTGTCTGTAAAAAGGATAAATAGAAAATGTGTCCTTTCTTCAATCTTAAAGTAATGCTTATCTGCAGGGCTGACCAGAAAAACATCGCCATGCGTGTAATCAAGTTCAAATTTGTTGATCACATGAGTGCCTTTGCCGGATCTGATATAAACAAGTTCATAATAATTCTGTTCGTGCATGGGCAGATGAAAAGTGTCTTCAACAAATTCATTGATCTGTAAAGGGGAAAATTGTTTTTTTCGCATGACAGTCTATTCTTTTATCATTAAATGTACATAAAAATAATGTATTTATACATGTTATTCATAAGACCACTATTGCACCTTTGTGTCGTACAAAACTGTTGAAAAAACATGGTGAATTTTATAATGATTGTGCTTTGCATTGCTGCGGGAATGCTGCTTCGAAGGACAAATTTAATTCATGCAGAAGCGCATAAGGGGATTAATACCTGGATTCTTTATTTTGCCCTGCCAGCAGTGTCATTTAAGTATCTGCCCAAAATTGAATGGTCTTCACAACTGCTGTTTCCTATTTTCTCAGCAGTGTTGGTCTGGGCAGGGAGCTGGTTGTTTATGGAACTATATTGCAAAAGAAAATCATATAAGCAGCGTTCCCGAAGCAGCCTTGAATTGGCTGCCGGATATAGCAATACTTCTTTTATTGGCTTTCCCTTGATTATGGCGTATTTTGGTGAAGAACAGTTGCCGATTGCCATTATTTGCGATCAAACCACTTTTATTCTGCTCTCCACCGTGGGCATCATTAATGCGCTCAAAGCCAACCTTCATGAGGGAGAATCCATAAGTGTACGATTTATGTTTGGGAAACTGATCAGTTTTCCACCATTGATCGGTTGTATTCTGGCATTGGGATTGTCTCCGTTCGTTGACCTCAGCATGGCAGAACCTTTTTTTGATAAATTAGTTGCTACCGTGGGGCCATTGGCCTTATTTTCCATAGGTCTTCAACTGAAGTTTAATGGCTGGCGGCAACAAGCGGCACAGATCAGCACGGCCATGATTTATAAATTGATTCTGGCCCCGGCATTGGTGTTACTGTTTGCGCTGCTGCTAGGGGTAAAGGGGCCCGCCGCCAGAATTAGTATTTTTGAAGCAGCCATGCCAACCTTGGTTACCTCAGGGATCATTGCGGAGCAGTATCATTTAAATACCAAACTCGTCAACTTAGTGATCGGTTTCAGTATTATCATTGGCCTGCTGACGACAGCATGTTGGGAATTTGTAATTCGTATGCTAATAGGTTGATTCATCGTTGAAAGAAAAGCATTTGTAAGGTCCTGATGATTAAAATTGGTTTTGCTACAACTTTTTTATATTTCAGCTGTTATAAGACTATAACCATCTATAAAAAGGAGGTATATTATGAACCTGATACACAGAATTGAACATTGGGGCGATGTACATCATCCACAATGGATCGACTATCTAAGAATTGCTTTGGGTATAGTGATTTTTGCCAAAGGCATAAGCTTTGTCAATGATAGGGAGGTAGTTCTGCATATGATCGAACAGAGCAGTTTTCACCTGTCCATATGGGGCGCTGTTCATTATGTGGTCTTTACCCATTTGGTTGGCGGATTATTCCTCATTTTGGGTTTTCAAACACGGCTGGCTTCCTTACTTTTGTTTCCGGTACTCGTTGGAGCAGTTTTCTTTGTTAATATTACAAATGGATTTAGTTATCTGAATTCCGAATTATGGCTTTCTATAGTCGTGCTCTTTTTGTTGATCTTTTTTATGGTCATGGGATCAGGGAAATACTCTCTTGACAAGATGATGAACAAACCAGGGTATAAACGGGATATCTAAAAGAGGTGCTGTTTAAAGCGGCCCCTAAAAATAAGATCCCCGACTGCATCGCGTTCGGGGATCTTTACGGTCTGAGCTGCACCCCTCATTTTTAGGACTGGCTTATTGTTCAGCCCTGTAACAGTGCTTTGATTCTTAAAATGGTGTCCCGATCTTTCTGCTTTTCACTTTCACTTAAAACCTCCCAGGGTACTAAAGATGGATGTAACTTCTGTTATCATTCCTTTCGAGATCAAATTCCAGCCATTTATATAACGTGATGGGTTAAAAAAACCTCCTTCCTAATTTAGGAAGGAGGTTTTTAGATAATAATCTATTATTTGCTTTGATTGTCAATCCATGTGCGTGCGTTGACGAAGGCTTCCAGCCAAGGGGAAACTTCATCCTGACGGCCTTTAGGATAATTTGCCCAATGCCATTGGAAAACAGAACGTTCAATATGCGGCATGGTAGCCAGATGGCGACCAGTCTTATCACAGATCATGGCCGTATTGTAGTCTGAGCCATTTGGATTGTGCGGATAGTGTTCATAGCCATATTTGGCAACGATATTGTATTGTTGCTCTGCATAGGGTAGACTGAATTTTCCTTCACCATGAGAAATCCAGACGCCCAATGTACTTCCCGCAAGGGTGGACAACATCACGGAGTTGTTTTCCTGAATTTTTACCGAGACGAAGTTCGACTCATGTTTGCCTGAGGTATTGTGGAGCATTTTGCCATGGACTTCATGCTCTGGATTGATCATCTCAAGTTCCATAAACAATTGACAGCCGTTACAGATCCCCACCGAGAGGGTATCAGGTCTTGCAAAGAAATCTGCGAGCGCTTTTTTCGCTTTTTCATTGTAAAGGAAAGCTCCGGCCCAGCCTTTTGCTGAACCCAATACATCTGAGTTGGAGAAGCCGCCCACAGCGCCGATAAATTGAATGTCTTCCAATGTCTCACGGCCAGAAATCAGATCTGTCATATGGACATCTTTCACATCAAAACCAGCCAGAAACATGGCATTTGCCATTTCACGCTCTGAGTTGGATCCCTTTTCACGCAGGATCGCAGCTTTCGGCCTTGCTTTACTGCCGTCGATCACAGGTTTCTTACCATTGAACTGTTCCGGGAACACAAATGTCAGTGGCTGGTTTTTATAATTATCGAAACGTTGCTGTGCCGTTCCATTTTTCGATTGTTTTGAATCCAATAAGAATGAAGTGGTTGACCATACATCACGTGTCTCGGCTACATGAAAGCTGAATGATTCCGTTTGATTTGTGATGGTCACGGTATCACCTTCAATCACCTGACCGATTTTTACAGCTTCTACACCCGCTTCTTTTACGGTTGCTTCGAAGATCGCATCATCTTTTGCCTGAAGCACAAGTGCGATATTCTCGTTGAAGAACGCTTTTACAGTATCAGACTCATTTAAGGCCGAGAGATCATAGTTTGCCGCTAAATTCACATCAGCGAAGGTCATCTCCAATAAAGTCGTGATTAGACCACCTGACCCGATATCATGACCAGCTTCGATCTGTCCTTCGTTAATTAATTGCTGGACGGTATTGAATGCTGTTTTGAAATAAGCAGCATCTTGAATCGTAGGCGCTTCGGTCCCCAGCTTATTGACGATCTGGGCGAATGACGAACCGCCTAATTTGAATCTGTCTTTTGATAGATTAATGTAGTAAACCGAACCTGCGTTTTTATTGAGTACCGGTTCGATTACTTTGCTGATATCGGTACAATTTCCTGCCGCTGAGATGATCAATGTCCCAGGAGCAATGACATGCTCACCATTTGGATATTTTTGCTTCATGGACAAAGAATCTTTTCCGGTAGGGATATTGATTCCTAATGCAATGGCAAAATCCGAACAGGCTTTAACCGCTTGGTATAGTCTAGCATCTTCACCTTCATTGTTGGCTGCCCACATCCAGTTGGCTGATAAAGAAATACCAGCAAGACCATTTTTGATAGGGGCAAAGACAATATTGGACAGTGATTCCGCGATAGCTGTTCTGCTCGCAGCAGCAGGATCAATCAATGCGGCAACAGGGGAGTGGCCGATGGATGTTGCAATACCCTCTTTTCCTTTATAGTCAAGTGCCATGACACCGACATTGTTTAATGGTAACTGTAATGGTCCGGCACACTGTTGTTTGGCAACACGGCCCCCCACACAGCGGTCAACTTTATTGGTCAGCCAGTCTTTTGAAGCCACAGCTTCTAATTGCAATACCTGATTTAAATAACTTGGGATATTTGCGGGGTCATAAGCAAGATCTGCATACTTACGTACAACGGTTTTGTCCCGCATGAACGTTTTAGGCGATGAACCGAAGAAATCTTCCAGGGCATAATCCATGGGTTGATCACCATTGCTTTTTGATTTGAATGTAAAACGGTGATCACCAGTGACATCACCAACGGTGTACATCGGAGCACGTTCACGATCAGCAACACGTTTAAGGGTTTCAATATCATTTTCGGCAATGACCAGGCCCATGCGTTCCTGGGATTCATTTCCAATGATTTCTTTCGCTGACAGGGTAGGGTCACCCACAGGAAGAGCATCCAGGTCGATGAGTCCCCCTGTTTCCTCCACCAGTTCCGACAGACAGTTTAAGTGTCCACCGGCGCCATGGTCGTGAATGGAAACAATCGGATTATGGTCCGATTCAACCAGGCCACGTACGGCGTTGGCAGCCCGTTTCTGCATTTCAGGGTTTGAACGTTGAATGGCATTCAATTCAATGCCCGATCCAAAGGCACCTGTATCTGCTGAAGATACAGCAGCACCCCCCATTCCGATGCGATAATTTTCACCGCCAAGGATGACAATCTTGTCGCCAGTTTTTGGCGTATGTTTTTTTGCCTGATCTAACTTTCCATAGCCAACACCACCTGCCTGCATGATCACTTTATCATAGCCAAGCTTGCGGCCATCTTCTTCATGCTCGAAAGTCAGGACCGATCCAGTGATCAAAGGTTGACCGAATTTATTTCCGAAGTCCGACGCACCATTCGAAGCCTTAATAAGGATATCTACCGGTGTTTGGTATAACCATTGACGTTCGTTCATTGCTTTTTCCCAAGGACGGTTGTTGATCAGCTCTTTGGCCGGTTCGGTCACTGTTCCAGCCTGAAGATTTAACTTGTTTTGTTCCAGCCTCGAGTAAGCAGTCATATAAACAGCCGTACCAGCCAAAGGAATGGCGCCCTGGCCACCCGCCATACGATCGCGGATTTCACCACCAGATCCTGTGGCAGCACCAGAAAAAGGTTCTACCGTAGTTGGAAAATTATGGGTTTCAGCTTTTACGGATAATACCGATTCAAAAGATTTCTCTTCATAAAAATCCGGTTTGTCTGCCGACTTCGGTGCAAACTGTGTTACGCGCGGACCTTTAATAAAGGCAACATTATCTTTATAAGCTGAAATAATCTCGTTCGGATTGGTTTCAGAAGTTTTCTTGATTAATTTAAAAAGGGAGGTAGGTTGTTCTTCACCATCAATGATAAAGGTACCATTGAAAATTTTATGCCTGCAGTGTTCAGAATTGGCCTGTGAAAAAGCAAACACTTCAGAGTCTGTCAGTCGACGGCCCAGTTTGGAAGCGAGGTTGTTTAAGTACTCGACTTCTTCAGGATTTAAAGCCAGCCCCTCAGATTTGTTGTATGCATCAATGTCTTCGACTTCCAAAATAGGTTCAGGTGTGATATTGACCGTATACATATCTTGTGTCAACACACTGAATTTTTGCGAAATCATCGGGTCAAAATCATTGAAATCTGCCGGTACCGGTTGGAATTCCTCGATGCGAACAATGCCCTCGATACCCATATTCTGTGTGATTTCTACCGCATTGGTGCTCCAGGGAGTCACCATCGCAGCACGAGGGCCTACAAAGTAATGGTTAAGGGTTAGGTCGTCAAGTTTTTTGGCGTTGCCGAATAGCCAGTTGAGTTTAGTAATGTCTTCTTGTGATAAAGAGTTTACGCTTTGAACACCATATACAGTGTTCGATGGGTTCTCAAAGAAATGAATCATTATAAATGTTTGTTTTGAACGTTCTTCAAATTAAAGCACAAAGTTACGTATAATTTTTATGGAAATGATTGAATTTTGATTAAAAAAAAGGTTCTGATGGTCAGCCATAAAAATGGTCAACATCCTTGTCATTTAGTAAAGGTTTTTTTGCAAATTTGTGCGATTACAAGTCCCTTTAACTCCCCTAAACTCCCCTCAAGTCCCAACAATGCTCGGGAACGCCTCGTACTTGCCTTGGGAATGGCTCGGTCCTGCTTCGGTACAACCTCAAGACTTCTCCGGTACGGCTTCGGCTAGGCTTTGGTTGGACTTTGGTTAGGCTTTGGCAATGTGCCAAACAAAAACCGAACAAAAAACAAACAACAGCCGAACAACAGGCGCATCAATCCCAACCTTGTCCTTAAGTTGTTCCTTAGCTGTTGCCAACCGAAGCCAACCGGTTGCCCTATCGTTGCCAAAGTAAGGTCAAACGCGGCAGCTTCAGAAAATGAAATACAACAGCTGTGCTCGTTCGTTTAGAACAATACATTGGATGATAGTGCGATACGTTCTGTGATCGCTATGACCCCAGTTTTTTTTGGGAAAAGCTGATGCGGACCGAATGGCCAGGTAGGCGTTCAAGAGACTCTTTGGGGAGATTAAACGCCGAGCGTCAAATGCAGCCTTTCCTGGCATATTCGGTAAATTGACGTTGGATATAAACTCAAATTTATCTAAGTTTGTGCATCAAATCAGATTCGAGATGAATATTTCATATAATTGGTTAAAACAACATGTTAATATAGATTCAACACCGGCAGAACTATCTTTGATCTTGACAAATACGGGATTAGAGGTAGAGGCTCTGGATGTTGTACAAAGTATTCCGGGAGGCTTAGCGGGGTTGGTTGTTGGTGAGGTGAAGACCTGTGAGCAGCATCCCAATGCCGATAAGCTGAAAGTAACAACGGTAGATATTGGTGCTGCTGAGTTATTACATATTGTCTGTGGTGCACCCAATTGTCGCGCCGGCTTAAAAGTAATTGTCGCAACGGTAGGAACAACTTGCCATCCCATGACCGGCGAGCCATTTAAAATTACCAAATCTAAAATCCGTGGTGAAGTCTCCGAAGGGATGTTATGTGGAGAGGATGAAATCGGTTTGGGAACATCACATGCAGGCATCGTTGAGTTGCCGGCAGATGTTGCGGTAGGTACACTTGTGAAGGAGCATTTCAATATCCAGGATGATTACCGCTATGAGATCGGACTTACCCCAAACCGTGCCGATGCAGCTTCGCATCTGGGCGTTGCTAGAGATATTGCCGCCTATTTCCGGAGTACCTTATTGAAGACCGATGTTTCGGCATTCAAAGCTGGGGAAGCGGTGGGGACAGCTGTTGTGGTTGAAAATGTGTCAGCATGCCCACGTTATAGTGGAATTAATATCACTGGTGTGAAAGTTGCTGAATCACCAGACTGGCTAAAAGAAAAATTATCGATTATTGGCGTACGCCCGATCAATAATATTGTTGATATTACCAATTATATCCTCCATGATTTAGGACAGCCCTTGCATGCCTTTGATGCGGATAAAATTACCGGTGATAAAGTCCTTGTCCGCTTAGCCAAAGAAGGAGAGAAGTTCATTACGCTAGATGGTGTGGAACGCGCTCTGTCTGCCGAGGATTTAGTGATTGCAGATACGGACAAGCCCATGTGTATTGCCGGTGTTTTTGGTGGTGCGCATTCAGGTGTCTCCGCAGAAACAACCAATGTGTTTTTGGAATCGGCTTATTTCAATGCAGTGTCTGTACGAAAGACTTCCAAAAGACATGGCCTGAAAACAGACGCTTCATTCCGCTTTGAACGAGGTACTGATCCTCATATTACTGTTGAAGCCTTGAAGCGGGCTGCTTTATTGATTCAGGAAATCGCCGGTGGAACGATCTCTTCTACTATAAAAGATGAGTACCCTGTGGAAATCAAACCATTTTCATTCCACGTAAGTTATGCGAATGTGGTGCGTTTAATTGGACAGGTCATTCCAAACGAGGAAATTAAAGCCATTATTGTTGCGTTGGGTATTGAGGTTGCTTCAGAGACAACTGAGGGGCTGGATGTCCTTGTCCCTGCCTACCGTGTCGATGTAACCCGTGAAGTGGATGTGGTGGAAGAGGTATTACGGATCTATGGCTACAACAACATTGCATTGAAATCTCAAATCAAAGCCTCCCTGAATACGGTAGAAAAACCGGATAAAGAAGTGGTGTTAAATCAATTGGCCGACTTGTTGATCGCGAATGGATTTCGTGAGATTTTGTCCAATTCATTGACAAAGCTTGATTATGCGGATGAACCTGAAACGGCAGTGAAACTGTTCAATCCATTAAGCTCGGACCTAGATACCATGCGTCAGAATATGCTGTTCTCGGTATTGAATGCCATTGAGTACAATCAGAAGCGAAGAAATTTTGATCTGAAATTTTTTGAATTTGGTAAAACCTATGCGCTTGACGGCGAGGGTTATAAAGAAACTCAGCATTTTGCTTTTGCGATAGCCGGCAAGGAAGAAACTGAACAATGGAACAGCAAAAAAGGCAATGTCAACTTCTACAACCTCAAAGCAGCCGTCGATACGATTATCAAACGCCTGAAAATTGATGGTATTCAGCTACAAGATGCTGCTGACAAGCATTATGCTTATGGCCTGAATTATATGAAGGGGCAGAAATGCCTGGTTTCATTTGGAGCTGTCGCTACCGCTGATTTGAAGAAAACAGATGTAGAAGGTCAAGTCTTCTTTGCAGATTTCGATTGGGATGTCTTGATGAAGATCATCCGTAAGAATAGCATTCAATATAAAGAAGTTTCAAAGTTCCCGGCAGTACGACGTGATTTATCATTGCTGATCGACGAACAGGTAAGTTTTGACAAGTTAAAGTTTGTTGCGCAGAAGACCGAACGTAAGCTTTTAAAGGACGTAAATGTATTTGACGTGTATAAAGGTGATAAAATTCCAGCTGGGAAAAAGTCTTATGCTCTGAGCTTTATCTTACAGGACGAAGAAAAAACACTGACCGATAAACAAATTGATGCGATAGTTCAAAAATTAATTGTTAATTTTGAGAAGGAACTAAATGCAGAAGTGCGTGGTTAACTAGAGAAACAACATTAATTGATAATATTCACTTTATATTATGGCAACATTGTCTTCACAAATGAATCTGATCGTTGAGAAAACGAAAAACTTAATTCAAATGTGCGAAGTCTTGCAAGAAGAAAATGATTTGCTTAAATTAGAGGTGCAATCCTTAAAAGTGGCTTTCGATGCAAGCAATGATAAAAGCAAGCAATTGGAAGAGAAAGTTAAAGCATTGGCGGTCGCCCGTACTTTAGATTCAGAAACGGATAAGGAAGCAATTAATGAAAAAATACTTGACACAAAACAAAAAATTAACGATTTTGTGCGGGAAATAGACAAGTGTATTAGTTTGTTGAAGTAGTTGGGTATTGCAGGTATTGCATTCAAACTAATACAACGTTAAAAAGCTCAAAGAAATGGGAGAGATTTCCATAAAAATAAATATCGCAGATCGTGTTTACCCCCTTCGTGTTGAAAGTGCGGAGGAAGAAGTGATTCGACATGCTGCGAAATTGATAAATGAAAAAGTAAAGGAATTACAGGAAAACTATACTGTGAGAGATAAGCAGGATTTGTTGTCCATGTGTGTGCTGCAATTTGCTACGCGTATGTTAAACGCGGAGCGGCAATCCCAAAACCACGAGGTAGGGCTTGAAAATTCAGTACAGGAACTTGATCAGTTGTTGACGGATTTCTTTAATAAATAAATTTACGTTCTTTATATTTAGAGCTTAAAACGACGAATTTGCCGCAATTAAATTCGGGTTGTCACTATTTTAAACTTAACGCTTCAATATTACAGGCACAAAAAGATAGAGGCCATTTTGCGAAAGCCATCTGGGTCATAATCTAAGCCTAATTATGTAATCACGAAGTTTAATAATACATGAGACCTGTTTAAATTTAATTGCGGTTTTTTTTTGAGTGGAAAATCATCATAGGGATGTTTTGAAGCGATGAAAAAGGTCTTTATCTATTGAAATTTAATAATTAATAAAAACAACATATATTATACAATTATACATACATGGACGTCGCAATTTATATCATAATTTCTCTGATTGTTGGTGTAGCTATAGGTCGTTATCTATTGGTTCTATTATTCAAAAAACAAGAGCAGGAAGCCAAAGATAAGGTGAATAGCATACTGAAAGATGCAGAGCAGGAAGGAGAACACATTAAAAAGAAGCGCCTATTAGAGGCCAAAGAAAAGTTCCTTCAATTAAAATCTGAACATGAAAAGGAAGTCAATCAACGTAACAACACCATCAACCAAAAGGAGAATACGTTGAGACAGAAAGAACAATCCATTAACCAGAAGCTGGAAAACATCAACCGCGATAAGCAAGATGTGGAAGCGAAGAAAAAGCAGCTGGATAAATTGGTTGAGCTGAATGAAAAGAAATCTGAAGAGGTTGAAACCTTAAAATTACAGCAGATCAAACAATTGGAGAGCATTGCCGGTGTTACAGCGGATGAGGCCAAAAACCAGTTGGTGGATTCATTGCGTGAGGAAGCCCGTTCGCAGGCCATGATCCAAATCAAGGATATTGTGGATGAAGCAAAGCTCACCGCGACCAAAGAGGCTAAAAAGGTTGTCATCCAGACCATTCAGCGCACGGCTACGGAATCAGCGATAGAAAATACTGTTTCTATTTTCAATATTGAAAATGATGAAATTAAAGGCCGTATTATAGGGCGTGAAGGTCGTAACATTCGTGCACTGGAAGCTGCCACAGGTGTTGAGATCATTGTAGATGACACCCCTGAAGCCATCATCCTTTCGGGTTTCGATCCTGTGCGCCGTGAGATCGCACGTTTGGCACTGCACCGTTTGGTCACAGATGGCCGTATCCACCCGGCACGGATTGAGGAGGTCGTAGCCAAAACCCGTACACAGATCGAAGATGAGATTGTTGAGATCGGTGAACGTACGGCTATTGACTTAGGAATCCATGGTTTACATCCTGAATTGATCCGCATGGTTGGACGTATGCGATATCGTTCGTCCTATGGTCAGAACCTGCTACAGCACTCTCGTGAAGTGGCTAATTTTGCTGCGACGATGGCTGCTGAATTAGGCTTGAATGTTAAGCATGCTAAACGTGCTGGTTTATTGCATGATATCGGTAAGGTGCCCGATGATAATCCAGAACTGCCGCACGCTATTCTGGGAATGCAATTGGCCGAAAAATATAAAGAACATCCTGATGTTTGTAATGCCATTGGTGCGCACCACGATGAAATTGAGATGACAGCATTGATCTCTCCGATCGTACAGGCTTGTGACGCCATCTCAGGTGCCCGTCCGGGTGCCCGTCGTGAAGTGGTTGAAAGTTATATTAAACGCCTGAAAGAACTCGAAGACTTGGCTTTATCTTATCCTGGTGTCGAGAAAACATTTGCGATACAGGCAGGACGTGAATTACGTGTCATCGTGGAGAGTGAGAAAGTATCTGATGCGCAGTCAGAAATATTGGCTGCAGATATTTCCAATCGTATACAGACTGAAATGACCTATCCGGGACAGATTAAAGTCACGGTTATCCGGGAGACCAGATCCGTTTCTTACGCTAAATAGGCGAAATCATATTGTTGTAAAAGGCTCCGGGAGATTGTTCCGGAGCCTTTTTAGTTATGCTAACAGGGAGCCAACGCGCGCAGTTGTCCAGCCAGTACAGCTGATCTTACTTATTGAAGAACTCCATTAGATCCCTGTAACCAAAAGATAGTTTGGTTTAGCATATAATGACAACAAGAAGATTAAAAATGAAGAATATTATCCCCTCATATCGATCAGTCATGATCAATATTTGTTAAATTTGCCGAATGAAACAACTAAAGAAGAAAGCCCAGGAGACGGAGCCACAGCGTCCTGTAGATCGATATTTTGAGGAACTTGATGCCAATTTCCAAGACCCGACCAACCGTATTATTCAAGTGATCTTTTTACCACTTTTATTTTTTGGTGTGATGGGATGTATCTGGATGATTCCATTTCCACAATTTGATTTCTTGGTCAAGCTCAACTGGCATACCTTTTTGAATTGGGGCTCTTTCTTCATCGCCATTGTGATCTATCTTTATCTGAAGCTATCTGCCACCTTGTCTTATGCCATACTGTTTTCAATAGGTGCGATGAGCTATTTTATCGTTCAACTGGAATATGTACAGAAAAATGGTGGCCCGGCTGTGCTATGGGTATGCCTGGCTATTGCGCTGCTTTCTATCGTAGCCTTGTACTTGGGCAAAGGCAAAGAAAAAAAGGAGATCACAGGTAAGCAGTTTCTGCAGTTTTTGATGATAGGCCCAATTTGGCTCTGGCACTTTGTATTAAAAAGATTCCATATTCGATACTAGTATCTATCTTTGGCAGGCTTGTGATAAGCCCGGAGGATCATGCAAGGCCCGATTGTAAAGCAGTCGGGCCTTGTATGATCCTGGGTATGGTATCATTCAGTGGATTTGATCATTTTATGGGCTAATTTTTATAATTGAACCATTTAATAATCTCTTTCAAGCTAGCTTTCTTTCCATAAATCAATATCCCTACCCGATAGATCCGTGCAGCGACCCAAGTAATGAACAAGAAGGTCAGGATGAGTAAAGCCAGGGAGGTCAGTATCTGCCAGAGGGGAACTCCAAAAGGAATGCGCACAAGCATGGCGATCGGGGATGTAAATGGGATAAAGCTCAACCATGTGGCAATTGGGCCATTGGGATCATTGATGATGACACCAAAGGAAAGGATATAAGTCAATAGCAAGGGCATTGTAATCGGCATGGAAAACTGATTTGCTTCGGTTTCATTATCCACGGCCGAACCGGCAGCGGCGAAAATGGCACTGTAGAGCAGATAACCCGCGATAAAAAACAAAAAGAAAAAGACAATAACTTCGCTAAAGTTGAAGCTTTGGATAGATGCCAGGATGGAGGCCGACTCACTATTACCCATGGCTTTGGATACGGTGCCCAAATTGCTGCCCCCAGGTTGGGTTGCTGCCACTTCTTGCATATCCTGTGGGTTGATAAACAGTGTGGTGGCCATAACAAATAATCCGAGTGTAAGGATGAGCCACATGATAAATTGTGTGAGTCCAACCATACCAATTCCCACAATTTTACCCATCATGAGCTGGAAGGGTTTGACCGAAGAGATAATCACTTCAATGATGCGGTTACTTTTCTCTTCAATGATCCCACGCATCACCTGTGCACCATACAGAAAAAGGGATAGGTACACCAGGATCGCGAGCCCCACGCCAATGCCCATGGCAATGGCCGTGTTGCTGTTCCTTTCTTCGCCATCGACTGTAATCTCCTTGGCATCAATCTCTACCTTGGGTTTAATGGACTGGATCATGTTTAAGTCTATACCTTTGGCCATGTATTCTTTTTCACGGATGATTTCTTCCAGTTGTCCACTGATGATCTCCTGTACCACAAAACTGGTCTTGCCTGTAGTGATTAGTTCTGCCCGCTGGGTGGAAAGGATATTCTTGGGGATCAATAGGATAGACTGTTTGTCCTGCTCCCGGGTCAGTCGTTTCTTTTGTTCCTCAAGGCTCAAGGAGCTGCTTTTATAGGTGATATTTTTATTACTCTTTAGGTTAGCGCCAAAGTCTCCCTGCTGGTCAACGATAAAGACTTCCATGTGGGCATCTTTAAAGCTCTTTTTGGTCAGGTAGAACATGCCGGCATATAAAGCAAAGAAAAACAGGGGAACAGCAAAAGTCATGACAATAAACGACTTTTTCTTGACACGAGAAAGGTACTCCCGTTGGATGATAAGTAATATTTTATGCATGATCTTGAGGTAAGGGTGAAACGTCGGTAACTTTCTGTATGAAAATATCGGCCATCGAAGGCACGATTTCAATCAACTGATTTAGCTGGACCTTGGGCAAAAGATAGGTTAATACTTGATTGATGTCAATACTATCGTTTAGCTGGATTGTAGTTCTATAGGTGTTGTCCGACCGGGTAGATTCGACTAGCTGATATAAGTGCTGGTTGGATATGTCGAGGTTTTCCTCATGCGAGCTAAATTCCAGGCTATAGGTCTGATTTCTATATTGCTGCTTAATGGCCTGGACTGGTCCATCGAGGATTTTCTTTGACCGGTGTATGAGGGCGATGTTATCGCAAAGCTCTTCTACGGTTTCCATGCGATGTGTAGAAAAAATGATGGTTGCACCTTCGGCATTCAGCCTCAGGATCTGTTCGCGAATAATATTGGCATTTACGGGGTCAAAGCCTGAAAATGGTTCATCCAGGATGATCAATTGAGGCCGGTGGATCACGGTAGCGACAAATTGCACTTTTTGCTGCATCCCCTTGCTGAGGTCTTCAATCTTTTTGTCCAACCAGGAGACAATGCCCAACCTTTCGCACCATTCCTGTATCCGCTGGCGTGCTTCTGTTTTGGATAAGCCCTTCAGTTGGGCCAAGTACAGCATTTGGTCGCCAATTTTCATCTTTTTGTATAAGCCCCGTTCTTCCGGGAGGTAGCCAATCTGTGCAATATGTTGTGGCCCCAAGGGCGAACCATTAAATCGGATTTCCCCAGAATCGGGCGCAGTAATCTGGTTTATTATACGGATCAGGGATGTTTTGCCCGCACCATTTGGTCCCAGCAATCCAAAAATTTTGCCTTTTGGAACCTGGATTGAAACATCGTCCAAAGCTCGGTGATTGGCGTAATCCTTGGTGACATGATTGATTTCGAGTAACATCATTTTTAAGGTTTAATTAAATCGTTCTTTGAGAAAGCGTGAACCTGTTGTTCCCTATCAAAGATACAATAGTTTATATGGACTATTAGTACGCCAATGTCCTAAAATGTTACAGGTTAAACTAAGTTTTTTGTGGAATAGAATCTGGCAACCTTGCCAAACGGATTCATTTAATGTACCTTTGTCTCTATGGAAGTAAAAAAAGCCGAATTCGTGTGTAGTAACACCAGAGTTGATAAATTGCCTGCACCAAATTTGCCCGAATATGCCTTTATTGGTCGTTCTAATGTAGGTAAATCTTCTTTAATCAATGCGATGACCAACAAGAAAGGACTTGCCAAGACCTCTCAGAAGCCTGGTAAGACCCAGTTGATCAATCATTTTATGATTGATGACAGCTGGTACCTGGTCGACCTGCCCGGTTATGGATTTGCAAAAGCCTCCAAAACGAGCCGTCATGAATGGGAAAAATTCATTCGAAGATATCTTACCCATAGAGATAACCTACAGTGTGTGTTTGTACTGATTGATAGCCGTCACGAACCGCAGAAAATTGACCTTGATTTTTGCTATTGGTTAGGGGAGTGTGGTTTGCCCTTTATGCTGGTCTTTACCAAAGCAGACAAACAATCAGCTGTAAAATCCGATGCAAATATCGCTAAGTTCAAAAAATCCTTGCTACAGTGGTTTGAAGAGGTGCCGCCAGTTTTCCTGACATCAGCAGAGAAGAAAATGGGGCATGAACCTATTCTGGAAGCTATT
Source organism: Sphingobacterium sp. N143 (assembly GCF_030325625.1). Taxonomy (GTDB): domain Bacteria; phylum Bacteroidota; class Bacteroidia; order Sphingobacteriales; family Sphingobacteriaceae; genus Sphingobacterium. Next base: position 179,095 of record NZ_JACAIS010000003.1, on the reverse strand, counting down.
GATGATGTCAATACCCGATTTGTACCACCAGAATCAGATGTGGATCAACCGTTCTAATTCCGGATAGATGAATCAGATTTCATGAAGTGTATAACTCAGACCTACCATTGCCCAGAGCTGTTTTGAACTTGCTTATGGACTTATATCGTTTTGAAATATACCAGCTTATATAATTTATTTGAATGAAAAAGTACCTTTCTTTGGTTCTATTTGCGCACAGTGTATTTGCGCTGCCATTTGCTTTTATTGGTTTCTTTTTGGCGCTGCATACCACTGAATATTCTTTCTCGTGGAAATTATTGCTCCTGATGTTATTATGCATGGTGACTGCCCGGAATGCAGCAATGGCTTTTAACCGTTATTTGGATAGGGATATTGATGCGATTAATCCGCGCACGGCCATGCGTGATATTCCTGCGGGCAGGATTTCTGCAGGGAATGCCTTGATTTTTACGGTTATCAACTGTGTAATTTTTGTTTTGGCGACCTATTTTATCAATTCCCTGTGTTTTATGTTGTCACCCATCGCACTCTTTGTTGTGCTTTTCTATTCCTATACCAAGCGGATTACGCCATTATGCCATTTGGTATTGGGGGCGGGGCTTGGTTTGGCTCCGATCGGTGCTTATATGGTCATTACAGGTCAATTTGCGACTGTTCCTGTCCTGTATGGATTTGCTGTATTGACTTGGGTCAGTGGCTTTGATATTATTTATGCGCTGCAGGATGAGGCGTTCGACCGGGCTAATAACCTCAACTCGATACCGGTGTGGCTAGGGACAAAAGGCGCCATGCGTGTATCCGAATGTCTGCATGTGTTGTCTTTTATATTTGTACTGATTCCGGCATTTCTATTGCCTGTGGGCTGGATCTATTATTTGGGTGTGGCTTTTTATGCTGCATTGTTGATTTATCAACATACGCTGTTTTCTGCAACAAATTTAAGCCGTGTAAACCGTGATTTTATGACCACAAATGGTTATGCTTCGGTGATTTTTGCCGCCTTCTACCTGCTCGATATCTGGCTGATAAAATAAACGTTTTAGCTTAAAATAAGAAAGGCTTTAGGAATTCCTAAAGCCTTTCTTATTTTTGTGGCTGAACCAATATGCGTTATATGAAGAAAAATATCCTTTTTATCTCAGTTTTATGTCTTTCATTATCTTCCTATGCTCAGAAACGAACGAACTATGTTGTTCATTACCAGCAAAGTTTCAATGGGAACACAGCTGCCAATCAGAATGGTGTGCTGCTGTATACCAATGATCAGGAGAGCTATGTGAGTTCAGAGAAAGATATGAACGGCCAATTGTTACCTCCTTTTGAGCGGGTGATGGTGGAACGATCGGGCAGCAATACCTTATTATTGAAGCTTGCTAAGCTGAAAAATGGTTCTCTTATCTTGACCGGTGATTCTTCGGCACTTTCGAAACAACAGTTTAAAGCAACCAACGAATTAAAAACTATTCTGGGCTATCCTTGTAAAAAGGTCGAAACAACGATTAACTCGAATAAGATAGAGCTTTGGTATACAGCGCAATTGGGGGTAAAAGGAGCCCCAACTGAATTGGGACAGAACCTCGGCCTCGTGTTAGAAATGGTAAGAAATGGCAATACCCGAACCTTTGCAACTCAAGTTGAGCGTGTGAAAGCCATCCCGGATCAGCTGAAATTAAAGGGGAACGAAAAACGATATGACGAGCTTTCTTACAAAGATCTGATCTGGAAAAACCGTTTTACGCAGATACCTGTTTTTCGGAAGGAAAGAATCCGTTTTTCGGACGATGCCAAATCAGATTCTATCTTGCGTTTTGCCAATGGAACAGTTCTCGTCAAAAAGATCAAGATCCCCAGAATCAAGTCCAGAGACCAGGTATTTGTCCAACTTGTTGAACAGTCCAAGGGAGATGCATATGACCGTACAGGATCTGTTTTTATTATTCCGGTTAATAAAAAGCAAAGTTTTCTGGATGGGATGAAGCAAGGCATGGCGACGCTTCCACAATATGATAATGGCAATGGAAAGACATATCAAGGGGTGGTACGAACAGACGGATTTGAACCCATCGTTGAATTGATGCGCTTCTTTACACCATTTGGTGTTCACCAGTTTAACTATCTGAAGTTAAAGGATAAGGTTTGGCAAGATTCCGTGATTTATCGTCAGGATGTTTCTGAATTGGCGGGCATGTTAAGTGATCAGGAAGTATATATGGGTACCTTTATTGGGAATTATGACAAGAATGGTCACGAGGTGAGTGTGGAGCTGACGATCCATCCGGGCTTTGATCCGGAGGAAGGGGGCAACCTAAAAAAGACACTGCCACTTTTTACAACAACCAATGTGATGGAAATGGGGGGACAGGAGTACGGTTCCATGTTTGATCAGGACAAAGGGCTGGAGCTGTCATTTCATTTGGACCAGGATGCTAAAAACGTGCAATTGCGGTACATCACGACCGGGCATGGCGGCTGGGGAAATGGTGATGAGTTTGTGCCCAAAGAAAATCGTATCTTTCTAAATGGTGCTATACACTTTAAATATACACCTTGGCGTAATGACTGTGGGTCCTATCGTTTATCCAATCCAGCTTCAGGCAATTTTGCAACAGGTTTGTCATCTTCAGACCTGAGCCGTTCCAATTGGTGTCCCGGAACGGTTACACCACCGATTTACATTGATCTCGGCGATTTAAAAGCCGGTGATCATACAATGCGGGTACAGATTCCACAGGGAGCACCTGAAGGAACAAGTTTCAGTAGCTGGAATGTAACCGGGACCTTGCTTTTTGATTAATCAAGCCTGGCGTTTAAAGCCCTGGCCTGTCTCTACAGGCCAGGGCTTTCATTTTTTATCCAGTGTTGCTCATGCATGACCAATTAGAGGGGATATGCGGTCTCACTCTTGGTCTCTGACAAGACAAAGTAGGTCTGCACCGTGTTCACTTGTGGCAATACGGCCAAGCGGTGCCTCAAAAAAACATGATAAGCATCCATGTCCTTGGTTGCAATGCGCAGCATAAAATCATAGGAACCTGCCATTTGGTAGCATTCCATGACTTCTGGAAATTTTGCGACTTCTTTTTCAAACTCGTTCAATACTTCAAAGGTATGGGCCTTTAAGAAAACCTGGGAAAAGGAGATAAGGCCTATTCCAATTTTATGCCGGTCCAGGATGGCAACAGTCTTTTTGATATATCCTAATCGTTTCAGCTTCCTAACACGCTCATGTACTGCAGCTATTGACTTGTTGAGCTCAAAAGATAGTTCTTTGTTGCTTAAGGAGGCATCTTGCTGTAACAGTCGTAATAATTTTAAATCAATTTCATCCAAGTCCATAATTTGAATATTTTCGGTGCAGTAGTAAAAATACAATGTTTAATTGTATATTTTATTGTGTTATGTGTTTTTTGTCTTAATTTTTCTTGAAATTAGCTTCATCTGTTGAATAATATCTTGTATTTGGTCAATTTTGCAACAGAATAATCATTTATATAAAATGGCTGAACAAGAATTATTAAGTGCATGTTTATCACCTGCATTGGACAAGAGATTTAAGCATTTGTGGCGGTTGGTGGGGAATACCCCTATGTTGGAATTGCAATATACGTATAAAGGCAAGCCGGGGCGAATATTTGTTAAATGTGAACATTATAATCTGACAGGGAGCATCAAGGATAGGATGGCTTTATACATTTTATATAAAGCCTATATGAACTGCCAAATTAAGCCGACAGATCTTATTATAGAAGCCACCAGTGGAAATACAGGTATAGCTTTCTCCGCGATAGGCAAGGCTTTGGGGCATCAGGTAAAGATTATTATGCCGAACTGGTTGAGCAAGGAACGGACAGATATTATTCGGAGCATGGGTGCCGATATTCAGTTGATTAGCAAAGATGAAGGTGGGTTTCTGGGAAGTATACGTTTAAGTGAGGAGCTTGCAGCAAAGGGTGGCGTTTTTCTGCCAAGACAGTTCGAAAACCAATATAATGCCGAGGCCCACGAAAAGACAACGGGCTATGAGATTGTGAAGCAGCTGGAAGAGCAGGGCTTGGTTGCTGATGCTTTTGTTGCGGGGGTAGGGACCGGTGGTACTGTCATGGGAGTTGGCCGGAGCCTACGGAAAGTGAATCCAGCCGTTCGGATACATCCTTTGGAACCAGCGGAGAGCCCAACATTGACAACAGGGCATAAAGTAGGTTCGCATCGTATTCAAGGGATCTCGGATGAATTTATTCCTGCCATTGTTGATCTAAATGAGCTAGATACTGTGGTATGTGCCAATGACGGCGATTCTATTTTGATGGCGCAGAAATTGTCCCGACAGCTGGGACTTGCAGTCGGAATTTCCTCGGGTGCCAATGTGATCGGTGCAATTAAGTTACAACAGGAGCTAGGTGACGATGCCATTGTCGTAACCTTATTATGTGATGACAATAAGAAATATTTAAGTACTGATCTGGTAAAAGAAGAACCAGTGCAAGTTGGTTATCTTGCCGTGGATGTTGAATTTTCTGGTTTTCAACCCATATGCAGATTGCCCAATCCGGTCTTTGGCGCATAAAAAAGATTTAGTTTCATATGTTTATAGTTAACTCGGGGAGTTTAGACTCCTCGGGTTTCGTTGACTTAAATACCAAATTATACCTAAGAAAAACAGCTATGAAACCATCGTGATGTATTTGGTCAGCCCGTGGAATGATCACATCGGATAGTTTCATCAAAACTGAAATCGCCGAAGGCAGCAGGAATGCCTTAAAGACAATATCGACTAATGAATAAACAAATTTAAACGGATGAAAATTATTTTTAAATTATTTACCTGGCTGTTCTTGTTGATTGCCCCCATGGTATTGCTTGCACAAGCTGACACAACAGATCAATTGGAGGGGATTGAATTTACCGATGGTGGAATCAGTCCAGATTCGCTGTCTTTTGAAGAATCTCCGGATACAAGTACAGCGCTGACAGATTCAAGCAAAACCAGCGTAGCAACTGCCCTAGCAGTGCCGGCAGCTCCGGAAGATGGTAAACAATCGCTTTGGAGCATTTTTATTGCCGGGTTAGTGGGTGGTTTCGCGGCCCTGTTGATGCCCTGTATCTTTCCGATGCTCCCGCTTACGGTAAGCTTTTTTACCAAGCAATCGGGAAGCCGTGCGAGTGGGATCAGTAAAGCCTTATTGTATGGATTGTTTATTATAGTGATCTATGTGGCTTTGGGGATGATCATTACTATTGCATTTGGCTCAGATGCGCTGAATGCACTGTCGACAAATGGAATATTCAATTTTATTTTCTTCCTATTGCTGATCGGATTTGCTGCGTCATTCTTTGGTGCATTTGAAATAACTTTACCGAGTTCTTTTGTCAATAAAATGGATGCTAAATCAGACAAGGGGGGACTTGTAGGCCTTTTCTTCATGGCATTTAGTCTTTCTTTGGTATCTTTCTCTTGTACAGGGCCTATCATCGGTACATTATTGGTGGAAGCGGCATCAAAAGGCGAACGTTTGGGGCCGGCAGTAGGTATGCTGGGGTTTTCCATCGCCCTGGCTATTCCTTTTGGCTTATTTGCGATGTTCCCATCCATGCTCAAGTCCTTACCTAAATCTGGTGGATGGCTGAATAGCGTGAAGGTGGTACTGGGATTTTTGGAGTTGGCGCTGGCCTTGAAATTTTTGTCGAATGTTGACCTGGCCTATCATTGGAACTGGCTCGATAGGGAAGTCTTTCTTTCTTTGTGGATTGCTGTTTTTGGTCTGATGGGATTATACCTGATCGGCAAGATCAGATTTTCACATGATAGCGAGCTCAAGTTTCTATCTGTCCCAAGGACACTCCTGGCTATCGTGGTCTTTTCCTTTGTCGTGTATATGATCCCCGGTTTGTGGGGGGCACCTTTAAAATCCATTTCAGCCTTCTTACCGCCTTCAGCAACGCAGGACTTTGACCTGTCTGCAGGCGTCAGTGCTGGGGCTACAGGCCATACAGATGGAAAAATCAAAAAGTATGCGGAAATATTTCATGAGCGGGGAACACCGAAAGGTTTTGATCCTTATTATGATTATGATCAGGCACTGGAAACCGCAAAAGAGCTTCAGAAACCTGTTTTGATCGATTTTACCGGCTGGAACTGTGTAAATTGCCGTAAAATGGAGGCCAACGTCTGGACAGATCCTTCGGTTGCGAAATTATTAAAGGAAGAATTCGTGATGGCAGAATTGTTTGTTGATGATAAGACCGAGCTGCCAGCAAACGAACAGTTTGTTTCAGCGTATAGCGGCAAAAAGATAAATTCAATCGGTAAGAAAAACAGCGATTTTCAAGCGGCTACATTCAATAGCAATTCCCAGCCACTTTATGTTATTGTGGACCCTAACGGCAATGTCCTGGTTCCGCAAAGTGGGGCAAATTATGATATTGAACAATATAAAGCATTTTTACAGGCTGGGCTGGATGCTTTTAAAAAGAAAAACTAACCATCGTCATATGCTAATTTTGTCCTCCTTGTTGTTTGCAAGGGGGATTTTTTGTTTTTATCTGGGCTCTTCCAAATCGTTGCCGAACGAAATCCTGGCGAAGATCCGGATCAAGAAGGCCGTTGATTAAGGCGCATAAAAAAGCCGTGTCAATCAGTCTGAGACACGGCCTTTTGTTATTAGACTAAAATTTATGGAAAACTATTAAAAGTCAAATTTGACACGGGCACGGATACCCCAGGCCGGTGCATCGACATGATCGAGATAGTTGAGGCGCTTTACGTAATCTACGCGCAAAATTTTAAAAATATTGGAAAGACCGATACTGGCTTCCATGTAGGGGTCTGAACCAAAAGTATAGGAACTTTGCATTCCCTCGGCATTACGCTGCCAGGTAAATACTTTAGAGCCATAATTTGGGTCGTCGGGGTTGTTTTCTTTACGAAGACCGCCATATACGCCTTTGAAACTGAAGACCTCGCGTAGCTTTAGCTTTTTGATCAATGGAATTTTATTCAATAGGAATCCATTCATGTAATACTGCACATTTAATGAGGCATTATGATCACTGACAAACTCAAGGAAATTCATCAGATTGTATGAGTTCAACTGATAGGCATAAGTCTGGTTTGCACGATGGATGGTCAAGAAAGGAAAAGGTATTTCCTTACCTGCGATATAATTTCCTTCTGCAGTCACGTCCGCATAGCCAAATTGACTTAAATAAAAGCGTTTGAAGATACCGGCATTAAAACTATGATAGTTGTATTCACCTTTTGCAAGCCCCTTTACCCCGGCAGTATAATTGAGGGTAAATATAGGGTATTGATTAAATATTGGAGTCCGATAGATCTTGCCTTGGTAAAATTCTTCATGTGGGGCATATCTTAAGTTAACTGACAGCTCCGTTGTGTTAAGCTCGTTGAACAGTTTATTTTGTCCATTGTCGTCCAACATTTGATACGTCAAACTACCGGCCGGGCTTTGTTTGTTAATATTAAAAGCTCCGCCAATAGAAAGATGATTCAAAAATTCCTTTTTATATTCCAGACCGTAGTTTGTTTCATAAATATAGCGGTCATTGTCACCACGTTTAAAGGATAACAAGAAGTTATCTTCCTGAACGAATTCCAGTTTCTGTCCCGGGATTTTGGTATCCTTTTTATAGGAAGCCCGGATGTAATGCATCGGAAATGAATACACCGATTTGTTGTTGAATGCATACGTTCCACTGACAAAATATTTCCATTTTTGATCCTTAAAGCCGTAAGCGGCATAAGTCTCCGCGTAGAAACGTTTGCTCAGGGCTTCTGTGGTACGGCCTCCCAGGCGTAAACGGAATCCTTCAACTGGGTTGAAGCTGTAGAACGTGTTGACAGGGCCTATTTCCACTGGGCCAGCCTGTTTGTATCCCGAAAGAACCAAGGCTGCGATATCCATGAACGTCCGGAACGAAGGGATCTTCTGTAAGGTGTCGATGTTGTGGTAGATGTTCAATTCATTTTGCGCAAGAGCCAATGGACGTTGTGTCTCAAATAAAGATTTTGTTTCTTTTTTATTCTCGACATTATAGGCAATGACCGTAGCAGGTCCCTCATATATGCTATCCGGTTGTTGGATACCAACTTTATAGTTATTGTAATCCACAGTCCGGCTACCCCGGATTCCCATGCCTTTGTCCGTCAAGGAGAAGTCAATGCCCAGCGTGCTGGTTTTTAAATAGAACCTGTTTTTGCTGTCCTTCTCAAATTTAAGTTGAACCTGCAGATCACGAACAAAATTCAAATTGATATCATCAGCGACAGTCATATTGGCTCCTTGAACGGCATAATTGCCATCTAAGGTGACGTATAACTGACCTTTGAACAACATGTCAGCTTTATTCCGGGGAACAAAACTGAGCTCAACCAGCCAGGGTTGTGCGGTTTTAATCGTATCTGTAATAAAAAACTTGTAGAATGTGGGTGACGAATTCGCAATGGGACTTAAGAATTGATTGGTAACCAATGAAATATTGTTGTCATAAATATCCACCTGTTCGTATAGCTTGTTGAAGTAAGCGGCCAGACCATCATTATCAATAAACTTGGGATCAAACTGTGCCCGCTGATCTCCCAGTATATATTGTTTGGTTTTACTTGGGTCTTTACGATAGTAAACCTTGGACATCTTTTCCTCAATAAAGGCCGGCAAAACATACTTGTTGGCCGTTTTGGCAGAATCATCCGTTTCGAAAAGAAATTGATAGTTTTTAAAAATCTTTTTGTTGACAAATTTCTCGGAAAGATTGCTCAAACCCAGAGACATCTTTTCGTATTGGTCAAACTCAGCATATTGCTGTCCTGAAAGTCGATTTTTTTCCTTGTTCTCGATTACTTTGCGAATCAAGGCAACAGCAGGGTTGTCCTTATTGCTATATTTTTTCTTTTTAGCTTTGACGACGACTTCCTCCAACATATTGTCCTGTGTATCCATCAAAATTTCTTTTGTCTGTACATCATCATTGGTCACAAAGGCATCTTTGCTGTCATAACCGACATAACTTGCTCTGATCTTTACATAAGATGTTGGAAATACAAGTTTAAATTCACCATTTGCATCTGTAGATGTAGAAGTACCTGGGGAAGCAGGGGCTCCCACGACTGCTACAGTGGCATAAGGAATAGGTGCCTTTGTCTTTGCATCTTTCACGGTACCCGTAACCGTTTTGGTCTGGGCAAATATCAAAGAGGCTGACAACAATAGTGCTATCGTAATAAAGAGCTTTGTTATAAAGGTTTTTGTGTTTATTCTAGCTTCCATTATATTGCTATAATCTTGAAAATTCAAAATTGTTTTTGTTGTTCTTACTTTATTTTTGACTTTATAAGTATTAAAATCAAAAAATCAGTGAACAAAGGAAACAAAAAATTAAGAATAATTAAAATTTTATTGTAATGTAATAAAGCGGATTGTGTTCTTTGTTTGTTTTTTTAAAACATTGTTTTTCAATTGTTTGTGTTGAATTATTGATTTAGGTCAATAATTTGACAGCTACATTTTGACTTCGCGATGATTTTCCAGTTCTTTCTAACTTGACTTTTGTAACGATATAGTCAATCCTTTTAAAAATCAGGATCGATTTGAAAGGTCATTTCCCGCTTAGAACCTGGATGTACAAATTTGATCGATGCTGCATGTAAATGTAATCTATTCGCCTTTTTACCATAGAGATCATCGCCGAGGATAGGCATGTTCAGGCCTTTGGGATGCACGGCATGCATCCGGAGCTGATGTGTTCGGCCTGTCAATGGATAAAAACGTATGCGGGTTTTGTTGCCTTCAATGTTTATTTTTTCCCATTTGGTCTGTGCCGGTTTGCCATAGGTATAGCAGACCATTTGCCGGGGGCGGTCGTCGAGATCCACACGAAGGGGGAGGTCAATTAATCCGGATTCCTGTTCAAGGATCCCATCGAGCAGGGCAATATATTCTTTCTCAATGGTATGTTTTATAAATTGGTCCTGGATGAACCGATGTGCTTCTTTATTTTTGGCCACGATCAATAGGCCTGAAGTGGACATATCCAACCGGTGGATAATGATCGGTCCGGCTTTGGGATATCGCTGAAGAACACGTTGATAGACAGAATCTTTGATATATATTCCTGGTACAGAGAGGAATTCAGCGGGTTTGTTGAAGACAATGATATCATCGTCTTCATAAATTTGGGGAAGCTCCATGTCCAATGTGGTCTCCTGTTGCATTGGATTTTCATCAACGCTTAATCCTTGAAGCATATAACCGAGGATTGGCTCACATTTTTTGCGGCAGGCAGGATAATAATTTCCATGTCTGCGTATTTCTGAGGAGGGTGAACACCCCCACCAGAATTCAGCTAGTGCCAGGGGAGTCAAATGATTATTGTAGGCGTATTGCAAGAGCTTGGGGGCTGCGCATTCCCCGGATCCTGCCGGTGGGGTACTTTGATCAAAATCATGAAAAATACCAACCACATTTTTGTACAGCCCATGTGCATTGAGGAAGTTATACTGTTCGAACAATTGCTTTTGAAGATTGCCCGATCTCATTTTGCGTTCCTCTTTGAGCAGGGCGATTTCCTCCAGGTACTGTTGTTGTTTCAGGTTTTTGGATGCCAGTGCCAGCTGCATCTCATATTGAAACCGCTGCAATTGTTGCTTGTCTTTCAGACTCTGGCTACGCATATCTTCCATGAGCAACTCATATTCTTCATCAGATAAAATGGGCCGTAATCTTGTCCGGGTTTCTTTGCGTGCTTTTTTTTGCCCTCTTAATTTTGATTTAAGCAGCTCGAGCTCGGTATTCCATGTGTCCGTTAATAGCTGAAGATCCGTTTGGGTCTGTGTTAGCCCCGGACTATTTTCGAGCCGTTCAATTTCTTTGTTGAGTGCATTTAAGTGGACTTCTTCAGTCAAAAAGAAACTGTTTTCTTCGAGCATATCAAAAATCGGGGGGACAAAGTAGCGGTGTTTGTTGCTGCCCGCGAGTTTCCCTGATACAGCAGCCAGGTAGCCCAGTTGGTTGTACTGGTTTTTGACCACAAGTACACCGAACATCTTGCCGATGGCTTGACCGGCCGCATTTTGTTCCAGACCGAAGTTATGTGTCCAGTCGGTCTGGTGCTCGATATAAGACTGTAATTCTTGGGCGGCAATTACCGCAAGGGGGTGGGGTTCGTAGCAAAATGGAAAGGTAAAACGCAGGGGAAGATCGATCTGCGTGATGTCCGTCTTGAATGCATGAAAATAAGTGCTGTTGTCCATAATGCCCACTGTTCTCCTAATATATCGTGTGCACAAAAATACGGTTATTATGCTATTTAAATGACATTTTAAATGCTGTTTTTTTTGATAGGCTGCTTTTTTTGGTTAAATTTAACTAAGCAATTAAAACATATCGTTAACGAATTAAACACATATGAAAACTTCAATTGGAATTAAAGATGCAGACTTAAAAAAAGTTGCGAAATTGCTCAATGTCCTGCTGGCAGATGAACACATTGTCTATATGAAGACTCGAAATGCGCATTGGAATGTGGAAGGGCCTGATTTTCATGCCGCTCATTTGTTTTTAGAATCACAATATGATGAGCTGGCTGAAGTTATTGATGAAGTAGCGGAACGTGTTCGGACTTTAGGGCACTATGCTGTGGGTACATTAGATAAATATCTGAAATTAACACGGTTGACAGAATCGACCTCCGAGAAAACAGATAGTCAATCTTATTATAAGGAATTGCTTGCTGATCACGAAGCTATTGCGATGTCGATTCGTGGAGATATTGCTGTAGTCGAAGGCACAGCGGATAATGGTACTGAAGATTTTTTGGTTGGTCTATTGGAAAAACATGAAAAAATGGCTTGGATGCTCCGTGCTCATTTTATCAAATAATCATTGTATCGCATTGATGATATTGAAAATCCTGCCCATAAAATTGGGGAGGATTTTTTTTGTGTTTTGTTGTTGACACAAGATATATTTCATAACTTAAAGAGGAATTAAACCTTCGAAACTTTTAATGTATGACAGCTATGCTTGAAGACGATAACCTAAATCAGACCACACTACCTCAGGAAGAAAAAGATGCTACTTTGGAAAGTATGCATCATGTGAATAATCCAGTACTGGATTTGCCTAAAATTGAAAAAAAATACCTTGAAGCTGTTGTTGCACACAATCAAAACGATAAATCATACTTTTTTTCAGATGGCAAGGCCAAAGTTGAGATCAAGATCGTGACGGATGAGATTGTTCGTGTCCGCCTGGCACCGCATGGAACATTCCTGGAGGATTTCTCTTATGCCCTGGCCAAAAAAGATCACCGTGTGAGCATACACGAATGCAAAGAAGAAACCGACCATTATCTGGTGCATACCAACACCATTTCCTGCCGGATCAGTAAACAGAATTTTTTGATTTCCTTTTTAGACCGGGCAGGAAACTTATTTAATGCCGATTTGGCGCCCATGCACTGGGAGGAGAATCCAGATTTTGGAGGATACTATGTGTACAGCACGAAGGTGGCTTTTGAGAATGAGGCTTTTTACGGGCTGGGGGATAAGGCGACTAAATTGAACCTGAGGGGCAAACGCCTCAAAAATTGGAATTCAGATACCTATGCTTTTGCTTATGATCAGGATCCGCTTTATAAAACGATACCTTTCTATATTGGCCTGAAAGATGGCGAAGCTTACGGTATTTTCTTTGACAACACCTTTAAGACCTATTTTGACTTTGCTGCCGAAGATCCGGGGAAAACCAGTTTCTGGTCTGAAGGAGGCGAATTGCAGTACTATTACATCCATGGACCGCATATACTGGATGTCATCCGAAGGTACCATACATTGACTGGTACACACTATTTGCCGCCATTATGGGCTATCGGCTATCACCAATGTCGTTGGAGCTATTACCCCGAGGCCAATGTCCGCAAAGTTGCTGATGAATTCAGAAAAAGACAGATTCCTTGTGATGCCATTTACCTGGATATAGATTACATGGAAGGGTACCGCTGTTTTACCTGGAACAAGCAATATTTTCCAAACCCCAAAAAGATGATCAGTGACTTGGCCAATGAAGGTTTTAAGACTGTCGTGATGATCGACCCGGGCATTAAAGTGGATGAAAATTACTGGGTCTTTAGAGAAGGAAAGGAAAATAAGTATTTCTGCCGCCGGGGAGATGATTATTTTATGGAGGGCTTCGTGTGGCCAGGGCGTTGTCAGTTTCCGGATTTTACAAATCCGGAGGTGCGTCAATGGTGGGGTACATTGTACCAGGGTTTAGTGGAGGATGGTGTCGCTGGATTTTGGAATGATATGAACGAACCTGCTGTTTTTGGACGGGGAACGTTTCCGGATGACGTCAGGCACCAGTTTGACGGGCACCGTGGATCACATCGTAAAGCACATAATATCTATGGCATGCAGATGGTAAGAGCCACCTATGATGGTCTGAAGAAATTATATAAAAATAAAAGACCTTTTACCATTACCAGGGCTGCATATGCAGGGACACAACGTTATTCCTCGGTTTGGACTGGCGACAATCTGGCCAGCTGGGAACATCTTAAATTAGGTACCTTGCAGTTGCAACGTCTATCTACTTCCGGAATGTCTTTCTGCGGAACGGATATCGGCGGATTTACCGGTGAACCTGATGGTGAACTGTTTACCCGATGGATGCAATTTGGTGTTTTCTCTCCATTTATGCGGGTCCATTCTGCAGGTGATACCCGTGACCGTGAACCCTGGAGTTTTGGTGAAGAGTGGGAAAAGATCAATAAAAAATTCATTGAACTGCGCTATAAACTCCTGCCTTATATTTATACCTGTTTCTGGGAGCAGACAAAGTATGGTTACCCCATATTACGACCTATTTCCATGGTTGAACAGCATATTGCCACCAACTGGCAACGCGAAGAAGAGTTCTGCTTTGGGGACAAGATACTCGTGTCACCAGTACTACAACCGGGACAGAAAAGTAAGATCGTCTATCTTCCTGAGGGTAACTGGTATTATTATTTTACGAATGACATTTATGTTGGCGGAAAGGAACATACAATAAATACACCACTGGATGAAATGCCCATGTTCATTCGTGGTGGGGCAGTTATTCCCGAATATCCTGTGATGCAATATACTGGTGAAAAGAAGATTGAAGAGCTTCAGCTCAATGTTTACTTTTCAGAAGGAGTGCAGCGTTCCTATGTTTATTCTGATCATGGAGATACCTTTGCTTATGAGCAGGATATCTATTTGGAAAAATGCTTTACAGTTTCAGGGCTGAAAGATTCGCTTTCTATCAAACAGACCAGGGATGGACTGTTTACGGAGCGTTATGAGGAGTATAAATTGCAATTAATAGGACTACCGTTCGCTGTCAAAAAAGTGAAGACAGATGGTGTCGAGACGAGAATACAACAAGATGAACAGGGGCGATATTGGGTAAATGTCGCACGTGAATTTGACAACATATTGATTGAAGGCTAAACATGGGCAATCAAGTAATTCCGCATAGTCTTTTTACTGAATTTGATGTTGCGCTATTCCAATCGGGCAAGCACTTCAAATTGTATGAGAAATTTGGTTCACACGAACTGGAAGTCCGTGGTGAAAAAGGTGTTTATTTTGCGGTTTGGGCTCCAAATGCAAAATCTGTTGCCGTAACCGGGGATTTTAACTTCTGGGACAAAGGGAGCCATTCCTTAAATGTCCGTTGGGATGGAAGTGGCATTTGGGAAGGGTTTATCCCAGGGCTTGCCAATGGTGAAACTTATAAATATTGTATTCTTGCAGCATCGGGCGAAATACTCGAGAAGGGGGATCCTTTTGCCTTTCAATGGGAAGTGGCTCCAAAGACAGCGTCCATCGTTCATTCTACCTGGTATGAATGGCAAGATGCTGCCTGGATGAAGGAACGTGCGCTGAAAAATAGACTGGATCAACCCTGGTCAGTCTATGAAGTACATTTGGGATCCTGGTCCAGGGATCCGGAAAGTCCTGAAACCCTACTGAGCTATAGGGAGATTGCCTCGCAGCTGGTGTCCTATGTCAAAGAGATGAACTTCACCCATGTCGAATTTATGCCATTGATGGAACATCCTTACTATCCTTCTTGGGGGTATCAGATAACTGGATATTTTGCCGCAAGCTCACGTTATGGGTCTGCCCAGGATTTGATGTACCTGATCGAAGCCCTCCATGCTGCGGGCATTGGCGTATTACTGGATTGGGTGCCTTCGCACTTTCCAGGCGATGCGCATGGCCTTTATCGTTTCGACGGAACGAGTCTGTATGAGCATGAGGACCCACGCAAAGGTTTTCATCCGGACTGGCAATCTTACATATTCAATTATGGCCGTAACGAAGTCCGTTCTTTTTTGATCAGCAATGCTTTTTATTGGTTGGACCGTTTTCATATTGATGGACTCCGGGTTGATGCGGTGGCCTCCATGTTATATCTGGATTATAGCAGAAAGGATGGGGAATGGATTGCAAATGAATTTGGTGGCAACGAAAATCTTGAAGCTGTGCAGTTCTTGAAAGAACTTAATGAAGCGGTATACAGCTATTTCCCGGATGTGCAGACCATTGCCGAAGAGTCCACTTCCTGGCCGGGTGTGAGCAGACCTACCTATACGGGAGGATTGGGATTTGGCATGAAATGGATGATGGGATGGATGCATGATACATTGGACTACTTTAAAGAGGATCCGGTCAATAGAAAGTATCATCATGACCGATTGACATTTGCCACTGTATATGCTTTCCATGAGAATTTTATGCTACCCCTGTCTCATGATGAGGTGGTTTATGGGAAGAAGCCCCTGATATATAAGATGCCCGGGGATGAATGGCAGAAGTTTGCAAACCTCCGAACGTTATATCTGTTCATGTATACCTTTTCAGGAACAAAATTGTTATTTATGGGGGGCGAGTTCGGGCAAACTTCGGAATGGAATGTCAACCAGTCATTGGATTGGCACCTGTTGGACTTTGCGCCGCATCAAGGCGTGAAAAGATTTATCGCCGATCTGAATGCCGTGTATCGGACGCAGCCTAGCCTTTATCAAAAAGCCTTTGATGCTTCAGGATTTGAATGGATAGAGGCTGGGGACCGTGAAAATTCAATCCTGGTGTACTGGCGTAAAGGATTCGACGCTTGGGAGGACACGGTGGTGGTGCTTAATTTAACTCCTGTTGTCCGTGAGCATTTTCGCATTGGACTACCCTACGCGGGTGAGTGGGATGTAATTCTGAATGCGGACGATCATCAATATTTTGGTTCTGGGGTAAGCAGTCCGCTCATCCGTAGTGAACCGCTTTATTGGATGAACCAAACGCAATCTGCACAATTGCATCTTCCACCATTGGGCGGATATATTCTAGGAAGAAAAAGGTAGAAATGTCAAAAAGTAGCTGCCGCAAGATGCATGCGTGTTGATAATGAACAAATAATATTAAATAATGAACAATAACCTATTCTGATGAAAGTATTTCATTTAAGTGTCGAATGCTATCCTGTGGCCAAGGTTGGTGGCCTGGCCGACGTGGTTGGGGCCCTGCCAAAATATCAGACCAAACTGGGGGTGGATGCCGGAGTCATTATGCCCTGGTATGACCGGCCATTTGTCAGAGATCACAAGTTTAGCGTCATTCATGAAGGAACTTTTTACCAGGGATCCGAATTATTGAACTATAGCGTATATCATGAAGAAAACAATACACTCGGTTTTGACCTTTATCTCATCAAAATACCGGGTAAATTAGATCGGCAGGAAGTCTATTGCTATCCAGATGAGGGGGAGCAGTTTATCGCATTTCAACATGCTATACTGCATTGGTTTAAGCAGGAAATGATCATTCCTGACCTTGTCCATTGCCACGATCATCATGTAGGCCTGATGCCTTTTCTGATGAAATATAGTAATGAATATAATTTTCTGGCAGATGTCAAAACCGTGGCCACGGTTCACAACGGTCAGTATCAGGGCTGGACCCATTGGAGTAAAGCGATTTTATTGCCTGGTTTTGATAGCTGGAAATGGGGCTTGTTGGACTGGGACGGTGTCATCAATCCGCTTGCGGTATTGATCAAATGCTGTGATGCTTATACAACTGTATCTGAAGGATACCTGGAAGAACTTTATGTAGAAGCCAATGGACTGCAGCAGCTGTTTTATGATGAGCGGAATAAATCATGGGGCATTGTCAATGGAATAGACTGGGAAATCTGGGACCCACAAACAGATTATACACTGGCCGGGAATTATGGACCTGCAAATGCTTTTGAGGGTAAACTGAAAAATAAGAGGGCCTTGGCGCAACAGTACAAAATTGATCCTGACCTTCCCTTGCTTGTCTTTATCGGTCGTTTTGCGACAGAGAAAGGGGCTGATTTATTGCCGGATATCGTTTCTAGCCTGACGGCAAATGATCCGAACCGATTGAGTATATTTATATTGGGCGCCGGAGATCCGGCCATCCAGTCAGCGATAAAAGCGCTTATAGACCATGGAATCGAAAATTTTGATGTGTTTTTTGGTTATGATGAGAAGCTTGCGCATTGGCTCTATGCCAGTGCTGATTTTCTCTTGATGCCCTCTCGTGTTGAACCATGTGGACTTAATCAGCTTTATGCCATGAAATACGGTACCTTACCGATTGTACATCAGGTTGGTGGCCTGAAAGATACCGTTATTGATCTGCAGAAAGATGGTTATGGGGTAGGTTTTGAGACGTTGGATATTACTGACATCAGGTCAGCGATTGGTCGGAGTCTCCAATTTTATGAAAATAAAACGGAGTTTGAAGGTAATCAGCACAGAATAATGAATCTGGATTTTTCTTGGGACAAATCCGCAGCGAAATATATTAGTCTATACAACCAATTAATTTAGTTTGATATGTCACGTCACAATGTAGTAGCTATTGTCTTGGGCGGAGGAAGGGGTTCCCGTCTGTACCCGCTGACCGACCAAAGGTCTAAACCGGCAGTTCCCATTGCCGGGAAATATCGTTTGGTGGATATTCCAATCTCGAATTGCCTCAATTCGGGTTTTAATAAGATTTTTGTATTGACACAGTTCAATTCATCGTCGCTAAATTCGCATATAAAGAATACCTACAACTTCAGCATTTTTAGCAAAGGCTTTGTCGATATTTTGGCTGCTGAACAGACCAATGATGGTGATAAGTGGTTTGAGGGCACAGCGGATGCTGTTCGCAGGTCATTCCGCAAACTGGCGAGTATTGACTATGAATATGTGCTGATTTTATCTGGAGACCAACTTTATCAAATGGACTTTGATGCATTAGTTGACTTTCACGTGCAAAATGAGGGCGATTTAAGCGTTGCCACCATTCCTGTAAATGCCAAGGATGCAACGGGCTTTGGTATCCTTAAGTCGGATGAGAATAATCATATCCACTCCTTTATTGAGAAGCCCAATAGTGAACAATTGGCAGACTGGAATTCTGAAGTCAATGATCATTTAAAAGCGCAAGGGCGAGAATATCTCGCATCAATGGGAATTTATGTATTTACTAAAGGCGTGCTGAAACGCTTATTGGAAGAAAATAAGGGGATGGACTTTGGAAAAGAGATTATTCCAGATGCGATTGAACAGGTCAATGTTCTCAGCTATCAATATGAAGGGTATTGGACCGACATCGGTACGATAGGCTCATTCTATGAGGCCAATATCGGACTGACAGATAATATTCCTGCTTTTAACTTATTTGATAAAAATACAGTATTCACACGGCCACGTATGTTGCCTCCATCCAAGATTTCAGGAACTACCCTGATCAATTCCGTTATTTCGGATGGGTGTATTATACAAGCAGATAAGGTGGACCGTTCGGTGATCGGGGTGCGGTCCCGTATCGGGATTGGTTCAGTGATCCGTGGAACCTATATGATGGGATCGGATTATTACGAGGATTTTACCGATATGGATGAGGCGAAGAGAAAAAATATACCTGTGGTGGGCGTGGGTGAACGCTGTTATATTGAAAATGCGATTCTGGATAAGAACTGCCGTATCGGAAATGATGTGCGGATCAATGGCGGACCACATTTGTTGAATGCCAATCATCAGACCTATACCGTTTGTGATGGTATCGTCGTCATCAAGAAAAACGCCGTTATTCCGAATGGGACTACAATTGGATTGGCGACGGTTTAAATTTATTGAACAAGGAAGATAATATATTGTTATTATTGCATGTTATTTTAATAAAACATCATAGGTATATGACCACTCCATGGCCGAGGCTATAAAGCCAACAGTAAGCGGGGGGCTGTAACCGTGTCTTGCTGTTTGAAAGCAAGTAATAACAATAAATAGTATGCAGTTGAGACAAATTATCTTCCTTTTTTTCGCCGTAATAACTTTTAGTGGCTGCGATACCTCATTGTTGGTGCAGAGCACGGGAGTGCTCCGTGATGCCTCCAGGAAGTTTGAACTCCGTAACGGAGCACGAAGCGTGCTCTATATCCCGATGCGTCACTTGGGGACCCGTGTATATTACGATCAGATACAGCATGCTGTAGATTCTCTTCAAAAAGCTGGGTATGTTGTTTTTTATGAAAGTATCGCTTATCAAGTGGACAGTGCTGCCGAGCGAGATTTATATGACCGAAAGTTCAGGAAATTGACGGGCAACAGGCTGGGGCTGCAGCAGTGTATCGAGACACCGGGAGACACGAGCCGGATTCTGAGGGCCCCGATGTACAGAAAATTGGGGCAACGCATCATCAGTCAGCCGGACTATTCTTTCTTCTTGGTCAATTATGAAACGGCAGTCAAGGCTGACATTCCTAAAAATAGACTGCTTGACGATTTTGAATATCTGTATGGGGAGATAAAACTGGAGCCCTGTGATTATGATACACCGTTGAATGAACCTTATGGATGTAAACCCATAAAGGCCTCGCTCAAGAATAGATTCGATAAAGAATTTGTCATGCGGAAAAGAGAGGAAAACCTCGCTTCCCTTGTCGCAGATGCACCGCAGCAAAAAATATTAATCTTATTTGGAACATCCCATTTTAAAGGCTTTTTACGTAATTTGCAAGCCAGAGATCCGCGTTGGATAAAGATAAAATAATATGTTAGGAAAGGTTTTTATTATACTGCTCATACCAGTTACCATTTACGTTGTTTATTACCTGTTAAATCGTACCGCCAAAAATAGCAAGACGATCAAACGGGTCCTGAGCGATCAAGGTAAGGAGATCCTGGAAGAGGAAGTTGCTTATTATCGTCAGTTGTCCGGCCAGGACAAACAAGAGTTTGAAATGCGCTGTCTGAAATTCCTGGATACAGTGAAAATTGAAGGCGTCGGCGTGGAGATCGAGCTGAAAGATTATATGATGATTGCTGCGAGTGCCATTATTCCCATCTTTGCGTTTAAGAACTGGACCTATCCTAACCTGACCAATATCATGGTGTATCCTTCCCAATTTAATTCAACCTATCAATTTGAGGGGCATGCAGACCGGAATATCATGGGAATGGTAGGGGAAGGGGCGATGAACGGCCAAATGATCCTATCCAAGTCAGCATTAGCATATGGATTCAAAAATGCAGGTGATGGTCACAACACAGCAATCCATGAATTTGTGCATCTTATTGACAAAACTGATGGTACTGTTGATGGTATCCCCGAAAACTTATTGGATAAAACGGGAGTCATTCCATTTATGAATTTGATCCGGGAAGAAATCAATAAAATAAAAGCGAATAAATCGGATATTGATGCCTATGGCATGACTAGTCCGGCAGAATTTTTTGCTGTGGCATCTGAGTATTTTTTTGAAAATCCTGAGAAATTTAAATTGAACCATCCCGAGTTATATCGTTCACTTTCTGAAATTTTTGAACAAAGTTAAGTAGAGATAAACAAAAATTTAGTATTTTTAAGGCAAACAGAACTTGTTTGCTTTTTTTGTTGCTTATGCTTATAGGCTTCAAAACCTGCAGCACGATATGTGTCTATAGGCTGCAAGCGACTTCCTAAAATTTTGATAATTACAACTGTTATGCCTAAAACTACTATTTATTCTACTCTTGCACTTGCATGCATGTTATTTTGCGGCAGTCAGCAAGGTTATTCCCAGCAACGCTATGATCTTGGAACGACTTTCACTGAGCTGGCTGATCCGACGAAGGATACGCTTTCCGATTGGTCCAATGTTAAGGCAGGTTTGCATGCCTCCTTTGTATCGATCGACAAACGTTATCCAAAATCGGTAAACCCCAACTTGACTGTACAGCAGCATGCCACCCTGGAAGCCTGGAAAGGCGAGCAGGTTTCGGCACAGATACTTCTCTGGACAAATGCGCAACTGGCCGATGTGGTGGTCACACCTGGAGAGCTTAAGACAGAGGCGGGTACATCCATGGGGGCTGACGCGGTACAGGCCCGGTTTGTGCGTTATGTCATGACGGATGAGTTTGCGAGTGGCTGTGGACATCGTAAGCCTGAAGACTTTAAAGCATCCCTGTCGGCCGATATGCTCGACGATCTAAAAAGCTATGATCTTGAAGCAAAGAAAGTACGCCCCGTATGGATTACGGTGAAAGTGCCGGCCGAAGCAGCCGCAGGAGCTTATAAAACGGTTATCTCTGTCCAACAGAATGGCCAAGTACAAGGGCAGTTGCAACTTACTGTCCATGTACAGAACCATGTATTGCCCCCATCCTCACAGTGGACTTACCACCTGGACCAATGGCAACATCCATCAGCTGTAGCCCGTGTCAATCAGGTTAAAATGTGGAGCGATGAGCATTTTGAAGCATTGAAACCAACAATGAAACAGCTGGCAGCAGCTGGACAAAAGGTCATTACCACCACGCTGAATAAGGATGCCTGGAATGTACAGACTTACGACCCTTATGCAGATATGATCACTTGGAAGAAAGGAAAAGACGGAACCTGGACCTATGATTATACCGTTTTTGACAAATGGGTTCAGTTTATGATGGATCTGGGAATCAATAAACAGATCAACTGTTACTCACTACTGCCCTGGAACAATGAGGTTCATTATTTCGATGAGCGCAAGAACGAACAGGTCAACGTCGTTGCCAAGCCCGGAACACCTGTATTTGAAGAATTATGGACGCCTTTCCTGAAGGATTTCAGCAAGCATGTCAGCAGCAAGGGATGGTTGAAAATTACCAATATTGCCATGGATGAACGGGCCCGCGAAGAAATGGATCCAGCAGTGGCATTATTGGAACGTGTGGCCCCTGAATTTGGGGTTGCCTTTGCCGATAATCATAAAAGCTACCAACGCTATCACAAAAGCACGGACATCAGTGTTGCAGCAGGGGATCCATTTGATCATAAGGATTTGATCGATAGACGTAAAAAGGGATATATCACGACATTTTATGTCTGTTGTTCAGACGAATTTCCGAATCAATTTACATTTTCGGAGCCAGCAGAATCTACTTACATGGCTTGGTATGCATTGGCAGCGGGGTTTGATGGCGCCTTACGCTGGGCATTCAATTCATGGGTAGAAGATCCATTAAGGGATTCCAGGTTCCGCACATGGCCAGCAGGAGATACTTATATTGTCTATCCGCAGGGAAGAAGCTCCATCCGTTATGAACGCATGTTGGAAGGCATCCAGGATTATACCAAAGTAGGGATTCTTAAAACAAAGTTAACAGCTGCAAATGATCAGGCTAACTTGACAAAGCTCAATGCAAAAATAGCTAAGTTGAATACCGCCAAGCGTTATGCAGACTGGAACAAGGATCTGAATGATGCAAAAGCCTTTGTGAATGAGCTGTCCAAGCAGCTTAAATAAATAATAAATGCAATTGATGCATAGAAAAGCTATACCATGTCACCAGGTATAGCTTTTTTTATTCTACTCTTCTCTTCGGGTAAGTTCTGCTGTTGGTGGGACCACAAAACGCTGATCCTGTACAAGGTGTCACGGAAAGTGCTGAATCTTTAAAATCAAAACCATTGCTGCACATCATTGTTGTTATAAAGAAGCGATGACATGATCAGGATGTTGTCGCAGTATCGACTACTTAAAACCATCATGATAAATATGAAAAATGTAGCACACCAGATTGTAGGTATTTTAAAGGATGCGGGAATCAAGCGTATTTATGCAGTAACAGGAGACAGTTTGAATTTTTTCAACGAGGCGGTTCACGAGGAGGGGACAATGCAATGGATCCATGTCCGGCATGAGGAAGTCGGTGCGTTTGCCGCCACCGCTGAAGCAGATTTGCATGGGATAGCCTGTTGTGCCGGGAGCAGTGGGCCTGGGCATGTGCATTTGATCAATGGAGTTTATGAGGCGCATAAAACACGTGTCCCCATGCTGGTGATAGCTTCCACCTGTGCTACTTATGAATTTGGTACCGATTACTTTCAGGAAACAAACCCGGTCAAACTCTTTGATGACTGTTCCTGTTATAACCAGATGATCACCCGACCGGAACAAGTGCAGCGTATGGTTCAAAATGCAATCCAGCAGGCGATATCAAAGCGTGATGTAGCCGTGATCGGCTTGCCAGGTGATGTCTCAGAAATGGAAGCCGTCAAGATGAATACTTCTTCTAAAGTATTTTTTACACAGCCTCAAATACGGCCTTCAGAAATGGAGATCGGACATTTGGCACAATATATTAATGAAGCCAACAAAGTGACTTTATTTTGCGGTGTGGGGGCAAAGAATGCACAAAAGCAAATCGTAGAACTCTCCCAGAAGATTTATGCCCCCGTGGGCTATTCCTTTAAGGCAAAACTCGATATCCAGCGGGATAATCCCAACGAAATAGGCATGACTGGATTATTGGGCACAGCTTCTGCATTTCAGAGCATGCATCAGTCCGATCTCATCCTGTTACTGGGGACCGATTTTCCATATAAAGATTTTATACCGACCGACAAAACTATTGTACAGATTGATATTGATGGCGAGAAGTTGGGAAGGCGGTCGATGGTGGATTACGGTCTGGTTGGTGATATTGAACATACCTTAAAAAGCGTGTTACCATTTGTAGAAGCCCGGACAGATGCAAGTTTTCTGCACAAACAGCTTGATGCATATGAAAAAGTAAAAGAAGATCTGATGATTTATGTCAATGACGCTGGCAGTGAATATGCTATTCAACCAGAGTTTGTCGCCCATACCATTGATCATAAGGCCAGTGATGATGCTATTTTTTTGGTTGATACCGGAATGTCCTGTGTTTGGGGGGCACGGTATATCAATCAGCGCCGGGACCGTAAGATGCTGGGGTCTTTTAATCATGGATCAATGGCAAACGCCATGCCTATGGCCATTGGGGCAGCGCTGACCTGCCCTGACCGGCAGATCATCGCTTTTTGTGGCGATGGGGGACTCTCTATGCTGTTGGGAGATCTGGCGACAATAAAGCAATATAACTTGCCGATTAAGCTGTTTGTCTTTAACAACCGTGCACTGGGTATGGTGAAGCTAGAAATGCAGGTGTCTGGACTTAAAGACCAGGAAACGAATATGGTTAATCCGGACTTTGCAATGGTTGCCCAGGCCATGGGAATCCGGGCATTTACCCTAACCCAGCCCGAGGAGACCGATGAAGTTATTAGCAAGGCACTTGCCATCACGGATGAACCTGTACTGGTGGATATTTATACCAATCCCAATGCCTTGGCCATGCCACCAAAGATATCGTTCAGCCAGATGAAAGGTATGACCGAAAGTATGGCAAAACTGATGCTTTCGGGGAATTTTGAAGAAGTGTGGGATACCATTAAATCCAATTATAAACATTTAAAATCATTATAATATAGCCTGGCGGTAATAACAATCTGCGCGGGTAATAAATAAAAACAACATACCCTAACAAAGCAGTCTCTCCAAATTTGTGGTTTGGAGAGACTGCTTTGTTGGAGAATAATACCTTGAAATAATAATTGAGTCGTTAGGTAGTTGGTGCTGATTGCAAAAGCTGCCTATCGATCAGCATTGACGCTGAACAAACCATAGGCTCTTCAGTAATTCTTCTTTACAGCGGCGAAGTTTTTCCAGTTTGGATTCCGTGGAAACAGACACAGTCTCTTTAACAATAATAGCCAAGTCAGTCTCAATGGATAATTTTGTGAGTGAGGTAGACCCACTGTCAAATTTCTTAAAGCTTACATCTTTCATACTAATATTGGTTAAGAATTCTTGAATTTTATAGTGTACAATTTACTAATAAAAATTAGCATTGCAATAAAGGCCGGATAATTTTATTGTTACTAAATTGTTTATTTTTAATATATTACCGTTATCTAAACTTATAAACAATATTTAGCGACTTTTTGTTTTTTTTAGCTTTAAATATTAAATGTTAGTTATTTTAAAACAATAAGCTTTGCTGATTGCTATTCATTATACAAACAAAAATTGGACAGATGAAAATACTTAATCTCGGAATATTGGCATTGATCGGTGTGACCGCCTGCAATCAGGGCGAGAAAAAACAGGCCTCAGTGACAACCGCAGCAAAAGAAAGTACGGTCGGTGATGATGTCACTACGGACAGCAGCTATATGCTTGAGGGGGAGAAAAGCTATCAATACCTGAAAAATGGGGATACGATATCATTAACAATCGAAGTGAAAGCGGGCAAAGTAGAGGGGGATCTGACCTATGCCTGGAAAGAAAAAGACCGGAATACGGGCCGAATTGCTGGCGTACTGAAAGACAGTGTTCTATTGGCCGATTATACTTTTTCATCAGAGGGCTTGCAGTCTGTCCGGCAGGTTGCTTTTAAATTAGCTCAAGACCGGGCGATTGAAGGATATGGACCGGTGGAAGAAAAGGGTGGGAAAATGTCTTTTGTTGAGCCCGATAAGCTGGTTTATGACGAAAAATTTGTACTAGAAAATGTGAGAGACTGATGGAGTGAAATAGGAAATGATCTTAGGGATAAAGATGATTGCCCCGATCAGAAGTGCAGTGATGCTGCTGAGCATAACGGCGGCGGCGGCAATATCTTTAACTCTTTTTATACGGGGATGACGTTCGGGACAAACAAAATCGGCGAGATTTTCCAATGCTGTATTCAACAGTTCACAGACAAAAACAAAACCGATGGAAAAAATAATGGCCAACCATTCATAATGACTTACCGTTAACAGGAAACCGCATACAATAGCTAAGCATGCTGCCATCAGGTGCACTCTGAAATTATGTTCTTCTTTCCAGGCAATCTTCAAGCCATTCCAGGCGTAACGAAAACTGCGCAATCTATCTTTTATTGAAAAATTGTTGTCAGACATCGTGCTGTGTTTTCTGTAAAGATACTCTTTCTCTTTGTTTTTGTCTCTGTCTATTTTACGAGAACATTGTTGTTATACAGGTCGGGGGAGAACATGAAAAAGTTCAGTTTGGGGGAACAGGAGCTTTTGGCTGGGGAGAAATTCCCAATGGTTTTATTGGAAATGGTCTTGGATTTTAATTAACTTGCTTTATGATCTATAATTTCGACAAAATTATTCCCAGACAGGGCACTGATTCGGTAAAATGGAACCAACAGGAGCTGAAGGATTTAATCCCTTTGTGGGTTGCTGACATGGACTTTCCTGCCGCACAACCTATTGTTGATGCGCTCATGCAGCGTGTTGCACATGGCATATATGGTTATGCGAAGGTTCCGGATACTTTTTATCAAGCGGTGATAGCCTGGTCAAAACGAAGACATGGGTTTGATCTGCAGCCTAAATGGTTACTGCCCGTTCTGGGGGTAGTACCGGCATTGTCAGCCATCATTAAGGCTTTTACCGTGGCAGGCGATAAAGTATTGATACAGGAACCTGTTTACCACTGTTTTTTTTCGTCTATAGAACGTAATCAATGCGAGGTGGTTTCCAATGATTTGATTTATAAGGATGGGAAGTACACGATCGATTTCGATGATTTTGAAGCCAAAGCAAGTGATGCCAAAGTGAAGCTCTTTATCTTATGCAGTCCACATAATCCGGCAGGAAGGGTATGGACCAGAGCAGAGCTGGAACGTCTTGGTGGGATTTGCTTGAAACATGGTGTTAAGGTTGTCTCTGATGAAATTCATTGTGACTTGGTGTTTGAAGGATACAAACATATACCTTTTGGGACCATCAGCCCGGAATTCCTGGCCAATTCCATTACCTGTATTGCTCCCAGTAAGACCTTTAACCTGGCTGGACTGCAGGTGGCGACAGTCATTGCAGCAGACCCCGATCTAAATAAGAAAGTACAGGAAGCTTTTTTAGTCAATGAAATTTCCAGTATCAGTCCCTTTGCGATAACAGGACTGATTACTGCCTACCAAGAAGGTGAGGAGTGGCTGCAGCAAGCCCTGTCTTATATACATGACAACTATAGTTATTTAAAACATTACCTGGCTACACATTTACCCGCTTTGGGACTCACTGCCTTGGAAGGGACTTATCTTGCCTGGGTAGATTGTACAGCCTTGAATTGCTCAAGCCGGGAGCTTGGGCAATTGTTGCTGCAGGACGCCCATCTCCAGGTGAATGTCGGTGCGATGTATGGCAAGCAGTCTGACCAGTTTATCCGGCTAAATATCGCCTGCCCAAGAAGAATCCTGGAAGAAGGCCTGGGCAGGTTGAAAGATGCACTCCAACCCTTATTGTAGCATAAAAAGCAATCCCGTATATGGCGGAAATTTATAAAAAAGGCAGCTGTAGCAATTGCTACAGCTGCCTTTTTGCTGGATGCGGACCGTAGAAATGTTCAGTATTAAATGCCCATTTCTTTTAGGATAAATTGTGCATTATCAATTTTGTCTGCTACCCAAAGGACATAGCGGATGTCTACGCCGATGGAACGGCTATAACTTTCGTTCCAAGCGAAATCATTGATTGTGGCATCGTAGGCACGGTCAAAGTTGACTCCAATTAATTCCCCGTTTGCATTCATGATCGGTGAGCCAGAATTTCCACCTGTGGTGTCCATATCATAGAGTATATTGACAGGTACGGAGCCTAAATCTTTTTTGAGATAGGGGCCAAAGTTTTTATTCAGGTAAGCCGTCTTTATTTCTTTTGGGTAATCGAATTCGGGCAGACCAAGGTTACCTTTCTGGATAATTCCTTCGATCGTCGTAAACGGTTTCATGTAAGTAGCATCAGCAGGTGTGTAACCTTTGATGTGGCCGTAGGTTAATCGCAACGTCGAATTAGCATCAGGAATGAAATTTTTGGCTTGAAAGATTTCTTTGACAGCAACATAATCGCCCATCAATTTATTTAGTACGCCTTCTCGTCGCTGTTGCTCAGCAGCGAAGACAACAATATCCTGATCCAGACTGTTTTGGAAATCTAATAATTTGTCGTCAAACTGCTGGAGTGTATGGGCATCTGCCAAGACAGTATTTAATACATAGTCCTGATCAGCTAATTTGCTGTTATTGATGATCTGTGTGGCATAGTGTTGTGCCGTTTCGTTGTTCAACTGAAGTTGTTGGATGGATGCGATCTGATTTTTCCCCTGAAATGCAGCGGCATCACTCAGCATTTTTCCAAGGATACGTTGATCAGCCTGTTTGTTGTAGCTTTTATAAATTTCCTTGAGGCTGGCTTTAAGTTGAGCGACATTATTGTCAAAGAGCTGCTTTGCCGCAGGTGTAGATTTTTCCTTCATCAAGGCTATTTTTAATACCTGGAGATCGCGGGCCACCTTTAGTAAGCTGGTACTGTTATAGATGTTGTTGAACCAGAGTTCTTTGAATGCATCTTGGTCACTCACTTGATAATAAGCAGCGATGTCATTTAATAGGTTACCATACTTGTCTTTAAGTTCCGGTTTACTTAAAATAAATGTGGCTAAGGCTTCGTCTTCCTGTTTTTTTGTGGTAAGCAGATCGATTCCCCGGAGACCCTTAAGTTTGCCGCGATAGTTTTTAAGCACATTGGCATTGCGCTTTATCCGTGTAGCCAAGGATAATGCGATATCCGTATTATCTTTACCAGCTTCTTCCATTTGCTTATTCTGGAAATCATAAAGGTTGGAAACATACGGCAATAGATAGTCCTGCTGATACTTGATATATTGAGCGGGGCGGTGTCTGAATGTTTTTCCAGGGTATCCCAAGATAAAGGTGAAGTCATTTTCATTGACCCCATTGGGATTGACTTTCAGGTGCTTTTTGGGCTGATAAGGGACATTGTCCTGGGAATATGGTGCAGACTTTCCGTCTTTGTTGACATAGGCCCGGAGGAAAGAGTAGTCTCCGGTATGACGTGGCCATACCCAATTGTCGGTTTCACCACCAAATTCGCCGATATTTTGACGTGGAATATAGACTAGGCGGACATCTTCGATGGTTTTATAGCGGAACAGCACATAGCTTTTTCCAATAAACATCTCTGATACTTCGGCTTTGATGCTCGGGTCTTCCTTTTCAGCTTGTTTCACCAATTCTTGCTGTTTGCGCTTGATCGTGTTGATGCGTTCTACAGGATCACTGATGTTGGCAACCGCATTTAGGATCTTAGCGGAAACATCTTCGTAAGAGTCTGTAATCCTTATTTTCAATCCTTTAGCCTCAATTTCCTGCGCTTGATTTTGTGCGACAAAACCATTTTTAAGGTAATTGTTGATTGCCGTGCTCGCCAGCTGCACAGCGGAAAAAGCACAATGGTGATTGGTAATAATCAATCCCTGGTTGGAAACAAAGGAGCCTGTGCAGCCACTGACTTGGACCAGAGCATCTACCAATCCCACCTGACCGGGATTATATATATCCTTTTCACTGATCTTTAATCCAGCTTTTTTTAATCCAGCTCTGCTTAGTTCACTCAGCGGGTACATGCCCTCGTCAGGATTGGCCTTACTATTGGAGACGTTCACAGTGGATAAAAATAGTGCTAGCGCAACTGTTGTACTATTGATAAACTTCATATGGTTTTAAATATGTCAACTATCGTAAAATTTCAAATTTAAGAAAAGCTTTCCGATGAATGGGACTTTTATGTAAACTAATGTAATAATAGGGGATAAATCAGACTTTTTGGCAAGGTATTTATTGTATAATAATTAGGCTGAAATATTGATCGCTGCGTTAAATATTGCAGATTTGCCACCGGTTTACCGGAGTATTCGTAATTTTGCGCTTTAAAGATGTTAACATGACCTTAATCCAACTGGAATATATTATTGCTGTCGATACATATCGCAGTTTTGTCGCTGCTGCTGAAAAATGTTTTGTGACACAACCGACCCTGAGTATGCAAATACAAAAACTTGAAGAATCCTTAGGCGCCAAAATCTTTGATCGAAGCCGTCAACCAGTTGTTCCAACAGAAATTGGAGAGAAAATTATTCTTCAGGCTCGTCTGGTGTTAACAGAAAGCAGAAAGATTAATGAGATTGTGCAGGATAAGAAAGGCGAAATTGAAGGTACGCTGAAAGTCGGGGTAATCCCAACAATTGCGCCCTATTTATTGCCTAATGTCCTGACATCCTTTATGGAGAAATACCCCAAACTACAGTTACAGATCTGGGAATATACCACCGAACGGATCGTCCATGAATTGAAAGTAGGTCTATTGGATTGTGGGGTGCTTTCAACTCCTTTGAATGACCCGGGAATCTTGGAATCTCCGTTATTCTACGAGAATTTTGTCGCATATATCTCGAAAAATAGCCCATTGTTTTCCAAGAAAGTACTGCATGGAGATGATATTGCTGATGATAAGCTGTGGTTGCTCAATGAGGGGCACTGTATGCGTGGTCAGGTACTGAACATTTGCCATCATAAACATAATCAGGATCTTTCGGGCCGCTTCGAATATAACACAGGTAGCGTGGAAACATTGAAAAGGATGGTGGACATCAATGATGGAATAACAATTTTGCCGGAGCTATCCATTTGGGATTATGCGGATGAGCAGCTTGATAAGATACGTTATTTCAAATCGCCTGAACCTGTACGTGAAATTTCCTTAGTCACCACGCAAAATTATGTAAAGCGGCATGCGATTCAAGCGTTGGAAAAAGAAATACTATCCGTTGTACCGGATAAGTTCAAAACAAAAAAGAAAAAGGAAGTATTGAGCTTTCAGTAAGAAGATATGGCAAATCTCAACGAACGTTTTTTTAAGAAGATCGATCAGATCAATCAATGGCGAATGAAGAAGGTTTCAAATAGAAACTTTATTATTCTCTTGGCTTTTTTGGTTGGAATTGTCGGTGGTATCATGGCTTCTGTATTAAAGCGACTAACTCATTTTATTGCGACCACCATACAGGATGATGTAGATTGGAAAGTGAAATACTCGGTATACTTAATCTTCCCCTTGATCGGTATCCTGCTGAGTGTATTTTTTGTGCGCAAGTTTTTAAAAGGGAAAAAAATGGAGCATGGAATCACGCCGATTATCTATGCCATTAGCCGAAAGGGGAGCCGTTTGGATCCAAGCAATATTTATTCGCAGGTGGTCACTTCAGCCATTACGGTTGGGTTTGGTGGATCTTGTGGTTTGGAGGCTCCAGTGGCACTTGGAGGGTCTTCCATAGGGTCCAATATGGCCCGTTTTTTTGGATTACAATATAAAGAGGTGACCATGTTACTGGCCTGTGGGGCAGCAGCGGGGATTTCAGGAGCATTTAATAGCCCACTGGCGGGGATGATTTTTGCAATTGAAATATTACTGCCAGAGTTTTCGATCCCGGTATTTATCCCATTATTGATTTCCTCTGCCCTGGCCTCTGTCGTATCCCGGATCCTGTATAGCGAGCCCTTGTTTAGCACCTTTAATTCAAACTGGCAAGTGTCTTCCCTTTTATTTTACTTGCTAATGGCTGTATTAGTGGGATTATATACCGTTTATTTTGCACGTGTGTCCACCGCTGTGGGCAAATGGTTTGCCAAGATCAAAAATCCCTATAATAAGGTATGGGTAAGTGGGGTAGCGCTGGGCCTGATGATTTTTATATTTCCTGCGCTTTATGGGGAAGGATATATCACGATACAGCAGATTCTCAATGGGCAGTTTAATGCGATTGTCAAGAATAGTCTGTTTGCTGATTATAAAGACATTGGCGTAATGGTACTAGGGTATACCGTTCTTACCTTATTTGGTAAATCTTTTGCAGCATTATTTACATTAAATGGTGGTGGTAATGGCGGCGTATTTGGTCCTAGTTTAGTCATGGGTGGTTTATTGGGATTTGCGTTTTCCTACGGTATCAACTTAACTGGCATTGCCGAACTCAATGTGCCCAACTTTGTTGTTGCCGGAATGGCCGGAGCCCTGAGTGGCATCATGCATGCTCCATTAACCGGTATTTTCTTAATTGCGGAAGTAACCGGAGGTTATACACTGATGGTACCATTGATGTTGGTATGTTCAATTTCTTACCTGATCAACCGTGCTGTGCTCAAACATTCGATCTATACCAAGGTATTGGCCGAATCCGGAGATCTGATTTCTTATGAGGATAAGGATCGGTCTGTTTTGAGCATGATGCGGATTAAATATGTGCTGGAAACCAATTTTGTGATTTTGCGTCCCGATGAAACGCCTAAAAGCCGACAGTCCGATATTATTCATAGTAAGCGCAATATTTTTCCGGTAGTCAATTATGAAGGCAAATTTATGGGCATTCTCTACAGTGAATTTCTATTTTCTGTTTTATTGGGTGAAGTGGAAGGACGGGACACCGCATTTGAAAAACTAGCACAGAAACCGAACGATACGGTCAGAATAAACGAGAACATGGAAGTGGTGATGGGCAAGATGAACAAAGATGACACCTGGATATTGCCCGTTCTTGGCGAAGAAAATAAGTATATGGGCTTTGTCTCTAAATCAAGTGTATTTAACAAGTATAGAGCTTTGCTGATCCGACAAGGCCATTACCTGGAATAAGTTTGTTTATAAAATATCCAATATCCGTATGGATAGATATGCTACTGCTGTTTCTAACGATGCGGATATTGGAATAAAACCTGTAAAGTTTACTATATTAAGCTCTCATAGCCATAATTTTTGTGACGTATTTGCCAATGATATCAAATTCTAGGTTGACCGTTGTACCTACTTCGACCTGTTGGAGATTGGTGTGTTCAAGTGTGTATGGAATGATTGCTACGGAAAATTGATCATCCTGTGAATCCACCACGGTCAAGCTTATTCCATTC
Source organism: Sphingobacterium sp. N143 (assembly GCF_030325625.1). GTDB lineage: Bacteria > Bacteroidota > Bacteroidia > Sphingobacteriales > Sphingobacteriaceae > Sphingobacterium. The sequence goes on along the minus strand of NZ_JACAIS010000003.1, from coordinate 145,924 downwards.
ACTGTAATGGATCCTTTTTCAACTGTGATATTCTGTTTGGAGGAGTCGTATTGAAATGTAAAAACATAACTTCCATTTTCATCTTTCTTTTGGACGCAGATGGCCGTCTGATCCACATGGCCCTGCACAATATGTCCGTCAAATCTTCCACCTGCCAATGTACAACGCTCTAGGTTAACCAAATCACCGATTTTTAATTGAGCGAGATTGGTCTTTTGTAAGGTTTCATCAATAGCTGTTACCTTGTGAATATGATCGTTCAGACCAACAACTGTCAAACATACACCATTATGGCTTACACTTTGATCTATTTTCAGCTCATTCGAAATAGGGGAACTTACATAAAAATGGATGTTGCTTTTTTCAAATTCAATATCTTCTATTTTCCCTAAAGTTTCTATGATTCCAGTAAACATGGTGTTAAAATTTTGATTAGCCCAAAGGTACTAAATTATAAAAGTAAACCCTCTTTTCCTTATATAAATTATACGCCGGTATGACAGTAAATTTTGATATCAATATAAGTAATGTGTTGGTTAAATACTGTGTTTGGAACTATGCTGGCAGAGTAATTTTAGAAACCCGACTGTAAAAATTGCAAAAAGATTGTAGTGTATATTGTACACTTACTATTCTTTCTGTGATCCTAGTGTTAAAACAAATTTATGGGAGTTGAAAAAAAATATGACAAAATTTTTGTTTATTTCATTTGAAGCACTATCTTTGTCATAGGTTTAGGTTGATTGCCTCTTACAAAGAGGTATTTATAAAAGCTTAGCAGGTCGCCCGACCGTATGCTAAGCTTTTTTTTATTAAACGTATTTCTTTTATATATCTTCGGTAACTATTTGGTAATGAGGTTTTTTATTTTACCTTTTCCGTTCGTCTAAATAGATTAGGGTTTGAACAGCTGTAGTGCTGCCATTGAAATCAAAAAAAGGTATTCAAAATTCTTTGACTTGAATCGTTCTTTTAAAGCAAGAAGGGCTTTGGAGCGTGCATAATAGATATTGGAAGGACTTGTATTCAGGGTTTCGCAGATTTCGGCAGTGGTCCGTCCCTCTAAGAAGCTTAGTTTGCATATTGCTGCTTGTTGTTTGGGCAGCATATTGATTTCGGAGAGCAGTAATTCGGTCAGTTCGGTACGGAATATTTTTTTGAGAATATCATCTTCGGCAATAGACATGTGTTGAAGAATATCCAGTTCTTCGGTCTGCATTTTGAAGCGGGTAGACCTTTTCAGGTCAATACAGGCATTCTTTGTCGCAATATAGAGAAATGCTTTGAGGCTTTCATAGCTTTCAACTTTCTGCCTATTGTTCCATAATTTAATAAATATATCGGATACAATTTCTTCAGCATCGGTTTTACTTCGGAGGTAGGAAAAAGCAAAATAACGGAGTGCATGGCCAAAATGATCCATAAAGAAGCATAAAGCTGTTTCATTCCCTTCTTTTAATGCGCTAATATGCAGATCTATCTGAAGCATGCTGTTGGTTACCGGTATTTGCTGTCATTCTAATAGGTAGATGGCAGTGTCAGACTCCCAATACGGATTCTCACAACTAAATTACATAAAAAACTTGGCTTGTTGTGCTTTTTAGAACAACAGGCCAAGTTTTTTCGCATCCAATTACAAAGATAGAATATCGTGTTACTTTTTTTGCATCTTATTGTCTATTATTTCCCATTCTTGAATATGGGCAGGCCTATGTTCCACCGTGACAATGTCATCAAAGTGCTTTAATAATTGCGGGTGCTTGTCCGCAAGGTTTTCCTGCTCCCAAGGATCGGCCGCCAGGTCGTACAGCTGCCATGCTGCTTTGGGATTTTTTTTCAGACCAAGCTTGACAGCTTTCCACTGCCCTTTACGTATGGCAACTTGTCCACCTTTTTCAGGATATTCGAAATAGAGGTACTGATGTTTTTTTTGATCTTTTTGACCTAGCCAGGTAGGGAGCAAAGAAAGGCCATTGGTATTTCCAGGATCCTGTTGGATCAGTTGGGCAAAGGTTGCCATCAGGTCATACTGTGCGGAGATAAGATCTGTTTCAGTATTGGCTTTGATCTGTCTGGGCCATCTGACGATCAGTGGAACTTTGATGCCACCTTCAAACACGTCCATCTTTAACCCTCGGAGTGAGTCAACACTGTTAAAGAACCGATAGTCTATTCCGCCATTAAAACCGGTCCCGTTATCGCTTGAAAAGAGAACGATGGTGTTTTCATCCATTCCCAATGATTTAATGTGCGCCATGATTTTTCCGACCTGCTCATCGAGGTAGGTAATCATACCGGCGTAAGTGGCCCGGGGATGTGTGGTTGCTGTATAGCCATCCTGCCCATAATAGGGGCGGTCACCAAAAAGGTCTTTATACTGGTCTATATAGGGTTGTGGTACCTGCAAGGACAAATGAGGCAGTGTATAGGGAAGATATAAGAAAAAAGGGGTATGCTGGTTCTTATCGATAAAGGCGAGGGCCTTTTCCGTCATGAGCTCCGGAGCATATTGCTGACCACCAAATTGTTCAAAATCTTTTGCCGTGGCTAGGGTAGAATCGAGTGGTGTATGGACAAATTTTTCTTTGTTTTGGAGGGGATATTTTTCTTCATTTTCCCAAAGGTGACTTGGATAATAATTGTGCGCCTGTTTCTGGTCCAGGTAGCCAAAGAAATAATCAAAGCCCTGTTTGTTTGGACTTCCTGTGGAGTTGTACATCCCAAGACCCCATTTTCCGATGGCAGCTGTACGATAACCTGCTTTTTTGAACATATGTGCCATGGTATAGGTTCCTTCGGGCAGTGGCATCTGTCCGCCTTCCAAGCTATCCGCAAAACCGCCCAGTTCATAGTTCCCCCGGATATAGGATTGCCCGGCATGTTTACCCGTCAGAAGCATACAACGTGCGGGGGCACATACGGGTGTACTTGTATAATGATTGATAAAACGGAGCCCTTCCCGTGCCAATTTTTGTAGGTTGGGTGTTTTGATGAGTTGCTGCCCATAGGGTTCAGTCTCGGCATAACCCAAATCATCCGCATAGAAAAAGATGATATTGGGGAGTTTTTTAGCATGTCCTTTTTGACCCGCAGGAAAATTTTGCTGAGCAAAAAGGTATCCCCATCCAAAGAGGATGAGGATAAGTGCGGTTATTCTTTTCATTTTTTACGTTCTGCTTCTAATAATTGCTTGAGTTCGGCCACTTTTTCAGGATATCGGTCGGCGACATTGTTTTTCTCTCCAATATCATTTTTGAGATCATACAACTGATCTTCGGGCAGGTTTCCGGTCTCCGTGTCCGTCAACTTCATGTAGGGGGTGCCCTTACTCGGCGCGATATATTTCCAGTTGTCCTTTACAATAGCCAGGGTATATGCATGTTGAACCATGGAGGCCCGACCTTTATTCTCCTGTCCGGTCAACGCTTTTAAAAGGGGTTCGCTATCTTTTGCTTCACCAGGGCGGAGGTTGACACCGACAAGCTGAGCACTTGTCGCGAGCAGGTCGATCTGACTGATCAGTGCATCGGAAACTTTTCCCTGGGCTACACCCTGTCCACTGACAATAAATGGAACCCGTGTTCCGCCTTCGAAAATACTGTATTTACCACCCCTGAGTGGACCAGCGGCTTGATGCCCATTTTGCTGGGCAACCGCTCCATCCACATAACCATCATCAAGTACAGGGCCATTGTCGCTGCTGAAAATAACAATGGTATTCTTGTCGAGGCCCAATAACTGGAGCTGTTGCTGAATCTGTCCGACGGTCCAATCAAGCTGTAGAATGGCATCACCGCGATAGCCCAGTTTACTTTTGCCTTTAAACTGTGTGGCGGGCATACGTGGTACATGAGGTTCTGTTAGGCAGAAATACAGAAAAAAAGGTTTATCCTGATGCTGTGAAATAAAATCTTGGGCTTTATGGAGAAATGTGGTGGATACTTCTTCATCTACCCATCTGGCACGTTTTCCTCCGCTCATATAACCAATTCGTCCAATTCCGTTGACAATGGTCTGATTGTGCCCTTGTCCGGGTGAGGATTGCATTTTGAGTAATTCGGGATGTTCCTTACCCGTGGGATCGTTGCCAACTTTTTTGTCATAGTCCACCAGAATCGGATCACTGGCTTCGGCAGCCATCACCTGACCATTTTCAAGAAATACAGTCGGTACGCGATCTGCAGTGGCGGGAAAGATAAAAGAATAGTCAAAACCAACATCATTCGGGCCTGGTTTGATGGCTGCATTCCAGTCTTTTTTTACCTGGTTACCAAGCCCCATGTGCCATTTGCCAACGATGGCCGTTGTGTAACCCGCGTTTTTAAAAACTTTGGGCAGGGTGATTTTATCCGTTGGAACGATCAGCTTGGCATCTCCGGGAAGGACGCCAGTCCCGTCCTGACGCCAGGGGTAAGTGCCGGTCATCAGGGCAAAACGTGAAGGCGTACAAGTCGCTGAAGAACTATGCGCATTGGTAAATCGTGTACCACTCTTGGCTAACTTATCCAAGTTTGGGGTCTCGATTTGCTGTGCACCATAACTGCTTAGATCTCCAAAACCAAGGTCGTCTGCATAGATATAGATCACATTAGGTTTGCTTATTTTTTGAGAAAGAGAAGCCTTTGGCAGCATAATCACCAGGCCTGCAGAAAGTAGGATGGAAAGGGATAAGGTCTTTTTCATTTTATAACGTGTTATAGACGGATATTTAAAAGGTATTGTCGGATGTCGACAGTACCCAATATACTATTTTAAATTTGGATTGATATTTATTTCGCTCTGTGGAACTGGCCAGTGCTCATCTTGTCCGGCCCTAAAGGACTTCGTGGTAACATACCAGCGGCTATAGGCATCTTTTTGCCCCCCTGTTTTTATCCGGATATTCTTGGCATTTGGAAAAGGAGCACCATAAAAATCACCTTTAAGCACCTCTTTTGCGATGCCCCAGCGCAATAGGTCCCAATAGCGAAGGCCCTCCAATGCGAGTTCAACGCGTCTTTCATTGCGTAGCGTTGCGCGTAAAGCTGCGGTGCTTTGTACATTAACGGCAGGCATATTGACACTGCTACGTCGCCTGACTGTATTAATTGTTTTGTCCAAGAGGTCGCTGGTAATGGGATCTCCATTTTCGAGTTTGGCTTCGAGGTAGCTGAGTAACACCTCTGCATAGCGGACAATGGGAACATCGGCGCCAGAGTTCTGTAAATTCCCGCTAAAACCTTCGTCATTAAACTTGCGTAAACCGTAGCCTGTACGTGTCGCCTGTTTTGTTGTGGTCAGCTGATCGATAGACAATGTGGAGTCGGGGTGCGTGGTATATTTTAAATTTTTGAAGCGATCGCCATTTGTGATCACGGTGAACCCCAGTCTTGGATCACGGTTTTCGCTGATGTTTTGTGCATCATAGCGCGCATCATCGTAGGAAAAAGCCGTTCCGTCGCTGAAGCCATAGCTTTCTACAAGGCTACCCAGTGGACAATGTAAGTGCCAGCCGCCCGCAATTGCCGGGAAATTATGCTGAAACATACCGTTTCCTGCAAGATCAACTAAGTACTGTGTGGCAAAAATTATCTCTTTACTGGATTCATTCCCCCCGTTAAAAAGACCTGCATAATTGGGATCTATACTGTTTTCATTGGCATTGATGATCTGCTCGTAGCTTTTGATGGCCTCGGCGTAGGATTTTTCTGACAGTTGGATTCGTCCCAGAAAAGCAAGTGCCGCCTGTTTGCTCGCGCGGCCCCTTTCAGCAGCTGTTAATGTACCATAGCTAGGAAGGTCGTTTGCGGCTTCTGTCAATTCGCGTTCAACAAAAGTAACCAATTCCTGTTTTTTTGCTTTAGAAACCTGATTCGCCTCATTGGGTGTCAAGGTTTTTGTCACCAAAGGAGCATCGCCCCAGTATTGCGATAGGTAGAAGTATTGGCAGGCACGAATAAACCGGGCTTCGGCTTTAAACCGGGTTAGAAGGTCTGCTGAAATTGGTGCTTTATCAATATTTTCAAGAAAGAAATTCGCTCGGGCAATTCTCTTATAGGATAGAGTCCAATAATTACCTAGTATACCGTTGTTACTCGTTAACGTGCCGTCGGATAGCTTATTGAAAACAGAATTATCTCCACGTCGATCGTAGGCATTGTCCGAAGCAAATTCCAGGTAAAGAAGACCGCTGTAGGACCACCAATCTGTGGGACTGAATTCGGCGAGGGAGTTCATCTGGATTTCAGCTTTGTATAGGCCGGTCAGCGCCAACCTAGCATTGGTTTCGTTTGTCCAAAAAGTTTCGTTTGCAAACTTATCCAATGGATTGGTCTCCAGCTGTTTTTTGCAGCTGGTGGTTAGGCTAGATGCGAAAACAATGCATAAAGCCAGTTTTATATGTTTATATGTTATACGTATCATGTTTTTGTATTGATTGGTTAGAAACTAAGATTAACGCCGAATGTGAAGTTGCGCATAATCGGGTAGTAGGCTCCACTTGAATTGATTTCAGGATCCCAACCTTTCCGGTAATTGCTTGCCGTAAATAGGTTCTCTGCATTTGCGTAGATCCGCAGGCCAGACAATTTCCATTTAGTAAGGATGCCCTTAGGAATGGCGTAGCCCAATTGCAAATTCTTTAGCCGTAAATAGCTTGCATCCAATAACCAATAATCCGATAGCAAGGTATTTGGAGTCCCAGTATTTGGTAACTGTTCAATTCTTGGGTATATGGCATTTCGATCCGGATTGGCTGCGGTCCATCGGCCATCTGCCTGCCAGCGTTGAATATTGCCGTTCTGTGTCAGTGCAAATCCAGCGTAATTGTCCAATAAACCCTTTACACCGCTCACTCCTTGGAGCAGTACGCCAAGATCAAATCCCTTATAGTTAATTCCGATGTTCATGCCGTATGTATATTTGGGGATGCGTGATCCAATAACGCTTCGGTCATATGTCGCGTCTACCTTGCCATCAGGTATTCCGTCGGGGCCGCTGATATCTTTGTAACGGATATCACCGGGCTGTGGCTTGGGGTTGATGCTTGTTTGATTGGCCCAATTGGCTATATCGGCGGCATCGATAAATAGACCGTCCACTTGATAGCCGTAGTAAGCCTGAATTGGGTAGCCAATAAATAGGGACGAGCCATTGCCGACTAGTCCATTGGGCTGGTTGATATTTCCGACGCCCAAATCGATAACTCTATTCCTAAGGGTTGAGAAATTCAGGTTTACATTGTAAGAAAAATCGTTTAGTTTCTTTTGGTGTCCCAGTGTAAATTCCCAACCGGTGTTCCTAAGTTTTCCCGAATTTTGTAAACCAACATCAAATCCAAGGACGTTGGAGACACTTGAACTTGGGCTTACCAGAATATCATAAGTATAGCGATTGTAGTATGTGCCGCTGAAAGTAAGCAAATTTTTGAATAAAGCAATTTCAAGGCCCGCATCAGCTGTTCGGGTGGATTCCCAGCGCAGGGTAGGATCGACGATGGTTGTCCGCGCGACTCCCGGGGAGATTGCATTTCCAAACGGATAATTATAACCTGTATTTAAAATATTTTGGTACGGGTAATTTCCAATATTCTGATTTCCAAGGATACCGTAAGAACCTTTGATTTTCAATTCATCGATCCAACTATAATGGTCCTTTATAAACGATTCTTCGCTCAGCAACCAACCTAATGCTATTGAAGGGAAAGTAGCGTATTTTTTATCTGTTGGAAAACGGGAGGATCCGTCATATCGAACAACACCCTCGACAAGATATTTTTTTGCGTAATTATATTGTACGCGTGCAAATAGTGATTCCAGTGCCCACTCAGCGGCTGTGCCTGTGTTCTGTTGCCCGTCTGGCGAACCTACATTTAACTCGGTAAGATCATTGCCCGGAAAATTTTGCCGATAAGCGCTGAGCCCTTCGCTATACCCTTTTTCGAAAGAATAACCACCCAGTACTTTGAATGAATGCTCCCCGGTTGTCTTCGTATAATCTGCTAAAGCCTGAAAAGTTTTATAGGTATCATAAGGGGCTGTTTGATTCAGGCTGGAAGGTCCCAATGTAATGCTGCTGTTGATGCGCTGAGATGCTCTAAAAAGTTTGGTGCGTCCGTTGGTCTGTGTATAACCTCCAATAGCGGAGAGGGTAAGGTCGGTTATCGGTTTCCAGTCGAGCCGTGCATTTCCGGACATATTGGATACTTTTTCTTTATAGAAAGATGCGCTTTCCAGAAAGGATACCGGTGTCCCTTTTAGATTATTTCCGGGGCCCCAGTCGCCATTGCCGAGGCGGATGGGATAAATCGCGGGATAGCGTATTACCTGAGAGATAATATCGGTCATACGGGAAAAATCCAGTGTCGCAGGCGCTGCTGGTTCATCGGTATCAGTTTGAATAGCAGATACCCGCGTTGTCAACTTGAGCTTGTCGTTTAGGTTTGAAACAAGGTTGAGCCGAACATTGTACTTGTCAAAATTGTTTTTGATGACAATCCCTTTTTGGTTCAGGTAACCAGCAGATAATGTATATTGAATTTTATCTGTCGTATTGGATATATTTAAATTATGCCCCGTTTGTGCAGTTTGGGATTTAAAGGAGCTAGCCATGTAATTGGCATTAGGGTAGTTGTCCGGATCCGATCCATCTTTAAATTTCTGAATCTCTTCTGGCGTGTAACCCCCGCCACCACTCGTAGTTTCGTTTAGCAGTGCTGCATACTCCCAGGAATTCACAAATTCTGGAAAGGCTGTAGGTTTTTGGATACCGTAATAACCATTGTAGTTTACAGTTAATTTTCCTCCCGCCGCACCAGTTTTGGTGGTCACTAAAATAACACCATTTGCAGCTCTGGCACCGTATATTGCGGCCGAGGAGGCATCCTTTAAGACGGAGATCGAAGCAACGTCATTCGGATCAATATCGTTAAAAGAACTCGTCGGTATTCCGTCGACTAAGATCAGTGCATCAGTATTGGCGCCAAAGGATCCAACACCTCGGATTTGTATGGTATTGTTGGCAGCCCCTGGCTGACCAGATCGCTGGATGACTGTCACACCGGGCATCTGACCTGTGAGTGCTTGGGCAAGCTGCGGTACACTCCGTTTTGCCAATTGTTTTCCATCCACCTGAGAAACAGAGCCAATTAATTCTTTCTTTTTTGTGGTTCCGTAACCAACGACAACGACTTCTTCCAAGGCATCAATATGTTGACTTAACGCGATGTTCAGGTAAAGTTGGTTGGCTGAGGAGATTTCTTTGGCTTGATAACCGATCATTTTAACCACCAGTACTGCATTGTTGTTGGCTTCGATCTGAAAATTTCCGTTAGCGTCCGTGGTTGTCGCTTTTGTTGTGCCTTTTACCAGTATTGTCGCCCCTTGAAGAACTGTACCTTTGTTATCACGAACATTTCCTTTTATTGTCCGGGTTTGCTGAATTAGCGCGTAGTTGTTTGGAAGATCATAGGTTGGATAGTTTGTTTTTGATGTGGTCACGACAAGCATATTGTCCTTGAAGCTCCATTGTACAGGTTGATCTTTTAAAAGCACCTGGATAGCTTTTTCCAAGGGCATATTGCGGACCTGAGCTTCGATTTTTATTTCAGCAAGTTCTTTGCCGTTCAATAGAAAAGGGACGCCACTCTGTTTTTGGATGCTACGCAAGACCTGCACCAAGGACATCTTTTTGGCGTTAATAGTGATGGATTGTGCGTAACTAGCTGCAGAAAGCTTGACAACACATGCAAGGGTGAAAAAGGCACTAAGCTTCATTTTGGTTTTCCATTGCTTTGGTATGTTCATAGTGAGTCGATTTCTATGAACAAGAAATTTAAAATTCATAAATTTGTTGAATTAGGGATATAATCTATTACTAAACTGATTGGGTCAATCGGTCAAAGATGGAGATCGCTAAGATATGGCCGATTAATGTTAGCAGCATTATTCGGCTTTTTTAGTCTCTCACCTTGTTTTGTCAAGTTGGTTTTCTCATCGTTATTTTTTTTAATTGGTTATCGATAATAGGTTAGTTAGAAACGTAGAGCTTGCGTATACCATTTTCCTGGATCAATTCGAATTTGATATTGCTACGTTCCAATATTTTGAGTACGGCGGCAAGGCTTCTGGTACGCTGGATCTCTCCATATAAAAGGGTCTCTTTTACGGGGTGCTTATACACAATTTGTAGATCGTACCATTGTCCAATAAGCTGTAGAGCAGTACTGAGCTCTGTCTCATTGAAATAGAATTTATTGTCAAGCCAGGCTATGTAATTGTACGGATCAACGGTTTTTTGAGACAATTGACCAGCAGCTAAATTAGCTTGCTGATTGGGCTTGAGCCGTAGTTTCTTTCCGTTGGCCGACAAATTGATCGCGCCTTCGACAAGTGTTGTCTGACTGCTGTTCTTAGCTGTACGGGTGTTCACATTGAATGCTGTTCCGGTGACTTCGATCAATTGATCCCTGGATTTTACACGAAATGGGACTTCTTTGTTTTTAGCGATTTTGAAAAATACCTCACCTTCAATTTCAACACGTCGTTCGTTATTTGCAAAGTGCAGCGGATACTTCAAGGTTGTTTTTGCATTGAGCGTAACCTCTGACCCATCTGCCAATGTAATCGGAAGTATAGTGCCCGCGGGCGTATGTATTGTTGCTGTCAGATCCGATTGGGAGGCAGTTGATTGTATCATAGTACCATCGGCATAACGTAAACCGTCAGCAGATATCAGGCCTCCTTTTTCGCTTGATACTTGAATTACTTTTCCATTCGAAAGCCTTATTTCGACCTGATTGGACGGCACTTCGATATCCTGTAAAGCAATCAGGTTTTGGGGTGCGGAGCGCTGTTTTTTGACGAGCATATAAGTCAGGCCGGAAAGGGCAATACAGCATGCGGCAGCATAGGGTAGGAGCCTTTTGATTTTCCTGATGTAACCTGGCTTTTCCTGCGCATGGATTGCTGTGAGTGTCCTGGACTTTAGCCGATCTGACCAATCTGTAGTATCGGATTCTTGCAGTGAGATCCAATGCTGTAAATCCCGCATCAATTCTTCTTTTTGCAGCAGGTCATCAACAAAGGCCCGATGTTCGGCCGATTCATCCAACCATGATCTTAAGGTGTCCTGTTCATCCGCAGATAAACTTTCTTGAATGAATTTTAAAATCAGGGGTTTGATATCATCTGTGAGCCGCATAGTTTATAATTTAAGATAGATACGCAGCCTAACCTGAAAACCTTAGTAGAAAAATAAAAAAAGATAGGTTTAGGTCATTACAGCCTGATTATGTGTCATTGTTGTAGGTATTATGTAGGTTAAATGTAGGTTTATAATTATACAGATTGTATCTATAATCATTTGATTATAGGTGGATTATTCTTATAGATTATATGTCCTTGCAGGAATTTACTGTTATCTTAATGGTATAACCAATAAAAAAACAGGATGGCATTTCAGAAAGGTAATATTCGGCCAGTGCTTTCTCTAAGCATATTGTTCAGTCCCGCATGCCCTCAGCTTATCCCTGAACGAGATAGTTGGCTCAGCCCCATGGCTCCCGCGCACATCCCTGAGCCTCCATCGGATCGAACCCGGCCGACGCTTCTTTCGAATCCGGATGCTGTTAAACAAAAAAAGCCAATCTTTCGATTAGCTTTTCTTTTGTGATCCCGCTGGGATTCGAACCCAGGACCCATACATTAAAAGTGTATTGCTCTACCAGCTGAGCTACGGAATCTTCCTTCTTTTTTCTGAACTATTGTTCCTTGTTTGAAGTGATGCAAAGATAGGCTAATTCTATATTTCTCGCAACTATTTAGCAGATAAAAATGCCTTTTGATCGTTTAAACCTTCATTTTTAGTGATTTATTTTTTATGACTACGATAGGAAATCTCGATCTTCATCAGACAAACGGGACTTAGGATCATGTTCCTCTTCTTCTAATTGATCAAAATCAGCTGGATTTTCTTCCTGTGGTCTTCCTCTACCAAATTTCAGCAGAGAAGTAAATATAATTCCTATGACAAAAAATGTTAACAGTAATTTCCATAGTGTAATTTTGGTCTCCACAAAAAGATTTAGATGGACAATCTGCTGATTTTTGACGCAGATGAGCGTGACAATAACAGATAGAATTATTAAAAGAATATTGCGCATACCGACATGAAATAAGTTGTCATTATTTACAGCGAATATAGGTAATATCTACTTTTGCCGATCACCTGTGTTTGGTTTTTGTTTATTTATCATCGATATCAATTGTAGCCCGGTTTAGTCGTAAGGAATTTAGAATCACAGAAACGGAACTAAAGCTCATGGCTGCTGCTGCGATCATTGGCGATAATAGGATACCAAATGATGGGTATAACACACCTGCAGCCAGGGGGATGCCTAAGATATTATAGATAAATGCAAAACCTAGATTCTCTTTGATGTTACGGAGCAATTTATGGCTGAGGATTTTAGCTTTAGCAATTCCCCTTAAGTCTCCTTTCAGTAAAGTCAAAGAGGCGCTTTGTATGGCGACATCTGTTCCTGTTCCCATGGCGATGCCGATGTCAGCCTGGGCCAATGCTGGAGCATCATTGATGCCGTCGCCTGCCATTGCAACAGTATGGCTTTTTTGTTGCAGGGAATGGATTTCCTGTAATTTATCTTTAGGCAGGGTGTTGGCCTTGAAATGTTTGATACCGACCTGATCAGCAACAGATTTTGCTGTATGCATATTGTCGCCTGTGAGCATCATGACGTCGACCTGGCGCTGGAGCAAGTATTGTATCGCTTGTCTGGAGGAGGTTTTTATTTGGTCCGAAATACTGAAATAGCCCAGTAATTGATTTCCTTTGGATAAGTAGGAGACTGTTTTGCCCTTGGATTGAGCTGTTTCAACTTTTGTCTGTATGTCCTCAGGTATGGAAACAGCCAGTGATTTCATCAGTAACTGATTGCCGAGGGCAATGAGTTGATGGTCTATTTTTCCTTGAATACCCTGGCCGGCAATATTTTCGAAATCAACAACCGGATAATCTAGCCGGGTTGTTTCCTGTTTTGCCTTTTCGATTAGGGCATGTCCGAGCGGATGTGTGCTATTGTTGTTTAATGATGCGGCGAGTGACAAGATCTCCTTGTGGTTACTGAAAGGGGTAGCATAAACTTCGTCTACCGTTGGTTTCCCTTCGGTGATGGTGCCTGTTTTGTCGGTCAGGATAACGTCTACTTGATTCATTTTTTCCAATGCACTGGCATCTTTGATGAGGATACCATTTTTAGCACCTTTGCCTACTCCCACCATTACTGACATTGGCGTTGCGAGCCCCAGAGCACAGGGACATGCTACAATAAGTACAGCCAGGGCATTGGCGAATCCAAAGGCTAGTGAGGGGGCAGGGCCCCATAACCACCAGGCGAAGAAAGTCAGTACTGCAATAATTATAACGATCGGGACAAATACTTCAGAAACTTTATCCGTAAGACGTTGGATTGGCGCCTTGCTTCTGCTTGCGTCATTTACCATTTGGATAATTTGGGCCAATAAGGTATCGGATCCTATACGTTCTGCTTTCATCAGGAAACTACGATCACCATTGATTGTCCCCGAGCTGATATTGTCACCTTCTTGTTTTTCCACAGGAAGCGGTTCGCCGGTCAGCATGGATTCATCAATATGCGTATTGCCTGAGGTAATTTGGCCATCTACTGGAATTTTATCTCCGGGCTTCACTTTCAAGATATCGCCGATCTGAATCTGTTCGATACCAATTTTTTTGTCTACTCCATTTTCAACCCGGGTGGCCTCGGATGGACTTAGCTTGATCAGTTCTTTAATAGCTGAGTTGGTTCTGGAATGAGCTTTAGCCTCCATGACCTGTCCCAAGAGTACCAAGGTTAAGATTACTGTAACAGATTCAAAGTATAAGGCAATGTAGCCATGGTGATTTTTTAGGTCTTCCGGAAAAATCTGCGGAAAAAATAAGCCTACCAGACTGTAGATGAAAGCAGCTCCAGCGCCAAGGGCTATTAAGCTGAACATATTGAGGTGCCAGGTTTTGAAGGATATCCATCCGCGTTGGAAAAATGACCAGCAGGTATAGAATACAACGGGGAGGGATAGGATAAGTTGTATCCAGCCGGACCAATGCGGTGGGACAATTTTACCTATTGGGTTACCCGGGAGCATTTCACCCATGGAAAGCACAAATATGGGCACTGTGAACAAAATGGACAGCCAGAGTTTCATGCGGAGATCCCGATAATTATCATCATCCGCCCTAGGGTTTCCACTAGCGATGGGAACCAGGTCCATTCCACAGATGGGACAGCTTCCCGGATGGTCCTGAACAACCTCAGGGTGCATGGGACAGCTGTACTGTATGGCTGTATTTATCTCCGGGATTTTTTCCAGATTCATCCCACAGACCGGGCAGTTTCCGGCCTTGTCATAAAGTTTATCGCCTTCACAATGCATCGGGCAATAGTACTTTCCTGTAGAATTTGCATTCATGTTTTGCGCTGCCCCAATAGTTTCTGCCTGATGAACAGGCTTGTCTGTATGCTGGCTATGATCCATGTGCTTGTGATCCATACTGGCATGTTGCTGCTTGTTTGATGTCTGCTCAGGATGGTGAGCTTCGTTTTTTTTGGGATCAATATCGGCCATAGGAACGAGGTGCATGCCACATACCGGACAGCGACCGGGCTGATCGTATGTCTTTTCACCTTCACAATGCATTGGACAGATATATTTGCCTGGGCTGCGTTGTTGAGCATGTCCATGATGAGAGGGGACTGAAGGAGACTCTTCGTGCATTTCACTAAGCTGATAATTGCCCGCTTTGGACAATATTGCCTGTAAATGCTGTATGGGGATATGTTTTTCTGACAGTATTGTCAGTAGTGGTGGATCCAGACTGACTTTGGCCTGAATGCCCTGTTGTTCATTTAGTTTGTTTTCAATGGTGGTTCTACAGCCCTCGCAGGACATTCCGGAAAGTTTATATTGGTGTTGCATAGCGTTTTTGTGTATCATAAAATTAAGGGTTATATCCCGGTGAATGTTATGCATTTATGATGTTTTCTTGTAATATTTCATGATAAGATTGTGTTCATCATGCAAATGGGATAAACCAGGTGGATACACCATGAGCAGGGTACCATAATGCATAACAAAGTAGACGCTTATTTTGTTTAGCAACGGAATACAGGAATATCGATTGCGGCTTAAGTTTGCAAAGAGCGACGCTAAGAGAGCAGCATCGCTTCGGGATGTTTGATAAGCATTTGGATGCTTG
Source organism: Sphingobacterium sp. N143 (assembly GCF_030325625.1). Lineage (GTDB taxonomy): Bacteria > Bacteroidota > Bacteroidia > Sphingobacteriales > Sphingobacteriaceae > Sphingobacterium. The sequence goes on along the minus strand of NZ_JACAIS010000003.1, from coordinate 130,654 downwards.
TTTTTTTGTTGAGCAGTTCTTCATGGAAAGGGGCCGGAACCATAATTTTAAACGTTTTTCGTTCGGTTTTTACCAAGAAAAGGGCGCCATGGACAATTTGTTTGTCATCGATGATCAATGTATGTTGTGTGATTGGCTGGTTACCTAATTTTTCCTTCTCGATAAGCTGTATAAGTCGTTGCATGCTATTCATTTATTTAGCCAAAATTACCAAATACTTAGCATTTTTTGGTTTTTTTTTAATTGCACATCTTTAAAATATATTTACTTGCTGGTGTACTTTATTATTTTTTTTAGCCTGATAATCGTTTTAGCAGAACTAAGTTTTTAACGAATTGCGCAATCGATTGCGTATTTAGTTTGCTAAAATTTAGTTTATCAGGAAATTGATTTTGCTAAAATTTGTTTTACTTTTTTAGCTTTGTGCAACAAATATCCAATAAACAATTTATTATGAGTGGTATAACAACACTAGGTCAATTTATTATTGAAAAACAAGCCGACTTTCCTTATGCCAAAGGAGAGCTGTCCAGGCTTTTACGCGATATCGGAATTGCAGCTAAGATTGTCAATAGGGAAGTCAACAAGGCGGGACTGGTTGATATTTTAGGTGATGCCGGACAAACCAATGTGCAGGGCGAAGGACAGAAGAAGTTGGACGTGTATGCTGATGAGCAATTTATCAACGCTCTTCAGAGCGGAGGGGAATGTTGTGTTGTTGCTTCTGAAGAACATGAGAACCCAGTTTATATCCAATCGGGGGTTTCGAAGAATGCCAAGTATATTGTATGTATAGACCCCCTGGATGGTTCCAGTAATATTGATGTGAATGTGTCTGTTGGGACCATTTTTTCGATTTATCGACGTATTTCTGAAACAGGTGTATCCTGCAATAGTAATGATATTTTACAGTACGGGACCAAACAAGTTGCTGCGGGATATGTCATTTATGGAAGCTCTACCATGCTGGTTTATACCACGGGAAAAGGCGTCAACGGTTTTACGCTGGATCCATCCATAGGTGAGTTTTGTTTGTCACATCCGGATATGAAAATTCCCGATGCTGGTCATATCTATTCGATCAACGAAGGGAACTATTCCAAATTTCCAAATGGAGTTAAACAGTATATTAAATACTGCCAGATGGAGGATCTGGCAACCCAACGTCCATATGCTTCGCGTTATATTGGTTCTATGGTCGCTGATATACACCGTAATTTATTGAAAGGGGGGATATTCCTTTATCCCACTACATCTGCTCACCCAAATGGAAAATTAAGGTTGATGTACGAATGTAATCCAATTGCTTTTATCATTGAGCAGGCTGGGGGCAAGGCCTCCAACGGGTATCAACGGATCTTGGATATCGAACCAAAAACTTTACACCAGCGTTCGGCTGCTTTTCTGGGCAATACAGACATGGTTGAACTGCTGGAAGATTTCCTGGAAAAATATAGTAACTGATTCTGTAGTGATTTGATGACAAGTGAGATTCGTTTCACCATAAGAATTATTTATCTTTGTATCAGAAAATGGCTTCATTATTGCGAAGCCATTTCTTTTTCATTATTTGTCGTATGTCACGTTTTTTAGTTTTTATTTCGTTTGTTTCAGTTGTATTTTTTTCTTGTAAGGATAATCCACCAACATATGGTGATGTTCTCGCAAAAGGTTTTGAACATAAATCATATCAGAAATTTGATACCGCGGTTTATGTGAATGTTTTCAAAGAAATCTATAGTAAACAAAAATCGCAGCTGCATAATCCAAGCTGGATGAAAGAATTGTCTGATTCTACTGCCGGCATGACTTTAATTGCTGAACATTTATTTGATGGAAGCATTGATACGATGTTGAGTTACTTTGAGCGTAGTGAAGAGCATGGTATACGAACGAGTTATTTTCATACTGCTGCTATCAAGGAAACCTTGTTCTCCCTGCGGAGATTGAAGCCTAAGGATGTCGCGGAAGCTTACCCTCTTTTAGCGAAACTGGATCTATTGGGGTCAGATGGCCTGGTTGCTTATGTCAGCAGCATGAAATATGGCGTGATCAATCCTAAACGTTTGTATGGCCGGTACTTTGTTCCTCAAAAACGGATGAATTATGACAAGGTTGTGCATCTGTTGGATAGCATAAAAATGGGCCCGGCATTGGCGGCTATTCAGCCAAAAAATCAGTACTATGTTAAGTTTCAGGGGCTTTTGGAAAATGAAGACTTGAACAGCATCCAAAGAAGCCAGGTATTGATGGTGCTTGAAAAATTACGCTGGATGGGGGAATCTTTTCCAGCGAGGTATGTCTTTGTGAATATTCCTGAACAGCGTTTACATATCATGGAGGAAGGCAAAACAAGCCAATTGATGAATGTCTGTGTGGGGGCGACGGATAATCCAGCCTATTCCAAAAAAGGTGAAAACCATGAAACACCGGTCATGCAGGGTATGCTGGATGCCATGCAAGTCAATCCGGTCTGGCATATTCCAAGTAGTATTGTTAAGAAAGAACTTTTGGCCAGCGTAAGAAATAATCCCAATTATCTGGCTTCGCGTAATATGGTGGCCTATTACAAAGGCAAGCAGGTCGATCCGGCAACGGTGAACTGGAATGCGGATTCGGTGGAGAAATTTCGCTTTAAGCAGAATCCCGGTTCAGATAATTCCCTAGGGAACGTGAAATTTCTATTTGACAACCCTTATTCGATCTACCTTCACGACACACCTGCAAAACATATGTTCGGACAGACCAATCGTGCTGTAAGCCATGGTTGTGTGCGTGTCGAAAAACCCGTTGAGCTAGCTTCCTATCTTGTCAATAATGAAAAGCAGGCAGAGAAAATAGCAAAAGAAATTACAACGGACTCGATTTCAAAATCGCGTTGGGTAACACTGAAAAGGCAAATGCCAGTGTACCTGACTTATTATACCACTTGGTTGGATGATGGTGGTAAATTGGTTTCCTATCCGGATATTTATGGCTATGACCCACGTCTGAAAGAAGCATTGAAGAAGTACTGGACGAATTAACAAAAAAGGCTTAACCGCAGGGTTAAGCCTTTTTTGTTACAGGGAACGTGATCAGTCAGCGCCAATGGCTTCGTTGAAACTGATGCTCTTTACCTGTCGATAAAAATGTTACTGAAATATGCGGCCAATACATTCTTTTAAGATGTAAACTATTGCTGATATCGTCTATGGATTATTACCTTTGCATCACTTTACATCTGTTCAAGTGATTTTTAAAATGAACAATACCTATACGTTTTTTAATATAAAATCAGTCAATTTTAAAAACGAGCTATTCGCCGGACTGACTGTGGCGATGACTATGATCCCTGAATCGCTTTCATTCGCTATTTTGGCAGGGTTACCTCCATTGACCGGACTTTATGCTGCATTTTTAATGGGGCTTGTCACCTCCATTTTGGGAGGAAGACCAGGGATGGTGTCAGGGGGTGCGGGGGCGACGGTTGTTGTACTGATGGCCCTGGCGGCAAGCCATGGTATAGCCTATCTTTTTGCGGCGGTAGTTTTGGCGGGAATCCTTCAATTTTTAGTTGGTCTTTTTAAGTGGGGGAAATTTGTGCGTCTAATTCCACAGCCTGTTATGTACGGCTTTTTGAATGGTTTGGCCATTATCATCTTTATGGCTCAGGTCGTTCAGTTTAAAACAAATACAGCGGGAGCACCGGTATGGATGTCTGGTTCGACTTTATATATCATGGGGGGGCTGACTTTATTGACGATGCTTATCGTGATTGGCTTCCCCCGACTGACCAAAGCTGTACCTGCTTCATTAGTTGCCATTCTGGTGGTTTTTGGTTTGGTATCGGGGCTTGGTATCGAGACGAAAAAAGTCGTGGATATTGCGTCTGTAAGTGGATCTTTACCACATTTAACAATACCTAATGTCCCCTGGAACATGGAAACATTGCAGTTGATATTTCCCTATTCTTTGGTTATGGCTGGTGTGGGTTTGGTAGAATCGTTATTGACCCTTAATATGGTGGATGAAATTACCTCCAGCAAGGGAAATGCCAATCGTGAATCCATGGCTCAAGGTGTTGCCAATACGATCAACGGTTTTTTTGGTGGTATGGGTGGATGTGCGATGGTCGCACAGACGCTGGTCAATTTGAACGCGGGCGCCAGGACCCGGTTATCTTCATTTATCGGAGCCATGACCATTCTTGTGATTATCTTAGTCGGTGCCCCTTTTATCGAACAAATTCCGATGGCAGCACTGGTAGGTGTGATGATGATGGTCGCTATCGGTACCTTTCAGTGGGTGAGCTTTCGTGTGATCAATAAATTTCCAAAGTCGGATATTTTTGTTGGTATCCTTGTTGCGGTTATTACCGTATTGCTGCACAATCTGGCCTTGGCAGTATTGGTCGGTGTGGTGATCTCAGCACTTGTTTTTGCGTGGGACAATGCAAAACGCATACGGGCCAGAAAATATATCGATGCGGATGGTGTTAAACATTACGAAATATATGGCCCTCTTTTTTTTGGGTCCACGGCCAACTTCCTCGATAAGTTTGATGTATCGGAAGATCCTGAGCGTGTGATTTTGGATTTTAAAGAAAGCCGGATAGTTGATATGTCTGCTGTTGACGCACTCAATAAAATTACAGAGCGCTATGCCACACAGGAAAAGAAAATAGAGCTCTGGCATCTTAGTGAAGACTGCCGTTCGCTACTCAAAAATGCCGAGGGAATTGCCATCGTCAATATCATCGAAGATCCAACCTATAAGGTAATGCCCGGGAAATAGGGCCAGCTATTTCTTTTTTAATGCAAAGAAGAGCTCATTACCCTGTCTTGGGGGGATACTGTTTGGGCAATCGATCATTTGCAAAATATTAAAATCGCTGTGGAAGAGCTGCTGATAGATTGTCTTGTTTCCCCCAAAGGGAGGACCTTGTTGTGTAAATTCTTTATTGAATAATAGGCCGGCAAGAATGCCATTTGGATGAAGCAGGGCTGCCATCTGTTGTACGTATTTTTGCCGTAGTGTTGGATGCAATGCGCAGAAGAAAGTTTGCTCCAGGATATAATCGTACTGCTGGTTATGTTGAAAAAAGTCCTGGCAGATGACTTGAATAGGAGCATGCTCACCCAGTTCCTGCCTGACGTTTTCAACCAAAGTTGGCGCGATATCCAATAGGGTGATATGCTTGAAGCCGAGTGCCAAAAGTGCCTTTGCCTCGTGGGCATTTCCACAACCTGGAATTAAGATGGAGGCATGCTTAGGGATTGAAGCTTCGGCATAGTTGATAATAGGCGGGGAGGCGTAACCAATATCCCATCCTGTTTGACGATTTTTATAACGCTCATCCCAATATGCGGCGTCCAATTCTAGTATATCCATACCGTCCAGTCTTATTAAATACAGGAGACAATTTAAGGAAATATTACATAAGGCTGTACTGATTTCTATTTTTTACCTGAAATATTTTATGTCAGTAGACATTATTTTTCATTGACCGTGATGGAGCGGTAAAGCTTTCAAACCTTTTCAACTGAAAGGAATTGTCGCTATTGCCCCCTTGAATTGTCGGATACCCACTATGCATGCAGGGGCATGATGTCGGTATATTTGCTTATACCAATAACAAAATAAATCGATATGAAAATGAAGACAACAATAACAGCTATCGTGAGTGGGCTTTTGGGTATCTTGGTATCCTGTCAGCAGTCAGTGCAAAAGCAAACGAACAAAGCCAGTCAAGTGGAAGATACCCTGACAGCAAAGAAAGCCAAGCCAACAGAGGTAGGTTATGCCCCTGTAAATGGACTTAAAATGTATTATGAAGTATATGGTGAAGGAAAGCCTATTGTGTTGCTGCATGGGTCTTTTATGACCATTCCATTAAACTGGGCGAATATCATTCCTTTATTTGCCGGACGGAAAGTGATTGTTGCAGAAATGCAGGGCCATGGACGTACCAGAGATATAGACCGGGAGATCAGTTATGAGGGGATGGCGGATGATGTATCTGGTTTATTGAAACATCTTAAGATAGACAGCGCAGATGTCTTAGGCTATAGTATGGGGGGGGGATTGCTTTTCAGTTTGCCGTGCGCCATCCTGAGCAGCTGCGTAGGTTAGTGATATTATCTGGCAGTTATGCACATGATGGATGGTGGCCTGATGTTGAAGCCAGCTTTTCATCCATCAATGCGGACATGTTTAAAGATTCTGAAATCGTCAAGCAATATGACAGTCTTGGTAATGACCCAGCCCATTTTCCTGAATTTGTGAAAAAAGTAATGCATATAGATTTAAAGCCTTATGACTGGTCCAAAGAAGTGAAAAATATCAAAGCACCTTTGTTTATGGCGATTGGTGATGCAGATGGTATACGCTACGAACATGCTGTGGCACTGTTTAAGGCCATGGGTGGTGGGAAAATGGGAGATATTCATGGTCTGCCCAAATCACGTCTTGCTATTCTGCCAGGCACCACCCATATCGGTATGATGTACAGAATGGACTGGATCGTTCCGATGATTGAGGAATTTTTGGAAGCAGATCTAAACGCAGCACCACCTACATTTTAATGCGATTATTCGAGGATGATGCCTGGAAAATCTCATTTTTGAAATAGAAGTGCATAGCCCCATCCACCTAAGCTCGAAAAATTAATTTGTTGGCGTAGGAGTGGATGGAGCTAGTTGTTATTTGCTCTGTGTTCTCACTTTTGAAATGACAGTATATCCTTATCGTTTCCATTTTGATCAAGGATCTGCATCCGTGGATTTCCCTGAACGTCAATGAAAATTTTCATTTTAAGTTTCCCCAGCTGATCATAAAGGAATAATCCTGTATTTTTATCTTTCCCCCTTCCGATAAAAAGCCTTCTTTTGGCACTTTTATTATCCAGGATCATTTGTTTTTGAAGATCACGTTGTTTTTGATCAGTAATCTTATCTGCTTCCAATAGTTTATGGTACCTATCCATCAGGTTTGAATTTTCAGGATATTCATTCAGTACAACACCTCGGTGTATGGAAGTCGTTCCATCCTCATAATACTCATCGTTAATAATCTGTAAGGCTTGATCATCATGATAATTATCCATGGTAAAGGACATGTAGGCATTTTTTCCTTTCTCTGTTTGATCTACTTCTGCGATGAGACCGCCACATTCATCACCTTCATTATTAAAAAAAATAATTCCTGCCGGCCGTTTTCTTGGAGGAAGATCTTCTCCGGCAACGCGCCCAGAATGCTGACGCTTTTCATTGCTGAAAACCATGCGATAACTTCCATCTTCACCGACAATATTCAGGCGTTTTACAGTTAATTCATTCTGCTGGGCAGTAGTATCTTTGATGAAGAAAGACTTGCTCAGTAGACCAATCAGAGCCAGGGAGCTGATAATGGCATATAAGATCAATAGATTGACCTTTTTATTTACAGATCTGTTCATAATGGGTTTATTTTTAATTGCTTATGGTAAATTTACTGAATAGCCGGGAAAAAGGAAGAATAAAAAACGGGATGAATAACAGTAAGAATAAAAAAGGGGCTTATCCTAAGACAAGCCCCCAACGAGTAAAAATAAAAACTAAACGTATATTTTAATGACTCCATCCGCCACCTAAAGCCCGATAAATGGCTACACTGGCCTTAAGCTGGTTCACTTTCTTTTCGACCAATTCGAATTTGGACTCTAAAGCATCACGTTGCGTGAGCAACACTTCCATATAATCAGCCCGTGCATATTTAAACAGGTCGTTGGAAATGCCGATGGATTCATTCAAGGCATCGACTTCTTTGGTTTTAATATCAACACTACTTTCGAGGTTCTTAATTTTGGAGAGTTGGTTTGCCACTTCAATATAAGCACCCAAGATCGTCTGTTCATAATGGTAAACCGCCTGTACTTGCCTTGCATTGGCATTGTAGTATGCAGCCTTGATCGCTTTTTTGTTGATCAATGGTGCTGTAAGTTCCCCTACGAGAGAGGAGAGAAAAGATTCAGGCTTCACGAGGTAAGTCGGATTAAATGCTTGAAAACCTATTCCGGCAGCAATATCCAGTGATGGATAGAATCGTGCTTTTGCCGATTTGATATCCAGTTTGGAAGCAGCGAGATCATACTCCGCCTGCTTGATGTCAGGCCGATTTTCCAACAGGTCTGAAGGGATACCCGTATGCACCGTTTGTGGGACAAGTTGATCGAATGCATCCTTGTTTCGTGGTACGGGTTGCGGAAATCTTCCGACCAGGTAATTGATTTTATTTTCTGTTTCTGTAATCTGCTGTTTGATGTCGTACTGCATACCCTGGGTTTTCAGGATCTGCGCCTGAAATCTTTTTACGGCAAGCTTGTTGGACCGGGCAAATTTTTTGAGATCCTTTACCACATCCAGCGCATCGTTCTGGATTTTGATGTTCTGATTGATAACCATCAATTCATTGTCCAATGCAAGGAGTTCGTAGTAGGAATCCGCAATTTCTGAAATGAGGTTTGTCACCATGAAATTTTTTCCTTCTACACTAGCAAGGTATCTTTGGAGCTGGGCTTTTGTGGCATTGTGAAGCTTTCCCCAAATATCCGTTTCCCATTTTGCCTGGATGCCGATTCCAAAATCAAATAACGGATCAGGCATTTCTTTACCGGGTTCGATTTCGGTGGTTGCTTCCATGGCACCGATATTTGTATAGCGGCTCACTTTATCTACACCTGCTCCAACTTTAACACCCACAGCAGGCAAATATTCACCTTTTTTCGCACTGATCTCATTTTTGGAGATCTCAATTTCCTGAAGGACTATATGTAATTCCTGATTATTTTGAAGCGCCTGATCAATCAGTGCCAATAAATTAGGGTCCGAAAAATAAGCTTGCCATTTGATTTTTCCGGTATTCGAAGAATCCCGGTCTGCGTTACCATATTTTTCGGGCACATTTCTATTTTCAATACGCTGTTGTATCTCTATGGGTTTACAGGCTGCAAAACTTAACAGGAAAAGAGCATAGCCCGTATACTGATATATTTTATTCTTATTCATAATGGATCATATCTTCGCTTAATGGTGATTCGTCTTCGGCCTGGATCATTTTTCGCCCGTCGGCCACTTTGGCAAATATGTAATAGAGCCCTGGAATGACAATGACGCCGAAAATTGTCCCGACAAGCATTCCCCCTAATGCAGATGCACCTATGGTATGGTTTCCGATGGCACCGGCACCACCCGCAAAGACGAGGGGAACAAGCCCTGCTATAAATGCAAAGGAAGTCATCAAGATTGGCCTGAAACGTGCTCTTGAACCTTCAATAGCGGCTTCTAAAATGGAGTCACCGGCCTGGCGACGTTTGACTGCAAATTCGACAATGAGCACGGCATTTTTACCCAAGAGACCAATGATCATAATAAGTCCTACCTGTGCATAAATATCGTTTTCTAGTCCCATGGCCTTCAATAGGAAGAATGAACCAAAAACACCCACAGGCAAGGAAAGTAATACCGAAAAGGGGAGAATAAAACTTTCGTATTGAGCAGCGAGAACAAGATAGACGAATACCAGCACCACGAGAAACACGTAGATTGCTTCATTTCCACGCTGGGCTTCATCATACGACAATCCTTCCCAAGCTACTTTATAACCATGGGGTAATGTGCTGAGGGCGGTCTCATTGATTGCCTGAATGGCATCAGCAGTTGTATATCCATTGGCTGGAAGGCCGCGGATGGCTGCGGAGTTATACATATTATAACGGGTGATCTCATTTGGTCCCTGTGTTTTCTTTAATGTCATAAACGCAGAATAGGGGACCATTTGATCATGATCATTTTTTACATATAGGTTCATGATATCCGAGGGAAGCCGTCTAAATTCGGGGGATGACTGCACATATACCTTAAAGAACTGCCCAAATCGAATAAAGCCCTGTTCATAGGTACTGCCAATAAGGATATTCAGGTTGTCCATGGCTTTACCAATAGACACCCCTTTTTGCATGGCTGCATTATTATCAAAGACCAGTTCGTATTGTGGATAGTTGGCCGCAAAAAAGGTAAATACGCCGGTCAGTTCTTTGCGTTTTTTTAGATTGGCGATAAATGCTTTGTTCACTTTGTCGAAATCCTGATAATCAGTTGTTCTGTTGAGGTCAAGCAGGCGCATGGAGAAACCGCCGGAAGATCCAAATCCGGGTACCGCAGGAGGTTCAAAAAATTCGACTGTGGCACCTAAATCCTTTGACTTCTCTTCGAGCTCTTCCATGATCTCTTTGACGGAATGCTCACGATCATCCCAGGTCTTCAGGTTGATCAGACATGTTCCAGCATTTGAACCACGGCCTTCGGTCATGATTTCATAACCTGCCAGCGATGATACCGACTCCACACCATCCACCGCTTGACATATTTTTTGCAGCTCTCGGGATACTTTATTTGTCTGCTCGAGAGTTGATCCGGGAGGTGTCTGAATAATTGCATAAATGGTTCCCTGGTCCTCACTTGGGATAAATCCTCCAGGAAGCGTTTTGTTGATGACAAATATTCCAGCACAGAACGCCATCAGAATGCCCCAGGTGACCACCCTTCTGCTAGCAATTTTCCGAAGGAAAGAAGCGTATTTTCCGGTCACTTTATCGAAGGCATTATTAAAAGCATCCAGTGATTTGGTAAATATATTTACTTGTTTGGGTTTGCCATGATTATTTTTGAGAAGCATGGCTGCCAATACAGGTGTTAATGTCAGGGCGACAACAGCCGATATGACAATGGAACTCGCCATGGTAATTGAAAATTGACGATAGAATGTACCGACAGGCCCTGTCATAAATGAAATCGGAATAAATACTGCAACCATGACGGCTGTGATGGCAATAATAGCACCTGCAATCTCGGCCATTACTTCTTTCACCGCATGATAGGGTGAAATATTGTTTTCTTCCATTTTAGCATGGACAGCTTCAATAACAACGATGGCGTTGTCGACTACAATTCCGATGGCCAGGACCAAAGCAAAAAGTGTGACCAGGTTGATCGATAGACCAAAAAGCTGGATGACAAAAAATGTTCCGATCAAGGATACGGGCACCGCAATGATAGGGATCAAGGTAGAACGCCAGTCTCCTAAGAAAATAAAAACGACGATGGCCACCAAGATAAAAGCATCCCGTAAAGTATGCATTACCTGTTCGATCGAAGCATCCAAAAATTGAGATACATCGTAGCTGACCTTGTAGTCAATACCGGGAGGGAAGTTGCCCTTCATTTCATCCAGTTTGGCCTTGACATCCCTGATGACATCATTGGCATTGCTACCATAATTTTGCTTGAGCACAATAGATGCTGAGGGATGTCCATCTAAATTGGAGTAAATATCAAAGAACTCACTGCCCAGTTCGACTTTGGCGACGTCTTTCAGTTTGATATTTTCTCCTTCAGTATTGGACCTAACGATAATATTTTCATACTCTTCAGGTGTATTATATTGTCCCTTATAGGTCAATACATATTCCAATGACTGGGCAGCAATACCGGAGCTTTGACCAAGACGTCCCGGCCGGCCGATAATACTCTGTTCACCAATGGATTCCATGACTTCATCAACAGATAAACTATAGGCACGCATGCGGTCCGGATTCAGCCAGATACGCATGGCATATTTTCGGCTTCCTAGAATCTGTGATTTGGCAATACCATGGATACGGTTGATTTCAGGAATGATATTCACCATGGCATAATTGTACAGGAACTTCTCGTCCATGCTTTTGTTGGTGCTGTAAAGATTCACATACATCAACATACTGGGCTGGATAGGATTGACGATCACACCTTCTTTCTGGACTAGTTCAGGAAGTAGGGGCATGACCTGATCCACTCTGGTTTTTACCAGTACGACTGCATCATTGGGATCTGTTCCGGGTTCAAAGATGACATTGACAGTAGCCTCTCCAGCACTGGTAGCATCTGTGGCGATATAGCGCATTCCCTGAACGCCATTGATCGCATTTTCCAATGTGATCAACGATGATTTGACGAGCACATCTGCGCTCGCCCCGGGATAGGCAATGGATACCGCGACCGTCGTTGGTGCAATTTTAGGAAACTGTTCGGTAGGAAGCTGTTTGATTGCCAGGCCACCGATAAATAGGATCACGACTGATATCACGATGGCAAATACCGGTCGGTGTATTACTTTTTTAAACATAAGGCTGCTTTTTAATTACTCTGCATATAAATCTAAATTTGACATGACCTTCTCTGGTGTTTGGTATTTAGATGCTATTGTTTGGTTCTCCTGTACCATACGGAGACCATTCAGAAGAATCTTTTCATCTTTTCCCAGACCAGAGGCGACAACATAGATATGAGGTAGTTCAGCAGCAACTTTGATCTCTCTTGCTTTTACTTTGTTATCTTTTGTTATGACATAAACATATTTCTTTTCAAGTTCCTCAAATGTGGCTTTCTGTGGGATCATGAGCGCATCCTGATAAGGCGATGTGATCATGATATTTCCGGTCTGTCCATATCTTAATAACCCTTTGGGGTTGGGGAATGTGGCCCGGTAGGCTATATTTCCTGTTTCGTTATTAAAATCGGATTCGATTGTTTCTACGATACCATCCTGGTTAAATTCCTTGCCATTGGCCATTTTGAGGCGTACATGTAGCGGCGTGTTGTCTCTCTTTGCATCCATTTGGTTGAGGTATTCGACTTCGGGGACATTGAAATATACCCACATTTTGCTGTTGTCTGACAGTTCAGTGATCAATTCCCCCTCATCAACAAGACTTCCTTTGCGGACATGCAGCTTGCCAACAATGCCTGAGAAAGGAGCTTTGATGTCCGTAAATTGGAGGTGTGTATTCATCGCGGCGAGTTCGGCTTTGGCTTTTTCATATTTTGCTCTGGCCATTTCGGTTTCCTGCGGTGCTACGATATCTTTTTCAGAAAGATTTTTGGTGTTTTGATATTCAATCTCTGTGTATCTAAGCTCAGCTTTGGCACGATTAACATCAGATTCATATAGATTGGGCATAATCTTAAATAGTGACTGTCCTTTTTGCACATACTGTCCCTCATCCACAAAAATAGATTGGATATAGCCTTTTTCCTGCGCACGTAGTTCGATGTGATTAATAGAACGAATCTGAGCCACATAATCTTTATTGACGAGTGTATCTTTTACAAGAGGGGTGGTGACATTGAAAACTGCAGCTTCTGTTTTTTCTTTTTTCTCCGACTGACAGCTTATGGAAAATATGATGAGGCACAAGTTTATGTACATGAGATTTTTCATGACCATGATAATATTTTTATAATAATTTTTAAAAAAATTGGGCAATAATGTCCCGGGTTCCCAAAATAAATATTGAAAACCAAGCCATTTAAATGATAAAAATTAGTCTAAAATCACAGTCTAAAAACTCCGTAATGGATATATAGAGAACTTTTACTCGGGCTGAGGTTCTCCAAGTAAGCCAAGGAAATGGCCACACGTTTATTCAGAAATTCGGCAGAGAAATAGGAAATTAAATTTCCAAAGTCATTTCCAGACAAGAAAAGTAAGTCGGAACCAGCAGAACTCTCTCCTGTATCATCATTTTCAGTGTCGTTTTCGGGGAAATAAGCACGGAATTTAGTAGGGGGATGATGTTTACCTTGATATAAGGTTTCTGTTCCAAGGTCTCTGTTTTCCACAACTTGATCAGAAGAACTGACAGCATGTTGATGATCGACAGAAGAATAGGAGGTTGAATAATATTGTGTTACGCCAAAGCACCAACCCAAACTGATTAGTATAGTACCTACTACGTTGAACAAATATTGATGAAATCTTCCTTGCATCCGTAAAGCAAATGTAATTAAACTTCAAATCCGGTGCAAATGATGACGTAAAAAAATGTTAAAGATTAAATGTAATTGTTGCAAAATATGAATCGTCAGACGTGGATTGATGAATAAATTGGCAAATATCTCCACCGTTAATCATTTTCAGCCCATCCGTATGAATAGAACCGGTGAGAATTGCAATGTGATTCGGTGGATATAAAAAAGGCCATCCAGGGTGGACAGCCTATGTTTTTAACAGATACCGGTAGGGTGTTTATCGGTACAAATATAATTAAATTTTAATCTATTGTATCTGGGGTACATTTTCAATGATTTGATACCTGAGGTTTTATTTATGAGGTTGCTTTAAATTATCATGTTCATTATTAGTCGTTTATATATTTTTTATCTGCCATAAGTTGATTTTTTACTAATATTATTAGTATTTTTGATTAACGTGTTTACCAGATATGAATAGATAGTCGTAACAACTTGATCGTTGAATAGCATGGAAAGGAGTATAGTACATTGTGATCTCGATGCATTTTTTGTGTCTGTTGAGCGTTTGCAAAATAGCAAGTTGATCGGGAAACCCATTCTCATCGGTGGTAAGAGTGATCGTGGGGTGGTGGCTTCTTGTTCGTATGAAGCTAGGAGATTTGGCGTTCATTCTGCGATGCCCATGCGGTTAGCATTACGCATGTGTCCTGAAGCCATTGTTGTACGGGGTGATCATGACATGTACAGCCGGTATTCCAGTCTTGTTACACACATTATTGAAGAAGAAACTCCTATTGTTGAAAAGGCAAGTATTGACGAACACTATCTTGATGTTTCAGGAATGGATCGTTTTTTCGGTTGTTGGAAATGGACCCAGGAACTTCGGCAGCGCATTATAAAAGAGACGGGGCTTCCGATCAGTTTTGGTCTCTCGGTCAATAAGACTGTTTCCAAAATTGCCACGGGCACGGCCAAACCCTGTGGTGAGCTGTATGTTAATAATGGAACGGAAAAAGGTTTTCTTGCCCCATTGTCCATCCGTAAGATTCCAATGGTAGGTGAGAGGTCTTATATTTTATTACGGAATATGGGGATATCGAAGATTGGGGACTTACAAAGGATGGATGCAACCACCATATATAATGTCCTTGGTGCAAATGGTGTCAGTATCTGGAAGAAAGCAAATGGACAGGATAACTCGCTGGTTGTTCCCTTTCGTGAGCAGAAGTCCATGTCCAAGGAGACGACTTTCGGGCAAGATACCATCGATATGGACACCTTACGCAGGACCTTGATCGGTATGGTTGATACACTGGCTTTTGAACTTCGTAACGATTTGAAATTGACCAGTTGTGTGACCCTGAAGATTCGTTATAGTAACTTTGATACACATACGCAACAGCTGCAAGTTGCTTTTACCAATTCAGATAAAAGACTTGTGGATGTGGTGCTGACCTTATTCAAAAACCTGTATAGCCGGCGTATGTTGATACGTTTGATCGGGATCAAGTTCTCGGGCCTGATCCATGGTGCATACCAGACCGATCTTTTTAGTGACAGTGCGGAAGAAATCAGCCTGATACAAGCCATGGATAAAATCCGGAAGCGCTATGGATCAGAATTGCTGATGAAGGCCATTTGCGCACCATTACCAGTATCGAAAAGAGAGGAACAGGCTAGTTCTATAGGTTAATTTAAAAGTCATCAATCAAATTACGTCATGCTTTATGGTAAAGGTAAGAGTTTTTTAGAGATTATTTTTCCATGATCAATTGGTCTGTTTTTTGCTGAGAGGAGATAAAATTAAAATAATTATATCGATATGAAATTTCCTTATTCGGGAATAAGTGTATTGGGAGCCATGCTGATCAGCGCGGCTACTTTTACCACTGTTTTTGGCCACGAGCGCGCTGTTCATACTGTTGGACGTGTGCAGACAAATGCTGATTCTTTGAAGGTTGAAAACCTAGCAAAGGAATTAAAAAAAATAAAACCTATTCATGTTAATGATTTTAAGGCAAAGTTTAGCCAGGAGATCAATGGGTTCAAACTGACCGATTTAGATGCATTTGAAGATGAAGAGACGGGCTCTTTTGCTTCAGCAAACTATGTAAAAGGAGACCAAAATATTTACTTGATGATTACTGATGGGGCAGGACCTGGAGCTGAACAGGTGAAGGGTAACCTGTTAAATTATTTAGGATTAAAGGAGTTTGAAGAACCAGGTAGCAAGTCTGCTGTAAAGAACTATAAAGGTTGGTTAGTTTCATTTGATTGGAGTATGTTTGAAAATGACGGACTGACAAGCATACAATATTTAGAAGGAAATAGATATGCTGTTGTTTCATCTGCTAATGGTGTCCCTATCGAGGAATTGGAAAACTTTTTGAACAATTTTAGTTTATAACATGAAAATCGACAGAGTTCTGGCAGATCTTAAATGTCAGAATTCTGTTCAATATCGGATAAATGTTTTTGGGCTGATATTTTCATTTACCTTTATAGTTTATTTTGTGACCTTGAGATATAAAATATAAATTTTTTAGTGTGATAATATAACAGATTTTATCAATCAAAATCCAAGCTAAAACAATTATTCATAACCACTTCCACTGTTTTTTTTCGGTAAGCTTTAGTGATAACGCAGCGATATTTTTAATATGGTTTTTACGCTAAACAGCATAAAATTTTGATTTATATATCTTTTTTTTTAATTTAGTTATGTAGTACATAACAACAATATTATAGCATGATATTACTGATCATAAAACCTTAAATAAATGGATATCCGAATATTCATCAGCCAAATGGCTATAAATAAACTCGTTTGCATAGCTGTTCTTTTTTATGTTAATTTGTTGAACATAATGAAAATAGATTATTACGTACAGTATGATAAATGACCTAGAACCTATAGCGACAAATACCCGAGCGGATATGGTCGAACTGCGCATAAGAGAATATCTTTCCAATAAGGAACTCAAAACGGGGGATACACTTCCTACAGAGTTGGAACTTGCCGAAGCTCTTGATGTGAGCCGTAATGTATTACGGGAAGGTTTGAGCAGATTGCGGATGTTGGGACTGATCGAAACGAAGAAGAAAAGAGGGATGGTCCTGTCTTCTCCTGATATATTGGGTTCATTCGAGCGCGTCCTGAACCCGCAGCTCATGGATGAAAATACATTAAAAGATATTTTTGAATTGCGCCTGGTGCTTGAGCTAGGTATGGCTGATTTGCTCTACTTGCGGAAGACAAAAAAAGATATTAGCGAATTGGAGCGGATTGTAAAACGTGATAAAGAGGAAGACGTGGAGGATTTCAGAATTAGCCAGGAAATTGCATTTCATGGAAAACTGTATGAAATTACAGGTAATACGACCTTAAAACGTTTTCAGACCATGCTGTTGCCAATTTTTGGTTTTGTATTGAAAAAAAGTCATCATAGTATTAAATCAGAGGTTACACACAGCGACCTGGTACAGATCCTGAAGGATGGTGACCACGTATCTTTTTCGAAAGCTATGCACGAACATTTACGTCCCCATCTTGAATTCCTTCAGAAACGTTAGACGCTTCTGAAGTTTTTTTACCATTATATGTACTACATAAGTACCTAAAACATGATTATAAATAAACAAATTTCAATTTTATTCCTGTTGATCATACTGGCTTCGGCTTCAGTAGCCCAAGTTCAGATTACTGAAAGACATTATACCTTGCCTGTGCTGGCCGATCAGTCAATTAATGTCTTAAAACGTTTGGAATTTACGTCCGATAAATCCCGACAAGTCGATGTTGAGTTGGTCCTAAAGACTGATGACATGGGAGACGAGTTCATTGATAGTATAAGCTGTTGGTACGCCGGAGCAGATTCAACATTAATTGCAGATGGAAAGACAGGCAGACTTCATTTAGTTGGAACAGAACAATGGCAGGGGGGAACAGGAAAACTTACCGGCTCTTTACAGCTCGAAAAAGGAACCAATTATATTTGGTTGACTGCTAAAGTTCGTCCTTTTAAAGAGCTGGATAAAGTTTTTCAGGTTGCAGTCTCAGGCGTTTCACTCCCTGGCCTGCCGTTTAAATCTTCGCTTTCGGGCAAATTTAATAGCTATAGGCCAGCGATAGCGGTACATCGTGCTGGCGGAGAAGGGGTGCATACTAGCCGTATTCCGGGCATCATTACGGCTAAAGACGGTAGCTTGATCACTGTATATGATGCCCGTCGGGACCAAGGCCGGGATCTGCAAGGTGATATCGATATTGGCGTATCACGTAGTGTTGACGGTGGGCATAGCTGGTTACCGATGGAGATCGCGATCGATATGGGAACATATGGGGGGCTGCCCGAAAAGTTTAATGGTGTATCAGACGCCAATATCTTACTTGACGAACGTACCGGTACGATCTATGTTGCAGGACTGTGGATGTACGGGGTACTGGATGAAACAGGTACATGGTATCCCGGGGTTAAGGATGGCCGGGAGATACACAATCACCAGTGGAAAAATAAAGGGTCACAGCCCGGATTTGGTATCAAACAAACATCACAGTTCCTGATGGTAAAAAGCGAGGACAATGGCCTGACCTGGTCAAAGCCCATCAATCTGACCAATATAAAAAAGAAAGAATGGTGGCTTTGGGCTCCTGCCCCGGGACACGGCATTACCCTCCAAGATGGGACATTGGTCGTGCCGAGTCAAGGACGGGACGAAACCGGTAAAGCGTTCTCAAATATTACCTATAGTAAAGATGGGGGAAAGACATGGAAAACTTCTAATCCAGCACTTGCAGAATCGACCACTGAGTGCATGGCCGTACAACTTGACAATGGTGAAATCATGTTGAATATGCGGTCAAATTATAACAGTGATCACAAAGGAGATGACAACGGACGCGCAATCGCAGTGACTCAAGACCTGGGCGAGACATGGACCGAACATCCGACTTCACACCGGGCCTTGATTGAACCCACATGTATGGCAAGTATTCATAAGCATAACTATCAATCTGGAGGGAAGGCAAAATCATTGCTCGTATTCTGTAATCCTGCTTCCAAATTTGTACGTGCAGCTATCACGTTGAAGAGCAGTGATGACAACGGAAGCTCTTGGCGGCCCAAAGTACTGCTCGACGAAGGCAAGGGACGGGGATACTCCTGCATCACATCTGTGGACGAAGATACCATTGGCGTATTCTACGAAAGTAGCCAAGCTGATCTTATCTTTCAGCGGATACCACTAAAAGAACTTTTATAAAATTAAAAATACCGCTATCAAATGGAAAAAAAGAAAAAAATAAAAGGTTTAATTGCCGCTGCATTTGCCGCTTATGATGCTTTTGGAAATATCGAGCTCGGTACTATTCCTGCATTGACTGAGCATCTCGTAAAGCAAGGGCTAAAAGGGGTATTTATCTGTGGGACAAATGGCGAAGGACCGAGCCTTTCCACAGATGAACGAATGGCTATAGCCGAAGCCTACATAGCAGCTATTCAGGGCAGGATACTATCTTTTGTGCATGTTGGACATAGCTCCATTGGCGAAGCGAAGCGATTGGCTGCACATGCTGAAAGTATTGGTGCAGATTATATTTCTGCGGTATCAGCCTTTTATTTTAAACCCACGTCAGTTGAAAATTTAGTGGATGCAATGGCAGAAATTGCCGCCGCAGCTTCTAATACCCCTTTTTATTACTACCATATACCTACTGTAACAGGGGTACAGATTGATATGCTGCGGTTCCTGGAACTGGCAGAGGAAAGGATCCCAACATTTCAGGGAATTAAATATACTGCGGCTACTTTGCATGAATACCAGGCCTGCCTACAGTATAAAGAGGGCAAATTTGATATACTTTTCGGTTATGACGAATTGTTATTGCCTGCACTTGCTGTGGGTGCGGAGGGAGCCATTGGGAGTACTTATAATTATGCAGCACCGCTCTACCAGGAGGTCATACGGTTATTTAGCCAAGGAGATCATGAAGCTGCCCGTAACCTGCATTTTAAAGCCGTAGAGATGGTACAGCTCCTGGTCAAATACGGACCGATTCCGGTGCAGCGCGCAATTATGAAACATATGGGGCTAGATCTGGGGCGCCCGCGCCTGCCATTGACTTTGTTGAATGAAAGGAATGAGCAGCTCCTGTTGGCTGCGTTGGAAAAATTGAAGTTCTTGCACTATGTGGAAATGTATCATTAAGCTTGTTTTGTTTTCTTTTTTATTTATGGATTATCTTAGTGCAATAGCACAGACAAAAATGCCCGTGATGGTATGGGACACTACTGGACATGTTGTGGATAAAATGGGGTATGCCGGCGCTTACGTCGGTTATATGGGTGGAAAGATATACGCTTTGGGTGGCGCCAATTTTCCTTCGGGGACTCCTCCCTGGAAGGGTGGAGAGAAGGTCTGGTCGCGCCGGATTTTTATCTTTGATGCGGACGGAAATTCGCAAGAAGCATCCTTTATGTTGCCTAAGCCAATGGGATATGGGGCCTATGCTTCATACCAAGATAAGTTATATATTGCTGGGGGGAGTGATCAGTCAGGCCATCTTACAGATGTCTATATGTTACAGGTTTCAACTGGCGGGGCAGTCTTTACCCAGCTACCCGACCTTCCTGCACCGATAGCCAATTGTGCTTCAGTGCGTATTGGTGATTATTGGTATATATTGGGAGGGATACAGGCACCGGATGTCAAGGAGGCCACAACGACATGCTGGCGGATGGACCTGAAAGATCCAGATAAAGGCTGGGAGATATTGACCGGAATACCTGGGCCGGGACGTATGCTTGCCGTAGCCGGCAATGCTGATGGTAATTTGGTTGTCGTCTCTGGCGTACAGCTGATCAATGGCCACCGGAAGTATTTAAAGGATGCCTATCTGTTGGATCAACATGGTGTCTGGCAACGGCTGCCTGACCTACAAGATGCTGTCGCTGCTGCCCCAAGTCCTGCAGCTATCGATCAAAAATCGGGTCGCTTGCTTATTTTTGGTGGCGATGATGGTTCGTTGGCTAATGCCGCATTAGAGGACGAGCATCCAGGGTTTTCCAATAAAATTCTGTCTTATCATATCATGGATAGAAAATGGGGAAATGCCGGAGAGATCCCTGTCCATAAAGGTGGTGATGCGGCGAGCAATCCGGGAGCAAGCGTATGGAGCCCCGTTACGACAGGTACAGTGCAGTACGGCAATATGATCTTTATTCCAATGGGGGAGGTCCGGCCAGGTATACGTACATCACGTATACTGACTGTATGCCTGAGTCAATAAGCTTATAAATCAATAATCCTAAGACCTATATTATAACCAAAGATGATGATAAATAAGAATTCAATGCGATATGCCTGGCTCGTCGTCGTGCTGTTGTGGGTAGTTGCTTTTTTAAATTACTTTGACCGCCTGCTGATCACTTCAATGCGAGATCCTATTGTCGGTGAATTTCATTTGAACGATGCACAGTTTGGCTTATTGACCTCCGTTTTTTTGTGGTGTTATGGTATAGTAAGCCCATTTGGAGGTTATATGGCCGATCGCTACTCCCGAAGGAAAGTTATTCTTTTCTCTGTATTTATATGGTCGGCAGTTACTTTATGGACCGGCTATGCACGTTCTTTCCCCGAATTATTGGCCACGCGCATACTAATGGGGGTGAGTGAAGCCTGTTACATTCCTGCAGCACTGGCATTGATCAGCGATTATCATACCGGTCGGACGCGCTCTTTGGCCACAGGCTTGCACATGTGCGGGCTCTACACAGGTATGGCATTAGGTGGGCTGGGGGGATATATTGCTGAGTATTGGGGCTGGCGACAGGGGTTTCATGTCTTTGGCCTCTTTGGCGTACTGTATGCCATCGTGTTGGCTTATACCTTACATGACCGTTCTACAGCTCTTCCAGCCCAGGAGTCTGAACCAAATAATGTGGAAAGCGTGAAGCTGAAAGAGGTGTTATCCTCTCTTTTTAAGCTAACTTCTTTTTATATTATCTTGGTTTATTTTGCCGTGCTCGGTATGGCAAACTGGCTGATCAATGGCTGGCTACCCACTTTCCTGAAAGAACAGTTCCACCTTGATTTGGGCGAGGCCGGCATTTCTGCTACAGGTTATATGCAGATTGGATCTTTTGCCGGTGTCATTATAGGTGGGATATTGGCCGATCGCTGGCAGCGTAAAAATGAACGGGCCCGGCTTTATGTGATCATCTTGGGCTTTTGCATTGGGGCACCATTCTTATTTTTTATGGCTTGGACCACCGTTTTTACTTGGGCCATCCTTGGCATGCTGATTTTTGGGTTGGCACGAGGTTTTAACGATGCCAACTTGATGCCTCTACTACGACAAGTTGCCGACAGTAGATACAGTGCCACCGCTTATGGTTTCCTGAATTTTTTGAGTACCATCGTAGGAGGATTGATGGTATACATCGGTGGTGCATTGAAAGATGCTAATGTGAGTCTGGCCGTTACTTACCAGGTTGTGGCAGTAGGGCTTTTGGTGGCAGCACTTTTACTGCTTGTGGTGAAAATAAATAATAAGCCCGTAAAATAAAGCAATTATGAAATATCCATGTTCCAAACACAGCGGTATTTAAAAACAATAATTTAAACGGATGAAAAGAATAGTACTGATGATCATTTTCTGCTGGATGATATTGGCCGATGTTTTTGGTCAACGGTTGAGAGTCCCAGCATTTTTCTCGGACAACATGGTGCTGCAACGCCAGTCTATGGTCAATATATGGGGATGGGCAAAAGCGGGACAAAAAGTATTGGTCATACCTTCCTGGCGCAAAGATACTTTGGAAACTGTTGTCACTGGCGATGCGACTTGGCGCACACAAGTAGAAACACCTCCTGCTGGAGGACCCCATACCATAAAATTTGTTTCCCAACAGGAGCACTTGGAACTTAAAAATGTGATGATTGGTGAAGTTTGGGTCTGTTCAGGCCAATCCAATATGCAATGGTCGGGGGCCAATAAACTCAAAGAGATTTTGGACATCCTGCCAAGCTCAGCGAATCCAAAGATCAGGCTGCTGCAGGTCAGCAATATCGCTTCCCAAACACCACAGGACAATATCTTTGACAGCTGGACTGTCTGTGGCCCACAGACACTGGAAAACTTCTCCGCAATTGGTTATTTCTTTGCTGAAAAACTTTCGCGTGAACTGCATGTTCCAGTAGGCATCATCAATGCCAGCTGGGGCGGTAGTGCTGCCGAATATTGGACACCAAAAGAAAAGGTAGAGTCCGATGAGGAGCTGAAGACATATGCGGCTTATCAAAAGCTGGCCCCCCGTAAACCTTATCAACCCGGAGTACTTTGGAACAGCATGCTGGCTCCTTTTGCAGGATATACGATGGCAGGTGCATTATGGTACCAAGGCGAGGATAATACCATTTCCTATGCTGGTTATGATAAGCTCATCCGAACAATGGTAGGTGCCTGGCGGGAAGCCTGGGGATATCAGTTTCCATTTTATTTTGTACAAATTGCGCCCCATACCTATTCGCAGTATAAAAAACCTAATGCTGCACTACTGCGGGAGCAACAAGCGAAGACGGCCTGTTTGTTACCTCGCTCAGGCATGGTGGTCACCACAGACCTCGTTGACGATCTAAAGAATATCCATCCTACACGAAAGAAAGAAGTGGCATCCCGGTTGGCAGATCTAGCTTTAGCAGAAATGTATGCACGGCCATTGGTTGATTACAAGTCGCCGACCCTAAAGGAATATAAGGTTGAAGGTGACAAAATATCCATATCCTTTTCCAATCTCGAAGGTAAACTGGAGGTTCGTGGTAAAGAAATTATTGATCTTTATATCGCTGGCAAAGACCGTAAATTTTATCCAGCCAAATTTAAACTCCAAGGCTCGGAATTGCTCGTTTTTTCAGATCAGGTTAAAGAACCTCAGGCGGTGCGGTTCGGATTTACCAACGTATCTATGCCTAATCTTTTTAATGCAAGAGGATTGCCCGTAGCACCTTTCCGTACCGATAATTGGCCAGATTTTAATTAGTATTGTCTATTCCCTGGTACTTTTTTTAAGAAAATAAACTATACTTGCAAAGTTAATCTATATGATATATTTTTGTTATTCAATGAGTTGTGGGGAGGTGAGAGAACCAATCAATGCGAATGATGAACCGCAATAACATTATAAACATAACATGATGAATAAATATTTCTTTTTCCTGGTCTTCTCTTTTTTTGCGCTTTCTTCCTATGCGCATATCCGTTTACCAAATATATTGGCAAGTGATATGGTTTTACAGCAGAAATCAAGTACGAGGCTGTGGGGATGGGGCTCACCCAGGGAAAAGATAAAGATCAGCACTTCCTGGGACAATAAAACAACAGAAGTGGAGACTGACGGAAATGCAAATTGGCAAGCTAATATTCAAACACCAGCAGCGGGCGGTCCATATACTATTGTATTTGAAGGTGAAAATAAAATTGTCCTTGACAACGTGTTCATTGGTGAAGTGTGGTTATGCAGTGGCCAGTCAAATATGGAATGGAGCTATAACCATGGCCTGAGCAGTGTGAAGGAAGAGTTTCCGCTGCTCGACAAGCTGAATATAAAATTCTTTCAGGCCAGCAAAGCAACATCCCGGACACCTCAGGATAACCTAGAAGGAAATTGGATGGTTTGCGACAGCAATACCCTGAAAAGTTTCAGTGCCGTCGCCTATTATTTTGGAAAAGTGCTGAACAAGGAGCTGAATGTTCCTATAGGTTTGATCAGCAGTAATTGGGGTGGGACGCCAGCTGAGGTATGGGTTCCAGCCCAACAGGTGGCAAACAATCCAGTTTTGAAAGATGCCGCCATGAAGAAAAAAGTATCAACAGGCTGGCCCATCACTCCTGGGTATACCTATAATGCAATGATTGCTCCGTTGATTAATCATACTATTGCTGGTGTCCTATGGTATCAGGGAGAAAGCAATGTAGAGACTGCGTCAAGCTATACTGTATTGATGGATACCCTGATCAGCTCCTGGCGTAAGTCATGGAATAAGGACTTCCCGTTTTATTTTGTACAGATAGCGCCCAACAAGTATCCGAAGTACAATGTAGGAGCATTGCTCCGGGAAGCACAAACTAAAAACCTTGCGACAGCAAAGACCGGTATGGTCGTGGTTTCAGACCTGGTTGAAGATACGTTGAATATTCACCCGTCCAATAAAAAAGATGTAGGGCTCCGCTTGGCAAATTTGGCTTTGGCTGAAAACTACAATTTAGATCGGGGAACCTATAAAAGTCCGATCTTTAAATCGTTGACTATACAGAAAAACCAGGTTGAGCTAGATTTTGACAATGCAGGGGAAGGCTTAATACTCAAGGGCAATGCACCCAAAGAAATGTTTATAGCAGGTGCCGACAAAGTCTTTTATCCCGCTGCGGTCAAAATAAAAGGACATCAGATCGTTGTTTCCAGCAAGCAGGTCAAGACACCGGTGGCTGTTCGCTATCAGTTTAGCAATACAGGGATCGGGAATATCTTCAACAAAGCTGGATTACCGGTCGCGCCATTTCGTACCGATGATTGGCCTGTTGATACCAGTAAGATAAAATAATCTGGGTGTAATGCTATCTTGTCAGATCCTTTTTCGCCAAAAAGCAGAATTGCTCCAGCGTTGTTCTTTCTGGTAAAAAAAAGCTTTAGTCTGTAGGTATTGATGATAAATCGCGTTTATATTCTCTTGGTAGCTTGTAAAAGTTTTTTCATATCCTAGATTTGCATCTATAATAGCTTTGGCAGCATTGCAGGCCGAAGTGATGGCAAACCCGATGCCCATAGAAGAGATGGGATCAAAAGATGCAACGGCGTCACCGACGGCCAAAAAGTTCTTTCTAGAAAGAATGTCCGTCACCTGTGAAAAAGCATTCTTTACCCATGGTTTTCCTACCGAGTATGCTGCTGTGATTTTATGTTGGATATGAGTTGTTTTTGACAAAAGCTCATTCCAGTTTTCAATTTTTTCGAGCCTTTTTTCTTTGATGATACTTGCGTCTGTAAAGAAGGTTAAGGTCATTTTCTGATTAGGCAACGTGGCGCAATACCACCATCCATCTTCAATAGATTCAATAACAATATCCTGTTTGACATGCTGCGATTCTTTACAGTATAGAAACTTTCCAATGGCTGTCAATTCATCGTATCGTGTGGACTCAAGGCCTAGCTTTCTGCCGACACTACCTGACCTCCCCGTCGCATCTATCAGGTAGTCTGCATGTACTGCAAAATGTCCTTTTGTGTCATGTTTTAAATCTACGTCCCAACTGTTATCATCCTTTTGGTCAAACTGGAGGCATTTTGTCCTCGGAAAAATAATTCCTCCTTTTTCTGATACTTTCTCCAATAGCGTGTAGTCAAATTCTTCCCTGTTTAACTGGAAGCTTTCGGTTTCAGTATTAAAAATGGAGTCCCTTACCGAGATCCTTTCGCTTCCCCAGGCAGCCGTGCTGCTGTATCCCAGTATAAAATTATCCTGGGTAAAATCATCCCTTCCAATTCCCATATATTCCAATAAACCAAAAATACTTGAATTGACCTGTTCACCGACTTTTACTGACGCTAAATCCGATTCTTCTACAATAATGACATTTAAGTTCGAATATTTAAGCAAACTTAAAGCGGCAGAAGCCCCAGCAGGACCTCCGCCGACAATTAATACATTCGTTTCTAACAAATTTTGCATCTCCTATCTTCTGTTTCGGGTTCCCGAACGTGGCAATGGCATACGCTCACCAGCAACTTCAATCTTTTTGAATCCAACTTCTTCCAAATGCTCCATCAGTAGTCGTCCTTTTTCACTTCTTTTCTTGATGACCTGTGTATCTTCTTCAATATAGAAAACAGGAATTGTTGTTTCATTATCCTCTTTGTTCCCACTTATCTGGCTAATAGGGACATTGTCGTAAGTAAATATTTCGTTGTTTCTTTCTGTTTCGACAAAGAATGGGAAGCCCGTACTGTTCGAATTGATATCTCTGATGAAGCCCAGGGCATACCAGTATGAGACCATCTGTGTAAAGCTGTTTATTCCACGGGCATAATTCATTTGTTGACCAGCAGGAACATTCGTTGCGGCCTGACCGTCCGCTGTAAATTCACCTACCAGAACATCCCATGGACTTTGGGGCGGCCACCAGTAAGAGTAATAGGTTGGAGGCAGGGGAGCTGCCGGTGATCCCGCTTTATTGGTCGAAGGGTCTGTGAAATTGATCAGTTGGATCGTGCACTGAAAGAAATCAGCTTGCCATGGACAGGCCATTCTTTTGGTCAGGTCACCCGGTTCGCAGCCGCCACCTTCACATTCATCCCTCGAAGGCGTTAATCCATTTGCGGCATATTGCTGTTCATTCCCGTATTGTAAAATTCTATATGGTGCAGCATAAATGATCGGGTTCTGCAGACTCCATGTCACTTCAATCCCGGGGCACATCGGCAAACCCACGCAATTGCCGACACTTGCCATATCGCTCGAATCTACCGGGTATTTGTCATAATCAGGATTATTGACGAAATAACCATTGGCCCATTGCTGCATCAAAAATAACTGAGTCTGATCTAAGGCCAGAAATTTCATAATGTTCGTATTGCTCACGGAGTTACTTCCTGAGTTTAGCGGCATCATCGGGAATATATCTGTTCCATTTTCTTTAAATAATTGTTCTTGCGGTAAAGCAGGAGGAACGGGGGGCTGAGCGTCATTCCGTCTAAAATAAGAGAGGTAATTTTGCCTATTGTGCCAATTAGCTTCTGAATTGTCGGTAAAGTCAAAAATATTGCTTGTGAAAGCCATCATTGACTGCACATTGGACACCCATTGATATCTTCCAATTCTGTTGATGATGGGTAAAATATCCCTTTGGTAATTTGCTTGATAATTAGGGTTATAGTTTCCATTACTGTACATATCCGGAACGAGGTCAAAATTCCTGACTGCCACATCAAACATGGTATCGCTCAAAGTTGAAATATTCACGATCTCAGGTGCAAAATCAGGTGAGCCGACCACGACCCATGCTGTTAATGAAACCGAAGATCCATCGGTAAATGTAACTGTGCAATATACAGCACCGTCAGAAATATCGTCATGCCAGGTACTTGACCCGCCATAGCTTGTCAGAGGGAGGTTTCCTCCAGCATTTCCATAGCCGCCCAAAACGATCAGCCTACCAGAACTGTCCGTCAAGAGATCACCCAAAGTCGTTACAGCTACCCCAAATTGAACCTTTTCAGGTGGGTATTGTGCTGGATAACCCGCAGGAACATTGGTTTTATCGAAGCCTATTGAGTTTTTTCTTCCTGAAATAGTTCTTGGTCCAGGATCTATAATCAGCGTTTGTCTTTCGTGTTCACTTTTCTTTTCTGGGTTTCTGAAAGAGATTTGTTGATTCTGGTAGCTGTTCTGAGGGCCATATAATAAGTTCCCCTGTAACTCACTATATTGATACCAAGCAGCTTTTTTGTTTGCCAGATGTACTGTCCATTCGATCGATGTCACATTTGGATGGTCAAGAGTGATTTCTTCGCCAGTGTCTGTGACAACAGTGAATGGTTGGCCCTGTCGTTTAATACGACCCAGCTTATCTTTGAAATCTGTGATGGGCTGCGAAGGGTTTCTGTTTATGTCCGCATCAAAGGGGAGGCCTCCGATGGTGACAGGTGATAAACAGATATCAGTAAGACTGTTCCCGAGCCGGGCAATGCCTACCGAAGGATGAATTGCTAAATTCATTGGTTTATTTGTTTGGTTTTTCCTACTCTATTATTGGCTTTTCGGCTTCGCCATATTTAAATCAATCATTGTATTTTTTTTAAACAATATTTATAATAAGTAAATGGCAGTATTTAGAGTAAATTGTAATATTATAAATTTAAAATATATTTTTAAATAATTAATTGTGTTTTATTAATAATTTAATTAAATCATATTTGTTGACAGTTGTTGCTATTTATTGGATATTAATTTATTTGTGCTGTCATTGCATTCTCTCGGTGAAAAAGAACTTATTTCGATGTTATTTGCTCTTTAATTGTATCAAATGTTTTACATTGAGTTGTTTGCAGATTTGTATTGATAAGATTTAATGATTGTATTAAGATCAATAAATCAGCTAATCGATTGCTTGTTAGGGGGTAATTTGTGGATGGATTGTTTTGAGTGTGTTAGTTTAATTTTTTCTTCATTTGACATTATGGGTTGTGGTAGCTTTAATCTGTACTAAAATAAATTCAGGAATCTAATGAATTTAAGCTAAAAGATTTAAAAGATGGTATGGATATAGAATCGTCTATAGTTACTCCTATTACTGACTCATTAATCGTTCGGCCATGTCAATATTTGCGGGATAAATCTTTTTATATAATCTTTTTTTGAGATCAGCATCGTAGTCAATAATATAGGTGTTCTGGGTAGTTGTTATCCTAAAACAACTATCCTTTCCATTGCTCAGGACTGTTATGGATTGTCCGTCAGCCAGTTTAAAAATACCCTTTTTAACTTGAACCATTTGAAACCCCTTCACCTTATGCACGGTGGGCGGCATTTTCTGGATATGGATGGATTTTATCTGATGATAATCAATGGTTACACCATAGGGGCTCGAAACATTTATTTTATATTCGTCCAAAGTAATTTTGATCTTTGAAAGACCAATACCGATACTGATTATGATCGGTATGATTATTAATGATCCCATTACCAATACGATCCATGATGTCTTGTTTTGATGATGAAATCTTGATGATGTATACAGAATCAAAAATATACCGATTAAAGGATATAAGATGCTGTAGATGGTAAAAACTATTGGGTCTTCAATGAATACAGAAATGAGCAGGCCCACGATCAGGTATGAGCCGCCTAAAATGATGAAGGATCTTTTGAAAAATGTAAGGAAATCAGCGAGATTAAATTTATTTCTCTCCTCTTCGGAAAGTGTATTGTATCCGCTTAGCAAATATCGCGCATTCTTTTTGTTAAGCACAGTACCAACGATTATAAATATTGCAGCGAATAAGTACAGTACATTATTTTCCATTTTAGATCAGTCATTAACAGTGGTTATATTCAGGTTATTTATCTTTATAGAAAGTAATAATCTATCGATAAAGATAAAAATAATTCCTTTACTTGCCTGCTGTTACGAACCTGAAATTCCAGACTTTTCGGTATCGCATACATACCGCTTATTCGGACTGGCGTTAGTGGAACATTACGTTGTTAGAAGAGGGGTACCTCAGGCGAATGTCTTAAATGATAAAAATAAGCAATAGGTGTAATTTTACACATATTGCTTAAAAAGGCTACGTATCTACTCAAACAATGTGAATGCCTAGATCGTTTGTATCTGTCTAATCATCTGATTTGTAAATCCCCATTCGTTATCATACCAAGCCATCACCTTTACCAGGTCTCCATCGACCACCCGCGTCATTTCGAGGTCAACTGTTGCGGCAAAGGTACTTTTAACGATATCGTGAGAGACGAGTGGCTCATCTGTTACGGCCAAAACCTGACGGTATCTTTCCGTTTTGGATTCTTCAATCAAGATCTGATTGATTTCTTCGATCGATGTAGCTCTTTCAGCAATAAAAGTAATATCTGAAATCGATCCCACTGGCACCGGAACCCTGACTGCAATACCATCAAATTTTCCGGCATACTGCGGTAAGGCTTTGGTCGTTGCTATCGCCGCCCCTGTTGCTGCCGGAGCAAGGTTAATGCCAGCTGCTCTTCCCATACGGGGTTCTTTTTTTGAAGGGGCGTCGACAAGAGTCTGCGAGGCCGTATAGGCGTGTGTCGTGTTGAGGATCGCTTTTTTGATACCGAGCTTTCTGCCCAGTATTTCAATAATCGGGCTGATATTATTGGTGGTACAGCTGGCACATGAAAATACAGACACCTTGCCATCTTCGGTGTTTACGCCATGCACGACAGTAGGTGTATCTTTGGTAGGGCCTGAGATGACGACAAACTTTGCTCCGGCTGATAAATGTCTCTCCGCATCGTTTTTATTGGTAAATATACCCGTGCTTTCAATGACCACTTCAGCCTGAACTTCTCGCCATGGCAAATTTTCTATTTCTCTAATGCTTGTATACTTAACTGATTTTCCATCAACAACAAGCGCATCTCCTTCGATACGTACATCTTTTTCATATTTTCCATAGTTGCTATCATATTTGAGCAAATAAGCAGCATTTTCAATACTCATCAGATCATTAATTCCAACAACTTCCAGGTCCGGGGCTTCAAAAATAATTTTCAAAGCGGCCCGGCCGATACGACCAAATCCATTAATAGCTATTTTTTTCATCTTTAATAAGTGTTATTTGTTGTTTATCACTGTTTTAATATACCATCTAATTTCTTGTATTAAACATTAAAATAAGTTGACATAGATCAAGAACTTTTCTTGGCCTAAGCATACCATTTTCATGAATTAGTAGGGCTGATGAATTCGTTAGTATTTGTTTATGTTTTTAACAAATGTAATCGCCAAAAAGTTTGGAATGCATACTAAAAGAAAAGATCAATGAAATTTAACCTATCCTTCAGGTTGGGCTCAGGCTAACCAATAATTTTTTGGTGTTGGGAAGTTTAGATAATTTAAAGGGAAGTAGAGGTACTTTTAAGGCCTGTTTACCTGCTTACCTTTGGAATATCAATAACAGAAACAATTAATATAATAATCATTCAAATGGAAAACACAATCAAAGTTTTAAAAAGAGAAGAAGTGTCTGCGAAAAATCAGCAGATTTTTGACCGATTAAAAAAGGCTTATGGTGCCGTTCCAAATCTGTATTCAACCTTGGCCTATTCTGAAAATGCCCTTGAAGCGTACATCAATCTTGAAAGCAGTAATACTTCGTTAACAAGTAAGGAAATTGAAGCAGCTACCCTTGTCGTAAGTGAAGTCAATCAGTGCTTCTATTGCCTGAGTGCCCATACCATGGTCGCAAAACTAAAAGGGTTCACTGAAGAGCAGACACTTGAAATCAGGAGAGGTGAGGCCAGTTTTGACAAGAAATTGGATGCACTGGTAAAGCTTACCAAGCAATTATCGGAAAATAGACATCCCGGCGATGGAGTATTGGTCACTCATTTTTTTGAAGCAGGCTATACCAAAGAAAATCTTATTGATTTAATTGTCCATATTGGGGACAGAACGATCAGCAACATTCTGCATGCTGTAACACAAGTACCAAATGAATTTCCACGGGCAAAGAGCATTTGCTAACGGAAACATTTAAATGTAAGAGTTGATAACACATAAAATTTCAAACGATGTTAAAATTAAGAATGGACATTGGAAAAGCAGAACCAAAATTATATAAAGCAATGGGAACTGTCGACAGATATCTATCCACATTAGAGCTTGAACCAAAACTTCAGGAACTTATACGGACGAGAGTTTCACAACTAAATGGCTGTGGTTATTGTATCAATGCGCATACACAAGCAGCACTCGAACTGGGGGAAACAGCACAGCGTCTATTTGCACTTGCTGCATGGTGGGAGACACCATTCTTTACCGAAATGGAACAGGCAGTCCTAAAGCTTGCGGAGGAAGTCGCCCAAATCGATCAAGGAGGTGTTTCTGATGCGACCTATGAACATGCATTATCCCTACTCGGCGAACAGAAGCTCGCCCAGGTCATCTTGGTCACTGTTACCATCGGCAGCTGGAACCGGATTGCCGTTGCCATGCATATGGTGGCTGGACAATGATCTAAGCACATTTGCTGGTGATTTTCTATTTTATATTAAATAAGGACAAAGATGGTACACGAATATAACGAAAGTGCGACATCAGGAAAATTTATAATGCATAGTGGAGATAAATCATTTAAGGGTAAGGGGCTTAGTTATCAAGACCCTTACCCCGTTAATACTTTTATTTACAACAAAGACGAAGCACAGGAGGTGCTTATAGATATGATCCCGTATACTATGCCTGCTAATAGTATTCTTCCTTTGGTTTCCAATCAACATTTTATCTTTCAGCATCCAGAAACAATAACGGCCTGGCAATTTAATCGTGAATTTTACTGTATTATCGATCATGATGTCGAGGTCGGATGTGTTGGTTTTCTCTTTTATGGTATTAAACACCCGATGTTTATCCAGATGAATGATGAAGAAGTAGAGGAGCTGTCTCAACTGGAAAAAAATCTATCGAATGAACTGGCAATACATGACAATTTTCAAGGAGAAATGCTGCGTACATTATTGAAAAGAATGATCATAAAGATAACCAGAATGGCAAAACAGCAACATGAAAGCTATCAACAGTTTCCGGACGAAAAAATGGATATCGTTCGTAGATTTTCTTTATTACTTGAGCAAAATTTTAAAACAGAACACGCAGTCAGCTTTTATGCCGAAAAGCTCAATAAGTCACCAAAAACACTCAGCAATGTCTTTTTCTTATTGAAACAACCGACTCCATCACAATTAATTCGGGATAGGCTCATACTTGAAGCCAAGCGTTATCTCCATTTTACTACAAAGACCGCTAAAGAAATAGCCTACGAACTTGGCTTTGAGAATCCAGCACATTTTAGCCGTTTTTTTAAACAGTATAGTGGTAAGAAAACGTCGGATTTCAAACATTGATCCATAGCAGAGGTTTTGACAACAGGCATGGAAACTTTAATTTAAAGACATCGATGCCGGTTTGTGTCATCCGATCGATAGGAATTATATTTATCAGGCAAGTCAATTGATGAAAAGATATGATTAAACACGGGCATCGCTCGTTATAAAAATTAATATTTCGTAAATTCATGTTATGAAGCGATTCCGATTTAATGGACGAAGAGCTTCTTTATACGAAGCAGAATGAACGCATGGAAAGCACGAAACGAAATAGCGGTTTTTTCTTTAAGCAATACGACGAGCCGTTTCAAACGCCTTTTGATAAATTATTTGCCATTTTCAAAGAGTTGATCACCCATACTTCCGGCGATTTTGATGAAGCTATTGATTGGTTGCGTGAATTGGATCGAGAGTACAAACTGACTACGCCAGAATACACCATAGACGATTTCATTGCCGATCTGAAGAATAAAGGATACATCAGGGAACGATTGGAGTTTGGTGGCGATGGTGGTGTAGATATTACCTCAAAATTGGAAAAAGCCCTGCGGCAGCATGCCCTGGATCAGATTTTTGGAAAGATGCGAAAAGGGAAGTCAGGCAATCATAAAACCAATCATCAGGGGCGGAGCGACGAAAATATGGGCGATTTTAGAAGTTATCAATATGGAGATAGTCTCGAGAAAATAGCATTGACCGAGAGCCTGAAAAATGCACAGATCAATCATGGGATAGGCGAGTTTACCTTATCCGAAAATGACCTGGTGGTAGAGGACACACAGTTTAAGTCGCAGATGAGTACGGTGTTGATGATCGATATCAGTCATAGCATGATCCTGTACGGCGAAGACAGGATCACACCGGCAAAGAAAGTGGCCATGGCCTTGTCAGAGCTCATCCTCACGCGCTATCCCAAAGATTCCCTTGACGTCATTGTCTTCGGTAACGATGCCTGGCCTATAGCGATAAAGGACCTTCCATATCTGCAAGTGGGGCCATTCCATACCAATACGGTTGCTGGTTTACAGTTGGCGATGGATATACTCCGGCGGAAACGACATGCCAACAAGCAAATATTTATGATTACAGACGGAAAGCCAAGCTGTTTGAATATGCCGGATGGCACCTATTATAAGAATCCGATGGGATTGGACCCTTTTATCACCAGCAAGTGCTATAGCATGGCCGCACAGGCCCGTAAGCTGGGGATACCGATCACCACCTTTATGATCACTTCAGATCCTTATCTGCAGCAATTTGTCGACGAATTTACGGCGTCAAATCAGGGCAAGGCCTACTACACAGGACTTGGAGACCTCGGCGAAATGATTTTTGAGGATTACGAAGAAAATCGCAAAAAAAGGATACGGTAAACAATTTGTTTAGCGATAAGAAAGATACATCTTGCGCAGCATTTGCGCTCATCATAAGAACATATGGATTACACGAAGATTACAACATTCGGTGCACTGAAAGCATCAGGCTACAAACCTAAGACAATAAAAGAAGAATTACGTCAGAACCTGATTACAAAAATAAGTAAAGGTGAAACCGTGTTTACCGGAGTACATGGTTACGAGGACACCGTTATTCCCGAGCTTGAAAGAGCTATTCTCTCCAAGCACAACATCAATTTTCTGGGACTCCGCGGTCAGGCCAAGACACGCCTGGCCCGGCTTATGGTCAACCTGCTGGATGAATATGTGCCTCTGGTAGAGGGTTCAGAGATCAATGATGATCCATATCAGCCCATATCACGCTATGCGCTCGAGTTATTGAAGGAAAAAGGTGATGATACGCCGATAGGCTGGCTGCACCGAAGTGACCGTTTTGCTGAGAAACTTGCTACACCAGATGTGACCGTCGCCGATCTGATCGGTGATGTAGATCCGATCAAAGCCGCCAATTTGAGGTTGAGCTATGCCGACGATCGCGTGATCCATTTTGGCATGATTCCCCGGGCCAATCGTTCGATATTTGTCATCAATGAATTGCCCGATCTTCAGGCACGCATTCAGGTGGCACTTTTCAATATATTGCAGGAGGGAGATATCCAGATCCGTGGATTTAAGTTGCGCCTACCATTGGACGTACAGTTTGTGTTCACGGCCAATCCAGAAGATTACACCAACCGGGGAAGTATTGTGACTCCGCTGAAGGATCGGATAGGATCGCAGATACTGACACATTACCCCACATCAATTGAGATAGCGAAAGCAATTACTGCCCAGGAGGCTAACCTCGAAGCGGCACAGAAAGAGCAAATCTACATTCCAGAACTGGCTCAAGAATTGATTGAGCAGATCAGTTTTGAAGCCCGAAATAGCGAATATGTGGACGAAAAAAGCGGCGTCAGCGCACGGATGAGCATTACAGCATTTCAGAACTTACTTAGTACTGCCGAATTGCGGATGCTCCGAAATGGGGCGAGTGAGACAGCCGTGCGCCTGAGTGATTTTATGGGTATCGTGCCTGCTATCACCGGCAAGGTCGAGCTCGTTTACGAAGGCGAGCAGGAGGGAGCAGCCACTGTTGCGGTACAATTGATCGAGAATGCAGTAAAAAGCCTATTTTCGGTCTTGTTTCCCAAAATTGAGAAACTCGAAAAGGAGAATGAGCGCTATCCTTACGATGACATTGTCCGCTGGTTTTCGGAATCGGAAGGCATCGAACTATCCGATGAGCTCACAGATGCCGATTATGAGCACATATTGGATCAGGCGACACCTGTCCGTGCGTTGATACAGCAATACCAGCCACAGACGAAACCCGAAGATCGTTATTTCCTGACCGAATTTATCCTTTGGGGACTGGCCTTAAATAACAAATTAAGTAAATATAGACTAGGCAATGGCCTGCAGTTTCAGGATAACTTTCAACACTATCTGCGAAACAATCTGTAACGAGCGGATAACGCCTCCCTTGATCAAATCTTTCAGCATTAAAATAAACATTCAGCGCGTGGTGATAAGTAATTACCACGCCTGCTGGCGTAAGTCAATTTTTGATTCCCCCCGTTGTACACAATATATGGCAAAGTCGGATGATGCTAACCAAAGAATAACAGTGACATCACAAGGTCTGTTGTTCGTACTTTCCGGGTAAGTCCATGGGAGCTTTCAGGGGATCATGTTCCATTTTATCGTTTTACAATTAAACGATCGATGATTATTCGATCAGTAATGCTCTGTGTTTAAAATTATCATGCTGTATCACAGCGCGATATGTTTTATCTCAGATTTGTTTTGCTATTTTTTGCTAAAAATATTAGTAATTTTAAAGCGTGATCAGTTGTCAAAATCAATCAAAATGATGTTAAATACAACTTATCGATGGAAAACAATAATACAAACAATATGCGCTTCCATACCGGAGCAGAAAAGAGGGAGACATGCTATTAAATCTTCATAGTAACTTCAGCCTGCGCTATGGCACATTGAGCCTTAAGGACCTGATCGCTGGCATGGTCGCCGGAGGGTACGATACTGCAGTGCTTACCGATATCAATAATAGTTCTGGCTCACTCGACTTTATCCGCGAAGGACGCAAAGAGGGATTAAACCTATTGACAGGGATGGAGTTCCGTCAGGGGGATAAGCTCTGCTTTGTGGCCATTGCGAAAAATGAAAAAGGGTTTAAGGAGATCAATGACTACCGGACGAAGCTCAATATGGAGCATAAGTCCGTCGAAGAGCGTGCCCCCGAATTTGAACATGTATTCGTAATCTACTCATTTTCCAGATTGAAAGATTACGCACTGAAGGATTTTGAATATATCGGCATCCGGCCGGGCGAACGGACAAAAGTCCAGCTCCTGGACCGACAGCTGCTGGAGCGTTGTGTTATATTGGCCCCCGTTAGTTTCGAGAAAGCAGATTATACCCTGCACCGACAGCTGCGGGCCATTGACAATAATGTGCTGATATCACAGCTCGGGCAGGGGCAGGCTGCTCCGGATGATGAAGTCTTTATGCCCAAAGAAACACTCATGGGCCTCTATGCAGATCTGCCACAGCTACTGGTCAATACACATAAATTGCTGGGGCAGTGTTCTTTCAGTTTTGATTTTTCGACTGTAAAGAACAGGGCCACATTCACGGGGAATCGGTATAATGACAAGCAGCTGCTGGTGAGATATACCATGGACGGCCTTCAGCATCGCTACGGGAAGAATGACCGGGTGGCGGCAGAGCGCATCCAGCGCGAGCTCGACATTATAGAGCAACAGCAGTTTTCAAGCTATTTTCTGATCACCGATGATATCTGCCGGTACGCCCGGGGCCGCAATTTTCATTATGTCGGACGGGGGTCGGGAGCCAACTCCGCCGTAGCCTATTGCCTGGGTATTACCGATGTCGACCCGATAGCATTGGACCTTCCCTTTGAACGGTTCCTGAACCCCAAGCGTAAAAGCCCACCTGATTTTGATGTGGATTTCAGCTGGAATGAGCGGGACGACATGTATGACTATATCTTCAATCGGTACCAGGTGGGCCACACCGCATTGATGGGAGCCATGAGCACATTCCGCTCGCGGAGCATCCTGCGTGAGCTGGGCAAAGTATACGGACTTCCCAAGGCTGAGATCGACCGCCTGATACATGAACCTGAGCACATGCTCAATAAAAACGAAGTGACACATACCATTCTTTCAGTGTACAACCGTATGGCAGACTTCCCCAATCAGCGGACCATACACCCCTCAGGCGTGCTGATCTCCGAAGAGCCGCTTACCTGCTACTCCGCCATGGACAATCCACCCAAAGGGCTGCCGACCATGCAGTTTGATATGTATGTGGCCGAAGATATCGGCTTTGAGAAATATGATATCCTGTCCCAGCGGGGAATTGGGCATATCAAAGATTGCCGGACCATTGTCCGGGAAAACTTGGGGGAGCTGATCGATACCAGCAATCCCAAGCGCTTCTTCGATGACCCCAATATCGCAGCACAGCTCAAGTCGGCCAATAGCATCGGCTGCTTCTATATCGAAAGCCCGGCTATGCGGCAGTTATTGACCAAGTTGCGCTGTGACGATTACCTGACCCTTGTGGCGGCTTCGTCTATCATCAGGCCAGGTGTTGCCAGTTCGGGCATGATGAGCGAATTTATCAAGCGGCACCACGATCCATCAAGTGTATCCTATCCACATCCCGTGTTTCAGGAGCAGTTGCAGGAGACCTATGGTGTGATGGTCTATCAGGAAGATGTGATGAAAATTGCCAATGCCTATGGAGGTCTCGATATGTCCGATGCCGATGTGCTGCGGCGGATGATGTCGGGTAAGTACAGGAATAAAGGCCATCTCATTGAGATTGAGGACAAATTTTTCATCAACTGCAAAGCCAAAGGATACGACGAAAAAGTCAGCCGGGAGATCTGGCGGCAGATGGAAAGCTTTGCTGGCTATTCCTTTAACAAGGCGCACTCTGCATCCTACGCGGTTGAGAGCTATCAGAGCCTTTTCCTCAAGACCTATTATCCGCTGGAGTTTATGGTTGCGGTGCTCAACAATTACGGTGGGTTTTATAACCGCAAGGTGTATGTCAACGAGGCTCGCATTGCAGGGGGCAACATCTGCCAGCCCTGTGTCAACCGCTCTGCTTTCAACACTTCGATTCATGGCAAAGACATCTATCTGGGCTTTGACTGCCTGCTGCACCTGGAAAACGAACTCGCACGACGGATCGTCGAAGAACGCGAACGGCATGGTGAATACCAGAGTTTGGAGCAATTTATCCAGCGTACTTCGGCAGGCTTGGAGCAGATCATCATTCTGATACGTGTAGGCGCATTGCGCTTTACCGGAGACGGCAAGAAACCCTTGTTGTGGCAGGCCCATCTCCTGATGAACAAACACAGGCCCAAGCAGGTGGGACAGGTCCTGTTTGAGACAACATCCAAAAAACCAGTGCTACCACCACTGGAGGAGAATGTCCTTGAAGATTATTACGATGAGATGGAGCTGATGGGCTTTTGTGTTACCGGAAGCATGTTTGACCTGGCCCGAAGTGATTATCGTGGCGATGTGCTGGCCAAAGATCTGGCCCAGCACGAGGGCAAGGTCATCCGTATGGTAGGGGACTTTGTCTGCGAAAAATTTGTCAAGACGAAGCGGGGGGAGCTTATGAAGTTCGGCACCTTTTTCGATGCCGAAGGCCTATTTTTCGATACCGTACATTTTCCGCAGAGCTTGGCAAAATACCCGCTGCGTGATACCGGAATTTATCTGATCGAGGGAAAAGTTGTCGTCGACTATGGCTGTGCTTCTCTTGAGGTGATCCGCTGTGCCAAGATGCCCCTAAAACCCGATCCCCGGAAAGAGGAGGACCAGGTTGTTTTTTAATGAAGTCTTTCACAGATAATAGTTATGAAACAGTATAATACGTGCGTTAAGTTATTGATATATTAAATATTTTTCACGCATCTGCTTATACTTAGCAAGACCAGGTTTCCAGCTTTTGCGGATATCATCCTCGCTCATGCCAGCAATTATCTGTTCCTTTAACAAGGAGCCTCCTGCCAATTTATCAAAGACTACGATTTCTTTGCTCTGCTTGTTATCGAAAAATATTGCTTTATCAGGAAACTTGTTGTAGGTCTCGATCAGCCATGACAGCTCTATTTTTCCAGCACTTCTGATTTCCTTCAAGTCTACGTTTCTTAAGTCCAGTCCAAAGCATTCTTTACCCAAGTGAATTGGTGTTGCACTCATGTTCTTTATACTTTTGGGTGTGAATGAGAAATTATAGATACCTTTAAAATCAGGTGCGCCTATTACTGTGAACGGAAACTTTGTGCCCCTTCCTTCACTTAATACAGTTCCTTCGAATAGGCAGGTAGACGGATATAAAAGAACAGCCTGGTAGGTGTTTATATTTGGCGACATATGAACAGGTGGAATATACTCCATCTCATGACTGTAATTGGCAACCGGGATAACCTTTATTTTGCATTTAACACCGTTGGCTAGCCATCCTTCACCATTGATCATCTGCGCATATTCACCAACAGTCATGCCATGTGTAATTGGTACTGGGTGCATGCCAATGTCTGATTTATACGCCATATTTAGTATAGGGCCGTCAATGAAGTAACCGTTCGGATTCGGCCGGTCCAATATGAGCAATTCCTTGCCATTCTCGGCACAAGCCTCCATAACCCTGTGCATGGTTGCGATATACGTGAAATACCTTACCCCAATATCTTGTATGTCAAAAATCATTAAGTCAACATCATCCAACATTTTCCTTGTTGGCTTATTCGTTTTTCCGTAAAGAGAAACAACTTTTACGCCTGTTGTGGGATCAACGTCATCTTTTACCTTGACTCCGGCTCCTACGTCGCCACGAAAACCATGCTCAGGGCCAAATACTTTAACGATATTAACTCCTAATGATAAGAGGCTGTCGACACTTGATTTATGGCCAATACGTGAAGTAGGGTTGACTACCATCCCGATCCTTTTACCCTTTAGGTAGTCAAGATACTCGGGTATTCGGTCTGCACCTGGTACTATCTGTGAAATTGCAGATTGAGCAATCAAAAAGAAGAGAAAGATAAGTGGACTGATTTTTCTAATTTCCATGACATATAGATTATAAGCATTCTGTTCTAACGAAAGAGGTGGTTTAAATAAGTTTATAGCTGGATGGAAGCTTCTCACATGAAGCTGACATAGACTTTTCTCAATTTTAATGTAAGGATATCAATAAAAAACTAAATACGCAACAAAATGCATAATAATTTGAAAATATGTGCTTTGAATTTATTTTAATGCCTAATGTTTTGAATGTTAGTTTGTTATTGTCTCTTTTGTTTCATGGGAAGTTTTGCGGATCTCATTGTGAAATTGCATAAAAATGCAATAAGTCGCTCGTTCTATCTAGTATTATTAGAAAAGGATCTACGCTATCCAATAGATTATTCACAAACTTTTAAAACTAAATAGGCTTAGCTTTTGTCCTGATATTGGAAGCATTTGGGGGTGGTTTGAAAGAATCTGAGAACAAATGATTTGGTTCGTAACATCTGTGCATTGTCCGAGATGGCCAAAGGTTTCAACATTCCTATTGTGCTATCAACGGTAAATGTAGCCACAGGTAGAAACAAAGAAACAATAAAAGCTTTAAAACAAGTTCTTACAGATGAGACCTCTTACGACAGAACTTCCATTAATGCATGGGAAGATTACGAGTTCTTGGAAGCTGTTAAAGCAACAGGGCGTAAAAAGCTGGTTATGTGTGCGCTATGGACAGAGGCCTGTCTTTCATTTCCGGCATTGGATGCCTTAAGTGAAGGTTATGATGTTTTTGCCCCTGTTGATTGTGTTGGTGGTACTTCTAAGGAAGCACATGATGCGGCATTAAGCCGAATGCAACAAGCCGGTGCGAAATTAACCTCGCTAACTCAACTCTCCTGCGAATGGCAACGTGACTGGAACCGAGAAGCAACTGTACCGGTATTCGCCAAAGCTCTGGTAGCAAATGGATCATTCCTTGGAGAAACTTTATAGTAAATCTTGATTGACCAAACAGTAATTATAAAAAATAAAGGTGCCCACATAAAGGGCACCTTTATTTTTTATAAGAGTTGTAAATAGGAAAAAATCCTTATGCTGTATTCGACATAGTTATAAAAAAAGACAGGACCTAATGCATCCAACTGTTATTTTTTCAATTTGTCTTTTCTGTATACTGAAGGAGTTATTCCAAAGTATTTTCTAAAAGCTGCTGTAAAGTATGTTCCGGATGAAAAACCGACCTTCTCAGCGACTTCGTTGATTTGAAGGCCTTCGAGCAATAAATGCTGGGATTTGGTCAACCGTCGCTGTAGTAGAAAATCATTGACACTACAGTTTAATAAAGCTTTAGTTTTGCGGTAAAGCTGGACTCTGGACAGTTTTAATTCTTTGGCTATGTCTTCAATACTTAGATTCTTATTTCCAAGATGACCTTCTATTATCAGCGTCAGGTTTTGAATAAAACGTTTGTCCTGTGCAGTATGTTGTTGTGATTCAATTTGACTGTTGTTAGTTCTGTTAATGCTCAAATAGTGTTCTTTTAGTAGCAGGCGTGAAGCAATGAGATTGGTAATGACCGCCCTCAGGTGATCCACCTTGAAAGGCTTGGTTAAGTATCCATCAGCTAGGTGTCGCATTCCCTCGATCTTGCTTTCCTCTGTGTCGACGGCGCTAAGCAAAAGGACAGGAATCTGGTTGAATCTCAGACTGCTTTTGATTGACTTAAGTAGTTCAATGCCTGTTTCGTCCGGTAGCATAATATCACTTACGATCAAATCGGGATAATTGCTTTCCAATTTTTTTAGCGCTTCGGCATAACTTGTTGCAAACACAATATTGTAGGTCGGTGCTAGTATTTCTTTCAGAAAGCTTCTTATTTCAGCATGATCTTCAACAATTAATATAGTAGAAGCTCTTTCTGAGCAAAAAGAGACATTCTCACTTTCATATTCATCGATATTTTCGGGCATTATGATCTGTTCATAATCAATGTTGGAAGATGTATGCTCCCCATTTTTCTTTTCTTCTGTGGACAAATGATGGTCTCCGACAGGAAGCCGCAAAGTGAAAGCAGAACCAGCCCCCTTTTTACTGCTTGCGGTTATCTGCCCATGATGAAGATCTACGATCTGTTTTACATAGGCCAAGCCAATGCCTGATCCCAATTGATGGTTCTCTCCCTGATAAAAAGTGTCAAATATTTGATCCATATCATTTGCAGCTATTCCTGCTCCATTATCAATGATCTTAATATGAAAATAGTCTCCAAAAGTATTTTCTTCGATAACAAAGTTTATTCCACCACCTTTTTGGGTGTATTTAAATGCATTGGACAATAGATTTGAAAGAGCATGTTCCATGAGGTGTTTATCAACCCAGATTTCTTGGTGTGATGTCTTGTTCACATAACTAAGTGAGATACCTCTTTTTTTTGCAAATGGCTTAAAATTGGATACGATTTGTTGAATAAAACTATTTACTTGGATAGCTTCCGCCTGTAGTTTCAATTTGGATTTGTCTATTCGATGAATATCGATAAGATCACGGATTAGATCCTGCAATTTTTGTGTATTACGCTTTATATAAAGAAGATGATCCTTCCCTGTTGGTGACAGCATCTTTTCCTTTTCTAATTCTTCCAATGGCCCCATTATAAGGGTTAGGGGCGTTTTGAATTCATGGGATACATTTGTGAAAAATCTTCGTTGTTCCTCGGCAGCATTCCGGATCTGTTGGTTCATATCGATGATTTGCTCCTGTTGACTGAGAATTTCATGATTTTGTTCATTAAGGAGTTTATTTTTTTTACGGTTGTTGCGGATCACAACTATTGAAATGGCTCCAAAGATTACGGTTATGATGAGGCTCGTTAAAACAATACGTAATGTTGTCTTCTGGCTATTATAGATTTTATATTGACGGACAATCAGGTCCTGCCTTTTGTCGATATCCTTTTGCTGTTCTTTGATCTTATTAGACTGAAGGATCATCAGGCTTGCATTTTCTTTGTTGATGACCAGTGTTTTTAGAATGTTTTCCCTTATATAAGGTTTCTGTTCTAAAATAGATATTGCCGTACGTACAGCTTCTGTACCTCCTGTAGGGTAGAACATGGATGCATAAAGCGTTCCGTTGGCAATGTTTTCCAGACCATTACCTGTTCCTGACAAAGCATCGACGCCAATGACTTTTTTATTATTTATCCCAGCCTCCTTTAACGCCTGAATCGTTCCAAAAGCCATTTGATCATTGAAAGCAAAGATCGCATC
Source organism: Sphingobacterium sp. N143 (assembly GCF_030325625.1). GTDB lineage: Bacteria > Bacteroidota > Bacteroidia > Sphingobacteriales > Sphingobacteriaceae > Sphingobacterium. Next base: position 86,414 of record NZ_JACAIS010000003.1, on the reverse strand, counting down.
TTGTTTTTTTAGTCGATCGATTTGTTTCTTAGCCTGTTCATAAGCTGTATTTTTGGTCCAGTCACTGTTAATTTCAATGTCTATACGTGTTGTACCTGCACTATCAATACCTCTTATTAATCCTTTTTTTCTTTCAATTGAAGCAGAGGTACCAGGCAGTCCGGTTATAATACCAATTTGACCTTCCCCGTGTATCGTCGCCGAAATAAATTGTCCTGCTAATTTACCTATTGCGAGATTATCTGCCCCCACATAGGCATTATAAAGCCCAGATGAGGTTTTTCTATCAGTTACGATAACAGGTATTTTTAATCGAAATACAGAATCTACAATGGGGGTGACAGGCTCTGCTTCATTTGGAGATACGATTAAGAGGTCGATTTTGCTTGTTAAAAGCTCACGAATCTGTGCAATTTGCTTCTCATTGTTGCCTTGGGCATCACGGTATATAAATTGGACATTCGGATAAAAAGAAAGTTCTCTTTTCATTTCCTCTAGCATCGTTTGTCGCCAAGAATCGTTACCAATGCACTGAGAAAATGCAATGGTATATTTTTCAGTATGGTCACCTGACTGACATGCCTGAAAAATTGGTAACATAATTACCATCAAAATGATATACCATCTAAACATTCCTAAAAGATTGATTCTTTAAAATTCGGTTACTAACGGAGGTAAATTGAATGTATTACTTCCGCTACTTATTATTGATAGATTTCTGTTTCGAGTAGAAGATAATAATATTTTTCTAACAATGATTTAGATTGAACCTATTTTTAGCATTTTATTATTTGATTTTTTACCAGATCTATTTCTTTTTGTTGTCTGGGGATTTGGCTGGACCCTCTTAGTGTATAATAAACACAGTTTGGGATTGAGCCATAAATGAAACATAATCTGTATTATTTGAACGAATATTATAATCATTGATTTTAAATAATTTTATATCTTATTGATGATTAGTTGTTTGTGTTTTGTTGCTCATGTTCTAAAATTGATGTTTTTTGTTCAGTGAAAATTAAGCCATTCGCGATTGTCATGTTAATTTTGAGTCAATCAATTATAAATTTAACATGAACAAGAACACGGTTTTAGTCTGGTCATTTGTAGTGGCCTTGGGTGGATTTCTCTTCGGTTTTGATACAGCTGTTATTTCTGGCGCTGAAAAAGCGGTACAGTCATTCTGGTCTCTCAATGGGTTTCAGCATGGTCTAACTATGGCCATTGCGCTATTCGGAACGGTCATAGGCGCAGCGATGGGAGCATATCCTTCAGATCAATTGGGACGTAAGAATACGTTGTTTTTGGTAGCAGCACTTTATTTTTTCTCTGCCATTGGCACAGCATTGGCGCAAGACTGGAACTTATTTATACTATTCCGTTTTCTCGGAGGGATCGGTGTCGGTGTTTCATCTGTAACAGCACCTATTTATATATCTGAAATTTCGCCAGCAAAGTCGCGAGGTAAGTTGGTCGGATTATTCCAGTTCAATGTGGTTTTGGGTATTTTAATAGCCTACTTTTCCAATTTTTTGATCGGTTCTACCGGGTCGGAATCCTGGCGTTGGATGCTCGGTGTACAGGCCGTTCCGTCGTTGGTCTTTTTCCTGCTTATTTTCTTTGTACCTGAAAGTCCACGTTGGTTGTTATTGCACCGTAATAAAAGAGTCGAAGCAACAGCCATTATGCGTAAAGTGAGTGGTGAGCAAGCTGAAGCAGATATCGAGCAGATGTTAAACGCGCGTGAACGGTCTAAGGAAAAGGGACGTTTATTTTCCAAGCAGAATCGATTCCCGGTTATCCTTGCCGTATTGTTTGCGGTATTCAATCAGGTTTCAGGCATCAACGCCATTATTTATTATGCCCCACGGGTATTTGAGATGGCTGGTTTAGGTGCACAGAGTTCTTTGCTTTCCACCGTTGGAATAGGATTGGTAAATTTTATTTTTACACTTATCGCGATCAACTTTATCGACAAGGTTGGTCGTCGGAAACTAATGTTTATCGGCTCAGTTGGCTTGATCATTTCTCTTTCTCTTGTCTCGCATGCTTTTTTTTTAGGTAATGTTGAAGGGCTAAAAGTGACTATTTATTTAATGCTGTTTATTGCATTTTTTGCTTTTTCTCAAGGCGCGGTAATCTGGGTCTTTATTTCAGAGATATTTCCCAATGATGTACGTGCTAAAGGACAAACATTAGGTAGTTTGACCCATTGGATAATGGCCGCTATAATTACTTTTTGCTTTCCCGCGCTTACTGAATTGCTTGGGGGAGGGTATACATTCCTAATTTTTGCCGGATTCATGGTGCTGCAGCTCGTATATGTCTGGAAAATGATGCCGGAGACAAAAGGCAGATCGCTTGAAGATATGGACGGCACTATACCATTACATTAAGCTTATTTGATTGGAATTTACAGGAGTCTACATATACTTCGAGGGCTCATAAAATAATAATATAATGAATATTGAAACATTGAATTTAAAAGGCGTTTGTTTTGGTGAGATCTTATGGGACAATTTACCTACTGGAAGAAAATTGGGTGGGGCCCCACTCAATGTGGCCTATCATTTAAATAAGTTAGGAATCTATACCGAGATGCTGACACGTGTAGGCATTGATTCCGATGGTTTTGACATTATCGCTTTATGCAAGGAACTTTCTGTTCCGACAGCATTGTTTCAGCAGGATAGCGATCAGCCTACATCTACGGTAGAAGTACATATCGATGAAAAAAGAGATGTTCGCTATGAGATCGTCTATCCTGTCGCTTGGGATTTTATTGCCTTTGGAGAAAAGGAAATCCTAGCGGTGGAAAATGCAGACTTTTTTGTGTTCGGTAGCTTATCTACACGAAATGATATCAGCTATCTGACTTTAAAAGAACTCTTGAAAGTAGCCAGATACAAGGTGTTAGATGTTAACCTGCGAGCGCCATTTTATTCCAAAGAACGGATTTTTGAATTGTTAGGTTATGCGGATCTGGTTAAAATGAACGAGGAAGAACTTGGTCTAGTTGCGGAATGGCTTGGTCTAGATGTACGATCCAGGGATCAGGAGATGGTGGAGGTTATCATGGATCGATTTAATATAGCCGAGCTCATCGTAACTTATGGTGCAGCTGGCGCAGTTTATCATTCCTTCTCGGGGAAGTTCAGTTATCATTATCCGGCACTTCAGGTGGAAGTAAAGGACACCATAGGTAGCGGGGATTCTTTTCTGGCGGCGTTTTTATTCCTGAGATGTCAGGCCGATAGAGAAATACTGCCAGAGGAAATATTGGAGTTTGCTGCCACACTTAGCGGGTTTGTCACGCAGAGTAATGGCGCCTGTCCCAACTATGATGCAGCTACTATTAACAGGTTTGAATGGTTGAACCTGTTGCAAAAACTAAATCTCAAATAGGGGAAAAAGAAAATATTATACCATTTATTAAACGAACCAATTATTATGTTTACAAAAGAGAAAATTATACTGTTGTCCGCTTCGGTACTCTTTTCTGTTGCCAGTTTTGCGCAGCAAGTCGAGGTGACTGGGAGGATCTTGGATAGTGGGACATCTATGCCCATCGTAGGTGCATCCTTATTGATCAAAGGTACCAATCAGGCGACCAAGACCAACGATAAAGGCGAATTCATGCTACAAACAACGAGCAGTAACCCTACCTTGGAAATTACTTACGTAGGGTATGAGACGCAGACCGTAGTTATCGGCGGTAGAAAATTTCTGGACATCCGGCTGATAAATACTGAGCAGGGCCTCGAAGAGGTCGTCGTGACCGGCTATCAGACTGAGCGGAAGAAGGATTTGACCGGAGCCGTTAGCGTGGTCAATGTGAGCGAAATGATGAAAGTGCCTGAAAATAACCCGATGAAAGCCCTTCAAGGTCGTGTATCGGGCATGACGGTAACTGCTGACGGTAGCCCCAGTGGTTCTGCGACTGTACGAATGCGCGGAATCAGTTCACTGAGTAGTAATCAGGATCCTCTTTATGTCATAGATGGGATGCCCACACAGGGTGGTATGCATGAGCTCAACCCGAATGATATTGAGAGTATTCAAGTACTGAAAGATGCTTCTTCAGCAAGCATCTATGGATCACGTGCTGCCAATGGCGTTATTGTGATCACAACAAAAAAGGGAAAAATAGGATCAACAAAGCTTACATTGGATGCTTACCTGACCAGCAGTCATTTTAATAATCGCATGAAAGTGCTCAATGCGCAGCAATATGGTCAAGCCTTATGGCAGGCGACTCTCAACAGTGGTGGAGATCCGAATGGTAATAATATCGGCTACCAATTTGATTGGAGCAATAATGCGGATGGGGTTCCACAACTTAATAATATCATTATTTCCGAGTATCTGGATAAGGGGCATACGATGTATTCTGCTGATACCGATTGGTTCAATGAGATTTCCAAACCAGGCCTTCTTCAATCCTACAATGCGACCTTAAGTTCAGCTACTGAAAAATCAAGTTCATTTTTCTCCATGGGGTACCTGCGCAATAATGGAACACTTGAACACAGCAACTTTCAGCGTATTTCAGCCCGTATGAATGCCGACTACAAATTATTTGATGGTAAATTGGTTGTTGGAGAAAACTTTACGGTAAATAATACCGGAGAAGTTCAAGTGCCTGGAGATGTGCTGGACCTTTCATTAAAAGCTTTACCAATCATACCTGTCCATACCGTTGACGGCATTGGGTGGGGAGGACCCTCACTGGGAATGAATGACCGCCATAATCCAATGCGGCTGCTTTACGATAACCGAAATAATAAATATAATTACTGGCGATTATTTGGAAATGCTTACGCTGACCTACAGCTCATAAAGGATCTTCATATCCGTTCAACCTTTGGTATCGATTACAGTAATTTCTATAAACGAAATATGGAATTATCTTATCGTACAGGATTTATGAACAGCAATAGAAGCGGGGTAAACATGGAGCAATCACATGGCATGAAGTGGACCTGGTCCAATGTGGCCACATATCGCAAGGTTATCGATAAGCATACTTTTGATATTCTTGGTGGCATTGAGATGAACCGTCAGAACGACATCAAATTCAATGCCTATACAGCCGGAAATAATGCGTTTGTCATTGAAACCCCTGAATATATGTGGCCTGGAGTGAGTACGGGTGTAGCATCTGTTGGTGGTACCGCAACCGGATTTTCGTTGCTTTCATATTTCGGAAAAGCAAATTATTCCTACGATGACCGTTACCTGGCATCATTTACCATGAGACACGATGGTTCATCCCGATTTGGTAAAAACAACCGTTTTGCTACATTTCCAGCCTTAACTGCGGGATGGCGGATTTCTTCAGAAAGCTTTATGGCGAGTACAAAAGACTATATTTCGGACCTGAAACTTCGCGTTGGTTGGGGACAGACCGGAAATCAGGGGATAGGTGACCTTGCTACCTATGCACTGTTTGTTCCTGAATATGGTGTTGGCGATCCGACATGGAATATTGTCGATGGGACGGCCTATGATCTTTCTGGAGCCGGTAGCGGAACATTGCCCTCTGGATATCGGAAAACCCAAACGGAAAATAATGATCTGAAATGGGAAACTACAACGCAAACCAACATCGGCTTGGACTTCTCATTATTTAACCAAAGTCTTTATGGTTCCATAGATTGGTATGTCAAAGCAACGAAAGATATGTTGATTAATCCAGCATATATAGCTGTCGTTGGTGAAGGCGGATATCGTTGGGCAAATGGTGCCTCTATGGAGAATAAAGGTATGGACCTTTCTGCCGGTTATCGCCGAAAAACTTCGTTCGGCCTGGAATATGATCTGACAGCGGTATTTTCAGCTTATAAAAACAAAGTTACCCATCTTCCTGAAGCTGTGGAGAACTCGTATGGTGGTCGTCAGGGAGATAATATTGTCGGCCGCCCGCTTGGATCATTTTATGGATACGTTACAGACGGTATTTTTCAGAACCAGACGGAGGTGGATGCCCATGTCAACCAAACGGGTAAGGGAATTGGACGTTTACGGTATGTAAATGTTTATGATACTGATAATCAGATAACTGATATGGACCGTACCTGGATAGGGAGTCCGCATCCAGACTTCTCATATAGCTTGAATATTGCCTTGAAATACAGGGGCTTCGATCTCTCTGCCTATTTTCAGGGTATACAGGGTATTGACGTAGAAAACTGGTTGAAAAAACAAACGGATTTCTGGAGCGTGGATGATGTAAATTCCAATAAAGGTCTGCGCTTACTCAATGCATGGACACCGCAGAATCCTACTTCGACGATCCCAGCATTGCAGACAACGAGCAACAATGACGAAGGAAGGCTTTCAAATTACTTTATTGAGAATGGTTCGTATATGAAATTACGAAACCTGTCACTTGGTTATACTTTACCTACAGCAACAGCTTCCCGGTTAGGTATGAGCCGTCTTCGTATTTATGTCACTGGACAGAACCTATTTACTGTCAAGTCATCGAATTTTACGGGTGTGGATCCTGAAAATGTTGGTTGGGGGTATCCGATCCCAACAACATGGACTGCTGGTGTAAACATAGGGTTTTAAGCATATTCAAAAAATATTCCAATGAAAAGAGTACTAAACAAAATAGCGATAATAATATTGATCTCCGGAGTTCTGTCGGGATGTAGCAAGTTTTTGGATCAAACACCACAGGGCGCTTTAAGTTCCGACCAAGTAAAAGAGCCCGAGAAATTGTTGACGGCGACATATGCGGCTTTGGGTAATGACCATTATGATGTGCCATTTAGCCTGTGGCCTTACGGAACAGTGCGGTCAGATGATGCCTATAAGGGTGGGTCCGGACCACAGGACATCCAAAGTTTTCATTTTTTGGAGGTTTCAAATAACATTACGACCAATATTCCGGAGATAAATAAACTCTGGTCCCAGCTTTATATTTCAATCTCACGTGCCAATACGACCATTAAAACAATTCAGGGAATGGATGATTTTGCTGGTAAAGAAGGAAAATTGGCTGAAGCACGCTTTCTTCGTGGGCATTTTTACTTTATGCTAAAAATCCTTTTTAAATATGTACCCTATATTGATGAGAATGTACCTGTTGATGGGTATGAAACTATTTCAAATCGGGGTATGAGCAACGATGCATTATGGCAAAAAATTGCGGATGACTTCCAATATGCTGTAGACCATCTACCAGCGGCACAACCTGAAATTGGTCGCGCCAACAAGATTGCTGCAGCCGCTTATTTGGGAAAAACATATCTTTATAAAGCTTATCGTCAAGATAGCGAGGAGAAAAATCTTGTAACGGGAATCAATGCGCAGGACCTTGAAAAAGTATTGCAAAACACGGATATTGTGCTTTCGTCAAGCCATGCTTTGGAAGCAGACTTTGCATTTAACTTTCTTCCTGGGCAATATGAGAATGGCACAGAAGCACTTTTTTCAATACAGTTTTCAAAAGATGATGGGACAAAATTCGGACGTGTGAACTTTTCGGATGTACTTTCAGTACCAATGGGATTAGGCTGTTGTGATTTTAATAAGCCTAGCCAAAGCTTGGTAAATGCTTTCCGAACGACTGGAAAAGGAGTGCCATTGGAAAACTATAATACGTTGAATAAGTTTAATACTTCGGAGAAGTATGATCCCAGGCTTTTTCATACCGTAGCAATTCCGGGACTGCCTTATAAGTATAGTGCAAAACGAATATATGATGAAAGCTGGAACCGTAATCCTGCAGACTATTCCGTATATGCTTCGTTAAAAGAGAATGTGGATCCGGATTGTGACTGCTTTGTACCCATGGTGCCGTTTTATGCCAATACGAAAAACCGTATTGTTCTTCGCTTTGCAGATGTGTTGCTGATGCGCGCCGAAGCACTGATTGAACTGCATAGATCGCAGGAAGCTTTGCCGCTGATCAATCGGGTTCGGACCCGGGCAAAAAATAGTATCACTTTTACTCGATATGCAACAGATAAGACCTTTATTGATATCTATAAAAATGGTGAAAATATTTATTGGAGTGAGGAAAATGCACGTAAAGCCTTACGATGGGAGCGCCGTCTAGAGTTGGCTATGGAAAATGGCCGATTCTTTGACCTGGTACGCTGGGGGATTGCAGATCAGGCTATGAACACTTATTATGGTACAGAAAAATCCCGTCGTCCTTATTATTCGGTAGCTCATTTTACTGCAGATAAAAATGAATATCTGCCAATTCCTGAAGAACAGATTAGACTGAGCAAATATTTGTACAAGCAAAATCCAGGCTATTAATGTAGGATATGGACTATATTGTCCGATAGGGAAATTGTGAAAATCAGTGGAATGGACATTGAAAAATCTCAATAAAGAAATATGACACAAATTTAAATCGATTATTATGATAAAAAGATTAGCACTTATTTTATTGGTTGTGCCGTTATTTACTTACGGACAAAAAGGAAAAAAGGTCCTAAAACAGCAGAATAACAATTTGGAGAATTATCGCCCCGCATACCATTTCTCACCCAAGAGCGGTTGGATGAACGATCCGAATGGTCTGGTATATCTTGATGGCGAATATCATCTGTTTTTTCAGCATAACCCAGATCAACCTGTTTGGGGACCTATGCACTGGGGCCATGCGATTAGTACCGATTTAATTCATTGGAAGGAGCTGCCGATAGCCCTTTTTCCAGATAGTTTGGGTACTATTTTTTCAGGCAGTGCCGTTGTTGACAAGGGTAATACTGCGGGGTTTGGGAAAGATGCACTGGTAGCAATTTACACCAATCACAGTCATGAAATCGAGAAAAAGAAGACTGGGTTACATCAGACACAGAGCATTGCATACAGTTTGGACAAAGGCAAGACATGGATCAAATACAAAGGCAACCCTGTAATCGCCAATCCCGGAGTTTGGGATTTTAGGGACCCAAAGGTATCATGGCATAAAGAAACAGGGCAGTGGATCATGGCCTTGGCAACTAAGCAGAGCATTACATTTTACGGTTCAAAGGATCTGAAAGCTTGGGGTAAACTCAGTGAATTCGGGAAGGGCATTGGCGCACATGGAGGTGTATGGGAATGTCCGGATCTGATACGATTCAATACCAAGGAGGGAGAGAAGTGGGTATTGTTGGTGAGCATTAATCCCGGTGGACCAAATACAGGTTCAGCAACACAGTATTTTGTAGGTTCATTTGATGGACATACATTTACCACTGACCAAAAAGACATCCGTTGGATGGACTATGGCCCCGACAATTATGCCGGAGTCACTTTTTCAAATACAGGCGAACGCAATCTATTGATTGGCTGGATGAGCAATTGGGAATATGCTAACCAGGTTCCTTCAGAAACTTGGCGTAGTGGGAATACCATTGTGCGCGAACTCGGTTTAGTCAAAAATGAGACAGGCTGGATGTTGACATCGACCCCGGTTGCCGAACTGGACAAGACCAGCAAGTCAGTATTGAAATCTAAGAACATTCCAGTAAATAAAACAACAGATCTAAGTAAAGCTTTTGCCCAACTGGGAAATACGGTTGATGCATCCTTTACGCTCGACAATTTGGTAGATTTTAAAGTGGAGTTATCTAATGAAGATGGAGATCGTTTAATATTCGGTTTCGATAAAAAGAAAAATGAATATTTTATAGATCGTTCAAAGGCAGGGGAAACTAATTTCAGTGATAAGTTTATCACTAATCCCGTAGCTCCCCGTACCGTCAAAGCCGTAGGATCAGACTTACGTTTTTTACTGGACCGGAATTCAATTGAATTGTTTGCAGATAACGGCATGACAGTTATGAGCGCTTTGTTCTTCATCAAAAAGGCCTTTACGCAACTCGTTATACGAACAAATGAACATGTTGTTCTAAAAGATTTCAGTGTAAAAAAAGTCAATTAGCAACAGGAACATTTAATTATCGATGCTCGGTGGCAAGCTGAAGTACTTTAATTTATTGAGGAGAAGCCATAATTAATCATATTCCGTTTTTTGTTTATTTTTTTAGTTGATCGTCTTACTCTATAAAGAGTGAGACGATTCTTTAATGTCATTCAGCAAAAGCGAACAGTCAGGGAAGAAAAGACTTCCTTTGTCAGTTTTATTGCCTGATCTATCCCGCCCATACTTTCAATTATACGTGGCGATGTTTGGCTTAAAATACCTTCAACATCGCCAACCACTCCTTATACAAAATAGTGGCGCCAGATATAGATAAATTCATACAGAATGAACAAGATTGCCAAAAGGTACTGGAATCGGATATTGCTATATCTGATGCCGGCAATACACAGTAGGATATGCGCAGCATTGCGTAGGGGATATTCCCAGTGGAGGGTAGTGAAGTAGTCCCTTCCTTTTAATAAGGTATCGGCAAAATCTGTGATGAAGATAACGATCAGGAAAGAGAAGAACCATTTTTTCCGCGAAAAGAAATAGTCTTTGAACCCTTTATATTCACTGATCGAATCGGGAAATATGAGGACGCTCAGTGCATAGTACATGGCAGTATATAAGATGAGGAACAGGTATTCCAAAAAGTTCCAGCTAACCACGTCCTTCAACCTGGCTTCCCACCACCAGAAATGGATAATGAGTAGAAAAGAATATACTACCCAAAGGAGATGGAGTGGGTAAGGGGTCAAGATTTTGTTATGGTCAATCAGCTTGACTCCGTTTTTTAGCAATTGGGCGACACTGAATCCTAGGATGATGCTGATCATCGTCCTGACGTGTGTAAAAGTTTCTTCCATGGATTAAAGTTTAACTAAGATTATTCTAGAACTAATATAAAATTTAATATCCGGTTTTCATATTTCCACGGCGAGTCTTGGTCTAAGACCTATAACAGTAAATGCTTTATGAAGTGACACATGATTGATCAGATACCGCATTTCTTTTTTAGCCAGATTTGTTTTTGGAACACAAACCATTTTGAAATCAAAAAAATATCATTATATTTATACTATTCAAGTTGTATAATACAAGTGAGTTAATATGAGTAATGAAGAAAAATTAAAAGAGCTTTTATCTTCTTGGGAAGACACCTACAAAAAGGGGCAGCTTACATTATGGATTTTCCTTTCGCTTCGGGAAAGCAAAAAGTATGTTGACGAGATTAAAGAATTTGTGGAGACACAATCCAATGGGACAATAACCTGTGAAGAACAGAGCCTATACCGTGCTTTGAGAAAATACGAACATATCGATGTCTTAAAACACGAATTACGTAAGGGAATTAAAGGGCCTGAAAGAAAATATTATTATCTAACAGATTTGGGTAATGAACTTTTTAACCAGTTCGTAACTAGAAACATCCGCTTATTCTATTCAGAAGAAATTAAAAAATTTTTAAACCCATAAATTATGAAAACAATCACATCTTTTCTTTTAAAATTTGCTCTTGCAGCAAGTGTATTAGCATTAATATTCAGGTATTTTTTGAGCTATGGAATAGAAAATAAAGCACCAATGATCATCATTGTATCCTCCGTCTTATATGGTGTTGCAATGTTCATCAACGGATTCTATTTTGGTAAAAAAGATAGTGAATATTTACCTATCTACGATGTAGGGTTCAGGTTTCATTTCACGACGTATTTAATTCATAATACTATTTCAGAATTATGGTTTATTCTCGGATTTAAATCACCTTATGAAAAAATAGAAGTAGTTCATGTAACCACCCTTATTTGGGGAATCTTCTTGATTATTCATTTCATCTTTTTTCTGCGGACAAGAAAAAATACAATCAACAGTCTTAACAAGGAAGATCTGTTTGAATAAAATATCAGTCCATTGATCATCCTTTATAAGCTTAACAAGTAGCATGAAATGCTTACATTTGTGCTAGCTAATTCATTGTCGGAAATACAAAAAAAATAGTTTTCACAATAGGTTAAATAGCTTTTTATGATAGTCAGAAAAAAAGAAAATTGGTTCAGAATGCTTTTTGTATGGCATGGGTCTGTATTGCCTGCGCTGTTGCCCCGCCTTTTACTCCTTTTCATATTCTCTTTGGGAGTAGTTTATTTTCATGGTATCATATTAACCTTTAAAATACCGCTAAACCCAGCACCATTGACCTTATTCGGCTTTGTATTGGCACTTTTTCTAGGATTTCGTAATAATGCAAGTTATGATAGATTTTGGGAAGGCAGAAAATTATGGGGAGCTTTATTGAATACGGGACGGTCATTGACACGTCAGGTTATGACCTTGGAAAGGGTAAAGAATAAAGAGCGGGCCACTGAATTTATCGGACTGTTAACGGCCTTTATTTATGCATTAAAGCACCAGCTCAGAGGTACGGATGCGACCACAGATATAAAAATGAGACTGGCAGAGGAAAGCCTTTCTCAGGTACTAGAAGCAAAATATAAACCAGCCATTATCATAAAATTAATGGGTGAATGGGTGGAAAGAGGAAGAGAGAATCAATCTATAGATCCAATTCTGCAGGCACGCATTGATGAGAACCTGGATAAGCTTTCAGATATCTTGGGAGGATGCGAACGAATTGTCTCGACCCCGATACCCTATAGTTATAGGGTCCTGCTTCATCGTACAGTGTACATCTATTGTTCCATGTTGCCTTTTGGCCTAGTTGATAGTTTGGAGTGGTTTATGCCTTTTATTGTGGTGTTCATCGCATATACCTTTGTTGCTTTTGAAGCAATAGCAGATGAGATTGAAGAACCATTTGGTACGGAAGCAAACGATCTGGCATTAAACAGTATGTGCCAGATGATTGAGGATACTGTTCAAGAGATGGCTGGAGAATCTATAACCCGTATAGGAAAATTTAAACAACATATCATTGATTAGAAGGTTTTATAACGATTTTATTCATGATTGATCTTTCAAAAAGCCGCATATCGTTTTAATAACAAGCCTGTCGGCATCCCGCGTCTGCCGGCGGACAGTTTTTTAGTTTACAACTGAACTACAAAATTTTATTAGTCAAATTTTTTTAATTCCCTTAACTTAGCTACTGAACATAAATTATTTTGATATGTCAAATAATATTGTGCAAAAGAAAGTAAGTGACCACCTCGCTAACGAAAGAACGTTCTTGGCATGGATCCGAACAAGTTTGGGCATCATGGGCTTTGGATTTGTAGTTGTTAAGTTTTCACTTTTTATTCGTCAGATTGAGTCAGTTTTGAGAACAGGAGTAATTGCACATTCGCATCAAGGGTATTCAGGTGTCGTAGGTGTATTTATTGTGATCATTGGTGCATTGACAGTTGTATTGGCCTTCTTTAAATTTCGTAAGGTAAATAAGCAGATCGAAGATGAAAATTTTGCTCAAGGCTCTTTTGGGATTACTATTACCGCAGTACTGATATTTATTATAGGGGTTATTCTGAGTTGGTACCTGATAGACAGTTTATAACAAACTTAAGCCGGCTCAAATTGTCGACTGTAACGCCATAATAATGCTTTGGAGAAGACATGGCATAATGATATTAATCTAAACAGATGTCCACGCTTAATCTGTGCGAATTATGATAACAAGATATTATAGAAAGAAGCCATTTGAAATTTAAGGATTGAAGCGCTAGTATGATATTTAAAAGTAAACAAAGAAGGAAGCGAAAAAAATAGCTTCCTTCCTCTGTAAAACGTTCAACTGTTTAAAATCGAAATTATGATCGGTACTTGTATACGTTTTAATCTATTTGATCCGGATAAGGGATTTGCTTGCCTGTGGTTTTGTAAGTAGGCAACTGTGCTTTCCAAATGCGGAGCTGATCCGAGAGTAATTTGCTGAGCTCTTTGGTTTTTCCTTTTCTTTTTGACGCAATATTGTTGAGTTCGCCTATATCTTCTTGTAAGTTATAAAGCTCTAGTTTTCCATTTTTCATGTCATAAAGTAACTTGTATTCTCCCTGTCTTACGGCTGAGAAGAAATTGATCCCAGGCCCGTCGGGTACCGTCCACTTGTTGGGAATATTCCACACCAATGGCCGGCTGCTCCAATCGCTGGATTTATTTCCTTCCATGAGTGGCAATAGATTTTTCCCATCAGGTTTTTCTTGTGCGAGCTGATAGTTGTCTATCCTGGCCAAGCTGAGTATCGTTGGGAAAAGATCTTCAACCATCACAGGGGTTGTTTCTGTACGGACAGGATGCTGCTTGGTCCGCTTGATTAAGAGCGGAACCCGGATACCACCTTCGTAAACCGACCCTTTGCCAGCTTTTAATGGTAGGTTCTGCGTATGGTTTGGCCCCGTACGCATGGGGCTGAGGCTAAGTCCGCCATTGTCACTTAAGAAAATAATGACGGTATTATCATACAAGTTTTTGTCTTTGAGAAATTGTACGATATCTCCCATGCTTTTATCATAACCTTCGACCAGCGAAGCGTAGGCTGCTTCGGTGGAATCTAAGCCACGGTCGAGGTATTTCTGGACAAAACGTGGATCGGGTTGGATCGGAACATGCACCGCATAATTGGAAAAATTAAGAAAAAAAGGTTCCTTGCGGCGGATAGGCTCCTCAAGTGCCTTGAGTGCTTCCCGGGTTAAGGCTTCGGTCAGAAATGTGGATGTGCTGTGATATTCCATCAGATCAGGGACTGCCTGATAACTCGCTTTGCCAGGAAGGTTACCGTAATTATTTTCGCCGTAATAGCTTTGCGGATGGCCTGCGGAGTGTCCTGCAATATTTACCATAAACCCCAAATTTAAAGGACTGGCGCCCGGTGTTCCGGTAGATCCCCAGTGTGCCTTACCAACATGAATGGTGTAGTATCCATTGTCTTTAAGAATACTTGGAAATGTAGTCGCATATATCGTATGTGGCACATTGGGCACTGGACTTAATCCGTTGATATTCCAATCTGGCGGATTCAACAGCTCATCTTTGTTGTCAGTTGGCGTGTTAGCCTTGGGATGTGTCCAATTGGTAACACGGTGATGTGCAGCATTTAATCCGGTCAGAAAGCTCACACGGGAAGGTGTGCACACCGGTGTTGCATACGCATTGGTAAACTTAACGGCATCTTTGGCCAATGTTTCCAAGTAGGGGGTATGAAACTTTTCGTTGATTGGGGTCTTGACCTTGTAAAATGGTTCAGACATATCCTGCCAGCCAAGGTCATCCACAAAAAACACGATGATATTGGGGCGGTCTGTGGTCGGGACAGGTTGTGTTTTGTTTTGGGCCTGTGCTTGCTGTAGACCCATATTTGCAAATAAAATTGCAAAAAGGACAGATTTACTGGTTTTCTTAGAAAGTATCATAAGCTCGAAAAGTATGAATAATAGGTTGGCCAATGGCTTTGTCTATTGTGAGTTTAATTTGTGTACAGGTGGTAGGAGCTTTCAATTGAATGATGCATTTGTTACCAATGGACGAACCGGTAAATAGTGTTTGCCAGCCCTGTTTCGTTTTCCCTGTAATATGAAAAGCACGCACGCGTTGTCCTTGTTCAAGGTTTTCTTCAACGATTAATTGGGTGACAGGCACTGCATTTTTAAATTGGATAAGCTCTTCTTTTGGATTTAGATCACTTAGTGGGGTACCATATTGACGTTTGATTTCATCCCCAAACTCTTCTAATCGCTGCTGATCTATTTGTGGTACAAGTCCCAAGGTATCGGGAGTAACCCCTAAGATCAATGTTGCATTTCTGCCGACAGATTTTTGATACATCTCCACAAGGTGATGAAGAGAATATACCGAATTTTCATCATTTGGCTCCCAAAACCATTCGTGGCGACCATTTGCTCCACGTAGTGGGGCGTCGGCCATTGCTGGCATAAAGTAGGTCCCGTCTGGATCGCCTGTTTTTAATAACAGGAAGTCGTTTGCAGAAATTACCTTTGGACAGCTCTCTCCCGCGCCGGTATAAGGGAATGGAAAATTAGACCAGCATGGATAATGGACAGTTCCAGATTCGGAACCACCCCAACGTGCTTCCGCAAGTTCATCGTTATGATAGAAAAGGCAATTGGGTTGATATTTTTTTACAATTGGTAGCACATTCGGGGCACCTTTTTCAGGGCTACTTGCTCCACCATCAAACCAGATCTCAAACAATGGACCATACCATGTGCATAGCTCTTGTACCATCCCTTCGACCATCTTATTATAGTACTTTTGTCGTTCTATTTGTTGCTGTCCTGTACCGACGGCTTTAAAATCGTGAATGCCAAGGTAAGCGTTCCAGCGAATTCCTATGTAAATTCCCGGCTTGATTCCATGTTTGGTACAGGCTTTTATAAAATCACCAACAAGATCTTCTTTTCCGTTGTTCCACCCCAAGACGCTCGTGTTATAAGGGTTAACTTTTGAAGGATAGAGGGCAAACCCAGTCTCATGAGTAGCGGTAATGAGAGCAAATTTAGCCCCAGCGTGTTTTGCGCTCAGCACCCATTGTTCGACATCCAGTTGTTGCGGCTGGAAGATGTGTATATCAGGAACCGGAACAATGCGATTGGATTGTTGTTGGTATGCTTTCCGGTCAAAGACATGCAGATCATAATGAAAGATGATACCAAGTTCGGCTTTTTGCCATGCCAATTGCTGTTTATTTGGAAGCGCGACAACTTGAGCCTGTATGCATGAACAGTAGAGTCCAAGCATAATGATAAATGGCAATAAATAGTAGTATCGTTTAGTAACCATCATTTTGTTCTAAATTTGGATTTGCATCAATTTGTTGGAGTGGGATAGGGTAAACGACTTGGTATTCTTTGGCCGCATAACCTCGCTCTTTGGCTGATTGGATAAATTTACCATGTCGAATCAAATCTTCCCGACGCAGTCCTTCGGAAAAAAACTCCCGCCCACGTTCTGCCAGTAGAAAATCCCGTAACTGTAATTTGCTATCATAATCTGTTAATTTAAGTAAACTGGCATTGGCACGTTGACGAACCTGATTAATGAGGCTAATACTTTCCTGATTGGGACCATTTAGCTCGTTAAGTGCTTCAGCGCGACTTAAAAGAACATCAGCATAGCGTATATAGACGATGTCGTTACCCATATTTTCGCCTACACCATTTGGGTCTGGCCAATATTTGAAACTTCGTACATCGTTTAAAGTTTTACCATTGTTATCTTCAAGCAATTCCACATTCTTGCCAGCTATGTCAGTATAGCTTCGGATCAGAAGTTCACGTCTTTTATCGTTTGGCTCAAAGGTTTTGTAAAACGCACTGTAGGTACGGAATTGTGCGCCAAAATTGACCCAATTGCTGAGGATAGGGTAGTTTGGGGGGAAAGCGTGGGCCATGTAGTTATTTTGGTAGCCTGCTTGTGCAATACAAGGAGCCCGAAAGATGTATTCCTTGTTGCTTTCGCCTTCAATGGCAAAGAGGCGCGGATAATTATTATATAGTTCATATTGATGAAGATCTATAATTTCCTGTGTGACTGTAGCGAGTTTTTGCCAGTTCTTTTCTTTTAGATAAATTTTCATTAGATAACCCAGAGCAGCACCTTTTGTAGCTCTACCTATAATGCCTTCTGTTATCGGTAAATATTGTTTGGCAAATTCAAGATCATTGATGATATAGCTGACAAAGGCATCTCGATCAGCTCTTTTTGCATTTTTCCCAATTTCTTCGATTTCTTGTGGGCTAGCCCCGACGGGGATATCAATCAAAGGTGTAGGACCGAATAAATTATACAGGAAATAATATGAAGATGAGCGGATAAATCTGGCCTCAGCTTGTATTTTGTTGAGTTTAGTTGGATCTAAGTCATTGAGCTGATTGGATAGTATAATAACCGAATTGGCACTGGCTATCGCTTTATACATTTTCTCCCAGAATGAATTCAAAAAACTATTATTGACAGACCAATTGAACTGGATAAATGGAGCGGCATCTTTTTCGAGTCCACCGCCAGTCTCGAAGGCAATATCAGTGTTGAATTCATTCATCATATAGGTATAATTGCGATGGTCATAAGCGATGATGCGGGATTGCGCATAGGCTCCTGTGAGTAGTGCGTCGATACCAGTCTCATCGGCCAAAAATTTGTTGGGATCGTATTCTGTATAGACTTCTTCTTTCAAAAATGAATTACAACTCATCGTAGCGAGTGAAAGCAATATTATAATGAGATATTTGAGTTTTAATGTTGTCATGTTAGTCAAATTTAGAGTGTAAGATTTAATCCCAATCGAATGGTACGTGCTAAAGGATAGCTATTATAGCTTACTTTGGACACTGCATTTTTCTCCGTCGCACTTGCATCGGGATCATAGCCCTTGTATTTGGTCCAGGTTGCCAAGTTCTCTAGTGCCAGAAAAATATTTATACGATTGACTGATCTTCCATTTTTCAATACCTCATAGTTTAAATTAATGTTTTTGAGTCTTAAAAACGATGCATCTCTTACAGTCATTGAATTGATAATATAATCACCTCCATAGGCTGTCGGGTTCACGCCACTAGGGTATTGATTGGTTGGGTTTTCAGGTGTCCACCTGTTCAGGTAGTATTCAGATAACCTGTTGCGATACTCATTGGTAGGATAGAGCGTTTCAGTAATATTAGCGTCTAGCATGCTAATTCCACCTACATATTGAAGCAGGAAATCCAATGAAACATTTTTATATCTGAAAGTATTGGAAAGACTCAGGTTGACAGAAGGAAAAGGTTTTCCCAAAATTGTCCTATCATTTAAGTCTATTTTACCGTCCTGATTCTGATCCTTAAAGCGAATATGACCGGGCTTTGCACCGGCTTGGGCTGAATTTTTTATTTCCATATCGTTCTGAAAAATTCCTTCCGTTTCATAGCCATAGAAAGATAACATCGGTTGACCACGTTCTACAAGCTGATAGTTGGAGATAAAACTTGCAATAGATCCTGTAATAAGTTGGGGAATAAAGTCAGGTAATTCCTTGACTTCATTTTTTAATAAGGCCAAATTAAATAAACTATTCCATTGCCATTCATCGCGAATAATGTTTTTGCTGTTTAACTGAAAATCTATACCTCGGTTTTCGACATTTCCAAAATTGACCATATAATTACTAAAGCCAACCACAGATGAAATTGGTTTGCTGAATAGCTGATCTTTGGTGTTACGCTTATAAGCGTCGATAGATCCTGTAATTCGCCCACGCAAAAGTTCAAAATCTAATCCTAGATTTATTTCTTCTGTCGATTCCCAACGCAAGTTTCTATTTGGTAATCTTGCAGGCACGACACCCTGATAAATCTTGTCACCAAAGACCGCATTTCCTGACGCTACCAAGGTGTTGATTGTTTGGTAATTGTCTATCCCTTGATTTCCTAATCGTCCGTATCCGAATCTCAGTTTAAGCGTTGTCCCATTTTCTTTTAAGTGAGAAAGAAAATCCTCATCCGTTAATTTCCAGGCGAAAGCTCCGGACGGAAAAAATGCAAATTTGTTTTCCTCCGAAAAGCGTGAGGTACCATCTGAACGCAGCGAGGCGGTAATATAATAACGATCGTTAAAATTATAATTGATACGTCCTAATACACCATTCAGTCTATTCCGGCTTTTACTTGAGCTCACGTTGTCGCCTTTGTCACCGTCTCCACTCTGTAAGAGATTGTATGAAGTGACGTCAGACAAAAATTTCATTGAACTGGCTCCTACGCCTTCACTTTGAAATTCTTCCAAAGTTGTCCCTAATAGAAATGCCAATTGATGTTTCCCCATTTTCTTAGTGTAGTTGAGTAAAAACTCACCCAACCATTGGTGGCCACTTGAAGCATTTTTTGAACCCAATCCGCCATTGGCGAGACCATTAATGGTGGATCGATCAGTATAGCTTGAATGCATTGTGTTGGCCGTGCTGCCACCGAGACGTAGTGTGGCCGTAAAATCTTTAAAAGGTTTAATTTCTGCCGTAATCAATCCGTAGAATGTATTGGAGATATTTCTATTTTCTTTGCCATTGATTAACGCTAGAGGGTTATCCAATGCAATAAAATTATTGAGGTAGTAACGTCCATTTTCGTTTAGATGAGCCGGGAGTGTGGGGTCAAACTGCAGTGCACTATTGAGTGGACCAGCAGCTTCATTGACACCATTGGATGTATAAATTGCGTGCTGATTACCCCGAGTATAATTACCGTTTATATTGAATTTTATATAATCCTTCGGTCGAAATTCAAGATTTGTTCTGAAATTTATCTTCGAGTAGCCTGAGTTTTTCACTAAACCATCTTGGTTGAAATAATTTAGTGCGGTATAGAAATTACTTTTTTCACCACCGCCCGAAAAGCTAAGTTGATGATTTTGGACAACCGCATTTTTTCTAAAAATTTCATCTTGCCAATTCGTACCTTCTTCCATGTTGTTGATTTGTTCTTCGGTAAATATGGCATCTTTATTTCCATCTTTTCGGATGGCATTTAGAACTTGCATGTATTGCTTTCCGTTGAGGACATCCAATTTTTTCGCGACATTTTGAAATCCGATATAACTGTCGTATTTAGCTACGGCTATACCAGATTTTCCTTTTTTTGTTGTGATAAGCACCACACCGCTTGCCGCGCGCGTACCATAGATAGCAGCTGCAGAGGCATCTTTTAAGATATCTATTGACTCAATGTCATCTGGACTTAAGCTACTTGGGTCAACTCCAGGTAGTCCATCTACCACAATCAAGGCATCATTGCTGCTATTGATGGAACCTGCACCTCTGACCTGTATTTTGGTTCCGGCCCCTGGCGCTGAATTTGTTTGACTGATGGTTACACCTGGCGCTTTACCATTGATCAGCTGGAGAGCATTGATATTGGCCCCCTGAGTGAAATCCTTTGCTTGAACTGCAGAAATTGAACCAGTAAGATCTGATTTTTTTTGAACACCATAACCAACAACGACCACTTCTTCCATTTCATTGATTTGAGGCTGTAAAGTGATTTCAAGCTGTTGAGACCGATGAAAAGAGATGATCTTTTCTTTAAATCCAATAAAGTTAATGCGGAGCTCACCATTTGGAGGTGTTTTGGCAAATTGAAAATCACCATTTTCGTCTGTTGCCACCGATTGCCCTGTACCAACAAGCATAATAGTGGCTCCTGCAATAGGTTTTCCAGTATGGTCTTTTAATTTGCCCCGAAGATCCTCCTGAAAAATGTTGTTTTCTACCTGCGTCGTTGTTGCGGAAGGATTGGGAATAATTAAAATCGCATTATTTCGAACGCTATAAACCAACTTTTGGTCAGCTAACAATATTCGTAATGCTTCCGCTAAAGGCTTATTGCTGATATTAAGAGTCATCTTTTTGCCTTCATCAATGTGTTGAGAGTTATAGAGAAAGTCTTTGCCACTTTGTTTCCTAATTTTCGCTAAAATAGATTTAAAGCTTTCTCCTTTGACATGTAGTGAAATGTTTTGCCCATAACTATTTGCACTGACATGAAATGTGGCTACTAGTAGAAACAGGATAATCAGTTTCATAAAAATCATTGTTTTTACGATAATCCTGGTCATAGGATATCGAAATGAATAAGAAGTTTTATACATTTGAACTGGATAAATTGATTAATAATTTTCGTTTTGTTGGTCGTTATCTACCTGCGGAAGTGTTGGAGCACTTCCGTTTTTTATTTAAGGTTTATTTATTGGTTAGTTACATAGATGCCTCCTTCTTTTATATTGAATCTCAAATTGGATACCTCTTCTAAATTTTTGAGTAGATCACTGAGGTCATTTGTCCGTCGATAAGTTCCAGAAAATCTATCTTTGCTTTGTGCGGTGATCTTAACAAATTTAACATCATACCAAGTTCGGATTTGTTCGGTCAACTGATAAATATCAACGTTTTCGAATTTAAAATATCCCTGTTGCCAGGCCAGGATATCTGTCGTATCTATATCGGTCTTTTTAAGTGTTTCGGTTTCACCATAGGCTTGCTGTCCTGGCGACAAGTGGATCGCTTTTTTTGGACTGCTGACCTTTACTTTTCCTTCCAGTAAAGAAACCCTTTCTATGCTGTTTGGATAACTTTGGACATTAAAATGTGTTCCCAATACTTCAGTCTTATAATGTAAACCTTGTACTGAGAAAGGCTGATGATTACGATGAGCGACTTCAAAATATCCTTCACCGATTAAGTGTACCTGACGCTCTTTTGTATTAAAGTTGATTGGAAAGGTAATCTGCGAACTGCTATTGATCCAGACTTTTGAACCATCAGGTAGAATAAGAGCTTGTGTTTGTCCCTTTTGAGTTTGAATAGTCAACTTCGTGTTACGTGCTAAAACCTGCTGTTTATCTTGCCGAAAGATAAGAGTACCAGCTGAATCTTTTGCAATCCCATAGGTTTGAAACTGTGAGTGTTCCAACGGAATGTTATTGCCATTAGGATTGTTGCCGGCGAAGATGAAGCCACTATGTTTTTTCAAAAAGATTTGACTGACCGTTGTGTTGGTATGGTTGTGGAGTTCTGCATGTTTTTGAGTAAATGTAAAGAGAAGCATCGCAAGAGAAACAATACCAATGAAAATAGCTGCATAAGGAAGGAAGGAATGCCAGAGATTTATGCTCTTGGTATATTTTTCCGAAGGGCTTCCTTGCCCCAGATGTGTATGGATATTGGACCAGATCTTGTCCTTTTTGTCTTGATCTAAAGGAACTTCCTGAGCATGCTTAAGGTAATACTGGTCAAATTTATCCAAAAAATCAGCACTCGGATTATTGGTCAGAAGGTCAACTAACCTTTGTTCTTGTTCAGAGCTAAGCTTATTTTCGAGATAGTTTTTAACTAAGTTTTCAAACTCAGAATTGGTCATCATGATATCGGTCTTTATAGTAAGAACAATATTGAGCCGGGCAAAGGACTAGTCGATGAAAAAAAAAGCAAAAAATAATACTGGATAGATGAAAGATGAGTCCTCAGGGTTCCGTTTAAGCTCTTCCCTAATAAACTTTAAGGAAGATACGAGATGATTTTTTACGGTATTTGTGGAAATGGACAATTGTTGTGCTATTTCCTGATGTGACAAGCCTTCGAACCGGCTCATGCGGAATACAAGCTGTTGTTTCGTTGGTAGCTTTTGAACCAATTGTTCCAATGCTTCGGTCACCTCTTTTTCGGCCAAAGGGTCTTGTTCAGAAATGTGGTCATAAGATTCTTCGATAAGTAGCGGTTCGAAGAGGCTATGGTATCTTTTAAGTTGTTTTAGCCTATTGAAACATTTATTCCGACTGATCACATAAATAAATGTCCGAATATTGCTCGCTGCATCTATTTTTTCTCTCGAACCCCACAATTGAAGGAAAGTGTCTTGTACAATCTCTTCAGCGATCTGCTCATCCTTTAAAATATGGAAAGCCAGCTGATACACCATTTGCGCATATTTGTCATACAGTTCCCTCAGGGCAATTTGATTACCCTGTAATAACTTTTGCAATATGACTATGTCATCGTTCAAATGTGATCAATTTATAGGTTTTTGAATACTATTATCTTTGAAATGTTTATATCATTCTTGTTTTTATCATGGTATCCTTCAATGAAATAAAAATATCAATATACCAAGGTAATAAAAAGAGCAATATAATTTCTAGTCAAAGCAAAATTGGGATGATTTTTTTATTTAAAAAATTTATATATCATGACATACATTTATAAAAAAGTCTTAATATTGTACTTTATGTAATACATAATACTGTTAGCATATTCTTAATCTAACCAATTAATCTTAAAAACATTCTGCTAACCTAGAACATTTAAATACCAATATGGAATCGAATCAAGTGGAAAGTCAAATAGAACACAAAATATTACTATGTCTAAAAGAAGGAGATATGCAAGCATTTTCCCTAGTTTATAATTTTTACTGGGATGGATTGTATAATTTTGCGCTTCGAATAATGAAAGAGGAGTATCTTGCTCAGGATGTTATTCATGATGTTTTTACCGAATTATGGGCGCGGCATAATCGATTAGACATTCATTCATCGCTTAAAGATTATTTGTTCATTTGTACGAAAAACAGATGTTTTAAGTTGTTGGGAAAACTGCGTAGATTAAATGAAGTGGAGGAACAGCTGATGTTAGAT
Organism: Sphingobacterium sp. N143; assembly: GCF_030325625.1. Classification (GTDB taxonomy): domain Bacteria; phylum Bacteroidota; class Bacteroidia; order Sphingobacteriales; family Sphingobacteriaceae; genus Sphingobacterium. Next base: position 62,404 of record NZ_JACAIS010000003.1, on the reverse strand, counting down.
ATATCTAATGATCATGATGAACTTCTATATAAAGAGCTTTCCGATCAGCTTGATAAGTTAATAGCAAGGCTTCCGAACAAAACGAGAGCAATTTTTATTATGAGCCGCGAAGATGATTTATCCTACAAACAAATCGCAAAAAAAATGAATCTAAGTATTAAATCTGTTGAATATCATATATCAAAAGTCTTGAATAAATTACGAAAAGCCTTATAATTATATTAACCTTTTCGTTATTTTGTATTACAAACAATTAAAACCTTTAAATTCACCCGTATTATACGCATATGTCCCTAAACGATAGAGAAGATATAAAAAAACAAACTTTTGATCGTATTCAAGCAACTATTAGTGCGAAGGAGCGTAAAAAACGTTTGTTGAATGGAAGCATCCTATTTTTTGTTTTATCTATTTCCGTTAGTTTAATCATTTTTTATTTGCGTTCTAATGATTTTTCGCCTAAACAAGCGGAACATATTTATGCCGATATTACAGCTGGCGATATTACAATTTCAGGATCAAAGCCTGTTCCGCTTACAGCATGGAGGAATAGTGGAGACAAACCTTTCAAAGTCAGCAAAAAAAACAATATGTTGATTATTGAACAGACAGAATCATCAGTTTCTCAGTTTGATGATGTTGTTTTGCGTGTTGGTGTTGGCGGCTTTTATAAGGTTTTGTTAAAAGATGGGACAACAGTATTTCTCAATTCCAACTCTGAATTGAGTTATAAAGGAAATTTTTTAGAAAATAGGGTCGTGAAGCTAAAAGGAGAAGCTTTTTTTGAAGCTTCTCATAAGGAACAGTATGGAAAGAAGCAAAAACTTGTTGTCCTGACCGAAGGTCAGCGTATTTCCGTTTTAGGTACTAAGTTCAATGTTTTGTCGAGAGGAAAGGTAGAAGAAGCTGTTTTAACAGAGGGAAGAATCGCTTTAAGAAGTACTAAATCTGGAAAAAATGCGTCACTTTCTCCTGGAGAGCGGGCCGTGCTAAATGAGCAGGGGGCTATCAGTAAAACAATTGCTATAACTGAAGACTATACCTCTTGGAAAGATGGTAACTTATATTACGAAAACAAAAGCTTAAGCTATATTCTTTCAGATCTTGCTAATATTTATCCCATTCATTTTGATGCCAATAAAGTTCCAAAACGGAATTTTACATTATTTCTTAAAAGAGATCGTCCTTTTTCTGAAATTTTAGATCTTATAAAAAAATCAGGCAATATGGATATCAATTTGGAAGGCCATAAAATAGTTTTTCAAAATAGTTTTTAGGGTAACTGAGTTTGGAAGACTCTTTATTGTAGAATTGGGGAAAGTCCCCATTTACAATAAACCTAAAAATATGAATAAAAAATTTCACCTAAAAAAAAACAAATTTTGGCTAGTTGGAAATGAATCTGCCTTCACTTTTCTCAAGCGATCATCAAGAATTGGTACTATTTTCGCTTTAATGGCCCTCCAAAATTTTTCTTTAGTAAAGGCTCAAGAGCTAAATCTGAATTTAAAAAATGCACCGCTAGCTGAAGTCTTAAAAGAGATCCGCCGACAAACAGGATATCAGATCATCTATGATTCGGATATTCTACAAAGCAAAAAATTGGTCACTTATTCGGGCTCGAAATTAGACTTGCGATTGGTGTTGAAGAAAGCTTTGACAGGACAGGATCTAGATTTTGTGATTGAAGGGAAGACGATTATTGTTAAACCCAGGGAGCGAAATACATCAAAAATTATTTCAGGTCAAAAATTAGATAAAATAGCGGTTAAAGGGACAGTCTTAAATGCCTTGGGTGAACCCATGGCAGGTGTGACTGTAACAGAAAGAGGCACCTCTAATTCTGTATTGACAGCAGAAGATGGCACATTCAATTTAAAAGTAGCGAATGAAAGATCCGTTTTAGATTTTTCCTATGTGGGATATGCTACTGTGAGTCAAAATGCGAGTCGCACTCCAATACTGTTGACGATGTCAGTGCAGGATAGGGCCTTGGAAGAAGTCGTAGTTGTGGGATATGGAACACAAAAGAAAGCAAATTTGACTGGTGCAGTTTCTTCTATTGATGGCAAAGAGTTGGAATCAAGGCCTGTACAGAATGTTGGACAAGCTTTACAGGGAATGATCCCTGGGCTAAATTTACAGACTACTGGATTGGGGGGCGAGCTAAATCAAAATCTAAGTGTCAATATTCGCGGTGCTGGAACGATAGGTGTGGGGTCAAGTTCATCAGTTTTGGTTTTGATTGATGGAATGGAAGGTAATATGAATGCTTTGAATCCTCAGGATATTGAAAATATTACGGTACTTAAAGATGCTGCTGCGTCGGCTATTTACGGGTCGAGGGCACCTTTTGGTGTTATTCTCATTACGACAAAGTCTGGAAAATCAGGCAAGATAACTGCAAATTATAGCAATAATATAAGATTAGGCAAGCCACGAGGGCTACCCACGATGTTAGATTCCAAAACATTTGCTTACTATTTCAATGAGGTTGCAGCAAACGATGGCGAGGGAGCAAAATTTTCACAAGAAGTTTTGGACCGAATTGAAGCTTATCAAAAAGGAGAAATAGAGGCGACAACAACAGCTGATGCGAATAATAGGTTTCAATATTACACAGGTTCCAATGGAAATACCAATTGGTTTAAAGAGTTTTATCGAGATTTTACAACTTCCCATGAACATACACTTAGTTTGAATGGTGGTACTGATAAACTTAATTTTTATAGTTCTGCAAATTATATGGATCAAAAGGGTTTGAATCGATTTGCTAAGGACAATTTCCAACGCTATTCTTTCTCTACTAAGATAAATGCCAAGATCAATGATAAATTGGATCTCATGTCCAATACACGTTTTGTGCGGGAAGATTATGGAAAAGCAAGTCATATGAATGATCTATATTATCATAATATAGCTCGAAGATGGCCCACTATACCGTTATATGATCCTAATGGAAATTATGCCGAACCTAGTGAAATTTTGCAGCTGCAGCAAGGAGGTCGTTCAAAATTTCAGAAAGATTTTCTCTATCAACAGTTACAATTGCATTATCAACCAATCAAAAACTGGAATATAACCGGGAATGTAAATTATCGCATTACAAGTCAAAATGATCATGCTGAAATCTTGAGAGCTTATTCAAATGACGCCAAAGGAAACCCTTTTCCCGTTGCAGTAGGATACAATGCGGCAGGATATACCAATGTGTCGGAGTACAATCGGAAAGATGAATATTTCAGTACCAATTTGTTTTCGGATTATTCCATTGATATCAACGATGATCACCATTTTAAAATTTTAGGTGGTTTCAATTCAGAACTGAACAAATATAGGGACCTTAATGGCAGCATGAGTGATTTAATCACAGATAACGTGCCGACATTGAATACCGCCACCACCAATCCGAGAGCATCGGGTGGTTATCAACATTGGGCCACCGCCGGATTTTTTGGACGTTTTAACTATAGTTACAAAGATAAGTATCTTTTTGAAGCTAATGGTCGGTACGATGGTTCTTCACGTTTTCCAAGAGATTTGCGATGGAATCTGTTTCCGTCCGTTTCCGTAGGATGGAACCTAGCAAATGAATCCTTTTGGCCTATTAAGGAGCATGTATCCATGTTTAAATTGCGTGGTTCCTATGGCGAGTTGGGAAATCAATATACGGACAATTGGTATCCTTTTTATGCGACAATGCCAGTAAGTATTGCCAGTGGCATATGGCTTTTGAATGGACAAAAATCCAATACAGCTGGTGCTCCCGGGCTTATTGCGTCGACATTGACCTGGGAACGCGTATCCAGCTGGAACATAGGCCTGGATGTACAAGCACTTTCGAATCGCTTAGGTTTATCTCTTGAAGTCTATCGTCGAAATACCTTTGATATGATAGGGCCAGCACCAGAGCTACCTGTCATTTTGGGCACAGCTGTACCCCGCTTAAACAACGCCGAGATGAATTCCAAAGGCTTTGAAATTGAACTAAATTGGAAAGATCATATCGGTAAATTAAATTATAGCGTGAGAGGGGTGCTTTCCGATGATCGCCAGACAGTTACCAAATATCCCAATCCAACAGGTACGTTGAGTACTTGGTATGATGGGCGGAAGAATGGGGAAATCTGGGGGTACCAAACTTTAGGAATAGCACAGAGCGCAGAAGAAATGGCAGCCCACCTTACTAACGCTAAACAATCTTTTGGAACAAACTGGCAAGCTGGTGATATTATGTATGCTGATCTCAATGGAGACGGCCAGGTCAATAATGGAGCTAATACGCTGGCAAATCCTGGGGATCTGACAATCATAGGAAATTCGGCTCCACGTTATCGCTATAGTTTTGACTTAAGCCTTAATTACAAAGGGTTCGATCTGGGAATATTCTTGCAGGGTGTAGGAAAACGTGATTACATGCCCAATGGCCCATATTTTTGGGGAGCGAATGGTGGCATGTGGCAATCTTCTGGATTTGTAGAAAATATGGATTTCTATCGTGATGAGAATTCTATTATGGTACAAAATGGTGTTTTGGGTATTAATAAAGATTCGTATTTACCAAGACCTTATTTTAATACCTCGAAAAACCAACAAACACAAACTAGATATTTACAAAACGCTGCTTATTTGCGTTTAAAGAATGCTCAGCTGGGCTATACGTTTTCTCCCCAACTATTGAACAAAATAGGATTTTCAAAAATTCGTGTTTATGCATCAGGAGAGAATTTGTTGACTTTTACCAAAATGGCTAAGGTTTTTGACCCGGAGACTGTTGGACTTGGGGGCTGGAATGATGGTAAAACATATCCATTTTCAACGACGTATTCTTTTGGACTAAATATAAATTTTTAAACAGATAGAGATGAAAACGACATACTATTTTTCGACAATCATTTGGGGGTTGTCGCTAACACTTATTCTAACGCTGAATTCCTGCAATAAGTATTTGGACAGAGAGCCTTTGTCTAATGTGACACCAAAAGAATATTTAAACACTGAAGCAGACTTAGCAGCCTATACCGTTGGTCGGTATAACTTTCCATCACACGCTGGTTGGGGACTGGGTATCTTTGCTAATGATAACGGTACCGATAATCAGGTGACTTCGGGGTATTCCACACGTTGGGTTCCCGGAGAATGGCGAGTGCCAAGTTCGGGGGGAGAGTGGGATTTTACTCAGATTAGGCAGTTAAACTATTTTCTCGAACAAGTACTTCCCAAATGGAAGGATGGCAAATTAACTGGAAATTCGGCAAATATAAACCATTACGTGGGTGAAGCCTATTTTTTGCGAGCGTATGAATATTTCAATAAAGTACAGTCACTAGGTGATTTTCCAATTGTTAAACATACACTGAAAGATCATATGGAAGAGCTGAGGGCTGCTTCAATTCGTCAACCTAGGAATATGGTAGTTAGATTTATCCTTTCAGATTTAGATTCCGCGATTACGCTATTGAATGATGTTGCCCCAGACGGGAAAAATCGTATTTCAAAAAAGGCCGCATTACTTTTCAAATCGCGAGTAGGGCTATTTGAAGGCTCTTGGTTAAAATATCATAAAGGAACAGCGTTTGTTCCTGGAGGAGCTGGCTGGCCGGGTGCAAAATCACATCCAAATTTTTCGATCAATATCGATAGTGAGATCAGTTATTTTTTAGAACAATCGATGATGGCAGCAGTTCAAGTGGCTGATGCTGTGGAGCTTGTTGGAAACACAAAGGACGACGGTTATAATTCATCTTCTAATCCCTATTTCAAAATGTTTGGGGACGAAAATCTAAATGGTTACAACGAAGTACTTTTATGGCGGAGCTACTCACTACCCTTAGGGATTACACATGCTGTAAATCATTACATGAATCGTAATGGTGGCAATTCTGGTTATTCAAGAGGTCTTGTGGAAAATTTTACAATGAAAAATGGGTTGCCTATTTATGCTTCAAACTCTGGGTATGCAGGTGATGATTCAATTAGCCTCGTCAAAAAAAATCGGGATAATCGCCTACAGCTATTTATGAAAGCCCCTGGAGAATTGAGTTATACCAACCAGACTTCAACAACAGGTAGCGTGCAGACAGAGCCGCGACCTGATATTATCGGCTTGGCAGAAACACGGTATGTGACCGGTTACGCTTTAAAAAAAGGAATGAGTTATCTTTTTTCCCAAGCTGAGGGGCAAACGGGTACCACAGGCTCGATTGTATTTCGTGCCGTAGAAGCCTATCTAAACTATATTGAAGCGAGTTATCTTGCAAAGGGAATGATAGACGCAAAAGCCACTAGCTACTGGACAAAAATCCGAGAAAGAGCAGGTGTAAATACCGATTTTATGATAACTGTGAATGCGACGGACATGCAAAAGGAAGCTAAAGGAGACTTCGCTGCATATTCAGCAGGACGATTACTTTCCGACAAAATCCTTTATAATATCAGAAGGGAGCGCCGTTTGGAGCTGATTGCGGAGGGTTTTAGATTTAATGATCTCAAGCGTTGGCGAGCACTGGATCAATTGACAAGTAATCCATACATTATCGAGGGAATGAAGCTTTGGGGGCCTATGCAAGACTGGTATAAGCAAGGAGGAAATACTACTCTAATCGTTCCAGGCACTGCAGGGAAAACCGCAAATGTGTCTTCACCACAGGAAAGTCAATATTTAAGACCCTATCGGATTAATCTTTCGGCTAATAATCTTGTTTTAAATGGCTATAGCTGGACAAGTGCCCATTATTTGTCACCGATCGCTATAAGTCATTTGAGCATAACGTCGACGGATGGAAATCCGAGTGGTTCGATGATCTATCAAAATCCTAATTGGCCTTTGGTTGCTAATCAGGGGGCTAACCCCTAATTGTTGAAGCAGTTGTGAGACATCTTATCCCCGTTAAAAGAGTGGTGGTTTGCTTATAAACGACTGCGGGTATCCATTAAATCGGATACCCGCAGTTTGTTAATGGTCTATATTGACTTTATAAATAGCCTCTGCCTCTTTGTCATCAAATTTGCGCATTTGATTGACAAGTTTCTTTTTCATCATGTTGACCACGCTCCGGTAAGAGGGATCCTTGTATACATTATGAAGCTCATTTGGATCTTTTTCAAGATCAAAAAGTTCCCAATTTTCCACGCGTTTATAATAACGGATCAATTTATAACGGTCATCTCGGACCCCAAAATGTGGACTCACGGCATGTTCTCCATTTTCAAAGTAATGATAAAATAAATCTTTGCGATGTTCTTCTTTATTATTTTTCAGTACATGAACAAAAGATTCTCCTTGCATATCTTTAGGTTTCTTGACTGAGGCAAGCTCAAGCAAGGTAGGTGCAATATCGGCATTAACGATTTTAGCATCAATGGTTGAATGTGCCTGTAATAAGGCTGGGTAACGCATGACCATAGGTGTGCGAAAGGATTCCTCATACATCCAGCGCTTGTCAAACCAGCCGTGTTCGCCCATATAAAAACCTTGATCCGATAGATAAATAACGATTGTATTTTCGCTGAGGGATTTATGATCCAGATAATCTAATACCTTACCGATGTTTCGGTCCATTGATTGAGCCGTATTAAGATAATCGATCATATACCGTTTGAATTTCCATTCGGCTAGCTGTTTACCTGTCAATTTACCTTGTTTTAATTGTTCGTAAATTGGGCGGTAATAGGCAATATAGCTATCTTTTTGAGCTTGGTTCATCCGTTTGAAATTGCCATCCGCCATCATATCTTCTAATGATTTGAACATCTTAAGGTCATAGCCCATCTGCATATCTTTATCAATTGACATTTCTTGCAAGGTTGCCGCTTCTCTACTTTGGTAATTGTCGTAGAAGGTTTTGGGTAACGTAAAATTGACAGTATCATAAGTGCCAAAGTCTTTTGGATCGGGCATCCATGTCCGGTGAGTAGCCTTGTGGCCGATGACTAAGCAAAAAGGTTTATTGGCATCGACTGTATCGAGCCAATTTATCGCTTTCTCGGTGACGATATCAGATACGTAACCTTCGGTACGTTTACGTCCCTGCTTGCTAATAAAATCCGGATTGAAATAGGTTCCCTGTCCAACCAGAATATCGTAGTAATTGAAGCCCTGTAATTTGTCACCCAAATGAATCTTACCCACCCAGGCGGTATTGTAGCCCACATTTTGCAACTGCTTGACAAAAAGGTCCTGGCTATAGTCAAATGCAGAAGTTTCATTATCCTTAAATCCATTTTTATGACTGTACTTGCCGGTCAACAAAGTGGCTCGCGCTGGACCACATATGGAATTGTTGACAAAAGCATTTTTAAATATGGCTCCTTGAGCAGCAATGCGATCAATCTGTGGGGTCTTGCCATATGGTGAACCATAGGCTCCAATGGTCTGATAGGCATGATCATCCGAAATAATAATGACAATGTTAGGTTTTTTCTGTGCAGAAGCAGGTTTAAATAGCGGCAGTGCAAGCAATACGAATAAGAGAGTTTTTAGTTTCATTGTACATTCTGTTTAAAATTGATCGTTGTTTTTTTTGGGGGGAAGGGAGCTGATTTTACGCTTTTACTGCCGACTTACATCAGCCGATTTCTTATACGAAAAGAGCCTTTGATAATGATTATCAAGATGCTTCCGCATAGCATTCCTAAAAACTTCCGCATTCCCCACCTTTAATATATCCACTAATCCACGGTGTGATATGAAACTTTTTGATGCGCTAGAACTGGTCAATAGACCACTGCTATGAACATACTGAAAAACAGGTAAGAGCATATGCTGGAAGTCTTTGAGGATCGTGTTGCCGGTTATTTCATAAAGTTTACCGTGAAAGGAAATTTCAGTTTCAATGTCAAAAATTGTATTATCTGCATCCAATGGTTCCTTTGCAACGATCGCTTCCAATTCTTCAATATCTTTTTCCTGTATATGTTCGAATAGAATATCAGCCATACCCACTTCCAAAATCATACGCATTTCAAATAGATCTTGTAAAGTCTTGTTTTCCATGATGGTTGGATAAAGTGATTTGCGCAGCGGTTTGATAAGATCAGGACTTGTAAGAACAGCTCCGCGATGTTTTTTTGATTCAATCAATCCTATCATACGCAATCTTAGCATGGCCTCCCGAACAACTGTACGGCTAACGCCAAGCGTTTCAGCTAATTCAATTTCCTTAGGTAATGCATCCCCAACTTTTAAACCTTGATTGACAAAGAGGTTGATGATTTCTTTTTCTGCACGATCTACTAATGAAGAGGTATCAATTGTATTCAGATGTTCTATGAGCGAAGATTTCGATTCCATATATATTACATATAGCGCATTAGGCGCGTTAAGACAAAGATAATTAATTAAAATCAACAATATGTTATACATAATGTAATTTATATTTGTTTTTTACATTCTATATTTTATATATTTGTCATTATGTAATACTTAATACAAACCAATATGTATTCAAACCTAAAATTACGAACTCTTCTCACCTTGTCTTTATTGACCGGCAATATGCTGTTGGCTCAAGCACAAGACCATGCAGTGCGAGGAAAAATTAGCGATGCAAAGACTGGCGAATTACTTAGTAATGCCACGGTAAAGGTCAAAGGATCCAACCAATCTTTGCAGGCAAGTGCTGATGGAACGTTCTCGATCAGTACCAATCCCAATACTATTTTAATTATCACGTCTACAGGATATAGGCCGTATGAAGTAAAAGTTGGGCAATTAAATCAATTGGATATCAGACTTGAGTCCAGGGTTGAGCAAATGGATGAGGTTGTGGTAGTGGGGTATGGAACGCAAAATAGGAGAAGTGTAACTGGCTCCATCTCCAAGGTGGATAAAACTGTTCTACAAAATACACCCCGTTCTAATGTTGCTACAGCCTTACAGGGAACTGTACCTGGACTGCAGGTGGTGAACAAATCGGGTACACCCGGTGCAGCACCTATGTTAAAATTGCGCGGTGGGGCATCAATTAAAAGTTCCAGCCCCCCATTGGTGGTAATAGACGGTGTCATTCGCGATATGAATGACGTGAGTTCGGATAATATTGAATCCATAGAACTGCTAAAAGATGCTTCTGCAACGGCCATATATGGAGCCCGTGCAAATAATGGTGTCGTTTTGATCACAACGAAAACCGGTAAGTCGGGAGTGTCAAATATATCCTATAAATTCACAGGAGGCTTTAACCAGCGTCGGGATGGATATCGTTACATGAACGCCGGGGACTACATTTATTATACACGCTTGGGGTATTTAAATGCGGGTAAAACGATTGAGACAGCAAATGGTGCCAGGGGATTGGGATTATTGACTGACAATGCCAATTTATCATCGTTCGATATCCGTCGTTACACATCTGACCTGGATCCATTATTAGCTAAAGGCTGGCAACTGGTCGAAGATCCCTATGGTGGCCAAATAATCTATAAAGACCATTCAGGCGAGATTGAGGATATCTTATTTCGGAATACCTATACAAAGGATCACTATGTGAATGTATCCGGCGGTAACGATCGTGGAAAATATTTCGCAGCATTTGATGCATATGATGAAAATGGTATTATCGTTGGCTCTAAGTATAAAAGATATACGGCCGACCTCAATGGGTCATATAAGTTGAAACCTAATCTGGAGGTTACTACATCCGTGAATCTGTCAACGGCTTCTCAATATGGGGTTGGTGGATCTGAAGTAAGTGCATTATATCGGAATTTGGCTATTTGGCCTACATTTAATCCCTGGGTTGATGAAGCCAAAACAAGACCTAACCCTGGTAATGGCATCAATGACGGCAATCCATTGTATTGGTTGAGCCGTATGGAAAGAAACAATGAAACGAATCGCATTGTCCTAAATGGTTCCCTAAAATGGGATATCATTCCTGGTCTATATCTCAAAGTTTCAGGAAATGCCTATATGAAAGAAGTGTTAAACGAGTTCTTTCAAAAATCTACCCAAACATATGCCAATGTATTTTCCAATCCAGAGACTATAGGTAGTACTTCTAGGGATGCCTATCGCAATATCAATCGCGATTTTCAGACACAGTTCAACGGTATTTTAAATTATACCAAGACATTCGGCGAGAAGCATAACCTGAATGCCATGTTGGGGGCAGAGTATTTTAACACGAAAACTGATTATATGCAAGTGTATGGGAAAAATGCGCCTACAGACGATATACCGACCGTCAATGCATCGACTGTTTTCGTAGCGGGTGATAATACCTCCTCCAAATCTGAATATAGAATTATTTCTTCCATGGGACGCTTGGCTTATGATTATGATGGGAAATATTTGTTAAATGCCGTATACCGTCTGGATGGTGTGTCGAGTTTAGCAGATGGCCATCGGTGGGGCTTTTTTCCAGGCCTTTCCGCTGGTTGGAATGTGCATCAAGAAGCATTTTTTAAAGACACCAAATTGGCACAGTATATTTCAACCTTGAAGCCTAGACTCAGCTATGGAGAAAATGGAAATATAAACGGGCTGGGGCGATATGAAGTCCAGGGGACGTATTCCTTGCAAACCAATTACAATGGGATAGCTGGTTATCTAAATACACAGCCCGTCAATGGAAATTTGGTTTGGGAAACGAGTAAAACTACAGGTATAGGTTTGGACCTGGGATTATGGCAAGACCGCGTGACCTTACTATTCGATTATTATGATAGAAAAACTAAAAATCTTTTAACAGATCTAACGCTGCCTAGTTATATAGGTTTTTCATCCATAAATACCAATTTAGGTACCTTGCAAAACAAGGGATTGGAGTTTGGTCTTCAGGCCCGTGTACTTAGAAATCCAGATGGGATTAATTTGAATATTGGGGCCAATGCCGCATTTGTTAAAAACAAGATACTGGAATTACCGAATAATGGTAATGAGAACAACCGTCAAGGCGGGTTACAGATATTTGATCCAGCTTCAGGTCAGGTAAGATGGGTAGGTGGGTATCAAGAGGGGCAAGCCCTGGGTGATATCTACGCCTACAGACAGATGTCGATATTTAAAGATGATGCTGAGGTAATGGCAATTGCTGGAAATCGGACAGATAATATCGCTGGAATTACCGGGCCGAACCTTCCTGCTGGAAAAAATGGAAGAATTACACCTGGAGACGTCAACTGGCTGGATGTGGATGGCAATGATATTATTGATTCACGCGACCAAGTTTATATGGGCAATATTAACCCGAAATGGACGGGTGGTTTTACGACTAATTTAAGTTATAAGAATCTGAGTCTTTTTTCAAATTGGGAATTTGCGCTTGGTCATACTATTTATAATGACCTTGTCGCAAGGACCTTAGGTAATTATCAAGGTACGTTCAATTATATTGAGTTGCAAAAGCAGGCTTGGTCACCTTCCAATACTGTAACGGACATTCCAAAGGTATATTTCGCTGATCAGGTCGGCGGATCCAAACAGAATTATACACGTGGCAATAATGCCAATGCGGTATTGAATAGCAACAATTCGAGATTTTATGAAAAAGGGGATTATTTGGCCCTCCGTGAGCTGACCCTTTCGTATGATATGCCCAAGTCATTACTGGAAAAATCGCGGGTATTTTCACATGCACGTATTTATTTTACCGGATCTAACCTGTTTTACATCACAAAATTCTCGGGACCATCACCTGAGCCACCGGTAGCTGGGAATAATTTGGTTACAGGCATATATTTAGGGACTTATCCTACACCAAGATCATATGTCCTGGGTGTTCAACTATCCTTTTAATCTTAAACTTTGAAAATGATGAAAATCAATATAAAAACGCTGAGCTTGGCAACGCTATTGGGCCTGGGCCTTTTAAGTTCTTGCAATAAAAATCTGGAGCTAAATCCTGTAAGTACCATTAGTGACGGGAATTATTGGAAGACAGCAGATCAGTTTGACTCTTTTGTGAGTGGTTTACACGCCAGATTTAGGAGCCATGAACGCGCATTTGTCCTTTTGGGTGAATACCAGGGCGAGGTCTTTGGAAACGACCCCGGAACGACATCATCTTTTACAGGCGAAGCTCCCCAGGGGCTGGAAAGAATGTGGAATCATAATTTGGATCTTGATAACCCTGGGGTGAGCAACTTTGGTTCGTTTTACGAGAATATTAATCAGATAAATTTGTTAATCAGTAAACTGAATACGACTGATGTCGTGACTGCTCAAAATAAAGGTTATTATTTGGGGATTGCCTACGGAATGCGGGCATTTTATTATTTTCAGTTGTATCGCTCCTGGGGGGATGCTGTGCTGCAGACAGAACCTGTTGGAAACATTGATATTACCAGCCTTGCCAAAGCAGCTTCACCAGCTTCGGATGTACTGGCACTCGTTGTTGCGGATCTTGAAAACTCGTTGACTTCCTTCGGATCGGATTATTCTGTAAAAAATACCAAATCGTACTGGTCAAAAGCAGCAACATTAATGCTCAAAGCAGAGGTGAATCTTTGGAATGCACATAGAGGCGGGGGGAAAGATGCTGCTTTAACAGCCAAAAATGCTTTATCGGAAATCAAGTCAAATCTCACACTGTCACTGCAACCAGATTTTTCCAGTCTATTTTCTTCAACCAATCGCGGTAATAGTGAAATGATTTTTGTCACCCGCCATCAGTTAAATGAAGCTACCTTAGGTTTTATATCCGATTTTGTTCCACAATCGGGGCTTATCGCCAATTATTATGATTCGCTTTCCAACAGAAAATTCAGCGTAACAGCCGAAAATTATGGCGGAATACTACGTGCACCGACACGCATCCGTTCGTATCGGGACTATAGCGATTTGGATCAACGTAAAAATATATCCATTCAAGCGGCATACTCAAAAGATGCTACCGGAAAGTTCAGCATGGCTGGTTGTTTCCTGAAAAAATATCAGGGAGAACAAAATGCAGGATCCCGGGCATTTACGAATGATTTTCCGATCTATCGCTATGCAGATTTACTTTTGCTGTTAGCTGAAGCTAAAGTGATACTCGGTGAAGATCCCAAAGAAGAAATAAATTTGGTTAGAGCGAGGGCATATGGCAGTAATTACAACGAAGGTACGCTAGGCTTTCCAAATCAGACCATGGACGCCGATCCTATGGAGGCCATTTTGAAAGAACGCAAATTGGAATTTATTGGCGAGGGCAAATATTGGTACGATTTGAGAAGAATGGGAGATAACTTTGTTTATAAATATACTTCATTGCCAGTAGCCGAATCATTTCGTCTTTTATGGCCGATTAATAGAGATGCGTTGACAAATAACCGTCTGCTGGTGCAAACAAAGGGTTATGCTTCGTTTTAGTTATTCTTGAAAAATAAAATCATATTAAATATACTATCATGCTAAATCAAAAAATCTCAGGATTAATTGCGGCGCCTTTTACACCCTTTGATGAAAACGGAGAATTGAATCTTGAGCTGATTCCGCAGTACTATGCCATGTTAAAACGCAATCGGGTGACTGGTGCTTTTATCTGCGGCTCAACAGGAGAAGGGGTATCATTGACTTTTGATGAAAAAGTTGCAGTGATGACAGCCTGGGCCACATTGACAAAGGGGGATGCTGCATTTACACTCATGATGCTTTTAGGGGGAACGAACATCAAAGAATGTCAACAACTGGCTAGGCAGGCTGAGCAAGTCGGGGTAGATGCCGTTTCATTTACCTCACCATCATATTTTAAACCTGCCAACGTGGATCAGCTGGCAAAGTGCTGTGTCGAAATTGCAAGTGCAGCTCCGAATACGGCTTTCTATTATTACCATATTCCTGTATTGACCGGTGGAAATTTCCAGATGATCGACTTGTTGAAGAAGGTGGATGGCATAATACCCAATTTTAAGGGAATCAAATACACACACGAAGACTTTATGGATTTTCTAAGCTGTATGAATTACGCCGATCACAAGTATGATATGTTATGGGGAAGGGATGAGAATATGCTGTCAGCCTTGGTTTTAGGTACCAAAGGAGCTGTTGGAAGTACCTATAACTACGCCGCACCTTTGTATCTTGCGCTCATAGATGCTTATGAAAGGGGAGATCTTGAAAAAGCGAATGCATTGCAGCAGCAATCTATCGACATGATCACATTGCTTGGGAAGTATGGTGGTATTTCGGTGGGGAAAGCTTATATGAAATTAATTGATCTTGATTGTGGAGAGTTTAGGCTACCTGTGAAAAACATGTCGGCGGAGCAATTTGAGCTCTTTCAGAAAGATGTGAACAAACTGAGTTTTCAGACGTTTTGTGCACAGTAATATCGATTTCCATCGCGCTATGGGCATCCTGTATGCTTATGGCGAGATGGAGATTACAGGGGTGACTGTAGGAGGTTCAAGAATAAATAGATATGACAAAACAACATTGGATGGGAATTATCGTGGGAATACTGTTTACAGGTGCTGTTAATGCACAGGTTGGTCGATTGGCATGGCATAAGACCATTACCTTGCCATCCATGCAGCATGGAAAGGCACATATTGGCCTCGCGGGGCCTATTGCTGGTATTGCTGGCGATTGTCTCCTGATTGCTGGTGGGGCAAATTTTCCGGATTTACCACCTTGGGAAGGTGGGGCGAAAAAGATCCAAAAAGAGGTCTTTATTTACAGAAAAGAAGGGGCGGGGCTGAGCTTGACAGCCCAGGATAGCCTTGCTGAGGCAGTTGCATACGCTGCCAGCCTGAGCCTACCCAATGGTCTGCTGGTTATCGGAGGAGAGACTCCTGATGGAAAAACTGCTGCCTGTAGACTGTTTAAATATGAAGCCCATACCAAGAAAATTGCGGTGTCAGACTTTCCTGACCTACCATTTCCGCTGGCCAATATGGGGGCGGTAGTTCATGGCAATAAACTTTTCGTTGCCGGTGGTGAGGGGCAGGATACTGTATCCGACCAAGTGCTACAATTGGATCTGGCGCATCTTGAAAAAGGATGGACCTCTGTGGGAAAATTACCTTATGCAGTTTCACATGTACAATTGTTGGCTGATAATCACGATCTTTATCTACTTGGTGGAAGAAAAGCTTATCCGGATAGCCCCTCAACGTTGTATCATGAATTATGGCGCTCAAGCGATGGCGGTAGCACCTGGTCCAAACGGGCGGACATTCCCTTTCCCGCCGCGGCAGGAACAGCTTGTGTATTGCCCGACAAAGGAATATGGTTGTTGAGTGCAGACCAGGGTAATACCTTCCATCAGGTGGAAGCGCTGATCTTTGATGCTAAAAAGGAATCACATCCATCTCAGCGACAGAAACTCATTGATGCTAAAAATCAACTGCAGATCAATCATCCCGGTTTCGGCAGAGCAGTATGGCGTTATGATTTGAAATCGAGCGAATGGAAACAGATGGACGATCTACCCTCGGACGGACCAGTGACCACGACCGCGGTAGTCTGGGATGATCTGATCATTCTGCCCAGTGGCGAAATTAAGGCTGGCGTTCGCAGCCCACAGATCTTGGTGGCTACATTTAATGAGCAATAGGATTTAAAAAGTAAGACATAAAAAACTCAATATAAACCCGATAAAGCTTGAAATGATCTCTTCTTTACGATATAAACCTTTTTACCCCTGGCTCGTTGTAGCCCTCCTTTGGGGAGTAGCACTCCTCAATTATATGGACCGGCAGATGCTGTCAACCATGCGCGAAGCCATGCAGGTCGATATTCCACAATTGCAAAGTGCTGAGACTTTTGGTGTATTGATGGCCGTTTTTCTTTACATCTATGGTATTATGAGCCCCATAGCAGGTATCGTTGCCGATCGTAGCAACCGAAAGTGGCTGATCGTAGGCAGTCTTTTTGTGTGGTCGGCCGTAACTTATGGCATGGGGATGGCGCAGGATTATTCAGTACTATTGGTTTTGCGGGCAATTATGGGATTTAGTGAAGCACTATATATTCCGACGGCCCTTTCCTTGATCGCCGATTATCATACTGGAAAAAATCGATCCTTGGCCATTGGCCTACATATGACCGGGCTCTATACAGGTCAGGCCCTGGGTGGTTTTGGTGCCACGTTGGCTGCTTCAAAAGGATGGCATACTGCATTTCATTGGTTTGGAATTATCGGCATATGTTATGCAGTCCTCCTTGCGGTCTTGCTTGTGGAGAAAAAACACGAGCCATCAATTGAAGAGCGCAGTTCGGATGGTCAATTGTCTCTTCCCAAAAGTCTATTGCTGCTATTTTCCAATGTGGCGTTCTGGATTCTGTTGTTTTATTTTGCGGCTCCGAGTTTACCCGGCTGGGCCATCAAAAATTGGTTGCCAACACTATTTGCGGATAGTCTGCATATTCCAATGGCCCAAGCAGGCCCCTTGTCTACGATCACCATCGCGATTTCCTCCTTTATCGGGGTTATTGCCGGAGGAATACTCAGCGACAAGTGGGTACAAAAACATATCCGTGGCCGCATCTATATCAGTGCAATTGGCCTTGGACTGACCATACCGGCTTTATTGTTTTTAGGATTAGGCCAGACTTTACCTTCAGTTGTGGGAGCAGCGGTCTGTTTTGGTATTGGCTTTGGCATCTTCGATGCGAACAATATGCCTATTCTCTGTCAGGTTGTTCCCAAAAAATTGCGGGCCACCGCATATGGATTTATGAATATGGTAGGCGTGTTTGCTGGGGCTGTTATCACACAGTGGCTAGGCAAATTTAAGGATGAAGGCCATTTTGGATTAGGCTTTGCATTATTGGGGGCTGCGGTACTGTTAGCGTTACTCTCGCAACTCCTGTTTCTCAAACCAAAAACAGCTGATAAGTAATTGGTTATATATTCTGAATAAACAGATCATGAAAATAAAATCCTTAATCCGAACGATGGGTAACTATAGCTCCAAAAAAGCAGGTCTACTTGTATGTTTGATGGTTTCCATCTCGATTGCCTTTGGGCAATCCCGAACAAAAGTAGCCTGTATCGGTAACTCCGTCACCTTTGGTTATGGCCTCGCCAGTCCTGTCCAGGATTCTTATCCGGGCCAGCTTCAAGCCTTGCTGGGCCAGCGGTTTGAAGTACGGAATTTTGGACATTCAGGGGCTACACTCTTACGTAAGGGTCATAACCCCTATTATCAAACTGAAGAATACAGGAAGGCGCTGGATTTTAGACCAGATATAGCCATTATACATCTGGGGCTCAATGATACCGATCCGCGGAACTGGCCAAATTATAAGCATTTCTTTGCATCAGATTATGCGACTTTGATAGATTCCATACGATCCGTCAATCCCAATGTACAGATTTACATCTGTCGGTTGACTCCTATTTTCAGTGGTCATCCGCGCTTCTTGTCGGGGACACGTGATTGGTATGATCAAATTCAGCTGCTCATACCCAAGATAGCAGAAAACAACCAAGTTAGACTGATCGATCTGAATAGCCCACTGCAATACCGGATTGATCTTTTTGACGACTATTTACATCCCGATAGGCAGGGAGCAGCATTGATTGCTGAACAGGTCGCCAATGCTTTGGTACCTGTCACCCAAGATTTGCAAGTGGCCGAAACAATCGGTTCAGATATGGTGCTCCAGCGCAATTGGGAAAATAGTATCCATGGCAAGGGTACTGCGACCGCTGAGATCAGCCTTGTCTTTAATAAGAAGCACTATAAGAGCAATGTCAATCTAGATGGCTCCTGGGAAATAAAGTTGCCCAAAATGGAGGCCGGAGGACCTTATGACATCCTAGTGAGTTCGGGCAGGCAGAAGATCATGTTGAAAAATATTCTTTTTGGGGATGTATACCTTGCTGCTGGGCAATCGAATATGGCTTTTCAACTTCGTGGAGCCCTAAAAAGTGATTCATTGATCAAAAATGCAGGTATCCTTCCTAATCTGCGCCTTTTTAAATGTCACAATCTCGTGGAGACCAATGCTGTTGCATGGGATACGGTGACCTTAAAAAAAGTGAACGATCTGGCGTATTTCAGCGGCGTCTGGAGGCAAGCTAGCGGGGATGAAGCAGCACAATTCTCAGCAGTAGCCTATTCATTTGCTGCACAGATCGCCAAAGAAGAGCATATTCCCATTGGCATTATTGACCTTTCAGTTGGCGGCTCCAATACAGAGTCATGGATAGACCGAAAATCATTAGAAAGCGATGATTTGCTGGCCTCTTATATTCATAATTGGCAAAAATCAGATTTCCTGCAGGAATTCTGCCGGGAGCGCGCCAGTCAAAATCTGGCCATTTCGAAAGTGAAAAATCAACGCCATCCCTATCAGCCAGCCTACAATTTTGAAGCAGGTGTCAGCAAATGGTTGCGCACCGGATTGAAAGGTATCCTATGGTATCAGGGTGAGAGCAATGCCCATAACATCGAACTTCACGAACATCTTTTTACAACGTTGGTTTCTTCCTGGCGGAAGAGTTTCCATCAAGATTTGCCTTTTTTCTTCGTTCAGCTCTCCAGTATAGACCGGCCTTCATGGGGAGATTTTAGAAACTCACAGCGCTTATTAGAGAAAAGCATTGCAGGTACATATATGGCCGTATCGCTCGATGTAGGAGATTCTCTGGATGTACACCCCCGTGAGAAGATGGTTGTAGGACGGCGTTTGGCAAATTTAGTGCGTAAACATTTGTATGGAGCTGAATTGAATGCAGACCATCCTGATCCGGTCAGGTATACGTTTCAAGGTGATAAGCTGTTATTGACATTTGATCACTGTACAAAATTAAAAACCCCGGGGAATGTAGCTGTGAGAGGCTTTCAGCTGGTGGACCCTAAGGGCAGGATTTTCGATGTAAGCGCAAATATCCTGTCGGGTAATACTGTCCAAATCAATAAGCCGGATTTCAAAGTCACCAGCATCCTGTATGGATATGAACCCTTCAGCAGGGCAAATCTTCAAAATGAAATTGGAACACCCGTGTCCACCTTCGATTTGGCGATCAACTAAATAGAAATGAATTGATGCAAAAATTAGAAAGATGAAACAGATAAATAGCATAGATGCAGATTACTTGAACGAATTAGAAGTCTTTTATAGAGACCAGCTTTTAAAAGATACTGTACCATTTTGGTTTCCACGATCGATTGACCAAGAACATGGCGGCTACCTCTTCATGCGTGATCATGATGGAGCCCTGATTGATACAGATAAAGCGGTATGGATCCAGGGAAGGGCATGCTGGCTGCTGGCTACACTTTACAATACGGTTGAACAAAAAGAAGAATGGCTGGAAGGAGCCCGGATAGGCTATGAATTTTTGAAGAAACATTGTTTTGCTGCAAATGGCAAAATGTATTTTCATGTAGACCGTCTTGGAAATCCAATTCGTATGCGCCGTTATTTCTTTTCGGAAACATTTGCGGCAATTGCCTTTGCAGCCTATGCTAAGGCGACAGATGATGCCGATATAGCCGCAGAAGCGCGCGAGCTGTTTGGCGTTTGTCTGGCCTATGCACAGGGAGAAAGACTGGTGGACCCAAAATATGAACAGACCAGGCCAATGAAGGGCATCGGTGTTCCCATGATTATGATCAATACAGCACAGCAAATCCGTGACACCATTGGTGATCCGCGCTGTGATTTCGTTATCAGCGATTTTATTGCGCAGATTGAACGCGATTTTGTAAAAGATGACATCCGCTGTGTGATGGAGCAAGTTGGTCCTAAGGGCGAGATCATTGACCATATCGATGGCCGTACACTCAATCCTGGGCATGCTATCGAAGGAGCTTGGTTTATCCTGCATGAAGCAAAATATAGGGATAACGATCCGCAACTGATTGATCTTGGCTGTCGTATGCTCGATTATATGTGGGAACGTGGTTGGGATAAAGAATATGGCGGGATTCTATATTTTAGAGACGTTTATGGGAAACCAGTACAAGAATATTGGCAAGATATGAAGTTTTGGTGGCCGCAGAATGAAACGATTATAGCAACATTGCTCGCTTATGTGATGACAGGTAAGGAGAAATATAAAAGTTGGCATCAGCAGATCAATCAATATGCCTATGATCATTTTCATGATAAACTGAATGGTGAATGGTATGGTTATCTTCATCGCGACGGGAAGATTGCACAAACGGCAAAAGGAAATCTATTTAAAGGTCCATTCCATCTCCCTCGCCAAGAGTGGTATTGTATGCAAATATTAAAAGAATTTAACTCCGTTAGGTAGAAGGTTATGAGACGACTAGAAGCTGCTACACCCATCTTATTATTCACGCTGATTGTTATTATGCTAATCAGTCCTTTACGCTGTCTGTCAGATTCAATTAGACCATTGCTTCCTATGCCCCGTTCTGTAGCTTGGGAAACAGGGAGTTATCATATTCAGCCCCTTGTCCGTATACAGATCAAAGGAGAGCTGTCCAATTTTGATAGACAGACGCTGAGCGTCCTATTAAAAGATTGGAACGTAGTTAAGATAGAACATGACAGTCTAAAAAACAGTGATATCGCTATTGTTTGCGATGAGCAATCAGATCTACCATCGGCATCTTCAGCGGCTTACCGTATAGTCGTGGATAAGCAGGGCGTACGGATTGACGCGCGCACGAGTACCGGTATTTTCTACGCCTTACAAACTTTGCGGCAACTAGGAGGCCAGGATGGTCGGCTGCCATATTGCTCCATTACCGATTATCCTTCTTATCGCTGGCGTGGCTACCTGGTGGATGTGGGACGAAATTTTCAGTCCATGGATGTACTTAAAGAGCAGATCGATATCATGGCACAGTATAAACTGAATGTTTTTCATTTTCATTTCACGGAGGATATTGCTTGGCGGCTCGCCAGCAAGACATATCCCGGCCTGACCGATCCTTCCAACATGGAGCGCTGGCCGGGAAAATATTATACTGTCGAAGATATGCAGGAGCTGATCCACTATTGCCGCGATAGGCATATTCAGCTTGTACCCGAAATTGATATGCCCGGGCACTCAGCAGCATTTCGTCGATATTTTAAAACCGATATGCAGAGCGATAGTGGCGTGGCGATCATCCAGGAACTCGTGAAGGAATTTGCGGACACTTTCCCAGGTTTGCCCTATTTGCATATTGGCGGAGATGAGGTGAAAATTCACAATCAGCAATTTTTACCGCTTATGACAAAGTGGACAGAAGATTTAGGCATGAAGACCATTGGCTGGGAGCCCGGCGGTAATCTGCAGCCACAGACCATTCGCCAACTCTGGATGGGTGGACCACAGGCTATTACGGAAGATTCCTCTTTTGAAGTAATTGATTCAAAACACTTGTATATCAATCATATGGATCCTTTGGAAACAGTCACGACACTATTTTATCGGCAGTTGGGGGGACAGACAAAGGGCCATGAAAAGCTATTGGGAGCGACACTCTGTTCATGGCCGGACCGTGCAGTACAGCATGAACGTGATGTATTTCAGCAGAATGCGGTTTACCCAGCTTTATTGACATTTGCAGAACGCAGTTGGCTCGGAGGGGGAGATTTTGAATGGCGCAGTAATATCAAGGCCGATGCAAAGGGATTAGCTGAATTTGCTGAATTTGAAGGGCGTTTGCTTCAACATAAGCGATTGTATTTTAAAGATCTTATTTTTCCTTATCACCAGCAAAGTAAGCAAAAATGGACATTATACGGGCCTCTGGAAAATAAAGGCGATCTTGATATGACCTTAAACAATGAGGCGAATGGAAATTTTTCCGCTTTAAAAAAAATCGGAGAGTTTTATGGAGGCACCATCGTGCTACGCCATTGGTGGTCTGATGTTGTCAAAGGAGCGATTGACCGGCCGCTCGAAAACAGCACCATCTATGCCGTGAGCAAAGTATGGAGTGAAAAAGGAGGGAACCAAAGTTTTTGGATTGGCTTTAATGATCTTTCCCGTTCATATGCCAGTGATTCACCACATTTGGGAACCTGGGACGATCGAATGAGCAGACTTTGGGTCAATGCCCAAGAAGTGCTTCCTCCAGATTGGCAGCATGCAGGGCAAAAAGGAAATCTGGAAATCCCATTGATTGATGAGGGCTATAGCTATAGAAGCCCTACCATGGTTCAATTGCACAAGGGCTGGAATACCATTGTCGTAAAACTGCCTGTGGGAAAATTAAAAGGGAAAGACTGGCAAAATCCATTGAAATGGATGTTTACTTGTCTTCCCGTTGAAAAGGAGCAATAAATGCAGGTCAATTTTTTAATAAGCACAAAAATAAAACTGAGATAGATATGAAGAAGTTATGTACAACTATGGTATTAGCCCTATTGGCCGGTATTAGCCACGCCCAGGAAGTGAATGTATTTGTTTCCGGCGAAGATGGTTACAAAAGCTACCGCATACCCGCCATTGTAAAGGACAAAACCGGACAATTGATCGCTTTTGCAGAAGGTAGGGTAGACCATGCTGGCGATTTTGGTAATGTGGATATTGTTTATAAAATTAGTCAGGACAATGGAAAGACATGGGGACCACTGCAAGTCGCCGTTGATAATGATAATCTACAGGTCGGAAATCCGGCCCCAGTAGTTGATCTATTGGATCCGGCATATCCAAAGGGACGCCTGTTACTTTTTTATAATACAGGCAATAATCATGAGGGCGAAGTCCGCAAAGGGAATGGCCTGCGAGAATGCTGGTCAATAAGTTCATCCGATGGCGGCAAAACCTGGTCTCAGCCACAGAATATTACGCTTGAGACCCATCGGCCCAATCAACCGTCGGTCAATGCACAATACACCTTTAAGGAAGACTGGCGAGCCTATGCAAATACACCAGGGCATGCATTACAATTTGATTCCGGTAAATACAAGGGGCGAATATATATTCCGGCAAATCATTCCGAAGGCAATCCAAAGGAAAATGGCAAGGACTATTTTGCGCATTCGTATTATTCGGACGACCACGGAAAGACATTTAAGATCGGTGCGAGCATAAAATTTGAAGGATCCAATGAGACCATGGCCGCGCAAATATCCGGGACTGGACTGTACATGAATTCCCGCAATCAGCAAGGCAATGTAAAATCGAGGATTGTGTCTTATTCCAATGATGGTGGTGTCACTTGGGACACATCCTATTATGATAAAAATCTACCCGATCCGGTCAATCAGGGTTCTGTGCTTTCCTGGCAAAAGAAAGGAAAATATGTCTTAGCCGTTTGCAATGCAGCCTCAACAGATAGAAGAGACAACCTAACCGTTCGCTTAAGTAAAGATCAAGGTAAAACATGGTATTTCAGTCAGGTCGTTGCAAAAGCACCAGAAGGTGTAAAAGGAGATTATACGGCGTATTCCGATATGGTGCTTTTGGATAAAAATACCCTAGGTGTTCTCTTTGAAAAAGAAGGTTATAGCAAAATTGTCATCGTTCCCCTCAAGTTAAAGTGAGGATGAGTTTCTAGCGCCTGGCTTCCCTTTTAAAAGAGGGAAGCTTTTTTATTTATAATACGCAAGCTAGACCAACTTTCCGGTATCTACGCCATACAGTACAGCTTATATAGCCTTGGTTTTAATCAGAAAGCCTTTCGGATCGCCATTCTTTTGATCTATCTATTTAAAGAAAAACATGATGGCAGATCAGCCTTGAACCCATGTAGCTGATTTAAAAGACTGGAGCAACTAGGCCGCAGTATTGCCGGGGAGTCTACCTCTGGCCTTTTTTATATTCAACGATGTTTTAGGCTTAAAAGTTTAAGAGCCTAGCACAATAAAGGACAACTTTTTAGATTACGGATAGACTATTGCCAGGCATTCCGTCTAAATGAATTAGGAGTAAGTCCGGTATGTTTTTTAAAGAAGAAGTTAAAGTTTGGCTGATCTGAAAAACCCACAGCGTAACTGATCTGTTCCAAGGTCCAGCTGGTCTGAAGAAGAAGTGCTTTGCATTCATCCAGCAGCCGTCCTTTAATATGTTTGCTTACATTTTGTCCCGTTCTTTTTTTCAGGATTCTATTTAAATAATTAGGATGGAGATTCATGGTATCAGCAAACTCTTGTGCCGTCCTCAGTTTTATGGGATTTTCATAATTAATGCCCGAAATTTCTTCTTCCAGAAGTCCAAAAAAACGATGGATATGACCATAGTCCTCGTTTGTACTTTCGGGCACTGGAAATTGTGCTATCCGGGCACTGTCGATCATCAATAGCTGAATATATGCCTGAATGGCTTCGTACCCCAGTTCATTTCCCTGTTCATTGTACATGTTTTCCCAAAGTCTCACAAAGCTCTCCAGTCCTTGAGCCTCAACAGAAATCACACTCTTCGTCTTGTCGCTAAAAAGGGGAAGACGTTCTATCGTAGACTTTAATATTGGATGATCATTGATAAAATCCTTTTTAAACAACAGATAATAGCCTGCAGATTCTCCGGTTGTTTTCTGCCAGGAAATAATATCGTTGGGATGAATGAAGAATAATGTTGGCTTATTGATAAAGTATCTATTCAGTCCTAAAGTAAAAATACCGTCACCAGCAGTAATCATCAAAATTTTATAGAAATCTCTTCGGTTTGCGGAAAGGTAACTTCTGCAATCTTCAATTTCACGGTTGAAGATCTTAATCTGTTTTGTATCCAATGCTTCTCGATAGATTGGAGTTAGCTCTGGGAAGTCCCTTAATAGATTTATTTCCTTTAGATCCAAACTGGTTTTCATGATTAGGATATTATGTTTTCCATGTATAAAGATAGAAAAACCGTTAAAAATTCAAAAAGGTTTGATTTTCATAAAAATCTGCTTTTTTTTCCTATAAGAATCCCTCTAGATCTGTTGCAATTTTGTGATATCAAAAGAAAATAAAAGTATTATAAACATCGAATATTATGGAAATCAATCTTAATGAATCAAAACAAGTTGTACAGCAGGCTATAGCCAAAGCAATACAACTGCAAGTAAACGCCAATATCGCAGTACTTGATACAGCTGGCCATCTCAAAGTATTTGAAAGAATGGATGATGCATTTCTGGGATCCATGGACATTGCGATCAAGAAGGCAAAAACAGCTTGCCTCTTTAGGACGAGCAGCGCAAATGTTGGTGAATATCTCAAGCCGGAAGCTAGGGCTTATGGGATGACAGCCACTAATGATGGTTTAGTAGGGTTTGCAGGAGGGCTTCCTATTTTTAAAAACAATGAGATTATCGGTTATATCGGAGTCTCAGGTGGGGCTGTTCCGGAGGACCTTGAGATTGCTACTGCAGGTGCTGGAATTTTTGATCAAAAATAAAAATTAAATAAATCATTAATCATTTATAAAAAATCAACAAAATGGAAACAAAAACAATTTTAATTACAGGAGCAGGTTCAGGATTTGGTAAAGGAGCAGCGCTGGGCATGGCTAAAAACGGACACAATATTATTGCAACCGTACATGTATCATCACAGGTGACTCCACTTCGCGAAGAAGTCGCTGCTTTGGGACTTTCCGATAAAATCAGGGTTGAACGCCTGGATCTTACAGATCAGTACGACATCAAGCAAGCCTTAAAATGGGACTTTGATATTCTTTGGAACAATGCTGGAATGGTATAGGCAGGTCCGGTGTGGGAGATTCCTGTGGATTTGGTCCGAAAAAACTATGAGGTGAATGTCTTCTTGCCATTGGTACTTACACAGGGTGTTGTACAGAAGTGGGTAAAAGCAGGAAAAAAAGGTAAAGTCGTGTTTACCTCTTCAATGGGGGGATTGTTTACGCCAGAAAATTGGGGAACTTATGTATCCACCAAACATGCATTGGAAGCTTTTGCTGAGGCCATGCAGCAAGAACTCAAAACTTATGGAATCAGGATACAGACAATTAATCCCGGAGCTTATTATACAGGCTACAATGAAACCATGGCCGACAACCCGTTCCGTTGGTTGGATGATGAGGTGAACTTTACAAAGAGAGCTGATCTACGCAAAGGATTTGATGATTTCTTCGCTACTCCTGAAGGAAAACTAGATGCTACCGAGATGATTGATCGTATGATTGAGATTGTTCCGGCAGACGAAGGTAAATTCAGAAATGTCGTTCCGAAAATAATCGAAGATATGTTGAAAGATCACCAATTGAAAGCCTGGGAAAATAAGATTTAGCCCATCAAAAAAGCAGACCTGGAAGCGTCAGGTCTGCTTTTGATCAGTAAAATACCTAAAACGAATTTGTCATGAAACAATTAACAACATTATTAACGATGATCATATTTTCAACGGCTGTGAATGCACAGTATTACAGCTATGAAGAAATTCAGAATAAGGAAATTATTGCCAAAGCATTTCAGCATTGGCATAATGGGATAGGAAATTTCTTTGATCTGCTGACAGATGATATGAAGTGGGAAATAGCCGGATCAACACCTTACTCAAAAACATATACATCCAAACAGGAATTTTTAGATCAAGTGATTATACCTCTCAACAAAAAATTGAAAGTCAAAATTAAACCTACCATTCGAAATATTTTTGCCGATAAAGATATGGTGATTGTATTATGGGATGGCGAGGCTGTAGCATTGGATGGCAGACCTTATCGTTCTTCCTATTCCTGGTATATGCATATGAAAGGTGGTAAAATAATCAAGGTAGTAGCTTTTTTAGATGGAATAGAATTTGAGGATATTATGAAACGGATCAAAATTGATTGATAAGGCAGAATAGTAACGTTTAACTTCTGGATACAATCTTCAATCTGTGTTGATGGCCCCATTTTTCCATCGCCATCAATACCTCACTTAAGCTATTGCTATATTCCGTTAACTCGTATTGTACCGTAATGGGTTTGGTATTGCGGACCTGCCTGGACACCAGCCCATTTATTTCTAGTTCTTGCAATTCTTTGGAGAGGATACGCGGTGAAATACCAGCTTCCCTAGATAGCTCATTAAATCCTTTTTTGCCACTTCGCAATAAAGAGATCAGGACAAGCTTCCATTTGCCGCCTACTACATCCAAGGTATCCCGGATAGCCAATTTGGCTTTTGCACAACTTTCTACTGTATGTATTGCCATATACTATTCTTTTTGTAAGTACTATCCTTTTTGTAACAGATAACAAATGTATAGTATTTATTGCAAACTTTGAAGCACAAAACAAATGAAAATTTTAAGATTAGTCACAAGTTTTAGGGGTAAGGACTCCATCAGCTTTCAATTGGGAAATGCGATTGTTGAAAAAATAAGATTAAGTTATCCTGAACTGGATATGACGGTTATGAATCTGGCTAAAAATGAATTACCCCATCTCAACGAAGTTCATTTTTCTTCATTTATTACGCCCTCTGATAATCCAGCACTTCGTGAAGCATTGTATCATTCTGATAATGCCATTAAAGAGCTCATGTCAGCTGATATAGTGGTTATTGATGTTCCTATGTACAATTTTAGCATACCTTCATCGCTCAAAGCTTGGATTGACCATGTTGTCCGAGCTGGAATTACATTCCGTTATACTGAAAATGGTGTGGAGGGATTGGTAAAGAATAAAAAAGTATTTCTCGCTATTTCAAGTGGTGGAGTTTATTCAGAAGGTCCAATGAAAGAATTTGATTTTACGGAAAAATACCTTCGTAATATATTGGGATTCATTGGTATAAATGATATCACTACTTTTAGAGTTGAAGGCTCCGCAATACCAGGTCTACAAGATAACGCTTTATCCAAGGGACTACAATCAGTTGCTACATACAGTTTATAATCTTGATTGACAGAACAGAAACTATAATATCACTGAAGGTGCCCCACATAAAGGGCACCTTCAATTTTCAAAATTGCACCACTGCATTAGCCCCTCTTTATTTATCTGTTCATTGCGGAAAGAGCCTTGCTACATTATCTGACGCAAGTGGATGATTTCTATTGCCCGATCCAGTTTCTTGACCGCCGCTTCCAGCGATTGAATATTCGGCTACAGGAGAATTGTAGAATAGACTGGAGCTTGCCATAGCCTCCTGATCTGAAAAGGGATAGGGGCGAGTAGCCCGAAATCTTGGCTACACCTTAAATCCAACCCGAAGGGCTTTGAGACCAACGAGCCCTTGTAAATCCTCTACATCAAACTTTTCAATATCATCATTCAATAATCCTTTATGTTGAAGTAGACTGATATAACCAAGGTATTCCATTTCTTCATGGAGATGTAGATAGACTACTGCTAACTTGCCTTTTTGGGTAATGCGCTCACTTGTACCTTTTATTTTTGCTTTGTCAATTCGTTTTTTTGCAATTTCATAACGTACATTGTAGGATCCGTCGATATCAAACTGTTTTTCATCCATCTTGAAGCGGATAGAAATCGGATTGCCAAAAACAAGAATTAGAGAGGTGACCTCCAATTGATTCGGCAAGTTAGGCTGGAGATCTCTAAACTTTTTCTCCATTTCACACATCACCTGCATTTGCCATAGCCGCAGGTTTTTGAGGTAATAGAGTTCAAAATTTTTGTCTGGGGCAATAGACGCTCCGATATACATGTTATGCTCAATTCCATCAGTCTTATAACGTTCGTAATAATGAGGGAAATATTCCTGTGCTTCTGTCTGTTTTTCGTCGAGGATAGCAACAAGCCTTTTATTGATCAATGTGATTGAATTGTCGTAATCTTGGCGCGCTTCATAAAAGCCACCTATTGCATCGTTTATGCGATCAAAATAGGCTTTGATAGCTGGAGCAATGATGCTATTCTTATGATTTTTTATAAAATTATCAAGAATAGGATGTACATCCAGATTAATATGGTCAAGAATAGTCTGCTCGGTATCTGTAGATAGGCTTTGGTCCAACGTAGCTAGGTTTCTTTCCAGGTCAAAGACTTTTTGTTCAAAGAGCGGTAATTTATGCGTCTGGTTTATCTTACTGAATAAACCAATCAAATCTGTTGTCTGATTGATGAGGTCTTGTTTTATAGCTAGATTTCTTGATTCTGAGGACCCTTGGACATCAATCTGACCATAGAGCGGATAGACATTTTCAAAGACAATTTCTTGAAGGGTATAATCTTTTCCAAATACTTTGTCATTTAGAAAATGGACAGCCTCCTCCTGAAACCGCCATTTGACACTTGGATGAATGGAAGTATATTCTTTTTGGATGATCGCTTCAATCTTGTTTTCGGTTTCGGAAAATGCTTTAGATACTTTGTCTTTGATAAAAGGTAAGATTAAATGGAGCTTTTCTGCATTGACAGAATTCAATTCACGAACCTTAGATGAGGTCAGTTCCAATATCCCGAGCACCCTGTCATCCTGTTTGAGGGGTGCTAAGATAAAGCTCTTTACATTTTGCTGTTTAAGTTTGTTAATAAAAAATGCTTTCTTTGGACTTTCCACGGCTAACGCGTCGATGTCCGGAACTACAAGAAACTCGTCGCGGCTCAGTATGCTTTCGAGTGTCTCGTTACACAGCATTTTTTCACATTCAGCGATCGTAGAATCATGTAGGAAATGACTATACATCTGTTTTTCGACGATTTTTAGATTATATTCTTCCCGTACCTTTTCAAAGGAGGTAACTCCAATCCGAAGGTTATCAATTTTATAAATAGATCTAAAAATGTTCTGAATTTCTTCAAATTGTACGTTCGAACTTTCGCGCAACAAGGTGCTTTTAAAGTTAGATATGGCATTTTCAGTCGTTGCATCAAATAGGGTCATGATCGAAAAACCTTTCAATATCCAGCTTTGGGCTGGAAACTTCGACTTCCACAAGGCTATATCTGAAAAATTATCAATGAGCTGTGTAATATCTTCTATCGATAGAGGCGATGCCTCGTCTGTGGGAATAATATCCATAAAATCGGCATTAAACAACACACGATAATGATGCATAATATTATTTTTGTCAGGAATATCCAAAAATATCGGCCCATTCATCGCATCCAAATTAATACCATAATATTGGCTGATAATCATACAACAATTCAAAATGTAGTAGGTGTCTGCGGAGATATTCCTAAATCTGAATTCATAATGATCACCGGCATCATTGAGGATGTTTTGCAAACGCTCAGTATGGTTGAAGGTATATAAATAAAAGGGTATGGTAATTGCCTTGATCTCGTTTTTCGTTAGCGACCTTGGAAACAAATCTGCTAAAAGAATCCTGATTATAGGTTCATATAGTGGTAAATCTGCCGTTTTTTCAATCCCGTCCGTGAGGGCTGGATATTTTTTTAGTTCTTCCAGTAAAGATTTAGCGTAGGTCGCCTGAAAATCAACTTCAGACGTCGCAGTTTCCTCAAAAGATTGTATAATCTTATGAAACGAGATAAGTGTTTTGAAAGGGCTGCTATCAAAATTGAAGTTAAATTGCATCGTGGTTGTTATAGACTATATTTGATCAGGGTAAAGTAGTCCAACAAAACTACAAAAATAATCAATTATTCAAGAGCAACTTTTAACAAATAGATTTAAGTTTACCTACTCTCGCTAATCTTATCTCAATTGGAATATAGGTAAATCACGAGATCAAAGCCCGGAGGAACTTGAGATGTACAATGTAAGTTTATAAAGGATAATAAAGCATAATATAATATAGGATTTTATGGCCGTTTGAATACTATTCAAACGGCCATTTCCTCTTTATTGAGACTGTTATTTTGAAGTGGACTTTTTTCTTACTCCGGTCGCGAGCGATAAGGGTAATGCTCAAGGTATCTTCATGAGATGAAGCCTTCATTTTAACAAAATGGTGTTTAGTTTATGAAATTTTCCGTTATACACTACATTTATTGTTTTTTTCTGTTTGCTATAGACTTTCGCCATTGTGATTTGCCCGTCTTGCCATTGCATGTCTATTGTTAAATCTCCCTTTGCTTTTAAACCCCTGATGTAGCCTTTATGTGACCAGTCTTTGGGTAGGGATGGTAGTAGTTCTATAAAATCTTTATTATTTTGAATTAGCATTTCGGCTATTGCTGCGGTGCCACCAAAATTACCATCGATCTGAAATGGTGGCCCTGCTGTTAATAGATTTGTGTAAGAACCTCCACCTGCACCATAATTGATATGGGTATCTGTTCGAGGAATAACCAATTGCCGGAACAATTTATAAGCCCTTTCGCTGTCTTTCAGTTTTGCCCAAAAGATCATTTTGTACGCAATTGCCCAACTTGGACCATCGTCACCACGTACTTCAAGGGTTTTCTTTGCGGCAGCGGCAAGTTCCGGTGTTCCGTCAATTGTAATTTGATTGGCTGGATATAAGCCATATAGATGGGAAATATGTCTGTGCTGTGGATCTGTTTCTTTATAATCTTCGAGCCATTCCATTATCCGGCCATCTTTACTGACTTGGGCAATTGGAGCGAGCAGTAGTATTTTTTGTTGTAAAGTATCGCAGAATGAATCTTCCAATCCCAGAAGCTCATTCGCTGTAATTAGATTTTTAAATAGCTCATTTGTAATTTGGTTATCTATGGTAGGTCCCATACAAACATTTGCATGTGTTCCATTTGGAAGATAAAAAGCATTTTCAGGCGAAACCGATGGACCGGTCACCAACCAACCTTTTGTTGGATGGGACATGAGTGCTGCATTGTAAAATTGTGCTGCACCACGTAAAACAGGATAGATACTTTTTAGATAATTAAGATCTTGTGTGTATGCAAAATGATTCCATAGGTTGTTACAAAGCCACCCAGATCCTGCATTGGCAATTCCCCAGGAGGCTGCCTCACCGGGTTCGGTATAGCCCCAGATATTGGTTATAACATGTGCTACCCATCCCGGAGCATTATAGTATGCTTTGGCTGTTTTCGCACCGTTTTTAGTCAAGCCTGCTACCAGATCAGCCAAAGGCAGCTCAAGTTCACTCAAATTGGTTGGCCCAAGATGCCAGTGGTTCATTTGTACATTTACATCAAGATGATAATCACCATTCCAAGGTGTACGTATCTGGTTGGCCCAAAGCCCCTGTAAATTTGGAGGAAGCAACCCTAATCTGGTACTGCTTATACTGAGATATCGTCCATATTGAAAAAATAATGCAGCCAGTTCGGGGTCTGCTGACGGATTGTTTTGGTAGTTTTTTAGTCTTTCATTAGTCGGGGTTTGTAGCTGCTTAAAGGCTCCAAATGATAAAGCTAAACGGTCAAACAATGCTGCATATTTTTTCCTATGCAGAGTTAATTCCTGATCCCAGTTGGCCGATATCGCTTTTTTTAATACGCGCTCGCTGTTGGTCAAATGGTCATTTTGTTTATAATCAGTATCCGTAACCACTTGAATTATGGCCTCGTCCGCAGATTTAATTATGATTCGGTCATTTAGGTAAGAGACAGTGCCTCCTTTGACTGTGGTCGATACCCGCGTAATAAATTTCATGCCCTTTCCGTCTGTACCGTTGTCCAGCTGACCAAACATCGTCAATTGGCTGCCCTGTATCTGATATGAGGCTTTTTCCTGTCGGTTTAGGCTAATTTCGACGGATATACTTTTTGCTTTATCTGCACTTAAGCGTATATACCCGGCATCGGTATTGAAACTTGTAAAATATTCCCGGGTGTATTTTGTCCCATCAATTACAAATGATGTCGAAGCCTTTGCTGTCTGGATATCAAGTTCACGTTTGTAATTTAGGGGTTTGACATTTTTATTGAGGGTATAGTCGATATTTAAATCACCCATCGTCTGAAAGCAACCCCATTGGCCTCCTCCGGACCCTGGACCCATACATATAAAATGATTATTGATCAGCTCCTGTGCGATTTCATTTTTGCCAGCAAGCAACAATGAACGAATTTCTTGCAAATGTTCGTTTGCCTGATAGTTATTAGCATCCTGCGGCGAGCCAGACCATAAAGTGATATCGTTCAAGGTGATATTCTCTTTATGGATCCCTCCATTTGGCATCATGCCCATTTTACCGTTTCCCATGGGTAGGTACTCTTCCCACTGAGAAGCGGGCTGGTTATACCATAATCTCAAGTTCGGATCCCCTTTTTGACATATCGCAGCCAATGGGAGGGATATGAATGCAAAAAAGATATAACTTAATCGTTTTTTAATTTTCATTTTTTAGGTTCTTTAGTTTAATTTTATTTTCTGGAAGACCATGTTCATTTAGCGTGATGACATAAACTCCCGCTATAGCTGTATTGTTCTCATTTATGGATGAGGTAGTGATAAACAGCTCATTCATTTCAGGACCGCCAAAAGTACAGGATGTGGGGTTGAGGCAAGGTAAAGGTATTATATTTATGACACGTTCTTTTATAAGGTCAAAGACGATTATTTTAGATCCGGCCCAATTGGCAATAAAAAGCTTGTTGTCCGATGAGATGCACATACCGTCCAAAGTTGTTTTGTCTTCAAGTTTAAAAACCTCCTTGATCAATGTAAATTGCCCCTTTTCATAAACGAACTTACGGATGCAGTTTACTTTGGAATCGATAAAGTAGATATAAGGTTTGCGAAATGCGATTCCATTTGAAATAGTTACGCCTTTTAATAGAGAAGTTACGGTTGTTCCCTCGACCTGATAGAGAGTCGCATCGGGAAGTAGGGGGGCAGCCGGACCATTATTGAGATTGTTCATGCTCCCAAGTAGCCAGCTTCCGTTCCAATCTACACGGCCATCATTATATCTAAAGTTATTTTGCGATTCAGGCTTACATATAAATGAAAGTGACTCCGTGTCTAGCTCATAACTAAAAACTCCACTTTCAAGTGCTATTAGGATCAACCCATCATTTTCTGATAAAGCTATGCAGCTAATATATTCTTCAAATATTTTTAACCTTGTTTCTTTGGAAGCATAGTTCCAGCGGTATAGTGTTTTCTGAAGAATATCAACGAAGTATAAAGTTTGGATTCTTTCGTCCCAGATAGGTCCCTCACCCAACGTCAGTGAACCATTATGCACGGTGCGTAATTCTATTATATTTTCCACTTTCATACTTGATTTTTTTATTCGTTTTTAATTGATGGCTTTTAATGCCAGTATTACACTTTTTCTATTGTTGTTCAGTATGGGGTTCAAGCCTACTTTCATCAAGAAGTCACCTGAGAGGGTAAGTTCTGATGGTATCCAACTGTTTGTTCCATGTAAGTTGATTTCCTGTATTTTATACTTTTTATTTGGATCTAGGCCCAACCACCGTATTGGAGCTGATGTACTGGAAATCTGGCTGTATTGGACAAGATAGTTTAACATCAGCGCTTGCGATTTGTCTTTGCTGATATAAGCGAGGCTGGCATGATTGTCTTTTCTTGGATCCGCAAGCCGAAATAGATCTCCATGCCAAATAATGTGCTTATATTGATCATAAGTTTTTACGGCCTGTTGTGCAAAGCTCAGTTCGTCTGCAGACAGCTCCTCCAAGTTTAAATCGAATCCCATTTTTCCCATCATGGCAACATCTATCTTGAATTTTAAATCTTGTTTCCCGAAAGTTGTCACATGATTTACGCTTGCGATAGAGGGAAAGAACAAAGAGTTCTCATATTGCATAAAAATCCGGTCAAAAGGATCCGTGTTATCACTGGGCCAATACTCTGTAAAATACTGTAAGGATCCGTAGTCAATACGGCCGCCTCCGCCTGAGCAAAGCATCATTGGGACTGTTGGATATTTTTCGCGGAAGCGATCCAAAACACGGTACAGTCCTTTGGTGTAATCTACATAAAAGTTATTTTGATCTTTCTGGAAGTATGAATACGCATTATAGATCACCGCGTTGCAATCCCATTTTATGTAGGCTAATCCTGGATTTTTTTGAAAAAGGTTATCCAAGATATTGAAAACAAAATCTTGTACTTCGGGATTGGATAGATCTAACACGAGCTGATTTCTAAAATAGTATTCATCCCTTTTTGGCTGTTTTACTACCCATTGTGGTTTTTTCTCATACAGCTCACTTTTTGGGCTAATCATTTCGGGTTCCACCCAAATACCGAATTTGACATCTTTTTCATTGGCTTCCTTAACGATCGATAGCAGTCCATTAGGTAGCTTTGATTTATTTTCTTCCCAATCGCCAAGCGCTGAGGTATCTGCATTTCTCGGGTATTTATTACCAAACCAGCCATCATCTAATAAGAAAAGATCAACACCAAGTTTTTTAGTGTTGTCCAGTAAATGGGATATTTTTTGCTCGTCAAAATTAAAATAAGTACTTTCCCAGTTATTCAGCAAGGTATATCTTTCTCCATAGCCATCAATTAACCTTTGTTTCCTGGCCCAGTCGTGCAGATTTCTACTTCCTTCCCCCAGTCCATTTGTAGATACCGTAAAACTGAATTTAGGAGTGACAAAGTTTGAGCCTGCGGCAAGTGAATAATGGGATGCATAATTGTTTACGCCGGCCAGTATCCTTAAATTATCCTGTGGATCCTTTTCAAAGTCCACGCGAAAGTTGCCACTCCACTCCAGTCCGCCCAAAAGCACAGTTCCTTGATTTTCAGTTATTGCGTTATTGAGGCCTAAGGCAAAATAGGATGATCTAAATAGATTAGTCCTTGTGCCTAGTTTACTGTCAAGAGTCTTTATCCCGTGGGTAAGCTTTTCGTCTTCACGTTGCATTTCAGCGATCCAGTCACCGTGATAACTTCTTAGATAGTAGTCTTCTCCTTTAAGATTAATATTGGCGGAAGCATATTTGATGAGCTTTACATTTTTTTTCTCATTGTGTTTTATCACTGCCCACTGTTCAATGACATTCTCCTGAAAGTTAGTTAGATAATGAAGTTCAACATAGAAAGGATATAGCTCATCTTTGAGCTGAATGATAAGTTCTTTTCGGTTATTGTCGATAGTTTTTAACTGTTGATCCACAAATTTTAGATCCAATGATTGGTTCCCGTCTGCATGCTCGACACTAATGGCAGGTTCAAGAAGATTTCTTGTGCCTGATGCGGTGTAGGCCGATTGGTACATGTTGGTATAATCATGAGCTTGTTTGTACTGACCATTCAATTGCCTATATTCATTATGATCCTGCAATTTTTTTCCTAGATAGACCATATTGAGGTCTCTGTTTTCTTCAACTGTGAATGCCAACGACAAATCTTTTGTTTCCAGTATGATGTCTTTCATTGTTTTTAACATAAGTTGCGTTTGTTGTCCCTTGACTATTTCTGCAAATAGGACTACAACTAATAAGAGCGTGTATTTTTTCATGCCATTTGAATTAGAAATTTTCAAAACTATATTTTATGCAGTGTTCATAATGATCTCCAGGTAGTAAAAGTGCTGAGGGATATGTGTTTATATTTGGAGAGTTTGGGAAATAATGGGGTTCACAGCACATTCCCTGAAAGGGTTTAAATTCCCCGGACAGGTAGTTCCCAAAATAAACCTGTATACCCGGATAGTCGGAGGAGATCGTCATTCTACGGCCGCTTTCAATATCTTTTATGATTGCTACCTGCTTTATTTCATCGGTGGGATCCATACAATAGTTTATATTTCCTATTTCTTCTTTCAGTGTATCTATAGGTTGAAGCTCTGTGAGGTCGTAAATCGTATTTTTAACTTTTTTCCTGTAGGGAGGGACAGGAAGATGTCCATCACTTAAAGGTGTATAGTATTCAGCGTTCACTTGTACCTCATGGCTATCGATGGAATCTCTATTGTCAGAGAGGTTGAAGTAACTATGGTTTGTGATATTGACAAGGGTCGCTTCGTCAGCCTTAGCATGATAATCTATGGTCAATATATTATCCTCAGAAACTTCATAGCGAACACCCACAGTAAGATTTCCTGGATATCCCTCATCACCTGCAGGACTGAGTATCTGCATTTCAATACTATTTTCTGTGTGGCTTGTTAAGTTCCAATACTTTTTGTCGAAACCTATGAATCCACCATGAAGATGATTCTTCCCTGATTCATTTTGTGATAGTTGGATCCCAGAATCGTGCAAATTGAACTTTCCGTTTTCAATTCTATTAGCATATCGCCCGACAGTACTGCCCAAATAATGTTTATCCTTTTTATAATCAGTTATGTTATTATATTTTAATACAGTGTCAATGAGTTTTCCATTACTGTCAGGAACGCGGATGGATACAATTCTACACCCCCAGTCCAATATCTCAACACGCATATTTCGTTTGTTTTTTATCAAAAAACTTTTCATGTGTAAATGCTTTTTTTATAGCTTCAATTGATAATTTGATTTCTGATGACTACTGGTTTATTAATGTAGCATTTTGCTATTGGTCATTACTGTACAAATTTACTAGAAAGGAAGTAGCTTGTGATAGAATTAATTTTCATTTAAATGGATTATATTATTATTATCCTGTAAGTCCGCTGAGGAAAACTTCCAATAGAATAATAAAATCCATTAATACGCTTGTATAGTACATTTAATAAAATGGCGTTACAAGCTAACTTAGCAGCATTGAAAAACCAATATTATGATAGAAGCTAAATACAAGAGTATTTTTATTTATAGTTTGATCGCATCGTTGGGCGGTCTACTCTTTGGATTTGATATTGCCATCTTTTCTGGCACGATTCCGTTTATCACACCTTTTTTTAACCTTTCGCCGGCGGAGTTGGGTTGGGTGGCCAGTTGCCTATATGTAGGTTGTGCAGTCGGTTCGATCGGTTTTGGAAAAATTACCGAACACATAGGTCGAAAGAATTCTCTTGTGTTAGTTTCCATTGTTTTTATTGTTTCCTCGATTTTGATGGGTATGGCAAATACTGTTGGGGAGTTGATTCTTTGGCGTATCGTTGCTGGCATCAGTGTTGGGGGAGCTTCAATACTGTCACCTTTATATATAGCAGAAATAAGTCCTCAGCCAATTCGGGGAAAGATGGTCACTTTAAACCAGATGGCCATTGTAATCGGTATATTGATGGCCTACAATTCTAATTATTTTTTATCACATCTCGAACTCAACTGGCGTCTGATGTTTATGAGCGGATGTTTACCCGCAGGACTTTTTATTATCGGTGCATTTTTTCTTCCAGAAAGCCCTAAATGGTTGATATATAGAGGTAAACTGGGGAGAGGCAGGAAAGAACTGACAAAAATAATGGAAAATGGTAATGTTGATGAGGAAATTCAGGCGATACAATCATTGCGGGAACCTGAGCAAACAAGGGACATAAAAAAATCTGTGTTGTTAATGTTTTCAAAAAAGACGTATCTCTTGTTGTTGGTCATTGCGGTTGTTGTTGCCATATTCCAACAGATTTCGGGTGCGAATGCTGTATTGTTTTATGCGCCGATCATATTTGATAAAGTTGGAATGAATGTCAATAATCAACTTATCATACAGATCTTTATAGGATCAGTAAACCTTGTTTTTACACTATTGGCGATTCGGCTGGTTGACAGATTAGGACGTAAAAAACTGATGGTTGTTGGAGCTGGGCTGATGTCAATTTTACTTGTGTTTATAGGTTTGTCCTTTCAGGGAACTTATATTCCCCAATCGCTGGCCAGTGTAATGGTGTTATTATTTATTGGTACTTATGCCGCTACATTGGCTCCTGTGACCTGGGTAATCATTTCGGAAATATTTCCAATGGAAATACGTGAGCAAGGAATGGCCATAGCCTCTGCATTTCTTTGGGCTGCCTGTTTTGGAATTACTTATATTTTCCCAATTATGATAGACCAATTTAGCGCCTTTCAGTCATTTTTGACTTTTGCAGGATTATGTGCGTTTTACTTTTTCTTCTTAATAACAGTAGTTCCCGAAACAAAAAATAATAAGGTTTAAAATTTTTCTATCTAAACTATAATATAGAATGCAAGATATCAATAATAAAGTTGTTGTCGTGACCGGTGCTGGAAATGGTATCGGCAAAGGAATAGCCGAATTGATGGCAAAAAGAGGGGCGAAGGTTATTTTGGCAACAAAATATGATGATGAGGGGGGGAGCCTTGAAAATAATTTAAAAGAAATCGGATACTGGGCCCGTTATATACAGACTGATGTCAGTAATGAGGAAAGTGTCAAAAATATGGTGGAACAGGTGCTTCGTATTACCGGCAAAATTGATGTCTTGGTCAACAATGCGGGTATTACAATTTTCAAGTCTATTTTGGAAGCGACGCTCTCTGATTGGAATAAAGTTATTGATACAGATTTAAAAGGGGTTTTTTTATGTAGTAAATATGTTGCTGCCGCTATGATCAAAAATTTCGACGGAGGAAGCATCGTCAATATTTCTTCTAATCATGCCTACCGTACGCTCCCCGATACAGAACTGTACGCAGCTGCTAAGGGAGGGGTTAATGCCATGACGAGAAGTATGGCAATTAGTCTGGGCAAATTCGGGATTCGGGTGAATGCGGTCTGTCCAGGGTTTACGGATACAGATCATTATCAACGATGGTTATCTGAAAAGGAAAATCCAACAGCGACCGAAAAGGAAATATTTGATCTGCATGCTTTAGGTAAGATATCTACACCAGAAGATATTGCCGAACTCGTATTCTTTCTGGTGACAGATAGCAGTAAGAATATTACGGGGAGTGACTTTTTGATCGATGGAGGGTTGACCGCGAGACTATATCACTCGGATAAATTTTAAGTATGAAAATCACAGGATTCAGATTGTATAAGGTGCCACCAAGATGGCTATTTTTAAAGATAGAGACGGATCAGGGGATTGTCGGTTGGGGAGAACCAATTATCGAGGGCAAGGCAGATACTGTTATAGCCGCCGTTAAAGAATTGATGGAGCAGCTTCTGGATAAGGATCCACGCTTTATTGAAGATCACTGGAACTCGATGTATAGGGGAGGATTTTACCGGGGTGGCCCTATTTTGATGGGTGCAATTTCCGGAATCGATCAGGCTCTCTGGGATCTAAAGGGAAAATATTTTAATGCACCAGTACACGAACTCATAGGTGGCAAATGCCGGGATAAAATGGATGTCTACTCTTGGGTGGGCGGGGATGAACCGCAGGTTATTATTGAAGAGATCAAAAAAGTCGTTGATCGGGGCTTTCATACGGTGAAAATTAACGGTACGGGCAAACTGCAATACTTAGACTCCTTTGTTGAAATTGATCATCTATTGGAGCGTATGTCGATTATCCGCGAATATTTTGGTAATACGATTAATGTGGGTATTGATTTTCATGGGCGTGTACATAAGCCAATGGCTAAAATTCTGATGAAAAAGTTAGAGGAATTTAATCCATTGTTTATCGAAGAACCTTTACTCTCTGAAAACTTTGAAGGTATTGTTGAGCTTGCAAAAAATACGGCTATCCCCATTGCGCTGGGAGAGCGTCTATTTTCGAGATGGGATTTTAAGAAGGTACTGGAATC
This sequence comes from Sphingobacterium sp. N143, assembly GCF_030325625.1. Taxonomy (GTDB): domain Bacteria; phylum Bacteroidota; class Bacteroidia; order Sphingobacteriales; family Sphingobacteriaceae; genus Sphingobacterium. The sequence goes on along the minus strand of NZ_JACAIS010000003.1, from coordinate 21,236 downwards.
TGGTGTTGTGGATATTATTCAACCGGATCTATCGCATGCAGGTGGAATTACAGAATGTAGAAAGATTGCTGCAATGGCCGAAGCATACGATGTTGCCTTGGCTCCGCATTGTCCCTTGGGACCAATTGCTTTGGCGGCCTGTCTCCAGATTGATGCAGTGAGCTATAATGCCGCCATACAGGAACAGAGTCTGGGGATTCATTATAATGAATCTAATGATTTACTTGACTATATTAAAAATCCGGAGATTTTTAATTATCAAGATGGAATGGTTTCTATTCCGATGGGCAGTGGTCTAGGGATAGAGGTCAACGAAGATTATGTGCAAACAATGGAAAAGGTTGGTCATAACTGGCATAACCCTGTCTGGAGGTACAGAGATAATTCAATTGCAGAATGGTAAAAAATAAAACTATGCGTTTTTTAGAAAAAATTAAAAAAGGAGAATCGGTACTGGGGCCTTTCTCCAAGACATCAGATCCTTCTATGATCGAGGCCATGGGCTATGCCGGTTTCGACTTTATTATCATCGATATGGAACATGGCCCCAATACGGTACTGAATGCACAAAATCTTATCCGTGCCGCTGAGGTTTCGGGAACCTTTCCGGTAATCAGGGTTGCAGACAACAATGCGACTGATATAGGTAAAGCATTGGATATCGGTGCTAAAGGCGTGCAGGTGCCACAGATAACAACTGCGGAGGAAGCGCGTGCTGCTGTATCGCACGCTAAATTTTCACCTTTAGGGATGCGCGGGGTATGCCGATTTGTGCGTGCGGCAGAATTTTCGAATAAAGATCGATTTGATTATTTTCAGGAAGCAAACAGGCAATTTTTGATTTTACAGCTTGAAGGACAAGAGGCCATAGCCAATTTTGAGGATATCATTTCCGTTGAAGGCATTGATGTGATTTTTCTAGGACCTTATGATCTATCACAGGCACTTGGTGTGAGTGGCCAGATCAATCATCCACTTGTACTGGAAAAAATGCGATATGTAATTGAAAAATGTAAATCAAAAAATATTAAATCTGGTGTCTTCACAGATAGGGTCCAAGATGCCAAGAGATGGCTTGATCTGGGCGTTGATTATATTTCATTTTCGGTTGATGTTGGAATTATCCAGGAGGCAAGCAAAACCATTATTCATCAGCTTTCTATCTGATCCACACGCTCAATTATTAGACAAGTGAAGAGAGACTTTTAAGTCTCTCGTTTTTATTCTTGTTTGCGAAGTAATGAAAACGAATCGCGTAATTGACTTGCAATTGTTAGGTCAGGATGTGTTTTATCTACATTAAATAAGCTAGAACCTACGCCAACTGCGAAAGCGCCATTTTTGAACCAACTGTTGAGATTTGATCGTTCTAGCTTTACACCTCCGGTGACCATAAACTGGACATCTGGAAATAGGGGCTTTACCGCTTTTAGGAAATCATGGCCTAATACATCTCCGGGAAAAAGTTTTATCAGTGGAACGCCACATCCTGCAGCAAAGTTTATTTCAGTCGGTGTCATGCACCCAGGGATCCATAGTTTTCCTTTTTCTGTGCTCACAGCAGCAATATGGGGATCAATAATAGGACTGACTATAAAATCGGCACCTCCATCCAAAAATATGCGCGCTTCTTCTGGAGATTTTATTGTCCCCATTCCCAAAATCATATCCGCTTTTATATTGGATTTTAGTTTAGTGAAATTTTCCAAAGCCCTAGGACCACGGTTTACAAATTCAAAAACCCGGACACCACCCTCGTAGCATTGTTGTAAAATATCAAGGCATCGCACTGGATCCCTGTCATAGAAAACAGGAATAATTGGACTTTCTGTTATTTTATCTAGTATTTGTTGCATATTGTGATTTTTAGAATTTAATGAAATCCCCTTTTACGAACAATTTATCGAAACCAATTTTAGTGGCAAAATCGATTATTTGCTGTTCTTCTAGGTCACTAGCAATCGCTGCAATTAATCCGGCCATAAATGCATCTCCGCTACCTATTCGGTCAATGAGTGATCTTGTTTCGTAAGTTGTGGAGACAAAATTGTCTAGGGGCGTATGATAGGTCGCATAAAAGAGGTTGTGGTTCACATTTTCCATAAAACGGAAAGTGTTTGCAATATGTTTACATTGGGGATAATTGTAAAAGATTTCTTTTGAAACTTTTTGTGCGTGCGCAAAGTATTCTTCTTTGGTGGTTTTGTCGTCAAAGTGTGCTTCTATGGATGTACCCAGCATCTTATTTGCAGCCCAAATATTACCCATTATTACGTCTACATATTTTAATAGTTCTGGCATGACTTCAATGGGGTCCATTCCATATTGCCACAGTTTATTACGATAGTTAAGGTCAATAGATATTATAATTCCTTTTTTGCTGGCAATTTTAAGGGCTTCAAGACAGACTTCGGCCAATGCAGTGTTTAATGCTGGTGTTAAGGCCGTGAAATGGAACCAGGTGATATGATCAAATACGGAGTCCCAGTCGATGCTACCTACTTGAATCTGACTAAAAGATGAATACTTACGGTCATAGATCACTTCACCATTGCTTAGACCATTAGCTGAAAGAAGCATGTAGCTTCCAAGTCGATCTCCCTGAAAAAGTATTTTGGAAGTATCTACCCCGTAATCAATTAGAATTTGCTGTATTTCTAGCGTCATAGGATTTCTAGGCATAGCAGTTATATAGCGGGTAGGGATTTTGAGCTGCCCTAAAGCAGCAGCCACGTTGGCTTCAGATCCTCCTGGGTAGATTTTTAGATTATTTTGTTCAAAAAAGCCTTCAGATACTGATTGAAGACGTATTAGCAATTCTCCAAAACATAAGATTCTGTGATTGGACATAGTACGATTTATTATGATCATTAATAGTTAATAATTTGGTATTGGTCTAATATACAGCAGCTGGCATGGGGAAATTTTTGACTAAAATTGCCTCACCCCATTTCTTGCTGGTAGAATTTGCAATACGGAAGAAATTCGGACCCTTATGTAAATCATAGAACCGTGAGGTAACCCAATTTGAAAACTGTAACCTTCTAAAAAAAGGTACTAACAATTTAAAAACCATACTGCTCATTTTTGAATTAGCATTAAGTCGTAATAGCTTTTAAAGTTATTGCCTTGATTTTATATTAAGATGTATAATTGCAGTTAGTTAATGGATTTTTTTATTATCTGTTTTTAAACTATCTCGATAGTGAACGGGGGAAACACCCATATGCTCCTTAAAAAGCCTGGAAAAATAATATTGATCTTCAAATCCAAGTTCGAATGAAATGATTGAAACTCTTTTTTCGGAGAACTGCAACTGATAGCACGCCTTTTGAATCTTTAGATGGTTCAAGTACTCAATTGGCGAATATCCTGTTCTATTTCTAAATAGTTTACTGAAATGAGAAACAGATAGATTGCTATTGTCCGCAATTTCTTTTAGACCAAGTCTATTGCCTATATTATCCTGTAAAAACAAAATTGATTTATCAACAACATCCGTATCAGTATTGTCAATGTTTTTGAATAAATCAGGAAAAAGGTATCCACTGAAGAAATTTGGAAGGCTCATAGAAATATATTTGAGAATTTCCTTACTATATCCTTTTTGCAACAATCTACAATAGCGATTAAATATATTCACCAATTCACCCTCAAAAGTCAATTTGTTGTGTTCATTTTGAACTTTTTTATAGATTTCTTCAATAATTAATGAGGTATGGCTTCCATAGAAGTGCATCCAATATATCGTCCAGGGCATATTAAAGTTTGCATGATAAAAATGGGGTGTATTTGCTGGGATCAAGATAAATTCATTTGCTTCTAACAGATATTCTTTCTGATCAATTTTTACGACTCCGCGTCCATCGACGCAATGTAAGAGTATGTGTTCTGGGCAACCGTTTGGGCGGTCACAATAGTGGTTTTTAGCTTTGGGATAATAGCCTATATCCGTTAGGTAGAACGAGTTAAATTGCTGGTATTTAACATTTTCTTTAATGATCAGCGGAGGTATTACAATCCTAACCTGACCTTCAAAACCTTCTAATTTTTCAACACTTTCCATATATCAATATTTTGGATTACAAAGCCTTTTAATTTATAGAAAAATCATTTTTGGATGGATAATGGAGTACTTTTCGGTTACTAATTCTTCGAAGTTTAATAGGTGACCCTTAAACCATAAAAACAATCTGAAATAGCTTTTGAAAATAAAGGTTTTTTTTTGTTTTTGAAAATTTTCTTCTAAAATTCTTGCTGGTAGATGAACCCATAATTTTGATATCATGGCAGACAATAGGTCCCTACTACAAAAAATGAATGAGCTTGTTCAATTTCTAATCAATAATTCCATTTTAACAATAATATAGTCTATTTCCAGCTTTCAAAAACAATCTAACTTTCAACCTGAATAACTAAGGAATTTATAAAACCAAATGAAATGACTAAAACCAAAATTAAACCAAGTTGGGGTCTCCTTGGCACATTATTAACTATTCTGTTATATTTTTCATTTACCATGCAGGTCCTCGGACAGCAAGCGGCTGTGATTAATGTGAAGGGGACTGTCAAGGACAGTCTTGATAACCCCATTCCAAACGTAAGCATAAGACATGTTGGAGGAGAACTAGCAGCTTCCTCGGACAGATATGGAAATTTTACAATAGACGTACCTGCACAGGCAACCTTACTATTCAGTAGTGTTGGGTACAAAGAAATGAAGGTTTCTGTAGCCAATAGATCCTTGCTTGACATAAAGCTGGCGTCTACAAATATTGGGCTGGAAGAGGTTGTTGTAGTAGGAACCTCTATGAAACAAAAAGATCTTACTGGCGCAGTAGCAAGTTTAGGGGAATCTGCGCTGAATGAAAGACCAGTAACTAGTGTCAATGAAGCTTTACAGGGAAAAGCTGCCGGGGTCTTTATTCAGAATAATCCACAACCCGGCGGAGATGCCAGTATAAAGATCAGGGGAAATAATTCAATGCAGTATGGAGGAAATCCGATTTATGTCGTGGATGGGATTATTATGGAGTCTGATTTTAATATGCTTAATTTAAATGATGTGACCTCTGTGAATGTCTTGAAGGATGCGTCTTCCACAGCACTTTATGGTTCGCGCGGTGCACAAGGCGTTGTTGTCATAACAACGAAAAAAGGCAACAAAGGAGAAGGACAGATCAGTTACGATACTTGGTTTGGCTTTCAAAATTTTTCTAATACAGATCTCACTTTGGGAGCCAAGGATATCTATGAATTACGAATTGATGCACTTGAGAATGCCGAATCTGTAGGCGGAAAATTCTACAAAAATAATCCAGGTTCAAGTAGAAAGGATTTTATTGATCAAGAACTTTTCGGCCCGGGTAAAATATGGTTTGCCGATTACGAGAAAGAAAGTTACAGTCAGGGAAGATCCTACAATTGGCTTGATGCTGTGACACGTACCGCCATTGAAAACAACCATTCGCTTGCTTTTTCCGGAGGTAACGACAAGGGATCTTTTTATTTGAGTTTTGGCTACAATAATAAGCAAGGTCTTGTTAAAACATCAAATTATAGAAGGTATTCCGGCCGTCTCAATGTTGAAAGGACGATAAAACCCTGGTTAAAAGTCGGAACCAACACTTCTTTTACGGCCACCAAGGATGATTACGTCGATGGAAAGGTGTTTCAGGTTGCACAAAATGCCAATCCACTTTTACCCATCAGCCAAGATTCGCTGATTTTGGCCTGGGGTAATAATTGGGACGTAAATCTCGAAAATCCATTGAACACCATGCGAATAGATAAAGATCGTCTCAGAAATAAGCTACTATCAGCAAACTATGTGAATATTTCACCCATTCCAGGACTTAATATACGGTCAACTTTTTCAATGGATTTACTACAGAGTAAATATTATGAGTATATCCCCAGTGATATTCAGCAAGCTAAGAGAGATTCCTACAGGGGTAAAGCGAGTCACAATTTTAATCATAACAATAATTTCCAATGGGATAATTCAATATCCTACAGCAAGAATTTGGGTGTACACCATATTGACGGAATGGTTGCGACCAATTTTAGCCAAAATTCCAGTGATTATACAAACGTGACTGCCCGTGATTTTCCAATAGATGATTTCGGATACTATAATCTTGGTGCAGCATATGACAAGTTAAATTTCTCCTTAGGATCCGATTTTATTACTTCCAAGATTATGTCCTATGTAACACGCTTCAATTATAATTATGATAATAAGTATTACGCAACGATCACGGGCCGGTATGACGGTTCTTCAAAATTTTCCAAAGGGAAGCAATGGGGGCTATTCCCATCGGTAGCGCTAGCCTGGGATATTTCACAGGAGTCATTTTTAAAAGATAATGCTACTTTCAATCTTCTTAAGCTACGTCTTGGGTATGGACAGGTCGGAAATCAGCGCATTCCAGACTACGCTTTCTATAGTTTATATTATCCTTCATACACATCTGGCAATGTCATCTTTAATTCAAACGGTCAACGGGGTACGACAGATTTAACCTGGGAAAAACAAAAACAGCTTAATGTAGGCATTGATGCCTCATTTTTTGACAAGAGGATTAATCTGACCGCAGAATACTTCAATATTGTTAATTCTAACTTATTGATGCGAAGGTCTTTGTCAACATTAACAGGCTATAATTCAGCCATAGTTAATATTGGTGAGATGACAAATAAGGGGATGGAGTTTACAGTAGATGCCAAAATACTCAACCAAAAGGACTTCAGATGGAATTTAGGCGCAAATATTTCTTTTGATAAAAATAAGATCACAAAATTGTTTGGTGACGTAGATGCCGTTTATAATTTTGGTGGATTTTCAGGCACGGATATCCAAAGGGAAGGAAACTTCTTCTTAGGACAGTCTTTAAATACGATCTATATGTTGGAGTTTGACCGTATTATTCAGGAATCCGATATGCCTTATATCAACAGTTTAGATCTACCGGGTAAAAAGTTGCAACCTGGCGATATTTTACCAAAAGATCAGCAAGGGGCAGGTTTGGCAGGCAATGGAATTATCGACCAAAATGATCGGGTGATTGTGGGCAAAAAAGATCCTAAATTCTATGGTGGGTTTTCGTCTAATTGGGCATACAAGAATTTTGCTTTGAATGCGGTTTTTGTTTATAGTTATGGCGCCAAAGCCTTAAGCGGATTTTACGAGGGGCTTATGTCGGGTACAGGTTATGGAGCTGCACATAAGGATATGTTACACCGTTGGACAGCAGCTAATCCAAGTACAACTATTCCAAGAGCAAATTATGACAATTCATTGCGATTTGGTAGTGGTGAAACATCTTGGGGAGTACAGAACGCTTCTTTCTTGCGTTTGGCTACACTTTCTTTAGCATATGATTTTCCGAAAGCCTTATTAAACTCGGTAGGCTTAAATAGCCTTAGATTGAATATTTCCGGAAATAATCTATTTAATATAACCAAATATAAAGGATATGACCCTGAAAATGGTGACTGGTATCCAACTGCAAGAACATTTGTCATTGGTTTAAATGTTGGATTGTAATTATAACTATATAAAGAAATTCGATGAATAATAACATAATAAAATCAGTATCATTAGCCTTGATGGCTTTGTTACTCAATGGTTGTTCGCTAAATGAAACACCCAAAACAGCACTGACAGAGGAACAGGTTTATGGAGACGAAGAAAACATTAAACTGCTGCTTTCTGGGTTATATACACAGTGGCGTAATACCAAACAAGATCGGGGCGGATTTATGTTCAATTTAGGGACGGATGAAGCCAAACAGGGAAGTCAGCAAATGCGGGAAAGTAGTGTCCAAGGATCATTGGATACCTATAGCTCCGGTTTAAATGCTGCAAATACGTCCTTGGCTGAACAGTGGAATAAACGATGGCCAGTAATAACAGCTGCGGCAAAAGCTGTCTTTTACGCCAAAACACCATCCTTACAGGCACAAGCTCGCTTTATCAGAGCAACGCTGAACTTCGAACTTGTGATGCTATGGGGACCTATCCCCATTATTGACCTTAATCAAATGCGGGAGGCCCGCCAGCCTGAAAAAGATGTGTTTGAACTTATTATTGAAGACCTTGAATTTGCAAGTAAAAATCTCGCTGAAAGTCAAACAGATAAAAAGATACCCACCAAAGGAGCTGCTTTGGCGCTTTTGGGTAAAGTTTACTTATCCGCTCCGGTTGCAACCGGACTCCGTGACTTTGAAAAGGCCATGGATTGCTTTGATCAAGTTATTCCGAAATATCAGCTGATAGAAAACTATTCAGATCTGTTTAACACGACGACTAATCAAAATAATAGTGAATCTATCTATGCTTTTCAATTTATCAATATTTCACCGGATAACAATATGGCGCAACATCACGCTGGGTCGAGGGCTGTAGCCGATTTAGATGGTAATTGTTACTTCGGGGGATATGATCTTATTATGCCTACGGCATATTATTATAATGATAAGTCAAAGGGCGGAATTTGGGAGCCAGGTGATACGCGTAAACTGGGTAGTATAAGGTATGATTTTACACTTCCTGATGGAAGAGTACCTAAAATTACCTGGACAGGACAGCAGGATGAACTGGAGCCGCATACCAAAAAATTTGAAGATATACGCACGCAAGGAAAGCAGAATTTTTGGTACTCCGGTGGGTTGATTTACTATCTCCGGCTGGCTGACATTCTTCTTTGCAAGGCCGAATGCTTAAATGAACTCGGTCGTACAGAAGAAGCGGTGCAGCTTATTAACAATACGGTTAGGAAGCGTGCATTTAAAGGTAATATTCCCGAAGGATATAGCTGGACGGGGTTAGGTAAGGAACAATTGCGCGAGTCGATCATGGATGAGCGGATGCGCGAACTAGGGTTTGAAGGATGGCGGAGGATGGATTTGATCCGAACTGGAAACCTAGTGAAGTACGTTTCGCAACGCAATCCTTGGGCGAAGGAGAGCGGTTCTATAAAGGAGTTCCACAATCGTTACCCAATTCCGGAATCAGAAATAAAACAGAACGATCAGATCAATGAATCAGATCAAAATCCCGGATACCAATAATTAAAAACTGTCGTGGAAATGAAAAAAGGTCGAGTTATTCGACCTTTTTTTGTGCATTTTTTCGAGAAAGATGTATGAAATGTGCCTAAGCGATAAAATAATCCATCAATACCGTCAGATCGTTCATTCTAGGCACAGGTATAATTGGATAATTTTGACTTTACAGAATCGTGTTGATCTCCTATGTGGGATAATATGACAATAACCAATTTTAAGCTTTTCTACTAAGCATTGTGAACAGCCATAGGCAGCTTAATGGGAAGAAATTAGTACCAATGAAATAACCAATTAACAAACTATGAAGTCAATTTATTATTATTTGAGTTGCACTTGTCTTCTTATGTTTCTTCAGATGCAATCTCAGCATCTGTTTGCGCAAACAAACAAATTTACGCTGACAGGATCCGTCTCTGATACGTTAGGAAGACAGATAGAAGGTGTCAGTGTCAGTATCAAAGGAACTGGCGGGAGACAGACCCGAACGGATCAAAATGGTAATTTTGTTCTGGAGGTAAACGTAGGATCAACGTTAACATTTTCTTTTGTTGGCTACACAAGTGTTACTGTGGAAGTGAAGGACCGTAACCCCGTGAATGTTATGCTGGTAGCTAGTGCCAGAGAGGTTGATGAAGTCGTTGTTACGGCCTTTAGTCAGAAACAGCGAAAAGAAGCAGTTGTGGGATCGGTAACGTCGGTAGAACCGGGGAAGCTCAAGATCCCAGCAAGTAACCTTACCAATGCGCTTGCTGGCCAGATTGCCGGAGTCATTGGTTTCCAACGTTCCGGGCAACCCGGACAAGATAATTCGCAATTTTTTATTCGAGGTGTTACGACGTTCGGATACCGTACGGAACCCTTGATTCTAATTGATAACGTTGAATTATCAACAAATGATTTGGCACGCCTTAATGTAGACGATATAGCCAGTTTTGTCATTCTCAAAGATGCAAGTGCAACTGCACTTTATGGGGCAAGAGGAGCAAACGGAGTTATTTTAGTCAGTACAAAAGAAGGAAAGGAAGGTCGCGCGAAGATTAATTTCCGCTCGGAGCTCTCTTTATCGCAATCTGCACGGACTATACAATTGAGTGATCCTCTGAATTATATGCGTCTTTACAACGAAGCATCGCTTACCAGGGATCCTTCATTGCCCTTACCTTTTACTCCGACTAAGATCAGTAATACAGCAGCAACGATGAGCGGTGCTGAGGGAAGTAATCCCTTTGTTTATCCGGCTGTGGATTGGCTGGATATGCTATTTAAGAAAAACGCAATGACGCATCGCAACAATATCAGTGTGAGCGGCGGTGGAAACGTCGCCCGATATTTTATAGCTGGTAGTTACAATCAGGATTATGGTGTACTTAAGACTGACGTAAGAAACAATAACAAGAACAATGTTAATTTTAAAAATTATCAGCTTCGATCTAACGTCAATGTAAACCTCACGAAAACGACAGAATTGATTGTCCGTCTTTCTGGCAATTTTAGTGAATACAAAGGACCAATTACTGCTGATGGATCTTTTGCTTCAGACTTGTATAATGTGGCAATGCATACAAGCCCTGTGTTATTTCCTGCATTCTACGAACCAGACGAAGCCAATATTAACACCAAACATATTTTATTTGGAAACAATGGTACTGCAGGCGGTACAAATGACAATAGTATTCTGTACAACAACCCATACGCGCATCTACTACGCGGTCAAAAAAGATCTTCCGAATCTAGACTTTCAGCGCAATTCGAATTGAATCAAAATCTTCAATTTTTGACCCAAGGGTTGAAATTTAGGGGATTATTTAATACAAATAGATATTCTTATTTTGACTCTCAATTGGCATATAATCCATTCTATTACAATATCAATACATACGATGACCAAAGCAATACTTATAGTCTGTTATGGTTGAACCCAAGGCCCACGGGTAATAATGTTGCTACAGAGTATTTAAATTATAACAGAGGAGAGCCCAATGCAAATACATTTATGTATCTGCAAACAGCTTTGGATTACAGCCGTACTTTCGGGGCACATGGAATAAGTTCAAGCTTGATAGGCACTATGCAAGAAACGGTTTATTCAAGTTCTAAGGATCCAAAAACAGATCAGTATACTTTACCGTATTCACTGCCGTTTAGAAATATAGGGCTGGCGGGTCGCTTGACCTATTCCTATAAAAACCGATATTTCACAGAGTTTAATTTCGGGTACAATGGATCTGAACGCTTTTCTAAAGAGCATCGATTTGGTTTCTTTCCGACAATTGGTGCTTCTTGGGTTGTGTCAAACGAAGATTTCTGGAATAAAGATGGTCTGTTCAATAAGTTGAAAATTCGGGCGAGCCATGGCTTGGTCGGAAATGATGCAATTGGAAATCAACGTTTCTTTTACTTATCAGATGTTGAGCTTGCAAATGGACCTAATTGGGCCCAATTTGGATTCGCCAATCAATATGAACGCAAAGGTGTATTTATCCGTAGTTACCAAAATAACAACATTACCTGGGAGACTTCTCGTCAGACAAACCTGGCAGTTGAAGCTAACTTACTCAAAGGTCTGAATATTATTGCAGAAGTCTATAAAAACCACAGGTATGATATTTTGAGGGATCGTTATATTCCATCAACCGAGGGGCTTGAGTCTACAGTGAGTACAAATTTGGGAAAGGTAGATTCCAAGGGTATAGACCTTTCGGCCGATTATTCCAAAAGTTTTAGTAATGGGCTATGGGCCTCGTTTCGTGGGAATTTTACTTTTGCCAGAAACAAATACAGTTATCTTGAGGAACCCAATTACGCCGAAAAATGGCGTCAATTTATTGGGCAACCCATAAGTAGGCAATACGGATATATCGCTGAACGTCTTTTTGTTGATGATCAGGAGGCAGCGAGCTCTCCGCTCCAGTCTATGAAAATACAGGATGAATGGGGGAGTACAATCCAGGGTATCTTGCCGCAGGGCGGTGATATTAAGTATCGTGATATGAACGGTGATGGTGTTGTTGATAACTTGGATATGGTATTCATGGGGTACCCAACAACTCCCGAAGTCGTGTATGGATTTGGTTTTTCCACCGGATATAAGGGCTTTGATTTCTCAGCATTTTTTCAAGGGCAGACCCGTGTCTCACTTTTTATAGATCCTTGGCGTACAAGTCCATTTGTACAGAGCCCACAAAAGTATATTTATGGTAACACTCAAATATTGCAAGAGTTTGCAGATAGTCACTGGTCAGAGGAAAATCAGAATCTGTATGCACAGTATCCAAGGCTCGGTACTAATGTAACTTCCATTGCCAACAATTTACAGACTAGTAGCTGGTGGTTGCGCGATGCTAGTTTTCTTCGATTAAAATCAGTAGAAATTGGTTACACGCTGCCTTCTAAAGCCGCACAGAAATTAAAAATGGAAAGCTTTAGAGTTTATATCAGCGGGCTCAACCTGTATACATTCAGTTCATTTAAACTTTGGGATCCAGAACAAGGTGGAAATGGTTTTGCATATCCGTTACAGCGCGTCTTCAACATGGGGATTAATATTAACTTTTAAATCATCTCAGATATTATGAAAAAAGTACATCTATCTGTTTTAATTGTGGCACTTTCGATGTCCTCAATGTTGACATCATGTTCTAAGTATTTAGATATCGTACCAGACAATGTGGGTACCTTGGACTATGCTTTTCGCAATCGAAATGAAGCCGAAAATTATCTTTTCGGCTGTTATTCAACCATGCAGAAATTTTCGGATGTTATCTATAATCCAGGTTTTACAACTTCAGCAGAGATCGTTTACCCGATTCTTGAAACACAATATTTTAATTCGGCTGGCTTTAACCTCATTCGAGGCATTCAGACAAGCGGTAACCCGGTGCTTGGTGAATGGGATAACATGTACAAAGCAATTCGACGTTGCAATATTATGTTGGAAAACATTGATAAGCCGATTGACTTAAGGGAAGACGAGAAAAAGCGCTGGATAGCTGAAACTAAATTCTTAAAGGCATACTATCATTATTACCTCATGAGGACACATGGTCCAGTTGTCTTGATCAAAGAGAATAATCCGGTCGATGTAGATATAGCACAAACTAAAAGAAAACGTGCAACATTGGACGAGTCATTTGACTACGTCATTTCTTTGATGGATGAGGCGATCCCTGATTTACCGGTTACCATTGAAAATAAGGTACAGGAGTTTGGCCGGATCACAAAATTTATGGCCATGTCGATCAAGGCTGAAATGTTGGCAACCGCTGCAAGCCCATTATTTAACGGTAATCCCGATTATAGAAATTTCAAAGATAAAGATGGAAGATTCCTATTTCCGCAATCTTACGAGGGTAAAAAATGGGAAAAAGCTGTCGTTGCGTGCCGTGAAGCTATTGCCGAATGTGAAAAAGTCGGACTGCATCTGTCTGTGGATCTGCCGACTTCCAATATTCGTAATGTGTCTGATGAATTGAAAAAGATTTTAGTCCTCCAGAATATAATTACCCAGCGCTGGGAAGAAAGTCCGGAATTGATCTGGGGATTAAATTTTGGTTTTTCTTACCAAGCATATACGATGCCTAAATTGACAGGTCGCTCGGTGGGCATGTCTAATAGCTATCCATCCAATTGGGCGGTGCCAATCTCAACAACAGAAATTTTCTACACAGAGAATGGGGTTCCGATAAATGAGGACCGAACTTGGGATTATTCCAATCGTCTTGCGTTAAAAGCGGGAGACGACAAAAATCGGCACGTAATCCGTTTGGGGTATGAGACGGTGAGTGCACATTTTAACCGGGAAAGGCGCTTTTATTCTTCTATTGGGTTTGACGGAGGAATATGGTTTGGAAATGGGATTTCTGATGAAGAAAATGCATATTATGTTCAGGCCCGAGGTATTACCGGTATAGCGGGCCCCAAAAGTCTAAACGCTCGTAATATCACTGGATATTGGCCCAAAAAGCTGGTGCATTATATGACAGTCATGGACGAAACTTTTACTCCAGCAGATTTTAAAGTGCCGATGATGCGCCTTGCGGGACTTTATTTGTTATATGCCGAATCGCTAAATGAGGTAGGAGCAGCACCTTCTGAGGAAGTATATGCCTACATTGATAAAGTGCGTGAGCGTGCTGGTTTAGCTCCTGTTCGGCAGGCCTGGGCCAATTTTTCACGTCTCCCAACCAAAGTGCAATCCAAAGATGGCATGCGTCAGATCATACATCAGGAGAGGAGAATAGAACTTGCATTTGAAGGTCAGAGTGGTTGGGATCTAAGGAGATGGAAAGAATTACAGTCTGTATTGAGCAGACCACTGCAAGGCTGGAATATTAACGAAGAAAACCCCGTGAATTATTATAGGCCGGTAAATGTGATCACCCCAGTCTTTGGGTTGCGTGATTATTTATGGCCGATCAATAATACGGCTGTTATTGTCAATGAGAATCTAACACAAAATCCTTATTGGTAATCACAATCCTATCATAGGGGAGACGATATGATCAATTTGATCATAAAGGAAAAAGATAACCGAGTGAATGAGACTCATTGACATTGATGAGACAGAGCACTTAAAAAATATTTAAATAGATGAAAAATAAAATATTGAAAAGAAGCGGGATAATAGCATACAGCATGTTCATTATTCTAACATTCCTTACTATATGGTCATGTAAGAAAAGTGTATCACCCGTTGAGGTGATCTCTGAAGATCAGACCAAACCCGGCATTGTGACAGATGTACGTGTAGAAAATCTCAATGGTGCTGCACGCATAATTTACAAACTCCCCCAATCGCCCAATATACTTTATGTATCGGCCAAGTATCCCATTCGTGAAGGATATGAGCGCGAATCAAAAACTAGCTTTTATACCGATACAATTTTGGTGGAAGGTTTTGCCAAAGCGGGTGAATATGATGTCACTCTCCATACTGTAAGTCGAGCAAATATAATGTCCGATCCGGTTGTCGTAAAGGTAAAGCCGAAAACACCCAATTACATTTTGGTAAACGAGGGACTCGATATAACAGCAGATTTTGGAGGTGCTAACTTTTATGGAGCAAATCCGGATAAGTCTCCAATATCAGTGCATTTGCTGGCATTTGATCCGAGTAAAAATAAGTTTGAGGAAAAGGATCCTGAATACATTAATGGCGGGATTGTTGATGTCTCACTACGCGGATTTGAAGCTGTTCCACAGGAATTTGGTGTATATACTACCGATCGATTTGGTAATAAATCAGAGATTCGTTACAGTAAACTGACACCACTTTTCGAAACCTTGTTGGACAAGAGTAAATTTTTTGTTTATCGCTTACCCTCTGATGCGCCACTTTGGCCGGGGTGGGAATTACGGTATTTTTTTGATGGAAGTTTGAACGAACCTGGATGGCATACCCAAGACGCTCCCGTGACAGTAGGAACTTTCGGCATTGGCCCCTCTGCAAAAATCAGCCGTTTTGTCTTATGGAATAGATTGCCAGGTATGTATTCATTTCAAAACCCCAAATCAATAACAATATGGGGATCCAATGTTGATCAGCCAAAAGATGTGAATTTACCACGAATTTCATCTCCAGGTGATATCGCAGGTGATTGGGTCAATATGGGGAATTTTATGTATCCTGACCCTCCTTCAGGATTACCAGGTAGCCAAGCAAATGCAAGTGATAATGCTTTTGCCGCGGCTGGGATAAATTTTAGAATGCCTAGTACAGCACCTCCCGTCAAATATATACGATTTCTTGTCAACCAGACTTGGGGAGGATTGGGCTATACAAATGCGATGGAAATTTCATTCTATGGCATTAATCAATAATCTTAAAAATTAAATCATGAAAAGATTACTGTTGTCGTTTGTGATGTTGGTGACCATTTTGGTTCAAATGTCCTGTGATAAATACGCCGATGATTATAAAAATTATTTGGACAATAAAGAAATCATATACCCAGGCCAAGCTCGTAATCTGCGTTACTATGCAGGGCACTTCAGGACTAAATTGGTTTGGAATCCAAGTCCTGACCCTAACATTGCCTATTATATCGTAAATTGGGAGAATGGCAATAAATCTGTACAGGTAGAGGCCAATACCCATAATCCGATAGACAGCATTCAGGTTGTTATACCTGATTTGACAGAGTATGTGTATAGTTTTTCCATCCGCGCATATGACCGTGATGGAAATGCGTCTATTGGTCAGCAGATACAGAATGTAAGGGTATATGGGACAAATTTTCAGTCCTTATTGTTAAATAGATCCCCAAATAGACAAAATCCTTATAGCATAAGTGAAGACAATAAGGTCCAGTTGCATTTTAATGCGCCTGATACATTGAATGTGGTGACAGAGATAAGTTACATTGATCATGCTGGGAGGGAGAAAACGGTTCGCCTTTCACAAAAACAAAATACTATAGAGCTTCCAGATTTTAAGTTTGGATCTAGTGTCAGTTATAAGTCCGGTTATCTTGCCGAAGACCATGGCATCGACACTATTTTTGTATTGGCAAGTGAAGTTTACCCGCAGATACGGCGTTCGATTGCTATTGATAAAACGAAATTTCACGAATTTAATCTTCCTAATGATGCCGGACCTGATTGGGGATGGGTAATTACCAATCTTTGGGACAACAACTTTGATGAACCGGGATATCACACGCCGGGCAGGGATTTGCCACTTTCTTTCACTTTGGATATGGGCGAAGAGCATGAGTTGTCCCGTTTGAAAGTTTGGCAGCGCCTTTCAGGTTTATATAACTACGGGAATCCCAAACGCTTTGAAGTATGGGGAAGCAACAATCCGTCAAGTGATGGAAGCTGGGGATCCTGGACAAAACTTGCAGGCTTCATGACTATAAAACCTTCTGGTCTTCCTGTAGGCTCTGTAAGTGATGAAGATCGGAAAGTTGCAGAGCAAGGAGATGACTATACATTTCCAAATGAAATCCAGCCCTTCAGGTATCTCCGATTTAGGGTTCTAGAAACTTGGGGCGGAACTAATTATGTTCATATTCTCGAAATTACCCCATTTAGGAAAGAGTAATTAATTCTTCCGGATGATAGCAATATCATTGAAAAAATTATATGATTGATAAATTTATAAAAATAGAGAACTATCCATTTAACCGATGGAAAAAAAGCTAAAGATGAAAAAGAATATTATAGTATTAATGCTACTCTGTCTTTGTGCAGTAAATGCGTATTGTAGGATGCCGGTAGACGTTAAAAGCGATGTAATATCGTGGATGATCCCAAATGGAAAGTTGCTTTTTAATTTGAAAACCGGAACGGTCGATTATGTCTATGAAAATGGTGTTAATTTAAAAAACACCATTGCGTATGTTGATCTCCTATCTTCAGGATTAAGAACCAGCTCATCATTAGCCGTACATAAAATCTCCCAGCAAATGATCAGCAATAGTTGGGGTAGTGGCAGACGTTTAATTTTCACACATAGTGATGGCGATGGATTGTCCCTAAGGCAAATATTTGAAGTATATCAAGGTAAACAACATCTACAGGTTGGCCTGGAAGTAAGCAAAAAAGGGCAAATATTGGAAACGCGTAATATTAGTCCGTTGTGTACAATGAGTTCTTCTGGCGGCAAGTCAATATTTTCTTGGGCCAAGCCCATGCTAGTGGATCTACCCTTTGACAACGATAACTGGGGAAAATTACTCCCTCAGATCTGGCCAGGTGATGGACAAGTGCTGGATGGGGTCAGCCATGAACTCACGATGATTTATGATGCAAATACCTATAGAGGTCTTGTTGTCGGAAGTCTTGAACATGATTTTTGGAAGACGGGCATACGTTATTTAACCGCGAAAAATAAAGGCGAACTCGATAATTTTATTGTATTTGGAGGAGCTGCTAGGCCAGATAATCCCTCATTGCCAGCAAATTTTGGTGGTAATGACGGCACGCATGATGTTATGCCTCATGGCACAATGTTGGCTAAAGAGTTACGGTCTCCTTTAATTTTTATTGAATCGTCTAATGATTTTCGTGTATCTAACATCAATTTTGGAAAAGCTGAGGTACAGATGAATGGCAGTTTGCAATGGAAGGGTAATGCACCAATGTACTGGAATAGCTTTAGTGTAGAGGGAGTACTTGGACATGAAGGCGTAATGATGCCCAAAGGTGTTTACCAGACCATTGATTTTATAAAAGGTATGGATCAATGGAATAAAGAAGGAAGGCCGGTTATCAGTATAGATTCTTATGATCAAGGAATTTATTCGACTGAGGTATTAAAAAAGATAGGGGATTATGCTCGGAGTGCAGGACAGGAAATAGGATTTTACTGTAGCCCATTTTCACTTTGGACCTGGAGTAATAATATTGAGAACGCCTTATTGCCTGGTACGAAGGTTCCTCTGAGAGAGGTTATTCTACGTGATGACAAAAATCACCCAATTCCATTTAAAGATGGTGAATGGGGAGCGTATCCTATGGATCCTACACATCCAGCAACTAGGATGTCGATGATCAACCAAATAGAAAAAGCACATGCTATTGGGGCCAAATTTATTAAGATTGATTTCTTGACAGCGGGATCTTTAGAGGCTGTAAAATGGTATGACCCCAAAGTAAGGAGTGGGATGCAGGCTTATAATTACGGTATGAAACTCTTTAAGCATCTGGCTGATTCTATCATGGGAAATGATGTTTTTATTAGTATGGCTATTTCGCCAATGTTTCCACATCAATATGCACATACGCGATTTGTTTCGACGGATGTCCATTCCCACCTTCGTGATGGTCAGCCAGGTTTTGCACATTATGGAAGTACCGCTGCATCGATGATAACGGCTTCCCATATGGGATGGGTACAAGGAACATTATGGCCCTATACAAACATGGACAACCTAGTTATGCGTAAGTTTCAAAAACACCCTGATTTAAATGAGAATGAGGTAAAGACACGGTTGATCTCGCTTATTACGATGGGAAGTATTCTAGGAGATGGTTCAGATTATCGCGACCAATTGTCCTCTGAAAGAGCAAAGAAATATCTCAATAGTTCAGCTGTTACAAATTTTTTTGCAGCTCCGAAAGCTTTTATGCCATTAAAATTATCAGTTGGAGAGTGTATGGATCAACAGCTTAGTTTTTACCTGAAAGATAAAGACCTACTTGTTTCAGCTTTTAATTTTGATGAGGAGAAGCCATTTGAAGCGGTATTTGAACGAAAAACAATTGGATTAGACAGCGGGAATTTTGAGATTATAGATTTTTTTACAGGAACGAGGATTGGAAAAATAGATGAGAAGGAACAGTCTTTTTCACTTTATGTAAATGTGCGTGACGCCTTACTTTGCAAACTGCAAAAAGTAAAATAGTATTTTTTTGTTTCGAGCCTCAGGGTGGGTAAATTTCCTTTGCAGGTTCCGCAAAGGCCCATGAGGGTGTGGTCGATAGATGACAATCAAATACAACCATGTGAATTACTGGGGCATAAGACACCAATTGGTTATTAAGGAGATGATGGCCAGTTGGTATATTGGAAACTGGTAGAGTTTCCAATATACCAACTGGCTTAACAACAAAATGACTAATATTTAATTAGGCGTTCTGTTATGACATCAGAGAAAAAGATATTGTAGACCGGGGATATCTTAATCAATGAAATAAACGATGCGAAAAATAAGTTATCGTTGATTGATATAAATTTTACCCCATTTTTCAAGGGCGAGAAAAATCTCTTCCAACGATTTACCCAAGTCCGTTAGTTGGTACTCCACCTTTGGAGGTACAACAGGAAATACTTCCCTAGTGATAAGCTTATCTTCTTCCATTTCACGAAGTTGTGCGGTCAATGTCTTGTCCGATATAGGATCCAATCGATCTTTGATCTCTTTAAATCGTAAGGGATGGCCAGCCCTCAAAGCTTTATAGATTTTTAGTTTCCATTTACCTCCAAGGATCGACAAAGACGCCTCGATGGTACAATCAACATTAGGATTATTCTCACAGTTGATGGTAGATCGTCTGCTATAACTCATTTTTTTATTTTATTTTTTTTTAACAAGCTCTCAATCAATAATTCAAACCATATTTTCAGTTACTAACCTTGTGGTAAGTTATTGTTATTCAAGTTTTTGTGTTTTATTTTTGACCGTTTATAAATATATAATATATGAATAATAAAATTCTAATTGCTGGAGGTTCATCCGGTATCGGTTATGGTATAGCCAAACACTTTTATGAAAAAGGATGGGATGTCCTGATTACCGGCAGAAGCAAAGATAAGCTAAATTCGGCAAAAGCAGCGATGCCTGGTATCCGCACTATAGTATATGACAGTGCGAATGAAAATCATTTGGCGGATCTCGTCAACTTTATAGAAAACGATTGGAATGGTTTATTGGATATTCTGGTCAACAGTGCAGGACACGTGGAATTGACAAGTTTAAAGGACATTTCAAAATCCTCATTGGAAGCTATGTACCAAGCCCATTTGATCGGTCCCACTTTGCTTGCTTCTAAATGTTTAAAGTTCTTAGCAGCGACCAATGGACATATTCTCAATATCACTAGTAGTCATGGAATTAAAGTATATGCTGATTTAAGCGCATATGGATCCGCAAAAGCAGGCCTGAATATGTTAACGAAAATCTGGTCACTTGAGTTGGCGCCACTTGGTATCAAAGTAAATGCCATTGCTCCAGGGCCTACCAATACCGGAATATTGAAAGCGGCTGGTTATGATGATGAGACTGTTTTAACCATTCAGGAAAGCGAAAAAAAACAAATTCCATTACAACGCCGTGGAAATGTTGACGATATTGTTTCGGTTGCGGTCGCTATTTTGGAGTCAAAATGGACCACGGGAATTATTCTACCAGTAGATGGAGGGATTTCTATTTCATAGCCGATGATGTTGTGTCATTAAATATAGTGATCATCAAGGTAATATCACTTTATATCGTGTATGTTTACAATCGTTTTATTTTGTAATGATTTGATTTTTAGCGGTATATATTTTTTGGCCTTTCTGTTGATACTTTCCACACAAACAAGAACTGTTCATTTAATAACAAACAAAACAATGCAACAACGAATTAATATCAACTCTGCTTGTATGTCTTCAAACTAAATTAGACACATAGGTCAAATTCCTTAAGGAGTATTTTGCGTTATAAATTTATTAATTT
>NZ_JACAIS010000002.1:147912-690580 GCF_030325625.1 Sphingobacterium sp. N143 | reverse complement strand
ACTCTTTGGTATAAACTTTTCTTTCTCTTGACATAAGTCTCTTAAGTTATTAAAATTCTCTTAACTTAATGTCCACTCAAATGTAGCAACTTCAATACCTTTAATGTTGTTTACTGAAGCATAACGATTTCGTTATGCTTTTTTTATATTTAATGATATAACTCTTGAATACAAATTGTATATTGGGAAGAGGAAATCCTATCAGTTTTTAGATGGTGTTTAAAGTGTGTGTTAAATCTTTTTCAGCTTATTTTGTGTGTGTGTTGCTATACCTTCTCATCGGAAGTCAAGTGATCGCACAAGAGTTTATCCGTGGGAAGGTGATCGATGAGCAAACTGGTAAAGGTATTTCCAGCGTGTCTATCCATTGGATCGGTGAGGATGTAGGCAGTGTAAGCGACACTTTGGGATATTTTAAAGTCCAGCATATTAAGCAATATCGACAATTGGGGTTTGGGGCGGTTGGCTATGAACGTAGAATAGTTGATATTGGCCACTTGCACGATTCATTGATGGTAGTCAACCTTACCGCAAAGGACAATACCCTGGACGAGGTTGTTATCAGCCGAAAAAAAAGAAAACCCAAAGACCCTGCGATTGCATTGATAGAACAAGTCATTGCCCATAAGTCACAAAATCATTATAGCCGTATTCCAGAAATTCGTTTTGATGAATATGAAAAGACCCAATTTGGTTTCGTTGATCCTGTGGATAAAGCAAAGAAGTTTCCGAAACAATTTAGGTTTCTTTTTGAAAATGTAGATTCGACGGTATTTAGGGGGCTGACCATTTCTCCATTCTATCTGGAAGAAAACTATGCCAATGTATATTCCTCGCATGATCCTAACCGCAGTAAGAAAATTATCACCAGCCATAATCAAACGGAACTGAACCCTCGTTTTTTTAACAATGATAATTGGCAGACCCGGTTCCAGACACTCCTACGTGATGTGGATCTCTATGGAAATACGATTCAGATTGTGAATAAGGGTGTGTTGAGCCCAATAGCAACTGGAGCGACAGCATTCTATAAATATCATATTCAGGATACTGTAAAAATAGAGGGTAAGGATTATATCGAACTTCATTTTGAAGGCAAATCAAATATTGATTTGCTCTTCTATGGGGTACTGTGGATTTCTGACGATACGCGATATGCCGTTCAACAGGCGACCTTGAATATTGGGCGCGGGGCAAATATCAATTGGATCAATGACATACAGATTGACCTGGGCTATCAGGAGTTTAAAAATGGCAGCATGATCCCTATACATGCCGATCTGAAAATGTTATTTGGTGCACGTAAATCGGATGTTTTATATGGGCGGAGAGAAACCCAATTTTTAAGGCATCGTACGGATTCAATCTCCGCTGAAAGTTTTGCTGGCGTTCCAGTAGAGAAGCGATATTTACTCCAGTCTGCCCCAAATATTCCAATGGTTCAAATCAGACCGACGCCGTTAAGTACGGCCGAACTCGGAGCATATCAAAAAGTTGATTCGGTTCAAAATATGCGTTCGTTCAACCGTTTGGTAGCACTGGGTTATTTATTGGCAAAAGGATATTATAATGTCGGGAAATTTGAGTTCGGTCCTTTGGAATACCTTTATAGTCGAAATAATTATGAGGGCAATCGTTTTCGGTTGAGCGGCCGTACCACACGTCTGTTTTCGGAGAAAGCATTTATGGAGGGGTATGTTGCCTACGGTGATAAAGATAAGGCGTTGAAGTATTACCTGAGTACTGCATTTACGCTAAATGGCGAACGTATTGTCCAGTTTCCGGCAAACTATCTACGCTTTACTGTTCAACATGATGTGATGGAGCCGGGACGTAACCTGGGATTTTTGAAAGGGGATGGCTTTTTTAGGTCCTTTGGAAGAAACAGACCCAATAAATGGCAGTTCAATGATATTTATAGGCTGGACCATTTAATTGAATTCGGCAATCATGTTAGCATTGGAACAGCATTTACGCATACCCGCCGACAACCCCGCGGAGATCTATATTATATTAACAATCTACCTGTTCCGGATACCATTCGTATGGTGAATACCAATGATCTGCAGCTGATTTTGCGCTGGGCCCCAAACGAGGAATTTACTTATCATAATCTGGACCGTGGGACGGTTGAGAACAAATATCCAATATTTACTTTGCAATACAATAAAGGGTTGAAAGGCTTCTGGGGAGCCGATTATAATTACAATGCTTTACGGTTCAGTGTGTTCAAAAGGTTGTTTTTATCTCCGGCGGGTCAGGCGGATTTCGAGTTTTCGGGTGGAAGAATCTGGGGCAAACATCTCCCTTATACTTTATTGGAACTGCCCGAAGTCACCAAAGATAAAGCAGGTCCCTTAGTAAATTTTGATCTGATGGCAAGCTCGGAATTTGTGTCGGATCAATTTTTGAAGTTGACCTATCATCACAATTGGAATGGATTTTTCTTTAATAGAATTCCTTTGTTCAAGAGGCTAAAATGGCGTGAGCTTACAGGTTTCAAAGCATTTTACGGAAAATTGAGCGATATCAATAATCCTTTCGTTACCCCTGGAAATGTTCGTTTTGAACCAGATAAAGACGGGATTGTTCAGACTAGGGCATTGCGAAACAAACCTTATATTGAAGGATTGGTGGGTGTGGATAATATTTTTAAATTACTTAGATTAGAGTATAAAAAGAGGTTAAGTTACAAAGGTGGAGAAGGCATTCCAGCAGATACCTTCACTGCATCGTTACATTTTAATTTTTAATTATTATGGTCCAATATTCGAATTTAAGATGCGAGGTCAAAGATAGTATTGGCTATATCGTGATCGACCGTGAAGCTCAATTGAATGCTCTTAATCAGGCTACTCTTGATGAATTGCAGGATGTTTTTATGCATTTCAATGCTGATAACCTAGTTCGGGGTATAATATTGACTGGGGCCGGGCAGAAGGCATTTATTGCGGGAGCGGATATAAAAGAATTTACCGATCTATCCGTTATTCAGGCACGCTCCTTAAGTGAGCGTGGGCATATTCTTTTTTCGGATCTTATCCAAGGGGCCCCAAAGCCTGTTGTTGCGGCAATAAATGGATATGCTTTGGGAGGTGGCCTTGAATTGGCTTTGGCCTGTCATATACGGATAGCTACTGAAAGTGCTAAAATGGGGCTCCCGGAAGTTTCGTTGGGGTTGATCCCTGGCTATGGTGGAACGCAACGTCTTCCCGCATTGGTAGGAAAGGGACATGCTATGCAAATGATTTTAACCGGCGATATGATTGATGCTCAAAAAGCTGCTGCTATAGGATTGGTTAATGAGGTTGTCCCTCAAGAGCAACTCATGGCGCGCGCTGAAACTATTCTGCAGAAAATATTCACACGTTCTCGTTCCGCTGTAACCCAAGCCATAGATGCTATTAATGCAGCTGAAGACAAAACTCGGAAAGGTAACCATGTAGAGATGGATGCATTTGGGCACTTGTTCGGCACAGCAGATTTCAAAGAGGGGGTAGCGGCATTCTTAGAAAAGAGAGCTCCAGAATTTAAGTAATAGACATTCTATTTCCTGGGCGACATGACCCGGAAGATGCCGGGGCTTTATGCTATCCGTTTCATATCAACGGCAAACGAAAATATAGGCTGATCTCTGCACCCAACAGTCGGTATGTTCTGTATACTATTTCTTGTTTTAGACCGTTTTTTATATATTGACTATAGCATCATACGCGTACGCTCGTGAAACCCGAATATATCAAGCCCGTGTATGTGGCCTATTTTATACAGCATTTAGGTAGTAGCTCACAAGTATTTGAAGCAATTCACTGCCTTTCTTTTGATTATAAATAAAAATTACTAATGACAAATGATGAGTTGAGAGCGCTTACCGATTGTTCTGGAAAAGGTGATATCGAGGCAATGGAACGGATTATTGCGCAGGCAACAGGAAAAACAGAATTTCAGGATTATGCATTAAACAGTGCGGTTAGTCAATTGATCAGACATCAGCATTATAGTATTTTAGATAAGTTTGTTGACAAGGGCCTTATATCGACAGATCTATACGATTACAATCGTTTTGATACGACGGTGATCAATACCTTGGTAAAACCATTGGTCATGAATGGAGATATGCTTGATACTTATGTAACATGGCTAGGCAGTTATCTCCAGCAGATTGAAGATATTAATGAAGAGGTTGCTGGTACCACACTTCTTGAGTATGCCTTACGGGAAAGTGCGCCGATTGGGCTGTTGAAAGCTATTGTCGATGCGGGTGCAGATTTACATAGGGTAGACCAATATGGACAGACATTGCTGTTTAAAGTCTGCAGTCTACGCATGCAGCCGGCGGATCGCATTGGCGAACTTGTCTGTTGGTTATTAGCTGAGGGAATTGATCCCAATCTCGGAAATGTCGAGCAAAAAACGGCTTTGCATATGGCGGCTGATACGTTAAAGATGGAGGCTGCTACCATGTTAATGGATGCCGGCGCGGATCCAAATTTAAAAGATTGGCATGGCGAAAGTGTTTTTTATTATGCTGCGGTCAGGCAATTCAACGCGGACCTTTTGGAAAAGCTTCTAAATTACGGAACTCCAGATTTTCATAGCGTCAATAAGCAAGGTGAAAATCTTCTCAATGCTTTTCTGCGAATGATGAGCACTGATAGTGATCAAAACCTTAGAATTTTAATCTTATTATTGGAACATGGGGCCGATCTCACGGAGGCTTCACTTTGGTATCAGCAAGAAAAAACCGGGGTTGATTGGCTTGTGGAACGATCCGCTGGTACACTGGAAGATGTGGCAGGAAAAGGATACCTGGACTTAAATTATACTGATAACGATGGAAATACACTGCTGCATAAGGTTTGTCAGGTGGCTATCAATTACGATGAAAATAAAGCACGGGATCTTTATAAAAAGGTGAAATATCTTGTTGGTGAGGGGGTAGATCCACAAGTAGAAAATAGGATGGATAAAAAGGCTGTTGATTATGCCATGGAAGATAACCTCAAGGTCAAGACAGTGGAGTGGTTATTGAAACAATAAAACACAAGAAATATTTATGTCTCAATCATTTATAGTTGCTTGCGAAGGTGGTAAACGCAAGATTGCAGAAATTTTATTGGAAAAGGAGCAGGTGGATGTATCTTATACTGATGAACTGGGGCGTACTGCGCTGCATTACGCTGCACATCGGGGATATTTGGATCTAGTAAAGAAATTAGTGGCGGCAGGGGCTGCCATTGATTATGAGGATCATCGTGGCGAGACACCATTGTACTTTGCTTTACTGCAGAAGCAAAAACAGACAGCGGCTTATTTATTAGATAAGGGAGCCGATATCCACATCAATGATTTTTCAGGGAATAGTTTACTTCATATTACAGCGCGTACCGGGCAGCAGGATATGGTCGAAAATCTGATTACAGCTGGACTGGACGTTAATGTTTTGAATAATGAGGCCGAGCCCCCCCTGCTACTGGCTGTACAGGCAAAGTATCCATCCGTGGTCCAATTGCTTGTTGGGAAAGGGGCGAATCTGGACATCACAGATAAGGCGGGGAATACACCGTTGAATATTGCTGTGGCTTTGGGGGCAGTTCCAATTGTAAATATCTTATTGGACAACGGAGCTGCTGTGAACGTATTGAATGACTTGAGTGAGGGGCCCCTGTTGCTGGCGGTCAAAACTGGTAATCGTATTCTAGCCCAAAAATTGCTGGAACAGGGAAGTAATATTTTTGCAGAATCTGCAGAAGGTATCTCCCCGGTTTGGTATGTGTGTAACAGCAACCAAAAGGAACTGTTGGCATTGTTTCTTGACCGCGGCTTATCGCCGGACTATGCGCGTCCTGTAGATTCCTTTGACGGAAAAGACGGAAAATATCTGGAAAAGCTGATCGCCCAGACAGGTGGACGTACCCTTATTTTAGGATATGAGCCACATTATGCTGGTGAAACACTATTACAAACGGCTACAAAAATGGGCTATTTGTCCTTAGTGAAACAATTATTAGATAGTGGGGCGGCCATAGATAAACAGGATGCCTCTGGAAATACCGCTTTGCATTATGCTGCATCATATGGTAAGAAAGATGTTTTACGCTATCTTTTGTCCAATGGGGCATCTGCGGATATTTCAAATGTGCTTGAACAAAAGCCGATTGATTATTCGAATATACAGGGATTTAATGAGATCACGGCCTTGCTGATCGATTTTGGGGCAAAAACCAATGCTGTTCAGGATGGTCCGGTGACTCCAGGAAAAAAGGTGGCGCCCGAAGCTAAATCCGGAATGGATATGGGGCTTAAGAAACAAGCATTGTTTGATTTAAAAGAACTGCTGGATGCCGGAATTATCAATCAGGCAGAATTTGATCAGGAGAAAGCGAAGATTTTAGGCGCTTAAGACTTAACCAACTATGGTATTAAGAAGAACCTGCCATGACAGGTTCTTCTTGTTTTATTAATGATAGCTCACACAGGCATTTATTGCAATCATGTTCGCTTGCGTTATTTCAGCAATGTATTGGCGGCCTTTCTGGTCATCGTCCATGGATACACTTGAAAGTTTACTTTTTAGGTCATTGTATACGGCATTGATCACATCCACATTGAATGCATTGGACTGGATATTGGTATTTGAACCATCGGTAAACTGTACAATGACCTGAGCAAAACTGATCACTGGTGTTTGTTGGCTGGTAGAAGTAATAGCAAATCCCATCAGTAAAATGATATGGTCGTCTTTGGAGCCATCGATTTCATAATCAATCTTACAGGAGACAAAAAGTCCCAGTTGCGATGAAATGGAAGATTCTTGATACCAGGTACGGTAAGGGGTGTTTTGATAAGTAAACTCTACCACTTGGTTGAATGTACTGGTTTTCCCGCTGGTACTTTGTGCCCAACCCTTTGCCGAACCATTACCATTTAGTGCATTGCCCAATGCGGTTGGAAACCCACTGTTACTAAAGGCCATCCTGTAATTATTTCTCGGATCATTCTCGGGGTATACTGGACGGTTAAATGGTGTTGCGACCGTTGTACAAATACGATTCAGTGTATGGCAGATCACCGGCAGGAAATAAAATTGACCACCATTGTCTGTGGCTTTGTAAACGACATTTGCAATTTTGTTGAATACGTTACAAACAAAATCAAAGATCTTGACAAAGGTGGCGGCTACTTCTTCGCCGACACCAAATGATACCAGCGATGATGCCGTTCCTACATACCAAGCGATCAGATCAACACTTTTTATCAGCGTTTGTGGTACCTGAAAGGCGCCTTTCGATGACCACTGGAAGCGTTGTATTGAAACCAATCGTCCATTATTGTCAAAATAAATGTCGTATTCAGCTTTATCGTCGAAGGATCCCGTGTTTTCATGTTGCTGATAAACATGGTATTTCGTCCAGCCATCTGTCGGTAAGTCGGTTGTATCATCGATGAGGTAGACTGATAGCTGCTGCGTGGTAGATTGGTCGATGAATTCGGGCTCGTCAATTTTATAGGTTGAGTCTCCTACAACATAGGCGACGTCATTATCCGTTGCTTTGCTGCTGGGATCGGGGTACAGTTTATAGAGTGTTTCGAAATCGACATAGACCCGCTGGTATTTGGTAGACCAAAAGCCAGGCTCGGCTGGGTATAAAAGAAAACTGTCAATCTCATTTTCCCAATTTCCTTGTTGGTCGCCGGCAATATCTGTACGCTTCACAGCGCTTAATTGACCGTATGTTGTCTCTGGATTAACCTTTTTAAAGTCTCCTTGGGCTCCTGTTTTGCTAAAAATGATCAACCATGCGTTTGGGCCTGTTTTCAAGGAGCTGATCGAATTGATCCCTGACATCTGGATACTGTTTGTCGTATAGCCAATGTTTGTCGTACTGGGACCATTAAATGGGGCGGAAAATATACGATTGGCCCCCATAAAATCATCATTTTCTGCCATGCATGCCTGAGCGTCGTGCAGGATGAAAAGCTGTGATTTATCTGGTTGTGTATAGTCAGAGCCTGTGTCCCAAAAAGCAGGTTTCTGCTTGTAGAGGATAAAGCTTTGCATATGATTTTTCCAGTCCCCAACCTTTTTGCCATTATTGTCATAACGATTCGTATTTGTCAGACTGTCAATATATTTGCTCGGCGGGATTTTTTTGCAGTTGCCCGTGTAACCTGGTTTGTCAAAGATAATGACCCATGTATTGGCCGCGGTTTCCAACGAATTGTCGTTGGCATTGAGGTTGTCCTGTCCCTGGGCACCTGTGTAAGAGTCGGAATAACCGCCTCTATCGTGGTTGTTCCATGCTTGGAAGTCTCTACCTGATACCATTAGATTAATTTTTAAGTTTAAATTTGATTATTATAAATATAGTATAAATAATTTATTATCAATAATATATGGGTCATTTTTTAATTGATGTTATTTTTAGTCTTATGTGCTGATGGTCTAAGGGGTAAAATATTTTGCTACGGATAAAGTTGGAGATATCGTTCTTGATAAAATGAGCAGAATAATTGATTGCAAAAAGGAGTGTTGACCAGATGGACAGTCTTATGGAAGAATGGATACAGAAAACTAAAAAAGACCTGCAAATATTTGCAGGTCTTTTAATTATTAATTCAGTAGCCCGTAGGGGAATCGAACCCTACTTGCATCAATCTATTTATCAGTTATTTACAAACCTTCTATTTCCCTACTCCCCGAATAACTCACTGGTTTGATATATGTTTTAGCTGCAAGTGCTTTATATCTAAAGATAAGAGATTTAAGTACCAAATACAAATGTAGATGGAACAGAAAGATCTTCTCTAGAACGTCAATATCCATAGATTTTCATATTAACTAGTTTAAAAATCCTAAACTTTGCTGTTAATATTCAAGATTCGGCTGCATCAATCTCCAATGGCTAATCTTTCAATTTCCTAATTTGAAGTAAGGTTCCTATTTTCTTTAATTTCTTTTATTAGAGAAAAGGCAATCTCTTCATTTTGAATTCCGAAAATCATGCTCTTTCCAGTGTTAAGATCAATTTTTATACCCATATCCCCATTTATTATTAGCGCTTTTATTCCATTTTTTTCCTTTCTTAAACCCCACCCACCAAAATCGCTTATCGCATCAAATTTTATTACTGAAACATCAATAATTTGATTTAGAGGAATGCATTTCCATCTGAAATGAAATGGAATAAATCGATAATAGAAGTTTTCTCCGATAAGATTGATTTGCAGCTTACCGAAAAGGAATATGATAAAAACGGAGAGAATAGCTACTGCTATCACCGACAAATATATTAACCAAAATATCTCATCACCTTTCTTTATTGCTGAATAAAAAACAAAAGAAAAAATAATTGTAGAAATAAGAAGACCAATCCAAATCCACGATTGAAGGAATTTTTGACTATAGATCCTTGACTGATTCATAAACAGAAATTTATAGTTGATTAAGAATTAAATTGTTGATTTTAATACATCCAGATAGTGGTTGATTTCCAAATAGATGACTTGATTGTTTTTTTTTTCACACTATTTCTTTTATCATTGAACATTATTGAAAGAGCACCATTTAGTAAGCTTTCATCAATATCGCCAAAGTCTTTATCTATAGATTCATTAATAATAAAGTCTGGTGTAATGCCTTTATATCCAGTACTACTATCTTCAGCATTGAAAGACTCGAATGTTACTAACGAACATGTTGATGTTCTGGATGTGCATTTAAATATAACAAATAAAAAATACGATATAGTACCGCGAAAGCATTGAATGGAAATATTAAATTTTTAAATGTACCTCATAATTCAATATCTAATCAAACATCGGGACAATAAAATAGAGAACTGTAGACCTTTTATTGTGCAGAATAATTCAATTAGATGGTTTTAAATTGTTAAACCAAATTAGGCCTAAAAATATCTAAATTTTCATCACTCAAAAATTGTAACCTTTTTTCAGTGTCGGACAATCTGTAAACCTATAAAAGGACGACACACAGGCTTATCATCAGTTACAAAATACGAGTATAAATGCCGGGCACAATCTCATATAGTAACATGCTGGTCGTGGTTTAAAAAGGTTAAAATAATACAACAAAACACCAAATAAGGCGTACCGGGAGAAATTTTCAGGGGCTCTTGCCGGGTTCTTTTGGATCAATTTTCGAGAATCGCAAAGAAACCCATAAAACAAAAAACCGCACTTAATATAATTAAGTGCGGTTTTGAATCTTATTGGCTCTCTATGATGCCTTTCTGTAGCCCGTAGGGGAATCGAACCCCTGTTTCAAGAATGAAAATCTTGCGTCCTAACCCCTAGACGAACGGGCCATTTTCTTTTCAATGCTGCAAATATAGAAGCTTTTTTAAAAAGTGCAAAAAAAAAGTTGTGTCTGATCGCTAATGCATTGAAATTGAGAAAAATTATTTTTTAAAAATGCTTATTCTACTGCGTATGCAAGCATATATTCATTGAACTTCTCATAATGTACTTCGAATGTACATTGGCTTTGGTTATTTTCGAGCACTAGTTTCAATACACCTTGTTTTTGGTAGTCAAAAGGGAGGATAGTCATGTTATGTAGAAATGATACACCTGAATTCCCTTGCAGTTTATAGATCGCTTCTTTGGCGCACCAACAGGCATATAACTGCTCGTAACGTGAATGATCTTTGGCAATGAAATCTAGTTCAAGGGGTTTTAAAAATTTATGCTGGATGCGTTCCACTTTTGTTTTGATAATTTCCATGTCAATGCCGACTTCTCCTTTTGTACTGATCATGGCTGCAGCATAATCAAAAGAATGGGACAAGGATATCTTCTGTGGAAAATTGGCGAGATAGGGTTTGCCATTTGCATCGGAGGGGCATTCGATATAATGTGTTGTATTTAAAAGTGTCCGCAAAAGGACGCGTGTCGCCAGCCAATGTAACCTTCGCTTGCCTTTATTAAAGGAGCCTAATTTAGCTTTTTCACGTTCATCCAATTGAAGCTTGGACAATAAATCATCATCCGATTCTTCAATGCGCCAAATCGCAAATTTGGTTTGGTTATCTATTTCACGTAAATACACTAGACTCATACTCAAATTTAAAAAACAAATTGCAAATTATTATACGATTATAAACGGAACTTTCACCATCAAAGGTGCGGGTTCTTTTAAAATGCCATAAGCCAAGATTTTGAGCGATACTACCCTGTGATGTGCAGGAATTGACCGGATTTAATAATATGAATAGAATAAGATTTGGCTTATTGCCCTGCCGAGCCGAGCGAAATATTCTCCTTTATATTGCAGCAAAGAGACACTTGATTATCACAGATCTACTTTCGAAAAAAAAATGAGGTAAAATTTGCAGGAGAACCGTACTTTTGACTTTGAATAGCATTGCCTGGTGCTTTTGTTATATTTGATACACATGATTTTATCTGATAAAAGAATTCTTGAAGAGATTGAAAATGGCAGTATAGTCATTCATCCGTTTGATCGCAAGTGCCTTGGAACAAATTCCTATGATGTGCACCTGGGAAAATATTTAGCAACCTACGCAGATCGCGTATTGGACGCGAGGCAACATAATGAAATCCATCATTTTGAAATTCCGGAAGAAGGTTTTGTACTGGAACCGAATACATTGTATTTGGGGGTTACGCTGGAATATACAGAGACACATAAACATGTCCCCTTTTTGGAGGGGAAATCCAGCACTGGGCGTTTAGGCATAGACATCCATGCAACAGCAGGGAAAGGAGATGTTGGCTTTTGCAATACCTGGACCCTGGAGATTTCTGTTGCTCAGCCGGTCAGAGTATATGCCGGAATGCCGATTGGACAGCTGATCTATTTCTCGGTTGAAGGAGAGATCGAGACGTTTTATAATACGAAAGGCAATGCGAAGTATAACGGTAAGACGATCCGCCCTGTTGAATCTATGATGTGGAAGAATAAATTTTAATGAAGAGCATGGCATGGATGGTTTTAGGGCTTCTGGTGATTGTTATGATCAGTGGGATACTCTATTATTTTGTTCATCCCATGTTTGGCGGAAGTTTTAAAGGAGCGCGACTGGAACGTATGAAGCAATCGCCAAATTTCAGAAATGGTGTTTTTCATAACCTGGAGGTTACGCCATCTTTAAAGAGCGATGTTAATGTAGTCACTTTGATGTGGGATTTCCTTTTTAAGAAAACGCCAGGTTTGAAACCGCTGAACCCATTGCCCAGCAAACGATGCGATTTAAGCAACTTACCTAAAGAAGATCTGATCATCTGGTTTGGGCACTCATCTTATTTATTACAGATTGATGGCAAATTAATTTTGGTAGACCCCGTCTTCAGCGAAAATGCTTCACCAATACCGGGAAGTAACCAAGCTTTCAAAATGACAGTGGATTATACTGCTTTGGACTTTCCCAAGATTGATTATCTGTTGATCTCACATGATCATTATGATCATCTTGATTATGAAACAGTGGTGAAATTGAAAGATCAAGTTGGGCATGTTGTTTGTGGGCTGGGTGTGGGGGCACATTTTGAATCCTGGGGCTATAGTCCGGATCAAATTATTGAAGGAGACTGGTATGACCAGATGAAGCTTGCTCCTGGTTTTGAGGTTACCTTTACCCCAGCAAGACACTTTTCGGGAAGACGTTTTACTAGAAATAATACCTTATGGACGTCTTTTGTGCTAAAAACCCTAAAGTATAATCTTTTTCTAGGAGGGGATAGTGGTTATGGAAAGCATTTTAAAACCATAGGTGAACAATTTGGCCCGTTTGACCTAGCTGTTTTAGAAAGTGGGCAATACAATGATGCTTGGCACTACATTCATTCTTTGCCTGAAGAATGGGGCGCTGAGATAAAAGATCTGCAAGCTAAAGTCACTTTGCCTATCCATTCTTCGAAATTTGCCTTAGCTATGCATGGCTGGAAGGAGCCGATGGAGAAATTTTACGAGATCGCAAATAAAGAGCATATAGCAGTCATAACCCCCCAGTTGGGAGAACTGGTCTATTTGAATAAATTAGATACTGTATATGCTCCTTGGTGGCGTGAGGTAGATTAAATATGCTGCTGTTTATTTTTTTCTTCAATCCATAAGGACATATATTTAGTACTTTGTAAAGTATGGTGCAACAGGATCTGGCTAATAAAGTTCTGCTGTCTGTGTTTATCGATCTGCGCTTTTAATAGGGATAAGTTTGTCATGAAATCGGCTTGATACTTTCGCTTTTCATAACGTTCATTGATGATACGGATACCGTTGTTCTGTGCTGTTTTCCAGACGATCTCATCATCATATAGATCCATTGTTTTCCGACAGAAAGTGTCGGGGTCATCTTCAATAAAACCATTCCATGTTAGGTTGCCTTTCATGGCCTCAGCCCCAATAGTCGTCGTGACTGATGGAGTTCCGGTTTGCATGGCATCAATAAATTTCCCCTTTACTCCTGCGCCAAACTGAATCGGAGCGACCAACACCCTGTAGTTTTCCATCGTGAGATGTGCTGACTCGGCCCGGCCTTTAATGTAGAAATTTTCCTTGGGATTGTTTAGTTGAAGTACTTTCTGCGTTGCATATGCCCCATAAATATGCAATTCTACTTTTGGTAATAACTTACGGAGCCTGGGCCAAATCTGGTTCTTTAGGTATTGGACGGTATGCCAGTTAGGTTCATGGATAAAATTGCCAATAAATAAAAGGTCTTTTCGTTTCTCAAAAGGTTTCCAAGTTTCTATTTGCTCGGCAGTAATTTCATTCTCAAGAAACGGTAGGTAATATAGTATATCGGGTGAGATTCTGAATATTTGCGTCAGGATTCTCATTTCGGATTCGGAAATGATTAATGAAAGATCACAACGAAGGATGGAAGCAATCTCTCTTTTTGCGGTGTCTGTAAATAATTCTTGGAAAGAAAAATCGTCCTTATTTTTGATACAGGTATGTCTTGCCTGTCTTAAGAGATGAAGGTCTTCCGTATCGAGAATACGGAGTGCATCCGGGCATTGCTGGGCGACCCGCCAGCCATATTGTTCTTCAACCATAAAACGGTCGAAAATAACAATATCAGGTTGAAGATCAGCGATAAATGAATCAAAACTTGCGCTATTCAGTTCAATAGCTTGCTCATGGACACCACTTGCTTTTAATGTTGCACTATAAGGTGATTTAGCAGCAGCAGAGGCAAAGGTAACCTGATAAGACCGGTTGATGAAAGTGTCGATCAACTGCATCATTCTAAAACCGGCCGCAGAAGATGTTGGCTCTGGCCACACTAGTCCTATGAACAAAACCTTTTTCTCTTTCATGGCGGAAAATTACTGATTAATGTCAAAAGAATTGATGAAAACTTAACAATTTGTCATTTTCAAACGATTAGCTTTATTGGGTGTTTATAATATACTTTAAGGTTATTAATCATTAAACGATCATATGGGCAAAACTATTGTTCAGCGAATCCGACATTTTTCACCCAAGACCTATTGGAAGGAACTGATAGCAATATTGGTCATTTTATTGGCCTTTGTGTTTTTCAGAAATGAACGAAAGGAGCTGGGGGCTATCCTCCCCCAATTAAGGATGGCTGATTTGACCTGGGTCATGGTGGGATTGGGGATCACTATTTTGTACATCTTCTTGCAGGGGTTGATGTACATACAAAGCTTCAAGGCAATTGGACTTTCGATCAATTTGTCAATAGCAATAGACCTTTTTCTGAAACGAAACTTGCTTAGTGTATTTCTTCCAGCCGGTGGTATCAGTTCCCTTGCTTATACAACGACGCAGTTACGTAAAAGAAACTTGAGTACAACACAGATTCATCAGGCTGGCGCAATATATGGTTATGTTGGTCTTCTTACAGTATTTTTGATCGGGGTCCCCGTGATATTATATACGGTCTGGAATAACAAGAATTTTGGCGATGCATGGATATCATTACTGATTTTGGGGCTGCTTTTGGGGACTGTATTTGGATTTGTATGGTCATTTCGTTCCCATCGGGGAATCTATCGGTGGGTGGAGTCAAAGTTCCCAGCAGTAGCTTCTAATATCGATGAGATATTTTCTGGAGAAGTGAAGCTGAAGTATCTATTGGGGACTATGGTCGTTTCAACGGTCGTGGAGTGTTGTGGTATAGCCCACGCTTTTGTAAGTATGTATGCTTTAGGGCTGGACCATTCTTTCGAAGCTGCCGCAATAGCATATACTGTTTCAGTTGTATTAATGATTGTTTCCCCTTTTCTTAGGGGGCTGGGAGCAGTAGAGTTAACCATGCTCTATATTTTCAAGGCATATGGTTATTCTCAAGCTGAGGGACTGGGGATTACCATGCTGTACCGTACATTTGAGTTTTGGCTCCCTTTACTTTTGGGGCTGCTTGCTTTCGCTTGGCGTGGGAAGCAGCTTTTGGCACGGATAGGGCCCGCATTACTGATCTTCTTTTTGGGAATGGTCAATCTTGTATCGGTATTGACGCCACCATTGGCAGAACGTATGAAATTAGACCGTTTTTATTTGCCTGCAGAAACAATTCATGCGTCTAAATTTATGGTATTGGTTTTGGGCGTGGGGCTTCTGGTTACTGCAGCTTATCTGATCAAAGGTTTTCGGATTGCATTTTGGATAGCCATTGTGTTCAGTGTACTGTCACTTTTCGGACATGTATTTAAGGCCCTGGATTATGAAGAAGCTTCAATAGCGTTGTTTACACTGACCTTATTAGCGATAAACTATAAGCAATATCGTATCAAAAGCAATATCCGTTGGGTTAGGATTGGGTTTGTAACTTTTGTCTTTGCTATGTTTGGCGTATGTCTGTTTGATGCTTTGAGCTTTTATTTTATCGATAAACAGCATTTTGGTGTTGAGTTTACATGGCGGCAATCGATCTATCACACGGCGAGAAGCTTTTTGTTATTTGCCGATGATGAGCTGATGCCAAAAACCAGCTTTGGCCAGGAGTTTTTGCGCATTACTCAGGTATTGGGGCTTTTTTGCTGGTTACTTTTAATTTATGCACTGGCTCGCCCCCGTTTAATCAACGATGAAGATGCTGACGGATCTGAATTTGCAAGGGCTCAGCAGCTATTGATGGAGTTTGGGCAATCTCCAATGGATTTCTTTAAATTAGGGAAGGATAAGTCACTCTTTTTTTCGGAAGTTTCGGAAGGATTTACGGCTTATCGATTGGCCAATGAGTTTGCGGTAGTATTGGATGAGCCTGTCTGTGAGCCGGAGGACAAGGAGGAGCTTATCCGGGAATTTGACCGGTATTGTTATACAAATGGATTGAAAGCTATTTATTATCGTGTTGATGAAAATAGTTTAGTCCATTTTTCGGCTCTTCATAAACAAAAAATAATCATTGGACAAGAGGCGATATTGGAGTTGGAAACCTTTAAGCTGGATGGTCGGGATCGAAAGTCCTTGCGGAACGGGTTGAATATGATTCAAAAAAAAGGATTTGCAACAATGGTGCTGAAAGCCCCTCAGAAGACTGAGGTTCTTCGGGAACTTCGAAGAGTTTCTGAAGAATGGCTAAGCGCGTTTAATAAGAAGGAAATGGTTTTTGCTCAAGGGGGATTTGATGAGATAGCACTTGCTTCGCAAGATATTATTGTGTTAAAGGATAAAACAGAAAAAATTGTGGGCTTTCTAAATGTCATTCCAGATTATGCTAAAGATGAGTGTACCTATGATATGATTCGAAAATCACCTGATGCCCCCGGAGGAAGTATGGATGCCTTAATTGTCGCACTGATTGCTTACGGGAAAGCGAAACATTACAGTTATCTGAATCTTGGGATGGTGCCAATGACCGGACTGGGAACAACAGATAGCCCTGCGGAAAAGATCATGAAATTTGCTTCGGCAAGATTGGGGAATTTTAAACGTTTTCAGAGCTTGCGTGATTTTAAAGAGAAATACGCAACATTTTGGGAGAGTAAATACCTCATCTTTGATAATGATTTTGATCTTATACAGCTTCCGGCGGCGTTAATTAAAGTGATGAAACCGAATGATAAATAGCGCTCCATGATTTCTTGTCCTAGATCAAATAATTTGAAAAAAGAAGATGGTATTTTTGATTGAATTAAAATAAAATATGTATGGAATTAGGAATAGGAATGTTTGGTGACTCTCGGATTGACCCCATTACTGGGCAGATCCAAGTACCTCAAGATAGGATGAAAGAAATCATTGAAGAGGTCAAGCTGATGGATCAGGTTGGATTGGATTTTTTTGGGATAGGAGAACATCATCGTGCAGATTATGCTGTTGCGGCTCCAGAAATTGTATTAGCTGCAGCTGCTACAGTGACCAAAAATATTAAGCTGGGCAGTGCCGTGTCGGTACTGAGTTCTGCTGACCCAGTTAAATTGTTTCAGGACTTTGCCACGGTAGATCTTCTGTCTGATGGACGGGCGGAATTGATGGCGGGAAGGGGATCTTTTATTGAATCATTTCCACTATTTGGGTATGACTTGAAGGATTATTCCGATTTGTTTGAGGAGAAGCTGGAATTGTTGCTTCGACTGAACAAACAAAATCCAATAACCTGGCGCGGAAATTTTCGAGCTCCTTTGATTAATCAAGAGGTATTTCCACGGCCTAAACAAGGATCTTTGCCGATATGGGTTGCGGTTGGCGGTACCACTTCATCAGTTATCCGTGCCGGAAAATTAGGCTTACCTGTTATGTTTGCGATCATTGGAGGTATGTACGAGAGCTTTGATCACTTATTTGAAATGTATCGCCAAGCCTACGAAGATAATGGACATGATATGTCCAAGTTTCAGGTGGGGGTACATATGCATGCTTTTTTTGGCGATGATAATACCCAGGTTGCGGATTATTACTATCCAATCTATTCTGCTCAGATGGACCGTATTGGCTCAAGCCGGGGCTGGCCGCCTTATCAACGTACACAATATGATTTTGGAAGGTCATCGCGAGGGCATCTTATTGTTGGGGATGCAGCTTACGCCGTAGATAAAATATTAGCGATCCATGAGAAATTTGGATTGACGCGTTTTTCTGCCCATATGGACGTTGGAGCCCCAGGACATCGAGAAATGTTACGTTCCATTGAAATATTTGGGGAAAAAATAGCTCCGGAAATTCGGAAGGTACTGAATAAAGACGTTTAAAAGAGCATTGTGTCATTTTTTTTAAGGACAGATATTCCCTACCTTTGCAAAGAATGTAAATTGTAGTTGAAGAGTAAGATGCTTGGACTTAAGTTATTAACGGATCCGCGATGGGCAAATATCGCAGAAGGAAATTTGGAGGAAATTCTAACTGATCATGCGTGGTGTGAACAGAAAGCGGCATCGAATGCCATATCATTGATTACCAACAATTCGGAACACGAAGAATTGGTCCATGAATTGACGGCTATAGCTATTGAAGAAATGGAACATTTCAAGATGGTTATCGATATTATCAAAGAACGTGGTTATAAGCTTGGGCGTGAGCGGAAAGACGATTATGTCGGACAGCTCATGAAATTTTCTAAAAAAGATGGCAGTAGAAATATGGCCTTTATTGATCGCTTGCTTTTTGCAGCAATGATTGAAGCCCGTAGCTGTGAACGTTTTAGAGTGCTGTCACAGAATATTCAAGATAAGGAACTGGCAAAATTTTACTATGATCTTATGGTATCTGAGGCTAACCATTATACCACATTCTTGAACTTTGCCCGACAGTATAGCATAGATGTTGATGTGGACAAGCGTTGGAAAGAATGGTTGGATTTTGAAGGCAAATTGATTCAATCATATGGAAATAAAGAAGCCATTCATGGCTAATAGATTTTGTATCTACCTATTTTAAAACACATACATAACAGTTGTCCCGTTCTATTTCCTTAGAACGGGATTTTTTGTCGCTTAATTATTCTTATCTTTGTACCGTGGTTGAAAAAAGTAAAATAATAGATATCAGGAGTTTGTCTTTGGATCAGATCAAAGAGCAGCTCACGGCATTCGGGGAGCAGGGCTTTCGTGCAAAGCAGATTTATGAGTGGATTTGGGAAAAATCTTGTGTGGATTTTGATCAGATGAGCAATCTGAGCAAGACCTTACGTGAAAAACTGAAAGAGAATTTTACGATTAACGCTGTAAAAGTAAAGGAATCACAGATCAGCTCAGATAAGACCATCAAAAGTAGTTTTAGGCTATATGATGGTAATATCATCGAAGGAGTATTGATTCCAGCGCCAGAGCGAATGACTGCCTGTGTGAGCTCTCAAGTCGGCTGTAGTCTGACCTGTAAATTCTGTGCTACGGGCTATATGGATCGGAAACGTAATCTCAATGCTGATGAAATCTATGATCAGGTTGTATTAATTAGCAAACAAGCGGAGGAGAACTATGGCCAACCTTTGACAAATATCGTCTATATGGGTATGGGAGAACCTTTATTGAACTATGCTAATATGATGAAGTCTGTGGAGCGCATCACCGCGCCCGATGGCCTCAATATGGCTGCTAAACGAATTACTGTTTCGACTGCGGGTATTGCAAAAATGATCAAAAAATTGGGGGATGACCAAGTCCGTTTTAACTTGGCGCTTTCGTTGCATGCAGCCAATGATAAGAAGCGTAATGAGATCATGCCTATTAATGAGCAAAATTCCCTGAAAGCATTGGCCGAATCGTTGAAATACTTTTACGCTAAAACCAAGAATCCAATTACTTTCGAGTATATTGTATTCAATAATTTCAATGATGAATTGGAAGATGCTCAAGAGCTTGCCAAATTCTGCAAACATGTTCCTTGCAAGGTCAATCTAATTGAGTATAATCCGATAGCTCTTGCAGACTTTTTGAATGCAGAAGCAGATAAAATTGATGTTTTTGCCAATTATCTCAAAAGCCAGGGGATTATTACCAATGTAAGACGCAGCCGTGGAAAAGATATTGACGCAGCATGTGGTCAATTGGCTATTAAAGAAAAGAAAAAAGAAGGGTCGGAAGTGTAATTTGGGTATTTGTACCTATCTTTAAGGTAAGGTGAATTAATCAAATGAGCTCCGATTTACGTAGACTTTTTGACGATTTTGTATCTATATTTTTTCCAAAAGAATGTGGATGCTGCGGTTGCGTGTTAAAATATCAAGAACGCTGCATTTGTGTGGAATGTGATTTTCATCTACCTTATACAAATTTTCACGAATATTCAGATAATGATACTGCAAGGCAACTCTGGGGAAAAGTTCCTATCGAAGAAGCTTGTTCTTTTTTATTATTGCAGAAAGATAGTCGCGTGGAACACTTGATTTATCAAATTAAATATAATAAACAACCATTTCTGGCCGAGTATTTCGGTTATCAATACGGTTTGAAGCTTTTAGAGGCGGAGAAATATACAACCCTTGATTTGATTGTTCCTGTACCGTTACATGCTGGTAAACTTCGTAAAAGAGGGTATAATCAATCCAGCTATTTTGGCCGGGGAATTGCAAGGGCAATGCATATACCCTTGAGGGAGGACCTTTTGATCCGCAATAAATCAACCAGCAGCCAAACAGGTAAGGGACGGCTCGAACGGTATGAAAATGTCAGTGATATTTTTGCCTGCAATCCGGTCATGATACCGTATGGGACACATATTTTACTTGTTGATGATGTGCTGACAACTGGGGCAACGATCAGCTCGGCTGCCCTAGCCCTGCTGGAGTCATTTGATTGCCGGGTGTCTATTGCAACACTGGCACGAGCTTAAAATGAGCTAGCGGTAGTTAGAAGCTCATTTTAGTACCGCCTGTTGTTGACATAGTTTAAAAGATACGCAAATCCTGCCATGCCGATACCTACGGAATCCGCAAATAAGTCCCACCAATCGCCGCTGCGATAAGTGAAAATGTATAATTGGAGTAGTTCCGTTAATCCGGCAAATAAGAACCCCATGATCGTTACGACAAAAATAGGTATCCATTTTGTTGGCTTACCGCTAAATTGTTGGATGACACCATTGTACATGAGTGTGCAGAAAACAAAAAACATACCACAATGAACCAACTTGTCCATCCCTGGGTAAGCCGGAACTCCATCAAAATTATTGCCTGGGAGAGTGCACAAAATAATGACTATAATGGCCCAAATAAAACACCATTTATAGTCCAGTAGGATTTTGATCATGGGGATAAATATCCAAAAATTTATTGATAGAAAGGAAATGAATATAATTTAAAAAATTATTCACCTGATAATTAGATTGTTATGCTATATATTTTGTTTTATATGGTACTATGTATTGCATAGTACCATAAAATACATATATCTTTGTATTGTTATGATAGCTGAAAATACACAAATCCAAATGAGGAAGGGGATACTTGAATATTGTATCCTATCCATAATTTCTCGAGGAGAAATTTATGCCTCCGATATTATCAGCGAACTGAAGAAAGCTCAATTATTGGTTGTGGAAGGAACCTTATATCCGCTTTTAACACGTCTAAAAAATAATGGACTGTTGAGCTACATATGGAAGGAGTCTACTTCAGGTCCGCCTAGAAAATATTATGAAATTACCCAAGAAGGGCTTGAAGTCCTCTCAAGATTGGACGTTACCTGGAATGAACTGGTGTTTGCTGTAAACACTTCGTTGGTGGGTAGGAACAATGATTCAACTAAACCAGTTAAAGATAATAACGATGAATAAGACAATAATTATCAACATAAATAGTATCGTCTTCCATATTGAAGAAGATGCTTATGA
Organism: Sphingobacterium sp. N143; assembly: GCF_030325625.1. Lineage (GTDB taxonomy): Bacteria > Bacteroidota > Bacteroidia > Sphingobacteriales > Sphingobacteriaceae > Sphingobacterium. Next base: position 668,853 of record NZ_JACAIS010000002.1, on the reverse strand, counting down.
GGTTCTGCGCTCGTACATGATTGATATAAAAAAGCATTTTGGTCAGTCAGAGGACAGCCGTGAGATCTTGGAGGATATTGAAAATCGTATCGCTGAGATGTTCACTGAAAAGATTCAGGCGGGTAGTAAGGAAGTATTGAACATGGAAGATGTCAATGCTGTTATTGATCAAATGGGAAGAGTGAGCGACTTTGAGTCTGAGAACCGGGAAGACTATACTTCTTTTCAGCATGAAACAAATCCAGATGACTTTAAGGTTGGGAAAAAGCTAATGCGAGATCCCGATGATAGGGTTTTTAGTGGAGTTTGTAGTGGTCTCGGTCATTTTTTTGGAATTGAGGCTAAATGGGTCAGATTACTTTTTGCGTTGTTTGTTGTGATCGGAGGATCAGGCATGTTGGTGTATGTGATCTTGTGGATTGTCATGCCGGTAGCTGTAACCAGAGCCGATAAAATGGAGATGCGTGGTGAAGCGCCCAATATTCATAATTTTAAGCGCTCATTTGACGAAGAAATGAGCGGTGTGAAGGAAACATTTTCTCGGGGGATTGATCGTACAGGTGATGGGATCGCCAAACTACTTCAAATAATTGTTAAAATAATTGGGGTATTTTTTGTCATTGTGGTTGGACTGACGCTCATCGGACTAATCATTGGATTGATTTTCTTTGCCTTAGCGATTGTGAATGTGATTCCAGATGTAATGGATGATTCAGGTCCTTTCTATTTAATGAATCCAAGTGATGTTCCTTTTGCTTTGATTGCTGGTTTCCTTTCTGTGTTTATTCCTTTTGCAGGATTGTTCTATTTGCTTTTGCGGGTGTTGTTTGAAAAGAAGCCCATGAATAATTACCTGACTACAACTTTATTTTTGATTTGGTTGGTATCTATTGGGGGAATTATCTACTATTCAACTTCAGTCGCGAAGGAATTTCGGGAATCCAGTACCATTGTGGAGGAGAAACCTTTGCAAAAGCAATCGATCTATTATTTGAATGAGAATGATGTTAGGGTCATACGGTTAAAAAATGGTGTGAAAAGTAGCCTTGGAATACGAAGCGAGAATTTTTCTTCTTATTTGAGACGTAATATTCATATTCGGATAGAACGTATCGACTCTTTACAAGAACCTTATGTACGATATGAGTATTCTGCTAAAGGAAATACCTACAAGTCAGCGACTGACCGGGCTGCTAAAATCAATTATGCTTTAAGACAGGATACCAGTTCATTGGTTTTTGATAATGCTTTCCAATTGAACGAAGGGGAACGCTACCGTGACCAAGAAGTAAATGTTACCCTGTTTTTGCCTGTTGGCACAAAGCTGCTTATCAATGATAATCTGGAAGATAAACTGCGTGATATCTCATTTTATGAATGCCGTGATCGTTATAATAAAGATTTAGGTGAGGTGAAAGAGGTTGAGTTTGTAGTGACCTCACTTGGGCTTAAATGTGCCCTGCCATCAAAAAAATCAAGTGATGACGAAGACCATGACGCAGATAGCAATGCGATTGCTATTAATGATACATCTATTGTCATCCGAAGAGATACGATCATTAATATTGCTAAAGACGGAGCTTCCGTTCAGATAAAAAAGAAATAACAACGAATGAAGTCTTCCGCCTCGAAAGGGCGGAAGACAAATTATACGAGCCAATACTTTTATAAACCGTCATGATCTGGAAAGAATGCTCCAGAAGGAGAGCATGATTTGATCATGACAGCTGTTGCCATTTAAAAACAATTATCCTAATGAAAAAATATTTTTACCTCTTGCTTTTGAATTTTTTGATCGTTTCCTGGGCTCAGGCACAGGTAAAGGTCAGCGGTAAAGTTCAGTCAGAAGATAACTTGCCCTTAGCACTAGCTACAGCATATCTGATGAAGGCCAACACTGCTATAATCTTAAAAGCTGCGGTGACCAATGAAGATGGGGAGTATGAATTTTCGGGGGTACATCCCGGAACTTACTCCATTGATATCAAAATGGTAGGCTATATATCAAGTAAAAGTGACTCTTTTACTATTGGTAAGGCTGATTATGAGGGAAAGGTGATACAGCTGAAAGCGGATAACAGAAAACTGCAGGAGGTTACTGTTGAAGGAAAACGTCCGATGGTCGAAAGTAAGCCGGGCAAGTTAATTCTGAATGTAGAAAATTCCCCGCTGGCTGCCGGCAATAATGCATTGGATATCGTGCAACGTGCGCCCGGTGTGAGCTTGGACAATAATAATAACCTGCAGTTGATGGGGCAGTCAGGCGTGTCGGTAACTATTGATGGAAGGCAGACTTATATGTCAGGTGAGCAGTTATTGAATTTTCTGAAAAGTACAGATGGAAACCAGATTAAATCCGTCGAAGTGATCACCAGCAGGTCCGCAAAAGATGATGCCGAGGGAGCTGTTGGAACGATTAATATTGTCCTTAAAAAGAACCGTATGGAAGGATTTAACGGTGCCGTTAACCTAACGGCAGGACGTGGTGAAAAATTCAGGGGAAACAGCTCTTTAGCATTAAATTATAAAAAGAATAACACAACAGTGTTTGGATCCTACGCATATTCTGATGAAAAAGCATACCGCAAGCTTTATTTGGACAGAGTAATTCAGAATGAAGGCTCAAAAACTTATTTCAATCAAAAGTCAATATTGGATGAAGAAGAACGGAATCATTCTTATCGTTTCGGGGTAGAACAAAAAACATCTCCAAGGAATACCTTGACGGTCCAATTTAATGGATCTAATAATACCGAATATAATGATAATGACAGTAAGACCAATATTGGGAAATCCTTTACGGCATTTGATTCGATTCTGGTTTCAACATCTGCTTTCAAAGAGCTGTTTGATCGTTATTCGGCTAACCTGAACAATGAGTTTAAAATAGACTCTAATGGACGGAAACTGACGTTGGATTTAGACTGGAGTAAATTTAAGAGCAGCAAACAGGTAAACTACCATAATCAATTTTATGATCTTGACATGCATGCAATTTCTCCAGAAGAAATCCAACGTAGTGGCATGCCGATCGGAATCGATATTTATGTCGCTAAATTGGATTATGAGCACCCTTTATCAAAGGTGTCAAAGCTTGAAATGGGGGCTAAATATTCCAATGTGAATTCAGATAATGACCTTACATTTGAAGACTTTTTAAATAACACCTGGACAAACAATGTGCAACGGACCAATCATTTTGTTTACAAGGAGCAGATCGCAGCCGGGTATTTAGATTATAATAATAGTATAGGGAAATGGGCGCTTAAAGCTGGCTTAAGAGGGGAATATACTTTTTCAGATGGTAATTCATTGACTTTGAATAAGCAGGTGAAACGTAGTTATTTTAAGTTGTTTCCAAACGCAAACTTAAGTTATTCGCTCAATGAGAATCATATGATCTCCTTAGGGTATGCTCGGAAAATCACACGACCTAATTATAGGCAATTGAATCCTTTTGACTACTTCATTGACAAGTTGACATTTGAGCGGGGAAATCCTTATTTGAATCCCCAATTTTCGAATGAATTTACATTGAGTTACACCATGCTTCAACGTTATAATGTAACACTTGGTATCAACGATGTTAAGGATGCGATTGTTGAGAGTATGGGCCAGGATTCGATCAAAAATCAGACTTGGGTGATACGGGAGAATTTAGGAAAAAACTTAACCGCTTATCTGAACCTTAATGTCCCTGTTTCGATAGGGAAAATCTGGAGCATGAACAATAACGTCACCGGAATTTATTTTAATTTTGATGGCATGATCGCAGGTTTTCCTGTGAACAGAAAATCCTTTCTTGTGCAGGCAACTTCTATGCATAACCTGAAACTGGGACAAAGTCTTTCTGCAAATGTAAATATCCGGTATTTCTCCCCGTTTAAATATAATGTGTATGATCTAAATGGCCGATGGGATATGGAAGTAGGGGCAACAAAAACGTTTAAAGATCAACGGAGCTCCTTAAAATTGGCTGTTAGTGACCTTTTTAATACGGGAAACCAGCATGTAACGACTAATTTTGGTTCTTTTGATTCCAAAATCAGGCAATATCAAGATCGTCGGGTTGTGCGACTAACTTACTCCTATAAATTTGGGAACTTAAAGAATAATTATCGTAAAAAAGATACCAGCAACGAGGAAAAGGAGCGGGCTCAGTAGCGAGCTGTTGCGCTTGCGTGAACCGTAAGGAAGCTATCCTTACGGTTTTTATTATTTAATCGTTTTTTATTAACTCCGTGGGAAGAATCTGTGTTTCAAATTCTGTAATTGGGTGCTTGGCTTCTATCAATTTAATGAGTAATTCAGTGGCAATTTTTCCCATTTCAAATGCAGGTTGACGGATTGCAGTGACCTTACTTGTAAATAAATCGACGACATTTGAATTTGTAAACCCAGCAATTGCAACTTCTTGCAGCTTAAAATTACTTCCCTGGACAATATGTAAGTATCCTGTAGTCAATTTGTCTCCAGAAATAAAAATAGCATCAAAATCTACCTGCACAAGCTCCTCAATGGATTTTTGGATTTCATCCAGGTGTAGACCGCCATATTGGCAATATTTGACCAAACGCGGGTCAAATTCAATATGATTGGCCATCAACGCTTTTTTGTAACCATCTAGTCGGTCCTTTGTTATGGACAGTGATTTTGAACTGGTCAAATGTGCTATCCGGTGTTTTCCCTGTTTGATCAAGTGCTGTGTGGCATCGTACGCACCTTGTTGGTTATTGACAATAACTTTGTAGGTGTCAAATTGCTGGGGAATCCGGTCAAAAAAAACAATAGGGAAGCCGCGGTCCTTTAATTTATGCAGATAGGATATATCCTCGGTTTCTGAAGACAGGGCGATCAACAGGCCATCTATCGACCTAGAGGTCATGTATTCCACGTTGAGGCGCTCTCTTTCGGAGGACTCGTGTGTCTGCGAAATGATGATCTGAAAATCCTTGTCATAAGCAATCGATTCTACCCCGTTGATGACCTGTGAAAAGAAATTATTAGCGATCTCACTAACGATAATACCAATAGAATGACTTCGACGTTCTTTCAGGCTTCTCGCTATAGGATTGGCCCGATAATTTATCTTCTCAGCATATTCCAATACAACCTTTTTCGTTTCAGGACTTATTTCATAACTATCTCTAAGAGCTCTTGAAATAGTTGATGTCGATAAATTAAGTGCTTTAGCAATGTCTTTGATTGTATAGTTTTCGAATTTCATAACCGGCAAATAGACTATAATATTAGTCAAAAAAAATTATAAAACCTAATTTTCGAGTTGTGCAAACGTTGCCGGCAACGTTTGCATAGCTTTTTTGTGCTTCTATATAAACAAATGAAATATCCTTTGTAAACTTGATGTATGATAACCAACTTAAAAATTTTTTCGGCCTATATGGCAATATTGAGTATTCTATTCGCTTTTAAATCACATGATCGGACGACGATTTATATCATAGGTGATTCGACTGCGGCGAATAAGCAAGAGCGAGTTTTTCCAGAAACCGGGTGGGGAATGGCTTTCGCAAAATTATTCAGTGCGGCGGTGAAAGTGGATAACCGGGCATTGAATGGGCGTAGTTCCAAATCCTTTAAACAGGACATTGGCAATAGCACGGATACGGTCGATCATTGGAAGCCTATCGTTGAAAATCTGGACGCCGGAGATTATGTCTTTATTGAATTTGGACACAATGATGAAAAAGTGGATAAACCCAATGTCGGTACTTCTTTAATGGAGTTTGAACAAAATTTAATTTTCTATATAACTGAAACACGGAAAAAAGGTGGGGTAGCTGTTCTTTTGACACCAATCGCCCGGCGGAAGTTCAAAAATGGAGTATTGATGAAAACGCATGGGGATTATCCCGACGTAACTAGAAAGGTTGCAAAAAATATGGATGTTCCTTTGATCGATATGGAAGAGGAGACCAATAAGCTTCTCACGAGCTACGGTGATGAAAAAAGTAAGGACCTATTTCTGTATGTCAAAAAAGGGGATCCGAATTATCCGGATGGGAAACAGGATGATACACATCTGAGTCCTATTGGAGCTGGCGCAGTAGCTGACTTGGTTGCCAAGGGAATCAAGGCTTTGAGACTTCCACTTAAAGCCGAGCTGATCGACAAGCAATGAATCCGTAAAAAAAACTGTTTGATGCGGTTTTTACCGCAACAAACAGTTTTTTAGGATATATATCTTCTTAGAAGATATATTTTGTGCTCAAGAAATTTGATTTATTCTCGCTTACGATCTCATTCAATAGTTTCTTGTTTTCATCGGTAAATTTTGTCGCTACCAACGAACGGATTGAGAAAGAGCGTAAAGCATCTACTACTGACAATGTTCCCTCGGCACTGTCTTTTCTTCCAGTGAATGGGAATGTATCTGGCCCCCGTTGACATTGACAGTTGATATTGACGCGGCTTACTTGGTTCACCAAAGGATCGATCAGAGAAGATACAACAGCCGCATTATTACTGAAGATACTCACTTGCTGGCCGTGTGATGAACCGATAAGGTACTCAATAGGTTCTTCGAGGTCATCAAAAGGTACGACTGGGATGACTGGACCAAATTGTTCTTCCCGGTAAAGTTTCATCTGTGAATTTACGGGATAAACAATGGCTGGATAGAAGAATGATTCCAGGGTTTGCCCACCATGCTCATTAATTACCTTGGCTCCATATGCCTTAGCATCTTCGATGCATTCTGTCAAATAAGCAGGTTTGTTGACTTCAGGAAGAGGTGTCAAAGAAACTCCTTTTTCCCAAGGCATACCGTATTTTAGTTTTGATACCTCTGCGGAAAGACGTTTTAGGAATTCCTGTGCAAGACTGCGGTGTACATAAATAATTTTTAAAGCTGTACAACGTTGGCCATTGAATGAAAGTGATCCTAAAACAGTTTCTGAAACTGCTAAATTTAAGTCTGCATCTTTCGTAATGATAGCTGCATTTTTAGCGTCCAAACCTAAGATTGCGCGCAAGCGGTTAACTTTGGGATGCAACTTTTTGAGTTCATCGGCAACACGGCTCGAGCCAATTAAGGTCAATACATTGATCTTTCCGGATTGCATCAAACTTGGAACAATCTTGTTTCCACGACCATATATTGTATTTACCACACCTTTCGGAAAGCTTGTTCTAAAAGCCTCCAATAAAGGGTAATGCAATAAAGTACCATGTTTTGGTGGTTTGAACAACATGGTATTTCCCATGATCAATGCCGGGATCAATGTTGTAAACGTTTCATTCAATGGGTAGTTAAAGGGCCCCATACATAAGACGACGCCAAGAGGAGATCTTCTGATTTGCGCAATAATTCCTTGTTCAACTTGAAAACGGGAGGAATCGCGATCGATATCTTTCAATGCGTCTATAGTCGCATAAATGTATTCTACTGTACGATCAAATTCTTTGACAGAATCAGCATAAGATTTGCCGATTTCCCACATGATAAGCTTGACAACAATGTCCTTTTTGGCAATCATCTTTTGTGTGAAATTTTCAACACAGGTAATCCGATCGGCAACACTCATTGTTGGCCATTCTCCACGTCCGTTGTCGTATGCTTTTACAGCAGCATCTAGAGCTTCTGTGGATTCTTTTTCAGTACAAACAGGGAAGCTACCAATGCGTTTTCGCTTCAAACCATCCTTTGTTTTCACACAAATTGGTGAGAATACTTCGTTTACCTGACCCGTCCAAGAAATCATTTCTCCATTAGACAGGAACTCTCTCTGGTCGACCTGCTCGTCGAGCGTAAATTCTGCGGGAATGTCTTTCTCCTCGTAGAAGATACCTTCTAAGTTTAAGCTCATTGTTTTAAAAATGGTTTAGATTGATATTTATAAAGATGTTGCTAATATACTACAAATTTTGCAATATTTGTTAATTTTTTATTAAAATAAGTTTAGGTACAAGCGCTTTCATTACGATCCATGCAATTAAGTAGGCGATGGCACAAAAGGAGAAAATAATAAAATAGCCTGCTTCTTCACCTTTAAATCCCATAAAATTCATTTGCGTTTCTTTGGCATAATCAAACAGCCAACCGGATGTTTTATTGATTACAAAAGCACCAAGGCCACCAGCAAGGCCACCAATTCCCGTCACAGTTGCTATAGAACGTTTTGGAAAAGAATCTCCCACGGTTGAAAAGATATTTGCTGACCAAGATTGGTGTGCAGCACCTGCAAAACCAATTAAAATGACTGGAATCCAATAGGAGATATGGCCAAGGGGCTGTGCAAATAGGACGACCAAGGGTACAAAAGCAAATAATAGCATGGCTTTCATACGGCCTTCATATGCATTCATCCCTTTTTTATCAACAAAATAGGTTGGCAGCCAACCGCCATATATGGATAACATCGTAATAGCATATAAAACAAATATAGCCAGTTGTCCTTCCGTATCTGAAGATTTAATATCATAGACGGAGGAAAGATAAGCCGGCATCCAGAACAAGAAAAACCACCAGACACCATCTGTCATGAATTTCCCAAAGGCAAACGCCCAGGTTTGCTTATAGCGCAAGCATTCAGATATTGTTGTTTTGGGAAGTTTTGTAGCTTCAGTTTGAGTGACCTGTGGTTCATGTTCATGGTCATCTTGATGGATATAAGCCAGTTCGGCAGCATTTACTTTCGGGTTTTCATGTGGTTTTTTGTAGAGAAAAATCCAGAATCCCATCCAAACGAAACCCAGGGCTCCAATAATAATAAAGGACATCTCCCAGCCCCAATGTGACGCGATGATAGGGATAGTCAATGGGGCGGCTAATGCCCCAATTGTTGCACCTGAATTGAAAATACTTGTTGCCAAGGCACGATCCTTTTTAGGAAAATATTCTGCTGTAGTCTTGATTGCCGCAGGAAAATTTCCGGCTTCGCCAACTGCTAAAATAAAGCGTGCGAAAATGAAAAGGTTAACGCTGACACTAATGATCAAACCGGCATTATTAACATGAGAAATAGCTTCTTTTGCTCCTTCAAAACCTACAAACCATTGTCCGGCAACAATACCTGAAGTTGCTATGCCACAAAATGCATGTAGTATGGCACCCACCGACCAGATTCCGATAGCCCATAAAAAACCTTTTTTAGTGTCTAGCCAGTCTACAAAACGACCTGCGAAAAGCATACTGACAGCATAAAAGATAGAAAATAGCGCCGTAATATTACCATAGTCTGTATTGGACCAATGAAATTCAGGAACGATAAAGTCTTTCCAGGTCAATGAAAGTACTTGACGGTCCAAATAGTTGATTGTCGTCGCAAAAAATAGGAGGGAACATATTACCCAACGGTAATTACCCTTTTTCTCTGTGTTAATCATAATGGGTTTAATCGTTTATTGTTATTGTTTATCGTGCTTTTGAAACGAATTCGAGTGCTAGTTTGGTGTTTTCGAATAAGTTGACTGTATTTTTTGGATCAATAAGCTTGCTCCCCATTCCGACGGCGCATACGCCAGATTTAAACCAAGCTTTTAGATTTTCCATTTCAATTTCTACACCTCCCGTAGGCATAAATTTCTGGTCTTTAAAAAGTTCTCGTATGGCGGACATAAATGCCGGCCCTAATATATTTGCAGGGAATAACTTAATCAATGCTGCATCTTGTTGCTGTGCTGTATAGATTTCTGTTGGAGTCATACAGCCAGGAATCCATAGTTTATCTTGCTGATGGACCAGTGCTCCGACTGCGGGGTTCACTAGTGGAGCTACGATGAAATCTGCACCAATTTGAAGAAATTTCTGCGCATCTTCAACAGATTTGATGGTACCAATTCCAAGATATAGATCCGGCATCTCCATATCTCTTGCCAAAACCAAGCTTTTGAAGACATCAAATGCCTCTGGTCCCCTGTTGGTAAATTCGAAGACACGTATGCCTGCTCGGTATAATGTGCGGAGAATGTCAATACTCTCCTCTTTATTGGAATGGAAAAACAAAGGGAGTGTTCCTTGTTCTATAATTTTTGCTAATACTTTATCTTTCAAACTCATGCTGTCATTCTATTTTTTATATCTTCCACTGTACTCGTTGTTGCATCACTGGCAATAAATAACTTATCAAAGGCTGCAAGGGTGGCAAATTCCAGGGTTTCCTTTGGTGAAAGGTTGGAGTACAGGCCATAAATCAGTCCTGCCATGAAACAATCGCCGCTCCCTACCTTATCCAAGATCTCCTCAGCAACATATTCTGTTGATTTGATTAAATTATCCTTGTCAAATAAGGTGGTATAATATGAAATACCTTTATTTTGATAGTCAAAGCGGAAAGTATTGGCCACATATTGACAAAGTGGATTTTTCGCAATAATTTCTCTACTTGTTTTTTCTGCCTGTTGTAGTAACTCTTCTTCTTGATATCCAGATGAATGGGTTAAGAATTGTTCGTCGATTTCTGTGCCCAGCATCATATGTGCAGCCCATATATTGCCCATGATCAGGTTGCAATGCGCCGCGATTTTGGGCATGATATCTCTGGGGGATTTGCCATATTTCCACAATTTTGCCCTATAATTAAGATCAAGGGAGACAAAGATCCCTTTTGCCTGTGCTTTTTGAACAGCCTGTAGGCAAAGTTCAGCAATGTCCTGGCTGATGGCTGGGCAAATTGCAGAGAAATGAAACCATTTGACATCATCAAAAATTATGTCCCAATCAATGTCCCCTACTTTAAGTTGTGCATAAGAGGTGTTGGCCCGATCGTAAATAACACCGGCATTTTTCAAGTCCTTTCCTTTGGGAAGGTAATAAATGCCTAATCTGTCCCCAGTCCATAGCATAGCTGAGGTGTCTATATTTTTCTGCTGTAAATATTGATCAATTCCCGTACAAATTGCGTTTTGCGGAATGGCCGACAAATAAGAAGAAGGTACATTCCATAAGGCCAATGCAGTGGCGACATTCAATTCTGCTCCGCCGACATAGAATGGCAACTGATGTTGCTGAACCCAATCTTGTTCTATATCAGGACAGATCCGCAACAACAACTCACCGAAACTTAATACTTTACCTTGCATTTTCATTAAAATTCGAAATATTCTTTTGCATTGTTATAACTGATATCTTGTATGATTTTCCCTACCCATTCGATATCATTTGGTATTTCACCATTTTCGATGTCCTGTCCAAAAATGTCGGCCACTAACCTTCGGAAATATTCATGTCTTGGGAAGGAGAGAAAGCTTCTCGAGTCTGTCAACATACCTACAAGCCGGCTGAGCAAACCCATATTTGACAAGGCATTGATCTGCTTGGTCATACCGTCTTTTTGATCCAGGAACCACCATGCCGAACCAAACTGAATCTTTCCTTTAATAGAACCATCATTGAAATTGCCGATCATCGTTGCGATAAGTTCATTATCTGCTGGGTTGAGATTATACAAAATTGTCTTGGTCAGCTTATCTTGGTTGTCTAATTTATTCAAAAATTTTGACAATGTACGTGCCTGGCTAAAATCGCCGATGGAATCCCAACCGGTATCGGGGCCATTGAGACGTAGCATGCGGGCATTATTATTGCGTAAAGCACCAAGATGGTATTGTTGCACCCAGCCCTTTTCATGATCCCACTCTGCAAAATAGATTAACATAGCTGATTTGAATTTCAGGCTTTCGGTGTAAGAAATTTCTTTATTGGTCCTAATCTTATCAAAGATTGCTGTGACCTCCTGTACAGTATAATCTTCAGCATAGATTTGTTCCAGTCCGTGATCAGATACTTTACATCCATTTGCGGCAAAGAAATCGTGTCTTGATTTGAGAGCTTTAAGATAGTCAGCGAAACTGCTGATTTGGCTATTGCTGACTTCTTCGAGTTTATCAATATATTGATTAAGTGCAGTAAGGTCATCCGAGTTCATCGCCTTATCAGGACGAAATGCTGGAAGCATCTGAAATGATTCTTTTTCTTTGGCAAATTGTTGGTGGTATTCCAGGCTATCAATGGGATCATCCGTGGTGCATACTACTTCCACATTCATCATTTTAAGCAATCCCCGGACCGAATGACTGTCCTGATTAAGTTTATTCCCCGTCTCAGCATATATTTTAGCAGCTGTTTTTGGTGACAGCAGATCTGTAATCCCAAAATAGCGCTGTAATTCGAGGTGTGTCCAGTGATAAAGGGGATTTCGTAAAGTATAAGGGACAGTCTCTGCCCATTTGAGGAATTTTTCTTCATCTGAGGCATCACCAGTGATATAGCGTTCCTGAACACCATTTGCGCGCATAGCACGCCATTTATAATGATCGCCATGAAGCCAAACCTGACTGATATTGTCAAATTTGACATCGTTTGCAATTTGTTCCGGAATCAAGTGATTATGGTAATCAATGATCGGCAAATGCTTTGAATAATTATGATACAGCTTTTCTGCTGTCTGCGTGCTCAATAAAAAATTGTCGTCTAAAAAAGTTTTCATAGTAATTACTAATTTTATAAGCTTACACCTCGTTTCCAAGGAATGAAATCGTCTTGGTTCAATAATACAGCCTTAGGGATAATCTCACCACTGGCTGCGCGGATACAATATTCTAATATATCTTCCCCCATTTCATGAATGGATTTTTCGCCATCAATAATAGGTCCAGTATTGATATCAATGATATCCGCCATTCGCTGTGCCAAAACATTATTTGTGGCAACTTTAATGACAGGACAAACAGGGTTGCCCGTTGGTGTACCGAGACCAGTAGTAAATAAGATAAGTGTTGCTCCTGCAGCCGCTTTACCTGTTGTTGCTTCTACATCATTGCCGGGTGTACATACAAGGTTGAGCCCTGGTTTTGTGGCCTCTTCAGTATAATCCAATACATCAACAACGGGTGAAGTTCCCCCTTTTTTGGCAGCACCATTACTTTTTATGGCATCGGTAATCAGACCATCACGAATATTTCCGGGCGATGGGTTCATATAAAAACCTGATCCAACAGCCTCAGCGGCACTGCTATAAGCCGTCATTAAGTCAATGAATTTATTTGCCGCCTGTGGATCTAATGTGCGGTCTATCAAATTCTGTTCGGCACCACATAATTCTGGGAATTCGGCCAACAGCACTTTCCCCCCCAAGGCAACGAGTAGATCTGCAGTATAGCCTACGGCTGGGTTGGCAGAAATACCACTGAAGCCATCACTTCCACCGCACTTTACCCCAAGGGTCAGTTTATTCAATGGTACAGGTACTCTTGAAAATTTATCGATTTGTGTGAGCCCAATGAAAGTTTGTAATATAGCTTCCTTGATCAGCAGCTCCTCACTTTTAGACTGTTGCTGTTCAAATACATATAAAGGTTTGTCAAAATCCGGATTTCGCAGTTTTATATCGTTGATTAAGTCCGTAAGCTGTAAGTTTTGACAGCCCAAACTTAATACTGTAACGCCAGCAACATTGGGGTGATCAGCATAGGCCGCTAACAGTTTACTTAATACTGCCGCGTCTTGACGGATGCCTCCACAACCACCCTGGTGATTTAAAAATTTGATGCCATCTACGTTCTTGAAAATGCGGTTACTCTGATCTGTGACACTATTTAATTGCGTCAGCGAAGAAGTGTCTAAGGCTTCTCCTTTTTCATAGGCTTTTAGCAACTGATGAGTGAAATTTTTGTACTTGTCGGTTACAGAGTAACCAAGCTCATTATACAACGCTTCTTTAATGACGTCCAGGTTGCGGTTCTCACAAAATACAGTAGGGATAAATAGCCAATAATTTGCAGTTCCTACGCGGCCATCTTTACGAAGATAACCATTGAATGTTCGGTTTTCAAATTTTGAGATATCCGGTTTTTCCCAGTGATAATGCGAAGGTCTGAAGTGATAAGGTTCGACGGCATGTTTTGTATTGTCGGTATTCATGATACTTCCCTCTGGAATATCAAACTGAGCTTTCCCCACAAGAACGCCATACATACGAATTTCATCACCAAATTGCATATCCTGCATAAAAAACTTATGTTTGGCAGGAATATCTTCTTGAAGAATGTAATGCTTTCCTTCGAAGGCAATTGCATCGCCTTTATTCAAATCTTGCAGTGCCACCAAGACATTGTCTTTCGGGTGGATTTTTAATACTTTATTTTTCATGCTCCAAAACTATTAGGGATTTGATTGTCCCATCTTGAATGATCTGATCTAATTTCTGGGCGACATCTTGTTCAAAGTTCGGGAATTTTGTTAAATCACAGCCCCATAAGCTGATATCTGAAAGTATAGTATGTACTACCGTATCAGGCTGTTGCCAGGCATTGTATAGTAGGGAAGCGGATTCGTCCTGAAGCTGGATTTCCCGTCCATCGATAGCCCTATAATAATTGCCCTCTTTTCGTTGTGATTTTAAGAAATAGAGATAAGCTGCAAATCCCAGGCTAAAAAACTGGGGAACCTCACTTGTCCTGGCATACCATTTTTCTAGCAAGGGAATATTGCGCATAGCCATTTTAGAAGTATAGTTCAAGGCGATCGATTCCCATTTATGTTCGAGATATGGATTAGCGAAACGGTCGATAACTTTTAATGAAAAATCATTGATATCTTTGGCGATAATCTGATCACTTAAGATTGACTGACCGATTTCCTCTTGCATCAATTTTTTTATAAAACGATTGAATGATGCATTTTGCATGGCTTCTTTTACGGTTTTGAACCCAGATAAAAGAGCGACAGCACAGCTCAAGGTATGTGTGCCATTGAGCAGCCGAAGTTTAATTTCTTTGTATTTTTCAATAGAGGGGACAAGCAGTACATTTGGATCGGCAAGTGCGAAAGATAGCCTTTGTCGTACACGGTCAGAAGACGTTTCTATTGCCCACAGGCGGAATGGCTCTGCCATGATCATCAGTTGATCCTCATAACCCAATAGTGCGGTTGTTTTTGCATAGTCGACTGGAGGTAGAGCTCCTGGTACGATGCGGTCAACCAAGGTGTTACAAAAATCATTGGCCATTGTTAGCCAGTCGATAAATGCTGTTGGAAGCCCGTTCAGCTTGGCCAGATCATAAACGATGGTTTGTAGTTTGCTACCATTGTCGGTAATTAGTTCTGTGGGAACCACTGTTAGACCTTTGCCTTGATCACCATTGAAATAGCTATATCGATGGTATAAAAAAGCTAAAAGTTTACCCGGGAAAGAAGCCGGAGGTGTATCATTGATACGGTCCTCACTCATGACGATGCCGACTTCTGTTGTATTGGAAAAAACGATTTCAAGGGCTGGGTTTTCAGCACTTTTCAATATTTCCCCCCAATGTTGACCTGCAGCAAAGACACGCGATATGGTATTGTTGATCTGATATGTTGAAACTTCATTTCCATCTTCCAGTCCTTTGATACATATGGTATACAGGCCATCCTGTTGATCAAAAGCATCCGCACCTGCAGAACTTGTGGATTTGACGACCAAGATCCTTCCATTGAATAAGTTCTGTTGATTAGCTTTATGAACAAAATAATCAGGAAGCCCACGTAGCAATACCCCTGTGCCAAATTGGAGGATCTTCTCGGGATATAGGTAGGACGCTTCCACTGGTTTGCTAACCAGATCAGAAGTAATTTTTTGTATGTTATTTTTTGTCAGTAGCATCGGATTGCTATTATTTACTATTATTGAATTTTATGTTGTTTTTTCCATGTTGGATATTCTTTTTGAATCAGCTGTTTAGGCCAATTACCAAACCAGGCATATCCATTTCTTCGCTCTGCCGAGATTTCATCCACATGATATTTGATGGAGTTGTCTCGATCCCCAAAGAGTGGCCTGTTGCTGTCAAGATGATAGAATCTGGCCCAAATAACTGAAGAGCTGTCAGCAATAAGCTTGCGTTCATTCTTTCCCGTTATTTCATTTTTTACCCGATCAAAGCGTGATCCTCGGATATCATTTTGTTTGAACCATTGTATTGCGCCTTCTATTGCTTGTTGGATTTTTGGGGTCACTGGTTGTTGCAAGAGAAAGCGCACTATGGCAACGGATTCACTTGTACTTAATGAAGCAGGCTCAAATTTTCTGGCCTGAGCTGGTGTCAATGTTTTTTCGTCGTATTGTGCAGCCCAGATACTTAGATGACCGTGTTGGATAACCTGGGTTTTTAAAATACAGTCTATTCCTTTTGCCACGGCTTTTTGAGCCCTTGCTCTATAAACATGGTCTACGGATTCAAATCCGTTCCGGGAGCGGGCAATATGGTCCATGACAAGTAGTGCATTGATCATCGCATGGTCGTTATACGTGACCTGTGCTCTATACAGCGATTTATTTGGATAATATTGCGGGAAGCCGCCATTGTCATACTGAGCAGAAAGAATATAATCTATTCCTCTTTCGGCTGCTTCCAGATAAGCTTGATGTTTCGTAATATGGAAGGCCTTGATCAAGCTGTTTATTTCTCGCGTCGTGGCGCCATTGTCAAGGGTGGCGTGATCGACGCCTGTTTCTTTGATTTTTTGCAGCAATTCCTTGTTCAGTGGCAATTGGTAATTTACCACACTGTGGTCTACGAGTTGCTTTGGCCAAGCCCCGTTAGGAAGTTGGTAAGCCAATATTTTATCAGCAAGCAAATCTTGGTTCGCCTGTGCTTGTGCAGGATAATTCCCCTGAAGTGTAGCCAAAAAGAAGACAATGGAATATGCTATTTTCATGACGTTCTTATTTGATGGCCTGCTTTAATAACCAATGTACTAAGTCATTTGCCGCACTGAAATTCTGGTATTCCTTTGGTAGTTTGCGGCCATCTGTATATTCGTTATACAACCATGGGTCCCCAATGGCAAAAATAGTTCCCCGACCATATTTTGCAGTTGCCATTATCGTGTCATTCTGATCCTTGATCAGCGCTTGTGCGGGTGATTTTACCTGCAGTGTTGAAATCTCCTTGACATATATTTTGGATGTATTTGGAAACACTGCATTTCCTCTAGGAATCAGGATTGCTCCAGTTTGAAATTCATTCCCTTTGACACGATTACGGCTGTCGTTGTTAAACGTAATGCCGAATTGCTGCGATAGTGTATTAAATTTACTTATTTCACAATTGCCATGGTCATTCAATAAGAGAACCAAGACGCCTCCACTTTGTACCCATTTGGCAATCTGTTTGGCATCTGTTTCATTCATGAAATTAGGCTGATTAGTTTCTTTTTCAGTGTCTGGGTCCACAATGATATAGACACTTGATTGTGCCAGATTCTGAACTGTAGGAGCAGTTTTTAATGTCGTTAAATTGCCCCCATTTTTCTCGAAGATCCTGCCGAGCAAAGAAAATCCATTATTGTCATCGCCATCCCAAAGATAATGGTATGGTTTAAGATCACCAGATGGTGTTTTTTTATATTCATTGTTATAATAATTGTCCAGCGTGACAGTATGTCTTTTTTTTCCTTTTTGCGCTTGCACAAACTCGGCTTCTGAGGCGGCAAGGATAAATGCACCTACTCCCTTAGGATCATTGGTAATAACGGGCTCGCTCATATAATAGTCAAAACTGCCATCACGGTACTTTTTACCGCCCAAGCCAGATACTTGTACCGTTTTATTGAGGTTCACCCGATCTTCTCCCGCAACAGAAATAAATTCCTTTACAAGTCCTTTGTAACCACGATCTAGATTCTTCTGGAATGTGGCTGGAATATATCCTTTGCGCAAAGATTTAGCCAATGCAAATACAAACATACTTGAAGCAGAGGATTCCAGGTAGTTACCTTTTCTTGTCCCCAGATCAACGATATCGTACCATACGCCACTTTTGGCATCCTGATAATTTACTACTGCCGTTAAAGTTCTATTTAAGATATCCAATAGTTCCTGTCTACGTGGATGATCAAGGGGGAAATAGTCCAATACATCTACTAATGCCATGGCATACCAGCCTATGCCTCTTGCCCAGAAATGAGGCGATAGGCCAGTTTTGGGATCTGACCAACGTTCTTTTCTGGATTCATCCCAACCATGGTATAGCAACCCGGTTTTTGTATCGCGAGCATTTTTTTCCATATAGACAAATTGGTTGGCGATATCATCAAAAGCCGCAGGAATATTCATTAAGCTTGCATATTCAGCATAGAAGGGCTGGCCCATATATAGGCCATCCAACCACATTTGATAGGGATAAATTTTCTTATGCCAGAAACCTCCTTCGTTGGTACGTGGATGCTTCTTTAACTGTTCGTACAATTGGTGGCATGCTTTAAGGTATTTTTCTTTTCCAGTCACTTTGTAAAGTGTCAGTAGCGTAGTCCCATTTTTGATATTGTCAATATTGAAGTCAGTAACATTATAGTTTTTGATGGAATCGGGAATGCTCAGATAAGCATCCATACGGGATTGCATATACTTAAAGTAATCGGAATTTCCAGTATTTCGCCACACATCGGTTAAACCCTCGAAAATTACCCCCATGTCATAGGACCATTTTGGGAATTTTTCAGTTCGGTTAAAAAGAGAATCGGGATACATTTTGTCAAGCACTGTCAGTGCCATCTGTTCAGAAAGAGGTTTCCGTTGTCCAAATCCGGAAAGTGGAACAAGAGCTGTTAAGCTTAAAAGAAATAAAAATAGCTTTCTCATCGTGTGTTTAATTTTTGATGGTTAGAGATTTGTCTGTACTTCCTTCTATAAACTGGCTGACTGCTTTTATTGCCTTTGTGCTGGATTTTGACAGCATAATATTATGGCTTTGTTGTCCTGCAATCTGGATGAGCAGCTCTGGTGCTGTGATGGATTGGATGTTTTCGAGCTTGATATCATTACTATTATATATATGAATCAATGGGTTGTTTTCTAATGTTTTTAAGGTGATATTTTTTAAGTTGACCTGTGAAGCTTCGATGATTTCGATACCTTTAGTAGCTTCTAAGGTTGCGTCCTCAATCAGGATATTTTGAATATGCATCTCCGGAAGACCACGGAAGAAAATTCCTTTGGAGGCTCCTTTAGCTTTGATATTTTTAATATGGAAGTTTTTGAATTGCGGTGTTTCTTCGGTAACAGGAAGAGTTACACGTTTCACCTTAGGTCTTTTCTCTCCAGACATGGGCACGGGATCTACTGCTGCATAGTACATATCGAATAGAATGGCTTCTCCGGGGATATCAATCATATTGATGTTATTGACAAATATATTTTCCACTACGCCACCACGCCCACGTGTTGTTTTGAAACGAAGTCCGATATCTGTTCCAATAAAAGAGCAATCATCTACCCAAATATTGCGGGCCCCGCCACTCATTTCGCTGCCAATGACGAATCCACCATGTGCATGATAGACGACGTTGTTGCGGATAATGACATTTTCCGTTGGCATACCGCGATCACGGCCGGCCTTATCACGGCCAGACTTAATGCAGATACCATCATCGCCGACATCAAATGTACAATCTTCGATGAGCACATTTTTACAAGATTCTACATCAACACCATCTCCGTTTTGTCCGTACCATGGGTTGCGTACCGAAAGCTTGCGCAATGTTAGATCTTCACACATCAACGGATGAATATTCCAGGCCGGAGAATTTTGTATGGTAACACCTTCCAGTAAAACTTTCTTGCAGTTGGTGAAAACAAGAAGGTTGGGGCGTAGAAAATCCTTGACGTTTTTGAAATCCTCAGCAGTGGTGCCTGGACGGATAACACCGGCTTTCTTTTCCTGTGCTCCTCTTAAGGAACTTTCAGAAGGATACCAAATATTACCCGTATCGTCTACTGTGCCACCAGAAGCAACAAGGTTCTGCCATTGGGATGCAGTCATTTTACTTTTTTTGACCATGCGCCATGCATCGCCGTTACCGTCGATAATGCCATTGCCGGTAATAGCGATGTTGTTAAGATTTTTACCGGATATTGGATTTTGATTGCGCCACGCAGGTTCTCCTTCCCAGTTGGACTCAACGAGTTTGTATTGGTTGAAATCGGTGGTGAAAAGTAAAACAGCATCCCGTTGGAGATGTAGATTGACATTGCTGTGCATCTCAATAGGGCCTGTTAACCAAAGTCCTGAGGGAATTAATACTACACCGCCGCCGTGTTCACTGCAGCTTTTGATAGCCCTATTGATTGGGGCCGTATTAAGGAATTGACCATCTCCTTTAGCGCCATGACCAATGATATTGAGTGTGTCATTTTTGAAAGAAACTTGTTGTACAACAGGGCGTGCAGGTTCTTGAGACATACAAAGATAGGGCAAGCTAAAAAGCAATCCAAAGATTGATTTTAATGAACGGCAATATTGCTTTCTTAATGAATTCATTTTTTGCATGTTGATTTAAAAATGGTTATTTGTAAAAGCAATTGTACATTCTTTGTTCTTAACTTTGATGAAAAACTTATGCAATCGTTACCGGTCATTACCTATCGATCAAGTGAAAGATTTGGCGTCCAATCGTTGAACACACGTTGAAAATTAAGGATGTCAGCTTCTTGGTCCGTCAATTGATGACTCCATTTGACACGATTTTGTGACAAGGAACCTGGCCCTGTGTTTTTATATTCTGCAAAATATGCGGTTGTTTCATTGGGCTGTTTGCCCCAGTTGTGCCAACCTTCAGCCGCAATAAATGCTGGAAGATTGCACTGCATAAAGATTACCTTTGCATGAGGCCGCCAAGGACGGCCAAGGTAAAAAATCTTGGTTTTTTTATCTCCTATAATTTGACAACGGTTAAATATATATCCGAACTCATTATGTTTTGGCGTGGAGGCAGCAGTAATGTACCCGTTGTCCTTACAATGAAGTTGACAGTCTTCAAACCAGGCTGTAGCAGAACCAAATATATAATCGACTGTGCCCTCTATATAACATTGATAATATAATTGTCTTGTACCTTTTCCGTAGGTATACAAGGTGTCTTGGAATCCCAGGAAACGGCAGTTTATGAATAGACTACGGTCGCCAGCAATCCAGGCCGCCACGGCCTGCCCCACTGGACCGGAGCTATTTTCAAAAGCTAGATTGATAGCGGTGAAATCATCGCCGTAACCATAGAAACTGGCAGATCCTGATGTTCCCTTTTCTTCACCAAAACTATTTTTCTTCTGCGCATAGTCGTCATATCTCAGAATAGTGCTGAACTTATCTTCTCCGATCAAGGTGACATGTTGCTTGCTGCCAGGAAGGATAATCTTCTCCTGATAGATGCCATTTTTGATATAGATCTTCGTTTCTTTCTTTCGAAAATCGGGGACAGCATTAATTGCAGCCTGAATTGTTCTGAAGTCACCCGAGCCATCTTTTGCCACGACAAAATCATAACTTTTTACTGTTGAAGCAAAAAGAAAAAAAGGCAGTAAGCAAAAAGAAAGTATGATCGCTCGCATTCCAAAATGTTTAATTGGTCAATGAAATTACCAATATTAAAAGCTTCCTTAAAGAAAATCGGTCAAAATAAATGCGCAAACGTTATCGGTCACGTTTGCGCATTTATTTTTTACAGGCGTATTGCTTCTTCCGCACAGAATTGGCATAATCAGTTTTATTTTTTCAAATAAATGGTCTGCTCAATGGAAAGGTACATTCAATGACATTGTTTTTCGAAGGGAGACGTAATTAAATTGCATATAAAAAGCAATTTCTCTAAGTTTGTTTATCAAATTTCTTAACATGGACATCCAATCGCTATATCAGATTTATAAACAATACCCAAACATTACGACTGATACTCGCAAAATTGAGGAGAACAGTCTGTTTTTCGCTCTGAAAGGCACGAATTTTAATGGAAATGCTTTCGCTGACCAAGCACTGGAAATGGGAGCTAGCTATGTCGTCATTGATGAGGAGGTGTACCAAAAAGGTGAGCGGTATATTCTGGTAGATGATGTTCTGGATACCCTTCAAAAACTCGCAAATTATCACCGGAAACAGTTGAATATCCCTGTTGTTGGAGTTACAGGCACAAATGGGAAAACGACCACAAAAGAATTATTATATGCAGTTGTTTCGCAAAAGTACAATGCCTATGCAACTCAGGGGAATCTGAATAATCATATTGGTGTACCATTAACGCTGCTGGCCATAGATGATTCTGTTGAGTTTGCTATCATAGAAATGGGAGCCAATCATTTGGAAGAAATTGCCTTTCTGTGTGCAATTGCAGAGCCAACACATGGTTTGATTTCCAATGTAGGAAAGGCCCATTTAGAAGGTTTTGGTTCTTTTGAAGGAGTGAAAAAAACAAAGGGAGAGCTCTATGATTGGCTACAGGACCACGACGGGACATTATTTTTACAAGCTGATAATACGCACCTGAAAGAAATGGCCTCATCTCGTCAAATCAGTAAGGTTGTGACTTATGGTTTTTCTGACAGTAACGACATCAATGGGAAACTCTTGAAAGCAGACCCATTATTACAAATAGCCTGGAAGAACAAAGGTGAACAACAGGCCTACATTGTAAATACCCAATTGACGGGGTCTTATAATACAGAAAACTTTTTAGCAGCTATTGCGGTAGGGGTACATTTTAATGTCCCTGCGAAGGAAATAAACCAAGGGATTGAAGGCTATATTCCCACTAATAACCGGTCGCAGATTATGAAAACCAAAAATAATATAGTAATCTGTGATTATTATAATGCCAATGCGACGAGTATGGCGGCCGCTTTGGACAATATCCGTATTATAGAAGCGGAACAAAAAGCAATTATATTGGGGGACATGTTTGAATTGGGAGCAGAATCCTTTACAGAGCATCAGGGCGTTGTTGAGCAGGTAAAATCGATCAACGCAGAATGGAAAATCTTTGTTGGGAAGGCGTTTTACGAACATAAACACGCTGGTGCAGCTTTTTATGAAACCACTGTTGAGGCAAAAGAAGCATTGGGGGCAAATCGGATTGTCGGTGCGACAGTATTATTGAAAGCTTCGCGTGGAATGGCTTTTGAACATTTGGTAGAAATATTATAGTCTCAACATCTTATGTTATTTAGAGCGAACCTTCGTGTTTGACTTGCTTTGTTCATGTATGTCCGATAGGACAGTCCATATCATGGCGGGCGCAATGCTGTCATGCTTGAAAAACTAAGATTTAAGTCCGTTGGAGATCTCAGGTCGAGGACAAAATGGATCTTTCCGGCCAAATGAATAGTTTTGTCATGGAAGGATAAATAATATCAAAAATGTGCAAAATAATCCCTTTAAAAAAGGGAGCTCATTTGGAAAAATGTACCTTTGTGTCTTATAATGGATAAAAGACGTTTTTTCTTAGAAATCGCCTACTTCGGGCAGGCTTACCATGGTTGGCAGATTCAAAATAATGCGGTTTCAGTGCAAGAGGTTTTGAACAGGGCACTGGAGACCTTGTTAAGGGAGCCTATAGAAACTATCGGCGCAGGACGGACGGATACAGGTGTTCATGCTAAGCAATTGTATGCGCATTTTGATGCTGCTCCAGTGGGGATATTGGAAAAAGCGGATCGTTTTATCCACTCACTCAATGCATTGCTGCCTTTTGATGTTGCGGTAAAAAGATTGATTGAGGTGGAGGATGATGCCCATGCCCGGTTTGATGCGACCCATCGGTCGTATGAGTATCATCTTCATTTTCATAAAGACCCTTTCCTTTATCCTTATTCATGTTTTATGCGTGACCGCCCTGATGTAGACAAGATGAATGAAGCAGCAAAATTCTTATTGGGCAGGCAGGATTTCGAATGCTTTAGTAAATCTCATACACAGGTGTTTACAAATATTTGCGATATTCGTAGAGCTGAATGGGTCTGGCATACTGAACAACGCCTAGTTTTTCACATTACTGCTGATCGCTTTTTGCGCAATATGGTTCGTGCTATTGTAGGGACTTTATTGGAAATCGGATTGAAAGGCTTGCCGGTGACATATATACCAGAAGTCATCGCAAGTAAAAACCGGGGAAAAGCAGGAGTTTCTGTCCCGGCACATGGATTATATTTAACTGAGGTAGCATACCCTTATATACCAAATTAGCGTGAGTCAAGATAAAGTAACAGGTAAAACCTATGATATCAATTTGTTAAAACGGATGAGTCGCTATATGCGGCCCTATCATGTTGCGTTTTTGATATCGGTAGTCTTAACGATATTATTAGCCGCTGTGGCGCCAGCCTTGCCCATGCTTATTCAGCATACATTGGATAATTATATCCTTAATTTCGATACGAAAGGATTAACCTATATGTTGATTGCCATGCTGGCTTTGGTTATTGTGCAAACCCTGATACGTTATTACCATACCTTAATGACGAATACGCTTGGACAATCGGTTATTCGCGATATCCGGATCCAGGTCTTCAATCATATTGTTCAGTTGCGCCTTAAATATTTCGACCGTACAGCTTTAGGAAAGTTGATAACGCGGACAATCTCAGATTTAGAAACGCTTTCCAATATTTTTTCTGAAGGATTGATCCAGATCATTGGAGATTTACTGCAGTTGGTTGTCATATTAGTTGTCATGTTTTATTCAGACTGGAAACTGACGCTCATTGTTCTGATTCCTATGCCCTTGATGATTGCAGCAACCTATGTGTTTAAGGAAGCTATGAAATCGGCGTTTATAGATGTCAGAAAATGGGTTTCCAACTTGAATACCTTTCTCCAGGAGCATATTACCGGGGTGGGGATTATTCAATATTTTGCTCGAGAAGAGCAAGAGATCAATAAGTTTAAGGAAATCAATGCGCAGCATCGAAACGCACATATCCGCACAAACTGGTATTTCTCAATCTTTTTTCCTGTGCTGGAAATTATCATGGCAATTGCACTGGGGCTACTGGTCTGGTTTGGCGCCAAGCAGATCATGGCTGATGTGATTTCTCCAGGTGTTGTGGTAGCTTTTATCATGTACATCAATATGATCTTTAGGCCTATCCGGGAGCTTATCGACAAATTCAATACACTGCAGATGGGTATGGTTAGTGCTGAACGTATTTTTGAAGTTTTGGATACAGATGAAATGACACCTAATTCAGGGGAGCTGAAACCGGCCCAAATTAAAGGAGAAATTACATTTAAAAACGTTTGGTTCGCCTATAATGATGAGAGCTGGGTGCTGAAAGATGTTAATTTTAGTGTCAATCCCGGTGAAACGCTAGCTTTGGTGGGTGCAACGGGTGCCGGTAAATCATCCACTATAAATATCCTAAGCCGATTTTATGAAATAAATAAAGGTGAAATCTTGCTGGATGATGTGAATATCAAAGATTACGACCTGGATTATCTTAGAAATACGATCGCTACAGTATTGCAAGACGTGTTTCTTTTTTCGGATAGTGTGATTAATAATATTACCTTGGGGGATCCGTCCATTTCAAGAGAGCAGGTGATCGAAGCCGCGAAAGAGGTTGGTGCTCATGACTTTATTATGCGGCTTCCTGGAGGTTATGATTATGATGTTAAAGAGCGCGGAGCCACACTTTCTGCTGGTCAGGCACAATTGATTTCATTTATACGGGCGTTAGTGCATGATCCCCGAATTTTGATTTTGGACGAGGCGACTTCTTCAGTGGATACCGAAACTGAGGAAATGATTCAGCAGGCAATTGATAATCTGATGAAGGGGAGAACGTCCATTGTTATTGCCCATCGCTTGTCCACTATTCAGAAAGCGGACAAGATTATTGTACTAGACAAAGGGGAGATCAAGGAAATTGGAACGCATCAGGAACTCCTGTCTTTTGATGGTTACTACAAAAAACTGTACGACTTACAATTTCATTCTGCAGGGATTTGATAAATGTGCCATGCGCTTTTTTGAACATGATTGATCTAGCGACTAGATAATGCTTTCTTTGGCGATGGTTTCCTCGTCTTCAATTCGTGTGTTTGCCTTAATTTCTGAACCTCGGCCTACAAGTACATTTGAACCGATAGAGACATTTGGCCCAATATTAACAAAATCTTCAATGATGGTATTGCTTTCAATCACTGCCGACCCGGATATGATACAATGGTTGCCAATCTGTACATCGGGAGCTATCGTTGCTCCAGGAAGAATAATACTTCCTTCACCAATCTCGGCCCTCTTGGAGACATAGGCTCTGGGATGAATCAACGACTGAAAATTCCATTCAGGGTTTTCTGATACAATTCTTTCACGTAGCCCCGGGTTTTTGACTGCAACAAAAAAATCCTCAGTAGCATCTTTCATCTGATGGTGGAGTTGGACTTCATAATCAAATACATCTTCGATCAATAATGATTTATCAATAAGACCACCAATCTCGATGCCCAAATCTTCTGCAATGTCGACTGCAGTTTTAGCATGTGCAGTTGCGCCGTATATATATAACATGTATTCACTTTTTTTGCAAAGATAGTGCTTTCTGAAAAGAACTTTAATAGGCAATTTCCATCTGTTTTTATATCGGGTCCTAATTGATGAGCGAATGGACTAGATAATGTGATCTGTACAGGTTACAGTATTTTGGAGATGATTTCAATTAAACTGAGCTATAAGCATGTGCGAAAGTTGCAACAAAATGATGCTTTCGATTGTTCTAATTTCTAAATAGAAAGAAAGCTTATTATATTTGTTGATATACAAACATTAAAATATGATTCAACGTATCCAAACTGTTTATTTGTTAGTGGCAGGATTAATTATATTCGGCTTGTTTTTATTCCCTTATGTAAATTATAGTGATTTAGTTGGTTTGGGAAAGAATGTTAAGGTGACAGGTATTTATGGTGTTGCCGCTGGACAGCCAGTTCACGAAGGTGGGTTTGGTTATATCTTACAGACTATAGTGACCGTTCTTTTGGGAGCACTTCCCATATTTACGATATTCAAATTTAAGCAACGCAAGATACAGATTTTGCTTATTTGGGTAGAAATCATAGCTATTATCTTCTTTGCCCTTTGGCTTTATTCTTCGGCAAGTACACATCTTTCTACTGTTAACCAATTCTTGGGGACAGGTAATATTGGTGTTGGCTTCTTTTTGTTACCGATATCAATTATATTTTGTGCCTTGGCATTAGGCGGTGTAAGGCGCGATGATAAATTGATTCGGTCTGCCGACCGGTTGCGGGCATAACTTAGCATCATTAATTTTCAACATAAAAGCCACCATATGGGGGCTTTTTAACTAAAATAATCTATGAGTAGAATTTTTCGTTGTTCCATCATTTTGATCCTTCTATGTTTTGCTTGGGGGACTCTTCAGGCGCAATCTGCGGATTCATTGCTGGTGGTAGATGATATTCAGTTTGATGTAAAGGACTTTCATGTGGATGAAAGTACAAGTGAGTTGGTAATTAACCTATTCGCAATCTCATATAGCAGGGTGCCGCGTGAATTTAAGATGAACACATTTTCGACGCAGATTTTAGACCAGAAAGAGCAGTCGCATTTCTTCTCCTCAATCCGTATGGGGAATGTTCTGATAGCATTTGACGATAAGCAAAATTATCTGCATTATCTTTTGGAGGAGGATCGGCCGGTGGACATTCAGATCATTGTGAAGGATTGGAAAAAGTCGGATGAGCCGGCAAATGTAAAGCTTGTTTTTGAAAGTAGTGAGGAAGAGGGGAAATTCTTGGATGTGCCAATTGTTTTGAAGAAATAACTGTCAAATAACTGCGATAGCAAAAAAGCGCTATAACCACTCGGTTATAGCGCTTTTTCTTTATTGAAGAGCCGATTTGTTTATCGGTTATATCTGATCTGCTGTTTGTCCAGCATGCCCATCTGATCTTTCATCATTTTGATCTGATCTGCTAATAACTTGTTTTTATCAGCTTTTTTAGCTTCTTGTAGTAATTTTTCAGCTTCCCGCTTATTTCGTTTTGCCATGGCGACCCCAGCGAGACTTAATTTCGCCAAAGCAATGTTGTGATCCATGTGTAGCCCAAGTGCCAAAGCTTTCTTAAAATATTTTTCAGATTGCATTGGAGCCCGTTGGGATTCAATTAATCCAATCAACATATTATAATAACCATGTTGTTGTGGAATTAACTGTTTTTCATAATTTGTGATTTTCCTTAACCATTTTTCGGCTGTGGCCATATTCTGTTTGCGCATATACCATTGCGCAATAAGCATGTATTCATGAAAGAAAACAGTGACAAAGCCTAAAATAGTGATCAAGATGCCTAAAATTCCCCATCCCCAGTTCCCTGTCCAAAATAAAGCTACTGTCCCAATCAGCAATGCACTGCAAATAATGATTCTAACGAGATTTGACATAAATCTTTGTTTAAAAAATATTCGTGTTCAATTTAATTCTGCAAATATCCATTAATTTCATCGGTTAAGCAACTTGTTAAAGTGGTTATTTTGTAAAATTATGTTTTCCATTTGGAAAGGCGCCTTCTGGCTGATGGAAATGAGTCGTCTTGATCACATTTGATAAAGTGCTTATGAATAGATACAACCTCTTAAATTTGTCATTGCATGCAACTTTATCTAAGTTTGGTCTATGGAAAAGTTATACGATGATTCATGGGCTCCAGTGTTTAAACCTTTATTCAGTCAGCCCTATATGAAACAATTATCTGCCTTTGTTCAGGAAGAGCGTCGGCGGACAAAGGTTTTCCCTCCTGCGCCGCTGGTGATGAATGCGTTTAGGTTGACGCCTTTACCCCAGGTTAAGGTCGTTATTTTGGGACAGGACCCCTATCATAACGATGGTCAGGCACATGGATTGTCTTTTTCAGTCCCAGACGGAGTCGCTTTGCCCCCATCGCTAAAAAACATTTTCAAAGAGCTGGAGGAGGATATAGCAGGCTTTGTGGAACCTCGGTCAGGTGATTTGACCTCTTGGGCTAAACAAGGTGTATTATTACTTAATGCGACGCTGACCGTACAGGCGCATTTAGCAGGCTCTCATCAAAAAAAAGGCTGGGAAGTTTTTACCGATAGTATTATACACGCCATTTCTGAGCGATGTGAACATGTTGTTTTTCTATTATGGGGAAGTTATGCGCAGAAGAAAAGTATTTTAATTGATGCACGTAAACATCTTATTTTGAAGTCTGTACATCCATCGCCTCTTTCAGTATATCGGGGCTTCTTTGGCAGTAAGCATTTTTCAAAGGCAAACAAATATTTGGTAGAGCATGGTAAGACGCCCATTGATTGGCATTTGCCTTAGGCATATTGATCTCTAGTGGAAGATCTTGTTTCGCCCAACATGAGGACGCGAATATGCTCAAAGCGGACTATCCTTCCATTTTGCTGAAGATGGCTAAATAAAAGGTGACTATCGTAACTGATTTGATAAGGAATATTGAAATCGATTGGTTCAAGGGCCTTTCCGAGCACACTATATTCAAGTTCTCCCTTTATGGTAAAGCGATGAAAAACAGCTTGGTTGCTTCCGACAGGTTCAATATGAAACCAGGCGCCTTCGCCCACACCGCCCAAATACTGGGCTTCGGTTGGGATGGTTCGGGGTTTGTCTTTTTGTATCATTCCACCAATTGTGATATCTTCCGGTAAGGTACTTGCGAGCTTTTGTTTGAGATTGGCACTTAGTTTTTCGAATAAGAACATTAAGGATGAAAATCTACACATTTTTAGAGTACGTAGACCCTCCGCCTCAGAGTATTTATAGATAAGACGATCTGAAGAAGAATTGACGATATTGCTCATCGGGCTGGCTTTGATCGTTTCAGGAAAATTGATGGGGTGCCAGAAATGAAACCGCTCTGTGGTCTGGATGAGAAGTCTTGTAATAAATCGAGAGCAGTTATTGTTGTTCCTGGCCACTGCTCCATAGGGGTATGATCCGCGTAACACCCATGCGTCCGCAAATGCTTTTGCGGAACGGAAATCAATGTTTTGTACGACCGAGAAATAAAGGTCTCCGAATCCTTGCATGGCCTCCTTCATTTTTTCAAAATGAAGGACAATTTCTAATAAGTTTAGAATACAGTTCCCTTCGATCTTTGCTTTGAAGTCAATGGTAAGCTTGGGGTCTGAATCTTTTGAACGGGCCCTCCCATATCCACGAGGTGAAATATAGCGGCCAAAATCATAAAAATGTAGACTGCCGCTGTCTCGTTCGATCAAAACAATACCTGTATGGCCAACTTTAAAGTTGAGGTTCTTGACAAGGCCTATTTTTTTGAAAAACATCATCCATGCTTCATCGCCACGGATTGTTGCATCGGGCCAGGCAAGAATCATCGCAAAATCATGGTATCGGGATGATGTTTTCATAAGCGGTTTTGTTTAATATTCCAAAGGAATGATAGGTTCCTTTTTGCTGGTTGACATAATCATCATTGTTTGAAATGTTTTTACAAATGGAATCTTTGCAATCTTTTCCATGATGACTCCTTCATAGGCTTTAATATCTTTTACATAAACTTTCAGCATAAAGTCACAGTTTCCAGTGACATGGTGGCATTCAGTTACTTCAGGGATCATTTTTACTGCCGCTACAAATTCTGGTATTGCATTATGTGTATGGAAATCCAACGAAATCTGTATGAAGGATTTGATGCCTAATCCTAACTTTTCTTCATCCACAAAAGCATGATAACTTTTAATAAATCCCGAGTTTTCCAGTTTTCTGACACGCTCTAAAGTTGGGGCTGGTGAAAGTCCAATACTGGAAGCCAGTTGTAAATTGGTAATACGACCATTCTCTTGTAATAACTTGAGAATTTTTAAATCAGTTTTGTCCGGTGCAAATGGCATATCTTAAGTCTTAATAATCAATAGTATTTGTAAATATACAAAATTATATTTGGAATTTTATAAATATACAAAATTATTGACGATAAATTGATTTTGATTATTATTTACAGTTTTACTTATAGATATTATTTATGCAAAATCATTTGACTGTCATAATCGTTTGAAATGTGTGCATTTTGATTAAATAGAGTGATAAATGTCATTTTTTTATTAAAAATAGCATTGTATAGGTGTATAAAATACTG
The DNA here is from genome assembly GCF_030325625.1 of Sphingobacterium sp. N143. GTDB lineage: Bacteria > Bacteroidota > Bacteroidia > Sphingobacteriales > Sphingobacteriaceae > Sphingobacterium. The sequence goes on along the minus strand of NZ_JACAIS010000002.1, from coordinate 637,974 downwards.
TTTTATTGGCTTTGAAATCGTAACTTTGCAGTTCGATAGTTGCGGAGGAAGAACCTCCCAAATTAGTTAAACCGTGAGAGCGCAATATGAGTACTAAAGACGACGATTTGTTAAAAGAGCTGGAGCTCGAAGAATATAAATACGGGTTCACGACGGATATCGAAATGGAAATTGCAGCCAAAGGCCTTACAGAGGAAACGGTTCGTTTTATTTCGGCAAAAAAAAATGAACCTGAGTGGCTATTGGAATGGAGATTGAAAGCGTTTCGTCATTTTTTGACGTTGAAGATGCCTACATGGCAAAATTTCAAAGCCCCCGATATTGATTTTCAGGATATATCCTACTATGCCGCGCCTAAGGCCAAACCACAGCTCAATTCAATGGATGAGGTTGATCCGGAATTGGTCGCCACTTTTGAAAAACTGGGTATCCCGCTGGATGAGCAAAAGATTCTGGCCGGTGTAGTTGCTGTTGATGCTGTGTTTGACTCAGTATCTGTGAAAACAACTTTTCGTGAGAAACTGAAAGAACAAGGTGTTATCTTTTGTTCGTTTGGGGAGGCTGTACAAGAGCATCCAGATTTAGTAAAGAAATATTTAGGAACAGTAGTTCCGCAGACAGATAATATCTACGCGGCATTAAACTCTGCAGTTTTTTCTGATGGCTCATTTGTTTATGTGCCTAAAGGAGTGAAATGTCCTATGGAACTTTCTACGTACTTCCGAATTAATGCACAGAATACAGGTCAGTTTGAGCGCACATTAATTGTTGCGGATGAAGGTGCTTATGTCTCCTACCTAGAAGGCTGTACTGCACCTATGCGGGATGAGAATCAGCTGCATGCTGCTGTTGTTGAACTGATTGCTGAAAGAGATGCGGAGATTAAATATTCCACAGTACAGAATTGGTACCCGGGTGATAAGGATGGCAAAGGTGGTATCTATAATTTTGTCACAAAACGAGGTATCTGTAAAGGTGATAATAGCAAGATTTCCTGGACTCAGGTGGAAACCGGTTCTGCAATTACATGGAAATACCCTGGCGTCATCCTAAAAGGAGACAATTCCGTTGGTGAGTTTTATTCAGTAGCAATGACCCGTAATTATCAGGTTGCTGATACAGGTACGAAGATGATTCACTTGGGTAAGAACACGAAGTCCAAAATTGTGTCTAAGGGTATTTCTGCAGGGAAAAGTCATAATAGCTACCGTGGATTGGTGAAGATAGGGCCAAATGCTGATAATTCAAGAAACTTTACCCAATGCGACTCATTGCTTATAGGGGATAGATGTGGAGCTCATACCTTCCCATATATCGAAAACCGAAATAAAACAGCAAAATTGGAACACGAAGCTACTACATCAAAAATTGGTGAAGATCAAGTGTTTTATCTTAATCAACGTGGTATAGATTCTGAAAAAGCGGTCGGATTGATCGTTAACGGTTATGCCAAAGAGGTATTAAATCAGCTGCCAATGGAGTTTGCTGTAGAGGCACAAAAATTATTGGCAATTTCATTAGAAGGTTCAGTAGGATAGATATAAAATAATTGAGTATGCTCGATGAATATCAAGAAGCTCAATACTCACAATACGAATAAAATGTTAAGCATTAAAAATTTACATGCGTCTGTAGAAGACAAACAAATATTAAAAGGATTAAACCTAGAGGTAAAAGCAGGAGAGATTCATGCAATTATGGGACCCAATGGAGCTGGGAAAAGTACTTTGGGTAATGTATTAGCAGGTCGTGAATCATACGAGGTTAGTGAAGGAACTGCCTTGTTGGACGGCGTTGACTTATTGGATCTTTCACCAGAGGATCGTGCACGTGAAGGGCTGTTCTTAGCTTTTCAATATCCGGTGGAGATTCCTGGCGTATCAAATATCAATTTTCTGAAAACTGCGGTAAATGATATCCGTGAATATAAAGGCTTGCCTCCGATGGAAGCGAAAGAGTTTTTGCAGATGGTAAAAGATAAACAAAAACTGGTTGAGTTTTCTGCTAATTTAGCTAACCGTTCTTTGAATGAGGGATTTTCAGGCGGCGAAAAAAAACGTAATGAGATTTTTCAACTTGCGATGCTAAACCCCAAATTATCGATTTTGGATGAAACAGATTCAGGATTGGATATTGATGCTCTTCGTATAGTTGCCAATGGAGTAAATCAATTGCGTTCCAAAGATAATGCCTTTATTGTAATTACGCACTACCAACGTTTATTGGATTATATCGTTCCTGATTTCGTTCACGTATTGTACAATGGTCGTATCGTGAAATCCGGACCTAAGGAATTAGCCTTAGAGTTAGAAGAAAAAGGTTACGATTGGTTAAAAGAATATGATACACAAAACGCCTAACTTTTTACATCGGTAAAATAGGATTAGAAGAGAAAATAGGCGATTTGATTAAAAAATAACATGAGTACATTAGTTTCAGAATCATTACTTCAACAAGTGTTGGGAGCTTTCAGAGAACAAGGGGGGGCAAATGAGCCATCTTTTTTTGCTGAGGCCCGCCAACGCGCATTCGAGCGTTTCGAAAGTGCAGGCTTTCCCACAGTTAAGAATGAAGAATGGAAATATACAAACATCCACAGTATTACCAGTAAGCCTTATGCCCTTGATGTAGATGTGGATATTGAAGACCTGGATTTTAGTGCAGGAGAAATACCAAATTTGGATGCTTATCGCATTATTCTCGTGAACGGTCAGTATGTATTGGCGGTAAGTGAGTTGGAAAAAGTAAAAGGGCTTGCTGTCATCCCGATGGATGACGCTGTCGCAGAACCAGCTTTTCAGGCACATTTTGCGAAATATGCAGATAAATCCGAGAATATTATGGTGGCTCTTAATACTGCAGCCTTTACGAATGGCGTATTCATCCATTTGGAAGCGGGAGCGGTACTTGATAAGCCGATACAGATTATCCACGTGGCGACTGGTAAGGAAGATTTTTTTGCACAAACACGTAACCTGATTATTGTCGAGCCAAATGCAGAACTTGAGCTTATTGAAAGTTTCATTACAGCTGAAGGTGCTGCAAGCAATGTTCACAATAAGGTTTCGGAAATTGTTGTCAAGGAGAATGCTAAAGTTCAACATTATTACCTTCAAGTAGCAGAGTCTGCAAGCCGTTACTTTAACCATACAGAGGTATACCAGGAAAAATATAGTCTTTATAATAATTATAACTGTAATTTTCCAGGGGCTTCGTTTATCCGAAACAATATCAATGTACGTCTGGATGCGGAGAATGTAGAGAGCCATTTATATGGTATCAACCTGACTGCTGGAGATCAATTGGTCGATAATCACACAATAGTAGATCATCTTAAACCACATTGTGAATCTTACGAATGGTACAAAAATATTACACAGGATAAATCTACCGCTGTTTTTAACGGAAAGATTTTTGTTCGTGAAGATGCCCAAAAGACCAATGCATTTCAACAGAACAATAATATGTTGATGTCAGATAATTCAGCAGTATATACAAAACCACAATTGGAGATCTTTGCAGATGATGTCAAATGTTCGCATGGATGTACCATAGGCCAATTTGACAACGAGGCATTGTTTTATTTAAGGGCTAGGGGAATAGGCGAGGAATCGGCACGGATTCTTCTGGTGCATGCTTTTGCTTTTGATGTAACCACCCGTTTTTCAAATGAAGTTGTTCGGAAGTACGTGGAAGAATTGGTAGAGGAAAGCTTAAGAACAAATTAAAAATAACTTATATCGTATATAAAGAGCGCCTATCGGTCAGATAGGCGCTCTTTTTTGCTTTTTTCTGTGGGAGATCGGTTACGTCATATCTTATGCGTATTTATTGATGGTCTTATCGATCTTTTTCTTACTTTTGTACTGCTATGTACACGTCTTTATATACAACTTACGCTTATAAACCTTGGGTTTTATAGCCCATTTGCGTTTCACTATTTCTAGGAGGATCTGTTTTTACTGCAATCAGAAGTACTATCCTACTTTGTTTTGAGTTGATTCAGATTATTTTATTAACGCTGTATTTTAATGTGTTGGTTAGTCTCAACTATACACATGTTGTATTTTTTAGTTAAATTTTTATGGAAAAAAATAACTGGTTTCGTACCTATTGTTATATATGGATAGGGCAATTTGTCTCCCTATTGTCTAGTTCAGCTGTCAATTTCTCCATCATGATATGGTTAAGTTTGACACATAAATCTGCTGAAGTACTGGCTTTTGCCGCTATAGCAGGACTATTGCCACAGGCGATTATAGGACCATTTGCGGGCGTTTTTATCGACCGGTGGGATAGGAAGAAAGTGATGATTTTTGCTGACGGCTTTATTGCTCTGTGCACGCTTGCAATGACCTTTGTATTAAAAAGTGATGGTACCAATATGTTTCTCATTTACCTGCTGATGGCTTGTCGATCAATTGGATCAGCATTTCATTCACCTGCAATGCAGGCGATAGCCCCGCTTTTGGTTCCTGAAGATAAATTATTACGCGTATCGGGTATTAATCAGATGTTGCAATCAGTGAGCAATATTGCAGGACCTGCATTGGGGACCCTGGCTATTAGCTATTTTTCTATTGCACAGGTTTTGTATCTGGATGTGCTAGGTGCCGCAGTCGCAATCACATCCTTGTTTTTTGTGACTATCCCTCATCTGGCTCAGTCCGGTTCCAAATCTTCCATCTCCGCTGTTCTGGATGATCTTAAACAAGGAATGAATGCTATATATCATAATAAAGGGTTAAGGATGTTGTTCTTGTATGCCATGATAGCGACATGCTGTATTATGCCGGTAGCAATTATGTTCCCGTTATTGACTATAGGACATTATGGTGGCGATAAATGGGAGATGAGCATTATTGAGATTATTTGGGGAGTGGGGATGTTAGTAGGTGGGAGCCTTCTTGGGCTTGTTAATGTATCGGTGTCCAAAGTTGTACTGGTCAATTGTATGCATATGGTGTTGGGTGTTACTTTTGCCATATCAGGGTGGTTTCCTTCACACTGGTTTATCCCTTTTGTTGTTCTTACCGGATTAGGAGGAATGTCGATGTCTATTTTTTCAGCCTCATTTATGACAATTATTCAGGAGCAAGTCCCTACGGAAATGCTCGGGCGTGTATTTTCACTTTATTTTAGTATAGCAATTTTGCCAAGTATGATAGGATTACTGTTTACAGGTTTTATTGCCGATGCAATTGGTGTCGCGACAGCATTTGTTATTGCAGGGCTTATTGTGGTATTGGTGGGGGCATTGTCTTTTTTTAATCCCTCAATTATGGGACTAGCTCCAAAGAAACCTTAATATGCAATGAGCATAAATAAAAAAGCTTCCAAAATCTTGGAAGCTTTTTTATTTGGAGCGAAAGACGAGATTCGAACTCGCGACCCCAACCTTGGCAAGGTTGTGCTCTACCAACTGAGCTACTTTCGCGTTGATGCTACAAAAGTAAGGCATTTCCCGTTATTCTGCAAGAGAAAAAACAAAAAATCTTAACTTAAATCAATTGCATCGACACAATTTATTCCGTCAATTGCGGCGGAGATAATACCGCCAGCATAGCCGGCTCCTTCTCCACATGGGTAAAGTCCTTTTACCTGAGGGTGTTGTAGATTTTCCTTATTTCTTGGGATGCGTATGGGGGATGATGTTCTGGATTCTACACCGACCAGAATAGCTTCATTGGTATAATAACCTTTCATCTTTTTCCCAAATATGGGAAGTGCGCCGCGCAATGCTTGATGAACAAAATCCGGTAAGACCTGAGTGAGGTCGGCCGACCTTGTACCTGGCTTGTACGAGTTGTCGGGGAGATCCATAGATATGCGACCCTCAACAAAATCAACCATGCGTTGTGCTGGAGCGACAAGCTTACCTCCGCCGGCAATGAAAGCTTGTTGTTCAATCTCTTTTTGAAAATTGAGCAGGGCAAAAGGATCTTTTAGCGCGTTTGGGACATCTTCTAGGTTGATTTGAATAACTGTACCTGAATTAGCATGCGGATTATTGCGTTTGGAAGGGGACCAGCCATTTACAACAATCTCATCCTGACCTGTGGCGCAAGGGGCAATGACTCCTCCAGGACACATACAAAACGAAAATACCCCACGATCATTCACTTGTTCAACCAAGCTATAATAAGCAGGAGGCAAATGTTCGTGCCTGATCTGGCAATGATATTGTGCTTGATCAATTATTGCCTGAGGATGTTCGATGCGAACACCTAAAGCAAAGGCTTTCGCCTCGAGCAGCCAGTTGTTGCGATGGAACAACTCGAACATATCCCTTGCAGAATGTCCTGTCGCCACAATAACATGATCAGCTTTGATTTCTTCTCCATTGGCCAATTTGACTCCACGGACTTGCCCAAAGGACGTTAAAATATCATCCACGCGCTGGTCAAAAAGAAATTCACCACCAAATTCCAGTACGCTTTCACGCATGGCTTCAATAATATGGGGTAATTTATTGGTGCCAATATGCGGGCGTGCGTTGACTAAAATGTCAGTTGTTGCTCCATGAGATACAAAGAGTTTGAGCACTTTATCTACGTCACCTCTTTTATTGGAGCGGGTATATAGTTTTCCATCAGAATATGTTCCTGCACCACCTTCACCAAAACAATAGTTGGACTCTGGATTTACGATCCCCTCCCGGTTCAGCTTTGCCAAATCACGTCTTCGATCCTGTACTTTTTTCCCTCTTTCGATAACGATGGGTTTAAGCCCACGCTCAATACAACGAATTGCCGCAAATAGGCCTGCTGGGCCAGCGCCAACGATGATGACAGGTTTTGCCATTTGGACGGATTGAAAATGATTCTCATAAATATCAGGCAGTGGAAGTTCATCAATGTAGTATATGACACGGGCTCTGTAAACAACCTGTTTACTGCGAGCATCAATAGAACGTTTACGAATTTTAAAGCCTTTGACTTGCTGAGGTTTCAGTCGTAAAGTCTTTATACCCTGTTGTAGAATATATTGTTTGTCCTCGATCCTTTCTGGAGGGATCGCAATTTCAATTTCTTTTTGCATACGATCAAAGGGCTGGGTTTTTATCCCAAAACCAGAACAAAGTTAAGGAATATTGGGTATTTGCAGATTTGGAAATAAAAATATTCTTATCTTAGTGAGAGCTTGGTATATGCTTTGATAGTATAACTATAGATAATTTGAATAGTATTTAATTCTTTGAACAATGAAAATGAAAAGATTTTTGGTGGCCCTGTGTGGTTTTTTTGCATTAGTATCATTAAACTCATGTGGTTACAATACGATGGTCTCACAAGATGAGAACGTTAAAGGAAAATGGGCTCAGGTTGAAAATGCCTACCAACGCCGGGCAGATTTAGTGCCGAATTTGGTCAACACGGTAAAAGGTGCCGCAAAACATGAAGAAAGCACCCTAACTGCAGTTGTTGAAGCAAGAGCTAAGGCTACATCGGTTACCATTAATGCTGATGATTTATCTGAAGAAAATATCGCCAAATTTCAGAAAGTGCAGGATGAATTCAGTGGTTCATTGAGCCGCCTTTTAGCTTCAGTTGAAGCATATCCTGATTTGAAAGCAAATCAAAACTTTTTGGAATTACAAGCGCAATTGGAAGGAACAGAAAACCGTATTTCCACTGAACGCAGATCATATAATGAAGCCGTACAACAATATAATACAACTGTCCGTAGTTTTCCTAATAACCTAATGGCGGGTATGTTTGGATTTAAAGCAAAAGGCACATTTACTGCGGCACCAGGTTCAGACAAAGCACCAACGGTATCATTCTAATTAATCTTCTTTTTAGATGTGAATGAAATGATGGATGATGCGGCTTGCGTATTGAGCCCGTCATCCATTTTTTATATAAACTGTTTTAAATGTTCAGCGTCGTCTTGATAGATTCATGCGCAATCGGGAAACGTTTGACATAAATATGGATATATTATGGCTTTAAATGCAGAGGAACAAGAGAAAGTAGTTCATGCCATAAATTTGGCAGAAGGTGAAACTTCGGGAGAAATCCGGGTCGTGATTGAAAATCATTGTCCAGAAGAAGTACAAGATCGAGCAACCCATTATTTTTCAAAATTGGGGATGCATAGGACGGCCTTGAAAAATGGGGTTCTGATTTATGTCGCCCTAGAAGACCACAAATTTTCTATCATTGGAGACAAAGGAATCCACGAAAGAGTTGAAAGCGATTTTTGGAACTGCACGAAGGATGTTATGGTAGAGGAATTCAGAGGAAATCACATCGTTGAGGGGCTAATCAAGGGCATAGAACATGCCGGCAAACAATTGGCAAAGTTTTTCCCTCGTGAACACGACGATATCAATGAACTTCCCAATGATATTGTTTTTGGAGACCGTTAGACATCCTCATTTAATAGCAAATTAATACAGATGAAATTTATATCGAAATTATTTTTTTTGATGCGGGTCCCGGTTATGGCCCTGTTACTTTGGGTACTTTCCATTCCTATGGCCGTTGGACAAGATTTTCCGGAGCCCCCTAATCGCCTTGTGAATGACTATACGAATACACTGACAGCCAGTCAAAAGCAAATGTTGGAGCAAAAACTTCTGGCTTTTGAAGATTCGACATCTACTCAGATTGCTGTTGTTATGATGACTTCTACTGGTGGCTATGATATTTCAGATTATGCTGTTCGTTTGGCAAAAAAATGGGGAGTTGGTAATCAAAAATATAATAACGGTATTTTACTTTTAGCCGCTTTGGGAGACCGCGCAGTCACGATCCAAACGGGTTATGGTATCGAAGGGGCAGTGCCTGATGCTATTGCCTATCGTATTATTGAGAAGGATATTAAACCTGCTTTTCGTCAGGGCGATTATTATAGTGGTGTTGACAAAGCAACGAATTCTTTGATTTCCTATGCAAAAGGTGAATATAAAGCTGATCCGAAACAGCCAAAAGGTAGTGGATCAGGCTCTGTCTTGTTTGTGATCATTGTTGTGATATTCCTGATCGTGTTATTTTCCAATCGTGGAGGTGGAGGAAAAGGCGGTGGCCGCGTGATGAATGGACGGGGATCATCAGATATATTTTGGTGGACACTGCTCAATGGCCTTGGAGGTGGCAATCGTGGAGGCGGTGGCTTTGGTGGTGGCTCAGGTGGTGGCTTTGGAGGATTTGGTGGGGGAGACTTTGGTGGAGGAGGAGCTTCCGGACGCTGGTAGCATTTTGCTAAATAATGTTAAATAGCGTGTTTGTGCAAAGGAAATGTTTTACATTTATGAGAAGTATATAATTATGAAAAAGGGAATATTAATGGGTTTAAGCTTTTTACCAGCCTTATTAATGGCGCAAGAAAGCTTCACGGTAGCTGGAAAAGTAAATGCTTCTTCCGATAAAGCCAAAGTGTTTATGCAATATGCTACAAATGGAACACGTCAGACAGACTCTGCAACTGTAGTAAAAGGAGAATTTAAATTTAATGGTGAGGTTGCAGCTCCTACAAAAGGCATAATGATCTACTCTCCAGAGGGATTATCTTTTGCAGAGTTAAGAAATAGTCAAAAACAACCTGAAACAGCTCAGTTGTATTTGTCCAAAGGCGTGATCAAAGTAGATGCATCCAAAGGATTTAAAGATGCGACAATTACTGGTACAACGATTAATGAAGATTTTACACAATATAAGGCTTTTGTAAAACCTTATGCAGATGAATTTGAAGCATTAAATCAACAGTATTATGCGGCGTCAGAGGCGCAAAAGCAAGATCCAAAATTTATCGAAGGTTTACAAAAGCAAGCTGGAGAGATTTCTGAGCGAATGGGTAAAGCCGATGCTGAGTTTATCAATAAAAACCCAAAAAGCTGGTATACCCTGGATTTGCTTTCGGAAAATGTAAGTGGAGAAAACGTAAATGAATATGTTACTTCTTTTGAGAAGCTGTCTCCTGAACTGAAGAATTCCGAAAAGGGAAAAGAACTGGCAGAGCGTATTCAGAAATTAAAAGCGGTTGCTATCGGTTCAATTGCTCCGGATTTTACATTGCCAGATACTACTGGTAAAAATATTTCATTGTCTTCCTTGAGAGGAAAATATGTATTGTTGGATTTTTGGGCGAGCTGGTGCGGCCCTTGTCGTCATGAGAATCCGAATGTTGTTGCCGCATTCAATAAATACAAAGAAAAGGGATTTACTGTCTTTGGAGTGTCGCTGGATAACCCAGGCAAAAAAGACGCATGGATGAAGGCAATTCATGATGATAACTTGCAACAATGGCCACATGTGTCTGACCTGCAAGGCTGGAAATCTGCTCCGGTAAAATTATATGAGGTCCGTGGAATTCCGCAAAATTTTCTGATTGATCCATCTGGCAAAATCGTTGCTTCAAATTTAAGAGGAGAGGCTTTAGAAGCGAAATTAGCCGAATTGTTAAAATAATTGACTGTATAAAGCCGAATTTGCTGATTAGGTGAGAGACAGTACCGCCGATCTGGGAGCGCTTCTAGATCGGCGTTTTTAGTTTCGGCTTAGGTAACTTATCTTTGTCGGTGAGGTCCTTATAATTTTTAGTACGAAGATCTACGCAGATCCACTGCCGGATAGTAATCGGCTTAACACAAATTTTATAAATGAAGAATAAACTGACCTTAATCATCTTCCTGGTAATCATGACTGCGGCATGTAGGTCAAATCAGGATAAAGGTATTCCCGTGGTCAACCTTGAAGCATTGAGCTCAATTCCACTGGACCATTCTATTGAACAGTTAGCTAAAGGGAATGAATTTATAGATGTTACTCTACCCCCTAATGCACGCATAGATGAGCTATCACAGCAGGAGTTGGGATTATTGAAGGCAGCTGCTTATCGCTTTTATCATCATGTTCACCTAGAAGGAAACCAATATCAAGTTGATATTAAAGACCCAAAATCGCTGCACATATCCGAACAGGTAATTAGCGCCTATGAGCAGGCAATCAGCAGCACAAATCATTTTGCCGATTCTATGGCCAAAGCAGGGCAGGCTATTCAATTACCTGTTGTGTCTCAAGATTATTTAAACCGTTTATTGAAATAGCCTTGGTGGTAAGGTAGTCAAAAAAAAACCGAGTGTATATGCTACACTCGGTTTTTTTTAATGGCCCCTCAGTACGTTGAACCACTGATTACTCTTTATAGGGAAAGTATTTCAATAATCCGTAACAGATCTTCATTGAGCTTTACATGATGTTTAATTGCACTTTTAAATGGAGTGAATTTTACTTCGCTACAGATCAATCCTGCCATTTCGCCCCTGCGGCCCTCAATTAAGGCTTCTACAGCAGCAACGCCTAGTCTGCTGGCTAAGACACGGTCCATACAGGTCGGACTTCCACCGCGCTGGATATGGCCTAGAATGGATAGCCTTACATCATAATGGGGGAAATTTTCCTTTATTTTTTCAGAAACCACCATTCCGCCTTCTTTATCGCCTTCAGCAACAATAATAATTCGGGAGGATTTGTTCTTACGGGTCATATCCAGCCTTTTCATGATAGCATCATAGTCTACTTCAAATTCTGGGACCAGCACCGCTTCAGCACCAGTACTAATTCCTGAGCGGACAGCTATAAGCCCTGAATCCCGCCCCATCACTTCAATGACAAAAAGTCGATCATGAGATTCTGCCGTATCACGGATCTTATCCACTGCCTGAATAACTGTATTGATTGCTGTATCGTAGCCAATGGTAAAGTCTGTCCCTGCCAAATCATTGTCTATTGTTCCAGGAAGACCGATTATTGGGAAATCAAATTCTTCAATAAATTTAGATGCACCAGTGAATGTTCCGTCTCCACCGATAACGACCATTGCATCAATACCATGGCTGCGTAAATTGTCATAGGCTTGTTGACGGCCCTCAACAGTTTTGAAAGCCTCACTGCGAGCGGTTTTTAAAATGGTACCACCACGTTGTATAATATTAGCTACGGATTTAGCATCCATGGGGATAATTTCACCGTTAACCAGGCCATCGTATCCCCTGCGTACACCAAATACTTCAAGATTGTTATAGATTCCCGCCCTTACAACTGCACGGATACCAGCATTCATTCCCGGAGCATCGCCTCCAGATGTTAAAACAGCAATTTTTTTAATGTTACTCATACGTACCCAAACTTAGCTAAATTTGTGTTTATATACAATTATATTGAGATGAATATAACACAAATTTTGGAATCCCATCGTTGTGTTTTTTAGATTTAAGATTTGTCTGAAATCCAGAATACTGTTTATTTATTTGCTTTAAATGCATCTATTCCACTTTGTAAAAAAGCTTTATATTCTGCAATATTATAATTGGCACCCGTTTGAGGAACCAGTACCTTTCCAGAAGCATCCACAATGACATATAAAGGTTGAGAATTACTGTTAAAGGCTGAGGCTTGAAAATCACTATTCTTTTTGCCTATTGTTTTAATTTTCTTACCGCTATATTTAGAAACAAATTGTTCGTTTTCAGGTAGCTCTGTTTTGTCATCTACAAATAACTCTGCCATAACAAATTCTTCTTTCAATAATTTTGCTACAGCAGGATCAGTCCAGACATTTGCTTCCATCTGCCGACAATTCACACAATTCCATCCTGTAAAATCTATTAATACAGGTTTATTTAATTCCTTAGCAGCTTCTAGGGCTTGATCATAATCATAGTATGGATCAAATCCTTTTGGTGTGCCACGTTCATGAAATATCTCTGCGTATTTTTTGATTTTACCATCACTTTGAACCGCTGTGCTTGCGGATATGCCAGCAGAAAGGTCAAAATCTTGTGTGGCAGAAGGTGGCAAGAATGCGGAAATTGATTTCAAAGGGGCTCCCCATAACCCTGGGACCATGTATATAACAAAGGAGAATACTATGATCGCAAGAATGGTCCTAGGTACGGATAGAAATTTTAAATCACTGTCATGTGAAAACTTGATTTTCCCAATTAAGTATAAGCCCATCAATCCGAAAATGGCGATCCATAACGATAAGAATACTTCTCGGTCTAACCAATTCCAGTGATAAGCCAAATCTACATTGGATAGAAACTTTAAGGCTAGGGCGAGTTCTAGAAAACCAAGGACTACTTTGACGGAGTTTAGCCATCCACCTGATTTTGGTAAGGACTTAAGCATGGAGGGAAACATTGCAAACAAACCAAAAGGAATGGCCAGTGCAATAGAAAATCCAAGCATACCGATCGCCGGCCCCAAACGCTCGCCTTTTGAGGCAGCCTCAACCAATAAAGTGCCAATAATAGGCCCTGTACAAGAGAACGATACGAGCGAAAGGCTGAATGCCATGAAGAAAAGGCCTACAAGCCCCCCCTTGTCTGATTTAGCATCCATTTTATTGACAAATGAGCTTGGCAGAGTGATTTCAAAAGCACCGAAAAATGAAGCAGCAAAAACCACTAATAATAGAAAGAATAGAAAATTGAATATCCCATTGGTTGATAAAGCATTGAGCGCATCTGATCCAAAAGCAATCGTAATAATCATTCCCAAAGCAACGTAGATCACAATTATGAAAAGGCCATAAAGTAAAGCTTTGCTAATGCCGTTTGCACGGCTGCCCGATTGCTTTGTAAAATAGCTGACTGTCAATGGAAGCATAGGGAATATACAAGGCATTAATAATGCGGCAAAACCACCTACCAATCCTGCTATGAAGATACTCCAAAGAGACTTTTTCCCAGCGTCCGAATGATCAGAGGTACTATTTATTGTCGCCTGATCCAATTTGCTGCTATCCTGACCTATGGATGTGTCTGGGGCTTCGGAAAAGGTCAGATCGTCAGGGATAGGTTCAATTTCAGCAGCAGTGGAAGTATCAGGTGATGATTCAAATTGAAGGCCTTCCGTACTGGTTAAACTATCTTGTCCATACAGAGAAGTAGTTGGTGTTAAGGAAAGACCAAGAAAAGCAATTACGAGTAGAATAAAGGTATTTTTTAACATGCGTATATATTTCTGATGTTAGTTTCAAAAATAAAAAAAGGCGATGAAAATCGCCTTATTATTTTATCCGTGTAGAATCATTTTTACTATTTGATTGTCACAGCAAAAGCATATTCGTCAGGAGGCAGACATTGTGACGCATCACAGGCTTGCCATTCTACTGTACCTTTTACAGTCGCTGTTCCTTTATTCAATGCTACTTTTTGTTGAAAGATGACCTCATTTGTAAAGTAGCCAACATCCATTTTGAATACTTCTTCATGCTTTACTTTTGGCTTTGGCTCTGCAGTTTTGCCAACTACCGCATAATCTGCTCCCTTAGCAAAACTGAAGGAGGTTGGAATTGGTCCGCCATCTTTTACATTTTGTGAATAAATGTGCCAGCCGTTCTGAATAGTAGCTTTTACATAGACCATAGCCTCTTTGTTGTTTAATTTTTTACTAGCTACAGTCCACTTAACGGGTTTGTGAATTTGAGCGAAAGCTCCAGTAACTGCAAAAATCACTGCAGTTATTAACATTACTAATTTTTTCATTTTCCTATACAATTATTGCAGTTGTTATATTCCTTTGATTGTTAATGTTTATAAAGGTTTAATTGTTCTGCAAGACAAATTTAAAATAAAGGTTTGACAATTTTGAAATGGCCTATCTTTTTTTTGTAAAGATTAAGTGATAAGGTGCGTGATTTCTTTAATATCAAATTTTTGTGTATTGCTGTCGAAAGATACCTGTAGTTTACCATCGATCTCCACTCCCTGTATGATGCCTGTCTTTTTTACCCCAGAAACAAGGAACTGTTTTTCTTGCCCTTTCCAAAATAAGAAGTCGTTATAACGGTCTAATTGAGTTTGATAACCTTGCGTATACAGATGAAGATATTCCTGTTGGATTTGATTGAATAACTCTATTGCAAGTGTTTTAATGATATAGTCCTGCTTGCCCGTTATGCATGCAAGCGAAGTCATTGTAGTCGCATCGCCAAAATTTAATTGGTTAATATTTAGGCCAATTCCGATGATTGAAGCGTCTATTTTACTACCTTTCAATTTATTTTCAATAAGAATGCCCGCAATTTTCTTTGTGCCAATGTAAATATCATTTGGCCATTTTACATGAACAGGTTGATTTGTTTTGTTTCTTAGCCATTTAACAATAGCTATAGCAATTGTTGCAGACAGTGCAAATTGCTGTTCTATCGATATAAAATGGGGTTTTAAAAGAATGGATGTGGTTAGATTCTTTCCTGCTTCACTGGTCCATGTACTTCCTCTTTGTCCTTTCCCCTGAAATTGATCTTCTGCTAAAATGGCAGTACCTTCTGCTAGTGGCTTGAAATTTGACAATAATTCTCTTAGGTAATCGTTTGTAGAGGCGACTTTGTCAAGATATATTGTATTTTGACCAATGATAAGTCCCGAAATATTGTTATTTTGCAAACTGAAAGTATTAAATAAATATTAAGTCAAAACTATCATATTTTTTAATGAGTAAAAATAAAAGTTCAGAATTGTCCCAACGTCTATCAGAAATTATCGTTCACGGTATGCAGGAGAAGAAGGCAAATGAAATTGTTCGTCTGGATTTAAGAGATCTTCACAGTTCTGTTTCTGATTATTTTGTAATTTGTCATGCTGATTCCAACATTCAGGTCAATGCGATCGCGAAGAGTGTGGAAGAGGAAGTCTATAAAGTTTTTGGCCAAGAACCCCAGTATAAAGAAGGACAAGCAAATGGAGAATGGTTGATTTTAGATTTTGTGGATGTGGTTGTGCATATCTTTAAGGCCGAAAAAAGAGCACACTATGGTATTGAGGAGTTATGGGGAGATGCGCAAGTTCAGCATTTCCAAAGTGCTTAGTACAGCCCCGATAAAATAATTTATAAAGAAAATATAATTACGATATAATGAAAAAAATCCCGAGTAGTAAGGTAAGCCCAAAACCGCCAAAATTTAATTTTGTGTGGCTTATGATTGCCATGTTTTTAGGTTTTTTTGCCTTACAATACGTTTTTGGAGAAAGCCCGGCTAAGGAGATTAGCTATAGTGATTTTGAAACACGAATGTTGAATACTGGTGCTGTGGAGCGCCTGGTTGCCTATAAGAAGAATGATCTTGTTGAGGTCGAAGTATATCTTAAAAAAGGTTGGAAGGACAATCCCAATTTTAAAGATGTAACCAAAAATAACGACCCTATTCCAAGTCTGTCAGGACAGGAGAATGCAGGACCACAATATATTTTTAAGGATGCTTCTCCTGATGTGCTGGAGAAGAAATTAGCCGCTTCACAAGCTGAACTGGCCCAAGGTACTCCGAAAGTGCAATTGACATACGACGACCGTTCTAATCCATGGGCGAGTTGGTTTGTTACATTTATGCTACCATTGTTAGTTCTGGCAGCAATCTGGATATTCTTAATGCGCCGTATGGGCGGTGGAGCCGGTGGTGGCGGTGGTGCCATCTTTAATATTGGAAAATCCAAGGCCCAGCTATTTGACAAAGAATCACAGATCAATATTACGTTCAATGATGTTGCAGGTCTGGAGGAAGCAAAACAAGAGGTGATGGAGATCGTGGATTTCTTGAAGAACCCGCGTAAATATACCAATCTTGGTGGTAAGATCCCTAAGGGAGCGCTTCTTGTAGGGCCTCCTGGAACTGGTAAAACCTTGCTAGCAAAGGCGGTAGCTGGTGAAGCGCAGGTGCCATTTTTCTCCTTATCTGGATCGGACTTTGTTGAAATGTTTGTTGGTGTCGGCGCATCTCGGGTACGAGACTTATTTAAGCAGGCCAAAGAAAAAGCCCCTTGTATTATCTTCATTGATGAGATTGATGCTATTGGTCGTGCACGTGGTAAAAACTCCATGATGGGGGGAAATGATGAACGAGAAAATACACTCAATCAATTACTGGTTGAAATGGATGGTTTTGGTACGGATTCAGGAGTCATTATTTTGGCTGCAACGAATCGAATTGATGTATTAGATACAGCTTTATTGCGTCCAGGACGTTTTGACCGTCAGATCTCTATCGATAAGCCAGATTTAATTGGCAGAGAACAAATCTTTAAAGTACACTTAAAGCCTTTGAAATTATCGGCTGAGGTAGATGCTAAAAAACTTTCTGCACAAACCCCGGGTTTTGCAGGAGCTGAGATCGCCAATGTCTGTAACGAAGCTGCGCTGATTGCGGCGCGTAAAAATAAGCCTGAAATAGATATGCAGGATTTTCAGGACGCGGTAGATCGTGTGATCGGTGGTCTTGAGAAAAAGAATAAGATTATATCACCAGAAGAAAAACGTATTGTTGCTTATCATGAAGCTGGTCACGCTATTGCTGGTTGGTTTTTGGAACATGCAGATCCTTTGGTGAAAGTGTCTATTGTCCCTCGTGGAGTGGCAGCTTTAGGTTATGCTCAGTACTTACCCCGCGAGCAGTTCTTATATACCACAGAACAATTGATCGACAGCTTATGCATGACTATGGGCGGACGTGTTGCCGAAGATATTACTTTTGGAAGAATCTCTACAGGTGCTCAAAACGACCTGGAGCGTATTACACAACTCTCTTATGCAATGATTGCGATCTATGGTATGAACGATAAAGTCGGCAATGTATCTTTTCGGGATAGCTCGGAAGCTTCTTTTCAGAAGCCATATTCTGACAAAACGGCAGAGCTTATCGATGCTGAAGTCCGTAACCTGATTAATGATGTCTATGCCCGTACAAAGCAACTCTTGTTGGATAAACGTGACGGCTTGATTAAAATTGCTGAGAAACTCCTGGAAAAAGAGATTCTTTTCCAATCTGATTTAGAAGAAATACTTGGAAAACGTCCTTTTGAGACGAAGACCACATATGATGAGTTTGTCAATGGAGCTGAAGGTGGTGGCGTGCCACAAACAGATCTTCCATTAGATGTTCATCCTGAGGAAGCGAGTTCAAGGGATGAGCAGCGGTTGGACAATTCGTCAAATAATTTAAATTAAATTCAGCTTTTGCCGCGCTAGTTAAGCCTAGCGCGGCATTTATATTGTTATTGCATCATGAATGTGAAGAACGCCACTGCGAAGGAGGTAATGTTAAAACGGATACGTCAGGCATTACTGCAAAAAAATGATAATCCGCATCCTAATTTCAAAGAAACACCACTCTATAAAACAGAAGAGGAATTAGTGGATATTGTCTTTGTCCGTGAGCTAACAGCAGCAGGAGGTAAGTTTCTTTATTGCGATGGTGAAATCGGTTTGATTGAACATCTGATTACATTGACAGAGGTTAACAATATTAAGAACATTTATGCTTGGGAACAGGGGATCCAGAATTTATTAAGTCCCTATGGTTTTCCGTTCATTAAAACGGAAAAGGACTTTGAGGGAGCAAATGCAAGTATTACCTCCTGTGAAGCATTAATTGCACGTAATGGTAGTATCATGGTAAGCAATGCGAATGCTTCCGGACGCCGATTGAGTATCTATCCTCCTATTCATATTGTCGTTGCTAAAGCTTCTCAACTCGTCTGGGACCTGAAAGATGCTCTTGTGTATATGCAAAAACGTTACGGTCAGGAAATCCCTACTATGATTTCAACAATTACTGGGCCATCAAGGACAGCAGATATTGAAAAAAGACTCGTATTGGGGGCACATGGACCAAAAGAACTTTATGTTTTACTTTTAGAAGACCGCTTCTAGTTATTATGCTATTAACTTATTTACAACAAACACCTGTTGCTAGTGTTATTTTCTTTTTCACACTTGTTACAAGTGTTTATACCTTTTCTAATGAGCAGCTTTATGGCAAATTGATGTTGCATCCCTATAGTATTTCCAGAAAGCAAAAACTCTATACCATATTGACAAGTGGCTTTGTGCATAAAGATTGGGGACATTTGCTGTTCAATATGATTACGTTTTACTATTTCGCCTTCGGCTTGGAGCAAATGTTGGCACAAGCGAGCCCATATGGACACCTGTTGTTTGCTGTTATTTATTTAGGAAGTTTGGTTTTAAGTGACATTCCGACAATTGTTCAACAGAAAAATAATCCCGGATATTATAGTCTAGGTGCTTCCGGAGCAATTTGCGCAGTACTGTTCAGTTATATTCTTTTTAACCCCAAAATGACGATTGGGGTCATGATGATAATACCTATGCCCGCATATTTATTTGCGTTTTTATTCTTAGGTTACTGTATTTGGGCTTCGAAGAAGGGACAGGATGGAATTAATCACGATGCCCATTTCTTTGGTGCATTATCTGGTTTGATTTTGACAATTATATGCTTCCCCTGGGTTATAAAGCATTGCTTGGCGCAATTTTAAAATTTGCCACCCCAAGTTTCCCGATCTAAATTTCTATACTGGATTGCTTCAGCAAGATGGTGATTTTCGATTATTGTGCTACCTTCCATATCTGCAATAGTCCTGGCGACTTTTAATATTCTGTCATAAGCTCTAGCAGATAGGCTTAGACGGTCCAAGGCCGTTTTAAGTAATTTTATACCTGAATTATCAATATGGCAGATATCTCTGGTTAGTTTAGTACTCATTTGAGCATTACAATGGATTTCAGGATAATGTTCGAACCGTTGTTTCTGGATCATTCTGGTTTGGATGACACGATTACGGACTGAGTCACTATTTTCTGCTGAACGCGATGAGCTCAATGCATCGAATTGGACAGGTGTAACCTCTACATGTAAATCGATTCGATCTAAAAGGGGCCCTGATATTTTACTTAAATAACGTTGGACGGTTGTTGTACTACATATACATTCCTTCTCCGGATGATTAAAATATCCGCAAGGGCATGGATTCATGGCCGCGATCAGCATGAAACTTGCCGGGTAATCGATGCTTAGCTTTGCTCTTGAGATCGTGATGCTGCGGGATTCCAAAGGTTGACGCATAACTTCTAAAACACTTCGTTTAAATTCTGGCAGCTCATCCAGGAATAATACACCGTGATGGGCAAGGGATATTTCTCCCGGCTGTGGACTGCTTCCTCCGCCTACCATGGCAACATCAGAAATTGTATGGTGGGGAGCACGAAAAGGACGTGTGGTAAGCAGTGTATCTTTGGCTTTAAGATTCCCAGAGACAGAATGAATCTTTGTTGTTTCAAGGGATTCATCCATATTTAGTGGAGGTAAAATAGTGGGTAATCTTTTTGCCAGCATTGTCTTTCCTGCACCCGGAGGACCTATTAAAATAACATTGTGTCCCCCAGCTGCTGCAATTTCCAGGGCCCTTTTAATATTTTCCTGTCCGTGAACATCTGAAAAATCAACTTCATATTTGTTGACTCCAGTTTGAAAGACTGACTGAATATCAATTTTAGTTGGATCAATTTTTTTTGAATTATTGAGAAATTGAACTACTTCTGTCAGGTTTGTTACTGCAATGGCCTCAATTTCTGTAACGATGGCGGCTTCTGAGGCATTTTCCTGTGGGAGTATAATGCCTTTGAACCCTTCTTTTCTCGCTTGTAACGCAATAGGCAAAATACCGCGAATGGGTTTTATGCTTCCATCTAAAGATAGTTCACCTAGGATTAAATACTGCTCCAATAATTCATTCCTCAATTGGCCAGAGGAAGCGAGGATCCCGACAGCAATAGATAGATCGTAGCTAGATCCTTCTTTTCTGATGTCCGCAGGTGCCAAGTTGACTACAATTTTTTGCCTGGGCATGTGAAGTTGACAGGAAGTAATGGCACTTTCGACACGGCGCAGGCTTTCTTTGACAGCATTGTCAGGGAGCCCAACGATATAGTAATGGAGTCCTGTAGAAACAATGACTTCTACAGTAATGGTGCTTGCTTCAATTCCATGGACTGCACTGCAATAAGTTTTATTTAACATAATTTTATAATAGGTTGATTTAAAGATACTAAATAAAAAAATAGCTTGGAGCGAGAATGGACAATTCACCGGAACCGATAGAAAACTGCAGGAAAATGATTATATTGTAATGTCCGGTTTTTGGTAAATAATGGATAAAATACGGTGTTTGGCAAACGATTTGCTCTATAAATTGTATTATTATCGAAGACTAGATTCATCGTGTAATAGAATTAGAACTTTAAAACGAAAAAGAAATGAATGACACAAGTAAAGTAGCTTTGGCGTTGTTAGCGGGTCTTGCTGCAGGTGCAGCTTTGGGAGTTTTGTTTGCTCCAGACAAAGGGTCAGATACAAGAGATAAAATCAATGATTCATTAAGCGATTTGAGTGATGCTATTCGTGAGAGAGCAGAAGAACAATTCGATCAATTAAATGATTTTAAGGAAAAAATTGTTTCCACTTTGAAGGGTAAATTGAACCAAGCTGAAGAAATAGTAGATGATGATATCATCGAACATGCATAGGTTGCAAGTTGTCCGCAAGGATGATTTGTGGATATATATAAAATAGTAGGCTATTTCAAAAGATCACACAGTATGCTTTGGTAAATATCCGGGTCTGTTAAAAAGACTTTTGAAATAGCCTAAATAAATTAAGATGATGCATGGAAGAAGAAAAATTTTCACTTAGTGGTACTTTTCAAAAGACCAAAGAGTATGTCGATTCCCAATTTAAGCTTGTTAAGCTAAAAACAATTGAACGCTCTTCGCGTTTGATTGCGAGCTTGGTGGTTGATGCTACCAAATTAATATTCACGCTATTCGTCCTCTTTTTCCTATGTTTGGCCCTCGGGTTTTGGTTAGGTGAATTATTGGGCAGCAACTCGCTTGGTTTTTTGGCAACTGCAGGTATTTTTTTGGTCATTATTGTACTGATTCGGGTTTTTGAGCCGGCATTAGAGTCAAAATTTATGGATCTTTCCATTCGTCGTTTTTTGGCTAAATGGAATGATGAGATTGAGGAGGAAGAAGAAGAGCTGAGACAAAAGGAAAAATTTGATAACGAAGGGACGATCAATGAATAACAAGCAGACGAAAATACGCAATTTACAGGAGCTTAAAGCAGAAATCGCTCGGTTGAAAGAGCTCAAAAATGAGCAAGAAGCTTATCTTAAGACGCAGTTTACTTTGTTTAATCATAAAATCGAAGCTCCGGTTCGTTTCTTTAATGCTTTAAAAGATAATATACCCGGAGTCAACCTCATTCAGCAGTTGTTCGCGAAAAGTAATAATCAAGATGCAGACTGGCTAACCAAAACATTACGTATAGGAGTTCCCTTTGTGATGAATAAACTATTCTTGAAAAAGTCAGGCGTGTTAAAGAAAGCACTGATGTTGTTGCTATCAGAACGTGCTGTTGGACAGATTAATCAAGATAAAATCAGTGCACTGCTGAGTAAACTTACTCATTTTATTCGGCCTAAAAAGAAGAAAAAGAAAGCTTCAGAAATTGATGGTCAGCCGATCGTGAAGGAAGATGTGAATGAATATGGGATCCCTTCATACAGTGAGACATATTAGTAGACAAGGCTTTTAGCCGGCTTTTGACTCTTTCTTCAGAAAGTCTTCATAAGCCAATTTGACCCCTTCCTTGAGATTGATTTTATGTTTCCAACCCAAAGCATGAAGTTTGGATACATCCATTAATTTTCTCGGTGTTCCATCAGGTTTTGTTGTATCAAAAGAAATTGCACCCTCAAATCCTACAATTTCTTTGATGAGGATAGCCAGATCTTTTATGCTGAGATCTTCGCCAATACCAATATTGACAAACTGCTTCTCGTTATAATTATTCATCAAAAAAACACACGCATCTGCCAGGTCATCCGAGAAAAGAAACTCTCTTAAAGGTGTGCCAGTTCCCCAAATCACCACTTCATCAAGATGATTTACTTTTGCTTCATGGAATCTTCTGATCAAGGCTGGTAAAACGTGTGAATTCTGTGGGTGATAGTTATCATTGATTCCATAGAGATTGGTCGGCATTACCGAAATATAATTACATCCATATTGATCCCGAAAAGCTTCTGTCATTTTAATGCCTGCAATTTTAGCGATGGCATAAGGCTCGTTTGTAGGCTCTAAAGTTCCGGTCA
Source organism: Sphingobacterium sp. N143 (assembly GCF_030325625.1). Taxonomy (GTDB): domain Bacteria; phylum Bacteroidota; class Bacteroidia; order Sphingobacteriales; family Sphingobacteriaceae; genus Sphingobacterium. The sequence continues at coordinate 615,008 of NZ_JACAIS010000002.1, read as the reverse complement.
ATAACATGTTTTCATTCAGTGGTTGAGGCGCCATTTTAGGATAAATACAGCTTGAGCCTAGAAACATCAACTTTTTAACGTCATTGTCATAAGATGATTTAATGACGTTATTCTGTATAGCCATATTTTCATAAATGAAATCAGCACGATAAGTGTTATTGGCCATAATTCCGCCTACTTTGGCTGCAGCTAAAAAAACATAGGCAGGTTTTTCCTGGTCAAAGAAATCAGCTACCGCCTGTTGGTTACGTAAATCTAGCTCCTGAGATGTCCGGGTGATGATATCGCTGTAACCAAGTTCTGTCAATTTGCGATGTATTGCTGATCCGACCATTCCTCGATGGCCTGCCACATATATTTTAGCGTCTTTTTCCACGATAAGTTATTGAGTCCTGCAAACTTAGATAAATTGCTTTTTATATGCAATATAATTTACCCATATAAAAAAGCAAATTGTCGATCTGCTCTCTACCATCAAGATTTATTTTTTTTAGAGGGAATATAAGATTATTTTTGCGGGATATTTAATTAAAAAATGGGAAAGGATAAACTACGTAAATTTGCCGAGGTAGCGACTTTTGAGAACGTGATCCAGCTTGATGCAGGCAAGGAATATAAAGGAAAATGGGCCGAAAAACAATTTGGAAATACTAATCCTGTCATACTGGAACTAGCTTGTGGTAAAGGAGAATATACGGTTAATTTGGCCAAATTATTTCCAGAAAAAAATTTCATTGGTATTGACTTTAAAGGAAACCGTATTTGGAGAGGAGCAAAGACAGCATTGGAAGAGGGGATTAAGAATGTTGCCTTTTTACGGATACAGATAGAAACTATTCTCGAACATTTCGCAGAAAATGAGATTGATGAGATCTGGATTACTTTTCCGGATCCGCAACCACAGGATAGTAGAGAAAAGAAAAGGTTGACTGGGCCAAAGTTTCTGGACCGCTACCAGGTTATTATGAAACCGGCGGGGATGATGAATCTTAAGACAGATAATGACGGCTTCTATGCGTATACATTGGAGCAAATAGATGACCTGAAACTTAAGAAATATAAAGAAACTACGGATCTATATCAGTCGGATCTTGTTGACCATGTTTTGTCTATCAAAACCTATTATGAAAAGAAATATCTAGCAGACGATAAGAATATCAATTATGTGAAATGGAGTTTTGAAAAAGCATAACCAAATTGATTTTTTCAAAAGTCTATAATAAAAAAGGTTCAAATGAAAGTTTGAACCTTTTTTATTATAGACTTTTTTAATGTTTTCTACAACTTATTCTGAATAAGAGTTTTGTGTTTTGTTTCTTTAATGTTGGGTGATGTTTTAAATTATTTCGATTTATTTCGTTTTTTAGAAAATATTGATTATTTTCGATATTGAATTTAAAGAAATAACCAAAAAAAGTTTTATATAGACCTAATGCGTGAAGTTCCTGTCAAAAAGGAGTACAATGCATTTTTACATGATATAATCGAAGTCATTTCGTAAAGGAAAGATAAATCGAAACAATTGTTAACACAAAGAAAACATTAAGTTAAAATAAACTTTTTGTTAAGAATATACTTTTGTCCCATAATTGAAAATTAACAATTACACCAATATCTATGTTTAGTATTAACCCTATTCAGATGAATCTAAGGCACTCCACCTCAAAAGTGCTATTTGCAGCGCTGCTAATTGCTTGCAATATAGATTTAGCTATGGCTGCTGTTCCTTTGGAACATAGTTATGATGCTGGTCATTATTTTAATCAGGGGAAGATTAAGATCAAAGGAAAAGTTGTAGACAGCAAGACAAAGGAACCATTAAGTTCAGTATCTATCCTTTCTGGTGGAGTAGCGAAAGGTACAACGGACCGTTCTGGTCATTTTGAGCTAGAGGTTGAAGCAGGAGCTTCAATACGGTTTCAGCTGATTGGATATGAAGCCCAGACAAAAAGTTTTACTACCGGACAATCAGATGTACAGGTTATGTTGAATGTTACATCTGAGGCATTGAGCGAAGTTGTAGTGACAGCCTTGGGTATACAACGTGAAGAAAAAGCGCTGGGTTATTCCATTAGTACTGTAAAAGGTGAAGAGTTAACAAACGCTATTTCGAACAACTGGACCGATGCGTTAACCGGAAAAGTTGCTGGTTTAAACTTAGTAAAATCAGGAGCAGGACCATTAGGGTCAAATAAAGTTATCCTGCGTGGCGAAACGTCGATGACCGGTTCTAATGATGCGTTGATTGTTGTGGATGGTATTATCATGGGAGGGGGAACAGAGATGACTGGGACAGGAAATTCTAATTATTTGGATGGAGATTCACCAGTCGACTTTGGGTCTTCATTGGCTGATATCAATCCTGAAGATATTGAGTCTGTCTCTGTCCTGAAGGGGCCTGGTGCTGCCGCATTATACGGGTATAGAGGTGCCCGTGGCGCAGTGATCATTACCACCAAAAAAGGAAAGGGAATACAGAATAGAATAGGAGTGACTGTTAATTCGAATACCGCTATCGGAACCATTAATAGATGGCCCGATTATCAGTATGAATATGGACAGGGCGCAGTGGGGCAAGATTTATATTATTCCTATGGGCAGTCGGAGGATGGAGCTAGCACTTTTAGTACCTCTTCTGCTTGGGGACCAAAATTTGATGGTCAGTATTTCTATCAATACGATCCTGCTTATTATAGACAGACACCTGCGGAACGAACGCTTTGGCGACCCTATGAAAATAATCGAAAGGACTTGTTTCAAACAGAACTGACCTCAACAAATTCCATTAGTGCTTCGGGCTCGACAGAAAAGACAACAGCACGTTTTTCGTATACCAATGTAACCAATAAGTGGATTATTCCCAATATGGGATATAACCGTCATACTATTGCGTTACAGTTTAGTAATAAAATTACGGATAAATTAACTTTGTCAACAAAGCTCAATTTTAATAATAGGGGGTCTGATAACCTGCCTAATAGTGGATACAATAATCAGAGTTATATGTATTTCGTTCGTGGTATTGTTCCGAACGTCAATGCAGACTGGCTAAATCAGAATTGGCTTCCTGGTAAGGAGGGGATCGAACAGATGACACCTTTTTCTAATCTATTGGACAACCCAAAGACGATCTCATATGATATGGTCAATGCACAAAATAAAAATAATCTTATCGGCAATGTACAAGTGGATTATAAGTTTAATAAAGAACTTAGCTTGATGCTCCGTACAGGAATCGATATGAGCTATGATAAACGGAAGCAATCTCGACCATTTGATACATATAAATATGCGTATGGCTACTATCGGGAGCAATCAATTTATGCAGAAGAGCGTAATTCTGATTTCCTCTTACAGTACAATAATCAGCGTTCTCAAGATCACCGTTTTGGTGTTTCAGCAGGAGGGGCATTGATGAACAAAAAGTATATTAAGGACGATGCAGTTGCAAATAGTTTAATTTATCCAAATCAATATAACTTTGCAAATGCACGGGAAAGAGTGCTTTATCGGCCTTATAGAAAAGAAATAGCTATACATAGTATTTATGGTTTGGCCAATTATAGTTATAAAGAAAAGTATTTTATTGACTTTACTGGACGTGTGGACTGGGCAAGTACATTAGCTTCTCCTGTTACAGGTAAGGTTCCTTTCTTTTTTTACCCATCAGTTAACTCAAGCTTGATCTTAAGTCAGATTTTTGAATTGCCAAAGTCAATCAATTATTGGAAATTGCGCGCATCTGTGGCAGGTGTCGGTGGTGGAGGCCAAGAGCCTTATGGAAATTCATATGTTTATGAAAGTGCGATAGGTTTTAATGGTGGACTGGCTAACCCGACGATGGTCCCAGATGAAAACCTACAACCTGAGCGTACGACATCCTATGAACTAGGGACAGATTTTCGGATGTTTAAGGACCGGATAAGGTTGGATCTTACCGTTTATAGTACGACAACAGACAAGCAGCTAATTAAAACGCCCGTAGATCCATCCAGCGGATATAGAACCAAGTATACCAATGCAGGTGAAGCTAGAACTAGGGGTATTGAAGTAGCTTTATCAGGGGATATTATAAAGAGTAAGGATAAATTGAATTGGAATATGTATGGAAACTTCACCAATTATGACTCCAAAGTGATTTCTATACCTGCTGCTTTAGAAGGACAACTCGCGCTTTCTACCTTGTTCGGTAGTCGAGGGACAATCTTAGCCATACCAGGAGCTAGATTTGGTGATATTTATGGCTGGGGTTATCTGCGGAATGATGAAGGTAAAATTATCTATGAAAATGGGCTGCCTGTACTTGGATCTGAAAATATATATATAGGAAATCCTAACCCGACTACAAAATTTGGCTGGGGAAACGAATTCAAGTATAAAGGCTTTCGATTTAACTTCTTGTTTGATGGCCAATTCGGAGGGGTAGGTTACTCATTAACGCATGCGGTACTGATGGAAGAAGGTAAATTGAAGAAAACTCTTCCTGGACGATATACAGGCATTATTGGCGATGGTGTTGTGCAAAACCTTGATGGAAGCTTTAGTAAAAATACAGTGGTTGCAATGGCAGGAGATTATTATGCCAAACATTTTAATCGTGATAACATTGAGGCTAATACCTTTTCAACAGATTTTATCAAACTTAGAGAAGTTAGATTAGATTTTTCATTACCGAAATCTTTTTTAAGTCGTTATAAGATTGAAAAGGCATCTATCGGTTTGTATGGTCGAGATCTTTTTGTTTTTACTAAATGGCCTGCCTTTGATCCAGAATTTGCTTCTTTAAATTCCAGTGGAATTGAAAAGGGTGCTGAAATTGCTCAGTTTCCCTCGACGCGAACAATGGGTGTGAATCTATCATTTTCATTTTAATTATTGTCGATATGAAAAAACATATTCGTATAGCAAGTTTATTGATGGTAGGAAGTCTTGTATTTCAGGGCTGTACCAAAGACTTTGTTGAAAAGAATACCAATCCCAATGCAATTTCTGCTGCAGCACCACAAAGCTTAATAGCGCCGGCTTTGGTCAGTGTATTAGGAACTAACCTTTCACGTAATTTGCGAATCAATAATGAGTTAATGCAGGTCACCGTTACGGTAAATGATGGCTTGGAAATACAACGTTATGAGATCAGACCTTCTGAATCTGAGTCGACTTGGTCAAACTGGTATGTACAGCTTACCAATATTCGTGATATCTATCAAAAAGCACAGGTAGCGCAACAATATGGTTATCAAACATATATGGGTATTTCCCTTGTCTTGGACGCTTGGGTAAGCTCCTTATTGACTGACATGTATGGTGATGTCCCCTACTTTGATAGTAATAAGGGGTTTTCTGAGGCCAACCTTACGCCTAAATTTGATCTGCAGGCAGATATTTATAAAGATGTTTTTAGAAAACTTGAGGAGGCCAATAGCTTGTTGAAAGAGAATGTTGCTGTAGAATCTGCAAATACTGCGATGGATCCTATTTATAACTCTGATCCTGCTAAATGGAGGAAGTTCGGAAACTCATTGTATCTAAGATTATTATTGCGAGTAGCACATAAAACCGAAAGTAATGCTGTTGCTAAGATCAAGGAAATATTGGAGACTAATGTGGACGAATATCCAATTATGGAAAGCAATGCTGAGACGGCGGCATTATATTATACAAATGTTCAACCTTATATGAATCCTAATTTCAATGCAAGGGACATTGATTTCAATGGTAATAGAGGATATTCAGAGTTTCTCATTAACAATTTGTTGGAATTAAAAGACCCTCGTCTGAAGATTTGGGCCACCGAAGAAACACTCGGCGTTTATGGAGGAATGCAATCTGGATATAAACGGGGAAATGTACCTGACCGTCAGTCGACGCTCCAAGTTGCATTAAAATCAGATTCTCGTATGGGAAATATCATGAATTATGCTGAGCTACAGTTTATAATAGCTGAATGTGCACTTCGAGGATATATCAATTTGGACGCTTCTGAAGCTTATACAAAAGGTGTTAACGCTGCAATGGAATTTTGGGGTACAACAGCAACAGAGACCTATCTGACGAATTCAAAAATAGCTCTTTCTGCTATGGATTCTGATATTCAAAATTTGAAAAAAGTACATCTGCAAAAGTACTTTGCGATGATGTTTACCGATTTTCAACAATGGTATGAATATCGTAGAACACAATTGTTGGATTTGTACAAAGGACCTGGTTTGTTAAATAAAGGTAAGATGCCGGTCCGTCTAAACTATCCGATAATTGTGCAATCGTTAAATAAAGAGAACTATCAAGATGCTGTCAATCGTATGGGAGGAGATGGAGTAAATGAAAAAATGTGGTGGCAACCTGAAATCAACTAATCAATGAAAAAGTTAAAGTTAGTAATGTGGGCTGTGTTGGCAATGTCAACGCTCCTAATGGGCTGTAAAGAAGATATCAATGAAGCTATCGGAGAGTTAAATCCAGAAATATCATTATACACACTTCGTAGCCTCTATAAAGATGCAGATTTGCAACTCAATGAATCTAACGCACTCGGAGCCAAATATATTAGAGCTCTTGTCGTTTCTAAAGCAGAAAATAAAAACCTGCCAGAAAATACTATTGCTGTCCAAAATATTTGGCGGAATCAGCGGAGAGGAGTACTGGTTGAAGTTGCCGATGCTTCTAAATTCAAATTTGGTGATTCGGTCCAGATCAATATCGATGGGACCAAGTTGATGAGGAAAGAAGGAATATTGCTGCTTTCAACGGTCGACAACCAACAAGTTTCAGTCTATTCTTCAAACAATAGCGTAAGTCCGTTAGCAGTTTCTGTTGAAAACCTCAAGTCAAGATTTGATGAATTTGAGTCTACATATATTGATGTCACCGCTGATGTTGAACCTGAACCCGAGACCGGAGCAGTTCTTAAAGGGGATAAGATTCTAATTGATGGAGATAAAAATGAGATAACCTTGCATACCGAGTACAATGCGACATTTGCAACCAAGCCGATTGCTCCAAGTGCATCATTTAGAGGAATTGCATTTAGACAGGACGATAAATTGCAAATCCGAATGCAGGACTACTCCGACATGGCTTATGCAAGTGGTAAACTATATGCTGGATGGCCGGAGACTTTTGATGCCGTAGACGCGAGTGTGAAAGGAAGTTATGATATGAAAGATAAAAATGATGTAGTTTTCCCAACAGGACAATGGAAACTTTATCAAGCGATACTAGGTACTACTGCTGGACGTGATCGTATTGTATCAGGTAAAAATGCGATACGCATGCAACAGAATTTAAGTGTGGACGGTCATGTACAAATGAACTTTGATGTGCCAAATGGAGCTTCAAAAGTGACGCTTTGGTATGGCTCTTATTATACGGATCGGTCATGCACGTTTAAGCTGGAATATTCTACTGATCAAGGAGCGACTTGGTTACAAACAGGAGAGCCTATTACAGATGCACACCCAACCTCTGAGAGTTTAAATGCGAAGCAAGCTGTATTTTTAATGAATGTTCAAGGAGCTGTCCGTTTCAGGATTACCAAGCTTGGATTGGGGACCAGCAACAATGTCATTAATAATGGAAGGCTCGGCCTGGATGATATTGCGATCTATAAGAGTTATTAGATTGAACGATTGATGATGTAATCGCCCTGTGTAGTTAACACTCCACAGGGCGTTGTGTTGTTCGTATATATTTTCTAAACTCTTCAGAAAAAATTGTTATCTTCATTATAACTATAAACGAAGACTTATGAACTTAACAGACTTAGTTACAGGCGGAGTTGGCTCTAAAGCAATAGAAGCCATTTCTAAGATGACCGGTGTCAGTGAATCCAAGGCAAAATGGATTGTGGCAGCAGCAGTACCCTTAATGATTGCGGCATTGAATTACAATGCAAAAAACAAAGGTCAAGCAGAAAACATCGACAAAGCGATCGATCAACATAGTGGTGGCGGTATCTTCGATAAGATAGGTGATTTATTTGGTCAGGGTGGATCTGATGACGGAAACAAGATTGTCAACCATATGTTTGGGCAAAATACAGAGGTGGTGACACAGAATATTGCCGATAAAGCTGGTATCAGTCCAGCGCAGGTAACTGGTGTTTTGGCAACATTAGCACCTATTGTCATGAGTTATCTAGGACAACAAAAACAGGCGTCCAGCGGTGGTGGTATTGGTGACCTGATCGGATCTGTTTTAGGTGGCGGCGGACAGCAGAGTGCCGGCGGCGGTATGCTAGGGGGGATCCTTGGTTCATTTTTGGGTGGCGGACAGGAAGAACCTGCACAAGAAACACAACAGGCTTCCACAGGTGCTAGTATGACCGATATGTTGGGCGGCTTGGCTGGTAGCTTTTTTGACAAAAGTAACGATGGCCAATCCAAAGGAAATATCCTGGACTCCATAGCGGGAATGTTTGCTAAGTAAAGCAATCTTAAAACATAAAAAAGTCGGTAATTTGATCAGTTACCGACTTTTTTTATGTTTTATTGAATTAATCTTCGACCTTCACTTTAGGCGGAAAATTCTTATGTTTTCTTTTGCTGATTTTGTCTACATTAACAGGTTGAGGAACTTTAACATAGTATCCTGTTCCATCATATTCCCGTTTATTCGGACTTTCTTTGCAGGCAACAGAACAACAGCCTTCCATTTCCCATCCGCATTCGTCACACTGCGTGAAATGCTCATTACATACCGGATTGGCGCAGTTGATCATCTTGGTCGTCTGTTTACCACAATTGAAACAGGTTGATACCACAGATGGGTTGACCGAGTTAACATCTACTGTGACACGGTTGTCAAAGACATAACATTGGCCTTCGAAATCTTCGCCCCCGGCTTCTTTGCCATATTTAATAATTCCACCATGCAATTGATACACATCCTCAAAACCTTCTTTTAATAAAAGTGCAGATGCTTTTTCACATTTGATGCCACCAGTACAGTAGGTTAATATTTTCTTTCCTTTATATTGTTCCAGCTCTTTGATTTTGTCTGGAAACTCGCGAAAATTATCAATATCCAATGTGACCGCATTTTTGAACCGGCCAACATTGTGCTCATAATTTGAGCGTACATCCAGTACAACCACATCTTCTTGATCTTTCATCGCTAAGAAGTCTTTAGGCTCCAGGTGAATGCCCGTTTGAAGGTTCGGATCGATCTGTTTTGGATCTCTTAAACCGGAATGGACGATTTCTGGTTTGTAACGGCAATGCATCTTAATAAAGGAAGGTTCGTCTACAGCATCTATTTTGAATTCTGTTTTATTAAAACGGCCATCAGCATAGATGGCATCCATATATTGTTTGCAACTGTCTATAGTACCAGAAACAGTACCATTAAGACCTTCATCTGCAACAATGATACGGCCGACTAGGCCAATTGATTTACAAAATTCAAGATGATCTACCGCAAATTGTTCTGCGTTTTCGATAGGGCTGTAGCAGTAGTACAGCAAAGTTTGATATTGTGCCATATTATTCATTGATACCGCTGCAAACGGCGTTTAATGCAAAAATAAATTTCACTGCAAAGCTACAAAAAATAATAAGTGCTAGGAAATGACCTTCGTCACCTTTTCTTCAAAGGTTCCAAGAGATATTCCAGACCATTGAGTTTAATCTCATAAAGCGTCGCCAGCTGTTGCCCAAGTTTTCCTTTCGGAAATCCCTTTTGATGGTACCATACAAGGTAAGGCTCCGGAAGATTGCATAAGGTGTAACCTTGGTATTTGCCAAATGGCATCTTGACTGTAACAAGTTCAGTTAGGATTTCAGGATTTAGCATTAGTCTTGCGGTTTTCCATAATTAATTCGGTACCATATCGCTTTCAAAGCAATGATTCCATGATTAAATAAATTCGGAATGCTCCCGTAGTAGTTTTTGAAAATCTCGAAGCGTTCTTTCAATGATTCTTTATGTTTCTGTTTGGACATTCCTCCAACCAGATAACGCGCTACATATTGATGTGAATTAACTGAATTTTTTGCTTTTTTTGCGCAGCGGATTACCCAGTCAATATCAGCACATAATTTGTAATTAAGATCATAAGGTTCCGCAATGTCGCGCTTTATATAGATGGCCTGGTGGCAGATGTTCATTCCATAACGGAAGCTTTTCCAGTCAAAATGAGCCGGAACCTTATGTCTTCGTTCACCGATAATTTCCCTTTTGTCATCGACCAAGATTGTTTCGCCATATAAAATATCGGCATCATTACTCAGCTTAGCCAGGTTTTCAATGCTGTTAAGGTCATATATCTCATCGCCAGAGTTCAGGAAAAGGATGTAATCGCCTGTTGCTAAGGATAGTCCCTTGTTCATGGCGTCGTAAATACCCTTATCTTTTTCGGAAAGCAGTATGTCGATTTTATCCTTGTACTTTTGGATAACATCCAATGTGCCATCTGTTGATTCACCATCGATAATGATGTATTCAATATGATCATAAGTCTGATTGACGACAGATTTTATCGTATATTCAATATCCCGCACATTATTGTAAACGACAGTAATAATCGAAAATTTAGGATGAGGAGACATAGCTATTTTTTGAATTCGTTAATTTTCTTTTTCAGGAATCGGATCCCCCGATTAAGTAAAGATCCCTTTCGATGTGCATAAAAATATTTAATAGCTTGATATCCCTGTTTGTTTTCCGTGATTTCCGTAGGAAAATAACTTACAGGGCGATCCGCTAGACAAACTTGATAGGTTGACTCTGCCGCCGTATGCGTACCCGAACCATCGTTGCCAATATTTTGTGTCATAGAATTCCTTGGATACAAAACTAGTCCATTTTTTTTGAATACCGAAGCATACCATCGGATAGCCCAGGAATTGATTTTACCCGCTTTAAATTCCTGCACTTGTTTCCAAAAATTTTCCTTTCCTTCTATACTGAATTGATGGACCTGCTCTTCAGTGAAACCTGCAATAAGTTCATCCATATTGGGATTAAAATATTGCCAAGCTCGATCCCAGGTCGCCCAACCCCAACTATTGGCTACCCGAAAAAAAAATGTTTCGGGTAGACTATCCAGATTTTTTAAAGGATATCCATATCCACTGATCTGCATCACTCGCTGTTCGTCTTTATAATGATCGAGTGCTTTATTAAAATAATCAAGTGCAAAGAAGGAGGTTTCCAGATCATCTTCCAAAACAATAATTTTCCCATGCTGGTTGACTATCGTTGTCACACCATCGATTACATTTGCGGCCAACCCCCAATTTTTATCCCGTTCCACAATTTCAATTTTCTTGAAATTCCAAGGTTTCCTGATGATTTTCCGAACTTCCGTAACAGCCGATAAAGATTTTTCGTTTTTGCAAGCATCAGAATAAATGTACAGTGTTGTTTGGTCTGCATATTTGTTTTTTTCCAAAGCAGCAAGTGTCCTCATCGTGTGTTCCGGACGGTTGTATACAAAGAGTAAAACTGGAGCAAGGCTGTTCATGTATCAAAAAATTTTAGTGAATGCTTTGGCATTGGTTTGACGTGTTTTGCGCGCTTCAGAAGTTTTGCCCAGCAGTCTAAAAGCAATGTTCATATAGCTTTTTGCCTCAAAAAACCGGCCTTTGGACAGCGAAGAGATCATTTTCTTCAAACTTGCCAGTATGGCCATTGAAAAAGCTTTCGTAAAGCTGTAATTGATATTGCAATATTCAGTCAGATGATAGACAAATTCACTTTTTAGGAATGCCTTTAGATCCGTTTGACGCTGTTGTCGATCGTGGTAAGCTTTTGCATCTTCAGCTAATACAATCTTTAATTTATAAAAACCGATGCGGTTAGCATAATCTTTATCTTCTCCATAATGAAAAAAGATAGGTGAAAAACCGCCGACTTTTTTGATGACATCCCTGGGTATCAGCCAGAAAGCTGCATTAACAAATGCCGCTGTTCGATACGAGTTATCTGTTTTCGTATGTTTTGTATATACCGAAAATCCATGGTCAAGTTTTTTCTCCGTGCCATCGTAATGAATGGGAGAGATAATTCCGACCTGTTTGCTATTTATCTTGATCATGTTCGCAATACAATCCCGGTCTAGCCAGGCATCCTGGTTGATCAGAAATGCATAATCGTATTCTTCTGTTAGTGCTATATTTAGTCCAAGATTATTTGCTTTTCCAAAGCCTAGGTTTTCATTACATTCTATCAATCTGACAGTAGGATAATTTTCCTTTACAATGCGGGTGGTGTGATCATTGGAATGATTATCGATGATTAAGATATCAGTTGGATAACTAGAATCCAGCAGGCTCGTTAAGCACTTGTGAATCCAGGGCTCAAAATTATATGAAACGATAATAGACAGGATCTTGACCATTTATTTTTTTCGGATAACTTTGATGAAATAATTGATGAGTTCCAACAAAATACTCGGTTTAAAGATTCTGTTGATAATAATATACGTAAAAACAGCAAATATAATCGTGCTGCCAAACCTAAGGTAAAGATTGCTGATCGATAGGGTCGTGTAATGTGCGACCAGGCAGCTGGCTCCTGCTAATAACGCATATGAAAAGACATCCTCAAAGAGATAACGGAATGAGTAGTTCATGTAAGGCTTAGCAGACCTATACCAAATAAATATCCACAAGGCATTTAATCCCGAGGTCAGTGCAATTAATATTTCGAGACCAAGGGATTTGCCAAAGACTAAAATAGCAATTTGAAGCAGGCCAAAAACAATAATATTGCGCATATAAATCTGGGACTTGCCTTTGCTGATAATCAAGTTGGAAAATACATTGCTGACAGAATCAAAGGCTGCACCAATGCAAAAGATCTGAAGAAAGATCGCGCTTTGCGCCCATTTTTCGGTGATGGCTATAGTAATGAAGTCCTGTGCGACTGTTGTTAAGCCAAATAACATTGGAAATGCCAAAAAGGCCGTAAAAGAAATTAATTTGCGAAATACCCGGATCTGCCTGTCCCTGTCATCTTCTATTTCACGTAGGATGGGCTGAGTCACATTGTTGACCATATTGGTCAGGACATTTTGTGCCATGATGCTCCATCTGTTGGGGTTCACGGTATATCCCAATTCCTCAGCCGAATAATGCCGTCCAAGAACCGCAGCATATATATTCTTATTGATATTAATAAATATATTAGTTACCAAAATTTTGCTACTAAAGCCGAGAATGTCCCGGATAGGTTTGAAGTCAAAGGCAAAATTGGGCCTGAATTTGGAGAAATACCAAAAACCAAGCATATTAAAGCCACTATAAGACACGATCTGTATGGCATAGGCCCAATAAGAAAAATCCTTGTATGCCAAGTAAACGCCTAAGGCATTGGATGCAACAAGAGCAAAAGTTCCCGTAATCACTCTTTCTCTGATTTTTAAATTCCGAAACAGATAGGCGTTGTGGGCAATGCCAAAGCTTCCAAGCCAAAACGAAAGAAAGGTAAATCGGCTTAGATCAATGAGCACGGGCTGATTGTAATATAGGGCAATCAGGGGAGCGGCCAAGAATAAGGCGATATAAAGGAATGTACCGATTCCGACGCTTGTCCAAAATACGGCATTATAGTCTTTATGTTGGACCTCCTTTTTATTGACAATGCCGTAAACAAATCCACTTTCCTGAAATGCAGAAGCAAGAACGGAGAATATGGTAATCATGGCAACTAAACCGTAATCTTCCGCTGTTAGTTTACGATTTAGGAGGATGCCAAAGCCAAAGCTCAAGAACTGCTGGACGATACTGGCCATTCCCCCCCATAATAGTCCTTTTGTGGTTTTTGATTTTAAAGAGTCATTTTCCTGATGAGATGACATGCTAAATTAAATGAGCGGCAATATTAAAGTATTGCAATTGTATTCGCAAATTCTTTTAAGGAAACATCTGTTGGATTGATATCCGTAATCAGATAAGAAATATCACGTAGTGGAACCACCTTCATCTTTTGAACTGAGTTTAACTTTTCTGCTATACTAAGAATGGCAACTTTTTTAGAACATTTGATCATTGCACGCTTGATCTGTACAACTTCCCAGTCAGAATCTGTAACACCATCTTCTACAGAAAGAGAGTTCGTACCCAGCAGACATAAATCGACTTTCAGATCTGCCAGTTCATTTGCCACTTGTGCTCCCGATACAATATTGGTGTTGCGGGACAATTTTCCGCCGACCAAAATAACTTCAAGATTAGGCTTCTCCGCTAATTCCAAAGCAACCAAGGGACTGATTGTAAAAAATGTACATTGCAGATGATCGGGGATTGTTCTGGCAAGTTCGATTAGTGTCGTTCCGCCTCCGACCAGCACCGTCATACCATTGGAGATCAATGAACTTGCCTTCTTGGCAATCTCTTTCTTGGCTTCCTTAGCGTAAACATTGCCATCTTGAAAAGGAAATTGAAAAGATTTTGAAAGCGCTCCACCATATACTTTTAGAACCTTGCCGTTTTCCGCAAGCTCATTCAAGTCTCGTCGAATGGTATCTTCAGATACATTAAGCTGAACGCTGAGATCCGAAGATAAAACTTTATTATGTAGATTAATCTGATGTATGATAAATGCTTGTCTTTCTTCCTTTAACATTGTATTTGGGTTTTAATCGGAATTTAAAAATTAACTAAAAAAATCAGCCTAAATGTAATGAAAATTATTCTTCCTTTTTATCAATTTTTGTCACCCCAGCTTTGAACCGTGGTTTGAAACCAGTGGGTTTGCTCGCAGGGGTTTCCAGAGCTGGTTTTTCTTTGTTTTCAGTGGTGTTTTCCGGACCGTCGTTTACGGTACTTTCCACTGGCTTTTCCTGTTTCGCTGTTTCGGCATTATCGGTCTTTGTCACCCCAGCTTTGAACCGTGGTTTGAAACCAGTGGGTTTGCTCGCAGGGGTTTCCAGAGCTGGTTTTTCTTTGTTTTCAGTGGTGTTTTCCGGACCGTCGTTTACGGTACTTTCCACTGGCTTTTCCTGTTTCGCTGTTTCGGCATTATCGGTCTTTGTCACCCCAGCTTTGAACCGTGGTTTGAAACCAGTGGGTTTGCTCGTAGGGGTTTCCAGAGCTGGTTTTTCTTTGTTTTCAGTGGTGTTTTCCGGACCGTCGTTTACGGTATTTTCCTCTGGCTTTTCCTGTTTCGCTGTTTCGGCATTATCCGTCTTTGTCACAGCAGCTTTGAATCTTGGTTTGAATCCGGCAGGTTTTGACGGTTCTGTAGCAGCCTGTTGAGGCAACTCTGGTTTCCGTGTTGCATTTTCAGATGTTCCCGAGACTTTAAACCGAGGTTTGAAACCCGTTGCTTTTATTGTTGGACTTGCTGTTTTGACTGAAGCAGGAGCCGTATCCTGTTTATCCGGAGTCTTGGTGACGATAGGTTCTTCTTCTACTAAGTGAAAGTTTTTTCGAAGCTTATTGAACCAAAACTTTTTGCTATGATCAAAGCTTTTCTCCCCCATAGCAGAATAGTGAGCCTTGAACTCTTCAAATAGAGGTTCATCTGCAGCTTTTAAAGCTTTTAAATCAATTTTCTTTTTTGCGAAAAATTCTTCAAAAGTCATTCTGTTATGAGTTTGATATAGTCTATTACAAATGTAGTAATTTTTCTGACGGGCCTAAGGACTTGCACAAAAAACCTTAATGAATTTGTCTGTTGTTCTGCCGAAGGGGCTTATCCCTTCAGGTCAGTCTATATAATATGGGATAAAAAAAGAGCGACAAGCGCTCTCTTTTTTTATTTTTAAGGTATTTATTGCTTAGGCCATATTGTGGTATACAGCCTGAACATCATCGTCTTCCTCGATCTTATCGATCATTTTCAATACATCGGCAGCTTGTTCTTCCGTAATATCGGAATGAGATAAAGCGATACGTTCCAATTTCGCGGAGGTTACTTCAATGCCCTTTTCTTCAAGCAATTTCTGCATATTTCCGAAATCCTCAAAAGTAGTTTGAACTACAGCCACATCATTACCTTCCTCATCAGCTTCTACGTACAGTTCTTCCAGGCCACCGTCGATTAGCTCTAATTCTAATTCCTCCAGGTCCAGTTCTTCAGTAGCTGCAAAGCGAAAAATGGATTTGCGTTGGAAAATGAAATCCAAAGAACCTGTTTTTCCTAACGAACCACCGGCCTTGGTAAAATAGCTGCGAATATTTCCTACGGTACGATTTGTATTGTCTGTCGCTGTTTCAATTAAAACAGGAACTCCATGGGGTCCATATCCTTCATATACATATTCTTCATAACCTTTCGAATCTTTTTCCGATGCACGTTTAATTGCCGCTTCGATGCGGTCTTTAGGCATGTTGACAGCTTTGGCATTGTGTATTGCTGTGCGAAGTCTCGAGTTAGTTTCAGGGTGAGGGCCGCTTTCCTTAACCGCCATAGCGATTTCTTTACCTAAACGTGTAAATTGTACGGCCATTTTAGCCCAGCGTTTGAATTTCCGCTCTTTTCTGAATTCGAAAGCTCTTCCCATTGTTATATTTTGTTTTTAAGATTTTCAATCATATCGACTGTCATCTTCTGGATGTCAAATGCTGGCTTCCAGTTCCAGTCTTTGCTTGCATAGGAATCATCCAGGCTTGCAGGCCACGAATCGGCGATCTGCTGTCTTGGGTCATTCGCTGTGTAAGAGATTGTAAAATTAGGAAGAATTTTTTTAATTTCTTGTGCCAGTTCTTTTGGAGTAAAGGTAATACCGCCAAGGTTATAACTATGACGGATACTTAAGCTTTCTTTTGGAGCATCCATCAGTTCCAGTGTACCCCGGATGGCGTCATCCATATACAGCATCGGCAATGCTGTATCTTCAGATAGGAAACAAGTATAATTTCCTGTTTTCAAGGCCTCATAGAAAATATCGACTGCATAATCTGTTGTACCGCCTCCTGGTTCAGTCTTCCATGAGATAATACCAGGATATCGTACACTGCGGATATCCAATCCACGATGCTCTTGGTACCATTCAATCAATCGTTCTCCAGCGAGTTTACTGATGCCGTAAATCGTGTTAGGGTCCATGACACAGTATTGTTCGGTATTTATTTTTGGAGAGTGTGGCCCGAAGACAGCAATTGAGCTTGGCCAGAATATCCTTGAAACGTTATAAGTGACCGCTAAATCAAGTACATTCAATAAGCCATTCATGTTTAGCTCCCAGGCTTTTTCAGGATATTTCTCACCTGTTGCTGAAAGCATGGCTGCTAATAAATATATTTGAGTGGGTTTATATTTTTGAAATAATGTATCGAGACCATTTTTGTCAAGCACATTTGCGATTTCAAAATTCTCGTCGGAGCTCTTAGTCTGTGGTTCTCTGATGTCAGTGGTCACAACATTTTCTGCTCCAAATTTTTTACGCAAGGCGATTGCCAATTCTGTACCGATTTGGCCATTTGCACCAATGATAATAATGCTTTCTTTCATGATGCAAATATAAAGGCTTTTCAGTATCTGTCAACTGCTGAGGGGATGCAGTTTCAATCTAAAAATGTTAATTTATAGACTCTTGGCGCAGTTTTTATGAGATTTTAAACCGTTTCAATCGTTTGTTCTTTTTTTTTGAATGACTACTGAAAATTTTTATTTTTTTTGAATTGGCATCGACAAGATTTCTACGGGATAGACAGTCAAGGTTATTTCCAGTTTTTATAATTTCGGGTGGGAAAATGATAATTGTTGTGACATTGTTAGCGGAAGGAGTAATATTTTGTTATTTTAATAGTAGAATTAGGGAATATTTTTTAAATTTGATGAATTCATTCTTCGAGAATCAACTAAAAACAAAATCAACTATCAAATAATAAATTTTTATATACACAATTTAAAACACAAACAAAAATGAAAGTGGCAGTAGTCGGCGCAACAGGCCTTGTAGGTACTGAGATGCTAACCGTGTTGGCGGCGCGAAATTTCCCAGTAACAGAATTGATTCCGGTAGCTTCAGAACGCAGCAAGGGTAAGGAAATTGAATTCAAGGGAAAGAAGTATAAGGTGGTTACACCATCTGAGGCTATTGCTTTGAAACCTGATGTTGCCCTGTTTTCCGCAGGTGGTGATACTTCCAAAGAGTTTGCCCCAAAATTTGCCGAAGCAGGAATCACGGTGATCGACAATTCTTCGGCTTGGCGTATGGATCCAACAAAGAAATTGGTCGTTCCTGAAGTAAATGGCGATGTGCTCTCAGTTGATGATAAGATTATCGCAAATCCGAACTGTTCAACTATACAAATGGTGGTGGCATTAAAACCATTGCACGATAAATATAAAATCAAGCGTGTCGTTGTCTCGACTTATCAATCTGTAACAGGTACTGGTGTCAAAGCTGTCAATCAATTGATGGATGAGCGCGCCGGAAAAGATGGTGAGAAAGCATACCCTTATCCGATTGATCTGAATGTCATTCCACATATTGATGTTTTCCAAGAAAACGGATATACAAAAGAGGAAATGAAAATGATCCTGGAAACAAACAAAATCATGCGTGATGATTCGATCAAAGTTACGGCAACAACTGTACGGATCCCAGTAATGGGCGGGCACTCCGAATCATTGAATATTGAGTTCGAAAATGATTTTGATGTGAACGATGTGCGCGCAGCTCTAGCCGCTCAAAGCGGATGCATCGTGGTTGATGATCCTGCATCTCTTCAATACCCGATGCCAAAAGATGCCCATGGTAAAGATGAAGTTTTTGTAGGACGTATCCGTCGTGACGAATCACAGCCAAATACATTGAACATGTGGGTGGTGGCTGATAATTTGCGTAAAGGTGCTGCAACAAATGCTGTTCAAGTAGCAGAGCTACTGGCAGCTAAAGGATTAATATAACGTATGTAGAATTCCATTATAAGAGCCCCATGAATTAATTCATGGGGCTTTTTTTAATCCCATCCGAATTTCTCTCGCCTTTCAGCCGAAAAAATAAAAATCTTAGGGAGTCAGTGTTTTGGGCGGAATGGAGAAATCGATCTTATCATTCAAAGGCGCATACAGCTCTTTTGCCTGCTCCTCTAAACGGTCAGGAAACAATATGCCAAAAAGATGATCTGTTTCATGTTGAAAGATAACTGCGGTAAAGCCTTCGATATTTTCCTCAATAACTTTCCCTTCCTTATTGATGTACTGCAGTCGAATGGCATAACTCCGTAAAACATCTTCCTTGCGATCTGGAATTGAAAGACAGCCTTCAGCTCCCTTTCGTTTTAATTTTGACCGCCACAGAATCTTCGGATTTACATAAAACTCAAAGGGCTGATCGGTTTTATCAAAGCGCTGCACCCAGATAAGGTTCTTGTTTATGCCAATTTGTGGGGCAGCAATCCCCACACCGGGATGTTGCGGATCTCGCACAGTGGCCAACATGCGTTGTGAAAGAACATCAATCAAAGGGTCGTTGTATTTGATATCGCTACTTGTTGCCTTCAGCACTTGGAGATCTTTTTCGGATGTGGTCTGCAATACGCGAAGAAGCTCATTTTCGGATCCTGATTGAATGATTTTTTTATCAGTATCGCTGAATTCTTGGCCAGCGTTCAGGTTTACTGGTCTCTCGTTTTTGGGTTTATGAAAGGCTTTTTCTCCGGCCATAATTTTTATTGCTAAATTGTTCTCTACTGGAGGTACTGGACAACGGTAACCATTGCTGTAGGCACAATAGGGATTATAGGCTTTATTGAAGTCTATCTCTATTTCACCATTTTCGATATCATCTGTGGATAGGTCAATATAACGCCCTCCGCTATAGCTCTCCAGGCCATTTGTTTCATCCAAAAATGGTAAAAACAAATGTTTCCGATAAGCAGGATTTTGAAATAATGCGACACTTTGGTAAATGTTTAAAGTCCATTCTTTTCCGGCTAATTGAAATGTCAGAACCCCGTATCGCTTGTATTCATTGCTTGTACCATCATACGTTGGCATGCGGAAGATGGGTTCATCAAATAAGACTTCAATTTTGGCTTTAGTCCTATATTGAGCACTTACTGGAAAGTAATCCAGAAATGCAACCTGCTCAGCCTTTAATGGGCCATATTGCTCTTTGGCCAACTCTTGAGCCTTTTCCTGTCGTTGCTCCAAGATGAGATGCTCATAGCTGTTTTGCGCCTGAGTATGTAGGCCAAAAGCAACAAGAAGGCTGGCAATAACTGTTTTTTTCATCCGCCAAAAAATTATATACAATGTTTTCTGCTTTATAGTCTACCAAAGTTATAGTTTTATGAGTGAAAAATAAAATGAGCAAACAACCAAAATCTACATACGCATATCTCAATAACTAATATCTAAATTGTACTTTTGTAAAAAAGATATATCCATGAGGTTAATGGCATTTGATTATGGTACGAAACGAATCGGGGTTGCAGTGACCGATCCAATGCAAATCATTGCAACAGCGCTGACAACCGTACATCCGCAGGATATCTGGACGTTTTTGACAACCTATCTCCAGACCGAACAGGTCGAAACGTTTGTGGTTGGCAAGCCAAGGCAGCTGGATGGTACAGATTCAGAATCGGCAGCACATGTACTTGGATTTGTACGCAAGCTGAAAAAAACGTACCCAGCAATTCCCGTGGCGGAAGTTGACGAGCGGTTTACCTCAAAGATGGCATCAGCTGCTATTGCGCAAAGTGGTAAAAAGAAGAAAGACCGCCAACAGAAAGGTTTGGTGGATACTATATCCGCAACGATCATTTTGCAAAGCTATATGGATAGCCGTAGTTTTTAAGTAAAATAAGAAGAAAGGGATTGTCTTGATTTTTCAGGAGCACATTCCAGGAAGGAAGTACATAGTTTCATTGGTTCTAGAAAAAATTATATAAGATGAGTAGCATACAGTTTTTTACTGAAGATACAGATTTCAAATTAAAAGAGAAGGGCAAGATACGGCAATGGATTACTGCTGCAATTAAAGCAGAAGGGTTTAAACGCGTTGGTGAACTCAGTTTTATCCTATCTTCGGATGCCTATCTTTTGGAAATCAATAAGCAATATTTAAATCACGATACCTATACAGATATTGTCACCTTTGACTCGTCCGAAGATGAAGAGACCATCGCGGGAGATATTTTTATCAGTATAGAACGTGTACAGGAAAATGCTCAAAAATTCAGTGTAGCCGAACGTGATGAATTGCATCGTGTTATTATTCACGGCGTTATGCATTTATGTGGTTTTCCAGATAAAAAACCAGCGGATAAAGCAAAGATGACAGCCAAAGAAGACGAATACCTGGGAAAAAGAAGTTTTTAACGTTTAAATCTTTATCAACACCAGATCCTGTTACGACTAATAATGCGGGTTAGCATTAAGTGCCCCTCGTCGTCCCAATTATTATGCTCTATTTCGAATAAAATGGCTGTTTGGCAATTAAAAAAAATATAAACTTTCATTGTTACTTAAATTTCGATAAGCTCATTCTATTTTAATAATGCCGAATCCCTTAAAAAGCCACAGAATTCAGATAATGGGATGTTTTTGCCTGATTAAGAGTTGATTCCTCTTTGAAAAAACTTGCCTTTCCGATAATATTTAGCTAGATTCAATAGATAAAATTATCTAAACCATCTATAGTGTCTAATATGAACGAATTAGAGGAATATTTCCGGAATAACGATGCAAAGCTGATCAACAAATGGCTGCATTATTTCGATGTGTACGATCGCCATTTCCGCCAGTTCAAAGATAAGGAGATTGTTGTGCTGGAGATCGGCGTTTTTCAGGGCGGTAGTCTGCAGATGTGGAAGAATTATTTTGGAGACAGGGCAAAGATCTACGGTGTAGATATCAATCCAAACTGTAAGGCGTTGGAAGAGGAGAATGTTGAAATATTTATTGGATCTCAATCGGACCGAAACTTCCTGCGCCAAGTGAAGGCCGCCATCCCTCCAGTCGATATCCTTGTAGATGATGGCGGGCATACCATGCGACAGCAGATTATCACATTCGAAGAACTGTTTGGCCATGTCAAAGATAATGGTGTCTATTTATGTGAGGACCTCCATACATCCTATCAGGTTTTTTATGGTGGCGGACATAAGCGAAATGGCACTTTTATAGAATATAGCAAAGACTTTATTGATTATATCAATGCATATCATTCCGAGCAACGAAGTTTGAAAGTCAATGAATTTACCCGCTCAGCCAATTCATTGCATTACTATGATAGTATTTTAGTTATCGAAAAGCATAGCAGGGAAGCACCCACACATATGAAAACAGGAAGGGCCACGGTGCAGGATTTTGACGCCGCTCCCACTGGCATCAGCGGACTAAAGTGGAAAATTAAGAAACCGGCCCTGACAGCGATTAATAAGCTGCTTCGCTTTTTCAGAATAGGCGGATTTATGTGGCGATAATCTATTGTTGAGCTGGTATCCTAGGTGAATGATCGAGAATAAGCCTTTAATGTGGAGCTACAGCATGAAAATAACAAAAAAGGTTGTTCCTGTGTGAAGAACAACCTTTTCTGTGTGTTTTTGATAAGGTACTAAAATCTTTCAAATTGAGAGAAAAAGAAATTTCCTTCAATAGCCGCATTCTCATCAGAATCAGAACCATGGACCGCATTTGCATCGATAGATTTAGCATATTTATTACGGATGGTGCCTTCAGCAGCATCAGCAGGGTTGGTAGCACCAATTAATGTGCGGAAATCTTCCACTGCGTTGTCTTTCTCTAGGATGGCAGCAACAATTGGACCTGAAGTCATAAATTTTACTAATTCACCGTAGAATGGACGTTCTTTGTGCACTGCATAAAATGCACCTGCAGTTTCTTCTGATAACTGAATGTATTTCATCGCAATGATTTTGAAACCACCAGCAATGATATCGTTTAAGATTGCTCCGATGTGACCATTCGCTACCGCGTCAGGTTTGATCATCGTAAAAGTTCTGTTAGTTGCCATTATTTTAATTTTTCTGCAAACTTAGATAAATTGCTTTTTATATGCAATTTAATTAGAACCATATAGAAACAATTTATTCCTTTATGGAGCCTTCTTTCATTAGCAGCATTGATGCCATTCTTGGCTTCTTGGGGGCTGTTAAGCCTTTATTCTATAGAAAGAAAGCAACAATAGCCCTACCTGGTTGATCGTGATAAGGAATAAAAATCAGCAGCAAAGAAATGCTTGCATGAATATATTCGATCTGAATATGTAACTTTGTATTACTATGGCATTAAATCTAACAGTAGATATCGACAAAGATTCTGGCTTTTGCTTCGGAGTGGTGTACGCTATTGATATGGCGGAAGAGATTTTGGAGGAAGATGGCTACCTCTATTGTTTAGGAGATATTGTGCATAATGACGAAGAAGTCGCTCGTTTGAAAGCCAAAGGACTGCGCATCATTGATCATGCTGTCTTACCGACCCTGTCGAATGAGAAGGTTCTGATCCGGGCACATGGTGAAGCACCTGAGACTTATCGCATTGCTTTAGAAAATAATATAACACTCATTGACGCTTCCTGCCCGGTTGTGCTTAAATTACAGAACCGGATTAAGACCTCATTTGATCAAGATGAGAAGATCCTGATATTTGGAAAACACGGGCATGCCGAGGTTGTCGGACTACAGGGGCAGACAAACAATGAAGCTTTGGTATTCCAGGATATTGCCGAACTGGATGATGTGGAGCTACCGAGTTCATTTACATTGTATAGTCAGACGACCAAAAGTGTGGACAAGTTCTACGCCATCAAAGACGAATTGATCAAGCGCGGCTACGAGGTAAAGGCCAATGATACGATTTGTCGTCAGGTATCCAACAGATATGAAGACCTGGGTACTTTTGCAAGGCAATATGACAAAATAGTGTTTGTCTCTGGGAAGAAATCCTCCAATGGGAAGGTCCTATTTGAGGTCTGTCAAAAAGCCAATGCTGAAAGCTATTTTATTTCAGACCCCGCCGAGTTGGATATACGTGTATTTGCTGCAAACGACCGGATTGGTATTTGTGGTGCAACATCTACTCCAATGTGGCTGATGAAAGAAGTAAAAACAGTGCTGGAAGCCTTATAATCCCTATGCCCGTCATAGATATTTCATATTATTAGGGTACTCCCTTA
The DNA here is from genome assembly GCF_030325625.1 of Sphingobacterium sp. N143. GTDB lineage: Bacteria > Bacteroidota > Bacteroidia > Sphingobacteriales > Sphingobacteriaceae > Sphingobacterium. The sequence goes on along the minus strand of NZ_JACAIS010000002.1, from coordinate 590,965 downwards.
GTACAGGCTTTTTTTGATTATTTTTGTAAACTATGAGCATTAAGGCCAAAAAAGGTATTCTTTTAGTACAATTAGGTACACCCGATAGTCCAACTACCCCAGATGTAAAGAAATATTTGACCGAGTTTCTAATGGATCCTCGTGTTATTGATATTCCCTATCTCCAAAGGACATTATTGGTGAAAGGAATCATTGCCCGTACACGTGCACCAAAATCCGCCAAAGTTTATGAAACAATTTGGGATAAAGAGACCGGTTCTCCTTTGATGTATTACAGTATCCTACAGCGGGATTTACTGCAGCAGGCACTGGGAGAGGAATATCATGTGGAATTGGCTATGCGCTACCAAAACCCATCCATTGAGTCCGCATTAAAAAACATGGAAGGTATGCTCCTGGAATCTGTGCGTGTCATCCCTTTATTTCCGCAGTATGCTTCGGCCACATCCGGCTCGGTGATCGACCGTGTGATGGAACTCATCCGTAAGTGGAATTATTTGCCGGAGATTAGCTTTGTCAGCAATTTTTGTACAGATGAACTAATGGCCGAAACTTTTGCCGATCATGCCCGCAAGCACGATTTGGCCCATTTCGATCACTTTGTGTTCAGCTACCATGGACTTCCCGTTAGGCAATTAGGAAAAGTGGATCCTTCGGGCAAGCTAAAATGCCCTGAGTTGGGTTGTGACGCGTGTAAAACAACTGTCAATTCTTATTGCTATGTTTCACAATGCTATGCAACAACACAAGCGATCGTGGATAAGCTGGGGTTAAAAAAAGAACAGTACTCCCTTTGTTTTCAATCCCGGCTGGGGAAAGAACCATGGATCCAGCCGTATACATCGGATTTGTTGCATGATCTTGCCAACAAAGGATATAAAAAGCTGCTGGTCTTCAGTCCAGCATTTGTTGCTGACTGTATAGAGACCATCGATGAAATTGGCGTGGAATATGCTAATGAATTCAAGAATTTAGGCGGAGAGGAAGTCTGTCTGGTCGAAAGTCTCAACGATGATCCCAAATGGATAGAGTCTTTAAAACAATTGGCGCTTAATGCCCGGAATTAAAATTAGTTGAAGATGTTGTTAGTCAATGCCTGTGTATTACTTATATTAGATTTTTATATCTTTTTTGCCCTTCGGGCCACAAAGATTAAATTTCCCAAAACAAAAATATTCACCATATTATGGTGGTCATATTCAGCCCTGTTGCTCCTAGGCGTTTTTATATCAGCCAAATATAATATTCCGTTGATCATTAGGTCTGTGATCTTAGTCGCATTTTTTTTGACAGCCGCCTCAAAGATTTTTTTCTTTTTAATTTTATTGATTGATGATATCCGTCGCGGTGGAGTTTGGGTAAAGCACTTGTTCAGTAAGAAAGATTCAGTTGAAGATCTTGTTGAAGATGCTGGAGAACCTCTACCGGAGAATCCTGTAAAAGGTATCAGTCGGTCAGAATTTCTCACTAAAGCGGGGATATTAATTGGCGCATCACCCCTTATTCCACTGAGTTGGGGGATTATCTCCGGTGCATATGATTACCGGGTGCGACGAGTCCCCTTATATCTGCCTAACCTGCCTAAAGCATTTCACGGGATGACCATTGCACAGATTTCTGATGTGCACTCAGGATCTTTTTATAATAAAACTGCCGTCAATGGTGGGATTGATATGTTGCTGAAAGAAAAAGTGGATATGACTTTCTTTACCGGTGACATTGTAAATTCCCAAGCATCAGAGATGCGGGAGTATCAGGATATTTTTGCGCGTGTCAAGTCTGATCTGGGGGTGTTTTCTACTTTAGGCAACCATGATTATGGTGATTACTATTATGGAAAAGAGGACTCTGCTGCAAAACGGAAAAATTTAAAGGATGTCATGGATGTCCATAAAACGATGGGCTGGGATTTGTTGATGGATGAACACCGTAAAATCAAGGTGGACGGCGAAGAACTATGTATTGTAGGGGTACAAAATTGGGGTACTGGCCGCTTCCCGAAACATGGCGATCTCAAAAAAGCATTGACAGGTACCGAAGAACAGCAGGTAAAACTGTTGTTGTCACATGATCCCTCGCATTGGCGAGCTCAAGTATTGGATACGGATATAGATGTGATGTTTGCGGGGCATACACACGGTATGCAATTTGGTGTTCGTTCGGAGATGCTGCAATGGAGTCCGGTACAGTATATTTATAAAGAATGGGCAGGATTGTATCGTGAGAAGCAAAATAAACGGTTATATGTCAATGTGGGCTATGGTTTCTTAGGCTACCCTGGAAGAGTCGGAATTCTCCCAGAAATTACCATATTTGAGCTTTTAAAGACTGAAGACCCGAAATTCAAGGCTTAATTATAGGCTATGATAGATAGCTCGTTACTGATCTTTACCTTTTTTCCGTTTTAATTTTAACTTTTTACTTAATATAGCTAATATTGTGTATTCTGTACACCAGTTATACATGATATGCAATCAACTTTAAACTTTGGGGACTCTCCCCATACACGTGTGAATATTCTTACCGGCGAAAAAGTCCTTGTATCACCACATCGTAGCAAGCGGCCATGGCAGGGGCAGGTGGAAGATCTTCCAGGAGATAATAGACCGGCATACGATCCACAATGTTACTTATGTCCGACCAATAAACGGGCAGACGGCGATATCAATCCAGATTACAAAGAAAGTTTTGTTTTTGTCAATGATTTCTCAGCCTTGTTGAAAGATACCAGTCAGCAGGAATTCAATGAAGACGAGCTATTTATAGCCGAGACAGAAAAAGGGATCTGTAAAGTGATTGCGTTTACGCCACGTCATGACCTTACCCTCCCTGAGATGGAGCAACCCGCCATAAAAGCCGTCATAGACCTTTGGCAAAAAGAATTTGTGGAACTCTCTAGGATAGAATGGATCCGGTATATTCAGATTTTTGAAAATAAGGGAGCGATCATGGGCTGTAGCAATCCCCATCCACATGGACAGATCTGGTCACAAAATCATTTGCCAGTGGAGATTCAAAAAGAATGTGTGCAGCAGAAGAAATATTTTGACAAATATCAGCGGACGGTTTTGTCGGAGTATATCAATGCTGAGCTGCGAAAAAAAGAACGCATCATCGATGAAAATGATTCGTTTGTCTCTTTGGTCCCATTTTGGGCCGCCTGGCCCTATGAAACAATGATTGTCAGTAAGCGACCGGTCCAAAATATTGCTGAATTTGTGGAAAAAGAGAAAGAAGACTTTGCTGCTATACTCAAGCTGCTGACCACACGTTATGATAATCTTTTCAAGACCTCCTTTCCCTATTCTGCGGGTATGCATCAGGCACCGGTAAACGATGGAGACCATCCAGAGTGGCACTGGCATATGCATTTTTATCCACCCCTGTTACGTTCGGCAACCGTTAAGAAATTCATGGTAGGCTATGAAATGCTGGCAAACCCACAGCGGGATATCACACCTGAATTGGCCGCAGAACAATTGCGCAATTGTGCTACTATACATTATAAATCTAAGTAAAATGATAGCAAAAGAAACGATTATAAATAAATTTAAAAGCCTATACCCAGGAGATCCGATTGTAGTTTCTTCTCCCGGCCGTATTAATATTATTGGCGAGCATACCGATTATAACGATGGATTTGTATTGCCAGCGGCGATTGACAAAGCGATTTATGTAGCGGTTTCCAAACGTGCAGATGATAACATCGTCTTATATGCAGAAGATTATCAGGAAAGTCATGAAGTCAGCCTTGCCGATATTGCCATATCGGAAAAACATTGGCCAAACTATATTCTTGGGGTCGTGGACCAATTCCAAAAACGTGGATCGACATTGGGCGGTTTTAATCTCTATATTGATGGCGATGTTCCGCTTGGAGCCGGGTTGTCATCCTCTGCTGCTGTGGAGTGCGCTGTTACCTTAGCCCTGAGCGAACTGTTTGGGTTACATGTTGCGCAGATTGATATCCCACAGATCGCCCAAAAGGCCGAACACACCTATGCCGGTGTTATGTGTGGTATCATGGATCAATTTGCCTCTGCCTTTGGTAAGGAAAAAAATGTCATCAAATTGGACTGCCGCAGCCTGGGGTTTGAATATGTTCCATTAGAACTGAAAGGATATGAAGTGGTTTTGTTGAACAGCAATGTAAAGCATTCTTTGGCTTCTACAGCGTATAATACCCGTCGTCAACAATGTGAACAGGCTTCCGAATGGGTGCGGGCAAAGTATCCTGATGTTAAGAATTTGAGAGATGTAACCATCAAAATGCTGGATGAATTGGTCAAGGATAAGGATGAAGATATCTATGCCAAAGCAAGTTTTGTTGTCCGGGAAAATGAGCGGGTCGAAAATTCTTGTGCTGCATTACGTTCCGGCGATATGGTACAGTTGGGCCAATATATTTTTCAGAGCCATGAAGGGCTGAGCAAAGTTTATGAGGTAAGCTGTCCAGAGCTGGATTATCTGGTTGATTATGTCCGACAGTTTCCTGAGGTCATTGGCGCCCGGATGATGGGCGGTGGTTTTGGTGGCTGTACTATCAATATAGTTCAAGAAGGCGTATTGCCAGCCCTATTGCCTGCTTTAGAAAAAGAATATCAGCATAAATTCGGCAAAGAACTATCGGTGATTCCGGTGAAGATTGCCAATGGTACACAGGTGCTCTAAACGCTGAGCTAAACAAAAGCGCCGATCACATGGACAAGTGATCGGCGCTTTCAAGATCCTCAAGCCAGTGAAGTTAGATTTTTTCCAAGGCTTGTTCAAAATCCCCAATTAGATCTGAGATATGTTCGATACCAACAGATATGCGTAGCATTCCTAATGTAATGCCCGAGGCTTCCTTTTGTTCTTTTGTATGATGGCCACCCCACATGCTGGCAGGATGGACGACCAGAGACTCAACACCACCGAGACTTGCTGCATTAATAAATAGCTGTAAACTGTTGATCAAAGTCTGTGCGTTTTTAAATGCTTGTTCTTCAGTGGCACCATCGATCTCAATACATAACATTCCCGAGAAACCTGACATTTGACGGGCAGCCAGCTCATGTTGTGGGTGGCTGGATAGTCCCGGATAGCTTACCTGCTTAACCTTTGGATGCTGGTCCAAAAATTCGGCAAGCTGAAGGGCATTTGCATTGATCTGTTTAACCCGTAAGCTTAATGTTTTTATGCCACGTAGCAGCAGCCATGAATCCAAAGGTGCAAGCGAGGCTCCCAGTGCCAGAGACCGTTTCCACACTTTGGCGATGTAGTCCAACGGACCGCAGACGATGCCTGCCGTAAGGTCGCTGTGTCCGCCGAGATATTTGGTCGCGCTATGGACAATGATATCAATGCCAAAATCCTTGGGCGTCTGGTTGATCGGTGATGCAAAGGTGTTATCGATCATGCTGGAGATCCCATGTTTTTGGGCCAGGGCACCAATAGCTTTTAAATCCGTGATATTCAGGTTTGGATTAGATGGCGTTTCCACATAAATGAGTTTGGTATTTGCTTGTATAGCCTGCTCAAATGCCTGGGTATCGGTCTGGTCTACTACGGTCACGGTAATACCGTAATCAGTCAGAAACTCCTTAAAAAAAATGGAAGTGCCTGAATAATGTGCATGTTGTGCGACAATATGGTCCCCTGATTTAACGATCGCTAAGATGGCGGTGCTGATGGCAGCCATCCCGGTAGCAAATACAAGCGCATCTTCGGTTTTCTCCAACTTGGCTATAATAGCTGCAACCTGGCTATTCGTCGGGTTACCATGCCGATGATAAAAATAGGGGTGTTTGGGCTCAGTTGCAGCCCTGATATATGCAGCTGGATCAGCGTCGGCAACATACGTTGATGTCTGATAAACAGGAGCCGTTACGGCAGCGGTTTCATTGAATTGCTGGCCCTCATGGATAAGGATCGTTTCGGTATTGATTGTCATGTCTATTGCTCTAGTATATCCAAATATAAATAAAATCTACGCAATGAGTAGATTTTATTTATATTCAAGGTTAGAGCCTGATCATGATAGCATCTCTTTTAAAAGATTCAGTGCATATGTGATGGTATTTACATTGCTTAGGGCGAGTCGCAGCTGCCCTTTCACCTCTTTGAGATTGCTGATTTCCGGATGGCTTTGGACAAAGGAAAGTACACGTCCGAACTGATCCGACTCAAAATAAGTCGATTTCGGATTGTTGACGAAATAGCCTTTGAGTGTATTCTTTTTATAAGAGATTTTTTCGAATCCGATGGTTTTTCCAAACCATTGCAGGCGTAAAGTGTTGAATAGCTCGAATACTTCCCGCGGAATAGGACCAAAGCGGTCCTCGAGCTCTTTTTCAAAAGCAGCGAGTTCCTGTTCGTTTTCGAGCTTTGACAGTTCTGTATAGAGATTATAACGTTCGGTAATATTGGTCACGTATTCATCAGGGATCAGTACTTCAAGATCCGTATCGATTTGAGTAAAAGACACATATTTACGTTCTTTTTCATCAGCAAAAACGGCCGCAAATTCATCCTCTTTAAGCTCCTGAATGGCTTCATCAAGAATTTTATGGTACATTTCGAAACCGATTTCGGCAATAAAGCCCGATTGCTCACCCCCCAATAAATTCCCCGACCCACGGATGTCGAGATCACGCATGGCTACATTAAATCCAGATCCTAACTCGGAAAATTCCTCGATGGCAGAAAGGCGTTTGTAGGCCTCCGTTGTCAATGTCGATAATGGTGGACTGAGTAAATAACAGAATGCTTTCTTATTCGAACGGCCCACACGGCCACGCATCTGATGCAGATCACTTAAGCCAAACATATGGGCATGGTTGATGATGATTGTATTGGCATTTGGGATATCCAGGCCTGCTTCGATAATTGTTGTTGCAATCAAGACATCAAATTCGTGATTGATAAATTTGAGCATAACATCCTCCAGCTCATCTCCTTCAAGCTGGCCATGCGCCACGCCCACACGTGCTCCAGGCACCAGTTTGCGAATTAAGCTGCCCAGTTGGGGTAGGTCAGCTACACGGTTGTGGATAAAGAATACCTGCCCCCCACGGTCCAGTTCAAAACTCACCGCCTCTCCGATCAGCGTTTCATTGAATACATGGAGCTCAGTTTGTACCGGCTGGCGGTTGGGAGGAGGTGTGGAAATGATACTGAGATCCCGGGCTCCCATAAGCGAAAAATGTAAGGTACGTGGGATAGGCGTCGCTGTGAGCGTGAGCGAATCAACATTAGCACGCATCACTTTTAGTTTCTCTTTTACCGCCACACCAAACTTTTGCTCCTCATCAATGATCATTAAACCTAGGTCTTTGAATTTAACATCTTTACTGACCAGCCGGTGTGTGCCGATGATGATGTCGATCTTCCCATCAGCAAGTCTCGACAGTGTTTCTTTGATCTGTTTGCTTGTCTTAAAACGGTTGATATAATCGATCGTGCAGGGCAAGTCTTTGAGCCGTTCTGTAAAGGTGCGGTAATGCTGTAAGGCCAGGATTGTTGTAGGGACCAATACGGCGACTTGTTTACTGTCAGCGACTGCCTTAAAAGCCGCGCGGATAGCAATCTCTGTTTTTCCGAAACCCACATCACCACAGATCAGACGGTCCATTGGATGCGGTGATTCCATATCTTTTTTGACGTCTGTCGTTGCCTTTTCCTGATCAGGTGTGTCTTCATAGATAAACGAAGCTTCAAGCTCATTCTGCAGATAGCTGTCCGGAGAAAAGGCATTGCCATGCTGTGCTTTTCGTTTAGCATACAGCATGATCAGGTCGCGTGCAATGTCTTTGACCTTCTTTTTCGTGGTTTTCTTTAACTTATCCCATGCGTCTGTACCCAGTTTATTCATTTTGGGCACTGTACCCTCCTTGCCCGAATATTTTGAAATTCGATTTAACGAATTGATATTGACATACAGCAGGTCATTGTCTGCATAGATCAAACGGATCATCTCCTGCGATTTGCCATTGACATCGACTTTTTCAAGTCCACCGTATCGACCGACGCCATGATCAATGTGTGTAATAAAATCACCGGGCTTAAGATCCCGAAGGTCCTTCAAGGTGATGGCCTGTGAACGCTCGTATGCTTTCTTCCGTTTATATTTGTAATACCTGTCAAATATCTGATGATCCGTGTAACAAGCCAATTTTAAACTGTCATCCCGGAATCCTTCCCGAAGGGCCTTATGTATTGAAATAAAAGTGGTCGACTTATCCAAATCTTCCAGGATCGTATAAATTCTTTCGATCTGTTTGGTAGAATCGGAGAAAATCAGATTCTGAATATGGTGGCTTTCATTGTCCTTAAAATTATGGATCAAGAGGTTGAAGTCCTTGTTAAAGGATGGTTGCGGATGAATGTCAAATTTCAGGCTGACATCCGCCTTATAGAAAAATTGTTTTCCAAACTCAACGACAGGGAAGTCAAAAAATAGCGCATTCAGATTTTTCTCATCCGTAAATTCATTTTCAGGATTATTCCATTCAGGATTTTCTTTCTTCTGCTTGTCGGACAAACCCAACCACAGCTGTTTTGCTTTTTTCAGTCCGTCCTTGACGATATCTAAGGTGAACTGGGCATCCTTGATCCATATGGAGGCATCCTGATCAATATACTCCAGTAGAGAAATATGTTGAGATGTCAGAAATTTTGCCTGCACATTCGGTACGATTGTTACCTTATGGATTTTGTTTACCGATAATTGGGATTCAATGTCAAATGTACGGATGCTTTCGATGTCATCACCAAAAAATTCAATACGGTAGGGGAGATCATTCGAAAAAGAAAAAATATCGACGATACCACCACGAATGGCAAATTGCCCCGGTTCATAGACAAAATCTACCCGTTCAAAATCATATTCAATCAAAAATTCATTGATAAAATCTATGCTCAAAGCTGTGTTTTCTGTGATTTCAAGCGTGTTTTTTTCGAGATCGGTCCGATTGATTACTTTTTCAGCGATAGCGTCGGGGTAGGTGACGACCATTTTAGGTAATTCTGACGTATGATTGAGGGAGCTTAATGTTTCCGCACGTTGTAAGACATTGGCGGAATCCGTCTGTGTAAAATCAAAGGCCTTGCGGTAAGAAGAGGGGAAGAAAAGTACCTGCCTGTCCAATAGACTCTCCAGGTCGCTCAGAAAATAAGAAGCATCCTCATGTGTCGGTAGTATAAAAACCATTGGACGTTCTTGCAACTTATAAGAGGACACGGCAACAAATGCATCTGATGATCCGATAAGCCCCTTGAGTTGGATCTTTGGATTCTTGGACTGCATGGCCATGGTCAGCGATTGGACAGGTTCGCTTTGGCTATATTTTTCTAGTATTTCTTGAATTCCCACGAGCAAAAATTTCGAATAATTGCGAATTTAATTAATTAGTCTTAAGTATACGGTATGTGGTGCTAAGTTTTTTGGTAAAACAGCATTGAGAAATGCAGCCCATAATGAAAAAGACAAGTTCCCCATCCGCTGAAAACAGGACTATTTCTACCCCAGCCTCCCCGCAGACAGTAGCTTTTACTTGATGAGATAAAATAAGTAAGCGAATGCCAATAATGTCAGCAATGTAATTAAGTATAAGAGTTTATACTGTTCATAGGCACTTACACGATAAGATCCGATTTTAATCCAATTTTTGCTGTTTCTCATATTAATTCAGGTCAAGCTCGATTCGCTGTTCACTAAGATAGCTTTTTAGTGTGGTATTAGCAAAAGCATGTAGCGTAAGCTGAAAATCTTCCCGATAGTCAAACTGGAAGTCTTCATGCAGTTTATCATATTTGCCCACAGCATGTTTGATACGCCCTGTAATATATTTATGCAATTTATGGGCTGCAGATTGATAAGATGAGTCAAATAACCGGTCAAAATCATGGATGACTCTTTTTAGGATATAAAAGCGGAACTCCGCTTCACTGGTTTTGTCTTTGGTCACTTTCTCATGCTCATTGACCAGGCCACTTGCTTGTTTTACCAGCTTACTGAGGGCAATAAAGTTGCTATGCTGTGGCAGGTTGGCAATTTGGCATGTACCCATGTCAAATAATTGATGCAGCTGCTTGCGTAATTTTTCAATCCGTTCCTCCAGATCAAATTCATCTTCCAGCAATTGAAAATGTAGCTGTTTCATCAGCATCTTATCTTTGCTGATCAGGCGCACAAGGAGTTTGTCCTTTTCTTTTTGGGCCAAGTCAAGGACAGCTTTTTTCAATTCGATATCTTGATGTAGAGACATATTGGGGATGTATATGATGGTGGTTATTGGAGTTATGGAGGTTACAAAGGTTACACCTTCACAACCTCCATGCCCCAATTAATACAATATTCTAAACTTAATGGTATTCTCAATTTGTTTCAGTTGTTTCAAGAGGTCCTTGTCATATTCACCCTGGATATCGGTTACAGCATAGCCTATATCACTTTTGGTCATGAGGAACTGTGCAACGATATTGATGTTGTTTTGCGCATATACCTTATTGATATGCGCCATGATACCCGGAACATTTTTATGAATATGCAATAATCGGGTGACCTGCTTGACTTTGGGTAATATCAGGTTTGGAAAGTTACGACTTAAGTAAGTATCACCATTATTGATAAATTCAGCCATACGACGGGGAATGAATTCTGAATTTTTCTTCTTGTTTTTCTTATCGTCAAATACCACAATTCCTTTGGCATTGCAGATATCCCTACTGATATGACCTTTGATATCACCCAAATACCCAATGGTTTTCAGTTTGTCGGCACGTTGAAGCTGTTCATCGCTGATATCGATATGGTCTCCAAGTAGGAGCATACCGACATCTTTGACATATTTTTCTTCGAAAGTATCTTTGGTGCGGATTGAGAAACCATCTCTTTTTAAGATATGGGCTGCTATTTCAGGAACATCACCGACGATCAGACAAAGGATACGGTTTTTAGGGTAAGAAATAGCACGCGGTAAATCATTGACATACAAAAATTCATCAAAACTCGGCGTGATAAAATCTGCCTTTTCAGTCACGCTTTTACGTTGGATATTCTCGGTGAAGGCAAAGAATTTTTCAATTAAACCCGACTCCTTCAATTGAAAGTCCGAATAACCATCACCAATCCCAAAGAGCCGGCCTTCAATGTTCAATTGCTTTAACAGCTGCACCTTGCCGCCCTCATTTGACAATGGGTTTTCTTCATCGAAGCCAATAATATTGCCCTCATCATCAAACTTAAATGTATTGGCATAAATATTTTCTTTCTTGATATGATATGGGGTAACAACAGGAGTGATGAATTCTTTAAACCCTCCAGACACGATCCATGCCGTATCTGCATGTTTTTTGAAAAACTCACGATTCCGGGAGAATGAGGTGGATACCTTTTTCTTCAGGTGAGATACCAGCTTATCTAGATGGGATCTGTTGGCATTCAGTAGCTTGACACGGCCGGCCAATGCTTCCCGGAAGGAAAGTTTGCCCTCCATAGCCAGATTGGTATATCTTTCGATCTCATTATAAATTGATTCACGGTCAGGATGATTTTCAAGTGAAATTCTGGCAAGTTCATCGAGTGCTTCCACCTGGGTAAAGGTACTATCAAAATCAATGATGTAATAGTTTTTCATTGGAATACGTTGTTTAAGAAATGAAACTATCATGTATGCATACTACTGCGAATGGACAGCTTGTAAAGCTCACGATGGGTTCAGGGTTTGGTTGTTTAATATGTTATAGTTTTACTGTTTGTTGTACAAATTTGCAATTTCTTTTAATGTCTGCTCCAAAGGGCGGTAAGAATGGTTCAACAGGGATTGCACCTTGGCATTGGAATACTGTAATTTTGCACTCGATGCCGCCGCTGTTTCTTTCGTAAGGGAAGAATCTGATTTCTTGAAGACCGAGAGCATGCTGGAAAAAGTTGATGCAATTTGAAGTAATGTTTCGGAGACTTCAATCGTAGGCTCAGGCCTGCGCATCAATACACTGGCAACACTTAACAGATCCTTATTCGGGATATTCAGGTGGTTGATGATATAGCGTTCAGCGTTAACATCGCTTTTTTCCATTAACCGGATCATGATCGTTGCGACATCTTCCACATCGACTACCCCGATGCTGCCTTTTGGGTAGAATTTTAGTCCCTTATTGATCATGGCGAAAATCGCACCGGATCCTTTGTCCTTGGCCGCAGCTCCCAATATAACAGAAGGATTCACAATGACAGCCTCGAGGCCTTCCGTGATTCCGCGCCAGACTTCCATTTCAGCCTGATATTTTGAAAGTGAATAGTTGGAGGTTGTGGGGTTATGTTCCCAATGGTCCTTTTCTGATACCGGTAGATGATCCTTGCTTGTGCCCAAGGCTGCAATGGAGCTAACATGGAGCAAACGGATGCCTTTTTCCAAACAAAGATTGACAATGTTTGCTGTCCCCTCCACATTGACCTTAAAAAGCGTTTTGGCATCTTTCTTCTGATAGGAAACTAACGCAGCACAATGAAATACCTTGGTGACACCCTCGAGAGCATCTTCCAGCTCAAAATAATTATTGATATCCGCATCGATCCATTGAATTAACGACGAGGATAACAAAGAGGCCGGAATCGTCGATTGCGCTCGTTTAATAGCAATGACGTCAATCCCTTGGTCTATCAATTGTCTGATCAGTGTAGACCCTAAAAAACCTGTTCCTCCAGTTATTAATATCACTTGATAAAGATACTGTTAAAAATAATGTTTTCAAAAGTTAGTTAATAAATGGATATTTGTGTGAATTGCGCCTTGAAATATAAGGCGTGTTAACAAATTATAGCATATGTCATCATTGTCCGTATTTTTTAGTCCGATCTCCATAACGAATATTTCTCCTGAACATGGTTTTTTAAGCTCCCAGCTCGGGAATGTTATTCGGGCTTATGAGACAGATTTTCCGGCATGGGAAGAGGATGAGAAACCCCAATTGGCTATTTTGGGAGTATTGGAAGATCGGGCATCAATCAATAATAACGGCACAGATAAAGCGCCAGATGCGGTGCGCAAACATCTTTATTCGCTCTATCAGGGCGATTATAAGATGAATATTGTTGATTTGGGCAATATCCGGGCCGGGAATACGATTCAAGATACCTATGTCGCTTTAAAAGCTGTGGTGGAAGAATTGGTGAAGGCTGACATCCTGCCGATTATCATCGGCGGCGGACAGGATCTGACCTATGCGCAGTACTTGGGCTACCAAAACCTGGAACGGAAGGTAGAGCTTGCCATCGTGGATGCCCGTTTTGATCTTAACCAGGAAGAGGCTGAAAATGTGGAACTGAACTCACGTTCCTATGTCAACCATATTATTCTCCATCAGCCGGATTATTTGTTTAACCTAAATGCGATTGCCTATCAAACTTATCTGGTGAGCAAGGAATCCATTAACATGTATGACAAGCTTTTTTTCAATGCAACACGGGTTGGAATGATTGCAGGCAAGATGGATCAGTCCGAACCGCTCATCCGTGCAGCAGACATGATTAGCTTTGATATTGGAGCGATCCGAGCTTCTGAGGCTCCGGGAAATGCCAATGCCATACCAAATGGTTTATATGGCGATGAAGCCTGTCAGTTGGCTCGATATGCAGGTATGTCAGATAAATGTTCATCGATCGGTTTTTATGAATTCAACCCCACGTTTGATCCTATGGAGCAGACCGCAATGCTGGTTTCCCAAATGATCTGGTGTTTTATCGATGGATATTATAACCGTAAGCAAGACACCCCTTTATACCCTAAATCCTCGTATATTATTTATCGCACCACACTCGAAAATGAAGCCCATGAGCTGGTCTTTGTAAAAAGCAAAAAATCAGACCGCTGGTGGATGCAGGTACCCTATTTTGGATCCAAATCCGTTAATGAACGCTATTATCTCGTCCCCTGTCGGTACGAAGATTATCAAATGGCGGTATCTGGAGAAATGCCCGATTTATGGTGGAAAACACATCAAAAATTGCAGTAAACAGAAAAATACGACCCCATTTACCCCCTCAACGCAGGGTTTGAAACGCAGTTGGAGGTTAATTAAATTTGTCAATAGCATATGCAGCTGCCAGAAAAACTGGAGATGCTGTGTCCGAAAATATATTAAATCATGGAAATATTCTTCTTCGCAGGCATTGTGTTGTTGTTGGTCATTCTGATCATATTGGTTTTAAAAAAGAATGCTGGCCCATCCATTGATAAGGAGTACAGCAAAGAAGTGGAAGCACTGAAAATTGAACTTGCACGATCGCAGCAACGGGAGCAAAGCCTTCTCGAGGAGCGCATGATGCTAAGAGAAGAACTCGATAAAGAGCGGGAAAATCTGCTCGTCGCAGAACGTTCATTGGAAAGTACCCGTTCCTTTTACGAAGCACAATTAGACAAATTTCAGGAACAAAAAAATGAAATTGCAGAAATAAAACGGCAGTTTAACAATGAATTTCAGGTCATTGCCAATAAAATACTGGAAGAGAAAACCCAGAAATTCACCGAAACAAATCATCGTTCATTGGGCTTGATCCTCGACCCTTTAAAAGAGAAGATCAAACTATTTGAGGAGAAGGTTGATAAGAACTATAACCAGGAGGCTGCAGAGCGAAATTCCCTCAAAGGGGTTGTCCAACAGCTCGTTGAGCAGAGTCTCAAGATTAAGGATGAGGCCAACAGTCTCAGCAAAGCTCTGAAAGGAGACACTAAAAAGCAAGGAAATTGGGGTGAGGTTATCCTAGAGCGGGTCCTGGAGCGTTCAGGGTTAATGAAAGACCGCGAGTTCAGGCTACAGGTCTCCTTAATGGACGCCGAGGGGCGACGCATGCAGCCCGATGCAATCATTGATCTTCCAGAGGAAAAACACCTCATCATTGATTCCAAAGTTTCATTGGTTGCCTATGAGCGCTGGGTCAACGCAGAGACAGATGAGGACCGTGCTATTTTCGCGAAACAGCATGTGCAATCTGTCGAAAATCATGTCAAGGAGTTGTCCGCTAAAAACTATCACGAACTTTATGGGATTGAATCCCCCGAGTTCGTTTTACTATTTATGCCTATTGAATCAGCATTGAGTATGTCTGTAGCCCAAAAACCGGACCTATTTAGTGATGCTTGGGACCGGAAAGTTGTTATTGTTAGCCCATCCACCCTCTTGGCCACCCTGCGCACCATAGCCAGTATATGGAAACAGGAACGTCAGACGCGAAATGTCATTGAAATTGCAAAAGAAGCCGGAAGCTTATACGATAAATTTGTGAGCTTTCTGGCCGATATGGAACAAGTGCAAAATCAGCTTGAACGAGCACTGAAGAGCCATGAAGATGCAACCAAAAAGCTATCCACAGGCTCCGGTAATGTGATCGGGAAAGTAGAAAAATTGAAACGCCTGGGAGCAAAGGCAAACAAGCAGATTGACAGCAAATTTTTGGAGGAAGAGTAATTTTACAGCTCTTTCATTCGTTTATTGATCGAAACATCCACATAAGTGTCTTTCAAGCGGTCAATAGCTTCTTTCTCGATGACCAAATGGCTGTCCGATTCGTAGTTATGAAGCGTTCTGAGGTTCTCGACTTCGTTGTCATAAGGATCCCGTCCGGCAAGCAGTTTTACAATGACCGGCAGACATTCCAGAAACACAAAAAGCAAGGCAATGAAAAATACGGCATTGGCATTGGATTCGTTTATTTTTCCATTGGCATCATACCGTAAATTCCCTAAAGCAGCATTACGGTCAGCAAAACCGGCGACGTTGACAGCACTGTCCAAGGATATATTCGATAATACTTTTTGATCCAATATACCCTCAAATTTCTGCTTCTCGCGGATCGCATGTTGTTGTCCTCCTATTTTATACCTTAAGGAGTCCAGGTAAGCTTCTTTCTTCTTTAGCTCTTCTTCCTTCATCTTGGCGTACGGACCATAACCCATTACGCCCGATGTTTCCGTCGTTTTATTCCCAAAGATTTCATAGTTCAGTTTTGTGCGGTCCGTTTTGATACTGGATTCCAGCGAATCCTTTTCTAGGGTCATGGTCTGTAGTAGACCAATTTCGCGTGCATATTTCTTATTGAACGTATTATTGATCGTGTCTATCTTGGCCCGTTGATCCGCTAAAAAGCGCACCCGCAGATTCTCGCGGATTTCTTTATCGAAAATCTTCAGTTCCAATGGACGAGAAATGACCAGGCCGATCAGAATCGCCAGCAAAATTCGGGGCAGTGCCTGTAACAGCTGGATAAGACCACTTTTCGATTTGTTGATGCTCAGGACGATATAGCGGTCCATATTGAAAATGGCCAGCCCCCATATCAGGCCAAATACGATCGCCAGGAGCCAGTCCAGGGGCCCTCCACTGAATACAAAATACATGGCATAGCCGCCAGAAAGACTGGCAAATAATCCCGTGAAGAAAATAGTAGCACCTATGGCTGTGTACTTGCTATGCTCTTCAGGATACTTTTCAAGAGTTTCTTGATGTACCCCCGCACATCTCCAAAAGAAACGGTTAATATCGCTCATTAAAATATTTTTACTAAAATTGATATAATATTTTCAACAAGTTGACGAATAAGTTTTTGTTTTACAATAGGATGACGTTTTTTTGCAGTCTTCCACGATTGAATATAAGCACTGCGTATTTGGCTAATTTTATTATCTTTGAAAAAAATCAGGAATAATCAGACAATATGAAGAAAAGACAACTTTTGCCATTTTTAATGATTGTGGCAACTGCAATTGTTGGTTGTGAGGAGAAAAAAACGATGACAGATAATCCTCTTTTATTAGCCTATGAAACGCCTTTTAATGTTCCACCTTTTGACAAGATCAAAACTGAGCATTTTAGACCTGCCTTTGAAGAGGCCATCAAAGTCCATAATTTAGAGATTGACTCCATTGTCAATAATTCCGATAAGGCGACTTTCCAAAATACGATCGTAGCACTGGAAAATGCCGGTAGCCTGTTGGGGGATGTTTCCAGAGTATTTAATAATTTGAATAGTGCCAATACAAACGATAGCATCCAAGCAATCGCCAAAGATCTGGCCCCGATATTATCCAGCCACTCCGATGAAATTTCGATGAATACCAAATTATTTGGTAAGATCAACGAGGTCTGGAATAGCCGCAATACACTTGGCCTGGACTCGCAGGACAGTAAACTTTTGGAAGAAACCTACAAAAGATTTGTACGTTCTGGCGCCAATCTAAAAGATGCTGACAAAGAAAAAATGAAAAAAATCAATGCAGAACTCTCTACATTGACAACACAATTTGGACAGAACCTGTTGGCTGAAACAAACGCCTATGAACTGGTTGTGGATTCTGCCAGTCAGCTGGAAGGCCTGCCCGAATCCCTAAAAATCGCAGCAGCAGAAGAAGCGACAGCAAAAGGGAAAAAAGATAAATGGGTATTTACCTTACAGAACCCGTCAATTATGCCTTTTCTGCAGTATGCCAAAAACCGCGAACTGAGAAAACAGATCTGGGAGGCCTATCAAATGCGGGGTAATCATGATAATACCAACGATAATAAAGAAATTATTCAGAAGATAGTCAACCTGCGTCTCCAAAAGGCTAAATTACTGGGATATGCATCGCACGCGGCTTATGTGCTGGAAGAATCCATGGCAGAAAATCCCGAGAATGTCTATGCATTATTGAATAAACTTTGGACACCGGCTTTGGCAAAAGCAAAAGGTGAGGAAGCTGATATTGCCAACGAGATTAAAGCCGAAGGCGGTGACTTTGCTGTAGCTCCTTACGATTGGAGATATTATACGGAGATCATCCGCAAAAAACGCTTTGCTTTAGATGAAGATCAAATCAAACCTTATTTGAGCTTGCCTGCGGTCCGTGAAGGAGCCTTTGCGGTAGCCAATAAATTATATGGCTTAACCTTTGTAGCGTTGAACAATGTACCTACTTATCATGAAGAAGTAGAAGTATATGAGGTGAAAGATAAAGATGGTTCACATCTTGGTCTTTTGTATGCCGACTTCTTCCCGCGTGAATCAAAACGAGGTGGAGCTTGGATGACCTCATACCGTAATCAATCCACTAAAGATGGCAAACGTGTTGCGCCAGTCATTTCAATCGTCTGTAACTTTACCAAGCCAGTAGGAAAAAATCCAGCATTGCTGACCTTTGATGAAGCCACAACGCTCTTCCATGAATTCGGACATGCTTTGCACGGACTTCTTTCCAATGTGAGATACAGATCAATGGCCGGAACTTCAGTGTCACGTGACTTTGTCGAATTGCCTTCACAGATCATGGAAAATTGGGCCGCTGATCCAGAGGTATTAAAAACATATGCCAAACACTACAAGACCAAAGAGGCTATGCCAGATTCATTGATTCAGAAAATGGAAAAAGCAGGCACCTTTGACCAAGGTTTTGCAACAGTAGAATATCTTTCGGCAGCACTGCTCGATATGGACTATCATGCAACGACAAAAGAAATTTCTAAGGATATCAATGCCTTCGAAAAGTCAGCGATGAAAAAAATCGGTATCATGGATGCTATCATACCACGATATAGAAGTACCTATTTCCAGCATATCTTCGCCGGTGGGTATTCAGCAGGCTATTATGCATATATCTGGTCTGAAGTACTGGATTCTGATGCCTTCGCAGCTTTTAAAGAAAAATCCCTGTATGATCAGACAACTGCGGGATCCTTCCGTAAAAACATCCTTGAAAAGGGGGGGACAGACGACCCTGCAAAAATGTACCGTATATTTAGAGGCGCAGATCCCGATCCAAAATATCTATTGAAAAAAAGAGGATTGAACTAATCCCCATTAAACAAAAAAAAGGCGATATAAAAAAAATATCGCCTTTTTTTTGTTTAAGTACTTGTTATTCTAAAAACAATGCTTACATTTGGATATTATTTATAATGAGTCTAAATAAATACAATAAAAGATGTGTGATACCAAGATGCTAAGTCAACGTGGAGATACCCATATTAGTGTATGCCATAAATGTAAAACGTATTATATCTGGCAACAGAGTTTTGTACTGACATTTACGCGGAATAAATTTTTAGACTTTCTGAATATTACGAAAAGCAGTGGTGACGAACTCTTCTTCAGCACGTTTCCGGATGGTGAATTCCGCTTGATCATGAAGACGCCGTATCCTGATATTGTATTTTCCTTTGATGAGGAGCAATGGCAAAACTTTAGGGATGCCCTTCAGGAGTCGTATTATATGAACGAATTTTATGGTATGCTAAATAATTAAGATAAAAAGTCCTGTTGTATCGCTTGTGTTTCATCTCTCTTTCCTTATGCGTTGACAACAGGCACAAACAAAACCCTCAGTATATCCGTCCGGTTCAGGGCGGTATCACTGAGGGTTCCTTTTATGTATTGATTCGGTTTACTCGCCTATGGCGTAATATTTAAAATCAAGACCTTCCAGTTTCTTACGGTCCAGGAGCTTACGTCCGTCAAAGACAAATGCCGGTTTTTTCATCTGTTCCTTAATCCTGCGCCAGTCATAGGTGGTAAATTCATCCCATTCTGTTAAGACGGCGATAGCATGGGCGTCGTCACAGGCTTCATAAGGAGTATTGACCACCTTGACCAGGGCCCTGTTCTCTTCTGAGGAGCGGCTGTTCAGATAGTCGAGGTCGGCATAGATCCGTTCGGCAGATACCTTCGGATCGTATACCGTAATTTCGGCCTGTTCGTTCAATAAATAGTCTGCGACATAGATTGCTGCCGATTCTCGGGTATCATTGGTGTCTTTTTTGAATGCCCAGCCTAAGAACGCTATTTTTTTTCCAGAAACAGTATTATATAAAGTCTGGATAATATTATCTGCAAATCGCTGTTTCTGATAGTCATTCATTAAAATCACCTGGTCCCAGTATGCTGCGACTTCCGTGAGCCCATAGCTGCGTGCAATGTATACAAGATTGAGGATATCCTTTTGAAAGCAGGAACCGCCAAATCCGACTGATGCTTTCAAAAATTTGGCACCAATCCGTGTATCCATGCCAATCGCTTTCGAAACTTCATCGACATTGGCACCGGTCTTCTCACAAAGGGCAGATATCGAATTGATGGAAGAGACACGCTGGGCCAAAAAAGCATTAGCGGTCAATTTGGACAGTTCCGAAGACCATAAATTGGTCGTTAAGATCTTGTCGCGGTCTACCCAATGAGCATAAATCCCGACCAGGGCAGCTAGGGCCTCTTCATTTTCCCCACCGATAAGCACACGATCGGGATTGATCAGGTCCTGTATTGCGGTCCCTTCAGCCAGAAACTCCGGATTGGACAGAATATGAAAATTCACGCCATTGCCTGTATTATCCAGGATGCTTTTCAATGCAGCGGCAGTACGCACCGGAAGTGTAGACTTCTCCACCACAATCTTATCATTTTTGGCCACTGCAGCAATCTGACGTGCACAGAGCTCGATATATTTTAAATCCGCAGCCATGCCTTTACCCTTCCCATAATTTTTGGTCGGTGTATTGACGGAAATAAAAATCATGTCAGCCTCATCAATAGCTTTTTCAATATCAGTCGAGAAAAACAGGTTACGGTCACGTGCTGCAGCGACGATTTCCTGTAAGCCAGGTTCATAAACCGGAAGATTGTCCAGGTTAATGTCGTTCCATGCAGCAATACGTGCCGCGTTGACATCCACAATCGTGACTTCAATATGTGGACATTGTTTAGCGACAACGGACATGGTCGGACCACCTACATAACCGGCTCCGATACAGCATATTTTCTTAATGGTTTTGCTCATTTTGATGATCTTAATCAGCTATAAATTGAACAACAAACTTAGATAAATTGCTTTTTATATGCAAGCTCGGTTTGTCTTTTACGGGCCATATAACACATCCTGTTTATGCCTTGCCAGCAGCAGTGTTTTATCAGGAAGATGCAAAATCGAAAGTTATAAGGCTCACTCCAACATGCAGGTCTGGTTATATCCCGACAAATAATGGTATACCGATAAAAAAATCTCAGATTTATGCTATTTTTACATTAAAAATAGGAGCAGTTTTGATAAAACAAGAAGTTATTGACAAAGTACTGGAAACAGCACGGATAGAAGAAGTGGTGGGCGACTTCGTTGATTTAAAGAAACGGGGGACCTCTTTGATCGGAAATTGTCCATTTCATAATGAAAAGACCCCCTCATTCCACGTATCCGTATCCAAGGGAATATACAAATGTTTTGGTTGTGGGGCGGGCGGTGATTCACTCAAATTTGTCATGGAGCTGGAAAAGTTTTCCTACCCGGAAGCTATCCGTTATCTGGCAGATAAATATTCGATCCAGATTGAGGAAGTGGAACGGTCTCCGGCCCAGCTGGCAGCGCAGGATAAACGTGAGAGCCTATATGTACTGAGTGCCTGGGCCGGTAAATTTTTTACGGAACAGCTTTGGAAAACCGAAATGGGGCAGGTCATTGGACTCAACTATTTCAAAGAACGTGGGTACCGCGAGGATATCATCAAGAAATTTGAACTGGGGTATTCGCCTGAAGAATGGACGGCTTTGGTGGATAGTGCTCAGCAGGCAGGCTTCCATCCCAGTTATCTTGCCGCCAGTGGCCTGGCGATCGAACGTGATGACAAGTCACTCTACGATCGTTTCCGTGGGCGGGTGATGTTTCCTATCCATAATCTGACCGGACGCATTATTGGTTTTGGTGGCCGGACACTTAAGACAGATAAGAAAGTCGCCAAATATGTCAACTCGCCTGAAAGTGAAATATACCATAAATCAGATGTATTATATGGGTTGAATTTTGCCAAAAAGGCCATCATGGAAGAAGATAACTGCTATCTGGTTGAAGGTTATGCCGATGTTCTGTCTGTCCATCAGGCCGGGGTCGAAAATGTGGTTTCTTCATCTGGAACCTCATTGACCACGGGGCAGATTAAATTAATTTCCAGGTTCACCAAGAATGTCACTATACTCTATGATGGCGATGAAGCTGGTATAAAAGCCTCACTTCGGGGCACCGATATGCTGCTGGAAGAAGGCTTAAATGTCAAAGTATTGCTATTCCCTGATGGTAATGACCCGGATTCTTATGTGCAAAAGTTTGGGGCTACTGCCTTTAAGGAATATATCAAATCAAATCAGCAGGACTTTATCTTCTATAAAACCAATATTTTACTTCGTGATGCCAACAATGATCCGATCAAGAGGGCTGAGGTAATCCGGGATGTTGTGGAGAGTATCGCCTTGATTCCTGATGAGATCAAAGTTTCTGTGTTTATCCGGGAATGTAGCAGTCTGTTGGATATCGAAGAGCGTATCCTGCTGGCCGAACTAAATAAGATCCGGCTCAATAGGGCAAAGAAGGCCGCCCGGAAGCCACAGAATCCCCCCCCAGCATCGGGTATACCAGCTATGGGAATGGATGGTCCACCACCAGATTTCTTCATGACCGAGGAGGAACGGGCCGGGATGCCTGCAGGGGGCAGCGTGGAGCCTCATGTACAGTTGACCTCCGAAATTCTGCAGGAACGTGAAATCGTGCGTATTCTGATCAATTATGGAGATTATCTGGCCACTTGGGAAGGTGATGGCAATATCCCTGTTGCAGGTGTATTGCTGGGTAATATCGGGGATATCGAATTTAAAGATAAAGCAGCGGCCTTTATCCTAAAGGCCTACCGTGATGCTGCTGAAAACTATGAAATACCGGATGCAAAACAATTTTATTCCAATGCAGATGCTGCGGTTTCGGAACTTGCCATCAATTGTGTGGCCAGTAAATATGCGCTGAGTGAAAATTGGAACGACGATAAACGTAAGATCTACGTTTCCCAAGAATACGAACATCTGAAACAATTGGTTGTCACGGCCATATACCGGATAAAAAAACGTAAAATTGAAGTCGAAATGCACCATATCCGTGAAGAGATGAAACACGAAAAGGACGTTGCTAACCTCGAAGTGCTGATCTTTAAATATCAAAAATTGAAGGAGGCAGAGCGCCTACTGGGCGGTTTTCTGGGAAATACAATCGTGAAATAAAAGAAATGATATGGCTAAGCATCTTGAAATAGGCGCAGATGGTGAACAAATGGCTATGGAATACCTGATCGGAAAGGGCTGTAAAATAGTGTTAAGAAATTGGCGATTTAAGAATTTAGAGGTAGATTTGATCGTCATGGATCAGCGTACCTTGGTATTTGTCGAGGTAAAAACACGTAGTCGTACGGAATTTGGCCTTCCACAGGAATTTGTGGATGTGCAGAAGCAACGGCGATTGATTCGTGCCGCCCAGGCATACATACTAAAGACAGCCTATATTGGGGAAGTACGGTTCGATGTCATTGCTGTAAAAAAAGGTCCTGAGATAGAGCTTACCCATATCAAAGATGCCTTTTGGGATAGTTGATCAGGAGCAGCATACAGGTGGTAGTATGGCCCGAGGGTACGATTGAAGATAAACGCGAATGAATAACCAAGTGCTTGCTTTCATGGAAAAACAAACACTTATCACTAATTAGATATAGATGAAAAAGATTACTTATTTTATTGCGATTGCAGCACTTGCATTTACCTCGTGTAAATCGAAAAAGGCAGCTTTGGAGTTTGCGATGCCCGAAACAAATCAAACCGTTTTAAAGGGAAGCCAATTGCAGTTAAAATTGAAATTTGAATCTGTTACCATGGATTCGGTGGCTTATTTTGTCGATGATAAGCATGTAGGGTCCTCAACGGATACGGTCGCGATCACTGTAGAAACGAACAACATGGCTTATGGTTCACGTAATATCTCCGCCTTAGTCTACAGCGGTGGTAAATCCGATTCGGTATCAAGCACATTTTATGTGGTTCCGGCGAGTGCGAAGAACTACGGCTTTGAAATCGTTAATAAATTTCCACACGATACTGCGGCATTTACCCAAGGCCTTCAGTTTGCAGATGGGATTTTATACGAGTCAAATGGCCGCTATGGTGAATCGAATCTCCGTAAAGTAGACCTAAAAACAGGAAAAGTACTGAAGGAAATCAAATTCGATGAGAAAACTTTTGCCGAAGGAATGACCCTGGTCGACAATAAACTGTTTATGTTGACCTGGGAGCAAGGAGAAGGTTATGTGTTTGATAAAAATACGTTTACAAAAGAAAGCGCTTTCAAATATGGAAATAGTAAAGAAGGCTGGGGCCTTACCTATGACGGCAAGCATTTGATCAAATCGGACGGGTCCAATAAGCTATTCTTTCTAGATAAAACGACAGGTAAAGAATTGCATGTTATTGGTGTTTATGATGAGAACGGCCCTGTGGATTCGCTGAATGAACTGGAATATATCGATGGTAAAGTATATGCCAATGTCTATCAGAAGGATGTGATTGCCATCATCAATCCGGAGACAGGAGCTGTTGAAGAAAGAATCAATCTGGTGGGGATTTATGAACATACTGCGGCCTACGATAATGAGCTCAACGGTATTGCTTATGACCATGCCGGCAAACGACTGTTTGTGACTGGGAAATTATGGAATACCCTCTATGAAATTAAGGCAGTTGAACGGTAACGGACAGCTGACCGACCTGCACATAAAAAAGCCGTATCAAGGATACGGCTTTTTTATGTGCAGGTCTTTGTGTTCCAGAAGATATCTTTCGAAACCGTAAGGCCCAGAAGAATCTGGGGCTGCCCGATAAAGGGGCAACAGGTACAGATGGAAAGTCCCTTCGGATAGGGGGCAGGGTATATACAATAAAAAAGGGATGAAGTAGCTACTTCATCCCTTTTTCTATATTGAATTTATTTCGATTAATAAATCGGAGTAAACATCCAAGTATCGTCAAAACGGGTTGAACCGTTAAGACCTGTTGTGATGTAACCATTGTTCCCTACAGCAAAACCTACTGCATCTTGACGAGCCGATCCTGCAAAAGCACCGTTATCGTTTGTCCAATAATCACCACCTACATTGTATTTCCAAACACTATTAATAACCGCATTTTTGTAACCACCTACGACAAATGGAGTACCATTGATTGCAAATGCTGAAGCATTTGAACGTGTTAAGTCGTAAGTATACGAGTTGTCACTTCTGTTTAGATCATTCAATTTAGTCCATTTGCTACCGTCAAATTTGTAGAAATCTTTTGGATATGAACCGTTTGAAATACCACCACCTACATAAGCAACATTATTTAAAACAAAAGAGAATGCCGCTTTTCTTTTAGCAGAAAATGGAGCATCATTGATTGCTTGCCATGTATTAGCAGATGGGTCATATTTATAGAACTCATTTGTGTTAGTCGTACCACCATTGATAACAGTTTCACCTGTTCCAACATATGCTGCACCGTTCAACGTAAATGCTACCGCATTTGATAATGCAATAGGAAGTGGAGCAATCGGAGACCAAGCTCCTTTGCCACCATCAGCAGCAGGATCGAATTTATAAAAATCTTTTAGGTTGTTCGTTCCGTCATTACCACCACCAACATAACCAACATTACCAATGGAGAAACCGATGGCACCGTTTCTGGCAACTCCAGTAAATGGTGTTTTCTCCGCCCAAGTATTTGATGCTACATCATAAGCATAAGTATCTTGAACACGGAAGGGTTTACCACCTGCGTTACTTGCTAAACCAGTAGAAACATATGCAACATTATTTATTAAAAAGCTTGCAGCAGATGAAGTTTGTGGCCCTTTAAATGCCGCTTTTTCAAACCACTCATCTGATTTATCAGAAGTGTCGTCGTCACTTTTTTTACAAGAAGAGAAAGTTGTAACTGTAAATACAAAAGCTAATAAAACGAGTAGCCAATTTTTCTTGTTCATAAATTATTAAAATTTAGTATAAAGGATGTTTAATTTAATTTTGGGATCATTATCATTATCTTTTGCCAATATTAATCTGTTTCCACTTGAAAACAACCCCGATGTTGGTAAAGATAGATATAATGAAGTGTTTTTGTATGCCGTTGTTTTAATTTTTGCTAAATATTCAATCAAATTAAAGGTGTATTTACCATTCGATCCAAAATCATCACCCGGAACCAAAGGAACCTGTTGTGTAGTGGTACCATAAGGAGATGTCAATAAGCTTACAGGGTTTCCACTGTTATTAGCGATCATTAACACCAAACTCTGGGGTTGTGTAAACGTTGCTAAGGCCCCATTTTCAGCTTCGATAACAAGTTCTGCCTTGTTTATCGCAATCGATGGGTTATTCACTAATTCTAATAACGTAGGGAATTCGATTTTTGCTACAACCCCGGTCGAACCTTCCAGAAAAGCATAACCATCGGTTTGTTTGCTCGAGATCTGCGGATTAGCCAAGGTCATCGGTGCAAACTTGGTTCCGGAACGATCCGATTCAATCTGATTGTATTGGAAAGCTTTGTTGTCGATAGAAAAATATTGTTTACCCACAGACTTTGTCCCTTCATTATTCAGGAAGGAATAATGGACCTGTAGATATACGGTATCTTTAAATCCGACCATGGCGGTGTTATTATCGTCAGGAACCAATGCCAGGCCTTTGAAATATTCCTGAAAACTGGTGCTGTTCTGGATCCGGTTATCATTATTCTTAATCATCGTGAACAACTCGTTGCTGATGCTGTTATTGAACTTAAAGAATAATGAATCAATTGATTTTACCCGAGGGCTGAAGGAAAGTTCCGCTAGCGGAGATTGTTCGTATTCAAATTTCTGCTTGCTGAATAATGATGCCGTGGTAACAAAAACCGGACGTTCGTCAGCAGGTTTTGTCAGGTCTATCTGTGTTTGTGTAATGTCTTCCAGTACGCGGTGCACAGACACCTTCTGTACTTGTGTCGTATCCCCGTAATAATATTTGTTCGGCGTGAGGACCAATGTCACAGAATCCAATACCGCATCATCAGGAATGGAGGAGTTACTGACCGTTCCTACACCTAAGCGCATATAAGCGGTTGACTTGACGCTACCGGTAATGGCATTGCTGTTTTTCCCAACAAGCATTGTTCCAGTCGCAGAAGTTGGAATATTATCCAATTGATAAGTAGAAACTTTGACGGAAACCGTATCAATCGGTACTACACCAATAGTTTCATCTCTGGAGTTGTCCAAAGAGAGTGAAATATCCTTATTACAACCAACGAAAGCAGCCAGTGTAAAAAGTGGAAGTAAAAATTGAATACTACGTCTCTTAAAGTCTTTGATCATATTAATTTTTGAATAGTGCAAAAGTAATCAATGCTTACTGTTAATCAGTGTTATATTTTGTTAAATATGGTTAATTACCACAGCGATTGCAAATCTAGTAATTTAAATTTGTTTTCGTTATGGGTAGAAGATTTAAATTATTGATCACATTGATTGTTGTGATCGGCATGGGGATTACCATCGTGCTGGGGGTTTGGCTTTATGGTAGTTATACCGATCGCCGGGATCTTTTCCTATCGACTGCCGAACGTTCACTTTTCAATGCCGTCCAGGAGGTGTATCAGGCGGAGAATGGGGACCACCGGATGGAAGGCCCGGAAGGAGACCAGGTGCAATTGCTCAACAATGTAAAGAAAGAACTGCAACCCTTGCTCCCCGGGGCGACACTTGATAGCGCCTTAGCCCGTGTACGGGCCGAAATGCCCCATGCCAGACCTGTTCCCGGGACTAATCATGACAGGAAAAGAAAAATATATGTCAAAGACCGCGAAAACCAAAATGCAATTATACCACCCTTTTTGTTCCGCGACTTTGAAATGAATGCAGGTAATCTGAACCTGATCGATACGAAATTCAAAGAATCATTAAATAACAAAGGGATTTCAGTTCCTTATGAATTGAGTACAGTCAACATCCCACATAGACAAATCAAGGATGTTAGGCGCGAATACAGGGCAAAAAATCTGGCCTGGACCCGGCCCATGATGGTTAATCCTGCCAAAAGTGAATTTCTGGTTGTCAAATTCAAAGAAGACTGGAAGTACCTGCTCTATAGTCTCAGCTGGCAATTGCTGATTTCTTTTCTGCTGATAGGTCTGTTATTAGGTACCTTTTTCTATTTGATGAAGACTATTTTGACACAAAACAAGATGGCCGAGCTTCGTAAAAACTTTGTGGATAATATGACCCATGAACTCAAAACTCCAGTATCTACCGTTATGGCAGCTGTGGAGGCTATTCAGCTGTATGGTGTCCAAGATGATAGGGAAAAGATGAACCGCTATCTGAATATTTCTAAACGAGAGCTCGAGCATCTGTCCAATATGATCGAAAAGGTGCTACAGATGGACATTGATGCGACCAGAGGGCTTGTGCTGCAACCTTCGGATTTCGATATGGTAGCCATGGCAAAAAGTGCCATTGAAGTAGCTCAGCTTAATAAAACCAAGACAGTGGTTATAGAACTGCTTGCCAATCCCACAGAAATTAAGATCCACGGCGACGAATCCCATCTCAAGAATGTGATCAATAATTTACTGGAAAATGCTATTAAATATACCGGCAACCAAGCGAATATTATCGTCGATATACAGGAGATAAGGGACGATGTCCAGATCCGTATTTCGGATGATGGAAAAGGAATCCCCGCAGAATACCACAAGCAGATTTTTGATATGTTTTTTAGGGTGCCGGCCGGAAATTTGCACGACGTGAAAGGTTTTGGATTGGGGCTTGCCTATGTTAAACAAGTGATCAAAAGACATGAAGGACGGATTACTGTGCAAAGTGAATTGGACAAAGGAAGTACATTTGTCATTCGCTTACCCAAACGCGGGACCAAGGATCACTGATGTTTGGATATAAGTAGAACAAGAAGCAAAGAACAAAGAATAACGGACAAGGATAAAAGACGAAGTTGGTAAGCCTTAGGCTTGAACAGTCTAAATCTAAGTACTCAATACGCATAGTTACCATGATTGATATTTTATATGTAGAAGACGAGCCAAGCCTGGCGATGATTGTAGCAGATAGCCTGGAGGCAAACGGTTTTGCTGTGGTCCATTGCAGCAATGGGCATGAGGCCCTGGAATCCTTCGGATCCGCCAAGCCCGATATCTTGGTTATTGATGTCATGATGCCGGTCATGGATGGCTTTACCCTGGCAGCAAAGATCAGAGAACTTGATACGCAGGTCCCGATCATTTTCCTGACTGCCAAGGTACAGACAGAAGATGTCGTTAAAGGATTTCGTATTGGTGGTGACGATTATGTGAAGAAGCCATTCAAGATTGAGGAACTGGTCGTGCGGATTGAGTCCCTGCTTAAAAATAGCCCCAAGATGTTGTTTGGACAAAAACTGATGATCGGGGATTATACCTTGGATAGCCTGAGACATCAGCTGACCTACCAGGGAGAGGTGCTCAAACTATCCTTTCGTGAAAGTGAGCTGCTGCGTAAGCTGTACGAGCAAAAAGACAAAGTCATCTCCAGAGAAGATATTATGCGGGCCTATTGGAGTCATGACAAATATTTTACGGGGCGGAGCCTAGATGTATTTATCAGTCGTATCCGGAAATACCTGAGTCAGGACAGTCGGGTCAAGATTACCAATGTCAGGGGGGTGGGTTACATGCTTACGGTCGATTGATTTTTAGTGTTTGCCCCCTTTTCCCCTCAGGCCCCGGATGTGGTAAGTAAAACTCAGCATGGCATAGCGTGTGATAGCATTGGATTGCGAGACACGTACCCAAAGATCGTTGATCTGCTGGTTGATGTTTTTATTGTCATTTAAGAGGTCAAATACCGTTAGGTTGACTTCTGCATTTCTACGCCTGAACAGCTTCTTTCCGATGGCAATATTCCATAATAAACTCGTGGTACTTGCCGCATTCAAGATGCTGCCATTGTATAAGTAATTAAATGTTGAATTTAACGTCCAGGTTTTCAATAAGGTCAAGGCGATGGAATTGCCGACAGTATGTCTGTAGACCGAATAATTTGATGTTTCGGTAGCTGAATTTTTGGAATAGGATAGATTTCCGTTATAATCCAACCCGATGATAAGTTCTTTGCTGAATGCCGTATTTACGCCGATGCGCTGGTTTATGCCATATGTTTTTGCATCTACTTTTTCAAAGTTCAGCAAGGTGTAGTTTTGATTAAAATACAGGTTGTTGTTGAGGTTGATGTTCAATTTGAGCGGTTCGATGCGATAGCCAAAGCTATTATGCCATCTGAGGTTATACACCCCGTCAAAATTTTCCGGTTTACTGTATTGTCCCCCCGGCCCCAGTACAATATCTTCCGCAATCGTAAAGGCCGAGTCTGTGGTAAAGATCGTGTTGCTGATTTTATGCTGGATAAAATCAGCTGTAAACCCCGAGGTAAAGCTTCTGCCCGAAGCTTTGTTGATCGACCGGAACTGCATGACAAGATTATGGTCATATTCCTGCTTGAGGTTGGGATTTCCGGAACTGATGCGCAGCGGATTCTGGTTGTCTATAAAATCTTGAAGTTGTTCGATGCTTGGCGTATTGGTCTTTGCATTATAGCGTAGCTCAATTCGGGTTTCTTTTGTGAAATTGTACTGGAAATTTACATTGGGCAGCAGGCTGTTGAAGTGACTCTTCGTGGCAAGTATACTGGGTAATATCCGGTCATTGGCCTGTGCAGCATTTTGGTAGTCCAGCCCAATTTGAAAACGGATGCTGTCTTTTTTGTTAAATAAATAGGATAGACCCGCACTGTGGTACAAGAAATCGTTGCGAAACTCATTGGAAAGACGGTCCTTTAATTCCCCCACTTGCCCCGTTTCTGCCAGGAATTCGTATGTCTTTCGGTCAGAATATCGGGCAGTATTCCGAAAGGTATAGTTTCCCTGTATGCGGGAATATTTGCCCAGCATTTCCGTGTAAGCTACTTTCGAACGAAAACCATTGTTGTCACCCTTGCTGTAGTTTCTATTGTCAACGGTATCCACGCGGTCGAATGCTCCATCACGGTAATAGGAGTTTAAGGCATAGTTGGCTGCATTGCTTTTGTTGGTACTGAAGGAGCCATTGAGATTTAAACTGATCGTGCGCCCCGGCTTGCCCAGCCGACGCATATAGGTCAGGTCCCCACCCCAATTGAAATTTTCACCAAGACTTTTGTTGTCACGCTGGGAGCTGTTGAGTATTTCCGTGAGGTTCAGTAAGGTATTGCCCATGGAACTATTATGCCTATTGTCGCTCTGATAAGAAAAACGGGGCTGGAAATCCAGTTTTTGGAGAGAATCGATCTTCCAGTTGGCTCTGATTGACAAAGCATGGTTGTTTGTATAGGTGTTGCCCAATTGTTCCTGGTTGGTTAGCTGGTTGGCCCGGTTCCCAGCCGTATAGTCTGTTTTATTCTGGCTGATGATATTGTTGTCCGTATAATGATAGGCATAGTTGGTATTGAAATCCATCCGCTCCCCAAAAAAACGATCCAGGTAATTGAATCCTGCATTAAAGCGGGTTGTGATGCCCTGTCCTGTCCGGCCACGGTTATTTCCCCTGGGGGAAAATCCATTTGGCTGGTTGACGTTGTTGGTATTGATGTCGATTGAATATTGACGTTTGGGATTCATTTTTGTCACCTGTGTGTTGATGGCATATTTCTCCTCTGGGCCGACACCGCCTGAAATTTTGCCAAAGTAGGATTTTCTCTTCTCAGGCTTCGTGACAATGTTGATAACCTTCATCCGCGTGCCATCATCAAACCCGCTGAACTTGGCCTGCTCGGTCTTGTCATCTATGATCTGTACTTTGGCAATCACATCGGCCGGTAAATTCCGGAGGGCAACTTTCGGGTCAGTGCTGAAAAATTCGCGGCCATCAATAATAATTTTATTGACGGCCTCTCCCTGTGCCTTCACATTGCCATCCTCGTCAATCTCTACGCCTGGGATCTGTTTTACCAGTTCATCGGCATCTGCAAAATCCTGTGTCACATATTTTTTGGTGTCAAATTCCAGGGTATCCCCCTTGACCTGAACAGTACTGGGCGTGATATTGATTTCATCCAGAACGATTTCTGAATTGTTGAGCTTGAACAGAACGTCAACTGGCTCCCCGGTCAGTATAACCTGGCTGCTGTCTGCCGAATAACCCATAGGCTGCACCAGGATCATATACGCTCCGTTTGGTAATGAGCCGCTGCTAAATCTGCCTACAATATCTGTTGGCAATTGAAATTTACTGGAATCTTTACGTGAAATAATCGTCACGCTGGCACCCGAAATAGGCTTTGAAGTGCTGTTGTCCAAGAGCTTCCCCGCAATATGCTGTTGAGCAAAAACGCTTGTCCCCAACAACAGTAAATAGAAAAATACGACAACGGTGACCCAGATATTGGCGTTCATTAATTTAGAATATTGGCTTAATTTAATGTATTATTGACGTTTATTGTTTGTCCCCCCCAAATTTAAGGGACTATTTGTTACGAATTATTATCATTTTAGTTACAATAAGCTTAAGTGAAGGGAAAAATTGGATACATATCCTCATCTAACAAAGATGCTCAGCGGCAGCGGGGAGACCGATATATTGTTTTATATAACGCGCAATTATATTGCATATAAAAAGCAATATATCTAAGTTTGCAGTAGAATTAGAATCAACTGGACAACTATCGTATATGAAAGAGAGTGTTTTGAGTAGGAAAGAACGTATTATGAAAGAAGCCTTATTACTTTTTTCTGATCAGGGCTATACCAATACGTCTACCAAAACCATTGCACAAAATGCAGGTGTTTCAGAAGCCTTAATCTTCAAGCATTTTGGCAATAAAGATGCCCTTTTAGTCTATTTGATCAAGTCTGGGTATCGAAAGGTGCTTACCCATCACCGGGGGATGATGACCTATCGTGAGCCGAAAGAGTTTTTGCGCACGATGATCAATTTACCAGGTAAATTGGTCAGTGCTGAACCTATATTTTGGAAACTGCAGGAACGCCTGTCGCATCATCCTTTCTCCAAGCAACAACACGAACAATTCATGAAACCGGTGCAACCGATCATCCATCGGGCTTTTAAAGAACTTGGCTACGAAAGCCCTGAATTTGAAACACAGTTCCTGCTGTTGATCATCGATACCTTATGGAAAAAAGAAGCCATTGGTGAACTGGAACAAACTATCGAATTGACACTCTTTCTTGAAAAAAAATATAATTTGATTTAGCTCTGATCCATTTGGGGCTGGACAATGGGATTCTTTTGATCCCGGCTCTGATCCCAGGTTAAGACAAGCATCCTGCTCGCGGTGAAAATGCGTCTTTATGCGTGTTTATATTAAATTATTGCAAAAACAATTTCATTTTATCCAAAATTATGACGTTATTAGTACTCTATTTTAATTCATTATACAACTAATTTATGTTCAAAAAACTCAGCCTGGGACTATTGGCATTGGCCAGCTCAATTTCATTTTTGAAAGCTCAGGATAAGAAAGATTTTGTAAAATACATCAATTCACCGCATGCTTGGGTAGATTCCGTATTTCATACCTTGACACCGAAGGAAAAAGTCGCCCAGCTTTTTTTGGTCCGTGCGCATACAAATCTTGGTCAGCAATACATTGATTCTGTAGCCCGGGTCGTGCAAGATGAACATTTGGGTGGTCTTGTTGTTTTTCAGGGGGGACCAGTACGGCATGTTGATATGTTCAACCGTTATCAATCCTTGTCCAAGGTGCCTTTGCTGGTGACTTTTGATGGCGAATGGGGATTGGGAATGCGTATGCCAGATTCGACACTGTCTTTTCCTTACCAGATGACTTTAGGAGCCATACAGGATGATCAACTGATTTACCGTATGGGGCGTGAGGTTGCGCTTGATTTCCATCGTATGGGGATGCATTTCAATTTTGCTCCTGATGTCGATATCAACAATAATCCCAAAAATCCGGTAATCGGTATCCGTTCTTTTGGCGATAACAAATATAATGTGGCAAAAAAGGCGAAAGCATACATGGACGGTATGGTTGAAGGTGGCATTTTAGCATCGATCAAGCATTTTCCTGGCCATGGTGATACAGATGTGGATTCACATCATGATCTTCCTCAGTTGCCTTTTGATAAAGCGAGGTTAGACAGCCTGGAGCTCTACCCTTTTAAAGAACTCATTAAAGCAGGGGCTCCCGCAGTCATGGTGGCCCATATGAACATTCCGAGCTTAGACGATACACCCCATATGCCATCCTCTATTTCCAAAAAGGTTGTAACTGACCTGTTGCGCAATGAACTGGGCTTTAAAGGGCTTACTGTGACCGATGCGATGGATATGAACGGCGTAAAGAAATTTTTTCCAAACGGAGAGGCTGATGTACAGGCGATCATTGCGGGGCACGACCTGCTGGAGGTTTCCGAAAATAGCAAACGTGCCATCGACCTTATCCTAAAAGCGATAGCCGAAGGCCGTATCGCACAGACCGATATTGATGCCCGTGTCAAACGCGTATTGGCAGCGAAATTATGGTTGGGACTGGATAAATATCAGGTTACTTCAAGGCAGAACTTATATGCCGACCTACATCGTACATCGACTATTCAGCTGATCGATGAACTGGCCAATGCAGCGGTCACAGCACTGAAATCCACAGAAAAAATCAGGTCATTCAATAAAGACCTGCCCACAGCGATTATCAATGTGGGGATCAGTTCCAACCAGGAATTTCAAAATGAATTGGCCAATGCACTGTCAAATGAAACCCAATATTTCATCACCGACAGCATGAGTAAAGATGATATCAAGCGTATCCGTAAAGAAATCAAGAAGAATAAACAATACATTATCGCCGTGCATGATACCAGAGTCCGTCCACGGCCTACCATGTCCCTGAATAAAGAGGTGCAGGGGCTGATGAAAAAATTTGCAAAAAAATCCATCCTGACCTGCTTTACCAATGCCTATGCGCTAGATGGTTTCGAGGCATCCAAGAAAGCAAAAACGATCTTATTGGCTTATCAAAATGATGCTTTTATGCAGAAAGCCGCTGCAAAAACTATATTGGGGCAAAATGTTCCGAAAGGAAAACTACCTGTCACCATCAATAAGAAGTTTAAAAACGGACAAGGTAAATAATTTACTTTGAACCCATCCGGCCTAACAGCCATCCTATAAAATAACCCTCAGGGGCGCTCCGCTAATTCGGCATTGCGATTCCTTGAGGGTTATTTCTTGCATGTACGGTGCAAAAGCTTATAATACTTCGTTGACCTCCCTGCTGTCCGATGGTTTGCTTTCATTTTTCATCCGGTCGATGGCGGTGACCACATACTTATAGGCATGATGTGGCTGGATGTCGTCGTCCGTATACTGAAGTTTGTTGCTGTCAAAGGTGATAAAAATAATTTTATTCGGATCTTTGATATTGACCTGTTCACCTACAGCAAAGCGATAAACCACATACCCATAGGCAGATTCACCATCAGGTGCAGTATCCGGCTTCTGCCAGAAAAGCGTATTCAGCCTGCGGTTTGGTGATGATTTAACCAATAAGCCAAATGGTGCATGAGGCGGGATGCTATCCAGCCAGGGCATCGTCGGTGGTAATGCCGGAGCGCGGTATAGGTCATTCCGCATAGAATCCTGCAGGCCCGCCAGATTGTCGGTGAGTGATTTGGAGCTGAAATATATACTGCCATCGACATCATGCTCTTGACGTAAATGCCGTACCTGCCTCGGGATTTGGCTTTTGTCAGTCCAGCCGATTTTATGTTCGGTCACCCTATAGGCTCCATGACCGACATAAAAATGCCGCCCATAGCTGTGTTTTTGCCACCAGGAAACCAATACCTCATAAGCTGCTGCTCGGTTTTTGAAAGGAAAATAGATCTGTGGATTGATATAGTCAATCCATCCTTCCTGCATCCATTTTACACCATCGGCATAGAGTTCGCGGTAAGCACTCAAGCCCCGTGTCTCGGATCCTTCAGCATTATTTTCCTTGTTATCCCAGACCCCACAAGGACTGATGCCATATTTGACATAAGGTTTTACTTTTTTAATGGCGGCACCAAGTTCATGCACAAGTAGATTGACATTGTTACGCCGCCAGTCGTCGATCGTTTTAATGCCATTGCTGTACCGGCCAAAGGTGATCTGATCCGGGACAGGTGTATTTCTGCTATCGGGATAGGGGTAGAAATAGTCGTCAAAATGAATACCGTCCACATCATAATTCTTGACAACGTCCATGATGACATCGATGATATATTGACGGACCTCCGGGATGCCCGGATTAAAAAGCTTCTTTCCGGCATAGGTAAAGAACCATTCGGGATGGCGCTTGGTGATGTGGTCGTCAGAGAAATGGGCCGGGTTCAACGTGGTTGATGCCCGGTAAGGGTTAAACCAGGCATGGAGCTCCATCCCTCTTTTGTGGGCTTCTTCAATGGCAAATTCCAAGGGGTCATAGAATGGTGAGGGAGCAAGCCCCTGCTTCCCGGTCAGGTACCTGCTCCAAGGTTCCCGTCCTTTCGCATAAAAGGCATCCGCTGCCGGACGCACTTGCAGGATGATGGCATTCAGGCCTGCATTCCGGTGTTGTTCCAGTAAGTTGATAAACTCTTGCTTCTGCCGTGCAACATCATTACCCGCTTTAACAGAAGGCCAGTCTATGTTACCGATGGTTGCGACCCAGACACCACGAAATTCCCGTTTAGGGAGCTGTTGGGAATATGTTTTAATTGAAAATAAACAAATAAAAAAAGCAAAATAAGAATATAAATATGTTTTTCCCGTCATTCTATAAATTATAGCCAGCAAAGATAGGGAAGCATTTCTTACTTTTTCCCTAAAAAATGTAAGATGTTTGTTGGATACTTGTTAAAAGAATGTGAGCTTGGTTTTCAAATTGATAATAATGTAAATACAAGCAACTTTGTACTTTATTTGTGCTAATTTAGATGCGGTTTTCGCGAAAGCTGTGAATGGCAAGCTGAGCGCAATAATAAAGATGATGAGCAAAGAACAAATTTCCGTTTTTGACATGTTTAAAATTGGTATCGGACCATCGAGTTCGCATACCTTAGGACCTTGGCGTGCGGCCCAACAATTTACCAATGTCCTCCGGACAAAGGGGGTATTGAGCGATGTGGAGCAGGTCAAGATTTTGCTCTATGGGTCTTTAGCGAAAACTGGGGCCGGACACGGTACTGATATTGCTGTTCTGCTTGGGCTCAGTGGTGATGATCCCGTGACATTTGATGTGGACAGGGTCACGCCAAAAGTGGAACACATAAAAGCTGTTGGCGAGCTTGAAGTTGCCGGTGAGCGGACTGTCCCATTTTCCTACCAGGAGGATCTTCTCTTCCTATATACCGAGAGCCTGCCTTTTCACCCCAATGCAGTTACCTTTCAAGCCTTCTTGGCCAATGGTAAGGCGATCACGGAAACCTATTATTCCATCGGGGGTGGTTTTGTGGTTCAGGAAAATGATACCGAGAGCGTACTGTCAGAAGTGGATCTTCCTTTTCCTGTAGACACCGCGCAGGAGCTGTTGCATTGGACCATGAAAACAGGACTGAAAATATCGGAACTTGTCCTGGAAAATGAATGTGCCTGGCGTGAAGAAAGTGAAACAATTGCCGGTGTCCTGAATATCTACCGGACAATACACGAATGCATTTACCGTGGCTGCCATACCGGAGGAACGCTGCCGGGGGGACTGAATGTAGAACGCAGGGCGGCCAAATTGAACAAAAAATTGATGCAGGGACGCACTTATCAAGACTATGCATCCTGGATTGTGGCCATCCGTGAAGGTGGGCAGAATTTTCAATATATTCTGGACTGGGTGAGTTGCTTTGCACTAGCCGTGAACGAGGAAAATGCGTCTTTTGGCCGTGTTGTCACAGCGCCTACTAACGGGGCCTCAGGTGTTATCCCAGCCGTGCTGCAATATTTCATCACCTTTCACGATGGCATGCGGGAACAGAAGATCATTCAATTTATTCTCACGGCCTCTGAAATCGGCTCTATCTTCAAGAAAAATGCCACTATTTCAGCTGCGATGGGCGGCTGTCAAGCCGAGATCGGTGTTTCATCAGCCATGGCTGCCGGGGCATTGACCGAAGTGCTGGGCGGATCACAACGGCAGGTTCTAATGGCCGCAGAGATCGCCATGGAGCATCACCTTGGATTGACTTGCGATCCGATCGGTGGCCTGGTGCAGATTCCCTGTATCGAACGCAATACCATGGGGGCGATAAAAGCCATTACTGCAGCACAATTGGCCCTACAATCCAATCCGGACAAAGCAAAGGTCAGCCTAGATACCGTCGTCAAGACCATGTGGGAAACCGCACTGGATATGAATGCCAAATATAAGGAGACAGCAGATGGAGGCCTGGCGGTGCACATTCCATTGAGTTTACCTGAATGTTAACAGCTTTCTAAAGTTCTTGTTTTTTGTATCTTTGTTTCCGTGATGAGATCATCACAGCATAATCTAGGGCCGCAGTATTTCTTTTGCGGCCGTATCCCGCTGCTCATGGCAGTGGCATAGAACAACAGGTTGTATTTCAATGAAAAATTATCCCTTATAGATGAAATATTGTGCAATTGCCTCCGGTAGTAATGGAAACTGTTATTATATCGCCAAAGATGATTCGGCGATTCTGATTGATGCTGGAATCAATAGTAAGCATATTCATCTGCGGATGCACAACCTGGGGATTCTCCCCACCCACATCAAGGCAATTTTTATAACACACGAACATTCAGACCATATTAGAGGCTTGTCCGTCTTCGCGAAGAAGTATAATTTGCCGGTCTATATCACCAAGGGCAGTTACGATGGTTCCCGACTGCATCTGCCCCCACATATGGTGCGTATTATCACTCCTGACCAAGTGGTTGAAGTTGGTGGACTCAAAGTATACGGTATTCCCAAATATCATGATGCCAAAGAACCCTGTAGTTTCCTTGTTTCCGATGGAACGCATAATATTGGTGTACTGACGGATATTGGCCGAGCCTGTGAAAATGTACAGCATGTTATCCAGCATGCCGATGTGCTGCTTCTGGAATCCAATTATGATGAAAATATGCTGCATACCGGACGATATTCGTACTTTTTGAAAAATAGGATCAGCAGCGGATGGGGGCATCTTTCCAACAGGATTGCCCTCGAACTGTTCAGTCAGCATAAGAGTGATCGTCTTAAACACTTGATCCTCACACACCTCTCCGGTGAAAATAATACAGTTGAGCTCGTGCATCAGACCTTTGAACCCCATTGCGATAATATCAGGCTCCATGTGGCCACACGTTATCAAGAGACCGAACTGTTTGATATAACCCACCTTATTCCAAGCGCACAAACTATTCGCTAGCGGATATCAAAAACACAGGAAATTTCTGGAGGCAATATCTTTTGCAGGGGAGAGCCTTTGGCTGCCGCGAAAAAAGGTAAAAGAAAACCGGATAATTAAAAATTTAAAATATAGTTGATAAACAAATAATTCCTGTTATATTTGCTTTGTTTTTAATCAGTCTAAATAATAGATCTTATGATCTGACTGATTATGAGCTAAAAGCACCATGCGATAGACGGCAATCTATCACATGGCGCAAATCTACAGGCAGCGGCAACTGCATGTAGTTGACTGTAACAGCCATGCTGCTACAGTTGCTCCCGATACATGATATGGAAGAATCCGCAAGATAACGAATTTTATGATTCTATTCATTGCCAATTCGTTTTTACCTGTGAAATCTTCCATAATAAGTTGAAGAACTATAAGCATCAATCAACATATTATGAAAATTTTAATTTCGCTCTTCACATTTCTTACAGTACTGTTAAGCAGTAACATCAGCAGCGCTCATGCCCTTTGGATTGAGGCTGCACCCTATGGTAACTTAAACCAGGCTCATCAAGTAAAAGTATACTATGGTGAGTATGTGACCAATGAAAGAGACCAGATCCAAAAGTGGTATTCCGACGTTAAAGACTTTGCTCTCATGCTGCATGTTCCAGGAAAAGAACCTGTCAAACTCCAACTGACCGATAATGGGGATCATTTCAGCGGTTCATTTCAACCGACCGTTCAAGGCACTTATTTCCTATCCGTGGTAAAAGCCCCCAAAGATTTAGGCGGTCAGACCAAGTATGAGTTTTCTTCCCTGATGCCGGTGGTTGTGGGGAAGGCAAGTGCACTGGATTACAGCCCACTAAAAAATCCGCTGCAGATCGAATTATTACATGCTGCCCCTATCAAAAAAGGAGAAACCCTTCAGGCTAAGATCACGAGCTTAGGGCAAGTCGTTCCAAATGCAAAAGTTTCCGTTTTCTCATCTACTGGCTGGGGGAAAGAATTTGTGGCCGATGCCAATGGATTGCTCACATTTGAGGCCGTCTGGCCTGGGGCTTATGTACTTGAAGCAAGCACCTATGCGGAAAAAGGCGGTGAACATGAAGGAAAACCTTACACATCATCGTGGCAAGGAAGTACAACCTTCTTAGAAGTAAAATAAATTTGCAATACCTATTACTTAATGGATTGATGTTAAATCTCATATTTAGTATCAATCCATTTATATCATACATCTACTATTAAACTATTCATGAATAAAACGTTATCCTTCCTGGCGATTCCTATGATCAGTTCTGTTTTTTCGCTGGCCCAGGCCCAAAGTAAACTGACGATCGACGGAATACTTATCAATGAAAAATCCGAACCTATTTCAGGTGCAACCATCCGTTTAACGAGTTTGGGACTAACGACCAGTACCGATAGTCAGGGCCGCTTTGTGTTCGATAAGCTATCACCAGATGATTATAAAGTGGATATCAATGCTTTTGGTTACAGCAAAAAGCAAGTCCAGGTAAACCTCAGACAGGAAGACCAGCACTTAGGGCAGATCAGGTTAGATGACCAGTCCGAATCCATTGATGAGGTATCTGTATATGGAAAATATTACCAGAATTACAAATTTGACAGTATATCAGGATCATTACGCCTCAAGACGCCGATCCTGGAATTGCCACAGAATATCCAGGTCATTTCTTCGGACCTGATGGCCGATCAACAGGTTTTTGATATTGTGGATGGTATTACACGGAATATCAGTGGAGCGACCCGGCAGGGACATTGGGACAATCAGTATGCCAATATCCGTATGCGGGGGTCCAAGATCCCGGCCTTTCGTAACGGCATGAATATCGAAGCTTCCTGGGGCCCTACGGCCGAAGATGCCAGCATGATCGAGCGCATCGAATTTGTGAAGGGACCGGCAGGATTTATGCTGGCAAGTGGCGAACCGGGAGGTTTCTACAATGTGGTCACCAAGAAACCGACCGGCCATACCAAAGGTTCGGCGACATTCAATACAGGAAGTTTTGATCTGTACCGTGGCGCAGTGGACTTGGATGGTCGGATTACGAAAAGTAACAAATTGCTTTACCGCCTGAATGTAGCTGCTCAGAAAAAAGGCTTCTTTACCAAATATAATAATAGTAAACGTCTTGTCGTCGCTCCGGTAATCACCTATAATATCGATTCATTGACGGCAATAACAGCAGAATATACCTTTCAGGGGTCTTCTTACCTGAATAATGGAAACTATACCTTTTCGCCAAAAGGTTTTGCGGATCCAAATATTGCCAATGACTTTTTTTATGGAGACCCAGGGATGGAACCAGGAAAGTTAAGAGACCATAGTGCTTATATTTATCTTGATCGAAAACTTAGCCAGAAGTGGAAATTCCATGCTCAAGCGGCTTATTTTAACTTTGATATGAAAGCCACCAGTACCTGGTTGAACTATATGACAGCAGAAGGAGATATGCCGCGCTACTATAATACTGCCGATGAGCATGGTGAAAATAAATTTGGTCAATTCTCTTTTAATGGTGAGGAGCGCACGGGAAATATCAGACACAGGATCTTAGCTGGTGTGGATTATGGCAACAAGAAATTCTGGGGCGATTTTAGCTCGTTGTTGCCAAGTATTCCCGGAGAACCATTAAATGTTTACAACCCTGTTTATGGTATTCCTGAATCTGTTTTTCCAAAGGTTGACCGTACTTTGGACATTAAAGAACGGGCCAAGAGCCAAAATTATATCACCACTTCATCATATACATCTTTTTATGTACATGATGAGATGGCATTCCTCGAAGACCGTTTGAAATTATCTTTGGGATTACGTTTTACTTCTTCTAGTGTGGTTTCAAAGACAGGTGCGGATCCGGCAAAGGACAAGATTTGGAGCCCAAGGGCGGGGATAAACTATATGATCACTCCTTCGGCAAGCGTGTATGCATTGTTTGATCAGTCCTTTGTTCCTGTGTCAGGAACAGATTGGGAAGGAAATGCCTTTAGACCAATACGTGGTAACAATATGGAAGCCGGTGTGAAGAAAGAATGGGGTGGAGGAAAATGGATTTCAACTTTGAGTGCTTATCAAATCAAAAGAAAGAATGCACTGGTGGAGGATTCCGCACATCCAAACCCAAATGGCGGATTCTTTTCCATGCAGATCGGTGAGACAACCTCCAAGGGGATCGAATTTGATATTACAGGTGAGATCGTGAGAGGGCTAAATGTCAATGCGAACTACGCACTGACAGATTCAAAAATATCCAAGGATACAAAGGAAGAAAATATTGGAAATATTACCCCTAATACGGCAAAACATACCGCCAATGCCTGGGTATCCTACCGCTTGCAGCAAGGAGCTTTGCGCGGTCTGGGGCTTATGGGAAGTGTACAGGGGATGTTTGACCGTGCCATAGGCACAACAAAAGAGAGCAATTTTAAAAATTATCTGCGTACGGATGGCGGAATCAGCTATCAGAAAGGAAAATACAATATTTCCGTTATGGTCAATAACCTTTTGGACAACCGGAAACTGCTGACAGCAGGTTCTTTCACCCGTGCCAATGCGGCAGCGATAAAAGCCGGTGGAGTGGATTATTATTCCTATATCGTCGAAGCAAGACGAAATTTCCGACTGGGGGTAACGTATAAATTTTAACGGAGCGATTCTATATAAATCATTACTACGATGTATAGCACACTTTTAATAGTTATTCTTCTTGGGGCCTACCTTTTTTACAACAGCAGTAGAAAAGTGAAATTTGGTCCGCGACCAACTTGGTTAAAGAAACTTTGCGCACAAACATTGTTTGTGCGCATCCTGAGCATCCTGTTGCTTCTTTTTCCATTTGGTATTGTCCTATATCTACAGGGCGGAGAAGCCGGTTTTTTTGCATTTTTTGCCTATTTCATGTGTATGCTGAGCCTCGCGGTATTGTTGAACCCCTATCGTTATCTGAAGGGATATCATGTCCTAGGACTATACCTGTTTAGTCTCTGTCTTGAATTTCTGATCACTTAAAAGACCCGTTTATGCCTGCAAACAAAAAATACCTTAGTTCACCCTTTCAGCGATTTCTGAAAATCACTGCCGGATTTATAGGTGGGTATTTCGTCATGCTTTCCTTTCACGTTTTCTTGACCAATATTTTTGAAAAAAAGGATGTGGTCATGACCGCGGGCTTTACAGGCTACCTCCTGTGGGCTATTCTGCTTCTGTTAGCTTTTCTCTGTAAAAATGGTTGGAAGATATGGGGAATATATATACTGCTGACTGTAGCCTTCTCCTTGCCTTATCTGTTAAAAATGTAACGCCATGAATATCAGAAACTATAATATCTATTTTAACACACATACCATCAGTGGCATTATTATCTGTGCACTTTTGTATGTTATATTCTTTGCGGGATCATTTGCATTTTTTAGAGATGAAATCGCCGCATGGCAACACGGTACCTCCTATAAGACCCATCAGGAGGACCATCGGCAATTTGATGGGCTTTTGGATTCCCTCAAAGAAAGTTCCAACCTGCATGGACGTGATATTACCTTTTACATGTATCGGGAAGAGACCTCGGCCTATGTCGGGGTCAGTGCGTCCAACGATAGTATATTAAACAAAGAAAACCTGGCAAAAATAGGTGCCGATGAACAGGGGGCGGCAAAGAAGGGCCGGCGAAGAGGAGCTGTTGGTGATACGAAGAATTTCACGTATAACTTTGCTAACCAGCGGGCGGGCGATTATGTGAAGGACTATGATATGGGCGAATTTTTATTTCGGCTCCATTTCTTGGCACAGCTCAACCAAGTACCCATCCGGGTGGGGATTGCTCCTTTTGGCTATCTGGTGGCTGGTATCACGGCATTCATATTCTTGTTTGCGATTATTACAGGCTTATTGCTGCACTGGGAAAAAATCGTATCCAATTTCTTTGTCTTCCGACCGTTCAGTAAATGGAAAACCGTGTGGACCGATATGCATACCGCATTGGGTGTGATCGGATTTCCGTTTCAGTTTATTTTTGCCGTTACCGGAGCATTTCTCATCGTCAATTCTGTACTGGCGTTACCGTTCAGCAAATTGCTTTACGAAGGCAACCAGGAGAAAATGTACCAAGATATCGGCCTGGCGGCAGCGACAAATTATGATTATACCTATAAACCCTTAGCGGGGGAGATAAAGATAGCGCCGTTTTTGGACATGGCCAAGAAAAAATGGCCTGAAAGTGATTTTCAGCGGATTACCGTAAAGAACTATGCAGATTCGAACATGCATGTCATCATGGAGCTTGAACCGCATTTCAATAAAAGTTTTGCCGGCTCTGGCGTGCTTACAGTCAAAGTGGCTGATCAGAAAGTTGTTGCGGGAAAATCACCTTTGGATGATGCGACCTATACCGATCATGTCAAAAGCCTGTTGTACAGATTACATTATGGCGATTATGGAGGGTATCCATTGAAGGCAA
Source organism: Sphingobacterium sp. N143 (assembly GCF_030325625.1). Taxonomy (GTDB): domain Bacteria; phylum Bacteroidota; class Bacteroidia; order Sphingobacteriales; family Sphingobacteriaceae; genus Sphingobacterium. The sequence goes on along the minus strand of NZ_JACAIS010000002.1, from coordinate 546,242 downwards.
TCTATTTTATCCTTGGTGTGATGGGCTGTCTTGTCATTATTTCAGGTATTTTGATTTGGCTGGTTGCCCGGGACAAAAACAATGTCATTCCAAGGAAACGGAAATTTAATTTTTGGGCGGCCAATGTCTTTACAGCAATCTGCCTGACGATGCTGCCGGTGACAGCGATTACCTTTATTGCCATTAAAGTAAGTGCACCGGTTGACCAAGATTTTATCTATCGGGTCTATTTTTACAGCTGGCTGATATACTCTGTTTACTATATTGTTCGGAAAAGTATTAAAAGAACCAATCGGGAGACCTTGCTGGTTGGTAGCATACTAGCTTTTGTGGTACCGATAACCAATGGTTTTGTCACCGGTCATTGGCTGTGGGATACCTTTGGCAATGGACAACGTGATCTCTTTGTCGTTGACTTTTTATGGTTGATGATTGGTATTATTGGGCTGTTGGCTTTCTATAAGACTAAAAAATTCTTTGAAACGATCCGTTAAAAAAGATTCTTTTCTCTCTGCGAAGTAAAAGCACTTCGTCTTTTAATTTCAAGGGCACCGATAAGGTGCCTTTGCAGTATATACTTGGTATGGTCCATGCATACTTAAAGCAGGTGTTTTGAGCTGCATGTTGGCCGGATCTTAGTGATTGAAGAGCTGTTAACTGAGTTGAACCTGTTTGATGTGGTTTCGACAATTATTCGACAATTGTACGGGAGTTCTTTGGTATAGCTACGAGACTCCTAGGGGAATGCTTCGCCCGCTGTTCGGATGCTTTTTGATTATTGTTTGCCTTGTTGGCTTACAATAATCGAAGCCAGGTCGAACAGCAGTCGAACAAGCTCCAAAGGAGGGACCTGGCAATCCCGAACCACAGACGAAGCTTAGCCGAACATGGTAGGCACTTGAAGGGACTTAAGGGCACTTGAAGGGAATTGAGGGGACTCTATTTGTGTATGCTGAATTATAATTGTATTTTTAAGCATAACCAATTAGGCGAGGGAATTATGTTCGGTTCTTTTGAAAATCCTAAAAACCCCAATAGAAAACAAGGGAAAGACTATAACGTAAGTGAATTAAGCCAATTGGCAGGCGACGATTTTAAATATACCAATAAACTTGCCAGTCGATTGTATAAACTACTGAAGCCAATTCAGGAACGATCCTGTGACCGTTTCACGTATACCCGTCTCCAGAAGGCACTTTATAAAGCTGTGCGTAATGACCAGAGTCATGATTTGGGCAGTCTTCGCTTAGGCTATGGCGATGTATCATCACTAAAAGGCTTTCGTTTTTCGCTAAAAACCAGTTTGGGTAAGTTTTTTGTAAATAACCCAGCATCGAAGTTTGATAAGGGAAAAAATAGTATCGAGGTAAGAGTGCCATTAGATAGTCTGCAGAAATTTGAAAACATAAATAGTCGACTGGCTAAACTTGTGATCAAATTGTATTGCATCGTGATTCAGATCAATGACCGGAACGACATGGAAATTCATGTCAGTAAAAATTTGGAGCTGCAGCGTGATCACGTGCGGAAAGACCGTACGGTATCTTTTTCGCTGGGCGACCGCCAAGACGTCGTAATCTTGTGCCTGTGTACCATCAGGTGCTGGTTGATGGAGGCGAATGAAAAAGATACATTTTTATCTAATGATGCTACACTGATGGCCACAGAACTGGTCGATGCCATTTTAATACGTGATGGTGAGCTCCTAACCTTCTCACAAGAAGACTCAAATGATCTGCTGCCACCCCTCCGGTCCAATGATGGTGATGAAATAGATTGGGATTGATCTCCAATCACTGTACTGCTTTGAAGAAACGCCCCAATCGCATGAGATCATGTGCCGTCTTTTCATTCCAGTCCACGGCATAGTTGAGACGGATGCAGTTTTTGAACTGGTCATGTTGGGTAAACATCCTTCCCGGAGCGAAGCTCAATTTTTGTTTGATCGCATAATCATAGAGTACGGTAGTATCTATTTTCGGATCCAGTTCTAACCAAAGCACAAAGCCACCTTTAGGCTGTGACATTTTCGTGTTCTCTGGGAAGTGGGCTTCAATACTGTTCCTAAAATTAATGTAGTTGCTGTACAGTTTTTTTCTGAAGCTATTGAGATGATGGTCGTAGCGACCGATCTGTAGGAATTTGGCGACTGCCTCTTGGTATATGGCCGGTTGGGAGATTGTCTGAACGAGTTTCTGTTTCAGTACTTTGTCTTTATATTGGCCTGGTTCTACCCAGCCGATCCGAAAACTAGGGGCCAGGACTTTGGTGACAGAACCACACCACATCACCAAACCTTCTTCATCAAAATATTTGCAGGGACGTGGTCTTGATGCCCCAAAATAAACATTCCCATAGAGATCGTCCTCGATCAGTGGAATATGATGGTAAGCCAAGAGCTTGACAAGCTCCCTTTTATGTTCATCTGGCATGAGCGCACCCAGCGGATTACTGAAATTCGAGACAAAACAGCAAACATCGATTTTATGGATGACCTTTTTCAGGGCCTCCAGCTCAATACCCGTGATGGGGTGTGTTGGGATTTCAATGGTCTTCAGTCCCAATACTTGAAAAGCCTGGATAAACCCAAAATACAAGGGGCTTTCCACAGCTATGGTATCACCAGGTTTGGTTACAGCACGTAAACAACTGTAGATGGCGTTCATCGCACCAGAGCTGATGATCAGGTCTTCATCGCTTATTTTTCCTTCCAGCACGAGGGACCATTTGGCGATTTCTTTTCGTAGGTTGGGGCTGCCCTGCACCTGGCCGTAATGGTCGCCATAATCATGCAGCTCTTGAGCCGATTCGAGGATGCATCGGTTGAGCTTTTGGATGGGGAGCAGTGAAGGACTGGGGAGTCCCAATGAAAAGCGCGTGATTTCCTTATCTCCCAGGGAGTGAAATACTTTGTCTATCAGTGCCGCGGGATCCTGTTTCTTTTCATCGATTTTCAACGTAGAAACGGAAGGGATGGACATACGTCGTTGTCCCGCAAGGCTGACATAAAAGCCTGATTTGGGCCGTGATTCAATGAGGGACCTGCTTTCCAGTTCCATATAAGCGCTTTTTGCCGTGTTCAGGCTTACATTGTAAAGTTTTTGGGCGCTGCGAACAGAGGGTAGGCGGTCGCCATAGGCCAAAGAACCGTTCTTGATCTGGTTCTCTACGATATTTGCAATTTTCTTATATAACAGTTGCTGTTCCATGCTTATGCTAATTTACTGTTTCTGTTTTGATCTACCCAATCACTGAACCTGCGGATACCTTTTTTCAGAGCCTCTTCTGTACCAAACATCGGGTGGATCTGATGCTCAAAATAATGTGTGGCTTTTTCCCTGAAAATACCCTTGAGATGTTCCGGGACTGTCGGACGGGCGGAGATTTCTAGTGTCAGTTGATTGTTCGCCGTTATTACCACCGATGCAACGGCTACGGTGGTTTCGTGTTGAATAAACAACAGAAATGGCATATAGTGCTGAGCTGCTTTTTTCGTAAGAATCTCCTGCAATGGGAAGAGGTCAGAAAGATCGACCTGTCTGACAGAAAACGGATGATGTACGATTGTCATGGCAATATATCTTTTTTGCTAATTTAACAAGGGTACAGCTTGAAATTCAGGTACAGAGTTGGATGAAATTTAGGGTACAGATAAATGCTCAATTGCCCGTCATAATATTTCGGTAAAATTTTACAGGCTCTAAGTTTCTACATTTTTTAGCTGGTGAATTTTCTCTAATTTAATCGTATAGTTGAGGTAAGTATTTAATTTTGATACAAATGACTACAATTACTGCTGAAATATCGAATAAGAAGGATGTTAAAGTTCTTAAAGAAATACTTGATCGCTTTGGTATTAAATATCAAATCAATGAACAGTCTGAAACGAATACATTTTCTGCTGAGCAAATGGCCTCTTTTGAGCAATCTCAAAAAGAATTTTTAGAAGGGGAGACCCCAGCAATAGATTGGGAGGATCTTAAAAAAAAGCTGAATGACCTATACGCTTAAACTTTTAAAGCGGGCGGAAGATGAATTATATCACTCTTGTGATTGGTATAATTCTCAAAAACGAGGGCTAGCAAAACAATTTTTAAAAGAGCTGAACTTGCAATTCAAGTTTATTGTCAAGAATCCTGAATTATATCAAATCCAAGGTCGGGGTAATTTGTGATGTTCACCTTTGCATAAATTTCCATTTGTTATTATATACTGGTTTGATGAAAGTATGCAAACTATTTACGTTGTTTCAATTTTTCATGCCAGCAGAGAACCTATTTTGTAGAATAGTTATTTAATAATCGGAATACTTCCGATTATTCGTGAATTATTTGACATACTTATATCTGAATTTGACATTTTATAACATTCAAGTTGATATTCCGTCGTAATTCAGAATTGCGTTGAAAGCTTATTGTACAATCGAATTTGTAATGATGCGCTTAGTCGTTCTAATTTTTTTACCTTTCTGAATAGTCTTTTTACCAATTTTTTGTCGATGTGATAATCTAACTTATAGCGGGCGAAAATATAGCTTTCTTGCAATGCCCGGAAGTCTTTCATTTCTTCTATGTCATTTTCCCCTTTAGAAAAGAATATATTATTTATTTGAGGGGTAATATGCCTACAGTATGCTGCCAATTTCGATAAATTATGAGTCATGGGATCAAAACGCGTATGTGTAACTAGTATGCTCCGCATTAATAGTTCTGTTGACTGATGTATCATAAATATGCTGATATGAATGTTTTTTTTTGAGTAAGCCACATTTGCTAGGTCAAGGAATACTGAAGCTTTTAAGTGGAAGTTTTTGTAGACTTTTTCAATATGCTGTAATCTTAATTTGGGGCTTATTCTAAAATACGTGCTTAGTAAAAAGTTGTTTGTCTTGAAAATAGTAATTCCCTTCTCGATTATATCAATAAAAAAATCTTGCCCCCAAGATAGCCCTTCATTGACGAAATCAAGGTTATGAATTAAAACTGTTGATTTTGTGATACGAAGTAACCTGTTTTGTAGACAGCTGATCAAATCAGATTCATTCCTTTTGCTATGAACAGCATCTAGTATTACTAAAAGGTTTAATGAACTGTGTTTCTTTTCAGAAGCAACCTGCCTCGATTTTGTGTTTGAAAATACCCATTCCCCATATCGGATAATTGCAATTGTTGGAACGAAATCTATTATTATTTTACGGATAGCATCGTAATCGAGAATACCTTCCTTCGATAAGTCTGGTATCATAATTTTCTAGGATTAAATATAATTTGGTTAAACTGTTTGCGCAAATATATATTGATTTTTTTGTATTATAAAATGCGCAGCGTGTTAACTGTTTAATTTTTCAAAATAACGCTCCATTTCGTCATTACATCGATCGATAAATCTTTTTGTCAACTCCTGCAATCCTATAATTGGGCGTGGATCTTCCTGGTAATTGGCGTTGTATCTAAATTGTTGTTGTGCCTGGGCTATTTTTTTGAAAGTAGTAAGATGATCTTCGTTGTCCAGGCAAAAAGCTGCGTGTGCATCAGGAGCTATTAATTTACAGAGTTGCATCAAAAGAGGAATGCTGACACGCTGCGGTTTGTATTGGAGAACGGTATTGATGACACCGAGACAGATCTGTTCCAACGCTTGGGAGAGCGCGTAATATACCGGTTCGGCTCTTCGAGGTACATTGTTTTCAAAAGCATAATACAGGCAACAGGCATTGTTATAGCGGTTCTCCCATTGTTTGTGTACATATTCAATGTCGAGCTGGGGCGCTGTGATGCTATCCAAATCGATCTGCGCTATTGCGGAGTGCTGAAACCAGATGTCACCTACTTTCAGGAGTGAAAGGAAAAAAGGGTGGCCGCCTGAGAGCTGTTTGGTAAAAAACGCTGTGTTTTCCACGAGGAGCGTAAGCGTGACATTCTTGGGGAGTAGATCTGTAATCAGCTGTGTTAAATTGCTGAGTTCAGCATTTAAACTATCGTAAGCGACAAAAATATAATAAGCATGTGCGATGCGATCCTGTTTGATACTTTGGAGCGCATTATGGTATTTATGATGATCCGAGTCATAACCAAAGCAAGCGACCAAGGCAGGTGTGCAATGGTATTCTAACGCATTTAGAATCAGGTCTCGATAATGTGTATTGCAATAGCTTTTCTTGTATAAATCAAGGTTGTTTTTGCATTTTTCGATCTTACAGTTTTCTGTTTGATGGGGGCGGAGTTTTGTCCTGATCTCTTTGAAAAGTATTTCACTATAATCATAGAGCCAATTTAATAACTGTAAGGCTATCTGGTAAGCTGTTTCCAACAGATCCTCGTCAACAATATAGTCCTGCTGATACCGATAATCGATATAAGCCTTATCAATTTTGTCTAAAGCCTGCTTATTTGCATTGTTTTCCGCTAACTTGCCCAATGCTGAGTCAAATACTTTGAGATAGTTTATGTGATTTTTTAGTGAATGGGATTTTTTGTCCTCATTGAGGAGGATATTCTCTATCGTTCGAAATCCAAGCTCTATCGCCTGGTGCAGCATGAAGGCTGCATGCGCATGATTTTTATGTTCTAAATAGAAGCCGGAGCCATCTATGAAGGATCGGATCTTACTTTTTTCTTTATCGATATATGATCTTGTTTTCTCAACAACCTCTTCCACGGTATTGTTTGGTAATACAAGTGTGATTTCCTGCACAGGGTTGTGATAGATGCGATTTTCTGGCTGGCAGATCAGGTATGCCCGCCCCAGGCCTTGATTGATTTTTTGTTGTATTTCATGTGTGAAGTTGACATTGACATACAGTTCGGGGCACTGTTTGACCGTTTTGTTGATCAAGTTATGGGCATCAGAAAATCGAATTCCGACATGCGACATGAGATTAACCTGCAGCATGTGGTAGGTTTTGCCGTCGTGGTTATAAGTCCATTGGTAGATCTCATCGACAGCTACGGCACGAAGGATTGCTTCGATAATAGGGGTAAGTGTGGTGGTCATAGTTATTTGGTTTGTTTGGTTGGCGATTCATCTACTGCTCCGGTCAAAAGGATTTGGTCAGTATCGTTTTAGTCTAGTCAAAAATGATTGCCTGTTACGAAGAAGCTATCCGAATCGTTTGTGTGTTGTTTATCTTTTTCGATGTTTTCTAATATTAGGTATCAATTATATCTTCAAACTGTGGTAGTTTGTTTTCCTTTTCGGAAGCTTCTATGCCCTGATGGATTTCCCACATGGCAAATGCCAGACGGATTAATAGCTCTCGAATAGCAATAATTTGATCCCCAAAGTATTCATAATTGCCCGAATCGGATACGGTTAAGTAATGCATGATGTCATCCATCGTTCCATACCACTTTTCAAGCGACTGGTACGAAAAGAATTTACTGATCGTGTCCACTGGGGATGACCTTCCAAGGGTTGTGTATTTAGCATTAAATACATAATTGTAGTAATCATTACGTGTTGGCAAGAAATCCAATGGGGTATCTTGTATAGGGAGCTGCTGTTGATAGAAAATGACATAGGCAACTTCGATCTGCTTGACCATGAGTTTGCATTGATATCCATGCTCAGCATGATTACGATCTGCCATTTCTGGAACCGCTGCGGCATTTATCAACAGATTTATTTCCTTTTCCCAATAGCCAATGCTTGTTTCATGGACAAAAAAATCCTCCAGATATGTCATCGGGTTTTTGATGACGTCCTTACTTAAATAGCGGAAATGTTTCGCTTTTAGTTTCTTTTGCGTATTTTTCATGCTAGGAATGTTTTGGTTTTAATTGGCTAGTTTATAATTGTCTTCTATAAAGCTAATTTAGGAACTATTTTTAATCAAAACAAGTTTTTAATATTAAAATTTTCATAAATGAGTTCTGTTTTGAAGAGAATTAAGCTTGTGGCAGATCGCGAGGGAATGAGTGTATCTGCTTTTGAAGCAACTATTGGAGCTAGTAAGGGGGTTTTTACTCGTGCGCTGGCTAATGGTACTGATATACAATCGAAATGGCTGGTCAGTATTGTTGAGAAATATCCGCTGTATTCTTCTGAATGGTTACTTAAGGGAGAGGGAGATATGTTGAAAGCCCTACCTGTGACAAAAGAGGATGAAGAAACCTACTTAAGCCCTGAATTGGAAGGGATTACCAATGCTGTTATTAGTTCCTTAAAACAGGTGGTTGCTTCTCAAAATATCACGATAAAATCACAGGAGAAGACAATAATGTCTTTGGAGAGATTATTGTCTTCTTTTGAGCGGGAGGTCGCATTATTGAAAAATAAATAGATTTTTATCCTAAACAGGTTCATTTTATTTGTAATGCGGTTATTTGTTGTAAACGAGCTATCCGGGGCTGATGACCAGTTCGATACATGTACTGAAGTACAAGAGATTTTTTAAAGGAGAAGTAAGGGTGAATGTTAAGGAACGTGTGCTGCTGATTGCCGAGACGAAAGGGATCAGTAAGACTGAATTTTTTAAAGATGTAGGGCTGTCTTATGCAAATTTTAAGGGCGGGCAAAAGCATACCGCCCTGAGCTCGGATGCGATGATTGCCATATTGACCCGCCATCCGGAAATTTGTCCAGGCTGGTTGTTGATGGGCGAAGGAAATATGATGCGGAAGGACGGCAGGGATGTGGCAAGTGCCCCACCTGCTGAAACAGCTCCTCCTGCCACGGAAGGCCTTGCAATCTATAGACAGTTGGTCAATGCCTTGGAGCAAACGATCAAGGCACAGGAAAAAACAATCCATTCTTTAGAAGGGCAGGTGAGTTTATTGAACGGGAAGTAAACTTATTGTAAATTAGTTCATTATATCAATATGCGTTTTCGCATCGAAGGCCTAGGGTTAATCTTTACATCGATTTTACTTACAAATGGATCGTTGGCCGCACAGGTAGGCCTTGACAAAAAATACCTGATTCCGGTGATTTCAGGGATTTCTTTTTTGTGTTATTTTCGTATGCTGAAGGAGCTTGCCTGATCAGCAACCGCAAATACTGCTGATGCATTTGAAGGTTGTTCCCTGCTGTTGATGTAAATAGAACCAGCAGCTCCACCTATTAAAGGAATTAGGTTTTATGTTGAAAAAAGTATTCATTATACATTGCTTTCTTGTCTGCTGGTCTTTGCAGCAGGCTGTCGCGCAGCCAGCGGGCGAGCATCCGCGTTACACCTCAACCTGGGGATACCTGTACGCTGAAAGTGGCAACGAGAAGGACCCCATGGGAATCTTTGCGACCGAAGCTCCGGTGTATGTGCTGGACTCTAGCGATACGCAGTACAAGGTGCAGGTCAGCAATGGCGATATTGGATTTATAGCACGGCAGCCGTTGCAGAAAGCGATGTTTGGGAAGAAGTCTCCCGGTGAGCCCTTGCAATATTTTTACCGAGGTAACAGTGGTGGACAATGCCCGCACTACTATGTGCAGGTGGCGCAACTGCGTGTGCGCAGGTCCCCGTCAACTGCAAGCACCGCAGTGCGTAGGGCAGGACTCAACGAAATGGTATGCATTGACTATGTTCCGCTCTATACGGATGGTTGGGTCTATGTTGGTGACCATTTTCATGAAAACCCCGAATATATACAAATGAAATTTTTAGGTGCCGAACTGACCTACGAGCAGGTACTCACAGCCTATTTGGCGGTGAAAGGAAAGGATCAGGAGAGAGAGCTGGCACAGGTCGGCCGGTTGCGTGAAATCGCCTGGACAACCTATCCGCACTTAAAGCAGGCGCTTACCTATTGGAAAGAGTCATATGCCAATGCAGGCGTGGTGGATGTCAAAGTGGATATAGATTTTGAATTGTTGTTGGCCAATAAATTTCAACATGAGCTTCAAGCTGCGGCTTACGCGGCAAAAGTAAAAGCCCTGAAATTGCATTTTGAGTGGAAAGGAATATCCTTAACGGACGGGAAGATCACAGATACCCAGATGGAACAATTGGCCTTGCGACGGGTTGCTGAAATTCCCGACATGCCGGAATGTGGCTGGGAACCTCAGTATGGCTATGCAGGTCCGAATATGGTCGTTGCTTTCGAGGAAAATAATAAAGGGCTGCTTGCCGGATCGATGTACAAGCTATTTTTTCGTGATGGTGAACAGCTGATCCTGGGGGCAGAGCATATGGATGGCAATTACGGTGAAAAGGATTTTGTAAACCATTTTGGCGAGCTGCTTTCCGCGGATTGGATTTCGGAGCCCCATGTGTACCGTATGCAGAATGGGGATGCGGGATTATTTATTTTCCGCTTTGTCGATGGGAAGTTGGCCAGCTATGAGTGCATGTATTACTGTTGACGTTCGCCGATTCGTGAAGATAGGCTGAAATACATCCTTCATGTTTACAGGCAACAACAGCTGTGCTGGCGATGGAAGGCTCTTTTGTGCTCATGATCAGACAAGTTAAGAAAAAAGCCCTTTGGAACGGAGATCAAAATCCCGCTTCCAAAGGGCCTCAAAAAATACTGAAATCCTGAATTAGATGATCTGCATTTCAAACAGCTTAGCGATATGGCCTTTAAGTTTGTTTTTCACATCTTCCATATCGGCCTCTTTGCCAAGTTCACGCTTTAATGAGGTGACGTCCTTATCGTCGATGCCGCAAGGGATGATATTACTGAAATAATCGAGATCCGTATTGACATTGAAAGCAAAGCCATGCATGGTCACCCAGCGTGAAGCGCGTACCCCCATGGCGCAAATCTTGCGTGCCGTGGGCTTATCGGGTTCTATCCATACACCTGTAAACCCTGGATACCTTCCGGCTTCGATGCCATAATCAGCGCAAGTCAATATGATGGCCTCTTCCAATGTGCGCAGATATAGGTGAATATCAGTAAAGAAATTGTCGAGATCCAGGATCGGATAGCCGACGATCTGACCCGGGCCATGATAAGTGATATCACCGCCACGGTTGATTTTATAAAATTTGGCTTCTTTCTCTTCCAGTCCCTTTTCATCCAAAAGGAGGTATTCCTCATGGCCGCTTTTTCCAAGGGTATAGACATGAGGGTGTGCGGTAAAAATCAGGTAATTGGGTGTCATGGTACTTGCTGCATTGACCCTATTGTCATGCTTGATGTCCAATACTCCCTTAAAGATGGATTCTTGTCTGTCCCAGGCTTCTTGATAATCGACAAGGCCCCAATCTTGAAACTGCACCTCTTTGTTCATTTCTTATTTTTTTTAAGATGTGAATGGGCACAAAGCTCATTCACACCATTGTTTGTCAAAATTAATACAATAAATTATTGTAAGGATAACGTTCATTGTGCATCTTCACAATGATATCGTAAAGCTTTTGTTTGAACTCTTCGATATTCGTTTTGTTTGTTGCTGACAGGAAGATCGCCGGGTCTGAATTTTTCGCCATCCAGGAATTACGGAAATCATCCAATGTGACCTCAATTTCCTCACCATCGTGTCCTTCTTCGATGGCCGGTTTGTACAGGTCAATTTTGTTGAATACGGTAATCACCGGCTTGTCCAGCGCCTTAAGATCCTTCAATGTTTCGTTTACCGCCTGGATATGATCCTCAAAGTTGGGGTGTGAGATGTCGACCACATGGATGAGTACGTCGGCTTCCCGAACTTCATCCAGCGTGGATTTGAAACATTCCACCAAATGGTGCGGTAGCTTACGGATAAAACCTACGGTATCGGACAGCAGAAAAGGAAGGTTGTCGATAACAACTTTACGCACCGTAGTATCCAATGTGGCGAAAAGTTTATTCTCGATCAACACGTCAGACTTGGAGATCATATTCATGATCGTTGATTTTCCAACGTTCGTATAGCCAACCAAGGCTACGCGGATCATTTCACCACGGTTTTTACGCTGGGTCTCATTTTGCTTGTCGATGGCTTTAAGGCGTTCTTTGAACAAGGAAATTTTATCCAGGATAATCCGTCTATCGGTTTCGATCTGTGATTCTCCAGGACCACGCATACCGATACCCCCGCGTTGACGTTCCAAGTGGGTCCACATGCGCGTCAGACGTGGTAAAAGGTATTGTAACTGTGCCAATTCCACTTGTGTCTTCGCCTGGGCGGTTTTGGCGTGTCGGGCAAAGATGTCCAAGATCAGATTGGAACGATCCAATATCTTGCGTTTCAGTTCTTTTTCAATATTGCGCAGCTGGGAAGGAGACAGCTCATCGTCAAAGACGACGATGTCGATTTCCTCGGCTTCAACAAAAGCCTTGATCTCCTCCAGTTTTCCACTTCCGACAAATGTCGCACGGTCGGGGAAACCTAGTTTCTGTGTAAACATGCCTTTGGTCTCACCACCGGCAGTCTGCACCAGAAATTCCAGTTCCTCTAAGTATTCCTTTGCTTTTGTTTCCGTCACGCTTGGTGTGATGACACTTACCAGGACGGCTGTTTCGGGTTTTATTGCTGTATCGTGTATTTTAAATCTGGCCATTTTGTACAATTAAGTAGTTCGTGTGACGCATTGAAAACATTCCACGTTCGGCGTATCTCCGGTCTCCGTTTTTCTGTCTATTACGTTCACTTTTTAATGATCTTCGATGAGCTCGCAAGCTCGGTTTTGTTTGAAAAGGTAAATTTAAGAATTTATGCGTTTGTGCACCAAACAAGAGTGATGCCTAAGAGGACATAATTCTCATTCACCAATAAGTTTCTAGTGATTTGCTTACCAGGGCAACTCAAAATATGTAAGCGTTCGGTCGCCATCTTTTGCCTAGTAAAAGAAGGGATATTTTCCTATATCATGTTCATAATGATGCAAAAGTAAATAAATTTGGTTTTATATACAAAAAAGATAAGGGGCTTTTAGGAAGCCCGGCCTTGACTAACCGATTTTTATTGCGAAAATGACATGCGATTAAGAAATCTTGTCCCAGGCAATACCATCTGATTTTCTGGCCAAATAACTCCGGAGCAACTGATTCTTTTCACTCTGGAGCATTGGGTCTTCTTTAAAGATGGCAATGACGGTGTTGCGGCATTCTGTGAGCAATGCCTGATCCGTGGCTAGATTCGCCATCTTGAGGTCAAGTACACCCGACTGTTGTGTACCCGATATATCGCCTGGGCCACGCAGCTGTAAATCCACTTCGGCAATTTCAAAGCCGTCATTGGTACGCACCATGGTATCCAGCCTTAACCGTCCTTCTTTACTCAGCTTATTGCCCGACATCAGGATACAGAAAGATTGCTCGGCACCTCGACCTACACGACCACGCAACTGGTGCAGCTGAGATAGTCCAAAACGCTCTGAATTTTCAATGACCATTACCGAGGCATTGGGAACATTGACCCCCACTTCAATAACAGTGGTGGCGACCATGATCTGCGTTTCATGTTTGACAAAACGCTGCATCTCAAAGTCTTTATCTTTTACAGGCATTTTGCCATGAACAATACTGATCTTGTACTGTGGCAGCGGAAATTCGCGTTGTAAGTTTTCTAGGCCTGCCTCCAGATAGATTAGATCTAGTTTTTCACTTTCTTTGATGAGGGGATATACCACATAGACCTGCCTGCCTTTGGCGATCTCCTCACGCATGAAACCAAACATCCGCAAACGAGAGCTTTCAAAAAAGTGAACAGTCTTGATGGGTTTCCGCCCTGCCGGCAGTTCGTCGATGACCGAGATGTCCAAGTCGCCGTACATGGTCATCGCCAGTGTCCGTGGAATTGGTGTCGCTGTCATGACCAACATATGCGGTGGAATAAGATTCTTTCGCCAGAGTTTTGCCCGCTGTTCCACACCAAAACGATGCTGTTCATCAATAACGACAAAGCCTAAATTTTTAAAACGTACTTTATCCTCAATTATGGCATGGGTACCGATCAAAATATTCAGGCTGCCGTCTTCCAGGCTCTGGTGGATCAGCCGGCGTTCTTTGGTACCTGTGGATCCGGTCAGCAGCTTGATGCTGACGATATCCTCGCCGACGAGCTGTTTGAGTCCATGGTAGTGCTGTGTGGCCAGGATTTCTGTTGGCGCCATCATACAGGCCTGAAAGCCGTTGTCCACGGCAAGCAGCATGCTCATCAAGGCAACAACTGTTTTTCCGGAGCCAACATCGCCCTGTACAAGACGGTTCATCTGGGCACCGGTATTGGTGTCGATACGTATTTCTTTGATGACCCGTTTTTGGGCTCCTGTCAAAGGGAATGGAAGACGCTCATTAAAGAAGGTATTGAATTTTTCACCGACTTGACTGAACCGCTGGCCTCTAAACTTCTGGGTATTGAGCTGCTTATTATTGAGCAGTTTGAGCTGAATGAAGAAAAGCTCTTCAAATTTTATTCTTTTGATCGCCTGATTCAGCTCCTGCTGGTTGCTTGGAAAATGGATGGAGGCCAAGGCCTGCTGCCTTGAGACCAACTGATGTTTTGCAAGCACCTCATGTGGAAGTGTTTCGTTGATCCCCCGATAGACGGTTTCGAGTGCCGTTTGCTGGAGGCGCTGGATCCCCTTGGTGTCGAGGTTAAACTTTTTAAGCTTTTCGGTTGAGGAGTAGACGGGCTGTAGGCTCATATTGCCCACCTGTTTGACCTGCGGATTGTATAGATCCATTTCGGGATGGGTGATCGACAGCTGCCCATTAAATTCAGTGGGTTTACCGTAGATGATATAGGCAGACCCCACCTTCAATGATTTTTGGAGCCAGGGGATGGACTGGAACCAGACGAGTTCCATGGAACCAGTTTCGTCTTTGAAAGAGCCTACCAGCCGCTTCGTCCTTTTTTCGCCCACGAGCTGTAACGAAACTAGGCGGCCTAAGACCTGTGCAGCCATCATATCGGGATGGAGCTTCCGAATTTTATGAAACTCCGTACGGTCGATATATCGGAAAGGATATTGCGTCAATAGGTCCCCAATGGTAAATACCTGCAGCTCTTTTTTGAGTACATCAGCCTTTTGTGGACCTACACCTTTGAGGTATTCGATGGGGGTAATTAAACTTAATTCAGCCATTCTTGTTGAATGGCTAAATTACGAAAAATTAATGATTGAACGGAACGTTGCGCTTTGCTACAACCGAGAGATCAGTCTGAGGACTACTTCCGCTATGAGACCTCTACCGCTATTTGCAAAGTATCTACGATCGGGCTATCTGCCTATATTCACCGCAGGTGAAAACGAATATTGCCTAAACTAGAGTAAATTATAGACACGGTGGTTGATAGTGATCTTGCGTTGAACAGGATAGTAAAAATTATATAAAAAACGGGGCTATCCAAGTTTTGAATAGCCCCGTTTGAACATTTATTCCGGATGCTCTCCGATTAGAAATTACCCTTGTTGACATCCCACCAGAGTCTGGTGCCACCGTTATCAGGTCCTCCCAATAAAGAGATGGCGGCCTGTACTTCGGCTCCGTTGGTGTTGTATTCATTTTGTGGGAATGGCAATCGACGGATCTGCACTTTGCTGTCGATCAGTCCGGCACTGTTGTTGACAACCACTGGGAATAGGCGTGGATATCCTGTACGGCGGAATTCACTCCAAGCTTCCTGTCCTTCGGGGAAGATCGCCAGCCATTTTTGGGTGATGATGCGTTCCAGTTTTTCTTCCTTGGTAGCGCCTTCATCCCATTTGATGGTCAAGCTACTCGGTGCAGCAGCATTGTTCTTGGCATTAAAAGGGTCTACGTAAGCAGCGGCTTTGCTTGTATTGTCGTTCAGGTAAGTGCTCAGACCTGCTGTGACACCCCATTGTGCGAATGAAGTTTCAATCCCCTTTTCATAAAGGGACTGTGCTGTCCCACCGGCATTTGTCCAGCCTCGTAAGGCGGCTTCAGCACGTAGGAAATATACTTCTGCAGCGGTCATCAATACGGGTGCTGTTGTCGCTAGGAACGTTGGTGTTGTCCCTTCGGTATTCAATGCCGAAAGTTTTTGGTACTTATCTTTTTCAATATTGTCAGCACCGGCACGGATACCAATATATTTACCTTTGAATTTATTCAGTTCGGTATCTGTTGCAGCAGGGGTGACCGGAGACATATATTTAGCGGTGCGCGGATCTTTCAGTCCGACCATGTAGGATGAAAGTGTTGCATTGATGCGGGTATCGGCCCAGTTTTTGGAAATGAACCAGATCGGGTTGCTGTAAGTCCCGTCAGCAGGAATGGTCACCTTAAAGTTTTCCGTATTGGTTTCCATGACACCGCCATTGGCTGGATCCAATGCTTTCTCGGCCTGTGTTTTTGCTAATTGGGCATCTACTTTAACCAAGCGCATTGCCAGGCGCAAGCGGAGGGAGTTGGCTATTTTGAGCCAGTTTTTAAAACGGACCTGATTGTCTGTATTTGGAAACACCAAGTCAATCTGGTCGATTTTTTCAGCCATGGGGCTATCAGCTTTGTAGGATTTTAATGCCACTACAGCCTCGTCAAGCTCTTTGAAAAAGCTATTGTAAACCTCCGATTGTTTGTCATATGGAGTCGTGTTGGAAAGACCCACTTGACTATAAGGGATGGGACCATAGATATCTGTCACACGGCTTGCGGCTTCCACTTTTGTGACCAAGGCTGCTCCCCATAATGCAGGGTATGTTTCGGGAAGACCATTCTTCTGTAATTTATCAATGGATTTGATCACATTCAGATAAAGTACTTTGAAGGGTTCGCCATTCCAACCACTTACCATGGCGTAGTTGAGGTTGTTCTGACCACTATTGAACGGGGTAGGGGACATGAAAAATCCAGAATACACATCGGCATTCAGGTTTTGCTGTACCTGATAGGAGTTCGGGTCGCCTGCGCCCGAAAAATTGTAGATTGACATCAGTGAGTTGCGAAAGAACAGGACAAGATCCTGGCCGTCACCTTTCAGGTCATCATCCGTAACACCCACATTGTTTTTGTTGTAATCCTCAAAATTCTTTGTACAGCTACTCAGTGAACCACCGATGAGTAAAAGTGACAGGGAGATTTTGGATATATTTTTTATATTCAGTTTCATTGTTGATCGTTTAGAAAGTTGCGTTTAATGTTAAACCATAGTTGCGTGTCGCAGGCATCATGAAGATATCCACACCACTGAGCGAATTGCCGGTTGACATGGTTACTTCTGGGTCAAATGGTGCTTTTTTCGAGATGTAAAAAAGGTTTCTTCCTACGGCGTTGACTCGAAGTTTTTTAAAGAAGCTGTCTTTGATGTTGAAATCATAACCGAATGTTAGTTCGCGCAGCCTGACAACCGTTCCGTCGTAAATGTATTGACTGCTGACAGGTCCCATGCCGGCTGTGGAGGTATACCATTGCTCGGCATCGACATTGGTGACTGCTGTTCCATTTGGTGTGACACCGTTGACGGCAACTCCGCCGTTTGCACGTGCATCACCACTGGCTTTCGATACGCCATAGCCGTCAAGCAACGATTGAGTCACAGACATGACCTCGTAGTCAAATTTGCCATCGATCAGGAAACTCAGATTGAAGTTCTTATAATTGAAACTGTTGTTCCAGCCCATTTGCCAGATCGGATTGGAATTGCCGAGCTTCGTATATACGTTGTTCTTTTGTGGGATGCCATCTTCTGAGATAAGAATTCTTCCTTGGTCATCACGAACAAAATCCTGACCGTAGATATCTCCAAAAGAACCGCCCACTTCCAGCTTGGAAGCAAAGTTATTCCGTCCTTCACCTGTTAATGTGAATTCGGTAATGTCATCAGCAAGCTTGACGATCTTATTTTTGTTGTACGTAAAGTTGAGGCTCGTTGTCCATGTGAATTGATCATTCTTGATCGCATCCAATGATACCAAAGCTTCTACCCCCTGGTTCTGGATATCACCTGCATTAACCGCATAGTAGTTGTTAAGTGAGGCATTTCCGGCCGCAATTTTGAAGAACTGATTGGTGGTGTTTGTCTTGTAATAAGTCAGGTCTACATTCAAGCGGTTGTTCCACATGCGCCATTCCGTACCAATTTCCAAGGATTTGGTTTTCTCTGGTTTCAAGGTTTTTAGGAACGCGATGTCGTTGATCGTCAACACAGCATACGGGTTCATGGTATTGGTCAACAATGTGGTGTATGGCGGTAGATCGTTACCTACAACGGCGTAAGATCCACGTATTTTGGCCATGTTGACAAATTCAGGTAGGTTCAGCTTGTCATTCAGTACGATACCCAGCCCTGCAGATGGATAGAAGAACGATTTGGTGCCTGTAAAGGCCAAAGTACTTGACCAGTCATTTCTTGCAGTCAGATCCAGGTAGATCCAATTGTCGTAGGCCAGATTGGCAGAGGCAAAGACTGACTGTAACTGTCTTCTATTGGCAGATAAGGTTGAGGTGACAGGTGTGGTTGTGTTCTGGATAAAGAACTGATTCGGGATTTTTAATCCGTCTTTACCACTGTTAAAATCTGTACCTTCTGTTTTCCAGTCGGTAATACTGGTTCCGACTAAGCCAGTGATCTGAAATTTATCATTGATATTGAAGTTCATATTGGCGACCACATCACCATATTGTTGGGTGATGGTGGTATTGGTGTAGCTATAAGCACCATTTTCACGTGCCAGGATATGTTGTGTGCCGGCATAAGCTTTGCGGTCCCAGACCTCGCTGGTACGATCTATACTACCTCGGGCCTGTACGCTGATCCAAGGTGCGATTTTGTATTTTGCACTACCGTTCAAGAGCAAGCGGTTTCTGGTAGATCGGGTTGAGTTGCGGTTGGCGATCCACCACGGATTTTGTTGTGTAGTCTCATCATCCGAGAGTGTAAACCAATTTTGTTCGTTGAGATTACGGTTTGGATTAAAAGTTTCGTAGTTTTTGTAGTCTGCTATATTCAAGCTTCTGGGCAACAGATAAAGGCCAACCAGGGGACTGTAATAGAAACCTGATGTAGGGGCATTGTCCAGCTTTTGTGTAATATAGTTGGCGCTACCTTCCACGGTCAATTTATCATCAAAGAAAGTCGCACTTTCCTTGAGGTTGAAATTGTGACGCGTCAGGTCATTTTCCGGAAGTATCCCTTTGGCAAGTGTATTTGCATAGGAAAAATAGGTTTGATTTTTCTCGTTACCACCTGACAGTGTCAATGAATTGGTGAAATTGCTTCCGGTGCGGAAAAACTGATCCACATTGTTATGGTTGGTTCCATCGGTTTTGTCCCCCCAGCTGAATACACTGGTATTACTGTTTTTGCCTTGTGATCCCTGACCATATTGACTCTGGAATTCAGGTAAGGATACGGCTTGTTCGATCTGGGCGCTGGAGGAGAAATTGATGGTTGTACGTCCCTGTTTGCCGGATTTGGTGGTGATCAGGATGACTCCGTTGGCTGCCTGGCTACCATATAGTGCCGCCGCCGAAGCGCCTTTAAGTACCGATATGTTTTCGACATCTTCGGGATTGATCATTGCGATTGGGTCCCCACCGTCACGCTGCCCACCGAACACATCGTTAGGCTGGGCGGCCAGGGTCTGGTTATTGATTGGCACCCCATCCACGACATAGAGAACCTGGTTGTTGCCAGAAGCAGATTTGTTACCCCGTAAAATTACTTTTGCAGAACCACCTGGACCAGAAGAACTGGAGGCGATATTGACCCCGGCAACTTTACCATTCAAGTTATTGGCCAAGTTGGTACTTTTTACTTTATTCAGCTCTTCGCCTTTGACCTGTTGGGTAGAGTAAGTCAGTGATTTTTGCTCCCGGCTGATACCAAGTGCGGTGACCACGACGCTTTCAAGTTGTTGTGTCTGTTCGTCAAGACTTACCGTCAGTGTGGTTTCACCAGGTGCTAGTGTGATGGTCTTGTTTTCGTAACCAATCGTACTGATATTTAAGACGCGGTTTTTGTCGTCAACATTAATCTGGAATGTTCCTTTGGCATCTGTAGAGCTTGCCGTGGCAGTGCCCAATACTTTGATGGTAGCGCCAGCAATAGGAGCTTTGGTTTTAGCGTCAACAACCGTTCCCTTTATTTGGTTGCTTTGCGCATGCAGTAAAGTTGCTGAGAAGAGCATTGTTGGTACAATGCCGAGCACCTTTAGCGTCGTGTATAATTTGTTATTCATGTAGTATATGTGTTATATTCAGTTTTTTATATACATATTTCCATAACAGTAGATTTTTCTCAGTGTAATGGGCTAATTCCATTTAGCATGTCGGTTAGGATAAACAGTATTGAACAATGAATGGAGAGCAAAACAAGATAGTTTATATGCTATTCAATACCTAAAAGAGAGGAACTAGGGAGTGTGTGATCCCCCATAATTGAACACTAATTTACTATTGTTGATGAAAAATCAAAAATTTTATGAAACAAATGTGATACAAATCAAATGTTTTTCTGTTTAATTGTCTGTTTTTTACTAAGTTATGTTTTTGTGGTTTTTAATATTCAATGCGTTTTGTATCTTTTTTGTAGTGATGATAAGTGTCTGTTGGCCATCCGTCCTGCAAAGAATAGAAGGCGTTTCCTGATAGCGATGGCGCGATGAATCGGTAATGGGATTCTTTTTAAGATGATTTTTTCTCCATCTGTTTGATGTTGTTCCAGTTGAAAATAATAATCGCAATCAAGATAATGCTGTAAGCTACATATTTGATGGGTGAAACAGCTTCCTGAAAGTACGTTGCTGCCAAAGAGAATGCAATCAAGGGATTGATATACAGTAATACACCGGTGGTGGTTGATGAAATACCAATCAAAGCATACATGCTTAAAAAGAGCGGGATGATGGTAAATACAATGGCAATAAATAATATCGTGACCCAGAATAGCGGCTGTGTAGGGATGTCATGATGATTGTATAGCAGCCGCGGTATAACAAAACATGCGCATATAGCCAATTGAATGGCCAGTTGGTGAAGCTTGTCAAATCCGGTTGATATCCGTTGTGCAATCAAGTAAAAAGCATAACAGGTGGCTATGGTAATGGCCCAAAGAACATCTCGAAGAGAGCCATTGGCCAGCAGGCAGACACTGCCGAAGGCGACCAGCAATGCCGCCTTTTGTAAGGGGCGGAGTTCTTCCTTTAAGATAAAATAGGCTGCTGCCGCTGTAATCAATGGACAGGTTAAATAAGCCAGTGCCGCGGATTGAATACTGACGTGGTTGACGGCATAGATATAGGTAAACCAGTTACCAAATATCAATAGGGAAGCCAATAGGGTAAGGCCTACCTGTCGTACCTGATCCGATTTTGAACAGTCTTTAAACTTTTGGATATCTCTTGCCATGGCCTTTCTTCGGAATAATAGGAGATACAGCCAGAGGACGAGTAAGGCTGTCACTATCCTGAAATAGAGGATATCTTCGGCAGGATAATCCCGTATCCACCGGATTGGTATGGACATGAACCCCCAGATGAAAGGGGCAAAAAAAGCCGCGAAGAAATATTTTCCGCGGCCCTGCTTTGCTTTGTTATTTACCACGGGTTAATCTTTCCAGGCGATGACTGAAATTTCGACATTGACATTTTTTGGCAAGGTCTTGACGGCCACGCATTCCCGCGCGGGCTGTGCTTCCTTAAAGTATTCAGCATAAACGTCGTTAACAAGACTAAAGTTGCCCATGTCACTTAAAAAAATGGAGGCCTTGACGACATCCTGAAATGTATATCCTGCATGTGTCAGGATGGCCTCTATATTTTTTAAAACCTGATGTGCTTCATCTTTTACACCTGATGATATCAGTTCCATCGTCTCAGGGACCAGTGGAATCTGCCCGGATACATAGAGCGTATTCCCCGCTTTGATTGCTTGATTATAAGGGCCTATTGCCGCAGGAGCTTTGTCTGTGTTTAAGATCTCTTTTTTTGACATGAATGCTGTGTTTAGGATGAAAAAAATATTTTATAGATCAGGCCCAATAAAAAGACAATGATGGCCGTTGCATTAATGATATGCATGGCTTTGATACTGCCATTGGTCGGGCGGTCAGTGTTGCGCTTTCTAAAAAAGTACATGGAACTAAGTTACGACAGTAAATTAAAAAGTTAAAATTAAAATAGCAAAAACTTTGGGCATCCAGATACAAGTCCTAACTTTAATAGACGGGGCTTGCCAGCTGCTTTTTGTGTTGGGAAAGCCTGCGTAATAAATATGTGCTTGACGACTTCATGACCATTAAAACAAGTTATACAGATGAAAAAAATTGCAATAACCGGTGGTAAGATCTACACCGGAGAAGAGGTTGCCGAGAAAAAGGCTTTGCTTCTGGAAGGAGAAAGGATCGCTGGTTTAGTGGATGCAGCGCATGTTCCTCCGGGATATGAGCACTTGGATGTACAGGGGGCCAATATCTGTGCCGGTCTGATCGACCTCCAATTATATGGTGATGGGAAGGATTTATATTCTGCTGAACTGAGTGTAGGGGCATTGGAACGGATTTCTGATGGGCTGATCAACAAGGGGACAACTTCATATATGATGACATTGGCGACGAATACGATGGCAGTGTTTAAGGAAGCTATACAGGTGGCAGGGGGATTTCATCATGATGCTTTCCTGGGCTTGCACCTGGAAGGGCCTTTTTTGAATCCTACAAAAAGAGGTGCACATCCTGAAGAGCTGATCATCAGTCCCACAAGAGAACTGATCGAAGAGCTGCTCGCTGGAAACAAGGTCGTCAAAATGATGACCATCGCGCCGGAATGTATGGCGCCGGAGGTACTGGAATATTTGCAAGGTTATCAGTTGTTGCTCAGTGTGGGCCATAGCAATGCAACGTTTGAGGAAGGGACCCGAGCCTATGACTTGGGGATTCCGACAAGTACACACTTGTTTAACGCGATGTCTTCCCTGCACCATCGGGAAGTGGGATTGGTAGGGGCGATATTCAATCATCCCACGGCTTGTGCGAGTATTATTGTGGATGGACACCATGTGAGTTTTGAGGCTGTCAAAATTGCCAAAAAGCAGATGGGTGAACGGTTGTTTATGATCACCGATGCAGTGGCTGCATGCGATAAGGGAATTTATCAGCATGTGTTGAATGATGGCTATTATGCCTTGCCTGATGGGACGATATCGGGGGCAGCTATTTCCTTGTTTGAGGGCGTCAAAAACTGCGTACAGCAGGTCGGTATTCCGTTGGATGAGGCTATACGGATGTCGACTTTATATCCCGCCAAACTGATCCATAGGAGCGATATCGGGAACCTTAACCTGGGGAGTTTAGCCAACCTGATCGTATTTACCGACGACTTTAAATTAAAATACGTCATCTTTAAAGGGGAATTGCGGTTTTAACTTATTTGTGAAAAATTTGTTACGCAACCGGATAAATGCATACTAAATGTATTTTCATTCGTTATACATGTGTTCAGACAGCGCATGAGCGGCCACCAAATTTCTTTTCTATTAAAATTTAGCTTAGTTTTGGAGGTTATTTTGAAAGAAACACTATTTCTATAGATTGATGAAACGTTCCCTATTATTGTTAGCTACGGCCTTCCTTCTTTTTTCTTCTTGTTCGTCCAAGAAAAACAAAAAGCAGGAACCCGTCAATACCAACACCAATGTTGAAATTGTAAAAAAAGACCCACCCTCAGTTCCGAAAAGAGAACGTGTAAAAGGTACGATAGAGAAGAAAGAACAAGCCAAGGAACAACCTGTTGCTGAGAAAAAGAAGGACATCGTCGTTGATCTTCCTGCATTGCCACGTGAGTTCCGTGCTGCTTGGGTGGCTTCTGTGGCCAATATCAATTGGCCGAGCAAGAATAACCTGAGTACTGCTGAGCAACAGCAGGAAGCTATTGGTATTCTGGATTTTCTAAAGAACAATAATTTCAATGCGGTTATTTTTCAGGTACGTCCTTCGGCAGATGCTTTTTATAAAAGTGATCTTGAACCCTGGTCTTATTTTTTGACCGGAACTGAAGGTCAGGCACCCTCTCCGTATTATGATCCCCTTGAATTTTGGGTCGAACAGGCACATAAAAGAGGAATCGAACTGCATGTCTGGCTGAACCCTTACCGAGCGCATCATACAACCGGAGGGGCGGTGACCTCGGCCTCCATGGCGCGTAAGATGCCCGAATCTGTCGTCAAGCTGAGACAAGGCTATTATTGGTTTGATCCTTCCAAACAGTCCACGCAAGATCATGCTGCGCGTGTGGTGATGGATATTGTGAAACGTTATGATATTGATGGTGTACATTTTGATGATTATTTTTATCCCTATGCGGAGTATAACGGTGGTCAGGATTTTCCGGATTCGGAAAGTTATAATGCCTTTAAACGGAATGGTGGCACACTGTCCCGTGGCGATTTCCGGAGAAATAGCGTGAATACGTTTATCGAGCGTATTTATAAGGACATCAAACGGGAAAAGAATTTTGTAAAATTCGGTATCAGTCCTTTTGGGATCTGGAAACCTGGTTTTCCGGCAGGGATCCAGGGATCGAGCCAATACGATATGCTCTATGCCGATGCCAAACTTTGGTTGAATAAGGGCTGGGTGGATTATTTTGCTCCGCAGCTCTATTGGCCTATTCAGCCTGCCCGACAAAGTTATACGGCTTTGTTGAAGTGGTGGGAAAGCGAAAATACCATGGGACGTCACCTTTGGCCGGGTATCAATACGGTTGGAAAGCGTAGCCCTGAATATGTCCAGGAAATTGTCAATCAGGTAGCGGCCGCGCGCAGTATTCTGCCAGACAACCGCGATGGAGTGATCCACTGGAGCTTGGCTGGATTAACGAAAAATCCGGCGATGACCCAGGCGCTTGCGAATGGCCCTTACCGCTCCAAAGCCCTCGTGCCTACAACACCCTGGCTGAATGCAAACCCTTTACTGAAACCTACGCTGTTACTGACCCCACAAGGCAATAATGTATTTTTAAAATGGCAGCACCAACAGATTGATCAGGTTGCCAAATGGGTGCTCTATTTAAATTATGGTGGTGAGTGGCAATATGAAATATTGGAGCCCGGTGTGACAACAAAAGATGTTCCAACGGCATTGAATAATAAAAAATTGCAGTACATTGCAGTAAAAGCGATCGATCGTCTGAGCAACGAAAGTCCTTATATCGCTGAAAAAATCAAATAAAGAACTTTTGTATTATCTGAAAAAGGTGTATCTGATTATTTCGGATACCCCTTTTGCTTTTTGCCTGTTATAAACTTGCCCTATTTATGGGATGCGCCTGTGCACGGGATATTTGTCTCTTTTTGGTTAAAAACCACGTGGTTGCCTGGAACACCGTAATTTTGTTTTGAATTTTGATCTGTCCGGAGTAAATTTATTGTTATGGAAGAAATCTATAAAACCGTTAGCGATTCTGTGATCCGTATTTCGCAGTTGATGCTACCGTCTAATGCTAATTTTGGCGGAAAAATACATGGGGGATATGTTTTATCATTGATGGACCAGATCGCTTTTGCCGTTGCATCCAAGTTTTCGGCACACTATTGTGTGACGGCTTCCGTCGGAAAGGTTGATTTTTTGAAGCCAATTGAGGTGGGGGAACTGGTCACCCTGATTGCTTCAGTAAATTATGTGGGCAATTCTTCGATGGAGGTAGGTATTCGGGTTGAAGCCATGAATATACAGACAGGGGAGACAAAACATTGTAATTCTTCGTATTTTACGATGGTTGCCAAGGACGAGACAGGTAAGCCGACCCGTGTGCCACGGCTGATACTGGAAACGGAGAAAGATGTATTTCGGTTTTATCGATGCGTGATCAAAATGGAAGTCGACAAAGAAAGAGACCGTGCCATTCAGGATTTGGAAATGGATTCGGAGGAACAGCAAGCTTATATCAAAGCGCATTTTGATGTTAAGATCGCACTGAAGAAGTAATTGCTGTTGGAATACCCCACGGTCAGGTGCGCTTACCTGCTGTTTAATCCGTGTTTTAAAAATAATATCCGATAAAAGCCACGATAGTTAATCTATCGTGGCTTTTATTTGGGATTGTTGGTGGGGAAAATTAAGGGTATGGGAGGAAGTTTTTCATATTATTGCTATAGTATGCGTTTTTATATCGATTTATTGCCCGTTTTGGGGCTTTTTTTTGTGTAAATTTTGCGTTAACTCTTTTATTTTTATTTCTTTCTCAAATAGTTGTGCATAAACTTGCATAAATACGTAGCTTTTTATAGTATTGTATTGTAATTGAAATAAACCTTCGGGCTGGAACCTCCCGTTATGAATCAATTATTAACAACTAACTAAATACCATGAAAAAAAAGTTACTCTTATTTTGTTCGGGAGTGATGCTTTCTACCAGTTTGTGGGCACAGACCAAAACTGTTACGGGTAAAGTCACGAATGCTGCAGATGGTGGATCTATGGCAAACGTCACGGTAAGCATCAAAGGTAAATCCAATAGTACACAGACCAACCCGGACGGTAGTTTTTCCATTCAGGCTGAACCGGGTGATGTGTTGATCTTTAGGGCTGTGGGGTCGCAGGAAAAGCAACAAATTATTGGTGCAGCGACGACGGTAAATATTGCGCTTTCAGGCAGTGAGGAAGCCTTGGAAGAAGTGGTTGTGACTGCAATGGGGATCAAGAAGGAGAAGAAAGCACTAGGCTATGCGGTACAGGATATCAAGGCTGATGAATTGATGAAGAACAAGACCGCCAATGTGGTGAATTCCTTGGCAGGTAAGATTGCCGGTGTTAATGTAACGCAGGCCTCCGGTTCGGCAGGTGCTGGAGCACAGATCATTTTACGGGGTGGTACCTCTTTAGAACGCGACAACCAACCCTTGTTTGTTGTGGATGGTGTGATCTATGATAACTCTACCGTTATTGGAGGAAATAGTGCCTTCGATGGTGCTCAAGCAACTGCGACTTCCAATAGCAATCGTGTCATGGACATCAATCCAGAAGATATTGATAATGTCTCGGTATTAAAAGGGCCTGCTGCTGCTGCCTTGTATGGTTCAAGGGCTGCTGCTGGTGCTATTATCATTACCACAAAAAAGGGGCAGGAAGGACGAACTGAAATCGGTTTTTCAAGCCGGGTATCCAATAATTGGGTCAATCGATTGCCTGAACAGCAAGGTAAATATAAACGTGGTTATTACAATAGTGCCGGTTTGTTAGATGATTATACTACACAATCCTGGGGGGAGAAGTTTGGGGATAATGATATCGTTTATAACAATGTAAAAGATTTTTTTCAAAATTCGACCGTTTTTGATAATACTGTTAATCTATCGGGCGGTAATAAAAATGGGTCGTTTTACCTGTCGGGTTCCCGTTTTGACCAGAAGGGTATTGTCCCTAATACCAGTTTTGATAAGACGACTTTTCGGTTTAATGGGGATCAAAAGTTTGGTAAACTGACTGTTGGGGCAAATGTGGGGTATTCACTTGCCAATACGGATAAAACCTTGACTTCTGCAGGATTGTGGGGCTCTGGGGGAACTGGTGCAATGGAATCTTTGTACGGCTGGTCCCGCAGCGACGACATGAAAAAGTATCTGAACGATAATGGTACTAAATATCGGATGTTTGAGGGGCGCCAACCTTTAGAAGATGATGTGGAAAATCCATATTGGACAATCAATAAAAATATACTGGGAGATAATACGGAGCGGATTACGGGTAGTATCAATGCGATGATGCCTATTTTTGATTGGTGGAGTCTTTCGTATCGTGTGGGGATGGATAGTTACCTGACAAAAAATTCGACTATTATTGGTAGTGGTGGTGCGATTAAGAAACCTTGGCAGAAAGGGATGATGTCGGAAAGTGATTTGAAATATAATTATTGGTCATCGAATCTAATGTCAAATTTCAATAAAAAAGTAGGTGATTTTGATTTGGGTGCTTTGGTTGGCTTTTTCTCTGAACAGACCAAAATAGCTACGAATCGGCGTATGGGATATCACTTTGAAGTTGACGATTTCTATAGTTTTGAAAATATTGCTGCAGCGAATAAACAATTTACTTCTACAAATTCAAAAAAACGTCTATTTGGTCTATATGGCGAATTAAGAGCTTCGTATAAAAATATGTTTTTTTTGAATGTTACAGGAAGAAATGACTGGACATCGACTTTACCTGTTGAAAACAGATCCTATTTTTATCCATCCATCGGTGGTAGTTTTGTATTTACGGAAATGCTGAAAGATGCGAGACCGGATTGGTTGGACTTTGGTAAGGTACGTGCCTCATGGGCAAGGGTGGGTAAAGATGCGAATCCTTATGTGACCAATACATACCTGTGGAAACCTGTGGAATATTTAGGTGGAATTGTTGGTGCTGGCAATAACTGGCAAAAAGGAAATCCATTCTTAAAACCAGAAACAACAGGTTCGTTTGAGGTGGGAGCTGAATTGCGTTTCTTTAAGGGAAGGTTAGGGATAGATTATGCCTATTATACCAACAATTCATACAATCAGATCCTTTCTCCACGTCTAGGACAATCGACTGGATATATTTTTATCTCAGTGAACGGTGGCGACATTTACAATAAAGGAATGGAGCTATCCTTGACGGGTAAGCCAATCATGAAGAAAGACTTTGTATGGGAGTCTACGTTGAATATGTCCAGGAATAAAGGAACGGTAGATAACTTATTGGCTGGAGTGGATATTCTTTATGTAACGGATGTGCAAGTTGGAAATGCAAAAGCGGCCTCTTTTAACGGCGGTAATTTTATGGGCATTTCGGGATCGAAGTGGACACGTACACCAGATGGAAAGGTCGTATTAGATGTCAATACAGGAATGCCTGTGAGTGATAATCAGACCACATATGATATCGGGAACCGTGAGCCCAAGTTGACAGGTGGGTTCAATAATAGTCTAACTTATAAAAACTTTAATCTTTCGTTTTTATTTGATTTCCGCATAGGTGGGGATATCTACAATGGTACTGACTATGCGATGACCGTTAGCGGTATGAGTAAACGCACGGAAGAGCGGGACCAATTAGTGCTGACAGGTGCAGTTCGTAATGGCGGGACAGACGAAGCTCCTGTTTTTGAGGATAAAACATTTACCTTCTTAGCAGACGAAATGTACAATATTAAGGGTACGGAAACGAGCGGAAGAAAAATCATCCAGGATTATTGGAGCGACTTTTATGCGCGGGAGAGTGCCAATTTTATGGTAAAAACAAATTGGTTAAGACTGCGTAATATTTCGGTTGCCTATAATTTTTCTGATGGTGTGCTGAAGAATGCCGGTATTTCAAAGGTTGTGAAGGGATTGACAGCGACCTTGACAGGAACTAACCTGTGGTTGCTGACAAACTATAAAGGACTGGATCCCGAAGCATCGGCAGCAGGATCTGGAGTCACCGGATCCAGTTCAGTTGGCATCGATTATAATGGGGTGCCAAGTACAGCTGGGGTTATGTTTGGTGTAAATTTTAGATTTTAAGATAGCAGAGTCATGAATAAATATAAGAAAATAGTCTCATTTCTGTTGGTTCTAACGTTGTTTTCATCTTGTAGTAAAAATTGGTTAGATATCAATGTGGATCCGAATACACCGTCAAGTACAGTTGCTTCGGTGCAAAGCCGTCTAGCCTGGATACAGCATTATTATTTATATGCACAGGGGACCGCGGGTACTCGAGCGGGATTTGTGACACAGCAACTGACTTTCAGTAATAGTACGGCATCAAATAGTATGGTTGCTGGATGGAATCCGATGTCGGGTATGTCAACTACGCCCTATCAGTTCTTTTTTGTGGGGGCTGGAGCCAACTTCCAGGATATGGAGGAGAAGGCGCAAGCTGAAAATGCTTATCATTACTTAGGAGCACTCCGGGTTGTGCGTGCGATGGGTTTTATGCTCATGACAGACTGGTATGGTGAGATGCCTTATACCGAGGCGCTAAGCACCGTAAATACGCCGAAATTTGATAGCGGAAAAATAATTTATGAGGGGTGCCTGGCTGATATCGACAAAGCC
Source organism: Sphingobacterium sp. N143 (assembly GCF_030325625.1). Classification (GTDB taxonomy): domain Bacteria; phylum Bacteroidota; class Bacteroidia; order Sphingobacteriales; family Sphingobacteriaceae; genus Sphingobacterium. Next base: position 516,405 of record NZ_JACAIS010000002.1, on the reverse strand, counting down.
ATTGAATACTTCAATATGGTTCAGCCTGAAACTGCTGCCCCGCTATCAGCAGGTGATAGCTGGAACGGAGGGGATGTCAGTAAATGGTTGAAGATGTGTTATGGCTTGAAAGCAAGATGGTTAAATAATTTATCCAAAAAAACCAGCTTGTATAAACCTGATGAGATACTGGCGGCATTAGATAAAGCAGCGAAATCGATCGGGGAAAGCACGGTCATTGCCCATATGGATGATCCAACAGATAATATTGGAGATATCCTTTTTGCTGATCCGGTAAAAACCTCGATTGTATTCAATAACGCGGGGATGAATTCAAATACTTTTGTGACCAAATGGTATGAAAATATATTGACCAACTTTGATAATAAAGGTGTTGAAGATCCTCGTGCAGATAAAATGCTTCCCTGGGCCGAATTTGGAGTCCCTAAGCGATTTGTCCGTACGAAAGGTGTCGATATGCAATCGAATATACGCATGAATGCTGGGCCGGTCGCTTCATCTTATAATGATAAAAGTGAGGAGATCGAAAGCAATGGAAGAAAGGTTGCTCCACATTCCTGGTATATCAATAGCGCAAATACTGCCCGTTGGGGTGATACAGTGTACGTGTCGCTCAGAAGTAGCTCTATAGGATATGATGCCGATGTATCTGATATTCGGAGATGGGACGATGGAACCGTTGCGGCCTCGGGTACATTCTACTCACGTCCAGATGCACCTACTCATCTTGTTGCATATCCTGAAATGTGTTTTATCAAAGCTGAAGTGCTATTTAACAAGGGCGACCGGGCGGGAGCTTTCAATGCTTACAAGGAAGGGATTAAAGCGCATATGGATTTAATGAATATCAAACTGAATTCGTATGGTAAGATTAATCCAAGTAAGTCTCCGATGGAACAGACGAAAATTGATGACTTTTTAAAGAATGGTATCGGTACGGCCGCAGATATAACTTTGCCTAAGATTATGGTCCAAAAATTTATCGCCCTATCGTTTTCGCAGCAAAACTGGAATGACATGAGACGCTATGACTTTAGCAATTCTGTCTATCCGGGCTGGGCTGTTCCTTATGAATATACTGTGACTGCTGCAGCTCAGATAAAAATTCCTCAGGGAAAACAGTTCAGAAGGGTTCGTCAGGTTTCCCATGAGATCAATTATAATGCGGACAATTTAAAAGCTTCACATCCAAATGCACTAAGCGACGATATCTGGTCGTTCCCGGTTTGGTGGGATATCAAAGAATAAGTTAAATTTGAAAGCCGCAACTGCGGCTTTCTTTATCTAAATATAAGTGCAATGAAATATTTTATATCGTTCTTTTTGGCGGTCATCCCTTTTGTAATTTTTGCCCAATCGCCCGAAATCGTGCAAAAACCCATCATCTGGAATCAGGAGCGGGCACAGCTGTCTCTGGATTATCTGAAAAACCGACATGGCTTGAGGCAGTCGGATCCAGTTATACAACCCAAAATGATCGTTGTGCACTGGACTGCTAATAATAGCGTGAATGCTACCTTTAACACCTTCAATCCCGTGCGGCTTCCAGGTCGGCCAGAGCTGACAAAAGCAAGCGCTCTGAATGTCTCTTCCCAGTTTGTGGTCGATCGTGACGGAACGATCTATCAATTTTTGCCGGATACTATTTTTGCACGGCATACTATCGGTCTCAACTATTGTGCGATTGGTATTGAGAATATAGGCGGCCGCCAGCATCCGCTGACTGACGCGCAGTTAAAAGCGAATGAAGAACTTATTCGCTACCTCAGTAAGAAGTATGCTGTCGAATATGTTATCGGGCATCATGAATATCAACGTTTTAAAAAGACATCCTGGTGGAAAGAAACTGATCCGAAGTATATGACCAGTAAGGATGATCCAGGAGATGAATTTATGAATACACTCAGGGGAAAATTGGTGGATCTAAAGTTGAGACCACTGCCTCAATAGGAGAGTTGGTCCCATTGTGATAGCATAAATAAAAAGGTCATGGTAGATTTGCCATGACCTTTTTATTTATGCTTTAGCTTGCTGGTATTTCTTACATGATATAGCGCTTGATGATGGCGGTGTTACAATATATTACTTTTTTGCATGTTTGCTGTGTTTTGCGTAATTGTAATGAAATGTTAACTACTGCTTATGGTATAGAGCAAAATATCCGTTAATAAAGCATAAATGATTATAGTTTCAATGTTTTTTATTATTTAATATGCTTGTATATAGTGTTTTATGATTTATTTTGCGGGGTTGCATTAAGCTTTTTTGTATGTTGTTAGCTTTAATTTCGAGTACTTATAGTAAGTGAATACTTACTATCTTTTGCGTTTTTATGAGTTATTTAGTTTAAAAAACGGAAAGTTCTACTTACTTTTATTCTGATTTTCAATTACCCACGCATAAAACTGCATTTATGCGCGGTCAAAAAATCTATTTATGATGAAATTTACCTTATTCAAATTAACCCTTGTGGTATCCATTGTTACCTTCATTTCTTGTGGACATGCACGGCATGCTGCCCAGCTCAACAAGCCTGCGGATGCTGAAGTTGCAAAAAGCACAACAGACCAAGTTGTACCAGGAGCGGACCAACTGGCCTTGTACTTACCGCAATTGGCAGGTAAGAAAGTTGGCATTATGGGAAATCAAACTTCTATTGTGGGGCATGACAAAAAACATTTGGTGGATATATTGATCGAAAATAAGGTCGATCTGAAATTTGCTTTTGCGCCTGAACATGGGTTTCGGGGAGATGTCGAACGCGGGGAGAAATTTGGTAATGATGTCGATCAGAAGACAGGTCTGCCTTTATATACCTTGTATGGAGGTAACAAGAAACAGGATTCCATCGTCAATTCCGTTGATGTGATGATCTTTGACCTGCAGGATGTGGGCGCTCGTTTTTATACTTATATCACGTCCTTGCATCATGTGATGGAATTATGTGCAAAACACCATAAGAAATTGATCATATTGGACCGTCCAAATCCGAACGGAGACCAGGTTGATGGCCCTGTGAGACATGATGATAAGTTTAAATCGAATGTTTCCTGGCATAAGATCGCGATGATCCATGGTCTGACCATTGGTGAGCTGGCTATGATGATCAATGGCCAAAAGTGGCTTGAAAATGGCCGTCAGGCAGATATCCAAATCGTAAAAGTTCAAAACTGGGATCATAAAAAGATGTATAGCCTGCCTGTAATCCCTTCACCAAGCTTACCTAATCACCTTTCGGTCCGCTTATATCTTTCACTCTGCCTGTTTGAAGGGACTGATATCTCTGTGGGACGCGGGACAGACTGGCCCTTTCAGGTACTGGGGTATACAAATCCGGTCTATGGCTCCTTTACGTTCACACCGGGAGAGCGTCATGGTATGGCGAAACATGTTGAGGGAAAAGATGTGATAAATTACGGTGTTGATCTGCGGGCACTCGATCCTGACAGCCAAAAATTTACATTAAAGTATATACTTGATTTTTATCAAAAGACACCTGATAAATCCACGTTTTTTGCGAGACCTGAATTTTTCGACAAACTTGCGGGTACCGATCAATTGCGGAAACAGATTCTGGCAGGGAAGTCTGAGGAAGAGATCAGGGCTTCCTGGGCGAATGACTTAGCATCTTATAAGCATATGCGTAAAAAATATCTGCTATATCCTGATTTTGAATAAACAGGATTTTAAAATGCCGATGGGCTGGGAAATCAGTTTTTTGAACAGCAAAAACTAACAATATTAACTAGAATCATTTATTTTTTAAAACTCTATATCAATGAGAAAATTTGTACTATTTTCTGTTGCACTTGGATTGAGTTTTCCTTCTGAATCCTATTCTTTCGTAAAGAAAGAAGGTGTTTTGAGCAGCCTTAACACAACAAGTCTGCTGAAAGCAGGGGTTCAAAATACGGTACAGGGTACTGTAACGGATGGAAAGGGGCCAGTTTCAGGAGTAAGCGTGTCAGTAATTGGCGGCAGTGCATCTACCAAAACTGATGAGCAGGGACATTTTAAGATCACGGCTGCGGTGGGGAGCAAATTGCGTTTTTCTTCCGTGGGATATGTGGCACAAGATGTTACAGTGACATCGAATTCACTGAATGTAACATTGGTTGATGATAATCAATCGTTGGAAGAGGTGGTCGTGGTTGGTTATGGTACGCAAAAGAAAGGCAACCTGACCGGTGCGGTTTCATCTATTAGTGTAAAGGATAATCTGCAAGGGCGTGCCATTGCTGACGTGGGGCGTGGTATTCAGGGGACGACACCTGGCTTAACAGTGGTTGTGCCAAGTGGTGAGGTCGGTTCTGATCCTGTGATGAAAATCAGGGGACAGATCGGTTCGATTGCAGGGCAGTCCAACCCCCTCATCTTATTGGATAATGTGGAGATTCCTAGTATTCAGTTGGTGAACCCCGCTGATGTTGAGTCGATTACCGTGCTGAAAGATGCGGCGGCGGCATCAATTTATGGTGCGAAAGCTGCTTTTGGCGTGGTGTTGATCACATCTAAAAAAGGAGCAAAAGGTGGTGACACGTTTAATATAAGCTACAACAATAACTTTTCATTCCAAAATTCAGCGGTAGATTATAATATGGGCGATGTAAATGCGCTGAAGTATTCGCTGGAGGCTGCAGAAAGGATCGGTGAAACAGAAGCAGGCGCTTTTTATAAGGTTAATCGTCCAAGCTATGAACGGGCTCTGGAATGGAAACAGAAATATGGAGGCTCTATCGGGGTCAACGATCCCACGGTTTATGGACGTGACTGGTATGTGAATCCTGCTGAACCAACTAAAAAATATGGTGTGCGGACCTACAACGTGGAGGATTATATGATCCGTAAGGCGGCTCCCACATCGCAGCATGATCTGAGTGTTTCCGGTACTTCTGGAAAGACAGATTATACCTTAAGTATGGGCTTGCTGAACCAGTCGGGGATGATGAAACCCACCGATCATGACCGGTTCAAACGGACAAATGCAGCATTGCGCTTGTCTACGGAATTGAATAAATATGTAACCGTGCGCGGGGGGGCAATGGTCTCGCGACGCAAAAAAGAATATCCGTATACAACAAGTTCAACAACGGCGGATCCTTGGTTATATTTATACCGCTGGAGCTCCTTGTATCCAATGGGCTATGATGAAAACGGTAAGATGATCCGGAGCCCATGGAGTGAAATTTCCTCGGCAAATACCGCTAGTTTTCAAAATAATTACCTGAATCTGAATTTGGGAGCTACAGTGAATATCATGAAAAACTGGAAGGTAGATTTTGATTATACATTCTCAAACCAGGAAGAAATTACGACGCAGCCCGGTACCCGTTTTACTGCGGCAGATTCCTGGATTGCTGGTGTGGCTCGTAAGGATGCCGCTGGAAATCCAGTATATGTCAATTCAGATGGACAGGTTGTTGCTGCTGGTGCTGCCGGGGCAATGGCTGCCTATGATCTGAATTACTATATGTATACCGCCAATGGAGCCAATCCGGATCATTATTTACGTGCCGCGGGTAACCGTCGTAACAATACCATCAATGCGGTTACAACCTATAACCTGAATATTGATGATGATCATGAATTTAAATTCTTGGCAGGTATCAACCGTGTTACGCTGGATTATGACATGAACTCATCCCAAACCTTCAATTTGCTTGATATTAAACATCCACAATTGGGATTTGGGGTGAACACTTCTTCGCAGCAAGCAAAGGGTGACGCTTTGTGGGAAGCTCAGCTAGGTTATTTTGGCCGTGTTAATTATGCTTACAAAAATAAGTATCTGATCGAAGCGAATATCCGCTACGATGGTTCTTCGAAATTCCCTAAAGATCTGAAATGGCAATGGTTTCCATCCTTTTCGGCAGGCTGGGTAGCCTCGGAGGAAAGTTTTATGGAATGGGCCAAGCCGACCTTGAATCAATTGAAGTTTAGGGGATCTTGGGGGTCGATCGGTGACCAGACTGTGCTGCCTAGTTTGTATACTTCGACCATGATTCCGGGAGAGATCAACTGGCTCGGAGCAGACGGAAGCAAATATTATAACATTGGCACGCCATCGGCTGTATTAAGTACTCTTGGCTGGCAACGTATCGAAACGACAGATATCGGTCTGGATATGCGCATGTTCAAGAATAAGTTTGGACTTGTGTTTGACTGGTATCGTCGCGACACGAAAGATATGATCGTGCCTAGCGGTAATGTCAGCGCTACCTTTGGCGCTCCACCACCACAAGGGAATTTTGGTGCGCTGCGCACGCAGGGCTGGGAATTGGCATTGGATTTTAACCACCGCTTCGAAAATGGTTTTGGTTTTAATGTACGTGGAACCTTGTCTGATGCGAAATCCACAATCCTGAAATATACGGATACCAAGGTGATCTCGGATTATTATGTTGGAAAAGATATTGGTGAAATCTGGGGATATCGTACTGACAGATTATATCAAGCTGCTGACTTTGAATACGGTGCGGATGGAAAAATCGTTCAGGTAACCGTTGCAGATAAAGAAATGAACAAATTGTCGGATCCAAATGCGGCCTATAATACTTTTGCTACCGACAGTAAATTTAAGTTCGGGCCTGGTGACGTAAAATTTGTGGATCTGAATGGCGATGGGCAAATCAATAAGGGGGCGGAAACGCTGAGTGATCATGGCGATTTAGAAGTTATCGGTAATGAGACACCACGCTATGAGTATGGTTTCCGTCTGGGAATGGACTTCAAAGGTTTTGATTTTTCCGCATTTCTACAGGGTGTCGGCAAACGTCAGATCTGGGGAAATGGATTTTTGACCATTCCGGGTTTCAATTCGTCTGATGGTGCTATGCCTTCGGCAATTGCAGATGATTTCTGGTCAGCAGACCATACCGCTGCATTCTATCCTAGAGCTTTTAATAATGCAGCGAGCAATGATGCGAATAATATGGTCAAACAATCCCGCTATCTGTTGGATATGTCTTACATGCGTATCAAGAATATCACGTTGGGGTACACATTGCCGTCGTCATTGACAAATAAAGCCTATATCAAATCGGCAAGAATCTATACCTCGTTGGAAAACTTCTTTACGTTTGATAAACTGAATGGGCTTCCGGTGGATCCAGAGGCGATCAATGGATTTTCTATATTTAATGACAAGAATTATAACTCGGGACGGACAGGTGTCGGAACACCAATGTTCAAATCGGTTTCTTTTGGTGTCCAGGTTAACTTCTAAAATTTACGAAAATGAAACTTACAAAGAAAATAGCTTTTTTGGCACTGGGCACAACATTGTTGCTGTCTTCGTGCAATAAAGACGTCTTGGATCGGGATCAGCTTACCAGTATTGAGGATCAGAGTAGCTGGGGGAATGAACTGGCGCTGCGCTTATATGCGAATGGATTTTATCCGAATTTTTTCACGGGTTATAACTCAGGCTTTGCGACAGCTTACGCACCCGTGACAGGGTATACCTTTTCAGATGACCTGACAAAAAAGAACATCCAGGATAATTTTGAAAATACGGTTCCTTCCACACGTAAGAATGATTTTGCAAGTACAATTGCTTTAATGGAAACACCGCAGATGCTGCGCGAGTATTCGGGGCCGACATGGAACTTTGTGTATATCAGAAAGGCGAATATTTTTATTGACCGTATAGAAAATGTGACCAAGCCGAATATTAATGAAGAGACATACCGCCATTGGATGGCTGTGGCGCGCTTTTTCAGGGCTTCGGAATATAGCCGACTGGTGGAGGTGTTTGGGGATGTGCCTTATTATGACAAGGAACTCAAAGACAACGAAACGGATCTGTTGTATAAAGACCGGGATAATCGGGGCCTGGTCATGGATAAGGTGTATGAAGACTTTCAGTATGTATTGGAAAATATGCGGATCAGCGATGGTAAGCAGTACCTGAATAAATATGTTGCGGCTTCATTTATTTCGCGGTATATGTTATTTGAAGGATCTTTCTTGCACTACCATAATATTGACAAAGAAAGAGCGAAGAAATATCTGGAACTGGCTCAAAAAGCGGCAGAAATAGTCATGAATGCTGGCTCATATAAATTTACCAGTGATTTTAAGAGCTTATTTGCCTCAGAGGATCTAAGTGCAAACCAGGAAGTGATCATGTATCGTGCGTATGACGCTACGAAAAGTGTGACTCATAGTGTGGGGTCTTATAGTAATGGTACGGAAGGACAGACAAATGCACCGAATTTAGTGTTGGTAAAATCATTTATTTGTAACGATGGAAAGCCATGGCAGGGTTCGGCAGTGGCCAATGCGGCTAGTTTTTCCATCAAGGATTTGTCCCTTACGCGTGATCCGCGTTTTGAGGCTTCCTTCTTCGAAAAACCACTGACATCGTCATCAACATTATTTTATGCCTTTAAATTTGCGTCACGAGAAGCGTTAACCTATCTAGGTAGTAAATATCCACCTGCATGGGGGTCAAGTACCAATACATCTGATGCGCCAGTAATCCGGCTGGCTGAGGTTGTGCTCAACTTTGTTGAAGCAAAACAGATCTTAGCGGAAGCTTTTGGGGGTGCGGCAGTGACGCAGGCTGATATTGACCGTTCGATTAATGCAATCCGTAATCGTCCTTTGGATGCGGCAGCAACAGCAAAAGGCGTTCAAAAAACTGCGCCATTACAGATCGGTGCAATCGCCAATGACCCATCCAGAGATGCTGATGTGTCTCCATTGACCTGGGAAATACGTCGGGAGCGCCGGATGGAATTTGTGTACGAGGGACTCCGTTTGCTGGATATCAAACGATGGAAAAAATTGGATTACATGAATTTTGATAAAAATCCGGATTATTTCCGCGGTCCTTGGATCGACGCCCAAAAAGATATTCCTGCATTGTTGGACGCAAGCAAAAAAGGAGTGTTTAAAGTGGTAGATGCCAATAATAAGGTAATCACTTATGACGGTACGAATGCAGGACAGATGATTGGTTACTATCTTGTTGAGACTGCGGAGAACAGGGAGGCTTTTTCGGATCGTTCGTATATGTCGCCTGTAGGGTTGGAACAGGTCAATGAATATGCTGCAAAAGGCTATAAATTGACCCAGACGAAAGGATGGTAATTTTATTTTGATATTTATTTGGCCTTGTCCACTTGGTTGGGCAAGGCTTTTTTTGTGCGACTTTATTTTATATTTATGCATGAAAATGCTATTTTTAAGAAAATACCAACCATGAAATCAAGAATAATTGGGATTATTTATGCATTATTGTGCGTTTTTAACATCGCCTTTGCACAGCAGTCCTTTAAGTTTGCTCATGTCACCGATACGCATGTTGGAGGAGCCACGGGTGAGGAGGATTTGCGGCGTACGGTAAAAGATTTAAACACAGTACGGGATATCGATTTTGTGATTCTCTCAGGGGATATTACCGAATTTGGTGCGGATCATGAACTGAAGCTGGCGAAGCAGATACTGGATAGTTTGCAGTTGCCCTGGTATGTGATTCCTGGAAATCATGATGGCAACTGGTCGGAAAATGGCGCAAATACCTTTCGTACGGTTTTTGGTGGCGAGACGTTTTTCTTCAAACATAAAGGGTTTGAATTTATCGGAACCAACTCCGGTCCGAATATGCGGATGAGTCCCGGGCAGATTCCGCGTGAGAACTTGGTGTGGATGGATTCTATTTTTGCTTCAAATCCGGACCGGAATACCCCGTTGATCTATATTAACCATTATCCGCAGGACTCATCCCTGAATAATTGGTTTGATGCACTGAAGCGTGTCAAGACGCGGAATGTGCAACTGGCACTATGTGGTCATGGTCATAATAATTCAGCTTACAGCTGGGAAGGGATTCCGGGGGTGATGGGACGCTCTAACCTGCGTGCCAATAAAAACATCGGAGGATATAATATTGTCACTATAGGGGGAGGGAAAGCAATTTATCAGGAGCGTACTCCGGGTGTAGGAACGCAGGATAACCCTTGGTTGGTTGTGTCCTTGTTTGATCATCATTTTGAAAATGAAACAGCGACCTACCCACGTCCCAGCTACGCTGTCAATGACAGGTATGCCGACAAGGTAACGGTAAACTGGACATTTGAAGATGCAAGTGATATCGGTGCCGGATTGACGGTCTATAAAGAGCGGGTCATCAGCTCCAATACGGCTGGTGATATCTTTGCACTTGACCTGAAATCTGGTAAAAAATTGTGGGCATTCCGTACAGGAGGGAAAGTCTATTCCACACCGGCGGTCTGGAAAGGCATCGTGGTCGCTGGTTCTTCAGACCACTGTATCTATGGGGTGGATGCTCAAAGCGGAAAACTCCGCTGGAAGGTGCAGACAGATAAAGCTGTGCTGGGCTCGCCCTTGATCCGGGATGGTATAGCTTTTATTGGTGGTTCGGATGGTAAATTCAGGGCATTGGATGTAAAGACCGGTGCATTGAAATGGAGCTTTGACCATGTAAATGGATTTGTTTCAACTTTACCTACCTATTATCGGGGCAATATTATTTTTGGTTCATGGGGAAATGGATTTTATGCACTTGAAGCAAAAACTGGAAAACTCGCCTGGGAATGGAATAATGGGCATGCTAACCGTATGTTTTCTGCGGCAGCCTGTAATCCGGTGGGGGTCAATAACCGTGTTTTTGTGGTTGCACCGGATCGATATATGACAGCCCTTAATGCTAAGAACGGCGCTGTAATATGGCGTGAAAAAAAAGATACCATACGGGTGCGGGAATCCATGGGGCTTGCTGCAACCAAGAAGCAAGTATATGTAAAAACAATGGACGGAGACCTGCTTGGGATTTCCTGCTCGGCAGACAATATGGAAGTAGTTTGGAGATCAGCGCTAAAACTTCCTTATGAATTGACTCCCTCAGCAATAAAGACCAACCGCAGACTGGTTTTTGTGCCGAGTCATTCGGGTTTGCTGTCAGCTGTAGAAGCAAAAACAGGCGAAGTCTTGTGGCAATATAAAATTTCCAATGGCATGGTTAATCCGGTCGCAATAAACGGTCAGAACTCCGTGATAGCAAGCACGATGGATGGTAAGATAGTCTCATTACAATTTTAAGCAATCGATTGAAATGATCTTTTTGAAAATAAATGCCTTATTATGATAAAAAAATGTCTAAACTTCTTAAATTTACGTCAAGCTTTTCTGCTTGTTTTTGCATGTTTTGTTTGTAACTTTGCGAAAGCACAGCAAAATGCATGGATTAGAATAAACCAATTGGGCTATACGCCGGCCGGTAAAAAGGTCGCCGTATGGGGCGGGAAATCAATCAGGCAGCTTCGTTCTTTTGAAGTAAAAAATGCACAGACAGGTAAAGCGGTTTATGTTCACCCGGTCGGAAAAGATTACGGTGCTTATGGACCTTTTGTACAGAGTTTTCGTTTTGATTTTTCTGCGGTACGGGATACTGGGCAGTTTTATATACAGGCTGGGGAGGTGAAGTCCCCTGCTTTTAGAATTGCCAGGGATGTATATGCCGGAGCTGCAGACTTTGTCTTGCGCTATATGCGCCAACAACGTACTTTATTCAATCCGTTCCTGAAAGATAGCTGCCATACGCATGATGGTTTTACGCTGTATGCTGGAAAAGCCGGCATCGCGGATAGTTCGCGTATTGATGCGGGTGGTGGATGGCATGATGCTTCTGATTATTTACAGTATGCCACGACCTCAGCAAATGCTACATTTCACCTGCTGGCGGCCTATCGTGATTTTCCGCATGTGTTTGGAGATCAGAAACAGGCGAATGGCCTGGATGGAAAAAATGGGCGGGCAGATGTGCTGGATGAAGCAAAATGGGGATTGGACTGGCTGCTCAAGATGCATCCAAAAGCAGATCAGATGTATAATCAGATTGCAGATGACCGGGATCATGCCAGCATGCGTATGCCTGGAGAAGATCCTTTTTATGGCCGCGGAACTGAACGGCCGGTGTACTTTATTGATGGCCAACCGCAGCAACGTGGTAAGTTTATGAATAACACGACCGGAACAAGCTCTACGGCCGGGAAATTTAGTAGTGCCTTTCGCTTGGGTGCAACATTGTTTGGTCAGGATGATAAGCGATATGCCAAACTGCTCGCTAAGAAAGCAGGGACCGCTTATGCTTATGCCAACCTGAAACCTGGGGTAACACAGACTGTTTCTGTCAAATCGCCTTATATCTACGCCGAAGATAACTGGGTGGATGATATGCAATTGGCAGCAGCAATGGCACTGTCGGTCACGAAGAAGAAGAAGTTTGCCAAGGAGGCCATGTCTTATGCGCGGCAGGAGAAAATTACTCCTTGGATGATAGAGGATACAGCGGCACATTATCAATGGTACCCATTTATCAACCTGGGACATTATGAATTGGCGAAAGTATTAAAGGGGCAAGATCGCGAGGAAATTGTTTCTTATTATAGGCAGGGTATCGAAGAAGTCAACCGTAGGGCGGAGCAGAATGCATTTTTAAGGGGAGTCCCTTTTATCTGGTGCAGCAATAATCTGACGGCATCTTTTGCGATCCAATGTCTATGGTATAAAGAACTGACAAATGATGGACGTTTTGATGAGCTGGCCCAGGCCAATTTTGATTGGCTTTTTGGTACAAATCCTTGGGGGACGAGCATGGTTTATGGATTGCCTTCATGGGGTGATACACCAGTTGACCCACATTCGGCTTTTACATATTTGGGCAAGCATCCGATTGATGGCGGTTTAGTCGATGGCCCTATTATGGCATCCACTTACCGTAACTTGATCGGCATCAAGCTGAATAATCCAGATGGTTATGCGGACTTTCAAAGTGACCTAGCTGTTTATCATGATGATTATGGCGATTATAGTACCAATGAACCAACAATGGACGGTACTGCCGCACTGATCTATCTGCTGGCAGCAAAAGAAGGAAAGGCCCTGGAGGAGCCGGATGCAAAAAAGTAGTATGGGATCGCTATGGTGCCCTTGTTCGTGGTGATACCACGAAAAGGCAGATAGCTTTGGTCTTTACAGGCCATGATCTTTCTGAAGGGACACCAACAATACTGAATAGCTTGAAGCTCAATCATGTAAAAGGCTCTTTCTTCTTGACGGGCGATTATATGCGGAATCCTGCGTTTAAACCTTATGTCCAGCAGATGCTGCACGATGGGCATATGGTGTCAGGACATTCTGATAAGCATCTTCTGGTCAGCGATTGGACACATCGGGATAAATTATTGGTCGGTCAGGATTCTTTTGTTAGTGATCTGAGCAATAATTTAAGGGAATTGGAGGCGCTGGGAATACATACGGATCACTTGCGTTATTATATTCCTTCGTATGAGTGGTATAATCGCCAGACTGTAGCGTGGGCTAAGGATATGGGACTGCTTTCTGTCAATTATACACCGGGATTGCGGACAGCAGCAGATTATACTTATCCAGAAATGGGTAAGCGTTACCTTTCTTCGGTGGCAATTATGGAGCAGCTTTGGTCTTATGAATCACGATTTGGGCTCCGGGGTTTTTTGATATTGATTCATATGGGAACAGACCCCCGGCGGCAAGATAAATTATATCATCATCTGGATGATATCATCAAGAGATTAAAAGAAAAGGGTTATCGATTTGTGGATGTGCCCGATTTAATGAAATAAAGAATTTACTATATAGATTAAGAATGGTTAATACAACGGAGAAAGATTCGAATTATCAGGATTTGGACAAGATGTCTGTACATGAATTATTGACTAATATCAATAATGAGGATAAATCTGTGCCACTAGCTGTTGAACAGTCAATTCCTCAGATTGAAGCATTGGTGAAGGTTACTGTGGAGAAGATGAAGGCCGGAGGCCGGACTTTTTACATCGGTGCAGGTACGAGCGGTCGGTTGGGCGTCTTGGATGCATCTGAGTTACCTCCGACTTATGGAGTGCCATTTGAGTGGATCATAGGACTGATAGCTGGGGGGGATACGGCTATCCGTAAGGCTGTTGAATTTGCTGAAGATGATATGGAACAAGCATGGAAGGATATGGAGGCTTATGACATCGATGAGAATGATATTGTGATCGGTATCGCGGCTTCTGGTACGACACCCTATGTGATCGGTGGACTGAAAAAGGCGAATGAGAAAGGGCTGGTGACAGGCTGTATTGTCTGTAACGGCGGATCTCCAATTGCTGCTGTCGCACAGTATCCAATAGAAGTTATCGTAGGACCTGAGTTTGTGACCGGATCCACCCGGATGAAATCAGGTACCGCCCAGAAACTTGTGCTGAATATGTTCAGTACGGCCGTCATGATTCAATTGGGAAGGGTCAAAGGAAATAAAATGGTCGACATGCAGCTGTCAAACCACAAATTAGTGGGACGGGGTGTGCGTATCATTATGGATCAGACGGGAGCAACGGAGGAAGAGGCTGCAGCATTGCTGGAACAGTTTGGCAATGTCAGACAAGCCATTGAGGCCTATCAAGCGACACATTAAAACACTTCTATACAAAATCACCTATTAAAAACGAATTATGTCACCTATCATATTATTGTCCTTTATCGTTATCTATTTTGCGGTTTTATTAGCTGTTGCCCACTTTACTTCAAAAGGATCTTCTGACAATTCAACATTTTTTGTTGCGAACCGGAATTCAAAATGGTATATGGTCGCTTTCGGGATGATCGGGACTGCACTCTCGGGGGTGACTTTTATTTCTGTCCCAGGGGCAGTTGGGGCTTCAGAATTCAGTTATTTCCAATTCGTCCTCGGTAATGCGGTGGGCTTTGTGATCATTGCCTATGTGCTTCTCCCCCTTTATTACCGAATGAAGCTGACTTCGATATATACTTATCTGGAAGAACGCTTTGGTCATACGACCTACAAGACAGGGGCAGCTATTTTTTTGGTCTCCCGGACCATAGGCTCAGCTTTCCGCCTGTATCTGGTCGCTATCGTTCTGCAGCATTTTATTTTTGATACCTGGAATGTGCCCTTTGCCATTACGGTGATCATTTGCCTGGTGCTGATCTGGCTATATACCAATAAAGGGGGCTTAAAGACAATCATTGTGACGGATACCTTGCAGACAACATTTCTGGTGACAGCAGTTATTCTTTCGATCTATTTTATGGCAAAAGGTCTTGATTTTGGAATTGTGGACACATTTGAAGCGGTAAAAGAAAGTAGTTATTCCAAAATCTTCTTCTGGGATGATTTTGTCAGTACCAAAGCGAATTTTTGGAAACAGTTTCTAGGGGGGATTTTTGTCACGATAGCCATGACGGGCCTTGACCAGGACCTGATGCAAAAGAATCTCTCCATGGGGACGATCAAAGAAGCACAGAAGAATATGATTACCTTCACCAGTGTATTTGTGGTGATCAATATTTTCTTTTTGGCTGTGGGTGCACTGCTCTATATCTATGCAGAAAAGAATGGTATTGACGTGTCACAATTGGCCACACGGGATTATCTCTATCCTGAGATTGCCCTGAACCATCTGGCCATCGTGCCGGCGATTATCTTCATGATGGGGCTTACTGCAGCGACATTTGCCACAACCGATAGCGCCCTTACAGCGTTGACGACTTCTTTTTGTGTGGATTTCTTAAATTTCAATAAAAAGGAAAATCCGAACGATCCTGTTCTTGTTAAAAAACGTAATTATGTACATTTCGCTTTTTCAATTGTGATGTTGCTGGTGATTCTTATATTCAAGCTGATCAATGATGATTCGGTGGTCAATGCCATATTTACCGCTGCCAGTTATACCTATGGTCCATTATTGGGGCTGTTTGTTTTTGGCATCTTCACCAAAAATGCTGTCCTCGATAAAGCTGTTCCCTATATCTGTGTGCTCTCACCGACATTGCTATACATATTGAAAACATATGTCATTGAGGTGTATACGCCCTATGTTATCGGACTGGACTTAATTATTATCAATGGTTTTATCACCTTTTTGATGCTATTGGCCAGCTCACCGGGCAAGGCGAGTGAAGGAGCGCTTTCACATCATTAAGTCTTTATATTTGATTTGTACGTGCAGAAAAATTAAGTTAAGTTTGAGTTACTTAGTTTTTTTGTACGTATGTATCACAGTATAAACGAGACTACGGAGTTCATCCGTAGAAAAATTGGAGATTTTACTCCAGAATTCGGTATCATCCTAGGTACTGGTTTAGGTAAACTGGCTGATGAGATTGAGATCGAATATCAGCTGATGTATTCGAATATTCCTAATTTTCCTATTTCTACAGTTGAGTTCCACTCAGGCAAATTGATTTTTGGAAAATTGAGCGGACGAAGAGTTGTGGCCATGCAGGGACGTTTGCATTACTACGAGGGTTATGATATGCAGCAGATCACCTTTCCAATTCGTATCATGAAAATTCTGGGGGTGCAGAAGCTCTTTGTGTCCAATGCCGCAGGATCGTTAAATCCGGCAATCAGGAACGGGGACCTGGGGATCATTGAAGACCATATCAACCTGCTGCCTGACAATCCTTTGCGGGGACAAAACTTAGCTGAATTTGGACCGCGTTTTCCGGATATGAGCGAGCCCTATAACCATAAAATGATTGAACAGGCACTCGAAATCGCTTCAAAACATGCTATTTCTGCACATCGGGTGGTGTATGTTTCTTCTCCGGGGCCGAATCTGGAAACAAAGGCTGAGTATCGTTATATGCGGCTTATTGGAGGTGACGTGGTGGGGATGAGTACTGTGCCCGAAGTTATTGTGGCTAATCACATGGCGCTTCCGGTGTTTGCTATTTCTGTTGTTACGGACGAAGGCTTTCACGATCGGCTAAAACCGGTCTCTCTACAAGAAATCGTGATAGTGGCAGAGAAAGCGGAACCTAAGATGACATTAATTTTGAAAGAATTGATAGCTTTGCAGTAAATTTAGACTATATATTTATTTTAGATGAAGTTGATCGTACGCGTATTAGCCGCACTGTGTGTCTTACTGGTTTGTTCCATGGATCTGATGGCACAAAGCACAGAGGAATGGAGCAGTGCTCTGGATTCAGCGAGAGCCAAGGAAGATGGAAAAAAGGATTCTGTGATCCTGTCTTCAAAATATATTCGTTACGCCACATTGGACATGTTAAAGAAAGGGACATATACGCGACAAATAGATACTTCACATCATAACTATCAGTACTATAATCCTCAAAATTTACCTTGGAATCCTAGCGTGAATCTGGGGTCTTACGGCCTGGCGACACGTGACTTGTTGTTTCAGCCCAAGAAAACAATTGGGTTTCAATCTGGCTTTACCGCATTGGAACGCTATCTATTGAACCCGGACTCTGTTCAGTATTTTAGGGCACGGGCACGTTATTCGGAACTGTCGGCCGTAGGGTTCTTTTTTGATGATCAGGTCTTTCGGGCCAGGGTGGCACAGAATATCACACCACAATGGAACATGAACGTAGATTTTCATTCAACGAAGACGGACGGTTATTATCTGGCTCAGGAATATTCCGACATGAAGGCTTCGGTATCATCCTGGTATGAGTCAAAAAATAACCGATACAACATGTTGGTGAGTGCGGTCTTTAACCGACTGGAAGCTATGGAAAATGGCTCCTTGATAGAGAACCTGCCTTTTGCTCCTGAAAATAGGCAGGCGCCGGACCGGTTTATCCCGAAATTGTATGATCCCAGTAAAGCCAATACGCCAAGGACGAAATGGGGCGACAATTCTTTGTTCTTGCGCCAGTCGCTTTACCTCGGTCGTCTCGATACAGTAGACAAAGGGAAGCCGACCATGCAGATCTATCCGACAAACAGCATGGCGCATAATACCCGGGTCAGAAGGCAGACCTATGGTTTTTTTAAGAATTTAGCTGATGGAAATGCGGCATTACCTTATAACAACCAGGCGCTGAACTTAAATAATGATAAAACGGCCATTACCAATGTGTCCAATGAATTTGAGTATAACTTTTTTCTGCGTGGAAAATCAATTTTTAAGAATGAGGCGAAACTGAATTTGGCTTTCCAGCATGATATGAACTGGGTGGAACAAACCCAGATAGACTCTATGCGTTATTATACCAATCCGTCACTATATCCCGAACCCAAGAAAAAATTACCGGATAGTACTGCTTTTGACCAGTTCTATCAAAACGGAATCGTGAAAGGGGAACTTGGCTATAAGTTTTCAGATCGCCTGGATTTTAGTTTAAAAGCGAATCAGATCGTTTTCGGTCATAATATTGGTGATTTCTTATATGAAGCAAAGGCCGATATCTCTATGGGGGATAAGATTGGTAAGGTGACGCTTTCTGCCTACTCGCAAAATAAGTCTCCAGAAATGGTTTTTAATAACCTGAACTATACTTATGGAAAATGGAATGACCTGGATCTGAAAAAGATAAAAATCCAGAACCTCGGTTTCCAATATGCGAACCCTGCATTGGGCTTTCATGGAAAAGTGGAATATTTCCTGATGAATAATTATACTTATTTTGCGGAACTGTCAAATGCGCAAAATGACCCTAAAAAGGATAAATGGATCAATCCGACCCAACTGGATAAAGCTAATCTGTTGAAAGTGACGGTTGGGCAAAAATTCAAAATCCGTCGTTTTACTTTTGACAATCTGGTTGTGTATCAAAAGACTGACCAACAGAATGTATTGGCGGTCCCAGAACTATATACCTGGCATAGCCTTTATTATAGCAATCTCTTTTATAAAGTCATTGACTATAGCATTGGTATCGATGCCAAATTCAACACACCTTATGCGAATCCAAATTATTCGATGGGAACAGGACAGTTTTACAATGCTTATCAACAAATCGAATTTTCAACATATCCGATCATGGATCTATGGTTGACAGCCAATATACAGCGTGTGAATATGTTTCTGAGTTATAATTTTTTAAATCAGAATTTTTATCCACATGGGTACTATACGGTCAGACGTTATCCGATGAATACGGCCAACTTTAGATTTGGTGTTTCGTGGAAGTTCTATGATTAATCCGGGGGAAAATTATGTGGGTGTTTTTTAGCTTGTTGTGGTCTTTAGGGGAGAAAATCTTTGAAAATAATTTTGAGAATAGAATTTTTAAGCTATATTTGCACACGCAATTAGGGAACGGCGTTCTTTAAAAAAGTATGGAGGCTTAGCTCAGCTGGTTCAGAGCATCTGCCTTACAAGCAGAGGGTCACTGGTTCGAATCCAGTAGCCTCCACCATACAAAGTCGGAGAATTAGCTCAGCTGGTTCAGAGCATCTGCCTTACAAGCAGAGGGTCACTGGTTCGAATCCAGTATTCTCCACCATTCCAAAACGGAGGCTTAGCTCAGCTGGTTCAGAGCATCTGCCTTACAAGCAGAGGGTCACTGGTTCGAATCCAGTAGCCTCCACAAAAGCATCAGGCATTGATGCTTTTTTTTCATTTGGGGATTTAGCTCAGCTGGTTTAGAGCACTACCTCGACAAGGTAGGGGTCACTGGTTCGAATCCAGTAATCCCCACAACAAAAAAGCGTTCATCACGAACGCTTTTTTTTATATCAATTTTTTCTTTTTCTCTTGGTTGCCCTGATTCTTAATCTATTCCATCTGCCTTTTCTGCACGTTTCTTCCCTAACTTAAATCCATAGCCAGTGGTCCATTCGATAAAATCTGCTTTGCCGCCATGTGCTTTGATGGAAACTCCGGCAAAGAAGTCTTTGTATACTTTGTAGCGAACTCCGGCTCGAAGGTATACTGGGACGCTCTCGCCATTGAACTTGTTGCGGTGCAGGTATACACCAACATTTCCATTGATATATAATCTCGAGTTTAACACATGGTCAATATAGAATGCAGGGCCATATGAAAACAGGGCTGAGAATTTACCTGCTTTTTCACCGGCTACTTTTTCGTCATTTCCACTGGCTGAATAGAATACATCCATTCCGGCACCAAGACGCCATTTGTATCCGAAATGCTTACTGTAATAAGCCCCCAAGGTAGATTTGAAATATTGACTATCATGCTCACGGTCGATCTGTTTGAAGCCAAAGGCGTAGTTGAAGTGGAGCTCTTCCGTATCTTCCATTTTTGGAATGGTGCTTTTCCGGAAATCAAATGGTCTGCTTGTCGGCGTATAGGCCACGGAAAGACTCAACGGAAGTAAATTAATCCCTGTGTTTGGCAAGGCCAGGGCACCATTGCTGAAATGATGGAACGCCACACCTGCACCCACCTGGAATTTTCTGCTTAATCTGTAATTGGCCTGGAGTCCAAAATCAATAAATACATTGTTTTTGCTCCCTATGATCAGATTGAATGGGTTCTCCTCTTCATTATATGGATTGAACCGGCCCGAAAGGCCCAATGCGATTCTGTAATTGAAATTCCATCTTCTATTGACCTTTGGTTTGATTGGTATGGCAACAAAGCCATAAACAGCAAAGGGGCGCCCAAGGTGCTCCTGGCCAAAGGTGCTGCTGTAGATGCCGACTCCATAAATAGGGTAGTTGTACAGTTCGTTGTAGATGCTCTTTAATGAATCCTGAAACTGTGTCTGAAAGCCAACACGAAAGTTGAGGCCACTGTAATAAGAATCTGCGAGTGTCTCCTTGGTTCTTTCATTGAATTTAAGCTCGCCTCCACTCTCATGTTCAAGCTGAAAGATCAATCTTGTTTTTGCGGGTGCAAGATGTGCTGATGTATCTTTTTGATTTTCTATTCGGGGAGTGACCTGTGCTGTTGTACGAAAGGAAAGAAGCACAAAGATCACAAAAACAAGTATTTCTGATCTCATGAAGTAAAACGTTTAGCGTTTTTTTAAATTTCTGCAAAAATAAGAATGATATACCATTGTAACAATATAATTTCCTTTCTTCACAATATCGTGGCAGCAAAGGGAGAGTCGTGTTTATAAATCCACTGTAGGTAAATCGATTAATGTCTTTATATGTTGGTCACTGTATTGCATATGAAAAGCAATTTATCTAAGTTTGAATTGAAAAGAAAAAGGAAATATGATTAAAAATCTATTTAAAATTACTGCTGTTACGTTTGCTCTAACAACAGCAGGGGGTGCTTTGTTTGCCCAAAACGCCAAATTTAATTGGCAAGAAGCATCTGAAGGCGGGTATACCTATAAATACGTAACCAATGACCCTACCCATTCGAGGTTTTACAAGCTCAAAAATGGATTAACCGTTATTTTAAGCCCGACCAAGAAAGAACCGCGTATTCAAACGTATATTGCCACAAAAGCCGGAAGCAAAACTGATCCAAAAGATCATACTGGATTGGCCCACTATCTGGAACATATGCTGTTCAAGGGAACGGATAAGTTTGGTTCTAAAGACTGGGCTAAGGAGAAACCTTTGCTGGACCAGATCGATGCATTGTATGAAAAGTACAACGGTACTACAGATGAGACACAGCGTAAAGCAATTTACAAAGAAATTGATCGTGTTTCGGGCGAAGCTGCGAAGTATGCCATTGCCAATGAATACGATAAGTTGATGGCTTCAATGGGCGCCGAAGGTACAAATGCATTTACCTCATTTGAACAGACCGTGTACCAGGAACAGATTCCAAGTAATGTGATGGATAAGTATCTAGCTGTACAGGCCGAACGGTTTAGGCATCCTGTCCTTCGCTTGTTCCATACCGAACTCGAGGCTGTCTATGAAGAAAAAAATATCAGCTTGGATAAGGATGGCCGTAAAGCCGTTGAAGCTATGTTTGCGGCAGCGTTTCCAAATAACAATTATGGTAAACAGACGACGATAGGTACTGTGGAACATTTGAAAAATCCATCTTTAAAGGCTATCCGTGAATATTTTAATACCTATTATGTGCCCAATAATATGGGGGTGATTATGTCTGGTGATTTTGATCCTACCGAAGTGGTGAAAAAGGTAGATCAAAGTTTTGCATTTATGAAACAGAAGGAGGTGCCACCATACACCTTTGATCCCGAGAAACCAATCTTAACCCCTGTTGTTCGGGAAGTAAAGGGACCGGATGCTGAATTTATGCTCATGGGATTCCGCTTTCCTGGTGCAGCAACCAAAGATGCACAGCTATTGAATCTCATGAGCCAGATCTTGACCAATGGTTCTGCTGGTCTGATTGATCTGGACCTGGTAAAGAACCAGAAATTACTGGGCGCAGGAGCCTTCCCTTATGTGTTAAAGGACTATTCGTTGTTGCTTTTACAAGGGAACCCGGGACAAGGGCAGAGCCTGGAAGAGGTGCAACAGCTACTGTTACAAGAATTGGCGAAGCTGCGGAAAGGTGAATTTTCGGAAGAGCTGATCACGGCGATTGTCAATAATGCGAAGAAAGATGAGATCAAACAGCATGAAAGCTATGGGGACCGTGCTGAAGCACTGATGGATGCGTTTACCTCAGGTCAGGACTGGATTTCTGTGGTAAGTTATGCCGATGAGCTGAATAAGATCACCAAACAAGATGTGGTCGACTTTGCGAATAAATACCTGAACGATAACAATTATGTTGTTGTTTATAAACGTAAGGGTGTGGATAACAATGTTGTTAAAGTTGTTAAACCTGAAATCACACCAGTTACCGTCAATAGGGATGACCAATCCGACTTCTTGAAGAAGGTGGAAGCTATGCCTGAGGATAAAATCCAACCGGTATGGGTAAACTATGATAAGGATGTCCAAAAGGCGACAGCCAATAACCTTCCGGTACTAGCGGTGAAAAACAATGATAATGAGCTGTTTTCGTTGTCATATCGATTTGATATTGGAAAATGGAATAATAAGCTGCTTTCTTTGGCTGCAGGTTATCTTGAGTTTTTAGGAACCAAAGATAAGTCCAGCGAACAGTTCAGCAAGGACTTTTATCAGCTGGCATCTGATTTTTCGGTATCGGCCGGAAATGAGGAAACCATGGTGTCTATTTCGGGACTCCACTCAAACTTTATTGAAACACAGCACCTGATACAAGATCTGTTGCGTAATTGTGTTGCGGACCAAGAGGCCTTCAAGATGTATATTGCCCGTCTGAAGAAGGCGCGTGCTAATGCAAAAGAAAATAAGTCCATGATTATGGAAGGACTAAAATCGTATGCGAAATATGGGGCCAAAAATCCGTTCAACAACGTGTTTACGGATGCGGAACTGGACGCGTTGAAAGCGGAAGATCTGGTGAAGGCGCTGCATGATCTTGCCCAGATGAAGCATACGCTGCTTTATTTTGGACCATTGAGTGCCAGTGATTTTGCGGCAAAGGCAGCACCGCTAAAACAAGGTGCGGGAGACTATGTGCAAGCTGGAAAAGGGCAGGTATTTAGTGAACTTCCGACGGCTAAAAATCAGGTGCTTTTTGCCAATTTTGATATGAAGCAGGCGGAAGTATTCTGGTACAGAACTTCGGAGGGATACTCAAGCGCGTTGACGCCAACGGTCTCACTCTTCAATAATTATTTTGGGGGCGGTATGGGAAGTATTGTCTTCCAGACCATTCGGGAATCAAAGGCACTGGCTTATTCTACTTATGCTTACTATGGCCAGCCCTATAAAAAGAGTAACCATTATACTGTAGGGGCTTATGTCGGAACACAAGCCGATAAATTCAACGATGCCATCAAAGGCATGAATGAACTGTTGGATGTTTTGCCGGAAAGTGCCAAAGGACTGGATATTGCGAAAGTAAGTCTACAGAAATCCATTGCTAGTGAGCGTGTGCTGAATGCCGCAGTGCTTGGCAGTTATCTTGCTGCGCAACGCTTGGGGAATACCACCGATATTCGTAAAGCGATCTATGAACAGGCCCCAAAATTGACTTATGCTGACCTGAATACCTTCCATAAAAAAGAAATGAGCCAAAAGCCATATGTCTACTGTGTTGTGGCGAAAGAGGACAGCCTAAAGCCAGAAGATCTAGCGAAGCTTGGGGAGGTGAAAAAACTAGACTTAAAAGAGATATTTGGCTATTAATTGTTTAGATATCCATATTTAAAATCGTAGCTTTTGATTGAGCAGGCTTTGTTTATCAATGCTAGCTTATTCTTGGTTCAAACGTCAAAAAGAAGGCCTTCAGTATATGCTGAGGGCCTTTAGTTTTGTTACAATCTGCTATTTTTACCTGCTCCTCAAAATCGCACAATCTCTTCAATCTGTTCGGTGATAAATTGCATGGTGTCCTCTTTGAACAGCTCTCCATCTTCGTTCAGCTCATTTTGGACATTGGGAAGAAATATTTTGAGTGGGAGCACATGCATTCTGAGGTAATGGCATATTCCTGTCAAGTGATCTATGCCACGGAGGTTTCCATATCTTCCTGAGGATAATCCGACCAGGGCTACTTTCTTGTGGTAAAAGCTGCTTGGGAATGAACAGCAATCGATAAAAAGTTTCAGTGCGCCGGGAATGCTTCCATTGTATTCAGGGGCAATAAAGATAAACATATCAGCATCACTGACCTTTTGCTGGATGGGTCCAAATTCAGGACTTCTCTTCCCATAAAGATCTGTTTCTAAAATGTTTGGTGGCAGATCTGATAAGGAAAAGAGATCGTTTTCAACGGACTTGCGATCAAGTAATTGCTGGTAGCATTTTGCTATTTTTAACGTCTTACTATTGGGACGGTTTGTTCCGGATATTATTAAAATCATTGTGTTGTTGATACTTATAAAAAGCAATCTTTCAAAGTGGATACATATGTTGATTTTTTGTATCTTAGCATCCTGAGGATATGTGCTTTCGATCAATCAAAAGTACAAAATATGCTGAATTTGTTTTGCTTATTTGAATTTTGGATCCATATTTCAGCAAATTGATCTTCAGAAAAGTGAAATGTAGGATAAAATGACATTTTAATTAAGAAAGGTTTTCATTCAAGATGGGAAAAATAATCGCAATCGCAAACCAAAAGGGTGGGGTCGGAAAGACCACAACGTCAATTAATCTGGCGGCTAGTTTAGCGGTTTTGGAATATAAGACATTGTTGGTCGATGCGGATCCTCAGGCAAACTCTACTTCTGGGATTGGTTTTGACCCTCGTACAATCAATGCAAGCGTATATGAATGCTTAGTGAATGACTTGGACCCACGTGAGGCTATTCAATCTACAGAAACCCCAAATCTGGATCTTTTGCCGGCCCATATTGATTTGGTGGGAGCCGAGATTGAAATGATCAATATGCATGAACGTGAATATAAGATGAAGAAAATCCTGGATCAGGTAAAACAGGATTATGATTTTATCATTATTGATTGTTCTCCATCGTTGGGCCTGATTACGATCAATGCCCTATCGGCATCCGACTCAGTTATTATTCCCGTTCAATGTGAATATTTTGCTTTAGAAGGACTTGGGAAACTATTGAACACAATTAAAATTGTTCAGAACCGTTTAAATACTAGCTTGGAGATAGAAGGTATTTTATTGACGATGTATGATGTACGTCTGAGATTGTCCAATCAGGTTGTTGAAGAAGTGAAAACACATTTTACAGATTTAGTCTTTGATACCATTATTCAGCGAAATACCCGTTTGAGTGAAGCTCCGAGCTTTGGTATTTCTGTGATCATGCATGACGCTTCCTGTAAGGGAGCGATCAACTATCTGAATTTGGCGCGTGAAATATTGCAGAAAAATGGGCATCTTAATGAATTGAATACAACAGTAACCGCATAATATGGCAGCACATCAGCGTAAAACAGGATTGGGAAAAGGTTTAGGTGCTCTATTAAATGATAGTGTAGAAATCCCTGCTAAGAATAATCAACATGTCGAGGAGGCTCCGCTCGTAAAGCCTTCTGCAGTCCCATCAACGAAAGAGACAGGCAGCATCAGCCATGTCAGAGTGGAAGAAATAGCTGTAAATCCGTTTCAACCTCGTACGGAATTTGACCCTGTTGCTTTACAGGAATTGTCAGAGTCCATTCTCCTGCAGGGCTTGATTCAACCCATTACAGTACGTAAAGTTTCGGATGGTAACTATCAATTGATTTCGGGGGAGCGCCGTCTTCGGGCTTCAAGACTGGCCGGGCTCACTGAAATTCCTGCTTATATCCGTACGGCCAATGACCAGCAGATGCTGGAGATGGCACTTATTGAAAATATCCAACGGGAGAACTTAAATGCTATCGAAGTGGCGTTGAGCTTTCAGCGTATGATTGAAGAGTGTAACTTAAAACAGGAGGAACTTGGCGAACGGGTTAGTAAGAACCGCTCTACTGTAACAAACTATTTGCGTTTATTAAAACTTCCACCTGTTATTCAAGCAGCCATCCGTGATGGTGCCTTAACCATGGGGCATGCCCGAGCATTGATCAACATTGCTGAGGTTGACAAACAATTGTATATTTTTAAGCTGATTATAGATCAAGGCTTATCGGTGAGAAAAGCGGAGGAATTAGTGCGTGAGTTGCAAAAAGGGGGGAAAAAGAAAACGGGTAAAGATAAGGCCCCAATGTCATTTCAGCTCCAGAAAATTGAAGATGATCTGGCATCGAAATTCTCTTCACGGGTTAAACTGAACCTGAAAAGTGCCAAAGGAAAGGGAGCTATTGAAATTCCTTTTGAATCTGAAGATGATCTAAGCCGTATTCTTGAATTGTTAGACTGGTAATATGACCAAGTTAATTAGTTTGATTTTTGCGGTATTCGCGGTTGTGCTCGTAAAGGGGCAGACGGTGGATACGATTTCCAAAAAACAGGTACCCATCATCCAAGCTGATAGCCTGAAGCAAAAATCAGTGCAGGATACCGTAAAAAAGGAATCCCGAAAGGAACGTAAAAAGCGGGAGAAAGAAGAGGAGAAGGCAAAGGAAAAGGTTGTGGTGAAGGATTCTGCGCGGCTTGCCATCGAAGCAAAAAATAGACAGGCATGGAAGCGTTCCTTAGTGCTGCCTGGCTGGGGACAATATACTAATGGAGGTGTCTGGTGGATCAAAGTACCCGCTATCTATGGTGGATTATTGACAACTGTTCTCGTTTTTGACTTCAATAACAGGTATTATAAAGAATTGCTGGGAGTGCTACAAGCCCAAGCTGAAGGAAGGCCGATAGATCCATTTTATATCGGTATTTCGCAAGAATCAATTATCCGTGCTAAAGACAATGCAAGGCGAAACCGTGATCTCATGGTTCTGTTGACACTGGGTGTATATGGCTTAAATGTCGCAGAAGCTTATATTGATTCCATGCTGAAATATCGCTGGAATATCGGTGATGATAAACCCAAAAAAACAGTTTTTTCAATAGGGCCAACATTGATGGATGCTAGCTATGCATCCGGGACATATACTTTTAAACCCACTGTTGGGCTAAAGCTGTCAATGAAGATCAATTAAAGAACCCCTGTTAAAAATGAGATATGCCTATTGCACTGGGGGAAATCATCAGATCTTTTCAGGTTATATGGCATATCCAGATCATTTTGATTTGTATTTGTGCGTAGCAATCGTGAATATTTCATTGGAATTTTTTAATTTTAAAAATAAACTATACTTTTTCTAAATATATGAACATCATTCTCTTGGGGTATGGCAAAATGGGGCAGATTATCGAAAGATATGCACTGAAAAGAGGCCATCAGATTTTTTTAGTTGTGGATGAAAATAATCGTCCTGGCCTAACGGTTGATGATATTAAGGGAGCTGATGTGGCGATTGACTTCAGTGTGCCGTCTGCTGCCCTGGATAATATGAACCTCTGTTTGGAAGCGGGTGTGCCCATCGTTGTGGGGACAACAGGTTGGTACGATCAATTGCAAAGCGTGAAAGCCCGGTGCTTGGAGGCTAACGGCTCAATCTTATATGGCTCTAACTTCTCCATCGGTGTGAATGTATTCTTCCACATCAATAGGATGCTGGCAAAAGCACTACAGCCTTACAAACAATATGATGTTCAGGTGGAGGAGATTCATCATATCCATAAGCTAGATGCACCCAGTGGTACTGCCATCACAATTGCCGAGGGAATCATAGCGAATAGTGACGTCAAAGACAATTGGGTCAATACGGTTGTTGGTGAGCAGGATGAAATTATTCCCAAACCACAGGAGCTATTGATCGAAAGCCACCGGATCGAGGAAGTCCCGGGCACACATACCGTCCTATATAGTTCTGAAGTGGACCAGATCGAATTTAAACATACTGCACATAGCCGGGACGGTTTTGCACTGGGAGCTGTTGTAGCTGCCGAATGGTTGAACGGCAAAAAAGGATTCTATCAAGTAACTGAAATTTTTGATTTTAATAAATAGTATTAAATAGTAAATCATGGGATTAATCATCTTTGCGGTTTTAACAGCAATATCGGGATATGGATTGTGGCAGTTGTTTGTTAAAGCTGGCAGAAAAGGCTGGGAAGCAATCGTGCCTTTTTATAGTCAATATATACAGGCTAAATTGACAGGAAGACCAACATGGTGGGTTATCTTACTTCTGATCCCTATCGTTAATATTTTTGTTTTCTATAACCTTTACCTGGACTTTATTCATTGTTTTGGAAAACGCCGTTTTTGGGAAAATGCGGCCGCGGTACTGGTTCCGTTTATCGTATTGCCTATGTGGGCAAAGGATAATAATGTTCGCTTTTTGAATGGTCTATATGCAAAAAATATAAAAGCAGCTTCACAGGAAGGTGTGGAATTGACTGAAGAGAAGCTTGCTGAAATTGAGCAGGAATCGTATAAAGAGTATAAAATCAAATATCCGTATAAGAAATCTATGGTCCGTGAATGGGCTGACGCCATTGTTTTTGCAACTGTGGCGGCATCGCTTATCCGTGGATTCTTGATTGAAGCCTATATGATTCCAACGGGGTCTATGGAGCGTACCTTATTGATCGGTGATTTTTTGTTTGTGAGTAAATTGAATTATGGTCCTCGTGTTCCAAACACACCGATCGCATTTCCTTTTGCCCATCATACTATGCCAATAACAGGGGGGAAAGCGTATTCTGAATTGATTGAATTGCCCTATAAACGGCTCCCCGGATTTCAGCAGATCGAAAGAAATGACGTAGTCGTCTTTAATTTCCCCGCCGGAGATACTGTTGCACTGGAAAATCAGAACGCAAGTTATTATGATTTAGTTAGAACCTATGGATGGCAAACGGTAAATGCTCAATTTACTATTCAGGCTAGGCCAATAGATAAACGCGAAAATTATATTAAACGTTGTGTCGGATTGCCAGGGGATAAAATTTTTATGAAGGATGCCAAACTCTTCGTGAACGACCAGCCTGGGTTTGACCCTCCTGAAAGCCAGCTAGATTATATTGTGCTGACAGATGGTACGCCGTTAAATATGGACCGGTTACGGGAACTGCGGATTGAGGCTATGGGGTCTGATCAGCAGCCAGGGGTATATCAGCTGTTTATGACGAAAGACGAATTGGCTTTAGTACAATCCTGGTCAAATGTAAAAGAAATCAGAAGAAGCCCAGTGGGTGAGGGTGCGTACCCTTATGACCCACAATACAAGTGGGATTTTGATAATTTTGGTCCTATCCTGATTCCTAAGAAGGGCTGGACGGTGGCCCTGAATGCACAGACCTTGCCAATATACGAACGTGCAATCCGTGTCTATGAGAATAATAAGGTAGAAAAGCGTACCGATGGTATCTATATCAACGATGTGAAAGCTGATCATTATACGTTTAAAATGGACTATTTTTGGATGATGGGAGACAACCGTCACAATTCATTGGATTCAAGGGGATGGGGGTTTGTGCCGGAAGATCATATTGTAGGCAAAGCATTGTTTACCTGGATGAGCTGGGATGATATCGGTACAGGTCTATCGAAAATCCGTTGGAACCGTATTTTTAAAGGAATTCATTAATCTTAGACAAAGATCAAGCAACCGTTGTTTGAAGCATAAAAAAGGGCTTTCTTTTCAGAAAAGCCCTTTTTAGCTGGTTGTCCACCGCTCGTTGGATCTGCTTATTTTAAACAGGCCAAATAGCGTTTTATGGTTTCCTCAAGGCCTAAATATAGAGCATCCGAAATGAGCGCATGACCAATGCTTACTTCCAATAATTCCGGGATATGCTGATTGAAATATTGTAGATTATTCAAATCCAGATCATGACCTGCATTTAATCCTAAACCGACTTCACGGGCCTTTAATGCTGCTTTGAAGTAAGGCTGTATAGCAGCCTCCTTATCGAAACCATATTCGCTGGCAAAGCCTTCTGTATACAATTCGACACGATCAGTTCCTGTTTCTGCAGCGGCTTCGATCATTTCCTCCACCGGGTCTACGAAGATTGAAACACGTATACCCGCATCTTTAAACAATGCGCACATCTCTTTGAGGTAGGTTTGATGTTTAATGGTATCCCAGCCATGATTGGAGGTCAGCTGTCCCTCTGCATCAGGAACCAGGGTGACTTGTGCAGGTTTGTTCGCCAATACCAGATCGATAAATTTTTGTTCCTGACAATTTCCCTCAATATTGAGCTCGGTCTGTATATTGGCTTTCAGATCAAAAACGTCCTGATAACGAATATGTCGCTCATCTGGCCTCGGGTGTACTGTGATCCCCTGAGCACCAAAACGCTCGCACGCTAATGCAGCTGATAGCAGATTTGGGTTATTTCCACCTCTGGAATTGCGAAGGGTAGCTATTTTATTGATATTTACTGAAAGTCTAGTCATTTTCCTGTATGTTGTGATGTAAAAATACAAATAATATCTATTTTTTTTTAACTTGCATATATGGATGGAATCGATTATAGCCTTTTTAGTGGCTTTCGTCTATTGGACGTTATTGATATCATATTGGTCGCTATTATTATCTACTATATTTATAGTCTGATAAAAGGAACCATTGCTGTAAATATCCTGATCGGGGTAGCCTTGTTTTACGGCGTATATATAGTCGTCAAACAAATGCATATGCGCCTCCTGACGGAGATATTCGGAGGATTTATCTCTGTAGGTTCCATCGCCCTTATTGTGGTTTTCCAACAGGAGATCCGCCGATTTCTGCTACATGTGGGAAAAAATATATCCATGAAGCGAAAGAAAATATTCTGGTCTTTTTTAGGCAATAAAAAGGTTATACAGAAAGATTTAACAGAGGACCTGAAACCCGTCATCGAAGCCTGTAGAAGCATGTCTCGAACAAGAACCGGGGCATTGCTGGTGTTTTCAAAATATTTTGATGAAGAATATTACCAGAGTAGTGGCGAGTATATCAATGCCCATATTTCCAAGCGGCTAATTGAAAGTATATTTCATAAAAACAGCCCCCTGCATGATGGAGCTGTGGTCATTGTAGACTTTAAGATCATGACTGCATCGTGCGTGCTGCCATTGTCCGATAGTGAGGATCTCCCTTTGCAGTTTGGGTTGCGGCATCGCGCAGCAATTGGTGTAACAGAGATTTCTGATGCTGTTGCGGTCATTGTCTCTGAGGAAACCGGTGAGATTTCCTTTGCGAAAGATGGAAATGTGAATATGAACGTTTCTCCTGAAGAACTGGAGCAATTGTTAAAAGATGAACTATAAAAAAGGGCGATTCTATGGGAACCGCCCTTTTTTATACAATCAATGTGCTATTTTTTTGCAGCATTGATGACTTGGGTATTCAATTTAATATATTCCGTATTTTTCCCTTCAGTGGCAACCTCAACTCCCTTGGTTGCTGTTGCGATCGCACCATTTTTATCTCCAGCTTTTAATTGCGCTTTTGCTTTCCAGTACAATACATGGGCAGCCTTTGGCTGTGCTTTGGCGGCTTCATCAAACCATGTCAATGCTTTATTGAGATCTAAATTGTTGTTGAAGTAGTATTGAGCAGCAGCAAAATATGGTTTTTTCTCACCTTTCATAGCTTCATCGATAGAGGCTAATATTTTGGCTTGCTGATTGACCTTAAGGTCAATTTTCACGGCTGTTTTTTCCCAGGAAAGGTTGAGCACTGCATCTGTAGTCGTGACATTATCAAAGGATACTGTAAATGTTTCAACGGGACTGCTTAGATTTTGCGGTTTTACATTAAAGCGCAAGGCATCTTCTGCTTGATTATAAGCATAAGCACCCCATTGTTTGGTATTCTTGCTGATAATAATTGTCCATTCAGATTTGTTGGGAATGGTGAATAGCGCATATGTACCCGCGGCAAGCTGATGGCCATTTAAAGTGACATCACCTTCAAAAGTTAATGTCGTATTGGTATTGGCTCCCGTACGCCAAACTTCATTGTAAGGGACAAGGTCTCCAAATATCTTTCGACCGTTCATGCTTGGTCTACTATAGTTAAGGGTGATGTTTTCAATCCCTAAACCTTGTGTAATGGTCTGCGCACTACTTGCAGCAGGGAGCTTTAGCTGTGCAAAGGATTCTGTTGCAGTAAACATTAAGGCTGCTGCAAAGGCAATCGAAAAGAACTTCTTTTTCATTTGAGTCATTATTTATTCGTGTTATTTTTTCCTTTTGGGGTGTTTCTACTATCTTCAGCTGCTCTAGCGCACATGTCGAAAGACCATGTGCGTTTCATAAAAACAGTGTTTTGTTCATAATATGTTCTCAAATCACCATCCCATTTAAGTCAAGACCACGATGCTGTCGGCTGTTCAAACGAACAGTAGGTCGTTGCAGTATTGATTTCTGGATATCTTGATGATATGATCCTTTTGAGATTAAATCTCATCTCCTAAAAATAATAAGAATTTAAGAAAAAAGGGCATCTATTTTTTTTAGATGCCCTTTCTATTTATTAATAGTAGGATTGATTTAATTCTTTTTCCCAACTTTATGACCAGCTATTGAAAAATACATGATGTATAAATACCCTGGAATCATCGCATATAAGAATGCATGTTGAAAATCGATATGTAGGTGATCCTTAAGATAACCGTATACCAGTGGCCAGATTGCTCCCCCTGCGATACCCATGATCATAATGGCAGATCCTGTTTTGGTGAATTTGCCAAGACCTTTGATTCCTAGTGGGAAGATGGCAGGCCACATCAAGGAGTTTGCAATTCCGAGTAAGGCAACAAATACGAAGGATGTGGTACCTGTCGTGAAAACAGATATCAGCGTAAAAGTAATTCCAATGATGGTACAGATGCGCAGTGCCATTTGTTGCGATACAAATTTTGGAATGGAGATAATACCTATAATATAACCAATTAACATACATGACAATGTAAAGGCTGTTGCATAGGTCGTGAAGAAGGGATCTACTTTTAATTCACGGGCATAGACGCCAATAATATCGCCTGCCATTACCTCAACAGCAACACAGAAGAAAATTGCCAGCGATCCCAAAAATAGATGTGGGAATTGGAAAATGGAACTTTTTTTAGTTACGGCATTTCCATTTTCTTCGCTGCTTTCCTCTTCCGCATCGACATCAACCTCAGGAAGGTGGGTGAATTTTAGGAAGATGGCAAAAGCGACAAAAATGACTGCAAGTGAGATGTATGGTGTATGTACACGTTGAAGAAGGTCGTCTAAAATTGCATTCTTCTGCACAAGGTCCGTGGTAGCCTCTAATTTTTCAGTTACTTTTTGGGCATCCTTCAAAAAGAGTGTTCCAAATAATATAGGAACGATGATCCCTGCGGATTTATTGAAAAAACCAGCAATGGAAATACGTTGTGCAGCACTGTCTATAGGACCGATGATACTTAAATAGGGGTTTACGGCCGTTTGTAGTAAAGCCATTCCAGAGCCCTGGATAAAAATCCCTGTTAAGAATAAGGCATAACTTCTGCTATCAGCTGCAGGAATGAAGATCAGTGAACCTAAACCTAATATCACTAGACTGACAACCAAACCATTTTGAAAACCGATTTTTTTAATAATAACAGAGCTAGGAAGTGCTAAGAAAAAATAAGCAATGTAAGAAGCAAAAGTTACAAAAAAAGCCTGTAAATCTGTTTCTAGGTTACAAGCGATCTTTAAGAATGGAATTAATGTCCCGTTTGCCCAGGTAATAAAACCGAGGATAAAAAATAATCCACAGCAGATGGCCATAGGGCGAAAAGCTGTTTTACCAACGTTAGGATTAGTGGTCATGTTTTGTTTTATTATATTTAGTTAAGTTATCGTTCATGGATTGATGAACCGATAAGAAGAAGGGATAAACAAACGATTGCGCTTCATTTTTACCGATTTTTAAAATATCCATCCTACAAGACTACTTAATTTTCTTGAAAATTGGAAATAAATAAAGGGTTATTTTTATGGTATTTTGATAATTAATTGGCAAAAAAAAGAAGAATAAATTGTGAAATTTACTCTTCTTCTTCTGTAAATATAGTTGATTTCAAATTGTTGAGTTCTGATAAGTCGAGTTAGCAACTCAGGTGCTATCTCCTATTTTGGGACAATCGCGACTGTCAGTCGCGATATGCAATTCAATTTATTGAAACGATCATACATTTTTATTTCCCATATATGTGTTGACCGACCGATATGTATGGGGCTACATTTCGCCGTAATAATTCCGCTGCTGACGGGACGTATGTGGTTGGCATTTACCTCAAGTCCTACGCCTCGATATCTTTCGGGATCAACCACTAAATTGGAGGCGATACTGCCCAATGATTCTGCGAGAACGACGGATGCACCACCATGTAATATACCATGAGGTTGTTTAACATTGTCGGTGACAGGCATGGTGGCTGTGATGGTGTTTTCATCAATTTCAGTAGCCCGTATCTCCAATAAACCCGATAGGTATTTGTCGAAGAAGACATTGATCTGCTCAATGTTGTAAGGCTGAAACCAAATTTTTGACATCGTCTGAATTTAAATAACGTTCTTGAATGATGATGCGGTGGTGATTGAGATGTCCAGCGATAACATATAATAAGGCTTTGACACTCGTCAGGCGTTCGGAAGCCATGCCCTTTCGCTCTAGTTCGGCATCATTAAAACTTCTGAAAAGCATCATATTTGCCTTGCGCAGGTAAGTGAATTCTTTGCTTAGGCTCTCTAACGTGCGATCATTGTAACGACTGTACTGAATGAGATAATCTTGATCATATCCTGCCAGCTCTTTCAGGTCGTTGCGTGAAAAACGTAATGCTCGATAGGCCATGATACGCTCATTATCAATGACATGACCGACGACTTCTTTGATAGTCCATTTGTCCTCGGCGTATTTGAAATTGCCTCTTTCCTCCGGGATAGTATCCAAGAATGCTGGAAAGGAGAGGGTTTGTTCTTCTAATGCATCAAACACGTTATCGACTACAGTCTCGATGTAGGGTGCATAGACTGCCGGATATTCGTCAGATTTGAGTGGCTTCATATTTTAAGTTGCTTTTTAAGATTATTCGAATTGTTGTTCCTTTACCTATTTCAGACTCTTTAACAAAAATTTGTCCTTGATGATATTGTACCATTCTTTTGGTTAGACTAAGGCCAAGTCCCCAACCTCTTTTCCTTGTCGTAAAACCAGGCTGGAAGATAGAGTCAAAATTAGACCTCGGAATTCCTTTGCCCGTATCACTAATGTCTACAAAAATTTCTTCTTTCGCAATATTTTCTGAAATATTAACAGTTATCTTTCCTTCTGCACCAATCGCATTTACGCCATTTTTTAATAAATTTTCAATAATCCAATCAAATAGGGGGATATTGAGTTTAGCCTCAATATGGGGGGCACCCTTTAATTCGAATATAATTTTATTGCTGGTCCGGATACGGAAGTAATCCATATAATTTTTTATGACATCGTATAAATTATGGGGAGTCAATACCGGCGTTGAGCCGATCTTTGAAAAGCGGTCGGCAACAATCTCCAGTCTCTTTATATCATTTTCCATTTCATTTAATGTGTCATCTTCTTCAGCGTCAAATTTGATCCGAATAAGCTCTAGCCAACCCATTAAAGAAGATATGGGGGTGCCCAGCTGATGGGCTGCCTCTTTTGTCAAACCTACCCAGACCAGATTTTGTTCGGATCTTCGTATGGAGTTGAAAACAGTATAAGCAATGATCAGGAAAAGTGCGATAAGCGATAACTGTACGTAGGGAAAAACACGAAGCTGTTGCAAAAACCAGGAGTCCTTGTAGTAGACGTGCCATTTCTGACCATTCCCTAATTCCAATGTAATAGGGGGATGGCTTTTTTTCATAAAGGCCAGTTGTTTCTGAAAATAATCGGGATCATAATCCAGGTGTTTTGTAACACTATCATTGTCTGCGGACTTGATGTTCGTCTTTGTGGAATCCAGGTTGCGCCAAAAAATAATCTCCCCCTGGTCGTCGGTGATAATTGCAGGCAGATTTAAACTGTCGCGTACAGCATATATAAAGGTAATAAATTCATCATCGACATCCGGCATGGTCATGATATTTTTGGTACTCATAGCCCAAACTTCTGCCTTCGACCGCTCGGCATAGGCCAGGTTCCGAACAAGATAATTGGTGTAAACCAAAGATGCCACTGCAATGATAGCAGCAAAGATGAGCAAGATAAATTTCCAGCGTTGTTGGCTTATCTGATAGGGTTTCATGATTCCGTATTAGTGTACTCAATTGCAAATTACTGAATAAATGTCTGTTTTCTGCACTTTTATTTCACCTTGGAGTCTATACTACTGCCCAAATCAAAATTTTGTGGTAATTTTGCGACATGAGTTCAGAAAGAAGAGTAAGAGTACGTTTTGCACCGAGCCCTACCGGCGGTCTTCACCTCGGAGGTGTGCGTACAGCTTTGTTTAATTTTCTCTATGCACGTCAGCATCAGGGAGATTTTATTTTACGCGTTGAGGATACGGATCAAACCCGTTTCGTACCGGGAGCGGAAGAATATATTAACGAATGTTTGACTTGGTGTGGTTTGACACCTGATGAAAGTCCTTTAAAAGGTGGAGAATACGGGCCTTACCGTCAAAGTGAAAGAAAACCATCTTACCGTCAATATGCTGAACAGCTTATTCGGGATGGATATGCCTATTATGCATTCGATACAGCAGCGGAATTGGAAGAACAACGCAGATTACAACCTAATTTCCGTTATAGCCATGAGAATAGGCTTACGCTGCGTAATTCGCTGAGCCTTACTGAAACCGAAACTCAACAACTTTTGGAGGCTGGGACTCCACATACCATCCGCATAAAAATTCCTACAGATGAAACAGTAACATTCACGGATATGATACGTGGAAAAGTCGCTTTCGATACGAATTTGGTGGACGACAAGGTATTGCTTAAAGCTGATGGGATGCCAACTTATCACCTGGCAGTGGTGGTGGATGATAAAGCCATGGAGATATCGCATGTTTTCCGTGGTGAGGAATGGCTGCCTTCAGCACCAATACATATTCTGTTATGGGAATATCTCGGCTGGGAAAATAGCATGCCCATGTGGGCACATTTGCCGTTGATTTTAAAACCTGACGGAAATGGAAAATTAAGCAAACGTGATGGGGATCGATTGGGATTTCCGGTCTATGCCATGAATTGGACAGATGCTAAATCGGGAGATACAACAAAAGGATTTCGTGAAATGGGCTTTTTGCCTGAAGCCTTTGTCAATATGTTGGGTGTGCTGGGCTGGAATGATGGTACTGAACAGGAACTCTTTTCATTGGAAGAATTGATTCAGAAGTTCGGCGTGGACCGGATCAGCAAAGCAGGAGCGAAGTTCGATTTTGAAAAAGCAAAATGGTTTAACCATGAATGGATCAAACGCTCTTCAAGCGACACTTTATTGCCACAAATCAATGAAGTGCTGGCCCACCATCAGGTAAAAGCTGAAGAAACGTATGTGAACCGGGTCGTGGAAGCTGTTAAAGAACGATTAACTTTTGTTGAAGATTTTTGGTCACAAGCTTCATTCTTTTTTATCCAGCCCGAAGTCTATGATTTGAATGCCATAAAACCGAAATGGTCTGCAGAAAAAACAACATTCTTCGAAAATATAATGAAATCATTTAAAGGTTTTGATGACTGGCGAGCTTCAGCACTTGAGCCTTTCTTCAAAGATGCTATCCAAACTTCAGGCATGAAAATGGGGGAATTGATGATGCCATTCCGGATCATGCTTGTAGGAGGCAAATTTGGTCCAGATGTATTTCAAATTGTTGAATTACTGGGCCAACAGGAAGTGATCGAACGTATCGAAAAAGCACTGAAGGAATTTAACGCATAAGTTTTATACTTTATAACATAAAAAAGGGTTGTTGCATTGGTTTGTCAACAACCTTTTTTATTGAAAGTATCTGTTCTTTGGCGGTCAAGAGCTTCGCTATTTTATACTTGTCTTCCTCATTATACGGGGGAGGTCCCAGGTTTGTTGACTGTATATGGGTGATGTTTGTCTGCCGAAGGTTGAACATTAATTGCCTGATATCTTATAAATGCGGGATTTTGAGCCGCATAAAGATCGCTTTGGCCGGTCCAAACAGGAAAATTAGCGCGGTAATTAGAACTCCCAAAAATCCGAGATAAGTGAATATCTCCATATTACTTATTAAGGAAGCTTGTTGACTTACCGTCACCGATAGGCTTTTACTTGCAAGCTGGTTGGCCAATAGATCCCCATGTATACCTGTATATTTATCTAGCAATGTATTCCAATAGTGAGCTGTTTGTGCGGCACTGCTGTTCAATGTTTGTTCGAGCTGAATAAAGTGTTTTTGGTTGAGTAAATAGCTGATATTCTGAACAAGTGAGAAACCAATGTTGGTGCTCCAAAACCGTACTGTGGTACCCATTAAGCCAGCATTGCCGACGTGATGTGGCGCTACTCCGGTTAAGATATAGATGACAAGTGGGGTAAAAAGCCAACCCTGTCCGATTCCTTGAATAAATAAGGGCAGCCCTATGGTCCAACTCGTGGTATCAGGATAGAAGGTCGGCACAAAGAGAAAGCAGGAGGCCGACAAGATCAAAAATCCTGAACCAAATATGTATTTAGGTGATACATCCCGAAGTAATAGTACTCCTGAGCTGCCAACGCCCAGCATGGTGCCAATGACATTGATATATTGAATATCTATAATATAGTGCCAGGGCCATTTCCAGACATTGGCCATCACTGTATATACATTGTTAAGGCTGCTGCGAATGATATAAAAGAGAAAAAATAAAATAACACCAATAATAACATTTTTGTACTTCAGAACCTCGAAATGGAATAATGGTCGCTTGACCATATACTGTTTAATGACAAAAAGGGCCCCGAAAATTAGGGAAAGCGCAAAATCGATCACAATATTGCTGTGTTCGAACCAATAGTATTTGCGACCATATATCAACACGTATGCTGCACAGCTCAATGAAATGAGTAGAAAAAGGCAGCTTGCCAGGTCCAATTGATAGAGTGGAAATTTCTTGCCTAATCGGTTGTTGTTCAAGAATAGCAACGCGATGGCAATCACCATCAAATGCCAATACAGCACGACATGGATCATATCTTCCCAACCGTAGTCCATTATACTCTCTTTTAAAAGTGAAGTGGTTATGGTAGACCCGGTTAGCATAAAGGTATATAGGAAGAAATATGCAATCGTGCGATTTTTGGTGTGCCGAATCTGCATCATCAGCATGGGCAGGAAACATGCCCCTTCAAGCACGCAGAAAATTCCTTCAACTACTCTTAGGATACCAATGAGAAAGGGATCCCTGGTCATTGATATAGCGAGCAGTACCAGGATTGATAGGGAACAGGTCAGCAGGATATAAGTCCTTACCCTAAAGAATGCGAACAACCGTTGGAATATTAATAGGGCAACAACAATGGCGCCGTACATCAAGGAGAGAAAATACTGTATATCTTCCGCTTCGATCTCTAATGCGGATGCTGTAAATGTGGTATTGGAATGGAAGAGAGACATCAGCATGAGATGTGGAAACATGGCCAGAATCATCATGGGAAGTTTAATCCATTCGGGTACCCAGTTATAATATAAAGATTTATTTGGATTCATGTGTAATTACGATTGGTGCGATGCATGGATGATGACGTTCATGCCTGCACGTAATTTTGTTAGATCTTGTTGTGGGGCAAAGACGATTTTGATCGGAATGCGTTGTTCTATTTTGACAAAATTTCCGGTTGCGTTGTCCTGTGGTATTACCGAGAATTTGGATCCAGAGGCCGGGGAGAAAGAGTGTATTTTACCCTTGAACCTTAATTTGGGAAATGCATCAACCTGTATAAGGACTTCTTTACCTTCAGTCAGGTCTTCAAGCTGTGTCTCCCTAAAATTTGCATTGATCCATTTTTCTTCGCTGACCACGTTGACCAAAGTCTGTCCTTCTTTTACATATTGTCCCGGCTGAATAGTTCTTTTACCAACAAAACCATCATATGGAGCGGTTACTACTGTATAGGAAAGGAAAAGCTGCGCATTGTGTTTAGCCGCTTTTTTAAGGTTGATATTGGCTTTGGCAGGCAGTTCATTGGCTTTTTCTTTGTTGCTGTTCAACTGTGCAGCGTTATACTCCTGCTGCATGGCGTTGAGCTGCGCTAGCGAGATATCGTAAGCAGCTTTGGCGTTGTCGTATTGCTGCCTGGTGGCTGCATCTGCCTCAAGTAAATTTTTAAATCTTCGGTAGTCTTGTTCTGTCTGCCATACACTGACTTTAGCCGCGTCTAACCGTGCCTTTTGGATGGCAATGCCATTGGCTGCAACATGAGCACTTTTGGCGATGACAACAGCATTTTTCTGACTGCTTTGCAGTTCAGCATTGGCCATATCCACCTTGGTCTGGTACTCGCTGGCATCTATGATCAGTAAAGTATCACCCCGGTGTACATATTGGTTTTCATCGAATTTTACCTCCTTTACAAAGCCAGAAATCCTGCTGGCAACTGGGGTGACGTACTGATCGACTTGGGCATCATTGGTGGTGACATAATGATGAGTAAATAGTAAATGTTTGACTAAAATTCCTATCCCCACCAAGAGTAAGATGGTAGCAAACACAACTAAAACTTTGTTAAATCCTTTTGTTCTGTCTTTGTTTTCTTCTTTGTTCATTTGTTCTCTGTCAAAATCTATTTTTTCTCTCCAGATGCTACAATCGTTTGATCTATCATCAATCTTGTAGATGCTCATTTCTCCCCATGCTGAATGCATAACGTTCTTTATTGGCGTTATAAATTGTTATTGAACAGATTGCTCTAAAATGGGAATCGTTAAAGTCATTCGTTGGAGCAAGGGAGCTGGGACTGTGCACAAAGATACAGCAGGCTGGTGTTGTTTATTTTGTATAGTCGGACTGATATCTGTTCATTTGCGCCATTTAATGAAAAATTGTACTTTTAAGGGATGGATCAGGAAATGCTTACGGCAATTAATGCTGATAATTATGATTTTTATGTCGCGCACACGCATGTGGATCGGATTGATTCGCGCGAGTATCTGCATCAGAAAGGGCGACTGCTATACGCTGATGGTGGAATAATCCATGTGTTCACTGCTACCAGGCACTGGTATCTTCCGGGGCGGTTTTATATGTGGATTCCTGCACATACTGCCTATCATTTGGAGAGTTCAAGCTCGCGGATCCATTTATATAGTTTTTATTTTAAAGAGCCGAAAGAATTGCAGCAAGTCCTTTCCACGCCAAATATTTTTCTGAGTAATGACCTGATGCGGGAAATGTTTCTGTTTGCGCAGGACTGGTCGGGGGGGATCAATAAAAGGAATGATTATACAAAATATTGCTTACTGCGTGCGATGCTAGCCCTTATTCCGGAGATGAATGCACCGATAGATACTTTTCCAATTCAGCATCCTTATCCCAAAAGCGAGAAGCTTCGGCATATTGCAAGGTACTTGAACATGAATATCGATCAGCCTTTTACCATTGAGGAGGTGGCCACACAATTCGGCATGAGCAGCAGGTCCTTGTCACGGCTTTTTAAGGAAGATATGGGAATCAGCTACATTCGGTTCTTGCGGGCTATAAGAATCTCTAAGGCTTTGGAGTTAATGTCCGAGAATAAGTATTCTATCCTAGAAATCGCCATACGTATAGGATACAATGAGCTGTCTTCCTTCAGTAATATTTTCACTCGGGTGACCGGTATCCGGCCGTCGGTTTACATGTCGAAGATCAATGCTTATAAGCATTGATTGTTTAGGCTAAGAGTTCCTGCAGATCTTCCTGAGAAAGTGATTTGATGAAGCTTTCTTCTGTGGTAATGAGGCTCTGAGCAATGGATTTCTTTTTGTTCTGTAAAGCCAGGATCTTTTCCTCAACGGTATCTTTGCTGATAAATTTATAAATAAACACATTTCGGGTCTGCCCGATACGATGTGAACGGTCTACAGCTTGTTGTTCAACAGCAGGATTCCACCATGGGTCTAAGATAAAGACATAATCGGCTTCGATCAGGTTGAGACCAACGCCGCCCGCCTTGATGGATATTAAAAACAGCTTGGTATCATTATTTTGCCGGAACTGGTTGACCGCCTCGTCACGATTTCTGGTTCCCCCATCGAGATAGGCATAGTTTATTCCCTTTTTGTCAAAATATTGACGAAAGATATTGAGTTGTTTTACAAATTGAGAAAAGATCAACACTTTGTTGCCACGTCGCATCACCATTTCAAGTGTTTCGATAACAGCATCGAACTTTCCAGAATCCCCCAGAAAATTCTCGTCAACCATTTTTGGATGATTGGCAAGCTGACGAAGTTTGGTCAATCCCTGTAATAGTGCTATCTGTGTGGATTTTGGCTTGCTGTCCAGTTGTCCGTCAAGTATGGCATTTCGGTATTCCGATTTTACTTTTTCATAAAGCTCGGATTGCTTTTCTGTCATCTCACAGTAGAGCACCTGTTCGGTCTTTGGCGGCAGTTCTGTGGCGACCTGATCTTTTGTTCGCCGTAAGATGAAGGGTTTTACAATTGCTTGAAGTCGTTGTGCTTTTTCTTCATCCTTTTTCTTTTCTATAGGCTGTACAAACTCTTTTTGAAAATAGATATAGCTCCCCAATAAACCAGGATTTGTGAAATGCATCTGTGCCCAAAGATCCGATACTGAATTTTCCACAGGGGTACCGCTCAAGGCCAGCTTATTTTTACTTTTCAGACTTTTTACAGCTTTGAAAGATTTGGATGTTGGATTTTTAATATTTTGGCTTTCATCTAAAATGATGTAGTTAAAATAAAAGCTACTCAGGATATCCGCATCAATACGCGCAATGCCATAAGTGGTAATGATTAAATCATAGTTGGTGAAAAGTGAGGCATCTTTAATCCGATTGTTTCCGGTGTGCAGATGGATATTGAGTTGAGGAGCAAATTGATGGGCCTCTTTCTGCCAATTATAAACTAATGAGGTCGGCAGGACCAACAATGATGTACGTCCCTCTTGGGCTTCTTGCGGCAATTCTTTTTGCTGTTGAAGCAGCGCCAGGGTCTGGATAGTTTTTCCTAGGCCCATATCATCTGCGAGACAACCACCAAATTTATATTGTTTGAGAAAATTAAACCAGTTGTAACCTGCCTTCTGATAGGGCCGAAGGTGCCCTTTGAAATGCTTTGGTTCCGGAATGTCGGTAA
Source organism: Sphingobacterium sp. N143 (assembly GCF_030325625.1). GTDB lineage: Bacteria > Bacteroidota > Bacteroidia > Sphingobacteriales > Sphingobacteriaceae > Sphingobacterium. The sequence continues at coordinate 472,975 of NZ_JACAIS010000002.1, read as the reverse complement.
TCTCTTCAAAATTTGTTAAATTCTGTAATTTTCGGTTGAATACCAGCTGAGTATGTTCGCTGATTTCAAAGAGTAGGCCGATATGTACTTTATTGAGTTTGAGCTCATGCCTATCGGTTGAAAATTGGAATAGGTGATTATACTGTGCAAACCATTCTTCAGGAATCATTGCAATTTCACCATTGGGCAAAGTGAATTCTTTGATATTATTGAGGATATGGTTTCGGAGCTGAATAAAAGGAATTTCATAAGGACCAAATTTTGCAATGGCACTGATATCAAACCAGTCATTGCCTTCATCAATGGAAATGTCCAATGAGGTATGGCCTATAAAAAAGCGCTTTTCTTCACTATCTTGTATGATCTCAAAGCCAAGAGCATCAAGATCCTCCTGATGGCTGTTCATCCAGTCAAATATTGTGGCACGCTTACCCGACTCAAGGATGGGGGTAAACAAGCCTAGTTGATGGTCAATTTCTTCAAGCCCCAATTTCTTTAAATTATCGCCTTGTTGCTGTTCCCATTGTAGGGATCGTCGGACACGATGGAAAAGGTATAAATCATTCTCTTCATGGTATTCCATGCGTACTGTTACTTTATTCTCCGCCCCAGCAGTAAATAAGTGCGGACCGTATTTAAACTGCAGCTGTAACTGTGAAATCCCGTCTTCGACATAAATCAGATGTAATAAGGGGACGGCCTGATGCTGATGGGTCTGGATTTCGAAACCTTCTGCATACACATGGTAGCGTTCTATGAGTCCGCAGACGAATGTCTCAAAATATTTTTTTTCTGTATGACGGCTGACAGAGATATAGCGTTTGTTGAGAAAGGGACTTAGTTTTTTCCCTTCAAGCGCTTGGTCAAAATAATACAATGTATTGTTTAAAAGAAGCCATGCTTGCACATTGGTCAATACAATAGCATTTTTAAACATGAATTCCAATCGTTGATTCTCATATTTGATGGTTGGAAAATAGCGCGTTTCTTCGTTATTTCGACGGAAATGAAATAAGATAGAGGCAGCTGATGTTGCCAATTTGATTTCTTGATCTGCGGGATAGCCATCTTTACTCATCATAAAAAGTGGTTTGTCGCCAATAGATTCAAAAAACTGGATCATCTTTTCATCGATCTTAGGTCGCAAGAGATCATAGAGCTTCTTGTCGAAAACTTTGGAAAAGAAATCGACGGGTCGGATTGCTTTTTTATAATATTTTTTGATGAGGTGGGTTTGCTCGATCTCATCCAACAGTCGGATCAGCTTATAATCAATTTCATCCAAATCAGCAGCATAGGCATCTACAGTATTGCTAAATATACGTTGGTATCGCAGGGAGTAGGTTCCATTCGGATTGAGCTTGACCATATGTGGCTCAATGAGATAGCCAAGGTAAGGATGCTCACATATAGAATAAACGATTTTGTATACTGGAAATGACTTTGACTGTTGCATTAAAAATAGCGTACCTCGTAAATAAAGGTTTCTAATATACAATAAAATATGGCATTAACCACAATTTGGGGGATGAAATTTAAAAAACTCAACCTAGTAGTTTCCTTCAAAGACGAATTTGGCAGGACCCTTAAGAAAGACATTTGAAAAATGATGACCATTTTTGTGAAATGAGATATACAACTGTCCGCCCAGTACCCGGATGGGGATGTTGATATCACCCTCTAAATTTTGTTCAAGCGCTATTGTCATTGCTGCTGCGGTGGCACCAGTGCCGCAGGCATAGGTTTCATCTTCGACACCGCGTTCGAAGGTGCGTAAAAAATAACCATTTCCCTCTGCCTCAATAAAGTTTACATTAATACCTTCTTGTCGATAAGTATCGTTATTGCGGATAGCATAACCGTCTTGGAATACATTTTTTTCTTTTAGGCCAGTAACGAAGGAGACATAGTGGGGTGAGCCTGTCTGCAAGATGTAAGCTTCACCATCACGGGAAAATTCATTAACATCGATCATTTGCAGGTTGACAAGATCGTCTGACAGGGAAGCGTGATGCTCACCGTCTACTGCCAAAAAGACAGTCTTGTCAGTAATAAGTCCCAAATCATGCGCAAAAGCGACAATGCAACGCCCACCATTGCCGCACATACTCCCTTCTTTGCCATCGGCATTATAATAAATCATCTCAAAATCGTAGTTTTCCTTATTTTGGAGAAGCATAAGCCCATCTGCGCCGATACCAAACCGACGGTCACATAATTTTTCTACCAATGTCTCATCAGCACGATTAAATGAATTATCGCGATTGTCTACTAAAATGAAATCATTTCCTGCTCCTTGATATTTTGAGAATCTTACTTTAGCTGCCATTATGTTGATTTATAGTAACAAAAATACGTTTTTTTGTTACAAAAAAGCTGAAATAAGTTAAGAATTGTTAAAATAATTGTATTTGTCCCGCAATTAACATTTTTTAACGTGTCGGATTTTCCGAAGGCCTTGAAATGGTATTACATTTGAACATATCCGAATAAAATCGGTAATTTTAAGAGCAAAAGTTATCAGCTTATATTAAGACATTTTAAAAATATAGATAAGTTTATGAATAAGGTCGGTTTAGCGCTATTAACAGCTGTTTTCGGTGGAGCGGTAGCATTAGGTGGTTACAAGCTTATTGAGAATAAGAAACTCGAAAGCATGTCCTTCGAGGATAAACAAAAAGTTTATTTTGCCAGTAACCCAACAGGCGTTATCTCTTCAACGGGTAATCCTGATTTTACACAAGCTGCTGCGGCTGTGCAGCCCGGCGTAGTACATATTAAGACGACATATAGTCGAAAAGGTTCTCAACAGTCACAGGGGTCACCTTTTGATATGTTTGAAGAGTTTTTTGGAATGCCACAAGGACGCCGTCAGATGCAGTCACAACCTGTGCAGGCTTCTGGATCAGGTGTGATTATCTCGGATGATGGTTACATCGTGACAAATAATCACGTGGTTGAGGATGCCGACAAAATTGAGGTGGTCCTGACTGATAAGCGTTCATTTGAAGCCAAGTTGATTGGTCGCGATCCCAACACGGATATCGCACTGCTGAAGGTCTCAGGGAAAGGGCTCCCGGTCGTGAAATTGGGCAACTCAGACAATGTTAATATTGGTGAGTGGGTATTGGCTTTTGGCTATCCATTGGGCTTACAATCTACTGTGACAGCAGGTATTGTCAGTGCTACTGGTCGTGATATCGGTATCCTTAGAGAAGGACAGCAACAACGTGGCAATCCATTTGGTGGTGGTACGGATCAGATTCCTGTAAGCTCAGCTATTGAATCTTTTATACAAACTGATGCTGTCATTAACAAAGGTAATAGTGGCGGTGCCCTAACGAATGCCTCCGGTGAATTGATCGGTATTAATTCTGCTATTGCTTCTCCGACAGGAGTTTATGCAGGATATGGTTTTGCTATTCCGGTCAACCTGGTAAAAAAGATTGTTGATGATTTTGTTGAATTTGGTAATGTAAAACGTGGGTATATCGGTGTGAGTTATACGCCAATAACACCTGAGCTTGCTAAGGAGAAAGGTATTACAGATGTTAATGGATTGTATGTTCAAGATGTTGTGAGCGGGGGTGCTGCCGAAGCAGCCGGTATCAAAAAAGGCGATATTCTGACTAAAATCAATGGCAAAGTAATTACGGGATCGCCAGTCTTGAGTGAGACAATAGGTCGCTTACGTCCTGGCGATAAAGTGAATGTTGCTTACAAACGTGACGGTAAAGAAAAACAGGTTTCAATGACACTGAAAGGTGAAGAAACGCTGAAATCTGCAAATAGTGCTGGTGGAAAAGCATCAAAAAGTGCAACAGAAATCTACAACAAGCTAGGTGCAAGCTTTATTCCAGCTTCTGCAGCGAAGAAAAAAGAGCTAGGTGTGAATTCTGGTGTTGTGGTAACCCAAGTGAATCGTGGCGGTATCTTTGACTACTTTGGTGTCGAGAGAGGCCTTGTGATCACTGAAGTGAACGGAAAGGCTGTAAATACTGTTGATGATGTGGAAGCCGCCCTAGGAGCTACGCAACGTAATATTGTGCGCTTGAAAGGGGTCTCTCCTCAAGGTGGAGCAGTTCAGTTGAGCTTCCCTGTGGAATATTAAAGATTGAATTAAGAATTGGTTGATTAATATAGTTTAGGTGGTTCTAACTGTTAGGTTAGGCCACCTTTTTTTTCTTTAATAATTTAAGATTAGTTATTTTGCGGGATCAAGTTATGCTGGGCTTATGATGCATTTAAGGTGTACACATCATGATGAAATATAATTGTTGCCAAATAGTGACGGGGCAATGAAAGCATGATGTGTTCTTATTGTGGGATGCGGCGTATACTGAGGGGTATGAATACCTTGTTGCAGCAACAGTGGAGGGGGCTGTTTAAGCTATTTTTATGACTTTATAATAATTTATTCAAATGAAGATTTTAATGGTTTGTTTGGGGAATATCTGTCGTTCGCCATTGGCGCATGGGATATTAAAACAAAAAGTAAAAGATAAGCAACTGGATTGGGTTGTTGAATCTGCTGGTACCGGTGACTGGCATATCGGTGAGGCACCAGATCGTCGGGCTATCGCAATTGCTAAGAAGTATGGTGTTGATATCTCCAGCCAGCGGGCGAGGTATTTCCAGCCTGCATTTTTTGATGAATATGACCTTATTTTCGTGATGGATCATCAGAACTTTGCTGATGTATGCGCACAGGCTGTCAATCAGGATAACCTGCATAAAGTAAAATTATTTTTAAAAGATGATGTTGTCCCGGATCCATATTTTGATGATAATCTGTTCGATCCGGTTTTTCAGATGATCGATCAACGCTGTGAAGAAGTTGTGACAGAGGCTATCTCATCGTAAACAATGGATCGTAACGTTCTTTGATGAATTACCTGGTCTGCCATCTGATTGTATTCGCTTTGTCAGCACTTAGGATCGTGATGGAAGTAGATTTGCAAATAAGGGCAAATTTATTTTAGTTTGTTTAAAACAAAAAAAATGAAAGCAGCAGAAGTTAACAAGAAGTGGAGCCTCTTACAAGGAGAAATCGCTTCTTTATTTGATATGGAAAAACCTGACATCAAGGTATGTTTATTCCTTATTGGTGTGCAGGAATTGGGAAAAGGCCCTCAGAATTTTTCAAAACGTGAAAAGGAGGAGCTCATGCACATTGCCACTTGCCGGCTTTTTAGTGCGATGGGATTTTATAGCTTAAAAGGCTTGGATGAAGAAGGATGGCCACATTGGGAATTGGTAAAACCTATTCCTAATTATACTCTATTGGAACAAGAGCTTATCATGAAGTCCTTGATCATCGATTATTTTGAGGAACTAAACGTTATTTAAATGAGATTTTTTAAAGTTTTTTTAGTCGCTGTATTCTGCTTTTTGCAGTTAATGGTTTTTGCGGCGAAACCAGAATATAAATATGTTCAAATTGTTACGGATAAGGGTACTTGTGTCTTACGTCTGTATAATGAAACTCCAAAACACAGCAATAATTTTGTGAAATTAGCAAAAAGTGGATATTTTGACGGGACGTTGTTCCATCGCGTTATCCAGAACTTTATGATTCAAGGAGGTGATCCGGACTCACGGAATGCCGTAGGGGGAGCACAACTTGGTAATGGAGGGCCAGGGTATACCATTCCTGCGGAAATTGAAGATGGACTTTTTCACAAAAAGGGGGTGATTGGTGCAGCGAGAGACAATAATCCTGCGAAAGCTTCTTCTGGTTCACAGTTCTATTTAGTGCAGGGAAAGGTCTTCACTTCTGAAGATCTCGACCGTCTGGAAAAAACACGGATGAATGGTAAGAAGTTTTCGGAAGCCCAGCGACAGGCCTATACTACTATCGGTGGGGCGCCACATCTGGATTGGAATTATACTGTATTTGGGGAGCTGGTTCAAGGAGTCGATATGATTGATCAGATTGCAGCCGTAACGACAGACACACATGACCGGCCAAATACCGATCAAAAAATGACGATGCATGTACTGACTAGACGAGAGGCACTCAATCTGGAACGTGAACTGAAAGGTCTCAAGCCTCAGAATAGCATCTTTTCAAAAATCGCGGACCTGTTCTCATCGAAAGATTATTAATCTAATAGACCAACTACTCAATACTCGAATATGAAAATAGTAACCTACAACGTGAATGGTTTGCGTGCAGCCTTAAAAAAGGACTGGTTAGGCTGGTTGAAGTCCGTAGATGCAGATGTGATCTGTCTCCAGGAGATTAAGGCGAGCCCAGACCAAATTCCAGAAGTAGCTTTATTGGAGGAAATGGGCTATGAGCATTACTGGTATCCAGCTCAAAAGAAAGGATACAGTGGTGTTGCATTATTTACCAAAATTTCGCCAATACACATTGAATATGGCTGCGGCCATGAAGATTATGACTTTGAAGGCCGTATTATCCGGGCAGATTTTGATCAAGTGTCGGTGATGAGTACTTATTTTCCTTCCGGTACAACCGGGGATGTTAGACAGGATTTTAAATACCGTTTCCTGGATGATTTTCAATTATATAGTGATAAGTTGTTGATTGAAAAACCAAATTTGGTGGTGTGTGGAGATTATAATATCTGTCATCGCGCCATTGATATCCATAATCCAAAGTCAAATGCCAATTCTTCGGGTTTTTTGCCTGCAGAGCGTGAGTGGATGGAAAATTTTATCAATTCGGGGTATATTGACTCATTCCGACATTTAAATCCAGATCCACACCATTATACTTGGTGGAGCTATCGTGCCGGTGCTAGGAGCCGAAATTTGGGCTGGCGCATTGATTACAATATGGTGTCCAAACCGTTGGAAGCACATATTAAATCTTCAAAGATCTTAGCTGAGGCTGTTCATTCTGATCATTGTCCCGTTTTGCTGGATTTAGCGATCTAAATTTTGAAATATAGAAGAGGCTTTCATCTACTTGAGGAAAGCCTCTTTATGTTGTGATTGTGTTCAGCTTAGTAGAGCAAAGGCTACTGGACTGGGGAATTTAATATTTTTTTAGGCCTGACTGTGAATGATGGAAAGCTGTTGTGCGACTTTCTCTGCAATGGTCAGAAAGGATTTTGTCACAGGATCTTCTTCATCAATTGCAATAGGAAAACCATTGTCACCAGCGTCAGAAATGCCTTTGAGCAATGGTATCTCACCGAGGAAAGGTACTTTATATTCTTCTGCAAGACGTTTTCCGCCATCTTTGCCAAAAATATAATACTTATTATCAGGTAGTTCTACTGGGGTAAAGTAAGCCATATTTTCAACAACTCCCAATAAAGGAATATTGATGCTTTCCATTAAAAACATGCCAATTCCTTTCACTGCATCTGCGAGCGCCACATGCTGTGGTGTAGTGACAATCACAGCCCCAGCAATAGGGAAGGTCTGGGATACGGTGATATGGATGTCCCCAGTTCCTGGAGGCATATCCACAACCAAATAATCCAACTCACCCCAATTGGCATCATTGAAAAGCTGTTTGATTGCCGAGGTCGTCATCGGACCACGCCAAGGAATGGGTTGGTTGGGATCTGTAAAGAAACCGATAGAAAGCAATTTTAAGCCAAATTTTTCGAGAGGTTGAATTTTAGTTTGACCATCTGGCATCTCCACAGAACCGGGTTTGGCACCTTCGAGTCCAAACATGATCGGTAAAGAGGGACCATAAATATCCGCATCCAAGAGTCCTGTTTTAGCTCCCTTAGCATGGAGCGCTAAGGCTAGGTTGGCAGCCACGGTAGATTTTCCCACACCACCTTTGCCCGAAGAAACCAAGATAATATTTTTAATGCCTGAAACCTGAGCTCCCTGTTTACCAATGACATTGGAAGTCATATTGATTTGGACTTCAATATTTTTATCGATAAAGTGGGCGATAGCATTTCGGCAAGCATGCTCTATATGGTCTTTTAATGGACATGCTGGGGTTGTTAAAATCACGTCGAAACCAATCTTCTGCCCTTCGATCTGGATATTTTGTATCATATTCAATGTGACAAGATCCTTTTTCAGGTCAGGTTCTTCCACATAAGATAATGCTTTTAGTATTTGTTCTTTGGTAACCATTGCTTATTCATTTGAAATCATGGAATACAAAACTACTCAATGCGGATCAATTTCCTGTCATTTGTTTGTTTTTAATAGGAATTAAGAATTGATAGTATACTGTCTTTCTAAGCAGTGCATCTGTTCTCGTGCTGCCAACCTTTTAATGGATAATAGGTGGGGATAAGCTGGTTTCCCAAGTATCGGCATTTATGTTGGTTTCAGGATAATTATAATTGTATATAAAAGCAAATTTATCTAAGTTTGATTGTTAATATGCATGCATTTGCATTAAGAAAGTAATTTATGTCCAATCGATTTATAACAGCTCTTAAGTCCCGCAAATGGCGATGGCTTTATATCACATTAGCAGTCTTCTTGATTTTGGCAGTCGTTGTTGGCACCTACGCTTATCAGAAAAGAGATGCCATGCTCATGGGGGCAATCAATAAAGCCAAGACTAAGCTGCTGGAAAAGTATGATATGGAACTCAAGATCCAGTATTATGCTTTTCAGGGAATGAATGCTGTACAGTTTAAAAACATACAGCTATTACCTAAAAACAGGGCGCCACTGGCACAGATCAACGACCTCACTGTGTCCGTTAAATTATGGCCCCTGCTATTTGGTGATGTTAAACTGGGACAGGTGGTATTGGATCATGGTGCAGTTTCTCTTGTAAAGAAAGATACTATCAGTAACTATGATTTTCTGTTTAAAAAACAGAAAAAAGATACCGTTGAAAATGATAATCCAAAGCAGAATTTAGCAGCTCTCGCAGATCGATTGTTAAAAAATGTGTTTTTTAAAATCCCGAATGATCTAGATTTGAAAGATCTGGAGCTTTCATATCAGGATGATAGTACTTCACAACGGATCGTCATCCCGTCTGCAGTCATAGATGGTGGTGATATGGAGTCTAAGTTTTTGCTCAACAGCCATGAGGCTGCCTGGAACCTAACAGGCACAATAGATCCAGATAACCAAGAATGTGATTTGCGTCTTTTCTCGGATAAGAAGGGGGTAGATCTTCCCTTACTGAGACGTAAATTTGGCCTTGCAGTTAGCTTCGACGAAATATCCTTCCGATTGGACAAGGCTCATCGAAGAAATAAAGAACTGCTCGAGTTGCATGGACAGTGGGGATTTAAGAACTTAAAGGTAAATCACTGGCGTATTTCCAGCAAAGATGTGATTTTCCCGGAGGCGACGATGCAGGGGGCGCTTAATATTGGCGCGTCTTCGATTGAAGTTAGTAAAGAAAGTACCGTACAGGCAAAGGATTTTATATTTTCCCCTTATATGAAATATGTACATAAGCCGAAGAAAGAAATTTTTCTTGCCATTCATACGGAAAAGATTGAAGCACAACATTTTTTTGATGCCATTCCAGCGGGATTATTCCCGAGCTTGGAGGATATTCAGGTGGAAGGGCATATTCAATATGACTTAAATTTCGCTTTGGAGCTTAAGAAACCCGATAATCTTCTCTTTTCCTCTAAAATTGACGACCGTGATCTGAACGTAGTGAAATGGGGAGAAGCGAATATCGCTATGTTAAATACCCCTTTTACCTATACCGCCTATGAGGACGGCAAACCAATGCGGGAGATCGTCGTCGGACCGCAGAATCCTAATTTCACACCATTGGATCAGATTTCCCGTTATATGCAGATCAGCCTGATCAATACGGAAGACCCGTTTTTCTTTAAACATAAAGGTTTTGAGGAAAAGGCTTTCAAACTCTCTATTGTCACAAATATCAAGGAGAAGGGCTTTAAACGGGGAGCGAGCACCATTTCTATGCAACTGGTAAAAAATGTATTCCTCAATCGTAATAAAACGGTCGTCCGAAAACTGGAGGAGATACTCCTCGTCTGGTTAATGGAACGTTCGCAGCAAGTCAGTAAAAAACGCATGTATGAGGTATACCTGAATGTCATTGAATGGGGTAATAACGTATATGGAATTACTGAGGCTGCCCGCTATTATTTTGGTAAAACACCTGCCCAATTGGGCCTCGGTGAAAGTATATTCCTGTCCAGTATTGTTCCTCGTCCTAAAAAGGGATTGAACTTTTTCGATTGGACCGGACATCTGCGCGGCAATATGCTTCGTTATTTTAATACCTATGGATATATTATGACCAAAACAGGTCAGATTGGTGTTGATTCAACTAGATCAAATTATGGTTTTTATGACGTTGTTTTGCTACCCCACTTGCGCTCTGCGCGACCTGCTGTGGTAGATCAGGTTGACACAGTTGATATGGGAGATGAGTCTCTGTTATTTGAAAACCTGGAAAGTACATCCCCCGCAGATAATTTGGAGGGCATATCACTTCCTAAAAGCTTGGAAAGTAAGTCACTTCCTGAAAAACAAACAGAAGAAACGACCGAAAAGGAAAAACCGAAAAGATCATTATTTGATAAGATACTTGGCAGAAAGAAGGACGGAAAAGAAAAAAAGGATGATGAAAAAAATTGAAATCGATGGACTGCTCTTTGAACCCTTATTTGAAGAGGAACAGATTCAGAAACGTGTTCGTCTTATGGGAATAGACATCAGTTTACGTTACGAACATAAGCAACCCGTTTTTATAGGCGTTTTAAATGGCTGTTTTATGTTTATGGCGGATCTCCTCAAACAGATTGACGTTCCTTGTGAAATGTCCTTTATTAAATTGGCTTCCTATATTGGGACAGGACAATCGGAGCTGAATGAACTTCTGGGGCTCGGTATTGACTTAGAAGGACGGGACGTTATTATCGTTGAAGATATTGTTGATTCGGGCCATTCACTTAAACATACATTGGATGCTGTAAAGCGGCTGAACCCCGCCAGTGTAATTGCATGTGCACTTTTAGTGAAACCCGAAGCTTTACAATATCATTTTGAAGAATTGACCTACGTCGGGTTTGAGATCAGTAAAGAATTTGTGGTGGGGTATGGCATGGATTTTAATGGCTTGTGCCGCAACCTACCTGATATTTATAAAAATGTGCCCGTTTAGTGAACAATATATAGACTGCTAATGTTAATGTATTGCTTGCATTAGTATTTGAAGGAACAGGTTTCGATATGATCATTCACCATGCCTACTGCCTGCATGTAAGCATAGCAGATGGTTGAACCAAAAAACTTAAACCCTTTTTTCTTCATGTCCTTTGCTATGTTGTCAGAAATCGCTGTCGTGGCTGGAATATGCTGCAGGCTGGGCCAATGATTTATAATTGGTTTCTGTTCAGGTAAAAAGCTGTATAGGTAATTGTAGAAACTGCCATGTTCAGCCTGAATTTTTTTGAACAGCTGTGCATTGGTGATCGTCGATACAACTTTATTTCGGTTTTTGATGATGCCAGAATCTTTTAAAAGCATCTCCACATGATCTGCAGTATATTCGGCAACCCGGTCAACATTGAAGTTTGAGAAAGCCTCTTGATAAGCAGCTCTTCGACGTAGGATGGTGATCCAGCTTAATCCAGCTTGTGCAGATTCCAGGATTAAAAATTCGAATAAAGTCTTGTCGTCCTTAACCTGTCGCCCCCATTCTTGATCATGGTAGTCTGTGTATTGTCTGTCTGATCCGCACCATTGACAGCGTATTATTTCCTTGTGCATGATGTATAAAGATTTTTGGATGCAATATAACTTTTTATCCTAACTTTACGGCCATAAAAGAATTTCGAAATGTAAAAACGGCTTGAGTTATCTTCAGTGCCGATAAGAAGTAGTTTATTCTAATGAAAATTGACATCTTTAAATATCATATTCTATTGGTGATTCTATTGGTGTTTTCGGTGATGGAGCTGAATGCACAGCGGCGGAGTATACGGCCGGTTGGCAAGGATAGTATTGCTGTTGTAGATAGCTCTGCGATTGGTCGAGATACCTTGCATACGGCGAATCAGAAGATTCTAGCTTCTTTAAATCCGGCTCTTCAACAACGATATCAAGTCATAACCCAGGAGAATGGCGTTTTGGTTATTCATAATGTGAATAATTTTGATGCAAAACAATACTTTCAGGGGACAATACAAAATAATGCTTTGGATCGGCAGTATGGCATACCAAAGCCACATCGGGAAAATTGGATATTGTTTGCTGTTTTATTTTTGATCTTCGGGGTAGGATTGATCCGTGTTTTTTTCCCTTCTGATATTAAACTTGTGTTTCAAGGGTATTTTGATGATCGGGTCCTGTTATCAGTAAGTAAGGAAGACACCATCTTAACTTCATGGCCATTTATTTTTCTATTTATATTGTTTTCCGGAGCAATTGGTCTTTTTGTCAGCTTATTTTATGCTTATGAGCTAGACCGGTTCGACTTTATCACACTGCCAAATTATATCAGGACCGTTGGTATGGTAGGCGGATTGTTTGCGCTGAAAATTGGTTTCATCCGATTTTTATCTTTTGTTTTTGAAATCCGCAAACTGGTAAAAGAATATGTTACCGTGTTATATTTGATTTATTTCAACACCCTGTTTTTTATGCTTCCCATACTGTTAACGCTGAGCCTGGTACCGTTGGCAGCTGTGGGGATGGTTTTGAATTTTGCTATCGTGGGGGCCGTTTTATTGTTTTTTTACCGGTTTCTTAAAACGGCGGCTCATATTATGTCTGTGTATAAATTTTCAATTTCCTATTTAATTTTGTACCTTTGTTGCCTAGAAATAGCACCAATATTAATACTGTTAAGATTATTGAGCTAAAACTGGTTAATATGCAAACTTCAGACGTAGAAAGAGCAAAGAAGGTAAAAAGTGTACTAGTGACATTACCAAAACCTGAAAACGATAAGTCCCCTTATTATGATTTAGCAAAGAAATATGGCTTAAAATTAGACTTTCGGGGTTTTATACATGTAGAAGGAGTTCCTGCCAAAGATGTGCGTAGGGATAAAGTTAATTTAGCAGATCATACTGCGGTAATATTTACGAGCAGAAATGCGGTAGATCATTATTTTAGAATATGTGAGGAGATGCGATACGAAGTATCTGCGGAAATGAAATACTTCTGTATTTCAGAAACGATTGCCTTGTACCTTCAAAAGTATATCCAATATAGAAAGCGCAAGATTTTCTTTGGAAAACAAACGGCCAAAGATTTAGAAGAAGTCCTGAAAAAGCATAAATCAGAAAATTTCCTTTTCCCATGTTCGGATGTTGCCAATGAAGAAACAAGTAACTGGTTACAACAGAATGGCTATAAATTCACTCCAGCGGTTCTTTTTAGAACTGTGGTCAGTGATCTAAATGACCTGAAGGATGTGTTTTATGATATCATTGTATTTTTCAGTCCTTCAAGCGTTCAGTCCTTGTATGAGAATTTCCCTGATTTTAAACAAAACAACACCCGTATTGCTGCATTTGGAGCTTCCACTCAGCAGGCTCTCTTGGACCATGGATTGATCTTGGATATTCCTGCCCCTACACCAAAGGCTCCTAGTATGACAATGGCTGTTGAAGAATATATCAAAAAAGTAAATAAATAATAACCATTCTAGGTTTATATAAATAAAAAAGGGTTTTTTAACCCTTTTTTATTTATTGGAACATTTGTTGTTCTTCAATAAGTGCCATGGTGTTATTAAAATAGAATAAAAGTGACGGTTGTCATTGCTATTTTAGTTATATTTCTATTAAATTGTGTTGGAATTATCTATTCCAATTAAAAATAAGGCAGAAGCTGTATTTTTAAAATTTGGTAGAAATATTTTTTTTATGTTTGTAATGTAAGCAAAATTAGTCAGTCGTGAAGTTAAAGCAAGTTGATAAAATTTCGGGCATTCGATCAGAAGACTTTTTAAAAAACTATCTAAAACCAGGGTTTCCGGTAGTCATAACAGATTTTATAAGTGCAGACAGTCCTGCATGGAAAAAATGGAATTATGATTATTTCAAGGAAATTGCCGGTGATATTAAGATTGATGTCTATGGAAAGGAAGAGGAGTCAATGGACCGTGCTGCCAGTGCTCCTGTAGGACAGATGACATTTGCAGAATATTTGGATCTGATCACAAAAGAACCCACAGAGTTGCGATTGTTTTTGTTCAATCTTCTCAAGATACGTCCAGAATTGAAACAGGATGTTATTTATAACGATGTCACTGGAGGTAAGGTGCTCCAATGGCTACCTTTTATGTTTTTTGGTGGCGAAGGCTCGAGTACTCGAAATCACTTTGATATTGACATGTCACATGTGTTCATTTCACAGTTTCAGGGATTGAAACGTATTTGGCTTTTTCCTAATGATCAGTCCGATCTGATGTATAAACTGCCCTATAATTTCCATAGCATTGCCAATCCAAAGCATAGCAATGAAGAAGAATTCCCCGGAATCAAGTATTTGGAGGGATATGAAGCTGTAATACATCCTGGAGAAACCCTGTATATGCCTGCAGGGTGGTGGCATTATATACAATATGAGACCGAAGGATATTCCATCTCCGTCAGAGCATTGGCTAATTCGATTAGTGAAAAGCTGAAAGGAGCACGTAATCTATTCATCACAAGGCATTTTGATAATACGATGCGGAAAATATTTAAAGAGCATTGGTTTCATTACAAGATAAATACGGCCAAACGACGCGCAAATAATGCAATAAAAAGAAATAAATAATCATAACTAATGAAGGGGGCTCTTTTAAGCCCCCTTCATTAGTTATGATTCCATTTCCGCCCATTTGCTTGCCTCTCGATAGAATAAGGTGTAAGGATCATTTGGGTAAATGACAGCTTCAGGATTATGTCTAAAGGGAATATTGGGGTTAAAAATCTCCGTAAGTATGTTGCTTAAAAATTTTATAAAATTCTCCTTTTGGAAAGCAAGAAACTCAGCGGTTAATACTCCTTCTTTTCCATTGAATAAAGTCCCTTCCTCACGCATTTTCCGTGCAACATAAAGATGAGGTTCTAGTTGTGTTCTCCCTGTTTTTTGTTCGAATACATAGGCATAGAATAAGGTTTGGACCATTGCTTTGTTTTCTGTGTTTGGCGCAAATACTTGATCAATTTCTTTGAATAGAACCGAATCTCCTCCGGTTTTGTAATCCACAATCCTGCTGATGATACGATCATCATGCGTGATGACTTCATCAACCCGGTCAATAATACCATATAAAGTAACCTGTTCTGCTTTTCCGTTTATTTCTACTGGAAAGGGGAGCGTATAGTCAATATCGTTTTCCAGCTCGATGATACGGAACGCTTTATAATTGGCTATATCATATTCAAGGTACATCTTTACATATTCACTGGCGATCTTTAGCATAATGCGCTGCAAACTGTTTAGATCACTGGCCGAATTTAGTGCTGTTTGATATTGAAGGCCAATTTCACGGACAACAAGCGGTTCTATCTGGTCAACTTGTTTGAGCAGAACCTTGGTCGATGTAAAATCCGTAAGCTCTTTAAAGGGTAGGAAGATACGCTCCATTACATTATGGATAATGGTCCCTAATTTGTTCATTTCAAATTCTTGTGAAATAGATGGCGGTTCTTTGATATTGGCAATATGCTTGAAAAAAAATTGTAAGGGAGATTGTAAATACGTAGTAAGCGCTGTTGCCGATATTCTTTTTTGGTTGACAATAAAATCCTGGTACATTTTTGCCCAGATTTCATCTCGTTTTTCGATGATAATCTCTGCGGCTTTATCGGCAAATTGTATTGGCTGTTGCTGAACTCGGCGTTCAAAATGAAATTTACTTTCAAATTCCAACTGTTTGATAAAACGGCTTTCCTCTCCACTTGAACTTTCGTCTACGATACCATTATAAAAAATATGTATGCCTTCGCTATATTGAAAATGCCGGTAAAAGAGATAGGCTGACAGTGCGTCTTGATTTTCCAAGATAGGGAGTCCATAGGCACTTCTGAGGCTATTTGGAATAAAGGTTGGGGAGTTTGCTGTTTTCGGCAGAATACCTTCATTTGCGCCAAGGATATATACATTGTCAAAATTTAAACATCGGCTCTCTAAAAGTCCCATAATCTGTACCCCATGTAGCGGGTCCCCTTCAATAGCCGAATTTATTGGCGATATGGCCTTTTTTATTAGACCGATCTGAAAACTGATGCTTAAGGGATCAATGGTATCAAAGCCCAGTAGCAATTGATGGAGTGTTTTCTTTGTTTCCACTAACAGGTTATTGTCGATCTGACGTATGCGCTCCTGTGAGGAGATGCTGTGCAACAGGTCCTCAATCAACTGAATAAGCGATGGAATCAGTCGTGCAGCATTTTCTATTGGAACAAAAAATTGTGGAAAGCAACTTTTAAACCGCAGATCTTCCAAAGAGATTTCAAACAATTGTTTTTCTGCAATTTCCTTTTGAATTTGCAATTTATCGCCCACTGAAACCAAGGTCAATGGGTGGTTGATAAATGTTTCGACCAGCTGATAAGAAAGTTTACGTTTTTTGTATTGAGATATTTCCAGGTGTACTTCCATCCAGAGATCTAATATCCCATAGATAGGAGATTGAGTTAAGGGGTATCCAGTTGTAATATTGGGGTTTACCTCAGGAAGACTCTGTAATAAGGGAACCAGTAAATTTTCATCGGCGAGCAGAATCGCTGCGCTTTGATCCCCCTCAGTATGTTGCTGGAGAATATCATACAATAATTTCGTTTGGCTTACCCGACCTGTACTTGCATATAGATTCACTGTTGAGGTTCTGTTGCCAATAATATTGGGGCTATCGCCAAGTGCATTGACCAACCCGGTCTGAAAGAGGTTTCTGCGAATGAATAAACCTGCTTCCTGCATCGTATCTTCTAGGTAATAGGCATCCGTATCAAAATAAAATAGTGCCTTTCCCTCGTCTTGCCATTGTTTGAATAACTTCGCCTCGGCTTTACTTAATGCGTTGAAGCCAACGAATAAAATCTGTTGAAATGAAGATGAAAATTGTTGATAGGGAGCGCGGCCTTCAACCAGGTCGCGGTAAATCGTCGGAAAATTGGTTTGACCTGCAGCACGGAGCCGTTCTTTAAATTTATCATATAATATCGGCAGTCTTTTCCAAAGCTGTAAAAAGCGTTCCTGGACACCACTATGCCCTGCAATGGAAAAAGATTGCCAAAACTGACGGATAAATCCTTGTTGCTCTGAAGACAGATGTTGAAAAGCAATATCAATTTTAGTATTGTCATAAAGCTCCAGGTAGATCTGTTCAATAGGGACCAAGTCATAATCGAGTTGTCCAAAGTCGCTCAATATAATCTCTGCAATGGGATAGAATTCTTCTAGGGACTCAGGGCTCTTGCCCTCCGTAGCCAAAAGCTCATTATGGATTTTATAAAGATGGAAAAATTGTCCCAAAGGACTGGCTTCAGTGGCATCGGTTGATAATTTGAAAAATTCTTGGATAGTAAAGAATTGAGGAGACCAGATAGCTTGGCCATATACATTTGCAAGATGCTTTTTGAGGTATGTAATCGGACGTTTGTTGTTAAACACGATGGCGATATCACTCAAATCATTTCCAAAACGTTTTTGAATATCTTCTGCTACTAATTTTAAAAAGGCTGTCTGCATCGTGATTTTATTTTACTTCGATTAACTGATTGGACTTTGCGTAATAGAGGTAGGCTTTAACATGACTATAACCAAGATTCTCCAAGTTCTTTTTATAGTTGTCTACCTGATATTTATGACCGATATAATCTGTTTGCGTGAATTTGAAATCTAGTACAATAGTTTCTGCTGTCGATGTGAACACTTTGTCCGGTCGGATCGTCTCACCTGTGGAAGTAATAATACTGGCTTCATTCCAGATTTTATATGCCCCGCTTGTGAGCCAGTGATGGATCGTGGGATGATGCCATATCTGGTTGATCTCTTGCATCAAGAAAGGTTCATCCGCCTTGGATAGAATACCCTCCTGAATAAATTGACGTACTAATTTAGGGATATCCTCCTGTTTGGAGATCTGTGACATGATTTCATGGGCCAATATGCCATATTGTGCTGCCTTCTCGAGCAGCATCACATCATTGATGGAACGAGTGCTAGACTTTTCCAGGGCCATCTCCAACTCCTTGGAGATGGGATAATGATGAAGTGATATGATATGATCTTCTTGCATTTGATAGGTTTGCTGTTCGATAATTTGATCGATAAAGATATGAGCATCTTCCAGCACAAAAGGAGATTCAGGGGAATTCAGGACCTGATAAAGTAGATCACTGATATACTCGTTCCTGACATCATAACCAGTTATTTCGCCAGTTTTTTTATCGACAGTTTCTTTGAAGGACGGTGCAGTAATATAAAGATGTTCTACCGCACGTGTTGTTGCGACATAAAAAGTGTTGAGAGCATCCATATAGTTGAATAACATTTCTTCAAAGTATTGCTTGTAGAATACAGATTTTCCGACTGTAGAGGTATATTTTATGGGGATCTTTCCCAATTGTGCAAAGGGAGTATTGGCTGTTTCGATCCAAAAGTCACCATTAATCATTCCGTCCAGATCCCATGAGCAGAATGGAAGCATGACTACATCATAGGCCAACCCTTTTGATTTGTGTATGGTGGTTACTTCGATGGCATTGATTTCCCCATTCGAAGGGAGCACTGCTCGGTTGCCATCTTCCTCCCAAAAATCCAAAAACTGAATAATTCCTCGTTCGCCATTCGTTGAAAATGTTGCAATGATATCCTTAAATGCCAAAAGATAAGGCAGATGGATATTATGTGCCGACGTGAAACCATATATTTCGATGAGTTTTTCGATCAGATGTACTAAAGGTTGTTTTTGCCAAGTTTCCCAAGAATCGAGCAAGGCCTGGGGTAGAAAATCCTTCAGCGCATGGATATTGTTTGAGGCAAATGCCAACCAAGCGGTCTGATCGACACTATTTTGCTGTATGGTCTGATATAAATAGACCATTTTTGCTTTATGTATACTGTGTTTGTCCGAATTATAAACTAGCGCCTTTAATGTTTCTATCAATAAAAGAACAGCGTCGTTGCTCGCTAATGATAGTGCGTCCCCAGATATGACTTCAAAAGAGAGCTGTTGTTCCTTTTTGAAATCCATCAATTTTTGGATGACCAATTTTGCCTGTGCATTACTGCGTACAAGAATACCGATCTGTCGGGCCTGATACCGTCCCGAATCCAGCCATTCGTTGATTTTCTGACACAAGAGAAGTAATGATTCATCGATAACCTGATTTCTTCTGTAGCGCCCATCTGATACGGGGATATAAGATATTTCTATAGATCCCAGTTTGTTATGATTATCTTGTTTGTGTGGTGGAATATCCTGTTTACTGTTTTCATAAGCTTTGATAAGCATAGTATCATTGCCGGAGTTGGTCCACCAACTCTTACCATTTTCATCTAAACTTTCGTATACCTTTTCATTGAGTATCTGTTGCAAACGTAGGGGAATACTGCTGAACAGATAATTGTTTAAACTGATGATGTTTGGAAGGCTTCGAAAATTGGTGTCAAGGCTTCCGTTTTCAATAAAAGTGGTTCTGGCGCTTTCATCGAGATGAAAGGTATGTCCGATTTGTTGTTCGACCTGTTGAAGCAATATGCGCCAGTCTCCATTTCTCCACCGATAGATACTCTGTTTAACATCTCCGACGATCAGATGTTCGCTGACTGTGCCATTGGCGTCTGCGAGTGCATTGATAAGTAAAGGACTGTAATTTTTCCATTGAATACGAGAAGTGTCCTGAAATTCGTCGAATAAAAAATAATTGAAACGGTTACCTATTTTTTCCCAAATGAATGTCGGGTCATTGTTCTCGTCTAAGCCCAGCTTATTTAGTAAGATTTGTGAATCCGATATTAATTGAGCGCCATTGTCTTTACGCCACTGCGTCAATAGGTCACTCATCTCCTTAAGCAAACGTAAGTAATACAGATTGTTCTGTACAGCCTGATAGGCAATATATGCCGATAGGTTGTCCTGTAAGGATTGAAAAGACTGCAGGATAGGGGCAAGAGCAGCGATTAGATCATAGCGTATATTTTTGTCACTGTCTGTATAAGCCTCCTCGTTGTCGATCAATTGCACATATCTTTCCAAAGTCTTGGCTATCTCCGAAGCGCTTAATTTTTCGACTTTCTTACTGGTTTTACTGGCAGCGATGATTTTATTGCGTGATTTGCCTTTAAGCTCATGTTCCGTAATATTAAATTTTTTGAAGGTTTCACTGAAGGTTTCGATCGCCAATGCGAGTGCTTCAGTAAAAGATTTTATCTTTTGTTCTATTTCTTGATTTAAGAGATTGAAAACCTCCTTTGGGTTTGCTGAGTTGATATACCCGTCAAACTCCTGAAAATTTTCAGAAAAAATCAAGCTAGCAAGCCCCATTAACTGCTGCCGGTAGTTCCAGTTTTCATTTTTTGCGATCTTTTTCTCTGCATAGGCAATGATCCAGTCTAGCAGGTCAGGTCGCTCATCAAGTAGTTGATTGAGCATGATGGTCAAATCGTTTTTCACCTTATTGACATTCATCTCGATTTTATAGGCGGCATCAAGATTGAGCTCATAGGTAAAAGCGCGGATGACTTTCTGTGAAAAACCATCAATTGTACTAATTGTAAAGTGGCTATAATCATGGAGGATGCGCCGATAGACACGGTAAGACTTTTCTTGGATAAGATAGGGGGACCAGTCAGGTTGTTGCAGTAGCAATAATTTTCTGAAATCTTCAATTTTAGGATTAGGGTCTCCAGTTGCTAGGCCTTGAAGTACGAAGAGTATCCTTTCCTTCATCTCCGCAGTCGCCTTGTTGGTGAACGTTACAGCCAGTATCTCTTTGTAGCTATTTTCATTGGAAAGTAACAAGGTCAGATAGTGTAATGTTAAGCTAAAGGTTTTTCCTGAACCAGCCGAAGCTTTAAGAATTTTTAATGGCGCAACAGATTTCATAGAATGAAGGTAGAAAGTAAAAAGTGAATTGACAAAAAATTTAGTTTACCAGCCTATATTTCATCTTCAGGATCCTACTATAAGCTATTCCATCTCTTAGGCCTATAATCATTTTGATCAGAGGGCCGCTTGGTCTCACTTTATTTGCCGTTAATGATTAAGGGTAAAAAACTACATATGATACCGAACTGACACGAATGGCAAATGCTGTTTTTTTCTGAAGATGAGTTAATAAGCATTTTTTTGTTTTCATTTTTTCTTTTTAATACTTATCTTTGCGTCCCCTCTAGCATGAAGCTCGGGGGATATGTTGAATACATAAAATAAAATTAAAAAATGGCAACTAAAATCAGATTGCAAAGACATGGTAAAAAAGGACGTCCTTTTTACCATGTAGTCGTAGCGGATTCTCGCGCTCCACGTGATGGTAAATTCATCGAACGTATCGGTTCTTACAATCCAAACACTAATCCAGCAACTATCGTTTTGGATTTTGAAAAAGCTTTGGATTGGATGAATAAGGGAGCTCAACCAACTGACACAGCTCGTGCTATCCTTTCTTACAAAGGCGTTCTTTACAAAAAACACCTTCAAGGTGGTGTGAAAAAAGGTGCTTTTGATGAGGCTGCTGCTGAAGCTAAATTTACAGCTTGGACTGAAGCTCAAGAAGCTCGAATCACTGGTAAAAAAGATGGTCTAGCGCAGACAAAAGCTGAAGCTAAAAAAGCTGCTCTAGCTGCTGAAGCTAAGAAAAAAGAAGAAAAAGCTGCTGCTGTAGCTGCTAAAAATGCTCCTGTAGCGGAAGAAGAACCTGCTGCTGAAGAGACTGAAGCTCCTGCATCAGAAGAAACTGAAGGTTAATTCTTTCATAAAGTATTCGAAAAAGCCGACTCAATCCTGAGCCGGCTTTTTTTACTCACTGTCGGGTACTTTAAAAAGTAAAATTAGAAAATATCCTATTACGAATATCTCAATACTAAAATATGACTATTGATCAAAGCTTTTACATCGGTTATATCAGTAAAACAAGAGGCCTGAAAGGAGAAATGCAGGTGTTTTTTGAATTTGAAGACTACGAGGGCTTAGATATGGATGTCGTTTTTTTGGAAATGAACAAAAAGCTCGTGCCGTATTTTGTAGATACCATAAAACTGCAAAAAAATAGTACGGCCTATGTTACATTCGAAGATGTGGATCATATTGATAAAGCACAGGCACTGGTGCGCAAAAAAATCTACCTTCCTAATGATAAAATGCCAGAACGTGATCCGGATGACTTTCGATATACAGACTTAATCGGTTTTCTGGTCATCGATGAAAATCATGGTGAATTGGGGGAAATTATTGATGTACAGGAATTTCCGCAGCAATTTGTTGCTACAGTTGATATGGAAGGCAAAGAGTTGATGTTTCCACTGTCGGATGACCTGATATTGGGTATCGATGGCGAAGAAGAGGTTATCGAGGTCGAGCTGCCAGAAGGTCTGGTGGATCTGTACAAAGAGTAATCTCATATTGGTGGATTCAAACAAATAGTACACTTTATTGGCTTAATTTTTTATCTTGGTTTTAGATTACTGAGATTCTTGACTGCTATAACTTGACTATTTTGAAATCAATATTGCTACTCATTTCAATAGTATGCTTGTCGGCCTGTTCTTTCTTAGGAGAAAGGAAAGCATTTCCGGTAGGGAATTACCAAGTCATCTGTGGCTATACAGATGAGGTTTATCTTAGGACGAGAGAAGAGAAACCACAGGATGCCGAACCGGATACATATTGTGATAATCCGTATTATCATCGCTCTTTTCTTGCCTTGCGTGATCAGGAGAAATTTGTGCTGGCCATTGATGATATTTTGCTTCATGGTACCTATCGATTTGAGAACGGCAGGATCGAGCTAAAAGATCCGGAAAAAGGTTCTCTTTCATTGGAGATCATTCAGGTCAAACAGGACTTCGTTCAACTAAAAGGTGTTTTTTCATCTTTCAACTCTGCTCATGTACCCAATACAGAACCTCTTTATATCAATCTAGTTTTAGATAAGACCCCTTTACGCGAAACGCCAAGTAAATTTGACCATGAAGTCAATATGTGGCGTAATATTCCCATACGCGCTGAAACGGAACGGGAAGTGAAGTCCCGTGTACTGAATTTTTTGGACTATTCAATTGCCTATTTCCAGCATATTTCAAACGCTGGCATTCATCGTGATTATAAAATGGATGCGATTGAATCTCCGATTATCTATGCTGAGAATGGGATTTTTTTAAAAGAATGGGACGATGTTCCTAACGCGTGGAAAGAGCTGTTTTATAATAAAGAAAATGCTGCTGTCGCCTATAAATACCTTTTGGACGGATTTAAAGGAGGACAAAAAGAAAAGTATCAGGTGACGGGGCTTCTCCTTATCACATTTCATTTAAAAAATCTACGTACCAGCCTGGCGGCCCAAGAATAGTTCTGCTAAAAACATCAAAGTCTCTTTATTGCGGGACATGTTATTTTTAGATTTTCGTAAAAATATTTTTGTCTTTTGGTTTTTTAAAACGATATTAGCAACGCTTATAGAGAAAGGCCGAGGGACTAGACCCAATGAAGCCTTAGCAACCTGTATTGTTCAAGGTGCTAAATTCTACCCTGCTCCATGTGGGAAAGATAAGTTACATGTAGATAGACAAAGCCTCGACTTGTGCGTTTCGATGTAAGCCAACCAAACTAAAAACAGTTTTTTAATGAAGATTACCGATCATATCCAGAATGCAAAAGGAAAAACATTATTTTCTTTTGAGCTATTGCCTCCTGCCAAGGGACAGGGTATCCAAAGTATTTTTAAAACCATGGATGAGCTGATGGAATTTAATCCTCCCTTTATTGATGTGACTTACCATCGTGAGGATTATATCTACAAGGAGCATGCAAGTGGATTATTAGAACGAGTCTCCTACCGCAAACGTCCCGGAACAGTAGCGATATGCGCTGCTATCATGAATAAATATAAAGTGGATGCGGTTCCACATTTGATCTGTGGAGGATTTACCAAGGAAGAAACCGAAAATGCATTGATTGACCTGAACTTTCTGGGTATTGATAATGTCTTGGTATTACGCGGTGATGCCCGCAAAGGTGATGCGGATTTTATTCCCACAGAAGGAGGGCATTCCTTTGCCACAGACCTATTGGAACAGGTCACTGATATGAACAAAGGAAAGTATCTCCATGAAGATATCGTGACATCAGAAAAAACGGATTTTTGTATAGGTGTGGCTGGTTATCCTGAGAAACATTTCGAATCCCCTAATTTTAATACGGACTTTAAGTATCTCAAACAGAAGGTCGATATGGGCGCTGAGTTTATCGTGACCCAGATGTTCTTTAATGTGGAGAAATATAAAGAGTTTGTCACAAAATGCAGAGATAATGGAATCCATGTTCCTATTATCCCTGGACTTAAACCTTTAACAACAAAAAAGCAATTGGTAACCTTGCCAAGGATTTTCCATTTGGATATTCCCGAAGAATTGAGTGATGCCGTTGCCGCATGTAAGACCAATGCTGAGGTACGGCAGGTCGGAGAGGAGTGGCTGGTACAACAATGCCAGGAGCTGATCAAGTTTGGCGCACCAGTCTTACATTTTTACACGATGAGTAATCCTGGCCCTACGAAAAAGATTGTTGAAAAATTAGCTTAAGACGATAAAAGACGGGGTAAAAAGCCCCCGTCTTTTATCGTCCATTTACTGACCAGGAGAAGCTTGTGCACCTATAACACCTCCCGCTGATAAGACCACATAACTTCGCTTTTCATAAAGGCATCCGCTCCCTTTCTCCTAATATCCATCGGCTTTAAAGAGCATATTTCTAGTCTTAGGGCCATGTTAAATAGTGTTAATTAACATGATCAAATCAATATAACTGCTTAATTTAAAATGTTTAAAAAAAATTAAACATAAACCTATTGACTTATGACATATAGTAGATTAAACTCTCTTATTGGCTTGATATGCGGGCTTGTCGCTACTTTAGTTTATGTGGCTACAGTAGAAAAAACGGTAAGTTGGTGGGATTGTGGTGAATTTATTGCCTGTGCGTATAAATTGGAAGTGGCACACCAACCGGGAGCTCCGCTGTTTCTTCTTATTCAGAATATATTTTCCAATTTCGCTATGGCTAATCCTGAACGGGTTGCCTACTGGATGAATATCGGTTCAGCAATTTGCAGTGGTCTTACAGTTACCTTCCTGTTTTGGACGATAACAGCAATCGCCAGGAAGATTGTCAGCAAGCAAAAACAAGTTCCATTATCGGCTTATCTCCAGATCTTTGGGGCTGGTGTAGTTGGCGCTATGGCATTTGGCTTCAGCGACACATTTTGGTATTCGGCTGTAGAGTCCGAAGTATATGCAATGTCTTCATTGTGTACAGCCGTTGTTTTTTGGGCAATTCTAAAATGGGAAGTACGTGCGGATGAAGAAGGAAGCGACCGTTGGCTGGTTTTTATTGCCTTCGTTATGGGGCTTTCGATAGGAGTCCATCTATTGAATCTTTTGGCAATCCCAGCTATAGCAATGGTTGTCTATTTTAGAAAAACAACCAAAATAAATGTTAAAGGCACTATAAAGGCCTTTGCATTAGGTGTGTTGATCCTGGGGGCAGTTCTGTGGGGGATTATTCAATGGTTGGTCGGCATAGCTTCCAAAGTAGATCTTTTATTTGTGAACTCTTTAGGGTTAGGGTTTGGTTCTGGAATATTGTTTTTATGCCTCATATTGGTCGGTGCAATTGTTTATGGCTTATTTTATTCTTATAAAAAGCAAAAATATACACTCAATACAGCCTTATTGGTCTTTTGTTTTATTCTATTTGGTTATAGCTCTTATACCATGGTCATGATTCGAGGTAAAGCGAATCCTTCCTTGAATAATAATGCGCCAGATAATGTGTTTTCTTTTTTAGGATACCTGGGACGGGAGCAGTATATCCGCGAACCGCTGCTCAAAGGTCCCTATTATGATTCACAGGTAGTTGGAGTGGAAAGTAGGACTAGTTATAGAAAAGATGAATCCACCTATACACCGTTCACACAGGTGGATAGGTACAAATTTGATAAAGAGACCTTCTTCCCGCGTATATATAGCCAAGATGAAAATCATCAAGCTTATTATAGAAATTATCTCAACCTACAAGAAGGTCAACAACCACGGTTCTCGGATAATTTTAAATTCTTCTTCAATTTTCAGCTGGGAGAGATGTATACCCGTTATTTCTTGTGGAACTTTGTGGGCCGGCAGAATGATAAGCAGGGATATGGAACTTATAGCGAGGGTAACTGGTTATCTGGGATTAAAGCAATGGATAATTGGCGCCTAGGTGGCCAAGATAAACTTTCGCCTTCACAAGAGCATGATCCGAGCCGGAATACTTATTTTTTCTTGCCTTTATTGCTGGGAATAGCCGGTGCAATTTGGTTGTATAGAAACAATAAACCTTATACGGTTGTATTAACCTTGCTTTTTGTCTTTACAGGAATAGCGATCGTTGTTTATCTCAACCAGACACCAATGCAACCGCGCGAACGGGATTATGCCTACGTGGGCTCTTTTTATACTTTTGCGATCTGGGTCGGTTTGGGAACAATTGCACTCGTTCGGTTCCTTCAGCGTTTTGCTCGGACCCGCTATGCCTTGGCGACAGGTTTATCATTTGCTTTATTGAGTGGACCAATTATTTTAGTTCATCAGAATTGGGACGATCATAACCGTTCTGAAAAATCATTGGCGAGAGATGTGGCGCTTAATTACCTCGAAGCCTGCGCCCCAAATGCGATCTTATTTACTTATGGTGATCACGATACATTCCCTTTGTGGTATTTACAGGAAGTGGAAGGGGTGCGCCCAGATGTTCGTATTGTCGTTTTAAGTTACCTTACTGGGGACTGGTATATGCAACAGGCTAAGCAACCAACATATCAAGCAGCAGGTCTACCAGTAATGATCCCCGCTGAAAAAACGAAAAAAGGAGTTCGTGATTATATTCCTTTTGTGGATAGACAACTTGATAAAGCGGTCGATATACAGCAGTTATTACAGTTTGTCACTTCGGATGATCCCGAATATAAAGTTCAATTGAATTCAGGGGATATGGAAAACTATTTTCCATCCAAGCGAGTCCAATTGCGCGTTGATAAAGATGAGGTCGTTAAGAAAAAGGCTGTTCCGGCTTATCTGCAGAACGCTATTGTGTCTACCATGGAATGGGAGATCCCGAATGATCATCTGACCAGGGCAGATTTAACCTTGTTATCCGTGCTTGAAAATAACCATTGGGAGAGGCCTGTATACTTTTCAAATATGCTTCCGAGCGATATTAAACTGGGATTGGATAAATATTTGGTCAATGAAGGTTTTACCTCTCGATTGATGCCTATTGCTACTGCAGACAAGTCGATGGGAAAATTAAGTGAACAGGCATCATTGATTAATATTGAAGCTCTATATAACAATATTATGCATACGTATCATTGGGGTAATATGAAGCATGCTCAATATTTGGATACAGACTCTTTCCGTTTTGCAGGCATGTATGCCCGGGACATCTTTGGAAAAGCTGCACGACTGCTCTTAGCGAATGGTCAGGTCAAACAGGCTGGGGAGGTAGCAAAAAAAGCATATGATCAATTGCCGGATCGGGTATATGCCATGTCAGATGCAATCAACCATGTCGATATTATCGATAGTCTGTATCGGTCGGGCCAACAGCAGCTGGCTAATAACATGGTGGACCGCAATCTCGACTATGTTGCTGAACAGATGGAATACCTCCATCAGTTAGTGACAGATAAGAAAAACTTGAGCTTCGAATGGAATGATATTCAGATTGGATTAGACTCTGTCGATCGTTATCGAGCTATTCTATTGGAAACGAAGGATACCAAAAGGTTTGCACGTGTCGAGGGCATGAGGCAGCAGTATCAAAATTGGTATGGTATAGAATAAATAGTCTTCCGGATGAATTTTATTAATGGAGCTTTGGAAGAATCTGACAAATGAGCCATTGATCAGGAAAATCAGATGAGGCCCCTTCCACATATAGGAAGGGGCCTCGATACATATAGGATAGGAAAATGAGCCAAATATTAGAATCTCATGCCGATTCCAAAACCCAGCAGAAAAGGATTGATGTCGACTTTTGCGGGAATGGATAAGTTAGGAGCAAGGTTTGATGCGTCAACATTGACATCTGTTTGTAAGAGAATGTATTTGGCATCTAAATTCAGGAAATACTTGTCAGATAATTTAAAATCGACTCCCAATTGAGTCGCAAAACCGAATGCATTATCGTATTGCACATTTTTTACTGTTGATCCTGCATCTACATTGTAGAATATGGTGTAATTTATCCCAGCGCCAACATATGGTTTTATAGGACCGTCTGGGAAAAAATGATATTGTGCTGTCAGTGTCGGAGGCAATAGCCATACGCTGCCCAGGTCCACGTTTGAGGATGAGCTACCGCCAATTGCCGTTAGATCTGAACCCCTGGTATGGACTTTATGTTTTGTCGTTCCTAAAATAAGTTCAGCCGCAATGTTTTTTGTAAAAAAGTAAGTGAAGTCCAGTTCAGGAATAAACTTCGAGTTGATGTTGATATTGCCGCCAATGGTATTGATGGTGGCCGATTCGGTGGGCATGACCGCTACACCTCTGAGTCTCATTTGCCAGCGCTGGCTGGGGATAGTTTGAGCTTGTAGGCTTAAGGCGCCTAGGGTAAGTGTGAGTGCAATTAAAAATAACTTTTTCATATTATGAAGGGTATTTGTATAGCATAAAACTAGAGGTAATACCCTCGCAAAAGAGTGACGATAACAACTGGATAAATGAATGAGACAATATGATGCCGAAAGTAAATGCAGTAACTTTATAACTTATGCTTTTTTTGAAATAGAATGGGGGCAGGGTAGATTCCGGATATGGATTTTTGCTGAGGCTGAAAGGGTGTTAATACGGCAAGATTGGCGGTGTCGAGCAGATGACAATATCCATTTTCTATATAAAAAAGGCCGGAACTGATTCCGGCCTTTTTTATATAGAAAATAATGTTTAAGCGTTCTTTTTCACCTCTTTTCCCCAAGAGTCTTTTAATGTGACTGTACGGTTAAATACAAGATGTGCGGGCGTGGAGTGTGTATCCAAGGTGAAGTATCCTAAACGGATAAACTGATACCCTTTCCCAGGCACGGCATTGGCCAAGTCTGGTTCAATATAAGCACGTTCTATCACCTGTAAGCTTTTAGGATTTATGGATGCTTTAAAATCCTCTGCTATTGCAGGGTTTTCATCATTGAATAATCTGTCATATAACCTCACTTCAGCTTCTTTGGCATGCGGAACAGAGATCCAGTGAATCGTTCCTTTTACTTTCAATCCTGAAGTGTCCTCCCCAGATTTGGAATTTGGAACATAGGTACAGTGTACTTCTGTTACTTTTCCATTTTCATCTTTCACAAAGTCATGACAGGTTACGATGTAAGCATGTTTCAGACGTACTGAAAGTCCAGGGCCCAGGCGAAAGAATTTTTTTGGAGCATCTTCCATAAAGTCCTCGCGTTCGATCCAAAGTTCTTTTGAAAATGGAATAGAACGTGAGCCTTCACCACCTTCTACTTCAGGGTTATTCTCGCCGACTAGTTCCTCCACTTGTCCATCCGGATAGTTGGTGATCACGAGCTTTATCGGGTCAAGCACAGCCATTCTGCGCCAGGCAGTTTTATTGAGGTCCTCTCGGATACAGAACTCCAAAAGACTGACATCAATCATGTTTTCACGCTTTTGAACGCCGATCTTATCGCAAAAATTCCGAATACTGGCCGGTGTGTAACCTCTTCTTCTTAGCCCAGAGATTGTTGGCATGCGTGGATCATCCCAGCTTTCAACAAATTTTTCATTAACCAGTTGCAGCAATTTACGCTTGCTCATGACCGTATAAGTCATATTTAAGCGGGCAAATTCATATTGTTTTGACGGGAAAATTTCCAGTTTGTCAATGCACCAGTCGTAAAGAGGACGATGCGGGATAAACTCTAATGTGCAGATCGAATGGGTGATTTTTTCAATAGAATCCGATTGCCCGTGCGCAAAGTCATACATGGGATAAATACACCATTGGTCACCTGTCCTGTGATGATGTGCATGTTTAATACGATATAACAGCGGATCACGCATATGCATGTTCGGGCTGGCTAAATCTATTTTAGCACGAAGTACTTTTTCTCCATCTTTATATTTTCCTGCACGCATATCTGCGAATAGGACTAAATTTTCTTCTACAGTCCGATCGCGATATGGCGTCGGAATACCAGGTTCAGTGGGCGTTCCCTTGGCTGCAGCAATCTCCTCTGCTGTACTGTCATCGACATATGCCAGTCCTTTTTTTATGAGGGAAACGGCATAATTGTATAGGGTCTCAAAATAATCTGAAGTATATAATTCCTCTGCCCACTGGAATCCAAGCCATTGAATATCTTTTTTGATACTTTCAACATACTCAGTGTCCTCGGTGACAGGGTTCGTGTCATCAAAGCGGAGATTAGTCTTGCCGTTGTACTGCTGTGCTAATCCAAAATTCAAGCAGATGGATTTGGCGTGACCAATGTGGAGGTAACCATTTGGCTCAGGAGGAAAACGTGTCAATACACGTCCGCCATGTTTTCCTGTACGAAGATCTTCTTCGACAATTTCCTCGATAAAATTTAATGACTTTTCTTCACTCATAATACAAAGTTAATTATTAGAAGTGAGATATTAGCTAGGAGAGTGGAGATATCAGTCTGGAAAAGACAATGGCAGTACGAAAAAAAAGTCTATATGCCCCTAATTAGTAAATGTAAACCGAAATAAAAAAGGGACAGCTAGCTGTCCCTTTTTACCGATTTGTTACTATTTGAAAGCGAACACCTTTCCAAGGGATTCGTTATTTGTAAATGTGCAACCCTGATCGATCAGCTCGCCTGTACCGATGTTGATCACCATTCCATGGACAGCAAGTGCCTGCCCATTTTTCCATGCATTTTGAATAATTGAGGTGGTACAAAGATTAAATACCTGCTCATGAACATTGAGCTCCACGAGGCGGTCGGCTTTTTTCTCTGGATCTTGGATGCTATCGATCTCAGCACTATGCAAGCGATAAACATCTTTGATATGGCTTAGCCAGTTGTCAATAATGCCATATTGGGTACGGCTCAAAGAAGCGGCCACGCCACCACATCCGTAATGTCCCGCAACAATGATTTGTTTTACTTTTAATACATTGACCGCATAATCCAGTACACTAAGTAAGCTCATGTCAGAGTGAACAACCATATTGGCAATGTTACGGTGAACGAAAACCTCTCCGGGTTTTGTACCCGTCAGCTCATTGGCCGGTACACGGCTATCTGCACAACCTATCCAAAGAATTTCAGGATTTTGACCTTTAGCAAGTTGTTGGAAACGTCCTGTTGAGTCATTTTTTACAAACTCCATCCATTCTTGATTTCCTTTAATGATATTGTCAAATCCTATTTTTAAATCTTTATTTTCCATATTTATTTGTTTCACTTTTGCCACTAAGGCTATTTTTTCAATTTCCTAATTATATAATACAAATGTCTAAATAAATTGTTCATGTGAAACAATTTATTTTTTATATACGACCTGTAAAAGCTCTATTTCTTTGCCTTTACTTTTCGCATTCTGTTCAAAGTCCTTGATCACTTCAATGACATCTTTGTCGATAAATTTGCTAAATGTCCCGTCTATACGTATTTTACTTACAGATTTTGGCAAACTATACAATTTCTGTTGGATAGGAACTTTATTCAAAAACGAGACTTCTTCTGCCAGTGTAATGACGGCCTTGTCCTCCTCTTCTTCCCTTTCTATGTTATATTTAAAAGCATTTTTCATGTTGGCTTTTAGAATATAAAATGTTGCCACCACGATGCCAATGCCAACACCCATCAGTAGGTCAGTACATACAATCGCTACAATCGTAACAAAAAATGGGATAAACTGGTCCAAGCCTTTCTTATACATGGATGTAAATAAACTTGGTTTAGCCAGCTTATAACCCGTATGCAATAGAATCGCAGCTAGGCAGGCCAGTGGGATCATATTCAATAAGCTTGGAATTGCTAACATTGCTGCAAGCAGCCAAATACCATGTAGGATAGCCGATTGCCTTGTCTTACCACCAGCATTGACATTTGCTGAAGATCTCACGATCACAGAGGTCAGGGGTAAGCCACCTAAAAGCCCGCTGGTCATATTACCAATTCCCTGAGCCATGAGCTCACGATTGGTCGGTGTGTTGCGCTTGTATGGATCGATCTTATCAACAGCTTCAATACTCAACAAGGTCTCCAGACTGGCAATAATGGCGATGGTGAATGCAACGATCCAAACCTCCTTATTGATTACCTGTGTAAAGTCCGGTAAGGTAAATAATCCTGTAAACTCTGTGAATGATCCGACAATTGGAACCAGCACAAACTGTTTGTCGTGCAGCTGGAAGGAAGAACCATTAAAGAGATAGGCCAAAGCTACACCTACGATAACCACAACCAAAGGAGCAGGAACTTTATTGAGCTTGGGAATAGAAGGCCAGAATATTAGAATTGCCAAGGACAATGCGCAGATAATCAATGCCCCAAAGTTAATGGCGGAAGCCATGGTGTCAAAATAAGCACCAATACCATGTCCGTTGTCCAATTCAAAAGCATGGGTTTCCATCATGCCTAAAGCTAAGGGGATCTGTTTCATAATAATCGTAATACCAATCGCTGCCAGCATGCCTACAATCACAGCTGAAGGAAAATAGTTTCCGATCATACCAGCTTTAAGTATGCCTAAAATAACCTGTATCACGCCAGCAATGACAACGGCGAGTAAAAATGTTTCATAAGCCCCAAGGCTCTGAATAGCGCCCAAGACAATTACGGTAAGACCAGCAGCTGGTCCACTTACACTGAGTGGTGATTTGCTGATTGAAGCGACAACAGTTCCTCCAATTACACCAGTCAATAATCCTGCAAACAATGGCGCACCGGAGGCCATTGCAATTCCCAAACATAATGGAAGTGCCACCAAAAACACCACAACACTAGCAGGGAAGTCATATTTTAAGTCTCTTTTCGAAAGTTTCAGAAAAGCAGACGTACGAGTTCCAAACATAAAATTTGTGTTTATCTGTAAATAAAATTTTCATGAAGTCTCCAGACCCAACACTAATGTATTGAGCTCGAATATATCGGATCAGCGCTTCAGTACAATCGGATTAGTCAAGTCATACCGATTAAAAGCCTTGCTGTCTATAATGGACGGAGCATTCTGAAAAATCAATAAGAACCGCACATGCTGGATACAGCATGGGGATAAATGGGTTACATCCCAAAGGGATGTATTTATTAACAGTTAGGAGGCGGTGTTGGAACCGTAGGATGAAAAGCTAAAATGCTTTTCTCATTTTTAAGATAGTTCTTTTGTTTTCCTTGGTTCTCAACGAGAATAGTTTCGAATACAATAGATTCATCTGTTTTTGTATTGAAGAATTTTGAGGCAGTTTCAAGGGTGTCACTGCTTGCGCCATTATTGTTTTCAATCTCAAGCTGTAAAACAATTTGTAAGATTGTATTTTGGTCTAAACTGTCAGAAAAAATAGGCGATATAGAGATGGCCATCTTTGTGAAAAAGATGAGTGCACATAAAAATGCAGCCATGAATCTAAATCTCTTATTTAACATTTTTTATTACCTTTAATCGTATTGTTTTATCATCGTAAAAATAGTAATTCTATGTTAAATTCAAATTAATAGTGCATAAAAAATGAATTTTGGCACGAAATTGTGACGGAAAGATTATTTTTTACAGGGTTTCAATTGAGTATACAAACACAAATATTAAGCCTTTTTTATGGCAAATAAAGAACAATTTATCGAAAAGGTCCAAGCTTCTTATAACCCCAAAGGGGCATTTATATACTTGGGGGCCGGTATCCTGGATGGAGAGATTTTAGCTGAGGCAAAAGTGAACTTAGCTTTGAAAATGATGAACCGACATGGTCTGATTGCTGGAGCCACAGGCACGGGTAAGACCCGAACACTCCAGTTGATTGCCGAACAGCTGTCAGATGCCGCTGTACCCGTATTTATGTTGGATGTAAAAGGGGATCTTTCAGGACTGGCTATGCCGGGGACAACAAATCAAGCGCTGACCGACCGTGGAAATGCTGTTGGTATACCGTTTGAACCAGCAAGCTTCCCGGTCGAACTCTTTTCATTGTCGGGAAACAAGGGGATTCCGATGCGCATTACTGTCGAGGATTTTGGACCTGTCTTACTCGGAAGGATTCTGGAACTCAATGAGACACAGACCGGTGTTTTGGCAGCTATGTTCAAATATGCACAGGACAATCAAATGCCTTTGATTGATTTTACGGATACAAAAAAACTGCTGACCTATCTGTCGGACGGGCCCGGAAGTGAAGAGATTAAAAATGATTATGGTAAAATAAGTTCAGCGAGTTCTGGAACAATTCTCCGTAAAATTGTTGCTTTGGAGCAGCAGGGACTGGCACACATCTTTGGCGAGAAAGAGTTTGATATCAATGATTTGTTCCAGAAGGTCGATGGCCGGGGCATGATTAGTTTACTGAACATCTCTGATGTGCAGGATCAGCCGGTATTGTATTCTACTTTTTTATTGAGTTTACTTGCCCAATTATTTAAAAATATGCCCGAGGTAGGAGATCTTGATAAACCGAAATTGGTGTTTTTCTTTGATGAAGCCCATCTTCTTTTTAATGGTGCATCGAAAGCATTCCTGTCTCAAGTAGATCAGATCATACGTCTTATCCGTTCTAAAGGTATTGGGGTATTCTTCTGTACACAATCGCCTACTGATATTCCCGAATCGGTATTGGCACAATTGGGGAACCGTGTGCAGCATGCCTTGCGTGCCTTTACTCCCAATGATGCTGAAAATCTGAAAAAAACAGTAAAAACCTATCCGAAATCCGATTTTTATGAGATTGATCAAATCTTAACTTCGCTAGGTACAGGTCAGGCATTAATTACCGTACTGAATGATAAAGGGATTCCGACAGAGGTGGTCGCAACTCATTTAGTTCCTGCACGTGCAGTGATGGGACCTGCAGATGAGGCAACAGTCAAGCAGATTATTGATCAGTCCGATTTAAACGCAAAGTATCACGAAAGACAGGAAAACCGTTCTGCAGCGGAGATCGTTGATGAGAAAATGCAGGTCGTTGCACAGGAGCAGCAACGTGCAGCAGCAGAAAAAGAAGCTGCTAAAGCAAGTAGACCGACTTCGAGAAGACAGACCCCCTTGGAGGCGGCCCAGCGAACAGCGACCACAACTTTAGCCAGGGAAGGAGCCAAGTTCTTAGGGAAATTGGCAACAGGATTATTAAATGCATTTTTGAAGAAGAAATAACGCTGATTTTTTTGAAATATTTTCGTAGGTCAGAGCCTTTCCAACGTGGAGAGAAAGGCCTATATATTTGCTTTTACAGGCAAATTTAGCTAAGTTTGAGGACGAAAAGAAAGTTCTATTAATACAATTTAAATATGAGTAAACCAACCCTTTTGATTTTGGCAGCAGGAATGGCTAGCCGGTATGGTTCTTTAAAACAAGTAGATGGTTTTGGCCCACACGGCGAGACAATTATTGACTATTCAATCTATGATGCCATTCGTGCAGGATTTGGAAAAGTTGTATTCATTATCCGTGAAGAATTCCTGGATAAAATGAAAGCAGTGTTTGATGAAAAGTTGAAAGGTAAGATCGAAGTGGACTACGCATTTCAGGATTTCGATTTAACAAAATTTGGCGTCAATCATGTCATTGAAAGAACAAAACCTTGGGGTACCGCACATGCCGTGATGAGTGCTAAGGATAAAGTGAATGAACCTTTCTGTGTCATCAATGCGGATGATTTCTATGGCTCGGACTCCTTTCAAAAAATGGCCGAATTTTTAACGACTGAAGTTTCAGATCAACAAATGTCCTTGATGGGCTTCCAGGTAGGAAATACCATGTCTGACTACGGTTATGTATCACGTGGTGTATGTGAAGTCAGCCCTTCGGGACACATGGAAAGTGTAACGGAACGTACAAATATATATTATAAAGGTGAAGGCGATAGCCGTAAAATCGTATACGAAGAAAATGGTGTGGAGCATGATTTGGATCCACAGACCCGTGTTTCGATGAACTTCTGGGGCTTTACGCCAAAGATATTTGATGTCGCACAGACGATGTTTCCTGCTTTTGTTGAAGAAAATAAGGAGAATGTAAAAGCAGAGTTCTTTATCCCTTCTGTTCCAGATTATATGGTAAAACATAAAATGGCTGATTTCAAAGTCATCCCTACCTCATCCAAATGGTTTGGAGTTACTTACAAAGAAGACAAGCCCATTGTGCAAGAATCAATCTCTAAATTGGTTGCAGATGGTGTGTATCCAGAGAAGTTATTTTAAGAGCTAGAAGAAATAGCTTATATTAAACCTGTATTGTAAGCAATACAGGTTTTTTTTATGTTTATAAATCTGGAATAGAGATCATGGATCGATGTCAATGTCTTTATGCCATTATATATGGGGCTGTGGGTGGAGATATCCGGCTAAAGTTAGCTTGAAAATGTCCGTCAATAATCGTTTAAAGATGAAAAAAGTAGCGAAGATGTTCGGTTATATTATTTTGGGATTTTTAGGTTTTTGTGTGCTTTATATTGTTGCCGAATATATACTATCGAGAATTCCGGTCTCTGGCAGGGAGACAATTTCTGATAGAACAGTACAGGTATATGTGAAATCCAATGGGGTTCATACCGATATTATATTGCCTGTCATCCATGAAGAGATGGATTGGACGCACCTGTTTCCTTATACAAACACGGTAGGAAAAAAATCGGGATACCAGTATGTTGGTATTGGTTGGGGAGATAAAGGTTTTTATTTAGATACACCAGAATGGAAGGATCTAAAGGCATCCACGGCCTTGGTGGCTGCATTTGGATTGGGTGAGTCTGCTATCCACGTAACATATTATAACTTTATGCAAGAAAATGAATTGTGCTTTGGGTATAAAATCAGTCCGCAACAGTACAAAGAACTAGTGAAGTATATCCGCGATTCTTTAGATTGGAAGGACGGAAGGACAGTTTTGGTAGATACCGATGCGCAATATGATGATTCAGATGCCTTTTATGAGGCCAAAGGATCCTATAGCTTATTCTATTCATGTAATACTTGGACCAATACTGCCTTGAAGCATGCGGGTATGCCAGCTGGCATTTGGGCGATATTAGACAAAGGCATAATGAGCCATTATCGGAAATAGTGGTACATATTAGGATCTTCTCAAAGAAATAGATCGCTATATGTCCCATAAATAAAAAAGCTCCGAGCAGAGAACGCTCGGAGCTTTTTTATTTATCAGGAGGGATGATTATTTTACTTCTTCGTAATCTACGTCAGTTACATCATCACCACCTTGGTTTCCACCTTGTGCTTGACCAGCATCTCCTTGGGGTTGTTGCGCACCACCTTGAGAAGCCGCATACATTTCTTCAGAAGCTGCATTCCAAGCATTTTGCAATTCAGCAGAAGCTGCATCGATTTCTGCGAAGTTTTTGGCTTCATATGCAGATTTCAATTTAGTCAGTCCAGCTTCAATAGGAGCCTTTTTGTCTGCAGAGATTTTATCACCATATTCTTTCAATTGTTTTTCAGTTGAGAAGATCAAGGCGTCAGCTGCATTTACTTTGTCAGCTTCTTCTTTCATTTTTTTGTCAGCATCAGCATTTGCCTCAGCTTCCTCTTTCATGCGTTTGATTTCATCATCTGACAAACCTGAAGAAGCTTCAATACGGATGTTTTGCTCTTTACCGGTTGCTTTATCTTTTGCAGATACTTTGATGATCCCGTTGGCATCAATATCGAAAGTAACTTCGATTTGAGGAACTCCACGCGGTGCAGGTGGGATGTCGTTCAAATGGAAACGGCCGATTGTACGGTTTTGGCTTGCCATTGGACGCTCACCTTGTAAGATGTGGATTTCCACAGATGGTTGGTTGTCAGAAGCAGTAGAGAATGTTTCCGATTTTTTGGTCGGGATTGTCGTATTTGCTTC
Organism: Sphingobacterium sp. N143; assembly: GCF_030325625.1. Taxonomy (GTDB): domain Bacteria; phylum Bacteroidota; class Bacteroidia; order Sphingobacteriales; family Sphingobacteriaceae; genus Sphingobacterium. The sequence continues at coordinate 434,818 of NZ_JACAIS010000002.1, read as the reverse complement.
GATTAATTTAGTCATTACACCACCCATTGTTTCGATACCCAATGAAAGTGGAGTTACATCCAATAATAAAACGTCTTTTACTTCACCTGTCAATACACCACCTTGGATTGCAGCTCCCAAAGCAACAACTTCGTCAGGGTTTACACCTTTAGAAGGTTCTTTTCCGAAGAAAGCTTTTACTGCGTCAACGATTGCAGGGATACGAGTAGAACCACCGACTAAAATAATCTCGTCGATATCTGATTTGCTGAAACCAGCATTTTTCAATGCAGATTCACAAGGGGCAATTGTTCTTTTGATCAAGTCAGCTGCCAGAGCCTCAAATTTAGCACGTGATAATGTACGAACTAAGTGTTTTGGACCTGTTGCATCTGCCGTGATGTATGGTAAGTTGATTTCAGTAGAAGTTGCGCTCGATAATTCAATTTTCGCCTTTTCAGCAGCTTCTTTCAAACGTTGCAATGCCATTGGATCTTTTTTCAAGTCAAAGCCATTGTTTTCGTTTTTGAATTCTTCATTCAACCAGTTGATGATTACATTATCAAAGTCATCACCACCTAAGTGTGTATCACCGTCAGTAGATTTTACTTCAAATACACCATCACCCAACTCCAGAACAGAAACATCATGTGTACCACCACCACAGTCAAAAACAACGATTTTCATGTCTTTGTGTGCTTTGTCCAAACCGTAAGCTAAAGCAGCAGCAGTAGGTTCGTTGATGATACGTTTCACAGATAAACCAGCGATTTCACCTGCTTCTTTTGTTGCTTGACGTTGTGCATCGTTGAAGTATGCAGGTACTGTGATCACAGCTTCAGTGACTTCTTGACCTAAGAAATCCTCCGCAGTTTTCTTCATTTTTTGAAGGATCATTGCAGAGATCTCTTGCGGAGTATATTTACGGTCATCGATTTCTACGCGTGGTGTATTGTTATCACCTTTAACGATTTTGTAGGGTACATGCTCAGCTTCTTTTACAGCCTCATCATATGAAAGTCCCATGAAACGTTTAATAGAATAGATCGTTTTATGTGGATTGGTGATTGCCTGACGTTTTGCTGGATCGCCAACTTTACGTTCACCACCTTCGACGAAAGCTACAATTGAAGGCGTTGTACGCTTACCTTCGTTATTTGTAATTACTACAGGCTCGTTACCTTCCATTACGGCGACACATGAGTTTGTAGTACCTAAGTCAATTCCTATAATTTTAGACATATCTTGTATTTTAATTTTTTACTTAAATAAATTCTATCTGTCTATTATCAACCCTTATGCCAATCCGAATGTTTTGTAAAAAAATCACTATTTGTCATCAATTTGTCCTGAGGTACTGCCAAACTGACATTTTCAATAGACAAGTTGCTCCAGAATCCTTTTTTTTGCTGACTCATTTTGGCGATTCCGTGGCATATATCTGCCAAAGAGATCTGTAAACTCACCAAACTTCATGCTTTTGGCTTTCTTGTCCCGCCAGTCCGAAGGCACTAAATTATTGCCGTACGCAATGTGCGTTGCCCAGTATTGAATATGCATCTCCGGGATCACTAGGCCCAGTATCATGCCTGGCAAACCATGACTTAGCGCAGGACCTGCTGAAACAGGAATTTCTTCTGTGTAATAAGCAATCAAATAGAGGGAGTCTTTCGTAGCTCCATTTACTCTTCGACAACTTATACCGGCGATAGAACGAAATTCCTCCGTAAAACGCCAGGTGATACTGTCCAAAGGCTCAGATAACAGATATTTCTCATCAATATCGAGCTGAATATCCGCCATACTTGTCTTTAAATTCTGATACAGGACTTTCCCATTTTTATTGTTGGGACCCTGGTTGAACCGCATCCTTTGACTGCTGCCTCCTCTTCCTCTATTACGCATGGTTCCCCGCTTAGTGGCGGTCGTCCCGCTACTGTCATCCTGCATGAGCACAGTGGCATGTTCGTCAAAGAAAAGAGTCAGTTTTTCAGTATACGAATCCGGTACTTTATCCAGGTACTCCATCATACCAGCACCCCTGTCTGGCATTTTTGAACTCATTTCATTAGACAATTGGCGCATCCGTGCCTTGGTATAGGTAACCTTATCAAAATGGATGGTTCCTCTATTCCCAAAATAAGCATATTGCCCCTGCAGGGATGAGCCTAGTAGGCAGCAGATAATACAAATTAAATATGTTTTAATCATTTCCTTTTCCCAAGTATTTATTGAAATCCCATTTGATGCCAACCAAAAAATATTGTGTTAATACCTGCAGAACGGATTCGGCGTAATTTGTGTCATTACCGTTCCGACGTGTATTGTTGAACGTATTGAATATATCAAAGGCTTTAAGGCTGAGTGTCATGCTTTCATCTTTCAGTACTTTCTTTTGAAGTTCTATATTGGTATAAAATTGATTGATCGGTTTCTTGTAAAGTTTAGTAGGGCCTGTATAACTATAAAATATATTTGTCAGCATATTGAATTTTTTGGGGAGAAAATATTTGATATATCCTGAAGCACCGCCCTCAAAACTTGTGGCATTGTATTGTGTATTGATGGAGTTGTGCTGCACATTGATTCCTGTATTCCAGGAAAGGTCAAAATCAAACCCTTCTGAGTTTTGTTCATTTAAACTCGAGCCCAAGGTAAAAACCATGTTTTTTGCATTGTTCAAGAGAAATTCACCTTTGGACTGACCGCCCTCAAATTTCGTGTAACTATAGCTGTTGTTATATCTGATATTGGCACTTTTATTAAAGTTAATCCGACGGTTAGCCAAGGGTTGCATATGATTGATGTTCAATGAACTGTTCCAGTTGGATTTACCAGATAAATTTTCATAGCTGCTGATCTGGGCAGAATTTTCCAGTACCGTGGTCTTGTTTACGATAGGGTTGTTCACGAAGGATAGATTTCCATTGATATTAATGTTTGTCCCTTTCAGTAAGCTGAACGCATTGTAGTTTGCGGCGATATTATGGTTTACGGCACGTTTTAGATCTGGATTTCCGATCTGTTGAAACAGCGGGTTGGTTTGAGGTTGCAATGGTTGTAGCTGTTCAAAAGAAGGGATGATATTCGTGCTTTGGTAGGATAAACGAACATTACGGCTATTCGATATTCTATAGTTGGCGTCAACATTCAAATTATTGTCCCAAAAATTTCTTGAAAGGTCAACTGCCCGGTAACTGTCATTCAGTTGCTGATTCTTGTAAAATGTGCGATTGGAAAAATTGACCTCAAACTTCTCCTTTCGAAAGGAGAAGTGAATATTAACGCCTTGGTTAGTGTTATTATCAATCTGATTTTGTGAATATAATGAATCAAACTGCTGGGTGACATTGTCTATGGCATTTTGTGTATTGGTACTTCTGGCGTGATGGAAACTATAACCCAGTGCAAGATTGATAAAATCATTGATTCGATTACTGAAATTTATGGAAGAAGAGAAATCATTGCCCTTATTTTTGCCAAATCTGGTTTGGTTAATGCGTGCTGTGCTATCATTTTTATAAAAATAAGTCGTAGAATTTACTTTGCTTTCCGAATCCGATTCCTTGGCATTGTTCCCGACCATGAGGTTGAAAGAACGGCCTGCCTTTAACCGTTTTCGATAGTTTAATCGAAAATTATTGCTTCGACTGGATGATGTCGATTCAGTATTCTCCTTGAAATTGCTGATTGCTATTCCCGAACCATCCGCTGTAAAACTTTCAGATAAGTTCAAACCATAGTTGTCCGACCAGTTCCCATTGGATTGGAGGTCTATATGTTGTGTTGAATCCAGGCGAAGGGAAAAATGAGATCGGACTCCATTGCTGCGTGTGCTTCTTTCGTTATTGCTTTTGCTGGTTTTCTCCAATATGGAATTATCGGGTAAAATATTTTTATTATAGTTTTCCGATCTGTTCTTATTACTGTTGTCGTTATAACTGTAGTTGGCATTTACTTTTAAGGTCTTTTTGAAGAACTGGTTCTCATAGTTGGCGCCAAAGGCGGTGTTAAGTGGTTCTCCTGTGATCTGGTTGTTCATCCGTAGCGATCCCTCCCGGCCATTGGAGCTCCCCATGTTGTTGCGGCTGGCGGTGATACCGACTCGTTCGGTTCTATTGAATTTGGCAGCAAATAAATTCCCTGCATACAGTTCCTTTGTACCGCCCAACGCCTCCATATTTCCAAAAATACCCTTTCTCGCTTTTTCCTTTAAAACGACATTGACCGTCTGGATCCTGACACCGTCATCTATCCCCGATAGCTCAGCCTCTTCGGATTTTTTCTCATAGAGCTGCACTTTATCCACTGCATCAGCACGTACATTGCGGATGGCAATTTTGGGGTCATAACCAAAAAACTCCTCGCCATCAATAAAAACCTTTTGTACCGTCTTGCCTTGAGCAGTAATATTACCGTCCCCAGAAACCGTAAAGCCAGGTAAACGTCGCAGAAGATCCTCCAGCTTGGCATTTTTTTCGGTTTCAAAACTTCCTGCATCATATTCTATTGTGTCTCCTTTTAATGTGATGGGCAGCCTGCGGGTGACGATGACCTCTTCAAGTACATTTTTTTGGGAATTGATCTTGATGTCATGCAGGTCAATATCCTTATCCACAATCTCGATGGTATCTGTATAAAGTTCAAACTTAGGATAGGTGGCCAAGAGAATGTAGCTTCCAGGGGTAATATTTTTTAACAGGAATTTTCCCTCTTCATTCGCTCTGTTGAAATATCGGAGCACAGAATCCCTGTTCAACAGAATGATAGAAGCATTTGTGAGTGGCTTATTGTCAGCTTTATCGAGAACCTTCCCTTTGATGCTCGTCTGGGAATAGACATTGCTGATGGCGAAAAATAATAGTATGAGATGAACTAGTCTTTTCATTTACGGATTGTATCTTTCAAAGATAAATGAGTTCTCCATTAATCCATGTAAAATCTTTAGTATATGTACCATGATTGAGGCATATTACGTAAAGCCAATAGGATGGATTCACTTATGGATAACCGTTTAACAGAACCTTTTAGATGTGTTTCAGCAATCAGTGAGACTCTTCTGTATTTTTTTACATCTGGTACAGATTGTTGGGCCAAGGATTTTTGACAAAGTTGGAAGTAAAAATTACCTTTGTGCACAAAATAGATGTTATGACATTTGAAGAGTATTTACGGCAATTTGAAGATATCTTAAATCATCCTGAAAAGTACCCCGCCTATCTGGATGAAGAATATTATCAGTATACTAAAATGAATTGGGCAAGAATGGGACGTTGGTTGAAACGTTTTGAGCCTACTGCGGATTTTCAGCAATTTATCACGACCGTTTCAGAGCCGCAGCATTGGATTATCATTACAGAACCTTGGTGTGGAGATGCTGCGCATTCCGTTCCCATGCTCGCTAAGATGGCAGCCAAAAACCCAAATATTACACTGGATATTCAACTTCGGGACAGCGCACCTTTTCTGATTGAATCCTATTTGACCAATGGGGGCAAATCGATTCCAATCTTGGTTATTCGTAATCAGGAAGGTCAGGATATGGCGGTATGGGGACCCAGACCGGCAGCCTGCCAGCAATTGTTTCTACATTTAAAGGGAGCGGGGAAAGAGTTCTCCGAAATCAAAGAAGAGATTCAGAAGTGGTATAACACGGACAAGGGGGCGGAGATCCAGCAGGAGATCCAGGCGCTTTTGACAAAATAAAATCACAATACATCATAGCAACATACAGCCTATCATGACCGATAGGCTGTATGTTTAAAAAGCTGTTTTTAATAGTTTAGTTCTATTCCGGTTAGTCATTGGCCTCCAGTATTTCGACAATTTTGGTAAAACCCTTCCGTTTAGCATGTTCCAACGGCGATACGCCTTCATGATCTGCAATATTCGGGTCGCATTTGGCTTCCAGTAAGATCTTGACGATATCAACATATTTTTGACTTCCATTACCTAAGATGATCGCTTCCAAAAGTGCTGTCCATCCCAGCCGATTGATATGATCAATAGGATAGCCCTTGGTGTTTGCCAGTAATTTTACAGTTTCCACATGCCCCCGCTCACAGGCGGGAATCAGTGCTGAACCATTGTAGCGGTTAAAGATGTTGAAATCGGCGCCATGGTCAAGATAGAGTTTGACCATTTCTGTATAGCCGGATGCACCAGCATATAGAAAGGCACTGTTCAATATATTGTCCTGACTATTTACATTGGCACCATGCTTTACGAGCAGTTTAGCCATTTCAATATCCCTATTTTCCGTTGCGATCAATAGCAACGGTTTAGTGTTCGCCCCTCGCTGGTTGGCGTCAGCGCCAGCTTCTAAGAGTTTTGTGACCACCGCAACCTGTCCTTTGGAGACGGCCTCAACGATGTTTTCCTGCTGTGTTGTTTCCATGCCTTTACATTGTACACATAATAATGATAGCATAACAAGCATAACGATCTTAAAATACCATTTTCCCATGTTGATTTATGATTTAAATATGTGTTTCTATTTATTTTGCTTCTATTTGCTTTTGAGTGTATTACAAATTTAGATTTAAATTGATGGGCTGTTTTGTTAGATTTATATGGATTATTGTCAAATTTATATATATGGCTGTTTAGCAGTGATTAAGCGGGCAGTTGATTTAAAAACAGAAATGAGGAAATGCTCTTGCCCGATAGTACAGCAACTTATTGTCCTTGACGTAGCATGAAAACATCGAATAAATTATTTACATATGAATATCGAAGATTTAAGAGATTATAGTTTAGCCTTGGGGCCTGTCACTGAGGAAACCCCTTTTGGACCAGATACATTGGTATTTAAGGTCGGTGCAAAAATTTTTCTATTGGTAGGCCTTGATCAGATTGATGAGTTGCGATTTAATGTTAAATGTGACCCGGAGCGGGCCATTGAGTTGCGCGAGCGATACGAGCAGACCGTGCTTCCGGGATATCATATGAACAAAAAACATTGGAATACAGTTATTGCCAACAGGGAGCTCGACGATAAGGCATTGGAAGAACTTATTTTGCATAGTTATAACCTAATTGTTGAAAGCCTCCCTGGAAAAGTTAAACAGGAAATCAAAAACAGCTAATCCTTTTCTGCCGTGTAAAGAATTAGTTGCCTAGGAAAGAAAAGGTCATAGAAATGACTTTTTTTGAAACCGAGAGTAGTAGCTTTGCCAGATCTCAATGGAAAGGTTAATGACATTGATGCTTAATTTACACTAATTCTATATTTTATGAAACAAAGGCGAATTTACAGGGGGGTAATTTGTTTTATGCTACTATTTTGTTTGGGTAGTTGTATAAAAGAAGAAGCGCTCAATATGGAAGCAGATATTGTGGGCGTTCGGACTGCCGAAGATGTATTTCTGTTGAATCCCGTAATTTCAAATAATCAGGTTACGCTCTATTTACAGCCCAATATCGATGATCTTACGAAGCTGAATATGGATTTTGATTTAACACCTGGGGCTTCGATTGAACTTTTAAAAGATTCTTTGGCGATGCCATCAGGTGAACAAGATACCAACAAAGTTATTGTCGATCAATTGTTAAAGAATGGCGTATATTATAAAGTTACCTCTGAGGATAGGCAATTTACGAAGAATTACCTGGTTAAAATCGTAAAAACAGATGGTGGCTTTGTCCCCACGGAGTATGGATTTGAGGATTTTTCCATTGATAAGGATGACAAGTATACCATTTTCTTCAATAAGATTGATGGCCAAGATTTCTATAATTGGGCATCCGGGAATCCGAGCTTTTCACTTACATTGAGTTTAGGAGGCGGAGTAAAGGAGCCTGAATCTTATCCCACTAAAACGAGCACTGAAGCATACTCTGGGACAAGAGCGGCATTGTTGGAGACTAAACTTACCGGTGCTTTTGGAGCGATGTTTGAAAAACCCATAGCGGCCGGAAATCTATTTATTGGTTCATTTGATACGGGGCCCGTATTATCAGATCCTTTATCTGCGACTCAGTTTGGTCTGCCTTTCAACCAAATGCCATTAACGTTGGAAGGATACTATAAATATAGCCCAGGGGCAAAGGTGACAGATAAAAACCTGAATCCCGTGAACAGCAAAGATTCATGTGATATCTATGCTGTTTTCTATAACCGCAAGAAGCTGATGGCATCCGAACCAGATCCAAAGAAGAAAGTGTCTTATTTGACAGGGCATAATATTTTGACGGATCCAAGTATAGTGGCTATTGCCCGGCTGGAAAATGGTGGCGCTACTGAAGGGGTAGGTTTTGTGAAGTTTACAATACCTTTTGTCTATAAGGAATTAGTCGATGAAACTGATGTCGCTAATTTAGACTATAGCATTGCTATCGTAATGACCTCCAGTAAATATGGAGACAGTTTTATCGGGGCTGTTGGAAGTAAGTTAATGGTAGATGAACTCAAAATTGTAACAAAGAAGTAATGAAAATTAAAAAATATAGTATTATCCTGATCGCAATAATCGTTTGTATGGGGACTACGGTTAAGGCTCAGCATACCATTGACGGTTTTGGAAGTAAATTGGATTTCCATGTTATGCTAGGGGGGAAGATCGGAGGAGCGGCCCCTTTATCCTTGCCACGGGAAATTAGAAAAATTAAAAGTTATCATCCCAACGTTCCATTTTTCGTAGGGGCAAGGGCCAATTACCACATTGATTCCAGTTGGGGGCTGTCCTTAGGTTTGACCTTTGAAGGTAAAGGAATGGATACCGAGGCGAATGTTAAGGGATATAAGACAACCTTTAATGCCGTAAATGATGCAAAAGAGGAGTTAAGAGGGTATTATACTGGAGATATTACAACTAAAGTTCACAATCTCTACCTGTCAATTCCCGTACAGGCGACTTATCAGATTTCAAACCGCTGGAACGTCCAAGCTGGTCCATACATTTCTTTTGCAGTAAAAAAAGAATTCTATGGAGAAGCATATAATGGCTATCTGAGACACGAACAGCCGACAGGCAATAAGATTATCGTCGATAATGCCGATTATGACTTCGCTGAAAGTATACGTAGTGTTGATGTAGGGATGAGCTTAGGGGCGCATTATGCGATTAACCAGAAATTCTTCGGATTGGCACAGGTTGATTACGGATTCAATAATATTATGCAGACAGGATTTGAAAGTATCAGTTTTGGATTGCATAATATTTTCATGAATGTAGGAGTAGGCTATAAGTTAAAATAATTCATTCATAAAAAAGGCCAATCATCGATTGGCCTTTTTTATGAATGAATTTGTCCAGTGCACCATGGCCTATTGCAAGGTCGAACTCATCAAGTGATCTGCTCTTTGGGTTACATTTTTAATCCGATCTCTCTCAGCCGTTCATCTAAATACTGGCCAGCGGTATAATCTTCATATACTTTAGGATGCTCTGCATCGATACAAGAATCTAGTGAAGCCAGACTCATGGACGATTTCGGGTGTAAAAAGAATGGGATCGAAAAACGTGAAGTTCCCATTTTTTCACGCGGAGGATTGACCACACGATGGGTTGTTGATTTGAGCTTGTTGTTGGTCAGGCGCTGGAGCATATCGCCTACGTTGATCACAATATCTTCACCTTTTGCTTTGATTGGAAACCATTCGCCATCTTTTGTCAATACTTCCAGACCATCGGCACTGGCCCCAATTAACAGGGTGATCAAATTAATATCTTCATGAGCACCTGCACGTACGGCATCCGGAGCCAAGGCATCTGGATCATTGATCGGAAAATAATGGATTGCACGTAGGATCGAGTTTCCATTGATCACAAATTGCTCAAAATAGTTTTCCTCAAGATCTAAATAAGTAGCAATTGCTTTCAGGAGCTCACGGCCTGTATCCTCTAATTTTTTGTAGACTTCAGCAGTTACACCATTAAAACGTGGAATTTCTTCTACTTCAGGATTGTCCGGAAATTCTGTTTTCGAATATTCTTCACCAACGATGGTCTGTCCGCGTTGCCAAAATTCTTTTAAATCTGGGGTCTTGGCATCCTTTGCTTTTTCTCTTCCTTTTGCTGTATAGCCGCGTTGACCTGCAAGTTCCGGAAATTCGTACTTTTCTTTTGTTTCCGTTGGTAAACCAAAGAATTCTGGAACCACCTGATATAATTCCTCAATTAATTCTTTCGATAAACCATGATTTGCAATCGTTACAAAGCCAGTTTCATTAAAAGCTCTGCCAATATCCTGAATAAATTGATTCCGTTGCTCTTGGGTCCCTTGTGTATAATGCAACAGATCCAAGCGAGGTATGTTTACTAAAGCCATACGATATTGATATTTGTTCAGGACAAATTTAACGCAATTAATTTTGATTATTACACATGAGCTGTTAATAAAAGTCTTCCATATTATTTTATGATATTGTGTATCAGTATTTAAAAGTTTTCCACAATTTAATTTTGAAACTGAAAATTAGAAAATGATAGCTTAAAAATGTACTGACGAATAAATGACAAAAATTGTGTTTTCCAGTTTGTTATTCTTAATTCTAACTGTTATATTTGTTATGCAAGCATAATAAATAGCTTGAGCGTACGCTTATGAACCAAAATCAGACAATCGACTATTTTTTGAAAACAGGATGGCAGACTATCGCCAATAAATATAATCAAATTGCTTCACAATATGGGTTTACCCAGGCTGCGGGTTATATTTTGATCAATATCCATAAAGAGGGTACGCCTGTTTCTCAGATTGCAAATTTGACAGGAGTAAAAACAACAAGTTTATCTCGGGTGTTGAATAATTTAGAGTCCTTAGGATTCATTTACCGTGAAACCAGTGCAACAGATAAGCGTTCGGTAAAAGTTTACCTGACTGATCTAGGCCGTGAAAAAAGAAGAATTGCCAAAGATGTCGTTCGCAATTTTAATCAGTATCTGGCCGATAATTTCTCGGAAAAGGAACGAGATCAGTTGATTGCTTCCTTGGCCAAGCTCAATGAGCTTGCCAACAATTATAAGGAAGAAGTAACTGTGTAGAAGTTAAACCAAATGTACAGATGTGCATGATAAATATGTTATGATGAACAGAAATATTAGAAAAGTGGCAGTTCTCGGTTCGGGTGTTATGGGCTCGCGAATTGCATGTCATTTTGCTAACATTGGTATCGAAGTTTTGTTGCTGGATATTGTTCCCCGTGAACTGCTGCCTGCAGAACAATCGAAAGGTCTAACATTGGAAAGTAAGGCCGTTCGAGATCGGATCGTCAATACTTCGTTAGAAACTGCCTTAAAGACAAATCCTTCACCAATTTATAGCAAATCATTTGTAAAACGTATCAAAACTGGCAATTTTGACGATAACCTCAAAGATATCGCTCAGGTAGACTGGATCATTGAAGTCGTTGTCGAGCGTTTGGATATTAAGAAATCTGTTTTTGATCGCGTAGAGCAGTTCCGTAAACCAGGCACATTGATTACTTCCAATACCTCTGGTATTCCTATTCATCTGATGACAGAAGGGCGTAGTGAAGATTTTAAAGATCATTTCTGCGGTACGCATTTCTTCAATCCGCCGCGCTATCTGCCTTTATTGGAAGTGATTCCTACTCCCCACACGAAGCCAGAAGTGGTTGATTTTATCCTTCATTTTGGTGATAAGATGCTGGGGAAGACCGTTGTGCTGTGTAAGGATACACCCGCCTTTATCGGTAACCGTATCGGTGTTTACTCGATGCTAGCCGTAACACATCTGGTGGAAGCTCTGGGGCTCACCGTTGAAGAAGTGGATAAATATACGGGACCTGCGATGGGGCATCCCAAATCGGCAACTTTCCGTACGGCTGATGTTGTCGGGCTCGATACATTGGTGAATGTCGCCAACGGCCTGGCGCAGAACGCTCCCGAAGACGAAGCAAAAGGCGTCTTCCAGCTGCCAGCTTTTATTAATAAGATGGTTGAAAACAAGTGGTTAGGTGAGAAAACAAAAAAAGGATTCTATGAAAAGGTAAAAGCTGCGGATGGTAATTCTGAAATCCTCTCCCTGGATCTTAAAACATTAACATTTGGCTCGCAGCAAAAGGTGAAGTCCACAACCTTAGAGGCTACCAAACCTGTGGAAGATATCCATAAACGGATGAAAGTATACGAACAGGGAACAGATAAAGCAGCGGAACTGTTCCGTGCGATGCATTATCCCTTGTTTGAATATGTTTCACGTCGTGTCCCTGAAATCACAGACGATTTCTTCCGTATTGATGATGCCATGCGTGCCGGATTTGGATGGGAGTTAGGGCCTTTTGAAGTGTGGGATGCTTTGGGCGTGCGTGAAACCTTGACTAAAATCAAGGCTGAGGAGAAGCGTTTGCCAGGGCAGGATGGGGAAGTGGCATCCTGGGTGCATGAAATGTTGGATGCCGGATATGAATCTTTCTATAAAATAGAAAATGGCGTCCGTCATTATTATGATATCGCCTCCAAATCGTATAAACCTATTCCTGGAGCGGAAGATCTGATCGTATTGGACCATATCCGTGAAAGCAAAACAATCTGGAAAAATACTGGCGTTTCTATTATTGACCTTGGTGATGGCATCATCAATTGCGAGTTTCATACCAAGATGAATACCATTGGCGGTGATGTAATTCAGGGATTGAACAAAGCGATAGATCTGGCTGAAAAAGAATACCGTGGATTGGTTGTTTCCAATGATGGAAAAAATTTCTCCGCAGGAGCTAATATCGGCATGATTTTCATGATGGCGGTAGAGCAAGATTTTGATGAGTTAAATATGGCGGTTCGTGCTTTTCAGAATACCTCCATGCGTTTGCGTTATTCATCCATTCCAGTTGTTGTCGCCCCATTTCAGATGACGCTGGGTGGTGGCTGTGAATTCTCAATGCATGCAGACTTTGTGCAGGCCCATGCCGAAACCTATATGGGATTAGTGGAATTAGGTGTCGGTGTGATCCCAGGAGGTGGTGGAACCAAGGAATTTACGTTGCGGGCTTCTGAAGAATTTAAAGATGACCAGATCGTACAGAATACATTAAAGGATAAATTCCTGACTATTGGCCAGGCGAAAGTATCAACCTCGGCTTACGAAGCCTACGAATTAGGCTATTTGCAGAAGGATAAATTTGCGATTACGATGAACCGCGCACGCCTGCTTGCGGATGCAAAGGCAAAAGCGCTGGAACTTGCGGATGGATATGTGCAACCAGTGCCTCGAAACGATATCAAAGTGCTGGGTAATCAGGGTTTGGGTATCGTATATGTCGGTGCATCTTCAATGCGTGAAGGAAATTATATCTCCGACTATGACCGCAAAATCTCGGAAAAACTGGGCTGGGTGATGTGTGGTGGTAACCTGTCCTCACCAACGGAAGTATCCGAACAATACTTATTGGATCTTGAACGCAAGACCTTCCTTGAACTTTGTGCTGAACGTAAAACACTCGAAAGAATTCAGCATATGTTGACAAAAGGGAAGCCTTTACGGAATTAGGATAGACAAAAGTATTTAGTACATAGTATTTAGATATGCATAATTATAAGGAATTAATACTTTGGCAAAAATCTATCACGTTGGTATCTGATGTATATAGAGCTACAGCTATTTTCCCAGACCGTGAACGATTTAATCTCATTTCACAAATAAATAGAGCTGCTGTATCAATTCCTTCAAATATTGCTGAGGGTGCAGGAAGAAATTCGGATAAAGAGTTTGTTCAGTTTTTGGCAATAGTGCATGCGTCAACATATGAAGTCGAAACACAGTTAATAATATCAAAAAATTTAGGTTATTTATCAGAAGAGGATTTAGAGGGTCTTTTGGAAAAGCTGGAGGAATTACAGAAAATGAACTACATTTTTCAACAAAAGCTATTGCTTAAGGTCAAGAATCTAACTACTAATATCTAACTACTAATATCTCAAATAATGGAAGCATACATAGTAGCAGGATTTCGTACAGCAGTAGGTAAGGCACCTCGAGGAGGATTTCGCTTTATGCGGGCTGATGATTTAGCATCAGATGTGATTAAGCATCTTGTGTCCACTGTGCCAAATTTAAATAAAGAAGATATAGACGATGTCATCGTGGGCAATGCCATGCCCGAGGCAGAACAGGGCCTGAATATGGCTCGCTTTATCTCCCTGATGGGATTAGATACAGATAAGGTGCCCGGTGTAACCGTCAATCGGTATTGCGCCTCCGGATTGGAAACGATCGCTACAGCGGTAGCGAAGATCAAAACAGGTATGGCTGATGTTATTGTCGCCGGTGGTGTTGAAGTGATGTCCGGCATGCCCTTTGGCGGTTGGAAAATTGTGCCCAACCCTGTTGTTGCTAAAGAACATCCCGATTGGTATTGGGGGATGGGGCTGACAGCCGAGGCCGTAGCAAAAGATTATCATGTTTCCCGTGAAGATCAGGATGCCTTTGCACTCAAATCCAACCGAAAAGCCGTTGCGGCCATTCAGAATGGTCACCTTAAAGAGGGAGTCGTGCCGATAAGGGTGAAAGAGAACTACCTGAAAGATGGAAAGATGGCTACGCGTGAATATGTGGTGGATACCGACGAAGGACCACGTGCAGATACATCCCTGGAAGCTTTGGCTAAGTTAAAGCCTGTCTTTGCTGCCAACGGTTCAGTAACAGCGGGAAACTCCTCCCAGACATCGGATGGTGCTGCATTTGTGCTGGTGATGTCTGAAGCAAAAGTGAAGGAACTGGGCATTAAACCCATTGCCAGGCTGATCAGTTTCGCTGTTGCGGGGGTGCCGCCACGGATCATGGGAATCGGGCCAATCTATGCGATACCTAAAGCATTGAAACAAGCAGGGCTTCAAAAAGAAGATATTGATTTGTTCGAATTGAATGAAGCTTTTGCCTCCCAGTCTTTGGCCGTTATTCGTGAACTGGGGCTTGATGAAGAAAAAGTCAATGTCAATGGTGGGGCGATAGCCTTGGGTCATCCCCTGGGCTGCACAGGAGCGAAGTTGACCGTTCAGATTTTGCATGAACTGAAACGGCGTGGCAAAAAATATGGCATGGTGACGATGTGCGTAGGGACAGGGCAGGGAGCCGCTGGTATTTTTGAACTATTGGATTAAGCAGGAACCTAAAAAATAGGATAACCAACATTATTCGCTAATCTCATAGCAAATAAAAGTATTTAAAAATATGGTGTCAACCAGGACGGTCAAAAGCCAACATGGGGATGCACCTCAAAGCTAAAAAAACAATGAGCGAAAATAAAGCAATCAAAGGTGGTGAGTTCGTGATTAGAGAGACTCCCTATACAGCTATTTTTATTCCAGAAGAGTTTGATGAAGAGGCGAAAATGATTCGGCAGACCTGTTTGGATTTCTTGGATACAGAAGTATTAAATAAGCTTGATCGCATTGACGCACAAGAAGAAGGATTGATGCCTGGACTGATGGATAAAGCAGGTGAACTCGGGATGTTGGGGGTGTCAATTCCAGAGGAGTATGGTGGATTTGGCAAGAATTTTAATACCTCGATGCTTGTTGCAGATGCTGTGGGTGGAGGATTCTCGTTTGCAGTAGCCTTATCTGCACATACTGGTATCGGCACTTTGCCCATCCTGTATTATGGTAATGCCGAGCAGAAAGCGAAGTATATTCCTAAGCTCGCAACTGGTGAATGGAAGGCTTCCTATTGTCTGACAGAACCCAATGCCGGATCGGATGCCAATTCGGGCCGCACTTCTGCAAAACTAAATGCCGAAGGAACCCACTATCTGATCAACGGTCAAAAAATGTGGATTACCAATGGTGGATTTGCTGATATCTTTATTGTATTTGCAAAAATCGATAACGACAAAAACCTGACCGCATTTATTGTCGAAAAAGATTTCGGCGGGATCACCATGAATCCCGAGGAACATAAACTGGGGATCAAAGGATCTTCTACTCGTCAGATCTTCTTTAATGACTGCCCGGTGCCAGTTGAAAACATGCTTTCCGATCGGGAAAATGGATTTAAGATCGCCGTTAATATTCTAAATATCGGTCGTATCAAACTTGGAGCCGCAACGAATGGTTCTGCACGCATGGTCATCAATCATGCCGTTCAATATGCCAATGAACGCGTACAGTTTAACTTGCCGATTTCTAAATTTGGTGCTATTCGATACAAACTGGCTGAGATGGCAACACGTTTGTTTGCTGTGGAATCCGCATCCTATCGTGCCGGGCAAAATATTGATGATGCCTATGACGCATTGATTGCAGGTGGGATGGAGGAGGCCAAGGCCAAATTGAAGTCCGTTGAACAATTTGCGATCGAGTGTGCGATTATCAAAGTATGGTGTTCAGAGATGCTGGATTATGTGGTCGATGAAGGTGTGCAGATCTATGGCGGTATGGGCTATTCTGCAGATGCCCCAATGGAACGCGCCTACCGTGATTCACGGATCAACCGAATTTTTGAAGGCACCAATGAAGTAAATAGATTGTTGATTGTGGATATGTTGTTGAAACGGGCGATGAAAGGAGAACTGGATCTGATGGGACCAGCCCAGGCTGTGGCAGGGGAACTCTTGGCCATCCCTGATTTTGGAGAAGAAGACGATGCACCATTCGCAGCAGAGAAGAAAATAATCGCCAACCTCAAGAAAGCCGGTTTACTCATCGCCGGAGCAGCAGTTCAGAAACTGATGATGTCACTCTCAAAAGAAGAAGAGATCCTGATGAATATTGCCGACATTATCGGTTACGTTTACATCGCCGAGTCTGTGTTGTTACGTGCAGAAAAGCTCGTTCATACCGCCTCCGAAAAGGCGGACTATGCGACTGATATGGCGAAAATCTATTTATACGGTGCGATAGATAAAATACATGTGGCAGGTAAAGAAGCACTGTATTCCTTTGGTGAAGGCGACGAATTAAACATGATGCTCGTTGGATTGCGCAGGTTTACAAAAGCGCAGCCCTTCAATATCAAAGATGCACGTCAGCGTATCGCAAAAAAACTGATCGATGAAGGCAAATATTGCTTCTGATAGATCATGATTATTGGTTTTGGTTGTATGGCCGGGGAGCAATCTTCGGCCATTTTTGTGTTACAATAATAAAAAGTAGCAAGAATTATACTAAATTTAGTTTTTTAAACCTTAACCATTATATGACATCGTCAAGATCATTTGCATTTACAGAAGATTGGGTAGTCGTTATCCTTGGACTTGCCACCATCTTCCTAGCACTTTCAGGAATAGTAGCACCAGTCCCCAATTTTTCATGGGGAAACTCATCCGAACTGTTTACAACGATCATGGACTCATCCAACCTGATCAAGCTTTTTCAGCAGTTTATCTTTGTTTTTGTAACCGCTATCTTAGGCGCATTTTTACTGGGAAAACCCGTAAAACATTTGCTGGTTGTATTTCCTGTCGTCTTTGTGCTGACTGTCTTTGCACTGCTATTGGCAGGCAATGCCACTGTGAAAGAATATAATCTCGAGGCTGTTATTTTTAGTTTGATCATTGGTTTGATTATCAGTAATTGCTTTAAGTTACCCAGCTGGTTCAAAGAAGCCTTGAGTACAGAATTGTATGTCAAGATCGGATTGATTTTATTGGGTACAACCGTGATTTTCGGCGATATCCTCAAGGCTGGTTCACTAGGTCTTATTCAGGCTTTGGCTGTTGTACTGTCGGTATGGTATTTTGCCTTTTGGATCTGTAAAAAACTGAAGATAGATAAAGAGATGTCCCTGATGCTCTCCAGCGCGGTTTCCATTTGTGGGGTTTCTGCCGCCATAGCGACCTCGGGGGCCATTAAAGGCGATAGTAAAAAGCTGTCTTATGTCATTTCCTTGGTGCTGATTACCGCAATCCCAATGATGATCTTTATGCCCTATATGGCCGAATGGATGGGGCTTTCTCAGGAAGTCACCGGAGCATGGCTCGGTGGAAGTATCGACACCACGGGAGCAGTCGTTGCCTCCGGATCCCTTGTTGGAGAAGACGCTCTAAAAATCAGTACGATTGTCAAATTCTCTCAAAATGTACTATTAGGGTTAGCCGCGTTTGCGATCAGTATATATTGGACCTATGCTAAATCCGTGGATGAGGAAACTAAACGAGATAAACCTACCTTAAAAATCATTTGGGAACGCTTTCCAAAGTTTGTCCTCGGATTTGTATTTGCATCCCTGCTCTTCTCATTTGTGATATCTCCCGAAAAGGTCGATGCTGTGAAAGGAAGCTTGAAAAATCTGCAAGGACTCTGGTTTACCCTGGCATTTACTTCCATTGGTCTGGAGACAAACTTCAAGGACCTTTTTGTGCAAGATAATAAGAAACCATTGTATGCATTTTTGATCGCCCAGACCTTCAATGTCATGGTAACACTATTGATTGCATTAATTCTGTTTCGATAAAAATAAAAGCCAGCAGACAAATCCATCCATTATTGGCTGGAGTACCAATTAAAAAGAGGTTTCCGAAATATTTCGGAAACCTCTTTTTAATTGGAGACTTCCTCCTGGAAAATTGTTTCCAAGCTGAAAAGCAGTCCGTCTGCATGGCTATTTGAGTGCGCGGCATGGAGCGCGCCAGATGATTTCCTGTGAAATAATATCCGTTTTTAATCGATAGTGTATCTGTAAATAGCTTATTTTTAAATACTAACAGGGTGCTGTGAGAAAAAAATATAAAATCTACTAAATTAGTAGTCTTTTAAAAAATATTTCTATATTTGTCATATCCTTGATCTTTGAGAGGATAACAGTAAAAGTATGGATACTTAAATTACGGACATGAAACAAGAAGACTACTCAAAAACAACTTTAAAAACTAAATTTCTCTCTTACACACTCTTATATTAGAAAAGGGGAAGCCTAGGCTTCCCCTTTTAACCAAAGTTTTAACAATGAAACAAGTATCGATTGGCGTTGGCACTTGTTTAGGTTCACCATTAAACACAATAAATTTATGAAAAAAAATGCTATTTTTCGAATTAGCGTCATTTTTAGCTTGCTGTTGACAGGCACTTTCCAGACCTATGCACAGGTAGAAAATCCCAAACCCATAATCAATGCTTCATTAATAGGAACGGTGATTGATGCAGTTACCAAAGAGCCCTTACAAGGTGTCACGGTGCAGCTTGAGGCTGTTACCCATCAGGTAAAAACGGATAGCAAAGGGGTATTTCAATTTGTAACCGGACAGAAATTACCTTTTTCACTGACTGTTTCTATTGTCGGCTATCAGACACGGCATATTGTGGTGAATCAGTCCCCTACAGTAATCGAAATTAGCCCACGATTGGAGGCATTAGATCAGGTGGTTGTAACTGCCCGGCGTCGCAAAGAACAATTGCAGGATGTTCCGATTCCTGTTTCTATCCTGCGTGGCGCAGCATTGGAAGATGCTGGAGCCTTTAATGTCAACCGATTAAAAGAACTTGTACCTAGCGTTCAGCTCTATGCCTCCAATGCGCGTAATACAACATTAAATATCAGGGGATTAGGGTCGACTTATGGGCTCACCAATGATGGTATTGACCCAGGAGTAGGTTTTTATCTGGACGGTGTTTATATCGCACGACCCGCGGCGACATGGTTGGATTTTATTGACATTGATCAGATTGAAGTCCTCCGGGGCCCCCAAGGGACTTTATTCGGTAAAAATACGACTGCCGGAGCGTTCAATATTACTTCACGCCTGCCTCAGTTCACGCCGGAGGCCAATGTGGAAGTGAGCTATGGCAATCAGGGGTTTATTCAGGCAAAAACATCCATTTCGGGACCATTGACACAAAAATTGGCTGCCCGGGCATCCTTTTCAGGGACCCAGCGGGATGGCAACCTTTTCAATGTGCATACCAACCAAAAGATCAATGATATCAACAATCTTGGATTTAGGGGGCAATTGTTGTTTACACCAACGGAGAATATCAAGCTGGCACTTTCCGGAGATGTTTCTTCCCAGCGGCCAGATGGCTACGGCTGGGCTGTTGCAGGTGTGGTCAGAACACAGCGGGCAGATTACCGACAATTCGACGCCATTGTCAAAGACCTCGGTTATGAGCTCCCCTATAAAAGTGCCTTTGAACGTAAGATTGACCTCAATACCCAATCCAAAGCCGACAATAAATTGGGGGGGATCGCATTGAATGCTGATGTCAAGATCGGTGCGGGAACATTGACATCGACCTCAGCTTGGCGTAAGTGGACCTGGGTGCCACTCAATGACCGTGATTATTTAGGGCTTCCCGTGTACACCGTATCCGCAGGTAATTCGGTCCATAACCAATGGTCGCAAGAGTTCAGATATTCCGGAAAAATAAGCGAGCGTGTCAGTGGCGTTGTTGGCCTGTTTGGATTATGGCAAGATCTGGGCACAGATCCCGTACATACCGAAGAGGCCGGATCAGCATTCTGGCGGTTTCAGAAAAATTCAACCAGTCCACTTTGGGAAACTCCAGGCTTATTCGACAACTTTGGTATCAGAACAGTCTACGGTATCAAAAGCACAAGCTTGGCAGCCTATACACAGATTGATTGGGCAATCACACCCAAGCTGCACATCCTGCCTGGGGTACGCTATAATTACGATAAAAAGGTCGCAAACTATGACCGGCAGACTTATGGTGGACTGGAAACATCAGATCCGGCATTATTGGCCTTGAAAAATGGCGTATATACCAATCAGACCTTTGCGGTTAATGCCGATGCTGGAAATGTTTCGGGACAGTTATCTGCTAAATACAGATTCAATCCAAAGGTTAATGCTTATGCAACTTATTCCATTAGCTATAAGCCTATTGGAATTAATGTTGGGGGACTGCCAACGGCCAATGGAGCAGTTTTGCTGGAGCTGGCCGAAGTCAAACCAGAAGATGTTCATCATAAGGAATTGGGTATAAAGACCAACCTGACCCGAAACGCCATACTTAATTTATCCATCTATCAGACAGATATCAAGAACTATCAGACACAGGTACAGACGCCTGAACCAGGAGTAAACCGCGGTTATTTGGCCAACGCAGAAAAAGTCCGTGTCAAAGGAGTGGAATTGGACGGAAATCTGAATATTGGGCATTTTCTGCGGCTAAATGGAGCCCTGGCTTATACTGATGCTAAATACGTTAAATTTACCAATGCACCTGTCCCACTGGAGGAGGTCGGGGGAACGCAGGCTTTTAAGGATATTTCGGGCGGTGTGCTGCCCGGTGTCTCCAAATGGTCCTGGTCACTCGGAGCTGAAGCCAATCAAAGTGGTAAGCTGATCGGTATTAATGGATCTTATTTTTTAGGAGCAGACCTCTTTCATCGTTCTAAATTCTCTTCAAGCTCCTCGCCATCACAATATTTGAATATCGAAGCCTACAGCCTGTTAAATGCTCGTTTGGGATTTAGGGGATCAAACGGAGTTTCCATCTTTTTATGGAGCAGAAATCTGACCAATAAAGATTACTATGAACAGTTACTGGCCGCACCAGGCAGCTACGGTCAATATGCTGGTGTGGTGGCTGACCCAAGATCCTATGGTGTTACACTCCGGTATCAATGGCAACAAGGTCGTTAAATCCGTAATTCATATCCTATATTTTATTGACCAGCCCGATCTCTGAATAAGGCTGGTTTTTTTTATGGAAAACCGTATCTTATATCATCATTAAGGTGAAAGATTAGCGCATGAACGAAAAAGAGTTATTGCAACATTATAAAACGACCGGAGATTTGTCTGCGTTGGGGAAATTATATTCACCTTATATGTCATTGCTCTATGGTGTGTGCTTCAAATATTTGCAAGATCCCGATCGCAGTCAAGATGCTGTTATGCAGATTTTTGAAGAACTTATCACCAAATTGCGTCAATATGAGGTTGACAATTTCAAAAGCTGGCTGCATGTATACAGTAAGAATTATTGCCTGATGCAATTACGTAAAGATAAACGTACATCACAGGTGGATATTGAGGATAACCTGTTCGAAAGTGAGCAAAAGCTGAATGACAGCAGCGATACGAAGTGGGAGGAAAAGGATTTTGAAAAATTGGAAGGCTGTATGCAGACCCTAAGTCCAGAACAGGAACAATGTGTGCGGTTGTTTTATCTGGAACAAAAGTGCTATAAAGATATCGCGGATTTCACAGGGTATGATCTGAACAAGGTCAAGAGTGCAATCCAGAATGGTAAGCGCAATCTGAAGATCTGTATGGAAAGGAAAGAAAATGGAAAATAATTATCAATTATCACGAATTCATAATTACATCCATGGTTTGATGAGCAGGGAGGAAATGTTTCAACTGGAAAGAGAAGCATTGGAAGACCCCTTTTTGCAAGATGCCATAGATGGATACCGATTGCAGAACGGCGTAGATGCGCGACAGCTAAGCTTGTTGCAGCAACGGCTAAGCCGCCGGGTAGAAGAAACGATCGCTACGAGACATGCACAATATTATACCTGGCAACGACTAGCGATCGGTGCCACGGCAGGAGTGATCTTTGTAACCCTATTGGCATTACTCTATTTCAAGCACTTTGATGGAAAGGCTGAGCGCACAACCGATGTAGAATTGAGCGAACCTGAAAACAGCATCGCCATTCAACCATTGTTGGATGGTGGCGATGCGACACCGCGAGAGGGATGGAAAGCATTGGAGACCTATTTAAATACACATGCAATGATGCCTGCACAAGGAGGAGTGGTCATCATCCATTTTGCGGTAGGCCAAGATGGTTTGCCTATCCATATTCAAGCTGAAGGGAAAACCATGCAATCTCTTGTTGAAGAGGTTATTCGATTGCTGCGGTCTGGCCCCAAATGGGAGGGGACAAAAGGTCGTTTAAAGATCACATTCCCCGTCAAGGAAGAAAAGACTGCTGTACAGGTGAGCAGTATAAAGCCGCCGCATTGTTTTGTTATAGAACCGAAATAATGATCTTGGTAAAAATAATATTGCCATTCCTAAGGATGGCAATATTATTTTTGAGTGGTTCTAAATGCTTAAAAAGCATATCTCAGGCCAAGCTGAATTTGATAAGGGTTACCATTTAAGTTGGATACCCCCACTCCAGAACTCATCTTATAAACATATTGTTGGTTGGCTGCATCAAAGCTTTTGATCGCATAGAGGTTCTGTTTTCCTAGATTATGCCCCACACCCCAGCTTTTCTTCAGGAGATTGGCCACATTGAATATATCGATGGAGGCTTCAATACCGTGGTTTTTATAAAACTTGATGTTTTTTGCCAGATGTAGGTCAAACACGCCATAAAAACCATTTACACCACCATTCCGTTCAGCAACCTGGCCTAAGTTGTCATTGATATAACTTTTGATGCTTTTCTCAGCATTTGGATCATCTAATATTGCCTGGATGCCATTTTTAATATACTCCGGGGTATTTTTATTGTTCGGATCATAGACAAAGGCAAGATCATTTGAGCTGACAAAGTCACCGTTGACATTTCCGTTGACCGCTAGGGAGTACCGTGTTCCGGCGATACCACTAAAGCGCAATCCCATGGATACGCCCCACAATGAAGGCATTGTCCCATAGAAAACAACTTTATGTCTGAATTGATTATCTGAATAGGTCATGCTACTTAAGTCACGTGGATCATCTTTGACCATCAAAGATAAAGTTGCTGTGTTGGCTACATTACCATTATAGGAGGTGTTGTCTTTGGTATCATTCCAGGTATAGGACATGGTGATCTGACCATCTTTATAATAACGGTAGGTTCCATCCAGCACGACCGTGTATGCGTTATTTTTTCCTTCACTGTTCATCTCCAAAACCCGACCTACTTGCTTGGTTTTACGACTGTTGACCCAGTTAGCGGTACCATTGCTTGTATTAATACTTGCAGCAGGGACATATACTCCCCGATTGCCTTCGGCAGCAAGCCTGAAATATGGATCTTCCACCATATTGCGGTCTACATACATATAGTTGTTACGGCCCCAAGTTCCGTAAGCACTTAAACCGATGCGTAGGGAAGGGGTGAAAAAGTGGTTGATGGAGATGTTCGCTTTATAGACTGTGGGAACTTTCACATCTTTACTGTTGGTATTGATGGTGACGAGTTTTTCAATTTTTGGGTTATCTAAAAGCTCACGTCCTGGTGCCGAATCGGGATCCTGACGATAACCAGGGAAATTGGGCTTAGGTATTAATGCCGGATCGGTGATATCCACACCCGCAATCCGTGAACCGTCAAACAACATATTGTTCAACATCGAATATGGGTTTAGTGCCGAACCGAATATTCCGGCCCCAAACCGGATAATATTTTTCTTTTCCTCGTTGATATCCCAATTGAACTGTACACGAGGCTGTAGCTGGAATGTATTTATACCATTGTCTGTTGAAAGTCCCAGCTCATCATATACAGTTTGATTGAAAGCCGCTTTTTTAAGGTACTTGGTGTTGTCCAAACGTAAGCCGGCCACCACATCTAAACCACGGGTAATTTGGGCTTCCATCTGTCCATAAACGCCAACCGCGAGATTATTGACCACCGTGTTTTCCTTGTCAGTCATGTAAACATCTCGAGCATAGCGATAAGGGGTCAGATTGTCGAAATTTTGCAGGCCAGTAAAGTAAAAACGACCGTTCATCTCGCTGCCATAACGGAAATCCATATTCGTGTACATGATATCCGCCCCAAAAGTATATTTTATCTTATCCGTATTGTAGTATAGGTTATTGACCAATTGCAGCATGTTCCCATTGAACCATTCGGGCGAGAATCGCTGTCCGCCAAGCTGGATGGAGTTTGTGTATTCATTGGCCCCATCTGTCGATTGAATGGATTCGACGATAGCTCTTGGAATACTGTGCGACTGATCAAAACCATCCACATTATGCTGAGCTTCCGACCGCTCATAAAAATGCTGTATCTTCAGGTCATTGGTCAATTTGGAGCTGATTGAAGTCCTTAAGGAGGCCATGAGACTATTGTTGATATACTTCCTATTCATATAGGACTCATACGCATTGATGCCAGTATTGTCGCCTTCCTGTTGGTTGTCAGCGTCATAAACAAAATTGTTGCGTATGGTCAACAAGTTCTTTTCATTGAGCTGCCAGTCGATCCGGGCAAATGCAGCATCCGTTTTTTTCTTTTTGTCGAATGATCCGAACAGGCGGTTTGCACTGGCACCATATTTATCTATTGCAATCTGGGTAAAATCATCTAAAGTTGCCTGAGTCACTTTATAGCGTGCAATATCTTCCGGCGTCTGAATATCTGCGATCTGAAGCGGACGGGTATCTATCTGACGGTCCCAGGTCACAAAAAAATGAGCTTTATCCTTGATGATTGGCCCACCCAGGGAAAAACCATATTGATAAGTTGAAAATTTCTGTTTCCGTGAGGTACCATTGAGATTGTATTTACTTGAAAGCCAGTCTGCCCGGGCAAAAGTGAATGCACTTCCGGTGAGTACGTTCGTCCCTGATTTAGTGACCGTTGTCACACTACCACCACCACTGCGGCCGAAAGTAACATCATAATCATTAGTGACCACTTTAAATTCCCGGATCGCTTCCATGGAGATCGAATAAGCTCCACCACTGTTACCACCAGCGACTGTGCTACGTGAATTCATCCCGTCTACCGTGAAATTTGTGGACGAGGCGCGTTGTCCCGCCAGATTGGTTCCGCTGCTTACAGGAGAAAGATCAATCAAAGAGGAGAAATTCCGCCCATTAACAGGCATTTTTTTAAGATCATTGGCTGTAATAGCGGTCGATGCACCTAATGTTTTGATTTTATTTTTCAGATCAGCAGCGGCCCCCTGTACAACGACCTCTTCAAGCTGAGTTTCTGCTGATGATAAATGGAAATCCACATTGAGCTCGTCTCCATAACTTAATTTATAGTCCGTTTTCTTTTGCTCAGCATAGCCAACGTGATTGACCATGACCGTGTAGGGTGAGCCTAGCGGCAATTGTTGAAAGGTATAGACACCATTTTGATTGGTCAAAGTAGTCTGTCTAAAACCCGTGGATTCGTTCTTAACGGATACCGAGCTGCCTTTTATAGGTCCATTGCTGTCGGTGATTCGTCCCGTGATCGTGGCTTCGGTACCTTGGGCCCAGCCTCGGTGCGGAATCTGAAAAAACGTGATAATGGTTAAGAGTAGAAACCAAACGATGTTTTTCTGCATAATAATGTTCGTTTTAAGTTGATCAGTATGTGTCACAAATATGTTGCGAAATTATCCGTATAACATTGTTAAATGGTTAAACCCATATTATCAAATATTTAAGAAAACTTTGGCGGTGCGATCTGACAGATACGAACAAACTAGAAAAACAAAGCAAGGGCCCGAAATTACTCGGGCCCTTGCTTTTTTGGTCATATAAATCTTGTGCTTATTCCTCCCAGCGGATTTTATCTGCAATAGGTGTACGGACAGGCTCACGTTCATCTGATTGATGGTGCCCCAGGTAGAACAGTCCGATACATTTTTGGTTTTCTTCCAGATTTAAGAAAGCACCTAAATGATTGATCAGTCCCGGGCTAGCCCAGTAACCGCCGATCTGGAGTGAATGTGCGGCTAACCACATATTTTCTACGGCAGCAGCCGTACAGGCCAGTTCTTCCCATTCAGGAACTTCACCTGTGTAGTTAACAACAAGAGCAATGGCAACATTCGATTGTGTTGCTTTTTTGCCCATATTGATTTCTGTTGCTTCAGTATATTTTTCAGCCGGTGTGACTGACTTGTAAATACGTGATAATTCCGCGCCTAAGCGTTGCAAACCTTCCTTGCGAAAGATGACAAAACGCCAAGGTTGTGTCCGTTTATGTGTGGGGGCAGCATTGGCAGCTTCCAGTATGCTGATAATGTCTTCTTTGCTTATTTCTTCTTCTGTAAAAGATGCCTGAAATACGGATCTTCTGTAATGTATTGCTTTTAATACGTCGTTTTTCAATGTCATATGATTGATTTTATGCGTTATTTTATGCTTTCTCTTCCCATAAAGATACAACATGCAGGATAGTTTTGACGGCTTTTTCCATATCTTGTGCGGATACCCATTCCTGTTTTCCGTGAAAAGCATGGCCACCGGCAAAAATATTGGGGCATGGTAAACCCATAAAAGAAAGGCGTGAACCATCTGTACCACCACGTATACTTCTTCTTTCGGCAACCATACCAGCCCTGCGGATAGCTTCCATACCGATTTCCATAATTTCCGGATGTTGATCCAAGACTTCTTTCATATTACGGTATTGTTCTTTGACAGCGAAAGTATAGGTGCAGTTTGGATATTGTTCTACAATCGATTTGGCGATAGCCTCAAGCTCATCTTCATGTTTTTTGAGATTGGCGGTCACATGGTCACGAACGATAAATTGAATTTCAGCTTTTTCCACGGCCCCACTGATCTGTACAGGATGCACAAATCCATCTTTTTTATTGGTGCTCTCAGGTGAAAGTCGATCTTTTGGGAGTGCATCAATGATCGCACTGGCAATCTTGATGGCGCTCTGCATCTTTCCCTTGGCAAATCCTGGGTGAACAGATACACCGTGTATTGTTAATGTTGCTCCATCAGCTGAAAAAGTCTCATCCTCGATTGTTCCCGCTTTTTCGCCATCCATCGTGTAGCCAAAGTCAGCACCCAAACGCTTTAAGTCAGCTTTGTCAACCCCACGGCCAATTTCTTCGTCCGGAGTAAATAAGATCTTGATATCACCGTGCTTGATCTCCGGATGTTTCATCAATAGGCGTGCTGCATCCATGATCTCAGCTATACCAGCTTTATCATCAGCGCCCAGTAATGTCGTCCCGCTAGCAGTAATCACATCGTTTCCAATCTGATTGGCCAAATCAGGATGCTCCGCATATTTGATGATAATGCTGTTGTCATCTGGAAGCACCAAATCTTGTCCTTGGTAATTGTGGTGTACTAATGGTCTGACATCTTTACCTGAAGAATCCGGTGAAGTGTCCATATGAGAACAGAAACAGATGACCGGGACATTTTTTGTTGTATTCGAAGGGATCGTTGCATAAATATAGCCATTGTCGTCCATTGCGGCGTCTGAAATACCTAATGCCAGTAATTCTTCTACCAATAACCGGCCCAGATTTTTCTGCTTTTCAGTCGATGGGCATGTCGGAGAATTTGCATCTGATTGTGTGTCAATCTGTACGTAGCGCTGAAATCTTTCCGAAACCGAAAAGGCACTTATGTTATTAATCTCAAATGTACTCATTGTAATCGCCTTAATGTGATAAGGATGACCAAATTTACAAATTCTAACGGGCTTCGGGTAAAAACAAACAAGACTTGTCAATAAACTGACAAGTCTTGTTTATTGGAACTGTGAAGGTTCTTATTTTTTTTCATCGGCATAACCGAATACTTTCTGCAAAATATTGGTGTTTCTGCTGCCGCCGATATTATTTCTGATTTTTGACTCCTGATCGGCTACTTTTATAAAAAGGCCATCTATTGCTTTTTGAGTCACATAGGCTGTTAGATTCGTTTCTACTTTGTTGCTTAATGGCAGGTTGTTATAGGCTGAGGTCAGTTGTGTCCAATATTGGTCAACGTTGTTGGCACCCATGGCCGATTGGATAACAGGACTGAATTTATTGGTCAGCTCTGCAGATGTATTGGTTTTGAAGAATGTTGTCGCAGCATCCGGTTTACTCCCTAATAGGATATTCGTTGCGTCGGTAATGGTCATTTTTGAAAGCGCATTGACAAATACTGGGGCGGCCTCTTTAACGGCTCCTTCAGCTGCGCGATTCATACTTTGGATAAATTGGTCACAGAGCTTGCCCATACCTACCGCACGGAGTGCCTTCTCAACTTTTTGCGCCTCTGTAGGCATCAATATTTTTACTGCTGCATCGCCTAGAAAACCATCTTTTTTTGCAAGAGATTCAATGCTCAGGTTAAGTCCATTGCTCAAAGCCTGTTTGATACCTAAAGAGGCATCTTTACTGGACAACGATGACACTGTACTGGAACCTGCAGGTGATGTCGTGGCAGCAGTAGCCGTTTTTGTGCTATCAGTCTGCGTCTGGTTAGCTTTGGTCAATGATTCGGTGATTTTTTTTAAAATCTGTGCCTCGCTATGACTGGAATAGAAGAGCCCTGAGACAAGTAAAGTGCAATATAATAATGGAGATTTCATCTTGATTTGTTTTGTTGTCAAAATTAAGCATATCGACAAAAAAAGCAAACCCCAAAAGGAGTCTGCTGTTCTATACGGAATAAAAAGTTGCATGCTTACAAATTGTCCGGCTACTTCCAGGAGAGCGTGGTTGCCACTGGGAAGTGATCCGATGGAAACTTACTCATGTATGTATCCGTCAAGATACCATATTTCTTTACCTGAAAAGGCTTGGTGATAAAGATATGGTCAATGCGGCCTATTGTCCGAATACTTTTGCCCCACCCATTGAATGAGGAGTTCGGTTCGTATCTGATTGGGGACATCTCGTGCACATCGGTGACCACTTTGCTGTTGGCAAGTGTGAAATAGGCTTCATCTTTTTCGTCAACATTAAAGTCACCTGTTAAGATTAAAGGGAGATCCTTAGCAAATTCCTTCGCTTTGGCTAAGATCAATTTGGCACTTTCAGTCCGTGCGGTTCGACCGATATGGTCAAAATGCGTATTCATGAAAATAAAGCGCTTTTTGTTGGCCTTATCTTCAAAAATACCCCAGGTACAAATACGTGGTAATGCTGCATCCCAGCCTTTGTTAGGATGTTCGGTATCTGTGGGGGAAAGCCAGAAAGTACCACTTTTGATCGCTGTAAATCGCTGGGTATTATAGTAAATTGCTGAATGTTCGCCTTCCTGTGCACCATCATCACGTCCTACCCCAACATAATCAAATCCAGGAAGGAGCTTTTTCAGATCCTGAACCTGATCGTAGAAACCTTCTTGAATGCCAAAGATATCAAAACCATGGTATTTGATCAGGTTGGTCAAAGGGACTTTCCTGTCATTCCACATATTGCCCGTATCTACGGTATTTCGCTGACGAATATTATACGATGCAGCAATAAAGTCTTGTGCATAAGAAATGTAGGAGAAGCAGATCGCTGTAAATAGAATTAAATATTTTCTCATTAGAACTGTAATTTTTTATTTTTTTAATACTTGCATCAACAATTCGGGTTCATCTGTAGTGATGAGATCAATTTTTTGGTCGATCAGGTTATTCATCTCCTCTTGCGTATTAACCGTCCAGGCATTTACTTTCATGCCGAGTGTATGTGCATCTTGCAGCCAGCTCGCATTCTTTTTAAAGACTGAAAAATGATAATCCAGTCCATTGATGCCAGCAGCATTCACATCAGCCGGAGATTTGTCGCCGTTAAGGTATTGAATATTGGCTTTTGGAGCCAGCTCGTGTATCTTTTGACAAGCTTCAAAACTGAAAGCAATATAATCCGTTACTTTTTCAGCTTTTAAGTTTTTGACCATCTCGACAGCCTTTGTTGCCGACTCAAGCGTACGCTCCAAACCTAGCTTGTTGGTTTTTAGTTCAAGGATAAGACGTAAGCCTTTCAATTTTTTGCCAGCTTTGAGATAGGCCTCCAAAGTGGGGATGGATTCCCCATTAGGGTGTTTCTTGGCCAGCAGCTCCTGATAGGTTGCGGTGGCGATATCAATTCCATAAAAATCGTTGTCATGATTGATCACCAACACATTGTCCTTAGTCAGGTGTACATCAAATTCAGAGCCGAAGAGTTTAAGGTCATGCGCTGCTTTTAGTGAAGCTATTGAATTTTGTGGAAGATGACTGTTTTTCCATACTCCGCGATGCGCTATTGCTTTTGTCTGGGCAAATAGTGCCGAAGATGAAATGATCATTGCCAGTGTCAGGCAGGTAAAAAGGTGTTTTTTCATAATATAAATAATTATTGATAAGTGCATGTTTTCATTGGTATCAATGCGTCCACTACACTCGTTTTGCCTTTTAAAGGCCTATGGAATATCCAGCGTATCATCCGTGTTTACGTTTTTACAGCTGGATATTTCATATGGGGTTGTTTAAAAGCCGGTTGATTTCAGAAAAAAAGTGGTACTTCCTATCCTGATTCACAAGATCTAAAGTACCACTTTTATATTTAGGAATTGTTAACTGTAATTTATTTTTTACCATTCCACTCGGCCATGAATTCATCCAGGAATCCAAGCATATACTGGTGCCGATGTGCAGCGATCTTTTTGGCCGCGTTGGTATTCATTCTGTCTTTTAATAGCAATAGTTTTTCGTAGAAATGGTTGATGGTCGGTGCTTCCGAATGTTTGTAGGCTTCTTTATCCTTATACTCCTGCACAGGAATATTAGGGTTATACATTTCCCGGCCTTTGTTTCCGCCGAAGCTAAATGCACGGGCGATACCAATTGCACCGATAGCGTCCAAACGGTCAGCATCTTGCACAATTTCCATTTCCTTCGAATGGAAAGAGATTTCCCCTAAGCTTGCCTTGAAAGACATGTTAAAGATAATTTTCTTGACATGATCAATGATTTCAGGAGAAATTTCAAGACTCGCCAGAAACTCTCCAGCAACACGAGGGCCAATTGTTTCGTCACCTTCATGGAATTTACTGTCGGCGATATCATGCAGCAATGCTGCCAGTTCACAGACCATGACATCAGCTTCCTCATCTTCTAAAATTAACTTCGTATTGTTCCATACGCGCTGAATATGCGACCAATCGTGGCCTGCTTCTGCAAATTTCAAACGATCTTGCACAAATGCGACTGTGCGTTCAATAATGTTATTCATACAATACTTTTGTTTTTTCGCGAGTACCCTCGTATAATTCGTATTCTAATAATCTACAATCTAATTTACCATTATAAAACTCTACGCGTCTGGACGCACGGAGCCCGATCTTCTTTGCTAGATCCGGATTCCCTGTGAATATATAGCCCCGATAGCCTTTACACTCCTGTTTCATAAAATCACCCATACGCTTATAGGTGATTTCCAGTTTCGTATGTGTACCCAAACGTTCTCCATATTCTGGATTAAATAGGATGACACCGCTTTCTTTAGGAACGTGAGTTTCGGCAAAATCGCATACCTCAAAAGAAATTAATTGTTCGACCCCAGCCGTGCGGGCATTCATTTTTGAAACATTGATCGCTTCTTCAGAGATGTCTGTGGCAATAATTTGAGGAGTTGCCTTTTTGTTGATCTGATCTTTTAACAACCTGCGCTCCTGAAAGAATACAGTCTCATCATAACCAATGAAATGCATAAAGGAGTAGTTCATGCGCAATAAGCCAGGTTTTCTATTTGTAGCAATCAATGCAGCTTCAATGGCCAGTGTCCCAGATCCGCACATCGGATTAACAAAGGGAGAGGCACCATCCCATTTTGATGCGATAATGGTAGAAGCCGCAAGAGCTTCCAACATAGGAGCCTTTCCCGGAATTTTACGGTAGCCATGCTTGGCAAGCGTTTCACCCGAGGTGTCCAGAAAAATCTCGGCACGGTCATCTTTCCAGTACAGATGTACCACAGCTTTATTGTTGTCCGGTCCCGAATTAGGGCGCATGCCTTTCTTCGATTTGATACGGTCCACGATCGCATCCTTGACCTTTACATTGGCAAACAGCGGGGTGCTGATCGTCTCATTGTCCACATTCGAGCTGACGGAAAAATATCCGTCAAACTGAATCAGTTCCTCCCAGGCAATCTTACTCAGTTCTTCGTAAAGTTCCGTAGGATTGTTTGCCGTAAATTCCTTTAAGGAATATAGAATCTGGGAAGCCGTGCGTAAGTTCAGATTGAGTTTGATCGTATCATTGATACTGACCTTTAATTCGACTCCAGTAGGGAATGCTCTGACAATGTCAAAACCTAACGCTTTAACTTCCTGTTGCAAATAAGGCGATAAGCGTTTATTGCACGTTATAATAACTTTATTGGGGGTGTTGAAAACTTCCATCATATTTTGTACAAAGTTAATTAAACTCTTCCTCAAAAATTGCTTAATTTTACGCTTTAATATTTATTTTTTTGATTATGGAAATTAGAGGAAAAGTACACGAGATAGGAGCGACACAACAAGTGACCGAATCATTCAAAAAACGTGATATGATTGTAGCTTATGCCGAAAACCCACAATTTGTTGAATATATCCGCTTTGAAGCAACACAAGACAGAACTTCAATTTTTGATAACCTTGCTATTGGTGAAGAGGTCGAGGTATCTTTTAATCTACGCGGTCGTCCCTGGACTAATAAAGATGGGGTAACGACTTATTTCAATTCATTGGTAGCATGGCGTGTAACAAAATTAGGAAACGCTGCTCCAGCACCATCTTCTCCAGGTTACGCGGATATGCCAGCCCCGGTTGATTTATCCGGCTCATCAGATGATGATGATTTACCATTTTAGTCTGAAATAAAACGTCTCATTTCTGTTGCGATAGGGCTTAGATCGTTGGTCTGATGCCTATATTGCCGCAGTATAACATACTGAAAGAAGGCTTCCGACCGAAGCCTTCTTTATTTTTTAAGGAAAATTGTTTTTTCCAACAAAATGTTTTTCTTGGCGCTGAAATTGCTTGTTATAAGATATTTTAAATCAAAAGATAACCACGATGAAATCAACAGTATTATTTTTTTGCTTGGCTGCTTTTTCCTTGAGCGCCTGCAATCAAACCTCAAAAGATAATCAACAAGCAGCAACAACGGATTCCCTGGGACACGAATCCATGGCCATGGACACCGTCCATACCTCCCAAAACTCTTTGGACTGGGCAGGGACCTATGAAGCAACCATTCCTTGCGCGGACTGTGAGGGTATCAAGACCAATATTACACTAAAAAATGATAATAGTTTCTCCATAACTAGTGAATACATCAATAAGAACAGCAGAGTCGTAGATTCGGGTAAAGTGATGTGGCACGATAACGGATCCGTGGTTCATCTGACCGGAAAAGAAACCAATATGAAGTTGAAAGTAGGCGAAAATAGACTAATCGGTTTAGACCAAGAAGGTCATGAAATTGAAGGACCAAACGCGCACCTTTATGTCTATAATAAAGTTGAAGGCGAAAAATAA
Source organism: Sphingobacterium sp. N143 (assembly GCF_030325625.1). Taxonomy (GTDB): domain Bacteria; phylum Bacteroidota; class Bacteroidia; order Sphingobacteriales; family Sphingobacteriaceae; genus Sphingobacterium. The sequence goes on along the minus strand of NZ_JACAIS010000002.1, from coordinate 400,827 downwards.
ACAGCAACCTTCGGTTGGATTAACCGCTGACATATTTCCCCAGTGGTAGCTTTCGCAAACAATAGGTCAATAGCGCACTGGACAACAGTGTGAGCACGGCGGCTACAGGAATTTTCCATAAGGTAGATAAAGGCACCAATGGATGAATGTAGTTCAGTAATAGAATATGGCAGAGGTAGATGCCAAAGCTCGTATTGTCGATAAATTCCCAGAATGGATGCAGGCGTTCTGGGAGTTTCATGCTTTGAAAAAAAATAAAAATAAAAGCCGTGCTGAGCGCAATATTGGGCGAAAGATAATTATATAAGCTGGGGTCAAATTCCCTTTTTTCAAAGCTTAAGACGGCAGTTCCCAGCCCCGTAATCAAGCAGCAGAACACAAAATACAGTAGACTTGACCACATATTGTTTGTAATTGGGTACCGATAAAGATAATAGCCCAGTACGAGATAGCCGATATAACCGGAGAAAAATACGAGATCAAGATTGGGCAGATAAGCATTGAGCCATCCATTGGTGAAAAACAATGCTGCAAACCACAGGTACAAAAAGATTTCAACTTCTCTTTTCGAACAGTTTCGGATCATTTTCCGTAAAAAAGGAATCGCTAAATAGAGTCCGATAAGCATATATAGGTACCATAGATGTGCATTGCTTCCTGATTTTAAGCGAATTAACACAATGTTGACAACTTGTGGAAAACTGACGAGCTCAAAATCGATGTACCTAATGAAATAATAGATTAAATAGATGACCGTCCAGAAGAGAAACGGTGGAACAATTTTGAGCAAGCGCTTGTGGTAGAATGGCCCTATATTTTCATCTTTCTGTAGCAGTAAGGCTCCAGAAATGGTGACAAAAAGGGGTACTGCATAGCGCGAAAAGCTATTGATCCAGTTGGCATAATTCCAATCGAAGGAATTGGGGGCATAACTGTTGAGATACCCCGAAGAAGAATGAATCAGGATAACGAGAAATATCGCAAGGATACGCAGTACACTAATATAACTACTTCTGGGCATTGCTTATTGATTATGCGCTTTTGCTGTCGTAAACCCGAAGATACAACAATGTCAACAAAGCACCAATGCTGGCCATACCCACACCGACCAAAGATGGGGTATTATAAGCTAACCCATACGTGATCGGGATCCCCCCTAAAAATGCGCCTAATGTATTGCCGAGGTTAAAAGCTGCCTGTCCACCGGCAGCAGCCAATGTAGCCGCTTCTTTGGAAGCCCGTATCAACATAAGTTGTGTAGGGGAGCCGATGGTAAAGGAAACCAATCCAGTAATGAATGCTAAAGGATAAGCCGTCCAGCCCAGTGGGGATATAAAGTACACCATGATCAAGCAAAGTGCCATGGCTGAAAAACTTGCAATGGCTGCTTTGGTGGGGGAGATGGTATCCGCCAATTTTCCGCCAATAAGATTTCCGAAAAACATACCGATGCCGATCAGGATCATAATCAGTGGCACCCGATCTGCTGCAATACCTGAAACATTGGTGACCAACGGTGCAATATAGCTGATCCAGGCGAATAGCCCGCCCGTGCCAATGGCAATGATAGCCATTAATAACCAGGCAATTTTTTTATTGAAAAAACTCAATTGGCTGAAGATATTATTGCTTTTGGAAGCCTCAATTTTTGGCATCCAAGCATAGATTGCCGCAAAAGTAATGAGTCCTAATATACTGATAATACCATAGGTGAGCCGCCAGGAATAATGATGGCCCAGATAAGTGCCGAGTGGCACTCCAGCAAGATTGGCAATGGTCATTCCCGTAAACATAATAGAGATGGCCTGTGCTTCTTTTCCTTTGGGGGCGAGCTTGGCTGCCACCACCGACCCTACACCGAAAAATGCCCCATGCGGCAGTCCCGCCATGAAACGCGATAGGCTGATCAGGAATTGCCCCGGGGCAATACTGAATAGGCCATTGAAAATAAAAAAGAGCAGCATTAAAAAGAGCAAAACCTTTTTTGGTGGATATTTGCCCGTAAATAAGACCAGTGTTGGGGCTCCGACCACGACACCCAATGCATAAAGGGCAATCAAATGGGCTGCAGTGGGAATCTCAACGTGTAGATCCTTAGCAATATCCGGTAAGATGCCCATCATGGTGAATTCGGTCATCCCGATGGCAAGTCCTCCAAAAGCTAAAGCAATAATTCCTTTGTTCATATGGATGGTTGGAAGTTGATAGGCAAAAGTAAAAATAAAAAACGGGTTATCACATGTTGATTTGTCCATCGATGTAATAATCCCTTTAGACGAGCCTATCGATCAAGAAAAGGTAAAAGTAGGTCTGCCAAAGGCCTGTATAGATAACAAGGATTAAAGACAGCTCGTAAGCCGCTTGCTTGAACACGTAAAGTCTCAATACTAATATCTTAATACTAATATCTCTTTTTAGGTATGCAGGTAATATCTTTGGTTTTTCTGAGCACAATAGGGCGTTGGTCAAACCGGCTTTCCAAAACGACGGAGTCAGCGGAATGGTGCACCACCTTGAACCGGGGGATATATTGCCCCGAAAGATAGCAGCCCGAGATTTTCTGCTTGCCATTGACTTTGGTATAGATGCCATCGACAATGATCGAATCCCCCCGTAGAACATAGATGCCTTTGGCATATTCTGTCCAAGAACCCTGGTTATAACAGCTGTCCGGAACCGTTTGTACCTTGTTATTTACGTGCATGACCGCATACACGGAGTCGCAGGTAAACCTAAATTCCCGCAAGGTAAATTGCATCATCTGCTGTTGCCCGGGGATACTATCCTGTACCCATTCCCCCTGTAAAAAGGAAGCACCTTCACTTTGCATATCCGAATTGAATCGGCAGGCAGAAAAAATGAAAAACATACCTATGGCAAAAGCCAAGAGGTATGTTTTTGATAATATATTTTTTAATGAAATAACAGTCACAGCTTATTTTAAACTTCCAACCATATCTTCTGGTTTTACCCAGGCATCAAAATCCTCTGGAGTTACATAACCCAGACGTACAGCTTCTTCTTTCAATGTAGTGCCATTTTTATGCGCTGTTTGTGCAATTTCAGCAGCTTTGTAATAACCAATTTTTGTATTTAAGGCCGTTACCAACATCAATGAGTTGTCAACCAATTCTTTAATACGTTTGTAGTTTGGCTCAATACCGGCAGCACAGTGTTCTTCAAATGAAACGCAGGCATCACCCAATAAACGGGCAGACTGTAAGAAGTTTGCGGCCATAACAGGTTTAAAAACGTTCAGTTCGTAGTGGCCCTGTGTACCGCCGATGGTGATGGCGACATCATTGCCCATTACTTGTGCAGCAACCATTGTCAAGGCTTCACATTGTGTAGGGTTTACTTTACCTGGCATTATTGATGATCCTGGTTCATTCTCAGGGATCAGGATTTCACCGATACCCGAACGTGGACCTGAAGCCAGCATACGAATGTCATTCGCAATTTTATTCAATGCTACAGCCAACTGTTTCAATGCACCATGAGTTTCCACGATAGCATCATGAGCCGCCAATGCTTCAAATTTATTTTCAGCGGTTACAAAAGGAAGACCCGTAAATTCAGCAATATACTTGGCAACAACCACGTCATAGCCCTTTGGCGTATTCAATCCTGTACCCACTGCTGTACCACCCAAAGCAAGCTCTGATAGGTGGGAAAGTGTATTTCGTAATGCCTTCAAACCATGGTTCAATTGGGCCACGTAGCCTGAGATCTCTTGGCCCAAAGTCAATGGTGTTGCATCCATTAAGTGGGTGCGGCCAATTTTAACGACGTTTTTGAATTCTTCCGCTTTTTTTGCTAAAGTATCGCGTAATTTTTCCACGCCCGGGATCGTCACTTCCGCCACAGCTTTGTATGCTGCAATGTGCATTCCGGTGGGGAAGGTATCATTAGATGACTGTGATTTGTTAACATCATCATTCGCCTTTAATACCGGCTCGCCTTCTCCGATTTTATGTCCAGCTAATACTTGGGCACGGTTGGCCACAACTTCATTTACATTCATGTTGGACTGTGTACCCGATCCTGTTTGCCAAATTACCAATGGAAATTGATCATCCAGTTTACCCGCCAGGATTTCGTCACACACCGCAGCAATAGCATCACGTTTCTCTACGGGTAATACACCCAACTCATGGTTTGCATAAGCTGCGGCTTTTTTTAGATAAGCAAAACCCGCGATGATTTCATGTGGCATAGAAGCTGCCGGTCCGATTTTGAAGTTGTTGCGTGAACGTTCTGTTTGAGCACCCCAGTATTTGTCTGCAGGTACCTGAACTTCACCCATCGTATCTTTTTCAATTCTGAATGACATATTGTGTTTGTATAAGTAAAACGTAAAAATAAAAAAGTGATCTGTGCTCAGCACATGATACACCATGTACAAAGTTACAGGATAATACGGTAAAAAGTCAAAATTAAGCGGTAAAAATTAAAAAATGGAAACAGTAAGTGGCCCGTGGGCTTGTGTAACCAGAATCTGAGTACGTACGGCTCAATAGCCCAGACGCTTAGTCAATGACTCATTGACATGATGAAACACCTGTTTCGGTTTTAAGGTCCGCCATGAAAGTTCATGCAGGGCTCCGCCAAAATTGATATAGTAATCGATATTCTGCTGCTGGAATTCTTCAATGACATGCTCCCGGAAGCCGATACCGGCAATCCAGCCATCATCAATATCCTGAAACCATTCCTCATAATAAGAATCATCTGAAGCATGAAAATTCAAAACATTTTCACCAATAAGGATAAAATATTTGATGCCCTGACTGATCAATACATCGATGATCTCTCTTTTGAGTAACATGATGTCATTATAGATGGCATCATTCCATTCCCCAATTAGCTCGATAATACAGTATTGAAGCTCATAATCGACAAATAAGATCTTCAAGTATAGGGTGAGCGAACCGAATTCATCCCATTGTGGATGTAATAAAAAGTTATAGATCTGCTTGTCAAAATCGAATTCGCTATAAACCGTGCCATAGAATGGAGACTGTTCGTCCTCGGCAGCAATATAGTAGTCACGCCAATTGTAATATGGTTCGATTTCATGCATATAATAAATTCCTTTTCTGCTTCAAACTAAGATAAATTTACGGTTATTTGCAAGTTTATTTGCAGGCTATAACAACAAATTTACGGCTGTGTGGGAGGGATGGCTTCGTTCCGTATGAAAAACTTGCTGGACCAGAGAAATCATCCCGTTTAATGCTGTGGGACAGGAGCCTGATGTTTTTGTTTTTTATGTAAAAATATGCGTCAATTTACTCGTTTAACCGAATAAACTTGCTACTTTTGGATAGAAGCCATCAAAAACTATTATGCACCGATTATTTAAATCAATCTGGTTCATTCCTGTGTATGCGCGTGTATTGGGTTGATGAGGGTTTCATATGTATATAATTTGTTTTTATCCATGTTTGTGTTTTTCAAAAATGGGTATTTTATAAGTTTATGATGGTTCCCCATGCAAAAAAGTATTAAGCGAAATATCTTCGTAGCTGCTACATATGCTGCAGTATTGCTTCTTGGCTTACTGTTGGGACAGAACTATGCCGAAGAACAGGGAAATAACCAAAAGACAACCTTCTCCAGCTTAAGCTCCCGGGGAAATTCCGACAAATTGCAATACCTTATCCAGCTGATTTCTGAAAACTACGTGGACAATATCAGTATTGATACCGTACAGGATGAGGCTATTGAACATGTCGTTTCCCGGCTTGATCCTTTTTCTACCTTCTTGCGGCCCAAAGAGGTGTTGGCAAAACATCAGACTCTCGAAGGGTCCTTTGATGGGATAGGTGTGGAGTATTTTCGTTTGAAAGATACCTTGCTTGTGGTAGGCTTGGTGTCAGGGGGGCCAGCGGAGAAAAGTGGGATGCGGATTGGGGATCGCATTTTGAAGATCGGCAATAAAGACCTAGCCAGCGGAAAAGTTACTGAAACTGAAATTGACCGGTTGATCAGGGGGAAAAAAGGTTCTGCCGTGCTGATCTCCATTCAGCGGAATGGTCAGGAACTACATACGCCCCTCAAGGTCATTCGTGATCAGGTGAATGTTTCCAGTTTAGATGCCTCCTATATGATTGCCCCCAAGACGGCCTATATCAAAATTCGGAGATTTGGACACAAAACGGCCGATGAATTTAAACAATCCCTGATTGATTTGCGTAAAAGTGGTGCCCAGGACCTTATCCTGGATCTGCGAAATAATGGTGGTGGATTTGTACATACAGCCATTGATCTTGCAGGTCAGTTTTTTAAAGAGAAGCGGTTGTTGATGTACACTGAAGGCGCCAATGAATTACGTCGGGATTATTATTCGGAGAAAGCCGGAGAATTTGGAGAGGGACGTGTTATTGTCCTTATCAATGAAAGTACCGCATCTGCCAGTGAAATTTTGAGTGGAGCGTTGCAGGATCTGGATAGAGCCACCATTGTAGGAAGAAGATCTTATGGAAAGGGGCTTGTCCAAGAACAGTTTGATTTTTCTGATGGCTCTGCGGTTAACCTGACAGTAGCACGTTATTATACGCCACTTGGCAGATGTATTCAACGTAAATATACCCGTGCTAATTTTGACGTAGCCAAATATATGACCGGCTTTGATCTCTGGACACTCGATACCGAGTATAGCCAGAAAGAAATGTTTACAACGAGTAAAGGCAAGCTGGTTTTTGGTGGCGGTGGGATTTTACCCGATGTGAATATTCCGATCGATACCAATGAGACAAGTGCAAAGTATCGGGAGATTTTTCATTCCAATGCGATAGAGGAATTTGTGTACGATCGATTTACCCGACATTTACCCGCATATTCCATTGAAAATTTTATCAGTGGCTACCATTTACCCGCTTCAGAATTTGACTTATTTATTCACTATCTGAACACCCAAAAGAATATTGCTGTCACTGCCCGCGAGGCGGAAAATCTCCATGATTTGATCCAGTCCGATATTGAGGCCTTAGTAGGACGCTATTATTTCGGAAGAGAAGCCTATTATAAGATCAAAAACCGGAAGGATAAGTTTATTGAAATAGGGTTAAAAACATTGGGATATCAGGTGCCTAAGGCTTAAGTCGGAGGTCGGACCATACTGGATAGTGATCCGATAACTTTTGTTTGACTACCTGATAATTCAGGATTTCAAACTTGGGGCTGGCAAAGATATAATCGATCTGAAAAATAGGCAGCAGCTCATGATGTGTAACACCCCAGCCATGTCCTTTTTCCTTAAAAGCATTATACATGCCATCACCGATTAAATTGACCGAATAGCTCATTGGGGTATCATTGAAATCCCCAACGGCCACGTAGGGATACTGACAATTGTTCATATGATTTTTCAGCGAATGAGCCTGTTCACTGCGCAGTTCAAACGCATTTTTCAATTTTCTGCTCAACCGGCGGGGGGCGGTATTGTCTTTCTCATTCTTGTTGGACAGATTCTGGATAAACTCCTTGTCCTCATTCTGAAGGGCAAATGACCGTAGATGTATATTGTAAACACGGATCAGCGTATCCTGCTTCTTGATGTCTACATAGCTGATTCTATTGATGCCGTAATGGTTATCACTGATGGTGCCCGAATCGTAGATCGGAAACCGGGACAGGACAGCCATACCATAGGCCTCATAGTCATTCTTGGAGCTTGGTTCAAAGAAGAAATAGTCGTAATCCAGTTTATCTTTGAATTCTTCCGAAAAGACATGTTTTCCTTTGATCTTACTGATATATTCCTGGAAACAGATGACATCAGGAGATATGCTGTCGATCATATGGACCACATCGGCTTTAAAATTTTTTTTCTCATCGTCCACTTTTTTAAATAAGTGCGCATTGAAGGTCATGACACGCAGCGTACGCGTTTCAGGTGGCACAGGACCATTTTCTTTCCGAATGTTCCAGTGTTTAGTTAAAAAGGGCCAGCCGATCAAGATTGTCACCAGTGAATAAAGTGCAATTTTACGTTTACGGAGTAGCCAATAACAGATAAAACCGATATTCACGATGAGAATAGGGAGGTAACCCAGCCCTAAAAATGCAATTGGCCAAAAAGATTTTGGATTGATAAAAGTAGCGGCATAACTCAACAGCAATGCAATGACCGCAAGCATATTCGCCAGGAACATTGTTTTACTTATGAATCCAAGTTTTCGTCTTAAAAATGTCCTTCTATCCATCAACCTTGTCGCCACTATTGCTTGCTCTAAAGAGCGTTTCTTTTTCATGGTTTGTCAGACTTTCGTAGCCAGAGACAGAAATTTTGTCCAAAATGGCATCAATTTCGTCCTGATTGGGTAAGTCATAACGATGTTTCCGATGTGTCGGTATGTTATTCCCTACAACAACTTTCATTTTTGCAGGTTTTTTTTGTTTTCTCTGAAAAATTGTAGACCAGTCCATACCCGACTTGAGGGCATAAGTAAAAGCCATTCCGAAAAGTATGACCGCAAAATACGAAACTGCAGCAGGTCTGTTCCCGATCGTGAAAAATAAGAACTCCAATGCAAAATAGATAATGGCAATCACTTTTAATTTAACTGTGCCGAATAGTAAAAGACGCAATTCGTAGTTAGGGACCAGCACGACAACTGCGGCTAGCGTGGCTGCTAAAGGATGCGCTCCACCCATTAGATGCAGTGTGCTGGGCATCGGAAGAATGGAGCCAAAGCCTACGTAAAGTATGCTGCTGAGAAGCCATGAACAGATATAGACAAAATAAAATTGTCTCTTGTTCAGAAAAGTGAAGAATATCTGACCTACCCAGTAAAGCCAAAGGCTGTCAAAAATTAAATTTAACAACTGTACATATACAAAATTGGATGAAATCAATGACCAAGGTTGCGCTAGGAAACCGGCAAAGTTACTTGGTAAGCTCAATCGTTGTACAATAGGCTGTAGAAAACTCTGGGAAACAATCTTTAACTCAAAAAGAAGGTCCAAAAAATAGATGAGGACAAATAAACATACCTGAATACTGATCACCAAGGGAATTGGTGAGCCTGTTTTATATGTTTGTCTCCAGAAATCTTTTAAACCGATATTATTCATTGCATACGATATTAATAAATTCCTTTTCTAATCTTCCAGATTTTAAGCAGCAGGTAGCCAAATAAGGCTCCCCCAACATGGGCCAAATGGGCCACCGAATCGCCGGGTCTGGACAAGCTCATATAGATCTCGATCAAGATAAAACCACCGATCATATATTTCGCTTTGACCGGTACAGGGATAAACAAAAATTGGAGCGGTATGTTTGGAAAAAGGTAGGCAAAAGCCAGTAACACACCGTATACGGCACCTGAGGCTCCCAACATCGGTATTCTATACGTAAGGGCTTCATAGTTGCCCGTATTCGATAAGGCAAGGATTTCACTGCCACTCATTCCATGGAGTGGAAAAAATGATCCTGTCGCTTGATATAACTGGATCCCATTGACTGCAGTATACAGAAACCAGGCTCCAATGCCGGATATTAAATAAAAGTTCAGAAAACGTTTGGGACCAAGGACATGCTCGATCATAGGGCCAAACATCACCAAAGAGAACATATTAAAAAATATGTGGCCAAGATCAGCATGCATAAACATATGGGTGATGATCTGCCAGATTTTGAAAAAAGGTGAATCAGGATAATAAACCGGAAGATAGGCATCTGCAATAGGCACAAATTGTGATCCTAAAAAGAATACAATATTTACGATCAGTAAATTTTTGATAACGGGAGTCAATTGTGGAAACATCTTGTTTTTTTATCTTCTAGTTTTTGCCAAATTTTTCAGCCAATTCTTGCAATGTAAATGTTACGATCACCGGGTTGCCATAGATGGAAGTATTGGGTGATTGACAAGCAAAGAGCTTATCAACCAATTCTGCCATAGCCGTGTTGTCAAGCGGTGTGCCTGGCTTGATTGCCGCATTGCGGGCAAGACTTTTCGCGAGATTTTCCCGCTTAGCGAGCTTATACTCGGATTGATTGTTTTTATAATCTTCCAATATCTTCTCGATCATCTTTATTTCATCAAAGCCAGTACCGAGGTCTGCAGGAATTCCATCTATAATATAAGAATTTTTTCCAAATTCACGAATTTGAAATCCTAACCCATTGATGTCATCCAGTATGTCTTTCATCAATTCGTTGTCTGCGGCATTCAGATCGATAGTCTGCGGAAACAGGCTCTGCTGACTCAGACCTTTATGCTGATCCAGTTGCGCAAGGAATTGTTCAAAAAGAATACGTTCATGAGCCGACTGTTGGTCAATCAGGATAAAGCCCGAATGAATCTGCGAAACGATATACTTGTTGTGTAACTGAAAGAACAGCTTGGAAGAGGCCTTATCTTCTACCTGGATATGTTGTGGGCGGTCTGTTTCCAATTCCGCTTCGGTATGTAAGGGGAGCTGAACAGATTCTTCTTTTTCAACAATTTGATACAAGGAGTCCCAGTTGCTTGGTATCCCACCCGTTTTCTTGGCAAATCCTTCAGCATAATGATCCGATCGCGAATAATTTGACGTTGATTTGTCCGTATCAAAGGGGTTGAAGTCGGGGTTAAAAGTCACCGTTGGAACAATGATCTCATCCAGTGATTTTTTTGTGATCAAATTGGAAAAACTCGTCTCCTGTTCGAAATCCAGCGAAGGCATGATATTATATCGACCTAAAGACCGCTTTACTGCTGAACGGATGATAGCATAGATGGCTTTGTCATCCTCGTATTTGATCTCCGTCTTCGTTGGGTGTACATTGATATCAATACGGGCGGGGTCAATATCGATAAACAGAACGTAAAAAGGAAATGTTTCTGCCTGCAGAATTTCTTCATAGGCATTCATAACCGCATGATGCAAGTAAGGATCCCGTATAAAACGTTTATTGACGAAAAAGAACTGTTCACCACGGGTCTTCTTGGCAAATTCAGGTTTGCCGACAAATCCTTCTATCTTGATAATGGAAGTATCTTCTTCCACAGGAACTAGCCGTTGGTTGTAATTATTCCCGAAAATATGGACAATCCGTTGTTTCAGTGTTTCGGCTGGCAGATGGTAAATTTCATTGCCATCACTATGTAAAGTAAGGAAAATCTGCGGATTGGATAATGCGATACGTTGAAATTCATCAATGATATGGCGCATTTCCACCGAATTGCTCTTTAAGAAGTTCCTACGGGCAGGAATATTGTAGAACAGATTTTTGACTAAGATATTTGTTCCTGCAGCAACTGCTTCGGGGTATTGATTGACCACCTTTGAGCCTTCGATTTCAACGACAGTACCCAGTTCATCTTCTATACGACGTGTTTTGAGCTCAACCTGTGCAATCGCTGCAATGGAGGCCATGGCCTCACCGCGGAAGCCCATGGTGCGGATCGCAAATAGATCTTCAGCCTTTCTGATCTTTGAAGTCGCATGGCGTTCAAAGCAAAGACGTGCATCTGTTACACTCATACCACAGCCATTGTCAATAACCTGGATGAGCGATTTGCCTGCATCTTTAACAATAAGTTTTATTTTGTCAGCTCCAGCATCAATGGCATTCTCAATCAATTCTTTAATGGCAGACGCTGGTCGCTGCACCACTTCTCCCGCCGCAATCTGATTAGCAACATTATCTGGAAGTAATTGAATAATATCCGACATATAGTACAAAGCTACGAAATATCCATGTTTAGACAGCACAAACACGGATGAAAATCAACTGGATATTCCGTATGACCTATTTTTAAATATGAAAAAAACATGACGAGAACCATGGCATGCCAATGTGCTATAACGCTCGTATGAGCGCGCGCTGAATTGCTTTTTAGCACAATTGAGCCATGAAAAACGTACAAAATTACATCTCCGATTTTAAGAAACGTGCAGTCTCACTTTTCTTATTTTTAATTAAATTCTCTGGTGTACCTTCAAATAGCACCTGACCACCTTCTTTTCCTCCTTCAGGGCCGATGTCGATGACCCAGTCTGCAGATTTGACCACATCGAGATTGTGCTCGATGATCAGTACAGTATTCCCCCGATCTACTAAACGGTTAATTACCCCCATCAGTACATGGACATCCTCAAAATGAAGTCCTGTAGTCGGTTCGTCAAGAATATAAAAAGTATTTCCAGTATCTTTTTTTGAAAGCTCCGTAGCGAGCTTAACCCGTTGCGCCTCCCCTCCCGATAATGTGGTGGATGACTGACCTAAAGTGATGTAACCCAATCCTACATCTTGTAAAGTTTTGATCTTCCGGTAGATGCTCGGTACATTTTCAAAGAAATCTACGGCGTCATTGATGCTCATGTCAAGCACATCTGAAATGGATTTTCCCTTATATCTTACCTCCAAAGTTTCTCGGTTGTAGCGTTTTCCATGACATGTTTCACAAGGAACCTGAACATCAGGAAGGAAATTCATCTCAATGACCTTCAGTCCGGCACCCTGACAGGTTTCACAACGGCCCCCTTTGACATTGAATGAAAAACGCCCCGGTTTATACCCCCGGATCTTCGCCTCCGGAAGTTGAACAAATAAGGTTCGGATATCCGAAAATACTCCTGTATACGTCGAAGGGTTGGATCGCGGCGTACGTCCGATCGGACTTTGGTCAATTTCAATGACCTTGTCAATATGTTCCAAGCCTTCGATTTTCTTGAACGGCAGCGGTGTAGCCTTAGCCCGAAAGAAATGTTTATTTAAGATGGGGTACAAAGTGCCTGTGATCAAGCTGGATTTGCCCGAACCCGAGACACCTGAGACAACGATCAGCTTACCCAGTGGAAACGCCACAGAAATATCCTTTAGGTTGTGTCCTGTTGCTCCATGCAGTGTCAATGTTTTACCATTGCCTGTACGACGTTTTTCAGGGATCTTCACTTCTTTTTTACCATTGAGATAAGCCGCAGTTAAAGAATCAGATTTTAAGATTTCCTGAGGACTGCCTTCGGCCACTACCGTGCCACCATGAAGGCCTGCGGCAGGTCCCATATCGATCACATAGTCCGCATGTAAGATCATATCCTTATCATGTTCGACCACCAGTACTGAGTTGCCGATATCACGCAGGTTTTTGAGCGCATTGATTAGGCGTTCATTGTCCCGTTGGTGTAAACCGATACTTGGCTCATCCAAGATGTAAAGCACATTGACCAGCTGGGAGCCGATCTGTGTCGCTAGACGGATCCGTTGAGCCTCTCCGCCTGAAAGTGTTTTGGCAGTGCGGTCCAAAGTCAGGTAATTTAAGCCGACATCCAAGAGAAAGCCCAGACGGGCACGGATTTCCTTAAGAATTTCTGTAGCGATGACCAATTGCCGATCATCTAGCTTGTGCTCAACTTGATCAAACCAGGCTTTCAGTGTAGCGATATCGAGCGTAGATAACTCATGAATATTTCTGTCTGCAATTCTAAAATGCAGGGATTCCTTCTTCAGGCGGGCACCATGGCAGCTTGGACAGGTTACCTTCGTTCTAAAATCATCCAGAGAAGGAGTTTCATCCGAAGATTTTCCTGAAAATTCTTCAAGCATCTTGAAGATACCTTCAAATTCAACGCGATACTCACGGGCACCGTAGCTCCCATAGGATACCGTAACGACAATCGGCTCTTCTTTATTGCCAAACAAGAGCTGATCGATCTGTTCCGCATGAAGTTTCTCCAGTGCTGTGGTGACTGTGAAGTCTAATTTTTTTGCTACTGCTTTCAGGACCTCAAATGTCCAATTCTCGCGGGTCGGCCCCAAAGGCGCAAGACCACCTTTTTGAATACTTAGCTTTTTGTCCGGAATGACGGTATCTTTGTCGATTTCAAAAATATAACCCAGTCCATCGCACGTCGGGCAAGCCCCGTAGGGTGAATTGAATGAGAAGGTATTTGGCTGTGGTTCATCATAGGAAATTCCTGACTCAGCATCCATCAAATAACGGCTATAAAACTGTTCCTGATTGTCTTTGGTAGAAACCTTGATAATACCTTTTGCAGTTTTCATGGCTTGCATGACTGAAGTCTGCAAGCGTTTCATGTCCTCGCGTTCTACCTTCAACCGATCTACTACGATTTCGATATCGTGAATTTTATAGCGGTCCACCTGCATTTTAGGGACAAGATCCAGTATTTCACCATCAACACGTACTTTGACGTAACCCTGTTTGCGGATCTGTTCAAAAAGTTCACGGTAATGTCCCTTACGACCTTTGACAACTGGGGCCAGGATATTCAATGCCTGTCCTTCAAATTCAGTGAGGATCCGTTCGATGACCTGGTCGTCAGACATCCGCTCCATCTTTTTTCCCGTCATATAAGAAAAAGCTTCCCCGGCACGGGCGAACAAAAGGCGCATGAAATCATAGACTTCAGTAATGGTTCCTACTGTGGAGCGTGGATTCTTACTTGTGGTTTTTTGTTCGATGGAAATAACCGGGCTCAGTCCCGATATCTTGTCGACATCAGGGCGCTCCATGCCCCCCAAAAATTGACGGCTGTAGGCACTGAATGTTTCCATATAACGGCGCTGACCTTCCGCATAAATGGTGTCAAAAGCCAAGGAAGATTTACCGCTGCCACTTAAGCCTGTAACAACGACCAATTCATTTCTTGGAAAAGAAACATCTATATTTTTGAGATTATGTACACGTGCGCCAAATACTTGAACTTCACTTTGTTCGCCCAAATCTGGGCCCTTTTTTACTGTCATGAAAACTCCTTAAAGTCCCCGTTAAGGGATGAAATGCAAAACATGCAAAATTACAGATTTTAAAGGAATTATGCGAGCCCATTTGACTTTTGGAACAAAATGTGATATACAAGTGATTTAGCTCTCTGGTGATGCGGTTATGTGGTTGTCAATATAAAGGATATTGCTATCTTGTGATCGGATTAGGGATGGAGGTCAATAAGGTAATACATATGCGAAAATACGACGTTAGCAAACAGGAGAAGCAATCGATTGAAGATATTGTCCGATTTTGGAAAAAAGAAAATCTGTTGGACGAACAGAAGGCCAATGAACTTATGGAAAGTCTCGATGTCAAAAGTTTTGACTGGGGACAGCTGGCACGTTATGCCTTCTGGATCGCCCTTGCCTCTTTAGTATTTGCAGTGTTCTCCTTGTTTACCGATGCTACTTTTTTAGCTTTTGTAGACTCACTGTATGAAGCTCCCAATATCCTGTTTTGTTTTTTCTTTGCGGCGGTTGCCGTACTGTTTTATACCTTGGGTTTTCGGTATAAAAAACGGTACCCCTATAAGCATCTCTCCACAGAAACCATGATGCTGATCGGTGTATTTGGTACAGCTGCTTGCATCGGGTTTATGGGAAAGGTATTGGACAAAGACACCATGCATTATTCTTTTTTATTCCTGCTTTCTGTTGCTATCTATGGGCTGCTGGCCGTAAAGCTCCATAGCAAGCTGATCTGGACTTTTATGTTGATTGCCTTAGGGGTATGGTTTGCCACTGAAACAGCTTATCATAGTAATTGGGGATTTAAATTTTGGGGGATGAATTATCCCTTGCGTTTTACCATTTTTGGCGCTCTGATCACGGCGGCAGCGGTTTGGGCGCAACCCCGATTTGAGCAGCTGCGGGTTTTTCAGCCCATTAGTTATATTATTGGACTGATTTATCTGATGGTCTCATTATGGACTTTATCTATATTCGGTAACTATGCAGATTTTTATGAGTGGACCACCGTACGCCAGTATCATATGCTCTATTGGGGAATATTATCAACTGCAGTTTCGGCGTTCTTGGTGATCTATGGGTTGAGGGCCAAAGACAATGTCACCCGTGAGGTGGGCTTTGTGTTTTTAGTACTTAATATCTATACCAGATATGTCGAATACCTTTGGGACAATATCAATAGGGCTGTATTTTTTCTGATCCTTGCAGTTTCATTTTGGTTTGTCGGTCGCTGGGCCGAAAAACTGTGGAATAGGCGGAAAGAAGAAATCGAGGGCTGATCGTATTGGTGATCCCGGACCTAAAAAATGCCCATTGCCACAGCTATTTTCCAGGAATAGAATAGGTGAGGGTAATGGGCATCGCTTGGTGGAGATCCTGTCGGATGATAATATTAATTGATTTTCAATGAATAGGTAATATTTACCCCACCAGCAGCAAGCATATCATGTACGGAGCAGTATTTCTTGACAGCCAGCTCAGCAGCTTTTGCGGCCTTCACCTCGTCAATGTTACCCTTTAAAGAGAAATTAATGTGGATATCCGTAAATGTCTGTGGAATTTCATCCCGGCGTTTCCCTTCGACTTCGACCTGGATATCATCGATTTGCTGGCGTTGTTTGACCAATATGCTGTGGAGGTCAAAGACACTGCAAGAACCTACTGCCATGAGCACCAGTTCCATGGGGCGGACCCCCTTGCCTTCACCGCCGATAGCTTCAGAGCCATCGATGTTAACTTTGACAGGAGATAATTCACTGCTGGCCTCGAAATGCACAGCTTGGTTGACACGGTTTAATTTGATTTTCATCTTCGTATTTCTTTATTCGTTTTTTGCCCGCTTTTATTGAACGTCATGCTACTATTGGCGAACCCAAATATCACTTCACCCTGTTATTTTCATGCATTGATACTTGGGCTAGTCAATCTGGATCCATGTTACACAAATATACAAAAAAGGCAGACGAATAAACGTCTGCCTTTTGTCAGTATGTTGGCTACAACTTATTTTGTCGGAGCAACCGTATCCGGTAATTTTACACCACGGTATTGCGCTACATCCACCAAAGGGATTTTGGTATTGTACGTACTGTTGATGGCATTGATGAAAATGTTTGCCATCAATGCATTTCCGATGGGAGTGAGGTGAATGCCGTCCAGTGAAAAAGCATTTCCAGTGATATATTTGGCACTGACAGCAAGTCCATTGATTCGTACTCCCCCCTTGACATTATTCAGGAACTCGTGCACATCCGCGACAGCAAGTCCTTTTGACGCTGCTGCAGCTTTAATGGCTGCATTGTATTCATTGATGCGTTCCACGACAGTCGCAGTTTCATTTACGTCAAGTACGTATTTGTCTTCTACTGGGTTCAGTGGGTGCAAACCATATGGGATTTGAGCGCCATTCGGTTTCCCTAATAAACCAGTTGATGAAAAAGGAAGAACAAAATAATCTTTATCGGTTGCCGCTCTAGGACCTGATTTTGTAGTAATATAAATATCCTTAACAGGCTGTGGCGGATTGGTAGCATTGACTGCTGCCAATAAAGCTGTACGTGTAACTGTAGTAAAATACGGTGTTGCAGTGACATCAGGAATGGTGGCCAAGACTCCTTTTTGTTTGCCAGCAGTTAAAGCCGTGACATAGTTGTTTAGCAGAGAGGTAAATAAAGCCGTTGATGTCAATGTTGACGTTGGTCCATCCTGTACACCACCATTTGTTGCCCAGCCAAGGGCATCATTGTTGCCCAGAGCAAAACTGAAAAAAGTGTGTTTTTGAGTCGTCGAGTAGGTAAAATAGGTCTTCATGACATCTGCATCTGGCAATAAACGCTCAAAATACATGTTTCCTGCTGGAGATCCTATACCTTCAGCAAAAGCCATATCCATACGCATACCCGGTACGCCTAAGTTGTTGATCGGTTCGGTATATTTGGTCAATAGTTTTGGCGAAGCCGAACGGTAAGCCAACTTATCAGTTACCTGCGCAGTTACCGGCTGTCCATTGACTAAACCGGTCAGGGTAATATAACCCGAACCGTTGGCTTGTGCTTCACTAAAGAACGGAGATTTAAACTCGCCACCACCAACTTGTTTTAATTGCTCAGCAATCAAATTAGGGTAGGCTACTTTTTGTCCTTCTAAATAAAGCCCGCCATCAGCATAACCTGCGGTCAATGAGTTTCCAATGGCAACGTAGTTCGAAAAGTCGACAGCGCCCGCAGATGGGGTATATTCGTCCAGAGACGGTTTACATGAGGCGATCGATAGCAGTACGAACACCGCACCTATATAGAGTTTATTTTTTTTCATCTTTATCAAATTAGGCTGTTAATAATTACCATTTATAGCTTATACCGATACCGGGTGCAAAAATATTGGTCGCATAGGTGCCCGAAAGGTGACTGTCGACATTCGTTGAATGACGGGCCATGATGCGTTGGTAGGCAAATGAACCGGTGATATCAAATTTTGGAGAGGGCTTAATCGTGAGCCCCCCAGATATCAGGTACCGCGTATTGTCAGGTGTCTCCGGATAAACATATGCACTCTGTTGTACAGGCGTTGAAATAATTCCTCCACCGATACGCAATTGCAGGCTTTCGGATGCAATGTATTCCAATCCGGCTTTAACGGAGCCCGCTTTATCATATTTTTTCGGCGAATGCGTGTCCTGTAGTACAGGCGTATTTTCCTTGTAATCGAAATCCAGTGCCTTGTAGACATCATAGTTGATAAGTGTTGCGTCGATCGCCATCTTCAGTTTCTCTGAAACAGGGAAGGCTATCCCTGCAGCAAATGTTGAAGGTAAAGGCAGCTCAGCGCTAAAGGTATTGCCCTCGGGGAAATTACTTGCCACGGATGCAGGAACTTCAAAAATCGCATCCCCATCTTTAAGCTTGGTGACGACCTTTGAACGGTAACTTAACGATAAAGCAAAATCATCGTCTAGGTTATAGTGGATACCGACGTTATAGCCCGTACCTGTACCCGTACCTTTTAATGTTGCAAGCCCAGCACGGCCATCTGGATAAAATACTGGAACGGAATTTTCTAGATCAACGGTACCTATATTGTAAACAAAACCACCCCCAATACTGAAATTGTCAGTCAATTTGAAACTTAAGGTAGGCTGGATGTAGATGGCACGCAAAGACAAACTGACCAGGCTGAATTTGCCGATCCATTCTTTTCCCCAGTCTACAGCCCCACCATAAGGCGTATAAACACCAATACCAGCCTTCCACCAGGAGTTTTTTGGACCAATGGCAGCAAATACTGAAAATGGCGTTGAAACCTGATTTCTAGTATGATAAACAACAGTGCTTCCAGCTTCTTGAAACGCGGATTTGTACATAACAGCATTCCCTGCGACGGAAATCGCATTATGGTCCATTTTTGCCAAAGCACCCGGGCTATAGAAAATGGAAGATTCATCTATAAAGTAGGCCGAGCCTGCACCTCCCATGCCGACAGCTTTGGGACTTTGTAGATTCACTTGTGATCCTTGTGCAAACAAGAGCGACGGACTTGCACAAAGTATTGAGAATAATAGTTTCTTCATACTAGTGTTTATTTTTGGTTAATTCCTCTTTAAAATACAATGCTAACATAATAAATGTTTGACTAAAATTAATAAATGTTGTGTAATATTTTTTTTGCTCGTACCTTTAAGTGCAAGGATACTAAAAATTAAACGATCATATTATATGGCTACAATCACTTTTAAAGGCAATCCAGTAAACACAAAAGGCAATTTGCCTCAGGTTGGCGAGCAAGCGCCTGATTTTAAATTAACTGCAGGAGATCTTTCCGATAAATCCCTAGCAGACTTCAAAGGTAAAAAAGTTGTGTTAAATATTTTTCCTAGTGTAGATACCGGAACTTGTGCGGCTTCTGTACGTGCCTTCAACAAAGAAGCGTCACAATTGGACAATACTGTAGTGTTGTGTATATCAAAAGATTTACCTTTTGCTCAAGGCCGTTTCTGCGCCGCAGAAGGGTTGAATAATGTCGTGACATTATCTGAATATAAAAATACAAATTTTTCGGATGCATACCAACTGACAATTGCAGATGGGCCCTTGGCAGGTTTGCTGAGCCGTGTTGTCATCACATTGGATGAAAACGGAAAAGTATTATATGAAGAACAAGTAGCAGAAATTGCAGATGAACCAAACTATGCAGCGGCTATTGCTTCGTTGAACTAAATAAGCACGGGAGATTAGCGCTGGAACAAAGATGAAGGAGAATATAAGCAAGCGTTAAGCTGAACACAACTAGTGCCTCAAGATGCAAGACAATAAAAAAGCGTGCTCAATTTCTGAAGCACGCTTTTTTTATTCATCTATTTTGTTTTTTCCAATGCCTGTAGGATATCATCAATAATATCCTGTTGATCTTCCAGACCAACGGATAGGCGGATACTGCCTGGTTGGATGCCTAAATTTAGGCGTTCATCTTCGGATAATTTGGAGTGTGTCGTAGAAGCCGGATGTGTCGCGATTGATCGTGAATCCCCCAAGTTTGAGGTATATAAGATCATTTCCAATTGATCAACAAACGCTTTTGCACGTTCAAAACCACCCTTAACCACAAAGGTTACAATACCACCACCGGCTTTCATCTGCTTTTTCGCCAGCTCGTATTGTGGATGACTCGGTAAGAATGGATATTTGACATCCTCGATCTCAGGATGACTTTCGAGGGTCTCTGCCAAAGCAAGAGCATTTGAACAATGGCGGTCCATACGGATTCCCAAGGTGTCCAAGCTTTTGGACAAAATCCATGCATTGAATGGGGATAAGGCTGGCCCGGTATGGCGGATAAAGAACATCAGCTTGTCCATCAATTCCTGTTTCCCAACTACGATACCACCCAAGACACGGCCCTGTCCGTCCATATACTTAGTCGCAGAATGGATGACAAGGTCAAATCCATATTGAATCGGTTTCTGAAGATATGGTGTAGCAAAGCAGTTGTCGATGGAAAGAATGATATGCGGGTATTTCTCCTTGAATTTGCCTAACCATTCCAGATCAACCAGCTCCAGTCCGGGATTAGATGGTGATTCCAAAAAGATAATTTTCGTATTTGGCTGTATGGCTTTTTCCCATTCTTCGGGGTTAGCTGCATCGACGTAAGTTGTTGTGACCCCCCAGCGTGGGAAAAGCTGTGTAAATAACTGATGAGTGGACCCAAATATCGCACGTGACGAAACGATATGGTCGCCACTTTGGATAATTGCTGCAAAAGAAGCAAATACGGCGGCCATCCCCGAAGCAAAGGATAAACCTGCTTCAGCGCCTTCCATAATACAGACTTTGTTGATAAATTCAGTCGTATTTGGATTCGCATAACGGGAATACACCATTCCCTGCTCTTCTTCCGCAAAGATTGCCCGACCTTGCTCTGCGCTGTCAAAGATAAAACTTGACGTTAAGTATAACGGAGTCGAATGTTCGCGAAGTGCTGAACGATCGACCTGTTCTCGTATGATTTTAGATTGATCTTGTTTCATGATGTGTAAAGGTACGAGATGAAACTTTTAAATGGTAGACCTGCTGACTAAAAAACTCATTTTTTTGATTCATTACCACAAGACATGCGTACCTAACAAAAAAAAATGGCCGGCATACATGCCGGCCATGTAACCATGGTTATTTTATTTTTTAACAAATTGCATCACAACAATGTCCCCCGAGATGAAGGTCAACGTATTGTCTTTTACATCAAAATTTGTGGTGGATTTCAAACCATTCATAAATTCATTATAAGCAGCATTTTCACAGTGCATCATGGTAGATATCAATTTGTCGCCAATTTTGATGGAATTTCCTTTTTCACTTTCATAGGTCCCACCGATACCATTACAACCATTATTGCCTTCCACTTTATGGTCTTTTGTCGTAAATGTCAATGTCGGGATTTTATCTTTAAATAGCTCATTGAGCGCTTTCCCTGCTGTTTCAGGAGTGGTGAGCGATTTAAGCTCCCAGGTTCCCTCCAATGAAGCGTTATCGACAGTACTTGGTTTTTGTACCATGGTCGCTGTGTCTCCAGTGCTGGTGGCTTCTGTTTTTTTTCCTGTTGTGTTGCAGGCAATCGTTGAGAAAGCCAGGGCAACTGCCAAAATCATCAAGTTTCCTTTCATAATCATTTCTAATAATAATATAACAATCCTTTTTCTGTACTATAAGCTTATAATTATCATGCCAATCTTATCCTCAACCGAGGTGAGGAGTTGCGCGATGGGGTTAACTTCTTAAAAAAGTACAACTGAAGACAGTAGAATAAGGCTGGAGCTTTCTATGACAATCGATTGATTGATATGGATAGACCATAATACAGAAATTTTACATTTAAAATGTGATTAAACTTCTTATCTTAGGACTTTACAACCTAATTTTCTAGAAGATAAATAAAGAATATGTTGACAATCTTGCTATCCTCCATCTTGCTCTCCAGCGGAACTGTTAAACCCGATACATTAAAAGCTTACGGAGCTTTGCCTACCGAACGCCAATTGAAGTGGCAGGAGATGGAAACTTACTGTTTGATCCATTATACACCGACCACTTTCCAGAATAAGGAATGGGGATATGGTGATGCGAAACCATCGCTGTTCAATCCCTCGGCTTTTGATGCCAACCAAATTGCTCAGGCCGCAGCTGCGGGGGGATTTAAAGGGTTGATTTCTGTTGCAAAACATCACGATGGCTTTTGTTTATGGCCTACCAAGACAACCTCTTATAGCGTTGCTTCCTCTCCCTGGAAGAACGGTAAGGGTGATATGGTGAAAGAGTTTATGGAAGCGACCCATCGTAATGGGATGAAATTTGGGGTCTATCTTTCCGCTTGGGACCGTCATGACGAACATTATGGTACAGCAGCATATGCTAATGCATATAGGCAGCAGCTGACTGAGCTGATGAGCAACTATGGGCCGCTTTTCACTTCATGGCACGATGGTGCCAATGGAGGTGATGGTTATTATGGTGGACATGAAGGAAAACGGATAATCGATCGGACCACCTATTACGAATGGCATGAAAAGACCTGGCCAATTGTACGGAAATTACAGCCTGATGCAGTGATTTTTTCAGATATTGGCCCTGATATGCGTTGGGTAGGCAATGAGAAAGGATTTGCCGCTGAAACATCCTGGGCCACTTTTACACCGATCGGATTAAATGGGAAAGTCGCTGTGCCTGGAGCAACAGAATCCCATAATGCAGAAACGGGTGATAGAAATGGAAAGTATTGGATCCCGGCAGAATGTGATGTGCCACAACGCCCAGGATGGTTTTATCATGAGGAGCAAAATAGCCGTGTAAAGACACCAAATCAGCTCTTTGAAATCTACTTGAAGTCCGTAGGAAGAGGTGCCTGTATGAATCTTGGATTAGCACCGATGCCTTCCGGCACACTTCATGAAAATGATGTTAAATCGTTGCAGGCTTTTGGTAAGAAAATCAAGCTGACATTCCAGGATAACCTGGCCGAAGGGGCGACGATTACAGCTTCGAATACACGCAATGGAGATACAAAAACCTATGCCACGGCACTTATTACTGATGCTGACCGGTATAGCTACTGGGCTACGGATGATACGAAGACCGATGCAACCTTGGAAATTCAGTTGAAGTCTCCGGCGACATTCGACCTCATTCAGCTACGCGAGAATATCAAATTGGGACAACGTATCGACAGTGTGGCCCTGGAACAATGGGAAAACAATGCTTGGAAACCGCTGGCCAAGGCCACAAGTATCGGTGCAAACCGCCTGATAAAACTTGAGCAGCCAACCACAACCGCACGTCTACGTTTACATATCTATGCTCCTGTCGCGATCACCCTCAGTGATTTTGGCTTATTCAAAGAGTATGATGAATCTTTTTCGTTTGATACCCAGGAGCTTAAAAAGCAATCTGGATTTAAATTGAAAACAGGAAGATCGAAGGATAATGCATATATAACTGATGGGAAACCATCAACCTTTGCTACAGTTGGAGATCAGGGAGTTCTTGTGATTGCCACTAATGGAGCCACTTCTGGTATTGGTTTCCTTCCTCGCCAGGACGGGAAAACAGGAGGCATCCCGACACAGTATAAGATATCCACCAGTGCAGATGGTAAAAAATGGACGCTGGCCAAAGAAGGTGAATTTTCCAATATCAAGGCAAACCCAATTCTGCAGCAAGTGTTTTTTGATACAGCAGCCGATACCAAGTATATCAAATTTGAACCCAAACAATTTATTGAGGGCAATGAATTGACTATTGCCGAACTTGAACTCTATGGTAAATAAACTGCTGCTGCTCGTGGTGGGGTTAGCTCATGCTACGCTCTCTTTTGCGCAGGATAAACCGCTTGAACTTTGGTATGATAAACCCGCTAAGGTGTGGGAGGAGACGCTGCCTTTGGGCAATGGACTGATCGGCATGATGCCAGATGGGAGTCCGGAACGGGAAAAAATCGTCCTCAACGAGATCAGCATGTGGTCTGGGAGCCCGGAAGACCCCAATAACTACCAGGCTTATAAAAATGTTGAAGCCATCCAGACCTTACTGAAGGCTGGAAAGAACGACGAAGCCGAAAAATTGGTCAACGAAACTTTTGTGACCAATGGCAAAGGTTCGGGCGGGGGAAATGGTGCCACTGTACCTTATGGCAGTTACCAGTTGTTTGGTGACCTGATCCTGACGTATAAACTACCATCCGCGCCCGTGGAAGATTACCGTCGTTCCTTAGATTTGTCGACAGCCACGGCGAAAACCTCGTTTAAGATCGGAAATCGGAAAATCCAACGTCGCTATTATACCTCTTTTGATAAAAATATAGGGATCATTCAGCTGGACCAAAATACAGACGCGGTACAGACTGTAGGGCTCTCTTTCGAACGGAAGGAGCATATAGATCGATATACACTGTTGGACGATGGTATCCTGATCGAAGGGGCGCTACCAGATGGCAAGGGCGGCAGAAACTTAAGATTTGCTGGGCTGATTAAAATAAAAGGCAACAACCTGCAGGTCAGTAAAAAAGATTCCATATTGGAAGTCTCAGCAGCAGGCAATCTTGTGGTCTATCTGACGGCAAGTACTTCCTATTATGGACGAGATCCGTTGGAGACCGTGAAGACGACCATGGCCAAGCTTCCGGCCAGCAGTCCAGGTAAATTATACCAAAATCATCTGGCCACTTACCAGAAGATCTTCAACAGGGTTACCTTGGAGCTGTTTGGAAATCCATCGAACGCAGGTATTCCGACCAATGAACGTATTGCCAAATTTTATAAAAATCCTGCTCAGGATCCAGATCTGGCAACAATTTACTATCAGTACGGGCGCTACCTGAATATTTCGAGTTCGGCCCCGGGACATCCCCATGCGCTTCCACCAAACTTACAAGGGCTGTGGGCCAATGAGATCAATACCCCGTGGAATGGCGATTATCATCTGAATATCAATGCCCAGATGAACCATTGGGGGGTGGAAGTCAATAACCTGAGCGAGTACCACAAGCCCTTTATTGAAATGATCAAACGGGTTGCAAAGACCGGTCAAAATACCGCAAAAGCATACTACAATGCGCCGGGCTGGGTGGTCTATATGATGACCAATATCTGGGGGTATTCTGCTCCTGGAGAACAGGCATCCTGGGGAGCAAG
Organism: Sphingobacterium sp. N143; assembly: GCF_030325625.1. GTDB lineage: Bacteria > Bacteroidota > Bacteroidia > Sphingobacteriales > Sphingobacteriaceae > Sphingobacterium. The sequence continues at coordinate 375,457 of NZ_JACAIS010000002.1, read as the reverse complement.
TACAGCCTCGGGCTGGCTTTGTAATCACCTTTGGGAGCATTATCTTTTTACGGGTGATCAACAGTATCTGAAAGAAATCTATCCGATCTTAAAAGGAGCAGCACAATTTTACGACCATACCTTGATTCAGGATCCGAAGACCGGCTGGTGGGTTACGGCACCTTCAGTATCACCTGAAAATGCCTTTCGCATGGCCAATGGTCATGTTGCTGCGGTGGTCATGGGACCGACAATAGACAACCAAATTGTACGTGAATTGTATCAGGCATTGATTCAGGCTGATTCTATTCTGGCGATAAAAGATAGCTTTGTGGGGACCTTGAAAGCAAAACTCGAGGTAATTCCACCACCTGTAGTCGTCAGTAAGTCCGGACGTGTCATGGAATGGCTGGAGGATTATCAAGAAGTAGAACCCAAACATCGCCATGTATCCCATTTATATGGATTATATCCAGCAGCATTTATTTCTCCGCAGACCACACCCGAATGGGCAGCAGCGGCGCGTAAAACCCTGGCCGTACGCGGTGACGAAGGGACAGGCTGGTCCAGAGCTTGGAAAATCTTGTTCTGGGCAAGACTTCAGGATGGTGACCATGCACTGGAAATCCTAAGACAGCTCCTAAAACCTGCTTTTGCCAGTGAAACGACCTATCAGGGAGAGGGCGCTGGGACCTATCCCAACCTGTTTTGTGCACATCCTCCATTTCAGATTGATGGTAATTTTGGTGGCGCTGCGGGGATTGCCGAGATGTTGGTGCAAAGTCACAATGGATATATCCACCTGCTGCCAGCATTACCTAAAACCTGGTCTAAAGGAGCGGTGAAAGGACTTAAAGCCCGTGGGAATTATACGGTAGACATGAAATGGGAGAATGGAAAAATTGTCGATCTTAACATCAGTGGAAAAAAAGGAAAAGTACGCATCTTTCAAAATGGAGAATATAAGGACTACCAGGTGCATTAAGTTTTCTTGATGCTGAGCGGGCAAAATCAAGGTATATTAAATTAGTATTTGTTATAAATAGAAGAGCAATCGAGTTGAGCTGAAGGAAATCTGCTGAAATTTAACGTTTATTGTCTTAAAAAATGGTATATTTGAATTAACGGTTTAATATTTGTTATTTCAATCAGCATGAAGGTTGTTCAATTTACTGTCCCCGTCGTTTATCAAGGATCTATTTGTGTACAAGAAGATGTCTTGCCTTCGTTTTATAGCAATTACCATCGGCACAAAGAAATCCAGCTGACTTATATTTTAAAGGGTCGGGGGACCTTTATGATCGGCAACTTTACCCATAGTTTTGAAGAAAATGAAATCTATATTGTGGATGCCGATGAACCCCATATGTTTAAGACTGCGGAAGACATCAAAGATGGGATTCATGCCATTCATATTTTTTTCGATTATGAGCATTTTAAGTCTTTTCTGGATTTTCCCGAATTTGATGATGTCAAGTACTTCCTGGAACATATCAATGTGAGTAAGAAGCTAGATGCCGAACACTCCCTCACCTTAAAAGAGAAATTTATACAGATCAATTCCACGGCAGGCATAGACCGCTTATTGTCTTTTGTAAAGCTCATCAACTTCCTGAGCAAAAAGGTGGATCAATGGACTTCATTGTACACCGGTATTCCACAAAAGAAATTCTCGGATGCGGAAGGACTTCGCATCAATGAAATATTCCAGTATACCTTTCAGCATTTTGGAGACAAGATCTCCCTGGAGGATATTGCTGCTGTCGCGCATATGACACCACATGCCTTCTGCAAGTATTTTAAAAAACATACCCGAAAAACGTATGTGACATTTTTGAATGAGATCCGGATTGAGCGGGCCTGTAAAATGCTGATCGATGAATCCTCTGAAAGTGTTTCCAATATAGCCTTTAAGACAGGCTTCAACAATGTGGTCAATTTCAACCGGGTATTTAAAAAAATTACGAAACTCTCCCCAAGTGAATATGTACAGGAGCATCGTATGCGCGATTAAGCTGTTCCAGTTGATAATATAGGAGAAGCTCTTGTCAATAAAATTTAAAGATCGCAGACGCAAAAATGCTATTTTTGAAGTTTAACATGGTCACTCCAATGAACAAAAATCTAATTAGTCTACTTGCCTGTCTGTTTTTCTGTTTTGTGCAAGCAAAGGCCCAATCAAGCATCTACCAAATCGATACATTACAATATCAAGGGACAACCAAAAGTATGGTAAATCTGGTGATTTTAGGCGACGGCTATACCCAGGACCAATTGAACGATTATGTAGAAGATGCCAAGCAGTTTACCGGTTATTTTTTCTCGATAGAACCTTTTAAACAGTACAGTAGTTTCTTTAATGTATTTGCCATCCGTACCATATCTGAAGAGTCCGGTGCGACCCATGACTGTAAAGCGGAAGATTGTGTACATGGTGAAATAGACCTGAGCAAATATCCAAAACGATACAATAAATTTCCCCGGGACCATCCCGTCCCGGTGACCCATCCCAAGACGATCTTCGGCAGTAGCTTTGACAATGGTGGACTGCATCGACTGGTGGTCCCTCAAGATAATGACCGTATTGAACAAATCCTGAAGGGTCATATCCCTAACTATACACAGGTGGTCATTTTGGTCAATTCACCTTTTTATGGTGGGTCCGGTGGTAAGTGGGCAACCTCAACGGTCAATTTCAAAAGTAATGATATTGCAGTACACGAAATCGGACATTCCTTTGCTCAATTGGCCGATGAATATTGGGCAGGCAACCAATATGCCATTGAATCGGTAAACCGTTCGCAGTCGGCAGATGTGAACCAGATTCCATGGAAATACTGGATTGGTCAAGATGGTGTCGGCATCTACTCCTATGGAGATAAAGGTTCGCCTTCGAATTGGTTCCGGCCGCATGAATATTGTAAAATGCAATATCTTGTAGCTCCATTCTGTCCGGTGTGTCAAGAACAGTTTGTGGCCTCGATAAAACGGAAATCAAGCCCTTTTATCGCTGTAAAGCCAGCCTTGGAAAGCAGCATGACACTGGATAGCCTGCAGAAATTTACCTTACATCTGGCAAAACCATCACCAAATACCTTTAAGCTGACCTGGTTGTTAAACGGCGAAACCATTGCCACCGATATAGATTCAATCTATGTCGATCCGGGTATGCTGACCGTTGGTTCCAACGAACTGAAGGTCACCATTCGGGATACAACGAATCTGCTGCGTAACCCCGCCTATGTAAACCATATAGACTCCGTGGTTTGGCAACTGGATCAGGTGACTTCTCCTGATCTGATGGCTCCTGTCCGTACCTGGGGCGATACGCTGGAGACCTGTTTTGGAGGGGATCAAGTGCTCAGTGTGAAGAAGCCGGTGGCTGGAGTGAACTATCATTGGTATGAGACTGCTACCGGAAAACTGCTCGGAACCGGTCGTAATGTGTTTGTACAGAATTTGAAGAGATCTAGCTACTATCAGGTGGTTGCAACTTGGAAAAACAAACAATCCGCTCCTGCCCGGGTTTTGTTAAAAACGCTGGAGAAAGTGGAGCGACCAACGAAGATCCGTGTCAAGAGCGGCAAAAAGAAAAACCAGATCCAGCTGATCGTACAGGATAAGTCCGACGCCAGGTTTAATTACATCTGGTTAAATGCTGATGGTAGCCCTATTTATGAATGGGATGAATTTAATGGCGAATATGTTCGTCCAACTGGTACAAATAACATACTGACATTAAAGCGTACCGACAGCCGCCGGAAAGTTTATGTTCAGAAAGTAGATCTGGAAACCACCTGTAAGAGTGAAAAAACAGAAGTAATATTTTAGATACACTATTGCTGTCAAATGATTTATGAGTTAATTTTAAAGTGCCGGTTAATTAACTTATAAATCATTTGTGTTTATGAAAAAGAAAACCAAGTCGACTTGGAAGATCTTTTCATGTGCATTCATCCTGATTTTAGCCGTAGCTCCATCCTGTAAGAAAAATCCGAAACTTCCAGATGAAAGCCATGAAAAAGCTCATGTCGTAAAATTCAAAATCAAGGATTTTGAAACGATTGTCAATCCTCTTAAAGGGCAGTCCCCCAGTCGTAGTAAGGCAGCATCCACCACTGCTGAAGCTGAAAATCAAGTATTGTATTATTGGGATTTTGATCGGGAGAACGCAGACCCGACGGTGGCATTGGAATCCCCGGTTCAGCTGGATTACAATACGGGTAAAACAGACTATAATTTTGTGGCCGGATGGCCATCTACTGGCAAAGCGATCAGTTTCAGGGGAGTCAAAGAAGTATTGGTTAAAATCCCGCTTTCGACTATCACAAGGCTGGGGAGCTTAAGCTTTGATGCCAATAGCTCAGCTACGGGACCACGTGCTTTGGTACTGAGTTATTCTACGGACAAAGGAAGTACATTTGCTCCTCTGACCGATACCCTACATTATCCGTCCAACTTAACTTCTTCTGCCAAGTTTGCTGTTGACGAGCCCCTGAGCCCAGTCGCTACCCCCCAGGCTGGAGAACTATGGCTGAAAATAAGTCTGTTTGAAGGTAATAGGGCAGGAGCTTCAGACTATAATCCGGTGACCGGAACGTTTAAAATGGATAACTTAAAAATTAGCGGCATTGCCGACCAGTCTGTCTTACAGAGCAAGTTGTATTATCATATTTTTGATGCGGGCACAAAAATAATGATCAAGTCGGGCAGCCTCAATGCCAAAGAAGTTTTTGATATCATCCTGCCAGAAGGTAACTATTATCTTAGCTTGGTCGCTAAAAATTCTACCTTGCCATTCCAGATAGCAAACACAGCCAATGATATCAACAGCTTTTATATCTCAAATCCTTTCAAGGAGCATGATGCGGAGACTTTTGCCGCCCGTGATACCTTTGAGGTAAAAGATGCTCTGGAAAGAAAGCTGACACTAAACCGAATTTACAGTGAGATCCAGTTTGAGTTTATAGATACCGTAGATCTGAGCCAAATTGATAGTGTACAGGTCCGACAGCTTCATCCGGCCTTTTTGTATTATCCGTTTGTCAGCAAAGTCAATGACAAAGAAGATCCTGCCCTCCTGACTATTATTCCCGCTTTTAGTGGCGACAATAAGAATATGGTCTTTAATCAGTTTATGGGAGATTACCTCGCAAACAAAGAGGTGAAATATGAATTAAGTGTCTTTAGACAAGGGGAAATGATACGAAGATTCATGGTGGAAAGCAGCATTTCGAATAATGTGCAGTTATTGTTCAAAGGAAAATTGCTGGAAGGCTTCAAGGGAGGTCAGGGATTTGTGGTTGAGAAGAACGAGAAATGGAAAGATAACATCGTGATTGAGTATTAATCCGGAAAGTTAATCCTGCTGGTGATCCCTGCTCTGGATCAAAAACAATGGCTGTCCTATTTTTCAGGGCAGCCATTGTTCATCTAACCTAGACAGTAAGGTTATATTAATTTTTTTAATAAAGTATTCCAGCCAGCCAGATCGTGGAGGATTTTCTCAAGATCAGCGATTGCAACACGCTCTTGTTCCATGGTGTCGCGATGGCGGATGGTGACTGTATTGTCTTCCAATGAATCGTAGTCCACGGTGATACAGATTGGCGTACCGATAGCATCTTGCCGGCGGTAACGCTTTCCGATGGCATCCTTTTCATCATATTGGACATTGTAATCCAATTTCAGTGTATTCAAGATTTCACGGGCTTTTTCTGGAAGACCATCTTTTTTCGTCAGTGGTAAGATCGCTGCTTTTACGGGGGCAAGTGCTGGTGGGAATTTCAATACCACGCGGGAATCTTGTTTTTCCGCTGTGGAAAGATCTTCCTGTACCAAGGAATTGCATAATACAGTCAAGAACAGCCGGTCCAAGCCGATCGAAGTTTCAATGACATAAGGAATGTAGTTCTGATTGATTTCAGGATCAAAATACTGCATTTTCTTTTTGGAGTACTCCTGATGTTGTTTCAGGTCAAAATCCGTACGGGAGTGGATACCCTCCACTTCTTTAAATCCAAATGGGAAGTTGAATTCGATGTCCACGGCAGCATTGGCATAGTGAGCCAATTTATCGTGGTCGTGGTAACGGTAGTTTGATGAATCGAAGCCCAATGCCAAGTGCCATTTCAAACGTGTTTCTTTCCATTTGTTATACCATTCCAATTCAGTACCCGGGCGGCAGAAAAATTGCATTTCCATTTGCTCGAATTCACGCATACGCATGATAAACTGACGTGCAATTACTTCGTTACGGAAAGCTTTACCAATTTGTGCAATACCAAACGGAATTTTCATACGTCCTGTCTTTTGAACGTTCAGGAAGTTGACGAAAATACCTTGTGCGGTTTCAGGGCGAAGGTAAACCTGATCAGCTCCATCTGCCATAGCACCCATTTGGGTTGCAAACATCAAATTAAATTGACGTACTTCAGTCCAATTTTTGGTACCTGAAACCGGACATACGATATTATGTTCTTCAATGATGGTTTTCAGTCCAGCTAAATCGTCTGCATTCAATGCGGTATTCAAAGCGTCTAATAATGCAGCAGCTTCAGCTGTCTTACCATCTGCCTCATAACGTGCAATCTTATCTTCGATCAATTGATCAGCACGGTAACGTTTTTTTGAATCCTTATTGTCGATCATCGGGTCGTTAAAACCATCAACGTGACCAGATGCTTTCCATGTTGTTGGGTGCATGAAAATTGCGGCATCAATACCAACAATGTTTTCGTGCAATTGCACCATGGATTTCCACCAATAAGTCTTTAGGTTGTTTTTTAATTCCGAACCCAATTGACCATAATCGTAGACGGCACTTAATCCGTCATATATTTCGCTCGATTGAAATACAAAACCGTATTCCTTCGCGTGTGATACTACACTTTTGAAAAAGTCGTCTGTCTGTTTGCTCATAAGTGGCAAATATAGATATTAGTTTTAGATTTTAGATATAAGATTCTTGATAAGAGGTATTCTTTAAATGCCTAAATCACGGATCTGCTGGGACGCATTTTTGTTATCTACTTTTTTGATGATATGCTGGATAATGCCATCTGCATCAATCACAAAGGTTGTGCGTGCTGTACCCATATATTTTTTACCATACATGTTTTTCTCTACCCATACCCCATAAGCCTCCACGAGACTTTTGTCTTCATCGACAAGGAGCTGGAAAGGTAATTCGTGTTTGCTGATGAATTTTTGGTGCGATGCTTCGCTGTCCACACTTACGCCTATGATTTCAAAACCATCTTTTTTCAAAGACTGATAATTGTCTCTGAAATTACAGGCTTCCGTGGTGCAGCCTGGTGTATTGTCTTTTGGATAAAAATATAAAATAACTTTTTTCCCTTTGAAATCTGAAAGGCGGACGGTGTCCCCATGTTGATTTTTTGCACTGAAATCCGGTGCCTGCTGTCCTATTTCTAGTGTTGCCATAATTATTTCTATTTAGCGTATTAAGATACGATTTATCCCCGATAAAATCATCGGATAAGTATGAAAGCTTCATAAAGCAAGACAGCTGATCTATCTGCTGAAAGAAGCTTCGTATGTTTTTAAATTACCTTTATTGTCTTTTACTTCCAGTTTGAGCCGATGTGTACCACTGCCCAGGTTTGCCTCAAAGTCGTGCCATATATGTCTGGTCTTGGGATCATATTTCATCAGCGCCCACTTCCCGTCAATATAGGCTTCAAAAGAAGCGATGCCTGACAGGTTATCACTGATGGTGAAATCGATCGATTTTTGGACGGAAACGTTCTTTCCATCACTCAGGTTGCGTGCCCTGATGTTTGGTGCCAGCGTGTCAACAGCGATATAGAATCCCCCAAATTCACGTACATTGGCGACGACCCAACCAGCTTCGTATTTACCACCCTGGGCGGAGCCATCGGCAGAGACAATCAGCGCTTTGTCGTAAAGACGTTCGGGGAGGGTATGGTCAGGTTTGATCATCAGCTTGTAGTACCCGAAGAGTGGGGTATATTTATTATGGATGTGCTGTACTTCCGAGTAGCCCTTGGCCGGTTTTGCCGACTGGGAATAGTTGAAATAAAGGTCATTATAGAGGATGTTTTTGCCCATGTAGATCCTCGCATTTTCTGCCTCGTATTTATTCTCCTCAGCATAATGAAACATTTTGAGTCCGGCAGGTGTCTGGCGGTTTATTGCTAAAGAAGGATTGTTCTGCACCTTGAAGTTCAATTCGCTCTTGTTGCCCTGAACATCTTTGACGACATATTTAACCCTGTGGACTTCATTGTCCTTCAGCTCGATCATTCCCTGGTTATCCAGATGCTTAAAGATGCTGATCGGATTGTTGGGTTCTTTAAAACTTTTCTGTATACGTACGCCGGATTTTTTCAGATAAGGGTAGTCCACATAAGACTGAATGGCACGTGTCTGATCAAAAGGGATTGACTCAAACAATACGGTGCTGATATTTTTGTCGTCGAGAAAAAGCTCGATGGAATAAACACCATAAGTAAATGAGATGCCGCCCCGCTTGTCAACGGTATTGATGCCTAGCCCAAATTGTCCATTGACGGAGATTGGCGCCGTGGTTGCCAAGCTGTAATTACCCCCACCAGCCGATCGGATGGTCTGATGCCTACGGGGGGTATTTTCATTAAAAATCTCGTCGCCAAGATCATAGACCGTAAGTCCCCGGATGATCGGTTTTACGCCATCTGGAAATAAGAGACCGAATAGCTGTGGGTTTAAAGGAAGTTGGGCTTTGGTATCCCGGATTTCAAAATGCAGATGTGGTCCGGCAGAACCGCCTGTATTTCCTGAATTGGCGATAAACTCTCCTTTTTTTACCGGCACCTGACCTGGTTTTAGAAATACATCCACATCGAAACGCTTTTGTTTGTACTGTTCGTCTTTGATGATTTTTGCTAGATCCGCGTTGAAACTTTCCAGGTGCATATATACTGTGGTATACCCATTGGGATGATCGATATATACATAATTTCCGCCGCCACCGATTTGCACCCTTACACGGGAAACAAAGCCTTCTGCGGCAGCATGCACCGGAATATTGATGCGCTGTTGGGTACGGTAATCATCCCCCCCATGAAAATGTGTTGCCCGTAGTTCTCCAAAAGATCCTGAAGCTTGCGGGGCAATATTCATCGGACGTGCAAAATAGTTCTTCGGGTAATTGCGACTTTTGATAATATCTTGTCCCCGGCTTAGCCCTGCCATGCAAATCAGTAAACCCAGTAGTAATGCTGTCTTTTTCGTCATGCTCTTTCCTCCTTATTTAATTTTACAGCTAAACATTTTTTGTTGGCCTATAAAACCTTCCAGCAAATCTCCAATAGCGACCGAACCAACACCCACTGGAGTGCCTGTGTAAATCAGGTCTCCTTTGCGCAACGTGATAAATTTGGATGTATAGACAATCAGGTCTTCGAAGGAAAAAATCATATCCTTGGTATTCCCTTCCTGGACTGTATTCCCGTTTTGCTGCAGAGAAAAATCAATGGCATACACATCCGTTATTTCTTCCTTTGGAATCAAATTGCTGATGACTGCGGAATGGTCAAAGGCTTTTGCCAATTCCCAAGGAAGGCTTTTCGCTTTCAGTTCCTGTTGCAGGTCCCTTGCTGTAAAATCTATTCCCAGGCCAATGGCATCATAATAAGTCGAGGCAAATTTTGGAGTAACATGTTTTCCTTCTTTGCAGATCCGAAGTACAACCTCGGTCTCAAACTGGATGTTATTGGAAAATTCAGGATAATAAAAATCTTTGTTATCCTTTAACACGGCGGTATCTGGTTTTAAAAATATGATGGGATTTTCAGGGACAGGATTATCGAGTTCTTTTGCGTGGTCGGCGTAATTACGGCCTATGGCAATTATTTTCATGCGTGTGAATTATAATAATGATAAACAAACTTAGCAAATGTCCTATGTTTATCCAAAAATGAAGAAACATAAGCGTATGTACAATTTAATTCAAAACATATATTTATATAGGTTTTAGTTAGGTTTTGTTTAGGTTTTAGTTAGGTATAATATAGCTTATACCTAACTAAAACCTAAATTATATCTAACCTAATTCATATTTATTCCTAACTTAATTTAAACATTAATACAGATCGATTGTTAAGGGGTAGGTATTAAGTGATAATTAAACAAAAAACTTAAAGTATGGCTATATTAGAAGATGGGCCAAATGGTGGTTTTCGAGGTAAGGTTGGATCGATATATGGATACAATCGTATGGGACAATGGATTATTCGGGGTGCAAGGCGGAAAAGTAGTAAACCTCCGACTGAATCCCAACGATTACATCGCCAGAAAATGAAAGCTGTCGGAAAATTTTGTGCGGAAAACAAGGTTGTTTTTGATTATGGCTATGGGCAAAAAAAGGAAAAGGGATCTAAATATGGTGCATTTCAATTTGCGCAAAAACATGTTTTCAATGATGTGCTGGCTTTTGACGCTGATTATAATCCTATTGTGAATTTTGAAAATTTGAACGTGTTTGTGGGAGATCTAATGCCCCCAGACGGGACGAAGGTAAGTGTGAATGAAGGACGTATATTTTTGGAATGGATACCAAACCCGGCGTATGATGATGAAATTTATAAGTTAAATCTGGCATGCGTTAGCTTAAATGATTTGTGCTCGTTAAAGCTAGCAGTTGCATCTGTTAGGGATGGTCAATGTTTTGTCGATGTACCGGTTGAATTAAATCTGCAAGCTGAATATCATGTGTACATCGGCTTTTGGGACACGTATAGAGATGTATTTTCAAATTCTACCTATTGCGGGACCATTTAATAGGATTTTTCCGGCTACTTGTGTATCTTTAACACTATGAATAAAATACAGGCTGTATTGTTTGATTTAGACGGTACATTAATTGATTCGGAGTATTTCTATTTCAAAAACTGGGCTCCGATATTAAAAGAGGAGTTTGATCTGGAGATCACTTATGAAGATTGGATCCGCGATTTTGCAGGGCATACAACGGCGCATAATGTCGAACGCTTGATCGACGATTACGGATTTGATACAACGCAGGAATATATGTGGAAGCGCACTCGGGCAGCTTATGCGGACTCCAATATGAGTGATATTCAGTTAATGCCCGGCGCACAGGAAATCTTGGCCTACCTGAAAGAGAATCACATCCGCATTGGTTTGGTAACATCTAGCTATCGTAGTACGGTCGATACGGTCTTGGGAAAACACGGTCTTCTGGACTACTTTGAATTTTTTGTGACTCGGGAATGTGTGGAATCTCCTAAACCCAATCCTGAACCCTACCGTTTGGCGCTGAAAAATCTGGGATTACCAGCAATAAGCTGTGTGGCGATTGAAGATACATTGACAGGTAGCACTGCTGCTTTAGGCGCTGGCCTGCAATTGATTGCTGTCACCAAACAAGAGGTTGAGCGTGCTAGACTAACAGCTGTGGATAACATTGTGGAAAACTTATGGGCGGTAAAAGCCCTGTTATCCCAGTGGAATGAAGTTAGTCGTGTAATTTAATCGTTTTAGCATTTGTATTTTTATTCGGATATCCGTAATATTACCGAATTGTAAAGGGAACTCTGATTATGAACCGTAGAACCGCAATAAAGCAATTTTTCATTATCGCCGGTGGATTGACGATTTTGTCCTCCTGTATGAATGATGGAGGTGCATCGATTGTATTGAACAAACTGAAAATATCTGCTGAAGACGAACAATTTTTAGGTGATCTTGCCGATATCCTGATCCCGAAATCGGATACACCAGGGGGAAAAGACCTCAATTTACACCTTTTTGTGATCAAGATGGTGGATGATTGTGAATCGCCGGAGAATCAGGAAAAATTTGTAGCCGGTTTCAACAAACTTAGAAAACAACTCAACTTAGGCAATAGCAAGGAGACTGAGGTTGCATTGGCAAGCTTGAAAGACAAGACGGATGAAAAAGCATTCTTTGAGATCTTTAAATCGCGTGCCATTCAAGGCTATATGAATTCAGAATATGTGATGAAGAATAAGGTTATTTATAAGCTTATTCCAGGGCCGTACAATGGTGCGGTAAAAGTAAACGGATAAATCCAACATGGCAAATCTAAATATTGACAGTGAAAAAAATAGAACCTACGATGCGATTGTGATAGGTTCGGGAATTAGTGGCGGTTGGTCCGCAAAGGAATTGTGTGAGAGGGGACTGAAAACCTTGGTGCTGGAGCGAGGACGTGATGTACAACATATCAAAGATTATCCAACCACCAATATGATGCCTTGGGAATTTGAACATCGGAATGAGATACCATTTAAAGTCAAAGAAGAAAATCCGATTGTCAGCAAATGCTATGCATTCCATGAAGACGCAGCTCATTTTTTTGTAAAAGATAAAGAGCATCCTTATATACAGGAAAAGCCTTTTGATTGGATACGGGGTTATCAGGTCGGAGGTAAGTCTTTATTGTGGGCGCGGCAGACACAGCGCTGGTCGGATTTTGATTTTGAAGGCCCTGCACGGGATGGATTTGCGGTGGATTGGCCTATCCGTTATGCGGATCTGGCCCCATGGTATGCCTATGTGGAGAAATTTGCTGGTATTGCTGGTGACCATGATGGCCTGCCTGAACTACCAGATGGTGAATTTCTGCCGGGATATCCCCTGAACATCGTTGAAAAGTATTTCAAGGAAAAGGTGCAAAAGAAATTTCCGGAACGTAAAGTGATCTCCGCACGTTGTGCCCACCTATCTAAACCCAACCAGATCCATATCGAACAAGGACGGGTGCAATGTCAAAATCGTGTACTCTGTCAGCGAGGATGTCCTTTTGGGGGGTATTTTAGCTCAAATGCAACCACTATTCCTTGGGCAGCTAAAACTGGTAATATGACCTTGCGCCCATCATCGGTAGTGCATTCCATCTTGTACGATGAGCAAAAAAGCAGGGCTGTCGGTGTCCGTGTGATTGATACGAATACCAAGGAGGAAATTGATTTTTACGCAAAATTAATTTTTGTCAATGCGGCAGCGATCAATACCAATCTGATTCTACTGAATTCAACATCAAATCGTTTTCCCAATGGTTTGGGGAATGACAGTGGTGTATTGGGTAAATATGTTGCCTTCCATAACTATAGTGCAAGGATCTATGCGGAGTATGAAGGGCTCCTGGACTATACTGCCGAAGGCCGAAACCCTGCTGGTGGTGGTTATATCCCACGTTTCAGAAACCTGCACAAGCAAGAAACCGACTTTTTGCGGGGGTATGCCGCAGGCTTTGGCGCCTCACGCAGCAAGCAGTCCGACCGTTCGGGCTTGGGACTGGATCTCAAGAATAATCTGCTGAATCCCAAATTGGGGGTATGGCAAGTTGGTTCGCATATGATGGGCGAAACCATTCCGAAAGAATCGGGAAAGGTATCGTTGGATAGCAGCAAAAAAGATGATTGGGGTATCCCACTGTTGAAGATTGCCGTGGACTATGATGAAAACGACGAAAAAATGAAAAAAGATTATATCGAGGTCATGACCGAGATGTTTACGGATGCCGGTTTTACCAATATCCGGCCAGATACACATTGGCAGGCTCCAGGACTGGATATTCACGAAATGGGCGGAGCTCGCATGGGACATGACCCGAAAACATCCATCTTGAATAAATGGAATCAGATGCATGCTGTGAAGAATGTTTTTGTTACAGACGGTGCATGCATGACCTCAACATCTACACAAAACCCTTCATTGACATATATGGCATTTTCGGCCCGATCGGTTGATTACGCCATCAGCGAAATGAAAAAAGGAAATATCTAATTTTCAATGGGGAAAGGTTTTAAACAATACATCTTTCCCTATTGAAATTAAAATACTAATTTGCGGTCTTAATAGACCGTTTTAAACCCAATAACAGTAACCAAAAAGCAAGAGAAAAACAGATACAAACAATAATAAACCAAATTGATTCATCAAATTTTTTTAAAGAGAAGCAAAGCGATTTTGCGGTTATTCAGCAGGAAATTGAGCCTGTGAGTAAAGAGAATAAGGATCGATCCATGTGAAATGTGCTTGTGGGGCCTTGATAACCAGTTAGGTCCGATGGAAAACATGATCCTTAGGTTGGTGGCGAAATAGTGCATCTACATCAATTAAGGGAAAACTAAATTAAACTAAACGTTTTTTTTGCATCTTTTGCTAAAACGTTTTTATAAACCAAATCACTATTAATATGAGCAAAGTTGACGTAAAATCATTTGCGCAGCTTGGGAAAAAGTCAAAACTATTTTTCTCATTGGCTGTCATTGCTGGTACTTTCCAACATGTCAATGCCGCTGTCGGAACTGCAAGCCATTACGAAACTAAATCTTTCGTAAAGGAAGTGCACAGTCTGCAGCAGGAACTGAAAGGAAAAGTGCTGGATGCTGCCGGAAAACCTATCGCAGGGGTTACCGTTGCAGTGAAAGGAACTTCTAAAGGGGCCCAATCGGATGCCCAGGGAAATTTTACCATTGAAGCTAAAGGGGGCGATGTTTTAGTCCTTTCATCTGTGGGCTACAAAGCGAAAGAAGTAACAGTATCAGGTACCACGGTTACTGTACAGTTGGAGGAAGACCAGAGCCAGCTGGATGAAGTTGTTGTGGTCGGCTATGGTACCATGCGTAAGTCGGATGTAACGGGGTCTATCGCGATGGTAAAAGGGGCTGATATGATCAAAGATCAGAGCTTTAGCCCTTTGGATGCCTTGAGAGGTAAAGCGTCCGGTGTAAATATCTTTTCCAACTCGAGCCAACCTGGTGCCTATGCGAACCGGGTAGTGATCCGTGGTGTGGCGACGATCAATTCATCATCAAATCCTTTGTATGTAGTGGATGGGGTTGTGATGGAAGATTTCCATTTGCTGAATCCCAATGACATTGAAAACATCGAGGTATTAAAAGATGCTTCTTCAGCAGCAATCTACGGTGCGCGTGGTGCAAACGGTGTGATCTTAGTGACCACAAAACGTGGAAGTAAAGATGGTACACGTACAATCAGTTATCAAGGATCTGCAGGGGTCAGTTCGGCACAGCGTTATATGGACGTACTGAATGCGCAAGAATGGGTTGACGCCTTTATGATCGGGCTGGAAAATGAAAATAAATATGCTGCTCAATTTTTGAAGGACAGGGATAAGAATTGGAAGCCATGGTCATTGGATAAAAAAGATTGGTTCAACGATCCAAATTACTTTGATGCTAACGGCAACCCACTGTATGATACAGATTGGCAGAAGGAAGCTACAAGAACTGCAATATCTCACAACCACCAATTGAATATTCAGCAAGGGGATGAGAAATCATCGGTGGGTGCTTTCTTGAATTACACCGATCAACAAGGTATCGTAACTAATACCTGGAATAAGCGTGTGAACGGTAAGCTGGCCTACGACGCCAAACCTACTTCTTGGTTATCTACGGCAGTCAATTTGACGGTGAATCATACCTGGGGACGTTATACGCCGGAAGATGGTGGTGGCCAGGAAGCCCGCCGTACCATGATAGAAATGCTCCCATGGTATCCGGTCTATGATAAAGATGGTGAATATACTAATTCGTCTTCGTCTACGGTATCTGATAAATTGGGGTTTGAAGGAATGGCCAATCCTGTCTCAATTTTGGATTTACAAAAAAGGATGCGTTATAATACCCAGATTTTCGGTAATGCCGCACTCACATTTCACCTGGCAGACGGCTTAGATCTAAAAACGCAATTGGGGATTGACAGTCATCGAAAAAATTATAAAGGATACTCATCCATATCCTTGAATAATATCTCCAGGCCAAATGGTTGGGCCGAAATGAACAGCACGAATACCCTTTATTGGCAGGAAGAAACCTATCTTACTTATAATAAACAATTTGATAAGCATCGGATCAATGCCATGGCCGGTCTTTCATGGCAAGCGAGAACTTACGATTATAATAGTTCAAGGACAACTGGATTTTTTGATGATTTCTATGAATATAATAATCTTGGTATTGGCGTAACACCAGATCCCCCTACGTCAAATTGGAATAAGTGGGCAATGAATTCTTATTTTTTACGGGCAGCTTATTCCTATGATGATCGTTATTCGGCTACAGTGACGGGTCGTTATGACGGATCTTCCAAATTCGGTAAGAACAACAAGTATGCTTTCTTCCCCTCATTAGGTTTAGCCTGGAATATTTCCAATGAAGATTTCTTGAAAGGGAATGAATCTGTGAGTAATATGAAACTCCATACCAGTTTTGGTATGACGGGTAACTCGGAGATTGATCCGTATAAATCATTGGCCATTGTGGATGCAGGTACAATTCTATTGAATAATGTAAGAGCACCCTATTCATTTGTGAATACCATTGCCAATCCGGATTTAAAATGGGAAAAGACAGCACAATTTGATGTGGGTGTGGAATTGGGGCTATTTCAAAATCGTTTAAATTTTGATGTGTCTTATTACCGCAAAAAAACAACAGACCTCTTATTGGATGCGCCTTTGCCAACTGCCTCTGGATTTAGTACGGTCATGAAAAATATTGGTTCTGTCCAAAACCAAGGACTGGATATCATGATCAACGGAACGATTGTGAACAATGAAAACTTCAACTGGAAAGCCTCTATAAACGCCAACTATAATAAGAATAAGGTATTAAAACTAGGTGAAAATAATGCCGATATCCTTATGAACAGTTGGGTAGGTGGTGCCAATAGCATTATTCGCGTCGGAGAAAACTTAAATAGTTTCTATGGTTACAGAAGGCTTGGAGTCTATACACAGGCTGATGTGGATGCCGGAGATGCGAAAATGGAAGACATTGGACGCGCGAAACGTTCAACTGAAAAAGAAATTATTGGTAAAGGACTACCAGACTGGACCGGAAGTTTTGTCAATAATTTGAGGTACAAAAACTTTGACTTTACCCTGGATCTTCAATTTGTCAAAGGTGTGGAGATCATGCAACAATTCTTCCATTCCACGTATGACCGTTTTGGTATCACCAACGGCCTGAAGGAAATTTTGACAGATGCCTATAATGGATCAAATCCGAATACGATGGAACAGGCCATTTATCTGACCAATGGTGGGCATCGTGGACAGGATTCCAATGTGGATGATGCCTGGATTGCAGATGGATCTTATCTACGTGTTAATTTGATACAGGTAGGGTATACGTTTACACCGGAAGCACTCAAAAAGATTGGTCTTTCAAGATTACGCCTATATGCGAATGCCAATAACCCATTCTTGTTTACTTCCAGTGATTTTAAAGGTTATGATCCTGAAAGTACCTCACAAGGAGAAGGTAAATTTGGACAGAACATGACCTTTTTTGCCTATCCGAGAGCAAAGACATTCTCTCTGGGTGTAAATGTTACATTTTAATTTAGAACTTATCAAAATGAAAAATAAATTATTTCTGTTGTTGCTGGCCGGCATGGCTTTAACAACATCTTGTAATAAATTTTTAGAGGAAGAGCCGAGGTCCAATTTATCCTCAGAGCAATACTATGCCAATGAAGGGCAAGCCATGGCTACGGTGAACTCGCTATACCGTAGGGGTGCGCCACAGCGGTATTCTGTTGCCGCTAGTGCTTATGTTGGACCAACAGCTTCTATTAATACGATGCTAACGGGTTATTTTATAAATACATACGAAGGTCAAGAAAGAATATGCTTGTTTGCTAGACAGCTTACTAGACAGCAAAACACCAGCGTTGTATCCAGTACGATGAATACCATTTGGGATGAAAGTTACAAAGCCATTAATATCGCCAATGCAGGTGTTAAATATATTCCTGAAATTAATATGGATGAAACGCGGAAGAAAACTTTATTGGCTGAGACGAAGTTCTTTAGGGCATATAATTATTTCTATTTGGTAAAGACATTTGGAGCAATCCCCTTATCCATAAACCCAAATGAAACCTTGGCGGATGATCTTTATCTTGAACGTACCGAGCCAGCCAAGGTATATGAGCTGATTGAGGCAGACTTGAAAGATGCTGTTGCAGGTTTGCCAGCAGTTATGTTTGCGCAAAATGGACATCGCATCAGTAAATATGCTGCGGCAATGACGTTAGCCAATGTGTACTTGCAACAAGGTAAATTTGCGGATGCAGCAGTAACCGCCAAGATTGTCATTAATTCAGGACATAAAATGACCGCCAATACTGATCTAAAATTGAATAGTGCTTATAATAAACTGCGTACAACTGATGATCTGGAAGAAGTAATCTATGCCCAGGAGTATGATGCAACGATCAATAATAGCGGTTGGTGGACGACTTATGCATTTAGTTCTTCAGCAACTTCAGTTTTCGACAAATATTCCATTTTTGAACGTATTTACGGTCCAACAAACCAATTCTTAAATGTATATGAGGAGAAGGATTTACGTATTCAACCCAATCAGTTTTTTCACTGGTCCTATACAAACCCTGTAAATGGTAAGAAATGGACTTCTGATGTACCTGGTATTTGGTATTATTTTGATGAACAGGCAGCTACGGTAACGGGTAGAGGAACGAAGGATTGGAATTTTTATCGTTTCCCTGAGGCGCTGTTGATCGCTGCGGAAGGAATCGCTAAATCAACTGGTGTCACTTCTGAAGCTGCAGGATACCTCGCTCAAGTGAAAGCACGTGCTAATACTGAAGGAAAGTCTGTTGCATCGTTTACCACCGAATTACAAGCTTTATCTGCAGAAGATTTCGTCAAAGAATGCTGGATCGAACGGCTGAGAGAGTTCCCGCTTGAATTTAAGATGTGGGACGATATCCTACGGACAAAAATGTTCCCTATAATTTCGACTACAGAAGCCGGAAAAGTGACATTTGTTCCTTTAGTAGGTGCTAAAAACGGATCTGGAGCAACCTTTAAGGAATCCGATCTGTTATGGCCAATTTCTCCGGATGAAATACAGCGAAATAATAAGCTGACCCAAAACCCGGGATATCAATAGCAGCCTATCATGGCCATCAACAGATGGCCATGGTTATTCCTGAATTAATCCGTGAACTATATAATACGCATAATTTGATGTCAAATTTTTTTAAAAATTTCCCCTTTAAAAATTAAAGTATTATCTTGAGATCATAATCAAGCACTTAAGCTAAATACAATAGCCAACAGGGAAGCTAGCTAATATATAAAAAGAAACAGACTATTTTTTTTTCTTAAAGAGCAAAACCGTTTTTGCAAAGTTCTAATCAACGATTATATTTTGAGTTAGTTGCTTTACACAGCGGACTATTTTGTATTTTTTTTTAAAAGATAATATAGGATTGACCACTAGGGTTCATCTCGCTCAAAAACTGCGGACGGACCTGCGTCATTTTCAATGATCAATAATGAATACTAATTAAACATAGGCGTTTTTGTGACCAAAAGCTAAAACGTTTTATAAACCAAATCACTAATTATATGAGCAAAATTGATTTAAAAACATTTGCGCGGTTAACGAAAAATACAAAGTTATTTTTCTCGTTGACTGTTATCGCGGGAACAATGCATCAGGCATATGCTGCTGGTCTTGTCCCGGGCAATGAATCGAAAAAGGCTTCCATCGATAAGATGGCTAATTTTCAGGAGCTGATCAAGGGAAAGGTACAGGACGCAAAGACTGGCGAAACGATCGCTGGAGTTTCTGTAAGTGTCAAAGGCTCTGCTAAGGGGACAACATCCGATAGGGAAGGTAATTTTGCGATTCAGGCGAAGGCTGGCGATATTCTGGTCTTCTCCTCCATCGGTTATCGGTCCAATGAGGTAAAGGTGACCAATAATGCGCCGCTGAGTATTCAACTGTCATCAGCAGCAGACCAATTGGAAGAAGTCATTGTCGTGGGCTATGGTACGCAAAAGAAAAGTGAAGTAACATCGGCCGTGGCTTCCGTGAAAGAGAAGGATTTTAATCAAGGGGGAATGCGCAATCCAATGGACCTGGTACAGGGGAAGGTCGCTGGTCTGAACGTCACCCGGACGCAGGGAAGTAATCCTAACGCTGGTTCTGATATTCAGTTGCGTGGTATGGCATCTTTAAAAGGGGGTAATAGTCCTTTGATTGTTATTGATGGAATCCCGGGAGGAAATCTTGATTTAATTAAACAAGGCGATATCGAATCCATTGACGTACTGAAAGATGGTTCGGCAGCAGCAATCTATGGTACCCGCGGGAATGGTGGTGTGATCTTAGTCACCACCAAAAAAGGAAAGTCTGGAGAGCCACGATTTGAATATTATACCTATGGTCAACATGAGGCTGTAGCTAAGAGGCCGGAGATGTTAAGTGCACAGCAGTTTAGGGATTATGTGGTCAATGGACAAAATAAACCTGATTTGGACTTAGGTGCTTCAACGGATCTATATGATGAATTGATCAACAAAAATAATTTTTCAACCTTTCATAACTTCGTAGCTAGTGGAGGTGGGGAAAAATCTAATTATCGTGCCTCAATTAATTATGAAAATGCAGAAGGTATTGCCAAACAGAATGGCCGTCAGCAATTTGGTGGACGTATTAATTTTTCACAGACAGGATTAAAGGATCGATTGACATTCTCGGGTAATATTGCGGCAAATTTTAATAAAGCTGACCTACTTGGAGGGAAAACGGAATATTTTGAACAGGCAATTCAACGTAATCCAACTGCCCCATTATATAATGAAGATGGTAGTTTTTATCAGACCCAAGGATATAATAATTTTAACCCCCTGGATCGTATGGCCAATCGTGTGGATCAACGAAATCAAGAGACGTTTTCGGGAGATGCCCGTTTAAAATTCAAAATTATTGAACCCTTAAGTATTTCTGCATTCGGATCTTATCTTAGGAATAATTGGAATGATCGTCAGTATAGATCAATCAAAGATTGGGATCAGCGCCAAAATTCAGAATATCAAGGTATGGGCTATGCCTGGAAGCGTAATGAACTGACTTGGTCCAAAACATTTGAAACAACAATTGATTATAATCAAACTTTTAATGAAAAGCATAATGTCACTGGATTATTAGGCTACAGTTTCCAATATAATGGGTATGAGCGATTCGAGATGGCAAATAATGGATTTACAACCGATGCTTTCCAGGACTGGGATATGGGAAGTGGAACGGCTTTAACCAATACCAAATTACCAAGGCCATCAATGGGCTCATTTAAAGAAGATAATAAACTAATCGCTTTTTTTGGTAGGGTAAACTATAATTATGATCAAAAATATTTTATAAGTGCAATTCTTAGAAGAGAAGGTTCTTCACGCTTCGGAGCAAATCACAAATGGGGAAATTTTCCAGCAATTTCGGCAGGTTGGACGATTACCAATGAGGATTTTTTCACAAATAAAGATGTGGTTAATAATCTGAAACTGCGTGCCGGATATGGTATTACTGGTAATCAGGGATTTCCAAATTATAACTCTTTGATTTTATTAGGTACGGGCGGAGTTTATCCTCAGGATGGGATCTATTACCAAACCTATGGACCAACACAAAATCCAAATCCGGATTTGAAATGGGAACAGAAAGCGGAATTAAACATAGGTCTTGACTTTGGTTTATGGAATAACCGCTTGACAGGATCCTTGGATGTATATAATCGAAAAACGAACGATTTGCTTTACGAATATAAAGCTCAGCAGCCTGCATATGTAAGTACCAAAATCTGGTATAATGTCGGAGAGGTCTCCAATAAAGGTGTAGAATTGCAATTAACTGGTATAGCCATGCAGAAGGAAGATTTCAAATGGACAATCGATTTTGCAGGAAGTTACCAAAAAAATAAATTAGTGTCTATGTCCAATGATATCTTTAAAAATGACTGGTTAACCTTTGGAGGACTTCCTTCACCTGGTAATCTGGGAGATGCCATCCGTTTGGAAGAAGGGGGGGAAATAGGCTCTTTTTATGGAAAACGTTACGCTGGATTGAATGATAAAGGAGAATGGTTATTCTATAAGGCTGATGGTACTACTGGGACAACGAGTGAAGTGAATGATAATGACCGAGCGTATATTGGCAATGGTGTCCCGAAATTTAATGCTTCTTTAGGAAATCGTTTTGCTTATAAAGGTTTTGATCTAACCATCTTTTTCCGAGGAAAATTCAAGTACGATATCCTAAATACTGCAGACATGTTTTTTGGAAATCAGAAATGGTTACCGAATAACGTTTTTGAAAGTGCCTTTACCAAACATGCAGCTATCAAACAAGATCCACAATATTCCGATTACTATTTGGAGAACGGAAGTTTTGTGAAGTTGGATAATATCACGTTGGGTTATAATTTCAAATTGAAGACTGATTATATCAAAAGTTTATATGTCTATGCAACAGGAAGAAATATTGCAACATTTACAAAGTATACGGGATTAGACCCTGAACTACAAGATACAGGTTTCGAAGCTGGAATTGATTCACGAAGTTTTTATCCAAGAACACGGTCTTGGACAATTGGTTTAAATGTTGGGTTTTAAAATTGTAATAACATGAAAAAAGCTAATAAATATATATGCTATACATTGTCGGCCTTGATGCTGGGTGGAACAATTTCATCATGTACTAAACTAGATGAGAATGTATATAGCCGAATTAAAAATGAAAATTTTTATAAGAATAAACGAGAAGTAATGCAGGCCGCCTTGCGCCCATTTACGCACATGCAAGCCTGGTTGGCCCCAACAGGAGGAAATGGGTTTTACTACCACTCAGAATTGAGTGCGGATCAGGTAGCTTGGCCGCAAAAAGGTCGACATGGATATGATGGTGGAGATCATATCAGACAGCATTACCATACCTGGACAAGTAATGAGGGACGGATGCGTGGAGCTTGGGAGTTAATGTGGGGTGGAGTTGGTTATGTGAATAATGCCATTCAGGATATAGAAAAATTGGATATTAC
This sequence comes from Sphingobacterium sp. N143, assembly GCF_030325625.1. Classification (GTDB taxonomy): domain Bacteria; phylum Bacteroidota; class Bacteroidia; order Sphingobacteriales; family Sphingobacteriaceae; genus Sphingobacterium. Next base: position 352,579 of record NZ_JACAIS010000002.1, on the reverse strand, counting down.
ACAAATCCCTGACCTAAAAGAAGAAGAACGAGCTCAAATTATTACGCAATTAAAAGTAATGCGAGCTTTTCATTATATCAAGATTATGGATCTTTGGGGGAATGTTCCGATTGCTACAAAAGTAGCTGATCCATTAAATCCGGAAACGAAACCACGTGCAGAAGTCTTTGCATTTATTCAAAAAGAGCTGGAGGAAAATGTACCAAAATTACCTAAAACTTCTGCTGAAAATATCGGCCAAGTTTCGATGGCTGCTGGTTATGCAATGCTGGCCGAGCTTTATTTGAACGCGGAAAAGTGGTCAGGTAAGGCCATGTATGACCAATGTATTGCTGCATGTAATAAGATAATTTCAGGGGAAACAGGAGGAATAGGAGGGACTCCCAAATTAGCCTCTGACTTAAATTCTTTATTTAGTAATACAAATTCTGAAAACCCTGAGTCATTATTTCAATTTCAGTATAGTCGGCAAGCAGGTTTTACATTTGATTGGGCAGGTTTTTATATGAGTTATGACTATATGAAAGAAGTGCTCAAAGTGGGGTATGGAGGATGGAATGCCTTTGTGGTGATCCCAACAGCATTTGATGCTTATGCCGAAAATGACCTGCGGAAGAAAGAGTGGTTTCTTTTTGGACCTCAATATAAGTATGGAACAACGATTCCTGTCTTAGGAACAGAGGAATATTCAGGTAAACCTTTAGTGTTTGTCAACTCAATCCGTAGAGAAAGTGAAGGCGATAAGACTTCTGAGGGAGGCATGACGAAAGGAGAGGAAAATTCAGGCGCACGCTTCAATAAGTATAAATCAGGCACGCTGGATGATCCTAACTATTGGGAAAATGATTACATCATTTATCGCCTGACAGAGATTTATTTTGATAAGGCCGAGGCACTGATGCGGAAAAATGGTGGGACAGCAACACAGGAAGCTGTAGACCTCATCAATGCATCCCGTAAACGGGCTTTCAAAGATGCTGACTGGAATGCCAATAAATATACAACGGCTACATTGACCTTGAATGAATTGTTGGCTGAACGTGGGCGGGAGTTTATTTTTGAAGGGAAAAGAAGAACTGATCTTATCCGTTTTGGTAAATACACTACGGCAACTTGGTGGGACCATAAACCTTCGAACGATAAAAACAAGGAAATCTATGCGGTGCCTATGGATCAGCTGGCAATTAATCCAAATTTAAAGCAAAATCCTGGCTATTAATCCAAAAGAATACGGGAGCCTAGGCCCCCGTATTCTTTTTTGTAAGTGGGTGTATGATATGGATATAAAACAATGTTATTCTTCGGGGTTCATCAGCCATTGACCGTTGAAGGAGCATACACGCCTACCATGGTGAGTTAGAAATGAATAAAACAACAAAGAATGAAAAGATATTTTACGACATTGCTTTTGAATTTAATTTGTCTGTGTGCAAGCTTTGCGCAGAAAAATAATTTTCAGTCCCATGCTGTTCAGACACTGGACCGTATTTACCAAAAATTCGGAAATACCGAAAACCAACTTTTAGCTGAGAAATACCCATTTGACAACAATTTTAAAGCGGATTACCTGAATAATAATCAGCAGGCTGCCCAGCAAAAAAAGTATGCTTATCTGTGGCCTTTTTCAGGAAGTTTTTCGGCAGTAAATGCCCTGTTGGAGTTGCCCGAAGTGAAAAATACATATCAAAAAGTGCTTGATGAAAAAGTGTTGCCGGGACTTCGTGAATACCGCGATGTCAAGCGCAATCCAACAGGATATGCTTCCTATCTGAATACAGCAGCAGCATCGGACCGCTTTTATGACGATAATATCTGGCTGGGGATTGATTTCACAGATAGCTATATACATACACGCAAAACCGGCTATCTGCAATCGGCCAAAGAAATCTGGGATTTTGTCAAGAGTGGCGAAGATGATCAGCTTGGTGGCGGTATTTATTGGTGCGAACAAAAGAAAGAATCCAAAAATACATGCTCAAATGCCCCGGCCAGTGTATTTGCGCTCAAGCTCTTTGAAGCGACCAAAGAAAAGCAATACCTGACGGAAGGAAGACGTCTTTATGAATGGACAAAAGAACACCTACAGGATCCAGCAGACAAGTTGTACTGGGATAATATCCATCTGAATGGCAAGGTTGACCGGACGAAATTTTCGTATAACGCTGGACAAATGTTGCAGGCAGCAGCTTTGTTGTATAAGCTTTCTGGAGAGAAAAAATATCTGCAGGAAGCACAGGAACTTGCCGAAGCTTGCTTGGTATACTTTTTTGAAAAAACTGAAGATCAGGACTATCCCCGGTTGAAAAACAGCAACCTATGGTTTCATGCTGTGATGCTGCGGGGATATATTGAATTGGCAAAGCTGGATGGCAATAGGATGTATATCGATATTTTTACCAAAAACTTAGATTTTGCCTGGGAAAATATGCGCGGTGAGGAAGGCCTGTTTACCGCGGATTGGACATTGAAGGAAAGAAATAAATCGAAATGGCTGTTGGACCAATGTGCCTTTGTCGAAATGTATGCCCGTTTAGCAAAATTAGGACGCTGATAGGTGGACAATATGGCCCCTATGCCGGTACATGTAACATATTGGTTAGATACATTAAATAATGTTTACTTAACATAATAAAACAATAAAGTTTTTACTTTTGAGGTATATCAAATTGTCAATAATAACAGGTAGGCTAGCTTTATTCTTTCGATGGGAGCGGAGGCCTCGAGCTGAAAGGGGGGCTGTTGCTTATTTGTGAACATTGCCACAAGGGCGTGGAGTTAGAAATCCTATGGGAGATATTGACAGTTTTTTTGTTAAATACCAATCTAAGTTTATTATGAAAATTAAGAATCTGTTATTGCCGTTTATTTTTATTGGACTATCTACCTGCAGTGTACTGGCACAGAGTAAAAAGGTCAAGCATATTGTTTTGGTCGGGTTTGATGGCTTTGGGGCTTATGCTTTACTCAAAGCGGATATGCCTAATCTCAAAAAGATGATGGCTGAAGGGACTTACAGCACGCATGTGCGTACCGTTTTACCTTCGTCAAGTGCGGTGAACTGGGCTTCAATGCTGATGGGAGCAGGACCGACTGCACATGGTTATACGGAATGGGACAGTAAGACACCTGAGATTCCCTCTACGGTACAAACTCAGAATGGCATGTTCCCCTCGCTGTTTAATGCGGTGGCAGCCAAAGATCCAAAAGCAAAATTTGCCGTTGTCCATAGTTGGGAAGGTATTGGTTACCTGATCGACCGCAAAGTCGTACAGACGGTTGTTGGAACAAAAGATGATGAGGAAGCAACCTTGAATACGGCCGTGGACATTATCAAGAAGGATAAACCGACGATCACTTTTGTTCATTTTGACCAACCTGATGGAGTAGGGCACAATATTGGACATAATACGCCTGAATATTATGCGGAGTTAAAGCATGTGGATGAGCGTATCGGCAAATTAAAGCAGGCTGTGGAAGATGCCGGTATTGCCAAAGAAACCATCTTTGTGGTGGCTGCAGATCATGGTGGAACAGGAAAAGGGCATGGTGGAAAATCATTGGCTGAAGTGGAGATCCCGTGGGTGATGACAGGCCCGGGGGTACCAAAAAGTAAGGAAATAAAAGGAACAGTGATGATTTATGATATAGCTCCTACATTGACTTGGTTGCTTCGGGCTCCGCTTGATGCAGCTTGGCGTGGACAGGCTATCAAAGCATTCCAACAATAAAAATATCATTCTATAGAAAATAAAAAGCCCTAGATAGATCTTAGGGCTTTTTATTTTCTATAGAATGCAACGATTATATATCTACGACAACATCCATTTTGAAGTCATCATCTTTTAAATGAACGATTTCGGTTGCTTTTTCGTAGTTCGTCGATTTCTTGGAGAAGAAATCGTGTTGCGTTGTTTCTGTATTCAAACCGTTCAAGACGATTGGATTGACTTGTTTAACCTCAAAGATCGGGTCAAAGCCCAAGTTCATCAATGCCTTATTGGCATTGTAACGTACATATTCTTTGACTTCGGCTGTAAGACCGACTTCTGTATAAATCTCTTCGGTATATTTGAGTTCATTCTCATACAGGTTATAAAGCAGGGCTAAAAAACGAGCTTTTACCTGGTCTTGATTTTTCAATGTTTTGAATTGATCCTGTGCCATCAACCCTACGAATACGCCGTGAATGGACTCGTCAGCGATGATTTTTTTGATGATATCTGCAGAAGCTACCATTTCTCCTTGCCCACATAACCATAACGGCAAAAAGAAACCAGAGTAAAACAAGAAGGACTCTAATAATACGGACGCAGCCATAGCCATGTAGATCTCCTCGTCTGAGGCATCTTCCTTATCAATGGCACGGTAATAACCATCAATCATCTGGGCTTTATATTGCAAATATTTATTTTGTTGGACCCATTCAAAGATTTCATTGATTTCAGCTGTCGTTGAAACGGTTGTGAAAATAGTGGAATACGATTTAGCATGGATGGCTTCCATCATACACATATAGGACAAAACAGCTTTGTTCTGTAAAGTGTCGATATGGTCGATGATTTTTGGCATACCCGTATGACTCTGCAGGGTATCCAGTAGGGTTAGCCCTCCTAAAGCCTTTTTGTAGGCTTCTTTCATTTCTGGACTGATGCGTTTCCAGCTATCGATATCTTTCGAGGGAATGTACTCGGTATCGATCCAGAACTGACGGATATTTTGTTCCCAGAACATCAATACATAATCGTTCTCGGGCGTATTCCAATTGACAGCTTTATATGTTTTACTCATTTTTAGTTTAAAGTATTAGGCATTTAATATCATGTATTTAGACGGCTGATGTGTAAATTAAGCCAAAAGTTGTCAATAACTTAGACAACTTTTGACCTCTTCACATTATATATCCAAATACTAAAATCTCAAGATTAAGCTGAACAAGAGACACATTCATCGATGGTCGATTTTCTTGTCCGTGTATAATAAAGGGATTTTAACCCCAGTTTATGGCCATAGATGTAATATCTAGACAGATCTCTTGTCGAGTCTTTCGAGTTGGTATGCAGGATTGTGGATACCCCCTGATCGATATGGCGTTGGATCACGGAGATCAGTTTCAGTACTTTAAACTGATCCATATCATATGCTGATTTGAAATAGAAATAATTATCGTTTGTCAGGTATGGCATTGGATAATAGGTCGTGCTGTCTCCATATTCACGAACTTCGATAATATCGACGATTGGCATCACGGATGCTGTTGCATTCATGATATAAGAAGTTGACTGATTTGGAGCAATAGCCAAACGGTACGCATGGTAAATACCGTGTTCTTTAATTTTAGCTTTTAATTCCAACCAATCTTCTACCGTTGGGATATGTATACCTTCGAACAGTTCCTTGACTTTATCTGTTTTTGGAATATAGTCGCGGTTTACATAATTATTGAAATAGGTACCATCTGCATATGCTGATTTTTCAAATCCGACAAATGTTTTTCCACGTTCCTTGGCAATTTCCATGGATGCTTCCAAAGAATAATAGTTCATCATCATGAAGAAGGTATTGGCAAAATCCAATGCTTCATTTGATTCATACATGATAAAGCTTTTTGCGAGGTACCCATGTAAGTTCATCGCACCAAGCCCTACGGAATGCAACTCCCGGTTTGCTTTGGCAATGGAAGGCACCATATCGATATTGGTTACGTCTGTAACAACTGTTAAAGCGCGCATGGCTGTTTTCACCGTTTCTTTAATACGCTTATTGTCCATCACAGTTGCAATGTTTAATGACCCCAGATTACAGGAGATACCGTAACGGATGCTGTCTTGCTTGCCGTAGATCTCAATATCTGATACTTGTGAAACCTGCATGATCTCCGTACATAAGTTAGAGAATTTCACTTGACCGATTCCATTCAGGGCATGTACACGGTTGGTATTCTCTTTAAAGAAGATATATGGGTAGCCTGATTCTTTTTGTGTCTGAGCGATTTTAACCAATAGGTGACGTGCATTGATTTTTTTCTTTTTCACGTTTGGATTGGTGATCAATTCGTCGTACATCTTGTCCATATCCATTTCATCCAGATATTGACCATACTCTTGCATAACCGTGTGCGGATAGATGAGGTAACAAGGTTCATCTTTTTCGGCCAGCTCCATGAATTTGTCTGGAACGATGATACCGATAGATAAAGATTTGATACGTACTTTTTCGTCGACATTGATTTTCTTACAGTCCAAAAACTCTTCGATATCAGAGTGGAATATGTTTAAGTATACCGCACCGGCTCCTGGACGCTGTCCCAGCTGATTGGCATAAGAGAATGTATCTTCCATGATCTTCATGATCGGCAGGACCCCTCCAGCGCGGCCTTCAACACCTTTGATGGCTTCACCACGTGCACGGATTTTGGATATATTGAAAGAAACCCCACCTCCGATAGAGGATAATTTCATCGCTGAATCCACGGCATAACCGATACCATTCAGGTTATCACCGATTTCATCCAAGAAACAAGATACCAATTCGCCGGAACGCTTTTTACCCGCATTCAAAAATGTTGGGGTCGCTGGCTGATATTCTTGATTGATCATGATTTCTGCATATTCAATGGCTTTTTGTACACCTTCTTCTCTGGCTAAGAATAAGGATACAGCCACGACACGGTCTTCATAGCGCTCCAGGAATTTTTCACCAGAATCGTCACGCAATGCATAGCTCTGGAAAAATTTAAATGCCGCCATGAAGGATTCGAAACGGAATTTTTTAGCGTATACATAATTGAATACTTCTTCCATTTCTTCAAATGTAAACCATTGATAAAAATCGATATAATAATTGTTCTCTATCAAATAGTCGATTTTTTCCTTTAATGTATAAAAGAACACCGTGTTCTTGTTTACATATTCCAGGAAATAGGCGCGAACAGCTTCTTTGTCTTTATGTAAGCTGAACTCGTCATCATGCTTAATCATGATTTCATTATTAAGCAATATCCAGTTTTTTGCTACTTCGTTTGCTACCATCGCAAAAGTTCTTTAAGATGTCAATAAATTGATTAATGTCTTCCATTGTCCCTGACAATTCAAATTTAAACGCCAAAGGAATATCAAAATCCTGTGAAATACGATCAGCGGCTAAACCAAAATTTGGTCCCCAGTTGCGATTGCCACTGGAGGTTACCGAATACATGTTTTTTGCTTCTCGTTTCATGAATTCTTTCGTGTTTTCAGGTACCTGCCCAAAATTAGTCGTAAAAGTGACCAAATGCCCTGGATGTTCGACCTGAAGGTCTGCGGTAATTTTATGAACTTGCCAGCCCGTGATCTGTGCTACTTTATCCATAAAACGTTGTACATTACCTGTTCTGGAATCGTAATAAATGTGTATCATAGTGCTATTTTTATGGTCATGATACCCTCGATTTATTAAAGTGCAATGGCAGCCAATTCTTCTGGTTTAAAGCCAATGATACGGTGCTGAATTTCTTCGTCTTCCAATACGATAACTGTTGGAACCGTACGGATTTTAAATTTTGCGGCCAAGTCAGGTTCATCAAAAGGATTAACCGTTTCATATTGGATACCTTTTTGATCCAAATAAGCCGATACTTGTGCACAAGGAGCACAATCATTTTTCTCAAATTTGATAATTCTTGCCATGTCGATATGTTTATTTTGTTATCCGCTCTTCATAGAAAAAAGAGAGGTCGTTACTTCGTTGAATTGCCAATTTCTTCCATTAGCTTAACAAATATCCTATATTTTCCTGCGAAGCGGTAATTCGACTTTTCCACATTTTGGGTAAAAGTTTGTCACAGGACCTGTTTACTGCTAATTAGTGTATTTAAGTAGTTGACTATTAGGTTTGTATAAATGTGGATAACTTTAAATTATGAAATTTTACTTGTTTTTTACGAAAGAATTTTAGTTTAATTTTTGTGTCATAAAATAACTACAATACTTGTTTTTTTTTCATAATTTTATTACTTTTTATTGCCCTAATTCGCAAAATAAATTTATGAAGAAGCTATTCTATGGTCTCTTGTTCGTGTTGTCATTGCAGGCATCTGCGCAGGAGCGTATCACTTTTCAGGAACCTGACCCAGAAATTTTGGCCCTGGCAGATTTTGTTCGGCCGCCTCAAATAAAAATTTCCAGCGATAAGGCCTGGATGTTGTTTACTTATCGTCCGACTTATAAGAGTCTGGCCGAGCTGGGGCAGGAAGAAATGAAGTTGGCCGGACTGCGGATCAACCCACGCACAAATATGGAAAGTTCGACCATCTTCTTTAATAAAATTGCGTTAAAGAAAATTGGTCAAGAAATTGAATATACTTCCTTTGAGGGGATGCCAAAAGATGCCTTGCTGGCTCATTTTGTATTCTCCCCTGATAATAAGCAATTGGCATTTACAAATACCAATGATTCCGGAACAGCATTGTTTGTGCTGGAACTTGCTACAAGAACTGCCCGTCAGCTCACACCTTATAGTTTAAATGCCACACTGGATGCTCCCTTTCAATGGTTGCGCAATTCAGAGCGTTTACTGATCACGTCTTTGCCAAAGGAAAAATCTGCCCTGTTGGATCCATCGAAGGATTTACCTACGGGACCGGTTGTTTCCACGAGCGATGGGCAAGTCTCCCAATTAAGGACATACCAGGATCTGCTGAAAAACCCACAGGATGAGGCCAATTTTGAAACGTTGGTACAATCGAATCTACAATTTGTGGATCTCCATGGTACGATCACAAAATTCAAAGATAAAGCAATCTACGCTGGAATTTCATGCTCACCAAATGGTGAATATTTGATGGTCACAACGATCACAAAACCCTACTCCTATATTGTTCCGGCCTCACGTTTTCCCCAACAGACACATATCTATGATCTTTCAGGAAAGGAAATAGCATTGGTCAACGAGGTGCCTCTGACGGAGGTGATGCCAAAAGGATTCTCATCCACTCGGACAGGAAAACGTTCATTGCATTGGCGAAGCGACCAACCGGCGACACTAGCCTACGTGGAGGCACTTGACGGTGGAGACGCAAACCAGCCGGCAGAATTCCGTGATGCGTTATATACGGTGGAATATCCTTATACAGGACCAAGCAAACTGATTTTTAAAATGAAGGATCGTTATGCAGGTGTCGTATGGGGGAATGAAAAATACGCCCTGGTCAATTCACATTGGTACAATACACGCAATGTGAAGACATTTGTCGTTAATCCTTCCAGTGGAGAGGCAAGGCTGTTACATGATCGTAACAGCCAGGATGTCTATCATGACCCTGGAACAGTGTATCAAGAACGCAATGCTTTTGGCACTTATACCATGTTCTTAGAAAAGGATAAAACGCTATTTGTAGGGAAAGGTTTTACGAAAGAAGGAGAATTCCCGTTCGTGGAGGAATTGGATTTACGCACGCTCAAGAAGAAACGTCTGTATACTGCAGCAGCATCCGAAATGCAAGAACGTATCGAGCAGCTGGTCAACCCCAAGACCGGAGAATTGTTCATTTCGCTTCAATCGGCCACGGTGTACCCTAATTATTTTATGAAAAACATGAAATCTGGTAAACAGGTAGCGCTGACAGCCTTGGAAAATCCCTTCAAGTCCTTAGAGAAGGTTCACAAAGAGATTTTGAACTATAAGCGTAAAGATGGCGTGGAACTTTCAGGAACACTATACTTGCCAGCAGGTTACGATTTTAACAAAAAAGAAAAATTACCTTTATTGATGTGGGCTTATCCTAGGGAATATAAAGACAAAACCACGGCCGGCCAAAGTACTGCAAACCCAAAAGAATTTACTTTCCCAAACTATGGCTCGTTTATTTATTGGGTTTCTAAAGGATATGCAGTACTGGACAATGCTGCTTTTCCAATCGTTGGTGAAGGTAAAAAAGAGCCCAACGACACGTTTATTGAACAGTTGGTGGCCAATGCGGAGGCGGCGATCAATGCTGTGGATCAACTGGGCTACATCGACCGCAAGCGGGTAGCTGTGGGGGGGCATTCTTATGGAGCGTTTATGACTGCTCATTTATTGTCCAATTCAAATCTATTTGCAGCTGGGATTGCCCGCTCGGGAGCTTATAACCGTACATTGACACCATTTGGTTTTCAGAGTGAGCAGCGCAATTTTTGGGATAATCCCAAATTGTATATGACCATGTCGCCGTTTATGAGTGCTGATCGGATGAAAACACCTTTATTGCTTGTTCATGGCGGGGCAGATAATAATCCGGGGACATTTACCCTACAGACTGAAAGATACTTTCAGGCCCTGAAAAACTTAGGGGCTCCAGTCCGTATGGTGATTTTACCACGGGAAGCCCATGGCTATGTGGCTAAGGAAAATATTTTCCACCTGCTGTGGGAGCAGGATCAGTTTCTGGAAAAATATCTGAAACACTAATTCCCCAAATCCAAAAAAAAGAGGCTGTTTCTTAAACCAACCTCTTTTTTTTGCGGTAACCTCTGGAGGGAATAGGAGTTCAGATGAGGTCCGTAGGAAAGCATGTCACTGTTCGATAATGCTGCTTGTGCCCCTGTGCGGGGGATGATTTGCATAGCAAGCATCGTTTTAATAAAGCGAGGGAAAATGGAGTTTAACATGGGCAGAATGGGAAATAAATTGATTAAGCGTGTAATTTTCGTTAAGTTTGGGTAATTTACCAAGAGGGAAAAAAGCTAAATTTATGAGACCTGATATATTTCGAGAGAAATCGCCATTGTCCGCTGATGACTGTTTTGTTGTCTTTGATAGAAGGAAATCTTCATTTACTTTTCCGGTACATATCCATCCTGAATATGAACTCAATTATGTAGAGGGTGCTTCAGGTGCGCAGCGGATTATTGGTAATTCTGTGGAAACCATAGGGGAACAGGATCTGGTTCTCATAGCAAGTCCAGAACTTGAACATGCCTGGAAAGACGGAGAATGCCAATCGAATGATATTCATGAAATCACCATTCAGTTTCACCCCTCCCTCATTGAGCAGTATTTGGATAAAAAGCAGTTTGCAAGCATCCAGCAACTATTGGCGAAGGCATCCCGTGGGGTGGTCTTTGGTAAAGGTACGGTGGATCGCGTACTGCCACTACTGCGGATATTGACCTTGGAACGCGATGGTTTCTATGCTGTTATGAAGCTTCTGGTTTTATTGTATGAACTTTCCAAAGGGGATGATATAAATTTTTCTATCGATCGGCTTCACCCAAAAAACAGATCCGGCTGAGTTATATAGTTTCGGTTTCTGTGGTCATTTGTAGTACAGTTATTGGCTTATATGTACAGAATATTAATTCGGTTTTACAATGGATTGTATCGGCTTTATATGGGGGATATATTGCTGCCAATGTGCTGAAATGGCATTGGTGGCGTTTTAATGGTTCCGGATTCTTTTGGGGCATGCTGGCAGGAATATTCGGGGCAATCCTATTACCACAATTTTTTCCGGATACGCTGCCGTTATATTATTTTCCATTTTTGTTTGTATTGTCTTTATTCGGTTGTTTTGCCGGAACCTGGCTTTCCAAACCTACAGAAGATGCGGTATTGATAGATTTCTATGTGCGTGTGCGCCCATGGGGGTTCTGGAGGGCCATTCATCAGAAGGCCCTGGAAAAATACCCTGATCTGAAGAAGAATGATCATTTTAAGCGCGATATGTTCAACGTGGCAGTTGGAATCATATGGCAATGTTGTTTGACCTTGATTCCCATGTACATTGTGATCCAACAAAGGCAAGGATTGGTGACAAGTATCCTGATACTGGGGATCACGACGCTAATTCTGAAGAAAAACTGGTATGATAAAATGAGTCGTGAGGAAGATGAGTATGATGCTTTTATCGCAAAATATGGGCTGAATGAAAACAAAGAAATGAAATGATGCAATAGCACATGTCTGGTGCCACCATTAGACAAGAGCATGTGCCATTGCAAGAAGGCGTTCAGTCCGGAGATGAACGATTAGTTGCTCGCCTTGACATTGAAAGGGACAATATATTCTCCCCATTCCAATGATATAGTTCCTTCGGGAGTAGCTCCGATCTTGAATTGTTCCTGGTTGTTATTTGCCGTACCATTGCTTACGGAAATACGCAAAGCATCTTCTTTCTCATCGTATTTTGTTCCCCATTGGTTCCAGACCTTATTGAACATGATGGTGGTTTCGTGTTCTCCGGGTATACTATAGAGTCCGTATTTGCCTGCTGCTAATTTTTTTCCTTCAACAAGTACATCCTTGTCAAATTCAATGGTAGTGGCTTCATTCGCACCCGTACGCCAGACCGTACCAATTGGAGCAATATCAACACCTAATTGGCGGCCTTTGAGTGATGGACGACTGTAATGGATGTCAATGGTGACTCCATCTGTGGTTGTTACCTTAACACTGTCCGGTGGACTTGGTCGTTTGCTTTTGTCGGTCTGCGCAAAAGCAAGTTGACCGATTAATGTCAAAATTGTTAAAACTAATATTCTCATGTCTGTCTATATTTGATTAAACACTTAAAGATAAGATTTTTAAGCGACGAAAATAGCATGTTTTTTTGAGGCTTTAAAAATGCTTCCTGTAGATACCTGGAATTTAGCCTAAAACAATAGGAAAAATCAATAAATAAGAAAGCCAGCGGTTTCACTGCTGGCTTTCTTATTAAACAAGGTATTCAAATAACGTCTGATCTTTGTTGATTTCGATGACATCAAACTTATATTCTTTCATGCGGGTAATCAATGTCTCATAATCGTCGGGCTTATTGAGCTCAATACCGACTAAGGCAGGGCCCCGTTCTCTTTCAGTCTTTTTGATGAATTCAAATCGTGTGATATCATCTTTAGGCCCAAGCACTTCAGATACAAAAAGCTTCAGTGCGCCAGGTCTCTGTGGGAAACGGACGATAAAATAGTGTTTGTATCCTTCGTAAAGTAGAGACAATTCTTTGATTTCACTCATGCGGTCAATATCATTATTTCCTCCAGAAATGATACAGACAACTTTTTTGCCTTTAATTTCATCCTTGTGAAACTCCAGTGCTGCAACGGAAAGTGCACCTGCCGGTTCGACCACAATAGCATCTTTATTATAGAGCTCTAAGATACAGGTACAGATCTTGCCTTCTGGAATAGAGCGTGTGTCATCCAGCAGCTGTTTGGCAATCTCGAAGGTGGTTGCACCAATTTTTTTTACGGCCGCGCCATCCACAAATTTATTAATATGCTCCAGTTCAATAGGTTGTCCATGATCTAAGGCTGCCTGCATGGATGGAGCACCTTCGGGCTCAACGCCATAGCACTTGATTGCTTTGTTTTTGCTTTTCAGATAGTAGCTTGCTCCTGCCGCAAGACCGCCACCCCCGATGGGGATAAATATGGCGTCCATATCAGGGAGATCCTGTAGCGCTTCAACGGCTACAGTGCCTTGTCCTTCCACCACTTTGAGATCATCAAAGGGTGGGATAAAAGTCATGCCATGTTCTTGGGTGTAAGCCAAGGCAGCCTTTTGGCAATCGTCAAAGGTATCGCCGGTCAGGATGATTTCCACATTACCGTTGCCCCACATCTCTGTTTGGGAAATTTTTTGACGTGGTGTCGGGCCAGGCATAAAGATGACCCCTTTAATATCCAGTTTGTTGCAAGAGAAAGCGACCCCCTGTGCATGGTTGCCTGCACTGGCACAGACCACGCCACGTTGTCTCTCTTCCTCGGTCAGGGAAGTGATTTTGTTGTAGGCTCCGCGCAGTTTATACGAGCGGACTACCTGTAAATCTTCGCGTTTGAGGTAGACTTCTGCGCCATATTTTTCGGATAGATGTCGGTTATATTGCAAAGGCGTACGGTTGACTACGGTTTTGATGCGTTCAAGCGTAGCTTCTGAATCGATGTTTAAGGTTGATAGATCCATTGTGAGATGATTACCCAGTTAAGGTAGTACAGAAAATGCTGATATCCGTTGTTATACGAGATATTCTACCGCTACTGTATGTTTAAATTTAGTTGATTTTTGTGAAAAGACAGCAGCTGTATCAAACAAAACCTACTATACTTTGTGCTACTGACTGTTTTAAAAAAGTATTTTCTGATGAAAAAAGGCTGCATGAGCAGCCTTCCTTCGTTTATATTTTCTCTCGGATGAGGCTTTTGAGGTCATCATCACAAATATTCTTCTTTTCGTCGGCCAAAACTAAAAAGCGTTGATAGCAATCTGCCAGATCCTCTTTTTCAAGATGGAAGCCTAAACGCTCCAAATGGTGTTTAAGGGCATGTCTTCCCGAACGGGCAGTCAAGATGATATCTGCTTCATCGAGACCCACATCTTCTGGCCGGATGATCTCATAGTTTTCACGGTGTTTTAAGAAACCATCCTGGTGAATACCTGAACTATGGGCGAAGGCATTGCGGCCGACAATTGCTTTGTTCGGCTGTACAGGCATGTTCATCATTTCACTTACTTTACGGGATAAGTAGGTGAACATGCGGCTATCGATATTCGAGGTTAAGCTTCCGAACGATTGGTTATGCACTTTAAGGATCATGGCCACTTCTTCCAATGAGGTGTTTCCTGCACGCTCGCCAATACCATTGATTGTACATTCCACCTGGCGGGCACCATTTTGTATTGCAGCAATAGAATTTGCTGTTGCAAGTCCTAAATCATTGTGACAGTGCGCGGAGATAATTGCCTGATCGATATTACGTACATTTTCTTTCAGATACTTGATTTTAGAACCGTATTGATCAGGCAAACAATAACCATTGGTATCGGGGATATTAACGACCGTAGCACCGGCAGCAATAACAGACTCAACCATTTTAGCCAAAAATTCCAAATCTGCACGGCCAGCATCTTCGGCATAAAACTCGACATCTTCCACATAGGATTTGGCATGTTTTACGGCAGCAACGGCACGCTCTAAAATTTCTTCTCTTGTGCTGTTGAATTTATATTTGATATGCATGTCCGAAGAGCCGATTCCGGTATGAATACGTGGCCGTTTGGCATATTTCAATGCTTCCGCAGCTACATCAATATCGTTTTGATTGGCGCGGGTCAATGCACATATAATGACATCGTTCACCGCTTTGGACAATTCTACGACAGATTGGAAATCACCAGGGCTTGACACAGGGAAACCGGCCTCGATGATATCCACACCCAGTTTTTCCAGGTCTTTGGCGATCTCAATTTTCTCTGGTGTAGTTAATTGGCAGCCGGGCACCTGTTCGCCATCACGTAAGGTGGTGTCGAAAATGTAAAGATGATTAGGGTCGTGTAACATAATTTCTTAATTCAAAGATTTATACTAAATAAGTAAGAAACAGCGCGTCTAAATGCTACCGCTATGGGCTTGCAGCATCAAATGCATACTACTCATTACTTATGTCTCATTACTATTTAATAAACTCCAATACTTTTTCACCCATTTCCTGAGTACCTAAGATTTTTGATGTTTCTGTACTGCTGTTGGCAATATCACCGGTTCTCCAACCAGCTTTTAATGTTTCAGCAACAGCATTGGTCACTGCTTTAGCTTCTTCCTGCAGGCCAAAGCTGATATCAAGCATTAATGCGGCTGATAAAATAGACGCAAGCGGGTTTGCTTTATTTTGACCCGCGATATCGTGTGCAGAACCGTGGATAGGTTCAAAGAAACCTGTGCCATCACCTACGGAAGCAGAAGCCAGCATGCCCATTGAACCTGCAATCTGTGAAGCTTCGTCGGTCAAGATATCACCAAAAAGATTGGCTGTTAATACCACATCAAATTTCTTCGGGTTTTTTACCAACTGCATTGCTGCATTATCGATAAACATGTGTTCTGTTTCAACATCTGGGTATTCTTTTGCAATTTCCTGTACCACTTCTCGCCAAAGGCGCGAAGTTTCCAATACGTTGGCTTTATCAACAGAGCATAATCTTTTGCTACGTGTACGAGCTGCATCAAAAGCTTTGCGTGCAATACGTTCAACTTCGTAACGGTTATAGTTCATCAGATCTGAGGCAAAGGTATTGTCCTCGTTACGGTTTTTCTCCCCAAAATAAACATCGCCTGTCAACTCACGGAAGAACAGAATATCTGTTCCCTGAAGGATCTCAGGCTTTAGGCTTGAAGCATCCAATAATTCGTCAAATAAAAGAATTGGGCGAAGGTTTGCATAAAGACCTAATTCCTTGCGGATTTTCAATAAACCTTGTTCAGGTCTTACTTTTGCCGAAGGATCGTTATCATACTTGATATGTCCAATGGCACCGAAAAGGATCGCATCGGAAGCTTTTGCTTTCGCCAATGTTTCATCTGGAAGTGGATTACCTGTAGCTTCAATCGCAGTATGGCCCATGATCGCCTCATCAAAGCTAAATTCATGACCATAATTTTCACCGATTTTTTGTAAAACTTTTTTACCCCATGTCGTAACTTCTTGGCCGATGCCATCTCCAGGTATGATTAAAATATTTTTCTTCATTGTTTTATTTAGTATTTAGATATTAGAACTGTCTAATATCCATCATCTAATATCTGTTATTTAATTGACGTTTTCCACATTTTTCATGTTGATAACGTTTCTTTTTTGTGGATAACTTCAGTTACAGCCTTTACTTCCCCTTTTTCCAACACGATTTTATTGTCAATGCAAGCTGGCAACTGTGTTTGGAAATGTCCCACATAGATGAGGGTCTGACCGCTTTTACTCAGGTCATCGATGACGTCGTTGAAATATTGAGTTTGTTCTTTGTCCAAGCCCTGACAGGGTTCGTCCAAAATCAGCAGTTCCGGATGTTTCACGATTGTACGCGCCAATAAGACCAAACGTTGTTGACCCAATGGTAATGAGCCTAATGTTTTGTGTTTAACCTCTTTGAGATCAAAGAAGTGAAGAATCTGCTCGAGCTTTTGCTGCTGTTCAAATCCTAACCGCTGGTAAAGACTCATGGAATCAAAGAATCCCGAAGCAATGGTCTGTCCAACGTTAGCGTTCATATCATAATACCAGTGTAATTCGGGAGATATGATGCCTAAGTGTTCTTTGATGTCCCAGATACTTTCTCCGGATCCTCTTTTCTTCCCAAAAAGGTGGATGTCATTGGCATAAGCCTGTGGATGGTCACCATTGATCAGACTAAGCAGCGTTGATTTTCCGGAACCATTATGACCTTGCAACAACCATTTTTCACCTGCCTTTACTTCCCAGTCAATGTTCTTTAAAATCTGTTTATCACCGTAAGAGATATTGATCTTGTTCATTTTTACCATGACATGAGCAGATACCTTGGGGGGGTGTTGCAGAAAATAGGGTAATGCTTTTTTTGTTCGGGGGATACCCTTGGAAATCTCTTCACTCGTTTGGCGAAAAACGATTTTCCCCGCCTGAATCTCAGCAAAACGGTTGATGCAGCTGGGTTGTTCGTCATCATTACTGATCAGCAACAATGAAACGCCCTTATCTGCAAGCTGATCAAAAACCCGATTGAGATCTTTTCTCGACTGTGCATCTAACCCTGTATATGGCTGGTCGATAATGAGCAATTGAGGCTGGAGCCATAAGGCTTTGATCAATTGTAGCCTTTTGTGCTCGCCACTGGAAAGCTCGATCAATTGCTGGTCTTTGAAATTTTCGAATCCAAAAATTGTCAGGTAAGAACGTACGTTTTCAAATGAGAGCTGTTGTTCCTGCGCAAAATGTTTTAGTTCGGCAAAAACCGTTAATGTATCGTTTTTCGCGAATTTGTTGTATCGCTGCTGGTAATAAAAGTTGCGATCACCTTCGAGATTGGTAAACTGGAACCAGTTGGAAACGTAGTGAATTTTTGCTGGAAGGGGACTATTGGGATCAAGGTGGACTGCGATTTTACCTTCATATTTCAATTGCCCGGCAATAGCTTTTGCAAGTGTCGTTTTTCCAGTGCCACTTGGACCGCCCAAGATCCATTGTTCGCCCGGAAAAATTTGCCAATTTAAGTCTTGCAGTACGGTATCTTTACCGTACTGAATAGTTAAATTGGCAATATGGACGACAGGATCTACCATTGTCTGTTTGCTTCGAATGATGCAATCAAATCCTTTTGATTCAAGATAAAATCGATGTCATCATATCCATTGATCAAACATGATTTTTTGTATGGATTGATTTCAAATTCAAATTGATCGCCGGTTTCAGTTAACATCACAGTTTGTTTTTCGAGGTCGACGATAATTTCGGTACCTGGATTTTTGTGCACCAGTTCAAATATTTTTTCCAAAAATTCTTCGGGAACCTGTATCGGTAATACACCGTTATTTAGGGCATTTCCTTTGAAGATATCCGCAAAGAACGAGCTGATGACCACATCAAAACCATAGTCTTGAATGGCCCAGGCAGCATGTTCGCGGCTCGAACCACAGCCAAAATTTTTACCTGCCACCAATATTTTCCCCGAATAGGTCGGATTATTCAGCACGAAATCAGTTTTTGGTTGATTATCGCTGTCAAAACGCCAGTCACGGAATAGGTTATCTCCAAATCCTTCCCGTGTAGTTGCCTTCAGGAAGCGTGCTGGTATAATCTGATCGGTATCAATATTTTCAATAGGCAGCGGTACTACCTGTGAAGTTAAAGTTTCAAATTTTTTCATTTTTTTCTGCTTAGATCAACTCTCTTACATCTGTTACTTTCCCCGTTACGGCTGCTGCTGCTGCTGTCAAAGGAGACACCAGCATGGTACGGGCATTAGGTCCCTGACGTCCCTCGAAGTTCCTATTGGAAGTGGAAACACAATATTTGCCAGCGGGGATTTTATCTTCGTTCATCCCTAAACATGCTGAACAGCCTGGTTCACGCAATTGAAATCCTGCTGCTTCAAATATTTTATCCAAGCCTTCTTCTTTGGCTTGTTTTTCTACCTGTTTGGAGCCTGGTACAATCCAAACTTCCACGTCCTGTGCTTTTTGTTTGCCTTTGACAAATGAAGCTACTTCACGTAAATCTTCGATGCGGGAGTTGGTACAGCTTCCGATGAAAACGTAATCAACACGATTTCCTAAGACAACGGAATCATCTTTGAAGCCCATGTAGTCCAATGCTTTTTGGTAGGATGGTCTTTCTGATTCTGGTTGAGCATTTGTGGCTGGAATATGTTCGGCGATCCCCATACCCATGCCCGGGTTGGTACCGTACGTAATCATTGGCGCGATGTCGGCTGCATCAAAAGTCAATACTTTGTCAAAGATGGCATCCTCGTCAGAATACAATGTTTTCCAGTAGGTTAAGGCTTTGTCCCATGCTTCACCTTTAGGAGCGAACTCACGGCCTTCGACATAATCAAACGTAATTTGATCCGGTGCGATAAGTCCACCACGTGCACCCATTTCGATACTCATGTTACAGATGGTCATACGGGCTTCCATGCTCAACGAGCGGATGGCTGAACCTGCATATTCGATAAAATATCCTGTACCACCTGCGGCAGAAATTTTGGAGATAATATAAAGGATGATATCTTTGGCGCCCACACCCTTTTGCAAGGTTCCGTTCACTTCGATTTTCATGGTTTTTGGCTTCGACTGCAACAAGCATTGTGTAGCGAAGACCTGCTCTACTTGAGAGGTTCCGATACCAAAAGCAATAGCACCAAAAGCGCCATGAGTCGAAGTATGGCTATCGCCACAGACCATGGTTTTGCCAGGTAGCGTAATGCCTAATTCGGGGCCAATAACGTGTACGATCCCTTGGTATGGATGCCCCAAACCATATAGTTCAATGCCAAATTCAGCACAATTTTTAGTCAGCATATCTACCTGATAGCGAGATAGCTCTTCTTTGATTGGTAAATGTTGGTTGAGTGTCGGTACGTTGTGGTCGGCAGTTGCTACCGTTTGCTTTGGACGAAAAACTGGGATTCCTCTTTTGCGCAAGCCATCAAAAGCCTGAGGTGAAGTAACCTCGTGAATCAAGTGGGTATCGATATATAAAATATCCGGAAACCCTTCTTCACGCTTGACGACGTGAGCATCCCAAATCTTTTCTACTAATGTTTTTGACATTTTTATTCTCTCTTATGTTATTTTTATAGGAATCAAGGTGATATTGCAAATGTCTCAATATCACCTTGATTTTAAGATACTAAATTACGAAATATTCATGATTTTGGAGCACGCAGGGTATTGAAATCATCGAGATATCCCATCCGGCCTGTAAAGAACAAATAATTTAGCATGAACTTTTAAACAGTTTTGATCGCTTTCATGGCTGTCATTGCTTTACGCAATTTGCGGCCTACGATTTCTACTGGGTGATCACGTAAAATCTCGTTGATAATAACTAATTGGGCGTTATCAACTGAAGCATCTTTACCTTCATTGAAGTTTTTACCAACTAGATCGGTATCAACAGTCTTCATGAAGTCTGCCAATAACGGTTTACAAGCTTGATCGAACAGGTAACACCCGTATTCTGCTGTATCAGAAATAACACGGTTCATTTCGAACAATTTCTTACGTGCGATTGTGTTGGCGATCAGTGGTGTTTCATGCAATGACTCATAATATGCCGATTCAGGTTTGATACCAGCTTCAACCATGGTTTCGAATGCCAACTCAACACCTGCACGGATGAAAGCAACCATCAATGTATAGTTGTCAAAATACTCTTGTTCATTGATTTTAACATCACCTGCTGGCGTTTTCTCGAATGCTGTTTCACCCGTTTCAGCTCTCCATTTCAATAAGTTCGCATCACCGTTTGCCCAATCTTCCATCATCGTCTTGCTAAAGTGACCTGACATGATATCATCCTGGTGTTTTTGGAACAATGGGCGCATGATCGCTTTCAATTCCTCAGAAATTTCAAAAGCTTTTACTTTTGCAGGATTGCTTAAACGGTCCATCATGCCACTCACACCACCATGTTTCAAGGCCTCAGTGATCACTTCTACACCGTATTGTACCAATTTAGATGCGTAACCTGGCTCAATTCCTTTTTCAACCATTTTGTCAAAAGATAAGATCGAACCGGTTTGCAACAATCCGCAAAGGATCGTTTGCTCACCCATTAAATCTGATTTTACTTCGGCTACGAAGGAGGATTTCAATACACCGGCTTTGTGGCCACCTGTTCCTACACAGTATGCTTTTGCCTCAGCCCAGCCTTTACCTTGCGGGTCATTCTCTGGGTGAACAGCGATCAAGGTAGGTACGCCAAAACCACGAAGGTATTCTGCACGCACTTCAGAACCTGGACATTTTGGAGCAACCATGATAACGGTAATATCTTTACGGATCTGCATGCCTTCTTCAACAATGTTGAAACCATGTGAATACGATAATGTCGCTCCTTCTTTCATCAACGGCATAACAGCGTTGATCACGGAAGTGTGTTGTTTATCTGGGGTCAAGTTAATGACTACATCTGCTGTAGGGATTAATTCTTCGTATGTTCCTACGTTAAAGTTGTTGTCCGTAGCGTTTTTCCAAGAATCTCTTTTCTGTTCAATAGCTTCTTTACGTAAAGCATAAGATACGTCCAAGCCGCTATCTCTTAAGTTTAAACCTTGGTTCAAGCCTTGTGCACCACATCCTACGATTACGATTTTTTTACCTTTTAAAGCGTTTACACCATCCGTGAACTCCGTGTTGTCCATGAATTCAGCGTGACTTAATTGTTCTAACTGCTCTCTAAGCGGTAAGGTGTTGAAATAATTTGCCATTGTTTTGATTTAGTATTGAGTAATGATATATTTTTTAATTTCTATTTTGATTTACAAACATCTACGTTGAGCCATTGCGTAACCGAAATGAACATTGTCGTGCCCTGATGTTAGGGCGATCACTTCCTCGATTGTGTTCAAGGGATAACCATAGGTTGAAGTTGAAAAGGAGGTGATCGCTCCGAAAACACCGTTCTCATAGTCAACGGCAATTTGCTCGATACTACGGATTGCGATTTCTTTCAACTCATCCACTTCTGCTTGTTCGACAAAGCGGGTTGGTTTGGTGTCTTTTTTATAATCTTCGTTGTATTTTACCCAAGCAGTGTCTGCTTTGATACCGGTACGGACATAGACTAAAGTTTGCGTACTCACTACAATATGTCCGAAATTCCAGATAATATTGTTGTTAAATCCAGCGGGGATTTTGTTGAGTTGCTCTATAGAGAGGCTGTCGATCAGTTCAATAAACTTTTGACGTGCCTGTAGGATAAATTTAAATGTTTCTTGCATCTGATTACATAGTAAAGACATCATCCCGTTTGTCGAGATATTCATTTTCAACGATTTCTACCGATGGCTCCTGTGCTTCAAACTGAATCAATTTAGAGTGAAAGCCAGCACTGTCTTTAATGATCGCTATGCGGGCGCCACGGACGAACTCGATCAAGCCATACTTCGTCAACTCATCGGTCAGCTTATCGATTTCTTCACGATGGCCGGCCGTTTCGAATACAATATAATCGTTACGGATCACAACTACATTAGCACCATATTGACGCAACAAACGTTCAACATATACTTTTTCATTGACCACATCAGCAGGTACTTTATATAAGGCCTGTTCTTGCCAGATCACTTCATCATTGGTATTGTAGTAGGCTTTAAGAATGTCAATCTGTTTTTCCAGCTGACGGCATAGCTTACGCAATACCTCTTCCGTTTCGGTAATGACTATGGTGAAGCGGTGTATCCCTTCTACTTCAGAAGGGGAGGTATTCAAGCTTTCGATATTGATTTTTCTTCTTGAAAAAATTGTTGAGATCCGACCGATAAGACCGATAGAATTCTCCGTATATAAGGTGATGGTATATTCTTGTTTTTCCATGTTAAATTCTACTTTAAGCGGATCTCCGATACAGATGTTCCTTGTGCAACCATTGGGAATACATTGTTTTCCTTTCCTACCATAACTTCCAATAGATAAGCCCCGTCATGATCAAGCATCGTCTGCAGTGCACTGCGTAAATCTTTTCGATCAGAAACTTTCTGACCGTCGATATAGTAACCTTTTGCTACAGCGACAAAGTCTGGGCTGGTGATATTCACGAATGAATAGCGTTTGTCATGAAACAGTTGTTGCCATTGACGCACCATACCTAAGAACTCGTTGTTCAAGATCATGATTTTCACCTTCGCACCAAACTGCATGATGGTTCCCAATTCCTGAATGGTCATTTGAATTCCGCCGTCACCGATGATAGCAACGACAGTTTTCTCTGGCGCGCCGTACCATGCACCGATTGCTGCCGGAAGACCAAAGCCCATTGTTCCCAGTCCACCTGATGTTACATTTGATTTACTGTTGTTAAATTTAGCATAACGGCAGGACACCATCTGATGCTGACCGACGTCTGTTGTGATAATAGCATCACCGCCTGTCAATTCATTTAACACGTTGATCACTTCTCCCATGGTCATGATATCCGTTTGCGGATGGAGTTCATTGTGAATGACCTCTTTGATCTCTTCTTTTTCAAGTTCACGGAATTGTTCCAACCATGCGGAATGATCTGATGCGTTGACTAATTCAGTCAGCATTGGAAGTGATTCTTTACAGTCGCCCCATACCGGTACGGTTGTCTGTACGTTTTTGTCGATTTCTGCTGGGTCGATATCCAAGTGGATCACTTTTGCCTGTTTGGCATATTTGTCCAAGCGACCTGTTACGCGGTCATCAAAGCGCATACCAATGGCGATTAATACATCACATTCATTGGTCATGACATTCGGGGCATAGTTGCCATGCATGCCAAGCATTCCGACATGAAGTTTATGATCTGTTGGAAGTGCACTCAACCCCATCACTGTTGCTGCGGATGGAATTCCGGCCTTCTCGATAAAAGTTTTGAATTCTTCCTCTGCTTTTCCAAGAATGATACCTTGCCCAAAAAGAACAAATGGTTTTTTTGCATTGTTGATTAATTCAGCCGCTTGTTCAACGTATTCTTTACGAACTTGTGGTGCAGGTCTGTAACTGCGTACATGGTTGCATTTTTCGTACCCGAAGTAATCAAATAATTGCAGTTGCGCATTTTTTGTAATATCAATCAATACTGGTCCTGGACGGCCTGTACTGGCAATATAGAATGCTTTTGCGAGTGCAGCTGGAATTTCGGTGGCGTCAGTGACTTGGTAGTTCCACTTGGTGACCGGAGCTGTGATATTGATGACATCTGTCTCCTGAAATGCATCGGTGCCCAATAGTGAGGCAAAGACCTGACCTGTGACACAGACGATAGGGTTACTGTCGATCATAGCATCAGCCAGTCCAGTAACTAGGTTTGTTGCTCCAGGGCCACTTGTCGCGAAGACGACACCAGTACGACCTGAAGTTCTTGCATAACCTTGCGCCGCGTGGATTCCACCTTGTTCATGGCGCACCAAAATATGCTTCAGACGATCCGTATAATCATAAAGGGCATCATAGATCGGCATAATTGCCCCCCCAGGATAACCAAATACGGTATCAACTCCTTCGCTCAATAAGGCTTCCATAACAGCTTTCGATCCCGAAATTTGTGTAGGAGTTTTTTGCTTGGTAGCAGCCTTATTTTCTGTTATTTCCAGTGTACTCATTACGTTGATTGTTTTTATTGTTGATTATTCAGTCTTTTTAGTATTTAGATATTAGATCTGAGGCCTCTCTTCTTATCGGTCTCTTTTTTTTATTTCCTATAGATCTGTTACACAGCCTTCTGAGGCATCAGCCACAGTTTTGGCATATTTGTATAAGACTCCTTTACTTACTTTCAATGCTGGTTGTACCCAAGCCGCACGGCGCTGAGCGATTTCTTCGTCCGAAAGCTGTACGTTGATGGTATTATTAACCGCATCGATTTCGATAACATCGTCGTCATTGACAAGGCCGATCAATCCGCCTTTGTACGACTCTGGGGTGATATGCCCTACCACGAAGCCATGTGTGCCACCGGAGAAACGGCCATCAGTGATCAAGGCAACCGACTTTCCTAGACCAGCACCGATGATCAAGGAGGTTGGTTTAAGCATTTCAGGCATACCAGGAGCACCTACTGGTCCTTCATTCTTAATGACGACAACATCACCAGGTTTGATTCTGCCCGACGCAATACCAGCCACCAAGTCATGTTCACCGTCGAATACACGTGCAGGACCCGTGAATTTTTCACCTTCTTTACCGGAAATCTTGGCCACTGAACCTTTTTCAGCTAAATTTCCATAAAGGATCTGTAAGTGACCTGTTGCTTTGATCGGATCGCTCAATGGTTTGACAATCGGTTGATCATAATCCATAATCGACTTGACATCCGCTAGGTTTTCAGCAACAGTTTTTCCGGTTACAGTCATACAGTCACCATGTAATAAACCTTCATTCAATAGGTATTTCATCACGGCCGGAGTTCCACCATATTGTTGAAGATCCTGCATCAAGTATTTGCCTGATGGTTTAAAATCCGCCAATACCGGTGTTTCATCACTCATGCGTTGGAAGTCGTCTTGTGTGATATCAACACCGACAGCTTTACCTATTGCAATGAAGTGAAGTACTGCGTTGGTACTGCCGCCTAGGATAACGATCGTACGTAAAGCATTTTCGAATGCCTTGCGTGTCATAATGTCCGAGGGCTTGATATCTTTTTCTAAGAGAGTACGGATATGTTTACCTGCTTCCAGACATTCATTTTTCTTTTCATCCGAGATTGCCGGGTTGGAAGAAGAATAGGGTAAGCTCATGCCCAATGCTTCGATTGCTGAAGCCATTGTATTTGCTGTATACATTCCTCCACAGGCTCCGGCACCTGGACAGGTATGTTTGATAATACCTTCGTAGTCTTCATCGGAGAGGTTTCCACAGATGCGCTGACCTAACGCTTCAAAGGCAGATACAATATTTAATTCTTCGCCTTTATAATGGCCAGGTGCGATGGTCCCACCGTACACCATTAATGAAGGGCGATCCAAACGGGCCATGGCCATAATGGCACCAGGCATATTTTTATCACATCCAGGAATAGAGATCAGGCCATCATAATACTGTCCGCCACAGATTGTTTCAATGCTATCGGCGATGACATCACGGCTGACTAATGAATAACGCATACCATCGGTACCGTTGCTCATACCGTCACTGACACCAATAGTGCCGAATGTCAAACCGACCAAGTCATTATTCCAAACACCTTTTTTGACCAGTTGTGCCAAGTCATTGAGGTGCATATTACACGTATTACCATCATATCCCATGCTGGCAATACCGACCTGAGCTTTTTCCATATCGGCATCTGTCAGGCCAATACCATAAAGCATTGCTTTGGCAGCAGGTTGCGTTTCGTCTTGTGTAAATGTACGGCTGTATTTGTTCATTGCATTTTCGCCGTTAGATGATGACTTCATAATTTTCGTTCTCTAGTACTAAATTTTTATATCTTCTTTGGATCGACGCACCTATGCTGTGTTCCCAGGCTTCGGGATAGACAACATCGTCGACTTGTTTGATTCCGATAATTTCCGCCGCAGTTCCACATAGGAATGCACTATCTGCGGTATAGATATCTTCTACGGTCAACTGTTTTTCGATGACTTCGAAATTCAGTTTTTTACAGATGTTTTTAACAGTCTGCCGTGTAATGCCGGGAAAGATGTTTTTCACCGGAGGAGTATAGATTTTGAAATCTTTCTCAATAAAAATATTTTCACTGGAAGCCTGGGCAACGAAACCTTCATGATCAAGCATAAGCGCTTCGTCGAAACCTTTATTAATGGCTTCGGTTGTTGCTAGAATAGAGTTTACGTATTGACCTGATATCTTCGAGTCCGTTTTAAAAGATTTTGGGTTTGGTCTTTTGATATCGGAGATGCATACACGTAAAAGGTTTTGACCAAGATAAGGCCCCCATTCCCATGCGGTAATCATGATATTCGCCGCAGTGGATGAAGTAAGGTGCATATTTGAACCGGTAAGAACTAAAGGCCGGATATAGGCCTCTCTTAAATTATTGACAGCCAACAGTTCATAGCACTTATCAATAAGCTCGCGGTTACTCCAGCTATAAGGTATATTAACTGCTTCACAGGATTTCTTTAATCGTTCAAAATGCTTGTCTGCCTTAAAGATACGGGGGCCATTGTGGGTGTTGTACGCACGTAGACCATCGAATACAGCATAGCCATAATGAAGCGATTGGGCGAAGGGATCCAATGCCGTCTCAGAAGCTTTTACAAAAGCTCCGTCTAAATAGATCAATGTGTTCTTGTCGTAATATTTCATAACCCAAAATTTACCCTGTTAATATTTTCCCTTAGTTCTGGCTCTTGGTGGTAAATCACACGGTCTCAAGCGTTCGCAAAGAGTTCCGATTTTCATTTCCTCAAGGTAGTAGGAATTACAATAATTGGCAATAGGTAAAGTACGAATTTTATATTTAGAATAAAATTTTAAAAATATAAATTATAAAAAATTTTAAGTCTAAATAATGTGATTTTATCAGTTTTATATTTTGTTAGTCGTATACCATATTTAAAATTGGTCTACCTATTCAAAAAATTATTTTTTGTTACAATGGCCAAATTTCTTCCTAAAATGAAGAAAATGTCAAAAAAACTTTAAAAAAAAGGCTTCCGATATTTCTATCGGAAGCCTTTTAAATTTTATAAAATCGATTTGATTTAATCTCCGATAATTCCTTCAGCAAGCACGGTAATGACATTGTCTTTTGCTTCCACAACACCACCTTTAATGAACACTTCTTGTCCACCTTTACCTTGTTGAATAATTACTTTTCCATCTTCCAAAGTAGAAACAATGGCAGCATGGTCTTTCAGGATCTGGAAAGAGCCCGCAGAGCCAGGAACAGTAACCGATGTTACCTCGCCTTCGTATACTAATTTGTCGGGAGTGATAATTGTTAATTTCATTATTCTTAGATATAAGATTTGAGATATGAGATTTGAGAACTTTAGGTTTTCAAATAGATATGAGATAATCGAAAGTCTATTATCTCATATCTATGGTCCAATATCTAAATTAAACTGCTTCTGCTAATAATTTCTTACCTTTTTCGATTGCATCATCGATGTTACCTACCAAGTTGAAGGCAGCTTCTGGATAT
The DNA here is from genome assembly GCF_030325625.1 of Sphingobacterium sp. N143. Taxonomy (GTDB): domain Bacteria; phylum Bacteroidota; class Bacteroidia; order Sphingobacteriales; family Sphingobacteriaceae; genus Sphingobacterium. Next base: position 324,515 of record NZ_JACAIS010000002.1, on the reverse strand, counting down.
TCATCAACCTTGCCATCAATGATCATATTGAAACCTTTGATGGTATCTTTGATGTCTACCAATACACCTTTTAAACCTGTAAATTGTTCTGCTACGTGGAAAGGTTGTGACAAGAAACGTTGTACACGACGTGCGCGGTGTACCGTCAATTTATCTTCTTCAGACAACTCATCCATACCTAAGATGGCGATGATATCTTGTAATTCTTTATAACGTTGAAGAATTTCTTTTACACGTTGAGCAGTATCATAATGTTCAGCACCTAAAACAGCAGGAGAAAGGATACGTGATGTAGAGTCCAAAGGATCCACAGCAGGATAGATACCTAACTCAGCAATTTTACGGGACAATACTGTCGTTGCGTCCAAGTGAGCGAATGTTGTCGCTGGAGCAGGGTCAGTTAAGTCATCGGCAGGTACATATACCGCTTGTACTGAAGTGATTGATCCGTTTTTAGTTGACGTGATACGTTCTTGCATCAAACCCATCTCCGTTGCTAGGGTTGGTTGGTAACCTACAGCAGAAGGCATACGGCCTAATAGTGCGGATACTTCAGAACCTGCTTGTGTAAAACGGAAGATGTTATCGATAAAGAATAGGACGTCACGACCTTGACCTTCGCCATCACCATCACGGAAATATTCTGCGACAGTTAAACCTGACAAAGCAACACGTGCACGTGCACCAGGAGGCTCGTTCATCTGACCGAATACGAAAGTACATTTAGAGTCTTTCATTAATTCGTGGTCAACAGTGTCCAAAGGCCATTCACCTTTTTCCATGCCTTCCATAAAATGCTCACCATATTTGATGATCCCTGATTCCAACATCTCACGCAATAAGTCATTACCTTCACGTGTACGTTCACCTACACCGGCAAATACGGAAAGACCACCGTGGCCTTTGGCGATGTTGTTGATCAACTCTTGGATTAATACAGTTTTACCTACACCGGCACCACCGAACAAACCAATTTTACCACCTTTAGCATATGGCTCTAAAAGGTCAATAACTTTGATACCAGTAAAAAGTACTTCGGATTCAGTAGATAGATCTTCGAATTTAGGAGGGACGTTGTGGATAGGACGACCATTCTCTTTACTCAAATTTTGGATACCATCAATGGCATCACCAACTACATTGAATACACGACCTTTGATTTCTTCACCAACAGGCATTTTGATAGGAGCACCAGTATCGACAACTTCCATTCCGCGAACCAAACCTTCAGTTGCGTCCATGGCAATTGTACGAACACGATCCTGACCTAAGTGTTGTTGAACTTCCAATACAACACGTTGTCCATTTTCTTTTTGAATGTACAATGCATCGTAAATTTTAGGTAGATTTTCACTGTCGGCGAAGTTGACGTCAACAACTGGGCCGATAATCTGCGCTATTTTACCAATCTTGGGCATATTATAGGGACTAAATATTTATTAATCAATTTTATAAAGGAGACACAAAAGGCCTCTTTTTTGGTCAGCAAAAATAAGGTTATTCGTTTTTAAAAACAAATAGAATTTGCAATTAAATTACATTTTTATTAATGTAGGTCAAAATGTTATCTCTTGTAATTCTGTTAGTTTCGATTCTTATACCTACAAATATAGTTTTTCGTATTTATTGAGGCTGAATAGGATTTTAAACACGATCCATTTGAGCACATTCATCCAAACGGTCAATAGTGGCTAAATAACATCGACCTGTAGTGCCGATATGGTGGAAGGTACGTTACAGGTCGATGATTTTTTAACAGCGGATCAAGCTTGTGTTAGATTTTTTTATTCAACTCATCCTGCAATTGGCGTTTTAACAATTGTTCTTTTTCCATTGCCTTTTTACGGAATGTCGCCAGTTCTTCCTGGGATTGTTCGGCTGTTTTTTGGAACTCTACCGTATCTACCTTGGCTTTTCTATAGGAAACTAAAAAGGCAAATGCTGCAACTGCCAGAACACCAATAATGGTCCAAACCACCGTGCTGTATAAACCTTTGCTGGTATTGATCCCTAAAAATGAAAAACTATCCGTCTTTTCTTTTTCCTGTGCTAATTGATCTTTTAGCACCTGAACTGAATCCTGCAGGGTTTTGGTATTGGAAGCATAGTTGCTAGAAGAGGACCTGAGTGTATTGATCTCTTTATGTAATTTGGACACGGTATCAATAACATTCCTCCTAACGATGTCCAAATTAGTCTTGCGGATCATCTTAAAGTCGTAATTGTTTTTTGAGATGTAATTTAAGTGGTCAAATTGATTTGCCAGACTTCCTTTTCTTAAACCATCTGGACTGTATTTGAAGGCACTGTTAGCCTGCGCAGCAGGTGTCTGGGCCCGTAATAACGAGTGTGATGAAATAAATAAAATCGTAAAGAATACCAATGCGAATCTCAATCTGCTCATGTTGTCTATTTTATAAGAATATTTTTTAATCAGTTTATACCAGCTGCAAAGCTAACATATGCTAGTGATAAATATAAGGAATTATTAAAAAAACGAAAATTGAAAATGAAATATATTCCTGAACATCACATTATCATGCACACTTCTACCTATATTTCGGGTGACCAGCTTGGCAGGTAGCGGAGGAAAGACATGATTTTTTCCTTGTAGATTGCGGTATTCAGTTTAAAATAGTATGCTCCCTTCTTGGAATTTTCTTTGTCTTTTTCCTGTAGCTTGATGATCAAACCTGAGGAGAGCAGCTTTCGGCTAAAGTTACGTTTGTCAAGCTCTATATTGTAAACACCTTCATATAGGGCCGCAATTTGTGGGATGGTAAATTTCTCCGGTAATAATTCAAATAAGATAGGATAAAGCGCGGCTTTCATCCGGAGGCGATGCTGTGCTGAGGCAATCATCTGATCATGATCAAAGATCAATGCGGGATGTTGCTGTAATGGAAACCATTTCGCTTCGTAGTCATCGCTTAAAATGTGTTGATATTGTTGGGTGTCTATCAAAGCAAAGTAACAGAGACTCACCACACGATCGTTAGGCTCACGTTTGGGCTCTCCAAATACACTGCATTGTTCCATATAGACATTTTCAAGGCCCGTTAATTTTTTTAATATGCGACTGGCAGCTTCTTCGGGGCTCTCATCAGACTGAACAAATCCACCCATTAAACTCCATTTGTTTCTTTCGGGTTCGAAATCACGTTTAATTAATAAAATTTCCAACGACTCTCCGTTAAATCCAAAGATGATACAGTCGATGGCTAATAAGATACCTGAATCTTTTTTGTAATATTCCATTTATCTAATGTTTTTATCTCTTTTTTTTGACATCATTCCATCTCTCGTCATAAAACTCTAAAAAGTAAGTAGCTAAAAATAAGTGTAATACTGGTTGTTGTGTAGCAAAAATGTTTTAAAACAACAGGTGTATATCGCTCGAATTCTCCATTATTTTGAAAGGATGAAGTTAATTCAATTTTTTAAATATGAAAATTTTCTTTCATATTTAAGGAATTAAATGTTTATTTGACACTAATTATTTTTTTGAGTCCCTGTTTTAAAAGGAATGTTGGAAAAATAGTGTGTGATAAACGATTATAAATTGAATGTTATAAACCAAATTCAGTTAACATGAATAGATCTTATGTCATCGGGGTGGATTATGGAAGTGATTCTGTCCGTTCTGTACTGGTAGATGCGAGTAACGGGGATGAAATTTCGTCTGCCGTATTTTATTATCCGCGTTGGAAAAAGGGAGATTATTGTGACGCAACCATTAGTCAATTCAGACAACATCCATTGGATTACATCGAAGGCTTGGAAGCTACGATAAAAGAATGTCTACAGAAATCCGGAATAAAGGGAATTGGAGGGGCTGTTCGTGCCATTTCGGTGGATACGACGGGCTCGACACCAATAGCTGTGAATGAAAAAGGCACTCCCCTGGCTTTACTGGATGAATTTAGAGACAACCCGAATGCCATGTTTGTCTTGTGGAAGGATCATACCGCGGTCCGGGAAGCTGAAGAAATCAATCGCTACAATCAGAACAGTGCTGTGGACTATTTGAAATATGTGGGTGGAGTCTATTCTTCGGAATGGTTCTGGGCCAAATTGCTGCATATTTTTAGAACGGATGAACGGGTGCGGCAGGCAACTCATAGCTGGGTGGAGCACTGTGATTATATTCCATTTTTATTAACTGGAGGAGAGCGTGCCACGGCGATTAAGCGCGGTGTTTGTTCTGCGGGACATAAATCGCTTTGGGCCCCAGAATTTGGAGGGTTGCCGCCCAATACATTCTTTACGGGGATTGACCCCTTATTAGATGGTGTTGTAGACCAATTATTTTCAGATACTTATACTTCAGACCAACCTGCAGGCCTCCTCTGCACAGAATGGGCCCAGCGTTTGGGACTTTCTACAGCAGTTGTTGTCGGTATTGGTGCTTTTGATTGTCATATGGGTGCTGTAGGTGGTCAGATCGAACCCTATTATCTAAGTAAAGTCATGGGAACATCTACCTGTGATATGTTGGTTGCCCCCAAAGAAGAGGTGCAGCATATACTGGTGAAAGGGATTTGTGGTCAGGTCGATGGCTCGATCATCCCGGGAATGATCGGGATGGAAGCTGGACAATCGGCATTTGGAGATGCTTACGCGTGGTTCAAACAGGTCTTATTATGGCCAACAAAACAGCTGATACCGCAGATAGATGGGGTTTCTGATGAGCTGCGTGAGCAGATCACGGAGCAATTGGAAGAGAAACTATTGATCAGTTTAAGTGAAAAGGCTGCCGATTTACCGGTGACTCCGATAGCTGAATTAGCTGTAGATTGGTTCAATGGCCGTAGGACTCCTGATGCTGATCAGTCATTGAAAGGGGCATTAACAGGGTTACACCTGGGAACCGATGCGCCACGTCTCTTCAGGGCGATCGTTGAGGCCACCTGTTTTGGAGCGAAGGCGATTGTGGATCGTTTTGTGGACCAGGGAATTCCAGTAAAGGGGCTGATCGGTCTGGGGGGAGTAGCGAAAAAATCACCTTTTATCATGCAAATGATGGCCAATGTTATGAATATGCCCATCCGTATCCATAAAAGTGAACAAACCTGCGCGATAGGGGCAGCTATGTTCGCAGCAACTGCAGCAGGATTATATGCTCAGGTGGAGGACGCAATGCAAGCGATGGGACAGGGATTTGAACGTACTTATGAACCTGAAGAGAAATGGGTGCCGATCTATGCCGAGCGTTATGAACGTTACAAAGCGCTGGGTGATTTTGTTGCACATCAGGATACGTTAACTGTCCATGTTTAATCTTTAAAGTTTCGAACACTATGTATCATTCAATCAAAGAGGAAGCCTACCACTGTAATATGCAACTTCCTCAGCTAGGACTTGTGCTTTTTACTTTTGGCAATGTAAGCGTCGTAGATCGTAGCCAACAAGTCTTTGCCATTAAACCGAGTGGCGTTCCTTATGCGGAACTGACGCCAAACCATATGGTTATTGTAGATTTTGACGGTAATGTGGTGGAAGGCGATCTTCGTCCTTCATCCGATACCAAGACTCATGCGGTATTGTATAAGCACTGGGAAGAGATAGGAGGTATTACCCATACGCATTCCACATATGCCACCGCTTGGGCCCAAAGTCAACGGGACATTCCCATTTTCGGGACCACACATGCCGATCATTTAACGACAGATATCCCTTGTGCAGCACCCATGAGTGATGCGATGATCGCAGGAAACTATGAGCACGAAACAGGTTTCCAGATCATGAATCATTTCAGTGAAAACAAGCTGGATTATAAACAGGTTGAAATGATCCTCGTGGGAAATCATGCTCCTTTTGCCTGGGGGAAAGATGGAATGAAATCTGTCTACAATAGCGCTGTATTGGAGCAGGTAGCAAAAATGGCCTGGTTAACTGAACAGATCAACCCCGATGCTCCTCGGCTAAAACCCGCCCTGGTGAAAAAACATTACGAACGTAAACATGGATCAAATGCTTATTACGGACAGTAACCCATTGAGTTGAAAAATCCTTATCTAACACTATAATAGTTAAAAATGAATATTAATTTAAAAGAACTTGAAATCTGGTTTGTGGTCGGAAGCCAGGACCTATATGGAGAAGAGACTTTGCGACAAGTCGCGGTACATGCTGAAGAAATCGCAAATCATCTGAATAGACATCACTTGATTCCTGTAACGGTTAAGTACAAACCGATCGTCAAAAATACAGATGAGATCTTTGCCACATTAACCGCGGCGAACCATGAAAAGAATTGTATTGGCATAATTACATGGATGCATACATTTTCACCGGCCAAGATGTGGATCAGAGGATTGAAGGCTTTACAAAAACCATTATTGCACCTGCATACCCAGTACAATCAGGATATACCTTGGAGCAGTATAGACATGGATTTTATGAATCTCAATCAAAGTGCACATGGCGACCGTGAATTTGGACATATGGTCAGCCGGCTAAAAATAGGCCGCAAAGTGGTGACCGGACATTGGCAGGATGAAGAGGTACTGGAACGTATTAATGTATGGGCACGTGCAGCTGCGGGCTGGCATGATTGGCAGGGAGCCAAATTTGCAAGATTTGGGGACAACATGCGGTATGTTGCTGTCACTGACGGCGATAAAGTAGAAGCGGAATCACAATTTGGTTTTTCAGTAAATACCTATGCTATCGGTGATCTGGTTCAGATTATCAATGAAAGTTCTGCACAGGAAATCAGTGCATTGTTAGCTGAATATGAGGCAAACTATGAACTGGCGGAGGATGTGAAAGTTGGTGGAAAATTTCATGACAACTTGATTGAAGCTGCAAAAATAGAAATCGGATTGCGCAAGTTTTTGAAACAAGGCAACTTTAAGGGCTTCACAGATACCTTTGAGGATCTGCACGGTATGGTTCAGCTTCCGGGCCTGGCTGTACAGCGCTTAATGGCTGAAGGTTATGGTTTTGCCGGTGAAGGCGATTGGAAGACGCCGGCTTTAGTACGCGCTTGTAAGGTTATGGGAGCCGGAATGGAAGGAACGACGGCATTTATGGAAGATTATACCTATCATTTTGATCCCCAAAATGCCATGGTATTAGGATCACATATGCTGGAAGTTGATCCTGCGCTAGCAGTTGGAAGGGCTCGTATTGAGGTGCACCCACTGGGAATTGGCGGTAAGGCGGACCCTGCCCGTCTGGTGTTTAATGGTCAAAGTGGAGATGCCCTAAATGCTTCCTTGGTCGATATGGGAACGCGCTTTCGTCTGATCGTCAATAAAGTTCAGGGAGTCACTGTGGAAGAAGAATTACCAAAGCTTCCAGTTGCGCGCGTGTTATGGAAACCGCTTCCGGATATGAAAACCGGCTGCAGTGCCTGGATCGTTGCGGGGGGAGCGCACCATACGGCCTATAGTCTTAGCCTAACACCTGAATATCTGGAAGATTTTGCACGTATCGCCGGTTTAGAATATGTGTTGATTGATGAACAGACGACGGTGGCAAAGCTTGAAGAGCAACTGAAGTGGAATGAACTCTATTATTTGTTGAATAAATAATAGGCCTGGACATCTGTGCTGGAATCCTGTATAGATGGCCTATCTATAAATAACCAATCTGGGAAAATATGGAAAAATTTGCAACGGTAGATTACATCATTTTTGTAATCTACTTCTTAATGGTGGCTGGCTACGGTTATTGGATTTACCGTAAGAAGACCAATAGCTTGAGCAGTAGCAAGGACTATTTTTTGGCTGAGGGCTCCCTGACCTGGTGGGCTATTGGATCTTCGTTGATTGCCTCGAATATTTCGGCTGAACAGTTTATTGGGATGAGTGGGAATGGATTTGAAGTCGGTATTGCAGTAGCTGCTTATGAACTAATTGCGGCCGTAGCACTTATCATCGTGGCGGTATGGTTTATACCGGTCTATCTAAAAAATAAGATTTTCACGATGCCGCAATTTTTGAACAATCGTTACAACGAAACAACAAGCCTTATTATGGCTATTTTTTGGCTGTTTCTATACGTTTTTGTCAACTTAACGTCCATTCTCTATCTGGGAGCAATTGCCATATCAAGTATGGCCGGTGGGGGTGATAGTTTTCATATGATTACGATTGCTTTGGCGGTATTTGCAGTGATCATTACTTTGGGAGGAATGCGTGTGATTGGATTTACGGATGTTATCCAGGTTGTTGTGCTGATCATCGGGGGGATTGCGACAACCTACGTGGCATTAACTCTGGTCAGTGAGCATTTTGGACTTGGTAGTGATGTATTGGCCGGATTTAATAAATTGATGGAAGATTCGCCAAGTCACTTTAATCTCTTCGTGGAAAAACCAGGACCCGGAGCCAGTCAGGAGGATATCAACAAATATCTGATGTTGCCGGGAATAGGGATGTACCTCGCCGGAATCTGGATCGTCAACCTGAACTATTGGGGCTGTAATCAATACATTACACAACGCGCTTTGGGGGCTGATCTGAAGACGGCCAGAACAGGAATTCTTTTTGCTGGTTTCCTTAAACTGCTTATGCCGATTATTGTTATGCTTCCGGGTATTGCTGCCTATGTATTGTATAAAAATGGTGCTTTACAGCAGGAGATGGCCCCAGGTGGAGTGTTTCATGCGGATAACGCCTATTCAGCAATACTAGGATATTTACCAAATGGTATGAAAGGACTTGCCTTGGCAGCCCTTACCGCAGCCATTGTTGCGGGATTGGCAGGAAAAGCAAACAGTATCGCTACAATCTTTACACTGGATATCTTTAAAAAATATCTCGATAAGAATGCCAGCGAAACAAAAATGGTATGGGTAGGAAAGATCACGATCATTATCTCTATATTGCTTTCAGTGCTGTTTACATGGAATGATTCACTGGGGATAGGGGGTGCTGGAGGATTTACTTTCATCCAGAAATATACCGGATTTATTAGCCCTGGGGTATTTGCGATGTTTCTATTGGGCATGTTTTGGAAACGGACCAATGGAGCTGCGGCTATCACAGGCTTGATTACAGGGTTTGCATTATCCATATTTTTTAATGAATTTGCAGCGAAGATACTTGGACCTGAAACTTGGTTATACACGGCTTACCCCAATAAAGCAGGGGTCTATGAAATTCCCTTTCAGATCTGTATGGGCTTAGCCTTCGTATTTACGATGCTGGTTATGATTGGCGTGAGCCTCTTGGGGCCTAAGGTTAACCCCAAAGCTTTTATGCTGGAACGTTCGATGTTTAAAGTGGAACCTTCTGTCTTGGCGCTGATTGTGGTTACTTTATTATTGGTAACTGCGATTTATGTCCGTTTTTGGTAGTATGATGTATATTGTTGAATGATAAATCAAACATGATGAATAAGAAAATAATTGCCGCATGGTGTGTGTGTGCTTCCTTGGCTTACGGATGTCAGTCCAACCCGACTCAAAATAAGCAATCGAATCCTACGGCTGACACGACAGTCAATCTAGGGTTTGATAGTCAGATTGATGGACAGGAAGTCCGGCTTTTCCAATTAAAGAATGCGAAATTAACAGTTTCATTAACAAATTATGGCGCCCGTTTGGTTAGTTTGGAGGTTCCTGATAAAGAGGGGAAAAGTAGAGATGTGATATTGGGCTACGACTCGGCTGAAGAATATAAGAAGAATTACAATAATTATTATGGTGCCATCGTGGGCAGGTATGGTAATCGAATTGGAAAGGCTTCCTTTAAATTGAATGGTGAAACGTTTTCGCTAGAGAAAAACGATGGTGATAATTCGCTGCATGGCGGGACAAATGGGGTATACAATAAGGTCTGGAAGGTGGTTAATAATACCGCGACATCCATCACGCTGGCGTATACTTCACCGGATGGGGAAGCGGGATACCCGGGCACCGTGAACATGGAAGTTACCTATACCCTGCATGATAACGGAGGGTTAATCATTGACTACAGGGCAACGACAGACAAAGAAACGGTTTTGAATTTGACCAATCATGCTTATTTTAACTTGAATGGTGCCGGAGATCCATCTATCCTGGATCATGAACTCCAGATTGCAGCCAAAGGAATTACTGAGGTCGATGCCACATTGATACCAACGGGAAAGAGCCTACCGGTGGAGGGGACAGCCTTTGATTTTACGAAAGCACAGGCAATCGGTGCCCACATCAATGATGAAAATGCACAGCTGAAAATCGGAAAAGGCTATGACCACAATTTTGAGCTGGATAAGAAAGCAGGTTTTCAGGAAGTTGCGGCAGTGTATGCACCCAAAACGGGGATTGAGATGAAGATCTATACCACTGAGCCTGGATTGCAGTTTTACAGCGGTAACTTTATGAAAGATACTGATCCAAAGGGAAAGGATGGAAAAGCGTATCCATTCCGCTCCGCATTTTGCTTGGAGACCCAGCATTTCCCGGACGCACCAAATCACCCAGGCTTTGCATCAACTGTATTGAAGCCAGGGGACACTTATAGTTCAAAAACGGAATATCGCTTTTTGGTAAGATAGTTAATTAAAATAATAGATGAAAGCAATCCAAATTGTTGATCAGGGTCGTGTTGCTGTTATTGATCTACCCACACCAGTGCTGACCCCAGGTCAGGTGCTGTTGCGGGTTCATTATGTTGGTTTCTGCGGATCGGATCTAAATACGTTCAAGGGATTAAATCCGTTGGCACAAATGCCTGTCATTCCTGGACATGAAATCGGCGCTGTGATTGAAGAAGTTGCCTCCGGTGTTCCCGACAACTATAGCCCTGGTATGCAGGTGACTGTCAACCCCTATACAAGCTGTGGGCAATGTGCAGCTTGTGATAATGGTCGGCCCTATGCCTGCGAGTTCAATCAGACATTGGGTGTACAGCGCAATGGTGCTATGGCGACTTATATTGTGGTACCTTGGGAGAAAGTGATCGCTGATCAGGCCATTAACGTGCGTGATTTTGCACTAGTGGAACCCATGAGTGTGGGCTTCCATGCGGTAAACCGTGCCGCAGTAACAGATAGTGACCAGGTTATGGTTTTTGGTTGTGGTATGATCGGGCTTGGGGCTATTATTCGAGCAGCCAGACGGGGAGCTTCGGTTATAGCTGTTGACGTAAGTGACGAAAAATTGCAATTGGCAAAAAAGCTTGGAGCCAAGTATACGATCAATTCCATAACGGAGAATTTGGAGGAACGTATAGAGACACTCACAAACCGTCGTGGTGCCGACGTTGTTATTGAAGCTGTAGGTCGTCCTGAAACATATACGGCATCCATAGCAGCTGCCGCTTTTACAGGAAGGGTCGTTTATATAGGTTACGCAAAGGAAAAGATTCCTTTTGATACACAATATTTTGTGAAAAAAGAACTGGATATCAGAGGCTCTCGAAATGCGACTCCAGCCGATTTTAAGGCTGTCATGGCCTATCTGAAAACCGGGGCCTGCCCGATTGAGGAGCTTATCACTGCTGTGGTGACACCTGAAGAGGCACAAGCGGCATTGGAACAGTGGCGTGCGGACCCTGGATCAGTGTTCCGGATCTTGGTTCGATTCGGATCAGATTGATCTATCTATTTACATGACGTTATAAATTCCGGTTCACTGCATGGCAACGAACCGGAATTTACTTTTTGACAGCACTTCCCCGGCATTTTTTTGTTTACCCGAAAATATTATTGGTGAATTTTAATTTTATTCCCAGTTGAAAATTACCAATGGTCTTAAATATTTCTTTTAATGTAGCTTTTTCAATATTCGTGAGATGATCAATTGAAATGTAGTTGTCGGGATTCAACTTTTCGATCCGGATCTGATTGGTCTGATTTTTCAATCGAATGGACATCAGGTAGTAATATGACTGATGGAGCTCGTCATATTGAGCTTGACTGAATACTCCAAGCTCCAATAAAGCTTTTAAACGGCCACCGGTATTTTCTTCATAGATTCTATTTTTGAGTGCATAGACCCGTACCAGATCCACAATCGGTGTCATCGCCTTTTTGATGTTGAATACTTCTGTCGAACCAATTGTTTGTGTTTTGATGGTTTTAAAAAATGTCAATGGCGGTTCATATTGAAGTGCATTTTTAGCGATGAAGGCAAAAAAGCGCTCATTTGGTTTTTGTAGTTCAATATTCAGGAAATCTTTTAATTGATGAATGATGTCCTGATCGCCATATAATCGTCTGCAATCAAAGAAGGTGGAAAACTTAATGGCATTTTCCGGGATGCTTTCCTCGATCCATTTTTTGTAATTGTTTTTCCAATGCGAAAGTGAGTGCGTCCATTCGGGATTGCTGGCCATATATCCACCGGTACAATAGCTAAAACCTATTGTATTTAAATGATCGGAAACCTGGGCGGCAAAACGGAGGAAATAGTCCCGTACCAGTTCCCGCTGTTCATTGGCTTTATCTTCATAGATAATGGCATTATCTTGATCAGTCATTAATGTCTGCTCCTTCCGACCTTCACTTCCAGTTACCATAAATACAAATTTGGCAGGTGGTTGGCCCATTTTTTGAATTACCTTTTCAATCACCTTTAATGCGATACTGTCCGCTACGGTAGTGATGACCTGGTTGGCAATTTCGGCATTGACTCCTCTTCCAAGCAATTGATGGATGATTTCTGGCACATTGTTCCATTTAACCCGTAACTCTTCAAATGTTTCGGCAAGTTTTACAGATTGAATAAAAACCAATGGGGATTGTCCCTGCTCACTCAATAATCTATTTCGACTTAAAAAGCCAACGTACTCACCTTCTTTTTCGACAAGGAGGTATTTGGATTTTGTATGAAACATTTTTAGCACCGCCTCATACAGGTAGGCTTGATTCGAGATACTAACAATGGGATTGTCCATCACTTCAACAATGGGTCGGGATGCTTCAATCTGCTGAGCGATCACATGATCCCTTAACGTCATATCAGTTGCATAGCCAATAATGGTTTCTTCATCTTTAATAAATATACAGCTCACTTTCTGGGCAGCCATTATTCTTGCGGCTTCAAAAATAGGTGTGTTTGCTTCACAGGCGACAATATCTTTATAGACAATGTGCTCAATCTTGCGTGAATAGAGCTGGTCCGCGGCAAAGTAGCTTTCTTCAAAAGAAGCGGGAGATTTTACAAAATGCGAAAATTCCTCGTCCAACATCCTTTTTCCAAAAGAATTCGTGAAAAATTGAAAGAAGTCTTCATTGGCATTGCAGAGCTCAATAAAATTTTTCCGGGGTAAGCGATAGATGATCGTACCTTTTTTGGCGATTACTGATTTAAGAGCTTTTGTCCGATTCAATAAAACGGAGATCCCACCAAAACAATAAGGATTATGATGTACCTCTATTAATCTTTTGTTGTCTGAGGCATCTAGGAAAAATGTTTCATATTCTCCTTGTTGAATCAAGTCGACGCCTTCCATATCGGTAATGTTCTGGCGATAGACCAATGTATCTTTGGTGAAACGATGTTCATATAACATCTCCACGATGCTCAATTGCAAAGCCTCGGGCAAGAGCTGAAACGGCTGGGTCCCTTTCAGCAGGGTTAAGATGGAATCTTGATTTTTCATAAGATAACACTAGAAAATGTGATCGAATTCTGATTGTTGGTTTTTGATGTCCTGATCAGATAATTCTTGTCTGTGAATCATTTCAAAATAACATTTGGCTGTGATTTCAGCATCCATTTCAGCGTTATGCATGTTGTCAGGCAAAGTTGTAAAAAGTGACTCATGCAATAGCGAAAGAGGAAGGTGTACCATATTTGGATTCTTTACATACCTTTTGCTATGTAATAAGGTACAAAAATAATCTAATTGACTAAAGGGGATAGGTAAGTGGGACCGATAGAACTCTGCCGACAATACCTGTAAGTCAAATGAAAGAAAATGACCGACAAGCTGCGGTTGGTATTTTTTGATATCATGACTCAGCTTACGCAATACATCTTTTTTCTTTTCACCATACTTCATCAAAAAGGGAGGTGTCAATCCATGTATTTGTTCTGATGCTGGGCTAATGGGGATCAATGGCTCATAAATGTATTTATTGGTCCGCTTGATTTCCTGTTGTGCCGCGTCAAAAATGATCCAGGCAACTTGGAGAACATGGGGCCAGTTGTCGCCATCTGTAAATTTTTTGTTCCATTTTTTTGGTAAACCAGAGGTTTCCGTGTCTAAGAATAAAAGATATTTTTTCAAGGAATCGTTGATTGATTATCTATTAAAAGTAGTAAAATAATCTAGTTAATAGCAGACAAATTTCTTTTTGTGGATGAAGCCGTTTGTAAAAAACGAGATACTTTTCCTTAGGTTTGAAATATTATATGTAAAATTGACATTTAATATAAATTATAACTAACCGATTATGTACAGCAGGCTGCTATGTATTTTGTTTTGTGTGTTTTCTCTTGTTTCTGCACTTAACGCAAAGAATAGATTACCGAACATCTTATATTCGATGGACGGGATTTCTAATCGGGAAAGATTCCAATATGCAATAGACTTTCTGAAAAAAGAACTTCCTGCATCTGGCCGACTTGATAACCTGAAAATTGCGATCAGTACAATGGGACAAAAACCGTCGTTATCAGATTCCATTAAGCGTAAATTGACCTCAAAAGAACATTTTGTCTTCTATCGAGAGCCCGGAGAGGAGACGATCAGGCTCATCGGGGCGGACGAATCAGGTGTTTTATACGGTTGCTTGGAACTGCTGACCAATACAGTTTGGCACAGTAAGCAATCTTTCTTTATTGCTGATGGTCCAAAAATGGTGATGCGGGGCACGAGTATTGGCCTTCAGAAAACCAGCTATCTGCCTGGTCACGATATTTATGAATACCCCTATACGCCTGAGTCATTTCCCTGGTTTTATGATAAGGAGTTATGGTTGAGATATTTGGATATGATGGTTGATAATAGGTACAATGCATTATATCTATGGAATGGTCATCCTTTTTCTTCTTTAGTAAAATTAAAGGACTATCCCTATGCGCTTGAGGTAGATGAAGCGACATTTAAGAAGAATGAAGAGATTTATACCTTTTTGACGAAGGAAGCTAATAAAAGAGGAATCTGGATTATCCAGATGTTTTATAATATTATTTTACCCAAGCCTTTTGCGGACCATCATGGTTTAAAGACACAAGAGAGAAACCGGGTTATTACCCCCTTGATCTCAGATTATACCCGAAAAAGCATTGCGGCTTTTGTGGCAAAGTACCCGAATGTGGGTCTGTTGATCACCTTAGGGGAAGCAATGGAAGGCGTGGGGCAAGATGATATTGACTGGTTTACAAAGACGATTATTCCGGGGGTGAAAGGTGGTTTACAAGCTTCAGGAATAGCG
The DNA here is from genome assembly GCF_030325625.1 of Sphingobacterium sp. N143. GTDB lineage: Bacteria > Bacteroidota > Bacteroidia > Sphingobacteriales > Sphingobacteriaceae > Sphingobacterium. The sequence goes on along the minus strand of NZ_JACAIS010000002.1, from coordinate 309,191 downwards.
GCGGAACCACCAATTATTCTACGAGCCCACGATACGGACGCTCCAGCAGTGATGAAGGCGGCCTTGCCCATTTATAAAAACTTGTATACGATGGCTAAATATAATGGTGAGGCACTAACGACTTATACTCCACGGGGGAAATGGGCTGAATTGCACCGTTCATTGAGTGCTAATGGTACAGTACATATCCAAAATGTTCACATTTTGGCTAATTTGGAACCTTTCCGGTATGGTTCTCCAGATTTTATTCAAAAATCAGTCCGAGCCATGCACGATATCCATCATTCAAACGGTATTCATATATATCCACAAGCTTCTTACTGGGATTGGCCATATTCGGCAGATAAAGTCGCCAATAGACTCTTACAAGTGGACCGGGACTGGATGTGGTACAAAGCCTGGGCGCGATACGCTTGGCAGGGGGATAGGGACTTATCGCAGGAAAAATCTTACTGGTCAGCTGAACTTGCTCATTATTACGGTATTCCTGAAACCGAAGCCCGGCAGCTATTGGCGGCCATCGAGGAAATCGGGGAAATATCGCCCAAAATCTTACGCCGCTTTGGCATCACGGACGGGAATAGACAGACGTCTTCACTTGGTATGCTGATGACCCAGTTGATCAATCCATACCGCTATGGCCTGTTTACCCTGCTCTATGAATCAGAAGCTCCTGAAGGAGAGATGATTGTTGATTATGCAGAAAAAGAATACCGTGCCGAGCCACATCTGGGGGAGACCCCCATGCAGGTGGCAGAAGAAATTGTACAACATGGAGATAAGGCTGTTGACATGATCAGAACAATGAGCAAACCAACCAGAAATAGTGCTGAATTTGACCGCTTGCTCGATGATATCCGAATCCATCAATTATTGGCCAAGCATTATAGCTACAAAGTAAAGGCTGCAATCCAGCTCCTGCAATATAAATATACACATGATGTTCATGCTTTGCAGAAAGCCTTGCCCGATTTGGAACAAAGTGTGGCTGCATACCGAAAGTTGACAGCGATGACCAACTCGGCCTATTTGTATGCCAATAGTATGCAGACCAAACAGCGGAAAATCCCGATGCGCGGAGTTGATGCCACTTTTATCCATTGGAAAGAGATGTTACCGGTGTTTGAAACTGAATTGAATAATTTTAAACATGCGATAGACTCTTTATCTGCTCATCACGGCAGTGCTTCGAAAGAAAAAGGAAAGTTAAAACCCGGAACCATTACCTTCTTGGATAATCAACACCTTATTCCATTGAAAAAAGGCGCTAAGCTGTATGCAGATCAAGAGTTGGTGGTGACACATCTGGCGAATGAACTGGAAGGGCTTCATGCGATCTTGGTCGATGCAGAAAAACAGAAATTACAAGGAACGCAAATTCGTTTTGAGAATAAAAAGCCAGTAAAAATATTAGTAGGCTATTTTAATAGTACCGATAAGGTTTTTGCACCTAAGCCGGTGCTGGAGATTGATGCCAGTGCCAATGATTTTGGGCAGGCAGAAGCGAAAGTTCGGAATGCTCTTCGTATTCAATATATGCCTATGCTGGATATCCACACCTACTCTTTCCCTGCGGGCCAGAACGAACTAAAAATCCCCAAGGGTGAGGCTTTGCTGCTGGGAGTTGTGGAAGCTGGAGAACTACCAAATCCTTATAATGCAGATGTAGACAACCAGGGTGATGACCTGGATGACTTATTCGGCTATTTTAATGGAACAAAATTGTAGTAGGGTTCCTGCTCAGGATAGTACAGGATAAATAACTAAAATGAAGTGGGTATTTTACGGGAAACTCAATGAAATCTACTGTCAACTTTTTGATGATAAACAAGAAAATGAAAATTAAAATAGCTGTTTTTGCTGCTCTTTTCTGCTCACTTGCTCAGGTAGGCGCGCAGGAAAATCTGTCGAAAAAACTTCAGGTTTATGTCGAGCAATTTAATGCCAATGATAACGAAGCCGTGATCAATAAGATCCCCAATAAAGATAGTTATGATTGGATGGCAAAGAATATTCCGCTATTGGACTGCCCAGATGAAGAGATCGAGCAGACCTATTATTTTAGATGGTGGTCATATCGCAAACATATCAAGTCAAGTCCCGAAGGTACTTTGGTGACGGAATTTATTGAACCTGTGAAACATGCAGGAAAATACAATTCCATCAGTTGTGCACTTGGCCATCATCTGTATGAAGGTCGGTGGTTGAAGGACAACGCATTTTTAAAGGAATACATTGATTTTTGGCTTTATCACGCAGATAAAGGACAATCAAAACGGCGATTCCATCAGTTCAGCTCATGGTTGCCGGATGCCTTATTGGCCTATTACAAAGTTAGTCCGGATGATCAGTACATTAAAGACCGGTTATTGGATCTTGATAAAGATTTTGAAAAGTGGGAAGCAGAACGGAAAAGTAAAAATGGTCTTTTCTGGCAGTATGATGTGCAGGATGGGATGGAAGAATCTGTCTCTGGTGGGCGAAGGGTACAGAATATGCGCCCATCCATCAATAGTTATATGTATGGAAATGCGGTAGCTATTGCCACTATTGCCAAACTTGCGTCGAATGCAGACTTAGAGAAAAAATATAAAGCTTATGCCAAATCCTTACGTATAATGGTGCTGGATTCCCTCTGGGACAAGGAGGACCAGTTTTTTAAAACAAAGCTGGAAAAAGGACCATTGCATCCTACACGTGAGGCAATCGGTTATATACCTTGGTATTTCCATTTACCCCCAGATAAAACGATGTATGGAAAGGCTTGGTTACAATTACCCGACACGGCCGGATTTAATGCTCCATGGGGAACTACGACCGCAGAGCGTCGAGAGCCAACTTTCCGGACTAGGGGAACAGGGCATAGCTGCGAATGGGATGGGGCTATCTGGCCTTTTACGAGTTCACAGACGATCCGAGGGATGGCCAATTATTTAAGTGATTACAAGAAAAATAACGCAATAAATACCGAGGATTTATATGAACAAATTCACAAATATGCCAAATCTCATGTGATGAACGGTAAGCCTTATATCGGTGAATATCAAGATGAAAAAAACGGAGAATGGTTGAAGGGCGATAACCCAAGAAGTAAGTTTTATAACCACTCTACATTTGCAGATGTTATTATCCAGGATCTGATTGGTATAAAACCTCAGGTCGGTAATGTTTTGGAAATTAAGCCCTTGATTCCCAAAGGAACCTGGGATTATTTTTCGCTGACGCAATTAAACTATCATCAAAAAACCATTGCAATATATTGGGATGTTACGGGCAAAAAATACCAGAAAGGGAAGGGATTAACCGTGTATGTAGATGGCAAAATGGCCTTACAGCACAAGAACTTGAAAAATTGTAAGATTAACTTAAATTAATATGATCAGGAATATTTATCACCGCGGAATAATAACTGTATTCTTATGCTTAACACTATTGGGTGCGAAAGCCCAGATGTGGTTGAATGTGATGGAATTTGGGGCTACGAAAGATAGTACGGGAAACAATTCATTCGCTATCAAGAATGCAATAGCGGCAGCTTCGGCTAAGGGCGGTGGCACCGTTTATTTTCCTGCAGGAAAATATATCACAGGACCGATACATTTAAAAAGCAATATTACGATTTTTATTGATGCTGGTGCTGAATTGCATTTCAGTGATAACTTTGATGACTACCTCCCGATGGTGGAGTCCCGTTGGGAAGGTACTGCGGTCACTAATTTTTCCCCACTTTTCTATGGTAAAGACTTAGAAAATATCAGCATTCAAGGCCGTGGTATCATAGATGGACATGGGAAGAAATGGTGGGGATATTCGGAAGTTGAAGTCAAAAAACAAGTGGAAGATAGTAAGTGGCAAAAAGAGTTTAAACGGCTGAACAAAGATGTGTTGGCACCGGACCTTCCTGGTTGGATTGAAAGAGGTTTTTTACGGCCTCCCTTTATTCAGTTTTTGAACTGTAAGAATATACAGATCAAGGATATTAAAATTCAAAACTCCCCATTTTGGACGATCAACCCGCAATATTGCGACAATGTGACGGTGGATGGTGTTACGATTGATAATCCGCCTTCTCCCAACACAGATGGGATTAATCCAGAATCCTGTTCTAATGTACGCATTGCCAATTGCCATATTAGTGTGGGCGATGACTGCATTACGATAAAATCGGGAAAAGACCGCTCCGGAAGGAAAATTAATATTCCGGCTGAGAATTATACCATTACAAATTGTACGATGCTCCGTGGGCATGGTGGGGTTGTGATCGGAAGTGAGATGTCTGGTGGAGTAAAAAATATTGTTATTTCCAATTGTATTTTTGACGGAACGGACCGTGGAATACGTTTAAAAACGGCTCGGGGTCGTGGTGGGGTCGTGGAGAATATTCAGGTATCGAATATTGTAATGCGTGACATCCGAGATCAGGCCATTGTTATGGACATGCAGTATGCCAAAACTGAGGTTGAGCCCATTAGTGAGCGTACCCCTCAATTTAAGAATATCTTCATCAGCAATATGTCGGGTACGACAAATCGGATCGGATACCTGCGGGGGTTGGATGAGATGCCAATTGAAAACGTGGTTTTTTCTGATATCAATATGCAGGGAAATACCGGTTTCTCTGTCCTTAATGTACATGGATTGACATTGAGCAATGTGAATACCACGATTAAGCAAGGGGCACTGTTGACCGTTAACCAGGGGAAAGAGCTAAATGTAAGGAATCTGAATACGATGGTGCCCATAGCAGACAAAGCACTGATCGAATTGCAGGACTGTCAATCCGTGAATGTGCAGAACTGTTTCCCCCCGTCCGGGACCGGGCTATTTTTGAATCTTATTGGCCCTGCCAATAAAAAAATATTTGTCCACGGGAATAATCTCTCAAGAGTAAAAAGGATTATGGCGGGAGCACAACATGGTGGTCAAATAATTTCTAATATAAACCCTTTGACAGATAAATAATGCGTGTATTGTTATACAGCTTCTTGTCGTTTTTTTGTTTATGGCCTACGGACCGGTTATTGGCGCAATATCGGGTGTGGTTTGATCATCCTGCAAAGCAATGGGAAGAAGCGTTACCTATTGGCAATGGCCGAATGGGGGCCATGGTATACGGTGATGCCCTGAATGAGGAGATACAGTTTAATGAAGAAACATTATGGACCGATGGTCCCCGTAACTATAATAAAAAAAGAGCGTCACAGTATCTTCAGCCTATCCGGGACCTATTGGACAAAGGACAACAAAAAGAAGCCGAAGCTTTGGCAATGAAGGAATTCATGGGATTAAAAAGTGAGTCTGAAGACGCTACAGCCTGGTTGGAGAAAGTTGGGAAAAGCAGGGCACAGCAACAGGGGCCATTTTCCTTGGATGTTGATGACAGTCGATGGCCCATGCTGCAGGTGCCTCATTATGAAGGCTGGGAAAATCTAGGACTCGAAGGCCTGGATGGAGCAGTCTGGTTTCGCCATGATTTTAATCTCTCCAAAAGCGATCTGGCAGATAGTTGGTCGCTGGATTTAAATAAAATCCGAACGAATGACTATACCTATATTAACGGAATACTTGTGGGAGCATCCACTGGTGACGAGACGCGGCGTTTCTATGCGATCCCCAAAAACTTGCTACGGGAGGGAAGAAATAATATTGCCATTCAGGTCATAAATCTGGAAGGGAAGGGCGGAATCGCTGGATACAAAGATCCCCGCCAAACCATAGGCCTGAAGAGTGGTAAAGGAAAATTGGTGTCACTCCACGGGAAATGGAAGTATACAATCCAAGATCAACATAGCCCTAAAATAGGTGCGTACCAAGCATCTTACCAACCTTTTGGTACACTAAACTTAAAATTTGATCAAGGGGAAGTGCAACGTTATAGCCGGGTACTTGATTTGGATAAAGGAGAAGTGCGTGTTGGTTACGCAATGGATGGGGTAGAGTATACGAGAACGTATTTTGCAAGCTATCCCCACAATTTTATTGGCGTGAAGTTGCAGGCTGATCAAAAAAGGAAAATTTCTTTTCGGATGTCTTTAAAGACTAAGCATCAGAATTTTAATCTATATCCGGCTGCTGATGGTTCATTGTGCCTGGAAGTACGGGTGAAAAACGGGGCCATGCAAGGGACTGCCTATGCACATGTGGCCCTGAAAGGGGGGGACCTGGCTGTTCAAGGAAATGAGCTCGTCGTGAAGCAGGCGGATGAGGCTCAAATCTATTTGACTGCAGCAACAAATTTTAAATCATATCAGGAACTGGACAAAGGCTATGGACAAGTGGCATTGGAAAAATTCAATACGCTGCGTAACATGGATTTTGAAGGATTATACCAGATGCATCAACAAGATTATCAGGCTTTGTATGATCGTTTCATGATTCAGTTGGGGGCAGATATTGACCTCGATACAATTCCCACAGACAGGAGATTGCAAAAGGCCATGACAGATGATGATCCAGGGCTTGTGGCCTTGTATGTACAATATGCACGCTATTTACAAATCGCAGCTTCCAGGCCTGGCAGCCAGCCAATGAACCTTCAAGGAATCTGGAATCCTCATTTGGAACCTTCCTGGGGGAGTAAATATACAACCAATATCAATTTGGAAATGAACTATTGGCCCACTGAAGCGCTCAATCTTTCCGAACTGCAGCAGCCCTTATTTCGAATGATGCAAGATCTTCGTATTGCAGGTAGCGAAACCGCCAAAGAATACTATGCCGCGCGGGGTTGGGTGCTGCATCACAATACGGATATATGGCGGGGAACTGCCCCCATCAACAATTCCAATCATGGAATTTGGCCAACGGGTGGAGCATGGCTCATCCGCCATCTGTGGGAACATTATCAGTATACACAGGATCTACATTTTTTGAAGGAATATTATCCGATGATTAAAGAATCGACCTTGTTTTTTAAAGATTTTTTGGTGAAAGATAAGAAGACGGGATGGTGGATCAGTACACCCTCAAACTCTCCTGAAAATGGGGGATTGGTAAAAGGTCCAACGATGGATCACCAAATCATTCGCTCGCTTTTTGACATCTTTGATAAAAGCTCCAAGATACTTAACCAGGACCCCTTATTGCGTGATTCCATCCGACAGATGCGTCGTGAAATAGCACCCAACCAAATTGGACAATATGGACAGCTTCAGGAATGGTTGACGGATATGGATGATCCAGAAAACAAACATCGTCATGTGTCGCACCTATGGGGATTATTTCCGGGCGACGAAATCAATACCGTGCATACTCCGCAATTTGTTGCAGCAGCAAAGCGCTCATTAGAAATGCGCGGTGATGAAGGGACCGGTTGGAGCCTGGCCTGGAAAATAAATTTTTGGGCACGGCTCAAGGATGCACAACATGCTTATCATATGGTGAAAATGCTCTTACGGCCAGCAGGTAAAGATGGCGGATCTTATCCGAATCTTTTTGATGCCCACCCGCCTTTCCAGATCGATGGAAATTTTGGTGGCGCTTCGGGCATTACGGAGCTGCTGCTGCAGAGCCATACCGATATGATCGAAATATTACCTGCCCTGCCATCAGAAATTAGAACCGGAAAAGTAAAAGGACTCAAAGCTAGAGGAGGTTTTCAGATCAGTATGGAATGGAGGGACCATAAACTGCTGGGGCTAACCGTTGAATCGCTCGCGGGAAAGGAACTTTCTTTACGGTATGGTAGCCAGTCGATAAAAATTAAAACACAGAAAGGTGGATCTTATGCCTTTGACAAAGATTTGAAATTGAAAAAATAATGATGACCCAGTTGCTATTGTTCAGGAAGTTAATCTTCTGTTCCTTTTTTTTATGCTTTTGTACCTACGCTTATGGCCAACAGGTCCGTAAAACGATTGCGTTAGACAACGATTGGGTGACTATCATGGATGAAAAAGATTCAATTCGGTATGCAGGATTTCAAACAACATCTTTTCAGACGAGTAAGGAATGGCGAAAAGTGAGCGTTCCACACAACTGGGACGGCTATGAGGGATACCGCAGGCTGCTGCATGGCAATCTGCATGGCTATTCCTGGTACCGAAAAAGTTTTACACTCAAGCAAGCCAAGGGAAAAAATAGATTTTTTTTGTTTTTTGAAGGTGTAGGTTCTTATGCCACAGTCTGGTTAAATGGAAAACAAGTGGGGTATCACGCTGGTGGTAGAACAACCTTTACATTGGACGTGACAGATGCGATAAAATTGGATGGCAGTTCCAATCTGCTGGCTGTTCGAGCAGACCATCCAGCCCATATTACTGACTTGCCCTGGGTAGATGGCGGCTGCTCCACGGAAAGGGGATTTTCTGAGGGATCACAACCAATGGGTATCTTTCGACCAGTCAGTTTATTGATCAAAAATGAAGTCTCTATTACACCTTTTGGTCAGCATTATTGGAATGATGAGACCGCAGACAGCAAACAGGCAATCATTCATCAAACTGTTGAAGTAAGCAACAAAAGCCAGGAACATAAAGATGTTGATATCATTACCCGTGTGTTTGATGCAAAGGGCCGTACAATAGTGACATCTTCACAACCTGGCCAAATTCAAGGCCGTTCAGTCAAAAAAATCACATTGAATGATTTATTATTAGTGCGGCCAACATTGTGGTCCGTAGACTCTCCTTACCTTTATCGCATCAAAACCCAAATCAAAATCGGTAAGCAGCTTGTTGATGAGGTAGAAACAGCTTATGGTATTCGCGCCGTACGTTGGTCAAAAGGACTAAAACCATCCGGAGATCCACGCCTTTTAATCAATGGAAAACCCTTGTTTATAAATGGGATTGCAGAATATGAACATAAATTGGGGCAATCTCATGCATTCGAAAAAGAAGAAATCGATGCACGTGTTCGACAAATAAAGCAGCTTGGGTTTAATTCGTTTAGGGATGCACATCAACCTCATAATTTACGCTATCAACAGTATTGGGATAAAAATGGTATTCTATTATGGACACAGCTCGCTGCCCATATCTGGTTTGATACGCCGGCCTTTCGTGAAAATTTCAAGCAATTACTAACAGAATGGGTACGTGAACGGAGAAATAGCCCTTCGGTAATTCTATGGGGACTAGAGAATGAAAGTACTTTGCCCGAGGATTTCGCCCGGGAATGTACCGAATTGATCCGTGACTTAGATCCGACAGCATCGGTTCAACGTTTAGTGACCACCTGCAATGGGGGTAGTGGAACCGACTGGGATGTTCCCCAAAATTGGACCGGAACCTATGGTGGAGATCAAAATACCTATGGAGAAGATCTGAAAAAGCAATTGTTGGTAGGGGAATACGGTGCATGGCGGAGCTTGGGTTTACATGCTGAACCACCTTACCTTCCAAATGAGAACAATTACAATGAAGAACGATTTGCGGATATTCTCCAAACGAAGCTGCGGCTGGCAGATTCCGTGAAGGACAGTACCATTGGCCATTACCTGTGGCTTTGGAATTCCCACGATAATCCAGGTCGTGTGCAGGGTGGAGAAGGCAATAGGGAGATCGACCGGATTGGTCCGGTTAACTATAAAGGGTTACTTACACCTTGGGGAGAGCCTACAGATGCCTTTTATATGTACTTGTCCCATTACGGGAAAAAAGAGTATCCTGTAGCCTATATTGCGATGCATTCATGGCCCAATCGTTGGTTGCAACCTGGAACTAAAAGTAATATCAGGATCTTTTCAAACTGTGAGGAGGTGGAGCTGTTTAATGATATCGGGTCTATATCGCTGGGGAAAAAGCAACATCCTGGATTTGGCAGACATTTCGAATTTGATCAGGTAGAGGTCAAATACAATGTGTTGTTTGTCGAAGGACGTAGAGGCGGTAAGGTCGTGGCCCGTGACACCGTTGTGTTGCAAAATCTTCCAGAAAGTCCACACTTTAACAGGCTGTATCAACCGTCAGATCTGATAAAACCAAGCCTCGGATATCACTATTTGCATCGTATCAACTGTGGTGGTGACCACTATACGGATGAATTTGGGGGATATTGGAAAGCAGATCAGCCTTATACCACAAGAGCGGGATGGGGGAGCAGGTCCTGGGCGGATAATTTTGAGGGGATGAATTCCACCTTTGCCAGCCAACGTATGATTTTTGATCCTATTAAAGGAACACAAGCGTGGCCGCTCTTTCAAACTTTTCGGTATGGATTGGGGGAACTTGCTTATCAATTTGATGTTCCAAATGGGGAATATCTAGTTGAGCTCTACTTTGCAGAGCCTTGGTATGGTAAATTTATTCCAGCTGAAGGTGACCGAATCTTTGATGTGGCCATCAACAATCGCATTGTCGAGCATCAGCTGGATCTTTATAAACAAGCGGGATTCCAGCAGGCATTTAAAAAAAGTTATCCTGTTAAAGTTGATAATGGCAAGATTGCGATTCATTTCCCCCGTGTTTATGCCGGTCAAGCAGTAATACAAGCGATAGCTATTGCGTCGAAAAAGAAACCTTCAGCAGCATCAGTCGATCAGATCCACTATAATCTGGATGTAAAGAACCTGGATGTGAAGCTACATAGCTGGCTAGATGTGGGGAGCGTGCTCCCTGCCAATGCAGTGAGCAAAACGACATTTTTCTCCTTGCCACCTTCGTTGTTTGGCTCAGATTATTTTGAGATGACCGCTGGAAAGGCCTATACATTGAGCTTTATAAAGCCAACGAATGTATATTTATTGGGAAAAGATATTCCGGAAGGCTTTGAAGCTACGAAAGAGCGTGTCCAACTGAGTGATGGCAATTATCTTAGCGTATTTCGTAAAGTATTGAAAAAAAATGAGGCGCTTATTGTGAAGTCTAAAAGCAAAGGAGCAGTACTGGCATTTCAGCAACAAAGTGGGTTGTTGCCCGTTTACGATCTGAAAGAGGTTAAAAATTACAAGGCCATTTTAAGTAAATGGAAAGACCATATGATCGAGGTTGATTTTGCTGGACAAAAACGGCTGGCATTTGATAGCAGTACGGGCTTTACTGCCTGGGAATTTCAAGTTGGTGCAGCAGATGTTTATTCACTTACAATAAAATATCATAATCCATTTCAAATTGTACACCAAGGATATTATGAAGTACTGGATAAGAATAAGCAAATTTTGATTCCCAAAACCCCTGTACAGTTGACCCCTACCCGCTCTGGGAAATGGAACTATATTTTAGCTGATACCAAAACGATGATCAACGCCGGAACTTATTATGTTAAGTTTTATGCTGTTGATGCAAAGGGAGTTATGTTGGATAATTTAGAAGTTAAATAATACCGTGTCAGGATAGTGCATGACGGTTGTCCATAAAATTTTCAGTTATATTGAACACGCAAAACTTTTTCATGTCAGTTTGACAATTATTTAAAAGTTTTGTGCAATAGAAATAAAGTGAAAACTTTATTTTATGTTTAATAACCATCAAAAGGGATAAACCATTTCATGCCTATGAAACGATTTACATTATTTACATTTTTATTTTTAAGTGTATCAATGACATTTAGTCAAGTTGATGATACCTATTGGAAAACTATTACCGACCGATCGGTAAAAATTGTGGCAAAATTAGGGCTACAGGATCAAGCGAAACAGGAACGCGCTGTTCATATGATCCGTGATCAGTATTTTCTTTTAAACGCATGTTACATGCTAAGGGATCTAAAAATCAAGGATAATACGGATAAAAGTTTAAAGGAGCAGATTATACAGGAAACACTCCGTGAGACTACGAATTTAAACCAATATTTTATAAAAAATCTAAAAGAGGTTTTATCAGACCAACAAGTGGAAGGCATTAAGAATGGTATGACCTATAATGTATACCCCAATACGGTGAAGGCTTATCAGGATATGATACCTCGGCTCACAAAAGAAGAAGTACATACAATTGATAGTTTGTTATATGAAGCACGTGATCTTGCTATGCAGGCTGAATCTTCGGAGAAAAAACATGCCTGGTTCGGCAAATACAAAGGAAAGATCAATAATTACTTAGCCTCCCACGGTTATAACCTAAAAGAAGAAGGAGACAAGTGGGCCGAACGACTCAAAAAAACAAACCAATAAATATAATATACCCAAATTATGAATCACTTTATATTCCCAAAGAAATCTTCGATAAGGTTGGCTAAGCTGCTGGCCTTTGGAATCATAGCGGGAGGAACAATTCCCTCCTTCAGCTATGGTGCTAACTCAAGTGAACTCAATCTACTTTTTTTCAAGAATGTAACGGGAAAGGTAGTTGATCAAAATGGAAAACCCTTGGCCGGAGTGACTATTTCCATTAAAGGGACAAGTACGGCAACTTCAACGGATAAAGATGGTACCTTTCGATTAAATCTACCTGTTGGAAATGAGATTTTGGTCGTGAATTACGTCGGTTATAAAAGACTTGAGGTTCCGGCAGGAAATCAGAGCGTATTGAATATACGGATGGAAGCCGAAAACCGCGAGCTGGATGAAGTGGTTGCGGTTGGGTATACCACCCAGAAAAAGGCCCACCTGACAGGCGCTGTAGTGGATATTAAAGCGGAGGAAATTGAAGAACTGCCGACAACAAACATCGGGGCAGCCTTAGCTGGTAGATTATTAGGCGTTGGTGTCAGTGGGGGACTGGCAAGACCAGGTTCTAAAGCGAATTTAACCGTCAGACAACCGTTGAATTACGGCAAGGATGTTGGCTCATCCGATCCCTTGTATGTTATTGATGGTGTGATTCAGGTGAATGGCCAAAACCAGCCTGATGTAACCTTATTTAATAATTTAGACCCATCGGAAATCGAAAGCATTTCTATTTTGAAAGATGGTGCTGCTGCAGTATATGGTGTGAAAGGTGCAAATGGTGTGGTTTTGGTAACAACCAAAAAAGGAAAAGTGGGCACGCCCAAGATCAGCTATAATGGTTCTTATGCAATTAATGATGAAGCATACCGTACAAAAATGATGAATGCATACCAGTATGGTATGTATTATAACATTATGAACGGCCCGAATGGAGCTAATGTAAAACCCGACGATGCCAGTTATGCCAATCGGATATTTTCCCAGGATGAACTGGACCATTTTAAAAACCATTCATACGATTGGTTGGAGGATGCATGGAAGTCAAGTTATCTGACCCGTCATTCGCTGAACGTTTCAGGGGGTACAGAGGTGGCTACCTATTTCGCTAATATTGCTTATAATAAACAGGATGGAAATTTAGGTACATTGAATTATGATCGCTGGAATTTTAGAGCGGGAAGTGATATCAAGGTGGCGAGTAATTTTAAAGTAGGTTTACAGGTATCGGGGAATACTGCAGATATGCAAAAAACCTTTAATAAGATCGGTGGTGAAAATGAGGAAAACGATTATAAGAACCTGTTGTTGGCTTCGCCCTATATTCCCGCATTTGTAGATGGCTTACCTGTTCGTTTACCAGGACGTTCAGAAGATCTTTCCGCGTATCATTATTTCGAACTGCAACGACTGGGCAATTTGGCCACAAGTGACAACAGGCAGTTTACCGTCAACTTAAATGGGGAGTATCAGGCTCCTTGGCTAAAGGGCTTGACCTTGCGGATGTCTTATAATAAAAACTTGATGAATGGTCGTGGAACACAGGTGGGAACCAAATATAAGACTTACGAATTTGCCCGCTTGGGCGAAAATCAACATATTTACGATGGCGCCACCAATCCAGAACCATCGGTCTTTAAGAATGGTAACCGCGTTTATTTCTCCAACTCCAATGGCAATAATTATCAGCTGAACTTTACGGCTCTTTACGATAAGCAATGGAAAAATCATAATTTCTCCGGATTATTCTCTGTAGAAAAAGCCGAGGCCAAAAGTTCTCAGGAGGATGTTTGGAAAGAAGATCCTATTGAGCAAACCAATGGGCAATTCAGCACAGCCTTTGGTGAGATTGATGCCCGTACGGCTGCGCATGAATCTGGAACCTTAAGTTATCTTGGGCGGTTAAATTACCGTTATGGTGAAAAATATCTTGCGGAAGTTTTGTTCCGCTCGGATGCCTCGACCAAGTTCGCTCCTGAAAACTACTGGGGTAAATTCTATAATATTTCGGCAGGCTGGGTAATCAGTGAAGAAGATTTCTTTAAAGTGAAAGGAGTGGACTATTTAAAGCTTCGCTTTTCACATGGTAAAATGGGCCGCGATGATTTCACTCCATGGGCATGGCGTCAGCGTTACACTTTCCAAGTTGGAAAGGGAGCTGTTTTTGGCGGAAATGGTAATTCCACCACGGGCATGAGGATGGAAAAGACAGCTAACCGCGCGACATCCTGGAGTGACGAATATAAAAATAACCTTGGTATAGACGCACGTTTTTTAAATAATCGTTTGTCCGCTACAATAGAAGGTTATTATACCAAAGGTTCTGGTATTATCATTGAGCGGACTGGCAATATTGCCATAACAGTTGGTGGATCGGTGGCCGGAGAAAACTTTGGTAAGGTAAATACTACAGGTATTGAATTAGGTTTGGGTTGGCAGGATAAAATCAATGATTTTAGTTACGGAGTAAGTTCGCGTTTCTCCTGGGGTGATAATAAGGTCATCCAGATGAATTTTAACGATACTGATGTCTTATATCCTTGGAATGCCCAGCCTGGAGCTTCTTCCGACAATGGGGTGTGGGGATATGACTATCTCGGTATGTTTAAATCCCAGCAGGATATCGATAACTATGTCGGTAAATACAACATTACAGAAGTTTTTGGTACCAAGGCGGAGGACCTTAGACCCGGTATGCTATACTATCAAGATGTACGAGGTGCACTACAGGGAGATGGTACATTTGGCGCACCAGATGGTATCATCAATGAGAATGATCAAATTCAATTGGCGAAGAAGAGCGACAATCATTATGGATTTGGTATGACCTTTAAACTGGGCTACAAAGGCATCACCGCAGAGGCTGTAATTGCCGGTTCATTTGGTGGATATGCTGATATTAATGATCGTGACAAACTGAATAATGATATCTCCAGAACTTATACCAATCTACCTGTTATTTGGGGAGATATCTATGACCCTGAGCTTAATCCAACAGGAACCATGCCCAATCCCAACTGGTCGGACATCTATAATGTTAGATCTAACTTTTGGACTGTTTCAGCCTTTCGCATGCGCATGACCAGTTTTAATATTGGGTACAAACTGCCGGACAGATTTATCCAATACTTGAAGATCTCCAATGCCCGGGCCTATGTCAGTGCAATGAACCCAATGAGTTTATATAATCCATATAGTTATAAAGATGGCAATGGGTCAGCGTGGAATGCTTATCCAAGTTTGAGAACATATTCTTTTGGTATTAATTTGACATTATAGGACCATCAGATCAAGTAGGATAAATAAACCTGATCGGATACCATTGATAAAAAATAAAAGGATGAAAAAGATAACGATTTTAAATATTATACTGTTGAGCCTGTTGTTAACAGGGCAATCTTGCAAAGATGACTTTTTGGAAGAAAAAAGGGATTTAACTGCTGTAAATGAAGAAGTATTCAAAGACCCTGTACTGGCGCAGTCTTATGTGGATTATGTGTATGGTATGTTTTTGCCGGCAGCGAATGCGCAGTCATTTGTTGTGACACAAAATGCCTCTGAAAATGGGGGGTATAACACAACGTTTACACAGACAACAGATGAGCTGGCCGGTGAAACGGATTACAATAAAGAATGGGCAGCAATTTCCTATGTGAATAACCATGCGAACAAGTATTTTGGACAGCGTATGAGCGCGAGCATCGCCAATAATGTTTGGACAAGAATGCGGGAGATTAACCTCTTTTTGAGTGAGATTGATAAATATGGTATAGCCGAAGAAACGCGGAATAAATTGAAAGGACAAATGTACTTCTGGCGTGCCTTTCAATATTTTGACCTAGTCCGTATGTATGGCGGGGTTCCTTTAGTGCTTGAACCACAAAATCCGACGATGGCTGAGAACGAAGCGAATTCAATTCCAAGAAGTAAAACTTCGGAATGTATTGATCAGATCGTAAAAGATCTGGATCTTGCCAAAAGTTTACTGCCAGGGAAGTGGGATGATTCCAATTGGGGCAGGATTACCAGTGGTGCCGCTGCGGCGTTAAAAGGACGTGTGCTGCTTACCTATGCAAGTCCACAGTTTAATCCGAATGATTCCCGTGAGCGTTGGCTTGCAGCCTATAATGCGAATTTGGAAGCAAAACAGTTGCTGGAGCAAAATGGCTCCGGATTATTTGAGGTCGGTGGCACAGCAAATGGAAAAGCCTGGGGTGATATCTGGATGAAGGAGGTGAACAATCCAGAAGCAGTACTGGTCTATGGTTTTAATAATGTGACCAATGGGTCTAATATGGCTAAAAATAACGGCTGGGAACAAGCTATTCGCCCAAGGGATATTTTCGGGGGTGGTTCCATTTCACCGACCAAACAGATCTTGGACGCATTTCCAATGCTCGACGGGAAGAGTATAGACGATCCGACTTCGACCTATGCCTATAGTCCGAATAAATTTTATAAAAATAGAGATCCACGTTTTGCCAAAACATTTGTGTATAATGGCGCTTTATTCCCTTACAATGGGGCTACCGGTTATCGTCAATGGACCTACTATTGGAAGAAGGAAGCTACAGCAAGTTACACAACAACTGAGACTAAAGGTGCCAATAGCAGTGGCATATATCTAAAGAAAGGTTCTGATCCAAATGCATCAAATACCTATGGTGTTGCTTCAGGTTTCCAACAAAGTGGGACTGACTTTATTGAAATGCGTTTTGCCGAAGTTGTGCTGAATCTTGCAGAATCTGCTATTGGAGCAGATAAACTTCAGGAAGGGCTGGAAGGTATTATGAAAATTCGTGCACGGGCCGGAATTGAGAATAAAGATGGTTCCTATGGACTCAGTGGGGTAATGGGCGATAGAGATAAATTATTTGGTGCCATTATCAATGAAAGAAAGATCGAGTTTGCCTATGAAGGGAAACGCTTCTTTGATTTGAGACGTTGGAAATTGTTTGAAGAAAATTCGGCAACAGCCCAGCGGATTGGTGTTAAACCACTAAACGGTACCCGGCGTACAGGTTTATTGATCACGCTGAAAGTGAATGGAGAAGAATACGTTGGCAAAAGTGATCCCTTATTAAAGGATGGAGCAACGGCTCCAATTGTGGAAAGGGAACCGGCAACATTTCCTGCCGGAATTGAAAATCAAGAGCAATACTTGGACTATCTGTATGATAACTACTTTGTGGTGACCGAGCGGGATGACCTAGACCGTACAAATGCCACACCTACATGGAAATTTAAATGGTACCCAGAATATTACTTCTTTGGATTTAACCAGTCCGTATTGAGTACATCTCCGTATTTGCAACAAACCATAGGTTGGGATAGCATGAATGGAGCCGGAACTTTTGACCCTTTAAAATAAGATACAAATGGGCCTAAAAGGCCCTTTGTATGTTAATTGTGACATACATTGCTTTAAATAAATGTATAATTGACATATATTCGAATTAGAAATTATAAATCCTACTAACTAGATAAACATGTTACAAAAAATAACGCTGACAGCATTGTTGAGTCTTATTACATCAATCGCATTTTGTCAGTATCCCAAAATTCCAGAAGATGTCAAGAAGAATACAGATGAGCTAATGCGCAAAGCGACCAAACAATCGGATGAAGCTTGGCAAAAGGCTCTACCTGTCATAGAAGAATATGCCAAACAGGGCAAGCCTTATATTCCTTGGGCCGGTCGGCCGACCGATTTACCGCAAGCGACTATCCCAGCCTTCCCAGAAGCGGAAGGCGGTGGCAAGTTTACGTTCGGCGGGCGTGGTGGTAAGGTTTACGTTGTGACCAGTTTGGAAGATAACGGTCCGGGTACCTTGCGGGAAGCTTGTGAAAAGGGTGGTCCCCGTATTATCGTGTTCAATGTCTCCGGTATTATTAGATTAAAAACGCCTTTGATTATTCGTGCTCCTTACATCAGTATTGAAGGCCAATCAGCTCCTGGCGATGGTATATGTGTGGCTGGCGAATCGGTATGGTTGAATACACACGATGTTTTGATTCGGCATATGCGTTTTAGACGTGGTGAAACCTATGTCGGTCGGAGAGATGATGCCATTGGTGGAAACCCGGTGGGAAATATTATGATCGACCATGTTTCCGCAAGCTGGGGACTGGATGAAAATATGTCCATGTACCGTCATATGTATAATGACAGTACGGGAAAAGCAGAGGAAAAACGAGGGACAGTGAACATAACCATCCAAAATTCTATTTTCTCTGAAGCTTTAGACACTTGGAACCATGCTTTTGGAAGTACTTTGGGCGGAGAGAACTGTACATTTATGCGCAATCTTTGGGCAAATAATGCCGCACGAAACCCTTCCATTGGCTGGAATGGATTGTTTAATTTCTTTAACAACGTGGTTTACAACTGGGTGCACCGTTCGATTGATGGCGGTGATTATCAGGCTACTTATAATATTGTGAACAATTATTTTAAACCTGGACCTGCAACGCCTTTGGATCAGCCAGTCAGCTACCGCATTTTAAAACCGGAGTCGGGAAGAAGCAAATTGCCTTATGTAGTTTTTGGCCGTGCTCATGTAAAAGGAAATATTGTGGAGGGCAACACGAAGGTCACTGCGAATAACTGGGATGGTGGGATACAATTAGAGAACAAAAAGGGGGATGCAATGACTTTCAATGAAGCACAACCTTACTTTGCCGCGATGAGTGTGAAAGAACCTTTTCCGCATGCGAATTTCCCGGTGATGACTGCGCAGGAAACCTATGGCTTTGTGCTTGAACATGCCGGGGCGACATTGCCGAAAAGGGATCCAGTAGATACACGGGTGATTGCCGATGTCAAAAATGGTAAGCCTGTCAAGCTATTGAGCAATGTGAAGTTGCCTGAAAAAGATTTCGAACATAGAAGGTTATCTAAAGATTCTTATAAAATTGGGATCATCACCGATATTTCCCAAGTGGGCGGATATCCTGTTTACAAGGGTAAACCTTACAAGGATTCCGATAATGACGGTATCCCTGATGATGTTGAAAAACAGATGGGGTTAAATCCAAACGATCCGAGCGATTCCGCAAAGATTACTGCCTCAGGCTATGCTAATATCGAGATTTACCTGAATCAATTGGCGTCAAAATAATGCATATGAAATACCTTGGATTAACATGACAGTCACTGCGTAAAGTAATCCAGGTATTTCATATAAATCGTTAAAAAATGAACCCCGAGCTTATGAGCTCACGAAATAATCATTGACATATGAAATCGCTATTCAATCCAAATATTGTTCTTTTTCTGGGCTTAATCAGTCCAATAGCTGCACTGGCACAGTACCCTGTTATTCCAGAATCATTAGAAAAGGAAGCTGCGGACCGCGATAAGGCAGAGGACCTACGTTTAGAAAAAGTCTGGGAAAAGGCACAGGCAGTAATGAAGGCTGAAGGCAAACCT
Source organism: Sphingobacterium sp. N143 (assembly GCF_030325625.1). Classification (GTDB taxonomy): domain Bacteria; phylum Bacteroidota; class Bacteroidia; order Sphingobacteriales; family Sphingobacteriaceae; genus Sphingobacterium. Next base: position 289,713 of record NZ_JACAIS010000002.1, on the reverse strand, counting down.
TATATTCCTTGGGCGGCCAAACCTAGTGATCTACCCCAGGCAGAGTTAAAGGCTTTTCCAGGAGCAGAGGGTGGCGGTGCATTTACAGCGGGTGGCCGGGGCGGTAAGGTCTATGTTGTGAGCAGTTTGGCCGATAGCGGCCCTGGGACACTGCGGGAGGCCTGTGAGGCTGGCGGCGCACGTATCGTCGTTTTTAATGTTGCTGGTATAATTCGACTTGAGAAACCGATTGTCGTGAAAGCACCCTATATTACCATCGCTGGTCAGACAGCGCCTGGAGACGGCGTTTGTGTGGCTGGAGAATCCTTTTTAATTGATACCCATGACGTCATTTTAAGATTTCTGCGCATGCGTAGAGGTGAAACTGATGTGCTTCGCAGGGACGATGCCATCGGAGGTAATCCGGTGGGTAACATCATGATTGATCACGTCTCAGCAAGTTGGGGGCTGGATGAGAACATGTCCATTTATCGCCATGTCTATGATCGGGAAGGGAAAAACCTCAAACTGCCAACGGTCAATATCACCATTCAGAATTCCATATTTTCTGAATGCCTGGATGCTTATAACCATGCTTTCGGCAGTACAATTGGTGGCTTGAACAGCACCTTCATGCGGAATCTTTGGGCTTCAAATATCAGCCGCAACCCTTCCATCGGTATGTATGGCGACTTTGGATTTGTCAACAACGTGATCTGGAACTGGTGGAACAGAAGTGCTGATGGCGGTGATAACAGGTCTTTGTTTAATTTTATAAATAATTATTATAAACCAGGGCCGATCACACCAAAAGATAAGCCCATTGCCTATCGGATCTTAAAACCAGAATCCGGACGGGATAAAGCTTTTAAAGACCAATATGGAAAAGTATATGCCCATGGTAATGTGGTGGAAGGATTTCCAAAAGTTACTGCAGATAACTGGGCGGGTGGGATCCAGATCGAGGATTTACCCAATGTAGGTGACCGCGAAAAGGAAATCCGCGTAGATAAAGCTTTCCCTATGGCGTCAGTGACAACCCTTTCCGCACAAGATGCTTATCAATATGTGCTTAAAAATGTGGGTGCATTTTTGCCAAAACAGGACGCTGTAGATACCCGGATTATTAAACAGGTTTCAACAAATAAAGTCTATTACAATCAAGATAAACCACAGCATGGATTTGTATCGCCTTATGTCAAACGCCGTTTGCCCGAAGACTCTTACAAGCAGGGTATTATCTCCGATATTGCTCAGGTTGGTGGATATCCATCCTATGAAGGTACTCCTTACAAAGATTCGGACAATGACGGTATTCCGGACAATGTGGAAAAAAGCATGGGATTGAATCCAAATGATCCAGGTGATTCGCGAAAAATTGCCAAGAATGGCTATGCCAATATCGAAAATTATCTCAATAGCGTAGTCAGTCTGGAGACTGTGGTGCCACAAAAAAAATAATATCCGAAATAATGTCCCCATGATTGGCATGGGAATGAGGGAAAAAAGTACATAAATATATAAACAAAATGGACTGGATGTTCCATTTGACCATTTGAAAGAAAGATCACATACAGATGAAAATAAAGGGTATTTTCTTTATAGGTATTTGCTTGTTCTTTTGTGCTGTCCAAGCGCAAGAAAAGACGGTGAGCCCCCTGACCTGGGACGGTACACAGCTGGTCTATAAAAAAGATTCGCTGGGAAATCAGCTTCCGGATTTTTCCTATGCCGGCTATATGGGTGGCAATAGTGCCATTCCGGATGGCCGGATTGAAGTTGTTGTACCGGTCAAATCGGGCGATGCCACCCGCCGCATACAAGCGGCGCTGGATTATGTTTCGCGTTTGCCTTTAGGCAAAGATGGGTTGAGGGGCGTGGTATTGTTAGAAAAAGGGACTTATCAAGTGTCTGGATCGCTTGTGCTACATACCTCCGGTGTGATCTTGCGGGGGAGTGGTTTTACAGTAGGTGGAACAACGCTCATCGGAACAGGTACCACACGCGAAACACTCATTCGTATAGCTGGCAAAAACGACATGCGGCTGAAAGAAAAAAGTAAAATCATTTCAGCTTATGTTCCGGTAAATGCCCGGGAATTTGAGGTAGAAAATGCTTCAGGCTATCGTGTTGGTGATCCGCTCATTATTACGCGGCCGGCCACGCAATCGTGGATAAATACCTTGGGAACTGCTCATTTCGGGGGTGGACTTACCTCCTTGGGTTGGAAACCTGGACAACGGGATATCAGCTGGGATAGAACAGTCGTGGCAGTCCGTGGTAACCGAATCGAAATCGATGCACCAATTACAACCGCCTTGGATCAACAGTATGGTCAGGCAACCGTGGCAAAATACGTTTGGGACGGGCGCATTGCACAGGTAGGTGTCGAAAATATAACGCTTCAATCCACTTATAATCAGCATAACCTGAAAGACGAAGACCATCGCTGGATGGCCATTACCATTGCAGATGCTGAGAATACCTGGGTGCGCCGTGTACAGTTCAGGCATTTTGCAGGATCAGCAGTATATGCATTGGAAAGTACAAAGAAGTTAACGGTAGAAGATTGTATCTCCTTGGATCCGGTATCAGAGATTGGGGGCCAGAGACGTTATACCTTCTTGACCAAAGGTCAGCAAACTTTATTTCAACGCCTTTATTCAAAACAGGGCTATCATGATTTTGCTGTTGGTTACCTTGCCGCAGGTCCAAATGCTTTTGTGCAGTGCCAGGCCGTGGAACCTTTTAGTTTCAGCGGGGCGATTGATAGCTGGGCCTCAGGCGTTTTATTCGATATTGCCGATATTGATGCACAGGCATTAAGTTATAAAAACCGGGGTCAGGATGGACAAGGTGCTGGCTGGTCGGCGGCCAACAGTGTTTTTTGGCAATCGACAGCAGGCCTCGTGGAGTGTTACCAACCACCAACGGCACAAAATTGGGCTTTTGGTATATGGGCACAATTCCAGGGTGACGGGTATTGGGAGCAGTCCAATGAATATATCAAGCCTCGAAGTTTGTATTATGCACAATTGGCGGACCGCATTGGGAAGGCCGCAAATGACCGCGCGATATTGTTACCTGTACTGACGGAGGCTTCCAGTAGCCCGCCTGTGGAAGTCGCGATGGATTTAACGAAACAGGCTGCTCAGCCGGCTTTACAATTAATTGATTTTATTCAACAGGCCGAGCATAGGGCACCGCTCAATATCCTTGCAGGCAAGGCCAAAACAATAGACCAGATTGGTTACAACGAAAATATTCCGCAGCCGAAGCAGCCGGATATGAAAATACGGAACGGTTGGCTGGTCAGGGGCGATGTTGTTTTGGTGGGAAATAGATCGGAGGTAAACTGGTGGAACGGTTCCGCAAGACCATACGGTGCAGTGAAAGCCAAGCCGCATATCACCCGGTATGTCCCTGGAGAAATTGGCAATGGGTTGACCGATGACCTGGATGCTATGACCGATAGCATGCGTCAAAACAATATATTGGCGATCGACCATAACTACGGATTGTGGTACGATCGGCGCAGAGACGACCACGAGCGTATCCGTCGCATCAATGGGGAGGTTTGGCCGCCTTTCTATGAACTGCCCTTCGCCAGAAGTGGTACTGGTCTTGCTTACGATGGCCTGTCTAAATATGATCTCACAAAATATAACCCGTTTTACTGGGGCCGCCTAAAGCAATATGCGGATTTGGCGGATCAAAAAGGTCTTGTATTGATTCACCAGAATTATTTTCAACATAATATTATTGAGGCTGGGGCCCATTACGCAGATTTTCCTTGGCGCACAGCCAACAATATCAATAATGTCGGTTTTCCGGAGCCTGTTCCTTATGCGGGCGATAAGCGCATTTTTATGGCGGAGCAGTTTTATGATATTCATCATCCCGTCCGTCGGGCTTTACATCGGGCTTATATCCGGCAGTGCCTGGACAATTTCAAAGACAATTCCGGGGTCATTCAGTTGATCAGTGCGGAATACACAGGCCCTTTGGCGTTCGTACAATTCTGGATTGACGTGATTAAAGAATGGAAGACCGAAACCGGGAAACAGCCGATTATTGCTTTGAGCACGACCAAAGATGTGCAGGATGCAATACTCGCCGATCCAGAGCGGTCCAAAGAAATTCAGGTCATCGATATCCGCTATTGGCACTATCAGGCAGATGGATCGACTTATGCACCCAAAGGAGGGCAGAACCTTGCTCCCCGCCAACATGCAAGATTGTTAAAACCGAAGAAAACTTCACTGGAAGCAGTGTATAAGGCAGTCACTGAATACCGCAAAAAATATCCGGAGAAAGCCGTTTTATACAACGGAGATAACTATCCGGAAATGGCCTGGGCCGCTTTTATGGCTGGAGGATCCATGGCTAATTTACCCAAAATTGCAACTCCTGATTTTTACAGGGCAGCGGCAGGGATGCAGGCTGAAGTGCTCAATGGCCATTGGACCTTAAAGTCTGATCAGGGAATGATTGTTTATAATGCGTCCTCAGCAGCCTTGGATCTGGATATGAACGCTCTTAAGGGCCGTTTCCTTGTCCAGCATATTGATCCAAAAAATGGCAACATCGTGAAGACCGAAAAAATAAATGCAAGAAAAGAACTTCACCTCAACAATTATATGAACAGTCCAGAAATTATCTGGATCGCTAAACACTAATATCTATCATGTCGATGCACAAGAAATATCCCTATTTATACACACAACCAACAGGAATGCGGAACTGGAAAGCCGTCTATAGGAGCCTTTTATCATGCGCTATTATCGGAACGGTTTTTTCCTGTGCTTCCGAAAAAGAGCGTAAAGAGCTGCCGTTGTTGAAGATCTCTGAAAACCAGCGCTATGTTGCAACCGAAGATGGTAAGCCTTTCTTCTGGTTGGGTGATACGGGCTGGTTGCTGTTCAATAAGATGAATCGGGAGGAAGCAGCACAATACCTGGAGGATAGAAAACAAAAAGGATTTAATGTGGTTCAGGCTATGGTATTGCACACGGTTCCATCCGTGAATGCCTATGGCGATTCATCGGTGACGAATAACGATGTCTCAAGACCATTGGTCACCGCCGGTAGCAACTCGGACAATACCGCCGAATATGATTATTGGGATCATATCGATTATATCATTGACAAAGCTGCCGAAAAAGGAATATATATGGCCTTGGTGCCTGTCTGGGGATCGCCGGTCAAAGACGGGAAAGTGTCGGTTGAGCAAGCTGAAAAGTACGCGAAATTCCTCGCCGAACGATGGAAAGATCGCCCCAATATCATCTGGTTAAACGGAGGCGATATCAAGGGCTCTGATCAAATGGAAGTCTGGGAGAAGATCGCCCAAACCATCAAGTCCATTGATCAGCATCATCTCATGACCTTTCATCCCAGAGGAAGAACAGCCTCGTCGGATTGGTTTCACAAGCAATCTTGGCTGGATTTTAATATGGTTCAATCCGGACATAGACGATACGATCAGGATACCTCCAAAAATGAACAAAAACATTATGGTGAGGACAATTGGAAGTTCATGGCGGCCGATTGGGATCTCAAACCAACCAAGCCAACCATTGATGGGGAACCTTCGTATGAAGGCATCCCACAGGGATTGCATGATATTAAAGAACCACGCTGGACTGATGCTGACGTAAGAAGATATGGCTACTGGTCCGTCTTCGCAGGTGCTTTTGGCTATACCTATGGCCAGAATTCGGTCATGCAGATGCATTCCAAAAAAGATACGACCTCAGCCTACGGATCGGATGAAATCTGGTCTTCGGCCATTCATGCGCCAGGGGCTGCACAGATGAAATATTTAAAAGAACTGATGCTCTCCCGGGACAATTATTTTGACCGGGTACCAGACCAGTCCTTGCTTGCGGTCAATGGCGAAAAATACAATCGTCTCCTGGCAACACGGACCGATAGGTATGCTTTTATCTATAATTATACAGGTCAACCCATGCAGGTCAACATGGGAAAAATTAAAGGGGACAAAGTGAAAGCTTCCTGGTTTAACCCGCGAAATGGTGAAACAAAGGCTATCGGCGAGTTCACAAACAAAGGGGTGCAGCACTTTACACCGGAAGGTGGACAGCAGGAAGGTAACGATTGGGTATTGATTCTGGATTCGGTATGATGAGAAAAATAAAAGCATGGGGTCTCTTGTTGATGACAGTAACATGGCTTGTTTCCTGTCAGAAAGATAGCTATCTGTTTACCTCCTTTCATGAGCCGGCTAACGAAGGACTTCGTTATCTCTATAGTGAAGACGGCTATCATTGGCAATCTATCTCAGGAATCTATCTGAAACCTGAACTGGGGACACAGAAAATCATGCGGGATCCCTCCATCATACGGGATAAACAGGGGACCTACCATCTGGTATGGACCATTGGCTGGAAAGGAAATGAAGGGATTGGATATGCCCATTCCAAGGACTTGATTCATTGGGAAGACCAAAAGATCATCCCCGTCATGCAGCATGAATCTTCCACGGTCAATGTATGGGCTCCAGAATTGTTTTATGATGATGTGGAGAATAGATTTATCATTATCTGGGCCTCAACAATACCTTATCGTTTTGCCAAAGGTAAGGAAGCCGAAGACAACAATCATCGCATGTACTATACCACGACAAAAGATTTCAACACGTTTACCGAAACGAAATTATTCAGTGACCCGGGGTTTAGTATCATCGACGCCGTCATTGTCAAAAAAGCGGAGCAAGATTATGTATTGGTCTTGAAGGATAACACACGGCCAAATAGGGATCTGCGTGTTGCATTTGCTAGCAATCCATTGGGGCCCTTTGAGCAGATCTCCGCACCTTTTTCGGCTTACTTAACCGAAGGGCCAAGCGTTGTGAAAATCAAAGACCAATGGTTGATCTATTTTGATTCTTATGGCAGCAAGCGCTATGAAGCCGTGGCAACCAAAGATTTCAAAACCTTTACAACAATCAATGATCAGATCGCTGTGCCTGTTGGGCATAAGCATGGTACGATCGTCAAAGCATCAAAAAAAGTGATCAAGAATTTACGCCGACATGAAAGCAAAAAGAAATAGTAAGAAAGCAATCCTCTTCAGCCTATTCCTTGCTGGAATAGCCGGAAAGGCATGGGCCCAGGATACGGTAAAGTATGTGGGCAAAACCTTGTCCAATGTAGATTATCACCATGGACAGTTAACCCCGGCCGTAGGAACGCACAATATTCAGGTATTCCGGGCAAACCGGGAATTCCCGGCACAAGCAGGCGGGCATAATTTCACCTACAACCACCAGCCATTTTTGGCTTACTGGAACAAGACCTATTACCTTCAGTTTTTAAGCAATCCAGTAGGTGAGCACGTGGCGGAAGGCAAGACGCTCTTGCTGACCTCCAAAGATGGGTATGCCTGGTCTGAACCGACCGAGCTTTTTCCACCTTATCTCGTGCCTGAAGGTTTTACGAAACCGGGTAGGTCCGATCGTGCAGGTAAAAATCTGTATGCGATTATGCATCAGCGGATGGGTTTCTATACCGCCAAAAATGGGAAGCTCCTGACCATAGGTTATTATGGTGTTGCGCTGGATGCGAAAGATGACCCCAACGATGGTAATGGGCTCGGACGTGTGGTCCGGGAAATTAGGCAAGATGGTTCCTTCGGCCCGATTTATTTCATCCGTTTTAATTCATCTTTCCATGAAAAAGAGGCTAAATATCCATTTTTTTCCAAGAGTAAGGACAAAGCTTTTGTCGCTGCCTGTGAAGAATTACTGCATACCCCTTTGATGATGCAGCAATGGGTGGAAGAGGCCGACCGCGATGATCCCTTGATTCCATTCAAACGACCTGTGAAAGCCTTTGCTTACTACCATTTAAATGATGGAAGGGTGGTAGGGCTGTGGAAGCATGCACTTACCTCCATCAGCAAAGACAATGGGAAGACCTGGGCATATTCACCCCTACGGGCACCCGGATTTGTCAATAGCAATGCAAAAATCTGGGGACAAAGAACAGCAGACGGACGTTTTGCAACCGTTTACAACCCTTCCGAATTCCGATGGCCGCTGGCGGTGTCCACCAGTGAGGATGGACTCCGTTATACCGATTTATTATTGATTAATGGCGAGATCACCACCATGCGTTATGGAGGGAATTACAAGTCCTATGGACCCCAATATGTCCGTGGGATCCAGGAAGGGAATGGCCAGACACCCGATAAAAATATGTGGCTTACCTATAGTATGAATAAAGAGGACATCTGGGTGGCACAGGTACCGGTGCCTATCACCGCGACAGTGGCTGGAGCAGTACATGATGACTTTTCCAAAGAACCAGAACGGGCTTATAAATCCTGGAATATATACAGCCCACTATGGGCAAGTGCAAAGATAGAAGACCGGGGCCTGGTACTGCGGGATAAGGATCCTTATGATTATGCCAAGGCAGATCGGGTAATCGCGGCGGCCAAAAAGGCGAAAATAGTGTTTACAGTGACACCACAACAAGATACACATGGGTCGCTGGAAATTGAGCTGCTGGATGATAAAGGGAGCGCGGCGGCGCGGATCATGTTTGATAAAGATGGCCTGCTGAAGAATAAGGCCGGTTATCGGAATGCCTCTCTACAAAAATATGAGGCTGGCAAGCGCTATCAGATCACCTGTCTGGTTGATGTGGCTACACGTTCCTTTCAGGTTTTGGTAAACGGTGTGGATAAGGGGACAAAACTCTTTTTCCAGCCGGTCGCCCAGATCAGTAAAGTGTCTTTCCGGACCGGGGCGGTGCGGCGTTTTCCAAATGCGGACACCCCTACAGATCAGGATTTTGATGTGCCCAATCCAGGCCAGGCTGTCGCCGAAGCCGTTTATCGAATTTCGGCATTGACAGCAGAAACTTTATAGTATGATGAAGGGGCTGATTGTTTACATACTGCTGATCCTATCGGGATTGCAATTGCGGGCTGCGGTCGTACTACCCAATATCTTTGCGCATCACATGGTGCTGCAACGGGAGCAGCCAGTCCCTATTTTTGGTACTGCTGCCCCAGCTGAAACCATTACGGTAAGTTTCCAAAATCAGCAGGTACAAACACAAGCTGATGCGAGCGGAAAATGGAAGGTGCTGTTGCGGCCAATGAAAGCCAACAGCATCGGACAAACCCTCCACATTTCAGGGGAAAATAGCATCATACTGCACGATGTTCTTGTCGGCGAAGTATGGTTGTGTTCAGGTCAGTCCAATATGGAATATCAGATGCGGAAGATCGCAAAGGAAAAGGTCCCGCTGAAAGGGAATTACCATCCGAAGCAGGAGTTAAAGGAGGCCCATAACCCTAATTTGCGCATCTTTTTGGTCCGAAGAAAATTTCTGGCAAAGCCCGACGGGAAATATGAAGGCTGGGCTTTGGCCCAAGATTCGGCCTTGTCCCAGTTTTCGGCACCAGCCTATTTCTTTGGAAAAAAATTACAGGAAGAGCTGAAAGTTCCTGTCGGTATCATTACGGCGGCGGTAAGCGGAAGCCGTATCGAACCCTGGTTTGCCGAGGAATATTGGAATAGTTCCGCATATTTAAAAAATATCCCCAAGACCGGTGATCCTGGCAAGTTCTATCCGCTGATGATTGAACCGTTGGCACCCTATGCCATTCGCGGTTTTATCTGGTATCAGGGGGAAAGCAACGTGTTTCTCCAGGAAAATCTGAGTTACACCTACAAAATGAAGGCGCTGATCGAGAACTGGCGACAACTGTGGCATAAGCCCGATATGCCATTTTACTTTACCCAGATTGCGCCCTTTAACTATTCGCTGGATGAAAAAGGACAGGTCCGCATGGCGACAACTGTTTTGCCTGAATTTCGGGAAGCACAGGATCTTGTGCTGCAATTGCCACATACTGCCCGCATTGTCACGACCGATCTGGTCGACCATGTCAATGACCTGCATCCAAATTATAAATGGGAGGTCGGAAGAAGATATGCGCTGAAAGCATTGAAGTATGTCTACAAGAAAAACGTCATTGCGGATGGCCCGGAATTTAAGTCCGTTACCTTTAAAGACAGCCAGATCATTTTGAAATTCAACCATGCGGAAGGGCTGAAGAGTGCAGATGGAAAACCTCCGCGTCTCTTTGAAATAGCTGGCGATGACGATATTTTCCATCCCGTATCCGCGAGGATTGAGCATAACAGGATTATCCTGTCTACCATGGGCCATCCAAAAGTCCGTCAGGTGCGATTTGCCTGGGATGAGGCCGCCCAACCCAACTTAGTGAATGCTGCAGGACTTCCGGCAGCACCGTTCAGGACAGTTAGTCCTTTAAAATCCATTAAATTGTAAACCAATACCCTTATCATGAAAATAAACATAAAAACAGTCTTATCCTTCTTTTTTTTAGCACTGACCGGAGCTCAGCTTTCTGCGCAGCAGACTGAAACGCAGTATCTTTCGGGCAGGGGAAAGGATGACGGTATTTTATGGGATTTTAAGGTGAGCGAGGGCATGAAATCCGGTACCTGGAGCAAAATACCGGTACCTTCCAACTGGGAACTCCAAGGCTTTGGAAAATATAACTACGGTTTTAATAAAGAGGTGAATAAAGGCAAAGAAGTCGGCCTGTACCGTCATACTTTTAAGGTGCCGGAGACCTGGAAGGATAAGCAGATCAACCTGGTTTTTGAAGGAGTCATGACCGATGCCGAAGTGAAAATTAATGGCAAACTCGCCGGAGAAATTCATCAGGGATCATTTTATGTCTTTAAATATGATATCAGTAAGCTGATCAAGCGTGGAGCAGACAATCTATTGGAGGTTCAGGTTGCTAAGCATTCGGCCAATAAATCCGTCAATGCTGCTGAACGCGAAGGTGATTTCTGGATTTTCGGCGGAATATTTCGACCGGTATATCTTGAAGCGCTGCCACAAGATCATCTGGAACGGGTATCATTGGATGCTAGGGCAGATGGCACATTTCGGGCCAAGCTCAAAACAATGGGCCGGGCGGATGCGGTAGCAGTACAGCTTTTTGATGCCCAGGGGAATAAATTTGGTCCTGAATTGAAAACAAGCTTAACTAATAAAGAAGGTCTGATCAATGGCCGCTTTGAAAATCCGCAGCTATGGTCCGCTGAATTTCCACATGTATATCAGGCCGAATTTACCCTGCTAAGAAAGGGACAAGTACAGCATAAGTTGAAGCAAAAGTTCGGTTTTCGAACGGTAGAAGTCAAAGAGCGGGATGGGGTATATATCAATGGCGTCAAAATAAAATTCAAAGGTGTCAACCGGCATTCATTTCATCCCGAATCTGGCCGTACAACGAGTAAGGATATCAGTATTGCCGATGTTAAACTGATCAAAGAAATGAATATGAATGCCGTGCGTATGGCACATTATCCGCCGGATAACCATTTTCTTGTCGTCTGTGATTCGCTCGGCCTGTATGTGATGAATGAGCTGGCCGGCTGGCATGGGCATTACGATACCCCAACCGGGTCAAAATTGCTGAAAGAGATGATGCTGGTCTCTGAAAATAATCCTTCTGTGATTTTCTGGGCCAACGGTAACGAGGGCGGGCACAATCCCGAACTGGATCACATTTTCCGGGAACAGGATATACAAAAAAGACCGCTGATTTATCCATGGGCGGTTTACGGCGGCTTCGAAACTACCCATTACCGCGAATACAATTATGGTATCGGGACTTACGATCATGGACATCATATCGTGATGCCAACCGAATTTCTACATGGTATGTACGATGGTGGGCATGGTGCTGGTCTGGAAGATTACTGGAAAGCCATGTTAGCGAATCCCCTTTCTGCGGGTGGTTTCTTATGGGATTTTCAGGATCAGGGCATTGTGCGTACCGATAAAAATAAGTCCATTGATACCGATGGCAACCATGGTCCGGATGGTATCGTAGGCCCCTACCATGAGAAGGAGGGCAGCTTCTATACCATAAAAGAAGTCTGGAGTCCGATTTTCGTTGAAAAAAGAGAAATCACCAAGCATTTTGATGGAACATTCCAATTGGAAAACAGGTATTCCTTTACCAATGTAGATCAATGTACATTCAGCTATGAATTCAAGAAATTGAGTGCCGGCCGGCAAGTTAACGCAAGCACAACAGGAGCTATTTCAGCACCCCATATTGCACCTGGTGCTAAAGGTGTATTAAAGATGGAGCTTCCACAGGGCTGGGAACAATTTGATGTGTTATATGTGACGGCCAAGGATCCCAAAGGACTGGAAATCTTTACCTGGAGTTTCCCGGTTGTTCTGCCCGAGACTGTAGCAAAGTCCATGATGACAGCCCCGGGATCGCAAAAGATCAAGGTGACGGAACAGGCAGGTTCTTATTTGATAAGTGCCAATGGAATCAGTTATCAAATCAATAAGAAAACAGGGCTGTTGGAGCAGGTACAGAATGCGAAGGGCATCATCCCTTTTCGGAACGGGCCAGTTTTACAGGAAGCCGTCAATAACTACAAGAACTTTACCCTGAGCCATGAAGATGACAAGGTGGTCATCCAGTCAACTTTTGACAAAAAAGAAAGCTACAATACCCTGCGCTGGGAAATTCTGCCTTCCGGACAGCTCAAGATGCATGTGCAGTATTTTCCTGAAAGTTACTTCACACGTTTCGTGGGTGTCAATTTTGACTTTCCTGAAACGGATATTAAAGGCGTGGAATATATGGGGATGGGACCTTACCGGGTATGGAAAAACCGGATGAAAGGAAATCAGTTTGGTGTTTGGAAAAAAGATTATAACAATACAGCGACGGGCGAACCTCCGTTTGAATACCCTGAGTTCAAGGGCTATCACGCAAATATGTACTGGACAAAATTTATCGGAAAAGAACAAAGTTTCACCGTCTTTACAGACCGGGAGGATGTGTTTCTACGGTTGTATACACCGAAAGAACAACAGGATACGGAGTGGAAAAACATGGATGTGATCTTTCCAAAAGGAGATATCTCCTTTATGAACGGCATCTCCGCTATTGGTTCCAAAACTCAAAAACCGGAAACAACGGGGCCTATGGGGATGAAACATGTGTACTATGATTTCGAAAAGGAACCAATACGGGCCCTGCATATGGTGTTATATTTTGATTTTAAATAGCAGGATATCGGAAAATGATAAGATGGATATTCCATCGTAAAAAGAAAAAAAATAGGCGGTATGAAATCCGCGCAAAAAATAAAAACCTGGTGCCACTGTGCGCTAATGATTAAGGGGATGCATTCATGAAAGCAATGGAGATCAACAGGATGGATAAATATGGACAGCGAAAACGACAGGCTGTTCAATTTTTGATCGTGCTACTGGGCACGATCTGGAGCTCTGTTGTACAGGCTAAACCCATTGTGTATGATTTGTGCACCGAGCAGTTACAAAACCCACAGGGGATAGATGTGGCAAAGCCCCGGCTGAGCTGGAAAATTCAAGCGGACGAGCGTGCCACTGTTCAAGAGGCTTATCACATTCTGGTGGCCTCTTCTCCAGAAAAGCTCCAGCAAAATATCGGTGACCTGTGGGATTCCGGCAAGCAGCTGTCACACAACTCCATCAATAGACTGTATGCAGGAAAGCTCTTGCAGAGCCGGGACCAGGTTTTCTGGAAAGTAAGAGTCTATACGAATAAAGGCGAGACCGGCTGGTCTGAACCTGCACGCTGGACAATGGGCTTATTGCACTACAAGGATTGGGTCGGACGCTGGATCGGTTTTGATCGTTATTTCCCCACCGATGATGAACAGCAAGGGCGACTGGCAGCACGTTATTTCAGAAAGGAATTTAAGACCGCAAAAAAGGTGAAAACAGCTACAGCCTATATCATGGGCTTGGGTTTGTACGAATTATACATCAATGGCAAAAAGATGGGGGACCAGGTCCTGGCTCCGATTCCGACAGACTATAGCAAAAATATAAAGTACAATGTACTGGATGTCACGCAGGCCCTTTCAGAGGGGCAACAACATGCCATTGGCGTCATGTTGGGCAATGGCCGTTTTTATGCTATGCGGCAGACAAAACCTTATAAAATCAAGACCTTTGGATTCCCCAAAATGCTGATGCAGATTGAGGTCACCTATGCGGATGGAAGTACAGAAACCATTAAGACGGATGATTCCTGGAAAGGGACCACTACTGGGCCTATCACGGCAAATAACGAATACGATGGCGAATGCTACGATGCCCGTCAGGAGCTGGGGCAATGGACGAACAGCGGTTTTGACGATCACAGTTGGTTAAAGGCCAATTATGTACAGGAACCCGGTGGGAACTATGAAGCACAGCTAGGAAGCATGATGAAAGTGATGCGGGATATTAGCCCTGTCTCCATTCGTAAACGGCCCGGGGGGAGCTATATCATCGACTTCGGACAGAATTTTTCGGGTTGGGTAAAACTTCGCGTCCATGGTCAGCGGGGGACTGCTCTAAACCTTCGCTTTGCCGAATCATTGACTGCGACTGGTGATTTGTTTACAACCAACCTGCGCGACGCAAAGGCGACAGATCAGTATATCTTAAGGGGGGAATCAATGGAGGAATGGGAACCGCACTTTACCTATCATGGCTTCCGCTATGTTGAGGTCAGCGGTTATCCAGGAGAACCCAAAAAGGAGAATTTCATCGGCCGGTTAGTCTATGATGATATGGCGAATGTTGGCTCTTTTGCCTCTTCCAACCCCCTGTTGAACCAGATCCATCAGAATGCCTGGTGGGGTATCGCTTCAAATTATAAGGGAATACCCGTAGACTGTCCCCAGCGTAACGAGCGCCAACCTTGGCTCGGCGACCGTCCTGTGAGTGCTTATGGAGAAAATTTCCTCTTCGATAACGCAAACTTTTACCGTAAATGGCTCGATGATATTCGCCTTTCACAAAAAGAAGATGGCGCAATACCCGATGTAGCACCAGCTTTTTGGAAATACTACAGCGACAACATCAGCTGGCCCGGAACCTACCTTTTTGTTGCTGATATGCTTTATCAGCAAACCGGGGATACCATGATCCTTCAAAGGCATTATCCTTACATGAAAAAATGGATGGATTATATGCAGTCGCGGTACAGCAATACCGCGGGGATTATCACGAAGGATAGCTATGGCGACTGGTGTTTCCCTCCGGCCAGTATTGAAGCCGGAAGGGGAAAAATTGCAGATAAAAAATACCCAAGTGCCTTAATTTCTTCGGCATATTATTATCAGCTGTTGCAGGTTATGGCCCGTTTTAGCGCCCTGCTTGGCAAGCCTGCAGAGCAGTCGGATTTTTTGAGTCGCGCTGTGGGCTTGCGGAAAAACTTCAATGCGGCCTTCTATCAAGCAGAAGGATACTATGGTAGCAATACATTGACAGATAATCTGTTGGCTTTGCAGTTCGGCTTGGTCGAAGAACAGCATCAAGAGAGGTTAAAGGAGCATATACTGAGCATCATCGAGAAGAAAAATAAGGGGCATCTCAGCACGGGGGTTATTGGGACCCAATGGATCATGCGTAGTCTGACGGCGATGGGTAGAGCTGACCTCGCCTATAAAATTGCAACGAACAAGACCTATCCCTCCTGGGGATATATGGTTGAAAATGGGGCTACAACCATATGGGAGCTGTGGAACGGAAATACCGCACACCCCAAAATGAACTCTCAAAATCATGTGATGATGCTGGGCGATTTACTGGTTTGGCTATATGAGGATCTGGCAGGTATTAAATCGGAAGGAAATGCTTTTCAACAGATCCGGATGCAGCCCCAATTTTTGGCCGGACCAAACCATATACAGGCCAGCTATGGCAGTAGTTTTGGTCCGATCGAATCAAGCTGGACCAAGTCGAACTCGGTATTGAAATGGCGTGTTTCGATTCCGGCCAATACCACGGCTGAACTTTATTTTCCGACCGGAGATCTGAAGGCTATTCGTGAGCATGGCATTCCTGTGGACCAACATCAGGATATACAACAGTTCGAAAAAGCGGCCTCGGGCAGTAAAGTGTTGATCGGATCAGGAACCTATCAGTTTACAATCAATTTATAAGACCATGAAAAAGACTTTAATTTGTGTATTCAGCTGCTTATTTATAGGTAATTTATTGCCGCAAAACAGTATTTTGGCGCAAACAACCAACCAGGAACGGGAGAAAGCCACGCAGTGGACCGCACAGCTTGGGCTTACAGATCTACAAAAACAACAACGTGTAACGGACTATATTTTTCAGCATCTCGTTGCGGTAAAAGATTGGCATAACAGCCACCCTGCAAGTACAGTTCCTGCGGGAATTAATCCATATACCGGGACGAGGCTCAGTGAGCTGGACCGCTCGATTATTGCTGATTCTGCTCAACCGGATTCAATCCATGGCAATTTGATGCATGGTCTACGAAAAGAACTGAATGAGAAGCAGGTTGCACAGATTTTGGACCAATATACCATTGGGAAAGTGGATTTTACATTGAAAGGCTATCATGCAATTGTACCGGACCTCAGCATAACGGAAGAACAGTTTATCCGTAAGAATCTGGAAGAGGCACGTGAGAAGGCAATTGATTACAAGAGCATGAAACAGATCTCGGCGATATTTGAGATCTATAAAAACAAATGTGAAGCTTACTTAAATGCCAACGGTAGAAATTGGCGACAGTTGTTCAAAGATTACGTGAACAAGGTGAAAGCCGAAAAAGAACATAAATCAAACTAAAAGGATCAAAATCGTCTGGTCAAACCTGACTACTGCTGATCTAAACAATAAACCCATTGTCTTGGCCGATATACCGGCCGTGCGGGGCAATAAGATGAAAAAAAGAAAAATGAAAACCACTGTAAAGCTATTGACACTTGTGTTATTCTTATGTGCTGGGGCCGTTTATGGCCAGAATCCGACCTTAAAGGTCTGGCAAAAAGGCATTCAAAAAGATGAATTTATCTACGATAAGGCCCCTTTTCCGTCTTGCCATTCGGCAACCATGGCGGAGACGGACCGGGGCTTGGTCTACGCGTTTTTTGGGGGCACTAAAGAGCGGAACCCCGATGTGGAGATTTATGTTTCTCGCTACGAAGAGGGACAATGGACTGCTCCAGAATCCGTAGCTGATGGTGTTCAGCCAGATGGGAAGCGACTACCTACCTGGAACCCGGTGCTCTACCAGATTCCAGGTGGCGATTTATTGTTATTTTACAAAATAGGTCCCAAACCATCTGAATGGTGGGGAATGATCAAACACTCCAAAGATGGTGGAAAAACCTGGTCTGCAGCTGAAGCTTTGCCCACAGGTTTTATTGGCCCGGTGAAGAATAAACCTGTTCTGCTGCAAAATGGTCATCTGATCGCGCCTTCCAGTACCGAAGGAAAGGGGTGGAATATTCATTTTGAAGTCAGCACCGATTTCGGGAAAACCTGGCGTAAAACTGGGCCTGTCGCCCGTGGTGCCGATGATTTGGATGCCATACAGCCTAGTATCCTGGATCATGGCAATGGCAAGTTGCAACTACTGGCCCGTACCCGTAACCGGGCGATCGCAACGGCCTGGTCTACCGATTGGGGTGAACATTGGACGCCACTTGAAAAGACAGCCTTACCCAATAATAATTCCGGTACCGATGCACTGACGCTACAGGATGGTACACATGTCTTGGTGTACAACCATGTGCTGCCTGAGGGCAACCTGGCCAAAGGAGCCCGCACACCGCTTCATGTCTCATTTTCTAAGGACGGAAAAAACTGGTCGGCGGCCTTGATTCTGGAAGATTCACCTATTAGTCAATACTCGTATCCCGCGGTTATCCAGACCAAAGATGGGTTGCTCCATTTCGGCTACACCTGGCGCCGGAAAAAAATGAAACATGTCGTTGTTGATCCTAAAAAGGTGAAAATGACAGCGATCGAAAATGGCCAATGGCCGCAACGGAAAGGCTATGAAAAACCAGATGCAAATACCTATGTTAAAGAAGAAGATTAGTCTATTATATGGGCTGCTATTGTTGTTGTTTTGCCTTTCCGGCAAAGGGCAGGAGGCACCATTGGATTACGAAAACAACTTTAGACAACCTCTGGAAAAGGTACTGACAACATTAGAAGAGCGCTTTGAAGTACATATCAAGTACAGCCCCGATCTTGTCAGTGACCGATGGGTTGATTTTGCACCCTGGAGGCTCCGTGCGGATCTGGCGGCGACTGAAGTTAATTTGCTTTATCCCCTGGGCTTAAAACTCCAACAGGATAAGCCAGGGCAATTTAAATTGAAAGCCTACGAATACCATCGCTGGAAGCCGGAGGAGGGTTGGGCGTTTTTGGATCTGCTCGCCAAAAAATATACAGACAAAAGTAGCTGGGAAATACGCAAAAACCAGCTGCGGGACGCTGTTCGGAAGGTTATGTACTGGGACCAACTGCAGCAGATTCCAAGGAAGGAAATTCAGTTGCAGTCCGTCCGCCGTTATGCCGACTATCAGGTTCAAAATTTTGCCCTGGAGATTGTTCCCGGCGTTTATATCAACGGAAGTATCTATAGGCCCGGTAAACCGGAAAAGAAAATCCCGGTTGTGCTGTCCCCGGATGGACACTGGGCTAAACAACGGTATCGCCCCGATGCGCAAAAGCGCTTTATCACTTTAGCTAGAATGGGTTGTATGGCCGTCAGCTACGATTTATTTGCCTGGGGGGAGTCTCTCTTACAGTTTTCATCGCAAGATCATCGCAGCAGCATTGCCATGTTGATGCAGACCTGGGGTGCAGAACGGATTCTGGACTATGTAGCCAGTTTGCCGCAGGTAGACCAATCGAGGATCGGCATCAGTGGTGGATCTGGCGGTGGCAGCCACAGCATCCTGATGGCTGCACTGGATGACCGTATTACATTGGTCGCACCCGCAGTGGCCATGTCTTCCTATTTCTTTGGGGGCTGCCCCTGTGAAAGCGGATTGCCCGTGCATTTCGTCTGCGGCGGAACCAATAATGTTGAACTGGCCGCCATTGCAGCCCCAAAACCTTTGCTTATCATTTCTGATGGTCAGGATTGGACCCAGGAAACGGCCAAGCATGATTTCCCCTATCTGCAACAGATTTATGGCTACTATGGTAAAACGGAATTGCTGAAGCATGCCCATTTTCCACAGGAAGGACATGATTTTGGCTTCAACAAAAGACAGGCCCTGTACCAGTTTATCATCGAAAATTATCAACTCAACGCGGCTAAATTAACAGATATTATAACGGAAAAAGGCATACAGATCGAACCTGAGCAGCTGCTGTACAGTTTTGGTGAAAAAGGTGAAAAACTACCTAAAGATGCAGTGAAAGGAATAGCCGAGCTCCGAAAATTATTGACCACTTATCAAATAAAGTTATGATGGACCGAAAGAAATTTATCCTTGGAACCTTGGCGCTAGCCAGTTTACCCCTGCTGCCGAGCGTTGTTTTTGCCTCCAAAAGTAGGCAGCGCTATCAGGTAGCCGTCATTGATCTGATGCTGTTAAAACGGCAAAAGCTAAGTGCGGTAGCTTTAGCAAAGGAGATTGGTGCTGACGGACTGGAAGTGGACATGGGTGGTCTGGGAAACCGGCCCACGTTTGACAATAAGTTTGTGGATCCAGCATTCCTGAAATCCTATCAGCAGGCTATTTCCGATACAGGATTAACCATCTGTAGCCTAGCAATGACCGGATTTTATGCGCAGTCCATAGCGGCGCGGGAGAATTACCTGCAGCCCATCCGGGACTGTTTTGATACCATGAAGAAATTAAATGTGAAGCTAGCCTTTCTCCCGCTAGGGATCCAATGTGATCTGGTGGAACATCCCGAATTGTGGCCTGTGCTGGTCGAGCGTTTGAAAGTGATTGGACAGCTCGCCCGAAAGTATAAGGTTACCGTGGCGATAGAAACGGCCTTGTCCGCCCGTGAAGAAAAGCGGTTTCTGCAAGAGATAGGTCAGTCCACCATAAAAAGCTGTTTTAATTTTTCCAATGCCTTGAAGAAGGGTCGGGATCTGATTCAGGAACTGGAAATATTGGGCAAAGACCACATCGCACAGATCCATTGCACAGATGAAGATGGTCTTTGGTTGCAGGAAAATAAGCGTTTGGACCTGCAGGCGGTAAAATGCTGCCTGGACCGCATGGACTGGAAAGGCTGGTTGGTGATCGAGCGCTCCCGCCGACCGGAGTATATCCGTGATGTCAAAATGAATTATAGTACCAATACAAAATTTGTCAAGGAGGTATTCCAATGAAGTTTTGCCGGATCATACTGCTTTTTTTGACGTTAACAGCTACACTGATAAGCTCCTGTCATCTGCGCCAAGTGGAGCAAACGCAAGCATGGCCAGCAATGGATCAGGTCGGAGCCGCGCATATGCCTTCGGCCATTGCGCCGGTTTATTCACCATATTTTAAAGCGAAATTCCAACGACCTGTTTTTCCTGAACGTAGCATAGTGATCACAGATCAGCAGGCAGATCTGCAAGAAAGTTTGGATGCCTTGGGAGGGGCCGGTGGCGGCCGGTTGCTGGTCAAAAGCGGACATTATAAGACCGGAAGACTCACGCTACAGTCCAACACCGAGTTGCATTTGGAAGAAGGTGCGACACTGGAATTCAGCAGCGAGATAGCAGACTTTCTACCCGTGGTGTTCACCCGAAGCGAAGGCATAGAACTGTATTCTTTGGGGGCCTGCATCTATGCCAATGGCGCTACCAATATTGCCATTACTGGTAAAGGAAAAGTGATCGGCCCCGGAAAAGGATCTGTCCGGCAAAAAACGATGACCCATGAGGTGATTGAAAAAGTTGTCCTGGCGGAGGTACCTGTTGATCAGCGTATTTACGATGGTAAAACTGCAGATTATATCTTCCCGCCAGCATTGATTGCCCCGATTAATTGCAAAAATGTATTTATCGAAGGCATCAGCCTAAGCCGTTCTGCCTTTTGGAATATTGTCCCCACTTATTGTGAAAATGTGATTATCCGTGGGGTACAGGTCGCATCCAAGGGTATTCAACGTGGTGATGGGATTGATATTGAATCGTCCCAAAAAGTACTGATTGAGTATTGCACGCTGGAAACGGGCGACGACTGTATCGCACTGAAAGCCGGAAGAGGTTATGATGGCTTGCGTGTCAATAAACCGACCAAGCATGTCGTGGTGCGCAACTGCTTGACCAAGACTGGGCACGGAGGACTGACTATTGGCAGTGAGACCGCTGGCAAGATCCAAGAGATTTATGTGCACGATTGCATTTTTGCGGGAACAGATGTCGGGATCCGTTTTAAAACCCGGAGACCAAGGGGTGGGGGTGGTCATGACCTACTATTTTCCAATATTCGGATGGACGTTAACTTTTCGGCCCTCCGCTGGGATATGTTAGGACAGGCACAACATGTCGGCAAAGCCGCAGACCGTAACTTTCAGGTTGAGGTGAATGCCTTGACACCCCATTTTTCAAAAATCAAAATGGATCGGATAGCGATTGAACGCTCTGCGGATTGCATTAATATCGAAGGAATCCCAGAATCCCCGTTAAGCCAAGTGGAGTTCTCCCGGATCGAGGGCAAAGGAACCCGTTTTCTGACTGCAAAAGATGCCACAGATCTGCTTATTCGGGATAGCCATTTCAGCTGTACTGATACTAGGGTGGATAGCATTGCTTTAACCGGACTGAAAATGAAAAATGTGTCTCTATCCCAAACAGCATCACAGCAATAGATCCTTCGGGTAGGAAAATAATCTGATGGGTGAATTTAACAAGGTAAACAAGGAACTAAAAAACATATTCGGGAATCATTAATAAAGAAGATAGCAGCGGCATAATGGGCAAGATATTAAAGAAGGATAATGAAGTAAAGGTCGGGCAATGCCTGCAGGGCATCTTGTTGATGCTGATGCTGTTTGCCACGGGGCTGAAGCCTGCTTCAGCTCAATTGTCATTTGATAAAGTACTGGTCAATGGCCGGGAAAACCCATTGGGGATCAATACCGATAAACCACAGTTTAGCTGGCGGTTAAAAAGTGTACAGAACAATGTTTCACAGACTGCTTTTCGTATCCGTGTAGAGAAGGCCGGACAGGTAAACCCTCAATTGGTTTGGGATTCCGGATGGCAAACCACAGATCAATCGTTGTTTGTTACTTACGCCGGGCAAGCACTGGAAGCCGGACGGTATTATCAATTTCATGTTCAGGTCAAAGACAATAAAGGCAATCGTGCGCAAAGCGAAAAAGCTGTTTTTTTGGTTGGTTTACTGCAGCCCAAAGATTGGGGAGCAAGTCAATGGATCGCCAAAGAGCTGCTACCAAAGGCTATGGTGAACCCCTTGCCACTCAGTTCCAGCAAATTCCGGATCGACCAGACGTTCGAGCTTCCTGTTTTTCGAAAAACATTTACGGTCAATAAAAAATTGCTCCGATCGACAGCTTATATTTCAGGTCTTGGACATTATGAGTTATTGCTGAATGGGGAAAAAGTAGAAGATGCCTTTTTGCAACCCGGTTGGAGCAAATATGATAAGGAAGCATTATATGTGGCTTTGGATGTTACCAAGCAAGTCCAAAAGGGAAAAAACAGTATCGGTATCTTATTGGGCAACGGTTTCTATTATATCCCACCAGTAAAGGGACGCTATCAGAAGCATAAGGTAGCTTTTGGGCTGCCAAAAGTAAAAATGAAGTTGGTCAATCACTATAGCGACGGCAGTGAGGAAGTTATTGTGACAGACAAGAGCTGGAAAGTTCACCGTTCGCCCATCACCTTTTCCAGTATGTACGGTGGGGAAGATTACGACGGGCATGTGTTGCCTTCCAATTGGCCGGATGTGGCCTTTGATGATCGCAACTGGCAGGCTGCCCTGGAAGTAGATGGCCCACCGCTGGTGGCCCAGGAGGCCGACCCGGTTCGGGTAATGCACGAGTTTTCACCTGTACGATCGTTTACGAGTCCTAAAAATGGAAACACGGTCTATGACTTTGGTCAGAATGCGTCGGGCATTGTAGCGGTCAAATTGAAAGGTAAACAGGGTGATACGGTACGCATCTATCCCGCAGAACTGCTGACAGCAGATAGCACGGCCAATCAGAAGGCAACAGGTAGTCCATACTATTATCAATATGTTTTTGAAAAGGATGGCTTAATTGACTGGCAACCCCGATTTACCTATTATGGATTCCGCTTTGCTGAAGTCGCTTTGCTCCCACAAACCAAAGGGGCTATCCAGTTAAAAGGCATTAAGGCATTACATATCCGCAATGCGGCTGAAACTGTTGGAAGTTTCCATTCTTCGGATAGTCTCTTTAACCAGATCCATCGGCTGATCAAATGGGCAATCAATAGCAATATGGTCAGCGTATTTACCGACTGTCCACATCGTGAAAAATTGGGCTGGCTTGAACAGCTGCACCTGATGGGACCTTCCGTACAATACAATTATGATGTGGAACGTCTATTTGCAAAGTCTCTCCGCGATATGCGGCTGTCGCAGACTCCGGCGGGGCTTGTACCTGAGATTGCCCCGGAGTACGTACAGTTTGACTGGGGCGGAGACATGTTCCGGGATTCGCCAGAATGGGGCAGCAGTTCCATTATCCTGGCCTGGTATGCCTACCGCTGGTATGGAAATAAAACTTTCCTGACCGATAATTATGCCATGATGTGCAAATACATCGATTATTTGGGTACAAAGGCCAAAGATCATATTTTAACACAGGGCTTAGGCGATTGGTACGATCTGGGACCGGAGCGCCCCGGTGTCTCGCAGCTGACTACCCCGGGAATCACGGCTACAGCTATTTATTATTATGACTTGAAGTTGATGGTCGACATAGCGACATTGCTGGGGAAAAAAGAAGATGCTGAAAAATTTAAAACCTTACAGGAAGCTGTGTTCAATGCCTTTAACCAACAGTTCTATCATCCGCAGGAGCAGCGTTATGGCTCAGGCAGCCAAACCGCGTTGGCGATGCCGCTCTATGTTGGGCTTGTTCCACAAGATCTGCAACAGCCGGTCTTTGAAAAGTTGACAACAACGGTCTGCCAGAACGATACGGCGCTGACAGCCGGCGACATAGGGCACCGTTACCTGTTGCAGACTTTGCAGCAACATAACCGGGATGAGCTGATCTACGCCATGCATCACCGTGATGACCGCCCTGGATATGGTTATCAGCTACGCAAAGGAGCAACGGCACTCACTGAATCCTGGGCTGGATTGCCGAATGTCTCCAATAACCATTTTATGTTGGGACATCTGATGGAATGGTTTCATACCGGGCTTGGAGGCATCGGGCAAGAAGCAGAATCGACCGGATTTAAACATTTTCGTATAGCACCCAAAATGCTGGACGTACTGAAAGACTGCGAAGTGAGTTTTAGGAGTCCCTATGGAAAGATTTATTTTAACCGAAATCAGGCGCAGGGAAACTATCAACTGGAGGTTCCCGTCAATAGCCGCTGTACCCTGCTGCTGCCAAAGGGAACTTATCAGGTCAATGGAAAGGCCGTGGAGGCCCAAACCGTCAACGTAAAAGAAAACCATGTAGAACTACAACTGGGTTCGGGAAAATATACAATTACCCAGTAAAAGCAGTTACCGGGATTGTTTTAGTTAGCGATAAACCCATTGAAATACCATCAGAGAACAACGTAAATAGTTCAGAATGTACGAACGAAGAAAAAAGAGTAGACAGATGAAAAGATTAATGCTATTGCTATCCATTGCTTTGCTCGGGCCTAAATTGAAGGCTCAGACCCCGGCAGTTTCCAGTGCGGAGATGGCAAAAATTTATGATGAAGTAAAGACCCCCTATAAGTATGGACTTGTTTTAGTACCAGCGCATAAAGGCGAATTGATGGATTGTCCGACCATTTATAAGGAAGGGAAATATTGGTATATGACCTATATTGTCTTTGATGGGAATGGGTATGAGACCTGGCTTGCCCAAAGTCGCGATTTAGTGAACTGGAAGACCTTGGGCAAGCAAATTGCCGTGGACAATGGAAACAGCTGGGATGCCAGGCAACGGGCAGGTTATAATGCCCTTGTTGACACCAAGTGGGGTGGCAAATATAAACTCAACAGCTACGTCGGAAAATACTGGATGTCATATTTCGGAGGTTCTACAGCTGGCTACGAACCGGAGCCGCTGGCGATTGGGATGGCTTATACCACTAAGAAGCCGACCCAACCTGTGGAATGGCAACGGTTGTCCAAGCCCGTTTTGACCAGTACGGATCCGGATGTTTCCTGGTGGGAAAACCGGCATAAGCTATTCAAAAGCTACGTGATTGAAGATCCTGATCAAAATACAGGCTATCGCTTCGTCATGTATTACAATGCCGTAGGGGACTCCTTGGCAAACAACAAGCCCACCCGTTGGTACGAACGTATCGGTATGGCGGTGTCCGATGATATGGAAAACTGGAAGCGGTTCCAACCGAACCCGGTGGTTCACCATCCGGTGGGAATCACGGGCGACCCTATGATCCAGCGGATCCATAATACCTGGGTCATGTTTTATTTTGGTGCCTTCTGGAAAGACCGTAAGGGTGCCTTCAACCGCTTCGCGGCATCCAAGGATTTGATCCATTGGACTGATTGGGAAGGCGCCAACCTGATTGAGTCCAGTGAGAGCTTTGATCAGCAATACGCACATAAGTCTTTTGTATTGAAAGCGCAGGGTGTGGTCTACCACTTTTACTGTGCGGTGGATAGTCAGGGCAACCGGGGAATCGCATTGGCAACTTCCAAAGATTTAGGACAGAGTAAGCTACATTTTTAAGTGTTAGGGCTGAAAATTGAAATCCCCAAAATCAGCTCCTAAAGCCAAACGGCTATAGGAACTTTTAAACGTTGAAGGTAGTATGGATGCCTTTAAAATTGATGAATGCATAAAAAATCAGTATAACGATTCCGGGGATAACCCTTGAATCAGTACGTATAAAGAATTATTTCGCTATGAAGTTACATTATCTTATTGCCCTTCTCTTTTTGCTGCAGCTCCAATTGGTCTCTGCTCAGGGACGTGCCAAAATTCGCTTTAATGAAAATTGGCATTTTACGTTACAGGATCAGCTCGGTTTTCGTTTGGACGACGGTGATGCCCAGGCTTGGGAATCGGTGGAATTGCCCCATGACTGGAGTATTAAAGCTGATTTTTCCGCTAGCTACCCTGCAGGCAATGCCGGTGGGGCATTGCCCGGTGGAATTGGCTGGTATAGTAAAACATTTACCCTGCCGACCTCAGATCAGGGGAAAGCTGTGCAATTACATTTTGGAGGGATTTACCGTTACGCCGAAATATGGATCAATGGCAGTTACCTGGGGAAAATGCCCAATGGCTACCTCTCTTTTACTGTGGATTTGACGCCCTACCTGAAGTATGGACAACAGCACAACCGTATTGCTGTCCGAGTGGATAATAGTAAACAGCCAAACTCCAGATGGTATACGGGTTCGGGGATCTACCGTGATGTTTACCTGATCAAAACAAGTCCGGTATACCTGAATGAGCAGGAAACGTTTATGAGTACACCCGAAGTCCAAGGCGAACTGGGAACCTTAAAGGTGCAATCTAAACTGAGTAAGGTCGTGACAGCGAAGGCATCTCCTACCAGACAGAAATATCAGCTTACGGTGTGGGATCCTACAGGCAAACTTGTGCTGAAAAAGATGGGTACCGAGCAGGGCGGGAATATTGAAACATCAGTGACTGTGGACGAGCCAATGTTGTGGAGCCCAAATGCGGCAAATTTATATCGTGTCCAGTTGGCTTTATTGAATAACAACAATACAATTGAGGATCAGATTGAAAAAAGAATCGGGTTTCGGAGCATTCGGTTTGATGCAAAAACAGGCTTTTACTTAAACGGCAAGGCTTTGAAGATTTTCGGGGTCTGCATGCATCATGACTTGGGTGCTTTAGGCGCTGCTTTTAATAAGTCGGCCGCAAAAAGGCAGCTACTGATCATGAAAGAAATGGGTGCGAATGCCATTCGTACCGCCCATAATCCGCCAGCAGAAGAACTGCTTGATCTCTGTGATGAAATGGGGATCCTGGTGTACAATGAAGCCTTTGATATGTGGAAAAAGCGGAAAAATAAGTTCGATTACCATATTGATTTTCCGACAGAACACCACAAAGATATCGAGGCCTTTGTGCGCAGGGACCGCAACCATGCTTCGGTCATCCTCTGGAGTATCGGAAATGAAATCCGCGAACAATTTGATTCTACCGGAATTGCCCTAACCCAAGAGATGGCTGATTTGGTTAAATCACTCGATCCTACGCGCCCTGTCACCGCAGCGCTGACAGAAAATAATTATGCAAAAAATTTTATTGCACAGGCACAGGCATTGGATGTCTTGGGATTCAACTATAAGCATGAAGATTACGATAAACTGCCTGTAGAATTTAAAAATATTCCGCTACTGGCGTCAGAAACAGTGTCTGCTTTACAGACAAGATCCGTATATGACCGGCTGCAGGATACCATTCAGCTATGGCCCGCATCTTCCAAAGACAAATATGTCGTGAACGGCAATCCTGATTTTACGGTATCTGCTTACGATAATGTGGCCGCTTATTGGGGTACGAGCCATGAAAAGGCCTGGCTGGCGGTTAAAAACCGTCCTTTCCTGGCAGGGACCTTTGTCTGGACCGGCTTTGACTATCTGGGGGAGCCAGTGCCTTATCCTTATCCTGCGCGGAGCTCATACTACGGCATTGTCGATCTTGCCGGTATTCCAAAAGATGTGTACTATATGTATCAGTCCGAGTGGACCGACAAAGATGTCCTGCATCTTTTACCCCATTGGAACTGGAAAGCTGGCGACAGCGTTGACGTATGGGCCTACTATAACAAGGCAGATGAAGTTGAACTCTTTCTGAATGGCAAAAGTCTGGGGACCTCAGCAAAGACCGCAGAACGCTTGCATGCGACCTGGAAGGTGCCTTTCGAAAAAGGAGAACTGAAAGCGGTTAAAAAGCGGGCCGGCAAAATCGTTCAGGAAACCAGCATCCGGACAGCAGCGGATGCACATACCGTGAAAGTAAGCTTGGAGCATGAGAAGTATGCTACCGGAGAATCCCGGGACCTATACTTTATCACGGCGGAATTAATAGACAAAACAGGACAGTCCGTGTTGCACAATGACCAAGAAATTGAGTTTATTGTAACAGGAAATGGAAAAGTGCTGGGAACCGATAACGGATTTCAGGCCGATTTAAGGGGATTACATCATCCCAAAAGAAAAACATTTAAGGGGAAAGCATTGGGAATTATTCAAAAAACAGGGGATAAAGCCTGTACAGTGATCATCCGCTCTGCCTTAGGGGACCAAAAAATTACGATCTGACCGGAAAGCCTTTCCGTACAGGTCAGTCCATGAACCAACAGATAAACAACCACATTACGCGAATAAATCTAAAACTCAATATGAATATAAACAAGATTAATCTCGGAAAAATGACGCTAGGGATAGCGACTTCAGCCACAAAGTATCCGATGTTAATACTCTTTTGCAGCAGTTTCACTGTGGGCACACCGCTATTTGCCAACGCTGCATTCCATGCCAATACAGCTAATCGCATCAACGTACAACAGGGGAAAGAGATCAAAGGCAAAATTACGGATGAACAGGGAAGCCCTGTGGTTGGTGCTACCGTTGCACTGGTCAATTCGACGCAGTCAACTTCAACCAATGCTGCCGGTGAATTTACCTTAAATATGCCCGGTGAAAATGGTACGATCCGGATCACTTCGGTCGGCTATTCCGAAGCTGTGCAGGCCATAAAGGCAGGCGAAAATGTCAGTGTAGTGCTCAAAAAAGACGATCGCGCTTTGGATGAGGTGGTGGTCATCGGGTATGGTACGGCCAAACGCCGGGACCTGACCGGCGCTGTCGCTTCGGTAAAATCCGAAGATATCATGATGACGCCAACGGCCAATGTCATGGACGCCCTTCAGGGGAAGGTCTCCGGTCTGGACATCAGCAAATCATCGGGGCGGGCAGGAGCCAATGTAAGCGCGAGCTTACGGGGCAATAGATCCATCAATGGGGACAATAATCCGCTTTATATCATTGACGGTATTCCAGGTGATTTTACCAGCCTAAATCCCAGCGATATCGAGTCAATAGATATCCTCAAAGATGCCTCATCAACAGCCATCTATGGATCTGCGGGATCCAACGGCGTTATCATCATCAGCACCAAACAAGGTAAAGCCGGCAAAGCGATCGTGAATTTTGATGCTTACTTTGGATATAATGGTTTTCCGAAATATCCACATGGATTGGTGGGGGATGATTATATGAAATTAAAAAGGGAAGCTTATCGGGGTGAACATGGTAATTATCCGGAGTTTGCGAATAACATCTTCAAAAACCCCGCACAGCTGGAAGCCTTTGAAAATGGGAAATGGGTAGATTGGATGGACCTGGTGCTGAAAGATGGGATCCAACAGAATTACAGCTTTTCGGTCAATGGTGGCAATGAAAAGACAAAAGCTTTTCTTTCACTCAACTACAATAATGAGGAAGGGCTGATCAAAAATGACAACAGTAAAAAATATGCTGTACGGGCCAATATAGATCACAAATTATCTGACTTGTTCAAAGTCGGAACGAACCTCCAATATACCTATAAAGACAATAATCAGGCAGCACAAAATGTCTTTGGCAATAGCTTGACCTTTCTGCCGCTGGGGGATGCTTTTGATGCTGAAGGAAATATCAATCATATTCCGGTGGATGGAGTTACGAATCCTTTGTCCGATCAGATCAAAGATCAATATAAAAATAACATCCTGAGTAACTATTTTGCCGGGAATGCCTATCTTGATTTTACCCCGATCAAGGGCTTTTCGTTCCGTTCCATCTTCGGTGCAACCATCGGATCCCAACGTACGGGCCGATATTTTGGGACACAGTCAATTGCCAATCCCGAAGCGGGTTTTAAATTACCGGCGGCCGTGATTATCAATGATCGAAATTATAATTATCGCTGGGAAAATATCCTGAATTATGAATTTAACCTGCATGAGGACCATCATTTTGCGTTGACAGGCGTAACCTCCTGGTCAAAAAACCAAGCTGAACAAGCTTATGCTGGGGGCTCCGGTTTTGACCTGGATTCCTATTCTTTTCATAATCTAAGTGCGGCAACGACATCGGTTATCCGATCCTCCTATATCGGTTCACAGTCCATGTCCTATGTAGGTCGTGTCAACTATAACTATCAAGGACGGTATTTGGTTTCGCTTTCTAGCCGTTGGGATGGCGTTTCCCGTTTATCCGAAGGCAATAAGTGGGATGTGTTTCCGGCAGGAGCCTTTGCCTGGCGCCTAAGTGACGAACAGTTTTTTGCGCCGCTGAAAAGTAAAATCTCGGAATTAAAGTTGCGTGCCGGTTATGGTGTCACGGGTAATTCCGGCGGGGTAGGTGCTTATGGAACACAGGCGGGAGGGTTTAATGCACCTAAACCGGTAGGCTTTGGTGAAAGTACCCTTGGCCCGGCATTTATTCTGAACCAACAATTGGCGAATGTAGATCTGGGCTGGGAAAAATCGTATACAACCAATATTGGTCTCGATGCTGAATTCTTAAACCGTAGAGCCAACCTGACCTTAGACTGGTACAATACCGAGACCAAGGACTTGCTGTTTTTGCGTGATATGCCAGCTTCCCTGGGGGGATCCTGGGGTGCCCCCTTTAAAATGTGGCAGAACATCGGCGCGACCAACAACAGGGGCTTTGAACTGGCCTTAAATACAAAAAATATTCAGGGTGAAAATTTTACCTGGAATTCGACACTGACCTTTTCAACGAATAAAGAACGGGTGACGGCACTGCCAGGCGGAAAGGATCTGATTTCAAATAGTCTATTCCTGAATCAACCCATCAAAACGTTCTTTGATTATCAATACCTGGGGATCTGGCAGGAAAGTGAAGCTGAGCAGGCAGCTCTGTTCAACTCTCAACCCGGTGATATCAAGTTAGCGACCGATGGTACGCTGGAAGAAGACGGTACACACGCTTATGGCGCCAGCGATAAGCGAATTCTTGGCTCTGCGGTGCCAAAATGGACGGGAGGCTTTCAGAATAATTTCAAGTACCAGAACTGGGACCTTTCGGTGTTTTTGACAGCCAGATGGGGACAGATGCTTTCCAGCAACCTGATTACCCGTTATGACCCGACGACTGGGGTAGGCAATAGTCCAGATGATATTGACTATTGGACACCGGAAAATCCGGGGGCTTATTTGCCAAGACCGGGTATACATTCCTCGACCAGTGGCTATATCGGATTTGATGCCCTGAAATATGTAGATGGATCCTATTTTAAAATACGGAACATTACCCTGGGCTATAGCCTGCCGAAGTCTTTTATCAAGCGCCTTTCCATGGAACGTTTCCGTTTTTATGCAACCGCTAACAATCCGTTCATCTTTACGAAAAGCAAGTTGTTAAAGTATCAAGATCCCGAATCCAACGGTTCGGATAATTTTCCTTTGACAAAGCAGTTCGTAGTCGGATTAAATGTTACTTTTTAATGCCAATATGTTATGAAAATCAAATACTTCAATATACTCTTGTGTGCGGGCCTGTTTCTAAATTCATGTTCGCTTGATGAATATAATCCCTCTGGGGTCACCGTGGATAAGGTAGCCGAAAACAAAGCCGGCTTTGAAAAACTGATCAATAGCTGTTATTTCGATCTGCCCCGCTATTTTTATGGCCGGAACTTCCTGCTCGTGACCGAAGGCGGTACAGATTTATGGACGGCAGATCTCAATTCCAATAATAACCAAAACTACCTGAAATATGCTTCCGGCGGATCCATGTCCATTGATATGGCCAAGGATTACTGGAATGGAGCCTATGATGCCATCAATTACTGTAATATCGTCATTGGGCGTGTGGATCAGGTAAAAGATTTTTCCAGCGAGGCGGAAAAACTGGCGAAAGTGGCTGAGGCCCATTTTTTGCGGGCCCTATATTACTTTCACCTGATTGAGCAGTTTGGCCCCTGTCCGCTTAACCTAACTGAAACAAGTTCAGCGAACACCACCGCCCTGCGCACACCAGTACTGGAAATCTATGAGAAATGTATTTTGCCCGATCTGCGATTTGCCGCAGAACATTTGCCGATAGGGCCAACTGAGGCTGGTCGGCCAAGCCAAAAAGCAGCCCTGGGCCTATTGGCGAAAGCCTGTCTGCAAACAAAAGAATACAATACCAATCAATATCTGGAAGAAGCGCTTGCGACAGCAAAGAAACTGATCGACAATCAAGCTGGTTACAACGTACGCTTGTATGCCTCCTTTATCGACAATTTTAATGCGGCAAATAACAAGAAAAACGCCGAAGCACTTTACCAGATCCCTTACTCACAGGAGTATGGATCCACCAATGTATATGATCATAACAATGATTTTAAGCGTTTTTACTGTACCCCAACAACCTTTGGCGCCATCCAGCTGGCCGGTTTCCAGACGGAGGTGGGGCGTTGGTCTGGGGGAACATTTATGCCGACCAAATACCTGCTTGATGTCTTTAAAAATACCGATAACAGTTTGGATCCTCGTTATGGGATTTCGTTCCAGACGCAATGGCTTTCGAATGTTAGTTACGATTGGAGCCGGGATGCCCTTGTCCAATTCGACCGCGAAGAAAATGCGGTTGGTGTAGGCACGAATCTTCCAAAAGGAGCCCTGGCAATTAAAATAGCCCGTGAGGGGGAGGCGGCTTATGCGGAAGAAAAAAAGACCCAATTTCAGCAAAAATACATCTGGCTTGATCTGGAAGATGTGTACGGTTCCGATAATAAAGTCAAGATGAAATATACCCGTACAAACCAACAGCCTGGACAGGTGGACAATCCGTTCATTGGTTTTTACCCATCCTTGGTGAAATTTAATTCAGGTTCATTGATCAGTCCAAAAGCCAACAATTTTACCAGTGATGCCTATGCCACTGTCATGCGTTTGGCAGAAGTATACCTGATTGCTGCCGAGGCTTCGTTTCACCTGAATGGGGCCAATGCCACAGCCGCCAGTTACGTCAACGTATTACGGGATCGTGTCGGCGCCAAGCCCATTAATGCGGGCGAGCTGACCATCCAATTTATGCTCGATGAGCGTGCCCGTGAATTGTGCGGTGAGTATACCCGCTGGTACGACCTGAAAAGAATGGGCAAATTGAACCGCGCCTATCTGATGGCGGTCAATCCTGATGTCGGACAATATTTTAAAGATGGCGTACATGGCCTGCGACCTATTCCGCAAGGGCAAATGGATGCAATTACTAACCCAGGGGAATTTGTTCAGAATAATGGCTATTAAAAAAACAGTTTTTGCTTGGATCTTTACCTTTTTTGTATGCTGTAGTGTATCAGCACAGACCGGTGAAATCCATGTAGGCAAACAAAGTAACAGGGAGCAACGGGATGGCAGTCCGGATGCTCCATTTTCGTGTCTGGAGGATGCCTTGCGTGAGGCCCGGGAATGGCGGCGGCTAAAGGATCCACGCATGTTGCATGGAATTACGATCTGGATCCAGGATGGCTTGTATCGCCCGGCACAGCCGATCCTGCTGCGCCCAGAAGATAGCGGAACGGCCCAGAGCCCGACCTGGATCAGGGCGGCAGGTCCTGAAGCTGTACTCTCAGGCGGTGTTGCGATCAGGGGTTGGCAGCCTGCCAATGGTAAGGAACTGTTTGATGCTTCGATTGCCAAACACATTATGGTCGCTGATGCACCACAGGTCGGCGGGAAATATTTTCCTTTCCGTCAGTTGTGGGTCGGCGCACGTAAGGCAATTCGGGCAGAAAGCCATGACGATGCCCATCTGCCCCGTATCATCAATTGGGATTTTAAAAAACAGGCGGCTATTATCCCCAATGTGTTCTCCAAAAAATTCAGCTACAAAGCCGGTATGGAATTTTTTATCCATCAATGGTGGGCCGTGGCTCAGCTACGGGTGCGTGAGGCCATCGTCAGCAAGGATAGCATTACCCTGCTTTTTCATGAGCCGGAAGGAAAAATCCAAAATGAACACCCCTGGCCTAAGCCCTGGTTGTCCAAAGAATATGGCAACTCCGCCTTTCGCCTGGTCAATGCCATAGAATTTTTGGATCAGCCCGGAGAATGGTTTTTGGATGAGGAACAACATAAAATCTATTATTACAAAAGAGCCGATGAAAACCTGGACCGTTTGGAAGTGGTTGCTCCCTATCTGGAAACGATACTGACGGTGCAGGGAACCCCGGAATCACCGGTGCAGCATGTCGCTATCGAGGGGATACAATTCCAGCATAGCTCCTGGTTAAGACCACATTTTTATGGGCATGTCGCCTTACAGGCCGGTATGTATTTTTTAGATGCCTATAAGCTCGCTAAACCCGGTACCGCTGATAAAGCAGGGCTGGAAAACCAGGCCTGGTTAGGCCGGCCACAGGCGGCTGTCACGCTCAACCATACCGCCTTTACAAAAATTTCAGCCTGTCGTTTTTCCCATCTGGCAGCCACCGGTATTGATTACCGACAAGGTAACTTAAAGGATAGCCTAACCGGTAACGTATTTCAGGAGATTGGTGGATCAGGAATCCTGCTGGGCCAGTTTTCGGATGAGCAGGTCGAAGCACACCTTCCGTTTCAACCCCGCGATGAGCGCATGTTGACCGATGGTCTTGTGGTCAGCAACAATCTGATCCAGGATATTGGCAACGAAGACTGGGGAACGGTAGGTATTGGAGCTGGATTTGTTCGCAACGTATCCTTAACGCATAATGAGCTGCTGAATTTGCCCTATACAGGAATTAGCTTGGGTTGGGGTTGGACGCCAACAGTCAATAGCATGCGCAACAATCAGGTGCTGTACAACAAGATCTCACATTATGGCAAATACATGTACGATGTGGCGGGTATCTATACCTTGTCGGCCCAGCCCGGAACGAAAATCCAGTTCAATGCCATCGATAGTATTTTTCATTCGCCCTATGCTCATATTCCCGATCACTGGTTTTACCTCTATACGGACGAGGGATCGGCCTATATGGAGGTCAGCAACAACTGGTTCCCATCCAATAAAATTCTTAAAAATGCCAATGGGCCTGGTGTGACCTGGCTTAACAACGGGCCGGAAGGTAATGCCAAGGTGCTGCAGGAGGCTGGTATCCAGGCACAGTATGCCTCGCTGCTAAAAGCAAAAAAGCCTTTGCCAACCGCAGCCAAGATCAACAGCTATATCCCCTTTACAAAGCCGGTCTTTTTTCAGGTTTATGATCCACAACAACAGCTGTCGGCGACGGAACTCAAGGACTTTTTTACCCGGCAAGGAGCCGATAGCAGTCAAGTATACCAGTGGAAAGAATATACATTGCTGAAGACAAGCGACGAGATTGCCAAAAAACTGGCAAGCGCCTGGCTGGCCAATTATCCTGCAATTCCCCATAAGGTATTCAACGATCTGTTTTATACATTCGACCGGAGCAGCTGCGCTGGAGAAAAAATAAAAGAGACTGATTTTGTGCTGCTGACAGCACAGCTTGTCGAGGATTCAGCCAAGCAGGAAGCCTATTACAAAGCACATAAAAATCAATACAAAGAATGGCCCGAAGTGGCCGCAGGATTCTGCAAGGCGGGGTTTGACGAAGTATTGCTCTATCGCAATGGAAGGCAGCTCTTATTATACATTTCTTTTCCAAAAGGCCAGGATTTTAAAGTCATCGATCAGCTGACAACAAAGGACAATCCCCGGGTCGTGGACTGGAATAAACGCATGAGTACTTATCAGGAAGGTATTCCCGGAACGGGAAAAAATGAAACATGGATTTTTTATAAACAGTAAAATGGAAAATATACAACAGTTAAAATTAGGGATTTTAGGTCTTGGAGAAGGACGGAGCACCATGTCTGCGGCCTTACAGAGTCCATATATAGATTTGGTGAAAGTCTGTGACCTCAATGAAGAATTAGGCCGTAAGCGGATGAAAGAATTTGATTTTCATGCATATACCAATGACTATCAGGTGATGCTGAATGACAAAAGCATTGAAGCCATCGCCATTTATACCCCAGATCATCTGCATGCAAAACATATACAGCTGGCTTTAGAGCATGATAAGCATGTGATCTGTACCAAGCCATTTATTGATAATCTTGCCGATGCCAATGGTTTGTTGGAACTCGCGGCGAAGCAAAATAAACGTGTTTTTGTAGGTCAGAGTTCCCGTTTTTTTGAACCGGTCAAAAAACAGAGAGAAGATTTTGAAGCCGGACTTATCGGTGATTTAATTACCATTGAAGGCTATTACCATGCCGATCATCGTTGGTTTTTGGAAAAACCCTGGTCGCTGCAATCGGCCTTCAAATGGTTGTATGGGGGGCTGAGCCATCCGGTTGATTTTATCCGTTGGTACCTTCCACATATCGAAGAGGTAATGGGCTATGGTATGTTGAGTGCGAATGGTAAAAAAGGGGGGCTTCAAAATGCAGATACCATGCACTTTATTTTTAAAGCCGAAGACGGACGGGTCGCCCGGGTGAGTGGTGCCTATACCGGACCTGTTCAGCCGGTCACACGGGACAGTGAGATGAGCTGTATCTTACGGGGGACCGAAGGTGCCAGTCAGGCTGATTATATGGACCTCCGTTATGCCATTACCGATAAAACGGGTGAAGAACGCATATTGACCTGGGAGCATAAATTGAAGCATTATTTTCGGTTTGAAGGAAAAAGTCACCATGCTGGGGAATATCAAAATTACCTGGAGCATTTTGCAAGGGCTATCCGTACCGGAGAAGAGGCATTCCCCGATATGAAGGAAGGTATAGGCACCATTGCTTTATTGCAGGCCATGGATGAATCATTGACAACCGGAAAACCTGTGCGTCCAAGAGAATTACTGGAACGTTATAGTGTCGATTTGAGCTTGGGCAGATGAACAGTATCTTAGACAAATTAACGGTATTTGACTATGGCATTGTCATTGTCTATCTCTTGGCACTGTTGACGATTGGCCTTTTGTCTTCCCGTAAAAAGGTAGAGGGAGCAGAACATTTTTTGGCCGGTAAATCCCTCAGTTGGTACAGCATTGGTTTCAATATGTGGGCCACGAATGTCGGCCCCTCGATGTTACTGGCCTTTGCAACGGTCGGTTATACAACCGGTATTGTTGCTGTCAATTTCGACTGGTATGCGTTTATCTATTTATTCCTATTGGCCGTGTTATTTGCACCCCGTTATATTGCAACGGGTGTACGTACCTTGCCGGAATTTATGGGTAAACGCTTTGGATCAAACACACAGACTATTTTAGCCTGGTATTCTTTGGTCAAAATGCTGATTTCCTGGCTTTCACTCGGTCTATTTGCCGGCGGATTTTTGGTGCGTCAGATTTTGGGGATTCCGATGTGGCAATCGGTTACTGTGCTGGTTGCCCTGGCAGGGCTGTTCGCTTATACCGGGGGCTTAAAGACGGTAGCCAAGATCAATATCTTTCAGATGATTTTGCTGATTGCCGTGTCTGCGTTTCTGACCTTTCTGGGGCTTTCCAAAATAGGCGGTATCAGCGCCTTGACACAACAGACACCAGCGAGTTACTGGTCCTTGATCCGGCCAGCTACTGATCCAGATTATCCCTGGTATGCCATTGCATTGGGCTATCCAGTGGCAGCGATTGCTTTTTTCTGTACCGATCAAGCAATGGTGCAGTCGGTATTGGGGGCTAAAAATCTCGAACAGGGGCAGCTTGGTGTGAATTTCATCGCTTGGCTCAAGATCCTGTCCTTGCCCTTGTTTATCCTGACCGGCATCATCTGTTCGGTGCTGTTCCCAGGACTAAAAGACCCTTCACTTGCTTACATGACCATGGTGACGAACTTATTTCCTACGGGACTGAATGGATTGGTCATTGTGGTATTGATTGCGGTACTGGTCGGGACGATCGGTTCATCGCTCAACTCCCTGAGCACTGTTTTTACAATGGATATCTACCTCAAGCAGATTCGGCCCGACGCGACCAATCAGCAGATCACACAGGTTGGCCGTTACACGGTTATTATCGGTTGTCTGGTTTCCGTATTTGTCGCTTTGGCGATCGATCAGATCAAAGGGCTCAATCTTTTTGATGTCTTCCAGTCCATACTCGGTTTTATTGCACCACCCTTGGCGGTAGCGTTCTTGATGGCTGTACTGTGGAAACGGACCAACCGGGCAGCCATCAATACCTTATTGACTTTTGGTGCTGTGCTGAGCCTGGGGACAGGTGTATGTTATCTTTGGATTTTTCCGAAGGACAGCTATGCCTTTTGGCCGCACTACCTGATGCTCTCCTTTAGTTTGTTTGCCCTGCTACTGCTTATAGGCATTGCCATCAGCCTGTTGGTACCCAAATCCAGGTATGAACTGGAGCATAAGGATAGCATCCAGATTAAAATCGAAAAGCCGACCGTTCGGGTAAAGGCTGCCTGGGCAGCCCTGTTTATCGTAATGATCGTCTTATATATGTTCTTTAAATAGTTGGTATCAGCTTAATCCCAGATTCGCTTCAATCCGCGACCTGCATTTTTCTAAACTGGCGACAATCGTTTCAGTTGACATATTTTGTCCGGTTTGACGCCGGATAAGCTGTGAAACGGTGAGGCAGGCAATGATGCCTGTTTCAGGGGTTCCTATCGGGACGGAAATATCAATGATGCCTTCAGCATAGCTGCTGGGCATCTCATAGAAGCCTTTGCGTTTGATATCATCCAGGTCGTTGTCAAATTGTTGGCGCGCCGCTTTCTTTAAGCTGCGGTAATAAGGATCAGCTTCTAGGATTGCTCTTTTTTTGTCTATTTCGGAAAAACTCAAGAGCAGCTTCCCCGATGCCGTTTGGCAGGTATTGTACAGGTTGCCCTCTTCAATTACGATGCTGATGGGCGAAGAGCCCCTGGCGTATGCGATGACCATGACCTGATTGTCGTAGATAACGCAGAGGTGACAAGGATCTTTGATCTCATTGGAAGCATCCTGCATGGGCAATATGGAGGTGGCCCGTAATTTCTCTACAAAGGAATGACGGTGCGAAAGATAGTACAGCTTTAATGACAGCGAGTATTTGGAGGAAATGGAATCACGGTGGATATAACCTCTGGATTCTAAAGATGCCAGCATGCGGTAGATCTCATTGGGACTTCGGTGCAGCCCGATAGCGATCTCCGACTGCGACTGTGCTGCCGGTTGTAGTGCCAGGAATTCAATGATTTCCAATCCCTTTTCGAGCGCTGGGGCTTTATATTTATCGGGGCTATTCAATGCCATAATATGTTTTGCTAACAAATGATCGGACTAAGATATAAAAACTATTTGATGCCAAGTTTTAGACGGTCAAAAAAGTGTATTAAATTTTTATATTCAAATATTGTATTTATATTTGAATATTATGAACCGCTTTTTCCATCACGAAAAAGCATTGGATGGGAAAAGATTATAAATCGTTAAAACCAAGCATACAATCATAGGAAGAACTGCTGCAGGCTGCGATGCCGCAATTTACATGTAGCGTAATAGAAAACTGGCATGATCACTTTCGGTTTACTGTGCTTCAGGTACTTGGATTTGTAACGTTTTACCAAAGTGATCAAGGATAAATACAGCTGGTCTGTTTTTCGGCAAGACAGCATAAAATAATAAAGGAATACACAATGACAGAGAAAATCCAATTGAAAGGGATTACCTGGGGGCATACCCGCGGCCTGCTGCCCATGGTTGCAACTGCACAACGGTATGAGGAATTACACCCGGCAGTCGAGATTGTTTGGAAGAAACGTACGCTGCAGGAGTTTGCGGATAAGTCAGTGACCGATCTGGCCAAGGAATATGATCTTTTGGTGATCGATCACCCTTGGACAGGCCATGCGGCTGCCAAAGGTATGCTTGCCCCATTTGATGATTACCTGTCGCCAGCGTTTCTGGCCGACCAACATGCCCATAGTGTGGGGAAATCACATGAAAGCTATCATTTTTTGGGTAAGCAGTGGGCATTGGCCACGGATGCAGCAACACCCGTTGCAGCAAGCCGCCCGGATCTTCTGCAGGCGCTCGGACTGACAGTTCCGCGCACCTTCGATGCCGTACTGGAGCTGGCGAAAAAAGGAAAGGTTGGATTTTCATTATTGCCTATAGACGTGCTGATGAGTTTTTACATGTTCTGCTGTTCATTGGGTGAAGAACCTTGCCAGCAACAGGAAAAGATCATCAGTGATGAGGTCGGTATACAGGTGCTCAAATTATTCAAATCACTGGCAGACGAGCTGGATCCGGCATTCTACGAGAAAAATCCTTTTAAGGTATTTGAAGAAATGACCCAGGGCGATACGATCGTTTATTGCCCATTTGCCTATGGGTATTCAAATTATGCCAGGGTGGGATATGCCCGCAAGCTGCTGCATTTTCACGATTTGGTCACCCTGAATGGCCTGCCGATGATCAGCACCTTAGGAGGGGCAGGATTAGCCGTATCTTCCCAAAGTCAGCATATCGATGTCGCGATGGATTACGCACGTTTTGTGGCCTCACCCGAGATCCAGGAAACGCTGTATGTCGAAAGCGGGGGACAGCCGGGGCATCTGCGTGCCTGGAAAAATGAACAGGTGAATGTCTATACATCCAATTACTTTGCTGATACGCTGCCTGCGCTGGAGCGTGCTTATCTGCGCCCTCGTTATGATGGACACCTCTATTTTCAGGATCATGCCGGCGATATCGTTGTGGAATATCTACGGCAGGGCGGTGATGAAAAGACGGTGCTGGCGAACATGAATGCAATGTACCGGGAATCATTAGTGAATAAGGAAAGCAATGGATAATAAACCCCTAGCAGGCCTATTGGTCCTCGAATTTTCACAATTTATGGCCGGTCCGACCGCAGGCTTGCGTTTGGCTGATCTCGGTGCACGCGTGGTCAAAATCGAACGCCCCGGGGCCGGCGAAGGTGGCCGGCAGATTGCGATTAAAAATATTTTTGTGGATGAGAGCAGCTTGGTCTTTCATACCATCAATCGAAATAAAGAATCCTACGCCGCCAATTTGAAAGATGAGCATGATCTGAAGGCGATTAAAAAGTTGATCCGTCAGGCTGACGTGATGACGCATAACTTTCGCCCGGGTGTGATGGAAAAGATTGGCCTGGATTACGAAAGTGTGCGTCAACTCAATCCTAAGATGATCTATGCCACGGTAACAGGTTACGGAAATGAAGGGCCATGGGCGAAAAAACCAGGCCAGGATTTGCTCGTGCAATCCCTGTCGGGTCTTTCCTGGTTGTCGGGCTGCGCGCAGGATGGACCGGTGCCTTTTGGGCTGGCCGTGGTTGATATGTATTGTGCCACGCACCTGACACAAGGTATACTGGCAGCATTGCT
Organism: Sphingobacterium sp. N143; assembly: GCF_030325625.1. Lineage (GTDB taxonomy): Bacteria > Bacteroidota > Bacteroidia > Sphingobacteriales > Sphingobacteriaceae > Sphingobacterium. The sequence continues at coordinate 248,343 of NZ_JACAIS010000002.1, read as the reverse complement.
CCGGCGTGCGCGTACACAACTGGGCGCGCTTGTCGAAGTCAGCTTGCTTGAATCTGCCCTGGATATGCAGTTTGAGCTGCTGACCACACATGCCAACGATGGCCACAAATTGCCAGCACGGTCTACCGTTCGCGGAGCGGGCCATGCCTATTTGAGTGCACCCTACGGCTTGTATAAAACGTTGGACGGTCATATTGCCCTGGCGATGGGCAATGTATCTCATATTGCGGCAGCCATCGGATTACCGGAAGCACCTTATCAGGATGCCTCCACCTGGTTTTCACGGCGCGATGAAATTCTGGAAGAATTTGCCGGCATGCTGTGCCAGAAGACAACAGCTGAATGGGTGTCAAAACTGGAATCCGCAGGGATCTGGTGCGGTCCTGTCAATGATTACCACCGTTTCTTTCAGGAAAAAGGTTTCGCGGAAGCCGGTATGTTACAGCAAGTGAAGTTGCAGGATGGCAGCGCACTGACAACGACCCCTAGTGTTTATCAGATTGACGGAAAACGTCTATTTGCCGATAAACCGGCACCGAAAGTAGGGCAACACAATCAATCCATTGTTCACGATTACTTAGAAAATTAATATGTTACCATTAGCGGGCTATACTGTAGTCGATTTTAGTCAATTTCTATCCGGTCCTTTGGCGAGCTTGCGGCTGGCTGATCTGGGGGCTCGGGTGATCAAGATCGAAAAGCCAGGAACAGGTGATATTTGCAGGCAACTTTATACTTCCGACACGATATTGAATGGTACCTCAACGGTATTTCATGCCATTAACCGTAACAAGGAGAGTATTGTGCTGGATCTAAAAGATGAAGCCGATACACAGGTTATTCGGGATTTGCTGCTGAAGGCTGATGTCGTCTTGCATAATTTTCGACCCGGCGTCATGGAACGGCTGGGCTTTGATTATGCCGCTGTTCGGGCGATTAATCCAACGGTAATTTATGGGGAAATTTCAGGCTATGGAAAGGAGGGACCTTGGGTAAAACGACCGGGGCAAGACTTACTTTTGCAGTCACTGACCGGAATGACCTGGTTGAGTGGGGATGCCACACATGGTCCGGTCGCCATGGGACTCTCCATTGTGGACATGTTTGCTGGCTCAAATCTCTGCAGTGCGATACTGGCCTGCCTGTACCGGCGTGCGATACAGCAGCTGGGGGCCCATGTGCATGTTAGCATGCTGGATTCGGCAGTGGATATACAATTTGAGGCTGTTACAACTTATTTTCGCGATGGGCAATTGCTGCCACAGCGGAGCACGGTAAGTAATGCGCATGCGTATTTGGCAGCACCCTATGGTGTGTACCGCACGCAAGATGGCTTTCTGGCACTGGCAATGGGTTCCATTCCCCTGCTCAGCAAGTTGCTGGATTGTCCCGCACTGGAAGGCTTTGCTGATGGTGAGCAGGCTTTTCAAGAAAGAGATACCATTAAAACAATTTTAGCGAAACATCTGTTAAACGCCCCTACAGCACAGTGGCTGGATATCCTGGAAGCAGCAGATATCTGGTGTGCCGATGTCATGGACTGGCGGCGCTTGACCGAACATCAGGCCTTTAAACTGTTGAATATGCTACAGGAGGTATCTATGGGTGACGGGTTCCGGTATGAGACGACCCGCTGTCCGATTCGTATCGATGGCCAGCGGCTGACAGCGACAAAGGGCTCTCCACAGCTGGGTGAGCATAGTCAAAAGATAAGGGAGGAATTATATGGCTAAATTACGCTTTGCCGTCCGTAAGTTCGAGCCTTTTGAACGCGCTATGGAGGCCTGCTGGTCAGCCTATCAGGCTTTATACCCATCGGATCTGGAGATGGAGTTTGTCCCGCTGGATTTAGAAGAGTTGACCACAGCATTTTTTGAAAAGAAAGGCCTGTATAATGGCGACTGGGATATTGTTCACATCAATACCGATTGGATTGCTGCTGCCTATGAAACCCAGGGCCTCTCTGCACTGGACAGCATGCTTTTGCAGCAAGCACCAGAAGGTGGGGAACAAGCCTGGCCAGAAAGTTTAAAAAGCTTACAGCGTTTTGATGGCCAGGTTTTCGGTTTACCCTTTCATGATGGACCGGAATGTCTGGTGCTGCGAAAGGATTTGTTCGAAGATCCTCAGGAACAGCTCCGTTTTCAGGAAGACTATGGGAAACCTTTGGCGCCCCCAAAAACATGGACTGATTTTTTGGACCTTGCGGCATTTTTTACCCGGCCGGCAGATCATCTGTATGGAACAGTTTTCGCAGGCTATCCGGATGGACATAATGCGGTATTTGATTTCTGCATTCAGCTTTGGTCCCGTGGTGGCGATTTGCTACCGGATGGAGTTTCCATCAAACTCGATCAACCACTCGCTGTGGAAGCACTGGATTTTTATCGGTCTTTATTTACAGCTGGCAGAGGCTTACATCCCGAATCGGCCAATTATGAGTCGGTGCAGGCCGGTGCTGCATTTGCGCGTGGTGAAGTGGCAATGATGGTCAATTGGTTTGGTTTTGCGTCCTGGGCGCAGATCGATGCCGCTTCGGCTGTAAAAGGAAAAGTGGATGTGGCCGCAATCCCTGCTGCTGAAGGGGGCAGGTCACCTTCCCTAAATGTCTACTGGTTGTATGCCATTCCGGAAGGTAGTCGCTATAAACAACAGGCTTATGATTTTATTCGTTTTGCTGTTGGCCAGCAGCAGGATAAGATGCTGACCTTGGCCGGTGGTGTAGGCTGTCGCTATTCCACCTGGCATGATACTGAGATCAATGGCATGATCCCCTTCTATAAGAAGCTTGCCGATCTACACGAGACTGCACGGACACTGCCACGGTTGTCCAATTGGCCGCATATTGCACATATCATTGATGAAACCGTTACTGCCGCAATACATAAGGACGAAAGTAGCCTTTCGCTGCTGGCGAAGGCGCAGAAAAAAATAAATACATGCTTATGATAGATATTCCATATCAAACGATTTTACCCAAAACCTCGCTACCCATTATGATCATTGGTGCTGGTGGAATTGTAAAAGACGCACATTTGCCGGCCTATCGTAAGGCTGGTTTTCAGGTACATGGTATCGTCAACCGCACGAAGCAGAAAGCCGAAGTACTGGCTGCGGAATTTGGTATCCCACATGTATACGACAGCTTGGAGGAGGCGGTGGCACAGGCACCAGAAAATGCGGTATACGATGTGACCATCATGCCCAATACCTTTATTGAGACCTTGGAGGCATTGCCTGATGGTGCTGCCGTATTGATTCAGAAGCCCATGGGGGACTATTACGTGGAGAGCCAGGCGATTCTGGAAGTTTGCCGGCGAAAAGGCCTGGTTGCCGCAATCAACTGCCAGCTTCGTCAGGCACCTTTTGTCAACGCCGCACGCTGGCTGATTGATCAGGGCTATATCGGGGAGCTGTATGATATGGAAGTGCGCGTGTCCGTGCACACACCTTGGCAGCTTTTCCCCCATGTCATGGTCCACCCACGTCTGGAGATTTTATATCATAGTGTGCATTACATCGATCTGATCCGCTCTTTCCTCGGCGACCCACAATCAGTGTATGCAAAAACAGTAAAGCATCCGGCAAAAGCCTTGTCCTCCAGCAGAACGACGCTGTTATTTGATTATGGGGATACACTACATGCTGTCGTCAATACCAACCACGATCACGAATTCGGACCACGGCATGAAGAGAGCTATATCAAGTGGGAGGGCACCAAAGGCGCCATCAAAGCGACAATGGGCTTGTTGATGGATTATCCACATGGCCTGCCCGATGTGTTTGAATATTGTATCAAGCCAGTGGATGGGAGCAAACCGGAATGGGTGACCTACCCCATTGAAGGAACTTGGTTTCCCGATGCTTTCATCGGCAGCATGGGAAGCCTCATGCGCTTTAAACTCGGCGAAACCACTGTTTTACCGGCCGCGGTGGAGGATGTTATCCATACCATGGCCGTCGTGGAAGCAGCTTATCAGAGTAGTGCGCAAGGTGGACAGCCCCTGGTAAAGGAATAACATAAAGCATAAACAGAGAACCAACGAATACAAGCTAACCATAAAGACTATGCATTTTGAATCTATTTTTTTTGAAGACTATACATTAAACGATAAACGGACGACACTCGGGCGAACCCTCACCGAAACAGATTTTGTTGTCCATGCCGGACATACAGGCGACTTTTTCCCGCATCACCTGGACGCAGAATGGTGTAAAACTCAACCCTTCGGACAGCGTATTGCCCATGGAACAATGGTTTTTGCAATTGGTATCGGGCTGACGGCTTCAGTGATCAATCCCGAAGCATTTTCGAAAGGCTACGACCGCCTACGTTTTGTGAAACCCGTTCTTATTGGTGATACCATCCATGCAGAGGTAACGATATCCGAAAAGTCGGCGGCTAAAAATCCAGCTTTCGGGACAGTCGTGGAGCATGTGGAAATTATAAATCAACGCGCTGAGGTGGTGTTGGTCGCAGACCATATTCTGTTGGCGAAGCGGAAAGAATCCACCATTTAATCGGTCTATCACATGGAAATTGGAACAAAAACAACGGTAAAGTTAAATGATGCAGGTTCTTCGAAAGCTTATCTGTTTCCATTTATTCTGATAGTCAGCCTGTTTTTTTTGTGGGGTATGGCGCATAATTTAAATGGCATATTGATCCCCCACTTAAAGAAAGCCTGTCAATTGAACAATAGTCAGTCGGCACTGGTGGATACCTCGGTTTTCCTAGCTTACTTTATCATGGCATTACCGGCAGGCTATGCACTGCGCAAATGGGGATATAAACGATCCATTATGTTGGGATTGGTCACCTTCGCTGTTGGGGCCTTTTTGTTTATCCCAGCGGCGGATCAGCGGATGTATGAGCTCTTTTTATTGGCTTTGTTTATTATCGGCTGTGGACTGGCCTTGTTGGAAACAGCTGCAAATCCTTATGCGGCAGTACTGGGTAAACCGGAAGCGGCGACCCATCGGCTTAACTTGGCCGCTTCCTTTAATGGATTGGCGGCCATGGTGGCACCGATTATTGGTACAGCCTTTATTTTGTCGGGAACAAGCTATTCCGAAGCTGAGCTGGCAGCGATGACGGATGCCAGCCGCTTGGCCTACCTGCTTCAGGAGGCCTCGTCCGTGAAAATACCCTATTTAACCTTAGGTTTGATCCTGCTGAGCGTGGCACTGCTGTTTGCTTTTGTAAAACTGCCCGAGATTCAGGGGGAGAAGGCTGTTGGACAAGCTGAGCAAAAACCGGGTTTATTTGCCGTGCTCCGACATAAACATTTGACTTTTGCCGTACTGGCACAGTTTTTCTATGTGGGGGCACAGGTCTGTGTGACCAGTTTCTTTATACGTATGGCCCAGCAGGGGGCAGGAGTGGACGAAAAGACTGCCGGTTATTTCCTTGGGCTGTATGGCCTGCTCTTTATGGGCGGACGGTTTGTAGGTACTTTTTTGCTGCGTTACATCACGGTCCAGCGCTTATTGGCTATTTACGCCCTATGCTGTGCGGTCTTGGCCATAGTGGCCATTTTGGGCACAGGCATGCTGATCTTATACGCATTGGGAGGACTCGGCTTCTTTATGTCCATTATGTTCCCGACTATTTTTTCCTTGGGTATTGCCGGACTGGGCAATGAAACAAAGCAGGCTTCGTCCTGGCTGATCATGGCCATTGTGGGCGGAGCGGTTTTCCCCTTCCTGACCGGAAGCATGATCGATGCTGCACAGGACAATACACAGATCGGATATAGTATACCCTTGCTCTGCTACCTCGTTATCTTGTGGTTTGCACTCAAAGGTTATAAACCAACGAAAACAGCCCATGACCGTTAAAAACACATCATTGTATATGAGAAAATTTATTTTACTAGTAGCATGTTTCATGGCGACAACGGCATTGTTCGCACAACATCAGCGGACCTGGATCTGGTATCCCGGTGATTATGAGGTTTGGTTGAGCAACGATATGCAAAATCGTCGGACGGAAAGAGGAACTTTTTTCCCGCCATTCTGGAAGATGGACAGCCATTATGTGCTTGTTGAATTCAGCAAGGAATTTGACTTGCCCGAAGCCGAAGAGATCAGCATTTATGCCGAAGGCAAATATAATGTGAAGATCAATGGCAAGATGCTGCCTGGGACACCGTCGAAAGTGCAGCTCCAGAAAGGAAAACAAAAAATCAATGTTAAGGTCTATAATCAGGCTAAAGTCCCAGCCTTATATATTGCCGGTAAAAATGTGTATACCGATAACAGCTGGAACGCGACCTATGAAGATAAAGAATGGATTGACGAAACAGGGAAAGCCTCCGATCAATCAGGGACGACTTACGTCAAGGCCGGTTCATGGAATTTTGACGAGGTTACAACGCTACCTTCCGCATTCAAGTTGCCAACAAGACCGCAGCAGGCGGTTGCTCAGACAAGGCAGGGAAAAGGTTTTTTGGTGGATTTTGGAAAAAATACCTTTGGCTACCTCACCTTGCAGCAACTCCAGGGGCAGGGGAAATTAAAGATCTATTATGGAGAATCTAAGGAGGAAGCATTGGCGACCGACCGATGTGAAACGCTTGATCTGTTGGATGTAAACTTGCAGCAGCCTGCAGACAGCACGCTCGATTTTTCCAAGGCCTTCCGTTTCGTTTTTCTGGAGCCTGAAGGAACAGTGAAGTTTGATCAGCTCGCCATGCAATACGAATACCTGCCGGTTGAAGACCGGGGGACCTTCCGCAGTTCGGATCAGGAATTAAATAAAATATGGGATGTCGCCAAATACACGATGGAGCTTACCTCCCGGGAATTCTATATTGATGGGATCAAACGCGACCGCTGGATCTGGAGCGGTGATGCTTACCAGTCCTATGCCATGAACTATTATCTGGGATTTGATGCCGAAACCGTCAAACGCACGATATTGGCCTTACGCGGAAAAGAACCTACGGTAAGCCATATCAATACCATTATGGATTACACCTTCTATTGGTTTTTAAGTATTTATGATTATTACCGCTATACGGGCGATAAAGAATTTATTGCAGCGGTTTACCCGCGGATGAAAACCTTGATGCAATTTTGCCTCGATAGGCGCAATGCGGATGGGCTGATGCAGGGATTGGCTGGAGACTGGGTGTTTATTGACTGGGCCGAAGGTTTAAGCAAACAAGGTGAGGTAAGCTTCGAGCAATTGTTGTTGTGCCGTAGTCTTGAAACCATGGCGATGTGTGCTGATTTGGTTGGCGAATCAAAGGCACAGCAGCAGTATCAACACGAGGCGACCCAACTGAAAGAAAAGCTCTTTGCCTATTACTGGAACGATCAGAAAAAAGCTTTTGCACACAGCCGGGTTGACGGTAAACAAACGGATAATGTTACCCGATATACCAATATGTTTGCGATCTTTTTTGATTATCTCAATGAACATCAGCGTGCCGGAGTAAAATCCAATGTCTTGCTCAATGATAAGATCCAAAAGATTATGACCCCCTATATGCGTTATTATGAGCTGGAAGCGCTCTGTGAATTGGGGGAAAAAGACCATGTGATGAAAGAAATAAAAGATTATTGGGGCGGCATGTTAAAGCTTGGGGCGACCACATTCTGGGAGGAATATAATCCCGCAAAAAAAGGGGTGGAACATTACGCGATGTATGGTCGGGATTTTGGCAAGAGCCTGTGCCATTCCTGGGGAGCAAGTCCCATCTATCTGTTGGGCAAGTACTACCTGGGGGTGAAACCCACAGCTGCCGGCTATGCCGAGTACGAAATCAAGCCCTATTTGGCAGCACAGGAGTGGATGGAAGGTAAAGTGCCTACACCACAGGGGGAAATCGAGCTGTACGTGTCAAAAAATAAGATTAAAGTAAAATCGCCTGTTGGAAAAGGAACCTTAAAGCTGAAAAGCAAAATAGTCCCTCGTATGCAACAAGGCCAAGTAAAACATATTTCGGGAAACGACTACGAGCTCGTTTTGGAAAAAGGAATAGCATATGAAGTGGATTACAAGTATTAAATCAGCGAAAAGAACGATAACCTTTCTGTGGACGGCCACCTTGTTGTTGTCGCTCGCCCTGACGTCGTCACAGGCGCAGACAGTCGATGGAAAACCCGCTGTTATCCCACCGGTGCCGGATGGTAAAATTCCGAAAGCATGGGAAAACCCGATGATTACATCGATCAACCGGGATCCTGCACGTGCGACAGGTTATTCCTATGCCACCGTGGAAGAAGCTTTAAAGAATGACCGGACGAGCAATAAGCGGATGCTCTTTTTAAATGGGGAATGGGATTTTAAATTTGTCTTTAAACCGGCTGATGCACCCAAGGATTTTCACCTAGCCGAGGTAAAAGGCTGGGATAAAATCCAGGTTCCTTCCAATTGGGAAATGAAAGGTTATGACATTCCCATTTATCGTTCTGCCGTATATCCTTTTTCACCCATTGATCCGCCACGGATCCCGAAAGACTATAATGGCGTAGGCTCCTATCAAAAAACCTTTGAATTGCCTGAATCCTGGAAAGGAATGAATGTCACCCTGCATTTCGGTGGTGTGATTTCAGCCTATCAGTTGTGGATCAATGACAAGTATGTCGGCTATGCGGAAGATTCCTGCTTACCTTCTGAATTCAATGCAACACCCTATCTTAAAAAAGGTAAAAATCGCATTTCAGTACAGGTCTTGCGCTGGAGTGATGCTTCTTATCTTGAAGATCAGGACCATTGGCGCATGAGCGGAATTCACCGGGAAGTGTTTTTAATGGCTGAACCAAAAGTGCGGATTGCTGATTTTCATTGGCAGGCCACCTTGGATGCTGCTTATCAAGATGCCAAATTCTCTTTGCGGCCCAAAATTGATAATTTCTCAGGCGACAGCATCAGTGGCTTTAAGCTGAAAGCCCAGCTTTACGACAGCAATAATCAGCCTATCCTGACCAAACCCTTGGAGAAAGATGCTTCGGCGATCTTTGACGAGATCTATCCACGGTTGGATAATGTCAAGTTTGGCCTGTTGGAAACAACGGTTAAAAATCCAAAAAAATGGTCGCCGGAGGAGCCCAACCTCTATCGCCTGGTGTTGAGTCTGTATGATCAAGAAAACCGCCTGCTGGAGGCGAAAACCTGTCAGGTCGGATTTCGGAGCATTGCATTTTCGCCCAAGGATAGCAAGCTCTTGATCAATGGTAAGACAACTTATCTTTACGGTGTCAATCGGCATGATCATCATCCCGAACGGGGAAAAGCGCTGACAAGGGAAGACATGGAAGCAGATATCCGTCAGATCAAGCAATTTAATTTCAATGCGATCCGGACCTCCCATTACCCCAATGATCCCTATATCTATGAACTCTGTGACCGCTATGGTATCATGGTGATGGATGAAGCAAATATGGAAACCCATGGCCTGGGTGGTAAATTGATGAATGATCCTGCTTGGCTGGCGGCACTCAACGAACGTGTGACACGGATGGTCGAACGGGACAAGAACCATCCTTCCATTATCATCTGGTCCTTGGGAAATGAATCGGGGCGGGGCCCCAATACGGCTTCAATGGCAGCCTGGATCCATGATTTTGATATCACACGTCCTGTGCATTATGAACCCGCCATGGGGAGTCACCAGCTACCCGGATATATCGATCCTTCAGATCCACGTTACCCAAAATCCAACGATCACGCACACCGTATTCAAAATATAAAAGATCAGTATTATGTCGATATCGTGTCCCGTTTTTACCCCGGAATTTTTACACCAGCGCTCTTGTTGAACCAGGATAATGGGGATCATCGGCCGATCCTTTTTGTCGAGTATACCCATTCCATGGGGAATTCTACCGGAAATATTCGTGATTTTTGGGACATCTTCCGTTCCAGACCGCGTTTGATCGGCGGTTTTATCTGGGATTACAAAGACCAGGCGTTGATCCGTAACGATTCTATTTATGGAAAGGTGCTGGCCTATGGTGGCGATTTCGGTGAAAAAGTGCATAATGGTGCATTCAGTCTCAATGGTATCGTCGATGCCTGGAACAAACCAAAGGCAGCGATGTATGAAAATAAACGTATTTATCAACCCGCTGAAATCAATTTGATTGATCCCGAAAAAATACGGTTAAACGTTAAAAATAGATCAACTGTGCTTAACCTGAACCACTACGATGCCTTTTTATTGTTTCGCAGCAATGGTCAACTGGTCAAGGAAGTGCCGATAGCGGCGATTGATTTAGCCCCAGGCGATTCTACTGCGCTGAGTTTTGCCGCCCATCTGCCATTCAAACGGAAGGCAGATCATGAATATCAGCTGGATATCCAATTCCGTTTACGGGAAGCCACCGCTTGGGCTCCAATGGGTTTTGTCATTTCCTCTTCTCAGCTCAGCTTGCAGGAGCAGCCGAATGTCCTGCGCAACTTGCCAGCGAAAGGTGGCCGGCTGATCAAAACCGAAAACGCAAATAATATACAGATTTCGGGTAAGGAATTTCAGGTGATCTTTGATAAGTCAAAGGGCAGCCTGAGCACCTTTACGTATAAGGGTCAGGAAATGGTGAAGGATGCCATTCGACCAAACTTCACACGGCCGGCAACCGACAATGACCGGCGGGGCTGGAAACCGGAGAAAAAATTAAAATATTGGTATGGCCATCCAAAATTGGTTTCGATAACTGCAGCGGCCAAAGGTCAAGATTATGTCGTAAAGACCAGTTATGCCCTGTCAGGTGATTCGGCGCAGGTGCAGCTTGTCTATACGGTCAAAAATCCAGGTGTCGTGTCGGTAGCTTATCAGTTGCAGGTAAAAGCAGGACTGCCGAATATTCCGCGAGTGGGGCTCCAGATGGGGATCAATCCAACATTTGAGGACATTCAATATTATGGGCTGGGGCCTATGGAGAATTATTCCGATCGTGCCTATGGTTTTGATCTGGGCATTTATCGTATGGATATTGACCACATGATGGAACATTATCTTTATCCACAAGAAAATGGCAACCGGATGGAAGTGCGCTGGATGCACTTACAAAATAAAAAGACTGGTTTACTGGTCGTGGGTGAGCAACCTTTATCCATGAGTGCATGGCCTTATTCACAGCAAGCCATTGTTGACGCAAAACATTGGTTTAAATTGAAAAAAGAAGATAAGATTACCTTAAATGTGGACCTCAAGCAAATGGGGGTAGGCGGAAATGATACCTGGACAGATGTGTCGCAGCCGTTGGAAAAATATCAGGTTCCGGCAAAAGACTACAACTATTCCTTTTATTTGATCCCCACAGATCTGAAACAGCAGATACAGGATTTTATCCAGTATAATTAACCGCTCTGCAATGAGCCGATGGAAAAACAGATGAAGAAGTATAACGAGATGTTTGACAGCCCAAGATCCTGGAAAGTGGTCAAGGGCTTAGAAAAATACAGTATGACGAGGATTAAGCTGTTATTGGGAACAAGTCTTCTTTTGGGCTGTCTGAACAGCAATGCCCAGATAAAAGGCATTCCAGCAACATTGCTGCCGTTGGGGCAACACTCGTTTGAACAGGCCAAACCCTGGGTGTTTTGGTACTTCATGCATGCCAGCTATTCCAAAGAAGGTATTGCGGCAGATCTGAAAGCCATGGCTGAGAACAATATCGCAGGGGCCTATCTTGCGCCCATTAAGGGAAAAACCAATCCGCCGCTTTTCGATCCACCGACGGAATCGCTGAGCCCCGCATGGTGGGATATGTTCAGGTACATTGTTTCTGAAGCAAAAAAATACAACCTGAAGATCGCCTTATTGCCCAACGACGGTTTTGCTACTGCCGGAGGACCCTGGATCAGCCCTGAAAAATCAATGCAAAAAGTTGTTTATGCTGATACGCTGATAGAAAGCCGTGGTGGACAACTGCGCAATTTTCAGCTGCCCCAACCACCAATAGCGGCGGGCTACTACGAAGATATCGCCTTATATGCGATGCCTCTGGCGCATTTTCCACGCACCAGCTTGACGGAAAAGGTGCAGGTGTCCAATAGCTATGGCGAAGATTTAAAACGTCTGGCCGACCGGACAAATCGACAGCATTTTGCCACGTCGGCTCCTGGATGGATCCAATATGCCTTCGATAAACCTTTTTCCTGTAATTCATTGAAAATTGAATGGACAGCCTCCAATTATCAGGCGAATAGGTTACAGGTCCTGGCCAGCGATGATGGTATTCATTTCCGAAAAATCACGCAACTGGAATCCCCAAGAATGGGCTGGTTGGATTGGGACAACGGTGTGACACACCTGATCCCCTATACTAAAGCCAAATATTTCCGTTTTGTTTACGATCCCGCCGGCAGCGAACCTGGTGGTGAAGACCTGGATTCGGGTAAATGGAAGCCCTCTTTAAAACTAACTGGCATAAGTTTATTTGAAGAGGCCCAGGTGAACCAGATTGAGGGTAAGACCGGTGAAATCTGGCGCGTTGGCAAGTACTCTGATCCTGCAGCCGTTGCCAAAACGGCAATATGGAGCCAACAGCAGCTTGTGCGGCTACCCAAACCGGATCAGACAGGACGTGTTGACCTCACATTGCCTGCAGGAAAATGGAAAATTTTGCGTGTCGGACATACGTCTACCGGACATAAAAATGAAACCGCGGGTGCCGGAAAAGGGCTGGAATGTGATAAGCTGGATGCCAGTACCGTTGCATTTCAGTTTGACCAATGGTTTGGCGCAGCCAAAAAGCAGGTCGACCCCCAGCTTTCTAAAGATGTACTGACTGTATTCCATATTGATTCCTGGGAATGCGGCAGCCAGAACTGGACCCGTAGTTTTCCGGCTGAATTTTTAAAACGCCGGGGCTATGACCTCACCGGCTATCTACCCGTCTTAGCCGGTTACTTTGTCAATAGCGTCATGGATTCCGAAGCCTTTTTGCAGGACTACAGGCAGACCATCAGCGAACTGTTACAGGAGAATAGTTATGGTACACTGCGCCGTAAATCCGATGAATATGGCGTGGAATTTACAGCCGAAGCCACAGCTCCTGTCATGACAGGGGATGGTCTGGCTCATTTTGCGGCAACAGACCGCCCTATGGGTGAATTTTGGCTGCGAAGTCCATCACACGATAAACCGGCAGATATTTTGGATGCTGTATCCGGAAGCCATATTTACGGTAAGCAGGTCACCATGTCCGAAGCTTTTACGCAGATTCGAGCCCAATGGGATGAGCATCCACGGTTGTTGAAAAGCCTACAGGACCGGAATTATGCCTTGGGCATCAATAACCTCGTTTATCACGTATATGTACATAACCCCTGGATGGATCGCAAACCGGGTATGACCATGGACGGTATCGGAACTTATTTTCAGCGTGACCAAATCTGGTGGAAACCAGGTAAAGAGTGGGTAAATTATGCCATCCGTGCACAGCAACTCTTACAATACGGGGTGCCTGTAAGAGATGTAGGCGTGTTTATTGGGGAAGAAATTCCAAGGCGTTCGGTGCTGCCCAGTAGTCTGGTTGATGCGCTCCCCGGCATTATTGGTACTGCCCGTGTGCAGCGGACGGATTCCCTGTTGGCGAATGTCGGCTTACCCTTGCAAAAAATTGCAGGTGTAACCACCGGAGCCAATATGTATAGGCCAGAAGATTGGGTGGACCCACTGCGCGGTTATGCCTATGATTCCTTTAACCCGGATGCACTGTGGAATCAAACTAAAGTGAAAGATGGTAAAGTAATTTTTGCGGATCATATTGCTTATTCCATACTCGTTATGCCCGGCAAGACAGCCTTAAATCCTAACGGTAGCCAATACTCATTGCGGACCTTGGATCGCCTAAAGACCTTGATCAATGAAGGCGCGACGGTACTATTTCAAGATATCCCGCAGACCTGGCGCGGTAAATTGAGCGCTGCCAAAACAAAAGCATATCAGGACTTGCTGAGTCAGCTATTTTCAGCGCTAAAACCGTTTCCAAATACCACATTGCAATCCAAACAAATCGGAAAAGGACGCCTGTTGCTGGGGGCTTATGAGGCCCAGGATTTTAGCGCGCTAAATATAGCCCCCGATGTGTTGGTCAATCAGGGGGCAAACCCACATATCTCCTGGAATCATCGCCGTTTTGAAGGTGGCCAGCTGTATTTTGTGGCCAATCAGGACAGCATGACACAACATGCTTCCCTATCGCTACGCAATAAGGACACCTATGCCTACCGTTATGATCCCGTCCTGGATAAACTCGAGCCCTTATCGTTTAAAGTCCATAATGATAGATCAGTCATTAATTTGGCATTCGATGCCTATCAATCCAGCTTTATACTGACAAGCCATACGAAACTTGATCTCCCACAATACCATCGTTCGGCAGCAACTCCTTTGCCAGGCCCCTGGTCGTTTACCCCAGAAGGTTTGAACAATAAACAGCCCATGCTGCAGCAGGAGCCTCAATTTTGGACGACGAGTAAGGACAAGGATATTAAATATCATGCGGGCTCGGGAAGTTATGAAACCGGATTAAATATAAAACATATTGGTAAAAAACAACGTGCTTACTTGCAATTTTCGGCGATAGAATCCATGGCCGAAATCTTTGTCAATGGACAGTATGCTGGCGTTGTATGGACCAGACCTTATCAGATCGATGTGACCGATTTTATCCGGAAAGGTGACAATAAGATCAGCGTCAAGGTTTATAACACCTGGGGCAACCGCTTTTGGTACGAAAAAGAAAATCCAACTGTAGAAAAGAAAATAAAAACGACCGCATCAGACAAGTTCCTGAAAGGCTTGCAGCCTTCAGGTCTGCAGGGGAAAGTGGAGTTACTGTGGCTAGATGCAAAATAAAGAAATCATGAACACAAAGCGCAAACTAATGATCCTGGGGCTCTCCTTCACGATGGCTCTACAGGCCCAGGCCCAGGAAAAGTCGATTACAAATACCGGTGCAAGCCCCTATGCCGTTCAGCAGGCGGTCGATATGGGAGATGTACAATGGACCAAAGGTTTCTGGGCCGATCGTACAAAGTCATGCTATGAACAGATGGTGCCCCAGCTCTGGCACGTGTATACAGATGCCTCCATCAGTCACGCCTATCGGAATTTCGAAATTGCAGCAGGATTGGAAAAAGGAGAACATAGCGGACCATCCTTTCATGATGGTGATTTTTACAAAACCTTGGAAGCTGTCTGTGCCATCTATGCACAGACGAAAGATAAAAAGCTGCTTCGCATGCTGGACGAAGTAATTCCAGTAATCCGCAAAGCGCAACGTGCGGACGGCTATATCTATACCAAAGCAACCATCGATCAGCAACGATCGGGCGAGAATATCGAATTTCAGGACCGTTTAAGTTTTGAATCCTATAATATCGGTCACTTAATGACCGCCGGATGCATACATTATCGCACGACCGGAAAGCGCGACCTATTGAATATTGCGATAAAAGCGGCAGATTACCTGTATGGATTCTATAAAAAGTCCAACCCAACCTTGGCCCGCAATGCGATCTGTCCGTCCCATTATATGGGGACCATCGAACTCTATCGGACAACCAAGGACCCCAAGTACCTCGAACTGGCCAAACATTTGATCGATATTAAAGGTGAAATTGAAGATGGCACGGACGACAATCAGGACCGCATTCCTTTCCGGAAGCAACATAAAGCCACAGGGCATGCCGTGCGTGCAAGTTACCTCTATGCGGGTGTGGCGGATTTATGCGCCGAGCTGGCCGATACAACACTGAGCAACCGTCTTTTTGAGATTTGGGATGATGTCACCCAGCGTAAGATGTACATCACGGGAGGCTTAGGTGCACTGTATGACGGAACCTCACCGGACGGAACATCCTATGATCCAACGGAAGTGCAAAAGATCCATCAAGCCTTTGGCCGTGATTATCAATTGCCCAATTTGACAGCCCATAATGAGAGCTGTGCAAATATCGGCAATATGCTGTGGAATTGGCGCATGGCCAATTTTACCGGCGATGCAAAATACATTGACGTCTTGGAATTGGCCCTCTACAACAGTGTACTTTCGGGAATTAGTCTGGATGGTGATAAATTTCTGTATACCAATCCGCTGAGTTACTCCTCTGATCTGCCCTTCCAGCAACGCTGGTCCAAAAAACGGGTTCCCTATATTTCGTTGTCCAATTGTTGCCCTCCAAATATCGTGCGTACCATTGCTGAGGTAGCCAATTATGCTTACGGGCTATCTTCCGATGCCGTCGCGGTGAACTTGTATGGAGGGAATGAACTACAGACAATCCATAACGGAAAACAGCTCAATATTGTACAGACATCCAACTATCCCTGGGAAGGTACGGCTTCGTTTACGCTGAAAGAATTTCCGTCCGATTATACGTTGAAACTGCGTGTGCCAGCTTGGGCCGGTAAGGCTGAAATATGGAAAAACGAGACGAAAATCGAAGCACCGGTTGAAAAAGGCTATGCCATACTAGCTGGATCATGGAAGAAAGGAGACCGCGTTACCATCAAACTGCCGATGGAGGTTTCCTTTATGGAGTCAAATCCACTGGTCGAGGAAACCCGCAATCAGGTTGCGGTCATGCGGGGGCCTGTGGTTTACTGCCTGGAAAAACAGGATGTTGCAGCGGATGTCAATATCTTTGATTTAAAAATGAAACCGGCAACGGACTTTGTACCCAAACATCAGGATATACTCGGACAGGATATCGTCTTATTGGAAGGAAACGCCTACCGTACAAGCAGTACGGAATGGAATTCACTGTACCGCAGAGCTGCTGCGGGAAAGCAGGAGACTGTTCCTGTACGATTGGTGCCCTATTTTGCTTGGGGAAACCGTACATTTGGTGATATGAGCGTTTGGTTACCTGCATTGTGATGCACCCATCCATAGGATTATGCAGTCTATCGCACGATCCTATGGATCAGCAAAAGGACCTGAATGATTATGCACCAGATAAATAAACCGGAGCGCATTGAGCGTAGGATGACAACTGATCATAAACCGGAGTGAATCATGCCTGTTATGTGTTATTCGTTCCCATAAAATCAAAAACAATAGATCATCGTTTACATGAAACCTTATTTTTTTACGATAGCGCTGCTGCTTATGCAGTGGAGCGCGACAGCGAAAGTTCGTTTAGCGGCCCTTTTTACGGACGGAATGGTGCTGCAACAAAAGGCGCAGGTTCCTGTTTGGGGCTGGGCTGATCCACAGGCTACTTTGACTTTGCAAACGTCCTGGAACGGACAAAAATACCAGGTGAAAGCCGACGACTTAGGCCAATGGAAAATCCTGGTGCAAACACCGGCCGCCGGCGGTGCTTATCAGATCAAAGTCGCTGAAAAGAATGTTATTGAACTTCAGGATATTCTGATCGGTGA
Source organism: Sphingobacterium sp. N143 (assembly GCF_030325625.1). GTDB lineage: Bacteria > Bacteroidota > Bacteroidia > Sphingobacteriales > Sphingobacteriaceae > Sphingobacterium. Next base: position 230,992 of record NZ_JACAIS010000002.1, on the reverse strand, counting down.
AGTGTGGTTATGTTCGGGACAATCAAACATGGAGATGCCTTTGAAAGGTTATCCCGGACAACCTATCCTGGGCAGTACAGAAGCGATCATGGATTCAAAAGATGAGCAGTTGCGTATCTACACCGTACCGCGCAATCCGCTGCTCCAACCGGCGGTGGACAGTAAACCCAGTAGTTGGAAGAAAGCCGAACCACAGTCGGTTGTCGGCTTTAGTGCAACAGCCTACTTCTTTGGGCGACAACTGCGCAAGACTTTGGGCGTACCGGTAGGTTTGATCCATAGCAGCTATGGCGGTTCCAATGTCGAGGCCTGGATGGAAGCCTCCTGGCTGGCCGATCAGCAAGATATTCAGATTCCCAGACAAGAAGAAGGGCTGAAAGATAAAAACCGGGTTCCAACCATGCTTTATAATGGTATGATCCATCCCATTGCCGGTTATGGGATCCGGGGGATGATATGGTACCAGGGCGAATCCAATTACGAACGTCCGGATCAGTATGAAGTTCTCTTTCCCCGAATGGTGGAAAAGTTCCGCGATCTGTGGGGAAATAAGGAGTTGCCTTTCTATTTTACGCAGATTGCCCCCTTTGATTATGCTGCATTACCCCCTTATCATGTGGGGGAAAAATATAATTCAGCCTACCTGCGGGATGCACAGCGTAAGTCGCTCGATAAGATTCCCCAGGCGGGAATGGCTGTCACAATGGATTTGGGTGAGCAAAATTGTATCCATCCGGCGCATAAACAACAAAGTGGTGAACGTCTGGCTTACCTCGCCTTGCATGATAGTTATGGCTTTAGTACACTGAATCTGAAAAGTCCCCGTTACGACAAGCTTGAAATCAAAGACAGTACAGCGGTGCTTTCCTTCAGCGATGCACCTTTGGGATTGACAGCCTATGGCAAAGAGGTAAAGACTTTTGAAATTGCCGGTAAGGATCAGCAGTTTTATCCTGCACAAGCTGTATTAAAAGGAAAGACAATTGTTGTTGCTTCACCGAAAGTGGCTGAACCGGTGGCGGTACGGTATGCCTTTAAAGATTATATTATTGGAGATGTGTTTGGCGTCAATGGCTTGCCATTGAGCTCCTTTCGAACAGACGATTGGTAAATAAAATGAGATGACTAGAAAACTTATCTTCGGTATGCTATTCCTGTACGTTGTTTTCGTTGCGCCCGCCCGGGCCCAAGATTTCAACTGGAAAGACTATAACGTCTCCTGGACGACACAAAGCAAAAATTCTGCTGAATCGATGCCTGTGGGTGGGGGGGATATTGGCTTGAACGTTTGGGTGGAGCATGGGGAGCTGCTTTTGTACCTGGGCAAAACAGGCGCATTTGATGAAAATAACACCTTGTTGAAACTCGGCCGTATTCGTCTCCATCTGTATCCGAACCCCTTTGAAGGCCAAAAATTCCGGCAAGAATTGCAGTTGGACAAAGGTCATATCGTCGTGACAGGTGAACATAAAGGTGTCAAGGCCGAGGTGTTGGTCTGGGTGGATGTATTCAGTCCCAATGTCCATCTTGAAGTGAAGGCCAATCGGAAAATCGATGTGGAAGCCGCTTATGAAAGCTGGCGTTTTCAGGATCTCTTTCCAAAGAAAAAGGAAAATAATGCCAACTCCTGGAAATGGGCTCCCCCAAAACCGGTGGTAACCCCCAAGGACCAGATAGAAGTAACAGCAAATAATGTTGTTTTTTACCATCAAAATCAGGACAGTACCGCATTCGATATTGTCGTGAATCAACAAGGATTGGCGACAATAAAAGACTCCTTGTACAATCCGTTGAAAAAGTTAATCTCTGGTGGTCTTGTTCAAGGACGGGATTTTGTGTACACCGGTCAGCGGTCAGGCAGCTACATGAATACGCCGTATCAATCCTGGATCCTCAAAAGTAAAACTGCAAAAACCCATCATGCACTTCAAGTGACCTTACATGTGGGGCAGGAGACTGAACAGCATGCATGGAAGACAACACTAAAGGAGCTGGCAGCAACCAAGCCCACATTGGTATCCAGCAAGCAGGCGACAGAATCCTGGTGGAAATCCTTTTGGGACCGAAGCCATATCGTTATCCAGCCCGGAGAGAAAGACCCTAACGATACCGCTTGGCAGGTCGGCCGGAACTATCAGTTATTTCGGTTTATGTTGGCCTGTAATGCCTATGGCGATTACCCAACAAAGTTTAATGGAGGATTGTTTACCTATGATCCTGTCAGCATCGATAGCAGTTTTAATTTTACACCGGATTTCCGAAACTGGGGTGGGGGAACGCATACGGCCCAAAACCAGCGTTTGGTGTATTGGCCCATGCTGAAAAGTGGGGATTTTGATATGCTTCCGGCGCAGTTCAAGTTTTATCAACGGATACTAAAAAATGCCGAGTGGCGGTCCAAGATTTATTGGGGGCATGCGGGAGCGAGTTTTACCGAACAGATCGAAAATTTCGGTCTTCCCAATCCGGCAGAATACAATTGGAAACGGCCAAAAGATTTTGACAAAGGTCTTGAATACAATGCCTGGCTAGAATATGAGTGGGATACGGTATTGGAGTTTTGCATGATGATGCTGGAGACAGAACGTTATCAGGGCGCTAATATTCATGCGTATATTCCATTTATCGAAAGCTGCCTACGTTTTTTTGATGAACATTATCAATATCGAGCACGTCAGCGGGGGAGTAAAGTCCTGGACGATCAAGGGCACCTTGTGCTCTATCCAGGTTCTTCGGCCGAAACGTATAAAATGGCTTATAATTCAGCAACGACCATAACGGCCTTACAGCAGGTGACCCGCCGGATGCTGACCTTGCCGGAAACGCTGGTCGATCCAATACTTAAAAGTTATCTGCAGGGCTTTTTGACACGTATTCCACCCTTGCCATTACGCGAGCTGAACGGAAAAACATTATTGGCACCGGCACAGCAATGGGCGAGGGTCAACAATACAGAATCACCGCAGTTATATGCCGTATATCCCTGGGGAATTTATGGTATTGGTAAACCCGATCTAGCTACCGCGATAAATACCTACAAGTACGATCCCGATGTGCTTAAATTCCGGAGCCACGTCGGCTGGAAACAGCATAATATTTTTGCTGCACGCCTGGGGTTGACCGAAGAAGCAAAAGAACTCACGGTCTTAAAACTCAAAAATGCTGACCGTCGATTTCCAACATTCTGGGGACCCGGATTTGATTGGGTGCCGGATCATAATTGGGGTGGCTCTGGCATGATCGGACTGCAGGAAATGCTGATGCAGGCAACTGATGATAAGATTTACCTGTTTCCAGCCTGGCCTAAGGACTGGGATGTGGATTTCAAATTGCATGCACCCAACCAGACCATTGTCGAAGGACGGTTGAAAAATGGGCAACTGCTTGAACTGAACGTTTTTCCAAAGGATCGGGAAGCTGCCATTGTCAATCTTTTAAAATAACTTTTGTCCTGAATGGCCGGTTATCTCGTCATAGCGTAACGAATGACGCTGAGTGAGGTAAGCCACTTAAGACGAAAAAAATCAGGCTTTCATCGTTGAGCCCCGTATCGTTGGGCTAAGTGTATACCAAAAACACAAAGGTGCTGTCCAATTTTTTTGGACAGCACCTTTGTGTTTTTGACCCAGCAAACGAGGGGATCATAACAGTGCATAACAGTTCTGAAAAGTCAAAGAATTAACTTAGTCCCTAAGAACCTAAATAACGTATATATGAATGCAGTTTTCGGAGTTATATTTCATTTCATAGGCGGATTCGCCTCGGGAAGTTTTTATGTGCCGTACAAAAAAGTGAAAGAATGGTCTTGGGAATCCATGTGGATTCTAGGCGGGCTATTTTCCTGGATCATCGTTCCTCCGATTGCCGCCCTATTGACTATCCCAAACTTTGTGACGATTATCCACAGTACGGATGCAGCCATTTTGGGTTATACATTTCTCTTTGGATTACTTTGGGGAATCGGTGGACTTACCTATGGATTAGGGGTACGTTATCTTGGTGTTTCGCTGGGCAGCAGCATTATTCTGGGGCTCAGTATGGTCTTTGGTTCGCTCATGCCAAGTATTTATTATTTCTTCAATCAAACAGCCGGTAAGCACGGTATCGATTATTTCTTTACCACACATTCGGGAATATGTATTTTCATCGGTCTCATGATCTGTGTTTTGGGCGTATACCTCTGTGGCAAAGCCGGCATGTCCAAAGAAAAGCACCTATCTTCTTTGTCCAAGGAAACAAAATCGGATTACAATTTTGGACTGGGCATTATCGTGGCGATTGTGTCCGGTATTTTAAGTGCCTGTTTCAATTTTGGTATCGAAGCTGGCAAACCAATGGCCGAGGTGGCTAATGCATTTTGGAAGGCCGCCCATCCAGGACAGGGTGAATTCCTCTATCAGAATAATGTGACTTATATTGTCATCCTCTGGGGTGGCTTCACCACCAATTTTATCTGGTGCGCTTATCTGCTCTTAAAAAATGGAAGTTATCGGGATTATGGTAAACCCGCGGCACCGAAAGCCAAAAATTTTCTGCTTTGCGCGCTTGCCGGTACAACCTGGTACCTGCAGTTCTTCTTTTATGGAATGGGGGAAAGTCGACTGGGTAATGGAGCAAGCTCATGGATCCTGCATATGGCCTTTATCATTTTGATTTCAAATGCCTGGGGTGTTGCGCTCAAAGAATGGAAAGGCGTCGACAAGCCAACGTACCGTTCAATCATTGCCGGTATCGTAACGATCATTATTTCGATCGGTGTGGTCGGCTTTGCAAAAACATTGGAAAAATAATAGGTATGACCGGCTAAAGCGATTGACAGGATCCAAACGGCAATAGATCAGGAGTACCCTTTTGCGCTCTGGAAACAATGCAGTTATCATAAACGCATGGATATATTAGAACAGCTATTAAAAAATAATGACTTAATATGAATATAGACAAAGTGAAAACATACAAACATGTAAACTATTTATGGGACGATCAGAAAGCACAATCGCTAGCAGGTGATGAGGTTGCTTTACTGCTGTATCGTTCAAATATTTTAGGCGCTGACCTACGTATAACAAATTATGGTGGTGGAAATACATCCTGTAAAGTGACGGAAAAAGACCCGTTGACTGGAGAGGAAGTAGAGGTCATGTGGATCAAGGGCTCAGGAGGCGATATTGGTACGCTTAAAAAATCAGGCCTTGCAGCATTGTACTTACAGCGACTCCGCAATCTGGAGAATGTATATCGCGGTATTGAACATGAGGATGAGATGGTCGAATTATTTAATCATTGTATCTATGATTTAGCTTCCAAAGCACCATCGATAGATACGCCATTGCACGGATTCCTGCCTTTTAAGCATATCGACCATTTGCATCCTGATGCCGCAATTGCCATTGCGGCAGCGAAAGATGGTAAGCAAATCACGCAGGAACTGTTTAAGGGAACTATAGGCTGGGTGGACTGGCAACGTCCGGGCTTTGATCTGGGCCTACAATTAAGAGCCTGTTTGGAAGAAAACCCGGGTATTCGTGGTATTATGCTGGGTTCACACGGTTTGTTTACCTGGGGGGACACTGCTTACGAATGTTATATCAACTCCTTGGATGTCATTGAAGCCTGTGCGACCTACCTGGAGCAAAATTATGGAAAAAAAGGACCTGTATTTGCTGGTCAAAAGGAAACGAGCCTACCTGAGGAAGAGCGTGCAGCACAAGCTGCCAAATTAGCGCCTATCCTGAGAGGATTCTGTTCTAGCGAACGCCATATGATCGGCCATTTTACGGATGATGAGCGGGTATTGGAATTTATTAATTCGAATGACCTGACCCGTTTGGCCCCCTTAGGGACAAGCTGTCCAGACCACTTCTTAAGAACTAAGATCCAACCGTTGGTGTTGAACATTGATAAGTCGGAGAACTTGGATAATGTCGAAGAGCTGAAAGCAAAACTGACGCCATTATTTGAAGAATATCGCAACATGTACGCCGCCTATTATGAAAGCTGCAAACATGATAATAGTCCTGCCATCCGTGATAAAAATCCGGTTATCGTATTGTACCCGGGTGTGGGGATGTTTTCTTTTGCCAAAGATAAACAGACCGCCCGTGTGGCAGCAGAGTTCTATACGAATGCAATCAATGTGATGAAAGGCGCTGAGGCGGTGAGTGAATATACGGCCTTACCACGCCAGGAAGCCTTTGATATTGAATATTGGTTATTGGAAGAGGCGAAATTGCAACGTATGCCGAAGCCCAAACCACTGTCGGGAAAAATTGCACTGGTCACTGGCAGTGGCGGTGGAATAGGGAAAGCAATCGCCAAAAAGATGGCGCAGGAAGGTGCAGTGGTCGTGTTGAATGATATCAACGCCGAGCGCCTGGCAGCTTCTGAGCAGGAGTTCATTACAGCTTTTGGTAAAGATGCGGTCATCTCAGCAATAATCGATGTCACCAATGAAGAGCAGATTCATGCTGCACTGAAGGACGCGGCGTTGGCATTTGGTGGAATTGATATCATTGTGAATAATGCTGGCCTATCGATTTCTAAATCCATTGAAGAACATAGCCAGAAAGATTGGGACCTCTTGTATGATGTGCTTGTAAAGGGACAGTTTTTGGTTACACAGGCAGCCACACCCGTATTAAAAGGTCAGGATATTGGCGGTGATATCCTGAATATTGTCAGTAAGAATGCTTTGGTCAGTGGCCCAAATAATACGGGTTACGGCAGCGCCAAAGGTGCACAGTTACATTTAAGCCGCCTATGTGCAGCAGAACTTGGACCGGCACGTATTCGTGTGAATGTAGTCAATCCAGATGCGGTGATTTCAGATAGCAATATCTGGGCCGGAGGCTGGGCTGAAGGCCGGGCAAAAGCTTATGGTGTGAAAGTGGAGGAATTACCAGCGTATTATGCAAAACGGACGCTACTCAATGAAATCATTTTACCTGAAGATATTGCCAACGCTTGTTTTGCCTTTGTGGGCGGACTGTTGAACAAATCGACCGGAAATGTATTGAACGTTGATGGTGGCGTGGCAATGGCATTTGTACGCTAATTTTTATATCTTAGGTGTCGCGTGTGGAAAGGGAAACAGGCGCGGCACCTAACGATTTTTTTACAACAACCAAAACATTATGATTCTTGATAAGCAAATTATAAATCAGCACAATAACCAATTCATCGATAAACATAAAAGAGCATTTGGCCACCTTGCTCAGGATATACCAAATGTGGAGCCCATTATCGAAAAACTTCAACAATTCCAGATTGCCATTCCGAGCTGGGCCTTGGGAACAGGGGGGACACGTTTTGGTCGCTTTTCTGGCCCAGGTGAGCCAGGTACCCTCGAGCAGAAAATTGAAGATGTAGGCCTACTTCATGCCCTGAATAAGTCCAGCGGTGCAATATCCTTGCATATTCCCTGGGATATTCCTAAGGACAGCGAAAAAATAAAGGCCCTGGCAGCTTCCCTGGAAATCGGTTTTGATGCTGTCAATTCCAATACCTTTCAGGATCAGGTCGGACAGGAGCATAGCTATAAATTCGGCTCATTGCACCATGTGGACCCCAAAGTTCGTCAACAGGCTATAGCTCATAATATTGAAGTGATCAACTATGGTAAAGCTGTCGGTTCGAAAGCGTTGACAGTCTGGCTGGCAGATGGATCATCCTTCCCCGGGCAATTGAATTTTAGGGATGCTTTTCAAAATACCTTGGCGAGTTTACAGGAAATCTATAAGCATCTACCGGAGGATTGGAAGCTATTTGTCGAATATAAAGCGTTTGAACCCTATTTTTATTCGATGACGATCGGTGATTGGGGACAGTCACTGCTGCTGGCCAATAAATTAGGCCCTAAGGCCTATACCTTGGTGGATTTGGGACATCATTTGCCCAATGCCAATATTGAACAGATCGTTTCCCTGTTGCTGATGGAAGGCAAATTGGGTGGATTCCATTTCAACGATAGTAAATATGCAGACGATGATCTTACGGCGGGAAGCATCAAGCCTTATCAATTGTTTCTGATTTTTAATGAGCTGATTGATGGCATGGATCGCAATGGGATAGACCATGCTTCAGGGTTGGGCTGGATGATCGATGCCTCACATAACCTGAAAGATCCATTGGTGGACTTATTGCAATCTGTGGAAGCCATTAAGATCGCTTACGCGCAGGCATTGCTGGTGGATCGTGCTGCTTTGAAGCAGGCGCAACAGGCAAACGACGTGGTTAAAGCACAGGAAATTTTGCAGGATGCTTTCCGCACCGATGTGAGGTCACTGGTAGCTGAAGCGCGTTTGCGCAGTGGGGCAGCATTGAACCCTGTTCAGTTGTTTAATGAGACGAAATTAAGAGATCAACTTATCGCCGAACGTGGCCTGAATACCGTAGCCACCGGTTTATAAAGAAGGAGAGAAATGAAGGGGAAACCAATACCGGTAGTGGCAATATTTGATGTCGGGAAGACGAACAAGAAGTTGTTTCTATTTAACGAACAGTACCAGATCGTATTTGAACGGTCGGCCCGTTTTTTGGAAACAGTAGATGAAGACGGCGATCCCTGTGAAAACCTGGAAAGTTTGCGCCTATCTGTGTTTGATTCATTGCATGAAGTATTTCGGAAAGGGGAGTTTGAGATCAAAGCCATTAACTTCACCTCCTATGGAGCAAGCTTTGTCTATATCGACAAAGATGGCCGCCCATTGACACCCTTGTACAATTACTTGAAAGAATATCCGAAAAAATTACTGGAATCCTTTTATGCACAGTATGGCGGCAAGGAAAAATTTTCGACGGAAACCTCCTCGCCAAGTTTGGGAAGCCTCAATTCAGGTTTGCAGGTCTATCGTCTGTCCAAATTGAAACCGGCGATCTTCAAGGAAGTAAAATGGGCACTTCACCTGCCCCAATACCTGAGTTATCTGATCTCGGGCACGCCCTATGCAGATATGACCAGTATAGGCTGTCATACAGCACTCTGGGATTATCGGAAAAATGATTACCATCAATGGGTGAAGGATAGCGGCATCATCGAAAAAATGGCACCTATTGTACCTGGAGATCGTTTATATCGGGCAACATTTCCAGGTAGTGGGTATCTGGTGGGGAGTGGATTGCATGATAGTTCCTCGGCATTGATCCCCTATTTATTGAATTTTCATGAACCTTTTATCTTGATTTCCACGGGCACCTGGTGCATATCATTCAATCCATTTAACATGGATCCGCTGACCAAAGATGAGTTGAATAACGACTGTCTCTTATATATGACCTATACGGGCAAACCGGTCAAAGCATCCCGTTTGTTTGCGGGCTATGAGCACGAGGAACAGATGAAACGGATTGCTAAAGCATTTCAGGTATCTACCGGGAAATTCAAACAGATTACATTGGACTGGGACATTATTGAAAAATATCAGGCTTTGGATATTTCAGCAGAATTAGCTGCTTTTGCATCCATTGACCTGAGCCATTTTGATAATTACAGCGAGGCTTATCATGTGCTGATCATGCATTTGGTCAAGGCACAGATTAAAACAACATCGCTGGTGATGAACCAAAAAGGCGTACAGCGCATATTTGTGGATGGTGGTTTTAGCCGCAATCCGATCTATATGGCCTTACTCGCACAAGCCTTTCCCAACAGTGAAGTATTCGGTGCCTCCATGGCGCAGGCCACTGCCCTGGGAGCGGCACTCGTCATTCACGACCATTGGAACACGCAAGCCATCCCAAATGATATCATTGAGCTGCGTTATTTCAGAACAAAACAAGCATTACATTAATGGATTAGGTGAATAAATTTAGTTTTTTTATTAGTTATCGTGTGAGGTCAGGCAATTCGTTGCCTGGCCTTTTTTATGGGACTACAGCAGCTTTTTAAGCAATTGGTCGAATGGGAAGGATATACAGAAGAGAATAAATCAGGGGGACTAAGAGCGGTTATCTCCATGATACAATTGAACATAAAAAAGGCTTTCAAACGGGGAGAATGAAAACCTTTTTTAAACCTAAAATTATGAATAATTATATTAATTATTATATGATGGTTTAAAGATCATGAAAAGAAATGATTTGACTGTCCTGAACTGTTGATGGACATAACGGTACAGAACAGTTGCTAGGAAAAGCTTGATTATTTTTATTGGAATAATACATCCGTAAACTAGTGATTGTGCTGTCATTACGGGCATAAGTAGGAGCAAACAGGTTGTAATAGGATAATAAAAAACCAATTTGATCAAAAAGATAACCATGCGTAAAAAATTAGTGGGATTATACTTCAGTGCTTTAATAATCAGTATTTTAATGGCTGTAACAGTTTGTGCACAGGGAAAAAAGGAATTAGTCGTTAAACAGATTCAAGAAGGCCCAATTATTGACCATAAGCACCCTGATATTAGCGCTAGCGGCAATAAAAGTGGCTTTGAAACCGGTCAGGTTGTCAAAATCAAGGGCGTATATCACATGTTTGTCAATGAAATGTTTGGTCGGCCACACCTGGATATGCGGATTGCCTATTGGACAAGTACAGATGCGGTAACCTGGAAACGGGAATTCACCGTCGTTGAGAGTGTACCTGGCCGTTCGGCAACTAACCTGCGCTCAGAAGTGTGGGTGACCGCTGTTGAATTTAATGAAGAAGAGCAGGCCTGGAATATCTTTTATGTGGCCTATCGTGGCGGTGACAAGGCCCGGGGCGAACTTGAAGGATATGACTATGAAGGCCGCATCTGGCGGGCAAAATCAACGGCTGCGGGTCGGGATGGTATAGCAGGACCTTATGTCGATATGGGTATTGTCTTGCAGCCCGATGCAAACAGTCAGTCCTGGGAAGGGCAGCAAGCTATCGCAGCATTCAATCCTTATCGGGTAGGGGATAGCTGGTATGCATTTTACGATGGACATAATCATGTGCCCAAGAGCGATTGGCCACTGGGGATGGCGAAAGCTCCCCGATTAAGTGGTCCCTGGACACGACTGCCCGAAGGACAAAATCCCATCCCGATTTCAGCTATTTTTAATGAAAATGTAGAAGTTACAGAACTTAAAGCTGGTGGCTATCTCGCGATTTTTGATTCTTTTGGTGATCAGGAAATCGGCTATAGCCTTTCTGACGATGGTATCCATTGGGCTAGAGAGCGCCGGCTGAAGGTACAGTCGCCCAACAACCTGTGGGCCGATGCCGGTGACCATGCTACCCGTACACCATTGGGAGCGATCGAAGAAGAAGATGGATCGTTTACCGTCGTTTACACCGCACGCTATACGAAGCAAGGGAAAGTCTTTTTTGGTTTAGGAAAATGTACCTTAGCTTGGCAATAATATATCGATAGGTAGTCTGTACTCAAGTATTCCTAACTGAAAAATAAAAGGTTTCCAAACGGGAGTAAGGAAACCTTTTATTGAAAACCTAAAATTATTGAATAATTATACCAATTATTATATGATGTGTAAAGTTGTTAATTTATAATGGTTCAGCTGTCCTGAACTGTTGCCATGGATAGCCTTATCGGAGACCTGGTCTTGCCCCGTAATGGCGGACCATACGCTACTGATCGTTTAGAGTTTACACTAAATAGGTCTTCAGAATGCTGAATACCTCTGATTTTATGCCAAAAATCGACTTTTTATAAATTTATAAAATTTAAAGATGAAGAGATTAGTCTTAACGATTGTATTTTTTATGCTGTGCTGTCATGTTTTGTTTGCTAAACAGATTGTTAAGGAATTTAGCTTTGGTGACGCTAGAAAAGATCAGGCTGTAATTTCTCTCAAGCAAATCCAATCTTATACGGATGCGATGGGGTATGGATTTGATTTTTCAACGGAACAAAATGTCAGGATTGATCTAAAGAATAACAGTCTTTTTAGCGATAAACCATTCTACTTCTCGGTCAAAGTTCCTGAAGGAAATTATAAAATTACGATTACCTATCATGGCATCAGCGATAAACCCTATCATAGTACAGTACGGTCTGAATCCAGGCGATTACACATTGAAAATCAACAGGTGTTACCTAAACAATCGTTAGAGAAAAGCTTTATTGTGCATATTAAAGACCCCAAGATCGGTTCTGATGGCATCGTTGGATTGAAGAAGCCGCGTGAGCAGCAAAAATTGGACTGGGATGATAAATTGACTTTAGAGTTTCAACAAACAAATTGTATATCAAACCTTCGTATTGAATCGATCAATTCTATTCCTACCATATTTTTGGCAGGTAACTCTACTGTGGTAAATCAGGAAGATGAACCTTGGGCGTCTTGGGGACAAATGATTCCCCGCTTTTTTGATACAGGTGTTGCCATTGCTAATCACGCTGAATCTGGATTGGCATTAAGTTCGTTTTTATCTTCAAGAAGGTTGGCAAAAATTCTTTCTATTGCCAAGCCTGGTGATTATTTATTGATCGAATTTGGGCACAATGATCAAAAGGAAAAAGGAGAAAATGCGGGTGCGTATAAAGGATACAGTGAACGATTGCGTTATTTTGTTCGTGAATTTCGTGCGAAAGGTGGTATTCCAGTTATACTAACTTCGACAGCACGACGCTCATTTGATGAACAGGGACACTTGCGACAAACGTTAGGTGACTTTCCAGCTGCAGCTCGTAAGGTCGCCAGAGAACTTCAAGTCCCTTTGATCGACCTTAATAAGAAAACCAGTATATTTTATGAAGCATTGGGCGTTGAAGGATCCAAACGAGCATTTGTTCACTATCCAGCTCATACTTTCCCAAATCAGGAAAATGCACTAGCTGATAATACACACTTTAATCCCTATGGGGCATATGAGATTGCAAAGATGGTGTTGGTGGGGATTGAAGAAAATCAGCTGAGCTTAGCTAAGCACATCGTAGATTTTCAAGGTTTTAATCCGCATCACCCAAATGACTTTAAGACTTGGTATTGGCCTCCGAGTTTGATTAATAGTGTGATAAAACCAGATGGCAATTAGTTTTGTATTGATATCATGTTCTAATAATATAATAAATGTTTGTATTTTATAATTGTGATTTTTACATTTATAAATATTTCTGATTAATTATAACCAATGGAACGCGCTATTTTCAAATTTAGAGCCTACTATTTTTTTCTGACAAAAGCGATCTGCTTTTTTTGTCTATTTTGGGTTTTCAGTACGTCCGCATATGCCCATAGCAGCAGGACTTCTGAGCCGGATTCGGTCTATTTCTTTGCTTATGCAAAAGAAAAGAACGCTGGCAGAGAAGGACTGTTATATGCCTGGAGTCTGGACGGTAAGCAATGGAACTCCATTGGAGAGGATCTTGCCTTTGTAAAATCAGATTATGGACGCTGGGGATCAGAAAAACGGATGATAAATCCTGTGTTATTCCCTCGAAATGGAGGTGGTTGGTCCTGTGCATGGCAACTAGGCCCTGAAAGTAATGGAGCTTATGCATATACCTTTACAACTGATTTTTTCAATTGGGGCAGGCAGGATTATTATGTTAGATTAAATGATTTGGATAAATCAACACTGTCTTTTGTGAAAAACAGTTTGTTGGCTCGTGAGAATATCTCCATTAATGGCGAAAGTTTGTGTGGAACCAAGTTGAAAGTTTCATGGCCTGTAGTTAAAGAATTAATCAAGCATTATGATCTCGCTCTGCTTAAGCAAAAACAATGGTCTGAACGAAGCATTGACGATGATGCCCACTTCCCTGGACTAAAGCCATTGGATGTCAAATTGACGCCGAAGGTCGGGCAAACCAAGTCCATCAGTGATATGTTGGTGGGTGTGTTTTTTGAAGATATTAATTATGCCGCAGACGGAGGTCTTTATGCAGAATTGATTCAAAATAGAGACTTTGAATATAAATTGAGTGATAAACAAGGCCGTGATAAAAATTGGAACGCGAAAACTGCTTGGCGTATGGATGGCTCGGGACAATTTCATATTGACAGTATAAATCCCATTCATCCCAATAATAAACATTATGCCAGGCTGCAAGGCGAAGGTATACTCAGAAATATGGGCTATGATGGGATTGCCTTGAATAAGAACGAACGCTATGATCTTTCATTTTTCGGAAGAGGGACCGCTGGTAATGCACGTAAACTAAAGATCCGGATGAGTACGAGAGAAGGAAAGGTTCTCGCTGAGAAATCCTTAACTATTGACAGTAAAAACTGGAAAAAATATCAATTGGTATTGACATCCAATGCGACCTGTAAGGATGCCATATTGGAAATTGTATTTACTGATCGACAACAATTGGATTTGGACTTGATTTCTTTATTTCCTCAGCATACATTTAAAGGTCGTAAGAATGGATTACGAAAGGATTTAGCCGAGGCTATTGCGGCCTTAAATCCGCGTTTTGTCCGTTTCCCCGGGGGCTGCTTAGCGCATGGGGATGGTATTGAAAATATCTACCATTGGTCCAATACTGTAGGACCATTAGAAAGTCGTGTGCCGCAACGCAATATGTGGGGATATCATCAAACCGTGGGCCTGGGGTATTACGAGTATTTTCAATTTTGTGAAGATATTGATGCCTATGCTGTTCCAGTAGTAGCAGCTGGAGTACCCTGCCAAAATTCAGGCGCTCACGGTCATCCATTGGGCGGACAACAGTGTGGTATCCCCATGGAAGATATGGATGACTATATCCAGGAAGTTCTTAATTTGATTGAATGGGCCAATGGTGATAAAAATAGTACCTGGGGAAAGGTACGTGCTGCCGCGGGGCACCCTGAACCATTTCACCTAAAATACATTGGTGTTGGTAACGAAGATTTAATATCAAATGTCTTCGAGGAGCGTTTTACCATGATTTACAAGGCTATTCGGACAAAATATCCCGAAATACAGGTTATTGGTACAGCAGGGCCTTTTTTTGAAGGAACCGACTATGTAGAAGGTTGGAAAATCGCGGATAAATTAAGCGTTCCCATTATGGACGAACACTATTATCAGACACCGGGCTGGTTTATTCATAATCAAGACTTCTATGATAAATATGATCGAAGCAAATCTCAGGTTTATTTGGGCGAATATGCTGCCCATATTCATGGGCGGGCGAGTACCTTGGAAGTTGCATTGGCTGAAGCGGCCTATCTCACGGCATTGGAAAGAAATGGTGACGTCGTTAAGATGGCCTCTTATGCACCCCTGTTGGCTAAAGATGGTTACACCCAATGGCGTCCTGATCTTATTTATTTCTCCAATACCGATGTGAATTTAACACCATCCTATTACGTACAGCAATTATTTGGGCGAAATAACGGAACGGAATATATTCCGGTAGAAGCAAGCTATTCTAATACTGCTGTTGAGGTACAGAAGCGTGTGGCATTTTCTATTGTTAAAGATCCGAAAGATCAGTCGCTCATTGTAAAACTGGTCAATATTTTGCCAGTTGCGGTCAACATACAACTGGAATTGGATCAACTCCATTTGAAAGCTGATAAGGCTATTGTTTCTCAGTTGACAGGAAAATTGGAAAGTCAAACGGCAAAACCCGAAGAAAAGACCATGGCAGTTGAAAAGCTTAAAAACCAACAATTGCCGCCTTATTCGTTGACCATCATCCGGATTCAATCGGGTGCGAAATAGCCTCATTCAAATCATATGATATATTCAGCTTTGCAGAAAAAGTCTATTTTAGTTTTTATTCATCTCTGTTTGGCAATTGTGCCCTTGTTTGCCGGTTCAGGGTTCAATCTGATCAAAAATGATCGGGCTGCGAATATCTATTATGGAGGCAGTAATACCGTGGTTGAAACTGCACTGGCACTGTTGGCTACAGATGCAAAGCAGGTGGGCCAATCTGCTTTTAGACGAATCGGCCATGCTGACCCTGGGACGATTATTATCGGGGAATTAAACGATCCCGTTATTGGCAAATTGATAAAAGATCATCATATTTCTCTTGCTGATATAAGCGATAAATGGGAGGCATATTATTTGAAAGTGATTCAACTGGAAAAAGTACCTACACTGTTGATTGTTGGGTCTGATGCCAGAGGGACGGCGTATGGTGTGATGGAAATTTCCAGAAAATTAGGTGTTTCTCCATGGAGTTGGTGGGCTGATGTAGTTCCGCGTAAAAGATCAACTGTTTCTCTTCCAGCTGATTTCGAAGATAAGCAATTTCCTAAAGTGCAATTCCGGGGTATTTTTTTAAATGACGAGGACTGGGGATTGACACCTTGGAGCAGCAAAACTTATGAACCCGAAGCTAAGTTGGATGCAGGAATTGATCCATCGAAAACAAAAAAAATGGCTACGATCGGGCCGAAGACTTATGCCCGTATTTTTGAATTGTTATTACGGCTTCGGGCTAATTCAATCTGGCCAGCAATGCATGAAGTAACTGTCCCTTTCTATTTTGTTCAAGGAAATCGGGAAATGGCCGAAAAATATGGAATATATATCGGTTCATCTCATTGTGAGCCCCTCGCTAGAAATAGTGCGACGGAATGGGATATCGTAGGCAAGGGGGCCTATAACTATTTGACAAATAAAAATGAAATTGTTGACTATTGGTCCGATCGACTGAAAACACTCGGTCAGTCCCATAACATATTTACACTTGGTATGCGCGGTAAACATGATGGAGCAATGGAGGGTGTCAACACAACAGCAGCTTATAAAGATGCGTTCAATGAAGTAATTAAAGATCAAACGGATCTGTTGAAAAAATATGTCAATGCTGATCCAGCGCAGATTCCCCAAGTCGTTATACCCTATAAAGAGGTATTGGACGTGTATCGTGCCGGTATAGCTATTCCTGATTATACAACATTGATGTGGTGTGACGATAATTATGGCTATATCACCCACTTCCCAGATCAGAAAGAAAGAAACAGAGCGGGCGGCAATGGATTGTATTATCATGTGTCTTACTGGGGTAGGCCCCATGATTATCTTTGGCTGTCGACAATGAGCCCGGCATTGATTTATCAACAGTTGAGTACAGCCTATCAGCATGATGTGCGGAAAATGTGGATTGTCAATGTCGGGGATATTAAGCCTGCCGAATACCAGATTGAATTAGTGATGGACATGGCCTGGAATATGGATCAGGTACAAAAAATAGGTGTCAACCAGCATATGAATCATTTCTTGCGTCGGGAATTTGGAAGTAGGCTGGCAAAAAAAATAGGACCGATTATGCAGGAACACTATCGGTTGGCCCATATCCGAAAACCGGAGTTTATGGGTAATACACGTACCGAAGAGAAAGACCCAGCCTATAAAATTGTTAAAGACCTGCCTTGGTCCGAACAGCAGATTCAGCAGCGATTGGTACAGTATAAACATATTCAAGATGCTGTTACAGCAATTGATGCAGCTGTTCCACCAGATCGAAAGGACGCCTATTTTGAATTAGTCCTGTACCCTGTGGTCGCAGCGGCCAAGATGAACGAGAAACACCTTTATGCACAGTTGGCACGGCATGGCAAAGCTAAATGGCAAAAAAGCCATGCTGCATATGATCAAATCGTTACCTTAACTGCGCAATACAATGCCATGAACAAAGGAAAGTGGAAGGATATGATGGATTTTAAACCAAGAAACCTGGCTGTTTTCGATACGGTTGTAGAAGAAAAAGCAGCGGTTCCGATGGCCAACAATGCTGAGCCTGGCCAAAGAATTCCTGGTAAAGATTTAAAAGGTTCAATAGCATATGAGGGTTTAGGTTATCAAGGGCAGGCAGCAGCTATTCCATTGGGCGTAGAAGCCAGCTATCGACTGAAAGGATTAAAGGGCGACTCTGTGACCATTGTTGTCCACTTGCTGCCTACCCACCCGGTCTCCTCAGATGATTTGCGTTTTGAGGTTTCCCTGGGACCACAGCATTCGCCCGCTATTTCATATAAGACTATAGGACGGAGTGAAGAATGGAAAGAGAATGTCTTGCGGAATCAAGCTATTCGAACGATTAAATTTAAAGTGGCTTCAGTGCAGCAAGAAATATTGCGCATCAAAGCACTGGACGATGGGGTAGTGGTTGATGAAGTTAATGTCTATTATTAATTATACAACAATGAAAAAGCAAATCTTTGTTCTCTTTTTTCTAGTATTAACACTATTTGTCAGGGCACAATCTCCGGTCTATCTTTTCTCCTATTTTATAGGTAATGGTGCTGATGGATTGCATCTAGCATATAGTTTGGATGGTTTAAAATGGGAACCATTGAATCAGGGAAAACCCTTCTTAACACCAACTGTAGGAAAAGATAAACTGATGCGTGATCCCAGCATTTGCCAGGGACCTGACGGGAGGTTCCACCTTGTATGGACAACAGGTTGGTGGGATAAAATTATCGGATACTCATCTTCCAAAGATCTTATACATTGGACCGAACAAAAAGCAATACCAGTCATGGTAGATGAACCCGATGCAAAAAATGCATGGGCTCCAGAACTTTTTTACGACAAAGCGACGAAGGAATATTATATCATTTGGGCCACGACAATACCTGGTCGACATAAAGAGGTACAGACTAGTGCCAGTGAGAAAGGCTTAAACCACCGTATGTATGGCATTACGACCAAAAATTTTAAGGCTTTTTCAAAAACCAAGTTGTTCTTTGATCACCAATTTAGTGTCATTGATGCGGCTATTATACAGCAAGCCAATACGGAATATATGATGGTGTTGAAAAATGAGAATTCCAATCCGCCTGAGAAAAATATTCGAACCACCACAACAAAGCGTTTATCGCAAGGATTTCCGACTACTGTTTCTAAGCCGATTACAGGCGATTATTGGGCGGAAGGTCCCGCTCCGCTACAAGTTGGGGAATATACATATGTATATTTCGATAAATATCGTGATCATAAATATGGAGCCGTACGGAGCAAAGATGGTATCAACTGGGAAGATGTTTCTGATCTAGTGACTTTTCCGAAAGGAGTCCGTCATGGAACAGCTTTCACTGTCAATCAAATGGTTTTATCAAATCTATTGAAAGCAAACCGATAACCTGGTCTATAGTTCCTGACACGTTATCGTAGAGTTGTCTGTTTAGAAAAACAGTTTCGCTTTGGTTGGCATGAAACAGCGCGTTCCAATTTTTTTAATAAGGAAAGATTACCGGCATTACCTATGTCCACATATAGCTATTGGTGCTGAAAATCATTCAGGTAAGTTCAGGACACTTTAGTGTCCTGAACTTTTTATTTTAGGAGTTTGTTATTACAATGAATAAACCTGTGCTTACAATTCGAATTGCTTTCTTTGCTTTGATATATCTGATCAGGGCCCATCTTGCCTCAGCGCAGACGGTGAAGGAAATACAATATCTTTCGGGAACGGACAATGTTCATACAGTCAATTGGGACTTCTGGGTGACAGGGGGACGTAAAGCTGGAAAATGGGATAAGATCGCAGTTCCCAGTCATTGGGAACAACAGGGATTTGGGGCTTACAACTATGGTCGGGATTATGTGACCTATGGCAAGAATTTTATCTTTCATGATGAAAAAGGTCTGTATCGGCATCAATTTACTGTTCCAAAAAACTGGAAGGGGAAAAAAATAAGCCTCGTTTTTGAAGGTTCGATGACCGACACTGAAGTCAAGATCAACGGGAAGCTAGCCGGAGATATTCACCAGGGTGCTTTCTATCAGTTTAAGTACGATGTTACCGACAAGATCACCTTTGACAAGGCCAATATATTGGAAGCGACTGTATCGAAAATGTCTTCCGATAAATCAGTTAACAATGCAGAGCGTCTTGCGGATTATTGGATTTTAGGAGGGATTTATAGACCCGTATATCTCGAGGCGACACCACGGGAGCATATCAGCTGGACAGCTATCGATGCGAAAGCAGATGGAACTTTTCGCAGCAATGTGCATTTAGAGAGCTTGTCTAAGGCCAATAATCTATCGGTAGAGATCAAAGATCTGATGGGTAATCTGATCGCGATGCAGAAGTTTCCGATTACAACCAGGGACTCCGTGAAATTGATCGAAATGAAGGTGAGTAGACCTTTGCTATGGACAGCGGAAACACCAAACTTATATCAGGTCACCTATACCCTATGGAACGGGAAGAACAAGGAATATCAATACCAGGATCGTTTTGGTTTCAGGACGATCGAAGTTCGTCAGGGCGATGGTGTCTATGTCAATGGTGTAAAAGTAAAGATGAAAGGTGTCAATCGTCATGTATGGTGGCCCGAAACGGGACGTTCGGTCAACGCGCAATTGGATCTGAATGATGTTAAACTGATCAAGGAAATGAATATGAACGCGGTGCGCTGTTCGCATTATCCTCCAGATAGATCGTTTTTAGCTTATTGCGATTCATTGGGCTTATATGTTTTGGATGAATTGGCCGGGTGGCAAAAGGCCTATAGTACTGCTGTGGGTAAAAAGCTGGTGCGAGAAATGGTTATTCGAGATGCCAACCATCCTTCCATTGTACTATGGAGCAACGGCAATGAAGGTGGACACAATAAAGACCTTGTAGACGAATACAAGAAATATGATCTTTCGGCTAGAACGGTAATTCATGCACATCATAGACCGGGAAATGCGATCAATGGAATCGACTGTAACCATTATGAAGACTTTTATTCGACGAAAAAGATTTTGGAAGGCCCTAACATTTATATGCCAACCGAATTTCTCCATGCCCAGGATGATGGTGGGGCTGCGGCCGGATTAGCGGATATATGGGAGCTGCACTGGAATGCCAAATTAGGTGCCGGCGGATTTATTTGGGATTTTGCAGATGAAGGTATTGTGCGTACAGATTTCAACAATGTGATTGATGTCAACCGCGTAAATGCCCCTGATGGAATTCTTGGGCCACATCGCGAAAAAGAGGGAAGTTTCTATGCCATTCGGGAAATCTATGCACCTGTGCATATTATGCTGAAGAAATTACCTGCTGACTTCAACGGAACTATTCCTGTGGAAAATAGGTATCACTTTACCGATCTGAAAAATTGTCGGTTTGCCGGTAAACTAATTAGGTATCAACAACCTTATGCGGATGAAACGGGGGTGGATTCGGTGTTGCGTCTACAAGTCAATAGTCCCGCCGTGGCTCCGACGCATAAAGGAAACCTGCAGGTGAATTTGCCTGATGACTGGAAAGGATATGACGCGCTGATATTGACTGCGACTGATCCACAGGGAGAGGAAATTTATACCTGGACATGGCGCGTGAAATCCAATCAAACATTGACTGCTGAAATCCTACCTTTAAAATCTTCTACGGATGTTGAATCGAAAGAAGACAGTGTGAATTATGTACTTAAGGCAAATGGAATAACAGTATTTATTTCCAAAAAAACAGGATTATTGGTTGATCTGGCCAATGATTATAGCATGAAATTGGCGTTCAATAATGGTCCAGTGCTTATCGATGGCGAGTCGAAGCTGAAAAGTGCTAAACGTTGGCAAGATGGAAAAAATGAAGTTGTTGAGTTTACGTTTGATGGTCACCTAAGTTTTATCCGTTGGACAATGCGCCCAGACGGTTGGTTAAAACTTGATTATGCTTACAATATGAAGAAATCAGTACCCTATGCGGGCGTTAGCTTTAACTTTCCAGAAAACTATATTATCGGTGCTAAATGGCTCGGTAATGGGCCTTATCGGGTATGGAAGAATAGGATGCAAGGTGTTACACTAAATACATGGGAAAAAATGTACAATGATGGCAAAGCCGGTATTGGACCATGGACATTTCCTGAATTTAAAGGTTACTTCTCGGATGTTAGCTGGGTACAATTCAATACCGTGCAAGGGAAGTTTTTGGTCGCAACAGATCAGGAAGATTTATTTGTGCGATTATTTGAGTTTTATGGAATTTCTGGCCCTAAAGGTTATCCGCAGTTGCCGGCAGGGGATATCTCCTTTTTGGATGCTATTCCTCCTATTGGTACAAAACTGGCGTTGGGAATCAATGGAAATGCTGCCGTGAATGGACCCGCAGGTGAGCTTAATCAAATGGATAAAAACATTAATCGGACACTCTATTTTTACTTTGGTACGCCAAAGGGCGAAAAAGAAAACACGCAATTTGTGATGCCCAAGGTCAATGTGTTAACAGATTAAAAGAATAAAATAAAAAAGGGGACTGTTCATTTAATGGAAAGTCCCTTTTTTATGGATGTAGTCCCCATGACATGCATTCTTTTCACTAATGCTTATTCAGGTTTCTTGAAAAAAAGTTTGTGCTCTATTCAGTTTTATTGCTATTCGCTGTAAGAAAAATCATGGACATATTTATTTTGGATAGCAGTTGATGTTATTTTTTTAAGATGTACGTCCTTTAATTGAACTGTTTGAATCGGAAGTTCCTGATTACCATTGATCTTTGAAATAAACTGACCTACTTCCGCTTCAATGTTGGAAAGATAGATATTCGTGATTGGCGTTAGTTTTTTTACTTTGGTTGGAACCAGATGGCGCCATTGATAGAGCACATCTGTATCAATTCCAAGTATACCTTCCTTTACATTTTGGGCTTTGATATTTGCAAAATAAATGCTTTTGACATACCCCCCCATACGTTCATTGGTTTTGATGAAGAGTAGATGCATGAGCTTCTCATTGGGCAATACAGTGCAATTGTTTACGTAGATATTTTCGATACCGCCTGAGAGCTCACTCCCTACAGCAAGGAGCTGATGACCGTCACGGATCTCGCAATTACGGATCACAATATTTTTTGTTGGTGCTTTCAACCGCCAACCTTCAGGATTGCGGCCCGACTTCAAGGCAATAGCATCGTCCCCTTGGTCAAAGACACAATTTTCAATCAATACATTCTGACTCATTTCTGGGTCAATTCCATCATTGTTATGCCCATGGGCGTAGATGTCAATGCCGCGTATAAGCGCGTCTTTAGTTAAATAGAGATGCAAGGTCCAAAAAGGACTGTTTCGGATCTTGATATCTTCGACCCGAACATGTTGGCAACGGTTAAATTGAATAAACTGAGGCCTCAGATTGGATGTGTCGTTGACCATGAGACGTTGTTCGACAGGCACCCCCTCTTGTGCCCAGTTATAGAGATTTTTGATGCTCTCCATATGCGGTTTTGGTCTTGTGAACCACTTTTCCCAGACAGTCAGATCTGCTTTTACGGTTCCTTTACCGGTAATAGCCACATTTGTCGCTTCATATGCGTAGATCAATGGAGAGTAGTTGTAGCATTCTAGTCCTTCCCAACTACTGTGAACAGCAGGTAAATAGTCTTTTGGATCTCCCGAAAATAATAAGGTTGCTCCCTCACTGACATGTAAGTTGACATTGCTCTTTAGATGGATTGCTTTCGTTAACCACTCGCCTGGAGGAATAATGATATTGCCACCAGACTTTGTCGCTAGATCAATTGCCTTCTCAATTGCTGCAGTAGTACTTTCTTTGTCTCCCTGAAGCGCACCAAAATTACGGATATCGTAGTTTTTACAATGTTCGAAATTTGGAACGCTAAACACCGGAATTTCAAAAGGTGCTTTGATGTTGATTTTTTCCTGTACGAGCTGATGTGTTTGTGCGAAGCTCAAGGTCGTGAAAGAAATTGATAACAAAATAGCGGTAAAGATTGATTTATATTTCATATGTTCATTTTTTGTCTTCAAAGGGCACATGGAATATTCAGTTTATTTTCATCAAAAAATCCGAAGGTCAACGGGTTAGCAACAATAATTCCTAAAAATAATGAACAATAGAGACGGAACCTAATTTTATCAAGCAGGACAGTACAAGGTGGTTTTCTCTTGACGGTATAATCCGGTTTGTTCAGGATACTACAGGACGGCTTTTCATAAAAATGTTAATATTTTTAGATGAGCTACTCATTAAGCATATTTTTAATGCGCTAATCAATTTTAAAAAGCCTTTCAATACATGAATTTTAATGGTTAGGCTAGGGAAAACATATTTATAAACTAAATATTATGAAAAAATTCTTTCGATTTTTACATCTACTCACATCAATTGCCATTTTGTCCAGTGCACATGCGCAAGGGAAATTTCCGGACGAAACAGCAATCTCAAAATGGTTCGAGACCGTAAAATCGACTGAGATCGGAACACTTGGAAAGAAATTTCTCATTACAGATTTTGGTGTGACGACAGATAGCACCCTCATACAGACGGCCAAGATCCAACAAGCAATTGATAAAGCCTATGCCAGCGGTGGAGGAGTCGTCGTAGTGCCAAAAGGTATCTATCTGAGTGGATCATTATTTTTTAAACCGAAGACACATTTATACCTAGAAGAAGGAGCTGTGCTCAAAGGCAGCGATGATATTGCTGATTTCGCGCTAGCGGAGACTCGTATGGAAGGTCAAACAGTAAAATATTTTTTGGCGCTTGTCAATGCAGATCAGGTGGATGGGTTTACAATTTCAGGTAAGGGTACGCTCGATGGAAACGGGTTACGCTATTGGCGGTCTTTTTGGCTTAGAAGACAGTTTAATCCAAAGTGCACCAACATGGACGAGATGCGTCCACGTTTACTTTATGTATCCAATAGTAAGGATGTGCAGATTTCAGGCATTCGCCTGATCAATTCACCGTTCTGGACCTCGCATTATTATAAATGTGAAAACCTCAAATTGATCGGTTTGCATATTTCTGCACCCAAGGAACCTGTGAAAGCGCCTAGTTCCGATGCGATCGATTTGGATGTATGCCGTAATGTATTGATTAAGGATTGTTACTTATCCGTCAACGATGATGCCATTGCACTAAAAGGCGGTAAAGGACCAAAGTCCGATCAAGATCCTAATAACGGTCCTAATTCAAATATTATTATCGAAAATTGTTTTTTTGGTTTTTGCCATAGTGCACTGACTTGCGGCAGTGAATCTATCCATAGCTATAATGTGATTTTTAGGAACAATACCTTAGATAAGGCGCGCAAATTATTGCAATTAAAGATGCGTCCGGATACGCCGCAGGAATATGAAAATATTTTGATTGAAAATGTAAAAGGAAATGTCAATAGCATGTTGTTTATCAAACCTTGGACCCAGTTTTTTGATTTAAAGGGTGAGAAAGATATCAAAATGTCCTATGCAAGAAATATTGTCCTACGCAACATTGACCTAGATTGTGACATCATATTTGATGTGCTCAATTCGGAGCAATATGTACTGTCGGATTTTACATTTCAAAATATGCAGGTCCGTGCAGCCAAAGATCCCCTGATTCACAAGGAATATGTGAAGAACTTTATCCTAAATAATGTAACTGTTAATAATAAAAAGCAATAGTATACTGTACCAGTATATTGCTGTGACTTAGTCCTTGAATGATGAAGACAAAACTTTTTCTTTTGACAGGAGCGCTGATCGGTTCCCTTGCCGTTTCAGGCCAACGCAAGATGGAGTTTCTGGATCGGGGGATGGTCGGTGTAAAAGCTACGGACAACTCCGTTTTTTTAAGCTGGCGTTTGCTTGGTACTGACGATTTTGATGCTGCCTTTGCCATTTATAGAAAGGAGGGGAATGGTAAACCAGAAAAACTGAATGCTTCGCCTTTGGTTAAAGGAACTAATTTTTTGGACGATCAGGTCGATTTGAATCAAGATGTAACTTACATTTTGGATATTGTAGCCGGAGGAAAAGAGAAAGAAGTCGCTAAACTGACCTTGTTCAAAGATCAAAAAGTACAACAATACTTGAATATTCCATTGCGAACTCCCAAAGGATACACACCTGGGGATGTTTCTGTGGGCGATTTGGATGGTGACGGAACGTATGAACTTATTGTTCATCAGACTGGTGTTGGACACGACAATGCCCACAATGGGATTACTTCAGAACCTATATTTCAAGCGTATAAACTTGATGGAACTTTTCTATGGGAAATCAATCTGGGAAAAAATATCCGGGAAGGCGCACATTATACCCAATTTATGGTGTATGACCTCGACAGTGATGGCCGTGCAGAGCTGGTCTGTAAAACCGCCGACGGTACGAAAGATGGGCTGGGAAATGTTATTGGTGATGCTCAGGCCGATTGGCGTGATACCGTATTAAATTCTCGGACTGTTGGCCGTATATTGCAAGGACCTGAATATTTAACCGTATTTGATGGACTGACGGGTAAAGCCCTGAGTACGGTAGATTATCTGCCTGAACGTGGGGATTTACGTTCATGGGGGGATACAAAGGCCAATCGCAGCGATCGATTTCTAGCTTGTGTGGCCTATTTGGATGGCGTACACCCCAGTGTTGTCATGACTAGAGGATATTATGAACGCACAGCCCTGGCAGCATGGGATTTCAACGATAAAAAATTAGTAAGCCGTTGGGTATTCGATAGTAAAGTTCGTAAAGACCCTTATTCTGGTCAGGGATATCACAATCTCACGGTTGCGGATGTCGATCAGGATGGCAAAGATGAAATTGTCTTTGGTTCGATGGTTATTGATGATAGTGGAAAAGGGCTATACAGTACGGGGCTAGGGCATGGTGATGCTTTGCATGTCGGTGATTTGGAT
The DNA here is from genome assembly GCF_030325625.1 of Sphingobacterium sp. N143. Classification (GTDB taxonomy): domain Bacteria; phylum Bacteroidota; class Bacteroidia; order Sphingobacteriales; family Sphingobacteriaceae; genus Sphingobacterium. The sequence goes on along the minus strand of NZ_JACAIS010000002.1, from coordinate 204,530 downwards.
CCTGAAAGACACGGGCTGGAGATTTTTGGAATTCATGAACTGAAAGGCGGCCGAAAAGGGACAGGAGTGGCTTTGTTGGATGCCAAAACAGGAACCATATTATTTAAAAATGCGGTAGATCAAGATGTCCCTCGAGGTGTTGCTGCAAATATTGACCCCGATCATAAAGGGGCATACCTGTGGTGGAAGGGATCTAGCGATATGTATGATGCTAAAGGAAATAGGGTAGGACCGGCTCCGAGATCGACCAATTTTTTGATTTGGTGGGATGCTGATTTGAGCCGGGAACTTTTAAATAGCAATTATATTGAAAAATATAAAAATGGGAAAACGGAACGGATCTTTACGGCGATGGGCGCATCATCCATCAATGGCACTAAAAGTACCCCCAATCTAAGTGCAGACATCTTTGGCGACTGGCGTGAGGAATTGATCCTGCGTTCGGATGATAACCAGCATCTACGTATCTATACAACAACGATCCCAACGGAGCAACGTGTATATACCTTGATGCATGATCCACAGTATCGCTTGAGTATAGCATGGCAGAATGTGGCCTATAATCAACCGCCACATACGAGCTATTATCTTGGTGTAGGAATGGATTCTCCGGTCAAACCGAAGATCCAGCTGGTAGTGCCTGCCCATAAAAAATAGAAATTTGGAAGTATACGATTTGGATTGTTTGATGAAGAAGATAGCTAAGTAAGCAAATGAAGCATACAATAAAATGGATAGGAATGGCATGGGTAGCGATTCTTTTACTATCCTTTGCAACGCAACAAGATAGACCGACGATTTATCTTATCGGTGATTCGACAGTTAAGAACAGCAATAAGGGATATTGGGGCTGGGGTACCTTGCTCCCTGAACTATTGGATACGACACGCGTCCGTGTGGACAATCATGCCATGGCGGGGCGTAGTACACGCACATTCGTCAAAGAAGGAAGGTGGGCAAAAGTTGACTCTTTATTCAAACCTGGCGATTTTTTGCTGATTCAGTTTGGTCATAATGAAGGAAGTAAGCCCGATACCAGCAGACAAGGATATCGAGGTGTACTGCGCGGTATTGGTAAAGATTCTGTTGTTTTGGATTGGGGCAATGGGAAAAAAGAAACTGTGCGTACTTATGGTGAAAACCTTCGTCGTTTTGTGATCGTAGCAAAGAAAAAGGGGGTAACACCCATTTTGGTATCCATGATTCCGCGTAACCAATGGGATGATAAAGGTAAGGTGAAACGGGCCGACAGGGACTTTGGCTTGTGGGCAAAGCAGATTGCAGTGGAGCAGGGAGTCGCTTTTTTGGATCTGAACAGTATTACTGCCGATAAATATGATCAGCTTGGCGCTGACATCGTAAAATCCAGCTATTTTCCGGGTGACCATACCCATACGAATAAAGCTGGGGCGCGAGAAAATGCCTTGTCTGTTGTCGAAGGATTCCGTAGGATTAAAAGTCGGTTAGTTCAATATATTAAATAATAGCAAAGATGAAATTGAAATTGTTGCCATGGGCTGCGGTCCTTTTTGCTTTAATAAGCATGTCTTTTTTGGAACAGCAACGTAAACCTACCTTGTTTATTATTGGTGATTCCACCGTAAAAAATGGACAGGGAAATGGTTCAAACGGACAATGGGGATGGGGGAGTTTTATTGGTCAATATTTTAAATCCGATAAGATTAATGTTAAGAATCGTGCACTTGGTGGAACAAGTTCACGAACATTTTATAACAACCCAAAACTCTGGCAGAAAGTACTGGATAGTATACAGCCGGGTGATTTTGTGCTTATGCAATTCGGACATAATGATTCAAGTCCCATTGTGGATACCTTGCGGGCTCGTGGAACGATAAGGGGGAATGGTGACGATTATCAGGAGGTATATAATCCACTATTGAAGCAACATGAAGTAGTGTACAGTTATGGTTTCTACTTACGACGGTTTGTAAAAAATATTCAAGACAAAGGCGCCACTGCAATTATCTGTTCACCCATTCCGCGCAACGCCTGGGAAGGAAACCAGGTGCGCAGATCGGATTATGCCCTATGGGCTAAGGCAGCAGCCGAGCAGGCTAATGCATTCTTTATCCCGTTACAGGACTTGGTTATCGACCAGTATGAAACCATGGGGAAAAAGAAAGTTGAGACTGCGTTTTTTGATCCGAAGGACGCGACGCATACGATCAAAGAGGGAGCACTGTTGAACGCCAAACTAGTCGCTGACCAATTGAAAGCACAGCCCAACATCGGGCTAAAGAAATTTATGTAGCATGATGAAACCACTATTTCCACTGTGTATCTTTTTTCTGTTGTCACTATGTACACTGCATGCGCAGCAAAGGCCGAATATTGTGCTGATCCTGGCAGATGATATGGGCTATTCCGATTTGGGTTGCTTTGGCGCTGAAATCCAAACTCCAAATCTGGATAAGATGGCAAAAGAAGGCATCAAGATGACTAATTTTTATAACGCTTCACGTTGTTGTCCATCCCGGGCTTCTTTATTGACAGGTTTGTATCCACATCAGGCAGGGGTTGGTGATATGATGAATAAACGCCCTTTTCCTACTTATCAGGGATTTCTAAACAGACATTCAGTGACTTTGGCCGAACTCTTGAAAAGTGCTGGTTATGGTACCTATATGGCTGGCAAATGGCATGTCGGACAGGAGAAAGAAAATTGGCCACTACAGCGTGGATTTCAACGCTATTATGGACTGATTGATGGAGCAAATAGCTACTTTGAAAACCGACCTTATCGACCGAATCAAACATTGACGATCGCTTTGGACAATGAAGCGATAGTTCCGCCAAAAGATTACTATAGTTCGGATGCCTATACAGATTACGCCATGACTTTCATTGGCGAGCATTTGGAAGCTAAAAAGGAGGATCCTTTTTTTCTATACCTCGCTTTTCAGGCACCCCATTGGCCTTTACATGCCAAACCGCAGGATATTGCAAAGTATCGGGGTAAGTATATGGAAGGCTGGGAGGTTATCCGTAAAAAACGTTTTCAAAAGCAGCAGCAGTTAGGATTATTGCCACCAACGACCAAATTGTCCCCTGTGGATACCGCATTGCGTAAATGGAATGATTGCAGCTGGGAAGAAAAAGTGAAATGGGACGAAAAAATAGCTGTCTATGCAGCAATGGTAGACGAATTGGATCAAAATGTAGGCAGATTGGTTGATTATCTTCAATCCGTAGGGCAATTGGAAAATACAGTTTTTATCTTTCTTTCTGATAATGGAGCGAGCAATGAGACGATAAGCAACGCAGGATTTACGGCAGAAATCAGGGCTGCAAATGAATTGCCTGCCAGTCACCCACGTTCTTTCACCGCTTATGGAATCGAAGGCGCTGCAGTCAGTAATACACCTTTCAAAAAGTTTAAGCATTGGGAGTTTGAGGGGGGAAATGCGACCGGATTTATCGCTTATGGCCCGAAGTTCCTACAAGGGGGGAGACAATTTGATATGCCCGCCCATTTGATCGATATCATGCCAACTTTAGCACAATGGTCAGGAGCAAGCTATCCTAACAACTATGCAGGTCATACGATTAAGCCGATGGAAGGAATGTCCTTGCTTCCGCTATGGACAGCACAACAGCAGGATAATGACAGGGAAATTTGTTTTGAGCATGAGGGTAACAAAGCTGTGCGCAAGGGAAAATGGAAACTTGTCTCTTCCTACCCTGAAAATAGATGGTATCTGTATGATATAGAAAAAGATAGAAGTGAAACCGTAGACTTGTCAGCCTCTTCTCCAAAAATATACAGTGAAATGGTTCAGATCTATGAAAATTGGGCTAAAAGAGTTGGTGTGATATCCTACGAACAACTTGTACAAAAAAAGGAGAGCAACCGTGATGAATAAATTAAAAAGCAGACAGCGCATGAAACTATTTAATATGTATACGGTCATTTTACTGATTGCTGTTGGTCTTTCAGCATGTTCATCGACAAAGAAAGTCGTCGAACAGAAAAAGGAACTAACTGCTGAGGATGTCCTTCAATCGTTGCAGCTAACCAATCGTTATTTCATGAATAAATGGACGGATACAGGGAAGCCTATCTATACCAATCGCTGGCGGCCGAGTAATATCTGGACCCGGGCCGTTTATTACGAAGGACTCATGGCACTTTATCAGATTGATAAAAACAAAGCTTACTACGATTATGCTGTAGATTGGGGAAATAAACATGATTGGGGGATGCGGAATGGTTTGGAAACCCGAAATGCCGATGACCAGGCTTGTGGACAAACCTATTTGGATCTCTATGAGATTGAACAGAAGCCTGAGCGTATCCAAAAGATTAAAGCAAATATTGATTACATAATCAAATCGGGAAAAGTAGACGATTGGACTTGGATCGATGCAATACAAATGGCCATGCCAATTTACGCTAAATTGGGGGTAATGACCAAGGATCAAACTTACTTTGATTACATGTATAAAATGTATCATCATTCAAAAACACAAGAAGGTGGAGGTCTATATAATAAGGCCGATAAACTTTGGTGGCGCGATAAGGATTTTGTTCCGCCTTACAAAGAACCAAATGGTGAGGATTGCTATTGGTCACGTGGAAATGGGTGGGTCGTAGCTGCTTTGGTCAGGGTACTTTCTTTAATTCCGGAAAATGAAGCCCATCGGGCGGAATATATGGCCGATTATAAAGCGCTGATGGAAGCACTTGTCCCTATTCAAAGACCGGACGGATTTTGGAACGTCAGTCTGCATGATCCTGGTAATTTTGGCGGGCGCGAGACCTCAGGGACGTCATTGTTTGTCTATGGCATGGCCTGGGGGATTAATCATGGATTTCTAGACGCTAAAATATATCGACCTGTTGTCGAAAAAGCATGGAAAGCAATGATCGCAGAAGCGGTACACCCTTCGGGCTTTTTGGGCTATCTACAAGGAACGGGAAAAGAACCTAAGGATGGTCAGCCCGTCAGTTTTTCAAGCCAGCCGGATTTTGAAGATTATGGTTTGGGCTGTTTCTTATTAGGGGGCACAGAGGTTTATAAAATGTTGTCAAAATAAGCGATCTCATTCAGGTTGCTGGCAACAACCTGGCCAATCAGGATTCATTATGGGAATGGAGCCATTTACCCAATGAACAAAAAAAAACCGCATCCTTATTAGCCCTAAAAAAGCATATGATGAAAAAGTTATTCTTTATTTTTTGTTGCCTTCTGCTTTCATTCGGCACGCATGCGCAAGCAGGCCGGAAGACTCTTAGTTTTAACGCCGACTGGCGTTACCACATCGGCGATGTCAGCAATGCTTCTGCCGCAGAATTCGATGATCGTGCATGGAAACAAGTTGTCTTGCCTCAGGCATGGAATGAAGATGAAGCTTTCGCTAAAGCTATCCATGACCATTCGGCAAATATTGTTTGGTATCGAAAAAAGTTTAACGTCCTCAAGGGAGTAACTTCTGATAAGGTCTTTTTGGAATTTGAAGGAATTCGCTTTGGCGGAGACTTTTATCTCAACGGAAAATTTATTGGTCGCCATGAAAATGGTGTCATGGCTGCAGGGTTTGATATCTCGGATCTGATTGATCGCGACAGCGAAAATACCTTAGCTATACGGATAGACAACAGCTGGAGCTATCGTGAAAAAACAACAAACAGCACGTATCAATGGAACGATAAAAACTTTAATGCGAACTATGGTGGAATTCCAAAAAATGTATGGATCCACTTTACTTCCAAAATTTATCAGACCCTACCCTTATATTCCAGTTTAAAGACTACGGGTGTTTACGTGTATGCGAAGAACATGAACATCCCTAAAAAGACAATGGATCTTTTTGTTTCTTCCGAGGTGAAAAATGAAACCCAGCAGTCGAACCTGGTCAACTTTGTTGCCGAAGTACGTAATGCCGATGGAAAGTTGGTGAAAACTTTTTCAAAAGAGCTCAATCTTCCTGCCAATCAAACACAACAATTGACTATGAGTGCAGCTTTGGATCAGGTTAATTTTTGGAGCTGGGGTTATGGTTATCTCTATACGGTTACGACAAAAATCGTACAGGATAATAAAATTATAGATGCTGTGCAGACGAAAACAGGATTTCGAAAAACGGCTTTCAAGAATGGAATGGTTTACCTCAATGACCAAGTTTTGATGATGAAGGGCTATGCGCAGCGTACCAGTAATGAATGGCCTGCCGTTGGCCTATCTATAGCACCTTGGTTAAGTGATTTTAGCAATGGACTGATGGTCAAGAGCAATGCCAATCTGGTTCGCTGGATGCACGTAACACCTTGGAAACAGGATGTTGAATCCTGTGATCGTGTGGGATTGATGCAGATGCTACCTGCTGGAGATGCCGAAAAAGATACGCAAGGTAGACCTTGGGAACAGCGAACAGAACTTATGCGTGATGCGATTATTTATTATCGGAATAATCCAAGTGTCTTGTTTTATGAATGTGGAAACGAGTCGATTTCGGAGGAACATATGGCGGAGATGAAGGCCATTCGTGATCAATATGACCCAGCTGGTGGACGGGCAATTGGCTCACGTGAAATGCTGGATAGTAAGCTAGCTGAATATGGTGGTGAAATGCTGTATATCAATAAAAGTGCACGGCACCCCATGATCGCAACCGAATATATGCGGGATGAGGCCTTACGTAAATATTGGGATGAATTGAGTTATCCTTTTCATAAGGATGGTGAAGGACCGCTTTATAAAGGTGTAGATGCCAGTGATTATAACAGAAACCAAGATAGTTATGTTGTTGAAGCTGTCCATCGCTGGTGGGAATATTGGAAAATGCGTCCAGGAACTGGTGATAGAGTGAATTCTGGCGGCGTCAATATTATTTTTTCGGATTCCAATACCCATTTTCGGGGAAAAGAGAAGTACAGAAGAAGTGGCGAAGTAGATGCCATGCGTATTCCTAAAGATGCTTATTTTGCCCATCAGGTTATGTGGGATGGCTGGATTACCCCCGACCCAACAGGTTTGTATCTGGTGGGACATTGGAACTATGCTGCCGGAACGAAAAAAGATGTATTGGTCGTTTCGACTGCTGACCGGGTAGAATTAGCTGTGAACGGTAAGGTACAGCGAGCGGCAGAAAAGCGATATGATTTTCTGTACCGTTTTCCAGCTGTTGATTTTGAGGCCGGCGTATTGACTGCGAAATCGTTCAACAAAGAAGGGGAATTATTGAATACAAAGGAGCTTAAAACCGCAGGCGAACCGTATAAAATCCGTTTGACGGCACAACATGGTAAAAATGGTCTTTTTGCGGATGGAAACGATATGGTATTGGCCGAAGTTGAAGTGCTTGATAAAAATGGTTTACGCTGCCCATTGGCTTCAAATATGATTGATTTCAACGTAGATGGACCAATGGATTGGCGGGGTGGAATTGCACAGGGACCCGACAATTATATTTTGGCCAGATCACTTCCCGTTGAGGCTGGTATAAACCGTGTATTACTTCGTACTCAGTACGATAAACCGGGTAGGGTTGTATTGAAAGCAGTGTCTGAAGGCCTTTTATCCGATTCGGTTACCTGGATGGTGCAACCCATCAGAACGATAGAGAATTATTTTATAAAAGAATCTAATGAAAATTTACCTTCATTTTTAGAGCGGGGACCAAGTCCAACGAAACCTACGTTGGTGCAGCTGAAAAAAAGTCTTAAAATCCGTACAGCTACCGCTGGAGCTAACCAAGACAAGGTGGGACAGTCCTTCGATGACAATGAGCTATCCGATTGGGTCAATGATGGTCAGTTAGGTACTGCTTGGATTACATACACCTTACAGGAAAAATCCAATATTGATGAAATCGATCTGAAACTGAATAATTTTAGATCAAGATCCTATCCATTAGAGGTTTTCGTAGACGACAAGCTAGTTTTTGATGGAAATACAGCTGTTACATTAGGCTACTGTACACTTTCATTTCCGCGTACTAAGGGCGGAAAGGTAACCATAAAACTTAAAAACGCACCGTTTACAGCGAAGGAAAACAATCAGGTGGAAATGGGTGGTAAGAAACTTGATGATGGGGTGGCTCGTAATGATGACAATGCCAAAGGTACCTTGAGTATTATTGAAGCCGATATTCATCAGGTATTAGCCAATTAAGAATATGGTAATAATAAAACAGTTCAATACATAAATGAGATGGAGAAAATAGCATTTAAGATGAAACTGAAACCAGGTATGTCCGGGGAATACAAGCGCAGGCATGACACGATCTGGCCAGAATTAATCACCTTATTGCGCGAAAACGGCGTGTCTGATTATAGTATTTTTTTGGATGAAGAAACAGATACGTTATTTGCTGTTCAATATTTAGCGGGGCATTCTTCACAAGAATTGGGCAGGGAAGCTATTGTACAGCAATGGTGGGATTATATGCATGATATTATGGAAGTACATGCTGATCATTCTCCAGTATCGGTAAATTTAAAGAAGGTTTTTCACATGGATTAGACGAATTTTAACATGAAAAAAATTTATACATCACTATTGCTTGCCTGTAATCTGTTGGTTACCGGTGGAAGTATAGCACAAGATCTATGGCCAGCAGTAACCAAAGAAATGAAGCCTTGGACACGTTGGTGGTGGCTTGGTTCAGCTGTAGACCGACCTAATGTCGAACGTGAATTGACCTTATTTGAAAAAAGTGGATTTGGTGGTGTCGAGATAACACCGATTTATGGGGCTAAAGGCTTTGAATCCAAATACCTGAACTTTCTTTCACCACAATGGATGAATATGTTAGCTTTAACAACGGACAAAGCCAGTGCGCTGGGCATGGGAGTAGACATGAATTTGGGTACGGGCTGGCCATTCGGGGGACCTCAAATCAAACAAAAGGAGGCTGCTACCAAATTAATCCTGGATGAATTTGAATTGAAAAAAGGTGAAAAAATCACGTTTCCCCTAAAACCTAAGGATCCTAAACAACATTATTTCTTGCTGCAGGCTTTACGGGCATTTAGATCTGACAATAGCGAGATTAAGCTGGATGATTATATTGCAAAGACTACTGGAACCTGGGAAGCACCTACTGATATCCGTTTATTGGCTGTATTTTCAGGCAGGACAGGCCAAAAAGTCAAACGTGCAGCACCGGGTGGCGAGGGCTATACGCTGGATCACCTTGGGCAGCAATCCGTAGGATCTTATTTCAAGAGATTTGCCGACGCCTTTAGGGACCAACCATTGCATGTGCGTGCTTTTTTTAACGATAGCTACGAAGTATACGGGGCAAATTGGACGGATGATTTTTTGCATTCATTCGAACGGATAAAAGGATACAAACTACAAGATAATCTACTAGATTTTGCAGGCAAGGGTAAGGATGAAGCTAAAACAGCAGGCCTAAAATCTGATTATCGGGAGGTTGTGAATGCACTGCTTGCCCGAAATTTTTTGATTCTATTTACGGGTTTTGCCCATCGCTATAAGGCGATTTCGAAAAATCAAGCCCATGGATCTCCAGGGAACCTGATCGATTTATATGCCGATACAGATATTGCGGAGTGTGAAACCTTTGGATCCAGCAGTTTTGATATTCCTGGTTTAAGACGCGATACTGCTGATATCCGTAATGTGGATCCGGATCCCATGATGGCCAAATTTGCGACATCGGCGACAAATGTATACGGTAAAAAATATACTTCTTCAGAGACTTTCACTTGGCTGACGGAACATTTTAAAACCTCCTTATCACAGACGAAACCCGAAGTCGAGCAGCTATTCCTCGCTGGCGTGAATCATGTATTCTACCATGGAACAACCTATTCTCCCAAAAATGTGCCTTTTCCGGGATGGCTGTTTTATGCTTCCGTTAATTTTGTGCCGCAAAATTCTTTTTGGGATCATCTTACAGGGTTGAATCAATATATTACCCGCGTTCAATCCGTCCTACAGTCCAGCCGTGCCGACAATGAACTGCTGGTATATTGGCCTATTTATGATATTTGGAACAATGCCAAAGGGATGGATAAGGCGCTGAAGGTCCATGATGTTGACGAGTGGTTACATCCTACACAATTTTATAAACAGAGTGTGCAGCTACAGAAACGAGGGTATAGCTTTGATTTTGCCACCGATAAAATTCTGGCGGGAACTACAGTAAATGACGGGAAATTACAAACTTCGAAGGAAGCAACCCCCTATCGGGCAATATATATTCCTGCCTGTCATTATTTTTCGGAAGTGACACTGCAGAAAATCCTGGAAATGGCCAACCAAGGGGCAACTGTCATCTTCCAACAATTACCTCAGGCGGTTCCTGGATACGGCCAATTAGAGGAACGTCGTGCACTGTTCAATACATTAATCGCATCCTTAGGTTTTGAGAAGGACAAGGCAAATCAGTACACAGCTTTTGGACAAGGCAAAATCTATTTGACGACGGATGTCAATTCAGCACTTGAAACTGAACAGATAGTACCCGAACGGATTAACCAGACGGGGCTGAAGTTTTTACGCAGAGTTGCGGGTAAGGACACTTATTATTATTTGGTCAATCACAGTGGACAGACCGTGGACCAGAAGATCGCACTTCATGCGCAAGCTAAATATTATTCTTTAATGGATCCGCAGACTGGACGGACTTTTCAATTGCCATCGATCGATGGGAAAATTCGGGTGCAGATTCCATCGGGTTATTCCTGGATAGTCTTGGCCTCGGAGCAACAGGCCAAAGAACCTTTCCACTATCAGGACGAATCCACGCAAGTGGCTCAATTAGACCGTGCTTGGAAAGTGAGTTTTACTACTGGGGGACCGGTTTTACCAAAGCCCCAAAAGCTTGATCACCTCTCTTCCTGGACGGAATGGGGCGATAAAGACGCCCTTAATTTTTCGGGTACAGCGGCCTATGAGACAACATTTTCCATCCATAAGGATCAATCAAAATCCTATCTGCTGAAGCTTGGGCGTGTTGCGGAAAGCGCCAGGCTGTATATCAATGGAAAGGATGCGGGGGTGTTATGGTCAATTCCGTTTCAACAGGATATTACCAGATTGCTGGTCAATGGCGAAAACAAGATTCGTATTGAGGTCGCCAACTTAATGGCAAACCGTATCAGCTATCTGGACCGGAAACAAGTTCCCTGGCGTAATTATCACGAAATCAACTTTGTGAATATCAATTATGAAGATTTTGATGCCAGTGAATGGAAGCCAATGGAAAGCGGTCTGATTGGACCTGTGACTTTGTGGAGTTATTAAGTGAAAACGATTGGATCTGTCGTTGTAGATTATAACTGGCTGGTCAACTTTTCACCAGGACAAGAAGCTTATATGGAGCTTCGATTGGATTGAAAAGAAGATAAACTTGTTACATTATTGAAAAATAATAACTATCAAAAGGCCCCATTTATGGGGCCTTTTGATTTCTGTAACATACTGGATACATGTGAGCCTGTAAGTTCAGGATAGTTAGTTTAAAGGGATACTATAACTTCCAGTAACCAATATAAATCACAAATAACAATTTAAACTTCAATCCATGAAAAATATCTTACGATATGGTACCGTAGTAATGACCCAGTTGGCTTTGACTCAGGTGTTATACGCTCAAGAACTACTGAAGGGGAAAGTTGTTGACGATAAAAGTCAGCCTATCAGCGGAGTGACAATCCATGTGAACGGCAAAGGTAGTGGAACAACCAATCAAAATGGTGAATTTGGTATCGTTGCCAAGCCAGGAGATAAAATTACCTTCACTTCGATAGAATACCTCACTAACACCTTAAACGTATCCAACCTCTCTTTTTTGCAGGTGAATATGACGCCCAAGCAAGAATCGCTTGATGAAGTCGTTGTCATTGGCTATGGGTCCCAAAAACGAACTAATCTTATTGCTCCAGTTTCAAAATTTAATGCAGAAAACCTCGACGAGCGGCCTATTGCGCGTGTTGATCAGGCCTTGATCGGACAGATGTCTGGGGTAAGGGTCAAGCAATCCACAGGTGTTCCCGGAAAAGGGTTAAGTGTTCAGGTCAGGGGATCGGGTTCTATTACTGCTGGTAGTGAACCCTTGTACGTTATTGATGGTTTCCCCTTATCAACGGCAGCACAGAATGGTTCGGGAAACTATGCCTCGGGAAATCCTTTGGACAATATGAACCCCAACGATATTGAATCGGTGGAGGTCTTAAAAGATGCATCTGCAGCTGCAATTTATGGGTCCCGGGCGGCAAATGGTGTTGTTCTGATCACCACAAAACGCGGAAAGAGTGGCCAGGCCAAAGTAAGCCTCAATTCATACGTTGGCATTTCTGAGGCTTATAAGAAATTGGATATGTTGAATGGTGAGGAATGGATTGATAGAGCGGTGGAGATGATCAATGCGCAATGGGAAGCCTCAGGTACAGGACGGTTGGCAAGCCAAAGCAATGCCGAACGAAGGAAGATATTGGGGCTCGCCGATGGAACTTATAATACGTCTTATATGTATGACGACCGTTGGTTGGAACCTGGACATCCCGGACTTTATCTCATAAATTGGCAGGATGAAGCGTATCGAAAAGGACTGATCCAAAATTACCAGGTTGCCGCCTCGGGAGCGACAGAATTTGTCAATTATTATGTCTCGGGGAATTATCTCAATCAACAGGGTATTGTGAAAGGATTGGACTATAAAAATTATACAGCCCGCGCTAACGTCGAAGTGAAACCGAATAAAAAATTCGCATTCGGTTTAAACCTAGCGCCTACTTATTCAATAGGAAATGACCCCGGTGTGGAAGGAAAGGATAATATTATGCATCAGATTTATTCGATGTCACCGGTTCAGGATCATCCTGCAGGAACGGTGAACGTTTTTGACAACGAAAAATATCCTTGGAGCACATCAACAAATGATCCGATTGCAAAATTGAACTATTATGTCGGGGAAAACAAAATTTCACGTTTATTGGGGACAGTTTATGGACAGTACAATATCCTGGAGAACTTAAATTTTAAGACTACGGTCAATTTGGATCAAACCGATAGTCGAAGCAATAGATTTCAGCCCTATACCGTAGGCGGAACTTTGGCCAATCGAACCAACAACCCGAATCAAGCGACCTATGGATCCAATAGTGTGTATCGAAAGCAAACTTTTGTCAATGAAAACACCTTAAACTATCATTTCAATATTGACAAACATGATATTACTGCTTTATTGGGACAAGCCTATAATTTTGATAAATTGGAAACCTCTTCCATCACCTCACAGGGAGGTTATACCAATAGTTCCATAACAACTTTGAATGGCGCAGTCGCTACGGTGGCTTCAACAGGGGCCACACAGAGCGTCTTACTGTCTTATTTTGGACGGGTTCAATACGCCTATGATGGTAAATATTTGCTGTCTGGTAGTATTCGGCGGGACGGCTCATCGCGTTTTGGATCCAATACAAAATGGGGTTGGTTCCCATCACTGTCCATGGGTTGGCGTTTGTCAGAGGAGAATTTTATGAAACCAATCAATTTTATCAATGAGCTGAAATTGCGCGGAAGTTATGGTGAATCTGGAAATAATAATATTGGAGATTACAGCAGCGTTGCCTTATTGGGCTTTTATAATTATTCGTCAAATGGCCTTTCGGCATCCGGACAGGCGCCAAGCAATATCATTAATCCGGACCTAAAATGGGAAAAATCCCGAACTTATGATGTTGGATTGGATTTTGGCCTGTTGGGATCCCGTATTACGGGATCGTTTGACTGGTATACGCGTAAGAGCAGTGATCTATTGTTGAATGTGCCTTCCATGTTGGCAACAGGTTTTCCTTCCTATTTAGATAATGCCGGCGAAGTAAAAAGTAAAGGTTGGGATTTCGAGATCACTTCCCATCAGATCAGAAAATCGGATTTTTCGTGGTCCACCTCTTTTAACATCAGTCATAATTCCAATAAGGTAACAAAACTTGATGGTGAGCAAAGAGAAATCTTAATTCCGTCTTCGTTTGATATCCAACATAGCCTTTTACGGGTTGGTGAACCGATGTATAGTATTTATGTGGTTAAACAAGATGGTATATTGAGCCAAGCAGACATTGATGCCGGGGCTGCATTGTATGGTAGCCAAAATGCAGGTGATCCAAAGTATGTAGATGCAAATGCTGATGGTGTGATCGATGCCAATGACCGCGTAATAGTGGGACATCCAAACCCAAGTTATGTATGGGGAATAACCAACAACTTTAAGTATAAAAATTTTGACCTGAGTTTCATGTTCCAAGGCCAAAATGGAGGTCATATCTATTCCCTATTGGGACGGGCATTGGGACGCACCGGTCAGGGGTCATCGGACAATGCACTTGGGTTTTATCGGGATAGATGGCGTTCAGAAGAGGATCCGGGAGAAGGCCGTGTGGGAAAGGCGTATTCAACATTCGGACGGATTAAAAATACAGATTGGTTGTATTCTTCTGATTATTGGCGCCTACGGAATGTGACTTTAGGCTATAATATAAAAGACCTAAAATTGGGGAATCAATCCAAACTTAGCTTAGTCCGTTTATTCGTGACATTGGAGAATTTTTGGGGAAAGGACAAATATGATGGTGGTGTAAATCCAGAATCTTCAAATACAAATCTCAGCGGAAGCGCTGATTATCCCGAAGCGGGCGATTATGGAGGCTTGGCAATTCCCAAGACAGTAACATTTGGTTTAAACGTAAATTTTTAAGACAATGAAAAAATTGAGTATATTTTTGTTGATAGCAGGTCTATTGGGATCTTGCAAAATGGATTTGGACCAGCAGCCGATTTCGAGTGCAACTTCAGATACATACTTTAAGACTACGAATGATTTTGTTCAAGGACTGAACGCCATATATAATAGTACACGGGAATATCCAGACCGCTTGATGAATCTGTCGGAGACACGATCTGACAATTTGTACGCCGTGTCGGATGGCGGGGTACGTGATTGGGAAGGGATCAATAGTTTTCATAAAACAATTGCCAGTAATCCCTATGTAATAGAAGCGTGGCAAACAAATTTCAACGGTATATTTCGTGTAAACAACTATTTGGAACAACTTACGGCAAATGGCGCAACAGCCATCGCGGATGCGAATCTTCGCAATAGAATGGAAGGCGAAGCCCAATTTTTGCGTGCATTTTTTTATTTTGATTTGATAAGATACTTCGGAAAGGTGCCATTGATCGACAAGGTGGTATCTGCCAGTCAAGCCAAAAATATTGGACGTAGCAACGTGGAGGAGCTGTATGCCCTGATTATTGAAGATCTGAACAAGGCTATTAATGCGCTTCCAGCCCCCAGTGCCTATGCAGCCGTAGATAAAGGCCGGGCCAATAAATATGCAGCAAAAATGTTGCTGGGATTGGTTTATATGACGCGATCAGGACCTACATTGGGTGTTCAAGGAGCGGGCTTGAACAGCAATGAATGGGCGAAAGCTGTGGAGCAGTTCAACGATGTGATCAATAGCAATGAATTTAGTCTATTGACCAGCTATAATAGCGTGTTTGATTATGGTAATGAACGCAACAAGGAAGTGATCTTCAACATAGAGTATTCCAGTGGCGCTAACCCTGTTGTTGGGGCAACATTTCCTTGGGTACTCGTGCCAGACAATTGGTTCAATTCACTTGGACTGGCCACACAAGGAGGCCTAACGATTAGACCTGTATCTGATGACTTGCTTAAATTGTACGATGCAAGTGATAGCAGGAAAACATTCAGTATTCAGCAAGGATATACCTATGGTAATGTTGTTGAAACAAGATCTTTTGTTAAGAAATTTGTTGATGTGACCAAAGTGCCGGCAAATCGAATGGATTGGCCCATTAATTACATCGTGTTTCGCTATACTGACCTGTTGCTATTAAAAGCGGAATGTGTATTGAATGGTGCTTCTGGTTCAACAACATCGGATGTGGATGCAGTTGTCAATCAAATCCGAAAACGAGCTGGATTGACAACAGAGCTAGCTCATGTAACTAAAACGCAGTTAATGGACGAAAGAAGACGGGAGTTTATTGGGGAGGGGTTGCGTTGGTTTGATCTTATCCGTAGTGGGACGGTCGAATCTGTCATGAAAGCTTGGATCACGAAAGAGGACGTCGCAAAGCAAATGTCAGATTTTCAAGTCAATTATGTGCTTTACCCTGTGCCACAATCCGAACTCGACAATAGCCCCGGACTATATACACAGAACCCCGGATATTGATCATACTTTTTCTGTTTTTGGCGCCAGCTAATGACAGGATTGAACAGGATGGTTATTACAAATCATCCTGTTATTTTTAGCCAAGATTATAAGCCTTAGCGGAATTCTGATTATCTTTTTTAGCCAATTATCCTAATAAAACAATACATAAAGATCATATAGCTTTTTATTGTCTCGTATAACGAAATCGATTTTCACTACCGTAGATCAACAAGGGAAAGAATAATATAATACCTAAATAATACTTTAATGATAAACTATTTAACAATTAGGTTTGATCATCAGGTAAAGAAGTACACTTTTTTGCTATTTGTGGCGATGCTGTGTACATTAAATTTATTTGCTCAAACCACTAGGACTGGAAAGGTAAATGATGAAAAAGGTTCACCTATCCAGGGTGTGACGGTACAGGTAAAAGGAAAAGCGATGACGGCAAAGACCAATGCCGACGGTTTATTTACCATCAATGCACTCCCGTCTGATGTATTGGCGTTTAGAAGCCTTGGTTTTGAATCCCAAGAAATTTCTGTGGGTAGTCAAAATAGCTTCCATGTAGTTCTAACACAAAAGGTCGATGTCATGGACGAAGTCGTTGTGGTTGGATACGGCACCATGAAAAAGAAAGATGTGACGGGTTCGATAGCGAGTGTGGGCGAAAAAGAACTGAAAGCAATGCCCGTAAAAGATGCATTACAGGCGATGCAGGGCAAGGTTGCGGGTGTTGATATTACATCGACACAACGGCCAGGTACAACGGGTAATATCACGATAAGAGGTGTCAGGTCGATCACTGCAAATCAGGGGCCACTTTATGTAGTCGATGGGATGGTATTGCAGGCCAGTGGCATTGACAATATTAATCCCAGTGATATAGAGACTATAGATGTCTTAAAAGATGCTTCTGCAACAGCTGTATATGGCTCGCGCGGAGCGAATGGCGTGGTCTTGGTGACAACCAAACAAGGGAAAAAAGGTCGTTTGGTATTAAATTATGCCGGTACAGCAACACTCGAAAAGATGTATGACGTCACAGCGTATATGAATGCTGCCGAATGGTTGGATTATGCACGTTTGGCAAAATTTGGAACCACAACACCTAATTATACAAATGACTTTTCAAAGTGGGGGTCTGTTGCAGCCTCCTGGGCCAATATTGCCAAAGGTTGGACCAATAATAATACGGTTTGGGATCCGCGATTGGTAGGGAACTACGATTGGGCTGATGCTGGGCGTAAAAATGCCTTATCGACAGAACATACCTTAAGTGTCTCTGGAGGTGGTGAGCATTCGAAAGGCTATGGTTCATTTGGCTATCTGAAGCAAGATGCAACACAACCTGGTCAAAAGTTTAATCGTTACACCTCAAAAGTAAGTTTTGAGGCGACTCCGACCAAATGGTTTACCATGGGAACCTCCCTAAATGCGTTTTTCTCAGATCAAGATTACGGGTACAACTTTTCCAAATCGGTTACCGGAGCAGGTGATTATTACAGTGCTTTACGAGGAATGTTGCCTTGGACAGTACCCTATGATGAGAATGGGAACTACCTGAGAAACCCTGCCGCAGGTGATATCAATATCATCAATCCGGTGAATGAATTGGAACACAATACCAATCAACGGCAGACTTTTGGTGCGAATGGTAGTTTCTTTAGCCAATTGGATTTTGGACAGATTTATGAGCCTTTGAAAGGGTTGAAATATCGCGTGCAATTTGGACCGGAGTTTAGATATAACCGTTCGGGCTTGGCAAATGCCGCGGAAGGGATTAATGGGGATGGAAATAATGCGGTAAGATATTCCACGCGTCGAGATCTTTCTTGGACCTTGGATCATTTGATTTACTACGATCGCGACTTTGGAACAGATCATCATTTAGGCATTACCTTATTGCAGAGTTCATCGAAAAGAAATGTTGAAACGAGCGATATGCGTGCGACAGATGTCTATAGTGCACGGGAGTTATGGTATAATATTAACTCTGGAGGCTTTATCGGCAGTTGGGGAACAGGTCTATTAGAGGAGCAAAGAGAGTCCTATATGGCCCGTGCAAACTATAGCTATAAAGACCGTTATATGTTGACTGCTTTTGTGCGATGGGATGGCTCGTCGGTATTGGCACCAGGTCACCAATGGAGTTCATTCCCATCTGTAGCAGCTTCCTGGCGCATTGACCAAGAAGAGTTTATGAAAGATGCCCGATTTATCAACACCTTAAAATTACGCTTGGGAGCAGGTATAGTAGGTAATGCTGCAATTAGCCCTTATGAAACAAAAGGAGGATTGACGCAAAATTTTTATAATTGGAGCGCAACAAATTCAACACCGGGGTATGTCGCTTCGGATCCTTCTGCTGCGAGCCCCAAAAAAATGGCAAATCCAGAGTTAGGTTGGGAGCGTACCACGCAATATAATGCAGGAATTGATTTTGGATTTCTGAATAATCGCATCAACGGTAGTTTGGATATGTACAAAACGAAAACGAATGACCTCTTGCTTGACATGACGTTAAATCCTGTGCTGGGATTTCGTTCGACTTTGGCAAATGTGGGGAAAACATCCGGATGGGGGATTGATTTTCAATTGAACACCGTCAACATTAAAAATGACAATTTCCAGTGGAATACAACGTTAACTTGGTCAAAAGATAAAAATAAGATTCTAGAACTAAATAATGGACTGCAAGAAGACTTAACCAATAACTGGATCGTAGGTCAAGAGATAAATGTCCCTTATGACATGGTCTACGACGGCATCTGGAAGACCTCCGAAGCAGAAGAAGCTGCAAAATACGGTGCTAAACCCGGACAGATCCGTGTGAAGGATATCAGTGGTCCCGGCGGTGTGCCCGATGGTAAAGTAGACCGAAATTATGATCGGCAGATTTTGGGCTCTTATCGCCCAAAATGGTCCGGTGGGATAATGAATACATTCACCTATAAGAATTTTGACTTGTCTTTCTTTATTTTCTCACGTTGGGGACATACCATCAATACTGGTGCAGAAACTTTGGGGGGACGCTTTATGATGCGTAAATTGGATTATTTTGTCCCTGGCGTCAACGAAGATGCAGAATATTATCAACCGGGATCAAATGGCGAAGCTGCGGATCCCTGGAATTCTTCCATGAACTACCGCGATGGGTCATTTATTAAATTACGGAATGTAAGTTTGGGGTACAATTTTCCCAAAGCAAAAGTAGAAAAACTTGGCATCAGTAATTTTAAAGTCTATGCACAGATCATGAACCCGGCAATGTTGTATTCAAAAGTAGATTTCTTGGATCCGGATTTGGCAAGCTATGATAATAATAGGACACAACCCGGTTCGTCAATTACGACAAGAGGAGTAGTGATCGGTGTAAACATAGGATTTTAAGAAGCAAAAAGATTTAAGAAAATTGACTCTCATGAAAAATTATAAAATATTAATTGCTTCCATCTTTGGTGCTGCTGGATTGCTGGTATTGAATGGATGTAGCAAAGACTTTTTAAAAGAGGAGCAGATTACCATCCCGGATACGGAATATTTTAAAACACAGGCAGGACTGGATGATCTAGCCACCGGTGTTTACTCTAAGTTGAAATTTAAGTATAATTATACCTGGGGGATGGCCCTATTTAATCTTGGGGTAGATGAGTTTACGGATGCAAACAATCCTTCGCCAAGCTTTAATAGTTATAGCATGGATCTTAATCCCGCTGAATCAACTTATGGTGGCGGAAATATCCAACCTGTATTTGACAATATGTATAGTGGTATCGAATCTGCCAATACCCTGATTCAAAATGTACCGCTGTATTATGATAAATCCAATGCCAATTATAACACACGTCTTGGCGAGGGATACTTTATGCGGGGATATTTCTACTTACAGCTGATTGTACAGTTTGGCGGTGTACCCTTAAAACTGACCCCAACGACAAAAGTTGAATCCTATTTCACCAGAGCGTCGGAAGATGCTTGTTTTGCGCAGGCCATTTCGGATCTTGAACAGGCCTATACATTGTTGCCTGCTTCGGCCACCGAATTTGGACGTGTAACCAAATCAGCCGCGGCACATTACGTGGCTAAAGCCAGATTGACCCGCGCAAGTGAATTATATGCCGCCTGGAATTCAAAATATACCGCAGAAGACCTGGATGCGGTTATCAAATACGGAACAGAAGTTGTTGCAGCACACCCCTTGGTGGATGACTACGTAAAACTTTGGGATTATCAAAAAGCCAATAGTGCTAACGAAAAAGTATCTGAGGTTGTTCTATCGGCACAGTTCTCCGATGATCAGGCGACCTGGGGGCGTTATGGGAATCAAATCCATCTCTATTACCCGGCAGTTTATCAAGATTTAGCAGGAACAAGCCGTGATATCTCTGGCGATCGGGAATTCTCGTATGCACGTACTACAAACTATACCTTAGATGTCTTTGATCGTGTCAATGATTCGCGCTTCTGGAAATCCTTTATTACGATGTATGGCGCCAATAATACCGCTAATGCACCTGTATGGACTGCAGCTAATGCAGCACTTGGTCCTGAGGGCACTGTTGCTGGGGCGAAGCGGTTCAAAGGTGGTGAGCTGGGTATTAAATATATTGTCAACAACGCTGGCGATACACGCTATAAAGCTGTCGCAAGTGATGCAACAGGCGTATTGAAGAATGGCGTGATGCAAAATACACATACTTTTGTGCGTTACTTTCAGGGAGAACCACAAGCTTGGGTGGGGCAACATGGAAATAATGGTTACTATGGCGTACAATCACGCTATGTGGCGCTCTCCAAGTTCAGAGATGGCTACCGGGTTAGTATAGCCTCTGCCAATGGCACCCGGGATGTTATTATGGCCCGTTCGGCCGAAGACGTGTTGATGGTGGCTGAAGCATATATCCGTAAGGGGGAGGGGCAGTACGCGAATGCAATACAGTGGATTAATAAATTGCGGAGCCGGGCAGGCTACAAAAACGGTGAAGACCGCGCAAAAAATGTCGATGGAGGACAAGCCTATAAAAATAATTCATACGCCGCCGGCAAAGGCGGTGGCTTTTCGGCTGATGGTGCAATCTACTGGGAAGGAAACTCCTATTACGAATCCAATAATGACATGGATAAGACCACGGCATCTTCGGAAACACAGATGTTGATCAATTCTGTCGCTGATATTTATAACTCAGCAGTTGATGCCCCAATTTATGAGAAACTGGGCGCCACAAGCAATGCGCAGAAAATGATGGCCTTCTTGCTAAACGAACGTACACGTGAATTGTGTGGTGAACTGTATCGCTGGGAAGATCTAGCCCGCACTAAAACATTGGAAGCTAGATGGAAAGCGTTCAACGATGGTTATGTACGGGGAAATACAGTATTTAGTCCAGAGATACATTACTATCGACCGATTCCGCAATCTTTCTTGGATGCAACCACCAATGAAAGTGGTGCTGCATTGACACCGGCTGAAAAACAGGCCATGCAAAATCCAGGCTATTAATTTTTGTTTATAATTAAACCTCAATCTGACCTACCCGTTCTAAAAGGGTGGGTTTTTTTATGTGAAATGCAATCGGTTGCAGGATAGCGCAGGATAGGTGGCTTGACTAGGTTTATTATCTTACGGCTTGATTCGCATACATTGCGCATACTTATTAAACCAAATTGTAAATCAGCGAAAGGAACATATTCAAATGGATAGAAGGTTCTTCTTAAAATCAAATGCATTTTTATGGATGACAACGTTGTTCCCCTCAAGTACCTGGGGCCAAAAAGATAGGAAGGAGTCGCCCTATTTCAAATTGAAACCGATTGGTCGCTCTTTGCAATTACAGGATTATTTTATTTGGTGTTCATCACCCATTTGGGGCGAGGACGGGAAAGTGCATCTTTTTTATTCGCGGTGGCAAAAAGAAAAAGGCATGGGGGGTTGGATCAAAGGTTCTGAAATAGGGCACGCAGTTGCTGATTCTCCTTATGGAACATTCCAGCATAAAGATATCGTTCTACAACCTCGGGACGGTTTTTGGGATAGTACGACTTGCCACAATCCACTGATAAAAAAGATAGCGGATACGTATTATCTCTTTTATATGGGAAACTCCAATGGAAAGACCGATACGAAGAGAATCGGGGTGGCGACCGCGAAAAACTTGGATGGGCCATGGAAACGGAGCGATAGTCCCATTTTGCTGCCTGGTGCGGAAGGTGCATGGGATGATCATTGCACCACAAATCCAGCATTCTTACAAGGCGATGATGGTAAATTTTGGCTGTATTATAAATCTTGGAATACCGCTGAATACTTACGTGAAAAAGGCCCTGTGCGGGGAAATCGGAAATATGGGCTGGCTAAGGCAGATCATCCATTGGGACCCTATGTTAAAGTATCAGAACATCCGGTAATTGATTTTTCTGATCGCCCCAACAATGCACAGCTTGAAGACGCTTTCGTTTGGAAACAAAACGGACAATATTGTTTAATCGCAAGGGATATGGGATTTTACAATCACGAATACGGATTGATCTTAAAATCAGCCAATGGCATGAAATGGTCAGAACCACAAGTGGCGTATTTAAATTTATCCACCTATATTCAGGAACCGCCGCCGCCAACTAATTTGAAACGTTTTGGTCGACTTGAAAGACCCATGATCCTGATGGATAAAATAACAGACGAACCGCGCTTCCTTTTTGGAGCCACGCAGGGTGGGGCGGCCGGGACTTCAACAACTTTTGTTTTTGAGATCATGTGAAGAATATGCCAGATAGTCAAGATTAGTATAACAAAGGTGCCGCAAATTTCTGCTTCTGTATGCGCTGGACCGATGCCAATGAAGTACTAGATATAACAAGTATAACCAGAAAAAATAATAAGCCAATGAAAAAGATTTTTAGTATTCTCCTTGCAATTTTTGCCTACCTAACAGGTCATGCACAACAAACAACCTGGACCAGTGCACGGCAACCCTTAAAGGAAATTGAACAGCTTAAAAAGATCATTGTTGCCCCTACATTTAAAAAGAAAGATTATTCCATCGCTGATTTCGGTGCTGTTGGAGATGGCAGGACAAAAAATACAGCAGCCTTTAAAAAGGCAATTGAAACTTGCAATAAGCAGGGGGGAGGACGGGTGGTTGTTCCCAAGGGTGTATACCTGACCGGTGCCATTTATTTGAAAAGCAACGTCAATCTACATATCAGCGAAGGGGCAACAGTACTCTTTAGTCGAGATAGTGCTGATTATCCGATGGTATTCACGCGTTGGGAAGGTATGGAATGTATCAATTTTTCTCCGTTCATCTATGCCTATAAAGAAGAGAACATTGCGATTACAGGAAAAGGATTGTTGGATGGAAATGCCGATAATGATCATTGGTGGTATTGGTGCGGTGCCCGAAAGTACGGTTGGCACGAAGGTCGTCCCGGCGAACAAAAGCCTGCCCGCGCAATTTTGCATCAGCAGATGGCCCAAGAGATGGATCCGCATAAAAGGGTCTTTGGCGATGGACATTTTCTCCGCCCCAATTTTGTGCAGCCTTATCTCTGCAAAAATGTCTGGATTGCTGACGTCAAGCTGATTAATTCTCCCATGTGGAATCTTAATCCTGTCTTATGCGAAAACGTGTTGATCGAGGGCGTGAAAGTGGTGAGTCATGGACCTAATAATGATGGCTGTGATCCTGAAGCAAGTAAAAATGTGTGGATCAGAGATTGTTATTTTGATACAGGTGATGATTGTATTGCTATTAAATCCGGACGAGATGAAGATGGCCGTAATATTGGTCGACCCGCCGAGAATCATATCATCGAAAATTGTGAAATGAAAGATGGTCATGGTGGCGTCGTTATCGGTAGCGAAATTGCAGGCGGAGCCAGAAATATCTACGCACTGAACAATGTCATGGACAGTCCAAATTTGGATCGGGCGCTACGGATAAAGACCAGTTCCAGCAGAGGTGGTATTATTGAAAATGTGTTTTTTTATAACACCGAGGTGGGACAGTATAAAGAAGCTGCTGTACGATTTAATATGTTTTATGAAAAACCCGGAAAACATATCCCGACGATCCGCAATATCTGGGTTGAAAACCTGGATGTTAAAGGCGGTGGAAAGTATGCTGTGCTATCCACAGCCTATGAATCTTCACCTGTAACCGATTTTACGATGGTCAATTGTAAGATTGATGGTGTAAAAGAAGCGTATAAAGTTGATTACCTCAAGCATGTTTCTCTAAAAAATGTCATTGTCAATGGAAAAGAAATCAAGTCTTTCGATTAACATACCTTATCCATCGCCAGAAATATAAACTACAGTGACGATGAAGCAGCATGACGGTCATTAAGATAAGATCTAAGCATGGCTTACGCATGAAATAATTATTGATATGATAGGAAAGTATTTGATTTTTTGTTGCTTTTTGATAGGTGTATTCTTACAGGAAACCATTGCCCAATCGAAACATTGGCAAGGTAATGACCGTGTGCTGCATTATACGGAAGATCAAGGTGATTTCCTGCTGGTCAATGGACGATATCGATTTAATCGCGCGCTTTATGGTAATAACCAGGCATCCCGTGTTGAAGCAGGCGATCTACCTGAATTTGCGCTTTACATGCCGGGAATGGCTGGGAACCTACAATTTGTCCTGAGCAATAAACAGCTGCGAAAAAAAATGATCGATGCCGATCATATTGAGACAAGATATCGACCTGGAGCTATGCTTTATCGCATCAAAGATGCTTTACTGGGAAATGGTTATATCGATATCGTTGTCATGGCGCAGGCCGAGGCAGAAGGGATGATCGTAAAAATAGAGGGAACGAATATTAAGCCTGAAGCACAGCTTTATGCTGTCTATGGAGGAGCTAGCGGAAAAACATTCAGTAGAAATGGCGATATAGGCGCGGATCCAGAATCGGGGTTTTATCTTCTTCCTACATATTGTGAACATAACCGATATCACATAGAAAAAAATAGTTTTGAACTTAAGTATCAAAATAAGAAAAATGAACCCCAGTTTATTCAGGGTAGTTTTTCTGGCCTCTTAACACTGCGTGTGTCAGATGCTCAGGTTTTGGATGATCTCTCGAATCTGACCACGATGGAAAACAAGGGTAACCCTATCATTGTGGGAGAATATAATCTGACTAAAAAACCATCTTATATTCAAATCACTAAGGGTAAGCTTGCAGCTACGAGATTTGCTGAAGGCTCATTAGCAAAGGTCTATGAGCAAGCAGAACAGCGAAGGGTTTCCTTAGCTGGCCGGGTTAAAATAAACACACCGGATCGATATATCAATAATTTGGGAGCGGCATTGTCGGTAGCTGCTGATGGTATTTGGGAATCGCCCACTTTCTTGCATGGTGCTGTGGCCTGGCGCATGCGTTTGAATGCATGGCGGGGAGCCTATACAGCAGACGCATTGGGATGGCACGACAGAGCGAAAGAGCACTTTTCGAGTTATGCCAATTCGCAGGTGGTTGAACCAGGTTCAGGCCCTGTTGTGATGGATACCGCGCTGCACCTCGCAAGACATCAGGAGAGAATGGGGACTTCGATGTTTTCCAAGGGCTATATTTCCCGCAATCCCAATAACAACACGGTCCCCCATCACTACGATATGAATTTGGTCTTTATTGATCAACTGTTGTCGCATTTTAATTATACGGGGGATGTTGCTTATATCAAACAGATGTGGCCCACACTGACTCGTCACCTCAATTGGGAAAAACGAAATTTTGACCGGGACAATGACGGCTTATATGATGCTTATTGTGCCATTTGGGCCAGTGACGGACTACAATATTCTGGTGGTGCTGTCACGCATACAACTGCGTACATGTACCGTGCCAATCACATGATGGCCAAACTTGCAAAGGTCATAGGAGTGGATTCGACCCCGTATCAACAGGAAGCCGATAAGATTCGAAAAGCACTTAAAGACCGACTTTGGCTGAAAGAAAAAGGATATTTTGCAGAGTTTCAGGATGCGCTTGGCAATCAGCTTGTACACGAAGATCCGGGCCTATGGACGATTTATCATGCTGCGGACGCCGCTATGCTGGATGATTTTGAAAGTTACCAAAATCTGCAATATGTGAGTAATTATTTACCCCGGATTCCTATTCGTGTCAAAGGACAGGAACAGCATGACCTGTATACATTGCCCACGACGAGATGGCAGCCCTATACTTGGTCGACCAATAATGTTGCTTTGGCCGAGAACCTGCAAACCGCACTTGCATACTGGCAGTCCGGTCGGGCAGATGAAGCCTATCAGCTCTGGAAAAGCAATCTCATGGAAAGCATGTATCAGGGGATCAGTCCAGCCAACTTTCAGCAGCTCTCCCATTATGATGCATTTCGTGGCGAATTATACCGTGATTTTGCAGATCCCATAGGTGTTGCATCACGAACTTTGGTTGAAGGGTTATTTGGTGTGCATCCTCGACTATTGGATAATAAATTGTTGATTAAGCCAGGGTTTCCGCCGACATGGAATTTTGCCCAGATCGAATTACCGGAATGGAGTTATGCCTATAAAAAGGACAAAACCGCTATTACATTGCAGATTAAGACTCATTATGCGAGGCCTGTAAAACTGGCTTTGGAGGTCCCCGTAGATTTTACACAGGTGAGGGCTGTTAAAGTCAATGGAAAGGAGGTAAAGTGGTCACTGAAATCTTCCGCTATCAATAGGCCATATGTTGTTATTGAATCTGAAGCCGAGCGGAATTTCGACGTCACGGTAATCGGTGAAGGTAGACTCGAAAAGCTGGATACCCAACATGTGGAGCAAGCATTCATCGATCAATGGTCATTTCCCTTAGCTGCCAATACCCAATTGTTGGAAAGCTACGATCCCCAAGGAATTATCCAAAATCGGATCGACCACAAATTTTCTTTTGTCCAGCAAGAGCGGGTAGGAACCTTTTTTGTGAAGCTTCAGCAGGGCGCTATGGTTTGGTGGCAAGCCGTTGATATTCGGTTATTGCCGCCGATAAAATCAACGATCGTTTGTAAAGATCCAAACTATTTCCTGAAGCTAGAAAACCGTTCTGTGCAGTCACAGCACCTGAAAATTGAGCATAATAATTTTCAGACTACCATAAACCTAAAATCTAATGAAACAAAGGAGCTGGCGCTTCCCTCCCATATCTTTTCGAAAGGAACAAATCGCCTTTACCTGAGTGGGGAGACTTATCGTCACAAAGTAGATTATATTGATTGGACGATCAATGATAACCCAAATTTTTTGGAAGAAAATCTATCAGGTTATTACAATGCGCGTCTGACGGATATCTTTCAGCAGAAATATCTTTCGCCAAGGCCTGCGGGACCAACTCTGCAACTCCCGTGGCAGGGGATCGGCAATTGGTGTTATCCATTGACGACGGCAGATATAGACGATACAGGAATTATGGAAAGAAGCAAGCAGAATAACCTAAGCTATTTAAGTATTCCTTTTCAGATAAAACATGACGCTAAAAACGTTGTGTTTGTTAGTCAGTGGGATAACTATCCGACCAGTGTAACCATACCTTTAGCAGGTCGGGCCAGCAAAATGTATCTCCTGGTTTCCGGTTCCACAAATCCAATGCAATCTCAATTTGTCAACGCCAAGATTAAGGTCAATTATACGGATGGAACTGCTGATACACTTGATCTAATCAATCCCATAAACTGGTGGCCGATCGAACAGGATTATCTGGATGACAATCACGCTTTTGAGCTTCCGGATGATCATATTCCTTATCGAATCAGTTTAAAATCGGGAGAGCTGTATAAAGGGGGAACCTGGCAGCACTATACCGATATCAAAGGATATAGCAATCGAGCCATTGACGGGGGCGCCGCCACATTATTGGATCTGCCCCTAAATGTGAAAAAAACGCTGCAATCGATGGAACTTATTGCCGTGGCAAACGATGCGGTCATCGGTTTGATAAGTTGTACTTTAATGCAATAGAAAAAATAAGGAATCTCAGGAATGCAGTCGAGCGCTTTTGGACCAGCGTCTTGAACGTGAATAAAGTTTGTATAAAAACCAACTATAAATGAAAAAGAAATATAACATTATTTTCATTGCCCTTGCGAGCATAATATATCCTATGTTGAGCATGGCACAGCAGGAAACAAAAATTAATCGCGAGAGCGTCGTCAGGAGACATAATGTTTCCAATCATACCATGGATACATTAGCTTCACTTACGGTAGGCAATGGTGCCTTTGCCTATACTGTCGATGCTACCGGAATGCAGTCTTTTCCCATGTATTATAAAAATGGCGTTTCCTTGGGCACACAGTCCGAGTGGGGCTGGGACTCTTTCCCCAATACAAAGAATTATAAATTTGAGGAAACATTAAAACCCTACGACTTTAACAGCGAAGGACGGAATGCCAAATATAGTATCCAGCTGAAAGAGCCAGCGCGTAATGTGGGCGCTGTAAACTACTTTAGAGAAAACAAACATCGTTTACAATTGGGAAACGTTGGCCTGGAGCTTTATCTGAAAAATGGCCAGCGGGCCACTGTAAAAGATATTGAGGGCATTCGGCAAGAATTAGACCTCTGGACCGGGGTTATTTCAAGTGAATTTCATATAGATGGAGAACCTGTTGTTGTAAAAACTGCCTCATACCAAGGCAGTGACCGCGTTGCAGTACATGTCACCTCGCCATTGATTGCACAACAAAGACTTAAAATATTTGTACAATATCCTTATCCTAGTGGGAAATTTTTGGATGAAGGGACTAATTATGACCAGGCAAATAATCATAAAACAACCATCGTCACGCAATCGGCAAATGTTGCAGTGATAAATCATCAGCTGCAAGGAACAGATTATTTTACGCAACTGGATTATTCTAAAGGAACGATAAAAAATACAGGGTCACATTATTTTGTGTACCAGCCAGCCACTACCCTTGAAGAGTTTGACTTTTCATTTGCATTTGCCGAGACTAACAACTTTGGTAAGGAGGGGCATGTCTATTCGGATGCCGCAGGTGAAAGTACAGCATCCTGGAAGGATTTCTGGGAAAGCGGTGCTGCTGTTGACTTTGCCGGAAGCACAGACCCCAGGGCGAATGAATTGGAAAGGAGAGTGGTTCTTTCTCAATACCTGACAAAGGTACAGTGTGGTGGAAGCAATCCGCCCCAAGAGACAGGACTTACTTTTAATAGTTGGTATGGGAAGCCGCACACGGAAATGCATTGGTGGCATGCTGTACATTTTGCATTGTGGGGACGACCCGACATCATGGAAAAAACATTGGACTATTACTTTAGGACTTTTGAAAAAGCGAGGGAACTTGCGAAGCGGCAAGGTTATCAAGGCGTTCGATGGATCAAAATGTCTGATAATGAAGGTAATGAAAGCCCCTCATCTGTAGCGGCATTTTTAGTTTGGCAACAGCCACATATCATTTATATGACCGAATTGGCGTACCGTGACAAAAAGAACCTGGCTGTTTTAAAAAAATATAAGGATTTGGTGTTTGCAACGGCTGATTTTATGGCTGACTTTGCACATTATGATCAGACAACCGATCGCTACAATGTAGGCAAGGGAGTTATTCCGGCACAAGAAGTATTCAAAGCTGCTGAGACAATGAACCCGACTTATGAGGTTGCTTATTGGGATTGGGCACTTCGTATAGCTCAACAATGGAAGGAGCGCCTGGGAGAACCCAGGGTGGCAAAATGGGATGAAGTTATTGAAAAATTGGCCCCCTTGCCAAGTAAGGACAAGGTCTACTTGGCCACTGAAACTGCTCCAGATTCTTATACTTACGATCGTTGGATGACAGACCATCCTGCGGTACTCGGTGCATTGGGGATGGTCCCTGAATCACCGAAGCTGAATAAAGATGTGATGAAAAATACGCTGGAAGTCGTTTTGAAAAAATGGCATTGGGAAAAAACCTGGGGTTGGGATTTTCCCATGACAGCCATGAATGCCGCCCGTCTGAATCTGCCTCATAAGGCCTTGGACGCCCTATTTATGAATGTTCAAACCAATACATATCTCAAAAACGGACATAATTATCAAGACGGACGCTTACGGATCTATCTGCCGGGTAATGGTGGGGTATTGACGACCGTAGCGATGATGCTTGAAGGGTGGGATGATTCAACAAATGATTCACCTGGGTTTCCAAAAGATGGTTCATGGGTTATAAAAAAAGAAGGATTTAAAAAAATGCCCTAATATATGATGAAGAAAATAATAGTACTATTGCTTTTGGGTTGTGGAACGGTAGCGACGATGGCTCAGGAATTGCCCGCTACGTCAACGATCATGCGTAAGTTGCGTTCTGCCAATGACTATTTTATGCATAAATGGCCCGATCCGGTTAAAACCATTATTACAAATAAAGAAAGACCGGCCAATATCTGGACCCGTGGCGTGTACTATGAAGGACTCATGGCCTTCTATAAGATCGATAAACAGAAACGATATTATGATTACGCGGTAGAATGGGGTGAAAAACATCATTGGAAACCTGTTCGTGGTGAAGTTTATACACGACATGCCGATAATCAAAACTGTGGGATGACTTATATTGATCTATATCGCATTGATCCAAAGCCTGAACGCCTGGCAGCGATCAAAGCAAATATAGATTCTGTCATGAACAGTGGCCGATATGATGATTGGACATGGATCGATGCTATCCAAATGGCGATGCCAATTTTTGTTAAACTAGGTGTAACCTTAAACGACACAACGTATTTTGACTATATGTATAAAATGTACAGCCATATTAAATATAAAGAAGGTGGAGCTGGACTTTTCAATGCCGCTGATAGTCTGTGGTGGCGCGACAAGGACTTTGTACCCCCATATGCTGAGCCCAATGGTGAAGACTGTTACTGGGCACGCGGAAATGGTTGGGTGCTTGCGGCTCTGGCCCTGGTGCTTCAAGAATTACCAAAAACAGATATACATTATGCGGAATATTTGGATGACTTCCAAAAGCTGGCAAAGGCATTGATTCCTTTGCAGCGAAAAGATGGTTTCTGGAATGTGAGCTTGCACGATCCCAATCATTTTGGCGGACAGGAAACTTCAGGTACAGCATTGTTTGTTTATGGGATGACTTGGGGAATAAATAATGGACACTTATCAAAAAAAGATTTTTTGCCAGCAGTAAAAAAAGGATGGAATGCAATATCTGAGAAGTCCCTGCAGCCAAATGGCTTTTTAGGATACATGCAATCGACAGGGAAAGAACCAAAAGATGGACAGCCAGTTACTGTCGATAAAGTTCCGGATTTTGAAGATTATGGGCTCGGTTGTTTCCTACTCGCAGGCTCCGAAGTTTATAAACTTGCAGAAAAATAAACTGATTTCTTAAGTAAACCTTTAAACCTGACCCCCAATGGGGATATCATATGTTGAGTCGCACTTGAATCTGAAGTGCGACTTTTTTATAGCGGAGATGCTTCTAGTCAACGTATTGCGCCAGCTTCAATGCCCCGATTCAAGCAGTACAGTGCAGGATGATGAAACCGGTTGCATTGCGTAATATTGAGTAAACCAATAGTACAATTATAAACCAAAAGCTAGCAATAGCTGTCTTGAAAACTTCATTTTTATGAAAAAATATCTAATTAATTTAGGTTTTTTGACACTCATTCTTTCATCTTATTCCAAGGATGCTCTCATTTCGAAGCTGGATTGGATTGAATGGCAAAGGAATAAAACAGATCGTTTAAATCTGCTTGCTTTTCCGGGAGCTGAGGGCTTCGGCCGTTTTAAATACCTCATTCCTCAACACCATAAGCAGGAAATTTAATATACCAATGAAAACCTCAATACTAAATTATATACTCATGTTAAAAAAAATATCACAGAGCACACCTGGGGTGTTTGGTTCAAAGCTTAAACTGGCTTTGGTTGCTTTAGCTTTACCAGTTCATCTGTGGGCACAATCAAATAAAATCTCTGGTGTGGTGGTAGATGATGCTAATTCACCACTGATGGGAGTTAGCATCCGGGTCAAGGGTACAGATCGAACAATACAAACTGATTCTAAAGGACTATTCCAATATGTCGCCAAAGAAGGTGACATTTTACAATTATCCAGCGTTGGTTATGAAACGGCAACGTTTGTTGTCAAAGAAAATACACCGATAAGAATACAATTGAAAAAATCCAATCGTGATCTTGATGAAGTCGTAGTCATTGGATATGGAACAGCAAGAAAACGGGATTTAACGGGTGCTGTAGGGTCGATTAAAGGTAGCGAAATTAAGGACATACCAGTGACAACAGCGGCTCAGGCATTGACTGGAAAGATTGCAGGAGTCAACGTTGTGACACAAAGTGGCGCCCCAGGGGCACCAGTCAATCTTACTGTTCGTGGTGGCACGAGTTTCTCAGGATCTAGTAATCCATTGATCATCGTTGATGGGTTTGTTTTGGATGGAGGATTGAGTAATGTGGATGCCAGTGACATCGAAAGTATAGACGTATTAAAAGATGCCTCGGCCTCCGCTATTTATGGGTCTAGGGGAGCCAATGGCGTTATATTGATAACCACTAAATCTGCAAAATCTGGCCGGACAAATATAGATTACAATACCTATTTCAGTTTTGAAAAGCTAAGTAAGAAGTTGGACTTGTTGAGCGTCGAAGATTATGTGAAATATCAATATGAATATCAGACACTGGGGGGCAGGCAGCAGCAATTCGCAAATATGTTTGGCGGTGACCCGGCAGCTTTGGATTTTGCGAGCAATGCATATGAACGGATACAGCAGGAGTATGGCAATCGTGCAGGGATTGATTGGCAGCAGGAAGTTTTTGGTGGTTCGGCGATCTTGCAGAATCATAATGTCAATATAAACGGGGGAAATGACAAGACCAAGTTAATGCTGAGTTACAACAACATGAGTCAAGATGGTATATTGGCTAAATCTGGTTATAATCGCAATAGCATAAGAGCTAAAATCAGTCACAACCTTTTTAAAAACGTGGATTTAGATTTTAATACCTTGTTACAGGATGCGAATACCCAAGGCGGAGGATCGTTGGGAGGAATGCTTAAAATGTCGATCTTACAGCCAGTAACGGGGGGAGTCCGATTTACCAATGATCAATTATTGAGCGCCGATATTGCCGAAGAGCTACAGGCGATAGATTCGCAATATGATATTTATAATCCGATTATCATGAATGATGCGCTGACCAAAACCAAGGCTAGTCGTTTGGCCGTTGTCAACTTAGGATTAAATGTCAAATTTCTGAGAGATTTCACTTTCCGGACTGCAGGTTCCTATCAATGGAAACAAACAAGAAATGATATGTGGGATGATGGACGCACGGTGAATGCCCGTAATAATGGCGGTCCATATGGATCAAGAGAAAATGCAGAAGGGTATCAGTGGCAGCTGACCAATACCCTGTCTTGGATGAAACAGCTGGAAAAGCATCACTTAAATCTTATGGTAGGTCATGAGATATTATATTCCAAAGATCAAAGTCTGGGACATACATATTATGGGTTTCCACAGAGTAATTTTGGATTGAATGATGTCTCTTTGGCCACAAGAATAGACCGTGCAGATGTTGAGGAGGGCCGATATGGACTGGTCTCTGGATTTGCCCGCGCGATGTATAATTATGATGATCGATATCTTTTTACGGCTACACTGCGTGCAGATGGTAACTCCAAATTCAGGGAAGGGCATCAATGGGGGTATTTTCCTTCCGCTTCAGCAGCATGGAATATCCATAAGGAAAATTTTATGGATGACCAGGACTTTTTTGATCAGTTAAAAATACGGGCGGGCTATGGATCTACTGGGAATGATAATATTGGTAATGTGACGTACACTACATTGTACGGATCTACGATCGCTGCGATCAATAATACAGAGGTGATAGGGTTGAAACCAAGTGATTTGCTGGGGAATCCTGAATTACAATGGGAGAAGACCCAAACGTCTAATATCGCGCTGGACATTGCCATTTTAAAGAATCGTATTAGTTTGACGACAGATTTCTATTCCAACAAATCAAGTAATCTCTTGTTGAAGCAGACGATACCTACGTCAACAGGATACAGCTATCAAAATCAAAATGTGGCAGCCCTGCGCAATCAGGGAGTAGAGTTTACGCTGCGCACGTTAAATATCAAAAAACAGAATTTTCAATGGCAGTCCAATTTCAATATCACATTTAACAGGTCTAAGACGCTAGGTCTCTATGGATCTTCGAGTGAAACTAGCGACTTTATGTTGAATAATCTTAGCTCCAGGATTGACTTCATTACAAGAGTTGGTGAGACTGTGGGCCAATTTTATGGTTATAAATATGACGGAGTGTATACGACAGATGATTTTATGCAAAATTCAGATGGTAGCTACAGTTTGAAGGATGGGATAGCATCGTTGAAAGGAAAAAATAGAGCAACTATTAAACCCGGTGATGTCAAATATGTACCCACGGTAGGCGAAACTGATAGTGACGGAAATCCGGTATGGTCCACCAATGACCGTACAGTAATCGGAAATCCAGAACCGAAGTTCTTTGGAGGAATAGGAAATTATTTCTCTTATAAAAATTTTGATCTAAATGTATTTCTCAATTTTGCCTATGGTAATAAAGCATTCAATATGAACACACAGCGCTTCATGGGACCGTACTTACCGAATCAGAACTCCATGGAAAGAATGGCCGAACGGTTTACACTTATCGACCCTAATACGGGGAGTGAGACCAAAGACCTCAAGCGGCTGGCTGAACTGAACCCAAACCAACATCAGGAAGATCAAGTATGGAGCCTAAACTCGACGAATAATATCGCGATAAGTGATGCATTGGACTACTATCTAGAAGACGCTTCGTTTTTAAGAATCAATAATATTACGCTGGGTTATACGATGCCTCAGGAATTGTCAAAACGTGCATTTATCCGAAGAATGCGAATTTACTTAACGTTGAACAATATCCATACGTTTACTAAGTTTTCAGGATATGACCCAGAAGTGGCATCAACATCTTCCATATTAACGAGAGGGGTAGATAACGCCGCTTATCCAAGAACCAAAAGTTTTGTTCTTGGGCTTAATCTGACTTTCTAAGCGGATTTACCAGTATGGAGAACATATGTAGCCCATGCGATCATGTATTGATCACGATTTGACAAATCATATTATAAAAAATAACCTGAATGTAACTGAGAACAGCCTGATCAACAAATTGGCGCTAGCAGTCATAAAGGAAAAAACAAGATATTCCAATGAAAAGAATGGTAACAATATTAAGTATAACCTGTTTATTGATAACAGGATCATGTAAGAAATTTTTGGATCTTCCTTCCCAAAGCGATTATGATAGCAGTAATATTTTTGAAAATGCAGATCGTGTTGAAATGGCTTTATTAGGTGCTTATACAAGTGTTTTTAAGACCGAATTATATTATCAATTCGGTATGGGAACAGACGAATGCTTTTCTACTGAAGGGGAGACCAATTCAAAAAATCAAGTTTCCAATTATATATATACGCCGGCAACAAGTCCATCCTCGACCTATACAGCCATGTACTCGGGGGTTGAGCAGGTCAACGTGTTGATCAAGAATATTCCGTTGATGCAAGCTGGAACGGAAGCGGAAAAGAAAAGACTTGACATGCTACTCGGAGAGTCACTGGCGATACGTGCCAAGAATATGTTAAATGTAGTACGCTATTTTGGCGATGTCCCCTTTCCGCGTATTCCAGTAGTCGATGCTGGAAGTTTCTCTTCATCCCGCGTCAGTCGTGATACCATCTTGGATGGCTGTGTTGAAGATTTACAAAAAGCAATTAGTTTATTACCGTGGAAAGGCGAGTCGGGATTATCCGTAGAACGTATTTCAAAAAATGCGGCTTACGGACTATTGGCTAGGACAGCTTTATATGCGGCAGGATATTCCTTGCGTTGGGATTTAAACTCCTATTCGGCAAGTAGTGTAAAGCTGAGTAAACGTCCGGATCAGGCCAGAATTCAACAATTATATCAAATCGCTAGAGATGCATGCAAAGCCGTTGTGGATCGAGGTGAAAATAGTCTGATAGATTATGAAACAATATTTAGAAACCTCATCAATGGAAAATATGATAATGAATCCATGCTGGAATATGGACAGAAAGGGGCTGATCGTAACGATACAAGGATAGGTTATACCAATGGATTCTTTTCGCACACCAATTCCTTCTATGGTAAAGCACAGCCAGCAATGGCAGCCTTTCCAACCTACTATTTTGAATTTGAGGAGGGAGATAGCCGTCGTGATGTCGCCATTGCAACGTATTCCATCACAGCAGATAGTAGGCACCAAATGAATACCTATGCAAGCAATACCATAGGCAAATTTAGGGTCAATTGGAAAGCGGAGAAAGGAATTGCTGTGAATCAAAGAGATATTAATTGGATTGAATTACGGTATGCAGATATCTTATTGATGTATGCTGAAGCCGAAAATGAAATTAACCAGGGACCCACTGCAATCGCAAAAGATCTATATGAGCAAGTGCGTTTGCGCGCATTTAAAAATGATAGAGCTAAAATAGGGGTGACACCAACGTCTTATCAAGGATTTCGGGATGCTATTATCCAAGAGCGTAAACTGGAACTGGGATTTGAGGGGTGGCGGCGAACCGATTTGATCCGTTGGGGGATACTGTTCGAAAAGCTGACGCAAACTAAGCAAGATTTATTGGATCTTGCTGGACATAAAGGCAAGTACGCAAATGTGGATTTATTCCGTGCGTATAAAATGACACCGGCCAATACATTTAATGACCCTTTGGTCGTGCAAGAATTTATTTCGTTTAAGGAAGAACCAGATGCGATGGAAAAGACAGCATTAAGTAACCAGGGATATACCCTATTGGATATGTACAGCAATCAATCTATCTTTTTTTCAAACGCCTTGACGCCTACAGCGACTTGGGTGAGCAATATTTATAGGGGGCTAGAAAAAAACAAAGTAGAGATTGTTCCATTAAGTACAACAACAATAGATAATAATCCAGGACTCACAGGACAGCAACATCCACTTTATTAATATATTATATTATTCCCCTGTTATTTTTTTGACATCTTTAAGATTAAAAAGATAACAGGGTTTATTTTCCTTGAAACTACAGTTATGACAATTCGAAAAATAATGCTAATAGGCTATCTTTTTATCAGTGTATTTACTTTGACGGCACAACCGATGTATCAACAATTTGCGGATTCGGAAATGAAACGGTTTCCAAAAGCATGGCAATTGGATCATGGCAAACGACTGTATTTTGGGTATTCCCAAGGCCTAGGATGTCTTGCGATGTTAAGAGTAGCTGAAAAAACAGGCGATAAAAAATACTTCGACTACGTAGAAAAGTGGGCGGATACTTTAATCAATGAAAAGGGCGAGATTCATCTATATGAGCTTAGTACCTATAATGTGGATTTTATCAATGCTGGAAAAATACTCTTTGAACTCTACGAAAAAACAAAAAAAGAAAAGTATCGTCTGGCTATTGAAACGTTGGTTCATCAATTAAAATATCAACCTACAACACTTGAAGGAGGATATTGGCACAAACTGATTTATCCCCATCAAATCTGGTTGGATGGGGTTTACATGACAGGGCCTTTTCTCGCAAAATATGCTAAACTAAGTAAGGATGACCGGTATTACGATAAGGCTATCGACGAAATTTTGATTACAGCTAAACATACAGTTGATGCTAAAACAGGACTTTACTACCACGCTTGGGACGAGAGTAAAAAGCAGGCTTGGGCGAATCCGCAAACAGGGCAGTCGCCTAATTTTTGGGGACGGAGTATCGGTTGGTATTTTATGGCGGTCATCGATGTTTTGGATGAATTACCTGTGGATTATCCTCGAAGAGACAAATTGATCCAGTTGGTTCAGTCCCTGGCCAAAGACCTTAGCAACTACCAGGATGATGAAGGTTTGTGGTGGCAGGTAATAGACCAGGCGGGAAGAGAAAAAAATTACCAGGAAGCTTCAGTCAATAGCATGTTTTTATACGCTTATTCAAAAGGGATCAATAAAAAATACCTTGCTGAAAGTTACCGAGGTCTGATTCATAGATTATATCAGGGAATTCAAAGCCGTCTGTTAAAGAAAAAAGATGGGGTGTGGACATTGATACAGTGCAATGCAGTCGCCGGTTTAGGAGGCAATCCTTATCGGGATGGTAGTTATGATTATTATGTAGGCGAACGGATCCGTGAAAACGATACAAAGGCAACCGGGCCTTTTATCATGGGCTGCTTGGAAGCGGGATTTTGAATGAGCTAGTTTTTAAGGTTTTTTTAAAATATTTATAAACAAATCGTTAATTTTATAGTTCTTAAAATCTAACAATGACCAGTTCCGTAAATCAATTTTTAAAAACTTTAGAAATTAGTGATTTTTCTGCCACGCCCAAGTATTTGCAATTGGCGAATACGATTATTGATGCTGTTAAAAATGAAACATTGGTCAGAGATGATATGTTGCCTTCCATCAATGAGCTCAGCGCGTACCTAGAAATATCACGTGATACTGTCGAAAAAGCATATCGTTACTTAAAGAAAAATGAGATCATAGCATCCAATCCAGGGAAAGGGTATTATGTCAATAAAACTGATGTTCAATCAAAACTTAAGATTGCGCTTTTCCTCAATAAATTGAGCGCACATAAAAAAATTGTATATGATTCCTTTGCAAAGGAACTCAGTGATTATGCCAACTTAGATTTATTTGTCTATAATTCAGACTTATCGTATCTGAATACACTTCTTGGGAGTCTTACCAAAACCTATGATCATTATGTCCTCTTTCCACATTTTAAAGAAGGAAGAGATAAAGCGCCGGATATTATCCGAAAGATTCCTACGGAGAAATTGATGTTGCTAGGGAAGTTTATAGAAGATGTGCCTGGCGATTTTCCAGCAGTTTACGAAAACTATGAACATGATATCTATTCCGCACTGGAAGAAGCCAATGCGGTACTGAGTAAATATAAAAGTTTGAAATTGGTATTTCCAGACTATAGTGATTTTCCAAAAGCCATCATCAAGGGATTTTATAAGTTTTGCCAGCAATATGCTTTTGAGCATGAACTGGTATCCGATATTGATGAAGAGAAGGTTGAGAAGGGGACTTGCTATATCAATATTATTGAAGATGATCTTGTCAAGTTGCTCAATAAGGTTATTCAAAAGAAATTGGTCATCGGAAAGGACGTAGGGATCATTTCTTATAATGAAACCCCTTTAAAGAAGTTTATTCTCAATGGTATTACGACGATATCCACGGATTTTGAGATGATGGGCAGGATGGCCGCGGAATTAATTATGAATAAATCCAAGGAGCGGGTGGAGGTGCCGTTCTATTTAAAATTAAGGCCATCAATTTAACCAACCGCTATTTAAGTTAAAATAAAAGAGACTGATTTTGTATTAAATCAGTCTCTTTTATTTTAAGCTGAGATGCCCATAAAGCGGCACCTCGTATATGTTTTCGGTCTTATTTCTTCAATGTTTTTACGGGGAACAGGTCGATGACACCTTTAGCAACCTTACTGATGTTGTTGATTGCTTTCTCCGGATTGTCCACATCACCCGAACCACGGGCTTGCCAGATCACCGCATTTGTTTTGCGGTCGATGGCTTCGATGATCAAATGACCATAACGGTAACGTTCTTTGGCCACCGGGTAATAGCCTCCACCATAATAGTAAGGCGAGAACCAAGGTCTGTACCAGCCCCAAGGGCCTCCCCAGCCATAATATCCACCACCACCATAAACTAAGCGGCTTTTATTATTGACAATAGTGATATATCGGAACAACAGATCGGGGTTATCTTTTGAATAGCTCAGTCCCTTTGCCTCTAATGCCGTATTGGCCGCATCCAAAATATTAGTTTTGGCGATATCATTGTCAAAATAGGATTTCGAAAGGGAGTCTACCGGTGGTAACCAGGCATATGTCTTAAAAGGGGTAAAATCCATCTTTTCTACCCGAGTGGTATTGTATTGATAAGACGAGCATGATGCCAGTGCGATGCAGAGCACCAAAAATAATATAATCTTTTTCATCGTAGTAATTTGTTTATTAACTGTGATGAATCTATCATGAGCCGCTTGTTCTTGCTTTTTAGCGGCATACTCATGATGGTTTCATGGCCTATATGGAACTTATTTTTTTAATTTACTAATATTAGACAAAAAACTAAACATATGGTTTAACCAAATTGTAAAATTAATAGCAATATTTTGCTACCAGTGGAATCTGTCGCCCAGAGCCAAAAGCTTTGGGACTGATGCGCAGGATCGGTGGTGCCTGAAAGCGTTTAAATTCAGCATTGTTAACCAGTTTACTTACTCTTTCTACTAACGCTTTTTCAAAACCCATCGCTACAACTTCCGAACCTGTCTTCTCATTTTCAATGAGCTCAAATAATATGCTGTCCAATAAATCGTATTCGGGCAAAGAATCAGAGTCCTTCTGATCAGGGCGTAACTCTGCTGAAGGAGCTTTTTCAATGGTATTGACAGGTATGATTTCCCGTTCACGATTGATATAACGCGCAAGGTCATAGGCTTTGGATTTGTATACATCACCGATGACGGATATTGATCCGGCCATATCACCATATAAGGTTCCATAACCGACAGCAGCCTCACTTTTATTGGAAGTGTTTAAGAGGATGTTTCCAAATTTGTTGGAAACTGCCATTAAGATCACAGCACGTGCCCGGGCCTGTATATTTTCCTCGGTTGTGTCGGGCTTTAAGCCCTCAAAAAGAGGTGCAAGTGTATTTTCATATGCGGAAGCGATATCCTTAATGGGGACGATGTGATGTTTACATCCTGTATTTGTTACCAAATCCATCGCATCGGAAATGGAATGATCGGAGGAATAAACCGAAGGCATTAGGATAGCAAGCACATTGTCTGCTCCAAGGGCTTCACAGGCCAGGGCAGCCACCAGCGCTGAATCCAGTCCACCGGATAGGCCCAAGACTGCCTTTTTGAAACCCGATTTTTGAAAATAGTCGCGAAGCCCTAAAATCAGGGCATCATGGATCAATGCAATCTCCGTGGCAGGTTCTTTGACAGAGGCGGTAGTTGAAGTAATGTTTTGTTGGTGATAGGTAACAAATGCCAAGTCTTCTTCAAATCTTTTCAGTTCCGCAATCTTTGTTCCCTCATTATTGAAAGCTAGCGACCGGCCATCAAAAATAATGTCCATATGAGCCCCGATCTGATTGACATAAACTAGAGGACAGCCGGACTTTCTGACTTGTTGGCTGAGAATCTTGACACGCTTGTCAAAATGAGCATAGGAAAATGGAGATGCTGCGATATTGATCAGAAGGTCAGGTTTTTCTTTCCTCAATTCTTCCATCGGGTCGCCAACATAGGAATTGCCATTCTCATCGTCATCCCAGAGGTCCTCGCAGATGGTCAGCGCAATTTTAACTCCATTGAGCTCAATGCAATCGAAGCGTTTGTTCGGTTCAAAGTAGCGGTATTCATCAAATACATCATAGTCCGGTAACAGGCCTTTCTTGACAATATTCCTGACGGCGCCATGTTCAATAAATACAGCTGTATTGTAAAGCTCTTTACCCTCAGGGTCACTATTTTTGACCGGTGCTCCGACGATACAGGCGATATCTTGACAATGCGTGGCAATTTGTTGAATAGCCTCGTCACAGTGTTGTTTAAATACCTTGGTCCGCAACAGATCTTTGGCTGGGTAACCCCCAATGGCCAGCTCGGAAAATACGATAAGGTCTGCAGAAGCTTCTTTGGCCTGATCAATTGCGCTGATTATTTTTTCAGTATTTGCTTCAAAATTGCCAATGTGGTAATTCAGTTGTGCTAAAGCTATTTTCATGTTCTATTTACCTGTCTTAA
Source organism: Sphingobacterium sp. N143 (assembly GCF_030325625.1). Classification (GTDB taxonomy): domain Bacteria; phylum Bacteroidota; class Bacteroidia; order Sphingobacteriales; family Sphingobacteriaceae; genus Sphingobacterium. Next base: position 162,405 of record NZ_JACAIS010000002.1, on the reverse strand, counting down.
TTAAAATCATATACCAAAATCCCATGCGGCATCTATTCACAAATTTATTCCTTTTTATTTAAAGTGTTAGCTTTTTCTAATCTATTCTTCTTTGTTTTTTGAACAAGCTGGGCGATATGATCAAGTTCTTTTTTTATTGGCCGGACATTCAATTGGAAGACGCTGGCTTCATCGAACAGCTGCATCAAGATATGGTCAATATAAGCACGGTGGGAGTAAACTGCTAAATTGTTTTAACATAATTTTAACAACGTTAAATGCTGTTAAATTTCTTGACACGAAAGCGAATCTATAGTACCTTTGATATATCAAAACAGAAAGATATATACAAAATATTATATAAAGAACTTTTCATAATTTAGGTTAATAATTGGTTAGGTAAAGCTCGGAGTTCCCCACTTCGAGCTTTTATTGTTTAAAAGCTTTTCTTATTTGCTCGTTTCATTTGTCATTGAGGTTTATCAGAGGCTAGAACCACTGCTATAGGATAGTCATCTTATCATCATATAGATACCATAGTGCTACTTGATGCATACTTAATCCATACTGTATGTATACTGGAACCTGCTTTTACCTGTGCTTTGTGGTTAGTCTTTTCTTTCCGAAGTTTCTAGGATTTGTTGGTTGATCGGGGTAAAGTCATAAACAGCCCCACCTGGAGTTCAGTAACTTTAGGTGGGGCTGGAATTTTATAAAGGTAGACTGCTGTGTGCAGAATATTATTTGATGTCAACGACTTCAATGACAAAATCCAGTGGAGAATTGGCTGGAATAGGTCCAACTGCGCGGTTTCCGTAACCATATCTTGATGGAGCCATAATATGAACCTTAGATCCTTTTTGTAATCCTTTTTCTGTTAAACCACCTAACTTAACTTCACCGATTTTTTCAGGAGCAAAGGCGAATGTCCAGGCCGGAATAATCGAGCTGGCAAATGGATATTGGTAAGCTGTATTGGTTCTGATTTCAAAGGTGTCGATTTTTCCAGCATCGGTCTGGTCAAAGATAGTACCGTTCAGCAGTTTACCAACATATTTTACCGCAGGGAAAAATTTAAGGAATTTTCCATTCAAGGTATCCACTATTTTATATTCATAATCTCCTTGTCCTTCGGTAAGAATTTCATACCAAATGCCTGTTTCGTTGTGATAAACTGCTTCTGGAAAATTTTTTGCCACATAACCACGCAGGGCAATGGAGTCGGCTTTATATTGAGCATATTCATCAAAAACGGGGCTGTCATCGTCTTTCATACAACTTGCAAAAAAGAGGCTGACCAGAGCGATTGTCATCAATAGCGGCGATAATAGTTTTTTCATGGTGTTGTTGGTGTTTTTTCAAAAAAAAGCCATTTTCGTTTTGAAAATGGCTTAACAAATATAAATTATTTTTCTTAGTTGGCAGCACCGATAGCCTTTAGATCGATGGTATATACTACAGGTGTATTTTTAGGTACTGTTACTTTCTCACTACCAGCAGTATATTCTGTTTGGTCAAAAGTATAGTAAGAAGGAGAGATAAAACTGATCTTATCGCCTTTTTGCAAACCTTTTGGCAATAAACCTTCAAATCTCTGGTCTTGTCCATTTATATTAACAATCGTTGGCGCGAATGCCTGTACCCAAGCTTGGCCATAAACTTCAATAGCTTTACTAATATTATTGTAAACTTTAGGAACCCCATCTGTATTTTTGTCAAATACAGTTCCATCCATCAATTCACCCTGGAAATTAAGTGTTGCGGACCAGGCACTTAATTGTGGGCCATAATAACCAATGCTTCCTGTATAGGTGTAAGGAGTTTCGCTGCCCGAAGCAAGCTCAACTTTATACCAAATACCTGTAGAATCCGAGAATCTAGCCTCTTCTTTCCATTTGGTTTTGGCGTATTGTTCTAATATAGGTGCTTGTATTCTTAATAGAGAGTCTCTACGCGCTTTTTCCTTTTTAGCGGCTTCGATCTGTTGTCTATTTAATTCATCCCAATCCGTATTATCTTTATTACAAGATGCAAAGATCATCCCCAGACACAAAAATGCCATTAAAAATTTCGTGATATTTTTCATAATTTCTTAAAGTGTGTATTAATTATAAAACTCAAAACGCTTCATTGATTCGTTTCGCTACACAAAAATGTTAAATTATTTTAAAAATACAGCTAACTCTTTTGAATTCAGGTATTTTTGTTGGATATTCTTGAGATGGAATGTATTGTCATAACGAAGGATACTAGGGAAAACCAGCTGTCTGTCGCCTAATAACAGTCTTGCCAGGGGATGAAATTGACCGGTTCTCTTTTTGCTGCCTTTGGATTTCCAGATACTTTGATCGAAAACAATATCTTCTACCGACTCTGCATCGAAGCTGACCGCATAATACTTTGTGTTGATGCGTCTGACGATCTCTTTGTTGGTGAAAATTTCCTGTTCCATTTTCCGGCAATAACCACACCAATCGGTATGGATAAAAAGCAGTGTCTCCCGTGGTTCAACAGCAAGTAAAGAATCAAGCTGCTCGAAACTGACCCAATTTATCCGCTCCTGCCCAAACTGGAGAAGCGGATAAAGGAATAACATCCAAAGCATACTTATTTTTTTGAGATATTTCATTTGTCTGTTGTTTGGTCCATGAAATCATCATGCATTTGATCTTAATGGAAGTGCCCCACACGGAGTCCGAAGGTAAATGTACGTGGACGGGTTGGTCCATAGATATAATCTGAATCACGTAAGGCACCTTTATCAAAGTCCTTTTGAAAAGCGTTGAACATATTCTGCACACCACCAAAAAGTTCAATGCTGAAATCTTTGTGAACAGGGATGGTATAACCTAAACGAAGATTCAGTTCCACAAAATCACGGGCATTTTTGAGCGTCATTATATCTTCCTGGATATGAGGGACGATCATTTTTCCTGTGTAGACACCGGTTAAGTCGATGGCAAAGCGCCTGCTTGCCTTCAGATTACTGTTTAGATAACCGTAGATATTCGGTGTGCGTACATATTTCTTTGTCCAGACATCATGTGTTTCATCCTTTCCTTCATAGATCAGCTGTAGACTCTTGTACTGTGAGCGCTGGATGGTTCCGCCGGTCTGGAAGGAAAGCCAGGAGGATGGGGCCACGTTAATCTCAATATTGGACCCATATACGCGCGCTCCCGCGCCATTCTGCATCTCCTGAATAATCAACCCATCTTTTTCTGATGCCATGACATTGACAAATTGATTGTTCAGATCTGTATAAAAACCTTCCACTAAAAAGCTTGTCTGTACTGAACCAAAATTTTTGTTGTAGCTGAACGAGCCAGTATACGCATTGGAGTATTCTGTCTTTAGGTCTTCACCAATCAGCACAAAAACTTGATTGCCGCCAATGGAGGTGACATGCATATCTTCGTTGAAGGCCTGTGGTGCCCGGAACCCACGTGCATAGCCGCCCCTGAATTGGAGATCCTTGGTCAAATCATATAGGATGGTCAGACGAGGACTGAATGTGCCAAATCGTTGGTCCGAATTGCGGTTGAGTCCTGCCAGGCTGTATTTTCCGTCCACATAGGTATAGTCGTATCGTGCACCAATCAGTGTTTTGAAGGTTGCAAAAGGTTTCCATTCGTATTGCGCATAACTTCCGAACCCTTTGTTTTGCTGATCAATGATCCGCTTGTAACCCGGTATTTCATCCTGCGTATTGTTATAGGAAAATTCGGCACCAGCGGTAAATACATCACGTTCAAAATTGTAGGTGTACTGTCCCCCGACAACGAGCGCAATGTCGTCGGTTTTACCATAGGAATTTGATGCCAGGGTGCTATCTGCATATGTGGTGCCTCCACCAAGACCACCGTAATAACTGTCACGGACGGTTTTCTGTACAGACCCATAAGCAGAAACCTTATGCTTATAATCGGCAGAATAATGGTCATAAGTAATACCACCAACAATGGAACTGGTTTCCAGTTGCTCTGTGATCTGCGTCAAGTGCGGTGCTTTATCCAATTGGTCCCCACCGCGCCGAAATTCATTGACCGTGCTGAAATCAACTGTAATCTTATCCAGATCACTTGGTTTGTAGAACACTTTTGTGCCAAAAGTGGTGTTGCGCAGTTTGGTGATTTCGGAGAAACCATCGCCATTCGCATCGTATGCTTGCCTGTTGCGGTGCATTCCATAAAATGTTGCGCCTGTTTTTAGATCTTCCGCAACAAGGGAAGTGTTGAAGTCAACGGTATTGTCACAGCTTTTTCCTCCAATCAGCGAATTGGTAGACTTGACCTGCCAGTCGTTTTCAACCGGATCTTTGGTGATGATATTAATCGTTCCAGCAATGGCATTGGCACCAAATAGTGCTGAACCGCCGCTGCGAACCACTTCGATACGGTCAATCATACTGGTTGGGATCTGGTCCAGTCCATAGACGCTGTTTAATGCTGAAAATACAGCCCTGCTGTTAATCAATATTTGTGAATAAGGACCTTCAAGCCCGTTGAGCCTGACCTGTGAAAAACCACAATTCTGACAGTTATTTTCTACCCGGACACCGGGCTGGTAATTTAAAGTCTCAGACATAGCCACGGACTGGGTCGCATTGAATAGTTTTGGACCGATCACATTGACGACGACAGGTGCGTCTTTTCGTTTTACACCATATCGTGTAGCCGAGACGACCACTTCATCCAGGTTAAGGTTATCTTCCTCCAATTGGATGTGAAGTGGTGATTTTAGGGTATCCATGGCGATAACCTTGGTCATGGAACGATAGCCAACAGCGGATATGTTCAGGGTGACTTTTGGAGCCGAAACGGACTTAATCATAAAGTAGCCATTCGCATCGGATGATGTGGCAGCCTTACTGTTCTTGATGGTCAATGTACCCGAAGCAATTGCCTCCTGGTTTTTGTTGAATAGGTAACCTTCGAGTGGTGATTGTGCATATATAGTGGATGTGCCAGCCAATAAAATGGCCAGGAGTGTGTATTGCTTTAGCATTTTTATAGTATTTAGTACTTCGAATTGAGATTTGTTCTCTGTGCAAACTTGTGGTTTACAAACGGTCTCATTTTGACTTTTGAGATCCTGGAAACAGCCTTACAGACGAATGCCAACAGCATTTCCGTACGATATTTCGCAGCCTGTGTGTCAGATTTTAATAGAAAGCCTTCTTATTTTCGTAAGTACCAACAGTCCTAAGAGCCAAAGAAGGTTCTTTCTGGCCAATAACCGAGCGTAGTGATCGCATTGATGGCTTAATAAAAAGATACTTATCAATCAATAAACGGACACTTTCAGAAAAATGAGTTGTTGTTTATGCTAAGCAGGGGGGACCTCGAAGGTAAGCATGATCTATCGTTGCGGTAGGTACCTCTGGACAAATCGTATTATAGTTTGTATGCTGAATTTCTAATGGGGCAGGAAGCTCCAGTACGGTAAATTCAGTCTGAACGTAAGTGTTCTGATAGATGACATTCAGGTAGTCAATCTGATCATCGGTTTCTTGCGGTTTTTCTTTTTTTGTAAAATCATAGGGGTGCGTGTGCATGACAATTTCACCCGTTGATTTCACCTCTTTGTGCATAAAGACAACCCCCGAAATAATAATCAGTGACATCAATACCAATTGGAATGATGCGATGAGATGACGGAAATTTTTAGTTGTCCTTGAATGCATAAAAAAAGCGTTACTCGTTAAGCAACGCTTCAAAAATACGATATAAAGTAAAAATTTAAAAGTCAAAAGTAAAAAAGAGGAACTCGTGTAAGCCAAAGGCTTATCCAAGTAAAATCTCAATACTATTGAATCAAATGATTATTATCATCTGGGAATATAACAGATGGTTTAAACTGTTTGGCTTCCTCAAAATCCATGGTCGCATAGGAGATAATAATGACAATATCACCGACTTGAACCAGGCGGGCAGCGGCTCCATTGAGGCAGATGATACCTGTGCCACGTTGTCCTGGAATGACATAAGTTTCCAGACGAGCACCATTGTTATTGTTTACGATTTGAACCTTTTCGTTAGCGATGATATTTGCTGCATCCATCAAATCTTCATCTATTGTGATACTGCCCACATAATTCAATTCCGCTTGGGTGACCTTCACACGGTGAATTTTGGATTTCATTACTTCTATTGTCATGGCGCAAAGGTAGGGCTTTTTTTAGTATTTAATAGCTAGTATTTGGTACAGATCATGGTGTGTAGCGGCCTTAATGAAGTAAAACGATGGTTTTTGTTGTTTTTTTTACTTTGTGACTACACAGCTGTCTGTACCGGACTGATGTGATTTTATGATCTACGTTATAATCATATTGTCAATGAGGCGGACACCTTCAACCCATGCGGTTACAAGGACGACATGCTGTTTGTCGAAATCGATTTGGTTGACCTCTTTTAGGGAGGAACTTTCACAAATGGCAAAATACTCGACCGTGATTCCTGCTGTAGCTGTTAACAGTTTCAAAGCATCATTTTTTATTTCTTTCAGGTCCACCTGGTCATGAATATGATCCTTCACATAGCGCAATGAGCGGGAAAGTGCCAAGGCCTTTGTTTTACCATCATCGCTCAGCCGCATGTTTCGTGAACTTAAGGCCAGGCCATCTTTATCTCTGATGATTGGGCAGATGGCCAATTCAATCGGAAGATCCTTGATTTCTATCATCCGTTTGATGACCATGACCTGTTGAAAATCTTTTTGTCCGAAGCAGGCGATATGAGGTTGAACAAGTGTAAACAGTTTATAAACGACTTGTGTAACACCTTGGAAGTGGCCCGGGCGTTTTTCACCTTCCCAGATTTGGTCCAGTTCCCCGAGATCAATATGCCAATGTTCATTTTTATCCGGGTACATTTCTTCCACGCTGGGCAAGAAAAGAACATCACAGCCTACGGATTCCAGAAGGTTGATGTCGTTTTCAATGGGGCGTGGATATTTCTCCAGATCCTTCGGGTCATTGAACTGGGTAGGATTGACAAAGATGCTGCAGACGCGCAGATCACTAATGGGTTTGGCGTATTCCAACAGCGATAAATGACCTTCATGAAGAGCGCCCATGGTCGGTATTAAAGCAATCTTTTTGCCGGCAGATCGTGCTTTTTGCAGATGGGTTTGAAGCGATGCTTTCGTTTTGAAAATTTCCACTTTACTAAATAGTTTTTTTGTCCGCAAAGTTGCGTATTATTTTGGGAATATAAAACGATGATTAATAGTAAATTGCATAGTAAGTATTTTTTTTGTACCTTTGTAGACCGATTTTACTGTTCGAAAATAATAAATAAAAATAACTGGAGATGGCAAAAACGAAGATATTGTTTATTACCCACGAGATGTCGCCTTTCCTCGAATTAACCAAAATTTCTGAAATTACACGTCAACTGCCTCAAGCGATGCAGGAGAAAGGATTTGAAATCCGGATCCTGATGCCGCGTTTTGGGAATATCAATGAGCGTAGAAATAGACTGCATGAGGTGATTCGTCTTTCAGGCTTGAACATTGTTGTGGATAATAATGATAATCCGCTAATTATTAAAGTAGCTTCATTGCCTGCAGCTCGGATGCAGGTATACTTCTTGGATAACGAGGACTACTTTCAGCGTAAAAAAGTTTTTAGTGATGAGCATGGCGAATTCTTTGCAGACAATAATGAGCGTTCGGTGTTCTTCTGTAAAGGAGCGTTAGAAACTGTGAAAAAATTAGGCTGGTCGCCAGATGTGGTGCATTGCCATGGCTGGTTTTCTGCTTTGGTACCGGCTTACGTGAAGACAACCTATAAGGATGATCCAACGTTTAAAGATGCAAAGGTGATGTATTCTTTGTTTAATGAAGAGTTTAAAGGCAGCTTGGGCCCTAAATATGCCGAAATGGCCGTAGAGGGAACTTTCAAAGCTGAAGATGCACAGGTATATGGTGACGGTAGCTATGAAGCTATTTATAAAGGAGCTTTGCATTTTACCGATATGGTCGTTGTTGCGGATGAAAATGTCAATCCTGCGATCGTGGACTTTGCAAAATCCAAAGATATTCAGGTGTTTGAACCCAATGGTGATCAAGACTATGATGCCTTTGGGGAAGTGTACGACCAGTTTGCCCCAGAGGAAGTTGAAGCATAACTAATGCGAAGATGAACTAGGTAAAACAAACAGACAATAAATATTTACTAAAGGCTATTTCCAAGGGAATAGCCTTTATTGTTTCCCCCATCCGATTTCTGAATGTCAACATGAAAATGTTATCTTCGTGTCGGTAAAACCAACAGTGTTGTCGTTGAGCCAGGAAAATAAATAGCGGCGTCGTGATAGATGCATGCTATTAAATATTAAATTACAATCATGAAAATTAAGGTAGGATTTGGATTCGATGTCCATCAGATAAAAGAAGGACATCCATTTATTGTTGGTGGTGTGCAATTGGACCATCATGCGGGAGCTTTTGGTCATTCAGATGCAGATGTGTTGGTCCATGCTATTTGTGATGCGATTTTGGGAGCCGCCAATCTAGAAGATATTGGCTATCATTTTCCGAACACGGATATGCGCTGGAAAGGGGTGAGCAGCTTGATTCTATTGAAAGAGTGCATGGCGCTAATACAGGCCAAAGGATATCAATTGGGTAATATTGATGCGATGCTTTGCCTGGAGGCGCCGAAGATTAAACCCTATATCCCGCAAATGAAGATCAAATTAGCAGAAGTGACCGGCTTGGATACCGATGATATTTCCATTAAGGCAACCACCAATGAAACTATGGGCTTTATCGGACGAAAAGAAGGAGTAGTGGCTTATGCTGTCTGTCTGATTGAGAAAGTTTAAAAGGGACCTGCTTATCTTTATCAAATCAAGATCATGGAAGCCTGGGGTAAATCATGGCATTCAAACATGTTGACTTTTGATTTAATTATAATACCTTTGCTCTTGTAAAGTTATTCTTTGGCACACTATCTGATAGAGTGGAAATTAAGATAAGGGCTGTTTCATCTGCTCATTCTAAAGGCAAATCGTCATAGTGAGCTCATGAACGCAATTTAAATACACAAATGAATAATATTTACATCTGAAATTTAGTAAATAGATGAAGCGAGTATCAAAAAAAAATCAACTTACTGAAGGCGATATAAAGCGATATACATTCAATTTTTGGAAGATTATCATTGGTATTGTTGCCGTATGTTTTCTATTTATCTTAAGTATACGGATTGGGTTATTCGGTAAGTTACCTTCATTTAACGACCTGGAAAATCCAAAAAGTAACCTGGCATCCGAGGTGATTACAGAGGATCATAAGGTGCTCGGAACATATTATGTGCAAAATCGCTCAAATGTAAAATACAGTGAGTTATCGCCGTATTTGGTCAAAGCGCTAATATCAACCGAAGACAAGCGGTTTTATAGCCATTCGGGGATAGATTATTCCCGTACGATTACCGTCGTTTTTCATACCTTGACAGGGAATAAACAAGGTGGAAGTACGATTACACAGCAATTGGCACTAAACCTGTTTTCGGAGGGTCGTCAGAAGAATTTTTTAAAGCGTATCATTCAAAAATTTCAGGAATGGATCACTGCAGTGAGACTGGAGCGAAATTACACGAAGGACGAAATCATTACGATGTATTTTAATACCGTGGATTTCGGAGCCTATAACACCTTTGGAATCAAATCGGCTGCCCGTACTTATTTTAATACCACACCTGATAAGCTAACAGCAGAACAGGCCGCACTCTTAGTCGGTATGTTAAAAGGCCCGGGAATCTACTCTCCAGTACGTTATCCGAAGAATGCCACCAAACGCCGTAATACAGTGCTGAATAATATGGTGGCCTCCAATTTTATTTCAGCGGAAGAAGCTGCGACGGCAAAAGAAAAACCGCTGGGACTGGAGTTAAAGATTGCAAACTATGGCGAAGGGTTGGCCCCTTATTTCAGGGCTGTCCTAAAAGACGAGATCAAAAAAGAGTTTGCCAAACTGTCCATTACAAAACCAGATGGCACGCCTTATGATTTGGACCGTGATGGATTAAAAATCTATACCACGATCAATATGTCCATGCAGCAATATGCAGAAGATGCACAGCGGGAATGGATGAAGCAGTTGCAGTCCAAATTTGCTGCACAATGGAAGAGCAGAGATCCTTTTAAAGGGGAGAAGGCGAAGCTGTTGACCAGTGGCATGAAACGTTCGGATCGCTACCGTATCTTGAAAGAGGAAGGACTTAGTGAAGATGCAATCAAAAAGGCGTTCAATGTGAAGGTTCCAATGAACATCTTTACCTGGAAAGGCAGTGTTGATACGACCATGACACCGATGGATTCCATTAAATACAATAAGTTGATGCTGCGCAATGCCATGATGTCCATGGAACCTAAAACAGGACAGATCAAAGCATGGGTTGGTGGAATTGATTTTGACCATTTTAAATATGATCAGGTTAAAATGGGAACACGACAAGTGGGCTCCACGGCAAAACCATTTACTTACGCCGTAGCGATAGACAATGGATATTCACCCTGTTATAGTATTCCGAATTACCAACAAACCTACAATGGGTGGACACCAAGAGGAAATTCACAAGGTGGAAACCCCATCACGTTGGCTAAAGCCTTAGCGTACTCTCAAAACTTTGCTACGGCCTACCTGGTGCATGAGGTAGGTGCAGCAGAAGTGGCAGCTCTGACCAAGCGTATGGGAATTACAAGCAATGTTCCTAATTATCCTTCTATCTCCCTGGGCGCTTATGAAGCCTCTGTATTTGATATGGTGGGTGCTTATTCGGCTTTTGTCAATCATGGAACTTGGATAGAACCTACTGCCATCATGCGGATTGAGGATAAAAATGGTACGCCAATCTACGATAAGGCTCCTAAGGTCGTAAAAGCGTTGAACAGTGAATCAGCCTATATTATTGTGGATATGTTGAAAAAGGTTGTTTCTCAGGGTACAGCCCGACGTATTCAGTGGAAATATAAGCTTACCAATCCTATCGGCGGTAAAACCGGTACAACAAATGGCAACGCAGATGCTTGGTTTATTGGCATAACTCCAGAATTGGTAACAGGTGTTTGGACCGGAGCGGAAGATCGTGAAATCAGTTTCGATCGGATGGAATATGGCCAAGGTGCAGCCGCGGCAATGCCAGTATTTGCCTTTTATATGCAAAAAGTTTATAAAGATTCGAACTTAAAGTATACCAAAGGCGATTTTGAACAACCTCAGGGCGGTCTCAGCCGTGTGATTGACTGTAATCAATATTGGGGTGGTGGCGGATCTGATGTGCAGGACGGGTCGACTGATTCGAGTGCCAAAGATCCTAAGCTGAAGGATGACCGTTTGGGTTTTTAAGCTTTTTAAATAACATCATTGGGCCAGATAATAAATTTTTTCGAGATTTGTTATCTGGTTTTTTTTTCATCCTATTTTGATGTGCGAAGGCCATCATTGATCTTATTTTTATATCGTATATAATGAACGTTTTTGACTATAGAGAAGAATTAAAGAAAATACCCCACAGGCCTGGAGTCTATCAATATTTTGATAAAAGTGATACCTTGATTTATATCGGTAAAGCGAAGGACCTTCGTAACCGCGTCGGATCATATTTTGTCAACGAAAACCAGCTGAATGGTAAGACCCGGGTCCTGGTGCAAAAGATCAATCGTATTTCTTTTACTATAGTGGATACCGAGATTGACGCCTGGCTTCTCGAAAACTCATTGATCAAAAAGCACAAGCCCAAGTATAATGTGCTGCTCAAAGATGATAAGACATACCCATGGATCGTGATCAAAAATGAACCTTTCCCAAGAGTCTTTTGGACACGACAGTATATCAAAGATGGTTCCCGTTATTATGGACCATATCCTTCGGTGGGGATGATGCACATTGTATTGGACCTGATCCGTGAACTGTTTCCACTACGGACATGCAACTTGGCCCTCACAGCAGAGAATATTCGAAAAGGAAAGTTTAAGATCTGCCTTGAGTACCAGATCGGCAACTGTAAGGGACCATGTGAAGGCTACCAGTCCATGGAAGATTATGATCAGAACCTGAGTGATATTAAGGATATCCTGAATGGAAAGATTTCAGTGGTAACCAACAGGTTAAAGGAAAGTATTGCGACGGCAGCTGCTGCTTTGGACTTTGAAAGAGCGCAATTGCTCAAGGCTAAGCTGGATAAGCTCGATAACTATCAAAGTAAGTCAACGGTAGTTAATTCTTCGATCACCAATGTGGATGTGTTCAGTATTGCTTCCGACGATGGCTATGCTTTTGTGAATTATCTCAAAGTCATGAATGGCGTGATCATTCAAACACAGACCCTGGAAATGAAGCGACGACTGGATGAAACTGAACAAGAACTACTGTCATTGGCCATTCCAGAAATAAGGGAACGTTTCAAAAGTCTCTCACGGGAAATTATCGTTCCATTTGAACTGGATATCGAAGAAAACGAACGGATTCGGTTTACCATCCCCAAATTGGGGGAGAAGAAAAAACTATTGGAACTGTCCCAGAAAAATGTGGCTTTTTTCAGGAAAGAACGGCTGCTGCAATATGAAAAACTTAATCCCGACATCCGTACCGAGCGTATCCTAAAACAGATGCAGAAAGACCTTCGTATGAATGTGCTGCCACAGCATATCGAATGTTTCGACAACTCCAATATTCAGGGAAATTATCCGGTGTCGGCCATTGTCGTATTTAAAGATGCCAAACCCTCCAAAAAGGACTACCGGCATTTTAATGTGAAGACCGTGGAAGGGCCCAATGACTTCGCTACGATGGAAGAAGCTGTTTTCAGACGCTATAGGCGCTTGCTGGATGAAGATCAGTCCTTGCCACAATTGATCATTATAGATGGCGGCAAAGGGCAGTTGGGGGCAGCTTTGAAAAGCTTGCGGCTACTTGGGATTGAACGGCAGGTGACAGTGATTGGTATTGCCAAAAGGCTGGAAGAGCTTTTCTATCCTGGTGATCAATATCCACTCTATTTAGATAAAAAATCGGAGACATTAAAAGTTATCCAGCATCTTCGTGATGAAGCCCACCGGTTTGGAATTACCTTCCACCGTAATCAGCGTAGCCGAAAAACCTTCGTTTCTGAACTGGAGAATATCCCCGGTATTGGAAAGACGACAGTGGAAAGAGTGCTGACTGAATTTAAATCGGTCAAAAAAGTAAGAGAGGCCTCTGACGAAGACCTAAAAAAAGTGCTTAACCTGAAACAGATCAAAGCACTTCGTGCATATTTTAGTGAAAGGAACTTATCAAGCTAGAGCTGACTTTTCTGACATTACGGTCTTCTTTATTCATTTTCGCGCTATTAAAAATGGATAAAGAAAAATAGACTGCCTGGTATAAAAACTAAAGTAACTAAGCCAAAGGTTTGTACAACCAAAATCTAAATATTCAATACGATCTACTCAGTACTAATTAATCGTCGTATCCAAAACGTTTAAGGTAGTTCTTTTTGCTTCTCCAATCAGGGATTACCTTAACAAATAATTCCAGGAATACTTTGCCATTGATAAATTCTTCGATATCCTGGCGCGCATAAGTGCCTACTTTCTTGATCATGGCACCGGCCTTACCGATGATGATATTTTTCTGTGAATCCCGTTCGACAATAATCTCAGCTGCAATGCGTGTAATATTAGCTTCTTCTTTGTAGGAAGTGACAATAACTTCCGTACTGTAGGGGATTTCCTTGTCATAAAGTTTAAAGACTTTTTCACGGATCATTTCTGATACAAAGAAACGCATCGATTTGTCCGTCAGTTCATCCTTTTCGTAGTAAGCCTCATGGATAGGTAACTTGTCCTTGATGTATTGCATGACAGCTTCTACATTATGGCTCAATTTTGCAGAAATTGCAAAAATGCTGTCTGGATTTAATTTTTCTTGCCAAAATTCGATTTTGGCTTTTACTTCTTCTTCGGAAGATTTGTCGATTTTGTTAATCAGGACAGCTACTGGAGAATTGGTTTTACGTAATTTCTCTAAAACGTCATTCTCATCGTATTTTTCATGGATATCCGTCACAAATAAAATAATGTCAGCATCAATTAGTGATCCTTGAACAAAATTCATCATCGATTCTTGGAGAGAATAGTTTGGTTTGATCACCCCAGGTGTGTCTGAAAACACAATTTGATGATCCTCATCGTTTACAATACCGATAATGCGGTGTCTGGTCGTTTGCGCTTTTGGGGTGATGATGGACATTTTTTCACCCACTAAAGCGTTCATTAGGGTGGACTTACCAGCATTTGGCTTTCCGATGATACTTACGAATCCTGCTTTATGTGACATTTTTCTAAATTTTATTAGGATTACAAAGAAACAAAATATATCTTTGTACTCCAATTCGGAAGGATCATAATCTTGTTTTTTCAACAGAAAAAAGCAATTTTATTTAAAAATACATTGCGGGGTGGAGCAGTTGGTAGCTCGTCGGGCTCATAACCCGAAGGTCACTAGTTCGAGTCTGGTCCC
>NZ_JACAIS010000002.1:0-147812 GCF_030325625.1 Sphingobacterium sp. N143 | reverse complement strand
TTGGTAGCTCGTCGGGCTCATAACCCGAAGGTCACTAGTTCGAGTCTGGTCCCCGCTACTAAAAGAAAGATCCGGTTGTAAGGACCGGGTCTTTAGAAGAAATTCAAAATACATTGCGGGGTGGAGCAGTTGGTAGCTCGTCGGGCTCATAACCCGAAGGTCACTAGTTCGAGTCTGGTCCCCGCTACTAAATGAAAAAGCCGAGGTGAAAACCTTGGCTTTTTTCGTATACCTATGGGGATTGATTTTTGAGATATTCCAACAGGTTTTAAGCCTGACCTAAAGTTTCCTTATTTATTGTGTTTCATGATATTGAAGCAACGGATGTGGGTTTTGCTAATTGTTGGATTGTTAGGATACCGTGCAAATATCAGGCGAAAATTCGTGATAATTGCCCTTTTATGCAATCGTTTGTCTAATTGGCGCAATCGATTTCGTTACTCCTGAATTTTGATATGCTCCAATCTTCTTTTAGTTTTAGCATTCATGTACCTAAATTTTGATTAGCATGCTAATCAATTTTTAAACTAACTATTAAATATTATGATTTCAAAGATTCTCGACAATCACAAGTTGAGTCTGTTGTCATTAGCTTTACTGATTACAAGTACACATAGCCCAGCTAATGCTAATGGTCTTAAATTTCCAGACAGTAACGTTTTGTTGAATAACGCAGTTTTTCAGCAGAAAGTAAGCGGAAAAGTGCAGTCCACAGACGGCCCGTTAGCGGGTGCGACCATTAGCGTTAAAGGTACTTCCCGTTCCACATCTGCGGGAGCAGACGGACAGTTTAGCATTGAAGCTAAAAATGGTGATGTTTTAGTGATCAATAGCATTGGGTATAGAACCCAAGAAGTGACAGTAACAGGTCCTGTAGTCAATATCAATATGGAATCCAACAGCGAAGCGCTTGAAGAGGTTGTTATTGTGGGGTATGGGACACAGCAGAAAAAAGAAAGCTTAACCGGTGCGCTCCAGGCTGTTAAAGGAAACAAATTACGCGATGTCACTACCCCTTCCGTAGAAAATATGCTGAATGGTAAGGCCGCAGGTGTGTATGTTGCTCCAGGGGCTGGTAAGCCAGGTTCTAATGGCGGTGTGGTAATTCGTGGACAGGCAACCTTAAGCGGTACAACAAGCCCTTTATGGGTAATTGATGGCGTTATTGTCGGTAATAGCCCTGGAGATATCAATCCGGACGATATCGAGTCATTAACTATTTTGAAGGACGCTGCGTCGACCTCTATCTATGGTTCCCAAGGTGCAAATGGTGTGGTGGTGGTGACTACCAAAAATCCTACAGCTTCCAAGACCAGTATCAGTTTTTCTACAAAAATGGGGGTCAATCAGCTTTCCAACGGAAACATGGAGATGATGAATGGAGCTGAGCTTTATGATTATTTTGCTTCATTCTCCAATCAGGATAAAATCAAATTCCCACGCTGGAATTCCGAATTGCGCAATAGCAATTTTGACTGGTGGAAATTAGCCACTAAAACTGGTTTTGTCCAAAATCATAACCTTTCTATCCAAGGTGGAAATGATAAATTGCAATCGTATTTGTCGTTAGGATATTATAATGAAGCTGGCGCGGTCAAAGGCTATGATTATGACCGTTACAATTTTAGGTTGCGGACCAATTATAAGCCTTTTGACTGGTTGACCATCAAACCATCAATTGTTGGGTCTAAACGTTCGGTAGATGACCGTCAATATGATGTTAATGCCATGTATGGCAATCTACCCTGGGACAGCCCATATGATGCCAATGGTAATTTAGTACCACATCGCTACAGTGGATGGGTGAATAATGCCAGCACAAATTACCTGTACGACCTGCAATGGAATCATAGTGCGAATACCAACTACGAGTTTATGGGTAATCTGGATTTCGATATTAAATTAACAGACTGGTTGACATTCTCTTCTGTCAATAATTACCGTTATAACAGTTATTCAGATAGCGGATACCAAGACCCCCGTTCTAATATTGGGGAAAGTGTGATCGGCCGTGTGACAGATTATCGGATGGAATTTGCACGTCGTTATACCAACCAGATCTTACGTTTCAACAAGACTTGGGATAAACATAGCTTAAATGGGTTGGTGGCTTATGAGTTTAACGACTATTGGACCAAAAATCTAGATGTTTATGGGACAGGTATCGTACCGGGGTTTGAGGTGTTGGATGTAGTCGCAAAACCAGAGCGTACAAAAGGAGGGATTTCAGAATGGGCCGTACAGTCGTTTTTGTCCAATGCGAACTATGCTTACGATAATAAATACCTGGCACAGGTATCTTTCCGTCGTGATGGAGCTTCCAATTTTGGTACCAATGCCAAATATGGTAACTTCTTTTCAGTCAGTGGAGGTTGGAACATCAATAAAGAGGACTGGTTTCATGCCGATTGGGTAGACAATTTAAAATTGCGGGCCGCTTACGGTTCAGTGGGAAATAGACCAAGTTCATTGTATCCACAATACAGTCTTTATTCGGTGTCGGCTTCTTCAAGCTATAATGGAATCCCGGGAGCGCTAATTTCGCAGATTGGAAACAAAGATCTGACTTGGGAGAAAACCTATACAACAGGTTTTGGATTGGATGCGGCCTTATTCCAGAACAGGTTACGGTTGAATGTTGACTATTATGATAAAAAGACAGACAATGTACTTTATCAAGTTCCGATCAGTGGTCTGACAGGTGTAACGTCTATCTGGAAGAATATCGGAAAGATGCAAAACCGGGGGATCGAGTTGACAGTAGGTGGAGATATTGTGCGTAATGACAATTGGCACTGGAGTGTGGATGTCAATTTGAGTCATAACGTCAATAAATTGACGGAGCTATTTGCAACAAAAGATGCCGACGGTAATCTTGTTTCTAAACCAATTATTGCGGGCGATGGTTCGAATATCGCCGGATCGGCGCAACGTCTACTCCAACCAGGTTATCCTGTTGATACCTATTATTTGAAAGAATGGGCGGGTGTCAATGCAGACAATGGACTGCCAATGTGGTATAAGTATGAGACTGATGCGGATGGCAATGAGACAAGGACAACGACATCGAACTATTCAGATGCCACCTTCCGTAACATGGGCAAAGGCAATCCGGACTTGTTTGGTGGTTTTAGTACAGCCTTAAATTATAAGCAGTTTGACTTAAATGCAGTATTTGGCTTCTCATTGGGTGGTAAACTCTATAATTATTCACGTCAGGAATTTGACTCGGATGGTACCTATACAGACCGTAACCAGATGAAGTTACAAGATGGTTGGAGCCGTTGGGAAAAACCGGGTGACGTCGCTACACACCCGATTGCGCGATATGATAACCAGGATAAAGGAAACTCACCTTCAACGCGCTTTTTGGAAAGTAACAATTTCTTGAAAATGAGATCCTTGACTTTAGGGTATAATTTTGATCTGAAAAAATACAACATCAAAAATTTACGTGTATTCTTAGCCGGAGAAAACTTATTTACGATCACGAACTATTCCGGTGTAGATCCGGAGCTTCCATTGACTGAACCAGACGGTAAAGGTGGCGGTGGCCAAATGATCAGGTCTACAGGTGTGTCAGTGTATCCTATGGTCCGTAAATACATGTTCGGTGCAAGTGTTACATTTTAATTTTAACGTTTAGAAAAGCAATAATGAAAAAGATATTAATAGGACTTTTGGTGGCAGCAGCAGTGTCCTCCTGTGATATAGACCGTCTTCCTTATAACTCAATGGATGAAGAGAATATCACAAACAACCCAGATGCAATGGTGACAGGTACATATGCGCAGTTAAAAGCATGGTCCGATCCAATGCACCGCCTTGGTGAATACGCCGGTGATAACATGATGATCCGTGGTTCATCAACAGATGCATTTTACGAATTTATCTCTTACGCGAGAACACCCAATAATTACCGTTTACAGAACTTTTGGGACAGTGGTTATAAGGCGATCGCGCAGGCCTCAAATGTGATTAAAATGTTTGCAGAGGGAGAAAGTACGGAAATGGACAATAAATTGGGCGAATGTTACTATATCCGTGGTATGATGTATTTTTACCTGTGCCGTGCATTCGGAAAGCCCTATTACCAAAATCCGGAAACAAACTTGGGTGTTCCTATTGTTAATGGTACCCCAGAAGATGTTTTCAATGACTTGAACTTACCGGATCGTTCTTCTGTAAAAGATACTTATACACAGGCGATCAATGATCTGAAAAAGGCAGAAGCTTTAATGACGATCAATAATGGTGCGACCTATGCTTCCAAAGAAGCTGCTCAAGCGATGCTTTCACGGATATACTTGTACATGAGCGGTACTTATAAAAACCCGAATGCCGAGTATGCTCGCTTGTCCGTAGAATATGCGGACAAAGTTATTAATTCGGGTAAATATGTACTATTGGCGCGTGAACAATTCATGAAGTATAATACATTTAGACCTGAGGATAATAAAGAGACCATCTTCGCGGTGAAGCGTGTTGCTTCTGAGTTTTCAGGAGATGACCATTATTATGGAATTGGTGGTATGTACTCCAATATTGGGGGTATGGGCTGGGGTGAAATGTATGCAAGCGCCAAGTATATCGACATTTTGAATGAAAATGGTCGCAATGATTGGAGACCTGATCATTATACTATTGTTGACGCGCGTGCAGCGTTTATTGAGCCTACTTACTCCAAAGACGATAAAGGAAATTACTCTACGGTCTTCAGGTTTGTCAAACAGGATGTTCCAGCAAAAGCAGGAGATCCTAAGACCTTGAGTTATGTGCAAATTCCTGCTGTAATTAATGGTAATACCGTCATTGCAAGAGAAGTGAAAAAAGTGAATGATAAGGATGTTGTGAAAGAATATACATTAAAAGCAATTAATGCCGACCAGCAGACTTATTCCATAACCTATGAAGATGGTAAAACATATTCGGGTGTGATTGATTATTATATTTCCTTAAACCGTGCTTATCCACAATTCTATATTGTGAAATGTTCGCGTGAGGGTGAAGAGTCCCAGCTGCATTCGCCGGTTATCAGCCGTTTGGGCGAGATTTATTTAAATCGTGCTGAGGCTTATGCAAAATTAGGGAACTATGGTGCTGCCTTGAATGACTTGAACACAATCCGAAATCGCTCGATTATTGATGGTGGTTATACATCGATTGACGCCAGCAATGCAAGCAAGCTCATTGACAAGGAACGTCAATTGGAACTGGCTTATCAAGCTGAACGTAGTTACGATGTGTTCCGGAATGGTGAGCCTTTAAACAGGACCTATCCGGGACCACAAAAGCAATTTGAAGATATTGCACCAACTGATTTCAGGGTAACTTATTTTATTCCGCAAGATGCAATCAATTCATATCCGGGTAAATTGACACAGAATCCAACGTCAAATTAGACGAATATTAATAATTTAAACCCATGAAATGGCCTTACCGCAAAGTAAGGCCATTTTTATTGCGCAGATTTATGGTTTCCGGGTTCCCCCGAATTCTCATCGCTACAGCCGATTGCAGGGCCATAGGAAAGTTTTGTTTTTGTGTCTCAATAATCCCTTTTGAATCCGTATCTTTGTACCCTTAACTATTAATTTAGCATAAAAGTGCCGTCTGCTGTGAAGCGGATGGGTCAAATAAAATAAATATGGCAAATATTGTTGCAATTGTTGGTCGTCCAAATGTTGGTAAATCTACCTTGTTCAATCGCCTTACGGAAAGTAGGAAAGCGATTGTTGATGACTTTAGCGGAGTGACGCGCGACCGTCATTATGAGACAGCCGAGTGGATCGGAAAGAAGTTTACTGTAATCGATACCGGAGGTTTCGTGCATGGCTCGGATGATATTTTTGAAGAAGCCATTCGGGATCAGGTTTACATCGCTATTGAAGAAGCATCTGTCGTGGTGTTTATGGTTGATGTGACCACCGGAATTACAGATTTGGATGATGAAATCGCAGATATCCTCAGAAGAAGCTCCAAACCTGTGTATGTGGTAGCCAATAAGGTCGATCATGCTAAATTGCATCATGAATCAGCCGAATTCTATGCCTTTGGTTTAGGAGAGGTATTTAATATTTCAGCAGCGACAGGTTCCGGTACAGGTGAACTGTTGGATGCTGTGGTATCGCATTTTGAAGAAGAACAAGAGGAAGAAGAATCCTTACCAAAATATACCATTGTGGGCCGTCCAAATGTGGGTAAATCTTCGCTTACCAATGCATTGATCGGTAAAGACCGTAATATTGTAACGCCTATGGCGGGCACCACACGGGATTCGATCCGTATTCATTACAATCAATATGGACATAATTTCTTGTTAATCGATACGGCAGGGCTTCGTCGTAAATCCAAAGTAAACGAGGATATTGAGTTTTATTCGGTGATGCGTACCATCAAAGCATTGGAAGATTCGGATGTCACTATTTTGATGTTGGATGCGCAAGATGGTTTGGAAGCGCAAGATGTCAATATCTTCAATTTGGCAGAGAAAAACCGCAAAGGTATTGTCATCGTGGTCAACAAATGGGATTTGA
Source organism: Sphingobacterium sp. N143 (assembly GCF_030325625.1). Classification (GTDB taxonomy): domain Bacteria; phylum Bacteroidota; class Bacteroidia; order Sphingobacteriales; family Sphingobacteriaceae; genus Sphingobacterium. The sequence continues at coordinate 141,276 of NZ_JACAIS010000002.1, read as the reverse complement.
TCGAAAAGGATAACAAGACCATGAAAGCCTTTGAGGACCGTATTAAAGAGAAGATTGCACCATTTACGGATGTGCCTATTATCTTTACTTCTGTTACGGAAAAACAACGTGTTCTCAAAGTTTTGGAAGTTGCCGATAAGGTATACGCCAATAAGACCAAAAAGATTCCTACATCAAAGTTGAATGAAGTGATGCTGGATATCATTGAGAACTATCCTCCACCATCCCTGAAAGGAAAGTATATCAAAATTAAATACGCAACACAATTACCCGGGCGAACACCAATGTTTGCATTCTTCTGTAATTTGCCACAATATATCAAAGATCCCTATAAGCGATTTATAGAGAATAAGTTGCGCGAGAACTTTGACTTTACCGGTGTTCCTATTCAAATATATTTTAGACAAAAATAGATTTCCAAGCAGATAACAAACATGGACCATAATCTCTTTTTATACAATACGCTTTCGCGAACAAAAGAAAAATTCGAACCTATTCATGCCAATTTAGTCGGCATGTACGTCTGTGGACCTACCGTATACAGTGACGTGCATTTGGGTAATTGTCGGACTTTTGTATCTTTTGATCTGATTTTTCGGTACCTACGCCATCTAGGTTATAAGGTGCGTTATGTACGGAATATTACGGATGCGGGGCATTTGGAAGGCGATCGTGATGAAGGGGATGACAAATTTGCAAAAAAGGCCAAATTGGAGCAATTGGAACCGATGGAGATCGTTCAAAAATATACAATCGGTTTTCATGATGTCCTTCGACTGTTCAATACCTTGCCTCCAAGTATAGAACCTACAGCGACAGGACATATTTCGGAGCAAATTGAAATGATCGAACAGATTATTGCAAACGGCTACGCCTATGAAACCAATGGTACTGTATATTTCGATGTCGAAAAGTATGTGCAGAAATATGATTACACCATATTGACCAATCGCAAATTGGAAGATATGTTGAATAATACCCGTGAGTTGAGTGGCCAAGATGAGAAAAAAGGGCGTTTGGATTTCGCTTTGTGGATTAAGGCAAAACCGGAGACTATTATGCGCTGGCCGGCACCCTGGAGTGTTGGATTTCCGGGATGGCATATTGAATGTTCGGCGATGAGCAGAAAATATCTCGGAGACCAGTTTGATATCCATGGCGGCGGCATGGACTTGGCGGCCACCCATCATACGAATGAAATCGCACAGTCTGAAGCATGTAACCATACTACACCAGCCAAATACTGGATGCATACCAATATGTTGACGGTCAACGGTGCACGGATGTCCAAGTCTGCAGGCAATGGATTCCTGCCGGGAGAATTGTTTACGGGAAACCATCCCTTGTTAAACAGAGGCTATTCACCCATGGCAGTCCGCTTTTTTATGCTGCAGGCGCACTATCGGAGTACCTTGGATTTTTCTAATGAAGCCTTGGATGCTGCCGATAAAGGTTATAAACGGCTGATGACCGCAATAAGCCTGTTGGATAAATTGAAAGTGTCGAAGGGGGCAGACTCCTTCAATTTAGCAGAAATCAAACGCAAATGTTATGCGGCGATGGATGATGATTTCAACAGTCCAGTGCTTATTGCAGAGCTTTTTGAAGTAGTACGCATCATTAACTCCATCTATGATGGAAAAGCAAAAGTTTCGGCAGAAGGATTGGAAGACCTAAAATCGTTCATGACAGCATTTGTTGAGGATATCCTTGGACTTAGAAATGACCAGACTTCTGGAACAGATGATATCGATGACCTGATGAACCTGGTGATCAAATTGCGTAATGAGGCGAAATCAAATAAAGACTTTGTGACTTCAGACCGTATCCGTGATGAGCTGAATGCTATTGGTATCCAATTAAAAGATAGCAAGGAAGGTACACTTTGGAATAAGATTTGATAGATAAAAAATCGAATTTAAAAAAAACGGAGATTAAATGGAATATCCCTATTTGAAGGTAGACGCATTACTGAAAATCAAAGGATACTCAAAAGACAAAACGCGTGTAACGAGGTCATTTATACCAATGAGCATCGACACGTATAAATAATTATTTGCGTATGAATTTTTGGAATAGGCTATCTGTTGTGGTACTGATGAGTACGATTGGCACTACGCTTTATGCACAGATACCCGAAAAAGTTGGAAGCCTCATCCAGGCAGACAAAGATGCGGCAGCAATAGCCAAGGCCTCCACACCCCATCAAGCGTTTTTATCAATTATCGATAAGGAATCTACATTCTATGTGCCTTCAGCGGTAAATGCATACAATTATCTTAATAATAGGCCCAATATTCCGGATGTGCTACATTGGAGACCTACCTTTGCCTTAGTTGCCAAAAGTCTGGAATTTGGTGTGACCTCAGGATCTATGGATTTTCAAAAAGTAGGTGCACGATTGCGTCATGGCGAATATCTAACTGTATGGAAACGTAATAAAAAAGGGAAGTGGTTGGTCGATATCCGTGCTGAAGTGGAAAATAATGGTAATGATGGTGAATTCGATCTTGAATTTATCGAGCCTACAGATTCCTGGTACCTGAAACATCGTTCAAAGGTACGTCTCAACCAACGTGAAGATATTGTGCTGGAAACGGATAAATTGATGTCTACTGTTTTAAAGGCAGATAATGCTACGGCTTATAAAGAGTTTTTGAGTGAAGATGTACGTTTTTTATTTCCATGGACAAGCCCAATGGAGGGTAAAACCAAAATGATGGCTTACCTGAAGAAAAAACGGATGACCATCGAGACTGTACCTGAAGAAGTGAAGCGGTCTTATAGTGGAGACTTTGCTTATACGAGAGGTACGGCAACAGTCAGACAGAAAGATAAAGTCGTCAAATACAACTATATTCGGATATGGCAACTGAGTGAACTTGCAAAAGATGATGTCAAGAAAGCCAATTGGAATATCCTGATCGAAATGATGTTTGAGAAGTAACAACAGGAAGAACAACATAAAAAAGACTTGATGTACATACATCAAGTCTTTTTTTATGTTGTTGATCAGTGTATCGTTAACGTATTTATTTTCTCCATTTTTTCAACTCCTCACAACTGCCAAAGTCGTCACTGATGTCAATAAATGTTGTTTTGGCTTTTTCATCAAACCATTTACTCAGATTACGATTGATCTTATCCTGTCTTGCAGCTTCTTTGATCTTAGTGAAATCTTCATCCAAATTAGCCTTATGTGGCGGGATACGGGTCTTCAAGTAATTGAAGCGATAGCCCACATCTCCGGTTTTATCAGTGAATTGTGCTGGTTTGGAAAATTCTCCGGGTTTCAATGGGTCAATCGCTGTAAATACAGCTTTGTCCAATCCATCCATAGGAATCACAGTGGAGCGGCTGGATCCTTCAGGATTCAACACCATTCCACCATTGAACTTACTCTCTTCTGCATCTGAATAATTGGTGGCGGCATTGTAAAAATCCAATTTTTTGTCAACGACCAATTGATAGATACTATCCAATTTATGTTTAGTTCTTTCCAATGCGGCAGCGCCCGGATTAATTTTCATCAGGATGTGGCGGGTATGTACTTCCTCGCCGCGTCTTTCAAGCACTTGAATAATGTGAAAACCAAATTTCGATTCCACAATAGGTGATATCTCTCCTGGTTTCAGCTTGAAAGCCATCGCAGAGAATTCTTTGACATAATTGTCACGTGTACCAAAGCCCAGGTCGCCACCAAAATTTGCCGATCCAGGATCTTGAGAATATAGACGTGCCATGGTTCCGAAATCTGAGCCATCCACAATCTGTTTGCGAATGCCTTCTATTTTTTCGCGCTGTTCTTTTTTCTCCTCTTCCGTCAGTTTAGGCATCATGACAATTTCGCCGATCTCCACTTCGGTGTTGAAATAGGGAAGGCTATCCGGATTTAAAGACTCAAAATAACGCTTTACTTCCAAAGGGGTAACATCTACTTTTTGAACGATATTCTGTTGCATCTTCTGTGCTTTCAATTGTTCAAAGACACTTGCCCGCATTTCTTCTTTATATTGCAGCAATGAACGGTTAAGGAATTTTTCAAGACGTTCTTGACCTCCCGCCTGTTGTGACATATGTCTTAAACGCGAATTCAAATTGTCGTCTACTTCTGTTTCTGTCACATCGATGGAGTCAATCACAGCCTGTTGGGAAAGTAACTTCTGGATGATCAATTGTTCAAGAACACCACATTTAAATTGTTCATTCGGTTTATTCCCTTGCGCCAACCACTGCGAGTATTGCATGTCCACATCCGACTGTAAGATAATTCCAGAACCGACAGTTGCAACAACGCGGTCAATGATCTGACCCTGCGCAAAGCTGGCCTGAATAGACACAAACAGCAACAAAAACAATATATATATGTTTTTTTTCATCTAAATTATAGTATTGATAAGTGAAATGAATGCATTCCACTCAAGTTATTCATTCATGTTTATTGTTAATTATCATGAGCGCGCCGGGCTTGCTTATCCATTCGTCTGTATTTACGTCCAAAGCTGTTATTGCATTTGGCCTGTCTACTAACCATGTACATGCGTTTGTCCCGCACGCAGCTTTAAATCAAAATAATCTTTCGATTCTGTCGTTCAAGAGATACTATTTTGAACAACAGCACAAAATTATCAGATTATATGAATTATTCGTATTTTTATTTAACATTATTTTTGTAATCCCAATATTTCAAATTGGGATTTTTGACTTGTTAAAATTGATTCGTTAAAAATACGCATTTGCCTATTAGAAAAGGCGGTTTTAACCTAATTTAACAAGTGTATTTACGATATTTATTGCATTTGAAATTGCCAGGATTTGTCGGTGCAAAAGCTGCACAACGGACTGGGCTGATCATTTCATTTCTTTTAACAACATATTTACAGATGAAAAAAGCATTTATTTACTTGATGACACTTTTACCTTTGACGAGTTTTGCTCAACAGATTCCGATGTTTGTGGGAACCTATACCAACAACACCGAAAGTAAGGGGATCTATGTGTATAATTTTGATACGAAGACTGGTGAGGCTTCATTGATCAGTACACAGGAAAGTAAGGATCCTTCGTTTCTGGCCCGGAATAACAATTTTGTTTATGCAGTCAATGAGGTCCCAAATGAGGAAGGAACCGTTTCTGCTTATTCATTTAAGGATGGCCAGCTGACATTTCTGAATTCCCTTCCTTCCGGTGGCGAATCACCCTGTTTTGTTGAGGTCCACCCGAAAGGGAGTTTTCTGGCTGTGGCCAATTATGGTGGTGGCTCTGCAGCCCTGTTTGACCTGGAAAGCAATGGGGTCCTCAGTAAAAGAAACCGCCTGATACAGCATGAAGGTAAAGGTGTGGACCCGAGCCGGCAGGACAAGCCGCATGTACACTCTGCTTTCTTCTCCAAGAAGGGGGAGCGATTGTATATACAGGATCTGGGAATGGACCAGATTTCTGCCTATACGGTCAATAAATCAGGGAATTTATATAGCCTTTCTGAAGAACCTGAAGATTTCTTTACGCCCGCAGGTGGTGGCCCAAGACATATCGCATTTGATAAGAAAGAGAAATTTCTTTATGTGATCCTGGAAATGACCGGTCAAATTGCATCGTATAAAAAGGAAGGTACTGACTGGATGTATCAACGTACATATGAGATTAATCCTGAAGGTTTTGACGGTAAAAATGGTGGGGCAGATATCAAGGTTTCCGCTGATGGAAAATTCCTATATGCAACAAATCGGGGCGATGCCAATACCATTGCTACCTTTTCAGTGGAAAAAGATGGCGAATTAAAGAAACTTTCCAATACAGCTGTGAAAGGAAATGGACCACGTAATTTTAATCTTTCTCCAGATGGGAAATACCTGTTGGTGGCCAATCAGTACACGAATAATATTGTGTTGTTTAAACGTGATACAAAAACAGGATTACTGACCGATGCCGGTAAAGAAATTACTGTTCCGGCGCCTGTTTGCATTATCTTTTGACGGACAGGAATGCCGGTGGAAATACAAAGGCCTTAAATACTATTTTTAAGGCCTTGTTTTTTTTATGTTTAATCAGGGGTTGAGAAGCTCCCCTAAAAATCTTCTTTTCTGCAATCCAGTTTGCCTTCCTTTTCAAGATCGTTTAGTGTCGTTCCTTTCCAGGTCTTTACACGTTGTATATAGGCCGCCCGCCCGATCATGTGGGCAGCAACGGGAGCTGTTAGGATTAAAAAAAATCCAATAGCTATCGCCTTAGTTGTCACCGAAACATCTGGGAAAGTCATTGCTGCACAGATCAATAAAAGCCCAACACCTAATGTAGCAGCCTTGACCGTAACGGATAGACGCAGATAAAAATCAGGCATCCTCAATATGCCAATAGAAGCAAACAAGATGGCGAGTGCACCAATAGTGCTCAAAATTGCTAAAGTAATATCAATCATCGTTACGTTGTTTTTCTAAATAAAATGAAAAGGCTATGGTCCCTAAAAATGCAATCAGTGCCAAGATCATGGCAATATCCAAGAATACTTCCTGGGCGGTACGTATACTATATACAGTGATGATTCCAATTCCAATGGTAATAATGAGATCCAAAGCAATGACCCGATCAAAGATCTGGGGGCCTTTATACAAACGTATAAACGCCAATATGACCGAAAGGGTCAATATCGGGAGGATAACATAATCGAAATAAATAGTTAAGGTCATCTTAATATTTCTAAAAGTCTTCGTTCAACATTGTTTTTGAGTGTGGAGACAAACTGTTCCTTGCTCTTCATATACATCACATGGATAAAAAGCGTTTTTTTGTCCTCACTGACATCTAAGATTAATGTTCCTGGTGTCAAAGAGATGAAAGTTGAAAGCAGATTGATTTCCAGATCTGTTTTTGCGTCCATCGGGTATTTGACGATCGCTGGTTTTATAAAAAACTTGGGCGTGATGACATCATAGGCAACCTGGATATTGGCAACAATCATCTCCCATAGAAAAAAAAGAATAAAACTCAATGTCTTTGGAACACGGTAGAAGTAGCGCTGGTCAACCTCGTTTTTATTCATGATCCACAGAATGGCAAAGCCAAGCATGAACCCAAATAAGAAATTCGTATAATACATGGAACCTGTCAGTGCCACCCAGATAAACGATAGCATCAGGTTCATTAAAAACTGTTTAATCATATTGTTTCTGCCCTCCCAATACAGCCTGTATATAAGGTGAAGTATCCAATAGCTCTGTTGCGATCTGATCTGCAACATGAATGATGGCCTCAGCATTCAGTCCGATATAGAGCGATGCTGAAGCTAAGATAATAACCGGTAATAGCAGCATAGCCTTTTTATATCCAATCATCTGGACAAATTTATCTTCTGTCGCTGCTGGGTCGGGAATATTTTTCCAAAATACCTGTGTCCACATGTTGGCGATGACGATCAATGTAATCAAACTTCCGATGATCAAGGCACCTGCGAAAGCATATTTTTCCAGCTGGAAAGCATCTTTGAACAAGTATATCTTAGGCCAAAACCCCGAAAGAGGGGGGATGCCAACCAAGGAAAAGAGCACGATGGCAAAAAGCAGCGAAATCTTCGGATATTGTGCATATAGACCGCCAAGTTTATGCATATCCATGGTGCCCCGCAACTGCCGAATCACCCCGGCCATTAAGAATAGGTTTGTTTTTACCATAATATCGTGGATTAGATAAAAAACAGCCCCCAATAAGGCCCATTTGCTATATAAACCAAGTCCACCGATCATAAAGCCAATATGGCAGACAATCAGATAGGAGAACAACCTGCGGATATTTGTCTTGATCAACGCCCCAAAAGCACCTGTTAAAATGGTTAATATCGCTAAAATAATCAAGAGCTCCCTGGTGAAATGATTGGGAATAAATAATAGGGAGAAGACCCTAAACAAGGCATAGATACCCACTTTGGTCAATAGTCCACCAAATGTTGCTGCCACCGCTGAGGGGGGCGTATGATAAGATGAGGGTAGCCAAAAATAAAGCGGGAATACAGCTGATTTAATACCAAAACCGATGAGAAAAAAGGTTGCTGTGATCTCTACCAGCGCCTGATTCTGTATTTTGGGAATCCGTAGGGCAAGATCGGCCATATTTAATGAACCCGTGATGCCATATAGAATACCAATACCGGTGAGAAAGAATGTAGAAGCCAGGATGTTCATGGCCATATACTTGACGGCACCTTCCAGCTGGGATTTTCGCCCACCTAATGTCATCAGCACAAAGGAGGAAATAATAATCACCTCAAACCAAACATAGAGGTTGAAAATATCGCCGGTTAGAAAAGCTCCATTTAAACCCATCATCAGGAAGTGGAAGATGGGAAAATAACCGTACAGAATACGCTGTCGCCCCACACCAACACAGGAAAAGATAGAAACAGCCAATCCAGCGATTGAAGTCAGCACAACAAGGGTACTGCTGAAAAGATCGGCAACGAATACAATACCAAAGGGCGCTTTCCAATTGGCTGCATTCATGGTCAAAATTCCATCATCATATACCTTAAAAAAAAGTTTAAAGGCGAGCATCAGTGCCAATAGGCTTCCTCCAACACTCAAAAAACGCTGCGCAGTAGATTTTCGCCATAACATTAACTGGATAATAGCGATAAATAGGTGCACGATAACAGTGGCAATAATCTGATTGTCTATCATATATCTTCTTCCTCCGGCGTATTCAAATCATCCAAATCATCCGTACCCAATAATGCATAAACACGCTTGAGCAATACAATCGCAAATGATGTCAATCCAAAACTAATAACGATGGCCGTCAATATAAGTGCCTGCGGAATCGGGTCCGCATAAATATCTGTAAATACCTTTAAGTCGGGTCCGATAATAGGTGGCTTTCCTTTGATAATATTACCCAGTAAAAAGATCAATATATTGGTGCCATTCCCCAATAGCATAATACCCAATAGGAGCTTCACCATACTTCGGCGCAAGATGAGGTATATTCCAGCAGCGTATAAAATACCGATTAATAATACGAGAATCAGTTCCATTATTCCTCTTCTGTGTTTAAAGCAATTGTAAATAAAATCGTTAATACGACCCCGATGACGACGAAATAAACACCGAGGTCAAAAAATAAAGCTGTTCCGATCATGCCGATTACGGGTATTTTTTCTTGCAGCCAAAGTCCGGTCATAACCGGATATCCAAAGAAAGTCGGTAGAAACATGCTGATCGCAGCAATCCCTAAGCCGATTGGAATAAGGGACAGTGGCTTGTATTGTATCAGCTTCATGGTATTCTGGGTACCGAAAGCAAAGCTGTGCAGTACAAAAGCAATGGAAGCAACCAAGCCGCCGACAAATCCGCCGCCCGGGTAATAATGCCCCCGCAACAGAAGGAATACCGAAAAAAGCAGCAGTATAGGTAAAAGATATCGAGTCGCTGTTTGTAATATGGTACTGTTCATTTAGTATTGAGTAGTTAGATCTGAGTATTGAGATTTTGGTTGTACAAGCCTGAGGCATTCCAACTGATTCTCTTTTTTGTAAAATTTTAACCTTTTATTGTTATTCTTTATCAGATGATTTTAATCGTAATTTCAATAAACTGTATACACCAAGTGCTGCGATGCTCAATACCACAATTTCAAACATGGTATCAAAGCCTCTAAAGTCTACCAGCAGGACATTGACCACATTTTTTCCTTTGGCCAGCACATAGGCATAATCGCCATAAAAGTCACTGATATTCGTTGTTGTCGGTTCATGTAAAACACGCAATGCGACCATGGAAAGCATGACTCCAAAGATCAGGGCTACCACAGCGTCACGAATTAGTGTCCTTTTGTTTGCCAAATTGAGAAAAGAGGGTAATTTGAATAATACTAATACAAACAAGACAACGGTCAGTGTGTCAATGGTAAATTGCGTCATGGCTAAATCCGGCGCACTATAAAACACAAAAATCAGACATATGGCATAACCGACAACACTGGTCGCTACGACAGCTGTTAGACGTGATGAAGTACGGATGGTCAATAAAATTGCTCCTACTAAGATGCATACCGTTGTAACTTCATAAAAACTGACTGGCGAAAGATTTTCCCATTTGATATGTAGTGGTCCCCCTAAATAAAGCTGATAACCTATCAATAACTCCGCAAAAAGAATCATCTTCAATAAATAAGACCGCAGGTAACCATTATGCATTTTGCTGGTAAAAAATGCCGAAAACAACATCAGTTCCCGAATGCACATCTTGAAGATGTTTTCCGGTGCAATTGTATTGAACCTAGCGATCCAGGTCAATTTTTTGTTGCTGGGTTTATTTGCAATAAAGACTAATGTACCGGTGATTATGGTTATTGCGCTCAGCAGCAGCACAAGATTAAACCCATGCCATATTTTCAATTGAAATACCTCTTGTTGAGCCAATATGCTTTTGGCGGCAGGACCAGCAATCCAGTCACCGATAAATCCTGGTATACAACCCGCTATTACCCCTAGTATGGATAATAGCAATGGGGGGACCCACATGGATTTATAGGGTAGATGAAGTTGTTCAAACTGCTCCGGAAGCTTACCCATGAATGGTTTTATTCCGGCCATAAATCCTGCCGAGACCAATAAAATATTTGTCGCCACAGCAGCAATGGTTAAGTAAAGGAACAGGTTATGGTCTGCGTGCAACGTTGCTTCGTAAATCAGATCTTTTCCAATAAAACCCAGGGTCAATGGCACACCGGCACTTGATAAAGCCGCCAAGAAACCAGCAATGGCGACCGGTAGTAATACCTTGCGTAGGCCCCGTAATACCGTCAGGTCACGTGTTCCCGTTTCATGATCGATAATGCCTGTAATCAAAAACATGGCTGCCTTATAGAGCGCATGGACAAGGATGAATACGCTAGCGGCAATAACCGCTTCCTTTGATCCAAGCCCCAGTAAAAACACGAGTATCCCCAGTGCCGAAATGGTAGAATAGGCTAATACACCTTTTAAATCTGTCCTGAAGAGCGAATGAAATGCAGCATAGAGCATCGTGATTCCTCCGATCGCCATCAGCGTATATGCCCAGACGGGATTCCCGCCAAGAATTGGTGAAAAACGTGCCAATAAGTATATTCCGGCCTTTACCATGGTGGCAGAGTGCAGGTAAGCAGAGACTGGTGTGGGGGCCTTCATGGCTCCCGGCAACCAGAAATGAAAAGGAAATTGTGCGGATTTTGTAATGGCACCAAGAGCTACCAACCCAAATAGGAGCGGAAAGAGCGGATGTTGTTGAATCACAGTTGCTTTTCCCAAAAGTTCGGTAATCTGATAGGTGCCTGCGATATTGCCCATCAATACAAAACCAGCAAGAAGAAAGAACCCCCCGAAACCTGTAATAGACAGAGCAGTCATTGCACTCTTTCGGGAGTCTGCACTATCATTATTGAATCCGATTAGAAAAAAGGAACTAATTGATGTCAATTCCCAAAAGATAAATAGCAGCAGCATATTATCTGAAAGTACCAGGCCCAACATGGCCGACATAAACAGGCAGAGGTAACCGAAGAACCGATCAATATACTGATGTCCTTTGAGGTATGCCTGCGCATAAAAAAATATACAGGCGCCAATTCCAGTGATCAGTAAGGTGAAAAGTAAAGACAGTCCATCCAGTTTGAGGTCCAGATTGATGCCCAAGGAAGGTACCCATGCCGTAGATTGTATAAAATAGGAGCCCTGGCCTATGGGGATCACAAATTTTAGATAATATAGAAATAGGAATACCGGTAAAAATGCGAGAATAAAACCCCATTTGGTTTTGAGGAATCTACCAAATGGAACAATAAGGCTCGATGTTATTAGTCCTGATAGAACAGTAAATAGCATTTAGTCTTTGTTTTAATATTTTCTGAAAGTTTACAATATACGAAAAAAACTGGTAAAAATGATTTTAATTGACTTTTTTACAGCTGTTTTGCTGTTGTCAAGCTCTTATTCTGAGGATTCCTTATTTTTTTGATTAAATCCTTGTGTTCTTATTGCAAAAAGATAAAATTCGATTTTTAAAACGTTAAAGTTTGCTGAAATGTGATAAAAGAGTTTATATTTACCAAAGACTAATTGAGGAGTACCTAACCATTTGTTTGAATATTTATTAATAAACCGGTGAAATAAAGATTTTTAGCCTATGGAACAGTGTGAAGAAAGATTATTTAGAGTACACTATAAAAGCTTATGCCATTTTGCCTGGAAAATCGTCGGTGATGTTTCGATAGCGGAAGATCTGGTACAGGATGCTTTTATCGCTTTCTATAAAGAAGCAGGTAAAATCCATGAGAACGAGATCGCCATTAAAAACTTTTTGTACAGTGCTGTTCGATTTGCTTGCTATAACCATCTTCGACATGAGAAAGTAAAACAGAAATATTGGTCTGTTGTTGGGTTTACAGAAGAAGACGATTATGCATTGGAACTTAATGTGATTCATTCTGAAGTTATCCGGGAAGTGTATAGAATTATAGAGGAGATGCCCCAGGCCTGTCAAGAGGTCTTTCGTATGGGGTATTTGGAGGGCTTGTCCAATCTTGAGATTACAAAGAAGCTTCAGATTAGTATCAATACGGTAAAAACCCAGAAACAGCGTGGGATGAAGATGTTGTTGAAGAAGCTTAATCCCGAATTTTTACCCCTCATTATTTTTCTGTTAAAATAATTTAAATTTCTTGTCACCCTTTTCTGTGCTATAGGTTTCTTTATACTATAGTGTGAACGAATGACTAACCCAATTGCCCAAATTATACAACGTTACCTGACCGGAAGTATAAGCCCAGAAGAAGAGGTGGAGCTTCAGGCCTGGCTGGCTGCCAACAAAAATAATAGAAAGTTGCTGGAATCTTTCCGGGATGCCAAGAACATACAGGATGATCTTGATTTTTTTGCTTCCATTGATGAGGATAAAGCCTGGAAGAAAACACGGTCCAAACAGACATCGGCAGGAAACAGGCCCATGCGGAAATTCTTGTCGGTAGCCGCCGCCATTGTTCTTGCAGTAGGGGTGTTTATCGTATGGAAATTTAATTTAGGAAACCACGCTCCAAATGAACCGCAAGCTGCGATATCCCATGTAAGTGACATTGCTCCAGCAAAAAGCGGTGCATTATTGCTGATGGCGGATGGTTCGCAGGTTGAGTTGGCCGGCAACTCGCAAAAAGTAATAGGCAGTGCTAAAAACGTATTTGGAAATAGTGAGGAGCTTACAATAAAACCTGTTGAAAAACAGATACCACTGCAGTATAATACATTGATTATCCCAAAAGCGAGTTATTATAGAATGACCCTCAGTGACGGTACAAAGGTGTGGGTCAATGCGCTTTCTCAGCTGAGGTTCCCAGTTCAGTTTGCCAAGCACGAAAGGAGGGTCTTTCTGGATGGGGAAGCTTATTTTGAAGTGGCTCACAAATCAGATCAACCATTTATCGTCGAAACGGGAGGTACAGAAATTAAGGTACTGGGAACTCATTTCAATGTCAATTCCTATAATGACCAAATCCGGACTACGCTTGCAGCAGGAAAGGTGGAAGTAAAAAGGGGGCAAGATGTGATGGAATTATCTCCAGGGGAATATAGCCTATTTAGCAATAACCAATTCACAAAAGGAAAAGCGGACTTGTCACATGACCTTGCCTGGCACAATAATGAGTTTTATTTCAAGAAAGAAACCATTGTCAGCATTGCTCATCAATTGTCCCGGTGGTATGACCTGGATGTAAAATTTCGTGGAAATGTACAATTCGATAAGGAATATACAGGAAGTATTGAACGCGATGTCCAACTATCACAGGTCCTGGAGATGCTATCCTATGTGAGTAACCTTAAATTTGAGGTGGAAGGCCGGAAATTGAGTATTGAAACAAAAAACTGAAAATAATTGCAAACAAATCTAAACCAATTACTTATGGTAAATTAATACTCGGATAGGAACGGACTTATCAAAGAGAACAGGAATGTTGGCGCATCCCTGTTCAAAAAATGTGATTATCAGGTCCTCAATTAAAAACGTGAACAATTAAAACCCAATTAACCACAAAGTGTAAATGTATGAATAACTTACCATTTAGCAAAAGGTGGCCCTTGATCCCTCAAGATCCACGGTTTTGCAAACCCCTTCGTATTATGAAAATTAGTACATGTCTTTTATTCGCATTTGTGACCGGCGTACAGGCGAAAGGTACGGCCCAAAAAGTCACGTTGAATATGAGAAACGCGCGTATCGAAGAGGCTTTATCTGCTATCTCTAAACAATCCAAATTACGTGTGTTGTATAGTGAAAACCTGAATGCCAAGTCGCGTATCTCCGTGAATGTTAAGAATGCTTCCGTGGAAGAGGCATTGAATGCTGTATTGAAAAATAATAATATTGAATACCGAATTATTGCCAATACAATTACCGTTAATAGCAATACAAAGCACAACCGTACAATGACAGGGGCTATCGTGCAGCAACATTCCATTGTAGGGACTGTCAGGGATCAGAATGGAAAAGGACTGAGCGGTGCGACTGTAACTGTCAAGGGAACATCGGTGTCAACCCAGACCGATGATGCGGGCCGATTTAAGATCGATGCACCCGCAACGGCTATGCTGACAGTACGCTATGTCGGTTTTACGAGCATGGAGGTCGCCGTAAAAGGCAGGACGGATATGATGATTACTCTCCAACCTGCGGACCGTAAATTGGATGAGGTCAATGTTGTTGCCACAGGTTATCAAAATTTGGATCGTAAGTTATTTACTGGGGCTTCTTCGAAAATTGATGCAAAGGAAGCTGAGCGTGCGGGAGTTCCAGATATTTCACGGATGCTGGAAGGCCAGGCAGCCGGTGTATCTGTTCAGAACGTATCCGGTACATTTGGTGCCGCACCGAAAATTAGGGTACGTGGCGCTACCTCATTAACAGGTGATAATAAGCCACTGTGGGTTATTGATGGTGTTATTTTGGATGAAGCTGTTAACATCTCGAATGAAGCTTTGTCCACAGGAGATGCCAATACACTACTAGGATCTTCTGTTGCGGGATTGAATCCCGATGATATAGAATCTATTACGGTATTAAAGGATGCTGCGGCAACGGCCATGTATGGAGCCGCAGCGATGAACGGTGTGGTCGTGGTCAACACAAAAAGAGGCCGAAATACAGATGGAGCAGTCAATTTTAATTACTCAGGTAATTTTACCACGTATATAAAACCCAATTATAACCAATTTGATATCATGAACTCTGCCGAGCAGATGCAGCTGATCATCGATATGGAAAATAAAGGTTATCTCAACCACTCGCAAGTTTCTCGCTCAGCGACAGGAGGGGTATTCAACAAGATGTATAATCTGATGTATGAATACAACCCTAAAACGGATTCCTTTAGCTTACGGAATGATGCTCCATCCCGTTATCAGTTTCTACAGCGCTATACCAACGCCAATACAGACTGGTTTGACCTGCTTTTTAAACAGTCTCTAGTGCATGATCATTCCCTGAGTATGTCCACGGGGACAGGCAAGAGCCAGACATATGCGTCTACGAGTTTTATGAACGATTCGGGTTTTACCTTGGGCAATTCAGCCAAACGTTTTACAGCAAACGTCCGGAACAATTATAAAATCAGTGACAAGTTGAGTACGGAGTTTATCTTTCAAAGTAATATCCGGGATCAACGTACACCAGGTACCCTGAATAGAGTCTCAGATGCCGTATATGGTAGCTATTCGCGTGATTTTGATATTAATCCTTATTCTTATTCGCTCAACACGAGTCGGATTATAACCGCCTATGATGAAAAAGGGGATCTGGAATATTTTAATAGAGATTACGCCCCATTCAATATCCTAAATGAGCTGGACAATAATTATATCAAGCTAAAACTGATGGATATTAAGGTACAAGCAGGTATAACGTATAAGATTTTACCTTCGCTGACTTATTCTGCCAATGGAATGTACCGTTATTACAATTCCGAACGGCAGCATACCATTACTGAAGAGGCCAATCTATCCAAGGCATATCGGGCAAATGAAGATCAGACGATTAATGCCGGAAATCGCTTTCTGTATGCCGACCCTGATTTTCCCAATACCGATAAATATGTGATCTTACCGAGTGGCGGATTTTTTAACGTGGCCAATAATAATATGGTCAGCTACTATATGCGCCATAACTTGGAGTACAATCAAAAATGGAATGACCATAGTCTGAATTTGTTCGGAACTTATGAGCTCCAATATGCAGATAAACAGAACCATGATTTTATCGGCCCTGGAATCGAGTATAACAACGGAAATTTAGTGATGCCAACCTATCGCTACTATAAATATGCGATAGAAAGTGGAAATACGCCTTTTTCCATGGCTTATAATTATGATCGAAAACTGGCCTATGCACTTCGCGGAGCTTATAATTATAAAAACAAATATTCATTCAACTTTACGACGAGATATGATGGGTCCAATAAAATGGGCCATTCGAGGGTAGCCCGTTGGTTGCCGACCTGGAACTTATCCGGGGCTTGGGATATTGATCAAGAAAATTTCTTTAACCGTGATAATAAAGTCCTTTCTTCCGCACGTTTAAGAGCGACCTATGGTCTTGTTGCCAACATGGGAAATGCATCGAATTCGTCTGCGGTATTTTATAATGCCATTGCTTATCGTCCTTATGAAACAGAAAAAGAAGGAAAGATCAATATTGATGGCCTGGAAAACTCCGAATTAACATGGGAGAAGATGTATGAACTGAATGTTGGGGCAGACTTAGGTTTTCTGAATAACCGGATTGACTTAAATTTTGATTATTATCGAAGGAATATCTTTGACCTAATCGGCCCAATCCGGACATCTGGTATCGGTGGGCAGTTTGAAAAATTGGGTAACTATGCCGATATGAAGGGACATGGTGTTGATATCCAATTGGGTGGTTATCCATTTAAAGATCCACAAGGATTTACCTGGCGAACCCAATTTACCTTGGGATTCAATAAAACTGAAATTACTAAACTTGATGTTACGCGAAATATCTGGAACCTGGTTTCCGCAGAAGGAGGTGCTAAACTAGGGAATCCTCACCGTGGTCTATATTCCATAGATTTTGATAAACTGAATGCCCGAGGTGGGTATCCTATGTTTATTGGCACCGATGGGACCCCCGGAACAACCTATTTTTGGTTACAGGATAATGAAACTGATTTCTTGAAATATGAAGGTCCAGTGGACCCGACTATAGCTGGAGGTTATTATAATCGATTGGAATATAAGAATTTCAGTCTATCCTTTCTGTTGAAATTTGCTTTCGGTAATAAGGTCCGGCTACAGCCAAGTTATGCTGCATCCTATTTGGATATGTATAACGTATCCAAAGATCTTATCAATCGCTTCATTTACCGTGGCGATGAGTATTTAACAGTCATTCCTTCCTCCTTGGATCCTTTATCGGCCGAATTTGATGTGGAGAATGAGCTGGGTGTAAGAAATGCGGCCAATTATACTTACAATGCTTACAACTATTCTTCTGAGCGGGTAGCAAAAGGTGACTACATCCGCTTATCCCAGATTTCCATTGGTTATAATGTTCCCAAAGAACTGGTTTCCCGCATTAAATTCAGGACGGCACAATTCAATCTCGTCGGAAACAACCTGTGGCTTTTGCACGCCGATAAAAAGTTAAATGGAGTGGATCCGGAGTTTTATAGTAATGGTGGAGTTGCTCTCCCTGTTCCAAAACAAGTGACCTTATCGGTGAAATTAGGATTCTAAACAATATGATTATGAAATTAAATACTATCAAATATATCATCATAGCATCTGCTTTTTTGTTCAGTGGATGTAATAAATATCTTGATCATGAGCCTGATATGCGCGCCGAGATCAATACGGTAGATAAGGTAAAGCGATTGATTGCTTCGGCTTATCCCGGCAGAAATTCCTTGGCCATGGCCGAAACCTATTCAGACAATGTTGAGGATAAAGGCGTCGGTGATTTGTATCAACCTGTTCCGTCTCTTTATGAATGGAAAGATATTATTGGGGATGATACGGATTCACCTACAAGTTACTGGAATTCCTGTTATGAGGCTATTGCGGCCGCTAATCACGCTTTAGACGCCATAGAAAAAAATGATTTTGGTGAAGCGGTACTGCCTTATAAGGGAGAGGCGCTTGTGGCACGGGCATACTGTCATTTTATGCTGGTCAATTATTTTGCGAAAGTATACGATGCTAAACCAGGAGCATCCAATGATTCTCCAGGAATACCCTATGTCAAGGAACCTGAAACGGTATTGATAAAAAACTATGATCGGGGCACGGTGAAGTCGACCTACGATAACATCCGTCAGGACCTGGAGGAAGGACTGGCTTTGCTGGATGCCGGAAATGGCTTATGGGATGTGCCAAAATACCATTTTACACCTGAAGCAGCCCATGCCTTTGCAACGCGGTTCTACCTATTTACCGCTGAATGGCAAAAAGTCGTGGATAATGCCAATAAGATCTTTGGCGGTAATTTTACGGGAAAACTGATCCCTTATAATTCCACCTTCAAGGCCATGGGTTTTGAATCTGCACGTACGGCATTTGCCAAAGCCGAGCAGCCTTACAACCTTTTGATCACCGAAACCTATAGTGGCTATCAACGCTGGTGGAACAATCGCTATGCCATGGGAATCAATGTTTTCCAGAATATCTATAATGGGATGACCGCTGCGGGAGCTAAGCTATATAACTTTGGTGTAAGCTATGGAGCACCTCATTATACCACCTATCTCTGGAAGGAATTCTGGTATGTGACGAACCCAACTGCCAATACAGGTTACCCGATGCTGATGGTCCCTGTGCTGATCACGGATGAGGCTTTGTTAAATCGTGCCGAAGCCTATGCCGAACTGGGCAATACCAATAACGCTTTGGCCGATCTCAACCTGTTTGCAAGTAATAGGATCAATAATTATAATCCAAGTACGCATGCTGTCACGGCAGCAAAAGCCAAGGAGTTTTTTGAAGTGGCTGATGAAAAAAAGGCGCTCGTTGAAACCACACTGCAATTTAAACAAATTGGGTTTATGTCTATGGGGCTCCGCTGGTTTGACATTATCCGCAAAGGAATTACGGTCAAACATAATGTAATCGGGAATAATGAGCGTGAAACCATTATTGAATTGAAACCCGAAGATCCAAGACGGATATTCCAGATTCCTCAAGAAGCAAAATTGGCAGGTGTAGAACTAAACCCAAGATAAATTATGAAAACAATTGTTAAACTATTTACAGGAGTTAGTCTAATCGGATTAATATATTCCTGCAATAAAGAAGATAAACTCAATTATACGTTACAGAATTACGATACATTTGAACCAGGCGTGATTGACGATTGGATTGTCAAAAACCTGACCGATCCATACAACATTGAAGTCGTGTATCGGTATCAACGCAATATGCATGATATTAATAAAAACATATCCCCTCCCGACGAATCCAAAGTTATCCCGCAAATGGAAATCGTCAAAAATGGATTTTTGGAAGTCTACAATAAAATTGGTGGAACCACTTTTATTAAAACCTTTACACCAAAACAATTTGCCTTATTTGGATCCGGTGATTATGACCCAGATGGTTCGGTCAAAGGGGGGACTGCAGATGGTGGACGCCGGATTACATTGTACGGTTTGAACGGGATCGATGAGCATAACCCCAATTCTTTGATTGGAAATCTACAGGTGATCCACCATGAGTTTACCCATATCCTGAACCAAAATCGATTTATACCGGTCGATTTTGAAAAAGTATGTGTTGGCGATTATTATTCCAATTGGACGGCACAGGAAAATGATGAAAAGACGGCTCGGGGACTGGGTTTTATCACACCTTACGCCCGAAAGTCTGTAGGGGAGGATTTTGCAGAGACACTTTCCCATCTGATCGTACAGGGACAGTTGTTCTATGATAGTTATGCCTATGAATCAGGTGAGACAGCCCAGCCTAAGTTTGGGCAGAAAGAGGTGATCGTAAGGGATTATATGATCAAGCATTTTAATATTGATGTGACGCAGCTACAGATGGAGTTTCAGCGTGTCATGGAAGAGCAGTACAAGAGTACGGCATTTCAATTTCCCACATTAATTGCAAGAAATCAAGTGGGCTGGTTGGATTGGGATATCCGCAACAGCTGGTCAATCAGTAAACCGATTTCCGCTAAGCAAAAAGAAGTGCTGAATCCTATTTTGGACGGATTGGGAGAATATACCACCAAATCGTTACAGTTTAGATTTGTTTCCCCTAAAAAAGCGGTGTTATATATCACCTTTGGAGATGATCCAAAATTGGCTGCTGCATATGATTTTACCATTATCCAGCATGCGGATGGTACCACGAGCTTTGCATTGGCCGAAGAGCAGGGAAAGGACAATCCATTTGGTGAAAATGCATATGAATATGCTACAGAAAGCTGGGTTGCAAGTGATGTACAGCCATTGATTAACTATTTCGAGGAAGCAAATTTCGAATTGGGTTGGCATACACCCTTGAAGGATGTTTCACCATTAGAGTATCTAAAGTTTGTTGATTTTAAGGATGTCAATGATCCGAATGCAATGATGTTAGGTCAAATAACCGCGAGAAAATATTAGTATGAGAAAGATATTTTATTTTATGTGTTTGGTGCTACTGGCGATGGGCTGTAGCAAACCAAAAGAAGTTGATTTAGAGCTGGGAGCAGATCCAGACTCACGTATCGCAGATACATTAGCCTATGTTAGGAAAACATTAGTTGAAGCACCTTATGGTTGGAAAGCATATGTGACTACGGAATATTCGGGAGGATATGGTTTTTATATGCAATTTGGTGAAGATGACCGCGTCAAGATGGTTGCTGATCTAACGGATCAAAGCTCATCAGAAGTAAAAGAGTCAACCTACCGGATCCGCCAGATTATGGCTGCAACATTATCTTTTGATACCTACACCTATCTGACCATGCTGCAGGATCCTGACCCCAGTGTGTTTGGTGGTGAGCGTGGGAAGGGGATGGGCAGTGATGTCGAATATGATTATGTCAAAACACATGGCGATACCTTATTCTTTGAAGGCCGGAAGTTTTATAAACCGCTGGTTTTGGTGAAGGCGAAAAAAGCTGAAAGTGAAGGCTATGTAAACGGTGCTTATAAAACAGCCATTAATAAGTTCAACACCTTATTATCGAACTTTAAGAACCCATATGTCATCATTGATGACAAGAATTTAGCCATTACAGTGGATGAGAAGGGCAAGTCCACAACAGCTTTTGGTATTGATGGAAAAGGAGTCCAAGAATCTTCCGCAAATTACTACTATACTCTTGAAGGGCTAAATATAGAAGGGAGACTACTTATTTTTGATAAGGAAATCCAAAAGATGATGATCAAAGGCGATAAATTATTTGTAGTGGATACAACTGGAAAAGAATATGAGATCAAGGATAGTAATGTACCGGTATTACCATTAAAATTTACTATTGGAACAGGGTACAAGAATTTCTTTATTGATTATCAGAAGATATATCCGGGAACGATTGGTGTGGGAGCTGAAGTTCTCGGTAGATTCTGGGAATATATGCCACTATCTGAGAGTCAGGCTCCCGAAGGCAGAAAAAGATATTGGTTTAATCCTGCACAAGTAACAATGCGTTTCCAGGAATCAAATGAAACCTTATATTTTGATTTTAAAGTTTGGCAAGGTACGAACAACTGGACAGACACTTATAAATTTAACTATATTAGAAATGATGATAATTCATTGACTTTTAATAGGTCAGGGAATGGTACGATAAATTACGTTGATCTGGATTTTGCGGAATGGTCATCTTACATTGATAAACAAACATTTGATGTTGAGTATTATGAGGCAAATGGACATGTATATGCCAAATTTAGTTCAAGAGCAAGTGTACCATTTATCTTTACTACAATTATATTGTAAAGCCATAAAATGGGATTGTACATCTATAGTGGAGTTTGATATTCACTATAGATGTATCAATCTTGATCAATATAGATGAGATTTAGCAAATTAATAACCGATTATTAAGTTTTCCAATTATGAAACAAATCTTTAAAACAAACATCAGTTTAGGTAGCTATATATGGGGGATGGCGATGGTTGCATGTATTGTCATATTGGGCTATAATGGCATGTCACAGGGGCTGTATTTAGGAACTGCGCTGCTTTTTAGCATATTGGTGCTGAGTTGGTACTTTACCTTTTTCTTTAAACGGTATTGGATCCAAGGAGACAAGTTATTTATCCGGAGTATTTCTGGGACGAAATCTATTGCTATTAACGCCATCCGAAAATTGGAGACCGATCAAACAGGGTGGTTGGGCACTATGGGGTTGAATATCTTAAGTCCTTATCGAAAAGGAATCATGCTGTATTATAATCAGATAGAAAATCTCTTTATTTACCCAGAAAAATCTGCTGAATTTATTGATAAATTACAACAGATTAAGCCTTCCATTGAAATTATAAAAGGAAAGTAGCTAACCACTATCTTTCCTTTATAATTTTTGATTTTTTCCTGGAGAAGATATGATCTTTCAATTCTGTTAGCACAAACATTAATGAGATCCAAATGGTTAGATGTGTCTATCCTTTATACCCATAGCTAGCAAAAATAAAGCAGTAAGTATTGTAACGCAGAAGCTTGATTATGCTAACAGCACTCCTGTAGTCGAACTAAATAGAAATCTGAAAAAAGAGCATTGACGTAATTGTTTCCATCAATAGCTTTACTTTATTTGATGTGTAAATAACAAGTACGTATTATTTGTACAAATAATACGTACTTGTTATGTTGATTGCTAGTGTATCAGATTTCAGAAAAGATATAAAACGCTATTTGGATAAGGTTTCCAAAAACTTTGAAACCTTGATCATTAATCGGGGCAGTATGATTGACTTTCTCCCCTACATATCTTCCAACGACAAACATTGAGTTTCGATCTGGTATTTTGGAAGCAATTTATGCCTAAGATGTTCTACTTTGGCAGCGAACAGGTCAGGTTTAAAGTTTTTCCTTTGACGTTTTACTTCCACAGCGACAGCTTGGTTTTTCTCTAGTTTAAGGGCTACAATATCGATTTCATTTTGATGGCCTTTGGATTCCCACCAAGAGCCAATGTTGCGGTATTGAAAACTTTCTGCAAATTGTTGTTTGAAATATCGTTCAAGCATAAATCCCGAATAGATTGGGTAATCAGCTTTAATAATTGTCTGTAAGGCCGTGAAATTTTTGATTTCAATCATTGAACGATGACGATCGAAATAGTTGAACCAAAAGCGAAGAAAGTTATCCAAGATCTCATATCGCACAGTTTGGCCGCCTTCTTTAGCTAATATTGGTCGTTGCCGGACGATGAGGTTGTAGTCTTCAACCAGACGTTTGATTTGTCCGCCAATACTTTTATTGCCCAAAGCAGCTTCTATCTCGGATTGTGTATTGATACCCCCTGAAATAGCACTTAAGATAGAAAAATAAGTTGCGTAATTTTTTCCGAATTCCTCTATCAGTAAGTTTTTCCCTTCGTCGGTAAAAGAAGAGTTTTCCCGAACCATAAATGCAATCATTTTGTCTACTGTCAGCATATCGTTATCACAGAACAGTTCGACATATTTGGGAACACCGCCCGTAAAAGAAAAAAGCGCAAGCAAGTCGTCATTGATATATGTTGGGTTATAATCATGCATGATCTCCTTTAGTGTATTTATATCAAAAGGAGATAATTTGATGATATTGTCTGCTCGACCAAATAAAGGCTCCCTTCTATCCTGAAATATCTTTTGCATAAGCGAATACACTGATCCAGAAACAATCAGATTCATATTGGATTTCTTGCGGTAAATGTCCCAAAGGTATTGCATATCACTATAAATAGACTCATTTATTGTATAAAATTCTTGAAATTCATCAATAATCAGATTGAAGGATCTATTGGAAGCCAATTCCATCAGATATTGAAATAATGAGCGGAAAGTTTGAATTTCTGGTGGAACAAATGTATTCAGTACTTGCGCAATGATTGGAATAAATTCCGAACAGAGCGTCGCTTCATTCTTGCGTCCTACGAAAAGATAAATTGTTGGTGTATTTGCTGTAGATTTAATAATCAGGCTAGTCTTTCCTATGCGTCGCCTTCCTGTTATGACAGTTAAGCGGGAAGAATCATTGAATGATAAATTTTGGATCCTTTTCAATTCAGATAATTCATGCTGTCTATTGTAAAATTTCATCTTGATAATTATTCAGATCTGTTCCAAAGATTCTTGTTACGGCGGTAACTGTTACCGCCGTAACAAAGATAATGAAAATTATATTTAGATGTAAGATCTGATAAATGGCGATAAAAACTTTAGATTGGAGTTGGATTTTCAACTTGAGCAGCAGCTGGTAATCAACAAAGATAAAATCGATGATTTTGTGATATGGTATTGCGAGATCAAGAGAAGTAATCTTAAGTTTTCCACATGATGTTAATAACAATGTGGAAAACGTTCTTGATCTTTCGGATAGAAAATCGTGATTTTTGGCTGAGCCTCATTAAACTAGCAAGTTAAGGGAGGCTTTAAAGTTTAAGCACTTTTTTGTATATTTAGCTATACGATATTAACCCTTTGCTAATGAAAACCAAATTTATACTTGTTTTAACATTGTCCTTTATTGTCTGCTTCTCAATATCAGCTGCTGTATACTATTTTTTGGACGATAAATCTTCCGTTCGTAATTCCTTATTTGTGGGTTTTATTTCAAGCAGCATCGTGGTTTCTTTATTCTCAAAGTTTAACACTGCGGCGCGGCGTACATAATCATTACTTTTCTAGTACCAACTCCATACCAACCTCTGGCCAACGCCTGACTGTAACCACTTTGTGTGCATAGTGAGTCCACGTTGAGTCCACCTTTTCTATGTACAATCACCATACTGACATACTTTTAACAACTCGCGCGCAGTCAGGAGTTAATATGGAATTGGTCATAACTTATCTTCAAGAAAGTACCTCCAAAATTGTCAAATTTATAATCGTTGTTTTACTGCAATTTTGAAATTTCTAAAAATTAACTAAATGCTTGATTAACAAATGTTATGGCAGTATATTTATTGTATGGGAATAAATGATAATGGCTACATCAGGGGACTTGTAGGGCCTCTCGTGAGTAGGAAGGTAGGAGCAAAGAACTACATTCAGAGCAGACCGCATCGTGTAAGACAAAACGCAGAAACGAAGAACGCGGGTAAAGACTTTGGACAGGCAAGCCGTGCCGCAGCGGCAATCCGTCAAGCGTTCAACTTGGTACATCAAAAACTGCATGATGGGCAAATGGGCAATCGATTAAGCCGACAGGTATATCGGGCTATGAAAACAAATATCAGCGACGATAAGGGGACACTATGTCTAAACAACTGCGTCCTCGACAGATTGGTCAATTTTCAATTCAATGGAAATTGTCACATGCAGGATGCCCTGAACATTGACCCCGTAGTTAAACTGTCGGAGAAAAATCAGATCGAAATATCCTTTCCAATATTTGACATCAAGCGGGCGTTACTGTTGCCCAAAGGCTGTAATGCCATCGTCTTTAAGTTTCACACCTTTTCGTTTGATTTCAAAGAAAGGGAATTCGCGGAAGTAAAAGATGAAGAATGGGAAATCGATATCGTCTACGATCAGGATCCAATTCCGGCCAAGACGATCAGCATTCCGTGCAACGAATTTGCTGGTACTCCCGTTCTTGTTGGATTTACACTCATATATCTTCGTAAAAATGGTCGGCGGTGCACTGTGCTCAATGAAGTTGATTCTACTCCTGCAACTATTCTAGCTGCTTTCCAATTATAAAAGTAGTCTTATTCGGTATCTACTTTTTTCTTGTCCGAGCCGGTCTGCATTCACCGCTCCATTACGACCACTTACCGACTTTTTTCTACTGCTGGTCTAAATGTAATAAAAACAGATGCTGTGTTGTCCTACTTTTGAATCAGAATCTTAAAGGAAATGATGCAACAATATCCATATCCTTGCGACAATAAGAAAAGAGACAAAAAACTAACACGATAAAGTAAAAAATTATAAACGATGAAAACTTTAGTAAAGACATTCGCCGCAGTAGCATTGATCAGCATATCAACTTTTACCATGGCAGCAGCTGATCCCGGAAAATCATTGAACCTATCTACTGCCGACTTAGCAATTGATAGTTATGTGACGGTCATGACAGCAGGTGCATCTGCAGGGCTGGAGCAATTGTTTGCTGCCGACTTCAGCCAAAAAATCCAGGGCCAACAGGCACGTACCCATAAACGTTCGGAAGTGATTTCCTTCTTGAAAAAACAAAAAGGCGAAAAATTGAACTGTAGCACAACGACCGAAATCCTGGAAGAATCTGAAAACTATATGGTCGCACGTATCACCATGAAATTCGAGGATTTCACAAAAACAGATCTGGTGACACTTATCAATGAGGCTGGAACATGGAAGGTCACAAGTTCTGTAAACGCTTACAAATAGAAACTGTTTAATTAAATTCATATGTTTATTTTTGGCCACGTCGTGATGATGTGGCCATTTTTTTTACCATATTTAAGTTCTTCAGATACTAGAAAAAATTAGAAAGCTTAGGGAATAAAAAGTGCAAATACTTAATAAAATACACAAATAGAAAAGCCTTGCCGGTGTAATCGGCAAGGCCTATATTTATTCTTAAATTCTGTCCATCTATTTTAGGACGGCACAAGGATATTGCTTATTATTTCTTCAGACCTTCGGCACCTTTTATGATTCCTTCTACGACTGCAGGATCTTGAAGGGTGGATATATCGCCCAAATTGGTTACATCTCCCTCTGCAATCTTGCGGAGAATGCGGCGCATGATCTTTCCTGAACGTGTCTTCGGAAGGTCATCGACAAACTGGATAATATCTGGTTTGGCAATTGGACCGATAATGCGAGACACCGTTTCCATAATATCTTTCTTGGTGGCATCAGCATCTGTATGGTGATTGGCGATCACATAAGCGTAAATGCCTTGGCCTTTCACCGGATGCGGATAGCCTACAATAGCCGATTCAACAACATCGGCGTGCATATTGATGGCATTTTCTACCTCGGCAGTACCGATACGGTGACCCGATACATTCAATACGTCATCCACACGCCCTGTTATCTTATAATAGCCCTCTGGACTGCGGTAACAACCATCTCCCGTGAAGTACATATCATTGTAGGTCGAGAAATAGGTCTGCCGACAACGTTCATGGTCTCCCCAGGTGGTACGAAGCATACCTGGCCAAGGGAATTTGATGCACAGGTTTCCAGTGACATCATTGCCGTCGATCTCTTTACCACTCTCATCCATCAATGCGGGTTGTATACCGGGCATGGGGAACATGGCATAGCTCGCTTTTTCAGGAGTGACGCCGGCCAAAGAGGTGATTAAGTGACCTCCGTTTTCAGTTTGCCAATACGTATCCACAATCGGACAGTTTTTCTTGCCTACTTTCTCGTTAAACCAATTCCAGGCTTCTTCATTGATCGGCTCACCTACCGAACCCAATACGCGTAGGGAAGAAAGGTCGTTTTTGTCGACAAAGTCATCACCAAAAGCCATTAATGAGCGTAAGGCCGTTGGTGAGGTATAAATGATATTGACCTTGAACTTATCCACAATATCCCAATAACGGCTGGCGTCTGGGAATGTTGGCACACCTTCGAACATCAGTGAAGTTGCCCCCTGCGACAATGGTCCATATACGATATAACTATGTCCTGTAATCCAGCCAATATCGGCTGTACAGAAAAATACATCATTCGGTTGGTATTGGAACGTATTCATAAAGGTGTACCCCGTGTATACCATGTAACCACCACAGGTATGGACCACACCTTTGGGTTTACCGGTTGATCCGGATGTATAAAGAATAAATAACGTATCCTCCGCATCCATCTCTTCAGCAGGACATGCAGGATTACCTTGCGTCTCGACTTTCTTAATCTCATCTTCCCACCACACATCACGTCCTTTGATCATGGATACCGGAGTGCGTGTACGAGTCAAAACAATTACTTTTTCAACCGTATCGCATTGCATCAAGGCATCGTCTACAATATTTTTTAGACCAATTGTTTTGTTGCCACGGTAGCTGCCATCAGAAGTAACGATCAATTTGCATTCGGCATCGACGATGCGGTCCGCAATGGAACGTGCCGAGAATCCGCCAAATACAACAGAGTGGATAGCACCGATACGTGCACAGGCCAGTACCGCAATCACCAATTCTGGAACCATCGGTAAGTAAATACATACCCGGTCACCCTTTTTGATGTTGTTATTCTTCAGTACGTTGGCAAATTGCTCTACTTTTTGAAGCAACTGTTTGTACGAAAGGATGCGATGTGCCTCATTTGGATCATTGGGCTCCCAGATGATCGCAGGTTTGTCACCATTGGCATAAATATGCCGGTCGAGACAGTTCTCGGTAATATTTAATTTGGCCCCCTCAAACCATTTGACATTTGGCTCCTTAAAGTTCCAGTCCAGCACTTTATTCCATTTTCTTTTCCAAAAAAAATGATCTGCTATGCTCGCCCAGAATTCTTCAGGTTGTTCTACACTTCGCTTATACTCACTTTGATATTCTTCAAATGATTTTATTTGTAGGCTCATCGTTATAGGATTATTATGATTTATTTTAATTTATATTGTTATCGTTGCGAAATTGTTTTTTATAAATCAATTTCGGTGTACAATTTAGCGGTTTTTGCTCATTTTATCAACAATTTGATGTTTAATATAATGTTAAACGACTTTTATCTATCAAGATTGTTATATTGCAGTTAGATTTACCAGAGCGATGTTGTTTCTAAGAAAGCTATTTTATATCAGTATCTACACGAATCTTTTAATCGCATTGGCCGCTATGGCACAATGTGCACTCACTTATATTATTTTTGAACGGCAGATCAATTGGTATATTGTTTTGGTGGAAGGGACAGCAACCCTGTTACTTTATAATTTTAGCCTGTGGTGGTCCAAACCCAAGAACCCGAAAGAATCAAAATTTCCCCGTACGCGCTGGATATTTAACCATGAATGGGTGATGTGGATGAACAACGGTATTGCTTTGGCCATTCTCTGCTATAGTTTGTGGCATATCCATATCTATTCATTTCTATTTTTGGGCTTTATTGGCGTATTAAGTTTATTATATGGCATGCCGCTGTTTACTTTCCATGACCGGAAAGTAGGACTTCGACAGATCCCAGGAGCCAAGATCTTTCATATTGCTTTGGTCTGGGTCTGCAGTAGTGTGGTACTTCCTTATGTCGAGCTGTTGAACATGGCGGATCCTATCGATCGTTGGGTGTTTGTCGCACTCTGTGGATTGAAGTTTATCTTCCTGATCATCTGTACGCTTCCTTTCGATATCCGTGATATCCAACAAGATTCGTATTACCATCTACGTACGCTCCCCAATATGCTAGGCGAGCAGAAAGCAAAAAATTTGACCTATACATTAGTGGTGCTGCATTGTCTTCTGATTATTGTCGCCCCTTATGCATTGTATATTAAAACCGGACTTATCCTGACTAATGTGCTGATACTGGCCTTATTGAAACTAGCGGTATTTAAGACCAAAGATCATTATCATTACGCCTATTTATTGGATGGAAGCCTGGTCATTCAATTTCTGATCGTTGTTTTGTGCAGTATTGAATACGGAAGATTTTGATGATCATCATTACTTTAAAAACCTAATAATTTTGTCGGCAGCTACGGCTGACAGCTTATAGTAGCTTTCAAAGGTCCAGCCAGCAACATGGGGTGATAACATAACGTTTTCCCGCCCGATGAGATCCTGATACCAATGCTGTTCCGCTAATTTGGGGAATTTTTCCACGGGCAGCACATCAAAGGCAGCTCCCAGAATGGAGCCTTGATCGAGTCCATGCAATACAGCGGGCACATGGACAATGCCTCCCCGCGCACCAAGTAAGAAGAAGATGGGTTTCTCAAATCTGGAGAGATACTGTCGGTCGATCATACCTTCGGTTTCAGCCGTTAAGGGGATGTGAAAACTTAGAATGTCGGCCTGTTGATAGATGGTTTCCATGTCTGCAGCCTGTGCATACTGGTCGGTATAATCGACCCGGTATTTATCATAGGCTAACACATGGACATCAAAACCGGATAGTTTTTTCGCCATTGCCATACCATTATGCCCATATCCGATCAAACCAACAGTGCGTCCTTTAAGTTCATATCCACGGTTGGCTTCACGCAGCCATTGGCCTGACCGCACTTGCTGATCAGCACGGTTTAGGTTGTTCATCAGGCTCAGTAGCATACCGATCATATGCTCGCCTACCGCATCACAGTTACCTTCATTGGCAGAAATTAAGGCTACTTGCTTTTGTAATGCACATTCATCGTCTATGTTATCCATACCGGCCCCTGCACGTGCAATAAAACGTAGGTTGGGGGCTAACTCAAAAAAAGCGCGATCTACCTGAAATTTGGATCGGATGACCAATCCCGAATAATCAGCGATGATTTTTTCGGCATCTTCCCGCTGGATGTCAGGTTGATAGTTATAGGAAATTCCTGCCTGTTCAAATTTCCTGAGCATGATCTCATGGATGTCGTCGACAATCAGAATGTTGGTTTTCATCGATTTAAATTAGTTATGTATATTCCTGCGTTTCTTACTCTTATCATATTCACCTCCCATGCGTTAAACCGTGCTCGAAAAGTACTCGATCATCGGTCAGCGCTACGATGGATTTGCATAAAGTCTACGGACAATAATTTGTTTAACTGTTGCTGCTTCAGACTGTTGGGCATGACTTTCATACAAAAATTGCGCATCCCAATCAATAGGGGATGTTCCCATTGGGCAATTTTTCCTATTTTCCAGGACGTGTTGCAGATATAATTTACCCGTTCGAGCCGTCTTTTTTCAAACCGTTTGAAAGCCTGTGGAATGGATGTTGCCATGTTCAGCTCATCCATGAGCACGGCAACATCTTCGATGGCCTGACAGGCTCCCTGTCCTAAATTGGGTGTGGTTGCATGGCCAGCATCTCCGAGCAATAGGATATTGTCAAATGCCAGCTGGCGGAGAGGGGCAATATCGATAATATCATTCGAAATCAGGTCGCTGTCCCTTGTTTCTGCCAAGATCGTTGGAATAGGGCTATGGTAATGCTTAAAATTATCTAGCAGCTCTGTCGTTGTCCAACGTTTCAAAACAGGGTTTTGTGGTGAGCTATTAATACAGGCATACCAGTAGATACGGTTGCCTACCAAAGGGGTCATTCCAAAACGACCTTTATTCCCCCAGGTTTCACTGCCTTCTTTAAGCTGTATGCTGCTATTATCAATGGTTGCCCGCCAACAGGTGTACCCCGCATAACGTGGAATAGAGCCCGGAACCAATTGTTGACGTAAAAGTGAATGTACTCCATCGGCTACCAAAAGCGTCTGCCCTGATACCTGGCTTCCATCGGCAAAATGAACGTGTACCCCGTCGCCTTCACGCTCAAAAGAAACGGCCCGTTTACCGAGATGAATTTGGCTGTCGGGGATTTTGGATAAAAGGAACCGATGTAGATCAGCACGATGGATTGCAAAATTATCTTGTTGATACTTTTGACTGATCGATTGGGTGCTTGGTGCAACCAAAATAGCCCCCCCTTGATCCAAGACATGATAAGAATCAAGATAGTGCCCCAGTAGACTGATCTCCTCTTTGATCCCAAGATGTTCCAAAGCCTGCATGGCATTGGCGGCAAGGCCAAAGCCCGCACCTATGCCTTTCAGTTCGGATGCACTTTCATAGACATGGGCTTCAATACCCATGTTTCCGAGGCCGATTGCTGCACATAATCCAGCTATTCCGCCACCGACAATGATACATGTGCCATCTACCAGCATCATATTAAAGGCAATTTGCGATCTCGTTGGTTAAGCTGACAAAATCTTCCACAGTCAACCGCTCTGCACGTAGCTCATAAAGCGGGTTATCCGACATTCTGTCCTTAGGAATGACACCTGAAAGGGAGTTGCGCAGGGTTTTTCGACGCTGGTTGAAGCCCGCTTTAACGACCCGCCAAAATAACTTTTCATCACAATCCAGTTTTTCACGGTCATTCCGGGTCATGCGGATTACCCCCGACAATACTTTTGGAGGTGGATTAAATGCCCCTGCCTTGACGGTAAATAAATATTCTACTTTATAGTAAGCCTGAAGAAAAACACTCAAGATACCATATTCTTTACTGCCCGCCTTTGCCGTACAGCGCTCAGCGACCTCTTTCTGAAACATACCTGCCATTTGAACGACACGTTGTCGTTCATCCAAAATTTTAAAAAGGATCTGGGAGGAAATATTATAGGGAAAGTTTCCGATCACGGCCATCTTCTCACCGAAATGCTGCGAAAAATCAAGATGCAGGAAATCCCCGTGAATTAACCGCTCACCCAGCTGTGGGTACTTATCGTCCAGATAGGCAATGGATTCATCGTCAACGTCGATCAAATAGGTCTCATACTCTTCTTTCTGTAATAGAAAATCAGAAAGCACACCCATTCCCGGACCGACTTCGAGTACCTGGCCAAAACCCAATTTAGGATCTAAGGCTTCAACGATACGCTGTGCGGCATTCTTATCATTCAAGAAATGCTGTCCTAAATGTTTTTTTGCTCTAACTGTACTCATGACACAAAATTAGAAATTTAAAAGCTTTATAAAGTAAAAAGTCAAAAGTAAAAATTCAAAAGGGAGAGAAAGCTTTAAGGCCAGGGGCTCGTACATCCAAAATCTCAATACTCATATCTAACTACTCAATACTAAAAAAAAATCCCTATTTTTGATTCAAAGCTTTTAAATAGGATGAGTGATAAACTAAAAATCGGTATTACCGTTGGCGATATAAACGGCATTGGACTTGAAGTAATTATTAAATCTTTGGTAGATCAGCGTATGTGTGATTTCTTTACACCTGTGGTTTATGGAAATACAAAAGTTGCTTCATTTCATCGTAAGGCCATTGGGGTAAATGATTTTAGTTTTAATGTGATCAATGATCCTGAGCAAGCCCACAGCAAAAGGGCCAATATGATCAATTGTTGGCAGGAAGATGTCAAAATAACACTGGGCGAGGAGAATGAAATTGGTGGGAAATACGCCTTTTTATCTTTGGAAAGGGCGATTGACGATCTGAAAGCGGGCAAAATAGATGCTTTGGTAACGGCACCGATCAATAAGCACAATATTCAGCAAGAAGGATTTCAATTTCCGGGACATACAGAATATTTGCAAGCTAAAGTGGAGGCGGATGATGTGCTGATGTTTATGGTCTGTGATGAATTGCGCATCGGGGTTGTGACTGGACATATTCCATTGCATGATGTAGCGGCAAATATTACGGAAGATGCGATCCTGAAAAAATTGATCCTGATGAATGAATCTTTGAAGAAGGATTTTTGGATTGAGAAACCCAAAATAGCCGTTCTTGGGCTTAATCCACATGCCGGGGATCATGGAATTATAGGGACTGAAGATGACCAGATTATCCGGCCAACGCTGGAAAAAGCAAATGAACAGGGTATATTCTGCTTTGGACCTTATCCTGCTGATGGTTTCTTTGCAAAAGGGGCCTATGAAAAATTTGATGCCGTCTTGGCCATGTACCACGATCAGGGATTAATACCCTTCAAGCATATCGCCAATGGCGCCGGTGTGAATTTTACTGCTGGGCTGCCTATTGTCCGTACATCGCCAGATCACGGCACGGGTTATGATATTGCCGGGAAAAACCTGGCATCGTCCAGCTCTTTTGTGGAAGCTATTTTCGCTGCACTTCACATCGTAAAACGCCGCCG
This sequence comes from Sphingobacterium sp. N143, assembly GCF_030325625.1. Taxonomy (GTDB): domain Bacteria; phylum Bacteroidota; class Bacteroidia; order Sphingobacteriales; family Sphingobacteriaceae; genus Sphingobacterium. The sequence continues at coordinate 107,356 of NZ_JACAIS010000002.1, read as the reverse complement.
AGAGCAAGCAGAGCTGCTTAAAAATCCATTGGCATTCCGTAAACTATCCAAAGATAGGGATTAGGGGAAAAAATTATTACTTTTGCAAACTGTTTTGGTTTTTACCTGCTGTTCTAACTATGTGCGATAATTTACAACATCCAATATTTTCTATCATTAAAGAGCTCGCTGAAAAGACAAATACTGCGTGTTATGTCATTGGGGGGTATGTGCGTGATTATATTATGAAGCGTCCGTTTAAGAATGATGTGGATATTGTGGTGGTGGGCAGTGGCATTGAATTTGCCACTTTATTGGGTGAAAAACTTCATACTAAAGTTGCCGTTTACAAGAATTTTGGAACAGCAATGTTGGTTTATGAAGGATTGAATGTAGAATTTGTGGGTGCTCGACGAGAGTCCTATCGTGCCAATTCGCGTAAACCAATTGTAGAAGACGGTACACTGGCGGATGATCAAAATCGCCGCGATTTTACCATCAATGCGATGGCTTTCTCGTTAAATAAATCGGATTATGGTACATTGGTTGACCCATTTAATGGTATCCATGATCTCGAACATCGCTTGATTCGTACCCCGCTTGATCCCATTGAAACATTTTCTGACGATCCGCTACGAATGATGCGTGCGATCCGTTTTGCGACACAACTGAATTTTAAGATCGCTATTGATGCCATTACGGCAATCACAGCAACGAAAGATCGGATCAAGATCATTTCAAAGGAACGCATTATTGATGAAATCAATAAAATTATTCTTTCTCCTAAGCCTTCAGTAGGATTTAAATATCTTTTTGATACCGGACTGTTGGAATTGATCTTTCCGGCAATGTACCATTTGCATGGCGTTGATATCATTGACGGAAAAGGGCATAAGGATAATTTCTATCATACCCTGGAAGTTCTGGATAATGTATGTGAATTGTCGGATGACCTTTGGCTGCGCTGGGCAGCCATTATGCATGATATTGCCAAGCCTGCTACCAAACGGTTTGATAAAAAATTAGGTTGGACCTTCCATGGGCATGAGGACCGGGGAGCACGTATGGTCCCTAAGCTCTTTGCCGAGTTGAAGCTGCCATTGAATGAGAAGATGAAATTTGTACAGAAACTTGTACAGTTGCATCTCCGTCCAATTGTCCTGGCGCAGGATATTGTCACGGATTCTGCCGTCAGACGCCTACTCTTTGAAGCTGGAGATGATATCGAGGCTTTAATGATGCTGTGCCATGCCGATGTGACTACCAAAAATGAGTTTAAGAAGAAAAAGTATCGACAGAATTTTGAACTTGTTAAGCAAAAACTGAAAGATGTGGAGGAGCGGGATAAGATCCGGAATTGGCAGCCCCCCATTAGTGGTGAAGATATTATGCTGTTATTTGGGCTGACTCCAGGACGTACTGTTGGAAAATTGAAAAATTTGATCCGCGAAGCAATCCTGGAAGGAGAAATCCCTAATTCTAGAGTCGAAGCTTATCAATACCTGGTCAGACAGGCGCAGGATATGGGCCTGTCCGTCAAACAAGAAATCCCATTGGAAATTTCCAATTCTTAAAATATAGTATTAATTTTGAATCAGGTCTTACAAGTTATTTTAATTTTTACTTTTTGATTTTTACTTCTAATAATGGCAATTTATAGATTTAGAGTTACTTTTGAAGATTATGAGGATGTGTATCGCGAGATTGATATGCCTTCCAAAAGTACATTTTTAGACCTGCATGAGGAAATCCATAAATCGACAGGCTATGCAGCAGAGGCTTCTTCCTCTTTTTATGTGAGCAATGACCAATGGAAAAAAGGAACTGAAATTGCATTTAAACCTACACAGCGTAAAAAAGAGGCTGAGGTATTATTGATGGAGAATATTCGTCTGAGCAAGTTTATCGATGATCCTCATCAAAAGTTTTATTACATCTATAATTTTGACCGGCCCTATGATTTTCAGGTAGAATTGATCAAGATTCTAAAAGAAGAAGCCGGAAAGGAATATCCTGCATTATTCAAGACCATAGGCCAGGTGCCTAAAACAATGACAGCGGCCAATTTTCCTGTCTCAGGTGCTGAAGATGACGATGAGGATTATGTGGAAGAAGACGATACACAATATGGTGTGGACGATGATGACGAATTGGACGGCTTTGGCAGTGATGGCGATGATGAGGATGAAGAAAATGGTGAGGAAGGCGAATCATCCAATGGTTACGAGGACGAATATTAATTAAATATGCCTAAAATGCCTGACCTGCGCATTTGAAGCAATTAAATATGGCAAATAAAAAAACATTGATAGCCATTGTGGGCCCCACTGCTGTGGGAAAAACCGCAATGGCTATTTCGTTGGCTAGCTATTTTAATACGGAAATAATTTCTGCCGATTCGCGGCAGTTTTATAAAGAAATGTCGATTGGTACGGCCAAACCTGATGCAACGGAGCTGGCGGCTGTGCCGCATCATTTTGTGAATTCACATGGTATTACTCAGGATTATTCAGCCGGGGACTTTGAACGGGAGGCGTTGTTGAAATTGGCTGAGCTTTTTCAACAACATGATGTGGTAGTCATGGTAGGCGGTTCGGGGCTGTTTGTCCGGGCACTTTGCGAAGGATTGGATGACCTGCCAAAAGCAGGAGCAGAGGTACGTGAGCGGCTCAATAAAGAGCTTGCACTTTTGGGGCTCGGCGCAATGAAAGAAAAATTAAAAGCCATTGACCCGATTTATTTCGAGACTGCTGACGTGGATAATCCTCAACGGGTGATACGTGCACTGGAGGTATTTGAAGCAACAGGTCAACCCATGTCGTCCTATCATAAAAAAAATATGGAAGCGAGAAGCTTTGATATTTTAACCATCGGACTGAATATGGACCGCGACAAATTGTACAAGCGGATCAACCGACGTGTCGATCAGATGATGGAAGCAGGACTGTTGGAGGAAGTGCGCGCGCTAATTCCTTTCAGAGCAAAACCAGCATTGCTGACCGTAGGCTATGCCGAATTGTTTGATTATCTGGATGGAAATAGCTCCTTGGACCAGGCCGTGGATAAGATTAAGCAGAATTCTAGACGCTATGCGAAACGGCAGATTACTTGGTTTAAAAAATATGGAAATACACATTGGTTCCAGCCTACAGAAACGCAGGAAATTATTGATTTCATAAAATTGAAATTGGCTGAAAACTCATCCGATTGAGTATGGATGAAGCGATAAGGACATTCCGAAAATAAAAAAGCTGTTGTGTCAACAACAGCTTTTTTATTGATATTGTTGGTTTATTTAACCAAGAAATTCCATCCGAAAGCATCTTCCACCTTGCCATAGCGTAATTCATTCAAATATTGCAATACGCGATTGGAGAACTCACGGCCTTCGACCGGAGGTAGGTGATAGTCCTGACCTTCAAAACCGATACGGTTAATATCCGTAATGGTCGCTGCGGTCCCGGCAGCGAAAGCTTCCGTTACCGTTCCGGCCTTAATACCATCGATAAGTTCTTGTACAGATACCCTTCTTTGTTCAGCCTTGTATCCCCATTTTTCTGCCAATTCCATGATCGTACGGCGGGTCACACCATGTAAGATGGTATCTCCATGCGGTGTAATGATACTGTCACCGATGCGGAAAATAAGATTTGCTGTACCTGCTTCTTCAATATATTTATGTTCTGATGCATCAGTCCACATGATCTGATCATAGCCTTCATCATTAGCCAGTTGGGTAGGGTAAAGTGATAAGGCATAATTCCCTGCATTTTTTGAAAATCCCACACCACCTTCCGCAGCACGTGTATAGTATGTTTCAACTTTGAGGCTGATCGGTTTGCTGTAATAAGCACCAACTGGACCTGTGATAATAATGAACTTATATGATTTCGATGGATGTACACCCAGTGCAGCTTCCGTAGCGAACATAAATGGACGGATATACAATGATGAACCTTCTTTTGCAGGAATCCAGTCACGGTCTATGTCCAACAGTTTTTTTAAGCCGTCCATGAAAATTTCTTCAGGAACTTCGGGCATTTGTAAACGCGCCGCAGATTTGTTGAACCGTTCCCAGTTTTTATCTGGACGGAAAATACTCACTGTGCCATCTGCAAATTTATACGCTTTGACCCCTTCGAATATAGCTTGACCATAATGCAATGCTGACATAGAAGGGCTGATGCTGATATCTCCATAGGGGACGATGCTGACATCTTTCCATTCACCATCATCATAGTCTGCCACCAACATGTGGTCGGATAAAATCTTTCCGAATTTTAGATTGTCGAAATCTACTTGCGAGAGTCTTGAATTTTGCGTTGGCTCTACGCGAATTGAATAGTTTTCTGTCGCGTTCATCTTATTTTTTTATATTATGTAAGCTAAGTTAGGAAAAATTGAAATATAAATAACACTTTAGGATGATAATTTCCCGAGGATAAAATGCCTTTTATTTCGGACAGTGATTCCCCGATTTACTACACTTTTTGTAAGATATTAAATAATTTCTTCTTCAATAACCCTGTGATTCTGTATTATTAATTAATTGTGTTAATTTTGTATTAATTAACACGGGCTTGCGTATTTATGGCATAAAGTTTGGCTGTAAAGAATGCGACCATAATGGACTTGGGGTCTGCACTTACGCTATAAAATCACTTATCATAAAATAAACTTAGTATGGAATTGACTCACAGTCTTAACAAAAGCAATGAAGTAACATCGGATGAAACTCGCGAATTGTTACAGCGTGACGTTGAAATTCAGAAGAAAGGCATTTCTGTGAATTTTATCCTTGGTTTTTTTGTGTTTTTATACAAGACCGCAATTAAACCTTAAACAGAAAGAGATTAGCCAAAAAACAGCATGGAAACAATTTTTTGGCTAATCTCCAAAATGCATAAGTCCATTTAATTGTGCAACATTTTCAATAAGGGGTCAAGGTATTCACGGCTATTGCTCAATCTAGGAACCTTGTTCTGTCCACCTAATTTTCCTCTGGATTTCATCCAATTATAGAATGTATTCTCTGGTGCATTATGAAGAATTGGATATCGCAGTGCCATATCCTTAAATCGCTTCGCATCATAATCAGAATTGATTTCCCGCAGTTTGGCATCCAATATTTCGCCAAAACGTTTAAAGTCATTGGGCTGTTGTTCAAATTCAATGATCCATTCATGGGCTCCAGCTTCAGTATCTTTAAAATATACTGGGCCAGCGGTATAATCCTTGATACGTGCGTTTGTTAATTTGCTGGCTTCTGCCAATGCTTGTTCGGCATTATCCACAATAACTTCCTCCCCAAAGGTATTGATATATTGCTTGGTGCGCCCCGAGATTTGAAAGCGGTAGGGGGATAAAGAAGTAAATTTTATCGTATCACCTATTTTATAACGCCATAAGCCGGCATTGGTGGAGATGATCAAGGCATAGTTTTTCCCGATTTCTACTTGGTCCAGCCGTAAAGTGACGGGATTTTCCTCATGCATTCTTTCGGTGGGTAAGAATTCGTAGTAAATACCATAGTCCAACATCAGCAGGAGGTCTTCCGAATCTGATTGATCCTGTAATCCAAAGTACCCTTCGGAAGCATTGTAGTTTTCCAGGTAATACATCTTATCCGTAGGGATCAGTTTTTTGAACTGTTCACGGTAAGGCTTAAAGCTCACGCCACCATGACCATAAAATTCCAGGTGCGGCCATACTTCCAAAAGGTTATCCTTTCCCGTAATTTCGAGGATGCGTTTGGCCATCACGATATTCCATGTCGGAACGCCAGCCAGGCTGGTGACGTCCTCTTTGATGGTTATTTGGGCAATCTGTTCAATTTTTTCTTCGAAATTGGGATTTAAAGTAACTTCCATATTGGGGGTCCGTTTAAATTCAGCCCAAAAAGGGAGATTGCGGATCAGGATGGATGATAAATCACCATAATAAGAGTCTGGACTGAAATTGTTGATTTGTGAAGATCCCCCAATGACGACTGATTTTCCGGTGAAGACTCGGTTTTCAGGTCTGTTATGGCAATAGATCGTCAACATATCCTTTCCGCCCTGAAAGTGACATTCTTCAAGTGCCTCCTCACTGACGGGGATGAATTTGCTCCGGTCGGATGTTGTCCCTGATGACTTGGCAAACCACTTAATATCTGAGGGCCATAGAATATTCTGTTCCCCTTTGATCATGCGGTCCACATAACCCTTGATATCATCATAGTCTTGTATAGGAACTCGTTCTTTGAATATTTCCGGTGTGAGGATACTCGTGTAGTCGTATTTTTTTCCCCACTCTGTCGCCTCGGCAGTAGAGATTAAACTTTGAAACCATTCTTCTTGCACATCATGCGGATATTTCATGAAAAGTTCAATCTGGTGAATTCTTTTTTTCATGAACCAAGTAAAAATGGAGTTTAATAAGGCCATAAGAGATGCTATTCGTTATATTTTAAAATTTTTTCCTTCTTAACTCAAAATGGCGACCAAGATAAAACTTACGGGCAAGCTCATTCTCTGCAATTTCTTCAGGGGTACCTGTCAGCATAATTTTTCCTTCCGTCAACAGGTAAGCCCGGTCTGTAATCGACAAGGTTTCCTGTACATTGTGGTCCGTAATCAAGATGCCGATATTGCGTGTTTTCAGTTTTGCAACAATGGTCTGAATTTCCTCGACCGCAATGGGGTCCACCCCGGCAAAGGGTTCGTCCAAAAGGATAAAAGATGGGTTTGCTGCCAAAGCCCTGGCGATTTCCGTACGACGGCGTTCACCTCCGGAGAGTAAATCGCCCCTGTTCTTTCGGACACGATGTAGGCTGAATTCAGTCAACAGCTCTTCGAGCTTGGCCAAACGTTCTTCTTTATTGGGGTAATGGATTTCCAATACGGCAAGAATATTATTTTCCACCGAAAGTTTACGAAAGACGGAGGCTTCTTGCGCGAGATAACCTATACCCCGTTGCGCACGTTGGTACATGGCGTCCTGTGTGATCTCCAGATCATCCAAGAAGACCTTTCCCTCATTGGGCTTGATCAAACCCACGATCATATAAAAGGAAGTGGTCTTTCCGGCACCATTTGGTCCCAGTAAACCCACAATCTCCCCCTGTTCTACATGGAAAGAAACATTGTTGACAACAGTACGTTGCTTATATTTTTTTATGAGATGTTCTGCCTTTAAAATCATCTTCTTGACCTATCTTTTTTAGAAATTATCTACTCTTATTTATCCAATGGAACCTCAGATTTTGTCTACAATCCGCAATAATCTGCGTAAGGGAGTTTTTATCTAATCTTTTGTAAATATATTTAATATCTTGTTATTATCAAGCGGTCTTGTTGCTGCGTTGGCGTTCAAAGGAACTCATATCTAATCCCTTTGATGTTGAGCTGTAAATTTCTTTTATTGCGCCATACATTTTCTTCGATACTATAGCAGATATCAAAATTCTGTCCCGAATTGATGTGTGCAATATGTTCTGCCAGGCCGAAACCAATACAGTCAAATGATGCGGAATCTTCTTGTACAACCGTCATTTTAAGGTGGTTTGTGCCAACCAAAAAAGCCTGTCCCACCGCACTTACTTTTTTGCTCAGAAAAATCGGTGCTTCATTCTGTGGGCCAAAGGGTTCGAACTGCTGCAGGATACGGAAAAACCGGGCATCAACCTCTTTCAGGTGAAGCTTGGCATCAATTAAGATTTCCTGAGTCAGCATTTCGGGACTGATGCGGCGTGCGACGACTTCTTCAAATCTGTCCTGGAATAACGTGACATTTTCCAGGGACATGGTCAGTCCTGCGGCATATTTGTGGCCACCGAACTGTTCCAATAGGTCGGCACATTCACTGAGCGCCTCATATAAATCAAAGCCGATGACCGAACGGCATGAACCTGCGATATGGCCATTGGTCTCCGTCAGAATGATAGTAGGCCGGTAGTATTTTTCTGTCAGGCGTGAAGCTACAATACCGATGACCCCTTTATGCCAGTCGGACTTGTAGAGCACGGTCGATTTTCGGCTTTTAAGTACGACACTATCTTCAATAAGGGCCAAGGCTTCTTCCGTTATTTTCAGGTCAAAATCTTTCCGTACATTATTCTGGTCGTCAATACTTGAGCTGAAATCTTTAGCTTCCTGAAGGGATTTTGAAATGAGAAGCTTAACGGCGTCTTTGGCATGGTCTATGCGTCCTGCGGCATTGATACGTGGACCGATCTGAAACACAATGTCATTGACCGTAAAGATCTTTGTCCGATTATTTGATAAGTCGATTAAAGCTTTTAACCCAACGCAAGGATTGGTGTTGAGTTTGATCAGTCCGAAATGGCTGAGGATTCTGTTTTCACCGGTAATAGGCACAATATCCGAAGCAATGCTGACAGCGACAAGATCTAAAAACTGATAGCAGGCATTGATATCCATCCCATTGGTCAGAATAAAAGCCTGGATAATCTTAAAACCAATACCACAACCCGAAAGCTCTTTATATGGATAATGACAATCTGCACGTTTTGGATCCAGTACCGCATGTGCTTTAGGCAGTTCATCGCCAGGTAAATGGTGATCCCCAATGATGAAGTCAATACCCTTACTGTTGGCATAATCTACTTTGTCGATGGCTTTGATCCCACAGTCCAATGCAATGATTAAGGTGAAGCCATTTGCTGCAGCATAGTCAATACCTTGGGTGGATATGCCATAACCTTCGGCGTAGCGATCGGGAATATAAAATTCGAGTTGGCTATGAAAGTCCCTGAAAAAACTATAGACGACGGCCACAGCCGTTGTGCCATCCACATCATAATCCCCATAGATCAGGATTTTTTCTTTGTTGCCGATGGCCTGGATGATTCGGGATATTGCCTTCTCCATATCCTTCATCAAAAATGGATCATGCAAGTCTGCTAGCTGCGGTCTAAAGAACTGTTTTGCCTCATCAAAAGTCTCAACTCCCCGGCTTACGAGCAACTCTGCTAAAACAGCGTTGATATTTAATTCGTCGCGTAGTTTGTTGGTTATTTTGACATCAGTTTTAGATTTTAGTACCCACCTTTTTTGCATATCTTTGCACCGTATTTTAAGTGTAAATATACGTTTTAAGGCTGGACTTACCTAATTCCTCAATGGGGTATTGAACAGCTGTTTCTTAACGTGCATATTCCCAATGTTTTAAATATGGTGCAGGCTTATTCTTTATATGAAGGTTCTTTTTCCGTTGATAAAAGTAGAAAATTCGTCCCCTTTGATCCGACTGTAGACGATCCCAAAGACCGCCCAGGATCCATGTTTATCCATGTCCATCCTTTTTTGGTTGAGACGGCTGCCGGTATTGTGATCTGTGACACAGGACTGGGGCATGCCGATGAAAATGCCGTGCTGCAATTGCATCGTAATATTCGAAAATTAGGTTACGAACCCAATGATGTCCGTTATGTCCTGATGTCACATTTACATAAAGACCATGCTGGTGGAATGGTGACGCTGGAAAGTGGTACACCGCGTATTGCTTTTCCAGAAGCAGAATACATTGTACAGCGGGGAGAATGGGAGGATGCCTATTCGGGGCTTTCGGCTTCCTATCGGACGGAGATTTTTGATGTGGTACAACGGAGTGGAAACCTGGTTTTGGTAGAAGGTGAGGGTGTGATAAATGCTGAAATCAGCTATGCACTGAATGGCGGTCATACGCCACATCATCAAGCTTTTCATATCCGTACTGGGGAAGAGCATTATTTCTTTGGTGGTGATGTGTTGCCCGAACCTGAGGAGATTTTTCATAATTATGTGGCCAAATATGATTATGATGGCCGTAGGTCCAAAGAATTACGACAGGCATATTGGGCAGAAGGTGCTCCGGCAGGGTGGATCTTTCTCTTTTACCATTCAAAGAATATTACGGTAGGTCGCAGTCAGCTACGTGCAGATGGAAGTTATAAGCTGGTTGAAGCACAGTAGGCAGAAATCCCTATCTGTATGTTAGAAAACCTCCATGGACCTTTGAGGCCATGGAGGTTTATAGATTTAGTATCCGGGGTTCTGCGGGAAATCAGCATCTGTATTGCTGTCGATGACTTCCTGTGGGATAGGCCATAGAATAAATTCTTTTTTTACCACGGCTTTGGATTGTGCATTCAGAGCCTGAACACGACGCAAGAAAACATCTTCCCCAAAACGGGCTAATGTCATGCGGCGCATTTCCTCACCCATAAGTTCCCGGGCACGTTCGTCCAGGATAAAATCAACATTGATTGCTGAAGCTTCGATCAAAGAAGCCTTAGCACGACCACGAACTGCATTTACGGCGTCCTTCGCTAGATCAGGTTTATTGGCACGCATATACGCTTCGGCCAAGAGTAGATAGGTCTCTGCCAGACGGACTTTGACGCGGTCCTTCATATTTCCTTCAAATGCAGGGTCCACAGCTGTCTTTCCATAAAAAAACTTTGTTGTGGTTGGAAACACATTTCCTGATTCTATGATCGCATCGGTTAGTTCAATTTTCTTACCGTATAGCTCAGGAACGGAAGGATCGTTGTAATACCAATCGCGTTTGATATTGTACATCGAATTTCTCACATCCTGTTTTTCATAGCTGTCCAACCACCATTGGTAAGGGCGTACGTGCCCCAAACCTCTACCTCCGAGTGAGTCCGCCAAGGCAAAGCCCTTTTGCTGCGAGTAGAAAGGAACCCAAGCACGTTTGCTCCAGTCGGTATAGCGGTCGCCACCACCTTGGGTATTATATTCCAGCTGGATGGCCCATATGGTCTCCTGATTGCCTGAAGAACGGTTTTGATTGTTTTCGATAAACATGTCATGGAAATAATCTCCGGGTTTATCCTTTTCGGCACCAAAACGTTGGTCAGTCAACTTAAAATAACCACTTTGAATGACTTTGTTAGCTGCCTCTGCGGCTAGGTCTGGCTGACCGGTTTGAAGATAAGCTTCAGCTAAGTAGTGTAATGCGGTCCATTTTGTCAGTTTACCTTCCTGAACAGTTCCAGGATTGTCCGGTAGATTTTCTCCGGCATACTTTAAGTCTTCGATCATATGTGCCAGCACTTCCGCTTTAGGCGTGCGGGTAAAATCCCGGCGCGGTGTTTCGGATACCTTATCTACCCAGGGCACATCACCATAGAGATTGACCAGGTAGCGGTAACTGTAGGCACGAAAGAATCGGGCAGTGGCTTCCACACGTTTAGGATCATTGTCCGGATCGGTCCAATTGATCCCTTCTTTTTGCAGGGCTTCAAGGATGGTGTTGGTATTACCAATGAATCCATAGGCATATTTCCAATAGTTGCGTACATAAGAGGACGCCGGATTCAATGTGTAATTGCTGAATGGAGCCAGAGTTGCATCGGTTCCCGTTGTTTTAATGGCTACAATGTCTGTTCCAACTTGCAAAGCTTCCTGTGGTGTGGCTCCCTGTGAAAAAATACTGCCATTCCAGGTCCAAAATTCCATCCGCGCATAAGCGTAAAGACCGTTAAGACCAGTCTCAAAGCCTTTGGTGTTCGTGTAGGTATTGTCAGGCGATTGAAAACTGCTGGTGTCTTCATTCAAAAAATCTTTGCTACAGCCTGTAAATAAAAGACTCAGACCCGCTAAAATTGCATATAAAGTTGTGTTTCTTTTCTTCATGATGTTTAAATGTGATTAGAATTGAACATTTATGCCCAATGAGAATGTTCTGGCTACTGGATATGGACTCGCAATATTTGTTGAGGTCGGATTTCCTGTGGTCGAACTGACACTCAAGGCTTCCACATTGTAACCTTTGATTTTTGAGAACGTATAGAGATTGCGTGCATTGATAAATGCTCTGACTGAAGAGAGGTTCAGCCTTTGCAGGAAGCCCCCGTCAAACGTATATCCCAAACTTAGATCCCGAATGCGCCAATAGGACGAATTGATGTAATAGGTATGATTGTTGACAGGAGTGTAACCCGGTGAAGGGATATCTGTATTTGGATTTTCTGGTGTCCAATAGGCCATGTCAGCAAGATAATTTGCACCATTGTTTGGCAGGAAGCGTTCAATATTTTTGAAGTCATCTACTTTCGTTCCACCAAAGGCACCATTCATAAATATGGAGAATGAGAAATTTTTATAGGTGAAATCATTGCCAATACCTAAGGTATAAGGTGAAATTTTGTTCCCCATGACGGTACGGTCATTCGCATCGATTAACCCATCATTATTGATATCAGCGAGCTTGGCATCCCCAGGTTTTGCTTTAGGTTGATATGAATTGGCAATATCATCACTTTCTTGCCATACACCGATCACCTTATAGTCATAGAAAATACGGATGGGCTGGCCAATAAGCCATGCGTTTGTCAGGTCATTTTTTCCATCAGCGCGCAATTTTGTGATCTTATTATTGTTGTAGGCAAAATTGGCGGTGGTATTCCATTGGAAATTATCATTCTTCCAAGTCACAGCATTTAAGGTGACCTCTATACCTTTATTGGAGGTCTCCCCAATGTTGGTCATAATCGAATTGTAACCATTCATCACAGGTACCTGTTCGCTCAGCAACAAGTCGGTAGTTTTAGAAGTGTAGTAATCGATTGTTCCGGAAAGTCTGTTGTTCAGAATGCCGAAATCCAAACCCGCATTTAGGGATGATGTGGTTTCCCAGGTCAGATTGCTCCCACGACCATTGAAATTCATCACTAGCCCTTTGACTGGATCCAATCCGAAGATATAGTCCACATTGGTCAAGCGATCGTAGGTTTGATAAGGAGACACGGCCTGATTCCCATTTTTACCATAGGAAACACGTAGTTTTAACAGATCAAAATAATCCTGTACTCCTTCTTCTTTGGAAATGACCCAAGCCCCGGCGACCGATGGAAAAAAGGCATAGCGATTATTGACTGAAAAGGCACTATAACCATCCGAACGGCCAGTCAAGGTCAGTAAATAACGGTCCTTGAAGGAATAGTTGATCCGGCCCATATAGGAGATCATCGCTGTATTCTGAAGTTTAGATTCTATTTTTAGATTTTTGGAAGCCGAGGCCATATTATTGTAACCGGCATCTGCCACAAAATCATCACCTGTCATTTTGGAAGTCTTCAAATTGGTTTTTTGGGACGAATATAATCCAACGACATTGATTTTATGATCACCAAAAGTGCGGTCATAAGTCAGGAGGTTTTCCCAGGTCCAATCCCAGAAATGCTCATTATAAATAGATCCTGTGCCATTTACACCACGGCCAGTTACCGTATTTGACCCATAGTAAGAGTTTTCGTTGATATTTCTGTAATTGGTACCAAATGTGGTTTTGAAGCTTAATCCTTCAATGGGGAGTTTGACATCAAGCCAGCTGTTCGCATAGACGGTTCTCCGGGTGTTGTCCCATTGACCATTTTCATCGGCAAATGGATGTGCCCATAAGGTCTGGGCATACATAGGATAAGTCACAGCGCTGCCGTCTGCCTCCCGGTTTTTACTGTAAGGAGCAAGCTTGACCACACTTTCAAGATTGGGCTGTATGCCATTCCGGTTGCCTTGTGAGGCTTGCATGGTCATGCCTAATTTAAGCCAAGAGCTTAAGCTTTGATTCAGATTTAAGTTGACGTTATAGCGTTCATATGGGCTATTTTTAACAACTCCATCTTGGTTGAGATAGCTGACCGACGCATAATAGTCCGATTTTTCTGTACCTCCCGAGAAGCTAAGTTGATGTTCGTGCATCGGCGCAGCATTATTGAATGCTTCGTCCTGCCAGTTGACCTCTTCGCCTTTTTTATATTGCTCCAGTACATTGGCAAAAAGGTAATTTTCAGGATTGAGTTGATCACCTGTTTTTCCTTTGGAGGCCTGATAATCGCGCATAAATTGGATGTATTGAGGCCCGTCCATTAAATTCAGACGTCGTTCAACACTTTGTACACCAAAATAGCCGTTATAATTAATGCGGGGTTTTCCTATGGCACCTTTTTTTGAGGTAATCAAGATTACCCCATTTGCTGCCCGCGAACCATAAATTGCGGTAGATGAAGCATCTTTTAATACCGAGATGCTTGCGATTGTATTGGAAGAGATATCACCTAACGAACCGCTAAAAGGGATCCCGTCAAGGATAATCAATGGCGAATTGGATGCAGATATAGAATTTTCACCACGAATATTGATCGAGGCTGTTTCGCCTGGTTTGGCAGAGCCTGAATTGATTGCCAGACCTGAGACTTTTCCCTGTAATTTGTCAACAATGTTGGGTGAATTGATGCTTTCAAGGGATTTCGCCTCTACAGTGGCGACACTTCCTGTGAGGTCGCTTTTTTTCTGTTTACCATATCCAACCACTACAACCTCGTCCAAGATATCCTCAGACTTGCTTAAGATAACTTGTGTAGCCCGTGATGCTGGAAGCTCCTGTGGGGCAAAGCCTATGGAATTAAATAATAGAACGGAATTTTGGGATGCCACATTTAATTTAAATACACCATCTTGGTTGGTGGTGGTAGCTGTGGTTGTACCTTTCTCCGTTACTGTAACGCCACTGAGGGGTTTCCCGTTCTCGTCAACAACCTTACCCGAAATGGACTGTTGTTGACCTTGTAGTAGGGTAACGGTTGTCAGGTTACGGGGATATGCTGTCCCGTATAAAGGTGCTGCTAATGACAGAAGTGATAAGGGTGTCAGAAGGATGAGATGACTCTTTTTGACCATAGTGTGTAATTTAGATTTATCAGTTTTTCAAAGGCAATAATAAAGAAATAAAGCTATGCCGTTTCTTTGCCGGATAGAAGCAAACGATTGCATGAACTACGAAAACGTTATAGCGATTGTCATTTGTAATAAAGAAAATAAGAAGAGCTCAGGGTTTTGGAGGTTGAACTGATCAGGATGCCCTTAAAATAATGGCATTCGTATGACTGCAGGAAAGCAGGCAAATTAAACCGGCTAAAAGCTCGTTTTTCTGTCTTTTTTTTGTATTTTGGGGTGATCCGCCTCCTGATAATCAGCTGGGATCTGGAGATATAAGTTCGTTTAAGATTGAATTTTTGGTTAAATTTGTGGTTTAGTATTTAATGGCTATTTGCTGTTTTATTATAGTATTTATTTAAATAGAAGATTATGTCTATTGTAAGAGAGTCCGATCTGATTGGAATTGGAAAGAAATTTCAAATTGAAACCGATGCCGGAGACAATATGGTCGTTGTTATCCATGATGATGGTCGGCGGGAGCTGTATCGCTATGATGATGAAGAACATGAGTCGCGCTGTGTGATGACACTCAACGATGATGAATCTCGTCAGATTGCGGGTATTATCGGAGGATTGTCCTATAAACCGAAAGCGTTGGAAACCATTGAAGTGGCGCTGGACGACTTGCGTATCGAATGGTATAAGGTAGAAGGTCAATGTGAGGGGGCAGGTAAAACCATTGGTGAGCTGGAGGTAAGGCAACGTACGGGAGCTTCCATTATCGCTGCAATTAGAGATGAGGAAACCGTGATCAATCCTGGGCCATCTTATTTGATCAGTCCGGACACGACCCTTGTTATCGCCGGAAAGAAGAATAATATCAAACTTTTAAAAGAAATTTTACTGTAATCTATGCTATCACATACCTTAATTCTGGAAATTGGAATCGCTGTTGGACTCGTTGCTTTTGTTGGACTGATTGCCAATAAGCTAAAGTTTTCGGTTATTCCCTTTTTCATTATCATCGGTATGGTATTGGGGCAACATGCACCTCAGATCGGGATGGTGGACCTGACATTCACCCAAAGTAAGCCCTTTATTGACTTTATGGGCAGGTTGGGAGTATTGTTTCTCCTGTTTTATTTGGGACTGGAATTTTCGGTCAACAGATTAATTAAATCGGGGAAGGCCATTGTCACCGGGGGCACAATTTATGTGCTGCTGAATTTTACTTCGGGACTATTGATCGGATGGCTCATGGACATGCCTTTCAAGGAAATGATGGTGCTCTGTGGTATCATGACAAGCTCTTCAACAGCGATTGTGGCCAAGGTACTGACGGATCTCAAGCGTACGGCAAATCCCGAAACAGAGGTGATTATGGGGATGATCATGTTTGATGATCTTTTCATTGCTATGCACATTTCTTTCCTTTCGGGACTGATACTGACCGGAAGTAGCTCTTTTTGGACAGTAGCAGGAACCTCGTTACTTGCCTTGGGCTTTATTCTGACTTTCTTGATTCTGGGAAGAAAGCTGGTCCCTGCAATTGACCGTTTATTAAAAGAGAAAACCTCTGAACTGTTTATATTGATCATCTTTGCCTTGCTTTTTATTGTCGCGGGCTTCTCCGAAACGATCCATGTTGCAGAGGCGATCGGTGCATTGATGGCAGGATTGGTTCTGGCAGATTCGCAGTATATCAAGCGGATCGAATCCATGGTGCTGCCTTATAAGGACTTTTTTGGAGCCATGTTTTTTTTCAGTTTTGGGCTATCGATTGATATTATGTCCCTGGGTGGTGCTGTGTTATGGGCCTCCATTGCAGCCGTGGTCACCGTGATGGGTAATTTGGCTTCAGGGTATTTTGCCGCCAAGTTCTCGGGCATGAAGCCTAAAACCTCATTCGATATCGGTTTTACCTTGTCGGCACGTGGAGAGTTCTCCATTATCATGGCCAACATCGGTAAAGCTGGAGCACTGTTGCCCGTGATTCAGTCTTTTGTGGTTGTCTATGTCCTGATCCTCTCCATAGTGTCACCATTATTGACCAAAGAATCACGTAACCTATGGCGACTACTTTTTGGAAGTGATAGTAAGACCACCAAACCCTTGAAAAAGCTGAGTGATCTCGAAAATAATAGCGCGGGACAATAGGGAAGGAGGCTGGCTACAAAAAGCCGAGTTCAAGCTTGGCCTCTTCGGACATCATATCCTTGGTCCATGGTGGATCAAAAGTTAACTCGACCAATGCTTCTTTGACTCCTTCAATGCCAGCTACTTTTTCCTGTACCTCATTCATTATTTCACCAGCGACAGGACAGCCGGGAGCCGTCAGTGTCATGACAATTTTTGCGATTCCTTCTTCCTTCGTGATAATTTCGTAAACAAGACCCAGATCCACGATGTTTGCGGGTTTTAATTCGGGGTCATAGATTGTTTCCAAAGCTGCTTGGATTTGCGGTGCCAACCCCAGCTTATCCATTATTATAATACTCATTTGTTCAATTTTATATCGTTAATAGCGTTTTTATAGATCGCTTCCAATCTGCCTTTGTTTATTTCAGGTGTAAAATTACTAAAATAATAAGCCATACAGGTCTTTCTTATCTCATCTTTTTCATGGGCTGTCTTGCTGTTCCATTGACGTAGACAGGCGATAATTTCCGCTTTATTGTGCGGGTCAAATGTATCCCCGGTTTCATTGGGAACAATCATTTCAGGTAGTACGCCTAAGTTTGAGCTGAGCACTGCAGTTCCCACAGAATAGGCTTCGAGGATGGTCATTGGCATCCCCTCAAAACAGATCGAGGGAACGATCAGTGCTTGCGCTTCAGCGATCAGGGTCAAGGTTTTGTCCCTGTCTTTAAAGCCTAGGTATGAAATCGTGGAATGACCTGCTATTCTTCTTTCGACCTCTTCTGCGAGTGGTCCCCCACC
This sequence comes from Sphingobacterium sp. N143, assembly GCF_030325625.1. Lineage (GTDB taxonomy): Bacteria > Bacteroidota > Bacteroidia > Sphingobacteriales > Sphingobacteriaceae > Sphingobacterium. The sequence continues at coordinate 89,768 of NZ_JACAIS010000002.1, read as the reverse complement.
GACAATATATAATTTAAAGGATGTTTCTTTGACTGCGTCGATGAGGTTCAATATTCCCTTTTCGTCTGATAGCCTGCCCACATAGATGAAATAAGGCTGCACAAATGCCTCGGCTAAAGTGGAGGGGAATACAAAATTAGGTTTTACTTCAAATTTTTCGGGAGGTAGCCTGAGGATGGAGTCTACAAATATCTTTTGCGCAAATGTACTCAGGTTGATATAACGGTTGACTTTTTTCCAGGTGCCTACTTTACGGTGAAACCAATAATTAAAAGCAAGTATGAATGTTTTGATGGCCGAATCATTGAATGCTCTTTCTTTGATGGCTGTCCAGGGGAACGCTTCGTTCAGTGAGTCCAGAAATAAGTGATTATGATGGTACAGCGTAGCTGAAGGGCACAATAGTCTAAAATTATGTAATGTCATCACTTGGGGGATCCCCAGCTTTGCAAGGGTACGGATCATGATCGGGCCACAGGCATAATGTGTATTGTGGATATGGACCACATCGGGCCTGAATTCACGGATTGTTTTTTTTAGCCGATTTGCTGCGGCAATATTCCAGATGGAGCCGATGGTTTGTAGAGCACCGCGCCAACCTTTTCTGTTCTGAAAGGTCAGTGTTTGAACCTGATGATCTTGTGCGAGCAGTGAGGTTTCCTGCTGAAAGACAGTATCCTCGCCTCCAGGAGATTGATAGTATGTATGGATAATCAGTATGCGCATAACAAAAGACTTCCACAAATGTACAATTTTGATATGATTTCCTTTAAAGGGACAAAATTGCCATTTCTATATGATTATTGCTATATTCGCATGATTCGATCGTAAAGATATATGCAACATTTACAACAACTCGTGATAGCGGCGATAGAGACAAGTCAATTTCCTGCCACACCATCAAACCTATATGATCCAATACGGTATATATTAACTTTGGGTGGAAAGAGAGTTCGGCCTGTGCTGACATTGATGGCAGCAGAATTATTTGGCATGCAAAGGATGGAGGAAATTATTCCGGCAGCAAAGGCTGTAGAGTTTTTCCACAACTTTTCCTTGATACACGACGACTTGATGGATAAAGCACCTTTACGGAGGGGAAAAACGACTGTCCATGAAAAATGGGATGCCAATATTGCGATCCTGTCTGGCGATGGTCTATTGGTCAAAGCGTATGAGGAAATTTCCAAATGCAATCCCATTTACCTACCCGCGACCTTAAAGATCTTAAGTAAGGTAGCGATGGAAGTTTGTGAAGGGCAGCAATTGGATATGGATTATGAAAGCCGTATATCCTTGCAGATGGAAGAATACTTGGAGATGATCCGTCTAAAAACATCCGTATTATTGGGCGGAGCATTACAGCTGGGCGCGATCCTTTCAGGGGCAGATGAACAGCAGCAACAGCTGATTTATGACTTTGGGGAAAACGTAGGGCTGGCATTCCAATTGCAGGATGACATACTGGATGCTTATGGCGATCCCGATACGTTTGGGAAGATCGTTGGTGGAGATATTATGATCAATAAAAAGACATTTTTGTTGGTGAAGCTGATGGAAGTTATTTCGACCGAAGATACGACCTGGTTGCAACAGCTGTTAGCTGCAGATATGATCACTATTCCCACCAAAGTGGAAGATATGCTGGCTCTGTATGACAAATATGAGGTGAAAAAAGCGGCTGATGAACTGAAGGATATTTATACGCAGAGAGCCTTTGAAAAAATGGAGGCCTTGGATGTACCAAACGAACGTAAGGAAGCGTTATTAGTGTTGGCAAATAACCTATTGGTAAGACAGCAGTAAATAGAAATTCTATTAAAATTCGTATTTTGCCAGGAATTGGTTATTTTGTAGGAAAATAATAAAAACAAATTTTAGATTACGTTCATGGAGCCTTTAAAAATCACGGTATTTCAAGCATATTTATTCTGGGAAAATATAGAGAAGAATCTGAATAATCTGGCGTTGAGACTTTCCTCATTGCGCGAGAAGACAGATCTGATCATTTTGCCGGAGATGTTTAATACAGGCTTTACGAACAATGTGGAGAAATGTGCTGAACCCGCAAACGGACGGACGACCAAGTGGTTGTTTGAAATGGCGAGCTCGCTCAATTGTGTTGTTGCTGGTTCATTGATTATCGAGGAAGAGGGCAAGTATTATAATCGTTTTATCTGGATGTTTCCGGATGGGAAATATGTTAAGTATGACAAACGTCACCTTTTTGGTATGTCCAAAGAGAGTGAATATTTTGAAGCCGGCAATGAACGCATCCTGGTAGAGATCAAAGGATGGAAAATCTGCCCAATGATCTGTTATGACCTTCGCTTCCCGGTATGGTCCAAAAATCAGAATGGTGCCTATGATATTTTAGTCTATACAGCGAGCTGGCCTGATAAACGCTCGGCACATTGGCGGGCACTTATCCCTGCTCGGGCGATCGAAAATCAGTCCTATGTCATCGGCGTCAACCGTGTGGGCCATGATGGCAATGATATCTATTATTCTGGAGGATCCATGTGCATCTCACCACTGGGAGATGTGGTATACTATAAACCAGAAGATGAAGACCTGTATACCTTTACTTTAAACCCCAATGATCTGATTGAAGCCCGTGAGAAATTTCCATTTTTAAAGGATTCTGATTCTTTCACGATCGGCTAATTGTTAGAAATAGGTATAAAGACAAGCAATTTATTTTGTTTGTATCCTTTTTATTACTAAATTCAGTCTACTATAAATCAGTTTTAATGATTTGTTAACATCTATTTATTATATGTTGATAAAATTATGTTTGAGGCAGCAGCGGAAACATGTATTTTAGGCTAATCACTAGCCAAAATAAGTTAAGTTTTTTGCAGCGGGGCTTAGGGCATAATATTTTCAGCAATTTAAGTTGCGTAAACAACCACAACCATAACCATAATTTATATGTTAGACCAAGATGTAGTATCGCAGGAGTATTTTTATAATTTTCTAACCGGAAAATATTCCATAGCCGTCATGCGGAGATTACAGCGTAATCTGAAGGAGGCTGGACTATGCATCACCTCCGAGCAATGGAGTATTATGTATAATCTCTGGGTAGAGGAGGGGCTGACCCAGCAGGAGTTGGCTATTCGTACATTCAGGGACAAACCAAGTGTCACACGTTTGATCAATAACCTGGAACGGTTAAACCTGGTTATCCGTGTCAATGATAAAAATGATCGGCGGTCCAACCTGATCTATTTGACCAAAACGGGCCGGAAAATGAAAGAAGAGGGTATGAGGCAGGCCAAAAATACGATTGAGCAGGCACTGGGGGGACTGACCGAGGACCAGATTGCCTTATCGCATACGGCATTGCATCATGTATTGTTCAATTTAAAATAACTTTCATACCTTGTTCTGTGCGAGTACGCATATGATAAAGCCCTCAGTCGTAGTGGACGCTGAGGGCTTTATGTTTATTGTGTTTTTTCGATTGGAGAATGATTAATCCTCGAAAAGTTTGTTCTCAAAATCAGTGTGACTATTGACCAGCTTTCCTTCCGTTCCGAAATAAATTTCCTGAAAAGTTAATGTTCTGATGGCATCAACTTTACGGTAGAATTTGTCGGCAGAGACGTCGGAAAGTGTTTTGAACCCACAGGCTTCCATGATTTCAACGGTAGCACGCAAGGTATTGCGGTGGAATTGAGCAACACGTACATATTTGTCATTCACATCCAAGCCTTTGTACAGGTGGGGTTGCTGTGTGGCAACACCTACAGGGCAAACATCCTCGTTGCATTTTAAGGCTTGTATACAGCCTAAGGCAAACATCATCCCACGGGCACTGTAACAAGCATCGGCTCCTAATGCAATGACTTTCAGGATATCAAAACCAGTGACAATACGGCTTGAAACGATAATCTTGATATGTTTTTTCAAGCCATAAGCAATCAGGGTCTTGGTCACAAAGGTCAGGGCATCGTACAACGGCATTCCCAGGTTGTCCGTAAACTCCAATGGCGCAGCACCGGTACCACCTTCCGAACCATCGACAGAAATAAAGTCGGGGAAGATCTGAGTATTTTGCATGGCGTGACAAATGTCGATAAACTCTTGTTTGTCACCGATACATATTTTAAACCCGATGGGTTTTCCGCCTGATAACTCGCGCATTTGTTGTAAGAAATGCATCATTTCTGTAGGTGTGGAAAATGCACTGTGTGCCGGAGGGGACATGACATCCGTACCTGGGATCACATGCCGTATGGCGGCAACCTCAGGTGTATTTTTTGCCGCAGGTAAGATACCACCATGGCCTGGTTTCGCTCCTTGGGAAAGTTTCAGCTCAATCATCTTCACATTTTCACGGTTTGACTTCTCCCTGAATAGTTCAGGGTCGAATTTACCTTCCTGGTTGCGGCAGCCAAAGTATCCGGTACCGACCTGCCAGATGAGATCACCCCCGTTATTGTGGTAATCACTGATTCCCCCTTCCCCTGTATTGTGCGCGAAATTTTGCAGTGCCGCTCCTTTATTTAATGCGGTGATCGCAGTTTTGCTCAGGGCACCATAACTCATGGCCGAGATATTGAATACACTTAGGCTATACGGTTTCTTGCAGGCTTCATTACCAACAGTGGTCCGTAAATCGTGATTTTCAATATGACATGGGAACACAGAATGTGCAGCCCATTCATTTCCGACAGCCTGAGGATCCGTCTGCATACCAAAAGCGACCGTCTCACGTTGGTTTTTAGCACGTTGGTAGACAATGGAACGTTGTCTTCTGTTGAATGGACGACCATCCATATCAGATTCCCAGAAATACTGTCTCAATTCGGGGCGAATCGATTCGAAGATATAGCGAAAATACCCTACAAGGGGATAGTTCCTCAAAATAGCATGTTTGGTCTGAAAACTATGGTATAATGCGATCAATAACAATGGAAATGGAATGATCAGTAACCAGAACCAGCTTGATGTAAATATAAAGCCAAATGATAAGATGATTAAATTAATCACGATCATTATTGAAAGAATGAGTTTTCTAACTTCCATAGAAAATACGATTGTTTAGTTTTAATTCGCTATTTTAATGTTTAGCCCAACTGATTATTTTATAACTCAATTAGCATTCCAAAATACGCCTTTGGACAGAGCAAATGTACTAAAGTTCCTGAAGTAAATGTGCATATTTGAAGCCTTGGGGTAAGTTTTGTTAAGTTTATAACCGTTTCTAACAAACTATTTTCTTTTAGTAATCTGATGCGATAAAAGTTGATAGATTTGCTGTAAATCTGGTTTATTGCTAATAAATTTCAAATGTTTTTGCTGTGTCACCTCATCCTGACGAATGGCTGGGCCTGTCTGAACGGTTATGGGAATATGATTTTGAACTTTTTCTGCCGTTTCTTGAATAATGGGCCTGATGAGGTCAAAGGAGAGATCATGTTCCTCCAGCAGCTCATAAGCCATTTGATAAAGGATATTGGTAAAATTATTGACCATGACGGACGACAGATGCACCGCCAGCCGCTGATCTGAACTGCAGAAGAGGCTCTTGTGTGAAAATTGCTGGGCAAGCTGCATCAAGGCATGACGATCAGATGCATTGTTGGCTTCGACGCAAAAGGGGATAACGGAAAAATCAACCGTTTTGTTTTTGGATAAGGATTGTGGTGGGTAAAGCACCCCTTGGCGTTTAAATCTATCCAGGACCGTGATATCTGTCGCCCCTGAACAGTGTACGACGAGACCGTTGATCTTGGTAGGCATGGCTGCGACAACAGCTGCTATTCCTTGATCAGCAATAGCAATAAAATATAGGTCAGCATCAGGGGTTAGTTCAGCCAGTGTGTCGATGGCTGGACAGTGAAGCGCAAAGGCCAATGCATCCGCATTGGCCTTTGTTTTACTATAGATTTGAACGACCTGATGTCCTATCTTTTGAAACTCGTGTCCAAAATGTGTAGCGGCATTTCCGCTGCCTAAGATAACAATGTTCATGATTTCGCTTGTTTTCGTTTTTCCTCTTTGTTTCTTCTGACAATTGACATGATGAAACCAATGGTCATGACGATTGTTCCGCACCAGAAGAAGTTGATATATGGGAATTTGATGGCTTTAAATACCACCCATTTTTTCTCAGGCAATGGTTTTTGATACACCATGATCTCTAATTTATCTTTGTCCGGTTTGATGCCTGTAAACCGGAATTTAAGTCCCTGTTCAGTCACATCTTTATTGAAATCATATACGCCACCATCCTTGATCAGGTAGATCGGTTGTACCTCATATTGTTTGTTGTCGGCGGCATATACTTTTATTTTCAGACCCACCATGACATCATTTGGACCTTTCGGTATTTTCTCCAGCTGGGCTTCTTTGTTCAGTCCTTCGATCACATAGTAGCCATTGCGGTAACGCAGGGTATCGCCGATATTGACCTGATAAGTTGCGGGTTCTTCATAATCTTCAAAACCTGTTTTTTCTTCATCCGCAATTTTGGCATGTTGGGCTTGACTTTCAGCTGCCGCTGCGGTAATCAGGGTATAAACATCATGTGTGATGTAGTGTTTGGTGGCCGGAGTACCGATCAGACCGCCCATTTTAGCATTGTTCTGTGCGAAAGGTTGCAGGACAAACTCCTCCTTTACTTTTCCTGTTTCTTCGTCAACGCGTTCATATTTGATCTTGTAATAGGTATTCGGAGCAACGATACTGTCGCCGATATAGGTGATTTTATACTCACCCATCTGTACGGGCTGACCTTCGGTCAAGAATAAATTTTCACCTGGTTTCTCTACTTTATCAAATCCAGATACGGCAATATAACCTGTATTGTTGACAGAGATCACTTCGTTTGTTGCGGCAGCGACCATGGCTCCGATCAACAATAAGCCAAACCCGATATGGGCTACCGAGGAACCTGCTAGCTTCCATTTCCCTTTGACTGCATCACCCAGCACCCGGATATTGGCCAGGATACAGAAGATACTTGCAAAGGTAATCAGGATGTAGATCAGGTTGGTATATGTTTTGGTGACGTATGAAATGATTGCCGTCAACAGGATGGCTACTACCAAGGAGGCTACTGTGGAAGCTAAGAATTTACGGCTATCGGTGCGTTTGTATTTTAAAAACTGGGTGAATCCAGTCATGATCATCACGATCACCGCGAAGCCGGATTGCCATTTGTTATAATGCTGTATAGGGTCCAAAGGAGGAGCCACCTTTGTGCCAAATATCTTATTAAATACAGGAATAGAAGTTGATGCAATGATCTGGGCGCAGGCCACAGTAAGCACCAATGCTCCGATAAACAGCCAGAACTCTCTGGAATAAATATCTTCGTCCTTTTCGGTTATAGGCATTTCTTTCTTTTTGACCACGAGGAAAACCACCATAATCAGGAGGAAGATAACGTTGAAAAAGATCAGTTGGCCACTCATTCCCAAATCGGTGAAGGAGTGTACGGAGGTCTCGCCGAGGATACCGCTACGGGTCAGGTAGGACGCGTAGATGACAAGAACAAAGCTGATCATGGCCAGAAAAGTTGCCGTGAAATAAGAGTGGCCAGAATTCTTATAGGCAATCATGACGTGCACAGCGGCAATGAGGGTAAACCAGGGAATGATCGATGCATTTTCAACAGGATCCCAAGCCCAAAATCCACCAAAGTTGAGCGCTTCATAAGCCCAAAATGACCCCATGATAATGCCAGCTCCAAGGATCATGACAGCAAATAGAGCCCATGGAAGGGCTGCATTGATCCATTCTTTATAGCGTTTGGTCCATAATGCACCCGTGGCATAAGCAAAGGGAACAATCATGGAAGCAAAACCCAAAAATAAGGTCGGCGGGTGAATGACCATCCAGTAGTTCTGAAGAAGTGGGTTCAAGCCGTTCCCGTCAGTAATCAATGACAGGTAATTTGCCTGTTTAAAAATAGGGATGTCCATGGCCTCACGCAAGAGGATAAAAGGTGAACTACCAATGCGTAAACCCAAAATTTCTACGCCGATGATCATGGATGCTAAAAATGCCTGACAGAGCATCACAAAAGTCATCACCGAGTTTTCCCAGCTTTTGGCTTTAAAAAGTAAGACAGCACCTAATACAGTCTGCCAGAACATCCATAGCCAGAAACTCCCTTCCTGACCTTCCCAGAAACTGGAAATGATATAATAGGTAGGCAGCGTCTTGGAAGAGTGCGCCCAGGCATAGTTATATTCAAATAAGTGATTGTAGATGATATAAAATAAGGTTGCACCAATTGCCAATACAGCAACAGCATTGGTCCAGAAACTAATCCGTGCAATCTTTTTCCATGAATTCTCTTCAGGGTGTTTTGTTGCAAAAAAATAGCTGATACAAGATAAAAGTGCAGCACCAAAAGAAAGAACTATGAAAAACTGTCCGATCTGCCCAGGAAGCAGGTGCTCACCAACGTAATTAACGTCCATTGAAAAATTGATTTTACGAATTAATTATTGAAAGCCGTAGCATTGATTTCGGTGACAACCGATTTATCATTGTATTTTGATGGGCATTTCATCAATATTTTGCTTGCCCTAAATACATTACCATCCATCTTTCCTGTCAACACAATCTGTTCAGAACGCTCAATATCTTGAGGTTTGGCCCCCCTGAAAACCACTTCACATTCTGTTCCATCATTGTCATACATGAAAAATGTGAATTTGTTGGCGTCTGTTTTTGGGTCATAATGAAGCGCTTTGTCCTTATTGAGTTGTCCCACCACATAGAGTTCTGTTTTCTTCTCTTTTGCTTCGGTAAATGTCGAATAGGTACTTGAATCCGTATAGATCACAAGTATCATGGCAATGGCCACAGCAATAATAGCGATTAGAATGATTGAACTTTTTTTCATCCGTTTAAATTATTTATAAGTACTTCGTCTCATCGGTATACATGAGCTCTTTTTACTCGGTTTGATTTTTCAGTTGTGATGAAGCGATCAGATTTAATGCTTATTGATCACGCTTGACACTTAACCGAATGCAAAATTACAAATAGATTCGCTAAGAAAGGAATAATGCAACTTTTCGGTATTATTTATATCTATTCTAAATAGCTATTGTTGCTTGAAAAAAAGCGGGATATTTGGATGCTTTTGAATAATTTCAAGTGAAATTTCATATTTTGGTTCAATCTAATATCGCGTGAATTTTACAATTGCCTGTTAATATGAGTGTTGCTTTGCGGTTTTTACTGCTTCAATGTGGCGTAATGTTCCCACTTTTTTTTGTTTTTGGGCAAGTGAAATGGCGCAGTCAGGAACTTTCCATTCAAAATGACAACGACGTTTATTTATTGATCGGACAGGATCGATACTATACGAATGGTATCAATGTCAACTACCGGATAGCTTTGCCTTCGCAAGGGGATCCGCACTTTTCAAATACGGTGCTGGATATAGAAATCGGTCAGCGGATCTTTAATGGGATCAGTATGATAGACCATCGCCGGGAAAATAAGAAGTTTGACCGGCCTTTTGCCGGATATCTGTATTTGAGTGCTGCCGGAACCCGCTTTCTAAAGCAGGAACAGCTCATTGGCCTGAAAGTGGAACTGGGACAGATCGGCCGTAGGTCTTATGGTGAGGATGCCCAGAAGTTTATCCATCATCTTTTTGGCATGTATGAGGCCACCGGCTGGGAAGGGCAATTGAAAAATGCACTGGGAATAGATCTGCATGTAAAGTATAGGAAGGGGCTTTACCGTAATCCAAGTCAATCTTTTGACCTGGGACTGCTGGGGCAGGCTGTGCTGGGCACGAACAATACCAATATGGAAGTTGGTATTCCCATCCGCGCAGGTAAAGTTAAGCCTTATCATCGTTCTACTTTTACCCATGGCCACCTGACGCAGGCTAGAAGGAGCGAAGACAAAGAATGGTATTTTATATATCAACCTGTTTTGGCCCGTGTTTTTTATAATTCAACCATAGTGGGGGGACTGGGTAAGAATGATCCTATTGGCGTATTGTATCAAATTGAACCTTGGATGATAAGCCATCGCGTAGGTTTCAGCTGGTCAAATCATCAAGTCAATTATGGTATCAATTATATCTTCAATTCCAAAGAGCTTCAGGGGGTATTCCATCGGCATCAGTATGGTGAAATCTTTTTTGCCTACCGTTTTTGATCTTCCTGGCAGGCCTTAGCTGGCTGCATTGCTGATACCATCTTCAGGATCGGCCAGCCCTTGTCTGGTGAGTCTGGTCGTGAGCATCGCCGCGACGGTATCACCGGTCGCGTTGAGCATGGTCGCCAGCGGATCGACCAATGTTGCGATAATCATGATGGAGGGGATGACTTCTGTTGGCATTTGATACACGGATATGATCAACATCTCACCAATATAGCCTCCATTGGGTATGCCGCCTGCAACAATGCTGACCAATAGTGTGATGCCCACGGCCATGATGAGGCTGCCCGGGTCAAAGAAATCCTTGCCACTTAACAGAAAAGCAATATAGATTTTAAAGATAGAGGAGATGGCCGATCCATGTTTATGTAATGTCGTGCCCAGGGGAATGACCACACTGGCCATGGTATCTGGTACCCCAATTCTTTTTGCTGCCAGCAGATTGGCCGGCATGGTGGCGAGGCTGCTACAACTGCTCAGCGCGGTCAAAGAAGGCAGGATATTATTCTGCCAATACCGCCTTACACCTTTGATCCCAAATGCAAGAAAGGCAAAAGAGCTGAACACGATGAAAAAATAGACGATGCTGAAAAGATAGTATAAACCAATCGGCTTGGCGTAGAAACCAAATAGCTGCGGCCCGAGGGTTCCGACCTGATAAGCAAAATAGGCACCAAGGCCAAGAGGGGCCAGGTTCATGACCATGATCAGGAGGTTGCCCATGACGGCATTTCCGGAGTTGACAAATTGACGGAACATCGTTGCAGCATTTCCGGAACGGCGTATTGCAATGCCGATGAGAAAGGAAAAAATGACAAAAGCGAGCATGTTTTGCCTAGACAGGAGGCTGGAGAATTCACTGACGGTCAGAAACCGGACGATTTTTTCGCCCCACGAATCATGTATTGCCGTGTCTAGCATATCTTTGGCCTGCTCAATGGGTAGCGGTGCATTGATCGGAAAAAGATATAGGAACAGCATACTCAATAGGGCTGCTACAACAATACCTACCACAAAAACCAATGACATCATGCCAATAATCCGTCCCAAAACACGGTCACCTTCGATATTGGCCACCGATGCTGAGATTGCAAAAAATACCAATGGTATGACACTGACAAAGAGCAAGTTTAGGAAGATATCCCCAATTGGCTTGAGGTTATCAACAAAATGTGGAAAAAAGATTCCTATCAAACTTCCGATACTGATGCCAACAAGGAGCAACAAAATGCTGCCATAGTTCTGTACAAAAGTTTTTGTTGAATATTGCATTAGGTTTTACGGGTATTAAGTCTTTAGAGCACTAAAATAATCTTTTTCATCCATATAATGATTCATTCCTGTCTGTTTTATCGTATAGATGAACACATTCGGACCGGTTTGTGATTGACCTTTGATTTCATTGGTGAATAAGCGGATGATCTTTCGGACCCTAAGTGGAATGTACTATGATTTGATGGATGGACTTACGTATCTTTGCACTTACTGGCGGATAGGGACCAATGTTATGCTGAGGTTGCCGATGTGCTCATTACGTAATTATGACTATGGATTTTGTAACAACCGGAGATGGTTCGAAGACATTGTACAATGCCGAAATAGGGGAATGCTATCATTCTAAACATGGTGCAGTGCAGGAAAGTAGGCATGTATTTATCCAGACGGGACTGGACTATTATGTACAACAAACGGGGGCCAAAGCGGTGGCTATTCTGGAAGTGGGGTTTGGTACAGGGTTAAATTTTGTGCAGACGGCGGATTTTATCCGGGAAAGATCTGTTGCTGTGAATTATGTTGGGATTGAAGGTTTCCCCTTGCCTTTGTCGGTCATTGCTGAAACGGGGTATGGTGAAACTGTAGATGCTGGGGTCTGGTCAGCTTATCTTGCCGCTTACGAGGAAGGGCTCAAGCAGGAGGTCCAGATTCACGAGCGCTTACAACTTCACATCAATCATACACTCTTGATGGATTTTAGGTCCGAAAAACTATTTGATGTGGTGTACTTTGATGCGTTTGCGGCTATACATCAACCCGAAATGTGGAGTGATGCAGCGTTGGGACATATTGCACAATTTGTGAAACCTGGAGGAGTTTTTGTGACATACGCCATCACTGGAAATCTAAAGCGTAGTATGAAATCCTTGGGGTTTTCCATTGAAAAAGCCCCTGGGGCACCGGGAAAACGCGAGATGCTACGGGCGACAAAGTTGTAGATCCAATAAGTCTTCCTTGCATATGTTGAACCTCGCTCAATAGGTTGAGTATCTCCTCGCCGTTCCATTGGAAATCAGTCCAATTATGTCGTTTATGTATATAAACTGCCATGACCTTAAAATATATTCGGAGAATTGCCCGATTATTCTCCGCTTTGACATAAGTAGCAAAATCATCCGTGTTAATTTTAGGTCGTTGGGTTATACAGATTATGGTTGAAGGTTGTTAACATTAACTGTTTTGATTGCTAGTGAATTAACACGATTGTCCACATTTTATAAGCCGCTCAATCGCTGGATATACTTGTCGATATAAAGTTGCTTATCCTTCGATTTATATTGCTGGATATACCGGGGATGATCTAGGATGGTCATTTTGCCAAACAGTTTTTCTTCTTTATTGATTTTGGCAAGGAAGGTTGCATTTTTCTTACCGAGAACGAAGACTTCTTCGGTATCGATCCCCAGTTGAATATGCTGTTTAAGTGAGCTGAGCATAAAAGGCATTACCTTGTTGAAAAGCTGCTTGTCGTCATAATAGTTGGCGTTGATCCAGTTATCTGCATGGGTATTCCTGACAATAGCCAGGGGAAAAGGGGAGTTGATATAGAATTGTTTATAGAAAATATCCGGCCCGCCATAAGCTTCGATCATATCATACATAAATACCGAGGAAACCTCATGGGTATGGGCAGAACGCATTTTTATACCACAGGCACTATACAGTCGTTTGGTATCTGTAAAGGGCACCCCTGTTACACCGGCTCCATGCCTGCTGGGGTTGATGCCAATAATAAATTTACGTTTTAAATTGTCGTTGTAGTATTTGGCATAGAACTGCTGCATGACAATCAGGGTTTCGGGATTATCCAAGTAGGGATTGATCACATTAAAACCCTGTGGCAGGTCGCCGGGATAATGAAGTTGCTTATTGAAGGAAACTACTTTTTCCGCAAATGTGGACATAATTTTAGCTTAAGTAATAAAAAAGGATTTACACTTTAAATTCTGATATGTAAAATTTATTGAGCATGAAATAGTTAAAATTAGATTACAACACCATCTTAAACTTAAATTCACAACATTCTATAAAATTGGAATGTTGTGAATTTAATATAATCATTTTTATTATATTATCAGTTTGTTTTTACACCATAGAATGCAATTTTTTCATTCTTAAAACTACCATCTCCAGAATTTATTACAGGTACGTTTGTAGAAGAGAAATAGTGGTCTGAATATTTTGAAGAATAATATTGAAATATAGGTATAGCTATTGAATTTAAAGTAGGATATGCATAGAAGGCGATCCCCTCATTTTTGTAATTTCCATCTACGCCTGGTATTACCGAATAATTATCTTTTGAAAAATAATGATTTGAATATTTAGAGGAATAATATTGGTAGATAGGGGTTAATCCAGTTTTTTGTTTAGAAAATGCGTAAAAGGCAACTCCTTCATTTTTGAAATTTCCATCCACACCTGGTATAACTGAATAATTATCTTTTGAAAAATAATGATTTGAATATTTAGAGGAATAATATTGGTAAATAGGCACTTCTCCAAGTTCGGTAATTTGGTTATCTTTAATGTGTTTTAGAATTGCTGCTTTAACTTGTGCTTTTTTAGTTGGATTGTCTATAAATTCATAGAGAGGGACCATTCTTTGGATGTCAACCAGTGCACAATTATCTTTATTGATACTTTGTTGCCAAGTGGAGATATTAATAGTTTCTGACGAGTATCCATCGGAATCGTAAGAGATGCTGCGGCCGGAGCCTGTCCCTCCATAAAATTTTAAGTACATTTGTCTTTCTCGACTTTCATTAAAGTTTTGTCTCATTTCGTCAGTAGTTTTACTGGTTTTAAAATTAATACCAAACTTCTTGACGAAAAAACCTAGTCCACCTTCTACTTTACTCCTTTTTTTCTCTGTGGTTGTTTCATTGCTAATGTTAGCTGTGTAATTAAATAAAAGACGACCACCTAAGCTAATATCCAAAAGAACATGTGTTTTATATAGGAAAATTAATTCTTCTGGACTTTTTGAAATAATATCACTTTTGAAATTTGCAGTTAGATAATTCTTTAAAAAGTCTACAGTAATATCATCTGTAAATTGAATTTTTTTTACTCTAACTACACTTTCATACCTTCCATATGATTGTCTACTATATACCTCTTTTATGTTTTGATTTTCCTTTTCTGTTCCAAGCGATGGTGTGAAATAAAGCTGTCCCTCTTTTTCAGGTTCTTTAGTACCGATGGTTGCTGAAACATTAAATGTTTTCTTAATGTTTATATCTTCGATAAACTTAGATGCATTTGCACCGTAAAAATAATTTTCGCTTCCTTCAGTAGTGGTTGGAGCGTATATCTTATTGGGCTTTTCATTTTCGATCTTGGTCATGTCTATTACAGGTAATGTTGAGGCGCTTTTTAAGTGAAGATATTCGCCTGTAACATCATATCCATATCCTAGAAGATCCCATTTACCATCAGCGGCTACAGCTGTTTTTTTTGAATTATTGTTAAGTAATTTTTCTTGTGAAATTTCATTTTTCTTACAGTTAGTAAGTAGTAGTGTTGATGCAATCAACGTGTAAATTAAATTAATCCTTTTCATTGTAAAGTTATTTTTGCTACAAATAACGTGATAATTATTTAATTTACATATATTTTGTTTATTATTATTAATTTAAAAACAAAATATAAATGTTTAACTTTTGTTAAAGTGTTGTTTTTCAAGGGGTGTAGGTTGTTTTATTTCCTTGAGGGTGGAGTGTTATTTATTTGTGTAGTTTTTTATCTTAATCGTAATCTATTTTCAATTGATAGTTCTAAGTCTTTTTCAATATTTATTTGGTACTTTTTACTTTTTAGTTTTAGCGCCCTCTTAGACATTGAAGATTTATTGTCATCTTCAAAAAGGTCGTCCAGAACATATTTTAAGCCAAGCTCTTGCGGATCCCCAAGGTTTGGGCTAATTGGGAGAGCTACAGTAATATTTGGCACAATTCCATTAAAATAATCGAACCATCCATCAGCATTTTTCAATAAAAAACTACTTAGATATATTGAGTATTGGTCGATATTGACTGCAAAAAAACCAACTGGTTTTCCATATGTTTTTTGCCCAACTAACTTGACCTTAAAATATGGTTTGAATAGACTTATTAACAACTCACTTGCTGAAGCTGTTGATCGAGAAGTGATAAAATAGATGTTTTCGATAGTTTCAAGTCTGCCTTTTTTATTAAAGAGATAGGTATTCCCCTTTTCGCTATAATCAACATCTGCCAAAGTCGCCTGTCTTCCATTTATCTGTACATAATTGCCGTTATTATCTACATAAGGTTGGTGTCGAAGAATTTTAGCGTGACCAGTGCTTAATGTCGTATTGAAACTTTCTGAATACATTACCTTATCGTTTAGTCGGCTTGGTATGATTAGATTGGCAAGGTATTCAACAGTTTCGATATATCCACCTCGATTATAGCGTAAGTCAATAACTATAGTTGATGGTTGTTGCTCGGCAACCTCGACAAAAATATCGTCTAAATCAGATTTAATGGTTTGTAATTGGGGAAAAGAATGTATAGCAACATAGGCTACATTATCAATATAGGCAGTTGTAATATTATCATTTTCTACCTTGGAAGATGCTGCTGCTCTTGTTTTAAAATTATAGTTGAAATTGGTTTCAAGATAGCTGTATTTAGGGACGTTACTCTCGGTATATTCAAAAGGAAACTTTGTTTTTTCATTGATTTTAAGCTGTGAAATATCATATAGCTCCTTCTCTAACGCATTGATTTCAGGTGTGATATAAGCATATTTATTTCTAGGGGAAAATGAATTGTAGCTCGGTAATGCGTCATTCCAAAGATATATTTCTTTTGCATATAAATAGATTGAATCTATTGTAAGCTCAGTTCTTGAGCCAAATCTAGGAATATTGTCTTCATCTGGATCATAGTGCTTTTGGCAGGATGAAATAGAAAGCGATGTAAAGAAGGTTATCAGTAGAAATGAAAAATTTATTCTTTTTAAATGTGTGTTACTCGAAAATATCATTATAGTAATATAAGAGCTTAATATGCTTTCAGTTTTTAAAAGTAAGAAAATGTCTGATAATTTACGAAGTGCGGGGATCATGATGTAGTTTACGCGCAAAACAACAAAGGCGGCCCATGGACCGCCTTTGTTGTTTTAAAGTTAGGTCTTTATTAGTGACCTTGAGTACCATCAGCGCCATGAGAATGTCCGTGAGACAATTCTTCTTCTGTTGCAGGGCGTACATTTAAGATTTCGATATCGAAATTCAATGTTTTGCCAGCCATTGGATGGTTTAAATCGGCCACCACCACTTCCGGAGTTACTTCGGCAACTACAGCACGGAATTGGTTACCTTGATTGTCTTGCAAAGGCAATACTTCACCCACTGGTGGCAAGCCTGTTTCTTTGAACATGTCTACAGGTAACTGTGCGAATGCTCTGTCATCTTTCTGACCGTAAGCATCATCTGGTGCCAACTCAAAAGAGATTTTATCACCTATGTTTAAGTCTGCGATGTTCTCTTCAAATTTAGGCAACATCATACCTACACCATATAAGAAATCTAAAGGTTGCTCTGCAGTTGTTTCTTCAACGAAAACTTTTTCACCGTTTTCTACTGTGTGAAGTTTGTACGTCAATGCGACGACGTCGTTTGCTTTTATAGCCATCTGATTTTGATTTTTGGGAGCCTTAGGCTACCGTTTATTAAATATAATTTATTAACGCTGTTATGGATTCCTGGGGAAGACTACAGGTCTTGTTCTTACAAAGATATGCTTTTGTTTCCTTTCCGATCCTATGTTCCAGCAGGGGTAGATTTTCTTCCGTTCCACCGAGAACAATTTTGTTTGGAATGTAATGCTGATCCAGTTCTTTGCGAAAGGTGACGGCTTTATCGCCTGTCAATGCGATTTCATTGATTCCATATATTTCTTCTAGCAATAATATTGCCCAATTTGAATAGGCCGAACCATAAGTTTTGATTTGTGGAAATACATTGGCCAATAACTGGTCGGCTATGGCGCTGTAATTTTCATCATCAAACAGCAGCCCGAGCCGTTTGAGCTGCCGCACCATGGTGGAGGAAGAAGCCGGGATCACATTGTCCATGATCTCACTTTTTCGGGCAATCAGTTCTTCGGCTTGTGCCGATGTGTAATAAAATGTTTTTTGCTCGCCATCATAAAACAGTTCAATGGCTTTGTTTGCAAGGTCTCGGGCAGTAAGGAGCCATTTATGGTCAAATGTGGCTTCATAGAGCGCTATAAAGGCTTCTATGGTAAAGGCATAGTCGTCCAGGAAGCCGTGTATTGCCCGGTTTTGATCTTGTGGCTGATGCAATAACTGCTTGCCATCCGGCATGAGCTGTTCGCAAATAAAAGCTGCATTATTGAGAGCGAGTGTTAAGAAGTGGGGATTATCCAAGCTTCTATAAGCATCTACAAGTCCTTTTAATAATAAAGCATTCCAGGTGGTCAGCTGTTTATGATCCAGCCCTGGGCGGACACGTTTTTCCCGATAGTCAAAGAGCTTTTTCTTGGCTGTTTTCAAAAAATCTGCCCATTCGTCAGCTGACATATTGACCTTTGTGGCAAGTTGGTCTGCAGTAATGGCGCAAATGGGAATGTTGGTTTTTTCTTCTTCCCAATTTCCAGCTTCCGTTATATTGAAGTATTGTGCCAGCAGGACTGCATCATCTCCCAGTACATTGTCAAATTCAGCTTTTGATAAAGAATAGTATTTTCCTTCCACCCCTTCACTATCGGCATCGAGCGCACTGTAGAAGCCGTGGTTAGGCGCCAGCATTTCCCGCTCAGCCCAAGCGATGGTTTCTTCGATGATCCGCTTATAAAAAGGATCTTTATTTTGTTGGTATGCTTCAGCGTAGAGGGACAATAGTTGGCCATTATCATAAAGCATTTTTTCAAAATGTGGGATATGCCAATAGTGATCGACAGAATAACGGGCAAAACCACCGCCAATCTGATCATATATACCTCCGGATCCAATTTTTTTCAAGGTGAAATGCACATGGTCCAGGATCTCCTGATTATTGGATAAGACAGCGTATTTCAAGAAAAAGGACCAGTTGTTGGGAAGTGGGAACTTGGGAGCCCTGCTGTAGCCACCTTCTTTCTTGTCGAATGTTTTGGTCCAGGGAGCAACAATTGCTGCCAGGTCACTGACCGTATATTGTTCGGGTATGGGATTGATAGGTAGCTGTTCGGCCCGTTGGATGCCGCTGTTCAACTTGTTGGCATAGTCCAGGGCAACTTCCGGTTTTTCTTCCCACATCTGTGCGATCTGCAAGAGGATATTCTGCCAATCATGAGGCTTGAAATAAGTGCCACCATAGATCGGCCGGCCATCGGGCAAGCAAATACAGTTTAATGGCCATCCACCGGCATTGGTCATCAACTGCACAGCCAACATATACACCTGATCAATATCTGGACGTTCTTCACGGTCGATCTTGATGGACACGAAAAATTTATTCATGGTCTGCGCAATGGCTGTATTCTCGAAGCTTTCCCGTTCCATTACATGACACCAATGGCAAGCGGAATAACCGATGCTCACAATGATAAGTTTATTTTCATCCTTCGCCTTTTTTAAGGCTGCTGCCCCCCAAGGCATCCAATCCACCGGATTGTGTGCATGCTGCTTCAGGTAAGGGGAATTTTCAAACTGCAGTTGATTCGCCATAAGACGAAGGTAGGGAAAATGGATAGAACTTTTATCGTATTGTCCTTATTAAGGAAGCGGTATTTCCAGTTAGCATTTCAAATGTAAAGCCATTGTCCAATTCTAATTCTGCTAATTCTGCTGTTCGTAGATAAGCAGGTTTACGAGTGAGGTACTCAATTAAATCGGAAAGCGTGGGATTGTGGCCAATTAATATGATTTTGTCTACGCTGTCAGGTACTTTATTAATAACAGAAAGGAGATGCTTATATGTACATTCATAAATTGAGGGCTCTTCTTGTATAGCAAAAGAAGGTTCTTTAAGAGCATCTAAAACAATTTGAGTGGTCTGGAGCGTACGTTTGGCAGCAGAGGAAATAACCACGCTATTGTCGTCGAGGCTTATTTGCTGCGCTAGTTTGAGGGCAAGCTTTTTTATTTCTTCGATGCCTTCTGAAGTTAGGGCACGATCGAAATCCGTTATACCGGGGATTGTTTCTGCTTTAGCATGGCGTATGATGTAGAGTTTTTTGTTATTGTTCATAGTAATTCAAAAATTTTTAAACTTAGTTATTAAACGTTTATAAGGGACCTTTCATTATAAAAATAAGAAGATAAGTTCTTAAAATAGCATTGTATGCATTAGAGTCTATTGATTTATAATAACATGTGAAGAAAAAGTTTGTTTTATAATAAGAAGAACGAACCTTTTGTAGAGAACATTAATATATGGTATTCATTGGGTTATTTGATGAAGGGGATAGAGACGTTATAATCTCTTTTTAAAGAAAAATAGATGAAAATTAATTGTGTATTATAAATATTAATTTAATTTTGTCGATTGTATATTATAATATTATTAACAATGAAACAGATTTTATCTTTTATTTTAATTCCAATTTTATTTTTATCGTCTTGTTCGAAAGATGAACAGTTTGATAATGAGACTGATCCTGTCGAGTATCGTAAAAATAGTGCTGCATTTTCTTCAAACTACTTTATGATGTCAAACACCATTGATAAAGATCTTTTCTTAGGAGGATTGTGGTTGGTTGACAGTACAAAGGAAGGTGGTGCATTAGAGAAATTACGTGTAGACATCAGCAATTTTAAGATGAAGGTGGTTCATAATTCTGATTTAAATACGATTAAGTTTGCCGATTTTACCCCGAATTATAAAAATGTCTTAGCTTATGCGAAGTTGTTTAAGAATGATATATTTTCTGCAAATGTCAATTTTAGCTATGGTAATTTCTCTGATTATAATATGATCAGGACTTTTCTTCAAAATAGCTCAGATGCGGATGAAATTCTCGCACTCATTGCGAAGGATAAAGATGGAGAAAGAATGGTGCAGCAAAAGCATGGGTATTATGAAAATCAGGTTTTGGTGGACCTTGTGCTTGGAGCTCAGTACGATGAGTTTGCGGCTTTCTTTGACAAAAAATATGTAGAATCCTTGACGCAAGCTGGAAATGTACCAGCCTATGTAAGTTCTGCCGCTTATGGACAACATAGTTTGATTTTAGTTGAAAGTGATTATGCTGTTGGTGAGATCAAGAATATATTGGAGAAATTAAAAGCAGGTGAACAGCTGAACAACACCGATAAAGATCTTCTAGCATCAAGTGCCATGGTTATTTATTTACGTGGTGGCGATCAGGAAAGTTATATTAAAAGAGCTGAAGGGCTGAAAGATATAGAAGCAGCTTGGGAGTTGTTCAGAGAAAAAAGTGACAAAAAAAATAAGAGCTATGAATTCCCTATTTGGTATAGACTAACCAGCTTAGAAAACTTTAGGTTAATGACATATAAAATGAAATTCGATTATTTTGAAAAAAAATATTCAGTAAAATAAATATGGAGTAAATATGCTATCTAAGCAAATTATTACTTGATTTATCCTATTGACTATTTGATGGTTAATTATCTATTGAAATACTCGTTTTTGGTAAATGCATATAGCTTTTTATAGAGAAATGCATGTTTTACTAATTTTGTATGTTCAGTAAAGCGTTTCCATTTATTGAAGCGATTACGCCAGTTTAACTGTTCTTCGATATTTAATAGCTGGTTAACCATCTTATAGGCATTCAATTGTGCCAAAGCAATGTTTCTTAGCTTTTCCCCATCCTCGGGATTATATTTTTCAAGTTCCCTGATCAGTTCTTTTTCTTGATATTGACGATTCAGATAACGGCCTGAACAATTCATTTGTACATATTTCGAAAAATTTTCAGGTCGTAGATAGCCATCGGCTTTATTTCCGTTGTATCCACGGTGATCATAGATTAAACTGGGACGCCCACAGGCCATTGCATCGTAAATGGAGCGACCGATTCCTACTACAAGATCGAAAAGATTAATCTTTTGCTCAATACTGATTGTCGGATTTTTCTGCTTGTTATAAGCTTGGAAATGTAAGCCCTTTGCTTCGCAGATTGCCTTTAATTTTGCATTCGCTTTATCACTTTGACACAAGGATAGTACACTTTGAAGTGTTTCGTTTAATGGACGTACGGGTTTTTTTGTCTGTACATCTATCCCATTTAAAATAACATCGTTTGCATATCCCAGCTTTAGGAGATGATCGGATATTTCATCTGAAATGGCGACGTGATAATCTGCAAGCGGAGAGGGGTGTTCTAACTCGGGTACAGTACCGTGACAGATTTGGATGATGGGCGCCTTGGAAAAGAGTTCCTTAACAGAGCTGTTGTGATTGGCAAAAATTAGATCATACCTCTTTTTGTTCATAAATGGTATGCGTAATTCTTCTTCGATCTTTTCTGAAATAAGACCTTTATCAAAAGTGAAATATTCTACTTCAACATCAGGACGCACATTAAGTGCTTTGATCAAATCATAAGTATAAAGTTCAGAACCGCCAACCCCAGTCAAATGATTGGTAGCAACTAAAATCTTTTTTGTTTTTCCCATCTCCTCCGGTTTTCAGACATAACGAAGGGATATATGTATCCCTCGTGTTTTCATTTTCAAATTCAGATAAAGAAAATGTTTTATCTGAATAATTAATCTCATTCGATTATATTAACTAACGAGTATAAAGCGGCTTTCATTACACTTGTAGTCATAAAAAATGTTAAAACATGTCAGCTTGCTGAATTGAATCTTTATTCTTTATACCTGAACTGGCAAATTGATGGGAATATGTTCTCCTAAATCAAGAACATATTTGATCCAGTTAGAAAAGCTATATTTTCTTTTTATGATTGGATCTATTTCTTGCATGGGTATGTTAAGAAATGTAATAACTTGATCGTAATCGGTTTTAGAATCAATAATCAATATATTATTAGGCCGGTAGAAATCATACTTTTGAATAGATTTTTGGGTGGTGATCAGCTTCTTGTTATACCCTATAGCTTCTAACGCACGAAATGATAATCCATCATGTAAATAATTTGAAAAATCAGCTAAAACTTTAGATTGTTTAACTAAATCGATATTCTCCAAATAACTAATGCCATCATAACTAGTCCTAATGATGGGGCATTGCTCTTGTATTTCTCTTACAAACTCTTGGCTATGGGTATTGATTATTGCATTTATTTTTATCTCTTCTTTGTCTTTGAACAGATTGAAAAATTGATAAATATCAGCTATTCTCTCTTTGATATAGGTGCCAATGAACAGGATATCGTTGTTTGATCCAGGCGAATTTTCGGTTTTATCTTTAGTTATCTGCTGGTCTAGATAAAAATTGGTTAAAGGTAAGGTGCCGGACACTGCTAGATCAACAGGGTCAAAGACAAAAAATCGGTCAAAAAGTTCTATCCTGGAAAAGATATCGGGATATCGATCCAGGCCATCCCACTGATAGCCAACAGTGAGTCCTGTCATATTTTTTACTTTTTCAATGATCGATTTCGGGAACATATCTGGCCGGATAAAAAGAGCATAGTCGGCATGCTGGATATGCGCAAATTTCTCCTCATATTGCTCATCTAGAAATTTTTTGCGCAAAACATCTTTATATTGATAATCTTTTAAAACAAGTTTTCGATAAAGGTTTTTGAGCCGTAGTACTGGACTTTTATAATAAAAAGCCTTTTCTTTGATATTGATGTCTATAACTTCAAATCCTAAAGCCTCTAATTGGTCGCTAATAACAGAATTTAGACCAAAATTTTGGGGTGTGCCAAGTATAATTATCTTTTTATCGTTTGTTTGCATGCGGGTTTCAAATCCTGATTATCGGGCCAATATTTTGGGGGAGTGCATGATCTCATGCCAGATGTTCAATGTATCTTCTTTTTCTACCTGTAGGGTGTAACGAGAGGAAACAAATTTAGAGGCAAGTTCGCCCTTTCTCAGCATCTCATCTTGATTGTGATCAAACTTATCAATAATTGTTTTTACTGTCTTGACATAATCAATAATATCACCCTCAGCAACCGCAGTTGTAAATGCTGGATCAAAGTATTCTTTTCCGCCTTGCCCAATATAACCGATTACATAACAGCCACATGCCATCGCCTCAACAGGGGGTAAACCAAAGCCTTCCCTAAAGTTGAAACTCAGAAAGATCATGCTTTCTTTCATAATTGTGGCTACTTCCGATTCCGTTTTATTATCGATTGAAACTAACGACCAATCTTTTGGGAGTCCAGTTAAACGCAGAATATTGACAACCTGTGAAACATCACCACCAAGTTTTCTTGGCATAAAACATAGCTGTTTTTTTTTGTTGGTGCTTAATGAAAAAATACGTAGATCTATGCCTAATCTCATTTTCAAGGTTGTTATATGGGGGAAAGCATAATTAAAATAATCCTTAGCATCGTCTGAAGCAACAATAGTGGCTAACGTGTCGACTGAGCTGTATGGGGTATCCTTGTAATCCCCATCCAATGCAAAATGATCAAATGTATAATAACAGTTCTGATTAAAAATAACACGCTGGTTTTGCGGCATAATCTTATGGATCCTTGGTCCATAGATCTCAGGAAATACGAGAATGGCATCTTTTTCAATGCGGTTACTGATTAATCGAAGTACTTTTAAAAATATCCTCTTACTGAATGTTATTGTCTTTTGCCTGTAATCGTATTTTAACCTTTTGAATAGCCATGGATTATATTTTATGGGGACTTTTGCATTGAACCAACGTTCTACTTTCCCTATTTTTCGATGTAAGATTACTGCATGATACCCGGCCTCATTGAGGACTTCTACTTGGCGGTACATTTGTTTAACACCACCGCTCGCGGATCTATTGGTTGGGCAGATAAAATATATAGTTGGCTTATTCGGCATTACGATATGATGGTTTGAATCCAGTTCTTTATAAAATATTTTTCCTTGATATTACTGTCAATTACTTTGTATGCACTTTTAAAAAAAGATTGCGGTATGTCAATGGTATTGATATCCTCAATAATATGAATATTTTCTTCATTATAGAAATCGGCTTGAAAGATATTGGCTGTCGTTATTAACTTTTTTCCGAGACCAATAGCTTCAAATGGTCTAAATGAGAGCCCTTGTTGGTTGGGATGTGCAAGATCTAGTATTATTTTGCTATCAAGATAGTATTCGTATGCTTTATTAAATGGAATAATTTTATGAATTACTTCGATATTGCCCGGAAGCTTTTCCTTTATTGGATGTGAGGGGTAAGTGAAGATCCTGGCTTTAGCTTTTATTCCGTGTTTTTCAAAGTATTCAAACAGTTTGATGGCATCGTTTATCCTTTTGTCGTATGTCATCAATAAGGCTACATCGTATAATGAAGTTTTTTTACTTTGCTCGACGAAATAAAAGTTTGTAATCGGTTTGAAACCGAATCTTTGGCAATCAGGAGGATCGAAGCTAAAAATAGTATCAAATGAATCGATAAAATGTTTCTGTGCAGGAATTTTATCAATACTGTCCCAGAATAAGCATACTGAGCGTTTACAAGCCAGTTTTGCAAGTTGTAAATCTTCTGCTGTTAATACATCTGGGCGATTAATAATTAGTAAATCGAACTGTCCTTGCTGCGCAATAGTCTGCCGGATATATTGTCCTTTTTTTATTTCTTTCAGATTTTTACCCAAAAAAGTTTTGAGAAAGAAATTATAAATTCGTTCCCCAAAATTTTTGTATTGGTAAGGAAGTGTTGAATTGACATCAATGACCTTGTGGTCACTGTATTTTTTGAGCCCCTCACTTACAACTTCATTAAATCCGTAATAACCTGGGGCGATGAATAAGATTTTTTTCTTCATTAATAAAGAAGACTTTTAAGATTAAAGATTTTCTTCAACCAAGCGTCAAGTGTATAACGCTCATAAATGTCGTGAGATATCTTTTTGTAGGGACTGTTGAAGAAAGACAGGTCTAAATTACTTAAATTTTTATCGATATATAAGATATTCTGTGTCGCATATAGGTCATAATCGATAATACTGGGGTTATCGGTTATAATCTTTTTTTCTAGCGCCATGGCTTCGAAAATTCGGAAGCTTAAACCTTCCTGCCCTTCCCGCATTAGATCAATAATGACTTTGGACTTTTTATATTCATTTAGTACTGCTTCATTACTAATAGGCTTCTTTCGAAATTCTATCAGTGTTGAACCTGTAGGCCTAAGCAAGAAATTTCTGAGCTTTTCTTTCCATACCTGTTTGCCGACAACAATGATTCGGCTTTTTATATGAAGCTTGGTAAGGTGAGCAACTAATTTCCGTAGTAATTTGATCCGATGTTTATCATAAGACGTGATATAAAAGAGATCATGTTCAACAGCATCGGACTGAACTGGCTGTTCGGAAAGATAATTGTAGTTGGTAATCTTTTCAAAGCCATATTTTTTGACGTCTTTGTCTTCAAATGAATAGATCTTGTCAAAGAGTTCTAAACGATCCTTGACTGGAAACCGATCCAGATTATCGTATAGATAGGAAATTAGATAGGGGGTATAAGATTTGATCTGTTTAATAGTCTCATAATCCAAGTTATGTGGATTGAGTACGAGAATCTTGTCCTGTGGACCGAGCTTGGCCAGCGAATCGAGCACATATTGTTGGCGTTTGATATGCTTGATGTTGCGGTTCAAAAAGATTTTGCTCATAGCATTGCGAAACCGTTCACCAAAGTTTTTATATCGGTATGCACCCATAT
The DNA here is from genome assembly GCF_030325625.1 of Sphingobacterium sp. N143. Lineage (GTDB taxonomy): Bacteria > Bacteroidota > Bacteroidia > Sphingobacteriales > Sphingobacteriaceae > Sphingobacterium. The sequence continues at coordinate 63,530 of NZ_JACAIS010000002.1, read as the reverse complement.
TAATATGGGAAGCTTCGACCCCTTTCTCTTGTAATTTCTTTACAATATGGTGGTCGTAATTCCAATAATCAAAGCTTATAATGCAAATCTTCATTTTTTTTCTTCTCTTTTCAAGGACATAAAAGTTTCATGTACACTGAGGCTCTGCAAATAACAAAGTTGATATCCCCGCCGCCCATCTAATATCCCCAGTTTCAAAAAGTATGCCTTAAAAAACTTAAAGGCTACTTTTGCCCAGTGACTGAATAGGGAGTACCGTTTGTTTTTTGCGTGCAGCTCCTTTCCTTTAAGATCTCCATAATGAATCATTTTTTCTTTATAGCTATCGTAATCGGCAAAGGAATAATGCCATATTTTGTTCTTTAATACACCAATTGTTCCATGGACAATTAATGTTTCGTGAACTTTCTTCTGGGTATCGTAGATAGCTTTGCTTTTCCGGAACAGACGGAAATTTTTGTCGTTCTGTGTGCCTGAAAAGTTTATTCTATCTCCACAAAAGAAAAATAAACGATACATGTAATATGCATCGTTTGCCTGCGGATCATTAATGGTATCCATTATTTCCGCTCGGCAGGCTTCGGTCAAACGTTCATCGGCATCCAAAAATAGTACCCAGTCATGACTGGCGTACGCCAGAGCCAAATTGCGCTGCTTGGTGAAATCCTCGAATTTATGCTGATAGATCTTCACTTTAGGATGCAATCCAGCAAGTTCCAACGTACGATCGGTACTGAATGAATCCACTACAATGATCTCATTAGCAAATGCTAAACTCTTAAGGACTTCGTCGATATTGTCCTCCTCGTTGTATGTAATAATTAAAGCGCTTATTTTTTGACTCACGTATACGATTTAATTAAGAAATTGGACCATACTGTAATTATAACGCGGTAGATCATCATTTCGTTACAATTGATGTGAAAAAATGACAATTTAAGTTTTCTATAGTCGAGACCATATAAAAGTCCCGTTGTTTTGTGACAAATATATTACATATTTTTTGTAATAAAACAAAAAATATGTGCGCTTTTTTGAAAAAAAACGCTGTCCAAGTACGGTTTTCTCCAAGGTAATGACAAAAAAATGGCTCTTATAAATAATATATGATTATTTTTGCGGCTATAGCAATAACATATTCTTCGTAGCACTATTGTGGCTATTTTATAACGTATTATTAATTTGATTTAAGTGGCTATTCCAAAGGTTATATACCAGACTTTCAAAACGAATAAGATTCCCTTATTGACCAAGTTTTATATCTGGCGATTTTTAAGAAAAAATAAAGGTTATCGTAGGGAATTTTTCGATGACGATCAGGTCGATGCTTTTATGAAGGAATCTTTTGATGACCGTACTTACCGTGCTTATTCCCGGCTACAGATAGGGGCGGCAAAAGCTGATTTTTTTCGATATGCCATTCTATATATCCGAGGTGGTATTTATTTGGATCTGGACAGTGATATCACCGGGATATTAGATAAAGTGCTTCATGCAGATGATGTCGCTGTAGTTGCGCGGGAGAAGAAGTGGCAACAGTATTTTGCACAGTGGGCATTGATTTTTGATAAGGGACACCCTTTTTTGAAAGAGACCATCGAACTGATCGTTGAAAATATCGAAAATAATCGGTTTCCCCATGATGTCCATTCCATGACTGGTCCGACGGTGTATTCACTCGCCATTAATAGGGTTATTGCACGTAATCCGGAGGTTCCTTATCGTATCTTTACAGATGATTATAAAGGTATCATGAAGTTTAAATATAAATTGGGGAAAATTCTGATCTACGGGGATCGCTCCAAACACTGGAAAAAATTGCAGAAAGTCATTCCAGTGGTAAGAGCCGAAGATTAAAGTGCTAGGTATTGCGCATTCCACTGAGCCGCCAAATGCTCATCGTTGAACTGTTGGGCATAAGCCAGACCTTTTATGCGCATCTCCTGGCGGAGTGCTGTATCTTCAATAACCCTGTTGATGGAATGCCGGATATCTTCAATATCATGGGGTGAGACGTACTGTGAAAATGGACCTCCAGCCTCGGGAAAGACGCCGGAATTGGTGGTAATCACCGGGGTACCTGAATACAAAGCTTCAATAATGGGGATACCAAATCCTTCGTAAATGGACGGATAAATAAAAGCAAGGGCCGAAGAGTAAAGTACCGAAAGTTCCTGCATATTTAACCCACTAAGGAAGTGGACCCTATGGTTCATCTGGTGCTTATCTATAAATTCCTTTAGCTGCAACTGATATTTGGTGCTTTTCCCGACAATAACCAGGGGGATGTCTATGTTTTCTATTGCCTTAACAATGGAAAGTGCATTTTTTCGCTCTTCTATCGTGCCCACATTCAATAAAAACTCATTGGGAAGGCCCAGACGCTTTTTCAATGCTTCTTTCTCAGCGGCTGTCTTTTCAGTTTTAAACGCTTCGTGACAACCTTGGTAGATAATGTTAATTTTTTCTTCCGGAATATTGAAAAACTCGATGATATCGTTTTTGGTCTGTTTGCTGATGGCTACGATTTTATCCGACTGACGGCAGGCATACGCAAATTTCTTCTGATAGATCCAGCGGTCAATCGGACGGTACAGCGCGGGGTAACGCATAAAAATCAAATCGTGCATGCTCACAATGGATTTGACCTGAGCTGCCCCCAAATCAACTGGAATTTCTCCAGAAAGGCCATGGAAGATGGCTATTTGATCTTTTTTTAGGTCTGATACAATTCTTTTTGTTCGCCAGTAATTGGGGAAATGTCGATTGATATAGCCATGTGGAACCTTAATTTGCTTGCTGTCAACCAGATTTGTATAGTGTTCAATGGATGTTTTTGGCGTATAGAGCAGATAGTCATTTTGAGGTACGAACTTCGATAAGATGCGTACCAAATCACGGCTGTAGTTCCCCAAACCTGATGTGTTGTTGAAGAAACGCTTTGCATCAAATCCTATCTTCATGTTGTCGCTATTATCTTTTCGATCACCATTTCAGGTGTAATTAAATCAATGGCTTCCACACCATCACAATCACAGGGCCGGTTGCCATATACTGAGCTGGGCCGGTTGGGATGTTCTACTTGAACACAGTCGTCAGGTTGTTGTCCATAGCCCATAAATCCTGCATAAGGATGTGTTGCCCCCCAGAGCGACAGGCACCTGGTACCCATCAATGATGCCATATGCAGGCCCGAGGAGTCCATGCTGATCATGAGATCCAGGTTGGAGATCAAATCCAGCTCTTCACGCAACGAAAATTTTCCTATCGTATTGTGTGTATTTGGAAAACGCTCGGACCACTGCTGGGCTATTTGGTATTCGTGATCTCCTCCACCAAATAGAAGGATAGTGTATTCCAGTTGGGACAGACGTTCTATAAGCAGTTCCATCTTACCCTGAGGCAGTATTTTATAACTGTGCTGCGCAAATGGGGCAATGCCTATTTTCTTTCGATCGGAATTATTCAATAGCTCGGAGGCTGCCTGAGGTATCTCCCGCAACTTATTGGATAGTTGGTTGCTAAGCTCAAATTTAAATCCCAATGCACGAAATACATCGGCGTAACGTTCCACAGTCGGTCGCAGTGGTACCTTGACTTTATGTTCCTTTCGGGTGAGGGCCTTTTTCTCTGCTCGTCCTTTATCCAGTTGTCTGACCTGAATTGTTGCTAGTGAGAATAAGAGGTCCAGTATGCGTGAACGTAAGTTGAAATGCAAATCAGCAACCGCATCAGCATGATAAGCCGAAAGTTCTTTTTTTAGCCTTACCAGACCGATGAGGCCTTTGTGTGCCTTTTTGGGCTCAATGGCATGAAAGGTGACCTGCCTGATCCCTTCAAAAAAAGGTGCAAAAAAGGCCCTGCTCACCATGATAATTTCCACAGCCGGATATTGTGCGCAAAATTCCTGCAACACAGAAGCTACCATGGCAACATCGCCCATGGCTGAAAAACGCGTCACTATGATCCGTTTAGGTAAGGGCATGGTTCTATTTACCGGATGTGTAGAGTACTGGGTTTAGTGCCGGATCGTTGTACATTTTCATCTGTTTATAGACTTTCATATATTTCTCGCCGGCTTCAATAGCAGTCAACAGCTCGTCAATACTCTGCGACAGATCTTTTCGTTGTTCTAAAAGGATGGCCAACTTATCCTGACAGGCACGGATATGGGATTCAGAAGCATCTGTGCGCAGTGTCTCTTGTTCCATATGGTAAATTTTGAGCGCCAGGATCGAGAGTCTATCAATAGCCCAGGCTGGACTTTCTGTATTCACCGTTGCCGATGGATTTACTTCGATATCTTGGTATTTCTGTAAAAAGTAACTGTCAATATATTCCACTGTATCTGTGCGGTACTGATTGGATTCGTCGATCCGTCTTTTCCAGTATAGCCCGTCTTTAGGGTCAATGGAAGGATTACGCACCACATCTTCCATGTGCCATTGCACGGTATCAATCCAGCACTTCAGGTAGAGTAGATGCTCCAGGGATTGTTGGTCATACGGATTCTGGATCGGATGATCAATCTGGTCGTATACGTGGTAATCCTGGATAGCACGTTGAAAAATGGGATTTGCTATTGCACTAATCATGCTACAAACTTAGATAAATTTGCATTTAAATACAATTTATAATAGCGCAGCAGCTGTCAGCCGATTCAGGCAATATCGCTGCCATTTTCAGCAATTATATAGCACAAAAATTTATTGGTTTTATATTGAAGATAAGCCTGTACCGGTTTAGTCCATGATGCCATCAGTTTTTTATGTGAAGATTTCAATAAGAAGGGAGTTAAAGCGTGTCTAAAATGCAGCCAACAGTAGGTCAGGGAATAGCCCGAGCAGAATAACGACGGCGGTACACAAAAGTCCCAGCCCCAGAAGTAAGGGGTCAAAGCGAAATGATTGCTGCGTGGAACCGTCTTTCAGAAAGGCGTTCAAAGGAATTTTGAAGTAATAGAATAAAGAAATAACCGAAGTTAAAGCACCCACAATCAATAGGGCCAGGAGACCAAAGGATTGAAAGGTCTGATATTGTTCGAAGACCTTGGAAAAGACCAGCAGTTTTCCCACGAAGCCCGCAGTAGGGGGGAGGCCCACCAAAGCAATCAGGACAAGGGAGAATGCGGTGAATAGTAACGGAAATTGTTTGCCCAGTCCACGATAAGAATCTATTTGGGTGTGGCCTATATGGACTTCCAGTGCATCGATAAAAATAAAGACGGCAATATTCATCAGTGCATAGATAGACAAATAGAACAACAATACGTTTGATTCATTGTTTTGATAGACCAATACGGCCATCAATAAAATACCGGTATGACCGATGGAAGAGTAGGCCATCATCCGTTTGGCATCCTGTTGACGGAGTGCAGCCAGGTTACCGATCAGCATAGTGGCAATGGCTATCCCCATGATGACATAGGCCAGGAAATCACTGAAATAAAAAGACACGGTCAGCCAGGAGGCTAGCAATTTGGACAAGAGGACGACAACGGCAATTTTGGGTACCGTGGCCAAATACGTTGTAATCACTGTGGGAGCTCCTTGATAGACATCGGGGCTCCAGACGTGAAATGGAAAAAAACTTAATTTAAAGCCTATGCCCGTGAGTAAAAACAATAAGGCCAAGCTAACCATAATCTGGGGTGCTTCTATTAACCCCGCGATATGGCTCTGTGTATCGAAATTCAAGTTTCCCGTGAAACCGTAGAGCAGAGATAATCCATAGAGCATCACTGCGGCACAAACTGAGCCGAAGAGCACATATTTCATGGCTGCCTCAGATTGCACCTTGCTGGACGAAAAATAGCCTACCATGATGTATGAGCTGATTGATACCGTTTCTACAGCAATAAAGATCATCAGCCAATTGCTGGACATGGTCAATAGGTTCAGGCCCAAGGTTGCGGTCAGCAGTACAGCATACAGATCTCCCAAAGGCCGTTCTTGGTGCTGATGCCGTTGATGGATAAACAACAGGATGAGAACCGTTGAAACCAGGATAATAAGCCGTGCTGATATGGCAAAGTCATCGATATGGATCATATCAAAAAATCCGGTTATCTCAATATGACTGAGCCCTTGTCCAAGCAGATAGCATCCACTGAGTAATAAACCGATCAGGGTCATCGTGAAAGATGTTTTTTTCCAGTACCTGTCAAGGAAAAGACTAGCTAGAATAGTACCTATAAAGGTGACAATCAGTGTCAGTTCCGGTTTGAAATAAGGGACACTGCTGATAATCTGGTCGATGAATGAGCTGATATATGGACTGAATGCAAACATGCTGGATTAGATAAATTGTTGGATAATGCTCACCAGGTTCAATACACTTGCATTTAGATTGCTGAATACTAAATCCGGCATAATACCCAGTAATAAGGCCAGGGCGAGGGTTGGAAATAAAATCAATTGTTCCCGCACACTGAGGTCTGTCAATGCAGTTCCCCAAGACTCACCTCCTTTTAATCTGATCTGTCCAAAAAACATGCGTTGAAGCGTCCACAGTAGGTAAGCTGCACTTAATAAAATACCTATGGATCCGGCGATGGCCATCCAGCGAGGAAGGCCGGTTCCAATACTTGTGGCATTGAATGAACCGATGATCACAAAGGCTTCACCAATAAAAGCCGAGAAGCCTGGAAGTCCTAATGACGCAAAAAATGCTACAGCGACATAGCCGGTATATTTAGGCATGATCTGGGCCAAACCGCGGAAACTGTAGATATTACGATCGTGAACGCGGTCGTAAAGTACACCAACAAGGAAAAAGAGTGCTGCAGATAGAAATCCATGGGAGATCATCTGAAACATGGCCCCTGAGATTCCTTCAGCAGTCATCGAGGCAATACCAAGGAGTACAAATCCCATGTGCGATACCGAAGAATACGCAATCATACGCTTGAGATCTTTTTGGGATAAGGCGTTCAACGCACCATAAATAATGGAAACCACCCCAATCAACCCGAGCCACCAGTTGGACAGGGCTGCCATATCAGGAAAGATACTGTAGCAGATCCGAATAATTCCATATCCGCCTATTTTCAGAAGAATACCCGCTAAAATGATCGATACGGGTGTGGGGGCCTCCACGTGTGCATCCGGCAACCAGGTATGTAGCGGTACAATCGGTACCTTGATTGCAAAAGCAAAAAAGAGTACAATAAAACCGACAAGTCTGGCTGAAATACCCAATATTTCCTGATAACCGTCCCAGGCGAAAATGGATTCGCCCAGATAATTTTCGGGATTCATCATATAGATCATATTGAAAGTATGCGCTCCTGTCAATGGGTTGATCACCGAAAAATATAATCCCACGATGATCAATAGCATGAACACGGATCCAAACAATGTATAGAGAAAGAATTTTATTGCTGCATACTCCCGTCGTGCACCACCCCAGATACCGATCAGGAAGTAGAGCGGAAGCAGCATGACTTCATAGAAGAGATAAAATAAAAAGAAATCCAAGGCGCAGAAGATACCCATAACAGCCATATTCAGCACCATCAGTAAGGCAAAATATCCTTTGGGACTCTTTTGGATCTTCCAGGAGGCTCCTATGGCCATCAGCATGACCAATGCACTCAATAACAGCAGGGGCATGGAAATGCCATCAATACCGATGAGGTAATCAATTTCTAATTTACCTATTGCCCCCAAGTCCAATCGAATCCAGGGAAGCTGTTCGACAAACTGGTAGCCGGCCAAATCCTGAATACCTGTTTGAGCGGAGTCAAAATTGGCATAGCATATTCCGGCCAGCACAAATTGTATGGCGGTAAATATAAGGGCAATATATTTGTAACTCGACTTGTATCGTGTGGGTAAGGCGAGGATGAGTGCTGTTGCCAGAAGCGGTAAAAATATCAGTAAGGATAAAATAGGCATTCCTAGAAAAATATAAGATAAATTAAACCAAGTAAAACTAATAAAAAAACGGAGTATAAGGCTGTCTGCAATTTTCCATTCTGCACTAATCGGACTTGATTACCAGCCCAATAGGCAGCGGATGCGACAGTATTGACAAAACCGTCTACAATATATTTGTCGATCCAGACACTCCATTGTGAAACTGTGAGGACGATAAACCGAACCAAAGCGACCAAAGCATCCACGACATGACGATCGAACCAATAACAAAACTGAGCCAATTTTAAGGTGCCGTTGACAAATAGTCTTTCGTAAAATTCATTGATATATCCTTGATGGAATGCAGTTTTCTGTATTCCGCTATCCGGATCAAGTGGATATTTATGATGTACATACCATTTCCAGCCTATGATCCATCCGATAATACTACCTGATAACAATAGCAATGGAATAACCAGGTGGGCAAGATGACTTGGAGCAAAAGTATATTCATCCAACAGTAGGCCATCCATCAGCCAAGAATCATGATAGGAAAGTGGATTTGGCGAAAAGACAGGGAATAAGCAACATAATCCCAGGAAAAACATCGGAATCAACATCGTCTTGGGAGCTTCATGCAGGGGATGGTTTTGTAATCCTTCCTGAAGTTGGCCCAATAATCTGAATTCTCCAAAAAATGCCTTAAATAGCAAACGGCCAATATAGAATGCCGTGAGTATACTGACCATGATGAGGCAAATCGGAATGATAAAATATAGCCCCCCTTTTGATAAAGCCCATTCAAATGAAGAGATAACGATACTGTCTTTGGAAAGATATCCTGATGTTAAAGGGAATCCTGCCAGGGCTAACGAGGCGAGACTCATCAGGATAAATGTTTTGGGCATATATTTTTTCAGTCCGCCCATATTGCGGAGGTCTTGTGGATCAAAGTCCAGACGACTGTGTTCTTTGAGGTGTACCATCTCATGGATAACCGCTCCGGCAGAGAGGAACAGCAGGCATTTAAAGAAGGCATGTGTTGTTAAGTGGAATAGTGCCGCATCCCATGTTCCTATGCCGATCCCCACCATCATAAAACCCAATTGAGAAATGGTTGAAAAGGCAAGGATGCGTTTAATATCATATTGACCGAGCGCAAAGTATGCTGCAGATGCCGCGGTGATGGTACCTATGATCGCAATAAACAACAGTGCACTATCGTTGAATAAGGGGAAGACTGTTGCAAGCAAGAATACACCTGCTGCCACCATGGTCGCCGCATGGATCAACGAGGATACGGATGTTGGACCTTCCATGGCATCAGGAAGCCAAACATGTAAGGGAAACTGTGCCGACTTGGCCATTGCTGCCAGAAAGAAGGCTAATCCTGCTAAAGTCAACCAGATCTGATCCATACTGTTGACCGGAGAGACCCACTGTCCATTGATGAGCACACATTGATAGATCAATCCTCCCTCGCCAAAGAGATCCACTAAGCTGAGGGTTTTGAACTGTGCAAATATGATGGCGAGCCCAATGAGGAAACCCAAATCTCCGATACGGTTTACTAAAAAGGCTTTTTTGTTGGCTTGTGCTGCAGCAGCTCTTGTAAACCAGAAACCAATCAGGAGGTAGGAGGCAAAACCGACCAGCTCCCAAAAGATGTACATGAGCAAGAGGCTATCCATAATGACCAGGCCCAACATGGCAAAACAGAACAGGCTAAGGTACATCCAATAACGGTGAACGCCCCTATCTCCAGACATATATGCTCTTGAATAAATATGGACGGGTAAGGCTACAGTGGGTACAAGGAGCAGCATCAATGTACTTAAGTTATTCAGGAGAAGACCGACAGTAAAGGTCGATTTTCCGATGGTGAACCATGCTAACTGAATTGATATCGTAGGCTTATTCCATATGGATAGCCAAGTCAGCCCACCACATACGAAGCTGATTGTTATGGCTATAAGTGATATGATACCCGACTGATCACGCTTACCTCGTACTACCTGATACAGAAAGGCAAGCAAGGGTGCTGATACGGTGAGCAGCGCTGTCAATATAGGCGATATGTGGGCAATCTGATCCAATTCTTATTTGTCTTTTAGTTCGTTTATTTCATCCGGGTTAATGGTTTGGTAATGTCTATAGACATTTAATACAATGGCTAGCCCGACAGCAACTGCCGCTGCTGCGAGAACGATGGCAAATAGACCAAAAATCTGGCCGCCATAGCTGATCTTATCGTATTTACCAAAAGCGACGAAGTTCAGGATTGCCGCGTTAATCATCAGCTCAATGCCAACCAAGATCATAATGGCGTTTTTCTTGGATAATACGGTATACAGGCCGATACAGAAGATGCAGGCACTGACAACCAGGAAATGGGTTAAGGTGATCATCTGTTACGCTCCTTTCTGGATAAATGTGAGGCCCCGATGAGGGCCATCATCAAAAAGATGGAGATGACTTCAAAAGGCAATACATAAAAGGTCATAAACCGTAATCCGATTTGCTGAATATTGTTGTCTGTCGCCACAATCTGTGTATTGTTTTCGAAGGATAACTGGATCCAGGTCGGAATTGACTGCTGCCATTCCATGATTCCATAGATCATAAGCAATAAAAAGCCTAATGCTAATGGGATCGCCTGCCATTTGGGCATGCTTAAAAACGAACCACTGCTATCTTGTAGATCTTTCAGTAGTTCTTTGTTGGAAAGCATAAAGGCAAAAAGCATTAGGATCAGTACCCCGCCCACGTAGACCATAATCTGTGTGATTGCTACAAAATCAGCTAGAGCAAATAAGTAAAGCCCCGCCATAGCAAACAGCACAATAAAAAATAGGAACAGCGCACGGGCTATATTTTTCAGATTAACCAATAAAAGGGCTGAACCGATGGCCAACAGGGCAAATGCATAAAATAATATACTTTCCATTTTATTTCTGCTTTGCCGCCTCCTTGTCAGCTTGAAATTTGGTCCATTCTGCTTTACGTTGCGCGACTTGTTCGTCGGTCATATCCGAAAAGCCATAGATCAGGTCGGTCAGTTTTTGTGTGCTGCGGTCGTATTCGTTGGTCATGGTAATGCATTCTGTTGGGCATACTACAGTACAAAGTCCACAATACATGCATTTGGCCATATCGATATTGAATTTGGCCGGATATAGTCTTTTGACGCTGCCATCAGAGGTTTTTCCGATCGCTTCTGGAGATTTGACTGCTTCAATTTCAATACAGTCTACTGGACAGGCTTTGGCGCAGAGATCACAGACAATGCAGTCGTCGATATCTACCTGTAATTGATAGCGTGCAACCTCAGGTATGGGCATTTTCTCGTTAGGGTATTGTACCGTAACAATTCCTTCCTGATGGTCAAAGTAATTGTCGTTTTTGATATTTAATTCGGTACGCGAACGTCTGGCACCAAACAAGTGTTTTACGGTCAGGGATAAACCTTTGACAGCAGTACGAAATGCATGGGAAGCCGTTTTAAATATCATATTATGCTATAATTAAAATTCTCCAAATTGCTGAAATGGCCATACAAAGGAAAGCCAGTGGTGTCAATACCTTCCAGCAAAGGTTCATCAGTTGATCTGCACGTAATCGGGGCAGTGTCCAGCGGATCCACATCTGGATTCCAACAATAAATAATGATTTGGCCAAGGTCCAAAATATTCCCCATAGCAGTCCTGTGGTCCAGTCGGCCATCCGTAAGATACCTATATTGGGTAATGGTGTATTCCAGCCGCCCAAGAAGAGGACTACACCTAGCATGGACACCAAAAACATCATTGCATATTCGGCCAGAAAGATAAAAGCAAATTGTATTCCGCCATATTCGGTATGAAAACCACCGACCAATTCGGATTCTGCTTCAGGAATATCGAAAGGAGCCCGGTTACATTCTGCCAGGGTTGCAATAAAAAATATGACGTAGGTGACAATGAGATGTGGTGCCTGAAAAATATTCCAGGCGAAGATACCTCCAATCTCATTCACTTCCCAAAAACCTAAAAATTTGATACTTCCGTTGGTCAGGATGCCCTGGCCAATTGCAATTTCATTGAGGTTCAGGGTCTGTGTCAACATAACGACTGTAATTAAAGACAGTCCCACAGGGATTTCATAGGATACCATCTGGGCAATGGCGCGCATTGAACCCAATAAAGAATACTTGTTATTGGAACCCCAACCAGCCATTAATATGCCCAGCGCATCAATGGAGATGATGGCCATGATAAAAAATAGACCAGTGTGGGTATTGGCGGGAATAAAATCTTTCGCCCATGGGATAACCGCAAAACCGGTGAAAACAGCCACAAAAATAATTATTGGGGCAATTCTGAACAGAATTTTGTCGGCTAAGGCAGGCGTGATCAACTCCTTTTGAAGTAATTTGAGGATATCGGCAATGGTCTGAAGACTACCGTATTTACCCGTTTCCATAGGGCCCAGCCGGTCTTGTACAAAACCCGCTATCTTCCGTTCAGCATATACTGCAAATAGGGTGAATGTTGCTATAAAGATGAAAATAGCAATGGGAACCAAGATATGTAGTATTGTGTCGAGCAAGTCTTATTTATAATGATTTTTAATAAGAGACTAATGAATACGCAAACTTAACGAAAAACAAGGAATTTAGATAAGGAAAAATTAAAATATACTAAACAAGTAGATTATCGTGACATATTAGCCATATTTGCCAGATATGAGTGGTTAGTCATAGGTATTGAGATTTTGGTTATATAGGCCTTCGGCTTCCGGTGTTGTCACAGGGAGTGCAGATTCTTTATGCTCTAATACCTTTAAAAGGCAGCATGCTTTAAATGAAAATGGGATATGATCTCCATAAAAAAAGCATCCTAAGGGATGCTTTTTTTATGATGCTCAATGTCGAAATTAACGGTTTGAAAATTCGACGTAATCACGTTCTGTATGACCTACATATACCTGTCTTGGACGACCGATAGGTTCTTTGTTTTCACGCATTTCTTTCCATTGTGCGATCCATCCTGGAAGACGGCCCAAAGCGAATAATACGGTAAACATATCGGCTTTGAAACCTAGGGCACGGTAAATGATACCGGAATAGAAATCCACGTTTGGATAAAGCTTTCTGTCGATGAAATATTGGTCATTCAATGCAGCAGCTTCTAGCTTTTTGGCAATGTCCAATACAGGATCCTGAACGCCTAATTTTTCTAAGATATCATCGCAGGCTTTCTTGATGATTTTGGCACGTGGATCGAAGTTTTTATATACCCGGTGACCAAATCCCATTAAGCGGAATGGATCATTCTTATCTTTTGCTTTGGCAAGGTATTTTTCAGCGTCGCCACCATCGTTTTTGATCGCTTCCAGCATTTCGATAACAGCTTGGTTGGCACCGCCATGCAATGGTCCCCATAGTGCATTGATGCCTGAAGCAACAGATGCATATAGATTGGCATTGGAAGATCCTACAATACGCACAGTGGATGTCGAACAGTTTTGCTCGTGGTCAGCATGCAAAATGAGCAATTTATGCATCGCATCGATAACGACAGGATCGAATGTTTTCTCATCATTAACCTCCCCAAACAGCATATTGAGGAAATTGTCAATATAGCCTAAATTGTTTTTAGGGTAAACAACCGGATGGCCCAAAGATTTCTTTTGGATCCAGGAAACAATCGTAGGCATTTTTGCCAGCAGGTTAATGATCGTTTGGTCTTCTTCTTCGTCTGTGAGGTTTGGATTTAAAGATTCAGGATAAAATGCGGATAATGCACCTACTAAACAAGAAAGCTGTCCCATTGGATGGGATTTAGAAGGAAATCCTGCGAAGAAATTTTTCATGTCTTCGTGGATCATCATTTGTTTTTTGATGTCAGATCTGAATTTCTCCAATACTTCTTTTTTCGGAAGCTCACCATAGATCAACAAATAAGCAACTTCAAGAAAAGTCGATTTTTCTGCCAATTGTTCAATAGGATATCCTCTATATCTCAAAATACCACGCTCACCGTCAAGGAAGGTAATTGCACTTTTTGTTGCACCCGTGTTTTTGTAGCCTGGGTCTAGCGTGATGAATCCGCTTAGATCTCTTAATTTGGAAATATCAACTGCTTTTTCATTTTCAGTACCGACAATGACCGGAAGGTCATAAGAAGTGCCGTCTAAATTTATAGATGCTTTATCTGACATGTTTATATATTATCTTATATCTGATTTGTTATGCTAATCTCACAAATTTAACTATTTGCTGTTTAATTTTGAAAGTTCTTTTGGAATTTAAATGACATCATTGCGTCATTTTGGATAATATTGACTAAATATTTACTCAAATAAGCAAATATTTTATTCAAATTTAACATTAACTTATTATGCTCCTTTTGTGAAAGATCATTCTATTTTCCGCTGGGCGACCTTTCCCGTATCCTCGTATTTCCCCTGTCTGCCGGAGCCAAAAAAAGGTAAAATGATAAAGCACACCAAAATAATGGCGGTAAGGATCAGTATTGCTGTTGTCCATAGGATTTTACTGAAATGCCCTGCTTCCAGCAAATTGATTCCCCAAAGTCCCAAAAGAAAATAGGTTGCGATAAAGAGGACAACCAACGTGAATAGTATACCAACGATGTATTTCATATGTAGCTAATTTATCTTTTATACGCCATATGGAATATCCAATTTTTATGCTTAACGGTATGTGTGTTTTTTAAGCATGGATATTTCATGATCTTTTATATTTTGTTGAGGATCTGTTTTTTGAGTGTGTCGAATTCCTCCTGTGTGATGATATGCTCCCGTAGTAGTAATTGTAGTTTCTGAAGTTTTTCGACGAAATCTCCTTCTTGTTGGATATTGTTTTTGAGATCTTCTTTTTCGAGGTCGAATTGCTTGCCCAATTCCATTCCGACCCCCAACTGGGCACCAACTCCTGCCAGTCCGCCCTCATTTTTGGCGGCATCCCGGAGCGCCCGTAATTTCTCCAGTTCGACATAACTCAGACCAGCCTGCTGTGCGGCTTGTGTCTGTGTGCTCAGGTCTGCGATCTCCCCAATCCGCCGTTGTGTGTTTGCGTCAAATTGAGTACCCAGGATCTTAAAATCGCTGATGTCCAGTCCAAGATCATTAAAATCTTGCCCAATGGCAGCTTTAATATCTTCGGACAACAGGGGCAGTTGGCTGTCGATTTCATTATAACCTAGTTTTTTCTGGGCAATCTGGGCAATGATCTGTTGCGGAATCCGGTTGTTGAGAATATCCTGAATGGCCACTGTATGGACTGTCTCCTGATTGGCGACAATATTTCGATAGAAATGTACTGGTTCTTTAATGAGGTAAGAAAATGTGCCATTCAGGCCAATTTCTACAGGAAGATTGTATTGTGGATCAACGTACTTGATTGGATTCCCTGTTCCCCAGGATTGGTTGACAACAGCTGCCGTGCGGAAAAAATAAATATATAATTTATGTTCGGACTCGAAATTCTGTCTTAACCTGGCCAAGGTTGTAAAGAAAGGGTGATTGTCTGTTTTTAGGTTGTAGGTGCCTGCTTCAGTAAGGAGATTTTCACCTTTTCCCTCATACACCAAAATACAGCCTTGTCCCGGAGCCAGAATAAGTTTGCTGGAATTTTTGATCTCGTTTCTTTCGGAAGGAAACTTATACCACAATACACGCGGGTCTTGGTTTTTCCACTCAATGACCTGGGATAGCTGGTTGTTAAAGATATTAAATAGTCCCATAGTGTTTAATTTAATGTGTCGAATTTGGGGTTGTACCCTTCGAACTTGTTGATTTGTTTGCCATTATTATCAAAGTAATAATAATCACTTGAATTTTTGATGAGAAAGCCATCTTTTAAAAGATAACCTTTTTTATTGATGGACTTCAGCTCTGTAGGGATTGTTTTCTGTATCGCACCAGTGGAACGATCTAAGAGCTGCAGTTGCTGCGTGTCATCTTCGGCCGGAGTTGGTTCGTAAGCGATGAGCAATGTTTTGTCGTTTTGTGCCAAAACTACAGGCTGAAAATACAGCCGTCCAGGAGTAAAGTCCTTAAATGTGATGATCCTTGCTCTGGCCATTTGTGAACGATTGATCAGGACCTTTCTATAGGGGTCACGCTCAGTGAAGATACCCGACCGACCATAATCTCTATCCCAGGAGAAACGGGGATCGTCTTTTGGATAACCGTATTGGTAGTGATAGCTGTACTGGATCAACTGAATTTTTTCATCCGGAAAATCCATGGACCTATTTGAAAAGGTAAAAGCTGTTTTGGTTGTCGGATTCGGCAATGTTTTTATTGTCTCTTTGTATAGCTGCCGGTCTGCAAAGGTCGCATTGATCAATGGATAGTAGGCTAAAGTCTGTCCTTCATTATTGACAATCTGGTAAGCTGAGCCATAATTCTCATATTTAAATTCGATTTTGGCAATACCAGAGCTGAGAGCCGGCGTATTTTTTACATAATCTTCCAATACACTTTTAAAAGTAAGTGTATTTTTATCGAATTGATAGACGTATTTGGACCTTACAATGATATAAAGATTCTGATCTTCAAATACCCTTAATTGAATATCGCTGCTCGACACTTCAGGAGCAGTTTCCATGAGGGGTTTTACCCATTCCTTCTTGCCTGTCTTGGGGTTAAAAAGACCAATATAGATTTTATTGTCTTTTTCATCTCCATATTTGGACGTTGAACTTCGGACCTTGCCTACCAACACAATATGGGCTGTATTGTCTTTATCAAGAAATACCTCATTCGAGGCAGAGTTCCAATCGTATGTGACGACTTCTTCAGGCTCGACTTTGGTGTTGGAGGCATTATAGGTAGTATATGAAGGTGCTGGCTTTTTCGAAAATAAGGAGCTGATTATCCTGATACCGATAAAGAGTGCTAAAAATCCCAGACCGAAAAATAAAACAGTCCGTAGTGCTTTTTTTTGATCCTGATTGCTGCGGGGATAATTGTAATTATGATTGATATTGATGTCGTCACTGTCAAGAAAAAACTCCGTGCCACAACTATCGCATTTGTAATAGTCAGGGCGTAAAGTAGTGATTTTTATGCTGCCACAATGTGGACATTTGATCGCTTTGATACGTTTGGCCATTTAATTTTTTTGTATTTGTATTGAAGGCTACTTAGTATAATTCCATTGCTACGCTGATTGCGTAAGCGAATTTTAAGTAGAACCTTTCATCCAAATGATGGATGAAAAAAATGCTATTAACAGATGAAAGTTAAAATAAAAAAAGGGGATAACAAATTTTTGAAGGGTAAAGCCAAGCAAGTTATCCTGTGTTCAGCAAGCTATAACCGAATATAATGTGTTGATTTTAAATAGAAAGATGATGTAGAGTAGGTTAAGTCATGATGGGCTAAAATATTTTTTTTTGATATTTACGAATTATTCGTAGATTAGTGAAAGATTAGTAAATGTAAGATAAAGACATGGAAAAGTTAACAGCACAAGAGGAACAGGCGATGCAGTCTATATGGACGCTCAATGGAGGGTTTATCAAAGAGATTTTGGATCATATAAAGGGGGAGAAAATGCCCTATACGACCTTGGCCTCAACGGTGAAAAATCTGGAGCGTAAAGCCTTTGTCAAAGCGGTTCGTTATGCTAATGCAAAACGTTATGAGCCCATGGTGAGTGAAGCGGATTATAAGGCAAAATTCATGAACTCTTTTGTGGGGGATTATTTCAAGAATTCGTATAAGGAGATGGTCTCGTTTTTTGTGAAAGAGGAAAAGCTGACCGAGGCTGAGCTGAAAGAAATCATGGATATGATCAAGCACCATAAATCTTAATGCTATGGAAAACCTACTAACTTATATGCTTCAGGTCAATCTCTTGTTAGGAATGATCTATCTGGGCTATGTGGGCTTATTGAAAAGCTTGACCTTCTACGCATTAAATAGGGGCTATTTTCTGGCTGGAGGATTATTCGCTTTTATTTATCCATTTTTGGACTTAAAGTCATTATTTGGACAGCCTGGAACGGCTATGGGGATAGTAGGCGAACAGCTCTCTTTTTATTTGGATGAACAGGTTCCCCAGCATCAACTCTCCTTGCGGGGGCTACTGGAACTGATACTGATCTTGGGTGCACTTATATTGCTACTTAGGTTTATATTTCAATTGTTGAGTTTATTAAGGATTCACCTGAATTCTACTTCTGACCAGTGGAGGACCTATTTTTTTCGGAATGTGATCATTCCTATTGTTCCGTTTTCGTTTTTGAATAAAATTTATGTCAACAAGAATCAGCATCTGGATGCTGAATTGAATGATATTTTTAAACATGAGGACATCCATGTGAAAGGCCTTCACAGTATGGATATTTTATTGTTTGAAATGATATTGGTGTGTTGTTGGTACAACCCTTTCGTCTGGTTCATGCGCAGGGCCATTCGCCAAAATTTGGAGTTTCTGACTGATCAACAGGTACTCAATAAAGGAATTGACAAACAGACGTACCAATACAGCCTATTGAATGTGTCCAAAACGGGCACATCAATTGGGCTGAGCAATCAATTTAATTTTAAACTATTAAAACGTCGCATTATGATGATGAACAAGAAAAGATCATCCAAGATAGCGTTGGGTAAGTATGCCTTCTTGCTACCCGTATTATTATTGTCGGGAGCCGCATTTACGGTAAGTAAAGCAGAGGGAAGTATTGAAGGGGTGGTCGACAGAGCAAATGAAACGACTGTTATCAATTTGGATAAGCATGCCCAGATTGATACTTCGCTGCCTATGGAGGTGATTGGCGAAGCGCATAAGCTTTTAAAAGAGACACTCGATGGGAGTACGATTAAGATGGATACCTCTAAAATAACGGAATCCAAATCGGGTAATTTCAGGGAAGTTAAAAGGTCAGCAATTGATTTTTCAAAAGATCTGAAGTATTTTATCGATAATGAACAAGTGTCTAAAGCAGCGTTTTTGGCTTTCCCTGAAAAAGATATTGCAAAATATTGGTTCACAAGTGACCATGACCTGATCAAGTATAAGACGAAAGCTGCCATAGATGTTTCTAAAGGTGCGATTTTGACAAGCACGGTCGAGGGACAAAAAAGATTAGATGAAGAGCGGCGCAAAGCCCGTTACGTTATCGATGGTGTGATGAAGGAAAAGGGATTTGATGACACACAGTTAGATCCAAATTCAATTGCCTCAATTTCTGTATTAAAAGGTTCTAGTGCTATCAATAAGTATGGTGATGCCGGGCGAAGTGGTGTCATAGAGGTGAAAACGAAAAATACAGCTGAAAAAGATGATGCAAGAATGCCTTCCCCAACAGGAAAAGCTATAGGGATGCAGATAAGGGGAATACCATCCAATGCTTTATTTATTATTAATGAAAAAAAGGCAGATCGAAACACGATCAAAAATTTAACGCCAGAAGATGTTCAAGAAGTTGTGATCATGAAAGATGCTGCTGCAGTGGAAAAATATGGTGAAGAAGGAAAAAATGGTGTGATTAAGGTGTTACTCAAACAGCATCAGGATAGTATGACCGATAATTCTTCTATTGGAAAACAATCTCGAGTTTCGAATAACAGGAACGGAATAACGCTTCAAGGAAATGTGACCGGAATTGTTTTCACGGAAAAAGAGCGTCAGGAAAAAGGCGTTCCGAGGATTAGACTGATGAATACTGGTCATGAAGACAATTTAACCACTGCTCATACAGTAGGTGAGCATTTGTTTTCAAAGAATATCGCAACTACAGGTACACCTTATAAAGGAGTCCGCTCGTTACGTGTTGCCGGTAAACAGGCTGATGCTCAGCCCTTATTGGTTGTCAATGGTAAGGCTCATCATGGATCCTTAGAAACTGCTGGTTTGAATGCTTTAACGATCGAGTCGATGGAAATTCTGAAAAACCAAAATGCTACAGCCTTATATGGGGGAGCAGGGAAGAATGGTGTAATGTTGGTGACGACAAGGAAAGCAGTAGGGGCTGAGGTTGATGGAAACCCTGCAGAAACGTTGGACGGTAAAATTAAGCATACGATTAAAAGAGAGATCGAAAACGAGAAGCAGCGGTCTGAGGCTTTGAAGGCAGATAAGAAGTAATTTAAAATAAAAAGCGGGACTAAGTCCCGCTTTTTATTTTGTGTTCAGATTGGTCATGGTCAGTTCGATGCCGATATGGACAAAGCTCTGGATCATTTTGACCGCATGATCGATTAAAGCAGGTAATTCAGCCTGCTCTTCTTTATCAAATGGGCCTAGGACATAGTCCACCTGTCTGCCCTTGGGATAATGATCACCTATACCAAATCGTAAGCGTGGGTATACCTGTCCCCCACAGAGCTGTTCAATGGATTTGAGCCCATTGTGGCCGGCACTACTTCCTTTCGGTTTCATCCGTAAAGAACCAAAAGGAATGGCTAGATCATCCACAATAACCAGCACGTTCTGAATCGGTACTTTGCACTGCTGCATATAATAATTGACCGCTTTACCGCTGAGGTTCATGTAAGTCGTCGGTTTAATGACAGTGACATTGTGTCCCCGTTGCTTAAATTCGCTATAGTAGGCCAGTTTCAATAACGAAAAGCTTGCATTCGCTTGCTTGACGAGTTCATCTGCCACCATAAAACCAATGTTATGTCGCGTATCGGCATATTCACTGCCAATGTTGCCCAGTCCAACGATAAGATAATTCATGCTGCAAAATAAAAAGTAAAAAGTTGAAATTAAAAATTAGAAAAAACAAAAAAATAAAAAGAAAATCTGCCACATAAAAAAAGCACCGAATTTCGGTGCTTTCTGTAGTATCTTAAGAATCTTGTTCAGATTATTTTTTACCACCTTTAGCTGCTTTCGCTGCCTCTTGTTCTGCTTGACGCAACGCACGGGACATGATTACTGATACGATTGTATCATCAGCATTGTTCAATACTTTTGCGTTTTCCAATTGAACTTGACCTACACGGTATGATTTACCAACTTCCAAAGAGTCCATTGGTACTTCGATTTCTTGCGGTAAGTTAGCAGGTAATGCTTTTACGCGTAGTTTACGTAATTTTTGAACTAATTTACCCCCCATTTTAACACCTGGAGAAGTTCCTGTTAATTTGATAGGGATATTCAATGATACTTCTTTGTCATCGAATAACTCTAAAAAGTCAATGTGAGTAACTAAGTCAGTTAATGGGTGGAATTGTGCATCTTGAATGATAGCTCTTTTTGTTTGACCGTCAATGTTTAATTCTACGATGATAACATCAGCAGTGTAAAGAACTGGTTTCAAATCAGCTGCGGATACAGAAAGTGCTGTTTGTTCTTTACCACCGTAAAGCACTGCAGGTACTAAACCTTGGTAGCGCAACTCTTTTGCATCTCTTTTCCCTACGTTCTGTCTTACAGAACCGCTAATAGCAATTGATTTCATTTTTTTATTTTTTATAATTTTGAGGTGCAAAGATAATTTAAATTTTGGATTAATCAAATTTATTAATCGCTTATACCTGCTGATTTTGAGCGGATAATCATTTAAAATTTAAGTCCAACACTTAGATTGACCCCTAAGTTCTGTTGGGATTGGTAGGAATTGGACGAAAATGCAATCATAGACTGGCTATGGTAGTAAGGATTGAGTTTAAGAACATATCCTTCTTTCTCAAGTTTGGCACCGAATGATGCCCAAAGGCCGACGCCGGATTTATTGATGTCGTTTTCATTCTGTACCTGGACACTGACCGTTGGTCCCAGTTGGGCAAAAAGGACTTTTAGGAAATTATACTGCAGCAAGATCGGAACATGAATATAGGAAGCCTTGTAGTCTATATCGAATTTTTCGCCCCCACCATTGATGCCACTTTTATTCATGGCATCGAAACTGTAGCGTATTCCTGTTTCCAGTCCAAGGTCATAGGAGATGTCCCGGTAGTAAAGCAGCCCGATGGAATGACTATGTCCCTCCAGTGAAGCTACGCCAAAAGATTCATTGGGGATAATAACAGTGCTTAATCCGTATTGAACAGCTAAAGCATTGGGGCGAGGTGTGCCTTCTTGTGCATGTACAATCGTACCGATAGCAAATAAAAATAAGACGAATGAGAATATAGACTTCATATGATGAATATGTTTAAGCCTCTAATATAAAAGGTTTTTAGAAATACTCCCAATAAAACTTCTTTTGCAGTTGTCTGGTTTGGTTCTTGACGACAGTACCCCCGCTTATGACAGCTATAAGTGAGCACAGAAAGGATCCTGCGTATCTGCTGGATAGGATGAGGCATAAAAAAGACTCTGATATTTCAGCTGCAGGCTTACCATACCAGAGTCTTCCTACTCATATCTTCCTACTAAATATTATTCAACGTCAAATAAATCAGAGATAGATGTATGTTGATTGACGCTGGTGATTGCTTTTGCAAACAAATCTGCCGTGGACAATACTTTGATTTTGGTGGAATGTTTCGCTTTCTCTGGATCTAATTGGATCGTATCTGTAACAATCATTTCTGATAAGACCGAATTTTCAATGGTTTCGTATGCTTTACCCGATAATACAGCATGTGTACAAACTGCCCTGACAGATTTTGCACCATTCTCCATGATTAATGCGGCTGCCTTTGACAGTGTGCCTGCCGTGTCGCAGATATCATCAATCAATACAACATCTTGGCCTGTGACATCGCCGATAATGGACATGGACTCGATCTCATTGGCACGTTTACGGCGTTTGTCGCAGATGATGACCTCAGCGTTGAAGAATTTAGCAAAGGTACGGGCCCTATAAGATCCACCCATATCTGGGGAAGCAATCGTAAGGTTGGGAAGTTTTAACGATTTGATATAAGGGACAAAAATGATGGAACCATCTAAGTGATCAACAGGAATATCGAAGAACCCCTGGATCTGAGCGGCGTGTAAATCCATCGTCATGATACGGTGAATTCCCGCTGCCGTCAGAAGATTGGCAATCATTTTTGCGCCAATGGCAACTCTTGGTTTGTCTTTCCGATCTTGTCTGGCGAAACCGAAGTAAGGGACAACTGCTGTGATGTAGTGTGCTGAAGCTCTTTTTGCAGCATCGGTCATCAACAGTAATTCAAAAAGATTGTCGGTAGGTTGGTTGGTAGATTGGATGATAAATACATCGGCTCCACGAACTGATTCATTGTAGAATGGTTGAATCTCACCGTCGCTAAAACGCGATAATGTTTTGTCTCCTAGTGGTTTCCCGTAAGATTGTGCGATTTTTTCGGCCAGCTCTGTAGTGCCAGAACCTGCAAATAGTTTAACCGTGTTGAATTGCAAAGGCATGGTTTTGTATATTTATGTTGGGTTATTGTATTGTCGTTTATTCAATATTTTTATTCCCTATTTTTTTAAAGTTAAACATTAAAAAAAATGGATTGTTTCCACAATCCATATATTCTTAACTTTAAAAGTTGTCCGACCTGGATTCGAACCAAGACAAACAGAACCAAAAACTGTCGTACTACCCTTATACTATCGGACAATGTCTCTAAAAAAATGATGTTTCCGTCTTTTTCTTTTTGACGACGCAAAGATAGAGATTTGTTTTAAAAATCAAAATTCAAATTTAAAAAAATCCAAATCTGCGATAAATAAATAAGCCTTGCATATAACGCAAAAAAGGCCTGCAACTGCAAGCCTTTTCTATTGTTTGTTGTCCGACCTGGATTCGAACCAAGACAAACAGAACCAAAAACTGTCGTACTACCCTTATACTATCGGACAAACAATTCAACTGTGTCTGCTATCATAATGATGTCGTTCACATTTGATGATGCAAATATACGGACAATTCTTATTTATGCAAATAAAAATGTGTTGTAATGTGCATTGAGCTTGATTTTCAAAGAAATAATTTTTATTTTCTTCGAAGAAGATATGCAATCCATAGGCATTCTTTATCCTTGATGGAATTGGATACAGCTGTTTTTTTCGATGAAGATGTGTTAAAAAATCAGATTTAAGTTCATTTCTTATGAAGTTATCCTTATTTTCGAGCCGTATTATAATACTTTTTTACAGTTATCATTTTATGAACTATACTAAAATCAATAATCTTTTAGGATGGATATGTGCACTCATAGCAACAGTAGCATATGTCATGACTGCCGAACGATCGACGAGTTGGTGGGACTGTGGCGAGTTTATTGCCTCGGCCTTTAAACTTCAAATTGTGCACCAGCCGGGAGCACCTTTATTCTTAATGATTCAAAATATATTCTCTAATCTTGCCGGTGGAGATGTGACGCGGATCGCTTTTTGGATGAATGTGGGGTCTGCTGTGTGTAGTGGTCTGACAATTTTGTTTTTGTTTTGGACAATTACTGCACTGGCCAAGAAAATCATCGTAAAGCGTGTTGATGAATCCTATACATCAGCTGACCTGATCAAGATATTTGGCTCTGGTGTGGTCGGTGCATTGGCCTACGCTTTCACAGATACATTCTGGTTCTCTGCGGTGGAGTCTGAAGTGTATGCCATGTCTTCCTTATGTACGGCTATTGTATTTTGGGGGATTCTGAAATGGGAGAACCATGCGGATGAAACCGGCTCAGACCGCTGGCTGATCTTTATTGCCTATGTCATGGGGCTTTCCATTGGGGTGCATTTACTGAACCTTTTGGTTATTCCAGCGATTGCTTTGGTGATCTATTTTAAGCGCTCAAAAACCGTTACATCTTCAGGTGCACTTAAAGCATTCTTGATTGGGGTGGTGGTACTGGCGCTGATTTTATGGGGTATCATCCAATATACGGTCAAAGCCGCAGCATATTTTGACCTGTTCTTTGTGAACAGCTTAGGAATGGGCTTCGGTGTAGGCTTTAATGTCTTCTTGATTTTGATCGTCGCTCTTTTTGTATATGGTATTTGGTATTCGATCAAAAAGGTGAAACCTATGTTGAACCTGGTCTTGATCAGTGCAGCTTTTATTGTGTTTGGCTATAGTTCTTTTGCCATGATCATGGTACGTGCCAAAGCAAGTCCAACGTTGAATAATAGCGATCCGGACAATGCATTTTCTTTTGTGAGCTACTTGGGACGTGAACAATATGCGAGCGAACCACTATTAAATGGGCCAACTTTTGATGCACAGGTTGTCGATGCCGAACCGACCTATACTTATCGAAAAGATAAGGATAAGTATACCAAAGTGGAGAATGGCATGGACTATAAATACGATAAGACGATGTTCTTTCCACGCGTATACAGTTCGCGTGACCAGGGACATATTGACTATTACCGTGATTATCTGAAGATTCCAGAAGGGCAATCGCCAACTTTTGGAGATAATGTAAAATTCTTTTTCAGTTATCAGATAGGGCATATGTATGGGCGCTATTTTCTGTGGAATTTTGCTGGCCGCCAGAATGATCAGCAAGGCCAAGGATCCTTTACCGAGGGGAACTGGATATCCGGGGCCAAACCTGTAGATCAGATGCATGTGGGGGGGCAGAATGCAATTCCGGATTCACTGAAAACAGATCCTTCAAACAATAAATACTATTTCTTGCCTTTGATTATTGGTTTGATCGGTGCTTTCTGGCATTTTGGCAAAAGACAACGGGATGCAGGGATTGTTGGTCTGTTATTTTTCTTTACGGGATTAGCGATTGTCTTATACCTGAATCAAAGTCCGCTCCAGCCACGTGAACGTGATTATGCTTATGCCGGTTCATTCTACGCCTTTGCGATATGGATCGGTCTGGGGGCATTTGCCATTGCGGATTATTTAGGTAGAAAAATGGATGGCAAGATGGCTGCCGGGGTCGCTACTGCTGCCTGTCTTTTGGGGGCACCGGTATTATTGGGATTCCAAAACTGGGATGACCATGATCGCTCGGAGAAGACTACAGCCCGTGACCTGGCCAAAAATTACTTGGCTTCTTGTGCGCCAAATGCGATCCTATTTACGTATGGTGATAATGACACCTACCCGTTGTGGTATGTACAGGAGGTTGAGAATTATCGCCCAGATGTTCGGGTCGTGAATTTGAGTTTGTTGAGCTCGGATTGGTATATGCGTCAGATGAAACAAAAAGTAAATCAGGCTGATGGATTACCGATCAATATTGATGATGAGAAGTTTAAAAAAGGGGTGCGTGAGGTTCTTTATTACCAAGACATGAAAGTACCGGGACACATTGATCTGGACTTGATTATGCAAATTCTATTGTCTGATGACCAAAAGAATAAATTGGAATTACGTGGAGGTAAATTTGAAAACTTTTTACCGACTAAAAATTTCAGCCTTCCGGTCAATAAAGAAGCTGTATTGAAAAATAATGTTGTCCCTAAAGCATGGCAAGAATCCATTGTGGATACCATGACCTGGACTTACAATCGGAATTATGTTTCAAGAACGGAACTATCGATCTTAAATGTATTGTTGAATAATAATTGGAAACGTCCAATCTATTTTGCGGCGACTGTTCCGAATGATAATTATCTTGGACTGGATAAGTATCTGGTACAAGAAGGTTTTGCTTTACGCTTAATGCCTATTGCGACTCCTGCTGGTGCAGAAGGAACATTGGTGGACACACAGGCGGCCTATAAGGATATTACGACAAAATATCAATGGGGCAATATGGCCCATGCCTCATATCTGGACCCTGAATCATACCGGATGATCACCATGATCACTAATACGGTTATGGGCGGTACGGCTACTCAATTATTAATGGAGGGACGTAAGGATGAGGCACGTAAGGTGGCTGTTGAAACATATGAAAAAATGCCTAAACGTGTTTATCTCATGCGGGATGTGCTGGGCTATATTCCAGTGATCAATGTGCTGTATGAAACGGGCGAAAATAAACGGGCCAATGAAATTGTCAACCGTAACCTGAAATTCATCACGCAGAATATGCGCTGGTATCAGGATATCGCCCAATCGAAGCCAGAATTAGAGTATTCCAATATCGGAACTGCGTTACGGGCTTTGGGTGCTTATAAAAGTATTTTAGCTTCCACATCCGAAAAGCAATTGCTTCAGCAGGTGACGGAACTAGAGAAGTCATATAAACAACAGTATGGTGTAGAGTAATCGCTCGACAGCCCTGTTGGTACAAGTAACTGTCTCCAGCTATCTGTTCAAAAAACATTTTCTTTTGAACAGATAGCTGGAGACAGTTTTTTTTAATTATTTTTTCTTAGCTTAACGACATAAAACCAACCTTATATTATGATGAAACGTCAGTTGAAATTATGGGATGCTGTCATGCTGGTCATGGGATCAATGATCGGAAGTGGAATTTTTATCGTGTCCAGTGATATGATGCGGCAGCTTGGTTCAGGTTATTGGGTGGTTATGGTATGGATATTGACTGCTGTGGCCACTGTTGCTGCGGCAATCTGCTATGGAGAGCTGTCGTCGATGTATCCAAAGGCAGGTGGGCAATACACCTATCTTACCGAAATATTTGGCAAGCCAATCGGTTTTCTTTATGGATGGAGCCTGTTTACCGTTATTCAGACGGGAACAATAGCTGCGGTGGCTGTTGCTTTTGGGAAGTTTACAGCCTATTTAATTCCGCAGCTGAATGATGCTGCTCCGCTGTTCCAGCGTGGTGAGTTTATGATTACATGGATACAGATCCTGGCAATCGGGATCATTATCCTCCTCACTTTTATCAATACACGGGGTATAAAAAGTGGCAAGTCTGTACAGTCTTTTTTTACCTCGACAAAGATCATTGCCTTGGTTTTACTGATTGTTGGAGGTTTGTTTTTGATTCGGGAAAATCATTTTTCAGCCAACATGGCTTACGGTTGGGATGCATTTCAGCATTTAAAAGGAGAAGACTGGACAGCGATTTCAGGTGGGCCGCTCATGGGGGGCTTGGCTGCAGCCATGGTAGGGGCGGTGTTCAGCAGCGTGGCCTGGGAGAACGTGACGTTTGTATCCGGTGAAATTGTCAATCCGCAGCGTAATGTGGTCCGTGCATTGGTTATCGGAACCAGCCTGGTGATGCTGTTGTATATTTGCTGTAACTATATCTACTTGTCGGCCCTGAGCCGGGATGAAATTGCTTTTGCCGCAAATGACCGGGTTGCTATTGCTGCCGCCGAAAAAATGCTGGGGCATACAGGTACCATTGCCATGGCTGTATTAGTGATGGTGTCTACTTTTGGTTGTGTCAACGGGCTTGCATTATCAGGAGCACGGGTTTTTCAGACCATGGCTAAAGACGGTCTTTTCTTAAAACAGGCCATTCCCAATAACAAATACGATGTGCCCGCCCGATCGTTATGGCTTCAAGGGATATGGGCTTCATTACTTTGTCTGAGTGGACAGTATGGTAATTTACTGGATATGATATCTTTTGTGATAGTGATATTTTATATGATCACTGTGCTGGGGGTAATTATTCAGCGTATTCGTAAACCAAATCTGGAGCGTTCTTATAAGACTTTTTTATTCCCCGTTACGCCATTCATTTATCTGCTGATTGGGACTGTCTTTTGTGTACTGTTGATTATCTATAAGCCACAGTATACCTGGCCAGGCTTTATATTGGTGCTTCTGGGTGTACCGGTGTATTTTATCGCCAGAGCAAACAAAAAAGAGGATTGACTTGAAGAGCAGATGACCTTTATATATTGAAATTAATTGCGGGACGAGCCTTATTTTTTGTTAAAAAAAGTGTAGCTTTGCTCAAACATTCCCATAATGAAACAGTCGATTTTATTAGACGGACCAAAATTTCAGATCACCATTCAAAGACTATGTCGTCAATTGATTGAGAATCATGGTGATTTTTCAAATGCTGTCGTCATAGGTATTCAACCACGTGGAACTTTTTTGGCTAAACGTATTGTCAAGGAGCTGGAACAAATGATCGGAAAGGAGATTTTGGTCGGCGATTTGGATATTACGTTTTACCGGGATGATTTCCGTACCAAAGGTAATACAGGGCCATTGTTGGCTAATAGTACAAATATCAATTTTATTGTAGAGGGCAAGGAGGTTATTTTTATTGATGATGTCTTATGGACTGGCCGCACCATTCGGGCCGCGATGGATGCTGTGCAGGCATTTGGCCGGGCAAAAAGAATAGAATTGCTTGTGCTGGTCGACCGCAGATTCTCGCGACAGATTCCTATTCAGCCTGATTATATTGGTATACAGGTTGACTCCATCGATTCGCAGAAGGTGATCGTGAACTGGAAAGAGTCTGAGGATCAGGATAGCATTACCTTGATCACGGAGAAAAAAACTTCGGGTAATGATTGATATGAAGTGAAAAATTCTGAAGGTTCTAACGGGCCTTTGAGAACAGGCACTTCAAATAGAAAATGATTAGTAAATACTTGAATATACTATAAAATGTCATCTGTAGCAGAACAATTAAGTACACGCCATTTACTGGGAATCAAAGACCTGAATGAACAAGATGTTCAATTGATTCTGGATACGGCGAGTAATTTCAAAGAGGTATTAAATAGGCCAATCAAAAAGGTTCCTTCCTTGCGGGATATTACCATTGCCAATGTGTTTTTTGAAAATTCAACACGTACTCGGCTTTCCTTTGAACTTGCCGAAAAAAGGCTTTCTGCGGATATCGTAAACTTTGCGGCATCCTCTTCTTCCGTCAGTAAAGGGGAGACGTTGATCGATACGGTCAATAATATCCTGGCCATGAAAGTCGATATGATCGTCATGCGACATCCATACGCTGGCGCTGGGGTGTTTTTGAGCAAGCATGTCGATGCACAGATTGTCAATGCTGGGGATGGAGCACATGAACACCCTACTCAAGCCTTATTGGACTCCTTCTCTATTCGGGAACGTTTTGGTGATGTGGCGGGACGTAAAGTTGCCATCATCGGAGATATCACGCACTCCCGTGTAGCCCTTTCCAATATTTTATGCCTGCAGAAACAAGGGGCTGAAGTGATGGTCTGTGGCCCCACCACGCTTATTCCAAAACATATCACCTCTTTGGGAGTAAAAGTAGAACACGATCTGAGAAAAGCATTGAATTGGTGTGATGTGGCCAACATGCTACGGATCCAGTTGGAACGTCAGGACATTGCCTATTTCCCATCACTGCGTGAGTACTCAATGCTTTACGGACTGAATAAAGAGATTTTGGATTCTTTGGAAAAACCCATTACCATCATGCACCCAGGGCCAATCAATCGTGGGGTTGAAATCACCTCGGATGTTGCCGATAGTGAGCATTCCATCATTTTGGATCAGGTTGAAAATGGCGTTGCGGTTCGCATGGCTGTGTTATACCTTCTGGCTGGACAACGTGGCTAATTGGAATTATTCAAAACGACAATATTATGCCTGACTTTATTTTTTGTCGGGCATATTTTTTGTGCAAAATTTCCGTTATAATACTGGGTTATTCACAGATGTTAATAACTTTTGTGTAAAGTAGCTCAATTAAAGTATAATTTAGTAAAATGAATAAAACTATCTCCCTGAGATGGGGAGAGTTGGATTGAATTTCAATAAATTTTCTTGGTTTGAAAGCGATATCCATTTATATTTTTGCAGACAAATAACATATTAAGGTTTCACATATTATGTATAAAAAGATTTACCAGGTGGGAGTTGCACTAACTGTTATGGCGACGCCAGCATTAGCGCAGCAGACAGAATGGCAACAAATCAACAAGGCATACAAGACTGGAATGGAGTTGTATGAGCGTGGAAAATTCAGTTCGGCATCGGCACAATTTGATCGGGTAGAGTCCTTACGGACAAAGTCCAATCTACAATTGGATGAGACAGAAGAGCTATCCCTATTGAAGGAAAATGTACGGTATTATCAGGCTGTCTGTGCTTTAGAATTGGGCGAATCCGATGCGGAGAATCGTTTTCTGAAATATATCAAAGATTTTCCTGTCAGCGCAAATTCCAAAGCGGCTTATTTTCAGATCGGTAAGTCTTATTACGCCAAAAAGGATTATACCAAAGCAATTGAATGGTTTACCAAGATTGACAGCAAAAATTTGGCTGGTAAAGAAAATGTGGAATACCGTTTTAAATTAGGTTATGCTTCTTTCATGACCAAGGATTATAAAACGGCAAAACCATTGTTTGCGGGTTTGAAAGACCAGAAGTCGGAATTTCAGGAAGCATCGATTTATTATTATGCCTATTTGTCTTATTTAGATGCAGAATATAAAACCGCTTTAAATGAATTCGAGCGCTTAAACGGTTCAAAACAATTTGAAAACAGTTATCCTTACTATATTACTGCCTTGTATTTCTTGGATAAACGTTATGATGATGTATTGGATTATGCCTTGCCGATCTTATCCCGTACCAAACAGGAAAATGAGACTGAGATGCTGCGTATTATTGCGGCGACTTACTTTATTAAGGGCGATCTGAAAACTTCCAAGGATTATTACGATAGATTCCAGGCGCAAGACCAAGGTAAGACGCAGAATAATCAAGACAGCTATCAGATTGGTTATATTGCCTATAAATTGAAGGATTATGATAAGGCGATCGCCGAGCTGGAGAAAATGACAGAGCCTGATGCTTATTATCAATCTGCCATGATAACCTTAGGGGATAGCTTTTTGAAGACAGGCAATAAGCAATCTGCCCGTAATGCATTTTTCAGGGCATCCAAGTTGGATTTTGATCCAGCGATGCAGGAGGAAGGCTTATTCAACTATGCAAAGCTTTCGTATGAGCTGGAGTTTCATCAAGTTGCATTGACTTCTACACAAGAATATTTAAAAACATATCCCAAATCACAACGCTTAGAAGAAGCTAAAACGTTGCTGGCAGAGGTGTTGCTGAGCACCAAAAACTATCGGGAAGCGGTAGATATTTTGGAGTCTATCTCTAAACGTGGAAAAGAAGCAAATGCGGCGTATCAGAAAGTGACCTATTACAGAGGCTTAGAATATTACAATGAGCGTGCTTTCGAAAATGCGATCTCCATGTTCATGCGTTCTGAAAAACATCGTTATGATGAGGAGATATATGCTCTGACAACTTATTGGAAAGCCGAGGCAATGTATGAAGTGCGTAAGTATGGAGAAGCGGTAACGAATTTCAATAAATTCCTACGATTGCCGGGTGCGAGCAAAACAGATGTTTATGGCTACGCGAACTATGCGCTGGCTTATGCTGCATTCCGAAATGGAAATTATAACACTTCGGCAAACTATTTTGAGCGTTTCTTAGCTACCGGAGGCTCCAAAGGATTAGAAATCAATACACGCAATGATGCTATTGCACGTTTGGGCGATTCTTATTTTTCTTCTAAAAACTACGGTAGAGCCTTGACTGAATATAACAAACTAATATCGTCTAAAGCACCGAGCCAGGATTATGCTTTATTCCAACGGGGGATTATTCAAGGGCTTCAAGGAGATAATAATGGTAAGATTGCTACATTGAATGCGGTCATTGCCCAATTCCCAACTTCTAATTATGCCGATGATATTGCTTTTGAAATCCCGTATACACGTTTCTTGATGGGGGAAAATGATCAGGCTATTTCAGGCCTTCAAACCATGGTGGAAAAATACCCACGAAGCAGCTACGTGCCACGTGCTTTGGTCACCATTGGATTGGTTCAGTATAATCAGGATAATAATGATGCTGCTTTGGCAACATTCCAACGTGTGGTGGATCAATACTCGGCTACAGGTGAAGCAAGACAGGCTATGCGTTCAATCGAAAACATCTACTTGGATAAAGGTGACGCAACAGGCTATATCAAGTATGCGACGGGAACAAATCTAGGCGATTTGTCAAAATCTGAACAAGACTCACGCACTTTCTCCACTGCAACGACATTGTTCTCACGTGGTAACTACCAAGGGGCCGTGGAAGCCGTAAATGCTTATTTTGATAAGTTCCCTAAACCAAATCAGGAGAAATATGCTCGTTTTGTACGTGCTGAAAGTAATGCAGCTTTAGGAAATACAGAAGATGCCCTGCACGATTATAATATTATTCTGAATGACTGGACTTCGCCATACACCGAGCGGACCTTGGTTTCTGTCTCAACACTGTATTTGAAACAAAAGAAATATAATGAAGCAACACAATTATTGAAGAAATTGGAATTGACTTCTGAATATAAATCCAACTATGGCTTTGCTATCAATAATCTGATGGTTTCTTACTATGAAATCGGTGATTATAAAGAAGCATTAAACTATACTAACGCCGTTAAGAACTATGAAAAATCTTCTGAAGAGGAGATCGCCAATGCTTTCTTATATGCTGGTAAGTGTTACGCGAAGCAGAACAAAAAGACAGAGGCAATGAAAGAGTTCAGTTTAGCTGCGTTAAAAAGCCGCACTGTTTATGGAGCTGAAGCGAAATATAATGTTGCTGTCATCCAATTGGAAAATAAACAATACGATACCTGTATCAAAACGGCAATGGATCTGTCGGATAATTTCTCTTCCTATGAATACTGGGTTGCCAAGAGCTTTATCACGATGGCGGATGCTTATGCAGGCAAGGGGGATACTTTTCAGGCGAAGGCTACCCTTGAGTCAATTGTCGATAACTATGAAGCAGAAGATGATATTTTGCCTGCTGCAAAAGAACGTTTAAATAATTTGAACAACAAAAAGAAATAGGATACAATGAAGAAGTTGCAAAATAGAAATGTGAAGAAATATACTTTAGCAGCGCTTTTGATGGGCGTGGGATTGAATTCTTTTGCACAGGAAACGGAAAAGAAGAACGATCCTGAAAAACCGGTCACCATTGATTCTTTTGATGTTGTTCGTGATTACAAGCCAATTCTGGCTGATGCGGTAAAAATTCGACGTAGTCCGGATATGACCAACAAACGGGAATATCAACCTAAATTATCATATGGTAATATTATCGACAAAAAGCTGGATATTAATACCGGTCTGAAACAATTGAATGTGGAAGAAATTCCTTTTGCACAGCCTTTTGAACAGAGTAGCAATTATGTCAAATTTGGTATAGGGAATTACAACTCCATCCTGGGAGAAGCCTATTTGGCTTCTGAGCAATTTGAAAATACACGCTTTGGCCTATTTGCAAAACATTTAAGCCAAAAAGGAAGTATTGAAGGCCAAAAGTTCAGTACACAAGATATTGGCATTTTTGGACGCCGAGTATTGGATGCGGTTACTTTAAAAGGTACGATCGGTTACAATCGATATGGCACAAATTTTTATGGACAGACTTTTGACCAAACGGGTTCGACATTATTGAATGCAACCCCTGATAAACAGACTTTCACAGATATTTATCTGAATGGTGAGCTTTCGGGTAATGTTGATCCAAAGAATGAACAGGCACTAAGCTACTCAGCAAAAGTCGACGGTCATTTATTCAAGGATGCTTATAAAGCGAAGGAGAACGCTATTGCCCTGTCGGGATACCTCAACAAACGGATGAGCGCTTTCAACGTGGGGGCCAACTTAAGTGTGAGCATGAATGATGTCAAAAATGAGAATGATACGGCAAATGTGAAGAACAATTTGTTCCTGATCAATCCGTACATCCGATTTAAGGGAGATAATTATAATGTGACCTTAGGGGCCAATTTGACATCAGAATTTGGGGATGAGTCGCGTTTTAATGTTTTTCCATCGGTAGAAGCTGACTTTTCACTAGCACCAGAATATGTTTCTTTATTCGCAGGTGTCAATGGTAATGTGAGACAGGCTTCTTTCCGTAACTTTGCAAAAGAAAACCCATATTTGGCACCTAATGTCAAAATCGCCAATTCAATTGAGAAACTGAACGTATACGGAGGTCTGAAAGGAAATGCAGGTGCGACATTTGGCTATAAGGTGAAAGTTTTCTACAAGCAGATAGAGGGCTTACCTCTATTTAAAAATAGTGCTTTTGGAAGTAGTCAAGATGGATATATTCCTTGGGCTTTTGATGTGGTATACGATGGCCAGATCAATAAAGCAAAGCATATGGGATTGGAAGGGGAGATCAATGTACGCCTTTCTCAGTTGGTTAACTTGGGCGGAAAAGTTTATATAGATGACTATAAGTTGAGTGATGAGGAAGAAGCATGGGGATTACCAAAATTCCGTATGCAGGCCAATGCCCGTTTCAACATCTCGGATAAGTTCTTTGTCGACGCTGAACTTTCAACACAAGGAAATACCTACGCTTATGTTTATGACTATACGGCAGACGGTAACCGTGTAGCGGACAGTGGACATAAAGTTACAATCGGATCCTTTGCAGATTTAAATGCCGGAGCTGAATACCGAATCAAAAAGCAGTTTGGTATTTTTGTCAAAGCAAATAATATCTTTGGAAAAGAATATGAACGTTATATGTATTATCCAAGATTAGGTTTCAATGTAATTGGTGGTCTTAATTATTCTTTTTAACGAATTAAGATTATAAATTTGCATTTTAAATCAAAGCGTATGAATCTAGGTAAAAACATCAGTAGTTTATTGAGGCGCTATGCAGAAGTATATGTGCCCGGGATCGGTGTATTCAAAAGAATTCACTCTCCGGCGCAATTTGATAAACAGCATAATGTGTTTTTGCCGCCGATCTCTTATGTGGAGCTAGATTACTCTGCACAGCAGGGTTTCAATATCGTTCATTATATTCAACAGCAGGAAAATCTGGGACTGGATCAGGCACAGCATATTCTGGAAGAAGCTGTTGATGGATTACGGGCTGATCTCGGACAGTTTGGACAAGTGAAATTAGACGATCTGGGCTTATTGATCAGTTATGGATCAAGTTTAGTGTTTAAACCGCTTGATCTATCAGGATTCGACTTTCAGCCAGTGACGAATCTGGTGGGGCCCGAAATTGAAACAGTTATTCCGGCGCTGGAGGAGGAACGTGAACACACTGGCGCCCGTGTGCTGACTGATGAAGCTGGGACTACGGAAGAACCGGAAGAGGTGCAAGCTGAAGCGGTACCATTAACAAACGAACCGGAGGCTGCTGCTGAAGTGGAGCCATTAATTCAGGTTCCGGAAGAGGATCTTGCCGAAGAAAAGTCCGTCTTAGAGCCCGAGAGCATACCAGCATCAAAAGGAAATGCGGTGACCGAAGAAGCAATTTCTTCGAAATCCGAACAAGGTGCTATCGCTGTGGCCAACGCCAGCTATACCCCGGATAGCTATGAAGAGGAGGATGAACCCCAGCATTCAAATGTGATGTGGTATTGGATTACTGGGGCTATTGTAGTGGTGATGGCAGTGGCGGCTGTGTTCTATATAAACCCAAGTTTAAGGAACTCAGTTTTTGGCGGTTCACAGCCGGTGGCAAAATCATCTGCAGATAGCGTTAGTCAGCAAACAACTCCGATTGGAGCTGATAGCTCATCCAATGTATCTACGGGTGATAGTCTAAAACTCGAAGGGACACCAACCGCAGCTGCTGCAGGTCCTGCCCAAGCTGGTGTAAAGACTGGAACGGAAAAACCTGCCACTATGCAGGCAGACCCCGTGATCAAAGAATCCATACCCGTGGCACAGCCAAAATATCAGGTTGTCATCGGATCGGCTAAGACCATGGCACAGGCTGAACAGGAAGCACAACGGCTTCGGTCGATGGGCTACAAGACTGCCCGTGCTGTGGAAGGGAAATCAAAAAGAAGTAGAAAGAAAGTGATATTGAATACCTATATGACAAAAGAGGAAGCTACCCTTGCTCAGAAATCTATAGAAAAGAGTATCAAAGATGCATGGGTGGATGCATTGTAAAAGTTAAGAACAATATAAAACTATTAATAATTATGTCATTAGTGCAAGATACAGCAAGAGCTGCTGTGGATACCTTTAATCAAGCTGCGCAACAACCGTTACCTGCTGCTGCAAATACAGAAAACATGAGTTTGATCGATATGATGATCAAGGGGGGATGGATTATGGTTCCCATATTATTGTTGTTCTTTATTGGATTGGTCATCTTTTTTGAACGTTATCTGACTATCCGCAAAGCAGCAAAATATGATAATAGCTTGATGTCGCAGGTGAAAGCGAATGTGCTTTCTGGAAATCTGGATTCAGCCTTGGCTGTCTGTCGTTCAAGCAACTCGGCATTGGGACGAATGCTGCAGAAAGGATTATTACGTGTGGGACGACCGATCAAAGATATTGAAGGTGCGATTGAAAACGTGGGTAAATTGGAAGTTGCCAAATTGGAGAAAAATATCAATATCCTAGGTATCATTGCGGGTATTGCACCCATGCTTGGTTTCGTTGGTACTATCTTTGGGGTAATCAAGATTTTCCATGATGTAGAATTGGCTGGTGGTATCGATATTGCATCAGTATCTGGAGGACTATATGTGAAGATGGTATCGTCGGCATCTGGTCTAGCGGTTGGTATCTTGGCTTATTTGGGCTATCATATCTTAAATATGATGGTTGAGCGATTGATTTTACGTATGGAAACAGATGCAGTAGAATTTATTGATTTATTGGATGAACCTGGAAGATAATGAACTTACGAAGTAGAAAAAATAAACCATCTGCGGAAGTGCACA
Source organism: Sphingobacterium sp. N143 (assembly GCF_030325625.1). Lineage (GTDB taxonomy): Bacteria > Bacteroidota > Bacteroidia > Sphingobacteriales > Sphingobacteriaceae > Sphingobacterium. Next base: position 26,181 of record NZ_JACAIS010000002.1, on the reverse strand, counting down.
CCTCAGCTTTGAATGACATCATGTTTTTCCTGATGTTGTTCTTTCTGTTGGCTTCGGCAGTTGCGAATCCGCAAGTGGTCAAGTTATTGTTGCCAAAGTCAAGTGCTGGAGAGCAGTCTGTAGCAAAGAAAACAATCACCGTGTCAATCACCAAGGAATTAGGGTATTTTATCGATAAAAACCCCGTTCCAGTGGAAGGATTGGAGGCTGCGATTCAATCACAAATGGCTGGTGGGGAAGAATTGACCATTATGCTTTATGTGGACAGTACCGTGCCTATTCAAAATGTCATTTCAGTGATGGATGTAGCCAACCGTTTGAAGATTAAGGTGGTATTGGCTACAGAACCCAAAAAAGATAATTAAGAACAATTGAATTATTTTAAAGTTATATAGGTTTAGGGTAGTTATATTCCTTTACAACAGGATGAGCCTGCATAACGAGCATAACTTTATCTGGAAATTTGTTGTTCAACTAGTAATATAGGAGGTTTTATACAATGAGATACCATCTTCAACATGAAGAAAATAACTTCCCCAAAGCGTTGGGGATATCTACATTGGTCATGGCATCACTGCTCTTGATTGGATTCTTCGTGGTTTTTAAAGCACAGGAGCCGGATGAATATGGTATGGGGGGCATGATTGTCAACTATGGTACTTCTCCGGAGGGAATGGGGGACGATTATATGAGTGTGGAGGAACCCTCTATCGATCCAAACGCAAATAATGAACGTCCGGATCGTATTGATCCTGTCGAAACACCGACGCCAACACCGACACAGCAGGTTGCAGAAAAGGCTGTAGTCACACAGGATATGGAGGAAGCTCCAGCTGTTACAAAGACGGAAAAGAAAGTGGTTTCAAAAGCTGCTGAGACCACCAAGGAGACGAAAGAAGTGGCTCCAAAAGCGAATGCAAAAGCCCTTTTCAAAGGAAATAAAAACAATGGTAAAGGTGCGGGTGATGGTACTGGAACCACTCCGGGGAATCAAGGCTCCAAATTAGGGGATCCCTTAGCAAGTAATTATGGTGAAGGGGGCTCCGGAAATGGGAACATGATGTTGTCGATTGAGAACCGCAGCTTTACAACACGACCAAGTATTGATGACAATGGACAGCAAGCTGGAAAGGTTGCTGTGGAATTCAGGGTGAATAAGCAAGGTATTATCACCTATGCCCGTGCGGGTGTAAAAGGGACAACGATTACAGATCCCAGTTTGTTGGAAAAATGTGAACGTGCCGTGCGTGGCGCAAGACTGAATCAGTTGCAAAATGCCCCTGATTCCCAAACAGGACGGATCGTGTTCAATTTTAAATTAAGATAAAAGATCATTCAGATGAATGCTTATGAAGAGGCAATCGAGTATCTTTATACTCGATTGCCTATGTTTACAAGGGATGGTGCCTCAGCCTTCAAAAAAGACCTTGACAATACCATTCGACTTTGCGATGCGCTGGATAACCCGCAGCAGAAATTCAAAACCTTACATATTGCCGGTACAAACGGAAAAGGATCCACTTCCCACATGCTGGCGGCCATATTAGCCGAAGCTGGTTATAAGACCGGACTGTATACCTCCCCTCATTTATTGGATTTCCGGGAGCGTATCCGGGTGAATGGGATCATGTGTGAAAAAGAATTTGTGACGGATTTTGTCCAAACGCACCGTGAGCTGATCGAAGCGGTTAAACCTTCATTCTTCGAAATCACCGTCGCCATGGCTTTTGATTATTTTGAAAGGAATAAGGTCGATATTGCGGTCATAGAAGTGGGGCTTGGAGGACGCTTGGATAGCACAAATATTATACGGCCCCTCTTATCAGTGATTACAAACATCGGCTTTGATCATATGAATATGCTGGGAAATACGTTGGGTGAAATTGCTGGTGAAAAGGCCGGTATAATTAAAAAAGAAACACCGGTGATCATTTCGGAATATGCTGCTGAAACTGCCCCCGTATTTATAGAAAAAGCACATTTGGAAAATGCTCCTATTCTGTTTGCTTCTCAGGTCTATCAGACTAAAATGCAAGCTGTGGATCAGGATTATTTGACCATTGAAGTTGTGGGGCCCAATGTGCATACCGACAATTATCAGCTGGACCTTAAAGGTGGCTATCAGGCGAAGAATCTGGCCGGTGTATTACTAGCCGTTGATGAACTGCGTAAGCAAGGGTTTGTGATCAGTACAGGTCAGGTTCATGAGGCTTTGAAAAAAGTACAGGCATCGACCGGAATTCAGGGACGATGGCAGCAATTGTCTAAGGACCCTTTTGTCATCTGTGATACGGGACATAATGAAGATGGTATTCTCGAGGTTCTAAAAAATTTAAAAACGACTACTTACCACCAATTGCATTTTGTCATCGGAGCGATGCGCGACAAAGATTTATCACATATGCTGCCATATCTTCCAAAGGAGGCTATTTATTATTTCTCAGCTCCTGACATGCCTAGGGCAATGCCTGCGGACTTGCTTCAAGCTGAAGCCTCGGTATTTGGTCTGGAAGGAAAGGCTTTTAGGACTGTCATAGACGCTTTCGAGGCTGCCAAGGTGGCTTATCAGCCTGGGGATCTGATTTTTGTAGGCGGAAGTAATTTTGTGGTTGCCGAGGTATTGCAGCGTGTCGGCTAGTTTATCTTCAGCCCCCTATTTCCTGCTCCTTATATAAGAGCCGGAAATAGGGGGGCTTTGCGATCATAAACGCTATAACTGACAGAACCTTTTACTTTAGTCATTGACGGTCAATTCTCCACGGATATCTTTTTCGATCCAATAAGCAACTTCTTTCTGGTCTGCTAATTCTCCTTGCAAGTACATGAGTTTGGTGACCGCAGCCTCAAAAGTCAGATCATAGCCATTGAGCACACCGATTGCCTTCAGTCCCTGTGAGGTTTCGTATCGTCCTAGTTCTACCGACCCTACCTTACATTGAGAAATATTCAGGATATTTTTACCCTGATCTATGGCTCCCTTTAATAAATCCAAAAACCAGGTATCCGTTGTCGTATTTCCAGATCCAAACGTTTCCATTACAATAGACCGCACATCTGAATCCAGGACGGCTTTGATCGTCTGGGCAGATATACCGGGGAAGAGCTTTAATACGGCAACCCGATTGTCTAATTTGGTATGCAGGATAAATTCCTTGTCAATATTGTTCAATAAAGCATCTGTATTATATTTGAGATGAATACCTGCTTCAACTAAGACAGGATAATTTGGAGATCTGAAAGCCTCAAATTTAGCCGAATTGTACTTAAATGACCGGTTGCCACGAAAGAGCTTATTATCGAAAAGTATGCATACTTCTTGAATGATAGATACACCGTTTTGTTTGGCAGAAGCAATTTCCAGTGCTGTCATCATATTTTCCCTTGCATCTGTCCGAATCTCGCCTATTGGCAACTGTGATCCGGATAAAATGACAGGTTTCTGAAGCCCTTCGAGCATAAAGCTCAATACGGAGGCCGTGAATGCCATTGTATCCGATCCATGGAGAATGACAAAGCCATCATAACTGGCATAGTTATCTTTAACGATTTGTGCCATTTCTATCCATATTTCCGGCTTCATGTTTGAAGAGTCAATGATGGGCTCGAAAGAGTGTACAGTCAGTTTATAGTCTAAGCGGCTTAGATCGGGAAGATTACGCTTGATCAATTCAAAGTCGAAAGGAACAAAGGTTCCTGTTTCATCTTTAACCATTCCTATGGTTCCACCCGTGTAGATAATAAAGATATTGTGCATTGGGGGTCTTTTTAGATTATATACCAAAAATACGTTGTGAATTTGCTGTTGTTATTTCTGCTATCTTTTCAATAGGCAGATGATGTAAATCTGCCACTTTCTGGGCAACGTAAACGAGGTAGCTGCTTTCATTTTCTTTCCCACGGAAAGGAACAGGGGCAAGATAGGGGGCATCAGTCTCCAATACGATGTGTTTTAAGTCGATTTCTTTGACAACATTGTCCAGCCCTGCTTTTTTAAATGTAACGACACCACCTATACCCAGGGCAAATCCTAAATCAATGGCATGCTGGGCTTGTTGCAGTGTACCTGTGAAACAGTGAAGGACACCATATAGTCTGTCGTCGTGTAGTTCTTCCAGCAGCTCAAATAATTCTGAAAATGCATCCCGGCAGTGAATATCGATGGGCAAATTAAGTTCCTTAGCCCATTGAACCTGAGTGCGGAAAGCATCTTTTTGGATATTGAGCGTACTTTTATCCCAATAAAGATCCAATCCAATCTCACCTATGGCATGGACTTTGTGATTTTCGAGATTCTTTTGGATAGTTATTAACTCTTCAACGTAGTTTTCCTTCACATCACAGGGATGTAGTCCCAACATAGGAAAACAATGCTCAGGGTATGCTGCAACAGTATCAAAGACGGGTTTTATGGAAGCACTATTGACGTTGGGTAAAAAAAGGCGTTGTATATTGTTATCCAGACATCGCTGAATCTGTTCTTGCAGTTTGTCAGTGCCTGCGTGGTAATAAATGTGTGTATGTGTATCTGTAAGCAACATATTTTTCTGCGTGGAGGAGCTCTCCAAAGATAACTTATTAATTAACAAAATGAAAATTAATAAGGGATTCCTTTGTATTGAAAAATGAGTTCTGAAGAACAGAAAAGGAATTTTTTAGTCATATTATACGGATATACTTTTTTTGTTATCTTGGAAATAACGGGTGGTATAAAAACATACAGCACAGTTTGCTGTTAACAAAAGAACGGTTGTTGTCCTATTTTTTACAAGAATAAATGAATCATATGATAAATAAGAAGCTATGCTTGGGTTTGTTCGCCTTTGTGTCAGTAATATGTTTAGATAAACTGCATGCACAGTCTCTGATTGACCCGGCCGTAAAAGATATTATTCAGAAAGCCTTTGAAACAAATAAAGAGTTAAAATTAAAGGCTTATGAAGTGGATAAAGCCCGTTTAGAAGTAGATGGTGTCAAAGCGAACAGATTACCACATGTCTCAGCCTTGGGATTATATGGTTATGTCCATAGCCATGGTAGCGTGGATGTTCCTACGGTCAACTTACCTTTATTGAATCTGGGGCTTTTTGAAGGAGCTACAGGATTTAGCATGCATGGACAGGCAGCTTATGCAGGGGTTTCTGTAAAACAGGTCATCTTTTCGGGATTGCAAATTCCGAATGGCATAAAAGCATTGAAAGAGAAGGCTGTTGCGCAGCAGTATATGGAATCAGCAAGCCGTGAGACGCTTTCAAAAGATATTATAGCCTCTTTTGATCAACTGATGCTTTTGGATGAAGTGGATAAGCTTATTGTGGATTCGGAGAAGCGGCTGAAGAAAGAGCAGGAAAAGGTGAACAAAGCAATCCAGCATGGGCTGGCAATTCCTTATGACCGGGATAAGCTTAAATTGGCCCTGCTGGAACTGGAAGAGAAAAAAGTGGAAGTGGCCGGAAATCGTGATCTTCTCTGTCAAAAGATAGGACAGGAGACAGGTGTGCCTTTTCAGGAAGTCGGTGGAATCCATTATGGTCTTGAACCGATATTCTTGTCGGAGATTCCCGACAACGTAGACCAGCGTTCAGAACTTAAAGCGCTGGATGCTTCATCAAAAGCCTATGCGTATTTATATAAAAAGGAAAAAGGAGGTGCCCTTCCGGCCGTTTTTGCATTTGGCTCTGCAAATTATCTGAATGTTTTCAATTCGAAACTGAGTATCCAGGACCGTCCCTTATTGGGGACTGTAAACCTGCCGTTAAATTCGATCAAAGGAAATCCCAATCTGATGGTTGGCCTTGGCGTAAAATGGGATCTTTATACAGGCGGAGAGCATCACAACAAGATCAAGCAGGTCAAGTTGGACCAGACTATCAATGCGACGAAAAAGGAAGATACGGAAGAAAAGTTGAATCTGCTGTTAAGCAAAAACAAAGTTACCTACACCACAGGCAATCAAAAATTGAAAGTAGGGGAGCAGCAGATGCGTGTTGCAGAAAATAATCTGTCGATGGCTGCCAAGCAATATCAGGCGGGATTGATTGACGTGACAGCATTATTGGCAGCAGAAAACGATTGGTATAAAGTCAGTTTAAGTTATTTTACCAATGTGCTGCAGCAGCGAACGGCTGCGGTTGAATTATTGCATACATCGGGAAAATTATTACAAACTATACATGAAGATGCCCATACGGACAACGTACAATGATTGATGAATAAATGGGTGTTTTGGAGGAGTATTAAAAAATAAATCATTTAATATGAAAAATTTATATGGGGTATTATCCTTATCTATTTTTGTTTCCTGTACCAGTCAGGTGAAGGAAAAACCTATAGAAGGTAAGGTTGAGCGTGAGCAGGTGACGGTAGTGACAAAAGTACCAGGAAAAATTGCTCAGTTTTTAGTTGCAGAAGGTGATTTTGTGCATGCTGGCGATACTTTGGCTATTTTGAGTATTCCCGAAGTTGATGCTAAAGAAGAACAGGCGAAAGGTGCTTTACAGGCCGCCGATGCACAATATAACATGGCTGTCAAAGGGGCTACCAAGGGGCAGTTGGTCCAATTACAGGCAAAAGTCGATGGCCTCCGGGAGCAATATGAATTTGCCGAGAAATCGATCGGCCGATTGGAGGCTTTGTTGCAGGATAGCCTGATCCCACAGCAGAAGTATGATGAAACTTACGCAAAGTATCAGGGAGCAAAAAATCAATATCTTGCTGCGCAGGCCGAATTGGCCGAAGCTCGCGGTGGAGCAAGACGGGAGCAACAGATGATGGCTTTGGGACAAAAAGAGCGTGCATTGGGAGCAATATCTGAAGTCAATGCTGCCGCGCAAGAAAAATATGTGATCGCGCCCCAGGATATGAGCATAGAAACCATCAATCTCAAGGTTGGAGAACTGGCTATGGCGGGATATCCTATTATCAATGGTTTTTTGGACCGTTCAACTTATTTTCGGTTTACATTGCCAGAAAACAAGGTCGGAACACTACAGAAGGGAGCGGCTGTTGAGGTTGAAATTCCTTACCTGAACCATAAAAAGGTCAAAGCAAAAGTGATCAGCATAAAAGCATTGAATTCGTATGCCAATATTGCGTCGGCTTATCCCGACTTTGATCCACAACTGGCCGTATTCGAACTAAAAGTCGTGCCGGAAGATGTTGCTGGAACAAAAGATCTGTTGGCAAAAACACTTGTTGTCCTCCATGCGAATTAAAAAGAACTTGATGTGAAAAAATTTTTAGAATTGATCCAACGGGAGTTTCTGCTCTTTTTTAACAATAAAGTTTTGTTGATGCTCTTTTTAGGTGCACCGGTATTGTACGGAGTTCTGGTAGGCCATGTGTATCAACAGGGTAAAGTTACGGAGATGCCCATCATCGTGGTGGATGAGGACAATAGCCCTTTAAGCAGTTCGTTTATTGATATGCTGTCTGATAATGAAAGCATTCAAGTGACCAAAGTACTGCCGTCTTTATTTGATTCAAAGGATATTGCTATCCAATATGATGCGACGACCATTGTACATATCCCCAAAGGATTTGCTTCTGGGGTGCAGCAAAGTCGTCTACCTGAGGTTACAGTCTTTGTTGATGGGGCCAACACATTGACTTCCAATACCGCACTAATGGCCGTCAATGTGTGTGCAATGACCATGAAGGCTGGTATTCAGATCCAGGGCCAGATGAAACGTGGTGTTCCGGCACGTATCGCCGCTCAACAATATGAACCTTTTAAAACCACTATTGTCAAGCAAAATATCCGAAGCGGTAATTACCTGTATTTTATGTTGCCCGGAGTATTGATTACGGTATTGCAGCAAGTTTTATTATTGGGACTAGCCTTATCCTTCTCATCCGAATTTGAGGGAAATACCTTTCCTGAACTCGTCAAGAAAATTTCGAATCCTATAGGGCTTATTCTAGTCAAGATATTGCCATATGTCTTGATGTCTGTAGGGATATTGGCATTGTATTGGGGTTTTGGGCAATATTATCGTATGCCTCTCCATGCCGAGTTTGGCCGTTTTGTGCTCTGTACGGTTGTGTTTTTATTGGCAGTCTGCTTTATTGGTGTCCTGGTAAGTCTGCTATTACCTTCGCAATTGAAATCAACAGAAGTACTGATGGTTGTCGCTACCCCAGCTTTTATTTTGAGCGGTTTTACCTGGCCGTCGAGCCTGATGCCAGGATGGATACAAGCCATTGCTAATGTGATCCCATCTACACATTACCTTCGGATTTTTAGGCTGATGTTTATCCAACATGCGGAAAATCATCATACGGACAAGGCGCTCCTTGCACTGACAGTTATCATGATCGTATGTTTTGTACTGGCTGTGGGTGTACTATGGTGGAAAATAAAAAAGGTAAAACAAGAAACCAGCAAGGTGAAAGCATAGCAATTGGACCAAAAAAATATCCTCCAATAAAAAGGCCGGCTCAAAAATGAAGCCGACCTTTTTATTGGAGGATCGCCTTGATCAGTCCGATTATTTTTTAGCTGCAGGAGTTTTCGCAGCTGGGGCAGCAGCATCTGGTGTTGCAGTTGCCGGAGCAGGCATTTTTCCTGGTTTAATGTCTAATACCTCAACTTCGAATACCAATGGAGCGTATGGTGGGATTTTACCTGAAGGGCGGTCACCATAAGCCAAAGATGAAGGGATCACTAAAGTTGCTTTTGTACCTTTATTGAACAACTGGAATGCTTCAGTCCATCCTGGGATAACACCGTCAACACCTAATTGGAATTTTAATGCTTCATAAGGACGTTGCGGATTGAAAATCTTTTCTTTTTTCGCCACATCAGGAAGGTTGGTGTCAAAAACAACGCCTGTAGTCAGTGAACCTACATAGTTAACTTGAAGTGAGTCTCCTGGCTTAGCATTTGCTCCTGTACCTGCCTTAGTGACTACATATTGAAGTCCTGAAGCTGTTTTTGTTGTTTTCAAGTTTTTATCCTTGATGTATTTTTCAAGCTTTGCAGGCTCAGTATCTTTGTGTTTGTTCAATTCTCCTTCAAAGTACTTTTGAACTTGCTCACCTAATTGCTGATCTGTTAATTTCCCTTTTTTGAAGTGCTTTTTAACTTTAATTGAGAAAACTAAGAACTTATCCGCAAATTCAGGTTTTGGCTGATGTGTTTTTGCGGCCATAGAATCCAAGTTGATTTTGAAGACCAAACTATCTCCTTCACCGACATATTTGAATAATCCTGTAGGGTCACCTGGATTTTTAGCGATGATGCTATCTGGATATAATTGAACGATCTGAGGGATACCCATTTCATAGGTGCTGCTCATCACGGAATCTCTATCTGTTGATTGTACGATGTCAATGGCTAGTAAATCACCCGATACTGCTTTTTCTTTTGCATTATCATCCACGATCTTATACTCAAGACCACCTTCAGCCTTTTTGAATTTTTGGCATGAGGTCATCAAAAAGCCTGCTGCCGCAAAAAATAGAATTGCTTTCTTCATTTTCTAATGTATGTTACGATATCTTATTTTGTTAATATTTCTTTATAATTTGGTAAAATTGATTTGAATTTAGCCACCACAGCCTCCAGGCTTTCTTTCGAATTGCCGCCCGAGGCATTCAGATGACCCCCTCCATTGAAATACAATTTACAGATTTCATTGCAAGGAACTTCCCCAATCGACCGCAAAGATAGTTTAATTTGTTCATTTCTATCAATAATTAGGGCAGCTAAACGAATTCCTTTAATGGAAAGTGCATAATTGACCAATCCTTCCGTATCGCCGGTAATGACCTGAAACTGATTAAGGTCCTCTTTGGTGACATGAATGATGGCGGTATTGTATTCCTGGATGACTTCAAGTCGATTGAGCAGGCAGAACCCCAGAAATTTTAACCGACTTTCAGACGAGCTATTGTATATTTCTTCGTGGATAGCCCAATTTTGTGCTCCACAGTCAATTAACGTTGCGATGATGCGGTGAATCTCAGCTGTGGTAGAGCGAAAACGAAAGGAGCCTGTATCGGTCATAATACCGGTATAGAGGCAAGTTGCCATGTCTGCACTGATATGTTCAGCATCTTGCATTTCGCTGGTCAAGAAACGATAGATCAGTTGTGCTGTTGCTGCTGCAGTTGAATCCCAGAATGCATAATCCTCAAATCCCTCCGGATCCAGGTGGTGATCGATCATGCATTTGATCCCTTTTGCTTGACGAATAGGTTCGGCCATCTCATGGATACGGGAAAGACCATTGAAATCCAAACAGAACAATACTTCAGCAGCTTCAATCTGTTGATTATGTAATTGAATATCGTGGGTATATATCTGTACATGCGCTAAGCCAGGTAACCAGTCCAAAAAGGCTGGAAAATCTGATGGCACAATTAGATTGACTTTATGTCCTTTAGCAGTCAGCCAAAAATACAATCCCAAAGATGAGCCCAATGCATCACCATCTGGTTTGTAATGTGTAGTAATTACAATACGCTTTGGTTCAGCTAATATTTCTTTTAATTCTTCCGATTTCAGCATAGTCATATTAAGTCTGCAAACCTACTATAAAAAAATTAGATTAGACAAATTTTTTATAAACATCTTTTGCATCTTACTGTGTTTTTTTATGGTTTTAAAATTTTGATTTTCAAGTTTTTAAAACTTGTATACGTAGATCTTGAAATCCCTTTTCATACAGATCAAATAATTGGCATTGTCGCCGTAATTAATCGGTCCGTAATAGAATTTCGAAAATCCTTCTATCGGGAATCCTTCTTGTACCAGCCCGTCTGATCCAAAAACATAAATCATGCGGTTAGCGGTACCGACGCCTAGGACATCAGATTTTCCGATCCGTTTAAAGAAGAGCGGTCTGTTACTTACGTCTTCAATAAACTTATATTCGAAATAGGAAGAAGAGTCTCTTGAACTATATGCATTCAATTTATTGTTTGCAAGGATGACAAAATCTCGGTCTGCACCACCACTGATATCTTCGAAATTGAAGAATACATCTTTCCTCCATTCCCCAAGCTTTATTTTTTTTGTTTCTCCTTCAAAAGGAACCTTGAAAACACTACCCCTGGTATCGGCAACATATACAAATGAGTTTTTTTCATCCGAGGCAGCAACCAGACCAATTGGATTATTGACACTCTCCCCGTCGGTATCCAAAGTCTGTTTATGAAGAATCTTGCCGTTTTGATCGAAAAAATAAACAGATGCGGTGCTGGTCCCAGCGATGATATAACTGGTTTGGCCCAAGGTTGTTGTTTTCAGGTCAAAAATAATTCGGCCTTCTACACGATTGTTTTCAAAACCTTCGACTCTTTTACCGTCTAGTGTATAGGCAAGGATACGGTCGGTAGCTGGAATATAGATGCGCTGTTCCTTATTAAAATTAGAAATTGTGGGACCGTAGGTTGCTGTAGAAGGCAATTCAATGGAAAATCCGCTGAGATTTTTTCCGTCAGGCATAAAGCGATATAAGCGACTTTTGGTGACGACAATAATGCTCAAATCCTGTAGCTGAATGGGTTCTCCCAAAATCTCCCCCTGGAATAGATTTTGCCATAACTCTTTTCCATCCGGGGAAAAAGCATGTACGGTATGATCCTGTTCCTGAATCAGAATAAATTTCGTTTTGCCATCCTGATCGAGGATCCATGGCTTATTCAAGATGCGGTTGTCAAGCTGTACCGTCCATTCGGGTTTTCCTCCCAGCCGTGTATCACTTTTATAGCGTGCATATAAACTAGAGGAAAATGTTCCCTGGTTGCCGCTGAGCTGATAGGACCAGGAATAAAAATTCTGAAAACCAAATTGATCCTCATCCTGAAAATTCTTGGCGTAATCAGTTTTTAAGTTTGTCAAGATATTGCTTTTGGCAGCTTTGGGTTCCAAATAGAATGTCACATTGCTTCGACTGCTCTGCAGGGCCGCATGATTTTTGAAAATAGAGGTCCCTGATAAAAATTGCTTTTCACGGAAAGATTCACGATAGTCTCTCAAGATCCCTGTACGGTTTGCTACAACCATGATATTGTCAACAATCGTAAAATAAGGCCGTGTAAAACTCTTGAAAGGAGCACCCAACGATGCATACAGGATGTTGGAATATTTAAATTGATAAATGGAATCACCGACCGAAGAACTGATTTTTTTGAAATTGTCCGTGAATAAGGTAGAATCTGATATACTGATCAGGCCCAGTGTATTTTGGTTATCTAATTCTGCCAAGGCAAATTCATCGTTAAAAATCGGGGTAATGACACTGTCAAATGAGAGATTAATGTCATCTTCAATATTTTTGATGCTGTTCTGTATGCGGTCGTATTCTTTTTGGTAAATGAACAATTCTTTCAATCCTGCACGAAAGCTATAGGGGTCTGAAATGCTGAAATCAATATAAGAAGCCGCATTTTTAGGTAAATAATTTCCCAAAGCCTGAACCTGAGCTGTCTGGTTAGCAAATAATTGAAGATAGCTACCTTTGCTGGCCAGTAGATCAGTTTCACCCTTAAAGATCAAGGCATCCTGTTTAAAGTTCATATTCCAGGAAGTCTGTCCTTTTAAGGAATCGATCAGTGACAGATAATGTCCAAACTTGGATTTCATGAGTATACGGGCAATTCTCGGGACTTGCTCATTAGAGAAATATAAGCTTAAAGGGGTGTTTTTGTTATTATGATTGACGAAAAAATCGATCTGTTTTGCATCTATTTTCTTGATATTCTTGTCAAAAACCTGAGCAAGGACTTGTTTTGAATAACTTGCAAATATAATCTCGTGAGCATATGTACAATAGAGGGTGCTGTCTTTTACCCCTTGATTGAATCCATAAAATTGCTGTCCTAATGTGTCAAATGGTTGTATTTTATTGTTTTTTCCAATTTGTCCCATTACGGTAGCAAGGGTATTGTTGTCAATACTTTGTCCTACCTGCACACTATAAAGTGGGGTAATCTGATCTTTTTCCTGATGAAATGAAAGTAGAATTTGCTGGCCCTCCACAAGTGGGGCAAGCTGTTCACTGTTCAGCAATTCATCCTTTAACCTTTGCAGGTTGGCAAAATTGCCTTGTCCAATTAAGGCTTTAAACAATTCATAGTCGTGGAATATCGTATCCACGGTTTGATCGTTTGCAAAGGAAGCGATCGCTAATGTGTTTTCTGGTAAATATTGTAAAGCCTTGGAATCTTGTTTATTATTTTTGTTAAAATCGCCGAAAAGGTATATCGTTGCCGCAATGACGGCTATGAATAATAAAATTGTGATGACAATTGTTTTTTTCATCAGTATAAATTGTTTTTTAATGGTGATGAAACGATCATGGGGCAGCTATTCATTTGGGCTTGCGAGCGGCTTAGCTCATGACGGACTCATACATAAACAAACCTAATAAAAATATCTGGGAAGCGATAGAGAATCGTTCCGATAATAAGGCATTGTAATATAAATTTAACAAAAAATTCCTTAATTTGTTCTGTTTTTAATACATTTATCGGGAGAAACACATTTTCAGCATTCACTTTAATATAATGAATAAGAAAATCATTTTAGTCGCCTCTTTGTTGGGCGCTTTAGCTGTCATATTAGGTGCTTTTGGCGCCCATGGTCTAGAAGGAAAGGTAAGTGCATATCATATTGAAACTTGGAAAACCGCAAATCAGTATCATTTCTATCATACTTTTGCGTTATTGTTTTTATCTACTTTCTCCCGAGCGAAGACCTATTCTATCAAAGTTTCTTTTATTGCATTTTTAATCGGAATTTTCTTTTTTTCAGGATCTTTGTACACATTGAGTATACGGGAGATAACAGGCTTTGGTAATCCTTCGATATTGGGGCCAATCACTCCCTTGGGAGGATTGTCGTTTATTATTGGCTGGATTGCATTGTTTGTAGCTGCGCTGAAAAATAAATCATAATATAGACAAGAGTAGCATATTTAACTGTTTGCAAACAAAAAAGAGCCTTCTGAGATTTGATTCTGGAAGGCTCTTTTTTAGTCCTTGGAGCATAGTCTGGCTTCATGCTCTTATCTTTTTTCCCTTCGTGGTGCTGAGCGGTGAAGGGCCAGGTGCGTAGAATCGACAGAATGGGAAAATAAGGTCGAATACCGCTGTTTTTTTGTAATTTTATCGCATAATTAGAAATTATGTCCAATTCACAATCTTCTATTTTTAGTGAAAGAGATACCTTGTTTATTGATGTTGTCTTACCGCTTGCTTTGGCACGAACCTATACTTACCGTATTCCGATCGATTGGAATGACCGTATTAAGGTGGGCGTGCGTGTCATTGTGCAATTTGGACGGAATAAGATCTATTCGGCGGTAGTGAAGTCGATCAGTAATGAGGCACCAAAGCATTACGAAGCAAAGTATATTTTGGATATTATTGACGAGCATCCTATTGTCGATCTGGCTCAGTTTAAGTTGTGGGACTGGCTGGCCGAATATTATATGTGCAGTTTGGGCGAGGTGATGCAGGCTGCTTTACCATCGGCGTTGAAACTGGCCAGCGAAACAAGGGTTATATCCTCGATATCGGAAGAATTTGACCGTTCGACCCTTTCTGATAAAGAGTATTTAATCATTGAAGCTTTGGAAGTTGCCGGAGAGCTTAAGGTCAATGATATCATTAAATTGCTGGGGCAAAAAACTGTATTTCCGATATTAAAGCAATTGTTTGACAAGGGTATCGTCCTGATTTCAGAGGAAATAACAGAAAGATATAAGCCCAAAACAAAGGCCTTTTTACGTTTTGCTCCTGATTTTAGACAGGAAGATGCAAAGCGTGAGTTGCTGGACAGCCTCAACCGTGCACCTAAGCAACAGGATGCGGTTCTGGCATTTATGCAGCTTGTTAAAAAGACGGAAGAAATCACCAGGCCAATGCTGGTAGAAGCTTCGGGCTGTGGTCATGGAGCCATTACTGCATTGATTGATAAAGGTGTGTTTGAAGTGAAGGAAAAAGTGGTGTCCAGGTTTCAGGGTGAAGACGTGGAACTGGATGCTAATTTTCAATTTAATGAGAACCAACAACGCGCTTTTGATGAAATTCTACAGTCGTTTGAGGAGAAGGATGTCACATTATTGCATGGCGTGACTGCCTCGGGAAAGACTCAACTTTATATCAGGCTGATTGAACAGGCTATTGCGGAAGGCAAATCAGCCTTATATCTTTTACCGGAGATTGCTTTGACAGCTCAGATTACTGCCCGGCTGAAATTGCACTTTGGGGATAAGCTTGGTGTCTATCATTCAAAATTCAATGATAATGAGCGGGCTGAAGTATGGCATAAAGTGATGAAAAATGAATTTAAGGTGGTGATTGGCGCCCGGTCATCAGTTTTTCTTCCTTTTCAGGACCTGGGAATCATTATTGTGGATGAAGAGCATGAGAGTTCATATAAGCAGTTCGATCCGGCACCCCGGTATCATGCTCGGGACACAGCGATTTATCTGGGGTATTTACATCAGACCAAGGTGTTGTTGGGGTCTGCAACCCCCTCCTTGGAAAGTTATTACAATGCCAAAGCAAAAAAATACGGGTTTGTCCAATTATTGGAGCGTTTTGGGAGTGCCCAGTTGCCAACGATTGAATTGGTTAATATCCCTGAGGAAGGCCGAAAGGAAAATATGTTCTCTTATTTTTCAGGAACCTTGTTGAAAGCAATTGAAGAGGCTGTTAAGCATAAAGAACAGGTTATTCTGTTTCAGAACCGGCGTGGACATACCACCATGATCCAATGTAATACCTGTGGTTTTGTTGCCAAATGTGTGAACTGTGATGTTAGCTTAACCTACCATAAAAGTTCCAATATGATGCATTGTCATTACTGCGGTCATGTTGAGCCACCGCTTCGTGTATGCCCGGCATGTGGGATGCCACATATTGAAAGCAAAGGGTTCGGTACAGAGCGTGTGGAGGAAGAGCTGGAACTACTGATGCCGGAAATCCGTATAGGACGGCTGGATTTGGATTCTACCAAGGGTAAGTATGGTTTTGACAAGATTATCACGGCTTTTGATGAACACGAATTTGATGTGCTGATTGGTACACAGATGGTGGCCAAAGGACTGGATTTTGGGCGGGTCAGCTTGATTGGTGTAGTGAATGCCGATACCATTATTAATTTTCCTGATTTCCGTTCGTATGAACGTGCTTATTCATTGTTCTCTCAGGTCGCTGGCCGGGCTGGTCGGAGGGAGGCTGGAGGACGGGTAATTATTCAAAGTTATACCACGAATCATCGTGTGCTGGAGCAAGTCGTAAACAATGATTACGATGGCATGTTCATGACAGAGATCACGGAACGCAAGAACTATTTTTACCCTCCTTTTTACCGTCTTATCCGTATTGATATCAAGCATGCCGATTTTCAGAAGTGCTACGATTCGGCCAATCGTTTTGCTGTTGCCCTACGTCAGCAGTTAGGGGCAAGGGTATTGGGGCCTGAGCCGCCATTGATTTCCCGGGTACGGAATAATTTTATTCAGACAATTACCTTGAAGATTGAGCGCACGAACATCAGCATGGCTAAAGTAAAGGAGCTGATACGTGCTGTTTTATTGGACTTTGAGCTTGATAAGGGGAATAGCGGCGTGCGTGTTCAGGTCGATGTGGATCCTTATTGATCGGCTCCCTGTAGTATTGGAGTCTACTTGCTCTCTTGCTGTTAGATTCTGAAAAGGCATGTGTTACTTTATTGCTGATGCGCTTCAGACGACTACTGTTGTGCCAGGTGCATTCAAAACGTTATATTGAATTGATGTTAAACGATTTGCGAATAGTTCCCATGAATATGCCTTTTTAAAAGTAAATTTGAAGCACCATGGCATATAAGTTTATTGATAATTATCGGGAGAAAGGTGCGCGTAAGAAATTGGTGGAGCACTTAAAGAGTCGAGGTATTGAAGACCAAAAAGTATTAGATGCCATCGGAAAGGTGCCTCGTCATTTCTTCTTTGATGAGACGTTTTGGAATCAGGCTTATCGGGACATTGCTTTTCCGATTGGTGATGGACAAACGATCTCTCAACCCTATACTGTCGCATATCAATCCGAATTGCTCCATGTGAAAAAGGGGGATAAAGTACTCGAGATAGGAACCGGGTCCGGCTATCAAACGTGCATTTTATTGGAGTTGGGAGCCGAGGTATATACGATAGAGCGCCAAGAAAATCTATACAATCGAACAATTCAGGTATTGCCATACATGGGGTATAAGCCACATTTCTTTTTGGGCGACGGTTCGAAAGGGATCAAAGAACATGCGCCATATGATAAGATTATCGTAACAGCTGGTGCTCCATTTGTACCTGAGGTGATGTTAAAGCAATTGAAGATGGGCGGTATTTTTGTTATCCCCGTAGGGGATGAGAAGTCCCAAAAGATGATGACGATAATTCGTGTGGGGGAAAATGATTTTGACCGTATAGAATTGGATACTTTTCGTTTTGTCCCTTTGGTGGGGGACCAAGCATGGTAAGCCAAATTTATGACGAGAGCTGCCCTAGCTGTCTTTAATCTGAGAACGCCTTACTTATTCGCTTTTTTGTTTAATTTTTACAATATAACAATCGAAATAAACGAAAATAGGAAGGTTTTCTTTATTTTTCCAATAGGAATGATCCAAATTGATTCTTTGAATTCATGCATCAATTGAACATACACGAATGAATAATCTTTATATATGAATCCAATCGATATGTTATATGGCCAAAAGCATCAGGAGATTGCTTCAAGGGTTTTAAAGTTAAATAAACAGGTAAATAAGTTGAGCCTGTCTCGACTAATGGTTATTCTTGGTGGGGGAGGACTGTTGTTTTATACCTTTCAACTGGAAAATCTGCTGCTTGTTTTTGTGTGTTTCTTTGCATTACTGTTTTTATTTGCCTACCTGGTACGCAGGCAAAGCCAACTTGAAATTCAGAAAAAATACGTTGAGTCCTATCTGCAGGTCTTGACCAACGAGCAGGCCATTGCGGAGGGCAAACCCAATATGTATGCACATGGAGACGATTTTTCGGATGGAAACCATCCGTATACCTCTGACATGGATATATTTGGTGAATATTCATTATTTGCACAATTAAATCGAGCTGCCACCAAACAGGGAATAGATCTTTTGGCTTCCTGGCTCAACGCCCCATTGGACAGCACGCAGATTCGGCGAAATCAAGAAGCTTCTCAAGAACTGGAAAATGAATCAGATTGGCTCTGGGATTTTCAGGCTAAGCTTTTAGCGAGCATGAACCACCGATTGGATATCAAGGCATTTTTGTCCACTTATTTTCAGGACCGGAATTTTCAGTTTGGCAATGCCTTTATGCACGGGTATGTCAAAATTGGACCAATTCTATTTTTATTAGCCCTTGCAGGAAGTTTCATAAACTCAAAATTTTCCGCCATAGCCATGCTAATAGGGTTGTTTCATATTCTTTGGCCCTTGGCAAAAGCTGGAAGTGTGGGGATATTCTCTTCTAGGATCGATAAAATAGGTGGCATCTTAGGAGCTTATGCGGATGCGATTCGTTCCATTGAAAGTCATGAATGGAAAACGGTATCGTTGCAGGATCTGGCCAATGAGCTGAAGCGAGGTCATGCCGAAGTACCTATTTCCAAAGCGTTTCAGCAGCTTGCTGGTCTTATCAATAATCTGGATGCGCGGAATAATGTACTGGTAGGTGTATTCCTCAACCTCTTTCTTCTTTGGGATTTTAGGCAGGTACTGGCAATTATCGAATGGAAAAAGA
Source organism: Sphingobacterium sp. N143 (assembly GCF_030325625.1). Taxonomy (GTDB): domain Bacteria; phylum Bacteroidota; class Bacteroidia; order Sphingobacteriales; family Sphingobacteriaceae; genus Sphingobacterium. Next base: position 7,444 of record NZ_JACAIS010000002.1, on the reverse strand, counting down.
AATACGAATATGAAATTGTAAATGCATTTGACACTTTGGCAAAAATGGAAGCCATTGTTAGTCTAGCGGTTTGGAAGCGAAACCATCCAACATATGTGTATCCAACGATCCTCAACGACCCGCTTACTGACCGGATTCTGGCGAAGGGTATGTGTCATCCATTGATTCCTCATGGACAGGTCGTTGCAAATGATTATGATAGTTTGGACCATCGGGTGGCCCTGGTGACAGGTTCGAACATGGCTGGGAAAAGCACGTTTTTGCGTACTGTTGGTATCAACGCAATTTTAGCTTATGCAGGCGCCTCTGTGGCAGCAATTTCGTTTCAACTGCCTATTTACAGGCTCATTTCGTATATGCGTATCAGAGATAATTTAAATGAGAGTACCTCAACGTTTAAGGCTGAGTTGAACCGGATGAAATTTATACTGGATACTGTAGCGTCTCATGCTGATAGTTTTTTTCTGATTGATGAAATGTTACGAGGAACCAATTCTGTGGATAAATACCTGGGATCACGGGCAATTATAAAAAAATTGGTGCACCTAAGTGGAAAAGGGATGGTGGCCACGCATGATTTACAGTTGTCCAGCTTGGAAGAGGAGTTCCGGGGAGAGATCAAGAATTATCATTTTGATATTCGTGTGGATGCCGGGCAGATGGTGTTCGACTATAAGCTGAAAATGGGCGAATGCAAAATCTTTAATGCCTCTTTATTATTGAAGGGAATAGGGGTTGATATCGATGAAAATATGGAATAAAAATGAGGTATTTATTTTAGGATTGGTTACATTTGTGACCTCTTATTATCTACTAAATAAAAATAAATGACTTTACAAGAACGTATTGATTTGTCGGAAACGCATGTGTGCAGTACTGTTTTTCCGTTTCTGACCAATCATCACGACACTTTATTTGGCGGTAAGGCGATGTCCATTATGGATGAGGTGTCTTTTATGGCCGCAACGCGGTTCTGTCGGAAAACATTGGTGACCGTGTCAACTGATCGTATTGATTTTAATAAAGCGATTCCTTCGGGAAGCATTATTGAAGCTATTGCACGGGTTCAGCATGTAGGGCGAACGAGCTTAAAAGTCAAAGTGGAAATATATCTGGAACATATGTACAAAGAAGGGCGAGAGCTGGCTATTGAAGGGGTCTTTACTTTCGTTGCATTGAATGAAAATAAACAGCCAATCCCCGTATTGGAAGGGCTGGATATTGATTAGTTTCATCCTGTGTTAGCTTAGGTTATCCCATATAAGAATAATCCTGTCGATAAAAAGGGGGCTTAATTTCTTTAGTCCCCTTTTTATTATCAACGCTTTACACCAGCAGCATTTGCCAGGCGCAATAGGTTAAAACTTCATCACGCGATCAAGTTCACGTTTAGCATCTCTTTCTTTGATGTTTTCTCTTTTGTCGAAATCTTTTTTACCTTGAGCTAGAGCGATTTCAACCTTTGCAAAGCCTCGAGCGCTGATAAAGATGCGTAAAGGAATAATGGTAAAACCACGTTCCTCACCTTTTTCTTTTAGTTTCTTTAGTTCTTTCTTTGTCAGCAGGAGTTGTCGATCGCGTTTTGCTTCGTGATTATAAAATGAACCCATGGAATACTCGGCGATATGCATGTTACGGATATATAATCCGTCATCGAAGAAACTACAGAAGCTGTCATTGATATTCGCTTTTCCCTCACGTATGGATTTGATTTCAGTACCCAGTAACCTAATCCCTGCAATGTACTTGTCTAATAAATGATATTCAAAAGAAGCTTTTTTATTTTTTATATTGATATCTGAAGATAAAGCCATATATTGTTGTATATTAGTAAGTCTATACCATTGCTACTGCAATGAACCTAAATGTAACTAATTATAGGATAATTTAAAGTTCGCAAATATAATTATTAAAATTGTCTTATTTTATAGTAGAATTGTGTGTGAGATGTTAGCGGAGTATTAAAATAAAATTAACTGTTTTGAGGGGATGTGTTAAAAATATGACTAAATTTAAGTGAAAGTCAGATTATGTTTTCGTATGTTTGCAACGTTTTTTGGAATTATTGTGAACATATACAACGTAGAATTTCAACTTACATTGTGGGTAAAGCAGATTTTTAGTCGAAGGCAGAGTTTTTTATATAAAAGTCCAATTCGATAATTTTGTTTGTTACAATAACATCTAAAAGTTAGAAATAGTTTTAGAAATACCTTTTTATCGCATGAGTAAAGGAAAGTTAGGCGAAAAAATATCGCAATTCAAGATTGTAGAGGAGTTGAAAGCTAAGGGCTTATATGCCTATTTTAGACCTATTCAATCAAAACAAGATACCGAGGTAAAAATCGATGGTAGGCGTGTGTTGATGTTTGGCTCTAATTCTTATTTAGGGTTAACGACTGATACACGGATTATAAAAGCAGCGCAGGATGCTTTGGAGAAGTATGGTACTGGATGTGCTGGATCTCGTTTCTTAAACGGTACGTTGGATATTCACGTAGAACTGGAAGAAAAATTATCTGCTTATGTAGGTAAAGAGGCTGCAATTCTTTTTAGCACTGGGTTTCAATCAAATCTTGGACCTTTGTCCTGTTTGATGGGGCGTAATGATTATATTTTATTGGATGAACGGGATCATGCTTCCATTATAGATGGCAGCCGTTTATCTTTTGCAAAAGTGATAAAATATGCCCATAATAATATGGATGATTTACGTGCTAAATTATCCAGACTACCAGAGGATAGTGCCAAGTTAATCTGTACCGATGGTATCTTTAGTATGGAAGGTGATATCGTTAACTTGCCGGAACTGACAGCAATCGCCAATGAGTTTGATGCGGCAGTTATGGTCGATGATGCGCATAGTCTAGGGGTTATCGGAGAAAAAGGAGCTGGTACAGCTTCTCATTTCGGTCTTAATAACGACGTTGATTTAATCATGGGCACCTTTAGTAAATCGCTGGCGTCTTTAGGTGGATTTGTTGCAGGCGATGCTGATGTGATCGATTTCTTAAAGCATAACGCGCGTTCGGTGATGTTCAGCGCTTCAATGACTCCTGCTTCGGTAGCGTCAACATTGAAAGCCTTGGAGATTATCCAGACTGAACCTGAACATATTGAAAGACTTTGGAAAAATACAGCATATGCCAAAGCACAGTTGTTGGATCATGGATTTGATCTAGGTGCTACGGAGAGCCCTATTTTACCGATCTTTATTCGCAGCAATGAAAAAACATTCTGGGTAACAAAAATGCTTCAAGATGATGGTGTTTTTGTTAATCCGGTGGTATCTCCAGCGGTTCCTGCAGAAGAATCTTTGATCCGTTTTTCATTGATGGCAACACATACTTATGACCAAATTGATGAAGCAATTGAGAAGATGGTTAAAGTATTCAAACAAGCTGAAGTTGAAACATTAATATAAAATCTAATCGTATATGATTCAGATTGTACCCGTTGAAACAAAGAAACAAAGACGGTTGTTTATAGATTTCCCTCATAGTCTCTATGAGGGAAATCCTAATTATGTACCAGCCTTATTTCTTGAACAAGAAGATCTGCTTTCCCCCAATAAGCACCCGTTCTATAAACATTCTCAAGCACAGCCTTTCTTAGCTTATCGTGATGAAAAAATTGTTGGCCGGATCTGTGCGATTTGGAACAACAATCACAATGCCTTTAATCAGGTAAATGAAGGGCAGTGGGGCTTTTTTGACTGTATTGACGATCAAGAGGTTGCCAATGCCTTGTTTGAGACGGCAGAAAAATGGGTGAAAGCCAAGGGGGGCGACACCATTGTCGGACCGATCAATCTATCGACCAATGATACTGTCGGTTTATTGGTGGAAGGGTTTGACCGCCCACCTGTCGCTATGATGCCTTATAATTCGCCGTATTATATGGAATTGATTACTAGGGCAGGCTATGGACAAAAGGTTGATCTCCGTGCATATTTGGTGATGGAGAATACCGCCAGTCAACGTTCAGTGAAATTGTTGGAAAAATTAGAAGAACGTCTGAAAAGATCGGGAATTACATTGCGACAATTTAATGTTAAAGATTTCAAAAATGAAGCGGCGAAAGTCAGGGAAATCTACAATAAAGCCTGGGATAAAAACTTGGGTTTCGTCCCGATGACTGAAGATGAATTCAACTATACCGCTAAAGATCTCAAAATGATCCTTGATCCGCGTTTTGCTATTTTAGCAGAAAAGGATGGCCAATTGATTGGGTTTGGGTTAGGCGTTCCAGATATCAATCAGATTCTTATCAAGATCAAGAAGGGGCGTTTGCTTCCCACTGGGATTTTTAAATTGCTGTTTGGGATGAAGAAGATCAACTTGTTGCGTGTATTGATGTTGGGCGTCTTGGAAGATTATCGTAAGCTAGGGATTGAGGCTTGCCTATATGGCCGTATTATTAAAAATTCAAAAGGCTCGAATATTAAAGGGGCCGAATGTTCATGGATGTTGGAGCATAATTATATGATGAACCATGCTATTGAACAAATTAATGGAGAATTGTACAAACGTTACCGTTTGTATCAAAAATCATTATGATAGAGAAAATATTGATCACTGGAGCGAGTGGTTTTGTAGGTTATCATTTAACAAGGGCAGCAAAAGCGGCAGGGATGGAAGTGCATGCAGCTGTACGTAAGTCGAGTGATGTGTCGGAGATTCGTTCTTTTGTGGATAAGTTTGTTTATCCTGATTTCGCAGATATTGCCTCCCTGAAGGCTTTATTGGAGGCTGAGAATTATACCTATGTTGTTCATGCTGCGGCAATGACGCGTGCCAAAAATGAAGGCGATTTAGAGAAAGTCAACGTTGACTATACCAAAAATTTAGCTTCAGCGTGCTTCTCATTAACAGTTCCAATCCAAAGGTTTGTATTTGTCAGTAGCCTAGCCGCAATAGGCCCGGTCAACTATGATGCCGCGTTGATTGATGAAAGCAACCCCTATCATCCGGTCACAGCTTATGGACGCAGTAAAAGAAAGGCCGAACTTGCATTGCGTGATTTTGAGGAATACCCCGTGACTATTCTGAGGCCCACCGCGGTTTATGGCCCAAGAGAAAAAGATATTTTTATTCTTTTTAAAACGATGAATGGGGGAATGGATGCCTATGTTGGAAGATCTCCCCAAAAATTGAGTTTTATCTATGTGGCCGACCTCGTTCAGGCAATTTTGAATGCTTGTCGTTTTGATCAGGGTGGAAGACAGGTGTATAACCTGAGTGATGGACAAGTATATGATCGTTATGAAATGGCAAAATATTTTAAGGAGTTTAGTCAAAAGAAAATGATCCGTATGCATATTCCCCTGGGAATTGTAAAACTGGTAGCGCAGATTTTTGAACGTTTATATAGAAATTCAAATACGATACCTGTACTGTACCCTGAGCGATTGAACGAGCTTACGGCCGAAAATTGGGGCTGCGATATTTCATTGGCCCAACGACAAATTCAATATGCCCCCCAATATAATTTGAAAGACGGTTTAATGGAGGCGTTGGTTTGGTATAAAGAAAATAAATGGTTATAATCGCAACAGATGAGTGAGTTTAAAATTAATAAAAAACTTTTTCAAGACCGGAAAAGAACAAATATTCTAAGTCAACCCGAGCAAAAATTAATTACTTATCTGGTTCCTCGGATTCCGAATTGGATTACTTCAGATGGGCTCACGGCAATTGGTTTTTTTGGTTCTCTCATGGTACTGGGGAGTTTCCTTCTGGCAGAGTATGTCGATATCCGTTACCTCCTTTTAGGAATTCTAGGTTTTTTTGTGCAGTGGTTTGGTGATTCCTTGGATGGACGTATTGCTTTCTATCGGAATAAGTCACGCCGCTGGTATGGGTTCGCATTAGATATCGTGATGGATTGGATCAGCACGGTTTTTATCGGTCTAGGTTATGTGCTATATACGACAGGCGATTTTAAGTATTTAGGATTTACTTTGGTTGCTTTATATGGCTGGGCAATGATTATCTCACAGCTCCGGTATCGGATTACGGATAAATATACAATTGATGCCGGGATCCTCGGTCCAACGGAAATACGGGTCATTATCTCTTTGGTTATGTTATTTGAAGTAGTGATGCCGGGTTCCATTAATTGGAGTGTGCTGGTGATATGTATTTTGCTTTTCATTATCAATACGAATGACACTCGGTTACTCTTAAAACTGGGCGATGCAAAAGATAAAGAAGATAAATTAAAGAAACAGCAAGAAGAGTCCCATTAAATATGTCTTCAAGAGTTATTACTTTTTTAAAAGCACAGCTATCCGCCTTTTTGGGCGGATTGTTTGATTTTGGGGTATATTCTGCCTGCTACAAGTTGTTACAAATCAGTGCCCCTTTTTCTAATGCAATCAGTGGTAGTCTTGGTGCCGTTGTGAATTTTTTGATTAATCGATATTGGTCATTTGGAAGTACACAGCATTCTGTAGGCAGTCAGTTATGGAAATTTGTCCTTGTAGTTTGTGGGAGTATTTTGTTGAAATCTACTGGAATCCACTTTCTGGTAGATATATATCACTTGAATTTCCTATTTTCCAAGCTGGTTGTTGAGTTGCTTGTTTCTTTGGGCTTTAATTATACCCTTCAGCGTTTTTGGGTTTTCAGACCCGATAAAGAATAATTTTTTTAAATTTCTTATCTAATTGGATTATTTTTCATTGTAACTTGTATCAGCCTTTCTTCTCTTCTTACGACCATAATGAGATAGTTTAGATTCACTTTAGTCACATGTAACTGTTGTTCCTGTCCATGTCTCATATTCGGTGTTTTTTGCTTTATAGGTCGCTATACTTTGTAAATAATGTTGTGTTTCTGTGGACGGGTTTTCTATTGAAGGAGATTAAGTTTTCTATTTGCTTAGATATTGTATATAATTAAGTTAGTTTTTAGTTAGCTTTTGTCTAGCTTCAACCTAAACTAAACCTAAACTAAACCTAAGTAAAACCTAAGTAAAACCTAAGTAAAACCTAAACTAAATCTATACTAAACTGTTAATTGATCAGGACTTATATTACACCAAGCCCTGGTTAGAAACGATACAACATTGCCTCGTGTGAACTATATCCTTCAAGGCTTAGGTCAGGCTAGCCGAATCGCGGGTATGGATTTTCCGGAGCAGATCCGGGGGGGGCGGTTGTAGACCACTTTCCAGCGTAGTCAGCTTTTTCTGTGTGTGCTGCCGACGTCCCTTTTTCGGTTCGGCTAGCCAGGCCTTTGTGCTGGAATGACCTTCCATAAGTTCGTGGTCCTTGCAGCGGCCTACTATATCTACCTTTGCGACTGGGTCCTTGGCAGGAGGGCTTTCAGCCCCCAAGGCCTAGTTCCTCAAAAAAGAATCCACCAAGTTCACAGCGAGTTACAGGGATATTGAAAGAAAATAAAACAAAAGGCTTGGAATTCTGCACGAAATCTCCCTA
>NZ_JACAIS010000023.1 GCF_030325625.1 Sphingobacterium sp. N143 | reverse complement strand
TAGTCCCGTAGCTCAGTTGGTTAGAGCACTACACTGATAATGTAGGGGTCAGCAGTTCAAATCTGCTCGGGACTACTAAAGTAAAACGGGGAATTAGCTCAGCTGGCTAGAGCACCTGCCTTGCACGCAGGGGGTCAACGGTTCGAATCCGTTATTCTCCACGAGATAGTATAGAGTATTTAGTCTATAGTATTTAGATATGATATGGCGACATATAAGAATCTTGATACTAATATCTAACTACTTATATCTACCAAAGAGTTCTTTGACATATTGAAAGAGAAAAAAAAATTACAAGAGAAGACAACAGTATAGAGACAATGCTGGTATGTGTCTGATGTAGGGATGAGACCCTCGGTTAATTCCGGAGGAATCTTTACGTAGCATATCGGTATATATATCAAAAGCAGCCGCATAGTAGCAAAAGGCTATGTCGGTGAAGAAAGTAAATAAGGGCACACGGGGGATGCCTAGGCTCTCAGAGGCGAAGAAGGACGTGATAAGCTGCGAT
>NZ_JACAIS010000022.1 GCF_030325625.1 Sphingobacterium sp. N143 | reverse complement strand
TATTCCGATGGGCACCAGGCCCCTCTTTATCTTTTCTGTTTTCCCGCCGTTTCCGTCGGGACTGCAAAGGTAGAAATATTTTCCGAAATTCCAAAAAACTTTCTCAAGTTTTTTTTCTTTTCTGTTTTCCCGATTTCTGCGCCTAACCTCCGTTAGACCCTTCTTTTTTCATGATCACCTCTCTCGAAGCAACCCTACCTCCCTTGCGGAGTGGTGCAAAGATAGGGAGATTATTGACAAAGTTGCAAGCCTTTTGTTTTATTTTCTTTCAATATCCCTGTAACTCGCTGTGAACTTGGCGGATTCTTTTTTGAGGAACTAGGCCATTTGTTTGCCTCTTTAAATAAAGGACGAGGCCTGGTCAGACATAAAAACCCCAGTCGGAAACAAAACGCGAACTGTAAAAACACAAGGCAAAAGCGGAGGGATCAAGGGTGAGATAAATCTATAGTTTAATTAGGTTTTATTTAGGTTTAGTTTAGGTTTTCATTAGGTTAAACTGGAATTGCAACAATAAAATGGACACATAGTTAAGCTGCAATATTTTGTTTATTGATTTTTCTAGCAAACTCCTCTG
>NZ_JACAIS010000021.1 GCF_030325625.1 Sphingobacterium sp. N143 | reverse complement strand
TGGAATTGCAACAATAAAATGGACACATAGTTAAGCTGCAATATTTTGTTTATTGATTTTTCTAGCAAACTCCTCTGGTGATAAGTATCCTAAGGCAGAATGTTGCCTTTTTCGGTTGTACCAAGTCTCAATATATTCAAAGACAATAAGTGCAGCTTGCTCCCTGTGGGAGAATTTATGCTGATATACACATTCGGCCTTCAGTGTCTTGAAAAAACTTTCAGCGACAGCATTATCCCAGCAATTTCCCTTTCTACTCATGCTTCTTATGATGAGTGGATTTTTTTCCAGCATAGAGCTGAACTCATGACAGGCATACTGTACGCCACGGTCAGAATGGAATATTAGTTTCTGGGTGATTGGCCTTGCTCTTTGTGCCATGTTAAAAGCAGAAATCACCGTATCTACCGCATTCATAGTCTCACTTAAAGCCCATCCGATTACTTTTCGATCTCCTAAATCGATTACAGTTGTCAGATACAACCATCCCTGCTGCGTTCTGATATAAGTGATGTCTGATACCCATACTGCACCAAGTGTTCCCGGTTTAAAATCACGGTCCAATATATTCTCCGGTACCGAAAATTTATGTGCGGAATCTGTGGTCACCTTAAATTTTTTCTTGACAATACTTCTTAACCCTGCCTTTCTCATCAGTTTGGCTACCCTCACTCTGGATATTTTGATATTCTTTTTGTGTAGTTCTCTGGTAATACGCGGACTGCCGTAAGTCTTTTTACTCCTTACAAATACATCCTGAATTTCAACGGCAAGATGATGGTTTTCAATACTTCTCTTTGAAGGAATACCCTTTAAAAAGTTGTAATAACCTGCTCTGCTCACCTTGAACACCTGACACATCTTCTCGACTGAAAATATTTCCCTATTGTCCCTTATGAACCTGAATATTTGGGGTCGCTCTTGGAGAAGATGCTTACAGCCTTCTTTAATATATCCCGTTCTATCTGTGTTTCCCGAAGTTCTTTTCTTAGTCGTGCTAATTCCTGTTCCCCCTCACTCAGGATAACTTTTCCATTCCCAGGGAAACTACTCCCTTGTTTTACAGAATGTTCCTTTCGCCACCTATACAATAATGCTGGGGTAATATCTAATTCCCTAGCCAGTGCGCTAAGGTCACTACGCGTGTTGCTTAGTTCAACACTCATCAGTTTGAACTCTTTGGTATAAACTTTTCTTTCTCTTGACATAAGTCTCTTAAGTTATTAAAATTCTCTTAACTTAATGTCCACT
>NZ_JACAIS010000020.1 GCF_030325625.1 Sphingobacterium sp. N143 | reverse complement strand
TGTAAATCGTCAGCAAAAAGTGGACACGTTAATTTAAAATCATAAGGAGTGTTTTCATCAAAAAGCATTAGATTTAATTATGGGAACACCAAAGAAAAAGAGTACGGAATCATTTGTAAAAGACATTCGAAAAAATACGCGCAGGATCTTTACAGCCGAACAGAAGATTTTGATCGTTATGGAGGGTCTTAGAGCCGAGACCTCTGTGGCAGAATTATGCAGAAAGCACAGCATCGCCCAGTCCCAGTTCTACGCTTGGAACAAAGAGTTTATGGAAGCTGGCAAAAAACGTCTCAATGGAGATGTTGTACGTGAAGCTACCAGCGATGAAGTTTCAGATTTAAAGAAAGAAAATGCCCGGTTGAAAGAGATGGTAGCCGATCTGGTATTGCGTTACGATATTATAAAAAAAAGTTTGGACATGCTGGATTAATCCATAAATATCGGAAATATATGAGATTATCAGCAGGTGAGAAATACGAAATCATTCAGACCGTTACCACGAGTGAAATCGGTGTGAAACGCACCTTAGCAAGCTTCGGGATCGCTAGAAGTACATTCTATAGATGGTATCAGAAGTATCTTGAAAACGGTTATGATGGCTTGAAACAAGGCTATAGAACTTATAAAAGACAATGGAACAGCATTCCCGAAGACCAAAAAGACCTAGTGGTTGAAGTAGCTCTGGAACACTCCGAATTATCCTCCCGGGAACTGGCGTACAAGATCACCGATGAACAGGGTATTTTTATCTCAGAATCCAGCGTTTACCGGATTCTGAAGCAAAGAAATCTGATCCCGGCGCCGAATCATTTCCTTCTTTCAGCAGCAAATGAGTTTAAAGACAAGACGGAGTTTGTGCACCAAATGTGGCAGACCGACTTCACGTATTTCAAGATTGTCGGTTGGGGATGGTATTACCTGAGCACGGTTTTGGATGATTACAGCCGCTACATCATCCACTGGGAGCTATGCGATTCAATGAATGCAGAAGATGTGAAAAGGACGGTAAATACAGCCATTGAGAAAGCAAGGTTAAAATCGAAAGCCAAACCGAAGTTGCTTTCTGATAACGGACCTTGTTATGTCTCAAACGAGCTGAAAACTTATCTAAAAGAAGCTTTAAAGATGAAACAGGTCCACGGAAGACCGATGCATACGCAGACACAGGGGAAAATTGAGCGGTATCATAGGACGATGAAAAACGTGGTAAAATTAAACCATTTTTACCATCCTGAAGAGCTTATCGAAGCCCTGGAAAAGTTTGTGGACAACTATAACAACCGCCGTTATCACGAATCGCTGAATAACCTGACACCAGCAGACATCTATTATGGACGATCTGAGCAGATCATCGAAAAAAGAAAACGCATAAAAGCCGATTCAATACAGCGAAGAAGAAAATTGTACAATCATCAAAAATTAATAAATTTATAACGCAAAATACTCCTTAAGGAATTTGACCTATGTGTCTAATTTAGTTTGAAGACATACAA
>NZ_JACAIS010000001.1 GCF_030325625.1 Sphingobacterium sp. N143 | reverse complement strand
ACTCTTTGGTATAAACTTTTCTTTCTCTTGACATAAGTCTCTTAAGTTATTAAAATTCTCTTAACTTAATGTCCACTAAAATGTAGCAACTTCAATCCTTCCGTGTAAAGCGATAATTTAAGTGTTGTTGCACATCATCCAACAACGCAAGCGAACCTATTAGAATATCCCTATCAAGAAATATCTTTTTCCATTCTACTATTATATATCTAAAACGGTGCGAGCTAGAAAGGATCACCTGATCTTCCTCTGCAACGAATATATTATTAAATGTCTCTACAGCAGCACTACTGAATACATAGAAGCCATCGGCTGCCTGCTCTACATGTCTATGTGGATTGGCATGTACCATGACACCGTCTATATCTAAAAAGAAAATCATAAGGCACTAAGCTAATAATTAATTTGGCACTTCCACTCCACCCGTTTGCGATTTAATAATAAAAAATATTAGCCATAGATGGATAGTCCAGCCTAATTTTGTAAATTCAACGCATAAGCCATAGCATGAAACAGTTCATAAAACTATTCCACATTTCTACCCTTACTATCCTCGTTGTTGGGTGCAAAGATCCATCGCGCACAAAGACAATGGATTTCGGCCTATTTACGCTTGAAGTTCCTTATAAATGGCAGCAGGTCAAACAAAACGGAATCGACAGTTATGTCGGCGCAATCGCTGTAGACAACACGGATACGCTTTACTTTGATCTGGGCATGTATTCAAATAGTTTGACAGAGCATAACATAGAGGTCATTACGAGACAAATGATGGAGGAAAGCGCAACAGACTCTTCGGACTATATTATTGTAAAAGATATGCCGATACGGGATCTGGATCTCGATGCCGATACGTACAGAAAACAAAATGTATCCTGGGATACCATTGATAACAGAAGAGCCAAAATCGTATTTCCTAGGATATCCGGAAAAGGTACTACTGGGATATACATCGGCAGCCTATGGGGAGAATCTTCAAAAGTCCGATTTAATATCCATGGAGCAGATCTAAAAACGCAAACAGAACAGGATCTTCTCAAAGCGATAAAAACATTGAGGTTCCACAAACGTAGTATAGATAATGAAGAGTATTAACGCTCCCCTATTTGTACATCTCTGTTTTGTGGCTTTTGTATTTATGTGGTACTAACAGATTGTTTCTGCTACCACGTAGAATTCAAAAGATAATCTTGTCCTTAGTAAGCCAAATAGCATAAAAGGAAAGCTTATATTAACAAAATAGCCAGTATTAAACTGGCTACTAATTTGTTTGTATAAAGTTGATTTACCCGACCTGTTTGGACCGGCAAATACTCTTAACCTTTTGGCTCTAGGCATAAAACAATACCTTTTTTTAATTTAACTTTACTCTTTATCCGATCAATTTTTTTAATAATCTGACGACTCCCATCTATGTGTTTTTCAACGATGTATCCGTCCTCGACAACCTGGATGGATAGATCTAATGCCCGTTTAAATGGAAACGAGCACGTTCTATACGCAAATCGATATCTATGGAAGATAATATTGGGATGGAAGCATGATAGATCTATAATCAAAAAATGAGCTGTTAAAATAGAAACCTCATTTTGCTTTAATTTTACCTCTATGCTTTAGACCAAATTTAATTAAAGCTATGGATTTTATATTACGAACAATTAATGTAAAAAGACAGGTTTCTCTCGATAACACATTAAAACATTCATACCAGGCAGTTTTCCTTACCAAAACAACCGATGTCAACAATTGGATGGCTGCCTCCTATTTACCAGGGCTAGAGGTAATATTTTCAGGTCTTTATAAAATTATATATATTGGGCTTGAAATAGAGACTATTTATACTTAAATACTATTCCTTGATTTTTTTGGAAAAACGATAATTTTAGTTAATTACTTTCGCTATGCTGCATTCAATTAATTCCAGCAGGTTTTATCCGGCATTCTTGCTAATATTGCTATTCTCATTAAGGGGCTTAGATGTAAGGGCGCAATTGTTTGATCAGGACAGCCTGAAATTGATATCTCGACAGTTTGCCTTTACAGAAGGACCGGCAGTGGACAAGGACGGGAATATCTATTTTACTGACCAGCCCAATAATAAAATCTGGAAATACAACACGGAAGGTCGTCTTTCTCTTTTTAAAGATTCAGCCGGCCGTGCCAATGGACTGTACTTTAACCGTCGCGGTCAGCTACTTGCCTGCGCAGACGAAAAAAACGAAATTTGGTCAATAAGCAATGAGGGTAAAGTTACCGTCCTGCTGTCAGATCTAGATGGAAAGAAACTGAATGGTCCAAATGATCTTTGGGCAGATAAGAAAGGTGGTATTTACTTTACAGACCCTTACTACCAGCGTAACTACTGGACCAGAAAAAAACCAGAGATAGAAGGGCAGAAAGTTTACTACCTCCCTCCGGGAAAAGATAAAAAGCCAATTGTAGTGGCTGATGATGTAACTAAGCCTAACGGCATTGTAGGATCGCCAGATGGAAAATACCTATATGTAGCGGATAGGGTGCGAAATAAAACTTATAGGTATACCATTGAATCTAACGGTAAGCTCAGCGGACAAAAGGCGATCATCGACCAAGGCTCTGATGGGATGACATTGGACAATCAGGGAAATGTCTACCTTACGGGGAAAGGTGTTTCTATCTATAGTCCGATAGGCGTACTGATAGGACATATTGATGTAAAAGAACCATGGACGTCGAATGTCTGTTTTGGTGGCAAAGATCGAACTGATCTATTTATCACAGCTTCAACAGCAATTTATTGCATCCCCATGCGTGCAAAGGGGGTTGAATAATTACCCTCTAATAATTAACAGGATTTTTTGCTTCAAGCGTTGTGGTGTCTCAGATAATTTTGGTCCCTATCTTTGACAAATTACCTGCTAATAAAGTGCTATACATATTTAATCAAGCTGCCAGATACTGTTTATCCAATGAAAAAACCAGAATTCAGTGTCTTTGAATCTGGTTTTTTATAATTATGATAACAGAAGTAATGATAAGTTACTAGCGAAGAATTAATTTTTCTTTTGGGATTTCACCTCGCTTATACTGCATAAGCTGTTTCAAATAAAATCCAATCCCATGACCATCAAGATATGTCAACTTGGAAAGCGTATCATCTACTTCTTGCTCGTTAAATCTTTTTGTGTCTTTCTCTCCCATTAGCTTCTCTTTAATTTCTCTGTCAATCTTTTGAATCTGTTCTACCGTCACTATCTTTAGGGGGGAAATACGACGAAAACCAAAGTATAATTCACTTACTTTTAAGCTATGTGGATCATAATAGATAGAGACAAAAATTTCCGCTTCTTTATCTATATCATTTAAATTTTTCTCATCAATATGCTTAATTAGAATATCCCTAATTGTATCGATATAGTTTACTTTTAATATATTACCATTAAAAGGAACAACGTGTTTTACACCAAAGTATCGATTGTTTTTATCACCAATTAATGTATATTGTTTTTCTTCGCTTGAATAAAAGGTTTTAATTTCAAAGCATAGATTGCTTGTCAAAATACACGATGCAGTGATAAGTACTTTAAAAATAGTCATCATAAATAACAGTTAAAATTGTTCTCCCTTCGTTGTATTCCGGTTTGACACATATCTCCAGTACTTCATTTCTATCTATTTTTCTGCGGATGGCAGGACCTTAAACTTACCGTCCTGTTGCACAATGTAAGTTTTGATCTCAGAAACAGGGTTCTCCTCGCTAATCCAGTTCCAGTTCGTTACCGTTATTTTGTCTTTTTCTATTTTACTTGTCTTACTGAAGGCAGATTCTGCTATCTCGTCATAGACAACGTCCAGCCTATCGATTATTTGATCTTCTTTACCCAGGGTAATCAAGGTGGTAAACAGCTCGTGCTCGCCGCTTTGATAGGTGAGTACCAGGGAAGTGAAGTTCTTGGAGAAAGGTATGGTGTAGTTCAACCTGAAATTTTTTGCGTCTGTACGTTCGGGATTAAATTTGATCCGTTTCAGAAATCCCTTGTCCGGCATTCCAATCTGTTCAAAATTTTCGAACCTTGTGCTGTCCATTATCGGGAAATGCCTTACGGGAAGCTTTTCCAATACGTGGATTTCAGCTGCGGAGGCCTCTCTGCTTGAGCCTACAGGGGAACCATTTTTGTACAGGTATTTATCGTCTGGCGCTTCGGTATTGAAAATTGTTATACAAGGTTCTTCATCTGCCAGTAGTCGTATGCTATCAGGTTTTCCAAAAAACTGTTCAAATTCAGCAAGCGCAAAAAAACGTTTCACTTTACCGTTGAACCGAATATCTTTTTCCAGCATGACATCCCTTTGTTCATAACCGGCGCCGGGCTTGGCAATTACAGTTTCAGAATCGCATACCCTGAAAAGATCATGCCCCTGAAGAACCGTTTTGTCATACTTTAATTCCAGCGGTCTGTCGGGATCATTGGTGATGTCCATCAGCTTGCCGGTCGGTTTGTAATATTCCAGCCAGCCTACTGTCTGTTCTGTAGACCGTCGTTCCGAAGGGTTTTCGGAAACATCAGAGATGACATATAATTTGATTGTCGCTTTTTCGGATGTTTTGTGTGATATCTTGGCCTGTACTGTCGTTTTGCTGAAATGGTCGAATGCGACTGCGTTGCTGGTTTTTATCAGGTTCGTCAAGATGTCCTTACAGGATACAGATTTGTTTCCTTCGGTTCCGGTTCTATCGACCACCCCGGAATCAGTCTCGGAAGGTTTTCTGTCCGAAGCTCCCTGGCACGAAAAAATGAGGGCTGAAAAAAGAATTAATGTCTTTACCATAATTTGTTATTGGGGCGCCGGCAAACTAAGTGTTATCGGAAAATGAATAATGATCCTTCATCATTTGCTATAGCTAAAGCTATGCCATTTTTTAGACCGGTATTTAACCAAATCGAAATTTCATAATTACTCGATTGATTTTTGAAATCTTCATAATTTCATCGTTTTGTTAAAAAAATAGGCTCAACTAAGTTGAGCCCAATAGCTATTGAATGCTAATTTTCTTTTTTAAGGTCAGCGCTAATCGTGCCCCTCCGTTTTTACAATTTTATTATAGATGCCCAATAATAGAAATGGCGCCGCCCATTGCCCAACGAACAGGGCGGTTTTATCGTGCATCATACATTTTAAAGCGGCCGATACACCCATAGAAAGTAGTGCTGCGCCTAAAAATAGCGTGGAGGGAACTTTAGACGTTTGGTTTTCAATTTTTTTGGTGATTTCACCTTCATTTCCTGTCGTTAATGCCATAATATCTGTCTTTAGTGTTTATTTAAAAAATTTCTAACTCTTTTTGTTTTATTCTTATTCCGTCTGTGAATTCAGATCTGTACCGGCAAGTGCTGTCAAATCTTCATCACCTTGTTCGTTAAATAAACAGAGGCAAAAGTTGATTCGTTCATCCGACAGCCTCGAAATCGCCAAAACACGCATATATACATATAAAAAGTAAAAACACGTGCTGGATGCGATGAAAACGCATTGCATAAAGTGCATGATATTTAAGTAAAAACCGGTTCGGAATGGGTACTAATTCTTCTAACTATATCGGGACTGCACATGTTTATTAGATGAACTTAAACAAAAAAGGATGAATAAAAACCAGCCAGCGCATCAGCAGCGTCAAGGTATACTGCTTGTTGCATTCGCATTAATAAGCCAGGTCGGTCCAGAAGACTTTCCGGCCGATATCCCCGAACGGCCGGAAGAGGAATTACCTGAAAATGAGCCTTACGATGACCCTGAAATTGATCAGGATATTTTAGACCAGGAAGAAGAGATCGATCTGGAAGGACAAGAAGAAGTTTCTGAATTAGATGAGCCAGAAATCGACGAAGAAGCAAATGATGCGGAAGGGATTCCAGTTGAACCGCGAAATCCGCCATCGGATTTAAATGAAACGACGATTTAGGAAACGATGCACAAACGGGCCAGTATTATCTAATACTGACCCGTTTAATGCAGACGCATTTTTATGCAGAAGTAACCTTTGTCTCATATTTAGCTGCTTCAATCTTGACTGCCTCTAAAAATTTGCTTCTAAAAATTTCAATTTGCTGTACATTATGAATACCAACCTGAACCGACAGTATATAGGCATCTGCAGTAATATCTTTTGTATATATCTTTCGGGAAATGCTCGGATCAATTTCATCGAAAGCGGGGATCATGTCCAGAAGCCACTGTTTCCATTCACGTATTGCTCTTGTTGTATTAAAGGTTAATTGTAAATTTAGGCGAATATCCGATTCATCAAACGTCCAGTTCACCAGGCGTCCCGACAGTAAATCGCCGTTGGGAATAATAACCTGAGCCCCCTGATCGGTCAGCAGGGTGCTGGAACGAATGCCGATTTGAAGTACCTGACCTTTTTTATCAGCAAGTTCTACATAATCCCCGACCTTAAATGGCCTTTCAAATACCAGAATAACACCTGACACAAAATTGTTAATGATGTTCTGCAGGCCCAGGCCAATCCCCACACTCAAGGCTCCAATGATTACCGTAAGTTTATCCACGCTCAGTCCAAGAATCCGTATACCAATCAGAAAGCCAGCAATAAAGACAAATACGCGAACCAGCGGCAGTAGAGCTGTTCGACGCTGATTTTTCCCAGAGGTGGATTCGCCCAATAAGTCTTTCAGATTCTTTTGTATCCAGTTTGCCAAGGTAATAACGGCAATGGCGAGTAAAACGTCACCATACGTATACGATATACTACCAATATGGTGGCTGTTATGGAGTACACTGTCTAGCAGGCGGCGGACTTCGCTTGTCAGATGTAAGCTATTCGTCCAGACGATAAGGACTAGAACAACAGCAAAAAGCCCAACAATACGGCTTAAGGCCTGGACCATCTTTGCCTTATCGAAGCGTCGTATAAAACGCTCTTCGGAGGCCCGTTCATAATAATTGACCAGATCATGTGCCAGCATATCCCGGAAAGCCCGTAATGACAAAGCCTGTAAAAGCCCAATTCCTGCGGTAATACTGCATATCCTTGTCAGATTTAGAAAACCAGCAAGGTTAAATACGATGGCCAGCGCAACAACGAAAAGCAATATCCAACGTGTAAAATTAGGCAAGTGATCAAAAGGATGGTCTTTGTCTGTACGTTTTCCCAAAGCCCAAAGCAAACGTAAACCTGCTAAGTTGACAAGCACAGCAATACCCCGTGTTAACCAATCGGTATCCAATATCAGATGAGTCACCAATAGGGCTATATAATAAAGGAAGACTAAGCGCATAAGGCGAACTTTGGTGACCGAAAGCTCAACATGAAGCAGGATATATAAAAAGGTAAATAGTAAAAAATAACTTAATTCGAGAACCAGCACCGGGATACGGAACGAGGTCAAGGGTAGCATCAGGAGAAAAAATACCGCAAATTTCAGTAAGGGAATCCACCAGGGCTGATTGCGGTGAAGTGGTAACTCCTCGCCTACCCCCACGGCACGCCGCCGCATCAGGAATAACCAATATAAATAGGCCAGACTCACCAATACCAGTAGCAACCGCCCATCCCAGCCCGTGCCGTAAAAGAGTATGGATAAGCCATCCTGCTCGAGGTTTTTCAGGATGACTTTATGCAAGCGTGACCAAAATAAGCCAGCATTGGATGACTGGACCACTTGCTCCTCCTGTTTAACTTTAGTGCTGATATCTGTCAAGTCAACAAGCAACTGCTCCGCTTCGGTGGCAAGGTCAACCACGCTATCCTGCAAACTTTTCCAGGAAGATGCCGTTGAATCTGGTGGTATCACTTGCTGCTGTGCAACTTTAATTTTATTCCGCAAGCTTTGCACGGACGGGAGGACACTGGTAATATAGGATTGTACCTGACCCGGAATGGATGGACTATGTTCCTGCCGTTGCCAAGCAAGGATACGTTTAACACTATCCAGTTCGGTGTAATATCGATCCAGCTGTGCCCGCCACTGTTGCACAGCATTCCGTACTGCTGCGAGGGGGCTCTCTGGTAAAGAGTCCCTTAGACTTGTTGAGTCTATAACTGTGCTACTCGAATCAGGAGCCTGTCCGTACAGCAATGCACAAAAGAGGCTCAGGTAGACTAAACTAACCAGCCTTTTAATGGTGTAGTTTGATAAAATTATTCCTGCAGCCATAAGTAGTTTAAGGTTTCGCTATTCAGGTTTTGCGGGGGATGGCTGCCGTTGCAAACTGTCCGTACTGTCCGAAGCAAGCGTATCGCTACCTGCTGGAACAGTCTGCCCATCATCAGGTGTCATGGATGAATCGTAAGAACCATTTGCTTCACTTCCTTTGTTGCTACTATTGTCGCATCCCCATAATCCAAGAAGCAATGCGACTAAAAAAATGATCTTTTTCATATGCAATTGTTTAATTGTAAACTATTTGGATGTTGAACGTTATAGAAAAAGGAAAAGTTCTCCGAACTTCTATTTTGAGTACTTCCTAACAATAACAGGTAGAACTACGTTAATTTATTCTGCCCTCTTTTCCCGATCAAGATTATCCAAAGGAACACCCTGATCTTTCATGACAGTACTGTCCTGAAGTGTATCTGCGGGGCGGCTACGGTGAATATTATCCAGCGGAACACCATGACCCTTCGCTGAGGTATCGGTTACGGTTATATTATCTTCAGCGCTTCTATTTGTTCTGTCGTGACATGCACTAAGCATAAAACCAACACTCAGAACGCTTATCATTAATTTTGATTTTTTCATGTTTAGTTTAATTGTTCGATAAACAAGAGTAAAGCCGTTTAGGATTGAATCCTTTGTCATAAACAGCTCCTTTTGCTTTTATGAGAACCTCTGCAAACATCGAAGCGGTTTGCCTGAGAATGGAAATCAAGTACTTATACCCGAGCTAAATGTGGGGAGTACGTTTTCATGAGCTGAATCCAAACTACTCCGATTTTAAGGCTGTTTTAAATAAAAATGATACTATGATCGATCTTGATAATCCCCCTAAAGAATGCATTACATTCTTTAAGGATACACTACAGCTTCTACATAGCAGCGGCAGCTCTTTTATGGTTGGTGGTGCGCTGGCAATGTTTCATTATACGGGGATTATCCGGCCCACTAAAGATCTCGATATTTTTTGCAAAAGCAGTGCTTATCCGGCTATACTGAAACATTTTGCCGCCAATGGTTACCAGACTGAATTGACCGATGTCCGCTGGCTTGCCAAAATCCACAAAGCACCTTATTTTATTGATATTATATTCGATAGTGTCAATCATAATTGCACGATAGAGCAGGATTGGTACGATCGTGCACCTGAGGGCATCTTATTTGACACACCGGTACGCTACCTTCCGGCAGAAGAACTTGTCTGGTGCAAATTATATGTACAGAATAGAGAACGTCATGATAGTGCTGATATTAATCATCTGTGGCTCCGCTATGGAAAACAATTTGACTGGAATCATTTATTGATGCGCATGGATCAACATTGGCATCTTCTCCTGGCGCAGCTGATCATATTCCAGTTTACTTATCCACATGATTATCGCGATATTATTCCACGGGATCTGTTTGACGAACTGATCAAACGTGCGCAGGAACAGTATGACCTTCCTCCCTGCCTCGAAAAAGTGTGCTTGGGTCCGCTGATTGATCAGACGCAATATCAGATTGATATCAAAGAATGGGACTATAAATCATATACCATCAAAACAGTATAACGATGACAAAGAAAACTACAATCGCAGCAGTTGGCGACATTCATATGAATCAGAGCCAGCATGGAAAATGGAAAACGATATTTGAGGAAGTCTCCCCAAAGGCCAAAGTCCTGCTCTTATGTGGCGATCTGACAGATACGGGAGATGAAGAAGAAGCGGAAATGCTGGTTACGGAACTACAGCACTTAAAAGTTCCGGTGATTGCAGTTTTGGGGAATCACGACTATGAAAAAGGTCGTCAAAAGCAGATTCGTCAGATTCTCACAGATAGCAAGGTCACCGTCCTGGATGGAGAAGCCATTGTTGTAGCGGGAATCGGTTTTGCTGGGGTCAAGGGTTTTGGCGGGGGCTTTGATCGCTATATGCTCTCGATGTTTGGCGAAGATGCGATGAAAAGTTTTGTTCAGGAAGCGGTTAATGAATCCCTCCTATTGGATCGAGCGCTAGCGCGGCTAGAGCAGGAATACACAGACATAAAAAAGGTAGCGTTGCTCCATTACGCTCCCATCGCCGAAACTGTAGTGGGCGAACCCAAAGAGATCTATCCTTTTCTGGGCTCTACGCATTTAATGGAACCTCTTCAACGCCGAAATGTCACAGCCGCATTCCACGGACATGCCCATGCGGGCAAATTTAAAGCACAATCGCCGGCAGGTATTCCTATTTACAATGTGGCCGTTCCTGTTTTGAAGGCGCATCATGGCGATGATACCAGTTTTGCTCTCATCGACATCTAGCGGGCGACAACCCCCGCCTTGATTGAACAGTCCAGACCTTAGCTTATTCCTTGGTGGGCAGGTCATTCCGTTTCAAAATCTGCCAAAGCCAATGGATGACAAGGGAGTTCCGGGAGTTTGGGATGGCCGGGAAAGGCTATAAACTCATCCACACAATCGAAGCGCTCCAGTAGCGACTTCATAATGTGGGAGGCCAATAAAATATAGCGTAGATTCAGGATAATTATACTTTAATGCGGCGATTGCCGGCATTGCACAGAGCAGATCACCCAATTGAAGCGCACGGAAAACAGCTATTTTATGCATCATAGTATGATTTACAAAATGGACAACGTTCAAGGGCAAAGGGTTTTCAGAATTACAGCTTAATTTAAGATTAATCCAAACTTTCCATGAAGGAGAGCCGTTCAGTATAAGAACAAAACATTTCTTTACATGGAAAAATTAAAAGACAAAAAGATCGCTATCCTGGTTGCCGATGGTTTTGAAGAAATCGAATTGAGCAGTCCGAAAGAAGCATTGGAAAATGCCGGTGCCAAAACCCATATTATCTCACCTTCAAAGGATAAGGTTCGCTCAAAAAAAGGCGATGAATGGTCTAACGAATATATTGTCGATGTCCCCCTTCAGGAGGCCGAGGAAAATAAATACGATGCTCTTCTGCTACCCGGTGGTGTCATCAATCCCGATAAACTGCGCACCAACAAAACTGCCATTGCATTGATTAACGCTTTTTGGGAACGTAATAAACCCATTGCTGCTATCTGCCATGGTCCGCAGCTTTTGATCAATGCAGATCTTGTCAGGGACAAGAAAATGACTTCGGTAGAAGCAATTAAAATAGATTTAATCAACGCTGGTGCCAATTGGGAAGATAATGCTGTTGTTGTCGATGCGGAACTGATAACAAGCCGCACGCCGGACGATCTACCTGAATTCAATAAAGCAATTATTAAAGCTTTTGCAAAGGTATAGATCCCTGTTAAAAGAAAATATGCTGGAAGGATAGCAAACCGTTAGGCTTTAACTGTTGTTCTCAAGTAGTACATGTTCCTTCACGATTATACCTTGTAAGGGTAAGCGTTGGGAAATAAAATTGCATAATCACAATAAAACAATTCTCTTATGACACAGATGACAGAAGTTATTATTCATGCTGCCAGACTGGGTAACATTGATGTATTGCAGGAACTTATCCGCCAGAAAGTAGATTTGGATAGTCGTGATACCAAAGGCCACACGCCATTGATTATCGCCTGTTATAATAATCAGCTCGATGCGGCTAAACTATTACTCGAATCGGGTGCCAATGTTGACGCGCAGGATAATGGTGGCAATACCGCTTTGATGGGTGTTGCCTTCAAAGGTTATAAAGATATCGCTGAGATTCTCATCCAACATGGTGCAAATTTAAATCTCCAACATGGCAATGGTGGTACAGCGTTGATGTTTGCGGCCATGTTTGGTCGAAATGATGTGCTAAAACTGTTGCGCGACAAAGGTGCAGACCCAACACTCCTGGATGTCCGCGGGCTTTCTGTTTGCGACCTCGCTGCCCAACAGGGCAATGAAGGTGCGATGGCGATACTGGCAAACTAAAGAAAAGGTTTCATCGGATAAATACAATCTTAACTATAAAAAGCCCGGCATATTACCGGGCTTTTTATAGTGATCGCCACCTTTTCTAAGCCGGTACCTGCCTTGGTTTTTCGCGCTCCCAAAAGCGGTGCTGCGCAATTGCTTTAACAAATTTCTCAGCTAAGTCACTAGCGTCTTTTTCGACAATGACTCCCTCTTCAAGCACAGTTTTCTCTGAAAACTCGTCGGGAAGCTTATCGAAGAAATAGGTAGCTTCCAATACCTGAATTGCATCCGCATCAGCTGCAAGTGCTTTACAATGTCTAAATGCTTCATTCAGAAAATGTACAGCATTTGCCTCTGCTTCCAGAGTCGCCACACTATTTTTTCCACCAGGTACATATACAGCATCATACAGTACGGATGCCCCTGTCAGTAAGCTCTCTTCGACCGGGATTTTCGTGTTATCGGAGGCAGTGATCTCGCCGAGTTTCGGGGCAATAACATGCACTACAGCACCAGCGGCTACAATCGCATCGCTTACCGTTTGCAATGATACAGAATCGACTCCATCTGCGGCAAGTATTGCTACTTTTCGGCTTTGAATGCTATCTTTTATCGTATCTTTCATACTCAATGCAGGTGAAACTTTAACCTTTCCTTTAACTTGTATAGGTTCATAGTCTGCAGCGTCAGCATCAGCCGGTAAGCTGTGATTGATCGGTTTTTCGGGCTCCTGAGGCACCTGTAATCCAAGTGCAAAAGCCACTTCAGCAGCCAGGCCTTTATCCACTAAAGACAAGATACCAATCATACGTTGTCTCACGGCGACAGTTTTTACCTTACCCAATTCGAAACTGAAGGCATCAATAATATGATTTTTCTCGGGTTCTGATTGACTTTGAAAAAACAATCTTGCCTGGCTAAAATGATCCCGGAAACTATCGCTACGTGCGCGCACTTTTCTGGCGTCAATGCGTTCCTGATAGCTCGTAAAGCCTCCATCTGCCTCTTTCACCTGGGCAGGGTCGTTACCACCGAGCGAATTTGGTCCATAGCTGGTTTTACCACGGTCAATCCTTTGGCGCATAAATCCGTCACGTTGGTTGTTGTGTGATGGGCTGATCGGCCGATTAATCGGTATTTCGTGAAAATTGGGACCGCCTAAGCGGATGAGCTGTGTATCGGTATAGGAGAATAACCGCCCCTGCAATAACGGGTCATTGGTGAAATCTATTCCCGGTACGACGTTGCCTATGTGAAAAGCTGCCTGTTCGGTTTCCGCAAAAAAGTTGTCGGGATTACGATTGAGCGTCATTTTACCGATTCGCTGCACGGGGACAAGTTCTTCAGGAATAATTTTGGTGGAATCCAATAGATCAAAATCAAATTTAAACTCATCTGCCTCGGGAACGATCTGCACGCCTAACTCCCATTCGGGGAATGCACCGCTTTCGATAGCATCCCAAAGATCGCGCCGGTGAAAATCAGGGTCCTTACCTGAAATCTTCTGCGCCTCATCCCAAGCGACGGAATGTACCCCCAGAAGCGGTTTCCAATGAAATTTAACAAAGGTGGCTTCTCCCTTCTTATTAATAAATTGAAATGTATGTACGCCAAAACCTTCCATCATCCGGTAGCTGCGTGGAATGGCCCGATCACTCATCAACCACATAATCATATGGGTAGATTCGGGCATTAAGGAAATAAAATCCCAAAAAGTATCATGTGCGGAAGCTGCCTGCGGAATTTCGTTGTCCGGTTCAGGTTTGACGGCATGGACCAGATCCGGAAATTTCATCGCATCCTGAATAAAGAATACCGGCATATTGTTGCCTACCAAATCGAAATTCCCCTCCTGTGTGTAGAATTTGACGGCAAAGCCACGTACATCACGGGCCAAATCTGTGGAGCCTCTGGAACCAGCAACCGTAGAAAAGCGCACAAATACCGGTGTCTCTATTGCTGTATCGTTCAAAAAACCGGCTTTAGTCAGCTCCCCCAGCTGTTTGTACAATTTAAAAACGCCGTGTGCGCCCGATCCCCTCGCGTGTACCACACGTTCGGGGATACGCTCGTGGTCAAAATGGGTAATCTTCTCCCGCAGGATAAAATCTTCCAGCAGTGTCGCTCCACGGTCACCCGCACGTAATGAATTTTGATCGTCGTTGATCTTTACACCCTGATCGGTTGTCATCAATTGGCCGGCCGCATCGGCTATATGCTGATCTAATGATTTTGTTTTTTCGTTTTCAGGCTGTTTGCCCTTTTTTATTTCTATATCTCTCTTTTTCATGTTACTTGATGTGTTATTATTCTTCTGCAGCCGTATAGTTAATTTTATTTTCCGCCACCTCAGTGAGCAGTGCGTCAGCCGTTTGTTCCTCACCGAGTGTCTGCTCAAGTAATGCGGCTACTTGCTGCAGTCCCAGTGTGGCAGCAAGCTGGAGCAAACCGCCATAGCTGGCAATTTCATAATGCTCTACTTTTTGAGAAGCCAAAATAATACCCACGTCCCGCGTTGCTGTCCCAGCCGCAGTACTTTCGATGATGCCCTCCGCTTCTTTGGTCAGTCCTTCCATTGCATCACATTTTTTAGCCAGTGCTTCTTTGCCCAATAGCTTGAATATCTGCTCCAGCCGCGAAACGTGCCCTTCTGTTTCTTTGAGATGATTTTCGATAGCAGTGGCCAACGCAGGTGATGTTGCTGCTTTTATCATTTTTGGCAATGATTTGACGAGATGGTTTTCGGCCCAGTAGAGATCCATTATTTCATCCAAAAAGAGCTCCTGCAACGCCGGCTCAGACTTGGCAGTAGCCTTTGTTTTAAATTTTGGCGTAGTTCCAGTTTCTTGTTTCATAATTCAACGTTTAGAAGAGTAAATAAACTGATGTTACTTCATGAACGGATGCCCGAAATAAATCGTTTGCTTTTTTATGAAAAAAGCATATAATGGACGGAAGCGTTCAAGCTATGGAAACAAAACTAGATACAATTAAAAAAGCTAGGTTGGAAAGGTGCCTAGCTTTTAAAAACTTTCTTCATAACTGGGACAAGCAGTCTTTAGTATAAGGACAATATAGGGCAATCTTTAGTTTGTATAAATTGTTTTTTTTCTTAAATCCTAATGATATACATGTCAAACAGTAAAAATCTGATCAGTCCACCGATAACTTCCGTTTTTTTTTGGGGCCCCGGACTTACTATTCACACTGATTTTTCTTGGTGCTAATTCTTTTTGAACCAAATCTGTTTGGGATAGGTTATTCATAGAGATAACAAACGAAAAATTAATTAAATGCAGCAACATTCTAAACTTTAAATTATGAAAGCAGCAGTATTCCATAAGCCCGGCGATATTAGTGTTGATAATGTGCCTGACCCAGCTATCCTTGATCCAAGGGATGTAATTCTAAAAGTTACAGCAACAGCAATATGTGGATCTGATCTACATATTTTAAGTGGTGCTGTTCCCCAAAAGGAGGAACTCATCATGGGGCACGAATTTATGGGGATCGTAGAAGAGGTTGGCTCAGAGATCAAAAATCTAAAAAAAGGCGACCGTGTCGTAGTCCCCTTCCCAATAGCTTGCGGAAAATGTTTTTTCTGCACACATGAAGCTTCGCCGGCCTGCGAGAATTCAAACTTTAAACATTATGGGCCTAATGGAGATATGATGGATCAAAAAGGTGGAGCACTCTTTGGCTACACTGATCTCTACGGAGGTTATTCTGGCGGTCAAGCTGAGTACGTTAGAGTGCCCTATGCCGATATCAGCCCAAGGGTCATTCCCGATCACCTATCTGATGAACAGGCTTTATTTCTAACCGATATTTTTCCTACCGGATGGTCTTCAATTGATTGGGCAGATCTGAAAGGTGGCGAAACTGTAGCAATCTTTGGTTCTGGCCCTGTAGGTTTGATGGCTCAAAAAGCGGCTTGGCTCAATGGTGCTGGTAGAGTCATCGCGATAGATCCGCTGGACTATCGGCTAGATAAAGCTAAAGCAGTCAATAAAGTGGAAACCCTAAATCCACACAAAGTAGATGTCATTAACGCAATTCGTGAAATGACTGACGGAAGAGGAGCTGACGTCTGCATAGATGCCGTGGGGTTTGAGCCTGAACGAAATCTTATGGATAAAGTCAAAGCAACGATCAATTTTGAAAAGGGATCGATCAAAGTATTGGAGATGTGCTTTGAAGCGGTCAGACGGATGGGCACTGTATCTATCATGGGCGTATATGGCTCGCCATACGATAATTTTCCACTTTTCAGAATTTTTGACAAGGGCATCACAATAAAGCAGGGCCAAGCACCTGTTCTTAACTACATTGATAAACTTATCAGCCTTGTCAGCGAAAATAAAGTAGTTTTGGATGATATTATCACGCATACAATTCCTCTTACAGAAGCTGAATACGGTTATAAAATTTTTAATGAGAAAGAAGATGATTGCGTAAAGGTGGTGTTGAAACCTTAAAACAAATTTTCTTATTTCATCCTTCCTTCTACTACTTCCTCGAATAGTCCAGGATAACTTGTCACGATACCTTTGGGGTCAACAGTAATGACCGCCTCGAACGGATAATCAAGGCTTTCATATAAATACTGATATTTTGCTTTTCTGGTATAGCGCTGTCGGACGGGTTTTATTTCGTTCTCTAAAAGATCGATATATAAAACATCAATATCTGAGGATTTACCAATCTCCAGAAGCAGATGATTGACCGGAAGAGTATTTGTAAATGGTGTCAGAGAGATATCAATATAGAGAAGCCCGGTCAGTTCTGGTATAACGGAATCATTAATCCACCAGTCCTTTCCAATTCTTCGACCTACTGTATAGTTTGTCTTACCATCGATATCAGATCGTATCTCAAATTCCTGAATACGCCACTTCTCATCTAATTTTAACGTATTGTTTACGGAAAATAACTGATTTTGATAATTTCCAGTAATTATAGACCGTACAGCCATCCCGTCTTTTTCCTGTTGTAGGGTACAATGCTCCCATGATTTGTAGAGAATGCCCCGCCAGAGTATCTTTTTCATCTTTTCTGAGGTTTAAATATGATATGAGCTGCCATTTCTATTTTTCTGAAAATTTTGCAATTGCTTTTTTCAGATCGATTCCTTTTCCAAGTACAGGCTTAAAGATGTCGCCCATTTCATTCATCCTTGAAATGGCGTTTCGGATATTGAAATCACTAATCTGAAGCCCTTTCTTGACCTCGTCCCAGTGCAGCGGCATTGATACCGTAGCTCCGGGTTTCGGTCTTACCGAATACGCCGTTGCAATCGTAGCATGCGGTCTGTTCTGCAAAAAATCAAGATACATTTTCCCTTTCCGGTCTTTTACTGTCCTTTCCAGACTTGTATAATCAGGCAGTTCCCGATGTACCAGCGTAACGATCACGCGCGCAAATTCCTTAGACTGCTCATAATCGTATTTTCCACCGAAAGGAATATAAATTGGATTTTGTCGCACGGATTGCTATTTGTTAATTTAATTTATAAAGCTTTAGCTCTTGCTGTAACTTTTTTCGGGCCATATGGATCCGAGTTTTTATAGTTCCTTCTGGCATATTAAAATAACTGGCGATTTCATGATACTTATAGCCTTCTAAATATAAACGGAAGATCTCGTAATTTTCAGCTGTCAATTTGCACATTGCTTTTTCGATATCTTCAGCTATAAATTTATTAAGCCCCTTGTTATGGACAATAGTATTAGTCTCTTCTAGACCAATATACGTATCTTGAACCTCGCTGACGCGCTTGGCTTTGCGGTATTTGTTTATGTAGGTATGCTTCATAATAACATACAGCCAGCTCATTAACTTGGGATGCTGCACAAAATTATCAAGGGATTTTAAAGCTCTGATCCAAGTCTCCTGAATCAGATCCTCCTTTTCATCAGGGTCATTTGTAAATTTAGCAGCAAAATGACTTAACAAGCCTCTTTTTTCCTTGATCAGTAGGTCTAAATTGTAATCGCTCATAACTTTCCTCTTTTTTGTTTATATTGATGTTGTTTGACGTTGATCTCATAAAGAGGCATCAATAAAAGTGCTAGTCTCTGAAGGTCTATTACACATCATACGGTCCATTGACAGTTAACGTAGAAGTACGTTTTTATGGAAAAAACTTGGCATAAGCGTAGTTAGTGACTGTATGCTACCGTATTTTTCCTATAACAACTAAAAAATTAACTAATTAGGATAAAAGAGATTTAAGTAATAAGTCAGGAAGAAAACGTATGAAGTACGTAGCCAAGACATAAGAATATAAAGCACTTGTTAGCACAATGCCTAAAAAAGTGGACAACTATCACAATTCGGGGAAGCGAGCTCCATCCTTTGACCCATGCCTAACCAAATGATCATTGACTTTCTTTGAGTTATTTTTTTTATCATAAAGTGTCAGACCGTAGCTAGCAGAAGCTTCACATGATACTCCCCAAGTCAATCTTGTACGCTAAACCAACATCTAGCCTCCTTTGTTCAACCCGTACATCAAAAATACTTGGTACAGTCAACCTAAGAGCTAGGGGTAAGTTTTCCATCAAAGGAAAAATACCTACTCAAGAAGTGTTTGTGCGGTATACACTGTATTACACTACGGATAACGCCTTTGTAAACTACGGATATGCAACAAATCCTCTCCTTTGGGTACAGCTTTTGATGCATAAAACGAAACAATATATCACCTTAATTATAAAATGTCATATGGAAAAAATAGATCAAAAAGCAAAGAAAATGGGCCTGGAAAAAGGATATTATTTACTTCTAATGGCGATTTTGGATATTCCGGTAAATAATGAGAAAGACAAGGGGAAAGAGGACTAAGCATATGAAAAAAATTGTTTTTATAAGTACCTTTCCACCCCAGGAATGTGGATTGGCAACCTTCACGAAAGATCTCAAAACAGGAATGGCATTGGATCAAACGGTATCCATCGATGTGATTGCTGTATCCAAATCTGGCTCCGAACAGTATGACCCGACCGTGCGCTTTGTGATTCACAAAGAAAGTCTTGACAGTTACATCCAAGCTGTACATATCGTTAATGAGGAATATGATTATTGTATCATCCAACACGAATATGGTATATTTGGGGGTGCCGACGGTATATTTATCAATCAATTGGTCAATCATTTAACGACTCCTTTGTTGACGATATTCCATACCATATTACAATCGCCATCCTTGCGACAAAAGGAAATCATGGAGTTGCTATTGACTAAATCCCAGGCTGTCGTTTCGCTTTCGGCGAAAGGGAGAGAATTATTAAAAGACCTCTTCCCAACAATAGACGAACATAAAATCCAGGTCATACCGCACGGTGTGCCGCAATTTGACTATAACCAAGGATTGGCAAAATATAGACTGGGCCTGCAGGATAATTTTGTCATGATGACTTTTGGCTTAATTGGGCGAAGTAAAGGCCTAGAATATGCAATCCGTTCCTTAGCAGGGCTCGATCTACCAAATTTCAAATATTTAATTGTAGGCAAGACACATCCGAATGTACTGGCACATGAGGGTGAATCCTATCGTTTTGAATTACAGAGTTTAGTGGATCAGTTACAACTGCGGGATAAGATCATTTTTATTGATGAATTCATTAACGATGAGCAATTAAAAGAATACTTAACAGCCTGTGATATCTATCTTTCTCCCTATCAGCATGAACAGCAGATCAACAGCGGGACTTTATCGTTTGCGGTAGGCGCCGGTGCTGCCGTAATCTCAACACCCTACTGGCATGCGATGGATTTACTGACAGATGAACGGGGAATCCTCACTCCTTTCAATGATGTGCAAACCATGGGCGATCATATCAAATTATTATATAGATCGAAGCGATTACTTGCATGGCATCGTTTCAAAGCACGTAGTTATGGGGAACAGACAACCTGGAAATTGATCGCTAAAATCTATCTAGAACTATTGTCAACACTCGCAACGCCTGTACGATCGCTCGTACATTATAAGAATTACCACACATTTGATCTAAAGCAAGAAGCATAACGCAAATGGGGCTATCCAAAAAGTTTGGATAGCCCCATTTTCATGAACTTTTATACCTATCTCCCATTGAAAGCCAAATGACCACTAACCTCAATTTCACATGTGTTGTTTCGTTGTATAAAATTACCTTTTATAGATTTTCCTGGAAAAAAGGGACCACTCTTTTCAATGCTTGTTGAACCGGTTCAGGTTTGTCATAGAGGTCATAATGAGACCAACCTTCAACGACTACCAATTCTTTCTTTTTGGAGGCTGCACGGCCGTAAATTTCCTGTCCATCGCGATAGGCTCCGAAACCGCCTGGTTTATCACCAATTACAATCAACAGTGGCTGTGTAAGTAGCGTCTCGGCATTGCTAAAAGCATCCCAGTCCACAGCAGCAGCCCGGTGCGAAAATAATGCACTGGTAGAACCATGAGGCTGTGCACCACGTGACGTTTTATAATAATCTGTAGCTTCCAATACATCAATATCTGTAATGCCTCCTCTTTTACCTTCTTCTACCGATGAAGGTAATAGCCCGTCTACCCTTAGTTGAGCTCCGCGAGCTTCGGCAGTACGTTGTTTGGCAATTGCTTCAAGTGTACCAATCGGATCATATCCGGCAAACCCTTCGCGGCAAAGACGTCCAAAGTTTACCCCGGTTATACTTACTACGGCCTTTAAACGGCGTTCTGATTTAGCAGCGCTGATGGAATATCCACCGCCTCCGCAAATACCCAATACCCCAATACGGTTTTCATCCACAAAAGGTAGTGTTACCAAATAGTCACAGGCATAGCTATAATCTTCGACCCGGAAAGACGGATCTTCTATAAAACGGGGCTCGCCACCACTTTCCCCTTGAAATGAAGCATCCGGAACCAATACCACAAACCCTGCATCTGCGAGAGCCTGTCCGTATACATTACCCGAAGTCTGCTCTTTACAGCTCCCTATTGGATGGGTACTGATAATGGTCGGATATTTTTTATTTTCGTCAAAATCAGGTGGGAATAATAAATCTGCTGCTATATCCCAATATAAGGCTTTGAATTTTACTGACTTTTTCATTTTATCTAATTTTATTTGAATTACAATTTTTCAGAGAAGAAAGGTACCAATTGTGAAATAGCTTCGTTCACATAGTTTTCTCTGTCATAAAGAGACATATGGTTTGCTCCTTCTATCACATATTTTTGCTTGTCTGAAGTGGCTGCAATCTTTAATAGGTCATCACTCATCCAGGCACTTCCGGCAACACTCCCTACAATCGCTAACAGTGGCTGTGTGAAAAATGCCTCAGCTTTATTATACGCATCATAAGTAATAATCTGCGTTAAGCTTCTTAATGTTGCCCATCCAGGCGCAGTAGGATATTGACACCGATCTGTATGATAATATTCCCAGGCTTCTCTCAATTCTTCATTGGGAGCATCTTCCTCTTTCATTGGAGCCAAGGGCATAATCTGTGATCCTTCTGTTGCATCGTTCGTTCTGGCACTTGCACCGGCCAACAAATAAGGCATTGCATCTGCATCTTGTACATTGTTTTCCCATCCATTGCGGAACATAGACCCAATATTGACAGCACTCACCATCCCAACCGCTTTGATACGATGGTCATTAATCGCAGCATTTGCCGTATAACCTGCGCCTGCACAGATACCCATTGCTCCTATCTTCTCTGCATCCACATAAGAAAGTGTGGTCAAATAGTCTACTACTGCACTGACGTCTTCTGTCCTGATGTAAGGATTTTCCAACTGGCGAGGTTCACCTGTGCTTTCTCCTTGATATGAAGCATCATAAGCTATAGCAATCAAACCTTTTTCCGCTAATTTTTTTGCGTACAATCCGGCGGCTTGTTCTTTTACACCTCCGCCGGGATGGGAAACAACTACGACAGCATATTTTTTATTTTCATCAAACCCTTCAGGGAAATTAATAATAGCTGATAAGGTAATCCCTTGCCCGTTTCCGTTGTTGATACTGATCTTTTGTTGTGACATGATATTTTCTTTTTTAAATTAAACGTCTTGTTATTTTGATAAAACAAAGTTAGCTACAGTCTCCTACCTGGAACGTAGACAGATTACTCGAAAACGGAAACATTTTACTGATTTGTAATTGAGGCAAAAAAAAAAAGCAACCTTGTTAGGTTGCTCTGACATATATGTATGACTTACATTGCCCTAAATACTTTTGGGGATAAACCTGTTTTCTTACGGAAAAACCTAGCAAAATAATTAGGGTAATCAAAACCTAAACTATAAGAAATTTCACTGATAGAAAGTGAAGTATTTTTAAGTTTGTCTTTTGCCTGGTTTAAAACAAAATTATGGATATGCTCGATCGGTGATTCTCCCGTAAAATGTTTGATTAAATCTCCAAAATAGTTAGGTGATAGATTGGCTTTCTGGGCAAAATATGCAACGGAAGGGAGACCTGCAATCACATCGCTGTTCCCAAAATACTGCTTTAGATTTTTATAAAAATTATCAATCACAGCATTATATTCCTTACTCCTGGAATCAAATTGTCTGTCATAGAACACTTGTGTATAAGACAAAATCAGAGCAATATAGGACATGATGATATCCTTGGAATACAATTCCTTCTGAAATTCATCATATGTTTTTTTGTACAGATCCCATAGAATAACTTCTTCATCTGTCGTAAGGAATAAGGCTTCATGGTTGTTGTAATGTACAAAATTGTAATCTTTTGCCAATTTATTTACATATTTCGCACTTACCAGAATATTGTAGCCCGCATCAGGAGCATTGATATCCCAGTGCAAATTGTTTTGCGGGCAGTCAACATACATAAAAGATTTAGCCTGGTCTTCCAGAAATTGGGTATTCTTAAAATATTTTTCCAAAGGAGGCTTTATGGCGAGCAAATAAAAATCAATGGTAATAGAATCGGATTGCAGTCGTAAGTTATCCTCATGTTCATAATTAATAATATGGAGATCCTCATTCTTAGGCTTGACAACGTTAAGATAGGATGCAAACTCTTTTATATTAAATATTTTATTTGTCATTACATGTTACTATTGTGCTTCTACAAAAATAGATTCTTTATCAGCTAATATAATGATACATTTCAAGCTAAAACGGATACATTTTACTGATTTTTAAGTTTTTCTTATCAATTTCACATCCCTCCCTGGTAATCAAGGTACTGATTAACCTGGCGAAACAATATTCACCGTGTAGCATAAACGTCTTGCTTCTAAAGGTTAAATATCATCCATCATAATTATAAAGTATGGTTCAATTATCCAGATTGTTATATAAATAAGATGAGGTAAGGATCAACGTTACGGCAGACCTACTAAATAACACAGCTAAATTTTGTTAAATAATTTTCATAAACTGAAAACAATCTATAAATTATAACAATTTATAGGATTAATTATAATAATGAAGTCCGTCGTTTAATTTAGATACTTTTCCAAATCACACAGCTTGATCGTAATGCACAGCATAAATTATAATAAATATATATTTACAAAACCAGCTATATCTTCATGCATAATCGTCCTTACAAGCTCCTGCTAATTTTAATTAGCATTATTTTTAGTAGTATAAAACTTACTTATGGTCAAAAACAGAATGAATATAGAGGCACTATTTTATCTTCTGATTCAACATTACTTTTAAGAGGTATTAACATAATAAATCTGAATTCTAAAGCCCATACACTGTCCGATGCTTATGGAAATTTTGTGTTAAATATTAATATAGGGGATACAATTGAATTTAGACATGATCATTGGGAAACAAAATTAATACAGGGAGACAAATTAAAAGATTCCATCATTTTAAATAAGAAAAGTATCGTGCTTGATGAAATCGTAATAACCAGAAACCGACATAATAAAGAAATAGGAGATCTGAAAGCAATACAGAAAGAAAAAAACAAAAAAGGAGGAATATACTATGGAGGAAGACCTCCTATAGCCCTCCTAAATCCTTTCGGGGGAAAGCCTATAACATTTTTTTATGAGCTTTTAAGTAAAAGCGGGAGAAGAGCCAGAAAAATGGAGAAAAATATTGAAGATGTCGAAAAAGAAAGTAAGGTAGATAGTATCTTTAATATTAATTCAATTAAGTCTGTTATTCCTATAAAAGAAGATGAAATTATAGAATTCATGGAAAAATATAGGCCCAATGTAGATCAGATTCAGTCATGGAACACTTATGACCTATACCTGTATTTACAAGAAAGCTACAAATCATTCAAAAAGCAGTGACTGTGACATGAACTGTGGATACTGTTTCATAAAGTATGTAGGTTCTCCCGTTTATTAAACAAACTCTATTTTCCTTTAGCCATCTCTGCCTCGATCTGCTTTACAAACTCTACAGTGACGTCCGCCAGTTCGGCAATATCCGAAATCGAAAACTTATTCGAAGACAAAAGGTTTTTTATTATTTTGGCTTGCCCCTCTGCAATTCCCTGAGCTTTCCCTTCAGCCTGACCTTCAGCCCGACCTTCAGCTTTTCCTTTAGCTTCTCCCTCTGCTCTTCCTTCGGCAATTGCTTTTTCGCGCGCCCTTTTCAATAGCTCTTCCTGGCTACTTCGGATGCTCTCCGCATCCCATTTATTCCTTAAACTTACATTGTACATCTCTCGTTCCTCCGGTTTTAGTTTGCTATACTCTGCTAACTGAAATAACTTTTCAAATATTGGTTTCCGCAGATATTTTGAAAGTCCCTTTAGCGAAGACATATTTTTGAGTATATAAAGCCAACGATCTAAATCACTATCTAACTCTGCCTCAGCTTTAACAAAGTTAACCAATTCAATATATATAAAACCCAGATCTTCGTAAAATATTTTACCGTGATCACGATAACATAGACAAATATCGTGCAAAAAATAGTTTTCCTCACCCCCATCAGGCATCCTAAACCCATCCATCAACACAATGATATAAACTTCAGTAATTTCATAATTCCAGGCCCTCCGGTTGCCTTTGGGGGCCTGGTCCGCAATCAATTTACTACTGTAGTAAAGCATGCGCTTTTTCAAATTAACCTGTGCCGTACGCTGCACTTCAATAATAAACCGTTCGCCATTGTCTGCCGTACAGGTCAGATCAAAAATAACGCTACCAATATCCTCCGTATCCCCGACATGCTCATTTTTGTTATAATATAAATCAGCAATAACCTTGCGTCCTCTAAAAAGTTCGTTTAAGAAAGCAATGAGAAGATCTTTATTGGTATCTGATCCAAAAACTTTCTTAAAGCCATAATCTGTCGTGATATCGATATATTTCGATTGTTTCAATTCACCCATAATCCATTGTTTTTAAATTGGTTAACAATACAAATATAAGTAATTAAAATATAAAAACTAATATTTTTAGCAAAATATCAAATATTAATTCTAATTTTGGAGTATGAAACTAAGCAAACACCCCCCAATAGGATATGTTGACCATATAAAAAAGTCTGCTTTGTCAGCGGCTCAAGGGGTGGGTATTGAAGCTGGAATGCTTATAGTAGAGGAAGGGCTGAAGAAATGGCCGGACGAATTGGATGCCGCAATAAAATGGGTCGTTATGGAGAGGAAAAGAATAAAGTCTATATATCGCTAAAACAATTGAATCTATGGCCTTCATGAGTTCATATTATGAAAGAATTTAAGAAAAACTGATGATCTCCGGTCGTGTGGCAAGTGTTTCGCTCATCTCTACCAGAAGCTCTTTTTTACCAGATACTTTAAATAATACGATCAAATGATCGTCGTCTTTAGCAATTTCAATACGTTCTAAAATAAGCCCCTTTGTCTGTAAAACACTTTCGAGATTTTCAATCTGATGGAAGTTGGGGTCACGAAAAGTTACACTCAGGAACTGCTCCTTTTGTAATTGCGCAATTATTCGCTCTACCCTCGTAACCATTAACAAAACTCCAAGTGTAATAAGGGTCAGACAAAGGGCTAAGGCATGGTAACCTATCCCCGCTGTCATTCCAATTGCCGCCGAAGTCCAGATTACGGCAGCAGTGGTCAAACCATGTACTGAAATTTTATCTTTAAAAATAACACCCGCACCAATAAAACCGATCCCTGTTATGATATTTGCCGAAATCCGGTCGTCTGTTTGTGCACCATGCTGAGAGACTATCGTAAAAATGGTCGACCCGAGTGAAATTAAAATTATTGTACGAAAACCGGCAGACTTATTTTTGTATTCACGCTCAAAACCGATTGCCCCTCCACATAATATTGAGACAACCATCGCGACCATATCCTTAATTTCTACAGTAAAATCCATTAGTAAAATGTGCTAAAATTATGTATTATTGATTTCGACTTTATCAGTATTTCAAATTTAAGATTTTTTATTGTTCTTAATTTGATATGCCGACTAAGTTAGCAACTCCAACCGGCAAAACAGCGCTGGAAAACTTCTAGTGAAGGTCGGTAGAAAAAAATAATAAGATTTTAATCAATTAAAGGATTTACGAAACTCCATAGGGGAAATATTGGTTTTGGCCTTAAATAGTTTGTTGAATGACTGAGAGTGCTCAAAGCCCAATTCATAGGCGATCTCACTTATGGTAAGTTCTGTTGTGGAAAGCCTCTCTTTGGCTTTTTCGATTACCTTCTCGTGGATGATCTGCTGCGTGGTTTGTCCTGTCAGCGATTTGAGCAGTCCCCGCATGTATTGGGTTGACATATTCAGCTTTTCGGACAGCAGCTGTACCGTCGGCAGCCCATTCCGCAGGATATGTTCTCCTTCAAAATATTCATTAAGAAAGATCTCCAGCTGCTCTAAAAACTGATGACTGGCTTTCTTACGTGTTATAAACTGACGCTGATAAAAACGCTCGGAATAATTAAACAGGGTCTCCAACTGGGAAATGATAATATTCTGGCTGAACTGGTCTATATGGCTCTGATATTCCTGCTTGATGTTTTCGATGATCTGCTTCATTTTGAATTCCTCGTCTTCTGATAGGAACAGCGCCTCATTGACCGAATAATCAAAAAATTCATATCTTTTGATCGAAGTGGAAAGTGCCGTATTCCAGAGAAAGTCCGGATGGATCATCAGCATCCACCCGGAAGGATTCTTTCCTTGTTCTTCACGTATGACACTTAAAACCTGATGTGGGGCCATGCAGAACATCACTCCTTCATTAAAATCATATTCATTCTGCCCATACCTGTACTTGTGGTCCATGTCGCGTTTTACCGAAATCGTATAAAAATCAAACAACAGGCTCTGTTTTCCGACCTTTGCTTGCTCGGTCATATCTTCATAATTGATCACACTGATGAGCGGATGCTTCGACCCCGGCAGACCACGCAGTTTGTGGAAATCGGAAATGGTCTTAATTCGAATGGGTTTATTATCGGACATGGAATTACCTGCTTTTAAATTTAAATGGATAAGAACAAAAATACAGATTATCGGAGT
Source organism: Sphingobacterium sp. N143 (assembly GCF_030325625.1). Classification (GTDB taxonomy): domain Bacteria; phylum Bacteroidota; class Bacteroidia; order Sphingobacteriales; family Sphingobacteriaceae; genus Sphingobacterium. The sequence continues at coordinate 842,867 of NZ_JACAIS010000001.1, read as the reverse complement.
TCCGAAAAATAATACGAACCTTTTAAATCTTCCAATAAAGTCGGATGTACGGGATTCCAGCCTAGCGCATTCCTTGTCCATTCACTTGAACTCGGGTTATCAAGCTTTGCAAAATGCGTAAACCAGGAAAAATGCTGCTCGGCTTCCTGGGAATTCAATGAGATCAGTGGAATATTTAAACGCTCAGCAATTTCAGCGGCTACTGTCTTAAGCTCTATTCCCTCTTCGGATACTGCATGATATCTGGTTCCTTTTTCAAAGGGTTGCTCCAGCGCCAATCGGTAAAGCCGTGCCGCATCCAGTCGATGCACAGCTGGCCAGTGGTTAATTCCATCGCCAATGATCGCTGAAACAGCTTTTTCCCTTGCAATTTTAATAAATAGCGGAACAAAGCCGATTTTATCTCCTTCACCATGCACAGATGGAGATAATCTAATAACGGCGGCACGCACGCCTTTTGCGACCTGATCGTCTGCGGCATTTTCAGTTGCAATCCTCGGATGCGGGTGATTGACACGACGGTCCTGCTCTGTTGTAATGCCATCTTTTGAAAAAAGTGCCGTGCCAGAAGTGATGAGAAAGGGCTTGTCCGTACCGACCAGAGCATCTCCTATGGCACCGATCACTTCCTTATCCAATTCGCACATTTCCTGAAAACGCCCGAAATCATGAACAAATCCTAAGTGTATAACGGCATCAGCGCCCTTGGCCCCTGATTTTAGTCGGTCAAAATCAGTAAGATCACCATAATGGGCCTCTGCTCCTGCCTCGATTAATTTTCTGGCAGATTGTTCCGACCTTGCAAGCCCGAGAACCTCGTGACCAGCTCCTAATAAGTCCTGTACTACAGCTGTTCCTACGAAACCTGTAGCGCCTGTAACAAATACTTTCATGTCTAATATTATTGATGAAGCAAAGTTCAGGGTTGTGATACTGCTAAATGTATCCAAAAATAGCTTTGTTGTAGCCATTTTTAATAGCAAGCTGGGATATATGTAAATTCTATGGTCGAATGAATTGAGCTCTATACTGCTGTGGGCTCTGTTTGGTTTTTAATTTAAACAATCGGCTAAAGGATTGTGGCTGTTCAAAACCTAATTCAAATGCAATTTCAGAAATACTGAGATCTGTGGTAGACAGCTTATTCTTTGCACGATAAATCATCTTGTCATGAATGAATTGCTGGGTGTTTTGACCAGTAAGATTTCGCAACAGATCGCTTAAATAACTTGCTGACATATGGAGCTGCTCAGCCAGGTAATTGACGGTGGGTACTCCACCGCTCAGGACCTTATCGCTATTGAAATAATCCTCCAACAATTGATCGATGCGCTCGGCAATACTCGGATAGTTCTGTTTTCGGGTCAGAAACTGCCTGTTATAAAATCGTTGGGCATAATTTAGCAGCAGCTCAATCTGGGAGATGATCACATGATGGCTCATGTCGTCTAAGCGGTTTTCAAGTTCTTCTTCTATATTTCTGAAAAGTGACAGCATGGTTTCTTTTTCCTTGGTCGACAGGTGCAGCGCTTCATTGGTGGCATAAGAAAAGAAATGGTACTGTTGGATCTTCTGTGCCAAGGGGTATTGTAATAAAAAATCAGGATCTATAAGCAGTGTGATCTGCGGGCTGAGTATTTTTTGTTCTTCAGCCTTCGTTTGCTTATCGGCTTCTATAGATGAGAGAATCTGCTGAGGGGCCACAAAAAACAAACCGCCCTCCTTAAAATCAAATTTGGTATGACCATACATGAGCTCTCCTCCCGCATCTGGTTTAAATGCTATTTTATAATAATTCAATACATGTGATTTACTGGGAGCATGACCTTTAAGTGGCCGGTCCACACCGTTCAACAAAACGATCAATGGATGCTTAGGCGGTGGAAAACCGGATGCCTCCATGACCTCAGCCAGCGTATGAAATCTTTTAACGGAGTGATTCGATTTTTTAGAAACCATGTTATAAAAATTATAGGTTACAAGTTAAGCAATATCCGCTTTTCCCTGCAAAAGAAAAGCGAATAAAAGCTCCCAAGGGCATCATAGGTGATTAACCTTGGGCTGCCTCTGAAATATTTTTCCAGTTTTCCCATTCCTGAATGCGTTCAGCATAGATCTGTTCGATATGTGGCAAATCGTTTTTACCCAATAGTAATCTCAACGGAGGATTTTCAGCATCGACTACCGCAAATATAGCGTCGGGAGTGGCTAATGGGTTTCCCCGTTCCAGCTTCTTCAAATTTTCCATCAAGCTGTTTTTCAGATCATCATATTCCGCTAGTTTTTTGCTGGCTATTTTTAGTGATTCGGCACTACCAAATTCAGTACTATATGCCCCCGGTTCAATCAACGTTACTTTGATGCCAAATGCTGCAACCTCCTTAGATAAACTATCGTAAATAGCTTCAAACGCAAATTTTGAAGAACAATAATACCCGATTAGTGGATTACTATAAATGCCAACGGCGCTGGATGTTCCCAAAATATGACCATGACCTTGGGCACGCAGTATAGGCAATGCTGCCTGAATCACATGAATAGGCCCCATAATATTGGTTTCATACATGGCTTTTACCTCATCGGTGCTGCTTTCCTCTATGGTGCCGACCAAAGAATATCCGGCATTATTAAACACAATATCTAATCTTCCGAAATAGTCGTTGGCACTAATAATAGCATTTTGCACTTGTGAAGCCTGGGTTACATCCACTTCAAGAATGAGGACCTGATCCCCATATTTTTCTTTTAATGATTGGATACTACTGCTATTACGTGCAGTGGCAGCAACCTTGTCACCGCGTTTCAAAGCGGCCTCTGCCCATATTTTCCCAAAACCTCGTGAAGATCCTGTAATGAACCAAACTTTTTCGTTCTGTCTATTTCCCATTTTTTAATTGTATTGATATTCATACAAAATTGATTCTAACTAGACATACTCACGTTGCTAAAACGAGGATTATCCTAACCAAAATGAGGAAAAGTGAACTACAGGTATTCAAGGCTGTATTTCTATAACCTACACTTTTATGAGACAGTGTTGGTTTTTACATATTTTTTTTCATCATTATATCGGTCTGTTCATCTTCCCCTAATTTGAAAATGTGCTTGTCAAATTCCACAAATCCATTTTTTTCGTAAAAACGGATAGCCCTCGGGTTTTCTTCCCAAACACCTAGCCAGATATAATTTACTTTCTTTTCTTTCGCTACCTGTATTGCTTTGTCATACAATACTTGACCGACCTTTTTACCGTGATATTTCCGTAACACATAAATACGTTCTATTTCAAGGCTGCTGCTATCTTTCAGTTCTGTTTGAGAGGCTCCAAAGTTTAGTTTCAGATATCCAACAACGTCTTGCTCATTGACAGCAAAGTAAAACTCGGAATGCGCATTGTTGAGTTCTTCGGTCAGCTTTTCGATAGAAAAGCCTTCCGCTAAATACTTAACCATGTTTTCTTCAGTATTACTTTCAGAAAATGTTTCAAGAAACGTATTTCTCCCAATTTCTTGTAGCAGTTTGATGTCATGCAAGGTTACTCTTCTGATTTCCATATTTTTCATAAAGCCTGAATTTAAGCAATATTAGACACTACCCAAACTTTTTCACTATCAGTTTTAATAGCCTTATCCGTTCATTTTTCATACAACCGATTTTTTTATCATCACAATTTAGTAAATTCAAGAACACGGACAATCTAGCTATTGAGTCCTGAAAGCATTATCTCCGTTCCAGCCTGAAATCAGGAGTCTACGCCGCTACATTGAATTTCGAACCCGATTTTCATCAGACACTTGTGTATGTTCGTCAATTTTCCTGGCGTCATTTTTTTCACTTTACTGAGACGTTTCTATTCCTTGTCAATTTCCTAAACTTATTTGCTCCTGCATTTTTGGATTTATTTAAGGCTGGAAATCACCATTATAAAAATCCTCCATGCTGCGATACTGGCCTCCATCAATGTCTCTTTTGCTCCTCGTCCATATAAAATAAAGGCCGCTTGGATACTACTGTCCAAGCGGCCATAAAACCTTAAATGGTAATATGTTCTATTTTTCTTTGGATGTCTCTGCCTCGATCTGCTTTACAAACTCTACAGTGACATTCGCCAGTTCGGCAATATCCGAAAACGAAAACTTATTCAAAGACAAAAGTTTTTTTATTACCTCTGCTTTTCCTTCTTTTCTTCCTTCTTTTCTTCCTTCTTCTTTTCCTTCAGCTTTTCCTTCTTCTCTTCCTTCTTCTCTTCCTTCAGCTTTTCCTTCAGCCATTGCTTTTTCGCGCGCTCGTTTCAGGAGCTCTTCCTGACTGCTCCGAATACTCTCCGCATCCCATTTATTCCTTAAACTTACATTGTACATCTCTCGTTCCTCCGGTTTTAGCTTACTATACTCTGCTAACTGAAATAACTTTTCAAATATCGGCTTCCGCAGATAGGTGGAAAGTCCCTTTAGCGAAGACATATTCTTGAGTATAAAAAGCCAACGATCCAAATCATTAACTAACTCTGCCTCAGCTTTAACAAAGTTAACCAATTTATCATTAATTTAATTCTCTATTTAGGCATGATAGAGCCCTTCGGGGTTCCACATATATAAAACCCAGATCTTCGTAAAATATTTTACCATGATCTCGATAACATAGACAAATATCGTGCAAAAAATACTTCTCATCACCCGCTTCGGGCATCGTAAATCCATCCATCAATACAATGATATAGACTTCACTAATTGCATAATTCCAAGCTCTTCGGTTGCCTTTGGGGGCCTGATCAGCTATCAATTTACTACTGTAGTAAAGCATTCGCTTTTTCAAATTAACCTGCGCCGTGCGTTGCACTTCAATAATAAATCGTTCGCCATTGTCAGCCGTACAGGTCAGATCAAAAATAACGGTACCAACATCCTCTGTATCTCCGACATGCTCATTTTTGTTATAATATAAATCAGCAATAACCTTGCGGCCTCTAAAAAGTTCGTTTAAGAAAGCGATCAGAAGATCTTTATTGGTGTCTGATCCAAAAACTTTTTTAAAGCCATAATCTGTCGTGATATCGATATATTTCGACTGTTTCAACTCACTCATAATACATTGTTTTTAAATTGGTTAACAATACAAATATAAGTAAACAAATATAATTGTACTAATATTTTTAGCAAAACAACTTATTTAACTAATATATTTGACGATGAAAAACTTTATCTGGATCTTGGGTTATCTTGTTCTTCAAATCATCATGAGGAAAAATCTCGCGACAATGGCAGTTTTTAAGTAATTTTAAGTAACAGACAAACTGAAGTGATGGCTTATAACAATGAACTTGCCAACCGGGTCCGTGAAAGACTCGCCATGAAAGGGGGGGCTAACCTGAAGAAAGCTTTTTTTCCAATGACATCGAATGTTGTAGTGGACAAGAACCTCATTACCGGACAGAATCCATTTAGCTCCAAAGAAATGGCTAAGGTCGTTATGAACGAACTCGAAAATTAGCCCGAGATACCCAAAAGGTTAATTACTCTTGTAATCCCGGCCGAATCCATATATAGTGCACGGCGCAGTCCTTAAAAAACTCTTGGAAGAGCTGCTGCATCTCAATTGTGAAAACCTCGCTACCGATACCAGTACAACGATGATCCATCACTTCCTCCAAGGCTCTCCTCATCCTTTTATTTGGATATTTAATTATAATATCGTAATATTGCGATATTACAATTAAATATGGGACTTACTAAATCAGAAATTTTTGCCGACAGGCACAATAAATTGGCTTCAGCTTTTAAGGTCCTGGGACATCCAGCCCGTATTGCCATACTTCAATATATTATTGATAAGAAAGCTTGTATCTGCAATGACTTGGTCGAGGAGCTTGGTCTTGCGCAGGCAACCATCTCACAGCATTTAAAAGAACTCAAAAGCACGGGTATCATACAGGGGACTATTGAAGGGAAATCTGTTTGCTACTGTATTGATGAAAAAGTCTGGAAAAAAGTTCAGGAAGACTTCAATGCCTTCTTTAATCAGGATGTAAAAGTAAATAGCTGCTGCTCTTAGCGCTTTTTTTTAAACATTATCATCGTAATATTGCAATATATAAATTCTAATATTTTTAAATTCAGTAAAATGACACTATCAGAAATTAAAGAAATCCTGCCAACATTGGACAATGTTGAATTTCAGTTAGAGAATGGAACATTTGTTCCCGAACACTTCCACGTAACGGAAGTGGGCCAGATCACAAAAAACTTTATAGACTGCGGTGGCGTAATCCGTAACGAAAAGACAGTGAACTTTCAGCTTTGGAACGCGGATGATTACGCGCACCGTTTAAAGCCTGGAAAACTATTGCATATTATTACTCTTTCGGAAGAAAAGTTGGGCATCGAAGATGCGGAGATCGAAGTGGAATACCAGAGCGACACCATCGGCAAATACGGCCTTGATTTCAATGGAAAAACTTTTGTTTTAAAAGCGCTTACAACAGCATGCCTTGCTCAGGATGCCTGCGGCATTCCTGCTGAAAAGCAAAAGAAGAATCTTGCTGACCTGCCTATTATCCAATCATCCAGCTGTACGCCGGGTTCGGGATGTTGTTAACCCAATAGATTTTATTTATGATCTATCCTATATTATCAACTACCATCAGCCTACTTGACTGGGAAGGGCGGGTCAGTGAAGAGCGCAAGGCCGTATTGCTTCCATTGATTAACTTTATTCAGGAAAAGGTACATGCAGGACAGCAGGTCAATTTGAATTTTATCTGTACACACAATTCACGGCGCAGTCATCTGTCCCAAGTATGGGCGCAGACAGCCGCATGGTTCTTTAACATACAGGATGTCATCTGTTATTCCGGAGGTACGGAGGAAACAGCTTTATTTCCGAAAGTCGTTGAGACGTTGATATCCCAGGGCTTTACTGTTTTTAAGATTTCCGAAGGCGAAAACCCAGTTTATGCGATCAAGGCGAGTGAGAATACGGCACCTATCATAGGGTTTTCCAAAAAGTACGACAGCACATTCAACCCTGTATCAAACTTTGCTGCGATCATGACCTGCTCACAGGCTGATGCTGGCTGCCCTGTTATTGCAGGTGCTGAAAAACGCATTCCGGTGACTTTTGAAGATCCTAAAAGCGCGGACGGAAGCCCGGAACAGGACGAGGTATATGCAAGCCGAAGTGTACAGATAGCAACAGAGATGTTTTATGTTTTTTCACAGATCAACACTTAAAAGATGAAGTCAAAATTAAAATTCCTTGATCGCTATCTTACCTTATGGATTTTTCTTGCAATGGCCCTGGGCATTGTATTGGGAAAAATCTTTCCTTCGTCTACTCTGTGGATCAATAGCTTTAGCAGTGGAACAACTAACATACCTTTGGCCATTGGCTTGATCCTGATGATGTACCCTCCTTTGGCTAAGGTACGCTACGAACAGATCGGTAAGGTCTTCCGTAACGTGCGGGTTTTGGGGACTTCGCTGCTTCTGAATTGGATTATCGGACCGGTATTGATGTTTGTGCTGGCAATCCTGTTCTTGAATGGCTACCCCGAATATATGGCAGGCCTGATATTGATCGGTCTGGCCAGATGTATTGCAATGGTGGTGGTATGGAATGAACTGGCTGAGGGAAACAGGGAATATGCAGCCGGATTGATTGCGCTCAACAGTATCTTCCAGGTCCTCCTATATAGCCTTTATGCTTATCTGTTTATCACCGTCCTTCCTCCCTTTTTTGGTGTTGCGGGACTTTCGGTAGATATCTCCATCGCTGAAATTGCAAAGAGCGTAGGTATTTACCTGGGCATTCCTTTTCTCGCTGGCATCATCAGCAGATATGGACTGATTGCTTTAAAAGGTGAGGAATGGTTTCAGAAACGTTTCATTCCGCTGATCTCTCCAATTACCCTAATTGCGCTTTTGTTTACCATTATCGTTATGTTCAGCCTTAAAGGTGAAATGTTACTGCAGCTTCCTTTCGATGTACTGCGGATCGCTGTTCCCCTGGTTATCTACTTTACACTGATGTTTGCTGTCAGTTTTATCGCTGGTAAAAAGGCTGGTGCAGATTATTCACAGAGCACAGCAATAGCTTTTACCGCTGCTGGAAATAATTTTGAACTGGCCATCGCTGTGGCAATCGGTGTATTTGGGATCAATAGCGGACAGGCTTTTGTTGGGGTTATCGGACCATTGGTTGAAGTCCCGGCTCTGATTGCATTAGTTAATCTTGCTTTTTGGTTCCGGAAGAAATATTTCGGTCCAAGGTCTGCTCCTGAAGAATAATCACCTTAAAAATAATAAATAATCAGTTCTATGAGCCCCTAAAATAGATACTTGATTGGATAGTTGTTTAATAATACATCATTTTAATTGACTAAATTTAGGGTATGAATAAGGAGATAATAGATAAAATTGCATTGATCAGCATTTCAGATAAAAAGGTCTTAACAGCACTGTCTAAATCAAAATCAAAACTCTATTTGCCTGGCGGTAAAAAAGAACCCAATGAATCCGATATTGAATGCCTGAAAAGGGAGATTGTGGAAGAACTTAACGTTGAAATTCAAGATGACTCTATCCGTTATTTTGATACTTTTCAGGCTCCTGCCGATGGTAAAGAGGCTGATGCTGTGGTGAAGATGACCTGTTATTTTGCTGATTATTCGGGCACACTAAAAGCAGCGAGTGAAATCGACTCATTTGAATGGATAACTTATACTGATAGGGCCAGGACCTCTGCGGTTGTCAAACTGATACTAGATAAATTAAAAGAACTAGACTTGATCAGGTAAGGTCATAGATAACCATATAAATTTTATCAATAGCATTGGGGGGCAGACTTTAGAAACCTGCCCCCCAATGCTTCATTTTATTTAATATAGGATCGATTGTAACTATGCATGGGTTTATTGGGCTAAAAACGGGACTGCTTTTGCTAAGAAGGCCTCATAGTTTTGATAGAAGGCAGCATGACCTGAATCTGGAAATTCTAAAAGGGTGGCGTTTTCCAAATTCTGCTTCATATTGTGGGCATTTTGGATGGAAATTGGAAGGTCCTGATCACCATGAACAAGCAGAACGGGCTTTTTGATCGCTTTAATTTCATCTAGTGCTCCTGCATCCGGCTGCGCCCAGGCAAGTACAGCTGTAAATTGTGCTGCTGAGGTCGCATCACTAAGCACTGGATCTCTATCAGTCATCCGTTGATGAACTCTGGCATAAGATGCCCTGCCTGCAGCAGTACTGGCCTGTGAATCGGTAAATCCAAACTTCAAATAGGATTCTTCGGGGCTAAGTCCGGCACTTCCTGCAATAATATTGGGAAGATTGGAAAGCCCAATGGCTCCCTTAGGTCCACTATCAGCCAATATCATTTTATTAACTAGATCAGGCTCTGTCAAAACAATTCTTTGCGCCACAAATCCACCCATCGAGAATCCCATGATGTTCACTTTTCCAAGATTCATGGCGATGATGAAATCAATGGCATCATTGGCCATGTCCTGTATCGTATTGGGTGTGGTACCTGCTGAAGATGATACTCCTTTATTGTCGAATATGACCAATTTATAATGCTTCGCTAAACCATCTGTCACAGCTGGATCCCAATCATCCATTGAACCGCCAGTTCCTGGTAGCAATACCAAAGGAATTCCCCCTTCTTTACCCCAGCTTCGATAAGCGAAAGCTGTTCCTTTCACCTGAATGAAATTGGTCTTTGCATTAGCATGATTTACAGAAGGGGCCTCCTGCCCTGCTGGATAATCATTTTCATCACTGCACGAAAATGCTACGGTGGAAAATAGGCTTAAACATAGTGCTCCTGCAATTGTAACTTTGTTAAGTGTTTTCATCTGACTTTTTATTAATGTTTATGTGGCAAACTTAAAGCGTTCATCAGGGCTATGCACATCTAAAATAGCTGAATTGGACAATTTTGGCCATGAACTGGTCAATCGCAGCGTTAAAAGTTTTGTGGCTGAATAACCATCTATGCCCCCCTGTATACATGCCACAATTTTAACTTATTTTCATGCCACCATCGATAACAAAGTCACTGCCCGTTATAAACGACGCTGCATCTGAGGCGAGGTATACAACCATCTTTGCAACGTCTTCGGGGATTCCAATTTTTTTCAACGGAAGAACCTGCGCCAGATCATCCCATATACCATCCGCTGTCTGGGAATCATAACTTTTATTTAGGACCGCCGTGCGCGTGGGGCCAGGACTTACCGTGTTTACTCTAATCTTTCGGTCAGCAAGTTCCAGTGCCGCTGTTTTCGCTATGGTATTCAGCGCCGCTTTACTCGCCTGATAAACGGAGCTCTGCGGCTTATTCATTGATGCGACGTTGGATGAAAGGAAGATGACGGACGCTCCATCCTGGAGCAGGGGAATCAATTTGCTCAATGTAAAATAGGCTCCTTTAAGGTTGATGTCCATCACATGATCAAAGTTGTCTTCTTGTGCATCACTGATCAGGCTTGCTTCCCCGGTTATCCCGGCATTGATGAAAAGAACATCGAGTTTTCCGTATTGCCTTTTGATTTCCTCGGCCAGATGTTCTATATCTGCAACCTTCGACTGATCTGCGACCATAGCCTGTCCCCCTATCCGAGCGGCCGCCTCTTCTATAGCCTGTTTTCTTCTGCCCGTAATAATTGTCGTTGCCCCATTCTCCAAGAACTCTTTGGCTGTAGCATAACCGATTCCGCTATTTCCTCCGGTAATCAGTACAATTTTATCTGTTAAATTTTTCATGTGTTTTTTTATGCAAATATATCTTGTATTTGGTATATATTTGTAACCAGTATAATAAAGTATACCAAAATCAAGCGCATGGAAAGAGATCAAGCCGAAGAACTCAGAGCTTTACAGGACACCCTGTACTTTATTGGTGGAAAATGGAGAATTCCGATTATCAACTCACTATGTAATGGTCACCGTCGATTCAGGGAGATCGAACGGAGCATCCCGGGCATTACCACCCGAATGCTTTCAAAAGAATTAAAGGATATGGAGCTGAACAAACTTCTTGTGCGAAAGGTTTATCCGGACACTCCTGTGCTCGTTGAATATCAGCCAACGGATTACTGCAGAACTTTTGGTAAGATCATCCAGGAGATGATCTCCTGGGGTCGTGAGCATAGAAAAAAAGTAGTACAGAAAACAGATGACCAGTAGCCCATTTCTGAATATGGAACTGTCTGCTCATGCCCCAAAATTTCCAGTTCGGTTGTAAATATGTCCACTTGAACCGATTGTCTGTTTAATGCGAAAACTCCCTCGCATACATTTGTTGCAACAAAAGAAACCAGATTGTAAAAATCTAAAACAAAAAAGCAATGAATACAAAAATGACAACAATCCTGATGATGGCGACATTCGCACTCAGCATTCCTAAACTTACGAACGCGCAGGACAGCAGAAAAAAAGCTGAAATTTCGAAATCTGATACAAGTATCAGACCCTTCAAGATCAATATTCCACAGGCTAAACTTGATGAGCTGAAAAGACGTATTGCAGAGACCCGCTTTCCGGACAAGGAAACAGTGAATGACGAATCACAGGGTATTCAATTGGCGCAATTAAAGGAGCTGATCGACTACTGGGGCAATGGCTATGACTGGCGTAAACTTGAAAACAAGCTGAACGCCCTGCCACAATTTGTCACCAGGATCGATGGGCTTGATATCCAGTTTATCCATGTACGTTCGAAAGAAAAAGCTGCATTACCCCTTGTGCTCACTCATGGATGGCCAGGATCGCCCTTGGAATTTATTGACGCAATCGGTCCGCTTACCGATCCTGTTCACTACGGTGGCAAAGCTGAGGATGCCTTCGATGTGATCATTCCCGCGATTCCGGGATATGGATTTTCGGAAATCCCAAAAGAGCTTGGCTGGAATCCCGACCGTGTTGCCAAAGCCTGGGATACACTGGTCAAACGCCTAGGGTACACAAAATATGTTTCTGAAGGTGGTGACCACGGATCGGTAATCTCCAACGCCCTTGCCAGACAGGCTCCTTCGGGACTATTGGGTATCCACCTGACCATGCCGGCCACAATTCCCGCAGAACTGGTAAAATCGATCAACGCTGGGGATCCTGTTCCGGCAGGCCTTTCTCAGGACGAAGTTAATGCATATACTTCAATGCGTGCTTTCTTTGGAAGAAACGCAGCTTATGGTGAGATAATGGTAACAAGACCTCAGACCACCGGCTACCTACTCTCCGACTCTCCAAGTGCATTAGCCGCTTTTTTATATGAAAAGATTGCTGAATGGACAGAAAGTGACCTGAAACCTGAAAAGGTTATCAGCCGCGACGCGATCCTTGATGACATTACATTGTACTGGCTGACCAATACCGGAGCGTCATCATCCCGCTTCTACTGGGAAAATAACAATAACAATTTCAGTGCTGAGCATCAGAAAACAGCGCGCATAAAGGTTCCGGTGGCCATCTCTGTATTTCCACATGAAATCTACCAAGCTCCGGAAAGTTGGTCCAGAGCCGCTTATCCCTCTCTATATTATTATCATAAAGCACCAAAAGGAGGGCATTTTGCGGCATGGGAACAGCCACAGATCTTTACGGAAGAACTACGAGCAGCCTTTAAACCCCTGCGAAAATAATCGTCGGAGGCTGCATATATTTCTCCTCCCTCTCTTTGTACAAAGAACTTAAGGTTTAACAAATAAAAAATATAGAAATGAACAGGTTAGCAATTTTAGCGATGACAGTTCTGATGATGTTCTGCTCACATGCGAAAACACAGACTGTATCCGGTCAGGTGACATGGGAATGTTCACTTAAACGAAAATCTCCTGAAGAGGGGGAAATTCTGATGAAAGCCAAAATCCCACCGGGATGGCATATGTACGCTCTGGGCAACAGTGCCCAGAGCCCGATCAAAATGAACTTTAAATTCGAGCCTGACCCGTCTTACCAGCTGCTGGGAAATGTGACCCAGCCCACGCCACGCCAAAAGTTTGAAAATCTGCTGGGCATGCCGGTCACTTATTTTGAGAACGAGGTCGAATTCGGTCAGAAGATCAGGCTCAAAGGCAAGAACGGAACAATCCGGGGAACCATCCAGTTTATGCAGTGCAGCGATCAGGTCTGCCTTCCGCCACAGGATTTCGGATTCTCCCTCAAAATCTTCAATTAAACAACAGAATCCAGGCATCTTAAAATTTAGAACATGAAATCAATAAAAGAAATACTGTACGTCCTAAGCCTACCCTTGATCATTGCCTTGATCATGGCATTCAAAGGATTCAGTGAGGATAAAGAACTGCAAAATATTAAAAACAGCAACCTGAACAAAAGCTTTGCGGTGGTGGAACTCTTTACCTCAGAGGGTTGCTGGAGCTGCCCGCCGGCAGATGAACTGATTGCAAAACTTGAAAAGGACAATCGGAACAAAAAACTTTACATCTTGGCCTTCCACGTCGATTATTGGGACCATCAGGGCTGGAAGGACCGGTTTAGCAAAAACCAATTTACAGAAAGACAGAAACAGTACGCCACATGGATGAACCTCAGCACGCTCTATACGCCACAGATGGTCATCAATGGCAGACAGGAAATGGTCGGATCGGAAACCGGCAAAGTCATCAGCGGCATCCAGTCCGCCATGCTGGAATCTCATGCAGAGAACCTTAGTCTCAAAGTACTAAAAACCGAAGGTAAAAATGTCCAGGTCGGCTACCGCTCTGCCTCAACATTCAAAAACTCGGATATCCTGATGGCGCTCGTCCAAAAACACGCTTCCTCGCAGGTATCTGCGGGAGAGAATGCCGGAAAAGCGCTGTCCCATGTACAGGTGGTGCGCGACCTGCAGAGCCGGGCGCTTAAAGCACAGGACAGTTTTTCCTTTAAGCTTCCGGAAAGCAATAATGCCTGGGAAATCATCGCTTTTGAACAGGACAGGAAATCTGGGGTGATCCTGGATGCCTCCAACATAAAATTATAGATCGCGGATTGTCCGCTTCGAGGATACAAAAGAAGAATTCAACCCGAAATATGTCCGGTTCAACGGTTTTGAGCTTCTCCAACGTAGGGCCTTACCGTAATTTTAACCCAACAAAAGCGCAAACATCATGAAATACGTAAAACAAATCCGACTGATACCCACTACACTGCTCTGCATTGTGACGGGCTTTATCGTCCTACAATTTTTCAATGGAACAGTCGAACAGAAACCGGTGACCGGACACATGCGGAATGTCCCCAGACAGGTCGAGCTGATCCTGGAACGTTCCTGTTTCAACTGCCACTCCAACGAACAGCAGCTGTCCTTCGTTGACAAAATCGCCCCGGTATCGTGGATCGTAAACAAAGATATAAAACGGGCACGTGAAGTGATGAATTTTTCCGAGTGGGATAAGCTTTCCGATGCGGAACAAAAAGGTAAGTTTTACGCCATTTACAACATGATAAACGTAGGTAAGATGCCCCTGCCCTCCTATGCGCTCACGCATCCAGGCTCGAAACTTTCTCCAGTTGATGTGGCGACCATAAAACAGTATGCCCTGTCCCTATCTGCAAAAGATAGTTTTATACCAGCACATCATGGCCCAGAGCAGGTAAAGGAGACATCACCTACCAATACACCAGTGTCACCGAACGGAATTCGGTACAATGCTGATTTTAAGAACTGGAAGGTGATCGGGATGAGCACACTCATCGACAATACGGTCCGTGTGATTTACGGAAATGACATCGCTGTCCGTGCCATTGAAGAGGAAAGCTTCCATCCCTGGCCTGATGGCAGCGCAGTCGCTAAGGCGGTCTTCAAACAGACCCGGAAACCAAATGGGGATATTGTACCCGGTGATTTTGTGAACATGCAATACATGGTTAAAGATGGAAAAACCTATACAGATACCGAAGGCTGGGGATTTGCGAAATTCAATGGTCAGGAGTTAAAACCGACCGGAAAAACCGCACTCTTTGCCCAGCAGTCCTGCATCAGCTGCCATAGACAGCTGGCAGAACCGACAGGTTACCTGTTCAATGTTCCGCCAAAAGTGAACTCCAAAAAACTGATCGAACACTATCTAAAAACTGTCACAAAATGAAAAATATCCTATCCATGCTACTGCTGAGCAGCTTAATATTCGCTGCATGCAGCAAGGGGGCGCAACTTGAAGATAACGGAAAAATACGGTTCATGTTTGAACCAGGCAAACTGCAGTTCATCTCATCTTCTTTTAACCCTGACCGGCAGACCATGTCGGCGCTATATGGGAACCGGGAAGGGCTGTCTCTTTTGGAAGAACCGACAAACAATCAGGGGCAGGTCTCCTTAAAACTCGTTACCTATAAAATGCAGGAAGATCCACAATATTTTGGGAGCAAGGTCAACGGTGAGCTCCTCCGGGTGGAGGCAGTAAAATCCGGAAAGGACGGTAAACTGCAATATACCACCGAATATGGTGAAATACCTCCCCATGACTCCATAACGCAGCGTATCGCGGACATATTGGACACTGATCCACTAAAATTTCCGCAATAATCGATACGGCTGAAATAATTTACCTCACTAAATAATCAGATACAATGAACACAATAACAAATTTTGGCAAAAAGGCGATGTTTGCCCTGTCTTTGACATTACTTTCGGTAACTGGTCCATCATCACTTCAGGCCCAGCAGCTTTCCCAGCATAAACAGCCGGAGGTGGACAGTCCAATACATTCTGTATTTCAGCATACAAAGAAAATCAGGGCCGGGCTGCTTGATGTGGGCTATGCCGAGGTTGGACCAAAGACAGGAAAACCCGTTATACTGCTCCACGGATGGCCGTACGATATCCTTAGTTTTGAAAAATCTTCCGAATTGCTCGCAGCAAAAGGATATCGGGTACTGGTCCCGTATCTCAGGGGCTATGGAACAACGACCTTTGTTTCTCCAAAGACAGTCCGGAATGGACAGCAGTCTGCTGTGGCACTCGATATCATTGCTTTCATGGATGCACTTAAACTAGATAAAGCTATTGTTGGTGGTTTTGACTGGGGCGCGAGGACTGCGGATATTATGGCTGCCCTCTGGCCAGAACGTGTTTCGGCATTGGTGGCCGTCAGCGGATACCTGATCGGAAGCCCCAAAGCAAATGAAAACCCGCTTCCACCCAATGCTGAACTCTTGTGGTGGTACCAGTACTACTTCGCGACAGAAAGGGGCTATAATGGTTATAAGGCAAATACGGAGGCTTTTAACAAACTGATCTGGAAAACAGCCTCCCCTAAATGGTCCTTTGATGCGGAAACCTATCAGCGATCAGCCCAATCGTTTGAAAACCCCGACCATGTTGCTATCGTGATCCACAATTACCGCTGGCGCCTGGGGCTGGCTCCCGGAGAGAAACGGTATGATGAGCTGGAAGCCAGACTCGCCAAATCACCGGATATCACTGTACCGACGGTGACCCTGGAAGGTGATGCCAACGGGGCAGCGTTTCCACCACCGCAAAATTATGCCTCCAAATATAAAGGACCGTACAACCACCATACCCTGACCGGTGGGATCGGGCACAACCTGCCACAGGAGGCTCCCAAAGAATTTGCGGATGCCATTATTGAGGCTGATCTGCTATCCAGATAAACTGTTGATACGCTCCAGTTGATTCGTCAAGTCGTATCGATTTGAAGAGAGCTAGAAAGTTCACTTGTCGATGTATAAATAATAACATTTTTTACTAATTTGCTGGCTCTTCAGATACCTCGAAATGCCAGCAAATTTTGTTGGCAGTATAAACTTAATACTGTACCAGATATAATATGAAGACGACATTTTACATTTCCCATAAGCTGATCTGGATCAGTTCAGTATCATTGGGCATATTGACATCGATCCCCAAAATTGTGGACCATAATTTTATTCTTGCTGAGGGGATTGCAGACTTTGCCGTAACCACGGGATTTGCCCTGCTGATCTGGTATTACAATATCTATTCGATACCGGCCTATACAAAGAAAACAGGCCGCAAAAATGTGATATCGCCCCAGCTTTTCAGGGGTTTGGGGGTTGGTTTGGTGCTGATGTTCGTCCTTTCCTCGTTACAGTATTACATCCTTTCACATCTCAATTTTGGGCCTAAAATGCTGATGTATGAAGTAAGGGGCATACTGATCAACTTGACTTTCTATATGTTTATCCATCTACTGTACCAGACCTACCTCAACCAGCAGGTCGTGCGGGAACTGGAACGCTCGATGTCTGCAAACCTCGCTGCTCAATATGAACTTTTAAAACAGCAGGTAAATCCACATTTTCTGTTCAACAGTCTCAATACATTAAAATATATGGTGGAAAGCAATGACAGTCAGTCGACGGAATTCATCATCAAGCTTGCAGACTTTTACCGGTTCACCCTGGGCAGCCTCAAACTGAATCTTGTGCCACTGAGCGAGGAACTACAAATCATGGAATCCTATATCTATCTGTTGAAGGCGCGTTTTGAGGAGGGGCTGGTTGTTTCCCTGAATCTCGTACCTGACACGTATGGAACTTTCATTCCACCCTTTACGCTACAACTATTGGTCGAGAACTGCATTAAGCATAATATCGTTTCACTCGAGAAACCCCTGCATATATCCATCGGGCAGGAAGAGGATTATCTTATTGTCCGCAATAACGTTCAGCCCCGGAAAATACCTGAACCGTCTACCGGACTGGGGCTTGAAAATATCAACCAGCGTTATCTTCATCTATCTGAAAAGGAGATCAGAATCATAAAGGACGCAGAAACATTTACGATAAAACTTCCCATCATATATGAACATACTAATAATTGAGGACGAGATCAAAGCCGCCCGTTCCCTTGAAAACCTAATATTGAAACTACGCCCAGGGGCCTATATCATGGCAAAGATCCAGAGCGTAGAAGGGGCCATTGACTACCTTTCGAACAGTGCCTCACCGGATCTTATCTTTATGGATATACAGCTTTCCGATGGGATCAGTTTTGATATCTTCAAGTCGGTAAAGATCGTCTGCCCGGTTATCTTCTGTACAGCATTCGGTGAATACGCTATGGAGGCCATAAAAGAGAATGGAATTGATTATCTGCTGAAACCCTTTTCAGAAACCGACCTGAAAAATGCGTTTGAGAAAGTGGACAATTTCAAGAATTTTTTTCAGAAAACTGCTGAAAATAACCTGGTTGAACTGATCCAGAAGATCAGTGGTGAAGAGCATAAAAAGAAGAGCTTTCTCGTGTTCAAAAACAATAAGTACATGACCGTGAAAACCGAGGAGATCGCTTTTATCTATATCAACTATACCTCTCCGACCATGGTGACTTTTAAAGGTGAGCATTTTGACGTCAGCCAGTCCCTGGACCAGCTCGCTGCCCAATTACCGGGCAAGGACTTCTTTAGGCTGAACAGACAATATCTCATCAGCTTTTCGGCAGTAAAGGAGGTGGAACATTATTTTGCCAGAAAGCTCTATGTTAAACTAACGGTACCGACAGAAGATAAACTGCTTATCGGAAAGGAAAAGACCGCCCAGTTCCTGAGCTGGCTGGAAGATCGGTAAAATATCATCTTGTCCATTTCAAAATATCGGTTATCCGCTTGGCACTTTAATATGTCCATTTAAGCTACTTTGAGCTGTTACCAGCCAAAATTTTATGTTCTCTTTGTATCATACAAAAAATAGTTAACAGTAAAATAATAAAAAAATGGAGCTCGAAAAAATACTTTACACAGCAAAAACCCACACGATCGGGGGCAGAGAAGGTAGCGCCAAAAGCAGCGACGAAAAATTGGATATTTTGTTGACTCCTCCCGGACTGAGCGGAAAAGGAACTAATCCTGAACAGCTGTTTGCGGCAGGATGGTCGGCATGTTATATCGGCGCACTCGGACTAGCAGCGAAAAAACTGGGAACTGTACTCCCAAAAGAAACGTATGTTGATGCAGAAGTAGACCTTGGAATGACCGGTGAGGCATATTTTCTACAGGCGAGACTTTTTGTAAGTATACCGGGAATTGACAGAGAAACGGCACAGCAACTTGTCGAGCTTGCCCACCAGACCTGCCCATATTCAAAAGCGACAAACGGAAATATCCATATTTCAACAACCATTATCTAAATCATTACCGCCACGAGTGGAAAATGATCTAACCTCTTATCTGGACTATCTAAAATCCGATAAGAGGTTTTTTCCCCTAAATTGTCCTATTCCTCAGATCTGTCAAAAACGATGGCACTCCAGTTACCCTGAAAAATAGCTCATTCTGTGCATTGATCTTAAACGACCGTTTATAATTCAACCATAATTTGTTAATATTGTACTATACTTTACATGCATTGATTTTTTAGGCCCAATGTGTATCATTTCGATGAATGTATAAATTAAACTGATTATAGTTAGTTAACAACCAATTAATATACGATCAATATTTTTACCGAATGGAGAATAAGGCAAAAGACCTGAGTTATACTTCATGGATCATTCGCTTAAATAAAGGTGAAATGGAGGCTTTTGAATGGCTGTACAATACGTACAAACATCAACTGGCTGGCAATCTGCTGAAACTCGTAAAATCGTCCGATATCGCCGAAGACATTCTCCATGATGTTTTTGTCAAAGTTTGGGAAAATAGAGGCAAAATTGATCCCGAGCGTTCCTTCGAAGGTTATCTGTACCGCATAGCTGCCAATATGGTCACGGACTTTTACCGGAAAATCAGTAAGGACAGAAATTATCAACAATATCTCATTGCTATACAGGAAACCGTATACCAACATATAGATGAGCTATTGGAAAATAAATACAGAAGGGAATTGATCGATAATGCCCTGACAGAACTTCCCCCTAAATGTAGAACTGTTTTCCAACTATGCAAAATTGAAGGCCGCAGTTATGAAGAAGTTTCCGATCTCTTGCAAATATCGCCAAATACGATTAGCAACCACTTAAACCGTGCTAATAAAAGGATATTATTATTTTTGCAGAACCCTGTAAACCTTCCCTACCTCCTATTTTTGATGTGGGTGAAATAGTCCCGGCAAAAAAAAAAATAAAAAATATTTGAATTTCTTGTAGTGACTTTTCCTGAGCAACACGTAATAGATATAAAACGAGTCTCTTGGAAAAGAAAAATTTGAATAAACTATTTGAGGATTTTATGACCAATCGTTGTTCGGCAGAAGATATCGAGCAACTGATACGACATTTTGGTTCTCCAATATCAATGGATGAGCTTCGTGATCTCATTGAACAACAGCTTGCGCTGGGCCGATCCGAAAGTTCTCCCCAAGCTGTTGAATCGATCGTTTGTGCTACGGACAAAAAACTGGCGTTGACAATGTCTTTGCTTCGGGAAAGTGAAAAAAAACGGCGCCGGGTACACAGGCTATGGCAATTTTCTGCCGCTGCGGCCGCGGTAATAATCCTCTGTCTCTTCACAGTCTTTTGGCACAATAAACCGAACATATCTACAAATACGATAACTCATACCAGTAAAAAAGAGAACCAAGAAATTCTTCCGGGGAAAAACCAGGCTTGTCTTACCCTTTATAACGGTAAAAAATTGAACTTTGATCAACAACAGCCCATCAATGAAAAAAACAATAATTTTGATTATGAAAAGGGGCGCTTAGTATATAATGGCAGTTCGGCTGAAGAAACTATCCAATGGAACATCCTCGAAGTTCCAAAAGCTGGAACGTTTGAAATACAGCTTCCTGATGGATCTACCGTATGGGTAAATGCCAATTCGAAACTTTATTTTCCGAATCGCTTTCCAGCAGACGAACGTTTTGTCAAGGTGGAAGGTGAAGCTTTCTTTAAAGTTCAAAAAGACAAGAAACGCCCATTTAAAGTGCAATCCGGTGATCTGAATATTGCGGTATTGGGTACCTCCTTCAATGTGCGTGCTTATCAACCCAAGCATTTTGCAACAACATTGGTAGAAGGATCGGTTCAATTGACCTATGGTGATCAACGAATCATGATGAGCCCAGGTGAAAAAGTATATATAGACGCCAAGGATAAACTGAAAATCCAAACAGTTGATATCGAAAGCGCCACTGCCTGGAAAGAAGGTTATTTTTATTTTAAAGATGAACCATTAGTGAAAATATTGCAAGATATCAGCTATTGGTATGATCTGAAAGTCAGCATAACGGGTGATTTGCCTCGTGGTCGATATAGTGGTAGTATGGACCGCAACAGTAAATTAACTGGTGTACTGAATATGCTCTCGAATGTTGCTAACCTGGATTTCAGCCTGGATGGCAATCATCTTACCGTTAAACAAAAAACAAATAAAATGCTGCCTATGGTGAAAAGTTAATACAAAAAATACGGAGATGGTGGTAACATCTCCGCAATCTGTTCAAAAAGCTGTTCAAAAAATTATTAAACAACCTCAATTCAAAATTATGGAATATTTCTGTGATCGTAAAGAAACGGTACGACTATGTCGTTTTTTTTCGGGCCATTATCTAATCATTAGAAGAATGAAACTGACAGTCATCTTCATTTTACTGTTTTCCGTTGGACTAAATGCCAAAACCAGCGGGCAACAGATCAACCTATCAGTCAAACAGATGCGCCTAGAAACTGTACTAAAGAAAATAGCGCAGCAGACTGATTATAAATTTTTCTATTCAAGTGACCTGATCAATCAGGCAGAAGCAGTCAATCTTACTGTAGAACAGGCTTCACTGGAGGAAACCTTGCAAAAGATTCTTACGCCTAGAGGGTTAGGCTACCAAAAGATGTCGCGCACAATCACCATCACCGCTACCAAAGAACTCCAACAGATTGAAGTTTCGGGGACGGTAAGAGATGACAAGGGCCCTCTCGCGGGGGTTAATGTCTATACAAAAGCGGACAGTAAAATAGGCACACGGACCGATTCGGAAGGAAAATTTTCATTAAGGGTCGCTGGTAATTCAACACTTATTTTTAGTTTTCTAGGCTACGAAAAAAAAGAAATTGTAGCGAAAGATAAAGTACTTCAGGTAACCTTAAGTCCAGTCAGCAATGCCATGGCCGAGGTGGTTGTCACCGCCCTAGGGATCAGTAAGGAGAAACGCAAAGTAGCTTACGCGGCCCAGGATGTTAAAGGAGAGTCATTGACTGCCGCCCGTGAACCCAATGTTGCCTCCAGTCTCGTCGGCAAAGTTGCGGGCCTTCAGGTCAAAACCAAATCTACTTTATTTGAGAACCCTGAAATTACATTGAGAGGCGGTGCTGCCACCATCGTCATCGATGGGGTCCCTGCTCCTGATGGCTTTGATATGTGGAGCTTGAATGCTGATGACATCGAAAATATCACGGTATTAAAGGGGACAGCCTCATCGGCATTGTATGGTTCAGTGGCACAAAATGGTGCTATTATGATCACCACTAAAAAAGGAAAAGGCGGGAAAGCTGGAATTGAACTCACCTATAATTCCAGCACGGAATTTCAGGCCGGATTCCTACGTATCCCAAAAACACAGCAGGATTATGGCATGGGATTTAATGGTGAATATGCCTTTGTCGATGGAAAAGGCGGTGGTATAAACGATGCCTATGGTTATGTTTGGGGTCCGAAATTAAACCAGCCTGATCCGGCCACAGCGAGCGGTTTTGTTGAAATACCACAATACAATAGTCCGCTGGATCCTGAAACAAATAAATTGAAACCACTTCCATGGATCAGTAGGGGAAAAAATAATCTGAACAATTTTCTCACGAATGGTTTAATCACAACCCATAATTTGAGTGTAGCGGGTTCAACGGACAAGTCTGATTATCGCATCTCACTGTCCCACTTGTATCAGAAAGGACAAGTGCCCAACACCAAGCTAAATTCCACTACGTTAAATCTGGCGGGAAAGCTTAAATTAAACAGTAAACTTGAAGCCGAAGCAACGTTGTCCTATAATAGGCAGTACTCCCCCAATTACCCAAATAGTGATTACTCTCCTGACAATTATCTGTATAATATTGTGTTGTGGATGGGACCTGATGTCGACATCCGTGATATGCGCAATTACTGGAAACCCGGCCGAGAGGACTTGGAACAGCTGACCTACAATTACAGCTGGTATAATAACCCTTGGTTTTTAGCGTATGAAAAAGAAAGAGCGTATACCAACGATGTCATTGTTTCGCAGGGAAATATCAAATATAAGTTTAACAATGACCTAAAGTTACTCGTTCGAGGTGGCATTACCACAAACTTTGCCAACAGTGAAAGCCGTATCCCTTATAGTTATATCAACTACGGCACTGATGCAGCACCTTATGGTAATTATGCTGTCAACCGCAATAACCGGATGCGTTTTGTAAGTGATGCTTTGCTGACCTATGACAAAAAACTAAGCCAGGATTTTACCGTTACCGCCAGTGTCGGAGCGAGTACCAGGCTGGACCAGTATAGCAAACTTGAGTCAAAGACAACCGGTGGGCTCTCTGTACCGGCATGGTACAACCTGGATAACTCCAGAGATCCTGTCCGTTCTACGAATGAACGGATCGAGAAACAGGTATATGGTCTCTATGGTTACGTTGACTTGGATTACCGTAACATGGCAACGTTAAGCCTGACCGGGAGAAATGACTGGACATCAGCACTTCAATCTCCTTATAATTCGTATTTCTATCCTTCAGCGTCCCTGAGCCTGATCGTATCCGAAATGTTCCATTTGCCCAAAGTCGTCTCTTACTTTAAACTACGTGGTGCTGTAACAAATGCCACGACTGATATTAATGCCTACAGTGCGCTGCTAAGCTATGAAATCGGTAGCAGGTGGAACGGAAACCCATCTTTGTACCTTCCTAATGCGTTACGTCCTCCGGGATTAAAACCCAACAAAACCATCTCTCAGGAATATGGTGCCGAACTACGTTTATTCCGCAATCGGATCGGTTTTGATTTCACCTATTTCAACTATGACCGGACGAACAATGTTGTCGAAGTGCCATTGTCGGAAGCTTCCGGATTTGCCAAACTGCAAGTAAACGGTGACCGTTACCGCCGAAGGGGCATCGAAATTGTTGTATCTGGAACACCGGTACAGACGGAGCATTTTAAATGGAGTACTACATTAAATTACTCCCGGCTGCGCAATACTGTACTTGAATACTACGGCGGTGAAGAAATTCGTGGTGGCGTGAAAGTGGGGGAACGAATGGATATTTATCGGGGCTGGGCATGGCAAAAGTCTCCTGACGGACAGATCGTACATGAGAATGGAATTCCGCAATATATTAACCAGGAAGTCAATCTTGGCTATATGCTGCCGAACTGGGAATTTGGGTTCCTGAATAGCTTTCAATATAAAAATTTCGGGGTTTCCTTTGCTTTCGACGGCCGTATTGGCGGAAAAACCTATAATGGTATTGAAGCAAAAATGTATGAGGGAGGTATGCATCCCAATACCGCAAACAGTTACCGGGACGATGCTTACCGTGGGGAAAAGACCTATCTTGCCGGCGGTGTAACACAAACCGGAGGGGCTGTTTCATATGATGCCCAAGGTAATATAACCAGCGATAGCCGCACATTCGCTCCAAATGAAAGCAAGGTAAACTATGTGGATTGGGTCTTTGCTACTTATACAAACGGAATTGATGAGTCTGTTCTTTACGACCGAACATTTGTCAAACTGCGCGAGTTGACGCTTAGCTATCAAATCCCCAGCAATCTGCTGACCAAGACACCATTTAAAACAGCAAGTTTCTCGTTGGTAGGACGCAATTTATTACTATGGTCTAAGGTTCCTTATATGGATCCTGACGGATACAGTGACTTACAACTTGCAGAACCAACGGTACGTAATATCGGTTTCAATGTCAATCTCAAATTCTAAATGCAAGAACTTATCATGAAAAAAACAGCTATTCTATTGATTATTTGCATATTCACTTTGGTGACTGGCTGCAAAAAATTTGATTATTATCAAGACAATCCCAATAAACCAACCAAGGCTACACCAGCTTTGTTAATGACCTATATCTGTCAGCATATCTTTAACAACAATCCCATCAGTGCGGCTTATGCATCGAGACATCTCACTTATTATGAACGTCCAAATGAATCTATCAATTACAATTGGAACCGCGGTTCATTTGACAACTATAATGGATTACGCCAAGTGCTCAAATTGGAACCTCTTGTTATGGACAACAAAAACTATCAGGGCCTTGTGCATCTATTCCGCGTAATCTATTTTGCACAAATGACAGAAACATTCGGTGATATCCCCTATACAGATGCTCTTCGTGCTGAACAGGATGGCCGGACGCCAAGCTATGACAAACAAGAAGATATCTATGAAGGATTACTGCAGGAATTGGAAAAGGCAAACTCCTTACTAGATGCTGCAAATGGAATTATAGATGGAGATATTATCTATGATGGTGATGCCAACAAATGGAAAAAATTGGTCAATGCTTACCGCCTCCGCTTGCTGATCCATCTATCAAAAAAAGAAGGCCAAACGAAGATAGCCATCAAGCAACAATTTCAAACCATCATCAGCGATCCTGCAAAATATCCTTTAATGACGGGTCTCGGTGATAATGCACAATTGGTCTTCAACACCTCTGATCCTTCAAACTACTATCCTACCGCTGGGCACTTAAGCGTTTCGACCTTAGTATCATTGGAGCAGTCTTTTGTAGAGATGCTGCAGAAAAGAGAAGATCCGCGTCTATTCTCCTTTGGCGATCCTATAGCTGGTAAAACTGCGGGTGTCTTTGCAAACTATAAAGGTGTTGATGCTGGCCTTTCACCTGCCGATCAGCAGTCCACTGCGGCACAATCGTCATTAATTGCCAGAAGATATGTTGATCTTCGTAATCCGGTAAATGAACCGATGATCTTTTTAAGTTATGCGGAACAGGAATTCCTGATCGCAGAGGCTATCCAACGGGGCTGGATTAATGGAGATAGCAATGCCCATTATCAAAATGGAATAACGGCTTCAATGGCTTTCTATAAAATCACGGGAACCGCCGTTACAGATTACCTCAATAGTGATCTTGTCAAATTGACCACCGGTGATCCGCTGACAAAAATATGGACGCAGAAATACATTGCTTTCTATATGAATTCGGGCTGGGAACCTTTCTTTGAACAACGGCGCACAGGAACTCCAACCCTACGTGTTGGTCCCGGAACATTAAATGGTGGTAAAGTACCCAAACGTTGGCAGTATCCATTAGCGGAATCTCAATACAATGAGACTAATTTGGATGTAGCTTTAAAGAGACAGTTTCCTGAGGGGGACAATGTGAATGCCAGTATGTGGCTAATCAAATAAAAAAACATGGACACAAGAAGAGATTTTCTAAAAAAAGCAGCAATGCTTGCTGGAGGAGCGTCGCTTTCTCAGGTTATCCCATCTGCCATTGCAAAAGCAATGGCAATCAATCCTGCTTTGGGCAGTACTTTTTATGATGCCGAGCATGTGGTCCTGCTAATGCAGGAAAACAGGTCATTTGACCATGCATTCGGTACGCTGCGGGGTGTGCGGGGCTTCAACGATCCGAGAGCAATCTGCCAGCCCAACGGGCTCAAGGTATGGCTACAGACGCAAAAAACAGGGGAAACATATGCTCCTTTCCGATTGGATATCAAAGATTCAAAAATAACATGGATGGGATGCCTTCCCCACAATTGGACGGATCAGACGGATGCGCGGAATAATGGAAAAATGGATAAATGGCTAGATGTCAAACACTCCGGCTTTAAAGAGTTTGCAGACCTTCCCCTAACGATGGGACATTATACACGGGAAGATATTCCATTTTACTATTCTCTAGCAGATTCTTTTACGATCTGTGATCAACATTTCTGCTCCAGTATTACGGGTACCAACCCCAATAGGCTCTATTTTTGGACAGGAAATATCCGGGAAAACCTGAACGGTAAAGCCCTGGTCTGGAATGGCGATTCAGAATTCAGCGGTAAAGCAACCTGGAAAACCTTTCCAGAACGACTTTCAGAACTCGGTGTGGACTGGAAAATATACCAAAACGAGATTTCCTCGAGCAGTGCCGGCTACAGTGGTGAGGCCAATAGCTGGCTGGCGAATTTTGGCTGCAACCCCATGGAGTATTTCCCACAATATGAGGTCAAATACAGTCCACGCTATAGAACGCTGCTCGCACAAAAGAAAGAACAGCTCGAACAGAAATTGGCCAATGCAGCTGATCAGGATACGCTGGAAAAGCTGCATAAGGAACTTGCCCATGTGCTTGAAGAACTGCAGCAATATACGGCGGAGAATTTTGAAAAGCTTGATGAACGAACCAAAGATATTCATCGTCGTGCTTTTGTCAATAACAGTGCCCAGCCTGATTATATGGAACTCGAAACGATGCACTACCAAGCGGGTGATCAGCAGCGGGAACTGCAGATTCCAAAAGGCGATGTGTTATATCAGTTCAGAAAAGATGTTGCCGAAGGGAAACTACCTACCGTATCCTGGCTGGCCCCGCCCCAGCTTTTTTCAGATCATCCGGACTCCCCCTGGTTTGGAGCCTGGTATGTGAGTGAAATCATGGATATCCTCACCCAAAATCCAGAAGTCTGGAAAAAAACAATCTTTATACTTACCTACGATGAGAATGACGGATATTTTGATCACTTTGCCCCTTTCACCGCCCCCAATCCTTATGAAACGGAGCGTGGTAAGGTATCGGCAGGTATTGATGCAAAATTAGAGTTTGTGCGCCGTGACGAACAGTATTACCCAGAAAGCGGACGAGAAAGCTGTATTGGTTTAGGATATCGTGTCCCTTTAATTATTGCATCGCCTTGGACAAGGGGCGGCTGGGTCAACTCCCAGGTGTTTGACCATACGTCAAGCTTGCAATTTTTAGAAAAATTCATCCATCATAAATTCAACAAAGAGCCCAGGGAAACCAATGTGAGCAGCTGGAGGCGGACGGTCTGTGGCGACCTCACCTCTGCTTTTAGACCATACCATGGGGAGGTCATCAAAAAACCACTGGCATTGGATCGTCAGCCTTTTATCAAAGAGATCCATCAGGCCAAATTTAAAGACCTCCCGATGGGGTTCAAAGCATTAACGTCTGAAGAGATCGAACAGATCGAAAAGGACCCCGGCCGTTCGCCCTATTTTCCAAAACAAGAAAAAGGGCTGCGTGACTCCTGCATTCTTCCTTATGAGCTTTATGTACATGGCGAATACCTATCGGGAGGAACGTATCAATTGACCTTTGAAGCGGCCAATCAGACGTTTGGCGCGCGTTCAGCAGGTTCACCATTTACCGTATACCATGGCAGGCCTTATAAGGGTGAAGCCGGAACTTCCCGTAATTACGCGGTATCTCCGGGGGATCGCATCACGGACAGCTGGTCTATCCGGGAATTTGACAAGGGACTGTTTCAGCTTGAGGTGTATGGTCCGAATGGCTTCTACCGTATGTTTAAAGGTGACACACAACGCCCCAACATCAATATTCGCTGCACTTATGAGAAAAGTAAGGACGGCGCATCTTTTACTGGCCGCCTGGCCTTCACCTGCACAAATCACGATAGCAAGAGCCACAGTCTTTTGCTGGAAGATATCAGCTATGGTAAGGATAGAAAGGAAATCCAACTCAAAGCTGGTGCGTCAACGACAATGCATTTTGATCTTTCTGAACAAAGCTTCTGGTATGATTTCCGTATCAGCTGTAAAGATGTCAACACATTTGAAGAACAATATGCGGGACGTATTGAAGCCGGAAAAAGTGGAAAGAGTGACCCGCTGTTAAGCCGGTAGAAAGCCTAAGCTAAGCCTTATGCCAATAAAATGTCCCCAAAAGCTTTTCTTTAAACTTTTGGGGACATGATTACAGCACCATCCACCGTAAATACCTGGGTGATAGAAGCCGTCATGCTAAATAAATATAGAAATGCGACGTCTTTTAGAACTCCGCATTTCTATAAAAATTATACACGTTATGAAACAGTGCATATATCTTATATACTTTATGTTGACTTATGCATCTTTGCTTATAATTTAACGACAACTTTACCAACGGTACGACCTGTTTCAAGCTGCTGATGTGCCTTCCCCAATTCATCAAATTCGAAAATATGGGAAATGTACGGTTTCAGCCCCCCTTTTTCCAATAGCGATGCGATGGTACGCATATCGTCCCCATTGGAATACACCGACATAAAATAACAGGCATGAAGCTGCTTTTCCTGGGCTTTCCATACATCGGCCTCGGTATACCCCGAAGGTAAGGTCACTATTGTTCCGAAGGGCTTCAGTACCTGCACTGATTTTTGAAAATTAACGCCGCCGATGGCTTCAAGAACAAAATCAACCGGCTGCAGCACCTTCTCAAAGGCGGTACTTCTGTAGTCAATATATTCGTCTGCCCCCAATCCCAAAACAAAATCTTTATTCGCTGCTGATGCTGTGGCGATGACATGTGCTCCGATATACTTGGCGATCTGAACGGCAAAATGGCCCACACCTCCAGATGCTGCATGGATAAGAACGCGGTCCGTTGGCCTCAACTTACCGTAGCTATCGAAAGCTTGCCAGGCAGTCAAAGCCGCCAGGGTGCTTGCAGCCGCTTCGGTATGGGTTATATGCTGAGGTTTCAGTGCAAGCTGGTCTGCGCTTGCCGCGACATACTCTGCATAGCCTCTACCATGGCCAGGGAAATTGACCATTCCAAATACCTCGTCTCCGATAGCGAACTGAGTGACCACCGCCCCTTTTTCAATAATCTCTCCTGAAATATCCCAACCGAGGATCAGGGGCTGATATCTGGCCAGATCTTCGGCCAGTGGTGCCTGTCGGTTACGCACTTTTACATCAACCGGATTGATGCTTAACGCTTTCACCTGAATCAATACCTCGTTGGCTTTTATTTCAGGCTTTTCAATTTCTTCATAGGATAGCTGTTCGATTCCGCCGAATGTTTTCAGGACAATTGCTTTCATTTCTTTTTATTTGATTGATACAAAAATAGACCTATAAAATCTGCTAAAACAGGTACATTTCAAGTCTATTTGGGTATCTTTGTGCTTATGGCCGGAGAGAATTTCTACAAATCATTGGAGGTGTATTATGAAAAAGTGGACTGCTGTCCTTTAAAGGACCGACAGTTCAATTTTTTTGAATTTGTCTATGTTATATCGGGCAAGGGATACCACGGCATCAATGGTAACCGTGTGGCTTTCACCCCTGGGGATCTTTTTCTGATCACACCCAAGGATTATCATACATTTGATCTCGAAGATGTTTGCGAATTTATGATTGTACGATTTGCGCCAGGTTATGTCAAGACGTACTGTTGGCAAAGCATAGACCATGTTGAATGTTTATTATACTATGCGTCCCATCTTTCTGGATCTATTTTGGTGAACAGGGATGATAAACTGGCGATTGCTTCTTTAATTGAGGTTATACGATCTGCCGTTGGTCAGAATAATGTTTATCAGGAAGATCTGTTAAGACACCTTGTCAATGCAATTATCGTTATTGCTGCCAGAAATATTTCGATTATCAAACCGGAAAATCTTTCAGCCAATGTAGATGTGCGTATATTAAATATACTGAATTACATACAGGAGCATATCCGTTGTCCCGACCGTCTGAAAATTGGAACCATCGCCCAACAATTCGGCTTGTCGCCAACTTACCTGGGCAGTTATTTCCGCAAGCAGTGCAATGAATCCATGCAGCATTATATTTCCTGCTATCGCATTCGACAGATTGAACATCGTTTACGCTTCAGCGACAGAAGAGTACATGAGATTGCAGCTGAATTTGGTTTTGCAGATGAAAGTCACATCAACAAGTTTTTCAAAAGACATAAAGGATTAAGTCTTAAAGCCTATCGGATGAGCTTGACTACTTCGTCTGACAAAAAGTACGGTGCTGGATTAAAATATGCTTAGCGAGTAGCTGCACTAAACTAGTTTTGATTTCAAATTATGATTTTCTAATCTAAAAACATCATTAAGGGGTGAATAATAACCATCAAAAATATAATGCTGCATTTTTAAACGATGCACACCTTGCCTCATCTATGCACCGAACAGAAATAGAGGCGAATACTTTGTGTGGATGTTTTTATTGCTTAAGTACATTTTCGCCAGATGAGATTGTGGATTGGATGATAGAGCCTAGCGGGGGTGAGACTGCGCTATGTCCTCAATGTGGCATAGATGCTGTATTGAGTTCAAAATATCCGATAACGGATGTCTTATTTTTACAACAGATGAATCAATACTGGTTTTGATAACCGCATAGTGGGATGAGGTGATCGCCAGCCAAAACCGACTTTTGGGTAATGTATATCTTTGAAAAAAAAGCAAACGATCCACGCTGTTCTTGTGTTCAAATCAAAAAACGAATGATGGCCTTTATTTTTAGTTCAACGAATACACCGTTAATTGCCCGATGCAGGACTGCACTGCTTTACCTGGTGGGAATCGCCCTACTGATACTTTGGGGCAGCTGCCATGAGGATGATAGCCCCATGCCCGAGCAGGCGCAGGTAAAGGTCAAATTAAAAAATAGCGGTGATCAGTATGATGCACTCTATCTCGAGATCCAACAGATATGGACCCGCACGTCTGCAGGTGGTGGAAAAATTGACGCAAATAAAAGATTAAACATCCTGGCTGTACAACGGGATAGCGTCATCGCAAGTGGCCATGTCCCCCATGGTACCATACAGGAGGTTATGCTGGAGGTAGCCCCGACTGGCAATCAAATCGTCAGGGATGGCTCTTCCCATCCTATCGAGATGCCACAAGGGCCATATATTGCGATCAATATCGCCGGTGACAAGCTGCTCCTGCCAAATGATACGCATGCCCTAGTACTCGATATCCAACTGTCAAATTTCATCGAAAGGACAGCTAACGGAAAATATGTGATGAATCCTACCCTCACTGCCGTACTGGATTAACGCTAAGGAAAAGTATTATCCTCCCTTTAACCGGTAATTTGTTGGGGTTTGCTTATACCGTTCATGGAAACTTTTCGTAAAATTAGCCAGGTCGTTGAACCCACAATCAAATGCTATATCGGTAATACGTGCACTGGAAGCAATGAGCAGTTCTGCCGCCCTTTCCAATCTCTTGGATTTGATATAATTGGCTGGCGAGTCATCATACAGTTTTTTAAATTTCCGTTTAAAAGAAGAAATGCTCAGGTTTGTTTTCTGTGCAAGCTCCTCCATCCCGAACTGCTGAAACAGGTTGGCTTCAATAATCTGTTTGAAGGAATAAGCCGCTGGGGAGAAAAGCTGGGAAAGAATAACCTGAATATGGGCTGCATCTTTGGTCTGGGCTAGTAAAAGGATGATTTCCTTCAATTTCAGCACCAAAAGTTCATCGTTGACCAAAGACGGATTGTCAAAGTAAAAAAGCAGACCTTCAATATATTTTTGGATTAAGAAGTTGTTATTGATCGTACTACTGTTTTGGTTGCTTACCTCGCTGCTGGACTTAAAAATCAAAGGGATCTCCCGATCATATACTTTTTTCAGGATGTCGGGATGAAAGGTGACGATAACAATTTCCCCCTCAGCTTCCCGGCTGGTTTCCTGGATCTGTTTATCGGAGCTCAGGCAGTTCAATAACAGCGAACGGTGGGCCTCTATTTTCTGCTGCTGACCTTCAGATTGAAACGTCAGCTGCCCCTTTCGCATATAAAGAAAGCATGCCTGCTCTGCAACAGGAAAAGCAAATTTAAAAGGTGATTTAAAATCCACCTTCTGAATAAGGGTTTTTCCAAAGAGATCAAATTTCTTATAGTCTGTAACCATGTAAAATAGTTATTATAGTAACTCGGATATGACCATCATTGTTGCCAGCGAATACAGCGTATTCAACATGCCCCTGAACTAGCCTCTGTTAAAATGGCATAGTACTTTGCATCATACCTCCATAAAACTAGGATGCCTGATTTTATGGAGGTAAAGTAGTTAAAATTAGCAATCAAATCCACATACATGTTGATTATTCGGATATTTTTCTGGCTATATAGACTTTTTTTAACGTGTCATACCCTGCTTGTTTATCCTTTTTTGCTGCCTGAACTGTACTATTGAACCAATAATAAACAAAATTAGGATGATCAGGATGGTGATGCCGATGATGGGGTCTTCTGGTCCGGATGCAATCGGATTTCCAACAGGCACCCGGCTAAGGGTTTCATTGACCGTGGGAATTAAGGAAAGAAAAAAACTGAAGGATAGCAAAAAGTTCTCGATGAGGCGGTAACTGTTATTGACCTTCTTTCTGGTATATAAAAAATAGGCTACAGCGACCAAAATCACGATCAGTAAGGCCAGAATATGTCCAGGGTTAAGGCCTTTGACACTTGATAGACCTAAAGCTGTCAATGCGGAAATCAATGTGAAGTAGAAATAGATCTTTCCGGTCGTTGTATCCAGATTTATTTTACCGTTTTTAATAAGTGAAAGAATTGCTGCAATAATGGCGATGATGCCAATGACGGTATGAAAAATACCCAAAGTTGATAAACCCATGATTTTATTTTTTAAATGTTCTATTGATCATTCAAAATTGCAGATCAAAAAGCTTTATCTTTTTGCAGATTGGTCCAATTATTTGGCCATATGGTTCAAAAGTCTTTTCCAACCCTATATTAGTGCTAAAATAAAAACGCATAGGAATTTTGATAGAAGCGTCACCACCGTCGTTAATGGACCATATCACTTTCTATAAACACACTGCCGGATAAATACTTTTCAGAAATATTGGCCAGTACATAGTCGATAACGAGAATATTGGGACGACCCGTAGATTTGTGCCCACAATAGAGTGAGCGTATCCAACTATCCACATCGGTTACCGTCATGGCCTTCCAGGTAATATTTTGGGGATCTTGGATATCCACAGGCGAAACCAGCACATTGTAACCCTGCGCCTGTAACACTCTTAATACGGCTCGATTTACTTTGACAAATTTCATTTTAACGGTCTGTACCCAGTTCTCTTTATCTAGGAACAGCGATACTGACCATATCGTTTACACTGAATTGTATTTTCTGACATCTGATTAAATGATTGAACCTGTGACCAAAGAAATGGTTCTAGGTAGTGAGAGAATATTCAATTATTGACGGATTTACGCTAGTTATGCTGCCAAAGTATTTGGAACACTGTCTCCAGTCCCTATACACTTTTGTGTAATATTCCTACAATAATCAAAATAGCTACCCATTTTTACTTATCTTATTGGCTAATTATTACCAAATGAAAAGACAGTAGCGAACTACATCTAGACGAGAATTCTGTCAACATTCAACAGCAAATAATGATGATTAAAATAAACTCTTTTTTCTTATGTGGCCTTTTGTTCTTGTTATCATGTAAACTGGCTATCGGTATGCGCATGGACAGGCCTGCAATCGTCGCTGGTCGTGCTAAGATTGAGGGAAGAATAACCGTTCCCGCTGGTATTAAGAAGGATAGTATTTTTGTCACCGTTACTATTCCACATCCAATTACTGGCGAACACGTTAGCCAGAAAGCCTTCGTAGATCAATCGGGCAATTTCTCTATAGACTTTGATGTGGAAACCGATACTTCTTTTATCGGTTTGTACTCTAGCGTAAACCCATATAAGACACTGATTATAAAATCAATAAATAAAAACACTACAATCATCAATATAGATTACAACACAAATCTTGACATCAAAAATATGGATGTTAAGCCAACGATGAACCAAAGTGATATGAACCAGGGCCTGGAGATATTAGGCAAAATGGTTGCCTACAGGCCAGACAGAGCACCTAAACCGTTATATGATAAAAGTCCTGATGAATTTTTAAATTACGCAAAAAGTATTATGTCTGAGAGATTAGCGCTCTTTTTGAATAAGGACACCTTGCTATCCAAGGAATTTAAAGGAGCTGTATCTAAGGAATTTCGTTTATTTATGTATATTACCCATGTCTTTGATTACGAAAGACAGATGATGCATAATTATCGTAATACAACGGGCCATAAAACGGATACACCTGATATCCAAAAGATCGACGCTTCGTATTTTCGTTTTTTGAAAGATTTCAATCTCAATGACCCACAATATCTGCATACTTTCACATTCTCTGAATTTCAGAATGCGATCCTCCAAAATAAAGTTTTAAAGCTTCCCACAATCGAAGAAAGCGACATCTCTACTTGGTTGGCAGGCGTAAAAGCTGTTCTATCTGATTTAGTTGGATTCGATGAAGGGCCATACTATGATATTTTGGTGGCCAATGCCTTTGCCCGACAGCTTAATGAGGAGTTAAAGCCGCTCTCCGAAAAGCAAAAAGAGAATATAGCGCACTATTGGGGAAATGGGGAGATCCCAAAAATACTGTTTCGGAAAAACCAACAGACAGTTGAACTGGCCAAAGTAAAATCGCCAACTGTTGTAAATGACATCACCTCCGTTCCGGAAGACAAGGTCATGGAGGCCATTGTTTCTAAGTATCAGGACAAGGTGGTATGTATCGACCTTTGGGCAACGTGGTGTGCGCCCTGCCTGGAGGCGATCAACCAATTTAGAAGGACAAAAGGTGAATTTAAGGATAAGGATGTTGTATTTGTATATCTCACAAACGGCTCTTCACCCCAGCAACTATGGGAAGAAAAAATAAAAGGAATAGGTGGCGAACATTATTATCTGACAAAGACTCAATGGAATTTCATGATGGACTATTTTGGATTCGAAGGTATTCCCTCTTATCTATTATACAATAAGGATGGTGTGCTCAAGAATAAGTTTACCGCATTTCCTGGCAATGATGCAGTGAAAGAGATTATCAATAGCCTGTTAAAATAACAACTGTCTCATTCAATCCATATAAAACACATAAAAAATATAATATCTATTTTAAATATGTCGGTTATGTATAAACTAGCTCTATTCATTATTCATACTGTCTTTTGCTTAAATAATAGTTCAGCGCAAGTTCCAATCAATTCTCAAAATGAGGAGGTACATACGACCTTTTCTTACGCGTACATACATGTGGAGGGGAAATTTTGGTCAAATAAATTAAGGGTAGATGTTGACTTAGGAGATTCGGACAAACAGATCGATGAAGGTAAAAAGTTGTCTCAGATCTTGACCAACAAAAAATCTTATGCCGCTGTACTGAACTATATGTCAAAACTTGGCTATGAATTGGTCAATACCATCGATCTAACGGATAACCGTGATGGTTCGGGCGGAACGTCGGGTATTGTATACATTATGAAGAAAGCGGAATAATTTATGTGGTTGTTGTACAACTCCAAAATGCTGTTATATATCAGTTGTAGTTAATCCAAACTTTTGTTTGAAAGCATAATAAAAATGAGCTAGGTTTTCGAAACCTAAATCCAAATAAAAATCGGCTGGTTTTTGTTTTTTGTGCTTGATTAAATAATGCGCTTCGTCTAAACGTTTTGCCAGCAACCATTTTTTTGGTGTCGTATCAAATATTTTTGTAAAATCTCTTTTAAAGCCTGAAAGACTTCTTCCAGTTAGTTTTGCGAAAGATCCTACGGATACATTGAACATATAATTTTGATTCATAAATTCTTCCAAATCCATTTTGTAAGGCTCAGAAAAATCGAATAGAATTTGTTTAAAATCAGGGTTACATTGTAGTAATAACTCTATTGCTTCCCTGATTTTTAAATCTGCCAATCGTGGCGTTGCTTCTTTCTTCTTGTTGATGTATGGAGCTAATGAGATGAAATAATTTTGAAGAAAATCATCAGCTTCAAAAAACAATCTCTTTTTGCCCACATATTTTTTGTCAGCTACAATTTTGTTTTCCAAAGCATATTGTTGCAAGGTTTCCTTGTCCAACGTGATCGATAAAAATTGGTATTTCCCTGATTTGGCGGGATATTTAATTGTTCTTATTAATTGGTTTCTCTGTACCAATACGATAGTATTTTCGGGGATCACTGTATTTCCATCTGCGTGAAAAGCATGTGTTTCTCCCGATAATTGAAACCCTAGAAAAAGCTCGGGAATGAATTCTTCATTTCCCCTGTGCTTTTCAAAAACACAGGAATAGACCAACTTATCAAAAATAATTTCACGTTTTGCTTCCATACTACAAATATCTTAAATTTAATTGGGCCCAACAGTTCCTGCATTCGCAATTTCTTTATCCTGTTCTGGCGAACCACCCGAAGAAGCAATGGCTCCGATAATATTGCCCTTTCTGTTTTTAATTACGACACCACCTGCAATGGTCAATAATCCGTCATTTGAATTTAACATTCCATGTCCATTAATGCCTGCTCCAGAAACGATTGTTCCCATGGTATCGCTATCTAGACCAAACATTACGGCAGTCTTTGCTTTTTTAATGGCAAATTCTATCACGCCAAAAACACTATCTAATCTTGCAAATGCAAGCAGGTGTCCACCAGAATCTACCACGGCAATACTTACAGGAATATTTAATGCTTTTGCCTTTTCTATGGACGCATCTAATGCTTTCTTTGCTTCGTTATAGGTTAAGTTCATTTTTTTATGTTTGATTAATGAAATGAAAACTGTTTGTTGAACTGCACTTTCATAAATTTTATTTAGCTTTTTGCTGTCCAAGCTTCTACTTGCAATTGTTTTACAAAATCTTCAGTCTCTTTGGGATATACATTTCTAAAGTTTGAATTTTCATCCAAGGCCACATCAACTATGCAAGCTGCCATAGATTGTGGGTCTAGCTGATTAGCCAAAGCTTCAGCAGTACCATCGAACGCAGATAAAGGAGTGAAATTGGTTTCAGGATTGTACCAACGAGAAATTGTATCAGCACCACGGTCGTTAAAGCCAGTTCCAAAAATGCCGGGGTTACAAGTTGCAATCTTGATATTGAATGGTGTTAATTCTGTTCTCAGACCTTCCGCGATTGAACCCATTGCGTGTTTGGAAGCACAATAGGCGGCCACATAAGGAACGGTCCATAATTCACCCATGGAAGTTGTGAACACAATTTTTCCTGGCCTTTTTTCATCTATGAATTTTTTGATAAAACCTTGCGCCAATTGCAATCCCCCAAAAACATTAACATCAAACATTGAACGGATTAAATCGATAGGTTGTTCGGCAATTGGACCACCTTCCATAATTCCAGCGTTGCTGATTAAAATATCAATGTCGTATTTTCGAGTAATGTAGGCGATATCCGTAAGGTTTGTTACATCCAATTTATCCACAGTCAATTCTATTCCTTGGTCTTTGGCATCTCTTATCAAATCGCTCATTTGCGGATAAATTTGTGCCGTAGCAATGACTTTGTGTCCTTTTTTTGCTAAATCAAAAGCGGCAATTTTTCCAAATCCACTTGCAGCCCCTGTGATTAAAATTCTTTTGCTCATATTTTCTATATTTAAAGTTATATAAGCAAATATGAACTAATTAACCATCAAATTAATTCGTGAGAGGTTCAAAATCATATTGTTGAAACGTCCTATTTATTATTTGTTCATTATTACTAAATGAATATTTGTTCGCCAATTGTTGATTTTTACGCTCTTCGATGTGTTTCTACGTAAAATATCTATTTATTAAACCTTACCTTCTTTACTCCCGTCCTATTGGATATAAATAAAAAGATTAAAATATGAGCAGACAAAAGATTTTTATTTGTGATGATGGACCAATCGGCGAAATGTTATGTTTTGCGCTTTCCCAATCAACGGACAACGAGGTTTTTTCGGAGACCAAAAGTGCCAAAGCTTTTGATTTTATAGAAAAAGAACGACCAACAATCCTGATAGTCGATTTAAATATGCCTGAGGTCTCTGGTGCCAGTTTGATTACTAAAATACGGAAAAGTGAAAATTTATCATCCCTCGGAATAATCTGTATCTCAGCCGAATTCAATGGAAAGGAAATAGCAATGGCAGCGGGTGCAGACATTTTTGTTGCCAAACCATTCAATTTGGATGAAATCCTGGATGCGATATATAGGTTAAGTGCCTAAAATACTTACAATATAGCTAAATACTTCATGATAATTTAGTATTTTAGCATAAATTACCGTCTAGCTTACGGGAGCCAGCCAAAATGTAATCACATTCGTTTTTCTGTCCTCTTCCCTTATCCTTGATATTAAGATCAAAATACTATGCGAGAATTAGAATGCCATGAAGAAAAGATACATCTGTGTGGAAAGATCCAAAATATTGGTTATCTATTCGTTTTTGATAAGACAGGCTGCATAGCTACCAGTGAAAATATCGAACATATTTTAGGGATAAAAGCAGATCAAGCATTTAGACTTTCTATTAAACGCATTTTGGAATTATTAAGCACCAAATTTCAATCTCCAGACCTGCTCAGCATTGTGCCCTCAGACCTTTCGGATGAATCGCAGCG
This sequence comes from Sphingobacterium sp. N143, assembly GCF_030325625.1. GTDB lineage: Bacteria > Bacteroidota > Bacteroidia > Sphingobacteriales > Sphingobacteriaceae > Sphingobacterium. Next base: position 803,496 of record NZ_JACAIS010000001.1, on the reverse strand, counting down.
CGAAGTACACTTTATTCAAACTGGCGATAAGAAGTATTCTTTAAGCCTATATGTGCAAGGCCAACACATCTTTATTGAAATTGAACAATGTGAAATGACGAGGTTGGGGGAAGATGGACGCTATCTAAATACCGAGTACCTAAAGATCTTCGGCAACTGTCCATGGCAGTCTCTCACGGAAGTGATCAAAAAAACGATTGAATTTGATCGGGTAATGGTTTATCGATTTAATGAGGATAACAGTGGACAGGTTATTGCGGAATGCATATCCGAAGACATGGCTCCCCTTCTGGGTTTTCATTACCCTGAGTTTGACATTCCAGCGCAAGCCCGACGTCTCTATACGGAGTTCCCATCCAGGCACGTTGCAGACATTCATGCTCCCGCCATAAAGATCAGAGGTATTGGCAGGGAGGATCTTGATCTGAGCAAATGCGGTATAAGGGCCCTCTCACCTATCCATCTACAATATCTTAAGAACGCAGGTGTGAATGCGAGCGCTAGCTTTTCGGTCATCGTGGAAGGCAAGCTCTGGGGACTTGTAGCCTGCCAGCACAGAGTAGCTCGCAATATAGATCTTGTACAGCGGAATCTATGTATATTCCTGACTCAATATACCGTTAACCATTTTCTAACGCAGCAGCATAAAGAAGAACTGAAAATCCAATCTGCAGTCAGCGATATAGAAAAAGAATTAAAGTCGGAACTACTGGTCAACAATGACTTATATGGCGCTTTCGAAAAATTTGTCCCTTCGCTATTGGCGTATACGGCTGCGGATGGAATCACTGTGGTCCATGACAGGGGTAGACAAACCTGGGGCAATACTCCGAATGATGCATGCTTCAACGAAATCGAAACCAAACTCAGGGACACCGCTGATAACGACTTTTTTTGTACGACCAATTTTAAGTACGAAAACGCCATGCTCAGCTCAAACGATGACCGATACCCTGGTATAATGCGCTTGTGTATCTTGCCGAGTAACAATTGGTATATCTATTTGTTCAGGAAAGAGTATATACATGAAAAAATCTGGGCCGGTAAACCGGAAAAGTTCGTCGAAATAGATGGGAAGAATGGTAACAAATATCCCTCACCCCGTACTTCCTTTCAAGCCTGGCGGGAAATAATGCGTGGAAGTTCCATACGATGGAAAGACGCTGAAATTGACTTTGTCAAAAAAATTGTTCAAGCTGCACAACAGGCTCTAGCAAAACGAAGTGGCGAGATTGCCTTATTAAACAAGGAACTGGTCAAGTCGAATGCTGCACTGGATACATTCGGGCATACGTTAACACATGACCTCAAAAATCCGCTTTCGGTAATTCAGCTGGCAGCGCAAATGCTGGTCTTACATCAGGACGCTTCTAAGCTAAAGCTGGAGAAACTGGGTAAAAACATTATTGATGCGACAACGTTGATCCGCGAAATGCTCGACAAAATATATCAGTTATCCCAATCCAACTATGTCGCTTTAAAACAAGAATTAATAGATCCCAGAGCAAAAATTCTTACCATTATTGAGAGCTGTAAAACGCAATATAGCGTCGAAAATCTGACCTATGAACTTGGCCCCACTCTGCCTATATTAGGAGAAAGAACGCTTCTTTACCAATTGTTTCTAAATCTTATCGGAAATGCCATTAAGTATAGTAGTAATAAACCGAACCCAAAAATTGAAATATTCTGTAAAAAGTATAATGGTTTGGTCCAATATTACATCAAGGACAATGGCATCGGAATGAATAGTGAAGAAATCCACAATATCTTCGAAATATTCAAACGACTGCCCAATTCCCAGGGATTTGAAGGTACAGGCATTGGGCTTTCCATAGTAAAAAGAATCGCAGACCGACTGGGTGCTAAAATCTCTGTTGAAAGTGATCTCAACAAGGGAACCACTTTCTGTGTAGCGTTTAAATCGACGTATGGGTAAAAACAATACTAAATTAAAGATAGCTTACCTACAGGTAGCAGAACATTCCATCCAATTGCTATAAAGAAGAAACAGCGGATCTGCAGGTCCGCTGTTTCTTCTTTATTATAATAAACGTATAACCATATTTCTTGGTATATATAAATCATACGTTATTTTCAGATCTAATCCGAACAATAGGTCATTTAAGATCCTTCCTGTGGGCCTTCGTTTTTGGGAAATTCACGCAACTGAGTTTTATTCTCTTCAGTAATTTTTTGTGTTGCTGCCATGGATACAACCAGGTCATTCAGCATGGAGCTTGCAGCCGTTGGTGAATTGGGAAGCAGGACCAGATTGCTTCTGCTATTGGCTCCAACAGCATTCAATGTGTCATAATGTTGCGTAACCACAATTAGAGCAGAGGCTTCCTGAGCGTTAATATTGGCGGCGTTCAGCATTTTGACAGACTCTTCCAGTCCCCTGGCAATCTCTCTCCGTTGGTCTGCAATCCCTTGCCCCTGCAGCTTTTTGGATTCTGCTTCGGCTTTTGCTACGGCAACAATTCGTATTCTCTGGGCTTCAGATTCGTATTCTGCGGCGGTTTTTTCACGCTCTGCAGCGTTGATTCTATTCATGGCATGTTTTACCTGTTCATCAGGATCAATATCGGTCACTAAAGCTTTGATAATATTGTAACCATAGCTTTGCATCGCGTCCTGCAATTCACTTTTCACGGCATTGGCTATATCGTCTTTTCTGACGAAAACATCATCCAATTTTGTTTTGGGCACTTCCGCACGTACCACATCAAAAACATAAGATGTAATCTGATTTTCAGGATTTTCCAGACGGTAATAAGCGTCTTTTACATTATCTCTGATCACCTGATATTGAACGGAAACTTTCATCTTTACAAAAACATTATCCAAGGTTTTGGTATCAATGATGACATCCAATTGCTTTATTCTAAGATTCAGACGTTTGGAGATCTGATCCAAAAACGGAATTTTTAAATGCAAACCGGCATGGCTTACTTTTAAAAATTTACCCAACCTTTCTACCACAGCCGCAGATTCTTGTTTTACAGTATAGAAAGAAGCAAATAATGTAATTAGTCCAAAAAAGACGACAATTCCTAAAAATATCATATTCTTAAATTTAATATTGATTATACACAAATTTACGGCTTTACCTTTACATTATCATTCCTATACATCAATTCTTTTTATTTTTCGTTAAAAAATCGTCTGTGCAAATATTTTCATTCGGGATTCGTATTCTATGACAACCAATATTTTCTGGTAATTGCTACTTTTGGGCTATCCTTGACATTCGATTACTAACTTACAATAGCTATACTCCTGTCAAAAATCAAGGTGTTGTGGCTTTTCCTATCAACAAGGTGTACGTTACTTGGGATAATGTTGGGGATGTGGTCAAGCGTTCGACCTTGAAAGAGCTGACAAATGACGATGGTTATATTACCTTAAAAATACCAACTAACACAGCTTTTGATTCTATCGTTCATCAAGCGGTATATGGTAATTATATACCGTTACAAACTGACCTTTGAAGTCAAAAATAAGGCGCTCACCGTCCATAATATCTATTCTATATGTGCTATGATCTTTTTCAATAAATTTGACGAGACTCGCAGGGTAATTTTGGATGATGTAAGATAAAATATTCCTTCTGATATCTTGTGATGACAACTTTCCTTCTATTCCGCTTATTAAATTCCAATTAACCATATAACTTAAGTTTTAATTATTAAATATGTTGATAATCTAAAGCTAATTATCAATTTAGGAAAAAATTGGGAAAGAATCAAGTTGAATACGCTCTATTGACTTGAATCTGAGCATGTCTGCTTGGTTCCAATAGTATCTGACAGTATCTATGTTTGTTGCGCATGATCATAAATGGCCAAAGAACCCTCTACCTGACAGGCATCGAAATATTTCTTGAAATCGGATCTAATAACCATCGAATCACTTGATTGAAGTATATTTTGAGCGACAATGACCTTCGGGCAGAAGATCAACAACAATATTAGTAGTCTTTTAAGAAAAATCATTGTACCTACGTTGTGATGCTAAGATATCAAAATATTTATACTATTGTCACAAGCCCCGAAAATGATAGGCAATTGTATTGACAACAGAAAAATTAATAATACAACATATTTTAGTCAGATAATAGATATTAGAGATCTGTACTGCAGGTAAGCCTGCATAATCTATCAAAACCTTTATCCTCAAAGCACTGTTCTTAAAACAAATATTCCTACCTGTTTGATTCATTCTTTAAGAAAGGGACATTTAGGATTGCTGACGGGCGTACCCGCTCAATCATATATAGTTTTAATAATCAGCTAATGATCAACATATGCCAGAAGGACCTTCTATATTGCTGCTAAAAGAAAACCTAATGAATTTTGTATGTCATCAGGTGACTAGTGCTTCAGGGAATGCAAAATTTGATAAAGATTGGCTACCTGAAGAAGTATTAGTTGACATCAAAACTTTTGGTAAACAATTGTACTTGCTGTTTGAAAAAGTAGCCATACGCATTCATTTACTCATGTTTGGTTCTTACAGTGTGAATGAGCAGACAAAACCTGAAAAAAGCCTGCGGCTAAGGATTGATTTTGATGCTGGCAGCCTCTTTTTCTATACTTGCTCCGCTAAGCTGGTTGATAAAAGCTTTCTGGAGAAAATCGACTGGGAAGCGGATGTGATGAGTGAGGCTTGGAATCCCAAAAAGGCGAAGAAGAAATTGAGGTCCTTACCCCTAGCAATGGTCTGTGATGTATTGTTGGACCAGAACATTTTTTCGGGAGTTGGAAATATCATCAAAAATGAGGTGCTATTCAGAATTGCTGTCCATCCGGAAAGTTTAATCGGAAATCTTCCAACAAAAAAGGTGGATGAACTGATCGCCGAAGCCCGTCAATATAGTTTCGACTTCTTAAACTGGAAGAGGGATTATGTGTTGAAGAAACATTGGCTGGTGCATACGAAATCTACCTGCCCGAAATGTGGGGAAAAACTGATCCGTAAGCATTTGGGAAAAACCAATAGACGATGTTTCTATTGTCTTCAGGATCAAAAACTGTATTGATTGGTATCTTTCGCCAATGGCTCCAAGACAAGCCGCAGCTTAAAGTTAAAGCACTGCTTCCGTCGAGCATCAGACAGGAAGTTTGTCCTGTGCTGCATACTTTAGCATTCAAAAATCAAAAAGCCCAACTGTGGTAGAGTTGGGCAAAAAATAGGTCACGTGCAATTTTTCACACTGCGGCAGCGCGGATTAGAATTTGTAGGCCAAGTTCAACCGAAAGCCTTGTGGATTGACTACACGCCAGCCATAGTGTGTATAGCCCCAAGCTCCGGGATAAAATCCGACGTAATTATACCGGTTGGTCACATTATTGACCAATAATGATATATGGTAATTATTCTTTTGATAAGATGCCCCCAAATCTATGGAAAACAGGTCATCAGGGAGGTATTTATGATCTTGGACAACGGGCCAGGTGGCTCGCTTGGCCTGATATTCATAACCTGCTGAAAATCCCAGGCCTTCTAAATTGCCCTCGGCAATGGTATATTTGATCCAGGCATTGCTGATATGACGTGCCGTACCATACAGCATGCCACCTATTTTTGCAGGATCTTTATCTTTCGTCACCTTGGCATCGGTATAGGCATAATTGAATAATACATTCCAGTTTTTACCAATAACGCCGTTGACATCCAATTCAATTCCTTTGGACGTTGCTTCACCTGATTGCTCATATTTCCCTGGGTTATCCACACCTGCAGCGGTAAGCATATTTGTTTTTGTTAAATGATAAGCCGTTAGGTTGGTCATTAGTTTATTCTGAAACCAGGTTTTCTTTAGGCCGACCTCTTTGTTGCGTCCGTAAGATGGATCCGCACTACCACCGTCCAACAACAATCCGGTCTGCTCCTGGAATGTCTCGTCATATAGGGCATAAACAGTAAAGGTGGGCATCAGCAGACCAGTCACACTAAAGCGTGGTGTAAATGCTTCATTCTTTACTTCATTGCCATTATTGGCAATGGATACTTTCTTGGTGGCGCTATACCTTACGCCGGCAGCTAACCTGATTTTGTCCTGCAAAAAGCGGACTTCATCCTGAATATGCACGGAGCTGTACGCATAATCAGCTATATAATTTGCACCCCGTTCCCTCAATGACTTGGAACGATCGTATTCAGGAAGCATATTCTTGGTCAAATTGCCATAAACGGGATTATAGATATTAAAGATCACCTCCCCCGTGGCGTTGACTGGCAGCTTCTTGCTTGGGTCGACAATGCTGCCAGCAACAGACCAATCGGCCACATAGAACTTCTTACCCATGTCTAATCCCGCCAGAATATTGTGGTTAACTGTTCCTGTTTTGAACTTTCCACGTGTAAATACCTGTCCGACAGTCGAACTATTCAACGCATCATTAATACTGACATTACGGGTGACATCTCCCTTTTTAACACCACCTGGTCCATCTGCCAGAGCGATCGTATTGTAATTGGCATACATGGAGGCTCCTTCCATCTCGGAACGAACATAACCAAACTGTGCTGTCAACAGCCAGTCTTCGTTAAAATTATGATTGATCGTTCCATAGATATTATGCTCCCAGGACTTGGTGGGATCCATGATCGGATCGTTAAATGAAAAGCTCTTTTTGACTTCCTTAAAACCGTCTATGCCATATGCATATTTTGAAAACCCACCTTCAAAATTATTCTGTGAGAGAATATATTCGAATATCACATTGGTATTTTCACTGGCATTGTACTTAAATGATGGGTTCAGGACAAACTGTTCGTGATTGACATTTTGCTGAAAATTTCCCTTCTTGGTTCCCATCACATTAAAGCGTCCCAAAAACTTTCCATCATTGCTCAGTCGCTGGTCAATGTCAACCGCAGCACGCAATAGATTGTAGCTTCCTAAGGTCATTTGTGCAGTCCTTCGATTATTTCCGCTTGGCTTTTTGGTCACAATATTATAAAAGCCACCAGGCTGTGTATTGCCCATCATAAATCCTGCAGGGCCTTTCACAAATTCGACACGCTCCACGAAGGCTATGTCCTCACGCAACGGTCCAAAACTACCGCTTACATCCATTCCATTGCGTAAATTGGAGGCCTGAAAGCCGCGCACAGCAATCCCTACACTCCCCTCCTCCTGGTGCGTGATCGTGCGCACTCCACTCACATTCCTTGACAGTCCCTCGGCCGTCGTCAAGATCATCTGATCATGCAGCAGGCGCTGGTCGATAACTTGTATATTTTGGGGTGTAACCAAAAGGTTTTCACCCAGGCGTAAGGTCGATGATGGTATGGTCGTTCTATTGGCAACTACATTGGCGGTCGATAGCACATAAGACTTGGTGCTGTCTACTTGCGTAGAATCAACTACCGATGGTATGCTGTTCTTCCCTTTTTCTGGCTGACCGTGCTGTGCTTTTACCAACGTTGGTAAAAGTAGGATGCTCCAGAGAATACTTTTCTTAGACATGCTTTATTTAGAATTAATATAATTAAATTTACACCACAAAATTAGAGCACATTTAGACAATAGGGTTTCGAATTCGGGAGAAAAACATTAGAATATGGGAGCAATTAAAACAAATCAGGAGCTGTTAGATGAGGTACTTTGCTTTTACGATCAGGACGAAAAGGAGCAAACGATAAATCATATGACAACTGATCTGGGCAGCTTTACCACCACTTATATCTATGATAGTCCCGAGTTTATCATCAGAGATTATGCCTATACCTATGCTCGGGATATTACGATGAAATATAGAACGTCAGCGAAAAATTATATTCAAATTGCCTTTTTCCTGAATCAGCATGTGCTCAAAGATAGTATCAACAACAAACAAAATACTTACCTGCCGCATCATAACTATATCTATTTTACACCCTCAGAATCGGATGTGATGATATTCTTCAAGAAAAATATTACCTACCGTAATTTTGATATCTACGTGGAGTCGGACTATTTTCATCAGTTTGTCGCTGAAACACCCCTTGTTAATTCATTTACTGCGGAGGTCGACAAAAATAACTTTGTCCGTCTGGTGGAAGCGGGCATTCCCATTAGCCCACAAATGCTTCACGTCCTCCGGGAAATGACGTCCTGCCGCAAACAGGGTATCCTACGGCAATACTTTATGAAAGGCCGGGTCATGCTCCTCCTGCAGTTGTTATTTGAATGGATCGAACTGGAAAAAAATCAATGTGATATTGGGCACCATCAAGCTGAGGCTGACACTGGTATATTCCATGAAGTTCAGGATTTTATCATTAAAAATACCCGTGAATTTTATACCATTGAGCAATTGGCCATCAAATTCGGGGTGAATGAATACAAATTGAAAAAGGGGTTTAAAGAAATCTCTGGTATGGGCCTGTTCCAGTTCGCCACAAAAGTTCATATCCAGAAAGCTATTTCCCTGTTAAAAACAACGGATCTATCAATTAAGGAGATTGCCTTCCAGACTGGTTATTCAGCGCCATCCTCTTTTTCTGTCGCATTCAAAAAGGAATGTGGCATAGCGCCAAGCCAGTTTCGAAAGAAATGAATTATCCCGGCTTCGAACGAATAGCTTACCTTCATTGTTAAATGATAGCTATCCTCAGAAAGCTATAAAGTTAGCCACCTTTAAGAATCACTTCAATCGATCCCAATCCCCGCCAGAAAAGAAAGCAATATAGATCATAAAAAGATAAAAAAATATACAGATCACGTTTACGAGGAGTAATAAAATCCCAATTTTACTTCTCCGTATTTTGTAAGCTGCTGAAATCGCCAATATATCTAATAAAATAAGGAACACTACAGTCGCTTTCTCCAGCTCATAAATGATAAAAATGCTACGGTAAGCTAATGATAGTATGGCAAATACAATATGGAAACAGGTATAAAAGATGCTGAACTTAATTGACATAGTTTTTTATGGACGGATTGACAAGCTCCAAAATTAATATATCCAACAGAATTCTGAAAAAAATTTGCCCAGTATCTGCTATCTGCTGCTGGATCAGCTCCTCAGATTAGAAAAATTACTATCTTTAAATAACTATAAACCAGCATAAAATGAGAAAGGTAATCGCAGCGATCAACATGACGATTGATGGGTTTTGTGATCATACGGCAATAGTGCCTGATAAAGAAATTCATGAGCATTATACTGAGCTATTGCGTGAGGCGGGTGTAGTGCTGTATGGTAGAATAACGTACCAGCTTATGCAATATTGGCAATCCTTTATGGAAAATCCGCGTGGTGAAAAATCGATGGATGACTTTGCCGCGGCCATTGATGTTATTCCTAAAATTGTTTTTTCCCATCAGCTACAAAGTACCGGTTGGGCGAGTGCCAGTCTCTCCCATCAATCTATCAGCGAAACTGTCAGCGCACTAAAGAAGGAACAGGGTAAGAGCATTCTGGTTGGTAGTAGAAGCCTCATCATTCAGCTCATGCAGCTTGACATGATTGATGAGCTTCAACTTTGCATACATCCTGTAATTGCTGCTGCCGGTCTCCCACTATTTGAAGATATACAGCGAAGGATAACTCTTAAGCGATTCAAAGTCAAATATTTTACCAGTGGTGCTTTGATCCTTTACTTTAAACCAGAAAGTCTAATACACACCAAAGCTACATCCTAAAAACATTGAACTTATGCCCATCAGGATCTGCAAAAACAAAACCATAATAATCTTTTCCAAAATATTCTGGTTTTGAAACAAGTGTTCCGCCGGCAGGTTCGATCTCCTCAGCCCATTGATCTACCTGCGCGTTACTCTCAGCGGAAAGCGTGAAGATAATCTCATTATTTTGCTGTGCATCACCGAACTTTACTTGCTTCACATTGGACTCCAAGATATTTTTCAGGAAGAAATGAATCACAAAATTATTCCCCCCAAAGAAGAAGCTGGCCAATTCCTTTGACGTGTGAGGACCATTGGATTTAAAACCTAAGGTTTCATAGAATTTCTGTGTACGTTCCAGATTGGCAACCGCCAAATTGGCCCAGATCATTTTAGGTTCCATATTAATTTATTTTGATAGGATAAAGTTACTATATTCCACCAGGTGAAGGTTTGCCCTATGGCAAGTTTTCCTGTCCCTCAGAAACTAGTGATTTGGTTAGCTGCCTGAAGCGCACTACTCCTGTTTGCTAAGACAGCTTAATCTACTGGTTCAGCATAGCGGACTTATTTACTTTGTTCAAATTTTTTATACTCTACATCTAGTTCGGTGAATGCTGAATCTGAAATTGTCAGGTTTTGACCATCAGCCAGTCCTGCAATTTGGTTAAAAATAGTCACTGTCTTCGTGATAATTTCTTCAGGAAATTCATTCAACTGTCCTTCTTCAATAAGGGAGCGGAAAAACTTCAATTGCTTCGTATAATAGGCTTCATCCTGCTCCAAGATAGCATCATACGTTTTTCTCAACATATCTACATGAAAATATAATTCATTCTTTTCCATACTCGTTTGTATTTTGGTTTTATATCTGCGCATTTATTTTTGAATCAGTTCATTAATACCGATCAGACCGCTCAAATAAAGGGATTCTATCCTGGAAACCATCTTCATTCATCTATAGTGCTTATACCATTAAACAATTTTTAGGGAATATGGTTCCCTCCAGATAGAAATTGATTTTTTTTCCTTTCGTAGGCTGTCTGCTTTTAGCAGTTTCAGTGTTATATATTTTTAAAAAATTGCTATATATTTATGTACCTAAAAATTGTATATGTTAGCGCATTTTGAATTTTATCTTTTTTTGGTTCTGCTTATCACCATGCTCATTATGCTAGCCAAAAAAATTCAGGTTGCATACCCTGTTTTACTCGTACTGGCTGGACTTGTAATAAGTTTTATCCCAGGGGTACCCCCTATAAAAATTGAACCGGAATTAATATTCATCATTTTTCTACCGCCGCTGCTCTATGAAGCCGCTTGGTCAACCTCGTGGAAAGAACTCTGGCGATGGCGAAGGATTATTTTCAGCTTTGCCTTCGTAGTTGTCTTCTTCACAGCGCTTTCCGTAGCAATTTTTGCCAATTATTTTATCCCGGGTTTTTCTTTGGCCCTCGGTTTCTTATTGGGCGGCATTGTCTCTCCTCCTGATGCAGTGAGTGCCGCAGCGATTTTAAAATTTATAAAAGTACCGAAGAGACTGGCTTCCATCCTTGAAGGTGAAAGTTTATTGAATGACGCTTCTTCATTGATTATTTTTCGCTTTGCGATGATTGCTGCTGCAACGGGCCAATTTGTATGGTATGAAGCGGCAGGAAGTTTTGTATGGATGTGTATTGGTGGTGTGGGCATCGGGCTTGTCCTTGCCTATATATTCCTGAAAATGCACAAGATGCTGCCAACGGATTCAAATATAGATATATTGCTTACCTTCATCGCACCTTTCTCAATGTATCTGGTGGCTGAACAGCTTCATGCCTCTGGGGTTTTGGCAGTCGTATGTGGTGGCTTGTTTCTATCTTATCGCAGCCATGATTTTTTGAGCAGTGCATCCAGAATACGTACGGTAACGGTCTGGGAAAGCTTTTGCTTTTTACTCAACGGCATTGTGTTCATGCTGATCGGTTTAGATCTGCCTGAAATTGTTTCCGGTTTGGGTGACACGGACATCTACACGGCAATCGGTTATGGTATAGCGGTGACAGCAGTGCTGATTCTTGTCCGCATCTTTGCAGGCTATGCTGCAGTGATCACCACGCTGATCATGCGAAACTTTATAACGGTTGCAGATGCACAATCTCCTGGATGGAAAACCCCATTGATCATTGGTTGGACCGGCATGAGAGGTGTCGTCTCCCTGGCTGCAACGCTTTCAATCCCCCTGACTTTGGCTGACGGAACTCCTTTCCCGCAAAGAAACCTTGTTCTTTTTATCACATTTGTTGTGATCCTCTTAACACTGCTTGTTCAGGGTCTTACCCTTCCTTTTTTACTCAGAAAATTCAGGCTGGCAGACCGGGATTTTGTGCGTACTGAAAAGGAAATCGATTACGAAATTCAGAACAACCTAGCTCAGGTCGCAGTGGATAAAATTCGTCGTGATTATGCAGACAAAATAGACAGTTTTCCAACCTTGAAAGATCAACTGCAAAAGTATGAAAATCAATTGACCAGTTCTGAAATCATTATTAACTACGCTGAGTATCGAAATATATACATCGATATTCTCGAAACGCAGCGGAAATGGCTGATCAATAAAAATCGGGAGGAGCTGCTGCTGGACGAAGAAATCATTCGGAAACATCTTCGCATACTCGATCTGCAAGAGGAAAGAATGAATATGAGAAGTTAAAATTTAGACATGGAAAATACCTTTCTATCTGTGGAGAAGCTAGATCTTAAAAAATTCAACAATAGCTTCAGTGATCCGTTTTATCACATTCTCCTGATTCAGGGGCGCGGAAAGATCATGGTGGATTTTGTTGAATATGATTTCAACGGGAAGACGGTATTCTTTTCATCTCCATTTCAGCATGTACAGATCCTAGGCGATGTGTTGCAGGCTATTGAAATTCTCCGTTTTCACGGTGACTTTTATTGCATTGAATTCCATAAAAATGAAGTCGCCTGTAACGGGTTACTGTTCAATAACATTTATCTTTTTCCCCACTTTGAACTGCGTGCCGAGATTTTTGATGAAGTTTCGGACTATTTTTCAAAGATCGGAAGGCTGAATGAACAAGAAGATTTTTCGCTTGCTATTCTGCAGTCTTACCTACAACTTATCCTGGCGATTTGCAGTAAAGAAAAAAATAGGCTTATGCCAGACCAGGAACTCATCCTGGATAATTTTGATGAGCTAAAATTATTTCAGCATCTGGTGGAAAAGCATTTTCTGTCCAACAAGGATCTTTCTTTTTATGCAGGTCTGCTTCATATAACACCCAATGCCCTAAGCAAAAAGATCAAATCCCGGTTCAACAAAACTCCCTCACAGATCATACAGGAAAGGGTCATACTGGAAGCTAAAAAACAGATTCACCTCACCCGGAAATCCATCAAGGTAATCGCGGCAGAATTAAACTTCACTGATGAATTCCACTTCAGCAAATATTTTAAAAAATATACCGGCGTTTCACCAACTCAGTTCCGTAAAGAGGTGGGGATTTCTGTTGTGGCAGATTTGTACAAATGATTTCCATTATCTTCCATTCTTGAGCCGTTGTCTTCCATGTAACTTTGTTAAAAAAAGTTATGATTGATCTATTAATACACGCACAAAAAAAGTTAATTCATTTTACACGAATAGGTATTTTCATTGTTATGGCCTGGATCGGAGGATTGAAAGCGTTCCATTATGAAGCTGAAGGGATTATTCCCTTTGTGGCCAACTCCCCTTTTATGAGTTTTTTCCTGAATAAGGACGTTACGGATACGGACAATTATAAACTCCATAAAAACAAAGAGGGAGAAGTCATTGCCAACAATGTACAATGGCACGCAGCTAATGGGACATATATTTTCTCGTACCTCTTGGGAGCAGTAATTGTCACTATCGGAATATTGGTGCTCATGGGCATCTTTTATCCTAAACTCGGCCTGTGGGGCGGGATCTTAACCGCAGGCATGTCCTTTGTCACCCTTTCTTTTCTTATCACAACACCCGAAGTCTGGGTACCCAATCTTGGGGGAGCGGAACATGGATTTCCACTGCTCTCAGCTGCGGGAAGACTTGTCTTAAAAGACATTATTATGATGGGTGCAGGTCTGGTAGTCGCTTCAGATGCTGCTGGCAGGATACGGGGTATTTCGCCAGCCTAATACAACTATTGTCTGGAAAAAATATACAAATGATCATCTGAAGGGGATATTCAGTCCCTACATGGTGAAACTATTCATTAAACGAGAAAAGCCAATCTTTTAATTGGCTTTTCTCGTTTAATGAATATAGAAAGTTGGGCTTCCTTGCCTATTTCTCTATTTTGCTCAATATTTTCTTGGCACTTTCTTGAAGTTCGGTCCATTCAGTAGGAGTCGCATCAATTTTACGGTAAATTTTTTCAGGAATCTTGGCGGCCTTTTGCTGTAAGGCTTTTCCCGACTCAGTCATAAATACCTCAACCACTCTTTCATCTTCCTTTTTCCGCTTTCTAAGAATAAATCCTTTGGATTCCAACCTTTTCAATAAGGGCGTAAGCGTCCCACTGTCAAGATATAGTTTCTCACCGATACAATTCACGGCAAGACCTTCATTTTCCCAAAGTATCATCATGACCAGATACTGTGAATAAGTAATATCCAGCTCATCCAAAAAAGGACGGTAAAGCCCCGTAATCTCTTTTGCCAACACATATAGTGGAAAACAAATTTGGTCTTCTATTTTCAAAGATTTTGAATTTCCCATAAGAATGAAATGCCTAATGGCCAGCTATTTTTTAAGAATGAATTCCTCCATTGGAACACGTACTTTCTTCATTGAAGCGAGCCAGTCCTTTTCTTGGTCTCTGTAGCCCAGATATAGCAAACTTACACTTTTTAAACCTAATTCTTTCAATCCCAACACTTCATCGACAACCTCATTGCTGAAGCCTTCCGCTGGTGTGCTATCGATTTTGAGCTCGGCCGCCTGAGCCAGTGCCAGGCCCAACGCGATGTAAGTCTGTCTTGCCGTATGCGCAAAATGTTCATCTACTGTCTGCGCAGCATACATCGCCTTGATCTTGTCAGTATAACTTCCAAAACGACCCCGCGGCAATTCCCGGACATCGGTATGATGATCATATACTTTATCAATTTTTTCATCAGAATAGCTATCCCAGGCCGCAAAAACCAATACATGAGAAGAATCTCTCATGACCTCAGGATTCAGCGCCCCAGCGACCATTTTTTCTTTCAACTCCTGGCTTTCCACCACAATCAGCCTAAATGGCTGTAAACCGGACGATGTTGGAGCTAACCTAGCTGCTTCCAAAATGGTGTTTAGATCTTGTTCTGAAACTTTTTTCGTAGGATCATATGCTTTAACAGCGTGTCTCCATTCTAAATTTTGTATTAATGACATGTTGCTCTGTTTTAATTTTTCCATTATTCTTTGCTTGACTGAATAAACAGCATACAAATATAAAGACAATTAAATTGTGTACAATTTAATTGTTAAAATCTAACATTTAGCTGACTTTTTCGTTCATCAGTAGGGTTACATGTACAGCGATTGTGGCTTTTCCATTGAAATTTAACTTAGGTTGGCTGGTCATAGCCATCCTAAGTTAAACTTTAAGCTATTGATAAGTGAATTTTTCCCAGCCCCTGACCTCTACAGATGCACAGGTCATATCTGAAGTACCGTTTCCCGAGGACACGTATCTTCCATTCGACCCACGGAGAGAAAATGTCCCATCGGCATTGGGTATCCAATCAAATGACTCCCAGCTACCGGCGCTTGTCCTGTTACAGATCATAGGCTTTTTTCCAAATTCGGAAGAAGCATACTTATCCATGGCTTTCAGGTAGACTTTGCCTGTTCCAGCGTTGATTACTTCAAAACGCTCCCAGCTCCCTGCAGTACTGCGGTCGCACATCATATTGGCAGTGCCATTATTGCTGGATACAAACTTGCCGTTATTTCCTTTGATCGTGATGGTCTTACCATATGGAATGGTAACCGAGGCGGGTTGATCGGGCTGGCTTGCAGGATTTAAACGCACGCGAACGGGATAATGATCGGAAGGCAGTTTGTTATCGTAGAGATCTGTAATAATATTGATCTGATCGACCTGAAAATGTGTCGAGACAAAAATATGATCAATCCGGCTGCTTGAAACTTTATTCACATCCCATCCATTGGAGGTGTGTCCCTTGGGATTATATGGATATTTATTTAAGGTATAGGCATCCTTTAGTATTCCGGATGTCTGCAAGGTATTATACTGCGTCGTTGTCTGGCTAAAATTAAAGTCGGCGGATAACACCACGGGGTTTGTACCAGCTATTTCATTCATTTTTGACAACAGCAGACTGACGCTTTCTGTCTTCGATAAGGTGGTCAGGTCAAGGTGTGTATTGAAATAAAAGAATGAAGTATTGGACGCTATGTCCCTGATCTTTGCCCAGGTACACACACGGGGGTATGAGGCATCCCAACCTTTACTCCCAGCGACATTTGGCGTTTCGGAAAGCCAAAAATTGCCGCTCGACAAAATGCTAAACTTGTTTTTATTATAAAAAATAGCCGTATGTTCACCGGTTCCATTTGCCTCTCTTCCAACCCCTACCGTATTAAAATCGGGCAGCAGGTTTTCCAGATCAGTCATTTGATTGTCCTTGGCTTCCTGAACGCCAAAAATGTCAAATTTATGGGTTTTGATCAGGTCTACTATCATGGTTTTCCGTTCTGTCCATGTATGGTCGGGTGCATCGACGGATACATCCGTCCGGACATTATAGGTTGCCATAACAAGAGTTGGAAGGCTGCTCGCTTCCGCTGTCACGCTGGCCCGCGTAGCAGTTGTGGATAATACTTCTTGTTCGATTAAAGTATCCTTACAGGACAAAAAGGTAGCCAGGCTGAACAGCATCAGCATGCCAAGCTTACATGATTTCATATCTATTATTTAATTGGTGATAAACAAAGCTATATTCTTTCCATTTGCCTTAAAATCAATCCATCAACAGGTTTTTACAAATACATTCAGCACAAACAGGATCATCCCATCTTCCCGACACGATCTCTTTCCATGATCTGGATGCTGCCTTTAATTTACGATAAAGAAAGTGAAAAGTATAGGCAAAAGAAATTTGCAACGATTTTTCATCATCATTTATTTATATGAAAAATTCTGTTACCTTTGCAAACATCAGATGATATGATTATATGAAAACTGAAGCTATCGTACGGAGATCATTGGCAGAGGAAGTCGCCGCGGCAATTGAGGAAAAAATCAAACTGGGTGATTTTCCTATGGGAGCCAAACTCCCCACAGAGCCTGAATTGATGAAACAATTTGCCGTGGGCAGATCAACCATTCGTGAAGCGGTGAAGTATCTGAGTCAGTCGGGTTACCTCAATGTGCAACAGGGTTTGGGCACTTTTGTCAAAAGTACCACTGGCCACCATGCATTAGATGCAAAAATAGAACAGGGTAAATTTGACGATATTTTCGAAGTCCGGCATGTACTGGAATTGCGTATCATCGAAAAAGCAGCCATAAACCGGACAGCCAAAGGACTAAAGGATATGGGCCAAGCACTTAAAAACAGGGCTAAATATGCCGAAAATGGTAATTTGGCGGCTTGTATTGAAGCAGATATTGCTTTTCATAGTGCCATTGCACAGTCCAGTGGCAATAGTATATTAACAGCACTCTATACAACCTTATCGGTGCATGTCAATAAATTCTTTCAGGCAATTTATAAAGACACCACACCCTTTCAGATCTCACAGCCTCAGCATGTGGAACTGATGCTGGCCATTAAAGATAAAGATGTCCAAAAGTCCGTTGACATCGCCAATAGAATTATTCAGCATATATAAATTTTAAACATCGCTTAACGATCCGTATCAAGTATATATCAGTATTACGCAAACAAACATCAGATGACCTGATGTATAACATTCATGAAAACACAGTCTTTAACCCCCAGTGGCTCTTGGAACAGTTCCCAGACCGCTTATCCCATCTTATTTGCCATTAGTATTTCGCACTTGCTCAATGATCTTATTCAGTCGGTCATACCAGCAGTATATCCCATGCTGAAATCAAATTATGCACTTAATTTTACCCAGATCGGTATCATCACGCTGGTCTTTCAGCTGACAGCATCTATTCTACAGCCATTTGTTGGCTTATATACAGATAAGAAGCCCACTCCGCGTTCCTTGGCCATCGGCATGCTCTTTTCCCTGATAGGTTTAATCTGCATTTCCTTTGCTTCGAACTTTATGTATATCTTATTATCGGTGAGTCTTATTGGAATGGGGTCATCAATTTTTCACCCTGAAGCCTCCCGCGTAGCACATCTCGCATCGGGTGGCAAAAAGGGTCTGGCCCAATCGATCTTTCAGGTGGGGGGAAATGCCGGCGGAGCCATAGGCCCACTTCTGGTAGCACTGATCGTTATTCCCTTTGGACAGCAATATATCGGAATTTTCGGGATATTGGCCATTGTCGCTGTACTGATTCTAACGTATGTAGGAAATTGGTACCAGATGCACCTCAGCCCCAAAACACAGGGCGGAGCTCCTGCCCTCGGCTCAAAATCAAATTTGTCGAAATCAAAGATTATATTTGCACTGGCAATTTTATTGGTGCTGATCTTTTCTAAATATTTCTACATGGCTTCCATGACCAGCTATTTTACTTTTTATTTGATCGACAAATTTCAGGTTTCTGTACAGGAATCCCAGATTTATCTCTTTATATTTCTGGCTTCTGTAGCGGCCGGAACAATTTTGGGTGGTCCTCTTGGGGACCGCTATGGGCGTAAGCTCATCATCTGGGTGTCCATCCTGGGGGCTGCACCATTCACGTTACTTCTGCCACATGTAGGTCTTGGGGCTACCATTGTTCTTGCCGTTTTGATCGGCCTTATTATTTCCTCTGCATTTTCGGCGATATTGGTCTACGCAACTGAGCTTATTCCTGGAAAGGTGGGCATGATTGCCGGTCTCTTTTTCGGTCTTGCCTTTGGTATGGGGGGAATCGGTTCGGCTGTACTGGGCTGGCTTGCAGACCGTACTTCTATCGAGCATGTATTTAACATCTGCGCTTACCTTCCATTGATTGGGATAGTTACTGGACTACTACCCAATATCAATCAAAAGAGGAAATAATCCAAAAAAGAAGACCTCCTTATTTAGTTAAGGAGGTCTCTTCATCTATTAATATCCTGGATTCTGAATCAGCTCGGTATTTCTGTTGATCTCATCCCTATGCAAAGAGGTGAAATACATCTTATCATCCCAGTTCCTGTTTTCAATCCCCGGATCAATATTACTGACCACATATTTGTACGTATAGCTGGTCGGATCATATTTGTAAAGACTGACCTTCTTGTTGTCCTTCAATATACCGGTGATATTGACAATGTTTGCTTTCCGTCCCAAAGTTTCGGCAGCAATCATCCAACGCCTAGCATCAAAGAAACGATGTTCCTCATAGGCCAATTCAATACGACGTTCATTTCTATACCGATTTTTAAGAGCTGCCCCTGTTTCGGTAATGGCAGGCATACCTGCCCGAAAGCGGATTTTATTTAACCATGTTTTTGCTTCTGTATCCTCCCCGAGCTCGATACATGCTTCCACATAGTTGAGTACAGCTTCTGTATAGCGCAACATTGGCCATGGGATACGTTGTCTGGTATTCTGATCTTCCATGACCGGATCTGGATCGGTAAACTTGCGGATATAATAGCCTGTTCGGGAGCCATTCCAATCTTCAATGGGGCTTTTGCGGGTGTCGAGTCCAAAGTGAATGACCTTCTTGCCTGCTGCGTTTATGATCTCATACTGTCCTGTTTGGATCTGGTTGTTCGGGTCGCGGGTCTTGACATCGGCAGTCCGTGGTTTCCAGTCCGCACCATCATATAGTATGGTTGCTTTCAATCTGGGATCACGGTCTTGATAAGGATTTGCTGCCATGGCAGTGTTGGACCAATCGAATTTTTTGCCGTCTTTGGTTTCATAATCATCAACCAACAATTGAATCGGCGTATTACCGGCCCAGTTATGATAACCATTGGGGCCATTGTCACGGCCTACCCATCCGCCACGTTCATCTTTTTCATCAATAAAGAAACGGCCCAAAATCATGTCCATGGCCGCCGCTGGATCGGCCACTTTACTTCCGCCACCCAAGGACAATGCCATATAATTGGCTGTACCGTCACTGGCAGATGCTGGGGCCGAAAGATCCAATTTATAGGAAAATTCAGCATGGCTCAATACCGCTTTGGCGGCATCCTTCGCCTTTTTCCAACGCTCAGCCTGACTACCACTCGTATACATCAAGTATTCTGGTTTTGAATAGCTCTTCAGCAGTGCTGATTTTGCTCCGGCTTTATTCATGTCATGCAGATCACTTGCAGCATACAGCAAAACCCGGGATTTTAAAGCCAATGCCGCCGTCTCATTTGCGCGTCCTTTAACCACTGGGGCCGTTTTTAACAGTGACGCTGCACTGTCAAGATCATTGACAATTGCATTTACACAGTCTTCATAGCTGTTTCTTGGCACCATATAGTCTTTGTCGCCCAGGTTGTATATTTTATTATCGACAGGTATGCCGCCGTAAAAGCGTAAAAGCTGTTGATAATAATACCCACGTAAAAAATAGGCTTCCCCCAATAGGTTGGCAGCCTTTGCCTGGTCAAATTTCGGCGAGCTTAAATTTTTAATGGCAATATTGGTTGCCCGGATCCGCGTATACATGCGGCCGTACTCGTAGGTGTCCATGATGTACCCCTGGTCTGCCGGGTTGGACCGTGATTCGGTTACCGTGTTGATTCCTCGATTGGGATGCGTAAATATTGCTTCGTCGGTCATCGAGGCCATTTCTTGCTCATAAAACCCGCCAACACCAAAGCCATTATATATTTCTAAAACAAAAGCTTCCGAGAGTCCGGCATCGGACCATACCGTTTCCTCTGGTATTTCACTCAGCGGCTTTGTATTAACAAAATCATCATTGCAGGATTGCAACGAGGCTGATAATACAAGCATTAATAAGGATATATTTACAATTTTTTTCATTTCTTATCGCATTTATTTTTTCACTTTATCTCTATCATTTAAAAGGACAATAGCACACCGGCATTGAGCAGTCTGGCCTGTGGATAATATTGTCCCAATGCATTCACGGCTTCCGGATCATACATCTTGATCTTGCTCCAGGTGATCAGGTTCATCCCATTGGCATATACCCTTAATGCTCCTATTCCAATTTTACTGCAGATCTCGGGAGAAAGGTTGTACCCTATTTCCACATTTTTTAAGCGCAGGTAATCTGTACTCCGCATCCAGTAGGTATTATTATAGGAATAATATTGGTTGCTACGGTCTGTCAAACGTGGATAGACACTGCTCGGATTGCTGATGCTCCAACGGTTATCGTAGAACTCTTCCAGGAAATTACCGATAGACCCGGACTCGTCCGTACCGACACGTATCTCGCCACCAGTCGCTCCTTGGAATAAGATCGATAGATCAAAATCCTTATAGGTCAAGCCTAGGTTGAAACCACCCTGAAATGTGGGGTCGCTATTTTTGTCTCTCCTTACCCGGTCGTCCGGAGTAATTTTTCCGTCCCCATCATAATCTTTGTATTTCATGTCTCCAGGGCGTAATGTTTTGGTGATCGCACTATAGTCTAGCTTATTGTTGGCGATGTCTTCCCCGTCCCGAAAAACGCCATCATAGATATAGTATATATCTGTTTTAATGGGTTTGCCTGTACTCTGCTGCCAAGCTGGTGCACCAGGTGCCTCATCCCAAAAGATGATCTTATTTTTGGCATATCCACCATTGACACTCACGTTGTAGCCAAGTTCTCCGATCTTATTCCTATAGCCGAGGTTGAATTCCCAACCTTTATTGTCCACCTTACCAATATTTTCAGCTGGCAAAGTCATCCCAGTACTTTGCGGAATGGAAGCATTTTTTCGCCATAAGATCGAATTTCTCCGGTTTTTGAAGAGATCAAATTCAAAATTCATTTTCCCTTGAAAAAATTGAAAATCAAATCCCAAGTTGTAGTTGTTAGCCACCTCCCAGGTGATCATTTCGTTTGGTACCCTACTTTCGAACAAGGTTTTGGCCAGCTTGTCATTGATAATATAGCTTCCAAATGAGTAGGTGGAGAAATATTGATATTCTTGTAGTTTATCGTCGTAATAAATATTGTCATTACCCATCTGCCCATAAGAAGCCCTGATCTTGAAGTAGTTCACCACAGGCACATTTTCTTTCCAGAAATTCTCTTCGGAGACTACCCAGCCTGCCATTGCGCCCGGGAAAAATCCAAACCGTTTACTTTCTGGAAACATGTAAGAACCATCGTAGCGCCACAAGAACTCAGCAATATATTTGCTTTTGTAATTGTAACCAAAACGTCCAAAATAATTCAGGCGTGCCCTTTTCCATGCTGTTCCGTCATTATTCTTCTCCTGCTCCCCACCTGCAAACAGATAATCGATGCTATTGGACAGGAAGTAACGCCGATAAGCACTGAACAAATCATTGTCTATGGTCTCCCGGTTTACACCGGCAATGGCATTGACCTGATGGTCTCCAAATTTGCGTTCAAAACTCAATATACCGCCCAATAAAATATTCAACTGGTCTTCATTGCTTTGATTGAGGTTAGGATCGGCCGGACCACGCCTTCCGGGTTCCAGCAATGGAGTCTTTCCATCGGATTCATACGCCCCTTGCCACGAGTACAGCGTCCAAGGGGTAACCCATGTTTTTTGATTCTTCACATATTTGTCCACGGAGGCATTCAGCGTCAGCTTAAGCCCTTCCACCCATGGGTTGGTGATGTCCACCTGTCCATTGGTCTGAAAGTAATAACGTTTGTCCCGATCGTATCCAGTGGCATTGGTTGTGATAACGACAGGATTTTCACCATTCTCAATATCTGGACCAGGCATTCCATTTGGCCAGATGGCGGGTTGGGTTGGGTTTCCACGCATTAACATCCGAAAGATCGTACCTGCACTCTTTGTTGGAAAACTACGGTTTTCCTGCCGCCCCAAAACGCCAAACTGGGTCTTGATATATTTACTGATGTTAGCATCAAGATTGATCCGCAGGTCATATTGCTTATAGCCTGTCGCCGAGTTTTTATAATAGGCATCCTGATTTTGATAGCCCAGTGACATCAGATACTTCACATCCTCGGTACCACCGTTAATCTGCAGATTATGGCGTTGCTGCGGAGACCAGTCCTTCAGTGTAGATTTGTACCAATCTGTATTGGGATGCCCCCAAGGATCTGATCCATCATTGAATTTTTGAAAATCTTCAGGCTTAAATGGTGCATCCAGCACACCGCCATCTTTTTTGTTATAGGTACCTGTATTATTTATTGCCGTATAGGCTGCAGACCATTCTTCCACCGGAAGGTTATAGATCTCAAGCTCATTCCGGATTTCTGCAAACTGTGAGGCATTTGTTAATTTAGGAATAACGGTGGGCTGGGAATAACCTTGATTAAAGGTATAAGAAAATTGAGGCTTCCCTGTTTTCCCTCTTTTTGTGGTCACCAGAATAACACCATTCGCCGCTCTGGCTCCATAAATAGCTGCAGATGCATCTTTAAGGACGGAGATATTTTCAATATCCCGGGGGTTAAGGCGCTCAATCCCGCCTTCACGGGCAGGGACACCATCAATAACAACCAAAGGGCTGCTATTGCCCAGGGTGTTTGTACCACGGATTTTGATGTTTGATCCATCATAACCCGGCTCGGCACTTCCATTGGTGGCTGTTACACCAGGAACCCTTCCTGTCAGTGCATTGGAAACATTCAGTGCAGGCGACTTAGCCAGGTCACTGCCTTTTACTGTCGCCACGGAACCTGTCACCGTTTCCTTCCGTTGTTGACCGTATCCCACCACAACCACCTCATCGAGGCTGGATTGTGAGGCCAGCAAGGTAACGTTAATAGCCCGTCTGCCGTTGACGATCTCGTCCATAGCCTGCTTTCCTACCATACGGAAATTGATGGTACCATTGGAAGGAACTTTATCCAATGTGTAATGTCCTTCATTGTCCGTCTTGGTCGCTAAATTGGTTCCATTAACCGAAACTGTTACGCCAGAAACTGGCATTCCTGACTCGTCACGTACGGTACCGGTAACACTGATTTCTTGTTGAAAGAGTGTTCCATAACTTGCAAAGGTCGCGGCATCACTGGCATGCGGAGTCAAGGCTACTAATGAGCACAACGATCCAGTCCAAAATGCCTTCTTCCATTGATTTGAAAAATAATGGCAATTAATCATAAAAACTGTTTATTGGTTTAAATTGTATGTTTATTAGTTATCTTTCTGTTACGTCAAGATGAATCGGTTTAGGTTCTTGTCCGCAACTGGTTTATAATTGAATTTCGTTGTATGAAAATACAAAAATAAATATACAATGCAAGTGTTATTTTAACACTAATTTACAAAAGCTTGCACAGAATAGTATTGGATAGTATTTCAGCGAAAAAAACAATACCTTTACTTGATCTCGGCTGTCCATCATCAGGCAGGGTCAAATCCAATATTCTTTTGTAATCACACTTGAATAGCCTATTGGATCGTCGCCTTAATTAATAGGATAGTTTGTTTTATAAAAATAATGATGTTTATAGCTGTATATTCTGTATTGTAGTCAATCAGGATAGAAAATATAGTCTAGAAATATGTTGCACCCTTAAAAAACAATGATGACCATAAACATTAGACAGGAAGTTTCAGCTGACCATAGGGCTGTCTTTGAGCTCGTACAAAGGGCCTTTGAAAATAGCGAACATACGGATCATCAGGAGCAATACCTGGTTGAGAAGCTACGGCAGTCAGCAGCATTTATACCAGAATTATCACTTGTTGCTGAAATAGACCATCAACTAGTAGGCTATATCCTCCTGACAAGAATCGACATTGTCGATGATGACAATCAAGCACATCAGTCCCTGGCACTGGCGCCTATCGCGGTATTGCCTGAATTTCAGGACCAGGGTATTGGCGGGAAATTAATTGTAACAGCACATCAGATTGCCAAAGAGCTCGGTTTTGGCTCGGTCATCCTATTGGGGCATGCAGCCTATTACCCAAAATTTGGCTATCAGGCAGCCTCAAAATATGCAATAAACATGCCTTTCGATGTGCCTGATGAAAACTGTATGGCCATCGAGCTTCATCCCGGCTCCTTAACAGATGTGAAAGGGATGGTTGTATATCCTAAAGAATTTGGGATAGCGTAAGTTAGAGCTAGTTGACCCCATCCTTAATAACCGTCGGGATTAATACTTAACGGGATAGTCCTGCATGAATTCGAACTGATAGCCTTCTCTTTTAAGTCCGTCTATTAATGCTGATAACTGTTCCTGCCCCTTTTTGGTCTGGAACATATCATCGTGCATTAAAAAAACGACGTTATTGGGTGTCATGGAACTTTTATTGTTCATAAAATTGCGAATATGGGTCAGCGTTGCTTCCTGGCTTTGACCGGCTATACCGGTTACACTATTGATACGCCATTCTACATCCCAGCCAAAGATCTTGTATCCTGCATTGTGCAATAAATCGGCTGTAGTAGCCCCACTTTTCAGGTCTATCTTCCGAACATCATCATATACCCAAATATTTCTTCCTGGAAGTCGCACAATCTTATGCTTCAGCTGAAGGTCTTGTTCATTTTTTTCAAAATCGGCAAAGGCTTCTTGTGGATTATTATAAAATCTTGAATACTGATTCCTCGCATGGGTATAACTATGATTGTAGCAGGCAACCAATGGATTGGATTCATATTTCTCCAGATCCCGTTTTCTCCGTTTGCTCATATTCGCATGCCTACCGATTAAAAAAACACTCACCTTGACATTTTTTTCTCTGGCTAAGGAATCAATCGCTGCGCTTCCGATCAAAGGGCCATCATCGAAAGTCAGATAGATATGTTTAGGATGTGTATTAAATGCAGCACGCAAAGAATCTTTAAGATTACGCTTTTGTTGCTTGACAGGAATAGGATTTAAACTATCTACCGTAAAATGAATCAGATTTTTTTGCAGGGAATCCCATCTGTTCAATAAAACAGGTTTCTTTTCCTGCTGGGTCAATCTTTCTTTTAAGGTATCCCTACTACTATCTTCCATGCCACTGCCCAATACTTTACTGGAGAACTCCTTGCACGACACAGTACATAACAGCACAGTACATGTGAACAATGAAATCAACAACCTACTACACTTCATATCTATCTTAATAACTTAAGTGATTTTTTTTCAATGCTCAAAATTACTATAAAAACCTGCTTACTAAAGCATAAAATTTGATAAATCCCCAATTTCAGGGATAAATAGCTACAAAAAACAGGAAAATAGCAATATGATCGCATCCGATAATCAGCCAAGATCAAGTTGTATACAACATCTCTAAAAGAAAGTCCTTATTATTTTTGAAAACAGCTGCTCATTGAAAGAATATGATTCGCGTATTTAAATTGAATCCGGCATTCTTGCAGTTTTTGTGTAAATTCACCAACTGAAGTGGATAAAACCCTAAATCAACATCAGCTCATTGAAATTTTCCGGTCGCGTATCACGGAAGCAGATCATTTCATAAGTCTCATGTTAAACAATTTATAGACATCATAACGATATGAAAAAACAGCTAATTAAAAAAGGTGCTCTTTGCCTATTACTAATTTGTATCCATGGCTTCTTTATGCCTGCTTCCCATGCTGCGGAGCGGGAGAAACAGGCTATGTTCTGGACTTGGCTTGACTATAGTCCAACAACAAATTTCGATTCTATATGCCGGGAAATGAACTACCTGGGCATTGATGGTGTTATGCTAAATGCGGCAAGCCCTGACGAATATCGGGTTGCTGTTCCGATTGCCAAAAAATATGGTATCCAGGTCATTGCATGGCTGTGGACCATGAACCTTGAACATGACCGCGATAAAATCTTAAAAGAACATCCGGAATGGTTCAGTGTCAACAGAAATGGCAAGAGCCTGGCTGATACAACAGCTTATGTTGATTATTATAAATTCTTATCGCCCGTAGTCCCCGGAGTGAAGGAATATATCAAACAGAAAATCCAATCCTATTGCGAGGTTGAGGGGCTCTCTGGTATTTCAATTGATTATCATCGTTACGTTGATGTGGTGTTGCCGACGACATTATGGCCAAAATACAATATCGTACAGGATCGTGAATATCCTGCATGGGATTATGGATACCATCCTATTGCCGTTGAAAAATTCAAAAAACAGTACGGTTACGATCCTCATGCTCAGCAGGATCCTTCAAAGGACCTAAAATGGCGACAGTTCCGTTGTGATCAGATCACTGAAATGGCAAATATGATCGCAGATGTGGTTCATGCCAATGGAAAAATCATGGCAGCCTCTCCTTTCCCAACGCCCAAAATGGCTTCACGTATGGTCCGTCAGGACTGGGGGAAATGGAATCTGGACATTGTATTTCCCATGGTCTATAGCAGCTTTTATACCGAAGATCCGAGCTTTATTAAGGATTGTACATTGGAAAATGTGAAGGATAAAGGAAATAACACCACTTTATATTGCGGACTGATGGCTAAAAACAATGATGAAATGTTTGTCGACATGGACGAGGCCCTAAATAACGGTGCTCAAGGGATTTCCATTTTTACAATACATAGCTTAAAAGATCCAGCAATCAAAGCTCGTTTTAAAGCCTATACAACAGCAGCAAAAATCAAAAAGGACAAAAATAATGGAATCCTTCCCCGCCTTTCTGCCAGCAAAATAGAGAATGATCCTTTTAAGAAGGAAGGCATCATGAAGCTGATCACCCAAAAAATACAGGAAATGGTACAGCTTCAAAATCCATCAGCAGCCCCTGTGGCTTTATCAGCATATAAGAAAGTGGATGAATACGATGTGACAAAAAAATATCTTGTAGAAGATAATACGAGCAAGCAACGTTTCTATGTGACGTTCTTCTTCTATGGCGGCATACTTTCGGGCTGGAATGTTGATCCTGCAACAACAAACGGTTAAAACATTGTACTGGGGTGGATCTTCCATGGCGGACTTCACCCCTGATTACAGCTTTCAATCTGGATACTTTCCTATCTTTGGAACTTGAACATATTCGATAACATGCGCAAAACTTATCATTTAATTACGGGCTTCTTGCTCCTGACCTGTCCAGCAACTTTACCGGTATGCTCCGCACAGCTCGGTACACGTACCCAGACAGTAAAAGACAGCACAGCCATAGATGCTGCAACATTAAACCGTATTCTCCAAAAAAATAGCTCATTTTTCAAACAGGGAAAAGTGGCTGATTATATTCCAGAGCTGGGTAAAGTCAATGCACAAGCTATTGGTCTATCTGTTGTCAACAGGGATGGCACGGTCGTTAGTGCCGGCGATGTGCAACAGAAGTTTACCATACAGAGCATATCAAAGATAATTGCCCTGATGATTGCGGTGCAAGAGCATGGAGAAGAGAATGTTTTCGATAAAATGGGCTATTTCGGTACAGACAAACCTTTCAATCATTTTGCCAACCTGGAGACCATGGGCAAACCGCTAAACCCGATGATGAATGCGGGCGCAATCTTAACGACAGCACTAATTAAAGGAAAAGGTGAAGAACCATTCGCCAAAATACTGAATATGATCCGTTTCATTACGAAAAATCCGGATATAAATTATAGTCATGCTGTATACAATTCGGAAAGAGAAACAGGACATCGGAATAGAGGGATGTTTTATCTGATGCGCAACAATGGCTTAATTATAGGCGACGGAGAAGAAAAGCTCAATAATTATTTCAAACAATGCTCTATAGAAATTACGGTTGAAGATCTGGCTAAGATAGGATTCTTTTTTGCCAATCATTGTGTCCGTTATGACGGCAATAAACAATATCAGAATACGAGCTTGTCACAGCTTATTTTGTCGCAGATGTTGATTGCCGGAATGTATGAATTCAGCGGAGAATATGCGCGGACGGTAGGGCTACCAAGTAAATCTGGTGTGGGAGGAGGAATTACCGTAAGTGTGCCCGGTCAAATCGGAATAGCTGCATTTAGCCCTGCCCTGGACCAGCATGGCAATTCACTTGCTGGCTATCATATGATTTTGGATCTGGTCCAATCCAGGAACCTGAGTCTATTTTATTAATGACTTGCTTGTTTATCTTTACAATTGTTATCCCTACTATAATTGAATATACCGAACTAGAATAACATCCGGAGAACAGAACATAGCGAATATCTGCTTTCTTAAACCAGTTTAAGTTTATTATCCGGTCATTCTCACAACTTTGTATCATCAAAAAAATATATCATTATGGCAGCACGTTTAAATATTGCAAAAGTAGATGCAACAGCTTATAAGGCAATGTTGGGACTGGAAACCTATCTTGCGGGTATTTTCCTGACCCCAATACAAAAGGAATTGATCAAAATAAGAGCTTCCCAAATCAATGGTTGCGCCTTTTGTTTGGACATGCATACGAAAGATGCACTGAAATACGGAGAAACACCACAACGTATATTCTTGCTGAATGCCTGGCGCGAGACTGAGCTATATACAGCTGAAGAGCAGGTTTTATTGGAAATGACGGAAGAAATCACGCTAATCCATCAGCAGGGTTTGACGGAAGAGACGTATCAAAAAGCAAAACAGTTTTTTGATGAAAAGCAGATTGCGCAGATCATTATTGCGATTGTCACCATCAACGCCTGGAACAGGATCGGCATAAGTACGCATTTGGAATTGCTGAAATAGACGATTGCTTTTCCAACCAACAGCGTTTCCGGATTGATCCCGGAGACGCTGTTGGTTTAAAACAAGACCCCGGCTAGCGAAGTCCATTCAACAAACAGCATATTTCCAGCCTCCTCCCAGATGTGCCTCCCCGGCCGGAACAACCTTTTCCTTTAGCGAAGCGTCATTATACTGATGCCTCAGGCTGACCGTGGGACGATCAGATTCATTGAGCACGATATGGCTGTTTCCGCTCCTGAGTAAGAGGAAACATATAAAACATACCATTGTAATGACCACTTTCATTTGGAAGCAAATATACTGGCGTATATATAATTTTAAAGATGTTTAACACAATTTAACTAAATGATTACAATCGGGCTATATTTACTCAAAAAGTGATAATTGCTTACCTTGCTGGCCTGCTTTAGGCGGCTTTGCTTCACCATAGACTGTCCTGCCCTTGTATTTCCATGAGTCTCGCCGTTCCTGTTCGATCACTTGCTGAATATCGAACTGCGGGTTAAAGTTCGCCTCTGCTTCCAATACGATTTGATGAAGTTTATGAATGGATTTTACCTTGTCGCTATTCCCTAGCTTTGATTGCCTTATTCCTTTCTGCAAGATCTGGATACTTTGATCATAAATCTTTAGCGGTACCGGAAAGGGATGTCCATCTTTTCCGCCATGTGCAAATGAAAATCGGGCAGGATCCTTAAATCGTGCCGGGGCCCCATGTATGATCTCACTGACTAGAGCCAATGACTGCAATGTCCGGGGCCCCATCCCTTTTAACAATAATAGATCCTCAAAATCCTGCGGCTGACTTTCACGGGCGATATATAACATCGCTCCCAGTCTTTTTAAATCAACATCCGCCGCCCTTACATCATGGTGCGAGGGCATCATGAGCCGTGCAACATCCTGTACGATCTTTGGGGTATCTTCTTGAATAATTTCCATAATACCATACCTGTTGGGCGCTGCTCCTGATGCTGTCAAATTCAGAATGACCCCCTGCGAACGACCATTGATACCGGTATGGGGTTCTTCAATAAAAGATCGGATCTGCTCCGAGTGCCAATGATACCGACGTGCTGTTCCGTCATCATCGTGCATACCCTGCTGAACAACAGCCCAGTGGCCATTGTCGGCAACGATAAAATTATGAAGGTACAGCTGATAGCCATCTTGTATGGCCGTATTATCCACCTTTGCAACGAGCTTGCTGGTCCGAACCAACTTGTCCCCATCCAATCCGGTACGGTGGGCCAACTGAACCAACTCCTGCGGGGTCTCCTTTGAAAATTTGCCCTTACCGCCACATACATAAAGTCCGAATGAACTGGCCTGAGGATTTATAGCACGTTTTAATGCCCCCATAACAGCGGTCGTGATGCCAGACGAATGCCAATCCATCCCCAGAACAGCACCAAAGCTCTGAAACCAGAAAGGATCAGCCAATCGGCGCAGCACCTCATCTTTTCCATAATCCATAAGAATGACCTCCACAATGGATCTTCCCAAAGTACTCATACGCTCATAAAGCCAAGCCGGTACCTTACCATAATGTAGGGGAAGATCTGCCGTTCCCGAGCGTCTCATCATAAAAAAAACTAAATTTATTAGCACAAAATTAACTTATTTCCAAGCATTAACCAAAACCTGATGTTATCTTTTTCGTGGAACGACCGGGAATGGTCATATAACACGATTAAATCGATTGCTAACTAAAGATAGTCCATGAAGCAGGTTCTCAATAAAAAAGGTTGGGAAAACAGCTGTTTTCCCAACCTTTTTATCGTTGATTTTTATTTTATGTCTAGCTCTACTTTCCCGTCAGTGCCGACAAGAAGCCCGCACGGAAGGAGGCATCTTTTTCCGAAAATTCGATAGAATGTTTGTAAGTATCCACATTAAAAAATAGTTCTGCCGGCTCAGCTTTTTTATTGTCTAAGAAAAGCTTAAAGCTATAGGCCGTTTTCTTGGATAAATCGACATTTGACTTGTTGGATGAAAATACGTTTGGCAGAATCGTTTCTTTTGTAAACGTATCAGTAGTTGGTGTCTCAAACAGCTCGCCTAGAGCTTTGACCAGATTATTGGACTGGGTACCTGTCGACGAAATCTTAATTTTTCCTTTAGTAAAGCCTACATCTTCACTCGGTTGCCCATCTATGATACCAGCGGGAATAAAATCAATGATCTCAAATTTGGCCCCTACTGTATCCTGATTATATAATGCTTTGGCGGTATAAATACGACTTGAATCCGTTTTAACCTCATCCGTTATACGCAGGAAGAAGCTCTTTTTTTCAGGTCCGGGTGTGCCATTGGATAGTTTTTCGATTCTTACCCGCTCGATTGTATTTGCTGTCGCCGTATCACGTCCATCAGTTTTCTTCTGATTGGAGTTTCCGCAGCTAGCCATTACCATAGTGGCTGTTGCAAGAAGAGCTATAGATTGGAATTTGTACATATTGAACATTGTTTATTATCAGTAATCATTCAAATATTGCGCTTAGTAATATTACTATTATTACTGATAACAAACAACTATTCCCAATGTTTTTATTTTATTTCAATAAAGCCTCGTATAGAATTTCCACGGGATGATGGGCTACGCGTGCCGCGCCGTCCTTGATCTGGTGTCTGCAGGAGGTGCCAGCCGCAGCGATCAGGGTATGGGTATCCGTCTTACGTACAGTGGGTAATAAAACGAGCTCAGCCACCTTCATGGAAAGATCATAATGCTCTGACTCGTACCCAAATGACCCTGCCATACCACAGCAGCCCGATGGAATGACCTCCACGCTATAATTCGCCGGAAAGGATAGCACCTGTTCAGTTACTGTCACCAGGTGAAATGCCTTTTGATAGCAATGCCCATGTAATTTAATCTTTCGCTCAGCAGCTGTAAACTGTTCGCGGTGGATATGCCCAGACTCAATTTCTTGCAATAAGAATTCATCGATCATGAGTGCGTGTTTTGCAATGCGCTGAGCGTCATGCTGAAGACTTCTGTCCACCAAACTTAAGTATTCGTCCCTAAACGTAATAATGGCTGATGGCTCAATTCCCAACAAGGGTGTATCAGCTGTAATAAGATCTTTTAAATAATCAACATTCTGATTGGCGATCTTCTTGGCTTCTTTAACGAACCCTTTGGAAAGATAGGTACGGCCACTTTGCACATGTTTCGGGATGATGACCTCATATCCCAATGCCGTCAAAAGCTTAACGGCCTTGATCCCGATTTCAGTATCATTGTATTCTGTAAATTCGTCAGCGAAAAGGTAAACTTTCCGTTTGGCCGTAGCGGTTGCCCGCTGTTTCTTTACCCATTGGCTCAGTGTCGTTCCATGAACAGTTGGAAGTGAGCGCTTGGGAGAAAACCCGACCGTCTTTTTCACTAAAGTAGACAAGAAATTATTTTTTACCACAAAATTGTACAAGGGTGCCACAAGAGAACCCAGCTTCTGCGAATCCGTAAAATTGGCTATTAATTTTGCGCGAAAGCCAGCACCATGCTCATCATAATAATGTTGTAAAAATTCGGCCTTCATTTTGGCTACATCCACACTTGAAGGACATTCGGTCTTACAGCCTTTACAACTTAAACAAAGATCCATCACTTCTTTGATCTCCTGATGATCAAAGCGGTTCTTTTTGGTGGAATTGGTCAAAAATTGACGCAGCATATTGGCCCGTGCGCGGGTCGTATCTTTTTCATCACGGGTAGCCATGAAAGAAGGACACATTGTTCCGCCGGTAATTTCAGTCTTCCGACAGTCTCCTGAACCTGAACACCTTTCTGCCATACGCAAAATGGATTCATCTTTAGAAAAGTCAAAATAGGTCGTGATATCCGTTCTGTTTTCATCATTGTCGTAGCGCAAATGCGCATCCATTGGTGGCGTATCGACAATTTTATTTGCATTAAAGACCCCCTGCGGGTCAAAGATTGATTTTACCTGCCTGAGGAGCCTGTACACCTCTGCGCCCAAAACCTTTCCAATAAACTCGCCTCTTAGCCGTCCATCTCCATGCTCCCCACTTAATGATCCATTATATTTTAGAACAAGATCACTTGTTTTTTCAAGGATGGAGCGGAATGTGCGCTTACCTGTTGCTGTTTTTAAATTGACAAAAGGCTCGATGTGCAGCTCCCCTGCCCCTGCATGTGCATAATATGAAGCATGAACCCCTTCTTCAGCCAGCAATTTTTGAATATCCATCACATAAGCCGGAAGGTCCTCGGGCGAAACAGCACAGTCCTCGATAAGATTGACAGGCTGGCTATCACCGGGAAGGTTACGGATAAGGCCCAAACCAGCTTTTCTGACATCCCACACTAGATTGGTCTGCTCCATCCCTGTAATATAAGGATAGGCATACCCTAAACCTCTTTCCATCAGCTCAGCCTTCAGAGCCATGGCTTTTGATTCAGCCTCAGCAGCGGTCTGCCCCCTAAACTCAACGATCAGTAATGCCTGGGGGTCTCCTTCAATAAAAAAACGGTTGTATTGGTAGGTAGGATGTCCAACCGTAAAATCCATAATATATTTGTCCACTAGCTCAGAAGCTTCGGGCCTGTGCTTTAATGCCACCACATTGCCATGCATACATTCAACCATATCAGCAAAATGAACACATAACAGGCCAAGTTCTTTCGGCGGCAGCTCCATCAGGTGGAGCTTGGCCTCAGTCACGATGGCCAATGTACCTTCCGAACCTGCCAGCAGCTTACACATATTGAACGGCTGGCTCTGATCGGCCAGCATATCCAAAGCATAGCCGGTATTTCGTCTAGTGATGGAACGTTTTGGAAAGCCACGTTCAATATCTTTCAAATGCTGGGGATTAGTCAGCAGGTCATTTATATGACGATAAATATCTCCTTCACGGTCGGCTTGTCTCAATTTTTTAAAATAAGCGGCCTCATCAAGCGTTTCGAAGGTAACTTCGGACTTGTCGTCCAACAGCACGTTGGCGGCGAGCAGGTTCTGGCGCGTATCTCCCCAAACAATGGAATGTAGCCCCGACGAATTGTTGCCTATCATACCGCCAATCATGGCACGACTGGCAGTAGATGTTTCGGGGCCAAACATCAGGCCAAATGGTTTGAGATAATTATTTAGATCATCCCGGATAATGCCGGGCTGCACACGCACCCATTTTTCTTCAACATTCAACTCCAGGATACCATTAAAGTGCCGGGAAATATCCATGATAATCCCATTGCCAACCACCTGTCCGGCCAAAGAAGTTCCTGCGGTCCGCGGGATCAGCGTAGTTTGATTATCCCGTACAAAATCAATTAAATGCTTGATGTCGTTGATATCAGCTGGGATAGCTACCGCCAATGGCTTTTCTTGATACACGGAAGCATCTGTTGAATAAGCAAGCAGCATGGTTTGATGCGACGCTTCATCCGAATAATACAGCTCCCCCTTTAGCCGGGATGCCAATAAGGCGAATTGATTCTGATCTTTCACTGAATTTACATTTAAAGTAGAATACAAATTTAGTTAAATTTCCGCTCGAGAAAAAGACTATTTGCAAGAAATACACAATTCCAAAAAACAACATGCATAAAAACGCAAAAACAAAATTGCGATAAAACTTAATTTTTTTTTCGTGTCTCAGGGATTGCATGTATTTTTGCAACATCAGCTCTTTTCATTATTCATACATCTTCTTCTGTTATGCGCAGTCTTTTCCTTCGATACACGTTACATTCTGATTTTACCATCTATACCCTACGTGTGCTAATCGGTTTCTTGTTGGGCTATATGCTATTCATAACCTTTCCCGAGTACTCCGTATCATGGACATTGATCTCTATTATTCTGGTCATTTCGCCACAGGAAAATGAGTCCAAGAAAATCGCGATCGACCGCGCAAAATCCAATTTTATTGGTTCGGCCATAGGACTTAGCCTATACTTTGTGCCTATTTCGCAGCTCCACGCCATGATCATTGGCATCGTATCATCCTTAATCATCTGCAAAGCATTAAATATAATGGCAGTGGCACGTACATCTATGGTCGCCCTGATCATCGTCTACCTACATGAACAGGAAAGCCGTTCTTATTTTGCAGCATTAGATCGATTTGGATGTGTATGTGTCGGTTGTCTGATCGGTCTAATGGTCATCTTATCTACCCGAAATATTATTTTTAAATTAAGAAATAGGTACAATTGTTGAGTAAACTTTTGATGACTCATTCTGCAATCCGCTCCTATTCAATGGAATACAACTATCGGCACAGCTTTTCAGAAAAAAATATCGAATAATATTCATAACAACTCCTGTATATTCAGAATTATATTCATAAATACATCTATAATTTTGAATATTATACTTTTTTACCTACCTTTGCACTCGAAATGACAAAAGTAGAATATAATTTAGATCAGGTGGACTACAAAATCCTGCGTTTAATGCAGGATAATGGCCGTATTAATAACGCTGATATTGCAAGAGAATTGGGCATGGCCCCTTCCGCGATACTTGAGCGCGTAAAAAAATTGGAACAGAAAGATGTTATCTTAAAGTATAGTGCCAAGATTAATCCAGCGGCTGTCGATCAGAAACTTTTATCATTTATTTTTATCAAAGCCAATGATATTATTGGCGAACAGGGTGTGGGTTTAGCCCTCGCCGAAATACCTGAGGTACAAGAAGTTCATGATATTGCCGGCGATGACGGATATCTTATCAAAGTAAGGACAGCTGATTCCAGTGGCCTGGTCGATTTGATGCGCAATACGCTGAGCAAAGTTGAAGGTATTATTTCAACACGCACAACGATCGTTCTTCAGACGGTAAAAGAAGATCAACAGGTAGTCATACCTGAATAAAAGAAAGGAGGTTTAATCATGTTGCAAGGACAAAAAAAGGCTGCAAGCCCATTAATGGTCGTTATTGCCTATTTCATTATTTATGTAGTTTGGGGGTCGACTTTTTTCTTTATCGAAAAAGCACTGCATAGTTTCCCTCCATTTATATTGGGTTCATTCCGGTTTGTGACCGCAAGTGCAATATTAATGCTGTATTGTGCACTTAAGGGATACAAACTGTTCAATAAGCGTTCTATTCTCGAGGCCGCTTTTGTTGGTTTTTTATTGCTTTTCATCGATATGGCCGGTGTCATCTGGGCCGAACAATATGTTTCAGGTGGAATTGCAGCGATTATTGCCGCTGCTGCTGCAATATGGTTCATTCTCTTGGACAAACCAAAATGGAAAGAGAACTTCAGCAGCATGACAACCGTAGCGGGGGTTATCCTTGGATTTTTTGGTGTCGTGATGTTATTTGCAGAGCAGATCCTGGCATCAGATGATAACACAAACGGAAACCTAAAGGTTATTGCCTTATGTATCTTGGTATTAGGCTCCATCTCCTGGACTGTCGGTTCATTAGCATCCAAATATTTCAAGAGATCGGAGAAAGACGAGAAAGAGGATCTTCATGTTATGGTCAAAACAGCATGGCAAATGGTTACGGCAGGAATTCTGTTTAACATAACGGCTCTCTTTACCGGTGAATACGCTTCATTTACATTAAATAGTGTAGCAGCAGTAGACTGGTTCAACCTGGGCTATCTGATCACCTTTGGTTCTATTCTTGCCTTCAGCTCCTACATCTGGTTGTTGCAGGTCCGCCCGGCAATGGAGGTGAGCACGTATGCTTATGTAAACCCGATCATTGCATTAATATTAAGCCATTTTTTCACTTCCCATGCTGTTACTCAGCTACAGATAGTAGGCCTGGCGGTTATTCTAGTCTCCGTTTTATTGATGAACTGGAAAGCTTATCGCACTAAATTGTCAGCTAGGAATAAAAGTAAAAAAGTCATGGATAAGGGCAACACGACTGTTACAACAGATCATAAGCAGGATCGTATTGACGGTATGCCGGAGGCAGAATTGGTTCATTAGGTTGTTATTTTTCTAATTATATGGGCAAGGCTTAACATGATATGTTAAGCTTTTGCTGTTTTTATCTTTTTATGAAAATTTGCATGTCATGAATAAGATTTCTTCGTGTATAATTGGCTAACTTTGTCACAATATTTGGTTAAACTAAAATAATGAATATATCAAAGCAAATTACCTTTATAGGTAGTATTGGGCTTGCTTCACTGCTGATATTCACAGGTTGTTCGAAACAGCTCTATCCTACGCAAAAAGACTTCAAGCAATACCATATGAGTGATGCCATACAGGCAGACCCGGCTGTTGTGTCAATTTACGAGCCTTTTAAACAAAAAATGGAGGCCGAGATGAACCGTGTGATAGGACATGCGGAAAAAGCGCTTACCAAAGAGAAGACGGCAGAAACTTTGATGGGTAATTTCTTTTGTGAGGCCCTATTGTGGATGAGCGAGCATTCGGCCCATAATCCCGCAGATCTGGCCTTTGCAACCAAAGGTGGCATCCGAAACGACCTCAAGGCCGGCAACATTACGGTTGGGCATATTTTTGAAGTCATGCCTTTTGAAAATTCCTTAACGATCATTGAATTAAAAGGCAGTCAGATACGACAATTGGCCGACTATATTGCCATGACACATGGCCAGCCTATTGCGGGAATGACCCTAACGATCATGGGCAGCAAGGCACAAGATATCAAAATCAAAGGGCAGCCCATCGATGACAATAAGTTGTATAAGCTAGCAACCTACGATTATCTTGCCAATGGCGGTGATAATCTGACTTTATTGACACGGGCTGTGTCAAGAGTCAACTATCCGCAGCGCATGCGCGAAGGATTAATAGCATATGTGAATGAATTAACGAAAGCAGGTAAACCAGTAAATGCGGAATTAGATGGAAGAATTAAGATCAATTAATCGGAGAACGTTTATCAAACAAGTGGGCGGGCTTTCTGGGGCCGTTGCTTTAGGCACCCTACCTTTTCAGGTCAATGCAAAGAGCAAAAAAACGAAGCTGACCATTTTGCATACCAATGATGTCCATAGTCGCATTGAGCCATTTCCAATGGATGGCGGTAAATATCAGGGCCTGGGCGGAGTAGCCCGCCGTAGTACACTGATCAACAAAATTCGCCAAGAGGAGGCTAACCTATTGTTGCTGGATGCCGGTGATATGTTCCAAGGAACTCCTTATTTCAACCTTTTTGGTGGAAAGCTGGAACTGGACCTCATGACAAAACTTGGATATGATGCAGGTACCTTTGGAAACCATGAATTTGATAATGGCCTGGAAGGACTTGTAAAATACCTGGATCATGCCAAATTCCCTTTTCTGACCGCAAATTATGATTTTAAAGGCACTGTGCTGGAAGGAAAGACCCAGGACTATACCATCTTTCATAAAGGGGGAATCAAAATTGGTGTATTTGGCTTAGGTGTAGATATTGAAGGATTGGTAGACCCCAATAATTTCAGGGGAATGAAATACCAGGACCCGATCGCTGTATCCAATAAGATCGTTAAGGTCCTGAAGGAAAAACACAGGTGCGACCTTGTGATCTGTTTATCACATCTAGGGTATCAGTATGAAAATGATAAAGTCTCCGATTTGGTATTGGCAGCAAAAACAGCTGATATTGACTTAATCATCGGTGGTCATACGCACACCTTTTTAAATGAACCAACACTGGTGACAAATCTGAAGGGTACGCAGACGATTATCAACCAAGTTGGTTTTGCAGGGATCAACCTTGGCCGGATTGATTTTATAATGGAGCCTGGATCTGGTAAAAAACAGATGAGCGCCTATACCTATCAAGTCAACCCATCAATAGCAGAATCTTTGTTGGCATAAGATTATTACCTGATAATAGATGCCAAATTGAAGATAATCAATTTGGCTTTTTTTTCTTAAAATTACTTGAAACCATCACGAGCTCAAGAGCCCCACTCGTAGATACGGGAGCTGACTCAGGATCGCTTCGTTGCTTTTAATACGATATTATTACATGAAAAAAATTATATCCATATACCTTGATTCCTTTCGGGGTCTCTCCCAAGCAGCATGGCTCTTGGCTATCGTGATGTTGATAAACAGAATGGGTAGCATGGTCATTCCTTTTTTAGGACTGTACATGACCCAGGTGCTGCATTTTGACATCAAACAAATTGGGGTTGTCTTAATGAGTTATGGAATTGGTTCGGTATGCGGTTCTTATATCGGCGGTTGGCTGACCGACCGGATCGGCAGCTTTAAAGTGCAATTTGGCAGTCTGGTGCTGGCAGCACCACTTTTTTTATTAATCCCTTATTTTAAGGAGGTTCAGTCTCTGTCGATCATGATCTTTACCTTAAGCTTAATTTTCGACGCTTTCAGGCCTGCAAATTCAGTCTCTGTGGCCAGTTATGCCAAACCTGAAAACATCACCAGAGCCTTTTCTCTAAACCGGCTGGCCATCAACCTGGGATTTTCAATCGGTCCGGCAGTTGCGGGCTTTTTAGCAACCATTTCATTCAACTGGATATTTTACGGCAATTCTTTTGCCGTACTGTCCGCAGCTGTCATCTTCTTTGTTTTTTTTCACAAACGACAAAAAAGAACAGATATCAAAGCCAAGAAAGAAATTGCTTCCACGAATGATTTAGCCAGACAAAGCAGAAATCCATATACGGATGTTCCCTTTGTGCTGTTCAATATATTCTGCTGTATTTTTTCGTTCTGTTTTTTTCAGCTGATCACCACTTTACCGCTATTTTATCGGGAGGTCCATCATCTGGATGATCACCAGATTGGCTTCCTTTTGGGCTGGAGCGGTTTTGTGATTGTGCTGTTGGAGATGTTTGTAGTCCATATTGCGGAAAAGAGATTTTCATTGATCAATACTTTGGTATTCGGCACATTTTTATGTGCCAGTTCCTATGCCATGCTGAATTACATGGGCGGACTGGGATGGTTATATTTCACTTTTCTGATCTTTGGACTCGGTGAAATGCTCACGTTGCCTTTTATGGCGACAGTATCAGTCAATCGTTCCACCCCTAAAACACAGGGCGCCTACATGGGCTTCAATTCCCTGGCCTTTTCGGCAGCAAATATCTTTTCACCCTTACTGGGAACCTCCATCGTTGACTCCTTTGGCTTTAACACACTTTGGTGGGCCACAGCACTTACCTTATCAGCTACTGCACTTGGATTTTATCTTGTCTTAAAGTGGATGCGCTAAGCCAAACAAAAGAGCCCATTTCATTTAGAAAATGGGCTCTTTTAAAATAGCATCCAACGGGATCCTCCTTACCAGATCTTAATGCGCTTATCCATTGGAACAAACATTTTATCTCCGTCTTTGGTATCCCAAGCTTGATGAAAAGCATCCAAATTGATAATTGGTGCAAAAGCCCGGTATTGTGCCGGCGAATGGGGATCAGTTTTCACCTGATTGACCACAAATTCATCAGTCGTCTTCGTTCTCCAAATCGTAGCCCAAGAAAGGAAAAAGCGTTGGTTTTGCGTAAATCCGTCGATCAAACCAGGATTCCCCTTGTCTTTCAAATAAAGCTGCAGAGCATCAAAGGCTACGGAGGAACCTCCTAGATCGCCAATATTTTCACCCAAGGTAAAACGGCCATTGACAAATACGCCCTCAACAGGTTCATAGGCTTCAAATTGTTTGACGAGCGCATCTGCGGCTGCTTCAAATTTGGCTTTGTCATCATCTGTCCACCAATTATTTAAGTTACCATTTCCATCATATTTGGCTCCCTGATCATCAAAGCCATGGGAAAGCTCATGCCCTATGACAGCACCTATTCCACCGAAATTAACGGCAGCATCTGCTTTATAATCATAGAATGGCGGTTGCAATATGGCTGCTGGAAAAACAATTTCATTAAATAATGGACTATAATAGGCATTGACAGTCTGTGGAGTCATTCCCCATTCAGATTTATCGACCGGTTTATTTTGCTTGCCTAAATTTTCATAAAAGGCCCATTTGCTGGATGACAAGACATTATCATATAAGGATGTACCAACATCAAGCTTGCTGTAATCTTTCCATTTGTCCGGATAACCGATCTTAACTTTAAATTTGGATAATTTCTCCAGTGCCTTTACTTTCGTATCCGCAGACATCCATGTCAGCCCTTCAATGTGCTGACCAAATGCCTTGACCAGATAACGCACCAGTTCTTCCGCTTCGGCCTTAGCTTGTGGCGGAAAATTCTCCTTTACATAAAGTTTCCCCAAAAGCTCTCCGGCAATGGAATTGACAAACTCCACCCCGCGCTTATCCAGTGCACGTTGCTCCTGCTGTCCTTTTAGCTTACGGCCCCAAAAATCAAAAGACAGGTCATTTAACTCTTGTGTCGTATATGATGCCGCCGTATTTAAAATATGAAACGTTAATATGTCTTTAATAACAGGAAGGTTCTGTGGGTTGAACACCTTGTCCAAATTTTCATAATATTTCAGTTCTGGAACAATTACAGTATCTGCCTTGAAACCAACAGCCTGAAGGTATTTAGCCAGATCAATGTTTTTCACCATCTTCTTCAGATCAGCTACAGCCACAGGGTTATATCTTCCATTGGCATCACGTGACTGCTCAACAGTCTTTAGATTGGCTGCCATTTCCTTTTCAAAGGCCACAATTTTAGGGCCCTTTAAATCTCTTGTACGTTGACCGGATTTAGCATATAAAGCAGAAATATAGTTTGAATAATCGTTTAACGTTTCTTCATTCTTTTGATCTTTCACCTGATAATAAGAACGCCCTAAACCCAAACTTCCGCCACCCAGATATACTGTATTGACATTGGAGTTTTTGAGATGTGCATATACATATCCACCAAAGAAAGGATTTCCGCCAATGGGTGCAACGTCGACTAAATAATTATAAAGGTCATCGAAATTCTTGATCGCATTAATTTTTGTCAAATAAGGTTGTACGGGCGACAGTCCTAACTTGTTCCGTGTTTTCATATCGACAAATGAACGGTACAGATCGCCGATCTTTTGATTATCGGTCCCTTTTTCAAACTGCCCGGACAAGGACTCCTGCAACACTTTTAGGGTTGCAACATCGGTATTCTCACGCAATTCGTCAAAGGATCCCCAACGGGCTTTATCCGAAGGAATTTTGACTGTCTTCATCCATTGTCCATTCACGAAATTATAAAAGTCATCCTGTGGGCGGACGCTTTTGTCCATGTAGTTGACATTGATGACTTTTGTTTGTGCATGTCCGGACAACGTGCCGCATGCCAGCAGAGCAGCTAAAAGTATATTTCTTTTCATATAGAATTTTAGTTTGTTACCTATCCTCACAAACTTAAGAAAAGTTCTGTGATTGTCTGTAATACAAAACATGATTTTGTTAACAACTAAAAAAATAATGAAACTTTAGGTATGCGTTTTGTTTTGGGTCGATTTACGTAGAAGAAGGATAAAAACAATCAGAAAGAAAGCTACTCCACCTATCCAAAGCCAGGGATTGGCATACCACAATGTGCCATTTGCCTCCCGGAGCTTCTGGTTTTCCTCTACTGGTACTTGTGCATACAACAATGATGTTACAATAATCAAACAAAATGATAAAGGTATTTTTTTCATATTCTCCCCCTCTTTATATGGATAGAATATCATTCTATCGTATTTTGTTTGAACGAAGTAAATTTTCTGCGTAGCCTGTACAAGGGGATCTTGCTGATTCTTTTTAGCTATTTTGCCTAATTTCACCTAAATGAACGACATCTTTTAGATCAAACGGTGTTTCCTGGTAGACAAAATAATTCAGCCAATTATTGAATAATAGATTTGCATGACTTGTCCAGCGCACTAAGGGTTTATTGTCTGGATTATCGTCCACATAATAGTTTAGCGGCTTGGCGATAGCCTGTCCTTTCTCCAAGTCCCTTTTATATTCCTCGTCCAAAGTCAAGGGTGCATATTCGGAATGGCCCGTAAGATAAAACTCGCGGCCACCACGGGAAGAGACAATAGCAATACCGGCATCGGGAGACTCGGAAAGGATTTCTATGCCCTCCTTTGCCAGCAGATCCTCCTTATCTATAGTGGTATGCCGGCTATGTGGAATAAAGAACTCATCGTCAAATCCACGAAACAAAGGATGTCTTTTATCTAATGTTGTATGTTTGAAAACACCAAAAAGCTTTTCATCCAATGGTTTCTTTTCCACGCCATAAAAATGGTATAAAGCTGCCTGCGATGCCCAACAGATATATAAGCTGGATGTTACATGTGTTCTGGCCCAGTCAAAAATCGTCTGAATCTCATTCCAATAGGTCACTTCCTCAAAGCGCACCATCTCCACAGGAGCACCGGTGATAATCATGCCGTCATAAAAGTTTTCCTTGACTTCGGTCAAACTCTTATAGAACATCTCCAAGTGTTCTTCAGGAGTATTCTTGGAGACATGCGTTTCCAGCCGGAGAAATTCCATCTCAACCTGTAAAGGATTGTTTGAAAGTAACCGAATAAAGTCGGTTTCAGTAGTAATCTTAAGCGGCATAAGATTAAGTACCAAAACACGGAGTGGTCTAATGTCCTGCTCATTGGCTCTAAGATCACTCATAACGAAGATATTCTCTTTTTTTAAAAGCTCGATGGCAGGCAGGTTATTCGGAAGTTTGACTGGCATATATAAATTCTCCTTATACAATTAGCATGCAAAATTAGCAAGAAAAAGGCAAAAATGCGAAATGAAAGCTCAATTATATTGCAATCAGTTCGGACCATTATTTCGGCACATCTTATTCATCACTTAATTGTTGTAATGCTTTTCGAAACTTGGGTGAACCGAAATTCATTCCGCCCACATGTTTATTGACCAGCTTTCCGGCTTTATCCAATATAATGGTGGTGGGTATGCTTTGGGTGCTCAGTTCTCTGGGCAAGCCAGAATGGAGTTGATACACAGGAAGACTATATTTTCTTTTCTTTAAAAACTTCTCCGCAGCCTGGGTACGGCCGTCGATATCCACTGACAGAAAGATTATACCACTGTTTCCTTGAAAATCCTTATATAATTTGTCTAAAGAAGGCATTTCGGCTAAACAGGGTGGGCACCAGGTTGCCCAAAGGTTAATCAGAACAACTTTCCCCCGGAGTTGGCTTAAGGAGATCACATTCCCCCT
Organism: Sphingobacterium sp. N143; assembly: GCF_030325625.1. Taxonomy (GTDB): domain Bacteria; phylum Bacteroidota; class Bacteroidia; order Sphingobacteriales; family Sphingobacteriaceae; genus Sphingobacterium. Next base: position 758,957 of record NZ_JACAIS010000001.1, on the reverse strand, counting down.
GCTGTCCTTAAAACTCACATCATAACTCTTCAGCAGCATGACTGTTTTTTCAAGCGGTTCTCCATCACTGGCCTGACACAATGCCGGTAAAAATAACGACAGAACCATCATGCAAGCTTTCATAAACCGGCTTATACTTTTCATTTCCATTTCTTCATATGCTTATCAACCTTTTAATAAACGTCAGATCTTGACTTGAATTGTTTAAAGCTACCGAAAGTAACCTTATATTGTAAATAATGATCTGTTTTTAACAAAAATATCTCCCATAGCTAGCTAAAGCGGGGTATTTGGGTTAAGGCATGGTGAAAAAGAAATTGGTTTATGTAAAAGTTATTACAAACAAATTCACAGCAATGACTATTATATACTATGAAAAATAAGTAAATCAATATGAGCAAGGAAAAATCAATCCAGGAAATTGAAATCAATGGGAAAGTTTATCAGTTTAGTTCGATAAAAGATCTACCTGAAGGAACGATAAACCAGCTCCCTTTTAGTATCCGGATTCTATTGGAGAATGTATTACGCAACCATGATGGATTTAGCATCACTGATGAGCACCTGGACACGCTCATCCATTGGTCTCCCCAACCTGTAGATAAGGATATTCCATTCAAACCGGCACGGATCCTTATGCAGGACTTCACCGGGGTACCGGCAGTTGTGGATATGGCTTCCTTACGGGCAGAATTTATCCGGCATGGTAAAGATGGACAAAAAATAAATCCTGCTATTCCTGTGGATTTGGTCATTGACCACTCGGTACAGGTCGATTATTTTGGAACCGAATATTCATATGACAGAAACGTTGAATTGGAATATGAACGCAATCGCGAACGTTATGAACTGCTCAAATGGGCTCAGAAAGGATTGGAAAATTTCACTGTTGTGCCACCGGGGATGGGCATTTGTCATCAGGTAAATTTAGAATATTTAGCCAAAGGAGTCATTGAACGGGACAACTGGTTATTTCCGGATTCTTTAGTAGGCACAGACTCCCACACGCCGATGGTCAACGGTATCGGCGTATTGGGCTGGGGTGTCGGTGGTATCGAAGCTGAAGCTGCCATGCTGGGACAGCCTATTTTCTTTACTTGCCCGGAGGTGATTGGACTTAAGCTTACAGGCAAAATCCCAGATATATGCACGGCAACAGACATGGTCCTCTCCATTACTAAAATACTCCGTGACAAAGGCGTGGTAGGCAAATTTGTTGAAGTCTTTGGCGATGGTCTCGATACCTTATCGGTTACCGATCGCGCCACGATATCCAATATGTCGCCTGAATTTGGCTGTACAGTCACCTATTTCCCCATAGATGACCGTACATTGGAGTACATGCACAGTACCAATAGAACGGATGAACAGATCAAAATTGTAGAAGAATATTGCAAGCGCAACCTCCTCTGGCGCACCGGAAAGGAAGACATCATCTACTCCGATGTGGTTGAATTTGATCTGTCGACATTAGAGCCTACAGTTTCGGGTCCAAAACGTCCTCAGGATAAAATTTTGGTGAGGGACCTCAATCAGAAATTCTCCCAATTACTTGACAGTGAACACCACAGACAATATGTCCCCCTACTACAACGGTCGGAGTCGGCCTGGCTGGCCGACGGTGGTTCCGGAACGGAATTCACTTTTGGAAAGGTACCCATTGAACACGCCGCCCCACATGAAGTCGTCACCGAGTCCATCCATGCGGTGCGGGTCAAACATAACCATAAAGAATATATTGTCAGTGATGGTAGTATTGCGATAGCTGCCATAACCAGCTGTACCAATACTTCAAATCCTACAGTAATGATCGGCGCAGGCTTATTGGCCAGAAATGCAGTCGAACGTGGCTTGCGCACCAAGTCATGGGTAAAAACCTCGTTGGCTCCAGGCTCAAAAGTCGTCACACAGTACCTCGAAAGATCGGGGCTCCATACAGATCTCGATGCGCTCCGATTTCATACGGTTGGCTACGGATGTACTTCCTGTATCGGCAATTCGGGTCCACTTCCACCACAGATCGCTGAAGCCGTGGAAAAAGGCGAATTGATCGTAGCCTCTGTTTTATCAGGCAACAGGAACTTTGAAGCCCGTGTACATCCGCAGGTGAAAATGAATTTCTTAATGTCCCCCATGCTGGTTGTAGCCTATGCACTTGTGGGCAGGGTTGACATAAATTTGCTGGAAGACCCCTTGGATTATGATCCAAATGGACAACCAGTTTATTTAAAGGATATATGGCCCAGCCGTGAGGAAATCATCAAAACGGTCAATGACTGTGTCAAGCAATCGGATTTTCAGGAGGTATATAATGTTATTTTTGAAGGATCTACCGATTGGCAAGAGCTTGAGGTTAACCTAGACCAAAATTATCAATGGGACAGTACATCCACCTATATTAAGGAATCTCCATTTTTCGAGAATCTGCAGGCTGTCCCCCGCCCTGTTCAGGACATCCGAGATGCACGTGTTTTACTTTTCCTCGGTGATTCAGTGACTACGGACCATATCTCGCCTGCTGGATCATTTCGGGAAGATACTGCTGCGGGACAATATCTTTTGTCACATCAGGTCAATAAGCAAGACTTCAACTCTTATGGCTCCCGACGTGGCAATCATGAAGTCATGATGCGGGGTACTTTTGCAAATGTCCGCATCAAAAATAAAATCACCGATAGAGAAGGTGGTTTTAGTCGATACTTTCCGACAAATGAGGTAAAAACAGTATATGATACAGCCATGGAATACCGGAAGTCAAGTACCCCCCTGGTCGTGTTAGCGGGCAAAGAATATGGTTCAGGTTCTTCCAGGGACTGGGCAGCCAAGGGAACCTTTTTACTTGGGATAAGGGCCGTTATTGCCGAGAGTTTCGAGCGCATCCACCGCAGTAATCTTGTTGGAATGGGTGTCGCTCCATTGGTCTTTGTCAATGGAGAAAATGCAGAAAAACTAGGTCTTGATGGAACTGAGGTTTACAGCATCACCGGGCTGGCAGAGAATCTCACACCGCACAAACTTCTTCAAGTGAAAGCCGTACACCAAAATGGGAAAACCACAACGTTCCAAGTGAAAGCCCGCTTTGATTCAGCAATTGAAATCGAATATTTTAAAAATGACGGTATACTACAATATGTATTACGGCAATACCTGAAAAACAATTAGCCGCATCCAATCGACGGATCAATACAAAGGGCACCATATGGTGCCCTTTGTCAACCTATATAAAACCTACCAGAGTTCCATTGTACAATGTTGTCCTATAGCTTTCCCAGCTGTATTTTCTATGGCTACACAAAAGTAACTGTCCAGACCAAGCATCCCCCTCCCTGAAATCAGCCATTTTTATATCCTTTGCTCATAGCGCATCCCCAAACTCATCCACTTCCACAAATAAGCTTCACAGTAAAGGATAAAAGTGTATTTTCGCTTTTAATCTATCGCTATTTACATCACATAACATGGAAGAACTTGTAGAGCAGACCATATCCAAAATGACTTTCAATCATGAACTTCAATCCATTAAGGAGTTTTATAAATGTACATTTGAGCATTGTGATTTTCAAAATGCCGCGTTAGTGGACCTAATTTTCATCGATTGTGTATTTAAAACGTGTAATTTATCAAACATTACACTGAAAGGCACCCAACTGGATCATGTGTCTTTTTACGACTGTAAGATGTTGGGTGTACAGTTTAACGAATGCAATTCATTTTCATTTTACATAGAGGCATATCACACTGTATTAGATTACTCTTCATTTTTTGAACGAAATTTAAAGCAGACTAAATTTGGGCATTGTTCAATGCAGCATGTGGATTTTGAGCGGGCGAATCTTCATCAAGCAGATTTTACTGATTGTAATTTGCTGCATGCACGATTTGAGCAAAGCAATCTTGAGGCCTGCGATTTCCGTACATCAATCCATATCCAGATTGACCCGGAAAGCAACCGCATGAAAAAAAGTAAATTTGGACAAGAACAATTGGCCGGGCTACTCTATAAGTATCAACTCTCCATCGACTGACATATAGACACAGAACGACAGAAAAAAGCTTTCATCGATTGAAATAACGGATTTCAGGGATATAAGACCCCATTGTGAATTGGCATCTTTGTTTATCGAACTTTACAGTGAAATGCAACTGCTGACAAGGGCATGGGCATCTTTCTGTAAATGGGTTAGACAATAAATTAATCTGATGAAAAAAACATTCTTATCATTAGCAGTCTTAATGGCTGTCAGTTCAGCATCTTTTGGACAAATTAACAAGGCGTTCAAAATCAATTATTCCATCGTATTCGCCAACCAGGAAACCGGCACTGAACAAGAGACTCCAGTCTCTTTATATGAAGCTTATGTCAATAACGAAAAAATAAAAGTTATTTCTTCTACCGAAGGGCAAGAGTCTATCTTTTTGGCGGAAAAGAATGCAGATAAATCGATGGTCCTTTATCCAAGTCTGGCAAAGTACACGGTTAAAGATGAGGAGCCAACCTCCTACTCAATAAATTTGGTTCCTGGAAAAACAAAAGAAATTGCCGGTTACTCTTGTCAGCTGGCGCAGATTGAGATTCCGGATATGGAAGATATGGAAGGTAATACCACGCTCTCCATCTGGTATAGTGACCAACTACCGGTGATCTATTGGGAGGGATTTGATATCTTTAAGAAAATTCCTGGGGCAGTATTACAAATCTCCACACCACTTGGCGTGGATATCGTGGCACAAAGTGTCCTCGACAGTGAGCTGAATGACAACGATTTTATTATTCCTCAGGAATACGAACAGGTAGAATCCATCTATGCGGAGGAGCAAGATTCAGCGGACAGCAATCAGCTCGCAGAAAATCTCTACTTATTTGAAGATACAACCACAGGCCTAGTGGGACTGGAAGATGGTACCAAAAAAATTATTCTCCCGGCGGAATATTCTTATATTGCGCCATTTGTGGGTGATTTAAGTATTGTACAAGACTCCAATGAAAAGTATGGCGCCATCAACTTATCCGGAAATAGCATCATTCCGATCAAATACGACTATCTAAACTACGATGATCATAGCGCACAATTTGTATTTGGCTTGAATGAAAAGTATGGTATTTTGGACAAAACAGGAAAAATCCATATTCCAGCAAATTACGATATGATCTCGTTCATGAATGGCGGTCATGCTGTCTTTCAGCTAAAGGAGAAATATGGTCTATTGAACCAATCGGGACAGGTCGTTATTCCAGCAAATTATAGCTATATTTCAGAGAATAATGCAACACACTTCATCAGTATTGAAGACGACAAATACAATTTGGTGGATATAAAAACGAATAAAGCCGTCACGCCCGCTTACGATTTTATTTCATTGACCGAGGAACCCGATCTTTTCCTGGCCAGCAAAGATGGTAAGTATGGCTATTTGAACGGGCTAGGGCAAATTGCAATACCATTGATTTACAGTGGGGCAACAGCATTTAGTGACGGACTTGCTTCTGTTACGTTAGCAGGTTCAGATGACGTTATGCTGATCAACACCAAAGGTGAAAAAATTGAATTAGATGCAGCCTTGGACGCAACTGCAGAAGAAATTTAACCTATTGTTCACTATAATGAAAAGGGGCAGTACGATATACTGCCCCTTTTTGTATGTGCACTGGAAAAATCAGTGGCCTGGGCTTACTGTCTTTTTTCTGCCAAATAATTTCTTCCCTACGGTAAAAAGCAATACTGCGATAAGGCCGCCGGCCAGACCAAACAATAATTCTTTCACTATAGCCGGGAAATTGGAAAGAGCATGATGTAGAAAATCAATATAATGCGAAAAAATGCCGCCAGATACCAAGATTAAAGCAATCGTTCCCACGACCGCCAATAGTTTGATAATAAATGGTAAGGCCCGTACCAGGAGCTTTCCCAAAGTAGCAATAGGTCCTTTTTCATTGGAGCTTTTGATCAATCGGTAACCTGCATCATCCATTCTAACGATTAACGCAACAATACCATACACACCTACTGTAGCAACAAAAGCAACTACACAGACCGTAATGATCTGTAATGTGAGGCTTTTATCGAGTACCGTGCCCAAAGCAATGATAACGATCTCCACTGAAAGGATAAAATCTGTGGTAATCGCAGACTTAATTTTTGCTTTTTCAGCCTCCTTGGTATTCTCTTCTATTACTTCCTCCACCTTACTTTCCCCCTCTTGATGTTTACGATGAAATAAATACTCTATAATTTTTTCTACTCCTTCAAATGCCAAGTAAAATCCACCCAGGATAAGGATATATTTAATAGCAATGGGAAAAAAAACGTTCAATAATAACGCAATGGGCACAATGATCAGCTTATTTAGCAATGATCCCTTGGTAATAGCCCATAATACGGGTAATTCCCGGGATGCTAAAAACCCCGTCGCTTTTTCTGCATTTACTGCCAGATCATCTCCCAAGATGCCAGCCGTTTTCTTGGTCGCTATTTTACTAGCGACCGCAACATCATCCATGAGTGCCGCAATGTCATCTAAAATTGCAAATATCCCTGAAGCCATATAACCTTTAAAATTTGACCATAAAAATATAAATTTAATTCAATTTTGAGCTAAGTAATTCAATTGTCTATACAAATCCCTTATAAACAGTTTTATTTTTATTCCGTATTTTAGCTATACAGAAATTAAAACCAACTATGAAACAGTCACTTTCAACTACGGAACAAACAGTCCTATTGAATACTTTAAAGGCAAGATTTGAGGCAAATACCTCCAGGCATAAGGGATTGACATGGGAAAAGATCCGAATTAAATTGGAAGAGAATCCAGCGAAATTATGGAGCTTACAGCAAATGGAAATAAGTGATGGAGAGCCCGATGTCATTGGCTTCGATGCGAACACTCAGCACTATTTTTTTGTTGACTGTTCTGAAGAAAGTCCCAAAGGAAGAAGAAGTCTGTGTTTTGATCAACAAGCTTGGGATACGAGAAAAGATCATAAACCCGAAGGCAATGCCATGACCTTGGCCAAACAGATGGGTGTTGAAATCTTGTCGGAAGAGCAATATCGGTACCTGCAGACATTGGGTAAGTTCGACCTGAAAACCTCCAGCTGGATACAGACGCCAGACTCTATACGTAAATTGGGGGGCGCCCTATTCTGTGACCGCCGCTATGATCATATTTTTGTCTATCACAATGGTGCGATTTCCTATTATGCTGCCCGCGGTTTTAGGGCGATACTCCTTCTGTAAAAAGACATCCTATTCAGCATAACAAAATAGGGATAAACAAGTGTATCCTATCTGGCTAATCTGTATATTATGGTCCTGCTTAACTGTTAGCCCCCTTATCAAGTGGGGCTGAATTTTATCAAATTCCAACAGGCACTCATGACATACTACTGTCAGTACCCTATGATAGCTTTGAAAAAAAATAAAAAGCTCATGAAAAATACATCCATTATCCCTTCTTTTAATATTGTTGGAATTGCCATACGCACAAGTAATCAGAACAATCAAGCAGCAAAAGATATTCCCGATCTCTGGGCCCGCTTTTTTGAAAACGACATTCTGAATAGAATTCCAAATAAAATATCCGATGCCTTATATTGTGTTTATATGGAATATGAGAAAGACCATACCCTACCTTACACCACCTTGTTGGGCTGCAAGGTTGCTTCCTTGAATGATATCCCGGATGATTTGGATGGTATCCGTATTGAAGAGCATCGGTATCAGCATTTTGAGGCCAAAGGTGATTTAAAAGATGGCATAGTTTACGAGACCTGGCAACATATCTGGAAATCAGATCTCCCCAGGGCTTTCACGGCAGATTTTGAAATTTATGAAAATCAGGCACAGGATATCCATCAGGCAAAAGTCGACATTTTCATTGCCCTTCAATAATGGGCTTGGGTATAATGAATTCCTGATTTTTATGGGCAGCCTTGGCTCAGCACCTCGAGATCTTCATCACTGTATGCCCAAAAACGTAACAAAAGGTATGTAACAAATGGCTTATCGTTTATTTTAAACAAAATAACTTTTACCTTTGTGCCGATTTAAAGTAAAATACTATGCAAGGTAATACGGCACATCGGAAAAAAATCGTCCGATATAGCTATTTAAAATTAATTGGAAGTTCAGTTTTTGTAAGCATAATCTGTTGCTTAATGGCGTACAGCCTAAAACATATTACAGGATATATACAGGATGAAATATTTGAAGGAGTTACTGCCTGGGACCATAGATTATTCATTATATTACCGAGTGTAGGTATTACGGCCATCTACTTTTTACGGAAATATGCTTTTCAAAACAGAAAAAATAAAGGAATAAAAGAAATTTATACGACATTGGAAACCAGAAAGGATCACCTGCCTTTCTTTAAAATCCCTTCACACTATATCAATGGTTTTCTGACGGTAATTTTCGGTGGATCAACTGGGGTCGAAGTTTCCACAGTTGTCGCGACAGCCACCGTAGGAAACCAGGCTTATAAGAGGCTTCATCCGGCCTGGGCTTACAAGACAGAATTGATCTGCGCAGGTGTAATTGCCGGCGTAACATTATTGTTTGGCAGTGCATTGGGCGGTTTTCTATTCGCTTTTGAAGTTATTGCCAGAAAGTATAATAAAACTTTGTTAATAAGTGGCATCAGTTCAATGCTTGTGGCTTCCGTATTTGTGTATTATATAGATTCCAATCCATTGTTTACGTTCACCGTAACCCAATGGCAATGGAATGCTATTCCCTTTATTATGATATTAGGAATTATAGGTGGTTTTTTAGCCCTGTATTTTACCAAGATTGTTATCTATGCCAAGTCATTCTTCGGTGGAATAAAGAATAATTTTATCCGTGTCAATCTAGGAGCCATAACAGTAGGTACTTTTATCTTCTTTTTGCCGGCATTGTATGGAGACAGTTATCATGGGCTTGGTGAAATCTTAGAGAACAGCCTGCATGGTTCTATCAATTTATTTTATTTTCTGCCCTTAGTATTACTTGTCTTACTCAAACCTCTTGCAGCATCACTTACATTGGGCGCAGGTGGAGATGGTGGTGTTTTTGCACCTAGTATCGTTACTGGCGCATTGCTGGGCGTACTCTTTGCCCAGTTTTGCAATCATTACTTTGGCACGCATCTTATTGTCATTAACTTTGCACTCTTTGGAGCAGCAGCAATGCTTTCAGCAGCGATCCACGCACCTTTTACCGCGATATTTATTATTGCGAGCTTGGTACCATCCGGATATTTACTGCTAGCTCCTTTATTATTGAGCAGCATAATTGCCAAAGTACTGGCAAAGAAAATCTACCCTTATAATGTATATACCTATAAAGAAGTAGCCCATAGTTAAACAGGCACTACTTGCCGGTCAGTTCATAAAATAAAAGCTGCTCCATTAGTATTGAAGCAGCTTTTATGCATGATAAAAAATCAATCTTCCCAGCTTCCAGCAGCCTCAGCATGTTTTTTGGTCAGAATCTGACTGTTCAAATAGCATAAATATCACGGTATTCCGGGAGAAAGGTCTGTAAATTAAGTGCTAATTTTACAGCATCAATTGATGGATACCATGGAAATAAAATCATTACCCATTGCTTTTCTCATATTTTGTATCATGGGCTGTACAGGCTCAAACCGGACTATTCCTGTGTTAGCGTCACAGGACAGTCAATTCGGAGATACGGCAAAATCAATAAAAACTCACGATCCAATACAGCCAGTTGCAAAACACGATCCGGCAAAAGAATGGTTAGTACAGATCTTTGACTGTGAACATGGCACGCAGGAAAAGTACTGCTACAATCTTGCGCAAGAAGATACCTTATGTACAGCACGCTTTAAAGAATTTTTGCACGATAGCAACGAAATCTATGGCCCCACAAACCTGACTGAAGCCGAATTGGTAGAAGCAGAATCGAGATATAAAGCAAAGTGGGCCAAAATATACTCTTTATACACACAAGAGATGTGGCTGTTTGGAAGAGGAAATGATGATCCCCTTCATGTTAACAGTATTGAGGTCAAGGAGCTGTCGGACAACCGCTATACGCTCACCATCGATTTTGCGGATCATATCAAGACGATGAACGAAGTGCAGCTGGTACAAGAAAACAATGCTTACAGGATTGATTATTGCAAAACCACTTTTATAGATTGATTCAGCAATCCACCTGGTTTCTACAAAAAAAAATGCCACTTTTATCATGAAGTGGCATTTCTTTTTGTAGATCGTGGTCCCTCTATAGCTGTTCTTCGAGATCCCATGTGACCGTGTTCCCCTTATTCAACAATCCTGCAACTGGAGAAATTCGGGACACAGCCTCGGCCGAACAGCTTGCATCCACCAATAGAAAGCTCGCTTCATCCCCTACTTTAGGCCATTCAATATTCCCTTTTTCATCAAGTGGCACCTTACCGTTCGTGGCATAACGTAGACAGCGGGATAAATCGAATTCTGTTTCATAGCCATATAATTGAGCTGCTAAATTTGCTTTTTGCAACATATTTCCACTGCCAAATGTCCCCCAATGATCCTGTACGTTATCATTCCCGGTATATACGCGCACCCCAGCATTCCGAAGTTCGGTAAATGGCATCATCATATTTCGGAAAGGAACAGAACTGGCAATTCCAACCTGGGACGCAGCCAGACGTTCAGCGGTATAGGCCAGATCTTTTTTCGACATAGATCCCAAAGCAAAGGCATGACTGATAAATGTCCGTCCCTCTAATTGTGGATTTTCAAGGACTTTATCAATCAAATAATGGATCGTTTTATAGCCCGATTCCCCACCCTCATGGAGATGAATATCAATACCTTTGTTATTGTCAACAGCAAGCTGAATGGTGAAATCTATTGGCTTTTCGATACTGCCATCAATACTGTAGGGATCCAAACCACCTATAAAATCAACTTGAGGCCATTTTGCTACTTCTTGCATTAGTCCAGTTGAATCGGTATAGTACAGCCCGTGTTGCGGAAAGGCGACTAATTCGGCTCCAAAGGAGTCTTTTACATGATCAAGTGCTTGCAATAGGTGTTCAAGTGACGCTGTGCCTGAAGTTGGGTCCACATTAAAATGTGTCCGTGCGAAATTTGTCCCATAGCCCTGTAAAAGCTTTATCAGCAACTCAGCCCGCTCAACAGAAGTTTTGAGCAATTCAGGAATAATCTTCTGTTCCTGGGCAATCATATCTTTTACCGTTCTATTTTTTGGAAATACTGCTTTCCATGGCAATCCATACAATGTTTTATCCAAGTGGATGTGCATATCCCTAAAAGCAGGCAATGCCAGTTTCCCCTTTGCATTGAAATGTTGATTTCCAGCGGTTTCTTTGGCTGGATCAATAGTTTTTATTTTCCCATTTTCTATCTCGATGTCAAAGAGTGCTGTTTTGGTCGCCACGATTTCTTCTTTTTCATATAGAAATCCCGTTTCCAATCGCACATTTCGTAATATATAGGGGCTGTTAGTTTGGTTTATTTTATTCATGACCATATCAATTTATCCAAAACTAAGGGATTTACAACATTCATCGTTGTATAAATCATGACAACTTGTGTATATATTATGGCTGGGACTTAAATTGGCTGGGGGTCATGTGCGTATGACTTTTGAAAAATTTGCTAAAACTCGCATTATCATAAAAGCCTAGGTCAAATACAATATCTTTAATCGTTTTATCGGATACCTTAAGCAATCGCTTTGCTTCCAACAATACCCTATTCTGGATTAAGGAAGATGCGGATGCCTGGAATATTTTGTTGCTCAGAACATTGAGGTAGTTTGCAGAAATATTCAATCGCTCAGCATAGAACGCAACAGATCGTTCTGTCTTATACCATTCGTCAATCAACTGGACAAATTTAGCCATTATAGGATTGTCTTGGTAGGGTTCATAATCATCAAAATTATCCTGAACAACCTTACTGATCAGCAAGGCTATGACTTTTACCCGACCATAGATCAATTCCCACAGAATATCCTTATCTTTCAGTTCATATGAAATTGCTCGAAACTCTGTCCATAAAGCCTGAAAATGATGTTCAGAGAGATCAATCACCAAATGCTTCAGGTAATAGGAAATCGGAAAGCGCAATGCAGGCAAAAGACTTTCAAACCATGAGCGGCTGATCATCAGCTGAAGCCCATGCGTTGGGTCTACCATCCGCCAATGATGCACCTGTCCAGGAAATATAAGGTGTAATTGACGTGTTCCCAAAGAGAATGTACTGAAATCGATGGTATGACTCCCAGTAGATTTTTCAAATAACAGCAGGATAAAAAAGTCGTGCTTATGTGGTTCTTCAATTTCCCGCTTGCCAACAAGTTCATGGAAAAGCAGGTGCCGATCAGACATGACTCCATCATAAAACTTCTGTAGATCCAATATTGGAAAATGGTCGGTAGGGTGATACATAAATAGTCCAAAAGATAATTGATTAAATATAAAAAACAAAAAGGAACAATTGTATATTAAAACAACTGTTCCCTTTATAATTCTTCGTGGCGTATCACTTACTTTCTTTCGCAATCAGCCGTCCATACACGATCATCTTTTGTGTACCCAATGGTGAGTTTACCAGCATCTATCCGAATGGCTCCAGTACCAGCCGAACCAATACTGATCAGAACATTGCCCTTCTTCTCAAAATCCACGCCATTGAGGTCAGGAATTCCATTCCCAAAGGCAAAATTATAACTATCACCAAATTTGGTTACTGTAATTACCCCATTCCCAGAGGCTACGTCCTTGCTGTCGTCTTTTAGGTCATCAAATGCGATGGTACCTTCATATTTTCCAATAAAAATATCATTATCAGCCGGATCATCGTCTTTACTACAGCCTGTAAATCCGACCAAAATGGTCAAAATAAATACGCCTAAACCTAAGATTTGAATGAATTTTCTCATAATTAATGTGTTTAATGCAAAAATATAGTTACTTTGATTTCTGTTTAGTAAAAATCAAAGGTTGTGCCATGTATAAAATTTTGGTTATACAAGGTAGGGATCAACAGACAACAAATTGATTATAAACAACTTTAAAACATTATTCACCCCCGATATGCAGATTGAATTTGGAAATAACTTTTATGAATTGATTAGCTGGGATAAAGATTATGTACAGATTCAGGGCAGCGCTTCACCTTACCGGATCTATGCGCCACCTTATTATGATATCGTCTCCTTAAAACAGTATATCCACTTGCATCCACCGCAAGGAAACATACAAGAACTTCCCTATGTATATTTGGACCATCCCTATCATTTATTTCAAAAACCTTATCTGGTCAAAATTTACCATGCTTCAGCAACGGCAACAGTAGAACTTACCACAACCAGCCTATGTGTGACACAAAGACCAACCGTCAATACAATGAAACTGTTGCATCATTGGAAACAAAGACATCTATACAATGAATTGACCAAATTGATTGCCTATTGGGAGGAGCAGTTGGACAATTATAATGTGACCGAGATCCGAATCAGTAGCAGCATGAAAACATACTATAGCATTCGCGGATCTAAGATCAGTTTTTCACAACGTCTGATTGATTTGGACCGGGAACAGGTCAATTTGATTATTTTGATGGCATTTTGTAAATTTTCAAAAAAAACGAAACAAGCTTCCGAAGCTATTTTTAATTTATATATCCCCAGATGGCGGGAAATAGTTCCACAATAACATCATCCTATGACAGACAGAAAATTACAATTTCAGGTGACCACAAACAGCAGTATGGAATCTCTTGTACGGGATCCTATCCTGTTCCTTGAACTACTAAGTAAAGAACAGTGCCAACTGATTGCAGACCAAGTCGTCAGTCAGCTGGAAAATCAGGATGGCGCCCCTACTTTAATCGATTTGTACATTGATCACATTTTGTTTGAGGCCAAAAGCTCACAAGGTTCATTTCGACTGCATTTCAAAATTGCCCGACAGTTCTGCTGTAGTGATCTATCTTCCTGTCAAACAGACTATATAGACTTCCAGTTTAAAAAAGATAATTCAATCCTATATATAACAGGAAGTTATATATATTGGGAGATACAATAATTTGGGTAAATATGGAAATAAATGCAACCTATCAGTGTTAATACCTTTCTTTCAAATATGCAAATTCCTGAACGTTATGAAATCAACCGCACTGCTTTCCAATACTATTGGACAAAAGGTATCGGTGCGTCTTTGTTGGATAAACTAACAGAAAAACCTGTACTGTCTGACGCTAACAAATTGATTCCCTTATTGTATCAAAGCGATGACAGCTGCGACCAACTTGTTAAGAATTTACATTTAAAAATAGGCTTTACCCAGGGGCAGCAATTCATTGCTGATTATTTGCAAGGGAAATCCGTCCCAGATCTCTACAAAAGCTTAATTTCGGATTTCATCGCTAGGTTACCGCTGGAACCTGCATGGCTGGACTGGAATAAATTACAACAGGGCGTTGCGATCAGTCAGCGATCAGGTCTATCCGGGCTAATTGTATTACGGGATTATTGCTTAATGGGCGGATATGAATCGAGTGCGATCAATAAACCGCTGATCTTTACGGGAGCATTAAAAAAGGGGGCTGTGAAGCGCCTAACGGAAACCGTTACTTTTTGGGTGGATATCACCGGCGACAATGCCCTAAAAGAAGGAGGCATTGGCATTGAAGCTATACTCATGACCCGCTGTATACATTCATTCGCCCGGTTAAACCTGCTCAAATATGGGGGATGGAAAATAAACAAGTGGGGAATTCCGCTGAATACCTGGGATATGTTGGCCACGAATTTAGGTTTTTCTTTAGTTTACCTAATAGGATTGAAGCAGATGAAATTCAAGATATTAAAAGAAGAAAAGGAAGGGCTATTCCACCTTTGGAAATACATTGGGACACTGCTTGGTATCCCGGCGGACTTTTTACCTGACTCTGAGGAGGAGGCGATCAAGGCATTGTATTACTGGACCATGACCCAAAAAGGGGGTGATGAGGATAGCATAGCACTGGCTCAGGCGCTCATGGAAGAGCCCGTAGACGCAGCTTATCCAAGGTCTAAATTTGGTCGAAGACTCATGCGGGAAATCCATCTGTATTATAACAATCACCTCTTGGGGCGGTATTCCTGTAATTTGCTGGGACTGGGAAAAACTATAATTGGACAAATTGCTTATTTCAATATCCTCAAGAATAAACGGGCTAACAGCCGCATCACAGAACCTACATGGAGGCAGAAGCAAATCATAAAAGGCAGAAAAGTTCACGAACATGTTAAGCAGATCTATTTGACCTATAATTAACCGACATGACGCTCATAAGGTACCCGTGTGGCAATCGACCTTCCTAAAGTTAGTTCATCAACATATTCCAGTTCGCCACCAAATGCAATCCCACGTGCTATTGTGGTGATCTTCACATTAAACTCACGCAATTTACGGTAGAGGTAAAATATGGTTGTATCTCCCTCCATGGTAGCCGATAAAGCCAAAATAATTTCTTCTACTTCACCCCGTTGAACGCGATTGATCAATCCTTCGATTTTCAGATCCGCAGGGCCTACCCCATCCATGGGCGAAATGAGCCCTCCTAAAACATGATATACCCCCTGGTAGGAATTGGTATTTTCAATAGCCATGACATCACGGGTATCTTCCACCACACAAATGAGACTTTTGTCCCGTTTAAAGGAAGCACAGATCTCACAGGTGGTATGATCCGAAATATTAAAGCATTCCTGACAATACTGTATATCTTCCTTCAATCGGTCCAGAGACGCTGTAAAACGGGCTACATCAGCATCAGATTGCTTCAAAAGATGCAACACCAGTCTTAATGCAGTCTTTTGTCCCACCCCTGGTAATCTACCGAATTCTGCAACAGCATTTTCAAGAAGTTTAGAAGAAAAATTCATAATGCAAATGTAAGAATAATCGCAAAGAGTAACTAGTTTTAAAAAAATAGCTATATTGTATTCCTTTTTGAAAAAAGGTGTATTAGATATTTAATGTATAAAGTACTATATGGACATTACAAAAGAAGATAAAATTATCCGTGCATTTGAGAATAAAACTTGGCAGGAAATTAAGGTAAAGGACTCATGGCAGATCTTTAAAGTCATGTCGGAGTTTGTGGATGGATTTGAAAAGTTAGCTAAAATCGGCCCTTGCGTATCGATCTTTGGTTCGGCACGTACACCCCGCGAACATAAATACTATCAGATGGCCGTAGACATAGCAGCGCTATTGACCGAGCGCGGTTATGGTATTATTTCGGGTGGTGGTCCAGGCATCATGGAGGCAGCAAATAAAGGTGCCCATGAATCTGGAGGCAAGTCTGTGGGGCTCAATATAGAATTACCCTTTGAACAATTTCACAACAAATATATAGACAGAGACAAATTATTAGAATTTAAATATTTCTTTGTCAGAAAAGTCATGTTCATGAAATACTCTCAGGGCTATATCGTGATGCCAGGTGGCTTTGGAACCATGGATGAACTCTTTGAAGCGATTACATTGATACAAACAGGCAAGATTGCCCGGTTCCCAATTGTATTGGTCGGTTCCGAATACTGGAAAGGCCTGATGGATTGGGTGCAAAATACGATGCTGTCAAACAAGTATATCAGTGAGGAAGATTTGAAGCTTTACCGTATCGTCGATACAGCTGAAGAAGCTGCTGACCATATTTTCCGTTTCTATGATAAATATTTATTGAAGCCAAACTTCTAATAGTCGAGTATTCAATAACATATCAAAAAAAAGCATCCAAAAAATTGGATGCTTTTTTTTATGATTGCATAGGTCCCTATTAAGGCCATGGTGATGCGTATCGCTTTATCATGTTTACACACTTTTAGTATAAAGAAATATTTGCAGTATAAAAGTTAAAAATAACAGGCTTTATGAACGTCTTCGCTAGCCATATTTTGGTACGGCTGTCATCCCGTACAGATGGAAGCACTTGTCAAGTACTGATGAAGTACTTGTCAAGTATTGATGAAGTACAGATATAGTACTATTTCAGTACGTAGAAAAATATACTTGAATAGTACTATGTACGTGCTATTGAACTACTGAAAACCGGCTGATGGTAAAGAATGGCAGTCTAGCTGAGATTAACTATTAAACAACTCCCATAACTCAAAGAAATGCACCTATTTATGCTAAAGCTGCAACATTCACAACCTACTCGCTGGCACATGGCGCTGGTAGATTGAATTTGCATAGACCATTTACGATCATAAAAAAAGGGCCTTAAGGCCCTTTTATATATAAAGATATGGATAAGATATACCGTAGCTACTTTTAGAAAACGCCCCATCCTTTGTTTACTAATTCCGCTGTTACAGTATGCAGTAACTAAAGTAGCTGAAATTAACCCGTCAGAGAAAAAAATGAGGGGGACAAAAGGGGGACAAAACACAAGACACTGACAGCTAAAACATTACAATAGAAACCTGAGTAACCTAAAATGGATATAGCGGTCAAAACAGCCCATTGAATTATAAAATAGGTATGCCTTTAATCAACTAGAAGATGTAAAAAAAACAGTAAAATCACGTCAGGTTCCCAAAAAAAAGAAGACCTGAGGTTGGGAGCCCCAGGTCTTAACTAACCAATTATTAACCTAAATTATGAAAAGTCTTTTTAAATATTCTACATCTAGATTATTTCAACTATTAGACCAAAAATAAAAGCAAACTTCCTTTTCACATTTATTTAACAGATTACTGAGATTGATATGACGAACTGCTTCTTTGACTCTTTCTAACCTAGCCATCACCAGGCATGAAACAGACTATGTTCGGCCCTTCTGTCATAAGATGATTCAGCTTCTGCCGCCACCCTTTGACCTATGGTATCTTTTGCAAAAAAACACACTTTATCCGGATATCTTTCTGCTGTCTGCCTAATTAATTCCATCATATAATGATTGCTTTGGTAGGTTTTTACTTGCATACTGATATCCTCAATATCATTCCACTGACAATATTGATCAATATACCCCATCCCATAAAAATGTCCATCCTTCACCACAATACAACTTTTTTCTTCGGCATTCCTTCCTTTGTCAAGGAGTACATAGGAAGGGCGCTGCTGCAACCATTGATCAATACATCTTTCCACGCGTGTATTATGCAACTCTCTATCTGGCAGTGGGCTGTTTCGGACCGATTTTGTCGCCAAACTGGCACTGCCAAATTGACAAAAATAGGGACAGATATCTCCTGTGCGCATGAGTGACTGCAACAATTGAATAGCATCATATTCCCGCTGAAATAACTGAAGACAATCCTGGCCCCTGTTTATTTTATCAATGGCCAAATGCAGGTATCCATTTTGGTCCTCATAGCAAAATAGACCAAATTTGGGCTCGTACCGCTTCAGTGCTCTATTGTATTTAGGCCATAACCTTTTTATCTCTGCACATTCCAACAATAAGGACATCAATTCAGTACCACAATACTCATAGCTTATATGATAGATTTCTTTTAAAAAGTGCTGCCTTTGTGCCTGAATATTGTTGCCCGTGAAATGAGACAGCACCCGCTTCTTAATATTTACTGCTTTTCCAACGTAAATAACCCGGCCCGCTTGATTATGAAAATAATAAACGCCAGGCTCATGCGGAAGTTGTTCAAACTCCTTGAGATTCAAATTGGGTGGAAACCGTTGTTCAATAGACTTGTGCTTGATCATGTCTTGAAAAATCTGTTCTGTGTCCAAGGCGCGCAGATAGGCAAAGAGAATAGCAGTAGCATCGGCGTCCCCTCCTGCCCGATGTCGATTTTCGATCGGTATATCCAGATAATCACACAAACGGCCCAAGCTATACGATAGTAGGCCTGGTCTTATTTTTCGTGCATAACGTACCGTGCACAATTTGATGGATGACCATTCTATTCCCGCTTCTTGCAATTGAAAACGGACAAAAGAATAGTCAAAATTCACGTTATGGGCAACAAAAATTCG
The DNA here is from genome assembly GCF_030325625.1 of Sphingobacterium sp. N143. GTDB lineage: Bacteria > Bacteroidota > Bacteroidia > Sphingobacteriales > Sphingobacteriaceae > Sphingobacterium. The sequence continues at coordinate 739,988 of NZ_JACAIS010000001.1, read as the reverse complement.
ATCCTTTAATAAACTGTAAACATGTTCCGCCACTTCTTCAAACAATGGCGCGTCCTTGACCATATCATTGTCAATGCCAGTAAGTGCAAAAATAGAATTAGGAATATCCTTCCCAGGATTTACCAAAGTTTCCCAACGGCCCAAAACTTGGTTACCATCATGGATAACAATGGCGATCTCTGTAATTCGGCTCGACTTTGCATTCCCACCTGTGGTCTCGATGTCCACAATGGCAAACTCCTGTTTTTTACTTCTATCCATAATAGCTCCTCAGAACAAATATACTAACATTTTTAGTATATCAATATCTTTTTTTGTGTTTTGCACATAGCAATCAGCAGCAGACTTACAGTCCAATTAAAAATCCCCAAACTGTACACAGTATGGGGATACCAATTATTAACCTAAATTATGAAAAATAGAAAGTTCTATTACTGTGTCAATATACAATATTATTTAACTCGGTGAATACTGACAACAGATTTATTACAAAGGCAGACACTGTTATAATTCAGTCAATTTTTAACCATATGTGTATGGATCAACAGTACAGGTAGGTTGGTTCAGTAGTTTTTTTTATTTTGCACTATGTTATACATTAAATTTTATCATCGATGGAAGTAGTACATAAAAACGAAGAAAAGCATGGTAGCTTTGAAGTGATGGATCAGGAAAGGTCAGTTGCACAGATGACGTATACTTGGGCTGGTCCAACAAAATTCATTATTGACCATACTGAGGTTAGCGAAAACTACACAGGCAAAGGTTTAGGAAGACAAATGCTCATGGCGGCAGTGGCTTTCGCACGAAAGGAGCACCTGAAAATTCTACCACTATGTCCATTTGCAAAATCAGTTTTTGACAAAGAGCCTGAAATTGCAGATGTGCTTTTCTAAGCGCATGCCATATGCTGTTAGGCAGTATTTTGATTTCCTTTTAAATACTGCCTAACGATAAAACAATGTGAATAAAACAGATAACAACACAATATTAAAGTCAATATTAACTAAAAACGCTTTAAAAGTTTAAAAATAAGATCTGCAGCTAGTTTAGCTGTCCGGGCATCAATATCAAACGTGGGATTTAATTCGGCCAAGTCCACTGACTTTAAATTGGGAAGTTGCAGGATCACATCGTACAGGCTAAAAAACAGCTCATCTGGAATGATGCCATTAAAGGCTGGTGCACTCACACCTGGAGCATATGGGGCTGCAAAAACATCGAGATCAATGGTCAAATAAACGTAGTCTACCTCTTTTGCAAAAGCCTCAATCTGTTTACGGATACTATTGAACCTGCTGGAGACGATAGCTTCTCGATCGATGATCTGCACCCCCTTGGCCTTCGCATAATTGATAAGCCCTTGGGTATTACTGATTTCCTGGATGCCCATGGCCAAATAATGAAACTTTTCCCCGGCAGCCATCTGATCTTGCGCGATCTGATAAAAACCAGTGCCCGAATTGCCCTTTCCTTCAGGCCATTCACGCATATCCAAATGGGCATCTAGATTAATAATCCCTACTTGACTGTTTGTATGCTGTAAAAATTCCCTGATCCCCAAATAATGGCCGTAAGTCACCTCGTGCCCGCCCCCCAACACCACAGGAAATCCACCTTGATTCAAAATGTGGGCAAGAGCCTTTCCCAATGCCATTTGAGAAAGCTCTAAATTATTATTTTTCACTAAAATATCACCTGCATCTTTAAGCCTAACTTCATCTGAAAAATGAACAGGGAGATTGGCCAAAATAGAACGCAATGCCATTGGTCCTTCAATAGCTCCCACCCGTCCCTGATTACGAGCAACTCCTTCATCGCTACAAAAGCCCAGAAACGTGACCGAATGCTCAAGATCTGTATTCCCATGGAGGTTCACACAGTCGATCTGCTGATGCCAACGCAGCCAATCTTTATCCTGACCATCCATGCGTCCTTTCCAGTTCCCCGTATCGGCACTGCTGTACAGATCGGTTTGATTTAACATAAAACTCATTCTCCTTTACTAAATAGTTGTTCAATAAGCATATCATCCACCAACTGCGAACGGGTAACCTGCAGTCTGGCATTTTTTGCCATGGCATTATCCAGCGCCTGATTTGCTTCTTTATTTCTTGCCCAGGCACGTCTGGCAATGCCATTATTCACATCAAAATACAGCATTTTTTCGAGCTTGGCATCTGCTGAGGAAGAGCCATCGAGCAGCATGCCAAAGCCGCCGTTGATAACTTCGCCCCAACCGACTCCTCCTCCATTATGGATGGAAACCCAGGTTGCTCCCCGAAAGCTATCCCCGATAACGTTATGGATGGCCATGTCAGCAGTAAACTGACTGCCATCGTAAATATTGCTCGTTTCACGATAGGGCGAGTCTGTGCCACTCACATCATGGTGATCTCTACCCAGCACAACTGGTCCTGCCAATTTACCGTTTCGGACCGCTTCATTAAAAGCTTTCGCCAGCGCTATACGGCCATTGGAATCGGCATACAAAATACGGGCTTGTGATCCGACAACCAATTTATTCCGACCAGCCTCCTTTATCCATTGGATATTGTCGAGCATCTGCTGTTGAATCTCCGCAGGGGCGACTGCCTGGAGCTCCATTAATACCCTGATAGCTATGCGATCCGTTTCTTCCAAATCTGTGGATTCGCCGGATGTACATACCCAGCGAAAAGGTCCGAATCCGAAATCAAAGCACATTGGCCCCAAAATATCCTGAACGTAAGAAGGATACCGGAATTCCCCTTCTTCCAATCCAGCGACCTCAGCTCCTGCCCGACTGCTCTCCAGCAGAAATGCATTTCCATAGTCAAAGAAATATGTGCCTTTGGCAGCATGCTTATTAATAGCATCGACATGTCGAATTAAAGTCTGCTGGACAAGCTGCTTAAATCGCACTGGATCATTGGCGATTAAAGCATTCGACTCTTCAAAAGTGAGGTCCATCGGATAATACCCGCCAGACCAGGGGTTATGCAGGGATGTCTGATCAGAACCAACGGTGACATCAATTTTTTCCTGGTCAAAAGCCTCCCATACGGCCACGACATTACCAATAAAGGCGAAGGAAACAGTTCGCCGTTCAACCATTGCTTGCCGCACCTGGATGACCAGTTCATGGATATCATCAATCAAGACATCTACCCAGCCCTGTTCATGTCTTTTCTGTGCTGCCGCCGGATTAATTTCGGCACAAACGGTAATACAGCCTGCAATATTACCTGCTTTGGGCTGCGCACCGCTCATGCCTCCCAGACCAGACGTCAGAAACACTTTCCCCTGGATACTGTCACCAGCAGCAAGCTGCCGTCGGAATGCATTCATCACAGTAATTGTAGTACCGTGAACAATTCCCTGTGGGCCTATATACATATAGGAGCCTGCGGTCATTTGCCCATATTGCGTCACACCAAGAGCATTATAACGCTCCCAGTCATCCGGTTTTGAATAATTGGGGATCATCATCCCATTGGTGACCACTACCCTTGGCGCCGATTCAGATGAAGGAAATATCCCCATGGGGTGACCGCTATACATATGCAGGGTCTCCTCATCTGTCATCTGCGAGAGATATTGCATCGTAACAAGATATTGTGCCCAATTTTGAAAAACAGCCCCATTTCCACCATAGGTAATTAATTCATGCGGATGTTGTGCTACTGCTGGATCCAAATTATTCTGGATCATCAGCATAATTGCCGCAGCTTGCCTGCTTTTTGCCGGATAGCTGTCAATCGGACGTGCATACATCGCATATTCGGGTCTAAAACGATACATATAAATCCGTCCATAGTCCCGAAGTTCTGCCAAAAACTCAATCGCCAATTCGGCATGCCATGATGCTGGAAAATACCGGAGGGCATTCCGCAATGCCAGCTTTTCTTCATTTCTAGAAAGAATATTCTTTCGCTTAGGCGCGTGACTCACGGTTTGATCACGGTCTGCCTTAGGCGGCAACTCCGCAGGAATGCCAGCCCTGATTGCTCTGCTAAATGTACTGTCCATCGTTGTTATTTGAAACTACTTCTTTCCCATCTTTCCATACCGCCGCTGGCAGCATACTTCCCTGGTAATAAGTGATATTTTGATAATTATCTGTCTTGTATAGTATAAAATCTGCCCGCATTCCGGGGACTAATCTCCCCCGATCATGGAGCCCCAATGCTTTTGCTGCACGAAAAGTTAATGCAGAAAGTACTTCTGCATTGGTGAGCTTTTCCATGGTGGCCAATATACAGGCACTGGTCAATAACTGGCCCATTGGTGCAGAACCAGGATTCCAGTCACTGCCGATGGCTAAACATGCCCCTGCATCCAACAGTTTTCTGGCTGGTGTAAAATCGCATCCTATGCCCAGAGAGGCTGCTGGCAAGGCGACAGCAACAGTAGTTGATTGTGCAATTAAATCAATCTCGGTGGATGTCGATGCTTCCAGATGGTCAGCAGATCTAGCTCCGAGTTCGACCGCAATCTGGCTTCCTGAAGTGGTAAATTGATCTGCATGTACGGTTAAATCAAAGCCCATTTCTTTTGCTCTTTGCAAATATGGTTTTATCACATCTGCCTGAAATGCTGTTTTTTCAATGAAAGCATCCATCCTATTGGACAACTGTTCCGTTTTCAACAGTGGAAAAAGAACCGTTTCCATCTGATCGAGATACTCCTTTGCTCCGCCATCAAAATCTCTGGGAAGCATATGGGCCGCTAAACAAGTTGGGATTAAGTCCGCATCCGTCATCCGATTAGCAGTTTTTATAGCACTGAGGATCTTAAGTTCTTCTTTAACCTGAAGACCATAACCACTTTTAACTTCAATAGTTGTAACACCCTGACTCAGTAAAAATCGGGCACGTTCAACGGTCAATCGTACCAATTGGTCTTCTTTACTTGCTCGCGTATGCGAGACGGTATTCCAAATACCACCTCCTGCTTCCGCAATCTCCAGATAAGAAGATCCTGCATTACGAAGAGCAAAATCATTTGCCCGATTACCAGCATAGGCAATATGGGTATGGCAATCGATAAAACCAGGTAAAGCAACCTGACTTCCCTCCGTACAAACAAGTTCAGCCTGTTCATGCCATCGCTGGTATAATGAGTCGAAGTCACCAATTTCTTGAATTACGCCGTTCTGCAATACCATTCCGGCATGTTCCACTATCTGCAATTGTTCATCCTTGACAGCGCCTTTTTCCGGTATACCATCCAGCGTCAGCACTTGTCTCAAGGGGCCAATAAGTATTAATTTTTTTTCCATTGAGACTCCGTTTAAAATGTATCAAAACGCGCTATCAACGCATGGTTCAAATCATCCTTCAGCCCATGTTGGTGACGTAATGCAATCAATTCTCCTGATTTAACCAATGCAAGGGCATTCGTCAACAATTCTTCCATGGGCTGATCGGATTCGATATGGGGAATGGATTGACGGATCCTTTCATGGATTGCTTCCAATGCAGCCGTGGATCTTAAGGGTTGATGATAATCCTTGGCCTGTGCGGCACATAGCAATTCGATACTCAAGATCTTATCCACATTATCAATCACTTGCAATAATTTTCTACCTGAAATCGACCCCATGCTAACATGATCTTCCTGTCCCAAGGAAGTAGGTATGCTATCTGCGCTCGCCGGAAAGCACAAGCCCTTATTTTCACTTGCAATGGCTGCCGTACTGTATTGAAGAATCATAAAGCCCGAATGAAGTCCTGTCGATTTCATCAACAGTTTAGGAACACCATTGGTTTGACCTTCCAATGATAAATAAACTCTGCGATCGGCTATATTTCCAATTTCCGAAGCCGCCAGTGTGGCGTAATCTAATGGCAATGCGATCGATTGACCATGAAAGCTACCACCGCTGATCGTAAGCTGGTCGTTAATAATAACCGGATTGTCGGTCACAGAATTGATCTCTATTTCCATGGTTTCCTTCAGGTGAAGCCAAGCATTACGGGATGCGCCATGCACCTGTGGAATACAGCGCAAAGAATAAGGGTCTTGTACACGGGAACAGTTTTTATGGCTTTCCAAAATAGCTGATCCATTGAGCAGTCCATAAATGTTAGCTGCGACATGGCGATTACCTGAGTGCGGTCTTAACTGATGCAATTCACTGAGAAAAGGTTTGATAGAACCATTTAAGCCTTCAATCATCAAGGCCGCTATCAGATCTGCATTCTGAAGTACCCGGTTGAGCTCGCTGACTGCCTTTACACCATGCGCAGCCATAAATTGGGTGCCATTGATCAATGCCAATCCTTCTTTTGCCCCCAGTTGAATGGGTTTCAAGCCCTGCTCCTTTAAAATGCGATCTGTAGCGTAGATCTCTCCGTTGACATTGACCTTACCCAAACCGATCAACGGTAAAAACAGATGCGACAATGGTGCCAAATCGCCAGATGCCCCTACCGACCCCTGTTTGGGTACCACCGGGATAATATCCTGTTCTATATGCCAAATAATACGCGCTATGGTACTGTACTGAACACCAGAAAAACCTTTTGCCAATGCATGCACTTTGAGTATCAGCATCAATTTAGCCAAATCATTGGTAATGGGTTCACCAACACCAACGGCATGACTCTTCAGAATATTTTCTTGTAATAATTGGGTCTGATTGGCATCAATCAATGTGGTACATAAGGGTCCAAATCCTGTATTAATACCATAGACAGTCTCGCCACGTTCCACAATTTGCCGAACGCAGGAAGCACTTTGTTCAATGCTGGCCTTAACGGCTGGAGATATCTCGCCTTGAACTTCTCCTTTTGCTATCGCCAATGCAATCGAACAGGTCAAATGCTCACTCCCATATAAAAATTTTTTCATTGTTATAACTGCTTTAATCAAATTTAGCCGCTATATTTGATAATTAGAAATACCATCTTAATCATCAATTGATAACCATGAATTATCAGATAGAACTTAGACATCTGCTCTATTTTAAGATTTTGGCGGAAGAATTGCACTTTCGGAGAGCTGCAGAACGATTATTCATTGCACAACCGGGTTTAAGTCGGCAAATCAAGCAATTGGAAGAAAATTATCGGGTAACCTTGTTTGAACGCAATAAACGGAATGTTGCCCTGACCGAGGCCGGAAAATATCTCTTTGACGAAGTGAAAGAACTATTCAGGCATTTAGATCAGATTGAAACACAGCTCCAAAGCTTGGCCAATGGAAAGATCAGTACATTAAAGTTAGGTTTTATAGGATCAGCGGTACAAACAATTTTACCACAATTATTGGTTACTTTAAAACAGAAACAACCGGACATTGAATTGGCCTTGCATGAACTTGCCAATGAGGTACAGCTGGACATGCTGCAAAAACAAGAACTTGATTTTGGCTTTGTACGCCTTTCCGAAGCGCCCATGGGCCTGAACAGTATACCGATATATACCGAGCATTTCAGTCTGGTACTCCCCAATACTCATCCGGTATTACAACAGGACCGACTAAATCTGTATGCACTAAAAGATGAATCGTTCATTCTTTTCTCCAAAAACTACAGCCACTCCTATTACGACCTGGTGATGAGCATTTTTCAGGATCATCAATTTACACCGAAGGTGACACTTCGAACGGTGAATGCGTTAACGATCTTTAATATGGTGGCTCAGGGTTTGGGTGTGGCGATTGTCCCCTCTTCGTTAAAAAACGGTTACCACGTGAATGTTACTTTTCTGGAACTGGATGCCTTGGCTCAACGGACCACGCTATCACTGGTATGGAATACCCAAAATCGAAATCCGGGCATTCCATTTGTCCTAGAAATCTTTGCATCGCAAACATAAAGCCGGACGAACAACAGATCAATTCGTCCTTTTCATCGGCTTTAAGCCCAGATTTTCCAGCATGATGCGATCATCCACTATACTGGGATTTGGGGTCACCAATAGTGTTTCGCGTTCTCCAGTAAAGATTGAATTTGCGCCAGCCATAAAACACCAGGCTTGCTCCGTCTCAGTCATTTCTAACCGGCCTGCACTTAGCCGGACCATGGATGCTGGCATCACAATTCTTGCCGTGGCAATCATCCTGACCATATCCCATAGGGCCACCTTGGGATTGTTCTCCAAGGGCGTACCCTTTACTCTTGCCAAAGCATTAATCGGTACTGACTCTGGATGCTGCTCCATATTTGCCAAGGTTCGGAGCATCGCCATACGATCTGCGTGGGTTTCTCCTAAACCAATAATACCACCGGAGCAAACCGTTAGCCCTGCTTGGCGCGCATGGTTGATGGTTCCAATCCGTTGATCAAATTTGCGGGTTGAAATAATTTCTTCATAATATTCTTCTGAAGTGTCCAAATTATGGTTATATGCATGTAAACCGGCTTCTTTTAAACGTATAGCCTGTTGTTCAGTAAGCATACCCAGTGTACAACAAACCTCCAATCCAATTTCATTGACTCCTTTGACCATTTCGATGATCCGATCAAAATCCCTGTTGTCCCTTACTTCACGCCAAGCAGCCGCCATACAAAACCGAGATGCTCCATTATCTTTCGCTTGCCGTGCATGCGCTAATACCGTAGCCGTCGACAACAAAGACTGCACCTGGATATCTGTATGATAACGTGCAGCCTGCCCACAGTAGGAGCAATCTTCGGGGCACCCTCCTGTCTTGACCGACAATAAGGTGGATAACTGTACTTCATTTGCCTTGTGCCATGTGTGATGTACCGTAGCAGCTTCGTATACCAGTTCGAGAAGAGGACGCTCATATATTTCTAACAGTTCTTCTTTTGTCCAGTTATGACGCAATTCTTTCGTACTTATTTCGTTGATCTCTTTCATAGCATTACCATTGATGATTTTGCATGCAAAAATATCCTTCATTCTTTAGCGGATAAATAGTCCGGGTAAAATAAAAAATATGGTCCGGACAGATTTTAAGAAATCAGTGGAAAATTTAATATATTTACATAATAACATTTAAATAAAAACAGCTTATGATTCTAGAAGTAGCGGTACTACAAATTATTGCGGGACAACAGTCTAATTTTGAGCGTGATTACCAAACAGCCTGTCAATACATCAGTGCAAGCAAAGGCTATATCAGCCACTCATTGCGTAAATGTCTTGAAAAGGATAATCAGTATATTTTATTAGTCGAATGGGAAACCTTAGCGGATCACACGGTGGGCTTTAAAGAATCACAATTGTTCAAAGAATGGGAAAAACTATTGCATCATTATTATGACCCTTTCCCTACCGTAGAACATTATGAAATGTTAAAATAACTGGACAGTCCAGCTATTTCAATAATATCTAGTATCTTTGTAGAAATTTTACAGTCAACTTTTAACCCCTATAAGGCCACGGGCGTTATAGAAAAATGAATAGATAAAGATGTATACGAAAGAAAAAGCTAAAGTAAATAGTTTCACGGTAGATCATACCAAATTGAAACAAGGCATCTACGCTAAAGCCTCCGCGACGAATAATAGTAACCTGGATAGCTATACGACCTACGATATCCGCATGATAAGACCCAATTCACCGGAACGTATGTTGTCTCCAGAAGTAATGCATACATTGGAACATTGTTTTGCCACAGAAATCAGAACTATTTTGGGCGACGAGGTTATTTACGTGGGTCCAATGGGATGCTGCACGGGTTTTTATGTGGTCCTGGCTGGTACAGACAAAAGTCCGCAGGATGTGGCTGGATTGATGAAAGAAGTCTTAGAGACAGTGCTTACACCGGGCTATGAGGTGCCATTTCAAAACCCCATCAGCTGTGGAAATTATACCTTCATGGACTTTGATTCTTCAAAACAAGCTTGTGTCAATTTCTTGCATTTAATTGATGCAGGAGAGCTAGCGTTTGAATACCCATATATTGAAGAAAATTAGATGATTCTAAATAAAGATATTGAAATAATCATTTTGGTAGCAAACAAAAATGAACTGTCTTTTACTACCGAAAATAAATCAACCTTTATCTATGAAATAGGTGTGGGAAAGGTCAATGCAGTCTTATCGTTGGCAACGCTGTATGAAGAAATCAACCTATTGGGAATCCAGCCTGTCCTACTGAATGTGGGTACTGTGGGGTGTACCAGATACCCGATAGGTCATGTACTTTATCCGGCCTACTATGCTCAGGGCGATGCATATACGGAAGGCTTTTTTTTAGAGAACACCTTATTTCTAAAAGGACAAGGATTGATCGAATCGATTTCCATGGCGGAATTCAACTATGAAGAAGCACTGTTGACATCCGATCGTTTTATCAATGTAAACACCGCTTTTTATCAAGATATCAAGCATTTTAACCCCTTAGCATTCGATATGGAATCTTATGCCTTGGCAAATTTTTGTCACCTCAAAAATCTTCCTTTTTACAGCATTAAGATTGTTTCGGATAATTGCGACGGCACAGTAAAAGACTGGGAAAGTATTCTTGGTGAAATTTCGGGGCGATTGGGACATATTCTGGACCGATTTATCAAAGAACGTTTATGTCAAGAAAAAATAGGTATCCCGGATATTTCATAAAATTTAAATTTTATTTTTTTTAAAAAAGGCCTGTAAAAAATTACAGGCCTTTTTTGTTTTCTTAATTCTGCTATTATTATTTGAATTATTCAAAACTATTCTGGTTAGGAATTGTTCAAATACATGGATTACTGCCTCATCGTGATAGTCAATACAGCTCTTCCGAACGACAAATAAATCGATCCAATATTTTTATGAAGAATAAAAAGAAAATAATAATTTCAAATAGGTTGCCGATACACATAGAACGAAAAAAAGAAAAACTAATCATCACACCAAGTGCAGGAGGTCTGGCCACAGGTCTCAATTCGGCTTTTGATCATAATGAAATTCTCTGGGTGGGCTGGCCTGGAATAGTTCCAAAAGACGACAATGAGAAATTTAAAATTATTGAGTTGCTCAAACCCATGAACCTGCTTCCTGTTTTTCTGTCCAAAGAGGAGATCCGTAACTTTTATGAGGGCTATTCAAATGAAGTCCTGTGGCCGATATGCCATTATCAGCCGAGCTATATACATTTTGACCGCGAATACTGGACCACTTATGTTACTGTGAACAAAAAATTCTGCGAGGCTGCATTATCTATTCAGCAGCTTTCGGATTTTATCTGGGTACAGGACTACCAGCTCATGTTGCTCCCCCAGCTTTTGCGTCAAGAAAAACAGGATCTCAATATTGGTTATTTTCACCATATCCCCTTTCCTTCGGAAGAACTGTTTATGAATATCCCCCAGCGGAAGGAACTTATAGAAGGGCTCCTGGGAGCTGATCTTGTTGGTTTTCATACCTTCGCTGACAGCCAAAACTTCCTGAATGCCTGTAAAAAAATACTACACGTTCCCGCCGGACATAATCAATTAAAGTATAAAGACAGGCATATATTTATTGAATCATTTCCAATGGGAATTGATTTTGATAAATTTGTTCAGACGAGTACCCTCCCAAACGTCAATGCAATTGCCGATCAGTTCCGAAGCCATTTTCCGGATCAAAAAATTATTATTTCAGTAGATAGACTAGACTATAGTAAAGGGATCTTGGAAAGATTACGTGCATTTCTGACTTTTCTGGAAAAGTATCCTGAATGGCATACGAAGGTGGTCTTGTATATGCTCATTGTCCCCTCCCGCGATAAAGTTTCACAGTATAAAAAGCTCAAGGACGAAATTAACCGAAAAGTCAGTGAGATCAATTCGATCTATGGAAACCTAAGCTGGACTCCAGTTCTCTATTTTTACAAGTCCCTCCCATTTGAAGAATTAATCGGGTTATATGTCGCCTCAGATATATGCATGGTCACATCAACCAGAGATGGGATGAACCTGGTCAGCAAAGAATATATGGCCTGTAAAACTATGTCCAGTGGGGTTTTAATCCTGAGTGAATTTGCTGGTGCTTCGAAAGAGCTTGTTGATGCGCTCATTATCAATCCTTTCAATCGATCAGAGACAGCAGATAGCATTTATCAGGCGCTCAAAATGCCTCCTGAAGAGATCCGTGAACGTATAGATGCCAATATCCAGATCATCCAAAAGTTCAATGTCCAGCACTGGGTTCAATTATTTTTGACCCGCTTGGCCGAAACAAAAGCTATTCAACGGGATGAATGGGCCCGGCGGATTTCAGATAAAGTCCTTCAAAGTATTGCTGAAAGATACCAAAGAAGTCACAATCGGCTATTCTTTTTAGATTATGACGGCACGCTTGTAAAGTTTCAAAATCATGCTCAAAAGGCCAGCCCTACAGTCCTGCTGTACAATTTATTGGATAGTATCATTTCGGACCCGCTTAATACCTTGGTCATTATCAGTGGGCGTTCTCAGGAAAGCCTCTCCAGTTGGTTTGATGGACGCTCTTATTATTTAGTGGCTGAACATGGCATATGGTCCAACTTCCCCAACTTCAATTGGTCTTATAAAAAGGGGCTGGCGCTGCACTGGATGCCAGAAGTCAAAAAATTAATGGAAAAATTAGCGGATCAGACCCCCGGCGCCTATATCGAAACAAAACCTTATTCGCTAGCCTGGCATTACCGCAAAGTGGAACTCGGTTTGGGCGAGCTCAAAGCCGCTGAATTAAAGGAAATCTTAAGCCCTATGCTACATGATTATGGTTTGCAACTCCTCGATGGAAATGCTGTTATCGAGGTAAAAAACACAGAAGTCAACAAGGGAAAGGCCGCTCTGGAAATTGCCGGTCATATTAAAGCTGATTTTCTATTGGCTATCGGAGATGATGTTACGGATGAAGATCTGTTTAAATATTTGCCCCACTCGACCATAAGCATCAAGGTAGGCAACAACAAATCTGCTGCGAAATACTATTTGGACCAGCAAGAAGATGTACTACAATTTTTAAATCAACTTATCATAAAGTAATGAGGGAGAATACGACAACAAACAGACACCTTTATCAGGCTGGTATTATTGGAAATTGTTCATATATAGCCCATGTTGGAACTGACAGCAATATATCTTGGCTATGTTGGCCTTCTTTTGAAGATAGTTTTGTGTTTGGTGGTCTTATCGACAAAGATCAGGGTGGTTCCTTTACCATTAAACCTGAAGAAGAAGTACTGGAAACAAAACAGTATTATATTAAGAATTCCAATATCCTGTGTACGGAAATTCATACGGAATCATTTGCCTATCGCATTACAGATTTTGCACCACGCTTCGAACAGTTTGGCCGATATTTCAAACCATTGATGTTGATCCGCAAAATAGAACCACTCCGCGGTGCGCCCAGTGTGCGTATCCGATGTCAGCCGACCGGTAATTATGGGCGTCATGTTTTAAAACCTACGAGAGGCAGTAACCATATTCTGTACAGCAATGATACGATTGGTGAACGTATCCGTTTAACAACGGATTTACCTATTTCACATTTTTTCCAAACCGATAGTGGGACAATCATCAGCGAAAACAAGTATCTGATACTTACCTATGATGCTGCTTTCGAATCTGCTATTGCCAGTACCTGTGAAGACTTCCTAAATAAAACGTTAAGTTATTGGCAACGCTGGATAAAGCGCTGCAGTATCCCAAATATCTATCAAACCGAAGTTATCCGTTCCGCTTTGGTCCTTAAGCTGCATCAATATGAAGACACCGGTGCTATTATAGCGGCATCAACGACCAGCTTACCCGAACATCCAGACTCGGGAAGAAACTGGGACTATCGGTATTGTTGGGTGCGCGACAGTTATTATGTGCTGACGGCACTGACGCATATTGGTCAATTTGAAGAAATGGAAAGTTTTGCCAACTATATTGCGGGCATAACACATCACAATCCAGGAAGGCTTCAGCCTCTTTATGGGATATTGGGGACTTCTGAACTGACAGAGCATATTCTACCTTATCTGAAAGGTTATCAAGAAAATGGCCCAGTGCGCATTGGCAACCAGGCTTTTGAGCACATTCAGAACGATGTGTACGGCCAGGCAATGATCGCATTGCTGCCTTTGTTTACAGACCAGCGATTTAAGATTCATGAAAATAAAAATGTGCTGGGTTGGGTAAATTTCATTCTGGAAAAAATTGAAGCTACTATTGATGAAAAAGATGCGGGAATCTGGGAATTCAGAAATTTTGCCAATCATCATTGTTATTCCAACTTATTTCAATGGGTTGGATGTAAGGCTGCCCTCCTTATAGCCCGTCAAAATGGTTATAAAGACATGGAAGAAAGAGCAACTATTTTACTTAAAAAGGCGGAGGTCTATATCGAAGCCTGTTACGACGAGGAAAGAAAAGTATATCAGAATGCCCTAAACAGCCGGAATCTGGATGCCAGCACACTACAATTAATTGTTATGGATTACTTGGAGCCAACCTCAGACCGGGCACGCCAACACCTGGAAATGCTAGAAAAAGAACTAAAGGGTGAGAATGGGCTTTTTTACCGCTATAAGCATCAGGATGATTTCGGTAAGCCAAAGTCGACCTTCTTGGTCTGTGCCTTCTGGTACGTAGAAGCTTTGGCTTGCGTGGGCAGAATCGAAGAGGCCAAAGAAATTTTAGAAAGACTACTTAGCTATAGCAATCATCTGGGCTTGTTTAGTGAAGATGTCACTGAAGATAATGGTAGTCAATGGGGTAATTTTCCTCAAGCTTATAGCCATGTGGGCTTGATGAATGCAGTTTATCGGCTGGCAATCAAGCAGGATAAGCCAATTTTTTCCCTATAAATAACAGAACAACAAAAAAGTGCGATCAAAAATCTGATCGCACTTTGTATATCTGACTAAAAACTTAAGAGAAGTGTATCTACATCTTATTTAACCAGTCTTCCACCTCTTCTTTGGTTTTTCCAGTTTTTTGCTGCAATTTGCCCAATAACTCATCCTCTTTGCCTTCGGCATATAAGAGATCATCATCAGTCAAATCCGCATATTGCTGTTTTACTTTTCCTTTCAGTTCGTTCCAACGTCCTTTCCATGTTAAATTACTCATAATACTTATTTTTATATTTAATAAATGAATTGTGTTTATTGCTATTATATTAATGACTGCTTATACTGATCGAAATGCTCACAGATTTCTTCCATTCCAATCCGTTTTCCCATCAAATCAATAAAGCGATTTTTATAGAGAGAAAAAATATACATGCCCGTGGCTAAACTCCCAAGAACGAATATGCCTTCAAGCTCATTGCTTTTGACCAGCTTATCATTTAGCCGGCATTCTTTATTTAATGGGATGTTATAAGAAGACCATTTCCCCATTCTGTCCCTGAGTATCAATCCGATATTCTTTGTTGTCACCATTTTTATATTCCTTTCTATATACAGAACATTTTTTCGGCATCAACTGTTTGAAAAAATAAGGGATTTAGAACAGAATAAGTCTTTAACTGCTAAGCGACCGTATTTATACGTCTGAATAACTCAAGTTCAGTACTTTTCTATATATCATATTGTATGGATAATAATTCTTTAGCAAAGCACAGATCCAAGATGTCCGGTAAGAAAAGTTTCCAACCGCTAAAGGGTTGAAAACTTTTTGTTAAAGATCGCCATATGGCTATTTTATCGTCTACCTGGCAAATAAATCTGGAAACCTACCCCTACACCTAAGCCACTTGCCCCACTTCCGGTATTAATATTTGCTTTGCTGTAATTATAACCAAAGGTAGCTTCAAGTGCGACAGTCCTGGTAATGAAATGTGCATAGCCTACATTGGCGCCTACGGCTAAAGCCACATTTTTTCCGATTGAACTTCCTGAAATCCCAATATCACCCTGACCGAAGAATCGACCGGTGGAAGATCCTCCCCTAGGGAAATAATAGCGGACAAAGGGAGCAATACCATAGGTCCATACATCTTTTTCATCTTTAACCGTGGCCAGCCCTAAATTAGCCTGGGCACCTATGGCCAAACCGTCTGAAACAAAATATCCCGCTCGTGGTTGAAGGGCTGCATTAAATGATTTTCCCTCAAAACTATATCCCAGATTACCAATTGACCCCCCAACCATCCAATTGCCCTGACGAATTGGTTCAGTCCCAACATCGGATGACATCTGTGGTGTAGTTTCAATTTTTTGAGCATTTGCTTCTAAACAAATACCACCTGTAACGAATAAAAGTAGTGCTAATTTTCTCATTATATCTTTTTTAATATATTACTTTAATTTAATAACAACATCAATATGTGAAATGTTTTAAATTTTTGATTAACCCTATTATTAGTCTAGCAATTAACTTATCCAAAGAAATAAATAAGCTGTTTAATAAAAATCAACGAATTCAAGCTATGAACTGTTCATCTAGAAAAAAGAATTATGAGAACAACCATTCATTTGCATAAGGGATCATTATTTACTATTGAACAAGCCTATATGCTTTTCAATGAAATAGACCCCATTGGCAATAACCCAGGTACAGACGACGGTGGACATGTACGGGTTCCACCAAAAGTTCCACAATTAGAAGAAGTGACACCAGATCAGTATTATCCCGAAAATACAGAAGGACCAGATCCTACTGAGGAAGAGCAGCGAGATCAGGAAGATCTTGAAAACACCGATTCGGAAGAAGAGAGACATCCCGAAAAACCTGATCATGAAGATGATGACATTTACAATCCTGACGATGACCAGGCTGAGGATGTGGAGGAAAAGGGAATTTAACGATATTCAAAATTTAATACCTTATGACAAAGAATCATGGCAAACAAATCAAAGATGATGCAAAATATGAAGCATTGCGTCATGAAGGCTATAGCAAAGAAAAGTCTGCACGTATAGCCAACTCACCTAATTCAGGAAAAAAAGGAGGTAAAAGTTCTGATCTAGACGAACGAAGTAAAGCTGAACTCCTGGATGAAGCCAAAAAAATAGGCATAAAGGGCCGTCATAAAATGACAAAAGATGCGCTCATCAAGGCAATCCGATCCTGATAAAAAAGCTCTATCAATATTGATGGAGCTTTTTATTTAAACCTAATGAAAATAGCCGTCCCTGCCTCACAGCAGGTCATTCGTTGAGCAACAACTTAATCTATATCTTCCAAGCTGTCATGCTGAATAGTATCCAATAGAGTAGTATCCTTTTGCATACTCATCTTTTGTTGTTGACTCAGATTATACCTTGTCTCATCCGCATCGCTCGGCGCGATATTGTTCGACTGGCCACTGCCTTCTGCTGGATTTTTTGTTGAGTTTCCACACGAAAATACAAGGGTACTAGCAAGTAACCCTAAGTTGAACATACCTATTAATTTCATCCGCTTTTTCATAACTTATTCTTTTTTTCTTTTAATTAGAACTCCATTGAAGAAAGTTTAGTTCAATAAAAAAGTAAGAAAAATTAATTACCCGATTCTGCCTAAAAAAATAGACAGCTTAAGCTCATCAAATTTAATTTGTTCCGATCCGTAAATAGGACATTTCGGATAGGAACAAATACCTGTTTGGCCTTAATCACATAATGCCCAAAAGTCAGGGGTCCGATTCTGCCTATTGCGGACAAAAGGGCATTTTCTGTAGCTATATAGCTACAATGGTATAAAAATCACGCACTACGTATTTTTCTCATTCACCTGTTTAAACAACTGTTAACGAGTCTTTTCTAAGAAAACTAGCACTCTAATTGTTCAGTTATTACGAGAAAGCACATCAATCAATTTAATAAACGAAACTATGAACAATTCCAATTTAAACTTGCTAGTTGAAGAAAAAAGAAGTCTATTGAAACATTTTGCGGGAAAATTCACAACCGATCCAGATGAAAAAGAAGATTTGATTCAAGAGACATTAATTCGCGCACTAAAATCGATCGATGACTTTATCAAACATCCAAAATTAATGTCCTGGTTGTATGTTATCATGAAGAATGTGTATATCAATCAATACAGGAAGGCAAAAAGGACAAATGATATTCATGAAGTCTATCTTGGCCTGGAAACTTCAAGCCAAATAGAAGCAAACAAGGGCGAAAATAAATTTATCGCAGATGATATTGAAAAAGCCATGTGTAGTCTGTCAGAAGAAAATTACCAGGTTTTTCAATTATTTCTTGAGGGCTATAAATATCATGAGATTGCTACTTATTTCGGCATGCCGGAGGGAACCATTAAAACAAGGATACATATGGCCCGTAAAAAGTTACAAAAACAATTGAAAGTATACCGGCTTAAATAAAACCAAAAGATGTCTTTTGATGTTAATCTCAAAAACAGTCAATTATAATAACACACTAAAAAATAAATATATGAAATCTAGCTTAACAAAGTATCATCAGCCCAGCATGGTGGTGTTACTGATTATTTGTGGAGGTCCTATTGGAAAAGGAAACGGTAAGGCAATTATTCAAGCGGAAGCCAATGATTTATCGGATAAAAAATTGCCAAAAGATAATATGAAGAAAGGTAAAAAGCCGTCTTATTCCCCCGATCAAAACAAACTTTAAGGTAGAAATACGTATACTTTTCTTTTTTTCAACTGAATGCTGTCATTATCAGTTCTTCCTGTGAAACAAAATTTACAAACTTAAAAATTGAACAGATGGAAACTATAACAGTTAATGACAGCACTTTAATCAATGATTTGATACAAATCAATAATGACCGCATTGCAGGTTATCAAAAGGCTATAGAAATAGCGACACGATTAGATCTTGAAAATTTGAACAGTATCTTTGTTGAGTACATGAATCAATCGGAGTTGTTTATTGAGGAACTAAAACCCTATCTGGAACAGCAAGGTTCTCCTGCCACGGATGGTACCATGATCAGTGGTAAATTATTTAGGATATGGATGGACATCAAATCTGCGATTTCTGGAAATGATGAAAAGAGCCTATTGGCCAGTTGCGAACAGGGGGAAGATGCCTTTAAAAAAACATACAAGGATGTTGTCGATAACGAAGGTTGGGAGATCACACACGACCTCTTACTACTTGTTGAAAAGCAACTGGCGATTCAACTCGAAGCACATGAATATATAAAAACACTACGTGATAATGCACAATGACACCAAAAAAGGGGTATTCTTGATCAAGAATACCCCATCTACTCTCCCAGCCTAAACTATAATGTTCAGGCTACACCGCATATTTGTTGTTCTATGGATTAAAATGAAGACGATAAAAGGCTATACACGGAAAAAAAAAGGCGCAAAATTCTACTATTATGACGAGCTAGGTAAAGAAGTTGTCGCTGTAAAAATCTTGAAAAGGATCAGCCAATTGGTCATTCCCCCAAAATGGACAGATGTATGGATTTCTAAAAATCCGCAAAGCGACCTACAGGCATTTGGTTTTGACCAAAAAGGACGTAAACAGTATATCTACCATCCCAAATTTGTAAACCAGCAGCAAGCCGAAAAATTTAAGCACATCCTTTACATGGGGCAATATCTCCAGGACCTGCGAAAAATAACTTCCAGTCACCTAAAACATCGCCGATGGGATATGGAAAAGTTATGCGCGATTGCCTTTAAAATTATGGATAGTACCTTGATCAGGATCGGTCATAAGCGATATACCCTTACCAATAAATCCTATGGACTGTGCACCTTAGAAAAACGACATGTTAAAATTGACGATAACATAATTTCATTAGCTTATAAAGGGAAAAAAGGGGTCTTCCAAGAAAAATCATGGAATAGTAAACAGCAGGCCCAGTTGCTGAATGAACTCATGCAAAAAAAGGGTAAAAATCTGTTTCAAATCGATAAAGTAAGTTCTCGGGGGGCATTCTGTGGCCGAATATTTAATACTTACCTTCGGGATCATTGTCCCGGATCCATCAACGGTAAAGATATACGTATTTGGGGGGCAAGCCGTGAGGCTTTTAAGCGCTTAGCAAAAACACAACAACCTCAAGAAGCTAAAGCACGTAGAAGACAATTAAATACAGTTATAAAGGCCGTGGCAAAGCTTATCGGCAACACCAAAACAGTATCTCAACACTATTATATTCATCCCGTCATCCAAAAGATATACCTTGAAGGAACATTCCCTTATATAAGTCAAACCTTGTCCTTGCCTAAATTGGAATATAAGTTATTTCGTTTCTTACTGAAAAACAGTTGATTCCTTCAACCTAAACATCAACGACCAAACCTAAAGCATTTCGACAGCGCATGATCTTTTCTATTTAACCAACAGGATACCATCTCCATGGCCGTTACTGAAAAGGTAATACCATTTCCACCAAAACCACATACAAAATAAGCATTTTTAAATTTTTTATGTTCCCCAATATAGGGCAAACCGTCTTTGGTCGAACCAAAAGTACCGGCCCAATTAAAATCGCAATAAAATGGTTTATTAAATATCTTATTAAACGATTTCTCCAGTTTATGGGACTTTTGATCAATCAAATTATCACGCTTTATGGGATCTTTAAATGGTTCGTCTTCACCACCGATCAAAAACCGGCCATCATCTGTGGTGCGCATATACAAATAGGGCTGGGCGGTATTCCAGATCAGGAGATCTTGATAACTGTTGTAAAGTGTCTCGTCTACTTCTGAAACAATGGCAAAAGTACTCAAGAGTTCTACAAATTTTTCCGGGATAAGCTCCGTTGTTTCATACCCTGTGCAATAAATAATTTTTTTGGTGGCTATCTTAGCAGCTGTGGAAAGAACCGCCACTGTACGCTGTTTTTTATTTATCACCCGAATGAGTTCGGTTTTGTCATAAATCTTCAAGCCTTTTTGGGTATTATGCTTTAATAATTCATGGGCAAAACAAAATGCATCGATACTGGCTCCTTGCTTGGACAGAATCCCCCCATAGGCTCCTGTTAAATCAAATTTATGTTTAATCTCTTGCTCAGAAAGCCAATTGACCTCAAAACCAGCAGACTGCCGGGCATGATACTCTTTCAACAAATTGGCGACATCCTTTTTACGTGAAGCATAATAAAACGAATGTTTCTTTCGAAAGCCAGCTTCCGAATCAATGTGTTGAGCAAGTTTTCCCAGTTTGTCAATAGCCTGACTACAAGCTTGGTAGCAGGCTACTGCAGCTTCCGTTCCAATAAGCTCTTTTAACCTATACAACGGGATATCAATTTCATATTGTAACATGGAAGTTGTGGCTGCTGAGCTTCCATTCACAATTTCTCTTTTATCAATGAGTATACATTTCAACCCTTCTGACATACATTGATGCGCAATTAAAGCGCCGGTAATGCCGCCCCCAACAATTAAAATATCGCAGCTCTCATCTTTATGTAAAGATGGATATGTGGACAGAAGACCATTTTTTACTAACCAAAAGGGCTCATGTGATTTTAGATCCATAATCGATGACTAACAAACGTCATAATAACCAATTCAAAGAAAAAAAGTTTGGGTATCATAGCTTCTACCCTATATTTTACCAATTTCTAAACTATTTGCGCATGGAACTGGTTATTCTTTGGAGCAAACAGCGGAATTGATTTGCGTAATAAGGATAAAATAAAAAGACTGAAGTATGCGAGCAATATGGACCGGGGCTATCGGATTTGGTTTGGTAAACATTCCCATAAAAATATATAGTGCTACCGAGAACAGTACTCTTGATCTTGATATGTTGGACCGTAAAGATCTGGCTAATATCAAGTTTAAGCGAGTCAATGAACTGACGGGTAAGGAAGTTAAATGGGACAATATCGTGAAAGGTTATTTTATGAATGATCATTATGTTGTATTGGAGGAAGCGGATTTTGAAGACGCAAGTCCTGAAAAAACAAAATTGATCAATTTACATGCTTTCGTCAAACTCGTCGACATCGATAGCATCTATTTCGAGACACCTTATTATCTTGAACCCCAAAAAGATGGTCAAAAAGCTTATCAGCTTTTACTAAAGGCGCTGGAAAAGACTAAAACTGCTGGATTGGGAGCCTTTGTCATGCGCAATGTCGAACATCTTGCTATTATCAAGCCCTATCAAAATACATTGGTACTGAACAAAATACGTTACCAGCAGGAAATTAGGGATGTTAACGAACTGAAATTACCTACGAATGTAAAAATTCAGAAAGCCGAGATGGACATGGCTACGCAACTCATCCAGCAGCATAGTAAGACTTTCGACATCAGCCAATATAAAAATGAATATGCCAACGATCTCTTAAAGATCATCAAACAAAAAGATAAAGGTAAGCGACCAACGATCAGGAAAATCAAAGTCAAACATACCAAAAGTGATGATATACTCGCCAAGCTTAAAGCAAGCCTGGGTTAAATTTCAGAAGTTCTACAGAATAGACATGGGCTAGGAAAAACGAGGTAAAAAACTGGCATAGTTTGTGTCAGCTATCATAGACCTATTTTTGTACATAGGCGCTATTTCAACCAACTAATTGCTTAATAAAGTCATGTATGATCATTAATGAACAAGTTTCCGTTTTGTCGATTTTGGACAATGTTCCTTTAGCCACAGCAATTTATAATAGTCCTCATCTCCATATCACTTATGTTAATCAGGCCATGCTCGATATGTGGCATGCCGACCGCTGTATTATTGGAAAAACTTTTTGTGAATGCTTTCCAAGTTTTCAGCAAGAAGGCTTCTCCTCTATTCTTAAAAATGTATGGAAAACCGGGATCACCTATCGGGCAACAGACACCCCTGCAGGTATTGTCAATGGCGATACAAAGACAACACGCTATTTTGATTTTGAGTACAAAGCACTGGTTGATAAGGACGGCAGAACATACGCCATTTTACATACTGCAAATGATGTTACCGAACGTAAATTAATGTATAATCGGGTAAAAAAGCAAGATGAAGAGATCTCATTTATCCACGCTCTGGATCTTTTGGCCAATACACTTTCTCACGATCTAAAAAACCCGTTGGCAGTGCTAAAAATGGGCAATGACTTTTTGATGAAAAATCCCGAACTCGCATTAGATATTAAGGCAAAATGGAACCTGAACATTACCGAAGCCATACGAAACATTGAAGCAATCATCAACCAAACGCTACAACTGAGTAAAGCGCGAAGCAACAATAATATTGCTGAATATATTGCCATGGACAAGAAGATACAGAATTGTCTTTCTGAAATCAAGTTAATCTATCCGAATCAGTCTGTAGAATTCAAAATCGGCAATTTATATTCGATATATGCTGATCGCGGAGTTATTTATCAGATCTTTGTCAACCTGATCGCCAATGCCGTAAAATATGCCAAAACCACGGGAACAGCTTACCTTCATATTTATAGCGAAAAAACAGACAAAGGAATTGTATATTATTTGGAAGACAATGGTATTGGTATTCCTGCAGATGAACAACATAAAATATTTTATGCGCATGAGCGCGCAAGTAACTCTTCTCAGGCCCCTGGAAGTGGCATAGGCCTGTCCCTAGTAAAGCGACTGATGGAACGCATGAATGGAACAATCAATCTTTCAAGCCAATTGGAAAAAGGAACGGTTGTCAGGTTATTCTTCCCTTACCCCTAAACGGGCTTCAATTGCGTAAGTATCCCACGCAAACCAAATTGGCTTGAACAGTGTTCTTTTTCAAAAACATGAAAAATATTATTCCCGAACAAAAAGAAGGAAAAAAACTGGACTGTTTTGAATCCATTGATTTTGAAAACACAGAAATCGCAAGCCAGGCCTTCGATTTGGCCTACACAAAGCTGGTGCATGTCAATTATTGGTATGAATTGGCTGAAATCCCAGCTACAACATTTCAATTAACTGATCAATGCGGTCTGCCGATTGACCGTGCTGTGCAATTACATGATTATATCCGCTTAAATATTCCTGGTCCGGGGCTCCCCAGTGGGGATGGATATGATTGGGTGAACGTAGTAAATATAATCTCCAATATCACCCAAGAATATAAGCTATTTGCCCTGACATTAAAACCCTGTCCAGATCCACAACACAAGGAGAATAAGGATACAGCACATTTCTTTGAAGGGATTTCCTCTTCAACCTTTTTGATCGAACAACGTAGAAACAGCATTTTAATACAATATGCCGGCCGGAACGAAATTATCAATGTAGAAAATGAAAACCTGGGTGATAATATCAGAAATTTTATTGTTGGTTTAGGAGCTAAAATGGGGGCTTCCTACCCGCAATGGAAATCACTTATAAAAGGTCTGGCCAACAGTATCCGTAAAAATTGATCGTATGCCATTTACGAAATAGGCTGGCGCTATGATACGTTTCAAATCTTTAACACAAATAAAAAAATAAAATAATAACCTCAAATTAAAAATTAGCCAAACACACAAAGTTCAATCTCCTTTGTTCTATTTTTTGTATATTTATATCAATCAGTAGGAGTTTTGGGAGCATCATGAGCAATGTACTTCAATCGAGCAATCAACACAGAATCGAACTTCAGCATTTTGGCAGCCTTGTTGTCTTGGATCAACAATATACTATTGTCGGTATAAGTGAATCAGCCATAAAGTATATCACAGATTCCACGAAGACACTGTTGGGCACGGAATTTTTCGAAAGCTTCGGCCCTGTTTTGGGCGATGTTATTTTAAAAATTAAGAACACCTTAGATCACATACGTGCAGGCGGACAATCGCGGCATATTTTACCGCTTAAAATTCATCATAATCGTCTCTATTTTAAACTACGGATTCATGAGGGCTATTTTTATATTGAATGGGAACAACAACATAAGAAATACATCTCAGCAAAAAAGATAAATGAATTCAATTTTTTGCTCGATACTATTCAGCCGAATAACTGGAATCGGGTATGTACGGCAATCAATAAAGTGTTGAGTTATGATCGTGTTTTCGTTTTAAAAATCCAGGAAACAGGTTATAGTGAAGTGATTGCAGAACACACTGCAAATGGTAAACCTTACTTTAAGGGGAAAGAATTTTCCAAAGATTTTATGCCCAAGGAAGCTATTGAATATTACAGCAGCTATTCTTATCGTTATGCTCCTGAGATCGACAATAATCGTCAACCTTTCTTCTACATAGACGATAATATCACCACACTTTCCTGCCTGCTCACGCCCATACCTGACCTGCATCAGCTGTTCTTACAAAAAATACATATCAAAAGTGCCCTATTTTTTCGTATCTGTATCGATGATGAATTTTGGGGATTGGTGGTCGCCCAAAACAGCCAGGAAAAACAGATTGACTTACAACAACGTAAACTCTGTACCTTCGCCATCCAGGCCGCAACCAGTAAATATGAAAGCCATATCAAACAAAATCTTTTGGAGAGAACCGAACTTTTAAATATGGCAGAAGAAGAACTGAAAAAAAGTCTATCTGAAAATAAAACGGTCAATTGTGCATTAGTACAGCACATGGATATTCTGACACAGCTCGTCAATGCCGATGGGTTGGCCATCTTTAATCAAGGCGATGTGTTTAGCTATGGACATGCACCACGTAAATCGCAGTTTTATGAAATCATTCATTTTCTTCAAAAACACAGTGACAAAGCCTTATTTAAAGATTATAACTTTAGATTGAACCAGCAAAGTTATTTTACCGAAAAATTAAACTTCGCTGGCCTTATGTACTTAAAAGTAGGACTAGAAAATGATTATTATCTCATCTGGTTTCGAAAAGAGTACCATAGTCAAGTGCTTCAAATGGAGGTTAAACAGGAATCAAACCTTAAAAAGACAAATCTTAAAATCTGGGAAGATCTTCGCTATGATGTTGCTCGGCCATGGAATGATGATGAGATCAACTTTGTGCTTAGGCTCAACCAGATTATTAAAGAATCAACATTTAAAAAACTGAAAGAAAGACAGCTTCTCAATGAGGAACTGTCCAGCCTGAATAATGAGCTGGAAATGTTTACCCACACCTTATCTCATGATCTAAAGAACCCATTATCCATCTTAAAAATGGGTATTCAGTTCCTACAGCAGCATTCGGATAGTATAGACCATACTAAATCGAATAAATGGTATCAAAATTTCAGCCGGAGCATTTCTAATATTGAGGATATTATCAACAATATGGTTCAATTGAGCCAACATAAATCAAGCGCGCTGGACAAAGAGCCATTACCGATGTCTTATACGATCCAACGGATATTTCAAGAAAACAGTATTTTATATGATGCAGCTAATTGTCAACCTTCCTTTGGAAAACTACTACCCATATGGGGCGAAAAAAGTGCCGTTTATCAAATCTTCACCAACCTGATTGTCAACGCTATTAAATATTCCTCATCTTCTAAAAATCCGGTAATCCGCATTGAAAGTACCCATCAGGAAGACTTGACACATTATTGCATAAAAGACAATGGAATCGGGATACCCGACCACCATCTTCCTCATATCTATGAAATGTTTTCGAGAGCAGATAATGTTGGTAGCATACCAGGCACCGGAATTGGCCTATCGCTCGTTAAGCGAATCATGGAGCGGCTTGGTGGAAACATTACAATAGATTCTGAAATGGGCAGAGGAACAGCTGTTCACCTTTATTTTCCGATTGTACAGCCATTTCCTGATCATATGCTCAATGATGATTAACTATTTTCTTGTGATTTGTTCATAACCTTATTGTTATTTCTTTTTTGAGATTCTTCGCAGGATTATAATGACCATAACCACAATAAACAGCAGGATAAAAAGCCAAATACCAATCTCTGTGTACCACTCATTGGAATGTTCGGTATCTAATACTTCCGTACCTTCGGTAGTTTCACTCACAAAAAAAGTAGCAACAAAACTTAAAAAATACAGTAATTTCATCATAACATTCTTTTGTTCCAAATCCTAAAAAACATCTTATTATAAGAACATTCGCTATATCGTTGTGGTTTTGGCTCCGTAAACTTTGTACAATAAAAGGATTTGTCAACCATTTATCGTTTAATAGTGTTCTCTTATTAGGGGAAAGGTTCCAGCCACCCTCCCACTCAATATTTCTACAACATGGAAAAGTTATTGCAACACGCACTAGTAAAACAAGGTTTAATTATTGCATATTATTTCAGCAACATATGGTACCGTAAAGGACTGTTCAGCGCAGATCATCACATTTCAGGCTCATCACGACCTAAACCTAATCCGGATAATGAGCCTCATTTGGATCTTACCAACACCGATAGGAAGAAAAATACCATCCATCAAAATGCGCAAGAAAATGAATATAATCCTCATCAATCAGCCAATAAAAAGTCCTCCGAGTGGGATGAGGATGTTCAAAATAATGCTATACCGAAAAATACGGATTGATTTAAAGTCAATCCGTATGGACTGTTAGCTCACCATTTTGTTGAAAAATAACATCACTGATAAAGACCATTCTGTCGTCTCCTGTTGCTGTGGTCCGCCCATGGTAGACACAACGCAGTTTTCCTTCCCGGTCCCTAAAAATACTATTATGCCCAGTTCCTGAGACAATACCTCCTTTATTGGTGTTTTTTTCAATAATCGGATTCTTCATGGATTTTTGGTACTTCCCCAATGGCTTTTCAGCAGTAGCATATCCCACCGCATAGTTTGCTCCCGCAAAATAATTTGCCGAATACATCATGTAATATTGTCCTTTTTCTTTGATCAAAAATGATCCTTCGGTCCACCTCCTGTTAATTTCACCGGAAGATACAGATCTGCTTTCCCATTCGGACTGGCTATCGTTCATTTTCACCGGGGGTCGGATCAAAAGGATCGGTTCACCGATAACCTTGCTCATGCTGCTGTCCAGTTCAACGCCATAAACCCAGCTCTCTTCCACTTCTTCATAGCCCAAATTCTTTTTGGCCCAATCTGCAATTTCAGAAGCAACAGGATGCTCATAACAGCAACGCGAATAAAATAAATAGTTCCTATTATCCGAGTCCCTAAATACATTAGCATCAATAATAGGATATCCGGGATCGAAAATAGGTTTTCCGGTCAGATCAATAAAGGGTCCTAAAGGGTTGTCTGCCACGGCGACGCCAATTCGGTAATTTTCCAGATGATGATGTGGGTTATCTTTCCAATGAGCACTGTAATATAGATAATACTTATCGTTTATATAATATACCTCCGGTGCCCAAAAATCTTTGATTCCCCACCCTTTGCTTTGATTGGCATCGTATACTTTACCCTCTTTTCTCCAATTTTTTAAATCACTGGAACTATAAGCAATAAATCCATTTTCTGTCCCCCCTGTCCCATAGAGGTAATATCGATCCGTCTTCTTATCAAATACAACAAAAGGGTCACCGAAAGCAACATCGATATGGTTGGAAGTCTTTTTGCCAGCTTTCAATAATCTGAATTTTGAGCCATCAAACTTGGGGACACTGACTATGGTACTATCCAAGGAAAAATCCACAGGTACAATAGCCGTTCTTCGCGGAGCGACTTTATCCTTTGAATAATGGGTATGGCATACGTAATACCATTGATTTTCTTTTCGGAACAGATCCCCATGTCCTGTCCCTGCAAAACCGCTTATCTTTTGATCTAAAGCAGGGTTTTCCGCCATTTTTTTCCAAGGTCCAAAAATATGTTCAGCAACCGCAACCCCAACAGCATAATCTTTGTTTCTAAAATCATTGGCCGAATAGAACATATAATAACGATCTCCGCTTCGTATAACAGTTGGTCCCTCACTCACCGTCCATTCAGCATTAGCTGTGTTCTCCCAGGGTAACTCCGCATGAATACATTCCCGTAAGGTTTCCGCGATTATTCCGGAGTAATCATCTTTCAGTTGGGCCACAAAAATCCTATTTCCATCTGATAAACGGACATGAAATAAGTACTTTTTCTTATTAGTATCCACAAATACGAATGGATCTATTTCCTTTCCATCCTTTATAATTGTTTGTGCTTGCTCTTGTTTAAATGGGCCTAGCGGAGAGTCACTGACAGCAATGGCTATTTTTTCATCTGCTGTATAGGCCATGAAGAATTTGCCATTTTCAAACCATACTTGAGGCGCCCAAAAGCCGGTGGACCCGAATACCTCATCTTTAATTAAAGCAAAACCTCCATGAACGCCAACAGGGCCTTCCCAGTGCTGAAGATCTTGGGAGCGGTAGACCTTAAACCCTAACCTTTCATCCTGATCGCCATTGGTACCATATAAATAATAGTAGCCTTCATGATAAAAAATAGTAGGATCAGCCTGCAAAATGCTCCTTCCACCCCTTAATGTATCCAATCGGTCGATCGTATCATGTTGCAATTGCCTGCTGATACTTCCTTTGGCGAAAAAAACGAATCCAGATAATAGTAGAATAGTACATAATAAATAATAGGACCTCTTGTGTTTCATGAATCAAATGTAAGCTAAGCGCTAAATTCATTAAATCATTTTAGAATCTTGGGTATAATTGTATCAATGAAACATCAATTTGTATCAGCGAATGGAAATAAGCGACTATCCTTTCTTCTTATTTTCATTCTTGGTTTCTTTCTTATTATGTGTAATATCCTCTCCCTTAAATTCATTTTCCTCCGATTCTCGACTATCCAGATTATTCTTATTCAATACCGTATTTCCTTTGACTTGCGTGGTCTTCATGTTTTTATTTTGCGTTTTCATATCCCTGTATTAAAAGTTAAAAAATACTGTCTATAGTATGAACCACGGTAAACCCTATTTCGTTGAATTGCTAAATAAAAAAAACTATTCATTTTTGAAACCTGTTCTAATTGTGATGATCAACAGGGTATAGTCAATTCATAAAAACATTATAAAATGCAACATAAAAGAATTTTTCTTTCCTCATTACTCATAAGCAATATACTTCTTGGGGCCTGCAACAATCAGACGCCACAAGAAAAGGCAACACGTCAGATGGAAAAAGCTGAAGAGCTGGCTGCAAAGGCAAATGAAGAGGCCATGTCAACATCAGAACGTGCCGCAGCTAAAAATACTGATGCCGTTGTATATGCCAATATTGCGGCAGCGAATGAGGCTGTTTCAAAAATACCAGCCCCAATCTTATCCAATCAAGAAGCAAAAAAAATTTACTCAAAATTGGGCCGAACAATTGTAGACCGCATAAATGTCAAAACTGCAAAAGAGGCAATTGACAAAGAACAAGCTATTATTGCCATTAAAAATGATATAATCAGCAAACTTCAGCAGGGTAAAATAACACAAACAGATCGAAATAATATGCTAAAATACCTACAGGACTGTATTGCTGCCGCAGAATCGACAATTTAGTAGAGAACAAATTAAAATAGAGTCATGGACAATAGAAATTACCAACACTGCATAGAAGCCTGCTGGAACTGTGTGATCGCTTGTCAGCATTGCGCAGTAGCCTGCACAAAAGAAAAAGACATAGAAATGATGGCAAAGTGTATCGCTTTGGATCTCGAATGTGCTACGTTATGCTCGGCAACGGCACAATTGCTGGCCATGGAAAGTTTTTATGCCAGCCAGGTCATTAAACTCTGTGCGGAGATCTGTTCAAATTGTGCAGAAGAATGTTTCAAACATGATCATGAACACTGTCAGGCCTGTGCCAAAGCATGTGAAAACTGTGCAATTGCTTGCAACGAACTAGCTGCGTAGCTTCATTTCATCCATCTTCACAAATACTTAATATGTTTGATCTGCACAATGATTAAACCTGTCAAAACCTAAGGTCAATAAATCTGACTATGGATACGGGCACCAGGTTTGGATAGCTACAAAATGATCATGCTAGTTCAAAATACCATGTTCGAAAGCAAATTTCACCAAATGGGCTGTATTTTTCACCCCAGCTTTTTCAATTAAATTCTGCCGGTGCCCTTCCACCGTACGTTTGCTTAAAAATATCTTATCCGCAATTTCTATATTTGTATATCCTTCAGCAATCAATTTTAGTACTTCCAGTTCACGCTCAGAAAGATCCACATCTATCGGCAGTTTCATTCTATCTTTTCCATTATATTGACCAGAACGCACTTGATGCAAAAGTAGCATGGAGATTTCTTCACTCATGTACCGCCCACCATTTGCGATGTGATTAAGCGCAAAGAGCAGCTCATTATAACCGACATTTTTTACCAAGTAGCCCATAAGACCATATTCGAAAGCCTCAAGAACATAGTTGATTTGGTTTAACATAGAAAGAATAACTACTTTAATGCTGTCATACTCCTTATGCAGAATCTGTAAAAGCTTAAGCCCATCCATCTCATCCATGCTAATATCAGTCAACACAATATTCGGGGCCGGGTTGTTTTTCAAATAATCAAGGGCCTCCATGCCATTAGAAGCTTCTCCGACAACTTCAAAGCCATCTTGAGACTCTAAAAGCAATTTAATACCGTTACGAACTACCATATGGTCTTCGACCAATAGAATTTTTATCATTATTTTTATTTAAATAGTTAATTGAAGTAAAATACCTTTTTCCAGTGTATGGCTAATGATCCGAGCATTGTAAAGCTCCACAATTTTAAGAAGCCGCATTGGTTTTTCGATACTTTTAGTGTTTTGTGCAATCCTTTCCTGCTGAAAATAAGGCAGTATTTTGATAAATACCGAAAAATCGATAAGCTGAACGGAAATTGAAACTGTTTGAGTAGACATCTCATCTTTTAGGTATTCAAATAGTGCTGTTAATAATTTAAAAAGTTGGACCTGAATATAATGATGCAATTCTTTCAAATGGGGGTCAAGAATAATATCAATGGTCAGCCCCAATCTTTGTTTATATGATGCAATGACCTCATCGATGGCATGAAAAATCCCTAGATCACTCAATAAAGGGTTATATAGCAATACGGCCTTGTTTCGTAACTCTATCACCAGATTTGCCAATGAGTCGCGTAAACTGCGTAATTCCTCAAAATCGCCGTACAGATTGGTAAAATTCTGTAATGAAATCCGCATGCCATATAATTCTTGGGCCAGCTCATCGCGAAAATAACGCCCTATCCGCCCGATGTCATCCTGTTGGTTTCTTATAATGGATTTATAAAAGTCTTCTTGGCTGTCTTCCCATTGCCGATGTGCATTTGACCTCCGCTCCTCATGTGATTGATCGATATAAATATCCTTATTTTCGTCCCCCATAATGTTTTTCATTTCATACTTTAGATAATAACCATTATCAGCCCTGAACAGTTTTTAAAAATTGATCACAGGCTGATCTTGGATGTATGATTTACAGTACTACGTATAAATACGGGAGCATCGGGATAAAGGGGGGTTTTAACAAAGGAAAACACTTGTTGTTTAAGTAAAAAACACCTTACCTATCCCCAATAACCGCTCTAAAAACATGTAAAAACAAAACATAAAACACTTATTATAAATTAATTACATTACAAAAAACCAGAAATTAGCCATATTTACTGATTAACTTACTTTCTTCTTGTCTATTTTTTCTAGCATCTTAATTGTAGTAAGCTTTAACGAATAAGCTTTACACGAATAGATACTTAAAATTTGATAATATGGAAAATACGACAATCAATCAACTGTTTAAGGAAAAAAGACCTACATTAAAATATCTGGCAGCACAATTCACCAATGATCCAGATGAAAGAGAAGATCTGGTTCAAGAAACTATGGTTCGTTCCTTGTCTTCCATAGAAAAGTTTCTAAAGCATCCAAAATTAATGTCCTGGTTATACATTATTATGAAAAATACCTATATCAACCAGTATACCCGTAACAAGCGATTGGAAAACTACCGTCATGAATATGCTCATACAAATAATATGAATGACGTGACAGGTAATCGGGGAGAAAATAATTTTGTTGCTGCAGATATTCAACAGGCACTGAACAACTTATCAAATGATTATTACAATGCATTTGCCATGTTTCTAGAGGGCTTTAAATACTATGAAATTGCCGAACAGTTACAAATTCCTGAAGGAACCGTAAAAACACGTATTCATATGGCCAGAAAATCTCTTCAAAAGCAGCTCAAAACGTATTCAAAAAGTATTTATTAAAAAATAATAAACCATTTATTTAAAAAGCGGAACGCCTTTGGCATTCTGCTTTTTTTATTTCCTATATGCTCCGCCTAAAATACTTTGAATATGAACGGGAATACTATTCAATAATTTATTATATTAGAGTTAAAAGTCACCACGAAGGAACAATTAAACTTCATCGTTATGAGAAAAAAAACATTCTTATTACCCCTACTCGCAAGCGGGACTTTATTATTGTCTGTATCTTGCCAATCTGTTATATCCAATTACAATCAGGATCGAATACGTGTAAGTGGCGAAGGAAAAATTAGAGTGATGCCCGACCAGGTGACACTGACAATAAATACAGCATTCACCAAGCCAAGGATGGTCGATGCCGTACGTGAAACACAGTCCACTGTAGATAGTGTTATCGGCATACTTCAAAAGTACGGCAATAAAAAAGAAGATATTAAAACAAGTAGTGTTTCCGCCAACAAAGATTATCAGTATATCGGCAATACAAGTAAATTTGTGGGTTATCAGGCCCAGCAGACCATAGATTTCGTCTTGCACGATCTATCCAAGTTCACCGAGTTAACCAGCAAATTGTTGGAAACAAAAATCAGTGGCATAGGTTCTATTTCATTTGCCCACTCCAAAGCTGATAGCATATTAAGGGAAGCGGACTTAATCGCCTATGATGATGCGTTAAAATCTGCCCAGAAATTAGCATCAAGAGCAGATATAAAAATTGGAAAACTGCTCTATCTTTCTAATGATGGTAGTGCTTCGAATGAACCAGCAGCCTTTCGGACCGGGATGGCATTAGAAACATTCAATAAAGCGTATGGTGGTGAAGGCTTTAAAATTAGCCCTGAAGTTCTCGAGTTCAAACGGACCATTTATACGGAGTTTGAAATAGAATAATGCGGACTAGCCTTACTTGATTATTCATAAAAAACGGATATAATATTAAATTTCATCAAAAAACCTGCGCAATATTTAATATATAATTTACAACTAGTTCATATGCGTTCAGTAGCTTTATAAGCAAATAATTAATGGACTTAACGTATTAATTATGAAAACAATCAGCTATTTTTTCCAGAGGGTTATATTCAGAATCTTTTTAGGCCGGTTCAGTTCATTCTATTCACCGCTTAGATTCCATAAAACTTAATTATTATAAAAATCGGTTTTTCACCACCGATCATTATATTTCGATCAATGCATTTAACCAAAGATGCCTTTGGCAAAGATTTCATCTGGGGCGTGTCTACTGCTGCTTATCAAATCGAAGGGGCACATAATCAACATGGCAAAGGCCCATCTATTTGGGATATTTTTGTACAAAAAAAGAATCGCATTTTTAAAAATCAGCATGGCAACGATGCCTGTGATTTCTACAATCGCTATGTACAGGATTTATACCTGATGAAAGGGATGAATATCCCTAATTATAGATTTTCATTATCGTGGAGCCGTATATTACCACAGGGTATTGGACCTTCTAATCCACAGGGAATCGATTTCTACAATCGCCTTATTGACCTTTCACTTGAGCTGGATATTATTCCATGGATAACACTATATCATTGGGATCTTCCCCATGCCCTGGAGAAAAAAGGGGGTTGGGTGAATCGTGATGTCAAGGAATGGTTCGGTGAATTCGTTGAACGATGCATTCGCAGTTATGGTGATCGCGTGAAGCATTGGATGGTGCTCAATGAGCCAACAGTATTTACGGCTGCTGGTTATTTTTTTGGGGTACATGCCCCAGAAAGAAAAGGCCTGGGCAACTTTTTGGCTGCAGCCCATCATGCTGCACTCGCACAGGCACATGGAGCTAGGACGATCAAATCTTTACTTCCAGATAGCCAGGTGGGGACAACCTTTTCATGCTCACATGTGGAACCATTTACAACAAAAGAAAGAGATATCCTCGCGGCAAAAAAAGCAGATGTATTACTGAATAGACTATTCATTGAACCCTTGTTAGGCATGGGATACCCCACGCAGGAAATCAAAATTCTCAATAGAATTGAAAAATACATCAAGTGCAATGATGAAAATGATTTAAAATGTGATATGGATTTTATTGGGCTTCAAAATTATACACGTGAAATGATACGGTATGCCATGTTTGTGCCCTACCTTCAGGCAAAAATCGTTACAGCCAAAGAGCGTAATGTTGACATGACAGACATGAACTGGGAAGTATATCCGGCTTCTATCTATCATGTATTAAAGAAATTTAGTACCTACACCAATCTACCTCCGATCATCATCACTGAAAATGGCGCTGCTTTTCCAGATCAGATCCTGCATGGTCAAGTAGATGACCCCAAAAGAGTATCTTACCTACAAGACGCTATAAAGCAAGTATATAGAGCAAAACAAGAAGGAGTAAATATAAAGGGTTACTTCGTATGGACATTTTTGGACAATTTTGAATGGGCTGAAGGCTATCGGCCGCGATTTGGGTTAGTGTATGTCGATTTTCAAAATCAGCAGCGCATCATTAAATCTTCCGGGCACTGGTATGCAGATTTCTTAAAGTAATAACCGTATTAGGGCCAATCCTGTCCATATACCTCAACGTTTCTGGGTATAACTTACTTGAATGTTCAGCAGGAACATATATATCAGCAAATTAAATCTTATTTTTTATCCAAAGACAAAAAAATAAGATGGTATGCGTACATTTAACGTCATATAAGCTATAGATGGATAAATCCTCCACAACGATTATGTATAACTTCAAAAACGATTATTCAGAAGGGGCACATCCCCGTATTCTAGACAAGCTCATCGAAACAAATTTCGAACAGCAGCCGGGCTATGGTGATGATGAATATGCCCAGCAAGCTAAAACGCTATTAAAAGAAAGATTAGGTGCCCCCAATGCAGTCATCCACTTTATATCAGGTGGTACACAAACTAATTTACTGGTTATTTCATTCCTATTACGTGTACATGAGGCTGTAATAAGTGCAAAGACTGGGCATATATATGCCAATGAAACCGGGGCTATTGAATCAACGGGCCATAAAGTTATCGCTGTGGAAACAATAAATGGAAAATTAAGCCCCAATGATGTGATTGCGGTCTTACATGAATATGCCCTGGCCCCTCATGTGGTAAAACCCCGAATGGTTTATATTTCGAACTCCACGGAAATTGGTACCATTTATACACTTGATGAACTAAGAAAGTTATATCAATGCTGTCAGTCCTATAATTTATTACTTTACCTGGACGGGGCACGATTAGGCCATGCACTTACTGCCTATAATAGTGACCTAACGCTTGAAGATATTGCCAAATATACTGACGTCTTTTACATCGGTGGTACCAAAAATGGAGCCCTATTGGGTGAAGCTGTGGTCTTCAGTCAATCTGACCTAGCCATGGATTTTGAGTATGCCATTAAACAAAAAGGGGCTATGTTGGCCAAGGGCCGCATACTTTCCATTCAATTTTTGGAACTTTTTAAAGATGATCTCTATTTCGAGCTGGCCAGAAAAGCCAATAAGTTGGCGATGCTTATCACAAAAACTATTCAGGAAAAAGGGTATTCCTTTCTAACGGAGTCTACCACAAATCAGATTTTCCCAATTCTTCCCAAGAAGGTCATTGATCAACTGAGCAAAAACTATCAATTTTATATATGGAAAAATATCGATACGAATCATGATGCAATCCGTATAATTACATCCTGGGCAACGGAAGAAAACAAAGTCAATGCGTTTATTAATGACCTGAAGCATGCGACTGTGTCACAACCATAATAGGAGCTAATGCTATTCTATAAAGTAAAGAAGGCGAAGATGTTAATCTTCGCCTTCTTTACTTTATAGATAAATCAATTTATTCTTTAGGTTCCAAAGCTCTCCATACGCCAGCGGCAACTGCAGCTCCAACAATTGGTGCAACAATAAACAACCACAGTTGTGATAAAGCCTGCCCACCGGCAAGGATTGCTGGCCCGAATGAACGTGCCGGATTAACAGACGTTCCGGTAACAGGTATCGCAACCAAGTGGATCAACAGTAATGTAAACCCAATAGCCAATCCCGCCATTGTTCCATTTCCTACTTTAGAAGTTGTCGCCAATATGACGAAAAGGAAGATGAAAGTCAAGACGGCTTCGATCATGAAAGCAGAGGCCGTACCATATTCATTTTGATAACCTTTTCCCCATCCATTCGCTCCATAAGCCCATTCCCCTGCGGAGAAACCTGCCAACTGTCCATTTAAAATCTGTTGCAGTACAAATGCTCCTAAAAGTGCACCGATAAACTGGGCAATAATATAAATCACTGCATCTTTTACAGACATTCTTCCGGCCAATAACACGCCTATGGTCACCGCAGGATTAATATGGCAGCCCGAAATTCCTCCGATAGCGTAAGCAAATACAACGACAGAAAGGCCAAAGGCTACCGCAATTCCCAGTAGGCCTAAACCTGAAAGCCCCCCCATCGTATTGGCTCCGGCAATAGCGGCTGCTCCACAACCAAAAAGTACTAAACCAAATGTTCCAATTAGTTCAGCAACAAACTTTGAAGATGTTTTAATTTCCATATGAATCTGTTTATAATTTAGTTAACTCTAATTTAACTATTTTCTATATAATATTATAGTGATATATAAATTATTGTAGCACAATATCCACAGCATGAAATAACACGGATAGTTGACATTATTCTATCCAGATTTCATCACAGGCAATCATGGGTTTCCTGCTCGGATGATGACGCCAAACGGGTAACTTACTCAGTGGTTTGGCATATACGCGAACAATTTTTACATGGCCCGCTATTTGGGCACTGAATTTAACTTTTTGAACAGTATAATCCTCATCTACGGTCTCCGTTCGATCTGATAATACTTCCTGAAAAGAGCGCCCATCCATCGAAACAGCAATACGTACTTCCTCTGGAGCGAAGATCCAGTGTCTCGCATCCTGAAGGAAATTAACAGTAATGGAATCCATTTGCTGCCCATCTTTAAAATTAAGTTCAATATCCATGGGATCCCCATTCCACAATAACCAATTATAACTGTAATCCAGGTAACCGGGTACACTATCGGTCAATGTTCGAACCCCATTTGCGGGAAATGAGGTATCAAAGGGATATTTCAGCGTTACCAAGGCATTAGCAGCCTTATTAATCCGGAAGCCTGTATTAAAAATATCTTCCCATTCCTGCGCATATTTATCTGGTGATGGCCCACCTTCAGCAAGTTCTGTTAGCCCTATTTTTTTTACATCTGTAATGAATTTGTTTACCTTATGCTTGACTTTGGGCCTCGTGATCCATTGACCGTCCTTTTCTTCAAATATCCCATGCTGGCGCGGTCCATAAAATCGGGCCTGTTGTAAATAAGCATAGTCCAGTCCTAGCCCTATCCGTCTAATCCGTTTTTCCAATC
Organism: Sphingobacterium sp. N143; assembly: GCF_030325625.1. GTDB lineage: Bacteria > Bacteroidota > Bacteroidia > Sphingobacteriales > Sphingobacteriaceae > Sphingobacterium. The sequence continues at coordinate 701,726 of NZ_JACAIS010000001.1, read as the reverse complement.
GCTGGTCTCCTTCGATCGCTGCCTCAGCTTTCTCCAACAATCTGCTATATTCGTCCATCGCCTTAGGACTCAGAAAATCTGCCCTGTTATCAATTGGATTGCCATAAATGGATAAGGCCGAAGATGCATTAAATAAATGATTTCTACGGGCAACCAGATAAGCTTTAACGAAGGGCCCGGCTTGACCATAATATCCGTTGACAAATTCGTCAATCAAGTCTTCCTCCGAAAGATCAGTATCCCAAACTAAATGGGCCAGAATATAAGCATTAAGTTCGGCCATATCACTATAAGCTGTTCCTCCACCCTGTAGAAAAACTCCTTCAACACCTTGCGACTGTAGATAATAAAGATTCTTCTGCATCGTGCCCTGAATAGGAAAAGGAGCAAGATAGTTGGTAAACTGTGTTAAGTAATCCCAAACAAATATATGCTTTGCCTTAGCTTTCCAATCACGCAGCTGTCTTCTGAATATTGCCGCAGAATTTTCCTTTTGGATATCATCATTTCTAAAAGCATCTATATTACTTAATATCACGGTAACATTGTCTGCGACATGAAGGTGAGATGGGGCATTGGCAGTCTGCACATAAGCTAAAGTTGTAAATTGCTTATCCGGAAATCTTGCAGCAACCTGATTGACAAAATGGATCAACGATCCTTGGGGTCCGCCTTCCCGTTTATCGATGGCTTGACACCGATCACAGGTACAATGGCCTATATCATCATTAGGAGCAATGGACCAGTAGGCTGCCGCTGGATTTTCAAGCATCTGTTCCTTAAAATATGCCACAGTGAGTTCAAACACGGCTTCATTGGAGAGACAAAGTTGAATAGGCTGACGTGTACCATTATAGAGCGCATAGTATTCAGGATGCTCTTTAAAGTAAATAGCAGGAGGTATAATTTTATTAAAGGTATGGCCCCATGCGCCCCACTTCTCTTCCAGATTGTGCAAACCATACCAATCCATATATTCCTGATCCAGCTCTACCGGAAAATACAATTCCCGGAACTGAAAACTTGGTTTGGCAAAAATAGATAAGTCAGCATCAACAGCTAATGAAGTTAATTTGGGAACAAAGGTATCTTCCTTTCCGGTAAACCATTTGCGGGCACCAATAATTGTTCTAACATAACGATATGCACCGTAAAGTACCCCTTTCCCGCTCCCCTGTATATACAAATGACCAGATCTAAAGGCGATCGAATAACTATCCGCTGGATAAGTCTGGTCGATTGGAAGCTGCTTCAGAATGATGGATGGTTTTGACATATTGCCGCTCCCAAACACAAATATGGCACCTGTACACTGTTCGGTAAAATCATTTATTATCTGTGCGGCCTTCAGCAAAACAGGATCATTCTGGTCAAATTGCAGGACAAAATTGCTTTTACCTTTTTCCACTAACGTTATCCGTTCACGACCATGCGCCATCGTTGCCATAAGCAGGAAAACTAACGTATACTTCCACATATTAAAAATATTTCCTCAAGGAGAGATTCAGATCGTATTGATTCATAAACCTCTGCTCCGTGACTTTGTAATAACTCCATCCCCCCATCAGTGTAAAACCCCAGCTTTCGATACGGTGTTGCCAGCCCGCATTAATTGACCGTGACAAGAAACCGAAGCGGTTGTTTAGAAACTGGTATCGTGACGGATCATCGGGTGATGTTCCTATATTGCCAATGAGGGTGACATAAGAATTTGACTTTTCACTATTGTAATAGTGCCGGACAGCAAGCGAATAAGCCTGGTTCCAACGTTGCTCATCCCGTAATAAAAATCCTCGCAGATAGATAAACGTTGCCCCAAAATAACGGCCACCAGATCCCACCAAGCCATAATTACTCGTATGATCAGCTGAACGGACATAGCGTCCACCAAGATCGAAGAGCCAAGCTCCAGCCTCGCGATACAGGCTATACGCTGCACGCCAGGTTGGAAATACGGTTCCATCAGCCCAGGCAAACTGATGGTATCCATATACTTTTGAACTATAATTCAGCCAGGCCTCCGCACCTACCTGATACCCTTTTTCACCACGTCTATTACCATAATTGAACTGTCCAATCAGCATATCTTTTTCACCTATTTTCTGCCCATACTCCAAACCAGAGATAAAAAAATGACCATTTGGTTTATCCTGCGAACTTTGCATGTGATTGAGTCCAACGTAAAAGTTCGTAGGCAGATTCTCTCGGTAGACTTTAGCCAGATGCTGATACTTGGCATTCCCCGGTGAATTTTGCCTGAGCTCCTCCATATAGGTTAGTGCCGCTGGATAATCTTTGTTTGCAACAGCTATATTTGCCAACTGTTCAATAATAAATGGATTACGATCACCTTTATTCAGCAATATTTCATAATCTGCTTTTGCTTTTGCGTATTCTTTGCCATGCATATAAGCACTTGATCGAAGATATAGATAGCGCATGTCTTGTGCATCAGCTAGCCTTAAACTATCAGAATATGTCAATGCTTCCTCAACCTTCCCCTGTGCAATGGATTTTTTACCAGCTAAGTACCAATTATCCATGCGAAGGTCATCAGCACGACGCAAATTTCTAATTTCATACTGCTGATATAAACTTACCATCGAAGTATCTTGCGGAAAACGTTTGTGTACAAGTTGCCACAGATGATCAGCTTTGGCATAATTGCCCTCGGTTTCGTAAAGCATGGCTAAGGCAACATAACTGTCTTTATAGTTGATATCATTTGCTATTACATCCTCAAAATATGGGATAGCCCAATCAGCACGCCCCATTTTTTGGTAACTGGCACCCAGAAAATATTTAAAATCTGTATATTTTGGATACTTCGACAGTACTGTACGGCTCAACATAATGGATTCCTCCAAATGTCCTTCTTTTAAATAAGTTGCTGCTTTGGGTACCAGACTGTCAACATCATATTTTTTATTTTGCCAGATCACCTGTGCATTGACAACAGGGGGCCGTAGGATCAGGCAAAATAGTATTATAATCAATAACTTGTTCATTTTTTTACTTCTTAGTGCCATCAGATGGCAATGGCGACAATGTTCCTTTACGTTTCATCTCCCCCCAGGCATGCTTCTTGCCAAAGAGCTCCTGAACATATCCTTTTATTGAACTGTATACAATAATTGGGTGATATAGAAAGGGCTCGATAAAGGCTGTTAAACATAAGCGTACAATATCCTGTCTCCGCTTATAATATTTATAGACATAATTGTCCAAGAGGATCGAAAAACTCGTCAAAAAAATGGAAAACATATATACAAACACCAACAATAGAATGGCCATTTGCCAATTGATACCATTGGTCAGAATAAGATAGACGTAAAAGAAAATTCCTAAAATTTCCATGATAGGTGCCAAGAATTCGAAAATAGCATTATAAGGGAACACAATCAGTCCAAATCTTTTGTATTTGGGATTCAGAAATGCTTTCCGGTGTGAGCGGATAATCTGCATCAGCCCACGGGCCCAACGGATGCGCTGGCGGGTCAACATCTTCAGACTATCAGGCCCCTCCGTCCAGCATAAGGTCTGCGGGATATATTTGACCTCATACTTTTCATCATTTTCACACATAGTCATACACATTCGGGTCACCATCTCCATATCCTCTCCAAGAGACTGCGAATCATATCCGCCGGCGGCTATAAGAATCTCCTTATCAAATAATCCCAATCCGCCAGAAACATTGGGAATGCAATTCAGATAGTTCCATCCCATTTTACCAAGCAGGTAGGATCTGATGTATTCCATCTCCTGAAAACGTGCGAGTATGGGTTTTGGCAGTGCTGCCTCAACTAACATCCCAGAATCCACATAACTGGAATTGGACATGCGCAAAGTTGCCCCGACGGCAATAACACGCTCTTTAGCGTCTAAGACTGCCTCCATTAAATGGACCAAGGTGTCGTTAGCAAGTACACAATCTACGTCTGTATTCAAAATGTAAGGGAAAGAAGCCACGTTGATTCCCGCATTGACGGCATCGGCTTTACTTCCGCCATTTACTTTGTCTACAATAGTCAGCCGCTTATGCGAGATGTCTCTCGATTTATAGATGGCCTTGATCTCCTTACAAGGAACCATATAGTCCACCAAAAAGTCAACCTCCACAAGGTCAAACTCCTGAATAAGCTTCTGTAATGTATCGTCTTTACTCCCATCATTAACGATGACCACCTCGTACCGGGGGTAAAATAAAGTCATCAATGAGCGCACATTGTTAACAATAGTGACAGATTCATTATAGGCTGGGGCTACAATACTCACACCAGGCGCTATTTCAGATTCTAACAGTGTTTGTATCCGCCTGGAATTTCGTTTTCGGAGATTTTTCTTAATTGAGATCGATGACATCCGAAACAGCATCATGTAAACAATCAAGAGTAAAAGACAATAAAGTCCAAAAATAAACTCTATCGAAAATATAAAATGCTTCATATAAAATACCTTTTGATAAACGAGCCTTGCTGATTAAAAATAATGGACCATTGGATGATTGATATAACGTATCAGTTTATCATCATCGCTTTCAACCTCGTTGTCAAGCTTTCTTAAGCATGATGTACTATAGGGTTTTTGAGCAATTAAGGAACGGTATGCATGTTTTCTAAGGACCAATACCGAATTTTTATCCTTGAATATTGTTTCCAATAAATCAATAGATTTTCCTTGGCCAAGGCGACCAATGGCTTTAATGATTTCAATCTTCAGGTTAAGATCTTGTTCTTTATGAAATAAACACTGCAGCTGATCTTCACTTGCCCGGGCCAAAAGCTTGCCCAATGCATTAATAGCTTTTTGTACGGTTCGCAATTCTTTGCGCGCCATGATCAGTTTCCAGAGCTCTTCCTCATCCAGCTGTTGATAATATACCATGAGATCCATATAGAGACTATTGACTGCACATGTCTTGGAATCATCCAGCCATTGGGAGAATCGATAGGCTCCAACATAGTCCGTTAATACTATGGACTGATAGATATCGAGTGCATCCAGCTCGCTAATCCCATATATTCCAGCAAAAATGCGGTCAAAGGCCTGCTCACCCTCCACTTGCACCAAATATTTATAAGCTGCTACACGAATTTCAACCCTTGGGCTACCTAATAACTGCTTCAAAATATCATCTTGAATGTTTACTTGCATCAAGGCCAGATCAGATAACGACCTGACTGTGGCCAAAACATGCTTAGCTGAATGTCTAATTTCATATTGAGCTTCTTTATCAAAGCCCATTTCATTGAACAGGTTACGCATGCTCCTCCCCTTTTCCCCGCCGATTGTAAAGATAAATTCATGCAATATCTGCCGTACAACTTTCCGTACAATCCGTTTATCTAAATCGAGAGATAACTTCTCTATCGGGAAATGATTGAATGTATTTGCTATCAGCACATGCTCATAGATAAAGTCACGTAAGACCGGATAAATTCTGGTATAATGTGACCTATATCTATAATCCCGGTAATAAAATATGCAGATGCCAATGAGGCAAGCTGTCCAAAACATAAAACTAAGGACTAGTGCGATCCAAACGATCATTGGCCAGCCATCCCCTTCAAAGAAAGACCGAATCATGTGAACTGTATATTCAATTTTACTAAACATGGCCAATCCTCAAACGAACGCGTGAAACAAGCTCTGATGGTGATATAGGCTTTTTGATATAATCATTTGCACCAACCTCAAATCCTTCCACAATACTGTTATCATCCCGATATCCAGAGATAATAATGACAGGTACTTGATTATTCCTATTTCCTTTTCGTATGCGATCAATAATTTCATAGCCATTGGCAAATGGCAGTGCCAAGTCTGTGATTACAAGATCAATTGTCTCATCAGAGACCAAGGAAAGTGCTTCCTTGCCAGATTTGGCAAGCAATAGATCGTAGCCTTCTCTGGCAAGAACAAATTGCATTGTGTTTAATAGAATCTCATTATCTTCGATAATGAGAATTCTCTTTTTTCCGTCCCCCATTGTATCAGTTATTTATAAGTTTTTCATAGCTGCAACAAAGGTTTGAAAAAAAACAAAAACTCCCTGTAGAACAACAACTACAAGGAGTTTTTTAGTTATTTAAACGGCTTTTTTGGTGAAATATTTAATCTAAATGACAATACTTTGACACTATGAAACCTTAATTTTATCGTTCATGGTAAGTATTGTCGAATATATCGACTTTTTCAACCAGATCCCGAATGATCTCTCTAGTAGAACAATCACGGTAGGAATGGATAGATTGCCCGGTCCAGATACTCACAAAGTCTACATTATTATCTATTTTGGCAGCTTTTCTTAATAGATTGGTCAATTTATTTTGATAAGGGTAAGGTAAAATACAGCCTGATGTATCCATTGTTTCAATAAAAATGTTTTTGATACCTCTAGCATATCGTCCAGAGAAACTTCTGGTCAGGACAACATCTGATTCCTTAACCTGCATTAAACGTTGTTTTTCAAAGTCCAGCAGTGCACTTTCTGTTGACCTAAGCAACAGACTACCGATCTGGAATCCTTCCGCCCCCAGTTGCTTGGCTGCCAATAAAGTAGTTGCATTGTATATTCCACCTGCATACACCAAAGGTAATTTCACCCGATCACGTACTTGCGCCAATAAAGAAAGCCCCCCGATCTGAGGAATGTCCAGGGCACTAAAACTACCGCGGTGTCCACCGGCTTCCCATCCCTGGACACATATAATATCAATACCCGAATGTTCTAAAATCAGAGCCTCTTCGGTACAGGTACAGGTCCCGATGAGAATTGTGCCAGCAGCCTTCAGGCGACTTATACTTTCAGGATCTAAATTCCCAAAGGTAAAACTAACAATTTTGCACTGGTTCTCCAGAATAGCATCAACCTGTTCTCGATAATCAGTTAGCTTAATATCTTCGAATTCAGGCAGATCAACAGCTATATCATGCTGGTGGGCCAGTTTCTCCACGGCTGATTTTGCTTTTGCATATTGACCCCGTAAGGCATCTGAGACCTCCGGTATACTGTTCACAAAAATATTAACGGCAAAAGGTCCTTTGACAAGCTTTTTTGTCCTTTGGATCGCTGCTCTACATGCTGCTCCAGATAGATCTCCTAATGCCAGTGAACCTAGCGCCTCAGCTTCTGCGGCAGCGGCAACCATCTCAGGGGTAGTAACACCAAACATGGGAGCTTGGATAATGGGATATTTAACACCTAGCATTTGTGTGACTTGAGTTGACCAGTTCATGCAGCTATAATTTTAAATTCAAAAATGAAATAAAGTTGATGTCAACTAATTTACTGCTTTTATCATGTATTATCCAATAATAACCCTCTTTTATTATATTTACGCATCCAATCCAATCCACAAGAGGGACATAATTATGAACAAGGTGAACAATCATGAGATTTTAAAAGGCTTTTTGCTAGCTGTCATTGCAGCGGTACTTTGGGGTGTTTCAGGAACCTTTGGCCAATTCCTTTTTCATAAACGGGGAGTTAATGTCGAATGGCTTATTACAATACGGATGTTAGTGACAGGAATAATTCTGCTAACCCTTGCCGGAATAAATAGTCGTCCCGATCTTTGGCGAATATGGAGGAACCACAAAGATCGGGTCGATATATTGCTGTTTAGTATACTGGGGGTCCTGGCCGTTCAGTATTCTTATTTTGCTGCAATTAATTATTCCAACGCGGCAACAGCAACGGTTCTACAATATACCGGTCCGGTAATGATTGCCATTTATATTGCGTTGAAACGCAAAAAATTTCCTAACGGACTAACATGCCTTGCTATATTATTAGCCGTGTTAGGAACATTCTTATTGGTCACCCATGGAAATATAGGCACACTTTCCATATCAGGTATCGCACTATTTTTTGGACTCATGTCTGCTGTCACGCTTGCCTTTTACACACTACAGCCGGTTCGCTTGTTGAATAAATATCCTGCCAGTACCGTCATTGGTTGGGGTATGCTATTTGGTGGGATCACATTTTGTTTTGTAAAAGCTCCCTGGGATGTTGCTGGAACCTGGGATATTTACACTTATACTTACACTTGCTTCATCGTGATCTTTGGCACTTTAATCCCATTCTATGCCTATCTTACAGCTGTAAAATTAATTGGTGGTCAAAAGACAAGTCTTTTGGCTTCTGCCGAACCATTATCAGCAGCACTGCTCGCTGTCTTATGGCTCGATACACCCTTTACGTTCACTGATTGGATAGGTACCACCTGCATCATAATAACAATTATTCTGCTTGGAATTCCTTCGCATAAATCAACCAGCAGCCATTCATAAGAACTGTTAATCACTCCCGTTCATTTTTATAACTTAACCACCATGCATCCAGCATGTCGATGACGGGGAGTAGGGTCTTACCCAACTCACTCAGTTTATATTCCACACGTGGTGGTGATTCTGCATACATCTGCCTGCATAGAATACCGTCCCGCTCAAGCTCACGCAACTGTACCGTCAGCGTGGTCTGTGCCATATCTTCCATCGCTCGCTTCAATTCCCCGAACCGCTTCGGGCATTCTTTAGCAATAGCTTTGATCAGCAGGACCTTCCATTTACCACCAATGATCTTAAAAATACCATTGACATCACAGCAGCTTCCAAATTTTTCATATTTTTTTTCTTCCATAATCATCTCATACTGACCATTAGTTCATAAAACCATACCAAGTACATAAAATATAACTACTTGATCGTGCAAAAAATCCCCCCTACTTTTAGCCTAAAATTATTAAAAAACTTTCAATATGCGCTTCCAATTTAAAGATTTGCTTCCTATCTGCATCGTCTCCATTGGTATATTTTTATTTGTCATTGATCTCTTTATTATCAATGTATCACTCCCCACCATCCAGCATTCCTTACAGCTCAGTAATAGCTCCTCGCAATGGATTATCATCCTATATATTATTGGGTACGCCAGCTTGCTGATTAATGCGGGCAAGGCAGGAGACTATTTTGGAAAGAAAAAATTATATCTATTGGGCATGGCTGGCTTCACATTTGCCTCACTCCTCTGTGGAATCTCAGATAATATCTATGTGCTATTGTCGGGAAGATTCCTTCAAGGGATAAGTTCAGGGCTGATGGTCCCGCAGGGAATAGCCTTGATCACGGTTCTCTTTGACAACCAAGAGCAACGGTCCAGGGCTATGGGTATCTATGGAAGCATTGCAGGTATTGCATCTGTCCTCGGGCAATTACTTGGAGGAATATTACCCGATCAGTCATGGCTTGATGAAAGCTGGCGCCTTATTTTCCTGATCAATATTCCCATAGGCATCATAGCATTGTTTACTGCGTTTCGATATGTCCCGAATGATCGCATCAATTCAACATCCCATATATCCCCTATTCCCATGATTACCTTGTTTATACTCTTATTAGGTCTTATTTACCCACTCATCATGGGGCCGGAACTAGCCTGGCCTATTTGGTGCATTTTAATATTTGGAACTGCATTGATCTTAATCATCCTATTCTTAATAAAACAGAGAAGTCAATATCGTTCAGGGCAGGAGAGCCTGATCAATTTTGCACTTTTCAAGAAGCGGATCTTCAACCTTGGTATTGCAGCAGCATTTGCTTATTACATGGTCCAGGATGCCTATTTCATTATCAATTCTAACTATTTACAAAATGATAAGGGTTATACACCCACCATGACAGGAATTGCTTTTGTTTATCAAGGAATAGGCTATGTTCTTGCCAGTCTTATTGTTGGAAAATTCATTCAGCGAAATGGCAAATTCATCGTACTTATCGGACTTGGGACAATGATCATCGGTCTTCTTTTTCATTTCCTCGTTCTCAACAAAGTTGACGTCCGGCAGGACCATGTACATATGCTCTTCTTTTTTTATGGTCTTGGCTGTGGCAGTGTATTGCCTTCATTGATGACCCTTGCTTTAAAAGATATCAGAAAAGAACATATTGGTGTGGCTTCAGCGGTCTACCTAACCATACAACAACTGGCCATCTGTCTGGGCATAGTTTTTGTCGTCGGCCTATTTTTACACGATGACAAGGGCGCATTTCTCAACCTTAAACATATTACTGCCGCCTATGGCAAGGCCACATTATTATCAGTTCTATTGCTGATTGCCGTTGTATTTTTTATTGCTTTCTTACCCCGGCCAAAGAAAAACAGGAATAGCGATCTACTTGATTGTTCTATTTTAGAAGACCATGTTGAAAGGCAAACTTGACCAGTTCAGCTGTATTTTTCACCTTGGTCTTCTCGATTAAATTTTGTCGATGCCCCTCTATGGTACGTTTACTCAAAAAGATCTTATCAGCAATTTCCGAATTGGTAAAACCATCGGCAATTAATCCCAATACCTCCAATTCCCGTTCACTGAGATCAAAATCTGTAACTGCATATTTTTTTTCATCAGCATAATTCTCCGCGGAATTCACCTGATTAAGCAATGCCATACTGATTTCTTCACTCATATATTTCCCCCCATTGGCCACATGTTTTAATCCAAAAAGAAGCTCATTATAATCTACGGTCTTCAACAAATAACCACAAAGACCATGTTCAAAACCTTCAACAACATAATGTATCTGATTTAGCATCGAAAGAAAGATGACTTTGACCGTTGGATACTCTTTTTCAACCACTTTCAGCAACGCAATGCCATCCATATTGCCCATACTGATATCCGTTAGGATGATATCAGGAAGCAGCTTCTTCTCTACTATGATCATCAAAGCTTCTTCTCCATCAGAAGCTTCCCCTATTACTTCAAATTCTTCCTGGGATTCCAACAACAATTTGATACCATTCCGTACCACCATGTGATCCTCAACCAGTAGTATTTTGACCATCTCCATTCTTTATAGCGTTAATAAAACTTTTTCCTCCGTTATTTTCAATAGGATCCCATCATCGAGTCCAGCGATTTTTACAACATCCTTCTCAGCTGATGCAAGCATACCATAAAGATACGAAAATTCTCACCAATGAATGGGAAACATACCGGTCAACAAGGGGCACCTTTGCTTATAAGCTGGGAATAAACGGATTGCAAGAAGTCCATTTCAATCCTGTTTTCGCTCAGCATGACCAAATAATCTGTTAAAGACAATGGAATGGGAACAATATTTGTTTTAAGCTAACTAGCATTTAATTTTTTGACATTTTATGATCCGTTCAGACAAAGATATTTTAGCCGTTCTTACGTCTTCATTAGAAGCCTGTGCCATTTATGATAGCCTTGAGCTTCATATAGCCTATGCCAGTGCCAACATGCTTCAGTTATGGAACTGTGATAAAAATGTCATCGGACATCCACTTGAAAATTGTCTTCATGCAAGTGACCTTCCCTCCTATATCGGCCAATTAAAAAAAACATGGCATACCGGAAAAAGTCACAGCGACAAGAATGTACTTGTCAAAATATACCATGAAGGACAATTAGGATTACACGCCTGCAATTTGACCTATCATCCGCTCATCAATGAAAGTGGTGAAACCTATGGGATCTACCATACCATCAGCATTATCCCGGACAATAGATTACATTTCCAACAAACGGATGAGAAAAAAATTATTGAACGTAGACTGCTCCAGGACTTATTGACACAAAAATATAATCCTGTCAATTCCGTCCATGGTAATACCATACTAAACAGATACCATACCACAACAAACAAGCGTGCAGAAGATATCAATGAAAAGCTTAAGGATGCTTTAAAAAAGATCATCGAAAGTGAAGAACACTATCATTTTGCCCTGCAATCAGCTGAAATGGGCACCTGGAACCTAAATTGCAAAAGCTATATCGTGCATTGGGATGAACGGACCCGTGAATTATTTGGTTTTGCAAAGGGGGAATCTGTACCTTATGATGAGGTTTTGAAATATATTCACCCAGAAGATAGAAATAGAATCGACCACGAGGTCAAAAAATCATTGAACAATCAAAATAAGGGTCTATATGACGTCCAATTCCGTACGATCGGAGCTGAAGATCAAAAATTACGCTGGCTTCATTGTAAGGGAAGAATGTATTTTGACCAAGATCAACAGCCGGAATGGTTCGCAGGCACCACATTGGATATCACATCCCACTATGCAGAACAGGAAAAACTGGAATCTATCAATAACCTGATCGCTAAAAAAGATCAAGAGTTTAGAATGATCGTGGAAGCTGCTGGCATCGGAATATTTTCCATTGATCTGGAAACAAAGAAAATGGAACTCAATGACCGGTGCCGCGAGTTATTTGGTTTCGAACAGCAGGCTAACATCCAGGAACACGATTTTTTCGCACAAATCTTACCACAATATCGGGATAAGATACGTCATATCTTCATGGAGGTTGTCCTGAAACAATCTCCTTTTGATTGCCAATGTGAAATAGAAGATAAAAAAACGGAAAAGATAAAATGGTTACGCGCTATTGGGAATAGTCAATTGGGAGTGGATTCTAGGCATCAGATGATTTATGGAGCAATCATAGATACCACACATGATAAAGAAGAAGAACGAAAAAAACTGGACTTTATCAGTATCGCCAGTCATGAACTCAAAACACCTTTGACCTCTTTGATCGCCTACATACAATTGTTGTTGTCTAAGGAACAAACCCTCAGTTCAGATAAAAGAATACAATATCTTCATCAGTCTAACGAACAGGCAACCCGGATGCGTGCAATGATTGATGGTTTTTTAAATGTGTCCCAGCTCAATGAAGGCAAGTTGCTATTGCATAAAAGCACCTTCAGCATCTGCAGCTTGATAGATTATGTACGGAATATTTATTCACTGAAACCCGTAAAACATTTTATTCATTATACTGGTAAAGTACATTCAAGTCAAGAAATTGTAGCCGATCGTGATAAGATAGAGCAAGTGATCATTAATTTTATGGATAACGCCATAAAATACTCGCCAAAGAATTCGACCATAAACATGCATGTAGAAGTGGACCATACCTATTTTCATGTTCAAGTAAACGACCAAGGCCGGGGTATTGGCATCAAAGATCAAACGCAGATTTTTAATAAATTCTACCGGGTGAATGATTCTACAGACAGTTATGCTTCAGGATTTGGTATTGGGCTTTTCATCTGCCAAGAAATCATCCATAAACATCTGGGAGAAATAGGCGTCAATAGTGAATTGGGAGAAGGGTCCACATTCTGGTTCAAAGTCCCTATCCATACCTAAAGAATCTACCAAATTGAACAAAGCCCGCTCACCAGTGGTCACATAAACCATGGATGAGCGGGCTGCGTCATAAAGCTTTCATGATGAAAGCATGATCTTACATGCCTTGTTGCTTTAAACTGAGTCAATCAGGTATTTGATTTAAGCTCAATCAATGGAGTTATTCGCTCCAGTATGTCAAAGGCAACTTCCGCCATTTTATTCCCTTTATTGTCCAACAGGGGGTTTACTTCTACAATCTCAAGGCAGACGACCTTCTGAGATCGTATGATCTCTTCCAGAATAAAGACAATCTCCTTTGGCAAAAAACCTTTTGGTACAGGAGTTCCGGTACCATCTGAGATCAGCTCACTATCCATACTATCTACGTCAAAAGAAATATAAATCAGATCACATTCCTGCAAGCTGAGCAGCGCTTCTGCAACACAATCATTTACGCCACGTTGACGAACTTCCTCCACACGATAATTTTTCAGTCCCAAACGATCCATCAGCTGATTTTCAGGCTCTTCGGTATCTCTAACACCAAAATAGATCAAGCTATCGGGCAATATCTTGCCAACCGGTCCGGCAATACGTTTCAGCTTATTCCAGAGCTCCTGTGTTGACAGATCGATTTCATTGATTTTGCAAGAATCGTTGTCCTCATTTAACATGGCTGCCAGAGGCATGCCATGCATATTACCTGAAGGAGTCGTATATGGAGAATGAATATCGGCATGAGCATCCACCCAGAATACCCCGAGTTTTTTATCCGGATAGGCAGACTTTATACCGCTTATTGTCCCCATTGCTGAAGAATGGTCCCCTGAAAATACCAAGGGAAAATTACCGGCAGAAAGACTGTCTTCAACTGTGGAGGCCACCTGTTTGCACTGTTCGTAGATCTGCTGGATATGTTTCCCAAACGGATGGTTGTCGTTTTGATAGATCGAGCTATTTCGTGTAGGAACATCCACAAAGGGATAATTAATGAAATATTGACTTCCCTTATTTATCGCGGCAATCTCTATTGCATCGATTCCAAGGTCTGAACCTCTTGTACCGGCTCCGATATCCGATCTGTTTTTAATCAGTTCAATCATTTTCTTCATAGTCTATTCCACATTTATCAAAGATCGTTCAATGATTTCCAGACAGGTATTGACCTGATTTTCGGTAATGACCAACGGCGGAGCCAAGCGAATTTTATTGCCATGCGTTGGCTTGGCCAACAAACCATTTTCCTTAAATTTTAAGCAGATATTCCAGGCTACATCGCTCTCTTCACTGGCATTGATAACTATTGCTGTCAACAATCCTTTTCCCCTAACCTCTGTGATCAAATCAGATTTAGCCGCTATTTTTTCTAAACCGTCTAAAAACAGCTTACCCATTCGTTTTGCTTGATCAACCAAATTCTCATCCAGAACAACCTGAAGCGCCTCCATGGCCACAGCACAGGCCAACGGATTTCCACCATAGGTAGAACCATGCTCACCCGGTTTAATACACAGCATAACATCATCGTTTGCAAGCACAGCAGATACAGGCAACACGCCGCCAGACAATGCTTTTCCTAAAATCAGAACATCCGGCTTACATGGACTATTTGCATCAACAATATCATAAGAGGCCAACATACTACCTGTTCGGGCGATACCGGTTTGAATTTCATCCGCAATAAACAATACATTATAAGCCGTACATAATTGTCTGACACGTTGTAGATAATCCGCATCAGGAACCACAATGCCAGCCTCACCTTGGATAGGTTCCACAATAAAGCCCGCAATATTTTTATCCTGCTTGAATAACAGTTCCAATGCCTCGATATCATTATAAGGAACCAGCGTTATCCCCTCCACAAAAGGGCCAAAATTATGGGTCGCAGTGCTGTCATTGGAAGCCGATATGACCGAAATAGTCCTGCCATGAAAGTTATCTTTGGCAAACACAATGCTGGCCTGATTCCCTGCAATCCCCTTGACCTGGTAGGCCCATTTACGACAGAGTTTCATCGCCGTTTCAACAGCTTCAACGCCTGAATTCATTACTAAGGCTTTATCAAATCCAAAGAGCTTACACATCATCTCCTCAAAATCGCCAAGCTTATCATTATAGAAAGCACGTGAAGTCAGCGTTAATTTTTGAGCTTGATCTGTCAATGCACGGATAATACGTGGGTGACAATGCCCCTGATTCACTGCTGAATATGCAGACAGGAAATCAAAATAGGATTTGCCATCCACATCCCATACAAGCACACCTTCAGCCCGCTCCAATACAACCGGCAAAGGATGATAATTATGTGCTCCATATTTTTCTTCTTTGGCAATGAATTTTTCGCCTTTCCCTTGTTTAGATACTGTACTCATAATTTGGATTTTTTTCAAATAATAACAAATATACAATTTTTACTATTTTAAGTGTAAAATAATAAAAATTAACACTAAATTAGCGTATAAATATTAAAATTAACTTTTAAACCAGTACCGATCACATGAACAGCATTGATGAATTTGACCTACAGATCTTAAAATACCTCGATGGGGACGGACGGATGGCCTATTCCACTATTGCAACAGCATTGGGGGTATCCAATACCATGATCCACCAGCGAATTAACAGGCTCATTGAACAGGGCATCCTGGTGGGGATAAAACCAGTATTGGATGAAAAGAAACTAGGCTATGATTGGGGGGCGTTTACCGGTCTCAGCTTAGAAAAGGACCATGATTCAAGCCGTATTATTGAAGCATTAAAACAGATTCCCGAAGTCACCGAATGTTATTACATTACGGGCAATTATACCCTATATATTAAGATCATCGCTAAAAACCATGAACACATGCGTCAATTGCTCTATGAAAAGATTGACTGCATCCCCGGGATCGCCAAAACAGACTCCTTAATCGAGCTTGGCTGTGCATTTAAACGTAATATCATCTTCTAACCAATTTCAATCTAGGTCTTGAATCCCGAAACCACCTTTTTTAGGCACAATACCTTGTGGATTCAGGGCCCAGGATGAATGTTTACTTACCGATATTTGCCAGCTCTTCTTCTGTCCAGTAGATTAATTCACGTAGTACATAGACGTTTTCATAAGTTCCAAGCCCGTCAATATAATCCCACAAATTACCTTCTACTTTTACCGGTCTGCCATGATGCAAGAGATCATACCCCTGATCCAACCAACTCTGTATCTGTTCTTTATCCATACTTATACGATCTAGTTGTTAATATGCAATTAAAAATGACTACTTCAAATATAATGCATTTTTATTCTTTTTTCACCAGTGCAGAACTTCTTCTACCGAATTGGCTGGTTTTAAGAATAAATAAAGTATATTCGTATGAAACCAAAATAGCTTTATTATGGCAGACTTTTTTTATGTTGGCTTTGAAGGCGAAGATGAACTATTGGAATTGGTTGCCGTATCTACCATTCAGTCCTTATTGTATTTTCAGGATGCGGATCAGGAAGATTTCACAACCATAAAAACCTCAATTGATCAAAATTTTATCGTGGAGGAAGACCTCATCACTGTTGCCGAAACCCTGAGGTTGGATCAACCTATTGTCCGTTTTACCCCCGGAAAACCAAATTATAAAGATTAGCATTCCAACGATATCAAACTAAAAATCTAAAAATGAGAGTACTCTTAATTGGTGGTTCGGGAGCAACCGGAAAAGCACTTGTGCAGTGCTTATTAAAGTCAGATGATTTTACAGAAGTTGTCGTCTTCTTACGGCGTAAAGCGTTTGAGGAACATCCCAAACTACGGCAAATTATTTTAAATTTTGAAAACCTGCCCGATTATGAACAACACATCCGGGGCGAGGTTGCCATTTCCTGCCTCGGTACAACACGGAAAGATGCCGGAAGTAAAGAAGCCCAATGGAAAATCGACCATGACTTAAATTTACAATTTGCGGCACTGGCCAAAAAAAATAGTATCCCAACATTCCTTCTATTGTCTGCCGTCAATGCTGACCCTGCATCAAAAATCTTTTATAACCGCATGAAAGGAAGCTTGGAACAAAACGTAAAGGCTCTAGATTTCAATAGACTAATCATTGTCCAACCCGGAGGATTAATCCGGCCAAATACCGATCGTCTGGGCGAGAAGGTAGCCATCCGTACACTTCAGGCATTTAATCGCATGGGACTGTTCAAAACTTATGAGGCATTGCCCGTTGCCCAAGTCGCTTTAGCCATGGTGCAATCGATCCGCGATTCGCAGGAAAAAATTAGCTTCATCAACGTCGCAGCAATCAAGAGGCTATCGCTTACAGCGAGCAGAGAAATACAAAGCTTAATTCATAACAATGAATTAACAGAGAAGTAATCCTGGCTTTATAATTTGCAGCATTTATTATTTGTAAAATTATTCATCATATGAAAAAACGCTTTCTATTCTTTTTCCTCTTTATTTTCATTCATGTTTTTCCAGCATTTAGTCAAGAAGCAAAGTATATTTTTTATTTGATAGGTGATGGTATGGGACTTAACCAGGTCAATCTGACAGAGATCCACCGCGCCGAAATCGAAAATAGAAACAGTACAGTACCACTTGTCTTTACACAATTTCCTCATGTGGGATTTGCATCTACCAATTCACTATCAAATGGGGTGACGGATTCCGGCGCAGGCGGAACAGCACTCGCCGTAGGGAAGAAAACAAAAAACGGGGTGATCGGGATGGACAGTACGGGAACTATACCCTATAAAAGCATTGCATATGCGGCTAAAGAGAAAGGGAAAAAAGTCGGTATCATCACCAGTGTGAGTATTGATCATGCGACGCCAGCGGCATTCTATGCCCATCAGCCCAACAGAAACATGTATTACGAAATCGGAAAAGAGATCATCCAGTCGAACTTTGACTTTTTTGGAGGTTCTAATTTTTTAAAACCAGAAACGGCAGTTGACAAAAAGACCGTCCCTTCCCTCTTCCCAATGTTTGAAAAAGCGGGCTATAAAGTTCTTAAAGGTAAAGAAGCTTATGCAAAACATCCGAATAAGTCCGATAAGATCATCCTGATGAATAACGATGGGACAGCAAAGGAAGCATTAAAATACGCCATAGATCAGGAACCGAACGACTTCAAACTGGCTGATATCACCTCAGCAGCCATCAACTCACTCCAACAGAACAGCACAGATGGTTTTTTCCTGATGATTGAGGGTGGAAAAATTGACTGGGCATGCCATGCGAATGACGCAGCAACAACCATTCAGGAAGTATTGGATTTCAACTCGGCGGCAGAACTAGTGTATGATTTTTACAAAAAACATCCTGACGAAACACTGATTGTCGTGACGGCTGACCATGAAACAGGCGGACTGGGTATTGGCAATGGCAGTTCAACCTTACAAACAAAATTGCTATCACATCAAAAAGTTTCCCATACCGAACTTTCCAGGGCCGTTGGAAATCTTCGTAAAAACAATGCTAAGGCAAGCTGGGAAGATTTAAAGAGCCTTCTTTCTGTACATACAGGCTTATTCGCAGGCATAGAAGTCAACGAAACAGACAACAAGGCTTTACACGATGCTTACCAAAAAAGTTTTGTTGACCATCAAAACGAAACAGCAAAAAGTCTATATGCCAATGATGATAAAATAGCCGCGCTGAGCATTGCAATTTTAAATCGCATGGGCTCCATCGCCTGGGCCTCAAATAATCACTCGGCAGCCTATGCTCCAGTGTACGCCATCGGAACAGGAGCTGAGCTGTTTAATCAAAAAATGGACAATACAGACATACCAAAGAAAATAGCAATAGCAGCTAAATTAAATTTAGATTAAAACCAAAAAAGGTCGCTAAGTTATAGCTTAGCGACCTTTTTTGAGCCTCTTATCGGGATCGAACCAATGACCTACTGATTACAAGTCAGTTGCTCTACCAGCTGAGCTAAAGAGGCTTTTTAAAGAAGTTATTACTGAGTTTCACTCGAAGAGCCTCTTATCGGGATCGAACCAATGACCTACTGATTACAAGTCAGTTGCTCTACCAGCTGAGCTAAAGAGGCGTTACTTCTTTTCAATCTTACAACGGGCCTCCGTTTTAAGATGCTGCAAATATCGGAAGCCTTAATTAAAAATGCAAATGGATCCTCATTATTTTTAAATCCGAAAAGCCAAATATTTAAAAATCAATATCATTATTTTTATAGGCTGAAAATTTGTCATGATTCAATAAAAAATATTGCCATTTTTTCCGATTAACCGCCCAAAAACTGAATGGCACTTCGATTGTTATTATCAAAACACATCAACATCAAAGCAATAACATGAATTTTAACAATTATACAATCAAAGCCCAAGAGGCCATACAAAAAGCTTCGGAAATAGCTGCCGGCCATCAACAACAGGCCATCGAAACAGCACATATTCTAAAAGCATTACTCACTGTAGATGAAAATGTTGTCAGCCATCTCTTAAAAAAATTAAACGTCAACCTCACCTACCTAGGGTCTGAACTTGACAAACAAATCGAAAGCTTCCCTAAAGTCAGTGGCAGCAATATTTATCTCAGCAGTGATGCCAATAATGCACTTCAGAAAGCGCAGGGATATTTAAAGGAATTCCACGATGACTTCGTATCTGTCGAACATCTGTTATTGGGCATCCTGGCCACGACAGACAAAACCTCAACCTTACTGAAATCACAAGGTGTTACTGAGAAGGATCTAAAAATTGCCATCAAAGAACTACGAGGTAATAGCCGCGTAACAGATCAAAATGCCGAGGCAACCTACAATGCTTTAGGAAAATATGCCCGGAATCTCAACGAATATGCCGAATCTGGCAAACTGGACCCTGTTATCGGTCGCGATGAGGAAATCCGGCGCGTCATGCAGATTCTCTCCCGCCGCACCAAAAACAACCCCATACTCGTCGGTGAACCTGGAGTTGGTAAAACTGCCATTGCTGAAGGTATTGCTTACCGGATTATCAAAGGTGATGCTCCGGAGAATCTAAAATCCAAGATCGTATTTTCATTGGATATGGGGGCCCTTGTAGCTGGGGCCAAATATAAAGGTGAGTTCGAAGAGCGCTTAAAGGCGGTGGTCAAGGAAGTAACGGATTCCAATGGTGAGATCATCCTCTTTATCGACGAGATACATACATTGGTGGGAGCTGGCGGTGGCGAAGGTGCCATGGATGCGGCCAACATCTTAAAACCTGCCCTGGCCCGGGGAGAACTGCGTGCAATTGGCGCCACCACACTGAATGAATATCAAAAATACTTTGAAAAAGACAAGGCTCTGGAAAGGAGATTTCAAAAGGTCATGGTCGAAGAACCAGACACCCAAGATGCTATTTCTATCCTCCGGGGTCTAAAAGAACGTTATGAAACACATCATAAAGTGCGCATTCTCGACGAATCCATTATTGCAGCCGTGGAATTATCACAGCGCTATATCGCGGATCGATTTCTACCTGACAAAGCGATTGACTTAATCGATGAAGCGGCATCTAAATTGCGCCTTGAAATGGACTCTGTACCTGAAGCCGTAGACGAATTGGAACGCAGAATCATGCAGCTTGAAATTGAACGGGAAGCCCTAAAACGTGAGAATGACGAGAAGAAAGTGCAAGAACTTTCAGAAAGCATCGCTAATCTTTCAGCCGAAAGGGATACCTTGAGGGCGGCCTGGCAAGAAGAAAAAGGCCTTGTTGACAATGTCAATCAAGAGATTGAAAATATTGAAAACTATAAACTTGAGGCTGAGCAGGCTGAACGTTCGGGCGATTATGGTAAAGTTGCCGAATTGCGCTATGGACGTATAAAGGAAGCCCAAGAAAAGGTGGATCGACTGAAAGCAGAATTAGTGGAAAAACAGGAAAGCAAGCGTATGCTCAAAGAGGAAGTAACTTCTGAGGATATCGCCGATGTGGTCGCAAAATGGACTGGCATACCTGTTAGTAAAATGATCCAGTCCGAACGCGAAAAGCTCCTGAATCTGGAAGAAGAACTTCACAAACGTGTTGCTGGCCAGGATGAGGCTATAGAGGCTATTTCGGATGCCATCCGTCGCTCCAGAGCAGGCCTGAATGATGCAAAACGCCCGATCGGATCATTTATTTTTCTGGGAACCACTGGTGTCGGGAAAACCGAACTGGCCAAAGCCCTGGCCGAATTCCTCTTTGATGACGAACAGTCAATGGTACGTATTGATATGTCCGAATACCAAGAACGACACGCGGTATCTCGTCTGATTGGTGCGCCCCCAGGATATGTAGGCTACGATGAGGGAGGACAGTTGACTGAGGCTGTACGAAGACGCCCGTATTCAGTCGTCTTACTGGATGAAATCGAAAAAGCACATCCTGATGTTTTTAATATCTTATTGCAAGTATTAGATGATGGACACCTCACCGATAATAAAGGTCGCACAGTGAATTTTAAAAATACGATCATTATCATGACCTCAAACACCGGTTCGCATGTCATTCAAGAAAATTTCAGCCACTTACGCGACGACAATAAGGATGAGATCATTGCCAAAACACGTAATGAAGTATTCGATCTTCTCAAACAGTCCATTCGTCCAGAATTCCTGAACCGCATCGATGAGGTGATCATGTTCACACCTTTGAGCCGGGATGAAATTGCTGATATTGTCCGACTACAATTTACGCAGGTACAGAAACAGTTGGCCGAACAAAATATATTCATCACTGCCTCAGATGATGCCATGGACTGGCTGGCTCAGCTGGGATATGATCCAATATATGGTGCCAGACCATTGAAACGTGTCATTCAAAAGCGTATTTTGAATGAATTATCAAAGGAGATCTTATCTGGAAAAGTGAGTCGTGATTCCGTGATCAGACTAGATGTCTTTGATGGTCAATTTGTTTTCATCAACAAACAGGAAACTGTATAATAAAACAAGCCCGCTATAACTCATGGCGGGCTTGTTCATTTTAACACATCTTATTAAAAATCACTTCTTTGCAGCAACAATACTCAACAATTTATTAATATCATCTTCACCATCCAGATGCTGTATCAGCACCTTCGTTTTAGCATCATAGATATAGAGTGAAGGATAATTACCCGGCCTGAACTTTTCAATAAATTGTGTCCCTGGATCAAATAAAAACTTCACATTGGATGCGTTTTTGAGGGATTTGGCATACATATTAATAAACCCATCCACATAAGGTTTATCATTCATAGAAATAAAATAGAAATTGACCTGTTTCAGTTCTGTTAAATTTCGTGCAATACCAGCCCCCATTTTTTGACAGTGTCCACAGCCGGGGTCATAAAAATCCAGAACAATAAATCCTGTTTTGGGCAGCTTATCTGAGCTGAATTTACCGACCTGATAAACTTCATCAAATGTAAATGAAGGCATAGTCTTTGGCGCTTGTGCCAATACCTGCAAGGAAAGAAAAAATATACCAGCAAAAAAAATGAAATGGAATAGCCGCATATTAAAAGTATTTAAACGAATAATGAATATTCAATTAATTTTAATCCAATTATACCTAAAAATACGCTTCTGGTCTTCATCGTTTTAGTTTTTTTACAAAAATTGCGTAAGTTTGAGCTAATTTTTAAATCGATCAAATCCATTAATACCCATTAATCGTGAAAAAACGAATTGCCATTTTTGCTTCAGGTTCAGGTTCCAACGCTCAAAAAATAATGGAACATTTCAAATATTCAGACGACGTAGAGGTTGCATTGATTCTATCAAACAACTCCGATGCTTACGTTATTCAACGCGCTGACAATTTTGAAATACCGTCGCATGTATTCGATCGAAATGAGTTTTATCAGACAGACAATGTGGTCAATATACTTAAAAATCTAAATATTGATCTGGTCGTCTTGGCCGGTTTTCTTTGGCTCGTCCCAAACAATCTCTTAAAAGCCTTTCCTAATCAGATCATCAATATACATCCGGCCCTCCTTCCCAAATATGGAGGTAAAGGTATGTATGGAGATCATGTGCATAAAGCAGTTTTAGCCAATAAAGAAGAGGAACACGGAATCACCATACATTTTGCCAATGAACACTTTGATGAAGGTGAAATTATTTATCAGGCCAAATTTAAGGTAGACCCCACAGATACCTTGGATATTATTAAGTTCAAAGGACAGCAATTAGAACATCAGTATTTTCCCAAGATCATTGAAAATCTGATCAAAAAAATGTAAAAACTTCATTATTATTTAGAATTGTTTTAAACAAATGATAACTTTGTACCATGAATGAAGTTATTGAGTCCTGGACAGAACAAAGCAGTACAGAAAGTAAAGCTTCTCCATTTCAGTCTAGAAATGCCGCAATGCTCCCTTTTTCTGATTTTTCATGCGTTTGCTTCAAGAAATGCTGCAAAAAATATAAGGAGGGTAAACGTTGCAAAAAGTGTCCCGGCAGAAAAAAATAATGTTTTCTGCCACCTTACTGCTCCACATAATTCAGATCTTTATCAAAACTTTCCTCAAGCTGCGTCAATGCGTAAATGGCTATACCAGACAACAACAATACCATACTGATTGCCGCCGGAACGATACCAAAATAACTTACTAAAAATCCGTAAACCAATGTCGACGGAATAAGTGCCCCCCGTACAAAGTTGGGGGCAGTTGTCGCGACCGTAGCCCGCAGGTTTGTCCCAAACTGTTCTGCTGAGATCGTAACAAAGGTGGCCCAATAGCCAACTCCAACCCCCATCACAAAGGCTAAAGCAAAAAATTTATTGGCTGTGATCCCATCACTCAGAAGGTACCAAAGTGAACTCCCAATAATAAGTAACTGGCAAATAAAGACTACTTTTTTACGGGATTTCAAAACCTGCGCGAATACCCCTGCCAAAACATCACCGAGTGAAATCCCGATATAGGTAAACATCACTCCTTTTCCAGCACTTAATGTTTCTGTTGCCCCAAGTGCTTTTCCAATTTCAGGCGCCTGTGTTACCAGGACACCTACAACAAACCAGATCGGCAGGCCAATACATAGACAATTGATATAACGCTTCAATCGGTTCTTGTTGGTAAAAAGCATACTGAAGTCCCCCTTGACAACTTCCCCTTTATCCTGTTCTTTAAACAGTCCTGATTCAAAAGACCCAACCCGCAACAACAACAGCAACAATCCCATACCTCCCCCAACAAAATACGCCGTACGCCAATTAAACTCCTCAGAAACAAAATAAGCCAAGATCGCCCCCAATACACCGACACCAGCAACCAGCATCGTGCCGTATCCCCGTTTTGATCTATGCATACTTTCTGAAACCAGGGTAATACCAGCCCCCAGCTCACCTGCCAATCCAATCCCGGCCACAAACCGAATGATACCATACATCAGTACGTCATGGACAAAGCCATTGGCGATATTCGCTAAAGAGTAAAGAAGGATAGAACCAAACAGCACTTTCAGGCGCCCGAACTTGTCGCCGATAATCCCCCAGACCACACCACCAATAAGTAAGCCCCCCATCTGCATGTTAAGGACAAACTCCCCCTCCACACGCATTTGTTCCACCGGTACACCAATATCCGTAAACGACTGGATGCGCACAATGGAAAAAATGATCAAATCATAGATATCGACAAAATATCCTAATGAAGCTATAGTAACCAGTAACCATACCTTTTTGTTTTCAGATTCTTTCTCCTTTCGTGCTGACATTTTAGGTTGTTTGATCCTGTAAAAATACCATAGTGAATTTAGAAAACCAAGATTTCAAGAAATAATCCCATACATTGTTCTATTTTTGTACCATGAGATACAGTCCGCTTGCTTTAACATGGTTGTTGCGCTTTTACCCCCCATTTTTATTTCAAGGAATCTGGGTAAAGAAAATCAGCCCCGGCTTCAAAGGAGCCGAGGTGAAAATTTATAAGACGCCTTTTAATATCAACACGAATAAAACATTGTTCGGGGGAACCATCTTCGCTGCAGCAGACCCCATCTTTCCTATTTTAATCGATCAATACCTTCAAAAGATTGGATTTAAAAAAACCATCGCCTGGCTCAAATCATCAAAAATTGATTTTAAAAAACCCGGAAAAACCAGCGTGGGGTATTCGGTCCAGCTTTCTGATGAAGTGCTTGAAGAATGTGTTCAAAATATCCGGACAAAAGGCAAAATCATTAAAAACTTCACCCTACAGATCAAGGATAAGAATGATGAATTATGTGCAGTAGTGAGCTGTGAAACCTACATTCGTGACTTGAATTTTACATTCCCCTCCAGAAATAAAAATGTTGAGCCGTAAGAAATTGATATATTTGTCCAATTACCAAAAAATAGGAACATGAACAAAATTGCTTTCCTGGCTATCGCCACATTGACCATAACTGCTTGTGACACAACTGGCACCCATCACGTAAAAGTGCTTCAGGACTCAACCATCAAAATTCATGATGAAATCATGCCTCAAATCGCTCAGTTTGACCGTGATGCAATCAAAATAGATTCTATCCTGAATAATTTAAAAGCGATCAAAGCGACCAAGTCCAGCTTGGATACTTCAGCTACCCGCAAGGATCTTGGAATACTGAAAGCGAACTTAGAAAGTGCGACGGACCATATGATGGACTGGATGAAAGACTATAACGCCGACAGCACAGATAGCAAATATTTTGAAACCGAACTCCAAAAAGTATCCGATATGAAAAAAATATTTGACAATGTCGCCAAAGAAAGTCAAGAGAAGTTAGGGAACTTCTAGACAGCTCCTCGAACATCTGACCATAAAAAACCGCAATAGACAGCATAATAATTGAAAAGGTAGATTGATAAGGAAATACATAAAAAACATACAGATGAAACCAATCATTAAATTTTACTGTGCTACAGGTTTATTACTCGGACTCTTTTCCTGCAATAACAATAGCCCATCGACCTTGCCCATCTACGGCGAAAGAGAGGCTGTTGAAAAAACTGTGGATGGAAAACAAGTAGTAGATACTATTTACCATACTATCCCTGCATTTAATTTCCTAAATCAGGATAGTGTTATGATTTCAGACAAAGATTTTGAAGGCAAGGTATATATCGCCAACTTCTTTTTCACCCATTGTCCGAGCATCTGTCCAACGATGAATCGCAATCTGTTGAAGATATATGAACAATATAAGGATAATGATGCTGTACGCTTTTTATCCCATAGCATTGATTTTAAATACGATCAACCCTACGTGTTGAAAGACTATGCACAAAAACTGGGCGTCAGCAATGACCATTGGCAGTTTGTTTCTGGCACAAAAGCTGACATATATGGCATCGCAAATCAATACATGGTATATACCGCTGAAGATAAAAATGCGCCTGGGGGATATGACCACCAAGGTTATCTTGTATTGATCGATAAGGACAAACGTATTCGGGGGGCCTATGACGGAACCAACGACGAACAAGTCAAAAAATTGATGAATGACTTGCCTACATTACTGAGTGAAAGTAAAAATTAACATGCGTATTATCTTAACAACTTGTTTGACCATCGGCGCTGTGCTCATTGCCCTCATAAGTTGTCAAAACGAAGTGGATATCAAAACTGCACAATACGCTGTGAATGGCCAGAAAGTATATATTACACATTGTCAAAACTGCCATGGCGAACAAGGAGAAGGACTGGGCAACCTCTACCCGCCCTTGACAGACAGCAAATTTTTGGAAGCCAACCGTCAAAAACTGGCTTGCATGATTAAGTATGGTACTTCCGGAGAACTGGAAGTTGCCGGAAAAAAATTCAATAACAGCATGCCTGCCTCAAACCTTTCAGCCGTAGATATTGCTTATGTGCTTACTTACATTAATACAAAGATCAACAAAGGAAAAGAAATATATCCCCTGGACGAAGTGGAAAAGCAATTAAAAACATGTCAATAGTCAAAAAAAGGAACTTTAATTAAAGTTCCTTTTTTATTTGTCCCCATGCTCATCCCGAAAAAATAATCATGAATAATCAAAACAATTTGATCGTTTTTTCCTTATTGTATTATTGGTCCAAATTGTTTCGTCATTTATTGATTTATAACAATAATTTGACATTTTGACACCAAATTAATCGTTAATTTTGCAACCGAATGAACGTTCGATTGATGAATTCTAATGAAAAAATAGCGGCAATTTTTGCCGGCACACTAAAACTTATACAAACAAATGGCTTCCATGGAACGCCAATGAGTAAAATTGCGCAGGAGTCTGATGTGGCGATAGGAACGATTTACCATTATTTTCCCTCTAAAGACGACTTGATCTTTGCTCTCTTCAAGCATTGTCGGACTTTATTGAACGACTATATTTTTGATGGTATAAAAAGTGACTTTGATTATAAGGCTTCTTTTTTCCATGTATGGCGCAACTTTGTTAAGTTTTATTTAGAGAACGGTCCGATCTTCAGTTTTTTTGAACAGTTTTTTTCTTCTCCATATTATGAAAAAAACAAAGCTGAAATTCAGGAACCTGTAGGTGGGCAAAACAAAGTGCTTGACTTTTTGCAAGAAGGTATTGATCAAAAGATTTTAAAACAAGTGGATGTTCACCTTTTGGTGGCGAGTTATATTGGAGTTGCTTTGGCGACTGTACATAGTATCAAATTCAAAGACCTTCACTTCTCTGAACAGAATATGGGCGAGCTGGTTGAAATTATTTGGGATGGTGCTGTAAATAGAAATAAAAATAATTAATAACATATATGAAGTTTAACAAAATCGTTTATTCATTAGCGACCTTGTCACTGTTGAGTAATACAGGATTTGCACAACAGCAATCTGAAAACTTGCCTCCAAATGCAACGCTTCAGCAGCTGATAGATTATGCTTTACGGAATAAAATTTCAGTAAAACAGGCCGAGCTTGATGAGTCTATAGGCGAAAAAGATATTGATATTTCCCTATCAGGTTGGTATCCACAACTTGGTTTGACAGGAAGTTTCAATCATAATGTAAAATTGCCTACCATGTTTATCAACGGCGCCAATATTCCTATGGGCACCAAAAACAGTAGTGCTTTGACCCTGCAGGCTGATCAGCAGATCTTAAATCCGGCATTGATGCAAGCGAAAAAAGGTGCTGAGCTGATTCGTTTGAGCAATAAACAAAATACCGAAAGTCAAAAAATTGATGCTGTGGTGGATGTCAGTAAGGCTTACTATGACATTCTTACATCAGAAGAACAGATCAAGATTGTACAAGAAAATATTGCCCGGTTACAGAAGCAATACAACGATTCACATGCGCGCTACGAAGTCGGTGTCGTGGATAAAACAGATTATAAACGTGCTCAGATTGCCCTGGCAAATGCAAGGGCTGATGAGAAACGTACTGTTGAACTCCGCAAATACAAATACGAATATCTGAAACAGCTTTTGGCATTGGATAAAGCACAAAACTTGACACTTTCCTTCAATAATACGAATATGGAAAGCCAAATACTGCTGGATACCACGACTGCTGTGAATGTGACAAACCGGATTGAATTCCAACAATTGCAGACTTCTAAAAAGATCCAGGAACTGAATACACAATACTATAAATGGACATACCTTCCCAATGTCAGTGTATTCTATAACTACGCTTTTAATTATCGGAACAATAATTTCGGGAAATTGTATAATGACAACATCCCGAGCTCTGTGGCGGGTTTAAATCTATCACTTCCTATTTTCCAGGGATTTAAACGTAAACATCAGATCAATAAATCGAGATTGCAAGAAGAACGAATCGATTGGGATATCAAAAATCTAGAAACCATGGTCAATACACAGTACTCCATGGCTAAGGCTACTTACAATGCCAACATGAATGACTGGAAAACAGCACAGGAAAATGTTGTGCTTTCCAAAGAAGTTTATGAAACGATCAAATTGCAATATGATGAGGGAATCAAGACGTACTTGGATCTAATGACTGCGGAAACAGATCTTAAAACAACACAATTAAACTACCTGAATGCGCTTTACGCCTTGCTAGCTAGTAAATTAGACGTTCAAAAAGCAATCGGATCAATCCAAACAAATTAATCAACTAAAAAAGGAAACTATTACAAATCATGAATAAAAGACAATTATTATTCGCTTTCTTCCTTGGGACGGCTTTAGTATGGACCTCTTGTGGAAATAAAGATGCAAATAAGCAAGGTGCAGCACAGGCGCAAGCTGAGAAGGTTGTTCCTGTTACCTTTGGCACAGCATCACATGAGATTGTTACGGGTACCATCAGTTACCCTGCGACAGTCAAACCGTTGAACGAAGCAGACCTATATGCCGAAGTGAGCGGTTATATCACCAAAATATATGTTTCTGATGGTGCAGTAGTATCCAAAGGACAGCCTTTATACGAAATTGATGGTACACGTTATAATGCTGCCGTGCAACAAGCTAAAGCAAGTCTACAGGTAGCACAAACCGAATTGGACCGTCAGCAAAGGGATTTGAGCAGATATCAAACCTTAGCCGATAAAGATGCGATTGCTAAACAGACATTTGACAATGCCAAATCCAGTGTTGCAGCTTCACAGGCCCAAGTAGCATCTGCACGTGCTGCATTGGTGACAGCAAATACCAATTTATCACGCTCGACCATCCGCGCTCCTTTCTCTGGAACAGTGGGAATTTCACAGGTCCGTTTAGGTGCATTGGTCAATCCTGGTACAACACTTTTGAACACCTTATCTTCGACAAGCCCTATCGCCGTTGAGTTTCAGGTGAACGAAAAAGATATCAGCAAGTTTGCTCAGCTTCAAAGCAGCCGTTCATCTTCAGATCTTGCCATTGTGTTACCTGACGGCAATACCTACGAAGGTAAAGGAACGATCACCACAATTGACCGGGCTGTAGACCCAGCAACAGGAACGATTAAAGTCAGAGCTACTTTCCCAAACAATTCCAATGCATTAAGAGCTGGAATGAACTTAACAATGAATGTTTCCTCAACGTCAGCAACCGAAGAAATTGTCGTTCCTTACAAAGCAATCTTCGAACAACTTGGTGTCTTCAATTTATATGCTGTCAACGATAGCAGTAAAGCTGAAATACGCCAGGTAAAATTGGGTATCAAAGCTGGAGATAAAATCGTTATCAAAGAAGGTGTCAAAGACGGTGAAAAGATCATTGTCGATGGTACCATGAATGTCCAGAATGGTGTTAAGGTTGTGGATGCTGCAGTTGCGGCACAACAAGCTGCAAAGGGAGCTCCACAAGGAAAATAACAGCATTAATTTTTAAAGAGAATCTAAAAAATATAGAATGATTTCAGAAGTATTTATTAAGAGGCCTGTTACCGCAATCGTTATTTCGATCTTAATTTCCATTATCGGGATTATTGCGGTATCAACATTGCCAATTAGCCAGTACCCTTCTATTGCACCTCCAACTGTAACGGTTACAGCCAATTATACTGGAGCAGATGCACAGACGGTTGAGCAGACCGTAACGACGCTCATTGAGAGCCAGATTAATGGTACACCAGGCATGATTTATATGTCGTCAAATAGTACTTCAAATGGTCAAGCAACAATTACTGTCACATTTGAAGTTGGTACCGATATTGATATCGCTACCTTGGACGTACAAAACCGTGTGGGTATTGCCGAACCTTCCCTTCCGGAGGCTGTAAGACGTTTGGGGATCACCACCCGTAAGGCGAACACAGATATCTTGATGCTGGTCGCGTTGACATCTCCGAAAGGAACCAGAGATGAAAATTTCCTGGCCAATTACAACAACTTGTATGTCAAAGACGCTTTATTGCGTGTTACAGGTGTGGGGGATGTGACCGCTTTTGGTCAGCCATTTTCAATGCGTGTATGGCTAGATGCCAATAAATTGGCGAATTTGAGTATGACCCCTGCTGATGTATCCACAGCAATTGCTGAACAGAACTCACGCATCCCAGGTGGTAGCGTCGGTGGACGCCCGCAAGAGTCATCAACCGTTTTTGAATATCCAGTCATCACAGACAGTGACCTCTCTAATCCAGAAGATTTTGAAAATATTGTGGTCAAGACCAACAGAGACGGATCCATTGTATTGCTAAAAGACGTTGCCCGCGTGGAACTTGGACAATTTAATTATGGTACATCTTCCACCGTAAACGGCATGAACTCATCAGCCATGATGATCAGTCAAACTCCAGGAGGAAATGCCGTTGAATCAGCTGAGGGTATAGTTGCGACTTTAGAAAAATTGAAGCAATCCTTTCCGACTGATGTTGACTATACCATCAGTTATGAAACGGTTTCAGTCGTAAACGCCTCGATTTCATCTGTTATTCACACCTTAGTAGAGGCCTTGATTCTCGTAACGATCGTGGTCTTCTTCTTCTTGCAGAGCTGGAGGGCAACATTAATTCCCGTATTGGCGATCCCTGTATCCATTATCGGTACATTCATCTTCTTCCTGATGTTTGGCTTTTCGGTCAACAACTTGACAATGCTTGCCTTTGTATTGGCGATTGGTATTGTGGTGGATGATGCCATCGTTGTGGTGGAAGCGGTACAGCATTACATTGACCATTACAAACTGGACGCAAAAGAAGCGACCCGACGGGCTATGGCCGATATTACAGCTCCTGTAATTGCGATTGCTTTAATTTTGGCTGCCGTATTCGTTCCCGTAGGATTTATTCCGGGAATGGTCGGTAAATTGTATCAACAATTTGCCATTACGATTGCCGTATCCGTTATGTTATCAGCATTTATTGCCCTTTCCTTGACACCTGCCCTATGTTCAATTTTATTGAAACCAACAGCAGTACATGAAGGTGCAAGAGGTTTGAATAAGTTCTTTTATAAATTCAACGTATGGTTCGAAAAAGTAACCATTAAATATTCAAGAGGTGTCAAACAGGCTATTAAAAAAGCACCGCTTGTATTGATTATCCTGCTGTGTATCTTCATCGGAACAGGCTGGATGTTTACCACCAAACCTACCGGGTTTATTCCATCGGAAGATGGTGGAGCGTTCTTTGCTGGGGTCACCCTACCCGAAGGTTCATCCTCAGCCCGTACGAATGCCGTACTTAAGGAAATTGAGGAAGATCTGCATAAAACTTTCCCAGAGATCAAATATGTAACAGCGATCTCGGGTATCAATATCTTGAACAGGGCATTTAAGCCCAATGGTGCAACACTGTTCGTGTCACTGAAACCTTGGGAACAGCGTACCCGTACTGCTAATGATATTGCCGGTATGATCATGGGTAAATATATGGCCTATACCAAAGCCAAAGTATTGGCGGTAACACCACCAGCAATCCCTGGACTTGGTACATCTGGAGGTTTCTCCCTGCAAGTTCAAGATTTGCAAACAGTGAATATTAAAGACTTTGAGGCTACCGTGGGTAAATTCTTGATGGCCGCCAATCAGCGTCCGGAAATTGGAATGGCCTATACCATGTTCAACTCCAATTCACCAAACTATAAGTTGGAGGTCAATCGTGAACAGGCCAAACGCATGGGTGTTCCTATCTCAAGTATCTACTCAACCATCTCAGCTTATTTGGGAAGTAGCTATGTGAACGATTTCACGAAATATGGCCGTAGTTACCGCGTGGTGACACAAGCAGACATGCCGTACCGGATGAATATTGAGGATATCAACAAATTGTATGTCAACAATACATTAGGCAATCCTGTACCAATGGGTACCCTCGTGAAATACGAGTTGATTACCATGCCTTCTATCATTAATCACTACAACATCTTTAGAAGTATTGAGATCAATGGTAGTTCGGCTCCGGGTTATTCTTCCGGGGATGCATTGAAAGCTTTACAAGAAGTGGCTGCACAAACCTTACCTGAAGGTTTTGACTACCAATTCTCGGGTCTTTCTTTACAAGAGATGCAGTCAGGCTCAAAGACCATCCAGATCTTTGCACTCTGTATCCTTTTTGTATTCTTATTATTGGCGGCATTATACGAAAGCTGGTCTGTTCCATTCTCTATCCTCCTATCGGTTCCTTTAGGTGTATTCGGAGCAATCTTGACCTTAACGTTAATACCTTCGTTAGACAATAATATTTATGCGCAGATCGGACTGGTGACCATCATTGGTCTTGCGGCAAAGAATGCGATCCTGATTGTCGAATTTGCCAAAGAACGGGTAGATATTGGTATGAACCTCTATGATGCGACCTTGGATGCTGTCAAGCTACGTCTACGTCCGATTATCATGACATCCTTTGCCTTCATCCTGGGTATTATTCCATTGATGTTATCCCATGGTGCTGGTGCAATTTCACGTCAAACCATTGGTTGGACGGTATTTGGTGGAATGACAGCCGCAACACTATTGGCGATCTTTATCGTTCCAGTACTGTTCGTTGTCATCACAAGAATGGCTTATGGCAAGAAAAAGTTAGCTGAGTTGGAAGCGAATTTCGACGAAGAAAAAGCGAAAAACTTAAGTGCACATTAAACATAAGTTTCCTGCATTTCCAAACAGTGCATAAAAAGCAAGACGCCCTTCTCCATCTGAGAAGGGCGTCTTGCTGTATTATACTTCATCGGATATTTGTGCTTCCGATTATAATTTATAATTTTGCCATTCACTATTAAAAAATATGTCACCTGAATCACAACGCAAATTTGAATTGCTAAACCTTCTTGCCGAATCCTACGATGCACTACTATTTGATGTCGATGGCACATTGGCCGATAATATGGATGCCCACAAACAAGCTTACAAAGCTGCCGCTAAACAATATGGCGTAGAATTGGATGTCAATCTTATTGATGAAACAGCTGGCTGGCCTACCGTTGCTGTTGCCGAAGAAATCAGCAAACGCTATGGTGTGGACTTCGACTATCAAGAATTTTCAACACTAAAATCCACGATCTTCCGGGATGAATATGTTTTTAAAACAAAACCAGTGGATTACGTTGTTGAGCATCTAAAATATCAAAAAGGGAAAAAACATATTGCCGCTGTATCCGGTGGAACACGGACAACATTATCCATGACTCTGACAACCATTGATGTTTGGGATGATCTGCAAGCATTAGTCTGTGCTGGAGATACAGCAGAAGGGAAACCTTCTCCCCAACCGTTCTTATTGGCAGCCACCAAATTGGGTGTCGCTCCCGAAAAATGCTTGGTTTATGAAGATGGTGTTCCGGGTGTGGAAGGCGCAAAAGCAGCAGGAATGGGCTGGGTCCGCGTGGATGAGCTGTAATATATGCCTGCAATACTGAAAACAAACAGCCCCCATGAATCTTTGGATTCATGGGGGCTGTTTGTAAATAAAATCTGAAGCTTTAGAAGCTCGTAATAATTTTCACGCCACCGTTGCTGTAATTCAGATCCGAAGACCTTAATCCCCCCAATGGCACCTTGTAATAGGGTTCGACAGAGATGGAGAGTTTCCCGACCTGTTGTTTGCGGCCAATTGAAAGATTGACAAAACCATTCATCCCCTTATCATCCACATTCTTTTCAGTAGATTTCTGCTTATATTCTGTATTATTGGTTTCATAGATGGTAGAACGTTCCTGGTCCAAAACCCCAACATATGACACCCCAACAGAAGTGTAAAAATGCTTATTGATTGCATAGCGGACATCCACCGGAATATCTACTGTCAGAATCTTACCCGAAACGCGCTCATTACTCTTGGCACTTTTTGCATCCGCTGTCCGCATCACAAAAGAATTATTAAGGGTCGGCTGCGAGATATAGTTTGGTGCATCTGCAACAAATGAATTCGATGCAGTCGCTGGCGTAATGGGACTATTTCCTGAGACAGCCCCATAATGCTGGATGGAAGCGCCCGAACGGATACTGACCTTGTTGGACACATGATAAGCCAAGGCAACACCGCCCCCCAATGTGATACTCTCAGAAGTCGAAGCTGGAGAAACAAATGCACCCATTTCCCATTTTCGTTCCTGACCACCTTTATTTAAAACGATGCTATTTCCCGTATCCTTATGCTGGGAAGCATAAAGTTGAGAAAGTCTGGCAGCATCACGCTGTGTTTGGCTCTGTGGATTTGTATGCAGCGCAGCTTGCTGCGGCTGTTTATCCACTTCAGCACTATTCATGACTTCCTTCGCTTCAGCAACATCCCCCTCTTCCGAGCTGACCTGTGCAGTGAAAGTATTTTTTTTCAATTGCATGGATTTACTGCCTATCCCCGCTAAAGTGCTGGACAATGTAATGTCATGTCCACCGATTGTGCGCGGCGGATTTAATTCCCCAAACGGCAGCTCCCCTTCAGGAATACGATCTTCTATTTTAGAATACGTAAACGGTTTTTCCAGATAAAGCTCTTCTGAGGTTAATCCTTTTTCTTTTGTCACCTCAGACAAAGAACGCTGAATAGACTCTTTTAAATCTTTACTGTCCGCTAAAACTTCATGTTTTTCTCTGCTGTCATTCAAGGAAACTGAAGGTGAATTTACGAACGTATTATTATTCTCAAGCCCCCAATACCCCACACCAAAACACAGGAGCACTGCCGCAGCCGCACTCCAATATTTCCAATTCGATGAAGATCCAGCCGCAGTCCCATATTTTGAAGCAAATTTTTCCCAAGAGCCTTCCCTGTAGGGTAGCTCATGATCTTTCAATCGCCCAACAATCTCTTCAATCAATTCTTTTTTCTTATTGCCTTTCATTGTAACAACAATATTTATCTTATCGCTTGAATTACGCCTGTATAATCCAAGTATAATTTTCTTAGTTTCTGCTTTGCCCTGGTCAGATAAGTACGCGAAGTACTGTCCGGTATATTGAGCATTTGGGCGATTTCATCGTGTGAATAGCCTTCTATTTCATAGAGATTAAAAATAGTCTTTTGGATCTCCGGAAGCTGGTCCAACAACCGCATGATTTCATCGACCTCCAATCGACTGTCCAGCTGGACAGCTGGCGTATGTATATCCCCTTCAGCCAGATCTTCAACAGAATAAAACTGCTTCTTGCTTCTCAAAAAATCAATGGAGATATTCGCCGCAATCCGCCCAATCCAGGACCTGAAGGACTTTTCGAGATGCTCTTCATCAATATCCATATTGAAAGAGTCTAATTTTCGAAAAACCCGGACAAAGCTCTCATTTACGAGTTCCTCCGCATCAACTTCCTGTTTGACATAACGAATGATAATTGCCATGAGATAGCCATAATACTTTTTATAGACAAAGGCCTTCCCATCCTCACGATTTCGCAAGCAACGGCCCAAGGCATCATGTAAGGATGATAACTTCTTAGTATAAAAATATGACTGTATAATTCCCACTTAAACTATTTAAATATTAAGCTTCAAATAACGAAAATAAAATTATAAAACTTAAAATCAAATAGTCGAATGTCCCCTCGTAATATCACTATTTAACTATTTTTATTCTCTAACGACCTGCGTTTGGATTTCGCTACAGTGCTTTCGAAAAAAATCAATAAAAAGAATAGAAAAAAATGGCTATTTTTGCATGATTTTCACATTTTAAATATTATTCATACCGAATGAGTACTGTATTATCCGAACAGGAACAACTTAGAAGACAGGCGATGCAATCGTTGTTGGATATGGGTATTGACCCCTTCCCGGCGAATGAATTTGTCGTCAACGCGCATGCTGCCGATATTTTAGAAAACTACGATAGAGATAAATTAAATTATAAGAACATTACCATTGCCGGACGCATCATGAGCCGTCGTGTGATGGGTAGTGCATCATTTTTTGAAATTCAAGATGCTACAGGTCGTATCCAGGCTTATATCAAGCGTGACGATGTATGTCCTGGTGAAAATAAGGACCTCTATAATGTAGTCTTCAAAAAACTATTGGATATCGGGGATATCGTTGGCATCAAAGGATATGTTTTCACGACGCAGACCGAAGCCATTGCAGTACATGTTGAAGAATTCACCGTATTATCCAAATCACTGCGTCCTCTTCCAGTTGTCAAGTCTGCTGAAGGTAAAACCTATGATGCCTTTACAGATCCGGAACAACGCTACAGAATGCGTTATGTGGATTTAATCGTAAATCCTACCAACAAGGATATATTTGTAAAACGCACCAAATTGTTCAATGCCATGCGTCAATTTTTTAATGACGCTGGATACATGGAGGTCGAAACACCAGTACTTCAATCTATACCCGGGGGAGCTGCGGCACGTCCATTTATCACGCATCACAATGCACTGGACATCCCATTATACCTGCGTATTGCCAATGAGCTTTACTTAAAAAGACTGATCGTGGGTGGTTTTGATGGCGTGTATGAATTCTCCAAAAATTTCCGCAATGAAGGGATGGACCGTACCCATAATCCAGAGTTCACAGCCATGGAAATTTATGTCGCTTATAAAGACTATAATTGGATGATGGATTTCACCGAACGTCTTTTGGAACACTGTGCCTTAGCAGTGAACGGCACGACTGAAGCAACTTTTGGTGAGCACAAAATTGACTTTAGAGCACCTTACAAGCGTATTTCCATGACCGACTCCATCAAAGAGTTTACTGGATTTGATATTACAGGTAAATCTGAAGATGAAATTCGTCATGCGGCAAAAGAAATGGGCATTGACGTGAACGAAACAATGGGTAAAGGTAAACTCATCGATGAGATCTTTGGGGCTAAATGTGAAGGAAACTACATCCAGCCCACATTCATCACTGATTATCCAAAGGAAATGTCTCCGCTGACAAAGAAACATCGGGATAACCCTGATCTAACAGAACGTTTTGAATTAATGGTCTGCGGTAAAGAAATTGCCAATGCCTATTCTGAGCTGAACGATCCTATTGATCAGCGTGAGCGCTTTGAAGATCAACTGCGCCTTTCGGAGAAAGGTGATGACGAAGCCATGTTCATTGATCAGGATTTCTTACGGGCTTTAGAATACGGTATGCCCCCTACTTCTGGGCTAGGTATAGGTATGGACCGTCTTATCATGTTCCTGACCAATAATGCTTCGATTCAAGAAGTGCTGTTCTTCCCGCAAATGCGTCCGGAGAAAGTGGCCAAAATTGCTGATGTCAAAGATTATGAAGATCAGGGCATTCCTGCAGCATGGGTTCCTGCATTGCAAAAAATGGGCTTTACCACGATTGAAGCTTTAAAAGAAGCTAATCCAAATAAAGTATTCAATGACCTTGGCGGAATGCGCAAAAAATTAAAACTAGATATAAGCATGCCTTCCAAAGACGAAGTGCTCGCCTGGTTTAATTAGCCCCTGCTGGTCATAGTCATCCAGACATCTAACATCAGAGATCCTAAAGTTGTTGCACTACACCCTTAGGGTCTCTTTTATTTTACCATTTTTAATTTTTACTTTTCGCCTAATCCTTTATATTTACGTATCGTGAATTAAAAATAGCTTTGGCATATGAAGAACATCCTTGCCTTAGATGGTGGTGGTATTCGAGGTATCATTCCCGCTATGGTGCTCGTTGCTTTGGAGGAAAAATTGCAGAAAAAAACAATGGACCCAAATGCACGGATTGCGTCCTACTTTGACTTTATTGCCGGAACAAGCAGCGGTGGCATTCTGACAAGTATACTCTTATATCCCGAGGATGGTAACCCTGCGCATCCTAAGTTTTCCGCACGCGATGCATTAAACTTATTTGTAAATCACGGAAGCGAAATCTTTAATGCTTCCAAATGGCGGCGTTTTCTCAGTGGTTTTGGACTCGTTAGTGAATTATATTCAGATGCTCCACTTTCCAATGTCCTGGACAAGTATTTTCAAAATGCCCGGTTAAGCCATCTGATCAAACCCTGTATCATTACCGCTTATAATATCGAACTGCGCAAGAATCATTTCTTCAGACAGCAAAAGGCTATTACACATGGTGAAGCCCGAGATTTCTACCTCAAGGACGTGTGCAAAGCAACTTCAGCCGCCCCAACGTTTTTCCCTGTTGCTGAAGTATATTCAATCTCAAAAACCAGATACCCACTCATCGATGGTGGTGTATTTGCTCAAAATCCATCCATCTGTGGACTATTGGAGGTACTCAAAGCATTCAACAGCACCCAGATCAACGATATGTTTATGGTGTCCTTAGGCACCGGTATATCTAAAGTCGCTTATAATTATGAGCATTTTAAAAAAAAATTGGCTATTCAGATCGGTCCTGCCCTGGTAGATATCATGACCAGCGCTTCATCCGAAAGCACTGAATTCTTCATTCGACAATTGTTCCATAATAATGGCAAACAGCAGAATTACATCCGTCTAGAACCACTAAATCTTTCCAGTATCAACGCTTCGTTGGACGCTGCCTCGCCCAATAATATCCAAAAACTCATCTCACTATCCGACAAACTGATCAGTGAACAAGAAGATACATTGGACTATATTATCGAACATCTTGTCAAGGAGAAGAACCAGAATAAAAAGAAAAATCCATGGAGCCAGTTGATGGATAAATTCTAAAAGATTACTTTTACGCATATTTAAATCTATATGGCATTAAACTACGTTTGGGTTGCATTTTTCTTGATCACATTTGCCGTCGCCCTTATTAAACTAATCTTTTTCGGGGATACCGAAGTCTTCCAACAAATTGTCAATTCAATCTTTGACAGTGCCAAAACGGGAGCCGAAATCTCCTTAGGATTAATTGGGATGATGAGTTTTGCCTTAGGTATTATGAAAATCGGTGAAAAAGGCGGTATGATTAATATTTTCGCGAAAATTGTCAGCCCTTTTTTCCATAAATTATTTCCCGAAGTTCCAAAAAACCACCCAGCACTTGGCTCCATCTTAATGAACTTCTCAGCGAACGCCCTCGGGCTGGACAATGCTGCCACCCCGCTGGGGCTTAAAGCCATGAAAGAACTTCAGGAGCTGAATACGGACAAGGACACAGCAACCAATGCACAGATTATGTTTATCGTGCTCAACGCTTCAAGCTTGACACTGTTGCCGATTTCAATTATGGCTTATCGTAAAGAAGCAGGGGCACCCGATCCTTCGGATGTCTTTTTACCGATTTTAATCGCCACCTTCTTTTCGACCTTAGTAGCCTTGATTTTAGTATCAATTTATCAGAAAATTAATCTATTCAATCGGGTGGTATTGGGCTATTTAGGTGCCATGGGTTTGTTTATTGGTGGATTACTGTATTACTTTTCGGGATTACCACAATCCGAAATTGAGATCTTCAGTAAAGTATTTGGCAATGTGATTTTATTCAGCTTATTCACCTCTTTTATCGGTTTAGCCTTATTTCGTAAGG
Source organism: Sphingobacterium sp. N143 (assembly GCF_030325625.1). Taxonomy (GTDB): domain Bacteria; phylum Bacteroidota; class Bacteroidia; order Sphingobacteriales; family Sphingobacteriaceae; genus Sphingobacterium. The sequence continues at coordinate 661,351 of NZ_JACAIS010000001.1, read as the reverse complement.
TCAATGTATATGACGCATTTATCGAAGGTGCAAAAGAGGGGTTTGAAGTATCTGTCAAAATCATTCCCTATCTGGTAGCCATGTTGGTCGGCATAGCCGTTTTCAGAGCATCCGGAACCATGGATTACCTCGTGGCTGGAATTGCTCAGGCCATTGCCTTCTGTGGATTAGACACTTCTTTTGTGGATGCTTTGCCAGTGGCTTTCATGAAACCACTAAGTGGTTCTGGAGCGCGTGGGTTAATGGTTGATCTGATGAACGCAAAAGGTCCTATGGACTTTGCCGCCCGTGTTGCCTGTGTCATTCAGGGATCTACGGAAACGACATTTTATGTTTTGGCTGTTTATTTTGGTGCCGTTGGCATTAAACGCAGCCGACATGCATTGCCCTGTGCCCTATTGGCTGAACTCGCAGGTGTAATTGCAGCAATCATCATATCTTACATCTTTTTTAAATAAAAAAACTGACGGTAAAAACGCATTGACAATGATTCAAAAGCTCAGGAGATTCATTGAGATCTAGAAGAATAGCTTAGCAGCACAGCCTCCATAAAAGAAAAGAAATAATTGCAAATACAAATTAATGATCATGCTGATGAAAAAAACAATAGCACTAATTGCCCATGATGGCAAAAAACCAGAGATGGTCGCATTTGTCAAAGATCACCAAGAATTACTGGAACGAGCCAGTATTATTGCAACGGGCACCACGGGCTCTTATGTCCAGAAAACGGGGTTACCTGTCGAGCTCAAGCTAAGTGGCCCGATGGGCGGCGATGCACAGATCGCCGCATTAGCCGCTGAAGGAAAAGTGGATGGCATTATCTTTTTCCGTGACCCACTTGGCAAGCACGCACACGAACCTGATATTCAGATGCTCATGCGCGTATGCGACCTTTATAATGTACCCCTGGCGACAAACCCTGCTACAGGTAGTTTAATTATCGAAGGCTTACTGGAAGATATCAACGAATAAACAGCAATTTTAATTAGAATAATGGAAAACGATGTTATTGTTAAAATAGGGAAAACACCTTATACCACAAGTGTGCAGTATGGCAAACACCAGATCATGGTGGATGAACCAGAAGATCTTGGCGGACAGGATCAGGGCATCAACCCAACACCACTGTTACTGTCCGCCCTGGGTAGCTGTAAGGCAATTACTGTAAGAATGTATGCCGACAGAAAGAAATGGCCACTAGAAGAAGTCATTGTACGCCTATCTCACGAAATTCAGACAAGCGAACAACAGCAGACAACTTATATACAGTGTCATATCGGCTTTAAAGGTGACCTGGATGATGAACAGCAGAAAAGACTATTCAAAATAGCCGAGAAATGCCCTGTTCATAAAATCCTGACCAATCCCATTGTAATAACTTCAAATCATTTGTCATCTTACTTGGGATAACCAATAACACTATTTATATTTGTCCCCACAAAAAATTAAAAGCCAGCGATGCAATTGGATCCACAAATAGCAATAGACTCTCCTTTTAGATCGATCAAAAGGGAGGATTGGAAAAATCTGAATGGAAAGGTATTGCACAACTTCAGTCCTGAAGATCTTGAAAACCTGCACGCCCTCAATGAACCATTGACAAATCAGGAAATTGAAGAGGTCTATTTTCCATTGAGTCATCTGCTGGAGATTCACATCGATCGCTTTCAAAGCCTCCATCAGCGAACCAACCGTTTTTTTGGCAAGGAAGAAAGCAAATTACCATACATTATTGGTATTGCAGGCTCGGTGGCTGTGGGAAAAAGCACAACGGCCAGAGTGCTGCAACGTGTTTTAAGTCTCCTCCCCTCCAAACCAAAGGTGGACCTGGTCACAACAGATGGTTTCCTATATCCAAATCAACTGCTCATCGAAAAGGGGATTCTAAACCGCAAAGGCTTTCCAGAGAGCTATGATGCCAAACGATTGATCCATTTTCTTTCCGCTGTCAAATCTGGAGCGCCGAAAATTGCTGTCCCCGTCTATAGTCACTTGGTCTATGATGTCTTACCCGACGAGCAGCGGCAAATAATCGAACAGCCCGATATTCTTATCGTGGAAGGAATCAATGTCCTTCAGGTAAATTCACAGCGCCCACGCAAAGGTCATAGTGTTTTCGTATCCGATTTTTTCGATTATTCCATTTATGTACATGCCAGTGAAAAAAACCTGATAGAATGGTATACCAATAGATTCGAATCCCTTCGTGCCACCGCATTCCAGAACCCAGCTTCATTTTTCCATAAATATGCCGATATGACGGTCGACGAAAGTCATGCCATGGCTGTTAATATCTGGAACGAGATCAACAAACCAAATCTGCTCAAAAATATCTTACCAACACGGTACCGTGCCGATCTTATTCTAGAAAAAGGTAGTCATCATTTTGTTAAAAATGTGAAGGTCAGAAAGATCTAACCAAATAACTTTTTGAATTGCAATACTTCATTCAGTATACTGCTCTGAACCTGCTGGTGAATCTTATTGCTGGAAGAAATCGTACTGACTTCCACCTTGTATTTAATATAATCCTTAGCCACATCAGCTATTTTAACCGTAAATCCCTGTGCGTGGTCTAAGTTGGTGTTATTTTGGAACAAAGGCTTAAAATACAACTCCAATTCTTCTACAGCAGCGGCACGATCAAGCGGTAGCTCAAATTTCACCACAATTTTATTGGACTTTTGAGACGTCTTATTGACTAAAGTAGCCGTGAAGACCAGGTTATTGGGAATCATGACTGCATCATCATCCTCATCCCGCACAACCAGGTTCGCTAAAGTAATATCAACAATTTTACCCTGGTACTCCCCGATTTTGATCCGGTCTCCCACAGCAAATTGGTCAGAAAACATAATAATCAATCCTGAGATCATATTCGTGATATATTCCCTAAAAATAACGGCTATTGCCATAGCAACAATAGTCATGCTCGTAATAAAATCCCTGGGATTGATACCAATAGCGATCATCAGGCTGACAATAATGAAGAAAACATTCCCTACCGTAGCTACACGGGTAATCCCCAAGACAAAATTACCTCGCACGACCTGCTGCTCATTTCGGCTATTATAGAGCTTGACCAAGATAAAATGGCCGATTGAAATCAATACGCTGGCTGTTAAAAACGTATTCAATCCATAGGCAATATCCCGAATTGTTTTTCTCTGTTCGTAAACATCTGCCAACGGCACAAAAGATGCAGTCAATACAACCCATAGAATGATGCGTACAATAAAGGAAATTGAAATAGATTTTGTCATTTCTAAACTTAGATAAATTTGTTTTTATTTACAAATCTATCATTTATCCCCTGCAATCGATGATTTTTTACAATCTAACTAGCATAAAGAACTTCAGCAGGCCAACAATTTCACTTTGCCTAAAAAGCATTTATAGGGAAATACTTATCTTTGCCTAAAGACATTACAGGCTATTAAATGAAGGAATCCAACGTGCAAACTGAACTGAACGTAACCGGAATGCACTGTACAAATTGTGCCATTTCAATCCATAAATATCTGGAAAACAGCGGAGCTAAAGAGATCTACGTTGATTTTTCTTCAGATGAAGTTAAGTTTTCTGATATCCCCTCCGATAGGATTCCCCAGGTTGTCAAAGGGATTGAATCGTTAGGGTACAAAGTAATCACTGACAGTAGCAATAAAAGTAATTTTTGGAATTCTATTGAATTAAAGTTTTTCTTTTGTTTACTATTTACCGTTCCGTTATGGTGCCATATGTTCATTGATTTACCTTTACTTCATGACCCTTATTTTCAATTGGCACTATGTATTCCTGTCTACCTCATGGGCTGTTTCTATTTTGGGACTAGTGCGGTCCGGTCCTTATGGAATAAAATGCCCAACATGGATGTTCTGATCTTTGTGGGCGCAACGGCAGCTTTTGTATACAGTGCTATCGGAACTTATTACCAGCTTGGTCACGATTTTCAGTTCTATGAAACCTGCTCGACCATTATTACCCTGGTTTTTATGGGGAATGTACTTGAAAAACGCGCTGTTAAAAAAACTACCTCTGCCATCAGGGACCTTATCCGCTTCCAAGATGTAAAATCCATTAAAATTCAGGGAGATCAGGAAATTGAAATAGCAGCCAAAGACATTAAATCCGGTGACATCCTGAAAGTGAATAGCGGCAGTCAGATCCCTGTGGACGGTGACATCCTGACGGGACATGCCTGGGTGGACGAATCCATGATCACAGGTGAAAGCCTGCCCATTGAAAAAGCAAAATACGATTCGGTGGTCGGCGGCACGCTGCTCACAGAAGGTAATATTAGCCTCGTAGCAACAAAAGTAGGATCAAAAAGCGTTCTATATCAGATCATTCAATTAATTAAAGATGCGCAGCGTAAAAAGCCACCTATCCAAAAGTTTGGCGATAAGGTAGCGGCTTATTTTGTACCCATCGTTGTGGCGATATCATTTTTCACTTTTTTTATTGCCTATTTTATAGCCCAATTGCCCCTACAGCAATCATTGATGAATGCCATTGCAACACTGGTGGTATCCTGTCCCTGTGCCATGGGCCTGGCGACACCGACAGCAGTCATGGTTGGCTTGGGTAGGGCTGCAAAACATGGCATCTTAATCAAAGGTGGTAGTACCATCGAGGAGATGTCCGAACTCAAGCACATGGTTTTCGATAAGACAGGTACCCTCACAACCGGCAATTTTAAAATTAAAGCCATTCAAACCTTTGGCATCGAACAATCCCAGGTGGAATCCATTATTGCCCAGTTGGAAAGCTATTCAAGCCATCCCATTGCCACATCGATCCGTAAGCAACTGAAAGAAGTTAAAGCTTATCGCATCATTTTCAATGAGGTGAATGAAATCAAGGGACAAGGCATCTTTGCAAAAGACACGAATGGCAATAGCTATTCAATCTGCAACGCTAAAATTGGTAAGAAAGACTACTCTAACCGATACGATCTCACGTTAACGATCAATGATGTTGTCATCGCAGGCATTGTGCTGGAAGATCAGCTCAAACCTTATGCAAAAGAACTCATACAGTATTTAAAAGACAAAGGTATACGCCCTATTCTTTTAAGTGGTGACAGGCAAAGTAAATGTGAACGTACGGCACAAAAACTAGGTATTGCAGATGTCTATTGGGAGAAATCACCCCGCGAAAAACTGACGATCCTATCCGATTTAAAAAAGAACGGACCGACGGCCATGGTTGGCGACGGCATCAACGATGCCCCTGCACTTACTGCTGCTGATGTAGGCATTTCCCTAGGAGATGCAACACATATCGCTATACAATCGGCCAAAGTGGTGTTGTTGAACAATGATTTAAAATCCATCCAAAAACTGCTTAAAATAGGTCATCACACCTTACTTACCATTAAGCAAAATCTTTTCTGGGCTTTTGCCTACAATATCATTGCCATTCCACTTGCTGCCACGGGCTTTTTGGGTCCCATGCTTGCCGCACTCAGCATGGCCTTCTCTGACCTTATTGTCATCGGTAATTCCATCCGTTTACGTTTCAAAAAATTGAAATAAAAGCAATAGCACAGAAGTACAAGACAATCCATAAAAGATTGTCTTTTTTGTGTATATTAGGGCTAGAATCATTCGCTTTTGAGGTTAAATTTTTGTAACTTCGCATGCGTAGCAACCCACATTGAAGGCTTGCTTACTAGTTTTATTGAAACCAAATTCATATGGCTGAAGAAACAGAAAACGACAACAATCTTGTTCCGGCAAACGACCGGATTATCCCTATCAATATCGAGGATCAGATGAAGTCTGCGTACATTGACTACTCCATGTCAGTCATTGTCTCCCGGGCCCTTCCTGATGCACGTGATGGTATGAAACCAGTGCATAGACGTGTTCTTTACGGCATGTTGGACTTAGGGGTTACCAGTGGTAAACCATATAAAAAGTCTGCCCGTATCGTTGGTGATGTATTAGGTAAATATCACCCACACGGTGATTCATCCGTATATGACACCATGGTTCGTATGGCTCAAGATTGGAGTTTGCGCTATCCCTTGGTAGATGGCCAAGGTAACTACGGTTCCATTGATGGGGATCCTCCTGCGGCCATGCGTTATACTGAGGCAAGACTGAAGAAGATTGCCGAAGAAATGTTATCCGATATCAACAAAGATACTGTTGATTTCCAAAATAACTTTGACGACTCTTTACAGGAACCTACTGTATTGCCGACCCGTATTCCCAACCTCCTGGTCAATGGAGCTTCAGGTATTGCTGTGGGTATGGCCACCAATATGGCTCCGCACAATTTATCCGAAGTGATTGACGGAACGGTTGCATTTATTGAAAATCGTGATATTGAAGTACCGGAATTGATGCAACATATCAAGGGGCCTGACTTCCCTACCGGTGCCTTGATTTATGGGTATGCCGGTGTACAGGACGCTTGCAATACCGGTCGTGGCCGTATCGTCATGCGTGCTAAGGCCGAAATAGAAAGCACCAAATCTGGCAGAGAGCAGATCATTGTGACTGAAATTCCTTATCAAGTGAATAAAGCCAATATGATCGAGCGTACAGCAGAACTGGTGAATGAAAAGAAATTGGAAGGTATTTCGGCGATTCGTGATGAATCTGATCGTACAGGTATGCGCATCGTCTATGACATCAAACGAGATGCTAATGCCAATGTGGTTTTAAACAACCTATTTAAATATACTGCGCTACAAACCTCTTTCTCAGTCAATAACATTGCCTTAGTTAAAGGAAGACCTCAGCTCCTGAATCTGAAAGATATGATCCATGAGTTTGTGGAGCATAGACATGACGTCATTGTCAGACGTACGCGTTTTGAATTAGCGGAAGCAGAAAAACGTGCCCATATCTTAGAGGGATACCTCATTGCATTGGATCATTTAGATGAAGTCATCAAATTAATCCGTAACTCCGAAACACCGGAAGATGCGCGGGTTGGATTAATGGAAAAATTCAGTCTATCAGATCTTCAGGCTCGTGCAATATTGGACATGACTCTTCGTCGTCTGACAGGACTGGAAAGAGACAAGATCAAAGAAGAATATGCTGAATTGATGAAGACAATCGACTATTTGAAAGCTGTATTGGCAGACGAAGAGCTCCGCATGAAAATCATCAAAGAAGAGCTGATTGAAATCAAGGAAAAATATGGTGATGAACGTCGGTCACAGATCGTACATTCTGCCGAAGATATGCGCATGGAAGATTTTATTGATGACGAAGAGATTGTTATTACCATTTCGCATAATAGCTATGTAAAACGCACACCACTGACGGAATACAAACGTCAGGGTCGTGGTGGTCGTGGATCGATCGGCACCAATACACGTGAGGAAGATTTTACCGAGCATATCATTACCGCCTCAGCGCACAACTATATGCTCCTATTTACCGAAGCTGGCCGTTGTTTCTGGCTGAGGGCATTTGAGATCCCTGAAGGAAGCCGGACTTCCAGGGGCCGTGCGCTTCAAAATATCATCAATGTCCCTAAAGAGGAAAAAATAAAGGCGTTTATCTTAGTGAAGAATCTGAAAGACCAAGAGTATCTGGAAAACAACTTCATTATTATGTGTACCAAGAAAGGTACCATCAAGAAAACATCTTTAGAAGCTTATTCTCGTCCGAGGGCCAATGGTATCAACGCAATTAACATCAATGAAGGAGATCAATTGATCGAAGCATGTTTGACTACAGGAAGCAGCGAAATTGTGATGGCACTGCGTTCGGGAAGGGCAATTCGCTTCAACGAATCCACTGTCCGCCCAATGGGCCGGACCGCGACAGGAGTCCGTGGGATCACATTATCTTCCGAAAGCGATGAAGTGATTGGCATGATTAGTGTAAATGATTCAGAGACAACTGTATTAGTCGTTTCGGAAAAAGGATATGGTAAACGTACCGATATCGAAGATTACCGTGTCACAAACCGTGGTGGTAAAGGTGTGAAAACCATCAACGTAACCGATAAAACAGGTGAATTGGTTGCCATCAAGGGTGTCACTGACGACGAAGACCTGATGATTATCAATAAATCAGGTATTGTTATCCGAATTGCGGTTGAAGAATTAAGAGTCATGGGACGCGCCACACAAGGTGTCAGACTCATCAATCTGAAAGATAATGATGAGATCGCTTCCATCACTAAAGTAGATCGTGAAGAAGAATCTGATGAAGAACTGGAAGATGGTGAAACTTCAACAGATACAGAAGAAAATACGGATTCAAACGAAGAATAAACTGGATGGACGATCATGGGCATAGGTTTGGCTCACAAACGAAAAAAAGCTACGTTCATGATTGCATCATTTCAGCTAAAAAGCAAAATATTCTAATGAAAAACTTACTGATATCATTGATAATATCCGCAAGTAGTTTAACTGTTGCTGCCCAATCAAATTTGAAGGAGGGCAGCAACAGTTTTGCTTTATATACCAAAACTGGAGAATTTAAAAATCTAGAAAATGCCCGAAAGTTTGCAGATGCAGCATTCAAAACAAAAAAAGATTCCGCTTCTGTCAATATCAACCTTTTAAGGGCATTGGTATACAGTGCACTGGCTGTGGCAGACTCGACTAGACAACAACAATACAAACAGGACCCTATAGATGAAGCCATTGGATCGTTGAAGCTTTTGGATGCTAAAAAGGCCCGCCGGGATTTTCCGGCAGAGATGGATTATGTGCGTCAAAATCTAGCTGGTGCCATATCCTACAAAGGAGCATTGGCCTTAAAGGAAGATAAATTCGATTCTGCCTATAAGTCCTATCTCCGCATAGACTCTCTGGGCTTTAAAAATAACGACTTGAAATATAATCTAGCCGTACTCTCAGGCAAAAACAAGGATTATATGAATTCGATCAAGTATTACGACGAACTTATCAAAAGTGAAAACCCCAAACCCAATTACTTTTTAGAATTAGCACATATTTATGAGCTTGGAGGTACTAAACAAGATGTGCTCAACGTTCTAGAAAAAGGGCGTGCAATATTCCCTGAGAATAAGCAGATACTTTTTAGATTAATCGATGTATATTCAGCAAACGGTTCTTATGATGCCATATTGAATGTCATTACGGATGCAATTCGTCTGGAACCAGAGAATGTCGGGTTAAATTACATTGCTGGATATTCTTATGAGAATGCCAATGATCTAAAAAAAGCGAAAGAATATTATAACAATGTATTAAGGTTAGATCCGAATAACTATGAATCTAATTTGGCATTGGGTTTAATTAATCTCGAGGCACTTTTAAAAGAGCCAACAAATCAGGATATTCAAGATTTAGCAATTGAACATCTTTTGAAAGCCAATGAGATAAAACCCTATGATGTCAATGCATTAAAAGCATTAGCTAAATATTATACGCTGATTGACGATGTATCGCAATTGGATCGTGTAAATTTATTATTGAATCAATTAACAGTTAAATAGATATGAATTTAAAATCTCTATTATTATTAGCGGCAATAGGTACAGTATCTACGTCAGTTTCATTTGCTCAATCTGGTAATGTCAAAAAGGCGAAAAGCGGATTGGCAAAATTTCAAGAGTTGAAAGAAGCTGGTACAGCCGAATTAGGCCTACCGAATCTAAAGACAGCCAAAGAAGCTATCGACGCCGCTGTTGTCCATGAAAAAACAAAAGACAATGCCGAAGCTTGGACAGTATATGCTTTAGTAAATGCCAACCTTTCAACTATAGACAAATCTGCTGAATTAGCGAAATTAGCAGAAGACGGAATCGCTAAAGCAAAAGAACTGGATACGGATAGTGCCAATAAGGCCAATATCACCGTTGCAGAGCAGATTCTTGGCCAGTACAACTTCAATATCGGTGCAGAAGAATATCAAGCACAGAAATATGCTGATTCTTACAATTCTTTCACCAAGGCCTTGACTTATCTTCCAGGTGACACATTAGTTACTTATTACAGTGGCGTAGCTGCATTATCCAATAAAGATTATAAAAATGCGATCGAACGTTATAAAGCCCTGATTCCAAGAAAGGATTTCTCATCGCACAAAACAATTATGGTAGACCTACCTAAATTGTATCTGTCCATTCAGGATACTACTTCTGCTCTTGAATATGCAAAAAAAGCAGCCGAAGCTTATCCGGATGACAATGCGGCTATGACTCAAAATATCGAATTGAATTTGATTACCGGTCATGAAAAAGAAACGATTGATGCAATCACTTCCCAATTGGCCAAAGATCCGAACAATAAAAGTCTAAACTATTATTTGGGCATCGCGCAGTCAGCTGCAAAAAATGATGAAGCAGCGATTGCAGCTTACAAAAAAGCATTGGAAATCGACCCTGATTTCTTTGAGGCCAATACCAATCTTGCGATCACATTAATGAACAAAACACGTGAGCAATTGAATGTTGTTAATAACAACAGAAAATTGACACAAGCCCAATACGATACAGAAGTAGGTAAAATCAAGACTGAACTACAACCGGTGTTGCCCTATTTGGAAAAAGCAGTTTCCCTACAACCTAAAAATGTAGACGCTTTGAACAATTTGAAAAATTACTATATTTTTATGCAGGACGAAGCTAAAACCGCTGAAATCAATGCAAAAATTAAAGAGATCGAATAAATATATTTATTCTCTTAAAAACAGAAACGGCCTACATGTATGTAGGCCGTTTCTGTTTTTATGCGCCATCATCATCAATTAGAGAATGGCAATCAATTCAATTTGGAACAACAAGGTACATGCTCCCCCCTTTCTTGGCAACAGTTCTTCCTTGCCATAGGCCAAACTTGGTGGAAGATAAACTTCCCAGATAGATCCTACCGGCATCATACACATGGCCTCCTGCCAACCCGTTATAAGTTCATTAACATAAAAAGTCTCCGGACGTTTACGCTTATAAGAACTGTCAAACACGGTTCCATCCAAGAGCTCGCCTCTATAATGGCAAATTACTTTAGCTGTTTTTGTAGGCACTTTTCCGGCACCTGCAGTTAATATTCTATATTGCAGCCCCGACTTGCAGACCACCACATCTTTCTTTGTGGCATTTTCATCTAAGAAAGCCATGCCCTCCGCCTGGTTCTTTTCCTGCAATGCTGCTGCATTTAATTTAATTTTCTTCTTCTGTACCAAAATTCTGTTGTTTAACTTTCTCAAATAAATCACCCTAGACCCTATCTGTTCCAAAGTAACAGCTTTTGTTTTTTTAAACGAAAAAAGCGCAACACTTTTTAGCCATATAAAAATTGTCGCGCTTAGATCAAGTCAATGAAAACGGACTACCAATTACCGGGACCGTCTCCATACATGCCTACTTCTTTTTACGAAGTCAAATTAATTTGTAATGTCTTTTCAAAACTAAAGGCCTTACTGACCGGACAGTTCTCTTTCGCTTTATGAGCAATCTCCTGAAATTCACTTTCGGCTATACCTGGAACACGGCCCGTCAATTCAAGCTCTGACCGCACAATAGCTCCATTTTCAAAGACAATGGTCGCTGCAGTTTTTAACTCTTCAGGAATAAAGCCCTTTTCAGTTAAATAAGCACTTAGCTGCATGGTAAAACAACCAGCATGTGCCGCAGCCAATAATTCTTCAGGATTTGTTCCAATACCATTTTCAAACCGCGTCGAAAATGAATATTGTGTATGATCCAATACGCTGCTGTCCGTTGTTAAATTTCCTTTGCCTTCCTTTAAATTGCCATGCCATAGGGCTGTTGCTTTTCTTCTCATGATTTGTTCTATTTCTAATATATTATTATTGTATGTCCGTTTCTGTTTAGGCTTCCAATAAAATCGTATGACCTAACGTGACCAGCTTGACCATTTTATAAGCTGCTCATGACCGTCGCGCCGGCGAAACGTTTATCGCTTACCTATTACAACAACAGAACGGCCAAAAAGTTGACACCTATGCTAATTTAGTGTCGCATTCCAGCACTAAACCACGTTAACTATTTTAATTAAAGCTAAACTCATGAATACACTATTTTATCTACTGCCCCTAATTTTTATATGTTCATCCTGTAAGACACGTCAACACAACCAGCAGACCCTGATACAAGATTGTCCCGAAGAAAAAATCATCAATAAAATTCCTGGCCCACCAGTAAAGGGAGAATCAGAAAAGGTCTATTATATTTATCAGGGAAAAAAAATGTCTGCCGAAGCCTTCGACCAGGAATGGCTTGAAAAGAATTGTGATATTAAAGAGACAGTAGCTTATTGATTTTATTTCTGGAAACAAGTCCAAAGGTGTATTTTTGCCTAAAATTTTTTTAAAATGACAATTTCTTTTCGGGAGGTCGACCAAAAGATTTTAGGCTATGTTTCATTAACCTTTCTGGGTTATTTCACGATAGGTCTATCACTCGCGACCCTGCCCATCTTTATTCATCAGATTTTAGGGTTCAATACGATTATAGCAGGATTAGTCATTAGCGTACAATATATTGCCACATTTTTGCTTCGCGGTTATGCCGGAAAAATTGTGGACATCAGGGGACCCAAAGTATCTGTCATGCGCAGCATGCTTTTTTTTGGGCTGGCTGGTCTATTATTGCTGCTGGTCTTTTTGTGCAAATCACAGCCCACAGTCAGTCTGGGTTTATTACTGATCACCCGCTTGTTGACAGGCATCGGTGAAGGCCTGGTGGGTGCAAGCCCGATTAATTGGGCGTTATTGGAACTTGGTGAGGAACATGCCGCCAAAGCAATTTCATTCAATGGCATTGCCAGCTATGGTGCTATAGCCCTGGGAGCCCCATTGGGCGTATTGATGGTCGATTATATCAGTTACGAATCATTGGGCTTACTGACCTGTGCTATTGCGATCATGGGTTACCTATACAGCAGATCTAAAATACCGTATCAGGTAACTTCCAAGAAAACTGAAACCATTAGTTTTAAGCGGGTGCTAATCCTCGTCGCTCCTTTTGGAATCTGCCTGGCATTGGGCGGGCTTGGTTTTGGTAGTATCTCTACCTTTATGACACTTTACTATGAGCATTTTAACTGGCAAAATGGGGCTTCTTGTCTAACAATTTTTGGTATTTTCTTTATACTCACAAGGCTTGTGTTCAATAAGGCAATTGATCAATATGGCGGTTTAAGAGTCGCATTGACGAGCCTTTTTATTGAATCGCTGGGCCTATTGATCATTGCAGTGGGGGTCCATCCAATATGGACTCTCCTGGGCGCTGCACTGACAGGCATAGGATTCTCTTTGGTATTTCCAGCCCTCGGTGTTGAAGCCATCAAAAGGGTGGATCAGAGCCAGCAAGGTTCAGCCCTTGCGGCCTATGGCCTATTTATTGACATCTCATTGGGAATCACAGGACCGTTGATTGGTTTTGTCGCCAATAATATGGGGATGACGGCCATCTATCCTTTCAGCACAATCCTAGTTGCCATAGGATTTGCCCTTGTCGGAAACCTATTGTATAACAAAAAAGAAAATATAGTCTAGTAGCTGCCCGGGTGAAATTGACCGCTATTTGGCTATTAAATAAAAGAGCGGCAGATCAATGATCTGCCGCTCTTTTATTTAATAATAAAGTCTGCTGAACTTAGGAGTTCGCTATACTTGGTACGGCAACAACTTCGTTGGTATCGGCATTGTAGTCTATACCGTCAAAATTAAAGCCGAACAGATTAAAAAACTCGTTACGATAACCTTCAATATCCGATATTTCAGCCAAATTCTCTGTCGTTGCTTTTTCCCAAAGAGCAGCAACCTCAGCCTGAACATCTTCACGCATTTCTAGATCATCCACACGGATACGGCCTTTATCGTCAAGCAACACTTTTCCATCAGCAGTATAAAGACGCTCAGCAAACAAACGTTGCATCTGCTCAATCGTACCTTCATGGATACCTTTTTCTTTCATCACTTTATATAACAAGGAAATATACAAAGGTACCACCGGAATGGCCGAACTGGATTGTGTCACTAAAGCTTTATTGACAGAAACATATGCGACACCATGCAGGTCACTGAGGATGGCATTGATCGCAGGCACCGTTCCTTCAAGATCATCTTTTGCCCGGCCGATAGTTCCATTACGATAGATCGGATAGGTCAATTCTGGACCAATATAAGAGTAGGCAACCGTCTTTGCTCCATCCGCCAGTACACCGGCAGCTTTCAGGTCCTCAATCCAAAATTTCCAGTCCTCTCCTCCCATTACAGCAACCGTGTTGGCAATATCCTCATCATTCTCAACAGGCTGAATGGTGATATCCGAAATAACACCCGTATGAAAATCCACAGTTTTATTAGTGAAAGGCTCCTGTATTGGTTTTAAAACAGAAGCATGAGCAACGCCAGTTTTTGGATGTGTGCGACGTGGAGATGCTAAACTATAAACCACTAAATCCACTTGCCCCAGATCCTTTTTGATCAAGGCAATGGTTTGCTGTTTTATTTCATCAGAAAAAGCATCACCATTGATGCTTTTGGCATATAATCCCGCTTCATGCGCTTCCTTTTCAAAAGCAGCTGAATTGTACCAGCCTGCAGTTCCTGGCTTACCTTCTGCTGCAGGTTTTTCAAAAAATACACCGATTGTAGCAGCTCCAGAACCAAATGCTGCAGAAATCCTAGATGCAATACCAAATCCGGTGGAAGCACCGATGACAAGTACTTTCTTTGGACCATTCGCGATCTCACCCTTTGATTTCACGTATTCAATTTGATTTTTAATGTTTTGCGCAGCCCCTTGTGGATGCGAGGTTAAACAAATAAAACCTCTAGTTCTTGGTTGTATAATCATCTTGATTAATTTTCTTACTACTTGTTTTATTGATTAGGCAAAATAAGGAATTTTAAATGAGAAAATCGCCATAAAAGTCAATTACTTTTTGTTTCATTTCTGATTAAACGGACATTTACTTACTTTCACAGTTGATAAACAGACAGCACATTCATCTTATTTATGCCATCCCAATTTACAATAAAAAAAAATAAAAATACGGCACTTTTTTTAGGAATATTAGCATCGCTATTTTTTGCCAGTACCTTTGTTCTAAACCGCGTCATGGCTATTTCTGGAGGAAGCTGGCAGTGGACTGCAGCATTACGCTTTATCTGGATGCTTCCCTTCTTGTTTATGATCGTATGGATTCGGGGTAACATAGGCCCGCTCTTTCAGGCAATCAGCGCTAACCTATTTCAATGGTTGCTATGGAGCACAATAGGCTTTGGCCTGTTTTATGCAACGCTTACCTTCGGGGCAAGCTTTGGTCCCTCCTGGCTGGTTGACAGCACCTTTGAATTCACCATTATCGCGGGCATGTTTATCGGTCCATTACTAGAAAAAAAAGCTTCTCGAAAAAGGTTTTCCAAAACCTCGCTCCTTTTTTCAGTAATTATTTTTTTGGGAATAGCCTTGATGCAGGTTTCAGAAGCACGCTCGACCTCCCTCGAATCCATGCTGCTGGGCAGCGTTCCCGTGCTGATTGGCGCTATTGCCTATCCTTTGGGCAACCGTAAAATGATGCAAATTGCAGGCAACAGTTTAGACGCATTTCAACGAACACTAGGTATGACCCTCTGCAGCATGCCTTTTTGGATTATAATCAGCATTTTCGGTTACATGGAACAGGGACTTCCCATGGAGAGCCAACTGGTACAGACGCTGATGGTGGCTATCTGTTCAGGCGTAATCGCCACACTCTTATTTTTTACTGCAACAGACATGGTCCGTACCAACCCTAAAGCCCTCGCTGCCATCGAAGCAACACAGGCCATGGAGGTGATCTTTGCCCTAGTGGGCGAAATAATTTTATTACAGCTTGCCCTGCCAAATGCGTACTCCTGTGCTGGAATCATGCTCGTTATTATTGGAATGATATTACATAGCCGTACAAATTAAGAAAGCCTGTACCATCAATTTTCATCCATGTGCAATGTTCTGCTGATCTTGTTCAAATTAAGGCTGTTAGCCATCGCAGAGAAGATATGATAGTAAGTCCCTTTCAACCTATACAGATCCTCATGCTGTCCTTGCTCCACTACCCGACCTTTCTCCATCACGACGATCGCATTGGAATCTATAATCTGAGAAATACTATGCGACACAATGATGACGGTACGGTCTTTTTTAATGGCATCCAAACTGTTTTTAATTTGCTCGGTGGCAATGGCATCCAGATTCGCTGTTGGTTCATCCAGAAAAATAATAGGTGGATCTTTTAAGAATAATCGGGCAATGGCAATCCGTTGCTGCTGCCCTCCTGAAAGAGATTGTGCATCCGATTCATATCCTTTGGGTAGCTCCATGATCTGCTGATGAATATAAGCTTTTTTCGCCGCAGCGACAATTTCCTCCTGTGAACTGCCCATTCTTCCATATTCAATATTTTCAAATATGGTCCCCTTAAAGATATGATTGCGCTGCAGCACCATGCCAATATGCTGCCGTAAATAAGCTGTATCATAATCGGCCAGATCCACCCCATCCAAAAGGATCTGGCCCCTTGTCGGTTCATAGAATTTATCCAGGAGATTGATAATGGTACTCTTCCCAGCTCCACTTAATCCGACAAGTGCTGTAATCTCATTGGGTTTAATCGAAAAATTAACGTCTTTCAGCGCCTGTGTTCCATTGGGATATTCAAAGAATACCTGTTTCAATTCCAGATGTCCTTTTATTCTGGCAGGACGATAACTGCCCGGTGATTCAATCTGATCATCAGATTCCAGAATCTCAAAAAAAGATTCTGAATAAATCAAAGCATCATTGACTTCATCATAAATACGGTGCAATTGACGTATCGGGGCTGAAACATTATTGAACAACATGATATGAAACATAATGGCACCAATGGTAATCTGTCCGGATAGGACCAAATAGGCCGTCAGCACAATGATAATAACCACAGCAATCTGTTCCACAAAATTCTTGATGCTATCGTAGAAAAAACTGGTTTTACGGGTTTCCATTTGATTTTCAGTCATTTCATATTGGATTTTCTCATGACGCTTTGCTTCTTCAGGCTCCCGTACAAAGGATTTAATGACCAGAATAGAGTCAATCAAACTGATGATACGATTATTCTTTGATTCACGATAATTGCGCATCTGACGCCTAAAACCTGTCAATTTTGACGCCTGATTCTGACTGATATACAGATACAATGGAATGACGGCCAGGCCAACCAGGCCAACATAAACATTCGCATAGAACATACAGGCCAGGGCAATGATTGCATTGGCAAATAAAGGAAGAATGTCAATAAAAAAGTTCTGCACCAAACGGGTCAACGAGCTTATTCCTGCATCTATCCGTGTAGCCAGTTTCCCACTTTCATTATCCGTCCTGGTATAAAAAGCCAATTTATAGGATAGGATTCGTTTGACAATGGATTGGGAAAAATCGCGCGCAATATAAATACGAAGCTTCTCGCCATAGAACTTCTGCCCAAATTGGACTAACGCGTATACCACCTCCTTAAACAATAGGATTGCACTGATGATCCCTACAATATACATCCCCTTGGACAAGGGTTCTTTAGCAACCATCATTGCATTAATGGTATCTACTGTATACCGCA
Organism: Sphingobacterium sp. N143; assembly: GCF_030325625.1. Classification (GTDB taxonomy): domain Bacteria; phylum Bacteroidota; class Bacteroidia; order Sphingobacteriales; family Sphingobacteriaceae; genus Sphingobacterium. The sequence continues at coordinate 643,788 of NZ_JACAIS010000001.1, read as the reverse complement.
AGATAAAAGCATTGATCTGCGCAGCAAAAGAACCAATGGCTGTCAGGACCAACGTATACACAATCAATTGACGGTATGGCCTAGCAAAAGGCACAATTTTTTTAAACAGTTGCGGAATAGTCATTGAAAATAGATTGCCAGTGGACATGAAACAACCAAGCCCTACCCTTTGTTTAAATGTAAGCAGAAAAATGTATAATTCCCACCCTGGACTTATGGTCCCACAACAAAATAGCCGTATCACTATAAGTAATGATACGGCTATTTGTTGTCCCATGAGCTAAAGCAATTGGGAACATAAGTTATTCTTAAAAATGGAAGGACCTATCCAAATATACGGTTTAGCACTTTCGCCAGGCGCAAACCACCCTTTAATAAACATTGCTCCATCACATCTTTATTCTGATAGACATATGAATAGGATAAATTGGCATTGTTGGCCACATCGGCATAAATTTTTTCAGCAAGCTGATTTGATTCATACAGCCAGTTTGACAATTCGCCAGCACTCAGCTGCTCATTTTCAGTTTTATTTTTGACATCTAAAACAGTCGCATACTCTGTATAGCTATATTTTTCATTATCCACCAGATCACTGTCCCAAACACGGTGTATGTTTGATTTTTTACCAAACCAGCTGACTTCGATCTTATTTCCACCCTGATCTTCTGCACGGCTTACATGCATAGGCTGATGTGCATCACCCAGGATGTGGATCAAGAAATAAAGATTTTCTTTTTGCTGATCGAGCGTAGCATTTTTATCTGCAAGGGATTTTTCCATCCGAATAGCGGTTTTATACAGATTCTCATCGGCTGAATTTTCCAGTCCTTGCTGAAATTCAGCCCAGGGTAAGTTGGAATTCAAATTGATGAAGTGTGCATTCCCCAGTTTTTTTAATTCGGGATTAGGATCAGATTTTATAAAATCACCCCAATTGGCCCAATAAGCCAATTTCTGCTGTCCAATAATTTTTCCTATATTCTTCTTGGCTTTTTTATTCAAATGGCGTTCAGCTATTTCAGCCACAACACGATGCCCAATCGTTCCCCAGGCGAATACCGATGAAAGTTGAAAACACAACACCACAGCCAATAAACCCTTGATCATTTTTCTCATTGTTGTATATATTTATAGAATAGTAATTAACATTATTTAAAAATATCGAATGCGTATTTTGCGGTGGACCAGAATTCGTCAAGAGCGATCATCCGGGGTTTAAAAAAAGAAATAAGCTCGCCCCAATCCGCTTCTTTAAAAATACTATAACCGTCCAATGTTTGATAGATCTGGCAGATCGGTTTGCCGTAGGCATCGCTGGCCTCCATGTCCCAGCCCCACTCTTCACCCAGGATATCCGTCAGTATTACTTTATATTGAAGAAACTGTTCCGCCATCAGGGCCCGAATTCCAGCATCAGGATGAGACCAGATGACCGCAATCCGCGCCTGCTTTTTATCAGCATCCATTTTAAAATACAGATGCTTGATCCCAGTCTTATAGTTGATCCAGTTCACTTTATCGCCATCAGCAGACAAATGCAGAGCCATAAACTGTCCAAATTTGGTCCAGAACAACTGTTTTAGCTGCTTTTCCTCTTCCCTCGAATACACAAATACAATTTTTAAGTCACAAAATTAAGAAAATAGCTTGGTATGGCTAAACCATATCCGTATCAAAATTGTTGTTTTATCAACAAACAAATTCAAAAGATGAATATAGACAAGAAAAAATCCCTTTTATTATTGGTCACAGCAGCTTTGGGGGCCGTGGCATACAATGCACTAAAACCAGTAATTTCACGCCCTGATGTCGTAGATCCTTTTGATTTGGATAAATATCTTGGAAAATGGCACGAAATTGCACGGCTGGACTTCCACTGGGAAAAAGGACTTAGCCAAGTCTCTGCTGAATACAGCAAAAATAAAAATGGAACCATCCGGGTAAACAATCAAGGGTATTCTGAAGAAAAAGAGCGGTGGAAACAGTCGATCGGAAAAGCTAAATTCGTCAATAGTCCTAACGAAGGGGCATTGAAGGTGTCTTTTTTTTGCCCATTTTATAAAGGCTACAATGTCGTTAAAGTAACAGCAGATTATACCTATGCACTCGTGTTCGGGGACAACCTGGATTATATGTGGATTTTGGGTAGGGAAACAGAAATTCCTGATAAGGTCAGAAATGAATTCCTGACCTATGCCCTGCAATGTGGTTATGAGACAGGAAACTTAGTCTGGACAAAACATTAGTCAAAAATCGGGGCGATTACCTGATAGTTGAGCGTTGGGTCCTGTGCCAAAACATGAGCGATCTCCTGAAGATCTTGTTCGTTGATGACATGCTTGATCCCTGCATTGTATAAGTTCGCCAGGAACAATGCCGCCTCAGGCTTTTCATTTTGCATTAATATGGAGCTTCCAACATAGAAATTGAGAACAGATGCAGCATAGTCACCAAAGATAGCAAAACCGAAATCGCCATTTTTTTGTAAGCTATAGCGCATCATCTTCTCAAAATCCGAGCGTAGGGTGTTCTTAATCGTTTCATTCATGCTATACATGTAATTTCATAGTTTCATCAGTTCCTGGCAAAGGTGCAAAAAAAATCCCAAACACGGCCTTGTAAAAAGGCAGTGTTTGGGATAACATACCGTATGTGATAGCAATTAAAGTGCTTCAGCGTGCTGCGACACATCAAGCCCAAGTTCTTCATCTGTCTCTTCCACACGCAAAGGAGAAATCAGATCCGTTACTTTCAATAAGATCAAAGATCCTACAAAAGCAAAGAAAGAAACAGCAAATAAAGCTACTGTATGAGCAAAAAACAATTTCGTTTCACCAAAAAACAAGCCATTATCGACCACCAAAGGGTTAACATTATGATGCGCAAAAACACCCGTCAACACCATGCCTACCATCCCACCTACACCATGACAGGGAAATACATCCAAGGTATCATCGATACTTGTTTTACTTCTTAAATAGACAACCAAATTACTGATCAGTGCAGCGATCAGACCGATGACCATAGCATGGGGAATGCTCACAAACCCAGCAGCCGGTGTGATAGCAACCAAGCCCACGACAGCACCGATGCAGGCACCCATTGCCGATGGTTTTTTCCCACGGATGATGTCGACGAAGATCCATGCCATGGCCGCCATTGCGGAGGCGGTAGTTGTTGTGGCGAAAGCATAGGCCGCCAGGCTATTTGCACCACCGGCCGAACCGGCATTGAATCCAAACCAGCCAAACCAAAGCAAGGCTGTTCCTAAGATCACATACGTGATACGAGCAGGATTATGTGTTTGAGACTTCCGGCCTTTTAAATAAATTGCTGCAGCCAATGCAGCCCAACCCGCCGACATATGCACCACAGTCCCGCCGGCAAAGTCAAGCACTCCGAATTTGGCTAAAATCCCTTCTGGATGCCAGGTTGCATGTGCCAGCGGCATGTAGATAAAGATACCAAACAGAATAATAAACAACATATAAGAATTAAACCGGATACGTTCCGCAAATGCACCCGTAATGAGGGCCGGGGTTATAATCGCAAATTTCAATTGAAACATGGCAAATAAAACCAAAGGTATGGTCGGCAGCGCTCCCCAAGCAATATTCCCCAGGGTACCCTTCATCATAAAGAAGGTACGGGGATCTCCGATAATACCACCAATGTCATTACCGAAAGCTAAACTAAATCCGAAAATAACCCATAAGATCGTCATCAAGCACATACAGATAAAACTCTGCATCATCGTTGAGATCACATTCTTTTTACTGACCATTCCGCCATAAAAAAAAGCTAGACCGGGTGTCATGATCAATACCAACGCTGAAGAAGTCAACAACCAGGCGGTATCACCGGTATCGAATGTTGTTGTGTCCAACGCCGTTAAATCTATCGAGGGAAATAAAAGTCCTAATACACCTAAAAGTACCAGAACCGAAAGTGGAATAATTTTTTTCATTTGTTTAAACTGATTAGTTTTTATTAATACACCAATAAATTGTTAGATAAAATACAAAAACAAGACAAAAACCCTTTACTACTTATTGTTTTGACAAATATAAAGTGTTTTTATTAAAAAATTACTATCAAATATTATTTTTTATAATATTTTTTACATAATTTCACATCAAAACAAATACAAAACACCAAAAACCTATAGTAAAAACAATAAAAACCAACAAAACCACAAACAAATCAAACTTAAACCACACAAAAACATGAAAAAGATCATTCCATTAATTATTTTTTCAATATTTATCTCAAAAAAATCCATATCACAAGAAGAAAACAAAGAAAAACCAATAGAAATATCGGGATCAGTAGACACTTATTGGAAATATGACTTTCAGAATAAACCAAACATCAATACTTACTTTACTGAAGACAACAATTCAGTCTCTATCGGAATGGTTGATCTCGCCCTAAAAAAGAAAATCAAAAAGGCATCTTTTGTTGGTGAACTGTCCTTTGGACCGCGCGGACAATACCGTTCCATCATCAATGGTGACGGGCAATCCGGCGACGATAAAAATAGTTTCCATATCCAAAATCTCTATATCGGTTATGACCTGACCGATAAACTAAACCTTACTGCTGGTTTTATGGGTACCTTTGTGGGTTTTGAGGTCATATCACCCACCTACAACTTCCATTACTCAACCTCCTATCTTTTTGGCGCAGGCCCCTTCCAGGATGCAGGTTTAAAAGCGACCTATAATTTCTCCGACAAAATAGCACTGATGATAGGTATATTCAATGATTGGAACGTGTACCAAGATATGAATGGCGTATCCCATGTAGGTTCTCAGCTGGCTTATACACCGAATGATAAGGGCAGTTTCTATCTTAACTTCCTCACAGGATCTTCTGTCGGTGGCAAAGCAAACTATTCTTCCGGAACATTACTCGACTTGGTCGCTAATTATGACTTTACATCAAAGTTCTTTCTGGGACTAAATGCAACGCAGTATAAGAAAAAAGATGATGGTGGATATACCGGTATAGCACTTTATCCAAGATTTCATTTTTCAGAACATTTCGGGATAGGCCTGCGGGAGGAATTCTTTCAGACCCATAAAGAGGTGGACAACAACGTCCCCAGCGCCAACATCCTGGCCACTACACTAACAGCTGAATACAACTACCACGGTTTTAAATTTATCCCCGAAGTCAGAATTGATAAAAGCAACCGGGAAAAATTTATCAAGAATGATCTTAGTCCCACTAAATCCGCAGGACAGTTCCTGTTAGCCTGTGTATACAGTTTCTAAAACATGATTTACACAAGCAGGCTAACCTATTTCAGACGAAAATACAGGCACAACAAAAGCCAGCATGGCACCCTCGTAGATTAAATAAAAAGAGCAGAACTTTTCAGTTCTGCTCTTTCCACAATCACACTATCTTACAGAGACTGCGACATGACGGTCCAATATCCGATCTGATTCAGGAGCATCAGCGGCATATTTAGCAAATTGCGAACCATAACCTTCAGCACCGGTCACCTGACCCGAGAGTCCCTTTTTATCCAGGTAATCTTTTACTGCATTCGCCCGGTTTAAAGACAAGGTCTTGTTAAAATCTTCATTTCCTGTTTTATCGGTATACCCACCTATTTTGACATGAGCCGCTGGAAAGGCTTTTAAGATTTCGGCTAAATTGCTCAGCTGCACTTCACTTTCGGGCAATACCGTCGCTGTTCCAGTTTCAAAATTCAGGTAATCAAAATCAAACCATGTATTTTTTAACGAATCTTCACCAAGTGACTGGTAATCTGATTTTAAAAATTGAACCAGCTGATCCTCTATCCCACCTTTAAATGCGGCCAGTTTGACACCTGTGGGTAGAGTCACCTCCAGACGTTCGCGATCGACCCCGCCGGCCGCGCCATTGGTTGCCCCATTCAGCATGGTGTCAGTGCGATCAACCTGTACTTGGCTCACGCTCGTATCTGTGGCACCTTCTTTTTTACCACTACTGCATCCTTTACCAAACAAAAACCAGAGCAACGCCAGAATGATCAATGCAACAAGAATCTTCCACCAACCACCTCCACCTGATGAACCTGTTGCCACCGCGGCTTTGCCCTCATCTGACCTGGGTAAAGACAAAGGCTCTTTATGTGCTGCCAATTCTGTTGCTGGATCAATAGGAGTTGGTATCGGAGGTACCCCACTACCTTTGACAGCATCCGTAGGCACAGCAATATCCTCAGGCAGTTTTTCTTCAGGAGCTGAAAATGCCCCACCATCAAATAATTTTCCAAAAGCACCTAATCCTAACCCTGCCGGGATAGCTGCAGCAAACGCTGTTTTATTTTCTTGCAGCACCTGGCTAATTGTACTCGAATCCCAATTTTGTCCCTTATTGGTCAGGCTCGAAAAAATAGCTGGCAATGACAAGCCCATCAATTTCTTGACCGATTCCCCATTAAAGCCCAGGTAACCGGCAACTGTACTTAAAACCGTTTCCAGTCCACCACCAAATATGGAAGTCAATAACTGACCAGAAGTTGACTGACCACTTTCTCCAGCCTGAACTTCCGCTGTCGTTCCCACCGGACCACCTCCCATAAGCTCGCTCAGATCAAAATTCGAAAAATGCTGTTTAGCCTGATCCAAAATACTGGAAATTCCAATCCCAGAATCCGACTGCTGACTCAATCCCAAAAACAAAGAAGGAACCACCACATCCAGCCCCCGCTTTACCTGCTCCTTGTCTTGGTTTAATGTTTGCCCCATGTGTGCGAGAACCTCATCATCAAAAAAGTCTTTCGCTTGTTTTAAAAGGTGATTTTCCATAATCATTATTTAGTTAACACTTTTTTTATAAAGCTTTAACAAACAAAGATTTAAATTGTTCACAAGAACTGATTCAAACATCAAAAGTATCCGCAAGCCATTTTGGAACCACAAATTCCGCGGCAAGATGTGCCAATTTGTAATTTCGCCAGTTCGCCTTATTAATCCATTGCACCTCCTCCAGCTCTTCATAAGGGATAAAAGCGTATTTTTCTTTCAATCTAATCAAATAGATATTCCCCTCTACCAATGTATCAGGCTCATTGACGGCTTCCGTGATATGCTTACCGATAAACTGAAGGTCTATGTTGCTCACATCAAGCTGAAGTTCTTCTTTCAGCTCCCTTGCCAGTGTTTCCTCCTGCTCCTCCCCAATCGCCATCTTTCCACCAGGCAGCTGAAAATAAAGTGAACCTTTTTTCCTGACCATCAACAATTCCCCGTCCATACTGACCATCATAGCCGAACATATCACTATTTTTTGCATATCTTTTACTTAATTAAGACAAAACTAACTTTTTACCAATCATTTAAAAAATGTGTTTTATTCTTATATTTAAAGAGTAAAACAATAATTTAGATAATCCATATATGAAGCAAGGATTAACATGTATCTTATTTAGCCTATTGTTCCTATCACTGGGATGTCAGCAAGAAAAGAAAAACACCACCGATAACAATCCTAATGAGCAGCCCATCAAGCATCAGGAAACCGCTCCTGACAAAGAGCAAGAAAAGCCGAAAATGCTAAGTGCTGATGATATTATCCTTAAAAAAGAATTACGTTACGATAAATACACCTTAACGGACACTTATCCATATAAAGACACCACACGGCAATTTCAATGGGACAAAATCAAGGAAAAGCTAGCATTTGTTGAAAATTTTCAACAAACCCCATCCTTGTATGCTGTACTCCAGAATTACCAAAACGAAAATGGCGAAGCCCCTACCATACAGCACTATCAGCGGGATGCCTATAGGCGCGTATCCGATAGCTTCAATGTCGAAAGATACCAGGCTGCCCCATTATATGATCTGACTACGGACAAAGCTGTCCGCTATGGACGTGATGGATGGCTGGTCCGGGTACAGGGGCCAGATACATTAGCCCGAATCCCTATCGCCGGAGTATCATTTGAAGGCCAATATACCGTTCCAAAAAAATACCTACGCCTGATCAAAGACAGCGTGCAATTCAACATCATCAATATCGTTGATGTCAAGAACCAGAATATCTGTACGCTAGAAAAATCTGGTAAAGAATGGATTATACGTAGCATGAACCCAGCGACCAGCGGCAGACACAAGCCACCTCATGCACAGGAAACACCCACAGGCCTGTTTGTGGTACAGGAACATAAGTCAAAAATGTTCTATTTTAAAGACGGAACCCGTACTTATGGCGGTTTTGCCCCTTATGCCACACGCTTTACTGCTGGAGCCTACATTCATGGTGTTCCGACCAATGATCCGAAAGGAAGCATCATTGAATACAGTGAAACCTTGGGAACGGTCCCTAAGTCACATATGTGTGTCAGAAATGCGTCATCCCATGCGCAATTTGTTTATAAAAGGTCAAAAGATCTTGCGTCGCTCGTTATAGTGATTGATTAACACTATTTAACATTCTGTAAATCAAATATGTATTAACTTTACGATTATTTTTGCAAAAACATCTACAGAAAAGGGAGGAGAATGGGAAATACGTTTATGTTTCTTTTAATGGCACTAAATACAGCACTGTCATCAAAAGAAGAATTAAAAACAACAGATCAACAAACCACTACCCATCATATAAATGTAGAACGTCAACGCACCGATGTTGATTCCTTATATGATGAAATGAATTTAGGTCCCGTATTGAAATACGAGGCATTCCGACAAGCAATGGAAGGCAGAAAGGAACTTCCGATACAAAACAAAAACATCATGACAGTCATTGATTTTTCGTTGGCATCGACGGAAAAGAGGCTGGTTGTGCTGGATCTGAACCGTAAAAAAGTTCTTTTCAACACACTGGTGTCACATGGAAAAAATAGTGGAGAGAATTATGCCGTAGATTTTTCAAATCAACAGGAATCACTGAAAAGTTCCTTGGGATTTTTTATGACTGAAAATACCTATAATGGAGAAAACGGTTATTCACTGGTACTCAATGGTCTTGAAGAGGGCATCAATGACAATGCCAAAGCAAGGTATGTCGTGATGCACGGTGCCGATTATTGCAGCACCGGAACCATAGCTAGCTTGGGCCGCTTGGGCAAAAGTTACGGTTGTCCCGCTGTACCACGCAAATACGCAAAGCCTATTATCAATACCATTAAAAATGGGACACTTTTATTCATTTATGCGGACGATCCTGAATACCTGGCCAAAAGCCATTTAATTCATCAGCCAAATATATTGATGGCACAATTTAATAAGACCCAGCTTGCCAAGAGCAATGAAGGTTAGCCTGCATACGCCAGAAGTCATGCCACTAACCGGCAAGCATATGATTTAGTCCATTAAAGAATATTTACAGCAAACAAAAAAGCCTGATGGTACACATCAGGCTTTTTTGTTTTTATATCCTGCTCGGCAGGTACCCTGTCCCCTTGAAGCTTATGAACGCTGCTTTTTCCTGAACTTAAGCATCCAGTTATAAATCGCATCATCATGGAATAAGCGTTCAACACTTCCATGCGTTCCTCCTTTAATAACATTCAGGCGCACATTAGCATCAGGATTTGCCTTTTTAATAGCTTTCATAATTTTTCGGGATTCTGAAATCGGCACCGCACGGTCGGCCGTTCCATGGTGAAGCCATATGGGCACCTGCGTTAAATTAGCGGCGTACTGACTGGACCCACCACCACATATGGCCACTGCCGCAGCAACTCTTTCAGGATATTTGCCGGCTACATCCATGGTTCCATATCCACCCATACTCATCCCACAAATATAAATACGGTCAGGATCCGCATTAAAGTGAGCAATAACATAATCAACAACCTCCATCACCTTATCCGGGTCCCATCCTCCACGCGATTGTGGAGCGACGATAATCCCTGGAACTTCCTGCCCCTTTTCTATGGCATAAAGTACTCCATAACGTTTCACTCGGTTCAGGTTTGTTCCCGATAAGCTCCTACCATGTAAGAACACAAAGACGGGCTTCTTTTCCGCCTCAAAAGAATCCTGAGATTCCTTTTCCTGCTGCGATAGCTCGTTCTCCTCTTCCAGCACATATCCTTCATTGTCACCCTGCGGTCCATCTTTCAATAAAAAAGGATAAGCCGTCTTGTTTTTGATTGCCTGTATCTCCTGTGCGCTCCCTCCTCTCAACATCAACAAGAAAAAGCACAAGCATAGGTAAACCTTTTGCATAAATCTAAATTGTCTTCGAAATATATTAGCCTAATTTGGAGCGCTAAAAATACCATTAAATGATTATTGGCCGGGGCATTTAACATGTTTTAACATTTTAGCATCCTGTCCGTACAGCTAGTTAGCTTGGCTGTTCCGACATGGACTAAAATTAGCTTTGCCTTACACCCATCTTTTTCATAAAATAGCCTCAGGAATAAGGCTCCAGGGATCAGTCTTGGATGGAGCAAACTTCATCTAACCATAAATTTTAATCATACGGTACAATTATAATTGCATATCAGGGCAAATTTATCTTAGTTTGTACTGTTTGACGTAAAACGCAGGGCATATCATGAAAATACTACATACTGCCGACTGGCATTTGGGCAAAAGACTGGACAGCTTCTCACGCATGGACGAGCAGCACTTGGTGATGGAAGAGATCATCCAGATCGCTGATCAGCAAGAAGCCGATCTGGTTATCATTGCCGGCGATCTTTTTGACACATTCAATCCTGGGGTTGAGGCCATCGAATTGTTTTACAGAACAATCAAACGCCTGTCAAAAAATGGGATGCGCCCAGTGATAGCCCTAGCAGGAAATCACGATTCCCCAAACCTGATCGACGCCCCCGACCCCCTGGCTCGGGCTTCAGGTATTATTTTAATAGGACATCCAAATGCCATAGTTACCCCTTTTGCGACTGAAGGATTTTCTGTGCTCCGTTCAGACACTGGATTCATCGAGCTGGCTATCAACAATTACGATTATCCGGTTCGCATTCTGCATACCGCATACGCCAATGAGATCCGTTTAAAACAATATCTTGGTGAGGAAAAAGAAGCTAAACTAAATGAAGTGCTGGCCAAGAACTGGCAAAAGCTGGCGGATACTTACTGTGACCACAAGGGTGTCAATCTATTGGCAGCCCATTTGTACATGAACAAAATCGGGACAAGCCTGATTGAGGAACCTGACGGAGAAAAACCTATCAAAATCGGAAATGCTGACCTGATCTATTCAGAATCAATCCCCAACCAGATCCAATATACCGCCCTGGGCCATATCCATGGGTTCAAAAACATCGGATCGCCTGATAGGCCTGTGGTATACGCATCTTCTCCGCTTTGCTACAGCTTTGCCGAAGCCGGACAGACCAAATATGTAACCTTAGTAAATGCTGTTCCGGACAGCCTTGTCACATTCGAGAAAATACCATTAACGCAAGGAAAAGCATTGATCAGAAAATCCTTTGATGACATCGGTCAATGTATTGCCTGGCTGGCTGAAAATCAGGAAACCTGGGTAGAGCTCAGTCTGAAATCCCAAACATTCTTAAAGGCTGAGGACCGTAAATTAATTTACCAGACCCACGCCGGTATAGTATACCTGATCCCCGTGGTGCAACAGGATAATGAACATACAGTGAAGAACAAGGAGATCAATCTGGGGCAAGATATCTCCCTGCTCTTTCAGGACTATTTCAGGTCTAAAAATGCCAACCAGACTCCCAATGACGAGATTCTTGACCTTTTTCGCGAAATACTAAATTCTTAACATCATGATTCCTTTAAAGTTAATTATAGAAGGTATATATTCCTATCAGGAACGCCAGACCATTGATTTCTCCACCTTATCCGAGGTTGGGCTCTTTGGGATCTTTGGGGCGGTGGGCTCCGGAAAATCTTCTTTATTGGAAGCGATTACCTATGCCCTGTACGGCGAAACGGAACGGTTAAATGCCCGGGATAGACGCGCCTATAACATGATGAATCTCAAATCCAATCGTTCTTATCTGGAATTTGATTTCATCAACTTTGAAAATCGCATATTTAAGGTCACCAGAGAGTTCAAACGGAACTCCAAAAACTTTGATGATGTCAAGACAACAACGGTTGTCCTATACGAAAAAAGCAATGAACAATGGGTTCCACTAGAAAGCAGTAACACACAAAAAATCATCGGATTAAGTTACGAGAACTTCAAAAGAACCATCATTATTCCACAGGGACAGTTTAAAGAGTTTATCGAGCTCGGTGCAAAGGAACGCACCGATATGATGAAAGAGATCTTTCAGCTCCATCGCTTTGACCTCCAGGACAAAGTATCCGATCTCTATAAAAAAAATCAATCCGAACTGGATCAGCTCAATGGGCAGCTCCTTGGATTTGATGATATCACACCCGATCGCATTGAATCCACCCAGGCCAGGCTCCAGGCTGAACGGGAATCTTTCACCCATGCGGAGCATAGGAACAACATTTTACAAGAAGAGTTCCAGGAACTTAAAAACCTAAAAGAAGGCTTTGCGGAGCACAGCAGGATCAAATCCCTATTTCAACAGCTATCTGATCAGCAAGGCGAAAAAGAGCGCTTGCAGCAAGGTCTGAATCGCTTTGAAGAAGCACAGCTCAATTTTCAACCTATCCTTACGACAAAAGAAAAGCTCGACAAAGAAAACAGCGCTGAAGGAAGCCGTCTCGCGGCTGCAAAGACTAAACTCGAAGAAATCCAACAGCTTATTGAACAGATAACCCTTCAGCAGCAACAGGTGAAAGCGGAGTACGAACGCTTGCCCGAACGCCGGATCGATGAACTGGACCTCGAGTTAATTCTCCAGCTCATGGTATTTTCAAACGAAATAAAGGGCTTGCAGGAACGTGCCGAAAAGGGCAGAAATTTTGTCCTTGAAACAAAAGAACAGCAGATCCAGTGCAAATCCAGTATCCAGCATACCGAAAAAGTACTCGACAACTTAAAAAAATCAAAACCCGTTGCCAGTGAACTTATGGAACTCGGACAATGGTACGCCAGACAACAGGCGCTTCAGCAGCAAAAAACGGAATTGGACAAACAAAATGCTGAGCTAAATAGTACGATCAAAGCTGTAAAACAGGAACTAGCAGGTCTAGTTAATGACATCGAAAAATATAACGACCGGCACCGCTTAGAATTGCAAGAACTTGATGACAAGCTCCAGATGCTCCATGATGAGAAAACACATTTATTATTACAACAAAGGCTGTCTCACTTCGCATCCAATCTCATCCCCGGGTCAGCTTGCCCCTTATGTGGCGCCCTTGAACATCCTAAAATAGCCGAAATTCAAGATATTACCCAGGACACGATAGAAAATGACCGGCTGATCACAGAGACAAATGAACAAATCAAACGTAAGCGCGAGCAGAAATTTGAGATTGAAAAACTCCTACTCAAACAACAAGCTTTACAAGAACAACAAAATAATCTCAACTCCCAGATCGAGCTTAACACAGCTTCATGTGCACTGCATCTGCAGCAGTTTATATGGCCGAACTACAGCAGTACTGATGATTCCTTTTATCTATCACAGAAACAAGAGCTTACCCGCATTGAATCCCAGATTGCTGCAACGGAACAAACCATGACCAGCCATCAGGCGACCCTGCTATCCATTGAGGAGAAACTAGAAAAATACAGCAAAGCATTGGGACAGTTTGAATTGGAAGAAGCAAGCAAAAAGGCCCAAATCAATCAAAATGTTGGCAACTTAAAACGATTGAACTGGTCAAACTACCAATTGCAGGAACAGGCCATCGTCGAAAGTGAATACAATCAACTCAAAATTTCCAACCTTCAGCTGGAGAAGGACTATGCCTCCCTAAATGATAAATTACATGCATTGAATAATCAGTTTGCCGCCCAAAATAGTTTTGTACAATCGATCAGCAGCCGGATTTCCACTATTACAACAGAGCTAACGCAGGTTAATGGCCATATCCAGGAACTTCTCCTTACCTCACAATTTGAACATATTGGCCAGGTAAAAGAAACCCTGGCCGAAGAACTGCCTGTGCAGAAAATCCGGCAGGAACTCGAACAGTTTCGGATTCAGCTCGAAACCACAAAATCCCAGCTGCTCCAGCTGGACAGGAGACTTATGGGCAAAGTCTATGACGAAACACTTTTTCAACAAAAAGAAGCTGCTTTTGTTGCCAGCGCAGGCCACTTAAAACTACTTACCGAAAATGTGGCAAAATACGCACAGGAATTAAGCCAGCTCGAAACTGCATACGAGAAGAAAGAGGTTTTACTTGCACAACAGGTCAAATTAAATCTACGTAATGATAACCTCAAGCAGCTATTTAACCTATTCAAAGGGGCTGGATTTGTCCAGTATGTTTCCTCTATTTATTTACGTCAGCTCTGCGATCATGCCAACATCAGATTTCATCGGATGACCCGTAACCAGCTCAGCTTACATCTGAATGAAAACAACGATTTCGAGATTATTGACTATCTGAATGAAGGGAAAAGCCGGAGTGTGAAGACCTTGTCCGGAGGTCAGGCCTTTCAGGTCTCCCTTAGCCTTGCCCTGGCACTGGCAGAAAGCGTCCAATCCAATACCCTGGCCGCAAAAAAATTCTTCTTTATAGATGAAGGCTTTGGCACCCAGGATATCAATGCCGTCAATATCGTCTTCGAAACATTGATGGATCTTCATAAAGAAAATAGAATCGTGGGCATTATTTCCCATGTTGAAGAGCTTAAAGAGCGGATTCCGGTATCACTCTCCATCGAAAAAGATGAAGAGCGGGGAAGTCAAATTTTTATAAATTGATTGATTCCCAAAGTTATTTTGTATATTAGTTATAGGGCCGATTGCGGATATTACGGCTCTATAACCAAAAAAACGAAAGATTATGGGCTTATTTTCAAACCATGGAAAGGGAAAAAGGTCTCATCCTTTTTTTCATAAAACAGCGAGATCAAGTACTCGTTCTACCAATGCAGCGGCTAAACCAGATCGTCCCCAGCACACCACATCCCTACTTTTTATCAAACAATATGATATTCTGACTATTTATAGGGAGGTCCTCATGCCCCAAAATCAAAATTAGAATTTGGCAAAAATGCTTATCTTTCCCACGGCAAACAAACAAGTGACGTGGAGCAGATAGATTTTGGTACTTTTATTCGCATTGACAAAAACGATCAATCCCCCATATTTATGCAGGTTGTGCAGCAAACTATTCTCGCTATACAACAGGGCCTTTTATTGAGCCAATCCAAACTCCCGGGGACACGGCATATCGCCAGGCAGATTGGCCTGAATAGAAATACCGTCGTTGCGGCCATTAAAGAACTCGCCAATCAAAACTGGCTCCAGATCAAGCCCAATATTGGGACTTTTGTTTCTGCCGACCGCACGGCCAAATCCCGGCATGATAGACACAATGCTGGCCCCTATCCCATTCCACCAACTGCCGCCTATACTTTTGAAGAAAGCCAGTTGCTCGATCAATATTGCAGCCCATCCAGGTCTTTTCTTTACCAATTGGATTCAGGAGTTCCCGATGAGCGATTGATTCCATTCTCAAAAATAGCGGGCATATTTTCGGCCTGCACCAAAAGGGCCAATGCTTTTCGGTATTGCGGTCACGCTTACGAATATCAGGCAGATTCAAACTTTAAGCAGAGCCTTTGTAATTATATCAATTACGGATTAAAGCAAGCATTTCTTCCAAAAAACTTACTGGTGTCCCGCAGTCATAATACAGCCAAATACCTCGTCGCAAAGGCTTTGATCAGGCCATCTGATACAGTCGCCTCCACCCATCTCGGCGACCAGGAAAATAACATGATCTTTCAACTGGCCGGTGCTCAGATCAAAACCATCCCAATGGAGCATGATGGCCCGGCGCTGGATCATCTTGAGGCCCTCTGTAAAAACACCAAGATCCGCCTGTTATATCTGTCCACACGACATCATTTCCCCACAACTTGGATAACAAGCCAGGAAAAAAGACTCGGAATCATCGATCTGGCTGAGAAGTATGATTTCATTATTGTTGAAGATGATTTTGAAGCCATGTTTAATTTTGGCAGGTCAATATTACCGACCTTAATTGAACAAGATCCGTATGGCCGGGTCATCTACCTCCATCATTTTGGTACCGGCCTCACCCCGAACCTCCGCTATGGTCTCGTGTTTGCTGCTGAAAACCTTATTCGCGAAGTCAGTAAATACCTCTTCCTACTGGATAGAGAAAACGATTCCCTTTCCCAGCAAGTTTTGACCGAGCTTATTGACGATGGTGTCCTAAGTGCCTTTCATAAGAAATCACTAAAATTATACAATGAGCGGAGAAATATCTTTGCAACCCAGATGGTATCACAATTGGGTGATGTCCTCTCCTTACATATTCCCGAATCAGGCTTGGCCATCTGGACCGAATGGGACAAAAAGATCAATTTGGCACAATTGACCAAAAAGATCGAAAAACAGGGAATCATACTCCCCAATCATCTTGTCTATCAGTCCAAATCGTTGAGCGGGATAAGATTTGGATTCGCCAGCAAACAAGAAAAAGAAATTCGAAAAATCATTGAAATTATAAAAAAGGAAGTTTAACTTAACATGATAAAACTTTTGTTGAAGAATATTGTCATACGATAAAATAGTCATTAATCAGCTAGTACTTATTCCAGGTATATGAAATACAAACAAATAAACAACAATTCCATCAACCAGATTATGCTTATCGTCATCATTCTGTTGATATGCATTTTAATATTCACCAGTTTGTTTTACTACCTTCCGGGTTTTTTAGGTGCGATCACATTATATGTCCTTTTTCGAAAAGTCAACTTCAGACTGACGGTAGAAAAAGGCTGGAACAAGTCTATAGCAAGTATCCTGTTGATTTTGCTGACCATTATATTTCTGGTGGGACCATTATACTTATTGATCAATTATATGGTACCACAAGTGACCGACGTCATCAACAATAAAAATGAGATCATTCAAAAATTTGACTCCATTAAAACCTACTTCAAAGACAGCCCTTATCTCAGCAATATTGACCTTTCTGATACAGCTTTAATTGGCGCACTGCAGCGGGCTGCCAAATTCATCCCGAATATCCTCAATTCAGTTGCTGAAGTCGGTGTCAATGTTTTAGTCGCCTTATTTGTACTTTATTTTATGTTGGTCAGCAGCAAGCAGCTCGAACAAACAATTTATAATGCAATTCCATTCTCTAAAACAAGTAAGACAGAATTATGGAAAGAATTTGATATGATGGTTAAATCCAATGCCATTGGCATTCCGATCCTAGCGATCTGTCAGGGTATCGTCGCAGGACTGGGCTATTGGTTCTTTGGATTGGAAAGCCCTATTTTTCTGGGTATCTTAACAGCAGTAGCGACGATCATCCCTATTTTAGGAACCATGGTTGTCTACCTTCCTGCAGCCCTCTTTCTACTGGCCAATGGGCAGTCTGGCAATGCCATAGGCTTGGCATTATATGGTATCATTATTATCGGGAGTATCGATAATATTCTTCGATTTACGATATTGAAAAAACTGGGAGATGTTCACCCGCTCATCACAGTCTTTGGTGTCCTATTGGGTTTGAACCTTTTCGGAATGCTCGGCCTGATATTTGGCCCCCTGATTTTATCCTGTGTTGGCGTATTACTGAAAGTTTATGGTATCGAATTTGGCCGGAGTACACCAGCAATTGTTGAGTCAACTTCCATCGTTGAATCAGATAATCCACCCCATGAGGCTGACACCGAGTAAAGAATATACTGCAGTATTTATCCATTAGATCAAACCATATTTAGTGATAACCACCAAACTGTCATAACTTCATATTGAACACTGCATAATCCTATTTTTTTCATAGTTTTGAAGTCATAAGGGTGTTCCTGAAAAACGATATGTTTTCCCATAAACCAAGCTTGAATGCAAATCGTTTATTAGCAGGACCTAAAGTATAACAGATCACTAAAACTGGTTTAAAATCAAACGTAGTCTATGAACAAAAAAATAATCTTAGGGGCAACAGCAATATTAGCAGCAAGCATGCTTTACTCATGCAATAATAATGGCAGTACAACAACAGGCCAAACAGCAGAAAGTAGTAGCCAAGCAAGCAGTGCGGAAAGTCAGGACCACGCTGGACATGACCATGCTCAAGCCCCCCAAGCACCGTCATCAGAGCCGGCAGCGATACTTCCTAATTTCACGTTTTATCAACTTCGGTCGGGAATACGTGTTACCAACGAAAATGTCGCCAAAGATAAAAACACGGTGTTTATTTTATTTGATCCAGGATGTAGCCATTGTCAGCATGAAGCCACTGAGCTGGAAAAAAACATTGACCGTTTAAAGGATGTCAATATCTATTATATCTCTATGAACGACCCTGCGTTGGTCTTAGGTTTCTTCGATACATTTGCGCCAAAATTGTCTAAATCTTCCAACGTGGAAGTACTGATAGATAAAGACCAAACCTTTATCCAGAGCATACACGTTCCGTCGCAATTTCCGGCAAACTATGTATATGGTGCTGACGGAAAGCTCAAAACACACTGGGAAGGTGAAAAAAATATAAATGAGGCGATAAGCCAATTTCATAAATAAGCTGAGATGCTACAGATAGCCATAAACGGATTCGGGCGCATCGGTAGAAACACGCTGCGCAACATCTTTCTGCGGAACGCTCTTGATGAACTTCAGGTTGTGGTCATCAACGATCTGACGAAAACAAAAACATTGGCACACTTATTTAAGTATGACTCGGTGCACGGTCCCTTTCCAGGTCTTGTATCCCACGATGAGAACCATATCATTGTCAACGGTCATCCGATTTTGGTGACCAGGGAAAAGAATCCAGCTCTACTGCCCTGGTCAGTTTTAAACATCGATGTCGTCATTGAATCTACAGGTCATTTTACCAGTCGGGACAAAGCAGAGCTACATTTGA
Source organism: Sphingobacterium sp. N143 (assembly GCF_030325625.1). Taxonomy (GTDB): domain Bacteria; phylum Bacteroidota; class Bacteroidia; order Sphingobacteriales; family Sphingobacteriaceae; genus Sphingobacterium. Next base: position 624,865 of record NZ_JACAIS010000001.1, on the reverse strand, counting down.
ACGCTGGTGCCAAGAAAGTGATTATCTCCGCCCCACCCACTGACAAGGATATTCCGACCATTGTACTGGGCATTAACGACCGTACTGTCGACCTTTCGGCACCTATCCTATCCAATGCTTCATGTACCACCAACAACGTGGCACCCTTGGTCAAAATATTGGATGACAATTGGGGCATTAAAGATGGATACATCACAACAGTACATTCAATGACGGGAGATCAGAACCTCCATGATGCACCGCACAAAGACCTCAGAAGAGCACGAGCGGCCTCTTCGGCAATTATACCGACGACAACAGGTGCCGCCAAAGCCATTACCAACGTCTTTCCTCACCTGCAAAACAAACTGGGCGGAGCGGGTATACGGGTACCTGTGCTCAATGGCTCCTTGACTGACTTCACCTGTACCCTCGAAAAGGAAACTACGGTACAAGAGATCAACGCCACATTTCGGGCTGCTGCTGAAAATGAACTAAAAGAGGTCCTTTATTATACCGAAGACCCCATCGTCTCTGTTGATATTATCAACAACCCCTATTCCTGTGTATTTGATGCCCAGCTGACATCAATCGTGGGCGGATTAGTCAAAGTCGTAGGCTGGTATGATAATGAATTCGGGTATTCTAACCGTTTGGTAGATCTATTGATCAAGATTGACCAAGCCAAGCATCAGGAGCCCCTGTCCTAATTACACTGCCCCCAAAAAGTTAGATACTATTGGGGGCACTTATTTGTGCCAATAGCACAAGGATATATGTCCAATAAAATGACGCTGAATCTTAAAGTTCTCTTTCCACCCCTAAGCCAAATAACGCAAAATCATATTTAACGGGATCATCAGCGTCCAGTAACCGAAGGTTTCCGGTCAATTCCAGTGCGGTTTTCCAGTTGACCTTATCCAGCGTAATCAGGCCAAGCTTTCTAGCCACACGTTCTACGTGCACATCACATGGACAAATAAGGTCGCGTGGCGACAACCTGTTCCAAATACCAAAATCGACCCCTTTGTTATCTTTTCGCACCATCCAACGTAAAAACATATTGATGCGCTTGACGGTAGATTTTTGGGCTGGGCTACTGATATGTTTACGTGTGCGCTGCGGATAATCGGGCAACGAAAAGAAATATTCCTTAAAGGTATTCAAGGCCTGTTCAAGATCGACCTTTTCTTTTGTTTCCTGCCTGATCAGAAAGGCATCTTCCAACGATTCAAACTGAAGGTAATGCTGTTTGAAGAAAGATACAAAATAGAGGATATCTGTGTCATTAAAGGTACGATGCTTAAAGCCAAGCAAGCTTTTTAGATCCTGCTCACGATGCTGCATAATGTACTCATAAGGGCTTCCATCCATCCTTTTTATCAATTCATTGCATTTATTGATAATTGTCTTCCGTTGGCCCCAAGCCATTATCGAGGCCAAAAAACCCATAATCTCAATATCCTGACGGGCAGAAAACTGATGTGGAATGGAGATGGGGTCGTGCTGTATAAAACCGGGTTGGTTATAAGTATCAACCTTTTTATCCAAAAAATCTTTTAAGTTAAAATCCACAGCCATCGCAATATCTATCGTCCTGTCTGCAGCAGGCCTTTGCAGATGTTCGCCACCAATCCGGGGCCCTCATAAATAAATCCTGTATAAACTTGAACAAGGCTGGCCCCAGCATCTAATTTTTCAATAGCGTCTTTTGCAGAATGAATACCGCCAACACCAATAATTGGGAATGCACGGTTTGATTTCTCACTCAAGTAACGGATCACTTCTGTTGAGCGTTTGGTCAATGGGCGCCCGCTCACTCCACCTGCTTCCTGTGTCAATTCCTGCTGGCTCTTCAATCCTTCCCTAGAAATGGTGGTATTGGTCGCAATCACACCGGCAATACGGGTTTCCAGCACAATCTCGACAATATCATCCAATTGGCTATTCGTCAAGTCTGGTGCTATCTTGAGCAAGATGGGTTTAGGTGCTGCCTTCGTATTATTCAGTTCCTGCAGGGCGCGCAGGATATGTTTTAGCGGTTCTTTTTCCTGCAGATCCCTTAGACCGGGGGTATTTGGCGAACTCACGTTCACAACAAAGTAATCCACATGATCAAAAAGTGCATTGAAGCAATATATATAGTCGTTTACGGCTTCATCGTTAGGGGTGACTTTATTTTTGCCGATATTTCCGCCAATCAGCAGCCCTTTCCGATCTTTCAGATTTTTCAATCTATTCGCGGCAACATCTGCCCCCTGGTTATTGAAGCCCATCCGATTGATCAGCGCCTTATCCGGTACAAGACGAAACATTCTTGGTTTATCATTTCCAGGCTGTGGTTTAGGTGTCACGGTACCGATTTCGATAAAGCCAAATCCCAAATTAGTCATATCAGCAATATATTCGGCATTTTTATCGAAACCCGCAGCCAAACCCACAGGATTTTTAAATTTGAGACCAAAAACTTCACGTTCCAAACGGGGATCTTCCACCGTATATATCGCATTCAATAATTGCTTGGCTCCCCAGATTTTGGAGAAGACATTCAACCCGCCGGTCACCTTATGGTGTGCCAGCTCTGGATTCATCGTAAAGAATATAGGCTTGACTAATTTATACATAATGGCAAAGTTAATCAAACAAGAAGAAATATTCATTACTTTTGTACTTTTGCAGTTGAAATGATATCAATAAATAATTTAACATTTGAAATAGGATCCCGTGCCCTGTATGATGAAGCTAATTGGCACATCAAACTTGGAGATAAAGTTGGGCTGATCGGTGCCAATGGAGCGGGTAAGTCTACGCTGTTACGATTGATCGTTGGACAGTATACGCCAACATCGGGGTCGATATCCATGGCGAAGGACCTTAAGATCGGTTATCTGAATCAGGACTTACTGTCCTACCACTCGGATAAAAGCATTTTGTACGTAGCCATGGAAGCTTTCGAGCGCCAGAATCAGCTACATGCTGAGATTGAGGACCTGCTACATAAATTAGAAACAGACTATTCAGATGATATCCTGAATAAACTCAGTGATAAGCAATTGGAATTTGAAGCTTTGGATGGCTATAACCTTGAGTTTAAAGCCCATGAGATCCTGGCAGGTCTGGGATTTTCGGAGGAAGAACAGAAGAGACCTTTAGCAACCTTTTCTGGGGGCTGGCGCATGCGTGTCATGCTTGCCCGAATTTTATTGCAGACCCCGGATATCCTGTTACTGGATGAACCGACGAACCACATGGACTTACCATCGATCAAATGGCTTGAGAACTATCTACAGGCTTTTGACGGTGCCATTGTCATTGTCTCGCACGACAGATATTTTCTGGACCGCATCATTAAGAAAACGGTAGAGTCACGAAAAGGAAAATTAACTCTTTATGCAGGTAATTATAGTTTCTACCTTGAAGAAAAGGAGTTAAGAAATGAACTGCAGGCAAATCAATTCAAAAACCAGCAGGCAAAGATCAAGCAGGAAGAGCGCCTGATCGAGCGTTTCCGTGCCAAAGCCTCAAAAGCCAAAATGGCACAGTCGCGGATCAAAGCCTTGGACCGTATGGAGAAAATCGATGATGTCGATGATGATAATCCAACGGTAAATTTCAGCTTTAAATTCTCAAAACCATCAGGGCGCCATGTGGTGACATTGGAAAATATTTCTAAGTCCTACCCGAACCTGGAAATATTGAAAAATACTTCTGCCATCATTGAAAAGGGTGACAAGATCGCTTTAATCGGTGCCAATGGTAAAGGGAAGTCTACCCTACTCCGGATCGTCGCAGGAGCAGACAATCAATTTGAGGGCAAAGCAGAGCATGGGCACAATGTCACGCAAACATTCTTTGCACAACATCAACTGGAGGCACTTCACTTAGAAAACTCGATCCTCGCAGAACTGCAGGCATTTGCACCAAAGCATACAGAAACGGAGCTGCGCTCTATATTAGGCTGTTTCCTCTTCACCGGTGATGATGCTTTCAAGAAAATCAAGGTGTTGTCCGGAGGTGAAAAATCACGGGTAGCTTTAGCAAAAGCACTAACGGCAGATGCCAATTTCCTGGCACTCGATGAGCCGACCAATCACTTGGACATGCAATCCGTTAATATCTTGATTCAAGCGCTGCAACAGTATGAAGGAACATTTATTGTTGTCTCCCACGACCGATATTTCCTGGATCATGTTGCCAATAAAATTTGGTTTATCGAAGACAAAGAAATTAAAGAATATCCAGGCACTTACCAAGAATACGAAGAATGGGCTGCAAAACGTGAGGTAAGAACAGAACTCAAGCCCCAAAAGAAAATCAAAGAAGAACCCAAAGTCAAAAAAGAAAAGTTACATCTTTCAGAAGACAGGAGTCGCCTGCTGAACAAAAAGAATAAAGAACTTGCTGCTTGTGAACAAAAAATTGCAGAACAGGAAATGCTGGTCAAAGATCTGGAGCTGAAACTAGCTGATGAAGCTGTGTATTCGGATGCTACTCAGCTACAGGAAACTACACGTTCGTACAATTCCATGAAAGCCCAGTTGACCCAGTATCAGGAGCAGTGGGAACAGTTGGCAGAAGAAATTATGGAATTGGAAGATAATTAATTTTTTAGACTTAGAATCAGCTTTTTAGAGCTTCATCAACAATTTTAGGGCAAAAATATTTGCAGGAGCGACTGTAAAGCCCTATTTTTGCATCACTTCAAACAAGGAACGAAAGTTTAAAAAAGAAGTAAGATTCCGTAGCTCAGCTGGTAGAGCAATACACTTTTAATGTATGGGTCCTGGGTTCGAATCCCAGCGGGATCACAAAAGAAAAGCTAATCGAAAGATTAGCTTTTCTTGTTTAACAGTATCCGGATTCGAAAGAAGCGTCGGCCGGGTTCGATCCGAGGGAGGCTCAGGGATATGCGCGGGAGTTGCGGGGCTGAGCCAATCCCAGCGGGATCACAAAAGAAAAGCTAATCGAAAGATTAGCTTTTCTTGTTTAACAGCATCCGGATTCGAAAGAAGCGTCGCCGGGTCCGATCGAGGCACAAAAATGTTTCTTTGGTATGCCTTTCTTCTAAGATTATAGTAAGGATACTATATCTATAACTAGACAATTATCCATATAATATGTATAAGTAATCACCTAAATAAAAGATACATAATACCTACATAATGCCTACATAAAACAGCTATAATTGGTGACTTATTACTATTATAGGTATAACATCACAAGGCCAGCTTTAAGAAATTCACTACTGCAGCAAAATCTCAACGTAGCGAAAACCATTCTCATCGCCCAGCATAAAATCCCAAGGATAAGTTATGCTATATAATATAAACTTCTTATATTTACATAATTAGTTATGTAAATAATTATATTATGGCAGAAATATTTGAAAGAACAGGTAAAGTTGCATTAGGAAGCAGGTTACGTCTAATGACATCCCAACTCACTGACGATGCTAGTCAGTTATATAGACAATATAGTATGGATGGTTTTTCGCCCAAATGGTTTCCTGTGTTCTTTTTACTCTCAAAGGATGGTGAGAAAACGATCACTGCAATAGCAAACGAAATTGGGCATTCACAACCTTCAGTCACCAAAATTATCAAGGAAATGGCTAAAGCTGGATTGGTAAAAGATAATCTTAAATCCAAAGACAAGCGAAGGAATATCGTTGGCTTAACCGATAAGGGGACTTCACTAACGGAAAAGATCAGGATCCAATGCAACGATATTGAAATGGCCATTGACGGTATCATTGCCGAGGCTACCCATAATCTCTGGGAAGCTGTTGCCGAATGGGAATTTTTGTTGGAACAAAAGTCGCTACTTAAAAGAGTACTTGAACAAAAGAAGGTCCGTGAAAGTAAGCATGTAAAGCTTGTGGAATATCAATCCCACTATCAGCCTATTTTTAAATCGCTCAATGAAGAATGGATTTCGACCTACTTTGAGCTGGAAGAAACTGATCACAAAGCATTGGACAATCCTGAAGAATATATAATACAAAAAGGTGGAAAAATATTAGTCGCTCTGTACCATGGTGAACCTGTAGGGGTTTGTGCCTTGATCAAAATGGAAGATGCTCAGTATGATTATGAAATGGCAAAAATGGCTGTTTCACCTACCGCACAGGGGAAAAACATTGGTTGGTTATTAGGCCAGGCCATTATCTCTTCAGCGAAAGAAATGGGCGCATCAAAAATTTACTTGGAAAGCAATACTATACTGAAAGCTGCCATCAATTTATACCATAAACTGGGCTTTCAGAAAATAGTAGGCCATCCCACACCTTATAAGCGCTGCAATATTCAAATGGAACTGGTATTAAATAAAAAAGATTAAATGGAAGTGAACGATTTTCATATTAGCAACACGACTCACAATGACTGGAATAAGGTGATCGAACTTTTCCGAAAAGCTATGCAATTGCAAGGAAAAAACGGATACAAAGTATGGGAAAAGATCGATGAAAAGGGCGTACAAAAGGACATCAACAATGGTCTTCAATATAAGATTGTGCAGCATGGTGATCTTTTATGTGTTTTCTCCATACAGCTTAGCGATCCTTTTATCTGGCAGGAAAGAGATAAAGGAGATGCTATCTATTTGCACAGGATAGTCGTAAATCCCGATTTCAAAGGACAAAAACAATTTGCCAAGGTCCTCCACTGGAGTAAACTGTACGGTATACGAAACAACCTGAAGTATATACGGATGGATACCTGGGCTGATAACAGGAAAATCATTGCTTATTACCGATCATTTGGCTTCGAATTTGTTGGAAATCACAAAACAGGAAATGAACCTGATCTACCCATCCAGAACAGAAATCTAGCCGTAGCACTTTTGGAACTGGATCTATCCACAAATAACAGCATGATTCCTCCTGAACTTATTTAACGAAATCAAGATCGTAGTATTTCATTCCATTTTCACCAATATAAACCTGCTCTGTCTGATGCAGATCTGGATTTTCGATGACAGCTGTAAAAACCTCAAATTCTTTTCCTTGATTTGATAAGGTTGTTGAATGCCTAAAATTTGAAAACTCATTTTTGAGCGATTTCCCAGAATGAATAATATAATAATAAGCGATTGTTTTAGCAGCGGTTTCCGATTCAGTATAAGCGATAAACTGAGGCATAACAGCAAGATAGGTATACTGTTTTGGTTCAAAAACGGTCTGCCCTGCTTCTGTAATAATTCCTTTGTTATTACCTGCTTGGGTTATACTGATATAATAACAATTTTTCGAAGGTATCCAGACTGCGGACTGATAACTTATCTGCTCGTCATTTCGTAACAACGTTTTTGTCTTTGGCAGAAATAATCCCTCATTCTTTCTTGTTCCTTCCGAAAGCGATTCGATCTGAAAATATGCACTGTTTGCAGAAAATACGTTCAGTCTTACGGACTTGTATACATTTCCATACTTTTCCTTGAACAACTCAAGTACTTCTTCCCGTGTATATCCCAATTGCGATGGATATTCAGCCGGATATACAAGACCGCTTTCTTGTCCTACCGGATTTAACTCCCTCCGCTCAACCTCTTTATAATCGTTATCGTAATATATCAATTCATTGCCCTTTTTTACGATCAGGTGATCCCCGCTGGCAAAAATAGGTTGATCTGCCATAGGGGGAATAACCACCTGCAAATTAACGCCCATCAGTCCAAACAGCCCCTCGCTCTCTATACTGTAGCCCTTTACCTTTTCATTAAAAAATGAAAGATAGTTATATTGAGGTTCAACTTTTATATTTCCGTTGATGTCGCAAAGTCCATATTTTCCATTTTTATTAAATGGAATCAAATGCTGTGCCCTCAGCATGGTGAATGAACTTACCAAAATAAAAAGTACAATCAATCGCATAATCAAAATTTAGGGTTAAATATACAAACATTCTACATACATTCTGCTCCTGCTAAGTACTGGAGAAGATTATGGTTAAAAAATGACCAAATCTCCGTGAACTGACGGAAAAATAAACAGAACAAGATTTGAAAGGCATACAATGTTCCTAACAAGAGGTTACATCCAGCAACCTCTTGTATGTGAAATTTAGTTTGACAGGTCTAATGCCAAACGAATGGCCCGTTCAACTGGGGCATACCCCGACTCAGAACCTGAAATAGACAGTTCCCCCTTTAACAGCAAGGGCGGTTGTGCCATAAATTTGGGCATGGTCCCACGATGTGGTTGGGCAGAATGAACTAAAAATGGATGACATAAATAAATTGTTCCTGCTTTACCTGTTGCATAGACTTCCTTTTTCTTGGGTAGGTTGTCCAGACGGCCCGCGAGTTCCATAAATGAAAGCCCCCAATCCCCTTCTTTGGATAAAAGCTTTGCAACATCCATATGAGAACCCTCATATATAACCGTGGGTGCATCATTTTCGCTGACATCTGAATACAGCACAAGCATTAGTAAAGCTCGTGCTTTTGATTTGAGATTGATACACCATTCTAAAAAATTAGCAGGTTCATTGCCCGCGAAACTTGCATCAACGTGTTTGCCCGTATCATTAGGCGGTTCAATAGCCGGGAATCTCACTGGGAATGTACCCACATTCCGACAAGGAATCCATTTATTTTCACCAACCAATTGGTTAAAAATTAAATGTAGTTTTTTGCTATTTAACGATTCCACAAAAGGTTCATCTGTATACATCCCCAAACGGATCACTGGCGCTGTCCAGGTGGCAGGATCAAACCTATCACAGGGCAAATCATTCCATAGAACCGCTAAAACCTCATCGGCAATTTCTTGTGAAAATGCATTGTCAATACGAACATAACCGTGGATAATAAACTGTTCTATTTCCTTTTTTCCTAGTATTTTCGACATAATTTTTAAATTGTAAAACGACTGGACGGAACAACAGTTACCTGTTCGCCAAATCGTTCAGATTATTCCTAAAATTTAAACAATACAAAATTATACAGTGCGAATCATACACCGTATCATGCTTAAGAACCAAGCACAGAAAGGATTTTATAACATCACGGTCATTCTCATTTAACAAATATATATATTATTTTTATAAGTACAACATGAAAATCAGCTCAATGATTGCGTGATCAGCTTCCCCCGCGTCCTTAGCTAGTATTCCCTAGTGAAACCCCAACTTTTACTTACCTAGGCAATCGCTCGCCGGTTTTTCCATTATAGTGCAGCGATTCCTTTCCACCCTCAAATACGATATGAATATCCACATAATTGCGTGAATAATCTGGAGCGATGCGACGATCACGTGTACCCCAACGGATGCCCCTGCGAAATCCGATGTACATAATATCCGCGATATCATGATCTGTCGCAGCGTCATCGAGTGCTTTTTTGAGCAGGTCATAAGGAGCTGATCCCAACGTAAACATCCTGTCCTGATCATCCAGTGGCATCTTCATGAAGCCCCAGCCCACGGAATTGCCTCTGATAGTCACACTTTCGACAAAACCGGGATTATCTGACGGTTCTAAGGTTACCTGTGTGAAGCTCTTATAAAAAAGCCATGACTCTATACGCTGCTGCCCGATGTATTGACTGGCCCTATCATAGGATTTCCTAAATGCCACAGGATTAAAGTTACCTTTGTCCTGAAAAATCAATTTCTGGGGGAAATAGCGCACTTTCAAACCGAGCCAGACTACATTATCGGTCATCCAATAGGGTGACAGAAAACCGATGCTGAATAGCGTGATGATCAGTACCGCACTTGCCATTCGTGTAAACAGATTTGGCCTGCGTCCGATTAATAACCAGAGCCCTGTTCTTTGCCGTTTGGGGTAGACTTTATCTGCCTGAAATGTATTAAAGTCCGACCGGGTTACATCAACTGGTGATCCTGAAACTACAGTACCATAGCCCTGATCTTGTGGATCTTCGTAAAAAGTAACAGCTTCTGCTACCTGCACTTTGTCAATTTCAGCAGTTGTCATAAACTGGCTGATAGTCGTCTGATAAGGGATGCCATATACTGGAAATACAGTTAGTTCAAGAATCATCAGATCACGTTCCTCCAGCATGCGTACACCGCCCGTATAAAGTGCGTCAAGACGGGCTACAGCAGCTCTTTCATTACTTGTTCCATGAACGACAGTCATTGATACCCGTTTACGGTCGTTATACAGAAAAAATAACCGTATGAATAACCAGCCCATACCAATCGATCCGAAGAGATGGATCACAAAGAACCAGATGGGCATAAATCCCTGGACCTGGGCAATAAGAGCTCCAATAGAAATTCCCAAAAATAACCATGCAAGCGCCTTATAACAGAATACAAGGAGTCGATCCAGCCAATAGGGTGCTGAAGGATGATCCTTGTTCTGAAAATCAGGTCGTGTATCCATAGCCTTTTTGTTAAAGATACATATTTGCCATTAATGGTTGAGAAATCCAGTCATAAACCGTGCCCTGGGCATGCCCTACCCTAAATATTGCCCTTTTTCAATTCACTTACCGCATAATCTACTGCCCTTGCCGTTAAAGCCATATAGGTCAATGAAGGATTGACACATGATGCCGATGTCATACATGCCCCATCGGTCACAAAAACATTGGTGGCATCCCACACCTGGTTATGTTTATTTAATACAGATGTTTTGGGATCATGCCCCATGCGCGCAGTGCCCATTTCATGAATGCCCTGTCCCATGCTGAAGCCATTATCATAAGTATTTACTTCCTTCACACCAATAGATTCAAGCATTTCTTTCATTTCATTGCTCGCATCAATGCGTATCTTCTTTTCATTTTCTTTGATCTCGGCGTCCATAGCCAAAATAGGTAGTCCCCATTTATCTTTTGTCGAGGTATCCAGCGAAACTTTGTTCTCATGATATGGCAGTATTTCGCCAAATGCGCTAAAGCCTATGTTCCATGACCCCGGCTCGCATATGGCATCTTTCCATGCTCCACCGACACTTTGGTTGTCCACCTCCCCTGACCAATGTCCACGGGAAGCTCCGCCTTGGTACCCAAATCCACGTATATAATCCCTCTTCTTTGTATCTCCAGGCACATTAGCAAATCGAGGCACGTATAAACCATTCGCACGACGGCCAAAAATATATTTGTCTTCATAGCCCTCCACACGCCCACTGGCACCACTGTTCAACATATGATCCATGAGATTGTGCCCTAACTCACCACTGCTGCTCCCAAGCCCCCCAGCCCATACATCTGTCGCTGAATTCATTAATACCCAAGTTGAATTAAGCGTCGAAGCACATACGAAAACAACTTTTGCAAAATATTCGTAGGTCTTATTTGTCTCGGCATCCAGGATCTCCACTCCTTGCGCTTTTTTAGTATTCTTATCATAAATAATACTCTTGACGATAGAAAAGGGTCTTAAGGTCAGATTCCCAGTCTTCACGGCCGCGGGCAGTGTGGAAGACTGTGTGCTGAAATAAGCCCCAAAATTACATCCCAGCCCACATTTATTTTGATATTGACAATTCACCCGACCGTGATGCGGGACCGTAATATTGGCAGTTCTTCCAATGATAAAATGTCGTTTGCCACCATAGTATTTCTTGAGGCGCTCGGCCATGTCCTTTTCTACAATGTTCATTTCCATAGCCGGCATAAACTCCCCATCGGGCAAAACGGCAATTCCATCTCTGTTGCCTGATATACCGGCAAACTTTTCAACATGACTATACCAGGGTGCTATATCACGGTAGCGGATCGGCCAATCAATACCATGTCCATCCCTGATATTGGCTTCAAAATCCAGATCGGAAAAACGGTAACTCTGCCGTCCCCACATTAAGGAACGTCCGCCTACATGATAGCCCCTAAACCAATTAAAAGGTTTCACCTCCGTATACGGACTTTCCTTTTCATTGGTCCAGAAATCAACATTACTTTCAGTGATCCATCTGTTCTTAACTCCATAAGGCAGGTAATTTTTCGCGATGTCAAGGGGTATGCTACCCCCATGCGGAAATTCCCAGGGATTTTTGTTCGGAGAGGGATAATCCTTAATATGCTCAATATTCCGGCCACGTTCCAACATGATGGTTTTTAAGCCTCTTTCTGTCAGTTCTTTCGCTGCCCAGCCACCTGTGATCCCTGATCCGATGACAATAGCATCATATACATTACTTGCCATTTTTAATTAATTGGTTTATCGGGTTATGCATGGGCACGACATTTTCCATTGAAAAATGCGTCATGCCATACCATTATTTAGTTTTACAAATACAATAAAATCCCATGATCCGAACGTGGATTCTAATTGTAATTCAAGTTTATCTCCTACAAGTTTATGATTTTTTTTCCATTTAATTGCAACCGGTTGCAATTTTTTGTAATATTGCATTGAGCAAGCTTATGGCTTGAAATGACCACATTATAATAGTATTAAAATTGTCGGCTTAAATTAGATGTTCCACTGGGCTGCGTCCACAGCTATGTACAACATGTCAGAGCCGCCCTTAAACGAAAAAACATATGACAACAATTAAAGGCCCCGCTATTTTTCTCGCACAATTTATCGGCGATGAAGCTCCGTTTAACACATTAGAAGGTATCTGTAAATGGGCTGCAGATCTTGGATATAAGGGTATACAGCTTCCAACCATAGACCCTCGGTTTATAGATTTGGAAAAAGCCGCTCAGGATAAAACTTATGCGCAGCAGCTCAAAGCTACAATCCAATCCTATGGCTTAGAACTTACCGAGCTTTCAACCCATCTACAGGGACAGCTCGTTGCCGTCAACCCCAGTTTCGATGATCTTTTTGATGCCTTTGCGCCAAAAAATTTGCATGGCAATCCCCAAGCCCGCCAACAATGGGCTATTCAGCAGATGAAATACGCGGTACAAGCCTCCCATAACCTCGGCCTCAAAGCATTGGCAACATTCAGTGGTGCTTTCTTATGGCCATTTATTTACCCCTGGCCACAGCGGCCCACCAACTTAGTGGAAACAGGCTTTGCTGCACTGGCAAAATTATGGCTGCCAATCCTGGATGAATGTGAAAAATACGATGTGAACCTTTGTTATGAACTACACCCTGGTGAAGATCTCCATGACGGCGCCACGTTTGATTTATTCCTGGAGCAGGTCAATTACCACAAACGCGCAAATATTCTATATGACCCTTCTCATTTTGTTCTTCAATGTCTCGATTACTTGCAATTTATTGATATCTACCACGAACGCATCAAAATGTTCCATGTAAAGGATGCTGAATTTACGCCATCAGGCCGTCAGGGAGTTTATGGTGGTTTTCAAAACTGGCCATCCAGGGCGGGGCGCTTCAGATCTGTAGGCGACGGGCAAGTAGATTTTAAATCCATTTTTACCAAACTGACCCAATACGATTTCCAGGGCTGGGCGGTGCTCGAATGGGAATGTGCGTTCAAACATCCGGAAGATGGCGCAAAAGAAGGCGCTCCATTTATTAAAGATTGTATCATACGTGTCACTGATAAAGCATTTGATAATTTTGCAGCAGTAGACACCAATGATCGTTTAAACAAAAAACTATTAGGTCTTAGTTAGTAATTTATTTCAATATTCCATATCATGAGCAACACAAAACTACGAATGGGTATGATCGGTGGTGGACAGGGCGCTTTTATTGGAGCTGTCCACCGCATGGCTGCAGGCATCGACGGTCATATCGAACTATGCTGTGGAGCCCTTAATTCTGATCCTGACCGGGCGAAAGAATCAGGAAAACTCCTGTCGCTTCCAGAAGACAGAATATATACGAACTATCAAGAAATGATTGTTTCGGAAAGTAAATTGCCCAAAGAAAAGCGGATGGATTTTGTGAGCATCGTAACGCCCAATTTTGCGCATTTCGAACCAGCCATCATGGCTTTGGACCATGGCTTCCATGTCGTGCTTGAAAAACCAATGACATTGACACTGGAGCAGGCGCAATTGATCCAGAAAAAGGTGGAAGAAACGGGGCTTACCCTATGTGTTGCCTATACTTATTCGGCTTATCCAATGGTCAAACAAGCACGCTATTTGGTAAACGAAAACCAATTAGGGGCCATTAGAAAAGTGATGGTTGAATATCCACAGGGCTGGCTCAGTAATATGATTGAAACAGGGCTTACACTCGCCGCCTGGCGCACCGATCCATCAAAAAGTGGGAAAAGTGGCTGCATGGGAGATATTGGAACGCATGCTGCCCATTTGGCTGAGTATATTTCCGGACTGAAGATCAGCAAGATATGCGCGGATCTACATACTTTTGTTTCAGGTAGAAGGCTTGAAGATGATGGCAATATCCTGCTCCGTTTTGACAACGGTGCCACGGGTGTACTTTCAGCTTCACAGGTGGCCGCTGGTGAGGAAAATGCCTTGAAAATCAGGATCTATGGCGAAAAAGCCGGGTTAGAATGGAATCAACAGGATGCTAACACTTTAATCTTTAAACCCCTCGATGCCCCTATGCAAATTTTCAGGGCCGGTCAAGCATATTTATCCCCCCTTGCAAAGCACAATATCCGCTTGCCAGCGGGACATCCCGAAGGTTATATTGAAGCCTTTGCCAATATCTATCAAAATTTTGCCACAAGCATCTTGGCGCATAGAGCTGGAACGGCAGTCTCAGCAGAAATTATGGATTTTCCAACTGTATCAGATGGTATCCGGGGTATGCAGTTTTTGGAAACCGTCATTGCCTCGGGGCAGTCTGAGCAAAAGTGGACCGATTTACCGGATCAATAAAGGGCTCATTCTTCCTGCTTCCTATCTGGAGGCAGCTCAGTATCCGTTGTCTGCTCGCTCTGGGTCAATGGTGCCGGTGGTATTGCTGCTACCTGACGTTCGATCTCCTGGGTTTCTACATGTACGGCAAATTGGGAGGGTTCTATTGGGATTCCCATCACTGTCGCATATTCGCGGGTGTAAATAGCTCCGAAAAATAATATCGCAGCCGTGTAATATACCCAAAGAAGGATTAGCACAAATGATCCAGCTGCCCCATAGGTATCCTTGGTGGCAGAATGCTCCAGATAGATCCCAATCAGGTATCTTCCCAGCACAAATAGAATCGCTGTAAATAATGCTCCTGCACGGACAGTCCGCCAGGCTATATTCACATCGGGAAGCGCCTTGAAAATAATGCTAAAGAGCAGAAAGATGATTGCAAAAGATAGCGCAAAATTTATCCCATCGACCAGCATTACGGTCATGTCAGGAAAATACCGCTGAAGTTGATCGGTTAGGGCTAAAATTACACCGTTTATAATTAAGGTGACCACCAAGAGAAAACCAAGACCTATGACCAGCGAGGAAGACAATAGCCTATCCTGGATAAGCTTTAGCCATCCTTTTTTGGGCTTGGCCCTGACATGCCAAATTTTATTGATCGAGTTTTGGATATCCCCAAATACCGTCGTTGCCCCGAGAATCAAGGTGATACCGCTGATCAATAAGGCCATATTGGTTTTACCGGACAATTGTAAATTTTGGATCACTTCCTGAATCTGCATGGCTGCACTATTTCCAACCAATCCCCGCAGCTCCATAAACACCTTTCCTTCAATGGCATCTTCACCATAAAAAATTCCGGCCAATGCAATGATCAATACTAATATTGGTCCAATCGAAAAAACAGTATAATAAGATAATGAAGCACTATACTTCATGGAATCTTCATTCAAAAATCCCGAAACTGTACTTTTCAATATCCGCCAATAGGTCTTTAATTTACTCTTGCTTTTTGTTCTGACATTCATACTTCCACTCTTTGTTAATAACAATAAACCGCCGAGCAACTAAGAATGTTTTGAATTTGCAAGAAAACTGAAATGGTTACATGAAAACGTTCTGCATCGTTCCAGACAACATATTTTTGAAATTAACGCGAGTAATCTTGAATTTTTCCCCGAAGAACAAGTTTATCTGAATGGGTCACTTTTAATGTGAGGTTGAGGTCTGAGGCTATGGTTTTCAAGAGTAATATTGAAGATAGTTTAAACTCATTTGGCCAATCCGAGAGGTGAATTGCGAGATGAGCAAGATCGTCAGTCTTATGATATTTGCTGTGCTGCTGGGCAATGGTTGAAGACGTTGATAAGATAGTATGTTGGCCATCCCCTTTCTGGAACCA
The DNA here is from genome assembly GCF_030325625.1 of Sphingobacterium sp. N143. GTDB lineage: Bacteria > Bacteroidota > Bacteroidia > Sphingobacteriales > Sphingobacteriaceae > Sphingobacterium. Next base: position 608,792 of record NZ_JACAIS010000001.1, on the reverse strand, counting down.
TTGGTAAAACAATTTATTCGGAAGAAACCTGGACAGGTCTTCATCGCCCTGGATTCCCAGCCTGATTTCAGGCACCTTACTATCGTATGCTGTCATCTCTTCTACTGTTTCAAAGTTCTCGTCAACGGCATAGCTAATGATGGTGTCCCTCTGTGCCACTTTATTTTTTAAAATTTCAATATCGAGGTAGTTACCACGCGCATGGGCCATGATCGAGTCTGTTTCCAAAGGCATATCCCGCAACAGATTTTTAACCAGTGCATGAAACTGTATATCCGAAAAATTGAGCCAGCCTTTACCAATATAATGCTGATCCACCAATTCCCGAACCAAATATTCATTTGGAAAATTCCAAGCCTTAGATGTAAATTCACCAGCAACGTCGATACGATTGCCTTTGAGTTCAAACTCAACAAAATTATTGGTTGAGATGTTGCTATAGCGCAAGGATTTTTGGGTCAATGTACTCGGATTGTGAATAAACTTCTCGATCGTGATCCGACCTTCATCGGATCGAATCAGCTGAAGCATTTCGTCGCGTTTTTCAACTAGATCAAAGCCCAAGCCTACCAATAACTCCTTCCCTTTCCAAACAAAAGCAATCTTATGTGTTTCTTGATAGGCATAATTTACGCCAGGATAGGCATTCCGCTCAATGGAATCAATAGCCAACCCTTCTTTTAAAAATGTTAAAAACTGCTGTTCATCTTTCAGATCAAAAAATGCATAGAAGCTTTTCGGTGTCTCTTCAAGGGAAAAAAGAAATACATTTGCCTTGATATCAATTCCATTATCCTTCAGCCGGTTCAGTTTCTTAGCAAAATCCTGCCCTCTGCTTGGAGCCGTTTGCCATTTGTCAAAAAACTGATTCAAGAGGATATCATCCAAGGAAATGGTCAGTAATGCCTTGCTTTTCTTGTGAACGATAGCGCCATAAGACTGCTGTTGCCGAAGGATATAAATCCCCCAACCGATGATCACCAGAACGACAAGAATAGAAATTATCCAGATTATACCTTTTTTAATCATTTTCAGTTACATCAATTGAGTGGTCAAATTCAAGTTGCTCATCGGCTGCAAGTCTATCCATTAACTGATTCAAAATAAATTGCAATGCATTTTTCTCGGCTGAGGGTAGGTGAAGCTGCAGATCTGTTTCTAATCGATTCCCAACAATTCCTTTAGAATTTAAGGTAAAATTACCATAATTATTCAATTCATCTAATATATCCTGCCAGTTTTTATCCAGCACTATATTGAGATCCTTTACTAAGGCAGGAATTCTGCTAACTTGAAAGGAGGCCGAAAGCTTATTATTTTTCATGAGCTTGATAAAAGCCTTGTTCGGTTTATACCCCCTGTTTTTATGCTGTAAAATTTTAGGTAGCTGGGTACTGTCATTACTAAGCATGATCAAATCTTCGTGGAATAATACATACAATGGGAAATCCTTCCCATTGTTTTGTACAATGCGATAGATTCCGTCTGCCAGATGTGCCTTTGATTTTGATACGGCAAAATCCAGTGTTTTTTTAATCATCCGCTGGTCCTTGGAAGTAAACATCCAAACAAATGAAGGTACTTTCTCTTCTTTGGTCTTATGTACTTCCTTTAATTCATAATTGTCGTCATAATCATAATCCGTATAATCCACCTTCAGATGTGTTATACCATTGACTATAATCAGATGATCACCTGGCATAATATCGGCAATAGCCTTTTCATCTATCACAATTTCAAAGCCTGTAGCAAAAAGCTGCAATAGCTCCTCTTCATGGCCGAAAAACTTACCTAGATTTTTAGAAAAAAAAGTGGGCATTTCATTTAAATAAGCTTCCGTATTTAAATTCACGTTCACATAGCCTATGGTTTCATCAGTCAGATACTTGGCAAATTTAGGATTTGGTTTCCTTGCATACAGCTTCTTGGTCAATGCTGCCAGATCTTTCCCTAGGCTAACACTTGTTTTGAGCCTGAGTTTGTTCTGCTGCTGGGATAAATCAACGAACAAATCTTTGTATTCACTATCCAATGAAAATTGTTCTGCGCTAAAATAGGCATCGACACTAGAGCGTACGGAATTCAGCCCACGATAAAATCCATCAACTCTGGGAATCCATATCCTTAGAAGATCCACCTTGTTCAACAGACGTTGCTGCTCTTCTTTGCTTATCACTGGATATGTTCCATTCAGCAAGTGTTCCTGCTCTTGCAATAACCATCTGTCCAATAAAGCATTCTTAATGGAATCGTTCCGCTTATTGGCCTCTTCATAAGCTGTATAAAGTGAATCATAGTTGATATCATCAACGTCCATCATATCCATATCGACCCAGTTGCTATCTACCAAAACAGGGGCCTCTTCACCTTTCTCCAGTTCTTCCCCATGAACACGGTCAAAATCAGTTGCCTCCCAGCTCACTTCTGTAGAATCCATGGGAAAAGTATCTGCCCTGGGATATGTTGCGGCTTCAGCAGCAGCCTCTGCTGCTATACTGGTTGCTGCCATCGTCCCCGAGGCATAATCCACAGGCTCGATACCATATAATGCAGCAATAGAATCAGTACTGAAATAAGTGGCTCCGGTCGCACCCATGAGTATCCTAAACTCCTTGGCATTCCAGGCCAATAGGTTTCCAGATTCCATTCTAAACCGCTCGTAGCCGTTTAGTGATGGCAAAGAGGTTCCCTTCAAGTTCAGCAAGCTTGTGTAGCGCTGGATATCCTGGATTGGGATTACAAGCTCTGCATAGCGCAGACTATCTTTGTTAATTCTATAGTAAAATGCCTTTCCGTTCAAATCGATCCCCGATTGATAAAGATCTTGCTGCAGGTCAATATTTTTCTTTTCGAACTGTTTAAAAAAACCGGTCCGGCCCAGAAAACGATTTAATATTACCCCATCTGCATGTGCTACGATCTCCGAAAAGTTAAGAACAACGATTGTGTTGGCATCCCGAGGAATTTTCTGGTCAATCTGCTGAGCCTGTACTTTTTGGGAATTCATGCCCGAAAATAGAGCCAAGATAAAACCAATGGCGAGGAATTTGCCTGTGTGGGGGCGGAAATGACGAATTGATATACACATATGCACTTGATACTTTCTCAAATAAATCTATAGCATCAAAAGTATCAAATGCAATAAGGTATTTTCCTCCCTGAATTCAGGGAATTCAGCAATTGTGTTACGATTCGCGTATCAATCCATATTCTATGGCAGATTTCACTGCCGCAGTAACACTTTTGGTCTGAAATTTTTCCATCAGGTTTTTCCGGTGACTTTCAACAGTATGCGAACTGATAAACAAGGATTCGGCAATTTGATTGGTAGTCATTCCTTTGGCAACAAAAGCCAGGATCTCTTTCTCCCGACGTGTCAACTTCGGTACCTGCTTGAGCCCTGCTTCAGCCTTCTTATTATTTAATATTGCCTGTGTTTTTTCACAGATATAGCGTTTTCCCAGTAACACGTCCGAGATCGCGGAAATGATTTCATACCCGTTGGCATTTTTCTGCAGGTAAGCATCTGCGCCTTCATTCAAGATACTATTGATAACGGCAAACTCATTGTGAACACTAAAGGCTACAATTTTTAATTCCTGATGAGCAGCTTTCAGCCCTTTTACCAGATCAATACCATTAGCATCAGGCAAGTTAATATCCAACAGTAATACCAATGGTGCATCAGCTTCTATATGGTTGAACAGGTCGGCTGCACTCGCATACATGCCGACCACATCAAAGTCTTCATGTGCATTGATAATGTTCTTCAATCCTTCCAATAACAAAGGATGATCGTCGGTAATTGCTATCTTTATCATGTGGTGAGTTATAGTTAAGACAGGGGGATTTCAATCTCTATGGTGGTACCTTCTCCAATTTCGGACATGATTTTCATGTCTCCATTCAGAAAAGAAAGCCGGGATCGCACATTGTGCATGCCAGCAGAATTTTGCAGATCGATATTTTCAGTATCAAACCCCTTTCCATCATCTTCAACGGTAATATGTAAACGTCCATTATGGGCTGAAAGTTGTATAAAAATACTCGTAGCCGTGGCATGTTTCAATGCATTATTAACTAGTTCCTGAATAATTCTATACAGGGAAATTTCATGTTCAACACTTAGCTCCGCTTCAAAATGGAGAAACTCGCATTCCACCTGGCATTTTGCCTGGCTCATACGGGCAGCGTAATCCCGTAATGCCTCCTTCAGTCCGTATTTGACAATGAGGTCAGGCATGAGGTTATGCGCAAGACGGCGCAGTTCGTCTACCGCGTCGTCCAATAGCACAATACTACGGTTGATGCCATCTTTCACGGCAGATTCTTCAGGAGTACCCTCACCGATGGAGGACAGTCCAAGTTTGGTACTAGACAGTAATCCACCCAATCCATCGTGTAGATCGCGGGCAAGACGTGTCCGTTCTTTTTCCTCTCCCGCAAGCATAGCCGTCAGGTTCTTAATGGCATGTTGCTGGTTATTTTTTTCTATTTCGAGACCATATAGATGCTCCTTTTGTTTCAGTGTCTTAGAACGCTGCCAATAAGCATAAAAAAGTAAGATAACAGCAATTAAACAACTAATAAACAACCAGATATAAATAGTATTCATCCGAGATTTAAAAGCAATTTCCTTTTTGGATACATCAAGCTCCTGTGAGCGCTGTTCATTCTCCAGTCGGCTTAATTGCAGGTCTTGTTCTTTTTTATCCCGTTCCAGCTGCAACACTTTCAGTTGCTGTGATCGGTTGAGTTCATTTAACTTCAGATTTTCAACCAATTGATTTTGTCTATCATTCAGTGCTTTCATCAGCTTGATCTGCTGCTCTTTCTTCTCTCCTTCTAAACGAAGGCGCAACAATTTCTGATTCTGCAATTCGCGTTCAAATTTTATCTCCAGTTGTTTGGTTTTATCCAGCTTATCTGAATTGAATGCTTTTTCGAATACATCAATATAACTTTTCTGATACCTGAAGGCTTCTTCGTATTTACCTTCTTCCACGCTTACCTCCGCCAACCGGCTGTATAGGCTTAAGCCAACTTGATAATCATAATGTGGTTCCCGCTCAAAATTGGACAAAGCTTGCTGCAGATATTTCTTACCCTCTTCACGATGACCATTCTTGAAAGACTCATCCGCCAATACACCATATGCTGGTATTGTAATCGCGTATTGTCCTGTTTCTGCAGCAATTTCCAAAGCCTGCTGTGCAAAAGAAATCGCTTTTTGACTTCCATTTTGAGGATAAAATTCGTGATACAGATTGGCCAGGTTGACTGAAACATAAGCCAAATCTGTTGGGTTAATGAGCTGGGCCTGGTTATTCTTGAGCAGATCATAGGCAGCAAGATAGTGTTCTTCAGATTTCCTCAATAAAGCCAGGTCTGTGGTATTAGCCCTGTATTCTTCTTCAAAAAGATAACCAGCTTGCATATATGCATCAAAAAGACTGTTGATATTTTTTCCCTTCTTGGCCGTTTCTAATAAAAGACTTGTGTATTTCTCCTGAAACTCATAATTCCGTTGATTGGCATAAATAGCTGTCAACTCTTTATAAATGGCTAGTTTGCGTGCTGTATTCACATCATTTTGTGGGGCTTTCTCTAAATAAGAAATGGCGTTATGAAATTGTGAAACGGCCTGTTCTTCCTTATTCTGACGTGTCATGATCCAACCATCACAATAATAAACATACCCCTTTGTGCTGTGATCAGCAATGATGGGTAATACAGATTTAGCCTGTTCAAGGTAGGCTCTTGATTTTTCGAAAGAACGGTCATTGTAGCTGTTCATCGCTGCAATGCAGTTCAAATAGGCGTAGTACTGTTTATCCGGATAGCTTTTGGCCAGCTGAATGTTGTCATTGAGCACTTGATTGGCCTGTACTTTTTCATTGTTGAAATATAGCGCCTGGGCATACTTTCCTGTTAATACAAAGCGTTCTTTACTTCCCAACGGAAGGTTGTTATATGATTTCCTGAGGTCCTGAAGCTGGTCCTGAGCAGAAACTGATCCCCAGGCCAACAGAAAAATCAAGAATATAACTATCGCTCGAGCAAAAGTTTGAGCATATCCCATAAAACCAATCATTGCATTCCTCTACGTGAATGGGTCAAACTTAGCTAAATTTAACTTTATAAACAATTTTAATTGTTCTGAATAAAATATGAATCTACTCTTTGTTACCCTGTTCTTGCCGATATGAATTGACATGTTCAGTTCATCCGGACACCTGAATTTACAGCATCGGGATTGTGATAAAATCAAAATTGTAGCTTTGTATATAAATAAGAATAAAATCAATATGAAATATCTGTACTTATTGCTAGCTATTGTTGCTGAGATTATTGCGACCACATTTCTAAAAAAATCTGACGGTTTCACGTTATTTAAACCGACTATAATCTGTGTTATTGGCTATATTATTGCCTTTTACTTTTTAAGCATTACATTGAAATATATACCTGTGGGCATTTCTTATGCAATCTGGTCGGGAGTCGGAATCGTAGCAATTACATTAATAGGTTTATTCTTGTTCAAACAAATTCCTGATACGCCTGCAATTATAGGAATGACGCTCATTGTAGCCGGTGTCATTATTATCAATCTGTTTTCAAAAATGTCGGCACATTAGCTGATCTAAAAACTAAATGTGTACTTTTGTAACTTACATAAACTAAAGGATACGTGTCGTTAGAGAAACTAAAACTAAGCAAAAGATTGACTGCTACGATGACTGAGCTCGGTTACCTGGCACCAAAGGAAATTCAAAGTCGATGCATTTCCAGAATTCTTGGCGGGCAGGATGTGATTGCCATTGCCCCTGAAGGAGCCGGAAAGACCACTACTTATGTCCTATCGACCTTAATGAAATTGAAATTTACGACAGATGAAGCACCAAAATTTTTAATCTTGGCGCCGAATGAAGAACGTATTGACGAGATCGTGGATAGATTCCATCAGCTGAGCAAAAATAAAAGCCTCCGCATCATTGGACTACGTGCCAGTGGCAGTATGGAAGAAGAAATAGATGCATTGGTCGATGGAAAGGATATCGTGGTGGCCACACCGAATCGTGCCAGGGCCATCTATCTTAAATTAGCGTTGAACCTAAACCGTATCCAGACCCTGATCATTGATGATGCTGAGGAAATTATCAAACAGGGGATGCAGAATCCTGTTAGGGAACTGGCAGAAAGCTGTGGTAAGGTACAACATTTGGTTTTCAGCACTGTTGAACATCAGAAACTCTATGACATGATCGACGTTCACCTGAATGAGAACTATGCTTTAATAGAGGTAGACGAACTGGAAAATGAATCGGTTGATACTTTAGATCTTTTCTTATACCAAGCTCCTAATTTCACGACAAAAATCAACTTATTGAACCACCTGCTACAGGATAAAGAAGTATTTCAAAAAGTGGTTGTTTTTGTCAACTCAAAGCTTACAGCACAAAAACTGGCGAGTAGCCTGTTTAGCGCTGAAAAACAGGAAATCGCTATCCTCAACCCCTTGTTTTATGATGATTTTGGGTATGAAACAGTCCAGGACTTTACTGATAATAAGCGATCTCGTGTATTGATTATTGCGCGTGAAAACACCAACATCGTAGACCTCACCTATATCCCATTTATCATTCAATTTGAACTTCCGAATGAAAAAGAAGAATTTTTGAAGCATCTTCTTAAAAATGACCAGAACGAAGAAACAGTCATATTGACATTCAGCACTGACTTAGAGCTTCCAATGGTTCGAAAAATTGAACAGGCAGTGGGCAAAAGAATGGAGATCCTGGAACTCCCAGATGATCTTTTGGTATACAGTCCAGCGATGAATAAGAAGAAAAAAGCAGTTAAAGCTGAGCAGGAAGACAGTTCACGCGGTGGGGCATTTCATCAAAAGAAAGAAAGCAATGCCAAAACCTTCAATTATGGCGGTGGCGAGAAAGCTAAGATGAAGATGAAGAAAAAATAACATTTGACAACACAGCACAGCTGGGTTAGGTATACATAACATAAAAAAGGAGCCCATGAGCTCCTTTTTATTGCGATTTATTTATTATACTATAAAATAGCTTGTCTTACGCGCACCAATTTCTCCAACAACCCCTCCAACAAATCAAGCTGCAACATATTTGCGCCATCGGATTTTGCATTGGCAGGATCAGGATGGGTTTCAATAAACAGACCATCAGCTCCTACAGCGATGGCAGCTTTAGCAATAGTTTCAATCAATGCGGGTTTTCCTCCTGTAACACCTGATGTCTGATTGGGCTGCTGTAGGGAATGTGTACAGTCCATGACGGTAGGCACATTAAAGGACCGCATTTCAGGAATGCCACGGTAATCGACAATAAGGTCCTGATAACCAAAAGTATTGCCACGGTCTGTCAAAAAGACTTTATCGTTGCCTGAATCCACAATTTTGTCAACGGCGAATTTCATGGAACCGGCACTCAAAAATTGACCTTTCTTCACGTTCACTACTTTATTGGTTTTCGCTGCTGCAATCAATAGATCTGTTTGCCTACATAAAAATGCCGGAATCTGAAGAACATCAACATATGCAGCTGCCATTTCAGCTTCATGACTTTCATGGATATCGGTCACTGTGGGCACCCCAAAAGTCCTGGATACTTTTTCCAAAATCTTAAGTGCTTTTTCATCCCCTATTCCCATAAAAGAATCTAGACGTGAGCGGTTGGCTTTACGGTATGACCCTTTAAATATATAAGGAATATTGAGCTTATCTGTAATGGTAACAATCTTCTCCGCAATCCGCAATGCAATTTCTTCTCCCTCGATTGCACAAGGCCCAGCCATTAAAAAGAAATTCTGCGAGGTTCCATTCTTTATTTCAGGAATGTATGTGTTAATCATATAAATTATATAAAAAATTAATTACCCAATTCTGATAAAAACTTAATGCGCATCAATTGAAGGTCTTCATAAGTATAATCATCGCCGCCCAATTCTTTCAGCGCATCATTGATGGAGTCTGTCTCGGCAGTTTTAAAATAGTCATAAACTTCATCCTGACGATCTTCATCAATAATTTCATCAATAAAATAATTGATATTGATCTTAGTTCCAGCATTGACTATCGTCTCAATCTCTTTCAGTATCTCCTCATATGTAATCCCCTTTGCTGCGGCAATATCATCCAGGGCTATTTTGCGGTCGATGTTTTGAATAATGGCTACTTTCAAGGCTGATTTGTTAGCCGTGCTCTTAATAACAAGATCTACCGGGCGGTCAATTTCATTCTCCTCCACATAGTCTTTGATCAAAGCAATAAAGGATGCTCCGAATTTGATCGCCTTTCCATTCCCTACCCCCTGAATCTGCTTCAGTTCATCAATATTGACAGGATAATGTGTACACATCTCCTCCAAGGATGGGTCTTGAAAAATAACAAAAGGAGGTAAAGATTTGCTCTTGGCTATCTTTTTACGTAGATCTTTCAGCATCCCTAGTAAGGTTGTATCCAAAGCTCCTGTTCCATGACCTGCTTCTTCGGAATTCGTCGTGTCTCCCTTTTCAATCGGGCGGTTTAAAATAAACTTCAACTGATAGGGATTATCCAGATAATGCTGACCTACATCTGTCAATTTCAACAGACCATAATGATCAATATCTTTCACGACGAAATTATCCAAAACAGCTTGTCTTAGCAGTGATTTCCAATAAAGGACACCTTTTTCTTTACCCGAGCCGAACAAGCGGTGTTCGTCATGTTTATAAGAAGAAACCGGTTGATTATTTTGTCCGATCATCACATTGATCACATGCTGATCATCAAATTTTTCTCCTTGCTCCTTGATAAAGCCCAATACATCTTTTAACGATTCTTCGGCTTCAAAATATTCCTTCTCCGAGCGGCAGTTATCACACATATTTCCGCATCCCTGCTCATCAAAATTTTCACCGAAATAGTGCAGAATCTGCTTCCGGCGACAAACGGCGGATTCGGAATAATCAATAACTTCTTTAAGTATCTGTGTACCAATCTCACGTTCAGCCACCGGCTTATCTTTCATGAATTTGGTCAATTTTTCTACATCCTTCTCCGAGTAGAAAGCAAGGCAATATCCATCGCCACCATCCCGTCCTGCACGACCTGTCTCCTGATAATAGCCTTCCATGGATTTTGGAATATCATGGTGGATAACATAGCGAACATCTGGCTTGTCAATCCCCATTCCAAAAGCGATTGTTGCGACAATCACTTCCACATCTTCCATCAAAAATTTATCCTGAGTATCGGCCCTGGTCTTGGCATCAAGTCCCGCATGGTAAGGCAGCGCTTTGATCCCATTCAGATTCAATACTTCGCTTATTTCCTCTACCTTTTTTCTGCTCAAGCAATAAACGATACCGGTCTTACCTGATTTTGTCTTAATAAACCGTACAATTTCTTTGACAACATCTTTTTTCGGACGTACTTCATAATACAAATTACTCCGATTGAATGATGATTTAAATAATACAGCATCATTCATTTGCAAATTTTTCCGAATATCGGATTGCACTTTAGGTGTCGCTGTTGCTGTCAACGCAATAATTGGAATATTATCGCCAATTTCATTGATTACTTGACGAATTTTACGATATTCTGGCCTGAAATCATGCCCCCATTCAGAAATACAGTGCGCCTCGTCCACCGCTACGAATGAAACCGTGATTTGGTGGAGAAACTCCACATTATCTTGCTTGGCTAATGATTCTGGAGCCACGTAAAGCAGCTTTGTCTTTCCGGCTAGTACATCGTCTTTCACCCGTGTGATTTCCCCCTTGTTTAAAGAGGAATTCAAAAAATGAGCGATGCTGTCTTCGCCACCGAATGCACGAAGCTGGTCGACTTGGTTTTTCATTAAAGCAATCAGCGGAGAAATTACAATTGCAGTTCCCGCACTCATCAGTGCAGGCAATTGATAGCAAATTGATTTCCCGCCCCCTGTTGGCATAATAACAAAGGTATCCTTCTGTTGAAGAATACTGGTTATAATAGCTTCTTGATCTCCTTTAAAAGTGTCAAAACCAAAAAAATCCTGTAAATTGTCGAAAAGTGATTTTTCTATTTCCATTGCGCCTTGGGCAAAAATAAGATAGATAAATGAAGAAATAATCCTGAAAAATAATCTATTTTTGCAATCTATTCTAATACATAAAAGTAAGAGTATTTTTTGTGAAAAACAACTACGAAATAAAAAATATAGCTATTCAGGCTATTCAAGAAGAGGCTAAGGCAGTAGCTGCTCTAGCTCAATATATTGATGATGATTTTGTTACTGTTGTCAATAACATTCTTCAGCTGCAAGGGCGTGTCATCGTGACCGGCATAGGAAAAAGTGCCATCATTGCACAAAAAATAGTTGCAACACTAAATTCAACGGGTACCCCCTCTATTTTCATGCACGCAGCAGATGCCATCCATGGTGATCTGGGTATTATCCAGCAAAATGATTTAATCATTGCCATCTCTAAAAGCGGTAACACACCTGAAATCAAGGTTTTAGTCCCTTTTCTGAAACAGACCAAAAACATTTTGGTGGCCTTAGTCGGAAATAGCCATTCCTATCTGGCACAACATGCGGATTATGTCTTAAATACCACTGTCGAGAAGGAAGCTTGTCCAAACAACCTAGCCCCTACTTCAAGTACAACCGCTCAACTGGCGATGGGCGATGCCCTAGCTGTTGCTTTACAGGAATGCCGTGATTTTACCGATAAAGATTTTGCAAAATACCATCCCGGCGGTGCGCTGGGTAAAAAGCTATACTTGCGGGTTGGGGATCTATCTGATCAAAATGGTAAACCTAGCGTCGAACAGCATGCTAGCGTTAGGGATATCATCATCACCATTACACAATTCAGATTGGGGGCTGTCGCTGTCTTAAATGAGGGGGAAATCCAAGGTATCATAACAGATGGGGATATCCGACGGATGCTGGAGAAACATAGCAATCTCGTAGAAATCACCGCAGCGGATATTATGGGAAAATCACCTAAGGTGATCGATAAGAATGAACTTGCGGCGAATGCTCTTCATATTATGAGAGAGAACAATATTACGCAGCTTCTCGTTACCGACAATGGTCATTATGCTGGGGTTATTCATATACAGGACTTATTAAAAGAAGGTATAATATAACTGTAATAAAGTTGTTAGATGTAAAATAAATTGGTAATAAACATTACATTTGGCATATCAGTTGTACTATTTAAGTTTAATGTAATATCTTAGAAACATGAAAAAGTATATAGCAATTTTAGCAGTAATCATTTCCTTTATCGGTTTTACGTCTATGCAGGCGGGTCAAGGAGAGTTTAAATTTGAAAAGGAAACACACGATTTTGGTAAAATTCCAGCAGGCACGCCTGTATCATATAATTTTAAATTTTCGAATACAGGCAGTGAACCCATTATTATTTCCAATGTGGTACCAACGTGCGGCTGTTCTGTTGCAGAGTTTACAAAAACTCCAATTAAGCCCGGAGAAACCGGCACGATTAAGGTGACTTATAATGCTGCTGCCAAGGCGCCTTTTACAAAGAGTTTCACTGTTCAGTCAAACACAAAAACGCCGGTAAAGACCTTATATATTAAGGGTATTGTCGAGTAACAAGCCTACTCATAAAACGAAAAAAGCCACATCATGATGTGGCTTTTTTCGTTTTATTTTGGTTAGCTTTGCACTACTAATTTTAAAAAAACTATAATGCCAGTAATATCAGAAAAAGGGCGAAACATGCCTGCGTCACCCATTAGAAAGTTGACGCCTTATGCTGATCAAGCAAAAAAAGAAGGTAAGAAGATATATCATCTGAACATCGGACAGCCTGACATCCAAACACCTGAGGGGATGCTGAATGCTTTGAAAAACATTGATTTCAAAGTATGGGCCTATACCCCATCTGAAGGAACGGCCTCTTACCGCAACAAATTAGCCGAATACTACAATAAACTCAATTACAATATTGAGCCCACAGACATACTTGTCACCAATGGTGGTTCGGAAGCCATCACCATTGCCATGCAAGCATGTTTGAATGCAGGCGAAGAAGTGATTATACCGGAACCGTTCTATGCCAACTATAATGGGTTTGCCTGTTCATCTGACATCGTTATAAAACCGATCATGTCCTATATAGAGAATGGGTTTGCCCTGCCTTCCATCGCCGAATTTGAGAAAGTGATCACCGAAAAAACCAAAGCAATCTGTATCTGCAATCCCAATAACCCAACAGGATATCTATACTCCAGAGAAGAATTGGAAGCATTGCGGGAGCTATGTTTAAAATACGATCTATACTTATTCTCTGATGAGGCTTATCGTGAATTCTGTTACGATGGAAGGGCTTTTATTTCTCCCATGCATCTAGAGGGCCTAGAAAACAATGTGGTGATTTTTGATACGGTGTCCAAACGCTATTCAGCATGTGGTGCCCGTATAGGTTGTATTATCACCAAAAATAAAGAATTGTACCAAACAGCGTTAAAATTTGCACAGGCACGTTTGAGCCCATCGCTGGAAGGTCAGATTGCCGGAGAGGCGGCAGTGGATACTCCGGACAGTTATTTTGAGGCGGTATCAAAAGAATATACCGCAAGAAGAGATACCTTGGTCAATGGATTGAATGCCATAGCGGGAGTTTACTCTCCAAATCCAGGTGGTGCTTTCTATGTTGTGGCAAAATTACCCATTGATAATGCCGATGCATTCTGCCAGTGGATTCTCGAGAAGTTTTCATACAATAATGAAACCGTCATGATGGCGCCAGCAACAGGCTTTTACAGCACGGAAGGTGCCGGTACAAATGAGGTTCGTCTCGCCTATGTCCTGAATCAGGAGGATTTAAAAAAAGCATTAATCTGCCTGGAAAAAGCCTTAGAAGAATATCCAGGGCGAACAAATTAACGCAAAAACAGATCTGAAAGAAGACTTGTTGTCATTTAACAAGTCTTCTTTTTATGCCCATTCAATCGCTTCCAACGCGCCTATTTTGAGTTTTTTTGAAAAAGCTAAAACAAACTATCAGACCGCATTGTTCTATCTATATAACTAAAGATATTGCATATGGATAAATTGAAGAAGTTCCAATTGATGGAAAAAATAGCTAGAGAATTAGAAGATGTAAGAAATAGTCAACAAGCTGTTTTGGAAAAAATAGGCAAAATCGAAGTTGATAACATCGAACTCAGTGATAAAAATATTGAAAAAACAATTCCCGATATCTATCAACGGACAGCGGACAATTCAGATGCTATCAAAGCACTTCTGGAATCTTTTCAGGAACAAACCTCAGAGTTTGGGGAGAAGAACAATGTGGACAAATTATTGGAACAGCAGCAAATCAATAATATTAAATAGCTCGTTTCACCATAAAAAAAGCCACGTCTACAGACGTGGCTTTTTTTATGGTGAACTATAACAACAATAGTTAAGCCTGTATTTTTAATGCTTTTACTTTCAGATATTCTTCTTCGACAAAATGAAGCTGCTGTTCGGGGGTCAGATTTGAATTGTCCAAAACAATAGCATCCTCAGCTTGTCGCAAAGGACTCTCAGCACGAGTACTATCGATGTGATCCCGACTTGCTAAGTTCTCCACAACTTCCTCCAAAGTAACATCCTCCCCTTTTTCGGTTAATTCCAAATATCGTCTTGCAGCTCTTACTTTAGGATCTGCAGTCATAAATATTTTGAGATCAGCATCAGGGAAAACGGTCGTGCCGATGTCACGTCCATCCATAATAATATTTCTTCTGCTTCCAAGTTTTTGCTGTTGTGCAACCATGGCCACTCGAACAGCCTTAATCGCACTCACCTCACTAACCTTATCCGAGATATACATCTGGCGGATCTCTTCTGAAATATCCTCGTCGTTCAGATGTATTTCCGTTTTGGTTGCATTTGGAATAAAATCAATATGAATCTCTTTCAAAGCATTATCGATGGCCTCTTGATCATCCAAAGCAATGCTGTGCCGAATAAAATAGAGCGTAACCGCTCTATACATGGCTCCACTATCAATAAAGGCAAATTTCAGCTTCTTGGCAAGGGCTTTGGCAAGGGTGCTTTTTCCACAGGAAGAAAAACCGTCTATAGCAATAATAAAATTGTGATGTCTACTCATTATTCGTTTCCTCCAATAATTACACCGGGTCTGTTAACCAAAGGTACTTTTGTTAAATTTCCGTCCACAATGCTTTCTGGCAAAAAAATATATTTTTTATCGTAAATGATATTATCTATGTAGAAGCTCAGCCAATACTCATTCGTCAATCCAAATACCTGCTCATCGATTGCTTCCACCCGATCAAAGGATTTTGCTTCTATATTTCCGATAAAATGCCGTAAAGTCGTCGTTGTCACTTGCCTTCCATCTTTCTCTCCATAGCCTTTCGAGCTGATCAAAACATTCTGAATAGGCACATTTTTATCGTTTATGACATATACAGTCCAGTTTTTCGTTTCTGCCGTCTCTCCTTCCAAAACGACAGCAATCATAATATCTCTAACAATATTCTCTGGCAAATCTGCTTTCATCGCTATTTAGACTTTGTTGTTTTTTTAGCTGGAGCTTTCTTTGCTACCGTTTTTTTTGTGGTGCTTTTCTTCTCGGCGGATTTCGATTTTGTCGTTTTTCCTTTGGGAGCATCGGATTCAGCCCATTTTAAAACATCAGCGTAAGTAATATCCTCAATCGCTGTACCTTTAGGAATTTTTAAATTTTGCTTGCCGAAACGAATAAAAGGTCCCCACCGGCCTTGTTCAATCTGAGCTTCTGGATTTTCTTCAAAAACCCGGATGATTTTTTCAATATCTTTCTGACGTTTATCTTTAATAATCTGAATAGCCTCCTCTTCAGTCACGTCCAATGGGTCTAATCCTTTTGGCAATGAATAGAAAGCTGAATTATGTCGGATATAAGGTCCAAAGCGTCCCACTGCCACCGTCATGTCCTTCTCCTCAAATACACCTACTTTTTTCGGTAGCTTGAACAGTTCCATGGCATCTTCAAAGGTAATGGTTTCAATCATCTGACCTTTACGCAATGAAGCAAATCGAGGTTTTTCCTCATCATCAGGCGAACCGATCTGAACCAATGGTCCAAATTTTCCAATGCGAACAGAAACCGGCTTTCCAGAAACAGGATCAACACCAAGTTCACGCTCATTATTGGCACGATCAGCATTTTCCAAGGTATCCTCAACCTCAGAATGGAAAGGGCCATAGAAATCATGCAGCATTTTTGTCCATTCGGTCAACCCATGTGCAATATCATCAAATTCTTTTTCAACATTTGCTGTAAAATTGAAATCGACAATTCCATTAAAGTGTTCAACCAAAAAATCATTGACGACTACACCGATATCCGTTGGGAACATCTTTCCTTTCTCTGCCCCTGTGATCTCCGTCTTAGTAACTGCTTTCAATTCCGCGTGCTCCAGCGTCAAGACTCGGTAGTCACGCGGCTTCCCTTCACGCTCTTCTTTCACCACATAGCCACGATTTTGAATCGTCGAAATAGTTGGTGCATAAGTTGAAGGGCGGCCAATACCTAATTCTTCCAATTTTTTCACGAGAGCCGCTTCCGTATAGCGAGCTGGAGGCCGGGAGAAACGCTCCGTAGCGGACATACTTTTCAGGGTCAGCTGTGCCCCTACTGTCAACGGAGGAAGTATGGCATTATCGCTATCCTCATCCATTGTGTTGTCCTGATCATCATCCACAGATTCCATATAAACCTTTAGGAAGCCATCAAATTTCATTACTTCGCCAGAAGCATTCAGGTCTTCTTGACGTGTTGAAATGGAAATCTTCGCTAAAGTACGCTCAAATTCTGCTTCACTCATCTGAGAGGCTATTGCCCGTTTCCAGATCAATTCATATAAGCGTTTTTCTGATGAGTCGCCATCAATAGTATGCTCAGAAAAATAGGTCGGCCGAATAGCTTCGTGTGCTTCCTGTGCTCCTGAAGTTTTTGTTTTATATTTTCTTACTTTATGATATTGATTACCATAAGCAGACTTAATCTCATTCTCTGCAGCTTCAATCGCTGTATCACTCAAATTGACCGAATCGGTACGCATATAGGTAATACGTCCAGACTCATACAGTCGTTGAGCAACCTGCATCGTACGCGCCACGGAAAAGCCTAGTTTTCGACTTGCTTCCTGTTGCAGAGTAGACGTGGTAAACGGTGCTGCAGGCGAGCGTTTGGATGGTTTCGTTTCCAGGTTTTTAACAGCAAACAATGCAGCTTTACAATCTTCCAGGAATTTCGTCGCCTCAGCTTCTGTGGCAAAACGTTGAGGAAGCTCTGCTTTAAAACTATCTTTTACCTTACCTGTATGGAAAAAAGCGACAATCTTGAAGGCAGCTTCTGGCTCAAACTTATTGATTTCACGCTCCCTGTCCACAATCAATCTAACAGCGACTGACTGCACACGGCCAGCAGATAAAGACGGCTTAACCTTTTTCCATAAAACTGGTGATAGTTCAAAACCCACCAATCTATCTAAAACGCGTCTTGCCTGCTGGGCATTCACCAGATTATAATCAATTTTTCGAGGATTATCAATGGCTTTGAGAATCGCCGGTTTTGTAATCTCATGGAACACGATACGTTTGGTACTTTCATCTTTCAGCCCTAATGTCTCAAATAGATGCCATGAAATAGCTTCCCCCTCACGGTCCTCATCGGATGCGAGCCATACTGTTTCCGCAGCTTTAGCCAATTTCTTCAGTTCACTGACAACCGCCTTCTTATCGGACGGAACTTCATACTTCTGCTCGAAATTCTTCCCCGTATTAATTGCGTCATCGGTCTTCACCAAATCACGGATATGTCCATAACTTGACTTAACCAAAAAATCTTTCCCTAAATATCCTTCTATCGTTTTTGCTTTCGCTGGAGACTCAACTATCAATAAATTTTTCGCCATCTAATTTGAGATTTGTGCAAATAAAGGGAATTCTAAAAGGAATGACAATAATTTCTTACAAAAAAGACAAAAAAAATAGATTTCCCCTTGACAAATACGTTTTTTTTCACATGAACAAAAACATTGCCATTGGCCAATTTAAACTTTTTCCAAATTCGATCCTATCATTTTATCCCGTCTTAAACTTTCGTTTTTCTTCGTTCTTCTATACTGCCAGAATTCATAGCTATTTGTTACATAGCAAAAGTACGATCTAAAAAAGCAAAAAACAGCAATATGAAGATCTAAAAGGCCATAAAATAAAATAGGATATGTATATTCGCTTATTGATAACCTGGGCACAATAGCCCGCTATTTTGGTAAAATAAAAATAATCATGAGAAGAAGTTTTCTTAGAATAGCCTCTTTGGCCCTATTACTACCATTTGCATCCTGTTCAATGATGAAAGATTCTACACCACATACAACAAACAACTTTCCAAAACTTAGCTTAGAAGCACATCGAGGCGGCCGTGGCTTATACCCTGAAGAATCTATTGCTGCCATGAAAAATGCCATCGACTTGCCCAGGGTAACAACTTTGGAGATGGATTGCCACATTACCAAGGATCTGAAAGTCGTGGTTTTTCATGATGATTACCTTAACCCAAAATTTGTGCTCAAACCTGACGGCAGTGAGATCCCGGAAAAAGACAAATCGTTGAAGATTTATTCCATGCTTTATCAGGATCTGATAAAATATGATATAGGTTCTAAGTTTTACAAGGAATTTCCTCATCAAAAAAAACAGGTCACTTATATATCAAAACTTGCCGATCTGATTGATAGTACCGAAGCATACGCCAGTCAAAAAAGGAAGGCTCCGATGTTCTATAACATTGAGGTAAAGAGCAAGGAAGGTAAAGATGGTGTTTACCATCCCAAGGTAGAAGAATTCGTGGACTTAATGGTGCAAGTAATAATAGATAAAAAAATAGCCCCACGTACAGTCATTCAATCTTTTGATAGCCGGGCCATCAAATATCTTCACAAAGCCTATCCACAGCTTAAAGTATCTTACCTGATTGATGCAAACTATACTAAAAATATACAGGAAACCATCGCGGACCTGGGCTTTGTCCCTTTTATCATCAGTCCACATTTTAAAATAGTTACTGATGACTTTGTCAAACAATGCCACAAAGAAAATATCAAGGTAATTCCTTGGACGGTCAACTCATCAAATGAAATCCAGCGACTACAAAATTTAAATGTAGACGGTATCATCAGTGATTATCCCGATCTTTTTTAATACGATTCATTTTTAAACGGAACAGCGCTTGCCTCCTGTCTGATTGCCTGCAGCATATGGCATGATAAGGGGCAATTCCGTCATAAACCCACTTGAAGTGATCTCTATTGGATCACTTCAAGTGGGTTTTCTTTTTAAAGGCATTATCCATATATTCTCTTCCCTTTTGAACTAAAAATTCGGCCCGGTGATAATCCCATAAATTGCAAATATTGTATGGAATATCGACAACAATATCAGGTTGATAGAGATCGATAATCATTCGGCTCATCTTTCTACGCATAACATAGTAGGAAGCTTGAAGGATATCCAATGAGTTGGAAGTTTTGGTATCCAATTTTTTTATTATTGAATATTGTTTGTCCGGCTTGGATTCTAAGTTCACCGCAACAATTATATTCTCCTTCTTTGTGACATGATTGATTGGTAAGGGGTTGAGTACCCCGCCATCGACATACACGTGCGTATCATCTTCTATGGCCGTAAAAACAGCAGGAATAGCAATAGAGGCCCGGATAGCATCATACATACTTCCAAAATCCAGAACGACTTCTTTTTCATAATTGAGATCCGTGGCAACAGCTTTGAACAAAATTGGGAATGTTTCTATATTGGCATCCGGGATTACTGCCTTCAACGCATTAAAGACCTTGATCCCCTTCATCATTCCTAACCCTCGCCAACTAAAATCCATCATGTTAAATACTGATTTCTTGGTTAAACCTTGCATCCAGTCCTCCAATATATCGAGCTTTCCTTGTGCATAAATTCCACCGATCAAGGCACCTATGGAGCAACCAACTATTTCGTCGATCTCAAATCCTAATTCCTCCAATTTACGAATGACTCCGATATGTACCAAACCTCTTGCACCACCGCCTCCAAGGACAAGTGTAACTTTACGATTCAAAAAAAACTTATCTGGCATATATTCAAAAACTACCTGCTGCATATGTTTACAATGCAGCAACAATGTAAACGAATAATCATCGTTATTTTATATGTATTTTTGATTACAATATACGCAGTAAAACTAAGAAATATGAAAATAGAAATTTGGTCGGATATCATTTGTCCGTTTTGTTATATTGGTTTGACGAAACTTGAACAGGCATTACAGGAATCTTCCGGTCCTGTTCAGGCTGAAATCAGCTGGAAATCCTACCAGCTCAACCCAGATTATCCTGAAGATGCCCCGGGTATGCCAACCTATGACTATCTTGTTCAAACCAAAGGCATGAGCATGGATGATGTTGTCGCCATGACTTCCCAGCTTAGCACACAAGGCCGCGAACTTGGTATTGTGCTGAATTTTGACAAGGCAATTGTCGTCAATACAAAAAAAGCGCATCGACTGATTCATTTTGCGCAAACCTATGGCAAGGGCACGCTAATCAAAAAGTCTTTATTTAAGGCGCATTTCACCGACGGCTTGGATGTCAATGACACAACTGTACTCATTGCGCTAGCAACCCAACAGGGCCTCTCTGCCCAAGAGGTGCAGGCGCTGTTGGGTACAGATAAATATGCGTATGATGTGGCCCAGGATATTCAAGAAGGTGTGAATTTGGGACTCCGTGGTGTTCCTTTCTTTGTATTCGACCGAAAATATGCCATCCCTGGAGCGCAACCCATGGAGGTATTCCATAATACGATCAAAGAGTGCTTACAGACTCAAACTGCCCCCCTGCAACAGCGTGGTGAGGAAGGTCCTTCATGTGATCCTGAAACAGGTAAATGTGAGTAAAGAAAGAAAAAAGTTTTATTTTAATTTACTATTTTCGCAAGCTTATAACGACAAACAAATTTGGTATAAATGCAATTAACCAAACTAGAAATAAAAGGATTTAAAAGTTTTGGCGACAAAATCACGATCAACTTTAATGATGGTGTTACCGCTATTGTAGGACCAAATGGATGTGGTAAATCCAATGTAGTTGACGCCATCCGCTGGGTTCTTGGTGAGCAAAGCACAAAGATGCTACGCTCAGATAAAATGGAGAATATTATTTTCAATGGAACAAAAAACAGGAAACCGGCAAACCTGGCTGAGGTCTCGCTGACTTTCAATAATAACAATAATATTCTGCCTACTGAATTTTCAACCGTGACGGTAACACGAAAATTATTCCGGAATGGAGATAGTGAGTACCGGCTTAACGATGTGAAATGTCGTTTAAAAGATATCACTGATCTATTTCTGGATACGGGTGTCGGCGCTGACAGTTACTCGATTATTGAACTGAAAATGATCGACGAGATCATTAACAATAAAGATAACTCACGCAGAAATCTATTTGAGGAGGCATCAGGAATCTCTAAATATAAGGTCCGCAAGAAACAAACTTTGGCCAAGCTCCGGGATACTGAAGCGGACCTTAGCCGAGTGGATGATCTGCTTTATGAAATCACTAAAAATCTGAAGTCATTAGAAAATCAAGCAAAAAAAGCAGAGAAATATACCTTACTCAAAGAAGAATACCGGCAGAGCAGTATTGATCTGGCTTACTATAGAATTGCTGATTTTTCAACGGATCTAGAACGGCTTCAAACACAGGAATCTAAGGTTCAAAAGGATGCGGCAGGAGCCCAACAAACAATTTTAAATGTGGAAACTGAATTACAGTCGTTACGACAGGCTAATTTAGAACAGGAAAAAAACCTTTCCATACAACAAAAAACAACACAGGAGTTTGTCAATAAGATCCGTGGTTATGAATCCGAAAAGAAGATCAAGAATGAGAAGGTCAAAAATCTTCAGGATAAAGAAAATCGTTTAAATTTAGATATCAACAGCGACAAGCAGCAGCTTAATCATGTGCTCTATACCATTAAGCGATTGAACGAAGAGTTATTCGATGAGCAGAACAAACTTGATCACTTAAAAGATCATCTGGAATCCAATAAATCGGAAGTGGACGAATTACGTGGTCAGCAGCAATCTGCTAAGGCTAAGTTAGATATATTCAATAAAAGTAATGCTGAACTTCAGGCAAAGATCTATAAGCTGGAAAAAGATCTTGCAGTATTTAATATCCAAAAGGAGGCATTACTACAAGAAGCCATTCGCAATAGTGCGGATACAGAAGCAAAAGAAACCGAATTGGTCCAGTTCAATAGTTCAGTGGCTGAATTGGAAGGCCGTGTTGAAGCACAACAGATACAATATGATTCGGCAAATCAACTTGAAGAAGAACTTCAGGGCCAGATCATTCAATGTCAAGCAAATTTGGAAGAGTTAAAAGCACAGCTAGCCAAAGATCTCCGCCTGGTTGATGCAAAACAGAACGAATATAATCTGACAAAATCGCTTATTGATAATTTGGAAGGTTTCCCTGATTCGATCCGATTCTTAAAGAAAAATGCCGGCTGGAAAAAACAGCCACCCCTCTTTTCAGATGTGCTCTTCTGTCAGGAAGATTATCGGGTGGCCATTGAAAATTACCTAGAGCCGATCATGAACCATTATGTCGTGGAAACGCAGCAGGATGCCGTGCAGGCGATTCAACTCCTGAGCGATGCATCCAAGGGCAGGGCCAATTTCTTTGTACTGGACGCGATTGATACAGTCATTGCCCAAGATCCCGTCCACAACGGCAACCTCATGTCTGCATTGGATGTTATTACGGTAGACGAAAAGTATAAGGGACTCTGTACCCTCCTCCTGCAGCATGTGTATATTCTTAAACAGGAAGGTGAAAAAGAGATGGAGCAGAAGCTACCTTCTTCCGGCCAGGTGATCTTACAAAAGAATGGTCGGTACGCTAAACATCATTTAGGGCTTTCGGGTGGATCGGTTGGACTTTTTGAAGGTAAACGTATCGGTAGGGCAAAAAATCTTGAGGTACTCTCTCAGGAAATCAAAGCTTTAAATCAGGAGATTTCGAAGCTCGAAGATAAAATTACGGCCGAAACTGCCCGCTTGGATGCGCTACGCGGCAACTCGCAAAAAGAACTTATCGATGAATTGCGTTTTCAATTGAACAGAATTAATAACGAGCTCATTACCGTACAGACTAAACAAGAACAATATCAGGCTTTCATCAACAATGCGCAGGCCCGCAAGAAGGATATCCAAGAAAAGATCGAAGGCATAGAATCTGAGCTGAAAATAGCTGAACCTCAACTTCAGGAATTACGGGTAGAAAAAGAACAAAGCGTGATTGAGCTGTCTGCATTGCAGGATCAATTTCATGAGGTCTCAGAAGTATTGAATGAAAAGTCGACTGCATACAATCAAGAAAATATCAGTTATCATCAACAGTTAAATAAGGTCTCCAATATTACCAAAGATCTTGAATTCAGAGAGACCCAAAAGGAGGATAGTGAAACCCGGATTGAACGGAACAGCATCGAACTTATTGAAGTCAAAGAAGCTTTAAGAACGACAATTCCTTTTGAGGATGAAGAAGATGAGGATCTGATCGCTATGTACGAGCAAAAGATTTCGCTGGAAGATGGACTGAATGAACTGGAAGACTCTTATTATGCCAACAAGCAAAAGATCAATGATCTTGAAGATCATTTGACCCAGCAGCGCCGGTCAAAAGAGCAGTGCGATTTTCTCATCAATGAAATCAAGGACAAGAAAACAGCGCTTCAAATTGACCTCAACGGTTTAAAAGAACGTCTTTCCGTTGAATTCAATATCGAGCTCAAAGAACTTATTGAGCGTGAAGATGTACCTGAAATTGCCGAAGATCAATCTACACTGGCAACAAAATGTAGTAAGCTCAAGAAACAGCTTGATGAATTTGGAACAATCAATTTAATGGCCAAGGAAGCTTTTGATGAAATGAACGAACGCTACGATTTTATCAATAAGGAAAAAGCAGATCTGATCGAAGCAAAAGGTTCCCTTATGGCAACGATCAAAGAAATTGATGATACCGCCCAAGTACAGTTTATGTTTACCTTCAATGCGGTAAGGGACAATTTTGTCAAAGTATTTCGTTCACTATTTAACGAGGAAGACAGTTGTGACCTTATTTTGACAGACCCCAATAATCCACTGGATTCAGACATTGATATTATTGCCCAGCCAAAAGGAAAAAGGCCACTGTCCATCAATCAGCTTTCTGGCGGTGAAAAAACACTGACCTCAACAGCCTTACTATTTTCCTTATACTTATCCAAACCAGCGCCGTTCTGTATTTTTGATGAAGTTGATGCTCCATTGGATGATACCAATATTGACAAATTCAACAATATTATACGGGATTTTTCTAAAAATTCTCAGTTTATCGTTGTTTCTCATAACAAGAAAACCATTGCTAGTACAGACATTATTTATGGTGTCACCATGGTAGAACAGGGTGTATCACGTGTCGTAGCAGTAGATTTAAGGGAAGTCGCCTAAACGCCTTCAACATATAAGTAAAAAAGCCCTACGAGTAATCTTAGGGCTTTTTTTATAAAAGTATCATCTATCTTCACAGACAAGTTAAAAATGTCAAAAAAAATAAAAAGCCCAGAGTGGGGAACTCTGAGCTTTCGTTAGCCATATATTAACCTATTTTATGAAAAGTATTTGTAAAGAAAACGCTACTTTTTTCAATTAATTACATTATCGGCATTCCTTTAACATTTTTTAACATTTAAATAATAAATAGAACCATACTTACCCATATCAAGCTGGTCAAACAAAAAAGCCCGGGGTGTGGAACCCCGAGCTTAACCTAACCAATTATTAACCTAAATTTATGAAAAGTCAATCCAGTATACGCACATTCTCACTGTGCTTTAGGTTATTAACGTTTTCCTTTTCTCATTATTACATATGTCCAATTGATTTATTTGGCATTTGACATTTTTTAACAAATCAATAAGTAACTTTAATACACAAAACTTAAAAAAACAATAGATACATTATGGCAGAATATGATTTGCGTGAACTTCAAAAAATCCGTCAAAATAAAGATGTCTTAGACTACCTCGAACAACAAGGAATCATAGAGATAGAAAAGTTCAATGATGTTTATGACTATGAGAAAAATCTCTATGATTTACAGGTCAGTTTACTTAAGCTACAATATGACATCATTGAAAAAGGCAAGCGTGTGGTTATTATTTTTGAAGGAAGAGACGCTGCAGGAAAAGGAGGTACTATTGGTAGGCTCATTGAACACTTAAATCCAAAAAAGCTGCGGGTTGTGGCGCTACCTAAACCAACTGAGGAAGAAAACGGACAATGGTATTTTCAACGTTACATCAAGCATCTTCCAAATGCGGGTGAGCTTGTTATTTTTGATCGTAGCTGGTACAATCGGGCTGTCGTTGAACCTGTCTTTGGGTTCTGCAATAAGGAACAGCATGAGCTTTTTATGGAACAAGTTCCCGCATTCGAGAAACAGCTGATTGACGATGGCATTATTTTGATCAAGCTGTTTCTAAGCATTGATAAAGAAGAACAGGCTGAACGATTGAAAGAGCGTAGAGAGGATATACTTAGGCAATGGAAAGTGGGGAGCCTGGATGAACAGGCACAAGAAAAATGGGATACATATACCGGGTATATCGAGCGTTTATTTACGGATACAGGGACAAAAAAATCGCCTTGGTTTGAAATCAGCAAAAATAACAAGAAAAAAGCACGATTGGCTGCATTCCGGGTCATCATCAACGCCCTAGCTGACAAAGAGCAAGAGCAACTGGATTCTTTCATCACTAAACATAATTAAAGACGAATGGATTAATCACCTCCTATTCGCCAAAAATTACGCCCAAAAAGGACTTCCTTTTTGGGCGTATGATAGTTTTCATATCCTCCTTTTAGACCAATGGAGGTGATTAGATAAGAACGCTTTGGTCAAGCTTCGGTCCCGCCTCCTTAACAGAAACGGGCATTTCTTTAGCGAGTTTCTCAAAATTTGCAATGAATAATTTTGCCAGGCGCTTAGCCTGTGTATCATATGCCTCATTATTATTCCATAATCCCCTTGCATCCAAAATCTGCTCAGGAACCTGCTCGCCACAACTTGTAGGATAATCCAGTCCAAAGATTTCATGCTTATTAAACTGAGACTCCAACAGTGATCCATCCATAGCTGCGCGAATGAGTGCTCTTGTATAATTCAATTTGATACGTCGGCCAATCCCATAGGGCCCCGCAATCCACCCCGTGTTCACCAACCATACCTTAATTTTTGGGTTCCGCTCTAGCTTTGCCCGCAACAGGGATGCATATTTCGCTGGATGCAGGGGTAGAAATGCCTGCCCAAAACAGGTGGAGAATGCAGCAGTGGGTTCCTTCACCCCTACTTCTGTACCAGCAACCTTTGCTGTATAACCGCTCACAAAATGGTATACTGCCTGGTCTATGGTTAACAAAGATATCGGTGGCAGTACACCAAAAGCATCTGCCGTCAAGAAGAAAATATTTTTAGGTTCACTTCCCACACCGCTCATTTCAGCATTTTCCATAAAATCGATTGGGTAGGAAACCCGCGTATTTTCCGTTTTACTGATATCATCGTAATCTGGCTTGTCGAACTGGTCCAGAACGACATTTTCAAGCAATGAACCGAAACGGATAGCATGGTAGATCTCAGGCTCTTTTTCCTCCGTGAGACCTACACATTTGGCATAACAGCCACCTTCAAAATTGAATATCCCTTTTTCACTCCAGCCATGCTCATCATCACCAATTAACTTCCTGTTCCTATCAGCAGACAGCGTTGTTTTCCCGGTTCCCGAGAGTCCAAAAAATAAAGCTGTATCACCTTCTTTTGAGGTATTGGCAGAACAGTGCATGGATAATATATTGTATTGGAATGGTAGAATAAAATTCAATATGGAAAAAATACTCTTCTTAATTTCACCGGTATAACCTGTCCCAGCAATTAATACAATCTGTTTGGTAAAATCAATCGCCACAAAATTTTCATTGATAATACCATATTGTTGCGGATCACCGATCAATAGTGTCGGGGCCGCTAAGATAGACCATTGTGGTTGACGGTTGCTATCGGCATCCGGTCTCAAAAACAAATTATTCGCAAAGATACTCTGATATGCTGTTTCAGTAATCACCCGTATCGATAACTGATAGGCAGGATCTGCCCCTGCGGCACAATCTCTTACGTAGATGGCTTTATTGCTTAGATGTGCTGCTACTTTCGAAAATAGTGCATCAAAATTTGCGGGTGCCATAGGCTGATTTATATCTCCCCACCATATGGCATCCTTAGTCAAGGAATCTTCCACCAAAAAACGATCTTTGGGAGATCTCCCAGTAAATTTTCCTGTGTCAGCGGCTAATGCTCCAGCATCAGATAATCTTCCTTCTTGATGAACTAAAGCATGTTCGACCAACTCTGAAACAGGCAATTGATAAAATACGTTTTCCGTATTATCAATTTTCAAATATTTCAAATCAGGCGCGTTTCCAATGTTACCCTTTTTCATATTTTTTATTTGTTTTAAAATGTGTCCAAATTTAAAGTCAAATTTTGCTAAAAACAAAACTTAATCATCTAAAAATCAAGCTTATTGTATAAAAAACACAAAACCAAAACACTCATTACCAAGTCCTTATGAGGGTAAAAAAAATAGAAAATTTTAGCATATTTTTTTTAGCATAGTCACACCTTGGGCCATCGTAATAATTTATATTTTTCGTAAATTGTTCCAAGCTTTACAAATATTAATAAGATGAAATTACATGCGATAGAAACTGGCTTCTTTAAGCTCGACGGTGGTGCCATGTTTGGGGTAGTTCCCAAAAGCATTTGGAATAGAACAAATCCAGCTGATGCCAATAATATGTGTACATGGGGGAACCGTCTCCTGCTCGTGGAAGAAGGTAACCGGTTAATGCTGGTGGATACCGGACTTGGGGATAAACAGAATGAAAAATTCTTTAGTTATTACTATTTACATGGAGAAGCCACACTGGACAAGTCATTGAAAAATATTGGTTTTGATCTAAATGATATTACAGATGTTATTCTTACACATTTGCATTTTGATCATTGTGGTGGAGCAATAATCCGTCAAGGAGAACAGCTGTCACCAGCCTTCAAAAATGCAGACTTCTGGAGTAATCGTGACCATTGGTCCTGGGCGACAAATCCAAACCCGAGAGAGAAAGCATCGTTCTTGGCAGAGAACATCCTTCCCATCCAAGAAAGTGGAAGGCTGAAGTTTGTCGAGGATGTTCAAACTCCTTTTGGGGAGGATATTAACATCCGTTATGCGCATGGCCATACCGAAGCCATGATGCTGCCTCAAATTCAATACAAGGGAAAAACAATCCTGTATATGGCCGATCTCTTGCCCTCGGTTGGGCATATCCCAATTCCCTATGTAATGGGATATGATATTCGACCTTTGATCACAATGGAAGAACGAAGCAGTTATTGGAATGAGATTGTCGACAACGAATATATTCTCTTTTTCGAACACGACCCCATCAATGAATGTTGTACTTTACAACGTACCGAAAAAGGTATCCGGGTTAAAGATATATTCAAATTGGATGAGCTCTAAGCTAAAAAAAAAATGCCTCCAAAAGCTAAACCTGCTTTTGAGGCATTACCGTAATGACCAATAAAATAATATCTTTTTTAAGTGCAATGGTTAGAACCTAAAACCAAGTGCCCAGTAATTCTCAAAAAACCAGATCTTTTGGGTGGCCTTGTCCACACCTCTCCTGCCTGTCGTTCGAATGTTGTAGAGGTCTGTCCAGCCAGTTTTGAAATTTCCTTGGAGATACAGGCCTTTATAAAAACGGTAATGCAAGCCAACTTTTGCAGAAGCACCATATCCTGCAATATTCCAGAAATGATTGCCCCCTTCTCCGAAAAGATGAACATCCGAACGTGGAATCAAAAGTCCTACATCTACCCCAGATTCCATGGTCAGTACCTGCTGCCCTTTACGGTTCACCAGAATATCATCATAGCGTTCCAAGCCTACTGATGCAAAATTATAACCGTCTGTGTGTTCAAAAGTGAGCATTGCTGAATCTACGGTAATCAGTTCACCATTGTATTGCCCGGCACGATTTCCTGTTGGTATTCCCGGGTTGGAGATCTCCTCCCCTATGTAGCCCGATATCTTGACCTGTTGTGGAATATCAACTACATATTTCATATGATCCCAGCCTAAGGAAATGGAATAATTATCTTTGATATAATAACCAAAATGAAGATTGAATTGTGGAATGGTCAAACGACTGGGATCAAAATAAGTGGACCCAAATTTCGTAGGGCGGTCGCCTGCTTTTACATCGTGAAGAATAAAATCATAATTCGGTCCCTTAAAATGAATATCGGATTTCGAATAAGAGGAAAAATTATATCCCCAGAAAAAAAAGAACTTTCCTTTGTTGCTTTCAGTTCTTAAATTCTTTGGCTTAAAAATACTTTTTCCTATGGTGGGATTTTCCTGTGCAAATAAAGTCGAAACACTTAATACTAGTGCTCCTATCGTCAAAAATAATTTTCTCATATCGGCGCTAAAAACGTTGGGCAAAAGTAGCCTCATTCTATTTTATAACCAAATAAATTCCATGGAAATTAGGAAAATATGACGAAGATCACAGAATTGTGGTTCTAGGAAGATGAAAAAAAAGCTGCTCTTCAAAGAAGAGCAGCTTTTTCAAAAATTCATACCATCAAGTCATTTATCCTTGATTTTTTCGGATGATATTCAAAGCACCACCAGCTTTGAACCATTCGATCTGTTGTTCATTGTATGTATGATTTGCCAAGATTTCTTCCTGCGTTCCATCAGCATGGTGCAATACGAGTGTCAATGGTTTACCTGGGGCAAAGCTGGTCAATCCATTGATATCGATGGTATCATTTTCCTGGATCTTGTCGTAATCTTCTTTATTTGCAAAAGTTAATCCCAACATACCTTGTTTTTTCAGGTTTGTTTCGTGAATACGTGCGAAAGACTTAACTAATACAGCACGAACACCCAAGTGACGTGGTTCCATTGCGGCATGCTCACGGGAAGACCCTTCACCATAATTTTCATCTCCCACAACGATTGAACCAATACCATGGGCTTTATAATCACGTTGCGTTGCCGGAACAGCACCGTATTCTCCTGTTAATTGGTTTTTCACATTGTCAGTTTTTTCGTTGAAAAAATTCACTGCACCAATCAACATATTGTTGGAGATATTGTCCAAATGCCCCCGATATTTCAACCATGGCCCCGCCATGGAGATATGGTCAGTTGTACATTTTCCTTTTGCTTTGATCAATAATTTCAGACCTTTCAAATCCGTACCTTCCCATGCTGCAAAAGGCTCCAATAATTGAAGACGGTCAGATGTTGGATTAACATCTACAACAACAGCACTACCATCAGCAGCAGGAGCTTGGTATCCTGGATCGTCTACAGCAAAGCCTTTTGTGGGCAGTTCATCACCTGTCGGTGGATCTAATTTCACTTGCTCACCCTTGCTGTTGGTCAACGTATCAGTTACTGGATTAAATCCTAAGTTACCAGAAATTGCAATTGCTGCCACTAACTCGGGTGACGCTACAAAGGCATAGGTATTTGGATTACCATCAGCACGTTTGGCAAAGTTACGGTTAAACGAATGCACGATGGTGTTTTTCTCCTGTTTGTCGGCACCAACACGATCCCACATACCAATACATGGGCCACATGCATTGGTGAATATCGTTGCATTCAGATCTTCAAATGTTTTCAATAAACCATCCCGATCAGCTGTAAAACGAACTTGTTCAGAACCTGGGTTGATACCAAATTCAGCTTTAGTGATCAATCCTTTATCGACAGCCTGCTTAGCAATGGATGCTGCACGCGACAAGTCTTCATAGGAAGAGTTGGTACATGAACCTATCAATCCCCATTCAACTTTTAATGGCCAGCCATTTTTTTCAGCTTCTTCACGCATCCGTGAAACAGGTGTATATAAATCAGGTGTGAACGGCCCATTCAGTGATGGTTCCAGTTCAGAAAGATTAATCTCGATCAACTGATCAAAATATTGTTCAGGGTTAGCATATACTTCAGCATCTGCGGTCAGATGCTGCTTAATGGTATTTGCAGCGTCAGCAACCTCAGCACGACCTGTCGCACGAAGATAACGCTCCATAGACTCATCATACCCAAATGTTGAAGTTGTTGCACCAATTTCAGCGCCCATATTACAGATCGTTCCTTTACCAGTACAAGACAAAGACTCCGCACCTTCACCGAAATATTCAACGATAGCACCGGTTCCGCCTTTTACTGTTAAAATACCAGCAACCTTTAAGATTACATCTTTTGCAGCTGCCCATCCGTTTAATTTACCTGTTAATTTGACACCGATCAATTTGGGAAATTTAAGCTCCCAAGGTAATCCGGCCATGACATCACAGGCATCGGCACCACCAACGCCGATTGCGACCATACCCAAACCACCTGCATTAACTGTATGTGAGTCTGTACCGATCATCATCCCACCTGGGAAAGCATAATTTTCTAAGACAACCTGGTGGATAATCCCGGCACCGGGTTTCCAGAAACCAATACCGTATTTATTGGACACAGAACTCAAAAAATTAAAAACTTCAGAGCTTTCATTTTTAGCACGTGCCAGATCTTTATCCGCCCCTTCTTTTGCCTGAATCAGGTGATCACAGTGAACTGTTGAAGGGACGGCAACTTTAGGACGTCCAGCCTGCATAAACTGCAACAAAGCCATCTGTGCTGTTGCGTCTTGCATAGCTACACGGTCGGGTGCAAAATCGACGTAAGAAACACCACGTTTGTAATCTTCAGCAGCATTACCATCCCAAAGGTGTGCATACAAAATTTTCTCAGATAAAGTCAAAGGTTTATTGACCACTTGACGGGCTGCAGCAATGCGCTCATCATAACGGCTATAGACCTTTTTAATCATATCTATATCAAATGCCATATCTCTCTAATTTATGTTATTTAATCAATTACTAACCTGTAAATATAAGCTTTTTTTACTTTGTCGAAATAGGTGCAAATTTAGTTAGGTTGATCCCTTTAACAGCTGCTTTATATTCATCAATATTAGGAATGCGCCCTAAAATAGCTGACAGCACGACAACAGGTGTCGAAGCAAGCAAAGACTCACCTTTTTTGCCATCTCTATCTTCAACAACACGTCCCTGAAATAAACGGGTCGAGGTAGCCATTACCGTATCTCCTTTTGCAGCTTTCTCCTGATTACCCATACACAAGTTACAACCTGGACGCTCTAAATACATAATATTTTCATATTCAGTCCGCGCTGTGCTTTTTGGTAGCGCATCACTAAATTCAAAACCTGAATACTTTTGCAAGAATTCCCAATCCCCTTCTGCCTTCAGCTCATCGATAATATTGTAAGTTGGAGCAGCAACAACCAGCGGTGCTTCAAAAGTGACAACACCTTTTTGCTCTTCAATGTTTTTCAACATTTTTGAAACGATTTTTAAATCGTCTTTATGCACCATACATGAACCGACAAAACCTAAGTCTACTTTTTTATTGCCGCCGTAGTAGGTCAAATCGCGAATAGTATCGTGTGTATATCGTTTGGAAACATCTTCATTATTGACATCGGGATCGGCAATCATAGGCTCTTCAATGATATCCAAATCAATGACTACTTCAGCATAGTATTTGGCATTCACATCTGGAGCCAAAGCTGGTTTTGCACCCGATTTAATTTCTTCGATACGCTTGTTGGCTTTTTCAATTAAACCATGCAAAACGTTGTTCTTGTTTTCCATCCCCTTATCAATCATGATCTGGATACGGCTTTTAGCAATCTCCAACGATTCGATCAGCGTATTGTCCTGTGAAATACAGATAGAGGCCTTCGCTTTCATCTCTGCTGTCCAATCAGTAAATGTAAATGCCTGATCGGCAAGAAGTGTACCGATATGGACTTCAATGATTCTACCTTGGAACACGTTTTCACCGGCAAATTGTTGCAACATTTGCGCCTGGGTAGCATGTACCACATCACGGAAATCCATATGCTCTTTCATGCTGCCTTTAAAGGTAACTTTTACTGATTCAGGAATTGGCATTGAAGCTTCTCCGGTAGCTAAGGCTAAAGCAACAGTACCGGAATCAGCACCGAAAGCAACCCCTTTTGACATACGTGTATGTGAGTCACCACCGATAATAATTGCCCACTCATCAATCGTAATATCGTTTAATACTTTATGGATAACATCAGTCATGGAATGATAAACTCCTTTAGGGTCACGTGCCGTGATCAAACCAAAGTCATTCATAAACTTCATCAATTTTGGAATATTGGCTTGTGCTTTCTTATCCCATACAGATGCCGTATGGCAACCTGATTGGTAGGCCCCGTCAACCGTAGGAGCGATTACTGTAGCCGCCATTGCCTCTAACTCCTGTGCGGTCATCAAACCTGTGGTATCCTGCGAACCAACAATGTTCACTTTAACACGAACATCTGATCCAGCATGCAATACTTTACCTGGAGTAACGCCAACTGCATTTTTATTGAAGATTTTTTCGACTGCTGTCAACCCTTGCCCTTCAATGGTAATTTCTTTTGAAGGAGCAAATACTACAGGTGCCTGAACCCCTAAAGTCTGTGCAGCGAATGTTTGGATTTTTTTACCAAATACAATGGCATATGAACCACCCGCTTTGATAAATTCCATTTTTTGAGGTGTCAATGCTTTTGAAATATCAATTAACTCTTGATCACCATTGTATAGTTTCTTGGTTTTCGTATTAATAGTTAATACCGTACCTGTCGCTACTGAATAGACTTCTTCTAAAATTGGCTCATCTTTTTCATTACGTACAACATGTCCATTTTCATCAACTTTCTTCACCCAGTTTTTTAGGTCAATACCGATACCACCGGTAACATCCACTGTAGTCAAGAAAATCGGAGAAATACCGTTAGTACCGCCAACGATTGGAGCGATATTTACAAAAGGAACATAAGGGCTCGCCTGTTTACCAGTCCACAAGGCTACATTGTTCACACCTGACATACGTGATGAGCCAACACCCATTGTCCCCTTTTCAGCGATCAACATCACGCTTTTACCAGGATGTTGTGCCTGCAATTCACGGATTTGTTGTTGTGCTTCCGGTGTGATCATACATTTACCATGTAGCTCACGATCCGAACGTGAGTGCGCCTGATTACCCGGAGATAATAGGTCAGTAGAGATGTCACCTTCACCTGCGATGAAAGTAACCACTTGAATTTCTTCAGCGACTTCAGGAAGTTTAGTAAAAAACTCAGCTTTTGCATAACTCTCCAAAATACCTGTAGCTATAGCATTCCCTTTTTCGAAAGCTTCCTTTAAACGAGCGGTATCAGCATCATATAGGAAAACCTGTGTTTTAAGCACCTCAGCTGCTTGTTCAGCAATATGAATATCAGCACCTAAAGCTAAATCCAATAACACATCAATAGAAGGTCCCCCCTTCATATGCGATAATAATTCAAAGGCAAACTTAGGTGTAATCTCAGCAACAACTGATTCACCTAAGATAATTTCTTTTAGGAACTGCGCTTTCACTACAGCAGCAGGTGCGGTACCTGGCAAAGTATTATAAATAAACAATCGTAAAGATTCCTCTCTATTTGCATTGTCTACATCTTTAATTTGGGCAATTACTTCACTCAGTAACTCCGCTCCATCAATCGGCTTAGGATGTAATCCCTGGCCTTTTCGTTCTACAACCTCTTGTACGTAATCGTTGTAAATACTCATAGGTATCAATCTTTCTATTTTAAGGGTGGATTCGAAAAAATATACTTACACATCTTCTATGGCCACCATGTCTGTAATTAATTTATTTTTATTGGTTTAATTCGGCATAAACCAATATTTTCACTGAACACAAAAATAGCGAAATTCAAATTTTAAATGTATGCATTCCATTTATTTAAGTCAATTTGGAATTAATCTAAACAATAAGCATCCAATCCTGCCATTTCTTTTCAAAACTGTCTATTTTTGTTGGGCTAGGGGTAAAAAAAGAGGTGATTTATTAAATAAATCACCTCTTTCTCTTATAGGGTCTGTACGTTTATATCAATATCTTTCAATGACTGCACGGTCTGCAAGGGATCATCGGCATTAAAAACAAAAGAGCCTGCTACTAATACGTCAGCCCCAGCATGTAACAGTTGGGTCGCATTCGCAGTGGTTACTCCGCCATCAATTTCAATCAGCAGATTATCATTCACGCCAATGGCCATCGCTCTTAATTCCTGAACTTTAGCATAGGTGTTCGGAATAAACTTTTGGCCACCAAAACCCGGATTGACAGACATTAGGCAAACGAGGTCCAGGTCAGCCAATACGTCCTTTAATAAAGATACCGGTGTATGTGGATTTAAGGCTACGCCTGCTTTACAGCCCAGCTCCTTGATAGCTGCAAGTGTACGGTGTAGGTGGGTACAAGCTTCATAGTGCACAGTAATCACCTCTGCTCCGGCATCTTTACATGTTTGAAGGTATCTATCTGGATCGACAATCATCAAATGTACATCTAAAGGTTTTGTAGCATATTTTGCGATGGCTTGCATAACAGGGAATCCAAATGAGATATTGGGCACAAAAACCCCGTCCATAATATCAATATGAAACCAATCGGCCTTACTGTTGTTTACCATCATGATATCATCATGTAAGTGGGCAAAGTCAGCAGCAAGAACGGATGGCGCAATGAGATGTGATTTTGTCGACATGTCGTATTTTTTTTGCAAAGATAACAAGTATTTTTTGTTCAGCACAGTATTCCTTACATTTAATACAAATCGAACCGTATGGACCAGAAGCTATAAAAATAAATTATAACTACATTTGTATCATTAACAAAAAACAGCGTTAACAGTGGGAAGATTAAAAATTAAATATAAAAGAGAATTAAATACGACAGAAAATCTCATTCGAAAAATTGGGTTAATACTCATCACCATCATATTGATCTGTATTTTTCTTCCCAAACAACCCCGTTTCCGATATGAATTTCAAAAAGGGAAAGTCTGGAATCATGAGAATTTAATATCACCTTACAATTTCGCGATCCTTAAAACGCAGGAAGAACTGAATGCTGACAAAAAAAGCATCCTGAATACGATCCAACCTATTTATAATGCAAATACAACCACCAGCAAGGAACAGATTGACCAATTTAATACAGATCTCTCTGAAAAATGGCAAAGCAGTAAGCTTGACACCACACATGAGGACATCGCTGATTACCGAAGTGCAGGAAACGCCATACTGAATCATCTCTATGGCAAAGGGATACTTTCGCTCAATAATAGATTTCAGAACCGCAATAATGATAAATCTCCGGCATCCAGGCATTATAATTTTACGCTCATCCAAGATAAAGTAGCGACACAAAAAAACACGGCTGATTGCTATACCATTGAAAGTTCCTACGGCTATATGGATGACCTAATGCCTAAATTGACCAAGATTAAGCAAAAAGGCTGGCTACAAGAGACTTTGAAGAATTATATTACCATAAACTATATTTATAATGATCAGCAGACTGAAGCATTAGAACAAAATGCAATTACTAATATATCCGCAACCCGTGGTGTGGTTCAAAAAGGTGAACTTATAGCTGAAAAGGACAAAATTATTTCCAATGAAACTTACCAAAAACTTGAATCGTTAAAAAGAGTCTATGAGGATGAAGGAAAAATAAGTGGTAATCAGAGTTATGTTACGCTTGGGCAATTTCTCATCATCTCACTTGCACTCTCCATTCTAATGGTGTTCCTTTTTCTGTTCCGCAAGGATATTTATTTCAATAACCGGTTATTGATGATCATCATGATTGTCATCATAGGTATGTTGGGCGTACTTTCCTGGGCCATAAAAATTAAGATACCAAATTTATATTACATTCCTTTTTGCGCTGTCCCCATTATCATCCGTATTTTGTTTGATACGCGGGTGGCTTTGAACATTCATCTTTTAATGGTCCTGTTGGCCGGACTTTTTGTCCCAAATAGCTTTGAATTTGTCTTTTTACAATTTATCGCTGGAATTGTTGCGATCTATAGCATCAAGACACTGGTAAAGCGGGAGCAGCTATTTGTTTCCTCAGCCATTATCCTGGCGACATACTGGATTGCCTATATTGGACTCGTTATTACCCGGAATGGCTCAATAGATATCATATATTGGTCAGATCTCCTACCCTTCTTTGTCAGTGTGATGATCACTTTGCTGGCCTACCCCATGATCTATGCTTTCGAAAAACTTTTTGGAATTGTCTCAGACCTTACATTAATGGAACTGACCAATAGTAACTCCAAATTATTACGGGAGCTATCTTTCAAAGCGCCGGGGACCTTTCAGCATTCTTTACAGGTCGCCAATCTGGCGGAGGCTGCCATCTATAAAATTGGAGGCAATCCCCTGCTTGTACGCGCAGGAGCGCTCTATCATGATATCGGAAAATTGACCAATCCACAGTTTTTTATTGAGAACCAAAAGACAGAAAAGAATCCACATGATGAGCTTTCCCCAGAACAAAGTGCACAAGTTATCATCTCCCATGTGATAAAGGGTGTTGATATCGCAAAAAAACATCAGCTACCTGAAGTTATCCTTGATTTTATCCGTACGCATCATGGAACAACCCGCGTGGATTATTTCTACAATCTTTTTGTCAAAAACAACCCTGACAAACTTGTGGATGAATCATTATTTACTTATCCTGGCCCTATTCCTTTTTCCAAAGAAACGGCGGTATTAATGATGGCCGATTCAGTTGAGGCGGCATCCAGAGCGCTGAAAGAGCCTTCAGAGGAATCGATAAACAATCTGGTGGATAAAATCATTGAACATAAATTGATGCGAGGACAATTCAATAATAGTAATATTACCCTAAAAGATATCACCGAATCAGCAGTTATTTTCAAATCCATGTTGAAAAGCATCTATCACGTCCGGGTAGATTACGATTTGAGCAAAAAAACATTGTAATTTTAACTCTCAAACAACAAATTGAAATTCAAATGCTTATTGAAACGTTATGTTTTTTTTGTATTTTTTTTAATATTTAGACTTTGCAGAATCAAATAATTGCCTTATGTTTGCAATGTCAAAACACGGAAGGGTGCCTGAGTGGCCGAAAGGAACAGTTTGCTAAACTGTCGTACTGGAAACGGTACCGCGGGTTCGAATCCCGCCTCTTCCGCCAAGACAATGAAAGCTATCTGAACATTCAGATAGCTTTTTTTTTGATCAGCTCAACATCAATTTGTGTGCTCATTCAGATAACTTTCAAAAGGCCATTTTCTGACAAGATCAACTGTTGGATCGACATGGGGCAGTTCTTGGAATCAACGTATCAGCAGCCTTTACATTGCGTTTCCAACTGGGCCTCCGAATAACTAGGAGTATGGTTGCGATCAATAGCAGAAGGATCAGGTAGGAAACTGAAAGTGTCTGTTGATCCCCTATATTAATGGTGTTGGAAATCGAAAAACTGGCTATAGAAAAAACAATATATGATCCTCCACTCGCTAATCCCCCGGCAGTAGCGGCATATTCAGGAAATCTTGTTAATGAATAAGTGAAATAGATGTTGTACGTAAAGCCCTGCCAGAAGTGGAGTAACATCGCAAATATGACAATGGGCAGCAGTTCATGAAAAAAACCAGCGGTCATGAACATGATCAACGCAACCAGGATCTGTGATAAGTTTGCCAACTTCAATTTTTTATGAAACGATCTATTGATTAAATACCGACTAAAAAGACCTCCAAAAAATATGGCAATACCCGAAGCTAAAGCACTGTATCCCGACACCACGGATGATAATTGAAATTTATGCTCCACAATGAACGGTATGCTCATACCAAAGATCATGACCATAGCATAGCTTAGTCCAAGCACCAATATCCCTAAGCTAAACTCTTTTGTAGAAAGCATTTTCTTATACACATCGAAAATGCTTTTCAGCTGAAAACTCTTCCTTTCTTGAATGGTCTCCCCACTGAATTTAAGCTCAAGGAGCAACATGACAAAACCATATAATGCCAGAAAATAAAAATTGGACCTCCAGCTAAAACTATGCTGTAGATACCCCCCAAGAAAAGGGGCAACAATAGGTGCAATAGACCAGACTATGGTCAACATACTGGTATAATGTTTTCTTTTTTCACCTGTATACACATCCACCAGAAATACACGTTTACTGACAACAATGAATGAAATTGCAATTCCCTGGATAAACCTAAGCAAAAATATCAGGGAGATATCTTGGGAAAATATGATACCAATACAGCTTAACGTAAACACCAATAATGAAACAAGGTTTATTTTATAACGCCCGAAGCTATCCAAAATACTCCCCACAAACAATTGCGAAATACCATAACTGAGCAAAAAAATTGTCATAGTGAGTTTAATATTGGAGGCTGAAGTATTGAGGTCCATGGCCATTTGTGGAAAGGATGGAATATATACATCAATGGCAAACCCTGAGATCGGAACCAATGCAAAAGCAAGTACCGTACTGATATTAATATTTTCTTGCCGAAGATTTTTCATATAACAAACGATTTAATAACACAAAATTCTACATAAAAAAATAAAAATATCTGTACATATTTTCCTTAAAATGGTATATTTATATCAATTTGATTTTTTATTTAAATTCAACTAAAAGGATCATGAGAAGAGAGCATTTATATGTACCGTTTGAAATAGTACAGCAAACATTCGATGTATGCCCAAAACCCTGCCATCAGCATTCATTTTTTGAGCTCGTTTATATTGTTTCCGGTACCGGAAAACAGTATATTAACATGCATCAGTTAAACTATAAACCGGGACAGCTCTTTTTGATTGCACCGCAAGATTATCATTGGTTCGATGTAGCTACCACGACACAATCCTTTATCCTGCGTTTCAATAATATTTACATCAAATCAAAAGCGCTCCAAACGGAAAACATCCAGCGGTTGGAATTTATTTTGCACAATGCCAACCACCAGCCCACTTGCCTTTTAAAAAATCAAACAGATAAAGCTCTTGTCCACCCTATCATAGAGGCACTGATAAGGGAAACCGAAAACAAAGACCTTTACCATAATGAAATCACCCAGCAACTTGTCAACACCTTGATTATCATTGTAGCCAGAAATATTGCGAAATATATGCCTCAAAAAATAAGTGAAACAACTGAAGAAAAAATCGTTTCTATACTTAGTTATATCCAGGCCAACATCTATGAACCGGAAAAGCTTCGAGCTGAAGCCATCTGTCAGCAATTTGGAGTCTCAGAAAATTATTTGGGCCGTTATTTTAAAAAGCATAGCGGCGAGACATTACAATCTTATATCAGTACCTACAAATTAGCCTTGATTGAATACCGGCTAAAACATAGCGACAAACGTATCAATGAAATTGTTGCTGAATTAGGCTTTACGGATGAAAGTCACCTCAATAAATTTTTCAAGCAAAAAAGGGGGCTTAGTCCCAAGGCATTCCGTGAGAATTATATGAATACACTGCATACAGCATAATTCGCCAACTTGCCGTTCAGCAGCGCGCAATATTCAAAGAACAATGTATGGCACTCAGCCGAAATACGGTCAGCTCCTATCGCTGCTCCCCCCCTAACTTCACCAAAAAAATACCTGAAACCAGTGATAAGCTTCCCCTAAAAATCATCTATTTTTGTGGGAAAGAACAGTAAAAAATGAAAGTAGTCTATCTTATCGCAATATTTACCTGTACATTCCTTCCTTTTTCAAAAGCGCAGAATGAGCTTACCTTTGATGATGATTTTAATCTTTGGAATCTTCAAAAGGGCCACGAGGCAACTATTTTTGCAAATACGGCCTATATCCGCTCACGACCAAACCTTCAGGGACAAATAATAGATTCACTTTCATTGGGAAATTGTTTAACGATCAGTAGCGAACCATTCAAAGGAAATCGGATTAAAAATTTTTATGCTCCTTGGTACCAAGTCACCTATACCAAAGATGGAGAAAAGAAAAGCGGTTTTATTTGGCTTGGATTATTGGCTCTTGGAAAACAGGTTGATGCAGATGGTTTTGTATACATGTATGGCTTCGAACGTTTTATCAAGCGACCTGATCATGAAGCAGATTATTTCTTAACCACGATCAAACGCCTGAATAAGGAAGGAACGCTTTTAACAAGTCATTCATTTTCTTTTGTCTTTTCGGGACAAATGGCAACCCAAAGTAAAATCCTCCCTGCCATGGGGCTAAAAAATGTAAAACAGATTTTGCGTTTTGAGTTTATCGCTGAAGCCTGTGGGATTCCGACAGATTTTACTTATGTGGCATGGACAGGTGAAAAATTTATAGATCTCCCAAGCAGGTATTCAATCGCTGATGCCGGTGTTTTTTATCACGACGAGAAAATCCTATTTCCATCGGAACACAAAAAAAACAATCAGATCATCTATAAGTACATTGAAGAAGGCGAAGTAATTGATGACAATGCCCTGGATCCGAACTACAATATTTCAAAAAAAGAAGAACAATTTCAATGGGATGGCAATCAATTTAATAAGATTGACAACAGATAATATTGCCCCAAAATTTTCATATCAAAAAGAAAAAACAAAAAGCAACAAATAACAGATGGAAGAAAGAAATATTTATGATTTGTTCTATAGCGGTGAATTGGACATGTTCATTATAGCAGGAGAAAACCAGTTAAAAGAAAACGATCAAGACGCTGTATTGTGGACCCATTTAGCCATCGCCTATCACGACCAGGTATTTTATGAAGGCCATGAAGCTATCTTCGACATCATTCAAGAAAAAATGATTCCTTATTTCCAAAAAGCATTGGAGGTAGACCCAGATAACGAGACGACGCTATACCATATTTTAGATTATGTGCTCAGCAATCAGTCCGTACTGGCACAGATCAACCGCCCCAGGCAACATATCGATTCCAACAACAAAGATGTATTCATCGGTTATGCCCAAAAATTAATCTCAATTCCGGAAATGACGGCATACGGGTACAATTTTTTGGTTAAAATTCATGAAAGTCTCCAAGATGAACCATCCTTATTAATGGCTCTAGAAAATGGAATCAATTATTTTAACGAGGCTTTTAGAGCGGACCGCGAAACTTATGACCACAATTTCTCCATATTCTGGATGAAAAGAGTCTACCTACTGGATCGTACCAAACAAGTAGATGGGCCAACATTGTCCAAACTGATCCGCGATCAATTTGACCGTTTCATCAGCAGCGATGAAATGAACTATGTTGACCTAGCCGAAATTGCTTATGAAAGCAACAATATTGACCTGTCCTTAAAGATATTATCCAAATTAATTAAAGGAGAAAATTCTGCTGCCCATATCCATAAAGAATTGGTTAAATGGCATGGGCGTTTTGAGGATCTTATCGCAGATGGTTACGAAAACTCAGCCGTATTCTATTATCAACTCATTATTGAGCGAAATTATTCCGAGGATATTGGGATACCATTTGATTATTATTATCTGCATGCCTTAAAATTGATTGATCAATATCCGGATTCCTTTGTTGGCTACCATTTTGCAGCGGCCTATCTATACGATGATGAACAGTATGCTGCTGCCATCCCCTATCTACAACAGGCAGGAGAAAGAAAATGGAACGCAACACTATGGCGGCGCTTGGTGGAATGCACCTATCTGGTCTCCGGTGAAATATATACGGAAGTTCCACAATTTGATGACTTGCCCCGCGAGCTTTATAATGAAGGGGTTAACTTACACGATTTTATCGATACATTGGATGATCTTCCTTCAACAGATAGGTTGGCATTGAGCCATTTATATCTCGAGCTCTACCGTCAGGCCCATGAAGCTTTCAAACAATACTTTGAGCAAGGGAAATATGAAAGTGATTATTTTGGAGGTAGTCACAACCGTGCGATGAACTGCAATAACTTCGCGATTGCCTTAAAAACCACCGATCAATTTGAACTTAGTTATGAAATCGCCACCGAAGGGTTAAACTATTCCGATTTTGAAGAGTTACATTACACCCGTTTCTATGCATTATTAGCACTGGAAGATTACGAGCGTTTAAAAGATGTTGTTCAGCAATATCTGAATACCTATCCCATCAGTTTAGAAGAGCTAGCAGAAGAGCACATGGAGGAAGACCAATTATCTGAAGACCACAGCAGTCCTTCATTCCCGAGTGGCTACCAGATGTTTGTGCAGCAGCTCAATGCCAATTATCATTTGGGGCTTTCTGAAGATATTCAGGCAGAAGCTCAACATCTGTTGGAGCAGCTTTACCAGTTCTATATCAATCATCCCAA
This sequence comes from Sphingobacterium sp. N143, assembly GCF_030325625.1. Classification (GTDB taxonomy): domain Bacteria; phylum Bacteroidota; class Bacteroidia; order Sphingobacteriales; family Sphingobacteriaceae; genus Sphingobacterium. The sequence continues at coordinate 565,245 of NZ_JACAIS010000001.1, read as the reverse complement.
TTTGGATGACTATCATTATCGAGATTTTGAAGCCTCAAAAAATGTGGTAGAAAATATAATTTATCAGATACTGGAAGAGCATGGCCTTGATGAACGCATTGGTTATTATGAAGATATGGCACAAAAATATAGTCGTGAAGCCCAACCCCAATACGTATTAATGCAGCTCTATAATGAAAAGTCTGCTTATAAAGCCATCAACGAGGCGGCTCAAAGGTATCTCATAAATAAGAAAGCATTTATTATTGACGATTTTGATAAAGCCAAAACCTTATACCTCGTGATCAAAAGCTATTACTTCCTTGGTGAACATAAAGCAGGAACGGAAGTATTCCAGCAATATGACAGTTGGGTAGGGACGGTAATGGATCCCGATGATTACGTACTGTGGGTTAAGTTTGGCATTTTACTATTTGCAGAACAAGAAAATATACAGAAAGTCAATGCGTACCTGACCATTTTCAACGATATCTACGCGCAAAATGAATGGAGCTATGATGATGATTGTGAGTCCGTAAAACTTGCCGAAGCATTGGTCAACTACAAAACAGGTAACCTCAAAAAAGCACATCATATCCTGAATGAAGTCTTAGCCTATTCCGATCATTCAGCACTTGCGGATGAATACAAAAGTACATGGAAAAAGCCCGGTTTCTTGTCAAGTTTTAAATTTTGACCAAGATTGACACTTATCGGATGTGTAATCTAGTAAGTACTGTTTTAAATATACAGACCGATAAAAGCAGCGGGAGAATCACACGCTCCCCTGCTTCTATCCCTGGGCTTATCTTTTCCAATCGAATATCCCGTGATTCCCAATAAAACATTCGAAGGGATCAAATTAGGAAGGTCATCCGTATTGATCCATAAAATTAAAGCTGCTATTATTGATCCAAAACAGTATATTAGGGCTAGCATCAGCAAAGCATGACCAAGATCAAACGATAACACGAAATAAATAGATATCAGGACTAATCATAGGAAATTAAATTCATGGAAAAAGTAATCATCACAGGTGGAACAGGTGCAATAGGCCTTCATTTGACGAAATTATTGGTCGCCAATTTCTATGAGGTTATTATCTTCACCAGAAATCCAAATGCTCATCCGCCTCAATCCCATGTCCGTTATGTCCAATGGGATCCTAAAAAGCAGATCATAGATTCCAAATCAATTCAGGAAGCTGATTATATCATCAATTTGGCCGGAGCCAATCTCAATGCATCACGCTGGACAAAATCCTACCAACAAGAAATCATTTCGAGCCGTGTAGAAAGTGGCCAACTGATCTATCAGGCATTAAAACAAATTCCCAATCAGGTCAAAGCTGTACTTTCAGCATCAGCGATTGGTTGGTATGGAGCCGACGACAGCTACAAAAAAAAGCCTTTTGAAGAAGGTGATCCGCAGGGCGGCAACTTCCTATCATGGGTATGTAACCTCTGGGAGGCCAGCGTCAAACCCATTGAAACACTGGGAACAAGGCTGGTTGTTTTTCGTTTCGGCGTTGTGATCAGCAAAGATCAGGGCTTGCTCAAAGAGGTCAATCGTTTACTCCGTTTTAGATTAAATCCGATTTTTGGGTCTGGTAAGCAGATGCTGAGCTGGATTCACATCGATGACCTTTGTCGTATGTTTTTGTTTGCTATGCAGAACAATACAGTCTCTGGACTTTATAATGCCTGTGCTTCTGATCCGATGCCAATCGCTCAGTTTACCAAACGTTTTGCAAAAAGAAGATACGGGCTACTATACCTACCATTTCCAATCCCCGAGGTTCTTATAAAGCTCTTGCTAGGAAAGAAAGGACAAGAAATGGTACTACAAGGTACTTGGGTAAGCAATAAAAAAATTGTCCAGGAAAACTTCCCATTCAAGTATCCTGTTCTGGACAATAATTGTATAGATAATTTACACATTGGTTAATTGTTTATTCCGGTTAATTTCACCCCATTTCAGGGCAAAATCCGTATATTTGCGCCCTATGAAGATTTTTAGATATGGCGCAAAGGGCTCCGAAAAAGCGGGAGTCATTTTAAATGAAAAGAAATACGATGTTTCAGCAGGAAACTTTCAATATAACGGCGATTTTTTTGCAGATATGGCAAATTTGGAAAGACTCCAGGCCTATGTTCAAGAGAATAAAGAACACCTAATGGAAATATCTTCCAATGAACGTATCGGCACACCATTGGAAACACCTTCCAAGATTCTGTGCGTGGGACTCAATTTTGACGATCATGTGAAAGAAACCAAATTACAGCAAGCCGCTGAACCCATTGTTTTTATGAAATCCGTTTCCGCATTTAACGGTCCTTTTGATGGTATTACCTTACCAAAAAATTCTGTTAAATCTGACTGGGAAACCGAACTGGCAATTGTTATCGGCAAAAAGGCTTCTTATGTCAGTGAGGAAGAAGCATTGGACCATGTCTTTGGTTATGTCCTGCACAACGATGTTACCGAACGGGAATTTCAGATTGAAAGAGGTGGCACCTGGGATAAGGGAAAAGGATGTGATACCTTTGCTCCAATAGGTCCATTCATTGCCACAAAAGACGAAATTCAAGATGTGGATAATTTAAAAATCTGGCTAAAATTAAATGGTAATATCATGCAGGATGGCAATACACGGGATTTTATCTACAAGGTTCCCAAACTAATTTCGTATTTAAGCCAATTCATGTCATTACTTCCGGGTGATATTATTTCAACAGGATCACCAGCTGGATCCGGTATGGGTAAATCGCCGCAACGGTTTCTCCGAGACGGTGATATCATTGAATATGGCATAGAAGGACTGGGTTCCGGAAAACATATCGTATCGGCCCACCCGCAATCATAATATGCTGTTCTTTGTCCCTGTCTTTCTGTAGGCCTTCAAAAATACCTACATAAAGATGATGCAGCTCCGCAATCAATGATTAAAACCGGCTACTGCTTAGTCATTTTTTTGTCATTTCATTGTATTTTATCAACTGCATTTGTGTACATTTATAGTGACATCCGCTAGTGTTAAATAAATAGGTAAATCCCAATAGGGTTCATGATTCAACTCAACAACATATCCAAATCATTCAAGGTCAAATCCCATCGGATTGAAGCCTTAAAAAATCTCTCATTGGCTATTGCCAAAGGAGAGATTTTTGGTGTCATTGGGGCTTCTGGTGCCGGAAAAAGTACATTGATCCGCTGTGTCAATTTACTGGAAAGGCCAGATACAGGTCAAGTGATCATTGAAAATGACGACTTGATGTCCATGTCATCAAAGGACTTAATGCTGAAACGGAGAAAAATTGGAATGATATTTCAGCACTTCAATCTATTGTCCTCCCGAACAGTCTCCGAGAACATTTCTTTTCCCTTGGAACTGGAAGGAAAATCAAAAGAATTTATCCAGCAAAAAGTTACCGAGCTCTTAAATCTGGTTGGGCTGGCAGATAAAGCCAAAAGTTATCCCGCCAATTTATCTGGTGGTCAAAAACAACGGGTAGCCATCGCACGTGCTTTGGCAAATGATCCTGCGATTTTGCTGTGTGATGAAGCCACCAGTGCATTAGATCCCGCCACAACAAAGTCTATCCTTAAGCTGCTGAAAAAAATTAATAAGCATCTTGATCTAACCATTTTACTGATCACACATGAAATGGATGTCATCAAAAGTATCTGTGATCAAGTCGCCGTATTGGATCAGGGCAAACTTATTGAAACAGGTCCTGTGGAAACCATCTTTGCCAACCCACGGGAAACAACCACTCAACATTTTATCCAGTCATCTTTGCAGGTTGATATCCCGTTAAATTTTCAGGAACGCCTAAAGGAAAGTGGAAATCCACTGGTAGAGATCTTTCTGACTTCAAACGAAGAATCAATCCCCTTTATCCAGCAACTGGAACATCAGTATCAAGTTAAAACGAATATCATAAGTGCCCAGATCGATTATGTGGGTGAAATGAAATTTGGTGTTATACTCGCCGAATTATCTGGTGAAAAAGAAAATATCAACAGTAGCCTCTCCTATCTCAGGGAAAAGCATGCTCAAACTAAAATATTAGGTTATGTCTGATCAGGTATTTAATTTGCTTCTTTCAGGAACGCTTGAAACGTTAATGATGACTTTTCTATCTGGTTTCTTTGGTTTTCTCATCGGACTTCCTCTTGGCATTTACTTATTCCTGACCAGAAAACACCAGCTGCTGGAAAACAAAAGCATGCATCAGATTGTTTCGCTCATAGTGAATGTGTTCAGGTCTATTCCATTCATTATTCTTATTGTATGGATGATTCCATTCACACGTAACATTGTTGGCACATCCATAGGTATGTCTGCCGCCATGGTGCCCTTGAGCATTGGTGCAGCCCCTTTTATCGCACGGTTGGTAGAAAATAGTTTATTGGAAATTCCTAATGGTTTGATTGAAGCCGCAAGGGCAATGGGCGCATCTACCCAGCAGGTTATTTTTAAAGTATTGCTCCCAGAGGCATTACCTTCTCTGGTCAACAATGCGACAATAACCTTGATTACACTCGTGGGTTATTCCGCTATGGGAGGAGCTGTAGGTGCTGGCGGACTGGGACAGATTGGTTATCAATATGGTTATGTGGGTTATGATACCTTTATCATGAATTCTGTGCTAATTTTATTAATTTTAATCGTATTCTTATTACAATATACAGGAGATTACATATCAAAAAAAGTAAACCATCGTTAACATTAATTGTATCATATGAAAAAATTGAACGCTGCATTTGCAATCTTAGCCTTGAGTCTGATGACTGTTGTTTCTTGCAATAACAAGGCAAAAAAAGAAAGTGTCCTCAAAGTCGGTGTTGTAACTGGTCCTGAAAAGGAGCTGGCAGAAACAGCTAAGAAAGTCGCAAAAGAAAAGTTCAATCTGGATGTAGAGCTTGTCTCGTTCAATGATTACGTTGTCCCCAATGAAGCCCTAAACCAGGGCGATATTGATATTAATGTATTTCAACATCAGCCCTATTTACAAGAACAATCAAAACAACGTGGTTTCACCAAATTGACCATCGTTGGAAATACATTCGTATTTCCGATCGTCGCCTATTCAAAAAAAATCAAAACGATTACTGAATTACAGCCCGGTGCCAGTATTGCGATTCCAAACGACCCTACCAATGGTGGCCGTGCTTTATTACTGCTCCAACGAGAAGGAATTATTGGCTTAAAAGAAAATGTAGGCATACAGCCTAAAGTGACTGATATCGTCAGCAACCCCAAACAAATAAAAATCATTGAAATGGAAGCTCCACAGCTACCACGTGTCCTTGACGACCCGCAGGTTGCTATTGCAATCATCAATAACAGCTTTGCTTCTCAGGCTGGCTTAGACCCCGAAAAACAAGGCTTATTTACCGAAGATAAAGAATCACCCTATGTCAACCTTATCGTGGCTCGTTCGGACAATAAAAATGATGAAAAGGTCCTACAATTTATTCAAGCATATCAATCACCGGAAGTAGAAGCAACTGCTAAAAAGGTATTTAAGAACGGGGCCATCAAAGGCTGGTAATTGATCAATTCATATGATAAATACAGCTAGTCATTGTCCCTGTGGATCGGGAAATTCTTTCGGAGCATGCTGCAAAGCAATCCATATTTCCCATGCTGCTGCAGCTGGTGCCGAACAACTTATGCGTGCTCGCTATAGTGCCTTTGTTGTTCGTAATATTGATTTTTTATACAATACATTCCATCCATCCACAAGACGATTTCAAGACAAAAATGCCATCAGAAAATGGTCAGTGGAGAATAAATGGATGCAGCTCCACATCTTAAAAACAACCTTTCAGACCGTGGAGTTCGAGGCACATTATCTGAATACAGAGATGGAAGTTCAGATCCACCATGAAAAATCTACCTTTAAAAAACTGGGAAACCTTTGGTATTATGTAGATGGCAAATGAACAATACTCAGCAGTTCTCTACCCTATACAATAAATGCTGTTTCAATTTGATTTGAAACAGCATTTATTTTTACAGGTACAGTTGGTATATACACAACTGATTATTTGAGTTTTAAGCCAGCTCTTCTGTATCTTCGCGGTAAGGTGCTTCTTCATCAAATTCACCTTCCCATTTCGCTACCACCACAGTTGCCAAACAATTTCCTACAACATTAACAGAAGTGCGGGCCATATCCATCAGCTCATCTATTCCCAGAATTGCTGCGACAACAAAAGTAGGCAGGCCGAATTGATCTGCGGTCGCAATCAGGATAATTAAAGAGGCACGCGGAACAGCAGCAACACCTTTGGATGTGATCATCAATGTAAAGGCTATCATGAGCTGTTCTCCAAATGACAGATGAATTCCTGCTGCTTGGGCAACAAAAATGGCGGCCAAGGATAGGTAAAGAGACGTGCCATCCAAATTGAAGCTGTATCCTGTAGGGATGACAAATGAAACGATTTTACGCGGGACGCCAAATTTCTCCATGGCACTCATCGCTTTAGGGAGTGCAGCATCAGAGCTTGTCGTCGCAAAGGCTATAGACACTGGTTCTTTGATCGCATTGATAAAACGTCTTACAGGAATTTTTAGATAGAGTGCAACCGGCAGCAATACCAAAGTTAAAAAGCATAACAGGGCAAAATATAAGGTTGCTAACAGCATAAATAAGTTTTTCAAGATATCAACACCTAGATGGCCTACGGTATAGGCCATCGCTGCACCAACGCCGACTGGGGCAAAGTACATGATGATATTGGTAAACTTAAACATCGTTTCGGACATGCTTTCCGTAAAGTCAACCAAAGGTTTACGCTTCTTCTCATCCACCATTGCCAGTCCTATTCCGAATAAAACCGAAAATACGACAATTTGAAGCACCTGATTATCCGCAACCGACTTTACGACATTTTCAGGAAAAAGATCACGGATAAATGAGGTAAACTTATAAACGGGGTGAACATTATCCGGCAGCGTTTTTAGGATATGCTCATCCATACTTTCTTTCGGTGCTGGTAGTTCTTCATGCGGCATATGGGCAACATCAACGCCCACACCTGCACGTGTCAAATTGATAGCACCCAAACCTATAAAAATTGCGCAGGTCGTCGCACAGAAAAAATACAGCATGGATTTCCATGCCATTCGGCCCACCTGTTTTAAATCAGAGTGGCCAGCAATGCCATAGACAAGAGTTGCAAAAAGGATAGGTCCAACAATCGTTTTCACTAATTTAATAAAGCCTTTACTTAGCGGTTGTAACGATATCGCCAAGTTAGGAAAATCCAATCCCACAAATATCCCCATCATCATAGCCGTTAGGATCCAAGTAGTCAAATTTTTCTTAAATAGCGCATTTACAACCAAAACAGCAGCAACTATCCATCGGACAGCCATTAGAAATTCATGCGAAAAGCCTACAACTTCAAATTCGTATAATACAGCAATGATACAAGCTAATGTAACTGTGATCAGGGTTATCAACCCTATTTTGGTTTTTAACATTTAAAAGATTTTAATGGTCAAAAGAACAAAAATAAAAAAATACTATGCTTTTGCAAATATTATTATTTCAAAAGCCCCACTTTCGCAACAAAATATCGGTTTAAAAAAAACTCAAGAAAAAAAAGGCAGGAAAATTGCTTATCCTGCCTTATATTTCTAAAAAGGAATAATAACCTTATTCCGCGTGTAACCAAGCTTTTTTCGCTAACAGCTCATCGTTAGACTCACGTACATCTTCATCATCCACGCAGCAATCTACAGGGCAAACAGCTGCACACTGCGGTTCATCGTGAAATCCAACACATTCGGTACATTTATCTGAAACAATATAATAGACTTCATTAGAGATAGCCTCTTGTGATTCATTTGCATCTAAGGTAACACCATCACCAAAATCAATGACACCATCAAGAGCTGTCCCATCTGAAAATTTCCAAGTTACACCAGCATCGTATATTGCATTATTTGGGCATTCCGGTTCGCAAGCACCACAGTTAATGCATTCGTCTGTAATTTTAATCGCCATTTATAACCTCACAATTATGATAAATAAACTATTTTTGCATTATCAATATGAAAAACAACGTCTGATTTGAACAATAAGGCTAGTTGATTCACGTTGATTAATGTTAACAGCACAAATATAATACAAATTTGTGTATTCATCTTTTAAAAATTTAATATTTTGACAAAGCAACAACGAATAAATGCGTTTGTAAAACTAGGTGAACAGTTGCAGAACCAGCCTGGGGATCTAATACAAATCATGCAGGTGGCGCAACATAAAAATCCATGGTACACGATCAACAACGTCGAAAGCGCCCTTCAGGCAATTATCTCCAATTTAACCTTCGACAAACTCAATCAATGGCTGCTCCCCTATCCGGATGTCAATTCAGCTAAATACGTAGGATTGATTCTGGCTGGAAATATTCCATTAGTAGGTTTCCATGACATTCTTTGTGTGCTTGTCAGCGGCTTCAAGGCAAAAATTAAAGTATCCTCTGATGATGCGGGCTTAACACACTACATACTCAATAAATTACAACAGATTGAACCCGAATTCAGTCAGGCTGTTGAAATAGTTGATAAACTGAAAGATTTTGATTTGGTTATCGCTACAGGTTCAAACAATACTTCCCGTTATTTTGATTATTATTTCGGTACCAAGCCACACATTATTCGACGTAATCGAAATAGTATAGCCGTCATCAGCGGCCAAGAGACTTCGGCGCAATTGCGGGCTTTAGGTCATGATATATTCGATTACTTTGGCCTAGGCTGCCGTTCGGTATCGAAACTCCTCATCCCAAAAGACTATTCAATAGCACAGTTCTTTGAAGGGATCGCCGATTTCAAAACAATCACAGAACATTTCAAATACAACAACAATTACGATTACAACAAGTCCATTTATCTTATTAATGGTGACAAACATTTTGACAATGGGTTCCTCTTGCTTAAACAAGATCCACGCACAGCCTCACCATTAGCCGTCGTATATTATGAAGAATATGAAAATATATCGGCTGTGGAAAACACGCTCCAGGCACAGCATGAAAATATCCAATGCATTGTATCCGAAATTCCATTAAATGTTCAATCGCCGGTCTTTCATTTTGGTGAAAGCCAATGCCCTGCATTGGATGACTACGCCGACGGTGTGAATACCCTGGACTTTTTATTTGCAAACCAATAAGTGGTCTGTTAAATTCATAGTAAAGAAATTGCATTAAAAATACTAACTTTGAAATCATGTATATCATTAAAGTAAAAGGTGTCGCCAAAATTCCTGATTACGTACAGTTAAGGGATGATGCCTTCACCTTGTTGGCATATTTTAGAGTCGACCGGCCGGATAAATCGCTTGATAAGATCGGATTAGGAGAAAAAGCGGAATATATCATGCAATTGGTTAGAGAAATGCCTTTTGGGCAAATTAAGAAATTAGAATTTTAGCTCCCATGATTGAAAATAAAGTAATAACATTAAAAAACGTTGACATCTTCCAGCAGAAACATCTGGTCCTATCCAATGTTAACCTTAGCATTGGTAAAGGTGAATTCATTTATCTTATAGGACAGTCCGGTAGTGGAAAAAGTAGTTTATTAAAAATTATTTACGGGGATTTATATATTGGCAATGGAGAGGGAATGATCGCCGGCTTTGACCTCAAAAAGCTTCATGAGAACGACGTACCTTATTTGCGTAGAAAACTAGGTATTGTCTTTCAGGATTTCCATTTGCTTTCTGACAGAACTATCGAGAAAAATCTGGAGTTTGCATTAAAGGCTACGGGTTGGAAAGACAAGAAAATGATTGATGCACGTATCCTAGACGTTTTAGAAAAAGTTGGTTTACGTTCCAAATTAAAGAAAATGCCACACGAACTCTCTGGGGGTGAGCAGCAGCGGATTGTGATAGCCCGGGCATTATTGAACAATCCTGAAATTATTTTGGCAGATGAGCCTACCGGTAATTTAGATCCCGCAACTTCAGAAGAGATTGTTTTATTATTACGTGATATTGCTAATTCCGGAACAGCCATTTTAATGGCCACACATGATTACACCATCATCCGAAGCATGCCTTCCCGGATTATCAAAACTGGTGATGGCATTTTACAGGATGATGTCAGCATCTAAACAAAAAACTGACAGGTAAAAAGATATTTTTGCAAATTCCGACAAATTGTTAGGCTTTTTTAATAAAATCTGACAAGCTGTCGGAATTTTATTGTTTGGCAAAAACTTTGACAAGAGAAGCATATAGTAAATTTTTGAATCTATTTTAGCATTGAAGATATGAATGAGCAAGATAATTATAATGATGAGAGTCAAGATCAGGTAGAAACCAATTCTTCTGATCAACAGGAGCAGTCTTCCGAGAACCAAGTAGAATTGTCTATTGAAGAAAAATTAGCTACTGAATTGGCAGAGGCAAAGGATAAATACATTCGTCTTTCTGCTGAATTTGACAATTATAGAAAACGTACAAGCAAAGAACGTGTTGAATTGATTCAATCGGCAGGAAAAGATGTAATTGGTAAATTATTACCCACATTGGATGATTTTGACAGGGCCTTGAATGCCATGGAAACAGCTGTAGATGTTGAATCGGTGAAAACAGGGATGGAAATTGTAAACAATAAATTGAGACAGACGTTGTCACAATTGGGTTTAAAAGAGATGGAAGCTATTGGTCAAGCTTTTGACCCTGAATTACAGGAGGCTATCACGACCATTCCAGCACCTACGGCAGATTTAAAGAGTAAAGTAGTAGACGTTATCGAAAAAGGATACTATTTGGGTGACAAAGTTATCCGTCACGCTAAAGTAGTTATAGGTCAATAATATTAAGACAATGTCAAAAAGAGATTATTACGATATACTTGGTGTCGCACGATCAGCGGACGAGAAGGAAATTAAATCAGCATATCGCAAGCTGGCGATCAAATATCACCCGGATAAAAACCCTGGTGATCATGAGGCTGAAGAGAAGTTTAAGGAAGCTGCTGAGGCATACGACATCCTAAGCAATCCTCAAAAGCGTCAACGTTATGATCAATTTGGCCATGCAGGAAACTCTGCCAGTGGAGGCTTTGGTGGTGGCGGTGGTATGAATATGGAAGACATATTCAGCCAATTTGGTGACATTTTTGGTGGTGGACACCCATTCGAAAGCTTTTTTGGCGGTGGTGGCGGTCAGCGCGGAGGTCGTAGAGTCGCTCGTGGCAGCAACTTGCGCATCAAAGTCAAATTGACACTGGAAGAAATCGCCAAAGGTGTAGAGAAAAAAGTGAAGGTCAACAAGCAAGTAGTCTGTCGCAGCTGTGATGGATCTGGTGCCAAAGACAAATCGTCATTCCACACCTGTAAAACATGTGGTGGATCAGGGTCTGTCAGACGGGTAACCAATACCATTCTAGGACAAATGCAAACCACCAGCACCTGCCCTACCTGTAACGGTGAAGGTGTAGAAATTACCGCAAAATGTACGACCTGTAGAGGCGAAGGTCTGGAACGTGGAGAAGAGACAATCTCAATCAACATTCCCGCAGGTGTCAGTGAAGGCATGCAACTTTCTATGAGTGGCAAAGGAAATGCTGCTCCCCGGGGTGGTGTTCCTGGAGATCTCATCATCCTCATCGAAGAAGTACCGCATGAAAGTTTAAAACGTGATGGCCTAAATGTTATTTACGATTTATACATTAATTTTGTTGATGCAGCCTTAGGTACAAGTGTTGAAGTTCCAACCATTGACGGAAAAGCTAAAATTAAAATTGAACCCGGTACACAAGGTGGAAAAATATTACGTTTGAAAGGAAAAGGTATTCCTGAGGTCAACTCTTATCACAAAGGAGATGAACTTGTCTATGTAAATATCTGGACACCGAAAGCAGTATCTTCCGAAGAAAAAGAGTTACTGAATAAACTCAAAGAATCACCAAATTTCAAACCTCAACCAGGTAAGAGTGAAAAGTCTTTCTTTGAGCGGATAAAAGAATATTTCGAGTAAAATCAATTGATCCAACTTGATAAAAGAACCATCTGTGCAGATTGACAGATGGTTCTTTTTTTGCTTTCTTACTTAAAATTGACAAATAATAACAAAAAGTCAGCTCACAAAACTCTTTTTCAAAATAAAGCATTCAAATCAGTTAAAATGGCAATTTTAACCAGCTGATCTACTATATTTTAAGATTTAGGTAAAACATCTAGACAATCCAGTGACAATGAAATCAACTATTATTCCGATATTTGACTAACAAATTAAAAAAGTCAGAAAGTAATTTCTGACATAGTAAACAAACTATTTTAAATAAAAAGACATGAAAAAAGTTTTACTTACATTAACTGCCATCGCAGGTTTAACAGTAGCAGCCAATGCGCAAACTGAAAAAGGAAAAATTATGGTAGGTGGTCAAATTGGTTTTGAAACTTCAAAAGTCAAAGACACAGATATCAAAGCAAATTCATTCTCGATCAACCCTACAGTGGGTTACTTTGTAAGTGACAATTGGGCTGTTGGTACAGGTATTGGTTATAATTGGAACAAAACTGAATCTGATAAAGATAATAGCATTAAAGTTGATGCCTTCCAGGTTTCACCATTTGTTAGAAAATATACTGCAAATGGACCAGTCAGGTTCTTTGCTCAGTTATCCGTACCAATGGCATGGGGAACAGAAACATCTACAACAAATAATGTGGAGGCAAAAGAAAAATTTGAACGATATGGTGTTGAATTGGCTCCAGGTCTTGCCTACTTCCCTACAAGCAAAATAGGTATTGAACTGAAAGTAAGAGGCTTATATTACAACTATAACAAAAACAAAACTGCAGATGTATCAACAAATACATTTGGTTTAGATGCAAATTCATTGGCGCCAACTTTAGGTGTTCAATTCCACTTCTAAAATTGACGAAGTTAACCATAAAAAAGGCTATAATTAATTATAGCCTTTTTTATGGTCCCGTTTCGTGATAGCGTTTTATAATGCGTAGTTTATGGGAATATCTATTCAGTTCGCCATTAAAGATACCCTCACTATCCATTCTGTCGACACGAACCTTAGCAGAAGCATGAATAATGGTATCGCTATCCAGCATAATACCTACGTGTGTGATCCGTCCATCCGCATTATCAAAAAAGGCCAAGTCGCCGGCCTTTATTTCTGAAATAAAATCAACAGTCATACCTATTTCTGCCTGCTGATAGGCATCTCTTGGCAAAGAGATATCGAAACAACCATAAATCAGCTGTGAAAAACCCGAACAGTCAATTCCCCACTGAGAGCGTCCGCCCCATAAATATGGAGCATCTTGATAACTCCGTGCCAGATTGACCACTTCAGACTGAAACATCCCTCTTGAAAATGGGTTAACACTACCCTGATAGTCCAACTCCATTCCTGCAACACTACATTTATCTCGTTTTGTCAAATACAGTTTTGTTCCATGACAGAGAGAGAACTGCTTTGACGCATTATAGAGCAGCCCCCCTTCACGTCCCACCAGATGAGGTTTGCCCTTCAGATAGCCATCCATTGTTTCTTGATGAAGCTGTGTAAACTGTCCATTCTGGATCCAGCCCATATAACTCGTGTCCAACATCCGAATGTAGGTCCATTCAGGTTGTTCATTCAGAATCTCAAATAACTCTCCGAATAACACCTGCGAAACCATCTCACTGCGGTGTGCCTGCTCCAGTCGCAAGGGAACAAGTGCCAGTGTACAAATACCATATTTCATTCGCTAAACAAAACAAAATTGTTAAAACCGTGATTATACATTATATAAACGAAGATAAATTAAATCTAGTAGATATGGAGAATACAAATTTAAAATTCAAAAGAATACTCGTCGCGGTCGATGATGCTCCTTGTTCAGAAAAAGCGATCCAGTACGCCAGAGAAATGGCTCAACTATTTGAAGCCTCCATAGCCCTCGTTACTGTGATACCACCAACCTCGCCTACAAATTTTGGGGCCGACCCTCTATTGGGGCAACAACCTATCATCGTACCGGAAGTTTCGGAAATGGAACAGGAAAATGCGCAGAAATACTTGGAAAAAATAAGCCGAGAATTTACCAACTCCGGAGAAGTGTATCTTTTTAATCGGATAGGATCTATCAAAGAAGAGATCTTGGCTGCTTCTCATGAATGGTCGGCAGACCTGATCATTATGGGATCAAATGGCCGCACAGGATTCGACCATTTCATATCAGGATCAGTTTCCGAATCAGTCATTCGCAAGGCCACCTGCCCAGTGTTGGTCATTCCAAGCAAATGTGACCATAATTAATCCGTTTTTTATCCATGCTCTATACTGCAGCATCAATAGAAAATAAAATCGCCCATTCTTATGCACTAAAAATGGGCGATTTGATGATATAAATTAAAGCCTATTGTTTGATCAAACGAGCGACAAACATACTGTCGGCCTGTACTTCATAACCTTTCAGGGTCTGCATGCTTTCTATCTCAAAACCGAAATTATCCACGATATATTGGACCACGTCTTCATTTTCTGCTTTAAACACAGAACAAGTTATATAAACCAGCGGTTTACCTACCTTCACATGTCCTGCAACATGACTTGCTATTGATTTTTGTAGACTGCTAAATTCGGTAATCTTCGAGGTCTTGAACTGTCTTATCATTTCAGGCGTGCGTCCCCAAGTACCTGACCCTGAACAGGGAGCATCTAATATTATTCCATCAAATTGCTCTTTCCCCAATATTGGTGATGGATCTTTGGTCAAGTCCAATATCTTTTTGCGGTAATGCTTAATGCCTGCACGTTCAAATCGTTCATCCAGATTTCTGAGTATACTCATACGGAGGTCAGATACAAACAAATTAACAGTAGGACAGGCATCCATCAACAATAAGGATTTGCCACCTGATGCAGCGCAGCAATCCCACCAAAATTCCTTTTGCTTAGGTTGCATAAAATCCAGTGTGCGCTGTGAAGATAAATCCTGAACCTCAATTAAACCTTCCAATGCAGAAAAACGCTGTAACGAAGTCCCATTAGCCAGACTGATCGTCTGTTCTCCTATAATGCTATAGGGGATCTGGTTTTCTTCCAGCAGTGCGCGCACAACATTATTTTTTCCCTGTTTTACCCGTATATATAAGTTGGGTTGAACAAGCTGGCTTTTCAAAAAGAGTTTGGCGTCAATTTCCGTAGAAAGATGTTCGTGGAAAGGGAACAGGTCATTGAGTGTCAACATTCCCTCGTCTTCCAGAAATGCGAGCTTCTCAGCCAGGGGAAGACCAATTTTGTCCATATAGGCAGGCTCTAGAAGCGCTACCAAGGTACTATCCTTCTCGCACAGAAATTCGGCGAGCACCAATCGTCGCTGCTGTGACAATAAGGGAGCCGCCATTCCCAAACGAAAGTAATTATAACAGAGCCGGGATATGGATTTTCGATCCGAAGATCCCATCTGCTTATTTTGTTTAAAAAAAGCTGTCAAGTAGCGTGAAAATGGTTGGTCAGCTTCGAATCCATCCATTGCACGTTCAAAATTTCGTATCTGTTGATACACACGCTTTTCATTGAATTCAGCCATTCACCGATTATTTTCTTTCAAATCTCTTGTTGTGGTATACCATAATTCCCAGTGCCCTATTGGCATAGCCCCATTTTGGATAAAATTCAAATTGATAATCACTATTCAATCCCGAAAACTTATCCTTGGTCATACGGCTGACATAATCAACTCCATATTTATGAATCAAACGACCAAAATAAATGGCCGCATCATACCCTTTATAGGAAAACTCTGATGGATCGACCTGATACTGCGTTTTATATTGTGTAATAAACTTTTTGGTATCACCATCAGATTCGTTGACCAGGTTCGAAGATGTAATGGTCAGCCCATAGAAATCCATGTTTTGGAAATTTTCAAAAGAAAGTTTGGAAAAGTTAGGATGTCCATACAATTTGAATTGATGGCTCCCACTCAAAAACCGCTCATCCATATCATCCAGCAATTCCTTGACCAGATTTTTATTTGCTGTACCGCAAACGATATGATTTGATCCAGTCTGCACAAGGCTATTATTTAGTTCAATCAGACTGAAGACAGTTTTGACTTTTGCTTCCGGATTTGCTTTGGTAATTCCGTTGGTCAGATTTGACAAGAATTGTTTGCTCTCATCATCCCCTGCATTATATATCAAAATCTGATCGCCGGTATAAAATTGGTCAGCAATATATTTTGCCATGATTTCTGCATGGGTCCGAATGGATGGAGTCATGGAGACCAAATTTGGCACACTAAACTCTGAAGCCATTGTTGCTGCCAATGGGGAGACCTGAAGAACATTTTTATTACTAAAGGTCTGCGCAAAACTTTTAATCTCTCGTGGGTATACTGGCCCCACGACAATGACGGCGTCTTTCACACTCGCAGCTGTTCCCAGGCTGGCATTATATGCCACATTATCCCTTGTATCGATCACTTGCAAATCAAAGGAACCGCCCTCTTTCGCTACTTTATCTAAGCCTATCTGAAAACCTTGATAAAAGTCTAAAGCCAGTGCAGAACGCTCTACATCTTCAGGAGTCACCGTTTTAGCAATGCTATTTAATTCAAACGGCAATAGAAGAGCAATCTTATTGTTCTTGACCATATGGCCATTGACATTTTGCACATCACCTACTTTTACTGTAGTTTTCTCTTTCTTAGTTTCACTGGGTTTTGTGACTACAGTACCTTGTTCACCCTCCTGATAAGAAGGTGAACGTAATACTGTACTTTTTTTGGTCGTGCAACTCGCCAGGCATAAGGCCACGAGTCCTGCTACCCATATTTTATTCCCACTCAATCGTAGCGGGTGGTTTTGAACTGATATCATATACAACTCTGTTTATTCCTTTCACATGGTTGATAATTTCATTTGAAATTTTAGCCAACAGGTCATATGGTAAATGTATCCAATCTGCTGTCATTCCGTCAAGAGATCCTACTGCTCTTAAGCTCACAACATGTTCGTAAGTACGCTCATCGCCCATAACACCTACAGAACGAACTGGTAAGAAAATCGTACCAGCCTGCCATACTTTATCGTACCAGCCAGCTTCTTTCAGATTATTGATAAAGATCGCATCTGCCTCCTGCACAATCCGTACTCTTTCGGCCGTAATATCACCTAAGATACGAATAGCTAAACCTGGTCCTGGGAATGGATGTCTACCCAATATTGCCTGATCTACTTCCAAAGCTTTCCCCACTCTTCTCACTTCATCTTTAAATAAAGTTTTAAGTGGTTCTACAACTTTCAGTTTCATAAAATCAGGAAGACCACCTACATTATGGTGCGACTTTATTGTTGCTGAAGGTCCCTTCACAGAAACAGATTCGATGATGTCAGGATAAATCGTTCCCTGTCCCAACCACTTCGCTTCTACTCCGTCAGGTAATTCCTTCTGAATCTCTTTGGCAGCTTCATCAAAAACATCGATAAAAGAGTTGCCGATGATTTTACGTTTCTCTTCAGGTTCCGAGACACCAGCCAGTCGACCATAAAAAAGTTCCTTGGCATTAATTCCTTTTATATTGAGTCCCATATTCTTGTAAGAATCAAGCACCTGCTCGTATTCATCTTTACGAAGCAAACCATGATCCACAAAAATACAATGTAAATTTTGTCCAATTGCATGATGTAACAACACTGCCGCCACAGTAGAGTCTACCCCTCCGGATAACGCCATGATCACGTGATCAGTGCCCAATTGTTCTTTCAAGGAGGCTACTGTAGTTTCTACAAATGCGTCCGGAGTCCAGTCTTGAGAACAACCGCAGATATCAACAACAAAATTTTTCAACAAGATTGCACCGTCAGTACTGTGAGTTACCTCAGGGTGAAATTGAATACCATAGGTACGTGTTCCTCTAACCTGATATGCTGCCACGCGAACTTTATCGGTACTTGCAATGATATCAAAATGAGCTGGTACCTCTTTGATTGTATCTCCATGGGACATCCATACTTGTGATTGCATCGGGATGCCTGCCAATAATTCATTTTCATGATTAACAAACTGCAGATTTGCACGACCATATTCACGGATTTCAGATGGCAATACCTCGCCCCCTGATTTTTGGGCAATGTACTGCGCTCCATAGCAAACTCCCAACAGTGGAAACCGCTCCTGAATAGCGCTAAAATCAATTTGAGGAGCATCCTCTTGTCGCACCGAATAGGGACTTCCTGAGAATATAACACCTTTCACAGATTCATCAAAATCTGGCAATTTATTAAACGGGTGTATCTCACAATACACATTTAGTTCTCTGACACGTCTTGCTATTAATTGCGTATACTGAGACCCGAAGTCTAGAATGATAATTTTTTCTGGCATGCAGCAAAGGTAAGTATTACGAATGAATTATTAAATGTCAAATCAGGAAATAATACCTGCTTTTAGCAGCTCTATTTCCATCTCTTTTTGCAGTATTAAAGCTTCTTCACGTGCTCTATCAGCAAAATCACGTCCTTTCGAAGCATATATAATACCTCTGGTGCTATTTACAAGCAAACCACAGTCTTTATTCATTCCATATTTGCAGACATCTTCAAGTGATCCGCCTTGAGCACCAACACCGGGCACCAATAAGAAATGATCCGGGGCATGTGCCCTGATTTTAATGAACCCCTCACCTCTCGTAGCACCAACCACATACATCAGATTATCGATGGTACTCCAAGTGTTCACTTTATCAATGACCTGTTCAAATAACTGAAGACCAGCACGGTTCTCGAAATTTTGAAAATCCAAGCTTCCCTCATTGGATGTTAAGGCCAGCACGATCGCCCATTTGTCCTTAAATTCCAAAAAAGGTGTCACCGAATCTTTTCCCATATACGGTGCAATAGTGATACTGTCAAAACCAAGGCCAGAGGTTGCCTCATCAAAAAATGCCATGGCATAGCGTCCTGAAGTATTACCGATATCTCCTCTTTTGGCATCCGCAATACTGAAACAATCCTTTGGCAAAGCTGCCCATGTTTTCTGTAGCGATTTCCACCCCTTAATACCATAGCATTCATAAAAAGCAATGTTCGGCTTGTAGGCAACACATAAATCAGCTGTCGCCTCAATAATGGCCTTATTAAAACTATAAATAGGATCCTCATCATCCAAAAGATGCTCCGGAATCTTGGTCAGGTCGGTGTCCAATCCGACACATAAAAATGAGCGCTTCGCTTTGATTTGATGGATAAGTTCTGCTCTAGTCATGCTGCTATAATAGATCGTAAGAATTATTTATTGATTAAGCTCTGAATAAATGTTGACACCTCTGTTGTGGCATAGTCTGCCATTCCCTCGTGTCTGGTGGCCAGATTTCCTTCCTTATCCAATATCACTGTCGTAGGAATAGATCCTGAAAGCCATTCTTTGGGAATATCACTGTTCGGAAAGCTGATTGGCAGAGTCAGTTTCTCCCCTTTGACAAAGGCTGCTGCCTTCTCCTTCTCTCCTTCAATTTCCACAATCAGGAAAACAATATTGGCATTGTCCTTAAATTTATCGTAAAGGACATTGATGGAAGGCATCTCTGCTCTACAGGGTGGACACCAGGTGGCCCAAAAATTGACAAATACGACTTTACCTTTCAAATCAGATACGTTGATTGTCTCGCCGAGATGATTCACAAATGAAACAGCTGCAGATTG
The DNA here is from genome assembly GCF_030325625.1 of Sphingobacterium sp. N143. GTDB lineage: Bacteria > Bacteroidota > Bacteroidia > Sphingobacteriales > Sphingobacteriaceae > Sphingobacterium. The sequence continues at coordinate 545,561 of NZ_JACAIS010000001.1, read as the reverse complement.
TGCTGCAGGCACAGCGCCTTGATCAGGCACAGGCTGTGGAGTTTCCAGTTTTGGCTTGAACAATCCAACTTTCATGAGCATCTGCTGAAAATAAGTTCTACTTGTAGGCCATAATAATAAGGCTATGACGACAACAAATACAATATTTCCTATTCCTTTTTTTACCTTGGGATTCATATATGAAAAATCAATGGATTAAGAATCGAATTTATCCAACAGTTTCAACAAAGTAGCAAAATCTTTGGGGTATGGTGCATCAAACACCATACGTTCGCCGTTCAACTCAAATTCTACATGTTTTGCATGTAAAGCAAAGCGTTTCATGATGGGTTGTTCTTCCTCATCCTTTGACAATGTATAGCCCCTTTTCTTTATTTGCGATAGGTACACGGGCTTACCACGATACATACTATCCCCAACAATTGCAGCATGCTGTGTGGCCAGATGGATGCGGATCTGATGCATACGCCCAGTAATTGGTTTACATTCAACCAAGGTGTAATTTTTATAATATTTCAGCGAGTTGAATATGGTTTCGGCAGGTTTACCATTCGCCCGGTCAATAGAAACATTTTTATTCCCTTGATTCAAGATGGGCAGATCAACTACAAGATCTTGAAAAGTATGTGTCCCACCAATAATTGCATGATAGATTTTATTGACTTTTCTTTTCTCAAAAGCAATGGAAATCGAACGATAAGTTTCTGGATTTTTTGCGATCAGCAAAATACCGGAAGTCTCTTTGTCCAGGCGGTGACAGACCTGTGCATCTGCATGGTATTTCTTTGCCAGACGAAGAATATTGATCTCTCCCCCCTCTCTTTCATCCAAAGAAGCAACAAAAGGCGGCTTATTTATAACAATCAAATTTTCATCCTCATGGATTATTAATGCTGAAAATTTGGGAAATTTAAATAGACGGGTTTCGTTTTGTATCATTTTACAAAAATACAAAACACAAGCCATAATATTGGCCAATGTATGATAAAAAGCTTACTTTTGAACACACAATATAAGTTACGATGTCAGTAAACAAAGAAATAAAACGGGTCAGCACAGGGATGCTGCAAGCGATGAAAGAACGTAAAGAGAAGATTTCTATGCTTACCAGTTACGATTACTCCATGGCTAAAATCGTAGACCAAGCTGGTGTTGATGTTATTTTGATTGGAGATTCGGCTGCCAATGTATTTGCCGGTTATGAAACAACTCTGCCAATCACCCTGGATAACATGATTTACCATGCCGCTGCTGTGGCCAGGGGTACCGAACGTGCCATGGTCCTTGCAGACCTTCCCTTCGGTTCCTATCAAGGTTCTCCCAACGAAGCCTACAATGCCGCGGTTCGCATGATGAAAGAATCTGGTGCTCATGCGCTAAAATTGGAAGGTGGACTTGAAATCATCGACAATATCAAAAAGATCATCGCCGGTGGAATTCCTGTCTGTGGTCATTTGGGATTAACACCTCAATCCATCAATAAATTTGGAAATTTTGGTGTACGGGCCAAGGAAGACCAGGAAGCTGCAAAATTAATCGAAGATGCATTGGCATTACAACAGGCAGGTTGTTTTGCTGTCGTATTGGAAAAGATACCGGCCAAACTTGCCAAAGAGGTTACCGAAAAACTTACCATTCCAACAATCGGAATCGGTGCCGGAGCGGATTGTGATGGACAGGTACTTGTCATCAACGACATGCTCGGGATGAATGCTGATTTCAAGCCAAAATTCATGCGGCATTTCGCCAATCTACATGAGCAAATCACAACTGCTGTAGCCAATTATGTTACTGAAGTTAAAGCTGTCCAATACCCCAATAACGACGAACAATACTAACTGTAAAGCAACATGAAATTTTTGATCATTGGGCTTATTATTCTTGTCGCTTATCTGATGATCCGCAAAAAATTCAGTTTTTTCGGATCATCAGATGAACTATCTAAAAATTTAAAATCGGGCTTTCAGTTGATAGAAGCCTCTTCGACCGCGGTTCAAGCAAACCTAAAAAAAACAGTCTCCAATGCGGTTATGGGCATTGTCCTAATCCTGATTATGATACTGCTGTTCGCAAAGATAAAAATCGTCTTGTTTCTTCTGCCAATTGCCTTTTTTCTATTAGGTTATCTTTTTCTCTTCAACAATCACTTTACTAAAATCAAAAACCAACAGATCTGGTTCAACCCCAAGACAAATGATGTTTTTGTTGAACAGCTCAAAGCTGAAAACTATGCCTTCAATATCTTTCAAGATGTACAAGCCGTGCAAAGGATCGAATCCATACAGACGACCAAAGGATTACTTTATGGCTACTATCGGATCAAGCTCAAAGATCATATTTTGGAAATCCCCTATCTCGTTGCAGAAAATAAACCAGTTAATAACCTGTTTTTTGACACATTCGCACACAATTTTAAAATAGATGTCCAAAAAAGAATTTTCCCTATCATTTAGTATATGACCTTCAATAAATTGGGAATACCGAAAGAAAGTAGTATATTTAGATAAATCAATAAAAATTTACAAAACCAAAATATTTTACACTATGGGAAAAGGTGATATCAAAACCAGAAGAGGAAAAATATCAAATGGTTCTTTTGGAAAAAGAAGACCGCATTTATCAAAAGCTTCTATTAAGCCAAAGGTAAATAATGAAGCTCCAAAAGAAGTCGAACCAAAAACGAAAGCAAAGAAATAAATGCACATAAAGCTAGAACAAGTTTCTGGCTTTTTTATTTTTCTGCCTTCCCCACTACTTTTCTCCTCAATTGTAAAATCCTTTTGACAACCGGTTTCATCAATAGAATAAACCTATCTTTAGCCGTCAAATCAAACTACTACATAAGGATTACATTGCATGAACAAAAAAACGACCATCTACATCCTTTTAACCTGTGCCGTCATTGGAGGAGGGTATTTTCTTATAACTTCTAAAAAAGACAAAAAAGAATCTGATAAACCTGCCGTAAGAAAGGATATGCCCATTCCTGCACAAGCTATAATTGCGAAGTCTTCAGTAGCAGATCGATCGATCAACTTGTCGGGAAGTATCGATGCAGAGGAAAAGGTTGAGATACGGAGCGAAGTCAATGGCCGGATCACGAAAATCTACTTTTCAGAAGGGCAGCGCATCCAACAAGGACAGCCATTGATCAAAATAGATGATATTGAGCTGCAGGCACAGCTCAAGCAGGTGCAAACCACCAATCAGCTCAATGCCGAAAATGAACGCCGTGCAAGTCTTCTGCTTCAGAAAGGGGCTATTAGTCAAGAAGAGTTTGATGTCGCCAGTGCAGCACTAAAAACTTCTGCAGCACAGATACAGCTGATTCAGGCGCAGATTTCCAAAACGACGATCCGTGCACCTTTTAGCGGCACCATCGGACTGCGAAACATCTCTGTGGGGGCAATGGTTTCATCCAACACCCTAATTGCCAACTTAGTTAAGGACAATGTTGTCAAAATCACTTTTGCTATTCCGGAAAAATACAGCAATATCATCAAACTAAATTCCGCTATAGAATTTAGTGTTGCCAATGACCCTACAGTCATCAAGGCCAATATTTACGCCATTGAGCCCGAAGTGTCCCTAAATACACGAACCTTGACGGTCCGGGCCCGTGCGATGAATGACCAGGGAAAACTTCGTGTGGGTTCTTTTGTTAATGTCGTTGTTCCGATAGAAGTTGAAAATGATGCCATTTCCATACCAACAGAAGCTATTGTCCCCATTCAGGATGGAAAGAAAGTCTTTGTTCTACAGAATGGATTAGCAAAAGAAACCAAAGTTGAAACTGGAGCCCGTACCGACAAGGAAATAGTCATTTTATCCGGCATAAGCGCCGGTGATACAGTATTGACCACCGGGGTATTGGCGCTAAAAGATGGAGCAAAAGTTAAAGTATCACTCGCTAACTAATTGTCCATGAATCTATCAGCAGTTTTTATTAAACGTCCAGTATTAACAATTGTAGTCAATATCACAATCATTCTGTTTGGCTATATTGGTTTCAGTTTTTTAGGTGTTCGAGAATATCCTTCCATTGATCCTGCTATTGTCTCCGTCCGCACAAACTATGCCGGAGCAAACCCTGATATCATTGAATCACAAATCACTGAACCGCTTGAAAAGGCGATCAATTCTATTGATGGAATTCGAAATATATCTTCGTCCAGTAATCAGGGATCCAGCAACATTACCATAGAATTTGATCTACAGAAAGATCTGGAGGAAGCCGCCAATGATGTTCGTGATAAAGTATCACAGGCAGTCCGCAGTTTACCACAAGATATTGATGCCCCACCTGTAGTTTCCAAAGCAGATGCAGATTCCGACCCCATCATCATATTGACACTTCAAAGTGAAACTAGAGACAAGTTATCATTAAGTGATTATGCGGAGAATGTTATTTCAGAAAGACTACAAACCATTCCAGGTGTCAGTAGCACCCAAATATATGGTCAAAAACGTTATGCCATGCGTTTATGGCTCAATCCAGATCGCATGGCGGCCTATGGTATTACGGCTTCGGATATTCGTACTGCACTGAATAATCAGAATGTCGAACTCCCGTCTGGAAAAATCGTCGGAAATACAACTGAATTGACCGTAAAAACAGTAGGAAACCTATCCAGTCCCGAAGAGTTCAATAATATCATTCTAAAAACAGATAGCTCCCGCATCGTAAAATTTATTGATATCGGACACGCAGAGATTGATGCCGAAAACCTCGAAACGAAAATGGTCAGCAATGGCAAACAATTGGTCGGTGTGGCAATTATCCCTCAACCGGGCACAAATTATTTAGATATTGCTAACAATTTCTATAATATGCTGGATCAGATAAAGGAAGATCTCCCACAGGATATTACCATCAATATTGCATCTGATAATACAAAGTTCATCAAAAAATCCGTTGTCGAAGTAGCTGAAACCCTGATCATTTCTATTGTATTGGTCACGCTGATCATCTACTTTTTCTTCCGTGATTGGGGAATTGCCTTGCGTCCATTACTTGATATTCCCGTTTCATTGATCGCTACCTTCTTTATCATGTACATGTTTGGTTTCTCGATCAATGTCCTCACCTTACTTGCCATTGTATTAGCTACAGGTCTTGTTGTTGATGATGGTATCGTTGTGACGGAAAATATATTCAAGAAAGTGGAAGAAGGTATGTCCCCTATTGAAGCTGCCTTAAAGGGATCAAAAGAAATATTTTTTGCTGTCATTTCCATATCCATTACCTTGGCGGCAGTATTTCTACCCGTCATATTTCTTCAGGGATTTGTAGGCCGGCTATTCAGAGAATTCGGGGTCGTCATCGCATCCGCCGTACTGGTTTCCGCATTCGTTTCACTGACCCTTACGCCCATGCTGAACGCTTACCTGATCAAAGGCGGTGGGCATAAGAAGACAAAGTTCTATGAATGGACTGAACCTATGTTTGTGAACATGAATAAAGGCTATGCCAGTGCATTAGATAAATTCATGAAATTCAAATGGATCAGCTTCCCCATCCTACTTGTTTGTTTTGGTATTATTGGTGTGCTCTTTGCTTCAATCAAAAAGGAAACGGCCCCATATGATGACAGAAGTAATATCTCTGTCAGTATCACCGGACCGGAAGGTGCTACCTACGAATATATGGATCGCTATATGCAGGACTTGGACAAGCTTGTCTACGATTCTATTCCAGAAAATAAAATAAGCCTGAATATCACATCCCCAGGTTTTGGATCGAGTTCTGTCAATTCAGGCCGTATCCGAATGACCTTAGTGGATCCTGAAGATCGTCAGAAGTCGCAGGATGACGTTGCCAAAGAACTGACTAAGTGGACAAAGAAATACGATGGTGTCCGTGTGAATGTTTCGCAGACACCTACGATCTCCATGAATCGTAGAGGGGGGCTTCCTATTCAATATATCATACAGGCTCAAAACTTTGAAAAGCTCCAGGAAAAGATTCCAGAGTTCATGAATGAAGTAAACAACGATCCAACATTTTCTACCACAGACATCAACCTGAAATTCAATAAACCTGAACTTCATGTCGAAATAGATCGTCTCAAAGCACTTAGTCTGGGGGTCTCCGTACTTGATGTATCCCAGTCGTTACAATTGTTATTAAGCGGGCAACGTTTTGCCTATTTCATGCGTGACGGAAAGCAGTATCAAGTTATCGGTCAGGTAGAAAATGACAGAAGAGCGACGCCAACGGATCTCACTTCAATTTATGTCCGCAATAATATGGGGCAGCTTATTCAACTCGACAACCTTGTCAATGTCCGTGAAGAAAGTAGCCCGCCACAGCTCTATCATAACAACCGTTATATGTCTGCAACAGTTTCAGCTGGCTTGGCCCAGGGAATGAGCATGAATGATGGTATTGCAGCGATGGACCGGATAAAAGAGAAAGTGCTGGACCAAAGTTTCACTACTGATCTGAGCGGTGAATCCCGCGATTATGTAGAGAGTAGTTCAAATACCTTATTCGCTTTTGGACTTGCACTGTTGCTGATCTATCTTATTTTGGCTGCTCAATTTGAAAGTTTCCTGGATCCTTTTATTATTATTCTTACTGTACCAATGGCTGTTGCTGGAGCATTGATCAGCCTATGGTTATTTGATCAGACCTGGAATATTTTCAGCCAGATCGGTACGATCATGCTGATAGGTCTTGTGACCAAAAATGGTATTCTGATCGTTGAATTTGCCAATCAGATGCGTGAAGAAGGTATGGAGAAATTTGAGGCTATCATGCATTCCGCAGAATCACGACTCCGACCAATTTTAATGACCAGTCTGGCTATTGCCTTAGGTGCATTACCTATTGCAATGTCTTTAGGTGCAGCTTCCACGAGCCGGATCGGTATGGGGGTAGTCATTGTGGGAGGTACTGTCTTCTCCCTTATTTTGACCTTATTTGTTATTCCGGCAATTTATTACATGTGGTCAAGACCAAAAAAACACAGACCCGAATTTGATAACATTAAAAGTTACGAATAATCAGACATGAAGAGAAATATCATCATATTGCTACTGCTTTGCTCGATCATGTTTCAAGGCCGTGCACAGGAAGTATTGACGCTGGAAGAGGCGCTTACAACAACGCTCAGCAATAACTTCAATATTCTGTTGGCTAAAAATGACAACAATATCGACATGGAGAATACAAGTTTAGGGAGTGCAGGAATGCTACCTGCAGTGACTGGTACCTTCAACCGGAGCAACTCCGTTCAAAATTCCCGACAAGTGCGTGCCGATGGTCAAATCCAACAGGTTTCAAATGCCAAGAACGACAACATGTCCTACGGTGTTAATTTGAACTGGACTATTTTCGATGGTTTCGGCATGTTTGCACGTCGTGACAGATTCAAAGAAATACAGCGCCAGGGTGAAGCCGAGATCAAATTTGAGGTCATTAGCCAGCTGAGCGAGGTGTTGGCCACTTATTACAGCCTGGTTCAGCAAAAACGGCTTATCGATGCCTTGGACACCACAATTACATTATCTAAATATCGTGTTACCCTAGCAAAAAATCGACTGGATATCGGAAAAGGCTCCAAATTGGACCTTCTGAATGCGAAGGTTGACCTCAATACTGACAAAACCAATCTACTGCGTCAACAGGAAAGTTTCAAAAATACGAAAACCTACCTCAACCAACTGATGACGCGTGATCTAAGCCTTGATTTTCAAATTGAAAATGAGATGGAGCTGGACAGTGACCTGAAATTAGGAGACCTTATCCAAATTGCGGACCAACAAAATCCCCAGGTACAACTTGCACTCATCAACAAACGTGTTGCCGAATTAAACTTAAAATCGGTGAAAGCTGAGCGTTATCCAAAAATCGGCCTAAACACTGGCTATAATTGGAACGAATCCCATTCCTCTCTCGGGTTCTCGACTGAAAACAAGAACAAGGGGCTTAATTACGGTATTACGGCATCTGTGAACATCTTCAATGGCTTCCTACAGAATAGGAATGAACGGATAGCCAAGTTTCAGGTAAAAAGTACCGAACTACAGATACAGCAGCAAAAACAGAGTATCCAGGCCCAGGTCAGAACATTATTTCAAACCTATATTACTAATATCGAATTGGCCAGGGTAGAGAAGAAAAATGAGGAGCTTGCCAAAGAAAATCTTAACATCACACTGGATAAATTCCGTATCGGAACCATTACCACCTTGGAAGTTAGAACAGCTCAGCTTAATTACATCAATGCAATGACACGTAGTTATACTGCCCAATACGATGCCAAGGTTTCAGAAATACGCCTGAAAGAATTAACAGGCGAAACCTACTAAAAAAAAGCTCCTGAGATAATATCTCAGGAGCTTTTTTTTAGTAGTCAATTGCAATAATAGATTTCAAGGGTATCAGTACCCCGCTCTTAATCTGAATATATCTGTCAGTCAACGACCATACTGTGGTTTCAATACGCTTTGGTCCGGAATCTGTCTGAAAGGCTATCTCAGTTTTGGATTTAAACTCATTACCCAACCTAAGGGCCCCTTTCAATTTATCCATAAAAATCGCCGTCTTATCTTCACTCGCAGGGATAAATTTAAATTGAGGAATTTCCTCTTTAGCTATTAATTCTCCAACCATAATATTAGCATTTAATGTGTAAATTTAATGTTTAGCGTTTCACCATTTATAACGCTTCAATACCAATCTTATTTTATTATTTTATGCCATTGGCTTATTTAAAGCTACCTATTCCCGTAATAATAATCAATTAAATCATTGAAAACTATCATTTATTTTACAATAAAAAAACGATTACGCTATCAGGAGTTTTTTCTTCCCCCCTACCAGGGCTTTCATACAATTTATACTATCAAAGATATCTGAATATTATGTCATTTCATTTTGATTTTAAACACAAAATCAGTCATATTACCTAATTTTACAATAAACAAAATGGAAATGGAAAAATCAATTTTTGAAAAAGAGTGGGAAATTTATTTCACACAATGTTACTCCAATGGCCGCATCCGTTTTTCAGATCTGTCCAATATTTTGCAACTTACTGCTGGAGAACATGCGACCATTGCAGGTTTTGGTTTTAAAGAAATGGCTAAGCATAACCAAACATGGGTCTTAAGCCGTATCCGGATCGAGATTACGAGATTGCCCAAATGGATGGATATTGTCCGTGTCAAAACCTGGGTACAGGAGCTGGAAGGTGCCCGATCCACACGTAATTTTGAAATTACTGTCAATGGACAGCTTTACGTGACAGCCACCAGCTATTGGGCTGTCATAAATACCGTGAAGCGGAGTTCCGAAACCTTAGCTATTGCTGCTGAAGATTTTCAGACTTACCCTGACCAACCTGCCACCCAAAAACCCTTTTCAAAATTGGATATTTTACAGCCCGTTAGGAATATTGATAATTACATCGTCAAGCTTTCAGATCTGGACATTGTTAATCACGCCAATAATGTGAAATACCTGGATTGGTGTATGGACAGGCTTCCTATTGAACTTGTCCTGACCAATCAGATAAAATCATTGGAAATGAATTATTTAAGAGAACTACGTCATAATGATACTGTAGAAATCAACGGTGATTCTACAGAAAAAGGTTATTTCATGACAGTTTCCAAACAGCAGCGCATCCATTTTGCGCTGGAAGTGGAGACAAAATAAAACCAGACTTTAAATAAAAAAGGAGGCTCAGGCCTCCTTTTTTATATTTAAGCAAATGCTTTATCTCCTTTTTTATAAGGAAGATTCCCATCATATTTTCCTGGAATCTTAACAAAACGCAATGCTTTTGTACAGCCTAATTCTGAATTAAAGAAACCTGTCAAAGTCAATTGCTTGAACATGGTAAACCAATGCGGAGGATCGTTCTCCACGTAGTTGTACAATTGATTCTGCTTCTCTCTATTTTTCTCAATGATCTCTTTTTGATCTTCAGCTTGCTTCTTATTAAACTCATTAGCTTCTTTGTCCAACGCTGCAGCTACCGCAGTCCGGTCTTCGGCAGAAAGTTCAAGGAAAGGCTTACCTTTCACTTCTTTGGCCTTATCATCCAATGTAGCAAAGCCGGTCAAAAATGCTTTTTGTTGTTTTTCAGTATAACAATCACGCACCATCACCGGAATAAAACTTCCCACGCCAGCTTCTTTTGCACCTGGAGTTGCTGTTGCTGGCAAAATGGCTTCAGCCAGGTCACCCAATAAATCTGTTGTTTTAGCATCAAATAATGCTTGTACATCCTTCGTGGCTGAACGCGTACAGCCTTCCAAAAATAAATTGGCGCCTATAACAGTACCTCCTAAAATCAAGGCAACTCGTTGTAATGCTTCTCTTCTATTCATACTACTAAATATCTTAATTTTAGAAATTATATTTCATTTCCCAACCTTGTCTGTAATTACGTTTGACAAATTGATTCACATGATCAAAATTTGTCACCCGCATCTTGTCATTATCCCAAAGTAACTTTAAGTTACGTCCAGGATATTTTCCATCGAGCCGCAGGTCAGCTCCTCTGATCGCCAGATTCGCCATTAATAGCGCTTCAGTCAATGGTCCTGCAATTTCAAACGGCGAGCTGACTTCTTTCTTGCCATAACCTGCCTGACAAGCTTCCACCCATTGTGCATAGTGTCCACCTTCTTGTCCTGGTACACGGGCATATTTCTGAGCAACCTGATCTTTTCTTGATGTAGGCAACAAACGCGCGTTTTGTCCATAGGTATCGGCCAGGATCTTTCCTTTCGTGCCCACCAACAAAATACCATTTCCACCGTCACCAAAGATTTCATTCGGTTCTAGTTCATCCGGACGAGCTGGTTGAATACCACCATCCATCCAGTGTAAAGTCACAGGGCCATTTGTGCGTGGAGTTTTTGGGAATGTCAACGTCGCATGACTGGACGGTGGACAACTTTCAGGGAAATAGCCACGCTTGAATTCATCCACATAAACTGAACCTACTGTAGCTTGTACATCTTGTACATACGTTAACCCCAATGTACTGAAAGGCACTTCCAACAAGTGACAGCCCATATCGCCCAATGCCCCGGTTCCATAATCCCACCAGCCGCGCCAGTTAAAAGGCACTAATTTGTCGACATATTCTTTGTAAGGTGCTGTTCCTAACCATAAGTCCCAATCCAACTCTTTTGGAATCTCGGCTTTCCCGGTTGGCCAAGCAATACCTGAAGGCCATACCGGACGGTCCGTCCAGCAATATACGGTATGTACATCACCGATCAGGCCCGCTTCATACCATTCACGGACAAAGCGCGGTCCATCATTGGATGCCCCCTGGTTACCCATTTGAGTTACTACCTTATATTTTTTGGCTGCATGTGTCAATGCCCTGGCTTCCCACACATCATGTGTTAATGGTTTTTGAACATACACATGTTTGCCTAATTGCATTGCCGCAAGGGCCTGTATGGCATGCTGATGATCAGGTGTCGACACAGAAACGGCTTCGATGTTTTTATGTTCCTTATCCAACATTTCCCGATAATCCTTATAATATTTCGCTTTTGGATAACGTTTCACGGCTTCGGCAGCACGACGGTCATCAACATCACATAAGAACGCCAAATCTGCTTTTCCTGAAGCATGAAATGCATTAATGTCGCTGAATCCCTTACCACCCACACCAATACCTGCAATCTGAAGTTTATCACTTGGAGCGGTAAATCCGTTTCCGCCTAATACATGGCGAGGAACGATCATAAAAGCTGCAGCAGCTGTTGCCGCAGTCTTCAAAAAATCTCTTCTACTCGACTTGTTTGAATTATTTTCCATTGTTATCAATCTTTCTTTAGCTATTAGATGTTACCTTTTTTCAATTCACTAACCGCAAAATCGACCGCACGTGCAGTAAGTGCCATATAAGTCAATGAAGGATTCACACAACCTGCAGAAGTCATACATGCTCCATCTGTCACGAAAACATTCATTGCATCCCATACCTGGTTATTTCCATTCAATACAGATGTTTTTGGATCGCGTCCCATGCGGGCAGTTCCCATCTCATGAATACCTTGGCCAAGTCCATAGACGTTATCGTAAGTATAAGTGTCTTTTACGCCAATGCTATCTAACATTTCCTTCATTTCATTCTGCATGTCGCCACGCATCTTCAGCTCATTATCCTTGATCTCTGCATCAAAAGATAATACAGGTAAACCCCATTTATCTTTTTTGTTTTTATCAAGGGTGATTTTATTTTCATGATAAGGCAGAGTCTCTCCAAAAGCAGTAAAACCAACACTCCAGTCACCTGCTTCACAGATGGCATCTTTCCATGCTCCTCCAACTTCCATCTCGGCTACGGCTCCTGACCAACGACCTCTTCCTGCTGCACCTTGATAACCGAAACCACGGACATAGTCGCGTTTTTTGGTATCACCATCAACATTCACAAAGCGTGGTACATATAAGCCCGTTGGGCGGCGGCCGAATACATAGCTATCCAGATAACCATCTATCTTACCTCCGGCACCACAGCGGAAATGGTGATCCATCAAGTTATGTCCCAATTCACCGCTGCTGCTACCAAGACCACCTTCCCAAACATCAGTTGCTGAGTTCATCAGTACCCAAGTCGAGTTAAGGGCCGAAGCACATACAAAAATTACTTTTGCAAAAAACTCATACGTTTGATTTGTTTCCGCATCAATAATCTCTACCCCCTTCGCCTTTTTCGTATTTTTATCATAAATGATTTTTGTTACGATAGAAAAAGGGCGTAAGGTCAAATTACCTGTTTTTTTCGCAGCAGGTAACGTCGCAGATTGTGTACTGAAATAAGCCCCAAAGTTACAGCCTAACCAACATTGATTTTGATATTGGCAATTGACACGATCATGATGAGGAACAGTGATATTTGCCGTTCTACCCATAATAAAATGACGTTTACCGCCATATTGCTTCTTCAATCGTTCTGCCAGATCTTTTTCAACAATATTCATGGCCATTGCCGGCATATAATCGCCATCAGGTAAGGATGGAACCCCATCTCTATTTCCTGAAATACCCGCAAATTTTTCAGCATAGCTATACCAAGGTGCAATATCTTTATATCGAATAGGCCAATCTACACCGTGGCCATCCTTTAAGTTCGCTTCAAAGTCAAGATCTCCCAAACGGTAAGATTGTCTTCCCCACATCAGGGAACGCCCCCCTACGTGGTATCCACGGTACCAGTCAAAACGTTTAACCTCAGTATATGGGCTCTCTTTTTCATTTACCCAAAAATCCAGGTTTTTTTCATTCAAAGGATAATCCCTACGCAATACAGGATAGTCTTCGATCATTTGTTGCGTACGGCCGCCAGCATGTGGCCATTCCCATGGATTTTTGTTTGGCGCAGTGTAATCTTTGATGTGTTCAATGTTACGACCACGCTCCAGCATAATTGTTTTCAGCCCCTTCTCCGTCAATTCTTTCGCAGCCCATCCGCCACTTATTCCCGAACCGATTACAATTGCGTCATAAGTATTTGTTGCCATCTCTCTTCTAATTATTGTTTTTAAATAGTTATTTTTTCTGTTTAGTTAGTTGCAGTCGTATTATCGATCTTTTCGTCTTTAAAAAGCGCCAAAAAGATGAAAAACACTACTGCTGCAATAATTGCCGGAACGACCCAGGTATGATTCCAGAATCCCGCCAAATCAGTTGCTTTCATTTCTTTGTATTTGTCACCTACGTAACTCGCAACCCAAAATCCAATCAACTGACCGACACCATATGTCGCCAATGTGATCAGCCCCTGAGCGGCAGATTTATACTTCACCCCGGCTTTACTATCGGTATAGATCTGACCTGACACAAAGAAAAAGTCATAACAGATACCATGTAAAGCAATACCGATCAACAGCATAAACGAAAGTTCACCAGCATTTCCATAAGCAAATAATAAATAACGGATCACCCAGGCTAACATACCCACCAAAATCGTTTTCTTAAAACCAAATTTTGTAAAAAAAATTGGCAAGGCCAATAAGAACAGGACTTCAGAAGCCTGCCCAATGGTCATCTTACCCGTTGGGTTTTCCAGTCCAATTTCTGTCAGGAACAAGTTTGCATTGGAGTAATAGAATGCTAAAGGAATACAGATCAATACCGAAGAAACGAAAAAGATCAAAAAGTTCTTGTCTTTCAATAGTTTGATCGCATCCAGACCAATGATTGAGGCAAAAGATGGTTTTTCATTCTCATCCAGCTTCACGGGAGGGGTCTTAGGCAATGCAAATGAAAACACACCTAGCACCAATGAAGCAACACCTGACATCAAAAAGGTGTATTTCAATGCCCCTTCTGATGCTGCAGCATCCCATTTAAAGATATAACTGATTGCTAGACCTGCAACGATCCAACCAATTGTACCCCAAATACGTATACCTGAAAACTGTTTTTCTGGATTGGTCAGCTGTCTAAAAGAAACCGAGCTCGCCAATGCTAGAGTTGGCATATATAAAACCATATAAGCCAATACATAAGGATAAAAAGTGGACATCTCTGTAGCAGCATACATCTGATACATCAATACCGCACCAACTAAGTGCAAAACACCCAAAATTCGTTCTGCATTAAAATAACGATCCGCAATCATTCCTACGATAAAGGGTGCAATAATAGCACCTAAGGATTGAGTCGAAAATACATTGGCCATCTCAAAATCCGTTGCCTGCAGATTTTTGCTTAAAAAGGTGCCTAATGTGACAAACCATCCCCCCCAAATAAAAAACTCGAGGAACATCATGAAAGATAGTTTAAATTTTATTGTTGATGAAATCATAAAAAAAATGGTGTTTTACAATACTACTAATTGGTTTTACCAGCTCAATTTAAGAAATTAAATCTAATTGTCAATAGTACACTATTAAAATATTACAAAAAGCTATCCACTTCCCGATAAGCTGCTACCAATCTATCTTCGCCCTCTTTACCCGCTTTAGAATTCCCATGCTCCATCCCCATAACTCCTTTATATCCCTTATTATAAATATGTTTGAATACATTTTTATAGTTAATTTCTCCGGTAGTTGGCTCCTTACGACCGGGGTTGTCACCAATTTGAATATATGCAATTTCATCCCAGCAACGATTCATATTAGCAATCAGGTCCCCTTCGGTCCTTTGCATATGATAGATATCATACAAGATTTTACAGGAAGGACTGTTTACCGCTTTACACATGGCATAAGTCTCATGCGTTTGCTGAAGAAATAATTCAGGTGTATCACTTAAGGTCTCCAAAACCATGACCAAACCATGTGGTTCAAAGATCTCCGCGCCTTTACGCAATGCGGCAAGGATATTACTAAATTGATTACCCCAAGGCAATTTTCTTTCGTAAAATCCGGGAACCACGGTCAACCATTTGGCATTACAGCGCTTGGCTGCTTCCACAGATTTTTGGCATGTCTCGACAAACTTGTCCACAAATTCTTGTTTACCCGTGGCCAATGAAGTCATCCAATTCTGACCACCATCTACCACAAATACCCCCATGGTCATGCCTAGTTGTCCCAATAAGTCTCCAATTTTCTTCTGTTCGTCAAGTGGTCTGCCCAAATAACCATTATCCTCGATACCTCGGAAGCCCAAATCATGCATATAACGAATCTCATCCAGAAAATTTTCTCCGGCATGATGCTTAAACATCCCTTGATGCGGAGCATAATTTAGATTAAAAGTCTTTCCCTTATCCATACTATTTTTTGTATTTGTCGATGCAAAGGTGTGTCCAGACAACCCAGCACCAGCAGCCAAAAGACTGCTTTTTATAAAATCCGATCGCTTCATTTTAACTTATAATTGATTAATTTTTAAATAATTTACTAAATCCATCCGAATAGATTGTTTGGACAGATTGATCCTTATTCTGGTAAATTACAAAAACTTCGACATTTTTCAATGCCTTCGTCCTTGCAATGATTTGTTCCGGTTCCTGGCCCATCAGAAAATTGTCCAATGCATCAGCATCCATTGCCGTTTTGGCATAAACAGTGACACTCAGCACATTTGTACGATATGGAAAACCCGTCATCGGATCAAGATGATGTCCCAGTTTCTTATTTTTATACTTGATAAACTTCTCAAAACTACCCGCTGTCGTGATTGCACCCAGTTGGAGCTGCACCACTGCTGTCATCACTTGGTCCACCTTATTCTCTCCAGGCTGAACGATGCCAATTGTAAATCCATGCTGCCCTGGAGGACTGCCAAGTGTACGAATTTCACCTCCAACCTCCACCATATACCTGGAAATTCCTTTTCTCTGGAGATAATCAGCCAGTACATCGACGGTATATCCTTGTGCAATACCGTTGACATCAATCTTAACACCGGCCTTCTTTTTAAATAAACGATTCCCACGAACCTTCAAATACTGCATTCCTACCAATTCTTTGGTTTTCATGACTAAGGCGGAATCCGGTATCCCCTGGCCTTTATTTACACCAAAGCCCCACAAGTTGACCAGTGGGGCAATGGTAATATCAAATTGACCATCAGATAATTTATGATACCTAAAGGAAGCAGCAATGACTTTGGCCAGATGGACGTCCATGTCAATATGCATCACACTATCTTGATTGAATGTCGATATCTTCGAATCATTGCGATAAATAGACATCGATAAATCAATCAGGTTCAAGATACTGTCAATTTCATCTCGTTTCACCAGACTGTCTGCAGCAAAGTAGCTGATATGGAATTGGGTACCCTGTGCCGGTCCTTCCAGCCGAATCTTGTTTAATTGCTTTGATACAGTCTGCGCTGGCAGGGCAAAACTCCAAACAGTAAGGACAAAAGCACAACAAAACTTCCAGTTCACCCCCATCTTCCCGTCAATATTAGATATATAAATTCGTATTTTGACCAGGCATCGCGACAGGATAAAAGCCTTCAGGGTTAGGTAACAACTTTGGTTTAGCATCCCAAGCCAACACATCTGGTCCCAATTTAATGGTCGATTTCAAGGCATCGTCCCATTTAATGACCTTACCTGTATAACAAGCAATCCGACCAATAATACCTGTTAATGTACTATATGCTCCATATTCGGCATTATCAAACTTGTACTCACCTTTAGAAATTGCTTCAAAAAGCTCTTTATGTTCTTGTTGATATGGATTTGGATTCCCTTTTGGATCATGACGGTAGATTTCTTTTCCTTTCCAGTCATACAATACAGCTTGTCCATTTGCCGAAAGATAAGCGCGACCTTTGGTGGCCTGAAACTGCTCATCCACACGATTTTGTATCCCCTCAAAATGTCGGCACTGACTGTAAACAACACTGTTATCGGCGTAAGTCAATTCCAATGCAAAATTGTCATAAATCTCACCGTATTCTTTACCAGTACGATGCGCTCTACTCCCTGTCCCCTGGATGGATACTGGATAAGCACCTTTCACCCAATTGGCAATATCAATATTATGCACGTGTTGTTCAACAATGTGATCCCCACAGAGCCAATTGAAATAATACCAGTTCCGCATCTGATATTCCATTTCAGTCTGTTCAGGTTTACGTGGACGGACCCATACGCCACCCGAGTTCCAATATACCTGCCCTGAGGCTACCTCACCAATAGCTCCTTCATGAATACGTTTAATCGCTTCCCGATAGTTGGTCTGATAACGGCGCTGTAGCCCTACAACCACATTTAATTTTTTACGTTTTGCCTCCTCTGCCGCACGCAATACCTGCTGAACTCCAGGAATGTCCACCGCTACAGGCTTTTCCATGAAAACATGTTTTCCCTGACGGACAGCCTCTTCAAAATGAGTAGGTCTAAATCCTGGGGGCGTTGCCAAGATAACAACGTCAGCTAGTTTGATCGCTTCTTTGTAAGCGTCAAATCCTACAAATTTATGATTGTCGCTGACTTCAATTTTATCTTTCCATTTTTCTTTCAGTGTATTATATGTACTATCCAGATTATCCTTAAAAGCATCTGCCAAGGCAACAACCTTAATATTCATTCCTGAATTTAATGCGTCGAATGTAGCACCTGTTCCACGACCACCACAACCTACTAAAGCAATCTTGATAACGTCTGAACCAGCAGCGTAAGCTCCAGATAGAGGTAACGAGCTCAACATCGCACCACCGGCCACGACAGCAGAAGTTTTGATAAAATCTCTTCTTTCTAAATTTTCCATAACAGTTTTATATTGATTATTTAATTTAAAAGCCATACAAGGTTATAATAACCTTCATCGCACCATTTTAAAAGTCTTTGACGGGTTGTTTATCATAATATGCCATAATTTCTTCATGGCTAGGCGGGTTCAATGGTCTGACCAGGCGCATGCCAACAAAAGGGGCCTCAGGAAACCACCAATTGCTTTTAGGCACCTGTGGATCCAGCTGTTTCCACACGGGGTCTGAAGCTCCCCGGGAAGCTGAACGAGCATCTGCGGCTTCGCTATCAAAAGCTCCTCCGCGGACAACATGCGAATACAGTGCTGTTGGTACCACAACTGGGTTAATCAATTCTTTCCCTTCACCTTCTTTGTAGCTATCTGCTTTATATTGGTCATATGTCCATTCAGCAACATTGCCATACATGTCGTAAAGCCCCCAAGGGTTGGCTTTCTTTCCGCCAACTGCATGTGTTTTTTCTTCAGCGTTATCCTTAAACCAAGCATATTCGCCCAATTGAGCAACATCATCACCAAAGAAATAGGGCGTATTTGCTCCGGCTCTTGCAGCATACTCCCATTCTGCTTCTGTAGGAAGACGATAGAATATCCCTGTACGCACGTATAGCCATTTACAAAATTGAATCGCATTGTAATGTGTCATCGCCAGTGCAGGATGCCCCTCTTTGCCAAAACCAAATGTCATGTCCAGATATGGTTTGGTTGGTCGTGTAACAGCATCGATTTCTGGAGAAACCTTTCCCTCTTTACTTTTTGCAATTTCATAATCCTTGTACAAGAAAGGTTCAAACAAATCCCAGGTTACTTCGTATTGCCCCATCCAAAAAGGGTCAATCTTAACATCATGGGCCGGTTTTTCATCGTCCTTTCCACCGGACACTGTTCCCATCTTGAAACTTCCGCCCGGAATCGCAACCATTTTAAATGAAAGATTGGTCCCTTCGATGGATTGTTCATATGGGGCCATTTTATCCTGAGCGATCGCTTGTACTCCTGCAAATAATAAAACGGGAATAAAGATTCTTTTTAACATATTTAGGTTTATTTAAAGACTAAAATATAAAATATGGTGTATACTTTACACTTTGATTTATAACTTTTTTATTACAGTTTAATTCAAACGACGCAATTGAGGTCCGATAGAAAGCTCGCAAAACTCAGATACAGCAAGCATAAAAAAAGGTTTTCCATTCATGGAAAACCTTACAATCTATTCGTTATCGATCTTTTATAAAAGAATCTTGCGGCTGACCGATTTATCTATTGTGATATATCCGGGATAAAACACCGACTTTCCAGCAATATTGATAGAAGGTTTAATTTTTAACGTAAATATCCCCTTTTTATTCTGATCACTGGACATTAAAAAATCCTGTAGGTCCGAATTCATCAAAAGATCATAAATATTCGTAGCAATACGCACATTGGCCACAGTGGATGCTCCAGGCTCAATCTGTAATGATTGGTTGACGATCCCTTCAACAAGCTGTTGATTACCATATAAAATAATATATTGAAACTTGTTGATGGACGCTTTTTTTAAGGTAGGATTATCTATTTTCAGGCGGATGACCGCATCCAAGGGAATATCTTTCCGTAAATAAGCCAGTGCCAAACTTGGAGCTGCCCCCAGATTGACCTCATTGTTTTTGATCAAACGCTGCAATGGTGTTCCGGCAAGCTGGATACTATCCACGGATTCTACGTCAAATTTGCATTTTGCCAAATTCTCGATCTGCGCCTTTTGTCTATTCACCCCACAGCCTGAGATAAACAGTCCAAGCAACACAATACATCCAACTATAATTTTCTTACTCATCGTGTTATTTTCCTCCAAATTTATACAAAACCCCCAGTGTAAACAATGGATAGCCCGCTTTTAAATAATCATTACTCTTAAAACCAAATACCATCCCATTGGTATACTGCAATTTCCAGCCCTTCCCGATCCCCATTCTGGTATAAAACACAGGTTCAACAAGCATATTATCTTCCTTTGCGGCCGGAAGTTTGTCAATTGCAAACTCCTTCATCCGCATATTGCTCAAGCGGATAATGGTTCCATAGTCAATATCACGTCGATTGCCAAACAATTTAAGCGCATCCTTCTTTTCTGATGAAAAATTGACCTGCACAAATACTTTATCAAAGTCCATATCCCTTGTTTCTACTATAGCTTGTCCTGTCGTTGAGGATCTTTTATCAACCATATTGACAGTACCGATCCCGTATCCGCCATATACCTCAAACACACGGTTATCTTTCTGACCAAATCTGGTAAAGTATCCGATGCCCGCTTCCCCCATCTTCTGGGCATAGTCCTTGGTATTTGAGCGATTGTCCACGTAGGAGCCATTGGCAATGACAGCAACATGATCTGTAACAGCTACCCCTAGATTGGCCGATACATTGGCCTTTGTGTTGATGTTTCCCGAAACGTACACCTCTCCAGCCTCTGTAAACATCGGGGCAGAAGGAACATTGGGCATATACATCGAACTACATGAATATAAAGTACCGGCCAATAAGCCACCACATAGCGCATATCCCATTTTATTATACTTCATAAATCGGTATTTATCTTAAAACACATATCCTTTATAAAAATTGTACCAAAGCTTTTACATTTAACAGAAAATAACAATTGCCATGTAAAAATATCAACAGCTTATCGGTAAGGACATCAAGCTGCACAAACAGCTATTTCCAGAAATAAAAAAGGCATCAATTGCTTGATGCCTTTTCAAATATTGTTGCAAACCTTATGCTTGCTCTGTAGGAACTACAGATACATAAGATTTATTGTTAGCTTTTTTACGGAAAACTACTTTACCGTCTACTAAAGCGAACAATGTGTGGTCTTTACCAATACCAACATTCGTGTCAGGATTGTGTTGTGTACCGCGTTGGCGAACGATGATGTTACCAGCGATTGCTTGTTGACCACCGAAGATTTTGATACCTAAACGCTTGCTATGTGACTCACGGCCGTTCTTGGAACTACCCGCACCTTTTTTGTGTGCCATTTCTTTATCTTAATTTAAGACTATTGTCTGATTAAAAATTCAATTATAACGTAATACCAGTGATCTGGATTTTAGAAAATTGTTGACGGTGACCGTTTTTCTTTTTGTAGCCTTTACGACGTTTTTTCTTGAAAACGATAACTTTATCACCTTTTAAATGAGACAAAATTTTAGCCGAAACTTTTGCACCTGCAACGCTAGGTGTACCAATGGTAAATTTACCACCGTCTTCTGCTAACAATACATTGTCAAATTCAATACTAGCGCCTTCATCTCCTTGTAAACGGTGTACAAAAAGGAACTGGTCTTTTGCAACTTTAAATTGCTGTCCTGCTATATTTACTATTGCGTACATTGTTAATTAATTAAATTGTTATTAAATGAACGGCAAAAGTAAGTAGTTTTTATCACAATTCAAAGATAAATTTATCTTTTTACACAAACTCTAACCACCTATCTCAGACCTTGATTACCAGACCAGAATTCTTTTTTCTGGTGCCACATACATTTTAGCCGTGGGCTGCACGTCAAAAGCTTTATAAAATGCCTCCATATTATACACTGGACCGTTTACACGGAATTGCTCCGGACTATGTGGGTCAACCTTCAAACGCAAACGCATCCGTTCATCACTGCTTTTAACACGCCAAACCTGTGCAAAGCTCAAGAAAAATCGCTGATCCGGTGTAAATCCGTCAATCTTCTCATTCCCCTGCCCTTGTTTTGTCAATTTGAACGCATCATAGGCGATATTCAGCCCACCGATGTCTGCCAAATTTTCCCCTAAGGTCAGTGCACCGTTTACATGCTGGTTGTCCAATAAAGTAAAACTTCCATATAATTTGACGACTTGATCTGCACGCTCCGTAAATTGCTTGGCATCTACAGCGGTCCACCAATCATTGAGGTTGCCAGCCTTATCATATTGCCTACCCTGATCGTCAAATCCATGTGTCATCTCATGTCCGATCACCGCGCCGATGGCTCCATAATTGATTGCATCATCAGCATTGGCATCAAAAAATGGGAACTGTAATATTCCGGCTGGGAACACGATTTCATTATAAGGCGGATTATAATATGCATTTACGGTAGGTGTAGTCATTAACCACTCTGTTTTATCAACGGGCTTACTGATTTTACCCACCATTTCTTTATACGCATGCTTTGCCGCTGCTTGCAGATTGGCATAATATGTATCTTTAGCAATCTCTACATCACTGTAATCTTTCCATTTCTCCGGATAACCAATTTTCTTTGTAAATGCTTCTAGTTTTTCAATAGCCTTTTTCTTGGTTTCAGGAGTCATCCAGTCCAGCTTTTCTATTCTGGACTTATATACCTTTTGCAGATTATCCACCAATTCCAACATACGCTGTTTTGCTTCAGGTTTAAAATAGTCATCTACATACAGTTTGCCGACGATTTCACCCAAGCTCCCATCCGCTGAGCTCACCATTAATTTCCACCGTTCCTTTTGTTGTTTCTGTCCATTCAGGGTTTTACCATACAGGTCGAATTTAGCATCTCGAAAATCTTTGCTTAAAGCATTGGCCGAAGCATTCAGCAAATCAGCCTTTAACTTTGTTTTCCAAACAGCTAGCGGCTGTGACTTCAATAAGTTATTCAGTGCAAGATAAAACTTGGGTTGCTGAACAAGAATCGTATCTGTCTTCACCTCCAAACGTCCCAAAATATCTTTCCAGTTCAGATTGGGTGTTTGCTTTTGAAAATCCTGAACCGCAAATTTGTTGTAATTTTTAATGGGATCCCGAAGCTCAACAGGTGTTAGATGAGACTTTGCGATTTCCGTTTCCAATTTCAGCACATCCTCCGCAGACTTTTGGGCATCCGCCCCCTCACCGATCAGACCAAACAATTTCACCAAATAAGCGACATAGGCCGCCCTAATTTTTTTTGCCTTGTCGTCCTGATCCAGATAATAACTTGCCTCGGGTAGATTCAAGCCTCCTTGAAAAAACTGCAGTGCATTTTTATTGCTTATCCGGTCATCGGCCCCCACGTAGAAAGAGAAAAGATCACCATCCCCTTCTTTAAAACCATCTGCAGCATAGGCAATCAGCTCATCCATATTTTGCAGCGCATTGATCTTCTGGATGGTCGGCTCTATCGGCTTTGAACCAAGTTGATCAATGGTAACCGTATCCATTCCGCTAGCATAGAAGTCACCCGCTTTTTGCTGATCAGTTCCTTTTTTGCTGCCAGAATTGGCTGCATTTTCCAATACAGTCTTTAACTTCTCCAGATTTTCATCTGCCAGAATATAAAAAGACCCCCAACCGGTTTCAGAAGCTGGAATTGCTGTATTTTTCATCCAGCCACCATTGGCATATTGGAAAAAGTTGTCACCTGGGTTAACGGTGGTGTCCATACCAGAAACATCAAAAAAATTGGTCCTGGCCGTTTGTTCACTCTCATTGTTCTTATTGGACTGACATGACATCATCATTAAAACGATAGAAAGTGTTCCCCATTTTACTTTTTGTATCATACTTTATAAGATTAAAGAATATAACTAAAGCTAAGCATATTTTGAAGCCCTACAAAAGCAAGACTTCATTATTTCAAAAGTTTTACTTCATACAGGTCTTTACGTCGGTCTTTCATGATCTTGACGGTGCCGTACTCATGGAGATCCCGAAGGGCATACAGATCAACATCTGCAATGAGCACCATTTCAGCATTCGGTGTGGCCTCCGCTTTAATCGCATTATTTGGAAAAGCAAAATCCGAAGGGGTAAAAACCGCAGACTGTGAATATTGAATATCCATATTGTTAACACGCGGTAAGTTTCCTACCGATCCCGCAATGGCGACATAACATTCATTTTCAATTGCTCGTGCCTGCGCACAGCTTCTTACGCGGATATACCCATTTTGGGTATCCGTCATAAACGGTACAAACAGAATCTGCATCCCCTGGTCTGCCAAAATACGACTGAGCTCCGGAAATTCCACATCATAACAGATCAACAAGCCTACTTTGCCACAATCCGTATCAAATACTTTAACCTCACTTCCTCCCACCATGCCGTAATATTTAAACTCATTCGGTGTGATGTGGATCTTCTTGAATTCATCGAGCTTACCACTACGATGGCATAGGTAAGAAACATTATATAGCTTTTTGTTTTCCACGACCGGCATAGAGCCTGCAATAATATTCACATTGTATGAAACGGCGAATTGTTGAATCCGGTCAATAATTTCATTTGTATGCTGTGCCAGTTTTTCCATTGCCAAGCGCTCAGGAAGATCATTGTAGGGACGCATTAAGGGCGTATTGAAAAATTCTGGAAATAGGATAAAATCTGTTCCATAGTCACTCACCGTATCCACAAAAAATTCAATCTGGTCATAGAAAGCTTCGATATTGTCAAACAGACGCATCTCCCATTGCACCAGTCCCAGACGGATCGTCTGTTTTGTGGTGGAAATAGAGCGTGTATCCGCTTCATAATAGATATTGTTCCATTCAAGCAGTGTGGCAAATTCCATGGACTCCGCATCCTCCGGCAGGTAATGTTTCAGGATCTTTTTGACATGAAAGTCATTAGAAAGCTGAAATGTCAATGTTGGATCATAGATCTCCTTCCGTTTTACTTTTTCAATATATACTCTCGGACTCATTTTGTCCGCATAATTATGGTAATTGGGAATCCGTCCTCCAGCAACAATGCATTTTAAGTTCATCTGTTCACAGAGTTCCTTTCGGGCATCATAGAGACGCCGTCCCAGTCGTAGCGCACGATGTTCAGGATGCACAAATACCTCGATTCCATATAAAGTATCACCATCATCACTGTGTTTACTAAACTTACCATCATCAATAATATCATAATAGCTATCATAGATATTATTCTTTTTTGAATTGAGAATAATGGACAATGCACAGGCAACAACACGTCCATCGATTTCCACACACAATTGCCCTTCTGGAAATAAATCGATCAAATCCTGAATATTTTCCCTTGTCCAGGTTTCCCCCACGCCCTGATACGCTTCCTCCATTGATTTCTTTAAATCAACATAATCCTTCTTTGTCAAGTTGCGCACTTGAATATCCATATAATTCTCCTTTTAAAATAGTTTTCATAAAATTAGCAAAAGTCAGGCCCAAGCCCAAACATCAGTATACTCCGGCAACCACAGTCAGTGACAAAAAAAAGCGCCAATTGTTTTATTGGCGCCTAAAATATGCTGAAATAATTTTCTACAGACTATGCTTGACCTTGTGGAGTTCCGAAAGGAAACGCTACGGTAGGATCACCACCTTGTTGTGGTTGTTGTTCAGCAACACCAGCATCCATTTTGATTGGACCGTTCAATGCTTCGAAACGGTTTACGTTATCAACCAATGCACCCAACAAGCGTTTTGCGTGCTCTGGAGTCAAAACGATTCTTGATTTCACTTTTGCTTTTGGCACTCCTGGCATCACACGGATAAAGTCAACCACAAATTCTGTATTAGAGTGAGTGATAATCGCAAGATTTGAGTAGGTTCCTTCTGCTACTTCTTCTGTCAACTCGATGCTCAATTCGTTTTGATTTTGGTTATTTTCCATAATAATTCTAAATGATAAGTTAATATAATCTTAAATTCTATTTTGTAAATGTTCTAAAGTCCTGTCCATCTTCAATATTCAATAATGTTTCGTAAATCAGACGAATCACATGATCGACATCCTCCTTGTGTATCATCTCCACGGTCGTGTGCATATATCGTAGTGGCAATGAGATCAGAGCTGAGGGCACGCCGCCATTACTATAGGCAAAAGCATCCGTATCTGTACCCGTATAACGTGAGCAAGCCTGACGCTGGAATGGAATATTACTCTGCTCAGCAACCTTAACTAACAGTTTATTTAGGTTAACCTGAACTGCTGGAGCATAGGATAATACCGGACCTTTTCCAGCGAATAAATCCCCTTGCGTAATCTTATTGATCATCGGGGTCTGGGTATCATGCGTTACATCGGTTACAATAGCGACATTCGGTTTAATCCGGTCGGCAATCATTTCGGCACCACGCAATCCAATTTCTTCCTGCACCGAATTTACGATATATAATCCAAACGGCAATTTCTTTTTATTCTCTTTTAACAGTCGGGCCACCTCGGCAATCATAAAACCTCCAGCACGGTTGTCCATGGCACGGCCAACATAATAACGATCATTTAAAACGGAGAAGGTATCTTCATAGGTAATCACACAGCCCACATGTACACCCAAAGCCTCTACCTCCTCTTTCGTACTGCATCCACAGTCCAAAAAGATATTTTTCAGCGAAGGGTTTTCTTCTTTTTCTCCCGAGCGGGTATGTATCGCCGGCCAGCCGAACACCGCTTTAACAATCCCTTTGTCCGTATGGATATTGACACGTTTTGAAGGGGCAATCTGGTGATCCGAACCACCATTGCGCACCACGTAAATCAAACCATCCTTGGTAATATAATTGACAAACCAGGAGATTTCATCTGCATGGGCTTCAATCACCACTTTATAAGCAGCCTTGGGGTTGATTACCCCCACGGCGGTTCCATAATTATCCACGAAAGTTTCGTCCACATAAGGCTTCAAATAGTCCAACCACAGACGTTGACCATCCCATTCAAAACCTGTTGGTGAAGCATTGTTTATATATTTTTCAAAAAATGAAAGCGAAGCTTTTGTAACGACAGCTGTCGTTTTCTGTTCTTTTTTCTTATTCTTTTCTGCCATCTTTTCCTTTGCTGTTTACTTCTGTCAAAATATGAAAATTTCAATAAAATGCAAAAGTAAAAATGTTTTTTGGAATATTCCTTTTACAATTCACATTGATTTTGTTGAAAAATAAGATTAAACCTTATCTTTACCTTGATAATTTAAACTGACATAAAATATATGAATTCGATACTAAGTGCTATCCATTGGAATATTGATCCCGAAATGTTCAACTTCGGCGCATTTGCCTTACGCTATTATGCCCTGTGCTGGCTGTTGGCATTTTTTGTTTCCTATGTGATTATGTTACGTATTTTCAAAAAGGAAGGCCGTACACAAGAACAATTGGATCAACTCTCCATTTATATCTTTTTGGGTACCTTGATCGGGGCACGTCTTGGCCACTGCTTATTTTATGATTTTGATTATTATAAAGATCATATCCTCGAAATCTTCCTCCCCTTCAAATGGGACGAATCGGGCTTTCATATCACCGGCTTTGCGGGGCTTGCCTCCCATGGCGGAGCAATCGGTATTCTCATCGCCTTGTATCTCTTCTGTCGTAAAACAAAAACCGACTTTTTATGGCTTGCAGACCGGCTGGTGGTCGTTGTACCAATCGCTGGAGCGCTTATCCGTATCGGAAACTTCTTCAATTCTGAAATGATCGGTACCCCAACAGATCTACCTTGGGCTGTTGTTTTCGAGCGCATCGATCAAGTTCCACGTCACCCAGGTCAACTGTATGAAGCCTTCGCCTACATTCTTATTTTTATTATCATTGCCTCATTGTTCAGATCCAATCCAAATCGCCAAAAGGGCCAGTTATTTGGTATTTTCATGGTACTCTTATTTGGCGCACGTATGGTCTTGGAACATTTTAAAATTGATCAGGAAGCCTTTGAACAAAGCATGGCATTAAATATGGGACAGCTATTGAGCATTCCATTTATTTTAATAGGCCTTTACTTTATCTTTCGTAAACCAAAAGCTAGTTAAAATAATACGCTATCGTTTATAAAACATATTTATTAAGCATCTTTTTCAGAAAAAAGATGCTTTTTTGTACCCATGGTTCAAAGGTGCACCTGATTTCAGGCGTGGATCTGTTTCAAATATTTGTCGAATATCCGTCAAACAGGTTTAAAAATACTGCCGATGCTATCCTATATTTATCCCAAACAATCCATACTCCAAAAAACTACAACATATCCTTTAAATCTTACAAAGGAATGTGAGACAAATTCACGATTTTTGGGTTCAATTTTGTAAATTGAATTAAAATAATCTTCATGAAACTTGCTATAAAAAACATGGTCTGCAACAGATGCATCATGGTTGTCGAAAACGAATTAACCAAGCTTAATCTGCATATTAAACACATCGCCCTGGGACAGGTTGAAATCGAGGAAACGCTGACTAAAGCACAAACTGCACAATTAGCACACAATTTTTCTGCACTGGGGTTTGAGTTAATTGACGACAAAAAGACAGTTTTAATTGAACAAGTGAAGCTTTTAGTACTGGATTTGATCCGTAATCAACACAATAATACCAACCTCAACCTTTCGGAGATCATCAGCAATCAGGTATACCACGATTATAATTATATCTCCAATTTATTCTCTGATGTGGAGGGAATGACGATCGAAAAATATTTTATCAGCCAAAAGATCGAGTATGTCAAGGAATTGCTGGTCTACGATGAGCTTACTTTAAGTGAAATTGCTTATCAGCTGAATTATTCCAGTGTAGCATACCTAAGCAATCAGTTCAAAAAAGTGACTGGTCTCACACCAAGCCACTTTAAACATATCAAAGAGAACAAACGTAAACCATTGGATAAGATCAATGATGCGGGTTAGACCGGTTTTTGCACTATGTGTTGATTACTTAAGCAGATGAGCTAATGAATAGATCAAAAAAATAAAACAGAAAAGGCTTCCGAGCGGAAGCCTTTCTTTTAAAATTGCCCTTTCAAATTAGCAACCCTTTCTTTAAATATTTCGAGTTCATTTTGCTGTTGAATTATGAAGGCATTTTCTTCTAGCTTTCCAACAACAATATCACGTTCTTCTTCATTGGCATACACCATATTTTTAAACGGATTTTTATAGTCCTTAGCTCGGGATTTATAAATTTGTTCCCCAATCCAAATACGGTGTCCTAGCGCTTGATCCAACAAAGATACGATTTTATCTTTGGATATCTCCATGCCTTCCAACTTCAATATCTCAATTAATGACAGCAGCGCATGCTTTTGTTTATCCGATAGATATTCTTTACTTTTTTCATGATAAAACTCATGTACATCCTCCCATGAATCAATCCGCTTGGATTTGATATCATCCAAAAAACGTTGTAGGGCATTGTATTCAATCAATTGACCACCGACATTTTCCCAGCGCGTCCGCTGTTCAGTACGAAGGCTTTCCAGGACATCATCTAATGAAAGTCCTTCTTCCAAGGCATCCATGAGATGCAATACACCGTAATATTTAATAAACGAACGGTAAAGATGATAAGCTTCCCCTACTTTCTGGATGATAGTAGGCCTACGCGAATTTTCCGCTTCCGTCAATACGATGGTTTTATCTTTTAAATCAATATTATTGGCTAACAAAGCCCGTCCGGCCATTAGCTTTTGCTGTCTGGTCTCATGTTCGCCAGGTTGCAGGCTGTCTGCTACCGCCAATGCCAATGTATCCATACCGGTAAACATTTCATTTACCGTATCAGGGGCAAGCATATCATATTCAAAATATTGATTTTTGAAGTTTCTGTTGTCCCGCGACTGATACTTGTTGGCATTGCGTACCAGTGCATACATGTTGTACATAAACCAATAGCCTGGAATTAATACCAACCGGTCATTTTGTACATCGTTGCTCACTAATGTGAAAGGCAGTTGGATATCCAGTTCGTGGAGGAAATCACCTTTTACGATCAGGCAGTAAGAGGCAAATCTCGAATTATGTTTCAGGCTCACACAGAGTCCGGGCCAAAAACCACGCCCGGCAATAATCTCCCCATCCGCTGCCCTGGAGTTGTGGTTGGATCCCACAGTTGCTCCCGCTGCCATATTGCTCTGCCCCATCACCAATGCTGCACATAAAAAAGAATTGTTATGATGCTGCTCATGCGCCGGGAAGATCAGCGAGTTCAACACCTCACAGCAGGAGATTGTTGAATTGTCTCCCAGATAAGAATTGATCAGCCGGGCACCATATTTAAGCTGTGAATAAGAAGCAAGTATAAAACGTACGGCTTTCACACCATAAAATATACGGCAGCCATAGCCAATAATACCATTGACAAGCTCACAGCCTTCACCAATTTGCGTATAAGATTCTTGTGATGAATTGACGGTTACATTCTTCAGCTTATTGACACCTTTGATATAGGCATCCGTACCGATCTTCACATTTTTGATCGTAAAGGTATTTTTAATAATGCACCGATCCCCAATTTCACTATAATATCCCCGCTGTGTGCCAAACTTGTGATCGGTGAGTTCCTCAAAACGGCGCTGCAGATCAGTGTCCTGCCGGTTGCGCGTCCATAGATAAACATCTGCCGCCTGCATACCATCAAAGGGATAAACAGATCGCGCTCCATTTTCGTTACACAGCTCCAACTGGATACGCTTATGCGGTTCTTCACCATCCCTTAAGATACCATTTCCAAACTTCGCCGTACTACCTGTTTCCATCTCTTTGATCTGACTAAGCAGCACATCGTTGCCCACAATGAAATAAGACAGGTACCCCACATGATGGACTGCGACATCATCCCCAAAGTCAGAACTGATAATCGTCGAATGATAAAGCCCGATGGGTAAGCGCAGATTACGGTATTCCAGATAACTTGGATTTAAGTTTCCTATACGGACCAAACCATAAAATTTGCAGCACTGAATCTGATTGGGATCAAATATTGCGGAAACTTTTACCTTAGACCAGTCACTGGACCAATTTCCATTTTCTATTAATTGTTGGATTTCCGCGGCAGTGAGATCCCTGTAGTCACGACGTGGATTCTGTTGGAAACGCAAGGTATATTCGTCCTGTCCTTCCCGAATAAATTCGGCAGGGATAAAGTCATATCCCAGCTGTTCTAAAGGTCTTTTCTTCAATACACTCATGAACCTCCTTATTCTACAGTAACCGATTTGGCCAAATTACGGGGTTTGTCCACATCCAAGCCCAATTCCACACCAATGTAATACGATAACAACTGTAATGGTACGACAGCGATCAAAGGAGCGATGATCTCATCGGCTTCAGGAATCTCCATAAAGTCATCCGATAACGCTTCAGATACGGCGTCACCTTGGGTAACGACAGAAATAATCTTGCCTTTACGTGCCCTTATCTCCTGGATATTTGACACTATTTTTTCATGATAGGCGTCTTTTGTCGCAACAAAGACAACAGGTAGATTTTCATCAACCAATGCAATAGGCCCATGTTTCATTTCGGCCGCTGGATATCCTTCAGCATGAATATAGGAGATTTCCTTTAACTTGAGTGCTCCTTCTAAGGCTACCGGGAAATTATAGCCCCTACCCAAGAATAAGAAATCCCGTGCATCTTTATATTTTTTGGCAATTTGCTGAATCTTCTCAAGCTGCGTATCCAATATCCATTCGACTTTCTCAGGAACAGCATTCAATTCCTTCGTCAGTTCTTGAAAACGTTCTTCATTGATAGACCCTTTCAAGGAAGCAATCTTTAAAGCAATCAGGTTCAACACCGTTAATTGTGCCGTAAAAGCTTTTGTACTTGCCACTCCGATCTCCGGTCCAGCATGGGTATAGGCTCCAGCATCTGAAAGACGGGCGATGGATGATCCAACCACATTCACCACCCCCAAAATAATGGCACCTTGTTTTTTTGCATTTTCCAAAGCAACGAGCGTGTCTGCGGTTTCGCCACTTTGAGAAATAGCCAATATGACATCACCAGGATGGATAACAGGATTACGATAGCGGAATTCTGATGCATATTCTACTTCTACATTAATGCGGCAAAGTTCTTCAATGATATATTCTGCAATCAGTCCTGCATGCCAGCTGGTACCACAGGCGACAATGACTATACGGTTTGTGTTGCTGATTTCTTGTGCAAATTTTTCGATACCGCTTAATGTAATTTGATGCGAATGCAAATCCAGGCGTCCGCGCATCGAATCGTATATCGTATGCGGTTGCTCAAAGATCTCTTTCAGCATAAAGTGATCATATCCACCTTTTTCAATGGCAGACAACTCCAGATCCAATTTTTGGATATATGGAGTGATCCGCTCATTCCCCAGGTTTTTAAGGATCAATTCTTCAGGGCTGATAATAGCCAGCTCGTAGTCGTTAATATAAACAACTTCTTTGGTGTATGCCAGCATAGGTGAAGCGTCTGAACCTAAAAAATGTTCATTTTTACCGATTCCGATCACCAGAGGGCTCCCCTTTCTGGCCGCAATAATACGGTCTGGATGGCCTGCTTCCAACACCAGGATCACATAAGCCCCTACGACTCTTTTTAATGCAATACGAATTGCTTCCTCTAATGAGCATTCATTTTGTGATTGAATCTCTTCAATGAAATTAACAAGGACTTCTGTATCAGTATCACTCTTAAAAGTATATCCCTTGCTTACCAATTCAGATTTTAAGGAAGCATAGTTTTCTATGATACCATTATGGATCATTGCGATACGACCGCTGTTTGAATAATGGGGATGGGCATTTCGGTCTGAGGGTTCACCATGGGTAGCCCACCGGGTGTGGCCTATTCCTGTAGTTGACTGGAGATCCTTGTCATAGACAAACTCTTCTAAATTCGCTACTTTACCTGTTTTTTTGTAAACATCGATCTGATCACCTTTATGCAATGCTACTCCAGCACTGTCATATCCACGGTATTCTAATTTTTTCAATCCATCAATGACGATACCATACGCCTGACGGTAACCTGTGTATCCTACAATTCCACACATGCTTGTCTCAATTTTAAAGTATATATTTTGTTAATGCGGCCGCAATGTAGTAAAAAAAAATTACGCAATCGATTGATTAACCTAAAATTAACATAAAAAAAAGGGAGACTAATTCACATAGTCTCCCTTTTCCTCCTCTTGTGGAGGTCTATTTATTTAATGCTCAGCCACATCAACATGATCATATTCTTCCACCATCAATGCTTCATAGTTAGTTTTTTCCTTCTTACCAAAACGACGCTGAAGGCTATCAAAAATGGAATATACAACAGGCACAACGACCAAGGTCAAAAATAAGGAGGATAACAGACCTCCAATAATAACAATGGCCAGGCCTCTATTCATATCGGCACCATCTCCAGTCGCAATGGCAATGGGTATCATACCAAACACCATCGCAATCGTTGTCATCAAGATCGGACGTAGACGGGCATGGTTGGCTGCCACAAGTGCATCGTGCGTATTGTCTCCAGCTTCTTTCCGATGATTGGCAAAGTCGACCAACATGATCGCATTTTTAGCAACCAGACCGATCAGCATAATGATACCTAAAATGGTAAAGATATTTAAGGTCTGATTTCCTAAAGCAAGGAATAACAATGCCCCAATAAAAGACAATGGGATAGAGAATAGAACGACGAATGGCGTAATAAAACTATCATATAGAGCCACCATGACAAGATAAACCAGGATAATGGATGCCAACAAAGCAATTCCCAATGTACCAAAACCTTCAGTTTGGTTTTCCATATTACCACCCCAGATAAATACAATACCAGGTTTGCGTGGAAGTTTCTCAAACTGGGCCTGCCACTCTTGGGCCACGGTACCCATTGGGCGACCTATGACCTGTCCTTGGATAGATACTGCTGGTGATTTATCGCGACGTTCCAATAAAGTTGGGCCCGAACCGTAGGATACCGTTGCAAACTGCTCCAACGAAATAGAAGCTCCTTGATTATTGATAAATTTCAGATCACGAACATTATCAATACTAGCACGGCCATCCTCACTGTAACGGATGTTGATATCATATTCGTTATCACCAGCTCTATATTTATTGTCTGTATTCCCGGAAAATGCCGTCTGCATGGTCATACCTACCGTAGAAACATTTAAGCCCAATGAGGTCATTTTATCGCGGTCGATCTTCACATTGATCTCTGGATTACCAGCTTCAGAGGTAAGCTTTACTCCTGCTGCACCAGGAATTTTGCGCAGTTGGTCGGCGGCTTTCTCAGCAAACTGTTGTGCGTCTTCTACGGAAGCTCCGATGATTGTCAATTTCAAAGGTGCTTGTTCTGCCCCCATAATACCGACATTCACAGTCTTGATTTTGGCACCGATCAATTTATTTTCCAATTCACGTTTTAACGTTGCTGAATATACCTGGGAATTACCCTCAAAGTTCTCTTTATCCAAAATAACATGGATCTCCGATTTATACCTGGATCCAGTTGTTGAAGCCATCCCGTCAGAAGACTGTCCTACTGTAGTGATGATTTCCTTTACATCGGGTTTAGATTTGATATAAGCTTCCGCTTTTTGGGTCAACAAGTTGGTTTTTTCCAAAGAAGCATCTTTATCCAGCTCCAATTGGATAAAGAACTCACCACGGTCTATTCCAGGAAAGAAATCAGAACCGATGTACCCCTTGACCACCAACATAAAGGAAGCGATCAATAACCCCACAGCAAGTCCGAGGGTTGCCAATTTATTCAA
Organism: Sphingobacterium sp. N143; assembly: GCF_030325625.1. Lineage (GTDB taxonomy): Bacteria > Bacteroidota > Bacteroidia > Sphingobacteriales > Sphingobacteriaceae > Sphingobacterium. The sequence goes on along the minus strand of NZ_JACAIS010000001.1, from coordinate 510,921 downwards.
ACGGCCTTTTAATGCCCACACCAATAAGCCTGACACCCAGTGCGTAAAACTTGTCAATCCACTTTCAAAGCCATGGATAATCCTGCCAAAGAGCGAAGTCTTGCTCAGGTGTTCCAGTTTACCAAAACGGGAATACAACCAAGGGACAACCGTAAACGATACCAACAAGGACAACATGGTTGAGATAATGACGGTCACACAGAATTGCGCCAAGATATTAGCAACCAAACCTGTTGACATCGCAATTGGTAAGAAAACCACCACGATCACCAAGGTGATTGCCGTAACGGTAAATCCAATCTCTGAAGCACCATCAAAGGCAGCGCGAACTTTATTTTTCCCCATCTCCATATGGCGGTGGATATTCTCAATCACCACGATCGCATCATCCACAAGGATACCAACCACAAGCGACAATCCTAATAAGGACATCAGATTTAAGGTATAACCCATCAATAAAAGGCCGATAAATGTTGCAATTAATGATAAAGGGATGGCCACCATGGTAATTGCCGCATTCCGTAAACTCTGCAAGAAAAACAACATGATGAAACCAACCAGAGCAATAGCGATCATTAAATCATGGATCACATTATCGGCTGCATTCAATGTAAAATCAGACGAGTCATTGGCCACCAAAATGTTGATGTTATTGTCCTTATAATCTTTCTGTACCTGTTCAATGGTCTTCTTTACCCCTTCTGAAACCGCTACGGCATTGGCATCAGACTGTTTAAACACCTGCAACAAAATCGTATTCTGACGGTCCAGGCGGGCTACTTTTTCAATCTCTTTGATCCCATCCTGAACATCGGCAATATCGCGCAGATAGATCTGTACACCTGCAGGAGTCGTTATTGGAAGATTTCGCAATTCTTCAATGGAAGTCACTTTTCCGGCCAAACGGATTGTCGTTCTATTATCACGTGTGCTGACATTACCGGTGGGGAAGTCAAGGTTTGAAGCAGCAACAGTTTGTTGAACCTGCGCAATCGTTAAACCATATCCTTCAATTTTTTTGGGGTCTACAGAAATTTGGATTTCCCGTTCTTCGCCACCGATCATGTCCACTTTTGCAACGCCATTAATCCGTGCAAAAACTGGCTGTATTTTATTGTCCAATAAGTCATAAAGCTCCTTTTCGGATAGATTTGACGTAACGGCCAAACTCATGATGGCCACATCATCCAAGGAGAATTTAGACAGTGATGGCGTCTTTACATCGTCGGGCAAATCATTGACGACAGCATTGATCTTTCGCTGGGCATCTGTCAGAAGGAAATTGACGTCAGCACCGTTATTTAGGGTGATCATTACAATAGACACACCCTCCAAGGAAGTAGATTCAACCTTCTTGATACTCTCCAAGGAGGAAATCGCATCCTCAATTTTCTTGGTAACAGAGCTTTCTACCTCTGCCGGAGATGCTCCAGGATAAACTGTCTGTACCGTGATGACGTTGATCTCAAACTTTGGAACTAACTCGTACCCAAGCTGAGTATAGGAAAACAGTCCACCTAATGTCAGTATGATAAACAATACTATAATTATGCTGGGACGTTTTATGGATATTTCGGTAATTTTCATTAGATTTCTTATTTACAAGTGTTCGTATTCAATGCTTAAAGCACATTACACTCGGTTAGTGAGCCTGCTGAAGCTCATGATGATACCATTTGTTATCAATTTTCTGTATTCATTATTTAATAATTTCAACAGGACTCTGATCAAACAAATTGATCTGACCTGAAATAATCACTTGATCTCCATTTTGCAAGCCACCCAGGATTTCGATAAAATCGCCAAAGTTTCTTCCCGACTTCACATTCGTCTCTATCGCTTTTCCATTTTTCAGCACGAAAATCTTATTGTCACTCACACTGCCTACAAATGCAGTACGTGGTACAATCAAGGTATTGCCAGCAACACCTTCACCGAACATAGCCGTACCATACATCCCTGCACGCAACTTATTTGAAGCATTGTTAACCTCAATCTCTACAGGAAAATTCAAACTACCATCAGATTTAGGCGCAATAAAAGTCACATTACCTGTAAATTTCTGATCGGCATAAACACTTGCAGAGACATCCACAGATTGGCCTATCTTTAAAGTAGCCACATTTTTTTCATCTACATTCACCCGCAATTTCAAGGTAGCGACGTTCACAATGTCAAAAGCTGGAGCTCCAATATTCAGATAGGTTCCCGGCTCTATTTTACGGGCATTGACGATACCGGAAACAGATGTTTTTATCGTTACATCACCGGCATTGAGTTTGGATGCCCTCAAATTATTCTTCGCATTTTCAAATTGTAATTTAACCTGATCCAACTGTTGTTTGGTCACACCTCCAGTAGAGTATGCACTTTCAAAACGATGCAAGTCAGCCTGTGCATTGGTAAATGCCGCTTGTGCATTCGCGACATTTACATCTAATTTATCACCTTCGATAATGGCTAGGGTCTGTCCAGCACGTACATGAGACCCTTCATCGACCAGTACTTTCACTACTCTTCCTGCTGTCTCAGCAGAAACAGTAACTTCTTGTTTTGGTGCAAATGTCCCATTGGCCGTATAACGCAAATCCATCGATGTTATCTTTGCTGTATCTATACGAACTGCGATGGCAGCATTGGTTTTGGCTACCTCTGCAGTTTCAGCTTCATTTTTCTTTTTATTTTTATTTAACACAAAAAATATTCCTGCTAGACCAGCAGCAATAATAAGTAGGGTAATTATTCCGCGTTTCATATTGTATAAGTCAATTATTCGTTAATTAGTGATTTTAATTCGCCATTTGCCTTAATAATTTGTACCTCGGCAACTTTATAGTTCAATAAACTGGTATTGAGATTATTTTCAGCATCGGCCAGAGCCCTTTCAGCGTCAAGTAACTCAGTTAAGCTTGCTAGACCATTATTGAAGTTATTTTTTGTGTCATCCAATACACCCTTGGCCAGTACCACATTTCGACGGTTATTATCAATAGTTAACAAGCTGATCTTTATCTGTGACTTTGCATTTTCTTTGGCCAGATTAAGTCCGAGCTTGGTGTCTTCAAGATCGACTTGTGCTTGTCTGATTTGAATATCGGCCTGATTAATCCTAGCTTTAATTGTTCCTCCCGTAAATATTGGCACGGAAAGATTTAAACCAATACTTGATGTCTTTGGCCAGGTAAAATCCCCCCCTATTGGAAATCCTTTTCCAAAACCATTAAAACCAAAATCACCACCTAAGGACAATTTCGGGTATAGATCAGCAACCTTGGATTTCTTGTTCAATTCGTACAATTCAATCTGCTTTTTCATCAACTGTACTTCGGTCCGGTTTTCGACATTATCGGTTTCAACCGCTATCGTAGGATTGATTTCAAAGGTCTCCTGCGATAATTCAATATCCTCTTCAATCGGTTTACCAATAGCAAATTTCAATGCATTTTCTTTAATCTGTACCGCATTCATCGTTTGTTGTTTCTGCGCTTCCAGATTATTCAAATTCACGACCAAACGGTCCAAATCTATTTTCTTAGCGAGCCCAGCATTCACGAGACCTTCCGTTACGTCTTTTGTTTTCGTTGTACTCTGCAGATTATTTTCTATGGTCTGTAACTTCAAATGCTCTTGATAGATTTCGTAATAAGCATTAGCCACTTTTTCGATTACCTGTTCATCGGTCAACTGTGCGTTGATCTGATAAAACTCTTTTGTTGTTTTAGCAGCCTTCAAGCCAGTAAATATAGATTGGTTAAACAACTGTTGATTTAAAGAAACTACGGCATTTGAATTCCAGGGTTGTCCCATTTTGATTTTTTGGGTTTGTCCACCTGCTTCCAATACCATTTCCGGAATCAATACATTATATTTAAGGGAACCGTTGGCAGTGATTTGTGGCAATGCGCTACCCCTGACCTCATCGATCTGGTATTGAGAATTTTCAAGATCCAACTTTGCCTTCTTCGCCTCCTTTTTGTTCTGCAAAGCAAATTTTATGGCATCACTTAGGCTTAATTGCTGCTGTGCATGACTTTGGAAAACCATCGTACCTAATAAAAGGCTGGCTAGTATTCTGATTGTTTTCATTCCTAATTTATTTATCCTAATTTTATATCTACTTTTTATTTATGCCATTAAAAAATAACTTTGTCGCTAATTTCTGTTTCTGCAATACCTCATCAAAGCGGTCTTGGTTAGGTATTCCAGAAATGATATCTGAAATATTGCACATCAACGATAAGCTCTTCATCAATTCCACATAGATCTCTGCCGTTTCGTATAAATGTTCATCATTCAACTCCCCTTTTTCAGCACCTGTTTGAAAAATTTCATACAACGCTTTGACATCCCGATTATGAAGACATTGAAAAAATTCCTGCATGGAGAGTCCTTTTATCCATTCTAGATTTTCATTCATATGTAATATATAGTACTTACGCACAAATGCATCTCTCAACTCCAGAATCTTCATAATCAGTTCATAAGTTGACCCTGTATGAACGGCCACCATCTGCTCTTCTTCTTCCCGATATTGATCGGTCAACCGCACGATCACATCACGTATAAGCGCATTTTTCTCTGAATAATAATAATATAAATTTGCCTTCGTAATCTTTATATCTTCAGCAATCTCATTCATCGTTGTTTTACTAAATCCATAATGCATAAAACGTCTTATTGCTGCTTGAATGATCTGATCTTTTCTATCTTCCATTTTTCAAAAAACTCCTTTCTACTTTCTGACTTTTACAAGAAATTGTTCAAAAATATAAAAAGTAACATTTCACACAAAATATATTTTGAAAATCATTATGAATTTGATATTTAACTGACAACAAAAAAAGGCAAGCTCTAAACAGCTTGCCTTTTCTTTATAACTCAAATTTTGCTAAAATGCTACAGTATTTTGAAAATGTTTTTGGAATTTCCTTTTGTCCAATTTATACAATCTTGCTGCACGATAAGCGACACCGGTCTGTACTTCGTCCAGTTCTTTTAAGAAGCCATAATTTTGCATTTTCTTTCTAAAATTACGTTTATCGAGGGTTTTATTTAAAATACTTTCATACACTAATTGCAACTGTGTCAGTGTAAATTTTTCAGGAAGCAACTCAAATGCAATCGGTTTATAAGCCAATCGCCTTTGTAATCTTTCTAAGCATAAATCCAAAATTTGCTTATGGTCAAATGCCAGTTCCGGGACATTTCTTACAGGAAACCATTTAGCCTGTTTCATGTAATTTGTAACAGGTTTGGTTTTTAATTTGGTATGGTCCAATTGAATCAGGGCATAATAGGCTACCGTTAATATCCGACCTTTGGGATGCCTTTTCAATCCTGCAAAAGAATGGAGTTGATCCATAAATACATCCTTCAAACCTGTATTTTCATACAGAATTCGTTTTACAGCATCTTCCATTTCTTCGTCATTATCCACGAAGAAGCCTGGCAATGCCCACCAATCCTTAAAAGGATATTCATTTCTTTCAGCCAAAAGAATCTTTAATTCTCCTTCATGAAAGCCTAATATGACACAGTCTACGGTAAAATTACTATACAAAACTTCTAAATTTATTTATGTGCAAATCCTGAGCTAAATTTATCGGCTACTAATCATCGGGTTATCTGTAACAATTATACGCTTCCTAAACGTGATGCGCAAAAAAATAATGAAAAATTTATTCAAAGTGTAGAATATACACTATAAAAATCTTATATTCGTAAAACCTAAAATATAGAGTGTGATAAAAGAAATTAAAAAAATAGGCGTATTAACATCTGGCGGTGATGCCCCCGGCATGAACGCTTGTATCCGTGCAGTAGTCCGCACGGCCCTACACAAGGGTCTTCAGGTAACAGGAATCTATCAAGGGTATCAAGGTTTGATTGATGGTAATTTTAAGGAAATGGACACCCGTTCTGTGAGTAACATTATCCAACGTGGAGGTACCATATTAAAAACGGCGCGTTGTCTTGAATTCAAAACAGCTGAAGGCCGTCAATTGGCATATAAAAATCTACAGGATGCTGAAATAGATGCTTTGGTTGTGATCGGTGGTGATGGTACATTTACCGGTGCTAACTTCTTTTCCAAGGAGTTTCAAATCCCCATCGTTGGTATTCCTGGTACAATTGATAATGACTTATACGGATCAGATTATACCATTGGTTATGATACCGCTAACAATACGGTAATTGAAGCTATTGACAAAATTAGGGATACTGCAGCCTCTCACGAACGTCTTTTCTTTGTTGAAGTGATGGGCAGAGATTCCGGATGCATTGCCTTGAATGCGGGTATCGCCGGTGGTGCTGAGGCTATTTTATTGCCAGAAAAAGAAACCGCAATTGATGATCTAATCCGTCATTTGGAAGATGGCGCCATTAAAAAGAAATCCTCCTCTATCGTCATTGTTGCAGAAGGTGACCAAAATGGTGGGGCTTATTACGTCGCAAAAAAAGTAAAAGAAAAGTTTGATCATTACGACACGAAAGTTAGTATATTAGGGCATTTACAACGAGGTGGGGCTCCGACGAGTTTTGACCGCGTACTTGCCAGTAGATTGGGTTTTGCTGCAGTCAATGAAATTTTGGCTGGAAACACACGGATTACCGTTGGTCTCCGTGGCAATGAAATCAAAACAACTCCAATTGAAGAGGCAATCAGCAATAAGGAAATCAAACTTAGTCCTGATCTATTGGAAATGGCTGAGATTTTATAATTAAAATAGAGCAAACTATGATAGCAGTAGTATATAGTGGATCCCGGTTCTCAGACTGGAGGTTAGCTGATAAAGGCAGAATAACAACCGGCTTCCGCATGAATGGAATAAATCCTTATCTACAAGATGAGCGCTCCATACTACAGCATTTAAATAGAAACACCAACCTGATCAATAACGCTGAGAAGATACGCCGCATTTATTTTTTTGGTGCCGGATCTTCATCAAAGGAACGCAAAGATAAAATCAAAAACGTTCTCGAGCGTTTTTTTATCAATGCCCGTGTAAAAGTCGATCATGATGTCATCGCTTCAGCCATTTGCACATTTGGTGATGAGAAAGGGATTATCGGTATCATAGGGAGTGGGTCCAATGCGGCTTATTATACAGGAAAGAAAATCATAGAGAATAACTATGGCTTGGGTTATATCTTGGCCGATGAAGGTGCGACAAACTGGAACAGCCAGCAATTGCTCAAGCATTATATGACAGATACCCTGCCGGTTGATTTGCGGGACAAACTGGAGAAGGAGTTTACGTTGGACAAAAAGATGATCCTAGAAAAGGTTTATATTGCCCCCCAACCCACAAACTTTTTAAATTCTTTCACTGATTTTGTTTTAGAGAATAAAGATCATCTCTTTATCAATCAGTTGATCAAAAATGGATTGCGGACCTTCATTAAGACCTATATTAAACCTTTAATGAAAGAATATCCTGACAGCGATGTCAATTTTACAGGTTCGGTTGCCTTTAATTATGAAAATATACTCCGGGAAGTTGCAACAGAAGAATTTAATATCGGTATTGGCACCGTTGTAAAGGAGCCGATACATAATTTAATTAAATATTATATCAATAAAAATTAAGAATATGAAAATCGGAATTAATGGATTTGGCCGTATTGGTCGTTTAGCATTCAGAGCTGCTATCAATCGTCCAGAAATTGAAATTGTTGGTATCAATGACTTAGTTGAGCCAGATTATATGGCCTATATGTTGAAATACGATTCAACACATGGTAAATTTGATGGTACTGTAGAAGTAAAAGATGGTAACTTGGTTGTCAATGGAAAAACAATCCGTGTAACTGCTGAAAAAGATCCCGCAAACTTGAAATGGAATGAAGTAGGTGCTGAAGTAATCATCGAATCTACAGGTTTCTTCTTAACACAAGAGTTGGCTCAAAAACACATTGATGCAGGTGCAAAAAAAGTAGTTATGTCTGCTCCAGCAAAAGATGATACGCCGACTTTCGTTATGGGTGTTAACCACAAAGAATTGAAAGCGGATCAAAACATTGTTTCAAATGCATCTTGTACAACAAACTGTTTGGCTCCTATCGCTAAAGTATTGAATGATAAATTTGGTATCGTTGAAGGTTTGATGACAACTGTACATGCGGTAACTGCTACACAAAAAACAGTGGATGGTCCTTCAGTAAAAGACTGGAGAGGTGGCCGTGGTGCATACCAAAACATCATTCCTTCTTCTACAGGTGCTGCTAAAGCTGTAGGCTTGGTACTTCCTGAGTTGAAAGGCAAATTGACTGGTATGTCATTACGTGTTCCTACGGCTGACGTTTCTGTGGTTGACTTAACCGTACGTTTAAACAAAGGTGCTTCTTACGAAGACATCAAAGCAGCCATGAAAGAAGCTTCTGAAGGTGAGTTGAAAGGTATCTTGGGCTACACAGAAGATGAAGTTGTTTCAACAGACTTCTTAGGTGATGCACGTACATCAATCTTCGATGCCAAAGCTGGTATTTCATTGAATGAGAACTTCGTTAAAGTTGTATCTTGGTATGACAACGAGTGGGGTTATTCAAATAAAATCGTTGATTTGGTATTAGAAGTTGGTAAATTATCATAAACATACTGATCAAAGTAATCATAAAGGGCTATTCAATCTGAATGGCCCTTTATTTTTTCCTATTAGGAATCAATATGTTGAAGCTCCAATATAAAAAAAACCACCCGTACCTTTCGTAATTTCAATTAAAGCGTCTATATTTGCAGCATCAATAAAGCAAACAGCTGCATTGAAAAGGTGCCATAGCTCAGTTGGTAGAGCAAAGGACTGAAAATCCTTGTGTCGCTGGTTCGAATCCAGCTGGCACCACCAAAATCACAGAATGCAAGATTCTGGATACATTGAAAAATAATTCCTATGCGAAAATAGCTCAGTTGGTAGAGCACAACCTTGCCAAGGTTGGGGTCGCGAGTTCGAATCTCGTTTTTCGCTCACCTGCCTAGGTGGTGGAACTGGTAGACACGCAGGACTTAAAATCCTGTTCCCGTTAAGGGAGTGCGGGTTCGATTCCCGCCCTAGGTACAAGAAAAGCTCATCATTAGATGAGCTTTTCTTGTTTATGGTCAATTCTACGCTCCCTCTCCGATTCGCTCGTTTTTTTCAGTAATCATCCCAATAGCTGAAACATCAAAATTTTTCAGATTTTATAACCTCTATGGCTTTCTTTAGGTATAATGGTTTAGCTTTTTTTACGGCCAACAGCCATTCGTTTGTTGTTTTGATTTCTGTAAGGTTTAATTGTTGGGCGAGATCAATCGCTAAGGGAATATCGGGTTTTATGCCTTCTTTGATTTTATATATCTTGCCTGTCCGATCTTTGATGACTCCAACGGTTAAATTTACTTGGAAGTTTTTCCCAATGATATAGGGGTAGTTTGCCGAGGTATTTCCTGCGGTAGTCTGACCGACAATTCGCACGTTCTTCTGCCCCTTAAAATGGGCAACCAAGAATTCCGAAGCACTCACCGTTAAGCCACTTGTAAGCACAATAATCGGAATACGATTATTCCTGATTGCAATGGCTGGATTTTGTTCGTATTGGAGATCTAATAATTTGGCTATTTCCTGTTCCTTTTTTGAAAGATTATTTTGTTTTGTCTGAACCCTTTCTTCCTTACCTTTATTATCTATATTGGAATAAGTGTAATCAGTATCGATTAAATTGGCAAGATGCCAAATCATCGGAAACACACTTCCACCAGCACTATTCTCGGTTAAATCAATTATCCAAGCCTTAGGGTTCAATCGATCCAACAGCTGAATTTGCTGTTTTATAGTATCCACGTATTTCCTTTGTTCATAAAAAACATCAGGAAGTTTAATGTAACCGTAATTTCCTTCCAAAAGACGACTTGAATAGGCTTTTGCTGGCAGCCCCGCTTCTTTGTCCGTAATTTTGGTAAGCTTCTCAAACAGATTTGACTCCGATTCGTTCCCAAGAACCTGTTCATCAAAGAATACTGATGAATGCCTGTCTCCCAAACCTTTTATAACCTTTTCGAATAAGGGTTTTAATTTACTTGATTCACTTATATTTTTTGTTTTTTCTAATAGTGCTGCCCGTAGGGAATCCCAGTTCACGGTATTGCTCATGTAGGAATTATTTTCTACAGTATCTAAAAAAGAAACAACCAATGAGCGGATGTCTGATTGCTGTGCCTCCACAGGTAATTGAAGCAACGAAAAAAATAGGAAAAGAAATAGGATATTCAATTATGGAATACGCATTATGATGGAATATTGTTATTGTACTAAAAAAGGCACATGAATTATCTAGCAATTATTACCTAAAGGAAATCAAATATAGTTGAATTCAATTTATACAACTTTTTTAAAGTTCCAAAATTTTGGACATTTAATCTCATTTAAAACTTGAAGAACGGATATTTTAAAATCCTATTAAAATAAAATTTATAAAAGGGTTTTACTTGACGTCCAATGATTACATTTTAAGCTGTATCTTTATAGATTATTAACTTGGTTCTCATTGTTAAAATAGGACTATTTGAAGCAACTGACCAACGAAGAGATAAACTATAAAGGAAATGGTAGATCAGGAAAACGAACAAAGAGATGTTTAACTATTAAAGGTCAAAATAATTGGAACATGGAATTTTCACCATTCAACACTATTGTTAAACGCTGCCTTCAAGGTATGGAGATGGAAGAAAAAGGCAATTGCGAAGAAGCCAGCAAGCTATTTCAACAAGGCTGGAACGAGGCTACTAATGATTATGAAAAATTTCTTGCAGCTCATTATGTAGCCCGGCATCAAAAGACGGTTTCCGACAAATTAAGATGGCTTGAAACTTCTCTGGAGTATGCTTTAAAAATAAATGATGATGTCGCTAAAAGTGCTCTCCCCGCCCTTTATAAAAACATTGGCAAATGCTATGAAGATTTAGGTAACACTGCAAAATCAAAAGAGAATGCTGAATTAGCAATTTTGTGCAAAGAAAATCCTTCCCATAAGAGTACTTTTTATCATGGTACGAAAGCAGACTTGGGGGTTGGCGATTTACTGACAGCAGGTGGAAACTCTAATTACAAGCCAGAGCTTAAAATGAACCACATTTATTTCACCGCATTAGTTAACGGTGCAGGACTTGCGGCAGAGCTGGCAAAAGGAAATGGAACGCCTCGTGTTTACGTGGTTGAACCGACAGGAAGTTTTGAAAATGATCCCAATGTTACAGACAAGAAATTTCCTGGAAACCCAACACGTTCCTATCGTAGTAAACACCCTTTAAAAATCGTTGGTGAGCTAGCAGATTGGGTTAGACAAACTCCCGAAGAAATTCAAAAATTTCGTGAAAAATTAGCGAACAACAAAGGAAAAATCATCAACTAATTTAATAAGCCATAGACAGATAACAACGAACCAACAACATCATAAGCACAAGCATATACTTAACTTTAGATTATGAACTGCAACTCCTGAACAAAATTAAACCATTTAATCTTAAAACCTAAAATCAATCGAACATGTTTAAAATAGTATTAACCAGACAATTTTATTTAGGGCTAATGGCAATAATCACACTGCCCCTTACCTCCTTGGCCCAAAACCTTCCATTACGCTTATTACCATCAGGGCATCTTGTTGTTGAAGCTCAAATCGACGGAAAGAAAGGAAATTTTATCTTCGACACAGGTGGGGGCATCAATCTTTTTTTTGATGATTTTGCCAAAGAGTTTAAAAAAACGGAAAGCTATAATTTTCTCACCGCATTCCGTGCAACAGGGGAAAAAATTACGGCACCTCTTTACCGGTCTTCAACGATACTTTTCAATGGTAAAGAGTTCAAGGATATTCCTTATTCAACATTCGATATGAAATTAGCAGGTATTAATGGATTAATATCTCTTCCAATGCTTTATGATATAGAATTTATCATAGACTACAGCAAACAGCAACTTATTTTTCCGGAAGAGAAATTAAAAAGTGACAAAATTATTCCGATACAGCTGACTACAAACGCAGATCAATCACTTGATATCTCCACTTATATATATTTGAATAATAAGTACAGGATTAACATCCTGTTAGACTCTGGTGCTGGCGATGATTCATTTTGGTTTAGTGATCGATTTGTAACTATCCTAGGATTGGATCAATCCAAACTGGAAATAACGGAAAAAGTGAGCGAATTTAATCCCGAAATAAAGACCAAATATTATAAAGGACATATTGAATCTATATCCAATTCTTTTGCAAAAGTTGAAAATCCACAAGTCTCTTTTGTTGAAGGCTTGATCTATGAAGGAAAGACTAGTATCAACTGGCTGGGTAAAAAGCTTGGTTTCAATTTAAAAGAAAAGAAGATCTATATATTGGATTAGGTCAATGATCTCAGTTATTTCCTGTAGCATACCTTATTTTTTCATGTTTCAACCATCAGCTATAATTTTATGCAATTTCAAAAAATCACGCGGAGACATATCTGTGACTTTTTTAAAATTCCGATAAAAACTCGTCTTAGAGCTAAAACCACACTCAAAGGCCAGCGATACCATATTGTATTGCCGATTTTCGGGTTTTAACACCAATTGTTTAAAGGTCTCCACCCGAAACGAATTGATATAGTCGTAAAAATTTTTACCTTCTTTTGAGTTGATAACCTGGGAAAGCGAACTGGGTGGAATAGCAAGTAGCTTTGCCAGATCTCCCAATGTCAAATCCGGGTCATTGAAACACTTTTGATTTTCCATCAATATCCTGAGTTCCGCATGGATTCTATTCAGCTCAGGATCTTCAATTCGAGTTTTCTCATATTTAATCTTTTCAACTTTGATTGCTGAATTTTGAGTTTCCCCCCAGTCTGTATACCTATTAATGGTATCTGGTAGCAGAACTTCATGAGAAATTGGCGCGTTAGTGAAAACCCCTACCTGACGAATGCCAAAATATCCAATAAAAAAAATAAATAAGGTGATTACTGGAAACATCACGGCAGGTATCCGGGCAAATATGATCGCCAACCAAATCGCTCCCATTCCCCAAATTAGATACCGCATCCAGTCCAGGTTGATTTTTTCAGTATTTGAAAATTGCCTCACAATATTACGTTTGTGCCGGTACAAAAGAAATAGGGATAAAGTAATATAGATTAATCCCGATAATACAAAACCAGTTTCCATGAGGGTAAATAACAGATCGTACTCAACCGCCAAATGGTACAGTCCATTATGCTCCACAACTGCGGTAGGCAAAGACAGAGCTAAAGCGAAAGCCACAGCAATTGCAGGAATGAAATGTATTAAATAACGCCAGGTATATCTTTGTTGGCCACTTACAAAAACAATATACAGATACAAAAAAGGTCCGTGCATATAGGGAAAAGGCAGTTCCCAGCCAAACAGCTTAGGCATTTTTTGTATTTGACCAGAACCATACAAACCGATTAAGATTAAATCAAAAAAGGCAAAAAAAAACCAAACTGTTAAAATCTTGTCAGCAGCACTTTTTTGCCGTTTACTGAGTATCAACAAGAAAAGAAACAATGCTATAGAAATGCCGAAAATATAAATAAAATTCCATGCTGAACTCATAGGTATTTATGCTTCATTTGAACCGATTTATTTTTTATCTATTGCCCGGTATGATTTTTTCAGATCACCTAAAAAAGAATTTGATCTGTAAACGAATACATAATCAAATTCTTTTTGAAAACACCGAAAAAATTATTGTTTAATTCCCTCAAAGCCATAGTCGATATCTGACGCACTGGTCTGTTTGGTCAATACCGTCAGCTTCTTCTTTTCAATTTCATAAGCAAAATAACCTTGATCATCATGACCGTCAACCAGCCCAGGCACGTCTGCTTTGACCTGAATTGTTTTGGTCGTCACACCTGAATAAGGCTCTCCTGATTTCGCAACGATTTTTAACTGTTTATTATCAACTTTACTAACAGTCAGTATCGCATTAAAATGGTTGGTAGTACCTATTCGTATAGTACCTTTAAACGTACCTGTTGCAACGTCAATAGAGCCGTTTCCAGAATTGGGTGTATCGTCTTTATCCTTGCTGCAACCAACAAAAAATACTAAGGCAAAGATCATCATTGCACAATACCTCCTGATTTTTAAACTCGTTTTTTTCATCTTATTTTTATTTTGTTTATATCCGTAAAACTAACTATCCCATGGCCTAAAAAAGTGCCGCCTTATAAGTTGGAACCTCTTTTATAGTGATTAGAAGCCATTATTTCCATATCACAAAAGGTATCAGGCCATAATTCCATAACAGGATCAAAAATTGAGCGACCAGGACAACAAGACAAAGATCAAAGCCCTTTAGGCTTATCTTCGGAGCTGTTAAACACTGGCTCAATGCAAGAAAGTTTCCGAGAGGAAGTAAACATGTTGAACAATATAAAAGTATTGTCGGAAAAGATTTATTTCCTATCCGCGTTACATCGCCCATCGCCATAATAACCACTGATAGTACAAATAGTAAAAACGTAACGGAACTGAATGCCGCTGGTGATTTAAAATGATCAGCTCTTTTTTGAAGGACCTTATACAGGAAAATAAACAGTAGAATCGCATATGCCAAAATCCCCAATAATACACTTATCGTCAGAGCGAAGATTTTCCAACCATTCACTTTTTTTAAGGTCATAATCCCTGTAGTAAGATATGATTCTCCCTGTTTGTCCTTATAGAATAAATGCGAGGCCCCTATCCTGTTTCGGACATAAAAAAGTGCTCCATCTTGCGTTGTCAGCAAGGTTCCTTTTTTTTGAAATGGTTTGACAAATAACCCATTTTTCATAGATGACACCCGAGTATAGGAGCTGATCATGTCGATAAGCTCCATGGGTTCAATCCTTGTCAGGACAGGTACATAATAACCATCCCATTGGGGATCTTGAATAAAAAGTTTCTGTGGCCTGGAATGAGCGGGAACAGGCATCTTCAAGCCTAAATGATCAATTATGACCTGATTAAACAGGTCATAATCTGCAGTTTCACTATCCATATTATGTGCTATAAAGAATCCTTTCTTCTCTTTTGGAAAAAGGTAATACATGGCCCGAAAGCCAACCGTATTTCCTGAATGTGCTAGTCCAACCACGCCATATCGGTCTCGGGATAAAGTTCCAAAAGCATACCCTATGTTAAGCCCCTTTTTTAGAGCTATCGTCTGGTCTGGAACGCCCATTTGATCGATGAACTCCTTTCGTATAAATTCTTTACCATCTAACATCCCCCCATTCAGGATCAATTCCAGAAAAATAGCCATATCCTGTGCCGTGGTCGTAAATTGACCCGCAGGACGTACGTAGATTGGCATTGCGAAAGCAAGCCCTCCACTATCAAAGTGCCCCATTGCCAATTGCTTATGTTCATATTGAGCAGTAAAATGGAATGTACTATTGTTTAACCCCATAGGTTGAAGGAGGTTCCTATCCAGATAATTTTCGTAAGGTTCCCCTACTATAGCCTCAATCAGCATGCCCAATAAAGTGTATCCCATATTAGAATAGGAGAACAATATTCCTGGTTTAACATGGATATCCAATACATCAGGATTTCTTTTATAAAATTCTGCTAAAGGACTTTGAGCTGTAACTTCTGTATTAAAGAAGTGCCACAGCCGTATATCAGACAAACCCGATGTATGATTGAGTAAATGCCTGATTGTAACGGGCTGAACACTTTCCCAAGGATTAATCATGGGTAGATTCTTCAAATATTTTTTGACAGGATCGTCCAATCGGAGCCGGCTTTCAGTTGCCAATCGCAAAATCCCCATAGCAAGGAAAGTCTTGGCGATGGAACCTACATGTACCTGGTCATCTTTATGCATGCGGTCACCTGTTTCCATATTTCTCAACCCGGAGCTGTAGCATGAAATTTGGCCGTTCTTCACGATCGAATATACAGCACCCGCTAATTTTTGCTCTTTGAGAAGAACAGTTATATCGTTCTGTATGGACTGTCCAATCACAAATAATGGAAGTGAAAAGTATAGAACGAAAAAACAACATTTCAAAACAATCAAAACGAGTTTGGCCATGTACTATGAGATTTTAATTTGGCTGATAATTGTCGATGACCTTAACGATGCTTAACTATACTTTAATATTTTGGTTATTTTAGCTGACAGCACTTGATTCTTTATTTTCAATCGCCTCCAAAACCACGGTTTAACTATTACCCAAATGGTGAAGATTAAGATCATTAATGCTGCTAATGCAAATCCGATTAGATACGATGAATGCTCGATAAAATCGAAACAGTATAGGAATATAGCAATTAGAAAAAGGCTTGTACTGGTACAGTATATAATCAGTTCCCGGCGATTCCGCTGGCTATGGATGCGTGGCAACGTTTCCATAAAATCGATACTACTTGATACATACTCCTTTCGTTCACTGTTGATCCTTTGCCAGGAATAAGTGAATAAATAAATAGATATCAAGAGTAAAATTATCTCCGAAATACTTTTAGAAACGCTGTTCAATTGATCGGTATAAATGACGTATCCAAAACAGATAATCGAGAATAAGATTACTGCAATTGACCAAAAAAACACTGTTCTTTTTTTTCTTCTCCTCCAGTGTAACAGCGTTTGATGAAATTCCCTAAGGTCGCTTTCTGGATCCGTCTCAATGGATTGCCAGGCCTTCTTTAAGGCTGTTATATCATTGTTCATCTTCTTTTATTTTTTTTGATAACACTTCTTTTATCCGATAGATCCTTACCCTTACATTGGAATAGCTCAATCCCAATACTTCAGCAATTTTTTCCTGTTTTACGTCTTCTAAGAAAAAACCTATGATGAGCCTATCCAAATTGGGAAGTTCAGCAATACATTGATGGAGCTTAATAAAATTTTTCTCCACCAGATAAGACTCCACTTCCTCCCCCTGTTCAAATCCATAACCTTTGACCAATGCTTCTTTCTTTTCATTTTCGATCTGTCTAAGGCATTTATTACTGGCAATTCGGTATATCCATCCTGCAATATTTTCGCGATGTTTAATCTCGTCCAAGTTTGTGAAGACTGTAATAAAAGTATCCTGCATCACATCCTTCGCCTTTTCAACATCATTGAAATAGCCCAGGCAGACCCTGAATATCTTGCTCGAGTATTTTTTATATAAATATTCAAATTCCATTACAATGCATAAATACCGGAAACTACAAAATGTTACAGATTAAATCATTTTTTTATATCGATCAAACGATGTGGTCCCAAAGCCTTTGCCATACATATTTACATTCGCCTCTTCACGTATAAAAACTGACAATTAAAACTTTTGTAATCTGACTATTGTCCAACGAAAAAGGTATTCTTCTTCCGTAAGTTCTCTTCAATTCAACGGATTAATAATGCTGTTTTATGAGATTTGAATCGGGGTATTATTTGAACAATTAGCGGTGACAACATGAAAAAAGATAATATTTATATAGGCACATCGGGCTGGCATTACAAACATTGGAAAGGTATTTTTTATCCTAATGGTTTAAAGGACGCCGACCAATTGCATTTCTTTATCAGGACTTTTTCGACGGTGGAGATCAACAATTCATTTTATAGACTACCTGCCATCCATACTTTTGAAAAATGGTACAATCAGGTTCCTGATCATTTCATTTTTGCCGTAAAAGCCAGCCGTTTTATCACGCATCAGAAAAAGCTTGATGTCAGCAAAGATATCCTGGACGAATTTATGCAGCATGCAAATTATTTAAAAGACAAGTTAGGGCCTATTTTATTTCAATTACCTCCAAAATGGAAAATTAACATCACACGACTACACAACTTTTTAAAAAATTTACCCAAAAACCATCAATTTACATTTGAGTTTCGCGATCATAGTTGGCATGTCCCCGCTATTTACGAACTCTTGAAGCAGTATAATTGTGCCTTTTGTATCTATGATCTTGCCGGTTATCAAAGTCCGCTTGAAGTTACAGCAGATTTTGTCTATGTACGTCTGCACGGTCCAGGCGATAAATATGAAGGAAGTTATCGCACAGAGCATCTTGTTCGTTGGGCAAACCGGTGTGCCGCTTGGCAGAATGAAGGTAAGGCCATCTACGTTTACTTTGATAATGATCAAAATGCATATGCTACACAAAATGCACAGCTCTTACAGGACCTTTTGAAATAGCTTTTTGACAACATCTTTTCTAAAAAATGGAGCTATCGCTTGATAAAGGAGAATACCGCTTCGAGAAATGCGTTATTTAGTTCGTAATATAAAACATGCCCACCATCGATCTGGACGATGCGCTGATTTGGAAATTGAAATGACCTGTAATGGTCAACACCAATGGCATAATCCTTCTTTCCCGTAATGATCAAAACAGGAACCTGAATACTTTTATTTTTTACAAATTGAAGGAGCTATTTAAATTCCAGCTCCAAGCTATGTTTTCCTGCTTCTAGCGGTATGTGATCCTTGTTCTTAATATTTTTTGGTGGATAAAATGTTGCAGTGGCATTTGCAGGTATTTCAATATCATAAATAATCTTCTTGTTTTGGACTTTCCAACGGGACGATATCTGACCGTATGGAGATTCATAAGTCACTGACGACTGCTGTAGCCCCGCAGGGAATATGGGTTTTAATAATACGTGTTTAAAACCGGGCTGTTCTGGATCGGGTAGGATACCCCCTATGGATTTAAAAAACCAGCCGCCGATCTCTCCAAACATCATATGATTATCCGAGATGTCTCTTGTCGCCTTTAGATCCCAATTTTCAAGTAATGTTGTCGCTCCATTGACAATCCACCAGCCCCAGGAGGGATAAGTATCCTGGACAGCAACTCGATATGCTGTTTCTCCATAACCGTTATCTTTCAATGCATTCAATAAGGCCTTTGCTCCCAAAACACCGACATCCAGATGAAAATTTGTCTCTTCTACCTTGCTGTTCAGATTTGCAGCGACTTTACCCCGTACTTCTTCAGGTACCACTCCCCAAAACAAGGGTACACT
Source organism: Sphingobacterium sp. N143 (assembly GCF_030325625.1). Classification (GTDB taxonomy): domain Bacteria; phylum Bacteroidota; class Bacteroidia; order Sphingobacteriales; family Sphingobacteriaceae; genus Sphingobacterium. The sequence goes on along the minus strand of NZ_JACAIS010000001.1, from coordinate 491,922 downwards.
CAGTTCCGTCTGTGTCCCTTTACTGTAGATCCCTTGAGCAACATCCAAAAATTTACCGTTGATCGCATCTTTAATCTTCCTGCTGAGCGCTTGGTATTTCCGATGATCCTCCTGCTTTCCGAACATTTCAGCTGCAGAGGCCAAAATTTTAGCATCGACATAAAAATAAACAGATGAGGTAAGCTCCAGATTGGACTGGGACTTGACAGGAACCCAATCACCCCGTCCAAAAGTCGTCAGTCCTGTAGGACTGATGCTATCCACATAATCTACATACCGTTTGATATGGTCATAACAGTCTGCCAGCATTTTTGAATCGCCATAGAAGAGATAGGTCTCCCAAGGAATAATGGCAATGGTGCTGGTCCAGTCCAGTCCATTTGCAGTACCATACCCCCATCCTCCTGTTGGAATAATATCGGGCAGCACACCGTTTTCCTGCTGCTCGTCCCGATGGTCAGCTAGCCATTTTTCATAGACTGTGATTCCATCAAAATTGTAAAAAGCGGTCTCAATGGCCAGGTGTCCATCCCCTGTCCAACCATTCTTTTCTCGCTGTGGACAATCTGTTGGATAGCCCATCAAATTGGATAGATACGCATTATTGGTCGCCTCCCAAAGACTATTGATCAACCTGGAAGATGTTTTCAGCTGCCCTATCGAGCGTACATCACTGTGCATGAAGTAGGCTGTTATCATCGATTTATCCAACTGGATGGGTTCATTGCTGTTTATCTCCACATACCGAAATCCCTTATAACTGAATTTGGACATAAATTCGTCTTCTTTCTTACCACTCAGGATCAAGATATCAGTCTGAAAAGGCTCAAGTTCCTTATCGCCACGGTAATAAACATCAATATTGGACTGATCCAGCCTTCCGTCAGGATATAACCTTTCGCCGTGCTTGATATGAAGCACCGTTCCTTCCTTCCCTTTCACCCGCAGCTTGGTGATACCTGCCATGTTTTGCCCCATATCAAATACATAGGTTTTCGCATCGATTTTTTGCACTGACCGGGGTTCATAGGATCTAACCAAACGAATCGGGGCCATCAGCTGGGAGACCATATTGGATGAAGGTGGCGTTCTATATTGGACCTTATGCCATCCCGAACCAGCAAAGCGAGGTGTATCCCAGCCAGGTATTTCCAATCGCGCATCATAATGTTCTCCCGTATACAAGTTGTTATATAACAAGGGACCAAAAGAAGTCTTCCATCGATCATCTGAGGCAATCGTTTCCTCACTCCCATCGGTATAGATTATCCGTAGATCTAAGCAGAAAGTTGGCCGGTTTCGCCAAGGTGCTTTATCAAAATCCCATACTGCCAAAGGCTGATGGTTATACCAGCCATTCCCTAAAATAACACCCATGACATTCGCTCCCGACTGGAGCTCATGTGTAACATCTTCAACCACATAAAGTGTACGTTTATCAAAGCGGGTATACATCGGATCCAACCGATGATCGCCTATTTTCTTCCCATTGACCGAAAGTTCATAGAGGCCGGCAGCGGCAATATAGACCCGTGCCGATCTGATGGGCTTATTTGTACGGAATGATCTTCTGAAATAAGGCGCTCTCTTTTCATGGATATCGTCCTTGTCCCCGATCCATTTTCCTTTCCAAAGATCCATTCCCAACATCCCGGTTTCAAATGATGCAATGGAAGAGGTATGAGCAATCCCATCCTTGTCCCAGGTCCTGACTCTCCAAAAGTATTTGCTCTGCGGTTTTAAATTCCGGCCACCATAAAAAACAAGCATGGCCGGGCTAAGCTGTTTTCCACTGTCCCAACTTCCGCTATGCCCCTGCGCCAAAAGGAGCGAATCGCTATCAACAAATAATTGATAGGCAGACTGCTTGGCACCCATGCGTATGTCATCCAATTTCCAGCTTAATCGTGGCTTTGGCTGATCCACCCCCAACGGATTTACCAGGTGTTCACATGCCAATTGTACAGGCATCCCCTCCTCCTTAGATCTTTGTGCATAGACAATACTGCTCATACACACGATGGCCATCACTAAAATTTTATGCATGTTAAGGTATAATTGTTATCATTTTTGTATAACCAAGCAACAAGTCTGACTGAACTAGATCAAAGCGTATCCCATGGAGTACAAAAGGTGTTAAATTGTTTTAGTTGGTTCAAAAACGAATATATTAATTATTTTCAACATATTAAACTGCACTGTCCTGCCCCAGTATAATTAAAAATTGTCCACTATATGTTGTAATTTTCAACAAAATAGCCCTATATTAGTCCCAACTTTAGGGGTGTCTGCATCTGCAGGCTGAGATTTTACCCTTAGAACCTGATCCGGGTCATACTGGCGTAGGGAAAAGTAAGATGTCTACAAGGTACATTTCAGTACTTTATGGTGGCCATTCCTAAAGTTTTTACTCAAAAAAAATATAGGAATGGAACTTACTATCAATCATCAAATTCGATTTTTCGATCCCGCCCCCACCTCATTGGAACAGCTAATACTGCTTGAATTGTCTGGAAAAACACAGGGCATTGCTGTGGCCATCAATAACCAAGTTGTTCCAAAAGAGCTCTGGATCTCAACCCTGTTAAAACCTCATGATCATATTCTCCTCATTACGGCTACTCAGGGTGGATAAATCTAACTTAAAAAAATCCTAATTGATATTTCTTAAAACCACAAAGACATGACATCAGCACAAATCACACAAACACCTTTTCCAAACTCAAAAAAAGTTTTTGTCCCTGGAAAACGCTTTCCCATCCAAGTAGCGATGCGCCAGATCACTTTAAGTCCCACCAAGTTGAGTAATGGACAGGTAGAGATCAACCCTGCCATCACCATTTATGATACATCTGGTCCATATACTGATGGGACACAGGAAATAGATATTCGCAAGGGGCTCCCCCGTCTGCGTGATCAGTGGATCAAGGACCGCAACGATGTGATGGAACTGGACACAATCAGTTCGGACTACGGGCAGCAGCGTTTGGCGGACAAAACATTGGATGAGCTCCGCTTTGCTTATAGCCACCGGCCTAAAGTAGCCTTATCCGGCAGAAACGTAACCCAATTACATTATGCAAAAAAGGGCATCATCACCGCCGAAATGGAGTATGTGGCCATTCGTGAAAACCAGCGTATAGAGCAGCTTGCAAACAGTACCCCCGGTATGGATCACCAGCATCCTGGAGAGAACTTTGGCGCCAGACCTGCTGGAAAATACATTACCCCAGAGTTTGTTCGCGAAGAAATCGCTGCCGGTAGAGCAATTATTCCAAACAATATCAATCACCCCGAAAGTGAACCCATGATCATTGGCCGTAATTTTTTGGTAAAAATCAATGCCAACATCGGGAATAGCGCGGTCAGCTCCAGCATCGAAGAAGAGGTAGAAAAAGCAGTTTGGGCCTGCCGTTGGGGTGCCGATACCATCATGGATCTATCTACTGGAAAAAATATCCATGAAACCCGCGAATGGATTATCCGCAACTCACCGGTTCCAATTGGTACTGTTCCAATCTACCAGGCACTTGAAAAAGTAAAAGGTGTTGCCGAAGATCTCACCTGGGATATCTTTAGGGATACATTGATTGAACAAGCAGAACAGGGTGTATCTTATTTCACGATCCATGCCGGTGTCCTACTGCGTTATATTCATTTAACCGCAAGCAGAGTAACAGGCATTGTATCCCGCGGCGGCTCGATCATGGCAAAGTGGTGTCTATTCCACCATCAGGAAAATTTCCTTTATACTCATTTTGAGGAGATCTGCCAGATCATGAAACAGTATGATGTTGCTTTTTCCCTTGGTGATGGATTACGCCCTGGGGCTATCGCTGATGCAAATGATGCGGCACAATTTGCCGAATTGGAAACCTTGGGTGAATTGACTAAAATCGCCTGGATGCACGATGTTCAGGTGATGATAGAGGGCCCAGGGCATGTGCCAATGCAACTCATCAAAGAAAATATGGAAAAACAGTTGGAATGCTGTGACGAAGCCCCGTTTTACACGCTTGGTCCATTGACCACCGATATAGCTCCGGGTTATGACCATATTACCTCAGCAATTGGAGCCGCGATGATCGGTTGGTATGGCTGTGCCATGCTTTGCTATGTTACACCAAAAGAACACCTTGGACTGCCGAATAAAAAAGATGTTAAGGATGGGGTGATCACCTATAAGTTGGCAGCACATGCTGCTGATCTAGCCAAAGGTCATCCAGGGGCACAGTATCGGGATAATGCCCTGAGCAAAGCCAGGTTCGAATTTCGTTGGGAAGATCAGTTTAATCTTTCCTTGGACCCTGATACTGCACGTGAGTACCATGATGAGACCCTCCCCGCCGATGCAGCGAAAGTCGCACATTTTTGCTCCATGTGCGGCCCCAAATTCTGCTCCATGAAGATTACCCAGGAAATCAGGGACAGTGCAGCACAAGGTATGCAGGAAAAATCAAAAGAATTTATTGCACAGGGAAAAGAAATCTATCTATGATCATCGCATTGACAGCAGAGGAAGAGCTTCCAGCAGAATTACAGACCATACATCAGCTTTTTGACCATGGGCTCGATCTCCTGCACCTGCGAAAATATCATTTCACAGATACACAGATGTGCCGATATGTCGCCTCCATTGATGCAACATATCGGCACAAACTTGTGCTGCATTCTCACCCCCATTTAGCTGAACAGCTTCAAATTTACCGTATCCATCTCAATGAGTGCAACAGACAAAACCGATTGGCCGAATCATCTATAAATTCATGCATTTTCTCCACCTCGGTACACCATATCGATCAGTTTAACAAACTGAATAGTAGCTGGAGATACGCTTTACTAAGCCCATTATTTCCAAGCATTTCCAAATCTGGTTATGGTCAGCACAGTGCAATTTTTGAGCAGCTGGAGCAACGGTCAAATTTTAATGTAGGCTTAATCGGCCTAGGTGGAATAAAAAATGACAACTGCCTACTTCCGTTGCAGGCTGGAGCGGATGGCATCGCTTTACTGGGGGCCGTGTGGATGCAGGCCAATCCCTTACAAAATTTTATACAATGCAAGCAAACACTCTCGAAAAACTACAATACATTTCACAAGGACATTCATTGGCCCAACAAAAAAACAATATCCTAAAAGCCTTGGATGACGGAGCCAGGTGGATTCAGATCCGGTGGAAGCAAGCCGACGAAAAAGAATTTCACCGCCTTTCGCAACAGGTAAAACAGGCCTGTGATCAGTATGGAGCCCAATGTATCATCAATGACCATGTCCACCTGGCGAAAGACCTGGATGTTGACGGAGTGCATTTAGGTCTTGAAGATTGCAGCATCGCAAAAGCGAGGGCATTATTAGGTCCCAGTAAAATAATCGGTGGTACCGCAAATACGTTTGAAGATGTACAACAGAGAATCAGGGAAAGATGTGATTATATTGGTCTGGGTCCATTCAAGCATACCTATACAAAGCAAAAACTGAGTCCCCTGCTGGGTATCGAAGGCTACAAAAACATAAGAAACAAGATCAACCTTCAGGGACTTCCCCCAACACCGATTTTTGCCATTGGGGGCATTGACAGTCTCGATGATATTCAACGATTAGTACAGGCAGGTGTCTATGGTGTCGCATTATCGGGTTTAGTGACCCAAACACCACATATCATTTCATCCATTAAAAATATTTTACAATGACCAACTTACACATAGCCAATAGGAGTTTTGAATCCCGTTTATTTCTGGGTACCGGTAAATTCGGCAACCTGGCGGAAATGGGCAGTGCTATTACGGCCTCAGCCTCCCAACTGGTCACCGTAGCGCTCAAACGCGTGCAGCAGGATACCGCACATGACGAGCTAATTGCTGCACTTGACACCACCAAAATAGACCTGCTTCCCAATACTTCTGGCGCAAGGACAGCCGAAGAAGCTGTATTAGCAGCGCAACTGGCGCGCGAAGCTTTAGAAACAAACTGGATAAAATTGGAGATCCACCCTGATCCCCGTTACTTATTGCCTGATCCAATCGAGACCTTACGGGCTACAGAGTCCCTGGCCAAATTAGGTTTTGTGGTCATGCCCTACATCCATGCCGACCCCGTGCTCTGTAAGCGACTGGAAAATGCCGGGACTGCGGTCGTCATGCCGCTCGGTGCACCCATCGGAAGCAATAAAGGGCTACGGACATTGGATTTTTTAGAAATTATTATTGAACAAAGTCATGTCCCAGTCGTTGTTGACGCGGGCATTGGTGCCCCTTCGGATGCAGCTAAAGCAATGGAAATCGGTGCCGATGCCGTACTGGTCAACACAGCTATTGCCGTCTCCAAAACACCAGTTCTCATGGCAGAGGCATTCAAAGAGGCCGTCATCGCGGGGAGAAAAGCCTATGAAGCAGGTTTAGGCACCGTAAGTTCACAGGCTGTGAGTTCAAGCCCCTTAACTTCATTTTTATTTGATTGATACTTCGATTATGACAACATTTAAACCGTTATTGGATCAGTATTCCTGGGATCAGGTAAAGAAGAAAATTTACAGTACCAGGGACCAGGAAGTACAATATGTCCTGGGAAAAACTAAACTCGATCTTACTGATTTTATGATGCTGCTCTCTCCTGCGGCAACAGCATATCTAGAACAGATGGCCAGCCGCGCGCAAGAAATCACACAGCGACGGTTCGGCAAAACCATTCAGCTCTACGCCCCACTATACCTGAGCAATGAATGTCAGAATATCTGTACTTATTGCGGATTTAGCATGGACAATAAGATCAAAAGAAAAACACTGAACAATACCGAATTGCTCCTCGAGGCTATGGCACTCAAATCAATGGGAGTTGAACATGTGCTATTGGTCAGTGGCGAAGCCAACAAAACCGTGGAAATCAATTATTTTCTGAATGCAATTTCATTATTAAAACCTCATTTTTCACAGATATCCATTGAGGTCCAACCCCTTGAACAGAACGAATATGAGCTCCTTCAACAGGCGGGGGTCCATGCGATTTTGGTTTATCAGGAAACCTATCACCGGGAAGTCTATAAGCAATATCATCCCAAAGGTAAAAAATCGAACTTTGACTATCGGCTGGACACACCGGACCGAATCGGTCAGGCAGGCATCCACAAAATTGGATTGGGGGTATTATTGGGCCTGGAAGATTGGCGTATTGACAGTTTTTTTACCGCAGCACATATTGCATACTTGCAAAGGCAGTATTGGCAAACGCGCTATTCCATCTCTTTTCCCCGGTTAAGGCCAGCCGAAGGCTCGGTCGCCCCCAATTTCAATTTGTCAGACAAACATCTGCTGCAATTAATCTGTGCTTATCGGCTATGGAACGACAACCTCGAGATCTCAATTTCCACCAGGGAGAATGAAGCTTTTAGGGATCACATTATCCCTATTGGTGTCACCACCATGAGTGCCGCCTCCAAGACAAATCCTGGTGGGTATGTCGTCGACCCCCAGGCACTGGAACAGTTTGAAGTCAGCGATGAAAGGAGCATGGAAACAATAAAAAAACAGATCCAACAAATGGGCTACGACCCTGTTATGAAGGATTGGGAAAGCAGTTATTCAGGATTTATATATTAGGCCGATGGAAGAACATTCAGTTTTCGAACGCTACAGTAGACAGATCTTTATTGAGGAGGTAGGCGTTTCCGGACAACGTAAGGTCATGCAGACAAAAGTCCTTATTGTTGGTGCTGGCGGTTTGGGTAGCCCAGTATTGCAGTATTTAGCTGCCGCGGGGATAGGTCAGATTGCTTTGGCAGATTTCGACCGGGTGGAACTACATAATCTGAATAGGCAGGTGATCCACAGCATGAAACATATCCATGCAGCAAAAACAGCCAGCGCAGCTGACTACATGGCTGCACACAACAGTACAATTGATTTTCAGCCAATACAAGTTAAAATTGAAGCAAGTAATGCCAGGGAGATCCTTGCACCGTTTGATATTATCGTGGACTGCTGCGATAATTTTCACACGCGTTATCTGCTGAATGACACTTGTGTCGAATTGGGCAAACCACTCGTATATGGCAGTATCTATCGCTTCGAAGGTCAGATGGCCGTATTCAATTACCAAGGGAGTAAACATCTGCGTCACCTATTCCCTGTCGCCCCCCTTCCGGAGCAGGTCCCTAACTGCGACGAGAATGGTGTGCTCGGACCACTACCAGGCATCATCGGAAGTATGATGGCCATGCAGGTGCTCAAAATAGCCATAGCATTGCCCGTAGACTGCAATCAATTGACTTTAGTGGACACCTTTCAGTGGCGGTTTACAAAAATTTGTTTCTAATCAGCGATTGCTGAAATGAGCCCTGAACATTTTTTATCCGTTCCCTATCACTTATTCACCTGCAAAAGCCTCTTATTACTCAAGGGCTTTTGCGGATGAATAAAAGGAGCTATCCTAGCTCAGAACGGTCTGCTTAAACCAGTTTTTCAATGCTTTTTTCAGCATAGCCTGCACTTGCCGTCATTCCTTTACCACCAACTCCCGTACGGACATGTATCCGTGAACTAATATCAACTTCAAGGATATGATCTTTATGCTGTGAATAAAAACCTGCCCAAGAAGATGAAATCCATTGACTTTTCATCGGAATGATCCGGTTTGCCTCAGCAATCATAAGTTCATTGATATGGGAACTGACGGAGAAACCTAAATCGTCCAGACGATTACCGGCCGCATATTCATGGGAATCTCCAATAATAATACTTCCATCAGTGGCTTGTTTGAACAGGATATGGATACCATATTCACGCAATTCTTTATAACGTTCTGGCACAGGGATGGTATGGAAGGACGGACAATATTCTTCAAAACTTTCATAGCGGCGGATCGTCAGTCCAGTCAGTATATTTCCAGGCAGGTAGATCTGCTCTAAAGGCTGGGTACGCATCATCTGCAATTTACTAATCTCAAGCCCGCTATCATCAAACAATGAGCGATATAGGAGCTTAAATTCATAACCATTACAGATCACTACTTTTGTTGCTTCAAAGACTTCCAAACAGCTGGTGGTCAGGTGCACCGAAGCATTGCCTTCTTCACATGCAATCACCGTGGTATCATACTTAAGGGTATAGTTGTCAAATGCCCTTTGCATATAAACATGTAAGCGCTGGATCATGGTTTCTGGTTCAACGCTGAGTTCCTGATGAAACACAATGGCCTCCTTTACATAGTCGGCATTTATTGCTGGGTATTTTGCCAAAACCTGCTCTTTGGACCAGAGTTCATGCGCATATCCTTTCGTTTGATAATGCGCAGATAATTCATGGATAACCTGTACTTCATCCGCATCCGAAGCGATGTAGATACTGCCATTGTTACGGACAGAAAGATCCATCTCTTTTTGAATGGATTGATATATTTCCAGTCCCCTTACGCCATACGTAAACCATTCGTCAGCCATACCCGACGGTACAACCTGGCCAAAATTACGTACGGTAGACCCCGAGGGAAAATTATCCTTTTCGAGCTGAAGTACACTTAAGCCTTTTTTCAATGCATGATACGCATGGAAAGTTCCTAAGATTCCACCGCCAACAATAATTAAATCGTATCTATCTGTTTTCATTTTTTATATATTATCTGTTTTCCAATTAACTGATCTGTACTTCACCATTGGAGGCTTGCCAGGGTGTCATCATTTCATTTTCTTTTCCCTTCTTCATCTCTTCTTTTTTGCGTACAAAATAAATAAGGGAAAAGATCGCCAAAATAGCCCCAATAATGGAGGCCAGGCAGACCAAATGAATAAAATAGCTCCCCCAAGTAACTGAATTTGGCAAAAATTCTTTATTCATTAAAATCAGGAAGCTCCCTAGATACCCAACAGAATCAGCCATATACATCACAAAACCGATGTTGCTTTTCATGCGATAAGTGGCAATCATACGTTCAAAAAACAGGGCATTATAAGGTATATAAGCCATGTAGAGCCCTAAGCCCACCAATAACATCCAGGTAAGTCCACTAATCCACTGTAAGGTAAATAAATAGGTCGATATTCCTGAAGTCAAAAAGCCGAAAATAATCAGGTAATGAATCCATTTAAAAGCTTTCAGGTTGTTTTTGACCATAATTAAGCTGCTGATCAGCAGCAACACAACCAGGGCAATTGTACCATCAACTTTGGCAAAAATACCGGCCCCCTTTAGGTGGAGCATTTGCCAGATCTCAATTTCAAAATTATCCCGGACATCACGTAAAATTGTTAGCATCGTATAGATGACCACCGTTATTAATATGCCAGGCATAAATGTTTAAAAAAAATGCTTCCGCATCCCGGCATCCATAGTGACCCGTTCAGTACGCAGGCTCTTATCCCGCTCAGTCGGATCGGGAGCATTCTCCAAAATCCAGACACAGAAAACAAACGGCAGGAAAAAGAGCATGCCTGTAAAGAATGGCATCCAAAATTCGTTGACCTGGAAAGTAGCCATCAACCACCGGCCTACCGTCTTGATGAAACCAGAGGCAAAAATTAAACTGACAGACATCACTGCTCCCATGATCTCTGTAAACCGACGCCCTTCCAGGTAACTAAACACCAAACCCCAAACCATGCCCAATGGAAAACCATTGATAAAAAGAAAGACAACATTCCAAGGTGTTGGGCAGAAGGCAAATGCCAGCAGACCTGCCCAGGAAATGCATATCAACGTAATCAAATAACGCCCCCTATTCCGTTGCTTACACTCTGAAATGAATTTAATCCCATAAAATTTGGACAGCAAATAACCAAGCATCTAGATGATGACCATGCACACTTTATAGTCTATTCCCCAAATAGACTCATCCGCAAATGACGAAGCTGTAAATGATTTCCGGAATGAATACATACTTGTATAACATAAAAATGCTGTAATAGCCAATAAAATGGCAACAGAGCGTTCATCTAATCCTTTAATCCACCTTTTTAATCGCTGGTTCAATTCCATGATTTAAAATTGTTCACAGACCTCATTGTCCGCAATCAAAAGTAAATTTTGGAAATTAACACAACACTAAACTTTTGTTAAGTATTTATAAACAAATATAATCATATCCTTTTTTTCAGAAAACATAGGAATGAAAAAAAAGCATCATTGAATAATTCAATGATGCTTTTTTTATGGATAAACAAATGTTATTTATTTTTTATGGTCGAAGAAATACACAATCAGCATTAATGCTTTGTCCTTCCCTATATTCCGGGGAGTATGCGACAGCCTACCGTTGAAAAAAATGGAGTCCCCCTCTTCCAATGTTATCTTTTGATCAGGAAAGGAATATTCAACTTGGCCACTGATGATATATTTATATTCATAGGCTTCAGTCACGACCATTGGGCGTTCCGCGTCAGGAAGTAACTCCAAAAGGACAATATCCATGGTGGAGCTCTCCAGTGTCGAAGTAAAAATACGTTTATAATGAAACCCCACTGCCTGCTCTTTTTCGAAAGAGGTATAACTATCTTTTTTTCGGACAATCACAGGACCAGCATCCAATTCGGAATTAAAGTCTTTAAAAAATTCATTTAAGTCAACTTCCAGCGCATTGATAATATTGATCAGTACCAACAACGATGGTATGGTCCGGTTGTTTTCAATTTGTGAAATAAGTCCTTTACTAACACCAGCCTTATTGGCAACTTCCTGGATCGTAATCCCCTTTTCTTTACGGATCTCTTTGATCTTAAAGCTGATTTTAAATATTGTGTTATCTTCCATAATCTGGCTCAAAAGTAAACATTATTTTTGTGCAAGCTATGTTAAGTTTTTATCACTTTCCATTGCATTGAATGTTATTCACAAACATATCATGTGCATCAGTACTGAAGTTATGTATCCAGCGGATTATAGCGATGTGTTTGGCTATTATTTATTATTGATAGACTTTGACCCAGTCCACACGCATTTCCACCGGCAACTGATCCGGTGCGACTTCTCCAACCCAGCTTCCGCCCAGCTGCTGATCTATTAAAATGTAAAACGGTTGGTCATAGGGCCATTGTGAAGGATCAACGCCACTTACGCGCGGATAGGTGAAAGTGTCTTTACCGTTAAGCTGAAAAACAATCCGGTCGGGATACCAACTTATCCCGTACACATTATAGTCTCCGGCTTTGATCGCTGCCGTGCCGAAGTGCTTAGGATGATCTTTTTTTCCTAGATCTAAGGTATAATAGGAATGGGTGGTTTGATAAATAATATCATCAAAATTCAGGTGTTCCATGATATCAATTTCCCCGTTCTTGGGATATTTGCCGTATTTGTCCAGCTCAGCCAACATCCACATGGCCGGCCATGCCCCTTTTGCACTGCCCAATTTGGCCCTGATTTCTATACGGCCATACTGAAAAGCAAATTTCCCTTTACTCCATATTCCTCCGGTCAAAAATGGTCTTGCATCTGTACTCCGGTCTGTATTTGTTATACCTTTCAGAATCAGCTCTCCGTTTTCCCATCCAAAACAAACATCATCGGTGCTCATATGCCGGTTCCAGTCAGATCCACCAGCGGGGATCCGGCTCCATTTGCTGGTATCCAGTGTTGCGGAGCTGAAGCTTTCTTCCCATACCAACTTCCATTTTTTTGCCTCACGACCAGCATGCTGTAGATATACGTGAGCATGTTCTTTGGGATGATGGGAAACAGTACATGAAGATAAAAACAGATAAAAAAGGCTGAGCCCTAGGATTCTTTTCATTTAGATTAGTTATTTTTTGCCAAGTACAAATTATACATCCAAATCTACAAATAATTTACTGTGCACATAAAAGAATCTTCCCTTTCTCTGAAGCATCCGGTCGCAAAACAATAAGAGGCAAGGTCTTCGTCCTAAAACATGGGGTGTTTATTTGCTGATTCTTCTGGCACATCCTGCTGTACATCCCAATGCTCTACAATCTTGCCTTCCTCCAAACGGAAAATATCAATCGTGGATTTCAGGCTGCCGTCCGGATTTTTGTTTTTGAGATGTATAAAAACCAGATCGCCATCTGACGCAATATGCTGTACATCGATTTTTGTTTTGGGCTGCCCCTCAAACCACTTTGCAGCAGCAAGCTTAAACGCGGCAGCACCATCAGCCACGGTGGGATTATGTTGAATATAGTCAGGAGCAACATATTTATCGATAGCTTTGAGGTCTTTATCCCCAAACAACTGCTGGTAAAAATCTAAAACGATTCTTTTGTTTTCTTTATTCAGATCCAGCTGTGTTTGCACTTCTTCAGCATGCTTATTTTCTACCGGTTGCTGACATCCAATGCACCAAAGAAAAAAGGTTACAGGCAACACCCAGTACATCCCCTTAATTGTACACATGATCTTATTTTTCATTGCTTTCCTCCTATTCTGTGCAGGCCATTTCATATCCGCATCGTTGACAAGGATATACCTATTATATAATAAGTAACAACACCTGCCACCCGATTTTGTTTGCTGAATGGTCCATTCGCGATCAAGAGGCTGAACAAATCCCCGATTGAGAAAGATGGCATGATAATTGAAAATAATATCAGTGTATAATATTCAGAATATACATTTCATAAATTTAGGTTAATAATTGGTTAGGTTAAAGCACCTGAAGTCCCCAACTTCAGGTGCTTTTCTTTGAAAAGCATCTTACATGGCAAGAGTTACCAACATATTAAAACAAAAACGTGCATTTGTGTTTTTATTAACCTAGTTCAATTAATTTTCTTTTTATCCATCGTAATTTTACGTTAGTTAAGAACATAAAAAAATAGATATGGACACTAAAATATTAGGTTTGCACCACATTACAGCAATTGCTGATCAGGCAAAACGGAATTTGGATTTTTATACCCAGGTCCTTGGAGTTCGTTTAGTAAAGAAAACTGTCAATTTTGATGATCCGGGCACTTATCATTTCTACTTTGGTAACGAACAAGGAGACCCTGGAACCATTCTTACATTTTTTCCATGGGAAGGCATAGGTAAAGGAACCAACGGGGCCGGTATGGCTACCCATATCGGTTATTCCGTACCAGAAGGGAGCCTTGAATTTTGGAAGAATCGTTTGAAAGAACATCACATTGCGCTAGCTGAAAATGAAATTTTTGGTGAAAGACTGATCAGTTTCACGGATCCTGATGGTTTACAGCTTCAATTCGTTGAACCTAAAGCAAAAGATAACCGAACAGCATGGACAACGAAAGAGCTCAACGATCAGCATGCATTGAAAGGATTCCACAGCATTACATTATCATTAAAACAAGCTGACCCAACGTTGAAAATTCTGACAGATGTTTTGGGATACAGCATTCAAGGACAGGAAGGCGGACGGTACAGATTAATCACCGATAGTATTGATACGGCGAATATTGTCGATATTATTGAAGATCCGAATTTATCCTATGGAAGAAATGCGGCTGGTACAAACCACCATGTCGCCTTCCGTGTAAAGGATGATAACATACTGATGGAATATCGTGAGAAAGTACTTTCGGCCGGATTGGATATCACACCAAAAATCAACCGTGACTACTTCTTCTCCCTTTATTTTCGTGAACCAGGTGGGGTATTGTTTGAACTTGCGACCGATAATCCAGGATTTACAGTTGATGAACCATTGGAAAGCTTGGGAACTACCCTCAAGTTACCAAAACAGTATGAAAATTACCGTTCACAGATCGAAGCTGGATTGCCCAAAATCGATTAATGAACCCGATGAATAACTGCATCACAACAAATAATATTAAAAAAATAAAACTATGGAAAAAACTGAAATCGTATTGGACCAAAATCAACGTGGAGAACTTCAATTATTCTCCGATGATAAAAAAGCCGGATTAATGAGCATTGCAATTATTGATGGCAACCTTGTTGTCTATCATACCGAAGTGGATGAAGCTTATGAAGGCAGGGGATTTGCGAAAATACTCCTGGAGAAACTTGTATCCCATGCCCGTGAAAACAACATGAAGATTGTTCCTTTATGTCCTTACGTAAATGCGCAATTTCACCGTCATCCGGACACCTATGCAGATGTCTGGTTTAAGAAAACAGTATAAGTCAGACAACATAACAAGTATTAAAACGAAAGAATACCATGAGGCATTCAATTGATATAAAGATGGCAGGTCAGGCCTTAGAACAGACCGAAAAAGTACTGATCATGATTCATGGCCGTGGTGGGAGTGCTGAGGATATTCTGGGGATGTCTGCTTATTTAAATGTTGGGGATTATGCATTGATAGCCCCACAGGCAGACAACCACAGCTGGTATCCCTACTCTTTCATGGCGCCTGTACAAGACAATGAGCCTTGGCTCTCCTCGGCCATAAATGTCATTGAACAGGCTGTAGCGCTTGTTTTAAGCAAAGGAATAAAAGCAGAAAACATCCATTTCTTTGGATTTTCTCAAGGGGCCTGTTTAGTGCTCGAATACCTGGCCCGGCATGCCAAACGTTATGGTGGTGCAGTGGCCATCATTGGCGGGCTGATTGGTGAAGAAATTAATCGCAATAATTATACGGGTGACTTTGCACAGACACCTATTTTTATCGGGACAAGCAATCCAGATTTTCATGTTCCAGTGGAACGGGTCAAAGATACCGTGGCGATCCTTGAGGAAATGAAAGCGAATGTAAAGTTATCAGTATATCAAAACTTTGGGCATTCCATCAATCAAGAAGAAATTGATATCGCCAATCAGTTTGTATTCCTGTAATGGGTGTGGACATAGGATGAATAGGCATGTTCGCTTATCGACTCAGCCTTGTGGGTAGGCTATTTGGTAAGCGAACATGCATCTATGATTTATATAACCGGGTATCTATACCCATTATGATACACCGAAGCAAGAAGCTTGTCAGCCGTTTTATTCTTGAAATGCTGTTTTTCTTTATTCCAATAAAGCTTCTCGCCAGTTCTGAAAGCTATATTTCCCATTTGGGAAAAAATAGCGATGTGTGCACCTACCTCAATGGGCGCGTTTAACAACTGTGGATTTTTCTTTTGGATAGCGTCCACAAAATTCTCCATATGTTTTTCCAGGCCATTATCTAATGATGGTTGTAATGCAACAGCTTCCATCCTTCCCTTTTCGGGAATCACCTCCCAGCCGGCACGATTTAATACCAGTGTGCCATTATTACCAATAAAAGCAACCCCATGATTACGGTGATAAGGTCCCAGGTCAATGCCTTTCGCATGTTCCCATTGAATATTAAAATCATCAAATTCATAAACTGCAGTCATGGTGTCTGGGGTTTCACCTGCATCGTCCGGAAAAGCAAACTTTCCGCCCGAAGCCATGATGGATTTGGGGTCGGAGACTTTCATGCCTAACAGTGCGTAATCCAGCATATGTACTCCCCAATCTGTCATCAGCCCCCCAGCATAATCCCAAAACCACCTGAAATTAAAATGAAATCGATTAAGGTTAAAAGGACGTTTTTCGGCAGGCCCAAGCCAATCCATATAATGCACACCAGCAGGAGACGGTTCATCAGGTTTAACCGGGATACTGCTTTTCCAACCCTGATACGACCAAGCCTTCACCAGGCGTATCTTGCCGAGCTTACCTGAATGGACAAAATCAATGGCATCTTTAAAATGTTGCTGGCTACGCTGCCATTGGCCAACCTGAACAATTGCATTCTTTTTCTTGGCTGCCTGTACCATCAGCTGGCACTCCTGAATTGAATTACCGATAGGTTTTTCGACATACACGTGTTTGCCGGCATTAACTGCATCCACCATTTGAAGGCAGTGCCAATGATCTGGTGTCGCAATGATAACAGCATCGATCGCCGCACCTCTCAACATTTTTTTATAATCTACAAAAGTTTCTACGCTGATCTTTCTTTCCCTAAGTTCCGCCGCTCTCTTCTTTAATATATTTTCATCCACATCACAAAGCGCAGTACAAACCACATGACGATTCTTTAACAATGCATTCAGATCCGACCACCCCATCCCGTTAACGCCAATAAGTCCCACACGAATAGGTTGCTCTGAAAAATTAACGGCATGGGCCTGATGTAAAAATGAGGACGCGGCCAAAATACCCGTCGTTCTGATAAAGTCTTTTCTATTCATGGAATACTGGTTTAAATTCTAGTGGTTTTAGTTCCCGATGAAATTACGAAATCAATTTTAGACCTTACAAAAATCATTGTAAAATATATATAGACAATCCATTAGGGTTTCCTTTGCCTCATTTACCGATCTGTTACAGAAGATGGCTGTGGTCATGCTGTATTTTAAAAATCCAGCTGGCAGGAAAAACCATGCATGCCCTCCCTGGGGACAGCATTAGGCTGGAAATAATTTCACAGCACAAAAAAAATGGAGGATTTAAATAAAAAAACAGCAGATTACTCATTTATTATCCCTACCTTGCGGAACTTAATTAAAAATAATGAATACAGGTAAAATTAAATTTTTCAATGAAACTAAAGGTTTTGGTTTTATTACACCAGAGGATGGTAGTGCAGACGTTTTCGTTCACGTTTCTGCTCTTAAGAACCAAGTATCTGAAGGAGACGTTGTAACTTATGATGTAGAAAGAACTCCAAAAGGAATCAACGCTACAAATGTAAAATTGGCGTAATCCAAAAAATACACTTTCTTGTTAATGGGGTAATTCTTGATGATTTATCCCATTTCTTTTTAGTATTCTCCCTTGTTGTTTTCATCCTATTTATGTTCTAAGCAGCTAAGATATATTGAACAAACCAGTACATATCTTTGAAAACAGTACGTTCGAGGGTTTATTTAAGACTAATTTCCCAGTCATATTTTCATGGAATTTAAACAACTCAATTTAATCTCTCCGCTCCTAAAAGCGGTTACTGAGACAGGATACACAAGTCCTACCACAATACAACAAAAGGCTATTCCTATTATATTAAATGGGAACGATCTCATCGGATGTGCCCAGACCGGTACAGGAAAAACCGCGGCTTTTGCCTTGCCCTTACTGCAACGCCTGTCGGAAAGACAGGGACATATCCAAGGTAAAACAGCGCCAATCCGGGCATTGATCCTGACACCTACCCGTGAACTGGCCATACAGATCGGAGACAATATCAATTTATACCGTAAGTACTTAAAACTAAATTACTGTACAATTTTCGGTGGGGTAAACCAAGATAAACAAGTTAAAGAAATAAAAAAAGGAGTTGATATTTTGGTGGCCACACCAGGACGCTTATTGGATCTGATGAATCAGAAATTGGTTTTCCTGGACAAAATAGAGGTACTGATACTTGATGAAGCCGACAATATGCTGGATATGGGATTTATCCACGATATCAAAAAAATACTGGCGAAGTTACCCGAAAAAAGACAAACGTTATTTTTCTCGGCGACGATGCCAGCAAATATTCGCAAATTCGCCCAGGGTATACTTCATAAACCCATTGAAGTGGATGTGACACCGGTAAGTTCTACAGCTGAAAAAGTAAATCAATCGGTATATTTTATTGAGAAAAAAGAAAAAATAAAATTACTCACCAGTCTCCTTAAACAGTATAAACGTGAACGAACCATTGTCTTCTCCCGTACCAAACACGGTGCGGACAAAATTGTCAAATTGTTGAGCAAAAATGGTCTCCATGCTGCTGCAATACATGGAAATAAGTCACAAAATGCAAGACAAAGAGCATTAGGAGAATTTAAGGACAGTCGCATCAAAATATTGGTTGCAACAGATATTGCTGCGCGTGGAATAGATATCGAACAGTTGCCATTGGTCATCAATTATGATCTCCCCAATGTACCGGAGACCTATGTCCACCGTATCGGCCGGACCGGTCGAGCAGGATTGGAAGGACACGCCATTTCTTTTTGTGATGTGGAAGAAAGACCTTATCTGGCTGACATTGAAAAATTGATCGGATTAAAAATTCAGGTCAATAAAGCGGTTAAATAACCTCCGCTTCAAATCATTAGCATATGTTGAGCGTCAACAAAATAGGGGCTCAACATATTTTTGACATCCTTTACCGTCAACCACTAACCAGCTCAATCCTTCTAAAATTTTTCTGGCAATGAAAGAATCCTTTATTGCGCAACACTGCAAAATTCATACCTATCTATCACAAAAATTAATAGTTTCATTACAATTTAATCACTTTAAACTATTAATTTCAGATTATTCTTCTTATATTGAGAGTATTGTAATTAGCAGGTCAAATGATTGTCTACGCTATTTTGGTTAAACCTGTCTGATTTTTCACGAATCAGGCCTAATATGAAACACAATGGAAAAGCTCATTTTCGAAACCAATGCACAACATCCCAGCCTTGTGGACCAGATCAAACAAGCAGTTGAAAAACTAAACGGTATTCATGAATGGAAAATAGACTTAGATTCTATTTATAATCTTTTAACCATAGAAGGCATCCGTCTCAATCCTACGGAAATCGAGTCGGAGCTGGCGCTTCATGGTGTAGAGGCAAGCCGCCTTTATGAAGAATAATTTCAGGATGTATACTGACCTCGCCCCCATTTTCGAACAACGTACCAAAACGTCGTAAAAACAAAAGCAATCCCTTCGTCCAGATAATATATAATTGTATAGTCTTACCTGGACGAAGAATTACAGCAATACCTTTTTGATAATCATTCCCGAGGCACCGCCACCACCATTACAAATTGCAGCGAGTCCCAATGTTCCGCCTTCCTGTTGCAGGATACTGCTCAATGTGACAACGATTCGGGCCCCCGAGCAACCCAAGGGATGCCCCAGAGAAACTGCTCCCCCATAAACATTCACTTGACGGAGTGGCAATCCAAGGATTTGGGCATTCGCTAGCGCTACAACCGAAAAAGCTTCATTAAATTCAAAGTAGTCAATATCTGCAAGGCTTAGCCCAGCTTTTTTCAGCACTTTTTCCGTTACAAGGCTTGGTGTTGTCGTAAACCATTCGGGCTCTTGTTCGGCATCTGCATAAGCGATAATCTCCGCTAGCGGACGTAGTCCCAGTTCCTCCATTTTTTCCGCGCTCATCAGCAGTACTGCCGCAGCGCCATCACTCAATGTCGAGGCATTGGCAGCTGTGACCGTTCCATCCTTCTTAAATGCAGGTTTAAGCGCGGAAATCTTATCAAAGTTGACCTGGGAAAACTCTTCATCTCTCGAGACAATTTGCTCCCCTTTACGAGTTTGAATAGTGATGGGCTGTACTTCTGCGGCAAACTTATTTTTTTGCCATGCTTCCAGGCTTCGTTTATAGGAATTTATGGCATAATCATCTTGCTCCTTCCGACTGATCTTATATCTTTCAGCACATAATTCAGCAAAATTTCCCATGGCTTCATGGGAGTACGCATCACTTAATCCATCCCGCTGCAAACCATCGGTCAGCTTTTGTTCACCAAATTTGGCGCCCCAACGCAGACTATCGGTATAATAAGGAACCCTGCTCATGCTTTCCATCCCACCGGCAATTACAATCGCTGCATCATCCAATAAAATAGACTGTACAGCACATGCAATGGCTTTCATCCCACTTGCACATACCTTATTTACTGTGGTGGCAGTGACATGATCAGACAACCCCGCCAGACGGGCAACCTGACGGGCTGGGGCCTGGCCGAGACCGGCCTGTAAAACACTGCCCATGATAATTTCATCAACAAGTTCACCAGAAATACCTGTTTCATCAAGTACCGAACGCACCACATGGGCACCAAGTGCTGTTGCTGCAACGGACGATAAACCACCTCCAAAACTCCCAATCGGGCTACGCTTTGCGGCGACTATAAATACACGCTTTGACATGCTATTGAGTTTATAATTGTTTGCTAAAACCTGGCCGGTCAATGGTTATCTTTAACCGCGCCTTCTATCTCCTAAAGATAAAGAATATAACTGAGAGAATACAGCAACCTGATTTCATTTTTTTTAATAAAACAGAATAAATGAAAAATAAATATTTAATAAACCTCCCTACATAGTCAATTTAGCAAAAAATAAGCAATAAAAATTTGTAAAAAAGCCATTTGTTTTCACTAAATTCGTTTAGGTATCCATGTCTACGACAGACATTCCTATTAAATGCCTATTCAACTAGGCTCCAACAATAACCAAAAGTAAAATAAACGATTATGCAGACAAGCAGGTTGACCGCTGAACATCACATTTTTCGCGAAACACTACGCACATTTATTCAGAAAGAAATTGTTCCCCATATTGAAGATTGGGAAGAAAAGGGAGAAATTGACCGGAATATCTGGAAGAAAATGGGCGCCATGGGTTTTATGGGGCTCAATTACCCGGAGACATATGGTGGGCTAGAACTGGATTTCTATTATTCAATGATTTTTTGTGAAGAATTGTCCCATTGTTTTTCAGGTGGCTTTGCTATTTCAGCCTTGGTCATTCAATATATGTCCGCTCCTTATTTGCTCAAATATGGTTCCGAAGAATTGAAAACACGTTATTTAAAGCCTGTAATTGCAGGCGAATTGATCAGTGCCGTGGCCATCACGGAGCCAGGTGCGGGCTCAGATGTCAAGCAGATTAAAACAACCGCAGTCCGTGAGGGAGATGATTATATTGTTAATGGTTCCAAAACCTTCATCACCAATGGATATTATGGTGATTTTTTTATCACCGCCGTAAAAACAGCACCAGATCAGGGCTCCAAAGGGATCAGCTTATTGCTTATTGATCGAAATGCCATAGGTGTTACTGCCAATAAGATCAAAAAATTGGGTTGGCACGCATCCGATACTGCTGAGCTGGGATTTGACAATGTCCGCGTACCGGCTTCCCAGCTTATTGGAACGGAAGGAGAAGGGTTCCATTACCTGATGAATGGCCTGCAACTGGAACGGCTTACCGCTGCTATCCATAGTTTGGCGACCGCAGATTCTGCATTGAAATATACCTTGGATTATATCAGTCAACGGGACGTCTTTGGAAAAAAAGTCCAGGAATTTCAGTCGATCCGCCATCGTATTGCTCAAATGGTCGCAGATATGGCGACCACGAAAGCCTTCGTTCAACAGTGTTGTGATCTCCAAAATCGGAATGAATATGCCGTACAGGAATGCTCCATAGCCAAACTACAGGCCAGTGAACTTGCTGTTCAGGTCATCAATCAGTGCATTCAGCTTTTTGGCGGCTATGGTTTTACCGAAGATTATAAAATAGCACGCTTGTATCGGGACGTCCGTGTAGGCACTATTATCGGCGGCACCTCTGAAATTATGCTCGAAATCATCGCTAAAATAACAATTGATAAAGTCAACTATTCATCGAATATTGCCGGGTCAAAATAAACTGCTCGTGTACAACAACACTACTTTGTCATGAATGAAAATAAGACATATCTCACACATCCGCTCTTTGAAGTTCAATGTGACGCTCAACATATTGTCACCGTAAGACCGCTCAGCGATGCTTCAGTTATAAACCCACAAATTGCAGACCATATGGGCCAATTCGTCGACTTGGTCTCACAGCTGCTTGAACAGAACGAAATCCGTGGACTGGTTTATACCTGTCCACTTCCTCAGGGATCCATGGATTACGTTCAGCTATTTGAACAATTTGCCCAAGGACAGGCGAATATTGATGAAATACAATCCACCATACGGAGATCAGCAAACTGGGTTTCTTATGGGAAACCTATCGTTTCTATTTTTGAAGATAGCTGTACAGCTATCGGACTGGCAGCCATGCTCTGGTCGGACTATCGCATTTCGGATCACAAAATCAAACTGGGCTTTCCGGAAAGCAAATTTGGCCTATTCACTGGTTTTGGTAGCACCATCCACTTACCCAGGATCATTGGCTCAAGCAATAGCTTTGACCTCTTAACGAGCGGTAAACTGCTAACGGCTCAAGAGGCTCTTGAATTAGGCCTGCTGGACCAGCTGGGTACCAAAGATGAAAATATCCCCATGGCCAAAACCTGGATATTGAACAATCAAACGTCATTCACCCATACCCATAAAAGCTCCCCACCAACGGAAGAATTCAAGGAACACATCTCTGCTATACAAATGAAAACCAGAGACTTACTACCGAGTACAAATGCTGTGATCGCATTATTGTCTGACTTACCTGTAGCAGACTTAAAAGATGCTGCTGCTAGAGAAACGATGGCCTTTCAGAATGTATTCAACAGCTCCGAACCCGCGCATATGATCCGTACGCTTTATTATGGAATTCAGCAGGCAAAAAACAGCGATCGAGGCAAGCCTAACAAACACCCTGATGTCCGTAAGATAGGTATCCTCGGTGCCGGAATGATGGGCTCAGGCATAGCCTTCGAAGCTGCACGGGCCGGTATTGAAGTGCTGTTAAAAGATGTTAGTCTTGCCCAGGCCCAACAGGGTAAAGCCTATGCTGTAAATCTATGTGACAAACTTGTGGCCAAAGGGCTGATGAACACGGCACAACAGCAACTGCTTCTTTCCAACATAACCCCCAGTGCTACCACGGCTGATCTCCAGGGCTCTGACCTAATCATAGAAGCTGTATTTGAAGATATCAACCTGAAAGCAACAGTAAGCCGTGAGAGCATCCCATACTTGACAGAACAGGGTATTTTTGCTTCCAATACAACATCGCTTCCAATAACCACGCTAGCGTCTGTAACAAACAAGCCCGAGTGCTTTATCGGCATGCATTTTTTCTCTCCGGTGGACCGCATGCCACTGGTTGAAATCATCTGTGGTGAAAAGACCAGCCACAGTACATTAACAAAGGCTGTTGCCATAGCTTTACGCCTGGGAAAAATTCCCATTATTGTCCATGATGGCCCAGGTTTTTTTACTTCCCGTATTTTTTTCAATTATCTGTTGGAAGCCATCACCATGTTGCTTGAAGGTATCCCGGCGACAGTGATTGAGCAGGAAGCTTGGGCAGCTGGTTTTGCCGTTGGCCCCCTTGCGGTGCTTGATGAAATTTCCCTGGATTTGATGCTCCATGTTTACGATCAGCTTCCAACGTTGCATCCTAGTCAGCAACGTGCATATGCATATTTAAAAAGTATGATTGACCTGGGCAGGCATGGACGAAAATCGGGACAAGGCTTTTACGATTATAATAAAGATTCCAGAAACAAAATCATCTGGCAGGACCCGGCTATTACTTTCCTAAAAGAAATTCCCGATCAACGGATCATCCGTAAAAGACTTCTACATGTAATGGCATTGGACAGCTATCGTTGCCTCGAAGAAGGTGTGCTGGAGCAGCCCATCGATGGTGACATCGGTTCAATCCTCGGGGTGGGCTACGCCGCACAAACAGGCGGTGTATTTGGACATATGGACCAGACAACACTTCCCATCTTTGTGCAGGAGTGCCAATCGTTTATCCCTCATGGTGAACAATGGGAGGTTCCTGAATCCTTACGAGAACTGGCTGGCAAAAACTTCGCATTCTACCAGGGTTTCTCTTCAAACTGGCCATCCCATGCCTAATATCAAATGTCCTAGGTAGGAAAATGATCTCCATGGCCGGGCATTCCATGAAGAAATTCTTAGTAGATGGGCGATCAATAAAAAAAGGCCTTTGATAGGAACGCTATCAAAGGCCTTTCAGTACTGGCCTATACCTTTCTATTAACGTTCAAAAAGATCCATCAGACCAGCAACATCCTGTTCGATAAAAGTATCATAATCCAGGGTCACTCCAAGTAGTTCCTGCTGTTGTTTTTCTGAAAAAACACGGGCAAGATTGCGCTTATATTTTTCAATCAGTTTAGGGATTCCTTCTTCCCTGCGTCTTGGATGGCCAATGGGATATTCAACAACCAGTTCTGGCAGCACAGTGCCATCCTTTAATACAACCGTCAATGCATTTGAAATGGCCCGTTTTTGAGGATCATGATAATCTCGTGTAAACTGAGGATCCTCCACACAAGAGATCTTTTCACGTAAAGCATCAATACGGCTATCTGCGGCGACATGATCTTCATAATCTTCGGCTGTCAGACGACCAAAAATAAGCGGTACCGCCACCATGTACTGAATACAGTGATCACGGTCGGCCGGGTTATGCAAGGGGCCTTTTTTATCGATAATCCGGATCGCCGCTTCATGTGTCCGAATAGTAACACGGTCAATATCATGGCTATTTTTTCCGAATTGTAGCAACTGCTGATGCAATTGCATCGCTGCTTCAGCAGCCGTTTGCGCGTGGAATTCGGCTGGGAATGAAATCTTGAACAGAATATTTTCCATGACATAAGAGCCGTATTCACGCTGGAATTTAAAGGGATTCCCCTTAAATGAAACATCATAGAAGCCCCATCCGGGTGCGGTCAATGCCGATGGGTAGCCCATTTCACCTGTTTTTGCAATTAGTGCCAATCGCACAGCACGGGATGTAGCATCACCTGCAGCCCAGGATTTTCGGCTTCCGGTATTTGGAGCATGACGATACGTACGCAATGCTTGTCCGTCCACAAAAGCCAAAGAAACTGCATTGAGCAGTTCATCTTTGCTCAGACCCAGTAACCTACCGACTACCGCTGTAGAAGCGACTTTCACGAGAATGACATGATCCAATCCTACTTTATTAAACGAATTTTCCAGAGCCAGTACTCCCTGGATCTCATGCGCCATAATCATCGCTTCCAGAACCTGGTTCATTTTCAGCGGTTTCTCCCCTTTAGCAATTCTCGTCCGGCTCAACCAATCCGCAGTGGCCAAAATACCGCCCAGATTATCAGAGGGATGCCCCCACTCTGCCGCAAGCCAAGTATCATTAAAATCCAACCAACGAATAATAGTCCCGATATTAAAAGCCGCTTGTATGGGATCCAGCTGGTAGTTTGTTCCGGGTACCTTCGCTCCCTCAGGAACAATCGTCCCCGGAACAACAGGCCCCAATAATTTTGTGCAAGCAGGGTACGTCAATGCTTCCAAACCGCAGCCGATGGTATCTAAAAAACAGTAAAAGGCCGTGTTCCAAGCAACCTTACTCTGAATTTTATAATTTAAAACATAGTCCACAATTGCCTCCAAAACCTGATCAGGTTGAGGTCTTTCATTTATTATAGTTGAGCTCATTACTTTATTTCTTGGTTGGACTTACATCCTTATCTAATTATTTTTGCGACCTGTATTTTTATTGACTAAGGCAGCGCATTCTCTTATACCGATGACTTAAACAACCACCACAACATCCTATCAGTCACAAATATAACAACCTATCTTTCCGAGATCGGAACAAAAGGCCGGTCATCCGGACCAATATAGGTTGCACTCGGACGGATGATTTTTCCATCCTGTCGTTGTTCAAAAACATGTGCTGACCAACCGGTGATGCGCGACAATACAAACAGTGGGGTAAACATTTCAGTGGGTACCCCCATGAGATGATAGGACACAGCTGAATACCAATCCAAATTTGGAAACATCTTCTTTTCATCCCACATCACTTTTTCCAGGCGTTCGGCAATTAAGTAGAGCGTCATATCACCGGCTTCTTCGGACAATTCTTTGGCAACCTGTTTGATCACCTGGTTTCTCGGGTCTGAAATGCTATAGACAGGATGCCCAAAGCCTATGATCACTTCTTTGTTGGCCAAGCGTTTACGAATATCGGCTTCGGCTTCATCAGCATTCGCGTAGCGGCTCTGAATCTCAAATGCGACTTCATTTGCTCCTCCATGTTTCGGCCCTCGCAAAGCCCCAATCGCACCGGCAATACAAGAATACATATCCGATCCTGTTCCAGCAATTACCCGAGCAGTGAAAGTTGATGCATTAAACTCATGTTCGGCATACAGGTTCAATGAGATCTGCATCGCCTTTACCCAGGATTCCGGCGGAACTTTTCCATGGAGCAAATGCAAAAAATGCCCCCCCAAAGTAGCGTCCGAAGTCTCTACCTGAATTTCACGGCCATGCTGACTAAAGTGATACCAGTATAACAAGGCTGAAGCCATAGAGGCCATAAGACGATTGGCAATGTCCCTTGCTCCCGCAATGGAGTGATTGTCCTTTTCAGGGCTTACACTTCCAAAAAAAGACACATACGTGCGTAACACATCCATGGCATGTGCCGTCGAAGGTAATTGTTTCAGTACCTGCTGAACAGTGATCGGTAAACCCCGCTGACTGATCAATTGGCTCTGATAGGTCGCTAATTGCGACTGAGTAGGTAAATTACCATATATCAACAGATAGGCGACCTCTTCAAAACTTGCCTGATGCGCCAAATCTAAAATATCATATCCTCTATAATGCAGGTCGTTGCCACTTTTCCCTACTGTACTGAGTGCTGTATTACCTGCGGGGACACCAGAAAGTGCTACGCTTTTCTTCGGTTTAAAACCAGTTTCATTTGTCTCTTTCATCTGAATAATTTAAGTCTTCATGATCGAACCCTTTCTCATCGTTAGGTGAACAGGTTGACCTTATGTTTTATCATTATTGAACAATTGATCCAATCGATTTTCGTATGCATAATAATCGATGCTTTGGTAGAGTTCCTCCCGTGTTTGCATACGCCCCAATACTTGTCCCTGATCACCATCCTGACGAATATGGTGATAGACTGCTGTTGCAGCCTGGTTGGCTGCCCGGAATGCTGATAAGGGATACAGAACAATGGACACATTAGCCTGTCTTAACTCATGCAGATTGAACAAAGGTGTCTGCCCAAATTCGGTAATATTGGCCAATATGGGCAGGCCTGTTGCTTCGCTAAAACGCACATACTCGGCCAAATTATGGACAGCTTCAGCAAAAATAAAATCAGCGCCAGCTTCTTTATAAGCGACAGCTCTTTCTAATGTCCGTTCTAATCCTTCTGAAGCCAGGGCATCGGTACGTGCACCAATAACAAAGTGCGGATCGGTACGTGCATCAACCGCGGCTTTCAGACGGTCAACCATCTCTCCTTTAGCAACAATTTCCTTTCCAGGACGATGTCCACAGCGCTTGGCCCCCACCTGATCTTCCATATGAACAGCAGCAGCACCAGCTTTAATCAACGATTTGATCGTTCGCGCCACATTAAATGCAGAGGGTCCAAAACCGGTATCAATGTCCACCATCAAAGGCAGTTTACACACGTTTGTAATACGGTCCACATCAATTAAAACATCCTGAAGTGTCGTAATGCCCAGATCAGGCACCCCCAATGAGCCAGCAGCAACGCCACCACCGGAAAGGTATAATGCTTTAAACCCCGCCTGTTCGGCCAAAAGGGCATGATTTGCATTGATGGCTCCTACGACTTGTAAGGGCTTTTCATTCGTCATTGCCTCCCTAAAAAGATAACCTGGAGAATTTATCATAATATCGAAATTTAGATTCGCATAATCCATCAACCCTCCGGATAAAAATCTAGCGATGATTTAATGGACAGTATTTAAGTTTATTTTCAGTCTGAGGAATAATTTTTCGGATTATTTCACGACGTCAGATCATTCATCTTAAAGATAGCAATTATTGCGGTAATTCAGCAAATTATTTTCTACACTGCCATCATTTAACCAAAGAAAATACGGTATATCACCAAAAAAACCATTTCTAATGACTTATTTGTTGTTATAAAAAAATAGAGAAAAATAGGACCTGCCTCCCCCGCTAATGGTCAGGATGTTAATTCAGCTGAAATGGCAATGGGTCCTTTAAATGAAATTCAAACTCCAGCTCCTGCTCAGCCCTTGCTATCTTTAACCGTATTTCTTTTCCTTCTTCAGATTTAAATAGATTATTGATAGATTCCAGTGAATAAGAAGAAGCTGACCTGCCATTGATTTTCAGAATTTTGTCTTCGGCTTTCAAGCCTGCGATTGCAGCGGGTGACTCTGCCCTGACCATAGCCACTTTATATAGATTTCTCAACACAAAACGAAACTGAACGCTATTATCCATTCGGATTTCTATTCCTCCATCTTTCTTTAAAGCCACAGGCACTTGTTCTTTTTCATAGGTTATCCCATCATGTATAACTTCAAGCCCACTCATATTGAGGTAGTAGAACTTATCAAAGTTGCGGTTCTTTCTCAGGTAAATGGCCTTATTTGGATAGTCCAACACAATCTTAAATCGGCGTAGAAGTTCATTTCCAATGGAGCCGATCCGTTCGCTGACAAAAGCTGCGTGCTGCAAGGATGTCAATTCAGGGTAGGCAACAAGTGGAAAATCCATGGTAAATTCTCCTATTTTCAACGATTTGATCCGGTTTCTCTTACCATAAATCTCACCATTAAATCCCTGACCTATATAATCCAAAATATAGGGTGATCGAATGGAAAAGCCTTTCAGCCTATCCGGGATGAGCATTAAGGCATCACTATTTCCCATATCAATCAAGACACGGCCTTTGATTTCTGTGGAGTCCTGATCAAAAGCAACCGAAACATAAGGCCTGTTATTTATCATATCCATTGGTAAGCGTTGCATTTTATGGAGCCCTTTGGGTACTACTCCTTGCTGATATAAGGTGATCCGATGTTTGAGAAAATCCAATTCAACACAATGCCCCTGAAAAAAACGGCTGCCCATGATACCATTGATTTCTACGCCTATACGTGTTGAAATATCGATATGTGCGTTATTGAGAATATAAATTGGATGATCTAGATCTTCATATACATGAGCCACATTAACCTGGTTATTTATAGACAAATAACCATCTAACCCTTCATCTTTACCTAAGCCCTGGAATTTATTGACAAAAACCGCGCTATCGATCGAGTTCAGCGTTTCGCCAAAAATCATGGTTTCTTTCACGCCTGTATCCAGTAAGAAATTCATGGGATAGCCATTGACCTGAACCGGAATAATCACTAGATTATGAACAAAAATAAAAGGGAATTTAGCCTTACTTTTTTCTTTTAAAACAAAGCCACCCTGTCCCCGTGTGAAAAGAGAGCACAGCAATGCCAGTGTTAAAAATACAATTTTCATCCAAGTTTATATTTGGTATTTCCAATTTAAACAAGAATATTCAGAATAAAAAGGTTTCTATAAAAAAAGCTGCATCAAGTACTTATGGCGTAATTCCATCGATCAGCCCTCCCCCTCCGCTGCTTCACTGCTGCATCTTTCTTCAATTTTAAGCTCCTTTGATCGGAATTTCTTACCCTTAGACTTAGGACAACATATGCCTTCCCTCGCTTATCAATAAACAAAGAGCGAGGATGGTCCAAAGTGAGACTAAGGAAATATCAGAGAATCAGCAAAGTATCAAGAAATAGCAAAAATATGCGGGACCATAAATTAGACAGGTATGAGGTTTATTTAACAGGCCATTGTGTGGGCACACTTTCAAAGATGGCTTCATTTGGGGACAGCCAATCATGTTCAATGGAATATATGCCAAACATAAAGCCCTCTCTACGTCATGTAAAGAGGGCTTTGTACCCGGAGCCGGAGTCGAACCGGCACGGTTTCCCACTGGTGTTTGAGACCAGCGCGTCTACCAATTCCGCCATCCGGGCATTTCCATTTGGAATGATGCAAAAGTAGGCTTTTTATTGAAAAGGCGAAAACTTTTTGAATAAATTTTCTACCATCCACAATAGAGTACTGAAAAACAGCCAACTATTTTTTCATCAGTTGCTCAGAAAGCTTGCTTTCACGGTTATATTTGCTGTTTTCTTACGTGAAGTTGTGTTAAAGGCCCCACCCGAAGAGTATTCTTCATTATCATTTTGACCAGTTATCTGAAAAATTCCAAGATCCGCTTTTACCAAATCCCCAAGCCCGGCATCAGCTTCCTCCGCAATATTTACGGCCCGCTGGTGGGCATTTTTGGAAGCCTGTGAAATGAGCTCCAGTTTTAAATCTTCCAGTTTCGAATAATAATAATTGGGTACGCTTGAACTCAGTTCTATCCCTTTCGAAATCAAAGTTGAAATCTCTCTTGAGGCATTATCCACTTTATTGAGGTCTTTTGATTCCACACTGACGGTCTGCGATAAGGTATAACCTGAAAAAGTATTGTAACCGTTTCCTTTACCATCTGTATGATATTCGAAATCTTTCGCAATATTGACCGCCTCAAAACGAATTTCATTGGCTTTAACTCCTTGTTGGACCAAAAAATCCCGCACCAGATTACGATCGGTGGCTAATTGTGCCGAAGCCGCACTTAATTCATAATTTTTTCTACTAAAAGTAGCATTCCACTTGACCAAGTCGGATTCAAAATCTTTTTTCGCATTACCATTTACAGTAATTGTCTGCGTGGAATTAAACTTGTACCGATAAGCAGCTCCCAATATCCATGCAGTTAGCAGTACAACAATGCCCACGATAATAGAAATAATAACAGATGGTGATTTCATAACCAGTTTTTTATATTTACGTAACAATGAATATACCAAAAAATCAACGTTTTTTTATTTTTTATAGATAAATTGCGACAAAAAGAATTAAATATGAATAAGAAAAATATCTGTATTCCATTCTGCTTTCTTGTGACACTTGCAGCTCAAGCACAAAAGAAACCATTAGACCATACAGTATATGATAGCTGGCAAAGCATCTCCACTCCATACATCAGCAAATCCGGTAAGTTTATCCTTTACCAAGTGAATCCACAGGAAGGAGACAATCAACTTTTATTGAAAACAAAAGAGAACAAGGAACTTATTCAGGTCGCCAGAGGGTATAACGCACAACTGACCGATACGGAAAATCATCTGATCAGTCTGATCAAAGCTCCATTTGCACTTACCAGAGAGGCCAAAATCAAAAAGAAAAAGGCGGCGGATTTCCCAAAAGACTCCCTGGTCATCTACAACCTGACCACATCATCTGTTGTCAAATTTGCTCAGGTAAAGTCATACAAGCTTGCGGAACAAGGCAATAATTTCGTTTCATTCCTTTTCGACAAAGAAACAAATGAAAAACCTGCTTCCATTAATACAGGTAATACAGGAGGAGAAACCACCGAAGCAAAAAAAAATACCGATAAACAGAAGAAAACGGCCACACTGGCCCTTTATAATTTGAATTCAGGTGATTCTGTTCAATTTACGTCTGTCGACCAGTACGCTTGGAATAATAACGGGACCAAAATTGTTTTCTCCAAGAAAGTAGAGACCAAAAATGCCAACGAGGGCCTATCAAAGGAATCTGGGGTTTACCTCTATGATGTAACCACTAAAAATCTAAAGAAAATATCAAATGGTCAGGGCGATTATAAGAACTTCAGTTTTGACGAATCAGGAAATCAATTGGCCTATTTGGGAGATCTCTCCAATGAAAAGGCCCTGCTTAAGAAGTATAATCTTTACTATTACTCAGCAGGCATCGATACGGCACAATACTTGGCCACGCAAAGCAGCCATGGTATTCCCAAAAATTGGGCTGTCAGTGGCGATGGCCACATTCGCTTTAGCAAAGATGGTCAAAAGCTTTTCTTTGGCATTGCGCCTATCCCACGGATCAAAGACACCACGTTAGTTGATTTTGAACATGCCAAGGTCGATGTATGGGGATGGCAGGACGATTATTTGCAGCCCATGCAGCTGGTCAATCTGAAAAAGGACCTAGCAAAAAGCTTCCTCGCAGTTACTTACCCTAAAAGCAACCGCAATGTTATCCCCTTAACAGATGAAACGTTTAATTCGACCATGCTTACACCTGACGGAAATGCTGAATATATTTTGGCCCGCACAGATTTTGGAAAGCGGATTGAGAGCCAATGGGAAGGTAGAACAAGGGATGATATTTATCTTGTTTCGACAAGAACTGGAAACCGGGAATTGATTCTTTCCAACTTTTCGGGAACGGCAAGCTTAAGTCCCGACGCAAAATATATAGTCTATTTTGACCAGGATAAAGGAACCTGGAACTCCTATCAAGTGAGCTCAAAAAGAAAAATCGTCTTGAATGATGGCATTCCAGCTGCTTTTGCGGATGTGGAGAATGATATGCCCAGCACTGCACAGGGATATGGTATGGCTGCTTGGAGCCCTGATTTTAAAGGTATCTATGTCAACTCCAGATATGACATCTGGTATTTCAATCTGGATGGATCCAAAAAATCAATTCTGACCAATGGATATGGTGCAGCCTCCCAGACAACACTACGTTATCTTCCCCTACGCCGCGAAGAAGACCGTGATCAGGCTTTAACTTTGGATTATAAAAAAGGCGGTCTTTTGACATCCTTTGACAATAAAACCAAAGAATCCGGTTTTTATCAGTTTAAAGGTCAGCATAATGATCCGAAGATGCTCTTAGTGGAGCCAAAAAGCTTTAAGAACATCAGTTCTTCCGCTGACCAACAAACCATTCTATACAGCAAGGAAGATTATGTTCATTCACCCGATATTTACGTCAATAATAGTAAGTTTAAGGATGAAGTGCGACTATCCGCCATTAATCAACAACAGGCAAACTATAATTGGGGAACGGCGGAACTTGTCCACTGGACCACCCCTGCGGGGCATCCGGCCGAAGGCATTCTCTATAAACCAGCGAACTTCAATCCTGCAAAAAAATACCCTATCATTGCTTATTTCTATGAGAAACTGTCGGACGGCCTCCATACCTATCAGCCCCCAGCCCCTACGCCTTCCCGGCTAAATATACCCTTCTTTGTGAGTAACGAATATCTGGTATTTGCGCCCAATATTAGCTATGAAACCGGACATCCCGGCAAATCAGCAGAAGAATATATCAATTCAGGCATGAAATACCTCGCCCAAAATCCATGGGTAGATAGCACCAAAATGGGAATCCAGGGACAAAGTTGGGGTGGGTATCAAGTTGCGCATCTCATTACACGTACCAATATGTATGCGGCAGCATGGACTGGGGCTCCTGTGGTCAATATGACATCGGCTTATGGTGGCATACGGTGGCAATCAGGCATGTCCCGTCAGTTTCAATATGAGCATACCCAAAGCCGCATTGGAAAAACATTATGGGAAGCACCAGAACTATATATTGAAAACTCACCTTTGTTTCATTTGGATAAAGTAAATACGCCGGTCGTGATCATGGCCAATGATAACGATGGAGCCGTTCCTTGGTATCAAGGAATCGAAATGTTTACCGCCCTTCGACGGTTAAACAAACCTGTGTGGATGTTAAATTATAATGGTGACGAACATAACCTAATCCAAAGACAGAATAGGAAAGATATACAGATTCGGGAACAGCAATTCTTCGATCATTACTTAAAAGGAGCTCCGGCACCCAATTGGCTCAAGAAAGGTGTTCCAGCAACCTTAAAAGGGATAGACTGGGGCCTAGATTACAAGTAACGAATATCAAAACAGGGTAATTTCACTACATTACCCTGTTTTTTTTGACCAAAAATCATTTTATAACAGTTATTTTATAAAAAACATTGAAAAAAATTTCAATTTTTAACAAAAACACAATACTTTTGAAAAACAAAATCAACAAAACTGTAATTTAATTATAAAATACAAATGTCGAACCTAAGATTCAAAGCAGTAGAAGCAGCAGGCTCACGCCAAATTGCTCCATTTGAAAAAGTTGAAACAAAAAAAGCAACTGACATTTATGGAAAAAACGTTTTTTCCATAAACAAAATGAAAGACTACCTTCCAAAAAATTCATATAAGGAGTTAGTTGCATCCATTGAAGAGGGACAGATTATTTCAAGGGACCTGGCTGAGCACATTTCTCAGGCCATGAAAACATGGGCCCTTAATCACGGTGTTTCTCACTATACACACTGGTTTCAACCTTTGACAGGTTCAACCGCTGAAAAACATGATGCCTTTTTTGAACCCGATGATGATGGTGAAGCCATTGAAAAATTCACCGCAGACGCCTTGGTTCAACAAGAGCCTGATGCATCATCATTCCCTAACGGAGGTATCCGTAACACGTTCGAAGCGAGAGGTTATACTGCATGGGATCCTTCCTCCCCTGCTTTCATCTATGAAACAGGTGCTGGTAAAACACTCTGCATCCCTACAGTATTTGTTTCCTATACCGGAGAATCTCTAGATTACAAGGCTCCTTTATTAAAAGCCATCAATGCGATTGACAAGGCTGCAACCGAGGTCGCACAATATTTTGACAAATCGGTCACTAAAGTAAATCCATCACTGGGTATTGAACAAGAATATTTCTTGGTTGACCTATCTTTATATAATGCCCGTCCAGACCTTCAGTTAACTGGCCGTACCTTATTTGGCCATATGTCTGCCAAAGGACAACAACTGGAAGATCATTACTTCGGTGCGATCCCAGAGCGCGTATTGGCCTATATGGTGGACCTGGAAAATGAGGCATTAAAATTAGGTATTCCATTAAAAACACGTCATAATGAGGTTGCACCCTCACAATTTGAGTGTGCCCCAATGTATGAAGAAATTAACTTGGCAATAGATCACAATCAATTGTTGATGAACGTGATGGAGCAAGTTGCTTTGAGACATAACTTCAAGGTATTGTTACACGAAAAACCATATTCTGGCGTCAATGGCTCCGGAAAACACAATAACTGGTCTTTGATCACCAATACCGGTGTGAATCTATTGTCGCCAGGAAAAACACCTAAAAACAACTTGATGTTTTTGACATTCTTTGTCAATACCATCAAAGCTGTTTTTGAAAATGCCGATTTAATGCGTGCATCTATCGCTAGTGCAAGTAACGATCACCGTTTAGGTGCCAACGAAGCTCCACCGGCAATTATCTCCATCTTCTTAGGTTCTCAACTCGATGAATTATTAGAAGAAGTAGAATCAGCTCGTGTGGCCAAAAAGGTAAAAGCTGAAGCCAACTTATGGCATGGCATCCCTAAAGTCCCCGAATTGAAATTGGACAATACCGACCGTAACCGTACTTCACCTTTCGCTTTTACTGGCAATAAATTTGAATTCCGCGCCGTGGGCTCTTCTGCAAATTCTGCCCTACCAATGACCGTATTAAATGCGATCGTCGCGGCACAATTGATCGAATTCAAAACCGAAGTAGATAAACAGATCAAAAAAGGCACGAAAAAAGATCTTGCGATCTTAAATGTTGTCCGTAAATACATCAAAGATTCAAAAGCGATCCGTTTTGAAGGAAACGGATATAGTGAAGAATGGGAAAAAGAAGCTGCAGCACGTGGCCTTTCGAACATCAAATCTACACCGAAAGCATTGGATGTCTATGTGAAAGAAGAGTCATTGACTTTATTTGAGTCATTGGGTATCTATACAAAACGTGAATCAGAAGCCCGTCACGAGATCTTATTGGAAAATTTCTATAAGAAACTTCAGATTGAAGCTCGTGTGATCGAGGAAATGGTCAACAACCAAATCGCTCCGGCATGTTTCACTTACCAAAATGAATTGATTGAAAATGTGAAAGGCCTTAAAGACTTAGGTCTGGCACCAGCAGCATTCAGTTCACAATTGAATTTTGTGGAACGCATCTCAACACATGTAAACACTATTCTGGAGCAAGCTGAAGCTATGCGCCAAGAACGTAAGAAAGCAAACCAGATTGAAGATGTACGTGAAAAATCAATCGCTTACGATGAGCAGGTAAAACCATATTTCGATGTGATCCGTTACCATGTCAACAAATTGGAAAAAATCGTGGACGATAAAAAATGGCCTCTTCCAAAATTGAGAGAGATTCTATTTTTAAGCTAATATATAGCTCCCAACTAAAAAGAGCACCCCAGCTGGGGTGCTCTTTTTAGTTGGATACCAGTGGGTTTATGCAGAAACTTTACCCACCCGTACAATTATTTTTTTAAACGGCTGTCTTCCTCATTATCGCCGCCCCTCTTATTCACTGACTTTATATTGACGTTTCCAAAACGATACGACAGTGAAAGGCGGATCACCCGACTATCATATCCGTTTCGGATATGGTAATAGCCATTTTCCTGATAGCTGGACAATCTCCGCTTGCCCCTGGTATTCAATATATCATTCACGGCAAGCTTCACATTTAGTTTTTTATCGAACAATGTTTTTCCAGCCCCTACGTCTACCCCATAGTACGACTGAAAGCTGAAGACACCATAGACCGCCGGAGAGAAATAATTCGCCGTCAGCTCAACACTGGAGGTTTCACCAATATGGATATCATGACTGGAACTCACCTGAAAAGATAGTTTTTCCAATTGCCGCGGGGCACCCGAACGCGCATCAAAATTATATTTACTGTAAAATGCAGATGCATTGTTGGAGGTAGTCCACCATTTGAACAGCTTAACCGGTACAGTAATATTCATATTGTAATAATCGAAATAAGTTAAATTCCGGTCGGTCTGTGCAATGGCTTTGGTCGCTGAATTGCTCTCGATCACCTGCGTGATCGCATCGCTGGTCCTCTTGTAGCCAAGGTTCAACAAGTAACGTTCCTTAAAAGTATAATTCAATTCATACGAATTGGTATATTGTGGGTTCAAATATGGGTTACCATATTGATAAGTATACTGGTCCAGATAATAAATAAATGGATTCAATGCACCATAATCCGGGCGGTCTATCCTTCGGCTATAACTGAGGCCAAGTTTGTGATGATCATTGATCTGTTGCTGCATGAATAGCGTTGGAAAGAAATCCGTATAATTACACCTGGTCTGCTGCCCCAAAGTCACTGAATTCCCTAGTGAACCTGTATTTTCAATACGGAGTCCTGTTTGTACCGAAAATTTGCCAAAGGATTTATTCAAGGTAAAATAAGCCGCGACAATATTTTCATGATATAAAAAACGATTGCTCTGTTTCTTGTCCAGCACAAACTCCCCTTCGTGATTTTGATTCGCATAGATCAAATTATTATCGGTTTTCACGCGACTGTATTTCAGGCCTGCTTCAAATTTGGTTGTCTTATCAAAAGGATGGACAAAATCGGTTTTAAAAACAAGAATTTTGGTATTCGACAGCATATCGTTTCGAAAAACCTTGGGCATCTTAAACTCTTCCCAATCCGCATCCAGAAAACGGTTGCCTACATTGCTTTTATCTTGATTTTTGGAATAGGAATAATCAGCGTTAGCTGTCAGTTCAGTCCCTAAACTGTCGAAGCTTTTTTTGTAGTTGAGATTATAGGTTAGGTAATGATAGCTGAAATCCGAAAAATTACTCCCCAATACAACTGAATCTAGTTTTCCTTTTTCTGAGGCAATCAAATTGGTTCCCTGCCGTGTAGAATTTCCACCGCTCACATTGCCATTCACCACAAAGCCAAGCACCTCATGTTTCCCTAGGTCAAAATCTGCTGCAAATTTAAAATTATGCGCGCGGTAACGAAACTTGGAATAAGAATCTGAATTGAAGTAAGTCACTGTTGCTGAATCATGCACGGAGCGGTCGATAGTTAAATCATTAAATCCTAAGCTGTTATTATAATTATATGAGGTAAACAAATTCACCCAATTGTTTCGATGATTAAGTAGAAAGCCTCCATCTATTTTTCCATATTTTCCCTGTCCAAGGTTCAAGTTTAAGCTCACATTACTACCGAACTGCGTATTTTTCTTGGTTTTGATATTGATGATACCCGCATTTCCGGCAGCATCATATTTTGCCGGTGGATTGGTTAATACTTCAATTGACGCAATTGAATTTGAGGCGGTATTTTCCAACAGCCGAGAAACTTCATCTGCAGAAAGATAGGTAGGTTTCCCATCAAGCATAATAACGACATTGCTTTTTCCGCGCAGATTTATTTTTTTATTGTCCAAGGTAACACCCGGCACCTTTTGGAGAAGCTCCAATGCATTATTTCCAGTTGCCAATACACTATTTTCCACATTCAGCACAATTTTATCCAATTGACTTTCGATCAACGGTTTCTTACCGATCACCTGCGCTTCACTCAAAACCTGAGCAGTTACTTGTAAGCGAATGGTATCCAAGGTCAGCCTGCTACCTGTCTTTAACATGACTTCGTCGGAACGATAGACCGCATACCCTACCGCCGATACCTGCATCGTATATTTCCCTTCAGGGATTTCCTGTAATTCAATCGCACCATTCTCTTTGGACAATGTACCTTTCAATGGTATATCACTGGGGCTTCGCAACAGTAAAACACTGGCAGCATGAATCGGCCGCCCAGCCTGGCCAACGACAATGGCATTTAGCTTTCCGCCACCAGATTGTCCAAAAACAGCTCCCTGGAAAAAAAATAGAACCATAAGAATGAATAACGGCAGTTTCTTTTTTTGTGAGTTCATTATGTTTTGTTTATACCATCAATTGGATAGTGAGTTCATTTAGATGACAGCAAACATCCAGTATTCATTACATGTATACCAGTAGAAATAGACAGAAACACCAAAATAGTCGGTAAATGGAGAAATAACTTCGGTAAACCATTTTATCGTTTTTCAACCAGTATCCCAGGAGAAGCTCATTCATTGGGCCTGGCTTTCACAGGTGTTTGGCAGAGAAGTGATTCAAAATAAAAATTCATAAAAACGTAAATATTCAAAATAATTAAAATGAATAAATAAAATATTAAACATAATATTTGTATTTTTGCCGAAAAAATTAGCAAACTGATTGATAAACGTCGTGTCATTAAAAAGAAGATTTTACCGTATGCGGGGCCAGATTATGCGCTTTGTCCAAGGCGAGCACAGTGGTGATGCGCTACGGAATGTTTCTATCAGCATCTTACCTGCTTTAGCAATTTATCTTCTGGGGGCCCATGCCAATACAGCCATCGGTATTGGAGTAGGTTCATTATTGACGACCTTGACCGACCCGCCAGGAAACCGGAAAGACAAACTTCATTCGGCCTTGATATGTATACCTACATTCTTTATCGCCACCTTACTTACCGCCTATCTATTTCCATATCATTGGCCACTGGTCATCCTTTTGGGACTGGCTGGGTTTATCTGCACATTATATGGTTTATTTGGTCCCCGCTATGCGGCTATTGGTAATATGACCCTCATTTTAATGAGCTTTGTTATTGGCCTGACCCCGCAACAACCGATTACTGTAAGTTTGCATATTGCAACAGGAGCCTGTATTTATTATTTTTTTAGTCTTTTACAAGCTTATGTTCTTCCGTATCGTTCTTTGCGGCATGCTATGGCCAATGGTTTCCATGGACTGTCCCAATTTTTGCTTATACGTGCACAATCTTACGACCCCAACATCCCGCTGAACCTCACGTATAGCCGGGTCGGAAAAATTCATGGGCAAATAAGTGAACAACAGGAGCAAATTCGCTCATTGTTATTTCGTGAAAAAAAAATCATTGGTTATCAGTGGCATAAAAGTAATTACTGGCTCAGCCAGGTCTATGGTTTAATTGATCTCCATGAACTGATCATTGCCCTTGATCATGACTATGATGCCATTCGCAAAAACCTTTCCCCGACCGGCAGTCTTCCCCTTATTCGGCATGCCATCAACCTTTTAGCGTTGGAAATTGAGAGCTTTTCACACCCAAAAACTAGGTTCCGTTACGAACATCAATTGTATTACAACAATATTAAAATCAACGAGATCCTAAGCAAGCTCAACGCTATCCAGGAACAGCAGAATGGACCAGCAAAGCCGATCCTTTCCTCCATTGTGACCAATATTGAGGCGATCATCGAAGTACTCAACCGTATTCAGGTTGCCTTTTACCAAAATCAGGAAATCAAAAACAGAATCGGAACGGAAGAGTATCAACAATTCATCAATCGCCCATTAAGCAGTCTGCATGAGATCAAGGATAAGCTCAATACTAAAAACCCTTTATTTCGCTTTGCCCTCCGTATGGCATTGCTCTTTAGTGTCGGCGCCTTAATCGGTATCTTATTTTTGGATTTTAAATATACCTATTGGATTCTGCTCACCATCGCCATTGTTGCCAGGCCCGCATTTTCGATGACAAAAAGCCGCAATATTGAACGGATCGTTGGAACATTTTCTGGCATTTTGACCGGTCTATTTTGCTTATCGGCTTGTCATGACATCACTCTGCTCCTCCTTATTTCCACCTTAGGTCTTTTTGGCTTTTTTCTGTTCAATCGTTCCAACTACATGGTTAGTGTTATTTTTATCACCGTTGGAATAGTCATCGCTTTAAACCTATTTGAGGGTAATATTAACCTGATCTTAGGCAGCCGCATCGCGTTTACGCTAATAGGTGCCTTCTTAACTATTGTCGGATACTACCTGATCCCAGTCCGCCAAAGTACGAGCATGATCCAATTGGCCAAAGAAGTATCACTTTACAATCAGTATTACTTTGAAGTCATCAACAAAGGTCTTTATCATGATTTAGAGAGTTCCTTTGATCTACGGTTGGCCAGGAAAAAGGCACAAACAGCCATGGCATTATTCTCCGCCTCTATCAATCAGATGCGCAAAGAACCTGAACATAAATGGTTGGACTGGACATATATCCATTACTTCCAGGCACTATC
Organism: Sphingobacterium sp. N143; assembly: GCF_030325625.1. Taxonomy (GTDB): domain Bacteria; phylum Bacteroidota; class Bacteroidia; order Sphingobacteriales; family Sphingobacteriaceae; genus Sphingobacterium. The sequence goes on along the minus strand of NZ_JACAIS010000001.1, from coordinate 450,629 downwards.
CTATCGAATCAATTCCCATTTGGTCGGGCTTTCAATTTTATTGAGTAAAAAGAATCAAGTCCATGCACAGGGCGATCTGTACGACAGAATCAATGCGTTAAAACCGCTTTTGACAGATTTGGAACAAATCGCTGAACATATCAATCTAAATAAAGCCAAACGAGAAATACTGAATTAACATCCGCTCACCTCCTGGTACCAAACAACCGGCTAATTCCTTTCCGGAACAGTTCCCATCCAAAAATAGTTTAACTAAAAAAACAGCTTTTCTTTTGCATTACTAAAAAAGAAGTTTATATTTGCAAGGTCTTCAAATGAAGATTTCTAATCAACACCTTCCTTAATCAGCAGGTCTTGATTTATAAAGAAGTGGCGAGAGACTGGCTCAATGACCCACTGGCAACCTTCAATTTGCTTGAAAAGGTGCCAAATCCTGTCCAAAACAATATCGTTTTGGAGCATATAAATGAAATAAGACAATGATTATTACATTACAGACAGACCATTTAACAAGTAAAAGAGCAATACATAGCACCGCCATGTCTATGCGAATGCGTATGCATATGCACTTTCCAACTTGTTAAAGATCATTTCCTTTTTCTTGGATGCGATTTAACAGACCTTTATGAAGGTGTGTATGCTTCTTTTTTCTCGTTAATCATTCTTTTTGAACCCTTAAAATCTAAGATATTATGTCTTCAAACAAAAATCTAAAATTCGAAACATTACAGGTCCATGCCGGACAAGTTGCTGACCCTACAACAGGTTCCAGAGCTGTACCCATATATCAAACCACCTCATTTGTATTTGAAGATGCCGAACATGGGGCCAATTTATTCGCATTAAAACAATTCGGGAATATCTATACACGGATTATGAATCCGACCACAGATGTTTTTGAACAACGTATTGCGGCTCTTGAAGGGGGTGTTTCGGCACTTGCCGTCGCATCGGGTCAGGCAGCACAATTTATTGCATTAAACAATATCCTAGAAAATGGTGACAACTTTGTCGCTGGATCCAATCTGTATGGGGGTACATTTAACCAATTCAAGGTTGCCTTTAAACGATTGGGTATCGAAGCTCGTTTTGCTACAGACGCTGAATCAGATAAGATTGAAGCCCTAATTGATGAGAAGACAAAAGCGATCTTTGTAGAGACTATTGGTAATCCAAGTTTCAATATTCCTGATTTTGAAAAAATTGCCGCAGTTGCAAAAAAATATGATCTTCCCCTGATTGTCGATAATACTTTTGGAGCGGGAGGCTATCTATTCAAACCATTGGAACATGGAGCACATGTTGTTGTTGAATCCGCAACCAAATGGATCGGTGGTCATGGAACCAGCATCGGCGGGGTAATTATTGATGGTGGAAATTATAATTGGGGCAATGGAAAATACCCACAATTTTCCGAACCTTCCGAAGGTTACCATGGATTGGTTTTTTCTGAAGTATTTGGTGAAAATGGTCCTTTTGGAAATATTCAGTTTGCTATTCGGGCACGTGTGGAAGGCTTGCGGGATTTTGGTCCTGCCCTCTCGCCGTTCAATTCTTTCCTCCTGCTTCAGGGACTAGAAACACTGTCGTTACGCGTACAACGCCATGTTGACAATACCTTAGAAATTGCCAAATGGCTTGAAGCTCACCCACAAGTTGAAAAAGTAAATTACCCGGGATTGAAAAGCTCGCCAAGTTTTGCCAATGCACAAAAATATCTTAAGAATGGTTATGGTGCTGTACTTTCATTTCAATTAAAAGGTGATGCGGCCCAAAAAGCGAATAACTTTATCGATAGCCTGGAATTAATCAGTCACCTAGCCAATGTGGGCGATACCAAATCATTAATCATTCATCCTTCAGCGACTACGCATCAACAGCTAAGCGAAGAGGATCAAGCCAATGCTGGAGTATTTCCAGGAGTATTGCGTCTTTCGGTAGGAATAGAACACATTGATGATATCAAAGCCGACCTACAACAAGCATTTGATAAAATCAAATAGTCAATAAACGATCAACATTTAAGCATCCTATGAGCAGGCATATCTATCAACACCCTAAGCCTTTTGTATTTGAGAATGGAAAGGAAATTATTGATCTACAGATCAGTTATGAAGTATTTGGGGAGCTCAATGCAGCACATAATAATGTGGTCTGGGTATGCCATGCGCTAACAGCAAATGCGAATGTACTGGATTGGTGGCCCGGCCTTTTTGGGGCAACGGAGCTATTCAATCCAGACGATTACTGCATCATCTGCGCAAATGTGATTGGCTCAGCTTATAATGGAACCAATCCGCTATCCATCAACCCATTAACTGGTCAACCTTACTACCTTTCTTTTCCGGAATTTACGATCAAAGATTTAGTTAAGGCCCATCAGTTACTTGCTGCTCATCTTGCCATCCAACAGATAGCGGTTTTAATAGGCGGGTCTTTGGGTGGGCAACAGGCATTGGAATGGGCAGCTTCAAATGAAATCTTGATCGATCATCTTATCGTTGTAGGCACCAATGCAGTACACTCCCCTTGGGGCATCGCATTTAACGAAAGTCAACGGCTAGCGATTACTGCTGACCGAACTTTTTATGCTAACCATCCGGATGGAGGCATAAAAGGCCTCAAAGTCGCCAGATCTATTGCCCTGTTATCTTACCGTAATTATACAACCTATGGGCATACGCAGCAAGATGACGATCCGAACAAACGTGATCATTACCGAGCTGCTTCATATCAGAATTATCAGGGCGAAAAATTGGTGCGGCGCTACAATGCTTACAGTTATTTTTACCTGACAAAAGCAATGGACAGCCATAACCTGGGACGGGGCAGAGCATCTATAACAGCTGCACTGGCCAGTATCTCCTGTCCGACATTGGTCTTAGGAGTTGACACTGACCTGCTTTTCCCTCCTGAAGAACAGCAATTTATTGCTCAACATATTCCTAATGCCTGCTATCAGGAAATTGAATCGACCTACGGCCATGATGGTTTTTTGATCGAAACAAAAAAACTAACAGCAATCATTACTACTTTCCTAGAAGATAAGAAAGAATATATCAATGAATTAGTATAAGAGAAGTAAACATTAATATAAGAGAATCTAAGAAGAAATATGAGTAACAAATTAACGATAGGGATGTTTGGATTTGGGGTTGTGGGCCAGGGTCTATATGACATCATCAAAACCAAAAATCTTAATCTGGAAATCAAGAAATTCGTCATTAAAAATGCTGATAAAAAACGGTCTTTACCAGCCGATTTATTTTCTACCGATGCTGAGGCTATCTTAAATGATCCGGATATCAACACCGTTGTTGAGCTAATCGATGATGCAGAGGCAGCCTATCAATTAACTGTGCGTGCCCTGAAATCTGGAAAAAATGTAGTTTCTGCCAATAAAAAAATGATTGCCAACCATTTGGAGGAATTGGTAAACATCCAACATGAATTTGGAACAAGCTTACTTTATGAAGGAGCAGTATGTGGCAGTATTCCCATTATTCGGAATCTAGAAGAATATTATGACAATGAGTTGTTACATTCTGTCAGCGGAATTTTCAATGGATCATCCAACTATATTCTTTCGAAGGTGTTCAATGAAAATCAACAGTATGCTGATGCCTTAAAAAAAGCACAGGAGCTCGGATTTGCAGAAACCGACCCTACCTTGGATGTGGGGGGTTATGATCCTAAATTCAAGGTCTGTATTGTCGCATCACATGCCTATGGTATTTATGTCAAACCTGACGATGTATTCAATATCGGTATCGATAAATTGGGGCACCAAGATATTCGTTTTGCAAAGGAAAAGAATTTCAAGATCAAGTTGATACCTACGGCCAAAGAAATTGATGGCAATAAAGTGGTGCTTTATGTATTACCTCGTTTAGTGAGCAAGGAGAGCATGCTTTATAATGTCGAGAACGAGAATAATGGGGTATTGGTCAAGGCGGCCTTTGCAGATGAACAATTTTTCTATGGCAAGGGAGCTGGTGGTCACCCGACGGGCTCAGCAGTTTTGTCAGATATTGCGGCATTACGCTATGGCTACCGCTATGAATATAAAAAACATCTGGATTCAAGCTCCTTACACTATAGCCAAGATTATGTCATTAAGGTATACTTGAGATACACCGACGATAAGTTAATTGAGAAATTGAATTTTAACGAAATCACTGAACGATATTACGCTGCAGATTTTAAATATGTTATAGGCCACATTAATCTACATCAGATTGCCACCCACAAAGCTGATTTGGATCAAGAAGGAAATTTCATTGCTGAAATCGCGTAGGGCAATCAACAACCAACCTATCCCTAAATAGCCCCATATGGGGCTATTTACTTTTTAATTGAAGATCCAAAACCCCACCTTTGAGCAACTGTTCGAAAGGAAGCGACCAACTAGCCCAGGGCTGATTATTCAATCGGATCTGATCTACCAGAAAACTGTCCGCATCGCTTTTCTTTACCCGAATTATAAATTTATTTTTCCGTATGGCCTTTGGCAGTTGTATGGTAACCTGATCAAATAGTGGTGCACCGATCTGAAATGCGGGATCCTTTGTGGTCAGGCTGCGTACATCAAATAATCCCATACTTGACAAGACATACCAGGCACCAAGTTGTCCCTGATCTTCATCCTGGCCATAACCATACCCATGTATCCCATCGGTACCATAAAACTCGTTACAGATTGCCCGCACCCATTTCTGGCTCAAATCTGGTCTTTCCGAAAAATAAAACAGCCATGAAACATGTAGATTAGGCTGATTACCATGATTATAAAGACTCTGAATTCCTGCAAATGCATCAATCTGTGTACCTCCACCGAATACATTTTTTTGGGATACGGTAAAAATACTGTCCAATCGATGATTAAAAAGATCCTTTCCCACCAGTTTAACCAATTCTTGTGGTACATGCGGAACATAAAATGTATATTGCCAGGCATTCCCTTCCTGAAAGCCGCGCCAGGGTTCAGTGGGATTGAAATTGGAGATAAAGCTCCCCACACTGTCCTTGGGCCGCATAAACTTGGTCGTCGGGTCGTATAATACCTTCCATGCATCTGAAAGTTTATGCAATTTGGCATAATCCGATTCATGCCCCAGCTGGCGGGCAAATTGGGCTGCTGCAGCAGCAGAAAAAGCATATTCCAGTGTATGAGAAGCACCAAACGGAGATCCACTGGTCATCAATTCGGGGTTCCCCCCATCATCTTTTATATAAGGTGAATATCCTTTATTGACAAAGACACCTACATCCAATTTTCCGGCTCCGGGAATCCGTCCCTTTGCTTCCAATTCATTTTTTCGAACAGCCTCGTAAGCAAGATTCACATCGTAATTACGAATACCGACATTATATGCTGCTGCAATTGCCAATCCTGTAAAATTGGTCCCCACACCGGAAACATATTTACTGTTGGCAATACCATCCCCCAACCAGCCAGCATCCCGATATACCAACAATTGGCTTTGAACCCAATCGTTATAATAATCTGGATAAGCAATGGACCAGAGCTGCGTAAGGTTCCAAAACGCACCCCAGATCGCATCTGTATTATAATGCTGATGTATTGGGTTTCCTTGGGCATTGAGGGCAATCTGTCCAACTGTTCCATCATTTTTAGGATAGGCACCATTGCTGTCACTCGCAAGTCCCCGTCCAAGCAATGCATGAAATAATCCAGTGTAAAACTTGATACGGTCATTTTCCTTTCCACCTTCAACACGTATGCGCCAAAGTGCATTATTCCAGGTTTCAAGGGCCTGATGTTTGGCTTTTATAAATGATAGTCCTTTGGCTTCCCGCGTTAAGTTTAAACGCGCATTTTCAACAGAAGTATAAGAGAGCCCTGTTTTTATATCGATAGCTTCGCCCTGCTTTGTGTCAAATCGGAGAAATAGGCCTGCACCTTTTCCCTGGATGCTTTTATGCTGATCGTACCTGTCTTCATCCTTGAACGTACCAAATGATTTCGGCAGTTTGCTTATTTCAGCAAAAAAATACATCTTAATCGTTGCACCCGGCTGATATTTTTGCACATAGACCGGATTTGTAACCACATAGCCCCAAATCTTTTGCTCGTCATAATTTACTTCGGCATCCACTACCGGCCCACTCTCACCCATGACATGGCCAATATCAAATAGAATATTGGCAGCATCCGTCTTCGGAAAAGTATAGCGATGAAATCCGACACGTTTGCTTGCTGTCAGCTCCGCAACAATATCATAATCTTTTAACCTGACTTTGTAATATCCAGCAGTCGCAAATTCCTCTTGCTTATCAAATGTGGAACGATAGCCACTTGCTGGTTGATCCAATTGTCCAGGAACAGTTTTAAGCCTGCCAACAGATGGGGCGAAGACAATCCCCCCAATCTGAAATTCATGAAAATTGGCAAAACCCGCGATAGAATGGTGCCTATCATCATAGCCTACCGCTTCCCATCCCGACTTATTTCCAACACTTCCATTGGTACTTGGAGCAAGTTTGGCCATCCCAAAAGGAACTGCCGCGGGGGTATAAAAGAAATATCGACTGTGTGCAGAACCTATATTGGGTTTTACATATCTGGTTAAATCGAATGTAGGCTGGCCAAGCACACAGGTCATACCCATGAGCAAACCACAAAAGTAAAATAAGATGCATTTAATCATAATTCTCCGTTAGGTTCAAGGCAAATTTACAAAAAATAATATATGTATAAACATAAGTTAAATAATAGGGTTTGAAAAACCACTGTAATCATAAGAGAAATAACAAAATTTTCGTATTCCAGCTATAAATAAGGCTGCTTAAGCATGAATACATAAATAATAATATTTTTTCATAGCTTTGATTGTATATACATACAAAATAAAATTGACCTTCAACTAAAAATTATAAACACAATTTAAATGAAAAAAAAATTAACATTATTTAGTCTGACCCTCTTTTTACTAGCCAGCAGCTCATCGGCCCAACAGCATACTCCACAAATTGAGCTTGCAAAAACCATCCTAGCAGATACGAAGTTAAGCTATGTGGATAGTTTGGCCCGCCAGATCATCAAAGAGGGATTTAATGCTGGGAGTGGCTATTCACAGATCTGGGCAAGGGACCTCAATACCTAATGAGCTTTCCAACGAGGCTATCGATATCTATGACAATGCCATGCTCATTATAGCATTGAAAACACTGATCGACATGTTACCCAATGCTACGAAAACAGAAGAGTGGAAGGCCTTAAAAAAACCTTGGAAACAAACAGCCGACGTTATTTATGGGACCACGGAAAACAGAAATTTATTCCACATATCTACCCCGATAGATCTCCACTCCCTGCAGGATTCGATGAAAATACAATCCATTATCATGGTGGGACAACCATTGCCATTGAAGCAAATCTGCTGACGCATGATGAGATAAAGATTGTCAACAAACAGATGTTACAAAATGTACAATTATCAGGCATGCCAAGCATTGGGTTAACCTTATACCCCACTTACCCGATCAATTTTTTCAAGGGTAGCATGGCACAACATTATCAGTATCAAAACGGAGGTGACTGGACCTGGTTTGGGGGGAGGACGATCCAACAGCTTGTGCACAACGGTTTCTATCAGGAAGCCTATGAGCAATTACAACCGATGATTGACCGAGTTGTCAAAAACAAAGGCTTTTATGAGTGGTACGGAAAAAACAATGTCCCTAGTGGATCCGGCAAATTCAAAGGCTCAGCAGGTGTGTTAAGCAAAGCCATCAGCCTGATGAATCAATGGGCAAAGAACACAGTAGGTCAACAGCAATAAGCTCGTTTTATCGCCTAATTCCTGTAGCTAGCATAGCTACAGGAATTATATATTGTAAAATCACAGCAATTAATAATCCCGCCTACTTTCGACTGTATAGGTAAAGCTCTCCGCCCGATAGAATCCCACATTGTACTCAATAGCTTTTCCGGCTTGGTCGAACACAAATCGTTTTCGGGACAAAATAGGATCTCCAACATTGATCTCCAATTTTTCGGCGATAAACTTATTTGCTGCCATCGCATCGATTTCTTCCTGTGAAAGATCTGCAACAACATGATAGTCGGCTTCTAGCATTTCATACAAAGGACGTTTGAAATCTTCATCTCCGGTCAGGCCAATACGCGGGTGGAAATAAGAAATAAAATAGACAAAAGGGTCATCTTTTTTCCCTCTTAGCCGCTCGAGTTTTAATAGCTTTTGGTTCGCGTCCACATGAAAGAACCTTGTAATGGCTCTGTCTGGGATGACCCAGCTAACATGAAGCTCAAAATTCTTCACTTCGATTCCACGATTTTTCATCTCCTGGGAAAAACTAAGCCAGTTCTTCGACTTTGAGCTAAATTTTGAACTAGCGACTTTGGTACCAATCCCCTTTTTTCTGATCAATAAATCTTCATAAACCAACTTATTGATCGCCAGACGCAGTGTAGAACGTGAAATCGCAAGCCTCTTTGCCAATTCAATTTCATTAGGCAATAATTTCCCCTCAATATATTCGGGTTGCTTAATTAATTCCCTCAACAAATTTTCTGCTTGTATATGCAGGGGAACAGGACTTTTATGATCTATTTTCAAATTCATGATATGCATTTCTTAAGCTAAAATAAGATTTTTTGCATAATTAAAAAAATAGACATATGTTTGTATGTATATACATTTAACTAGTAAACCGAGTATGTCAAGCAAATTTATTATTATTTTATGCATCGTCTCACTTGGAGGCCTCTTATTTGGATTTGACATGGCTGTCATCGCCGGCGCACTACCTTTGGTAAAGGAATATTTTGGCTTATCACCCATACAGGAAGGTGTTTTTGTGAGCTCTGCATTGATTGGTTGTATTATCGGTGTATTGTTTACCGGGAGTTTGACGGACAAGTACGGTCGAAAACCAGCTTTTACCCTAGCCTCGCTCCTTTTCTTACTCTCTGCAATCGGCTGTGGATTCAGCTCAACATATACCTTATTGCTTTTGAGCAGAAGCATTGGCGGGCTCGGTGTTGGTATGGCTTCCATCGTTGTACCCCTATATTTAGCGGAAATATCACCAAGTAAATTCAGAGGGAGATCCGTCACTTGTTATCAATTAGCCATTACCTTCGGGATTCTCATTGCATACATGAGCAATTATCTGTTATTGCAATATGGTTCTATGCAGCAAAATGAACTCTGGCGCGGGATGTTTTTGGTCGGTGCAATACCGGCACTACTCTTGTGCATAGGCATTTTCTTCATTCCTGAAAGCCCCCGTTGGCTTTCCAAGAATGGCCGGACTGCAGAAGTAGCGGAAATAAGTGCATCCCTGGGGCTCCTTGATTTGCAGGACTCCCCCAGCGCTTCCAAAGGTCATATCAGCACGCTTTTTTCACCAATATATCGCAGGGCCTTCTTATTGGGCTTATTCCTCCCCCTATTCTCCCAGCTCAGTGGAATTAATGCCATCGTCTATTATGGCCCCAGTATCCTGCTTGAATCGGGTATTTCTTTGAACAGTTCTTACCATGCCCAAATATTCTTTGGTGTGGCAAATGTACTTTTTACCTTCTTTGCTATATGGAAAGTAGACAATTGGGGAAGAAGACCTTTATATATTATAGGAACTTTGGGCGCCAGTATCAGTCTGCTCGTAACGGGCTATTTTTTCCATCAGGAACATACAAACAATATTGCACTGATTGTTTCTATACTCCTATTCTTATTTTTCTTTGCTTTTTCAATAGGCCCCTTAAAATTTGTGGTGGCGGCAGAAATATTCCCCAATGCGATACGCGCACGTGCCATGGGCATCAGTATTATGGTCATGTGGATTTCTGACGCTATTGTGGGACAATTGACACCGATCCTCCTCGCATCATGGGGTGCCAGCTATACCTTTTGGTTATTTGCTTTTTTCTGTGCCCTCGCTTTTGTCATTGTGTTGATGTATTTACCAGAAACCAAGGGCAAACCGCTAGAGGATATCGAAAAATATTGGATTGAAAAATCACGGCAAACTTCAACAGGTCAAGGATCAAATCCCTAATATCATTTAAATCCATTTTTTAATACGCAATAATAATATCTTATGTATTCCAATAGTCAAACTACGTCTTTTCAGTACGACATCTTACCCACATTTCCAGTTCAAGGGAAGCTGTCAAATTCCTATCAGGAGCTTGTCGCCCACCTGATCCAACATAATATACATTGCATAGATGGATTTGTTGGGGTAAACTGGAAACTGCCCCTATCTCAAATCGAACAGGAATTTGTTAATCAGGGGATCAAGGTAAAACTGATTTCGATGGAAACAGCCTTATTACCTGAAGCTATCATACAGGAGAAAGTTGCCCCATACCTTGGCGGTAAAGATCCTTTATTTGGGAAAAAGGCCTCACTCCACCTATCGGAACTCTTTGATCAGAAAAAACTGGCTCATCTCCAAGAAATAGTCAGGGCCTCAACAAACGGAGAATATATTATTTTTTATGGCATTGGCGCCGCCTTGCTTGAAGGTGCCCATCCGGTCATGTACATTGACCTCCCCAAAAATGTCCTTATTCAGCGCATGCGTGCCGGACAAGCCTGGAATCTGGGTTGTTCGGTCCCTACAGACCAAAAAGAAACCTATAAACGCTACTATTTCGTCGACTGGGAAATATTAAACCGACATAAACGAAGCATACTGCCTCGCATAGAAATTATAGCTGACCAGCAGTCAGCAACGGAACTGCCCTGGATGGTTGGGCAAGATCTGCAAGCTACATTATCCCGCATGTCTGAAAATTACTTTCGGGTAAGACCGACATTTGAACCAGGCGTATGGGGTGGACAATGGATGAAGGAACACCTGATTGGTATTGATCAGCAACCTAAAAATTATGCCTGGTCGTTTGAAATGATCGTTCCCGAGAATGGAATATTACTCGAAGACAATGGACTTGTTCTCGAAATTTCGTTCGACCTGCTGATGTATCAGGAAAGTTTGAATGTCTTGGGAAAGGCACAGCAACGCTTTGATGTGGAATTTCCGATACGCTTCAATTTCCTTGACACCTTTGATGGTGGCAATTTATCCATTCAGTGCCACCCTAGCCCGGCTTATGCGAAGGCAGAATTTGGTGAAAACTTTACACAGGATGAGTCTTATTATATTGTGGACCGAAAAGAGGATGCACAGGTGTACCTGGGGTTTCAGGAGGATATAAAAGCTGACGATTTCCGCGCGGCACTAGAGCAGAGTTTTCATACAGGGATTGCATTGAACATAGAGAAGTACGTGCAAAAATTTGAATCTCAAAAACACCAATTATACTTGATCCCCCATGGTACCGTCCATTCATCCGGTGTCAATAACCTGGTACTGGAAATTAGTGCTACGCCCTATAACTACACCTTCAAAATGTACGATTGGGTTCGCCCGGATTTAGATGGAAAACCGCGTCCACTAAATATTGAACGTGCATTTTCCAATCTGAACTTCACCCGAAAAGGTGATGTTGTAAAACGTACGCTCATATCCCAACCAGCGGATCATGAGCTCGATGTACAATCAAAAAAAGTACATTTACCGACACATGAAGATCATTTCTATGCGGTTTGCCGGTATGAATTTGAGGATGGTGTCAATATCGAAACAAAAGGACAATGCCATATTATGATGCTGGTGGAAGGTGAAGCCATAGCCTTAACAACAGCTAATGGCATGGAAAAAGTCTTTCATTATGCAGAGACATTTGCTGTACCGGCAGCGGCCAACTCGTACTCACTTCGCAACCTGGGCACAGGTACAGTTAAGGTAATACAATCCTTTGTAAAGGACGCTAAATGTTAATCTAAGAATAAAAACTATAAAGAAACAGTATTATGAGAAATTTATTTTTCGCATTATCGTCATCATTTTTAATCCTATCCTGTACAGGGGGAAATAATCGGTCTGCCAACACAAATCTCCAAGAAACAGTTCAAAAAGACAGTAGCCTTCAGCTTGTCAAAGAGATGGCAACAAATATTGTCAAGACGGGATTCAATGCCGGTGATGGGTATAATGAGGTATGGATCCGAGATTATAACACCTTTATTACCTTGGCAACGAAGGTGCATCCCCATGAACAGATCAAAGAGCAGTTGGCCCTTTTTTTTAAACTACAGGGAGCAGACGGCAATATTGCTGACGGTTTTGTAAAAAAATCCAGTTTAAAAAATGGCGTTTCGGATTATTATACCATAACAAGCCCACTCGCCCCAGCATATGCTGCGCACAAGAATACGGTGGAGACCGACCAGGAAACCTCTCTAATCCAGGCTGTACACAAATATATTGCGGCTACACAAGACAGTTCTTTCCTTTCCCAAAAAATCGGCGACAGCCCGGTCAAGGACCGGATGGAACATGCTTTACAATTTTTATTGGATAAACGCTATAATGATCGTTATGGTTTACTCTGGGGGGCAACTACCGTTGACTGGGGGGATGTACAACCGGAGCATGATTGGGGTGTACACCTGGATGAAAATTCGCATATCGCCCTGGATATTTATGATAATGCGATGTTTTTGATTGCTCTTGACAACTATATGGATCTTTTTCCTGAAAAAAAAGAAAAATGGGGAAAAATCAGAACAACAATCGCGGATAATAGCATGAAACATCTTTGGGATGAAAAAAATCAAAAATTTATTCCGCATATCTACATAAAGGATTCTCCATTTCCGAAGGATTTCGATGAAAATCAAATTTATTATCATGGGGGGACGGCAATTGCTATTGAAGCTAATTTGCTCAGCAGGGATCAAATCAAAAGTTCTCTTGACAAAATGATCAAAAATGTAAAGGATGCTGGTGCCGCCACAATAGGATTAACGATTTATCCGACTTACCCGGCCGGTTTCTTTAAAAACAAGGGAATGTATCCATATGGCTACCAAAATGGTGGTGACTGGACCTGGTTTGGAGGCAGAATGATTCAACAACTGGTCAAAAATGGATTCACGCAGGAGGCCTATGAGCAGCTCCAACCGATGCTGGAACGTGTCATTAAAAATAAAGGTTTCTATGAATGGTATACCAAAGACAATAAACCGGAAGGTTCGGGAACTTTTAGGGGCGAAGCTGGGGTTCTCTATGACGCCATCGAACTATTGGAAAATACAGGTAAACAATAGTAGCAGATCCACTATGCTGCATACCTAAAAAAAGCCACTTCTTGTTGTAGCTTTTTTAGGTATGCAGTATTACTCAAGTACGAATAAAGCACCTATCAAACTACAGTAGGCGTACATCATGTATACGTATCAAAACCGAATGGTATCCGTCGCAAGGAACGGTAAGACGTAGTTACCGGTATCAACCTTAATTTTAGGATTTACTTCTTTTAATACCTTAGCATCTTTCCCTGGGCTTTGATAGATATATACGTTTTTCAGGCTAACCATATCATTTAAGCTTTCCAGTCCTTTTGCCGTCACCTGGGTTCCCACTAGATTCAGATAGTTCAATTTTGTGAGTCCCCTCAACTGGGCTAAGCCCTGGTCTGAAACTTTCGTGTTTTCAAGATGTAAACGTGAAATTACAGGCATATTTTTTATCAGCGAAAAGGCCTGGTCAGTAATTGCGGTTTTTCCAAGTTTCAGCTGAACAATATTATCTTTGATAGCCATCAATTCCTGTAAATCCTGGTCATTGAACTGAGGATAGTTAATGGCATTGACCTGAACAAAATTATTGTCCTTGGCAACCGGAATGATCTTAATGCCTTTAGCCTGCCAAACATCCACTTTCTTTTTCGGAAGCATGGGGGCTTCAGGAAGGTCAGCATATAATGTTGCCGGAATCTCGCCCTCCCCTTTTTCCAATCGTTCCAAGATGTGGGCAATTTCCTCTGATTGAGGCAATTTATTCACCTTTGTATCAAAACTGGCTCCCTGATCAATCCACCATGCTATTAATTTTATCTGATCAGCACTGATGGGCGTACGCCCCTTAGGGGGCATCCGTTTCTTGTGTCCCTCAGGAAGGATCAAACGTGCATATAACTCACTCTCCTTCGCGCTGTTAGCCTTCAGCACATCGCCATTGTCGCCACCTTTTAATAACTTTTCTCTGCTGTCCAATGCGAGTCCGCCCTCCTGTTTTCGATCACCATGGCAACTTTGACAACGTTGTTTTAATATAGGCTGTATAAGCCCCTCATAGGCCATGACTTCTTGTACATTTTCAACCGTAAGCTGCTCTTCACTGTCTTTCTCTATCCCCAGCGTTTTTTTCATCGCCTCTGGCATGGCTTCCGTAAAATAACCTTTTCCATGTGTCAGAGTTCCACCATAATGCCCTGTAACTGCGAGTAATATGATCACCGCCAAAAAGAACCAGATCCGGAAGCTGCCTATTTTTGTTGACCAGGCTGTGACCTTATTTTTTTCCCGGTAAAGGAGATAGAGCAGGATACCGCATACTGCCACTGCAATACCCAGCCCTTGATGATAAATGAGTACCTGACTATCGTAACCTCCTTGGCGTGAGAGCAAAAATCCAGAAATGGCAGCCCCTATGGCAGCCATACTCCCTAAAAACAACGCTAATCGGATTGCAGGAAGATAGGGATTTGTTTTGGTGAATCTTTCTAACAAAGCCATCACAAATGCGATCAACAAAATTCCAATGGGTAAGTGCACTAAGATCGGATGAAACCTCCCCAAAAATGCCATCAATTCTTCAAGGAAAGCCATCATTCTTTATATCTGTCTTTGAGTAGATTTAACATATATACATTTACAGTCCATTGATCGGCCACCGGTTGCTGTGTAAACGGCAAGGTTGGCAAATAGCCGGCTGGCCCAAATTCCGTGGTCATGGTCAGCACCTTTGCGCCATTTCTTTTATGCTGGGCAACGACTTCGTCCCACCAGGCCAAATGCTGATCGACAGTACTCTTCCATTCTGGTGCCGCTGGATCGTTGACCTGAGGTCCTTCCGGATGTCCTATCCGCGCATGAATATGTGCTGTTCGTGAAAGTGCCAGGGACACAGCCTCCACTTGGTCGGAAAGCATGGATTCGTGTACATTGCACCAGTGAGAGATATCAAGTGCCAGCCTTAAAGCAGGAATTTTTTCCAGATATTGCTTCGTTAAATGTGCTGCAAAAGTAAATCTTCCACGGTGTGTTTCATGATATACAGGCACCTTATCCCGCTCCATGGCAAGCTGCCCTAGGTCGATCAACTGTTTAATTTGATCAAAAGTATAATATTCTTTGCCGGTATGACAATTGATATAATCCGGTTTTAAGCCTGCGGCTTCTTTCAGATTATGGTTAAAATTATCGCGGTATTGTTCGAATGAGGTTCCTGATCCGCCCGAGAGCAAGCCTAAGCGCAGGTTGTACTTTTTTAAAGCTTCGATCATTTCCTTTCGTTCGTTGTGATCTGCGGGCAACCAGGCTTCAACACCATCATAACCAGCTTGCTTAACACGTTCACAAAAGCGGTCCCATGAATCGGTATTTCCCCAATTGGTACAATAATATCTGATCTGTAGTTTCTCTTGTTGTTGCGCAAACAGGGGAAAAAAATTGGCCAGCAAGAGCATGAATAATAGCAATCGTTTCATTCGTTAAATAATAGCTTGTATAAGTTCACCTTCCACATCAGTCAAACGGAATGGTCGGCCTTGAAATTCGTATGTAAACTTTTCATGGTCAAATCCCAGAAGATGGAGCATGGTCGCATGCACATCATGTACCGAAGTCCGGCCTTCGACTCCCGCAAAACCAATCTCATCCGTTTGTCCATAACTGATCCCATTGCGCACACCACCACCGGCCATCCAAATGGTGTAGGCATCTGTATGATGGTCTCTTCCCAGAAAAGGCATATCACTATTATCCCTGTTCTCCTGCATGGGTGTGCGTCCAAATTCACCACCCCAGACCACCAAGGTATCCTCCAATAGTCCCCGTTGTTTTAAATCCAGAATCAACGCCGTCATCGGGCGATCGATTTCACGGCATTTATTTCGAAACCCAAGGTCTATGGAGTCTGCTGCATTTGTTCCATGGCTGTCCCAGCCCCAGTCAAATAATTGTACAAAGCGTACTCCCTGCTCAACAAGTTTGCGCGCTAACAGGCAGTTATTCGCGAAGGATTCCTTGCCCGGTTCAGTACCATATAATTCATGAATATAGGCTGGCTCATTATTGATATTCATTACTTCAGGTACCGCAACCTGCATTTTATATGCCATCTCATACTGTGCAATCCGCGACAATGTTTCTGGGTCTTTAAAAGTATCATACTCGGTTTTATTAACCTGATTAATCGCGTCAATAAGATGGCGCTTCATATCGCGGTCCATTCCCTCTGGGTCGGCAATAAACAACACAGGATCTCCTTTAGACCGGCATTGCACCCCCTGATAAACTGATGGCAGGAAGCCACTTCCCCAGACACTCTTTCCAGCATCGGGTGTTTTGCCACCGGAGGTCAGTACCACAAAGCCAGGGAGGTTGCTATTTTCTGAGCCCAAACCATAAGTTACCCAAGAACCGATACTGGGACGCCCCAAACGTGCGCTTCCCGTATGCATAAACAATTGTGCTGGACCATGGTTAAATTGATCGGTATGAACGGCTTTCAAAAAACTAACCTCATCTACTACTTTACTAAAATGAGGTAAATGATCTGAAACCCAAGCTCCACTATCACCATACTGCTTAAAAGTAGCCTGTGGTCCCAGCATGTTCGGAACGCCGCGAATAAAGGCAAATTTCTTTCCTGCCAGGAGCGATTGTGGACAGGGCTGATTATGTAATTTCTGCAATGCAGGCTTATAGTCAAACAGTTCAAGCTGCGAAGGTGCTCCCGCCATATGTAAATAAATCACACTTTTAGCCTTGCCGGGGAAATGCGGTGATTTAGGAATCAATGGGTTTAAAGCATTTAAATCCAAATCTCCTGCTGATTTGGAGCTGCCCCATCCACCACAACCTGTCAAAAGACTTCCCAGGGCAATGCCACCAATACCAGCAACACAGTCTTTTAGAAAGTGCCTTCTTGTCACAGCTTTCAGTTCGGACTGTTTTGCTTCTTCGATGAGTTTATTGAGATCTTTCATGTATGTATCTTTTAATAGCAATGCTGCTGCTATGAATCTATTATTTGCACTTGTTCTTTCCTTGCACAGGCTTTAGTGGGCCATATGACGAGGCTCAACCTTGCATGCCTCCGCTATGATTTGGTCAAAAATTCATCGAGATTCAACAATGCATTTGCAACCAACATGTATGCAGCTCTGGACGACAGTGTCTTGCTATCAGCCTTATTCAAATCTTCACCCACATATTTCGCTGCCGCAGCTGGTGTTTTACGAAATTCCAGCACTGCTTTTTGATAAAGCTGTTCAAGGTCAGCAATCTTCTTGGGGTCAGCCTCTTTGAGCATTGCCCTTCGGTACCCGGCGCTGATGCTCTTTTTTGTATCCCCTTTTCCCTCAAGTGCCATGATATCACCCAAATGCTTCGCCGCTTCCAGGTATACAGGATCGTTTAACGTGGCCAACGCCTGTAAAGGTGTATTGGTCCGTATACGATCAACCAGACACACCTCCCGGCTGGATGCATCAAAGGAAACAAAGGATGGATATGGGCTCGTACGTTTTAAGAAGGTGTACACAGCACGTCTATACTGATCTTCACCTTCACTTTTGACCCAGGACTCACCGCTATATACGGTCATCCAAACACCATCCGGCTGATAAGGCATGACACTCGGACCATACATCTTGTTGCTTAACAATCCACTTACAGCTAAGGCCTGATCGCGGATCTGCTCGGCTGAAAGACGAAATCTCGGTCCTCTGGCGAAATAATGATTCTCGGGGTCTTTCTGGACGTTTTCGTCATTTCGTGTTGAAGCCTGCCTATAGGTGCCGGAGAGAACAATCTCCCGAACCAGTTTTTTCATGCTCCATTTTTTTTCATTCATCAGATCCAAAGCGAGGTAATCCAATAATTCCCGATGAATTGGTGCTGTACTCTGTGTCCCCATATCCCCTAGCGGCTCGACCAATCCACTACCGAACAGCTGTGCCCAGACACGGTTGACCAAGGTTCGGGCAGTCAGCGGATTTTCTTTACTGACTATCCATTGTGCAAATCCCATACGGTTTCGGGGCGCACCTTTCGGAAAATCATTGAGTGATTCCGGCACCATCGGCTGTACTTCTTCCCCGAGTGTCAATCTATTACCACGGAGGAAAACATTCGTTTTCCGCTGCATATCTTTGGGGTTTTCGATCATCACGGGCACACTTTCAGGCTGCAGGTTAACAAGCTGCAAAAAAGTACGCTGAAAGTGCTGATGTTCGGTAGCTGTGCCACTGGGAAAATCTTTCCGAAAGGCAAACCATTCAATCATACATATTGGCTGACCGGCAGCCACGGCAGGATTTTTAAATACGAGATAAAGATCATGTGTTCCTGCTGTCGACAGAATCGGCGCCTGAATAACCTGTCTTCCAGCAGTTTTCGGCAAATCCACATGAGCCAACAGGGGGCCCTGTGCAGCATCAAGGTGTATTTCCATTTTTCCGCCAGCTACATCGGTCCAGAAGTTCATGAATAGCTGTTTTTTCCCATCCAGGGCAATTGCTTTCAACCGTGCAGAACCTCCGTTGCGTACACCGAGCCATTTGGTATCATACAAAGCGCCATCCGTAATCTTGTCACTATAATGCGCATGGATCTTAGGTTCAAGCGTGTACAAAAATAGATCCGCTGATTTTACGGCGTTTCCATCAGCATTGGCCGCCAACCAATGCTTAATACTATCGATACGTTTCTCGTCCTCCGCTGTATAGAAACGTAATTTTGGATGATCACCCTGAGTATCTTCATCGCGTGTATTGTTGAAGAAGGCCAAGGATTTATAGTATTCTTCAAATTTAAAAGGATCGTAGGTATGACTGTGGCATTGCACACACTCAAATGTGGTACTTAACCATACTTGATAACTGGTATTCAATCGATCTAAAACGGCGGCCATTCTAAATTCTTCACTGTCGGTTCCCCCCTCATCGTTATTCATTGTGTTACGGTGAAAAGCGGTGGCAATAAGCTGATCTTTGGTGGGTTGAGGCAAGAGGTCGCCAGCGAGCTGCTCAATGGTAAATTCGTCATAAGGCATATCCTTATTTAGCGCTTTAATCACCCAGTCGCGGTAGGGCCAGATATGACGTGATCCGTCTTTCTCATAGCCTTTGGTATCTGCATAACGTGCCATATCCAACCACCAGCTGGCCCATTTTTCACCATATTTGGATGAGGCCAATAAGCTGTCGACCCTCCGGGAATAGGCATCGTCACGTTCATCTTCGATAAAAGCATGAGTTTCGGCCAAGGTAGGCGGTATACCAATCAGGTCCAGGTAAAGTCTTCTCAATAAGGTGCTGCGATCAGCTTCATCTGCACGTGTAAGATCCTTGGTTTTCAATTTGGCCTGAACAAAATAATCGATATTGTTGTTCACCCCTTTGGGTTTTATGCCAAACAGTCCTGCGAAGGTGAAAGGCTTGGGGACATCCACCTCTTTGGGTAAGGTATAAGCCCAATGTTCTCCCCACTTTGCACCTTGGTCGATCCATCTTTTTAAAATGTTAATCTCCTCATCATTCAGTTTGGGTGCATTATAAGGCATACGTAATTCCGGGTCATCCGAAAGTAGCCTTTTCATAAACTCACTGTGCTCGGCATCCCCTGGAATAATCGCCGGCCTGCCAGATTCAGCCCGGGCAAAAGCTTCATTTTCAAAAAGAAAACTTAATCCGCCATTTTTTTTCACTCCGCCATGACAGGTAATACAATGTTTATTTAAGATCGGTTTCACATCTGCACTAAAGTCAACGGTTTCTTCTTTACCCAGCGTAAAGAGTGCAATACAAGTAACGGCTAAGGCCAATAATGCTAAAACCATTAATTTTCTACTCATAGCAATAAGGTCTATTCAATTTGATTTCTGTAATTAGGTTTATTTTTATAATTGTGATGCGACTATTCCAATGCTAGTCAGTCCAATAACGACAAATGAGTCTCTATTATTTAATATAAAAATAAATAAGTATGATTGTATATACTAAAACTAGATTAACAGAAACATACACTATATTACCATCAGTCGTCATAATCTTCATTTTCATCAGTGTTGCCCCCTTTTTAGGATCAATAAATAGCTGATAACATTTTAGTTACAGGATATGGATAACCAAACAATTGTTACACTTTTAATCTATAGTGAGGGTTTACTGGCACTGGTTATATCCATTTGATCAGCATTTCTGGGCAATAAGTAGTTAAGGGCAGGCATTGGTGAACAAGGTGGGTCTGATGGACGTATTGGGAGCAACAAGGGTAAGAATAGGCTGTAAAAAAGCCGATATCGTATCAGCTATTTATCACAGTGACGATTAAATTTGTAAACCATATCGCATAAATTATGAAATACAGCTATCTCATCTTATTTTTTTACTGACCCGTTTGGTAGCTGCGCAACCATCCAGCAGCTATAATCTTAGTTTTACAGATCTTGCGGCGCAGTGGGATGAGGCTATTCCCTTGGGCAATGGCCAATTGGGTGCATTGATCTGGAAAAAAGAAAATACGATCCGCTTATCCTTGGATCGGGCTGATCTGTGGGATGAACGCAAAGCATTTGAGATCGAAAAACATGATTTTAGCTGGGTGCAACAACAACTGAAAAATAAGCACTACGAAGCAGTCCAGCACTGGGGAGATGCCCCCTAAAAGAACATCCATATTCAGGGGACCGAAACGACCATGGCTGGAATACCATTATCTCAAGCAGCCATTGACATCCATAAGGATGTCTATCCGATTACGTCAAAAATTGATAGCCGTCATCTGCAATATTAACTGGGCGGAATGTTTCTGCCCTAGATTCTCCATTTTTTTTATGACATTTGTGTATCAATAAAAAACAATTATCATGTCTATTACCAATGAAACTGAATTGGCTGGAATGCAAAAGGCCAGTGAGGCTGTAGCAAAAACGCTCCGTGCGATGTGTGAATATGCAGCAGTTGGGATGTCAACAAAAGAATTAGATGAATATGGCGCTAAAATATTAACGGGTTTTGGTGCAAAGTCAGCTCCGGCACTTACTTATGGCTTCCCAGGATGGACATGCATCAGTGTTGACAACGAATTTTGCCATGGCGTTCCATCCCAAAATCGCTTACTGCAGGAAGGTGACCTAATCAATATCGATGTTTCAGCCGAGCTGGATGGATTTTGGGCAGATAATGGAGCTTCCTTTGTCATAGGCCAGGACATAAATCATCATCAAAAATTGGTTGATGCCTCTAAGGAAATCCTTCAAAAGACCATAAAAAATATTCGTGGGGGTGTTAAAATTGCTGAAATAGGCCATTTAATGGAAACAGAAGCAAAAAAAAGAGGATACAAAGTCATTAAAAATCTTGGTGGCCATGGCATCGGCAGAAGTTTACATGAAGAGCCTGATGAATTGCTCAATTATAAAAATCGATTGGACCAGAGACGGTTTAGAAAAAATAGCGTAGTTGCCATTGAAACATTTATTTCCACCGATTCCACCTATGCTACTGAATTGAATGATGGTTGGACGATGGTCGGTGATAAAGGCGGATATATGGTTCAACATGAACACACCATCTTAATTACTGATGGAAGTCCCATTATATTGACAGCGGATAATGGTATATTTCATTAGCAATGAGTTACATCCATAACTATTGAGAACAGTAAAATTTCATAAAGGTGAATGCGGTGTTGAGTTTCTACTGAATGTCCTTACAGATCAAGAAACTGACTATACACATCAGGAAACCTATCATAAGGATTTTTTCGAAATTCTTTTTTTCAAAAAAGCCAAAGGACAATTGATATTGGCTCAGCAAGTTGTTGAGCTGGAGGATAATTGTATAATCTTCATTTCAGCATTTCAAAAGCATACCTGGGAAGTAGACGCTGACCACCTGGAATTCACCACATTGATTTTTCAGGAAGATTTTCTAAATGAGTTCTTTTCCGATAAGCTGTTTACCTATAAGCTTCTATATTTTTACCAATTGAGCCATTCACCAAAGATTATAGCAGATGATACACATATGTCTAAATTTTGCAATTTACTTACTGAAATTAAATCAGAACTTGTTCATACTGAACCAGACAGTGCACATATCATTCGTTCGTTGTTATACTATTTACTACAAACCTTAAACCGTAAATATGCTAAACGCAATGGGCTTCCTTCACAAAAACCAGAAAATAACTTTGCTTATCAGTTCAAAAGACTCTTGGAACAGCATATCAAACAAAGGCAACGAATCGCTGACTACAGCATGCTCATGGGAATTAGCCGAATCACCCTTAATAATGCTGTTAAAACTCAATTTAATATAACCGCATCACAATTGCTTAAGCAGAGACTTTTGTTTGAGGTGCAAGAGCTTCTTATCCATTCTAATAAATCCATCAATGAGATTGCATTTGAACTGAATTTTTCTGAGCCCAATCATCTGATGCGATTTTTTAAGGCTCAGACCGGTAAAACCATCAGCACATTTACCCAAGAATTCAGATCATGAGTTTAGACCACAGATAATAGCACGAACAACCTATTAATAGGATGACTGACAGATAAGAGTTTTTTTTTCTGTCAGTCATCAACAGGATTAGTTCTCTGCGAGGTATTTTTCTGTACTTTGAATATTGGCATAAAAAAATGCCAGCGCGGCAAGAAAAGCCTGATGAACGTCATCTGCTTTGATGCATTTACCATTAATTTCCAAATCAAGGGTGGCACATGCATCATCAATTACTGTACATGTATACCCTAAATCCACCGCGGCCCGCGTTGTAGCGTCTATACACATATGTGTCATCATCCCTACGACAACCAGTTCGGTAATCTTGTTTTCTTTTAGATAATTGAGCAAGCCTGTTTCCCTGAAGCCATTGGGAAAATGTTTTCTTATGACAACCTCGTTAGGTAGTGGTTTTACATTCGCATGGATTTCAGCAAATTCTGTTCCCTCAATAAAGAAAGGCAGGTGGATAGGGTCTGCGGAAATATGTTGAATATGAACGATAGGAAGACCTTTTTCCCTAAATCTTTGGATTATCTTTCCTGCCTGTATACTCGCCGGGACGGGATTGACAAGCTCCATTCCACCATGCTCAAAATATTCATTTTGAATATCAATAACAATTAATGCTTTATTCATCTGTTATATATATATATTAAGTTTTTCGATAGTACAAAAATAACATGTATCACCACTGCAATACCTACCAAAAAAACAACATGTACTATCATTTTGATAAGCCGGTCACCTAAAATTTTTGAACTCTTGGGTGAATTTTATAGTCTTTCTTTTATCATTATTTTCCATACCCCACATAGATCTTCATCTTTTACATAAAATAGATCAAAAAATCATCAACAAAAGCTATCTTAGCTGATATAAAAGCCCGCTTGAAGGGTTAAACAAATAGGATTTAAAAGTGGCGGATACATTGAAAGAACTACAACACAGCAAGATATATGGAGCTGAAAACAGGGGCATACCTTTAATCGTCTTACATGGCCTTTTTGGGATGGCGGATAATTGGGGATCATTCGGACGCAATTTTGGCGAAACAAAACAAGTGCATCTTCTTGATCTCCGCAATCACGGCCGTAGCTTCCATAGTGATGATATGTCCATTGCCGTTATGGTCAACGATCTTTTAGACTATATCACATCCATTGGAGCAGACAGCGTCTTCTTATTGGGGCATTCACTTGGCGGAAAAGTGGCCATGCAATTTGCAATTGATCATCCAGAGAAAGTGGAGAAATTAATTATTGCTGATATCGCCCCGAAGGCTTATCCGCCTCATCATGACGATATCTTTAAGGCACTCAGTGCTGTTGACATTGCACAAATGGACAATCGCAAGGATGTACAAACAAAGCTTCAGGATTATTTAGATGACCCTGGCGTCATTCAATTTTTATTAAAAAATGTCTATATCAAAGATGACAGGAAATTGGGCTGGCGCTTTAATTTGGATATTTTACATCGAAAATATACTGAATTCATTACGGTTGGCATCAAAGATGGTGTTTTTTCGGGACCTACCTTATTTCTAGCAGGTGAAAAATCCAGATATATTCTGCCCGAAGATCAGGTTAGCATCTTAGCACAATTCCCTAATGCCGGATTTAAAACCATACCCAATGCGGGACATTGGGTGCAAGCTGAAAACCCAGCAGTGTTCGATGCATTTGTCGCCTCATTTTTAGATCAGTAGCCTAGAAGAAGGGGTTCATTCCGAAAGCTCATGGAATAAAAAAAGGAAATTGCATGCGCTTTCGTGTGAGCGAACGATTATTTTAAACTATCCTTGTATATCTTTAAAGCGCGGTCACGGGCAAACGCATGCGCTATCATCGGCTTTGGGTACATTGGAGTGCCCAACTCCTCCACCCACCGTTTAATATATTCTTGCTTTTTATCAAATTTCTCCGCTTGAAGTATGGGGTTAAAGATTCTAAAATAGGGCGCGGCATCACATCCGCAACCTGCCGCCCATTGCCAATTACCGTTGTTGGCAGAAAGATCATAATCGTTAAGCTTTTGGGCAAAGTATGCCTCTCCCCATCTCCAATCAATCAGCAGGTGCTTGCAGAGAAAACTTGCTGTTATCATTCTTACCCGATTGTGCATATATCCCTGGCTATTTAACTGACGCATTCCCGCATCCACGATCGGGTATCCAGTTTTACCGGCACACCACAACAGAAAATTTTCTTCATCCTGACGCCATGGAATATGGTCATACTGCTGTCTGAATGACTGATTCACCACATGGGGATAGTGATACAGGATCTGCATAAAAAACTCACGCCATATCAATTCGGAAAGCCAAGTCAGATTATGCCTTAATGCAAATGCAACACATCTTCGTATACTGATTGTACCAAAACGGAGGGCCACCCCCAATTTGGTGGTACCTTGCATAGCCGGATAATCGCGATATTTATCATAAGCCGCAATAATATCCTTCTCCAGTCTGGGACTCTCATATATCAGATCAGTTTTTTTAAATCCCAATGCATTTAAAGAAATGATGTCTGTATGTTCCTGCTGAAAGAAAGGCCCAATGGGATAATTTATTAAATAACCCTGTTCTGGCTCGGCCATTAACTTAGCTTTCCATTTCTTTGCATATGGAGTATAGGTAACATATGGCATACCATCATCCTTTAAGATATCGTTTTGGTCAAAAATAACCTGATCTTTGGTCGCTTTAAATAAAATTCCTTTTTCTTTAAAAAAATCAAAAATTTCCTGATCCCGTTGGATAGCTTTTGGTTCATAATCGCTGTTGCAATACAGCCCTTGGATATCAAATTTTTGGTACAGGTCTTTATAAATCTCCAAGGGATTGCCATAAAACGTCATTAATGTAGCACCATAACTTTTCAGCTCATTATTTATCATTTCCAAAGCTTGGTGAATATAATGAACACGCCTATCCGCTTTGTTTTCCAATTGTTTTAAGATGCCTTTGTCAAATATGAAAATAGGCAGCACCGGAAATCCAGCTGCAAATGCATTCGCTAGACCAGCATTATCATTGAGGCGTAGATCCCGCCGAAACCAAAATAAAACGACTTTGTTTTTTCTCATGCCAAAACGATCAGAAAGCTGAACCAAACTCAGCAAGCATTATCTTTTTCTTTAAATTGGTTCAGTCTTTCATCCTGGAGTATATTAATTTTTTAAACTTGCCATGTCAATGACAAATCTATATTTGACATCGCTTTTTAGCAGTCTGTCATAAGCCGCATTAATATCTTGGATACGGATCAACTCGATATCAGAAGTAATATTGTGTTTTCCACAGAAATCCAACATTTCTTGTGTTTCAGCAATTCCACCAATCATGGAACCAGCAAAACTTTTACGCATTGGGATCAAGCTGAAAGGTGCCACGGGAAGTGGATGCTCCGGAGCGCCAACAAGGGTAAGACTGCCATCACGTTTCAGTAAGCTCAGGTATGCATTTATATCATGTTGGGCCGATACACAATCTAAAATAAAATGTAATGTTCCAACGTTATCCTTCATCTGTTCCGGATCGGTCGACAAAATTACCTCATCCGCCCCCAAACGCTTGGCATCATCGACTTTTGATGCAGATGTTGTGATCACCACAACTTTGGCCCCCATCGCCTTGGCAATTTTTACGCCCATATGGCCCAAGCCTCCTATTCCTACGATCCCGACCTTTTTACCAGGCCCCACATTCCAATGACGCAAGGGTGAATAGGTCGTGATTCCTGCACATAACAAGGGTGCTACGGCAGCCAGCTCTAAATTATCTGGAATGTGCAGTACGAAATCTTCATCGACAACCACCCGTTCGGAATAACCCCCGAAAGTTTGTCCGTTCAAATGTTTGTCATGGCTATTATAGGTTTGAATATTTCCATTTTCACAATATTGCTCCAGTCCTTCCTTACAGCTCTCACATTCGCGGCAGCTATCAACCATACAGCCTACACCTGCTAAATCGCCTATCTTAAATTTTGTAACGTCGGCACCTACTTTTGTAATTCGCCCAACAATCTCATGACCCGGAACGTTGGGATAAACTGTACCGCCCCACTCGTTACGGGCAGTATGTAAATCTGAATGGCAAACCCCACAATATAAAATATCGATCTCGACATCTTTTGCCGTTACCTCACGACGTTGAATTTCTAACTGTTTTAGATCTGTTGTCGGCGATTCTGTTCCGAATGCCCTAATTGATACTGTATTCATACTTGATATTAAATTGATCTCGATTTAAATGTAAACAAACTCATAAAGGATGCTTCAGCAATCCTTTCTCCTGCAAATTAAGAATAACTCCTTAGGCCAAGAAATGTTTTGTTTAAGCTGCAATAATTTGACAAAAATCGGATCAGCAGCATGTCTTTATTCGAGCTGTCCATGATCTATATCCTCTATTTGGATAAATTGCATCGCAAGTTCCTGCTGCTGGCAAAAATTTAAAATAGAGAATTCCAAACGACTATGCATCTTGATGACAAGCAGAAACTGTTGGTCATCCAGCTGGATAGCAATACTGTTGATCTCAGGAATACCCCGATATAAAAGCTCATATATCTCCTTTGCTTTCCACCTCAATTTTTTGGTTGCCAAATCAATATGGTCATATTCAAAGGGTACTATCAGATCACCATCTTCCTTAAGTACACCATAATAACCATCTCTGACCACCACAAACATATCTGCAGCATGTTGTTCAATTCCGTCAATCCAAAGCTTTCCATCTAAATGATACAACAGGCTTTTTCCTTCTTTTTTGATGCGGACCAAGGGTGAAAAATCCCGGTCAAAAGCAATGGATTCTACGAGCTCTTCCGATTGGGATTGGCCCGCTGATGGATCTCCGGGAGGGGATCTAATTTTTTCAATAAAATGCGCTTAAAGCTATCCTATGTGATTAATCTGTTGGCCTGCAGTATACCATTTTAGGGCCTGTTGCTCCTGTTTTTTTAGAAATGCATCTTTTCCCATATTGTAATCGTTTCCATCAACCCATTCTTGTTTGACGAGTTCTTCTTTTAGCTCTTGGTAAGCTTCCTTGACCTTTGGATGAGCCTTTAGATACTCCCGAAATGCAAGATGTCTGGTCCAGTCCATTGATCCTTTTACAAAGGCATGGATATGTGCCACGCGCAGCTCATGATCATGCATCGCTTCTGGGATTTCTTCACTGGCTTTTATGATCGAAGGAATTCCATTTTTTTCGGCATTTTGCTTAAGCCAAATGAAAAAGCGCCGTTCAGGCCATTCTTTGTTATACTTTTCATAATAAACGATATTTGGCGCCCCCATAAAACCGGGTAACCGATCGAGATCGCTTTCATTTTTTAATCCCAATTGTATATCAATAACAGGTTTTGCCGAAAGCCCCTCCACTGCTGTACTGCCAATATGATCAATTTGTGGGTTTAAAGGTCCAAGCATACTTTCCAGTTCCATTTTGATTAGTTCAAATTGCCTTTTCCATTCCGGATCATAAATTTGAAAGGGTAATTTCATCGTGATATTGTTTTAAATATTTAGATTTTCTTTTTCATAATTTTGGTTAAATGACTGACATCCGTCAATCCAAATTCTTCTGCGATCTCCTTTAAAATCATTTTGCCAGCAGTCATACGTTGCTGAATAAGCGCTCTTCTATATTGATGGATATACATCCTCAAGGTTAAGCCAACATGACGTTTAAAATAGGCCCCCAAATAATCCGTAGCTAAATTAAAATGAGGGGCCATGATTTCAGACCTTAACAAGTCGGGGTGGTATATATTTTTGTGGATATAACAGAACATTGCCTGTAGGTCGCTATTCCTATTATTATGCGTCTGCAATTCGGGCATATTGCGCATGAGTAAGGTTACAATACTAACGAGCTGATTCCATATTAAATCCTGATTGGCAAACGGGTCAGATTTTAATAATGCAATTACATTGAACAGGGAGCGAACGATGGGGCTGTCCTTTGCCGCCAGCGAAAAACCCGCGTGATGGGTTTCCCTGCTTTTGATCAAATATTCTAATTGCTGTATCTCCGTACCCGCCCCGTTTCTACTTCGATAAATATAGGTATCTGTAAATTTTAGGTAAATGAAATGTGTTTCCTCCTTAATTTCGAAATAATGATGTTCTTCAGGCCCAATGAAGAA
Organism: Sphingobacterium sp. N143; assembly: GCF_030325625.1. GTDB lineage: Bacteria > Bacteroidota > Bacteroidia > Sphingobacteriales > Sphingobacteriaceae > Sphingobacterium. The sequence goes on along the minus strand of NZ_JACAIS010000001.1, from coordinate 421,817 downwards.
AATGCTATCATTTTTGTAGGGTACGGCATTTCCATTAATCACATGTGTCCCAGCTCCATCCACAATAAAAATAAGCTCATAATGATTATGATTATGTTCGGGATGTGTCCATTCCTTTGTTTTCAATTCGGAAATAACAACAGGTTCAAATTGCCGATAGCGCTTCATTTCAGAAATGTACAAAATTATATCCGATTTTTACATCATTAAAAATGTCCCCACCTTTAATTTTGTTATCATCAAATAATAAGAAAATCAATATGGAAATCGCAAAAAATACCGCATTAATTGTTGGCGCCAATGGTGTCATCAGTACCCATCTCATTGCTCATCTCAAGGCCCTGGGCAATTGGGAAATCATTGGTTTGTCTCGTCGTGGCGGAATGGATACCGATCAGATCCGCTATATTGCTGTTGATTTATTGGATCCCATTGATTGTGCCGACAAATTAAGTTCATTAACAGGGATCACGCATATATTTTATGCTGCCTATCAGGATCGGGACAGTTGGGCGGCATTAGTTGAGCCCAATGTAGCGATGCTGGTCAATGTGCTGACAGCAATCGAGCCCATAGCCAAAGGACTGCAACATGTGAGTCTCATGCAGGGTTATAAAGTATATGGTGCTCATCTCGGTCCCTTTAAAACACCAGCCAAAGAATCTGATGCAGCTCCTATGCCTCCAGAATTCAACAGCAGTCAACAACACTATCTACAGCAGCAACAACTTGGTAAAACATGGACCTGGTCTGCGATCCGACCATCGGTCGTGGGTGGGACAACTCCTGGAAACCCCATGAACCTGGCTTTATTGATCGCTGTATATGCGACGATATCCAAGGAATTGGGGCTTCCCCTTCGTTTCCCGGGGAAACTCGGGGCTTATGATGCTTTACTTGAAATGACCGATGCATCACTATTAGCCAAAGCCACTGTTTGGGCAGCAACAAATCCGCAATGTGCTAATCAAGCATTCAACATCAACAATGGTGATTTATTTCGCTGGAAAGACCTCTGGCCAAAAATTGCCTCTTATTTCGGAATGGAAGCAGGTCTGCCCCAACCCTTAACGTTGCAGACAATGATGGCTGACAAAGAAAAACTATGGGAAGATATCAAACAACGTCAAGGCTTAGCCCATCATTATCAGGAAGTTTCTTCATGGGCTTTTGGCGATTTTGTGTTCTCTTGGGATTATGATTTCTTTGCCGACGGCACCAAAGCACGAAGGCTTGGTTTTCATGAATACATTGACACCGAACAGATGTTTTTTCAATTGTTTGATGAAATGCGGGCAAAACAAATCATCCCCTGATAGCCGCTTGTTTCTCCGGATAATAGTATATTCGGAGAAACAAGCTGTTTGAAACCATTCATCAGCTATGCCTGATTTTTAAGCCTCCGAAAGGTTCCTTCCAGTAATGACAATTTTAAAAAGAACCAATTCAACACGCAGCAATTAAATTAACATCCCAACTTATACAGGAAAGATCATTTGCTAAGGGTATGATCCACAACAATCAATTTACTTCTTGCTATTGGATGTTAAAAAGCGTTGTGTCAAATATTTCCGGACTGGAATATCATATATTCTTAGACAAAGATAGGCGAGAATGATACTTCCAATGACAACTGCTGAAGCGCCTGGTAATGATTCTTCAAAACTCAGGTTTTCATTTTTTACCCAGGCATAATATAGATAAATAAAAGGATAATGCACCATATATAAAGGATAAGAGATATCCCCGAGGAACTTACATAACCTTGTCGTAAAGATGCTGTTACTTTTTCCTGAGGCCCCAAATATCACAAGGAGTGGAAAGGCGATCAGGCAACATAAGGTATCGTACAATCCATTCATCCACATATTTTCTGTTCCACCAATGCGTGGGATAGCCAACAGTGAAACTAAAATAAGGCCACATATCCAAAATGTATTTTTAGTAGCGATAGGTTTAAATATCCTGGAAAGTAATAGTCCGGCTGAAAACGAAAATAAAAATCGTAAGGATCCGGCCGTAAACTCAATTCCTGTAAATGAAAATCCTGCGCAGATATCACCATATGGACCAAAGATAGCAAATGTTGCCAATCCTAGCCCGGCTGCAATGACAAAACCGATCAGCACTTTGTTGGAGAACCGCCGGATAATCAGCGCGTAGAGAAGAGTACCTATATACTCAAAAAATAAGGACCAACTGGGGCCATTTAAGGGAAACATTTCACCTACCCCCCTAACCTCCTGTCCAGGAATAGCCGGAATCAACAGCGCATTTAATAGTGTCGCAAGCGCTAAGGATGTAACCGTTACTTTAGATACATCCCATACGGAACAACCTTGGAAATAGAACATGACCGCTCCAATAATTGCTCCTAAAAACACCATGGGATGCAAGCGTATCATACGACGTTTAATGAAATTCTTGGTTGTCATTGTTCCCCATCGGTCGTCATAGGCATAACCAACAACAAATCCGGAAAGCATAAAGAAAAAGTCAACAGCCAGATATCCATGATTGATCCGTTGATCCAGATGACTAGTGGCAAAAGCTTCAAAGATATGAAAACAGACTACGGTAATTGCGGCGACACCACGGAGGCCGTCAAGCACTTTATAATGAGGTTTGGTATCGGCATAGACCGAGGCAGGGATTTCTGTAGTTGGCATAAAACGTCTTTGTTTATGGATTGATGTAGAATAAGGGGGTAAATATAAACAAATTTCAAGAAGCACCGCATGACAAAGCAAGGGCCCGATGATACATCGGCCCTTGCTTGCTAAACTATTTCTATCATTACTGTTTGGTACCTGCCAAGGTAGAAATACTTTTGGCTGGAATAGTTAAGTTATATATACCATTTGCACTTGGAGAAATAGCACTTGCCAGGTTCCAATGCCCACTGCTATTTGCCGTTGTCTGGTAGTTTGCTAGCTGACCACCTGTGACCCCAGAAAGCTGAATATCCAACGGTACCGCCGTAGTGCCAGGATTGGTGATAATGATGGTAAATTTTCCGGTTTGGGGATCTTTATAAGAAGATATCAACAAGCCATTTCCATTCTGAACCGCGACATGGATACGTCTATAGTCAGCTTTGACAAATCTCGAATAATGTCCCAGTACATCATAAGCTTTGGTAAATTCCAGTGAGCCATCACTTCTTGTACAAATTAGTGCTTCATTATTTTGAAATGCAAGCATCCCTAACCAAAAGATATAGGCACTGGCATCACAATCGGCAAGTAATTTATGCATATTGACAGCAAGTTTTAAACCACCTTCAATACCACTATCGTAGCTGCCACCATCATCAGACGCTTCAGTTACCCACATCGGTTTTCCTCCGGTCGAAAAAGTCCATTTTGATGGATTTTGATTACCCCCCCTTTTACCGCTTATAATTTCACTGATTTCAACATATCCATGTCCAGCCAAAATATCGATGTTGCTCCTATCCATTCCCGACAGGTAGGTATTTGCAGTCCCCCAGGCTGCGTTTTCAGAGGATATGATTTTTGTATTTTGCAAGCCTTCTTCCTGAAGTGCGGGTCTAAGATTATTGGTAATAAATTCGCCCAATTTATTAGAAGCCCAATAGGACGCATCCCAGTCGGAAAATACGTTTTCAGGTTCATTGCTGGGCGATATGGCATTAATGGTAATTCCTTCATTTTGATAAGCTTTGGCAAATCCTGCTAAATAACGTGCGAAAGCTGTTGAGGAGGTATTGAGGTTAAGCCCGTTGAACCATTTCCCACTGATGCTATTTGCTGTTCATAAATTTTTATTTATAATTAGTAATAAGAATTACCATCATAATATCATTTGGCTGGAAATTGTTTTGTCAAATTTCAAACAAATTATAATTTTTTTGAAATTAGATTACACGAAAACATAACACACTTCGAATGAATAGCGGCTAAGGACAGCACAGCCCTTCTGGCAAAAAAAATTGACATTTCACAAAATCAAGATGAAAAAAGCTATTGTGGTCACGAGAAACTGTAGACCACTATTTGGGACAATGTGGCGTATGGTCAGGGTAAAAATTAGGTCTTAAACCGGTAGGAAAAATGAAAGAAAAGAAATCAAGGTTTGGTTCATAAATTAGCCAATAAAATCATCCATGAAATACCATATCAAGTAATAAAAACCTACATAGGTTCCTGTACTGCTATGATTAACATGATTTAGATTGAATTTATTGGCTCTCTTATACTTATTAGATTGAACTGTCCAATAATTGATCGACATGTTCTCTGATGTCTTCTGGTAACATCAGATACACTGATGTTTTTAGATTATTTCTACTAGGTTCGCCATCAATGAAAATGTTCTTAAATCCTTCATTGAGCCATTTTCCATCGTCTTCTAAGTAGTTTTTATACCTTCTATCCAAATTCTCAATAATGTTTTTATTATTTTCCATTTGTTCCGTCATTAGTTCTATTGTAAACTGCATCTAAAAAATATTCGACAGGAAAACATCAACATTAATGCCATTCCTATTCCAAAATTTAAAATAAGGCTGGAAATGACATATTTTAAGTTTTCTTAACATTTCCCTTATCCAATTTCCAAATATGCATACGGACGATATTAGTCATCAAGGATAATAATATTTGTTTTATTTTATATTATTACTGATTTTTGTTTGGAAATAAATCACATGCCCATTAAATGGATAGAAATCAAGGGCATATTGTTTTTGATGTTTAATATTTATCTCTTAGCAAACCAGTTCATATGATATTAATCGCCGTATTGCTTCCTTGGTTATCCTTTTTTTTACGAGGTAAAATTTTCAGTGGAATTATTTGTTTGATACTTCAGCTCACGATTCTTGGCTGGTTGCCTGCAGCGATTTGGGCTGTTGCATCTCGGGTCGATGGCAAAAACAAAAAACGCATACAACGTTTGGAGCGAAGTATGCGTCATTAAAAACGCTTCCCCTCAGCTCGAGCATCACCTGCTGCTCTCAACAAAGTTTTTAAAATTCAACAGGACCGAATCTGTAAAGTTTTGCTGTACATCCAATGGCGTGGTAGGATCAGGTTCAAAAATCTCACGAATAATCGTATTGTTATCAATAGCTTGAAACTCCACCACACAAGACCTTCCCCCGCAATCACTTTCAATATATTCCATGGTCGTTATACGGGTGTATATTCCACTATAATTAAAACCGTCTTGACTATTTTTTTGCTCCATTCTAAAGTTAAACCGCCCGCCTTCCCTAAAATCGTTTGTAACTTCCGGGCAATGCCAATCATCAAATGGAACATTCCACTGTTTTATGGACTCGGGTCTGATCCAATGTTTCCAAACCATGTCAATCGGTGCTTCAACCAATATGACCGATACCAGATTATTGCTATGTTGCGCTGTTTCTTCCATGTGCTTTTTAGATTAATTCATCCCCTGCCACTCCTCATTTTCATTCCTTAAAACATATCATTCGGCTAGCGATACCTAGGCCAAGCTGCTCCTCTTCAAAAAATTATAATATGAAGACAGGTGATCATATTAAATGTATAGCTACAATATTAGTAAACAGGAGGTAAATTCCACTTGTCCTATGGCAATATCGCCATCTGTCATTGAATAAGCACCGCCCTGCCCAGAATAATACGGCTACACTGCAGATTATGGTATATTTATTGCAAGACAAGAACAGAACATATAAAAACCAATCCAAATGAAAAAAATAGCATATATGTCTTTAGGGCTCCTCTTCTTTACTTCCTGTAACAACCCGCAACAAGCTGGCACTTCTGAAAAAACTGAAAACCAAACTGAGGAAGAAGCTCCAGCTATCGGAGGTAGCAAAGATGAACACGGATGCCTCGTTGGGGCGGGTCAAACTTGGAGTGAGATCAAACAAGGCTGTATTCAAGTGTTCAACGTGGGCACCCGTTTGAATCCCGTTAAGCCTCAAGAAGGTGAAGCAATAATGAGTGCCTTTGTGGTGGCTAATGATGATAAGTCCAAAATTGAACTCTTCCTACCGGATGACAGTAAAAAAACGATTATCCTCGATAAAGGAGATCATAATCAGTACCAAAATGACATGTATAAATATGATGAAAACAATATGAGCTTATACATCAATGGTGAAATCACCTATAAAGGAAACAAGGAATAATTTCCCCGGTCTTTATGGAACAAATAAAAATGCCAATTAAACATTGGCATTTTTATTTGTTCCTACGGCATTGTTCAATACAACAGTCATCGCATCGAATTGGAATAATCAGCATGAAACTCCTGGAAAATTCAGTTCAGATGACCACGGTATTAATCCATTGGCAATATTTCCACTTCATACGGCCCTGTATACGCATTACCAACCATTTTATTCTCATTGATCGTGAGGTAGTATTGCCCAGTATCGCTAAATTGATATAGGAGTTCTTTTCCAAAAGGACCATCCGATGTACCATTTGGAAAGAGCAGCTGACTAATCCTGATGTTGGCGGTATCCATTGGGGACTTGACCAGAATATGGACCGAATCTGGTATATGAACAGAAAAACCAATGGTATCCGTATGTCCGGAAGTGAATTCTAGGTTTTTCGATAGTTGACCATCATTGAAAGTAATCCCTTTTTGTTCGGTTTTTAACTCCTCTTGAGCATTTTCTCCCGTTGTCTTTTCGCCTTGCTTTACTGGGGATTGACAAGCCGTATGGATAAGAAAAGCCAGGACGATGGAACTTATGGATGATAATTTATTCATAACTTTTACTTCATATAACAATTCTGCCAAGAAGTGGTTTTATTTTCAGCTCAGCAGCTGAAAGGTTCATACCTAAACCTGATGGTGTACCTCATTTCATCATGGATGCCAGGCCAAACGATTTACCGATTAATGAGGGGTATTGGCCGAGATTATCACCATCTGTTGAGCAAGCAGGAGGATTAAGAGCTATTATTTAAACAGTGCGATGACCTTTTCTATCGGCCGGCCAATGACTGCCTTATTGTCCTTTACTATAATTGGACGTTCAATTAAAATAGGATAAGCCAGCATGGCATCAATCCATTGCTCATCGGTCAGTTTCAGGTTGAGAAATCGCTCTTGAAATATGGGCTCTGTTTTTCTGATGAGCTCCAAAGGGTTCAGGCCAAGCTGATCCAATAGGTCAATCAACTGGGATTTTGTAGGAACATCATTTAAATATTCTTGCACTTCTATTTCAGTATCCTGTTGTTGCAAAAAATCCAGGGCTGCGCAACTTTTACTGCACTGTAAATTATGATAAATTTTGATCATGACCAAAAAAGGGATTATAGTGTATCTACATAAAAAGACACAGTCATTCGGTACCTCCAAAAGTAACAACTAAATTCTAAATCATGGATATAAAATAATCAGATTCTATTGCAGTAGCATAAACTGTTTTAGAAACTGAACCCCTGATGACGTACAATTGCTTCTATTTCTTTATTTTAGTTATATGAAATCAGCTGAAAGTGTAACAGAATTTTATAAAAGACAACCTGGATTATTGAATCCTGATTTGGCACTGAACAATACTGGAATTGGGCATTTCAATGTTTTTAGCAGAGCAACTTGTACTGTCGTATCCCCTTATAATCGCCGTGATTTCTATAAAACATCCCTTATTATTGGCCGTGGAAAATTATATTACGCAGATAAGTGGATACAGATTGATAGACCTGCCATGCTATTTGCCAACCCGGTTGTTCCTTATGCCTGGGAGCCGGAATCTACAGCTCAATCTGGCTGGTATTGTGTCTTTACGGAGGAATTTATACAGCATAGCGAACGGATGGACAGCCTGAAAGACTCACCACTTTTTAAGATTGGCAGTAACCCGGTCTATTTTCCGGACCAAATGCAATTAAAGGAGATCTCATCTATTTTCCAAAAAATGATGGCCGAAATGAATTCCAGTTATATCCATAAGGATGACATACTGCGAAGTTATTTACACTTGTTGATTCATGAGACCATGAAATCGAGTCCAGCCGAAAACTTCGGCTCTTATACCAATGCATCGACGCGGGTTTCGGGGCTTTTTCTTGAGCTGTTGGAACGGCAGTTTCCAATCCATACATTACAACTTAGCCTCCAGTTGAAGAGCCCTGCTGATTATGCCCACGCACTTTCGGTACATATCAACCATCTCAATAGGGCGGTCAAAGAAACAACAGGTAAAACAACGAGCACCCACATTGCGAATCGTGTAGCCCAGGAAGCCAAAGCACTCCTACTGCATACCAATTGGAATATTGCAGATATTGCTTACAGCTTGGGATTTGAATATCCCTCCTATTTCACTAACTTTTTCAAGAAACAAACAGGGATGTCGCCAAATCAGGTCAGAAACAGTACTGTTTGAATTGTATAACAATCTGTTTGATTGTCTTAAGTCTATTCGTGGGTTCCGTTATTAATTTTGTATTGAACTAAAAACGTCATCATGATGAAATATAGAAATCTTGGAACTACAAATGAAAAACTCCCCGCTATTGGATTGGGCTGCATGGGCATGAGCTTCGCTTACGGTCCTACAGATGAACAGGAAAGCCTTGCGACATTGGAAAGGGCCCTGGATCTTGGCATCAATTTTTGGGATACCGCAGATATGTACGGTAACGGGGCCAATGAAGAACTTATTTCAAAGATCCTCGTTCCCAATCGCGACAAAGTATTTATTGCCACCAAATTTGGCTTTCGTTTTAAAGATGGGGTTGCCGGCCCAAGTGGCACCGCAAGCACCTATTTTGATGGTTCACCGGCCTGGGTGAAAGTAGCCGTGGAAAACAGTTTAAAGCGACTTGGCATTGAAACAATAGACTTATATTATGCGCACCGAGTGGATCCCAATATTCCGATCGAGGAAACCGTAGGTGCAATGGCCGATCTGGTGAAAGAGGGAAAGGTAAGATATCTAGGCTTAAGTGAAGCATCAGCTGCTTCCCTAAGAAAAGCAAATGCTGTACATCCTATTGCAGCATTGCAGAGTGAATACTCCATCCTTACGCGTGATGTCGAAAAGGAAATTCTATCGACTGTACACGAATTGGGCATTAGTTTAATTCCTTATGCTCCTCTTGCCCGCGGACTATTTTCTAATGCATTGGATCTGGAAAACCTTGCTGCTGACGACTTCAGAAGAACCTTGCCACGCAATCAGGGAGCTCATGCACGCAATAACGCCCATTTGGTCGCCGAATTTTCCGAATTGGCCGCAGCTAAAAACTGTACAGCAATTCAACTTGCCCTCGCTTGGGTATTGGCACAGGGAAATGATATGATTCCCATTCCCGGAACTAAAAAAAGAAAATACCTGGAAGAAAATGTAAAGGCCCTTGATATACAGTTATCAGCTGCTGACCTTGAAAATATGGAGGCCATTCTGCACAAATATCCTAATATAGGAGCACGTTACAGTGAAGGGGCCATGGCTTTAGTCAACCATTAATCCGTTCTTTCAACTAAGAGTGGCTCGGCCACTCTTAGTTGAACCAATTTTCAATCCGCCATCCTGAAAATAGGTCACATCCACCCCCGTCCTTTTATATACTGCTCAAACTATGGCAAATGCTTACTCTGTCTGATCATATGAATTTCTGGGAAATGATATCAGGTTAATTTCTACAAGATCAAGCGCTCTGTATGGTATACAACATTATAATGTGTACATTGTGACATATTCTGAAGCGATTGAACTTCAACTAACCGAAATATATTATGCAGGAAAACAAGTATGATGATGTAGAATTCTTCAAAGAATACGAAAAGATGTATCGTTCACAAAAAGGACTTTTGGGCGCCGGAGAATGGCCCGCTTTTCAGCAACTTCTTCCCGACTTTAAAGGTAAAGATGTGCTGGATCTCGGCTGCGGATTCGGTTGGCACTGTCGCTATGCTATTGAAAATGGCGCCAACAGCGTTATTGGCACTGATATATCAAAGAGAATGCTCAAAAAGGCCAGGAAGATCAATCCCTCTCCAGGTATTGTGTATCAGCAGAAAGCCATGGAAGAATTGGTCTACCAGAACGAGCAATTTGATATCATTCTCAGCTCATTGGCTTTCCATTATATCGCGGATTTTGCGCAGATATGCAATAATATATTTCATTGGCTCAAACCTAATGGCCATTTCATCTTCTCGGTAGAGCATCCAATTTTTACAGCCCGACATGAACAAGACTGGATCTATGCAAAAAATGGAAATAAGCTGCACTGGCCAATAGATCATTACTTTACGATAGAAAAAAAAGAAACTAAATTTTTAGGTAATACAGTCACCAAATATCATCGGACACTTACCGCCTATTTTAACACGGTCCTTCAAGCTGGATTTACAATAAAAGCTTGCATTGAGCCACAGCCAACGGCAGATATGTTAGCTGTTTTTCCTGAAATGAGGGACGAACTACGACGTCCGATGATGCTCATTATTTCTGCCACAAAATAAGGGCTATGGACAAATTAAAGACTAGGGGAAAAACTGATTTATGTAACAAATTTGCAAAGCAATAGGAATTAATCGCATAAGTTAAGATTAAGAATTATTTTAGCTAGGACTTACTCAAAAAACATATACAAATTAAACAATGATCAACTTAAACCTCATCAAAAAGACGGCCTTATTCATCTGTTTTGCAGGTGTCCTTGTCGCCTGTAAGAATGATACAAACGAGCCTAATACATTGACCGAAAAAGAGCAGCATGAAGGATGGGAGCTTTTATTTGATGGTACTACGCTCAACAATTGGCATACCTACAACAATACTAAAAATGCACCAACACCTTGGGTCATAAAAAATGGAGCTATTTATTGCGACCCGAATAATGAGAGCCAGAAATACGATCTTGTAACCAATAAAGCGTATAAAAACTACGAGTTTAAATTCGAATGGAAACTTGAAAAAGAAGGTAATAGCGGGGTCTTCATCAATGTACAGGAAAGACCGGACATCAATGCTACCTATCACTCAGGACCAGAGTATCAACTGCTTGCCGACTCCCATCCGGACTTTGATAAACCATTAAAACGTGCTGGATGTTTATATACCTTCTTACCACAGCAAAATTTTGTCAATACCAGACCAATGGCGGAATGGAATGAATCACGGGTTGTTCAAAAAGATGGACAGGTTACATTTTACCTCAATGGAAAAGTAACAGCGGAGATGGATTTTAATTCACAAAAATGGAAAGATCTCGTCAAGCATAGTAATTTTAAAGATTATCCCGAATTTGGTCAGCACAGCAGTGGCAAATTGGCCCTACAGGACTGGTCCAGGGGAGTATCGTTCAGGAATTTAAAAATAAAACAGTTATAAGTATATAGTAATTACAAATTATTCGGTCCTGACCGATGGGTTTTGTCGAGCAAAGCGGATATGGGGAAGCTCATTGGATTTAAATGAATTTAACGTAATTCTATTCGTCTATCTATCCAGAACCAAGCTCTATTTTTACGAAATAAGCCATCTGGCGTCTGATAATTGTAGATAAGCTCTTCAGGGGTATTGAAATCGTAGTGGCGTAAATCCTCCTCCCGAACTTGGATGGGACGTAAGATGGCATCTTCATCATCGATAAAAATATCCGATTCAAAGAGTTTGATTTGGTATTTAGCGACCCAAGAAACGGCTGCTCCTTTATCCATTTTTTCCAATGCATTGGCAGCTTCCTGATATTGTTTCATCTCCCACGGAAGATCTTCCGGATAATGTGAAGCAACGTAGTCTTGGTAGATTTTCATGTCTCCTGTACGTAAACATTCATTCCGGAGCAACAACCTTGTTGTATCCCGTGCAAAACTAATATAATCAGGATGCATAAACAATCCGTACCGTTTTCTGTACAATGCTATCTTATCGACCAATTCCTGCCTCATAATTAAATTACCTCACAAAAATCGGCCCAACATACTCTTTTATAGTCAGTTTCAAATAATTATGTTAACGTATTTAAATTAGGAAGAAATAAAATAAGGACCCAAAGGAGGATTAAAATATTTTCAAGCCTATGATTCCGGCCACAATTAACGTGGCGGACAGCAGTCTAAATACATTCGCTGAATCGTTAAAAAAGACGATTCCGACCAGTAAGGTTCCTACAGCTCCCAATCCTGTCCAAACAGCATAAGCAGTGCCTATAGGAATGGTTTTTTGTGCATAAAATAGCAGTCCACCACTGATGGACATGGAAACTATGGCCAATACCACCCAACCCAATTTAGAGCCACCCGGGTGTTGCGCCATTTTTAAGCCCAGAGGCCAACCAATTTCAAAAATCCCAGCGACAATTAATGCAATCCAATTCATTTTCAATAGTTTAAAATTACACCACAAAAATACCGGGTTTATGTAGGCCATTTTTTGACTTAGATCAAAATCGTCTATAAACGTCTTATTCGGCTCAATGTCTCCTGCGTAATCCCCAAATAAGATGCAATATGACCAAGGTTTACCCTATTTAACAAGTTGGGCTGCTGTTTTATAAGGGAATGATAACGCTCTGTTGCCGATTCGGTATGAAGCGAAATGATCCGCTCTTCAAGCACAATACAGACCTCCTCCGCAATCTTTCGGCCTATAAAATTCAGCTCAGGGTATTTCCGATAAAGCTCATTTAAACTGTCTGCCGAGATGGCATAGATCTCTGTGTCTTCCAGAAACTGAATATTTTCAAATGAGGGCTTCTGCGTATACACGGGCAGTATCGACCCAAAAATCTGGTTCTCTTCTCCAAACCAGCTATTAAGTTCCTTTCCATTTTTAAAAAAATAGGCTCGAATCAGTCCCTTTTTAAGGACAAAATAACTGGATATATGCTGTCCTTCTTTTAAAAAATGTTCACCTTTTCTTTTAAGAAAATAGTTAGTTCTATCTTCAATATCCTGCTCAATTGCTTCCTGAAGACGCCCGTACTTCCTAAACTGTTCAACCAATGGATTCATTCCTTTCCTTTTTTAGGTATGGTACAGACTATAATGGGATGATTATAGCTGCCTTTACGGTCTTTCCGTTCCCATCATAATCTGTACAATGAGGATTGAATATACAAAACTTCAACAGATAAGCAGGCAATTAACTTCAAAACTGCTCATCCACAAGTTCTTTATTAGCCATGGCGCCAGCCAGATTGCCCGTTGCTACGGCATTGGCCACCGAGCGCATCATACTCGAATTGTCGCCACAGGCAAAAACCCCTTTTACACTCGTTTTTTGAAAATTGTCGACCATGATGTACCCCTGCTCAGTCAGCTCACAACCCAAGGAAACAGGAATGCCGGCATGCTGCCGAAATGGAACCGCGGCATATACAGCATCGAAAGCCATTTCTTCGTCATCATTGAAAATCACTTGTTGAACCCACCCATTCTTGTGCTGGATTTTACTGATTTCCTTTTCAACCACTGCTATGCCATGTGTTTTTAGCTTATCAGATTGTTCTTTGGTAAAACTGGCTTGGCCGGCAGTCAATATGGTCAGATCTTTAGACAGGTTATGAACTAAGGAAGCTAGATGCATCGCTCTTTCACCATTGGCCATAATCGCCGTTTTCCGTGTTTTGAATTCATACCCGTGGCAGTATGGACAATGAATGACCGAAATGCCCCAACAAGCCGCAAAGCCCTGAATTCTTGGCATGATATCTTCGATACCACTCGCCAAAATAAGTTTCCGGCTCTGATATTTTTCACCATTTTCAGTAAGCAGCTCAAAACCTTCTGCCGTCTTCACCCCACTCACAACAAATCCTTTCTGGAATTTCACTGTTGCATACTTCTCGACCTGTTCCTTTGCTTTTTTGGCGATCACTGATGGCTTTTCACCATCTTGTGTGATCAAATTATGGGAATGTGGCGTCTGCCAATTACAGGGTAGACCACTGTCAATAATTAACACTTGCCGTAATGAACGGCCCAATGCCATTGCTGCTGAGAGTCCGGCATAACTTCCGCCAATAATAATTACATCTAGCATTCTATCGTCCTTCATATTATTAAAAACTTATATTCGTTATTATTTTTTACAGGTAATCAAATAAAAGGGATAATTCTCCTTTACCTCATTGATCGCCAATAATCCATATGCATCAAACTCCGCGTGGATGGACTCTTCATCATAGAAGAACATCTTTACACCATTAAATAGCTCAAAGCGATCTTTGCCCACGTTTTGCCCCTGCCCATAGCTACTCGCCTTTTTTGATAAAGCGGTAAATATCATATAACCATCGTCAGACAGTTGATCAAAACAATCATGGATAAATTTCTTCCTATCCGCAGTGTCCAAAAGGTGGATCAGCGCATAACAATATATGCCTGCATATTTTTTTTGATCAAATGGCATTGCAGTGACGGATCCCTGATAGATGGTTACTTGGTGCCCAACATGCTTCTTGGCAAGTTCAATAGCAGTTTTTGATAGCTCTATGCCTGTAACCTGCATACCATTGTCTAAAAACAGCTTTGCATTCCGACCGTAACCAAAGCCAGGGATCAGGATTTCCTTCACGTTTTTCTCTAGAAAGAAATCTTTAGCTATAACTGTGGAGCTTGCAGGGGTATTACCCCACATCGCTCCTTTTTCTATAAAATTACGCTCCCAAAATTCCACTATTAATTACATTTTATATCATGAGGTGCCTAAGCACAATAATTTTTGCTGTTGCCAAACCTCGATTGCATGGCATACAACGAAGGTAGCATTTTTTAGTATTGCAACAATGTAGCAACACAAACAAATGCAATTAAATTGCAAATAGATTACATTTAAAGTCTTTTGCTGATAATGGTTATATATCAGTATTGAAAAAATCTAAATGCACAAGATATCTTTGTGACTAGAAAATATAGGCCCTTTAACAACATACAAGAATGAAAAACATACAGCATTTTTTGTCCGCTACACTACTCGCATTCTTACCGGCATCTGCTATGGCACAGCAGTTGGACCGGATGACTTGGTTTAACGAACCCACTGAATGGAAAGTTGCTGATCAGTCGCTTTCACTGTTTGTCACGCCAAAAAGTGACTATTGGCGCATATCACATTATGGGTTTACGGTAGATGATGCTCCTTTTTTCTATACCGAACGTGGCGGTGAGTTTGAAGTAAAAGCAAAGATTTCTGCAAACTATCAAAATCGTTTTGATCAAGCTGGTATTATGTTACGTATAGATCATGAAAACTATATCAAAGCAGGAATTGAGTTTGTCGATGGAAAATACAATCTTAGCACAGTTGTGACCCATCGGACGAGTGACTGGAGCATAATCCCCCTAGAAAAGGAAATATCTTACATATGGATCAAAGCCGTGCGCAGATTGGATGCAGTCGAGCTCTTTTATTCTTTTGATGATAAAGAATATGTTATGATGAGAAATGCCTGGTTGCAAGATAATCACCCTGTACGTGTGGGTATGATGGCTGCCTCTCCGGATGGTCATGGCTTTCAGGTCAAATTTGAGCATTTCAGCATTCAACACCTCGCAGACCAACGCCGGACAAAATGGTTAAAAGAAAATAGTGCTGACTAAAAATATTCCTACCTGTCAAAAGTTTTCGGCAGGTAGGATATCATCTCCCATCCTGTGGATATATTCTGTTAAACTCACGTACAGCTTCATGTGAATTTCGCACGCCCAATTTTTGAAGTATATTTTGCCGGTGCCGATTGACCGTATTGATGCTCAGTCCCAATTTGGCAGCAATATCCTTACTGATCATCCCCACTTGTATGCAGGTCAAAATTTCTTTTTCGCGTGTACTTATTACTTTTCTACTCTTTTGTTTGCTTAAGGAATAACTGGTTCCTGTCAACTGATTGAAGATGTAATTTTTGCTGCCTGTCGCCTCTTCCATATCGGGACATAAGGTGTAGCAGCAGAGGGCTAGCTGTGGAAATTTCTCCCCCGGAGCATCCAGATAGATAATCTGGTGTAACATCATCAGATTTTCCCCGTTCTTTCCTTCCATGCGTAATAGCGAGTTCGCTTGATAATGAAAGCGTTCCTTCAATGGTAGGTTTTTCACTAGGTCCAGCAACTGAAGTTCAAGCCCATGTTTTGTGGCAAGATCGTCCGGATGTATACGTTCTAAGAGAAAATCCTCCTAAATGCTATTAATTTCCAGCTGTCTTTCAGTCAGTGAAAGGGGTAACCGTTCGGCAATGGTCCCCATATAAGTGTAACTCCAATTTGCTGTCAGATCGCTCAGCACCACGATTCCGTTGTGTATTTCGGCATAAGCCTTTGCATATTGTTTATATTGCCTCAATACAGAAAGGTCTACCATCGTGTTCCGCAGTCCCTTCCCGATCAGATTTTTATTTAGTTTCTTTTTATTCTCCGATTCCATATCAGTACCATCCAAAGAAGTCCGATTTAAGCTTTATTGTTCTACAATTTCCCCCCCTACCCGACTAGCCTTCGTTTTTAGAAGGAGAGACCGATCCGGATATAGGGCAAGGTTGCTTCTTTACTGACCCCCAATACCCCCTGTATAGTCAACAGATCACCAGGCATGAAGTAAATGCCGCCACCGTAGCCCATATGCCAGTTGTCTGCATCCTCAGCAGTCATCCAAACACGCCCTATGTCATAAAAACCGATTGCACCTACCGTCCCTGGAACAATATAGGAGGAATAACTAAAGAGCTTTAAGCGCAGGTCAAAATTATTGTAAACAGCAGTCTTTCCTGTAAATCGTCTTGAGTTGAAACCACGTAAACTCATTTCGCCGCCAATTTGCGCATGCTGATAAAAATAAGGGGCACCCCATACGGCATCCAGACCTACCCTATTGGCAAGTGTAAGATGATCATTTGCCAAGGTCTTGTACACGCTCATGCTGTGTTGCCACTTGGCATATTTCCTAGCTTCGCCTCCGAGTTCTGCACGCCAACCCAGACGAGAATGCACATGTATACCGGATTTTGGATTGGCTGCATTGTCACGTGTATCATAGTCTATTCCGGCACCGATGCCCGTAAAAAAATTACTTCCGTAAATGGTTTCGGCAGGATATTGTTCATTGAATTCCTCAAAATATCGCCCGACATTGTTGGCCGCTTTACTGTGATAGTATTCCGAGGTAGAACCATAGAATAACTTCAGCTTAGGGCTAAGATATTTCTCCAAAAAGATATCGGCATTGACAATATCAAATCTATTTCGATAATAAGAGATCCCTCGCTCAGCGGACTTTTCAAAAACAGTCTTATTTCCATAACCAAAAAAGTTACTCAGATTTTTGGGGCCAAGGGATGAAAGATGAATAAATAGATCGTGCCCGGCAATCAGCTCCTTATAATTGCCCTTATAGTCAAACATAAATGACCTACGACCGGTAAGATAACTTGCCATAACCTGATGTCTATAGGCATAAGGCTTTTTTCTAAATCCTTGATTTTCTATCAGATATCCAAACCCAAAAATCAATCCTCGATCCACGCCATAATCTACATTAAGAATAGTGCCTTTTCGGTCATATACAAAATTATCATACTGAAACTGATGTACCGCGGTATCGTTGACCAAATTAAACCTGATCTTATTGGTTATTTGTTTTTCATCAAACGACTGACTTTTAGCATCATAAACATATACCTTTCGGCCATTTTCAAATTTTTCGCTACTATAATAACGCTCTGCGTCCTTGCCGCCGATTAATCTGAGTTTTATAGGAGAATGACCACTGCCATGTATTTTGTACTCATCCTGCCCCGCTATTCCATAAATTCTGATTTCTTTGGTTTCCCTTGGGAGAAAAGTCCGTTTTATGAGTTTCCGTCCTTCGGTACCATCTTTTTTCTTATTGTGGACATCGACCTTAATGGACCCATCTTTTTTATAATCAATATCAACAAATTCAGATTTGGCCGACAGCGGTAAGTCCACCACTTGTGCTAAAGAGCGGTAGTAAGTCATGCCAGTTTGCAATAGTTCATCCCTTCTCGACTGAATATTTCTTTCCAGTTCGGCAGCGCTCAACCGGGCAATGGTATCTGGCATCGCCAACATCCCTGCATGGATAAGCGAATCTGAGAGTGTCTGCTGCACAAATTTGATCTCTTCTACCCAGTCATTTTCGGTCAGGTGGTTGAGAAAAAAACGATCGAAATGACGCGCATTAAAATTCCAATGGGCCACATTTCGGATATGTGGGCTAAAAGGCTGCAAGTGTGCCTTCAGCCATTGGTAAGACAGCAAAACCGGAAATACACCAGAAGTTTTGTAATACACCTTATCCCGATCTCTAGGCACAGGTGTGTACACTTTCTTTCCTTTTTCCTTCTCTGGATCCCATCGCCAATTATCTTCATGTCTATCCCAGTCCCCCAATACAAAGTCCAGCATTCTGGCCCTTAAGGTTAATTTTTGATCAATTTGTGTATCATTGTCCGCTAAGACTTTTCGGATAACTTTTGCAGTGTTATCGGTTTTCTGCGCTTCGAAAGGTGTCCGTGCCTCAAACATGTAGGCCCTGTTCTTAAAAATCTGGCGATAGTCTCCTAATATTGGATCGTCGCCCACATAAACCAGCTCGGGTGATGCATATGGTATACCTAATGCCCTATTGAATGGAGGAACGGTCAACGCCCCAAAGGGATGTGCTATCGAAATCTGATCCTGAACAATATTTTTTGCGAATGTTTTCCGTAAGCTTTCGGGAAGACTGCGCTCAGGGTATTTCTGAATAGACCGCAACACCCACTCTCTGCCCCTAGGGTCTACCATTCGAAGGGATTGTGTCTGCATGCCGCCGCCAAGTTTAACGACCTGAAGTCCCCCCTTTTCATGTTCCAAATCCATTACACGCATCCTGACCGGGGTATTGTACAGCTTACGATAACTATCACCCAGCCAAAACCGGTGGACCAAACCAACCTGATCATATTCCGGCGCGATAACAGCCGTTATGCTATCTTGTTGTGCATGCGCATTTATCAGGCAACAACAAGCAATCAAAGTCAAGACTTTTTTCATATTTCTTCAGCAGGTGGCCAGCAAAATCAATTCCGGCATACCAGGGCAACACAGTTCTTATTTCGGCTAAAGTTCATATTTTAAAGCATACTATCAAAGATTTTCTGCTCCTTTTTGGTTTAAACCATAACTTTCATCATTTGGTCAGATCTGAACAATAAACTAAGACATGTCCATAAGCCGGCGATGATAGTTTATTTGACCCAAATGATATGTTAAATGGGTTGCTAAATGCACCAATATATATTCGGTTGTTGTTTTTTCTTCAAACACCAACACCGGATAAATTGTTTGGAGCTGCTCTTCTGTTAGTAAGTCCAATGCCCGATCAACAACGTCCATTGTTTCATCTATTTTCGCCAAGAGCTCTTTCCGAGAAATATCCTTCAATGAAAACTCCTCAGGTCTATTTCGAAGATAGCCGGTTTTTCCAATTTCCGCTCCAATATAGGTCTGTAAATTCCCGATTAAATGTAGACATAAGTTTCCAGCAGAATTTGTGATGTCTTTATCTATGCGCCATATATTATCTTCACTACGATAGTGTACAATTTCAGACTTTAATCTATTTAGGTCCCTATGGAAAAGAGTTTTTAATGTTCTTATAAGCATAATCTAATTGAATTTCCGGTTTAATTTTTTTTGTTCTTTATTGAGCGGCTAATAGGTTCTATCTTTAATTCATATAAAAATAAATACTATTTAAATAAATATCCGCATCCACCATAAAAAAGCTGGACCTTCGCCCAATGAGCCATTGTTAAAAGACTATTTTCAATTAATGACTTTTAGATGTCAATAATTAAAATAAAAAGTTAGAATTTTGTTTAACGCTGTTAAATTATTTATGAATTAAAACATGGGTAGTAAAGAACGTATACAACGTCTTAAAGACGAGAATCGGTCAAATATTCTAGATGCTGCACTCCAAATTGTCAAGGAAGAAGGGTGGCAAGCATTAAGTATGCGCAAAATAGCAGATATTATTGAATATACTGCTCCCATGATTTATGAGTACTTTGCCAATAAGGACGCGATATTAAACGAGCTCGCTAACCAAGGATATCTCTTGCTTGCCAAGAAAGTTAAACAAGCTAAAGTGACTGAAACAGACTTGGAGAAACAATTGGAAGCAATGTGGTTTAGTTACTGGGACTTTGCCTTTGAGGAGCGTGAATTATACCAGCTGATGTTTGGTGTAGGAACAGCATGCTGTGGATTTGAAAAGACCTATAAATGTGCTGAGTCACATGGCAGGTTGATCAGTGATGTCATCCGTGAAATCATGAAGGATAAAAATCCGCCCGAAGATCTAATCTGTAGAAAGTATTTTACGTACTGGTCCATCATTCATGGGCTCATATCTATTAATCTGGTCAATCAAGGCAATGGTGACAGCACCAATCAAGAAGTATTAAAGGATGCCATCTATGGTATCACCCGTTCACTTAAAGACTAATTTTTTTTGCATAAAAAAATACAACGTTAAAAAATCTAACACCGTTAAATACACCATAAACTCAATTTTTAATATCTCATGAAAACAAATGTATTACCAAGTCTTAAGCAGATTTACGTTCCGGCACTTAACAGTGTTAAACGAATTAATATCGTAAAGACGGCATATGTGCTTAGCGCAATCTTTCTATACAGCTGCTCAACTGGAACAAGCAAACCAATTGATGCGCCCCCGGTTAGCCTACCTGTAGTTCCGATTGAGAAGGGCAGTGAAACAGTCTACCAGGAGTATCCTGCAACCATTGAGGCCTCTGCCAACATTGAAATCAGACCTCAGGTGGAAGGAATCCTGGAACGGATCTATGTAGACGAGGGCGCCAAAGTAACGAAAGGTCAAGCTTTATTTAAGATTAATGACCGTCCTTATCAGGAGCAATTAAATCAGGCTAAAGCAAACCTGCTAGCCGCAAAAGCGACACTAGAAAATGCGGAATTAGAGGTCGAAAAGAAAACAAAATTAGTCAATAACAAAGTGCTGACTGATTTTCAACTAAAAACTGCCATCAGTGCACGTAATGCGGCAAAGGCCAATGTACAATTAGCGATATCTGCTGTTGAAGCTGCCAAGATCAATGTCGGTTATACATTGATCCGGGCCTCTGCTGAGGGTTATATTGGAAGGCTACAACGAAAACAGGGAAGTTTAGTTGGTCCCACCGATACAGAAGCCCTGACATCTCTTTCAAATGTCAAGGATCTGCATGTCTACTTCTCTTTGGGCGAAAATGACTTTATCGCATTCAAAAACAATACTGAAGGCCATAATCTACAACAAAAGTTAAACAACCTGCCCCCCATTAATTTGGTGCTTTCCGATCAAACCATTTATGATCAAAAAGGAAAGATAGATATGGTCGATGGCCAATTTGACAAAAACACAGGTGCCATCACTTTACGGGCTACATTCAGCAATCCTGAAGGTATTTTGCGCAATGGCAACACCGGCCGTGTCAGACTTCAAAAGAAATATGACCAAGCCTTATTAGTGCCACAGCTTGCTACGCTAGAAATGCAGGACAAGATCTTTGTCTACATTGTTGGCAAAGAGAATAAAGTTGTACAGCAACCGATCACTGTCATAGGTAAAAGCGGTTCAAACTATTTGGTAAGCAAAGGTATCAATGCGGGAGATCATATTGTCTATAAGGGCATTGACTTACTTCAAGATGGACAACAGATTACACCACAAGCTTTTTCAAAAGACAGCATCAACTAATATTATAAAACGACAAACATTATGCTTAAGAAATTTATAGAAAGGCCTGTCCTAGCCACCGTAATTTCCATATTGCTGGTCATTTTGGGAATTATCGGGATTCTAAAACTCCCCTTACAGCAGTTTCCCGATATTGCTCCACCAGCAGTACAGGTTACTGCCTTATATCCAGGGGCGAATGCCGAGACGGTACTCCGCGCTGTTGCTCCCTCCCTGGAAGAATCGATCAATGGTGTCGAAAACATGAGCTACATGAGCTCCACTGCGAGTAATGATGGTTCACTGATGATCACCGTTTATTTTAAATTAGGCACTGATCCTGATCAGGCCGCTGTAAACGTACAAAACCGTGTGGCTCAAGCGACCAGCCAGCTTCCTGCGGAAGTTGTACAGGCAGGAATTACAACTGCCAAACAGCAAAATAGCTTAATCATGGTATTGGACCTCTACACAGAAGATGAAGGTAAGTATGATCAGACTTTTATTACCAACTATGCGCAGATTAATATTATACCCGAGCTCAAACGTATCCCAGGTGTCGGACAAGCGATAGCATTTGGCGGTAGCAAAGACTATTCGATGCGTGTATGGCTTAATCCTAACCAGATGGCCGCTTACAAGCTGACTCCCGAAGAGGTTATGGCTGCTATCCAGGATAAAAATGTGGAAGCTGCCCCCGGAAAATTCGGGGAAAGCAGTCGTGAGGCTTTCGAATTTGTGATTAAATATAAAGGCAAGCTCAACCAACCCAGCGATTATGAACAAATCATTATTCGCTCAAATACAGACGGTTCAGTCTTGAGACTTAAAGATGTAGCACGAGTCGAACTAGGATCTTATACCTATGCGAGCCATACCCGCATTAATGGAAAAGCAGGGCTAAATATTGGTGTCATGCAATTAGCAGGCTCCAATGCCAACGAAATTCAGATTGCTATTCAGGAGTTTATGGAAAAAGCTTCTTTAAGTTTTCCAAAAGGCGTAAAATACCTTGTTTTATATAATACAAAAGATGCGCTTGATCAATCCATTAATCAGGTTAAACATACCCTTATCGAAGCCTTCATCTTGGTCTTCCTGGTTGTCTTCCTATTCCTTCAGGATTTTAGATCCACTTTGATACCTGCTATTGCGGTACCGGTGGCCATCGTAGGAACCTTCTTCTTCATGCAGCTTTTTGGTTTTTCGATTAATCTGCTGACCCTGTTTGCGCTGGTACTGGCCATCGGTATCGTGGTCGATGATGCCATTGTGGTGGTTGAAGCCGTGCATGCGAAAATGGAGCATAATAATCTACCGCCCAAATTAGCAACGACCTCGGCCATGAGCGAGATTACCGGTGCCATTATTTCCATTACGCTGGTTATGTCAGCTGTGTTCTTGCCCATTGGTTTTATGGAAGGCTCTACCGGGGTATTCTATCGACAGTTTGCATTTACGCTTGCCATTGCTATCGTTATCTCCGCGATAAACGCACTGACTCTGAGTCCCGCTCTTTGTGCGCTGTTTTTAAAGCCTATGCACCACACAAATGGGGAGAGGAAACAACTCAGTTTTAAAGAACGTTTCTTTACAGGCTTCAATGTTGGTTTTGAGCGGCTGACCAAAAACTATTTGGGGAGTCTACGCTTTCTAATTCGTTACAAATGGGTCGCATTTGCCGGACTTGGCATTACGTTATTATTGACCATTTTCATGATCCGCCGTACACCGACAGGTTTTATTCCTTCGGAAGACCAAGGTTTTATTGCAGTATCATTATCCATGCCCGCAGGAGCATCGCTGGACCGTACCTCTGGCGCATTGGCAGAAGCCGAAAAACAACTGCAACATGCAGACTTCACCAAAACATTAAACGTGTTGGCCGGATTCAATATTCTAACACAGTCGACGAGTCCATCCGCTGGGGTAGCCTTTATTTTACTTAAACCGCATGAAGAACGCGGAAAAATCAAAGATATCAATGCCATCATGGCCGATGTCAATCAACGATTGGCGAATATCAAGGGAGCAAACTTCTTTGTATTTACCTTCCCTACTGTTCCCGGTTTTAGTAATGTAGATGGCCTTGACATGGTTCTTCAGGATAGAACTGGTGGAAAGTTGGGTAAGTTTAGTACCATAGGGCAGAACTTCATTGGCGAACTGATGAAGCGGCCTGAAATCATGATGGCTTTTACCACCTTTAAAGCAGATTATCCGCAATATGAGCTGCAGGTTGATGATATCAAAGCGGAGCAGCTCGGTGTGAGTACCAAAAGTATTTTACAGACTATGCAAGCTTACTTTGGCAGTGCACAGGCCTCGGATTTCAACCGATTTGGGAAGTATTATCGCGTCATGGTCCAAGCCGATGCAAAAGATCGTAGCGAACCTACTGCCATGGACGGTATTTTTGTCAAAAACAGATTAGGCGACATGGTCCCAATCAATACACTCGTGAAATTGGAACGTGTATATGGTCCCGAAACAGCTTCTAGGTACAACTTATTTAACTCCATCGGGATCAATGCCATTCCAAAACCAGGATACAGTTCCGGCGATGCGATCCGTGCGGTGGAAGAAGTTGCCAAGCAACAACTACCAACTGGATTTACCTATGAATTCTCGGGTATGACAAAAGAAGAAATCGTTTCGGGCGGACAGTCCACTCTTATCTTTATACTCTGTCTGATTTTTGTTTACTTTCTACTGGCCGCACAATATGAAAGCTATATCATCCCATTGGCAGTTATCCTTTCTATTCCAACAGGTATTTTCGGTGTCTTCGCTGCCATCAGTTTAACAGATATCGCCAATAACATTTATGTGCAGGTCGCCTTGGTGATGCTCATCGGGTTGCTGGCAAAGAATGCTATTTTGATTGTTGAGTTTGCCATTCAGGGACGTAAACAGGGACTTTCTATTCCCAGCGCGGCACTGAAGGCGGCAAAATTGCGTCTGAGACCGATTATCATGACTTCGCTCGCCTTCATTGTGGGTATGATTCCCATGATGGTTGCTGTCGGACCTTCAGCACAAGGTAATCACTCGATCAGTATTGCCGCGGCAGGTGGCATGCTTACAGGGGTTATATTAGGACTCTTTATTATTCCTATTCTCTTTATTTTCTTCCAGTATATACAGGAGAAAATAAGTTCCGCGCCGAAGCAAGAGCAGCATGCAAAGGACCCCATTGCCGTGGAAATTCCTGTACATACAAATAACTAGTATACAATGATAACAACGAAATATATAAATAGAACAAAGCTATTGGCAGTTTCCATCTTATCTTTTGCCCTCTGGTCCTGTCATACAGATAAACTGGTCAGCAATAAGCACCTTGCGCCCGATTTACCTGAGCAGTACCGGGACCAGGGAAAAACACAGCAAGAAAGCAACATTGGCTCTATCCCCTGGCGCAATTTTTTTAAGGATCCTGTTTTACAAGGCTTAATTGACAGTGCTATTCAGCACAATTTGGACATGCAGCTGGCCTTAAAAAATATAGAAGCTGCTGGACTGAGCTTGAAGCAGGCAAAGGCGGGTTATCTTCCCACAGCACAATTACAAGTGCGGGGAAATAGTACTAACCCTTCCAATAACAGCATGAACGGGCTGAGCTTGGGTCAATTTTTGGGCCAGCATCATGTGGAGGACTATACAGCTTCTGTAGGCTTATCCTGGGAAGCAGATTTATGGGGGAAAATCAAAAGTCAGAACGTTGCCGCTTTAGCCTCATACTTACAGACCGAAGAAGCAAGGAAACTGATACAGACACAACTGGTGGCACAGGTAGCACAGGGTTACTATCAACTTTTGATGCTTTATCAGCTACGTGACATTGCACAGCAAAACCTGCAGTTGAGCGATACCACCCTTCGGATTGTCAAACAGCAATATGAGGTCGGTGATATTACCTTACTCGCCTTAGAACAGGTAGATGCTCAGCGTCTGTCCGCTGCGGCGCTTATCCCTGATTTCGAACAACAAATTCGGATTCAGGAGAACGCCATTCAAATTCTTAGTGGAAAGTTGCCCGAGGCCGTCCAAATACAAGAACAATTGGTCAATGTCCACTTTCCCGAGAATCTGGCCACGGGAGTTCCCGCAGATTTATTAAGCTATCGGCCGGATGTCAAACAGGCAGAACTCGCAGTCACGGGATCGCAGGCTTATCAGCATTATGTCAAAGCTAGAATGTACCCGTCACTCGTCATCAGTGCCGAAGCAGGTGTAAATGCGTTTAAAGCCAGTAACTGGTTTAACTTACCAGCTTCCCTATTTGGCGCAATCACCGGGAGCATCACACAACCCATTTTTCAGCGTAAAGAACTAAAGACTCAATATGAACTGGCCCGTGTAGATCAAGAAAAGAACGTGATGATTTTTAAACAGAAGGTTATTACCGCAGCTGGAGAGGTTTCCGATGCCCTGATCTCCATTCAGAAACTCAAAGAGAAGCAACAGATTGCAGTAAACAAAACCAATCGTTTGAAAGAAGCAACCAAACATGCCAACCTGCTCTTTGAAACCGGTATGGCAACCTATCTGGAGGTCATCACCGCTCAAAGCAATATCTTGCAGAGCGAGCTTGAATTAGCACAGATCAAAAAAGCAGAACTTGCAGCAGTAGTAGATCTATATCGATCTTTGGGTGGCGGTTGGAGCAACTAGATTGCAATTTTTCTAATTTTATATCACATATCTGGAAAAACAGGGGACCGAAATGGTCTCCTGTTTTATTTTGCAAGGTCCTGTTGCTCTATATTTATCCTGTTTGGCTTGTTATAAATCTTTCAAACGTTGGAATAAAAGGGACAAATCTGGCGGCTATAAGGGAATTACTTTCGTAAGCAATAAATTATAGCACTATGAGAAATTTAAAAAACATGGCAATGGTATTTTGTATGACCATTGGGACTTTACTGACAATAAGCTGCAGTAAAGATGACGAAACCACAGTAGAGCCTCAGCTTACACCGAGTGAAGTATTAGCAAGCACCGCCTGGGAAACAACAAATGCAAAAAATAATAATGGTGAAGATGTCGTATTGACTGATGCCAATGTTTCAAATTTTGTCGGTTTTGCCTATTTCAAATCTGATGGGACATTTACAATGTTTAATCTAGATGATTCACCAAAAATGCAGGGGGACTGGAGTGTCTCAGCAGACGGAAAGACAAGGACAATTGTTGCTAAAAATGCTGCTGGTGAAACCTTATTTACACGAGTGGTGGATATTACCGTATTGACAAAAGACGAATTCACCTATCGGATCTATCCAAACAATGATGATAAAACTGTTTATTTTGATATTATCCATACGCCTACAACACATGTAGAGCCCAACTAATCAGTCGGATAATTTGACGAGTATACCGCAAGGATTGACAATGGACCATTTGTCAATCCTTGTTTTTATACAGCCCCTCCACAAAATACCCAGCAGAGCCATTAAGAAAATATGACCTAAAAGCCTTAATTTTTAAAATAAATCCCTATATTATAAACAAGGCTTGGGTATAGCTGATGTTCTCAATATACGATTGAGTGATGACAAAATGATATTTCAGCATGCTCTTTGTACACTTCAGAATAAATTTATGATCCAATCCTTAAACGAATTGCGAAATTTGTGTAGATTTCATAGATACATTTTAAATAAAACGAATGCAGGATAAGACAATCTATAAAAATGAGAAAAATTTAATCAGTACAAACAAAAAGAGGTTATTATTTACTATACTGTCTTTTTTCCTTATCTATCTTATTGCCTATATTATCGATCCTTTTTCCAGTTGTTGGAATGGATATTTTCAACGAAATATATTTGAAATACTTGGAGAATGGACATTCACGATCATTTACAGCTTTCTTATTTCTGAGTTTAGCATCTTTATGCACGCCAAACTGGACCGGGTTATTACCTGGAAAGATAACCCCACCGAAAGACTTATTATTGAAACTGTAATCAATCTTTTTGTCGTACTTTTGATCAATCTACTGCTGGTTTATATGATTTCCCGTTATTATTATGAACTCCGGAATGTCACTATTGCAGCATCTTTAGAAGAAAAAAGAGGGGTCATACAGAACATTTCGATCAGCGTGATGGTTGCATTATTAATTATGGGGATTAATATCGGCATCCATTTGATCAACAATTGGAAAAACGAATCCATACGTGCGGCAAAATTAGGACAAGTCATTCTAGAGACTGAGCTTCAGTCCCTCAAACTTCAGATTGACCCACATTTCGTCTTCAACAATTTGAGTGTCTTATCGGAAATTATCCTTGAGGATCAGCAACTGGGTTATGAGTATGCTGAAAATTTCTCCAAAATATACCGTTATCTATTGGTCAATTCAAAGAAGGATGTTATCTCACTCGAAGAAGAGCTCAATTTTTTGGACTCTTACATTTTTCTGATAAAAAACAGATTTGGTGATGGCGTTAATTTTGAAATAAACGTAGATCCTGCCAAATATAATGACCAGCTACCTCCTCTTACCCTGCAACTCCTGGTAGAAAATGCACTGAAACACAATCAGACCAACAAAAAAAAGCCTTTAAAAATTAAAGTATATACAAATTCGCAAAATCAGCTCGTGGTAGAAAACACGCTGATACCTATAGAAAACGTATCCGAATCATCTGGAATAGGCATCTCCAATATCATCAAGCGATATGACCTGCTATCCCACTTGCAGCCGCAGATCATGAATACAGGGAGAACCTTCAAAGTTAATTTACCACTAATCGAACAAGCGTCATGAGTATAACCAATATATTGATCATCGAGGATGAAAAGCTCAATGCGGATCGCCTAAAACGTCTTTTACGAGAAATAAAGCCTTCTGTACACATTTTAGATGTGTTGGACAATATTGTTGACAGCGTAAACTGGTTTAAAGACAATGAAATGCCAGACCTGGTCATGATGGACATCCGTCTCTCCGACGGCTTAAGTTTTGAGATTTTAGAAAATAGCAAGATAGACTGCCCCATCATCTTTACGACAGCATTTGATGAGTACGCCGTTCGGGCATTTAAGTTCAATAGTGTAGATTACCTGCTGAAACCTGTAGAGAAAAAAGAGCTGGCAGACGCCATGACTAAATTGGAAAATCTATTGTACCAGCAACTCAATCAGGCCCCTTTACAGGGACTGCTGGATTTCATCTACCCGAAAGATTTTCGGACCCGCTTTCTACTCCCCTATAAAGATGGCTATAAAACTATTGTGGTCGAAGATATCCAATATTTCTATTCCGAATTTAAATCAACCCATGCATGCTTAAAGTCCGGACATGTAGAGGTTGTACCCCAGACCATGGAGGAATTGGAACAACAGCTGGATCCTAAGTTCTTTTTCCGGGCCAATAGACAATTTATTGTGCATATCGATGCGATCAGAAGGCTCCACAATCATTTTAATGGTAAGCTGAAAGTCGAGATTAAACACAGTGAGGCCACCGAAATCCTGGTTAGCAGGGAAAAAGCACAGCTCCTAAAAAATTGGCTGGATTACTAAGGGCTGTGTCGATTTTTTCATCCTATTTCTTAATCACACGATCATTCAATCTATCCGACAGCCGGACGCATTTTTCATCGCTAGCTGCAAAAAAGAACAGTATTTATTAAATAATCAATAGATTCAGTTCAAAACGGCTACGTTTCAGAAAGCAATTATAACGTCTCAGTAGATTTTTTTAGCATATCATTTCAAACTATTCTTTCTTTTGCTTTATTATAAAATGATAATATGGCACAAAGAACGATGACTTTAAAACCTTTCCTTACATTTATTACAGCAGCTACCCTATTATCGTCCTGTGGAGGCACACAAGAGCAACCACAAGAGCAGGCCGTCACTGTTGATTTTATTGAATTGTCTCCGGCCACAGCGGAGACAGAAAAAAAATATCCAGGCACATTAGAAGGTACCGTGAATGTTGACGTTAAGGCCCAAGTAACGGGCTATTTAGATCAGATTTACGTCAAAGAGGGAGATTATGTGACCGCTGGCCAACCCCTTTTTAAAATAAAAGCCGATGTGTATAATGAACAGGTTAATAACAGCAGAGCGGCTTACCAAGCGGCATTATCAGCTGAACAGAATGCTAAACTAGAGATTGAAAAAATCAAACCGCTTGTAGAGGGCAAGGTATATACGGAACTTCAGCTCAAAACGGCCGAAGCAAATTATGCTGCGGCAAGGGCTCAGGTAGCACAGGCTCAGGCAGCCGTAGGTTCCGCACAGATCAATGCACGGTTTACCCTGATCAATGCACCTGTAAGTGGTTATATCGGGCGTATTCCAAACCGCATCGGTAACCTCATTACAGCAGCTGACGCAACACCCCTGACGACCTTGTCGGAAATTAATACGGTCAATGTCTACTTCGCCCTTAGTGAAGCTGATTTTATATCTTTTATGCGGGACCACAAATCAAACAAACAAGAGGCGAGCTTGATCCTTGCTGATGGAAGTGTTTACGACCATTCGGGTAAAGTAGAATTGGCCAGTGGTAATATTGACAAAAACACAGGAAGCATCACATTAAAAGCGAGTTTCCCCAACCCAGAAAAAGTCCTCCGTTCGGGTGGATCAGCAAAAGTGGTCCTAAAGAAAGCACATGATCATGTGCTGTTGGTTCCTATGGCTGCTGTGAAAGATATTCAGGATCGCTATTTTGTCTATGTCATTGGAGACAAAAATAAAATAGCCATGAAGCAGATTGAAATTGCGGGCCATACGGCCACTGCGTATTTGCTCAAATCAGGACTCACAGCAGGCGAAAAAATCGTAATGAATAGAATTGATATGCTCAATGACGGTATGCAGGTTCAACCTACTAAAAAATAAAGACCTCTGTTTGACGTCAATTAAAATTAAAATAAAATGCTGAAGAAATTTATTGACAGGCCAGTATTGGCGACTGTTATCTCTATCATATTTGTCATACTCGGGATAATCGGACTTTTGCGTTTACCCCAAACAAGATTTCCAGACATCGCTCCCCCCACAGTTCAGGTGACGGGAAGTTATCCAGGCGGGAATAGCGAAACGGTGTTAAGATCGGTTGTGACGCCACTTGAAGAACAGATCAATGGTGTCGAGGACATGGAATACATTACATCGACAGCCAGCAACGATGGTACATTTTCTGTACGTATCGTCTTTAAAGCTGGTGTCAACCCAGATCAGGCCGCCGTGAATGTGCAGAATCGTGTGCAACAGGCTACCCCGATCTTACCACAGGAAGTGGTACGGATGGGGCTTACGACCTCCAAACAGCAGAATAGCATGATCATGATCTTTAACATCTACACGGTAGATAACAAGAAATATGATGAGCTGTTCTTGCAGAACTATGTCAATATCAACCTGATTCCACAGATCAAGCGGGTTCCTGGCGTTGGCCAGGCCATGGTATTTGGTTCAAAAGACTATTCCATGCGTGTTTGGCTAAATCCACAAAAAATGGCCAGTTATAGTCTGGTACCGCAGGAGGTCATTGCTGCCATTTCGAAACAGAGTCTGGAATCTGCACCCGGAAAACTTGGTGAAGAATCCAATGCCCCACTTGAGTATGTAATACGATACAAAGGAAAAAAGAACCTTCCGGAGCAGTATGAAAATATAATCGTCAAAAACGATGGTGTTCAGATCGTTCGCCTGAAGGATGTTGCACGGATCGAGTTCGGTTCGATCAGTTATAGCGGAAATTCACAGAATAATGGTTTAAATACTGTCACAATCGGTATTTTTCAGACCTCTGGCTCAAATGCCAATGAAATCGAAATTGGCATCGACAAACAGATTGAAATCGCAGCTCGCTCTTTTCCTCCAGGGATAAAAATATTTAAACTGGTGAGCACCAAAGAGCGGCTGGATGAAAGTACGGCACAGGTACGTTCAACACTGATCGAAGCATTCATTTTGGTATTCTTGGTCGTATTCCTATTTCTGCAAGATCTACGGTCTACAATTATACCAGCTGTTGCCGTACCTGCGGCTATTGTAGGCACCTTCTTTTTCTTGCTGGCATTTGGGTTTACCATTAATATTTTAACGCTTTTTGCTCTGGTATTGGCTATCGGTATTGTGGTCGATGATGCCATCGTTGTCGTCGAAGCAGTGCACGGCAAAATGGAAAAGTCCAATATGACGGGTAACCAAGCGACGCATAGTGCGATGGGTGAAATCACCGGCGCCGTCATTTCCATCACCTTGGTGATGTGTGCTGTATTTATTCCGATCGGCTTTATGACAGGCTCCTCGGGTATGTTTTACAAGCAATTTGCGTATACTTTAGTAATAGCAATTGTCATTTCCGCAGTCAATGCCTTGACACTGACGCCTGCACTGTGCGCTTTATTGCTCAAAAATACGCATGCCGAAAATCAGGATGGGCAACCGCAAAAGACGGGATTCTCACAACGTTTTTTCAAGGCTTTTAATGCAGGTTTTGAAAATATGACCAATCGCTATGTTGGTTCCCTGAGGTTTCTTGTTCAAAGGAAATGGATAGCAGCATTGTTAATCATTGGCACCATTGCCGTGGCTGGATATCTGATGACAAGTACCTCCAAAAGCTTTGTCCCCATGGAGGATGACAACTTTGTCGTATATAGCTTAGAGATGCCGCCGGGAACAGGTTTGGATCGCACCACAAAGGCTGTGGAAAAAATAGAAAAACTATTGGCTGACATCCCCGCTATTGAGAGCCACACCAGTATTACAGGATTCAATATGATTGGCAACAACTCAAGTGCTGCCTATGCCACAGGATTTATCCGGTTAAAAGATAAAAAGAAACGTGGTGAAATGAACGATATCGATCAGATCCATCAGGTGATTTCAGAAAAGCTAACGACGGTCAAAGAGGGAACAGCTATGGCCTTCCGCTCGCCACCTGTGGATGGCTATGGGATGATGAACGGCGCTGAACTGGTCTTGCAGGACCGCGCCGGAAAATCGCCAGTAGAACTTAAAGCGATGTCCGATTCTGTGATTGCCAAGATTATGCAACAGCCGGGTGTACAGTTTGCTTATACCATGTTTCGGGCCGACTATCCACAACTGGAACTGGAGGTGGACGAAGACAAGGCCGCGCAGCTGGGTGTCGACGTCAGTGAGATGCTCTCTTCTGTCCAAACGTATTTTGCTGGTGATCAGTCTTTGAACTTTAATCGTTTCGGTAAGTTCTATCGCATTGCGGTAAAAGCAGACGGCATTTATAGAACAGACAAAGAAGCATTCAACGAGATATATGTCAAAAATAACCGTGGTGAAATGGTACCCGTAAATACATTGGTAACCCTTCGTAAAGTGTACGGGCCGGAATCTGTGACACGCTACAATTTATATAATTCACTTACCATCAATGTTGTCAGCAACCCAGGTATCAGTAATGGTGCTATTATGGAAACCTTGGAGACGAACGTGCTGAATAAATTACCGGGCGACTATAGTTACGAATGGACGGGGCTTAGCCTAGAAGAAAAATCATCAGGTAACCAGACCATGCTTATTCTGATGTTGAGCCTCCTATTTGTTTACTTTCTGCTTTCGGCACAGTATGAAAGTTATCTATTGCCTTTGGCTGTTC
Organism: Sphingobacterium sp. N143; assembly: GCF_030325625.1. Taxonomy (GTDB): domain Bacteria; phylum Bacteroidota; class Bacteroidia; order Sphingobacteriales; family Sphingobacteriaceae; genus Sphingobacterium. Next base: position 388,488 of record NZ_JACAIS010000001.1, on the reverse strand, counting down.
TATTGTCCATTCCGACCGGGATAATAGGCTCCTTCCTGGGTACACGCGCTATCGGATTAGACAACAACATTTATGTACAGGTCGGATTGATTATGCTGATAGGCCTTTTGGCAAAAAATGCCATTTTGATTGTCGAATTTGCCTTGCAACGCAGACGTGCGGGATCATCACTGGTTGATTCAGCCTTAGCCGGTGCACGTACACGGCTTCGCCCCATTTTAATGACCTCATTAGCTTTTATCGCTGGTATGGTCCCATTAATGTTCGCTACTGGCGGAACAGCAACAGGGAATCACTCCATCAGTACTGGTGCGGCCATGGGCATGTTAAGCGGGGTTGTCCTGGGTATAGTTATTATCCCGCTATTGTATCTGGTATTTCAATATTTACAAGAAAAGGTTTCGAGCAAAAAAATTGCAGACCAAACACATGATTAACATGAAAAGATTTCATCATTATATTATTTTAGCAAGTACAGCCCTCCTACTCGCTTCATGTGCTGTCGGAAAAAAATACACCCGTCAAGAAATGGAGCTGCCCAATGATTTCAGAAACAATGAGCTTGTCCTTACTTCTGATACGCTGGCCTTATCCTGGCGTGAATTTGTCAAGGATCCTGATTTAACTGGACTTATTGAAAAGGCACTGCATAAGAACACGGATGTAAGTGTGGCACTCCTGAGCATGAAGCAACTTGAACTGGCTTATAAACAGTCGAAAAAAGGTTTGCTGCCAAGCCTTGATCTTAACCTGGGAGCCAACAGAACCTGGCTGTCAACCAATTCACTGAATGGATCGCTGAGTGACCAATTTATCGGCACCCCCTATATGGATGACTACAATGCTACGCTCCAGCTTTCATGGGAAGCAGACATCTGGGGAAAAGCCAAAATGCAAAAAGAAGAAGCCCTGGCAAATTTCTTTGGCCAAAAAGAAAACCTGACCGCTTTAAAGACCCGCATTATTGTACAAGTCATACAGTCCTACTATAATTTGCTTGCTCTGGATGAGCAGCTGCAGATCGCTCAAAAAAATGTACAGCTTAGCGACAGCACATTGAGCATGATCCGGCTCCAATACAACTCTTCACTCGTCAGTTCGTTAGCTGTAGAACAGGCCGAAGCGCAGAAGAAGACGGCAGAATTGCTGATTCCTTTGGCCGCACAAAGTATTGCCATTGAAGAGAATGCCTTAAGTATTTTGTGTGGTGATTTTCCGGAACAGATCCAGCGATCAACAAATTTGGATGCCGCAATGATCGGTCAGCCATTTCGTACGGGAGTGCCGGCCGAACTGCTCAGCCACAGACCTGACGTTAAAGCAGCTGAGTATGCCGTTGTCGCCGCTACCAGCAGAATTGGGCTGGCCAAGGCGGCCATGTACCCATCCATCAGTTTAACACCTTCAATTGGTACCAACTCCTTTCAATTCAGTCGCTGGTTTGACCTACCAGGGTCCATTGTAAAGACGGTCGCAGGAAATATCACTCAGCCCATCTTTCAGAAAGGTGCATTAAAGACGAACTATGAAATTGCGGTGATTGAACGGGATAAGCTGGCCGTGCAGTTTAAGCAATCTGTTATGCTTGCCGTTTCAGAAGTCTCGGATGCACTTTCAAAAATAAAGCATACGGAACAACGTTTGCAGCTTATTGAAGCAAAATCCAAATCTCTGGCAAAGGCAACCGCCGATGCAGGCCTGCTCTATAAGAGCGGCATGGCGAATTATCTAGAGGTCATTACAGCACAAAACAATGCATTGCAGAATGACTTAGAGCATATTTCGGTCAAACGCGAAAAAATCACGGCTCTCATCGATCTCTATCGCGCACTGGGAGGTGGTAACGACCTGCCCTAACAGCACATGTGTTTATAAAAGGCAGTCCAATGATCGGACTGCCTTTTTTATCTCCATGTTCTTGGCGCAGCTTTTCAATCAAAGTCTTATATTTATATACGATCAATCAATACATTCGATACCATGAGTCATTCTTCTGCCAACAACAAACTGATACATGAACAGATTCAATATCTTGAATTCTTGTCCAATGATCTGGAAAGAGCCAAGCAATTCTATACCAAAAGTTTCGGTTGGAAATTTACAGATTACGGTCCCGAATATACCGCTTTTGAAGGCGAGTATGTAGACGGAGGCTTTACCATTGGAACATTTCAACATGGCAGCATTCTCGTTGTGATCTATTCAAACGATCTAACGGCCACGCGAGACCAAGTTATTCAGGCGGGTGGAACCATTGTAAAAGATATCTTTAATTTTCCGGGTGGACGACGCTTTCAATTCAACGATCCGGATGGATACGAATTAGCCGTTTGGTCATTCGCAGAATAAGTGGTCTACGCCAAAGACCAGCACAAACAAAAAAAGGCTAAGTGAAAACTTAAGCCCTTTTTTGTTTGTGGTAATTTTTATTTTTGTTCTTATTAAAGCGTCGCCGTTTTGCTGGATTGCTGCTATTGTTATTTTTCTTTTTCGGATTATATTCCGGTCCGGCCTCAAAGCCTTCAGGCAAGGTCATCTGTTCGATAGGATAGCCGATCAGATTTTCGATCTGTGCAAAACGATATTGATCCTTGTCATTGACAAAGGTTATCGCCGTACCCGTAGTTGCTGCCCGGGCCGTACGTCCGATGCGATGCACATAGTCCTCCGGATCTGGGGGAACATCATAATTGACAACTAAGCTGATCCCCACAATATCAATACCGCGGGAGATGACATCTGTTCCGACAAGCACCCTGACCTGACGCGATCTGAATCGGCTCATGATATCTTCACGTTTGGCCTGTTCGAGATCAGAATGAAACCCTTCGGCATTCATCCCCAGTTTCTGCAGTTCCTGCGCCAACAGCTTGACTGTACTTTTTTGGGAGGCAAAGATAATGACAGAAACATAATTGGGGTCCTGCAGGATAATTTTAAGCAAGTTCATTTTCTGCTGGTCATACACCAGATAAGCTTGCTGGTCAATGCCTTCAGAAGGTTTGGAAATGGCAATATTGACTTCAACAGGTTTCGAAAGGATCTTCCTGGCAAAATTCCGTATCTTAATGGGCATCGTCGCTGAAAAAAGAAGCATTTGCTTCTTTTTAGGCAGATAACTGACAATACGCAATATATCGTCCTGGAATCCCATGTCCAACATGCTGTCTGCTTCATCCAATACAAAATGGGTTAGCTGTGACAGATCCACTTTCATCGAGCTGAGATGACTGATCAATCGTCCCGGGGTAGCGACAATAATATTAACACCTTCTCGTACAGCACGTTTTTGCTGTTCATAGCCCATACCATCCCCACCACCGTATATTGCAATCGACGTAGCTCCTGTATAATAAGCCATACCCATAATTTGCTGGTCTATCTGGAGCGCCAGTTCGCGTGTTGGAACCAAAATAATTGCACGGATAGCTTCTTTGGGATCTTTGGCTACCGCATTGAGGATCGGCAACATATATGCTGCAGTTTTGCCTGTACCAGTCTGAGCGCAGGCTATCATATCAGCTCCTCCTGTAATGATGGGAATGGTCTGTTCCTGAATAGGAGTCGCCTCTTCAAACATCATGCTTTCTAAGCTCTCTTCCAATGCTGGAACAAAACCAAATTCAGTAAATTTCAAATTTTATTGTTTTATTTTATTGTCTCCTAAGGTACTAAAACTAATCCATATCGATCGAAAATCTGACTACAAAAAACATATTCCTGCTGGCAGCCCCCGTTTTTCCTGTTCTTTCAATATCAGGTTCCCGATATAGATGAGTTCATTGTAACGATCTTAACTGCTCCAGGGATTATACCACCTGCAGCTTATTCTTTTGATTATTGGCCAGCATGAGCAATGTGTACCCCAGTATTCCAGCGCATAAGGAAGCAACAAGCACCGCAAATTTGGCTTCCTCAATCAACAAAGCATCATCAAAGGATAAGATTGAAATAAAGATAGACATGGTGAAACCAATTCCTCCCAAAAGTCCCACACCAAATATCTGTGTCCAATTTGCGCCCTCAGGCAACTGTGCAATCTTGAGCTGTTTGGCCACAAAACAAATCAGAAATATACCGATTGATTTTCCAGCAATCAATCCCAAAATAATGCCGATTCCCAATGTGGATGTCAGACCGCCAAGCATCTCTGCATGAATCGGGATCAATGTATTCGCGAAGGCAAACAAAGGAATAATCAAAAAATTCACTGGTTTGGTAAGCATGTGCTCAAGTTTCTCCAAAGGTGATTCTGTTGCATCAGGTGTCGTTGGCAATGTCATGGCAACCAGGACTCCTGCAATCGTTGCATGAATGCCAGAATGATGGATAAAATACCAAATGAATATCCCTGGAATGAGATACGCCCATAGCGCTTTCACACCCAATTTATTTAATACAATGAGAAAAGCAAATATGCCTAAAGCAATAAAAAGATAGGTTGCATGGATTCCGCTGCTATAGAATAAAGCGATGACCAAGATAGCTAGCAGATCATCCACAATCGCTAAAGCTGCTAAGAAAATTTTGAGACTTGCAGGAACTTTCTTTCCCAAAAGTGTAATCACAGCCAGCGCAAAAGCAATATCCGTTGCCATAGGTATCCCCCAGCCATGTGCTGTATCACCATTATCCTTATTTAAAATGAAATAAATCAATGCTGGTAAAAGCGCTCCACCAATCGCAGCTAGAATAGGAAGAATTGCCTTACTTGGTGAAGATAGCTCCCCTTCCACGATTTCTCTTTTGATTTCAAGTCCTACCAATAGAAAAAAGATGGCCATCAGCCCATCATTCAGCCAGAGGAGCCAGGAATATTTGAGATGGACATGTTCACTTTCAAACCCTATTTCTTGATTGAGAAAACCCATAACGGCTTCATAAAGCGATGTGTTTGCCACAATCAGTGCTAAAACTACACAGGAAAAAAGGATGATACCACCAGCAAAGCTAGATTTTAAGAATTCCCTAAAGACGGTTAAATTAATAAGTTTTGACATGTTAATAAATCTTAAAATACTTCAAAGGCCCACAAGATACAATTTTATGCCCATTAATCCATTTTATGGAAGCAGGTAGATTCATTTTTAATATATTGTTCATACTTTCTTTCCCCAGCGAACCTGCGATTCGGCAATTTTAACAACATCAGTAGATACAGTCAGCCATAGGGCTCCATCAATAATACCGAAAGGATGTATATATTGTCATTTTTATACAATTAGCTTGTCTTTGTTCAAAAAATTACTTAGCTTGCTAGTATAGTTAATAAACCGTTTATTATGTACAAGAAGTGGATTTTCATGGTGCTTCTTTTCGTAGCAAATTTTATATATGCGCAGACGACAGAGGATACAACCCAACATCAACAATCAGGTTCCCATTATATCATTTTAGGGATCATCGCTATTATTGTCATCATTTATATATTATACAGAAGGCAAAAGAGGAAATTTAATGAATAAGGGCGATTTTTAATCGCCCTTATTCATTAAATCCATCACCCCATCCATCTTTATCCAGCCTTTTTTTTTTAGATTTTAGCCTCTAAACTGAAGTTTTGAAATAGTTAAAAAATACGAGATTAAAACGTATCTTTGCAGCATGATTAATGTATCGAACCTCTCTCTTCGTTTTGGTAAACGTGTACTATTCGAAGATGTCAATCTAAAATTCACCCCTGGAAACTGTTACGGTATTATCGGTGCTAATGGAGCTGGTAAATCTACTTTCTTAAAAATTATCTCTGGGGAAGTTGATCCCTCCACAGGATCAGTAGCCTTTACCCCTGGCGAACGCATGTCCGTATTGAGCCAAGATCACTATGCCTTCGACGAATTTACGGTGTTGGAAACAGTGATGATGGGTAATCAGGAGCTTTACAAGATCATGAAAGAGAAAGATGCCATCTACATGAAAGAAGATTTTTCAGATGCAGATGGTGAGCGTGCCGGTGAACTTGAGAGTCTCTTTGCAGAAATGGACGGTTGGAACGCCGAATCAAATGCTGCAACATTATTGAGCAATCTAGGGATTAAGGAAGATTTACATTATAAGCTGGTTTCAGAAATCGATGGTAACCAAAAAGTACGTGTCTTATTGGCACAGGCCTTATTTGGCAATCCCGATATCCTGATCCTGGATGAGCCTACCAATGATTTGGACATCAATACCATTGCATGGTTAGAAGACTTCTTAGCAAGTTACGAGGCTATTGTATTAGTGGTATCCCACGACCGTCACTTCCTGGATGCCGTATGTACCCATACTGTCGACATTGATTTTGGAAAGATGACCATTTATACAGGAAATTATTCCTTCTGGTATGAATCTTCACAATTAGCATTGAAACAACGTGCTGACCAAAACAAGAAAATGGAAGACAAAGTCAAGGAACTTCAGGAATTTATCCGTCGTTTCTCAGCCAATGCCTCCAAATCAAAACAGGCCACTTCACGTAAAAAAGCATTGGATAAGATCAACATTGATGAGATCAAACCATCCAACCGTAAATATCCGGCCATTATGTTCAATACGATGAACCGTGAACCCGGGGATCAAACCTTGCAAGTAGAAGGATTAAGCAAAACTGTGAACGGTGAAGTCTTCTTTAAGGATATTTCATTCATGATCAACAAAGGCGACAAAATTGCTGTATTAGGCCCCAATTCATTGGTCACCACAGCATTCTATGATATTATTACCGGCAGGGATACCGATTTCGGTGGTGAATTTAAATGGGGAGTGACCATCACCCCTGCTGATATGCCTATTGAAAACGCAGCTTTCTTTGAAGGTAAAAATGAGAACCTAGTTGACTGGTTGAGAGATTACACCACCAATCCCGAAGCTGACGAACAGTTTCTACGTGGGTTCTTGGGTAAAATGCTCTTTTCGGGAGAAGAAGTGATGAAAAAGGTATCTGTACTTTCCGGAGGTGAGAAAATGCGCTGTATGTTCTCTAGAATGATGCTCCAAGGAGCCAACTTCTTGATTTTTGACGAACCTACCAATCACCTGGATCTGGAATCCATCACAGCCCTAAATAATGGTATGTCAGACTTTAAGGGATCAATGCTGTTCACTTCCCGTGACCACGAATTGACCGAAACTGTCGCCAACCGAATCATCGAATTGACACCTAAAGGAATCATCGACAAATTAATGACATATGATGAATACATTAATAGCGACGTGGTAAAAGCACAACGTGAGGAAATGTATAAATAAAGATAACTTATCCCAATTTTAAAGGCTCCATAATTTATTTTATGGGGCTTTTTTGATCTTTGGCCCTCTGACACCGATCCGCAGCTGTCACACTTCCCCTTAAATTTGGTCAGCTATTCGCTACCTTCCTCCTGAAATGGGTAAAAGGTAGGCCGGTTAGCCTGGTCGATCCATCATAAAAAAGCACTGAAGGGGTTCAGTGCTAATCGCGATTGATATGAAAGAATTGAGAAAGTCTTGTTATAAAAGTATTGTAAGGTTTAATAAGCAGCATCTTGTCTTACATGCCAGGCCATGGCCAGCGATACTGCGCAGTGGTCTGATAAATCTTGGCCATCCCGATTTTGGAAAAGTTCTTTTTGGACCTGATAGTTCTTGGCCTCAAACTGCAGCTGCCCACTGTTACGGTAATAAATTTTATCAATCCCTTCACAGTCATCTGTCAATTCCAATGCAGCCCTAGCAATGAAATTAGGTTCGTTTGAAGGTATTTTCCCTTGGTTTTTTAAACTTACCCAAGCATCTACCAAGCCCAAGTCCTTTTGAAAAGAGGCCACATTGTCCAACGCGTGAGCATAATGTGCGTTAAAATCCCCCATAATCAATAGCGCTTTGCCTGCCGAAAATTTTTGGATGTACTGCTTCAGTTGATTTAAATTTTTCTGACGGGCCACTGTTGCCTCCTGATCATCCTGTGCTGTTGCGTGGACATTATATACGTCAATAAACACGGCCTTCGCCAGCTGAATGCGCGCATATGAAAACCCTTTGGGTGTGAGACAATCGGTCCCGTGACAGGCCGTCCAGCTCACCCGTTCAAAATCCACAATTGGGTATTGCGATAAAGTACTCAAACCATCCCCAAAAGGCACACCGCCCATATTCTCCGTCCTGTACCTGTGTCCATTTCTACTGTATAGATATTTATTATAATTAAAATCCTCCTGCACATTTACAATATCAAACTGATTGATCCGTTCTCCGATAGCAGCAATACTGGATGCCCGGGCTGTCACTGCACTGGATATCAGCTCCGGAAGTCCTGCAATATTATAAGTCAATAAATTGAGCTGTCCATGTTGCACATCAGGCATCTCGACATGCACCAAATTGTTCAGTTGACTCCGTTTTGGTTTCAGTTTAAACCCGAGCATCACACCTGCAGCAGCACAGACCGTGAGTATAAGTATTTTCCTGAAGGTTCTTGACTTGAGTCTTTTTTCGAACAATAGATCTAATAGCATGGGTTGAATATTTTGTTCAATCCAAAATTATGATTCCAACATTAGCTCAATTATAACGATCAATTAATTCTGTTTATATAAATTATTTCCAAATTATTAATACCTAATAATTTATAAACAGCCCCGTGATAAAAAATTAACACCTTGATAGCATTGAGGTTACGGAGTTCAACTATTTTTATGGAGCCCCTAATTGAGAATAAAATGAGAAAGATAGCCTTCTTTACAGAAATCCTCGTTGAAGATTTTGACGGTGCATCCCGGACGATGTTCCAGTTAATAAACCGTATTGATCAAGAACGATTCAACTATTTCTTTATTTACGGTGGAGGTCCCGCACAATTTAGAGATTTTCATTCCTACAAAGTTCCGACCTTCAAGATTCCTGTAAACGACGATTATTGCCTGGCAATTCCACAGCTCATTAAAAAGAAACTCGAGCTGGCATTGGACGAGTTTATGCCCGACGTGATCCATATCGCTACCCCTTCACTATTAGGCTTTTTTGCCCTCAACTATGCAAAGCGCAGAAACATCCCTGTGTTAACAATTTACCATACCCATTTTATCTCTTATATAGCTTATTACTTCAAGAATATGTTGCCCTTGGTGAAACCAACAGAGCTCTGGATGAAACGGGCAATGAATAATTTTTATAATAAGTGTGATATTGTCTATGTCCCCACCAGATCTATTTTAAGCGAGTTACAGCAGATCGGCCTGCAGCAGGAAGGTCTAAAGCTATGGCAAAGAGGCATAGACACCAAACTTTTCACCCCACAAAAGAGAGATCTGTCGTATTTGCGCGGACTGACGAACAACGACAGGCCCACGGTTCTGTTTGCAAGCCGGCTTGTATGGGAAAAAAACATTAAAACACTCATAGAAATTTACCAGGCAATACAAATACAGCAATTGGACTACAATTTCATCGTCGTCGGTGAGGGAACTGCCAAAGCTACAGCCATGCAGGAAATGCCGAAGGCCATCTTCCTTGGAAAGAAACCCCATCAAGAACTCGCCCGGTTATATGCCTCGGCGGATGCCTTTATTTTCCCGTCGGTTTCCGAAACCTATGGAAATGTCGTTATTGAAGCCATGGCTTCCGGCCTCCCTTCCATTATTGCCAATGGTGGCGGATCAGCTTCCCTGATCCAACATGGTGTCAATGGGTTTAAATGTCAACCCGATAACGCCGCTGAGTATGTTTATTATTTAAAGCAAGTACTCTCCGACTCAAAGCTAAAAAGAAACCTGGTTACTGCGGGGCTTGCCTATGCTGGCCAGTTGGATTGGACAGCATTAACACAGCAATATTTTGATGATATTGAATTACTGGCCAACAAAACTCCTGACACGGCATTAGCATGGGCAAATTAGCAAATCCACGCAAGCTATTCAAGGTTTCCTTTATAGTCCTGATCCTGGTGTCAGTTGCTATTTTTCTGGCCCACAGTGATCTTTCTGCCTTAAAGAAGGAACTCAACACCATCGGCTACCGTTTTGTTTTTATTCTGCTCACCACCCTTGTTGCCTATTTTTTTGGAACATTAGGCTGGTGGATCTGTTTGGGCGCTTCAAAAAATCGCATCCGCCTGAGGGAACTTTATGCCATACGGCTGATTGGCGAAACGGTAGGCCTCTTTAATCCCACGAGTATCATTGGTGGCGATCTGCTCAAAGCAGACCTTGTATCCCGTTACGGCATTCCCAAAAAAGAAAGTATAAACGCTGTTGCCATCTCCCGTATCACAGCCGTATTATCCCAGTTGACCCTATTTCTGTTGGCCATGTGCTGGTTGATGCTATCCCCCTTGAGATTGGAAATCATGCGCTTTACTGGCCAGGCTATCTATATCCTCTGTGCATGCCTATTGTTATTTATGGCCTTTATATTTTACTGGTTAGTCTCGACCAAGTCTCCCCCTTGCCCCAGCTCCGCCAGTTCCTCATTTTTTGGAAAAGCAAGAATACGCATACAGGTGCTATGCTGGAGTATAAAGGAATTTTACCAACAGCAAAATAAGATCTTTTGGTGCTCATACCTCCTATTTGCCATTCACTGGCTTATCGGTAGCTTAGAATTTTACCTCATCTTAAGGTTCCTGACCATAGATGTCCAGGTTATTCATGGGCTGATCCTTGACATGAGTGTGATTATCTTAAAAAGTGCTGGGGCTTTTATCCCCGGGCAGTTGGGTATCGAAGAGATTTCCAATAAACTGCTGCTAAACATGATCGGAATTACCGGCGGAAGCATCTGGTTAAGTGTGTCCATCCTACGCCGTGGCCGCCAAGTGTTCTGGATTGCCATTGGTTTTATATTTTATTTATGCATCAAAAGAAAGAACATCCATGTCACCGTCTGAAATAGAAGTATTGTTTGTCAGTCACAAGTATCCTCCCGCAATCGGGGGAATGGAAAAACAGAGTTTTGAGCTCATCAATACTGCAGCACTTTATGTAAAGGTACATACCTTGGTGTATGATAACAGCGAACCGATCTGGCGGTTCTTCTGGCAATTAAACCGTCGGATTCTATCCAAAATCAAGGCCCACCCGCAGATCAGGGTGATTCATTTTAACGATGGCCTGATCGCTTCTTTGGCCTCTTTTCATCGGGGCTATGAGCATCTAAAAAGAGTGGTTACCCTCCATGGGCTGGATGTGGTTTTTCCGCACAGTTATTTTCAGCGTAAAATCATACCCCGCTTCAATTGCTTTGACCAAATCATCACTGTCAGTCAAGCTACAGCCAGCGCCGCAGTGCTACGGGGTATTGACCCCGCCATCATCATCACTATACCCAACGGTGTAGATCCCATCCACACGAGCATATCAGACAATACAGGACCTGGTAAAGACACCGCTGATCATATGCCCGTTCCCATCCCTTATTTTATCACCTTAGGGAGACCCGTAAAGCGAAAAGGTTTCTCCTGGTTGATGCAAGAAGTTATCCCAGCACTGCATGGAAATTTTAAATTGCTTATGGTAGGACCTTTTGACCATAAGCCCCAGTGGAAAGAACGGCTGTTAGATCTCTTACCGGCCCAATTATCGCATCTGATCAGCTTATTTCTGGGGCATCCAACGGATCAGAAACAAATGCGTCAATTGTTAAATGCTTACCCTAACAAAATACAGCATTTGGGGAAAGTACCTTTTAATCAGCTTCAGGACCTTCTGGCTCATGCCCAGGCATTTCTAATGCCCAATATCAAAGTATATGGCGATATGGAAGGCTTTGGCCTGGTCTGCCTGGAGGCTTCCATGGCAGGCACCATGGTGGTTGCTGCCGAATTGGAGGGCATAACCAGTGCCATTACCCACAACTGCAATGGTCTCTTACTTCCCAGCCAGGACCCCAAGGCATGGATCAGCCAGCTCCAATCCATGATAGATTTACCCGACCACTACACATTGCTGGCACAAGAATTCAAAAAAAATACAGCCGAACACTTCAGCTGGGATATCATGGCCAGGACCTACTGCCAGACCTTCATCGACTTATGTGCAAGTCGAAAGTGATAATTACGAATAAAGAATTTTATCATAACGATGCTTTAACCCATTATAGAACAGCAGCAGGACAAAGATCACTGCTCCTAACAGCAGCAGCAGACCGAAAAGATGCAAGGTCATCCAAGCAAACAGAAGCAGCAGCAACACCCGAAATATCTCGAGCTGAAAAACCCATTTTTCATGTTCCAGCAAGCCACCAATACAGATGACACTGCACAGGATAAATAGGCCACCGACCATCAACTGACCACTTTGCTGATAATTACCGAAGAGCAAAAAGAAAAATAACAACAGCATGGTCAGCATGGATTGAAAAAAGATATATCGGCTCAGACGTTTTCCATGAACCCGGGATTTGGTTCCGGCAAAAATCTTCTGTTCCAGTTTTTCCCTGATTTCAGGCTGGATGTCATCCGGCCGCCCAAAGATTGTCCGCAGCTTATTTTTTACTCCCTCAGCACGCTTAAAAGATAAGCCTATTTCAAATAAATAATGAAAGTGCTGCCATAAGAAAGTATAACGATGAATAGGTTTGGTGAGACCATAAACACAGGGTTGATCTTTTTGCTCTGAAATAAATGTTCCAAACAATTTATCCCAGATGATTAAAATGTCGCCATAGTTTTTGTCCAGGTAAATGTCATTACTACTGTGGTGCACCCGGTGATGTGATGGGGTAACAAATACTTTTTCAAGAACCCCCAGGTTACCCACAGTCTGCGTATGGGAGAAAAATGGATAGACACCATGGATCAGTAAAATAGCTGTCATCATAAAAGGTGGGAAGCCCAAAAGAGGGATAAAGGCCCAAAAAAGTGAACGGAATACAGCTTGAAATATCGTGATCCGTGCCGCCACAGTAAAATTATAATCTTCACTCTGATGGTGAACCACATGAGCCGCCCAGAGCAGGTTTACTTCATGACTATAACGATGGTACCAATACCACAGAAAATCGGTAAATAAAAAAAGAAGCAGCCAAGTCCATAGATTGGCCTGGATATCAAAAATTGCAAAGTGCTGATACACCCAAACAAAAAAGAAGTAAAATAAACTCACGGAAAACATGTCACACATACGTTCGACTATACCAACATTGAGATTGGCAACGGATTCATCAAACGTATAATAGTGCTTCTGTTGCTTCAGACTGTACCCATACTCCAATACCATCAACAGCAAAAACAAGGGGATTATAAACGCTAAAAAATTAAGTTTTTCCGTATGCATGTCCTGTTACTTTGAGATCAGAAACTTATTTAAACCTCTTGACAACCAATAGAACCTGATGTGGTTTCACGGGTTAGTCATAAATTTTAAAATCTTTTATTAAGTAACAATCAATTTTAAATCGGGTTTTCTTTTATCACATTTGGAGCACAAAAAAGCCCTCAAAAAACATCCGTTTTTTGAGGGCCGAGGATAGTTATATTTTGTCATTTCTAATGGACACTGGACATATCAACCTGTGTTTTCCCTTGTTTGATCATCAATACAAAGGGCACACAAAGGAGAAATACGACTCCAAGATATAAAAACACATCCATATAGGACAAAACTGTAGCTTGCTTCATGACACTCATGTCCAATAATTGATGTGCTTTGGCCATTGCTTCATTAGGTGCAAAACCTTTTGACTGGAAACTCATCTGCAGCTGTTGCAGCCTTTGTTGCACATCAAACTTACTGGGGTCCAAATTGGCAACCAGATCCACACGGTGTTTTTGAGAGTCACGGGCAATAAAGGTCGTAATTAAGGCAATACCAAACGAGCCCCCCAGCTGACGCATCATCCCTGTAAACGCCGCGCCCTCCCCAATGGACTTCCCATGCAAGGTAGACAACGATAGCGTCATGACAGGAACAAACAGCAGCCCCAAGCCCACACCACGGATGATCAATGGCCAAAACATATGCTCAGACCCCGTATCATTGGTCATCAAGCTGTACATCCAGAAACAAAAGCCAAAGAAAATGCTCAAGCCTACTGCAACCATATATTTTTGAGGAACTCCATTCTGAATCATCTTACCGATAAAAGGCATCATGATCCCCGTCATGATCGAACTAGGCAGTAGCAGGAGTCCGGCATCAGTCGCCGTCCAGCCAAGGATGGATTGCGTGTAGATGGGGATAATAAAGGTTGATCCAAACAGGCCAAAACCGAGTATAAAACTCATCACGACACCGACCTGCAGATTCTTATCCTTCAATACCCGAAGGTTAACGATAGGTTTATCGTAAACCAGTTCCCGCCAAATGAAGAATAGCAAACCGAAGACCGATAAGATCGATAAGCCCAGGATCAGTGGATCGTCAAACCAGTCATCCTGCTGGCCATGTTCCAAAACGAATTGGAGCGAACCGATGAACATGATCAAAAATATCATGCCAAACCAATCCACCTCTCTTGCGGATTGTTTTTGACTATATTTCGGGCTGCGCACAAAGGACAATGTCAGCAATGTCGCGATGATTCCCAGGGGTACATTAATATAGAAAATATAGGGCCAGGAGAAATTATCGATGATATACCCCCCCAATGGTGGACCCAAGGTAGGTCCTATAATAACCCCCATTCCATAGATGGCCTGCGCCATACTGCGTTTTTCCTTGGGATAGCTTTCGGTAATAATGGTCTGGGCAGTTACCAAAAGGGCTCCCCCACCCATTCCCTGTATAAAGCGGAATGCCACAAGCTCCCAGATATTGGTCGCGTTGCCACATAAAAATGAAGATACCGTAAATATGATAATAGACGCAGCAAAGTAGTTTCTCCGTCCGAACTGCTGGGACAGCCAGCTGGTCATCGGAATCACGATAACATTGGCGATGGCATAAGCCGTAATAACCCAGGCTACATCCGTCAATGTTGCTCCTAATGAACCCTTCATATCATTGAGCGCGACATTCACGATCGTTGTATCCACGATTTCAAGCAGCGCACAGAGCACTGCTGTAATGGTGATCACAACACGTCGAAAACCATATTCAACCAGACTATCTTGTTGATTTAAATTTTCCATAGTTATTGAACATGCACATCTACATCAGCATTCATGCCCGGTCTGAGCAATGCTATGTTTTCAGCTTTATTGTCTTTTGTCAGTTTGATTTTCACGGGCAGGCGTTGTACCGTCTTCACAAAGTTACCCGTAGCATTATCCGGAGGTAATAAAGAAAAGCGCGCCCCAGTCGCTGGAGAAAATGAATTTACCTCGCCTTCAAATTCAATAGTTGGATAAGCATCCACTTTGATACCTACTTTTTGCCCCGGTTTCATTTTCTGTAACTGGGTTTCTTTAAAGTTGGCAACAACCCAGGTTTCAATATTGTCCACGATGTAAAACAAAGATTGACCTGGATTGATCATCTGTCCGGGTTGTACCTTAATATTTGACACCTGCCCATCAACAGAAGCCAGGACGGCTGTATAGGACAAGTTCAGTTTAGCCGCTTCCAATTGCGCCTTGGCTCTTTTTATATTAGCCTCAGCTACTGATGTTTGCTTAGATGCCACTGTAGTCTTACTTACGATAGCATTGCGTTGCGAAGCACTCGCATTACGCTGTTGTTGCAAGATCTCAACCTGCTTATCAGCCTCCAGCTTGGCCGTCAGTGCCTGTTCATACTGTTGTTTTGTGATGGACTGGTTGTTGTACAAATTTTGGTAACGGATATAATCGTTATTCGCCTGCTTTGCGCGGATACGTGCTGCTTCTATACTTCCCAAGTTTGACTGAATGGTTGCATCTGAGATCGCCACATTGGCAGAAGAGGCATAGACGTCCGCCTTAGACACATCAAGGCTGCTCTGCGCTGCCGCTAAAGCAGCTTCAGCTTCGTCCACACGAACCTGGTAATCCTGGCTTTCAATGGTAAATAATGTATCGCCCTTCTTCACCAAATCGTTGTCCTTGACATATACTTTAGCAATGAATCCGCCCACGCGCGGGATAATGGGACTCATATTTTTTTCGACCTGCGCGTCATCAGTCGTTTCATGAGACTGGCTGTGGATATATTTATACCCCCCATAAGCCCCACCAAAGATGACCAAAGCAGCCAATATTATAGTAAATTTTTTATTTGTGCCCTTTTTTTCAGGTGCGTTTTCTGTTGTATTTTCCATGTCTAGATTAATTGCTATTTAATGTTTAACGACCCGTTTGCCAAAAGAAGGTCATAATATTTCTCAATTGTATTTGCTTTACTTATAGCAAGGTTTATTTTACTCTGAAGCTGTTGTACATCCGCAGTCAGCAAGTCATCCGTATCAGCAATGCCATTGTCATATTTATCCTTTGTAATACGATAATTTTCAACGGCCTGGTCTACAGCCTGATGATAGACCAGGTCCTGCTTTTGCGCCAATAGATAGTTCTCGTTTGCCTGCTGTAACTCTACCTTGACCTTATCATTCAGTAATTCCAGATTTTCATCAATCTCCTTGATGCGATTTTTCGCGATATGCACTTCTCTTTTATTTTTGTACAGCGAACCGATATCATAGGATACACCGACTCCCACTGATGCTGCATTCGTTACGGTCACCACCTTTTGAAGGCCAAAAGCATTGTAGCCGGCAGAAGCAAAGACCGTAGGCAAAGTAGCAGCTTTTGTGACTTTTAATTGATCCTCAGCAACCAAGCGCTGCGATTCCAATGATTTCACATCCGACCTATCTGTTTTCGCAGTTTCATAAGAAGCCTTCAGCCCCAAATCTATCCCAGCAACTTCATTCAGGTTGATCTGATCCAGCTGGGTATTTTCGTCAATCTTCAGAAAATTGGCCAACTGATAATTTAATACTTTGATGTTTTTTTGCGCTTCCTGTAGTGATACCTGATAATTGGACAGCTGCAATTCAGCTTTCAGCAGATCATTTCTAGCAATCAGACCATTATCCAGCATGGCTTTAAAATCCGACACCCGTTGTTCAGACTGCTTGATATTTTCAGCAATTAACAAATTGGTCTGCTGCGCCTTATACAGACTTAGATAAAGGCCTATAGCACGTGATGCCAATTGTTCTTTACTGGCCACAGCCTTCCATTCTTCGGCCTTTAGCACATCCTTTGCGATATTAATTCCACCCTTGATCTTCCCTCCAGTATAGATCGGCATACTCACTGAAGCCTGCCCCAGCCACAGTTGATTCGCCGCAATGTCAGGTGCTGATCCGCCTTCACCCAGGGCCATTTTTAAATTCACATTTGGCGTAGTCATCGCCATATATTGTCCACTCAATTTTGCATCGGGAAGCTGTTTGGATTTGGCACTTTCAATTTCGAGCTGCCTACCCAATACCCTTGTATCAGCAGATTTAGCTTCTATGCTTTGATTTGCGGCCATGTGAATTATCTCTTCCAAAGTCAGATGCCTGTCGTCTTGCGCCAACAGCCCCAAAGGACTCAAAAGCAATAAAACACCCAAATGGGCCAACTTATTTTTCATATGTCAATAAAGCTTTAATTGTTTTCTGTATAAATTCTGTTAAAGTTGTTTCGATATAATTCGCATATTCCGCATCACTTCCAATCTGCAGCTGCTCCTGCAAAAAGCTGTAGTTCATCTGAAAATTCATGAAAGTCCCCATCATCATGGAATGGATCAAAATCGGTTCATGACCAGCATTGAAGACCCCCTGTGCGACACCTTCATTGATGACAGACGATATGACTTCAAGATTATGCAACTTGAGCTTCCTAAATGCTTCGGAGATCAGCATACGTTGTTTTAAGGAACTCTCAATGGTGATGATATGATATAACTTACGGTGTGAATTCATGGATTTTATGGACCGGTCGACCATGGCATCAATCTTTTCCAATGCATTGTCAATCAGCGCCAGCTCATCCACATTGATCATAAAATCTGGGACACGCCACTCAAAAAAAGTGTCCAGCAACTTGTCTTTGGATCCAAAATAATAATTGATCATCGCCACATTGACATTCGCCTCATTGGCGATATCACGAACGGACGTTCCATCAAATCCTTTCGTTGCAAAAAGCCGTTCAGCAGCAAGAAGGATGTCAATCTGTTTCTCGTTAAACTCCATTTAAACCCTGTTTTACCCGTAGTTACACCTTAAAAGACACGAGCTAAAAAATCAACTCTTGTCAGATGCGCGACAAAGTTAAACAAACGTTTAATTTAAACAAACGTTTAATATAAATTTAATGTAAAAAAATAAAGCCAGAATGCTTCATCAAAACGGATTAGCAATTTTAACAAAATGACTACAACAAGATAAAATACAAAAAAGACCATTTAAACGGTTTTTAAATGGTCTTTCCTCCTATCCAACTTGCCAACACATCCATCCAAACACAATGGACGAGAAATCAGGCTAAAGGTGACTACAAAACTTTTTTTTATTTTTTTCCGGTTGATGTAAAATAAACAGCATTCGATTGAAAACTTAAGTCGGATTGGTGTCCGGTCCTCAAACGTTGGCAACTAGCTAAAACTTATGGATTTAATATCTTATAGATCATTTCTTTCAGAATCTCTTCACTATGAAAATTGCTTGGCACATTCACTCCTTTTGATTTTAGGTCGGTCTCTTTCAGCACATTCAGCACATCAAAAGTCTTACGGCGGTTATAATTTCGTGCAGCCAGTTCATATTCCTTCAGGAAAAATGGATGTACCCCCAGTTCTTTTGCCGCGGCAGACTTATCGATCAAATAGTGGTATTTTAATATTTTGGTAAAATAAGTAGCCACCTGTCCAATCACCATGACCAGTGGGTTATTCTTTGGGTTGGCCACAAAATAATCCACAATCTGGTATGCTTTTAGGACATTACGTTTGGCGAGGGCAGTATTCAGCTCAAAGACGTTATAATCTTTGGAAATACCAATGTTCCGTTCCACATCATCCCCATTGATTTCCTGATTTTTAGGTACATTGAGCATCAGTTTATCCAGTTCATTGGATACCTTTGCCAGATCATTTCCAAGATAATCCGCAATCAATACCGTTGCCTGAGGGTGAATCTGCCATCCAGCATCTTTGATATAAGCTGCGATCCAGGGCGCTACCTTGTCGTCATACAGTTTCGCAGCATCAATGACGAGTCCTGCTTTTTCAAATACCTTGTATATTTTTTTACGTTTGTCGAACTTTCCATGCTTATAACAAAACACCAAAATTGTGGTCGGTGTCAAATGCTCAAGATACTTCATCAGAAGCTCCTCGGTATCCGATTTCCACTTTAGATCCTGAGCTTCCTTCACCATGATAACCTGATAATCACTCATCATGGGATAACGCTTGGCCGCATTGACAATGGTGGACATATCAATATCTTTCCCATAAAAAATGGATTGATCAAAACCTTTCTGTGCCTCGTTCAATACCGTTGATTCTAAGGCATCGGCGATGGTATCAATAAAATAACTTTCCTCCCCTTGCAGCAGATACACTGGTTTAAAAGATCTGTTTTTGATATCGGATAAGATCGGATTTATATTCATATGTAAATAATGATTAATACATGCTGATTTTCATTCACTATTTTTTTGACCTCCATGCTTCCTTCAGCTGTTTTAATGGCACGCATCTACATGTTGGTCCGAGGTATTTGTATTTCCAAACCTGGTATTTTATCAAAAGCGAAATTACGATTTTAATGGCAAATCAATACCTGCAGTCCATCAAAGTTGTAATTTTAAATTTGCGCAATAGCCTATCTTATTGTAATCAATTGGTTTTTAGCGGCCAACATTCATCTATAAAAATACCCTAGGACAGTTTTTGAGATTCGCGCTTTCTGCTAAAATTTTAGTATATTTGTGTATGTTTTCACCGACTCCATTGAACTTACCACCCTTTCAGGCTAAAATATCCAAGAGAAATAACGCTATTTATATATTTGATGAGCTGAGACGGAAGGAATTGATATTGACACCGGAGGAATGGGTGAGACAACACTGGATCAACTACTTGTCACTCATGAAGAATTATCCCAAGTCGCTGATGAACATTGAAGGTGGTTTAAAGTTGAATGATCTTCAGAAACGCAGCGATTTATTGATTTATAACAATCAGGGGATCAAGGTTGTCCTGGCGGAATTCAAAGCGCCCCATGTCAAGATTACCCAGAAAGTATTCGAACAGATTGCCAATTACAATTCGGTGCATCGTATTCCCTACTTACTGGTGAGCAATGGAATAAATCACTACTATTGCAAAGTGGATTTTGAACGCGAGTCATACGAGTTTCTGGAGGAACTTCCCAGTTATGAAGAAATAAGCTAAGCGATTCGGCTTGAAATAAATACAGCCCAGTTTGCCGTTAAAAATGGTTTTGACCGCTGTAAAAAGCTATATCAAAAAAATGTAAAGCGGATGTAAAACATCTTTTCACTTTATCTGATTTTTAAAATATAGTTTTATATTAGTCCTACAAAATAGAAAAAATAAAAAGATGAATATAGATAAAAACGAATTCAGAAAATATGCCGTAAAGCATCACCGTATTGGAAGTCAACATGTTGACAGCTTCATTGCGCGTACGGAAACTAGTATCCCTACCAATCTTACACCTTACATCGTTGAAGAGCGCCAGTTGAATGTTGCGCAGATGGATGTATTCTCCCGTTTGATGATGGATCGCATTATATTTTTGGGCAGTGGCATCGACGATCAAGTGGCCAATATTATTCAGGCACAATTGTTGTTTTTACAATCCACTGATGCACAGCGTGACATCCAGATTTACATCAATTCCCCTGGCGGCAGTGTATATGCAGGTTTGGGAATCTATGATACCATGCAATATATTACGCCGGATGTGGCAACGATCTGTACAGGAATTGCGGCATCTATGGGTGCTGTTCTTCTGGTCGCAGGAGCAAAGGGTAAACGTGCAGCTTTGCGTCATTCACGTGTGATGATTCACCAGCCTTCTGGAGGTGCTCAGGGAGTTGCCGCCGATATGGAAATCAACTTACGTGAAATGATGAAATTAAAGGAAGAATTATATACCATTATTTCAGAACACTCTGGACAAACTTACGAGTGGGTAGAAAAATCTTCAGATCGTGATTACTGGATGCGGGCCAATGAGGCTAAGGATTTTGGTATGATTGACGAGATTTTACTGCCAAAGAAGGAGATTATTAAATAAAGATGGCTAAGAATAACGATAGAGACATTCATTGCTCATTTTGTGGGATAAGCAAAAATGAAGCCCAGATGCTCATTGCCGGAAATGGAGCACATATCTGTGATCGGTGTATCCAACAGGCAGGAGAAATCTTGGCAGAAGAACTGAAACAGCGCAAAAGCAAAACCTTGCAGACTGCTTTAAAGTTGATACGTCCCCAAGAGATCAAAACGCACTTGGACCAATATGTAATCGGTCAGGATGATGCAAAGAAAGTCATTTCAGTAGCAGTTTATAATCATTATAAACGCTTAAATCAGAAGGTGGATAAAGATGAGATCGAGATCGAGAAATCGAATTTGATTATTGTCGGCGAAACAGGTACCGGTAAGACATTATTGGCAAAGACTGTTGCCAAGATATTGAATGTTCCATTCTGTATTGTCGATGCAACCGTACTGACTGAAGCAGGTTATGTCGGCGAAGATGTTGAAAGCATTTTGACCCGTCTGCTCCAGGCTGCTGACTATGATGTCGCCGCTGCCGAAAGAGGTATTATCTATATTGATGAGATTGATAAAATTGCACGCAAGAGCGATAATCCATCCATCACAAGGGATGTTTCGGGTGAAGGTGTACAACAGGCATTGCTCAAGATCTTGGAAGGAACAGTTGTCAATGTCCCACCTCAAGGGGGACGTAAGCATCCCGATCAGAAAATGATCGCTGTCAACACCAGCAACATTCTATTTATCTGTGGTGGTGCATTCGACGGCATCCAAAAGAAAATTGCCAACCGCCTGCGCACGCAAACTGTGGGTTATAAGATGAATGAAGACGAGGAAGAGATTGACTTAAACAACCTCTACAAGTATATCACCCCGCAAGATCTGAAAAACTTTGGATTGATACCCGAGCTGATCGGTCGTCTGCCAGTGCTGACTTACCTGAATCCTCTTGATAAAGGAACCTTGTTGAGCATTCTCACCGAACCGAAAAACGCTTTGGTAAAACAGTATAAAAAGCTGTTTGAATACGAAGGTATCGACCTCAAATTCGATCCTGAAGTGTATACATTTATTGTTGATAAGGCTGACGAATTTAAACTTGGAGCCCGGGGATTGCGCAGTATCTGCGAAGCTATCATGCTGGATGCCATGTTTGAAATTCCGTCAACCAAAGAACAGACGGGGCAGAAAGCACTGGAAATCACGCTGGATTATGCGAAGAAAAAATTCGAGAAGTCCGATTTGAAAAAGCTTAAAGTCGCTTAAAAAAAATCCCGTTCGCTGAACGGGATTTTTTTTTATCTGGCCATCATCCCCAGTTTATCCATCGAAAAAAGGATAAAAAATCTTATATTACATCAATAGCATACGCCATAACAGCATATTGACCGAAGAAAGATCAGAGATTACAGAAATTAAATATATGACTATGACAACAAAGAAGAATACAAAGAATACCGTAAATAGTCCGATAACACCTGGTTTAAAAACCAAAGAAGAAATCGTAAACAATTGGTTGCCACGTTATACTGGAAGGCCCCTGGATGAATTTGGGGAATATATTATCTTAACCAATTTTTCAAAATATATCCACTTATTTTCCGAAATGCATGACAATGCCCCTATTTATGGGGAAGATAAGCCCATGCAGTCGGTGACAGCAGGAGGAATCACCATCATCAACTTTGGTATGGGGAGTCCGATGGCAGCAACAATTATGGATCTTCTATCCGCCATTGCACCTAAGGCAGTTCTGTTTCTGGGGAAAACTGGGGGGATCAAGAAAAAAATTCCCGTCGGTGAATTGATTCTTCCGATAGCGGCCATTCGTGGCGAGGGTACATCCAATGACTACTTCCCGCCTGAAGTTCCTTCATTACCTGCCTTTGCCATGCAGAAAGCAATATCCACCACGATCAGGGATCATCAGCGGGATTATTGGACCGGCACGGTATACACGACCAACAGAAGGGTCTGGGAACATGACAAGAGTTTTAAAAAATACTTAAAGTCCATCCGGGCCATGTGCGTCGATATGGAAACAGCGACCATATTCAGTGTCGGGTTTGCCAACAAAATTCCCACCGGGGCACTATTGCTGGTTTCTGATCAGCCCATGGTTCCTGAAGGAGTCAAAACCTCCGTCAGTGATGTCACCGTGACGGCCAAATATGTGGAGGCTCATATCAGTATAGGTATTGATGCACTAAAACAGCTCATCAATAATGGTTTGACCGTCAAGCACCTTAAATTTTAAGGGCTTTAACAAAAAAACATCCTATTTTTCTTCCTTTAAAGAAAATAGGATGTTAACGCCATAATATCATTAAAAACCAACGCCTTAAAACTAATAAACATTATATTTGATTAATAATTCAACATCTATTAACTAAAAATTGAGATGTTAACAAATGTTAATCAACACAATAATTAAACTATTTGGCGTTTATATTGTAATATTCATATTACATAAAGCACATATATCTTAAATTTAATCAAATATTGTGAAGAAAAAAACGTTATCTATTTTCAAAGTATCCCTATTGATTTGTTCAGCCCTAGCCACACAGGTAAGTTGTTCTTCAAGCTCCTCAAAAGAAAATAACACCGAAAAACCCATAGCATTACCCGTCTACACGGTCGTTAAATCCAATGCTACTACCATTAAAGATTATTTAGGCACCATTGAGGGCAAAGTGAATGTGGAAGTTCGTCCGCAGGTGGAAGGTCTTTTGCAGGAAATTTATGTCGATGAGGGTTCATTTGTACAAAAAGGGCAAAAATTATTCAAGGTAGATCCTTCCACCTATCAGGAGAATCTAAACAACATGGTGGCGACCGAACAGGTTGCCAGGGCCAAGCTTAAAAATGCACAACTGGAAGTTGATCGATTAAAACCCTTGGTTCAAAATGATGTCATTTCAGACGTGAAATTAGCATCGGCCAAATCGGACTATCAAGTCGCCAAAGCTACGCTTGATCAAGCCATTGCCGCTGTCCGCTCGGCCCAGATCAGCAAAGACTTTACCGTTATCACCGCACCAGTCAGCGGATACATTGGACGTATTCCCAAACGTATCGGAAACTTGGTATCAAAAGGAGATAAAGAGCCCCTCACCTATCTCTCCGATATTCAGGAGGTCTACGTTTACTTCTCCATGAATGAATCTGACTTTCTATATTTCTCCAAAGCCCAGGCCAAAAAAGACAGTATAGAAGGAAAAAAATACGATCAGAACCAAAAATTGGTTTTCCCTGAAGTGACGCTTGTACTGGCCGACGGCGAAGAATATGCTAAAAAAGGAGTTGTTGATGCCGTTAATGGTCAGATCAACCGGACTACAGGTGCGATTTCATTGCGGGCAACTTTCCAGAACAACGATAATATCTTGCGTTCGGGAAGTAGCGGTACACTCAAAATTGCGGAAGTTAAGAAAGACGTGCTACAAATACCACAGATTGCCATCAATGAATTGCAGGACAAAACTTTTGTTTATATATTGGATCAGAACAACAAGGTACAACGTCGAAACATCCAGATTTCGGGCAAAAGCAAAGGCAATTATATCGTTAATTCGGGCCTTAAAGAAAATGACCGTGTCATAACCAGTGGTTTTGACAAACTAACCGACGGTTCAGTGGTAACACCGATCTTACAGAAATAATTATCTCACATTTTTGCATATCCCGTGGCCAGCGTCAATACATGCGGCCACTTTGGATATGTCTAAAATACTTCATATATGCTAAAAACATTTATAACCAGGCCCGTTTTAGCCACCGTTATCTCTATACTCTTGGTGATCCTGGGTTTAGTAGGCCTAAAACTGCTTCCTGTATCCCGATTTCCTGAAATTGCGCCACCAAGTGTCCTGGTTTCATTAAGTTATCCTGGGGCAAATGCCGAAACCGTAGCCAAGAGCGTATTGCTTCCCATCGAAGAAGCGATCAATGGAGTAGAAGATATGACATATATCAAATCTTCCGCATCCAATTCAGGCTCGGGCAGCGTCTCCGTCTACTTTAAAACGGGAACAAATCCGGATATCGCCTCAGTGAATGTGCAGACCCGTATCTCCAAAGCCATTAGCGCTATTCCGGCAGAGGTTAACGAAGCCGGTATTACGGTAATGCCGCGGCAGACAGGGGTTATCATGACCATCAATCTTTATTCGGATCATCCGGACAGTGCCTATGACGAAACCTTCCTGCAGGCTTATGCACAGATCAACCTGATGCGTCCCCTACTGCGTGTGGATGGTGTGGCCCAGGTATCCCGATTGGGAGCCCGGGATTATGCCATGCGTCTTTGGTTAAACCCCGAAAAATTGGCCTTATATAACCTCGTCCCACAGGACGTCATGACGGCCATCAAAGATCAGAATTTTGAAATAGCACCCGGTAAATTCGGAGAAACCTCAGACGAGGCTTTTGAAACGGTGATCCGCCACAAAGGGCGTTTTACCACACCCGAAGAATTTCAAAATATCGTTATCAAGACCAATAATGATGGTTCGGTGCTTTACCTGAAGGATGTGGCCCGTGTAGAATTTGGTGCTACAAACCTCAGCAGTGACAACAAGGTCGATGGACATCCGGGCTTAACACTCAATCTGACCCAAACAAGTGGTTCCAATGCCCATGACATCGATGTTGCCGTCCGAAAAGTACTCGAGGAGCAGTCCAAGACCTTCCCAAAAGGAATTCACTATGAAGTCACCTATTCTGTGCGCGACCAGATTGACGAATCCATCAGCCAGGTTGAGCACACGCTCTTTGAAGCATTCATCCTGGTCTTTATTATCGTCTTTATCTTCTTACAGGATTTTAGGTCTACGCTGATTCCAGCGATCGCCATTCCGGTATCGTTGATCGGTACCTTCTTCTTCCTGCAGCTCTTTGGATTTTCATTAAACGTATTGACCATGTTTGCCTTGGTCCTGGCCATTGGTATTGTTGTCGATGATGCCATTGTGGTCGTGGAAGCTATCCATGAAAAGATGCATAGTACAGGATTGAAACCCAAGGCGGCCACCTTATCCACCATGTCCGAAATCACAGGTGCCATCCTATCGATTACTATGGTCATGGCAGCTGTATTTTTGCCCGTTGGATTTATGGAAGGTCCTGCGGGTATCTTCTACCGCCAATTTGCCTATACTTTGGCCACCGCGATCTTGATATCGGCGTTGAATGCTTTAACCTTGAGTCCCGCACTCTGCGCATTATTGCTAAAAGCACCAAAGCATCCGGATGAGGAGCAAAAAACAACGAAGATCAATCAATTTAAAGACCGCTTTTTTAAAGCATTCAATACTTCCTTTGACCGTTTGACGGCCCGCTATGTGGCTATTGTGCAGCTCTTGATCAAAAACAAGAAAATAGCCTGGTTGGGATTGGTGCTGATCACGGCGGTCGGAGCCATCTTAATGGTCAATACCCCAAAAAGCTTCATTCCTACGGAGGATGATGGCTTTGTGACGTATAATATTGCCCTGCCTCCAGGAGCTTCCTTGAGCCGGACGACAGAGGTGTTGCACCGTGCCGACAGTATCCTGAAGAAAAGGCAAGATATTGAAGGGATGACCACCGTATCGGGTTACAATGCTTTGGATGCCAGTTCGAGCCCGGCATTCGCTGCTGGCTATATCACCCTTAAACCGCACGCCCAGCGTAAGCATATCAAAAATATCAATGCCTTTATGGATACCATCAGAAGTGATCTAGCCCAAATCAATGAGGCTACTTTTACGGTGTTCCCAAGGCCCACCGTACAAGGATTTGGTGACTTCGCTGGTATAGAAATGGTTTTACAAGATCGTATGGGCGGTGATGTACGGGATTTCAATATGATCGCTGATACCTTTATCAACCAGCTCAATAGCTTGCCTGAAATACGAAATGCATATACAAGCTTTAAAGCCAACTTTCCACAATATGAAGTCAACATCGATGCTGTTAAGGCCAAATCCCTTGGAGTAGAAATCAAAGACCTCATGTCGACCATCAGAACTTATTTTGCCCGTGTACAGGCCAGTGATTTCAATCGGTTTGGTCGTCAATACCGGGTGTATGTACAGTCTGATTTTGACTTCCGAAAAGATCCAGAATCATTCAATTCCATATTTGTGCGCAACAATAAGGGTGAAATGGTGCCGATCAATACCCTATTGACTTTAGAAAAGACCGTAGGACCGGAAGTTATAACACGTTATAATCTTTATAATGCCATCACGGTCAACATAACTCCAGCCGAAGGGTACAGTACCGATGATGCCATGCAGGCCATCCAGAAACTGGCGGATGAAAAACTTCCTGGAAACTATGGCTTTGAGTGGACAGGTATGAGTTACGAAGAAAGTCAGTCAGGATCGCAGACCATTTTGATCTTTGTGCTAAGTATCCTGTTTGTTTATTTCTTACTGTCTGCCCAGTATGAAAGCTATATCCTACCTTGGGCAGTATTGCTGTCGATACCGGTAGGATTAATCGGTGTGTTCTCGGTCATCAATCTTGTCGGGCTGCAAAATAACATCTATGTCCAGGTTGGACTCATCATGTTGATCGGACTTCTTGCCAAGAATGCCATTCTGATTGTTGAATTCGCCGTACAGGAGCGAAAAAGTGGAAAGAGTATCGTGGAAGCGGCCATCAGCGGTTCGAAGCTCAGGTTAAGGCCGATTCTGATGACCAGCCTGGCATTTGTGGCCGGTCTGATCCCTTTGATGTGGACCGTGGGGCCTTCGGCCATTGGTAACCACTCCATTAGCTTCAGTGCCGCAGGAGGTATGCTTTTAGGTGTTGCTTTCGGCATTTTTATAATTCCGGTACTCTTTGTCGTATTTAAGGGTCTGGATGAAAAATTACACGATAAACTAGCTAAAGAAGAAGAATAATGCAGCATATAAAAAAATATAGTTCGGTTCTATTTATATTCATTGGATTACTGGTGCTGATGAATGCCTGTAAGGTGGGAAAAGATTATGTTCAGCCCAAGCTGAAGCTTCCTGAATCCTTTCGTGGAGATACTTTGGACTTCTTTGGGGATACTTCCAGCATGGGGTTGATCCAATGGACATCTTTCTTCCATGATCCTACTTTAAAACTCTTGATTGACTCAGCCTTGGCTAATAATTTTGATATGAGGACAGCTTTGCTCAATCTGCAGATCTCCAATCGGGTACTGGCACAGAATAAGGCCAATTACCTCCCAACTGTCGATGCGACCATTGCCGGCGTCAACCGTACCTGGAGATCAAAGGATTTTGGAAGTGGTCCATTGAGCAAATACTATGAACGCAAGGGCGAGAAAGCACCGGAGAACATGTTTGTCTATCAATCCCAATTTGGCACCGATATCAGCTTTAGCTGGGAAATAGACATCTGGAAGAAAATCAGCAGTAAACAAGAACAGCTGCTGGCGGAATACCTGGATACTCAGGAAGCAAAAAATGCGATTCAGACCAATATTATCACCTCCGTCGCAAAAGGATACTTTAACCTGTTGATGCTGGATGCCAAAATAGAAGTGGCCAAACGCAATGTTCAGCTGAATGACAGCACACTGCGCATGATCAAACTGCAATATGAAGCCGGTGAGATCACAGCTCTGGCTATTCAACAGACCGAATCGCAACGGTTACTGGCGGCCTCACTAGTACCCGAACTGGAAAAGCAAATTGTCATCCAGGAGAATGCTTTACAGACCCTGACGGGCAGGCTGCCTGATAGCATCAAACGGGGCAGATCTTATGAACATCTTTTTGCCGAAAGTAAGGACATATCACTCGGATCACCAATAGAAATCGTGCGCAACCGCCCAGATATCCGCTCAGCCGAGTTTCAGCTCATGGCGGCCAATGCAAATGCGAATATCCAGCAGGCCATGCGTTACCCATCGCTGAATATTGGTGGTGCATTGGGGGTAAATACCATGTTGCCCAAAAACTGGTTTAATATCCCGGGAGCCTTACTCGGTGGAATAACGGGAAACCTGACGACACCGATCTTTAAAAACAAAACCCTAAAAACCCAATATGAAGTTGCAAAACTCGAGCGGGATAAGGCTGAAGTCCAGCTCCAACAGAAAGTGGTGGAAGCAGTCGCTGAAATCTCCAATGCTGTAGTCACTGTGGACAAACAGCGGGAGCAACTGGAGCTGGCAAAAAAAAGAGTGGATAATGCCCAACTGGCGGTAAAAAATGCAAATTTACTGTTCAAAAGTGGTTATGCTACTTATCTGGAGGTGATTACCGCACAAAGCAATGCCCTGGATAGCGACTTGGATCTGGTTGAACTGAGGCAACAGCATTTGGACGGTTTCGTTGATCTATACCGCTCTTTGGGCGGAGGTTGGAGATAAAGATTTAAAACTTTATTTTTGCAGTATGACACCAGAAGAATTACAGCAATACTTTCAATCCATGGACCTTCCTGACTCCATACAAATACAGCAGGACATGCAAGTGATCGATGTACAACGGTTTATCAGCACCAGTTTTATCCATGTTGGGTTATGGAAAAAGGATTTGAGTAAATGTCCTTCCTGGATCAGACTGTTAAAGCTCAAGGATACCTTGGAAAATTTGGAAAATCCTACCATAGAAAAAGCCTAACAGAGTTAGGCTTTTTCTATGGTAGGCTGTGTTCGGCCTTGACCTAGATCCCTGAAGCCAATTGCTCCAGTAAAAGAGGCATTTCTTCCTTCCCATTATTCGGACTGAGGGGAAGATTGAACCATAGCCTTCATCATCAGATGATGCATCACAGCATCGTCTGCATAGACAATTCTA
This sequence comes from Sphingobacterium sp. N143, assembly GCF_030325625.1. Lineage (GTDB taxonomy): Bacteria > Bacteroidota > Bacteroidia > Sphingobacteriales > Sphingobacteriaceae > Sphingobacterium. The sequence continues at coordinate 358,568 of NZ_JACAIS010000001.1, read as the reverse complement.
TAAATCATCCTCAATAATTTCAGCTACGCGGCCTATCTGTCCATCCGTTAGCCTCACTTTGATTCCCCTCGAGTGATATGATGAAGAGGTCAGGAGATCCTTTACAATACCTTCGGTTAGATTACCGGTACGTTGGTCCTTTTTCAAGATTATATTCACCAGCATACCAGGCTTTACATCTGCTCTATTTCTTCCGTCCATAGCCAAATGTAAGAAATAAAAAAGGAGTTCTCCAAAGAAAACTCCTCTATTTTTATAGTGATGCAAGGCCTGGGCTAATGACAAACAAGAGACCATGTCCTGACGCATCGGTCAAGCTTTTTACAACTTATTTAAATAGCTTAAATATATCGTTTCCAAAAATAAATACCATCAATGCCAGCAGAATAAAGAAGCCCACCATTTGCGCCTTCTCCAAAAATTTCTCGCTCAATGGTTTTCCCTGGATCATTTCGATCAGTAAAAACACGACATGACCACCATCCAATGCCGGTATTGGCAATAGGTTCATAAAAGCCAGGGCCATGGAAAGCATCCCTACCAATGACCAAAAACGGATCCAGTCCACTTCTGTACCAAACAATGTCGCAATACCTATTGGCCCAGACAGAGCCTTATCTGCCCGCACTTCACCCTTGAATATTTTGCCAAAACCTTTGGCATTATCCGTGATGACCGTAAAAGCCTTTTTGGCTCCGATCGGAAAAGCTTCCATTAAGGTATAGTTGATCGTAAATGGCTTAATGGACGAATCATGACTGATGCCTATACCTAACATCGCATCAGCAGGCACATTTCCTTGTAGAGACACTTCTGCCCCTGCACGGACCACTTTAATTGCTACCGATTTATTGATATTTGCTTTGATCTGCTCCCTAAACTGATCGAAGAATGGCACCTGAACACCGTTTACTGCGATAATACTGTCCCCTTTAACAAAGCCCATTTTACTGGCCGCCGATTCCGGAACAACTTGCGCAATGCTTGTTGTTTTCACCCTTGGCTCGATAAACTTCTCGCCTTTCTTATCTGATAAGGTATTCAACAAATCAGCTGGAACTGCGATCTCTTTTGTCGCCCCATCACGTTCTATGGTTAAGGTTACACCGCCCATCAGCACTTTGGAGCTGACCAGTTCCGAATAATTTTCCACACGGTGCCCGTCAATGGCAATCACCTTATCCCCTGCTTTAAGACCGATAGACTCACCGATACTTCCCGGCACGATACCATTGACCAGCTGATCCATCTTGATATCGGTATTTCCCATCTTGAAGGTCAACATCCAAAAGACGAGAACGCCCACAATGACATTGACAATAATACCACCCAACATGACGATCAAACGCTGCCAGGCAGGTTTTGAACGGAATTCCCAGGGCTGAGGCTCGCCTTTCAGTTGCTCCGTATCCATCGATTCGTCGATCATACCCGCAATCTTCACATATCCACCCAAAGGCAACCAACCGATACCATACTCACAGCCCTTATAATTGAATTTAAACAATTTCACTCCCCAGGCATCAAAGAAAAGGTAAAACTTTTCGACTTTGATACCAAATGCACGTGCTGCTAAAAAATGCCCCAACTCATGTAGGACGATTAAAATTGACAAGCCTAAAATCACTTGTCCGACCATAATTAAAACACCCATGTATGTCTTCTAATAAATTTAATCTTTGATTATTTCACTCGTTATTAACCTTGTTACGCGGTCTGTTTCCAGATAGTCATCCAGTGTTGGATGAGCTATGAATTCCATTTTATTTAAGGTTGCTTCGATCACATCACTCATCTGTAAAAAGCCTATTTTATCCTTCAGGAAAGCATCGACAACAACTTCATTTGCAGCATTTAATACACAGCACTTATTCCCACCTGCACGCAGTGCGTCATAGGCAAGAGCAAGATTACGGAATGTATCCATGTCCGGCTTCTCAAAATTAAGTGTCGGGTAATCCATAAAATTGAAACGCTCAAAGCTGTTTTCAAAACGGGCAGGATATGTCAGTGCATATTGAATGGGTAATTTCATATCTGGCACGCCCATTTGAGCCTTCATTGAACCATCTTTAAACTGAACCAAGGAATGCACGATGGACTGTGGATGTACGATCACATCCACCTGATCAATGGACAGGTTGAAAAGCCATTTTGCTTCAATCACCTCCAGCCCCTTGTTCATCAATGAAGCCGAATCAATGGTGATTTTTGCACCCATGGCCCAGTTGGGATGCTTCAGGGCCTCTGCTTTGGTAACCTGTAGCAACTCACCCGTTTTTTTGCCTCTAAACGGTCCACCAGAGGCTGTCACGTATATTTTTTCAATGGGATTATGTGCTTCCCCGACCAAACACTGGAATATAGCCGAGTGCTCAGAATCAACAGGCAGCATACTTACGCCGTATTGCTGAACCAGATCCATGATCAGCTCGCCCGCCACCACCAAAGTTTCCTTATTGGCCAGGGCAATATCTTTCCGACACTCAATTGCCTTTACAGTAGGCTTCAATCCTGCAGATCCAACGATCGCATTCAGCACGACCTTCACTTCCTCGTATTGTACCACCTCAACCAATCCTTCTTCACCGCACAGTACAGCTGTATCCTGTCTCTTGAGCGCTTCTTTGACGGTAGCAAGCTGTGTTGTATCAGTCAGCACAACAGCCTTTGGCTTAAATTCCAGGGCCTGTTTGATCAATAATTCCGCATTGCTGCCGCAGGTCAGCACAATTGCTTCAAAATCATTAGGGAAGGCTCTTACAACATCCAAGGCTTGTGTACCTATGCTACCCGTTGCCCCTAAAATGGCAATTCCTTTTTTACTCAAAACCTTCTCTATTTTATTAAAATATATTACTTAATATCTTCGGGTCCTCTCCACCGTGATAATCGGACATCATTTCCCGATACGCTACCGAAATGACAATGCAAGCCAAAGGTACCACTAAGAAAGAACTCACGAGGTTCAAAATAATAAAAATTATGTAATATTCTAAAAAATTAAAATATGCCTGCAAGATCTGAAAGAATGCAAATACGGCCAGTATCAACAGCAGCCTGAATACATTTCCCTTCGTCAGCGCAAAACTAAAACGCAGTGATTTAAGTGCTCCGGCATGTTTATCAATAATGAAAAATGGATAAAAAGCGACACGGATGATCAGTAGAAAGGTCAATATCGCTGCCACAAAGACAACGAAAAAAGTAAAGCTGCTCATCAGCTCCAGACGGTTATCACCATTCTCAAATAAATAAAGAAACGGGAAGGACACAACCCCCAGTATCATGAGAAGTGCAATAGAAAGAACCATGATGCTCAACATTGCCCCGAAAAAATAGAGCAGTTCCCTGGTGCTGGGAATGCATTGCATCAATTTTTTCTGGTCGTCGCCATCGATCAGGTGAAGGATATACTTGAAAAGAGTCAGATTCAGTCCAAAATATAACACCATGAAAAAAAATGCCATAAAACCACTCAGCACGACATTAAAATCACTGATTGTGGTGGCAAGATAATTAGATAAGCCTGAGGTGATAAACAGTAGAAAATATAGGCCTGCAACAGAAAAATAATGCTTTTTCAGCAGCTCCCATGACTTATTAAAAACTTCATTTACGGCAAAAGTACTTTCCTTTAGGAATTGAATCATTTTTTCTTTGAATAAACTTTTACAAAGATGCCATTATTTTTAATTTTCAACAATTTACAGCCCAATAAAATTGATTTTTTTATTGTTTTTTAACACAAAAAAATAGGCAGCAATCCCGATCCGGCGCAAGGAAAGTATCCTGAAGATTTCAATTGGTCATATGGACAGGCCATTCCCATAAAAAATCCCCTATCTTACTCAGATAAGGGATTTTTATGGGATATCAGCTCCATGCTACTTAAATTCGTTTGGAAGCGGTTTTTCCAATAAATATTGATAGTAGAAACGGGCCCGTTCATTGAAGTCATACTTACTTTTGGAGCGGTCAAATCCATGACGGCTACCCGGATAGATCATCAGCTCAAAAGGCGTTTTCCGATCCGTCAGTTTGTCGACCAGCTGAGTTGTGTTCTGCAAATGGACATTATCATCCATATCGCCATGCATAATCCGTAATACGCCTTTATAGTTATCGGTATAAGTCAATACCGATCCGGCTTTATAACCATCAGGGTTATCCTGAGGGGTATCCATCCAACGTTCGGTATAATGGCTATCATACAGTTCCCAGGAAGTAACCGGAGCTCCTGCGATTCCGAAATCAAATACATTGGCGGCTTTGGTCATGGCAAGGCAGGTCATGTAGCCCCCATAACTATGTCCCGTGATCAGTACCTTATTCTTCGCTACCCAGGGCTGCGATTTCAACCATTTAACAATAGTGGAATAATCGATGATCTCCCAATGTCCCAGATTGCGGTGCATATACGCCACCCCCTGTTTACCAAAATGCCCCGAAGCACGGTGATCTGCCGAAACCTGGATGATACCTTCGTTAGCCCAGTACTGATTGTTGGTCCCCTTCCAGGTATCTTTTACCGTTCCTGCATCCGGTCCACCATAGATACTAAAAATCACCGGATAGGTTTTGGTCTTGTCAAAATCTGTAGGATAGGTAATCGTCAATGGAAGGTCAAACAGTCCATCATCCGATTTGATGTGCAAGTATTCCGTTTTGCCATAGGTATAGGAACCAAAATCTGCGGCTTTGCTGTCTGCCAGTTGACGGACGACTTTCCCCTTATTGTCCACTAGTGCAAAACGGTCAGGCGTACTTACATTAGAATAACGTGTGATAAAGTATTTACCATCAGGCGAAACAACTACGTCATGTGAATAATCGCCAAAGGTCAGTCGCTTCAGGTTTTTACCGGAGAAGTCAACACGATACAAATCAAAGCGGGCGGAATTTTCCTTACGGGCCGTAAAATAAAGCACCTTATTTTTTTCGTCTATCCGTTTAATCTCGGTGACCTGCCAATCGCCTGAAGTGATCGGATTGACCAATGTGCCATCCAGCTTATACAGGTAATAATGCGCCCAGCCCGTTTTATCCGATTTTAAGATATAATATTTATTGTCGGCAAGGTAGGTTATACGTTCATCGTGGTCCAAATTGATCCAGGAAGCTTGACGCTCATCATAAATCTCTTTTTTTGTACCCGAATTGGGGTCTACCTGATAGAACTTCAGATTATTCTGGTCCCTGTTCATCCATTGGACCATGATATTTTTGCTATCGAAAGCCCAATAAGGCTGTCCGAAGTATTGATCATCCTTTTCGTTGAAATCTGCCCAGGTAACACGGCCTCCGTCCAGATGAGCAATGCCGACCTTCACCTCCGGGTTTGGGTCACCCGCTTTGGGGTATCTCGTTTCTTCGAGATAGCCATGCTGTCCTTTGGAGGAATAGATCGGGAACATGGGCACCTTGGTATCGTCAAAACGCATAAAAGCGATTTTTTTACTGTCCGGCGACCACCAAAAAGCCTTATATTTTGTGGCCCTGCCCAGGATTTCCTCGTAATACACCCATGAAGACCAACCATTATAGATCACATCAGTACCATCATTTGTGTATTGCGCTTCCTTGCCTGTCGTGACATCCACACTATATAAATTGCTTTTACGCGTGAAAGCCACATATTTGCCATCCGGAGATAAAGTAGGATTCTGTTCGGCAACTTCAGGAGAATTGGTTATTTTTTTTGCAATGCCATTGCCACTTTTCATGTAAATGTCATTGTTTTCTACGTAGACAACTGTCCCCTCCTTCACCGGGACTGTATAGATGCTCCGGTTTCCTGATCTGATATTTACCTGATATAAACGACCATCGTTCACATCATTTTCCAGATAAGCTGTTTCATCCGCCCAGCCAGGATACTGATTTGTGCGCACTGTCAAAGACTGCTTCTGCCCCCAGGACTGAGCAAAATCCAGTTTTTTCTGTGCAAAGCCGAGGTCATGCACAAAAAGAATAATAGATGCACCTAAGAGTACTCTTGATACCGTATTCATTAATTTTTGGATATGTTTATTAATTAATTCGGCTAAGATAAAGAATTGCACTAAATAACCACGATTTTTCCCTGTAACATGCTTATAGAAATGCGCAGGCTCATGAAGATAATTCTCTTCTAGGGATGATTTTCAAAAAGCGTCAGCTGGACCCCTTCTTTCGGAAAATCCACTTCATCCACGAAATTTGATAGCGAAACACCCAGCAGCCGTACCTTATTGGCCAGGGTTATCTTTCCCAGGAGCCCCTGTGCTGTTGCATAAATTTTCTCCTCGGAGTCGAAACTTGTATCGATGGTCAGGCTTCGGGTCAGCTGCACAAAATCGGCGTACTTAAGCTTGACGGTTATTGTACGGCCCGAAATTTCTTTTTTACCGATACGGGTCCAGAGCTGTTTACATAGGCGTAGCAAGATCATATTCAATTCTTCCAGCGATGCAATGTCCACATCAAAAGTATCTTCTATTCCGACAGATTTCGTGCTGCGATTAGGTACCACGGCACGTTCGTCCATGCCCCGGACAATGCGGTAAAAAAAATGCCCGGTTTTGCCAAACCACCGTACCAGGTCATCTTCACGTTGCTTTTTTAGATCAAGCCCCGTGAACAGACCGAGCTCGCGCATCTTCTTTGCGGTGACTTTACCCACACCGAAGAATTTTTCCACGGGTAAAGATTCCATGAATTTTACGATTTTCGAAGGACCGATAAAGGTCAGCCCATCCGGTTTATCCATATCTGAGGCGATCTTGGCCACAAATTTATTGACCGACACGCCGGCCGATACGGTCAGGTCCAACTCGTCTTTGATCGCCGCTTTGATTGCTTTGGCAATGTCAATGGCCGACCCGATCCCCAGTTTATCGACCGTCACATCCAAATAAGCCTCATCCAGAGACAACGGCTCGATCAGATCGGTATACCGGTGGAAAATTTCCCGGATCTGGTATGATACCTGCCGATATACATCAAAACGGGGTGAGGTAAATATAAGCTGTGGGCAGAGCTGAAGCGCCATCCGTGAACTCATCGCAGATTTGACACCATATTTGCGGGCTTCATAACTGGCAGTCGCAACCACCCCTCGCCCATCCGGAGATCCCCCCACAGCAATCGCTTTCCCCCTATATTCAGGAAAATCACGTTGGTCTACGGAAGCATAAAAAGCATCCATATCCAGATGAATAATTTTACGATATACCTGTGGTGAATCCATCTCTTCAATCTTACCGGCCTTTAGCCTGTGCAGGACAACTTGTTTCTTCTGTAAAATTACAAAATTTAGCATAACATCCATGCCGGATCAAAAATAACTAATAGAATTAGTACATGTTCACCACTACCTTCCGAAAGTCTATTTTTTTAATCTATCCATAGATCTTTATTCTGTTAATTTTTTTATCTTTAGGTGAAATTATCCCGGTAGAAAACGGCATCGTATCGCTATACAGTGCCCTTTAAAAAACGGGACTGATGACATAACTAACACAACATATTATGGAAAAATTGCCTGAACAAAAAAAGGCCAAATCTGGGTTCAAAAAATTTTTACTTATCCTGACACTATTTCTGGTGGCCGGATGTGGGACCTATGTCTACTGGAAGTACTACTATGTTTTTGGCGAGGGTGTAAAATCCGGTTATCTGAATTTTGCTGTAAAAAAAGGAAATCTCTTCAAGACCTATGAGGGGAAGCTGATCCAGGAAGGATTTGGAAGAGCAAAGACTGGTGGCATTGCCAGCAATCAATTTGAATTTTCGATCGAAGACGATTCCATATTCCGTCAGCTCGAATTAAACAGCGGCAAATATTTTGATCTGCGCTACAAAGAATACCATGGCATACTCCCTTGGCGGGGAAATACCGTATACATTGTCGATCAGATCATCAATATGAAATAATCAATGGATCAGTTCCATTGATTATTTCATATTGATGTAGGCAGGGTGAAGAGCCGTGCCCCCAGCAGTAAACCCTATGCGAAGATAACATCTCTGACGATCAGCTTCTCTTCAAAATAACTTTTGAGTATGCGTCCATCACCATGCAATGTCCATACTTCTTTGGGATCGACCATATTGATATATTGGAGGATATCTTTCCAGTCCACATGATCTGAGATGTACAGTTCAATATCGTTCTGCGCCTGCAGTCGCTTCCATCCCGAAGCAAAAGCCCGTAATACCTTTGTTGCCCGAAAATAACTGTTAAAGGTCATCGGCGGTACCAGGTACACCTTATTCTGGTCCCCCTGTTTCATTTCCTTCCTGTTGTAAGGCTCATATTTCAGCTTTTTGAGACCATATTGGTCATACAGCCTGTGATACGGCAATATACCATTATGCACCAACACCTTTCTTTCCGGGCAATACGTATTGATCAGATCCGTCACTCGCTGTGCCTTCCCCAGTACATAAGTACCCAGCAGGATATTACTTGCATGCCCATCCAGCTTTCTGATTTCTTCTGCAGGGTCCGGATGGCAGATTTCGGGATCTGCAAAGGTACTTTCAGTGATCAGTACATCAGCTTGCTGTACCTCCAGGGCCTCACAGGTCGCATCGGGCTGTAATTTATAATCACCGGTATACAAGTATCGCACGCCCTTATATTCCATCAGAATCTGTGCTGATCCCAATATATGGCCTGCAGGCAAAAATGTCACCTCCACTGGTCCCATGTTAAAGGGGCTGTTGAACAATTTTATCTGGTGGGCATCTTTACGGTTCTGCTTGTAGCGATAGGCCATAAACAGCGCCGTGGCATGGGTACTATAGACATACTCATGGCCTGAGCTTGCATGATCACCGTGCGCATGCGAAACCACGTTATGTACCACAGGAGCGCTGGCATCGATATAAAAATCACCATAACGGCAATAGTAGCCTTCCGGTTTCCTGACTAAGAAGTCAGCCAATATTATAGACATATACTTATTTTAGAAATTTTTGATGGAGTGTCCACACCTGAGGCAACAGCGGGGTGACTCCATCGTTCACGATGACAAAGTCGGCCAATTTCAGTTTTTCCTCGTCAGACAGCTGTTTGTTGATCCGCTCTCGGACCTGTTGTTCCGTCACAGCATCTCTTTGCATAACCCGTTCTATACGGAGCTCCAAAGGGGCGGTCACCAATATGGTATAATCGAGTTCTTTATAGGAACCGCTCTCAAAGAGCAGTGCGGCTTCTTTGAGGGAGTAGCGGGATTTTTGCTGGTCGGCCCAATCCTTGGCCGCCTGGATAACAATGGGATGCACGATGCTGTTTAACCGGTCCAGCTTCGCTTTATCCGAAAAAACCTGGCTTGCCAAAAAAGCCCTATCCAGCTGATTGTCTTTATAGGTAGCATCACCAAACTCCGCGATCAGCCTTTCCCGAATCCGCGGATCGCCGTTCATCAATTTTTTAGCTTCGTCATCCGCGTTATACACAGGAACGCCCAGCGCCTTAAAAAGCTGGCAGATAAATGTCTTTCCGGAACCTATTCCGCCCGTTATCCCTATTTTCATTCGCTATAAATTGCTTATACGTACATGAGTACACAGCCGCAGCTGATTTCAACTATTTTCATTATTTCCGGACAAAGAAGTCCACATTCTGCGGTACGACACTGATTACCTTACAGTAATCGGGCACCTTGGTCAGCAGTACAGGTAAATACTGGACTTCATTTTTTTCCCAATCCGCCAGATCCACGACAGCTTCAAAATCCCGTGAGGTATAATTATTATAATCCTTGACCGACATCAGGACAGTCACCACCACCTTGCTCGGGTTGGGGCGCACCGAACTATAACGCTGACCATTCTCCACTTTTACCGGGAGTTCGATCACCTTTTCTGTCAGCTCCCCCACGGGCATCAATACCTCGACAGAAGTCGGGTATACATTGATATTCCCTTTCTGATTTCTGGCCAGGTTTGCTACGGTACGTACATCCGTTTCCACTTCCCTTCCACGGACCGTATCTGTTTCCCAGTATTCGATGGCTGAAACATCTTCATAAGGCCCGGTAATCGTCACATAGGCTGGGGTCACTTTCGTATCGGCAATAATCCCATAGCCCCGCTTAAACAGGATATTGGATTCAGGCTTTACAGGAACTTTACGTTGTGTCTGTTTGGAGAAATCAAAAAACAAGGTATCAGGACTTACCGAGACCACCCTTTGCTCATGTGGAAACTGCCGGTTGATAAAGCCCAGTTGGTTGGAGAAAACAATCCAATCCCTGGTTTTCAGGGAGCTGAGATCGACCTGTATCTTTGGTGTCTCCAGCGCTGCTTTTGAAAACAGGAATTGCCAGCCCGTCATCTCCAGTTTCACCTTTACGGTATCCAATTGCTGGGGATGGAAGGCCCTTTTCTCAGGAAGATTAACGTATTCGATAGCTGCCTTGACCGATATCGTATATTGATTGGAAATTGAAAACAGCAGCCAGGCCAGCAATGAAATCCCAATACAACGCACAAAGATGTTTATCTTTCTGCGCTGGGTCTTATTTAATCGAACTGCATTTGCCATGGTACAAACTTAATCAATTTGCATAAAAATCAGCTCATAAGGGGATAAAAACTTGGTTGATATATAAAAAGGAAGAATGAGGTGAAATAGTTCTTTTCTCGACCGGTACAAGATCATATCTGATTCCTACCAACTTCTATATTTATAGTGTATTTACAGGGGAATAGTAGAGGGTTAACAGGGGGTTAACAGGGGTAAGCCCCTGCAATACCCCTGTTAATTCCCTGTAAAAATAGTGTTACTCCTATTTTAATCACGAATTTAGTATTAACTTGATAGTAAGTTAATTATCAGAAACCAAGAATAACTAAGGAAAAAACTATGGCAATTTTACAAAATGGCCCCAATGGCCCGATCACCGGAAAATTTGGCTCTGTTAGTGCTTACCTATTGAATGGCCAAAATATTGTACGCGGACCAAAAAAGAAACGTACATCCCCTCCCAGCCAGGCAGAACTGATCAACAGGAAAAAACAAAAAGTTGCTGGGCGGTTTGCAGGGGACAATAAAGGGATATTTGATTTTGGTTATCAGTTTATGACGGAAAAGGGAAAACGGATAGGTGCTTTCCAATTGGCCCAGCGCCATATTTTCAAGGAAGCTCTGGAACTGGATTCGGAGCAAAATCCCTTTGTCAACCCCGAAAAACTGCTTGTATTTGCCGGACCGCTCACGCCATTGGCCAACTGTCAGGTTAGCCTTAACGGTGATGTGATTGATCTTAAGTGGACTCCTGATGCTAAATACAAGGATAGTACATACAAACTCATTCTTGCATTAATTGGTTTATATGGCGAATCTCATTTGGAAACTTCCATTGCGGAGATCAAAAAAGGAAGCTGTTCATTACAATTTGATGGCATAAGCAAAAAAAATTGCGATTACCATGTTTATGTCGGCATATGGGATACGTTTGAAGGTAAATTTTCAAATTCCATCTATTGTGGGGTAATATAAAATAGACCAACGATCTATTTCTGCATCATAGAATCTTGCCCCATCATATAGACTAGTTTTTTAACGACGAATTCTTAACACCAATCTCATGATAAAGAAATGGTTTTTTGTCTTACCGCCTTTTTATAAGAGAATATATGATTTTTCAAAAATACTACAATTTTGTATCTCCACCATTTAGTATTTATTCCTTTAAATTTTTCACAAATTTTTCTTGTCTTTGTTTATCATTTATCACCCTTGTGACATATTCTTCCCAACTGCTGTCTTCATCGTCTAAGTATTCAAAAGGAGGAAAATTAAATCTAAAACTAGGTGACGTAAAGGAAAATTTAATAAGTACTTCAGACCCATCTAAAAGAATAAATTCACTGGTATTTGCAGCCTTTGTTTCCAACAACACTTGATGAGAGCTCGAAATCCGTATCATATTATCCCCATAGATAAAATCAAGTTGATTATCCTTAACCAATAAAGCAGATAAATTATTATTAATAAATTTATACCATCCTTTAATTTTAGGATTTGAAGTATCATTAATCTCTCTATTTTGACTGTAATCGAAATATTTTTGGGCAACATCAAAGTTTCTTAATAACATAAATATTTTAAAAGCAATAAACTTTTGTCATACTTTTCAATTGACCCGCCTAATTAGGGGGGGGTGCAAAACTGTTAAAACCTATCAATAGAAACAACGAACTGAAACAAATAGAGCTGCAATTATCAAATTATTAGTACAAAATAAAAAAAGCCAATCTCTTATCGAGATTGGCCTGCAATTACGTTTAGGAAAAAATACTTAAGAAGCGCTTTTCTCTGCAGTGTTTGCTGCTTTAGATGCATCCAGCGCAATCGCTGATTTATCGAAACGGATTCTCACACCAGAACCTACATCCACTAGGAATGTAGTGTCCGATACTTCCACAATACGTCCGTGAATACCTGCTGTGGTCACAACCTTGGAGTTTACGCCCAATTCTTCAATATATTTCTTATGTTCTTTTTGCTTTTTCATCTGCGGTCTGATCATGAAGAAATAAAATACCACGACGATCAAGACCATTGGTAAAAAGCTCATCATATTTCCGCCTGCTGCTTGTAATAATACTGTGTTCATCTTCTGTTATATCGTTTAATAATTTGTTATTTCGCTAATACTTCACCTTTCAACTGCACTGTGGTCATGCCATTGGAAGCATTGGACTGAATGGTAATAATCTTCTGTTGCTTACCGACCTGCCCTTCGCTATTGAAGGTTACGTGAATATCTGATGTTCCCCCCGGCAAAATCGGGCTTTTTGAAAACTCAGGCTGTGTACAACCACAGGAGGCTGTCACCTTGGATAAGATAACGGGTGCATCACCTGTATTTTTTAACACAAAGGTATGCTTTACCTGCTCCCCTTCTTTTACCTGACCAAAATCAAATGCCGACTCTTCAAATTCTACCTTCCCCAATTGGGCCGCAGCTTTAGAAAGACTGTCTGTCGCTACCACCTCACTCCCGGTCTTGGTTCCCGCTTCGTTTTCCTTTTGAGCATTTCCGCATGAAAAGAAAAACACTGCTGCCAAAGCTACAACTGAATATTTGCTTAAGTTCTTCATTCAAATAATTTATTTTTTTAATCCTTTAGTCCTCTACCCGCTTTCTGAATTCTTCCTTGCTGATTCAGATCGTTCAATATTTTATCCAAGATACCATTGATAAAGGTATTGCTCTTCAATGTGCTGAATACCTTAGAGATTTCAATATACTCATTTATTGTTACTTTCACAGGAATAGATGGAAAATTCACCAATTCGCATATCGCCATGCGCATCAATAAGGTATCCATCAATGCGATACGGTCTGATTCCCAATTTTTTGTTTTTTCAGAAATCAGCTTCTGATATTCATTCGTATTGCGAATGGTCTTCCCCAATAACGCAACGATATACTCGCTATCATCCGTCCAATTTTGCGTGATTTCGGCAAGCTTATTTTTACGCGGATCTTCTGAACTAAAGTTCTTAAAGGTCTTGGCGATCAATGCTTGTAGCACTTCCTTATCTACCGGCCAGTTGATAAATTTCTCTTCAAAAACCTGTTCAATTACCGGTGATTTCAGAATAATCTTTTTAAAGATATGCTTAATGATATCTTTCTCTGTTCCGATCGAACGGTCGTCTTGTTGTAAATATTCCAAATAGGCTTCGGAATCTTTTAATTGCAAAAACACCGTACGGACGATCTCTGGATCAAAGCTCCACGAAATCTTATATTTTTTGACCCCTTCAGCATATTGTGGATTCTGTCTCAATGACTCAATAAAAGTATTTGTACTTAACTTGGTCGTCAAAGACAGGTCTTTTTCGGTAGGCAAAAATTTATTGGCCCTACCTTCAGCATCGATCAGTACATAATCAGCAACTTCATCCAATAGGTTCAGTGTCCAGATGTACATCTCATAGACTTCATCCACATTTTTTAAGAGTGCTTTTTCAAATGTTTTGATGTCTTTGTCTTCTGAAAGACTGTACGCATAAAGCGTTTGCACTACTTTTACCCTCAGGTGTCTCCTGTTTAACATAGTAATTTTAAAGAACGATTTTTTATAAAATAATAAATAAGAACGATTTTGGATTGAAGACTATCTTTTGATTTTTTTAATATCTTGGATACGTTTCTCCGCGATGCGATTGGCCGCTTCAAAAGTAGAAATATTTTCTTCTTTTGATTTTTTCAATACGTCCCTGGTCGCATTGTATATATTTTTGATCACAAATTCCGTGTGATCAACACCATAATTCTGAATTTCGGAATAACAGCTGATCAAGGCTCCGGCATTGATCAAATAATCCGGTGCGTACAATATACCTCTTTCATGAAGGATAGTACTTGTCGCTACCTCATCTTTCAACTGGTTGTTTGCCGAACCGGCAATAATTTTGCACTGCATCTTCTGAGCCGACTCCGGATTGACGGTTCCGCCTAATGCACAAGGTGAATACACGTCAAACTCATGATCAAACACCTCATTATATGGCACTGGCTCGGCTTTATATTTCGCTGCCACTTTAAGCATTTTCTCTTCGGTGATGTCGCTCACGTAAACGCGGGCATTTTCTTCACGCAACATGGCGATCAAACGCTCACCAACGCCTCCTACGCCATGTACAATAACCTTTTTACCGGCAACATTTTCTGATCCATACAATTCCTTTAAGCAGGCTTTTATCCCAAAATAAACACCTTGTGCAGCGAAGATCGAAGGATCACCGACACCGCTTCCATGAATTGCTTTTGGTAAACCAGCTACATGGTCAGTCTCTGTATAAATATGTTCTAAGTCACGTTGGGTGGTACCCACATCCAGTGAAGCAATGAAATTACCATTCAACCCTTCAATAAACTGGCCCAGACGGCGCAATAAAACCTCCGATTTGTCCAGACGGCTGTTGCCGATGATAACCGCACTCCCACCACCTAAATTTAATCCGGTGATCGCAGATTTATAGGTAATGGCCTTGGATAAACGTAAAGCATCCTCAATAGCTTCTTCTGTAGTTTCATATGGCAGCATACGAACACCGCCTATAGCTGGCCCCAATGTGGTGTCATGGATAGCAACAATAGCTTTCAGCCCTACTATTTCATCATTACAGAAAAATAAGTTTTGATGGCCAGACTGGCTCATCAATTCAAAAATAGAATTTTGAGATGTTGACATAAAATGTACTACTCTAATTTGTTTTAATTTTTTAAGGTACTTGATGCAAAAGTAGGAAAATTATTCGTTGTGCATAACAACTTTTTTTATCCATGACTTAACATTTGATTTCCTAATGACAGTAATTTCGTTGAAATCATAAAGCATTTTGATGAATTAGTCCTACTTTTGTATTCGTAATATGAAGGATCTTGCCTACTTAAATAAGTACTTTTACAAATACCGCTGGAAACTGATTCCAGGGGTCATTTTTGTCATCATATCCAATTATTTTGGGGTATTGCCCGCGAAAGTCATTCGTGAAGCATTTGACTTGGTTCAGGAAAACATCTATCTATACCGTTTGTTTGATGGCTTTGACAGGCAGGAACTCATTTATAAGGTATTTGGTAGCAGCCTATTATTTTTTGGTTTTGTGGTCCTGTTGCTTTCTTTGCTGCGTGGTATTTTCCTGTTCTTTATGCGGCAGACCATTATTTTGACCTCCAGATATATTGAATACGACCTCAAAAACGAAATTTATAATCATTACCAGGAGCTTAACTTCGGCTTCTTCCGCAAAAATAATACAGGTGACCTGATGAGCCGTGCCACGGAAGATGTCAATCAGGTGCGCAATTACCTGGGGCCCGCCATTATGTATGCGATCAATACCATCGTCCTATCCATCATGGTCATTTATGCCATGTATAGTGTCAATGGACGGCTGGCAACCTACGCCCTGGCCCCTATTCCTGTCCTTTCTGTCATCATCCTGTTTGTCAATAAAATCATCAACAAACGTAGTCTAAAGATACAGAAACAACTGGCCAATCTTTCTTCGTTCGTACAGGAGACCTTTGCCGGGATACGTGTGGTCAAAACCTATACCCGGGAGCAAAACAAAATGCAAGAATTTGAGAAGGAGAGCACCATATACCGCAATACAGCGCTGGACCTGGTCAAAGTACAGGCTGTCTTCTTCCCGCTCATTCTCTTGCTGATCGGACTCAGTACGGTCATCACGATCTATATCGGCGGCATCGAGGTAGCCAAAGGAACAGTAACGGCAGGGAATATTGCCGAATTTATCATTTATGTCAATCAATTGACGTTTCCGGCCATGTCTTTGGCCTGGGTGACCTCGCTGGTACAACGTGCTGCCGCATCACAAAAACGTATTAACGAATTTCTAAAGACGGAATCTCCAATAGTCAACGGTAAAATAGATGCCGAAATAGCCGGAGCCATCAAGGTCGATAACATCTCATTTACTTACCCTGAAACAGGTATCCATGCCATTAAGAATGTCTCCTTCCAGATCCCCATTGGCAAGACGCTCGCGATTATAGGGAAGACAGGTTCGGGAAAATCAACTTTGGCCAACCTCCTTCTCCGGATGTATGATATCGATAAAGGTAACATCCACTATGACGGTCATGCCATCAAAGAACTCAATTTCAAAAGCCTGCGCCAACAGATTGGTTTTGTGCCACAGGACGTATTCTTATTTTCGGATACAATTGCCAACAACATAGGCTTCGGACTTGATCATTTTACACAGCAACAAGTTGAACAGGCTGCAAAAGATGCTGCTGTATATGATAACATCATAGCCTTTGACCAAGGCTTCGAAACTGCTGTGGGCGAACGTGGAATTACACTTTCAGGCGGTCAGAAGCAGCGGGTTTCCATTGCCAGGGCATTGATAAAAGAACCTAAAGTACTGATTTTTGATGATTGCCTGTCGGCTGTCGACACCAAGACCGAAGAAACAATCCTGCGTTCATTAAGTCGCATTATGCAGGGAAAAACATGTATTTTCATTGCTCACCGGATTTCAACGATCAAAAATGCGGATCATATTCTCGTGATGGATCAGGGCGAAATTGTGGAACAGGGCACGCATTTCGAATTAATGGAAAAAAGAGGGGAATATTTTGAACTGCACGAAAAACAGCTCCTGGAAAGCGTCGAAGGATAACGACCATCAAGTTGTACAAAATTAAATATCCCTGAATTCCGCTAAGGAAAACAAGGGATATCTCTCCTAAATTTGCCTTATATATTTAAGTCAAACATTTTATCGAATACAGATCATGGAGAGAAATCCTATTCAAAGCACCTCATCAAATGATGGTAAAACCGTTGCCATCATCTCTTATCTAACAATAATCGGCCTTATTGTGGCTATCATTATGAACAATAAGGAAAAGACATCACTGGGTCAATTCCATATCAGACAGAGCATTGGAATTTCAGTGACAGGGATGGCTTTGGGTTTATTGCGTTTTGTACCCGGAATTGGCGGAATCGCAATCAGCATCGTTGGGGTAATCCTACTTATCGCACTTATCCTGGGGTTATTGGCTGCTTTTTCTGGGGAGAAAAAGGCACTACCTTTCATCGGTGAAAAATATCAAGAATGGTTTAACATGATTTAAACCATCACGCCAGCCATATGCAGCACCTTGCCATACAAGGTGCTGCATATGGCCTTTTGTGCATCCTGCATCAAGCACTTAGTCCAAAAAGCATTCCTTCTGTGCCTAGGCTTGATAAAGGCAACAAGTCCCCCCTATCTATCCTAAAGATGTGCTTGTAGGCTCTTCTCTTCCTTGAAAAAAACGGCAAACAGCAGAAGACAGCACAGTGATATGCCCGCCGGAATAAACCATAGATATTCCCAAAATTGATCGGCAAATGCTGCTTTCAGATAATCGGATACTGCTCCAGCCACCCAAAAGCCAATAAGCATCCCCACACCGTACATGGCGATGGTAATAAGCCCCTGTGCAGAAGATTTATATTTGGCACCAGCGATACGATCAGTATAAATCTGACCAACGACAAACATAAAGTCATAACAGATACCATGCAGAATGATTCCCAAAACCAGCAAATAGGCTTTTTCCTGACCATCACCAAAAGCAAAGAATATATACCGCAAAGCCCAGGCTGCAATGCCCAGCAAGATCATTTTTTTATAGCCCAAGTGCCGAAAGAAAAAGGGGATCAGCAGCAGGCAGATCGCTTCTGAGAATTGTCCCAATGCCATTTTTGCCGTAGGATTGGGCATACCAACATTAACTAAAAATGGATTGGCATTTTGGTAATAGAATGAGATTGGAATACAGATCACAATCGCAGTGACAAAAAATATCAGGAAACTACGTTGCTTTAATAGGCCCAATGCATCCAGCCCAATGGCTTTTCCAAAATCAAATTTTTCTCCCTTAAGGCGTACCTTTGGTGGAGTCTTCGGCAGAAACAGGCTAAATAACGCCAACAGAAGTGAACACCCCGCCCCCATAATAAAAGTATTGTGCAATGCCCCCTGCGCGATGGCTTCAGGCGCATCCCAACGGAATAAATAACTGATCACCAGCCCCGAACATATCCAGCCGATCGTACCCCAGACGCGGACACCCGGAAAATACTTTTTTGGGTCGGCAATATGTCGGAATGCAATCCCGTTAGAAAGCGAAAGTGATGACATGTAGGCCATGAAATACACAAAAATATAAGGATAGAAATGACTGGCATCCGGAGCTTGAGACATGCCATATAGCAATACTGCACCTATAAGGTGTAACACCGCAAGGACACGCTCAGCATTGAAATATCGGTCGGCCACAAACCCTACAAAAAAAGGCGCAAATACAGCTCCCAGCGATTGTGTGGAAAATATATTGGCCACCTCCATACCTGATGCATGCAACGATTTTATCAGGTAGGTACCCAAGGTGACAAACCAGGCGCCCTTGATAAAATATTCCAAAAACATCATTAAAGATAATTGGAGTCTTAAAGTGACTGTCATAAGGATTAGATTTTCTGTGTTAGCTACTAAATTATAATTTATTTCAAGAGCATCGATGCAGGATTTTTTCCTGTTTTTTCTTTTAGGCAGGCAGTACGTTGCGCATAAAATTCAGCCAGTTTTTGGACGCGATTCTTTCGAGATCCTCTGCTGTATACCCGCGTTTTGCCAACAAACCAAAAACTTTCTGTATATCAGCAATGGTCTCCAGATCATACGGACATTGTTCTCTCCCAAAAGCACCATCAAGATCACTTCCCACACCCACATGGCTGACATTGCCGGCCAGTTGACAGATATGATCAATATTATTGGCCATGATCTCCATGGAGCAATTGCTGGATTTAGGATCAGACTTGCCCCGCACCCAGTTGGGTACCATCATCCAGGCATCCAAAGCAACGCCTATGACAGCTTGTTTTTCCACCAAAATTTTAATCATTTCGTCACTGAATTGCCTGTTATGGTCCACAAATTTCCGACAATTGTTGTGACTGGCCCATATGGCACCGTTATACCTACTCATGGCATCCCAAAAAGCATCATCATTGAGATGTGTCGCATCCAATATCATCCCCAACCGTTCCATCTTCTGAAGCAGCTGTATCCCCTCTTCATTGAGTTTTCCCGAAGAATCGGTTCCATTGGCATATCTGCCCGGTCCATAATGTGCCGGTCCAATGGCTCTTAGCCCATAGTCATAGGCCACATCAAGGTAACTTAAATCCACTAAAGAATCAGCTCCTTCCAAACTCAAGAGGTAGCCAATGGGTTTGTCCTCAATCTTTTCTTCACTGGACCATAGCATAAGATGCTGATCCAGATCGGTTTTTGTTTTGATCATTGTCATTTGACCATCGGCTTCCATGGCTTTATACCAAGCCAGCTGAGCTTGGGTCTGGGCCCAGGCCTGCTCGGGGGAATACCATCCCGGCAGTGGGCTTTCTGGTGCTACATAGCGCGCAATCTGGGTAGCTACCACCAAGCCAATATGGCCTTTGCGCAGCTCCTCAAAGGTAACAGTAGCCCGCCCCCGATCCGGCTTATCATCCATACCCATCTCCCGTCTGTTCAGCACTGAAATAGGCAACCGAAGGTCCCGGTTCCACTCCATGGCATTCATACTTAAATCCAGGTGTGCATCTACCAAAAAAGGCATTTCAAATTCGTACATATCAATAGTTTATCTTTTTGTTACGGGCCAGCACCTTCCAGGTGTGGCTGTCCTTACCCTCACCAGCCACCTGCAACTCGCCATAGCAGGCAACCGTTGGACAAATATGCCGTGGTACGCAATACAATGCCTCCCCTATCTTAAAGTCGGAACTATCCTCCACTTCGACGACCAGATGCTCTTCACTTTGCATCTTGATCGCACCGATACGCGGGTCATAAAATTTTACCCTCGGCTGGGGGGATTCACTGGCCACGGACTTATAACCGAGATCCAGGCAGAGATGCTTTTTATCCACAATGGAAACCACACGTGTCAGAAGTACTGCGGCGATCAAAAAATCTTGTTCCGGGTAGTTTTCAGCATAACCAAAATCCCAAAACACAAAAGTCCCGGGGCTACATTCAACATCCGTCCTGGAGGCATGAAAAGGAAAACTGGGTGATCCACCAATGACTTTTGTCAATGCCCTGGAAGTCGTTGCCTGAGCAATCAGATAGGCCGTTTCAAGCATCTCATACGAACGTTCACATTGCTGCGCACGCTGCTGGTAATCTTTATCGTGGATATGCCCATCATAGCCATGTACCCCAACAAGTTGAAGCCCCGGCAAAAGATGGATATCCATCAACAAGCGCTCCATATTGTCTAAAGCAATCCCGGTACGGCCCATCCCCACATTGACATCGACATACACATCAACACAATGCCCTCTGTCCATGCTTCGGTTGGAAATTTCCTGAGCCGCATCCACATGATCGACAAGACAGGCAAAATGTGTATCCGAAAAGGCTTCCACGAGTTGTAGAAAACGGTCAACCTTCGGACCAACCGGCTGATAGGCCAACAGCACGTCTTTTGCACCAATAATACCCAATAACTCTGCCTCCGCAATAGTTGCGCATTTAAATTGTTGTATCCCACTGGCCATCATTAACTGGCAGACTTCTGCACATTTATTGGTTTTGATATGGGGCCGCAATCTTTTCGGATCCCCATTCACAAAACGCAAAGCCCGATCAATATTCTGAACAACCCGATCGGGATAGACCAGCAATGCGGGTGAATCTACTTGATCGCTATGATCTATACGATACCAAGTTTCCATAAGCTGCAATTAATATAGCTCAAATAATGCTTCTATTTCGACGGGAATGTTATCGGGTAAAGAACCAAAACCGACTGCACTCCGTGTTCCGATACCATTTTCTTCGCCCCAGACCGCAGCAAATAATTCGCTGCAGCCATTGATCACAGCTGGATGGTATAGAAAATCTGCTGTACAGTTTACCATACCCAATACCTTGATAACACGCTTGACCTTGCTCAAAGAGCCTAAATTGGTCTTAATGGTCGACAACATGGTCAAGCCAACCTGTCTGGCAGCAAGTTTACCCTCTTCAGGACTGATATCATTGCCGATCCGTCCAATAATGAGTTCGGCATTGTCCTGCACAGGTCCATGTCCTGAAAGATAAAGATACTTTCCATCGATAACATAGGGTTTATAAACACCTTTGGGCGCCGGTGCTGGTGGTAATGTTAAACCTAATTTTTCAAATTGTTCATCTGCATTGTACATCTTTAAGTGATTTTTAGAGTTATAAAATAATAGCTAATATAAAATTAATTGCAATAGCAAAACGGCAAGCAGCCCAACAATAGAAACGATGGCTTCCATCATCGACCAAGAAAACAATGTATCCTTGATGCTGAGGCCAAAGTATTCTTTAAACAGCCAGAATCCTGCATCATTGACATGGGAAAACATCAAGCTTCCGGCCCCAATGGCCAGCACCATCAAATTGGGGTCTACCTTTCCTGCCGTTACAATGGGCAGCAGAACCCCGGATGCTGTCAGTGCAGCCACAGTCGCTGAACCGACACAGCCCCTGATCACCGCTGTAATCAGCCAGGCCAAAAATATGGGTGAGACAGGAAGCTGCTGCAAGATATTGGCCAATAAAAGACTCACGCCACTATCTTCCATGACCTGTTTAAAAATACCTGATCCGGCAATGATCAGCAGGATCATCGCAATATCCTTAACCGCCGATTCATAGATTGACATCACCTTGACCATAGACCGTCCCAACCGCAGTCCTAAGAGATAGGTGGCTACAACAATAGCAATGACCATGACCACGGTCGGGTTGCCAATAAACTTCAGCCAGTGCTGTATTGCGGCGTTGTCTGTATGATAAATATACGGAATCAGGGTAAACAGGATGATCAACAATACGGGCAATAGGGCAACAGTTAAACTAGTCGCCATGGTTGGGCGCCCATAGGCCTGCTGATCGACATGCTCCTCTGGCTGGAAGATCGATGCCTGACTCGGCAGCATATTTTTCAGACGCCGCCCAAAAATGGGACCGCCCAAAATAATGGCCGGAATAGCAATCAACAGTCCATAGATAAGTGTCATGCCCATATCGGCATGAAAAAGCGCTACCAAAGCAACAGGTGAAGGATGGGGCGGAATAAATCCATGGGTAACGGACAGGGCGGCCAACATAGGCAAACCGATATATACGGCGGGCAATTTATACCGATAAGAAATTGAGAATATTAAAGGTACAAGTAGAACAAATCCTATACCATAGAACAGGGGAATACCGACCACAAAGCCGGTCAGCATCAGTCCCCATTGTAGGTATTTCTCTCCCATCAAACGGACCATCTGTCCCGCAATAATTTCTGCTGCACCACTTTCAGCCACAATCTTCCCCAACATCGCACCTAGCACAATGATCAGGGTTAGGCTACCCATCACTCCGGCAATCCCGGTTTCAACGGTACCGACCAACTGCGCCGGAGAAATACCTAAACAGAGACCCGTGAGCATCGAAACGATCAAAAACGAAAGAAAGGCATTGATCTTAAAATAAGTAATACATAAGATGAGCAAACAAATGCTGATGACTATGAGGATTATGGTCATTATATCATGATTAGGTTTACCTCTCCATTAAAGAAAGGTTTAGTAAAATGCGGTCTAGTAAATCATTTTTTCACGTTTAAAGTACAATTATTTTTCATTTTCTGCAAGAAAAATAAAAAATAATTGAAAATATTACCTTACTTCTTTAATAAAATCGTTAATCCATGCATCAATTCATCCAGCCTATACCTATAGCGGTTACTGTATGCACAGACACAAAAAAGGTATGGCTTTGGCCATACCTTTTCGTTCAATTATATTCTTTTTTCCTATGCTTCTTGGCCTGTTACGCTGTTTAGGGGTATTAACTCTTACAACGGATAGCGCTAGGATTTATAAAACTCCTCTTTATTTTTTACGGGGAATCTCTTTGAGTATCTCCAGCACGAAATTCCAGAATTTCTGCACAGAGGATACCGAAGCGCGTTCTGCCGGAGAGTGCGCTCCCAATATGGTAGGACCGAAAGAGATCATATCCATGCCAGGGTAATTTGTCCCCAAAATACCACACTCTAGCCCTGCATGGCAAGCCACCACTTCAGGTGCTGTACCATGTTGTTTTTGATAGATGGATTTGAGTACTTCCAAGATTTCAGAGTTTGGATTCGGTGCCCAGCCTGGGTAATCACCTGAAAACGCTACAGCAAAACCTCCCAATTCAAAGGCTGCCTGCAGGGAATGCGCCAGATCAAGTTTGGATGTTTCGACAGAAGACCGTGTCAGACATTTGATGACAATCTGCTCCGCCCCTACTTCGACTTTTGCAATATTATTGGATGTTTCGACTAAATCTTCAAAATCCGCACTCACACGGTATACACCATTTAACGCAGCATAGACACTATTGATCAAATTTTCTTGTGCAGCAACTGGAACAAGGGTGGTATACGATACATCTTGTGGCTCAATAAGAATTTCCATTCCTGGTTCTGTAGTAGCAAATTCTTGTTTGATATCTTGTGCCATCTGTGTCAGTTCTTGTACAAAAACAGGCCGCTTATCTTCACTAATTACGACTTTTGCAACACTCTCTCTGGGGATCGCATTGCGGAGGCTTCCCCCAAGCAAGGACGAAATGCGCAATCCATAACGTTCATTGGCCTTAAACAGCAGACGGTTCATCAGCTTGTTGGCATTGGCAAAACCTTTGTGGATATCCATACCAGAGTGACCGCCATGCAACCCTTTTACCGTGATCTCAAAAGACAGCATTCCTGAAGGACAGGGCTCTGGTGTATACGTTTGTGAAGCCGTTACATCAATGCCGCCGGCACAACCAATATCGATTTCAGTATCATTTTCAGTATCCAGATTCAACAGGATCTCACCAGACAATAGCCCACCTTTCAATCCCAGGGCTCCCGTCATTCCAGTTTCTTCATCGATGGTGAACAGGGCTTCGATAGCAGGGTGAACAATGGTTGTCGACTCCAGAATGGACATGATGGTAGCGACCCCCAACCCATTATCTGCCCCTAAAGTGGTGCCCTCTGCTTTCACCCAGTCTCCATCGACATACATTTTAATTCCTTCGGTATCGAAATCAAAAACGGTATCATTATTTTTCTGATGAACCATGTCCAAATGTGATTGCAGCACAATGGTCTTGCGGTCTTCCATCCCCTGCGTTGCAGGTTTCCTGATCAGCACATTTCCGATTTCATCTACATGTGTTGCTAAGCCCAACGAGTTTCCGAAATCGACCATAAAGGCAATGACCCGGGCTTCTTTTTTGGATGCACGTGGCACAGCATTTAAAGCAGCAAAGTTTTTCCAGATTGCTTTTGGTTCTAATTTATCTAAATTATTTTCAGCCATATTAAAAATTTTCTTTCGCCAAAGTTACTCCATTTTTACAATATATCCTGCGATTATCGCTCTTCACAAAAACAAAAGCCAATGTCTATTCGTTCTTACCACAGGAAATCCGAAAAGAACATCAACATGCACAGACCCGTAAAGGTAGAACGAAAAGACATCTATTTTAAACCGGATAAAAAAAGGGTTTTGGCCCGATTTTTCTCTCTAGGTGATGACCGTACGATCAAAGTGATCAAACGTCTCCTTGCACTGACAGAGATGGAACGCAAAGAAGTCTTTGGGCAGGTGCTCCGAAGTTATACAAAAAGACATCGTAGTATTGTCAATATCTTTGAACGTAATTATAACCGCGTCAGCCACTTGTTGGAAAAAATCCCTTTTCAAAAAGAACAGTTAAACCAACTGGACAAGCTATTGATCGGTTCGTATTTTACGATGGAGTACTCGATCGAGTCGGCGGCACTATTCAACCCCTCCATAGTGGAGCACCCTGACCAGACCGAGCTTTTCAAGGGGGAAAAGCGTGTGATACTCAGTTTCAGGGCTACCGGAGAAGGACATGTATCTTCCATCGTTTTTAGGTCTGGAACCCTTGATGTCGACAATAATATACACATCGATTATATCGGCAATTTATTGGATAAACCTATTCAGGTCAAAAATCACCGGTATCATAAAGAATCTTTTTTGAAGAAGATGAACGAGCTCCATGCCGAACCCACCGAGGTCAAAACCAAACTGGAGGAGAAGCTGACGGCAACATTTACCTATGAAGAGCTCAAGCGGTACATCGATGAGGTCAGACAGACAAGTGAGGATAACCTGGAAAATATAACCTTCTTGCAACAGGCATTATGGCTGGCTTCCTCGCACTATGAAATGACATTTTCTTTAGACACTTCCATTTCGGAGCGCGTTATTTTCCCTATTGCCGACACAGAAAAACGGGGCATTGAAGATGCCCGTTTTGTACAGTTCAAGGATGAAAAAGGAGAAAACATCTATTATGCCACCTATACGGCCTATGATGGATTCAGTATTCTACCCAAACTGTTGGCCACAAAAGATTTTTATCACTTTAAAGTGAAGCCTATATACGGAGAAATTGCCAACAAAGGGGCCGCTCTCTTTCCCCGGAAGATCAATGGCCGATATGCGATGCTCTGCCGTATTGATGGTGAAAACAATTATATCGCGTATTCACATAACATCAATATCTGGCAGGAAACCGCCATCCGGATTCAGCAACCTGAATACCCTTATGAATTTGTGCAGATCGGGAATTGCGGTTCGCCGATCGAAACGCAATATGGCTGGTTGATCCTGACCCACGCCGTGGGCCCCATGCGTGAGTATGTGCTTGGTGCAGCTTTATTGGACCTTGACAATCCACATGTAGAAATAGGACGCCTGCACAGCCCATTGATGACTCCTAATGATAAGGAAAGGGAAGGCTATGTCCCCAACGTGATCTACTCCTGTGGAGCCCTGGTCCATAATGAACATCTTATTCTTCCTTATGCCATGTCAGACTATGCCTCTACCTATGCCACGATCAAATTGGAAGATTTGTTGCTGGCGATATTAAATCCTGATCGTTATCAATAAATGTACGATAGACCACGATGTACGCCAGGTAAAAACAGAGGGTGCTCTCTGCTCCTTGGTTCCGATTGATCCCATAGGATTCAAGTCCGTCACAACAGCCTTTTGTTTCCTCATCATATAATCCTAATTTGAGGTCATTTTCTCCCAGAAACCAGCGGAATGATGCGACCATCCGTGCAAAATAGGCTTTTTTGCCGGTCAGACGAAAGGCTTCACGATACATAAACACCATGGCAGTGACGTCGAGGGGCTGTTGGCCAAATTTACTGGCATGCTTCCCCTGCTTGGCCCACTCCTGATTTCCGACCAAAGAAAGTGCACCATTTTGAACGGTCATGCTTTCCAAAAAATTCAGTGTCAGCAGACCGACCTGTTTAACCCCTTCATCATTAAGAAATGGATAGGAAGCCAGTAAAGCATAGGGCAAAATGGCATTGTCATAGGCCAGTACTGCCTCAAACCAATTCCAGTTTTCATCAGAACTGGCTTCATATTCATGCAGCAACTTTCCAATCAGCTCCCGCATCAGCTCGATCATGACCTCATCATTGGACTGATGGTGCAGATATTCAGCAATCCCCAGTACGGTATACGCAATCGCCCGATTCGACCGAAGCGCTCTGAAATGTGGTACCGACCTGAAAAATAATTCATGCCCCAATTGGTAATAGCTGGTCAGATTTGTCTCCCGCAGGAGCACACCCAATGCCAAAATTGTTCTTCCAAAAGAATCTTCAGAGCCTACTTCATCCAAAAAATGATGCTGAAAGCTCATAAAATTATGAAACAACCCATCCGCACGCTGATGGTAATAGATATAACTTAAATACGTCGAAATACGCCGGTCTAGTTTTTTATCCGAGAAATCCCGTTGTGCCAATAGCGTCACCAGCAATGCTCTTGCGTTATCGTCCAGACAATACCCTTCTTTATAGTTGGGCAAGGAATAGGTGGCGTGTTGCAAAATACCGACCTGGTTGGTCAAACGGTCAATATGCTTCCAGCTAAATTTGGGCATCTCATCTTTTGTGAATGCTCCATTTTCTTTTAAACCATCCTGGGTGGGGATTACTTTTTCCAATAATCGGGTATAGCGGAGGCCTATATTTTTCCAGGTCATTTCCTTACCTAAGGCCCGGGCGTTGTCCCTCAAAATCGCCCGATATTCCGTATTGGAAAATACTTCGGTCAATGTTGCTGCCATCTTTCCCGGGTTCTTAAACTCCACCAGTACCCCTCTCCCTTCGGACAACAGCTCCTTGGCATGCCAATACGGGGTTGACACCACGGCAGCCCCAGCTCCAATGGCATAGGATAATGTCCCACTGGTGATCTGTGCCTCGTTAATATAGGGTGTCACATACACATCACAAGCACATAGATACTCCACAAGATCAGATTGACTCACAAAGGAATTGACAAATTGAACATGTGGTCCTAACCGGTAGCGCTCAACCAAACCTTGCAAATATTCCCGATACTCTTCTCCCGAATGTGCAAGTACATTGGGATGCGTTTTACCGACAACCAGGTAGATGAGGTCCGGTTCATGCTTCACCACTTCAACAAGCGATTCAATCACGGTCTCAATACCTTTATTACGGCCTAAAAAGCCAAATGTCAACAAAACCTGCTTGCCTGAAAGTCCTTTTCTAGCCTTTGCCTCCTCATGATCCAGATAAAACTCCGGAACTCCATGATGTATAAGCCTTACTTTTGTGGTATTGACCCGATAAACAGTTTTTAGCAGTGTAATCGCATAATTACTCATCACGATCACAATGGAAGCCCGTTTTACAATCTCGATCAATATCGCTTTTTCATCCACGTTTGGCTGCTCGAGGATTGTATGCAGGTTGACAAGCAAAGGGATATGCAATGCATTGATCAAGGATAGAATGTACATGCCACTGTTTCCTCCAAAAATACCATATTCATGTTCCAATATAACGCAATCGTAGCCATTTTCATTGATATAACTGGCAGCTTCAAGATAAGAAAGCTGCTGCTGTTGATCGATCCGAAAAACCACTTCATTGGGATAGGTATAATCACCGTCCGAAACAGCAAAAACATGCTGGACAAGCTCTTGATTGTGCAAAGCCACCGAATGTAGCAAATCTGATGTAAAGGTGGCTATCCCACATTCTTTGGGCAGGTATGTACTTATATAAGCAATCTTCATTGGAATAATTTTATATTGAATGTAGTCTTCTAAGAAACTGCAGCATGTATATGCTCCATTATCTAAATGCTTGTCAACGCAAAATTGTTTGTCAGTACCGTATTTATTAAACAGGAATTGATAGATTTGTTACAAATCATAAAATAGACGCTGCATGAACTCATCAAAGGAAAAAATGATTGCCGGAATCCCTTACATCGATTCAGACGGACAGTTATTTAAGGAACGACAGTATGCAAAAGAGGAACTCAAACGATTCAATGATGCAGAGCCAAAACAAATCAAGTTCAGAAAACAGATCATTCAAAAATTATTTAAATCTACCGGAAAGCGGTTCTTTTTAGAACCTCCATTCCGCTGTGACTACGGTTATAATATTTCCATTGGTGAGAATTTTTACAGCAATTACAATTGTACAATTTTAGACTGTGCTCCGGTAACGATCGGAGAAAATGTACTGTTTGGTCCCAATGTAAGCCTTTTTACGGCCGGTCATCCCCTGCATTTTGAAGCGAGAAACCTGGGCTGGGAATTTGCCTCTCCCATTGTTATTGAAGATAATGTATGGATCGGTGGACAAGTGGTCATTAACCCTGGAGTCCGCATCGGTAAAAACACGGTTATCGGGTCAGGTTCTGTTGTCACCAAAGATATCCCCCCTGATGTTGTTGCTGCAGGAAATCCATGCCGTGTCATCCGCCATATTACCGAAGCCGACCGGAAAGATTATACTGCAGACCAATAATCAATGTGCAGCGCTGCCAAATCTGCACGGGAACATTTATCCTGTGCAGCACTAAAAATGAATAGGCCAAGGCTTAGCGGAGGGACAAATACGCTTATCAATATGATGACTACATATCAAATGAAAGTCATAATCTCTGATATGAAGGATTGACTTATGGACCTATTGTATGAAAACTTCTAGTTTTGTGCTATCCTGTTTTTGACTAAGGCTATATATGATAAGACATTTAACTTTCCTTGTTTGGCTACTCCTTTATTTGACCTGCTCTTTACCACAAGAAGCATTGGCACAGTATAGCAGCACAGCTTCAAAACAGAACCATCAATTTGTCGCACCGCACATCACTGATGCATACAATGATTTCAAAAAAAACAGTGTAAAAACTTATCAAGAAAGCTACCCCCTTGGGATCCAATCTGACACCGTTTTCCACAACCCCAAAAGATTATGGACGCGCGCCGGAATCGAGTGGTTTTCTTTTCAGGCATTACCCGCCTCCTTTAATTATTTTGTGCGACAGGATCCTTATTCACATATCACTCTTAACAATTGGTTTAAGCATCTGAATCCAAAAGCCTGGGCCTGGGATGATAATGCTTTTGCAACCAACCAGATTGCACACCCTTATCATGGTCAGTTATATTTCAATGCATTCCGCTCCAACAACTTTAAGTTTTGGGAATCTTCGGTGGCAACTGTTGCCGGAAGCTTTTTATGGGAAACTGCCGGCGAAACCCAATCACCATCCATCAATGATCTTGTCAATACATCCTTTGGTGGAATTATTTTAGGGGAGATGACACATCGCCTCTCCCAAAATGTACTGTCCAGACCAACGCATTCAGTAGCTGAACGTCAAAGTAAAGAGTTTCTGGCATTTTTGATCAATCCTGTCAACGGCTTAAATCGCTTATTGGATGGCCGTTGGGGGCGAGTGGTTAAAGGCCAGGTAATTGACAGTTCCCGCGTACAGGCGGAGTTTGACCTTGGCGTAAAACGCTTTGACGCAAAAGAAGGGAACATCATTGAGAAGGGAAAAAACGATATTTATGCACGGCTGAAGCTATTGTACACCAACGGGGAAGTTGACCAAAAAAAACCATTTGATGACTTCTATGTCAACCTTGAAGTGGGATCCGACGACAGTTCTTTTGTCAATTCACTGAATGTTTATGCCTCACTATATGGCAAACGTATTTTCAAGAAAATTCCGGGCCGACATCTGGGCATCGTTTCTGCAAACTATGATTTTATCCACAATGAAGCATTTTTCTATGGCGCCCAAAGTGTGAATTATAATATCATTTCCAATTTTACCTTTGGAAGAAACAATAAATTGACCACAACCATAGGTGGTGGCCCTGTTATCCTGGCGGCTGTACCCGATCCGTACCTACTCTTTGGTGATAGTCGAAACTACAATTATGGCCCTGGAGCTGATCTACGTGGATCCATGGACATCAGTGTCTGGAAAAGATTAAAATTGGGGATAAATTATCATGGCGGTTATTTTGTCACGATCAGTGGTAATGATTCGCATTATTTTCTACATACCGCAGCCGGATCTGCAAGTCTAAGATTATTCAAAAATTTTTCCCTAAATGCCAGTTCTGGCTATTTCCGGCTGGAGGGAAATTTCAAGGATTATCCTGATATTGATAAAGATTACCCTTTTGTCCGTCTATCACTGGGATACAATGTCACCTTCTAAAGAGCATGAAAATAATGTTCTCCCATTTTCTTCTTTTGCCAGTGGCCTAAAACCAATGTTCATCCAAAAACGGCTGTGTTCATCATCTGATCTCACCAAGATGCGATTCCCCTGCAATGTCCGGACAAATTGCTGCGCATACCGTACTAGCGCATACCCTACTCCTTGTCGTCTAAAAATTGGCCGGACAGCAAAAAAATGAACTGTATATTCATCATCCCGCCTGGTTAAGGTCAATACACCGACGACTTCATCTTTATGATAAGCCGCAAAATGGGAGGCGTTGAAGTCATCCTCCAACATCACATCGGCAAGACTCCCCTCAGGAGAAAAGATTTCTTTTCTCAGCTTCCAAGTGCGGGCAGCAAAGACCTGTTCAACATACCAGTCTGACATTTAACCTCCTTCTAATTCCATAAATGCTGCTGGAAGCTGGCCGATGATATCCGATGGCAATAAAGAGTATACGCCTATTGATTGTACGGCAATATCCGCGGCCCTGCCATGTATATATACCCCCATAATCAACGCCTCTTTGGAGGAATACCCCTGCCCCAACAATGCAGTCAATATACCTGTCAGAATATCGCCGCTACCACCTGTGGCCATACCGACGTTCCCAGTGCTATTAAAGTAAACATCACCTTCAGGCATAACCATGGCGCTATTTGCCCCTTTTATCAAAACATACAGCTGGTATTTGGCAGCAAAAGCTTTTACCTTTTCGATTTTCTCAAAATCATTTTGCCAGTTTCCCAAAATGCGACTGAGCTCCTTCGGATGTGGTGTCAGTAGACTGCCTTTAGGAACAAAGGCCCACAAATCAGGTTCTTTGGCCAGAATATTGAGGGCATCTGCATCCAATACCAGAACACTGCGTCCGGCCTGCAGGATAAACTTTTTTAAAGCATGGCGGGTATTTTGATCGGTCCCCATCCCAATACCGATACCAATGGACTGATACGCATCCACGTTGGGCAGCTGAGAAATCATGTCTTCCTGCGGATCAGTGATGACCATTGCTTCTGGCACAGCAGTTTGAATACTGCTGCAACCGCAAGAAGGGATATACGCAGAGGCTAAACCGCAGCCTGCACGTAAGGCTGCCCGCAGCGCCAATTGTACTGCCCCCATTTTGCCCCGACTCCCCCCTATAATTAACGCGTGACCAAAAACACCTTTATGATCAAATTTCTGTCGTTTTCGATAAAAGGACTTCAGCAGCTGTTGATCGACATAACCATAGGCCATCCTTACCGCTTCCAGTGCATTTAGGCTCAAACCTATGTCCAGAACTGTAAATTCTTTAGCCCATAATTGATTTTCAGGCAACAGTAGTCCCAATTTGGGAGCCTGAAAGGTATATACCAGGTCCGCCTTTACAATGGGAGCTGATGGCCTGGTCGTCTCATCTGCCAGTAAACCCGAAGGCATATCTACGGCATAAACAGTCGCTCCGCTACCATTGATGCAGGAAATAAGGCCATTCCAGCTTTCATCGAGAGCCTGCTTCAGACCATAACCAAATAAACAGTCCAATACAATTACATCTGTAGGAATAACGACCAGATCCGCCGGTGTTATTTTTTGGATAATATGCGCAGGAAGACGTTTTTGGTTGCTGAGATTAGCTGGAGAATAATTATTTGTGTCAATCAAATAAACTCTTACATGAGCCTGCTTTTGATCCAGTAGCCTGGCAAGCACCAAACCATCCCCGCCATTGTTTCCCTTGCCACAGAAAATATAAAAAACCTGCTGTTCTAAATTGGGATAAGCCAATCTGATCTGGTCAAAAACCCTGGTTGCGGCACGTTCCATAAGATCAAGGCTGCTGATCCCCTGATCTTTTATAGTTTCACCATCCACCCAATTCATCTGGGAAGCTGAAAGTATCTTCATATTGCACTTATTTTAAGAAACAGCGCACAAACTGTTTCACCCATGCTAATTTACCCAGAAAAAAGAGCACATCAAAGGTTTGAATGAATCAGCAATGACGAACTCGTGCTTTTAATTATGCTAAGCCCGTAGTAAACATGGACCAGGATATTATCCGAACACCTGAATGGACTTTCTATGCCCAAGACCTGAAAAACATGACAGTAGCCCGAAAACAAAAGTGCACCCGAAAACAAGTTTCGGGTGCAACACGATAACAATAATCCAAAAACGTGCCATGACAGGTCCCACTGTCCTTACGATTATAACATGTCATTATGCTGTCCAGAGTTCATCACATCAACAGGTATAATCAAGTCACTCTACCAAATTAACAGCAATAGCTTTTAAATCCTACAATTTTCTACGCAATCGATGGCGTAGAATACAAAAAATAATAAAAGATATTTTTGTCTTCTATTATTAATTCCTATTTTTGTACCCGATAGTCATTTGCAAATGTACCCTATCAACGAAGGAACGCTCCTCAAAAGTGAGGAAGACAATTTTTTAATCCCTTTTTTAATAAAATAAAAGACAAAAAGGTATTTAAATATTTTATTTATGATAACTGAAGCACAAAAAGATTTAATCAAGGGCACGATACCTGTTTTAAAAGAACATGGAGTTGCTTTAACCAGTCATTTCTACAAACGCATGTTTACGCACAACCCTGAGCTTAAACATATTTTCAATATGGGTAATCAACAAAATGCCAGACAACAGACAGCCTTGGCCACAGCAGTGCTCGCTTATGCGGAACATATCGATAATCCATCGGTTCTTTTATCCGCTGTCAAGCACATTGGCCAGAAACACAGCAGTCTGAATATCCGCCCTGAGCACTATCAAATTGTGGGGAAACATCTTTTGGCTTCTATTCAGGAAGTATTAGGCGATGCTGCCTCAGATGAACTGATCGAAGCCTGGAAGGTTGCTTATTTTCAATTGGCCGACTTGATGATCGGGGTTGAAAAAGAGATGTATGACCAAATGATCCAGCACGACGGTGGCTGGACAGGCTGGAAGCCTTTTAATGTCGTAAAAGTTGTAGCTGAAACTGCCGAGATCCAATCGATTTATCTTGAACCTACGGATGGTGGAAAACTTCCCGTACATACTCCCGGCCAATATGTAAGTGTTCGTGTTTTCCTTCCTGAGCTCCATCTTTACCAGCCCAGACAATACAGCCTATCAGATGCCAGCAATGGAAAATATCTGCGTATATCGGTTAAAAAGGAAGCAGTCGAAGGAAAACCTGATGGTATGGTGAGTAATTATATACACCAGTATTTTCAAGTCGGAAAACAACTTGAACTGACAGCACCAACGGGTTCCTTTAATCTGGTTGAAAATGAACATCCGCATATCTTCATCAGTGGTGGGGTCGGACAAACACCGTTGATCGCGATGTTGGAACATCTAGTCAGCCGGGAAGGCCAAAACACCATTACTTGGATCCATGGCTGCCGAAATAATGATCTGCATGCTTTTAAAGATAGGATCCAAGTATTGGAAAGTCAATACCCGAACATCACGTGCTTCTCCTTCTATGATGAAGCTCAACCGATAAATAACGGTGCAATCCCGGGATGGGTTGACTTGGCCAAAATAGATTCCGATCATCTCCCGCAGCAAGCTAACTATTATTTATGTGGACCGGCAGGATTTATAGAAAAACATTTTCAATATTTGACTGGCCAAGGTATCGACGCCAGCAACATCCATTTCGAAGAATTTGGTCCCGCTTCTTTACAGTTGAACTAGCCTATTTCACATAAATTCAGGACACCTGAAATAGCCATCCGCATTTTTTGTATCAATCGTGGATGGCTATTATTGATTTTGTACCTTTGTAAAAAGTAAGAACAGATTATGGGTATTTTTTCCAAAACATGTGAATATGGTCTTCGTGCAGTTTTTTTCATCGCACAGAGCTCTCAGGAAAACAAGCGTGTCGGCATAAAGGAAATAGCCGAAAATATCCATTCCCCCGAAGCCTTTCTGGGTAAGATATTGCAGAACTTAAGCCGGGCAGGAATTATCCGCTCCATGAAGGGGCCTGGCGGCGGGTTTTATCTGGACCTGGAGGATATGTCAACACCACTATCGGATGTCGTCAAGGCTATTGACGGTGAGAGCCTATTTGTTGGCTGTGGTATGGGACTGGAATTCTGTTCAGAGCAGTATCCATGTCCTTTACATCATGAATTTAAAACCATCCGTAACAACCTCTCCGAAATGCTCCAAAAAACAACTGTTGGCCAATTTAATGATGACCTGATCAAAGGGAAAATCTTATTGACGAAATGCCATATCAGCCCGAAATGAGAATTCTTTTGCGTAAACACAAGGGCTACTGTTCAGTAAAAGTGCCATGATGAGTCAAGCCAATAGCTGAAGGTTTGGGAATCACAAAACATCTATTAAAAGATAACATAAACTACACCAAACTATTGATTTATACGGTTATATAGTAAACAAAAAAATCCAACAATCTTTCCCATTTATTTTACACTGTTTAAAATGCTCCCCGTTATCTACCGCTAACGGAATTCTACAGATCAGTAATATACTTTTATTGTTCCCTTATGGGATCGTTTTGCAGGCCTTTTAAACTAAATACCTGGAAACGATGTATTTCTCAAGATATCGTCTCGATTTAAGCCGTCTAAAGAAAAATTCACCATCGATTTTTCAACCATTCTGAACCTTTCCTTTGGGTTAAAAACGGGCCTTACGATCTCTACATTTAGTCAAAAAGACCAGAATTTCATTCTTAATACGAAATCGGTATAATCGATAGCCAATACGGCAAATAATTTTACGTTAGTATCTATAAAGCAAAATATTAAAAAGTTCATATAATGTATAAATTAAGGATAAAAAGCAACAAAAAAGCGTTATTTTTTATTGTAAAACAAGTGGATATTATTTTATCCACATACTTTTTCAGGTTCAACCTTCTTTTTTGCTTCTTAAATCACTCTCGCTATAGTCCTCCCTATGAACCATTTTTTTCATGATTACACTTTCCATCAGGTATGCCTGATACTAGTTCGAACGCCCTAAGTAGGTCGAATTATCTTACTTTCACAAACCCAATTCATCTTCCGCCAACCATAGCACTCATTTAAGCTCTTTTAAAGCTCTCAGGCCTAATTTTACACCAGTAGACCACCCACACTAGTATAAAACCATAAAACCGCAGGAGATGAGCTAAAACACCTTAACTCCCCCCCCCTACTCCATCGCTTTTTTATCGGGCCATAACCGTTTGGCTTGTCCATAGTTTTTTCACGGATTTTTTTTCAAATCTCCCTTAGCTCTTAGGAAAGAACTTTATAATTGTCTAAATTGGACCTAATAATCAAACACAGCAAGTACCCCCAAACATCATGATAACATTACTTCCATTTGAAAAAACTGATCTTGACCGATTCAAATCATGGATAAAATCACCAGAGGAGCTACTTCAATTTGCTGGGCCATACTTTTCATTCCCCATTACGGACAAACAATTGCAGCATTATCTGGAGGATCCAAAACGCCGTCCATACAAAATTACGCTACTGGAATCCGGTATGGTCATCGGGCATTGTGAACTTAATTTCGAAAGGGATATCCCGCGCTTATCACGTATATTGATCGCCCAAAACACAGAGCGCAACAAAGGGTATGGAAAGCAGACTATACATGCCCTGCTAAAGCTTCTTTTTATTGATGACAGGTACGATCAGGCGGACTTAAATGTTTATTCGTGGAACAGCAATGCGATCCGATGTTATGAAAATGTGGGATTCCGGATCAACGAAGAAGTCACATCGGAAACTGTCGTCGGAAATGAAACCTGGAAGGGATTAAACATGCAGATCTCAAAATCCGACTGGATAAAACAGGCGACATTGGAAGTGGATATTCACTGTCCAACATGCCCCAGCTGTGAAAAAGAGAAGAGACCTGATAGTGGCTTTCTGAGCCTACTGAGCAGCCCTGCAAGAAATGCATTATTACAACAAGGTATCGACAGCATGGAGAAACTGGCAGGTTTTACTGAAAAGGACCTGTTGAGATTACATGGCTTCGGAAAGGCTTCCCTTCCGCCACTACGGCAAGCGCTATTTGAAAAAGGTTTAACGTTTAAAGAGTGAGTACCGCCGCCCATACATTTGGGGGGACTGTTGCCTGCGCAACGCCTACAAATAACAATCCCCCGGTGGGCTGCTGGGCAAAGCTCAACTTCCTCCGAGGGATTTATATTTTTCCTGGCTTCTGCGAGAGCCGGATATGTATTGATTAATATTCGATCAAAACTTCAGTTACTTGAGTCCCTTGTTTGGCACTTTTGAATTTAAACTTGACTTTCTGATTAAGATTTAATTTCTGCCCTACAAGACGATCATTAAAATAAACGGATTGTTGTGTTTCATTATCCCGGATGAACCCGTAATTGGATTCTGTATTGTAATGGACAACTTTCCCAAAAGAATAGTCATCTTGGGTGCTGGCAGAGGCCGGAGTTTCACCCTCTTTTAATTTGACGGGTGGCTTGTCTGAGATATTCCCGTATTCATCAACATAAGCAAACAGCTCTTCCAAAGATTTTCCTTTATCGTTGTTTGTTTTGTTGAATTCTTTTTTCTCAATTTTCTGTTGTTTTTTGAGTAGTTTCTTTTTTTCTCGTTCTTTTTTGTTAAATGTAATTTGGCTTTTGCTCATTCAATATGGATTAAAATAAATTTTCCCGAGGAGGTTACGGACCTTTAGAGCTTTGTTGAAAAGATAAAAATGCGATATGTACTTAGGAGATATGCTGCAAATATACAAAAAATTTGCAATAATTGACGACAGGCATCACTGTTCCCAATCGAACGCTGCATTTATTCCCTGCAGCCTAGGTTCCTTTTATTTTTAGCCTCCTTTTTGCCCAATGCCATCATGCCAACCCGCTTAAATAAGCAGCAATATCCTCGTCTTCGGAATCTGAAAAATTGCAAAATTTCATAAAACAAAAATATCTTTTAGACGTTATTTTGAAAAAAACACTATGGAAGTAAAAAACATCGAGAGAGACGACAAAGGGAATTTTATTGCTGAGGTTGACAATAATGAAGCTGGAATTTTGGAATATACCTGGCAAAATGAAAGTGAATTCACAATAGATCACACAGAAGTTTATGATGAGTATAAAGGCATGAGTGTAAGAAAAAAGCTTGTTCTTGAAGCTGTGGACTATGCACGAAAGAACGATGCCAAGATTATCCCCAACTGTCCCTATGCAAAATCAATTTTTGATAAAACAATCGCTTTTCAGGATGTGCTAGCATAAAAAAGCCGTTTTATCATCAGGATAAAACGGCTTTTTTATGCTAACCGAGTATAGATTAAACGACAATATTGATTATTTTTCCTTTTACAAAAATAATCTTTTTGATCGGTTTTCCATCTAAATGCCGTTGTACATCAGCATGTGCCCTGATCGTGTCTTCCACGGCTTTTTGGTCCAAATCCAACCCTAACGATAGATTAAATTTCATCTTGCCATTGAAAGAAACGGGGTAAGCAAATTCAGATTCAATTAAGTACTCCGGATGAAATACGGGATATGCAGCATACGATAGTGTTCCGGCTTCATTGCCCAATAAATTCCACAACTCTTCGGTGATATGCGGAGCATAAGGCTGAAGCACAATAATCAGTTGCTCCAGTATTTGACGTTTATTGCATTTCAAATCAGTCAGTTCATTGACACAGATCATAAAGGCCGAAACGGAGGTATTGAATGAGAATCGCTCAATATCTTCTTCGACTTTCTTAATGATCTTATGGAGTGCTTTAAATTCTGCTTTTGACGGCTCCTCAGCTGACACCGCAAAGTTACCTTCAGCATCATGGAATAAACGCCATACTTTGCGCAGGAACTTATAAACACCCTCAATACCATTGGTATTCCAGGGCTTAGCCTGTTCCAATGGTCCTAAGAACATTTCATAAAGGCGCAATGTATCAGCTCCATATGATGCGATGATATCGTCGGGATTGACGACATTGAATTTAGACTTGGACATTTTCTCCACTTCGCTACCACAGATGTATTTACCCTGCTCCAATACAAATTGAGCATTCGCAAAATCAGGTCTGAAATTTTTGAATTTTTCCAGGTCCAGGATATCATTAGACACAATATTAACATCCACATGCAATGGAATAGTGTTATAATCATCTTTTAATCCATATGACACAAATTGGTTCGTCCCTCTCCCCTCGGCATCAAGTACACGGTAAACAAAGCTAGATCGGCCTTGGATCATCCCTTGATTAATAAGTTTCCGGAACGGTTCTTCTTCATTGTGATAGCCTAAGTCTTTTAAGAACTTATTCCAGAAGCGGGAATATAGCAAATGCCCGGTCGCATGTTCAGAACCACCTATATATAAATCAACTGCTTTCCAGTAGTCAACCGCTTCCTTGGCGGCAAAGTTACCTTCATTTTTGGGATCCATGTATCGGAACCAGTACCATGAAGACCCCGCCCATCCAGGCATCGTACTCAACTCATACTCATATTGGTCCTCATACTTCCAACCTTTGGCACGTCCCAAAGGGGGCTCTCCTGATTCTGTTGGCAAATATTTATCCACTTCGGGCAATAATAAAGGCAACTCCTCTTCATTTATCAAATAAGGCAAGCCATTTTTAAAATAAACCGGAACAGGCTCACCCCAATAACGCTGACGTCCAAAAATAGCATCACGCATACGGAAATTGATCTTTGCCTTTCCCAATTTCAATTCTTCCAACTTCGCAATCAAAGCAGGCACAGCCTCTTGATAAGTCATACCATTGATGAAACCCGAATTGATATATTTTCCGTCTTTGTTCGGATCTGCTGCTTCATCGATATGCTGCGTATCTGAAATAGGTATAATTTCTAAACCGAAATGTTTGGCAAAAACATAGTCACGTTGATCACCGCTAGGCACTGCCATAACAGCTCCGGTACCATAGCCTGCCAGAACGTAGTCTGCAATCCAGATCTGTACATCCTGTCCTGAAATGGGGTGTTTGGCAAAGGATCCAGTAAAAGCTCCTGACACTGTTTTTGTGTCGGCCATCCGGTCCAATTCAGATTTTTTGGAAGTTTTTTCAATATAAGCCTCTACTTCAGCTTTTTGCCCTGGCGTAGTCAATGCCGACACCAATTCATGTTCTGGCGCCAGAACGACAAAGGAAACCCCAAAAATCGTATCTACACGCGTGGTAAAAACCTCAATTGCAGTACCTAATTGGGGTACGGGAAATTTCACCGAGGCCCCGACTGATTTCCCAATCCAGTTGCGCTGCATTTCAACCAAAGGCTCCGGCCAATCAACCGTATCCAATCCTTGTAACAAACGGTCGGCATAAGCAGTAATACGCATAGACCATTGCATCATCTTTTTCTGTTCAACTGGATAACCACCACGCTCGGACACACCGTTGATGACTTCGTCATTGGCCAATACCGTACCTAAAGCTGCACACCAGTTTACCGTACTTTCGCGCAGATAAGCTATACGATACTTTAACAGCTCACGCTGCTGCTGCTCCTCGCCAAAGGATGTCCATTCTTCAGCACTGAATACGGATACATCTTCATCTGAAACAGCCTGAATGGCTGCTGAACCACTAGCAGCAAATTTAGCGATCAATGTTTCAATAGGCTCAGCTTTATCTGATTCTTTATTATACCAAGAATCAAATAATTTCATAAAAATCCATTGGGTCCACTTATAATATGCAGGATCGGAAGTACGCACTTCCCTGCTCCAGTCATAAGAGAAACCAATATTGTCCATCTGCTCACGATAACGGTTGATATTCACCTCCGTGGTTACAGCCGGGTGCTGTCCCGTCTGAATCGCATATTGTTCCGCAGGAAGTCCAAAAGAATCATAACCCATCGGGTGCAATACATTGAAACCTTTCAGACGCTTGTAGCGCGAAAAGATATCCGAGGCAATGTAGCCCAGTGGATGCCCCACATGCAGTCCTGCCCCAGATGGATAAGGAAACATATCCAATACATAGTATTTTGGCTTTTGATGCGAATCTGATGTCTTATAAGTCTGGTGATCCGCCCAAAACTTTTGCCACTTTTTCTCTAATGATGTGTGATTATAATCCATTTTTGTTCGTAAGGAATTTTTATGACTTGCGAAATTACGATTTTAATACTGAAATTTGATAAAAGTTTTGTAGTTTGAACAATAAATTATAGTATTGAAAAGTTATTTAAACGTAGGTAGAAAACAAAGTTCGAATTGATTTTTATCAAAGTAATTACAAGATAAATTCGAAATCTTCCGCTCAATTAGTTACTTTCGCAAATAAATTTTTGCTTATTATGTCAGAATACGAATTAAGCACACAAAAAAGAAAAACAAAGTCTGTATATGTTTCTACAGTCATCAGTATCGCACTGGTACTGTTGGTTACAGGTATGTTGGGATTGCTCTTGGTGCATGCTAAAAATCTTTCAAAATATGTTAAAGAAAACATTGTCCTGAATGTTATTGTCAATGATGGCACCAGCGAAGGCGATGTACTTTCATTACAAAAAGATCTTGAAAGGGATCCTTATGTTCTCCGCACGGAGTATATCAGCAAGGAATTAGCGGCAAAAAACCTAAAAGAAGATCTAGGCGAGGATTTTGTTCAATACCTTGGTCACAATCCACTGCTACCATCGTTGGATGTCTATATGAAAGAAAATTATGCGAATACGGATAGTATTAAAACCTTCATTGACAAGATTTCCAGAAACAATAAGATAAAGGAGGTGGTCTATCAGGAATCGTTGATCGATATGCTCAATAAAAACGTCCGCATCATTGGAATCATTGTATTGGCATTTGCCGTGATCTTATTGATCATTGCAGTAGCCTTAATCAACAATACGATCCGTTTAGCAATTTACTCTCAGCGTTTCCTAATCAAAAGCATGCAACTGATTGGTGCAACCAAGAATTTTATCCGTAAGCCTTTTATCACTTACGGTATCATCCATGGTTTACTGGGTTCGTTGATTGCAATTTTACTATTGATCTTAACCCTCAAATTTGCACAGCAACAGATACCTGAACTTGTGTTTCTACGCGACTGGTTTGAATTTGCAGTCATCTTTTTGGGTGTGATTCTCATTGGCATCCTCATTTCCGGACTTAGCACCTATTTTGCAGTAACAAAATATTTAAAAGCTCAATCTAACGATTTATATAGATAAAAATGGCTCAACTAAAGAAATCTACTGAATCTGTCAATAAAAGTTCCTTTGTGTTCTCCAAGATAAATTACCAACTTTTCATAGCAAGTTTGGTTATCGTGGTCATTGGTTTTGCATTGATGTCAGGCGAAACTGACATTTATAGCTTTACCAAGATCACCATAGCTCCTATTGTTGTCGTTATCGGATTTGCAATAGGTTTTGTGGCAATTCTGTATCGTCCCAAAACAAATAAAACTGAAGAATAATCTTAATTCAAACAGATGTCTATTATTGAAGCTATTATCCTCGCCATAATCGAAGGATTAACGGAGTTTTTGCCTGTCTCCTCCACAGGACACATGATTATCGCTACCGCCCTCATGGGAATTCAGCCCTCAGCGTTTGTCAAATTGTTTACCATTGTTATTCAGTTAGGAACGATACTATCGGTTCTCGTTTTATATTATAAACGTTTTTTCAAAACGCTCTCATTTTATTAC
Source organism: Sphingobacterium sp. N143 (assembly GCF_030325625.1). Taxonomy (GTDB): domain Bacteria; phylum Bacteroidota; class Bacteroidia; order Sphingobacteriales; family Sphingobacteriaceae; genus Sphingobacterium. Next base: position 315,680 of record NZ_JACAIS010000001.1, on the reverse strand, counting down.
AAACTGGTCATAGCTGCCATACCGGCCTCCATTTTAGGCTTATTGTTCAATGATTATATTGATGCCCTTTTGGAGAGTCCATTAATGGTTGCCGTTATGTTGGTGATCGGTGGTGTGGTGTTACTTTTTGTGGACAAATGGTTTAATAAACCCACTGTTGAAGATTCGGATAATGTATCCTACAAGCAAGCCTTTATGATCGGTGTTTACCAATGTTTAGCCTTGATTCCGGGCACATCAAGATCTGCCAGTACAATCATTGGCGGGATGGCCGAAAAATTGACCCGTAAGGCTGCTGCTGAATTTTCGTTTTTCTTAGCCCTTCCCATGATGTTTGGGGCTTCAGTTGTTAAACTATTAAAGTTCTTTAAAGAGGGCAATACGTTTACAGGTGAGGAAATCAACCTGCTCGTCATTGGCAACCTGATCGGTTTTGTGGTAGCAATTATTGCGATCAAATCTTTTATTGGCTTTTTAACCAAATATGGGTTTAAGGCTTTTGGCTGGTATCGGATCGTGGTCGGGCTAATTATCTTGGTCCTTCTGCTTTCAGGACATAGTTTACAAATTATCTAAAATTTTTTTCATGGAAAACATAGAGGTGGGTGACGGTCCAGCAAAGTTCAATTTTGCTGAAGGTGAGATGTTGTTGATAGATAAACCTTTAACATGGACGAGTTTTGATGTTGTTGGTAAAGTCAGGAACTCCCTGAAACCGTTAAAATTAAAGGTAGGTCATGCAGGAACTTTAGACCCCTTAGCAACGGGATTATTGATTGTGTGTACGGGTAAATTAACCAAGAAGATTGACAGCTACCAGGCTGAAGATAAAGAATACACCGGTACGATCACCTTGGGTGGCACCACCCCTTCATATGATCTCGAAACAGCCATTGAGGAGGTATTCCCCATCGAGCATATCACAGAACAAATGATCTTCGAGGCCGCAAAAACTTTTGAAGGTGACATACAGCAGTTCCCACCGGCACATTCGGCGATTAAAATCAATGGTGAACGTGTTTACGAAAAAGCACGCCGTGGTGAAGATGTAGAAATTAAATCCCGACAGGTCCGTATCAATAGCTTTGCTATTGAAAAGATAGAACTTCCGCATGTATATTTCCGGATTTCCTGCTCCAAAGGAACATATATCCGATCATTGGCCCATGACTTTGGCAAAGTATTGCACAGCGGATCACACTTAAGTTCTTTGCGACGCACCAAAAGTGGTGATTATAAGGTCGAAAATGCATGGAATCTTGAGCAGCTTATCGCTGAAATAAAACGTCATAAAGAAATCATTAAATAATCTTGTCGGTCCATTTTATTGATTCTTTATCTTATTTTTGCAAAAAATCCTATAAATGAAAATCTACAGAAGTTTAGAAGATTTCTCCCCCGTTGAAAATGCAGTTGTTACCATCGGTACTTTCGATGGTGTCCATATCGGTCATCAAAAAATATTAGCCCATTTAAAAGAAGCGGCACAGAAAATTAAAGGTGAGACTATATTACTCACCTTTTTTCCTCATCCCCGGTTAATCATCAATCCGGATGATGACAGTTTGCGGCTGATCAATGATATTGAAGAAAAAGTAAATCAATTGAGCAAAGTAGGGATAGACCACCTGATCATCATTCCTTTCTCACGCGATTTTTCCAACCAATCTCCAGAAGAATATATTAGCAATGTACTTGTAGGTAAATTGGGCACAAAGAAAATAGTGATTGGATACGACCATCATTTCGGCAAAGACCGCAAAGGTTCATTGGGGGATTTAGAGCAATTTGCTTCTATATTTGATTACAGTGTCGATGAGATTCCAGAGCAGGATATCAATGATATCGCTGTTTCCTCAACCCGCGTGCGTGAAGCACTTATAAAAGGGGATATCAAAACGGCTAATCTCTATCTGGGCTATCCTTTCGAATTAACAGGCACTGTTATCCGTGGCGATCAGATCGGCAGGACAATTGGATTTCCAACCGCAAATCTTCAAGTACATGAACCACATAAATTAATACCTGCTTATGGTATTTATGCCGTGGAGGTCTATATATACAACCATATCCAAAATATCACCACAGGTGAATATCGTGAAGAAAATCCTGTATCTATCGCAAAAGGCATGGGCTATATTGGCACACGCCCCACTGTAGATGGTATGAATAGGGCTATTGAAATCAGTCTATTTGATTTTGATCAAGATATTTATGGTAAAACACTCCGGGTCAAATTTCTTCATTTCATCCGTCACGACGAACGATTTGATTCCTTGGAGGAAATGAAAGCTCAAATCAAGGCTGATGAAACAGCTATCCGGAATCTTATCGGCTAAATTTTTCAGGACAACTTTGCTGGAAAGGTATAAAAAACTGCCCCTATAAAGAAAATACCCCAAAGAAATATTCGCTTCCTTGGGGTATTTTTTTAATTATTGCGACCGATTGATCACACTAAAAGTGCTTCTATGCCAAGTCGGTAACTATCCAAACCAAAACCGCAGATCACACCTTTACAGTTTTTTGCAAGAAAGGAATGATGGCGAAAATCCTCACGCTGGTGAACATTGCTGATATGTATTTCGATCACCGGGGTGTTGACAGCTGCAATAGCATCGCCTAGTGCTACCGATGTATGTGTATAGGCGCCCGCATTCATCACAATCCCATCGTAGTCAAATCCGACCTCATGAATCTTATCAATCAATGCTCCTTCCGAATTGCTCTGGAAATATTCGAGTTGAACTGACGAAAACCGTTGCTTCAATTCCTCAAAATAACTCAAGAAGTCTTGGCTGCCATAGATTGATTTTTCTCTTATTCCCAGCAAATTCAAATTAGGACCATTTAATACAAGGATTTTTTTCATTTGTATTTAATTTGTTTATTCATATATGTTCCTACAACTATCTAGTAAGTAATGGATATTCAGCGTTTAAGGCTTCCCTCATTTTCCAGTGACATTATCCTGGGCGGCCAATCCTTATCAGCTGGGATGCTCTGCTCGTTACCTAGATCCTATCCTATAAATCGTTGTAAATCGCCCTGAAGCTTGAACGAAGTCCGAACGAAATCACACCTGATTTCGTGACAACAGGTTTTTCGTATTGTGCTTTGGCATAACGTTGGGTATACCCTAATTCCACACGAAGATTATATTTCGGATTGAGCACATAGGCAGCTTTTGCGTCAGCATAATAGATATTGTTCTTTATCCCCTGTCCGATATGATTTCCATATAAATTAGGAATGGTGGTATAGGGCTGAAAAATATTGCCGCCCATATTACTGCCGTCAGGTAGATCCAGGCCATTCTGCGTATACATCCCCTGTACAGAAAAATCCCAGCGGTCCCAAGCATAATTGACAAGACCAACAAGCTCCCTGAAATTAGCTCCTTTTGGGTGCGCCAATGGCTCTGCATTGTTGCTGTAATTTGAATAGGATTTAAAGTGCTGATAAGTATAAGGACGAGCCGTATTATATTCCGCTAAGAAATTCAGGTTTTTAACACCAAACATGTCGTATCCTCTGACTCCCAGTTGTGCACCCCATTTATTATGAGCATATCCATTTCCAGCAAAAAATTCTTTAGATGTAAATTCCCCCAGCAAAAACTGACCATAAACCGTTAGGTGGTAAGGCAATTTATACTTTGAGGTCAACCCCAAAAACATTTTATCCGGTGAAGTACGGTTGTTGCTTTCCACAGGACGTATAAAGATGATTGGGCTCAGATAACTAAAATCAAACCCTCTTTTGCCTGCGTCATCCTGTGCTGCCCAGACGACGGACTGGAAAAACCCAAGTGATAATTTATTGGTCACATTCCAATCCAGATATTGAAAGGCACCCCATTTCTTCCCATCACCTAAACGTGAATTATTTTGGCCCTCCATAGGATAAATACCAGTCAAATCCTGTCTTGGGTGCGTCGGATCGTTCATGTAGGCCCAAATGGAGGTATACTGCACATTTCCGATTGTTCCCGTTAATTTCAGATGGGCATAATTGGATGAAAAATCAGAAAGCAGCATCGAACGGTAACCATCTCCAATAAAGTTTTTATCGTAGGCCAAGGTTGCCTGAATATACTTATGTGCATCGTAGGTCATGCTCGCAGTGGCATACATCCAGTCCATTTTATTGTTAGACTGAAATTTTGTATTGCCCTGTCCGGGAACTACTTTATTTGCAACTATATAGTCATCCAGATATTTAGGAAACACAGCTTGGCTCTCAAATGCAGAGGTGTGAAAAGTAAATTTATCGCCCACAGTCAAACCAGCCTGGAAGCCTCTACTGTTCATCCATGTCTTGCGCTTATCTCCCTGCATGTCCTTTCCGATATAAAGATCCGGTAAAAAGTCAGCATAAAATGTATAATCATCCTTTTCAACCTGAATGAGATGTTCATTGAAAATCTTACGCATAAACCAGTTTGAAGAGGACACTGGCCTATTGGATTGGATTGAATCAAATTTGGTCAACAATAAAGAATCCTTGATGACAAACGGCTTAGCCGAAGTATGCATTCTCGTATCCGGAGAGTAGACCACATCATTCATTTTTTGGTAAAAATGATACGAATAGGGTTGGCTCTTGATTTGCCCAAAGCCTGTAAGCGAGACACCTACCCCGATGCCTGCCAGCACAACTCGAAGTAAATTATTTTTTTTTGATATATTAAGCCCCATAAAATTATTTCAAAGATTATTTTTTCTAGCAAAATGTATTCCTAACTGCAAATTAACCGAATAAAAATGACTTTATTAACATCTTCAGTCAATTTTATAATGCTAAATCGTATTTGCTGTTCCTTATATTCAAAAATATTTATATCTTGCATTTTAATAAATAACCCTATATAACAAAATAACGGTCCTTAAACCCATGAAACGCAGAACATTTATCCAAAACGCAACCTTGTTAACGGCAGGAGCGCTCACAAGCAAATTTTCTTTTGCTCAGGAACATTCTTTTCCTACAGTACGTACCCCCAAGGAGAAAAGGCTTTTTTCCAGTAAAGTAATCGAAGATGCTATTGTAGAATTTCAGAAAAATGTAAAAGACAAGGAACTGGCCTGGTTATTTAACAATTGTTTTCCAAATACGCTGGATACAACCGTATTTCCGTATGTGCAGAATGGCCGAAATTACACCTATGTGATCACGGGTGATATAGATGCCATGTGGCTAAGGGACAGTAGCGCCCAGGTGTGGCCCTATTTACCTTTTATGAAGAAAGACAAAAAATTGCAGGACCTGATTGTCGGCTTAATACAGAAGCAAAGCAAATGTATCAATATTGATCCTTATGCAAATGCATTTTACAACGACCCTACCAAAAAAGGAGAATGGTTTAGTGATCATACCGATATGAAGCCTGGCATACACGAAAGGAAATGGGAAATCGACTCACTATGTTATCCTATCCGACTGGCTTACCATTATTGGAAAGAAACAGGCGACAGCAGTCCTTTTAACGAAGAGTGGCTCGAAGCTCAGCACAAAATCTACCAAACATTTGTAGAGCAGCAACGTAAAGATAATCTAGGTCCTTATAAATTTGAACGAACCACATCAAGGGGCTCTGACACGCTACAGGTCGATGGATATGGCTACCCAGTCAATCCGGTAGGCCTAATTTGTTCCAGTTTTAGACCTTCGGATGATTCCACTATTTTTTCATTTTTGATCCCTTCTAATTTGTTTGCCATTGTCAGTCTCAGACAATCCGCTGAAATACTCAGGAAAGTTAAAAATGAGCAAGCTCTTGCCACAAAAATGGAATCACTCGCTGCCGAAGTGGAAACTGCCGTAAATACATATGGAATCATAGATCATCCCAATTTGGGAAAAATATATGCTTTTGAAGTCGATGGTTTTTCAAGTCATTTAATGATGGATGATGCCAATATACCGAGTTTATTGGCCCTTCCCTATTTAGGCGCTGTCGATGTAAATGATGAAATCTATCAACGTACCCGCAAATTTGTTCTATCTGAAAAAAATCCTTTTTTCTTCAAAGGGACCGCAGCAGAGGGTATCGGTGGCCCACATATCGGCCGTGATATGATTTGGCCAATGTCGATCATTATGCGTGCCCAAACTTCGTCAAATGATGAGGAAATTCGTCATTGCATCAAAATGTTGATCAAAACGCATGGTGAGACAGGATTCATGCATGAATCTTTCCATAAAAATGATCCAAAAAAATTCACAAGACATTGGTTCGCATGGACTAATACATTATTTGGCGAATTAATTTGGAAAATATACAAAGAGAAACCATCTTTGCTTCAATAACAACCGAATCTTATAACGCGATGTTATAAGTACGGTAACTTATAACATTGCGCTATGGATAATATATCGACTTCAGGTCCTATTGGTATTTTCGACTCTGGTTATGGTGGGCTTTCCGTATTTAAAGAGATCCAGCAACTGCTTCCACAATATGATTATATTTATCTAGGCGACAATGCACGCGTGCCTTATGGCACCAGATCTTTCGAAACTGTTTATAATTACACCAAACAATGTGTTTTTAAACTATTTGATTTGGGCTGCAATCTTGTCATCCTGGCTTGTAATACGGCTTCTGCAAAAGCCTTGAGAACAATTCAACAAAATGACCTTCCTCCTGGGAAAAAAGTGCTGGGTGTCATTAGGCCAACGACCGAAATCATCCATAATTATACTGAAACAAAAAAAATCGGTATTCTCGCAACGACAGGAACAGTAAATTCTGAATCTTATAAGATTGAAATACAGAAATTCCATCCAGAAATTGAGGTGTTTCAGCACGACTGCCCATTTTGGGTGCCATTGGTAGAAAATAATGAAATCAATACAGAAGGTGCTCATTATTTTGTGGAGAAAGATATCCAGGAATTGCTCAAACAGTCCGATGAGATTGATACAATTGTATTAGCCTGTACACATTACCCCCTCCTGCTTCCTGTGATTGAAAAATACGTACCAAACCATATTCGCATCATTTCGCAGGGCCCAATTGTCGCAAAAAGCTTAAAAGAATATCTCAATAGGCATGTTGAAATAGAAAACTCTTGTTCCAAAAAAGGACTATTGGCTTTCTATACAACAGACGATCCAAGGGACTTTGAAAATAAAGCAAAAATATTTTTTGGTAAGCCTGTTGATGCGAGTCACATCAGTGTTTAAAATCGTAAAAGCAATAATTCTTAAAACTTTTGCTACTTTCCTTTCGTTATTGTAGGTAAAGGAGGGCAACATGAAAAAGAATTTTATAACCATAGCATATAATCCAGATACACAGCACTGTGAATCAAAGGAGTTTTCAAGTATTCAGGAAAGCTCCGATTATTTCAAGACTTTTGAAACTTCTGCACAGCCAAATTATATCCCAGTATGCATCTATAATTTAAACACGAATACTGTATTAGATGTCAGTGATTATTATGTAAATAAGGATAAAGAACTTCAGCAAATTCTCAACCATTGCCTGGAGGGAAAATAACCTCTTGCCTTATTTTTTCAGTTTTCTATTTAATATATTATAGTAAATTTATTACATTCGATAAAATGACATCTCGTTATTTTTTAATATCTTCAAACTGACAACCAGACTAAACAAGTCATTAACAATGAAAACCAAACTGACACTAAGCCTTATAGCAATATCGTTAGGATTGACAGCATGCAATTCTAACCAGGCGAACTCAAATTCTAGTTCAGACAGTACTGCCAGCACAGCTCCGGATACGACAAGTTATCCACCAGTGGAAACACAGAAACCAAATTCGGATTACAAGCCAGCCTTTAATGGGCAGACTCGAATAGCTGGCGCAAAAACCAGCACTGCTTATGAAGGTAAAGTAATAGCCGAAGGATTAAAATCCCCATGGGGAATTGTTTCGTTACCTGACGGTAGGTTTTTAATTACTGAAAAAGAAGGCGATTTACGCATTGCCGGTACAGATGGAAAATTAAGTGAGCCTATCAAGGGGCTACCAGCAGTAAATAGTAGCGGCCAAGGTGGATTGCTTGGACTGAAGCTGGATCCAGATTTTGAGTCCAACCGTATGGTTTATTGGGTATTTTCGGACAATACACCTTCGGGCACTTTAACGGCTGTTGCAAAAGGTAAGCTTTCGGCAGATGAAAAATCAATTGAGGATGCTAAGGTCATTTATCAAGCAACACCAGCACATAAAGGTAACCTGCATTATGGTGGACGTATCGTTTTTGACAAAGAGGGAAATATTATCTTTAGTACCGGGGAACGCTCGGATTTAGAAACAAGACCTTTGGCGCAGGATTTAAATGCAGCTTTGGGAAAAATCTTACGTATTACCAAAGATGGGCAGCCTGCCCCGGGAAATCCATTTATAGGCCAATCAAATGTGCGTCCTGAAATTTACAGTTATGGACATCGTAACCCACAGGGGCTAGCGTTACACCCTGAAACAGGAGATTTATGGGAAACGGAATTTGGTCCACGTGGCGGGGATGAATTGAATAGAATCCAGGCCGGTAAAAACTATGGTTGGCCAACCATCACCTATGGCATAGAATACAAAGGTGATCGGGTTGGTGAGGGCATACAACAAAAGGAAGGCCTGGAACAGCCTGTTTATTATTGGGACCCCGTGTTATCGCCAAGTGGAATCACCTTTTATACCGGCCAAAATATTCCTGAATGGAAAAACAACCTGTTCATCTGTGGACTGAGTAGCACCCATATTGCCCGGATTATCTTAAAAGATAACAAAGTAGTTGGCGAAGAACGCTTGCTCGGCAATGAGGGACAGCGGTTTAGGGATATCACACAAGGAAAAGATGGCGCACTGTATGCGATAACTGATATCGGAAAACTCTATAAAATAGATAAAAAATAAACATTAAAAAAGTAGCTCCAACATTGGAGCTACTTTTTTAATGTCAGATAACCTCAATGTATCTCATTTCAAAGTAATACCATAAAGCAAACCTGATAGGTAAAGGAGTTTGGCTTGATTGTTGATCTATAACTCCTGTATCAACAAATTAATATATGGTAAAAAAAGAAAAAATGAAAAAATTATTAGCAATCAATCCCTTATCATTCTATATGACCAACTGGGGATTTGTCAACAACACCAACCCAAAAAGAACGCGCAAAAACTGCCAGACTTCCCCCAAGAATTAAGCGTTCTTACATTAAAACATTTCACTAAATTTTTTAAAAATCATCTGCTGATATCCTCCATACGGATATTAAGTAAGAGATTTATTCTTTTGCTTATTCCGTAACAGAGGGTATCCATTACGCAAAATACAAGGCCAATAGAATCACGATGATGATACATGCGATCATAATGTATTTATTCCGCTGGCTATTTTTCTCTCCTTCATCACTTTTATAGTGATAATCACGTTTGTTCGGCAAATTCATAAGTCTGTTTTTAATTAAAGATGAAGTTACGGACTTTTTTCCATATTATTCATGATGGTAAGGTTCTCCTTTCATGATGGAAAATGCGCGATAAAGCTGCTCGATAAAAAATAAACGGATCATCTGGTGCGAGAATGTCATCTTTGACAATGACATTTTTGAATGTGCACGGTCGTAAATCTTTTGATCAAAACCATATGGACCACCGATAATGAACACCATATGCTGTACGCTATTAACCATCATTTTTTCTAAATAGGCTGAAAAATCCAATGAACGGAATTCCTTTCCGAATTCATCCAATAGGATCACCAGATCTTGAGGCTGCAATTGTTTTAGGATCAAAATAGCCTCCTTATCCTTTTGCTGATCTTCCGACAGGTTTTTACTATTTTTGATATCCGGGATTACCAGCATATTGAAATTCACATAAAACTTTAATCTTTTGATATATTTTTCGATTCCTTCAATCAAGTATTTATCATCAGTTTTTCCAATACAAAGTAGTGTTATTTTCATCAGTACATGTTTTATTTAACATCTATCCATCTTCTATTAAGGTATTTATCTCAACTGGGGATGATCAAGCCGCTACAACGACCTCTCCCTTTGGCTCAGCCATTCCCCAAGAAACAAAGTTCTCATTTTATTTAATATATAAGTAAATAAAAAACCGCAAAACAATAAACAAATTTATTCGTTTAGTTATAAACATTTATTTTTGCTACATACGCAAACCACAACTTTTTAATATGAAAAAAATAAAATCTATCTTTCTAATTGCCTTAAGTTTAATCAGCTACCGAAGCTTCAGCCAGGAAGCTCCTACCGAAACTCCAATCGACAGCACGAAAACATGGACTATTAAAGGTGAAAACACTTTCTTAATCAACCAAAGTTCATTTTCCAATTGGGCTGCAGGGGGTGTTAATTCATTTTCAGGAAATCTAACCCTCAATTACGATTTCAATTATAAAAAAGATAAATGGTCCTGGGACAACAAAGTTTTGGCAGCCTATGGTCTCACGTTTCAAAAAGAATCGGATTGGCGCAAAAACGATGATAGATTGGTACTGAACAGTTTATTAGGTCATCAAGCATCTCAGTATTGGTTATATACTTTTTTCCTGAACTTTAATACCCAATTTGCAGATGGTTATGACTATACCCAAACACCTAAAGAACGTATTTCAAGATTTCTTGCCCCAGCATACCTGAGTTTCGGACCGGGTTTTGCCTATAAAAAGTCAGACAACTTGAGATTTAACTTATCCCCTGCTGCATTAAGATTTGTCTTTGTCAGCGATACCCTCCTTTCGACACGATATGGCGTGGACCCAGGCAAAAAAGTACGAACTGAGTTTGGAGCTTCTTTCGACGCCTACTACAAAGTCAATTTGATGGAGAACGTATCTTTTGAAAATATCCTGAAATTATATTCAAATTACCTGGAAAAACCGCAGAATATTGATATCGACTACACCGCTAATCTTTTCATGAAGGTAAATAGGTTCATTACAGTCAATGCGGGTGTACAAATGGTGTACGATGACAACACGGCTATTCCAATCATTGAAGAGGGTAAAGAGATTGGAAAAAGAAATTCTGCCCTTCAGATCAGACAGATTGTTGGTGCTGGGGTAACTTATAAGTTCTAATTACTTCTGTTGTCCCCTTGCTTATGGTATAAAGCAACATCACTTAACCTGTAAACTTTAAACAGAAAAAAAGCCGAAATATGATTTCGGCTTTTTTTCTATACTGAATTTTATAATATTTGATTAGAAAGGTGCGTCATCTGGCATATCGTTCATCCGAGATGGCATAGTTATGCCACCACTAAAACCAGCTCCGCCAAAATCATCTGCAAAATTCGGTGAAGGGTTTAAAGCTGAAGCAGAAAACGTGGCTGGTGCATCGCCAAAGCCGTCACCGCCTCCCATCCCGGAGAATTCATCTTCCAGATCGACAAATTTCACAAATTTACCAACGAAACGTAACGGAACAATCCCCGTTTCACCATTACGGTGCTTCGCAATAATAACCTCACCTACTCCCGCTGTTGGACGGCCTTCCTCATCTTCTGTTAAACCATAGTATTCTGGTCGGTACAAGAAAAGAACCATATCCGCATCCTGCTCAATTGAACCTGACTCCCGCAGATCGGATAGCATGGGTCGTTTACTGTTACCTGGGCGTGATTCTACCGCACGACTCAACTGCGACAGGGCCAATACGGGTATATTCAATTCCTTGGCCACTGACTTCAAAGCACGGGAAATACTACCGATCTCTTGTTCACGGTTTCCTCCGCCTTTGCCTTCTGCTTTACCGTGCATCAATTGCAGGTAATCGACAATCACCATCTGGATATCATATTGTGCTTTCAACCGCCTACATTTGGCCCTAAATTCAAAAACGTTTAATGCTGGTGTATCATCTATGATGATTGGAGCTTCCGTCAATCGGCCAATACGCGAATGCAACTGTTGCCACTCATGGTCCGCAAGGTTGCCTTTCTTTAACTTTTCCTGCTCGATCTCTGTTTCTCCTGCAATAAGACGATTCACAAGCTGTACCGAGGACATCTCCAAGGAGAATACCGCTACAGCCTTGCTATGGTCTACCGCAGCATTACGTGCAACGGATAATACGAAGGCTGTTTTCCCCATGGCAGGACGGGCCGCAATAATCACAAGATCTGAAGGTTGCCATCCGGATGTCATACGATCCAAAGCAGTCAGCCCTGACGGGACCCCTGTTAAACCATCTGTTCGGTCACGCAACATCTCCAGATTGGAAATTGCTTCACGCATAATATCGTCCATCTTCCTGGAATCTCTTCTCAAGTTGTTCTGCGCAATGTCAAACAAACTCTTCTCGGCGTGATCCAACAGATCAAAGATGTCTGAGGTCTCATCATATGAACTATTAATAATCTCTGTCGAAACTTTGATCAATTCCCGTTGAATATATTTCTGGGAAATAATACGTGCATGATATTCAATGTTGGCTGCCGATACTACCCGATCTGTTAATTGCGTAATATAATAGGCACCACCGACCATTTCTAATGCACCCATCCGTCTGAGTTCTGATGTAACAGTCAGAATATCAATTGGTGATGTTTTTTGAAATAGACCAAAAATAGCTTCAAAAATTTTCTGATGGGACTCTTTATAAAAAGATTCAGGTTTTAAAATATCGATAATTTCACTCAGCGCATTTTTCTCCAGCATCAATGCCCCCAAAACAGCCTCTTCAAGATCCACTGCCTGTGGCGGTAATTTACCTAAACCACTGACCAAATTGTTTAATTTGGTACGGCGTTCCCCATAATTACCCCGTTTATTGTTCTCCGTATTGCTCGCTTCAAAATTGCTTTCGTTCATCATGATATTATATCAGAAATATAATTTTCCCGCCTTAAATTTAAGATGGGATAACAAATGTATAAAAAATAAAATTCACCACCATGCTGAATTACAAACAGCATAATCTGGCGATCTTTACATAACAATCAAAACGCTTTGATGAGCACGGGTTTACAGAAATAATTTTCAACACATAATGTTGAAAACATGTTGAAAATAAAAAACGACACCTAAAAATCAACGGGTTAAAAAATGTGGATAACTTATTTCAATGTGAATAATATCATTTAACAAAAATAGTGGAGCGCTGTATTTTGTTTTTTACGGCCTTATTACTTTTAACCTGTGTGAAGGAAGACGTCCGCAACACGATACTGGTTCGATTTTATGTAGAAAACAAATCCATCGTTTAAGCAAAAAAAATACGCTTATATTGTATATTTGTAGAATGACGCACGATTCATCAACATTGAAACCCTATAAAGACACCAATGACGGTAAGAAAAAGCAAGTCGCGGATATGTTTAACAATATCTCCCATTCATACGATTTCTTAAACCATTTTATGTCTTTGGGGATTGATATTATATGGCGAAAAAAGGCTATTAATGCCTTAAAATCCATCAAACCGCAGCTCATGTTGGATGTAGCAACAGGAACCGGCGATTTTGCCCTGGAGTCCATAAAAATATTAAATCCAAAAAAAATAATTGGTGTCGATATTTCTCAGGGTATGCTTGATGTAGCCAAAAAGAAAATAGCGAACAAAGGTCTGGAGCACCAATTTGAGGTTCAATTGGGTGATTCTGAAAGGCTTCAATTTGATGATAACACTTTTGATGCGGTTACTGTTGCCTTCGGAGTTCGTAATTTTGAAAATTTAGAAAAAGGTCTGTCGGATATCCATCGGGTTTTAAAGCCAGGAGGAAAAGCAATTATTCTGGAATTTTCGAACCCTAAAAAGTTCCCGATAAAACAGCTCTATAATTTTTATTTCAAATATGTTACTCCAACCATTGGAAAGTTTTTCTCAAAAGATTCCAGTGCATATGAATATTTACCAGAATCAGTTGCCCAGTTTCCAGATGGACAGAAATTTGTAGCCATCAATAAGAAGGCTGGATTTGAGGAAACCATTGTAAGGCCACAGACCTTCGGTATCTGTACCATTTATATCGCTACCAAATAAAGCGCGAGCATGGTCTCCGACGGGCAATTGTTGCCAAAGGCAGAGCTTTCAATCCATATATTCAATGTAACAACATATGACAAAGACAGTTTTCATCACAGGAGCAAGTTCAGGAATAGGCCAAGCCTGTGCCGAAGTATTGGCAAAAGAAGGTTATAACCTTTTACTGTGTGCCCGTAGGTTAAATCGGCTAGATGCACTAAAAGACAAATTGATCAGCACCTACCCCAGTATTAAAATTCATACTTTTGAGTTAGATGTAAGAGATGCAGAACAAGTTCAGCAACAAATCGAAGGCTTGCCCCAAGAATGGAAAAAAATTCATATATTAATAAATAATGCAGGGTTAAGTCAGGGATTGGACCCCGTTCAGGATGGCGATATTGGGGATTGGGACAGAATGATCGACACCAATGTCAAAGGCCTGTTGTATGTCAGCAAAATGGTCATTCCGTTAATGGACACTGACAATGGTGCTCATATCGTCAATCTAGGCTCTATTGCAGGAAAAGAAGTATATCCTAATGGGAATGTCTATTGCGCAACGAAACATGCTGTAGATGCCCTAACAAAAGCGATGCGCATTGACTTACTATCCAAGGGTATCAAAGTGACTTCCATTGATCCGGGAATGGTTGAAACTGAATTTTCAGAAGTCCGTTTTCATGGGGATAAAGAAAGGGCAAAAAATGTCTATGCTGGGGTACAACCTTTAACTGGAACAGACATTGCCGAAACCATCCTTTTTGTCATTACAAGACCTGCGCATGTCAATATCAACGACTTATTAATCATGCCAACAGCTCAGGCCACAGGTACGATTGTCAATCGAAAATAATTAAATATCATGTCATTAGAAACACAAATAAATCAAGACATTAAAGCAGCAATGATTGCTAAAGATACGGCAAAACTGCGTGGACTGCGCGCTATCAAAGCTGCGATTCTTTTAGCAAAAACAGAAAAAGGCCATACCGAAGACCTTAACCAAGAGGCCGAGATAAAAGTTTTACAAAAATTGGTAAAACAACGCCGTGAATCTGCTGAAATTTATAAAACACAAAACCGGGAGGACCTTTACGAAATTGAAGTTGAAGAAGAGAAGGTCATCGAAGCCTATTTGCCCAAGCAATTGAGCCGGGATGAGGTTGAGTCTATTATTAAAGTCATCATTGCCGAAACAGGAGCTTCCTCCATTAAGGATATGGGAAAAGTGATGGGCGCAGCAAATCAAAAATTGGCTGGACAAGCAGACGGAAAGACAATTTCTGAAGTCGTAAAAAGCCTATTGGGATAATTTTAATTGGGATCAGATGGATCAAGGGCCAATTTAAATGAGCACTTGATCCACTTGATTCTTATCTGTTAGCATGATGGATTATCAGTGGAATCTTAAGAAGTTTGACGAACTTACCAATATAGAGCTCTATCGTATTTTAAAATTACGAACTGAGGTGTTTGTCTTGGAACAAGAATGTTTATATCCTGAATTAGACGATAAAGATTATGCCTGTCTCCACCTCTGGGCGCAACAGCAAGGAGAAATTGTTGCTTATACACGCTTAGTTCCACCGGGGCTCTCCTATCCTGAGCCATCCATAGGACGGGTCATTGTTGTAAAAGAAGCTCGGGGCACTGGCATCAGTCAACTGCTGATGTATAAGTCTATCGAAACTATTTTCGCACAATTTGGGCCAAATGATATTCAGATTGGGGCTCAATTTCACCTAAAATCCTTTTATGAAAAACTAGGGTTTGCGCAAAAATCTGAACCTTATCCAGACTATGGAATTCTTCACATCGATATGATCAAATCCACTCTTAAATAGACAATACGCATGAATAGCACCGTTATTATAACCGCGGCATTACTAGGAGCTTTGGCAATTCTACTTGGCGCTTTTGGCGCACATGCTTTCAAAAAAATCCTCTCAACAGAGAAATTAGCATCTTTTGAAGTAGGTGTTCGATATCAAATGTATGCAGCTCTTACGCTCTTAGTCATCGGTTTTAATTTTTCTTTTGAATATCAATCTGAACAAGTTATCTACTATCTCATCACTTCAGGAACGCTATTGTTTTCAGGCAGTATTTATTTTCTTTCATTTGCTGAGTATTGGAAGAAAAACCTCAAATTTCTTGGCCCAATCACTCCTTTGGGTGGTCTGCTGATGATCGCAGGTTGGGTTGCAATTATCATTCGCTTTTTATAACTTTGGTATAGATATGGCAATGATGTCTGCCCTTAACCGCTTTAGTAAGCTGATGACGTCTACTTTTTTATAAAAGACAACAAATTTTATATATAGGTAGACTTATGGTTTTTAAAGAATCAAATCAACGCAATTTTCCTTTTTTAATTAAATGGCTGATCACTTGTAGTGCAGTAGGCTTTATTGTCGGGTCTATTTGTGCATTTTTTTTATTCTCCCTCAACTGGGTAACACAGTATCGCGAAGCACAGCAATGGATCATATATGGACTTCCTGTTGCCGGTTTAATTATCGCGCTATCGTATAAATATTGGGGCAATCCTTCCAGCAAAGGTAATAACCTCCTCATCGAAGAATACCTTCACCCCCAACGCCGGATTCCATTTGTCATGGCTCCCCTTGTTCTATTCGGCACTTTACTAACGCATCTATTTGGCGGGTCGGCAGGTCGTGAAGGCACGGCTGTACAAATAGGCGGAGCCATTTCGGATCAGTTCAACCGTTGGTTTGACTTTAATAAAACAGAACGCCGCATCCTGATTTCCATTGGTATTACTGCTGGTTTTGCGGCCGTTTTTGGTACACCGCTCGCAGGGACCATCTTTGGACTTGAAGTTCTTCTGATAGGCAAAAAAAGATATTTCGGGATCCTCCCCTGTCTTTTTACAGCTTATATCGCAAATTTCAGCTGTCAATTGTGGAATATTCCACATACGCATTACCCTATCCATGACATCATCCCACCTGTATCTCTCACCAATATAACACTTAGCTTGGCGGCCGGTATCCTTTTTGGTATCACCGCATGGTTATTCACATGTGCCGGGGACTTCTTTAGTGCCCAGTTTAAAAAAATAAATTCTTCCCTGCTGAGGCCTGTTATAGGTGGGGTCATCATTGTTGTAATTGTTAGCCTGCTCCTGAAAAACACGAAATACATTGGCTTGGGTATCCCAATGATCCAGGATGCATTTATCAACCCGGCAAATTATTACGATTTTATGATCAAACTGTTGTTAACGACATTTACGCTTTCAGCCGGATTTAAAGGTGGAGAAGTCACCCCCCTGTTTTTTATCGGTGCAACACTTGGCAGTGCATTAAGTGGCATTATCCCTTTGCCCATTGGCCTATTGGCTGCCATGGGTTTTGTCGCCGTATTTTCCGGTGCAACCAATACACCTTTGGCCTGCATTGTGATGGGCTATGAACTCTTTGGCTGGCAACCTATCCCATTTATTGGGATTGCCTGTATAGCCGCATTTTTATGCTCAGGAAAGAAAGGCATCTATATCGCCCAAAAAGGAGGAATAAAAGAAAAATTGTACCGACGCTTAAACATATAGATACTACATTTGTTTCAAAAAGCGTAAAGGCAGTTCATATCTTTAAGTTCTTTTATCACATGGCTATTTCCCTGAAGAAATCACTACAACAATTTTCCCTGTAAAAAGAATGCTGCTACGGTAAAATAAATGATCAGTCCGGAAACGTCCACCAATGTTGCTACGAAAGGAGCTGATGCCGTGGCTGGATCCAATCCAAATCGGCGTAGAATAAAAGGAATAAATGACCCCGATAAAGTCCCCCAAAGTACGATAAACAACAAGGAGACTGCGACTGTAAGACCTATGGCTATCCAATAGGGACCATAGTCATATAAGCCTAGAAAATGCCAAGCAAATATGCGCAAGAAGCCAATCGCGCCTAATATTCCGCCCAGAATCAATCCGGAAGAAACCTCCCTTTTCATGACATACCACCAATCTTTAAGTTTCAGTTCGCCCAAAGCCATGGCGCGTATAATTAGCGATGCTGCTTGAGAACCTGAATTTCCACCACTAGAAATAATCAAAGGCACAAACAGCGCCAGCACAACAGCCTTTTCCAATTCGCCTTCAAAGAATCCCATCGCTGAAGCTGTCAGCATTTCACTGAAGAACAAAATGATAAGCCAGCCTGCCCGCTTCTGGATCAATTGGAGCAAAGGTGTTTTCGTATAGGCCAGATCCAATTCTTCCATCCCCCCGAATCGTTGTATATCCTCCGTATCACGATCCTCAATCCTATCCAGCACATCATCAAATGTCACTATCCCGACCAGCACCCCCGCATCTGTAACAATGGGCAAAGCACTTCGGTCGTATTTTTGAAAAATTTCGAAAGCTTCTTCCATCGGTGTTGAAGCTTTGATTGCTGCAAAATTGTAATCAATAAGATCTGCGATCTCAGTTGAGCCATCCGCCAAGAGCAATTGGCCGATTTTCAAGTCATCGATCAGCACATTCTTCTCATCGACCACATAAATAAAATTAAGCGTTTCAGCCTTCCTACCAAATACTTTAATATGCCTAAATACATCATCCACGGTATAATAAGGACGTACCTGAACATACATTGGCGTCATGAGCCTGGCAATACTATCCTCGTTATAGCCAATTAATTCCAAAGCCATTTGCTTCTCCCGCTCATTCAGCAGATTAATCAAGTATTTGATCAGATCATCAGGCAATTCTGAAAGCAGTTCATTTCGAGTATCCGGTTTTAAATTATTCAGCAGTTCAGACAGCTCCTGCTCGGTCATTGACTTAATCAACGTATATTGGACATCAACTTCTAAAAACGAAAAGATCTCTAACCTATCCGTTAAAGGATAGGTCATAAAATTTGAATGGTGCTCACCCTTATTTAGTCGCGATATTTCTTCCGCAATATCGGCTGGGTGCAGTGCTGATTTTTTTTCCATTGGAAGAGATTTTAATGGATTTAGCGCAAAAGTAGCGTATTTTGTATGATTTTCAACAATCTACAAAAGTATTTTTTAGGAAAGAAAGACTTTAATAAACATAATAAAGGCTAGCGACCGCATGAATCCCCTTTAAGGTACAATAAAGAGCTAAATTTTACAATATCTTAAAAATTTATTAATCCCGGGTTAAGCTCCTCCGCTTCCAGATTAGGTCTGAATAAACGAGCGGTCAAACGCCCTTCCAATCGCACTTCACCGTGGCAAACCTTTAGCCAGCTTCCTTCTCGCAATCCGATGACGGGCTGTGCATTAAACTGATGAAACTCCTGAATACGGGTTTCTCGGGTTTCTCCTTTATGTGTGGAACCTAAATCTGGATCCAAATAATGTGGATTAATATTAAAAGGTAGCAAGCCCAACGCCTCGAAACTTGGTGGATAAACAATGGGCATATCATTTGTTGTACCAATAGTCAATCCCGTCAGATTTGCACCAGCAGACGTGCCTACATAGGGAACTCCTTTTGCTACCTGAGCCCGCAACTGCTGGATTAAATCGAGCTCATATAAAGTTTTCAATAACAAGAATGTGTTTCCCCCACCCACAAAAATTGCTTTTGCCTCTTGAATTGCCTTTTTCTTATCGGAGAATTCGTGCAATCCCCTCACTTGAATATTTTTATCAGCCAAAGCACCTTTTACTTTGGCAGTATAGTCATCAAAAGATATTCCTGAGGGCCGGGCAAAAGGGACAAACAAAAGCTCGTCTGCTTGAATAAATTTCACAAAGTCATCCTTAATATAGGCAAGGAATTCACTACCATAAATTGTACTTGTACTGACAACCAATAAATTATGCAGGGGATTAATAACCATAACTTGCTTCTTAAAATAAAAAATATACCTTTTACTTCGTTCTTAACAAAGTCAAAGGTACATTTTTGGTCCTGATTCTTTACTTTTTATCCACAGACTTTTTTTCTGTGCCCAATCTTTTATTTTCTTGCAGCGCCCGATGTAAAAGATATTCTATCTGTCCATTAACACTTCTAAACTCATCTGCTGCCCATTTTTCCAAAGCTTTGTACATTTGGTCGTCCAGACGCAGCATAAAGTTCTTCTTATCTGCCATTTTATTAAGTTTATTGATACAAAGTACCGGTATTTACGATTGGGGTTGCTGCTTTCTCTCCACAAAGTACCACCATAAGATTGCTCACCATAGCCGCTTTCTTCTCATTATCCAATTCAACGATATCTTTTTCGGACAATTTATTTAGCGCCATTTCAACCATTCCAACAGCACCGTCAACTATTTTGGCACGCGCAGCAACAATCGCTGCGGCTTGTTGTCTTTGAAGCATGGCTCCCGCAATCTCAGAAGCGTAAGCTAGATGACTGATCCTGGCTTCCTTAATAATAACTCCTGCTGGGGCCAAGCGCTCTGATAATTCCTTTTCAAGAATATGATTGACTGTATCACCACCTTCCCGCAGGGTTATCTCAGCACCTTCATCTTCCAGATTATCGTACGGGAAACTCCCGGCCAGATGGCGCACAGCAGCTTCACTTTGGGTACGCACATAGGAAGTATAATTACTAACGTCATAAGCAGCCTTATAAGTATCCCCTACCTGCCAGACAATAACGGCACCGATCTCAATAGGATTCCCCATTTTATCATTTACTTTTAAAGTCTGTCCTTGTAAGTTATCCGAACGTAAACTAATTTTAATCGTAGAGTATAAAGGGTTGACAAAAAACAAACCGTTCTCCTTCACTGTGCCTACGTACTTACCAAAAAAGTTCAGTACCCGTGAATGATTGGGATTAATAATCATCAAACCTTTCAAAATGAAAAAAGTGAGGATCATTAGGATAATGCCCAGTACGACATAAAGAGAGCTCTCTTCCACATGGACAAATGAAAATATGGCCGCTATAAAAGATACTACAGCAATCAATAAGGCTAAATAGCCTGACATTGGTTTAATTAATTTTTCCATAATTTATTAATATATATTTGATATCATTTTAATATCATAAATATATAAATAAATTAGCACAAATTTCAAAGAAAAAATGAAATGTTTATTTTTGGTTATGCTCAAAAAATCCTTTCCCCCATTGATAAGCACATCAACTCACACGCTTATACTCGGTTCATTACCGGGCGATAAATCATTGGCGCAACAAGAATATTATGCACATCCCCAAAATCGATTTTGGAAAATCATTAAGCACCTGTGTCAGGCACCTGAGGTTACACAATATACCGACAAGGTAAGCCTTTTACACAGGAATGGAATCGGCCTTTGGGATGTTTGCGCTGAAGCTTCCCGTCCAGGGAGTATGGATTTAGCCATAAAAGATGAAAGCCCTAACCGGATTACAGAACTTCTGGAGGAATACCCTTCCATTACGAAAGTCATTTTTAATGGTCAAAAAGCACACAATTTATATCTGAAGCATTTTATGAAAAAGAAAGGTGTCAGGTATTTGTGTCTCCCCAGCACAAGCCCTGCCAATGCAAAAACCAACCTCGAGAATCTGATTGAACAATGGCGTATTATTATAAGTAATTAAAATACGTAAATAGGGTTCATTAATTCAACGCTATTGCGTATTTTTGCCCTAAGATGTCAGATTTAAAATACAATCAACGAGGCGTATCCGCAGGAAAAGAGGATGTGCACAATGCGATAAAAAATATCGACAAGGGTCTGTTTCCCAAAGCGTTTTGTAAGATTATCCCCGATATTTTGGGTGGCGATCAAGAATGGTGCAACATTATGCACGCAGATGGTGCTGGAACCAAGTCTTCCTTAGCTTATGTATATTGGAAGGAAACCGGTGATATTTCGGTTTGGAAAGGTATAGCACAAGATGCGATCATAATGAATATTGATGACCTCCTTTGTGTTGGGGCAACCGATAATATTCTTCTGTCATCTACTATTGGAAGAAATAAGAACCTTATTCCCGGAGAAGTCATTGCGGAAATCATCAATGGTACAGAAGAGATATTGTCTGAGCTCCGTGAATTAGGCATTGGCATCTATTCTACTGGTGGTGAAACTGCTGATGTCGGGGATTTAGTCCGTACGATCATCGTTGACAGTACTGTAACTTGCCGAATGAAGCGTGAAGAAGTAATTTCAAACCACCGTATCAAAGGAGGTAATGTCATCGTTGGTTTGGCATCCAATGGAAAAGCGAACTATGAAAAAGAATACAATGGTGGAATGGGCTCCAATGGACTAACTTCGGCGCGCCATGATGTATTTAATAAAAAAGTGGCCGAGAAGTATCCAGAAGCATATGATCCTGCAGTACCTTATGAACTTGTTTTTGCTGGAAGCCAACATTTAACCAATGACATTCAGGTTGAAACTGGTGAGAAGATAACAGCCGGCAAACTTGTGCTTTCACCTACTCGCACTTATGCGCCAATTATCAAAAAAATATTGGACAAGTACCGGTCGCAAATTGATGGGATGGTCCATTGTTCAGGGGGAGCACAAACAAAAGTATTACACTTCGTAGACAATGTACATGTCATTAAGGACAATCTTTTTCCAATCCCTCCGCTCTTTGCGCTGATACAAAAAGAGTCCAATACAGACTGGAAAGAAATGTACAAGGTATTTAATATGGGGCATCGCATGGAACTATATGTTCCTGAAGCCATCGCCGCAGACATTATTGCAATAGCGGAATCATTTGGAGTTCCGGCCCAGATTATTGGCCGTGTAGAAGAATCTGCGTCCAAAAAGGTAACTATAAATTCTCCTTATGGAGAGTTTGTCTACGAATAAAAGATAATGGCACTGATCCGCATGAGCTGGATCAGTGCTTATTTTTTCCATGTGGTAACAATGAAAGAAAAACTTCTCGTCGGTTGGAAAGAAACACTCGATTTGCCTGAACTGGGAATATTTGGCATCGAAGCCAAAGTCGATACTGGTGCAGCGTCCTCGGTCTTACATTGCAATTCCTATAACATTGTTCATGAAAACGGGCAAGACTGGATTATCTGTGAATTAGTCATTGATTTTGAAACCGGAGAGACAAAAAAGCTTAAATTAAAACTCTATAAAACAAAACTGGTTAAAAGCTCTTTCGGCCAAGAAGAAAAGCGCTATTATATCCGGACAACAGCAAAATTATACAACCAAGTTTTTGACATGAAGATTTCCTTAAGAAATCGTTCAAAGATGACTTATCCTATGCTTTTGGGAAAGAACTTTTTGTACAGAAAA
This sequence comes from Sphingobacterium sp. N143, assembly GCF_030325625.1. Classification (GTDB taxonomy): domain Bacteria; phylum Bacteroidota; class Bacteroidia; order Sphingobacteriales; family Sphingobacteriaceae; genus Sphingobacterium. The sequence goes on along the minus strand of NZ_JACAIS010000001.1, from coordinate 292,470 downwards.
TTTTTGGTGGACGTTTCCAAAGAAAATCTTGCGATGAAGGCCTTGGCAAATAAAACAAATAGCTAAGCTATTTTGTTATCTTAACACATACTATATTCAATATACAAATCGTGAAAATTGCCGTATTATCGACAGTAAAGAGTTTATACTCGACTCGTCGTCTCGTAGAAGCTGCGCAACAAAGAGGTCATGAATGCATTGTTATAGACCACAGTAAATGTTATGTTGGCATTCAACAAGGTAAACCCAGTATTCATTACAAAGGTCAGGACCTCAGCGATATTGACGCTATTATTCCACGGATAGGAGCCTCAGTAACATTCTATGGTTCTGCAATCGTTAGACAGTTTGAAGTCATGGACGTGATTTCCGCAAATCCGAGCCAGGCTATTACCCGGTCAAGAGACAAATTGAGATGTTTGCAAATTTTATCCGGTGCCGGTATCGGACTTCCCATTACCGGTTTTGCTCGGACAGCTTCGGACGTGGACGATCTCATTAGCATGGTTGGTGGCGCCCCTTTAGTGATTAAACTCCTGGAAGGCACACAAGGGATTGGTGTTGTTCTTGCCGAAACCAAGAAAGCAGCGTCGTCCGTCATTGAAGCCTTCTATGGCCTTGGCAACAATATTCTGATTCAGGAATTCATTAAAGAATCAAAAGGTTCTGACATCAGAGCTTTTGTCGTTGACGGTAAAGTTGTTGGTGCCATGAAACGTACGGCTAAAGAAGGGGAATTTCGGTCAAATATACACCGGGGTGGCACCGCTCAGGTGATACGGCTGACCAAGGCAGAAAGGGAAACCGCCATTGCTGCTGCCGCTCAATTAGGTCTCACCGTATGTGGCGTCGATATGATCCCTTCCGATCGCGGACCATTGGTATTGGAAGTTAATTCTTCTCCCGGATTGGAAGGAATAGAGAAAGCAACCAAAAAGGATATTGCATCTGAAATTATTCAATATATCGAAAGACAATATGAATTAAAGCAAGTCCAGAAACCAAAGATCATTAAGAAAAAGAAAAAGCGGGAAAGCAAATTATAACGCGATAAGCCATTAATTGTATGGCTTATCGCTGGCATGTTATTTCATTTTCATCACCATATTATCTGCACCTTCTGTGGTAACACTGGCCTGGCCAGATTTGTTCTTGGAAGACCTATAATGTACATGGTTCTTGATCCCTTCGATCTGAATCGTTTCCACAGCACGTAAGTTAATCATATTGTTCGCTCCATCAATAGTAACAGTTGACACATCAGCACCTGTCACTGTATTTCCCTTACCCTCGATCACGATCTTTCCTACGTTGCCCCGTATCACCACTTTATTATCCATACCTTCTATCTGGATAGTCTCACCTCCTTTTGCTTCAATTGTCCGCGTATTTCCCTTTCCCTCAATGGAGATAACCTTATCTTGTTGGCTGAGCACAGTAGGCATCCGATCGATCTGATGTAAGTCTTTGGCGATCACCAGGCCTCCCGCTAACAGAAAGGCAAATCCAATAGCAATAGTTGTTCTTTTCATAATTTTTATATTTTTAGATTACCGCACAAAAATCAAACCTAATATATTTTCCATTCAACTATGGACACAAAAAAAAGGAGCCTAAATGGCTCCTTTAATATCTCTAACAAATTGATAGCGGATTAAAAACTCTATTTTACTGCGTCTACAACTGCTTTGAAAGCTTCTGGGTTATTTAAAGCTAAGTCAGCTAAAACCTTACGGTTCAAACCAATGTTTTTAGCGTTTAATTTACCGATCAATTGGGAATAAGAAATTCCGTGTTGACGAGCTCCAGCGTTGATACGTTGAATCCATAAAGCTCTAAACTCGCGTTTTTTGGTTTTACGATCGCGGTAAGCGTATTGTAAACCTTTTTCTACTGTATTTTTAGCAATAGTATAAACTTTGCTACGTGATCCAAAGTAACCTTTTGCAAGGCCTAGGATTTTTTTGCGTCTTCTTCTTGAAGCTACTGCGTTAACCGAACGTGGCATATTTTTAAAATTAGTTTGGTAAAAGGTGTCATGTATTTCAATGAACTTACAACCCTGTACCCGGTTAAAAAATTATTATTAAATAAAATCGAATAAAACTTATTTACCGATAGCAAGCATACGTTTAACGTTGCCCATATCGCCATCAGATACATAACTTGTTTGTGTTAAGTTACGTTTACGTTTTGTGCTCTTTTTTGTCAAGATGTGGCTTTTGAAAGCGTTTTTTCTTGCAATTTTACCTGTTCCAGTCAATTTGAAACGTTTCTTTGCGCTGGAATTGGTTTTAACTTTTGGCATAATACTTATAAATTTTATATCAATCTGTTAGAATTCTTATTATTTTTTAGGAGCCTTTGGAGCTACTGTCAAAAACATACGTTTTCCTTCTAATTTTGGTAAAAGCTCTACCTTGCCGTAATCTTCCAATGCCTGAGCGAAACGTAACAACAAAATCTCACCTTGATCTTTGTGTACGATAGCACGACCTTTGAAGTGTACGTATGCACGCACTTTCTCACCACTTTCAAGAAACTTAATCGCATGTTTCAATTTGAAATCAAAATCATGTTCACCAGAGTTAGGTCCGAAACGGATTTCTTTGATAACAGTCTGTTTTGCATTAGCTTTGATTTCCTTTTGTTTCTTCTTCTGTTCGTAAACAAACTTACTGTAGTCGATAATCTTACAAACCGGCGGTACAGCATTTGGCGAAATCTCCACTAAATCAAGTTCCAACTCATCAGCCAACTCTAACGCTTTGCGTGTAGGGTAAACTCCTTGTTCCACATTATCTCCTACCAAACGTACCTCAGGCACTTTGATCAATTCATTAATGCGGTGATCTGGTTCTTTCTTTCTCATTGGTGGTCTTGGACCACCGGGTCTTTTTAATGCCAAATGTTTAAAAATTAAACGGTTATTTCCTTAATTAATATATCTCTAAATTCGTCAGCAGTCATTGTTCCTAATTCTACTGAGCCATGTTTACGTACAGAAACTGTGCCATTTTCCACCTCTTTTTCCCCTACAATCAACATGTAAGGAAGCTTTTTCACTTCGGCGTCTCTGATTTTCCTGCCCACCTTCTCGTCACGTAAGTCTATCAGTCCGCGAATATCGGAATTATTTAGCGAATTCAAAACATTTTGCGCATATTCTTCGTATTTTTCTGACACTGGCAAGACGATAAATTGCTCAGGAGCAAGCCATAACGGAAATTGCCCAGCACAATGCTCGATCAATACAGCCACAAAACGTTCTAAAGATCCAAATGGTGCACGGTGAATCATGACCGGGCGATGTTTCATATTGTCACTGCCGGTATATTCTAATTCGAAACGCTCCGGTAAATTGTAATCTACCTGAATGGTTCCCAACTGCCATTTACGCCCCAAAGCATCCTTCACCATGAAATCAAGTTTCGGACCATAGAAAGCAGCTTCCCCATATTCTACAACCGTTGGTAAACCTTTTTCTTCAGCTGCTTCAATAATAGCGGATTCCGCTAGGGCCCAGTTCTCATCGGTACCAATATATTTTGTACGGTTCTCAGGATCACGTAACGATACTTGCGCCGTATAATCATTAAATCCAAGGGCACCAAAAACATACAGAACTAAATCAATGACTTTTTTAAATTCATCTTTAACCTGGTCCGGACGACAGAACAAGTGCGCATCATCCTGAGTAAACCCTCTTACACGCGTTAAACCATGTAATTCTCCAGATTGCTCATAACGATATACCGTACCAAACTCAGCAAAACGCACAGGTAAATCTTTATATGAACGCGGTTTTACCTTATATATCTCACAGTGATGTGGACAGTTCATCGGCTTCAATAAAAACTCTTCGCCTTCAATTGGCGTTTTTATTGGCTGAAATGAGTCGGCTCCATATTTTTCATAGTGACCTGAGGTCACATACAGTTGCTTGTGTCCAATATGAGGAGTGACAACAGGCTCATAACCCGATTTCAATTGTGCTTTCTGCAAAAAATCAATCAGTTTTTGACGTAATGCAGCCCCTTTTGGTAACCACAAAGGTAGCCCGGCTCCAACTTTTTCAGAAAAAGCAAACAATTCAAGCTCCTTACCTAATTTACGGTGATCACGCTTCTTTGCTTCCTCAATAAATTTTAAATATTCTGTGAGCTCGGATGCTTTGGGGAAAGTGACACCATAAATACGTGTCAATTGCTTACGGGATTCATCACCCCGCCAATAAGCCCCGGCAACATTCATCAGTTTGATCGCTTTGATAAACCCAGTATTTGGAATATGTGGACCACGGCATAAATCGGTAAAGTCCCCTTGTGTATAGAAAGTAATCTTTCCATCTTCTAAATCCTTGATTAGATCCAGCTTGTACTCATCGCCTTTTTCAGTAAAATAAGCTAAGGCATCAGCCTTTGAAACAGCTTTACGCGCAAACGTTTCTTTACGTTTAGCAAGTTCCAGCATTTTATCTTCGATTGCTTTGAAGTCATCTGAAGAAAACTCCCGATCACCGAAATCAACATCATAATAAAAACCTGTTTCAATCGCTGGGCCAATACCAAACTTAATGCCCGGATACAAGCTTTCTAACGCCTCGGCCAATAAGTGAGCCGAGGAATGCCAAAAGGTCGATTTGCCTTTTGTATCATTCCAGGTTAATAGCTTAACACTGGCATCTTCTTCAATGGCACGGGCAGAATCCCATACTTCACCATTCACCTCAGCCGCCAGAACATTTCTCGCTAGCCCTTCAGAAATTGACAAGGCAATCTCCGCTGCAGTGATTCCTTTTTGATATTCTCTTACGGAACCATCAGGTAGTGTAATTTTAATCATTTACAACTATGATCTTTTTATTGTTAAAAAATAGAAAACATAAAACAACATGTACAATTATGTTATTACACTTATGTTTTCAACAAATAATCTGTGATACAAATTTAGCAAAAATTCTGACAATAAATAGATTTTACATGGTCATATTGCCACTCCACCGATAATATTTCCTTCTCCTAGGTTAAAGCTAATTTGGGGAAACTGTCAATGTCCACCAATTTACTGCATACTATAAAAAATGACATGATTACTACCTTAAATCAGCGGATACATGGAGCATCTTGTTAATATTTGCTATCTTTGCAGACTCAAATTTTAACTATGTCGAATCAAGTACCAGAAGACGGAACACAATTACCTTTGATGGAAGAATTTTACACCATCCAAGGAGAGGGGTACCACACCGGGACTGCTGCTTATTTTATACGATTGGGCGGTTGTGATGTAGGTTGCCATTGGTGCGATGTAAAAGAAAGTTGGGATGCATCCATTCATCCCCTTACAGCCGCAGATTCAATCATCGAAAACGCAAAAAAATATCCTGCTAAAACGGTCGTTATTACAGGTGGTGAACCACTTATTTATAATTTAGATTATCTCACAAAAGGGCTACACGAAGCGGGGATCAAAACATTTATTGAAACATCTGGAGCATATCCGTTAAGTGGAGAATGGGATTGGATATGCCTTTCTCCAAAAAAATTCAAGGCCCCACGCAAGGATGTTCTCGAGGCCGCTGGTGAACTCAAAGTTATTGTTTTCAATAAAAGTGATTTCGCCTGGGGGGAAGAATATGCCCAATTGGTCGGACCAAATTGCAGATTATACCTTCAGCCGGAATGGTCCAAATCGAAAGAAATGACTCCTTCCATCATAGATTATGTCAAAGAAAACCCAAAGTGGGATATCTCATTGCAGACCCACAAATTTCTAAATATACCTTAACTGGTCAATAAAAAGCCTTCAACGATCAAGTTGAAGGCTTTTTGCTAGATTTTAATCAGTCGGATAGCATTGCTATTACTTTACATAATCCCGTACGAATTCCTCCAATTCCAGTGTCTTAGTTTCCTCTCCTTCCTTATCTTTCACCAAAACCTTACCCGCACTATCCACATCCAACAAAAACAGATTTGGCTTGACAACAACTTTTCCTTTTTCGTCCAACAGACCGGTCTTACCGTCTTCTGAAAACATCAGGTAATTATTCAGAAACTTACTGATATTTTCCTTTTTATCCAACAGAACCTTGCCATCCTGCGAGACCAGTCCAAAGCTTCCATCTTGCTGGAAAATTGCCAACTGTTCATTTGCTGGTGTGAGCCAGTCAAACCCTGTTTTATTGATTTTATTCCCCTGTTTATCCAATAACCAGAAAAAGTTATCCTTATCTGAAACAATGGCAGTATGATCATTAAAATACGCCAAAGAGAAAAGCGAGCAAGGCAAGACTTCTTCTCCGGACATTTTTTTGATACCGTAATACTCGTCATTGGTTTCTTTATCTTTTAGCACAATCCATTTGAGCGACTTATCCAATGGAAAAGTATCCTCAAATAGACCTACATCCTCCCCCTCTTCCATCGCATTTTCGCCAGATATATCCACTACCTTAACCCCTTGGGGCAACTGGAAATCCTTATCCGAGGAGACATTGGTCACTTTAATCGTTTCAAAGCCTATATCCTTATTTTCTCCCAAAGCTAATTTAAGCACAGCGCCCGGAAGATCATTCACAAAAGAAAACGCCGTCAGATAATAGGCCGGTACAGCTTCGGAATACCAAACAGTCGCTGCTGCTGAATCTGTTTGGTTTTTTATAAACAATTTGGCCTTCTTACAGGTAATGCCCGCAACATCCTCAATCTCGCCCATATCTTGTATCCATACATAAGGGACTTTGGGCTCTTCGAGTTTATCACTAACGACCTTATACAAAGGATAATAAGATTCTGCAGTTACAATATCGTCACCGGTGGCAAAAGAATAGGTCTTTGCCAATTTCCGGTCCAAAATAGCATGTTCTGTTTGATTGACAACCGCAGCAGAACGATCTGCATCAGCCAAGATTTCGACATTTTTATAAGCGGTCTTTCCTTTTAGAAAGGGCTCATAAAACTCTTTTGCAAATTCAGGAATCTCATTTTCAAATTCCTCAGGTGAGATTTCTCCTTTAAAAACCAGTTCCATTTGCCATTGCTTATCTTGTCCATGCACTACCGGAATTGAAAGACCCAACAACAAAACTACTTCGAATAAATTCTTCATAAGAATGATAAATATGAAGCTAAATAACAAAAGATAGACCAAAAAGCCTATCTTTCTACTACATTTTTTATTTAATTCATTTTTGCTTCCACATCATGTTCATAAAAGGTACAAAAATGTTCGATACAGCTGGTTTATAAGGCATTTATTTACAACACGATCATTTTCTTCGTTTTCACAGCTTCGTCACAGGCCAATGCGATATGCAGGCTGTTGATCGCATCCGCCATGGAAGTGGATAGGTCCAGATCATTCCATATTGCTTCCTGGAAGAATCGTTGTTCCCGGTTACATAACTCCTGATGATCGGGTTCATCCGATAAGTCTACCCACTCATCTTGCTTGATAAATTCGTTGTTCATATCCAGATCAGCATAATGGACCCGGAGGCTTTCAGTCTGCGTATGTGCTGCTACAGAATCTGATTTACCTTCATTGCCCGCTTTATCCGCTACAATTGACACCGAACCTTTCGGTCCAAAGACATCCTTTACAAAAAAGGCATTTTGGCTCACCATTGGTCCCCACCCAGCTTCATACCAGCCCACGGAACCATCTTCAAAGTGCAATTGCAATTGCCCATAATTATAGTTCCAATCAGGAACATCCGCTGTTAGACGGGCACCAATTGCAGAAACCCGAACCGGCTTGGCTCCTACCATTTGACACATGACATCGATGTAATGAACTCCACAATCAACGATCGGGCTCAAGTTAGACATCAGGTTTCGGTGTACGTCCCACATATAGCCGTGACTTTGCTGATTTAAATTCATACGCATCACCAAAGGTTTCCCCATCGTTTTTGATAGCTCAATAAACTTCATCCATGAAGGATGATAACGCAAGATATAGCCAACCACTAATTTTTTATTGTACCGCACCGCTGCATCAACTACTTCCTGTGCCGAAGCCACGTCCTCTGCCAATGGTTTTTCGATAAAGACATGAGCTCCTGATTCAAAAGCTTTGATCGCATAGTCCCGATGTGTATCCGGATAAGTGGCAATACAGACGGCCTCCGGACTAGTTTGCAACAATGCTTCTTCATAAGAATCAAAGAGCGGATAGGCCGCCCCTAATTCTTGATTAAGCTTATATTTACTGCCGCCTCTGGCCACCAGTCCCACAATCTCAAATCCGTCCAGATCATGATAGGCTTTTGCATGTGAGGCTCCCATATTTCCACAACCTACAACTAATATTTTAATCACTTTCATTACGTATTTCTTTAAATTCAATCTTTATTTTCTTAATCCATCCAAGGCAAAAGCAGACCCAGCACCTAATGCTGCCCCTGCAAGTACATCTGATGGATAATGTACACCAAGATACATCCGAGAGTAACCAACACTTCCGGCCCATAATAGTGAAGGTGCGACAACATACCATTTGGAATAAGCACGGGACAATGCTGAGGCTGTCGCAAAAGCTGAAGAGCTGTGGCCAGAAGGAAAAGAATACCCACTTGCTGTCCTGACTGAGATAAAATTTGGATATTTTCTAAATGGCCTACTGCGTTTGAACACATGCTTGAGCCCTACATTGACCAGTGCTGTTACCGCTGTACTACTGGCTACATAAAGTGCATTTTGGCGCATCGCTTTGTCTTCGCGGATAGCTCCGGCAACCAATAAACCAACCGGTACTGCAACCTGGACATAATTATTGATATCAGAAAGCACCTTGAAGGTCTGGGTCTGTGGTTCAGTCCTTGTCTCAGCAATGGATTCCAGGATCCGGATATCCAATGTAGAAGCTGGTCTTTCTTGTCCTATCGAGTGGCGACAAAGACAAGTCATCCAACACATAAAAATAAATGCAATTCTTTTCATTGCTTAAAAATAAGGAAATTTACAGTAGTATCGGTAAAGCTAGACATCTTTAGTCAGACAACGTCAATTGTTGAAGGAGCAACATTAGTAAAATCTAATCCTTTCACTTTTTAAAATGATAATTTTGCATTTCCCATTAATTTACTATACATTTGCTCTCAGTTATTAATACAAACATGGTCTATACCTACGTACATCATTTTCATTTGCATCATCGCCATTGTGGCGATATGTTGATTTAATGTGTTCTTACGTAGAATACCCTCCCTCTTGTTTGATTTCTTATTATTAATAATTTACTGCTAACATTTATAAAGCGTTGAAAAATCTTAAAATTGCTATCCAAAAATCGGGTAGGTTAAACGAAAAATCTGTTCAATTACTGAAAAACTGTGGTTTGGATTTCGAAAACTACAAAAGTTCCCTAATTACTACTGTGGGCAACTTCCCCCTGGAAATATTATTTCTCAGAGATGATGATATCCCGGGCTACGTCGAACAGGGAATCGCTGATCTTGGTATCGTAGGTGAAAATATCATCGATGAAACGGAATCCAAAGTTGAATACATCAAACGACTTGGCTTCGGAAAATGCACTTTAAAACTAGCGATCCCGAAAGATAGTTCCATTCAAGATATCAAAGACCTGAACGGCAAAGCAATCGCAACCTCTTACCCCAATATTCTCAAAAATTTTCTGGACGACTATAAAATTGATGCCGACATCCGCCTGATATCAGGTTCGGTAGAAATTTCCCCCGGCTTAGGACTTAGTGATGCAATATGTGATATTGTGTCAACAGGTGGAACATTGAAAAGCAATGGTTTAAAACCTTTTGCCGATGTCAAAAATTCTGAAGCAATATTGGTTGGAAGAGAAGGTCTTGAGGGCAATGAAATTCTTATCGAATTAGTCCAACGGATCGAATCAGTCCTTTTGGCCAAAGAAACCAAGTATGTTGTTCTGAATGTGGAAAAGAAAAACCTTCCAGCCATTACTTCGTTATTACATGGTGTAAAAAGCCCAACGGTAGTACCTTTGGCAGAAGAAGGCTGGGTGGCTGTACACACCGTCATCACGGAAGACGACTTTTGGGATAAGATCAATAAATTAAAAGCTGAAGGTGCCCAAGGTATTGTGGTCATGCCGGTTGAAAAAATCATTCTTTAAATTTCATGTGCGAATACACCATGTTAAAAAAATATGATTATAAATCGTTAAAAAAGACGGAACTCCAACAATTAGTTACACGAAACACGGATCCCAACAATGCGATCCAGGAGATTGTACAGGATATTATCCAACAGGTACAACAGCAAGGAGATACTGTTTTGCGTGAGTATGCAGCAAAATTTGATAAAGTACAGCTCGACAAGCTCTTTTTGGATGCGGATGACATTGATGCATTAGCTGCCACAATACAGCGGGATCAACAACGCGCACTGGAAATCGCTTTCCAGAACATTCACAAATTTCACAGCACCCAGCTTAAAAGAGAGCGCACGGTAGAAACGATGCCCGGTGTGAAATGCTGGCGGGAAATACGTCCCATTGAAAAGGTAGGACTTTATATTCCCGGTGGGTCAGCTGTTTTACCCAGCACTTTATTGATGTTAGGCATTCCAGCCCGCATTGCCGGCTGCAAGGAAATTGTCGTCTGCTCTCCGCCCCAATCCAATGGAAAAATTAACGGATTCGTTGCATACTGTCTTAAATTACTCCAGATTAACCGCATCTATCTAGTAGGTGGGGCCCAGGCTGTTGCTGCCATGGCTTTTGGGACCCAATCCATCCCCAAAGTAGATAAGATATTTGGTCCTGGCAACCAATTTGTCACCAAGGCGAAATCCATTATACAGGGGCTGACCAATGTGAGCATTGATATGCCAGCTGGGCCATCTGAGGTTTTGGTAATCGCCGATGAATCCGCGAATCCAGCCTATGTTGCCGCAGATCTTTTGGCACAAGCTGAACATGGTATCGACAGTCAGGCAGTACTAGTTGCAACTACTGGCACCATGGTAGATGCTGTCAACAGACAACTTGAAGCACAGCTTGCCGTATTGCCCCGCAAAGAACTTGCGGCAAAAGCCATCGAAAATTCATATGCCGTCGTCGTGGACAATCTTCAGGAGGCTATTCAATTCTCAAACGAATATGCACCCGAACACCTTATTCTGGAAACGGAACAATGGCAAGCCCTGACAAGATATATCAGCAATGCCGGTTCGGTATTTTTGGGGCATCTTACCCCTGAAAGTGCCGGAGATTATGCTTCTGGCACCAACCATACATTACCGACTTCAGGTTACGCACGTTCATATTCGGGCGTATCAGTAGATTCTTTTGTCAAAAAGATCACTTTTCAGCATATCGATCAAACTGGATTGCAACAGATCGGATCGACCGTTGAAATACTTGCCGAACTCGAAGGACTGCAAGCTCATAAAAATGCGATTTCCATTCGAAAGAAATAACTATTCCAAGATATAGCGCAAAACAGCATCGCATCATGCACAAAGAGTGGGAGGCAATCCCCCCACTCTTTGTATACGACCTTCTTCCCGCGGATTTTAGCATAATAACAAGCTATCGACCAAAGGTATCGTAGTTATCGGTGGCATATTTTTCAAATCTGCTCAGCAATGCAATATTATCTTTTTCCAACTGGCTCAGATCTGCACTTACATCTTTTGATATTGGAACATACCAATCCACGGGGTCAAAAAACTGTCTGATGCTGGGTTTGGTAAAAGCATAGCCATGTCGTGCAAAAATAGTATTTCGGATAATTTCTAAATCCAGCTTCTTCAGGTTCTTCAGATCTTTTTCAGTTAATTTCTGTTTAGAGGCATTTACGCTAAATACAGCTGGCGATGCAGACCGGTAATATTCCATGACATAGGTGTAAACTGAATCTCCTTCAAATTCCGTTGCCTCTTTCTTTTTCGCATTGGTCCAGTCTACCAATACGCCATACTCATCATCCTGTTTGTTCAACATAAGATTTGGATTATAAGCAAACTGCTTTTTCAGAAGCTTAAAATTTCTTTTCTTAATTTTCACATCCTGATCATAGGCCGTCCATGTTCCCATAAGCGTATCGTTTTTAAGCTTTATTTCAAACCGTCCATCAGATTTTTTGTCACCGGGTTCATCCAACAACAATTGTATCGTATTACCTTCACCTTCAAGCTTTCCTGTCAATGCTCGCAGATTTCCCCGCACCACATTTTGTCCCAGTACAGCACCCTTATCCGTAATTTTTTTTATGATCAAATTGATCTTAGGATAATAATCTGAAGACATTAGCTCCATTTCTTCGCTAAGGGATGTTTCATCTATAGAAAAATCCCCCACCCAATTCCCATATAATTCTTGATGCGCTTCCTGTTCTACGATCAGAGAATCCTGTTGGTTCACAACAGTACTTTTCTTTTCGGTCCTGTCTTTACAGCCTAACCATACTGGCAACAGTAATAATAAGTAGATATTTTTTTTCATTATTCTTTTTTTCGATAAATGATATATTCTGCAAGCAACAAATTGGGTACCCATCCGAGCCAGGCAATGATCTGATATACGTCCATAGGATTCGGATGAAACAAATAGACCAACAGTACTTTCCAAAAACGTAATGTTATCGCCGAACAGGTCAGGGCAAAACTACGTATCATAAAATTTCGGTGCACATTAAATTTTTGCTGAACCGCTGAGCGGACTCCACGCCAGGTAAAATAAAACCAGCCAATACCAAGTAATTCAAATGAAATAACCGATGACAGGCCACCGTTGGCCACTGCGCCAATCAACAATCCCGAAGGTGCCGCACATCCCAAAATACTGAAAACATAAAGATATCCTATCCCTCGGTGCAACCGTGGAAAGTTCTTAAGAAGATAGGAATTGAACTGTGTAAATCCAGCAGGTAAGGCCAATACAGCAGAACAAACATGGGCATAAAAAGCATAGCGATACCACCAAATTCCGTCAACTTCAGTTTGCTTTATCATCAGAAAGTTAGCGTCCAATGTAAAACCATGGTATCTCCAGGTTATCTCTATCATCAACAGGCAGCTGTAGGCAAACAATACGAGCCACAATCCATTCCAGACCGAAAATTGAGCTTTCTTGTACATGTCCTTTCTATTTACTCCGGATAGCCTCTACAGGATCCAGGCGCGAAGCCATTAGTGCGGGTACAATACCTGATATCAAACCAATGAAGGTCGAAAGCGAAACCGTAAGAATGACCATCTTCAGGCTGACGACAATGGCGACTCCTGTAGCCAACTGAACGATAAAGGCGAGAAAATAGACAACCGCAAGGCCGATTCCACCACCTAGCAAGCAAAGTACGACCGATTCAATCAAAAACTGCGATAGGATAAAGAAATTCTTTGCTCCCAAAGCTTTCTGGATCCCAATGATATGGGTGCGCTCTTTAACACTCACAAACATAATATTAGCAATACCAAAACCTCCGACTAAAATCGAAAAAATACCAATGGAAAATCCAGCAAGGTTAATGATACCGAAGAGCTGGTCCAAGGCCCCCGTAATCATAGTTGTCTGATTTATGGAGAAATTTTCTTCCCGCTGTGGGGAAATGCGCCGGATTGAACGCATCAAAGTTTTTGCCTCGCTCTCAGCCTCCCCCAAGGTATAACTGGATTTGATCACCATGGCAATACTTGGGGAGAAATTATCATAATTGACAAGGTTCCGTGCCAGTTCAAAAGGAATAAAAGCCGTATCATCGGGGGAGGTATTGATCAGCACACCATTTCCCTCCTTTTTCAAAACTCCGACCACCTGTATCTTTCGTCCCAACATGCTTATATACTTACCGACAGGCTCTTCATTCGGAAAAAGACCTTCCGCAATATTGGCTCCCAATACCGCAACAAGAGCACCACCTCTGGATTCGCTTTCAGCAAAATAACGTCCATCCACAATATTTAAATTCTGGATATACAGATTCTCATAGGTTGCTGCATTCACGGAAGATCCCTGGGCAGAATTGTTCTTGTATTTGATCGTGGTATTACCAATATTGATCATGTAAGCCATATATTCGGCTGTGGTCATTCGACTTCTTAAATCGAGGTAATTGTTGTAGGTAGGTTCAGGCCTGTTCAGATATTTCCACCAAGGGTAATTTGGGCCACCATCCCACGGCCATTTTTCAATATAAAGCGTTTTGCTTCCAATCTTTTTAACGGATTCTTCAATATTATTCCGTAAGGTATCCACTGCGGAAAACACACCTATAATGGTAAATATACCAATAGTCACGCCCAACAGTGAAAGCATGGTACGTGTCCGATTGTCTTTCAATGCTGAAAATGCAAAATGACAACTTTCCAATATTAATCGAAGGAATAACATAATCGTATCCTAAAATACAATATAGTTTTGATTTAATGTCAAAATCAATAAAAATATATGTATAAAATAGAAATAAGACCTTTCTATACCCGAAAAAATTATAACTTTGTATGCTTTTTGCAACCTAGTATTTGGTGCACTGTAATGCACTGAAAGGTAGACATTAATATATATATCATTAAAGATGAAGTTATCTCAATTTAAATTCAACTTACCAGAATCATTACTTGCTTCTGAACCTTCTGAAAATCGCGACGAATCGCGTTTGATGGTCTTACATAAAGATACTGGTAAAATTGAACACAAAATTTTCAAAGATGTATTGGATTATTTTGACGACAAAGATGTCATGATATTGAACAATACAAAAGTTTTTCCAGCGCGTCTCTATGGTAATAAAGAAAAAACTGGAGCTACGATTGAAGTTTTCTTGTTACGCGAATTGAACAACGAGCTTCGTCTTTGGGATGTATTGGTAGATCCAGCACGTAAAATCCGTGTGGGCAATAAGTTATATTTTGGAGATGAAGATCTGTTGGTCGCTGAAGTTGTTGACAACACCACTTCGCGTGGCCGTACGATCCGGTTCCTATTTGATGGTACCGATGAAGAATTCCGCCGTAATATCGAAATTCTGGGAGAAACACCATTGCCAAAATATATCAAGCGTAAAGCTACACCGGAAGATAAATTCCGTTATCAAACTATTTATGCTAAAAATGAGGGTGCTGTCGCCGCTCCTACTGCTGGTCTGCACTTCTCCCGCGAGCTGATGAAACGTCTGGAGCTAAAAGGTGTGGATTTTGCCGAGGTTACGCTGCACGTTGGTCTGGGAACCTTCCGTACTGTCGAAGTGGAAGATTTAACAAAACATAAAATGGACTCTGAGCAATTCATCATTACGGATGAGGCAGCGAGAGTTGTCAATAATGCGATCGATAATAAACGTCGCGTATGTGCTGTAGGAACAACCTCTATGCGCGCCATAGAATCTTCAGTCTCTGCAGATCATCATTTAAAAGCCGCCTCAGATTGGACTAGTAAATTTATCTATCCGCCTTACGATTTCAGTATTGCAAACTCCATGATCACCAATTTTCACACGCCAGAGTCTACATTATTGGTTATGATTGCTGCATTTGCAGGATATGAAAATGTGATGAACGCATATGAGGTCGCTGTAAAAGAAAAATATAGATTCTATAGTTATGGTGATGCCATGCTGATTATCTAAGCGCATTCCTATGATTGAAATAATAGAGAACGTGGATGGCCTGAAGCTGTCCACGTTTTTTAGATAAACGTACCCAATCTCCAATTATGAATTTTGTAATTATTGTTGCCGCTGGAACCGGAAACCGAATGAATAGCGATCTGCCCAAGCAGTTTATCGAGTTAAATGGTAAACCAGTAATTATGCATACCATTGATCGGTTCTTCCAATCCGATGAAATGACGGAAATAGTCGTGGTGATTAGTCAGGAAATGGAGGTTTTTTGGAAAGATTTATGCCTAAAGCACCAATTCAGCATTCCAGTTCACTTAGCATTTGGGGGGAATACTCGTTTTTCGAGCGTCAAGAATGGCATCCAGTACATCCAACAGAATTTTAACATAGGTCCTGCAGACTACATTGCTGTACACGATGGAGCACGCCCCATAATTTCCAAGGACTTGATCTCAAGAGCCTTCCAAGGGGCTTATGAACATCAAGCCATTGTACTGGCACAAAAAAGTATAGAATCGGTACGGAAAGGAACGCCCACTTCGAATCAGGCCATTGACAGGGACCAGATCTGGATGATACAAACACCACAAGTGTTCCAGGCAGCATTACTGCTAGATGCCTATCAGCAAACCGAAGATCCCCTCTTCACGGACGATGCTTCAGTAGTTGAAAAAATGGGCAAGCACATTTCAATGGTTGAAGGAGATTCAAAGAATATAAAAATCACCTATCCACAGGATCTGCAAATTGCCCAGTTTTATCTATCCCTCATTTAAGACTCATCAGGCATTGCCACGGATCACGCGCAATAATACCACGATTATGGCGATCACCAAAAGAATGTGGATAATATTATTTCCACTTGCATAACCTCCAAAAAAGCTGATTGCCCAGATGATGACCAAAATAACAGCGATGATATACAATAAGTTTCCCATTTTTCTATAATTTAATACCTAATTTTTGTTTATATAGGTATAACAAAGAGAAGGGCCCTATAGTTTTATATTAAATGGATTAATCTATATCGAGTTTCAATCTATCATAAGCTAAGAACATATTTTCAGGAAGTTCTTTTGACACCTCTTCATGCAGCCCCATACGATGGCTGATATGTGTAAAATAAGTTTTGTCTGCCTGGATATCCTTTGCAAAACTGATCGCTTCCTCGAGAGTCAGGTGAGAAATATGCGATTCTTTCTGTAGCGCGTTTAAGACGAGAACCTTGACCCCGGACAATAATTTTTTCGACTCTTCAGCAATGAATTTCGCATCTGTAATATAGGCAAAATCATCAATCCTAAATCCTAAAACAGGCATTTTGTAATGCAATACCTCAATAGGCATAATTTCTTTTCCAAATAAAAGCAGCGGTTTTCCAGCCTGTATCTCTTCCAGGTCTAATCGTGGGGCGCCCGGATATTTAATTTCAGTAAAAGCATAATAAAACTCACGTTTCAGCGCTTCATGCAGTGCTTCCGTCCCATAAATAGAAATGGATGAATGCTGTTGATAATTGAAGGCTCGCACATCGTCCAGGCCAGCAATATGATCTTTATGTGAGTGGGTCATCAACACCGCATCCAGATGCATAACCTTCTCCCGCAGCATTTGATACCTAAAATCAGGACCTGTGTCCACTACTAAAGTATGTTGATTATATTCGATCAGAATGGAAGAACGTAATCGCTTATCATGTTTGTCTGCTGACTGACATACCTGACATTGGCACGCGATAACGGGTACCCCCTGTGATGTTCCGGTTCCTAAAAATGTTATTCTCAAACTACAGCTTTTGATTTCAGTACTTCTTCATAAATCGGAAAAAGTTTTTCAGAGATAGCTTCCGAATCAATCTCCACTTCCAGAAGAATATTCCACAAAGATTGAATCTTGATATCAAGATTCGAAAACTTATTCACGACCACAACTTTCGTTGCCTGCAACATACAGGCACCCGTACGGAATGAACCTTTTTCATACCTCACTTTATAGCCCTGTTCCTTAAAAAATTCTTCAATCCTTGCTAAACTGCTTTGTGTAAACGGCAACAAAATCTCTCCTTCTTTTAAATTTCTTCCTCGGTCTCCCAAACTTAGATAAATTTGCTTTTATATACAAATTTATTCGTTCATGCCCATAGAAAGGGCATCCTTTACTTTATCTTAACCGATTGTATGCTATGATTCAGCGGTTCAATCAGCAAGTTTCAACAATTCATTACTGAAGGTATCCCAGCTATACTTTTTCTTTTCGTCGATAATATTGTTTCTGAATTGGTCTTCTTTCCCCTTCTGATAAAAAGAAGCAATTCCATGCGCAATATCCTCGCTATTTGGTTCCACCACATAGCCGACATAATCATCTTTTACCAACTCAGGCAATCCCCCAACATTGCTGACGATCATGGGCAAATCAAAATGATAAGCAACCTGGGTGATACCACTTTGAGTTGCACTGCGATAAGGCAACACCACACAATCAGCCGCTGAAAAATATCGTCCCACCTCCTGGTTCGGAATAAAATCAGTATGCATATAAATAGACTCTGTCAGCTCATACTTTTTGATAAGTGCAAGATAGGGAGCTGGATCACCATAAAATTCTCCGGCAAGCAATAGTTTGACATCAAGTGCGCGAATCCGTTTATCAGCCATAGCTTCCAACAACATATCCAGTCCTTTATACTGTCGAATAAATCCAAAAAATAAGATCACATGATCCTGCTCATCAATCTTCAGTAATTTACGGGCTTCCTGCTTCGTCAGCTGCTGTCCATAATTATCATAAAGTGGGTGTGCTGTATAGACAGCCGGCATTTGTGGGCACAGGACCTTTAAATCGGCCAGTACACTTTTACTCATGGTAACACAAGCATCGACAGATTTTAGAAAATATCGAATTAACATCGGGTCGCCAAATCGTTGCTCATGAGGAATAATATTGTCCGCTATACAGACAATCTTTGTATGCTTATTTTTCCGTACTTGCCGTTGGATTGTCCCCAAACAGGGACCAAAAAAAGGCATCCAAAACCGCACGATAAGTAAATCATATCGTGCTTTTTTAAGCTCCCTTCCTACCTTAAACCAATTGAGGGGGTTAATGGAGTTAACTTTAGATTTTATATTCAAACCTGCCGGAGGTGGCTCATCAGAATACTGTGACTTTCCGGGAAAGAGAAAATTAGGGTATTGTAAGGTAAAAGAGTATATATCCACTTCATGTCCAAGTATCTGGAGATGGGATGCCAATCGTTCGTTGAAAGAAGCAATCCCACCGCCCCTTAAGGGATAAGCGGATCCTAAAATGACAATGCGCATAGTGGATTAAATGACTTTCTCAATCTGATAATCATTCCGTTCTGAATTACTTCTAGACACTAATTCAGCCAAAAAACCCGTCAAAAACAACTGCGTCCCCAAAATAATGGCCGTTAAGGCAAAGAAAAACAGGGGTTGATCTGTTATATCACGAAACGGTGTCCCATTGGCAATACTCATCAATTTATGACAAATTAAATAGATGGAAATAAATAATCCAGCAAGAAAGCTCACAACGCCCATAACACCAAAAAAATGCATTGGTCTTTTAGCAAACTTGCCTACAAAAAATATAGACAGCAGGTCCAGAAAACCTTTCACAAAACGACCAGGCCCAAATTTTGTGGTCCCGTATTTCCGGGGATAGTGTTGAACGATCTGCTCTTGTATATTTGTAAAACCGGCCCATTTTGCAATTACCGGAATATAACGGTGCATCTCGCCATAAACCTCTATATTTTTGATCACCTCTTTTTTATAAGCTTTAAGACCACAGTTAAAATCATGTAAATTGTGGATTCCTGACATCGATCTTGTCACCCCATTGAACAGTTTAGTCGGAATCGTTTTTGTCAACGGATCATAACGTTTTTGTTTCCAGCCAGAAACCAGGTCAGCCCCCTTATTCATCACCCGATCATACAATTCAGGAATTTCATCAGGGCTATCCTGCAAATCAGCATCCATTGTAATGACAACATCACCTTGCGCAGCAGCAAATCCAACATTCAGAGCAGCAGATTTACCATAGTTACGTCTGAATTTGATCGCTGAGATATTGCTATTCTGTAGCTTCAATTGCTCAATGATCTTCCAAGAATTATCTTTACTGCCATCGTCCACCAAAATGATTTCATAAGAAAAATGATTGGCAGTCATAACACGATCAATCCAAGCCGTCAATTCGGGTAAAGATTCTTCCTCATTAAATAATGGAACAACAACAGAAATATCCATGTGAATGTTAATCATGCTAAAAATATACTATTTTAATACAAACAAAGGTATTACTTTTTCCAGTAATACCTTATGCAATATATCTTATTTATAAATTCTAATTAGGTTCCTGCTTAAACACCAGTTTTTCACGTTTTGTCAATGCAGACAGTAACAGTGCAAAAACAAATTGAAACAGTAAAGTAATCGCCAGCCCCTTAAAAATCTGACCGAAGGTTATCTTCCCGATGGAATCAACTTGCTTTTCCAGTTCTGCAATTTTTGAATCAATTATTTCATCAGGTATATTATTTTTCTCCATATACTCAATGGTCACATTGATGGTATGGGTCACAACCTTTTCTTGTAGCGTAGGGTTGATAAAATTAACATATAATTGGGTTCCAATGGTCGAAATAATGGTTGAAATCGCCAACATCATAAAGATGGATTTCAGCGCGATGGAAAAACTCCAATACCCCCCATTTGCCTTTCGAAGAGAAAAGGATAATACAGCTGAGATAAAAACAAAAACACCTGTATTGACGACAAACGACATGGACATTACCCCCCAAAAGGATGCCAGATCTTTGACAATAAACAGGACCAGCAGTCCTAAAACAAAAGAAATTACCCCCAGTATTATACCATAGATAATACTTTTTTTCTTGTCAAATACTGCATCAAATCCTGCATTGCTTGGGTTGATTGAATCCGCCATAAGATTAATTATTATAGTAAGTACTCACAATTCGGTAAAGCGCAATATCAAAGGCTTTATTACCTGAGGCTGCAGCATATTCTTCAAACTGCTTCTCCGTTGGTTTCAACTCACTAAAGAAACTCATCATCGGATAAAACAGTTCATAGACTTCACTTCTTGGATTGATTCCTTTTGCTACTTTCGCTATTTCAGCATATGGGCTGTCTACCAGAATCTGGTTGGCGATAATATCTTCATAAATTTCATGTTCATCTTGGAACTCATCTTCATCAACCAGCAAAAACTCTTTTAAGAAATCATCCAGTTCAGGCTCAATCTCGTCATCTTTGCATTCCCCTAAATAAAGAAAAATATTTAACAGTTCCGTTCCACGGTCTATTGTTTCATCTTCAATGGCCTCCCATTCTTCGGAATCCAGATAATCTTCTTCCAGTTTCTGTACATCACTTGAAAAGAAATTCATCAATAGCAGGTCCACATAGACCTCCCGGAGTTCGTCAAACAAGGGGTAGTCATCGAATGATTGGTCCAAAAGTTCCAATTTCTCAAGATATGAGGCATCTGTATTAAATACTTGGATGAGTTTTGCTGAAAATTCAGCAGCTGTAGAAATCCCATCAACATTGCCATAATTTAAAATGCCGGCCTCTACGGCAGCTTTTATATTTGCTTCCATGGTTTAATCGTTTTTTATGATTTGATTATTATTGATGACCAATTCGACAGCGCCCTTTAATGTCTGTCCGAATAATGGAGAATTTTTTGATTTAGATTTATTTGTCTTCTCGTCGAAAGTCCAGGCTTTCGTAAGATCAAATAGTACAAGATTTGCCATTGCCCCCACCTCAATTGACGGAACATCAAGCGCCAAAATTTGTCGTGGTCTAACGGCTAAACTATTCACAATCTGCTCCTCTGTCAATCCTGCACGGACGAGCAAAGGCAATACGGTTTGTAAACCAATGATCCCATTTTTAGCAATATGGAATTCAACATTTTTAAATTCAATCTCCTGCGGGGTATGTTGCGAAACAATAGCATCGATCACACCATCCTTCACTCCTTTCAGCAACACTTTGGCGTCCGCTTTTGTACGTAATGGTGGGCTAACTTTATAATTGCTATCAAAACCAATGATATCCTCATCGGTAAAGACCAGTTGATGAGCCGCCACATCGCAAGTTACCCGGAGCCCCTTGGCTTTTGCTTTCTTGATCAGCTCTACGGCCTCTGGTGTACTAATTGATGCAAAGTGAATTGGCGCTTCTGTATATTCAGCAAGATATAAATCACGTGAGACCATCAAAGACTCTGCAAGGTTAGGGATCCCTTTCATGCCCAAATAGGTACTCATAGCACCTTCATTCATTTTGTTCCCTCCGGCCATGGATTCGTCTTCGGCATGTGAAAAAATCAAGCCTTCAAACCCTTTCGCATATAAAAGTGCCCTGCTCATCAGTCCTGCCTGCTGCACACTTTTATTTCCATCACTGAAAGCAACAGCCCCAGTTTGCTTCATATCATATAACTCTGCTAGCTCCTTCCCTTCTCTTTTTTTGCTAATTGCACCGATAGGATGCACATCGACAATATTTCCCTTTGCTACGTTCACAATTAGGGCCACTTCGGAACGGCTGTGAATGGCAGGTTCGGTATTTGGCATGACGGCCACCCCAGTAAAGCCTCCTGCGGCGGCGGCGGCAGTACCGGTGATGATATCTTCTTTCGTTTCTAATCCCGGTTCCCCAAAATTAGCATGTAAATCGAAAAACCCAGGTGCCAAAATTTTTCCCGAACCATCGATAACCTCTACATTCTTATCCGTGGGTTTGACAGTCTTTCCAATCTGCACGATTTTCCCTTTCTCAATGAATATATCAACAGTTTGCTGATGAAATTCGTTACCTGGCAAAATTACTTTAGCAGAAGTAATCAATAAGCTTTTCATATATGAATGTGATTGAAATTAATAGGATACAAATTGTTTAGTAAAGCATGGAACGTATTTGGTCTAATCAAACAAAAAACGTATTTATGACTATAAATCGTATAGTTATAAATAGATTTTTCGCGCGATGCTCCTGATTGCTTCATTTCGAGAAACAAAGTTACAAAATACAATTTTATTATAGAACACTAAAAATAGATTTCAGCCCGCAGTCACTTAGGAGTTTTCTCCCCATTGATAATGTTTAAAATCAAATCCTGCAAGGCTCAAAACACGATCTACAACCGTTTCGGCCAGCTCCTCCATATTCTTCGGCAAGCTATAAAATGAAGGAGACGCTGGGCAAATTATCCCTCCAGCCTCTGTGACCAATTTCATGTTCTGAATATGTATAATACTCAAAGGTGTTTCACGGGTGACTAAAATCAATTTCCTACGTTCCTTCAGCATCACATCTGCAGCACGTGTTGTCAGATCTGAAGAGCTCCCATAAGCTATCCTTGATAAGGTTCCCATAGAGCATGGACAAACGATCATGGTATCGTACCGTGCTGACCCTGAAGCAAACGGTGCAAAAAAGTCATTTTTGTCATAAAACTTAAAAGGAACATCCTGATAACTCTCATCACCTAATTCCGCACGCCAAACATCTTTGGCATTATTGGACATCACAATACCTATTTCGGCAATTTGAGATTTTAATGCATGTAGTTTTTCTAATAAAACCTTAGCATAGATAGAGCCGCTCGCTCCTGTAATGGCAATAACAATTTTTCTTTTGGACATCTCTTTTAAATATAAAAACAAAGCTATAAAAAAAGGGTCGTAGTGAGAAACACCCGACCCTACATCTACCTATGAAAAACATGCCCTTGGGAGGGGCTTAACAAAAGTACATCTACTTTTTAATTTACAAAAGTTTTAGGTGCATTACTACACATTTGTGTACAAAAATTGGCCAAAAAATCCTTTTTCCTCCTATTACAGCCACTGCACTCCGGTTAAAACAGCCATTTTTTTATTTTCCACCCCAGGTTAGCATAACAGGACTACATAAATAAATTCGGCTACCGAACAATTATTTTTCATGAATAAAACTTATTTTAGTGGAAGAGTTACGAAATTTATTAGAAAATGAACCTTTCTGTTTTAGAACAATACATTGAAGAAGGCAAAAGTCATGACATCGATCTATTATTAATTGGAAATCCCGAATTACTACAGGAAACGACCAGTCACGGCATATCACCTTTACTCTTAGCCTGCTATTATAATAAACCACAGATCATCCGAATACTTTTACAACATACCAAATCAATGACTATCCACGAGGCCTGTGCTGCGGGATTGACCTCTTATGTAGAGGCCATCATACAACAGCTTCCATCAGTGGTCAATGAATGGTCTTCTCATGGATTCACACCTTTAGCGCTTGCCACCTATTTTAACAAGGCCGATATTGTTCGTCTGTTATTATCCAAAAAAGTAGATCCAAACGTTGTTACCAAAAATGAACAATTCACCTATCCCCTGCATATCGCGGCATCCAACAATAATGAAGAAATTGGGAAACTGCTCATTGAAGCTGATGCCGATGTGAATGCAGTACAAGCTACGGGTGATACAGCACTTCATTTTGCTGCCCAACATGGAAATATAGAATTGATCATTGCGTTACTGGAATTTGGTGCAGATACTAAAATCGCTAACCTCTCCGGATTTATACCTGCAGATCTCGCGTATGAAAAGGGATACCGGGAAATAGCTGAAATTTTAAAAAATTAACCATTTCGTAAAATCACGGCCCCAATTCTACAATTGAGGCACTGTTTTTTATCACAGTACCACTTTTTAAGCTGCAATAAAGACTGGCTTTGAGATGCATTTTGTACAGGCCAACCATACTCCTTAAACTTCTCTATTATAACATTCCTTTCCACAGGGAGCAATTCTAGAAACCGGATCGCCTTATCCATATATTTTTCAATTCCGTAATATTTTCCATAGGCAAAAAGGAAGGTGACAATAACATTAATGATCAGCACATCAATTGTGCCTTTACCAATCTTTCCGGCATGCTTCGTGCGAGTCGGCCCGGTAAAAGAAAAATGATCTCTCCAATAATCATTTAATGTATTGAGCTCAAATAATGACCGCGCTTCTTCAATCCCTTCTACATCCAAGATCTTCGAAAGGCTGAGTGATTTGCCACTGAATAAAGCGGCTAGTTGGGCTACACGCAGTTCCGGAAAGTTATATGGTCGCATCCTCAATTTCTTCCAGTTCCCATTGATTACGACAAGATCATGAATAGCTTTCTGATAATCAAACTCATCGATCAATTGCCGGGTATATTCATCTGGGTGATCCCGGGGCAATAAACCACTGATCCCGAAAAATAAAGCCTCTATTTTAAAAGGATCAAAACGATACTTCTGTAAAACCTGAAACGGCAGTTTTTCCCCTAATTCTTGAAACATATCAACGTTTACGCTCAACCCCATACCCCGGCACATCCATACCCAGAACACTCGTTCCCAATCGTTATCTGCCTTTGCTAATATTGAAAATACATCCAGTATTTTCATTTCCAGCCGTTCATAAGACAAAGCGTCCAACCACATCGATCGCTTGAATGTATCTACCGAATCTAGCTGGGCTTGACAAGGAATCCAATAAGCCCTGGTCATCATGTTTGCATACTTCATCAGCAGATCCTGATCTACATAGGCTGAAAGTTCCAAAGTAGGAATGACAGTTCCATCCTTGCGATAGATCACCTGGTCATTTATCCAAACAACATGTAAGACGACATTATTGTAAGAAACATCATATTGATGATGATGTCTATTCCAGTCCGAGGCTCGGACATGCATTTCTATATGGCCAGCCCATTCTTCATTCCCCAGAATGATACGTGCCATCTTAAAATCGGGCCCAGCATTCAGATTATGCTGTCCCACATTGACTACGGACAATGGAACACCCTCAGTAGACTCCAAAGCTATTGTATTGAACAACCGTAGTTTCCAGATAAACTGCATTAAGTTTTCTGTCACCATCATAAAATGTAACTTTAGAAAATTAAATCAGGCAGATAAAGATTTATAATCCCCTAAATATACGATTTTATGGTTATCCTTTTATATAAATTGTCAATAGATCATTGGCGATCATTTTTCTGTCTACAATCTGTCCTTTAAGTCGGGGTGCAGCCACGCCTGAATCCAACCGTTGATCGGATTGAAAGACACGGGCTTCATCCCACAATCCGGCATCGATAAACAGTTGTAATGTTGCCGCTCCACCTTCAACTATGATCGATTGTACATCCATTAGATAGAGTTGATAAAGAATATTTTGAGGAAGATATAAGCTATAGTTTTCGAGCTCAATATGCTTAATATGCCCTTGCCAGTCAGTTTTTTTTGCATTAAACACAATGGTGTGAGCTTGCTCATCAAAAATTTTGGCATCAGCTGGGATCTTCAGATCGCGGTCTATCAAAACACGCAAAGGATTATTTCCTTTCCAGTGACGCACGGTTAGGCTAGGGTTATCAATACGTGCGGTATTGCTCCCCACAAGAATGGCATCTTCTTCCGCTCGCCAACGATGAACCAACTGCTGACTTGCGGCATTACTGATCCAAATCTGCCTATCTTTCTGTCCTATAAAAGCATCCTTCGACTGAGCCCATTTTAAAATGACATACGGGCGATGCTGACCAATCCGCGTAAAAAAGCGACGGTTCATCCAGATCGCTTCTTTTTCCAATAAGCCAACCTCCACCTCAATCCCGGCCTCCCGCAAAATCGCAATACCTTTACCATTGACCTTGGCATAAGGATCCAGACAGGCCACAAAAACTTTCTGCGGCTTGAGATCTGCGATCATATTTGCGCAAGGTGGTGTTTTCCCAAAGTGAGCACAGGGCTCAAGGCTCACGTAGAATGTACTGCTGGCTAAACGGATCCCTGCCTCTTCACCATAGCTATTTAAAACTTGTTGAACAGCATTTACTTCAGCATGTGGCCCTCCATAAGGAGATGTATAGCCCTCCCCAATAATCTGATTATTGTCAACAATAACTGCTCCAACCATTGGATTGGGACTTACCGAACCAGCTCCCATTTGAGCCAGCTCCAAACAACGTTGCATATATCGCCGGTGCATATCCATAGGTACAAATCTATGAAAATCGTACCTTTGATGCATGAGAATACTTCAAGATTTCGAATTATTATTTCAACAAGAATTACAGTCCCTATACGATAAGGATGAAATAAAGTCTATTTTCCTACTTATTGTGACGGACCTATTTGAACTAAACAGACTTAGCTATCCACTAAACAAAACAAAAGAAGTATCTGATCGACATGCTTTGCGGTTCAAGGAAATTCTCCAAGATTTAAAAAAGCACCGTCCCATACAATATATTCTTAATAAGGCTGATTTTTATGGCGAAATCTTTGCGGTCAATGAACATGTATTGATACCTCGACAAGAAACAGAAGAACTGGTTGATTTAATTATCAAAAAACATCGAAGTTCCAAAAATCTAAAAGTAATTGATATCGGAACTGGTTCTGGTTGCATTCCCATTATATTGTCAAGGCATTTAGACCACGCAGAAGTAACCACGGTCGATATTTCCAAAGAGGCAATCAATACTGCAAAAGGAAATGCACAACGAATAAATACACCCGTTCAATTTATCAATGCGGACATACTGGAATGGGAATATATCTTCTCAGCGCAACAATATGATATTGTCGTATCCAATCCGCCCTATATCACGCCAAAGGAAAAGCAACATATGCATCAAAATGTATTGGCTTATGAACCTGAAATTGCTTTATTTATCGAAGAAAGTGCTCCCTTGATTTTCTATGATGTTATTTCATCATTTGCAGCGACGCATTTGGTCCCCAATGGTGATCTATATTTTGAAATCAACCAATATTTGGGAGCGGAAACAAAAGAACTAATCGAAAAAAAAGGATTTACGGAAGTTCAACTGATCCAAGATATCCATGGTGCAGATCGCATAATCCATGCAAAAAAGAAGGTTTAATTTAAAATAATTCATTTCGTCCTTAAGCAGTTATCCTACGTAAAACAAAATTTAGACACGATAATTTGGAGTATATCAAAAGAAATTTTACCTTTGCATCACTTTCAAAAACAGAAAGGATTCCGTAGCTCAGCTGGTAGAGCAATACACTTTTAATGTATGGGTCCTGGGTTCGAATCCCAGCGGGATCACAAAAGAAAAGCTAATCGAACGATTAGCTTTTTTTTGTTTAACGGCACCCGGATTCGATCCAATGGAGGCTCAGGGATTACGCAGGGGAGCTGCGGGGCTGAGCCAACTATCTCGTTCAGGGATAAGCTGGGGGCATGCGGGACTGAACAAATCCCAGGGACTTCGAAAATCTTGTTATTGTACGACCGAAATTTCTACCCGTCGATTTTGTTCCCGCCCGCTTTCTGTATCGTTGGATGCAACCGGTTTGGAAGCACCAAATCCTCTGGTGCTGAGATTTTCGGATGGCACTCCGGCGTTGACGATATAGAGCTTCACTGCATTGGCCCTATCCTCAGATAGGGATTGGTTGTATTCGGGCGTACCCTCGACGGATGAATGACCATTGATGATAAAATTGGCAGAAGGATCTTTCTGCATTTCTCGGACAACGTTGTCCAACACGGCATAAGACTCGGTTTTGAGTACACTAGAATCAAATTCAAACAGAACGTTCTTGAAATTGAAATTCGGTTTTTCGACCACCGGTTCAGGGTCTTTCCGCGGTTCTTCCTGAGCAATGACAGGTTTTTCCACTACCTTTACGGGTTCTTCCCGAGCGGGTGTCTGTTCAATCTGGCTACCTGGGTTAACCACGATTTTTTTGGACTTGCAGGCAGATAGGTTTAAGATCAATAGAACGCAACTTGTTGCTAAAAGACTTTTTATTATACGCTTCATAGTATGTTCCTTTATTAACGTGTATACCCCAAAGGTACTATATATTCTTTTAACATCCCTAGCAAAACGCATGATCTTGACTGTACGCCTTACCACTTGGATGTAAACTGTTATTTTATTGCTCCGTCAATAAACCTGCTGTCTCGGCAGACAGCTTCTTTTCTTATCATTGGATGGTAACGATATTATATCTTTTCATCTCCTCTTTAAAACGGCAAAATAGTTGTAACAAAGGGACGGATTGATAGACCGAAAGGAGTTCGCTTTGCAAATAACCGCAACTTATATGCATGTCGCGATGACGCCTCCTGAAGACAAGCAAATGTATCATCAAGCATATGCCAGCTTAAAATGGTACGACGAACCCGTTCGCAGATGGTTAGGAAAAAGGCTTGATCCAGTAAAACCATCGAGCATAGAGGTCTATAATGGAAAAGTAGGAGACTATACTTAAGGCGGTAAATATTTACATTTACAAAACTATTTGCACTACCGATTGTCATTCTTCTAAAGAACGATCAAAATATAGCTGTTATGAAAAAAACACTCCCCTTTGCAATGATGCTGAGCACATTATTACTGATGACAAGCTGTTCGGTGATAGAAAGTATTTTTAAAGCTGGAGTCTGGACCGGGATATTGATTGTCGTCATCGTTGTTGCACTCATTATCTGGCTTATCAGCAAACTGTTCGGTGGGCCAAGAGATTAAATCCACAAACGCTGCTTGTCCCAATTTTATCTTCGGAAAGATGGTCTATCTTGTCCCTTTTTTTATTAATGGATCTTTAACAAAAGGTCCAAAAGATTCTTTTGCATGCTATTAAGGAGGGTTTTTATTATCTCCATTTGAATACCTTTTTTTTATCTTATCTTTATGGTTCACTAATTCGTTATCTAAATTAAGTAGACCTGCAGCACATCATTTGTAAATATGACAACCTATCATCTGATGGAGCATGGACAACATCATCAAACGGAAGAGAAGAGAACATGAAAAGAGTTACTTTAAAAGAGATCGGAAAACAGCTTAACCTTTCACCGGGCACTATTTCGAAGGCTCTTAATGATAGCCATGAAATCAGTACTGAAACAAAAAAGATGATCCTGGCCTATACACAAAAAATTAACTACATACCGAATTTTTCGGCCAAAAGCCTGAAAACGGGACGCTCGAATACCTTGGCGATCATTGTGCCCTTCATTTCGAGCTCATTTTTTTTCGACTTCTATGAAGAAATTTCACTGATTTTAGCACAGACCAATTACAAGTTGATCCTCCTGCAAACCTTTAACGACGAGAAGAAAGAAAAAGAGGCATTAGAACTCTGTATCCAAAGTAACATAGAAGGCATCATTATCTCACCTGTAAAAAATGACTCTAGCCTCCCCCTTCTCATGTATATCATGGATCAGATATGCCCTATTATTATATTTGACCGAATAAATCACCAACTCAATACCTTTAAGATCGGGATACAGAACAATAAAGTCATTTATCAGGCTACCGAAGAAATGATCAAAAACGGCAGAGATCATATTGTTTTGTTATTATGCAAGGATATCGGAGGAAATGCCAACAGAATCAAGGGATATAAAGATGCCCTTTTTAATGCTTCGATCCCTTTCAATGCAACGAACATTGTCGAGATCTCCTACGCAAGCCCTAAAGATGATATTGATGCGGAACTGGAAAAAAAAATCAGCCTGTTGTTAGCAAGCGAACAAGCGCCAAATGCACTCTTATCATCAACAGATACTTTGTCCTTAAAAGTGCTGCATATACTAAATAAACTGAAGGTAAAAATTCCCGATGACATGAACTTAATTGGTTTCAGCAATACACCCTTTGCCAATAGCCTAAATCCATCCTTAACGACAATTGCCCAGCCTACACGGCTTATGGCAGAGAAATCGGTAGAACTCCTCTTACAGATGCTAAAAAAGAAGAACAGAAAGAATTATTTCGAATTTGAAACTTATTTTCTGGATTGTGAGATCGTACACAGGCATTCTACCTCAGCCGTTGTGAAATAACTTACATCAATTTTCTGTTCACCTTAACCCCAATTCAAAAATCCAGAAAAAGGTCAACACGCTATGGCATATTGACCTTTTTCTGCTAGCTTCTTGCTTTCAGCTAGCCACCCTGGGTGTTTATTTAATTAATGTACGAAGGGCATGTACCGGTAGGTCTATCTTAGTATCATTCGAGAGATTACCCTGCAATGTCCCCCATTGCAGGCTATCCAGCCGGACCGAAGTCATCCCCTCAGTTTTAATGTTCAGCGTATTCACTTTCGCAACAGGAGCTCTCTTACTAAAATATACCTCAGAGTTCCTGGCCAGGATAGATGCACTTTCATAACTTAATCCTGGCAGACCTAAACTGGTATTGGTTACGTCAACAAATAAATGATTTACCGGGAGAGTAGCCGCACTGGCATCCCGATCAGGTGAACCAAAATTATCAATAATTGAATTTGTGAGCTTCAGGTTAAGGGTATTTATAGCCGACTTCCCATCCAACGAAAATGCTTCAATACTATCTCCTTCGATCGTGAGTTCGTCAAGCTGGGCCGAAAACTCATTCATGCTTGCTTTCTTTAATTTGAGAACTTTCAGATCCGGTGAAAAAATATAGATAGGCTTATAGTACTGATCACTACCTGCTAAAAATTCCACCGTCAGGTATCCATCAGCATTCACCTTGGTCCGCACATAATCAGCTTGATCTTTACTTACTTTGATCAAAAATCGTTCACTCTTTACCAGGTATACATTTAATCCATTTGCGTTGGCCCCGAGAATATGAAGCTTATCAAATTGCGCTGTGGGAAATGATTTAAAATAAATGTCCTTTGCATCGGCACTTGTGACTTCCTTTTCAATATTCGCATGGTAAACATTCGTATCGATACGGGTTATGCGAACAAGATAGGAAGCTATAAGGGTCGGAACCACAAACATTGTGATGGCCAGCCCAATGAGTAATTTAGTACTTAATTTCATAATTCGTTTTGATTAAAATTCTGATCAACAAATTGTTTGTAGCGCTGCTCCAATTCATTCAATCCAATTTCCAACAAGTAGATATTTCTAAAGAAAAGAGGCAGATCTTCCTCCAGAAAGATCATTTTTCGATATGATTTAACATTCTTGACAGAATCTGCCGTCAAGAAAAATCCAATCCCCCGTTTGTTTGCGATAATCTCCTTCTGCTGCAGCATATCATAGGTCCGCATAACTGTATTCGGATTCACTTCCATCTGTACCGCCAGCTCCCGAACAGAGGGAAGCTTATCGTTCACATGCCATGTCTCCAACAGAATATGGTCACATACGTACTCAGCAATCTGAAGATAAATCGCTTTATTTGCACTAAATTCCATACTAAATCTCCTTCTCTTTTAACCGTAAAAATGCAATGAACCAAAATATCAGTGTAAGCAATGCACCCGCGGCAGCGATCAGACCAAAGATGTGATTCGAATCTGACCAATAGTTGTTCTCCATATTGCCCGTTGTATTTTCAGTCAGTGTTTTCATCAGGAAGACAAATAGGGACATCCAGACCACGCAATAAACAACAAGTGCAACTGCCGTTTTGATATATTGGTAACTTTGAAAAATAATACTACCCATTAAAAATATAGCATTCAATAATAGGGGTAACAAACAGAAATAATACGCCGCTCTAGGATAATCTACTTTAAAAAAATATGGCCAGTCATCTACAGTCACCTGATTACCGTTCACGCCCACTTCCGTCTTCACTGCAAGTCCAAAGCTTCGTACGTAAGACACAAATGCAAAATCAATCACATAATAAATCAATAAATACGAACCAATACTGACAATTACGGTATAAAAAATCCCGACCACAAATTTCTCCAGCTGCGAAGCCGGGATCATCAATTCAAATATTGCACGAGTTTTTCGGCCCAGATCGGCAAAATAACTGCTCGAAATAACCGTAACAAAGAATAGTCCCAAAATACAGAATAAAGGTGCCCTGAAATTCAATAATGAATGGACAGGAAAAAAATTATGCTTCATACTGTCATAGTTAGAACCAATATTGACTGCATAGAAGCCAAAAATCACACCTGCCATTATACCAATGGACATGAGATAAATCCGTCCAAAACCAATCCACTGCCGACGGATTAGTCCAAAAAAGCGTGTCGAGTTAAATAGATTTGACATATTCATCCAGGTTAATAAGGTTGGTAATTTTTTCTTTTTGTAACAGTACAGCATTGAACAGCAGCTCCAGGTCCAATCTAGAGTCATCAGTAAATGAGTTGGGAAGAATCACATTGAACCCACCTAATCCTTCTTCTGAATAAAGCACATCAGAGGTTAGGGCTTTGACTTTTTTAAAACATAGCCGATCAGTGATCACCTGTACCGGTGCATTTAAGGCAACTTTATGGTCATCCAATAAAATAACCGCATCAATCAGATTGTCCAGGTCACGGACTTGATGGGTAGAGATAATCACACAGCGATCATCCGTTATTGCCGAAGCCATGATCCTTCTAAACTGTGCCTTTGATGGAATATCCAGACCATTTGTGGGTTCATCCATAATGATGATTTTGGTCCTCGATGCCAAGCCAAAAGAAATAATGTATTTCTTTTTCTGCCCATAACTCATCTCTGCCAATTTTTGCGCCATGGGAATGTCAAACTCCTCCACCAGGCGGTGAAAATAGTCCCGATCAAAGTTCGGGTAAAATCCTGCATTGGCCTTTAAGAATTGATCCGATTTCACGGCCGGAAGATAAAACTCCTCTGGAATAAAACTGATCTCCTGCAACAATGCGGGCTCCCTCCGATTCGGGTTATGTCCCAACACTTCAACCCGCCCTGAAAGCGGATACACAAGACCGGCAATATTCTTAAGCAAGGTGGATTTCCCTGCCCCGTTCTTTCCCAGTAAACCGTAGATGTGCCCCTCCTTCAATTCGAGATCCATACCAAGGAAAAGAGGCCGAGATTTACTATAACTGAAATTTAGATTTTGGATAGTAACCATACTACTGTATTATATAATTAATACACTAATATAGATATTATGTTGCCCAACTTCCAAAATTATTTTTAATAAAATAGTTCCACTAGCCATACTGCCCCAAAAAGTAACAGCTATAAAGAAAGCTAATTATTAAACAGAACAATAAGTTTATATAGATAACCATAAGTACCTGACAAAAGATATTTTATTTATTTAATTACGAAATTCGCAATGAGAAAAAACTATATTTTTTGTTCCATTATCAGCTTTTCGGAGTGCTATCAGCATGATCAAAAAAGTAAAAAAGCAGCCTAATAAGCAGAAGTCTCCCATAACTAAATCACCGTATAATGGCAGGAAATCATTAAAAAACCCAAAAAATCAGAAAAAAACGAACCTAGAAGAGCCGCCTATACAATTTTGCTCAACAAGGATTGATTTTAACAGAAAGGAAGAGCTACCCATTCACTCAAAAACGGATAAAAACCATCAAAAACAGGCATTAACCCATAGTTAAATCCTACTTTTTAAAAACATAAACAAACTTAAAATCAAATAGATACATATGTTATTTAAATAAAAAGTTAAAACATAAAAAACACCTTTATTCCTCCCGGCTTTCCATGCAATTACCCTTGATCCGACGCTATATTTACAGTAGTTTTAATCTTATTTTATTATCATCTTTGTTCACAATATGGATTACATTTACCCTTTAACCTTGACATTACATTCCTTCTGGCGATGGGTGGTTTTGTTTTTACTTGTCCTGAGTCTGATACGTTTTTGGTATAAAAGAACAGCGCAGCTCACCTTCACTCCTACCGATAGATTATTAAAAAAGGCTGCAGTAATTGCCTTTTATATCCAGACAATATTCGGGTTAGTGCTGTATGTTTTGAGTCCGATCACCCATTATTTCTTACAGCATTTCCATACGGCGGTCCACCTTAGGCAGATCCGTTTTTTTGGTATGGAACATAGTAGCATGATGGTCATCGCCGCGATCTTGTTAACAGTCGGAAGTATGAAAAGTAAAAACGCCGATACAGATGATCGACGTTTTAAAATTTTATTGATTTGGTTTGGAATTGGCCTATTGATTGTACTCAGTTCAATCCCCTGGGCATTCTCTCCGTTGACAAGCAGGCCCAATTTTCGATCGTTCTAATCAGTAATTTCTCCAGATAGCTTTTCGTTTATTGCGCATAGCCTCCATCCCTTCTTTGAAATCCGCCGTTTGACGCAGGGCAGCAAGCTCATCCAGAAGAAATGCATACTGCTCTTTGAATCGATTTTCCTTAAGTTTACGGAGCGCAATAAAGCCTCTGGTTATTGCTAAGGGGGCATTGTCAACAATAGACTTTTTCAACTCATCCAGCCGAACTTCATTGCCATCCAAGATACCATACAGCAGACCTTGCTGTAAGGCCTCTTCTGCAGAGAAAGATTTTCCCTGTATGCAAAGGTCCATGGCTTTTCGTTCAGGCATATATTCCAGTAATAAAGCCAATACCTGAAATGGAAACAGTCCTATTTTTACCTCAGGCAGCGAAAAACGTACCTGCGGACAGGCGAATAAATAAGTACAAGACAAGGCGATCAGAAAGCCCCCAGCGATCACATCCCCCCGTACGACACATATGGAAGGCTTATCTAAGCCCGCAAACACTTCAGCTAAGGACTTTTCCACCCTGGGGATGTCTGGGTTTGGAATATCTACTTTAGGGTCTTCAAAGGCCTTTAAATCCATTCCAGCACAAAATACGGGGCCCTCAGCCTCTATTTGAATCAAACGAACCTCCGGATCCTGATTGGCCTCATCTAAAGCATAGGCAATCTCACTGACCATTGTAGGACTGAAAGCATTTCTTTTCTCTGAGCGTGCAAGTGTCAACGTAAACACATGTTCTTCGCGATGTACCTTTACAAAATTTAATTTTTCCATCTATGCCTCTTATAAGATTAATTGTCGAAAACTATGTTCTAACGCCAGAGCTTCAGCCATACTACCACGTCCAAAATAACGCAATAGAAGTTCTGAAGGAATATTTCCAACCAGGTCATCTTTGGCAAATGGACAGCCTCCATAACCGAGCAATGCGCCTTCAAATTTGCGACAGCCAGCTTCATAAGCTGCTTCAATCTTTGCTAGACTATCCTCCTTCCTGGCATGAAAATGGGCTCCCATTTTAAGATCAGGAAAACGGGTTCCCATATGATTAAAAAGATCAGCGATCTGGGCAGCATCCGCCTCAGAGGTTGTATCCGCTAATGAAAAATCCCGAATACCAAGTTGTACAAGTCTATCGACCCACTCATCAACCAATACAGGCGACCAGGCATCGTTGTATGGATTACCAAAAGCCATACTGATATATAGCGCCAACGTTTTACCATGTTCGTCTGCAACAGCTTTCATCTCACGCAATTGTTGATAGGAAGCTTCCAATCCCATATTGGTATTTCGTAACTGAAAAGTCTCCGATATAGAAAATGGGTAGCCTAAAACATCGATTTTTTCCTCCTGTACCGCCTCTTTCACCCCCCTAAGATTAGCTACAATCGCCAACAATTTCACCTGCCCCTTCTTCTGGATGCCCTTCAAAACCTCTTTGGTATCCGCCAATTGAGGCACTGCCTTTGGTGAAACAAAAGAGCCAAAATCAATCAGGTCAAATAAACCGCTATCTATCAGTTTATTGATATGTGTGACCTTTTTCTCTGTTTCAATAAAATCATGAAGGCCCTGAATAGCATCCCTTGGGCAGTCAACCAACACAACCTGATCTTTCATCTTATTATAAAATATCTTTCTCAATTTCTCGGGCGATCACCATTTTTTGAATACTGGAAGTCCCCTCTCCTATCGTACACAACTTGGCATCCCGAAAAAACTTTTCTGCAGGATAATCCTTTGTAAAACCATATCCGCCAAAAATCTGTACCGACTCATTGGACACACTTACGGCTGTTTCGGAAGCGTACAACTTGGCCATCGCACCAATTTTGGAAACTCGTTCACCATGATCTTTCAGGTAGCCTGCCTGCCGCGTCAACAGTTCACTTGCCTCCACTTGTGTTGCCATATCCGCAAGCGCAAAAGAAACTGCCTGGAATTCATAAATTTTCTTCCCAAATTGCTCCCGCTCATGTGCATATTTTAAGGCACACTCATAAGCCCCACGTGCTATCCCCAACGAAAGTGCTGCAATCGATATCCGACCCCCATCCAATAGTTTTAGTGCCTGTACAAAGCCCTGCCCTTCTTCACCAACCAGCTGATCTCGATGAATTCGGCAGTTATCAAAAAATAGACAGGCCGTTTCTGAGGCACGCATCCCCAATTTATTCTCTTTTTTACCTGCCGTAAACCCCGGTGTCCCCTTCTCCACAATAAATGCAGACATCCCCTTTTTATCGCCTTTTGTTCCGGTACGTGCAATTACCACCGCAACATTAGCACTTATGGCATGTGTAATAAAGTTCTTCGAGCCATTCAACACATAATAATCACCATCTTTTTCGGCAAAGGTGGTCATACCACCGGCATCCGAACCTGATCCCGTCTCTGTAAGCCCCCAGGCACCGATCCATTCCGCGGTTGCCAACTTCGGAAGATAACGTTTCTTTTGTTCCTCATTGGCAAAACTCAAAATATGATTTGTGCATAAAGAATTATGTGCCGCTACCGACAGTCCGATCGATCCACAAACCTTGGAAATTTCATCCAGGACAGTAATATATTCCTGATACCCCAGACCCGATCCGCCATATTCCTCCGGAACAATAACGCCCATGAATCCATGTTCACCTAATTTTTTAAAAACTTCTACTGGAAATGTCTGGGCTTCGTCCCATTCCATCACATAAGGTTTGATATGATGCTGTGCAAAATCGCGTGCACTTTGTCTGATCATATCCATTTGTTGTTTATTTTCAATAAACATAAGCACAAATATTAAATTTACAATCGGTAATACAATTCAAATATATCAAAATATTTAGGAATAAAATTGCAAATATTTTAAAATTTTATTTTAAATTTATCTAAAAATAAGAAATTCTTAATTAAACAGCTTTTTAAACCAAGATTATAAACTATGAAGGAGCTACTCGCATTACTTCGTCAAAAAAGAGATAACCTGAAATTGGGTGGGGGCATCGATAAAATAAAAAAGCTCAAGGAAAAAGGTAAGATGTCGGCCTGGGAAAGAATAACATATCTCCTTGATCCGGATCGTGAATACCTTGAAATAGGCATGTTTGCCGGAGAAGGGATGTACGAAGAGCATGGGGGCTGTACCAATGGAGGTTGTGCCGCAGTACTTGGTTATGTTCAAGCCAAACTTTGTGTTATTGTCTCCAATGATGCGACCGTTAAAGCAGGTGCATGGTTTCCGATCACCGCAAAAAAAAATCTTCGGGCGCAGGAAATCGCCATGGAAAACAATTTGCCCATTATCTATTTAGTCGATTCTGCCGGCGTATTCCTTCCCATGCAAGATGAAATTTTCCCGGACAAAGAGCATTTTGGACGTATATTTCGGAATAATGCACGCATGTCTTCCATGGGTATTCCACAAATTGCAGCGATTATGGGCAGTTGCGTCGCCGGCGGGGCTTATCTCCCGATTATGTCGGATTATGCTTTTATTGTAGAGGGAACGGGATCGGTATTTTTGGCAGGTCCTTATTTGGTCAAATCAGCTATTGGCGAAACTGTCGATGCCGAAACTCTTGGCGGGGCCTCCACCCATGCGGAAATATCAGGCGTCACGGACAATAAATTTCCCGATGATCAAAGCTGTTTGAATGCCATAAAAAATGTAATCGACAAACTGGGTGGGCATCCTAAAGCAGGTTTCAACCGAAAAGAAAGTTTGCCCCCAAAAACCAATCCGGAAAAAATCACCGCGCTCCTTCCTGAAGACCGGACAAAACCGTATCGCATGCAGGATATCCTAGATGCAATTGTTGATGCAGATACACTGGAAGAATACAAACCTGATTACGGAAAGACCATTGTATGTGCACTTGCCCGTGTCGATGGCTGGGCTGTGGGGATTGTTGCCAATCAACGTGAAATTAGCAAAGCTAAGAAACCGGGAAATACGATTGAAATGCAGATGGGTGGTGTCATATACAGTGATTCGGCAGACAAAGCTGCACGCTTTATCATGAACTGTAACCAACAGAACATCCCACTTGTTTTCTTGCAGGACGTTACTGGATTTATGGTGGGCAGTCGCTCAGAACAAGGCGGCATCATTAAAGACGGTGCAAAAATGGTCAACGCTATGGCTAACTCTGTTGTCCCAAAATTCACATTCATCGTCGGCAATAGTTACGGAGCAGGCAATTACGCCATGTGCGGAAAGGCTTATGACCCCCGTTTGATCTATGCTTGGCCAAGTGCCCAAATGGCTGTCATGAGCGGTGCTGCCGCAGGCAAAACACTCTTTCAGATTCAGGAATCGGCACTAAAAGCCAAAGGGCAGGACATCAATGAAGAAGAAAAGAATATCCTTCTCAAATCCATCGAAGACCGGTATAACGAGCAATTAAGTCCATATTATGCCGCTGCAAGGCTCTGGGTTGATGGCATCATTGCCCCCCAAGAAACCCGAAAGGTCATCAGCATGGGAATAGAGGCTGCCAACGAGAAACCGATCCTAGAACGATATAATGTTGGCGTGATTCAGGTATAAACAAAATAAAAAGCCCTCACTCCACCATAAAGTATGCTGTGGGATGAGGGCTTTATCGACCGCAGGAAGTGTCCCTCCCGGATTAAGGTCTGATCCATATTTTACTGATCTCTTCAAAACCATCAATCGATGCTGGATTTCGCATCACATCCTTTGATACCGCTTTTTCCACCGGAATCCCTGAAAAAATCTTTTTGATGGGCAGTTCCAATTTTTTTCCACTTAAGGTATATGGAATAGCGGCCACTTGAAAAATTTCATCAGGTACATGACGTGGACTATATTGCTGGCGAAGAGATCGCTTAATTTGGTCTTTCAGTCCATCGTCCAGCACAGCATCTTTTACCTGAACAAAAAGCAGCATGTCCGATGAACCATTATCGTGGTCAACACAAATGACCAAACTGTCCACCACACCTGCTGTTGTATTCAGGACATTATAAATCTCGGCAGTTCCAATACGGACACCGCCCCGGTTCAGTGTTGCATCCGAACGCCCATACATGATAATACCATCATGTGCAGTAATTTTAATCCAATCCCCATGATTCCAAATACCCGGATATTTATCAAAGTAGCTGGCATGGTACTTCTTATGCCCTGGGTCGTTCCAAAAATAAATCGGCATGCAGGGCATTGGAGCTAGGATAACCAGCTCCCCCACCTCTTCATAAACGGCATGCCCATTCGCATCAAATGCTTCAATCTTAGCACCCAATGTTCGGCATTGAATTTCACCTGCATATACATCCAACAAGGTACAGCCCGATAAAAAGGCACTGCACACATCTGTTCCACCACTCAATGAGATGATCTGGCTCCTTGGAAAAGTTGCATTGATCCATTCAAAAGTATCTGGTGGAAGTGGTGAGCCCGTCGAACCTATTGTTTTCGGATGATAAGCAAGTGAAGCCAGATCCTCATCCTGACAAGAGATTAAATAAGCAGCCCCAGCACCGAAATGATCCACAGCACTTTCTTTTGCAAAGCGCCACAGACTGCGTTTATCCGGATAATTTGTTGCCCCGTCATAGATACATAAGGTGTTTCCCATTAAAAGGGCTGAAAGCGCGTAATTCCACATCATCCATCCCGTTGTAGAATACCACATAAACCGCTCTCCTTCTTGCACATTTTGATGCAAACCAAGTGCTTTCATATGCTCCAGCAACATGCCCCCTACCCCATGTGTGATGGCTTTCGGCTTACCCGTCGTTCCGGATGAATACAAAATCCAGATGGGATCTTCGAAAGAAACAGCCGTAAATTGGAGTTCCATATCTTTGATGGTCCCATTCATGATCATGTCCCAGGTGGCATCGTGAATAAAAACACAGGCCTGCAAAGAAGGAAGTTTCTCAGCAAGGCTCCGTATACTATCCTCCTTCTCGAAAAGGCGTCCATTGTAGGAGTACCTGGAATCAGCGAAAAGAACTTTTGGTTCAATCTGTTCAAAACGATCCTGAATACTGGCCTCACCAAAATCAGGAGAACAGCAGGTCCAGATCGCTCCAATTGAATTTGTTGCCAAAAATAAAGCGATGGCCTCGATACCATTAATTAATACACCTGCCACACGGTCGCCCCTTTTGACCCCTTTTTCCTGCAGAAACAATTGCAGGCGGCGTACCATGTCCTTCAATTCTTTCCAGGAAACCTCTCGTCTGGGTGTTTGCTCTGACTGGAAGACAAGAGCAGGTCGTTTTTCTGTCGCTTTTCTAAACACATGCTCGGCATAGTTTAATGTTGCTCCCTTAAACCAGTGGGTGTCAATAAAACTCCTTGAATCTGTAGCAGGCTGTAAAATCACTGAAAAATCAGCGTGAAACTTGACATCAAAATAAACCGCTATGCTCTTCCAGAAATCAGCCACATGGCTTGTGGACCACTGCCAAAGGTCATGATACGACTGAAAAGATAGCTGATGTTCCTTTTCGATATACTGCTTAAACTTATAAATCTCAGATTGAGATTGCTGCTCTTCTGACGGGTGCCATAGTAATTTCCCCATAATATTTGGATATAAAAACGGTTATATCCAAACTTAACTAAATTTGCATTCAATTGCAAAATATAATTATGCAATACAATTAATCAAGTTTATTAAACAGCAACTATTCCGCAGTCAGCTGATCAGCAGGCAATAGTATATATGCAGGTTTATCAGAATACTTCAATCTCCGTGTCATTTTCGATAGGATGCCCAGTACACAATAATACGCGTCCATTCTCGACTTCACGATCAGTCAATACTTCGTTATAGTCCATGCGCACCTTTCCCTTCACACATTGAGAAATACAGGTACTGCACATACCCGACTTGCAGGAATAAGGTAATTTGATTTTATGATCTAGCCCAACATCCAGAATGGACTTATTGTAGGGAACCTCCAGTTCATAGGTTTTTCCCTGAAAATGCAATTTGATCTGATAAGATGTCATATCCACTTCCCTTTCGGTCTCATCGTCGTCATCTTCTTCATTTTCGGGCAATAAAAAGGTCTCCCGCTTGATTTGACTAGACTCAAAGCCCATTCCTAAAAGCGTAAAACGGCATAAGTCCATATAAATCACGGGTCCACAGGTATAGAACAGCGCATCTTCTGCCGCGCCGACCAGATGATCTTTGACAATAGCGAGAATATAATCCCTGTTCAACCGGGCTTTCATCAGATATTTGCTGTTGGAATAGATCCATACAATCGTGAGGCGATCCGGATACTGTATGGCCCACTGCTCCAGTTCTTCCCGAAAAGGTGTCTGCTCAGCAGCACGGTTACTGTAGACCAATACGATTTTTGAGCTGTTCTCCACTAACAACGCTGTTTTAAGAATCGAATACAACGGAGTGATGCCAATACCAGCAGCAAATAAAAATAAAGTTCTCACCTGATGCGGTTCAGGTTCATAGGTAAATAAGCCCTGGGGTTCCATTGCCTGAACAATATCACCCTCCGCAACCTGATGGTGGAGTAGTCTGGATATTTCCCCATTTTCCACACGCTTGACCGTGATACTGAGCGGTTCATCATAGTCCGGAGAGCTGTTGAATGAATACGAACGGCGGACTTCCCGGTCACCAAACAGAAATGAAAGTGTGATGAATTGTCCAGCTTTATATGGAGGATAATTTCCAGCTAATGGTTCTAACTGAAAAGTAATGTTATTATTAGGTTGAGGAATTATTTTTGATATCCTTAATGCATACATAAGCCAAATATACTGTAGGATTCTGGCTTACACAAATGTAAAGCAAGAATCAGGACACAGCTATCCAGATTGAATTGATAACAATTTTGTTGTATTACAATTGACAGACAATTCACACACAATAATTGTAAAATTTCGCGTTATATTTATATCAAAAGAATCATAGTAAGATTATATGCAAACACGCAGAAACTTCCTTCAAAATGCAGCAAAAGCCACATTGGGCATTGCTGTATCTGGATCAATATTACAAGATATTGCTTCCGCGAAAGCAACTGAATTAAATGCCGCTACATTAACATTTTCTCAAGTCAAGTTACCTTTCAGTTATGCAGCATTGGAGCCCAATATTGATGCGTTGACGATGGAAATCCATTATACAAAGCACCATATGGCCTATATTAATGCGATCAATGAAGCTAT
Source organism: Sphingobacterium sp. N143 (assembly GCF_030325625.1). GTDB lineage: Bacteria > Bacteroidota > Bacteroidia > Sphingobacteriales > Sphingobacteriaceae > Sphingobacterium. Next base: position 249,616 of record NZ_JACAIS010000001.1, on the reverse strand, counting down.
TGTTGCTGAGCAGATTGCAGAAAATTCAGAAGAACAGCTTTTAGCCAATATATCAAAGTATTCACCAAAAGCCAGAAATAATGCGGGTGGGGCTTGGAACCACAATTTCTTTTGGGAAAGTTTAGCTGAGAAACCCAGCCAACCTTCTGAAAAATTAGTGACGATGATCAATACAGCTTTTGGATCCGTAGACAAATTCAAAGAACAATTTGCTGCTGCGGCAGCTTCTCGCTTTGGTTCAGGATGGGCTTGGCTGATCCTTGACGATTCGGGCAATCTGAAAATCACTTCCACGCCGAATCAGGACAATCCACTGATGGATGTTGCTGACATAAAAGGCATCCCTATTTTAGGGCTTGATGTATGGGAGCACGCTTACTACCTGCATTACCAAAACAAAAGAGCAGACTATATTAAAAATTGGTGGAATGTCGTCAACTGGAAAAAAGTCAATGAACGACTAGCATAAATAAAAAAGCTCGGGCAATATCGCTCGAGCTTTTTTATTTATGTTTTGAATCGTATAACTTATCCCAACAGTTCTTTGAGCTTATTCACCTGAAAATCCACCAGCTTTTGAAGGGGGCCAGCAGCAATCATCTTCATCATCATGTTCAGGTCTGCATCAATAATAAACGTAGCTTTCGTCGCAGTACCAGTTAGCTCCTGCAGTTCCCATCGCAAGGCTACCTCAAAGGGAGCTTTTTCAGATGGTACCAATTTGATGATTTCATTCTCCACACGCTGATCTACACGAAGGGCCAGTTTTGCCATATTTTGAATGGTAAACCGTGCTTCGTCAGCAGTCGAGGACCAATTATAAATATTCTCCGGCATCAACTGTTCATGATTATTGAGGTCAGTCAAAAAAGCGTAAACTTCACTGACGTTCTTATTGATTTCCGTGCTGTTTTGAATAGTCGTCATCACGATAAATTAAAGTTATCCCTGTAGAAAATTTTCGCCCCAGCTTTCCGGATTCAATCGCCATTTTTTTAAAATTTCGACATCCTCTTCCAGCACATAACTATTTTCAGCAGCGACCTGAATCAGTGCGTCATAATTACATAAACTAAAATAAGGACATTTTGCTTCCGCAAAATTATCGGTAGCTTGTTGCAATCCGTAAGTAAATATGGATACCAATCCAACAACATTGCAACCTGCCTCGCGTAACGCTTTAACCGCTACTAAACTACTTTTACCAGTTGAGATCAGATCTTCGATCACAACCACTCGCTGACCACTAACAACCTCACCTTCGATCATATTTTGGCGGCCATGATCCTTCGCTGAGCTTCTTACATAAGAAAATGGTAGGCCCAGATCCTGTGCGACCAAAACACCTTGTGGAATACCTGCCGTAGCAACTCCAGAAATCATATCTACTGATCCAAATTCTTCTTGAATAAGCTTAGAAAGCTTCTGACGAATATACGTGCGTATCGCTGGATGAGATAAAGTGATACGGTTATCACAGTAAATTGGAGACTTCCAACCCGATGCCCATGTAAAAGGACTTTTAGGTTGCAATTTTATTGCTTTAATTTGCAATAAGGATTCAGCAACTTTTTGTTCAACCTCATTTAAATTATTCATGGCGCAAATTTATAAAATTTATATGAACGAAACTGTGCTAATTTTAGCAGATTTTGTTCCTTCGAAAATTAAAAACCCGCAAACAATTAGTATTCAAGACATTGAACTTCAAAAACTTTTCAAACAATCTGAAATTGATAAAGATCCCAAAACATATCTCTACATCAATAAAGATTATGAGACTGTGTTTCAAAATCTAAAAAGTAAGCTGAAAGTTATTAAAGCTGCCGGTGGGCTGGTCAAAAATGGTGATGGAGACTATCTTTTTATCTACCGCCTGGGCAAATGGGACCTTCCAAAAGGCAAAGTAGAGGACAATGAAAAGATGCGTGAGGCAGCAGTACGTGAAGTGGAGGAAGAGTGTGGCATTAAAATCAATTATTTAGGCAAGAAGATCAGCACCTCGTATCATACCTATTACTTACGCAGCGGGGAATTTGTATTGAAAACGACCAATTGGTATGAAATGGGGGTCAATAAGGTTCCTAAACTGATCCCACAGACCGCTGAGGACATCACAAAGGCAGAATGGCGTCACATCGATCAATTTGATGACATACGGGCAAATACCTACCCCATTATTGAAAATATCATTAAAAAAGCAAAATAGACTGTCTTTTGAGGTTCATCTGACAGTAATCCACAGGATCATCCTTACTTTTATATTATGGAAAATATAACAGGAAAAAGAGCCTTAATTACAGGTGGGGCAAAAGGATTGGGTAAGGCCATTGCTTTCGCGCTAGCTCAGGAAGGTGTACATGTCGCCATCACAGGCAGAAATGAAGCAGCACTGAAAGATACCGCTGCCGAACTCGCTCAATTGGGAACAGAAGTCACTTATGCCGTATTTGATATAGCTGATTATGTATCCGTAGAAAAGCAGATCCATAAATTGCAGGAAACTTTTGGCAGTTTTGACATCCTGATCAACAATGCCGGAATATCTTCCTTCTCATCCGTTTTGGACATGCATGTGGATGATTGGACTGCGATTATCAATACCAATCTTTTAGGAACCTATTTTGTTACAAAAGCTGTCTTACCACAGTTAATTGAAAAAAATCAAGGTGATATTGTCATGGTATCTTCTACCGCAGGGCTAAATGGCGCAGCAACAACATCTGCTTACAGTGCGTCAAAATTTGGTGTGATCGGATTTGCTGACTCCTTAATGCGGGAAGTGCGCAAAAACAATATTCGTGTCTGCACTTTAATGCCCAGTACAATTGCTTCAGATATGTCCAAAGAATTAGGACTTACAGATGGCAACCCCGAGACCGTACTACAGCCAGCAGATTTTGCTGAACTCATTGTCGCCAATCTGAAACTACCACGAAGAGCCATGCTCAAATCGGCCTCTTTATGGTCCACCAACCCCTAACAACCGCTTAGTGATTGGTCAACCAGGAGTCAAAGGTTTTAACAATACATCTTTTGGACAGGAGTATAAACAGCTCCTGTCTTCTTTAAACAAGCAATTATGAGTCAACTATTTTCATCTATAACGATCGGTTCCTTACAGTTAAAAAATCGTTTGGTCGTATCGCCCATGTGCCAGTATTCGGCAGAAGATGGCTTTGCCAACAATTGGCACCTGGTTCATTTAGGTCAATTTGCCATTGGTGGCGCCGCAGCAGTCATACAAGAAGCCACAGCAATCAGCCCTGAAGGTAGAATCAGTTATGGCGATCTTGGGCTATGGAGCGATGATCATTTGGAGAAATATAAAGAAATCACCACGTTTATTAAAGAGAACGGGGCTGTTCCCGGTATACAGCTCGCCCATGCGGGCCGCAAGGCCAGCAGTAATAAACCATGGATCGGCCGTGGCCAATTTGCCCCTTCAGACCCCCTGGGATGGCAGACGCTAGCTCCATCTGCACTGGCCTTCCATAGCGGAGATTATGTCCCACAGGAGCTTAAAATAGGTCAAATCAAAGAATTGATTGAGCAATTCGGTGAAGCCGCTAGAAGGGCTGTACAGGCCGGCTATGAGATTATCGAGCTCCATGCCGCCCATGGCTATCTCATTCATCAATTTCTCTCCCCATTGAGTAATCTCCGGGAAGACGAATTTGGCGGTACATTTGAAAATAGGATCCGTTTCTTAACTGAAATTATAAACAGGGTACAGCGCGAAATAACAAGCCAAAGCCTCTGGGTACGTATTTCTGCGACAGACTGGGCAGAAAATGGTTGGGATCTGGATCAGTCCATTCTCCTGTCCCAATTGCTTACTGAGCAGGGCGTGGATGTCATCGATGTTTCCAGCGGTGGTTTGGTTTCCTATCAAAAGATCGATGTTGGCCCCGCCTATCAGCTCCCATTTGCTACAGCCATCAAAGAAAAAACAGGCAGCACAACTGCTACTGTTGGCCTGATTAAAACAGCGGCTCAAGCCGCCGAGATCATTGAGCAGAACAAAGCCGATTTGATCTTAATTGCACGGAGCTTTTTGGATGACCCCCATCTTCCATTACATTTCGCAAAAGAACTATCCGTCGATACACCCTGGCCAAAACAATATGAAAGAGCAAAATAGGATGAAATTAAGTTTAAAAAAAATTCACCATATTGCGATTATCTGCAGCAATTATGAGCGATCAAAAAAATTCTACACAGAGGTTCTGGGACTGGAAATTTGGCAGGAACATTATCGTGCGGCGCGTGATTCGTATAAATTGGACCTAAAACTCCATGACAATTATATCATCGAGCTATTTTCTTTCCCTACGACGCCAGCTCGCCCCAGTTTCCCTGAAGCAGCAGGGCTCAGACATCTAGCCTTTGAAGTCGATGATTTGACCGCAGAAATAAATAAACTGGAAGAGGCAGGTATCCCACATGAAGGAATCAGAATCGATGAGCTTACACAAAAAAGGTTCACTTTCTTTTCCGATCCCGATCAGCTTCCCATTGAACTGTATGAACTATAGTCCCGAATGTCCGACAAAAAAGACCAACAAAAAAGGCATTGATGAAAATCAATGCCTTTTTATATGATCGCAAATCGACTGATTACAATTTACGTTTTACTTCTACCTGTTCGTAAGCTTCCACGATATCGCCGACTTGGATATCATTGAAACGGTCAATATTTAGACCACACTCATATCCTTGGGCAACTTCTTTCACGTCATCTTTAAAGCGTTTCAATGAAGCCAGTTTACCTGTATGGATCACAACACCGTCCCTGATCACGCGGATATCATTGTTTCTATTGATCTTACCTTCACGGACCATACATCCAGCGATGGTACCAACTTTAGAGATTTTAAATGTTTCTCTGATTTCAACCTCAGCAACAATTTTCTCTTCAAATTTCGGTGCCAGCATACCTTCCATCGCAGATTTGATCTCTTCGATCGCGTCATAGATAATGGAGTATAAACGCACATCAATCTGTTCGTTTTCAGCCAGCTTACGTGCATTTTGCGTTGGGCGAACTTGGAAACCGATGATAATCGCATCCGAAGCAGATGCCAATAATACATCTGATTCAGAGATTGCACCCACCGATTTATGGATGATATTTACTTGGATCTCGTCAGTAGACAATTTCAATAAGGAATCTGACAATGCTTCAATAGAACCATCCACATCCCCCTTAACAATAATATTAAGTTCTTTAAAGTTACCGATAGCCAGACGACGACCAATTTCATCCAATGTAATGTGCTTAGTGGCACGCATACCTTGTTCACGTTGCAATTGAAGACGTTTGTTGGCCACTGTTCTCGCTTCAGACTCGCTTTCAAGAACATAAAGCTTGTCACCCGCTGTCGGAGCACCAGCCATACCCAAAATTTGCACTGGTACCGAAGGGCCAGCTTCTTTTACACGTTCACCTCTTTCATTGGTTAAGGCTTTCACCTTACCTGAATGTGAACCCGCTAAGATAGGATCTCCAACGCGCAGTGTTCCGCCTTGGATCAACACGGTAGTCACAATACCACGGCCTTTATCTAAAGCCGCTTCGATCACGGAGCCCACAGCACGTTTCTTCGGATCAGCTTTCAGGTCTAACATTTCAGCTTCCAAAAGAACTTTTTCCAATAGAAGATCTACATTTTCACCAGTTTTTGCTGAAATTTCCTGTGCCTGGAATTTACCACCCCAATCTTCCACTAAGATGTTCATTGCCGATAGCTGTTCACGGATTCTATCCGCATTAGCACCCGGTTTATCCACTTTGGTAAATGCAAATACAATAGGAACACCTGCAGCTTGTGCGTGATTGATAGCCTCTTTTGTTTGCGGCATGACGGCGTCGTCCGCTGCAATAACAATAATAACAATATCTGTTACCTTAGCACCACGGGCACGCATTGCTGTAAAGGCTTCGTGACCTGGTGTATCCAAAAATGTAATTTTACGGTTATCATCCAGTTTTACAGCATATGCACCGATATGTTGTGTGATACCACCTGCTTCGCCGGAGGTTACATTTGCCTTACGGATATAATCCAACAACGATGTTTTACCGTGGTCAACGTGTCCCATGACAGTCACGATCGGAGCTCTGGATACCAAATTTGCTTCAGTATCTACTTCTTCAAGCTCAGCTGTTTCCTCATCTTCGGGCTTAATAAATTCAACCTGATAGCCAAATTCATCTGCTACGATCGTTAAGGTTTCAGCATCCAGACGTTGGTTGATCGATACGAACATTCCCAGACTCATACAAGTCGCAATGATCTGTGTTACTTGAACGTCCATCAAATTGGCCAATTCATTTGCGGTTACAAACTCCGTAACACGCAATACCTTTGCCATCATTTCTTGCTCCATTGCAGCTTCTTCGGCATGTAAAGCGACATCGTCACGCTTTTGGCGTCTTAGTTTAGCACGTTGCGCAAATTTACCGGATTTACCTGCACCACTTAAACGAGCAAGTGTTGCTTTGATTTGGTCTTGGATTTCCTTCTCTGAAGGTTCCTCCTTATTTTCAACAGGTCTTCCTTTTCCTCTATTGTCAAAACGCCCATGTTGGGGTCTGCCGCCTTGTCCAGGCCTACCTTGGTGTTGGTTATTTCCACCTTGTCCAGGTCTACCATGATGCGGGTTGTTCCCTTGGCGATTGTTCGGATTGGCATTATTCCCCTGATTTCCACCTCGGTTGCCTTGTTGGTCCCGATTATGGTTATTATTTCCATCACGCGGGCCGCGGTTCTGGTTGTTATTACCATGACCTTGTCCTGCTCCTGCACTTACCGGACCATTCAGATTCGTACGCTTACGCTTACGTTTCTCATTGTTGTTTCCAGCATTTGACGATGATGCCACAGGTTTGTGGGAAGGTCTTGCAGATGGTAATTCAATCTTACCAATGACTTTAGGACCTGTTAATCTTTCTGCGCGGGCAGAAATGATATCGTCACCTTCTTTTTTCTCAGCCTCCACCTGTGGAGTAACTGGTACAGCTTTAGTTGCTGTTTCGTCTTTTTTCTTTTCTTCTACCTTCACAGGTTCAGTTTTTGTCTCTACAACCGGGGTTGTCTTTACTTCAGTTTTATCTACTTCAGGTTTAGTAGCTTCGACCTTGGGTGCCACGACTTCCGCTGTCTTTTCTATAACCTTAGGTTCTTCTTTTTTTGCTTCTGTATTGGATTCTTTAACTTCAGCTTCCTTCTTCACTTCAGCCTTCACTTCCGATTTTGCCTCTATTGGTGACTCTTTCGCAATGTTAGGCTGTGCTTTTGAAGGTTCCTCTTTTTTATTCTTGTTGCCGCCCCTATTCAATGCATCAAGATCAATTTTGCCGACCACTTTCATACCGCCTTGATGAACCGTTTCTTCGGGCTTGGCTGAAGGGACTTCCTTCACAGAAGGGATTTCTACAGTATTCTTAACCAAAATTTCCTTTGGCTCTTCATGCTCTTCAAAATCCTCGTTTTTAGATGATTCTTTAGGAGAAGCAGACGGCGACTCCTCACGACGAATTTTGCCAATAACAATTTGTTTAGCTTCATCTTTCAGTGATTTGTCTCCCTGAAACTCTTTTAACAGCACACCATACATCTCTCCGCTTAGTTTAGTGTTAGGCTTTGCTTCTACATCATATCCTTTTTTCACTAAACATTCAACGGCAGTATGTATCCCGATGTTGAGTTCCTTTGCTGCTTTAAGCAAGTTTGTTCCTTTTCCTTCAGTCATCTATAATATAAACTATTTTAATATAATTACAAAAATATGATTTTTTCCATCCATAAACAATTTATTCCGAATGTTAGATCGAAAAAATTCGACAAGCTGAATTTTATTCAAATTCAGCTTGTAATATACGTATGATATCTTTAATGGTGTCCTCTTCTAAATCAGTACGCCGTACAAGTTCTTCTTCACTTAGGGACAAAACAGATTTCGCTGAATCCAAACCGACACGTTTTAACTCATCGATCACCCAGCCTTCAATTTCATCGCTGAACTCTTCAATATCCACGTCCTCATCAAACTCATCATTTTCACGATAAACATCAATCTCATAGCCTGTTAATTTACCGGCCAATTTAATATTATGTCCACCACGACCAATTGCCAAAGATACCTGATCTGATTTCAGATATACTGCGGCAGTTTTGTTCTCCTCATCAATCTTAATGGAACTGATTCTCGCAGGGCTCAATGCACGAGCGATATAAAGCGAATGATTGGTTGTAAAATTAATCACATCAATATTCTCATTGCGCAATTCACGGACAATACCATGAATACGGGACCCTTTCATCCCCACACAGGCTCCTACCGGATCGATACGGTCATCATAGGATTCAACAGCCACTTTCGCACGTTCTCCTGGCTCACGAACGATCTTTTTAATTGTAATTAAACCATCAAAAATTTCAGGTACCTCGAGTTCAAACAAACGCTGTAAAAAAGCAGGTGCTGTACGGGAAATAATGATCTTCGGATTATTGTTCATCATATCCACCTTATGTACAACCGCACGGATTCCATCTCCTTTTTTGAAGTAATCGGCAGGAATTTGTTCCGACTTAGGTAATATCAGCTCATTGCCATCTTCATCCAGCACTAGAATTTCTTTTTTCCATATCTGATATACTTCACCGATAACCAATTCACCTTCTCTATCTTTATATTTCTTAAAGACTTCGTCTTTCTCCAGTTCCAAAACCTTTGATACAAGCGTTTGGCGTGCAGCTAAAATCGCCCGGCGACCAAAGCTCTCCAAGGTGATCTGTTCGATGAAATCATCCCCAACTTCCAAATCTTCATCATGCTTTCTTGCTTCAGCTAGTTCAATTTCTAGATCATCATCCTCAGAAAATTCATCTTCAACAACGACACGCGTTCTCCAAATCTCCAAATCCCCATTATCCGGATTCACGATAACATCCACATTTTCATCCGTACCAAAACGACGACGGATCATACTACGAAAAACCTCTTCCAATACTGTAATAACAGTAGGTCTATCGATATTCTTAAACTCTTTAAACTCTTGAAAAGAGTCTATCAGATTGATGTTGCTGTTACTCATTATTTTTAAAATGAAATTACCACTTTTGTTGTTTTTATTTGATCAAAAGGAAGTTCTTTTTCTACCTCTTGTATTTTTTTACCTTTTTCCTTTATTTTTTGGAGAATACGGATTTGATTTTCATCTGCTGCCAGCAATGTACCCTCTAGTTTCGTGTTATCGTTCAGCTTGACCTGCACGGTACGACCTATGTTTTTTTGATATTGCCGAATATGGACAAAATTCGAATCGATCCCCGGAGAAGAAACTTCTAAACGATATGCGTTATCAATCACATTTTCTTCTTCCAGATGAAAGCCGACATGCCTGCTAACCTGCGCGCAATCATCAATATTGACGCCATTATCGCCATCCAAAAGAATCTCTAAAATTCTATTGGGACGCATCTTCACACTGACAATGAACAAATCCTCGCGATCTGCTATTTTTTCTTTGATGAGTTCGATGACCCGTTTTTCTACATCCTGCATTGTTCTGTATCCTAGAAATGCTAAATTAATTGTAATTAAAAAAAGGGGGCAATACGAGCCCCCTTCCTTTCAGATATGCAAATATAGTATTTTATAAAGTAAAAAACAAATCCTCTACCCTAAGTGGACATAATTTCTTCATTATTTTGAATTGTCCACAACCGCGTTAATTGTTTTTTGCATTTGCGCCATCATACTCGTCAATGTTTCCATCGTCGGTTCAGGAGTCGGTTCCGGCAATTGTGTGCTAATAAACGCCTTCGCTTTCCATACTTCCAAAATATCCGATGTTTCTACCCAGTAAGGCTCATATGTTTTATTGTCAGAAACCAATTTGAGTCCCTTGTCTTCTTTAAACTTAAAAGCAATACGCTTGTAGACAACGCCATCTTCTTTCGAAACCACAATATAGGTCTGCCCCGGCTTAATGTCATGCCAGTTTTCTACATACTCCGCAACAATGACCGAACCTGAAGGCAAGGGCAACATAGAGTCTCCCTTAATTTCAAAGGCACGGAAAGTCCCCTGACCAAACATTGGCAACGAAAATCGTGGCAACTCAGCGACATATTCCGGATCACCATAACCGTTTAAATAACCCGCACTTGCTTTGACAGGTACAAGTTCAATATTTTCCCGATCATTGGCATCAACTGTAACACTTAATACCCGGAGATTAGACGCATTGCTTTTGGGCACAGGTTTCCACTTATCATCAATCACATCATTCGCGAGCTCATCCATGGTCAGACCATAAAATTCAGCAATTTTCTTCAGCAATTCGTATTTTGGCTCTGCTCGATCTTCTTCATAAGCTCCAACAGAAGCCCGTTTAATCTCCATGATATCAGCAAATTGCTGCTGTGTAATTTTCTTTCCTTTTCTTAGGAATTTCAAGTTGGACGAAATATTTGACATCTTATTTTTTCAAAAAATATTTTGCAAAAACTAATTTTATTAGTAATATTGTGCCAATAAAATTAGTAAATAAAATTTAAACGTCCAAATAATTTAGCATTATGGGTAATTTTATCGTATATATATTGACAGACAACAACAGAAGACACGTTGAAATTGACTTCACTTCAAATATATTTAGCACGGTTATCGCCTTACAGCAGTCCAATAATTTTATTTTTCATCAGGGCCCGCATTTAAATCGGATGGTTTATAGCGAAGCATTTTCAAACCTTGAAAATGCCAAAAGAAAAATGGATGAGCTGAGAGGATTCACCAGAATGCAGCTTGAAAGAATTATCCGCAAACACAATCCCAATTGGAATAACCTCTACCCCCAACAACATCAGGTTTACCAAAAAAGAAATACTTCTTATGCAGCCTAAGCCTGCTCATCAAATCAATTTCCGTTACCACCAAAACCCTCTTCCACAAAAAAACCACCCAACTTATGTTCGATGGCTCTATTTTGTCTGCTATCCTAGCATTACTCCTGAGTGGCCTGCTCTAATACTGCATTATTTTCATGATGGATACCCTCAGTGCTCCCTGTGGTAGGCTCTTCAACTGGTCCAATGAATTCACCTTCCTCCGTCTGCTCATCCAAATTACTTGAATCACTTTGTTCTGGCTCAGGCTCAACATATCGCGGTGTCACACATTTATAAGATTTTGTAATCTCAACGGTAGGTTCGGGAAATTTACCTTGTGTATACCCCAATGCCTTATCCTTATACACAGCTTCCATATATACCCCAAAAATTGGCAGTGCAGTGCGCGAACCTTCTCCTGTATGGGAATTCGTAAAATGGATGCTTCTTTCATCACAGCCTACCCACACACCCGTTACTAAATCCTTGGTAATGCCCATATACCAGCCATCCACATATTCAGAAGAAGTACCTGTTTTTCCTCCAATCTGATTTTCCTTGTCAAACAAGTCCCATTCCCACAACCCCTGTGAGGTCCCCCGGGGTTCTTCCATTCCCCCACGCAACATATAGGTCATTAACCAGGCATCTTGTTTATTGACAACCTGCTTCCGTTCAGCCTGAAAAGTGGCAACAACATTGCCATCATGGTCGACAATTTTTGAAACCAGCACCGGTGTAAGGTGCTCGCCATGATTCATCATCGTGGCATAGCCATTCACCATTTCAAATACCGACACGTCATTGGGACCAAGGCCAACGGAAGCGACAGGATTAAGCTTACTTGTGATACCACAACGTTGCGCCGCATCCACCACTTTAGCAGGTGTAACTTTTTCCGTCAGCTGCACCGTCACTGAATTAATGGACCTTGCCATCGCATGCCTTAGGGACATTTCACGGTACGAGAAATTCCAGTCTGCATTTTTAGGCTCCCACACTTCAATTGAATCCCCCTTGTCAATTTTAATCGTTACAGGTTTATCCGTAATTTTATCACAAGGTGTCATCCCTGATTCTAAAGCAGCGAGATAAACAAAGGGTTTGAAGGTAGATCCTGCCTGGCGCTTGGCCTGCATCACATGGTCATATTTAAAGTACTGATGATTGATCCCCCCAACCCAGGCTTTAATTTCACCCGAATATGGGTCCATGGACATCATGCCTGCATTCAGCATCATCGCGTAGTATTTCAACGAATCCATGGTTGACATCTCCTTTTCAATCTTACCACCGTCTTTCCAGTTATACACTTCCATTTTTTTCTTCTGATTCAGGAAGTAATTGATACTGTCTGGATGATTGGCATATTTCTTACTTAAAAAAGTATAATAAGGTGTCTTCTTAGCTAAATTCTCCAAAAAATTAGGGATGACTTTTCCCGATAGATCACGCCAGGGTTCCTTCCCTGACCAGGTATTGTTCAGGCGCTGCTGCAATTCCTCCATCTGTTTGGCCACAGCCGCTTCAGCATGTTTCTGCAACTTGGAGTTTATCGTCGTATAAATCTTCAGCCCATCGGTATAAATATCGTAATCATTTTCTTCCGCCCATTTCTCTAACCATTTTGCCACAGCAGCACGTAAATAGGAATCGCCACCAGCATTGACATCCTGATTATTTGTATTCAAAATAATTTTGGCCTTGACAAACTTATCATATTCATCTTTTTTTAAAAAGCCCCCCTTATACATTTGGCTCAACACCACATTTTTTCGATCAAATGACTTTTCAGGATTCCGGATCGGACTATATAAGGTAGTCCCTTTCAACATACCGATCAATACGGCTGCTTCATTCTGATCCAGCTGATTGGCACCTTTGGAAAAATAGCGCTTAGCTGCTGTCTCGATACCATAAGCATTGTTACTAAACGAAACCGTATTTAGATACATCTCCAGGATCTGGTTCTTGGTATAGCGCTGTTCCAGTTTATAGGCAGTCATCCATTCCTTAAATTTGGTAATCACTAAACCAACTACCGGTATACGGGTCAGCAGCCCCCCAGATTTGTTATAACGGGTACGATAAAGATTCTTTGCCAATTGTTGGGTAATGGTACTCCCGCCCCGTTTATCACCCTGCAAGGTCGAAACAATACCCGAACCCAGGCCTAAAAAATCAACCCCATTATGACTGTAAAACCGCACATCTTCTGTAGCAATCAACGCATTAATAACCGTCTTTGGAATACTGTCAAATGGGATCGGATTTCTATCTTCATCAAAATAACGCCCTATCAGCACACTGTCTGCTGTATACAGCTCAGTAGAAATATTAAGGCTGGGCATAATGATCTCTTTTTTAGTTGGAGAATACCCAAATAGCCATAAAAAATTAAGTTGTATCGCACAGATCAGGATGACAACAGAATATAATGCAATAATGAAATAGCGAAGAAATCTATTCTTAATACGTTTAAACATAAATGGAAATTTATCTTATCTTCAACATACCGCATCAACAAAAGGTTTTGAATCCGTCCAATATGTCCCTATATATATTTTCTGGGGCTAAATATACAACTAAATAAATCTCCCGAACCAACTATTTACATTTTTTAACACTCAAAAACAAGCGCTTCACAGCCAAGTATAGACCTTGGAAACAAGTCCAAAAAATAGGAAGAGGCGTCCCTTTCAACAAATCTGATCATTGCATGTTGAGCATCACCAAAATACCACATCAGTCTCAACAAGTTAAATCGCGCGTTCCACAAATATTATACCTACTTTTTATTTATTATCGATTTTATTTTAAAATAATACTGATATTTGTTTAAATTTAGAGTAAACAAGTCAACTATTAGCATGTTAAAACAGACATTACAACAAAAGCTATTACAAAAACTGTCGCCGCAACAAATTCAATTCATCAAATTGTTACAAGTTCCGACGGTTTCATTAGATGCCAGAATTAAGGAAGAATTAGAAGAAAACCCGGCTTTAGAAGATGGTAGTTTGACTAACATGACCGATCCAATAGAAGAATATCCAGATAAAGACCCGGACGACAATTTTGATAATGAGGAAAGTTTTGACTCGGATGACTTTAGTTTGGAGGATTACATACAGGAAGACGATTATAAGGACTACGGAAATGGCTACGATTACGGTGATGATGATGATGAACGGAAAGAGATGCCAGTAGCTATCCAGCATTCTTTTTATGAACAGTTGCAGCAACAGCTGGATCTCTTAGCTTTAGATGACAAGCACTTTTTAATTGGTCAGCAGATCATAGGCAGTCTGGATGATGATGGTTACCTGCGCCGCCCTATCATTAACCTGGTTGACGATCTTGCCTTTGGCCAAAACGTCATGACAGAGGAGCATGAAGTACTGGAAATGTTAAAAGTGATTCAGGATTTTGAGCCTGCAGGGATTGGTGCCCGTGATCTACAGGAATGTCTTTTAATCCAATTACAGAAAAAAGATCCCAATAATCCGACGATCAAACTTGCCATCCGGGTTGTTGCCAATTACCTGGATGAATTCACCAAAAAACATTACGATAAACTGGAAAAGTCGCTAGGAGTCTCATCGGAGGATTTGAAAAATGTTGTCAATGAAATATTAAAACTCAACCCTAAACCCGGCGACTCCGGCGCAGTGGCAGGCAAACAGCTACACATTATACCCGATTTTCATATCAGCAACAATGATGGCACACTCCATCTGACATTAAATGGCCGTAATGCTCCAGAGCTCCGCATAAGCCGCGATTATCAGCACATGTTTGAGCATTATGAAAAATCGGATCAGAAGGATAAAAAGATGAAAGAAGCTGTGCAGTTTGTCAAACAGAAGCTCGATTCTGCAAAATGGTTTATTGATGCCATCAAACAACGCCAACAGACGCTACTGAAAACAATGAATGCGATCATGGAATATCAATATGATTATTTCCTGACCGGGGATGACCGTAAGTTAAAACCGATGATCTTAAAAGATATCGCCGACAAGATCGACATGGACATCTCCACAGTGTCCCGGGTTGCCAATTCAAAATACGTACAGACTGAATTTGGCACCTTCTTGTTAAAATCATTTTTTTCCGAAGCCATACAAACCGATTCGGGAGAAGAGGTATCCAATAAAGAAGTCAAGAAAATATTGGAAGAATGCATTGCCAAAGAAAACAAACGAAAACCTTTGGCGGATGAAAAGCTCACCGAAATTCTCAAAGAAAAGGGATACAACATTGCCCGCCGGACCGTGGCGAAATACCGTGAGGCATTGAATATTCCCGTGGCCAGATTACGAAAGGAGCTCTAAGAGCTCCTTTTTGTTTATACCCACGGTCAAATCTACGAGCCTGTACCGCTTATGGCAACATATCTTTATCGCTATTTGAAGAAGGACTTTAGGCTACATGTTCGCGGATTTAGCGGGCCAAAGCCAGAATATGAAGTAGAAAACAGACTCAAAAGAGCATCAAAATAGAGCAACGATAAATACGCAATTGGCCATATTAATAATTTCGGTAAAATTTTAGACAGGCTCTAAATTAAGAATAGTATCTTTGTACTGAAATTAAACATGCATAAAGGAATGAGCAAGGTAAAAGTAGGAGTTGTACAGATGAGCTGTACCGCAAACAAACAAGAGAATCTCGAAAAAGCTATCGCCAAAGTAAAAGAAGCCGCTGCAAAAGGTGCGCAAATTGTGTGTCTGCAAGAACTCTTTACTTCTTTGTATTTTTGTGATGTAGAAGATTATGATAATTTCGCATTAGCAGAGTCCATCCCTGGCCCCTCAACAGATGCACTTTCCACCGTCGCTCGAGAAGCGGGTGTTGTTATTATCGCTTCATTATTTGAAAAAAGAGCCGAAGGACTTTACCACAACACAACAGCGGTATTAGATGCAGATGGGTCTTATTTAGGAAAATACCGTAAAATGCATATCCCTGATGACCCTGCCTTTTACGAAAAATTCTATTTTACGCCCGGTGACCTGGGCTATAAAGTATTTCAGACAAAATTCGGAAGAATCGGTATTTTGATCTGTTGGGACCAATGGTATCCTGAAGCATCACGGATCACCGCTTTGATGGGGGCCGAGATCCTATTTTACCCTACAGCAATTGGTTGGGCTACAGATCAGGACGAAGAAACCAACAATGACCAATACAATGCCTGGCAGACCATCCAGCGATCTCATGCAGTGGCCAATGGCGTACCCGTTGTCTCTGTTAACCGGGTAGGCTTTGAGCAGAATGGCGCCATGAAATTCTGGGGCGGCAGCTTTGTAACGAATGCTCAAGGTAAATTACTTTACCTGGGCTCTCATGACCAAGAAGAAGTTGAAGTTGTTGAATTGGATCTTAATGAATCCGATTACTTTAGAAAACACTGGCCTTTCTTGCGGGACAGAAGAATTGAGACCTATTCACCAATCACCAAACGTTTTATCGACGAAGACTAAAATGGTATATTAGAAGCCATTTCAGATCAGTCACACCTTCGTGCTGTGGTCCCGGATCTGAAGTGGCTTTTTTACATCCTTGAATTAAAGTATGGAACAACAAAAAACATTCTCACCGGCATATTTTGACAATTCTCCAAAAAAACAAGGTTTTTCATTTCCTGCCGAATGGGCCAAACAGGATGCCTTATGGTTAAGCTGGCCCCATAAAGAAGAATCGTGGCCCGGAAAAATCGAAACTATTTATCAGCCCTACTGCGAATTTATCAAAGCTGTGGCCCAGGGACAGAAAGTGCGAATCAATGTTGTCGATGAGAAAATGAAAGCTTTCGCCATTGCCGAACTGACGAAAGCAGCTGCAGACTTCGAGCATATTGAGTTCTATTTCAATCCAACCAACGACGCATGGTGCAGGGACCATGGCCCAGCTTTTGTCATCAATAAAGAGACCCATCAAAAAGCAGTTGTTGATTGGGGCTATAATGCCTGGGGCGGAAAGTACCCTCCTTTTGACCTGGATGATGTGGTCCCTACCCGTATCGCCGAACATTTCAGCTATCCCTTATTCACACCCGACATCGTCATGGAGGGCGGCTCCGTCGAATTTAATGGTGCTGGTACCGTGATGACCACCACTGCCTGTCTGCTCAACAAAAACAGAAACCCACACCTGACAAAAGAACAAATTGAGACCTATCTAAAGGAGTTTTATGGTCAGGAACAAGTATTGTGGCTTGGTGACGGTATCGTTGGAGATGACACCGATGGTCATATTGATGATATTACACGTTTTGTCAATCACAATACCGTATTGACAGTCGTCGAAGAAAATCCAGAAGACGAAAATTACAGCATTCTTCAGGAAAACCTGGAAACACTCCGTTCATTTAGATTGCCGAGTGGTGAGCCCCTTCATATTGTCGAACTCCCCATGCCTTCAGCGGTGATCTATGATGACACGCGATTACCAGCATCCTACGCTAATTTCTATATCGCCAATGAGGTAGTCATTGTTCCTATTTTCAATGACGCTAATGACCAACGCGCATTAGATATCATCCAGGACTGTTTCCCAACACGTAAAGTAATTGGCATCAACTCCGTCGATATTATTTGGGGCTTGGGGAGCTTTCACTGTTTGAGCCAGCAGGAACCAGCACTTGATTAAGAGTGTCAATTAAAAGTTGTAATCCTAAAAATAGTAAAAGCTGTATATCCGAGTTATACAGCTTTTACTATTTTTAGACAACGATGACGTTTACACCAGATTTTTCCAGTGATTCCACAAAACCGTCACTTACCTTATCATCGGTGATCAGCACATCAATCTTATCAAAACCACAGATCCGCCCAAAGCTGCGTCTTCCAAATTTTGAGGAATCAGCCAGTACAACAACCTTTTGCGCTGTATCGATCATAATGCGGTTCAACTGGGCTTCTTGGGCGCTTGAAGTCGACACACCATATTCCAGGTCTATACCGTCCACACCCAGAAATAATTTACTGCAATAGAAATCATGCAGCAGATTTTCGGCATATTTACCGGTCACTGAAGTCGAAGTCTTCCGTAAGGTCCCTCCCATCTGCATAATCTCGACCGAAGGATATTTAATCAATTCCATGGCCACGTTCAAAGCAGAAGTAACGACGGTGATATTGCCTTTGGGTGAAATCTGCTTAGCCAGAGACTGCATCGTTGTTCCAGAGGCAATGATGATCGAATCGTTTTCTTCGATCATTTCAGCTGCCTTTTTACCTATCCGATTTTTATCATCCGAACGGAGCTTTTCTTTTTCAAAGACGGTACGATCGGTCGTATAAGGATTATACTGCGTTGCTCCCCCGTGTGTTCTGAACAGCAGTCCACTTTCTTCCAACAGGGTCAAATCTTTTCGAATAGTCACGGAGGACACGCCCAATTCTTCACACAGATCAATGACTTGAACTATGCCCACTTCCTTTAATTGCTTTAGGATATATTGATGTCTTTCTACATTTGTCATCGCTCAATTTTAATATGATTTAAATTTATATCAGCCGGCGGTTAAACATGACCAACATTCAGCAGCCTTCTCCGTCAAAAGACTCATTTTCCACAGAACGACATGATTTGCATGGTTACGCTGTAGAACTGATGTTAAAATAATAAAATTATTTAATTTATTTGTTCCTTACAAAAGCAAAACAGCTAAAATTCCCTTGGATCAGGAAAAAGATAACGATATCCAAGTTCTTTTTGAAGCAAATTGCCAGAGACGACTTTCTGAAAAGCAGGACCTGTTTCAAATTTCGTCGGCAGCGCAAAACCATACTTCCGTGCAGATGCCACAACCACTTCCATCTTCTTCGGATGAACGGGGGCCACAACATTGTAGATCAGATGTGCAAGATTGTTTTCAGCGGCTAATCCGATCAATTTAACCACATCATCAAGATGGACAAAATTGGCAGTCTGCTCCCCTGTGGCGCAGATGCGATTGGCAAAATATTTAGCAAACACACGATCCTTGCCGAATAGTCCCCCTAATCGATACACATGGGTATTGGAAAAGGCCAACATGGCTTGTTCTGCAAGCAACAGTTTTTCAGAAAATTCGGCCCGCTCGGCAAACAGTTCATCAAACACCGCATCCTTATCCGGATAAATCCCAATGGAACCCAAAAAGAGTTGTTTTGTCCACTTCAACCTTTCCAGAAACAGACTAATATTCGAAAAACGGTTTTCAAGCACAGAAACACTATTTTTCTGTGTCGCTGATATACTATTCAAGATAAAGTCGAATTGATCCGGTATCTTCATGTTTGGAAAATTTTCCCGATCAAAATCAATAATAAATGAAAAAATACCATCAGCTTTAAGCCGATGGTATTTTTCATATTGTGTCGTACTTGCCCAGACCTCATGTCCCTGACCTGTCATGGCTACTGCAAAAGATTCTGCCAGCCAGCCACATCCCAAAATGAGTATCCGCATAAACAAATCGATTAATAAGCTTTTGCAAACAATACCCGTTTATTGGAAGGCTTTCCGGTAAAGATACATACGCCGGCTTCCTCCTTCGCATCCAAAGGAATACAACGAATCGTTGCCTTTGTCTCCTCTTTCACACGTTTTTCCGTCTCTACTGTGCCATCCCAATGGCAGGAGATAAAACCACCCTTACCTTCCAAAACTTCCTTAAATTCATCATAGGAATTTACTTCAGTGATATGTGAAGCCCGGTAGTCCAGAGCTTTTTGGTAAATATTGTCCTGAATGCTGTCTAACAATTGTGCGATATGGTCAGCCAGTCCTTCCTGTGCAATGGTTTCCTTCGTTTGTGTATCCCGACGGGCCAACTCAACTGTTCCATTCTGCATATCTCTTGCCCCGACTGCTACACGCAAAGGGACTCCTTTCAGTTCCCACTCGGCAAATTTAAAGCCGGGACGTTGGGTATCACGGTCATCATATTTGACCGAAATATCTTTTACCTTCAATTCGTCCGTTAATTGGTTCACAAAACTGTCAATGTGCATTTTCTCATCTTCAGTTTTGAAAATTGGAACAATTACGACCTGAATAGGTGCCAATTTCGGTGGTAATACCAGTCCCTGATCGTCCGAATGGGCCATGATCAATGCGCCCATCAGACGGGTTGAAACGCCCCATGAGGTCGCCCAGACATGCTCCTGTTTACCTTCTTTCGAGGTGAACTTCACATCGAATGCCTTGGCAAAGTTCTGCCCCAAGAAATGGGAAGTTCCGGCCTGTAAAGCTTTGCCATCTTGCATCAATGCTTCAATACAATAGGTATCCAATGCGCCTGCAAAACGTTCGTTTTCTGTTTTCCGGCCCCTTATCACGGGTACGGCCAAGATTTTTTCCGCAAATGTCGCATACACTTCTAGCATACGTTCGGTTTCTTCAATAGCTTCCTCTTGCGTGGCATGCGCGGTATGCCCCTCCTGCCATAAAAACTCCGCCGTCCGCAGAAAAAGACGGGTACGCATTTCCCAGCGTACCACATTGGCCCATTGGTTGACCAGAATTGGCAAATCACGGTACGATTCGATCCAGCCGCGATAGGTATTCCATATAATGGTTTCGGAGGTAGGACGCACAATCAGTTCTTCTTCCAACTTAGCATCCTCATCCACGACAATCTTACCTGTGCCATCATTTTTCAATCTATAATGTGTGACAACCGCACATTCCGTTGCGAAGCCTTCTACGTGTGCAGCCTCTTTTGAAAAGAACGATTTGGGGATGAATAACGGAAAATAAGCATTGCTATGACCTGTCTCCTTAAATCTTTTGTCCAAGATTGCCTGCATTCTTTCCCAGATCGCGTATCCGTATGGTTTGATCACCATACATCCCCGTACAGCAGAATATTCAGCAAGATCGGCTTTGATCACCAGATCATTATACCATTGCGAATAATCGTCTGCACGGCTTGTAATTCCTTTACTCATATGAAATTGATAAATTATTGTAACATTATTACATTAAATTTCGTCTGTATTTGGTGTACGAAAAGCGTTCAATAAAAAATATTTGTATTTTTGATTACTTCGATTAAACCCCGCCACGAAATTTGCGTCTAAGATACTAAATAAGGCTGTATAATCGAAAATAACGATTTAGGATATTATGAAAAAAAATAGATTATTTATCGGAGCACTTGCCATTACAGGAGCATTTATGTTAGGTTCCTGCGGAACGAGCAGGCAAATCTATGGCGACGATGTCTATGGCAATAATGGGCAGGCTAGACAAAAAGTCTACCAAAGCCCAGATTACTATTATACTGATGTGGACCAGGTTCAACCCAATGAACAAGCACAGGGGGGATATTATGATGATGAATATTCTGATCAGGAATACAATGAGGATTCCTACCAAGACCTAGAATATGCCAATCGTATCAACCGCTTCTATTATGCTACTCCTGGGATGACCTATTTTGACCCATTCTTTGATCCATGGTATGGCTATGGTTTTGGAGGTTGGTACGGTTATGGTCCATCCTTCGGCATGGGCTGGGGCTGGGGTTCCGGATGGGGATCTTCCTGGTCCATTGGTCTAGGTTGGGGCTGGGGATCTGGCTGGGGCTGGGGTTCACCTTGGTATGGCTATAGACCATGGGGCGGCTATTGGGGTGCTGGTTGGTATGGTCCTGGTTACTGGGGTGGTGGCTATTGGGGCGGCGGCTATTGGGGAAATACAAGACCTCGCTATGCTTCTGCACGTTCATCCTATAGAGACAACTACAATGTACGTACTTCGTCGGCACGGACAAGAACCTCTGGCGGCTACGACCGCACAGGTGTAGCCCGTGATTCCAGAGGACGTATTACTTCTGTTGCCAGTGGAAGAACAAGAACATCCGACAGGTCCGTTACCCGCGGTGGCAGCAGCTACGACCGGTCCGGTAGAACAAGATCTTCAGGCACCATTTCAAATCGTGCTTCCAACGGTTCTAGAACCAGATCTGGAAACGCTTACCCAAGCTCACGAAGCTCTAGCGGTTACTATAATGGCAGCAGTTCCAGAACCCGGACAAATCCTGGTGTGTCACGTCCTATGGGGCGTTCGATGGAAACAAGAACACGCTCGAGCAATCCAGGTTCTACTTCAAGACCATATAGCCCACCTACACGGAACTATAATAGTGGATCGTCTCGCTCTTCTGGAAGCAGCATGAGTGGCGGTGGTTTCTCAAGAGGTAGCTCTGGCGGTGGTTTCTCCGGAGGAGGAAGTGCACGATCAAGTGGAGGACGTACACGATAGTTAAAAAGAGTATAAAGTCATAGCATGCATAAAACTGCATGCTATGTCATGATATATAGACGACACTTAACAATATGACAATCAAAAAATTACTTTTTGGAACTGCATTTTTATTTGGTGCAACAGGGATAGCACAAGCGCAATACTCAAAAGATGTCCTATTATTTTCTCAAGGGGATAATGGTGGAACGGCTCGTTTCAAGGCCATGGGAAATGCCTCTACCGCATTAGGGGGAGACATTAGCTCCATTACAAGCAACCCTGCCGGTCTGGGATATTTTAATCAATCGGATATATCCGTGACAGGAAGATACCTCAACAATAAGAACAAAACGGATTACTTTGGACAAAATTCAAATAGCAGTAAAAACAATTTCAATTTAGATAATGCAGGAATCGTTTTTCACTTGCCAACCTACCGCAATGGCGGGAATCTAGAAAAGGGCTGGTTAAATTTTAATGTCGGTATTGCATACAACCGAAATTACGTCTATAATAATCTATTAGAATACCGAGGTGTCAACAATACGAGTTCGATTACCGATGCCTATTCTGATCAGATCTCTAGTCCTAATGGCATGAATGGCTGGGGGCAGGAAATTTACAATAATTCATTGCTTTTTGATGTAGACCCGAAAAATGCGGGCGCCTATATCCCCATCACAGGCAGAAAAGATGGTTTTGATCAGGTGAATTCCATTCTAGAAAAAGGAAGCAAATCAGAATCAGTGCTGTCATTTGGAGCCAACTATAGCAACAAATTATACCTAGGGGCCTCTTTAGGCTTTACAGCATTCACCTATGATAATTCGAGCTGGTATACTGAATACGGTAGGACCATGAACGCCAACGAATTGAAACAAGTCAATCCAGAATCTGAATTTTTGAATCCGAAAAATGTCAAAAAACATGAAATGTTGGATAAGGACTATGAGCTCTTCGACGATTATGTTCAAGCGACAGATGGTACCGGGGTAGATTTCAAATTGGGTATGATCTACAAGTTTACGCCAACCTTCAGTATGGGTTTTACCGCCAAATCGCCCACTTTTATGAGTATCCGCGACGAGTCTTACAGTAATGCAGAGTTTCGTTATTTTAGACCTGACGAGGACAAGTCTTTTAAAGAATACCGTACGAGCGATGACGCAGGACATAGTTACCTGGAGTATAATATGAATACTCCCTATAGATTATCTCTTGGTGCCAGTCAAGTATTCTCCAAAGGCTTGATCACAGCCGACGTTGAATGGGTGGATTACGGAGCCATGCGCTTTAAGGATGTAGGCAATTATAGCAAAACGTTGGAGCAGAACATGAATCAGAATATCAAAGATACCTACCAAGGAGCTTTCAATGCCCGGATCGGTGGAGAGCTGTTGTTCGACAATGTTTTCAGTGGAAGAGCTGGTTTTAACTACAGTGGTAATCCATATAAAAATGCTGATTATACAAACTATACGGCTTCTTTGGGTGTAGGTGCAAAACTTAGTCGCGGCCTATATATAGATCTGACCGGCGCTTATAATGCAATCAATTATAAGGAAAGCCCCTATGTTATTGACGAGCAATATTGGAACACCGCAAGTCCGGTAGCTGATATAAAAAATCAACGTACCAGTGTTATGCTGACCATTGGTTCAAAATTCTAAAGTAATTTTTACATGAGCTTCAAAAAACGTCCAGAGAACCTGGACGTTTTTTTATGTTTGCCCTGCCCCCTATCTTTACCTGTATTTTTTCTGAAAGTGTTTGTTTTCAAAGGCCAGAAAGAACCTGCAGTCCGCTTTCATTACTGTTGGCGACCTGTGAAATCATGAAGGTTTTTTTAACCTGTCTGACAGTCTTTTCAGCTGGAAAAATCTTTCATCAAAGAGAAATAGACAACAAACTCTTTTGGATACCTCAACTTCGATTTGTATATAAAAGCAAGTTTATCTAAGTTTGTCATCTGGGTGGAAAATCACATGGCAAATCAAACAATCTCAAAAGCATTCGGTATTCTTTTTACTTATCCCATTTGGCGCATAGAAGTCGATGCCGAAAACAGTTTGATCGCCATAGAAACCAGAAATCCCGATGACACCTTTCCCTATTTCAATGTCATCACCTTTGGTGGTGATTTTATCGTCCAGGATTTTAAGGGAATTTCCAAAGAATGGATACTGGCCGGGATACAGTGCCAAAAATTAATTTTAAAAAAAATTTCAGACAGCTCCCCTATTGATGCCGGTGTTCATGTGATCGACTGTTATGATCCGGAAAAACAGGAAACCTGGTTCAATTACCTCTTTCTCAACCTAGTAGACAAAGGCCTGCTCCTGCGGCCCAAGATGATCGAACAGGGGCTAGAATTGTTTTTGAACCTCAGTACGATGACAATGGGGGACAAAAAAACCGCAGCTATTAAACCTTACGAAAGCAAGATAGTCTATCCAGTAATCTACAAGGGTGAAATACCCCATTTTTTGACAGACTTCATCATACATGATGACCTTTGGATAAATGCTTTGAATGACTATTTTATTTGGGCTTTCTATGAAAAAAATAAAGATAATCACTATCAAATCCGGATAGTTCGATCAACAAAAGACACCATGCTTGACTCCTTAGTTGCGGTTTCCCAATTGCAATTAAAGTTTTTCAACATCCATTTCCTCGTGAACAAACAAATATTTCTTTTGACAGATAATAAACGGGAGTTTGTTTCGTATTTAGTATAATTGCAAAATATATGAAAGTTTTATTCGAATTAAATACATATAAAAAGATAGCTCTTTTATCGATCGCGATGCTATCTATTCAACAGGTTGAAGCTAAAATTTCGGTTTCATATCCCCTGTATGCTGTTCCAGATTCTGTGGGAACGGAAATGATCAATGGAGAAGAATACGTTCTTTTTAAAATTGAAAAAGGAGATAATTATTATCAATTAAGTAAAAAATACAAAACCACGGTAGGACAATTGACCAAAATAAATGGCAATGGTACCTTAAGTCTTGGCCGGATCGTCAAGGTACCGACAGGCCGCAAAGCCAAGCCGGTCAACAACAATATCTCAAGTAACAACGGTCCGCAAAATCCCCGCAATCCACAACAGGGTTATACAGCCTATATTGTGGGAGAGAAAGAAACACTCTACGCCATATCCAAGCGATTCAGTATCTCAGTAGAAGACATCAAAAGGGCCAATAATCTCAGCAATAACAACATTAGCGGTGGTATGAAATTAATGATTCCAAACAAACCTTTACCACCGGAAAGGCCTAAATTAGTCGAACCAACGGGAATAGAAGTCATTACTGATTCGACTCAAGATGATGATAAAGAAGCCCATCAAATTTCTACCAATCGCTATGGTATACGTGAAAAATCGGAACGTGGTATCGGTGTTTGGATGGATGGATTGTCTTCACAAGGAACAAGCAATCTGGCTCTTCATAAAAGTGCGCCAGTGGGTACCATCCTTAAGATCACCAATCCAATGACCAAAAGTGTCACTTATGCAAAAGTAGTCGGTAAGTTCAATGACAATGCAGAAAACCAAAACGCCATTGTCGTGTTATCAAAGTCTGCAGCAGCGAGTATTGGAGCGCTGGACAAACGCTTTCAGGTAGAAATTGCCTACGGACTGCCTTTAGAAAATTAATCGAAATAAAATAGCGCTTACCGCATAAGATAAGAATGAACAACAAACCATATGTTATAGGGATTGCCGGAAGTAGTGGTTCTGGGAAAACATTTTTTTTAAATAGTTTTCTGAAACATTTTAAAAAAGAAGAGGTTACTTTAATTTCCCAAGATGATTATTATATTCCTGCCAATACAAAAACACAGGAAGAAAACAGGCTTTATAATTTTGATATCCCAACATCCATAGACCGGGCGGCTTTTTATAAGGATATTAAAGCCCTTTTTAATGGAGAAACCATATTTAAAGAGGAATATACGTTCAACAACCCCGCTTTAACGCCAAAAATATTAGAAATAAAGCCAGCTCCTATATTGATTATTGAAGGCTTATTCATTTTTTATTATACAGAGGTCAATGATCTCATCGACCACAAAATATTTTTAAGTGCCAATCAGGACATTGCTTTAAGACGGAGGCTACATCGCGATTTAGTAGAACGGGGTTATTTTGAAGACGATGTCATGTATAAATGGGAAAATCATGTTCTTCCATCTTATAAAGAATATTTATTACCTTTCCAGGACTCCTGCGATCAGGTCATCTTTAACAATACAGACGAACCCGAACCTATTTGGGACATTACCAATCAGATTTCTGAAGAGCTAAAAGCAAAGCTCAATTTATCCTAGGGCTAGCGCTGCTATAAAAGTTAAACAGGGGGCAAGGTCCCCCTCACTTGCTTAACTTTCATCATCTGTATCACTTATTTATTGACATCTAGACTTTAAATCCTTATCTTTGCGCCACGAAACAAATCCATCATAATGAACCATCCTGTAAAGATCAAAAATGCATTGGTTTCAGTCTATTATAAAGACGGCCTGGCTCCTTTAGTTCAATTATTAAACAAGTACGGTGTCACGTTCTATTCTACGGGTGGAACAGAAACATTTATCAAAGATTTAGGTATAGATGTAGTTCCCGTTGAAGACCTGACAAGCTATCCTTCGATTTTGGGGGGGCGTGTGAAAACGCTACATCCGAAAGTATTCGGAGGGATTTTGGCCCGTCGTCCACTGGAATCAGATCAACAGCAACTTGCTCAATATGAAATACCTGAAATTGATTTGGTTATTGTGGATTTGTATCCATTTGAGGAAACAGTTGCTTCAGGAGCCGCTGAACAAGATATTATTGAGAAGATTGATATCGGTGGAATTTCATTAATACGTGCTGCCGCCAAAAATTTCAACGATGTGGTCATTATCTCCTCTAAAAATGACTATCAAGAACTGGAAGAAATTTTGGCAAGCCAAGAAGGTAATACTTCTTTGGAGCAGCGTAAAGAGTTTGCTAAACGTGCGTTCAATACTTCATCCCATTACGATACTGCAATTTTCAATTATTTTAATCAAGAAAATCCAATTGAAGTATTCAAACAGTCAGAACAAAAAGCTCAAGTTTTGCGATATGGAGAAAATCCACACCAAAAAGGTGTTTTCTTCGGCGATTTGGACAATATGTTTGACAAGTTAAATGGCAAGGAATTATCATACAATAATCTGGTCGATGTGGATGCTGCCGTCGCCTTGATCGATGAATTTGCAGAACCTACATTCGCAATTTTAAAACATACCAATGCCTGTGGTGTTGCGTCGAGATCAACGATCAAACAAGCTTGGATCGATGCTTTGGCCTGTGATCCTGTATCTGCATTTGGTGGTGTTTTGATTACGAATGGTGAAGTTGATGCAGCAACAGCTACGGAGATCAATAAATTATTTTTCGAGGTATTGATCGCGCCTTCTTATACGCAAGAAGCTATCGACATCCTTACTGCAAAGAAAAATAGAATCATCCTGGTTCGCAAGGACGTAAAATTACCCGCTCAACAGTTCAAGACTTTGTTGAATGGAGTCATTCTCCAAGACAAGGACAATACGGTTGAAGGTCCTGAACAAATGGTTGCCGTGACAGCAGTAACGCCTACAGCGGAGCAACTGGAAGACTTATATTTTGCCAATAAAATTGTAAAACACACCAAGTCCAACACAATCGTATTTGCTAAAAATGGCACATTATTAGCATCAGGTGTGGGACAGACCTCTCGTGTTGATGCCTTAAAACAAGCGATTGAAAAAGCCGTATCTTTTGGCTTTGATCTTCAAGGATGCGCTATGGCATCGGATGCTTTCTTCCCTTTCCCTGATTGTGTTGAAATCGCTTCCGAAGCTGGTATCGCTGCTGTATTACAGCCTGGTGGTTCAATTAAAGATCAGCTATCCATTGATATGGCCAATGAAAAAGGTATTGCCATGGTGACCACTGGAGTCAGACATTTCAAACATTAAAATAATTTGACCTCTTCATAAAAAAAGCTACTTGAAAGTAGCTTTTTTTATATCCAACGGGGCAACATCTATTTTTAGTCCCTAGTTTCGTAGTTTAATTTTTCAACCTTGTACCTTTCTATTTCTTCAGCAAGTTTCCGGATGGCATATGCAACGACAGCAACATCATCTATCCAGCCGCTAACGATAATAAAATCCGGAATAGCATCTACCGGGGAAACCACATAGATAATTGTTGCGATGATGATGGAAAGATTCCAGCTGTTCATCTTGTATTTTCCAGTGATGGCATCCCGGCACATCGCGATCAGTAATTTAAAGTCCCCGACATAGCCACCTAGATTCTTTGCTTTAGACTCCGCCTGGACGAGCTCAGCTTCAGTAATCTTACGATGCCTAAATTGTTCAAACATCCCCTTGACAATCTTTTTAATTCTACTGTTCATAGCTCAAAATTATGATTATTTTTCTATTAACAAAGCCTATGCCCTTTTTACAGGATAGCGCTAAACGCGACGCAAAATCCCCAATAAACCCCGGCTCAACTCCGGACCTGGCTCAAAGAATTGCCGAAAAAATAGCAAAGTAAGTAAAAGGCAGCCTGCCAAATCCCTGACCTTATCAATTAACGCGTTGAAAAATATTCAGAAGATCGGTACTATGAATAAGAGTAAACCACAATTTTATTATTTTTATGCTTACTTGTAGCAAAGTGTGTGTCATCTCCGTATAATAGACAACACAAGCGCAATATGTGTCACACAGAAAATAGATTTTAATATTACACGGTTATGAAAAACTATAGATTATTTAATTTTATTGCTATTATCGCAACAACATTCTTTCTATCCAGTTGTCTAAAAGATAATGACGACCAACGAATTCCTGGAGCATTATTTACAATGGTCAACGGATATAATGATGCGAATGCGGTAGTTTATTACGCCGATGGGGGGGCTTTGCAAAACCCGTATTACCCCTTGGAATTTAAAAGTTATGCACAAGTTGGCTTATTCACCGGGGCACGAAAAATAGCCATCTCTGCAGAATACAACGAAGTTTTGCTAGACACCACAGTTACCGTCAAGGATAGTACCATTTATACCTCTTTTGTATATGGTACAAAAACCAAACCGGTACAAGTCATCACGACCGACCGGATCAATAAAGACATCAAGGAAAGCGAATCAGGTTTACGTTTCTTTAACTTTGCTGAGGGCACTGATCAGGTAACCCTGAAAATAGCTGATCAGCCTTCACCTGAGGAATGGAAAGACAGGGCACAGGAAACTCAAAATTCGGCAACAGCACACGAAGGATTTATCGCCCAGAAGAGTGGAACCTACACCGTCACAGCGAAAGACAAAGCAGGGAAAACGATTGCCAGCCGTAGTGGCATCAAATTGGCCGAAGGTTATTACTATTCGCTGATCTTGATCGGCAAACCCAATGATGAGAAAAGACCTCTTTATCTTGGCCTGGTAGCACAAGCTGCTAATTAAAATATCCCATATTTCTATATACAATACAAGAACGGCCGTCATGTCAATATGATGGCCGTTCTGTTGTATGAATCCGGGGATTCCTGCAAATATTATTCATCAGCATCTATAATCTATGGATTCTCTTTAGGAGCTACCTTGGAGATGACATAGATATCCTCATTCTCTTTCTTCATTTTATATTTTTCTCTTGCGATACGTTGTACCTCTTGAGGATTTGATCTGATGTCATTGATTGTTTTTATAATGGCTGCATTCTCCTTCAAATAAAAAGAACGCTCACTTTCCAAATTAGCTTTCTGCTTCTGATAACTATATTGTGTGGCAAAGTCATTTCTATCAAAAAATAACATCCATACCAAGAAAGCCAAGGTGGCTAACAAATACTTATTTCTTACTAAAGACCATAATCGTTGCATAGGACAAAAATATTAATTAGCTGTTGTATTCAGGCTATTTCTTCCAAAGTTAAACATCTTCGATAAAGATATGGAATAATGCGTTCAAATTCATCATATCCCTAGAATAATCTTATCTTTAACAGTTCAAAAAATTATTTCATGAAATACTATCTTATTGCTGGTGAAACTTCAGGAGATTTACATGGTGCAAATTTAATCAAAGCTTTAAAAAGAGAGGATCCCGATGCGACATTCAACATTGTGGGTGGCGACCAGATGGAGGCAGAAGCTGGGGCTAAAGCACTGATACATACTTCAGAGATGGCTTTTATGGGTTTTGTTGAGGTTGTGAAAAACCTGGGCAAAATCTCCAGAAATCTTAAGATTGTAAAAAATGACCTTTTGAAAGAGCGGCCAGATACCGTTATCTTAATTGATTTCCCTGGTTTCAATTTAAAAATAGCCGATTTTGCAAAAAAAAATGGGATCAAAACCTGCTATTATATTTCGCCTAAAGTGTGGGCCTGGAACCAAAGCCGGGTCAAAAAAATCAAACGGGTTGTTGACCATATGTTCTGTATATTGCCCTTTGAAGTAGATTTTTACAAAAAATGGCGGATGCCGGTCGATTATGTGGGCAACCCCTTGCTGGATGCTATTTCAGCTTATAAATTCAACCCACAGTTCAGGGAAGAAAATGGTTTTACAGACAAACCCCTGATTGCATTGTTACCGGGCAGCAGGGAAATGGAGATTTCGAGACTTCTCCCTATCATGGCGGAGCTACCTTATTTTTTCCCTGTTCATCAGTTTGTTATCGCCGGTGCCCCAAATTTTGACGAATCCTATTACAAACAATTCTTCAAAGGCATTGACATTCCGGTCCTCTTCAATCAAACATACGATATCCTTAACAATGCTGAGGCTGCCGTAGTGACCAGTGGCACAGCAACACTGGAGACCGGTATTTTAAAGGTCCCCCAGGTCGTCGTATACAAAGCAAATGCATTATCGATATGGATAGCTAAGCTGGTTATCAAAGTCAAGTTTATCTCCTTGGTCAATCTGATCAACAACTTTTTATCCGTTCGGGAACTCATTCAGGAAGACTGTACAGCCTATGATGTATCCTATGAAGTCGGTGAGCTGATCAATAACAAGTCACATCGTGCAAGTGTTATGGAAAATTATGATATACTGGCCGAGAAATTAGGAACACCAGGAGCTTCAGAAAAAACAGCAAAATTAATTGTAAAATATCTTGCTAAAAATTAAACTCTTTTGTTTCTTATTTGTCAAACTACTAGTTAGTTACAGTTAATTGTTTTTTTTATGAAAGCGAAATTCATATTAAGTCTTTTTCTCAGCTTTGCTCTCGCCATTGCAGGAAAAGCTCAGGAAACACAACATATCTCCAAACTTGAGATTGGAAAAAAGGCGAAGAAAAATATTGACAGTAAAGATTCTACTGTTGTCATTCACATTGATACTTTAATCATGAAGGATAAATCCACTTTATCTTTCTATGGTAAAAAAAATGTGAAGCTTACAATTGGCTATGCTGAAATTGGCAATAAAGCAACTTTCTACGGCACAGATGGCAAAAATAACGGTGCGAATTTTGACATCAACGCCAACTTTCAGGCCTTAGGCTCGCTCTATATTATTGCCAAAGGTGATGATGCCTTTAATGGTACGAAAACTTTTCCAAATGGAAATGGAGGGAAAGTGAAAGTTACATTAGCTACAGGGAGTATAAAGCCTCAGGTTACGGACAAAAAGGCGACAAATTATATCTATGGTGATGTTGCCGCAGGCGGTAAAGCTGTCAATGCGAACACAGACCTAAGAAATATTTATGACCGCATCAAAACTGCTCCAACAGGGCTCCGGGGTTTGCCTCAAGGGCAGATTTATTCAGGAAGTCCCGGCAACGAAGGTACATTTGAATTGATATCCACCTTATAACGATAAAGGCAATGCTGAGCAAAAGCAGCTGCATAACCTGATTGCTGCTGCTTTTTTGCATGGTATTTACTTAATTGCAGCCTCTCTTTTTAAGCTCATAGGCCAACACCAGGCGTGTCATCCGGTCGTATCTGGCCATCCCCTCTTTCTGATTATTATGGGTCAAATATTGATTATAGAACAAGCCCATCAGCTCATTGATCCAGCCCGTATAACGGCTCCAGTATAAGCGTTCTTCACTGATATCTGCCCGAACCAGCGCACTCAGTCGTGTGTGATAACTTTTTGCCAGGTCGGGATACATCCCTTGCAGTTCATGAAGCATATAAAGCGTGGTCTGCAAATAAGCTGAATAACGATAAAAAGCTTGCGGATGATACTGTAAGCGTACAAAAGCAACAAAATTGGCTTCGTCTTCAAATCCCAGCCCTTGTTGATGTGCCAGCTCATGGACATAAGTAAATGGGAAAGAAAAAACGGGCATAGCGCTGTTAACCTGTGCTTCATGGGTAAAGGGATTAAAATATCCGGACACTCCAAAATAGGAAACCATGGTACTGCTTAATGGTGATTTTGCCCTCACCTGGCTATTGGACAGAAATGAAGAAAATGTACTGTCCTTCAGAACCCATTTCGCCAGATCCTTTTGAATGATATCTTTCTTTTGGTTCCATTGTGCAGGGTCTACCTGTCCGCGCAATAGATTCGTGGTATCCAGATACTCTTCCAACACCATCAAGTAATCTGCCAAACGCAGGCTATCGACCTTTAAAGATGCATTCTCACTGATCGGTTTTCGGTAATAATTAAGTCCCCAGGAAATATAAAAGAAGATGTATAGTCCAAGCAACAGATTGATCGCAAACAAAAAAGTAGAGAAAGCTTTGCCCCAGTTCTTACGCCATAAGGTCAGTAACACCTGCCCTCCTAAGTAAAACAGGAAAATGACAACAGAAACATAAAATATATCACCAAAACTAAATGGGATATACCCCAAAATATAACTGGGGATATAGCCATAAAATCTGTAAAAATGTCGTGCATACCTCTCTTCTACCCATAAACTATTGTCTTCTATAGAGGATAATAGCAATAGGAGTCCCAGGAGCAATACTAAAATAAAAACCGCTATTTTACTGCGTTTTGCCATGACTGATCAGCTTTCATTTTCGAAATAGACCTTATAATAATTCATGCCTTTTTCCTCATCAAATCCTTTTTCCAGATACTCGCGCTTTCCATGGACATAGATATGAAAATTCTTATCCAGTTTCAGTACCGATTTGTAAGAGGATTCCATCTTTTTCACGGCTTTATCCGCAATTTCAAAGCTCGCCTGAAAAGGGGAATCAAATTCATCTTCAAAGCCAGCCCTAAAATCCTGGAACAGGGCAATCGCCTGCGGATTACCCAGCACTTCCTCTTCGAATTCCTCTTGTACGAAGGTCTCTTTTTCTTTAAAATAATTCATGCTCTTGTTCATGAGGTCGATCTTATCTGCCTTTTCCAACTCGAAGGTCTCTTCCAGTTTCTCTTGAACAAAATTTTTATAAACTTTTAAATAGTTTCCTGTCTGATTAAAATGATCATTTCGTACACGTACCTGCAGAAACTCATCCTTCCAGTATACGGCCTCCTGCTGCCGGTTGGTCTGATCCAGTACAAGAACCTTATATCCTTCCTCTTCCTCCACATTGACAATAATACAGCCTTTGTCCAGCTTGTTAATATTGATCGCTTCCTGTTCATATTCCAGCATAAAAGCCCCCTGCTCGGGGTACACTTTCAGATAAGTCTCTTTATTCTCGGACTTAAATATTCCGATGGCATCGTGCTCCTCCCCTTCAATCTGCACATTTTTCAGCGCAACAACATACACTTCCCCTGCTTTGATCTTCGGGTGGTTGGATACCTCATAAAGATGTTTGGAAATCTGCTGGGAGAAATCATGAAACGGAAGTTGTTCCTTGAAATATTGACGGACAAAATAAAACACCTCGTTCAAGTCCAGTTCTTCATTCGGGTGATACAGACGATATACTTCGTTGACTTTCGCAAAAGGGCTCATAAAATATTGCATCAAAAGTCCTGGAAGGACTTCATCCCCTTCAAGAGGTACAGGGGCATCCGACAATATATAAAATTCATCCTGTGCTTTGTTTCCGACTCGGTGGATGGATAATGCTTCAAATGTTGCGTCTTGGTGAAAAAACATATTCTTATTTTATAAATTATATAAATCTATTGCTATTTTAAATGTCTGGCAATGGGCATTGACAATATCTTTGATCTGCGGTGAATATCCTCCTCCCATACTAACCTGAACTGGAACATGGTAATGACGACAGGTGCTGAACACCAATTCGTCCCGAATGCCACAGGTTCTGGGGCTCAGGTTCAGTTTTCCTAATTTATCCGTGGCCAAGATATCTACACCAGCCTGATAGAACACAAAATCAGGTCTGATATGACTGAACAAAACCACCAGGTTCTCTTCCAAGATCCTTAGGTAATCCACATCTGCAATGTGATCAGCAAGACCAATATCCAGGTAGGAGCGCTGCTTGATAAAAGGATAATTTTTCTCCCCATGCATAGAAAATGTAAATACCTGTGGATGTCCTTTAAAGATATGTGCCGTGCCGTTCCCCTGGTGTACATCTAGATCGATGATCAAAATACGCTGAGCCAACTTCTGCTCCAACAAATAGCCCGCAGCAGTAGCCTGGTCATTCATCAGACAAAATCCTTCACCAAAGTCATAACCCGCATGATGTGTTCCTCCGGCAATCGTAAATGCCACCCCATATTGCTGTGCATATCTCGCTGCTTGGATCGTTCCATCCAAAATATAGCGTTCTCGGTCAACGAGGCTCTTGCTCAATGGAAAACCTATTCTCCGTACCATTTTGGCATCTAAAGTCAGATCGAAAAGCTGTTCTATATAATGTGGATCATGTACCAGGCAACAGGTCTCAAAACTTGCCAGTTCTGGACTAAAAAAATTACGATCATTGGCTATCCCTTCATGTTTCAGCTGTAAAGGGATCAACTCATATTTCAGCATCGGAAAACGATGCCCTTCTTTGACCGGATGAATAAATTCTGGGCGAAAAGCTATTTTGAGCACCTTGATATCTTATTTTAATTCATGCGAAGATAAGAAAAAGATATTTTGGAGTTGTATCGGAAAAAGGGCATCTTTGAATAACAGACCTGCAGGTCCCTGTTAACGGAAACATGGCATCAAGCCGATATTCAATCATAGATTTATATTCTTGAACAATCAAATGGAAACTATTAATTTGCCTCAACTGTCTGCCATGGAACAACGTGTCCTTGGATCACTTATCGAAAAATCAAAGGTAACGCCAGAATATTACCCCATGACAATCAACAGTTTGCAGGCCGCGTGTAACCAAAAAACTTCCCGGAAGCCGGTTGTTCAATATACCGATGAGGACATTGTGAATACCTTGGACATACTAAAGAAAAAGGGACTCATTTCAACTGTTGTCGGTGGTGGCTCCCGTGTGACAAAATATAAGCACAATGTTGCGATACAATTTCCACTCGTCCCATCAGAACTGACAATTATCTGCCTATTGCTCCTCCGTGGCCCCATGACTGCGGGTGAGATCAATTCAAACTCCGGACGGCTTTATGAATTTGAATCATTGCAGGATATCAATGATCAATTGGAAAAACTAGTGCAGGAAGGTTATCTGGCTGTGCTCCCAAAACAAGCAGGACATAAAGAGGTACGTTATATTCATTTACTTGGCGAAGTCAATCTGGAAACGTTTGAAAACACCGCTACGGCCCAGCCATCAGCCAACGATCAGGCGCTTCTGGAACGCATTGGACAATTAGAGCATGAAGTTGCGGAATTAAAACAAAAACTGCAAGAATTGTGGGACGAACTACATTAATTATATGATTCAAACAACAGGTTCAGAAAACAGATTATCCAATGCCACATTGTGGCTCATGACCATCGCAACGGGCTTGGTCGTCGCCAATAATTATTACAACCAACCCCTGCTTGGCCTAATTGCCAAAGATCTCGATGTAGATGAAGCTACCGTCAGCAATTCAGCCATGCTGACCCAAATCGGATATGCCTGTGGATTGCTGCTGATCGTTCCTTTGGGCGACATGTTTAGCAGGAAGAGTATGATTCTGATCGATTTCGTATTCATTATTCTTTCTTTGGCAGGAATGGCTTTGTCTACTTCCATTACGGCTATCCTGATCTTCAGTTTTTTGATTGGGTTCACCTCTGTTATTCCCCAGATTTTCGTGCCCATGGCTGCTGAGCTGGCCTCAAAAGAAAAACAAGGATCAGCCATCGGCATGGTGATGTCAGGACTGTTGATAGGAATATTACTTTCCAGGGTAGTCAGTGGATTTGTGGGCTCTTACTTGGGTTGGCGTGAGATGTATTGGATCGCAACAGCAATTATGCTTGTCACAGCAATTGCCATTGCAGTGAAACTCCCGGAAGTCCTACCTAACTTTAAAGGTACCTACCAACAGCTCATGCGATCTGTATGGAACTTTGCTAAAAGCCAGCCCGTACTTCAACTGGCCTCATTTCGTGGCGCCATGGGATTTGGAGCTTTTTCAGCATTTTTCACGACGCTGGTATTTCACCTTGAAGGTCCTCCTTTTTTCGCTGGTGCAGCCACAGCCGGGGCATTTGGCCTTGTCGGTGCCTGCGGCGCTTTGGCAGCAGCTTTCGTCAATAGAATGACCGTTTACATAAACAAAGCAAAAATCATCTTATACGCCATCTTATTGATACTGCTGAGCTGGTTCCTGTTCGCCATTTTCGGCAATTATTATTGGGGACTGATTCTGGGCGTCATCCTGATTGACCTGGGGCTGCAGTCCATGCATATCTTGAACCAAAGTGATTTTTACGCTTTAAATCTGGGTGCCAACAATCGCTTAAACACGGTATATATGGTCAGTTATTTTATTGGGGGCTCAACAGGCACTTTTTTTGCGGCTCAAGCGTGGCAGCATTTCCAATGGCCTGGTGTGATCGCCGTAGGTACCGGCTATACACTATTGGCTTTGTTGTCACATCTGTTATTTGATCATAAATTAAGAAAGAAATGATATGAAATTTGGCCAAGTAGACCATCCCGAAGAAATTGACTTTACCCTTCCCCCCACAGCAGCTGAAACATTAGGGTTACTACAACATTTCAAAAATAATCAGCCCTTCGAAGTATATGTGGGCTGTGCTAAGTGGAATAAACAGGATTTAAAAGGCTTCTATCCCAGGGGGACGAAAGATGAGCTGGTATACTATTCCACTCAATTCAACAGCATCGAACTGAATGCAACCTTCTACAATTCCCCGAGCTTGGAACAAGTAGAAACCTGGAAGAAAAAGACTCCGGATGATTTCAAGTTTTTCCCAAAAGTCCCACAGTCGATCAGCCATTTCAGCAGGTTGCTCAACACGGCAGATAAGGTAAAATTATTTACGGATGCCATCCGCCGATTTGACGAAAAACTAGGCATGGTTTTTCTGCAGATGCACGACAACTACAGTCCCAAGGATATGGCCCGCTTGAAATTATTTTTGCATGACTGGCCAAAAGAGGTCCCACTAGCCTTGGAGGTAAGAAACCGCGACTGGTTTTCGAAACCGGAGGTAACGAAAGAGCTCTATGCGTTGCTGGAAGAAACCCAAGTTACCAATGTACTGGTTGACACGGCCGGCAGAAGGGATATGCTCCACATGCGTTTGACCAGCCCCATCGCTTTTGTTCGTTATGTGGGAGCCAACCATCCTTCGGATTATGAGCGCCTGGATCAGTGGATCGACCTGTTAAAGCTTTGGCGTGACAATGGGCTACAGAAATTATATTTCTTTATCCATCAAAATATCGAGGTTGAATCACCTTTACTTGCGGCTCATTTTATCAAAAAAATGAACGCTACGTTTGGCCTGAATTTAAAGTATCCCAATAAAAATGGAAGCCAAAACAGCTTATTTTAATACTGGGAATCATCTGGATATATTGACAACATAAAAAAGGTCGAAGTATAAACTTCGACCTTTTTCATTTGCTGTAATCCGCAGCTTATTTTTTTGCGTATTTAAAATCTTTACCGATAAAACGGGCATTGCCACCCAATTCTTCTTCGATGCGCAACAATTGATTGTATTTAGCCATACGGTCAGAACGAGATGCAGAACCTGTTTTGATCTGGCCACAATTCAATGCAACAGCCAAATCAGCGATTGTAGCATCTTCAGTTTCACCGGAACGGTGCGACATCACTGAAGTATATCCAGAATTCTGAGCTAAAGTCACTGCATTGATTGTTTCTGTCAACGAACCAATTTGGTTTACTTTTACCAAAATAGAGTTTGCTGTATCTGTATCGATTCCCTGTTGAAGGCGTTTCGTATTTGTTACAAAAAGATCGTCCCCCACAAGTTGTACATGGTCACCGATTTTCTCAGTCAATGTTTTCCAGCCAGCCCAATCATCTTCAGCCATACCATCTTCGATCGAGATAATTGGGTATTTAGCCGTTAACTCTGCTAAATAGCCTGCTTGTTCTTCGCTTGTACGTACAGCACCCTTATCACCTTCAAACTTCGTGTAATCATATTTACCATCTTTGTAGAACTCAGATGACGCACAATCCAAGGCCAAACAGATATCCTGTCCTGGTTTGTAACCTGCAGTTTCAATTGCTTTCAATACAGTTTCGATCGCATCTTCTGTACCTTCAAAAGTCGGTGCAAACCCACCTTCATCACCTACAGCAGTAGAAAGATTTCTATCGTGCAAGATTTTCTTCAAGGTATGGAAAACCTCAGCTCCCCAGCGCAGTGCTTCTGAGAAAGAAGGGGCACCTACTGGCATAATCATGAATTCCTGGAATGCGATAGGCGCATCAGAGTGAGATCCACCGTTGATGATATTCATCATTGGAATAGGCAGGGTATTGGCGTTCACACCACCGATGTAACGATACAAAGGTTGACGAGACTCTTGAGCAGCTGCTTTTGCCACCGCCAAAGAAACGCCTAAAATAGCATTTGCACCTAAATTCCCTTTATTTTCACTACCGTCTAAATCAATCATGATCTTATCAATGGCATTTTGTTCGAAAACATCCACACCTTCCAAAGCTTTCGCAATTTTGGTATTCACATTTTCAACTGCTTTCAAGACACCCTTACCCAAGTAGGTTGACTTGTCGCCATCGCGCAATTCTACTGCTTCGTGAACACCTGTTGAAGCACCTGAAGGAACAGCTGCACGACCAACAAAACCATTTTGTGTAGTAACATCTACTTCGATCGTAGGGTTACCGCGCGAATCCAAAATTTGACGCGCATGAACATCGATAATTAAACTCATCTCTTTATTAGACTATAATTTATTTTCATTACTTAGTGTAAATAAGACACACTCTTATCTACAGCCATATTTCACAATCAAATATAACAAAAAATGTATTTATATCGTCATTTATTATGAATAAAATATACCCGATATAAATAATTGTTACTATACCTACGATAAAAAAACCTCCATTGAGTGGAGGTTTTTTTATCGTTATGACTGTACTTAGTTTTTAATCATGGCAATAAAATCATCAAACAGGTAACGGGAATCATGTGGACCAGGTGAAGACTCTGGGTGATATTGTACCGAGAACGCTTTCTTTCCTTTGATACGGATTCCCTCGATCGATTGATCGTTCAGATTGACGTGGGTTACTTCCACATTTTCTGAATTTCGGATATCGTCTGCAACAACTCCAAAACCATGATTTTGGGAGGTAATTTCACATCGGTTGGCAATGATGTTCTTAACGGGGTGATTGATACCACGGTGCCCATTATGCATCTTACTGGTACGAATACCATTTGCCAAAGCTAAGATCTGATGTCCCAGACATATACCAAACATTGGCTTTTGTGCATTCAAAATAGATTTTACGGTTTCAACAGCATAGTCCATTGGCGCAGGATCACCAGGGCCATTCGAAATAAAGTAACCGTCTGGATTCCATTTTTCCATTTCCTCAAATGTAGTCTTTGCCGGGAACACTTTTGTATAGACATCGCGTGCTTCAAAATTACGCAGGATGTTTTTCTTGATCCCCAGATCCAATACCGCAACACGTAATGAAGCATTTTCATTACCAAAGAAATAGGGTTCTGACGTCGTTACTTTCGAAGACAGTTCAAGACCGTCCATTGAAGGGACTTTTGCCAGTTGATTTTTTAACTCCTCCACATCAAGTGTTTCTGAAGAAATTATAGCATTCATCGCTCCTTTATCACGAATATGTCTCACTAAAGAACGCGTATCCACATCTGAAATACCGACTAAGTTTCCTGCTTCAAAATAGTTCTGAATAGATTCATCTGCCATTTTACGGCTATAGTTGATGTTGTAGTTTTTACAAACCAATCCTGCGATCTGAATTTGATTCGACTCGGTATCATCCTCATCAATACCATAGTTACCAATATGTGCATTGGTGGTTACCATGATTTGTCCAAAATAAGATGGATCTGTAAAAATCTCTTGATAACCGGTTGTACCTGTATTGAAACAGATCTCACCAGTAGTCGTACCAATTTTACCAGCGGCTTTACCGTGATAAACTGTACCATCTTCTAAAACTAAAATTGCAGGCAATTTGCTGTAGTTGGTCATTATCGATGTAATATTATAAAATGTGTATCTTTTTTGATCTGCTGAATCCTAAAGCCTTCTTCATTGGATATAAAAAAAGCCCTCAAATGGGCTAAAATATCAATTAACAATGCATCATTCACGATTGACAAACCGTTTCCTAAGGCACCTACCAATAAAGACTCTACTTTAATTTTCACGGGAGACAAAGTTACAAGATATCCCTGAAAAGTGAAAAACATTTTTTAATTATTTTATTGATGGATCATCTGAGCGGCTCTAAACCGTCCAAAATCCCTTAAAATCAATAAAATAATAGCAGGCACAAGAATATAAATCAATGGATTTGCGGCCCAGGCCCTTTGCCAGTCCAACTGCAATAAGGCCATAAAAGCCGTGGTCAGGCCACAACCCGGACATTCGTATCCGCTTATGCTTTTCCAAAGGCAAGGCACCAAGATATGTATATCCAAAAACAGATAGAGCAAAATAGAAATACCAAAATACCCCAATATCATGGAATAAATCCAATGTACACGAAGGTATTTTAGTATATGGGAAGTCATTAATTATTGTTTATCGGACTTTTAATATACTGTCCATCCGCATCCTTATACTTACCAACAATAATCATAATCAGGTCGATCAGGCACCATATCCCACAGCCACCTAAAGTCACCAATTGGATAATTGCAGTACCGATCTGCCCCAAATAGAATCGGTGTGCCCCAAATGGGCCAAGGAAAAAACAAAATAATAAAGCGGGCAACCATCGATCATCCTGAGTTTTACCAGCCTGTTGTTGAAAAGGCTGATTGGCATAGAATACAGGTTGTCTGACCCCACAAAATGGGCAAACCTCAGCCTTGACATTAATCACCTGGCCACATTCTACACAATATTTTTCGTCTTCTGTTTTCATTTAGATTTAATTTGGCGTGTAACTAAAAACCACTCGTCTATCAGTGCGTAAATAATAGATTGAAATTAATAAAAAAAACTTAAAAACATACTTTTTTTTGGACACTATGCGACGCCTTAGCTCATCTTATTTCCAAAATGCACTCTTGCCGTATAACAGCAATCTTTTTGTTACGTTAGCGTAGCTCCATCCTTTTTTCTTTTAATTTTTAGTTGCAGCAAATTAGGATCAACCAGTGGTCAAATTAGGCTTTTTGACAATGCTTGTTCAGTGATTGTTCAGTGCTTGTTCAGTAATCACTCAGTGTGAACTGAATAAATAATGACTAATTATTGTCTAAAAAGTGATTAAAAATTGGCATTAGGCTTAAGATGATACCTACATAAACAAAGAAAGGCACCTCTTCCGAAGCGCCTTTCCTGTTTATTTTGTCAACTGTTAGGAGTTTATTGCTTTCCAGATCATATCCTTCAATGGCAATATATTCTTGCCTGTCACTGAAGAAATGAAAATATAAGGTACAGCTTCTGGTAGTTCTTGCTCCATTTCTTTTTCCAACTCTTCGTCTAGCATATCAGACTTCGTAATAGCCAACAATTTGGGTTTATCCGCCAGTTCAGGATTATAAGCCGTCAATTCATTTAATAAAATGGCATATTCTTCACGGATTGTCCGGTCCGTATCAGCAGGCACCATAAACAATAACACAGAATTCCGTTCAATATGTCTTAAGAAACGATAGCCTAATCCTTTCCCTTCAGAAGCACCTTCAATTATCCCCGGGATATCTGCCATGACAAAAGACCGGTTATCACGGTAGCTGACCATACCAAGGTTAGGGACCAATGTTGTAAAAGGGTAATTGGCGATCTCGGGTTTTGCGGCTGAGACAACGGATAACAAGGTCGATTTACCAGCATTTGGAAAACCTACTAGACCAACATCCGCCAGCACCTTCAGTTCGAGAACCATCCATTGCTCTTTACCTGGCATTCCAGGCTGTGAAAATCGGGGTGTTTGCTGGGTGGGTGACTTGAAATGCCAATTACCTAAACCACCTTTTCCGCCGGGAACCAAGATTTTTGTTTCGCCGTCTTCTGTGATATCAAATAGCACCTCCCCGGTCTCGGCATCTTTTGCGATAGTGCCCAAAGGCACCTCCAGTATCTCATCACGACCGGTAGCACCAGTTCGCAAAGAACTACCACCGGACTCACCATTGGAAGCGATGATATGTTTACGATATTTCAGATGGAGCAAAGTCCAAAGATTAGAGGTCCCTTTTAGAATGATGTGACCACCGCGGCCACCATCACCACCATCCGGACCACCCGTAGCGGTATGCTTGTCACGGTGCAAATGAGCCGAACCTGCCCCACCATGTCCCGAACGACAACACACTTTCAC
Source organism: Sphingobacterium sp. N143 (assembly GCF_030325625.1). GTDB lineage: Bacteria > Bacteroidota > Bacteroidia > Sphingobacteriales > Sphingobacteriaceae > Sphingobacterium. The sequence goes on along the minus strand of NZ_JACAIS010000001.1, from coordinate 206,575 downwards.
ATAATCAACAAAATTCGATCCTTGCGCCATTACAATATATTACAGTCTAAAAAAGTCGCTATTCAATTAATAATTATCAATAATATCGGTCAGGTTTTTGAAGATTGAATCGATCTCACCGATACCATCAACCTTAGACAACTTACCTTGTGCTTCGTAATAAGGCAACACATGCACTGTCTTTGTAAAGTATTCATCAATACGTTTCACCAATTTATCCGCATCATCATCCGAACGGCCAGAGATTTCTTTACGTTTAGCGATACGTTCTTTCAATTCGTCCTCATTCACATCCAGTGCGATTACAACAGAGATGGAGGTATTAATACCTTTTAAGAACGCATCCAATGCCTCAGCTTGAGCAACGGTACGAGGAAATCCATCAAAAATAAATCCTTTCGCATCGGGATTCTTTTTCACTTCCTCTTCCAGCATGGCAATTGTAATCGAATCTGGCACTAAATTTCCCTCAGCAATAATCTGGCTTACTTGTTGACCAAGTGGCGTTTGACCTTTAATATGTGCTCTAAAAATATCACCTGTTGAAATATGAACCAATTGATATTTTTCAATAAGCTTTGCAGATTGGGTTCCCTTACCTGCGCCCGGAGGGCCAAATATTACAAGGTTTAGCATAGTTTTATTTAAGAAATTAAAACGAGTTAAAAAATAAAAGCCTAATCACAGATGATGACTAGGCTTTTCAGTCGTGCGCTCCAAGGGAGTCGAACCCCTAACCTTCTGATCCGTAGTCAGATGCTCTATCCAATTGAGCTAGGAGCGCAGTAAACCATTACGTTTAGAACTCTGTCCCATTTGTTTTGGTGACGCAAATATAGTCAGAATTCGTTTTTTTACAAATTTTTTTTCAAAAAGACCTTCTCCCTACCGCAGCAAACTGGGCAATCTTCTTGTAAAAAAAGCCAATCAAAATGACTGGCTTTCTTGTGCACTCCAAGGGAGTCGAACCCCTAACCTTCTGATCCGTAGTCAGATGCTCTATCCAATTGAGCTAGGAGTGCTTTAAACACTCAAATAGAATTTGATATTGTGCGCTCAAAGGGAGTCGAACCCCTAACCTCCTGATCCGTAGTCAGGTGCTCTATCCAATTAAGCTATGAGCGCTGGGCAGCCAAAACCAAGCCATGTGCCTTTCTGTTTTGGTGACGCAAATATCGGTATATTTATCAATTTAACAAACATTTTTTCTGTTTTTTAAACTTTATAAAACAAGATTTTATTTATCTCGTTGATAATATTATATTTAAAACATCAACTTTTTTTTTCAGACACTGACAAATGTTATTATTCATGAGCAAAAGAGATTTAAAACTCAGCAAAATCCGCATTGGAGATATCAGTATCTCCTATTATATCCGCCCCAGCAAATCATATCCTGCATCTAAAACCATCCTATTTATCCACGGATTTCCATTCAATAAGAACACCTGGAAACAACAGCTTTTGGAACTTAATGAAGATTATACCGGTATTGCCATCGACGTTCGGGGGCATGGCCTGACCACCAATGGACATGGTTTTTTCTCTGTTGATGTATTTGCAAAAGATCTTGTTGAGTTTATTCGTAAACTGGACTTAAACCATGTCGTTTTATGTGGAATTTCAATGGGGGGATATATCGCACTACGCACTTATGAATTGATCGGTCAACAACTTCTGGGGCTCGTTTTATGTGATACAAACTCGCTTGCTGACGACAATACAGGCAAGCAAAAGCGGTTTGATTCCATACAGGCCCTACTTAAATATGGACGAAGACCATTCGCAATCGGTTTTACGCAAAATGTATTTTATGAAAAAACGATCCAGGAAAATCCAGAAGCCGTTGAACTTATCAAGAGCTGTATTCGCAGAAATGAACTTTCCAGCATATGTGCCACACAGCTGGCGCTGGCTTCCCGTACAGATACGACCCATTCTTTAAAGACGATTATTATCCCAACACTGGTCATTAAAGGGAAACACGACAAACTGATGAGCGAGGAGCAAACCAATGTGCTGATCGAAAATATTCCCGATGTAAGGTTCATGGAATTTGAGGAGTCCGGACATTTACCCAATCTTGAAGAACCGGACAAGTTCAATGCTGTCTTGAATGATTTTTTGACTAGTTTATAAGGCCGCTACAGTTCCTTCAGACTAGGAAATAGACTACATAAAAAAAGCCACTGATGTGGCTTTATTTCTTTTTTTCATTGATATTTCATTCCATTTAGCATTAGAACGAAAAATCGTCTTTTGAACGACTGCTAGCTTCCTCAGCATAAGCATCGTCAAAATTAGGCTCATAACGCTTTTCGATTACTTCTTGATTGGACTTAATGTAATTAACCACATCTGTCAAACCCTCAGCAAACTTCTCAAAATCTTCTTTGTATAAGAAAATCTTATGCTTAATAAACTGGCCATCCTCAAAGCGCTTCTTGCTTTCTGTGATAGTAATGTAGTAATCGTTCGATCGAGTTGCTTTTACATCAAAAAAATAAGTACGCTTGCCTGCTCTCACCTTTTTTGAAAAAACTTCTTCACGCTCTTTGTTTTCAAAATCTCCCATTGGTTGTTATTTAAGTTTAAAGTAATCTTAATCTTTGATAAATATATAATAATTCATTTTAATACACCAAATAATATTAAAAAAAAAGACAATAATCCGTAAAATTGATAGATTCATCCTATTCGAAAGGGGGATAAAAATTCAACTTCCAGATTTTTTACCGACGAAATCATTACATTTACCGAAAATATAAGTTGTATTACCTAAAGCTAATGTACAGTATTTATTGGTGTCTCTATCTTTGAGTCATAAATATTAAAAACATTATGGAAAAAGAACCTATCATACCAAACAGCAATAATAGCCGCAATATTGTGGGGGCGATTGTTATCATTGTGGGCTTGTTCTTACTATTGAATAACCTGAACCTGGGGAGTTGGTTTCCAGATTGGTTATTCGGCTGGCCAACAATATTGATCATCATCGGTCTTGTCATTGGGGTAAACTCTCAGTTTCAAAAGAAATCAGCCATTATCCTATTGATCATAGGTGGTGCTAGTCTCATTTCGAGAATGATGCGTTCAGATTTTGGTTCGGTGACTGTGCCTATCATCATCATCTCTCTCGGGATTTACTTTATCATGAGCAAAAGAAAACCACCGATGGTGCCTCCTTCCGACCCCATACCACCTCATACCCCCTATGATTGGGACAAACGGGTCAATATTCCAACCGAGAATTCGACGGATGTACCAACCAGTGATCCAGCGTCAAAGCCTTTTAATGAGCATTATAGTTCTAGCCAACAAGCCTCGCCTGACCCGCAGGCTTTTGGCGACAAGGAGCATCGCTCATTTCATCAATCGTTTGAGGATAGCCTCAACCTGAATTCCATCTTTGCCAGCCAAAAGAAGGTAATCTATTCTAAGCATTTTCGGGGCGGCAATTTAACAAATGTGTTTGGGAGTATTGAACTTGACCTAACAAAAGCGGATATTCAGCAGGCCATTGTCATCGATACCTTTCAGCTGTTTGGCAGCGCACGTATTATTATTCCGCCGCACTGGACAGTCTATAGTAATGTTGCCTCGATATTGGGGTCTGTCGACGACCGGAGATTTCAGACCATCTATAATCCGGATGCCGATAAAAAGATCTACATCACGGGAACATGTATCTTGGGTAATTTAACGATAAAAAATGCTTAATCAATGAAGAACAGGCTGTTTCACAGTGTAAAAAGTAGATTAATAAGTATAATCTGCATATCCGTATTTTTCGGATATTTTGCGTTACAGTACTTATTGATGCTTCGTTCGGGTTTTGATCAGCAGCTTGCATTAAAGGACTCATCCATCAATAGCCTTGTGATGATGTTTTGTTGTTACGGGATGTCCACTGCACTGAATTTCTACACACCTCAACCCAGGGAAATCTGGAAGGTGCTTATTATTGGCTTGATCATGGCTGGCATAAGTACCGTATTGAGCCGCTTTTTAATGAGTTACTTTATCCAGCCCAGTTTCATTGATTTGTTGGACCTGACCCTACCGTATCGCGGTATTGTCAACTTTCTTATCCTGACCTCTGTTGCAATCATCAATATTGTCTGGAACATTCAAGAGGATAATATCAATAATATCAAACGGAAACAGGAATCCGAGAACTTGCTGCGTGAGGCTGAGCTCTATAACTTAAGACAACAATTGCAGCCTCATTTTTTGTTCAACAGCTTAAATTCGATCATCGCATTGATTGGCACCAATCCCGATGAAGCCCGCAATATGACCTTCCAGCTGTCTGACTTTTTACGCGGCACACTCCGAAAAGAGAACAATCAGATTATCACGCTTGAGGAAGAGCTGGATCATCTTCAACTTTATCTGGACATTGAAAAAGTTCGTTTTGGTCATCGCTTGAATACGTCTATTTCCGCCGCTGAAGAAATATTCAACACCAAGTTACCTGCAATGATTATTCAGCCTTTGGTTGAAAATGCCATTAAGCATGGACTTTACAATGTAACAGACCAAGTAGAAATACGAATTAAATGTACCGTTGCTGAAGGTCAACTGCTGATTCAGATCACCAATCCATTTGATACTGAGGAACAGTCAAAACCAAAAAAAGGCACAGGTTTTGGGCTTTCCAGCATTCAGCGTAGGTTATACCTTTTATATGGAAGAAATGATTTGCTTGAAACCCAAATTATAGATAATATATTTATAAGCACCTTAAAAATACCTCAATATGATTAAAGTCGTTATCATTGATGATGAGCCATTGGCACGCTCCATTATTGCGGGCTATCTAAAGAATGAAGCAGATATCTCCGTCATGGCCGAATGTGGAGACGGTTTTGAAGGCGTCAAAGCTATTCAAACCCATGAGCCGGACTTGGTCTTTTTGGATGTACAAATGCCCAAGCTAACCGGATTTGAGATGTTAGAATTGATCGATCACCCACCCGCTATTATTTTCACCACGGCCTTTGATGAATACGCATTAAAAGCATTTGAAAAAAATGCCCTGGATTACCTACTCAAACCTGTTTCCCCTGCCCGATTCAAAAAAGCACTGGAAAAATTCAGAGCCAGCTTTTCAGCACCGGAGAAAAAGCCACAGCCCAACTATGAGGTCCTCACCGCTCAGGACGAAACAAAAATTGACCGCATCGTCGTAAAAACTGGAACCCAGATAAAAATCATACCAATAGATACGGTCAAATACCTGGAATCCTACGATGACTATGTTAAGATCCATACAAAGGATGGTATGTATCTTAAGAACAAAACCATGGCATTTTTCGAAAAATCATTGGATCAAAACCAGTTTGTCCGCATCCACCGCTCTTACATTATCAAGGTGGATCAGTTGGCCAAATTGGAACCCTACGAAAAGGACTCTTATATTGCTGCATTGCTGTCTGGAGAGAAGCTCAACATCAGTAAATCAGGCTATGCCCGATTAAAACAATTGATTGGGATTTAAACATTCCGTAGCTTTGTGGTTATCAACAGATATGAAACATTTAATTACAACAATATTGTTGGGCATCACATCATACACCTTTGCCCAAACAAAACCCCAGGAACAGATCAACAGAGCAGTTTATAACAGATTGGAGTTTTTTATTAATTCTCAATTAACAGACTCTGCGTATAATTTAGCGAGTGATTCTTTCAAAACGCAGTATAATCTTCCCAGATTCACCCAAATGCTCGAAGAGATCTATCCCCTTGGAAGGGTGAAGAGTTCGGATATCCTCTCTTTCGAAAAAGGCTTGGCAACCTATAGAATGGATTTTGACAATCAGTCCTATGAAGTAAAATTTGCAGCGGACTCGACCCTAAAATTCAGCACACTGCACTTTAGTCCGATGGACACAGCTGTTGCGGAGCAGCCCCTTATAGCGGAAAAAACTGAAGCTCCTGTTACATCAAGAGCGATGGACAAAGATGACTTTTTGATCGATTCGATTGCCAATTCTTATTTGAAACAGGCAAATACACAATCCCTTGCAATTGGTGTCGTTAAAAATGGTCAGGTCAAAACGTATTTTTATGGAGAGACTGCCCAAGGTAACCAAACCACACCGACCAATACCTCCATCTATGAAGTTGGTTCCCTGAGTAAAGTTTTCACAGCAATTTTATTGTCAAATCTGGTCGAACAAGGCACCATAACATTGGATCAACCAATCGCATTGTTTCTGCCGGATACACTCAAAAAGAATGAAGATTTATCAAAAATAACCTTCAAGATGCTGGCCAACCATACTTCAGGATTCCCTGGACTCCCTGATAATCTGGAGAAAACTAACGCGTACAACCCGAATGATCCTTATAAAAGCTATGATAAAAAGATGCTATACAACTATTTATCTGGCTTTAAAAACAAAAAAGTACCTGGGGAAGAATATGAATACAGTGATCTGGGCTATGCCATCCTAGGGGATATTATCAGTGACATTTATAAGAAGCCTTACGATCAGGCGGTTCGTGAAATCATCTGTAAACCGCTTGACATGAACAATACCTTTGAGGTATTAGACCCCAAGAAAAAAGATACCTTAAAGGTATACAACAAAGATGGGCAGGAAGTAACACCTTTGTCTTATCATATTTTCAGCAGCGCTAGCGGACTCAAATCAACCTTGGAGGACCTATTAAAGTTTACCAGTGCGCAGTTTAAAATGCCACAGACGGCATTGGAAAATGCCATGGCCAATACCCGATTATTCACCTTTTTCCTCCCCCCCGACACGGATATCGGACTTGCGTGGCATATGAACCTGTTGGATGACCTTACCATTTATTGGCACAATGGCCGTACCGCTGGAAGCAGCTCATACCTAGCTTTATCTCCTGATAAAAAAAGTGCGGTTGTTGTACTTTCCAATTCGGCACTTCCAGTAGACGAAAAAGGTAAAATGATATTGGACCACTTACTCCATGCGAAATAAAAAATATGAACAGCTAGTTGACCGCAAAAAAAGCTATATCCAAACAAGGGTATAGCTTTTTTTGTTATTATTGGCATGAGCAACGATTAATTTGCACGAAAACATCGGAATCCGTTTTATCAGTTGATCCTGCTACACGACAAATACATGCACATGAAAATTTTTATTACAAGAAGAATTCCACAGAAAGGTATTGATCTATTAACATCTGCCGGCCATGATATCCGCATCCACGATTCGGATATGCCCTTAACGGCGATTGAACTTATCCAAGCCTCCCAGCAGGTGGACTATGTTTTAAATGGTGGCATGCAAAAATTTGATGCACATTTTTTCCAGCATTGTCCCAACCTCAAGGCTTTATCATTAATGAGTGTAGGTTATGATAACGTCGATATCCCCGCAGCCACCCGCTATGGGATCCCTGTTAGCAATACACCTGGCATACTATCTGGCGCAACAGCGGACGTTGCTTTTCTGCTCATGCTGGCCGTATCCAGAAAAGCATTCTTTAACCACAAACGTATTCTGCATGGCGAATGGAAAGGTTTTGATCCTACAGCACATTTAGGGATAGAACTCAACAATAAAACCCTTGGCATCTATGGGTTGGGAAGAATTGGTTTTGAATTTGCCCGCAAAGCCAGAGCAGCTTACAATATGGAGATCATTTATTACAACAGGAGCCGCAATGAGGAGGCTGAGCGGGTTTTGGGAGCCCGGTATGTCAATTTTGATGATCTTCTCACGCAGAGTGATGTTCTTTCTATTCACGCTGCACTAACCGCAGCGACAGCCGGCAGATTCAACCGGGATACCTTTACCCGCATGAAAAATTCTGCTATCTTAATCAATACTGCCCGTGGAAGATTAATCAACGAGAGCGATTTAACCCAAGCCCTTCAGAACGGACAGTTATGGGGCGCGGGACTAGATGTGACAGATCCAGAACCGATGGATCCAAACAATCCTTTGTTAAATCTTGAAAACGTCTGTGTTCTACCTCACATCGGATCTGCGACAACAGAAACCAGGGATAATATGGCGATCATGGCCGCCAGTAATTTAATCGCTGCCAGCCGAGGAGAACAAATGCCACAAACGATCAATAAAGAAATATATACATGAAAAGACAGTTTTTTCAGTTTTTAAACAGGTTAAATAAGGCCGTATTGCCGAAATACGGAAAAAAGGACCCCACGAAATTAAAAAAGTACCAACAGGCCATTATAGCCTATCGGTACTTTATTCTTATCCATGCCTTAGCAGATGATTAAACCTATACTTTGGACTGCCCTTGATCATTTGCATTGGAAACGATGCTAATCTGTGTCGGATTGGAGGACAGGCTAAGATCATTTCGTTCCAATTCTAGCATAATTTTTTCCTGCATGGAGTTGCGTGTCGGCCAATAGTGCTCCCGCTTGGTCCATGCCCGTACAGTCAATATCATGGAATTATCGCCCAATTCTTTGACAAATACTGTCGGTTCAGGACTTGTCAGCACATGTTCATTGGAACGCAGCACCCGTAGGATAATATCCTTTGCATCTTTTACATTTTTGTCATAAGTCATACTGATGGTATATTCAAACATCCGTTGGACAATTTTTGTGTAGTTCTTGATAACAGAATTGGCCAAAGGTCCATTGGGACTGAAAATACGCACACCATCATCGCCAATCAATGTGGAATATAAAATATCAATCCGCTCCACGGTTCCAGAAGTTCCATTTGCACTGGAAATGTAATCCCCCACTTCAAATGGTCTGAACATCAGAATCAATACACCACCCGCAAAATTACTTAAACTCCCCTGAAGTGCCATACCGACCGCCAAACCAAAAGCTGATAATGCCGCAATAAATGAGGTGGTCTGAATACCGATCTGACTCGCCACTGTCAATATTAACATGACCCACATGACAATTTTTGCTATACTGGAGATAAAAGCACGAATGGAGGGATCGACATTTCTTTTTTCAAAGCGTTTGTGCAACAACTTATTGACCAAATTGATCACATATTTGCCAATAACCAATAAGATAATGCCCCCGATGATTCCCGGTACGGCATCAATCACGATATCGATCAATCTTCCAAATCTGATTTCCAAACTATTCAAATTACTTTCCATTTTCATTAAATATATATCGCCTTTTTCGATCAAGGATTGTTCCAATATCGGATTTTTCCTTCAAAACACCAAAATCGTTGAAAAATACCATAAAACAACAAATTAACACCATCATAAGAACAATAATTAGTTTAAATTTGCATAATGAGTAGCAAAAATACCATTCCAATCATTGATAGTTGTAGTCTTGACCTCAACAATAAAACAACTATTCATATTGATGATCTGAAAGATTATGTTATCAAACATCATGATATGGTATTTCCGCATAAGCACAATTTTTTTCATTTTGTATTATTCACCAAAGGATCAGGTTCACACATCATTGATTTCAACAATTATGAAATCATTCCCTACCAGATCTACTTCATGGCTCCTGGACAGGTACATACCTGGAACTTCGCCGGAGATGAGGAAGGCTATGTTGTCAACTTTTCGGCAGATTATTTTCAGTCCTTCCTCTTACGTACGGATTATCTAGATCGCTTTAGTTATTTACAGGGAAAAATTGAACACTTAATCTTCCAGCTGGCCGAACAGGCCCGAAATCAGGCAACAAGTATTCTAGATCAGATCTTATCCGCCAAAGCAGGCAAGCTTTCTGAAGATTATATTCGCGCATTGCTCTTACAATTTTTATTGTATATTGAAATCTGGTCCGAAAAAGAACAACAAGAAGGCAGCAATCCTTATAATCATAAAATATTCAATAGTTTCCAACAATTGGTGGAACAACAATTTAAATCCACCAGGTTACCGAGTGTCTATGCGGACCAGCTCTTCATTACCCCCAATCATCTTAATGCAATTTGCAAATCTTATATTGGGCAGTCTGCCGGTGAAATTATCCGCAACCGTATTATACTGGAAGCTAAAAGATTATTGATCAACAAGAATTTAAACATTACTGAAATTGCAAATGAGCTGCAATTTAAGGACAATTCCTATTTTACTAAATTTTTTAAAAAATCCACTGGTCTCACACCAGAAGAGTTCAGAAAACAGCTATAACTATGGAAGAAGTTAAACACGAATTATCCGAGTTCAAAGCCGCATGGCATGCAAAATGTCCAAGATGCAGAATTGGTCACGTCTATAAAGGTCCAGCATATGGTCTGAAGGTTCAAAAAATGAACAGTCACTGCGAATATTGTGGGCTTCGTTATGAGCGTGAGCCCGGTTATTTTTATGGTGCGATGTATGTAACCTATGCATTTGCCATCGCCGAAATGGTGGCCTCGTGCATGGCTACTTATTTCCTTACCGGAAATGATTCTTCTTTTGTGCTTTATGCCACAGTCGCGATACTGAGTGTGGTATTGATGTCTCCTTTTAACTACCGTTATTCGCGAATTATCTTGATGTATTGGTTAACACCAGGATTGAGATTCGATCCCAATGTCAAGAAAAAGGAAGTTGATATGAAGGCTTCGGCATAAACTTCATAATGCTTATCTTTATCCAAATGAAGAATATGATTTATCTGGATAACAATGCAACCACTCGAATTTTGGATGAAGTGTGGGAGGAAATGACCCCTTACTTCATCCAGAATTATGCAAATGCTTCCAGTATGTACCATTCCATGGGACGAGAAGCTAATGCTGCGATTCAGCGGGCCCGGGCTCAGGTGGCAGCAGCCTTACAGTGCTCACCTAAAGAGATCTTCTTCAATTCTGGAGCCACAGAATCTATCAATACAGTCCTTCAAGGAGCCTTTAGCCGGTATCGTTCCAAGGGAAATCATATCATCACCGCTATGACCGAGCATAAAGCTGTGTTAAGCTGTTGTGAACAGCTCGAAAAACAGGGTGCCCGGATCACTTATCTTCCCGTTGATAACCAAGGAAATATCACGATTACGGATCTGGAGAATGCCATTGCTCCAGATACCATAATGGTTTGTCTCATGGCGGCCAACAATGAAACAGGTGTACTCATGGCAACGGAGCAAATCGCAGACCTCTGCCACGAAAGAGACATTCTATTTTTCTGCGATGCCACACAGGCAATCGGCAAAATCACACTTGACCTCCAGCAAGTTAAGATTGACATTTTATGCTTGAGTGCACATAAAATCCATGGTCCCAAGGGTATTGGCGCACTCTATATCAGGCGACGATCAAAACCTATCCAGCTTAGCCCATTAATCCTAGGGGGCGGACAGGAAAATGGATTTCGAGGCGGGACATATAATGTTCCGGCTATTGTGGGGCTTGGAAAAGCCATATCCATTGTAGATCCCCAAAATTATCAGCTTGTCCAGCAACACCGCGATTTGCTGGAGGCTGAATTGGCCGATATCCCAGAAATTATGGTCCATGGGCAGGGTACTTCCCGACTACCAAACACCAGTTATATCAGTTTTAAACATGTGCTTGCCAGTGAAATTATGACGGCATGCCCTACACTCGCCCTATCCTCAGGTTCGGCCTGCGTGACGGGATCCAGAGAACCTTCGCATGTACTGCTGGCCATGGGCGTACCGAAGGAACATGCGCTCTCCGCCATTCGATTCAGCTTGAGCCTACTAACAAGCCGTGAAGATATTCTCCAATGCGCAGGGATCATTAAAGAAACGGTCAATAAAATCAGAAGCCAATCTCCCCTATGGCAGCTGCACTGTTCGGGCCTGCTCGATTAATTTATGACATTCTAAAAACTTTACAACGGTAACATTATATCAGGATTCTGTGTATCTTTGTGCTAGACAAAGTATATAACTATGATTACAGTTACTGACAAAGCAAAGACTCGTATCGAGGAAATCATGAAAAATGAGCAATATGACGGCAATTACTTTGTACGCGTTGCTGTAGAAAGTGGTGGTTGCTCAGGCTTAAGCTATAAATTGAATTTCGATAATGAAGAAAAAAAGGGCGATCAGTTTTTTGAAGATAAAGGAGTAAAGATCTGCCTGGATATTAAATCTTTTCTATATTTAGCGGGTACTGAACTCGATTATTCTGACGGATTGAATGGAAAAGGATTTGAATTCCATAATCCAAATGCAAGCCGTACATGTGCATGTGGGGAGAGTTTTTCCGTATAAACCTGGCGATCAAAGATATTAAAAAGAGCCCTGAAATAATTTCAGGGCTCTTTTTGTAGGTACTCTATTTTTATGATCATGGCCGGAAATTGATAGTTTTACAAATAAATCTTAGCCCAATCGCTTTTTGTTGAGATATTCATATTTTTTCAACATTTTAATATATAAATATCAAAAATAACAACTAAACACGTTAACTAATGATATTTTCATATTTTTGTATGAAATAACTGAAAATAAAAAATGAAGCTATGTACTCTGATCCATACATGGCTTTTCAATTAACTCATATGGAGGGAAGAAAACTTTTAAATACCGAAGTTGCTATCAGCTTTGTTAAAGATACATTTGTCCAAGAATTAAAAAAAACCTTAAATCTGATTCCAATTTCATCACCTTTGGTGGTATTGGACGGCACAGGGTTAAATGATGATTTAAATGGAATCGAACGTCCGGTTTCATTTCCGATCAAGTCCTTGAATGAGAAAAGAGCTGTCGTGGTGCATTCTTTAGCCAAATGGAAAAGAGTACGCTTAAAAGAACTTGAAATGCTGCCTGGCGAAGGTATTGTGACAGATATGAAAGCTTTACGTCCAGATGAGGACTATACACCTATACATTCGATCTATGTTGATCAATGGGATTGGGAAAAAGTAATCGGGAAAGACCAACGTAATTTGACTGTCCTAAAAAATACGGTATTAAAAATATATGATGCTCTTCGCTTTACCGAATTACAGGTTGCGGACAAATATCCTCAGCTAAAAGCAATCCTTCCGGAGACAATTGCATTTATCTCCTCAGAGGAACTTTTACAAAAATACCCTGACTTAAGTGCCAAAGAGCGTGAAAATGCGATCACAAAAGAATATGGTGCTGTATTTTTGTACGGAATTGGTGCTGCGCTCAGCAACGGCGTAGCTCATGATGGCCGTGCTGCGGATTACGATGACTGGAGTACAGAAAATGAAGCTGGTTTTCAAGGCTTAAATGGAGATATCCTTGTCTGGAACCCCATCTTAAATTCCGCTTTCGAGCTTTCATCCATGGGTATCCGTGTAGACAAAACGGCATTGGCGCATCAAATGGCAATCCGTAATTGTTCAGAAAAATCTAAATTGACCTTCCATAGTATGCTTCTTAATGATGAACTACCTGAATCAATGGGTGGGGGTATTGGCCAATCTCGTGTCTGTATGTTTATGCTCAAAAAACAGCATATTGGAGAAGTACAGGTGAGTATCTGGGAAGAGGACAAAAAAGAGCTATTAAGACAAGAAGGTATCGATATATTATAGATCGATACCTTCTAAGAATTATTTTTTTATAATTTACAACACTTCATATCCCGTATTTCGGGACATAAATAAACAGCAGGTAATTCACCTTTGTACAGGTGGATTACCTTTTGTTTTTAATTAGTACTTTTGTCCCATGCAGCTAGAAGCTATTTTAAACAAATTAGGCATCTCCTCCCTGAATGAGATGCAACAAAAAGTACTTGATTCTTATCAAAAGGACAGCGACTTCATCTTACTTTCACCTACAGGATCGGGAAAAACATTAGCGTTTTCATTAGTTTTATTGCAACAGTTAAGAGATCGTTCTCCTGAGGTCCAGGCGCTTATTTTAGTCCCGACACGCGAATTGGCCTTACAGATTGAACAAGTGCTTCGAAAACTAGCAACAGGCCATAAAGTGACTTGTGCCTATGGTGGTCATCGTACACGTATAGAGAAAAATGCATTCAGAGACGCGCCGTCCATCCTCATCGGAACTCCGGGCAGAATAAAACAACACCTGGAAGAAGGAAATTTTGACCCGACACATATCCATACCTTGATACTTGATGAATTTGATAAATCGCTGGAACTGGGCTTTCACCATCAGATGGATTTTATTATCCGTCATATGCCCCAACTTGGATCCCGCATACTGACATCAGCCACCATGATGGAAACGCTGCCTCCATTTACCCAGATCCAGGCTCCTATAGTGGTAGACTTCTTGAAAGATTCGCACAACAGGCCCCGGATTACAATAAGAAAGGTTATCGCTCCCAGCTCAAAAAAATTAGAGGCGTTATTAAAACTGATCTGCAAGATCGGCACAAAAAAGATAATTATCTTTTGCAACCATCGGGATGCCGTGGACCATATCAGTGAATTATTGGACAACCGAAATATCATTCATGATACTTTCCATGGAGGCTTGGAACAACAGGACCGTGAGCTTGCACTTTTAAAATTCCGAAATCACTCCACCTCTATTTTGATAACAACGGATCTTGCTGCCCGGGGATTGGATATCCCCGAGGTGGATGCCATTATACATTACCAGCTTCCTCATAAAGAGGATGCCTTTATTCATCGCAACGGACGTACAGCACGCATGCAAGCCACTGGGGATGTGTATGTGATCCTCAAACCTGAGGAAACTTATCCTTATATCCCCCCGGCCATCGCTGAAGAAGAATTCCCAGCTTTCTATGAGCTGCCTGAAAATTCGCCGTTTGCCACACTTTATATCAATGCAGGAAGAAAGGACAAGGTCAACAAAATCGATATTGTGGGTTTTCTGCTCCATTTGGAGGGTATTGAGAAGAATGACATTGGCCTAATTGAAGTAAAGGATAAAACTGCCTATGTGGCCGTAAAGCGCAAGCTGGCTCCACAAATCATCAATGCCGCAAATGGACAAAAAATAAAAGGAAGAAAAATTAAAATCGGAAGGACATAAAAAAAGAGGTTTTTCAACCTCTTTTTTTATCCAATGATTCACTACCTTCAATTACAGTCATCAGGTCAATGCATTATTTGTTGCCTTCTTTCAAACAGCATTATCCATATTTTTCAAGATAAATCCTTAGTCCAATTCTTTTAAATAATCAAGATATAATCTGACGGCTTCACGTTTCCGATCTGTCAGATGAAAATCGAGATGTTGGGTTAGATAGCGTGTGTAATCAAAACCCTCAAATTGGGGAAGCCCCGCAATAACATCTGTTGCGTGCTCGACTCCATAGGCTAATGCCGTATTGAATTGTTCGATAAAAGATTCCGGTAATTTCTTATTGCTTACCCAAAGCGCAAATGCAAAAGGTAATCCTGTGAAATTAAACCATTCTTTACCTAAGTCATAACTATACGGAACTGACTGCTTTTTACCAAAGGTGCGATCTCCAATAAGGACATAGGCATCTGGTTCGATGCTTTCGTCCGTTACTAACTTAACTTCTTTCTTCCAGTAATTCTTAATCAGTACCCGTGCCAGGCCATTGGAGGTTCGGGATTGTTTGTCCAATCTTAAAGTCCGCACTTCTTCAATGGGCTTATTGGCAAAAATAAAGACCGAATCGACAGCTCCTTCGGTGCCAATACAATAATCGGTATTGATATAGTATTCAGGAAGACTCAACAAGGCAGCGGTGGGTATTATTCCGATATCGGCTTCGTCATCAATCACTTTTTGTGCACATGCACTCGGATTATCAACACTCAGATCAATCTGATCTATCACTTTTGATTTACGTATTCCATTCAAGAACGGATAGGTATTGGTATACGATACGGCTGAAACTCTAATTTTATTCATTTATCAATGCTTCTAAGTGTGCGGTATTGTAATGGTCCACAATTTCAAATCGACCATTGTCATACAGCAATTTATATAAAGCAGTATTGGTATGTGGAAAGTCGTCCATATAACGGGCATCGATACCGGTCATCAGGCAGAGCATAACACGC
This sequence comes from Sphingobacterium sp. N143, assembly GCF_030325625.1. GTDB lineage: Bacteria > Bacteroidota > Bacteroidia > Sphingobacteriales > Sphingobacteriaceae > Sphingobacterium. The sequence continues at coordinate 190,660 of NZ_JACAIS010000001.1, read as the reverse complement.
AATGCGCGACCATGCATACAGACAAGGATATTCTTTTCGTCGGGCCGGGCCAGCATATGGTCCAAAGCTTCTTGCTGACGCGCCATCAATGCGTTGGGAGATTCTCCATTTTCAATACTGACATCCAGTTCTCCATTGCGCCAGGCTGCAACTAATTTTTCAAAACCAGCCAATAACTCTGTTGTTTGTTCTTTTCCTTCATATATCCCCCAACTGATCTCATCGAGGCCCACAAGCTGTTCCCAAGGCAAGTTCATATCAATAAACCCTTGTACTGTCTGGTGAGTTCGTCGTAATGTTGAGGTATATATTTTATCAAAGGGCACTGTATTGTACCGTTCAAAGAAAGCCTGAGCTTGGGCTATTCCAGTTTTATTAAGTGGAGAATTGACTCCTCTTCCCTGCACAATGCCCTTCAGATTTAGATCAGTCTGTCCGTGTCGTATAAAATAAAATGTCTTTTTCAAAATAAAGGATTATTAGTTTAGGGATTTACAACAGGTAAAGCGTAATAATTTTTCTTTTGGGAATCGGGTTCAAAGACAACGTCATTATAATCGGTCACGACATGATAAAGCGTATCCCGCTCAATCGGGTGACGTCCCACATTTTTAATCAATTCCACCACTTCTTGCGTAGTCATACCCGGTTTTTGCTCTTCAGCACCGGCCATACTATATATTTTCGTGGTATCATCTAATGTCCCATCGATATCATCTACCCCAAAAGCCAGTGCCAGCTGCGCAGTATCTCTGGATATCATTGCCCAATATGCTTTTATATGATCAAAATTATCCATATAGATACGTGCAATGGCGTAATTTCTCAAATCTTCAATAACGGAAACCTCTGGGATATGGGACATCTGGTTCTCCTTATTTCTGAATTTCAAAGGGATAAAGGTCTGAAAGCCTCCGGTTTTATCCTGAAGCTGTCTAAGACGTTCCATGTGATCCACCCGATGCCAAAACTTTTCGATATGACCATACAACATCGTTGCATTGGTATGCATACCAAGCTTATGCGCCTGTTCGTGAATGTCCAGCCACTGTTCGGCAGTACATTTATCATGAGCAATCTGCTCCCTTACTTCAGGATGAAAAATCTCCGCCCCTCCCCCTGGCATAGAATCCAGACCACAGGACTGCAAATATTTAAGCCCTTCATAGTGGCTCAGTTTAGCTTTCTTGAAAATGTAATAATATTCTACCGGGGTAAGTCCCTTGATATGTAATTCAGGACGGTGGGCCTTACATCTTCTAAAGAAGTCGGCGTAGAACTCGAGATTTTGCTTAGGGACAACTCCACCAGTAATATGCACTTCGGTAACAGCTTCATTATCATACTTTTTCACAATATCCATCATGCCATCTACTTCCATCTCCCAGCCATCGGCACGTTCCTTGATCATTCTGGAGTACGAACAAAACTTACAGTCATATACACAAACATTGGTTGGTTCGATATGAAAGTTCCGGTTAAAAAAGGTGTGATCACCATGGCGCTTTTCACGGATATAATTTGCTAAAGCTCCTAAATATCCCAACTCGCCTTTTTCATATAAAAGAACTCCTTCATCAAAAGTGATACGCTCCTCTCGCAAAACTTTTTCCGCTATATCTCTTAATTCAACGGCTAAATTTTTATCGTTGATCAAGAAATTCAATTTATCAATTGCGTTCATTAAATGTATCTCCTATCTAAAACAAATGTACCGAAAAGGCAACAAAAGTTATAATAAAAAATCTGTTAACAACTCCACTGAGCGAGCAAACAACGTCAGAGTTTAATCTGTAAACTGTTGCATTTCGATCAATTTCTTATAGAGGCCATCTTGTTGCAAGAGCTCGCTGTGACTTCCCGCCTCGACAATCTTACCGGCCTCAACCACGACAATCTTATCAGCATTTTGAATCGTGCTCAACCTATGTGCAATAACCACTGTAGTCCGGTTGTCCATTAATTTATAAAGCGAGTCCTGTACTAATTTTTCAGATTCTGTATCCAAGGCAGAGGTTGCTTCATCAAGCAGCATAATCGGTGGATTTTTCAGTACCGCACGCGCGATACAGATACGCTGCCGTTGCCCTCCGGACAGCTTGCCGCCCCGATCACCGATATTCGTTTGATACCCTTGATCTGTTTTTAAAATAAACTCATGGGCATTGGCTATTTTGGCTGCTGCTTCGACTTCTTCTTGGCTTGCATCAAGATTGGCAAAAGCAATATTGTTAAAAATGGTATCGTTAAATAAAATAGATTCCTGATTAACGACACCGATCATATTCCGTAAAGAATCCTGGTTAAGCTCCCGCAGATCCACCCCATCAAATAGAATCTGTCCATCCGTGACATCCATAAACCGCGGAATTAGATCCACCAAAGTGGACTTTCCACCTCCAGAGGGGCCAACCAATGCAACAATTTTTCCTTTTTCAATCGTCAGATCAATGCCCTGTAAAATCTTCCTGTCGGGTGTATAAGCAAAGTCCACTTGCTTAAATGTAATTTCCTTTTCAAAACCGTTCACAACTTGCGCATTCGGTTTGTCCTGTACATTACTTCTCTCATCAACCAGTTCCAGCACACGTTCACCTGCTGCTAAGCCATTATGGATCCCGCTAAACGCATCTGTCAATGCTTTTGCCGGACGCATAACCTGGGAAAAAATGGCAATATAAGCGATAAATTCAGGCGCAGTCAGGCTTTTATCACCAGAAAGCACCAAATGACCACCATACAATAAGATGACGGCAACCATCATGACACCCAATAGTTCGGAAACTGGGGAACTCAGTTGCTGCCTTTTGGCCATCGCACGACCAATATTGGCATAGCGCTCATTCTCGTTATGAAACCTGTTTTTAATAAATGAGACAGCATTAAAAGCCTTGATGATCTTGATCCCGGATAGCGCTTCATCAAGATAGGAAATCATATTGCCATAAGATTCCTGTGCAGACCGTGCTTGGCTTTTGAGATTTTTCACAATCCGAGCGATAAAAAACGCTGAAATAGGGATAACCAACAAAGAAAAGAAGGTCAGCTTTGCAGAAATATTAAACAGCATGACTATATAGGCAATCAATTGCAAAGGTTCTTTGAATACAACTTGCAGGGTTCCGGTAACTGAGTATTGTACGACCTGAACATCTGAGGCGACCTTGGATACGATATCGCCCTTCCGCTGCCCTGTAAAATATCCAACATGCAGATCCATGACATTATCAAATACAGCTCTACGAAGTTTTAATAACGTATGAATACGGAAATTTTCCATAATCCGCTGACAGAAATAGCGAAAAAGATTGCTGATAAAAACGGAAATAACAATAACAATACAAACATATTTCAAGGCACCATAGGCACCAAACTGATCATTTGCGAGGGTAGCATAATAATTAAACCATGCAAGGATGTCGGTGTATGTATCGGGTTTCACTGCTTCGACAGCTTCTTTGCCTGTATTAAACAGCGTGTGAAGCAATGGTGCAAGTAATGCTAAATTTAATGTGCTAAAAACAACCGTAATTAAGGTGAAAATTACATATGGGATTGCAAATTTCTCTATGGGTTTAGCAAATGATAAGAGCCTAAAATATGTTTTCATTTATTTTGAATTGAACAAAAATAACAAATTAATCAAGAAAAGCAGGCATCCCCCTTGATACAATAAAATTGTTGCAAGGTAATGATAAACCATAGTCCTTGCTACCCCTTGAAAAATCCACAAAAAAATCTCGTTTTTATAGATAATTCCCTAATTTAGCTTTATTCAAACACCAAATTTATTAAAATTAAGATGCAAATAGACGTTGCCAAAAGATTGCAGCACACAGAGGAATACTATTTTTCGAAAAAACTGAGGGAAATAGACGAATTGAATAAGCAAGGTGCGCGTGTCATCAATTTAGGGATTGGAAGTCCTGATTTGCCTCCACACCCGGAGGTGATAGCGACATTGAACACAAATGCCCAACTTCCAAATGTACATGGCTATCAAAATTATAAAGGGGCTCCGGTTCTCAGACAAGCCATTGCAGATTGGTATCAACGCTATTATAATGCAACTTTTAATCCCGATACAGAGATCTTACCTTTAATCGGTTCAAAAGAAGGTATTGTACATATCTGCATGACCTATCTTCAAGAAGGAGATAAGGCTTTGATTCCGAACCCTGGTTACCCCGCCTATGCAGCAGCCGTAAGGTTAAGCGGTGCAGAGGCAATAACCTATAACCTCAGCGAGGAAAATAACTGGCTGATTGATCTCGATGAACTACGGAAGCAAGATCTAACGCAGGTGAAATTGATGTGGATCAACTATCCGCATATGCCTACTGGGGCATCGGCATCGGATACATTTTATGCAGAATTGATCCAGTTTGCCAAGGAATACAATATCCTCATCTGCCACGATAATCCTTACAGTTTTATCCTGACCGATGCGCCACGCAGCATCATGCGTGTGCCGGGAGCAAAAGAAGTGGCTATTGAACTGAATTCACTCAGCAAGTCCTCCAACATGGCGGGTTGGCGGGTCGGGGTTCTGGTTGCTGCTGATGAACGCATCAATCAAGTTCTTCGCTTTAAAAGCAATATGGATTCGGGTATGTTCCTACCTGTTCAATTGGCTGCTGCAAAAGCACTTCAACTGGATGCAAGCTGGTATAAAGACTTAAATAAAATATACAGTGAAAGACGCCATAAGGTCTATGAGCTCATGGATTTATTAGGCTGTTCGTACCAAAAAGACCAAGTCGGTCTATTCGTATGGGCCAAGACTCCGGATGCTTACAAAGATGGTTATGCTCTGAGTGATACTGTTTTGGATAAATCACGTGTATTTATCACTCCTGGAGGTATCTTTGGGGACGGCGGGAATCAGTATATCCGTATTAGCCTTTGTGCCCAAGTTGATATACTTGAAGAATCTATCCAACGGATTAAGAATAGCTTTTAATCTTTCTAAAAAACAAATCAAGTGTCACGAGCTCATGCATATCCATGAAAATCAACACGTTTAAATAATTGTTCACATATGAATATAGCCATCGTAGGCGTAGGCTTAATTGGCGGTTCTGTCGCCATTCGCCTAAAGGAAACCAAATTCTGCAGTAAGATCATCGGTGTAGATAAAAGCGAGAAAAACCTTGATAAAGCCAAACAGATCGGTTTTATCGATGAGACAGCAACATTGGAAGAGGCAATCAATAGCTGTAAAGTATTGATCTTAACGATTCCTGTCGATGCAATTTTACAGGTTGTTCCACAGATCCTGGATCTGGTAACAGATCAAGTGATTATAGATATGGGATCGACCAAAACAAATATACTCAACAAAATCAAGGACCATCCCAACAGAGGCCGATATATTGCCGCCCATCCAATGGCCGGTACAGAGTATTCTGGTCCCGAAGCTGCTATAGCAGGACTATATAAAGGAAAGATGATGGTATATGTGGAGGCGTTCAGAACCGATGAAGATGCGTTTGAGATCGCCGATGCCATCACCGACCAACTGGAAATGCGCACCTGTTTTATGAATGCTGATGAACATGATGTACATACAGCTTATGTTTCACATATCTCCCACCTTACTTCCTTTGCGCTGGCTTTAACGGTATTGGAAAAAGAAAAGTCACAGGGACGTATCTTTGAATTGGCGGGATCGGGTTTTGAATCCACCGTACGTCTGGCCAAAAGCTCGCCGGACATGTGGACCCCTATCTTTAAACAGAACCGGGAGAATGTTCTCGAGGTTTTAGAAGAACATATCAAACAGTTACAATCACTCCATGATTCTATAGCCACAGAGGATTACGATAAATTACATAAACTTATTAAACGATCCAATAAGATAAAACGGATCATTAAATAATCTATCGAACAGAACAAGAACAAACAGATTGCTCAAACTAGGATCATAACGTGATTACCTAACCTGAATAAAAGAAAGCAAGGGTTCCTCAATAGGAACCCTTGCTTTCTCTTATTCATCTTCCAGCTCGTTAAACTTATCCAAGTCTATTTTTGCTCCTAAAGGATCTCCCAGTTTCTCTTTGACGGCGGCCCGATACGAGTACAAATCCGAATAATATGGGTTCAGCTGGATCGCCATGGAATAATCCCCGAGTGCACCTTCCAGATCAGCAAGTTTCTCTTTCAAGTCTGCGCGCAGGGAATACACATAAAAGTCTTCAGGATTTAATTCTACCAAGCGGTTAAAGTCCTCCAATGCTGCTGGCAAGCGATCTAATCGTTCAAGTAAGGAAGCCCTCTCCTCATATACGATAGACAGATCACTATTCAATCTTTCTGCTTGTGCATAATCTGCCAATGCCTTTTCTGGATAGCGATAGGACTCAAACACCTTCGCCCGAAAGATATAGGCTGCAGCTTGGTTTTTGTCTTGCTCAATTGCCTGACCAAAATCTGCTAATGCCCGTTCAAAACAGGTCAGTTTTAGATAGAGGCTCCCCCTAAAAACAAAAAGATTACTTTCGGGCTGAGGTGACTTTTCGATCGCTTTCGTATAGAGTTCAATCGCCTTTAGATAATCATAACAATGGACATACTCCAAGCCTAAAGAATTCAGTTCCTCGCTACTTAACTCGCTTTGTTTTGACTCAAGCTCTTGGATTACCAGATTTTCAGCTTCAAAATAAGCTAATTCAGCTTGATTTTCTTGCCATTCCAGGACGCTATGATAATTGAAATCCAGTCCTTTGGCGATCTGATAATCATAGAAGGCTCCCTCATCTTCACCAATAAGGCGATAGATCAAGCATCGGCTCGCATAGAAAAAAGGTTCGTCTTTGTAAGATGCAATGGCTTTGGTATAGACTTCTATAGCTTCCCGATAGGCTTTAATCTTAAAATAATAGAGTCCCAAGTAACTGTATGCCAACACATGGTTTGTGGTGGCTATGACCTCTTCGAACAGTACAATAGGGTCTCCATGAGCTATGATTCCGACGAGAAAACCTTTAAATAATTTTGCAATATCTTTTTGCTGCATATCCTCCAGCCATTCAGCATTGAAAGAGATGGTATTATCCGGAAAGAAAGACGGGATTGGCAAAAAGGAAAATTTAGCAAGCAATACTGGTGGCGGAAGTGTAAAATCCGTTTCTACAAAAGCTTGGTTTTGAAAGATAACAGATAGATTTGAAATCATATGCTTCATACCCAAAACTAAGTTAAATTTCAATACAAAAGAAATCTAATTCACACACAGTTTCAGCACACTTCTTTAGCTCATTTCACCTGTCAAATAGAGATATTTATAACGAACGATATCGCGTGAATTGGTAAATCGCACCAATTTTTCACGTTTGAAGACATAATTTGACACCTTATCTTCCATCAAGCGCAAGAATTCGACAAACTCGGCAAAAAAACTTTGGCGTTCACCAGCCGAGAACTGACTGTTTTTTACAATCCAGAAAAACTGATCTTCATTCACATGAAATGAAACTTCATTCTTTTTTTCTTTTCGAAAGATAAAGATTGGATCTTCTTCTTGGTTAATAAATAAGGCAAAACCGGTATTTCCACCATCAAGATTTACTACAAAAGCAGAAAAATGAACAGTACCTATCTGTAAATTTTCCAGACAAATTAATTTATACAACATCAGGTTGACAGTTAGATCACCTAAAAGTATTAAGTTTTTATTAAAAAACAAAAAAAGACCTACAATAATTTGTAGGTCTTTTTATCCATGAGTATGCTGAATTTAGAATGTAAATTTCACGGATGCATTCCAAGTTCTGCCCTGACCGATCAGCACAAAGTTAGAGGTATCAATTCCATTCCATGTATTGTTCACATCAGTGGTGACATTGCTGGATGTTGCTTCCGAAATATAAAATTTATTCAGTACGTTATTCATGTTCACACGAAAACTCATGCTGTTCTTATCATTCAAGCGAACTTGATACGACATCCCTGCATCCAACAGATTAAATGAAGGCAACTCCATCACCCGACCAACCTTTTTATCATCGATCACTTCGGTTCTATGTCGTGAGGAGTATAAATGATCGTATGACCTATAGTTACCATCAACAGAGAATCCCTTGAAAACAACATATTTTGCACCGATACCATAGGTTGTCTGAGCGGCATTACCAACATGCTCACCAGTCAGGTCAACTTCTTCCCTACCTAATTCTACACGGTTATCATTACGTTCAACAGCAGTTACTTTTCCATCATATTTCCAATCACCGATAGAAGCAAAACCTGTCAAGGTCAACCCTTGGAATGGACGCGCCGCTACATCTAGTTCGGCTCCCTTATGATCCTGTTTCACACCATAATTTGTCGTATAAATATATTGTCCGGCAAGGAGAATAGCAGGATCATTTGTCGGGTTATATTTAGCAACATCTTTGTCTGTTGCCAATCTTGAGCTACCTGTCACCCGGTTTTCCCAAGTCGTACGATAAACGTTTACATTGACATCCAAATAAGTCGATGCGAATTTATAGCCAGCTTCCAGGCCAAGGATTTTTTCATTGACCGCATTTTCATTGATATCATTCGCATAGTTCATGAAGATATTATTCTGATAAGGCTGACGTGAATAATAGCCTGCATTACCGAAAATAGTATGCTGTCCAATCGTATAACTTACACCTCCTTTGGTATTATAACCTAAATTATTGACACTTTTTGATTTTTCATTGCCCGGTGTATACTGGAAATAATCTTTCCTTATATTTTGCTGCTCTGAAAGAGATCCTTGAAAGAATGCTGTAAAACCATTCTTTGCATATTCAAGCTGTCCAAAAAGGCCTGCGTAACGGATATATTGATTGTAATCCCATGACAACCTATTTTCCCTTGCATCAGGTTTACTTGCAAAAGCTTTCCATGGATTGGTAGAATACGTTTCAGTTACCAATGGTAATTCCGGGAAATTGATATTCCCTCCCAAAACAACACCATCTTGATTACTCAATGGGTCAACAAGTTTACGGTAATGTGTTCCTTTATAATCTCTGGCATCAAAACCAATGTTAAAATTCAGGTTTTCACTCAATTTATTGTTATAGTTTGAGACAACACCAAACCACTGGTGGTTATTGACATCGGCAGCCAAGTATCCACCTTTATTAAATTTATCTGACCTCAGGCCTTGACCACCACCAGCAGCTAATGAAGCGTATACAACCGTAGATAATGACGATCTATCGTTGATGGTCCAATCCCAGTTCAAATTGGCGACAGGCTTATGATAGAAGTTCTTCTGAGGGTTCATCATGACACCATTGACATCTTTATAGTTATCATTATAGCGTTTTCCATATTGCAGGTAATTTGACAGCTTTGAAGTGTATCCCTGATTATGCCATTGTGGTGCACCAGTGACCATGAAATTAAAGTTATGTTTTTCATTAGCCTTATACCCTACGGAAAGGAAATAGCTTTGTCCAGCTCCTTCCGTATGATCCATATAACCATTACCTGACCATTGTGTAAACATCGCTGAAACAGCAAAACCACTTTTCATCAACCCGGTGTTATATCCTAAAGTAGCTTTCATGAACATATCATTACCGACGGTAGTCCGTATAAAACCACCCTCTTTCATGGCGGTGGATTGCGTCACATAATTGACTGTTCCCCCTACAGATGAGATCGCCAATTTGGAAGCTCCTAGACCACGCTGAATCTGTACCAAAGAGGCAATGTCAGTAAGTCCCGACCAATTGGACCAATAAACACTACCATTGTCCATCCCATTAATAGGCTGACCATTCAGTAAAAATGCAGTATTGGATTGGTCAAAGCCGCGTGTTGTCATCGATGATTCTCCAAATCCTTTTGCCTGGCCCGTAATATAAACTGATGGTGTATTCGCTAATGCAGAAGTAATATCCTGCGCACCGACTTTTTCTTCTAAATCCTGTTTATGGATTGTTGAGACTGCAATTGGTGTCTTTCTTCCTACAGCAATATCAATGACTCCATGACCAACAACAACAACCTCATCTAGATTAGTCGAAGAATTTTCTGCAAAAATTGGGTTTAGATTAAAGGGTTCGCCAGCCTTCAAGGTAATATTATCAAAGATAACTGGTGCTTCACCGATGTAAGTCACCTCTACTTTGTAGGGTCCTCCCGCCTGAAGATTTAAAATTTGAAATTTTCCTTCGGCATCAGCTGAACCACGAACGACTTGTCCACTTGGGATGTGGGTAATTTTAATGGTTGCTCCTTTAACTGTTTGTCCAGTAGCTTCTTTAACAACTCCTGAAACCGAACTAGAATTTGCTGTCTGGCCATTGACGATACCATAACTAGCAAAAACAAGTGCAAAAAAAAGTAAAGACTTTTTCATTGTTAGATGTGATTGTTTTGTTTTTGTGCCGCAAAATTAGGAATTGATTGTCTTTTTAACTAATTTTAACATTCATCATGTTACAAACCTCTCCTTTACGGCCAGTTTAGATTTTAATCATCAATAGGTAAATCAGGAGATCACAAGCATAAACAAAATAAATCTCCCTTAAAAATCAAAAAAAAGCAATAAATCCACCTGTTTTATCAAAATAAACGAAAAGTATTCAAAATAAAATTTTGTCCGTTCTGAATAACAACATATTTCTATTTTTTGGTGATTTTATATAGTTTATACATCATTTTGCTGTATGATCCTTATTTCGTTTATCAATTGCACTTGTTCTTCCGATACTATTGGATTAGAATGAAAATAATTAACTTTAGGCAATCGTGAAAAATATGTTATCTATTGAACAAGTTTACAGGGGTGTACTTGAACCCGATTTGATCAAGGAAATAGAACAGTCAGCCCATATCAGGACCTTTCAAGGGGGCGAACTGATCATTGATACGAATCAATACATCAAATCCATGCCTTTGTTGCTCGAGGGAGCCATAAAAATTGTCCGCGAAGACGAAATCCAGGGGGAATTGCTACTTTATTATCTCGAACAAGGGCAAACCTGCACCATGTCCATTGCCTGCTGCTTGGGAAATAAGAAAAGTGAAATCCGTGCCCTGGCCGAAAAAAACACGACCGTGGCTATGATCCCCAATGAACAGGTCAATCTTTGGATGGGAAAATATCCCTCCTGGCGGAACTTTATTATAGCAAGTTATGCCAGCCGCATGGACGAAATGCTCCAAGCTGTGGATAGTTTGGCCTTTTCCAATATGGAAGAGCGAATAATGAGCTACCTGCAAGCCAAAGTAAAACTCAACGAAGACAGAATCCTTACCCTTACCCATCAAGATATTGCCTCCGATCTAAATACTTCCCGGGTCGTGGTCTCCCGTATTTTAAAAAAACTAGAACATGAGGATAAAATTGTTTTATTACGAAACGAAATCAGGGTATTAATTTGACAATCCCACTGTTTCATGATCAAGCAATTCCGCAGGGCAAGACAGCTTTTCTATGCAAGCAATTCAGATCCAGCTACATCCTGTTTTGTTTAGATTCTCCAACATTCGTATCTTTAGTATAAATATTTTCCGATTGGCTCACCGGATTTTTAATAAAAACAGATCATATGAAGACAGAAAATGTAGGATTTATAGGATTGGGAAATATGGGATTTCCAATGGCAAAGAATTTAGAGAAGGCCGGATTCAGGCTCTCTGTATATAACAGAAATATCACAAAGACGGAAGGCTTTAGTACTGGGACCGCTGTTCAAAAAGATCTTGCAGATCTGGTGGAGACGAATGCCGTTATATTCACGATGCTGACCAATGATACTGCTGTATCTGAGGTCTACGCTAAAATCGTTGAACTCCCCATTCAAGGTAAATTGTTTGTCGATATGAGTACCATTTCACAGGAACTCAGCATCAGCTTGGCGAACCAGCTCCTGGGAAAGGGAGCTGCCTTATTGGATGCTCCGGTCGCGGGGAGTACCAAACCTGCGGCAGAAGGTACGCTTATCATTATGGTTGGCGGAAATGAAAGCGACCTTCAACGTGCTAGGCCATATCTGGAAAAGATGGGAAAATCCGTTAAACATCTTGGTAAGAATGGAAATGGTATCGCTGCAAAACTTGCCATTAATTATTTTTTGTCCATTATTTATCAGGGCCTGGCTGAAACGGTCTTGTTTGCTGATCAACTGGGGATTGCCCGACATGAGATGCTTGAAATTATCAACGATAGTGCAAGCGGTAGTGGTGCTACTAAGGTAAAAACCCCATTGCTTGTCGAGGAGAACTATACTGCCGCATTCGCTTTGGACCTGATGCTCAAAGACATCCGTTTAGCGCAACAAGCTGGAGCAAACTATCCGTTGCTTGACACTTTATTAAAGACCTATCAACAGGCACATGATAAGGGGCTGGGGCAGCAGGATGTCATCGGGATTATTGAGTCCATAAGGAGTTAGGATAAACCACATGTTAAAAACATTTATATTATGAAAACAATACTCACAGTATGCATACTTACAATGGCCACTATGACTACAAAGGCACAACAGTTAACACAAGTATCTTATAAAGACGGCACACAAAATCTCCAGGGATTAATTACGGGCAATGCCGATAAAAAGGGCGGCCCTGGGGTCTTAATCCTACCAGCTTGGAAAGGTATTGACAACGAGGCTAAACAAGCTGCCTTGCAGCTTGAAAAAGAAGGCTACATAGCCTTTATTGCAGACATTTACGGCGAAGGGAACATCCCTGCCGACAATACTGCAGCCTCCAAAATAGCTGGTCATTATAAAACGGATTATAAGGCCTATCAACAACGTATCGCTCTTGCTTTAGAACAGCTGAAGCAAGCTGGGGCAGATCCAAAAAGACTTGCGGTCATTGGCTACTGTTTTGGTGGCAGCGGAGCCCTGGAAACTGCACGTGCGGGACTCCCTGTGGTGGCCGTAGTCAGTATCCATGGTGGGCTTTCAAAATCAAGTGACAGACCCAATGGTCCTATCGCGCCGAAAGTCCTTATTGAGCATCCGGCCGACGACAAAAGTGTTTCAAAAGCAGATTATGATGGCCTGGTCAACGAATTAAACGAAGGTAAAGCCGATTGGCAGATTATTACTTATGCCAATTCAGGACATACGTTTACCAATCCCGAATCTCCAGAATATAATCCCACAATGGCAAAACGAGCCTGGGACCATACATTAATGTTCTTACAAGAAGTGTTAAAGTAAGCCTATCAGCCGACAGCAATACCACATAACCAGAGCGTTCAGCCAACATTGTCAGTTCTTTTTCCTGTGCTGGTATTGCTGTTGCTTTCTTATTAGCATAACAGAAAAGCAAAGCTGCTCCCCCCTCCCATTTATATGACCATAAGAATCGGCAGCAAAAAATAGCATGCCCCTTTTCAGCGACCAGCTTATCCTTGCTTTCATGCCGGCCCTGCTTTCCATTCCAGGATGGACAACCACCTGAAGAGGGCACAATGATGGCTCAGGTACATCAATATTAAAAAGTCCTTTTTTTTGTTTAAGTTTGGTGTGGCTTTGGGGGTATTCTGTATAGAATTGAGATAGTCCCTTTGAACCTGATTCGGTTAATACCGGCGTAGGGAAAAGCATATGCTTATGGTATAGCAAAATATACTGCTGAACAGCCCCAACCGTCTCATTTCTTCCCCCTCGGAGCCACACAAATCGCTTAATACAAAAACGAATGGAAGATTCAATTATTAAACTGTTAAAACAAGTCAGACAGCAGAAACCATTGGTACATAACATTACCAATATGGTGGTCATGAACAATACGGCCAATGCTTTACTGGCTCTTGGTGCCTCTCCGGTCATGGTCCACAGCCCTTCGGAGGTTCGAGAAGTTGTGGATCTTGCCCAAGCACTCGTGCTGAATATTGGCACGTTGAGCGAACTAACGGCAGAATCCATGCTGATCGCTGCGGAACATGCGAATAATATTGGTCGTTCTTGGGTATTGGATCCTGTTGGAGCAGGAATATCTGCGTTTCGGAATGACTTATTAGTGAATCTCCTTACACTCAGGCCAACGGTGATACGGGGCAATGCTTCCGAGATCATGACCCTATATAATTTCAATCAAGTCAATACGAAAGGTGTGGATAGTACGACAGATAGCCGTGATGCCCTCGCATTTGGAAAAGCCTTGCAAGAACAGACAGGGGCTATTGTCTGCATATCCGGGGAAATCGATTATATTCTTTCAGAGCAGCATACGGTCGAAGTCCATAATGGTCATCCGTTGATGACACAAGTCACAGGGCTAGGATGTAGTGCAACAGCACTTATCGGTGCATTTTTAGGTGTCACCGACCGGGTATTTGAAGCCTCTATCGCCGGAGTTTCTATCTTGAGTTTGGCGGGAGAACTGGCACAACAACGATCTTCAGGACCTGGGTCATTGCAGGTAAACCTCTACGACGCTCTTTATCAAATGGATGATGAGATCATCAGAACACATCTCAAAATCAAGCATTATGCCCATTAATCCGCAATTCCCATATCCTTTATATTTAGTCATTTCCGAACAGGATTGCTATCCCTGGCCATGGCTCCAGGTTGCTGAGGAAGCCATCATTGGCGGTGTGGATATTATCCAGTTACGGGAAAAGAACGAAACTCCAGAAAGATTTTTAGCCAAAGCCAAGAAGCTAAAGCAAATCACCGACCATTACGGTATTCCTTTGGTCATCAATGATGCTGTGGACATTGCCATTGAAGTTGAGGCTTGGGGGGTACATGTCGGACAGCAGGACTGTCAACCTATAGATATACGAAAAAAATATGGACACAACATGCACATAGGTTGGTCTCTGGAAAATATTGTCCAACTTGAAAGCGAGCAAATGGCTGCAGCAGACCATCTTGGTGTAAGTCCAATTTATTCTACAAAAACAAAACCTGACACCTTGACTGAATGGGGGATCAACGGTTTACGGCAATTGCGTGAATTGACGGAGAAACCACTTATTGCAATTGGAAACATGAATATAGACACCCTTACAGCTGCTTGGCAGGCTGGGGCAAATTCCATTGCCGTTGTTTCGGCAATCTGTCAAAGTAAAGATCCCCGGCAAAGCAGTGCCCAATTAAAAGAACTGTTGACATGATGACAACTAAAAAATATACTGTCCCCACCGTACTGAGCATTGCTGGCTTTGATGGCAGTGGTGGCGCAGGGATTCAGGCAGACACCAAAACAATATCAGCCCTGGGCTGTTATGCCATGAATGTCCTTACGGCATTACCTGTACAAAATACACAAGGTGTCCGACATATTTACGAAATTCCCACACAGGCAGTTCGAGACCAGCTGGATGCTATTTTTGACGACATCTATCCCGATGCGATTAAAATTGGTATGGTACATAGTTTGGAACTTGTCGAATTGATCAGCTCTTTTCTGAAGGATTACACCGGTGAAATTGTCTTTGACCCGGTCATGGTTTCAACCAGTGGCCATAAATTAATCCATGATGATACAATACAGGCCTGTATAGATCTACTCTTTCCTCGCGTAAGCCTTATTACGCCCAACCTGGATGAAGTCAGTGTGCTTGCAAAAAGACCAATAGACACGATCCAAGAAATGGAAAAAGCGGGTTTTGATCTATTGAACCAAGACTGTCAGGCCGTGCTAATTAAAGGTGGTCATCTCCAAAGTAAAGAGCTCACCTCACTGCTCTTCCAACAGAAGCAGGGGGTAGTCGCATTTACATCACCTAAAATTGACACAAAGAACACCCATGGATCTGGTTGTTCTCTTTCATCAGCAATAGCGAGTCAGCTGGCTCAGCAATATCCGCTTGACCAGGCCGTAGCGGTAGCGTTAGATTATGTACATGAAGCGATAAAAGGCAGTAAAGATCTAATTATCGGCAAAGGAAATGGGCCGCTCAATCATTTTCATCACCCCTATAAACTTATTCAACATGAAATGGACCAATAGCGCTTGGGACGCCATCAAAACGATTTATACCGAGATAAGGACCATGCCATTCATCACGGAACTTAGCCAGGGCAGTTTGCCCTTAACCAAATTTCAATTCTACATGCAACAGGATGCTTTCTATCTAGAAGAATTTGGGCGGGTATTGGCCTATATCGGTGCCAAAAGCACCGACAACCAACAGGCTCTGGATTACTTTGAATTTGGACGCAATGCGCTTATTGTTGAGAAAGCATTACATGAAAATTATTTTAAGGAATTTGGACTAAATCCCCAAGCTACCACA
This sequence comes from Sphingobacterium sp. N143, assembly GCF_030325625.1. Classification (GTDB taxonomy): domain Bacteria; phylum Bacteroidota; class Bacteroidia; order Sphingobacteriales; family Sphingobacteriaceae; genus Sphingobacterium. The sequence goes on along the minus strand of NZ_JACAIS010000001.1, from coordinate 174,453 downwards.
AACAAAATTGAACCTGTTTGCCATCATTATGTTCATTTCCTTAAAAGTGTTGCCGCATTCGAACCCATAGAAGTTGCCATGGCAGCGACCTTGCCATGTTTTTGGATTTATAAAGAAGTCGGAGATCACATTGTCTCAACATCCAATGGAGATCATAATCCCTACTCCAAATGGATTGATACCTATAGCAGTGCGGAGTTTGAACAAGGCGTAATCAAAGCAAAAAACCATGTAGACAAAATTGCTGAACAAACTACTGCAACAAATCAGGAAAAGATGCGACAGGTGTTTATCACGGCTTCCCGTTTGGAATATCATTTCTGGCAAGCAGCTTATGAGAAAAAAATGTGGTAAGGGGAAAACAGAACACAAGCTGTCCGATAGCGAACAGCAATTGTTCAAAAGCGGGCAATGTAGCAAAACAGATAAATATATAAAATTTTAAATATCAACATATTACAGCAAAAATATAGTTTGGCATTACTATTATATTATTTCAGCTGAAATGGAATGATCGATCAGGATCAAAGTTCCATTCCAGCTGAAACATATCAAGAACAATCAACAGGAAAAGGATACATGGTATAAAACAGCATGTAATCAGGCTAAAATTATAGAAAAGACAACAATAAATTATTTACCAATAAAAACAATGAAAAGAATCTTAACCATCGCCTTTATTTCATTTTTGTATGTAGCTCAGGCTCAACAACGTGAAACACGTAAGATCACAGCCCTGGACGGTATCTCCGCAGCAACATCTTTACGCGTGGAATATGTACACGCCAACCGTAATGAGGTTGTTATCGAGACAGACCATGCAGCACATTTGCCTCTCATTGAGACCAACGTTAAAAATGGGGTGCTCTATGTTCAATATAAAAGAAATTCACAGATCAAGAATGGCAGAAACAACCGAGTAATTGTTTATTCAAGTAAAATTCCGACAAATTTCACGGCATCTTCCAGTGGTTCGATCTACAGTAGCGAAAGCATACAGGCTAATAAAATTACTGTTAGTGTATCTTCCTCGGCTAAGATAGAACTCAAGAAATTAATCGCCAATGACATTGCGCTCTCGACAAGTTCATCCAGCAGATTAATAACAGCAGTAAGCGCAAAAAACCTGGAGATCAATTCAACCAGTTCTTCAAAACAGACCATCGCAGGAAGCGCGACCAATTTGCGTTTGAACGCCAGCTCTTCAACCGCCGTTGACATGGCTTCGTTTACAGTGACTAACGCACAAATCAATGCCAGTTCATCAGCAGCAATTACCCTAAGTGTTAAAGATAATTTACAGGGTAAGGTGTCTACTTCTGCCAAGATTTCCTTGAAAAATAGGCCCAGAAATATTCAGGTAGATAAATCTACAAGTGGCCAAGTACTTCTATAATTTTTTCGGGAATATCTTACAAAGGCATTCCCGAAAAGATACTGTTTATTATTTATGTTTAATGTTAGTTCGCTCAGGATGGTATCCTCCCAGATACCATCTTGTTCGTTTTTATTTTGCTCATACCGTCCTTCACGAGATCAATCCTTTTTCTCCACTTATGCTAAATCATAATCAAGGAACCATCACGATGTGTAAGTGACTTCAAAGTAGAAAGCACAACAAGCTAAATGAGTGCATAACCTTAACTATTGACGGTTTCATTTGATTTTCGTATCTTGAAATCTACGTACATGAACTATAAAATACTTCCGGCAATGGATAATTTCTTAGCAAGCAGCATCAAACAATTTCATTACTACAAATCATTGGGCGATCAGACTTTCGATCAACTCCTTGATGAGCAGCTATTTTGGCAATTCAATGAATCCAGCAACAGTATCGCACTCATTGTCAAACATTTGAGCGGAAATATACTTTCCCGTTGGACTGATTTTCTAACGGCTGATGGGGAGAAAGCTGGAAGAAATCGGGATATGGAATTTGAAAATACATGGTCAACCCGGGCAGAACTGATAGCGCATTGGAATAAAGGCTGGAGCTGTCTTTTTGAAGCACTTGACTCCTTATCGGAAGAAGATCTACAACGTATCATTTATATCCGAAATCAGGGGCATACGGTTATGGAAGCAATTTTACGTCAACTAGCGCATTACCCCTATCACATTGGACAAATCGTTTATATCGGAAAAATGTGCATGGACCAAAAGTGGTCTTCGTTATCAATACCTAAAGGAAAGTCAGCAGTCTATAATCAAGCGAAATTTGATCAGACAAAGAAAAAGCAACATTTTACTGATGAATTCTTAAAAAAATGATAAACAGCCTATCTATCCTTTAGAGCGATAGTACCTGGCCAAAAGATTTGCTTTCAATCGATGTCCTAAATAGGAAAAAAATAGCCTGCAGAAGTCTGTATTTTCACTTATTTTCCGACAACTTTTAGTTATATTTGTCTAACCCTCCGCTACTATTTTTTCTAAGTTGCAGTAGGCGCTGGTTTGTTTTACGACTATGAAAAATTCGATCAAGATCATCAACAATTATGAATATAAAAAGCTATTCTTACCTGATGTTTCTGAACACAATTTATTCAATGAGAATAAGATCCAAGTCTACCGCATTGAAAACTATCTAAGAAGCATTGTCATGCCTGTCATCCCCTATAGGACGACATTCAATTTTCTTATTTTCGTTACTAAAGGTTCATTGACGCAGCACCTGGAAACTGCTTCCTACACCCTTAGTGAAAATCAGGTCATCAACATCAAACAGGGTAATATTACGGCTACCTTGGCAATTTCAGACGATGTAGAAGGCTTTTTTGTTGTTTATGAAAATGAAATCGTGACGGATATTGAATTAGGAATAAACGACATTAAATTTTTCAATTCCCATCCCTTCACTACCCTTAAACCGCATGTAGCCAACTGGATCCAGCAGATGCTTATCCTACTGGAAGAGGAACTTTTCACTGAAGGAAGGGTCATGGAGGTCTGTATCTCGATGATGCAGTGCATCTTATTGAAAGTTATTAAATCGGATATTGAGACCAAAGCTCCCATGAGCCGACAACTGGATATTGCTTTCCGTTTTCGGGAATATGTCCAAAAATTCCACATTGACCATAAAAATGTATTGTTTTATGCTAATCTATTGCATATTTCGGAGAATTACCTCAACAAATGTGTAAAGGAAGCAACCAATAAACCACCAAAACAATGGATCAGTGAAATTAGTATTTTACATAGCCAAATCTTATTGCAGGATGCTACCCGGGATATTGCCGGCATCGCATTTGAACTAAAATTCCAGTCACCCTCGTATTTCACAAGGCTATTTAAAAAAATCACCGGGTATTCACCCAGTGATTATCGAAAACATAAGTTTATGTCGGACTAATGTTTGGCTTTTTTATAGGGCAGATTCCAAATTAAATCTACCGCGAGATAATGCACGCCAAAATCCACTTTGTCATAACCTTTGATGAGGTCATTCATATACCCTAGATCTAGTCGCAAAGGAGTCTTTGGAATATCTGTCATATAATAAAATCCCAGACGTGTTTCTTTATACCCAAAGCTCGACCATGCACTATGTGGCTCATACATTTTACTAATTGCGAATAAACCTTCGGCACTCAACGCCAGTTCCTGTTTATTCTTATCCGAAATCTTAAAGTTTACCTGGGATTTTAGCCGTGTCCTGAGTTGAAAATTTTCTTCTGCTTTTTGAAAATCGGCGGTAAAAAACTTCCTGAACTCTTGTCGGAGTGTATTTTTCCATTTCCATCGGCTGCCAAAGGCAAATGTGTAGGCATAACGTCCATATAATCTGAATTCTTGCTCGACACCTTCATTATGATAGGGTGCAGCAGCATCGTATACATTCTGACGGCGATAGCTCAGGGCATAGCTATATTGTTGATTTTTGGCAAATTTGTGATAGATTTCATGGTTTACAACCCAAATTGCTTGTTTATGGAAAGGATTTGAGTCTTCAGGGGTACTTTTAGTTCCCAGGCCAATGTAGGTCAGTGCTTCTTTTGTACCGGCACTATCTAATTTGCGTCGAAGTCCCAAAACTGACCAAGAGGCTGTCTTTGCTTTACCCAAGCCTGGGGGACTCACTTGTCCATATACCATATTTATTTGAATTCCCAATAAGAGTATTATTGGGAATAGTTTTATTAGGCGAAATTTAAACATCATAAAATTTTAATTTAGCATAAGGACTACGGTGTTTCCGTTGTCCCGGAAAACTTGGTCACCAACCAGTTGTCCAGACGTTTGACAGGTTCCATAACCCACATGGCAACCACAAAAGGAAAAGTCAAAACAGTCCATCCATTATGGATCAAGAAGTGGTCTAGGTAGGTGGCAATGATGACAGCAATAAGTACATAAACGCCGTCCCGAACACGCTGACCACTCAATGCGATGCCACATAATACGGCATTGAAACTAAAGATCCCATTATTGGTCATATCATTGGATTCATGTCCGTGATGAGAAATGTAAACACTCACGATCACGGCAGCAAAAGCATAAAGTGCTCCTATCGGCTTGCTGATAAATACACCAATGAAAAAGACTAATCCCGCGATCAAACTTCCCTGAAATATAACCTGTCCGAATGCGTGACCTTCAATGAGGAAGTCATCCATTTCTTCGATATCGACGAAATGCTCAGGTACGGTGCGCAGGGCCAGTTCAGGAATGCTCAATACATATAAAGCGATCCACGTAATCATAATAAACGGGAAGGTAAATGCAGGAATATTTTTCTTTAGCGCCAATCCCATCAGTATTGTGGTCAAGGCAGATCCAATGACCAGTGCAACCCATACCCAAACATTGGTCTGAAAATAAAAGACCACAGCAATACCATATAATGCAGCATTAAACCCGAATAGTCCATCATTGATGTGATCTTCATCAAACTTCATCAATTTGGCCGTGATCATTCCAACAAGGTTGGCTAGTATCCCGGCAAATCCCATAAGTGTCGAATCGTAAATAATAGCACCTATAAATAAGATACCTGTCCATATGTTACCTTGTAACATGATCTGTCCAAATCCTTTAAAAAAAGCTTTGATAAAAGCCAAAATATTATTTTTCATCAGTATGTAATTACTTCATGAACTTATGCGCTTCAGGCGGCTTTTAAGTCCATGCGGTTTTATTAATTAATTCAAGAATAATTTGCTCCATAATGCTGCTTGCATCTCTTTAAACAGTAGATACAGCTGTTCAGCTCCGTTTCCCAATACACGGACCATAAAACCATCATGCTGCAGCGCGCTAATACCAAAAGCAATATCTTTTGTTTCACCATATTTTTCATAGAATGTTTCGATCCATTCATGGGGCTGCATACCTGCACTGTTCAGATAAATTAATGTACCCTGGTGGGTATACCCCTCCAGGATACCTAAATCCTGAATGGGCATCCGATCTGGTTGAAGCAGTACATTGTCTTTGACGACAAGTTTTTCATTGACATAGCATTCTGTCAGGTTTTGAAAATGATTATACCTGAATTCTTCACCAGACATTTTTCGGCCACAAGTAACAATTTCACTGAGCAGTAAATGGCAGTTTGACGCGAGACGGATGATATTGTGGCTCAGGAAATGGGAAGAATGTTGTGGTACAACTGGATGTGGAACATAAGAGAAAACGGCTCCTTCTCCCAACGTTACTTCCATCGTTTGGGAAGAACCTCCCTTCATGTGGAACAAGCGTTGATACGCCTGCGTCTGTAGCTGCAATTTTGCCCCGGGAGCGATGTTTACCTGAAGCCGATGATCATCTCCATCCAACAAACCCGGCGACGAGCTCATAATCATCAAATAGGCGGCATTGTCTTTTTGATATTGTCCGACAGGAACGATCCGAAATGGTTGTGTGACATAGGCATCTTTTAGAAATGATTTTCCTTCCCGATGTGCTATTTTAATATCTAAAGAACAAATCATAATTAACGCAATAAATTAGGTTCTTCAATATCTTGAAGCAGGGCATATTTTTTAATCCAGCTAACGATCTCTTCTAAACCATCACCTGTTTTTAAGTTGGAGAATAAAAAAGGTGCTCCTTTACGCATCTTACGGGCATCGTGCTCCATAACTTCCAAACTTGCTCCTACATAAGGTGCCAAATCTTTTTTATTGATCAACAAAAGGTCTGAGCGTGTGATTGCTGGCCCACCTTTACGCGGCATTTTTTCACCTTCAGCCACATCGATGACGAAGATGGTGATATCAGCAAGATCCGGACTATAGGTCGATGTTAAATTGTCGCCCCCGCTTTCTATCAAAATCAATTCTAAATCTGGAAAACGACTGGCCAATTCATCCACAGCTTCCAGATTCATACTTGCGTCTTCACGTATTGCTGTATGCGGACAGCCTCCGGTTTCGACACCAATAATCCGTTCGCGTGGCAGTAAGCTATTTTTCGCCATATACTCGGCATCTTCTTTGGTATAGATGTCATTGGTAATGACAGCCAGGTCCAGCTCATTCATCAGACGTTTACTCAATCGTTCAAGTAATGCAGTTTTACCGGACCCCACAGGGCCACCCACACCTATTTTAACATATTTTCTATTTTCCATTTTCATTTTTTTTAAGAGATATAAACCCTAGAATATAATCGTTCGTGTTGCATGCATCGGATATCGAATCCGATATTGCACAGGCCCACTAAATTCCTTTCAACGGATAAGGTCTCCTGACAAAGTTCAAGGATGTCATCATGTAAGCCAAAGAGTACGTCTTGACCATCCAATTGTCCCAATGGCACGAGTTTAACGGCATTTGTTACCATGGTAATGGCGGCATTGTAATAGAAGCCATGAAGTGCTTCTTCAAGTGGAATATCCAATAAAGCTGCCAGCATACCATACATCAGGCAGTAATGGCTATCCACTTTCTTCTGTTGAATCAAATCGCCCCAGGCAATGACAAAATCTTCTTGCTGGTACCGGCTAAATATTTTATAAATACGCAGCCCCAACTTTTTACTGGCCTCACGAATCTCCCTTGGGCTCTTTAATGCGGTACATTCCTGATCCAAAGCGATCAAAGTAGGCAGATCCTGTTTTGAGGTGGCTTCATAGGCCAGTTTCATCAGAACAGCATCATTATACTTCAGGTTGTACCATAGATTATGGCGCACATATTTATCCGTAGTCGCTTTATCATGGACTAATCCCTGTTGTACATAAGTTTCCAATCCATTCGAATGGGTAAATCCGCCGATTGGCAGCGTAGGATCTGCTAAATGGAGTAATTTGCCCAGAAAAGTATTTTTCATTGACATAAATTATTTGTTCATTTTTATTTACTCTTCAAAGTCTATGCTTTTCGACAATAAGAGTACTGACCTTCACCCGCAATTCTTCAGACATTAACATCAACCCTAATCAGCAATAACAGCCATAAGACATTTCATTGCTTCCTTAATTATCTTTGATGAACAAGGGAATATTTTTAGTTGAAAACTTCAGCTTTTGATGATGTTTTGGATCTACGTTTGCATTAAACTGCCGCAGTAACTGCCGCTCACAGCATATAGGGTCAAATCCATTTTTAGTCAGCCATGCATACATCGACCGTTCATAAGGCATCAGCAATTCATTTGCCTCTACAAAGAGAGGCAAATGCTTGTTTCCTATTTCACTGCTGACATAGGCGATTTGAAGAAAATCAGACGCTTTGATTTGTATGACTTCACAAGGTTTGATCGTTACCACAACAATTTTATCGTCATCTTCGAACAAGATATCACCATCTTGCAGACAGGAAGTGCTGCCCAATAATTTTACGGCAATGTCCATTCCTCTCTCCGTACGTAGGCGTTGAATACGTTTGGTAGATTCATACCATTCTATAGCAAGCAAATCGACCGGTTTGTCGACATGCTCACGATTGATATTCCTTGTGATTTCTGTAATAATCATTTTTTAATCTTAAAAGAACAGATTTTTGGACAGGCCCAAACCTACCGTTGCACCATTGATGCCGGTGATGATTTCATGATCGTTTGGAATTGCAGCATTTTTGCTGTGGGTCTTTTTGTAAGAAAGCTCAGCCACCTTTGCTTTTAGCGCCCAGCCTTTACCCAAGTTGATTCCCACCAACGGGTAAACTCGAAATAAGTATCCATTATAGCTGCCGTCAATCATGGCGCCGCCAGCATCCGCCACATGTTCATTTCCCCAAAGGTAATGTGCGTCCACTTGGCCTATTAACATGAAGTGTTCACTCAATGGCCAGGTATTACTATAGAAGGGACCGACTTCATGAAAATGATCTGTAAAGTCCAATGCCGTATTTTTAGACGTATTGAATCCGTAGTTTAACCCGACATTCATGTTGTTGTTGAAAAAATACCCCACTCCCAATGGGGCCGCACTGAATTGGTGGCCATCTGCAGTTTCATGATAATTCAATGAACCATATAGCATGATCCCTCCTTTTTGTGCATAGGCAGATTGTATTGTAAAGCAGACTATTGCTAGACAGCAGCTTAAAAATATCTTTAAATTTTTCATATATATGCTTTGCTTTTTAAAGACCATATGGAATATCTGGACCATGTCATTCGCCTATGATTACACATACGTGTTTGCTTTCATTGGTTTAATGAACACATTAGGTGCAGTTTGCTTTATTATAGCACACATACTACTCCATAGTTATCTGTGTTTGCACTTCTAAACCAACGTATTTCATCGGTATTTTCCTTCGTAAGCTCATAGACTAAAGTGTCCACTTAGGCTGACTGTGTTTATACATCTTTCGATCACGCAGCATTCAGCACTTTAATAAGTCTTATGCGGATGTTATGATTATGTTTTTCAGTATTTATGGCGTGAAATTACTTCACGCCATAAAAAGTAGTTATAGGGCTAAAACAAGAAGTAACGTTGTCCCAATGAAACCGTATCGATCGGTTTAGAACGCAGGATTTCTCCGTCTAAGCTCACTTCGTAGTTTTCAGGGTTCACGATAATTTCAGGTGTAGCATCATTGTGGATCATATCTTTTTTGGAGATATTTCTACAGTTTTCTACGGGAAGTAGCCCCTTTGCTAATCCATATTCTTCTTTAATGCCATTCTCGAATGAGATTTTGGACACAAAGTTGTAACATGTGTGATGAACCGCTTTACCCAGACCGCCAAACATTGTTCTCAGAATGATGGGTTGAGGTGTTGGAATTGAAGCATTTGCATCGCCCATTTTTGAGGCAATGATCATTCCTCCTTTGATAATGATTTCTGGTTTCACACCAAATAATGCTGGACGCCAAATCACCATATCGGCGATTTTTCCAGGTTCAATAGAACCTACATATTTGGAAATACCATGTGCAATTGCAGGGTTGATCGTATACTTGGCAACATAACGACGCGCACGGAAGTTGTCATTTCCGTTGGCTTCATCTTCTGTTAATGCACCGGTTTGCTTTTTCATTTTGTCAGCTGTTTGCCAGGTACGTGTGATGACTTCACCAACACGGCCCATCGCTTGGGAATCTGAACTCATGATACTAAACACGCCACGGTCCTGCAACACATCTTCAGCGGCAATCGTTTCAGGACGGATACGTGAATCAGCAAAAGCAACATCCTCAGGAATCTCTTTACTTAAATGGTGACAGACCATTAACATATCCAGGTGCTCGTCAATGGTATTTTTTGTAAATGGACGCGTTGGATTTGTCGAAGCCGGTAACACATTAGGATACATGGCAGATTTGATGATATCGGGAGCGTGGCCACCACCAGCACCTTCAGTATGGAACGTGTGAATCACGCGTCCATTGATCGCCTGAATGGTATCTTCCAAGAAACCAGCTTCATTTAAGGTATCGGTATGGATAGCTACTTGCACATCGTATTTGTCAGCAACAGTCAATGCTCTGTCAATAGTAGCCGGAGTTGCACCCCAATCTTCGTGAATTTTGACACCTAAGGCACCTGCTTCAATCTGTTCAACAATTGGTTGTTCGGTACCCACATTTCCCTTACCAAAGAAACCGAAATTCATTGGAAGATCTTCTACAGCTTGCATCATACGACGGATATTCCATTTTCCGGGTGTTACTGTCGTTGCATTGGTACCATCTGCAGGACCTGTCCCCCCTCCGATCATAGTCGTCACCCCACTATATAATGCAGTTTCAACCTGTGTTGGGCTGATATAGTGAATATGGGTATCAATTCCACCGGGGGTTAAAATATAGCCTGATCCGCCGTGTACTTCTGTAGAAGCACCAATAATCATGTTTGGTGTGATATTGTCCATGGTATCTGGATTTCCTGCACGGCCTACGCCTACAATTTTTCCATCTTTAATACCAATATCACCCTTTACAATACCCCAGTGATCAATGACAATGGCGTCAGTGATCACCATATCCAATGTCCCCTCATCACGTGTGTGCACGGAAGATTGGCACATACCATCACGTACAGTCTTACCACCTCCAAATTTTGCTTCATCGCCGTAGTAGGCGTAATCTTTCTCTACTTCGATAATAATATCTGTATCTCCTAAACGGATTTTGTCTCCGCTTGTTGGCCCAAAAATGGCACTATAATTAACTTTGCTAACTTTTAAACTCATGATATTATGTTTTTAAAGCCTTGTTCTTTCACTTTTTTTAATGCATTTGCTTTCGCAACTTCAGTTTCGGTATCTCCATTGACCAGATCATTGTGTCCATAAATTCTACGGGCACCTGCATATGGAACCAATTCCACTTCTTTAGATTCACCTGGTTCAAAGCGTACAGCAGTACTTGCGATAATATTTAATCGCTTTCCAAAAGCTTTTGCACGGTCAAACTCCATCATTTTGTTCACCTCAAAAAAGTGAAAATGTGAACCCACCTGAATCGGTCTATCACCAGTATTCGTTACGGTGATCGTAGTAACTTCTCTACCTTCGTTACAGATGACATAGCCATCTGCAATAAAAAATTCTCCTGGAATCATAAACTATATTTTTAACTATTATCGAATCGGGTTATGAACAGTGACCAGTTTTGTACCATCTGGGAAAGTGGCTTCAATTTGTACATCATGAATCATTTCGGGCACACCTTCCATGACATCCTCACGTGTCAGCAATGTAGCACCATACTGCATCAATTCTGCAACCGTACGGCCATCACGTGCAGCTTCCAAAAGCTCACTACTGATCAATGCAATAGACTCTGGATAATTTAATTTAAGTCCTCTAGCTTTACGTTTTTTCGCTAGCTCGCCAGCAAGATGAAGCAATAGCTTCTCTGTCTCTCTAGGTAATAAATGCATATTAAAATATTATTTAAATTGTTGTTATTTTCGATCAAAACACATCACTATAAACCCATACGATTTTTGAAAATCGTTCGGGAAGAGTGATAAACGAAGCCCATAGCAAATGCTTACGACATAGCGTTTCAATTCTTAATGTGGTAAGAAAAGGGAATTTTTATCCCTGAAACGGGATTTTTAGACTTTGGAAAAGAATATATTTTGGGGGTAGGATCAAGCGATCCATATACGGTCTTTTGTTATTCTGAATTTTGAGACATGCAGGATAACAAAATATAAAAAGGCAAATGGACAATACACCCCAGTAGAGTAATTTGCTCCATTCATCCTTCAAATCAATCTGCTCACTCATATCATAAAGATCGTGATTATGAACAGCAGCAACTAGACTCTCCTGGTCAGCTGAATGTTCACACTCTTTCACCTGTGTAGGTAAAGGGGGCAAACTGGGAATGAAAACTGATAGGTTGCCAACACTGTTATGTGTGGTAGTAGCAGCGGTCCCTCTCATGAACATGGCGCTCAAAAGACAAACAAAAAAAACTAAACTATACCTGATAATTGTATTCACAATCCTATTATTAATTGTTCAAATTTACGATCAAAGCGGGCTATTTTACTAGTACAAATCTTGAATTAAATAGTCCAAATTTGTGCAAAACTACCCGCAATGAATAGCATCATTATCTTTTCACTTTTAAAAAGAATAACCTATTGTAGCCATGATATTTCTAGGTGCCCCAGCAAAGGCTCGGGTGTAATCAAATCCGCCAAGGAAATAGTATTTATCAAATACATTGTTCAGATTTAAGGCCATTTTCATTGCTCCGATATGATAGTATGCCGCAGCATTGACGGTACTGTATGATGGCCACTGTCCCCATAGTGCATTTCCTTCACTGTCTTTTCCAATGCTATTGTCCATCCGCTTACTATCAACATAATAAATTCCGGCCCCGAATCCCAATCCCTTCAGTGCAGTGGATGAAAACACATACTTTAACCATGCACTGGCCATATTTTTGGGAGCTCCTGGTAGCATTTGCCCCACTTCAGATGGTACAGAAGATGATTTTATTTCTGTATTATTGAAGGTATAATTTGCCATTATCTGAAATTCTTTGGTCAACTGTCCACGAATATCCAGTTCGACTCCTTGGGATAATGCTTTGCCGGACTGCCTGTACTCCGGCAACCCCGAATCATTAATGGTGCCGGTCGCGATCAACATGTTCTGCCGTTCAATCCGAAATAAGGAAAGATCCAGCTGTAACTGATCGCCGAAAAAGCCAGTTTTCACACCTGTTTCAACTTGAAAACTCCTTTCTGCATCAAATGGCTTATCAGCACCATAATCCTTATAATTCTGAATAAAGTTAGCACCAACTGGAACAAAGCCCTGTGAATAGCTTGCAAAATAATTAATCTGTTTACTCACCGCATACGTCATACCTATACGAGGTAACAGTGCATTCTGTGTGGCATGAAAACGATCTGTCCCATCAATGGTTTCTGATGAATAATGTTCATGCCGTAAGCCCAGGATCAGTTTCAATCGATCAGCAATACTGATCTGATCCTGTATATATTTTCCTGTGGTTTTATACGGACTTAGGAAAGGATAAGCAACTTGAGTACGCCAGACATAATTGGTCAGATCGTGTGTTGTATACGTTGGATTATTTAGATCAAAAGTCAAGGGTACGACCTCCCCATCCACTGTTTGTTGCCTTGCTTCACGCAACTGATTTTCCTTATCACCACAATATTGGGCAAAGTCTACACCTGCGACAATATGGTGATCTATCTTATCTCCCAATATATCCCATTTGACATATCCAACAATGTTATCGGTATAGTCCCGACCGTGACGGTCAAAAAAACGCATGTTCATAATGGTATTATGGGGAGCATCGGCAAAGGTATTCAGGGTACGGTGCTCATTCACATCTTCCTGATAAATAGATTTCATGTAACTCAAATTCAGGCTTACGTGTTCAGCCAATTTTTGAGATAGACGTCCACTTAATGAAAAAGTCTTTGAGTTATAAAAATCCGAAGGTTGGCTTAAGGTAAATGATCTGGGTAAGGCATAAAAATTATTTTCCTTTATCCCCATCCCCCTATCCAGGTAACCATTAAACTGGTTGTATACCATATCGACGTCAACTGTGGTCCCATCAGCTGGTTTAAAGGTAAAAGATGGTGCCAGCATGATCCGCTTCTGACGGTTTACGTCTCGAAAGGTCTTCGTATCTTCATAGCCAGCATTGAATCGATAAAGTATACGTTTTGCACTGTCCAAAGGTCCGCCTAGATCCACCGTTGTACGCATTGTCTCAAAGCTTCCGGCAGAGAAATTCACCTGTCCCTTAAAGTCTTCCAGAGGCTTCTTGGTTGTCATATTAATGGTACCTCCAGGTACAACGTCTCCAAACAAAGAAGCTCCAGGACCTTTTAATACTTCTATATTTTCGAGATTGATCGTCAATGGCGAATTATAGTAACTATTTCCATAGCCATAACCTGAGCGTAGGCCATTCACCAGTCGAACTCCGGTTTCATAACCACTTTTAAAACCACGGATTACCACATCATCATAGGAAGAAGCTTCTGTCACACCGGCGAGGTCCTGTACCAACGCTCCAGTAGTAAAAGCCTGCTTATCTTCAATGAATTCTTTGCTCAATACGGCTACAGATTGTGGTAGGTCCTTTAATTTACCAGCAAACTTCCCGCCCAACTCCATATTATTGGTCAGATATGAATTGTTACGGCGCCCAGTCACGAGCACCTCATCAAGGGCGCTATCTCCAACCTCCAACTGCAGACGGAGACCTTTTTTCGGATTCCAGGTCTGTGTATCCAGATCAATGATAAGTGATTTATAACCAATCGCAAAAACCTTCAGCTGTACAGGAAATGCAGTGATCGCAGGAAAACTAAATTCACCGTTATCCATCGTACGTGTCTGCTGTTGCTGATTTCCGAGCGTCAAGGTAACACCAGAAATTGGATTTCCGTTTTCATCTTGTATTTTGCCAAAGATAGTGACGCCTTGTTGCGCATAGACTGCCACAGGTATGGCGATACTTGTCAATAATGCGAAAGCGAGTGCTTTCATTCTATTTTTCATATGTTAATTTATTCTCTTTATCTCAATCGGATTCACGAACGTATCGTAAGTATTATTACTCATGACCATCCTTATCGGTAAGGAGCTAGCCATATGTATGCCGCAAGTATCGTTGATATGGCCGCTATATTCTCATATCTACCTTGTCAATAGCCTGCTATACTGTTAGACCTTTACATCGTTATGTTGCATTGAACACTTACAAGACAATCTACTTTGTTAATTCCAACGCTCTTATCGATGAGCTCATCTGCATTTGATCGATCATTACTTCCATATGGATTGTTGGAAAATTCGACTCGTCACGAAAATCTTTCAAATGAAATCCTTGTTTTGACCAAAATTCATAGGCACCCTCCAAAAAAGGGTGTGTATGCAAATAAAGCCGTTCAACATTTTTTTCCCGCGCTACTTGTGTCAATTGATTGAATAGTGCTGTTCCAAGTCCAGAACGACGATAGTCCGGGTCAACAAACAGACGGGCAACTTCCACAGTCTTACGTTGATCTATATCTAAATGTGGGAATCGATAGTCATAGGGTAACATACCAATCACACCTACCAATTTTCCAGTACTATCCTTTGCCTGTAAAAAGGTTCCCGTTTGCTGATCGATATAAAGCTGTTTAAAATCTCGTAAATCCTTGGGAAGCTTATCTGCAACCAACATCGGAAATAATTGTTTCCGAAAAGCAATGACATAAGGTAATACCATAGGGATATCCCATTCATTGACCTTAGTGATTGAAATGCTGTTAATAGAATATTTCATTGATCTTCACAATTTTCTTATGAACTTTACAAGTTTGCCATAGTCTCTTTCACCTGGAAATTATTTTCCATTCCCGCCGATGTAAAGGGTACCGAATATATTGGCTTTTGCTGATTGATCATCGGGACGAACATCCATTTGCCCTGATTTTCTAAGCTAATCAATGGGAGCTGATAAGTTTGTTCCAATAGGCTCCGCACCTGATCTCTATCCATACCCTGCAAATCCACCAACGTATTATCTTTCATCAAATAAAAATTATCACCGAAGAGATAGGCCATATTGGGATCATGCATGACACATAATACGGTTGTTCCCTCTTGTACCAGTTCTTTGGCTGCCTGTAATACGGCAATCTGATATTTCAGATCAAGGTGGTTCGTAGGCTCGTCAAGCAGTAACAAATCCGGTTGCTGCACCAATACACGACAGAGCAGAACCAGTTGTCTTTCCCCTCCTGATAAGGAAGTATAGGGTTTATTGCTCAAATGTGCTAAATTGAATTTGTCCAACATCGCATCCACCATGTCAAAATCCTGTTTACCTGGTGAAAAACGCGAAAAGGAAGCCCGCCCCGTAAGAATCACATCTGCGACTTTAAACGGAAAAGTTGTCTGATGAAACTGATTCAAAAAACCTATTTTTAAGCTATTGGACCGACCGACTTTCCACTCCCTGCGCTCTGTATCACCGATATGGATCATCCCGGTATATTGTTTTTCCAAACCAGCAATAACATTGAACAATGTTGATTTTCCACTACCATTTCGTCCAAGAATGACAGATAGCTTCCCCTCAGGGAACGACACATCGACATCTCTTAGAATAGTTTCCTTGCCATAAGCGAATGATAGATTGTTGATATGAATGGTCTTACTCATGAGTTCCAGTTAATTTCATTACGGCGCATCAGATAGATAAATAAGGGGGCACCGATAATCATCGTAAATACACCTATCGGGATTTCAAATGGCATTACTGCGCGAGAAAAATCATCAATAAGCAGCAAAAATGACCCTCCAATACTGATATTTGCCCATACAACAATATTATTATTGGGACCGAATATCATTCGACTGATATGGGGTACGATCAAACCAAATAAACTAATTACCCCCACTGCTGCCACAGCAGATGCTGTAATCATTGTCGCCACAGCAATCAGCAGCAGTTTCAATATTTTGGGATTCACACCTACTGCGATTGCTTCTTGATCTCCCAAAGCCAATAAGTTCAGTTTCCATCGCAAGAGGATCAAGACGATCAAACCAATTGCTATAGGTAAAAATGCATTTTGTACTTTTAGCCATGAAGCGGTATGAAGGTTGCCCATAGTCCATTGCACAATCGCCTGCAGCTTATACGGATCGCTTATGTATTGCAACAAAGTGAGCATGGCTGTGAATACGCCAGAAATAACCATTCCTGCCAAAACCATCCCAATGATAGATGTCTTTAAGCCTGCGCTTGAGACAAAATACGTCAGTCCCACGGCACAGACTCCAAATAAAAATGCCGATACATTGACGGATAAAATAGGAAACAGCATGGCTAAAGCGGCGCCAAAGGCAGAACCCGAAGAAATTCCTAACGTAAAAGGGTCAACAATCGGATTTCTAAAAATTGCCTGGAGAATGCCTCCTGATGAAGCAAGAGCTGCTCCTACCATAAATGTCAATAAAATCCTAGGAAGACGAACCTGCCACAATATGGTATCCATATTATGCATCAAAAGAAACCCCTGATCACCTTTATAAAACCCCAATTCCAATCCTATCCGCTGACAAAGTTCTACAAATCCAATGTTTTGGCTCGAACCTATCAATAAGGAGAAGAACAAAAGAAACAAGGGTACTATAATGAGCAATAAGAGCTTTTTTAATTGATGTGTCATGGAAGAAGTCCTGTTTTACCATAAAGTTTCTCAAAAGCTACTGCCATATCTTGATCGAGTTGCTGTTTTGTATAACTTGGAAAGCACCAATGTCTGACCTGTTTGGCAAATAACATAAATTTCACTGTATGGGGATCAAAAGGAAAAGATGGTGACATCACAAATACCTGTTTATTTTTCACTGCTGGCAGCGCAGCGAGTTCTTTTAAACTGTACACATCAGTGAGTTTGGAATTCCAAAGAATAATCAGGTCAGGGTTCCATTTATAGATGGTTTCAGCCCCTACATTTGGTGCTTCCATCTCTAATGGACATGCGTTCATTGCCCCTGAAAGACGAATCGCCATATCGATTAAACTGCCTCGGCCGGAAGTTGACAGCACCCGTCCCTTCGACCAGGCATAGTATACCTTTTTTTGCAGTTGGTCTTCCGGGGCAGTCATTTTTTTCACTTCAGCATCAACAAAAGCTACAATTTCCTCTGCCCGATCCTTCTTACCTAACAAAGTCCCCATCCCAATCAGTTCATTAAAGATGCTTTTCTCATCTAAGGAGGAAAATGTGAACACTGGAATTCCTAAATTTTCCAACTGCGCAATATTTTCCTGGTCAGTATTGAAAGTAAGTACCAGATCAGGATTTAAGCTTACAATACTTTCCACATTCGTGGTCTGCCCGCCAAAAGTTGGTGTAGCAATACTCTTTTTCGCTATCCGTTGATCTAATTTTGATAAAAAGGAGTAGGTATCCTCCATTTGATAGACCTGTTCCGGAATCCCTACGATACGGTCACCTGCCTGCAACATATAGACTTCATCCACCAGGGAAGGGAACAATACCACTACCCGTTTTGCTTCCTGAGGAAGCATGATTTCTTTTCCTCTACTGTCCTTTGCCCTGACCTTATCTTCCCTGGTCGCAGATTGTTGGTTCTGACAGGCCTGTAGGCATAGCAACAGGGCTAAAAACAACAGTTTAATAGATCTATTAATTTTCATCAAAATATAACTTATTCTTTATTGGCAACAGCTTTCAAGCATTCATTTCCTTCAGTTCGTCAATAGCACATTTATCCTTGATGCTCTTTAGTCTTTCTATGATTGATCTGCTGACGCAGCAAATTTTGAGATAACAGCACTGCTTCTTCCAGCTGTACAGCTGGCCCATATTTCGCCAGTACCTGCTCGTAGAGCCTCCCATCGTAGGGCATACGGAGGGATTCTGCTTCTTCAACGCTAAATAGTGGTAAGTGTCTATTGCCGATAAAATAACCAAAATCAGCTAACTGAACCAGATCCAAAGGATTGAACCGTATTGTTAACGTTGGTTTTATAATGACGATTGCCTGCAATGTTCCATTGGAAAACAAGGCATCGCCATGATGCCATTCCATGCCTTGTTCAAGTTGCATCAGAATATTCGTTCCTGACAAGGTCTGTCGTGTCAACCGTTTCTTATGAATTTCAAACCATTCAATATAGACTTGATCTATATGATTGTCAACAAGTTCATAATTTGACACAACAGTATCTATGGGTACAGGCAATCTATTCATCTTCATAACCGTATTTTCCTACATAATCAAGGGCTATCTCCACTAAGCTATTTGTTCCACTAAACTCAACTCCAGGATCATGATAGGAGATTTACTATTTTACATCGAGCATGTTGTGCTGCTCTTTTTTTAATTGTACTTTTTCTTTCAACCAGTCACACCATGCGTCCAATCCATCTCCATTGAGCGTACTGATCGTCATAACCTCCAAATTTGGATTTACTTCCCGTGCATCTTTCGTTACCGCATCGATAGAAAAAGGTACATATGGCAATAAGTCACCTTTCGAGACCAGCATCAATTCACTTGTCAAAAACATACGGGGGTATTTTTTCGGTTTATCGTCTCCTTCTGTGGTAGCCAATAAGGTTACACGGTAATCCTCTCCCAAATCAAATGCTGAAGGGCATAATAGATTACCTACGTTTTCGATAAACAACAGATCAAGACCGTCCACATTGATATGATCCAAGGCCTGTAAAATCATTTGTGCTTCAATGTGGCACATACCACCAGTCACAATTTGTAGCGCATTAACCCCTACCTCACGCATCCGGATGGCGTCACGTTCTGTTTCTGGATCTCCAACCAAAACAGCAATATTTAAATCCTTTGACAACCGTTTTCCAGTCTCTTGCATCAATGTTGTTTTACCTGAACCAGGAGATGAACACACATTGATCACACACACATCTTTCAGTCTATCGCGGATACTTTTTGCAACGAAATCATTTGCTTTTAATAAATGTAAGGTTGTATTTTCACATTGAACCGAACCTACACGGTTACCTAAACTTTTAGGATTTGAAGTATTGTCTGACATGATAAATGATTTTTTAGTCTTGTTTAAAAATTACTTTTGAAATATAAAGTTCATTTCCTTGAACAATTGTACTTGAAGGCTGCCCGCAGTCACAGACAAATCGATGAAAATGAACAGGAAAGTTTTTTTGGCAATGATCGCAGTAAGCAATAATATCATTTACCATAACCTCCATTTCCATATCTTGATATTGGGTGTTTTCGGTGATAAATGCATCAAATGCATTTTGGATCAATACGGGTTGTACATTGGACAATAGCCCAGCAGTCACCTGGATTTTTTGAATATCATCTATTTTTTCCGCATAATGGGAGGTCAATGTATCGAAGATATCCTTTACTATACTTAGCTCGTGCATTGGTATATTTTAAGAAATCAATAAAATAAATTTAAATAGAAAAACAGACACACTGTATTTTCTGATGAGAAGCAGGAAAGCCTTTAAGGCTAAAATGGGATTTTTATTTGCTCAAAAAGCAAGAATCGGGCTATCGGAATAGGTTCTAAATCCAAGGTATGCTCATATCCGTAGTTATTCTTTAGCATGGACGCCAATAACTCATGCCAAAGTAAATCGACTGTAACAAGCCAACGGTCCATCAACCAATCTTGGTTCATTTCAGCATCTATTTCTGCAATAGATTGTAAGGATGGATACACGGCCTGGAGCTTGTTGTCTTTGATTTTTTGTTGGATGGATAACGGAAGATTGGATTTTTCTAGGCGAATTTTTGTTGAAGAGATTTTAGCTGAGAAACTATCACTTTTCAGTACAAGACTGTCAGCATTTAAATGCTTAAATGAAACTAACAGAATGGTAACTATAAAAATAAAGTGCCTCCACATAGCTGTAACCTAAAAAAGTAACGTGTTTCTCTTCGAGAACATTACAAAGTTACTACCGATCAAATAAGAAAAAGTAGCACAAATCTTGAATTTTATTTCACAAAATCGGAAAACTCCAAAGAAAATTCCATAATTATCCATATATTAAATTAAAATTTGGTTAAAGTGAGATTAAAATGATATTAGAGCAATAAATCTGGTTCTTTTTCTACTTTTTTAGCAGCTCTCTTGACCACAAAAATAAGGTAGAATAAGAAGCCCGAGGTCCTCATGTTGGTCCTCGGGCTTCTTAAATAAAAAGGCTATGTCCTGTTTATCTATGCAAATCAAAGCGGTCCAATTCCATTACTTTATGCCAAGCAGCAATAAAATCTTTGACAAATTTTTCTTTTGCATCGGTGCTGCCATAGATTTCAGCAACAGCCCTAAGCTCAGCATTAGAACCGAAGACTAGATCAGCACGTCCTGCCACCCATTTTTTTGCGCCTGATTTACGGTCCGAACCTTCGAAAAGTTCACGGTCTTGTGAAATGGCTTTCCAAGCTGTTCCCATATCCAAGAGATTGACAAAAAAGTCATTGGTCAACTGCCCAGGTCTATCGGTCAGAATACCTGTTTGAGAACCATCAAAGTTTGCCTGAAGGGCGCGCATGCCTCCTATTAAAACAGTTAGCTCTGGTACGGACAAAGTCAACAGCTGAGCTTTATCAATCAGTAGCGACTCGGTAGAAATACTATAAGAACCCTTTCGATAGTTTCTAAATCCATCTGCAATCGGCTCAAGATATCCCATGGACTCTATATCAGTCTGTTCTTGAGAAGCGTCCATACGTCCTGGATGAAAAGGAACTCTGACAACATGACCACCATCCTTCGCTGCTTTTTCAACCGCTGCCACTCCGGCCAGGACGATCAGATCCGCCAAAGAGATCTTCTTACCACCTTGTTGTTTACCATTAAAATCCTGTTGAATTTGCTCCAACACGGCCAGTACTTTTTGCAATTGTGTCGGATTATTCACTTGCCAATACCGTTGGGGAGCTAATCGTATCCTTGCCCCGTTTGCTCCCCCCCGCATATCTGATCCACGAAATGTGGATGCTGAAGCCCAAGCTGTTGTTACGAGTTCAGCAATACTTAGTCCAGAAGCTAAAATCACTGATTTTAGATCCTCTATATCATTTTCATCAATCAAAATATGATCCACAGCTGGGACCGGATCTTGCCACAACAATTCTTCTTTAGGTACTTCGGAGCCCAAATATCGCTCACGAGGTCCAAGATCACGGTGGGTTAATTTAAACCATGCCCGTGCGAAAGCATCTGCAAAAGCATCTTGATCTGTATAGAATTTACGGGAAATTTTTTCATAAATTGGATCAAAACGTAAAGACAAATCGGTCGTCAGCATGGTAGGTCTACGCTTCTTATTTGGATCAAAAGGATCTGGGATACTGGCATCGGCTCCTTTGGCTACCCATTGATGGGCGCCGGCGGGGCTTTTGGTCAGCTCCCATTCGTGTTCAAAAAGGTTCTTAAAGAAGAGATTTGTCCATTCTGTCGGCTTCTGTGTCCAGACAACTTCCAACCCACTGGTAATCGCATCCGTTCCAACACCTGTCCCATATGTACTTTTCCATCCAAGGCCTTGCTGTTCAATACCAGCTGCTTCAGGTTCTTTGCCTACGTTATCAGCAGGACCGGCACCATGTGTCTTTCCAAAAGTATGTCCTCCAGCGATCAAAGCAACAGTTTCTTCATCATTCATTGCCATCCGACCGAAAGTATCTCTGATATCTTTGGCTGCTGCAAGTGGGTCTGGATTTCCATCCGGTCCTTCCGGGTTCACATAGATCAACCCCATCTGTACTGCTGCCAAAGGTTTTTCAAGGTTACGTGAATGAATCTTTCCATCGGCATCATCATCTGCAGATAATACACCATGGGCTTCTTGTACACCTTCTGATCCCTGTGCATAACGCACATCACCACCGAGCCAGGTCCTTTCCGATCCCCAATACACATCTAATTCGGGTTCAAAAGCATCCACACGCCCACCTGAATAACCAAAGGTCTTAAATCCCATAGACTCCAATGCAACATTTCCTGTTAAAATCAATAAATCTGCCCAGGAAATATTTTTTCCATATTTTTGTTTAATCGGCCATAAAAGTCTACGTGCTTTGTCCAAGCTAACATTATCGGGCCAGCTATTTAATGGTGCAAAACGTTGCTGTCCAGTGCCGGCACCGCCACGTCCATCACTCACACGATATGTCCCCGCACTATGCCACGCCATACGGATAAATAATGGGCCATAATGTCCAAAATCTGCGGGCCACCAATCTTGTGAGTCTGTCATTAATGCATGTAGATCTTTTTTGACAGCATCCAAATCCAATTGCTTGAAGGCTTCTGCATAATCAAACCCTTCATCCATTGGATTTGACTTGGAAGCATGCTGCCTCAACAGGTCAACACGGAGCCGGTCAGGCCACCAATCTTGATTTTGTGTTCCCCCACCCGCAACAGCGTTGCGCATAGTCCCATTATGAAATGGGCATTTGCTAATGTCTTTTTCGTTATTGTCCATATTAAAAGAAAAGTTTATTGTATAATACTTTAAATAATCAAATTGTTTGATTTTTACTTCCATAAAAGTAATAAATCACGATCAATATTTTCATTGAATGATTTGATGTATTATAACTAAAATCTATAACTAACTTTAATCACAATAGAACCAACAATATAACTCATGATAACGCTGAGGAGGTATATTTTCCTTATCGAAACGATTTCAAAAAACAAAAGCTATGTTTTTGTTATTCTACTATTAGATTGGACTAAAGGACCTTTATCATGGGAGAATTATCAACCTATCTGGTGAGTGCATTCATTGGGATTAGCCTGGCAGCTGCAACTGGTTTCCGGGTTTTCATGCCTTTATTTTTGTTAAGCTTGGGATGTCGACTCGAATTATTTCAAGTTGACAATGAATGGGCATGGTCTGGCTCTGATCTTGTGTTAATCACCACGACCATTGCGATGCTCATAGAAATTACAGCTTATTATATCCCCCTCGTCGACAACATCCTTGATACGATATCCATTCCTTTAGCAACAATTGCGGGTACCTTATTGTTTGCTATGCAGTTTACCGATATCACACCATTCTTCCGTTGGGCTACCGCCATGATCGCCGGGGGTGGTACCGCAGCAACAATCAGTACAGTCCTTGCTGGCACCCGCGCAGCATCCTCAATCGGTACGGCAGGCCTGGGTAATTTTATTATCTCGACAATGGAAACCATAGGCTCAACTATTTTAACTGTATTGGCCATTTTCGTTCCATTTATGGCCATCATCGTCGTAATAGGTCTTTTTTATTTCTTTGGAAAATTTGGGAAGAAGCAACTGAAAAAGAAATTCAGAAAACAACACCCTGACTTTCATAACTCTTCCAGATGAAAAACATCCATAGCCGACGCCAATATAATCAGCGGAGACCATGAGCACCATGATAAGACCTGCTCTATGGAAAAAACTGAATGGTTTTTAAATCGAAGAAAGGACGCTCATTGATACCGAAAAAGACAGGGTAATAGTATATTTATTATTCTTAGAAAAAAAGGACAATACAGTTTTGTATTATCCTTTTTCTATGCCGTTTCCCACTATCTATTGACCTTGGGCCACTTAATTATTTATTAATCGATGACAACTTCCTGTGGTTTTTCCACTTTTTCAAGATCTTTGGGAAGAATCACCGTTAATACACCATCTTCAAAACTAGCGTGTACATTCGTTGTCAGTACCTGTTCATTCAATTGGAATTCACGTTCAAATGCCATCCCAAGATGTTCTTTATAGATATAGTCTATATCATCATTGGTTTTATTTTCAGTACAGGAGATCTTCAAGATTCCCTCATGTATACTGACCTGGAATTGTTCTTTCTTCCTGCCGGCAGCAAAAAGTTGTACTTCATAAAATTCTGAGTTTTCGGAAATATTTGCTGGGACAAATTGCTGTCCCTCTCCTCGTCCCGCTGCTTCTCCCTCAAAAAAATGCTGTTGAAATCTTTCAAAGCGGTCTTTAAAATGTTGGCCACAGAATCGATTATGATTTGAATATCCTCTTGCGTAATTATCTTTTTTAAACATGATATAAGTATTTAAATAATGCGTATTTTATTTTTCACCGAGCTTCCAAGAGCTCTCTTCAAACAGTTTATTAATATACTGGAACTATGGTGGCATTCTTTTGGGCCCGATGTTTCTGTAAAGGAACAATCGCACGATCCACTCTGGCCTCCGTATGTCTATTGGGATAAATAGGTGCCCTTCCCATTTTTAATCCACGGATTTCTCTATTGCGCATCTTAGCAACCATAAAGGCCCCGATCGCAAATAAAATTGTTGTAAATAATAGCAGCTTAAAGATTGTTCCTATAATCAAGCTAGCTAAACCTACTACTGCCGTAAGCGCTATCAGGCGGGGCAATATAAATCGAAGTTTATTTTTCATCTGAATACTTTTTTATTAATTGTTCATTCAACTTAAACCCCAAATACGTCGACTACATTCAGGATGATTTTCCAGTTACCATAATGACACGGCACATGCATCATTTATATGTTATCAATCATTAGCAGGTCGTCGCGTCCTGCTATTTCCTTTAAGGTATGTCTCGGGATTTGAGAATAAAAAAAGGCGCCTTTTATAGAAGAAGACGCCTGTAATAAAATTTTACTTTAAAAAATTCATTTTTTTTTAAAAGCCACACCGCCCACTAAAACGGCGCTTCCATTCTGCCCGTAAGCGTTCTCTTTCTTCTTCTGAAAGGTCTTCTTGCTTGTCGATGTACTGTGGAAAATCAGGACGGAATCCGCCTCTTTTAGGTTTACCAAAACCTCGACCAAATAGGATACGTGACAGCACAAAAAGACCAAATGCCTGCCAGTAGGTAATCGCCTTCAGGTTGAAAATATCGCACATCAGCGTATTCCATAAATATTGCAATAGTGCAACCAGTAAGAAAATTCCAACGATAATGGCAACAAACATGAAAGCAAATTTGCCTTTTCCTTGTTTTCTCATTCTTCTATTCATCGCTATATTTCTTTAAAATTTTAATTCTTCATATAAACTACGTAAACGCAATCGTAGATGCTTTACGGCATATCCCTTTCTGCTGATAATCGTTTTTAGATTTTCGTCTTCCATGTCAGCAATCTCCTGAAGTGTTTTTTCTTCAATCTCATTGAGCATAAAGACCCGACGCTGTTTTTCAGGTAGCTCGTCCAATGCCTTCATCAGTTCATCCCAAAAAATATCCTTAAATAATTTAAGCTCGGGATTGTTGGAGTCGTCGGCCAAAAGATATTGGCGGATTGGCAAACTTGCATCTTCATCTTCATTTCCCTCGATAAGGCCTTCAAGAGATTCATTTTTCTTTTTTCGATAGCTGTCCGTAATCTTATTTCGAGTCACAGCATATAACCATGCGCCGGCGTTTTCTAATTCGTCCATATTGGTCAAACGACTGAGTTGATACCAAACTTCCTGCAGAATATCTTCGGCATCTTCGTTTTTTTTCACCTTTCCCTTTACAAAGCGCAGCAGCTGACTTCCATAAGTCTTAACGATATTCGTAAATGATCTGGAGTTTTTCTCTGCCATATGATTGTGGTATGCAATGTCCATGACTATACGGACGAATCAGCCGGGCTTTTACTTTAAAATTATTGCTTTCTTTTATTTTTTTGTGCCAACCTTGGATTCTCCCCTATTCATCCTCATCTTTAAACAGATCCCGGAGGACTATTATTTTCTGTTATCACGAATAATCTTTCCTTTATCAGTTATAAAGATATAACGATAAGCCGGGAAATTACGGATTAATTTCCTTCCTTCCTTTACCCCCAATACCATAATTGAGGTACTCAATGCATTTGCGATTTCTGCAGATGGACCATAGATGGTGACCGAGGTCAGCCCAGTGGCCGGATATCCAGTAACAGGATTAATGATATGGGAGTAACGTTTTCCATGGATTTCAGCATATTTTTCGTAGCTACCAGATGTTGCAACAGCCATTTCATTCAGCTGAAGGATCTGGACCATCTGATGTGGCTTGAAGGGATTGTTTACCCCAATCTTCCAGGAATCACCATTGGGCTGGTTTCCCCAGGTAGATAAATCTCCAGATGCATTGACAATCCCAGCAGACACGCCACTGTTTTTCATGATCTCGCGACCACGGTCAGCAGCATAGCCTTTACCAATAGAGCCAAAACCAATCTTCATACCAGGCAGCTCCAAAAAGATAGTCGATGCTGCACTATCTATCTTGATATGCTGATAACCTACTTTAGTAACAGAATTTCTGATCAATTCTTCCGAAGGCATTACAGTCATACTCCCATCAAACTTCCATATTTTGTCCATTGCAACTATACTGATGTCAAAAGCTCCTTGCGAATTTTGCGCATATTGAATTGCTCTTTTAGTCAACTCCAATACTTCACGATCAACTTTCACTGGTTTGATCCCAGCATAGCGATTTACTTCGGATATCTGCGTATGTGGCCGCCATTCTGAGATCAGGTCCTCTATGCGAGAGACTTCCGCAACGACTTCATCCATATGTTTTTTAGCCTTTAAACTGTCTTGATCCACTAAACTAATTTCAAAAACGGATCCCATCAATGTCATCTGTTTTTTGAATAGTATCTGTGAGAAACTATTGGACATGAACATGAACCCCAATAGGGCCATGAATACAAAATGTTTATAATTTTTCATTGGAATTATCTAAAGGGCCTTAAGATCAATTTAAAGATTATCCAGGGCTAATTGAGAAGAACAATATATAATCGCTGAAATTAATAACAATCGGCCAATATTTGTCCATTTTCCTTATAGAGATCGATGGATTTTCCGCTATGTTCTAACAACATGTTATTTAAAGTACGCTCAACATCATGTTGCATGCGAAGTGCACCACATAGCATGATATACCCTCCCTGTTCAAGTAGTTCTACAAAATATAATGCATCTTTATGAATGAGTTCCATCACATATTGTTTATTATGCTCACGTGAAAAAGCTAGTTGAAATTGTTCCAGTTTCTTCAATTTTATCTGTTCCTCAGCAAAACTAATATAACTTGCAATGATCTCGTTGCTGTTCCGAAAACCAGCGTACAGTCTAACTGGAACTTTAGTTTGGTTTTCAGCAATCATGCCCAGGAATGGAGCTATTCCTGTCCCGTTTGCGATCAGTGCAATTCTTTTTCCTTCTTTTGGAAAGTGAAAACTTGGATTTGCCAGCACACGTGCTCGTACAATTTGGTCCTGCTCCAATCGATACAAAAAACCAGAGCCAAATCCATCAGGAAACAATTTCACAATCAATTGGATCAGACCATCCTTACAGCCAATGGAATAAAATCGTTCACGTTGATCATTATCTGGATAAATTGCCAACAGGTCTCCGGACTGTACTTTTTGCTTTCCCAAGGGTTTCAATAGAACCATAAATGTGGTATTACGTTCAGAAATGGCAGACTTAGATATTACTTTGAATTTTCTCAATCCAACTATCTTTGAGCTATAAACGGCAGGTGCGGAAGCTAAGGCAATCGAGGTCTGCTCACTCCAATGGTGGATCCATGAGATGAGTTGACCGACATTTTTATCGTTTACCGTATGCATCGCCAATAGCCTGCAAGCCCATGTCTGATTTTCCAACAAAGCATCAATATGATGCGCATATGCACAAAAATCCGGATAAGCTTTTGACCCAAAACCAAGTACAGAGAAATAGACATTCTGCTGCTGTGGGTATGACATCAACTTCTGTTCAAACTGAACAGCATTGGATGGTGCTGTTCCTAAGCCATAGGTCGAGGTGAATAATAATAAGTACGTAGCTTTTGGAAAAATTTGATATTGATCCATCCCTAGCAATACGGATTTCTTTCCATCAGCCAGTAACTGCCTGTGGATCTGATTGGCAAAAAACAGCGTACTTCCATTTTCAGTACCAAATAAGATAATAATTTCGGCTTCCTGGGGTTTGTATCTATTCTTTATCCTGGTGCGGGTGCGTTTGAGCGTAATGACAAAGCCCGTATAAATAAAGAATACGATATTCAGTGATGCCAAGCCTAACACAATCGCCCAAAATGCATTTGTTTTGCCTGTATGGAGATCCAATGAAAACTGTTCTGCAAGAGCTGCAATTGGATACTTTACCTCCTGATGAATAGTTCCATTTAATTGATTTATCGTCAGCTCCCGATCCTTGAATTTTAGTATATAATATTCTTCAGGATCGCCTTCCATAAAAGGGAATTCGAGCTTAACAATATCAGCGAGTTTAGTTTTCTGAAATAGGGTAAAATCGGCCATATTCAGCGGTTCTGCAGGCTGTATATCGGCAGGATATTCAACCTGCTGGTTTGTCTTTTTCAATAATTCAATTCGCACCAGGAATAAGTATGTTCCAGTAAGGGCCAAAATTAAAATTGGCAACAGAAAAAGACGTCCTGAGACCACATGGAAGTACTGCGAAAAGAAATCCCGGTTGATCTTGGCAAAGAAATGCCGAATCCCCTGCTGACGCTTGATGATCAATACCATTCCAGAAATCGTAATAAGAATTAAGAGAAACGACACGACACCAACGACTATGCGGCCCGTCTCTTTCAAGAAAAGGGAACGGTGTAGGGCTGTTGTCCATTGAACAAATTGGGTTTTACCTTTTTCGTTCCCAAGAAATGTCCCTGTTTTTGGGTTGATATACCCTTTTATGGTATTGCCTCCAGTATCAATGGCATCAATATGCACAAACTGATTATGATCAACGGCAATCTCAATAATTTCTGGATAAACTTTACGTAAACCGGAAATGGTCTGCGCAAGGTCCATAGATTCTATATCTTCTACACGATAGGAAGGTATTTTCTCATTGACGGCATCCACTGCCAAGATGACTCCCGTGATCGATAATAGCAGTAAGAAAACCGAAGAAACAAGTGCAAGTGCTAAATGTGCATACCTCCAAACAGATACAAGCATGTTTTTTTATTGTACTTTATTTAGTTTAACAAGCTTGATGTATCCTTTACCCGTTGCTTTTACAGTAATTGCTTCCTTCGTAAGCGGGATTTCTAGGTCGGCAACATGGTACTTCTGCTCTTCAACGGCAGATTCGAAACGAAGTTTATATCCTTTATTGAATTTGGACTCATCAATTTCAAGGGTACGCATCGCACGATCACCACCACTAACAGAAGCTCCGGTAACTGCATTCAACTTTTCCTTTGTTTTGCTCTGGAACTTATACCACTCCTTAAGCGTATTATACCATTGCTTATCAGGTCCCAATACAGCGAGTGTCTTTTCATAAGCTCCTTTTGGGTTAATCAAAGCAATCACCACATAGGCCCCCTCACCTTGATAGGCATTCATCTGGATCAGGCATTTATATTTACCCGTTTGAGCAAAAGAACTACCGGCAAGCACTGTCAGCAAAAGCGTGACCACTGCAATTTTAATTCTATTTTTCATCATGTTATTTTAAAAAGTCCAACTGTACATTTCCTTTAGACAAAAAGTCATTCTCCTTTGCCAGATCATAAGCTGTTTCTTCAAACTCGGTTTTTAGCTCTTTTTTTGCCCCCAAAGCAATCAATGCTTTTAATAGGGTGTCATCTTTTGCAATCAGTGCTGCCTTATGCAGTGCAGTAGTACCTGCTTCATCCTGAGCATTGATATCAACGCCCAGCTCACTTGCTTTCTGAATGAGTTTTATACTTTCCTTGGCAACCGCTAGATGATACAATGTACTACCATTCTTTTGTGGTGCTGCCATATCCAGTCCACCGGTTTTAAGTATTACTAGTTTTTCTTTAAAATCATCTACCTGTGGGCCATTTGCTGAATTTCTTTGCTGTGAACCAGCAGCGTGACCTCCTTCTTTGTAGGAATTGAACCAGTAATACGCTAAATTGTTACCATCTTTATCCGATATCTTAAGATCAGCTCCCTGTTTAATCAAAATTGCCGCAATTTCAGCAGATCCATTTCCTATAGCCTTAGTCAAGGCTGACTCACCCTTCTCATTGATGGCATTTACATTTTTTGCACTTGAAAGCAGCAGCTCAACCAGCTTCGCATCTTTACCATTAGCAGCCACCATCAGTGCAGTATTTCCTTCATGATCTGCCTTAGCAACGTCGACACCTTTCGCCAGGAAATAATCGATTACAGCCTGATTAGGCCGACGTACAAGCGCATGTAATACCGTTGCTCCATCTTTGTTTATAGCTTTAGGATCCAATTTAAGCTTCTCTACCAAGTAAGTATAAGTATCCAATCCATTTGAAACTTGCCGCGATCCCTGGGTTGCAAAAAACAAGGCCTGATCTGTTGGTGTTACACCACGGGCAATCAATTTTTCCATAATGGATGTATTGCCTAATTTTGCAGCATAATCCGTCAGGGTACGTCCGTACTCATCTTTATCTTGAATTGAAAGTCCTTTTTTGGTAAAATAATCTGTCAGCGCAAGATCTTTATCAGCCGATACCGCAAGCATCATCAAGGTGGCCCCTCCCTCGTATTTTTGCTTTGGATCTATCCCCGCTTTAAACAGGGCTTCATAAATGGCTGTATTGGTATTTCCAGTTGAAGCAGCATAAGCAATAACAGGATAGCCATGGCTATCTTGATAGTTGACGTCCGAGCCTTTGGCTATTAAATAGTCAACCAGTTCAGCATTGCCACTTGAAGCGGCCCAATGCAAATAACTACGGCTATGGTGTGTTTTCTTAGTCACGCTGTTCCCTTCCTGTTCAACCATAAACTTGATGACATCAGTTGGCGCACCATTTAATATCGCCATGGTAACCGGATCAAAAGATGCTGCATTGGGTTGAGAGGGGCTGTTTCCTTTGCTTATCTCATCCTTAACAGTAGCTATTGTTGGTTTCCCCTTCCAAAAATCACCGTTTATCAATGAGTTTGTCTGTGCCTGTGCATAAGATGCTGCAAAAAGTAGCGCCGCTAAAAGTGTCTTTTTCATTAGAAAAGTTATTTATTCATTATTTTAGTTATGGGGCATTCGTGCCGCCTTTACCCCATGGGAGCCTATTTCATCGGAATAAATGTTCCCTTTGCTGCCCATATATGTCTTATTATCTTGTATTACTACCCACTATATTTCACCGTTCCAGCTAGTCTTACATATGGTCGAGTCAACTATATATCCTAGCCTTTTATTTATGAGCTGTTGAATAACCTTCCTGATTGAGCGTGATATACTTGTTATTCATGGCAATAAAACAATATCCATTCTTATATACTGGAATAACAATCTACTGACACATCGTATTCAACGTTGATTTCAATAAAGGAAGATTATTGTTTTATTTAAATTAATTCTAAATTATTGCAAATCTAAACAATATTCCCATACCAAAAAATTAAAATCAGCTAAATTTTCTTGTTTTACATCTAATTTAAGGCCTTTTCTAACATAAGCATGCCGTATACATCCTCCCCATTATCCAACATGATACTATAGGGTCGTTCTGTCTAAACTATTTAATAATGATTGTTTAATCGTAGTAATTTTTTTAAGCATTATATTTACTTTTATATTAAAAGAAATGTCATGACTAGGGTATCCGCGAATATTTTTATTGCAAATTCTGTAAAAGGTGGGCATGGGCATCGGCTTTTCTACCGCATATATGAGCCTACGGACAAAAAGATATTGGCCACGATACTGATTATCCATGGCATGCAAGAACACAGTGGCCGTTATGAAGAATTAGCGGAGCATCTAACCACACGTGGATATGTGGTACTTACTTATGATCAATTGGGACATGGAAAGACGGCAAAAAATGACAAGGAACTAGGATACATTCCGTCATCGCATCCTACAGATCAACTGATCCAGGATGCCATAACTATAGGAGAGTCACTACGACAACGTTACCCCAATCTTCCGCATTTTATTTTGGGACATTCCATGGGTTCTTTCGTTGCCCGTTGTGTCCTACAAGAAGTTGGAGATACCTTTAAAGGTGCCATACTCGTAGGAACGGGTCAACGCCAGAAAGGAACATCAATTTTTCAGATCTTGCTGGCTTGCTTAAATACCATTGCCCCAGGAAAAAGAAGTAAGTTCATCAACCGGATATTTAACAGTCGTAATAATGCTCGATTTAAAAACGAACCCAATCAACAAAATACCAATTGGTTAAGTATAAACAAAGCAAATCGTCTTGCATTTATTGAAGACCCCCTCTGTGGGGGTCTGTTTACCAATAATGGCTTCTTTACTGCCCTGGGACTAAACCTTCGCGCGACAAATCCAAACCGTACTAAACGAATCCCCCAAACTTTACCCATCTTATTTATCAGTGGTCAGGATGATCCCATTGGAGATTTAGGAGCCGGAGTAAAACAGGCCTCTGAACAGCTGCGTCAACAAGGCCAGATCGACATCTCTATTAAACTATATGCCGGAATGCGCCATGAAATCCTCAACGAAGATTGTAAAAAGGAGGTTTTTGAATTTATAACTATCTGGCTTGATAAACATTTATCTTAGTTTTTGTCCCAAATATTTCCGGATTGGTTTATCCAGAAAATGAAAGACCAGATAAGAAAAAAATAATAACATCAACATGCCAACACTATATGACAGGTCCTATTATAATCTGCTTATCTAAAAACTGGAGCGGTTTTCTCCGTAACACTGCTTGTAGTATTCTCTATGATTGGCCAATCTTCCTTCCAGACAAGCTGATCCAAAAGTAGCATTCGGCGATTGCCACCGGTGGAAACCCGGGGTCGTTTTGGATCCATGGCATGATACAGAATCCAGTCATTTCCCTGATCATCGGTCATAATCCGTGAGGTATGGCCTGTACCGACAAACTTATCATTTCCTTTTAACAGTAAAGTTCCATTTCCCCGATGCGTGAGATCTCGGCCTTGTTTATCCAAATATGGTCCCTTCAGATCACGAGATCGGCCGACCAATACATGATAATTGCTTCTTTCCCCTTCACAACAAGAACCTTTTGATCCAATAAAGTAATAATATCCATTTCGTTTATGAATCACCACCGCTTCAAAATCTCCAGCGGCAACTTTAAATTTTTTACTTAAGTCAAGTACCTGTCTTCCGTTCTCATCTAGCTCAACGCCATATGTACCTTGAGTAGCGGCATCACTAAAACTACCCCAGAAAAGATAATTGTGACCGTTCTCTGCAAAAAAATAGGGATCGATGGAATTCGGTACCTGGATCGATTTACTATCAAAGAGCTTGCCTTGATCCATAAATGGTCCTTCAGCTTTGTCTGCAGTGGCAATCCCAATTCCAGGATTGGGGTCTCCCCACGTCGAGTAAGCATAGTACATGATATAGCTCCCATTCAGCAGCACCACATCCGGAGCCCATATTCCACCTGCTGACTTCCATTTGGGTTTTTCAGCAAATGCAGTACCGATCCAAGTCCAATGGGTTAGATCTTTAGATTCCAGGATCGAGACCAGGCGTTGTCCTTTCCCGTCACCCCAATTGTCGGCTGTTCCATAGGCATAAAACAACTTACTTTGAGGATCCCGCACGATGGTAGGATCTGCAAGTATGGGCTCAAATACAGGATTTATATAGGTTTTATTTTGCACCGATACATTTGTCTTTTGAACAGATGCACCACCTCCACAGTTCATTAAATTCAGCAGAGTAACTGCTACAATCCAATATTTTAGCAACATGGCATTCAACATTTTTTGATTTAGCTTAGATCAATCCTTCCGCTGGCCAAACCAGTGGCATCTCAAAAGGAAAAAAAATGCCTTCAATTTCACGGACTTCCAATACTATGGAAGATTTTCACCGCAAAAACAATTTCTTTAAGGATTAATCCTATTTATTGATAAAAAGAAACATGAATCCCTAAATAGGATCATGCCATAAATATGGCTATAGTTTATGCTATAGCCATATTTCAGCATATTTTTATTTGACAGGTGCAGTATATAACGCCTGATGTGCAGCTTTCAGCTCTGATTCGGGCATTTTTACGACCTTACGATCATATGTCATCAAGCCATTTGTTTCCACTTCCACATCTGTAGTCTGTGTATATACCGCTGCAGACAGCCCCATAGGAATCAATCTTGTCAAATCACGGATTAGATGCTTATAACGTTCCAGCAGCTCTGTTTTATTTTTAAAACTTTGGTATCCCCAGTTATCTTTTTGTTGCCAAGAATGCCCATCTATAGGAAGTCCAAGTCCTCCAAACTCACCCAGTGCCAAGACTTGATTGGATCCAAATAACTTTGGGTCCGGCATCGCTGCATCCGGATAGTTATGTATATCTAAAATATGCCCCGTTTCCATAAAGTTTCCGCCACTGGCGCTATTTACCAATCGAGATGGATCGTTGGCGATGGTCCATTCCGTGATTTCTTTCGTTTTGAACTGCCCCCAAGCTTCATTGAATGGCACCCAAATAACGATGCTAGGATAATTGTGCAGGACTTCCATAATAGCCTTCCATTCTTTTCTATAATATCCTTCTGATGCCGCTGAGCGTTCTTTATCCCGATTTCCACCAGAAATTTTTCCGGGTTGCATATCCCAATGATTTCCACCAAGATCACCACTCGGCATATCTTGCCATACCAACATGCCTATACTATCGCAGTAACGGTACCAACGTGCAGGTTCTACTTTGATATGTTTACGGATCATATTGAATCCCATCTCTTTTGTCTTGATGATATCAAATTTCAATGCTTCATCTGTTGGTGCTGTATGTAGTCCATCCGGCCACCAGCCTTGATCAAGCGGTCCATACTGAAATGTAAATTGATTATTCAACATCAAACGCTGTATGCCATTCTGATCTTTTTCCATTGCAATTTTGCGCATCGCAAAATAACTTTTGGCCTGATCAATAACTTTCCCCTTGCGGAGTAATTGAATCTCCAGATCATAAAGCTTTGGATGACTTGGTGACCATGCTTCCAAATTAGGCACTGAAAGATCAAATGATGTATTAGGTTGTCCGGTTTGCTCTTTGATGACCTTACCACCATCTAGTGCCCGTATCCTGATCTCATCCCCTGTCTGGCTTCCTTCCACAGTTGCTTGAAAAGCAAGAATACCATCATCCAACCGTGGGGTCTGTTTCGTTTTAACGATATAGGATTGTGGTACGCTCTCCAGCCATACGGTTTGCCATATTCCGGTCACCGGTGTATACCAAATGCCATTAGGTTTGTTGACCTGTTTACCCCGTGGTTGCGGGCCATCGTCCGTAGGATCCCACACACGTATGGCAATCTCCTGCTTAGCCCCTTTTTTTAGAAAACTTGTCACATCCATTGAAAAAGGATCAAAGCCGCCTTCATGCCTGCCAACCAATTGATTGTTTACATAGACATCACATTGCCAATCCACCGCGCCGAAGTGAAGCAGCACCTTGTTTCTATTCACCGACTTATCTAGTTTAATACTATTATTATACCATAAAGCTTTATCTTTTCCGACTTCCTTACCTACACCCGAAAGTGCAGATTCTATCGCAAATGGAACCAGGATATCTCCATCCCATTGCGTTGGAATTTCTTTTGCATCTACTGGTGTGACTTTATATTTCCATAAGCCATTCAAATTTTGCCAGTTATTGGCTCTTTGTAACTGAGGTCGTGGGTATTCAGGATGTGGTTTCTGTGCGGTCACTTTTTCGCCCCAGGGAGTCAATATATGGCTTCCTGCAGGTTTCCATTCCTGCGCAAAATTCAATTGGGCAGCCATCATCAAGCTAGCAAAAATTAAGGTTTTCTTCATCATAAAAAAAATCGTTAAGTCATTTATATCTTGTTAATATTAATTTACTGTAGGGAATGCGGTGATGCGCAAACGTGCAGCTCCCATTGGGATCAGTTCAACCTCCTCCACTGCTGCCTGACTATCCACTGGGCTAGGTGGTAATACGGCAGTCAATCCATTCTCATCAATCTTCCAACCATCGATCCGTTTCGCTTTGACCTTAATGGAAATAGGCACCGCATTTGCCTCAAAAGGGAAAGCATCTTTTGGCCAGGGTCTCTTGATGACCTGCAGTTGATCGATTGCATTCAGTTGATTTTGAACCAAACCATAGTTCCACTCACTTGCGGGGAGGATTTCATATGAAGGCCATTTAGACGGATCCGCCGTTTCCTGCCATTTTGAATCACCAATAGCAGAAGCCTTACTATCTTTTTTCACATAATTCTCTTTGATTTTTAGGGCATAGGTCAATGGTCCCCGCTGAATACTTACAGCATTCTTATTGGCAGACCATGTTTTGAGATCAATGGTCATTGGTAAAGAAAGCTCAACTTTATCACCGTCTTTCCATTGTCGGTCAATCTGGATATACTTTGCGTCAGACACGATCTCTTGCGCTTTACCATTCACCTTAACCTCCGCTTGTTTGACCCAAGCTGGGATTCGTAGGTAAAATGGGAAATTCACCGTTTTGTCTTTTGTTTTTATCTCAAATCGGACTGATTCCTCAAAAGGATAGTTGGATGATTGTTGAATCTGAACCTGTTGATTATTATCCCCAACCTTAATATTGGCTTTAGAAGCAGCATACAGTACCGCGGCAACGCCGTTGTCATTGGTCGCCATATAAAGATGCTCCGCATAATAGGGCCAGCCCTGACTATGATTGTGCTGGCAGCAACGGGAGCTGAAAGGGTTCATCATCAAGAAAGGGCCATTATTATCAATGCCAGGAGCATGATTATGGCTATCACTGATACTCATATTAGGGCTCGTAATATAACGTAATGCCTTAAAATCTGCAGTAACGGCTGCTGGATATGTATTAAAAGCAACTTCTTCGGCATGATCAGCCCAAAAAGGATCTCCAGTTATTCCTAGTAGGATTTCATTGGATGCCATTTGTTCGACCATACCACAGGTCTCCACCCCCTGTCGTGGATCAGTATAACCGGGACGCGCGTTTTCATCGGCTCCAAACATTCCTCCGGGTACTTGACCAAATTGCTGTCTCACAAAATGAAAATTGTCGTAGGTTGCCTTTAGATCAGCATCTGACTGACTTTTCAAATAGTAAGTTGCTGGCTCCCGAAAACATTGAGCCACGTTCACATTGTGCCAATTCGGCAAATCATCTTTTTGGTGCCAATTTGCAGTATTCCGATGAATTTTATCCGCCAGATCCATTAACCATTCATTCCCTTGTGTCCGGTTGTAGAGCCAATAAACAGACAATAAATTGTCTCCCCCACGGCTATTTTCCCAATAGTCTTTTAGGAAAAAACTATCCGGTAGACTCGCCTGCCATTTAAAATATTTGGTCATTAAAGTCAATACGCGCTGGTCACCACTATATTCGTAATAGGATTGCAAGCACCAGAGCATGATCATGTTGCCCCATAAATCAGGCTTATTGTTCCGAAGGATCAAAGGTCCAAAATAACCATCTGGACGCTGGCTCCGGATAGCAGCCTCCAACCATATTTTTGATTCAGCAATAATTTGGGGATCTTTTAAGATATAGCCTAGATTGGCATAGCCTTTCAGCCAATATGGAACTTCTTCCCAACCATAATCGCCTTTACCATCCGTGCTCAACCAAGCATTATTTTTCTTGGATAACCAAGCACTGATCTCACCGAGATGACCAGTGAGCCCATCTTTCTGCAGTTCCAAATATTTACCCAGCCAGCCTTCAGGAACGATGCTGCCCACGGGTAGCTTCAGTAGAACATTTTGTTTCAAAGGAAGTCTATTATTGATATAATGTATATTTTTCCCCTCTATTGGCAAATGATCCACAGGATTGATGGATGATGATTGTGCCGAAGCAAAGATACCCATGCTCATCAGCAAACTTAACAAGCTAATTCTTTTTATCATGTTATTTCAATTTCTGAGGTGAGCTATCATACAAAGCTTCGGTAATACCATTGATCTTTAATCCTACTCTTGCATATACGGCACTGCTTTTGGTCAATATATCTTTCATGTCCAACTCCAATTCGACATGGCTAGAAGTGACATCGCTCTTTTCAATTTTATAGGAATATTGTCCTAAATCCACGAATTTGGTATCGTTGACCATCAACATCGCAAAATCAATGGGCCTAGTTGCATCTATTGTTTGTACATCAAATGACGCTTTAAGCATATTTCCTTCTATACGATACACGATATTATCCAGCGTATAATAAGGTTTTACCTGAAAATCGACCCTTGTATTTCCTTTAACCTGGACCAATAGTGTATCTCCACTACTGATCCATGGACCGTTACCACTGGTCGTCACTAATTTATAAGTTCCATCAAATAATTTTGTCGAAAACGAGCCATCCTGTGTCAAATAAACATTGACGGGAGATCGTAGCTGATAACCATCCTGCCATAATTGAAGATAAACGGATTGGTTTGATCCCCGTACACCAATGGGTTTCCCCTGATAGGTCACCTGACCATTCAGCGCACTTTCGGGTGCATCGTAATTATCTTTGCCGCAAGCAAATAAATTGATCAACACACCAAAACTGACTATTAATTTACAAAAAAAAGTTCTCATAAGAATAATGCTATTGATAAGGATTACGGACCAGCTTAGGATTGTTATCTATCCATTTTTGATCGATGAAATTATAATAGTTCTGATATTTAAAATTTCTTGGATATAGCGTATGGCTAGATTTTTGTTTTTCAAAAATCCATTTGCCATTATGAGGATCGCCAGGAGCGTAAATCCGATACGGGAACAGTGCATAATGTACCGCATTATTGTTATCGGCACTTCCGTTCCAGATGGTATGCGCCATTCGCCAGCGCTTTAGATCCCAATAGCGATGGTCTTCAAAAGCAAATTCTACTCGCCGTTCCTGAATAATATCGTTCAAGGAAATAGTCGTCAGCTGTTGAATACCCGCCCGTTCTCTAATTTTATTGACATAACCCACCAATTCGGTCTGTGGCTTACCAAGTTCAAGCCCAGCCTCGGCTGCAATAAGCAAAAATTCTGCATAGCGGAACCTGACAAACCAAATATCTGATCCACGTCCACGGGTAGAAGCATCTCTATTTTCATCAATGAACTTGCGAATATTAAATCCGGTTTTGTTGACATACATATCGTTCGAAGTGGTAGGCCCATCTTCACTGGTAATAAGTCCACCAAATTTATCATTTGAAGTCCCGGGTGAGGCCGTAATGGTTTTCCATGAACCATTTTCTTTATATCTGACCCCCGCTTGATAGGTAATTTTGGTACCCGCAAAATCGGCTCCTGAATAAATCACTGTTCCGAACAATCGGGCATCTTTATTGGCAAACAAATCTTCAGGATTTGTATAATAAATATAATCTCCTGAGGCTGTTTTGGTTTTTAAGTCACCATTACGATCATCCACATACTCAAATGATTCAACCAGATTCAAAACAGGTGTTACAAAATTGGCATCAATATCGCCCCGCACAGACGACGCGATATTATTATTGGAAAAAAAATGTGTTTCTCCAGGATAAGCATAGTCTTTTACCCATATCACTTCATTGCTCGATTTGGAACTGACGGCAAGGTAGAAGTTCTTACCTTTATCCGGGTTTGCATTATACAATGCATATGGACTATTGTTAATGATTTCCAGTGCTGTTTCATAAGCAGTCTGGTAATACTTATTCGCCGCTGCTACAGGAATACCAACCTCATTTCCTGTCGTTTTCACATCTGGAGTTTTATAATTGTATTTGGCAATGGAAGCAGCATACAGACTTGCCCGTGCTTTTAAGGCTAATGCTGTCCATGTATTGGCTCTTGCCGAGTTGATGGTTTTTTCCGTGCCCAGCATCTTTGCTGCCTCCGTACACTCATTGATGACATAATCATAGCTTTCAGCTTCTGTGGCCCGAGACAGCTGTAACTCGGCAGGGTCCATTCCACTGGTATAATCATATACTTTGTCCCCGACCAATGGCACTCCGCCCAGCCGCTTGATCATATTAAAATAGGTCCAGGCACGAATGAACCTGGCCTCTCCCTCGATCCTTTTTTTATTGTTTTCATCCAATGTCGATTGACGAACTCCGACGATAAATTGATTGAGATTACGAATCAATTCATAATCGTACATGCGCCAAAAATCATTTGGAAACTCCTGCATATTATTTGGAGAACCACTGGAAACGCCAGCTTCATCCAACATTGCAAATGAGCCATTGTCACCAAATTGCTGTCCCCAGCTAACCCTCCCGTAGTAATTGGCCAATACAGATTTTACCATATTTTGGTCCGAGAATACCTGATCGTCGGTAAAGATAGCTTGAGATTCTCGTTCCAAAAATTTATTACAACTTGAAAATGTACATACTAAACATACACCCAGCAAAATAACCTTCCTATTTATCATTTCTATTAAAAAGTTAAGTTAACACCAACATTTATAACTCGGTTTGTCGGATATTGAACCCCTGAATCACTTGTGATTTCAGGATCGATTTTCATATCGCCCAAATTGTCGATACTAAACAGATTCTGCATCATGGTATATATCCGGAATTTTTGGATTCCCCGAGGCTTCATCCATTTGTCGGGCAGTGTATATCCAATTTGTAGATTTCTTAATTTAAGGTAATTGACGTTCGTAAGCCAGAAATCACTCTTCCAATAGTTACTATGATCGCGGTTACCTCGAATCAATGTGGGGTACTTCCCTGGGATCATGGAACTATTCGGGTCCGTAATATCACTCAGCATCCATTGATTTTCCATATAATATTGTGGATTATTCCCACCATCGTGAAATGGTAGCATCGCCTCATAATTAGGCGTATAAGATGCAAATGCGGCACCAGTGAGATCCATGGCAATATCAATTCCTTTAAATTGTGCACCAAGGTTGATACCATAATTAAAATAAGGCAGCCCCTCTTCTCGGTAGCCTATTGGTCGCTCATCTAATTCATTGATGACCTTATCTCCATTGATATCTTCATACTTAATATCTCCGGGTCTTAATGTTGAATTTCCCTGACGATCATTATCCACCTCATAATTTCCAATTTCTTCCCAGGACTGAAATTGGCCCAACGCATGCAGTCCCCAATTTAGGTATGCATAACGGTCATAAATCGAATTGCGATATTGATCCCAAGAATTTCCAAACCGGGGTTTATATTGCTCGCCATCGGTCTGACGCGCAAATGTAAAATTTCCACCCACAAAATAACTGAGTTCCCTGACGCTGCTTCGCCACATAATCGATCCATCCACGCCACGGTGTATATCTGAATCGAGGTTCTCGTAAGGCAGGCCAAATCCAACTTCGTTCGGTACTAATATATCATTCCGAGAAGCCGGCAAACCATACCTTTTCCGTTGGAAGAAATCTAGGCTACCTGTCAGTTTACCTTTCAATGTGCTAAAATCCAATCCGACATTTAGCATATGTGCCTGAATCCAGGAAAGCGTTTTAACTGGAAGCCCCCGCGGCTGTGTTCCAATAACGTACTTTCCATCAATTGTTGAACCTGTTATATTCTTTGGTCCATCCTTGTCTGGCTTTCTGAAATAGTTATAGCCACTCAAATAATCGAAAGCAAAATAATTCCACGCATCTAGGTTATCATCCCCCAATACACCATAAGACCCTCTGAGCTTCACATCATCCAAGATCTTTCTCAAACCATCGGACCAGAATTTTTCAGATGAAATTCGCCAGCCAGCAGATACTGAAGGGAAAAATCCCCACCGGCTTCCGGGCGCAAATTTCCAGGAACCGTCGTACCGTGAAGAAAGTTCCAAAAGATACTTTTGATCATAGTCATAATTGACACGGCCAGCAAACCCCGCTCTTGCTTGGGTATTGATCCCAGTATCATTATAGGTATCCATGGTTTGAAAATAAATCAAACTTAATGCATTAGATGCAGGCCGATCATGAACATAAATATCTGGATTATCCCGTTTTATGGATTCAGCTGCAAGCACGGCATTAAAACCATGTTTCCCGAATCGCTTATTATAATTAAGGGTAAATTGTGTGGAAATTTCTTCGACCTGTGCTATAGAGCGCTCCCGCCAAGGATTGTCCATGCTAAAAATTACGGGGTAAGTATCCGTCTTTTCATCATACCCGTATAATTTATAAGTAAACTCTTGGTTGTCCATCCATTTATTGGCAAGATAATATCCTACCGTTCCTTTGGCGACCAAATCATCAGTGATCTTATATTCTGCATTGAAATTCAATTGCATGACACGCCAAGTTTCCTTATAGGTACCTGAAAGGTCATAGTTCAGCATAGCAAAATTAGTCTCAGTATTGGCTGCAGTCTGTGTTGGATATAGTGGATTATCGTTAGCAAATGGTCTAGCTGTGGGTAAGTTACGATAAATCGCAAACAATGCTTGCCAGGTATCATCAGCACCGGGCACTCCAGGTTGTTTCCGTTGTTCTATACGTCCATTCAGATTGGCCCCTATTTTTAGTCTCTTCGAAACACTTGCATCGATGTTCATCTGAACATTTGTGCGCTTAAACCCACCATAATTACGGATAATAGACTGCTGATCCAAATGCCCTGCACTCAAATAATAATTGATCTTTTCGGATCCACCACTGACATTTCCTGAAATATAAGTCTGAGGGCTGGTTTTTAGGATATAATCATACCAGTCAAAAGGACGGTATCCTTTTTCAGTAC
Source organism: Sphingobacterium sp. N143 (assembly GCF_030325625.1). GTDB lineage: Bacteria > Bacteroidota > Bacteroidia > Sphingobacteriales > Sphingobacteriaceae > Sphingobacterium. The sequence continues at coordinate 131,341 of NZ_JACAIS010000001.1, read as the reverse complement.
CTTGCTGCCACTTTTCCAAGTCTGCCAGTGAATATTTAGGGTCTTTAACCCCCATAATAGCGTCCGATTGGATATAACTCCTGACATAAGTACTGACGTCCGCAGGTTTGGGAAAACGAAACATATTCTGCGCGCCGTAATAAGAATTGATATTAAAGGTGTTGCTTTCACCTCTTTTCCCCTTTTTTGTAGTTACCACCACCACACCATTCGCTGCCCGTACACCATAAATCGCAGCCGATGCATCTTTCAGCACCGAAACAGACTCAATATCATTAAAATCTAGGTTATTAAACTGTCCCTCATCTTTCTGAACACCGTCAATGACATATAACGGCGCCCCCATGTTGCGGATACTGATCCCCGTTGAGGCTCCAGGCCTACCATCATTCATACGGCTGTTGACCCCTGCAATCTTTCCGACCAGTGCCCCGGAAGTTGTAGTTGCGACAGACCTGGATATGTCTTTTGAAGAGACAGCGGTGATTGCTCCCGTCACTGATTCTTTCTTTTGTGTACCATACCCCACAACAACAACTTCTTCAATCCTCGAATCATCAGCCTCTAAAATAATGGTTAGCACTTTTGAGGCAGGAACTTCTTGACGCAGATAGCCAACGGATGTAATTAAGAGTATTTCACCCTCATTCACATTCGTCAGGTTAAACGTACCGTTTGCGTCCGTAGAAACGGCCACAGCGGGCTTTGACTTCAATGCAATGGTTGCACCAACCACTGGATTTCCATCCTTATCCTTGACTACACCCTTAATCGTTTTTTGCAAACCGACCCCATCAAAAGCATCAGGAAACAAGTTACCTCCCCTTGCTAAGGGAATAAAACCGCTCGTGCAACAGAGCAATGTAACAGATATTGGCAAACATTTAAGACCCTTAAACATACCGAAAATGATTAGTTTATATAATTGATTACCCAAAATTAGTGCTTATTCAGACAGACGGACTTTCGTTTTTTCTCAAAAAACTGCCTATTTGTATCAAATACCTGATGGCTTCCTAAAACGTTTTAAATCAAACAAAATAAAGAAAGCACATCACTTCACAGCAATGCACTTTCAAACCAATCATTATTAAATATGTATTATTTCACCGAAAAACGATAAAGGGATTTCGTCTGATAGACTTCACCTGGATTGACTACTGTTGTCGGAAAAGTTGGTTGATTTGGAGCATCCGGGAAATGTTGGGGTTCGAGACAAAAAGCAGTTCTAAATGAGTCTTTTGTCCCATTCTTTAGCTGCACTTGCTCATTCATAAAATTACCACTATAGAACTGGATACCTGGTTCAGTCGTAAGCAGGTCCAATACAATGCCGGACTTGTCACCGACGACATGTGCAGCTTTATACCAATCCCCTTCCTTCTCTTTATCCAAGACAAAATTATGGTCATACCCCTTCCCATAACTCAGCTGTTCATCATTCACATTGATGTCTTTTCCGATCGATTTCAATGTGGTAAAATCAAATGCTGTTCCTTTGACTGGTGCCAATTGTCCAGTTGGTATAAGTGTACTGTCAACAGGTGTATACTGGTTGGCAAATAATTGAAGCTGATGATCCAAGATGGTACCACTGCCTTCCCCATTCAAATTAAAATATGCATGATTTGTCAAATTAATTACCGTTTTTTTATCAGATTCCGCACGATAAGTAATCATCAGTTCATTATCGTCATTTAAAGAATAGGTAACTTCCATCTGTATATTACCCGGAAATCCTTCCTGGCCATCCGGCAATGTATAGGCAAAAGTAAGGGATGATGTGTCGGACGCCTTCAATGTCCAATGAGCAAAATGAACCCCCTTAAAACCTCCATGTAATGTATTGGGACCATTATTCACGGCCAGGTGATAAGATTTTCCATCTAGTTTGAACTTACCTTTAGCAATACGGTTGCCAAAGGGGCCGACAATAGTTCCAAAAAACGGTTCTTTTGGATTATTATAAGCTGAAGCATTAGAAAAGCCTAATACCACATCGCATAATTTTCCATTGCTATCCGGTACCCATAAACCGACCAAACGGGCACCATAATTAGTAAAATAAGCCTGTACACCATTCTTATTGCTCAATTCATATAAATAAACATTTTTTTGCTCAATGCTAGCTTTAAATGATGTACTGTCCATCAACGCGGATACTGTATCGGTTTGAGCGGTTTTAGAAGTTTTCGAGTGTTGGCAGGATATACAAAAAGTAAGCATAACAGACAGGCCTAGCAATGTCATTTTTCCTTTCATTCGTATTGATTTAAGTGGTTTATAATCTTTGTTTAGTCAGAACTTACGTCCTTTTCTAGATTTTTTATAATTTTAGCGGTCACAATGCTCTTGCTAAAGTCCTAAATATTTTATGTTTTTTAGGATTAAATTGTTTCAATCTTGAACTATTTTGTATCAATAACCGAATGATCATGACAACCCTAAAGCCGATAAGTCTATTATATATATTGGTGCTGCTTCCAACTTTCATCTTTGCCCAACCTTACTATTTCAATCATTATCAGATCAATGAAGGCCTGTCCAACAATGCAGTAATTTGCAGTATGCAGGATAGCTATGGTTTTCTTTGGTTTGGCACAAAAGACGGATTAAATCGATTTGATGGGAACAGCTTTAAGCATTTTGACAATTCAAAGTCACAAAAAAACAGCTTAGGAGGGAATAATATTATTTCCTTAAAGGAAGATTTCAGAAAACAGATCTGGATCGGTACTGATCAGGGTATCTACTGCTATGATCCCATAAAAGAACAGTTCAAATTGTTAAGCAAACAATTTGAGCAAGCTGAGGTACCTGTGATCATTACAGATCAAAAAAAGAGAATTTGGTTTATAGCAAATGGTATGCTGTACTACCATGATCTGACCACCAACAACATTAAACAGATTACAAAATCGGATCTCTACATTACTTCTGTCAGCTGCACAAAAAATGGCAGAATCTTTTTTGGCACACCAGAAGGAAAAGTTTTTCAGGTAAACAGCTTGGACAAACCTATCCTTATGCTCGATTTACAGTTAAAATATGGCACAAAGGATTGGTTTAGCATAGAAAAAATTGCGGAAAATCGCAGCGGACAATTACTAATCGGGACATCTAAATCCGGTGTCTATCTATACAATCTTCAGGAACAGACACTCCGATCAATCTTGGGCCGCGATCATCTGCATCAATTTCTATATGTCCGGGATATTTTACAGCCTAATGATGATGAATATTGGTTTGCGACAGAATCAGGGCTATTTATCTATCAGATTGCCACTCAACATTATATCAATATCCAAAAAGAGCAGGATGACCCATGGGGGATTTCTGATAATGCAATATACAATATCTTACAAGATAAGGATCAGGGAATCTGGTTGGGCACGTATTTCGGTGGGATAAATTACTACCACAAAAACAATAGTATTATTGAAAAATTCCTACCTAAAGACCGTGCTGGTAATTTAAAGGGCTCCGCTGTGCGTATCATCACAAAAGATTCCTCGAATAATGTATGGATCGGCACTGAAAATGGCGGTTTGTCCATGCTGGATCCCCAATCAGGAAAAATCCAAAATTTCTCCGATAAACATGGCCATCTGGCCAACAATAATATCCATGGAATTCTTCCGTTCCAGGACAAGCTATTGATCGGAACTTTTGTGAATGGATTAGATATCTTTGATCTAAAACAGCAACAAGTTGTCTATCATATCGACCGAAATAGCTATACAGAATCCGAGTTACAGAGCAACTTTATCTTTTACCTTTATAAAACCCGGCAGGGGGATATCCTTGCGACATCAACACGTGGATTATATCGTTTTGATTTTGCTGACAGAACTTTTCATTTAATCCCAAATGTTCCAAGTTATATGTTTTATACCACCGTATTAGAAGATAGGCGGGGAAATATATGGTTAGGAACATGGCGTGATGGCCTATTCTGTTATCACCCCACAAGCCACTACTTCAAGCATTACACACATCGTCAAGACGATCCAAACTCTCTTCCCAATAATCGGATCAACAGCATCTTTGAAGATTCAAGAGAACAGGTATGGATTGCCACGGAGGGTGGCATGGCCAAAAAGTATTCTCAACGTGAGGGTTTCGAGAAAATTGGCCTTGAGGAAGGTATGCCCAGCAATGTGATTTTGGCCTTTTTAGAAGACCGACAAAACAACCTGTGGGTAAGCACTTCTAAAGGTCTTGTACGCTATCATCTTTTGAATGGTCGAAAACGAATTTTCAACCTGGAATCTGGTCTTCCATCCATTCAGTTCAACTACAATTCATCTTTTGATGATGGAAATGGAAATTTCTATTTTGGAACAATTAATGGGCTAATCCGTTTCGATCCCAAAAGACTCAATCAAATCAATTATGACACAAACATTCCGCTCTATATTACTAACTTTTATATCAATAATAAGGCAATAACTCAGCACACTGATCCACGCATTCTTACCAAATCAATCCTATTTACCGATCAGATTAAACTGAAACATGATGAATCTTCCTTTAGTTTAGACTTTGCAGCTTTGCATTATCAAGCACCGCATTCCATTCATTATAGCTATAGGATGGAGGGGCTTGAAGACAGCTGGATTGACATTACCAGCAATCAACGGGCTTACTTTACAAAGCTTGCCCCAGGAAATTATATATTTACAGTAAAAGCTGAGGATCCCAATGGAAATACAATTCCTACTTTTGCACGTCTGAAAATAACTATTCTTCCCCCGATATGGGCTAGTCTTCCTGCATTTATCTGTTATGCATTGATTCTTGGATCGCTGATCTCCTTTATTATTCACCACTTCAACGAAAAGGTAAAACAACGGAACAGACAGCATCTTTTGACTATACAAAATCATCGCGAACAAGAACTATATCGATCTAAAATCAACTTTTATACAGATGTTGCTCATGAGATACGCACACCACTTACCCTGATCAAGGCTCCTTTGGAAAAGCTCATGGAAAAGATCGAGCATAATCCAGTCACTGACAAATTGCTGCTAACGATGCAGAACAATACCGAGAAGCTTATTTCCCTAAGCAACCAGCTCCTGGACTTCCGAAAAGTTGAAACCGAAGGATTCAAATTGCATTTTGAATTGGCGGATATCAGTAGCACAGTACAACAAATCATCAATAATTTTGGTATCACAGTTCAGGCCCAAGGGAAAAAAATGCAGACCAATATCGCTGCGGACATTATGGCATACGTCGATCTGGATGCCTTTGATAAAATCTGCTACAACCTATTAAATAATGCACTTAAATATTCTTCAGTGTATATCCAAGTGAATTTAAACGTGGATAAACAGAAAAATATTTTTATATTGACCGTGAAAAACGACGGGACTTTAATTCCTTCGGAAGAAAGGGAAAGAATTTTTGAACCATTCAATCGCTTAAAACAAAACAAGAACGTTCCGGGTAGTGGACTAGGCTTGGCACTGACAAGGACCTTGACATTAAAACATCAAGGCAGTCTGTTCTATGATGTCGACCGTCTCCAATTGAACGTATTCACCTTAACATTACCCTTGAACCGCAATAGAAACTGATGATTATGAATGCAAAAGCCAATTTATTACTCGTAGATGACCATACTGAACTGCTTGAATTTATTGCAGATGATCTCAATGAGGAATATCAAATAACAACAAGCTCAAACGGAAAAGAGGCTCTGGAGCTCCTTACATCTGAATATTTTGACTTGATCGTCAGTGACGTTATGATGCCCGAAATGGATGGCTATGAACTTTGTCAGAAAATTAAAGAAGATATTACCTTTGCCCATATCCCAGTGATCTTATTAACCGCAAAAAATAGCATCGAATCTAAGATCCAGGGATTGGAATTTGGTGCAGACGCTTATATAGAAAAGCCTTTTTCGCCTGCGTTTTTAAGAGCTCAGATTGCGAGTTTATTAAAAAACAGAATCAAGATAAAAGAATTTTTTATTAAGAATCCGATGTCGCAAATACAACATATCGGACAAAACCAAAGTGATCAGGATTTCTTGCTCAAAATCGAGGAAATTATTATGCAGCACCTGGATGATCCGCAGTTCAACGTGGATAGAATGGCCGATATCCTCTGTATGAGCCGTCCCACACTATATCGAAAAATAAACATTGTCTCGAGTTTATCCCCTAATGAATTAATAAATCTTACTCGACTTCGCAAAGCAGCAGAGCTGCTCAGTTTACGACAACATAAGGTCTACGAAATTTCCAATTTATTGGGATACAGCTCTGCCACACATTTTTCAAGAAATTTTCAGAAACAGTTTGGTCTCAGTCCTACTGAATTTCAGGACAGTCAAACAGCAGCGCACCGATAGTAAATCAGTTTCGAAAGCACATTAGCAATCAACGGCATAATATACAACCGCATTTCAGACTAAATTTACTGACCCGAGATAGATCGGTTAGAAGATGCAGCGATTTTTGGCCTGGTCATATCTGTCTGGGCTAATACAGCATACTGTGTTGCATAGGCAAACATAAACATCGCCTCCAGATTGCATTTATTTTTATCAGCAGGCCAACCTGCCAATAAGTCTGCTGGCAACAAGCCATCTACCAAAAAATTGGCATATCCATAATCCAGATTTTTCTGAAAAGAGTCCATAAATAATGTCGCTTTACCATATAGTGGATATATTGAAGAAAAACCTTTCAACAGTACACCGTTAAACCAGTTGTTAAAACCATCATTGGCATAACTATAGTAGCCCGGAATCTGCTGCCCTAATTTACCAAAATAATTGAAGCTGGCATCAGCTAAGGTTTTTCCTTCAACAAGATATTTTTCTGATTTTGTAACACGGTACAAATCCGCGGCTGCAGATAGCATGGTACCACAATTGTAAGAAAAAGCTGTTCCTACAGCTTTGTTCAGTACGGTATTTTTCCGATACTGTTTTCCTTGAACCATTTCATAAGCAATTGAACACGCTGGTGAACAATCCCCCATCATATCCGCATATACCCCATTATCATTCAGTAAATTATCTTTTTGCCATTCGTAGATACGCTGGGCATAGTGAAGATAGAAATCACTTTTCAGTTCTATTTTTGAAAGACGGGTCAGCTTATCCTTTGTGCTAATATAATGTTTGGTAATTTGATCGCTTTTGTTTTTATAAATCTCATGCAGCGTGACAAGAGGACTGATGATGGGAGCATTGCTACAGGCATGTTTAGTGACATATCCTGGTCCCCAAGGGATTCCACCATGCTCTTTACCCTGCTCATCTAATGTACAATCCCAACCATCTAAAATATATGCCGTTAGATACTCCGCTTCTTTCAGGTAATTCTCTTTACCCGTCAAGTGATAAGTCTCCAACAATTCCTTTACCAGCCACATCTGATCATCATAAACATTGAATATTCCCTCAACATTGGCTTTACCCTTTTCTTTTGAACGGTCTACCGCATATACTGTCCATTCTTTATGCTGGGTAAAAGAAGTTAATGTAAAAGTACCCAAATAATAAGCTGCATTCGTGTAAAGTTTGGCTATTAATTCTACATAACGCCCATAATAAGCATTATAAAGTCTCGTATCACCCCTTTTCTGCTGTGCTTGAAGTCCATTTAATACAGCATTTACCGCCTCGATCGCAGACGAATACATCCAAACACTGGCTGTTTCTTCTGATCTCGTCTGAGAAAAAGGATTATAAAATCTGTACATTTTCAGCTCCTCATCAGCAAAATAGGTCGCCATAGATCGATCAATCAATTGTATGGCGCGGAAGAGGTTTTCGTCACCCCGATCTTGGCTACATACTGCAAAAGATTTTTCTGTCGCCTTCAAGGAGACCCAGTTAATACATTGAAGCTGTAGCAAGACTACAAGGACAGACAATATTAGAAAACGTGGTAATTGACAGAATTTGATCATGGCGGTGGTTTTAAATTGATTATTACATGATGCCTCTACACATTTTGGCAATGTATCCCGAGGAGCTTCAAGATACATATTTTTTAAAGAAAAAAAAATCGCATTTATAAATGCGATTTTTATAGCTAAGCTAGGATGTCAATGATACAGACTGACGATGCCGTTTAACAAATTGTTTCTTTACGAGGTACAACTTATAATGATCGTATAAACCAATAATCAGTAGCACTGCACAAACCACATAAAATGTCTTATTAGATAAAATGGCAAAGGAAATACCGCTTAATAACCCTCCTAGCACATAAGCGATAACGATACTCAACAACAAATGAAATTTGTCCACTAGAAGCCGATTGGTCCTATTGGACTCTTTCGTAAACATTGATATCAAAATCGCCAGATCTGTAGTCAGCCCGGTCAAGTGTGTGGTCTTCACGACAGAATTGGAAATACTTGCGGTCAGGCCATTTTGCAAGCCCATAGCAAACAGCAATGCTCCCACCAATACCTCTGTCTCCTTTAAAGAATCTTCATAGAAAAAATCCAGATAAATACCGACAAATAGTATACTTATTATTTCCAATATCAAGGGAATTGAATGTGTCAAATAAGAACTAAGCCGTCCTTTACCATGGATAATGATTAGATTGGAGAGCATGCTTCCAATCAGAAATAACAGTATCCAAAATAAAACCACAGCGCCCTGATACCAATTGCCTTTCGCCATTTCCTGTGCAAAAACAGCATAATACCCGGTCACGTTAGAGGTAAAAGAAAAGAAAACAATGACAGATGCAACATTGACCATCCCGGCAGAAAATGCAGTTATTCCTCCAAGTTTAATATTATCCTGAATTGTTCGATGATTACTATATTTTCTCAGCATATTTCTCCTTTCCTCCTTTTTTCAATACAATACGTGCTATTCCTCTTGTTTGCATGTCCAGATTAAGATGCAAGATCAATTGATCCTTGCTCAGTTTCTGTATTATAAAGCTTTCGACAAGCTCGTTATCTTTCCGAAGTTCAAGAATATGTCCTCTTCCTTTTAAAAACCAATTGTATTGTTGACTCTGATGATGGGCTACAAAGTTTTTATCCCTCGTTCGCTCAAAATGCCACATTCCATCCTGTAAAGGTGGTAAATGGGCTATTGCTTCATCCTTAATTTGTTCATGAATAATCGTTTGTCTTTTGAATGTAGGAGACTTCTCTACCTTTTCAAAGTACCACCCCTGTTCTTCCCACTCTCCTTCCAAAAGCCGCTCAGGGTTTTCATAAAACATTACCATCGCAGTCGCGCCAAAAAGTAAAAAGGACAAAAGAACAAAGTTGAATCTTGCTAGTATCTTCCGTTTAATAGTTAACATCCCATTTCTTTTTAAAAAATAAATCTGCCAAGACATTGCCTCCAGTTTTGTTTGTCCCTGATTTTTCTACGATTGCAATACCATCTGGTTTACCTTCATTCAGACGCAAAAATGCTCGTCCTACATCAAAGAAATGCCGGGACCGTTTTTCAAATTGATAATCACTTGGAACCTTGACCTCATCAATCTTGGCTCCAATAAGATAATGTTGTAAATAAGTAGGATTATCTGTGCCGATAATATCCGTGTAGATATTCAGTTTTCGATTTTCATAACGATGACAGATCATTTGACATGCTTTCAAAAAATCATCAGATTGAAGATCATTGAGTTGATCTTCCAATGTAATGCCCAATAATTCACTGATTGAGGTACTACTCTTATTTCCATAGATCAAAATTATGTCCAATTGCTCAGCGCTCGACTGCTCAATGCTATGGATTACAAAAAACAATGAATCAATCGTAAAATCACTTGGAATCAGTATTCGTGTTACTTTTGCCATACCTACCTATTTTTACACAAAATTAATGGGTAGGAATGGCAATGGCATGAATCTAACATTAGCTTTCCATTAGAATGCTCATGTGATTATTAAAAAGAGATTAAAAATGAGATCAAAATTAAAATAAGATTAAAATCGAAGATAGGTCGGTAATTCTATTTCCACAGTTGTCCCTTCTCCAACTATAGAATTAACCTTTAGGATCCCACCATGAAGTTTTATAATATTCCGAGCCAAAGGCAAACCAATTCCATAACCGTCTATTCCACTCGTATTGGATGCCCTAAAATAGGGGTCATAAATATGCCCTAATTCTTTTGAAGGAATTCCTATTCCTTTATCCTTTATGAGGATAAATACCTTATTGTCCAATGCTCCCAATGCAATATAAGCAGTTCGGTCTGAAGAGTATTTACAGGCATTGCTGATAATATTGGACAAGGCAAGCTGAAGCAGAATTGCATTTCCATTTATTTTAAGCCGCATGCTATCATCAGGAAGCAAACTAAAATCAGTAACAATCTTAAATTTGTCATTAATAGCTTTCACGGTCAGCTCAGCATCCATGATAATCTGATCAATACGAACTGGATTGAGCATGGTCGAATTATTGACAAAGCCAGTACGTGCTAAAAGAAGGAGTGCCCGAGTTTTTTTCTCCAGATGTTCTGCCGATTCGATGATTTTCAACAGAGTCCGTTGATACTCCTCTTTGGTCCTCTCCTTTGAGAGCGCCAGATCAGCTTGTCCAATAATCGATGTTAAAGGTGTATTCAGCTCATGAGAGGCATTACTGATAAAATTTTTCTGTGTTTCAAACGAAGTTTCCAAACGCGTCAGCATTCCGTTGAAAGTGAGTGCCAGATCCTGAAGATCCCCTTTATATTTATCCTCATCCAAACGTTTGTCCAAATTTTCAGAGCCGATCTCCTGCACTTCCTTCATCATGGTAAGAATGGGTTTTAGAAAAGAACGTTTCATAAAAACTGAAACTACTAAAATGAAGAGGACCCCAAGAATAAAGCTAATAATCAATAGGTTGCGAAGATACCTCAAATGATGTGTATAGAAGTAGTTCTCGGCCGAGGCACCGACAATATAATGCTTGTTATCCTTGGTAAAGTACTTTGTCGAATAAAATTGATTTCCAGCTTTAAAATTTGAAGTCCCCGTTTTATTGATTCTATCCCATAATTCAGCATGAAGTCCTTGACTTCTCAAAATATTACCATGCTGGTCAAACTCTACCAAAAACTCATGTTGATTGTTCAGATTCTCTATAAAGTCCAAACTCCATTGATCTGTCTGATTGGCCAACTGGTTATTGAGAAATTTTTCAGCAGCGATATTTCTTCGCAGATCTAAGCGTTTGTAAAAATCTGTAAAGGCAAAATTCGTAATGGAGTAAAAAATAAAACCAACAAAACAACTGACATATACGATTAAAATCGCGATCAGATAAATAAGCTTTCTGTTATAATTGTGCATTTTAAAATATTCAATCTTCGATTTTAAGGACATATCCCATTCCGATAACAGTATGGATTACTTTTTTATTGGTTATCTTTTCCATTTTTTTCCTAAGATAGTTCACATAAACATCAACGACATTTGAACCAATATCAAAATTTATTCCCCATATTTTATCCAACAGTTCACTTCGCTCGAACACTTTTTTAGGGTTTTGTATAAACAATAAAAGCAAGCGATATTCTGTACTGGTTAAGTTAAGGTCCTGCCCTTCACAAAATGCAACCTTTTTATAATCGTCAATGGTTAAAAACCCATAGCTGAACACATCTTTTGAAATTTGCTTTTCACGTTGATTGGACTGGATGATGAACTGTTGCCGACGAATCAGTGAGCGTATACGGGCTTTAAGTTCGATTAATTTAAATGGTTTAGACAGGTAATCGTCAGCACCATTATCAAGCCCTAACACGACATTTTCAGGTGTTCCAAGTGCGGTAAGCATCATGATTGGCAAGTCAATATATCCCCATTGCCGAATCTGTTTACAGATATCCAATCCATTTGTCCCCGGTAGCAGGATATCCAAGAGCACCAGGGCGACATCCTGATTCGCAAGGAGTTGCTCCAACCCTTCGGCTCTACCAAGATGAATAACTTTATAACCATCTTCTCCTAGTCCCTGCATGATTAAATCAGCAACATCTTGCTCATCCTCTATTAGAATAATTTTTTGCAACTCCATATTCATCTTTATGTAACGACCCAATTAGCCTACTATCCACAGCATAAAAGTAAGGTTTTGATCCTATAGACACAAATTTGAAGGCTATGATCTAACCCTAATTATTTCCCTGTCCACCAACAGGTGAAGACCAAACAGCCGCCCCATTTTTTTGCGGCTATCTCTTTATAAAAGCTATCTGATTTTCAGCCAATTTAAAAGCCTATCAATCTTAAATGATAAAAATCGATAGGCTTTTTTAACCAATAGAATAATGTCAGCTGCTTTTTAATGCAACGGTTTTATCTTTACTTCATCAACTATTTTTCCTTGCTGATCAATCACCTTAAATGACCCTTGTTCACTGGTTAAGTTCACTTTGAGTAGGTTATTATTAGAATTTACAATAATGGGAAAATTCACTGCACCTGTCTTCTGCTTGATGATATGTTTATGCAAATGTCCGCTGAGCATGATCTGTGCCCCAGACCTGTTCAGTATGGGTACAAACTTATCGAGGATTTCCTGCTCTCCATGCCATCCACCAAAAGGAGGCATATGACAGATAATCACTTTATACTTGGCATTTTTATAGCTAGACTCCTCAACCGCAGCTTCCAGCCATTTGGCTTGTTGAGTTCTATAATTGTCCATTTCAACAATGCCACTGTATTCCATATCAGAGTCAGGCTTATCTTCTCCACAGTCCAATACGATAAAAGCTGTCTCACCATGTTGAAATTGATAATAAAGTTTTCCGGTAGGGGTTGGAAAATAGTGTGGGTACGCAATGGCAAATGGGCCTCTTGTTTCATGATTTCCCCGTGAATAAAACATGGGTTTATTGCTAGCAAATCGTTTTATTGCCGTATCCATAAAACCATCGAACATCTGCTGTTCACTTAAAAGGTTATCAACCATATCACCATTAAAAACAATAAAATCCTGGCTCGGAAGATCGGAAAGGTCCAATAATTTATTTAACACATCGCTACGGCCATGAATATCATTGACCACAGAAAACCGAGTTGCCTGGCTTGGTCCAAGCGTAACAAAAGACAACGGTTCTTGTCGGTACACCCCCGTTGCTACCACCTTACCATATTCAACATTCACGCCGACATGTTTGGTCACTTCCTGACTATACACACGATAGCGATATTTTGTTCCAGGTTTTAGTCCTGTTAAATCCACTTGATGAATGGTTCCCACTTTTTTGAACCCATAGGCTGCAGCAAAATATTTTGGCCGTTCGGTATGATAGAAATGACTTGAATCATCGGGAGCCAATTCGACCCATCCCGTTGCCGGGAGATTGGTTGTCCATAGAATAGAAACTGATTGCTCGGTAAGCCCCTGAATATAGGGCAAATGGGTCAGGCTTATTTTTTCGCTTTGCTGCGCATTACCATCAAAAATTAACAAATGCAATAGCGCTAAAGCGACATATCGGAGATATTTGTACATAAGGTTTAAATTAGCTTAGCATGTTGTGGCCGCATCAGCATCTTATGCAAAGGCGACCACAACAGATAATATGTATTAATTTCCCCAACCAGGATTCTGCTTTAAATTCGTATTTAATTGCAGTTCTTGGACAGGTATTGGATATAAATAATCTTTGTTTTCATCAAACGCCTTCTTGATATGCGAATTAACGATGACGTTTCCTTCGGTTCCGTTTTCCAGCACAATTTCTGAGCCAAGCTTCAGTAATTGAATGCCAGAAGCTGTAGGTTTGTCTCCCTCATAAATCCAGACGTCATCCTTACCATCATTATCCAAATCGAATTTGCCAATACTTGGAAAATACATTCCTTTAAATTGCCGAGTCACCAATTGACCACTTTTCCAACGTAGAATATCATCCCAACGGAAAGATTCCATGACCAATTCGATGCGGCGTTCTCTCCGTATTTCAAGGATCACGCCTTTCATATCTCCCTGTACGTTTTTATAATCTTTCTCCAAAAATGCATCCGGTTTTGAATTAGCTTGCTGCAAATTTAGATTCGGCATCCCTACCCGATCACGGATCAGCTTAATGGATTTATCCAAATCGGCCTGGTTCAAGGTACCTAATTCAGCTTTGGCTTCTGCATAGTTTAATAATACTTCTGCATATCGGAATATCGGCATATCATTTTCAGAACGATTATAGTTATCATATTTCATATCACCCACAAACTTAATCAATTGATAACCTGTCACCGAGTTACCAAAATTCGGAGCAACTGGTGCTGCACCTCCAATGCGTTGATATCCGGGTGTACGAATGGTCTGGCTCAAACGAGGGTCACGGTTTTGTATCTCTTCTTTAAATGTCAATGTTGTATAATTTGGCTTATCCGTAAATCTGCTTCCATCTTTCATCAAGTAAGAATCCACCAAATTTTTATCGAGTCCCGGTTTGCCATACGATGCTGTGATGGTATAATAATTGACATTATGCCATATCTGCAGTGCATCAGAAAATTTTCTTGCCAAAATAACTTCCTCGGGCAAACTGTTCACACTATAGAACAAGGCGCCATATGAATCTTTGCCTGCAGCATTATAGATCTTATATTGCCCTCCTTCCATGAGCTGGTTCGCCGCATCAGCGGCTTTCTCCAATAACTCGTTAGCACCTGCAAGATTAAATTCAGTATGGTACTTCCTAAAGGTTCCTTCAAAAAGAGCAATTCTGGATTTCAATGCCAAAGCTGTCCATTTCGTTACCTTTTCGTCACTTTTTGTATCTGAGAGATGCTCTATTGCGTAGTCCAGATCGGCAAGAATATTGTTTACAATCAGCGTCCGGGGATCACGAGGTTGCTTGAGTTGTTCCTCATCGCTTTGATCAATCACTTTATCGTACCAAGGCACATCCCCGAAACGTTTCAGTTTATCAAAGTAAAAATAGGCGCGAAAAAATCGAGCTTCGGCTATATATGGGGCTGCTACTTCTTCAGAAACAGTATTCGTACAATTTTCCAAAAAGTAGTTAATATTACGTAGATTCGACCAGGTCCAGCCCCCCCCACTAATAGGCACTTGTCGTTTCCCTGTCAATTCATCACTTAATGTCGTTTTAACAATATTATCAACAGATTCATTGTAGACACCTTCTGCTGAAGGTAATGCAGCATCGTAGAATGATTTGGTAAATAATGCAAGATCTTTTTCAGATTTAAATGAATCTTCAGGTCTAACAGCTGATTCAGGCAACCGTTGTAAATAATCCTTGTTACAAGCTGTCAACCCACAGCTCAACAATATATAATATATAAAGAATGTTTTTTTCATGATATTAAAAAGTTAAATCTAGACCAAATGAAAATGTTTTAGAGACAGGATATGATCTGCCATTTGCTTCTTGTGCAGATTGCTCTGGATCGATGTATTTGGAACGCAGCTTGGTCGCTGTCCAAATATTTTCTCCGGAGACATAAATACGAGCGTTACTCAATTTGACGCGCTTCAGCCAATTTTGAGGCACAGTATATCCAACCGTCAGGTTCTTCAGTCGTATATAGGCCAGATCCTGCAAATAGCGGTCTGATTTCACATTCAAAGAGCCCCTATCGTTCAGTGCAATATATCCACGTAACAAGGGATAGTATGCATCCGTATTTTCAGGCGTCCATATATCGTCCGCAAAATCTTTAGGAACAAAAGAATAATAAGGTCTTGAATAAGGTCCCCAAAATTTATCCGCATTGGCACCTGGCCACCAATGTTGCCGGCCAATTCCCTGGAAAAACGCCGACACATCAAATCCCTGCCAACTTGCACCAAGATTAAACCCAAAGTTGTAGCGTGCCCTACTATTACCAATAATCATTTGATCACCCGGATTCATCAGGGTATTATCCCCGGCATCAACAACCCCGTCCGGGTTTCCATCCTTCCCTCCAATATCAACAAACTTCAGATCACCAGGATGTAATTTTGACCAATCTCCTGGCGCCGCTAAACGTTGTTTATCCACATAGTCCTGATTAACCTTCCAATTGTCGATCTCCGTCTGTGACTGGAAAAAACCATCAGTCTTATATCCCCAGATTTCACCAAGTGTCTGGCCGACATAGTAGTTACTTAGCAACATTTCCTTATTATCAAAACGTGTGATTTTCGCCTTGGAATCAGATAAACCAAGACCAATATTGTAACCAAAGGGTTTGCCATCTAAATCAAATTGATCACGCCAGGCAACAGAAAGCTCCCAGCCTTTATTTTGCAAGTCTCCAGCATTGGTCTTTGGTGATGCAGAGCCATATACTGCTGGTAAGGTTTTGCCCGGGATCAACATATCCAAGGTGTTTCGGATAAAGTAATCCGCAGAAACACTCAATTTGCTCTTAAAAAACTCGAGATCAGTTCCGAAATTCAGTGTATTGGTTCTCTCCCAGGTCAGATCGGGTGAAATTGGAGTAGGCGAACTCAAATACTGTGTTTTTGTTCCATTAGTAATATAATTAGACAATCCAGCATTCAACAATTGAATGTAACCATAGGTAGCTGCTTCTTGTGCATTACCAAGAGCGCCATAAGAAACCCGAATCTTGGCTTCGTTCAAGACAGGTTTCAAACTTTCCATAAATGTCTCCTCAGAAAGACGCCATCCTCCTGAAAAAGAGGGAAAGAATCCATAACGCTGACTGGAAGGAAATTTGGAAGTTCCATCGTACCGACCATTAACTTCCAATAGATATTTACCTTTATAGTTATAATTCAATCTTCCAAAATATCCACGTAATGCCCATGTATTTGCATCCCCCAACAACTGCATCTGTCCAGTTCCCAATGCAAAATCATTTAGATCTTCTAACAGCAAGTTATTATGCGTCCCCCCAATACGTTTATATCCAGTGGTCTCCTGATTAAAACCTAATGTTGCTCCGATCTGATGATCTCCCAATTGTTTATTATAATTAGCAAAAAGATTCAGCGAATGTTTAGGCTTGTTGATAATAGTCTCTGTGTATGTATCATTTCCTAGATAATTGATGACTCCAGGAAACACAGACCAAGGAGCAACAGTCCTCCGATTCCAATTATGCACTGGATTATGTGTAAAAGTATAATTTCCAGTAACCGTCAAGTTTTTTGTCAGCTGAAAAACAGCTTCAAACATATTGATAAATTCATATTTATCTTCACCGCCTTTTGATTTTCCATGCAATAAATCCGCAAAGATACCATCACCGATATTATAATTATTTAATTCAGTCCTATAGGTTGCCGTACCATCGGGGTTCATCGGAACGTAAGAAGGTAAGGCATGCACGGTAGTAGAGATAAAATTATTATTGTTATCCGGGTTTGTTGCCCAACCCGGGTAGGTATAATTTTGATAATTGAGTTGCGTATTTGCGCTCACTTTTAGCCAAGGGGTGACTTGTGCATTTATCCTCGATCTAACATTATATGCGTCAAATTTATCCTGATTAATCTTCATCAGCCCTCCTTTCTCATACAGGCGGCCGGAGATATAGTAGTCTATCTTTTCACTTCCTCCCGAAAAGTTCAATGAGTGCTCCATAGAAGCCTGAGTTTTTCGGTATGTTTCATTCCACCAATCGGTATTGCCATAGTATACATACTGATCTTTACCATTTCTATTCTGAATCACGACAGAAGGTAAAGATGGGTCGGTTTTTCGTTTCAGCAATTCAGCATAATCCTCTTCAGTATAACCTGTATAACTATTCCCCGTTGCCCTGATAAATGCTTCATCATTTAACTTGGCAGCATCGTATCCACTGGTTATGAAATCAGTATTCACTGTAAGACCGGCCCAGCCAAAATTATTACTATAGTTAATATTCATTTTACCGGCCTTCCCTTTTTTGGTGGTTACGAGCATCACACCAAAAGCACCGCGAGCGCCATAAATAGCAGCTGCAGAAGCATCTTTCAGTACAGAAATTGACTCAATATCCCGCGGATTGATGGTATTAATACTGCCCGGTACGCCATCAATTAGGATCAGCGGTTGTGCATTTGCCGAATTGATCGAGGCAAACCCGCGGATATTGACATTCCCCTCACCTCCTGGTCTGCCATTGGTAAACGTGATGTTTAAATTCGGAATAGCACCTTGTAAAGCCTGCGTGGCATTGGCGACGGGTCTATTCTCCAGCACCTTAGAGTCAATTTGGGTTACAGCTCCCGTCAAATTAACCTTTTTCTGTTTACCATAACCGACCACAATCACCTCATCCAGTGATTGGTCAGTTGATACCATGTCAATCGTCAACGTCGTTGATGCAATGTTTATCTGCTGAGTTTCAAATCCGACTATGGATACTTTCAATAGCTGTCCGATCTTCCCATCAATAACAAAGGCACCATTAGCATCTGTTTGAGTCGATTTGCCGGTAGATGAGTTCGTAATTGATGCGCCGGCTATAGGCTCGCCAGCTGCGTTTTTCACAACCCCTTTAATGGGCATTTGAAGTGTGGTAGACATTTCGACATCAGGAATAGATGTCAGAAAGACAGGTTTACTCTTTGCCCATGTGTTGAGCGAGATCCCGATCATTACAGGAAGTAATACATGTTTCGTTTTCATGAATTTGGTTTTGTTTTTCTTCGGTTACAAAGAAAGGTTATTTAATATTTGTAAATTATTAACAAAGCATTACTAAACAATGAAGCCAAAATTGGTTTAAGTGAATATTAAGATAACACAATTTTAACACGAAAAGAGCGATATTTTTCAGCTCATTACAGGAACATAAAAAACAAAAACACGCAAAAACAAACTAAAAAACTGATATACAATCAATTAAACACCAATCCAAAAACTTAAAATTACCTACCCGATAACGAAACTAAATGTAACATTTTTAAAACAAAACAACTAAAAATACAACCAAAAACAAATCATTTCAAAACATTTCAAAGACCAACCGAAGCTAATAAGATGATTGTTTTCCTTCTTATCTATCCACATTTCAAGAACACATTTTTTAAAAGCAGAGACTAATATTTCATCTTTGACATTCAGAAGATGACTTCTTATCCTCAAATATTAAGTAGAATCACGAAAAAAATAACCTTATGCTTCCAATTAATCACAAATATTTAATTTTCAATGCATAATAAATATATTTATTCGTTACCTTTATAACATTGAAACAAAACTTAGCCCCAGCCATGTTTATCGGCGCAGTCAAATGGTTCGACAATAACAAAGGATTTGGTACTCTTGCGTTACCTTCCGGAGAAGAACTTTTTGTCCACATACGCAGGTTTAAAATACCTCCGGAACACATCATTCAACCCGGAGAGGTAATTATTGGAGACAAAAAACCAGACCCTAAACGGAATGGTTTTTTAGCCCAAAATTGCAAACTCCTCAAAAGACCTGAAGATTGGAAATTTGTGATTTCTCTCTTGGACAAAGAGCATATCGTATGGATCCCCGACAGTCACGGACGTGAACAAAAACATAATTTAACCTCATTAGCCGCCAGACAATTACTGCGAATACAACCCAAAGAAAACGTAGTCGCCATGCTAACCTCTCATTTTAATGTACATTTCGATTGCTCTCTTTTTATCTCCTATGCTGAATTGCTGGACAAAAGTATTGGTGGTATTTTTGAAAAAGAAATCGCTTCTGATCTCATTTCTCAGATTTTTGAATATTTTGGCAAACATATTTCGCATCAGATCTTATTCCGTGTATGGAAAGAAGAAAAGTTCAGGTATATTGGCTACCCTGGAGACGGTGATTATGAAATCCCAGAAGAAGTACTTAATCTCAATGCAACAGAACTTACTTATCACGACCTAACAAGAATTAGTGATTATAGCTTTGGTAAATCATTCTGTCGCGATTTCGTAGAAGCATTATTTGACGATCTGGACACAATGGACAAACAAGATATTGAACCTTTGATACCGTATATGGATTTCTTGGAGAATAAAGCCTCCATCGAAAAAATAAACTTGATGATGCAATAAGATCATGAGGACAGAGATTCGTCCAATGCCCTCCTGATCAACAACACTATCATCAACAAGATTATATTATCTACTACCTTGATCTAGATGATGTTAAATTTTAGGCAAATGGTATCCATTGTGGTATACTTTGGCTAAGTAATGGTCGGCATCTCCATCGTTAAAAACATGTTTTTTCTTGTCCCAAAATAGCTTCTTTTTGGTTCGAAAAGCTATATTTCCCATTTGTGAAAACATGGCAATATGTGCTCCTGCCTCAATAGGCGCATGTAATCCGGCAGCAGATTTCTTTCTAACCGCTTCAACAAAATTGATCATATGTTTGTCCAATCCATTATCCACAGCAGATTGAAAAGCCACAGCCTCCATACGTCCTTTTTCTGGAATCACTTCCCAACCCTCCCTATTGAGGACTAAAGTACCATTATTACCAATAAAAGCAACACCATGTGTTTTTTGGTAAGGCCCCAAATCTATACCTGTAGCCTGTTCCCATTGAATATTGAATCCCTCAAATTCGTATACAGTTGTGAGGCTATCTGGTGTTTCAGCCGCATCATCTGGATAAGCAAACTTTCCTCCTGCTGCCATAATGGATATTGGGTCCGAAGCATTCATCCCTAAGAGTGCATAATCTAGCATATGAACTCCCCAATCAGTCATTAACCCACCAGCGTAGTCCCAGTACCACCTAAAATTGAAATGAAAACGATTCGGATTAAAGGCTCGTTTCGGAGCCGGTCCCAACCATTTATCATAATGCACTCCTTTTGGCACACTCGTATCAGGCAATACAGGAATGCTTTTCATCCAACCTTGATAAGCCCAAGCCTTGACAAGACGCACCTTGCCCAATTTTCCTCCATGTACAAATGCCATTGCATCACTGAAATGCTGCTGACTACGCTGCCATTGACCGACCTGTACTATGCGATTATATTTTTTAGCTGCAGCAACCATAATTTCACATTCCTTAATAGAGTTACCAATAGGCTTCTCTACATAAACATCTTTACCTGCAGCAACTGCAGCCACCATTTGCAAACAATGCCAATGATCGGGTGTCGCCACGATCACAACATCTACATCATTTGCAGTGACCAGCTCTTGGTAATCAACATAGGTTTTGACATCAATATTCCTTTCTCTTAATTCTTTGGCACGGTTGTTCAATATTCCTTCATCCACATCACAGAGTGCTGTACATTGAACACCAGGCACCTTCAGGATAGCATTGAGATCGGACCATCCCATCCCATTTACCCCGATCAATCCTACGCGGATGATGTCATTTTGAAAAGCCAAAACTTTTGTGCGGGTCAAAAAAGCAGACGCCGCAAGTAGTCCAGTATTTTTGATAAATTCTTTTCTTTTCATTTCCTTCGTTTGGTTTATATTATTGATATTGGATTCCCCCACCAGCTAGAAAGACGATCGTCTTCTATTCAGCCCTAGTAAAACAACTAAGATAACATTTCATTCACTATTAAGCATATAGCAGTTTACAAAAAGACTATCTTTTTATTTTCAACGATTTTAATTTTCAAACTTTCCTATCCCAGGCAAGACAATTTTATGTATGAACAAATCATATTTAATTCTGCATATTGCTGTTTGATCTTGTAGAAGGGATATAATTAGTAACGGGCAATATACTTTCCAGCCTGCATCCCTGAGAAAATACAACCACCCAAAAAGGTACCTTCCAGTGCCCGGTATCCATGCATACCACCTCCACCAAATCCGGCAACCTCTCCAATAGCATACAACCCCGGCACAATTTTTCCTTCCGCAGTCAATACCTGAGTATGGAGATTAGTTTTTAAACCGCCCAATGTCTTTCGCGTCAGTATATGAAGACGTACAGCAATTAAAGGCCCATTCTCAGGGGCCAGTATTTTGTGCGGAGATGCTACCCGGCCAAGCCTGTCCCCAAAGTACTTTCGTGTGCTCCGGATGTAATTGATCTGCGTATCTTTTGAAAACTGATTGTCCAACTCCCGACCCCTAGCTTCAATCTGTGATTTAATATATTCATAAGTTAACAGATTATCTCCCGTCAGCCCATTCATACGATCCACAAGATCTTTCAGGCTATCCGAAACGATAAAGTCTAGCCCATTCTCTTTAAAAGCTTCAACTGGCCCGGGTGCTTTTTTCCCAAAAAGACGTTTGATAAATAGCTTATAATCTTTATTCGTGATATCTGGATTTTGTTCTGATCCCGAAAGTGCGAACTCTTTTTTAATGATTTTCTGTGTCAAAATAAACCAAGAATAAGAAAAACCGCTATCCTGTATACGCTTCAGCGTCCCCAAAGTATCGAACCCAGGCAAAAATGGCGCAGTAAGCCTATTTCCCCTGGCATCAAACCACAGCGATGAAGGGCCGGGCAAAATACGTATACCATGATTGGGCCAAATAGGGTTCCAGTTTCGGATGCCTTCCGTATAGTGCCACATTCGGTCTGGATTGATCAAATGCGCCCCCACTTCCCGAGCTATATCAATCATTTTTCCATCCACATAGGCTGGAACGCCCGAAATCATATGCTCCGGAGCTTTTCCCAGCCTTTCAGGCCAATTTTTCCGTACCAGCTCATGATCTGCCCCTATTCCTCCTGAAGCAATGATGATATGTGGAGCATCGTATTCGAATAAGGCACGTACATTTCTATTGGTGGGTACTCCTCGCTCCTGATCATCTTCTTCCAGAATATCTCCCGAAACACCACGAACAATATGGTCTTTAACAATCAATTTAGTAACCCTATGCCTAAATTGAAACTGCAATAACCCTTTTTGTTGAGCTTCATAAGCCTTTTGTACAAACGGTTCAACAACTCCAGTCCCAGTTCCCCAGCTCACATGAAATCTAGGCACAGAATTACCATGACCTGAAGCCATACCATCGCCACGTTCAGCCCAGCCCACCATAAACATCAGCTTAATACCCAGCTTAGAAATATATTCGTACTTTTCTTTGGCGGCAAATTTCAGATAGGCCTCTGCCCATTGACGGGGCCAATCGTCCTCTTCGCGGTCAAACCCAGCAGTACCAAACCAATCCTGACGTGCCAACTCAAGGGAATCCTTTATGCCCATACGTCGTTGCTGTGGCGAATTAATCAGAAAAAGGCCACCAAAGGACCAGTATGCTTGTCCGCCAAGGTTGGCCTCCGTTTCCTGGTCCAAAATCAATACTTTTTTCCCAGCATTGGTGATTTCCATTGCCGCGGTGAGTCCCGCTAGGCCGGCACCTATAATAATGGCATCAGGTTTGAATTGTACTGCGCTCCGCATAGTTCTTCGTGATCAATGTAATTATTTACTAGCATAAGTATCCCCATTCATCTCCAGTGTCTTCTATAAATTTACTAGTTTAATATTTGACAAACAAAAAAGAATAACTCCTCAAAACGCGCCTTTATTTCCAAGTACACCGCACCCGATCTATAACATAAGTTATAAAAAACCCTAATTTAAATTATTTTAATGGTAAAAAATACTGATATAACTTTGCAGTATCAATAATTCAAATAATAGAACACGGTTCAACGCATTTTATTTGCTGTTGACACGAACAAATAATAAGTAAGAATTTAACATTCAACATTAAAAGAGAAAGAAAATGGAATACAGAAAATTAGGAAAAACAGACTTAGAATTATCAGCGATCACTTACGGTGCTTTTGCGATCGGTGGCAACATGTGGGGTGGAAACGAGAAGAAAGATTCTATTGATTCTGTCAGAGCCTCGCTTGATCACGGCGTTACCACACTAGATACAGCTCCTTTTTATGGATTTGGATTAAGTGAGGAGATGATTGGTGAAGCTATAAAAGGATATGACAGAAGCAAGATTCAATTATTAACGAAATTCGGGTTAGTATGGGATGGAAGTAACCATGGTAAAGGTGAATTTTTCTTCGACGCTGAGGAAGCTGGAAAGGTAATTCCAGTCTATAAATATGCTTCCAAAGCCAGTGTCATCAAAGAGGTTGAAGACAGTTTAAAACGATTACAAACAGACTACATTGATCTATTACAAATTCACTGGCCAGATGGCACAACACTTATTTCAGAAACCATGGAAGCATTGGAACTCCTTATACAACAAGGAAAGATCCGAGCAGCAGGTGTCAGCAACTACAGTGTTGAGCAAGTTTCAGATGCTAAAGACACATTGAATATTGCCAGTAACCAAGTTGGTTATAGCATGCTGAATAGAGGTATAGAACAGGATCTTGTACCATACGCTTTGGCAAATGATCTGGGAATAATCGTCTATAGTCCTATGGAGCGTGGTTTGTTGACCGGTAAATATTTCAATGAAGGCAAATTGAAGGAAAATGACCATCGCAATGGCTATTTCCAACAATTTGATCTTACTAAAGTAAAAACCTTCTTAGATACCATCAGCCCTATTGCAGCAAGTAAAGGAGTCACACTTTCCCAATTGGTCCTGCGTTGGACAAGCTTACAACCTGCCATCACCATTGTATTGGCCGGAGCAAGAAATGCGACCCAGGCCGTTGCCAATGCACAAGCAATAGATATTGACCTCACCACAGATGAACTATCATTCATCAATGCTGAACTATCAAAAATATAATCATTTCACCTTCTGTTATGATTTATGAGCATACAGTGAGATGAATAAACAGTTTCAGATTTCTTGAATAGCTTTTAACATAACCACTGCTAGGCATTCCACCAAATCTGATATTTTATCATCAGTTAAATTTAAAACTCATAAAGATGAAAAAAATCAATCGCATGACAGCACTTCTTTTGGGGGCGCTGTCTTTAGGAGCATTACAGAGTAAAGCCCAAGATAGATCACTTCTGATCAATCCAAGTGATAGTACTTGGTACCATTCTTCATATGGTGAAAAAGATGAGATCGGTGCGGCTAATCTAATTACACCAGAGCTGGTTTTACAATCTTTGAAATTGGTCAAAAAAGGAAAAACCATACCACTTGCTGTACCAATAGATAAGCACTTACCAGCCTTTCGCCATCGCAGTTTCAATTTATATAATATACAACCCGGCGAACAGGCTGGTGCTACCCTTGGTCCCAACAAATTCAGCTTCAATGATGAATTGGTCAACGCTTGGACTGGTGTCGGAACGCAGCTCAATGGTATCGGTCATATTGGTATAAACAATGTATATTATAATGGGAACAAAGCCCGTGATTTTGTCACTGTAGAAGGCGTAAAGAAACTCGGTATTGAAAAAGTACCGCCCTTTGTAACACGAGCAATTGTACTGGATATGACAGCTCATTATGGTAAAAAAATTGTTCCTGGTGGTACTGAATTTACTGTGGCTGATATACAGTCTGTATTAAAGAAGGAGAATATCCGCATCAAAAAAGGAGATGTTGTTTTGTTCAACACCGGTTGGCTAGAATTGATAGGCAACAATAATCAACAATTTTTAGAAACCGAACCAGGTATAGGTATGGAAGCTGCTAAATGGCTAGCAGATCAAGGTATAATTGCCTTTGGCGGAGATACATGGGCATCAGAAGTATACCCTAATCCAAGCACTAACGAAGAGTTTCCGATCAATCAATTCCTATTGGCAAAACGTGGAATTTACAATCTTGAACTGATCGATACGAGACCATTAGTGGAAGAAAAAGTCTGGGAATTTCTATTCGTATTGGGCCAACCTCTTTATGTAGGCTCTACCCAAGTTAATGTTAACCCGGTCGCTATCTATTAATTGCATCGCAAGTGTTATTTTCATATGGTTACATGACATATCTGTGCTATAAATTTAGCTTATAGTATAGATATGTTTATTACCACAGACATCATTCTTATCCACGTGCTATTCCTATTTTAATTCCAAGAATAGGATCTCTTACTCACCTTTTCTTCGCGAAACAATCCATGATCTTCATTAAAGGAAATGCCTCTTCAATAGATGCTGGGTTAGGACCTTCATTCCTAAAAAATGCTACTGTGCTTGAAATCATAGGGTACTGAATATTTTCAGGATGGATAAACTGGAACTTTTTTTCATCCCCATTCATTTTCAGTATAACAGTATCACCAAACACAGAAAAAAATAGACTTCCCCGACTTCCTAAAATTTCACAGCGATCAACCTGATCTTCTCGTGAAACATTAAAACACCAGCTACCGTTAAAAACCACTTGGTTTTCAAACAGTATCGTACCTGTTGTTTGGTCTGCCACTTCGCTGTCCTTGTCCTGAACCTGGCTGAATCCTTCGTAGGAAAGTGGTTTACCAAAAAAGTACAGCATCAGATCTAACTGATGGGGAGCCAGATCAAAAAAGTACCCGCCACCGGATATTGTAGGATCAGTACGCCAGTTTGGAGCCTGTTTTGTTACGACTTCAGGACTTCGGCTCTGCCACAACCGCATTTGAACAGTCCGTACGTCCCCAATCTGTCCAGTATCGAGTATTTCTTTCACTTTGAGAAACATCGGTAACTGCCTGCGATAATGTGCCACAACCAGTTTCCCACCTGTTTGTTTAACGGTTTCCAATAATAAAGTAGCCTCATCGGTATTCAAGGCAACAGGTTTTTCAACATAAACTGCTTTTCCTTTCCGTAACGCAGACAGCGCATATTCAAGATGTGAAGATGGTGGTGTGGCAATATAGATTGCATTCAGAAGTGGATCATCCAATAGGTCAGCCGCATTCGAATACCATGTAGGAACTTGATGTCTACGTGCATAATCTGCGGCTTTGTTCGCATCCCTGCGCATGACGGCCACCAATTGACTATTGTCCACTTTGTTGAATGCGGGGCCACTTTTTTTCTCTGTCACATCGCCACAACCAATGATCCCCCATGTTATCTTTGTATTTTCCATTATTATATTTAATTCACATTTATAAATTCAACGCATATATTTTTAAAAGTCCTTCTTTTAAATTTTGTCACGCCCAATAAAGCGATTTTTACCTAATAGGAATCCGATTGCTTTTTCAATATTTCTTGTTCGGCTTTCAGCTGTTTTCAAAGAAGATATATAACGAATGATTTCTTTTCTTATTGATGGTGAAAGTGCTTCAAACACCTGTTTAGCGCCATCATCATTCAGCAATGCCTGTTCGAGCTCAGGATGAGGATGCAATGTTCGGTCTGCCGGATCAAATGCCACGGAAATCTCCAAGATCTCACCGATCCGTTTTGGTGAATTCGGCAAAATCGCCGTGTTTATGTACAGCCTCCACTCCCCTTTGTATTTCAGTAATGTTTGCTTATAATTATTTCCATTTACAGTTCCCTTAATAGGAATATGTCCCTTGCTTTTACCAGCCTCCTTAAATAAAGCATGCAAGGCATCAGCTGGGACAAACACAAACGGATTGATCCCAATAATTTCCAATTTGGCTTTAAAGACCAGCATATCACTCTTCATTACTAATGATCAAACAAAACATTAGACCGCAGCAAGAATAGCAGTTATATGATTCAATTCTTCCCGCGTAAAATGCAAATTTTCTAGCGCTTTCAATGAACTGAGCACCTGTTCCCGATTTCTTACCCCTACCAATACCGAAGTCAGCCCAGTATCTTTCAGTAACCATGCAATTGCCATCTGGGCAAGTGTTTGTCCCCGTTGTAATGCGAGTTCATTTAATTGGGTCAACAGCATGACCAACTCTGCTGTAATGGCTGTACTTTTTAAAAAATGTTCTCTTGAAGCCCGAGAACCTGCAGGAACACCGCTTAGATATTTATCAGTCAATAACCCCTGAGCCAAAGGCGAAAAGGCGATGGCACCAATCTCTTTTTCCCGCAACATTTCTAATAAGCCTTCCTCTGGTATCCTTACCAACATTGAATACTTATGCTGATGGATCAGGCAGGGAGTTCCCAATGCCTTTAATATATGTACAGCTCTCTTTGCTACATCAGGAGGATAATTGGAAAGTCCCACATACAACGCTTTCCCCTGCTGTACAATATCGTGCAAGGTTTTCATAGTTTCTTCAAGAGCGGTATTTGGATCCGGTCTATGATGATAAAAGATATCCACATAGTCAAGTTTCATTCGTTTTAAGCTCTGATGAATACTTGCCATCAGATATTTTCGGCTGCCCCAATCTCCATATGGCCCAGCCCACATGGTATAGCCGGCTTTGGTTGATATCAATAACTCGTCACGATATCCCCTGAAATCTGTTTGTAGAATATCCCCAAAATTTTGTTCTGCACTACCCTCAGATGGGCCATAGTTATTAGCCAGGTCAAAATGTGTGATACCATGATCGAAAGCTGTAAACAGGCTTTCTCTGAAAACATCTTTGATATCGATATCCCCAAAATTTTGCCAGAGCCCCAATGAAATCGCTGGTAGCTTTATACCACTCTTCCCACATCGTCTGTAGGGCATGGTACTGTATCGGTCCGGATTGAATGTCACGTTATGAAGTTTATATATTGCAAAATACAAAATAAACTGTAAGAAATTTGATCTTTTCACCCTTAGTGTAAACTAGCAGTATGTTAAATAATTTCATACTTTTGACTATAATCCTGAAATAAAGCATATCGTATGGTTGGTAGATTCTTCAGAAAATTCTATTTACATATTGTCATCTGGACCGTATTATTGTTTCTTCCATTCATTACCTACCTCTATCAGCCAGATAAGATTGCAGACTTCAAACCTTATGCGGCGTTATCTCACCTGGCCAACATCATTTTCTTGGCAAGCAGCTTTTATCTGCATTGCTACGTTGTTGCCCCCACCTACTTTTTTGGGAGACGAAAGATTTTTGTGCTGTTGATTGGATTGGGTTTTATCACCTATGTTGCTCTGAATTATGCGGTTGTTTATTTTAACCCCGATGGCGAACTAGCTCATCTGACCAAAGAGAACATCCTTTTTGTCCGTCTGGTGATTGGCCCTGGGATTATATATTCACTCTGCATGATCACTTCTTCCATGATCTTTCTATACGATGAACAGGCCAGGCAGAAGGAGCTCAATAAACAGATTGCCATCGAAAAAACGACCGCTGAACTAACCATACTGAAGCTTCAGATCAGCCCCCATTTTTTATTCAATACGCTCAACAACATTCGTTGGTTGATCCGCAAACGATCACCAGATTCTGAGGGAACCATCGTCAAGCTATCTGAAATACTTCGGTATATTCTATACGAAGTTGAGGGTCCCAAAGTTGAACTGTTCAAGGAAGTCGACCATATGCGCAATTTTATTGCCTTACAGACTTTGCGCCTTCCGGTGGAAGGAAGTGTCAACCTGAATATGGAGAGTACGGTCAAAAATAGAATGATCCCCCCTTTACTGTTTATCCATTTTGTAGAAAATGCATTTAAATATGGGGTCGACTCTCAACATGCACCCGATATACAATTTCAATTCAGGGAGGTGCCGAGCGGTATAGTTTTTATCTCGCGCAATAAAATTTTGCAGCACATCCAGCCACGTCCCAATGAAGGCATTGGTCTGACCAATGTGCGGCGACGATTACAACTGCTCTACCCCAATCGGCACGATCTTTCCATCAACAGAACAGAAGAAGGTTATTTTGAAGTATCACTCAAATTAATGACTGATGAAGATTAAATGCATACTTATCGATGATGAGCCATTTGCGCTCAATATCTTGGAAGACGACTTACTCAACTTTGCACAGATTGAGGTGCTGCATAAATTCAATGCCGTTACAGACCTTGAAGATTATCTACGGAAGCATGCCATAGATTTGATTTTCTTGGATATCCAAATGCCGGGCCAGCTCGGCACACAATTTATCCGCCAGCTTACAAATCCTCCTTTGATCATCTTCACAACGGCTTATCACCAATATGCAGTTGAAGGATTTGAGCTGAATGCCGTCGATTATCTTCTAAAACCGATTTCAAAAGAGCGCCTCACGGCAGCTATCCACAAAGTCGAAGATATCATGAGGCTGCGCGCAGGAAAACAGGCACCCGAAAAGGATCATATCATCGTCAATGTAGAGTATAAGAAAACCAAAATATTCCTTCACGAGATCAGCTATATTGAAGGACTGAAAGACTATGTAAAGATTTATTTGGTTGATCGGGAGGCTCCACTGCTTACTCGTAGTAACCTGCGTGGGATGGAGAGGATCCTACCAACAACCGGTTTTCTACGGATACACAATTCCTTCATTGTCAATAAAAGTAGAATTG
Organism: Sphingobacterium sp. N143; assembly: GCF_030325625.1. Classification (GTDB taxonomy): domain Bacteria; phylum Bacteroidota; class Bacteroidia; order Sphingobacteriales; family Sphingobacteriaceae; genus Sphingobacterium. The sequence goes on along the minus strand of NZ_JACAIS010000001.1, from coordinate 101,179 downwards.
AACAGACCTCGCAGACAAAGCTTACTTTACCTGAAATCCACCTTCCGATTGGCAAGAAGTATATCAATAACATCAAACAGCTCCATTCTAAGGGATCACTACATTGATCCAGCATCAGTCGATAAACTTTCATTCGTCTACACATTTGCCCCGTCGGTCTACAGATGATTGTATAGCTTAAAAAACATATTCAAATTTGCTTTCTATCGTATGTCCAAAATTTGGCAAACGATCATGATTGTAAAGAAAAAACATGAAACGATTCATCACGACAGCTTTTATGGCAATCACCATTGCCTCTTTGTATGCGCAGTCCCCTGCTGTTAAACCACCTAATGCTTATACAATTTCTTCAGGACAGATCTCAGGTCAGCTGGTAGATAATCAAGGAAAACCAATTCCACAAGCTTCAGTAAACTTGCTAAGGGTAACCACTGATCAGAATACAGGTAAAGGAAGAGAAATACTGGTCAAAAGCACTAGCTCCAAAGAAGATGGAAAATTCAGCTTTTCGGACATATCCACCAAAGACAAATGGAAGTTAAAGATAAGCTCCGTCGGTTATATTGCCGTAGATATTCCTATTGACAACAACGATGCCAAGTCCTTGGACAAAGATCTCGGAAGCATAACTTTAGCCAATGACAATCAAAAATTGGACGAGGTGACTGTCACAGGTCGCAAAGCCTTACTTGAATTGGATATTGATAAAAAAGTATTCAATGTTGAAAAAAATATCGTCGCAGCTGGAGGTACTGCTATTGACGTATTGCGCACAATGCCATCAGTACAAGTAGATATCGACGGAAATGTCAAACTCAGAAATGCTGCACCAACGATTTTTGTAGATGGTAAACCCACAACACTCACTCCTGACCAAATACCGGCAGACGTTATCGAAAAGGTTGAGATCATTACCAATCCATCCGCTAAATACGATGCTTCAGGTAGCATGGCTGGAATTTTGAACATTATTCTGAAAAAGAATAAAAAAACCGGGTACAATGGCATGGTAACGCTAGGGGGCGACCGTTTTGGAGGAACTAATTTTATGGGAAGTCTCAATGCTCGCCAAAACAAGCTTAATATCTCTTTGACGGGTATGAATATGCGTATGCGGACAAATACCCAGGGCGACAGTTATCGATCCAGTCTCATCAATGGTATCAATTCATCCGTCGGTCAAGATATAGAAGGCAAAACAAAAGGTATGATTACCTTCGGAAGATTAGGATTAGACTATGACTTTAGCCCAAAGACAACAGTTTCTATTGCTGGGGTACTGGTCGAAGGGAAATTTCGTCCCAATGAAAATACCATGATTTCTACAGAGTCCCAGGGTAACACTACTCTGAGCAACCGGATTTCCGAATCCGAAAGAAGCTTCAAACCACGTGGTCTACAAGCTGGCCTCGTCCAGAAATTCAAAGCTGAAGGTGAAGAATTGACTGTAGATTTTAATTATTTTGGTGGCACGAATAAGTCCGATGGCCTCTATACGACTAATTACCTCAATAGTGATAATCAAATTACCGGTACACAGATTCAAAAAAATATTGGTTCCGGGGACAATAAGTTTATGACTGTTCAGGCAGATTATGTAAAGCCTTTCAAAAATGGCATGAAACTAGAAACCGGTGTTCGTGCACAGATCAATAAGTTGAAAAATCTCAACAACAACTCACTAAAAGCCCTGGGGGAAGATGAATTTGAGAATATCACCTCAGCTTCAGCTAATTATGACAGTAAAAATAGCGTATATGCCGCCTATGCCTCACTTGGAGGGGAACTAAAAGATTGGGTTTCCTATAAGATCGGTTTACGGGCAGAGAGCTCAACTTACGACGGTGAATTATTAAATACTGCAGAAAAATTTCATAATCGTTATCCACTCAGCTTATTTCCTTCCCTGTTCTTAAGTAAGAAACTATCCGAGAAAGATCAATTGCAGATGAGTGTGACCCGTCGCGTCAATAGACCCAACTTCTTTCAGCTTATCCCATTCATCGATTATACGGATAGCTTGAACATCACACGGGGTAATGCTGACCTTGTTCCAGAGTTTACCACCTCGGGTGAACTTTCCTATAGCCATACTCATGGTAAGGGGACCTTCTTGGCTTCGATCTATTACAAATACACCAACAACCTGATCACACGTTATCTGACCCAAGAGGTCAACCCTATCACCGATAAACTCGATTTTATCAACACATACATCAATGCAAATTCTGCAAAAAATTATGGTGCAGAATTTACCTATACCAACAATCTGCAAAAATGGTGGGACCTGACCGCAGACCTCAATTTATACAATTCAAAAATTGACGTTGACGAGCATACGCCAGCAGAAGGCATGTGGACTGTATTCGGAAAACTGAACAACACCTTCAACTTGAAGAAAAACTGGAACCTCCAACTCGCTTTTGAATATCAAGGTAAAACAAATATGCCTGTTACCCAAAACCAGACCTTTGGGCCACCAATGAACCAGGCACAGAGCTCATCTCAAGGCTATATCAAACCTTTTTATGCGGTTGATTTTGCCATCAAAAAGAGCTTCTTAAAAAACCAGGCGGCCTCAGTTACCTTGGCGGTGAACGATATTTTCAGAAGCCGTGGAAATACCATTGTATCTTCGGGAGAAGGTTTTTCACAAACCTATTACCGACTATCCAACCCACAATTGGTCAAGCTGAACCTTTCCTATCGCTTCGGAAAAATGGATATGAATATGTTCAAGAAAAACAAAAACCAAAACTCAATGGAGGGTATACAAATGCAATAACATAGGCTTATCCGATTAAAATAAAGCGAGCGTACCTAAAAGAGGATACGCTCGCTTTATTTTATATGTTACAAAAAAAATAATCATCAGACCTTCTGGTCTACCCTATGATACCTTTCTATGATCGGTACCATTTCCAATAGATCATCTACGATATAATCAGGATTGGCCGATTTTAACTGTTCAGCCGTATGTGCACCAGTCGTAATCCCGATACTTAACGCACAGCCTGCTTGCTGTCCTTCTTGTACATCAATAATCGAGTCACCTATTTTTAGCACAGACATCGGGTCTTCAATAGCAAATAACTCCATCGCTCGGTAAATCATATCAGGATAAGGTCTATTCCTAGGCACATCTGATGCAGTCACCAATGCATCAATATTCTTACCAACAACCCAGTTGAGCTTTTTCAATAACGATTCAGCTGTTTTTCGATCATAACCCGTGTTCAGCACCCGCAAGATCCCTTTACTTTTCAGAATAGTAAATAAGTCATCGGCATGGGTATTGGGATAAATCTCTTCGACTTCATAGGCATTTTCAAGCTGCTTCAAAAATAGTTGAAACATCTCTTCCGCTAATTTATCATCCACTATATTCAGACCGTTCTGCAGTACTGTCTTGATCGCTTGCAACTTTTCCTTTCCTGCTCCATGCGCTAACACTTCTTCCAATGAAAGATCAAAGCCCCCCACCGTGTTTATCGCGTTTTGAAGAGTCTTGTAAACAATATTATTTTCATTTACAGTAGTACCAGCCATATCAAATACCACCATCTTGATTGCTTCATTCATGTTATCCTATTCAAAAGTTTAGCAAAATAAAAAATTGTTAAATAAAACTAAACAAAAATATGTTAATTTATTGCTATCCTTAGGTTAAGAAATCGAATAATCTACCGAATCACAAAATAATATGTCCAACAGATTAACAATAATTGAAAGGGGATTCGAAACCAGAGATAGGATGGTCCATGACCATCAAAAGCACCTGTTTCATAATTGAGATACCGCTGACATGCACGGATATTTGCAGGCAGTATCGACAGAAAAAAAATAATCAAAAGTACACCTATACCCTGGCTTAGCAGCGGTATAAAGATCCCTACAGCGGCTAATACTTCAAATAAACCTGTTATATATACTGTTTCCCTTTTAAAGGGAATAAAGTCCGGGAGCATCAACATCATCCCCTGGGTATACATACGATGTCCCAATGCTGTGAACACCAGCATCAGAGTCAATGCAATCTTCCCTGCTAGGGCATAGTCCATAGCTCCTTTGACCAACCATATCATGATGTTGGAGACTATACATCCAACAAGTAAAATAAAGAGAGGCTTCATGTTTTTTATTTCAAAAATAGCAGCCTTGTTATACACAATCAATGAACAATTGTTAATAAATCTCTTTTCTGATCCGGCTTAACGATTGTGGCCTGATTCCAATATAAGAAGCCAAATATTTTAAGGGAATATTCTTGATCAGTTCAGGCTGTTCACGCATCAAATTGAGGTACCTTGTTTTAGCAGAATCTTCCAAAAGAGTCATTTCACGCTTCATTTTCTTCAAAAAGATATCTTCAATTGCCTTTCGGCCAATAAAATTCCCAACCGATGTGGTTTCATATACGGTATGCAGATCCTCAAATGATATTCGCCACAATACACAGGGTGTAATTGCCTCGAGATTATAAGAAGATGGGAGCTGCGTAAGAAAGGAATCATAGCCACTTACAAATGAATTTTCAAATGCAAAACCAAAGGTAAAATCATAATCAAGCTTGGGGATATTAAATCGCACGATTCCCTGCTCTATAAACGACAGGTAGTGCTCAGTCTTTCCCATTTCCAATAGCAGCGATCTTTTGGGAAATTCCATTCTAATAAGTTTTGATGAGAAGATTTCCCAATCTTTCGCATTCATATCCACCAGCGAATTAAAATAGTTCTTAATTTTATCCAGTGCATCCATATTCAAAGCAAGATAAAGACTTTCAGTCAAATAGTGATGATTAAATACAACTATTTATTATTTACATAATTATTTATTTGCAATTATATCCATACAGTTCTGTAAATAAAGGTTAACTTAAGGACAATAAACAATTATGATGCATACTATTTCCGAAACAGCCACAGTAACCTGGTCAACATTCAAGAAATTTGCCTTTCGCTTTTCTTTCATTTTTATCTTTTCATTTATTCTTGTTTTTAACAATGGTACCTATCCGTTATACGACTATATAAGCAAACCATTGACAGATCTGATGCATTGGCTCACCCCCTGGTTTTCAAAAAATGTGCTCGGTTATACCTACGACTATAGTATTTTCGTCAATGGAAGTGGTGATACTTCATATGCATGGATATCCCTGCTTATACTGTTGCTATTAGCTTTCTTTGCTGCAGTTATCTGGTCCATACTGGATCTAAAACGAGAAAACTACAATACCCTATTTTATTGGTTAACGACAGCCATACGCTACTATATCGCTTTTATGCTCATCAATTATGGTACCATCAAGCTCCTTCATGCACAGATGCCGCCACCAAGTTTAAACCGTTTGATGCAACCTTTAGGTGAATATTCACCAATGGGTTTAGCCTGGACATTTATCGGCTTCTCTAAAGGCTATAATATTCTATTAGGTATCGTAGAAATATTATCTGGATTGCTTTTCTTCAGGAAGACCATAGTACTGGGCGCATTAATTACCATAATGACCAGTATAAACATCATGTCCATCAATTATTTTTACGATGTTCCTGTCAAGATACTATCAACCATGCTCTTTCTATTCTCGTTATTCCTGCTGCTCCCCTTCCTACAAACATTATACTCGTTATTCATAAAAGGTGATCCCGGGCAACTACCATTCCTTCAACAGCCTATCTACAACAAGAACTGGAAAAGAAAATCAATCTTAATGGCCAAAATACTTATACTGCTATTCTTTGCTGGACAACAGATAATCAGTGTTATTGATACAAAGAAAATGATGGCTCAATATTTAAAAAAACCACCTTTCTATGGAATATATCGCATTGAAAAAGCTGAAAAAGATCGAAAAACCATTCCCCACGGGTGGTCATTGATTATTTTTGAGTACGATAACAATAGTGTTATGGTCCGCGACAGCGCATATAAACCACATTGGGAATCTATCGTTATGAATAATCAGGCCAAGAAACTTACCTTAAATAGGTACCAGTTCGATTACACAATAAATCAGAATGGAGATATTTTACTAAGCAAAGTAGTTGAAGGCAACAGGGAAGAAGTCAAACTGATCAAGCAAGATACTCAGCAGTTCGAATTAACCAAACGCCGCTTCAATTGGATACAGGAATATCCCTACAACCGATAAACATTTCAATTAGCCTACGAATAACAACAGGCCTCTTTTATATTAAATAAAAAATGCGCTAAAGCGTTCTTCCTTATCATTTTAAAGGCTCTTTAGCACATTTTTCCTAAAAGGTACATTCCCCTTTGTGAACAAGGGTAGTCATCCTATTTTTTCTTTATTGTAATATTATCCAATCCTACGTTTTCTTTACCCGTGTTTGTAAAGGCTATTCGCATAATTTTCTTATTGGGTTTAATTTCTTTTCCTGTTTGAAAAGCGATGGTCTGCTTTTTACCTTTTGCTGTAAGAGATCTCTCCTCCTTCTTCAAACTTGACAATGCTCCAGTTACCACTGTTACATCATCTACCATCACTTGCAGGCTTGCACCCTTGCCCCAAAATTCAAGGTTATAGTTCTGCTCCGCGTCCAAATAAACATATTGGGTTATTGTCTTTCCTGGGGTTATGACAACAGCTTTGCTTCCTTTTTCTCCTGTACCATCCGCTATTGTCGCTTCTCCTTCCCAAGGAGCAAGGCCAGCTGGCCCTTCAAAATCAGGATTTGGCAGTTCATTGTTGTCCTCCAGAGGCCAGTTATACGCACGGATATAATCCACTTCCATATTGACCCCACCTTCAGATCCATACGCCCCTAAAAATACATTCATAAAGTGATTCGGAGAATAGATCTGGTTCTTGTTGGCATATTCCTTGATCAGGTCGCCATTGATATAATGTTTGATACTTGTCGGTGTCCATAACACCCCGTGGGTCACCCACTGTCCGACATGTTCATACCCTTCCGCAATGTGCGTAGCCAGGTTACGCTGAAAAATACCCTTCTTATCCACATGTCCGTGGATCACAAATTGGGCCGTGATATATTCAAACACATCAATTTCAAAAAGCTGTCCCTTCGGACGTATTCCCTTAATTCCATCCACTTCAGTTCCTTCCTGCAGATAATAGCGAATATCCGGTCCAGGAGAGTCAAACCAAAATGCTGTATTTGTCCCTTTGGGATCACCCTGACGGTTACGTCTTACCCTTACCTCAAAATAGCCACCTTTACTATTATCTAGTAAATTTTCATTCGATTTCCAGTCATACGTCTGAATAGAAGATATTTTTTGGTTTCCACCTTCGGTAAAGAGTCGCTTTGGAATGGTATCGTTCACATATAGATTGATCGCAGTGCCGTCCATTGTATAAGCCGGTTGAGGCAGTTGATCAGTCAGCATCTCCTGTTTTGATTTCGCATTTAAATAGTTTAGAGAGGAGAAGTAATTCGTAGTCCATTTATTCCGGTTCAGCAGTTTGTCATTAAATTCATCCTGCCAGAACACCTCCATACCTATCGGAACAGCCTTGGAACTTGGATTTTTTTGCAGTTCGTCCAATTCAGTACGGTCCAATACCCAGCTTTTTGAAGTAAAGGTTTTTCCTTTGGCTAAGGATTTACCAGTTGCCGATTCCACCCAGATGTAATAAGTTGTTTCAGGATCTACTTGTTGAATATAATAACGATGCGTTCCTGCTTCCAGCACACTGTTGGGGCTCTGCGGTTTTTTATTCGTTTTTGACCAAAAGACCTTGGCTCCTGTAAGATTGTGTTGGTTACCGTTCATATCGAGTCGGATCCAGCTTCTGGTTCCCAAAAGGCTTAAAGCCGAATCAGAACTCTCTGTTTGTGCCGATAAAGCAAAAGTTGATAAAAGCTGTGCGGCAGCGAAGATTATATGTTTTTTCATTGAATTAGATTTGAATTTTTATTTGTCCGTCCATCTGAATGATACTGTTCATTCAAGATAGCGCCAGCAACACAACATTATTTCAGGTAGACTACCACTGAAACAGCATCATTACCGACCTTCACTTGTTTTTCAGCTGGTCCTTGCTTTGTATTATATTTCAATGTATAGGTTTTATTTTTTTCCACAGCAAAAGCTAACCGATCGTTCGCATCCTGTCTGGCATCTCTGGTAGAACCACCACCCACTTGGTCTTTCTGATGGAAAATATCAATATTGCACTTCTCTCGGTCTTCAGGAGAGTTATGCTGTTCACTTTCATAAGCGACAACATAAATTGTAGTATGTTTATTGTCCGCTGCTATTGCCTCTTGTTGATCCTTATACAAGCTCGTATAGGTGGATGTTACATTTACACCATTGATATACTTTAAATCTGTATTCCAGGCTAATGGGAAATAAGTTTCGGTTGATTTAAATGAAGAAGCATAGATTGCATGCTCGCGACTGTTCACATCAGCTTTACCAGCATCAGCTAAAAACCAAGAACGGTTCAATTCTTTATCCGGATAATATTCCGTAAAATACCACTGACCATCGATCCATACTTCGCACCAATTGTGGTTACCTCGATTGTCGTACCAGTTTAAAGTGCCTGCCACTCGCGAAGGAATACCAACGGCACGAAATGCATCAGTCAATAAAATAGACAGCCCACTGCAAGAAGCCATTCCTTGACGCATAGATTCTGCTGGTGACTGGTCAGGTCGTTCTCTTTTCGTATTGTAATCGACCATGACCTCGTCCCGGATATGCTTATTTACCGCAGTGATTGCCTCCCGTAAAGTCTTACATGAATCAACATATTTAGAAAATCTGTTGAAAAGCTCCTCTCGCCATTCATCACGGTTCTCATTAAGCACCGCATAAGGCAATACCTCATTCAAAAAAATAGAGTCTGGAAGCTGTTTTGTCCAAGGGAACTTTGCTTTTGCCCGGTAGGCCAGCTCGATATTATTCAGCAGAAAATCGCTACTCAAAGATTCAAGGTCCCGCTGTGGCATATAAGCAATTAGAAAAGCAGCCCCATCTTTCATATCATTGGGCACTGTGTTGAGGACCTGTTGCAACGAAGCCTTATTATTGCCCGCCTTGGAAAGTGCCCGTTCCAAAGGTTGATGATATTGTTTGGAAATGTGGGCATATGGATTAGATTGTGCCCGACATAAATTAAACACAGAGACCCAGAGGGCGAAGAATAATAAGGATAGTTTCATCATGCATTTTTAGAAAAGTCTAAATCTACTAAATTTTCAGGGATCCTTGTGTGGAAGATATCAATTTAATGGTTATAGCCATTCCATACAGCAAACAGACTCTTCATGCTGCTTGGTTCCTATAAAAAGGTACCCAAAATGATGCTTTCCCATTATTTCTTCACCTGGACGAGCATGCCGATAAAGCATCTAAAGTTAGATGGTATCACCTATAATGAATAAAGACCACATATACATGTGTCTTTATTGTATCTTCTTTTAGATTAGGGATCGAATTGAGATTATTCCCGTTCTTCACGGACAAAGAAATCATAGGAATACCAAAATTTCAGGCTTCTGAATGTGGCCAGATCACTTAATGTATAACTGATCGGGTAATCGAAAGTATGCCGTTGCACCTCAAGCTCTTTCTTATAGGCCTTCACCAATTTGCGGATTCCTTCCAAACCATGTTCACGTTGGATGAAACTGGCTTTACGTCCGCCACGAAGATAGATCAGGACATCTGAATGCTGTAATATTTCTTCATCCATATTGGTTAAGGATTGTTTGTCAAGCAATTTCTCCAATACCCGTTTAAAATCACTGCCTGGATAATCACTTTCGCCCATGATAATTGAATTTGTTCCATAATTCACACTCGACACATAATAGGGTTTCAAACCTGTTTTCTCCAATGTCAAAAGCTCCTCTCCATGAAAGGTAGATGCAAAATCATCAAAATCAGCATATAAATTAAAAGCGACATGTTCACGATGGAGCAAAATACTGAAAACTCTTTTAACTGTTGTGGAATCGTTATGTACAACAAGTCGGAGGACACTATCAACATCAGCACTGTTATTAAGGTGATAGCGTATAGCTCTGTAATCAAAAAATGTTCCTGTGGAAAACTGGTCCAATACCGTTTGTTCACCCTTACTTTTCTTCGCAAAAGACCGCACAGCAGCAAAGCTAGGAATGATCTTGACGCTACGAAGTGTTGGGTGAGTGGATGAGATCGAACTTTTAAAAGGCTTAATATAATTGTGCAGTGGACTCAAAGCTACTGTAGGCATCGTATCCTTTAAGCCCCAGATACTCCCTAGATAAAACTGCTGATCAATGGTCTGGTCCGTATAGATTTGGTTGACCGAAAAACCAATAGAACGACCAATAAAATGATATTTCTGTGCTAATGCATCTTCTTCAAGTTCCTTCGATTCGAGATCAACATCTTCCTTGTCACAACTGGACAGTAAACATATACTCAGCAACAGTACGAAAAGATATTTCATAACTCAAAAATTAGGCATCATCTCAGTATTAGGCTGCTCTATTTCATCGACACAACAGATAATGGCTTTAGATTCATTCCAAAGATAATTAAAAATCTTGATCCGGCCTATATAAAAATCAGAAAAACAACAAGATACACTCTAATTAAAACCAATATGCCCTTCCCGACTGATTTCTGCTGCCATGTACAGCAAATATTTACAGAACGATAATCCCTACAACTGGTAATCAAATACATTTAATTTAACAATTCTTAAACATAAGTTACCATCACCTTTATAGAAACTGATTATTCTTGCACCAATGTTCTAGAATTACGTTTTACATAAGCCATTAATAGTGGACTATAGTATTAAAAATACTTTTCAGCCAAGCTTTTATAAACATAAAGTTCTGTAAATTTGGTATTGGCAGTCATGATAAAGAGACCAATATTGTTACCTGCAATGTTGAGCAGGTTCAAACAAGGAAATTAATACAAAACTCAAGTCACTCATGTATAAATATGCATTATTTTCCGTGCTGCTCCTTTTAGTAGCAGTCGTTCATTGCCGGGCACAATTCGGCGGCCTCAGATTAATTGCACATCGGGGTGGAATTGTTGATGCCCAAACCGATGAGAACAGTATAAGCTCGATTAAAAAGGCTGCCGACCGAGGTTATTGGATGGTCGAATTGGATGTCAGAATGACAAAAGATGCTGTTCTTGTCGTACAGCACGACAATGATCTAAAGCGTTTTTTTAATCTCGACAAAAAAGTGGATGCATGTTCCTGGAACGAATTAAAAAGCTTCAGATCTGCAAATGGCCATCAGGTCCAACAGCTGAAAACCATGTTGGCCCTATTGAAACAAGAAGGCCTACAGGTCATGATTGACCTCAAAATCCGTGGCCATCATCCCAAAGTTTTCCAAGAGCTCTATGGCATGGTAAAAAATGCAGGTCTTGCAGAGCAGGCACTCATTATCCCTACCGCCGAAGCAACGGATTATTTTCGTGGAAGGATAAAATTGAGCTGCTCCAGAGAACAGATTGAAGCCTATCAGAAAAGAAAAGATTATCACCCTGAGCATTATTACCTTTTTGCCAATCCTTCGGCTGATGATTTCAGCTGGGCAAAGGAAAACCAGATTCAAGTTGTTGGCGCGATCAATGACTTCCGTGCCGCACCGCAGGAACTTCAACTGACGGCAAAAAAACTAATAGAACTCGGGGTGAGCTATATCCAGCTGGATAGTAAATTCGATCATTTTTTCGGGCAACACCTTGTTCCTGCCAAGGATTCACTATCCTTTCAGAAAAAATAAATTACTCAGAATCAAACTTATTTTATAAAGTTTCACTTTGGTGCAGCACCTTAATATTTTGTTGAGCCTCCAACTGTGTGCTCAGCTGCATCTGGATAATATTTTTAACAGGAATAGAAAGTTCATCGCCATGTTCATTCAAAACCTTTTTATAAGTTTCCCTAAATGCCTTCTCCCCTTTTTCACAGCTTTCCAATAAACTTTTCTTACTGTCTCCAGCGGTATTTACTTTAACACCCATCCACCATCGAAAGATCTTCCCACTCATCTTCGTATTCTCTGTGGTTTCCTCTCCTTCATGTTCCACATAAGGAGCGAGCTCAGCAATAAAACTGGAGGACTGATCAATAAATTTTTTAAAAATACGGTCCAAGTTATCGTCTATTCCAAGGCTTTCACATAGCGATAGGGCCTTCGAATACCCTTCAATACGATCGTTATTAATCTTGATAAGATCATTCACGATCTCCGGATTATTTGATTTCATTTCCATGTTGACTCCTTTTCTTGTTGTAAAACTTATGCTATAAAAACAACAAGAACTGCTAATCAGTTCATTTTTTCAGAGAAATCAGGTATTAAAACCTCTTTTGAGTAGTTACCGCTGTCTTCCACCAACCTTCCTAGACATCATTTTTTCTTCAACTGGTTTTTCTTTTTTGTAGGGTCCTAAATACCTCTTCTCTTTTCAGCAGCCACATCCCGAGTTTTTCTTCGGCAACACCCTCTGAAAGTAAATAAGTAAAATCTATTCCCCTACTCAATATCCGACTTTATAATCCTTTTTGAACGCCTGCCCCTGCCAGGCCTTTTTACTCGTCCAATCCTCACTTTCACTCGTCCAGAACGGATCATCAGCGGGAAGTCCCAAGGGTAAGAAGCTCAGGGAGGTCATATATAGACTTCCTGTGGAAGTATAAGTGTCTGCGACTTCAGGTTGTGAGCCACAGAACCCCAATACCAACCAGCCTTTGTCATCAAAATTCGAACAAGCATTAAAAGTCCGTTTGTGCATGGCAGTCATGGCGCTTCGCAGCTGCCCAGGAGATATCCCCTCCGGGTATTTCCCCATTAGGGCTACTTGTGCCAGTGCTTGAAATGCGCCCGTTCGGTAGGTAATTGATCTTCCAAAAGGTGGAAAGCTACCATCGGTTCCGATCATGCGTTCCTGAAATGTAGCATAGCGCTGCATGCGTTTCACCGCCAGCTCGTAATCTTTACTGTTGATCCTCTTTGCCCCAGACAACACCCGATAAAGGTCGACCAGCATCGGTTGGATCACATAACTATTATAATAATCCATGGCAAAATGAGGTCCATCGCTATACCAACCATCCCCTAGGTACCATTCGTCCATTTTTTTTAGCGCAATTTCAATACGCATAGGATCAGCATCTTCACCTACATATAACAAAAATGCTTCTGTCAAAGCCGAAAAAAGCAACCAATTGTTGTAATAAGCACTCCTATTGCGGAGGCTTTTAAAATTGGCTACAATACGTGTTTTCGTCTCTTTGTCCAATGGTGCCCATAGGGCTTCCGGTGCCCGTAAGAATCCTTGGGCCATAAAGGCAGCATCCACAATCGGTTGCTGCTCCCTACTAAAATCAAGACAGTCCGGATTTTTGGGATCCACGGCGTTGGCAATTCCTTTGAGAAGTGCCCGGCGCAGTTCATCCCGCTGTTTCCCCTCCTCCGTATCGTCATCAGGCAGTGCCAGCCAGGGAGCCACTCCAGCCATCGTCCGCCCGACAGCCTCCAGGTAGCTTACTTGTTCTGCTTTCAGCATATAACCTGGTGCCTTCTCCAAGGGCATATTTTTTTTCAGGGTCCCGGCAGCAAGATTATGAATAACGGGCGATGTGATTTGATAGAGAAGGTCAGACCAGTATTTCCTGTCGCCAGTTGCCTGTTTCTGTATTGCCTCAACTGCGGTACGTTGCTGTGCCCATGCAGGTAGGGCTATTTCCCCACAAAAAAGTACTGCCACACAGGCCAGTAATCTGATATATTTCATCTGTAATTATTATTTTTTGAAGTGCTAAACACAAAACCCAACAGGTCTCTTCCCGGCCAGTATTTACTATACATTTTTGATGTATGCATCGGTTTATCTTTCATGACATTCTTAGATTTATATTGCCCTGCTGGTTACCTATAAAACTAAGTAAAATACAACAGTTTCCCTAGTCTCTTATCTAAAGATCACCAATTCGTTACTAAAAAAAACACCCGAAAGCATGGGGTACTCCGGGTGTTTTAGCCATATTATTAACCTATTTTATGAAAAGTGCCCTTGAATGGGCAGCACTAAGATAGAAAATACCTTTGTATAAACAAAATAAATTAAAAAAAATCTTATTCAATTTGTGGCTAAACCGATTGAACAACGATCGAAGTTAGTTATTAAATTGATCCTCTTCGGGTAGTCAGTCCCTTTGTATATACCTAGACTATGATCAACATGTGCTCCCACTTGTCAACTAGTGACTATTTGAGGAGTCCTCTGACATGATCGTTCTTGATCTACATATCACAATGCCTAGACACTTCCAGTAACTCAGGATAGCCTATTGATTTTAGGAAATGGCAATAGCCTTGGTAACAAAAATGGACCAACAACATATCATTTTGACACATCATTGATGACCTTTTTTAAATCAATGCCTTTACCCAGCACAGGTTTAAAGATATCTCCCACACTATTCATCCTTTCGATGGCATTGAAAATAGTAAAATCACTTATTTTTAATCCTTTCTTCACTTCATCCCAATGCAGTGGCATAGAGACTGTTGCTCCTGGTTTTGGCCGTACCGAATAGGCTGCTGCAATGGTAGCATGTGGTCTATTCTGCAGAAAATCCAAATACATTTTTCCTTTACGGTCCCGGACCGTCCGTTCGAGGCTGGTATAATCAGGAAGCTCCGTATGAACCATGGTGACGATCGCACGTGCAAATTCTTTGGATTGCTCATAGGTATATTTGTTCCCCAGCGGGATATATATATGCAGTCCCGTTGAACCACTGGTTTTACAATAGCAGGGGACCCCCATATCATCCAGCATCTGTTTTGTCACTTGTGCCGCTTCAACAACTTGATCAAAGGAATTCTTATCGGGGTCCAAATCGATGATACAAAATGTAGGGTTGTCGGGTTTTTTGACGGTACTGTTCCAGGGGTTCATTTCAATGCACCCTAGATTAGCCATGTACAACAGGGTCGCCTCATCTTTACCGACAAGGTAATGCCGGTCACGATTATCAGCTTCGCTCTGATAACGATACAGTTCGGCCCAGTCAGGCGCAGTATCCGTCACGTCCTTAAAATAAAAACTTTCTTCTTTGATACCATTTGGGAATCGATTCATGCTTTGCGGTCTATCTTTGAGGTATGGTAAAATAAAAGGGGCCGCCTGATAATAATAATTGATAAGGTCTCTTTTTGTAACCTTTTCTTTGGGCCAAAAGATCTTATCCAAGTTGGTGAATTTAAGTTCCTGTTTATTGACTTTCTTCACCTGTATTTTTTCTGTTGGATTCAGCAGGGTTTTACGTTCAGTCCCTTGCCGCCTCGACTTAACCAATTGGTTAGTTTTCTCCGCTACAATCCGTTGAACGGGTTCTTCTTGTTCAAAAATTACTTTTTTGGCACTCTTATCTTCCCGCAGCCCATCAAAGGAAGGATGGCGCATGATACCATCAGCAGTGATTTCTGTAAAGCTCACTTCACAGACCAAGGTTGGACGGAGCCAGGTCACCGATGCATGCGGTGGGTCTGGGCGGAACCTAGAGGGCTTATTCACATCAGGTTCATCTGCAAAAGGAGACTTATCGGTCACCAATGGTTTAAACATAGCGATCATCTCTTTTTGCAATTTTGCATTGAATCCTGTTCCTACCTTACCGGTATACACCAGTTTTTTATCTTCATATACCCCGACGAGTAGACTACTGAATAGCCTGGTTGAATCATCATTTCGTGTATATCCACCGATGACAACTTCCTGCCGCTTATTAGCCTTGATTTTGAGCCAGTCCCGCGAGCGGCTGTCCACATGATATACACTATCCTTACGTTTGGCCATGATGCCCTCTACCCCAAGCTTCCGCGCCTCATCCAAAAATTCAATACCTGATTTTTCAAAATGCTCGCTAAACAACAGCTGATTATGCTGTGGGAGAACAGCCTTTAAGATCGCCTTGCGGTCCATGAGTGGAAGGCTTTTTAAGTCTTTTCCCTCGTACCACAAAAGATCAAATATATAGTAAACTAAATCACCATCAGCTTCACTCCGCCAGTTTTGCAGCGCGCCAAAATTTGCTACCCCATTTTTTCCCAGTACCACGATTTCACCATCGATAACCGCATTGATCCCCATCGCTTTCAGTTCCGTGTAGATTGGGTAAAATTTTTCATTGAAGCTTTTATCATTTCTTGATTTAATTTCTACCACTCCTTTATTCATAAAGGCCACTGCCCGATAGCCGTCCCATTTGACTTCGTAGCACCAGTCTTCATTATTAAACGGCTGATCGACCAAGGTGGCCAGCATGGGTTGGATATGGGTATAAAAAGCTTGCTTAGGTGATTTTTTTAAAAGCTTTTCCAAACTTACCGAAAGGGCTGCTTTATGCCCCGGCATCGCTTCCAGTTGGTCGCTAATGATCGCCGCTGCTTCTTGTGCTGATCCACTGCTTTTATTGGAGGAAGTCCTACTTTTAACGTTCGATGCCTCTTTCGACCTGTCCTCTTTTTTTATGCTTGTTTTACGGTAGACTTTATCGGGAGCTTTTTCCATCTGCGCAATCGTTTTTCCCGACAGGACCGATTTGTCCTGATGGGTAATATCTTGCGCGCTCGCATATTTATCGTCCAATTTCATCAGTAACCAGCCGTTGTCGCCACGTCCGTAAGCTTTAACAAGCGCAAATTCCCCTTTTAATTTCTGTCCATACAACCTAAATTTCAACTTGCCTGAATAAAGTTGATGCCGTAGATTTCGGTCCATCTTAGCGATGTCACCACTTTTCATATCGACAGCCTCATAGCTTCCTTCGTCCCACACGATGACTGTCCCCCCACCATATTGATCTTTTGGGATAATACCTTCAAAATTTCGATAATCATAGGGATGATCTTCCACCATCATAGCCAGTCGTTTAATCGATGGATCCATAGATGGGCCCTTGGGTACAGCCCAACTTTTCAGTACTCCTCCCATCTCAAGTCGAAAATCATAATGTAGATGGGAAGCATCATGCTTCTGCACGACAAATCGCAGTTCCTTTCCACTCCCTTTTCCACCAAAAGGTTCAGGAGTCTTTGCCGCAACGCGTTTTTCACGATATTTAGATAAATCCATAGGTCCATTTTTTTAGTAAGATTCCATTATAATCCAATTATAACACAATGCTGGCACCAAAAAGGTTCTGATTATTTGAGAAGATCAATAAGAGAACAAAAAAGGGTAGTCCAGAAATATCTACATCATCAATCTATAATAGATTCGACGATTAGCTTGAATGGGAGCAATTTTAATGCTGTATTCCTTTTGATCTAAGCTGTATAAAATCTCTTGGATAGAGACCGGACTCTTTCTTGAAAAAATTAGAAAAATTAGCAGCATCACGAAAACCCAGATTCAAAGAAACCTCCTTAATGGGTAGATCTGTCCCCAATAATAGTCTTTTTGCCTCGGCCAATATTTTATTTTTTATACATTGTTTAGTAGAAACCTTAAATGTCTTTTTACATAGTTTATTGAGGTAACTAGGAGATATATTAATGGCATTTGCATAGAATACAACCAACTTCTCATCCTGATAAAAATCATCCAGGAGACTGACAAATTTCTTAATAAATGGATTTCTCCTTTCATTATTGTCACATGCGCGGAGATGCATACATTTTGCTTTTAAAATAAGATAAGTCGTCTTAAAACGATTCGTTATAATTTCCGCACTTCCTTTGTCATCCTTTTTTAATAGCTTATTGATCTCTAAAAATTCCTGCGACAACGCGTGAAAATTATCCTCATTTAATTTAAATATTGAAATAAGCTTGGATTTATCTATAGGCATATTATTAATAGAAGTTATTATCTCGTAGAGATCACGTGCCGCAATGAGATATTGTCCAATTGTTCCTGATTCAAAATGACAGGAGACAATCTGTCCGGGAAATAACACAATTGCCATTTCACTCATTACTTGATATTGATCACCGTCTATATTTATATACCCTCTTGCTTTCTCAAATAGCAAAATACTTAACGATTCAACCTTCTTTGGTTTTATAATTTCAAGCGGTCCGTTAAAGGTTCGATAAGAGATTTCACCAGATTTCTCATGTTTTATCACTTCATTCCGCAGAAATAGATTATTTTTTTTCACTCCCTGGGCAATTTGATCGTATTTTTGCATGCGCTTTAACTTTAAGATTATCAGATTTTACACATTCCAAATTCTTCTACCACAAATAGTATCCCCAAAAGCAGAGAGAACACAATTGCGATAAACGTCCAAATAATAGTAGATCAACAAGTATGTAGATCATGAGATAATCAGCTAAAAATTCTCTTGCTAAAAATAGGTTTCATTTTAAATCGGTAATTACAAAATTCACCATAATTACTATTAAAATCGTGACAATATACAAATTATCATCAAAAGAAACAATAAATAAACATATTCACCTTTTCTCACTATTCTTCCTTTAAAAGCAATCCGATAATGAGATCAATTTAATCAAGATAGTGGGCTACCTACCATCGTCTAATAACCTTAAATATAAATGAGTCCTATTAAATCCGGGTGATGTTCTTCCTTAAGACAGTAAAATTCATAGCTGAGGAGCTATTTTACGGCCTGAGCTAGGGCGTATAGCACTCCCTTTGAAAAATGGGACCGATCCATCATATGATTCAGGGGGCTATTGTACCGCTACCCGGATCACAGTCATACCACGCTAACACAGGCTAGTCCTATAACATGTCCAGTTTTGAGGATAAGCCAGCCTGGACCTTCAATTGAACACGCTCCAAAAACTGGTCGATCATGTCGACACTGTGGTCTACCCAAGGATGAAAAAGCCAAAAAGGATGTACATCCACATCAATGTGATGCACTTCGTGGGCCGTCCCCCAGCGCTTCAGCATGCCGACCAGTTCATCCTGTCCTGCATGAAAGCGCGGCAATCCACTGTTGATAAAAAGCATGGGGACTGGCTTGTCCTCCCTGGCCCAGAATATGGGTGAAGCCTCCTTCCAAACAAGGGGCTTTTCAGCGAAGGTTCCACCCAACCAAAAGGCATCCGGGGAGTCGGCTTTTCGCTCCAGATTGAGCGACAGGGGTGCCATGAAGTCTACCACACCATCCAGATCCACGATAGCTTGCACATGCGTGCTCAGCTTAGATTCGACCTGAGGCTCAAAACGGTCCACTCCTCCTGTCAATCCTACCAGACTTGCCAATTGCCCTCCTGCGGAGCTCCCTGCCACAATCATTCGGCTGCTGTCTATGCCATATAGCTCCGCATGCTCCTTGAGCCATACAATCGCCGATTTGATGTTGAGCACAGCTTGTGGATACTTCGCTTCCAACGACAACTGATGCTCCACTGGAATACAGACATAGCCCTTTCTGGCCAACAGTTGAGCAATGGGTATATCCATCTCCTTATGACCCGAACGCCAGCCTCCACCATGGATCCATAGCACTGCCGCACGTGTTAACCCATCATTGGGCCGAATAATATCTAGGTGCAGGTCACGTGGACCAAAATCTGTGTTGGGTAAATGCGCGTATACCAGATTTCGGGTCATCCTGAGATCTGACCCCAGACTGTCTACCGCAGGCCTTGCTTCAGGATGTTTTTTCTTTATCTGCCGCCATACACGCATGGTATTATAGCTTGTGTCGCGTGGAATGGCTTTATGCTGTGCCCGCAGCATACCACTGTAAAGAAGAAGCGCAAAGATGTAGCAAAACAGCGGGTACTGAGCCCCTTTATTTTTCCATTTCATTGAGCATCAATTTAACGTTCCAATCACCCATAACTTTATCAAGCTTATACTTACCGCGTTTGCTAGCTGGCAGCTGATGGGACCAGCTCACCCGTCTGGAAAGATCCGCCGCTCCTGCTCCCTGCGATCCCAGTTCGGCATAGAATACGGTCTTAGCCTTATCCGGGAATAGCTTGTCACCCTTCCATTCATTCCAAGCCTCAGGTACAATATGCGCTCCCAGCTGGCAATCCACAAGGACTGTGCTGGCATAAGGTCGCCATGGTCGACCGAGAAATACCTTATTGACAGATTCATCCGCCGCCACAAAATCACAGTGATCAAATACATAACCATAGCGTTGCCCCTGCGCTGTGGAAGCTGCAGTGACATACGAATTCCGCAATGAGATCAGCCTGCATGCTGAAAAAAAAGCGGTCCCGGGACCAAAAATAAAATCTGTTGTCCCGCTGATGCTACAATTGGTAAAATAACTCCTACCACTGCTTTTTCCAAGGTACAAGGTATCCTGAAAGCCCATAAGACGACAGTTCACCAAGGCAATCTGGTCTCCTTCCAGGTGCAGTGCCACAGCCTGACCTACCGGCCCGGCAGCATTTTCGATGGTGATGTCCTTAATGAGCACCCTGCTGGCACGTACCAAAAGGGTATAGCTGCTAAATGTACCAAGCTTGGTCTGCCCTGTTTCATCAGGACAGCTGGTGACCTTGCCAGCATAATCATCAAAGACAATCTTTGTACTGGCGGCATCCTCACCCACCAGCTGAATATTTTCCAGGTAAGTTGGAATGACCACCTTTTCACGGTATGTGCCTTTCCGGACCCAGATCCGGACAGCATGTTCCCCTCGAAAAGCTCGCACAGCATTAACTGCGGCCTGTATACTCGTAAAGTCACCCTTCCCTTGTTGGTCTACAGTGATCACTTCCAAGCTAGCACCCCGCACTCCTGAGCTCAATAACGATAGGCTGAAGATCAGGTAAGCTGTTAAAAATTTAATAAACCTTATTTCTTTCATAATCAGTAAAATAAACACATTATTTAACTAATAAATTCACATAAAACATTATTCAACGCATGAAGTATTCCATCATTTCAGGGCTACCAGGCCGCCAAAGCATGGGGCCAAACTGTGCTATTGATCTACTCGAAACCAGTCCACTTCTGCATAGCCACTATCATTGATCTGCTTTTCGCGGCTGGCATACAGCCCTAATGTAGCGCCTATCCATTTGCCGGGTTTCGCCTGAAAGCCATTTTCCACAGCTGTATACTTGTTACCATCCAAGCTATACGACCAGCTGCAGGTGTTTCCATTTTTGACTTGTACACGGAGATAGACAAAGTCTTCCGGCAGAATAGCTATCGGCTTGACCTGTTCTTCAGTCCCGGCATAAGCGCTGGCACAGCTGCCATAATAAAGTTGGAAGCTGCCCTTGTCCTTCCGGATAAATAATTGACTATAATCCTCACCCACCACTACAAAACCAGCTTGTTCACCAAGGTCCTTTTCACTTGGGCGCAATCGTATTTTTGCAGTGGCACTGAAATCATCGGCGGGGAATTTTTGTGTCAAGATATTGGGGGCTGCCATCAAGTTTTTGCTTCCTGCCGGGGGCTGTTGGCTATAGAGCCGCAGCTTACCATCTTGAGATGGCATAAGCCAGGTACCGTCTGGGTTGGCCTGCCATTGCCACTGTAATCCCAGCTGTGGCGTATCAAACTCATCCGATTCCTGCGGGTTGGCCTGGGGAAATACGGAGGTTCCCACATTTGGTTTTTTATAGCTCATCACCGGCGTCCCTACTCCATCGCCATCCTTATCCTCACCGATGACAGGCCAATCAGCTTTCCAAACCATAGGTTGTAGATGAACAACACGTCCCATGGTTTCCTTATCCTGAAAGTGGAAGAACCAATCTTCGCCTGTAGGTGTATCCACCCAGGCCCCCTGATGAGGTCCGTTGACGGTTGACTTATTCTGGGCCATGGCTACTTTGCGCTCATATGGGCCATAAATATTTTTGGAGCGTAGGATTAATTGCCAGCCTGTCGCGACACCACCTGCCGGGGCAAACAAATAATAATACCCATTCCGTTTATATACTTTGGGGCCTTCAATCGTAGGATCCAACTCATGGCCGTCATAGACTATGGTACCCCGGTCCAGTACTTGGGTGCCCTCGCCATTCATGCGGGCAATGCCGATCACGCTCTTTAGCCCTGCACGGCTGCCAGCGTAGGCATATGCCAGATAAGCACGTCCATCCTCATCCCAGAAAGGACAGGGATCGATCAAACCTTTTCCTTCAAATACCAATTTAGGGTCGGACCATGGTCCCCCAATGTTCTTCGTTTTGATCTGATAGATCCCAAAATCCGGATCTGGATAATAGATGTAGAACTCATCGTTATGATACCGTATTGAAGGTGCCCATACCCCACCACCGTGCTGTACTTTGCTGAACACAGCTTCTGGTACCTGCCGGGGCAGGGCATGCCCAATAATCGTCCAGTTGATCATATCTTTCGAATGCAAAATCGGTAATCCCGGACTGTGGTTAAAGCTCGAGGCAGTCATATAATAATCTTCACCAACACGGATGGCATCCGGATCAGAGTAATCAGCATTGATAATCGGGTTTTTGAATTTTCCATTTCCCAGGTCCGGATTCCAGACCTGAGAATGATAATTTTGTCCAAATGTCGATGATGATTCGCCACAAGCCAGGTAAGTCACCAAAGCAGCATATTTCAAGACATTTTTCCATGTATTTGACATAAAATTTGTAGTTATAAGGTTTATTTCAATTCTTTTTCATTCAATTCACATTGATTACAATCCCACCGAGCTGCTTTATCGCAGCACTGTAAAGATAACCATTCCCCATTCTGAAGCAGGTGGGCCTGCAATTTTTAGTGCAGTTACTGCTGTGGCAGACCATAGCCATTGGTTATTTTTCCTTTTGATTTGCTGACCGTTTCAAAGGGAATCGGGAAGAAATAACGCGGCGGGTCCTGTGCGGTTTTGATGCCTGATAAGATATTCCGATCAAAGCTACTTTCATTGTTGACAATATCAATGGCCCATTTTGTTTTCTTGTAACCTTGCGATTCCAACGATTTTGCCTGTTCACTATTCGGATCAATATAGTCAAACAATCCCTTGATAGCCGTATTATGTGTTGTCCCTGTCACTTTGAGAGCCGTTTTTGACCAATCGTACTGGCCTCGCCAGCCGGGGTACAAGACCGGGTCTGTAACATCTTTTGCTTCGAAGGTCAACGGGCTGGCCAGCGCTACGTTTTTCGTATAGATATAATTCGCAATGATATTCCCATTTGGGAATTGATAATACCCTTTTGTTTTCAGCGCTGCAACCATGGTTTTCATCGCCGTACGCACCTCCAGGGCATATTCTGAAAATTTACCCGACCGGATCATATCCCAACGGCGTATTCCCTCACCGACAAATTCCAACTTCCGTTCATGCCAGATGGCCTCCTTCAGCGTCTCGCCAGTCAATCCAGCCAAGTTATGTGCACTATTGCCAAAAGCCCTTTGCCGCACTTTATTGACCAATTCGAGTGCAGCAGCTGCATCCCCCAGTTCTGCTTTGACCTCGGCCAACATGAGTATCACATCCGCCATTCGCAATACTGGATGGTTGATCCCAGATTGGCGTTGTGCCGCCGAGTAAGGGGGGCTCATACGATTCTCATCCCATTTATTTAAGGCGATACCGCCATCCAATTTTGACCCCGGAACAAAGCTCAACATCGCTTCATTGCCATCACCTGTACTGCCTGTCACGGTTGCCGACACATCCCGTCGCCGATCACCATCCTGATAATCATTGTAGTACACAGTCGGGATGATGCGCGCCCCCGCAAAAGTTTTCGTGGGTGCCGCGTTATTGCTTCCACCGTTGGAAGGTCGTCCAAAATTATACGGGTATTCACTATTGGTCGTCTGTCCGGCCTGACCGCCCTGGATATTTCCAACCTCAAATAAAGACTCGGGGCTCACCTGCAGATCCTGCATATACTGAAAATGCCGTTGAAAAGGGTTCGAAGTATGGCTACGTTCGTCGACTTCTATCAGTTTTGCCGTTCCACTGTTGTCCAGGGCTTTTTGTAGGTATTCGTCAGCAATTTTATAATACTGCTGGTAATCCGTTCGGCGGGCATACACACTGTTGGCGACTTCGGCACCTTTCCGGGAAAATTGTACCTCAGCATATAGATTAGCGTCGTCAGTACGAATAGTTTGATATCCGCCGGCAAATAGCGCCATCTGACCGACCAGCGCATCCGCAAAGGTTCTTGAAAAGCGCTCTGCAGTAATTCCCCCTTCTCCGATCTTGTACATAAAAGATTCAACAGCTTTTACCTCTGCAATCAGCGCGTCATAAATATCAAATCGGGAAGTCAGGCCATAATCCGTCACGTACGTATTTTCGAAACCATAAGGTACATCGCCAAAATGTTTGACAAGATTAAAATAACAAAAGGCCCTCATGGTAATGGCTTCACCATAGAGTTGGGTCCAGTCGTTGGTCTGTCCATTGGCAATGGCGATTTTATAAGCTTCTTTTTCTTTAATCAGGCCCGCCACCTTGACCGCCCGGGCTAATGTCGTATACAAATTATTGAATGCATCCTTCATTGCGTCCACCGTCAATAATTCGGGCTGCATAATCGCATTGATATTATTGGTCGAACTCCCTTCGGGATACATTTCAGCATCCGAACCGATCGGGTCATTCCAATTATATAGGGGGACAGATGAATTTTGCCGGTAATTGGCATAACACCAGGAAAGGATCTTAAACGCCTCTGAAGGTGTAGTGGTCACAAATTGGTCATCTGTATTTGATGGCGATGAGGTGTCCAGATAATCTTTACATTGGACAAAGGATATACTCAAAGCGAGCAATGTCAATACAATATTTCTTCTTTTCATGATCATGGTAAAATTAAATTAGAAACTACAGTTAAGCCCCAGTACAAATGAACGTGCCCGTGGATAAGTCCCCCAATCCAGCCCTGGAGTCGGGTAAATAGCATGATTAGCAGCGGCATTGGCATTGACTTCTGGGTCCAGTCCCGAATAACCCGTAATGGTCCATACATTGTATATACTGCCATAAATCCGCAGGCGGTTGATGCTTTTGGTCCTAAGTAGCGATTTGGGCAGCGTATAACCTAGGGTCACGGTATTGAGGCGCAGGTATGATCCATCCTCGATCCCCAGGGAAGAAGTCACCCCATTTTCGTTATAAGCCAGAGGCAGCGCTGCGTTTCTATTGACCGCATCAAGCTGTTCGGGGCTCTGCAATCTGTTCAAATTACCATCGGCCACTTCATATAAGCTATAGGCATTTTTTAGGATCGCAAGTTTATTTTCATACACCCCTGATTCCTTATAGCCATACAAGGAAGCCAATTTATTGGCGTTGTACACCTGATTACCGTAGCTCCAGTTGAAGAAAGTAGCCAGGTCTAGCCCTTTATAAGATACGTTCAAGTTGAATCCCCCTGTATGTTTGGCATTCATGTCTCCGATCACCGTCAGATCCTTATCGTCAATATATCCACTATTGTCCAGGTCCTTATATTTGACCACACCAGGATAGGCCGTCTGTCCTGCTGGGCGGTCGTTCGAGCCAAGCCCATGTACAGCTCCAATAAAATTCCCCACATCAGCTACCCCCTCCTTGAGGGTATAGGTGCCATTGGCGTATTCAAAATCACTGGTGGTATAAAAGCCATCATATACCAGTCCACGTACCAGCCCTACCGGACGGCCTACTTTTAAGATATAATCGCTATTGGGGTAAGTGCTTGTGCTTGCCCAGGAAGTGCCATAAAGCCCAGTGATATTTTCGGCCAGTGCATCGACATTACCTCTGTTAAAGCTGATATTGGCCCCTGCCGTAATATTCCAGTCAGCATTTTTCAGCAGCTGTCCCGACAACGAAATTTCGAGACCTTTGTTGCTGGTTTGCCCAATATTCTGGAAAATGGACGTAAATCCCGTAATTCCCGGTAGTGTTGTCTGCATCAGCAGATCTTTGGTTGTATTTTTATAGAGGTCTACCGTTCCCCAAAGTTTCCGGTTAAAGAGTGAAAAGTCCAGTCCGATGTTACGGGTAATGGTTGTTTCCCATTTCAGATCCTGGTTGGCCATTTGGTCCGAAGATAGGTCATAGGACTTTTGATATTGGTTGTTGATCACATACTGCAACCTGCGGTCGGTCTCCGACGACCAGGTTTGTGACCATAGGTTGGAGCTGATGCCATCATTGCCTACTTCACCATACGATAGGCGCAGTTTAAGGTCATCCAGCCAATTTATTTCTTTGGCGAAAGACTCTTCCGAAATGCGCCAGGCCAATGCCGCTGCAGGGAAATATCCCCAGCGTTGGGTAGGTGCAAATTTGGATGAACCATCCGCACGGAAGGTGAAAGTAAACAAGTACCGGTCAGCAAAATTGTAGTTTGCCCTTCCAAAATAAGACATGATCCGTACCGGTGAATCCACGAGTGTCGAAAATGAACTCGTGCCATGATCAGCATCATACTGGTCGATCATAGCAAAAGCATTGTCTTTGGTGAAGCTTGCCGGAAAGTGGTTGGCACTGATACGGACAGAATTGCCTGCCGAATTTGATGTTTCCTGTCCGACCATCACATTTAATTTATGTTGTTCATCTATGTTCAGGTCATAGTTTAAGGTATTGGTCCAGCGTAGGTTCCAACCATCCGATTTACTTAACTCAGCGGATCCCGCATACAGCTTTTCACCAGTGGCATCATCCAAGTAATTGTTATAGGTTGCCCCACCCCATATCTTAGATTGTCCCCAAGGCCTGCTGATGTTAAAATTGCTTTGGAAACTTAAGTTTTTGCGTATACGCCAGTTCAGCGCAGCAGTACCCCGCAAATTCTGTGTACGCTCCAAAGCTTCATAATCTTTGATCCGATGATAAGCGCTATAGCTATCCCAGGTCGAAAATTTCCCATATTGCTCGATATTTCCTTCCCGCAAGGCTGCCAGATCCCCTTTAATGTCCTGGGTACTGATCGGACGAAAACGGTAGGCCGAAGATAAGAGCGAACCGCTTCCATTAGTCGTACCTTCATTCCCCATATTACTTAAGTCCGAAAAGCGGGTATCCAAATTAAAATCCAGGTTATCAAAGATCTTTTGTGTTACTTTCAAAGAAAGATTGGCCCGTTTGGCATACGAGTTGAGTTTCATCCCCTGGTCATCCATATAGTTAGCCGCAAAGAGGACCTTCGTTTTGGCACTTCCACCCGAAATGGTCAGATCATGGTTGTGTGAAAAAGAACTTTTATACACCTGCCGCTGCAGATCAGTGGTAGCGACATCCCGATAAGCTTCAATACCCAAAGTATTGTTCCCCTTATATTCACCCAGCCCATACAGTTTTTCAAAGGAGGTACGATAAGCACTGCCATTGGCATCGGCATTTGCCCATACATAGTTCAGGTATTCATACGGATTTAGGATATCCAGGTATTTGGCCGGCGTATTAAATTTAGCATAACTGTTATACGTGAGATTGATCTTCCCCTCCTTGGCTTGCTTGGTGGTCACAATGATTACACCGTTGGCACCACGGGCTCCATAAATTGCCGTAGAGGAAGCATCCTTGAGCACATCGATACTTTCAACAAGGTCACTGGGTACATCATTCATGGAGTTGACGATAATACCATCGACCAGGATCAAGGGTTGGTTGCTTTGCGAGATTGAACCGCCACCACGCACCCGTATGGCGATATCAGCATTTGGCCGACCGTCCTGCGATACCACATTTACTCCTGGCAATTTTCCCTGAATGGCCTGGGCAATATTGGCAACCGGGGTGGCCGCTATATCTTTACCTGTCACCGATGCCACCGCGCCCGTCAGGTCCTTACGTTTTACGGTCTGATACCCCACTACCACCACTTCATCCAAGGCCTGGTCATCTCGCTGCAGCACAATCTGTAAAGGTTGTCCAGCGATTAGATCAACCGTCTGCAGAGCAGACCCCACATAGCTTACACTCAGCTGTTTTGCCGTAGCGGGAACCTGAAGATTAAAATTACCGTTGTTGTCTGTTGAAGTCGAAAGCTGATCATTGCCCACCACTTTGATGGTCGCACTCGCAATTGGGCGTCCATCAGGATCCTTTACGGTTCCTTTTACCGCTTTTTCTTGCCCCAGTGCATGGCCTGCGCTGAGCAGAAAGAAAACGAAAGGAGTCGCCTTGATGAGACCATTTGTCCATTCTATTTTAGGTTTCATAACGATTAAATGATTATTGCATACAATGGGGACTATCTGTTTCCCTTAATAATTTATAATTTGGTTATATCATGCAACGGTAATAAGCAACCGGTTGCATAAGTGAATTGAAATTAGCACTTTTTATCCTCAGTGTAAGCTAATTTTTACGCAATCGTTCCCGAAAAAAAACACTAGCATTCTCCATTTCAGAACTTAAGCATTGTTTCTTATATGATCAAAAAAATAGCCCAGCCAGGCTATTAAGCTAATTTCTCCCGCTTTCCAAATCGGTAACGATATTTTTCATCATAGGCATACCCCACTTCATCAATGACCTTAAATTGGAACTGGTCCACAGCTTTCGTTTTGATAATTTTGAAGGCAGCTGCCAGGGTATCGATATAATAGGCATAATTTTTATCTTTCGCATAATAGGTATGGTCACATTCCCTGTAATATTCCCCTGAAAAACAGGCGTCCAAAAAAGAAAAACTTGCTGCATCGGCTTCTTCCACGATCTTGTCCCGAAAATATACCTGATGTTGGTCCTTGGCCACGTTGCCCACTTGACCAGCATAGAGCAGCTCGAAGGTAGCCAGATCCGCCCCTTTCACTTGATGCAGGTAATTGAAATAAACCGCCTGATCTGCCAGCTGATAAAAATCCGACAGAATCCGGTAATCACCAAAGCGATGCGGCAATTTTTGGTCAAAGAGATAATCATTGCTGCCAGTAGATGACTTTCCGCTCTTAAAATCCAAGATATGAAAATCTGATGGACGGGCATCCGGCAGAATCGCAAAGCGATTCATATAGCTGTCCACATAGACATGCTTACTGTCCTTAAAATAATGAAACGTTGATCCATTGCTTTCCACGACTTCAAAGCTTTCAAAATCGATCACCGGATAGAATTTCCGGTATACTTCACTGTTAAAATGCAGAATAAACTTGTTATCTATGATATAAAAACCATGTCCCAATGCTTTTCTTCCCATCTATTTTTTAGTTAAGTGAATCATTCCGGCACCGCCTTTCGATACAGCCCAAAATCCGCTTTATCTTTGGCTACATCAATACATTGATTGGTATCCCCATGGGCTCATTTGAAATAGCAGTCTCATCCATACCGCTCTCCACGGCTTTCCATCCTAAAGATTCAATACCGCCTGTCATCAGCAAAATTCAGAATAAATGAGCAAATATTGTTTCATTTATAGGCAACAAATTATCTACCGCGCCCAAACAACCGTCTACATGCCATCTACAAAAAACAAAAAAGGCTGGGAAATAAGTCCCAACCTCTGAAAAATACAATAATCCAACCTGTATTACTTAGGGAAAAGACCAAGGTGGAAACCAGATTGTTTTAAATATTTTTAGGAAATTCATCTTTCCACCAGGTCAAGCGCCAGTCCTCCTCTTCTTCTGCTGTGAGCAGGCAAGATTCCAGTTCGGCCAGATATTGCTCTTTCTCCAGATGCTGTCCGATGAAGACCAGTTCATTTTTTCGATCCTCCCATTCAGGATGCCAACGTTTTAACAGCTCAGACCTAACCTCGGCATAGGCCGGATATTGCGCACGCTGCTGCTCGGGCATGCTGCTCCACCAGGATCCGGCACTTTCCAGACGCACACTTCCACCCGCCTGGCTAAAGCTGATGGCCAGATCAGGCCGCGAAGCCAACCAAAAGAGCCCTTTTGCCCGGATGATATTGTGCGGGTAGCGATCGTTCAGATAGCTATACAGCCGCTGGGGGTGAAATGGACGCTGCGAGTGAAAGACAAAGGAAGAAATTCCATATTCCTCTGTTTCGGGTGTATGTACCGCCTCGAGCTCCCTGACCCAACCGGCCGAGGCTGATGCCTGCTCGAAATCAAAGGATCCGGTGCCCATGATCTGATTGGGATCCACCTGTCCAAACTGTGCGCGGATCAGCTTCGCTCCGGGATTGAGCTTATGAATAGCCGCTTCCAGCGTCCCCATTGTCTCTTCCGACACCAGGTCGGCTTTGTTCAATACAATCACATTGGCAAATTCGATCTGGTCGGTCAACAGATTGACGATCGTTCGGTTGTCCCAATCGTCATCGGTCAATTCCCGATCCAACAGCGTATCGGCACTGCCATAATCACGGGCAAAATTAAAACAGTCCACTACGGTCACCATGGTATCAATATAGCTATATGCCGTCAGGTCGATCGCATTGTTCGGATCTACATAGCTGAATGTCTGGGCGACAGGAACAGGTTCCGAAATCCCTGTGCTTTCGATCAACAGGTAATCGAAACGATCCGCCTTGGCCAACCGCTCCACCTCCACCATCAGATCTTCCCGTAGCGTACAGCAAATGCAGCCATTACTCATCTCCACCAATTTTTCCTCTGTACGGGAGAGTACATTCTCCCGTTCCACAGCCTGTGCATCAATATTCACCTCGCTCATATCGTTAACGATGACAGCCACTTTTTTGCCTGCCTTATTATGCAGTACATGATTCAGCAACGATGTTTTTCCAGCCCCCAGAAATCCGCTCAAAACAGTAACAGGTAGTTTTTTGTTCATGATGATTGTATTAAAGATTTTGTTTTACGTTATGCCTCTCCCTACCTCAGCACCTGATCAAGCATTTGAGCCATCCCGGCCAATGATCCTTGATCAATCCCTGCATTTCGGCAAAAGAATGGTTAAAAATAAAAACAAAAAACTACAAATGCAACATGGTTGCTTTATTACTATTCATCTCTTTCTATTCCCTACAGAAACCAGGCCGTCACATCCTTCACTGCACAGCAAATTCATAGACTTCACCCTTCCTTGTAGGGACGTCATAAAGTACGGTTTCAGGACGTTTAAACAATCCTTTTTTTGTTTTTATCAACGGATTTTTGATTTCATCGACCGCAAAAAATGTATTCGTATTTTTTCCATTGGCTTTATGCAGCGGTTTTCCTTGTAAAGAAAGTACGGATTTGTCACTTACGCGGATCCGGCAATTCCCACCTAAGGTAGACAGCACCTTTAGGGCGGTCAACTGTCCCTCCTTCCAGCGCATGTCAATGATAAATCCACCCCGGGCCACCAAGCCTTTTACCTCGCCATTGGGCAATTCCTCAGGCCATGCGGGCAGTAGAAATATACTTCCATCATACGATTGCAGCAACATTTCGGCAATACCCGATGTACAGCCAAAATTTCCATCAATCTGAAAAGGAGGATGAGCGTCCAACAGATTAGGGTATGTCCCCCCGTTTTGTCCCTGCTGTTCTTCAGGGGCTGGGCTCAGTTGATCCTTGATCAGTTTATACGATTGATTTCCGTCCAATAAGCGGGCCCACCAATTCACTTTCCAACCCATAGACCAACCTGTTGACTTGTCGCCACGATAGATCAAAGAGTTTTTAGCTGCCTGGGCGAGCTCAGGATTACGAAAAGGTGATATTTGCCCTGACGGAAACAGTCCATACAAATGAGATATATGGCGGTGATGGTCATTTGTTCTGTCCAGATCGCTGAGCCACTCCTGTAGCTGGCCGTGCTGTCCGATTTGCATCGGCGGCAATTGCTGCAGGCTTTGTCTCACTGAGTCACGCAACGCTGCATCGGCATGCAGAACGGTAGATGCATGAATAAAATTGTTAAAGACATCAAACAGCAGCTGGTTATCCATTGTCGTACCTGCCGAAACCCCCACACTTCCTGTTTCATAACTATTTTCCGGACTGATCGAAGGGCTTACGACCAACCATTTTCCAGTAGGATCCTTCGTTAAAACATCCAGATAAAACAGGGCAGCTCCCTTCAGCACATCGTAGTAATCTCTCAAAAATTGCGTATCGCCACGATATAGATAATGTTGCCAGATGTGCTGACTCAGCCAGGCTCCTCCCATCGGCCACATCCCATAAAATCCGCCATCTACGACACCCGATATACGCCACAGGTCGGTATTGTGGTGAACATTCCATCCTCTGGCATGGTACATTTCCCGGGCACTTTCCTGTCCGGTGACAGCCAGATCCTTGATCATACTAAACAAGGGTTGGTGCATTTCACTCAAGTTCCCCACCTCCGCAGGCCAATAATTCATTTCCGTATTGATATTGATGGTGTACTTACTATCCCAGGGTGGAGCAAGCTTATCGTTCCAAATCCCTTGTAAGTTAGCCGGTTGACCTCCAGGCTGTGATGAAGAAATCAGCAGGTAACGGCCAAACTGAAAATAAAGTGCCACCAATTGCGGGTCAAAGCTCGTTGCAAACTCGCGGATACGGACATCTGTTGTTTTTCTTACCTGTGCACTGCTACCAAGGTCCAATTGTACACGGTTGAAATAACGCTGGTATTGTTTCACATGGTTTTCCAAGGCTCTGGCATAACTGACCCGTCTGGCTTTTTCAAAAATCCGTGTGGCTTTTTGTTCAGGGTCGACAGAAAGATCCTGGTAATTTTTAAAGTTTGTTCCAATAGATACATACAGGATCACCTCATCGGCATCTTTAATCATAATCTGCCCCTCGGTAGGGTTTACCTGCCCGCCTTTAACCTGTGGATATACAAATCCATAGAAGTCCACCTGCCCTTCCTTGGCATCGACCTGTCCTCCTTTTCCACGGAGGAAAAGTGCTCCATTCTTTTGGCCAATGCGGGCATCCCGATGGGGGCTCTTCCAGCTTAAATCCATTGAAATGCACTTTCCTTTATCGGCAGTGATGCGGATCACGAGCACACTATCGACCAATGAAGTAAACATCTCCCGTCGGTAGTTGACCCCATTGGCTTCGTAAGTAATCGTTGTTATGGCTTTATTCAGATCCAGCTCACGCTGATATTGGTTGGGTTTGTCGTGCGTCGGAAATCCCAACAGCAGGCTCCCGAAAGTCTGATAGGGCATCCCATAATCAAGTCCTTCCGGAGCTGCCCGGGGAAATGCCTGATTTGACAACGCTTGTGCCTCTTTGTTCTTACCTGCTGTGAGGAGCTGCCGGATCTTCACAATGTCATTGTATTTGCCTTTAGGCACATTATTTCCGGGTCTCCCGGCCCAGATCGTCTCCTCATTCAGCTGAATCTCCTCTTTGTCAACCCCACCATATACCATGGCGCCGATACGGCCATTTCCCAAAGGTAATGCTTCATTCCAGTTTGCAGCTGCTTTATCGTAAGTCAATTTCAATTCTTGTGATGCCCCAAGCTGCCAGGACAAGAATAGGACAATAGAAAAAATAAGGTAATTTATCTTCATATCAATATATAGATTATGGTTTGATCATTTGAATTTCCTGTAGCCAAACCTCACATATCCTGGGCCAAATAGCAGTAGATCCGGGGTTGTTGACCACTGCGATCGCATGTCCTCCTTGTGGGAAAATATGCAACGAAGCTGGGATATGATGCGCTTGTAAAGCCTCATAATAGAGTAAGCTGTTTTGTACCGGCACGGTCTTATCATTTTGGGCATGCACCAAAAATGTAGGTGCTGTCTTTTCGGTCACCTGCTTCTGTAGGCTGAACAGTTCTTTTTTAAAGGGCTCCTCATCTCCCAAGAGGTTCTCCACGCTTCCCCGATGTGCAAATTCGCCCTCCATCGTAATCACTGGCGACACCAAAATACTGAAATTAGGTTTACTGCTGAACTGATCTATGCCATCACCCAGCGCCTGGATAGGCTGTTCGATACTGGCCAAGGATGCTGCCAGATGGCCGCCCGCTGAACTACCCATTACGCCAACACGACTGGGGTCCAAATGCCAGTCAGCCGCTTTAGCACGGATTAACCGGATAGCCCGTTGTGCATCCTGCAAGGGAGCCAGTGACCGATTGATCACATCAGGTGAGTGCGGCAAGCGATGGATCAGTACAAAGGCATTTATGCCCATGGTATTGAACCATTTGGCAAGCTGTGTTCCGCTGACGATATAAGCCAGCCGGGAATAACCACCACCGGGAATAATCAATACGGAACTTCCCGAATTTTCTTCCTTGGAAACAAGAAAAGGAATAATGCGTGGCTCACCGACCTGATACACACGTTCATTGGCTATACTATCCGACAGCTTTTGCCCCTTGCTGTTCGGCTTTACTGACCCATACAATGGGATCGGTTCTTGAGCAGATGCCTGGAAAAATACGAAAGACAATAACATCGTCAGCAACTTTTTCATATGTGTTCAGGTTTAAATCGATAGCCCAAAGATAAGTGCTCCCATCCACTGTACCAACTGTTTGACATTTTCATGCGTTAATTGATTTTGACAGCATTCGTTTTTGCGCCATGGTTAAAGTTCAATTTTCTATTATCGATGTTCGAATCACTAAAAACAATATTGGCAGCATGCGGTCCATTCACATCCACTTGGGGCGACTGGTTTCCGTCAAAATGCATGCCCTCAAATTGTAGGTCAGCGGCATTTTCAATATAGATAGTTGCCTTTTCTCCTTTTTTTGAATGTAAGAACGCATTTTTTAGCACAATACCGGAGGCATCTTTCAACTCAACTGCTTTGTTGGCCAGTATATTTAAATTTGTCATGCTGATCTGCCGTACGGGCATTTCTGGCAAACCTCGAACAAAGATTCCTATATGAGCTCCCCTACAGGTAATCCCCGCTATAGTGATATTCCGAAATTGGGGTGTTTCGATACTTACCGGTGGGACTTGCTGTACTTCATTTGCCTGAGGTGGCTTCGTCCAATAATACATATCAAAATATATTGCTTCCTGTACAATATTATTCATGTTGATATTGCGGATATGGATATTCTCCACAACCCCGCCACGGCCACGTGTGGTCTTGAAACGCAGTCCTTTGTCCGTCCCCATAAAGGTGCAGTTTTCCACAAAAATATCCCGGGCACCACCAGACATCTCACTGCCCACCACAAAACCACCATGCCCCTTATATACTTTATTATGCCGGATAATAACCCGCTCGGTTGCTATGCCTCGTTGGCGACCTTCTTCATCTTTACCTGATTTTATACAGATGGCATCATCACCCACATCTAAAATACAATGCTCAATCAGCACATTGGCACAGGATTCAATATCAATACCATCACCGTTCTGGGCGTAATCCGGATTTTTGATTTTCACGCCCCTTATCGTGAGATGCTGTGTCATGAGCGGATGTAAATTCCACGCCGGCGAATTCTGAAAGGTAACCCCCTCCAGCAGTACTTTTTTACAATTGGTCAGCACGAGCAAGTTAGGTCTCAAATAGTCCTTGATTGTCTCAAAGTCGGCCAAGGTCTTACCTTCTGTCAATACGAAAGAACGTTTTTCTTCATGAGCAAGTTTTGTCTTCGCACTCGGGAACCAAGTTTTGCCATCGGCACTGACGAGTCCCCCAGACGCGACTTTGGCCTTCCATTCATTTGCCGTCAGCGCAGCTTTCCCAACCATTCGCCAAGCATCTCCATTACCGTCTATTATACCTTTTCCCGTGATGCCGATATTTTCGAGCTCCGTACCACTAATGGGAGATTGATTCCGGGCCGAAGCTTTCCCTTCATAATTTCCTGCCACAATCTTGTACTGATCAAAATCAGCAGTAAATTGCAAGAAAGCATTTTCATCCAGGTGCAGATTGACATTGTTCTGCAATATTAGGGGGCCCGATAGCCAATAGCCTTTGGGAACCAGCACTACTCCACCGCCACGTTTACTGCACACTTCCATAGCTTCATTGATACTACTGGTATTCAAGGTGTAGCCATCTCCCTTTGCACCAAACTGTTCGATATTGACTGTATCTTTTCGAAATTGAGGCTGCATCACTTCAGGAAGGTTATTCCAATGATAGGGGCTTTCTACCGACTGGCCCTCTACCTGTTGCAACAGTCCGAGCATCATGCATATCCCCGCTGTCACCAGTCCTTTTTTCTTGATTTTCTTAACCATCTATTTTTATTTTATTGATTCTATTACACGATTGCCCATAACACATTTTAGCGTTGTCCTGCCGTAATGGGAGCCACCAGTTCATTGAGATATTCTTCTAGATAAGTATAGCCGGCCTCATTCAGCTCGTTGGCCCTTTTTCCGGGATAACACTTCTCCAGCCAACCATCAGGTATACCATCCCGGTCACTATCCCGACCAGCTATTCCAGCTGCCAGCACTGGCCAGGCACCATGTGGATGAGCAGGGTCTGGATTGGTATCCTGCTGTGAGTCCACTATGCCCTTCCGGGGATATTGGATGCTTTTCCATTTTCCCCCTTCACCATTATGTGGATTCTTTCCCTGGTAGGAAGCTGTCCCCGTATTTGTCTCAGCGATGATACGCTCATCTATGGCATCACGCACATAGGAGCTTCCCGCATAGGCCAATACTTTAGCGTAGGCAGTCTGTGCATCGTGCGTACGAATAGTCCCCTGTACTGGTATTTCTCTATTCAACCGGATCCGCGATTCGGTTTGTTCACCGACAATCCGGACCCCCAGCCAGTTATCTGCCGAGATCCGGCGATGATGAGGCAGTAGATTTCCAGTCACAAAGTACTTGCCCCATACATTTTTGATCGTTGGAAAAGGGCGCTCTTCAGTTTTGGCATTGAGGGCCACGATTCTGTTCCGAATAGTTTTGCCAGTTGCCGGACCCGGTTTATAAAAATTATTGACGATGTTGACGCACATGGCCTCACCACCGTAAGCTCCATTACCATTCCAGTTGTAGATCACATTATTGCGTATATCGGTCGTATCATGCCCTGCATAGCGAGCTCCGGGCCCAAGCCGTGGGGTCCTACTATCATGGTGCGCCAGCAGGTTATGGTGAAAGGAAGCCTGTACACCACCCCAAATTGCACCATAGCCATGGGGCCCCTTGGAATGCCCAGAAAGACGCAGGCTCTCCGAAACAATACACCACTGCATGGTAAAATTTTTATTATCATAAAAAGAAGCACATTCATCCGTACTCCAGCTGATCGAGCAATGGTCGATCACGATATGCTGTCTTTGACGCCCTCCAAAGGCATCAGCGCCATCTGCCTCTTGGGCAGAAAGCTGAAGATCCCCCATTCGGAAGCGGAGAAAACGAATAATGACATTATCTGCATCTACTGAAACCGGACTGCCGGCCAATGTGATCCCCCCACCTGGCGCCGTTTGCCCGGCGATGGTCAAGTCACCTTTGTTGATTGACAATCGCTGCTGCAGCCATATTGTCCCACCTACTTTAAACAAAATAGTTTTCGCTCCATCTTGTTGCAAGCACCAACGTAACGATCCTTCCTGTAAGTTGGGGTCTCCACGTTCATTATCTGCCAATGTATTGACATAATAAACCTGGCCGCCACGACCACCTTTTGTGTACATCCCCCCACCTTCAGCCCCGGGAAAGGCCGCGGTCTCCTGCGCATTGAGCCTCGCGCCGCAAGCCATGAAATACAGTATTCCGAACAGTACTAATTTCTTCATTTTCTTTTCTTATGTCTATTTGCCCAGCCCCATAACCAGGTATTTCATCGAAACACAGGGCTATGGGGATCAGGCTATTAATAACTATTCAAACCAGCGTGGATCGCCGGCTGTACCGCGGCCTCCAAAACCATTTCCCGCTTTGATCCGGAAGTCTTTGTTCATGGGGTCCACAAATAGATCCGCCGCGGTGCCGCCAAAAATCGTGATCTCCGCAAAATCCCTGGAGGCTCTTTCTATCTGCAGTTCATTGGTCCGGTAGCTTCCCGCAAACGATACGTTGAGCCCAAAATTAGCATGGTCGTAGCTCGTCGCATTTATACGTCCACCACTGTTCGTTCCAGCAATGATATTGTTGCTCCCCATAAAAGTTAAGGGCAACCGGGCCGTATCAAAGCGGAGCAATTGAGCCATTGCTGCATTTTGATTGTAAAAAGTACAGTTGCCGACCACGATCTTACCAACAGCCACACGAACATCCATGAGCTGTGTCGTCAGATCTGTAAAGGTGCTGTTTGTAATAGCGATCGAATCGACACGAGCCGTGCTCCCGCCGATATTGACCACGCCATAACCACCGATTTTATCGACCACACAATGATCAAAATTTATTCCTTTGACAGTGACCGCGTTATTGAGGCGGATTACCCCACTTCCAAGCCTTTCGATATAACAATTTTTAAACGTATAGGCCGCTATGCTCGCACCATTCTTATCTTGGGAGATTAAGAAAGAACTGCCGTTGGCATAAATCCCCAGGTTTTCTAGCATGACCTCCCCCACCATAAGATCGGCCAGTTGTAATCCCATAAGATTTAATTTGGGCTTATTGCCGTTGGCATCAGGAATCCCGGTCAGATTCAGGTTGCTGATACCTGCGGGAATCACGACCGTGCCCAGATCGTAGTTTTTACCTCCGGCAAAGACCAGCACGATATTGTCTTTTCCATTAGCAATAGCCTTACCGACCAATAGTGGGATATCGTCGCCAGGGTTTACCGTTATCATTTCACCTCCGGCTAGCCCCAGGGTCCTCAATAGCTGTGTTCCCCGCTCAGTCTGCTCATTGAAAATCGCGATACGGTAATTGGTACCGGCCTCTAGCCCCTCAATTTTGACATGTCCTTCGGTTTTATTAGCTGCAGACAATGGTATTTTCTGCAATTCAGTATGCTTCAAGGGGTCAAAAACACCAACATGAGTGACCCGGTCGGTCGCCGGCCAATACAGTTCCATCTGATTCACGCCAACGGTCCATTTATTGAATAACTGTTCCGCGGCCGTCCGAAAATACAGTTGTGAATAATTGGATTCCTCACCCGTTTCTGTATTTACGCCCTTCATTCTGACGGAGTAACCTGTCAGCCCATCCAGCTCTTCAAATACAGTACGGTATTCGACCCGGGCTGGGATAGTGGATGGCGCAAAGGGAGTCAGGGTATCGGCCAATATTTCTACTGTCTTCACAATTTCGGTAAACTGCAGACTGTCTTTACTAAACTCAAAAATATATTTCTGTGCGGCAACCGTCTTTGTATAGGCAATTTCTACCGATGTTGCCCCCACTAACCCCGTGGTAAACTTCAAGGATTTAAAGAGCCGCTGATGACTGGCATCCACATCCCAATCGTTGGCCTTCTGGCAGCTGAGCAGGCTTAAAACCACGGTCAGCAGCATTATCATGTTAAAAATTATCTTTTTCATAAAATCATGCACTTCAATATTAATAACCAAAAGCATTACTCAGGTAGCCCCGTGCTTCCCGGATATCATCGACATAAATCGGATAAACGTAACGGTAATTACAGACGCCATTCCCCATTTTGTACTGATTGAGCCGGGCCTGAATTTCGGCACCATGCGTCAGTGTGGACAAAAAGGCAGAATAGTTGTAAGTGGCCATCAATCCGGTCCCTGCCAATAAAGTTCTGATGGGCCAGATTGTATAATTGTACACCTTACCCGGTTCAATCTTGTCTGGTGCCGGCTTGGCAGCATCCAGTGGAAACCAGTTGACAGATACATAGTCGCCTCCCGGAGCAGCAGGAAGATCCCCGTAATAATTCAGCGAAGCCTTGTCAATATACTCGCTGTCTTTATAGCGGAAATACACCTTTGTCGGAAATTGAGCCGGCTGATAGGTTTTATCGAATATTTTTACCGGTTTACTGTGGTCGTACATGAGACACAGTGCCATCTTCATATCCTCTATCTTTTGGTACAGCAATCCCCAGCGGATCAGATCCTGCTTGCGGACAGACTCTCCTCCAAACTCCCAGGCACGCTCATGAATCACCGCATCCAAAAAATTAGCGTCATAAGCCTGTATTTTTGCGGATCCGGCCCCGAATGCCCTTTCCCGCACTTTTTCCAGCGCCTGCCTTGGCGATATTCCGGCTGCTTCATGTACTGCATCTGGATTTTCAAGCTGGCTCTGCGCCTCAGCATACATGAGGTAGACATCCGAGTACCGCATCAAGATCCAGTTGACACCCGTGGCGATACGTCCTGTTGCAGTCTTATGCATGGCCAGATATGCATTGGACATCCAGTAGATCCTCCATTTGCCAAATTTGACATCGTTTGGATTGCTGTTCACTTTTTCCTTATTGTCAGCTCCGTAGCCGATCCAGGTCAGCGTCACATCACGTCGTTTATCTTCCTGATCGAAGGAATAAAAATAATAGGCCGTTGAGGTCACATAACTTCCCCCAAATCCCCGGGAGCCATACTTGGAATTTCCATCCACCCCATAGCCCATCAATGAGCCAATATCACCATTGTTGCCCATGCCAAAGGCCACTTCAAATAAGTTCTCATTGGCCACATTCGGACGGTTGCCACATACCGAAGACCATATGTTCTCAAAATCCGGATCCAAGCGGTGCGGGTTATCTGCCGCACCGATCAACTCAGCTGTCTGTTGTGCTGCGATCCGGTAATATTCCTTCCAGTTCTGTGGGCGTCCCACATAGTAACCATTGATCGCTGGTATTGTCGGGTGTTTCTCTGCGGTAGCATTGGGGAATGCTTTACTGTCCCGGAGAGACCAGCCACCAGCAAATAACGCCACGCGTGCCAGAAGACCTTTTGCAAACCCCTTGGTCACACGTTCCACAGTACCATAATCGCTATTTCCACCTTTATAGGGCAGATAAGATTGTGCTTCTTCCAGGTCCTTCACCAGATAATGGTATACCGTATCCTTGTCTGATTTTGGCATATACACATTAGACAGATCCGATTTGGAAGCCTCGTTTTTGTAGGGTACATCACCCCAATAGCGGGCAAGTTCAAAAAAAGCCAGTGATTTCAGTGTCAACGCTTCGCCCAATAAAGGTTTCATTGATGCAGGTTCACTTGCTAAAATCGGAGAATTGCGAATGCCATCCACAACAGCTGTTGCCATTTCAGCAAATTCAAACAAACGCTGCCAGCGTATGGTAGAATTATTGGCATGGCCAAAATAATTACCGGCACCAAAATCATCTGTCTGCGAAATATATCCCGTTTCACTAAATTGACCATTGGATTCCGTATCCGATACACCCTGCCAATTGACGGAAAGCTTTTGCCCATAGATGTAGGTATCGGTCATTTTCCCGTACAGGCCCATCACAGCAGCCTTGGTCATCGAACTTGTCTTAAAGACGGTTTCACTACTTAATGATGAGGGGGAGTTGGTCTCCAGGTATTTTTTGCACGAAGTCGTACCGGCCAGCACGCCAACAGCAATGATCATAATTATCTTCTTCATTCTCTTGCGTTTAAAATGTAACATTCAATCCAAACAGGATCTTTCTCGCTTTGGGATAAGCCGAATAGCCTACCCCCGGTGTCAATGGATTACGTTGCGTATCGACCTCGGGATCCTGCCCGCTGTATTTTGTCCAGACATGCAGGTTATAGCCCGCGAGGTAAATGCGAAGGTTCTGCATCAACAAACGTTTTGCGATATGTCCAGGCAACGTATAGCCCAGTGTCAGATTACTCAACCTCAGAAACGAACCATCTTCGATGGCCCAATCGGTCAGAATGCGACCATTTGCCGCCATGGGGTTCCACATGGTCTTTCCTTCATTGAGTGCACGAAAAAGTTCAGGATTTGCATCATTTCCAAACATGATATTTGCACCCGTGGTCGGATCTATTGTGGTAAAACGTTGCGATAGCCGCATTTCATTGCTGATATTTTGGTAGCGTTTGGATCCCTCATATGCCATAAAGTCGACCTTATCTGCGTTGTAGATGTCATTGCCATAGGACCAATTGAACATACTTGTCAGGTCAAAACTTTTGTACTGCATGTTCAGCACCAGCCCTCCCGTGTGTTTTGGCTGTGCATGGCCGATGACCACCCGGTCATCATCCAGTGAGATTATCTGGCCTTCTCCCCCCATCTTTTTCAACTTAATATGTCCGGGACCAAAATAATTTCCACCGCGCGACATCACATGTGAAGCATCCACCACCCCTTCATTCAATAGCCATCGATTTTGCTTATCATCAAATGTAAAATCATCAAAAGAATAAAATCCGTCCTGTCGGAATCCGTACATGAGCCCCAGGGGCTGCCCTACCATGGCGCGGAAGTCATCGCGCCCAAAATCCAACCAGGGTGAAGCTGGTGTAGTCATTTCATCCAGTCCATCGATCAGCTTACGGATCTTATTTCGATTGAAGGCAATATTAAAATCCGCTGTTAAGCGAAAATCTTTTTTCTCCACCAGTACTGCCGAGGCCGCAAATTCAATACCCCGGTTGGAGGTACTGCCCACATTCTGGTATTGGTTGGCATAGCCCGAACTCGATGGCAATGGTACCTGTAGGATCAGGTCATTGGTAATATTATTATAGGCGTCTACAGTTAGATTCAGTCGGTTCTGAAATAGCGCGAGATCCAATCCTATATTACTCGAAACCGTGCTTTCCCAGGTCAGGTTTTCATTTTTTAAAGTCGTTTTCGTCCGCAAGGCACTCTGCGGGGTCTCATCGATATAATACAATTGATTTGCAGCAGTAATAAAATCGTAGTCTTGCCGCCAGTACGACCCTACCCGTGCATTACCCACCGAACCATGGCTCAGGCGCAATTTAGCATCCGTAAGCCAACCTTTGGCTCCCTCCATAAATGACTCATCCGAAAATCGCCAGGCAAAGGCAGCCCCTGGAAAAAATCCCCATTGGTTGCCCGGGGCAAAGACATTTTTACCGTCGGCCCGACCTGTCAGTGTCAAGATATAGCGATCGTTGAACGTATAGTTAATCCGGGAAAAGAAAGAGGTTGTCCGAGCGGGTTCCCGTATCGTCGTATAAGTTGGTGACGGAGTACCATAATTCCACATGGCCAGCACATCGTCGGTGGAGAAGTCCTGGGGGTAAAATTTGGATTCCAGCAGCAGGTCATTTTGTTGGTTGTTGGTCATCTCCTGCCCACCGACTAGGGTAAACCGGTGTTTATTTTCCTGCAATTTGAAATCATAGGTCAATACATTTTGGAAGGACCACAAACTCCCTTTCTGATCCTCTCGACGGGCCACAGGCTGACCACCGTTGGCGCTGGACTGTCCTGTACCCTTTATCCAGATATTATCCGTAAAATTTTTGTTGAAACCATAAGAACCTTTGGCATTAAAGCGCAATCCTTTGGCGATCGTCCAATTCAGTCCAGCGTTGAATAGGAGGTTGAAGCGATTTTGATCTTTGTACTCATTCACCACATTGACGATAGGATCATTGAGCGAGCTCAGGGCCTCGGCCGAGGTAATATCTTCAGCGCCCCCCAGGGCCCCTTCGGTCAGAGAGGCCAGACTACGTACGGGTGCATATTTTATAGCTTCCCGCAATTTGCGTCCATCAGATATACTGGGACCGGTGATCTTTGTATTTGACATCCGCGAATTAAAGTCAAAAGAAAGCTTCGAGCTGATCTTTTTATTGAGTTTGGCACTTACATAGTCACGCTTGTAGGCCGAATTGAGCATGATATAATCCTCCTCATCCCGGGTATAGTTTAGATTATAAGTGAGGCTTCCATCCTTATCGCCGCCGGTCATCCCCAGACTATAGTTCTGTTGCAGTCCCGTATTGCCATACAATTTATCCTGCCAATTGAGTCCTGCTTTGGACTGGTAAATATCCACATCCTCCCAGAGTCCATACATGGAGTTAAAACTATTGTTTTCCGCCATGGAAGGGTCCAGTTCACGTTGCCAGTAAACATATTCATAAGGGGACAATACTTCGGTCAGGTTGTATACTTTACTTGCTGCCAGGTAAGAACTGAACGTAATCTTGGGGCTGCCACCTTTTCCAGATTTCGTTGTAATCAAGATTACCCCATTTGCCCCTTCCGAACCATAGATTGCCGTGGAAGCCGCATCCTTGAGCACATCGATATTTTCGATGTCCGTCATCGGGATATCATTGATGTTCGCCACTCGAAAACCATCGACAATATATAAAGGTGAGTTATCCTGGGTAATAGAATTACCGCCACGTACCCGTACTTTTATTTCAGCATCCGGAGAACCTTCTGTGACAGTGACATTGACTCCGGGCAACCTCCCAGAAATCGCCTGGAGTACAGAAACCGTGGGCAAATCTTTCAGCTGCTCCGCATTGATTGAAGCCACCGAACCAGTCAGGTCTTTGCGTTTTGTCGTTCCATATCCTATGGCGACAACCTCATCCATCATCAGCGTATTGTCCACTAAGACCACATCTATTTTAGTCCGTCCATTGACTTGAATTTCCTGACTTTTCTTTCCCACATGTGCAAATACAAGAATAGCATTCGCGGGTACCTCCTTAAAAACATAACTTCCCGACTGATCGGTTGATGTCACCTTATCGCTGGATTTTATGCGCACCGTCACCCCGGCCATCGGGGCTCCCCGCTCGTCTAGGACTTTCCCCCCAACAGCAACAGGCTGCCAGTCTATCCATTGCTGGTGCAGATCAGTCTTATCCCGCACAATGATGGGTGCCGCATAGCTATCGTTTGCCTGAATGGCCACCGACAGGAAGACCAGCAAAAAACCGATATTCGACCGGCCCAGACGATCGTAGTAAGGGACATCGCTGACTCCATCTGAATGCAGCAGATTGCTCTGCCGCTCAGTCGCACGGAACAAAGAAAACTTCCTTCCGTCAAATGGTTTCAATTGGTTATTTCTCATAAGATTTGATTTATAATTTCTTGGCTATTCAGTTCAGCAGGAGTTTTTATGGGATCAGTCCCATGTTACAGTTTTTGAAACGATAAATTTGCGGGGATTCCACTGGTCATCGCCCAAGATCACTTGATCATAGGTATAGCTGGCAGCCTCCACATCGCTGAGTACTGCTTTGGAAACTCCGGTCTCGTTATTTCGGTTTTTATAATGAGTCTTACGCGCATGTATATCGATGGTCCTTCCAGTTGCGTCTATGCTTTTATAGTCGGCAAATATGCTGGGGATCCCGCCCATGTCTGTCCAA
The DNA here is from genome assembly GCF_030325625.1 of Sphingobacterium sp. N143. Taxonomy (GTDB): domain Bacteria; phylum Bacteroidota; class Bacteroidia; order Sphingobacteriales; family Sphingobacteriaceae; genus Sphingobacterium. The sequence goes on along the minus strand of NZ_JACAIS010000001.1, from coordinate 56,184 downwards.
CCTTCTGCCGCCACCGGGATCTTCATCTTAGTGTGAAGAAAAACAGTTTTCGGTCTATGATGCCATGGTCGGCCCAGTTTTATTTTACCATCTGCCGCGGCCTGATTGCCATCGATTATACAATGATTGAATACATATCCCCATTTGGTTTCCTCCTTATGACTGGGTGCCACCATGATCGATCCACTGCGCACATTGTACAGTGTACTATGCTCGACATACGCATTTCCCCCACCATAGAAATAATCCACCGCACCTTCAATCCAACAATTGTATACATAGAGCCGATCGTTTGGTTTGCGGGTACTGGTCATCCAGGTATCCTGGAAAGAACGGAAAATGCAATTATTAAAGGCTGCCCGGTCTGCCTGGATACACATGGCCAACGATTGTGGGCCACTTTGCTGCTCCAGTCCCCAATCGTTAATAAAGCTGATGTTTTCGGCATAGAAATCATCGCCCTGGACTGTTACCACTGATCCTGGAAAGCGGTATACCGGTGCTTGTGGGTTGTGCACAGAAAATTTCCAGGCCGCTGTGTCCGTTTTATACCACTTTGAATCCGGCTTAGGTAAAGCCTGTACATTCAATTTATAGTGGATAATTGTCCGCTGTTTATCCTGCCCAATTAAATGAATGAAACTCTTCGCCTGGGGTATCACCACCACTTCGTTGTAGTGGCCATTTTTTACATAGATCAGGTAAGGTTTTTGGCGATGTTGCGGAGCCTGGTCAACCGCCTGTTGAATGGACCTGAAATCCCCACTAGCATCGGTGGCTACCACCGCGTCATATATGCTATCGTTTACCGTAGTCCGGCTGATACCTGCCCGGGTCTCAAAAAAGCAGCCGAACTGAACACAGGTCAATAGGATCGCTATAAGAATTTTTCTCATCATCTAAAGTCTATAATTGGTTCGATTAACATTGGTCTTGCCAAACCCATCGCTGGCAATAATCAAAGCTACTGGAGCGCAACAAATTATAGGTTCAATAATTGATAAAAAAGGTTCATTTTTTATACAATACTAATTGCCAGTACATTAACAAGATACTATTGGATCAAAAACTAGTCTTTATGCAGCGCTACAAAGTTTTATCTTTCCTTTGCATGGCATATTCTTTGGGGGAGATCCCAAACATTTCCTTGAAACTTGTGCTAAAATATTTGGGATTATTAAAACCGACCCGGTAAGCCACTTCAGAGACATTTTCCAGTCCGGCATCAAAATAGCGTTTTGCTTTTTTCAGCCGTAGCTGACGCACAAATTCAACCGGGGCCATATCGGTCAGGCTTTTAAATTTTTTGTAGAAAGTATTACGGGCCAAATTCAGCTGTTCGGCGATCAGATCAATATTAAAATCCGATTGATTCATATGCTGGTCAACCACTGTCACGACTGTTTCCAAAAATTTCTTGTCCCTGTCGTCGATCTGCACCTCCGTCGCCAGTATCGTAGGGACATGCTGTCCGCTCACCTGTTCAAAATAGGATTTTCTTTTCTGCAGCAAATTGGCAATCGCGGTCAACAAAAAGGCCGGTTCAAAAGGTTTGGTGATATAATAATCGGCCCCATAGCCCAAGCCTTCTATTTGGGTTTCTATAGCATGTTTGGCGCTCAGTAGCACAAAAGGAATATGGCAGAGCCGCGCGTCCGATCGTACTTCCTTCAACATTTCAATACCATCCATCTGTGGCATCATCAGATCACTAAGAATAAAATCAGGTAGGATCGCTCGGGTCTTTTCCAAGCCTTCACAACCATCTGCTGCCACCTCAACATGGTAATACGGCGTCAGTTGCTCCTGTAAAAACAGACGCAGATCCGCATTATCCTCCACCAATAACAATGTTTCCTGCTGTTCTGTCTTGCCCTTGTGCAAGCCATTGGCCGCATACTCACCCGCTTTGGGTTTTGCATGGTCAAAGGCAAGGTGATCGGTAAGGCTTCCCCGCAGGCCGGAAGCATTCGGCATAGGGATTTCGACCGTTACCTGAAGACCATGGTCCGGTCTGTTGGCGGCATAGATATGCCCCTGGTGCAACAGCGCAAACTCCTTGGCCAGAGCCAGGCCTACCCCAGTACTTTTTCTTTTATGTACCCCATTGTTGTTTTCGCTGTAAAATAAATCAAAAATGTAAGGCAGTGTTGCGCTGGGTACCCCGGGCCCCGCATCGGCGATGTCGATGTGCATTTTTTGCTGCCGCAGGTCCAACTGGATCTCCACTGTGCTGCCCTCAGGTGCATATTTTAGTGCATTTGACAGCAAATTATACAGGATAATCTCCATTTTTTCCTGATCCAGGTACACCCATAGTTCTTTAAAAGGCGTCTCTACTTTAAAACACACCTGCTTTGCCTCGGCCGATGCCATAAAGGCAAGCAGCACATCCGAGAGCAGTACGACCATATCAAACTGCGTTATGTTCAAGTGATGCTTGCTTTCCTGTACCTTGCGTAAATCAAGCAACTGATTGACGAAAAGCTCCATTCGGAGTGCATTCCGATGAATGATATCCATATACACCTGCTTTCTCCCTTCCGTTTCCTCACCCATCAATTTCTTGACAGGACTCAAAATGAGTGTCAATGGTGTACGTAGTTCATGCGAAATATTGGTAAAAAACTCCATCTTCAGCGCACTTAGATGCTGTTCAATCAACACTTTTTGTTTTAGGCGCAGTAACTGTAATATAAGTCTAAAAGTTCCGTATGAGACCCCGAGCAACAACAGCGCATAGGCCAAATAAGCCGATCCCGTCTTCCACCAGGGTGCGTTGATCGTAAAATCGACCTTTCGATAAGGGCCACCATCATAGAGATCATCCTCCCCTTTAATTTCCAGGGTATAGTCGCCCGGGTTAAGGTTGGTGTAGGTGATACGAGCGATCTGATTGTTCAGGTGCCAGGTGGTATCGACCTGCATAATTCGGTATTGAAAATTAGGATGCATATGCCGGGGATCCGAAACCGAGACGTCAAAAGAAAGATTATTCTGGTTATGATCTAAAATAAGCCGATCGGTATACTGTATACCGGTCTCCTGTCCTTTCTTTTGCGGATTCAGTACAAACTCCTTATTATTGATCAACAGCCCTGTCAGCAGGAGCTGTGGCCTACTACTTTTCTGCTTGAAGTATTTGGTATCAAGCCAGAGCATACCTTTTGTTGTCCCCCAGACTATCCGTCCATCCTTCCGCTGTGCTACTGTCTTTTCAGAAAATCGCATATTGCCAAATCCGTCACTAGCATTTAAATTAACGAATTTCTTTTTTTGGAGGTCAAACTTAGATAGCCCCCCTTCCGTTCCTAGCCAAAGGTTATTGTCCGCATCCTCTATACAACTCAGTACATAATCATTAAAAAGTCCATCCTTAACGGTATAATGTTCAAATTGAAGTCCTTTGAAAGGGTCTCCGTAAGATTTTGTCAGCCCGCCCCCCGAGGTGCAGATCCACATGGTTCCGCTATGGTCTTTGTACAGATACTGCACATCATTGTCAGCGACCTGATCGCCACTGTAATGCACAAAATAAAAATGGTCCCTCTTTCTGCTGGGGTTTACCACCAGCAGCCCATAGGTAGTAGCAACCCATATCATCCCTTTTTCATCCAAAGACAGCTGCCGGATTCTACTGAAGGCATCCTTCTGCAATCCAACTTTACGAATCGCTATTTGCTCAAAGACCGGTTTACCATTGACCTCCGTGGCCCGCAAAAGCCCCTGACCATAGGTTCCAATCCAGATAGCCCCCTGTTTATCTTCCAACAGCGTGTACACCTGGTTACTGCCCAGTTTTTTATTACTGGTACTGAACTGCTCCAGTTTATAAGAGGTACCTGCCTTATTTTGGGGCACAGCCATTAATAAGCCATGTTTCTTGGTGCCCATCCACATTGTTCCCCGGCGGTCTTCCAACAGACAATAGACAGAAGACAGCGCTTCGGGATCGCCACCGATGAAAGAAACCGGCAGGAGCTTCCCCTGATCAAATACCGCTATACTGCCAAATTTTTTTCCCACCCACAGCCTTCCCTGCCGATCAAATAATAGACTTCGAACCTCGGGATCAGTTGTTTCCCCCTGTTCATTGGCAAAAGATTGAAAGGACATCCCATGATTTTCAAAAACCACAGCCCCCATCCCCTCACCTTCAACCGCAAACCATATCACACCAGCCGGATCATATACAATATCATGGACAAAGCGTGGAAAATCGATCCGCTTCCCATTGATCGCCTTGAAAGAAAAATTGATGACAGCCTGCTGTTCATCGAAAAAGCCAAATCCGCCGCCACGCATATTGATCCAGACCCGATGCTCGGCATCTTCAAAACATTTAAAATTTGCTGTCGAACTTTTTTTGAAGAAAGGCGAGCTAAAATAGGTACTCTTGAGATGATTCAGATCCAGCATGACCACACCATTTCCCGCAGATTCCAACCACAGGCGCTGCCTGCTATCCTCATATATGCCGGCCAGTCCGGTCCGGAAACGCAATATTGTCTGTCCGACCCGTTTTGCCAGGTCAAATGCAATAAGCTCACCTACCGAAGTTGAAATAAAAAGCCTTTTTTTATCGCGGGACATCCGCATATCATTGATGCTACCTTCAGTTAAGGTCAGTTGCTCCACATCTTTTTTCTGCTTATCAAACACCAGCAGCTTATTTCTCAAGGTGGAGAAGAACATAAAATCCGGAGCCTCGGCAATCTTAAAGATACCGTCCGACCTTAAGTCAACCGACTGGACCACCCGGAATGAATTTCGCTCCTTCGGATCCACTTGGAGCATATGCAGTCCCTCTCTCGTTCCTATCCATACCTGCTGTTGGGCATCCCGATAGAAATAGGTTAGCTTATTGGATGATAAACGTTGCCTGAACGTCTTGTTCTCTGCACTAAAAATGGAATAGTGATATTTTTTATCAAGAGCATCTATGCAAAACAAGCCATTGTCTGTACTTCCTACCCATACCGATTGTGCGTCGATCGCTAAAATCTTGTTAAACTGAACCGGTTTGTTTTGTGCTGACTCCACCACCTCCGATACAGAAAAAAATTCTTCTGAAGCCTTATCAAAACGATACAACTTCATGTCATAGGTTAAAAACCAGATGTCGTTGTTTATACCGTCAATCATCTGGATGATGCGACGGCTTGCCACGGCATGACGTTTTTGCTCAGTGGTATTATAAGTTTTGAAACGCTGACCATCGTAGCGGTTGATACCATTCCAGGTACCGATCCAAAGAAAACCATCCCTATCCTTCATTAACCCCGTCAGATTGCCATGGGACAGGCCTTTTTCCCCACCAAAATAATCCAATCTAAAGTTTTCCTGCGCGCCAACATACTGTCCATTTGCCAGAACAAACAGGAACAACAACAGCCACAAGGTACTAGATTTTATCATCATATAGATCAGGACTCCCTATTGCAGTTTCAGGAAATTTGGTTATCACACTAAATTAACGTATTATTTGCATACGGCGAGGACATTTCTACGCAATCGATCTCAATGGTACATTTCCACTTTATGCACCTTGCCCTATACTGGCCTGGGGTCTTGGGGGCAATAACCTAATCATAACAAAAAATTAACCTTATCAAAATATAGTATAAATAAACATTGTTTAGTATTGTAAAACATATGTGCATTTATATTGGATGAAAAAGCTAGCAACATACTATGTATTCAACGAAGCGTTGACCCCACTTTCCGAGGTGGAGAAACCGCTCCCACCTTTAAATGATGGTGAACTTTTGGTCGGCATCCGTTACACGACATTGTGCGGGAGTGACCTCCATACCTATTGCGGTCTGCGCAATGAACCCTGTCCGACCATATTGGGGCATGAGATCGTGGGTGTCATAGAAGCGCTGTCGTCCGGGCACAGTGGACTTGACGCACAGGGCCATCCATTACATATCGGCGACCTCATCACCTGGACGGTTTTTGCCAGCGACCCCAATACCAGCAGCTATCAACCTGAAATCCCACAAAAAAACGAAAACCTTTACAAATATGGACATCGTCAGATCAGTGATCAGGATACATTCCACGGCGGATTGGCAACGCATATCATCCTGAGGCCACATACCTGTATTCGTGTCCTTCCCAAGGATATAGACCTCGCTGTTGCCGCAACCATCAATTGTGCTGTGGCAACTGCTGCTGGCGCACTCCGCCTGGCCGACAGCATTACCGGAAAAAATGTACATATTGCCGGCATGGGCTTGCTGGGTCTGGTCACAGTCGCTATGTGCCGGGAATGGGGCGCAAACGAGGTCATCGTATCCGATATCAATCCCGACCGTTTGCAGCTGGCCAAAAGCTTTGGTGCATCACATACCGTTGATCTGGGTGAATCAGAAAGTAGGTGTGTCCTGCAGACCTTCAGTATTGACCGTTTCATCGACATGAGTGGCTCCCCAAATGCGATGGAGCTTGGCTTCGAAACCCTGGGTCTGCACGGATGTGCCGTACTCGTCGGCGCCGTATTCAACCAACGAAAAACTGGGATAGATGCTGAAAAAGTAATCCGCAAGATGCTCACTATCAAAGGGCTTCACAACTACAACTATACTGATTTTTTCACTGCCGTGGACTTTATCGTGGAAAACGGACAAAAATATCCTTTTGCATCACTTATCGAACGTGAATTTCCCTTGGCTGAAGTCAACGAAGCCCTGGAATATGCCACCACACACAAGCCTATACGGGCCGGATTGTTTATCAACCCCACCACCGAACAAATTTAATGGAAAAGCACTTTAGAAAAGATCAATGGAAAATGCTGCTGGTGACCATGTTCTGCTATTTGTTCTTTTATACGGGGCGGCATAATTTTGGCTGGGCCTCAGCAGGCATTGTTAAAGAACTTAATATCAGTTTCCAGCAGGTAGGCTGGATCAGCTTTGCCATGCTCATGGGCTATGCCATCGGACAGCTGATCAATGGCAATCTCGCTGACCGGCTGAGCCCAAAAATCATGATCCTGATCGGAGGTGGTTTTTCCATCCTCTGTAACCTTACCATCAGCTTCGCCAGTGCTTACAGCATGATCCTGATCCTTTGGACCATGAATGGCTATTTTCAGTCGATGGCCTGGGGTTCGGGGGGCAAACTGATCGCTAACTGGTGGAACAATGCCGAACGGGGGAAGGCATTTGGTTTTTACACCATGGCTGCAGGAAGTTCTTCCGTTCTGACTTTCTTGATGGCCTTGGTCCTAGTCCAGCAGGAACAAAGCTGGCGCAGCCTCTTTCGCTATCCCATCCTTTTTCTGGCCATGGCCCTGCTCATCTTCCTCTTTGTTGCCTACAGTGATCCCAAAAGAAAGGGCTACTCGAACACAGAACAGGAGGACTCCACCAGTCAAAAACAAGAAAATTGGAAGAAATCTTATCAACATGTATTTCAGAACCGCAACTTTATGGTCGCATCCCTGGCCATTGGTTTTCAGAGCATGGCACGCTATGGCCTGATATTCTGGGTACCGATCCACTTTTTGGGCAGCAATTACAAAGACTCGTCCGGCAATATGTGGCTTACACTGCTCATCCCCATCGGGATGGCCTTGGGTGCACTCTCCTTTGGTTATATTTCAGATAGGCTATTCAATAAAAACAGGAGCAGATCGATCTGCACTGGAATGATCATCAGCTGTGTCATTGCCCTGCTCATTTACTGGGTCCCCATACATCATCAGGGCTTGATCAGTATACTCATGTTTGCCTCAGGTTTCTTTGTCTACGGGCCACAGGCCAATTTTTGGACCCTAAGTCCTGATCTACTGGGAACCAAACTCGTGGGTACAGGGATCGGCATCATGAATATGTTTGCCTATGTATTTGCAGCAGTGGGCGAACCTTTATTCGGCAAATTAATCGATTATACCGGCAATACAGCCAACATTTTCTTGTTTGTCGCGCTCATATGCGCACTATGTGCCCTGATCGTCAGCTTTGTCCATACCAAAGCCCCTGTTTAAACCCTGCACAACAATTCATTTTAATGCTCCTTTCCCTGCTCAGTGGCGGCGGCAGCCCCATCATTCATTCCTTCGATCCCCCAATTGGACAAGCCATCTATCGGGCAGTGGCCGGAAGGAACTGGCCTAAACAATTTCAGTGAATATGTTAAACTTTCTCAATTAACATTATTTAACTGATATATCATGTAGCTTAGCACTTTATAATTATTTACATCAACCAAAAACAATGCCCTTCTTAGATCATGTACTTCAAATGCCTACCTACGGGTGGAAAGACAGTAACGGAAACCTTGTTAAGCCCAGTACAAAACAAATACTCAGCGAGTTTTTCAACAGATTAAATATCGTTAAGGACCAGCGCAACTGGCTTCCTTTTTTTAGCTGGCTCAAAGTAGCCTGCCTTGTTCCTTTTTTCTTTATTTTTTTGGCAAATCACCTCAGCTGGTGGACACTTGTTGCTGCCTTTGTCTACAGCATGGTCATTATGGGCACCCATGGTACCATCTGGCACCATAGATTTGCCACACATGGTGCCTTCAAGTTCCGCAATTCTTTTTGGCGTTTTTTCACCCAAAATCTGACCATCAATGTCATCCCCGAGGAGATTTATGTGATTTCGCATCATGTGCACCATGCCAAATCAGATCAGCCAGGCGATCCATATAATGCACAGGCCGGGTTCCTTTACTGCTTTCTGGCGGATGTCAACCATCAGCCCATCGCCAAGGATCTAACCGAAAATTCATACAATCGGGTCAAGTTGCTCATGCGTCATACCGGAGTAACGGCCAATACCTATGCACAATATCAAAAATGGGGATCCTACGTCCACCCCATCCATGCCATAAGCTCCTGGGTACTGAACTGGTCTTTTTGGTACCTCGCTTTCTACCTGATCGGAGGTCACGCCTTAGCCTGCTGTTTATTTGGTGCCGCTGGTTTCTGGGCCATTGGCGTGCGTACCTTTAATTATGAAGGTCATGCCAAAGGGAAGGATAAACAGCGCGAGGGCATTGATTTTAATGAGAAAGATAAATCCATCAACCAGTTGTGGCCGGGCATTGTTGCCGGCGAATGGCATAACAACCACCATCTGTATCCCAAAAGTGCAAGAAGCGGGTTTAAACCACATCAGATCGATCTGGCCTGGTGTTATATCAAAGTCATGCATAAAATCGGGGCCATAAGCAGTTACCGCGATGACAAGAAACGCTTTGACGAACAATACCGCAACCCATACCTTAAAAACAAGCCTGGCAATAAGTAGCACCGGACAAAGAAAGTACATATCCGAACTGGGCAAAATCAATTGGTCAGATACAACAACGCCATAAAGCTACCCAAAGCAGGTAGCTTTATTTTTGTAATAGCCACAGGCTATCTGCTTTAGAAATTAAACTGGCATAAAAATAGCGGCTTTATGATTTATGGAAATACGACCAAAAAGTTTACGGATTGCCATCAGCGCCGCACTCTTCGCTACAGCATGTGGCCATGGCAGTCCGGCGAAAAGGACAGCTTCAACCGCAACGGCCCTTCCGAGTGAAAGCCCTGCCCCGGAGCCAGACTCCAGCAGAAACAAGCTTTCCAGCAGCAATCAGACCATCGTGCTGATCCAAGCATCACAGGAGATTCCCGGAATCATCAAGAGCGCTGCCCTGGACAGCCTTGAGGAGCCCCTACGTGCATTGGCGGCGCTCTATGCAGCCACGGGTGGGTCTGACTGCGACGGGGAAAACTGTGCATTGACCACAGCTTTAAAACTGGGCAAGCAGGGTTCAACAGCACATAAAGCGCTTATCCAGAACTATTTCCCCACCGATACAGTAGCTAAGCTGGCCCTGGCACAGGATTGCTACCTACGTCCCAGTGGTGCATCCAGCTTTACGGACTACGCTGCCCTTTCCTTTGGCATCCAACAAGATACCGTTACCGTAGATTATAAATTGCTGCACTTCAATCAGGGAAAAACAAGCTGGAAACAAGGGCCGGACAAATACATTTTCCATGCGGGAACCTTCAGCCGTCTCAACCGGACTGACTAAAGGCTTATTGGATAGATTATCGCCAATGCAGCATCAGCATTTTTCCTTTGAATTATCTGGAGGAAAGCTCTTTTGATCCGCTTCTTATTCAGCCAGTTGTCATACCACTTAAACGTTCATTATCGAACAATACATCGTTCGATAATGAACATATCCATCAGCCCATAAATACATAAAACACTATATTTCAATATATTGAATCATTGGCAAATAAATTGGTTTTTCTTTTCAGAACTGATTTTTTTAATTGACAACATCAAATCGCGCCAGGTATTATGTCCCGACTGTTTCAGGCAGATCACCTGCAGGCTACGATGCAAATTTCAACACGAAGGTTATGCTAAAAACAGCTTGGAGATCCTTATTAAAGACCAAATCACTGAGTGCCATCCACATCATTGGATTGGCTATTGCAATCACCGCCTCAACGGTACTGTTTTTGACAGCGATGTTCGAACTATCTTTTGACAATTTTCATTCGGAGAGCAACCGGATTGCCATGATATACAAAAGTTCGGAACCAGCAACCGGGCAGAAAAGGGATGCAACCATGCCAGCACCATTGGCTCCACAGCTGAAAAAAGATATTCCAGGGATCGAACGTATTACGCGCTATGCCAACAGCACCATCTTCTTAAAAAATGGCGACAAAGAGTTTTCGGCAAACAATAAGTTTGTCGACCCTGACTTTTTCGCGATGTTTAATTTCCCATTCGTTAGGGGTAATCAGCAGGCCCTTTCCGACCTCGGAAATTTGGTATTGACCGAAAGTATGGCCAAAAACCTATTTGGCAGTACCGATGTCATTGGCAGGCAGCTTGAGGTCAACAATGGTGGCAATTGGCAATCGGCCACTGTCAGCGCCATTTTAAAGGATATTCCGGCCAATTCCACCCTCACATTTTCTGCCCTATTCAGATTTGAAAATAAACCCGGTTATCAAGAGCAGATGAAACTATGGGACAATCTGGACCATCAAGTATTTGTCAAAATGAAAACCGATGTGGAAGACGTCAACTTCGCGCAAGTAACCAAAGCATTTACCGCACAGTTCTTCAAAACCAATATCGACCGTCTGAAACGCGACGGCGGCAAAGCCGATGCTGCAGGCAATTATTACAGCTTCCATCTCTTGCCACTATCCAAGCTTCACCTGAATGACTTTACTCAGGGATCCTCCATGTCGTCCAATTTCCCCTGGGTATTGTTGCTTATTTCCGGACTGATCTTATTTATTGCCGCTTCAAATTTCATCAATCTTTCCCTGGCAAATTCCATCACTAGAAACCGGGAGATCGGAACCCGAAAGACCTTGGGTGGTACCACTTGGGCTATTGTCCGGCAACTGACCTTGGAGTCCTTTATCCTCTGCGTCATTGCCCTTTTAATCGGCTTGGGCATGGTTTACCTGCTCCTGCCGCAGTTTAACGCCACCATGAACTACCAGTTAAAGATCAGCCAGCTTTTCAACATCCAGAACCTCGTTATTTTTCTCTTGGTATTTTTAGTCTTATCGCTTATTGCGGGAGGCTTGCCTGCATTTAGGGCCGCGCGTTCCAATATCATCCAGTCTTTGAAGGGTGCCAACAAACTTAAGTCATCCAACCTGCGAAGCTCCTTGACGGTACTGCAATTTGTGATCTCAATTATCCTCATTATAGCGACCATTGTCATCAGTGCACAGATGAACTATATTGCCCACAAGCCATTGGGATTTAACAAAACAGAAGTCGTCAGTATCCCGATCGGTTCAGGCATCAACAAACAAGATGCCCTCAAACGCATGCGTCATGCGTTGGCCGCACAGCCCTGGGTCAAATCGGTCAGCGCCTCGGATATCAATATTGGTAAAGGCCATGACGGATCGCTGTCCAAGAGCATCTTTGGCTTTGAGTATGAAAATAAAGAAATCAATACCAATTACATGGTAGTGGGTTATGACTACCTGAATACGTTGGGCATCAAATTACTTGCAGGCCGGGACTTTGATCAAAGCTTTGCTACCGACAGTACCGCACTCATTATCAATAAGGCTATGGCCGCACAACTTGGGGGAATTGATCAAGTTCTTGGTAAAAAGATCGATCTCAACGGTGGTGGTACCGTAATCGGGCTGATGGATGATTTTAATTTTCAGGATTTAAAGGCACAGGTTGAGCCACTAACCATCTCTGTCAACCCCCATGTTTTTGATGTAGCCTATATCTTTGTCCGGGTAGAAACCCAGCAATTTGCCGAAACGTTGGATAAAATCAATAGCATCTGGAAGCAGGTGAATCCTAAATCCACCATAAAAGCTTCCTATCTGGATGAAAACACACAAAATCTCTATCAATCGGAACAGACTTTCTCCAAGATCGTGATCTGTGGAACAAGTATCGCAATCATCATCTCTTGTTTAGGCCTGTTTGCGCTGGCTTTACTGACGATCAATACCCGGGTAAAAGAGATCGGTGTGCGAAAAGTATTAGGTTCTTCTGTCTCCAGCATTGTTGTACTCCTCTCCAAAGATTTTATCAAGCTCGTCTTAATCGCATTTTTGGTGGCCGCCCCACTGGCCTGGTTGATCATGAACAACTGGCTGCAGGCTTATGCCTACCGCATTACGATCCAATGGTGGATGTTTGCCCTGGCCGCGGGACTCGCCCTGCTCATCGCCTGGTCGACCATCGCCTGGCAGGCATTTCGGGCTGCCAGCACCAATATAGTGGATAGCCTGCGGGATGAATAACATCTCATGAAAATAAAAATTGGCAAACATGCTGCTCATCTTTTTGTTATCTATACAACATAGGTGTATGAAGTAAGGCTGTTTTATGGAGCAGTTTTCATACGATGTATCCAAAAAAAGTAAAGCATGTATAAAATCACGACTTGGACCTCAGGCTTATTTTCGCTCATTTTGCTGGGCTGTCAATCGACTCCACAAGCCATTGACCTATACAATAAGGTAGGTCAACCTGCCGAAGCAAACTTTGAGTCCAATGCCAGTAAAAAGACCATTCAACATGGACATTATGCATCCAACAATGGTACATTAGAACTAGTTGATGAAGGAGAGGAAGCCAGCATCTACAATTTCGATCAGGAAAAAGCAGTTGACGTAAAATTCCAGGGTAAAGCCATCAATGAAGACTATGGAGCCAAAGTTGTTGTCTATCGTGACAGCGTAGCCTTTATCTCCATAAAGGCCCATGAGAGTGCTGTAGATGACTATTTTAGCACCTTCATTAGAGAGCTTGGGGAACCAAATGGTTTGGATGCGGACTCCATTGAGTTAAAAAGTATCGACGCCAGCGTAAAGTCCTCCCTTGAAAAAGCATTCCCCAATACAGTGCAGGTCTATAAAGATGATTTTAACACGGAAGTATTGCATTATCCACAGCAACTATTTTATGTGAAAGGAAATGTCAGTTATTTTATTTCATTGGATCCTATAGGAAATAAAGTCAACCTCAATATCGATATCATTTCTGAGAAAGCCCTAAACGATGCGGTCATTACGGGGTATCATGTATCCCAATAGCTACTCAATTTAAAATGTATGGTACAATATAGTGGACTGTACATTGATCCAGTCCTCGTTGCGCCGTATTTCATCGGAATCTGGACCAGTTTTAACGCTTTTTCATTTATTTGATAGCAAGCAATCACCGATTAAAAAATAAATGTAAAAAAAACATTTAACAATATTCCTATAATTCATATCTTTGATTTACTGGCCTACACGTTTAAAATCAGGCCACTAACCAAAATTGCAGCATCTTTTCCATTTGCTGTCCATAGGAATAATTTACAACGCCATGAAATTAATACGTATTTTTTTGTCGCTTATTTTTACCGCAGCATTTAGCTTCTCAATACATGCACAAGAGCCCCAGCAGCTTCACTATTTCGATTTACGGGATGTCAGATTACTGCCTAGTCCTTTTAAGCATGCCCAGCAGCTCGATCTATTATACTTATTGGAGCTGGATCAGGATCGTCTACTGGCCCCTTTTCTACGAGAAGCAGGGCTACCGCGCAAAAAAGAGTCCTATACAAACTGGGAAAACACGGGTCTAGACGGGCATATTGGTGGACATTACCTTTCGGCTCTTTCCTACATGTATGCTTCCACCGGCGATGCACGTATCAAAGCACGACTCGATTACATGATTTCAACGCTACAACAATGTCAGCAAGCCAATGGTAATGGGTATATAGGTGGTGTCCCCGGAGGCAAACTGATTTGGGAAGAAATCCAACAGGGAAATATCCGGTCGGGTACGTTTAGTTTAAATGGAAAATGGGTTCCCCTTTATAACATTCACAAAACTTACGCCGGACTGCGTGACGCCTATTTGTTAACAGCAGATCAGACGGCAAAGAGCATGCTCATTCGTATGACGGACTGGGCTATCCAATTGGTTTCCCAATTGTCTGAAGCACAGATTCAGGATATGCTACGTAGTGAACATGGGGGGCTCAACGAAACCTTTGCTGATGTTGCAGCGATCACACAAGATCCGCGTTACCTCAAACTTGCACGTAAGTTTAGCCACCAGTCCATTTTACTCCCATTGACACAGCATCAGGATCAGCTGACGGGGTTGCATGCCAATACGCAAATACCGAAAGTCCTCGGTTTTAAACGAATAGCTGAGCTTTCCAACGATCAACAATGGGCCGATGCCGTCCGTTATTTTTGGGACAATGTTGTCCAACATCGATCGATTGCCATCGGCGGCAATAGTGTCAGTGAGCATTTTAATCCGACAGACGATTTTTCGAAGATGGTCCACAGCATCGAAGGACCCGAAACTTGTAACACCTATAATATGTTACGGTTGACAAAAATGCTGTACCGCACAGACCCACAGGGAAAATATCTAGATTTTTACGAGCGTGCGCTATACAACCACATCCTATCGTCCCAACATCCCGAGCATGGCGGTTTCGTCTATTTTACACAAATGCGTCCCGGCCATTATCGTGTCTATTCTCAACCCCAGACAAGCATGTGGTGCTGTGTAGGTTCTGGCATGGAAAACCACGCCAAATATGGGGAGATGATTTATGCACATAAGCACGACGAACTGTATGTTAATCTTTTTATTCCATCACAATTACACTGGAAAGAAAAACATATTGAGATCATTCAGGACAACAATTTTCCACAGGAAGCCTATACCACGTTAAAAATTAATGCCAAAAAGAAAAGTGAATTTACATTATATCTACGCAGGCCAGCATGGCTCACCTCCGTACCGGTCATATCAATCAACGGCCAGGTCTACAAGGCCGTTGATTCTACTGCAACGCATCTCAAGATAAAACGTACCTGGAGCCCCGGCGACCTGTTACATATGGAACTGCCCATGGGCATCCATATCGAGCAATTGCCCGATCAGAGTCACTACTATAGTATATTATGCGGCCCTATTGTGCTTGCTGCACGTTCGGGCACAGCAGATTTGCGCGGCCTAAAATCCGATGATAGCCGAATGGGCCATATTGCATCCGGTAAGCAGATTCCCCTGCGCGAAATCCCGATATTAACAGCCGATCCAGCTGCCATTCCGGCACTTGTGCAACCGATCTCTTCCAAACCACTGCATTATTATCTTACAGGGCTGCACCGAGGAAAAGATAGTCTTAATATGGAACTCGAGCCTTTCTATGGTATCCACGACAGCCGCTACATACTTTATTGGCCACAGACAACAGCTGCAAAACTTGAGGAGCTCCAGAAGAAGATCGATCAAGAAGAACGCGAAAATCTTGCCCTCACGGCGATCACCGTGGACAAGGTAACCGCCGGCGAACAACAGCCCGAATCGGATCACTCTTTCCACGAAGAAAATAGCACCTCTGGAGTTACAGAAGATACCCGTTGGCGAGAAGCCACAGGCTGGTTCAGTTACCAGCTGAAGCATACCGATAGTAGCATCCTATATATAAAATTTCTAACCGACACTAGCCCCCGGACCACCGAGATCCTGGTCAATGGACTCCTGGTTGAAACATTAGAAAACACAGCGAATGGTCCGGGCTCCACAACCCTGAGAGTCCAACTTCCAAAAGAAGCCTTAAAGGCTCCGACGATGGAAGTAAAAATTAAGGGAACACAGAAGTCCCCTAGTCACAAAATTTTAGAAATACGAACCCTCCGGTCCGATTGACCTGTGCGATCAATTAATCACACAGGTCACTGTGGCTGGTTGCAGCCAAGGAGAAGTAAAGCGAATGTTTATTTTATCACCCGATTTACCAAGAGCCTGGACATAAGCTATCATTTTTCCATGATAAACCCGCTGTCTATTATCCGTATAGTCACCCATATCCGTATTATTTCCAGCTTCCATACCCAATAGACGTGCATTGCCGACCACAGCACAGCGGAGTTCATTTTCAGACAGGATCACCGGAAGTCCATCTTCATCCACTATCTGTAGAGCAATCTGGACAACAGCACCAGCTTTGATTGTCTTATCCCCCACAAGGCGGGCGACAATGGACGCTGGACGCTGGCTAGACTGAATGGTATGGCGGACAGCCTCTTTTCCGGTTGTATCCATCCCCACTACCTCCAACTTACCCTTTGCATAGGGAATATCCCAATAGATAATTCCTGTTTTCCCGTCATAATTTTTTTCTTCTCCAACGATCTTTCCATTGAGTTCAAGTCGGGCCCGGGCGCTATTGGTATAACAGACCACCCGGATCTGCTGACCATCCTGATAATTCCAGATTGGCCAGGCATCCATTGAAGGAGCCTCATTTTTCCAACGCCCCTGTTGTGATTCCAAGGCTGACCAAGCATCTGTCGTCCCTGGCGCCCCACCTAAGGGATAGGTACCCAGGTAAGCCATTGGCTGTTTAGTCCATAGCGACTGGCGGTAATAGCCTCGTGGTTTGACAAAGCCCGCAAAATCCAGTAGACCGGAGTAAAATCCACGCGAAGGCCAACGGCCTGATTCACCGAGATAATCGATCCCCGTCCACAAAAACTGTCCAAATATATGCGCATTGTCACGTACGGCCAACCAAGCGGAAAGATCATGTCTATTTTCACTTCCAAAAATAACACGTTCTGGATAGCGCTCATGATCCTGCTGGTAGCGGCTTTCGGTATAGTTATACCCCGCGATATCAAGCGCCCCAGGATAGGCCGTTTCGTTGGACATGGCCACACCCGCCAGACCAGCTGTCACCGCCCGGCTTCGGTCATATTTTTTTACTATCGCAGCAAGGCGCTTAGCGATATCACCCAGACGCATCGCATCCGGAGCCTCTTTTTTATAGCCCCCATACGACGCCTGTGTAAAACCACCCTCTTTTTTTTCACCGTCCAGGATAGGATGCGAATAAGGATCATTCGGGTAATCCACTTCATTGCCTATGCTCCATGCGAAAATAGAGAGGTGATTCCGGTCCCGTTTCACCATATCAGCCAAGTCCCGCTCTCCCCATTCTTCAAAAAAATCATAAGCCCCTTCAAACCCCGGTGTACCAACATTCCAGCCCTGCAGCCACTTTCTTTTCGGAAACTCCCATTCATCAAATGCTTCATCCATGACCAAGAGGCCAAGCTCATCACATAGCGCATATAAAGAAGAGGCCTGCGGATTATGGCTGGTACGTATCGCATTTACGCCCAGCGATTTTAAGGTGAGCAAGCGACGTCGCCATACTTCGGGGTAGACCTCAGCTCCAAGCACTCCAGCATCATGATGCACACAGACACCCTTCACCTTCATCCATTCATTATTTAAGGCAAAGCCCTTATCAGGGTCAAATGTAAAAGTCCTGAAACCAGTCTTTACCTCCGAGTGATCTATTGTTTTCCCATTTTGCCATAGCGTTGTCCGCAAGGTATACTGCACCGGCTGGTCTAGACTCCATAGCCTGGGATTCATGACGGTGAGCTGTTGCTGTAGGATCTTTTTATCCCCTGTGGCAACGCTAAGTTTTTGCGATTTTTTTGCGACGACCTGTCCCCGCACATCGACCAGCTCCTGTGCTACTGTCACGGGGCCGGCTGTAGTCCCACTATTGACTACAGTGACTTCCGTATTTAACAAGCCCTTTCTTCCTTTGAGTTCCGGATAGGCATACACCCCCCATTGGTCTATGTGGATTGGATTTGATTTTACGATCCACACATCACGATAGATACCCGATCCCGTATACCAGCGCGAATCAGCGCTATGGCTATGATCTACCCGGACAGCGATGTTATTTTCTTTTCCAAATTCAATATAGGGTGTTATATCATAAGAGAACGACACATAACCATTGGGGCGGTTCCCTACGGATTTACCATTGACATAAACCTCACTCCGGTTATAGACACCTTCAAAATAAAGGAATATTTTTTTTCCCTGATCTTCTGCTCGTACCGGCAGCTGTTTCCGGTACCAGCCTATACCTCCGGGTAGATATCCTGTCGCACTGGCCAGGCTTGGATTCAGCGGGTATTTCACTCCCCAGTCGTGCGGCAACCTGACCTCCTTCCATGTATGGTCACTGATTTCTTTTAAAGCCTGGGGCGCCATATCCCCCAGATGAAAGTACCAGTTAGCATTCATTTGCTCGGCAGTGCCAAATCCAGGCTGGGCATGTAAAACACCAGTCCCCATCCATATAGATGCCGATAGGATCATTATATTTTTAACTATTTTTCTCATTGTACTTTTGGTTTAGGTTTATTTGGCTAGTGGCTGGGAATGACAGGCAATATATTACCCCGGGCATCAAAATATAAACGGTCTATGCACACCTCCCTGTTAAATCCGGCGGCATCCCCCATCTCGATACCTCTTGGATAATTGAACCGGTGGTACACAATATACCACTCATCAGTACCCGGGAGCTGCAAGACGGAGTTATGTCCGGTACCATAGATCCCTTTGGCAGGATCTTTCTGTAAAATCAGATTGTTCTCAGGCACAGTTATAGGACCATAAGGCGAAGTCGAAGTTCCGTAACGCACCCGGTAATTTTCACTTCGGGTATCATCTTCCGACCAAAAGAAATAGTAAAGCCCATTGCGATAGATGACATAGGCACCTTCCCGAAATGTGCTGTCCGGTGTCAGTACTTTAATCGTGTTTTTCTTGATGGAAATCATATCCTTATTGAGTTCGGCAACTGCCAGATAACCATTTCCCCAATACAAAAAGCTTTTGTCCGATTTAGGGTCATTGAACACTGCAGGATCAATCTCCTGACCTCTTTTTATCCCTTCGGGTTTGAAATCGATCAGCGGCTTACCCGAATCTTTGAAGGGCCCGGTAGGCTGATCCGATACCGCCACCCCTATTTTCTGTGCTGCCGTAAAATAATAGTAATATTGATAAGTGCCATTCACCTTTTTCTCTGTAATGGTAGGTGCCCAGGCATTTCGAGGACCCCAAGCGACATCCTTTTTGAGGTCCAAGATGACCCCTTCATCCTTCCAATGTACAAAATCAGTGGAGGAGAAAGTCTTAAAATAAAAACCACCCCAGCCATCAAAGCTGTCGCTAGTCGGATAGATATAGTATTTTTTTGTTTTATTGGAATACAGAATATCTGGATCGGCATAAAAGCCATCCAGCACCGGGTTCTTTTTCAGTGCCAGCCGCATGTCTTTGGGTATGCCCCAATGTGAAGTCAGCTGAATGAGTTCCTGCCTGGTCACAGGGATGATCGTCCCGTGCCGAGGATGGAAATCCATCTTGATCTCATGATCAATTACCTTAAAGCGATCAAGGTCATCTGAGATACAAAATTGATATTTTCCTTTTCCGTAGACATCATACATGAGGATATATTGATTAGTCTGGTTCAGCTTAAATACGCTGGAGCCTTCTACAGCATCTTTGGTCTGCTGTTTATATCCTGGCTGTTCGGTCCATTTGCCCGATGTCAGGAGGTCCGTTGTAGCGAGCTTGATCCCGTTACCATGACCTTCAGTTTTATAAAACAGGTAGAATAAGCCATCCTTTTCCATGATATCCCCATCGATGCAAGATTTACCATTTTGAGGAAGGAACAGTACCTGTGGTTCTGTTTCAAAATCCGTAAACTCCTTATTGGTATAGGCATAATAGATGATATCCGGTCCATTTCCATGTTGCATGGACCAGTAGACCATATACTTTCCGGCTGCAGGATCAAATATGGTCTGGGGAGCCCATACGCGTTTTAAATTTTCCTGTCCATGAAAGCGTTGCTGGATATCGATCGTCTGATGCGACCAATGCAGCAGGTCATCAGATTTAAGCAAGACCATCCCCCGGTTGGAGTCCCAGCCTTTGGATGAGGTCATATCGGTGAGCACCATATAGAAAGACTTTCCATCCACGCCCCTTAGGATATGTGGATCCCGCACACCACCAGTTTTGCTGATGGTTTTCGAGTCCAGTACTGGCCGATTATCATTCAGGGCCCGATAATTATAGCCATCCGTACTGATGGCAAAGCACACCGCCTCATCCGCTACGGCATTTCCTTTGAAATAGGCAAAAAGATAACCAGCAAAGTCTTTGTCCGCCGGACCATATTGATAGGGTTGAGCGGAGACAGTTGCCCCGATATGTATCCATAAGAGTATTATGATTGTAATTCGCATGTATTAAATTATTTGTAAAAACTTAGTTTTTCTATGTATCATCTTCCCGGCCCATTCCACAGCCGGGAAGACGATTAATAACCTGGATTTTGCTCCAGCTGTCCATTAGATGACAATATTTCACTACGTGGAATTGGAAGCCAATAGTGTTTTTCTTCAAACAGGCGTCCAGACAATGCCTCTTTCCGTTTATAGGTCAGGCCATTGTTTCCCTTTGTTATTGTCACCCCATATGCCGGAACATTCTCCGTTTCCATGGCGATCTTCCATCTCCGGACATCATAGAAACGATGTTCTTCAAATGCCAGCTCCACCCGACGTTCATAACGTACATTTTTTCTAAATTCCTCCTTCGATTGTCCTACCGGAATTGCAGGCATCTCCACTGAAGGTCTAGCCCGTACCAGATTCAGTGCCTGTCTGGCAGTCAGGGTTCCACCGGTAGGAACGACATCCGGGCCATAGGCCTCATTTGCAGCTTCGGCATAATTCAATAAGATTTCGGCATAGCGAAAATAATTCCACGGTTGGAATCCAGCATTTCCCCAAGGATTCTGCAGTGGATAAGCGTCGTTCATAAATTTACGCAAATAATATCCTGTTTTTGAGGTATTCCAATTATCATTTCCTTCTGGACTATCCTGTCCCCCAGGTGTAAAGGTTTCAACAGCCCTTCCCCGATACATTGAACCATTATATAAGATGGTTGCCTCAAAACGTGGGTCACGGTTGATATAAGGATTCTGAGGATCATATCCCGACGCGGCATTGACCGTACCATCTTCATGAAAGGGAGCTTTCCCATTTTTCATTTCATAAGCATCAACCAAGTTTTGGTAAGGTGTATTGCCACCCCATCCACCATAACCGTTCGGCCCATTAGCAATTTCCAGATGCACGTGATTTGCATTTTTTGTATAGTAACGGGCGAAGATGGTTTCAGGGTTTCGGTCTGTCAAAAACAAGGATTGATATCCACCAGTATACAAACTATATTTATGGAGTGCTATGAGGTCCTGCGCAGCTTGCGCTGCTGCTGCCCAGCTGCCTGCAGCATAGAGCGGGCTTGCCGCATAGAGCAGCAGTCTTGATTTCAGTGCCATTGCCGCTCCTTTTGTCGCGCGGCCGGTTACCCAGTTTCCATCGTTGTTGTCCATAGGCAATTTTTCAATTGCCGCATTCAGTTCATTGATGACATAGTTTATTCCTTCCTGAATGGATTTTCGCTCAAATAGGCGCGCAGTGGTCAGGTCATCTTTCAAACCATAAACGGTATCTCCCATCAATACGACACGACCAAAATTTCGAATCAGGTCATGATAGCGGAATGCCCGTATAAATTGAATTTCTCCTTCCAGCTGCCGCTTATGTGATGGGCTCATTGGTATCTTGGCCAATACTTGCTTCGCATAATTGCACTCCCGGATACTGCGGTAGCTACGTGCCCAGAGCGAACCTGCAGCGCCTAGATTTTCTGGAGACAACTGTCCACGGATAATGAGCCAGGTGTTGTCATCATTGGTATACATCGATTCGTCTGTCAGCGAGGACCAAAGAGCATATTCAAAGCCCCGCCCAAACCCCGGATTGGTCCCATCCGCTTCGTTGGATATGACCCGTTCGCCGATATATCTATTGATGATAAAAGCTTCCAAAACGGCTGTATCCGTCTCTATAGCTTCGGTTGAAATACGATCTGTGGCTGTTACGTCCAATAGGTTTTTATTGCAAGCCGAGAAGATCGTCGTGCCCAAAACTAGGGGCAGCATATATTTACTTAAAGATTTCATCTGTTATCTTCCTCCTTAGAATTTTAAATTTACACCTACATTGATAATCCGTTGCTGCGGATAAAATTGACCGCTGCCGCTATTTCCTTCTGGATCATAGTCCTTGACTTTCGTCCATGTCAGGAGGTTGAATCCATTCACGTAAAACCGGAGCCCCCCCAGCTTGAGCCGCGACAGTGCCTGACTTGGTAAGGTATACCCGATTTCCACATTTTTCAGGCGCAGGAATGAAGCATTGTTCAACCAAAAAGTATTGCTATATAGACCGCCACTGACGGCCGAAGATGCGCGTTCGGACACTTTTGGATAGGTTCCATCGGGATTGTTGATATCATTAAAGCGATTATCCGCCCAACTGCTGTAGAAGTTGCCTACCGTTCCCGATTCAGGAAGCACATACTGGCTTACTTTTGCCTGTCCGGCAAACAAAACGGAGATGTCTACATTTTTGTAAGCGGCATTCAAGTTGAAACCATAGGTAATCTGTGGGATATTACCATATTTGGTCCGCAGCATATCATCGGCTGTTATCTTGCCGTCTTGATTATAGTCCTCATAAATCAAGTCTCCGATTTGAGCCCCTGGCGCCTGCGGTGCTCCTTCAAGGTCCGCAGCAGTCCTATTCAAACCAACGGCGTGATATAATAAATAGGTCCCCAGTGGTCTTCCGGTCTGGCGCTGATGCTCCAAGGTGCCGCTAGCTTCATCAATGAAGACTATTTCACTTTTAGCGAGGGTAAAATTACCCGATGCACCCCAGCTAAAATCACCAGGTTTTTGATAACTCAGTGTTGCTTCTATCCCTTTACTATTTACTTTACCTATATTTTCAGAGGGTACAAGCGGATCGGCATCATAAGGGTTAACGATACCTGATATCGCAGGTATAGACGCGTTGCGGGTCGTTAGGATATCAGACCTTTTCTGTTGAAAATAGATCGCTTCTACGCTGAAGTTTTTTAAGAATTGTGCATTTAGGCCAACATCCAGTTTCTTGGATACCTCCCAGGTTATTCCTGGGTTAGCCAATTTTGCCAATTTAACATTTGGTGTGATCTGGCTTTTATCATTTAAAAGAGCCACCAGGCCATTGCCGACCAAGGTATAATTGTCAAAATACTGGAATCCATTGACATTGTCATTGCCCAGCGTACCATAAGAAGCCCTGATCTTCACATCATCGAAAAAGCCGACATTATCCGCAAACCAGTCTTCCTTGCTGATACGCCATCCTGCCGATACGGAAGGGAAATAGCCCCATCTTTTGCCATCGGGAAAAATAGATGATCCATCTGCCCGCAGCTGACCTTCAAAGAGGTATTTTTCCCCATAATTATACGCGATACGGCTAATGATACTTTGCCTTGTATAATTGGTACTATACCCCGAATTCAAATAATCTGTGGAAGCCGATCCCCCCTGTGAGAGCTCAGGCAACTGGGTTGAAAGATAATTGAATCGCTGGGCATCAAAATATTCCAGATGCCGTTTACTTTGCTCGTACCCGACAAAGGCATTGATTGCGTGATCACCAAATTTTCTATCAAAGTTCAGCTTCAGGTTACTTGTGATCAACGATTCATTGGTATGTGATTCAGTCAAGGTAGCCTTATTGTTGTTCCCTCCCACGATTGACTCCTCGTAAGTATCTTTCCCCTGGTTGTAGGTATTGAGAACATAGGGAACACTAAAGTTTTTTCCAAAATTTGTCGACTTATCCACTGCAAAAAAGCCATCCACAGATAAGCCCTCTACCCATGGGAGCCGGTAACTCGCTTTTAGAATACCATTAAACACCTGCTTTGGGTTATCTACTGTCCCACCGATATCCGTTACCATCAAAGCCGGGTTAGATCCTTCGATTCCCCTGGTGGGCAATCCATTGGGATAATATGCGCTGACAGTAGGATAAGCCCGGTAGATCGAACGAAAGATATCACCAGCCGAGGCAATTGGAAATTTACGGTCTTCCTGTCTGCCCGACAGGGACAGTCCTACCTTAAACCGATCTGTAATATCAGCTTCAAGATTTGTCCTAAAATTATATTGCTTGTACTTGGTGACACCATTTTTGTACAGCCCATCCTGACGTACTGTTCCCAGAGACATAAAGTACCGTATATCTTCAGTACCACCCGCCACTGACAGGTTATGCTGACTTTGTAAAGCTGTATTTTTCAATGTGATATTCGCCCAATCGGTATTCGGATACAGCAAAGGATCCGAACCATCCCTAAACTGTTGAATTTGTTCTGTCGAATAAATCTGATTCATTCCTTCGGCCGGACTATTGCCATAGGCTATTTCATTGCGTAGTATGGCGTATGTTGCTGCATCAGCCATCTTCGGCAGTCGTGTTGGTGAGCTGAATCCCTGGTTGCCACTATAAGTGATCGCGGGTTTACCACTTTTTCCACGTTTGGTAGTCACTAGAATAACACCATTGGCTGCTCGATTACCATAAATAGCCGCTGAAGCATCTTTTAGGACCGAAATGCTTTCAATATCATTGGGATCCAAACGCTCCAGACCACCTACCTGTCCAGGTACACCATCCACCACGACCAACACATCGTTACTTCCCGTTGTCGCCTGTCCGCGTACGGTAATGGACGAACCATCATAGCCTGGCTCGCCACTACGGTTATTGATCACCACACCTGAAAAACGTCCGGCGAGCGAATTGGACAGATTCGGCTGCGGGCTTTTCACCAGGTCCTTGCCCTTTACCTCCGAAATAGAACCCGTCACTGTAGCTTTACGCTGTGTACCATAGCCGACGACCACAACGTCTTCCAGCACATGATCATCATTTTCCAGCCGTATTTTCAGATTTGTCGTTTCACTGAATGGTACCCGTTGCGTTTTGTAACCGACAAAAGATACAATGAGGATACCTTTGCTGGCGTTCAGTTCAAATTTCCCCGATCTGTCTGTTGAAGTCCCCTTTCCTCCACCATCGACAACCACGCTTGCACCTATAATAGGTTCATTGGCATCATTCAAGACCTGCCCTGTAATTTTCCCCTGGGCGTATAACAATGTTGGCGCAACGCTCAACATCGTATACAAAGAAACAATTTTTAGGTTGTTCATAAATTTCTATACGATTAAACATTAAATAATATAATCCAGTCAGAAAAGACAATGAGGTGATAAACTATAGTTTACATGCGTTACATGAGTCGCATTGCTGCTCCCTACCCAGATTTATAATTGATTATACGATCAAACTTAGGGGATTTTAAAGCATCAGACCGTATACAAATCCGTCAAATACCATATAATTTTCGGTCAAAAAGCAGGTTTTCGCAGCAATTGGCGTCTATTTCTAACATTTCAGCAATCTAACGACTCCATGGTCAGGTCTTCATATCGGACTTTTGGTATTCTGATGGGAGCTGTCCAAATTCTTCTTTAAAGCACTGTCTAAAATAGATGGCACTATTGATTCCTACCATAAAGGAGACTTCAGTCACATTGTACGCCCCCGACCGAAGCAATTCAGCGGCCCGGTGTATCCGTATTTTACGCACCAGCTGATTGATATTCTTGCCTGTGATGCCTTTGAGTTTTCGGTATAAGGTCGATTGGCTCATATTCATTCTTTCGGCCAAGGTGGCCGCATCCAATACCTCATCCTGCATATGTTGCTCCACAATAGACACAAAATCCTGTACAAATACATTTTCACGCCACAATGCATCTTTTCTCTCTACCTGCCTGTTTGGTCCATCTGCTGGCTCATCGGATTTTATTTTCTGTAAAATCCAACTATTCATAGCTCTCTGCTTACGCAATAGGTTGTCGATACGTTTAAACAGCAGGGCCCCTCCGACCGGTTTGATCAAGTAAGAATCAACCCCAAGATCGTAGCCCCGCTGACGGTCCAGTTCTGTATCCTTGGCCGTCAGTACAATGAAAGGGACATGGCTTGTCGCCCGTTCGGTTTTCAATTTTTCTGCCAGTGTAAAACCATCCATGTCCGGCATCATTACATCACTTATGATCAGGTCCGGTACATTTGTTTGAGCCACTTCAAAGCCAATAGCACCATTTTCTGCCAACAAAACATCATAGTTTAGCTGTAGCGTATTTCCCAAATATTCACGCAGATCAGCATCATCTTCAACCAAAAGAACAAGAGGCCGGGCATTTTCCATTACATCGGGTTGCGCTTCCAGGTCTAAGTCTGTCTCATCCCCCTTGTCAGCCACAACTTTATTTGCCAGGAATCGCAGTGATACCTTCGTCCCCACACCTTCGGTACTTGTTATATGGATCTTTCCTTGATGGATGGCCATGAGTTCTTTCACCAGGGCCAGCCCTATTCCCGTACCCTGAACTCCTGCACGTGGTATTTGATAAAATTTATCGAAAATCCGGTCTATTTCTTCCGCGGGAATGCCGCAGCCAGTATCCTCTACCGACAATACAGCCCAATTGGACAGATTCGATTCTTCATATTGCAAGCTCAGCTTGATATACCCAGAATCCGTGTACTTATAGGCATTGGACAGGAGATTATCCAAGATCAACTGTACAATTTCAGCGTCAAACAAGGTGCGGACATCCCTGTTGGGTAGGTCCGACAATAGCTGGAGCTTAGACTTGGTATTCAAGGTTTTATACTTCTGCACAATGTCGACCAGCATATCACTCAAGTAACCAGCCTCCAGTACAAGAGGTTTAAACTGCGATTCAACCTTTCTAAATTCCAGCAGCTGATTGACCAATGTAAACAGCCTGTTCGCACTTTTCTGGACGGTCTGTACCAGACCTTTATGTTTGGCGGACAGTCGACTCTCCTGCGACAGATCATCAAGCGGGCCTAGGATCAGCGTTAACGGTGTCCGGAGCTCATGGGTGATATGCGTAAAAAAATTCATCCGTTCCAAATGCAGCTGCTCATCCTGTAGGTGCTGACGCTCTTTAAGTTTCAGTTCAGACTCAGCCTTCATTCTCTTGATATAAAAGAAAATAAGCGCATATACAATCAACAAAAAGATTAGAAAATAAATCATTTTGGCGGCCATGCTTAAATAAAAAGGAGGAGTGATCTTGATCAGCAAACGCTGGTATGTCTGCGACCACTGTCCATTTTTCATACGTGTCCGGATCAGTAGCTCATGATCCCCATAAGGAATATTACGAAAATCAAGATTGGTCTCGTTGCCGAGAAAAATCCAATCATTGTTCAAGCCCTGTAACTGATAGCCAAATTCGACCAGTCCATCCAGGGCATAATCCATTACCGCAAGTTCAATACGAAAGCTGTTTTCATTATGATCCAGTCTGATCTCCTGGGACTGTGAGGGGTATTTATCCTGCTGCGCATTTAATTCGCCAGATCGGAATACGATAAATCTGCTGATCAGTACTGGTGATGTCGGTAGATTAGACGGAATTTTATTGGGTTCAAAATAACATATCCCGTCCTGCATCCCAAAAAACAGCCTACCCGATAAATCTTGCCCTACACTTCCATTGATAAAGCCCCCCAATGGCAGGCCGAACGACTGATCATAGGGAAGAAAACGCTTCTCATGAGGTAGGTAGCGCAACATGCCCGATTTGGTAGAGCACCAGATATGTCCATGCTGGTCTTCGGCTAGTCCATTGACGAATAACCAGGCATTGCCACCCGGCATGGCAGGTACTTTCAGTGTCCCTATTTTCTGCTGAGCCTCCTGGAGCACTAGCCCTTGATTGGTGGCTATCCAGATGTTGTTGTTCCGATCCCGCAGCAGATGATTGATGGTGTTGTTGTGCAATCCATTGCCACTGTTCATTTTCCGAAGTAATTTTCGATGGCTATCATAGACATACAACCCTTGTCCATAGGTCCCCACCCACATATTATGCTGTGCATCTTCGACAAGTGCTCTAGGGGCATAGTCGCCCAACATAGGATCATTGATCAATAATTTTTGTACTGTATGGTTCAGTGGATCATAGATAAAAAGCCCCTGATATGCGGCAATCCAAATTGCACCACGGTGATCTTCAAACATGGCCCGTACCTCCGATACAGGTTCCCCCAGATCAATTTCATGCCATTTGGCTGTTCCGGCATACTGAACCGCCACACCACCCTTTCTCAGTCCCAGCCAGATATGCTGGTGATGATCCTTCAGGGCCGTCAGGACAAAATCGTCAGGACTGCCGTTCTTCTGTGTCATCTGCTTGCGCAAATGCCCCGATTGATCCATTTCCACAATTCCGGAGCCTTCCGTCGTTAACCACACTGTCCGATTGTCACGCACAATAATATTGCTCACTGTGGCCAAACGGTCTGAAAGCATTCCTTCTCGTGGGAAAACATTGAAAAAGGGTTGAATATGGCTGACTACGCCTACACCGCCACCATATACCGCAAGCCAGACATTGCCAAATCTGTCGGGGGCAATATGCTGCACCATCGCATTATTTCCCTTTCCCAGATTATAGACCTGCAGCTGCTTGACACCTTCAACCCGTTTGTCGTATCCATAAGCCGCCTGTAATACAAAAAGCTGGGATGATTCAGCTCCGATCCAAATGGTATCTCCGATTTCCTTAATCGCATAAACAAAGGGCTCATTTCCATTTTTCGACGACTTCAACAAGGGAATATGCTTAAGCTGACCACTTGCGGCATGGTACACCGCAAGCCCCTTTCGTGTGCCGATCCAAATATTGTCAAAACGGTCACAAAACAAGACTTTGACTTCGTTGTTGGGCAACTGTCCGGTGGTATTTCGACTGGTCAATCGTTTTAAGGAGCGATGCTTCGGATCCAATATCGTAAGCCCTTCCTTGACATGTCCAATATAAAGCATCCCACTACCGTCTTCCGCTAAAGACCATATACTATTTTCAGGAAGCCCTACCAAGTTCTTTTTATTGAAACGACTAAACTCCTTTTTGGCCGGATCGAAATGCTGTATCCCCTGATGATAAGTCGCCAGCCACAGTGTTCCATCCTTTGCCTTGATCATATCCGTTATATCATTGGTGGCAATGGACTTTGGATCTGCCGGATCATGCAGGTAGTAGGTAAATTTATTGGTGTTCAGGTCGAGTACATTCAGGCCATTGGAACGGGTACCGATATACAATTTTTTATCCGTATACAACAAGGTATTGATCTCGTTGCTATTGACAGATTGTCCGTCCTGCTTTTCAGCAGCATAATAAGACTTAAATGCCTTCCCCGCAAATCGGTTTAACCCCAGTTCTGTCGCTACCCACATAAAACCGTTATCATCATGTACCACATCCAGTACTTGCTCGTTGGTCAGCCCATCCTCGAGAGAGAAGAAACAAGCCCGGTTTGGTTGTGCGACCAACAGTTTGCATTGACATAAAATAACGAGAACAATCAACAATTTTTTCATAGGACCACAAAAAAGGAAACAACAACAAGATAACTATTCACCGTACAACAATGCCCCACCATTCGGCTGTACCGTCAGTCTAATCGTCTTATCTTTTTTGGGCCGTACCGTTTCCTGCCTGGATTTACGGTCATCCGTATCATTGATCAATTGTAATGGTCCTCCTGAAAGCATGGGTAATTGTAGCTCAATGTCCTTTGCCTTTTGTTCTGCGTTAATTGCAGCGATATACCAACGTTCTTGGTGTCTTCTGGCCAAAACGACATATCGGCCCGGATAGCCATCGATAAAGACCGTCTCGTCCCATGTGGTCGGTACCTGTTTCATAAAATCGATGACATGCATTGGCATCTCCTGCAGATTATTGGGTGTAATACCAAAATTCTGTACCGGAGTTTGAAACAGGACCGCTGTGGCCAGCTGAAATGTTTCCGTTGTCCTTCGGATGGTACCCCCGTTATTTTCACGGTTGTGACGTTTATTGAGCAGCACAGGACCAAAATCCATGGCTGCCACGGTATTCCGGATAAAAGGATGCAAAGTTGCGTTGAGCGCTTCAGTATCATTGGCCTGTTGCGTAAAGATCAGATTTTCAGAAGCCAGTACCGCCTCACTTCCCACAAAATTTGGATACATGCGTTCCCATCCCCGGGGCAAGGTACAGCCATGAAAGATCACAGCAAGACCATATTCATTCGCATCTGACAAAATATCTTCGTACAGTTTTAGCGTCTCCTGCTTATCGCCGCCAAAAAAATCCACTTTAATGCCTTTAATACCGATGGACCGCATCCAGGCCATTTCCTTTTTACGTGCGGCACTGCTGTTCATTTTGTTTTTTGGTGTTTGGGGAGCGTCATTCCAATAGCCATTGGAATTGTACCATAAGCAGAGGCCCACACCTTTTTGACGGCCATAGTTAGCCAGTTCTTCGATTTTCTTGTGTCCGATCTGTGCGTCCCACCAGTTGTCTACCAACACAAACTCATAGCCCATGGAGGCTGACAGGTCAACAAATTTTTTCTGGTCTTCAAAATTGATGCTTCCATCTTGCCATTCGAGCCAGCTCCATGTTGCCCGTCCGAAAGAATAAGGCTTAGACGCGGCGAATCGTGCTTCGACAACATCAAACGGAACCGTCGTTTCTACGATCGGTTTTAAGGTATTACCTACCGTCAGGGTACGCCAAGGCGTATAACCGGGCAAGGCCAAGGTTGGGTTGGCCTTGCCAATCCCATTATTTTCCCCTGCTTCAGGAAAAGCTATTTTATACAACCCCGCTTTTGTCCCCTCATTGAGCTTGGCACCACAGTAGCTGGCATCCAGGCCGGTTTCGGAAAGCAGCACCCAACCGCGTGTACCTACGTGGAAAAGTGCAGGGAAAGTATAACCGACACCATATTTTGAAGCGGTTCCCATAGCCTCATCCAGCCCATAGGGCTCTTCATAACTCGGTTTTGTCTTCTTCCACCCGATCATGGGGTTCGCTTGTGCCGTGAGAAAAGTTGTTGTTGACTCAGGGAACTTAAAACCACTCATTTCCGCGGTAACCTTGAGGTTGGCAGCTTCGCCCACCTGTGGAATAAAATAACGAAAAGCAATATCATTGTTGCTGACCCGAAAGATCACGACAAGTTGTTGTTTTACATCATTCTCCATGGTGCAGCGCAGCTCATTTGCCTGATAGTGCACGTTTCGGCGCTTGATCTTGGGTTCTTGATAATGCACATCAATGACCTGTGTTGCTGAGTCAAGCACCCGAAGGTTGTTGGCCAAATCAACATGCTCTCCCTGTAAACCCAGGGGTGACTTTTCCAGCATCACCTTTCCTTCCAGATCTACACGATAATACAGCTTGCCCTGATCCAGTGAGAGATGTACCTCCAGCTTTCCATCGGGGCCATTTATCTTAAGTTCTTGTGCGGCCAGTCTTGAAAATAAGACTAATAATAATCCGCAAACCACAATTATTTTCTTCATGGCAAAAAATACGTTACCGGGTCGGAAGTTTGATCAGGGTGAATGAATAAGGCGTTAAGCGCTCTGTCAGTTTACTTCCTTTATAGGCGATAGGTTCCTGTCTTGGCTGTATGTTCAACGGTTGATCAATGCTGTTGCTGGCATTCAGATCCTTTCCAGCCAATATTATTTTCTGTCCTACCTTTGCAAATTTCTTCTTCGTAGGAATATCCAAACTTACCTGTACAGGTTTGCTGTTGTAATTGACGATCTTGACAATCAGCTGGCCCGCCTGCTGATCATATACAGCCGAAGCATAGAGGCTATCCTTTCCGGCTACTGCCTCGCCATCCCGTTTGATTGGGATAATATCCGATCCCTTATTCGTGGAATATAATTTCTGGACCTGATAGCTTGGCGTTCCATAGACCTGCAGATTGTCTACCCAGATTAAATCCGGCGACCATTGCCAACCATCCACGTGGCCAAATAATGGGGCATAAGATGCCATTTCTACCAGGTCAGCATTTCGCTCCAAGCCAGTCATGAATGCCGCTTCGGAGAGCGCAGCCTCCCAGGTACTTTTTCCGGGGCCATTTGGTCGGGTGGTATGTGAAGCATATTCTCCGGCAAAAATCTTTGGTCCCTTGCGGTCATAATGATCGTAGCGGCTGGCACTCGATAAAAACCAAGCTGGTGGGCGATAATAATGCTCATCAATGATATTGATAGACATCGCCCGTAGCTTATCGTCCAGAAAATCAAAGCGGTCCCCCTCAGGATCCGTTCCCGAGCTTGCAATTATTGCTATTTCGGGATGTTTCTCATTCAGTGCCTTTTTAAACACAGCAAGGCGTTCAATATATTGCGGTCCCCAATTTTCATTACCCACACCGATCATCTTCAGCTGGAAGGGTTCGGGATGTCCCATGTCTGCCCTTAATTTTCCCCATTTTGTAGCTGTTGAGCCATTGGCAAATTCAATCAGATCTATTGCATCCTGTACATATTCATCCAGCTGATCCAATGGCACGAGTTCTCCCGTATTGAACTGACAGGCCATACCACAGTTGAGAATCGGAACTGGGGCAGCACCAATATCTTCGGCCAGCAAGAAGTACTCATAAAAGCCCAGGCCAAAGGTCTGAAAATAATCAGGCGTGAGCCGGTGCTTAAATTCGGTATTCCAGCGATTGATGATCAATTCACGTTCGCTGATCGGCCCAACCGTTTTTTTCCACTGGAACCGGTTGGCCAGATCCCTTCCCTCCACGATGCAGCCTCCCGGAAAACGAATAAATCCAGGTTTCATATCTGCCAGCATCTGAACCATGTCCTTACGCAATCCTTTTGATCTACCTTTCCAGGTATCCATCGGAAATAAGGATAGCATATCCACATCAAGTGTCCCGGTACCAGTAAACCAGACATTCAGTTTTGCTTTGGCAGAGGTAGCCTTTACCCGAAATTTGGCAGCCCCCTCCTTCCATACTCTTGTCGAATCCAATGCAAGTTCGGTCGCTCCGATCAGGTTATCCTGTTCATCCAGTACCTCCACATGTATTTGCATATTGGCACTGGAATTCCGATACTGCAAGCTAAATTCATACGTACCGTCAGCCTTTACCCCCATTCCACGAAAACCCGCATTCTGTAGCCCTAATCTCAGATCCGACCCATTGTTTAATCTCAGGTAGCGCTTATTTCCTTTTCGCTGATTATCGTTCAATAGTAAGTATGTCCCCTCATTCCCATCGACAAGTTTCTTCCACCCCATCCAAGGCTGATCAAACTCAAATGATCTATTTTTCACCAATTCAGCATAGATTCCACCGTCAGCCCCGAGGTTAATATCCTCAAAAAAAACACCCCACATATGTGGCGATACTTTTCCTTTTGGTTTGTCCAACTGTATCGTTAGTTCAATTGGCGACTGTGCGATTGCCGCAGCACTTAGCCCGGTGAGCAACAGCATCATTGACACAACTTTCTTCATCTGTATAATTTGATTTTTATCCCTAACATTTTATATTAACTACAATTTATATTAACTACAATACAATCACCTAAACCCCATATTGGCCCCAGTCTGCGAGTTCTTGTACTTGACATTCATCAAGGTCAGCGCAATTTCTATTTTTAGCTTTAATTTTATCATATCAGGTTGTATTGATTTAGGTTTCTCATTATTCTTGCTCAACTGCTGTTCCGCTTTTATCCGAATTGCTTTATCAATCCATCCGCAACAAAACAGCTAGATTGGTCTGCCCAGTTGTGGCAAGGACCATTTCGTTGCCAGTACGATGTACCGAACAAGCTACCTCTAGCTGAGTTTGGTTATTAATGTCAAATTAACACTTATATTTTAAATAAAAAAAATATTTTTACTAGCTGATGTTAAGAAAGGGCTAAATATCGCACCCCATTTTCAATCGCTAAGATAAAATAGGTAGATTTGTTTACCGTAAACATATTGACATGATTAATAGAATAACAACCTATTGGAACAGCAGAAGTACATCATGGCGCAAAGAAAGAGATGAGGCCTGGTCCCGTCCGGAGACAGAGCGCTGGCTTGAATTTTTTAAGACAGTCCGCAGTCAGGTAGCGGGCAACAAGGTTTTGGAAGTCGGTACTGCCACAGGTTATTTTGCCAATATTATGACATTGGCCGGCTTTGAAGTCACTGCTGTCGACCTGTCGCCCCAGATGATCGAGTACGCTAAACTCGTTAGCCAAGATCTGGAACTAAAGGTAGACTACCAGGTGATGGATGCGCAGGCCTTACAACTTGAAGACAACAGCTTTGACCTGGTATTCACCCGCCTGATGACCTGGACGATCCCCGATCTGGAAAAGTGCTACCAGGAAATGAAACGGGTTTTAAAAGCTGGTGGAAAACTGATCAATCTGGATGCTGATTTCGGAAAAACAGTCTTTAGCACCGATAGGCATGATGAATGCCCCTCTGGCGCTATAGCGGAAGTCAACGCGATCAAAGCGGCTCTGGAGATCAGTAATCATGAACGTCCCGCAAAGGATCTGGAGCTATTACAGGCCGTTGGGTTCGATTCAGTCCAGGTCGATCAGAATGCCCAAAACCGTATCCTGGGACTTCCCCCTGAAACAGCTGGCCTTTTTATGTTGGAAGGTACAAAAACGCGGTAAGGCCGTTACAACAAATACAAAATCGTTTATTTATATTTTCTTTGTGGGCCTGTCATGGGCCCATTTTTTAAAACATTGTGGTTTATATAGGCATAATGTTACCTTTGTAGGGTACAAGATATTCATGAGTAAGGATCAAGACATACTGGAAATACAATTATGGGAAGCCCTAAGAAGTGGAGAACAGGCTGCTTTACAGAAATTGTACATGTCTTATTACAAGAACCTGCTCCAGTATGGACTACGGTACACCGATGATCGTGATACCCTGAAAGACAGCATCAACAACACCTTTCTCTATTTTTGGGAAAAGCGCGAAAGTATAGGCACCGCCAACCATGTCGGTAACTATATTTTTAAAAGCTACCAAAGGCAATTGGTCAAAGACCTCAATAGCAGCAACAAATTTGAAACATTACAGGAAGGCAATGACCATATGGAAGCCGTGGATGTCGAGGAGTTTCAGTTCATCATCCAGCAGGAAGAAAACACCCGGGTCAGCATCCTCAAAAATGCCATCCTACAATTGCCCAAAAGGCAGCGAGAGCTCGTTCTTCTTCGTTATTATGAAGGACTGAGTTATGATGAAATTTCGTTGAAGACCAGCCTGACCAAGCGTGCTGTCTACAACCAGATCCATAGCGCCATCAATTCATTGAAGAAGGATACCAATCTCAAAAACCTCAAACAGATTCTTCCTTTACTGATCTTCTTTTAAGCTTGAAAAAATAAAATACAGAAATACAGTGTTTTATCTTTTTTATAAAAAAATAACTGGTAAAAATCCCATCGGGCAGCCTCTATCTATTTAAACGACTAATTTTTAGACCATGAATGCATACCAGTCTATTCAGGATTTTATATTGGATGAATCTTTCTTCCGCTATGCGGTAAGGCAAGATCCGTCAGAAATCGTGAAATGGGAAGGTTATTTACAACAACATCCTGAACAGGCGGCCTTGATACAGCTTGCCAAGCAGGAACTGCTGGATATGCAGAATGCGCTTTACCTGGTGGATGCCGAGCAAAACTATGCCCGGCTGATCCCACAGCTGGACACTCCGGTCAGGACAATAGTACCTAAGAAAAAATGGACGCTGTATGCTGCAGCTGCTGTCCTGCTGTGTCTGATGGCCACCTTATGGGTTTTTCAATATCATTTCAATCAGTCCCAGACGATGGCTTACCAGACTCAACCTGCTGAAAAGAAAACGATCCATCTTCCGGATGGGACCCTCGTTAAATTAAATGCTGCCAGTAAGCTGGAGGTCTCCGATGGATTTGGCAAAACGAACCGTGCCGTAAAACTGGTCGGCGAAGCTTATATGGAAGTTGCCAAAAACAAAGCATTGCCATTTACCGTGGCAACGCAGGCACTTCAGGTACGTGTACTGGGTACCACCATCAATGTCAGGGCCTATGCCAATGAAGAGCTTACTGCCGCCTCCCTGATCGAGGGCAGTGCCGAAGTTATCCTGAAGAGCAAAGCAAAATCCCCCATTCGTCTCAAGCCCAAGGACAAAGTCGTTGCGGCAGTCAAAGAGAGCACAAGCCCTAGCAAGAGCAGTGCCCCGCCCCATTCGCAGGAAGAGGGTTACAAAATGGAAACCGTTACTCAGTACGATGCCGAACAGCGGCTGGCCGAAACCTCCTGGACACAGCAGAAACTGGTCTTTGTCAACGAACCCTTATCTTCCATCGCCAAAACGCTGGAACGCTGGTATAATATCAAGATTGAATTTCAGGATGCCGACATCAGTGCACGAAAATATACCGCCGCATTTGACGATCGCGAAGAACTGCAATATGTACTCGAGAGCTTGAGAAGCAGTATCCCCTTCAGCTACCGAAAGATCGGTCCACGTACCATCAGTATTTACCTAACTAATCAATAAAATTAATCCTATGAGCGATACCGTTACATAACCCAATAGACATAAAAAAGGAGCATGCCAGGCATACTCCTAAAATCGTTAATTAACACAACAGGCTGCGACGGCGAATCTAGGCTCTGTTGTCAATTGTTTACATTAACCATGCAAACTTATGAAAAATAACGCAATTCGCGTTGAGGGAAGATATTATCCTAAACTTTTTAATGCTATCATTCTCGTGAAACTGACCACCATCCTAACCCTGCTGTTCCACCTGACTGCAATAGGTAATTCCTTGGCACAAAATGAACGGGCGACATTAAACCTAAAATCGGTTAATTTAGGCAAAATATTAAAAGAAATCGAGAGTCAAACCAAGTACCGTTTTGTGTACGGCGACGATCTTGTCGCGGGGCTCGGCGAATCATTTGGCGTACATGCACAAAATGAACCCGTCAAAGACATTCTCGATGAACTATTGCTCGATACCGATCTCAGTTTTCGTATGCATCGGGAGTACCTCATAGTCCTGACAAAAGAAGAAAAGGAAGCACAGACGGCCCAAGGTATCCTTCAGGGTATCGTGAGGGACAATCAGGGCCGCCCATTGCCGGGTGTCACCGTGAATGTCTCGGGCGAGAGCAACAACACGGTCCTGACCGACCAACATGGGATTTTTAAGATCAGGGCATCCCTTGGGCAGACACTTCGGATCTCTTATGTGGGCTATATTTCACAAACGATCAAGCTCCATGCTGCGCGCCTCCGTGAAGGGATCCAAATCACCCTGGAGACCGGTGTCAACACATTGGAAGAAACTGTCGTGGTTGGATATGGCAGTGTCAAGCGGAAGGACCTCACCGGATCAGTTGTTTCTGTTGATGTAAAGGAGATCCGTGATGTACCCTTCACCAGTATCGATCAGGCGCTGACAGGTAAGGCCGCCGGTGTTCAGGTGGTGCAGGCCGATGGCTCCCCAGGAGGTGTAGCCAAAATCCGTATCCGTGGCGGTACCTCCCTCATGGGAGGCAACGATCCACTTTATATCATCGATGGAGTGCAGATGACCGTGCAGAACCGCTATGTCAGCAACTCCGCCGAAGTGGTCAACCCCGTCGACCGCTTTGGGTCGGACGATCCAAACAGTGCCGTATCGGGATCTTTTGCCCGCGGGCTCAATAGTCTGGCCGGACTGAATATCAGCGACATCGAAACGATCGACGTCCTCAAAGATGCTTCGGCCACAGCAATTTACGGTTCACGTGCGGCCAATGGTGTTGTCATCATCACCACCAAACGTGGTAAGCGCGATCAGAAACCAACACTTGAAGCCAATTATTACCATGGTATCAGCAAGCAGCGCCAAATCAAGCTGCTCAATCGGGATCAGTATATCGCCATCATGCAAGAGGCCAACCGCAACCTCTTTGATGCCCGCAAAGCGGCCGGCGAAACGCTTACCCCCGAAGAATTGGTCGATTTTGACAACCGCATCAACAATCCCGATTATTACGGCACCGCCAATACAGACTGGCTGGACCTGGTCACCCGAACCGGAAAGTCTGACAATGCAGACCTTTCAGTAAGGGGTGGCAGCAGGGCCTCACAGTACTTCATCTCATTGGGCTATACTGGTAATCAGGGCGTCGTTGCGGGGACCGACTTCCAACGTTTGTCCGGCCGGATCAACCTAGACAATGAGATCACCAGCAAGCTCCGCACACAGGCAACCTTTGGTTACGGCTATACCATCAATAATATTACCAATGGTCTCTATGCACAAGCTCTATTTGCACCACCGACTTTTGCCGCTTATAATCCTGATGGATCCATTGCCAAATATACTGGAGATAGCCTAGATGGATCTGATTACCAAGGCTATCAAAATCCACTCGTACTCCTCGATGGCCTCAATCGGGCAGCAAGCCATTCCCTACTGGGCTCCGTGGCGGCAGACTACAAAATATTGCCGGAACTGATTTTTCGAAGTACTGCTTCGATCAATTACAACAGCACCAATCAACGCAATTATGTGACCGGGGATGCCCTGATTGCGGCGGCGAACGGTGTGGGTACCTCCAGTTTGGGTACCGGATCACAATCGCAGAATCAACTGACCGATCTATTTTTTGAAAATACCCTGACCTGGGATAAGGTATTCAATGCCGCGCACCGGTTCAATATTGTGGGGGGTACCTCTTGGCAGAAGACCCGTTCCCAGCTCTTCGGTGTCACCGCTCAGGGGTATCCGGACGACAAATACCTCAACAACCTCTCCTCTGCCAGTCTTGTGACCGCCGCGGTGGGTACCAGTGGGCAGAATTCTTTACTCAGCTTCTACACACGGGCACGCTATGCCTGGAAAGACCGTTACATTTTCACCTTTACGGGGCGTTCGGACGCATCCTCCAAATTTCCCAAAGTCAACCGCACTGGTTTTTTCCCTTCAGGAGGGGTGGCCTGGCGTCTGTCTGACGAGCCTTTTATGAAGAGTTTGAAGTGGGTAGATGACCTTAAATTGCGGGCAAGTGCCGGCTATACCGGCACCCAGAATATCGGCGATAACATGTTCTATACCCTATACAGTCCCTATGCATATGGCGGTAAGAGTGCCATGGTCCCTACCCAGCTCGGCAATGAGGATATCCGCTGGGAGTCGACCCTGCAGAAAGATGCCGGCCTGGATATCAGTTTATTTAATTCCAGGTTTGGGGCCAGTATAGAAGTTTACGAGAAAGCAACTTCAGGTATTTTATTCACCAAAGCCGTAGCGGGAAGTTCCTCCTACAGCAGTGTTATTGCCAATCTGGCCAATATCCGCAACCGGGGGCTGGAAATTGCCCTGCGCGGTACCTTTATTGACAATAAGAACCTGTCCTGGAATGGGGCTTTCAATATCTCATTCAATCGTTCGCTGGTGACCAATGTAGGCCGCGATTTTACCAATCCCAATGACATCACGAGCTATAACCTGGGCAATGCAATCGTCCGTGAAGGGGAACCGCTTGGGCTGATCTACGGCAAGGAATTTACTGGCCTGCTGCAGACACAGGAAGATGTCGATGCCTACAAAGCAAAGAATCCATATTGGGTGTATTTTGACCCTTATCTGGGCATCGGTGACCCCAGCTACAAAATTCCGGAAGGTGAGGTTTTTCCGAGCAATGACATCATTGGACATGCGGCGCCCAAGTTTTACGGTGGGTATACCAATAGTATTTCTTACAAAGGATTGAGCCTGACCACTCTGTTCACCTTCAGCTATGGCAACGATATCCTCTATCAGGGAGATATCCAGAACAATAATGTCATCAACCGCTCCAATAAAACGACCGAAATATTGGGTCGGTGGACACCTGAAAACCCGACATCTACCCGACCAAGGTTGATCTATGGCAGTAATGGAACGGCCTATACCAATAGTGCTGCCGTTTACGACGGCTCATTCCTGCGACTCAAATCACTGACCCTGACCTATGCCCTGCCAGAGCATTGGAAAAAAAGGATCGGTCTGCCGCAGGCCTCCATCTTTGGTTCGGCCACCAATATCCTGACCTGGACCAGCTACCCTGGCGTAGATCCCGAGGTCAGCAACGATCCCTATAGCCTGATCAATGGTGCCAGCGATCCGGGGACCTTTCCCGCCGTTAGGCAATTTACGCTAGGACTACGTTTTTCACTTTAAAAGAAAGAGAATATGAAAAGAAAACTCATCTATATATTTCTTGGATTAGCCTGTGCCGCGAGCAGTGTGAGCATCATATCCTGCGAGAGCCAGCTCGGGGCCCTACCCGAAAATGCTAAGGTAGATGGCAACACCGTATTGGATGCCGCCACGGCACGGATCGCCCTGAATGGTGTATATTTTCGGTTTGCCAATGTATCTACCAGCAAAAATATCACCGAATGGACAAAGAACGAACGCTTGCCCGCTCAATTGGCCGGGTATATGATGTATGGCTACGGTACCGGAGCCGGAGCTCCCGAAGATAA
Source organism: Sphingobacterium sp. N143 (assembly GCF_030325625.1). Lineage (GTDB taxonomy): Bacteria > Bacteroidota > Bacteroidia > Sphingobacteriales > Sphingobacteriaceae > Sphingobacterium. Next base: position 15,374 of record NZ_JACAIS010000001.1, on the reverse strand, counting down.
CCAGATGGTCAGCTCCGCGGATACTTATTGGCTCTATAGCTATGGTATCATCAATGCTGCCAACTCCTTGATCGGTGGCATGGACAGGTTGCCTCAGGGACGTATTCCCGCTGCTGAGCGTGAGCCTATTGAAGGCGAAGCCCGCTTTTTAAGGGCTTATGGGCATTTTAAGCTGCTCACCTTCTATGCGCAGTGGTTTGATCATGCCAGCCCCCATGGTGTTTTATTGCGGGACCAGGCCGTCACCATCAGCAATACCCCCAAGGCACGCTCGTCAGTAACCGAAAGTTATACTTCCATCCTGCAGGATCTGGATTACGCTATTGCGCATTGCCCAGCACAACATGAAAAACATTATGCCACCAACTGGGCAGCACGGGCACTGAAGGCCCGCGTGTTGTTGTGCCGTGGCCAGGCAGGTGATTATAGCGAAGTCATCAAACTCGCAGATGCCATCATCAATGAAGGCCCCTACAAGCTGGAACCCCGCGCCGAAGATATCTTTCGCAACAAAGGTGCCAGCAGCAGCGAAGTGATACTGAGCATCGCACCGCAGCCCAACCAGCCGGCCTATGCCTACAGCCGCAGCCGGCAGTTCTACCCGGGTGCCTCATCCTTGTACTGTGCGACCAGCGCGTTACGCGACCTATTGGCTGACGACCCCAGGCAGGACTGGATGATCGGCAGTTTCCGGAAGAATTATGCCAATTATTTCTTCACCAAGTATATTGCCGAAGAAACGGTACCCACCGTTGTTTCGGAGACCTTCTATGCCATACGCCTTACCGAAATCTACTTGATGAAGGCTGAAGCCCTGCTGCGCAGCAATGGCGCTACGGCACAGGCAAAGGCAATCCTGAAGGAAATTGGCACGCGCAATGGCGTATCCGACTTTTCCAGACTCGATGCCCTGAGCAGCCGGGAAGATCTACTCCGCTACAACTATGAAGAGACCGCCAAGAGCCTTGTCTCAGAGGATGGGCAAGAATGGCTATGCCTGCTCCGCTTACCGCTAGCCACCATCAGCTCCATCCGGCCCAAACTGATCAACAAAGAGCAATACATCCTGCCCGTGCCCACCAGTGAATTTGTCGATAACCCCAAATTTGGCGCACAGAATCCAGGCTATAATATTGACTTATAATAATTACCCTTAAAATAGACAGCATCATGAACTATAAAAATTATATATTCAGCACTTTACTCCTCACAACAGCATTAGGAGCCACAGCACAAAAAGCAAAGGTTTCTGGCGAGATCAAAGGACTCGGCGAGGCACAAGTCGCCATCAGCTACTTAAAAGATGGCAATCACCAGAGCGATACCATCAACATCCATCAGGACAAATTTGAATGGGCTGCGGAGATGCCCGAGCCCCAAAAGGTATACCTGATGTTCCCCACACGTTATGCCGAACTCTTTCTGGAGGCCGGTGACATCAAAATCACGGGGCATGCCGATTCACTGCACCTGTTAAAAGTCGGGGGCAGTAAAATTCAGACTGAAGCCGAGCGTTACCGTGCGACCTTAAAAGACCTGGAACAGCAATCCACACCACTCTATCAAAAATGGGGCAAGGGTACGGAGGCGGAGCAATTAAAGCTCGAGCAGGAGCTGGAGCATATCAGCGCCGAACGCCGCGCCCGCGCCAGGGCCTATATTACAGCCCACCCCCAGAGTGTCTTTAGCCTGAATCTTGTATCTGACCGCTCTGCCATGGGCAGCTACGAAGAGGTGAAGCCCCTGTATGACATCCTCGACAAGAATGTGCTGGCAACCGGAACAGGCAAGCAGCTTACAGCCCGCCTGGAGGTGCTCAAGCGGAGTGCCCTGGGGACTCCGTTATTGGATTTCACCCAAAATGACGCCGAAGGCAAGCCCGTCAGTTTTGCCAGCTTCAAGGGTAAATATGTACTGGTCGACTTTTGGGCCAGCTGGTGTGGTCCCTGCCGTGCCGAAAACCCCAACGTCCTGAAAGCCTATAACCAATACAAAGACAACAACTTCACCGTTATCGGGATCTCGCTGGATGACAATGCCGAAAAATGGAAAAAAGCCATCAAAGACGACGGCATGCCCTGGACACAGTTATCCTCCCTTCAAGGTTTCAAAAATGAAGTATCCACCTATTATGGCATCCAGGGGATACCCAGCAGCCTGCTGGTGGGCCCTGATGGCAAAATCATTGCCCGCAACCTCCGTGGTGCCTCCCTGCAACAGAAGCTGAATGAACTATTTAATGGTCAATAACAAGATGAAATATAGCCTACTATCTGTCGTGGCCCTGCTCCTTATGCAAGGTTGCGCCAATCATAAAACAGATCAATACACCCTGCATGGGACAGTCAAGGGCGTCCCTGAGGGAACAATCAAGTTACAGCGTTTCGATGACTCCACCCGGCAATCCATCACCGTGGATAGCGCCCTGATTCAGCAGGGAGCCTTCACACTGAGCGGACGGATCGAGAGGCCCGAGATGATGTCGATCAAGATCGAACCCGGCAACTGGTCGACGCCGCTGTTTATCGAAGCCGGTGAACTGCAGTTTCAGGCTGATACAAGTGGGTCCACCCATTACGACTACAGCGCATATGGGGGCGACAAAGGAGCTACGCTCCAGCAGTATAGCCTGAGCGGATCAGAAAACCAGGATGCCTACCAGGCCTTTGAAAACCATCCCAAAAGCCTTGTCGCAAAAGCAACCTACCAGGAGCTGAACAAAAAATACCAGGCAGAGAGCGAGCCCGAAGACCAAGAAGCCATACGTGCCGAAATGGACACTTTTGGTGAAAAGCACAAAATCTGGGAATTGCACTGGATCGATAGCCTGATCCAGCAGCGCCCCTCACTGGTCGCTGGGGCCTATCTCTTGCATCGCTATCAGCTCTTCAACGAGTCGATGCCCGTGGCAGAGCTGGACCGGCGAATACACCTCTTCCAGTCCCCGGCCAAAGAATCCAGTTATAGCAAAGATCTCCAACATAAGGTAGCAGTGAAAAAGGCCCTGTTACCGGGTAAACAAACCCCGGACTTCAAAGCCTTAAAACCTGACAGCAGCGATTTTCAGCTGTCCTCCCTACGCGGCAAGTACGTCTTATTGGATTTCTGGGCCAGCTGGTGCGTACCCTGCCGAAAAGCCATCCCACACTGGAAGGAAGTCTATCAGACTTACCATGACAAAGGTTTAGAAATCGTGGGCGTCACCAACGATAGCCGCTGGGCAGACTGGCACCGCGCCTTAGAGCAGGAAAAAATGCCCTGGATTCAGGTGGCAGACGATTTTCCGGTCAAAAATAACCCCGCACGGATCGCGACATTGTACGATATTCCGAGCCTACCCACTTATGTCCTGCTGGACAAGGCGGGGAAAATTATCACCCATACCACATCAAAAGATATCGTGGATGTTAAACTAAAAGAAGTATTTCAGGCGCTTTAGCCAACCTATTTATATAGACCAAGAAGCATGAAAAAGAATTTATTATCCATCCTATTTTTAGCCATCGCCGGACAGGCTGTTGCGCAAAAAACCAATACCGTAGTGACGGGCAAGTTGGACAACCTGTCCCAAGAAGAATGGATCTATCTCTCCGGTTTCGGAAACGGGCAAAAGGACTCTGTCCGGCAGACAGAAAAGGGGTTCCGTTTTGACTTAGATATCCCCGAAGGTGAAGGCGATTTTTACATCCTTCAGGTGGGCAAGATGAGCCCTTCAGGCGAAATGAATGGCGACTTTATCTTTCTGGAAAAAGGTAAGCTGCACATCAGTGGCAAAAGCCCACAGCTGCGGGAGGCCAAATACAGTGGTGGCAAGCTGGCTGATTATCACAATAGCTTCCAGCAGCGCCAAAAAGTTGAAGGACTGGAAGACCTGCACCAACAATTCGCTGCGGCCCGGAAAAACAAAGACCAAGATCAGATGGCCACAATCCGCAAAGCCATAGATCTCAAAAATGCTGAACAGGCAACACTTGACAAAGCCTTTGTGCTGAAACACAAAAAGAGCCCGGCCATTGTATATCCACTGTTCTTCACCCTGCGCAATGGCAACAATCTGGCCGAGCTCGACAGTCTCCTGCAGCAGCTTGCGCCACAGGCCAAAAACAATGTGCCCGTTAAGACCATCGAATACAGCATCAAGACCGATAAGCTCACGGGTGTGGGCCGCCAGGCATTGCCCTTCTCCCAGGCAGATACCTTGGGCAAAACGGTGTCTTTGGCGGATTTTCAGGGGAAATATGTCCTGATCGATTTTTGGGCCAGCTGGTGTGTGCCCTGCCGCATGGAAAACCCCAATGTGGTGAGTGCCTACCAACAGTATAAAAATAAGAACTTCACTGTACTGGGCATTTCTTTTGATTATCCGGGGCAACAGCAGCGCTGGCTGGATGCCATTCATAGCGACAACCTCAGCTGGACACAGCTTTCGGACCTAAAAGGATGGAAAAATGAAGTCGGGGTATTGTACGATATCAAATCCATTCCATCCAACCTGCTGATCGATCCAAAGGGTGTCATCATCGCCAAAAACCTGCGCGGGGACGCGCTGGACAACAAACTAAAGGAACTTCTGGGTGAACCGGTCATGGACAAAAGTACGTTTGTCATTAAAGGCGAGGTCGAAAATCCCGACAAAGCCGCCTGGTTCCATATCCGTTATACGGATGCCGCAGGTCAAAACCGGATTGACAGTGCACAGATTTTCAATGGTGTGTTCAGCTACCTGGGCAAGGTACAGTCTGCTACCCAGGCCAGCGCGTATTTTAGCGATGGTAAAAGCGGTGCCCCACAGTCCTTTGAGAGGTACCTGCAGTTTTATGTAGAACCCGGGGTATTGCAGGTCAAAGGCAGTACAGGCATGCCACAGGATATCCAGCTCTCAGGGACAAAGACACAAAATGAATACAACAGCTACAGGGGCCTGATCAAAACCGAACTGGCTGCAATAAGGCCGCTGAGCAAGCAGTACAACAATAAGAATAACGAATACATCCGATTAAAAAAGCAGGGCGCAACCGAGGCGGAGCTCCAAGCCAAACTTGACGAGCTCGAAAACCTCAAGGAGGCGATGTCCCCTTATCAGAAAATCATGCGCGAGAAGCAGTTTGCCTACATCAAACAGCACCCCAACTCGCTGGTCTCCGCTTCCCAGGTGCGCTTTTTTGTGAGCAGTGCTGATCTGGCGGAGCTTCAGGGTATCTATGCGCAGATGGATACCGAGGTACAAAACTCGGCCGATGGAAAAGAACTCGCTGCGGAAATCGCCAAGTTAAAATCAGGCTCCGCCGGTGCCACAGCGACAGATTTTTCGGGAATGGATATCCAAGGGAAACCCCTTAAGCTCTCCGATTACCGTGGCAAATATGTGCTGCTGGATTTTTGGGCCAGCTGGTGCGTCCCCTGCCGCAAAGGGAACCCACACCTGTTGCAGCTCTATGGCAAATACAAAAAGAAAGGCTTTGAGATCATTGGCGTCTCGGACGACGACAGCAATGAAAAAGCCTGGAGAAAAGCCGTAGACCAAGATAAAATCGGGGTGTGGAAGCACGTCCTTCGCGGTCTAAAAAGAACAGCTCAAGGTGACTTTGACAAGTCGGAAGATAAGTCCGAAGCCTATGGCATCCATAGCCTGCCCACCAAAATCCTGATCGATCCGCAAGGTATCATCGTGGGCCGTTATGGTGGTGGCGGTGGTAGCGATGAGGATCTGGACGCTAAGCTAAAGACGATCTTTAAGTTGTAGCAGAAGAACGGTTAGAAAAAGGAGGCCGTATCGACCATTGTTGTCGATACGGCTTTTTTAGGCTTAAAATCCTGACGTTTTAAATGCTGAATTTATCAGATTCAATACCTGACTCAGTTTCTATGATGAACTCACCCTTTGGCCAAAGCAGAATCCAATCATTATTTTCGAAAACACTACACTGAGCGACGGTCTTTATTTTGCCCCGATTCGGCCAGGAAGAAATCCTTGAGGTGGTGCCTGCCATATGGATCGGCGACTGTATCTTCAGCCATCATCGTTAAAAAAAACTCAATAGGACCATAGGTTTTTGAAGAAGTAAATGTACGGGCGCCCCATAGGACAGCCTTTCTAATCCAGTCAGGCAAGTGAATAATGCGTATGGGACGATTTGAAGCGGCTAATGCCAAAGAAGCTATTTCATTCTGTGTCAAGATATCAGGTCCGCCAACCGATGCTTCCGCTACCCCTGCCAGGATCTGATCGACACAGTAGCGGGCAAGGTCCTCCCCATGGATGGGATTAAGCTTAAAATCACCTTTGCCAAAGAGAAACACCCTCCCCTGCTGCGCCATGTGCAGGAAATCATGCATATCAGAAAAGAAACCATTGGGCCTGATGATGCTGTACTTTAGCCCTGAAGCCTTGAGTTGATCGACAAAGCGCTCCTTAGCTTCAAATATCTTCAGCTCCCGGTGCTGATCACCATGGATCGCCGAAACATACTGGAAGCCCAGCACCTTGGCTGCGATCGCGGCTTGTAACAGCTTAAAATTAGCGCCATAATCCACGTCCATGTAGGAAAAACCCTCACGTTGTCTGGTAATCCCCACCGTAGAGATTACCCAATCCATTCCAGCCACCGCAGCACCCAGATCAGGTGCTTGTACAGCATCGGCTAAATACCAGTCATCAATACAGTCAAATAATTCTTTTTGTTCTTCTTTTCGGATTAAGGTCCGTACCCAGGCCCCCCTTCGTTTCAGCTCCTTAACCAAATACCGGCCAAGATAACCGGTAGCTCCAGCCACCAAAAATCTTTTATTTTCACAATCTAACATACCGACAAAATTAGCGGTGAATCAAGCAGATCTCCTTGACGTTCGTCAAGAAATCGGCTTCAGGTATGTGCGCCTTTTTATTCGGCTCAGTGTTTCGGGACTCACCCCTAGAAAGGAAGCGATATAACGCTGGGGAACCCGCTGCAGCAACATTTTATTGTTTTTCAACAGTTCCATATAACGTTCTTCTGCCGATTTGGTCACAAAAGAACTCACTAAATCCTGCATCATCATTAGTTCATTTTCCGCGGCTAACCGGGCAATGATTTCGAGCTGAGGAATCTTGCTGATGAGATATTCTACCCTGGTCCTATTCAATACAACCAACTTAGTTGTTTCTATGGCCTGAAAATTTTCCAATGCCGGAACCTGTTGTGTATAGCTTTTCCCGGCACATATAAAGGCACCTTCCGGATAAAAAAAGGCCGTTTTATCGGTACCATTGGTCCAGTAAAACATACGTACAAATCCTTCGAGCACAAAGTAAATATCATGGGACACTTTTCCGGATTCAAATATCATGCTATGCGCTTCATAGTCCCTGATTTCCACCTGCTGCTGTAAAAGTGCAACATCCGCATCAGACAATACGACATCACGTTTAATGTAATCAATCAGCTGTTTCATCTTTTATATGGCATACGGTACAGGCTACTCATTAACTCATATTCTTATTGGCATTGCTGCTGATGAACATTTCATTTTTCTCTTCAGATATGATTTCCAAAAAGCGCTCATAATGTTTCAGCACGTCACTGATCAATTCATTTTTGGTGAAATACTGTACATCGTACCCTTCACGAGCGTCCCCAAAGTATGATTTTGGAAAAAAGGTCTTTTTATCATCCACATCCGGCAGGTTTTCCTCTTCCATCAGATAGTCAGACACCACTTTTACCTGATTTTTTACACCATATATAAAATTGTTCACCACATCATGCCTGATTTCGATCTCCATGCGGGTCGGTGCTTCCAGGAGCTGTACCTTGGCTTCAATACCGTTGTCTTTAAATTCATGGCAAAGATCTTCGAAGGCCAGCTTCACGGTGTTATGAATAAAGCTATCGACAGACTCCCTGCTTTTAAACGAAACGATCTGCCTGAGGCGGTCCTTCCAAAATTCGCCCGACCATGGAATGGTGGTGACCGAAAAATCACGGTCGTAATAACGCTGGTCAATAATCAGCGCTTTCACCAGGCTGACACAAAACAGGACCATAATAATGGAAAATGGTAGTGCTGTGATGAGCGTCATGGTCTGGAGCGCTTCCAGCCCACCCGTATTGAGCAGCATCAAGGCCAATACCGCCAGCAGGGCACCCCAGAATACCATCTGCCATTTTGGAGATTTCGCCGCATTCTTGGTGGCAATGCTGTTCATGACGAAGATCCCTGAATCGGCAGAGGTGACAAAAAATATGACAATGATAAGAATAACCAGATAACTGACAAGTTTAGCTAAGGGCAAGTAATCCAGAAACCTGAACATCAATGCGTCCGGATTTTCAGCCAATGCACTTAAGGCACCTTTGGCGATGTTAATATCAAACCAGATCGCACTATTGCCAAATACCGACATCCAGATAAAATTGAATAAGGTCGGGATAATAAGCACGGCAGCCACAAACTCACGGATGGTGCGCCCTTTGGAGATTTTGGCGATAAAGAGCCCGACATAAGGCGACCATGAAATCCACCAGGCCCAGTAAAGGATGGTCCAGCTGTAAAACCAGGGCAAGGTCGCTTCGTCATAGACATGTGTATCGAATGTCAGCCCGAAGAAATTATTGATATAATTTCCGATCCCTTCAGTAAAACTGCCGATCAGGTAGACCGTAGGTCCTAGAAAAAGGACAAACAACAGCAGGATAACCACGGTGATGATGTTGATGTTGCTAAGCAGCTTCACACCCTTGTCCACACCCGTTGTCGCCGAGAGGATTGACAAGAAGGTCAGCACGGCCACAATCGCAATCTGATAGGTAAAGCTGCTTTCAGGCACCAGTCCTAAGGTCTGTAGCCCGGCATTGACCTGCACCACGCCAAAACCCAATGTCGTTGTAATGCCGAAGAAGGTACTGCAGAGCGCAAATACATCAATCGCATTCCCCCATTTTCCATTGATCTTATTTTTTAACAAAGGGTAAAAGCAGCTCCTGAGTGAAAGTGGAAGCCGGTAGCGGTAAGCGAAGTAGGACAGCGCCAGTCCGACCACCCCATAAATTGCCCAGGCATGTATCCCCCAGTGAAAGAAAGTATAAAGCTGTGCATTCTTTGCCCGGTTGACATAATGATTGGCGCCAAACACGTCCGTTGAGTAATGCTGCATCGGTTCGGCAACACTAAAGTACATCAATCCAATTCCCATTCCAGCAGCAAAGAGCATAGAAATCCAGGAGAAAAAAGAATACTGGGGCTTGCTATCGTTGCTCCCCAGCTTGATATTGCCAAACTTGCTGAACATCAGGTATACCAGGAAAATCACAAATAAGGTAACTCCCCACACATAAACCCAGTTGAGGTTGACAAAAATAAATGCTTTCACCTGGTCCAAAATGGTCACAGTCAAAGTCGGAAAAAATACCGAAAGCAGGCATATCCCGATGATAAACAGCAGGCTCGGAGCGACTATTCCTTTATTAAAAGTTGATTTTGAAAATATCACTATAATTTAATTTTTATATGTATAAAGAAGCCTAGATCCCATCATGGCCTAGGCTTCCTGATTGACTATTGCGCATTTGTGCGAATATGGATGTCACGTTGCGGAAATGGGATCTCAATACCCGCCGCATCCAATGCGGCCTTACAGTCGATCAACAATTGTTCCTGCATATCCCAAAATTTATCGTTTGAGGTCGTGACACGAACGGACAGGTTGATGGCACTATCGCCGAGCTCAGTAACGACCACCTGTGGTGCAGGTTGCTTAAATGCCGCCTCATTATTGGCGATCACCTGCAGTAATATTTCTTTGGCCTGTTTGAGGTCTGCATTATAGGCTACGCCAATATCAAACCAGGTACGGCGTGTCCCAAGCTTGCTGTAGTTGGTAATGCTGCTATTGGATAAAACCCCATTGGGGACAACGACCTCCTGATTTTGAGGGGTCGTCAATTTGGTATTGAAAATATCGATTTCATTGACCGTTCCGGAGACGTCAGCACTAGAGGTAATATAATCGCCCACCCGAAAAGGTTTCAGTAACAGAATCAGTATGCCACCAGCAAAATTGGACAATGAGCCTTGCAAGGCCAGGCCAATGGCCAACCCCGCCGCACCGATGATCGCCACAAAAGCCGACGTCTGTACGCCAAGCTGCGTAACGACCACAATAAATAGCAGTATGTTTAAAACCCAGCTGATCAGATTGCTCAAGAAACGTTGCAGGGAGACATCCATCTGGCGTTTTTTAAAAGCCTTGTCAATCATCCCTTTGATGATCCGGATAATCCACGAACCGATCAAATAAATAAGTAAAGCAGAGATTACGGCAGTAATAATACGAGGAGCCCAAGCAATGGCAGAGGAAAGAAATTTATCCCAATGCTGTTGGACTTCGTTGATTTCTAGATTGTTCATAATACTATTTTTATTGAAAATGTAAGATAAGGTGAAGAATATAATAAAAATTATATATTCCCCAAAAATATAAGACCGTTATTTACATTTTTAACAATGAAGCATCCAGATTGTTCACAAAAAAATGAACGGTTAGCTAGAGGTTATAAATTGAACAATGCGAATTCAATCATCGCTTATAGCATATTCCTATCATTGATCATCTTTGACGGTATATAAGACCGGTCCGGTAATTCACCGAATGACCACTATTTCCAAAATCTTTCCAGAATCACTCCGCATCTTTGAAGCACATTAAATAGACGATTATGAAAAAAATTTTTAATCTGTGCCTGGTTGCACTTTCCCTTATGGTGTTCTCCAATTGTTCAAAAGATGATGACTATAAGGCTAACACTGCAGCAGAAGCGAATTTCGCCAAGATGTACCCTCAGGCTTCGGGGGTAAAATGGTCCACTCAGGACAATCATAGCCTGGTAGAGTTCCGTGTGGAAAACAAGGATACGAAAGCCTGGTTTGATGGCGCTGGAACTTGGCAGCTCACGGAGACTGAAATTCCCGTTAGCCTGATCCCGACAGCCATCAAAACTGTTTTTGGCCAGAGCGATTATGCCGATTGGCGTATTGAAGATGTGGATTATATACAACGATTGAGTAACGAACCTTTCTATGTGCTGGAAGTCGAACAGGGTGAGACCGAGTTTGACCTTTATTTCCTGGAGGATGGCACCTTGATTAAGGCATTTGCCGATGACGATCATGAAAACAATTACCTACCCAACCAATTGCCAGCTCCTGTTGCTGAATACCTGGCAAAAAAACATCCAGGTTACAAATTGATCGATGTAGATATGGAGCATGGCCGCATCGAGGTCGAGTTTATCGAAGGTTCAATCAAAAAAGATAGTCAATTCAGCAGCGATGGCACCTGGATCAGAACCAGCAGTGACCTTGCCGTCAACCTGGTCCCACAGGATATCATGGACTATTTGAGTGCTAGCCAATATACATCCTATCGCATTGAAGAGGTTGAATTGGTGGAGGTACCCAACACACATTATTACGCATTTGAACTGGAATCCGGACATCATGAAGTAGACCTGCGCATCCACCCGGATGGACGGTTGGAAGTCATGCCGAACGATTAATTATTATTTTTTACTTATCCAGAAATGCCTCAAATGGGGCACTTCTTTTTATGAACCACTGGTATAACTTTGGGCCATCATACATGAAAATAAGCACTCAATATACACCTGATCAAAAATTGATACTCCCACTGAAGCCAAACTGCTTTCCATTATAAGTTGGCAATACAGCATAATTCTTCTTAGCATCCTGTACATGATGATCCATCAAAGGCAGCAGCCAATAAGCGATTTTTGTACTTAGAATACCGATCCCCGCTCCCATGGCCACATCAGATAGCCAATGTTTGTTATTGTACATCCGAAAGCATCCCGTTCCTGTGGCTACTGCATATCCAGCTATGCCATACCAGATCGACTGATGCCTATACTCCTGCCAGAGCAACTCTGCCCCGACAAATGCGGTCGCTGTATGGCCTGATGGAAAAGAATTCATCGCAGAACTATCTGGCCTCCAAACAGGAACCGTATTTTTCATGGTCATTACAGTTGCTGCCATAATCGCATGGGAGACCGCTGCTGTAAACAAACGCTGTTTCAATGTATGTTTTGCTTCAATGCCAACCGCATCCAGTAAAAAGAAACTTGTCGTCCCCGCATATTGGCTAAAATCGTCAATCGTAAACTTTCCATCGATATCTTCCATGACCTCCGCCCTGATCTCCAAATTCCGTTGTTTTAGAAAGTGGCTTTCCTGAGCAATAATCCCATACGACAGCAACGCAACAGGAGCAGCCAGCTGTATATAAGGAACTTTTTTAAGAAACTTGGCAGAATCCACGGTAGTGGCAGTATCGAGAACATGCTCTTGAGCCTTTAACATATTGAGCAACAGCAAACAGCATAGAGCGAGCACATAGCGTAGAGACATATATTACGTGTTATATTTATTTTTTCGCCCAAATATAAATCAATTTATAACCTTCTCACGCAGCTCCTATTAAATTTAACATTAGGTTTTGCAATTAACTGGCATTCAAATCAAATGATCATAAACATGTCCGTATCCTTTTTACCAATGAATACCCCTGACAAGGCAACAAGGTTTTGTCCGAAAATGGACAAACAGAACGTTCGGAATCGAACAGCACCAAACCTTAAAATCAAAACAACATGCTATATATCAAACGTTTAAATTATTGGCAAATGAATTGTTTTTTATCGTATCAAACGATCTGATATAAACTCATCTAGCCTTAGCTAGTTAAAAATTGGTAACCATGTTCAAAAATTTCTTTAAGACAGCCATCCGGGCAATTCAAAGGGATAAACTCATTTCCGTGATCAATGTATTTAGCTTAGCGATAGGGATCAGTGCATCATTGATTATTTTTCTATTTGTTCAATATGACCTTAGTTTTGACAAACATGTCCAGCATCAAGAAAGGGTATACCGTGTAGTCAGTAACGGGACCTATAAACTTGCCGGTGTCCTGGTACCCTTAGCCAATGCCCTGGAGACTGAGGTATCAAACCTTGACAAAATTGTACCTATCTATAAAAGCTACGAAGAGAAGATAAAAATAGCAACAGGCCCTTCAGCTGACTTCAGCACCTTCACCAAGGACAATAAGCTCATCTTTACCAATAGCCAATACTTTGACATCTATCCCCATAAATGGCTTTCCGGCAATGCCAGTTCATTGAGTCAGGCCAATCATATCGTATTGACGGACAAAAACGCAGGACGCTTTTTCCCTGACCTGAATGCCGCAGAGGTATTGGGAAAAGTGATCAGCTTTGGGGATTCGATTCAACTGGTCGTTTCGGGGGTAGTGCGGGAGATGAAGGAAAATTCTGACTTTAAATATCAGGGATTTATTTCAACGGCTACCATTCCACTTTATCCAACCTTAAAAAAAATATTCAGCTGGGAATCCTGGACCAATTACAATGATTCGTACAACCTACTGTTGAAGCTTCCAAAAGGGGTCAATCCTAGTTCTATTGAAAAAACCATGTTAGACCTCACCAATAAATACAAAAAGGTGAATGACGGCTTTAAGGAAAAATTTGAGCTTCAGCCCCTATCGGATGTACATTTCAATCCAGCGTATAATTATAATTCAACCAACCCCGACACGTTGAGGAATTTAATTATCCTGGCGATTTTTCTGCTGTTATTGGGTGTGATCAACTTTATTAACCTTTCCACAGCCAAGTCAACGGAACGGGCAAAAGAAGTGGGCGTGCGGAAAACCCTGGGAAGTTCAAAGGCGAAACTGACGGTACAATTTCTGACCGAAACTTTTTTGATAGCCCTCAGTGCAACCTTATTATCCGTTCTGATCACGCCGATCCTCTTCAAAGCATTTGATGGCTTTGTACCCGCTAGCCTAAAAGTTTCCAATTTATTAAATTTAAGCACCATCCTTTTTATTCTTGCACAGCTCATTGTCGTGACCTTATTGGCGGGGATCTATCCCTCCTGGATCATGACCGGATACAGTCCTGTGATGGCACTGAAAAATCAGGCCAGCAAAAATTCCAATCTATTGCGCAGCAGCTGGGTGAGAAAATTGATGACTGTCTTCCAGTTTGTATTGGCTCAGGTATTTTTAATCTGTGTCATTCTCGTTGTCAAACAGATTTCCTACATGACCCATAAGGACATGGGCTTTGAGAAAGATGCCATTTTAACATTCACCATACCCGGATTCTATCAAAATTCGGATAAAGGGAAAGTCTTAAAAAATAAGATTGCCGATTTCCCTGAGGTGCAGGCGGTCAGTTTTGGCAACCAGGCCCCGGCATTTTCGGGCATGATGACCACTTCCATTGTGGTCGACAAATCCAATGATAAAGACGGGATGAACATTGACACCAGAAATGGAGATGAACATTACCTGTCGGTCTATCATATCCCATTAGTGGCCGGCAGGAACATCCAGCCGAGGGATTCCCTTACCGAGGTCCTTGTCAATGAAAAAGCCCTTGAATTGTTAAAAATAAAATCACCCGAAGAAGCCATTGGCTCGACGCTTAACAAAGGGGCCATGACCATCGTTGGCGTCATGAAAAACTTTGATATCGGCGCAGCGCGGGGCACCTACCTGAAACCTTTGATCTATGCTTCCAATCCAGATGGTTTTATGTTACACGTCCGGCTGGACAAGCAACATCCAGAATCCTGGAAGAATACCATTGACAAAATATCAAAAAGCTACAAGGAAATCTTTCCGAATGATGATTTCGAATTCAAATTTTTGGACGAATCCATCGCAAATTTCTATCATCAGGAAAAGAGACTTTCCAAATTATTGACATGGGCAGTCAGCCTCTCGGTTATAATTGCCGTATTGGGCTTATTCGGACTTGGACTGTTCACGGCAAATCAAAAGACAAAAGAAATTGGCATCCGCAAGGTGCTGGGCGCATCCATCGTTCAGATCATAGGCCTGCTGATGAAAAACCTATTGAGCCTTGTCGGTATCGCCTGTCTCATTGCATTTCCGGTCGCCTGGTTTTTTGGCAATAAGTGGCTTGAAGAATTTGCCTACCGAACTGAATTCAGCTGGTGGTTATTTCCATTGTCGGCAATCGGACTATTGTCCATTGCGACATTGGTGTTGTTTTCAAAATCCTACTTAGCCGCTAGGGCCAATCCAGTGGATAGCCTGCGAGATGAATAAGCAGACAGATTTGAAAAGGTGGTAACGTAAATTGTTTCAACGGGTAATTCTTAGTTCATATGGACCAAGAATTACCCGTTGTTTATGCTATCCTCTCCTACCTCATCTTGAAAGCAACCTACTTTTCCAAATGTAAATCGTCAGCAAAAAGTGGACACGTTAATTTAAAATCATAAGGAGTGTTTTCATCAAAAAGCATTAGATTTAA
>NZ_JACAIS010000019.1 GCF_030325625.1 Sphingobacterium sp. N143 | reverse complement strand
AAAAAAGAATTCTGATTATTATAAATAGTTGGAATCAAAAACTTCATTTTACAATGGAGAGTTTGATCCTGGCTCAGGATGAACGCTAGCGGCAGGCCTAATACATGCAAGTCGGACGGGATTTAAGCTAAAGCTTGCTTTAGCTTAATGAGAGTGGCGCACGGGTGCGTAACGCGTGAGCAACCTACCTCTATCAGGGGGATAGCCTCTCGAAAGAGAGATTAACACCGCATAACATCAACAGTTCGCATGTTCAGTTGATTAAATATTTATAGGATGGAGATGGGCTCGCGTGACATTAGCTAGTTGGTAGGGTAACGGCTTACCAAGGCGACGATGTCTAGGGGCTCTGAGAGGAGAATCCCCCACACTGGTACTGAGACACGGACCAGACTCCTACGGGAGGCAGCAGTAAGGAATATTGGTCAATGGGCGGAAGCCTGAACCAGCCATGCCGCGTGCAGGATGACTGCCCTATGGGTTGTAAACTGCTTTTGTCCAGGAATAACCGCAGGTACGTGTACCTGTCTGAATGTACTGGAAGAATAAGGATCGGCTAACTCCGTGCCAGCAGCCGCGGTAATACGGAGGATCCGAGCGTTATCCGGATTTATTGGGTTTAAAGGGTGCGTAGGCGGCCTGTTAAGTCAGGGGTGAAATACGGTGGCTCAACCATCGCAGTGCCTTTGATACTGATGGGCTTGAATCCATTTGAAGTGGGCGGAATAAGACAAGTAGCGGTGAAATGCATAGATATGTCTTAGAACTCCGATTGCGAAGGCAGCTCACTAAGCTGGTATTGACGCTGATGCACGAAAGCGTGGGGATCGAACAGGATTAGATACCCTGGTAGTCCACGCCCTAAACGATGATAACTCGATGTTGGCGATAGACAGCCAGCGTCTTAGCGAAAGCGTTAAGTTATCCACCTGGGGAGTACGCCCGCAAGGGTGAAACTCAAAGGAATTGACGGGGGCCCGCACAAGCGGAGGAGCATGTGGTTTAATTCGATGATACGCGAGGAACCTTACCCGGGCTTGAAAGTTACTGAAGGATGCAGAGACGCATCCGTCCTTCGGGACAGGAAACTAGGTGCTGCATGGCTGTCGTCAGCTCGTGCCGTGAGGTGTTGGGTTAAGTCCCGCAACGAGCGCAACCCCTATGTTTAGTTGCCAGCATGTAGTGGTGGGGACTCTAAACAGACTGCCTGTGCAAACAGCGAGGAAGGTGGGGACGACGTCAAGTCATCATGGCCCTTACGTCCGGGGCTACACACGTGCTACAATGGATGGTACAGCGGGCAGCTAGCTGGCAACAGCATGCTAATCTCTAAAAGCCATTCACAGTTCGGATTGGGGTCTGCAACTCGACCCCATGAAGTTGGATTCGCTAGTAATCGCGTATCAGCAATGACGCGGTGAATACGTTCCCGGGCCTTGTACACACCGCCCGTCAAGCCATGAAAGTTGGGGGTACCTAAAGCATGTTACCGCGAGGAGCGTGTTAGGGTAAAACCGATAATTGGGGCTAAGTCGTAACAAGGTAGCCGTACCGGAAGGTGCGGCTGGAATACCTCCTTTCTAGAGCATCTTAGGATCGGTGCTCGTCACGTACATATGATTGAAAAGAATAGAAACATCAGAAGAAAGTGCCCGCCCCGAGAGGAGCAGTACCGATAGAAGAGATGAACAGAATAGCTAGTCCCGTAGCTCAGTTGGTTAGAGCACTACACTGATAATGTAGGGGTCAGCAGTTCAAATCTGCTCGGGACTACT
>NZ_JACAIS010000018.1 GCF_030325625.1 Sphingobacterium sp. N143 | reverse complement strand
AGAGGAGTTTGCTAGAAAAATCAATAAACAAAATATTGCAGCTTAACTATGTGTCCATTTTATTGTTGCAATTCCAATCAGCTTTTAAATTTGATAACTTAGCCTTATGTCTATATAATAATATAGGTAATAAATAGCTGACGTATTAATTTTAAATAAATAAGGTAAATTAGATACTGATAGTAATAGCCTACCTAATTTAGAGAGTATAATATTGATAATGCCCAATTTGGGCATTGTCTACTGTTTTTATGCATTTTATATATTTGATTATGATATTAAAAATGGATGATTATTCTTATCCATCAAAAGAGGAATGGAATAAGTTTTCGAAGGATTTTCCTGATATTATTAAATTTGGCTTTCCTCATATTAAAGAACATGTTCTGATCTGGGATGGACACAAATCCATTAGGGAAGTTAAGGTACTACAGAATCTTGAACATTGGGATAATCTCTTGAACAAAAAGATTTGGAACCTCAGACAGAGTTATGTTAATACTCTCGTAAACTATCATCGAGGAATAGTGTTGGAAGATGACGATTTTATAAGTGAAACCAAAATAATTAATTTATTTCAATATGAGATGTATTGCGAGATGTCATTCTACTACCTTATATCGACAAGAGATATTTTACTTCAGATCATAAATCTAGCATTTGATCTAGAGCTTCCTGAAAAATCAGTTGGATTAATTTCTATAAGTAAAAAGCTAGAAACTAACGATGTTTTTGGTCTTTCGGATCTGATAACTCAGATGAAATACGATTTAGAGCGCGCGAATTCTATTAGAAATTCAATGACTCATTGTTTTTCTAAACTTGAGCCTGATAGACGTAGTACTATTTCGCCTGATGGTAATATCTATTATGCTGGAACTGGGAATGTATTAAAGTATAATGAGCAAATAGATATAATGAAAAATTCGTTGACGGGAGTAAGAACTTTTTTTGACGCAATAAGGTCTAGACTTTTACTAAAAGGGTACTTGTTAGATGAAATGTAATATAAACAAATATTGATATGGGCTCCTAGTTCTTAGAATTAACTTTTTTATATATGGACAAACCATTCAGATTAAAACATCCTATCACTTGTGAGAACAAGAGTCATATAATTTATTCAGGTGAATTCATCTTAAAAAATGAAGAAAATTTAATTGTTGTTGATGGTGTCATCGAATATAGGATAATAAGCCGTGCAAAAGTATATATTACTGGCATTATTAAACAAACAGATTCAAATATTGATTTAGCTGACCATCTATTTGATATCATAATAAATAATGAGGCGTATGGAAAATTTTTCTTAACAGATACTCAGATAAATTCTGATCCGGCTAAATCTTCGTTAAAAGGTTTTTCTGACAATTTTGTATGGAAAATAGATAATATAGAGGAGGAGGAGATTATCTTTTATATTCCAAATCTCACAGATTTTACCTTGGGAAATATTATAACTGATGGCCAGCAGATGGGCGGTTCTAGAGATCGTTTTATTATTTCGTCAAATGATCCATTGATATTTTTTGATAAGGTTGCCGATCATAAAGATAAATTTAATCTACTCCGATCTTATGGAGGAATCGAATTAACATATGTTGGTGGAATTATTCCAGGAGACAATAAAGCAGGTTTGGAAGATATACAACTCAAACTTATCTTCTTCTTTAGTTTTATTAATGGGCGAAGAATTACGCCAATTCTTTATAATGGGATATCAAAAGGTCGACCAGTTTGGAATAATTTTTCATCTGGAATAATTGAAGAATATAGATATGTGAGTTCTTGGAGTAATATCCATTCTCCCGATTTTACAGATCTTTGGCAGGAATTTAATAAGCTTTGGCAGGACGAAATGGATAAGGATTTTCTAATAACTTTGATACATTGGTATTGTGAAGCTAATTCGAGTTCGGGAAAAATTGAAGGCGCTATTGTGATGATGCAAACAGCATTAGAACTTATCTATAATTGGCTGATTGTTGAAAAGCTGCAAAAAGTTAATTCTAAGCAGAAAATAACTGCTTCTCAAAAGATTGAGTATATTCTAAATGAATTAAACGTACCCATAGAAATTCCTCCCTATTATAATAGTTTAATAAGTTTTAATGGAAACAATGGACCTTGTGCAATTACGGAGATAAGAAATGCCTTAGTCCATGGTAACGTAAATAAGAGAAGGAAAATGCTCGCAGTATCTAATAAAATGACATTTCAAGTTCTAGATTTGGGATTGTGGTATGTGGAACTTTCGATTCTTTATATCTTAAAGTATAATGGAAAATATTGTAATAGAACCAATTCTAATAAATGGAAAGATGAAGGGGATATTCTACCATGGGGCAGAGAAAGAACATCGGATGTTTCATAGATGCGTTTTCCATTTTATAAAAGAAAGTTTTCCACAATATTTAAAATGTTACAATTCAACTAATGCTCTTTGTATGTCTTCAAACTAAATTAGACACATAGGTCAAATTCCTTAAGGAGTATTTTGCGTTATAAATTTATTAATTT
>NZ_JACAIS010000017.1 GCF_030325625.1 Sphingobacterium sp. N143 | reverse complement strand
TTCAAAAATTAAAGAGGAAGACAACAGTGTCTGTCTGCTTGAGAAAGCTTCGGGCTATTAGTACCACTCGGCTTTGGTCTCTCAACCTTTACACCTATGGCCTATCAACGTAGTCATCTCCTACGACCCTATAAGGAAGTCTCATCTCGTGGCTAGTTTCGCACTTAGATGCTTTCAGCGCTTATCTATTCCAGACGTAGCTACCCTGCCGTACACCTGGCGGCATAACAGGTTCACCAGAGGTCTGTCCAACCCGGTCCTCTCGTACTAAGGTCAGATCCACTCAAACTTCCAACGCCCACAACAGATAGGGACCGAACTGTCTCGCGACGTTCTGAACCCAGCTCGCGTGCCACTTTAATGGGCGAACAGCCCAACCCTTGGGACCTTCTCCAGCCCCAGGATGTGACGAGCCGACATCGAGGTGCCAAACCTCCCCGTCGATATGAGCTCTTGGGGGAGATCAGCCTGTTATCCCCAGCGTACCTTTTATCCTTTGAGCGATGGCCCTTCCATACAGAACCACCGGATCACTATGTCCGTCTTTCGACCCTGTTCGACTTGTCGGTCTCACAGTCAAGCAAGCTTATGCCATTGCACTCCACGTACGGTTACCAAGCGTACTGAGCTTACCTTTGAAAGCCTCCGTTACCTTTTTGGAGGCGACCACCCCAGTCAAACTACCCACCAAACAATGTCCTCCGCAATGCGGAGTTAGAAACCGAATACAGAAAGGGCGGTATTTCAAGGGCGATTCCACGCATCCTGGCGAACACGCTTCAATATCTCCCGCCTATCCTACACATCCTGTACCCAATCTCAATGTTAAGCTATAGTGAAGGTGCATGGGGTCTTTCCGTCCCGTTGCGGGTAACCGGCGTCTTCACCGATACCACAATTTCACCGAGCTCATGGCTGAGACAGCGCCCAGATCGTTACACCATTCGTGCAGGTCGGAACTTACCCGACAAGGAATTTCGCTACCTTAGGACCGTTATAGTTACGGCCGCCGTTTACTGGGGCTTCGATTCAATGCTTCTCCGAAGATGACATCCCCTCTTAACCTTCCAGCACCGGGCAGGTGTCAGGCCTTATACTTCATCTTGCGATTTTGCAAAGCCATATGTTTTTGTTAAACAGTCGCCTGGGCCTTTTCACTGCGGCTGCTCATCGCTGAGACAGCGCCCCTTCTCCCGAAGTTACAGGGCCATTTTGCCGAGTTCCTTAGCCATGACTCACTCGAGCACCTTAGGATTCTCTCCTCGACCACCTGTGTCGGTTTGCGGTACGGGTCTTATTAACCTGAAGCTTAGCGGGTTTTCTTGGAAGTCTGTTTACCTGCTCTATCAGCGCCACCGAAGCTTTGCTGTACTATTGGGTTTCAGCTAGAGTTGCGGATTTGCCTACAACCCCAATACCTACGCCTTTCAACGAACTATTCCGTCAGTTCGCGGCAGTGTCACTACTCCGTCACCACATCGCAGTTAATAAGAGTACTGGAATATTAACCAGTTGTCCATCGGCTTGCCCCTTTCGGGTGCGCCTTAGGTCCCGACTGACCCTGATCCGATTAACGTTGATCAGGAAACCTTGGTCTTTCGGTGGGCGGGTTTCTCACCCGCCTTATCGTTACTTATGCCTACATTTGCTTTTCCATACGGTCCAACACCCATCACCAGGTATCTTCACCCCATATGGAATGCTCCCCTACCAGATGCATATCTCTCAATGCAAATCCATAGCTTCGGTACCGTTCTTGATGCCCGTTTATTATCCACGCCCGGCCGCTCGACTAGTGAGCTGTTACGCACTCTTTAAATGAATGGCTGCTTCCAAGCCAACATCCTAGCTGTCTGGGCAACCGGACCTCGTTAGTTCAACTTAGAACGAATTTGGGGACCTTAGCTGATGGTCTGGGTTCTTTCCCTCTCGGCCTTGGACCTTAGCACCCAAAGCCTCACTGCAAGACATATCTGACAGCATTCGGAGTTCGTCTGGATTTGGTAGGATTTGACTCCCCCGCACCCAATCGGTAGCTCTACCTCTGTCAGACTCTATTCTCACGCTGTTCCTAAAAACATTTCGGGGAGTACGAGCTATTTCCCAGTTTGATTGGCCTTTCACCCCTACCCTCAGGTCATCCGGAAACTTTTCAACGTTTATCGGTTCGGTCCTCCATTACATGTTACTGCAACTTCAACCTGCCCAAGGGTAGATCACAAGGTTTCGCGTCTACCTCATCTGACTATGCGCCCTATTAAGACTCGCTTTCGCTTCGGCTGCGCCCCTGAAGGGCTTAACCTTGCCAGACAAGAGTAACTCGTAGGCTCATTATGCAAAAGGCACGCTGTCACAGGACCTGCCTGCTCCAACCGCTTGTAAGCACACGGTTTCAGGTTCTTTTCACTCCCCTGTTCGGGGTTCTTTTCACCTTTCCCTCACGGTACTGGTTCACTATCGGTCTCTCAGGAGTATTTAGCCTTACCAGATGGTGCTGGTGGATTCCCACAGGATTTCTCCGGTCCCGCGGTACTCAGGATACCACTATGTCAATATTCTTTACCTGTACGGGGCTCTCACCCTTATCGCGCAGTTTCCCACCTGCTTCCAGTTCATAGCATTGTACAATATTGTGGTCCTACAACCCCGCTTATGCCGTAACATAAACGGTTTGGGCTACTTCCCGTTCGCTCGCCACTACTTGGGAAATCATTGTTATTTTCTTCTCCTACGCCTACTTAGATGTTTCAGTTCAGCGCGTTCGCGTATTATACGACATGTCTTCAACATGCCAGGTTGCCCCATTCGGAAATCTTTGGATCAAGTCGCATTTGCCAATCCCCAAAGCTTATCGCAGCTTATCACGTCCTTCTTCGCCTCTGAGAGCCTAGGCATCCCCCGTGTGCCCTTATTTACTTTCTTCACCG
>NZ_JACAIS010000016.1 GCF_030325625.1 Sphingobacterium sp. N143 | reverse complement strand
TCTTTCTCTTGACATAAGTCTCTTAAGTTATTAAAATTCTCTTAACTTAATGTCCACTCAAATGTAGCAACTTCAGAGCCATCTCAAATAAATAGCACTAACCAATCACAATATTTTACAAAATGCCAATAGTCATCTTCATTACTATAATTGTTGCTTATATAGACTTGGTTTCCATTGTTCCAGAAGAAGTCTGCAATATCATAGAGACATTCATCTACTCGTTCTTCACTATTTTCTACTACTAAATATTTCATTACTATAATTTTCATTTGTGTTGTCGCTCCTTAACCACTTATCAAATATTATCAATTTATGATGTCTAGATATTTCGTAAGTGATCGATTTTTAAACTATTCACTCATAATCAAATCAATTATTTCTTCTGGATTAGAATCGTTGTTAATCCAAATGTCTTCTATTGTAGTAGCTTTTTCAATTGATATACCATTTCCCCTCAGTTTTTCAGATGCTTTTTCATAATTGACATCTAACGCCTTAAAAGCATCATTGATAGGTGCTTTTATCATTTTATTGAAAATGATTAGGTCCACGGGAGGAGACATCCTTTCTGAGATAATTAGTATAACAGATAGAGTTAATACACCTAATAAAGCAGGAATAAAGACACCTTTCTTGAAATGTATTCTTAATGCTTTCCAATTGAGTATAATGTGGAAAATGGCACATATAATGAAAAACGCACCTAAAATTTCGTGTACAACTTCTGTATAACCATCAAATAAATGGAAAAGCATCAATAAGCCAGATATTCCGACTACAAGGAAAACTAAGGATACAAAAGGAGTAATATAGTTTCTATTCAGTTTCATAATTCCAAGTTTAGTTAAATTTTGAAAACCTATTTTCAATATCAGTTAACCATTTCACCCTTTTTTCCTGACTTACTGACTTTACCATGTTATAGCTAATCCATTTAAGATTTTTATATCCCATAGTTTTGAAAACACTTTTTATCATTGCTTTCTTGATTAAGTTGCCAATAAGTAGCGAATACATTATTTTGGGTTTATTCATGGTTGTGATCACTGTCACACCTTTTAAGTTTTTTAAAAGGGGTACTAAACCAAAACCCCTTGGATGGTGATCGTATACAACACCTGGAGTAAGAACTCTATCAATAAATCCTTTGGTCATTGCTGGCATTAAATCCCACCAAATGGGAAAAATAAAAATTAGGTGGTTTGCTTTTTCCAGTCGTTCATTATAGTCTATTACTTGTGGATCCACAGGTTTGTGGTCCACAAATGCTTTCAAGTCTGCCTTAGACATTACAGGATTAAATCCATCATTATCAAGATGCATAAGATCTATTTCGTGATTTGCATCTTTAAGCCCTTTGGTCACGGAATTTAAAATTGCGTTTCCAAAGCTACCTTCGTAGGGATGATTGAATACGATTACTACTCTCATTTTTACTTTGCTTAAATTTTATACTGCAAAGTTGAGAAGTAGCAAATGCTTGAACGATAACAATTGTTAAGAAAAAGAATAGTAAAAAATAATTAGAAATTTGTGCATGAATTACTGCCTGTTTCGTATTCTACTTAACGAAACAGGTGTAATTCCTAAATAAGATGCAACATAATGTTGCGGAATACGTAAGAGTATCTCAGGTTTTTCTTGAAATAATTTCCTATAACGGACTTCTGGTTTATCCTGGATACGTGCAATCAACAAATTTTGGTATAATGCAAGACGGCTAATCAGGTACTTGTTGAACAGTTTTTCAAAGCTTTTATCATTTTGCAACAAATTCATTTCCTCTTTATCAATGTACAAAAGGACCGAATCTTCAATCGTCTCAATACTGTAGGAACAGGGGGTGTTATAAAAGAAGCTTTCAGTAGCACAAAATAGTTGTTCTTCAAAAAGAAATTGAAAGGTAATTTCCTTCCCGTCATTATTTGTCCAACCTCTGAGTATACCCTTTTCTAAATAATAGAACTTGGAGGAAACTTCACCTTCTTTAATAATGATCGTTCCTTTCTTATAGTTTTCTTTTTTAGCCAACCCAAATAGGTATTGATTTAATTGATTTTGTTCCTGTTCAGTCATTAACTTTCATTATTTTGTTCACTTTAAAAACGTTGTTAATCTAATTTAATCTCAAAATAACAAACATCTGCATTGTGGTAATGAGAAGGAAGATCCGCAAAATCTCTTAGCTTTTCGATCCCTAAAAAATTGAAACCACAATTTTGGTAATGTTGAATCAGCCTTTTATTTTCCCCACAGGTATCCATACGGATGTATTTTTTGTCTTTGGCGAAGTCTTTTGACCAATCTACGATGATCTTTACATAATTGTTACCTCTGAAATTCGGGTTTGTGGCTATTCTATGAATATAAAGAGCAGATACCCCATCGTCATTTTTCCAAATTTCCGGGTCGCTGTATGTAATTGCCCAAACGCACGCAATCTCCCCATCAATCAATAATTTAAATTGTCGATTATCAATAATTTCCTCTTCGATTAATGCTTTATCAAATTGTGGCCATTGATTTTCAGGAAACTTTTCCTTCTGCAAAGATGTGGCTAATTTATAAAGTTTAAAAATTTCAGGTATGTCATTTTTCGTACTATTTACTATTTCCATAATATGCTGCTATTATACTGCTGACCCTAAATTGCTTTCGTTCGGGCTACCTTCTATTTGCAATGTCATTTCCTCACATTTGAATACCTTACCGTCTTTAATCAGAAATTCTGCAAAAACTTTATGTTTAACCACTTCACCAGTATTGAGAATGCTGGTTACTTGGTGCTTAGTGAAAATCGAATGGTCATTTTCTGCTAAGTTTAAAAATGCTATATCCACTTGCTGAATTTTGTCTTTCAACTTTTTAATGTGTTTTTTAAAGGTTTCAAAATCTAATTCCACATTGTCCACAATCTGAATATAATTTTCACTGAAATATTTATTAATCAATGTTTCATCGTAATTTTTATTTTCAATTACGTCTTTGAATAATGCTTTTATAAAATCCATATTATTTGTTTTTGACAAAGTTACTTCCGCTCGTACGGAATAAACGATAACAATTGTAAAGAAATTGTACGCAGAATCACAAACATTAAAACAGACTAAGAAGGAGGAATAAACCAATCTTGAGGCTTCTAGTGATATCTTGGAATCTACTTTGGGAATGAGGGCTATGAATCTATTGATAACATACTCAGTTTAAAATCATCTTATTAATAGTGAAAATGCTTTCAGCTCGAAATCTTTTATTTAATGGTATTTCTTGATTGAATTGCGGATTTAGCCACAAACGTACCGGATTGGGATACGTCGGCTGTTAATGTTTTGAAGACCTTTGTACGGTAATTAAAATTAAATCATAATGAACAAACAAAAAATTGCATTAGTAACCGGCGGAAGCCGTGGAATAGGTCGGGATATAGCACTTAACTTAGCGAAAAAAGGTTTAGATGTAATTATCACCTACCTATCCAATGAAAAAGCAGCCAATGAGGTTGTGGAACAGATAAAATCCTATGGAAATAAAGCGGCAGCTTTACAATTGGACGTTGCCGTCTACGAAGCTTATGCCCCTTTTTTTTCGGAGAAATTATTACCGTTGCTAAAAAATGATTTCGACAACTTACAATTAGATTATCTGATAAACAACGCAGGAGCTATTACGTTTTCAATTTTTGAGGATACTACCATTGATCAATTTAAGGAGATGATACACATCCATCTTATGGCACCTTTCTTTATCACCCAGCACGCTTTACGTATGATGAACGACGGAGGAGGAATAGTGAATATTTCAACCGGACTAACGCGTTTTGCCACACAGGGATTTGCGGCGTATGCTTCTATGAAAGGCGGACTTGAAGTACTTACTAAATATCAAGCTAAAGAATTGGGAACACGAAGAATCCGGGCAAATTCAGTAGCGCCGGGAGCTATCGAGACCGATATTTTAGGAGGTGCCGTGAGAGACAACAAAGAAATGAATGCCGCATTAGCTGCCGAAACAGCCTTGGGACGAGTTGGCTTGCCTAATGATATCGGTGCTGTAGTTGCTTTTCTGTGTACTGAAGAAGCTTATTGGATCAATGCTCAACGAATTGAAGTGTCGGGTGGTAGTAACTTGTAATTATTTGGTAAATTTGACCTATGGAAGAAATCATTCAAGTTAAAACGATTAGTGAATTTCACCGTCTGTATAATTTACCTAAGCCTTTACACCCGTTGATCAGCTTGGTAGATTATGCGGAAATGTATAAAAGTGGAACGATTAAATGTTGGTCGCAGTCATTTTATTCCATTGCATTAAAGAAGAATGTACTGGGGAAATTTAATTATGGACAATTGCCTTATGACTTCGATGAAGGCTTGATGTCATTTTTTGCACCAGGACAAATCCTAAATATTAAATTCAACGATGAATTACCCGGGCAGGAGCCATCGGGATGGATACTGCTTATCCATCCCGATTTTTTATGGAATACCACGCTGGCAAAAACGATAAAGCAATATGAATATTTCGGATATGCCATTAATGAAGCACTTTTTCTTTCCGATGAGGAAGAGTACAATATGGGTATCCTTTTGGACAACATCCGCGAAGAATACAGCAAGAATATGGATGATTTCAGTAAAAAGATCATCATCTCCCAAATCGAACTCTTGTTGAATTATGCAGATCGATATTACAAAAGACAATTCATTACGCGGGAGCGTAGTAACCACGAATTACTCACTAAGTTTGAGGAATTATTAGAACTGTATTTTAACGATAAAAACGACAGGCAACAGGTGCTTCCAACAGTAAAGTATTTCAGTGAAAAATTGAACAAAACGCCCGATTATCTGAGTAGCGTGTTGAAGAATACAACAGGAAGTAATGCCAGCCAACATATCCAGCTCAAACTTATAGAGGTTGCCAAGCTCAAACTCTCTACCACAGCACTTACCGTAAGCGAGATCGCCTATGACTTAGGATTTGAACAACCACAATCATTAAGCAAACTATTCAAAAGGGTTACACGCCAGACACCGCTTGAATTCAGGAATTTATATCAGCAGAATACGTGAATAGGTTTTAGTATCACCTTAAAACCAGGACTCTATTAAATTCATTCATATCGCAATTATCGTCTGTTTCGTATTCTGCTTAATGAAACAGAAGTTATGCCTAAATAGGAAGCGATAATTTAGGGACAATGAAAAAGAGTAAATTCAGCGAATCACAGATCATCAAGATTTTATCACAGCAGGAATCGGGTCAATCGGTTTCGGACATCTGCCGTGAGCACGGTATCAGCCAAGGAACGTTCTATTCATGGAAAAGCAAATATTCTGGCATGGAGGTTTCCCAGCTCAAGCAGCTCAGAGAGATGGAAAAAGAGCTGGCGCAATATAAAAAGATCGTTGCCGAGCAGACCCTTCAGATCACGGTTTTAAAAGACGTTATCGAAAAAAAGCTTTAGGGCCTGCCGAAAAGCGTGAGCTTGTAGGTTATGTCCGTGAAGATTTTGGGATGAGCCTACGGCAGGCCTGTGCCACATTTAACATCAGTACATCTGTTTTTTATTACCGCGCAAAGCGCAGAGATGACACGGAAGTCATCGAGCAACTGTCAAAGCTGGCCGATCTGCACCGCACGTGGGGTTTCTGGATGATGTACCACCGGCTTAGAAAGTTACAGTACATGTGGAACCACAAACGTGTTTACAGGATATACACGGCCATGCGTTTAAATCTGAGGAACAAGCGCAAGAAACGTCTTCCAGCTAGGGTAAAGTCACCTTTGCTCTGTCCTATTGGACCAAATATCACCTGGAGTCTTGATTTCATGCACGACACTTTGGCCAGTGGAAAGACGATCCGTACACTGAACGTCATCGACGATTTCAGTCGGGAGGCACTTTCCATTACTGTTGACACAAGCCTGCCTGCTCAGCGGGTGATTCGGGAACTGGAAAAATTGCTGGAGTGGCGTGGCAAACCCGAAAAGATCCGTTCGGACAATGGGCCGGAGTTTGTCGCTGAGGCCATGCGTGGATGGTGTGAGCAGAACAACATACAATGGGAATTCATCCAACCTGGGAAGCCCACACAGAACAGCTTGATTGAACGGTTTAACAGAACTTTCAGACAGGATGTACTTGACAGCTATATGTTTGACAGCCTGCCTGAGATAAGGAAATATGCAGAGGCGTGGGCATGGATGTACAACAATGAAAGACCTCACTCTTCTTTGGGGCAGTTAACACCGACAGAGTTCCTGTTGAAATATGGAAAACTCTCCGAGTTTCCCACATTCCAACAGGATAGCAATAGCAATTCTGATTGGAATTCTTTAGTTTTGAATGTAGCTAGCTAAGGGAAGATTACACAAAAGCATCAGGCAGTACATTAGTTTTCTAAAGATTGATTCCATGATCTCTTAATTGGTAACTTTTTCCTATATATCCTTCTTCTACCAATTTACGATTAACCTCCCCATTCCCGCCATTCACCGAGTTTTCCTTATCGTTGGTCTAAAGCCCGTAGGCCAGGGGCCTATTGTGTTGTAGTTTTGAGTCAACAAATAAGAACAAAAACCATCATGAGCATAGATAGAAACGCTCAGGAAAGCTTTATCACAAATGAAGAAAGACATCGATATCCTAATTTTTGTACAAAAACGAACCATTTCTGAACAAATCAATACCATAGCGGTAGCCTGTCGTGGCTAATTTTGTACCATATCCCAATAAATCAGTTTTGTTGAAACAACACCAATATAGGATAAACTATAGAAGGGGCTGACACAATGGGATTACAATAACCAGTAGACTTGAAAATATGTTCAGATACGAAATGATAAAAAAACAGACAATCTCAAATTGGATAATAAAAATTATTTTAACGCTCTTATTGTGCACTTCTGGATTGCTTGGTTTTTCTCAAAAAAATGAAGGGAAAAGCGGTTCGGGCAACACCGGATATATTTTATTAAAGCCAAAATACGATGGTCATTCAGTCTTGCGCAATCCTTTAAATGGTTGGGTAATGTATGCTCCCCGTAATGCCGATGATACGTATTGGGATATCGAATATTTTGTGCCAGCATTGGGTAAAAAGGTAAAAGCCATCGATTATGCTTCGGCATGTTATGTACGCACGAGCTGGTCTTCGCTGAATCCCAGTGACGGTGTTTATGCCTGGGATGATCCAAACTCTAAAATAGGAAAGCTTCTTAAAGGCGCACAAACGAGAGGGTTGCCCATAGCGCTCCGTATTGTGGTAGATGGTCGCGACCAAGGCCAAAATACACCCAAATTTGTGTTTGACCTTGGAGCCAAATATTATTTGGAAAATGAAAATCATCCCGATAGACAAACACCTTATCCTCAGGATCCGGTTTTTAGAAAATACTATACCAAATTTATCACAGCTTTAGCCAAGGAATTTAATGATCCTGAAAAGACCTCTTTTATTGATGCCTATGGCTTGGGAAAATGGGGCGAAGCACATTATGTTGTCTATGAAGATCCCAAAATGGCGACACCCGAAAGTACTGAAAAAATAAAGGAAGAAACCCTGGACTGGGTGACCAGCTTATATGCTAACACATTTACAAAAGTTCCTTTGGTTATCAACTACCATCGTCTGGTCGGTCATCCCGAAAGTTGGGGAGCAGTCAACCCGAATAGTGAACGCTTATTGGATAAAGCTATTGATAAGGGGTATAGCCTTCGCCAAGATGCTTTTGGCATGACTGGCTATTACCAGAATTGGGAAAAGGATTTTGCCAAGAAATGGAATTTTAAGCGTCCTATCATTATGGAAGGAGGCTGGATTATTGCCCCAGGTAAGCACCGTTATTGGACAGACCCCAGTGGAAAATATAGAGAAGGTCATGATGAGGATGTGAGGAAAGGTGAGTTCGACCTGTCGGCCGAAGCCCATGTCAATATGATGGACTTTAGAGCGGGGGGAGAAACTGAATCCTGGTTTAAGTCCTTTGATTTGGTTCAACGGTTTATTACAGAAGGAGGCTACCGCGTATATCCAGACCAAATCAACCTCCCTCAAGATATCAAGACGGGAAAAGTAGCGCAAATCGCCCATCGTTGGCAGAATATGGGCTGGGGCTATTTACCTAATAATATTCCACAATGGAACTACAAATATAAAGTTGCTTTTGCACTGTTAGATGCCAAAGGGAATGTTAAAAAGATTTTTGTAGATCGTCAGAGTGAACCGTCTGCTTGGTTGAAAGGTGCTGCTGCGAGTTATAAAATAAATGCAAAAGTAGATCTACCTGCAGGAATTTATAGCTGGGCAGTCGCCATTGTTGATACGACCAAGGAAAATAAGCCGGCTATTCAACTTGCCCTTGATGGAGATTTGACGGCTCAGGGTTGGATAAAGCTTTCGGCATTGCAGGTAAAATAGAAAATATTATTAACAACTAAGACCTATTATGATAAAGCTGATCAATCTACCTTTGATATTGTCTCTTTTTTTTAGTCTGATAACCTCCAGCCTTGTTGCACAGCAAAATATGGCCAATGTGTATGGTCGGCGAGCTCAATCCTTAAATGGAAAGTGGGACGCTATTGTAGACTTATACGACCAGGGAAGAAAAAACCAAATCTATCTGAATAAAAAAGCCGAAAGCAAGACTGATTTTTATGAATACGCTTTCGAGAATGGTCTCCGTTTAAATGTGCCTTCAGATTGGAACAGTCAAATGCCTGAACTTAAATATTACGAAGGTACCATCTGGTATGGCCGTAAGTTCGATGTAGTGAAAGAAAATAACGAAAGGTTGTTCTTGTATTTCGCTGCGGTAAGTTACCGTTGTCGCATATATCTCAATGGACAAGAGATTGCACAACATGAAGGTGGTTTTACCCCCTTTCAGATTGAAATAACAGATGCAGCCAAAGAAAACGATAATTTTTTGGCAGTTGAGGTAAATAATAGCCGGCAGGTTGATGCCATTCCGGCAATGGCCTTTGATTGGTGGAACTATGGCGGTATCACCCGAGATGTCTTTTTGGTAAGCACGCCAAAAGTTTTTATCGATGATTATTTTGTTCAATTGGACAAAACCAAAGCCGATAAAATCAATGCGAAGGTCAAACTTTCGGAAACGATGGCCAATTCCTCGGTAACTATCGAAATACCGGAACTACAACTAAAACAAACGCTTAAAACAGATGCTCAGGGAGAAGTAAAAACTTCATTCCTATCGAGAAAAATCAAACGTTGGTCGCCCACTTCACCTAAACTGTATAACGTGAAGATTTCAACGCGCGACGATCAAATAGAAGAGGAAATAGGTTTTCGCAATATTTGGGTAAAAGGGGAAGATATCTTCCTGAATGGCGAAGCTATTTTTCTCAAGTCCATTTCATTTCATGAGGAAATACCTCAGCGCAAAGGTCGTGCTTTTTCACAGGCAGATGCAGTGATGCTGCTTTCAGAAGCGAAAGCTTTGGGCTGTAATATGATTCGTTTGGCGCATTATCCACAAAATGAATATATCGTGAGAATGGCCGAAAAAATGGGTTTCTTGTTGTGGGAAGAAATTCCCATTTGGCAAGGCATCGATTTTGAAAATGAATCTACCAAAGATAAAGCCGGTAAAATGATGCGGGAAATGGTTGCTCGAGACAAAAATCGTTGCGCACTAGCTTTTTGGGGAGTAGCCAATGAAACCCAGCCGTCCGAGCCTAGAAATGCTTTTATCAGGCATTTGATTGCTACATGCAGAGCCATTGACACGACCAGGCTTATAACCGCTGCTTTTGATCTTGTTCGTTTCAATAAGGAGAAGGAAACCTTTGTTATGGATGATCCTTTTACGAAAGAATTGGACGTCGTAGCTGTTAACAAATATTTAGGCTGGTACCATTCCTGGCCAGTTTCTCCTGATAAAGCAGTATGGGATGTGGCAAAAGGCCAGCCTTTAATTATTTCTGAATTTGGAGGCGAGGCGCTGTATGGTAAAACGGGCGAAAAGGATGTCGTCAGTTCATGGAGTGAGGATTACCAAGCGACTTTGTACAAAAACAACCTCGAAATGTTTAAGCATATTCCAAACCTGCGCGGAACTTCACCTTGGGTGCTATTTGATTTCCGTTCGCCGTTCCGTTTTCATCCGACCAACCAAGATGGCTGGAACCGCAAAGGATTGATCTCAGACCAAGGCTACCGAAAGAAAGCCTGGTTTCTGATGAAACATTATTATGATAATAAATAAGACTTCAATTACGAAACCGAGCTTAAATTAGGAGTACCACAGTGACACTATTTTTTCGACGCCTACAAAAATAATATACTGAAAAGAATGAAAGCACCTAAACTATCGAAACACAAAATGGATGAATACAGGACAAGCATCCATAAATACTTTAAAATGATGTGCCTAATGGGGCTTTTCCTGCAGGCAGTCTTGTTAAAGGCTCAAGATGCTATCGATTTATCAGGCACTTGGGGGTTCCAGACGGATGTGATGGATTTCCGTAGAGGCTCGCTGTCCCCCCGCTATAATCATCTTTTGCAAGAAACTATTAAGCTTCCCGGTATTACCGATGATTATCAGATAGGCTATAAAAATCCCTATAAATATATCGACCGTCTGACCCGAAAATACGAATATATGGGACCGGCATGGTACCAACGTGATATTGAAATCCCTGCCGAATGGAAAGGGAAAAAAATATTCCTATACTTTGAGCGTACCCACTGGTTGAGTTCAGTTTTTATAGATACCAAGGAAGTCAGCAGTATCGATTATGTAAGTGTACCCCACAACCACGATCTGAGCTCATTTGTAAAGCCCGGAAAGAAGCATCGCATGACCATTTGTATCGATAACCGGTTTCAGTATAACACACATAAATGGAACCATGCGCATACTGAATTTACGCAGATTAACTGGAACGGTATTCTAGGAGAAATAAAACTGTTGGCCATAGACCCAGTTTATCTGGAAGATCTTCAGGTATATCCAACTATAGCCGATCGGTCCATAAAAGTAAAATTACGGGTAAATAATGCGACCAAAAAACAGGTAAAAGGCAACGTGTCTTTCGTCATCGAGGGAACAAACTACAGCCTTAAGGATGAAGTTGCATTGGTCAGTACCGATTCCGTGACCTTCGTAGAGACCACTATTCCATTAGGTAAGCACATTAAACTGTGGGATGAGTTTAACCCAAACCTCTATCGTATAAAATGCCAACTGAATACCTCCGACGGCAAAAACAGCTACCGGCATGAAAAAGCGACAACCTTTGGTATGCGTGAAGTAAAACAAGGAAAAAACCATGTGCTGCTCAATAATCGTCCCATCCATTTAAGAGGCAATGTAGAAAATGCCGTGTTTCCAAAAACAGGCCATGCTCCGCTCGACGATGCCTCCTGGGAACGAATTATGGTGCTGATGAAGGCCTATGGCATGAACCATTTACGATTCCATTCATGGTGCCCGCCGGCGGCAGCCTTTCGCATGGCAGACAAACATGGAATATATTTTGAAGTGGAAATGCCTATGTGGGGCAAAGATGCCGAACCCGACGAGTCTAGATATAACTTCTTCCGTAGGGAAATTAAAGCTATTTTAAAAGAATATGGCAACCATCCTTCTTTTGTTCTGTACTGCAATGGTAATGAAATTACCGGGAATTTCGACTTTATCGAGGAGCTGACTGCCGAAGGCAGAAAAGCTGATCCCCGCCATCTTTACAGCGGTTCTACGGCACGAACACGGGTTAAATCAGATCAATATTACGTTTCCCAACAAACCAATAAAGGGCCAGTAAAGGTATACGAAGGTCTGCCCGGTACCGATTGGGACAAGAATTTGGAATCTGATGTCGATGTGCCCGTCATTTCACACGAGTCAGGGCAACGTTGTATTTATCCAAATTTTGATGAAATAAAGAAATATGCCAACAGTCCCGTAGAGGCCCGCAATTTTGAAGTATTTAGCGATCTATTACAAAAAAATGGCATGTTGGACCAAGCAAAGGATTTCTTCAGAGCATCTGGTGCGTTGACCGTGCTGGAGTACAAAGCCGTGATCGAAGCCCTGTTGCGATCAGGTAAATCGGCCGGTTTTCAGCTTTTGTCGATGAATGACTTTCCGGGACAAGGGTATGCGCCCGTGGGGATCTTCGATCCTTTCTGGGATTCGAAAGGATTGGTAACAGCAGAAAAATTCAGCGAGTTTTGTGCGCCAACGGTCGCTCTACTGCGCTACGATAAAAGCAGTTTTTTCAACACCGAAACATTTAAGGGTAAAGCCGAGGTATATAACTTTAGCAATTCCGCACTTGAAAATGCGAAAATTAAATGGTGGTTGACCGATACCGCTGGCAGCGTATTGAAAAAGGGAACGCTGAAAAGGCAAACCATTGCCAACGAAAATGTATCGCCGGTAGGTGAGTTTGAGAT
Source organism: Sphingobacterium sp. N143 (assembly GCF_030325625.1). GTDB lineage: Bacteria > Bacteroidota > Bacteroidia > Sphingobacteriales > Sphingobacteriaceae > Sphingobacterium. The sequence continues at coordinate 23,772 of NZ_JACAIS010000016.1, read as the reverse complement.
TTCCCTAAAAAATATCAGCACCCAAAAAGTTACGGTTCATCTTGCGGTAAACGATAGCATTAAGAATAGCTGGGACATTTGGGTATATCCAAAGCATCAACATCTGATGCAGTCTACAGCTAATGTATTGTACACCGATGTCTACGATGATGCTGCAAAAAGGCAGTTGGCCCAGGGTAAAACCGTGGTTCTTTATCCTTCGCCAGACCAGGTGAAAGGTCGAAAGTCACTGTTTCACAATCATTTTTGGAACCCCATTATGTTTGCATGGGCACCGATGACCATCGGCAACCTGGTTCATCATAAGCAGGCCATGTTTAATGATTTTCTTACTTCATACCATACCGATTGGCAGTGGTGGGATATCCTGAACCATGCAAAAGTAATCGAAATGCAACATGCACCACAACAACTGCGTCCCTTTATACAGGTCATCGACAGCTACGACAACAACCAGAAATTGGGTATTGGTTTCGAAGCCAAAATGAATGGCGGGAAACTGCTGGTACTGGCATTGGATACCAAAAATGATATGGATAACCGTCCCGCTACCCAACAATTGTTGTACAGTATCGATAATTATGTAAAAAGTGAGAAATTTTCGCCACAAGTGGCCGTGGAAGAGACCTTTATTCAGTCATTTTTAGAGAAATAAGAAAGATTACACAATGGTAAGAACAATGATATTATCTATGATGACATTTTTTTTGGGGCAGAACCTCATAGCACAGGAAATTAAGATAGAAGGTAAAGCCTCCGTATCGCAGGTTTATAAAAAAACGGTCGAGGCGGAACATGCATTATCTTTTAATGATTTGGACATCGAATCAGGCTATGTACTTTATCAGACCGAGATAAGCACTGATGCCGAAAGCGAAGAACTGGAATTGGAAAACGTACGCGATTATGCCGTGGTCTATGTCGACGGTAAGGTACAGGGTAGCCTGACAGATAAGAGTAAAAAACTAACCATCAAAACAGATCCGGGCAAACACTTGCTTCAATTTTATGTCGAGAATATTGGTCGGATCACTTACGGACCAGAAATTACAGATAATTCAAAAGGGCTATTTGGCACCATTACTTTAGACGGAAACGACCTTCAAGACTGGAAAATGATTGCGCTAAATGTGCGCAATTACCCGATGAAGGATTTGGTTTTTGAACAAAGATCAGCTAATGACAGCCCCGGTTTTTATAAAGGTCAGTTCGAACAGCATCTGTCCGGAAACAAATATCTTAATATGACAGGATGGGGAATGGGCGAGGTCTGGTTAAATCAAAAATATTTGGGATCTTACTGGGAGGAAGAAAAACAGCAGTCGATATTAATTCCTTCGAAGGATTTAATACCCGGAAAAAATGAACTTGTCATCTTCGAACTCAAAAATAATCAGCAAAAGAAGATAAGTTTGTCCCCAACGCCTGTTTTTAAGTAAATTGGTACTGTGGGCTTCAAATGGATCTGAACAGCTGAAAAAGCGCTAAGGCCAGAATTTCGACGAAGCTCATTGCCTAATAGTATGATAATCGAAGTTTATAGAACCACTGATCAACAATTAGTAGCAGGATATTTTGATTGTAACTGGCCCACGTAAATCTTGGATTGAAATTTAAACAGCTTTAGTCACATCGGTAAATGAATAAATACAGTCTGATCATTTGTTTCGTCGTTTTTTGGGGGCAATGTGTTCTAGGTATCGATCTTTCGAGGTACAGGTTCCACCTGATGCCCGAAACTTCCTATTATGGGGGTATACAGAGCATCGCAAAAGATAGTTTAGGGCGTATTTGGTACACGGGACCCGATGCACTCTTCATGTACGATGGCAATAGTTTTTATCAGTTAAATGATATCGTCTCTGCGATCAAACCAGCGCAAAAATGGGGTTATGGTTCTTTAATTCGGGATAAAAAGGGAAATCTGTTTCTAGCTTCTGGGCAAGGCTTATTAAAATTCGATTACGAACGGTTTTCTTTTCATGTCGTGGTTCCCGGAATGATCCGTTCGCTTTGTGTACATAGCGATGGTCAGGTTTACATGCTGTCAGACAATAGCATACTACGCTATAATCCGCAAAATAAACAGACAGAAAGCTTTTTATTGCCCAAAAACAAGTCTTTCCAAAATATATTGAGTGCTAAAGATCAAGTGTTTCTAAGCCAAGGCGCTGTCGTGTATCAAGTTGAAATGACGAAAAAACGCCTAGTCCAGTTTGCGGATTTTGGTAGTACGACAAATCAGGTGAACGATGCGGTCGCATACGGGGGGGAATATTACTTTTTAACACAACGAGGGGGAATCCATGTAACTGATTTAACAGGTACCTTGAAACAGAAGATCCCAGTAAGCGTAATGGGAAATTCATCCGTGTTAACCAAAAAAATATATTTGGACCAAACCGGGGTGATCTGGGTGGCTACGCAAGCTGGATTGTATCTTTATGATCCATCCAATGAAAGCAGCAGCACCTTGCAAATGAACCTGAACGATGCCTATTCATTGCCCAATAACTCGATATGGACGATTTATCCGGATCCGGATCAGGGCGCCTGGATAGGTACTTACGGTGGTAAAATAGCTTATTGTTCGCTTTACGATTCCCGAGTGCGTTACTTTAAGCCGAGCCCAGGGGGACTCAATCACCCCATCGTCAGTAGTTTTCAGGAAGATCATCTGGGAAATATTTGGATCGGCACCGAAGGGGGCAGCCTGAATTACTGGAATAGAAAAAAAGATCGGTTTATCCGTTCGGAACAGCCGCAGGGCAGTTCTTCGAGTCCTCGTATGATTAAACGCCTGAAATTTGACCGTGCGAGCAAAAAACTGTTGATTTCAGCCTATAACGGCGGTATTGGCAGTTATGATGTGGACAATCAGCATTTCAGCAGTTTCAATTTTCGCTCTCCGGAGAGCCAGCAACCACTCACCGTCTATGATTTTGTAAACGATAAGGAAGACACTTGGTGGATGACAGACCCCGATAAATCATTTTTATATCGCAAGAAGCCCCTAGGTCCTATAGAGATGGTGAGCGTACTTGATGCGCAGGGCAAAAAATTGAACCTCGAAGTCGAAGCATTGTATGTGAATAATCAAGATCAGCTCTGTTTAATTAGCCATCAGGGATTTTTTGTTGTAAATCCCCATACGTTAAAGGTATTGAAGCACTACATGCTCAAAGATGCTTCCTATTCAGCAAATTACCTGTGTAGTTATACAGTGACTTCAAATGGCGAAGTATGGTTGGGAACATTGGGGAAAGGCGTAAATGTACTCAAAAGAGATGGGACATATGTCAACTATAGTGTAAATAACGGATTTCCGGCGAAAATGGTATTTGGCATATTAGAAGATGTTGCCACGAAAAATATCTGGTTAAGTACCAGTGATGGTCTTTTTTGTTTCAATTGGAAATCCAGTAAATTTGAGAAAGCCAGATTTTATCAGGAAAATAACATTGGTTCATTTTATATTCATGCCGCTTACAAAACTTCCAGGGGTGAAATGCTGTTTGGCGGTACCAATGGATTTCTACTTTTCGATCCGGCGTACCTCAATAAAAATCTGCAAAAACCGAAAGTTTTTTTTACAGGATTTCTGGTCAACAATAAACTCGTGAAACCAGCGGATGGCTCATCAGTTTTAACGAAAGACATTGGCAGTCTTTCCAATCAAAAAGAAGACAAGATAAGGCTCTCCAGTAACCAGTCCAATGTAGAAATTAAGTTTTCGGCAAATAGTTATCTATCCGCAGAGAAGAACCAGTTCGCTTACCGGATGTTGGGGCTAGGTGAAGACTGGCAAATCAGTCATGCTAACCAGAAATCTGTACAGTTTCTCAACCTTCCGGGCGGAGATTATATCTTTGAAATCAAGGCTTCCAACAATGATGGGCTATGGGGCGATCAAATATCACGATTATATATCCATGTCGATCCACCATTTTTCTTGTCCTGGTGGGCATATTGCTGCTATGCCGCACTTGTTTTTGCTCTGCTCTTTTTCATAATGAGATATTACAGCAATAAAAGAGTGTTTAAAGAGCGATTAGCACTCGAGCGTTTAAAAGAACAGAATATGCAAGAGCTGAACCAGGCGCGTACCGACTTCTTTACCAATATCTCACACGATTTAAAAACACCGCTAACCTTGGTTTTACAGCCGCTTAAACAACTCAAAGACACTATTGTGGCCAATGATACCGCTTTGGTATACATGGATTTAATAGAGAAAAATGTATCCAGAATACAGCGGATGATTAGCCAATTGCTGCGCTTTCGCGAAATAGAAAGCCAAAAAATTACGCTCAATCCGCAGGTTGGTGATTTTATCAATTTTGTAAGGGATCTATTTAGCTTATTTGAGCTCTATGCCAATAAAAAAGGTGTTGAAACCAATATTTCCGCGTACAAGGACAATTTATATGTTGCCTTTGATTACGATGTTATCGAAAAAATATTGACTAATCTGTTCTCCAATGCCCTAAAATATACACCAGATAATGGGTATGTGGGCGTTCGTATCTATAGTGCAACAGCAGAAGAAAAAGAACGGTTTCCTTCGTTAGATCCGACGGAAGTCGAATACATCTCCATTGAAGTTATAAATACCGGCGATTGTTTTTCTGAAGAACAGATTGCCACACTTTACACTTCTTTCAACCGCTTATCTTCTCACCGGCCAACTTTTGAAGAAAGTTCAGGACTTGGACTTGCCATTGTGAAAGAACTGGTAGATGTGCTGGAGGGTAAAATATGGATGGTCAATAAGACCGATAAAATTTCATTTACCATTTTACTACCGTTAAGGAAACAGGCCGGGGCAGGCGACATGCAGCCTAATGTGTATGATTACACCGTTTCTGAAATCGACGATATTATTACGCAGGATACTGCAGCCCCAGAAACAGGATCGATCCCTATAAAAAAGACAGATAATATCCTGCTCATTGAAGATGACCAACAGCTGCGTGTTTATCTGGAGCAGCGTCTGGCCGAAAAATATAATGTATATACAGCAAGTGACGGCGAAGAAGGCTTAATTAAAGCCGAAAAAATTTATCCGCAACTTATTATTACCGATCTGATCATGCCAAATCGCAATGGCTTGGAAGTATGCCGTAGCCTTAGGCAAAATTTTAAGACTAGCCATATTCCTATTATTATGATTTCGGGTACGGGAGATGACAACCAGCATAAAATAAAAGCATTGGAATATGGCGCTAATGTCTTTATTGATAAACCGTTTCATGTCGACTATCTGTTGCAACAGACCGAAACCATTCTAAGAAATCAGCGGGAACTAAAAGAAAAATACAGCAAGCACGTTCAGGTAGATCCCTCCAATGTAACCGTTACCTCCATGGACGAGGAACTGCTGATTAAGGCTATTCAGGTCATTGAAGAAAATATTGACAATGCCAGTTATTCCGTAGAAGATTTTGTGGCTGATATGAACGTAGGCAGAACCATACTCTATCAAAAAATACATGATATTGTGGGAATGTCCATCAAAGAATTTATTTTGAATATGCGGCTGAAAAGAAGTGCTTATCTGTTAGAAAAATCGGATTTGACGATAGCGGAAGTTGCTTACCAAACCGGGTTTAACAATGCCAAATACTTTAGCGTCTGTTTTAAAAAACAGTTTGAACTGAGCCCTTCGGAGTTTAAGAAAAAGGTTTCCAGTGGAAAGAAATAAAAATACAGCCAATAGTTGACCGACGCCCCTTTCAGATGGGTGAAAGGCCATTCTATATTTTTGAAATCCTAATGATCATGAAAATGACAATTTCTAGAAAAACGATTCTGCTTACATGTTGCATTTGCTTGTGCAACGTAATGTATCTGGCAACGGCCGCCGCCCAAAAGCTCGATGAAACTTACATCAGCCCCAATAAATACAAAAGCGGTTCCCAGTCAGAACGTATACAAAAAGCCATAAATGAAGCAAAGAAGTCGACTGGAAAAGTCGTGATCCCTAAATACGATGCGGTAACGAAAAAAAGTGTCTGGCTCATCGATCAGGCCATTTTGCTTCCGGGCGATTTTGAACTTGAATTGAATAACTGTACCATTAAACTATCGGATAAATGCCGGGATAATTTTATCCGTTCGGCAAATGCAGGGCTGGCAATTAAAGATATAGCACCCGCAAAGAATATCCGGATTATTGGAAAAGGAAATGTCCTTTTAGAAGGAGCTGATCATCCCAGAGCTACCGGTGACCACAATAAAATCTTGTCCTTAAATCCCAGCGGATTTGGACAATCTTATGGTACCGATGCAGGTAAGCCCGGAGAGAACCAAAAAGGCGGCTGGCGAAACCACGCCATTATATTGGCACATACCGATGTATTTGAGGTGAGCGGCATTACATTAAAAGATTATCATGGACACGGACTGGTATTGGAACGCTGCACAAACGGTAAGGTAAGCGATATTACTTTTAACGTGAGGCAGGCCGTTACTGTTGGTGGAACAGACAAACAGATCTTGAACCAAGACGGCATGGGCATACGTTTTGGCTGTAAAAATATTCTTATTGCAAATTGCAGAGGTAAAAGTGGTGACGACTTCATTAATATAGGGTTGACAGATACCGGAGTGGGAGCAGGTGAAGAAAATGTCAATGTGGTCAGTGGTTCGATCTATAGGGGCGAAATCGACAATATTTCGACTATTTATCTCCAGAACTGGCAGGACTTCTATTCCATCTCACACCGGTCCATACGGATTATGCCTGTGGGTAAACTCCGTATAAGCAATGTTTTTATGGAGAATATGGTCATCAGCCCTCGGGCGCAACAAGGTTTGGTAGTCGAGTACGCCGAGCATGTGAAAGGTTTTTTTGTACGAAATTTAATCAGTCATCAGCCTATAAAAGCCAAAGGTATCTCGCAGGCCAGTTTCAGAGATATTATTTATAAAGGTCAGGGTGAAGCTATCGATGTGCAGCAAAGCGATACGGTTATTCTAGATCATGTCATGCGTATAAAAAACGAATAATAAAGCGCTCTTAATCTCCATTTTAGCGCGAAAAACACCTGTTTTTGCCTTTTGTACAAAATCAAACCATTTTCGTACAAAAACGAACCCTATGAATTGGTGATGATTATAGTTTTGTCTTAACCAATTTTAAAAAAGCAAAATATGTGTATGAAAATTCCTCCCGACCACGTGATCAGGCTCACGCAGGGTAATCCGAACTTTACAAAAATCAATAGCAAGGCGCAACGGAATTTTAGGTTTCGTCAATAAGTCCGAAAACGAAGTCTTGCCATCGGCATTGCGCATGCATTTGCAGCAATGAGATGTCGTTTATCACTAGAAGTTAAATTAAAAATCCAAGCCTATTGAAGTAGACCTATTTTAAACCCACATTCTTTACGAGAAAGGGAAAGTAAAGAACGCAAGTAAATTTTAAACTAACCATTATAAATCAATGATACAAAAGATACATATCTGGCTCAGGAGCTGGATAATGAGTGCCGCCCTATCGGTGGTGGCAACCAATTATGCTTATGCGCAAGCAACAGATCAAATAAATGTCAAAGGTCAGGTCACCAATGATGCAGGAGAAGGACTTAAGGGTGTTTCGGTCATGATTAAAGGGGCGAAAACCGGTGTTCAGACAGATGCAAATGGCCATTATACCATTTTGGCATCACGCACGGCTACGCTACTCTTTACCTACATTGGTTCCAATAACCAGGAAGTAAAGGTTAATCCATCTGGAGTCATCAATGTGAAGATGTCAGGGAATAATGTCCTGGATCAGGTCGTGGTCGTAGGGTACGGTACAGCCAAGAAGAAAGATTTGACGGGAGGTTTGGCCGTGGTCGGAAAAGAGCAGCTCAGCATGGTATCTACCTCAAACCTGATGGATCGCTTGGTGGGGCAGGTGGCTGGTTTCTCTATTACGACTGGAGAAGCTGCGCCGGGAGCGTCACAGACCCTGTTGATACGGGGTGAAAATTCGATATCGGCCAACAATAGTCCATTGATTATTTTAGATGGTATTCCCTACAGCGGATCCCTGGCAGATATCGATCCCAACAACGTCGAAAACCTTTCGATCTTAAAAGATGCCTCGGCTTCGGCTATCTACGGTTCGCGTGCGGCCAATGGGGTTATTCTGATACAAACCAAAAGGGGGGCGCTGGGTAGAGCCCAGGTAAACTATAAAGGTTTGATCGGCATGGCCGAGCCTATGCAACGCATCAATGTGATGGGACCAAATGAATATATCCGCTTTCAACAAGATATTGCCCGAATTAGGCAAGGCTATACTGGAGCTCTATTAGATCCTATCGCCGGTGATATTATTAGCGTAACAGAGCGCGGTAATTATGCGAAAGGTATTACAAATAATTGGCAGGATTACGTCTTTAGAAAAGCCATGACCATGGATCATCAGCTGAGCATTTCCGGTGGTACAGAGAATACAAAATATATGGCTGCCCTTGCAGCTTTGGATCAAGAAGGGGTAGTGTACAATTCTAAGTTGTCCCGTTTAAATATTACCACAAATGTGGACCAGACTTTTAATAAATGGTTAACCACTGGTGTTGGCCTGCAATATACCCGGAAAAGCGACGGTGGCATTACGCCAAATTTGGAACATGCCATAAAACAAAGTCCTTATGGGAGCTACAAAGACGAATCGGGGAAGTATGTGCCCGAGCCTATGGAGTATTCATTGATCGTCAATCCGATGCGCAACGTCAATGCGATTCAGGATAGGTATAATAACAATTTCTTTCTTTCTGGCTATGCCAATATTTTGCTGCCGGTGGAGGGTCTTTCCTTACGATCAAATTTTGGTTATAATTATCGGAACGGATTTACCGGAACCTATTACGGGCGCAATACCTTCGAAGGTAGGGATCAGGGTACGCAGGCCGGAGGTAGTGCTTCCATCAACAATTCCAACTATAACGATTATACTTGGGAGAACCTGCTCAAATACGAGCGGCAGATCGGCGATCATCGTTTGGATGTGACGGGTTTATTCAGTATGCAAAAAACGAAAAGTTGGTCAACAGCCCAGAGCGGAGCAGGTTTTGTAACCGATGATACCGAATACTTTATGATCGGTTCGGCCAGCCGTCTTGTTTCCAACAGCGCTTCCTTATCGGAATCTGCGATGCTGTCATACATGGGCCGGATAAATTATGCCTACAAAGGCAAGTATCTATTGACCCTGACAGGACGTACAGATGGAGCTTCGGTATTTGGTATTAACAATAAATATGCATTTTTCCCTGTCGCGGCGGCGGCATGGCAAATCGGAGAAGAACGTTTTCTGAAAGATAACGCCAAATGGCTGGACATGCTGAAAATCCGCCTTTCTTATGGTGCCAACGGTAACCAGGCGATTACACCATATCGGACTTTAGACCGCCTATATTCCAATGTAAAATATATCTGGGGCGATGATGGTACTGCCGTTACGACAGCCTATTTGGCCGGTGATGGTGTGGGCAACCCTAATCTGAAATGGGAAACCACCTATTCGACCAACCTGGGACTGGACTTTCAGTTATTTAATAACAGATTGGGGGGAACTATCGATGCCTATCTCTCCAAAACGAAAGATTTGCTGATGACCCGCACTGTGCCTATCATGAACGGGTATAACCGCATTTGGGACAATATCGGCGCCACCCAAAATAAAGGGATTGAGGTTACCCTAAATTCAGCGAATGTAAAAGGAGAAAATTTTCAATGGAATACGACCGCAGTGTTTTCCTTAAACCGGGACAAAATAGTCGAGTTGAGAGGGGATGGTATAGACGATGTTGCCAACAACTGGTTTATTGGTAAGCCATTACGAGTATTCTACGATTATAAAATGATCGGTGTATGGCAAAACGGGGAAACCATTACTGTGGATGGGGCAGCACCCGGAGCAGCCAAGCTGTACGACCGTGATGGTAACGGCAAGATAGAAGCGAGTGACCGAGTAGTGATCGGATCTAAAAAACCACGGTATACAGCTTCTTTAGCTAACCGGTTTTCGTATAAGAATTTTTATGCATCTGCGTTGGTTACCGGTGTTTTTGATGTATGGCGCGATGATCACATGGCCAATCTTGGGGCCTGGACTTTCGGGATTACCAACTATGTACACGATGCCAATTATTGGACACCGGAGAATCCCAATGCGACGATTGTTTCACCTGGTTATCTCAATCCATTGGGGCACGGATACTATAAAAAGGTGAGCTACGTACAGGTGAAGAACATCACCTTTGGTTATAAATTGCCACACAAAATTGCTAAAAAGGTCGGTGTAAATGGTATTGATATAAACGCTAGCGTGAACAATCTGAATACGATTTCTAATATCAGAGAGGTACTCAATTACGACAACACCTGGATGGCCTCCTATCCGACGGCACGTTCGTATATGTTTGGCTTAAATGTAAACTTCTAATCGATTAGAACATGAAAATGAAAAATATTATCACAACAAGTTTGGGGCTTATCGTATTGTTCACCTTAGGAGGCTGTAAAAAGTTTCTGGAAGAAGAGCTAAAAACCGAACTGGCGCCATCCAATACCTATACCAGCACCTACGGTTTCGAGGTGGGGAGCGCAGGTCTGTATGCACTCACGCGTTCAGAATATAATACTTATGGTGAGGGTGGCGCCTTTATCCACAATGGTGCCTGTCCATATGAAGCCTTACAGGTATCTACGGATATCGCCGATGCCATTAATAGCGATGGCTCATTGACGGCTTTTGCCAACCTCACATTGACTGCCTCAGAGCGGTTTGTGGGCACCTACTGGAATTGGGCTTATAACCTTATTTCATCGGCAAACCTGATGCTGGTTTATTCCGAAAAAAACACCAATTGGGATACCCCCGCAGATAAGGCACGTTTTCAGGCTGAAGCCCGCTTCTTTCGGGCTTATGCTTACCGTACCTTGGTTTATCTCTATGGCGATGTACCCTATGTAGAAACTATCCTGTATGATTTTCAGCTTAATTTTACCCGTACACCAAAAGCCGAAGTCATCGGCCACATGGTAGACGACCTGAAGTTTGCGGTGGATAATCTGCCGACAAATCCGGACGACGTCAAAGAAGGGAAGCTGACCAAATGGGCCGCAAGTCATTTGCTGAGTGAAATCTACCTATTGCAGGGCAATCATGCCGAAGCAGAAAAGGCCGCATTGGCGGTCATCAATAGTGGGTATTATAACCTGATGAAAAACAGATATGGCGTAAATGGCAGCAAACCAGGCGATGTATTTAGCGATTTATTTCTGGAAAATAATCAAAATAGAAAAAGTGGCAATAAAGAAAGTATCTGGGTATTGCAGTTCCAGTTTAATACGATCGGCGGCGGTACCAATTCGGATGACTGGACCCGTAGGGCTTGGATACCCAATTACTCGACGATTACGGGATTTGTTTTGGCTGACACATTGGGCGGCCGTGGTATTGCACAATTAGTGCCTATGAAGTGGTGGGTAGGCACCACAGGTACCAATGCTACAGGCAATGTCGCCGGTATTTTCGAAGCAAATGATATCCGTAATTCAGGTTATAACATTAAACGCGACTGGTATTACAACAACGCGAATGAGGCCTCGCTATATGGTAAAAAAGCCAATATTACCGAACAGACCTGGTTTACGACAAAAAGCTTATTTCCGACGATCACCAAATTCTTTTATGGACGTACCGAAAACTTAAGTTTGACCGGTAGTTATAAAGATCGTATGAAATTCCGTTTGGCTGAAACCTATCTGTTGCTTGCTGAAGCCTATTTGGGACAAAATATGCCAGATAAAGCTGCCCAAGCCGTCAATGAAGTGCGGAAAAGAGCTGGAGCGTCCGAAATTACCGGCGCTCAGATGAATATGGATTTCCTGCTCGATGAGCGTATCCGTGAATTAGTTGGTGAAGAAAGCAGAAGATTTACCCTGGTGCGTACCCATACTTTGGTGGAGCGGGTCAAAAAATATAATCATGCGATCAAGGATAAAATTACGGACAACAATATCTTATGGCCTATTCCACAGGTGATCAGGGATGCCAATACAGGGGCGCCGTTCCCACAGAATCCGGGTTATAATTAATGGTTATGGGAGGCTGTCCGAATCCTAATCGTATTTTCGGCAGCTTCCTATTCCGATGACAAACAGCAGTTGCGCCAGTCAAGCGCATGATTCTATCCAAACGTTAGCAAAAATATAAATCAATGAAAATCATCAATTATTTATACAAAACCTTATTTCTCTTAAGCGTGGTACTTTGCCAGTCATCCTGCAAACAGGAAATACAGGATATACCCAAAGTCAAGGAGACGATGGAACTTCAGCCTTCGTCGGAAAACATTACGCTGGACGAGGTCAATCTGACCAAAGATATCGTCACCTTTAACTGGAAGCCTGCCAGGGCGCAGTCAGACGATCATTTGGTCAGCTACAGTACGATGTTGGATGTGGTGGGGAACAATTTTGGTACCGGTACCGCCATATTCAACTATGAAGACGATAACGTATTGAGCAGAAGCTTTACCTCCGAACAATTACAAAATTGGGCAAATGAAAAGTGGGGCATACCCGCCAATAAGAGCTTTACGCTAGAGTTTAGAGTCGTTGCACAATGGGAGGGCGGTGCTACTTTTGAGGCACCCGAAGTACGTACCGTAAGAATTACAGTAAACCCGATCAAGACGGTTGTTTTTGATGCCGATAAAGTGTTCTTGAGTGGAAGTGCCGTTGGCGCGACCAAGGTAGAAATGCCAAAAACACTGGAAAATCTGGATCAGTATGCCTATGTATTGAATTTACAGCCGGGCGAACTGGAAATTCCGGTCGAATTTAACGGTGAGACCAATTATGTTGTTACCTCCGATGGAAGCGCTGAACTAAACGATGGAAATGCCGTTGGCATCAAGATGCGGGAAAATGTATTCTCCTGGAAAATAGAGACTGCTGGCGAGTATCGCGTTGTGGTCAATATGCAAAAAGCCACGGCAACCATTTATTCACCAGCGAAAGCGCTAGCTCCCAAAATAGTGACATGGACAGGGGACCAGCCTTATACGACCACGGTGATGGATTTATGGATGCACGGAAGTATCAATGGCTGGGGAACTCCGATAAAAATGGATTGTCAGGTAAGTTTGGCCGATCCACAGGTTTTGGTCTATACCGGGGGTAAAGTAGGGTCCACCAAGTTTATCGTGACCGGAGACAACAGTAACAACAAAAACCTGGCTTATGCATTTAGTGCTCCGCCTACGACTGAAGGTGTAGCTCAGACCCTGACGCTTACCTTAGGAAAAGTAGCAGAACTGGGTGGAGGTATCACGAGGGCAAATCGCAATTCTTATTTCACCATTCCGGCCACGACCAATGTGCTGATTTTTGATTTAAGAAACATGACAATTCTGGGGCTAAAACGGTAAGCAATTGTATCAAAGCATATAAATTAACTTTAACATTTCTGAACGTGAAAAACAATATAAACTATAAAAAAGCCTGCCTCAGCGCATTTGCTGTCATGATTTGCTTTCTAGCAGTTTCATGCAAGAAAGATAGTGCTGATAACGAAAAAGATATAGCAGGGACCTTGGTGAAACCCAGCTACAACCGGAGTTCCCTGTTTCGTAACCCTTTAAACGGCTGGGTCATGTACGCTTCAGCTTCGGCCAGCCCCTCTTATTGGGATACCCAATTCTACGTACCTGACTTAGGTAAAACGGTCAAAGCGATTGACTATGCATCTGCCTGTTATATCCGTACCAGCTGGCGGACCTTTAATCCTGCAGATGGCGTATATGCCTGGAGAGATCCCGGCACGGCAATCTATAAAATGATCAAAGGGGCACAAGATAAGGGATTGCCAATCGCCTTTCGTATCGTCGTCGACGGTCGCGATCAAGGAGCAAATACGCCGCAGTTTGTTTTCGATGCAGGCGCCAAGTATTATGTTGCCAATGCTTCTTTTCCGGATAGAAAAACACCCGTGCTGCAAGATCCTGTTTTTCGGAAATATTATAGCAAGCTGATCGAAGAGCTGGCGAAGGATTTTAACGATTTAAATAAAACCTCCTTTGTCGATGCCTACGGACTCGGTTTGTGGGGCGAGGGGCATAGTGTCATTTACGAAGATCCCAATAATCCCTCCGGACAAAATATTGAGGTGATCAAAGAAGAAGTCGTTGATTGGATTTCAGATGTGTATTCCAAGAACTTTACAAAAGTGCCCTTGCTGATCAACTACCATCGCGTGGTTGGCGACCCAGCGGGCAACGGAGCTCCCAATCCTAATTCGGAGAAGCTGTTGAATAAGATGATCAGCAAAGGGTACAGCCTACGTCAGGATGCCTTTGGAATGACCGATTATTATCAAAGCTGGGAGAAGAATTTTGCCAAGGTCTGGAATTTTAAACGCCCGATTATTATGGAAGGCGGTTGGATTACGACCGGGACACACCGTTACTGGACTGATCCAAGCGGTAAATACAGGCAAGACCATCCCGAAGATGTTCGGCAGGGCGAATTTGACAGCTCCTTGGAAGCTGCTGTAAACATGATGGATTTCCGTATCGGCGAAATTGAAAGCTGGTTCACCAAATCTTTTACCTTATGCCAGCGTTTTATTTCTGAAGGTGGCTATCGTTTATATCCCGATCGTATTTATTTACCGGAGAAAGTCAATTCGGGTACAGAAACGACAATTAACCACCGTTGGCGGAATATGGGCTGGGGGTATTTTCCGAATAATATCCCTCAGTGGAATTATAAATATAAAGTAGCTTTTGCACTCCTGGACGGAGAAAATAAGGTAAAAAAAATTTTTGTTGATGATAAAGGAGAGCCTTCCACCTGGCTTAAGAATAGTCCAATAGCGTACGAATTCAAAGCTAAGATCGACGTTCCTGCAGGAAACTATACCTGGGCCGTCGCCATCGTAGATACGGCAAATGAAAATCAGCCGGGAATAAGACTTGCCGTAAATGGTGATATTACTAGCACTGGATGGTTAAAACTATTAGAGGTACAGGTACAGTGAGATAATTCGCTTAAGGTTTAAAAAACAAAATTAGCGGATGTTTTTTATAGTCAAAAGGGACTGTTCAATCTTTTTGAACAGTCCCTTTCTTATGCGATATTATATGTGCTTTCCAGTGTATTTTCACCTCCCCATTTCCGCCATTCACCGAGTTTTCCTGTCCGTTGATCTAAAGCCCGTAGGCCAGGGGCTTATTGTGTTGTAGTTTTGAGTCAACAAATAAGAACAATACTACTAACACAATAAAAAAGACATTATGAACTCATTAGTAAAAACATTCGCAGCAGCAGCAGCCTTAATCGCAGTATCCACATTCACTATGGCCGCTGAAGGACCAGGAGCAAAATCAGCAAAAGCCAACGTTAACCTTTCCACAGCAGACTTTGCTCTTGAGCATTACGTTGCGGTCACTACCGAGGGCGAGTCAGCAGGCGTGGAGCAATTATTTGCAGAAGATTTCAGCCAAAAGATCCAAGCTTCCAATGCACAGTCTTATAGTCGTGAGGCGGTGGTTAAATCTCTGAAAAAACAAAAAGGAGAAAAGCTGGATTGTCAGGTCAGCAGGCAGGTCATCGAAGAGTCCGCAGATTATATGTTGGCCAAAGTAACGATGAAATTTGAGAACTTCAGGAAGACTGATCTTGTGACGTTGGTGCGCGAAGGAAATAACTGGAAAGTATCTAAATCGATCAATTCGTATCAATAGTATCCGATCATCAGTGGTCAGTACAATTAGCTCAGGCTGGCCACTAGTGCATCATAGGTTTATAAATTTAGTTCAAAAGTCAGGTCGTGAGACCTGACTTTTTGTTGTGATGTTTAATAGTTTCTTCATTCTTGAGGTAATCGAGATTGAAAGACTGGGTAGGCAGAACTATGTTAGTAGAAGGTGAAAGTTGTAACAAATATTTACAAAATTTGTTACAAAAATAAATGTAGTTTACGGTGTAATTTGTTGTATTATAGTTTTTAAGCTAATTAACAAAATGTTTCCGATTTTTAATTTGTTACGCAGTGCGTAACAAATTCCATTGGGACAAGTACTATGCGCATCGGTACTATTGATTGCCTTCGCGACGTCTATGTACGTGGTAAGTATTGATATATTATTTTGCCTTTTGTGGTGTTACGTCGTATCGATTCTTTGCTGGAAACCTTTTATCTTAAACTTTTAGGTTATGGAACCGCAAAGTAATCTACTTATTTATCAAAGTGAAGATGGTGTTACGCGCATCAAGACCCGATTAGAGGGTGAAACGGTATGGCTGACGCAGGCACAAATGGCCGACATCTTCAAAAAGGTCGGACGACTATTACGGAGCACATCAAGCATATTTTTGAAGAGGGAGAATTAGAGGAAGAAGTGGTATGTCGGAAATACCGACATACCACTCAGCACGGCGCAATCTAAGATAAAACGCAAGAACGTGAGGTGAAACATTACAATCTCGACGTCATTATTTCCGTAGGCTACCGCGTAGAGTGTCATCAGGGAACCACGTCTTGTCAATAGGCTACAGCGCTTTAAGTGAGTATATCGTCAAAAGCCTTACCATGATGATGAGCTGCTGAAGCAAGGAGCGGGAGGCAACTACTTTGATGAGTTATTGGCTCGTATCCGTGATATACGCTCCTCCGAAAAGGTCTTCTGGCGCAAAGTATTGAATATCTATGCGACCAGTATTGACTACGACCGGGCACTGTTTCGGTGAAAGGGCCAGTTAGAGCATGGTATTTTATCTACACCTGACACACGAGAACTGGCATTTGGAATACTCAACAAGGACGACTTTATTGGGGAACATTCTATTCTAAGAAAAAGAACCCCTGAATCTTGGCAAATTAAAGTTAAAATGCTATCTTGACACATCATTTGGAGCCAATTATTACTTTAGCGTTGATCTGAAAGATTGATAAATAAGCGTAATAACCTAAAGAATAAATACAAAACTTTATTTATTTCGAATAGATCGATCGATAAAGAATATGGAAACATTGCAAACAATCGAAGAAATTCACAGACTATTTCCAACTACCGGGAGCAACCCGGCCTTAGTAACCTGCAATGATTTCCGTTATTGGGTCTGTAAATATGACAGGTCTCCACTTAATCTTTTCAATGAACTCATAGCAGCGAAATTCGCAGAAATTTGGAGATTAATGACTCCTGAAGTATGCTTTATTCAAGTGAAGCAAGACCATGTCCCACTTCAAAAATTTCCTCAATTACAATATGACCTCTTTGATAAAGAATGTTTTGGTTCCTTGTATCTAGAAGATTCCAAAGAGATCAACAAACGCATCGTGAATGACGTAAAGGTCACAGACCACCACGGTCTGCTGATTACCGAAAAAATTCCGTCCGAATTAACGGCGCACGAAAATGTTATCTATGATATGATTGCGCACCGCCTGTTGGAAGCCCTTTCGCCTGCCTGTACCAAAGAAATAACCGACATCGGATTGCAGGCTCTGCATTATGATTTTACACTGAAAGGGTGTAAAATCCTCGAAGCCGGCTGGCGTGGCATCAAGGAAAAATTTACAGACGAGGACGGCGATCCTGTGCAGGAACTGCCGGAATTAAAGGTCGGCGATGAGCTGAAAATCAAAGAGGCTTCCGTACTGGAAAAGAAAACCAAACCGCCCGTGCCTTACACCGAGGCAGGTCTGTTGTCCGCAATGGAAAACGCCGGAAAGGAAATTAATATCGAGGACGAACGGAAAGCCTTAAAAGACATCGGTATCGGCACACCTGCCACAAGAGCCTCCATTATAGAAACGCTTTTTAAAAGGGATTACATTCGGCGAGAAAAGAAGTCCCTAATTCCTACCGATAAGGGATTGCAGGTTTATGGGGCTGTAAAGGATAGGAAAATTGCCGATGTAGCCATGACCGCCGAATGGGAAATGGCATTGCAGAAAATCGAAAACAACGAGGCATATGCAGATGCTTTCCACAGAGATATGGAAGCCTATGCCACTTCCATTACACGGGAACTTTTGGACACGGGCATTGCCAAAGAAAAGCAACCCGAACTGACATGCCCCAAATGTAAGAGCCATCAGCTATTGATATGGAATAAGGTTGTAAAATGCCCCGATGAGGCTTGCGGTTGGCTTCAATTCCGTACCGTTTGCGGAGTGCCTTTGAGCCTTACCGATATAGAAAGCCTTGTCACCCAAGGAAAGACCAATCTTATCAAAGGCATGAAAAGCAATTCGGGCAATAAATTCAATGCCTATATGGTCATGAACGATAACGCCAAAACCTCCTTCGAATTTGATAATAGGAAACAAAAAAGGAAATAAACGTTTTGTTTTTTGGACGGCATACAGCGTGAGGGATAGAAGCGACATCCTTTTGTGGTCCTGCAAGATCCGCAAAAGATATAGCGGATAGCCCGACCTGTCTGCATTTTTTCGTTAGCCTGGGCATGGGGGTAAAATGCAGACGGTGGCACGCCCAATTATTACTTTTCGTCCTGCTCGTCCATTCTCCGTATCAGTTCTTCCCGAAGCGCATCAAGAAATTTGGTACGGTTTATCTTCCGGTTTCTCAACTCTAAATAAGTCTGATAAAAATTTCCCAAATCAATATCAAAGGTACTTTCAAAATATTGGGCTACTTCTCTTATGTCATTGTTCCCGTTGTCAAATACATTTTGATAGTGCAGGGCATAAATCAGTTTTATCAACGCTACTTTGCTACCTGTCCATTTCAGCCTTTGCGGTGCTTTCGATTTGTCTTTTTGGAATTTGTTATACAACTGGTCTTCTATGTAAACCTGTATCAAATCATTGGCTATTATCTTGGCGACCTTATAATCACACATAAAGTATTTTCTAATCCTCATATTTTTTGATCGGGAAAGAATGTTATCTTTTATTTGATAATGATTACATTTTAACATATATCTCTGATATTTCAAAACTTTGTCTTGTCCAAAAAGCATATATCTTTAAAGATTTGGGTGTCTTTCAATTATTAACAAGTTACCAGTTTACAATCTCTCGCAGTCTTTTCTATTTGTACTGTTGGATGATGAATTTTGTACTTTTCCATCAGTTTCAAAATAGTTAAAAGGGTATCAGCGACTTCATTGGTATCATCAGTGGGCACTACCACGTGTAGAGAGCAAATAATATAATCGCCGTCTATACTCCAAATGTGTAAGTCATGTATATCTTCAACACCTTTGATATGGTTCAATTCAGCTGATAACTTTTCAATACTCACATTTTCAGGCACAGACTGTAGCAATACTTTCATCGTTCCTATTAAATTTCTCGTTGCATTATAACCGACAAATATTGCAATCATCAATGTTAATACACCATCTACCCAGTTCCATCCAGTGAAGTATATTATACCCGCACCTAATAATACAGCAGCCCATCCTAAAACATCTTCTAAAATATGCAACATTATTGCTTTTCTGTTGTGATTATGGGAATGACCGTGTGAATGACTATGATGATGATGGTGATGACCAGTATCTCCTTTCTTCATTCTTAAAAAAGCAAAACCATTAATTGCAACGCCCAAAACCGCTAACCATAACATACCGATACTATTTACTTCTCTTGGCTCTATAAAGGAATTCACGGCACTGTTAACCATCCATACCGCTCCGACTAACAGAAATACAGACATGCCAATTGCTGCAAGCAATGAAAAACGTTTATATCCATAAGAAAATCCGCTAGTCCGTTTTTTGTCTGATATTTTTTCCAATAGCACTGCTATTCCTATTGCAATTGCATCGGTAAAGTCGTGAAAAGCATCAGCTATAATTGCAGTTGAATTTGTAAAAATGCCACCAAATACTTCTATAATTGAGAAAAGTAGATTTAACCAAAATGCTAATGTAAGCCCGTTGCTTTTTGAATGGCTATGGTCGTGGTCATGATGATGATGATCGTGATCATGGTGCTCATCGTGATGATTATGAATATTGTGCGACATGATATTTATTTTACAGGGTTTCCATATTTGTTTTGAAAAGGTTCTCCTTTCTTGAAAGTGAGAATTATATTATAAATAGGAATTAACAGATACCAGCCATTTTTCCCTACATCATGTAATCGTCTAACCGCTACTGCTATTCCTGGAAGCAAAACAATCAATCTATAGATATTGGAATAAAGTTCTCCCGTAATTCCACCAATTCCGAAGCGAAGTATAGCAACTACAACCAAATTACACAAGAAGAAGTACCATAATTCTCCTCGAGTAGCACGTCCTTTATAATTAAAAATGTTTCTGAATGCTTTTATATAGTATATATTTTTCATGATTATTTTTTATAATCCTTGTTTTCCTTCTGCCCAATATGCTTGTGCTATTATTCTTCCTTTTACATTTTCTCTTTTCAACACATTTCTTATGGTTTGTACCGATTTGGCATTCCCCGTCAATACGAAACACTTGTTATCCATTTCCGTATGTAGGCTATTCTTAAATAGTATGTCTGAAATCAATTCTTCATCGGTAAAACTCTCTTTGTTTTCAAAAACATAATTCCTTTTTATACCCAGCAACTCTGGTAAGTAAATATTTTCTTTATCTAACTCAAAATAGAACTGAATTGACTGGTGTTCTTGCTTGACCACAGCTTGAAGCGCATAGGCAAGGCCCAAACTTGTTTCGTCCCCAAAGAAGATGTATGTGGAGGCAGACGAGTCATACATTTTTTTTCCTCTTGGAATACTGATTCTTAGATGATGGCCTATCTCCAAAGATCGGATGAATTCAGTTCCAGAAGCAGAACCATGCATATGGAAAATAATTTCTAAACTCCCTTTTTCCTTATTAAAAAAATAAGGAGTATAATTTCTAAATTCCGTATCATTGACTCGTATAGCTACCGCATACCCCGGCTGAAAATCCATGTTGGCTATATCTCCGTAGAATTTGACTTTTATAAAGTTTGGGGTTATGTAAACCTTATCCACTACTTTCATCATAGGGAATTTCGTTTTCATTAATCCCTCTACGGCATCGCCTATCCATTTAGCTACTTTTGGCATCTCTGTATTTTTTATAGTTAACTAAGAGCAAAGAAAGGAATCAGCATGTTCAATAGCAATGGAGAGAAGGTGGTATGTATTGGACTAATCGAAGATTCAGGTGGTAGTAATTATCTTTTTCATGCGATTGAATAAAAACGCCGTTGCATTTCTGGAAAACTTTCTTATTCGCACCTTTTTTCTCCGGTTAGAATATCCAAAGCCATGTGCCAATATAGCGATAAGCAGAGGTACAGATATGATAAGTATAAGTCCGTAAATTTTTTTTATACCTACAAGAATAGCCTGTGCCTGAGCAGTTGAGTATTTTTGCATATTATTTTTACCGAATATATTTCTATCCAGCAATACTGCTTGATAATCTATGCTCTGCTTTTGAAAAAAATAATTCAAAAAAGTATATATGGATCCGAAAAATGCTACAGCAAGAAAAGTTCTAATGATAAGCATCAGTGACATAACTGACAGCGACTCATCAAGTGATAAATTATAGGTAAGATAATGCCAGAGACCGATATACAGCATGCCGATTGCCAGAGATTTTAAAAAATGAGTCAAATAAAAATACTCTATCGTTAATTGATGATTTATAAAAAAATATCCATATAGGTAGTTGCAAGCAAAAATTAAAAAGCCACAGAATACAAATGTTTTTAGGTTTTTAGTATTTTTTAAAACAAACCAACCAAGCAAACCTCCCAGCGAGGAACCGGGAATCATCCAAAGTGTGACCCATCCTATCTGCAACGTACTATATCCCAGATATGAACTCATAAGTAGTGTATCAAAGGCGTTTGCCCCCTGATAGATACCTGTAAAAAACAGAAATATTGCTGCTATATGGACACTCCTTTTTTTCATTGATGAAAGATTCCAAAATGGACGCTCCAATTTTTGTTGTCTAAGAATCCCTCCGCTAATAAGTAGGATAGAAAGTAATAATAAGGGAAATCCATTTCTATCGCCGATCAACCAGTTATATTCAGTAATGTAGGCAAAAAAGTGCGCCAGAATCAGAAAACCTGCTACCAGTAGCAATGCGCTGAACCAGTCAATGTAGTAAAAGGGGTAGTATCTTGAAAACCTTGAATTATGCGTTGTAACTTTTGATAAAATAGCGCAGAATAAAAGAGCTATTGTAAAAAACAAACTGGTTCGTTCCCATTGATATCCAAACGAGATATATAAAACAGTAAATGTGCCCAACGCTACTAATGAGTAAAGTATACCATAAAAAATAGCATAAAATCTGGCTTTATTTCCTGTTTTCGTGATGATCAGTCCCATGAACAATAATATAAACTCGAATAGGCAGTTCATTTTAATTATACCCATGAGGAAGCTTAAAAATAGTAATAAATAATAATCCGAGTTATAGATAGAGATAAAAGAAATGAACGCCATCAAAAGACATCCCCAAAAGAGTTTGTCCGTTGATCTTAATATCATTTTTATCCGTAAAATGACCGGGAACGTAATAGCCATGCCTACTATCATTGTGTAATTGGCGCTGGTAATGGCACTTGAAGTAAGCCCCATCGTGCTCGCAGTCTCAGCAGCGAGACCGGAATAAACGACATATACATTAACAATTACAAATCCCATAATGAGCATTATCACATACTGAATAATTATTGGGACTCCTTCCTTGAATACACCTCTGTTATACATAGCTATTTACTTCTTTTTACAACGACATTCATACCGGCAATAAGTTTATCTAAATCTTTTTGTTGATTTTCGTTTGTAAATTCTATTCTAACTGGGATTCGACTTTGCACCTTTACAAAGTTACCTACAGAATTGTCTAACGGTATTGCTGCATATTTTGCTCCGGTAGCACCTGATATGGCACTAACTGTTCCCTTATACAATTTCCCTCCCAATGCGTCTATTGTTATGTCAACTTTGTCACCTAACGATATGTCCTTCATCTGATTTTCTAAAAAGTTGGCAGTAATCCATTTTTTATTACTCTGAACCATTGAAGCTACCTGCTGCCCGGACTGCACTACTTGACCTTCATTAATACTTCTTCTACCCATAACACCGTTATATGGAGCTGTAATAACTGCATAGCTTAAATTCAGCTTTGCCATATCCACGGCTGCTTCGGCAGCTTCTAATTGGGCATAATCTACCTGAATAGATTTTTCATTTTCGTATGCAGATAATTCTGCGGATACTTTTTGATCTATCATTTGTTTATAGACAGATTTTTGCGTTAAATACTCTGTTTTCACTTGCTCAAATTGTTGTTTCGTAACAGCCTTATCTTCGAGTAGATTTTTGTAACGTCTGTAATTTGACAAATCGAAATCTAATCGCGCTTTTGCTTGTTCTATTGAAGATATCGATAGAGCAACCTGATTTTCCATTGTTTTAAAAGACGCTTTTCGCACAGAAATCGCAGCTTTGGCTTTTAATAAGTTAGACTTTGCATTGTCAAGCTGGATCTGCAATTCATGGGTCTGCAACATCAACAAAGTATCACCTTTTTTTACTTGTTGGTGTTCTTCAAAATATATCTTGTCTATATACCCACTTACTCTCACATTTATAGGGGAAATATATTCTTCTATCTGTGCGGCGTTAGTGTATCTGAAGTTGCTACTGAAGTTGCTACATTTGAGTGGACATTAAGTTAAGAGAATTTTAATAACTTAAGAGACTTATGTCAAGAGAAAGAA
>NZ_JACAIS010000015.1 GCF_030325625.1 Sphingobacterium sp. N143 | reverse complement strand
GTTTAGGTTTTAGTTAGGTTTTGTTTAGGTTTAACTTAGGTTATACCTAAACAAAACCTAATTTAATACTAAGCTATATATAGACAAAAGCTAAACTAAAGAATAAGAAATCCAGAACCCTCCTTAATTTAGAGGATAAACCATGGATGCGCTCGGGATAGCTCTCTGGCGGCAGGGGTAAAGGAAGAACCGTATTAGACCAACTGTAAAGTAAGAACCGTATTAGACCCATATGTAAAATTCCAAACAAAAAGGCTACTTGGAATCACAAGTAGCCTTTTGTTGATGAAGCAGGAAGATCCTGGTTTAATGGATCCCTTTAAAAATTCTATTCCACCGTATTTTAGAAAGTCCATTTCCATCTGCGTTCCAGCTCATCCATGTAAATAGCGCTTTACCTACAATATGGTCTTCCGGGACAAAGCCCCAATCCCTGGCATCGAGCGAATTATGTCTGTTATCACCCATCATCCAATAATAATCCATTTTAAAGGTATAAGAATCTACCTTGCTCCCATTCAAGTACAGCCCATCAGCTCTCTTTTCAAGGTTATTGCCCTCATAAACACGAATGGCACGCCCATATAAAGGTAAAGTCTGGGCATTCAATGGGACAGTCATACCTTTACGAGGGATCACAAAAGGGCCAAAATTATCGTAGTTCCATTGATATTGTGGGTCATTGGGAAAGGTGTTCTCCTGGGCAACTCCTGATTTTTCTAAGATCATCTGCATCGATTTTACATTGGACCATGATTTTACCATATTGGCTTGCTCTTTTGTTAAAAAGATCCTGTAGACCCCAGGCTGAACTTGCGCGATCTCGATTCCCATATCCCGCAAACGTTGTTCATCAAGACCAGTCGCATCCGTCATCACGATATAATCCATCTGACTTTCCGGTGCAACAAAACCAGGTTGGTCATTAACGAATAACACGCCCTCTTTCATGCTTATTTTATCTCCGGGCATCCCCACACAGCGCTTGATCAGATGTTCTCTTTTGTCGACTGGTCGGGTCTGAATCGTAAATTGCTGCTGTACAGCCTCAGCTCCCATTGCACGTACCAGATCATAGTAAGGAATATCTTGGTTTTCCACAGCCACCGTATCTCCGGCCGGAGCATTAAATACCACGACATCATTCCGCTTGATCTCCTGAAAACCTGGAAGCCGTTTATACGGTAGTTTGATCAGCTCCGAAAAAGCCTTTCCGCCAAATACAGGCATCGTATGATGGGCAAAAGGAAATGCTATCGGCGTATTAGGAATGCGGGGACCATAATTCAGCTTGCTGACAAACAGGTAATCCCCTATTAACAAGATCTGCTGCATTGAACCTGAAGGAATCATAAAGGCTTCCAATAAAAAACCGCGGATTAATGTCGCTGCAACTGTCGCAAAAACGATCGCATCTGCCCATTCCCGTAGCATTGACTTTTTATACGGATATTTGGCTTTATATTCCTGATAGGCTGCTTGTGTCACATCGAGTTCAGACGCCTTTGTTGTTATCTTTCCCTCGGCCCTGGCCACCTTCATATTTTTAGCTGCTAGTCCATTGAGAAATACGACATCACTATCATTGCCCCACCAAGGCAGCACGATAAAGGGAAAAAGCACTGCCGCGCAGTTTTCCCAAAATCTCCTTTTGCCAAAACCATGAATAAAGTCAAGATAAAGATTATAGAAAACAAAAATATTCACAATGGGAATGAGCAACAAACCAATATACCAGTATGGTCGCCCCGTCATCCGGGCTTGAATCCATTGGCTATAAATCGGGATAATTCCTTCCCAACCACGGCGTCCAGCTTTTTCAAACAAGAGCCAAAAACCATAGCCTGATATAATGGTCAGTACAATAAAGATGTTGAGTATCATAATTTCTTTGTTATTGCAGGATGAGTATTGAAGGTTAATATACAAAAAGCTTGGTCGAATCCATTGGGGATCCCTTCCTGTCCTGAAGCTCATTGTACCGCATCAGATATTTTATGAAGACATCATAATTATATTTCTGTTCCTTTTCAAATTCGGCAAACAACACCGGTTCATCATTAATCAGTTTGCCAAATGTGATTGTACGTTTCTTCTTACTGCCACTAAACAACCCATTCGTATTGTTACTGATCTCGATCACTTCACCGGTTGCTTTTTTCAGTGCATATGCCCGTTTTGATTTATTGATGCTCAAGCCTACCATCGGAAAAGCACCACCGCTGCCAATCATCATTCCTCCTTCGCCCCCAAAATTTAGTTCAGACACATAATAAGCCATAATCTCCCCATCTACCAGTACTTCCGCAAAAGTTGGTTCCAGATCATAATCCCTCCTGATCTGATATACCTGAGGTGAGGTCCCTGGAACGGCTTCCAACCCATTTTCAACATACGAAGGAGCATAGACCTTCTTTTTGGACTGCCAATAGGCCCTGAATACTTGATCGGGTGTAAAGGTCAGTTTCTCCTTGTGCTCGTTTTCAAACTTAAGCCTGCGATCCTTTACTGAGGTAATCTTCCCATACAGTGTATCTGCATTCATCAATACGAGCCAATCCTCTTTTTGCTCATTCTTCTGCGCTTTTGTGCTGGTCAATAAACACATAAAAAACGATATAAAAACAATCTTTAAAATTGATATCAACTTCATAAGGCACTTTCTATACAGGTAAAGCTACATAAAAATACACTATTCAGAAATAACTCTTTTGGCTTTAACGTTTCTTTAAGTAAGCTCCGATCCATCAACCAATAAAATGAGTGCCGCTACTTTGAGCAAAACAACAAACGATAAAACTAAAACGGGTGACGGAGATTAAGAAAGTAAAGAAAAATGGCCAGATTCCTTAGGAATCTGGCCATTTTCAGTTTCAACTGAAAAAGTGCTGAAAAGCTGAATATTTATCCAGCGTATTTGCTTTCAAATGCTGTCGATGCTTTATTGACACCATTGCTCATACTTTCAAACGCTTTATTAATGTTGTCAAGCAGTGTTGATTCTGTTGCAGCATCTGGAGTCTTACTTTTACGCAGTTCGATCAATTTTGGGTAATCTTCCGTAACGATCTTCTTGTATCCATTCAAACCGTCAAGAACAGCCTTTTGGAAGCTGGCATCGCCTTTGAAATCGCCGAGGTCTTCTACTTTTTTGATATCGTCATTAAGGGCTTTTTCCCAATCTGTGCGTACTTGCTCGGCTTTTGCATAGTCGGCACCATTCATGGCGGCATTCATATCGGTGATATGTTTTTCACTACCATTGATCACGGTAATAATAGAATTATTATAGCTTACCGGATCTTTCGTTTCTGAACCACAGCTCGACATTGTCAGCACCGCTACGGTCAACATGCCAGTTATCAATTGTTTCATCATTGTTATATATTTTATAGTTGTTTGTTATGACGGCCAACAGATCGATCACGACCTTTCTGATTTAATCTTAACGAACTCATACAAAGATCGTTGCCGCACCGCTCTATTTACATCACTGAAATCAGGGATTTATAGCCTATTCAGGCTTAGGCTTGCAGCAGTTGCTTCCGAAAGTTCTCATTACCATTCCGTTCGTCAAAACGCTGTGCGAGCCGATGGGCCTGATTTTTATAATGCACCGCTATTTCTTTCGTTGTGTAGATATTTTTCCCCTGAAAAAGGCTGTGCGTATCACTAAGCTCCACGGTAAATTCTTCATCTGGACTAAAATTGGACATCGCCTCCTGCATTAAACAGGCCAACTGAAACATAGAGCGATTTTCGGGGCCATCTGCCCAGGGCAGATATCTTTCGATCCATTCTTTGGCTTTCGCTACGTCTGTATAGGAAAAATAAGTTGCAAGTTTGATTGCCGACAATAGAATAGCAGAATCTTTTTCCTTCTTATAGATCTCTTTTTCGGCTTGTTCGGCCATCTTCACTGCCTGCTCCCTATCGCCATTTTTGTACCCTTCATAGGCCAGGTTCACGGCAGTTCTTAAAGGAACATGGGAACAGCTGAATTGCCCTTCCAATAGCGGAAGAGCCTTTTCACAGGCAAGTGCATAGCCGTTTTGCAATAAGGCCACTGAAACTTCTGCATCCATTTCACAAGCCTCACAATCGCTCATATCATCGCGCTGTATGGCCTTCACATCGGCTAATGCCCTTTCGATCGCGGGAAGATCTTTCTGGGCCAAGGCGTCACTGAGTTCTTCATTGTGTATGGCCCGTTTACCATAGCCGTTGCGCAGTAGCCTTCCTTCAAAATCAGCCAATGCGGCCTCTATCTGCTCCCGGCTCACCGCTGGGTTGTCATAAAGCTCGGACATCATCCATTTATATTGCCATAAAAAATCTTCTTCATTAAAAAGCTCAGGATGATCATCATAAGCTTGTAATATCCATGCAAATGCTGGCAGCGACTCTGTTGAAAAGGCCAAATCAATTTCTTGATTAATGAGATCCAGCCGAAGGTCATAGCCCCATTCAATATCTTCATTTTCATCCGCGATCCGGATTGCCTGTGTCAACAGGTTCACTTTCTCTAAGGTATTGTCAACACGATCGATCTGATTGCGCAATTTTTGAATTTTAAGCGTATACATATATTATTCTTTCTTTACAGATTCACAAAGTTGTCCAGTCCCATTACGATAAGACTCTTCATGGCATCATTCATCACTTTCATTTCCCGTTCTTGTACCGGATACTTTCCCAATATCAAGGCCTGCACATACAGCAGCTCTATCACTGACCGCAACATGTAGTGGTCCTTTATTTCCGTCAGGCTATGTACAAGTCCATTGTCCACATTGAGACATAAGGTGTTCTTCGCCTTATTTTTTGGAGCTGACTGCAGTACCCGGGCAAACGGATTGGCATTTTCTTTTAGCTGGCTGATGGTATTCTGCACATTATTATGATCCATTTTGGTAAAAATCGCAGGTGTATCTACCGGTTTAAAACGCCGGATTTCTAGGTTACAGTTATAGTCATCCAATATCTTCTGCACATCATCTTTAAAAGTCCTAAAATAATCTTCTTCATCTTCATGAATGGCTTGGAATGTCCCCAGCAGCTGTCCGGGAGACATCTCCGTTACGGTATAATTGGAATATCGCTGTTTTATTTTCCGAAGCAGCTCGGCATCAAAGGTATAAGAGGCATTCACCAAAATCATTCCTTGTGTGTCCGCCATACGGTCGATCTGCTTGAAGTCTTCAAAATCAGCACAATAATATAGATTTTGTTGATAATCAATGATATTTTGAAAACTCCGCTGCCCACGATTGGTTTCAAATGGAATATCGGCCAAAAAAATATCCAGAAAATCGACATCCTCGAGTGCAAAAGCTTTCAAATGCAGGTAATGAGTCTGGATAATACGCTGATAAATATCAAAATCTGTTTTCTTGATCTGCTGTAGGTAAGTTTTCAATAGGCCAGCAATTTCCTTACGTGCTTGGCGCAACAGATCATTTTTCATCAGAGACTCACGTGAAGCAGTTGCACTCAGCTCTTCTGTATTGACGATCATCCGCACAAAGAATGCCCAATTAGGTAAAAGCGCCTGATCCTCCTCCGAGAGGAACATCCGCTTGAGGTAAATACGATGGCGCTGCTTGCTACTGAATTGTGTCCGATGGGGTAAAATATACAAAACGCCCTTGGCACGTCCTGCAGTCGTTTCAAACGGGACAGCATCCAAGAAATTCACATGGAATAAATCCTTACCAATGGTCAATAAGTCGGTTTTGGAAGCTAAAGATGACAACCAACGTGGTTCCTCCTGATGGACAATTTTTGCCTGACCACCAATTTCCAGGGCAATGGTTTCACGTAGTGCATCACCATAAAAACGGATTTTCTTCTCAAAATATCCAGCCTCGAAGATGTATTTATATTGCTTTTTTGGGACTAGAATAACCCGGGTTCCAATAGGTATTTCCCTTTCAACCTTTTCGATTTTGTAATCTCCCTCCGAACGGGCAGTCCAACGCAGGGGGATTTGCTCAAGTGCGGATTTGGTTTCAACAATGATTTCATCACTCACCACAAAACAGGAGAGCAACCCGATACCAAACTTACCAATAAAATCTTTGGCGTCCTGTATATCTTTAGTTTTGGAGCTTTCACCGATAATGGATAAAAACTGATGGATATCAGCTTCCTGAAGCCCGATACCATTATCTTGAAAGATAAAATTCGTTTCTTCTTCATCGGGTAAAATCACCGTAATTTTACCGGCATGCCCCTCATCCAAATGCTTTAAAGCCGTGATGGCATCAACCGCATTCTGGAGCAATTCACGGATAAAGGTGTTTGGATCGCTATAGAGATGCTCCGAGAGCAAAGCGATCATTCCTTTCAGATTTACCTGAAAATGATAGGATTTCTCTTCTTCCATTCCGTAATTACTTTCTTGTTTTCTTGGTCAGTTTAATTGCCTCCTCATGCCCATTATCAGCAGCCCGTTCAAACCATTCTAATGCCAAAGCTTCGTTTTCTTCGACACCATCCCCCATGAGGTAACAGTTGGCCAAGGTAAACTGTGCTTCTGCGTATTCAGCTTCTGCGGCTTTCGTTATCCAATCGGCCCCTTCTTGTAGATCTGCTTCCACCCCATCACCTTCCAATAACTGTGTTCCCACAAAATAACAGGCATAACTGTTTCCCTGATGGGCCACTTCCAGAAAATTTTGATAGGCTTCTTTTTTATTGACCTCTGTGCCTATACCAAAATAATAACATCTACCCAACCGGTATCCTGCTTCCTGATTGCCTCTTTCGACAGCTTGCCTATAATAGGAGAATGCCATTGTGGGCTGGGCTTCTACCCCAACACCAAATTCGTAGCACATGCCCAATCCATCACTGAGATACCCCAGTTGCTGTGCCTGGGTATAATAGCCGAACCCTTTATCATACTCCTCCAGTTGGTCATAATCAAAGAAGTAATAGTCCCCTAACAGTAATAAGGCTTCTCCAACATGCCGTTCGGCAGCCTGTTCCAACAAGGCCAGACCAGCGGCTGTATCCTGCTGCACCAAACCATTCAGGTAGTAACGTCCCAGCACATATTGCGCATACGGGAATCCCAGATCAACAGCTTTCTTGATGTACTCTTCGGCTTTCACAGGATCCCTACTAAGCCCATATCCGTACTCATAGCACAGCCCCATATCGGTCAATGCCTGCACATGGTTACGGTCGGCGGCCTGTCGGTAATACTCGATCATCTTGTCCAGATTGATCTCCGTACCACTGCCGCTGCGATAACAGCGCGCCAATTCATAGGTACTATTGAGGTCATACATTCCTGCGCCGGTTTCAAAGGCTATGAAAGCTTCCTGAGGTTGGGGAGAACCTGACTGATGATAATCATTTTGCAGATAAACACCCTTTAGGTAATAGGCATAGGGATATCCCAGCTCTGCGGCCTGTGAAAAGTACGCAAACGCCTGCTTATAGTCCGGTTCATTTTGGGTTTCCCGGGCAAGTCCCATTTCTGTCAATGCCGCCGCATTATTATAGCTTGCTGCCTCCTCAAAGTAAGGCAGTGCAGCTGCTGGGTCAGGTTGTTCGCCATGTATACCATATTTGATATATCGCCCCAACTGGTACAAGGCTTGTGCTAATTTGCCTTCAGCAGCAGCCTGGAAATGAACAAAGGCAGCCTGATAATCCGGTTCGGTCCCAGCATAGCCAAATTCCAGCATATTTCCGAGACGCAGGTGCGCATAATGAACTCCCTTTTCAGCAAGTTTTGTGAACCGCTGAAAGGCTTGTTGTTCATCAGCAGATACCAGCCTGCCTTCCAAATAGATTTCGGCAAGTTCAACCTGGGCTTCGGCATAATCATACCGTTCATCAAGCTGTGCCAATAGGGACATTCCTGTTGTTCTGTCCTGTAGACTCTCATTGTAGAGGTATAGACATGCCAGGCGATAGCCTGCATAATTATTATTATAATCAAAGGCTTTCTGTAGGTAAAACAAAACGTCCTTATAGTCCTCAGCGCTCTTTGGTTCATTGCCTATTGCCTGGAGCTGGATAAGCGCAAGCTGAACCGCAGCGTCTGTAATGCCATATTCAAAAATCTCCTGGTAAGCAGGAATAAGGAGCTGCAGCTGCTCCATCGTCGTCGCTTCTGTACGTTTTATTTCATTCATGATGAACCGGCAGTAACGGGATTCGGCTTTATCAATCCCTTCTTGCAGCACTTCGATCTGTTTGGCTTTATCTCCCTTTCGTGAATAGTAGAATTGCAATGCTTCGTAATAATGGCGCAGCAATTTAGGGTCATCCGCATGTTTTAATACCTGAATATTGTCGAATACTTCTTCAAATTTGTCTGTCCATACCATAAGATGAGCTGCATATGCAATCCCCCAGG
Source organism: Sphingobacterium sp. N143 (assembly GCF_030325625.1). Classification (GTDB taxonomy): domain Bacteria; phylum Bacteroidota; class Bacteroidia; order Sphingobacteriales; family Sphingobacteriaceae; genus Sphingobacterium. Next base: position 59,537 of record NZ_JACAIS010000015.1, on the reverse strand, counting down.
GGTCACCTGCTGCGGCAAGTTCCTCAAGCATCTCCTTTGCGGTGTTCCGCTCTATGTCGGAGAGCAGTCCCAGATGATTATAATACAAATACAGCGGGCGTGCAATTGCAACTCCCTGCTCTACACCTTTATTCAAATAAAAGGAGGCTTTCGTTTTATCGACTGCCACACGGCGACATAATATATGCTGCAAGCCTAGCTCTACCCATGCTTCGGGGTTCGTGGGCGCAAAACGTTCCAACAGTTCCCGTGTTTTAACCACGAAAAATTGGTAATCTTCATCATCGAGGTATAGATTTGCAGGGAAATCAGTCCCCTTCTCAAAGAGGGCATCATATAGCTGAGGGGCATCAGGTTCGCTGATATGGACTTCAAAATAAGCAAGCACATCAAACCATCGTTCAGGCGCTATTCTTTCAGCGATCTCGGCTGGCCCTTGGGACCCGCCCATTTGCAATTGGGTTATTTTGTCATCATATTCTTGTTTTAATCGCATATCGTAGTTGGCGTTACCTATAAAAAAATATTTTTTCTTTTCTTTAGAGATCCAAATCGAACAAAAACTCTGCCAGTGTCTTCCCTATTGAAGTGGTGATGTAAGCTGTTCTAGGTACTCCTCTAGGAGAATAAAGAAGGAAAAAAATACAGCTTGCTGATTTACAAACAGTAAGAAATCTAGCAATTATTTTCTCGTTTGACGATAAAAAACGACAACAGCAATGTCTTACATGAGTGACGCCTGCTGAAAAATAAAAAATGGCAGTCTTCGGACTGCCATTGGGTCTTTGTGGGGAACATTTGAGAGCAATGAACGGTTTTAGTCGGCTCTTTTTTCCAAGATATTTCCTTGTTTATCCACAATAAGCTTCCATTCAGCAGTTCGATTTTTCATCTCGAAAGCATAGCTCACTCTTTGCCCTTCCGTAATCTTCTTAACATCCTCCATACGATAGCCGGCAAAATCCCTTTTCATCTGTGTCAATACGGCCTGAGGCAGATCATTTTTAGCAAAATCCTCTTTATGACGCACAATAGTGCCATTGCTTTGCAACCATACTTCGTGGTCGGCACCAAACAGGCCTGTTTCAAATTCAGCTTCATATATGCCGTTTTTCAATTCCCAATCCACTCTTTTGGCCTGTGGATATTTCTGTTGAAAGCTATTGATGACCACTGCAGGTACCTGGCTTTGTGGTATGTCTTGAGCAAAAGCTCCTAAGGTGATGAGTGTAAGGAATAAGACACTCCATGTCAATTTACGTTTCATATCTAAATAATTATTCATTTGTATTTTATTTTCAGTTGTATTCATGAGCTCGTTGTGATATTCCATGAATTCATTTTTGATGTACAACAAAGTAACGATATGAATCTGTAGAGATTTGGGAATTTATTAGCGGGGGCTAAAAATTCACTTGAAAAATGTGCCTATTGTTTTCATAGGTATATGAAATAATAAAACCATACAAATGACATATGGCCTGAACGATGGCCAGGCCTAATCCGGTACCTTTGGATGAAGCATCGGATTTGTAGAAACGGGAAAAGACTTTCTCCCCTTCCAGGGCAGCATGCAGGCTTGTATTCGCCACCCTCAGCATCTTGTCACTGACAGTGACATTCACCTCTCCCCCTTCAACATTGTGAAATAGGGCATTACGAAGTAGGTTTGACACGATAATATTTGCCAATGAACTATCCAGTCTGATCCTAAGCTTTCCCTGCTGGACAAAATTGAAGCTGACATTTTTAAATAATGCCATATCCTCTAGCTCATCGATCGTATTGCTCACTAAGGTATTGATCAATATGTCTTCATTATGCAAAAACTGTTTATTCTCAATCTTTGTCAGGAGCAATAACGATTTGTTCAACCGCACCAAGCGCTCTGCCGTATTGAGGACATCGGCTATCGTGTTTGACTGTTCCGCTGAAAATCCTTCCGTTTCGGCCATGATTTCCAGTTTATTGATCATAATGGCTAAAGGGGTCTGCAATTCATGTGAAGCATTTCCGATAAACTGCTTTTGCTGCTCATAGGTCTCTTCATTATGACGGATGAGAGTACTAACAGCAAGCTGAAGGTCCTTAAACTCCTGAATCTTGGTATTCATGGTCGGTCCACTGTCTGTCTGTCCTAAACGAAATCGTGTCAGTTGATCCAAAAAACTGTACAATGGGCTCCACAATCGCTGTAGCAACGCCTTATTGATGGCTACAATGCTAATGACCAACAAAACAAATAGAATAAGAACGGAATAAAACAGGTTTTTGATCAGGTCACTTTCTTCGATCATGGAATTGATGATAGACAGTTCGTAGAAATGTCCCTGATGTTCAAATGCCGTTGTAAGCATGCGTACAGGTTCGAGTTCGGGCTCTGGGTCATCTTCATCCTGCATATACAGCATGATATCCTTGTACACATTTCTCATTTTAAGAGCCTCCTGTTCAGAAATTTCACGGACCTTATAATTATTTACCCCAAATTCCAGGTCAGGAGCTACAGTAGGATTCGACGACAGCTCTTTAATGATCAAACGCTTCTGATTTTCCAGCTCTTCATCAATATTATCGTGGATAGCTTCCAACATGAAAAGGTAAAAGATCGTTGACCATAATGCGATGACAACAAGTACAGAAACTGAAAGGTACTTGAGCGTTTGATTGGCTAATTTCATTTTTCGATCAGTTTATATCCTATGCCATAGACAGCTTCAAAATCTACTGTTGCCTGATTTGCCAGAAACTTCTTCCGTAAATTTTTTATTTGGGAGTAGATAAAATCAAGGTTATCGGCCTGGTCTGTATTGTCTCCCCAAACATGCTCGGCCAACGCATTTTTGCTGACAAGGCGATTTTTATTCAATAAGAAGTAGTTGAGTATGTCAAACTCTTTTCTATTTAAGGGGATCTGCGCTCCCCCGATCAAAAGGCAGCGTTCGCTTAGATCAAGCACGATATTCCCCATTTCCAAGGTGTTTTTGCCATCGCGCTGCTTTCTCCGTAGTACAGCCTTAATCCGGGCGTTTAATTCCGCAATATGAAACGGTTTCGTGAGATAATCATCAGCTCCAAGTTCCAGCCCCTTCAGCTTATCGTCCAAAGAATCCTTTGCGGATATAATAATCACATTTTCTGATTTATCGGCTTCTTTGAGCTGATCCAGTATCTGTAGGCCATTGCCGCCCGGAAGCATAATATCGAGCAAAATACAGTCATATTCATAGATTGAAATTTTCTCCAGCGCGCTTGCATAGTCGCAGGCAGTTTCTACTGTATACGCCTCCTTCACAAGCGATGTCCTCAAGATTTCCCGCAATTCTTTTTCGTCTTCAATGACAAGTATTTTCATCCAATCAATGCTTTGTTCTTTTCGTAATTTACGTTTTTTTGATCGTATCACATACCGTTACTACTTGTACAAAGGTATCTTGAATTTAGGAAAGAATTGGGAAACCGGATCAAAATACTACTCTAAGGTCACATCCAAGTAAACAGAATGGCGTCCATAGGTGTCGTAAAATGGCTTAAAGCGCACATCTCCTACCGTAAATTCCAATGTTGCGGGATTACCCTTGATAGACTTACCAATATCGTGGGCATCAAGTGTTATTTTACGCCAATCCTTTCTTGCCACAGGCTCCTGAGCAGCCAACAGGATAGGGCCATAAAATAGACTCGCGATATTCTGCTGATCCATTACGGGATCCAGGTGAAACTGGAACGGCATCTTTAGTGTAATCAGATCCCCGTCTTTCCAGCTACGGTCCAACTTGACGTATGTTCCAGGTTCGGCTTTGCTATGTTGAGGCTCTCCGTTAATCGTCACAAAAAAACCTTTTGTAGCCCATCCCGGTACCCGCACATAGATCGCCAGCCGACCATGGCCCTTAATCTTCAAACTCGTTTGATCTTCTTTCGGAAAACTAGTCGTCTGTTCTATCGTCATGCCCCGCTCTTTCCAGGATAGCGTGGATGGAATATACAGGTTGACATACAGTGCCTGATTGTCTTGACTTTTAAAATAGATCGTATTTTGGAGCTTGGTACTACTTTCGATGGCGGTGCCATTACAGCAAGTAAAACCTTTCATGTCCGGATTTCCAAATTGCTTGACAGCACCAGGTCGAAGTGGCACATGATAGGTATTGGCGGGGCTGTCTTTGGCCACTGAAGCCAAAATATGGTTGTATAACCCACACTCATAATAATCCATCAACTCTGCCCGCTGGTCGAAGAGAAAAAGATCGCTGGTCAGTTTTAACATATTGTAAGTCGCACAGGTTTCGTTTTGTCCACCTGAAGAAAATCCATTTTCATAGAGTGTAGCCGGTTGGCTGATGAAACACTCTGCATTGGCAGGGTTTCGGGCCCCGGCAACTCCGCCGATACTGTACATGTAGTCGTTGACCACTTTATACCAAAAATTATCAGCCACTTTGTAATAATCGGGCTCATGTGATACCCGATACATCTCCATACTTCCTACAATTTGCGGGATATGTTGATTGGCATGCAAGCCCCGAAAGGTATCTACATTTTTTGCCAATCCATGGACATGGGCCGCATTACCGTAAAACATGTCAATATTATCAAAAAGCCGGGCGGCACTTAGATACCGCTTTTCCTGTGTGACACGATACATCCGGGCCATGACTTCATTCATTCCACCAAACTCACCTGCAATATAGGTATTCCACATTTTTATACGTGTTGTATCGGGAATTTCACGAAGACGGGCATATACCCAATCGCCCATACCACATGCGATATCCAGCGCTTTTTGGTTTCCGCTGACTTCATAGATATCCATTAAACCTGCCAGTATCTTGTGCAATGTGTAATAAGGAGCCCATACCTGATTTTTCTGACCGCCATATTTTGCACCTTTCTCCAGCATAATGAACTGATCCGGAGGATAGGCACTGATGTATCCTTTACCCCAGTTCCAATAGTCGGTGCGGATGCCTTTGTCGCTAAGATCCGAATCATAATTGGACTTACCAGCACCGAAAGGAACGGCCTTAGGGTCTGCCACATAGGTATTTGCATCCTTTTTTTGTGGTTTCCCAGCAAGCTGTGACAAGGTATATAGCACATTGACCATGGTATCCATTTTTCGGAGAAACACGGCTTGAAGGGCCCGATCATATCCTGTGCTTGCATAGGCCTGCGCAATAGCAGTCATATAATGTCCGGTCGCATGTCCTCTCAATTTGGTATCCTGGCTATCCCATACCCCGAGAGGTTCGGCACCATCAGGTTGCCGTTGACCAAAGGCGTGCCGAAACATATAGAGAAAAGAATTCGGGTCGGTTTTAGCCAATGTATCGAGAAATTTATTGCGATTCTCCATAAATTTGGTATCATGCTGCTGTCCATCTGTTGTCAGGACAACCTGATCCAGGCGGAAAGGCTCCAGCTTCATACCCGGTGTTACTGCTTTACCTTTTCCTTTCACGGTAATTGTCGCCTTGGGCTGGAGGTCTGTCCCCGGAACATGTCCGAAAATGGTATAGGCAGTCTCCTGCAGTACCGCATTATTATCGCTGGGTGCAGGCCATAAAACACGTACCTTGGGACCAGCCATGCCATCACGATAGGTTCCCTCCACATAGCTTGGCAATCGGGGGAGCTCGCCGACCTCCGTTTCCACGGTTACGTCTGATACACCTATCAAGTAAGCGTTATAAAGCTGTGCTTTGCTGATTGGAAATTTCGGCAAGTCATCTTCTGCCGCCGCAGTTGCCGAGGACTCTTCGTTTTCTCCCTTCAGGGCATTGGTATATATGTTGTCGACTTGTTTCTGACTCAGCGGAATACGATAAATACGAAAATCGTGGAGCAAGGCATCTAAACCAGGTGTGCCCGGCAATAAGGAGCGACCAATACGCAGTGTTCGTTTCGCCCCCTGTTGTCCGATGATGTGCGCCAGTTCTTGTGGTATATTTTGGACTTGCCTAGCGGATTTTCCATCCAGGTATGTTCGCATTGATTTAGCGGGGATATCAATCACAACGGCCATATGCACCCATCGGCCTTTCGGTATCATCGAAGAAGTAGCGGCATATTCAGTTCCATCTTGCGTAGAAATCACTGCCTGATATCCCTTTCGAGTCCCCGTTCCTACTGGCGCCACAAAAAAATGGCCTGTTCGCCGTTCACCGAAATCAAAAAAACATTGATCCTGCTGTTCAGCACGCAAATAAATCCAGCCGGTCATGCTGAGCGATTCAAGATCTGTCAATGTCTGTGCGGGCAATAAAACGTAATCTTCCTTCCCCCCGGAAAGGGACAGCACCTTGCCAAACTGGGGGTCTTCAACAAAGGAAGCTTTTGTTCCCTGAAGTTTACCATGTAACCCATTTCGCGACCAGTCTTTGACATCGCCATCAAAAATATAACGAGCCACCATGCCAGTCTCACCTATCCCATCCAATATCTGATCCCCTCCCTGCGCATAAAGAGTGGGTGTCGCGTTGATAAAAGTCACTACCAGCAGAATTAAAACGTACATGTTGCGTATTTTCATGGGGGTATATTTTTTATTAGCTGTTACAGCTGAACTTCCTGTTGATGTCTTATTGACATTTATAAAATTAGCCAGAATATATGGGTGTACATAGATTTATTTTAGCAAATTATCCCCCAATTTTAACTGCATATTGGGTACAATGAACATCTTCACACCACGCTACCCCGGTCTGCAGCTAATTTTTGTTTATGAGCTGAATACTCATAGGGGTTTCGTATTTTAGAGCTGACATGAGCTATTATGGATAAACGAAATGCAACTATATGGGCACCCGTCATTGGGTTGGATGGTTTTCGCAAAGAACAGACCGCTGGCAGAGAAGAACTCTTATTCAATGAATTGCACGGGGAGCGGCTTATTGAAAAGCCTCATAAACATGATTTTTTCATCATCAATCTGTTCGATCAGGCTTCGGGCGTGCATACCATTGATTCGGTTGATTATCCCATTAAAGGCCATCAGGTGCATGTACTTTTCCCAGGTCAGCTGCATAAATGGCATATACATAAAGGGACCGTTGGCTATCAACTGATGATCGAGCGTTCCTTTTTTGAGCATTTTGCTCCTTTCTTTCGATTTTCCTTTACCAACTATCAAAATCATCCGGTGATTGACCTTACAGCAGAGGCATTTACTCAATTACATTATGAATTTGAATCCGTCAAGAAGGAACTCACGCGAGAAAATACCCTTGTTCCCTTGATCACGGCCCGTGCAGGTGTCATTGCCGCCATCGTAAGCCGCGAGGCAGAACAGGTATTCACGGAGTTTAAGGTATACCAATCTATTCCTCGATTAGCAAAATTCAATATGCTGATCGACGAATTTTTCAGGGAACAAAAATTAGTTGTTTTTTATGCTGAAAAATTGCACATCTCCCCCAATTATCTGAATATTCTATGTAAAAAACATTTAAAGATATCTGCTACCCAGCTGATCCATCAACGCATAAGTGTTGAAGCCAAACGTCTTCTTCAGAGTACTGAATTGTCGATCAAGGAGATTGCCTTCGAATTAGGTTTTGCCGATCAAGCTTATTTTTCCAACTTTTTTAAGCTCCAGACGGGTGTCAGTCCGAGTGATTTTAGAGAAAAAAGATAAATCACACAAAAAATGGAAGAAATCACCCTGTTATAAAAGGACCACCTGGGTGTAACTTTGTCAAAAGGCTGGTTTATTTTTATACCGAGCCTGAGAGCTATCAAGTAAAAAAAGGAAGTCAAATGAAAACAACGCCGCTTACACGCAAAGAATTTATCCGCAACTCTGCCTTGGCACTTGCTGGAGCAACATTCATCCCCGGAATGCTATTTGCAGAAAATTCTGCACAGACTGAAGTTGAAAAAACGTTGACCGCACATCAAGGCAAAAAGAACTATACCTTAAAAAACGTCCTCCTGGAAACAGGATTTGAATATGATGCCGAGGGAAATGTCACCGCCACCAAGACCGCCCTTTTTTCCGTTCAGATCGAAGCGGGAAAAATCAAGGCAATCAATGCCAACAGCACTGATGCTGATGCCATCGATGCTAAGGGCCTTTTGATGTTGCCCTCCTTTCGCGACATGCATATCCACCTGGACAAAACCTTCTATGGCGATAAATGGCAGGCTATCAGACGTGGTCCCGGGGGTGTAAAGGGCATGATTGCCCTGGAGCAAAAAATTCTCCCTGAACTCTTAAAGAATTCGACCTTTAAAGCCGAGAAGCTTATTGAACTGTTACAGTCTAAGGGAACGGCATTTGCCCGTAGTCACGTCAATATTGAACCGACCTCCAAGCTGGATTCGTTACGTAACCTACAACTTGCGCTGGAAAACAAAAAGAATAGCTTTGGTGCTGAATTGGTTGCTTTTCCACAACATGGGGTGTTCTATACGGATTCTGTCCCTTACCTGAAAGAGGCTGCCCGTACCAATATTGATTTTATTGGAGGTGTTGATCCTTTCACGATCGATGGCGCTATTGAAAAGACAATGGATTTTACTGTTCAGCTGGCCTTAGACAACAATAAAGGGATCGATATCCATTTACATGAGTCCGGAGAATCGGGGCTAAAAACAGTCGAGTATCTGATCAAAAAGGTCAATGAGAACCCTGCCCTTAAAGGCAAAACGTACCTGAGTCATTGTTTTGTATTAGCTAAGCTGGACAAAGCCAAACAGCAGGCCATAGCCGAACAATTGGGTGCGGCACAGATCGGAATTGTATCTACAGTTCCTTTTGGAGGGCTGATCATGCCAATTCCGACACTGATGGAAAATAACGTCAAAGTAATGACTGGAAACGACAGTATTCTGGATCATTGGAGCACATTCGGGAGCGGAAGTGTCTTACAAAAAGCCAATATTGCAGCCCAGTTATATGGACAGGCCACAGAATTTGGTTTGTCCCGTATGTTAAAATTAGCGACGGCGGGTCCTATTCCGCTGGATGATAAAGGAAAACAACAATGGCCAAAGGTTGGTGATGCTGCGGATCTTGCTTTTATTGATGCCAGCTGTTCGGCGGAAGCTATTTCCAGGCTTTCACCAGTAAAGTCACTGATCTATCAGGGGAACATTGTTTTCTAAGCGTCTGACACTACCTATGAAAAACGGAGGTCCGAAGTAAGCTTCGGGCCTTTATTTTATTATAATAAGTTTCATTTCTTTTTATCCGCTACCTCAATCACTATTTCCATCCATGAGACCGTTCTAAGCGCGTTAATGGCGATTATTAAACCTCTTCATCAACTTGGGTTCAATCCGGTCGCTCAACAGATAAGCCAGGGCAAACATCAGGAGCATAACAGTGCCAACAAGTAGATATTTATTCAGATAAGCATAAGCGTGATTAAAGATAATAAACCCGATATGCTGGTGAATTAAGTATAAGGGGTAGGTCAACATGCCGATTTTAACAAATCTCGACGAATTTAGGCACTGCAACTTGTTGCAGGCAACAAGCAGCATCAACAGGTAGAAGGATATAATCGCCATGCTGATGCTATAAGGTGAAAAATCACTATGGAAAGTACGTTCCAACCAATTAATACGGCCAATTGCGCCATCAATAGACAAGAATAGGCTCCAAGCCAACAGTATAAAATACTTAATTGCCGGTCCACGTAAAAATAGCTGACAGCAGACTATCCCTGCAATAAAATAGGCACTCCAGTCCAGAATAAAAAACTCATGGAGTGCATCATAGACTTTTGATGGTCCCACAAAGTGGCGCAAGCTTGACAAAAACAACCAAAAATACACCAGATAGTCCAAACTTATTTTTTTGAACCGGTTTATGATCAGAAATAAGATGATAATCAGGTAGAATTTCAATTCCACATAGAGTGACCAGTAAGCGCCATCCACATCTCCATAACCCAATAAATCCTGGATCATTGTCAGATTAGCCAACAATTGCCTGAATGTTACCTGATATCGGGGAGCTCCCCAAAAATAAGTTACCATAAAAGTGAGCAGCAGACAGATCCAGAACATCGGGTACAATCGCTTAAAACGCGAGACGACAAATTTTGGCAAAGAAAGATGCTTAATGGAAAAAGCGATCACAAAACCACTGATCATAAAGAAAAAATCCACTCCCAAGTAGCCGTATCGCAAGTATTCACCAATCTCATCAAAACGCAATAAGGACATATCACCGGCCTTATACCCCCGATATAAATAATGATAGAGCATCACTGCTGAAGCTGCGATAAATCGAAAGAGGTCGATCTGATAGATTCTTTTTGACTGCGACATTGAGCGTAAATATATTTAAACCGACTCAAAATTCATAACATCATTATGTGACGGAACGGAATTGGATATGCAGCTCATGTCCCCTACTTTTACATGACATATGGGATATTGTTTATCCTATTATAACATTAGCTAAAATTGTAGATTTTATGAAAAAGATTTTTAAAGCTGCTTTTGTTGTCCTCGCCGCCATATGCTTTGGACAACAAGTCAAGGCACAAGTTTCAGCGGATTCGCAACCTGTTACGGTAAATATCAACCTGACGGATGCTATTTCGATCGATCTGGGAGCAAGTCCTACGGTAGACTTCAACTATGCGACTGCGGCAGATTATGCCGCTTCCAAAACCGTTACCAAGGCAGCACATTTTACCGTGGTCAGTAATCAAGTTTATGATATCGACGTGCAAGTAGATGGGGATTTTAATCCCGTGCTGGACCTAGCCGCATTGGGGTTAACGGTATCGGTCAATTCAGCAACGCCCACTGGCGGGAGTCCGGCGAATGCTATTTTATCTGCCGTCAATGATCCTCAGCCTTTAATCACGGGAGCTCCGGCCTCTACCGGTACCGTCTATACTATCGACTATACCATTCCAGATGCGAGTGAACTGATCACAAAAGCTGCGGGAACATACACCACCACGGTGACCTATACCGCCACACAACAATAATAATTATGCAGCAATAAAAAGATTATATCGCATTTGTGAACTATTTTTTAACCATACTGATCATTTGTGTATGGAATACCCTATGCCTGGCACAGGGTATTTCTGTTTCGCCATCGCGCATTTTTTTTAAGGGTGATCCCGGGCAAACGGTCAGTCAGGTGATTACGCTGAGCAATTCTTCGAAAATACCCTTCCACTTTGTCACGACGATCAAGGATTGGGACCGTGATTCTTTGGGCAACAAGCGCTATTTCCCTGCAGGGCAGCAGGGGCAGTCTAATGCTTCCTGGTTGTCCCTAAACGAAAATACCGTCCATTTAGCACCCGGGGAAACACGGCAGGTCAATCTATCCATGAGCATCCCTAACGACAGCAAGGCCCAGAAACTGACCAACAGCATGCTTTTTTTCACGCAGGTCAAAGAACAACAGACTGTGCTCCACCCCGGCGTCAATATGAATGTGCTCCTTGAAGTAGGCATACAAGTATATCATACCCCGGCGGGGCTGCAAGCCGGTGAGCTGGAATTTCTTGCTTTTGAGGACAAGGGCATACAGTCTCGTGCCAATTCTAAAACACGGAGGATGCGTGTCAAAATCAAAAATACCGGGCAGATCAATAAAGATGCTTATCTCCGTTTTGAGCTCACCAATACCGAAACAGGAGGAGAAGTTCCTGTGAAAGCCATTGCTATAGCCCTACTGCCAGCAGCCGAACAATGGGTCGAGGTGGACCTGCCGGCGGAGCTCAAGGGCCCATACCTAGCTGTTGCCCTATTAGATGCCGGCAGTCAATACGATTTAAAAATTGCGGAAAAAGAGATTACATATTAAGGTGGGCCTGCTGGCGCTGTTGGGTGTGTATATGGGGAATGTACAGGCCCAATACAATGTGTCCATCAATCTGCCTCAAGCCAATATCCAAAGCGGTGCTGATTTTAAACAGACATCGTCGGTGGGCGATTATTCATATTTACTGATTGCATTAATCCCTTCCATTTATGCCATGTCAACACAAGGCAACTTCAGCAGTAGCACATCGACACATACAGTCCCCCTTTCAGTTGCATACCTTAAACTGAATCAAATCGGCGGTGTCAATTTACTTTCTTCGGTCACCGAAGCACAGCTTAGCACCAGCAGCAGCTTACTGGTCAGCTCTTTATTAGGCATCACGCTATCCAAGGGGGCGATATTAATGGATTTTCGAGTGGCTACGTCGAGTCACACCTGGCTTGCCGGCAGTTATAAGACCGGGCTTCGCCTGACCGCCCAAGGTATATTAGGCGGTACCATCACGCCACAGGACAGGGATGTATCTATCACTGTCCCGGCCTTTATTGCTGCGCCGTCAACCATTAGCACCACCAGCCTACTGGTCAATGATCTGAATTATTTCCGTGCTCCAGCTGGTATCAGTAGCAATAAAATCGTTTCGATTTCGACGACTGTCCCCTATATTCCAACGCTCAGGACATCGAGCTCACAATTTACATTCAGTACCACCCTTCCTTATAACAATCCGCCAGTTTCGCCTGTTTCCGATGTTGCAGTAAGCCTAAGCGGTGTATCAACCGCCACAGCGATAGCTTCCCTGTCCACCACAGACCAGGCCCTCACCACGAGCAGTGGCATTGCAGTATCCTCCAATAACCAGGTGCTGACCAATACCTTTAGCGTGAGCGGGAGTAAATTGAAAAGTGACTTTGTACAGGCGGGTACCTATCGTGTTCCATTGGTGTATAGCTGGACTGGTTTACCGGCAAACCCGGCTCAAGCATCTGGAAATGGCACCCTGGAAATTGTGGTCAGTGATCTGGGCGAGCTGGTGGCTAACCAACAAGCCGTAGATCTCGCGTTCAGCACCGCCGATCATTATAAAAATGGAGTGAGCAAAGATATGCCCGCACATTTAAAATTAAGCAAAACAACCCCATACAACCTTTATGTCCGTGCCACATCGGAAAATTTTAGTTCCGGCACCAATACCATCCCCTTGAATGTGATGCGAATCGGTCCCATGGCCGGCGAAACCGGGATAAATACCATTACGTTGTCCACAACAGCCCAGCAGCTCATCCAATCGGCCAATCCCGCCATTGACCGCAACCTAAATATACAATACCGTATTCCTGCCAGTGAGACTCATCAGCTACTCAACAAGCCTGCAGGAAACTATAGCACCAGCATTATCTTTAGTTTTGTCGCGCCCTAGAAACGCTTTACGTCAACCTTGCGGCGCACATCCTTCACATTAAAATCTCGCACAACCGGTTTTTCGCGTCTTACTTCAACCTGGCTACTGGGATTATCTATGGTAAAAGGCATCCCCGCCGTAGCAATAAACAGTTCATAAGTACCGACCGGAAGATAAAGTGTATAATCACCATCCGCATTGCTCAATGTCTTATAAATTTGTCCCTGCTCATTCTTTGCCTGGACGCATATGCCCGACAATTCGGGTGCTGCATTCAGGTACTTATTTTCTACCGGCCGGATCCGGCCCCTTAGTATCGCAGTTTTTACCAATGGAATCTTCAGTTGTTGATTCTTTGTGAGCACCAGGCTTACCGTTCCCTGCGCTACCCAGCCCTGGTTATTTTCCACCTGCACCATATAGCTCCCTGTGGCCATATCCAAAAACTTGACACGCCCCTGTCGGTCCGTCATGGCGGTTTCTTTATCAATTCTGACCAGCAACCCTTCTAATGCAGGTTCATTACCCTCCATAAGACCATTGCTATTACGATCGTCAAATAAAAAAAGCTGTAATTTATGGCCATGGTTCTTTCCTTTTCTGCCAAAATGCTTTTCAATCCCCAAACGGATTTGTCTATTATCAAACGAAGTGGATGTTATTCCCGTCTGGCGATCAACCAAAGGATCCAAGATCAACTTGTTTTTGATCAAGGTATAGAATACATCTGCCGTCATCATCCAATTACTCTTTAACTGCCACTTCATATTTCCGTTGACGGAGAAATTGCTGCTACGCGTAAAACCGTAATAGCTGTACATGGTCGACAGCTGTACCTGCAGGCTATTGTTGAAGGCTTTAAATTGGGTATTAGGCCCCAAGGAAAAGATCCGATAGCTGTCGGAGGAACCTGAAGCACGTATATCACTTAAATAATACGGATTCAGCTGCACAAAGGTATTGAAGCCAAAGAGCGGATTCGTATAGGTTCCTGTCATGCGCAAGGAATAAAAAGGAGCCAGTGGTCTGCCCAATGTATTTTTATAGGCATAACCATGGTCCGTTCTTAAAAAGAAGCGGTGTCGGGCACTGAAAAAATTTAGATCCAGGCTAGTCCTCAAGGCTGCAGTTTTTCCATTGACATCAGCAAGGTCCCAAAGATCCATTCCTTTATCAGCTATCCGCTGCAACATCCAATAGGGACGTACATCCAGCTGGAATCGGCCAAGCTGCTGATGATAGCCCAGCTCATAAATCTGGATCTGGTTTTGACTGTTAACATAAAAGTTGCGGCCCCCTTCCTGGTACGTCGGACGATTGTTCAAATAGCTGAGCCGGGCAGCGATATGCTGTCCGTCGCCCAATAGGCGGACCATCCGCGAATCCGTCTGGATCAGTCCCCGCCGTAATCCTGTATAATAGGGCGAGCTATAATAATTGATACTTGATAGCTGATATTTTTCGGAATTATGATTGTAGTCCAGTCCTGCGGAAACGGCATGCTTTTTCGTTCCGCCATATCTATATTCCATACTGTAGCCAGCTTCGAGCCCTAAGCTATGGTTACTACCCAAGCTCAGTTCGGTTTTTCCAGTCCATTGTTCACTTCCTAGCCTACGATCATTATCCCGCCCGTGCAGGTAAAGTAAATAATGTTCCTGATGCTGTGTGGATTTGAGATTATACTTGGCGCCCCATATTTTACCAGCCGGGATGTGGTTTGTGGACTGGCTGTACAACATATAATTGTTTTCCACTCCGTAAACGCTAATGGACTGATTTCCGTTAAATTTGTAGCTGGCTTTTAGCCCACGGCCGCTCAAACTTCGGTCAAGATTTTCGTAGATATTACCGACTTTAACCGCCCAATCTTTTTCCTGATAGCTGAGGTAGGTGTCGTAGCTATTAAAGGCCTTTTGATTGTGATAATAATCGGCCGTCAGCCGATATTCCAAACTTCTGTGCTGATCAAAGTTCATCGCGCCATTGGCTTGCAATTGGTACACATTAATCGCATTGCCCATATTGATATACCGAAAAGCCATGGTGTTTTGATAAGGCTGATTCTGGCTATCCATGCTACCAAATCGTTTCACACTGCCTACTTGTGTGATCCTTATCATGGTCATGGCTAAGGATCTGCCATCAGTGCCCTTAGCCTGCATGCTCAGATCAAAATCAGTCCTATTGTCCTTCACAAGCATTGTTCCGGCATAGGATAACAATAGCTGTCCGCCTGCCGGAATGGTGACCACTTGCGTATCGCCTGTAATTTCAAAACCTTGGGGAAATCCAGCAAAAAGAACCTGAAATGTCAGGGGTACCATTCCAGTATTGGAGACATGGAGCATAAATTGTACCTGATTGGTAGCCTGCTCCCAAAAATATTCCTTCTTATCTGTCTGTAATGCGAGGTATTGACGTCCCTCCAACTTGGTATAAAAAGACCTTGCAGGGGGGAGCAACAAAGTCTTATCATTCGATCTGAATCCAATTGTAAATACCTGATTATCGCTGGTAATGGTCCGACGGTCAGCTATATATTTTAACGGGAATCCTCGTGTTTCTTTCGCTTTTAAGACAATTGATGCCGGCAATCTGATTAAACCTTCCAATGCTTTAGTTTCGCCCGCATAGGGGCTAAGCTCAATGGGCCGGTCAGTCTGATTTGTGACGTTCAACTTATTTGAAAAAGTCTGATTTCCATTAACGGTTATGGTATCCTGATCAAAATGATATGCAATAGCATCCTGCTGTTGACTTTTCACCTGTGAGAAGAAAACAAAAGTATAGCAAAAAATAAATAGGCAAGTCCACAGACTTTTTATTGGCATAGCATACAATTCATACAACTGTAAAAATCAGGCTAAATTCGATGAGATCGAAATAAAAGCTGTCACATGTTCATGTAATAAAATTAGGCTGTTAGGCGGGCAATCAATTCGCCTTTGCTATTGATCTGAAGCTTTCTGTAAATTCGTTTAATGTAGATCCTTACGGTATCCAATGATATGGCATATTTTTGAGCAATCATCTTATAACTCAGTCCCTCGACAATACCATTGGCAATCTGTAGTTCACGTGCCGTAAGCAAATCTTCGCATTTTTTTCCGTTGAAGCTTTGCTCAATCAGTGCTCTATTCACACTGGGACTAACAAAGGACCCTCCGTTCATGGTGGTGTTGATTGCCTGGACCAATGAGGACATACAGGTCTGCTTTAACAGATACCCCACAGCCCCATTTCGAAAACAGCTACGCACTGCCTTGACCTCTGCTATAGTGGTCAATATAATAATTTGAGTTCCTGGAAAGGCATTTCTTGTCTCTTCAACACATGAGGAATCCTGATGTTCAATATCAATAATCAATACATCAGGGGTTTGTATTACTGGATTATGTGGTCGCTTGTCCAGTTCAAACAGCAGTTCTATGTTAATGTCTTTATTCTTATTTGCATTCTCCTTGAGCGTGAGGCTGGTCAGCTTTCGGCCTTCTTCATCACGATCGATGATGCCAACAGTAATCAGGTGTTTTTTGTTTTTATCATTAGTATAGTCAGTCATGCATTCTTTTCTATTTATCCTAGTCCGTGTAGCTCAGTTGTATACATGTTAAACCGGTCTCCATATATCGCACCCATCTCTTTTACCGGAGGGATATCGTTAGATAGACGTATTATTAGATCATCATTACGTCCTATCGAAATAACAATATAAAGAAAAATATTGTTTAAGGAAAATAAAAATTAATTGAAATATTAAAAATTATTATAGCCTTACTATTCCATAGATAGCAAAATACAGAACAAAGACTGAAGTGAGGACTTGACTTTAATCATAAAATTAATCTTGTCCACAAGTGAGAAAAAAGAAAAGAAACAAAATGAGTTCTCCGAGCTTGAAATAGAGAAAAAGGCATTTTCTATCTAAATTGGTCTAATGTACACCTATTTATGTTTACTCTTTTTTTATCGATGAGCCAACCCCATTTTCCAAAATAGAGGCGAATAGACCGAAGATGAACTTTAAATAACCTGAAACTTTTACTTGACCCTGCAGCATAACCATGCACAACAGATGCTTTTGGGAAATAGACAGTTCTATATTTAGCATTCATTCTTCTTGATATATCCCAATCTTCAAGATACATAAAAAAACGGTCGTCATATAGACCTATCTCCTTCAGGGCAGATACTCGAAACAGTGTAAAGCATCCTGATATAATTGGCGTATCATATACTAAACTAGGAGATACGTATCTGAGTTCAAATTTTGAAATAAAGGAAGAAAAGAAACCAAATTTTCGGTATAATATTCGTTTAAAAAATGAAATAGGGGTAGGTAGTAGTTTTGGCAAATATTGGATTGTTTCATCAGGGTTTAATACTTGGGGCATTGCCATTCCCACGTCAGAGTTCTTTTCCATAAAATCGACCATTGACTCTACCGTTTTCTCTTGCAATAAAATATCCGGGTTAACAACAAAATGGTAGCTGCTGCCCATGGCTATGGCTTTTCTAATTGCTATATTATGGGCTGCGCCAAAACCTGGATTAGCTGGATGATGAATATATTCAATAGTGGGGTGGTTTTTGCGAATTTCGTCTTTAAAAGTGTCTACTGGTGAATTATCGATGATAAATAGAATGTTAATCTCTGATTGGTCTACACCAAGCAAAAGGGTTTTTATTTCAGCGTATGTTTGTTTATACAATACAATTGAGGCAGTTACCATTTTTTGGCCTTTAAGAAAGTTAATGTGGCTAATTTGGCACGCTATGTCAAGCGTGCACTTTACTTTTTACAAAGATACTAAAATCATTTAACTATCTTTATCAAATACTCTCCATATCCTGATTTACACAAAGGTGCTGCAATCTTCAACAGTTGATTTTTGTCAATATACCCCATACGATAAGCGACTTCTTCAATTGCACCTATTTTCATGCCCTGCCGTTCCTCAATCACCTGCACAAACTGTCCGGCCTGCATCAAAGATTGTATAGTCCCTGTGTCAAGCCATGCGGTTCCACGGTCAAATACACCAACCTTTAATTTGCCCTGACGCAAATATTCTTTATTGACATCAGTGATTTCCAATTCACCCCGTGCGGATGGTTTGATATTTTTGGCAATAGAAACCACCTCATTGTCGTAAAAATAAATACCCGGAACAGCATAATTTGATTTCGGCTGCTGCGGTTTTTCCTCAATGGAAACCACCGTCTTATTTTCATCAAATTCGACCACACCATAACGTTCCGGATCATGTACTGGATAGGCAAACACGACACCCCCATCCGGGTCTGCGCAGGACTGTAACAGCTTTGACAGACCTGAACCATAAAAAATATTATCCCCCAATATCAGCGCTACTTTATCGTCACCAATAAATTCCTCCCCCAATAAAAACGCCTGAGCCAGACCGTCCGGACTAGGCTGTTCCTTATATTCAAAGCGGCAGCCCAGCTGTGACCCATCACCCAATAATTTTTGAAAATTGGGCAAGTCCTGAGGTGTGGATATGATCAAAATCTCCCGGATTCCCGACAACATCAGGGTAGACAGCGGATAGTATATCATCGGTTTATCATATACCGGCATCAATTGTTTACTGACCGCTAAAGTTAATGGGTGCAAGCGCGTTCCTGATCCGCCTGCTAATATGATTCCTTTCATGTTAGTATTGAGTATTGAGATATTAGTATTGAGACTTTGGTAGTGCAAGTTTTACTCGTCTTCTGCTGATAGGTATGCTGCCAACATATTCGTCAAACTTAGCTTCCAGTTCGGTACCGCAACATCAAATGTCGATTTAATCTTTGTTTTATCCAACAATGAATATTTTGGCCGCTGGGCAGCCGTTGGATAAGCAGTGCTGGGAATAGGCTTCACCTGACAGTCAAACGAGCGAAAATCGCGTATTGCTACAGCAAAATCATACCAGGAAATTTTCCCTTCATTGCTATAGTGATAGATTCCGCTTTTCCAATCCGCTGCATCCGCAATTTTCAAAATGGCCACAGCAAGGTCCTTGGCATAAGTCGGACTCCCGACCTGGTCATCAATCACATTGATTTCATCCCGCTGTGCCATGAGCCGGCACATGGTCTTGACAAAATTATTTCCGTAAGCAGAATAGACCCATGATGTACGGATGATAATCGCTTCCGGACACCATTTTTGAATGGCCTGTTCCCCCGCCAGCTTGGTCTGCCCATATACATTGATTGGAGCCGTTGGGGCATCTTCTGCCAAAGGGACGGCCGAAGTTCCGTCAAAAACATAATCAGTTGAAATTGCGATCAGTTTGGCCCCATGGATCCGGCAATACTGAGCAATCTCCTCAGAGGCTACATGGTTGACCAAGTTGGCCATTTCCGGTTCCGACTCCGCCTTATCCACCGCAGTATAAGCTCCGGCGTGGATGATCAGATCGGGTTGGTACATTGCCAAAATGTCCTGTATTAAATGAATCTGATCCAATGGCAATTGCTTCCGGTCCAAAAAGAAACACTCTTTCTCCCCGACATTACGCAAAAGCATCTGCAATTCAGATCCCAACTGTCCGGTAGCTCCCGTTATTACAATTCTTACCATATCAACTAAGTTAGCTTATTGGTCAGCGCCGCAAAACTTTGCGCATCCTGATCTTTCTGTGACAAGATCATCTGTTCCTGAGGAATCTGCCAGTTTACCGCCAGCTGTGTATCCAAGGGATATACGCCATCTTCAGACTCCTTATTATAATTGTTATCACATTTATAGAAAAACACGGCATGCTCGGAAAGCACCGAGAAACCATGAAGAAATCCCCGTGGCACAAATAATTGCTTCTTATTCTCAGCAGACAGTTCAACAGCCACATGCTGACCATAAGTTGCTGAGCCAGGCCGAACATCTACCGCCACATCCAAAACACGGCCTTCCACTACCCGGACCAGTTTTGCCTGTGCATGCTCACCGGCCTGCATATGCAATCCCCGCACCACCCCAAATTGAGATTTTGACTGATTATCCTGTACAAAATGGGGGGTATGTCCCAATATCGCGGCCAGTTTATCTTCGTTATAAGATTCAAAGAAATAGCCTCTTTCGTCTTCAAAAACTGTTGGTTCTAAAATAAAACAGCCCGCCAGCTTCGTTTCAGTATACTTCATGATTTGTATTTCTTATGCTCGTTATGCGCCTTTATATTGATTATTATAATAACTTTGATAATCACCTGAAGTGACATTGTTCAGCCATTCCTGATTGGTTAAAAACCAATCGATCGTCAGCGACAGCCCTTCTTCAAATGTCACGGAAGGCTTCCAGCCCAGTTCTTTATTTATTTTTGTGGCATCAATCGCATAGCGGAGGTCATGCCCAGGCCTATCCTTGACGAAAGTAATCAGCTTCGCAGAAGTTCCTGCCGGACGATCCAATTTACGATCCATCTGCGCACATAATTCTTTGATCAAGTCAATATTCTGCCATTCGTTAAACCCTCCTATATTGTAGGAATCCCCATTTTTGCCCTGATGGAACACCAGATCAATTGCTCTGGCATGATCAATCACAAAAAGCCAATCGCGGGTATACTTCCCGTCGCCATATACCGGGAGCGGCTTATTGTTCAGAATATTATGGATGCATAGGGGAATCAATTTCTCTGGAAAATGATTGGGGCCATAATTGTTTGAACAGTTCGTCAGCACAATAGGTAAGCCATAAGTATCATGATAAGCCCGAACAAAATGATCGGAGCTTGCCTTGGAAGCTGAATAAGGGGAATGCGGGTCATATTTGGTATCCTCGGTAAAGAAGCCAGACGCTCCCAGCGCACCAAAGACTTCATCTGTAGACACATGATGAAAGCGTTTACCAGTCATATCATCTTTCCAGATCTCACGGGCTGCATTCAACAGGTTTACCGTACCGATCACATTTGTCATCACAAAAGCCGTAGGATCACTGATTGATCGGTCCACATGAGATTCTGCCGCCAGATGGATAATGCCATCCGGCTGGTATTTTTTGAAAATGGAAGTTATCAGCGCCTGATCCGTAATATCAGCTTTGACAAAGGTATAATTGGGCAAATGCTCTATATCTTTCAAATTTTCAAGATTGCCGGCATAAGTCAGTGCATCCAGATTAATAATATGATAATCCGCATATTTTTTCACAAACTCACGCACGACATGCGAACCAATAAATCCGGCTCCGCCTGTAATCAGGATAGTTTTATTCATGTATCTCTTATCTGTCTTTTAATGGTCCAATGCGATATCCAGTATTTTTCTTGCAACAGTGCTTGCACTTTTTGATTTTGGATATTCACCTTTTAAAGCTATATGATGAGTGTATTGCAATGACTGTCTATCATGAAATATTTTTTAACTCACCAAATAATTTGCTAAAATTAGGTTGATTTTTCTATAATGGCAAATTTTACCGGGCAGAAAATACAGCCATAAAAAAAGTCCCAGTAAGGGACTTTGATCTTCAGCTCAGTTTTTACCTTTTAATCAGCAGCATGTTATTTAACATCAGCCTGATAGGTCAGTTCTGGTTTTATCTAGATGGTTCTGCTTTTTTCATCAGTGAATATACCGGGGTCTCATCCAGCAGTTCTTGCTCTTCGGTGACATCAAGCACCTCATATTCCGAATTTTGGGATTTGAACTCCGGAACCACCTGTTTCATTCCAGCGACCAGCTGCATAAAATCCGGTAATTCCTGATCTGCCTGCAGGATCTGCTGGCAGATGCTATTGATCCGTTCGGCCTTCAGGGCCAGTTCATCGTGATTGACTTTGGCGATCATAATTTTCGGGTGATGTGTCTTCACCGTATTTTCATTGTCGGCCAACAGTTCTTCATAAATTTTCTCTCCTGGGCGCAGGCCAACAATCTTGATATCAATATCCTCCGGATAGCGGTATCCTTTCAGTTTGATCATGCGTTTTGCCAGATCGATAATCTTGACAGATTTCCCCATATCAAACACAAAGATTTCTCCACCTTTACCCATTACACCAGCCTCCTGCACCAATTGACAGGCCTCCGGTATGGTCATAAAGAAACGTGTAATCTCCGGATGGGTCAGCGTCAATGGCCCTCCATTTTCCATTTGTTTTTCAAAGAGCGGAATCACAGAACCATTAGACCCCAGTACATTTCCAAAGCGGGTAATGATAAAGCTGGTTTCCGATTTGCCGCTGCAGCTGCTGACATAAATCTCGGCCATACGTTTGGTTGCCCCCATTACGTTGGTTGGATTTACGGCTTTATCCGTAGAGACCATGACCATCTTTTTTGTCCCATATTGCATACAGAGATCGGCTACATTTTTACTGCCCAGCACATTAGTCTGAATAGACTCATACGGATTTGCCTCCATTAAAGGCACATGTTTATATGCGGCGGCATGGAATACCAAGTCAGGTTTATATTGCGCAAATACCCGTTGCATAAAGGCATAGTTTCGGACATCACCCACGACACAGTGCATATGTTCAGGCTGCGCAGCTTTGATTGACTGTTGTATATCATATAGAGCCGATTCTGCCTGATCCAATAGAACCAATTTTTTATATTGACGACGGGCAATCTGTCGGGCAAGCTCCGAACCGATCGACCCAGCGGCACCTGTCACCAGAATCACCTTGCCTTTCATTTCCTCTTCAATCTCCGGGTGGTCCAATTTAATCGGTTTACGTCCCAATAAATCTTCGATTTTCAAGGGCCGAATTTCACGTTTTGCGCCAGAATTAAGCAAGATCCGCGCAGGCGGCATAATTTTCAGTTCGAGGCCAATATTCTGAAACCAGTCGGAAACGTACTCCAATCGCTCGGGATCGTTATTTTCCACGGCAATGATCACTTGGGAGATCTGGTATTTTTCAACATATTCCTTGGTAATTTCTGTGAGGTCTTTAATCTTCAATCCGGCCAGCCTTTTGCCGATCCGTGAGATCTTGTCCTCCACGAAAGCAATCACCTGGTATTTAACCCGCGGATCTTCTTTTAATAAGGAGAAGGATACCAGACCTGGCCGTGAGGCCCCAAAAATCAGCACATTCTCACCCTTTCTTGCCGGTAAAAACAAATATTCATAAATCGTCCGGTAGACCACACGTGCTCCTACCATGACGACCAACAGAATACAGGCCTGCATGGTCAGCACGCTATAGGATAAGATCAGGTAATCACCCATCGTTGTGCCCTTATCAACAACACTCTTTATCAGCAGTGTCAAGCCCATTAAAATCAGGTAAGCAGAGGCGACAGTCTTAAAGATCTTGATTGTATCCCGGATCCCCGTCTGCCGGACAATCCCCCTAAAGGTATTGAAACATAAGAACATGAATAAATATACCGGTAAGATCAGCACCAGTTTCTTTAACATCAATGCCCCGTCAAATACGCCTTTGAAATTGTTCACCACATAATTTGAAAACACATAGCTGGCAAAAACAAACCACATATCGATCAACAGAATGACCCAACGCGGGTTATCTTTACGCAGTCGTTTTCTTAAATCCCATAGAGATCCCATCATATCTTTCTTCCCTTTTTAGTTTATGTATTTACTGTTGAGACTTTCTGTACTTACTTTGTTACACTTAACAAAGGCTTGCATTATTATGAAAATTAACAAGAAAATCCTTGAAGCACATCAAATTTAATAATCATTTGGCCAATCCTCTATCAGATCGACAACAAATAAAAACCGGCATGCTTCACTTTATCTTCATCGTGGACTAAGCAAGTATTATACCGAAAGTGTTACAAAACACAAAAATATTTAAAAAATCACGCTATAACATCCCTAACAAATTATTGTTATTCGATAAATATCTATTTTTTATCATTGTTTTTCATTTTGTTTAACGTTAAAACTGGCATATTGTTTGTAAATTACATTCAGATAGCTGGGAGAGAGGCATATTATTTGAATTATAAAAATTATGAGTTTTTTTACCAATTTGTTCAAAAGCAGGAAGTCATCATCGGTCAGGCCCTTGGCCCAATTGGAGTTTCTTGAGGTTGACATGCACAACCATCTTTTACCAGGCATTGATGATGGCAGTCCATCCGTTCAGCACTCACTGGGTTATATCCAGGAGTTACACCGATTGGGGTTAAAGAAGTTTATCTGCACGCCGCATATTATGGCTGGTGTACACCCCAACAACAAACAAAGTATAGAAGAGGCTCAGCTGGCCCTTATTAAAGGCCTAAAAGATACCGGAAAAGATATTGATATTTTTGCCGCCGCAGAACATATGATTGACGATGGCTTATTGTCGTTGATCCAAAACGATGAGCTCTGCGTGATGCCCGGGGGATACGTTTTGATCGAAATGTCCTACTTATCCGAATCCAAAGCGTTGTTCCATACCATTCTGGACATTCAAAAACTTGGTTACAAACCAGTCCTTGCCCACCCCGAACGTTATAATTATTACCATGGCAACTTTAATATTTACAAACAGATCAAAGATGCCGGCTGCTTACTGCAACTCAACCTGCTTTCCCTCAGCCGTTATTACGGTGTAGACGTTAAAGCCATTGCCATGACCTTATTAAAATCAGGCATGTACGATTTTGTGGGCACTGACCTCCATCATCAGAAGCACCTGGATGCGCTCAAGAATATTGCTGAAAAATACCCTATACGTGACATGCTAAGAACCTCTCCTATTTTAAACCAAACCCTATTGGATCATATTGGCGGTAACAAATCGCAAGAAATCGCTGGTTAAAAATATCGATTCTTCTTTAGGTATTCGATCAATTCCGCTGCTCCAAAGGGGCTGAGGTGATGACGATCAAACATATAAGGTGTACCAAGGGCCGTATTGTCGTGATCCAGTTCTGCCAATCGATAAACATCGATATAATGTTCAGGACCAATCAGCTGCTTGAGAAAAACATTTATGCGAGCGCCGATCGGATTAATATAACGGTTTTCATCCAAAGCTTTGTCTGTCCTTTTTTTTAAAGCCACTTTTCGGTAAGGCAGCACATATTCTTCCGTCTGTCCAATGAAATAATAGTTCACTCCATACTTTTCAAAAACTGCTATCATCTGTTTTATCCCTTCCTCCATCTCTTGTTTCGAATACTTCATG
The DNA here is from genome assembly GCF_030325625.1 of Sphingobacterium sp. N143. GTDB lineage: Bacteria > Bacteroidota > Bacteroidia > Sphingobacteriales > Sphingobacteriaceae > Sphingobacterium. Next base: position 34,258 of record NZ_JACAIS010000015.1, on the reverse strand, counting down.
GTAGTAAAATTGTACATCAGCCAATGCACGGACACAAAAACCCGATCAATATGCTGATAATTTTCGGGGAGATAAGTTGTATAAAAATATTGCCAAAGCTCAACAGACTTTTGATAGCCTCTGGGTTGGGGAAAAGGAAAGGTCAGGCTCAGGCTTATTTCCAAAAGCCGTTGTTCTTTCCCCAGCGCCTGACGGAAGGCTGTTGAAAGCTGCGCCGCATGACTATCGCCCATCAACAGGATATTCTGCTTTGCCGTATCGACGTGCAGGCATCTTTCCTGATCAAAAAATGCATAATTTTTACTGTCGGTGATATAGCAGTTGCAGGGATTGAGATGAGCATGTTCATTATACTCAAAGTAATTGACATATTTCGCATCCAATAAACGGATTTTATTCCACCCCTCCCATTTTGCACCGAGATAAAACAGAACCGTGATAGCGCCAAGCGCAGCATTAGCCGTCATTATGGAAGGGAGGGAAAACTGTCCTTTTTTTCGTTCAATCCAATAATAAGAGGCCGAGGCCAACAGCAAAGACAGCAGTACAGGAATCAAAAGACTGTATGCATATGGGAACAGAAATTCATATTTTCGATACAGCACATAGATGGGCCAATGCCATAGGTAAAGCGAATACGAAATATTTCCAAGAAACTGAATCACCCGATTGCGGAATAGGGCATAATCGACGTTTATACTTAGTAATATTGCAGTTGCCAGGGTAGGTACTAATGTATAAGCGGATGGCCATGGATATTTCCCGGCAGCCCAGTAGATCGCAGCCAAAATAAGAAGCAACAACAAAGGAGAAAGAACAGCTGACACAGCCCCAAACCTGCGTTTTATATCCCCAGCATACAAAAATGCCAGTCCGCCCAGCATGAATTCCCAGGCACGTGCAGGCATTAAATAAAAGGCCCAGTCCGGTTCGGTTTTGAGCCAATATGCGCAAACCAGATACGAAAGGCATGCCAGCACAAGATAGCTGCCCCTAAACCAGCCGAACCGATTTAAGTATTGTTTTTTTAACAGCAATAGCAACAAGGGATACAACAGATAAAATTGCATTTCCATGCCAAGCGTCCAGCTATGCAGGAAAATATTATCCACGGCATCGATCGAAAAATAGGTCCCGGTACTGAACGCATAATAAATATTTGACAGAAACGCCAGTCCCAGGCCAATATACTTTGCATTCAGCTTGAGATCTGCAGAAAAATAAAGCAGGGGCATCAGCAACAGCAGACAAACACTAAGCAGCAGCAAAGCCGGGACAATGCGCTTCACCCTTCGGCCGACAAAATCCCCATAGAAGAATGTTTTCTGTTCAAAGCCAGTCAGTATAATCTGCGTCATCAGAAATCCCGAAATCACAAAGAAAATATCGACACCTACAAAACCACCATGAAAGCCAGGGACTTCATAATGGTAAAGCAGCACAGCAACAACAGCTATGGCACGCAACAAGCCTATATCGTATCGAAAGGTCATTTTGGTCCGTCCAATATGATGGACTTAACGAAAGTAGGAAAAACAAGCTACACTTTCTAGGGACAGTCCTGCAATTTCCATAAAAAAGACGCATTCCCCGCCGGGGAATACGTCTCCATTAAATTTATTATCCAAATAAATTATCTTATATAGCTTTTAAACGCGCCGCTTTAGGCTTATCGTTTTACACAACGGATCTGATAGGCAAAATTTGCCTCGGCGCTACCTTGGTCCGTATTCATACTCCAACCAATTTGACCTTTTCCACCTGTGAGCTGCAGCCATCTGTTACCAGCCAATAAGTAATTACCCTGAGAGCCTTTACCATTACCCGTATTGTTATCATTGTATGAACCGCCATAGGGCAAGTAAAAGTATTTATCACGGTCTGCCCCCGGATTGGACTGGGTACCAAAGAACATCCCAATATTCGAAGCCGATGTTCCATCCCAGGTATCCGTGTATCTTGCAGGCGCGTATATATTGGGGCCGGGGTTATTCTTTCCGCCCGGTTCAGTAGCCGCTTTCAACTGATCAAATTCAGCTTTAGTCGGAAGCCGCCAGGTATTCGCTGGCTGCACCAGCGCACAGGGATCACCTTGCGCACCATTGATTTCAGGCGACGGAACTCTATTATTTACATCAAACACTTTCGGTTTGACATAACCCGGGAACCAGTAATTGCCATAAGCATCATTTGTTGCCGCAAAGCCATACACACCATTGCTGTATACCAAATTGCCCAAAGCCCATACTTCGTCACCGATATTTACCGAGATCGCTTTTTTAAGCGTAATGTCCAATTTATATTTTACACCAGGCTTAAGTTTCCAGCCGTCTTGTGATAAATCCCTAGTCGCACTTCCTGCAATAGAAACACCCGACAGGACAATTTTTCCATTTGTTGTGGCCGCAGTGGTAATAAAGGTAGAATCCGAATAGATTACCTTACCCGTCGTATTTTTCAGGTTAAAAGCAACCGGATTCACATCCCCTTTAAAAGCCAGTGTACCGTCAGCCAATTTCACATCTACCGCAGCATTGGACGGTTCGATTGTTGCAGCAGCAATGCGGCTCACCTCACCCAGTGCTGAGGCATCAAATTTTAAGGATACCTGTGTAAACAAATGCGCCAAATCAGCATTCAACACATTTTGTCCATCTTTTACCTCAAATTGCACCTGATCCAACATCAGATCCTGGTCTGCTGTCAATCCCACAAAATTCACATCATCCAATTTGGTTCCAGCCGCAATAGTAGGCAATGTTTTATTTGTGCCAGAAGCATAGATCACAAAGGTGTAATTCCCCTTTTCAATCGCAAAATCAGGCGCTGAGCTACCCTGTGTAAAGGATTTCGTCTCCTTATATACACCTGCGGCATCAAAAATCGCCACATCATAAACAGTTCCTTGTTTTAAAGCTTTCTGTTCGCTACCGGTCGTAACAGTTGTCGCACGATTCGATGCTTTTAGGCTTGGAGTCGTGGCAGTTTCAGCTTTTAAAGTCGCGACTAAAGTATATTGGTTATCAAAAGGAATTTCGACGACCTGTGCTGCAGATGCAAAGCTACGTCCTACAGATCCGACCTTTTTAGGCGTTGGAGCAGCGTTTGCATCCGGATAAACCTGACCGATATTTAAACGTACGAATGAACCTTCAGTAACATCCACCTGATTATCCTTCTTACAGGAAGAAACCAATACGATGAGCATTAAAAAATAGGCTATTCCAAATTTTGTTGTCCACTTATTCATAGAAATAATTGTTTATACTACTAATTAATTAAATCCGGATTATCTTACCACTCCAAGTCTTGACCTTGTGTTTCTGTATTCCATGATTCGTTCACAGAGCCAGCAGCAATACTATATTCCAATTCAACATGTTGTTTGTTCACAGTTGGTGACTCATAAGGCAATTTGCCCTTTACATCCATTAATTTTGCTTTGTTTGCTTTCATTTTTATTTTTAAATCGTTAAACAACGTTTACAAAGTGTATAAAACACACTATTAAGGATTAACCAATATCTTCTTTATAAACAAGCATTTATAACGAAAATAAGATGAACCTTTCCCTTTGAAGTGCTGCAAAAGTAAACACATTAAGATGCATAAACAACTTTTAAATACGATGATTCTTTTCTTGTAGTGGAGGCTCTACAAACCTCCTTTACATGAGCTGTCTCCGCTATAATGAATACGGTTTTCTACAAGTTGTAAAATAATCAGGCATAGGGTCGGTCTAGGCAGGTAACAAACAGCTCATAGGGCATACCGCTTGTACATGTTCAAACATGTTAATTAAGAAAAAATAAATGACCAAATTAAAATATTACGAATCAGCAAAAACAAAAAATAAATTAATTTGTTCCAATTAAAGTACAGCACAATTAGCCGATTACAAAAGAGCCAATTTAGGCCAATTTTTACATATTAATAATACTGAATTAACACAATAAAATAGTTTTATGAAATAATAAGAAATCAATTTTTCTATACTGCAAAAAATATCAAAATAAAATTTTTAACATTTTTTTTTGCACAAGTTGATATTTAGTCGTAATATTACAATGCCAACTGAGAAAAGTGTTGTGAGCCGTATCATAAATGTATTAAAAACAATATAGATTTAAACAGTTTAAAAAAAAGTAATTAGGTTAAAATTTAGTTTTAAGTGAATGTCATATTTGCTGAGCAAGCATTTAGCGACTATCACTAAACTAATTACGCAATATAAATTTAACATTAGTTATTAATTGTCCATTATTTTAAATCAAGCGTCGTGAAACGACGTTAATTATCCAAATAATATTATCATGAATAAGAACGCAAAAAAAGTGTACGTTTCTCCTTCCATCAAAGAGAACGTAGTAGAATTAGAGCAAGGCATTGCTGCAGGATCACAAGGTGGTGGTGTTGCTACACCACAATCACAAGGCTGGGGAGCTGGAACAGATGAAACCATGAATGGTGATGCATCTTAACATTTTGTCTAATTATTAATCAACGTAAAAAGTATTAAAATGAGATTCAATAGAACAAAAGGGGCTAATTGGGTTATTGCTATGGCCTTGCTAGCACTTCCCGGCGCATTAATAACGAGTTGCTCTAAAGATAAAACTGAAGTTACTCAACAAAAGGGAGATAAGCTTACTTTTTCGGTCAGTGGTATCAAAAATGAGAATGCTGATTCAGGCGTAAAACGCGCCGGCCTCTCCTCAACCAGTAAAACGGCAAACAAAAGCAAAATTTATTCTTTTGCTGACGTGGATATGGCAGTTTCAACTGACAATACAGTCCCAGTAAGCAGCAGTAATATCTCGAGCGTAAAACGCACCAATGGATTGGCTGCTGATGCCACCCCAGGAACGACAGAGAATATTGCACAAGATGTTAAATATGTGGTATACATCTACTCAGGAAATACATTGGTTACGTCAAAAGTATTTCAAGCGGGTACTGATGGAACTATCGACGGTCTAGATCCTGCTACAACCTATACTTGGGTCGCATTATCTTATAATACTGCTGATGACCAACCTACAGAAAATCCAGCCAATAACACAATTACCCTACCACAAAACAAAGATGTTCTGTATGCAAAAGGTACAGTTAATCTAGCCAGTGATTCTAATATCAGTATTCTTTTCAACCATGCCTTTTCACGCATCGGTATTGAGTTGAATACAATTGGTGTATTTGGTAATATCACAGGTACCCCAACGGTTAATGTATCTGGTTTACAATTAGCTTCTGGTGACATCAATTTGATGGATGGTACTGTAACTCCTGGAGCAGCTTTCACACCAACCTTGAGCTATACGGATTTCGTCAATGTAGATCCAGCTTATAATGATGCGAAAATCGCATATGTTTATACCGCTTCAACTGCTGCACAGACTGCGATTAAAGTGCAACTGCAAAACTTGGCTATTAGTCACGCGGATGGAAATGTTCCTCGTACGTATTTTTCTAATGCAACAGACTTTGACTTCCAAGTTACTCCAGAAATTGGCAAAAGCCATCACTTATTATTGAATGTGGTTGAATCTCCTTTGGTGACCAATTATAACGGTCATCAGGTTAAATGGGGCCGTTCCAACCTTTATTACAGAGGCAATAATGGCAATGGCCGTAATTATGCATTCTATGCCAACAATACACAAACCGGAAAAGCCAATGGTTATTTTGCCTTCGGAAGTATAGTTCCAGGTCAATTTGCTACCACAACTACAAACAATGGAGATCCTTGTGCATTAGTATATCCAGCAGGCCTTTGGAAGCAACCAGCAAAAGCTGATTTCGCCGGTATGGTACGTGGAGATATCAAAGCCGATGAACTTACAGGTGCATTAGGCGGACTGGGACAAGTAGTTGACGCTACCGGCTTGACAGGTCTTGTAAACATCATTACAAACTTATTAGGTAACGCCACTTCAGTCCTTGTAAATACACAAGCACCAAACTCGTCACTTGCTCCAAGTTCTCCTTTTAATTATGGCCAATATACTCTCGCATCAGGCGCTAATGGGGCTCCAGCAGCGGGATCATCAAATGCTTTTGGAGATGTGGACAATGCTTCAAACCGTTTGCGTTTCTATTATAATGGTCAGATCTCCAATGTGAATGTATTACCATTACTAGGCAATGGCGGCTTAGCCAATTTAGGGCTTAACGACATTAGTGTGGATATTTCAAATTTCCAAGTAGTCAATCTAAATATCCCACTTTTGGATAGCTATGGCAAAACAACTGCATTGTGGACTAATGAACAAGGTGCCGATATCCTTGGTTTAGCAGGTACAGGAACCTGGGCCTATAACGGAAATGCTGGTCGGTCTTTCTCTTTACTAGGATTAGGTAACAGATTCCACATGGCTAATAATACAGGTGAACTACTAAATGGCGTAAACGTTTTGGGAGCCAATGTACTAAGTACTTCATTCAAAAACGTTCGTTGTGTACGTGCAAACTAATATTTGGACGCTTTAGTCTTTAAAACCCTCATATACAAGCGGCTTAATTCAAATTAAGCCGCTTTTTTATTCCTATCATAGCACCCTCAAACTTCAATTCCATTTAGCGAAGAAAAGCATTAGATAAGTCAGTTCCTTTTCTATTCAGCACCTGAATAGAAACAAGGCACCTGCTCACGCAGATGCCTCTCCTTTACTTATGCTTGAACAGGCGATTTAAAAGCCGACTCAACAGGAAACTGACGAGTGTCCCTATTAGTGCGGTCAGGGCAACATACAGCAGATCTCCCACTGAAAAAGATGCCCAGAGGCCACAAATAGTTCCACCGATTGCCGAGAGTTTAACATCACTGAACCGCATCACCCCCTCCTTTCTTCGGCATCTCATTCGCCGCTGAACGTTTAGGATCTAACGAGGCTGCCGTTTTTCTTTCCTCCGGTTTGCCCGAGGGTATGGCTCCCTTTTCAGGGTCAACCGCTGCCTCATCATGATCTCCAATAACCGATTCAACAATCCCCAGTCCAAGGGCGATATACCTGACCACATTCAAAGCCTTATTTGGCAATTTTACAGGTGCTACCAAGATCACCTGTAACACCTTTCCGATTTTATTGATGATTTTTTTCATTTGAATTCTTTTTTCATGAGCGCGCTATGCTCGGTTTGTTTTTCATGTATAAACTGATGTACGATGGTCAGCGTAGCATGCTGATCCTTCACCTTTTCAATAATTGTTTTATACAATTCCTGATAAGCTTCCGTAGATTGGTATACCTCAAAATCGTCCTGTTGTTTATTTTGATGGAAATAAGTTCCCACCAAAAGACAACCATCCGTATCTTCGTGGGTATTGCCAATATGAATGTATACGTTACTGAAATTAGGTATCCCCATGACTTCAATCATACCCTGATGAAGATCGGGGAAACGCTTTTTATAAGCTGTATTCATGCCACCCCAAACATTCAACCGCAAGGTATAGGTACCACAAGGGATGGCGGTCTTGCCTTTTACCTTCACCTCTTGAATACGGTCTTCAAGCCCATAACACTGGAAGATTCCATCCACATAAAGTTCGGACAGGGTACTATTTTTCCCCTGTCGAACACGTTTGAGTGTCAGTTCCATATGCTACAGATTTCCATAGGCCAGTTCATAGGTATACTCATGCCCAGGGGTATCCGTGAGCGTCACCCGGTATTTAGCCTGTTCAAAACCCGGATTATCCTCCTGCACCTGGTACATCCAGGACACCCCTATGCCATCCATGTCCTGCGCCAGTCCGGTCTCTATCACTGTATCGTTCTGATCCAAGATCTGTACTTGTACCTTGACCACCGCCATCACATCCTTGACCATCAATGTGATCTGATCCACCGCATTTCCCTGGTAACCGCTATCGTCCCAGCGCCGGATCACAGGCGCCGTAAAGAAATCTTTAAAAGCCACATTATAAGCGCTCTGGTTTATATTTGCCTTAGCCTGATAGGCTGCTTTTAAGTCCGGATCCAGAATCGCCGTCCGAGCGTACAATGAAGCATCCATAAATCTGTTCTGAACTGCGATCTGTTTGTCCGTTGGCACCCGTCCATTTTCCATTTTTTTAGGCCTGCGGGCAATAATTGTCTGATCGCCGCGTTGACGAAATACGAGCATCCTACCAATTGTTCCCGATGCTCCCTGCATGATGACATTGTCTCTTGATTTAGCCATTTTGTTATTTTTTAAGAATTAAAAAATCTATTGAACATCAATGCAATGGGCGCCCTTGATTGCGTTGACAGTACAAATATGGCCCTGAAAATCGCCGTTGTCAATAGCCTTGGAAATCAGCGGTGAAATGCGCTGAATAGCGCTGAAAAACGGTTAAAAACGTTGATATGGTTTTTTGCTTCTGCAGCAAAAAGTAGGTGTGCTTGCTTTGTCCTTGTTCTTAACAAGTACTCAGGAAGGAAGATTATTGGGTCAAGCTAGTAAGCTCCTTGTTCCGGGGTAGTATGCGAGGAAGAAATGCCCAGCTATGGCATTTCATACCTGGGCAAGACGATATTGGTCTATTTTTTCTTTTTAGGGCTTGCCTTTATATAAGCGATGACCTCGTTTTTAAAATAAAAATCTTTGCCCTCTAAATTATAGATCGGCAATATCGACTTTAGCTCTCCCAATTTGGTATCCCTAATCTTGAGAAAGGTCTTTATATCTGTATTGTCCATTAATTCGGAAGTTGCATCCAGATAATGCTGACTTAACCTTTTCGCTTCGGCTGCGATGACCTGAACGGCCTGCACCAAGGCCCGAAGTTCTGATCTTACTTCTTCAAAGAAATTTTCCATAATTTTATGTTGAGTTTATAATTTATTCTAGTGTTATGGAGGTTATGTACGTTATGGGTTATTGTTGCGATCAGCAGATATGAAGTTTTTCCCGCAGCTCTTTTATAAAATTGCGTGTCACCTTGAATTTCTTCTGTGGCCCTTCGATCATGGTGATCAGGTCACCTTTTATCGATTTAATAAAATCGATATTAACAATATTGGACTGGTCGACCTGTAGAAAGCTACTTTTCGGCAAAAAGGAAAGGACCTCCTTGATCGTTTTTCTTGCTTTTCTTGGCCTTGGGTATCCTTCCTGATCTATTTCCGTATTTCTTTCGAAAAAAACCACTTCATTATCACCTTTTACCTTTTGTATAAAATACACATCACAGAACTGTACTTTATAGCAGATCCTGTCCGACATTTCTATAAATGCGGATTCGGGCTCCGGGATGCATTTGATATTGATAGGCACTGCCAAGCGTAAAAAGGCATTGTTAAGCGCCCGGCATACCTTTGGATAAGTCGCGGGCTTGTGCATAAAATCTGATGCATTCAAATTATAAGAACGCAAAGAAAATGACTCATGCTCTGTCACGAATACAACTTCGGGCTTTTTCTTGGGATCTATCGCTTCATACAGATCCATTCCATTAAAGCTATGTGCCTTATTTGCCCCGCCCAATACGACATCCATAAAGATAATATCATAGTTTATCAATCTTATCTTTTCTAAGGCCTCCTCTTGGGAATGTGCCATATCAATAATCAGATCCAAAGCAGTCTGTCGCAACAGCTCCTTTAATCTATCCGCATCGGGCAGATAGTCTTCTACAATAAGAATAGGAATTATGGGCATAATATTGAATTAAGGATAGCATTTATTTCACAATCAGCAATACGATAAAACTATCCTCTTTTCGGGTATATTCGATACCGTATTGTCCAGGCACAAGCTGTTCGAAGAGCTGTCCGACGAGCGCAGACCCCATACCATGATGCCCGGCAGCATCCGTATGACCGACAGCATTGCTGATCTGCAACTGCAGCTGACCATCTATGCGTTGCCAGACTGCCCGAATCCATCCCTTGGGCCCTTTCGGTGTATAATCCAGTGCATTTTCGAGCCAAGAAAGCAGTGTTGCCGCCGGTATAGATCGATTCCAATCGCTGGGGAAGAGTTCCTCCTCACCCAGTAGTTCGATGTTCCGATCAGAAAAGCACGATGCCATTACTTTAAACTGTCGCCACTCCTCGGCAATGGCTACTTTGTTTTTTTTATTGACTAAGATGGCGATGATATAGCGCAAGAGCTCGAGCGCAGCATCATGCTGTTGTACCTTATTATGCTGTACAATTTTGATCCATTGGCGTGTAAAATGCATAGACAGGCGCTGTGAAACATCTAGGGTAAGGACTTTCGTTTTCAACCGTTGGAACCGGACCATGAATAAAGCGTAATGCTGCTTTAAACACAATATTTCTGCCAATCCTAAGGTCAAGACATTGCCTATCGTGACCCGATTGTGAAAAATTATTTTCCGTGATGGTGTAAGTTTGCCCACAAAAACAATCTGCTGTGCCGGAAGCCATTGGTAAGCATAATAAAACCATACCTGTGCACTATAAAACCACCAGAGCAGCAGGCAGCATACCAGGCCTAGCCTATGCCAAGGACTGAGCACCATTGCCCGCATCAACACATAATACAGTAGAAATGAAGCTATATAAGGACTTACTAAGGCCAGGATATGCCGTATCGTGAAGCGATACCAAACATATACATTGAGGTGGAGCAATATTCCTACAATCAAGAAAATCGCCAAAGAAAGTAAGATACCGCCTTTGAAAGCAGACCAGGTATCGCATACGCTTTTTACATTCATTATTTATCCGTCAAGATCGGCAGAAGATCGTATTTGTTAATTGGTTCTATTTAAAAATAATAAAAAGAAATAAATTTACATACATTTCTGAAACAAAATTTCCCTCAAAGAACAAAAAAAAACATTAGTAATTTATCTATTTCTGAATTTTCAGTCAAGCTGTAGACTTGCTCTATTGCTTCTGCCCATTTGGCTGTATTTCGAAAAATTGGCGTCCCTTCAGATCAAAAATAAACCGTCTTTGCTGAAAACAAACCGGCATGCCACATATCAAACCTTCGATCCCCTCTGCATCTGCTCGCTTTAGTTCGGGCTGATAAAGATGAAGCATAGGCCAGTTTTCCCAAGCGGTCCAATCACGTTCCATCATTGCACTTAAAATTACAGTGAGTTTACTTTTAAATCTTTTCAGATAATTCTGGACTGTTTCTTTCCTTCCTGTCTTTATATTGTTCGAACAGGTCAATTGCCATCGTCCGGACCTGCTATTCTTTTCCATGATCAGGAAAGCAAGTGGTAAGCCATATCGAAAAGCTAGTAGGGCGATATTGGCCCGAAAGTAGAGATGTCCATGCAACAGATTTATTTTCAGCAGTGTATTTTGATTTTTGGCGGTACATCTTTGGGCACCTTCATCCGCGTCAATATAAACCAGCACCACACGTTGCTCCTGTAGCGCGCTCAATATATTTTTCATAACAGTCTTCCTGGAAGCATCGATATACGTCAAGGCATCAGCTGGTAAATTGTTGGCTTTGACATCAGCCAAGGTGTGGACCTGTTCCCGCTGGATAACCTGAGGTGATGCCAGCACTGCAATACGGTATCCGGCAGCAAGCAAATACCGCGGTAGCAGGCGGTAAGGTCCATAATGCAGTGCGATATAAATACCGGCAAGATCCCCAGGAAGGTCCGTCAAAACCTCTGGATCCAACAGCTCAGACAATGTCTTTGTTTGAGTCATCTGCTGAAAAGCAGCCTGGTTGGCCCGCCATTTCAAAAAATTCACCTCCAGGTCTTCAACCGTAAAGTCGGGAAAGAAACTCCATACATTCGCAAACCAAAACGGTTTGGTCAATCTCTTATTTGTCATCGTAAATATAAGTTAAAATAGGCTGTTCAATCGTTAAATTCATTATTATGATCCATTGCCCCACAATGTTAGGGGGCAATGGGCGAAAGTGTCAAGGTAGATCTACCCAACATTTTTCGTCATCGACGATGTCTCCCATTTCGGAAAACATCTGGATCATTTGCGTGACGCTAAATCCAAGATCGGCATCTGAATCTGCGTTCATTGCAAGCACGTTTTCATTCATGTCATTTGGCATACATACTGATCTGTAACCATGCGAGTCAGATCACTCCCGCTGTCGTACGAACAAGAAATTCGGTTAGCTAACGGTTCAAATGTTGCTAAAATCACTTAAAAACAAAGAAAAAGATGATATATAACCCAAAATGACAGCTATTTGACCACATCCTGGCTGCTAACAAGAAAATATGTCAAATACCCCAGCTTTTATGTAGGATTTAGCTAGTAATACGTCATCTATCATTTTATTTGGCATTTCCGAAACGCTGATTTTACCTTTATAGACATTGATTTAGCCTTTATACAACCTTATTGACGGAGTTTCCCATGATCAAAACATTCCATTTTAAATTACCTCAAGTGACTGCGTTTTCAAACCAAATCCATGCCTTTTTGCCTAAGCTTCCGGGCGCACATTTGCAACGTTACGAAGATGTGGGTATCCAGCTTTTGGAAGAATATATCGACTATCATCCGGTCATCTTCTATCGGATTCAGGTGCATGTGCAAGCGGCTACTACCCTCGCTATCAAAACAGCAAAAGCCGATCACCATCTGCTTTACAACCTACACTCACCCGATCCTATTGTTCTGCAAAAGTGGAATCTGACCGATCAAATTGTATTGCCCTCTGGCTATGACAGCTATGTTTATGTTCCTAAAGGCAAGTTCAGGTCCGATGTTGTCCAAGGAGAATATCTTGTCTATGGAGCATTGATCGATATCGGGCTCGTAAGGCCGGAGCTCTATAAAGAAGGACATTTTCTACAGGAGTTTAAGCTGGCCGGTTTAAGAAACAAAAAGCAGCTCTATCAGAGTGCAATCTGGCCGATCCTTAAAAAAACCAAATACCAGCTCGAATATATCATAGCTAACCTCTTCAAGTACCATCGCGACAACGAGGCCATTGCTGCCAAGGTGGTCTACGACCTTTTTGATCTTGCTATTTACAAGGATTTTGAAATTTATCAGAAAATGAATGCGAGTCAGATCACTGCCGAACGTGCACACAAGATGATCAAAGATCAGGTTGTCCAGACCTTCAGCAGCCTTTCGATCCAAACCATTGCGGACCAACTACGTGTTGACATCGGCTATCTTGGCAAAATGTACAAAAGCGTTTATGGCGAAAGCCCTCGGCAGACGCTGAATCAGCTGCTGATTGAGAAGGCCAAGAATCTACTGACAGCAGGCTATACCGTGAAGGAAGTGGCCCATTATTGTGGTTACAACCAGGAGAGCAACTTTTCCAATTTTTTCCATAAGCAAACCGGTATTCGCCCCAGTGTTTTCGGGCAGGATCAAGACGAGGCCTAAAATTCATATTACCTCCTCCCCAAAAGTCATATATCAATGGAACCCTCTCCATGTAACTTTGGAATAAGATAACAGATCGGCTGGATTCGGGGAAATCTGGCCGGTCAACAGGAACAACTCCACGGTCGATCCAGGAGGATAATAAGGATGGGCAAAATATATTAACACTATAAACATAGAAAAATGAGAACATTCGTAAAAAGAGTCCTAGGCACACTCGGAACAGGTGCCTTGATTACAGGTATTATCATCGGTGCAAATGCACACGATAAAAAAGAAGAAATTAATCCTAAAACTACATCGGTGGCAAAAGCTGAATTAATTGAGTGGCATTTTAACGGCACCTCGAACAGTGAAAAACTCGATGCCAGTAAATATGCAGAATATAATTCAGAACCATGCGGAGGGACAAAACAAACAGTCTGTGTTATTTTAGCACCTGAGGACAGCAGTAATCCAGGACAACCAGATATGTCGTATGATGTAACTCCAGGTAACAGTGTGGCCAGTAGAATATCCGCCGCTGTACCGACCAGTGGAACACCAACGACAAATGAGACTGTTATTTCACTACGTTCTTTTTAGCGTATTCCGATTGACAAAAAAATGGGTGGATCATTATCCGCCCATTTTTCTAGCCAGCTACCGTTGATTTTGTTGGATTTTACTTATCCTGATCACATCTTCCGGGATCAACCAATAAAAGCGATGATCTAATGGGGGCAGCTCAGCTAAGGTATTTCCTTCGGCATTTACCCGTACAAGCGTTCTCCTCAACGCCTCATCCCTGTTATATCTTTTAATATCACTCCATCTGACACCTCGAAAGATCAATTCTTTTCGGCGCTCTTTTAAGATTCTATCTAAAGCACTTTTACGATCTGAAAAAGTCAAGGGGACGAAATGCCCCGTGCTCCATCTGGATTCAAGTAGCGTATTCAATCTTCCCGCTGCTGCCGGCAGATTGCCATTGCGTGCTGCACATTCTGCGCTGATAAGATAGAGCTCATCTGTCGCCAGCCCTCCAAAAAATGTAGAGAACTGTGCGCCTACATAATTTCCTTTAAACCCAATTCCTTCATTATCTTTCTTATAGAAATAAGCTTGTTTTCGTAAATCAGCTGGATTATAAAGATCATACAGATACTTATCGATGTATATATTATCGTTTACAATGAGGTCACCTCGGTCTCCAAATGACATGTATATGATCTCTTTATGTAAAAAAGGAAAGGGAAAATCCTTTGTCACATCAATTTCATTCAGGTCAAGCAAGGTTGAATATATATCCAATGCCTGATTAGCATATACTTCGGCATTTTCATAATCATCCATCGCCAAGCTTACCCTTGCCATCAATGCCAGGGCGGCAACTTTCGAGGGTCTGCTGGGCCGATCTGCAAGCTCAGGCAACAAGAGGAAGCTTTCTTTCAGGTCATCCCAAATAGCTTTATAGGTCTCCCCTAACGTTGTTCTGAAAATCGGCTCTGTGTAATCAGATGAATATCGCAAAGGAATCCCCAGTGGTTTGTCCATCGCTTCATTCCCTAAGGGGGTATAAATCTGAGCGAGATTATAATTATTAAAAGCTCTTAAAAATAAAGCTTCTCCCTTTAACTGTTTCCCCGCTGGACTTTGTTCTTCTTTCAATCTTTCCAAGGTCTCCATTGCAATATTGGCAATCATAATTGCCCGATAAGAGAACTGCCAATCTCCGGACAATTCAAATGCAGGGTAGCTTTTTTTCCATAGATAAATCCCTTTATAGGTATCGTTCAGATTATTCAATGTATTATCATCCAGATAATAATCATCCACCCCCATCTCCAATAAAGGTGGAGCTGCGATATTTAAGATATCATCATTATCCAATAATGCCCTAACATCGGCCACAGTCTCCGGTACCGCCAACGAAATATCTGGTTTTTCTTCCAAAAATTTATTACACGAAAAAAGAGAAAGGGTAAACAAGATATAGATGATCCGTACAATATTTTGAGCATTCATGTCATTAAAAATTTAAGTTCATATTTATTCCATATGTTTTTACCGGGGGGATCCCGAAATAGTCCGGGTCAATATTTGCCTTATTTTTTCTCCAGATAATCCCTAAGTTATTTGCATAGGCAGCTATGGTCAGTTTTGTACTCCTGTTTGCAATGACAGGCTTAAGGGTATAAGCAATCCGTAGGTCGGAAATACGGATGTGGTCACCTTTCAGAATATTACTGGAGGAATAGGCATAAAAGTCATCCCGGTTGGCATTTGCCGGATATTGCAAGGATGGTACAGTTGTCCATTTTTCATCACCTGGATTTTGCCATCTCAACACATAATCTGCGTGTCCAGCCCAAGAGCTAAACAGCGCACTATAGCGTATCGTTTCCTTTAAAAAATAGTAGTTCATTTTATAAGTCAGATTGATGGAAGCCTGCAACCCCTTCCAAAAAAATGTAGGTCTAAAAGATCCATAATATTTTGGCAATCCATTGCCATGATAGATCAGCTCATCTGTAGATACATTTAACAAATTTGGATAATCCTTGCTTACAGCTCCCTTGAGCCAGCCCTGGGGGTCGCCCGTTTGTGGGTCCAACCCTTCAAAGCGGTAAGAAAATACCGGATACAGTGAATATCCTTCCAATGGCATCAGACTTCCGCCCTTTCCTGCAAGGTAATATTGTGCACCAGCGTTTGTCCCATTAAACTTGGTTACTCTATCGGTGTTATAAGAGAACAACAGTTCTGTTGACATCCTTAATTGATTCGTGATATGATATTTACCCATTAAGTTGATATCCACCCCCTTCCCTATAGCCTCCCCGACATTGCGCATAATTGTGCTTATACCATAGGTATAGTCCAGCGGATCATTTGCCAATAGATCTGTCGATTTCTTCTGATAGAATTCGACACTTCCGGATAGGTTATTTTTCAACAGGGCAAAATCCAAACCGAGATTTACCATGCGTACATCCTCCCATTTCAAGTACGGATTGGGCAAGGCATTGACATTTGCGCGCCTCCAGTTTGACAATCCGTAGCCAGACCGGTCTTGATAATAAATGGTAGGCAAGGTCGTGGATGCTCCGCCAATATTACCCGAGTGCCCCAATGTTGCACGAAGTTTAAGTAGATTTAACCATTGTTGTGACTTCAGAAAGGGTTCTTGGTTAAGGCTCCAAGCAAGCCCTGATGACCATAAAGGTTTCCATCTTTGATTGGTCTGTACGCCAAAATTGTTGGAAGCATCTCTTCTTAAGGAGAAATTGATAAAATATTTATTCTTATAGCTAACAGCGCCATTTGAAAATACAGATACGAAGCGTGTGGTCAGTCTCCCAAACCCTTCTGAACTGGGGATCTTTGCATTGGAAGCCAAACCATCATAGATCGGATAAGAATTGACAGGATCAACCAGGATGGAGGAGAGTAGTTTCTCATCGTAGCCATAGAATGTGTTTGTCTGAGATTCACTTTTCAGATCACTTATTTCAGCCCCTGCAAACAGGTTGATCATCCAGTCATCCAACAGATCATAATCAAATGACATTTGTAACCGTGCTTTATTAGCGCGCATGCGTTGGTGGCTGCTCCTCATCACACCACCAATTGGTATTATGCGGGTAACGATATCATTGTTAATCTGGGTAAACCGATTGATCAAGTTACGTGCGTAAAACGACTCTTCCCCATATAATGATTTAAACTCGTTCTGTTGATTCTCATGATTATAGAGACCTTCTATTTTTAGATACGGGAACGGTTTATAGGTAATAGACGCATTCAGCCCCAATCCATTTGTCCGATTATTGGCGTGGCTTTTTTTGAAGTCTTCTATCGGTTTAAATGTCCAGTCCAGTAACGCTGTATTTTCCAGTCCCTGTACATAATCAAGGTCATACATATACGGTATAGCCAATGCCTCCCCAGTCGCTGTCTCCAACTGGGCGTAAGGATAAAGGACAGCCTTCCCGCCCTGAGGCATTATCGGATAATTCAGGTTCGCTGGGCTCGATGATCTGTTATTGCTGGACCATTGGATTGAATTTTGGAGCTGTAATTTGTCAGAAATCTTTATGTTATTGCTGGACTGTAATGAAATCCGATAGCTGTTATTTGTTGATTGCGTTTCCAGTTTTTTATCAAATCCGACAGCTGTCCGATTCGAAAAGCCCTTGCTTCCGAAATTATAACCGATATGATGTTGCTGATCAAAGGAAGGTCTAAACATATATTTCAGCATATCATTGCGATAATCCTGCTGTCTAAATGACGTAATCTTTGCTTCAGCCTCTTCGTAGGAAATCAATCCTTTCGTTTGTTTGTCCAACAAGGAAACGACTGGAGAGAATATGAATCTTTTTTTTCTTGCACTGTTTAGCGCATTGTTATAAAATCCTTGTTCATATAACATTTTTTCTACATCGATAAAATCGGACGAGCTTATGTTTTGAAGATAGAAGAGGTCAGGTTTTCCGCCGAAAACAAAATTACTACTATATTCCAGGCGTTTCGTTCCTTTTGAATTTTTCTTGAGGTTGATAACAATCACGCCATTACCGGCCCTTGCCCCCCATATTGAAGCTGCGGACGCATCTTTGAGCAAGGTCACAGATTCGACATCATTTGGATTTATATTGGCAATGTCACCCGCATAGGGAAAGTTATCGACAATAATCAATGGTTGCGTCAGCTGATCTGTAAAAGAATTGATCCCCCGGATATTGATATTAGGCTTTCCGTTGCGATTGTCAAATTGTAGGCCTGGGGCCAGATATTCCAGTTTTTCTAGTACATTGGTCGATATCCGTGTTTCGAGTTTTGTGCTATCGATCACTGAAAAGCTACCCGTAGATCGTTCTTTGTTCAATGTCTGGTATCCTGTATTGATGATCTGTACCTCTTCAAGTATATGATTAGCCCTCTGCATAACATACACTTTATTTCTTTTATTTAACTCCAATACAACTTCTTGCGTCATATATTCGATTCTGGATATTTTGGCAGGAGCAGTGTTTGTCTGTGCGGGGATATTAAAAAATCCATGATCATCCGATTGATACGGTGTCTTTGTTGACTCCAGCCTTATGGAAACATGTGGTATTGGTGTCCCAAGTGAATCGACTATACTTCCCACATATCTACCCTGAGCAAATGTGCTTTGGCAAGCTAGCCATAGCAGGATCAAGTTAATTAGCGTTTTCATATTTTAGGTTAAATGCAATAAAAGATTGTAACTGATCGAGTGATACAAATTCGGCGAATGTGATTGCTGCCACTCGACCTTTTGGATTTATCCATACATAATGCGGAATAGGTCCATGGGGGAATAATGCTGTCAGGTATTCATCACGATAGATGGAATACAGATCAAAGTTTTTCAATTGATTGCTCCGCATATTATGGATCTTGGCATAATCATCATGGGTTGATCTTTCGTTGACAAGCAGGATATTCACATGATCCTGAAAAAGGCGTTGTGCATGGGCGATCTTTGGGAATCCCTGCACACAGTAGGTGCACCATGTAGCCCAGAAGTCCAGTATCAATGATTTTCCTTTGTACTTTTCGAAGGAGAACACGGCAGTATCACCTTTATAATATACCTTCATTTTTTGATGCCAAAAATCTTCGGGCACATAATCCCCCACCCGAAGCGGTACAATTGGAACAGGCCCATTGGCCCCGCTTTCCTGGCGGGGCGTCTGGGCAGATAAACTAAACATAGAAACTAAGCATAGGATAGACAGTAGGGCAATATGTATACCTGTTGTCTTCAGATTAGGCAAGACCTCTCCTGCCCTAAAAAAATGTCTCATTTTTTAAGTTTTAAAAAGTAACCTAACGACATCATCTCTTCCAGACTAGTTATGGTCACATGAACAATACATTAAAAGATTGGGGGAGCTAAATCGCATTTGAGTGGTCATCACAAAGGTTATCATATTGGCGTGATGCGATCCATAGCAGTGTAGGGTCAAAGTTTTGACCAAGCTATCCGAGCTACTCGGGCGCTGTAATTAGATTTTTTGTTGTCTGTTTTTTGTGGTCCAT
Organism: Sphingobacterium sp. N143; assembly: GCF_030325625.1. Classification (GTDB taxonomy): domain Bacteria; phylum Bacteroidota; class Bacteroidia; order Sphingobacteriales; family Sphingobacteriaceae; genus Sphingobacterium. The sequence continues at coordinate 14,894 of NZ_JACAIS010000015.1, read as the reverse complement.
ACTCACGTTTATAATTGTGAGTCTTATTCGGGGAAAAGGGCTATAGCAGGCCCTATCACCGCACAGCAAGGTTCCGACGCCTTTTAGAAACGGTTAACGATAGGGCCCATGACGCTATAGCTGTACAAATGTACAAATAAAGCTATCATAGGCATTATCCTATCGTCTCGTTCTAAATCAAATTGTCGGAATTTGCTGTCGAGACTCTTAGTTTAATACCTTAATTAATCTTATACTAGATCAAATATAGTAATAATAATTGACAAAAACAAAATTAATATTTACGAATAATAAATATTAACAAACACTATATAAGCAAAAAGCAATATTTAATAAATAAATGCTTACTAAATGACTACTTCCATCAGCCCCAACAATCCAGATCCTGATTTTCTTGCCATAAAATCATTATTTGAATCAGGCATTATCAAATCCATGAAATTACTAGAAAAGCAGGGGCCAACGAAAATGGCTAAAGCTTTAGGCCTTCAATATAACTCTTATCTGGATAAATTAAACAATCCTCAAAAATTCACTCTGTCCCATATCTTTAAAATTGCGGATTTATGTGAACTAAACCCGGACTTAATTTATCAAGTCATAAAAAAACAAAATTATAAGGGGACTCATTCTTAGTCAAAATTACTCTATGTATTAAGAAGTAAAAAAGCCATTCCCTTTCGGAAATGGCCACAATAAAAATCTATAAATTTTAAGAGTACTTTATTAAAACTATTATACTCCTTTGAAAAATTTCTCAACCTCAGGCTTGGCCAGACCGAGCTTTTGGCAGATCTCAGCAATAGTAAAACCTAGCTCTCTAAGCATTTCAATCTTTCCTTCAATCTTTCCTTTCTGAATTCCTTTTTTTTCAGCCTTATCTAATAAATATTCTTGAGTGCCCATTGTATCGCTCCTTCCTATTTTTGTTTTTATTTCTTCTTCAAAGATACTCAAAACTTCCTCATTATCAAAACTTACATAATAAGTTAGAAAATCATAGAGCCCTTGACGTGTACTCTTATCCATCTCCCTTTTCATCATCTCATCATAGAGATCATGTTTTATTTTCTTCAGCCCCTCATCGGTCACTTTCTTGTTTACTATAGCCAAAAGTGCGGTAAGGACAATCACAGAAAATGGATTCCTATTAGATCGCAATACCGATTCTTCCTGATCCAGGATCTTGTAACTGTTAAAATCGTAGCGCAATGAAGTTCCCATAAACTTCTGGCTATATACCACAGGTCGATAACCTTTGTTTTCATCTGCCAAAATTGCAATAGCTGTAATTGGAACTTTGTAACGATCCCATATTCTATAAAAATAGCGAAACATTCGCTCGGCTAAATCGCCCCTGCCCTTATGGCTCTGGATCTCTACATGGCAGAGTACAAACTGCTCGCTACCATCCTTTAAGAAAACCTTTACAAGCTTGTCTACATAACGGACTCCCCTGCCGTTGCTTTCCGGAGGAAATAAATTCTCAAACTCTTTATCGAGATAATCAAAGGGTCTGCTCAAATCAAAAACAGCATCAGCATCCGTAAAAATAAAGCGTAAAAAATGCGAAAATGTTTGCTCTAAGATAGATTTCCACAGGGGATCATCTACCCGTCTTGATCTTTGGCTCATCATTATTTATTAACTGGTTAACAGTACAAAGATAGGAAATAGCAATATAAAATACTAATATATTTAGTATTTTGTATTTAAAAAGTAACATGATTGAGTACCAGTACACTTAAAAAAACCACTCCCTTTCGGAAATGGCTTTAACGAAGTACTTTTAACTTAAAAATAAATATATTATATTTACTATAATTAAGCATAGCTAATAACCAATAAAAAGTATCGATTTGAAACCTACTGAGGAAAAGACAGTACAAGCAGCTTTTTCAAAAGTTCAGGAATTTTTTCAACTGCATGGCAGAATACCGGTTCGCCGTGAAATGGAAAATGTCAATACGATTGCGCGTCGACATTTTGGCAGCTGGAACAATTTTATCCTTGCAGCTGGATTTAAGCCTCGGGTTAATAAAACGGAGGAAGAAATCAAACAGGAATTATTGGCCTTATTGAACGATTTCTACGACAGAAATGGCCGCATTCCCATGCGTAGGGAATTTTCGGCAAGATCAACTAGTATCCGTAAATATTTCGGTTCATGGAATAAATTTATTACGGCTGGCGGTTATAACGCCAATGATCGCCGAATACCTTCTATCGGAAAGCTCAAAAATTCGCTGGTCAAATTTTATATCAAGCACCACCGCTCACCAACAATCAGGGATTGCCTTCATAAAAATGGGCTTTATAATGACAGGTCTTACTTTACGCATTTTAAGGTCAGCACATGGGCAGACGTACTTGAATACGCAGGTTTAAACGCCTATTTTCGAATAACCACCATGACGGAATCCGAGGCTAAATCAAAGGTAATCCAACTGATCAAAAAGCACCGAATTAAATATTATAAAGATTATGAGCGTCTCAAACCAGAAAATTATCCATCGGCGTGGTACCTTAAGGAAAAATTTGGCTGGAATAATTTATGCTATTTGGCTGGCACTAAAATCCCAATCACCAAGATCAGTATAAAAGATCATTACCTTAGTCTGGCCAAAACATTGGGCCGAACGCCTACAACCAAAGAGTTAGAAACCAAAATGCGTGCGACCACAGGTGCCATGAAATGGAAAACAGGTTTACCACTCAATAAATTTTTGGAGTCTATTGGTCAGATACCTGCCCGGAAAGCTCCAACACGGTGTAAACTGACTAAGAAAGAGCTTGCCGAGCTCTATAAGAGGAAAAGTCTGGAACATGGCTTTTTAAATGGTATGCCCCGTTCAAAACTGCTTGAATTGACGGGCTACTCGAGAGATATCTACGAAAGTCGCTTCTACAATATCAATGGGCTACGCCTCGTCTGTGGATTTGAATTGATTCCAGCAGCATGCAAGCCATATTCAGAAGAGGAACTGCGCAATATCCTCAAAAAACCACGGTACGTAAAAAAGAAGTAGAAAGTACATGTCTTGCTTGGGAGGATCCCGTCAAATCTATTTTTTCCGTAGATCTGAAGGTCTTGAATGTGTGAATGCATAGAAGGTGTTGCTGAACGACCCGACCGTATCATACCCAACAGCGAATGCGATATCGGTCACTGATTTATTTGTTCTCAACAGCATTTCAATTGCCTTTATCATCCGTAATGTTTTAAAATACTGCAAAAATGAAATATGTAAACGTGTCTGGAACATCCTGGACATGGAGCGTTCGCTCATATAAAAACGGTCACTTATATCGCTTAAGGTAATCTGTTCAGCCAGGTTTTCCTCCAGATAAGCGATGATATGCAGCATTCTTTCATCCGTCGTTATGGGCAGAATAATCGGTAATGCATCACTATCCAACTGTGGAAGGAGCTTTTTAATGGAAACCAAAAAATCAAAGTAATAGTCCGATCTGACCACATGTTTCTCGTCCCATCTTTCTGTATGATTTATCATCTGAATTAACAATTCGGTCGCTGGATAGATCCCCAGTTTACGATAAAAGGCATTTACATCATCATCTTCGGTATAAAAGTAAATGGACCGGAGCACAGTACCCGAATGTCCGATACGTAAGATATGAGGCATTTGGGCTGGTATCCAAAAATAATGGCGGGTGGGTACGACATAGGTTTTATCATGGATGGTGATATAGGCAATACCTCCCTCCACATAGCCCAGCTGCCCTTTTTTATGCGTATGCAAAGGGATGAGTTTTTCGGACTTCTCATGCATGACAAAGGCAGATTCTTCCAGTTTATCTATTTCAGGCAATAAAGCTATTAATCCCATATCCAACGATCTATATTCGAAATTACGTATTATTTAAATTTGCCGAATATAAATTATTGCTCGACCGAATAAAAAGAGCTGCTGTTACTTTGGCGAGATTCAATAAAAACATGTCTTTTATAAGCCATCACAAAAAAAGCCGTACATCTAATTTTGTCCCCGATCAAAAATTAGAGTCTCATATGCCAAGAATCATAGTTTTATTTGTTTTTTTTGTTTTCCAACAACTTGCCCTTGTAGCTCCTGCCGTTACCTATGCTGATGGGGATACCCTTTACCTCAGCCTCCCCGAAGCCTGGGAGAAAGCGGAGCTGCATAGCAGGTTGATCGAGATCCAACGAAAAACGACAGCCATCGCACTCGAAGAGTATAAAGATGCAAAGGTCGAGTTATTATTTCCCGAAATCTCGGTCAAAGGTACAGCTGAAAAGGCTTCCAATATTCCGATCTATGAAAATGGCTTATTTGCCAAACCTACCCAGCACGAAGTGATCCACACCTTATATCACCTGGGGGCTGAATTCTATCAGATCCTTTATCATGGCAATAAATATAGATTGAAGATCAAGGCCGATAAAACCCTGCATCAGTTGAGTGAAGTACAGGAGAATAAAATCATCTCAGATATCCGCTATAAAACGGCATCACTCTACCTGGATCTCCAACGATGCCTGCTGTTCAAAGACCTTATCATCCAAGATATCGCCGACCAGGAAGATCAATTAAAGGAAATCAAGAGTTTTCACAAAAATGGGGTGGTTCTAAAAAGTGATGTCTTACGCGTCGAGCTTGACCTCTCCAAACGTAAAATGGCACTGGTCACCATCGACAACGATATACTCATCGCCAACCAAAAATTAAACATCATCCTTGGAGAGCCAGATGAGCGCCGGGTTTTACCCACACTCATTGACGTCAAAAAAGAAGAAAAACATGCTTATGCGTATTATTTAGAACAAGCATTAAAACACTCTTTTTCTTATCATATTTCAGAAAAACAGACCGAACTAAGTGCCATCAACCTCAGAAAAGTGAAAGCCAATGTACGTCCCAACATCGGTATCTATGGTGAATTTTATTATGCAAATCCCCAGATCTTCTTAGCCCCCTATAATCCGTACTGGTATTCCTTGGGTATTATTGGCGTAAAAGCAACATTCCCCGTATCGGCTATTTACCACAATATCCACAAAGTCAATGCCGCCAAATTGGAGCTAGAAAAAGAAGAGGAGGCCCACCATCATACCGAAGACATGGTCCGCCAGGAAGTCAAAGAGGCTTATCTACGTTATGAAGAGGCCCTGAAGCAGATTGCGGTTTCGCAGGTCGACGTAAAGCAAGCCGAAGAAAACGCACGTATTATCAAGAACACTTACTTTAACCAGACCTCCCTGATCACCGATCTATTGGATGCTGACATCCAACTGCTGCAGGCCCGTTTCGAACTCGCTTCCGCTCGCATCCTTGCACAAAACAAATATTATCTCTTACAAAACGTTATCGGAATTTTATAATATGAAAAAGAAATATACCATCACCGATCAATTCATCACAAAGATCACCGGATGGATCGCAGGTATTATTGTCGTTGCCATGACCATCTGGGGAGGCTATACCCTCTGGGGGTATTATGTCTATGAGCAAACAAACGACGCCCAGGTGCAGGAATATGTCAATCCGGTTATCTCCAGAGCTGGCGGATTTGTCGTTGCTGTTAGATTTGAAGAAAATCAGCATGTACAAAAAGGCGATACCCTCTTTCTGATCGACAATCGAGAATATGTGCTGCAACAGGAACAGACGGAGGCCTCCCTCCAAAAAGCAAAAGCACAGCTGCGTGTACTTGAAAGCAATATCGCCACCCTGACAAGGACTGCGAGTGCCTATGCCGCGCAGGTCAACAGCACGAAGGCCAAACTGTGGAAACAGCAGCTGGATTATACCCGTTACCAAAAGCTCTTTGAAGAAGAGTCGGCTACCCAACAAAAAATGGAAGAGGTACAAGCCACACTTGATGTCAATAACAGTGATTACCTATCGGCCCAGGACAAGCACGGAGCTGCTCTCCTGCGTATCGAAGATATCAAAGTGGAGCGTTCGGTTGTCCAGGCAGAAATCGCCCGTTTAAACTCCTTGTTGAACCGCCACAAGCTTGATGTGAGCTATACCGTCATTGTCGCGCCCTATGATGGACGTATGGGCCGGCGCACGATTGAGCCCGGACAAATGATTGATGTTGGTCAGCCGCTGGCTTTCATTGTCAATGATGAGACGGACAAATGGATCGTCGCCAACTATAAGGAAACCCAGATCGCAACCATGCAGATCGGTGATACCGTCAAAATCATTGCGGACGCTTTTCCCGACCGAACGTTCAGGGGGACGATCATCTCGCTGTCACCAGCCACTGGATCAAGTTTTTCCCTATTACCTCCCGATAACTCCACAGGTAACTATGTCAAGATCGTACAACGTGTCCCGGTACGTATTCGTGTTGATGGTGACCGTCAGGAAATCGACCTGTTGAAAGTCGGCATGAATGTCAATGTCTATACCGCAAAACGTCAACATCGTGGATAATATTCTTCCTATTTTCAAGTCATGGGTTCCGGAATGGATGATCAAGATCGTCCTGTTCATCCTCTTATTGCCCAGTATTGTTTTATTTTTTCTACCGATCACCAATATTCAGGCTGCGGCAGGCTATTATGGGAGCGAACCTGCCGACATGCAGTTTTCAGTTGCTTTATTTTATGCGGGCTATGTCGGCTCTTATAGCCTAGAACGCCGCTTTTTCAACTATCTCGCCGCCCGGGAATACTTCATCCTATTTACCTTTTTATTGCTTCTGACCTCATGGATCTGCTATCAGACACATGAAGTTTACATCTTTTTCCCGGTACGGTTCATGCAGGGCTTACTGTTTGCCAGTACGGTCAATCTTTCCCTTTCGCTGATGTTTACACGGCTACGCAGTGAGCGTGCACGTGAGGTGAGTTTCTCTGTGTTCTTTGGCCTGTTGATCTGTGCCTTACCCTTCAACAATATCGTCACCGCCGACCTGATCGACCATTTTAATTTCCATATTGTCTATAAAGTAGCCTTATTTTCTTATCTCCCCAGCCTGATCCTGCTTCCGCTGACCATGAACCGGATCCGGCTCAACGTACGGTTTCCATTATATAAACTGGATTGGCAGAGCTTTGCCCTATATAGTATGGGGCTGGTTCTATTAGGTTATATCTTAATTTTTGGCCAGGAGTATTATTGGTTTGCAGATCGGCGGATACGCTTTTCTAGTCTAGGTTTTATCTGCCTGGCTTTGGTTTTCACTTTACGTCAGCGGGCCATGAAACGTCCTTATATTGATCTGCGGATATTCAGGTCGCGCAATTTCAAAGCAGGCCTGCTCGTGCTGTTTGTGATGTATTTATGCCGTTTCGTGTCGGGTATTACCAATGGTTATTTTTCGTCACTGCTGGGTTTTGATCCCATGCACATTTCTTATATCAACGTTTTTAACCTTTTGGGGTTAATCTCCGGAACCATTATCGCGGCCTGCCTAGTTATTCAAAAGAAGAATATCCGTTACATATGGTGCATCGGTTTTATCCTTTTATTGATCTTCCACCTGATCATGTTCTATCATTCGGATGTACAAGCGAATGAATTCAACTATTTTATCCCTTTGTACATCCAAGGATTTGGGATCGGACTGATTATGGTTCCTACGATAATTTATACCATTTCATCGGTTGCCGTTTCCCGTGGCACTTCTGCTGCGGCAGTCAGCCTGGCTATTCGATATCTCGGTTTCTGTGCGAGCATCGCACTGATTAACTTTTTCGAGTTATATGGAAAAAGTAGACATTATAATGCGTTTCAAGACCATCTCACAGCATTGGATTACCCCGTAGCGCAGCATATGCAGACCCAGGCAAATATACTTCTCACCAAGGGCCTGCATCCTGGTCTATCAGCAAAAGGAACGGAGAAGCTACTGATTGCCACGGTCAATAAACAGGATCAAGTACGTTTTGCCATGGACTACTACGAGTTGATTGCCTGGCTCATTGTGGGCCTATTGCTCCTTATTGCTTTATCACCATATTTGGGTAAAACCATTGTCAGGCTCCGATCAAAACGATTATCACCCGCTTAACATTCAACAATTTCTCAATCCATACCATGCGTATCAAACTATTATTCATCATCACGCTGTTCCTTTCTTGCATCGCCTGTAAGAAAGAAGACAAAGTTTTTACGTTAAAAACGATTCAGCTCAACGACTACAAACCGACCACCATTCCGAAGCAGCTTCTTTACTTAAAAGTTCTGGAAAGTCACGATACGACCGTACTGGCCCAAACGGATACCTACCCGAGCGCCTATACCCTTCCGGCACGATTCGGTATTCAGCCCCAATTGTCATTACCCTTATATGCTCAGAACTATACCATACAGCTCTGGGGAGATGTCACTGGTTTTTTAGGTGAATGTGAAGTAGACATGCATCATTATAAAATTATATTTCCGATCGAAATGGAAGCAGAAAATGAGGTGCTGCGTGTTTCCATAAAAGGGAGCTGGGAATAAAGGCAAGTGGCTTTCCGGTACCAAAGCGAGCGATTGCTGGAAATGGCAAATATGATTATCATTTTCTGCTCAAAATCACGCCAGCCTTATGGTCAGGATAATCAGGGAGATAAAGAGCGTTCTGCTGGGCACGGTGATAAAATAACTGCGATAAAATAATAGTTGCTACTCCACCACATACGAATACAACAAAGACCGTGTCTACCCATGTGATCCCGCGTTCGGACTGGTAGCTACCTAACAACGCCCCGCCGCCGGAAACGATGAAATATATTGCCAAAGGTACCAACACTATCCTTGTATCATTGTTGTTCTTCGTTTCTGTACCAAAAGCAATGAGAAAACCTCCCCCCAGGAGCAGTATGATTGGCAGAAACGAGGAAAGAATACCCAACCATTGCGGTAGCCCAGATACATTTTCGCCGGCCATATTACTCCACATTCCTACTGCGGCTAAAATAAATGCGATGATCCAACAGATGTAAGCTATGATTCGCCGGGTATTATCACGGTTCCACCAACGGGACTGTGGTGGGCAACGATTATCGAGCACACTTATTTTGTTTGCGAGACCCCAATAGCATCGTTGGCTCCCGGTATATAGATCGTGTTTTGGCATTTATCGGAAAAAATCTGTCAGGCAATATCATGTGTGTCAAACTTGAGAGGACAGCATCCTCTCAAATCGTCTCAAAATACTACCATATTGTCTCACGGCATGATTGGCAGGGTAGAATATCCTAATTTTAGGCAATTCTATCATGCCAATTATATGCAGTACCAACACATTATCTACCTTAATCCTCCGTGGGAGTTTTAGACGATCGCTAACATAACTTGGCATCCCTAAACGAATCAATTACAGCAAATTTCCTTTAATAAACATAAGCTCATGAATTTTAAAATCTACCGTTTTAAAGTGGCTACCAAATTATTGCTATTCAGTGGCAGCCTCACCGCTGGGACCACTTATGCAATTCCTACGGCCCTTTATGCCCAAGAAACCCAGACAGTCCTTACAGGTACGGTCAAAGACGAACTGGGCAAGCCTGTTGTGGGCGCAACAGTTTCTGTCAAAGGCAGCACAAACAGTACCTCATCCGATTCCAATGGGGTATTCAAATTGTCCAATGTGAAGCAAAACGACCTACTGGTCATTCGGATGATTGGCTTTGCGGCCAAAGAAGTCAGGTACCAGGGCGGCACAAGCTTGGCCGTACAACTTCTTTATGACCCCCAAAACCTCGAAGAAGCCGTCGTCGTCGGTTATGGTTCGTTGGACAAGAAAGAACTGACCAGTGCTGTTACCAGCATCAAGCCCAAGGATATGGTCGCTGGTGCTGTATCTCCCCTGTTGGCCATTCAAGGGAAAGTCCCTGGGTTGAGTGTTATCTCCACCAATGGTACTGATCCGAATGCAGGTATTTCCCTCCAACTTCGTGGCGTCAACTCGGTGAATGCCTCTCAGGGTCCTTTGGTCGTTATTGATGGGGTCCCCGGCGGAGACATCAATTCGGTGGCTAAAGAAGATATCTCCTCCATTAACGTCTTACGTGATGCCTCCGCTGCGGCCATCTATGGCACAAGAGCGTCGGGTGGGGTCATCTTGATCACCACCAAACGACCTCAAGTCGGAAAAGCGCAAGTCAATTTCACTTCGGAGTATTTTATGGAAACGATCCGCAAACGCCCCAAGGTGCTATCTGCAGAGAAATTTGTCGAATATGGTCTCGGGGAGGACCTGGGCCATCGTACAGATTGGTACGATGAAGTGACCAACAACAAGCCCTTCAGCCATCGACAGGTCATCAACATCAGTGGTGGATCTGAAAATGCCAATGTGTATACCACCTTCACCAAACGGGATGCCACAGGGATGGCCATTACTTCCAAAAGGGATGAAATCGGTGGCCGGATCAACAGTGCATTTAAATTTTTTGATGGATTTGCCGAACTGAATACCAATGTGAGCTACAATCAGGTGAAAGCTTTTGGTTCCAATGGCGATATCTTCAACAACAATGACATCTTCAATATGGCCATGGTCATGAATCCAACCGAAACGCCTTACGATGCGAATGACATCAGTGGCTACAACGTGCTGGAAGGTGGCTATGATACCTATAATCCGGTTGCCGAAGCACGGCTCCGATCCGATGAAAAACAGTTTAAGTATCTGTTGGCCAATGCTACCTTAAAGCTGAATCTGACCGAACACCTGAGCACCAGTGCCACGGTCGGCCTAAAAAATAATACTGAACATGGCAATTATTACCGTTCGGCGCAGCACCGTATCTCACGGGAAAACAATGTGGATGGTTTTGCCAAGCAATATTACAGCAGGTTCAATGACCGTGTGTTCGAGTGGACGGTCAATTATAACAACCGTTGGGACAAACATTCGTTAAATGCTGTGGGCGGTTATAGCTATCAAGATTTTAACAGTCAGGGCTTTTCTGCCGAAAATTCTAATTTTCCGGTTGATGGAATTCGGGAAAACGACATGGATACCGGTACCTACCTCCCTGACGGCAGGGCAAACTTAGACTCCTGGAAAAAACCTTGGGTCAAGCTTGCTGCTTTCTTTGGCCGTGTCAACTATAGTTACCTGGACCGCTATATCCTGACCGCCACTGCCCGCTATGAAGGTTCCAGCAAATTTGCGCCTAAAAATAGATGGGGATTTTTTCCGGGTTTATCCGCCGGATGGCGTGTTTCGCAGGAATCGTTCCTGAAGGATGTACAGTTTATCAACGACCTGAAATTACGTGCCGGTTATGGTGAAACGGGCAATGAAGGTTTTGATGCCAATGTTGCTACCAGGATGTACAGCGCAGACACCTGGTTTTTGCAGGATGGTCAATGGTTCAGGACCTATGGCGTCAAGCACAACCAGAACCCAGCGATCAAATGGGAGGTTAAAAAAGAATATAACCTGGGTTTGGACTTCGCTGTCCTGAACAACCGTTTAAGTGGACGCTTTGATATCTACAAACGGAAGATCGATGACCTCATCTACGATATCAGTGTCTCCCAGCCACCAGCCATCCATGACAAAACAACCATGAATGTGGGCAGCATGCAAAATACCGGCTATGAATTTGAGCTTAATTTTAAGGCGGTGGATCATGCCGACTTTACGTATACAACGGGCATCATCGCCTCCCACAATAATAGTAAGCTCAATACCTTGTGGGGCAGTCAGACCTTTACCGATAAGAAGGACTTTCCAGCACCGGGGTCGCCAGGATCTGCTGTGCGGTTATATCCCGGTCAAGATATCGGGCAGTTCTTCCTATGGAAATTTGCCGGCTTTACCGACGATGGTTACTGGAAACTATATGATCAGGACGGAAATGCTTTTGACGTAAGGGACCGTAATAAGACCGTAGGCGACAAGGCCTTTGTCGGGAATGCCATTCCAACGCTGCAGCTTTCGTGGAATAACCAGTTCAGCTATAAAAACTGGGACGCCAGTGTCTATATGCGCAGCTGGATCGGTCACGATGTTTTCAATATGATCAATATGTATTACAGTCTTCCGAATGTAAAAGGCCAGAATGTGCTGGAAGAAGCCTACGACAAACATAAAAATATCAAAGGCGAAAAAGAGCTCAGCGACTATTGGCTGGAGAAAGGAACCTTCCTCAAGGTAGACGCGCTCAACCTGGGCTATACCTTCAACCAAAGCTGGATCAAGCCCCTCAAAGCCATACGGGTCTATGCCACGGCACGCGATCTTTTTGTGTTTACCAACTATAGCGGGCTGGACCCTGAGGTCAACATCAACGGATTGGAGCCGGGTTTTGAGGAGCGGAATGTCTATCCGAAGACACGCACATTTATGATGGGACTTCAAGTAAACTTTTAATTGTTAATATTATGAAACCACCATGATTTTTCAAACCACACCGTGGGATGAATAAATCTGGTAGCTTCATCACCTTTGAACACAAATCATATACAGATGAAAAAATATATCACTATAGCTACACTTTCCCTGGCATCCTTGCTATCCGGATGTACCAAATTGGATCAGGAGTTTTATGAGTCGGTCACTCCGGATACTTTTTTCAAAAGTGAAAAGGATATCAAGGCCGCCCTGTTCAGACCATTTACGCATGCCAAATGGTATATGGGCGAGGACCGCTGGCGACTGCAGGAATATACGGCGGACAATTTTGCCATTACGACCAAAGGACGCCATTGGTACAATGGCGGGGAGAATGAACGTTATCATTACCACAGATGGACTGCTGACGACAACTGGATCTGGGGCAGCTGGCGGGGCACCCTCATGGGGGTCGCCTTAGCACTGGATGCCAAAAGTGATCTTAGCAAGCTGGATTACACCAAATTTACATTAACTGAGGAGCGGAAAGCCGCCGATTTGGCCCAATTGGATGCGCTGATTGCTTACTTTTATCTCAGGGGGCTGGATTACTTTGGCGGCATGCCGGTTTTTGAGTCCTTAGACCAGGAGTCTTTGCCCCGCAATACCGACAAAGAACTCTTTGACCATATCGAGAAGTTGCTGAAAGCGGCCATAGAAAACCTTCCAGCGAAAAAAGCGGGCGACAAGGAAGAAGGAGCCATCCGTAAAGCGGCGGCTGCAGCCATGCTTGCCCAGCTTTACTTCAATGCGGAATCCTATATTGGCAAAGCCATGTATGCGGAAAGCCAAAAACTGACACAGGATATCATCAATAAGGTATACGGGGACTATCAGCTCGACACGAAGTGGAACGGTGTACATGGATTCAAGAATAATGAATCGCCCGAAATTATCTGGTCCATGCCTTCGGAGTTCAAGATGCTGGAGTATAACTGGTTTTATGCCGATTTCTACCACTACAATACGCGCCAATTTTTTGATCAGGACATGGGCGGGAACAATGGGGCCCACCTCACTCCTTCCCGCAAGCCTAACGGATCGCTGTATACCGCAGACTTTAAATTAGGCTCTCCCTTTGAGACTTTTGACCAAGGTGATCTACGCAAGGCACCCTATCATTACCAGGGCACCGACCAATACGAAGGGATGTTCATTATCGGTCCACATAAGACGCCAAGTGGAGAAGCGATCCTAGGAGGAGAGGAATACAAAGACAAACCGTTGACCTTCGTGGATCAGGTGGGGCGTTTCTCAGAAGTTGGACCCGGAAAAAAATACAGCTCGGTAGACCAGCTTCCTTCCAAAATGTCGGAGGGCGAGGAAAATACAGGCATACGTCTGGTGAAAGTTCCGATCCCTAATCTGGCCAATAATACCTTACGTTGGGGAGCCGATATGCCTGTTATTCGATTGGCGGAGATCTATTATATGCTCGCCGAAAGTAGCTTTAGACTCGGTGATAAACAAAAAGCTGCGGAGCTCTTCAACAGCGTCCGCAAACGGAACTTTGCCAGCAATGTGGACCCCAACCCGGTAACGGCCACGAATATCGACAAGTACCGTATCCTGGATGAATGGAGCATCGAGTTTATCGGCGAAGGGCGCCGCCGTACGGACCTGATCCGCTGGAAAGCTTTCACCACTGAAAAATGGTGGGATCATAACCCCAGCAATTCAGCTCACCTGAACCGCTTTCCAGTACCAAACCAAGCAATTGCGGGCAATAGTAATTTAGCCCAAAACCCAGGCTATTAGCCTAAGCCACTTCTGGTACAGGAATAAGATCCTAGCGGTCATCTTTTATACAAGGTGACCGCTAGGATTTACAACTGATAGATCAACCGGAAAAATGAACTGAGGGCCCTGTCTTTTCCACCCACGGGAAACCCAGCCGCCATACCGATAGCCAGCTTATCATTCAGGCCCAACTTCACCTGGGGCCGCAAGGTTGTTTCTAGCTTGCCATCTGCTACGACCTGATTCACTTCGACACCAATAAAATGGTCTGTCTCCGGTAATGTATAATGAAAGGAGGTATTGATCTGCCAGTTCATCTCTACTTTTGAAGATTTATAGCGGTAGGCAATTTCCGGCCCGGTATAAATCAGCCAGTAACTCCTTAGCAGGAACTTCTTTTATTTCACCATCAATTTTTACGACTAAACTTCGTCCTTTAGAAGCTGGTGTAATCTCCCCTAAAAATAGCTACGATTATTAATGTAGTTTTATAAATTAGGGACAATGAAAAAAAGCAAATTCATTGAGTCACAGATCATCAAGATCTTATCATTCCAGGAATCAGGGCAATCGGTATCAGACATCTGCCGTGAGCATGGAATCAGTCAGGGAACATTCTATTCTTGGAAAAGTAAATATTCCGGTATGGAGGCATCTCAGCTCAAACAGATGAAGGATATGGAGCGCGAGCTAGCTCAATATAAAAAGATAGTTGCCGAACAAGCTCTACAGATTACAGTTTTAAAAGATGTCATCGAAAAAAAGCTCTAGGGCCTGCCGAGAAGCGCGAGCTTGTTGGTTACTCCCGTGAGGAG
>NZ_JACAIS010000014.1 GCF_030325625.1 Sphingobacterium sp. N143 | reverse complement strand
AGGTCGGTGCCTTTTTTTACACGGAAGCCCTTGCTGGAAACAGTCAAGGGCTTCTTGCGTTTGGATAGTTTTGATGCTTCGTGCGGGGCAGTGCCAGTGGAGCATCAGCTTTGTAGTATGCCTTCTATCCGCATGAATGTGCCTTCCCGGCAGTGTAATGATTTTTACACTGTTGTTTGCTGCTATGAAGACCGTATCATTTGGGTAGCGAATAGATCGGGGACAACAAGGCAGGATGATTGGAACAGATCAATCCTAAAAGTTGATGAAAACAAGGGATGAGGTTAAGGTAGGAGGTCAGTTTGACCTGAACGTATTGGTCTTCTAAAAGGCTCTCAGGAATTAATTGGAGAGCCCTTCATGGGGTAAACACGAAGGGCTCCTGATCCATTTTGACTAGCTAATCTTCTTCTGTGTAAAAATCGACTAAAGAAGAAATATAGGGATCTTCCCAGCCTTCTGAGATGTTTTCGAAATCTTCATCAGGTATATTGGTCTGTCTTATCTCCAAAGATGTTCCTTTCTTATGTTCATGGAGTTTTAACGTTACAATAGAGGGAGCGTTAGTATCTCCGAAATACCATTCTTGTACAATTTTGGTTGGTGCTTCGAGTTCCAAGAACCGACCTGTAATAGCTCCATCCCAAAGGGAAAATTCGCCATTTACAACTGGGTCAATTGATACGAGATCTCCTGTCCAGAGACGAGCAGTAATTTCAGTGGTGAGGGCGAGATATAATTCTTCTGGAGTCGCCGGAATAATTGCATATTTCTTGAAATCTTTCATAAGACAAATTTACTCTTTCTCGTAATTTACAGCTTATTTTGACGCCATTTTTATTTATGTTATTTTTAGCACAAACTATCAATATATCATGAGTAACTTTCTGCCAAATTCGTTAGTCAAAAAGTTGGGTGTGAATCCATCATTTGATACAGACGCATTTATCAATATACATGAAGAAGGAATCCGGGCGACGGCTATAAGGCTGAATCCAAATAAGCTGAAGGAATGCCCATTCCCAAGTACAGGTACAGTTCCATGGTGCAGTCAGGCTTTTTATCTTAAGGAACGTCCTGTATTTACCCTTGACCCCTTATTCCATGCTGGCGCATATTATCCGCAAGATGCATCGTCTATGTTTATTGATCATGTTATTTCTTCTTTGCAGATAAATCAAGAACCTATTCGGGCCTTGGATTTATGTGCTGCTCCCGGAGGTAAATCTACCTTGTTAAATAGTAGTTTGCATCCGGAGAGCCTGTTGGTTGCGAATGAAATTATCAAAACTCGTGTTACAATTTTACAGGATAATCTGACGAAATGGGGAAATGCAAATACCGTTGTGACAAATAATGATCCTTCGGCATTTAACCGTTTAGCAGGGTACTTTGATCTGATGGTAGTCGATGCGCCATGTTCCGGATCAGGGATGTTTAGAAAGGATGTGGATGCTATCGATGAATGGTCCGAAGCCAATGTAAAACTATGCAGTGAAAGGCAACAACGTATCCTGGTGGAAAGCCTTGCGGCTTTAAGAACAGGAGGGTATTTGCTTTACTCAACTTGCTCTTATTCAGAAGAGGAAAATGAGGATATTGTGGATTGGTTAATGGATTCAGGTGATTTTGAATCTATCGACATAGCAGTTGATGGTAATTGGGGGATTGAGCATACTAGTTCTGAAAAGCATAAAGCACATGGTTACCGTTTCTACCCGCACAAACTCGGTGGTGAGGGTTTTTTTATTGCCGTACTGAAAAAAATAGGCGAACAGGCTACATTTAGCCGAAAGAAAATGAAGATGGAGAAATCGGATATTCCGAAAGGGATTCTTGATAGTTGGATCGCTGACCATGATGGATTTCATACTTTTATTCATCATGATGATGTATATATTTTCCCTAAAATATATGATATCGATCTTAAGTATCTTCAAAATGTACTCTACCTTAAAAATGCGGGCACTAATGTTGGTAAACTTAACCGAAAGGACCTGATACCGAGCCATGCCCTAGCATTAAGTAACCACCTTGCTGCAGGCTTTCAAAGTGTTGATTTGCCTCTTGCTGAGGCCCAGAATTACCTGAGAAAAGATAATTTAGCAGCAACAGATCTTCCTGGGGATCTTAGTGGCTGGACGATTGCAAGATATGATGGCCAAGCATTAGGCTGGATGAAGGTTCTGCCAAATAGAATAAATAACTATTATCCAAAAGAACTGCGGATCATGAATTTATAGTCCAAAAAGATTTTTATGGTAAATGACGCGTAGAATTAGGTCTTAATGGGAAGAGTGCTGCTGCACAATGATTGAGCAGATATCTTTTGCAACATCGTCTTTTGATTTAAGGGTAAATTCGTTGATATTGCCTTCTCGATTGATTATTGTTACCTTATTTGTGTCCGTGGCAAAACCTGCACCCTTGTCTTGCATCGAATTGAGGACAATGAAATCAAGGTTTTTTCGGATCAGTTTATCTTTAGCATTTTCGAGTTCATTGTTGGTTTCTAAAGCGAAACCAATGAGCAATTGATCTGCTCTCTTTTTCGCGCCCAAAGTTGCGAGAATATCAGTGGTTTTCTTTAATGAAATGGAAAACTCGGCTTCTTTCTTTTTTATTTTTTGTGTGGCTACCTCGGCAGGGGTATAATCTGCAACTGCTGCGCTCATGACAATAATTGAAGACCTGTCAAAATATTCTTCACAGGCTTGTAGCATTTCTGCTGCGGAAGTAACCCGAACCAACTCAACCTGGGCGGGGGGCTGAAGCGCACTTGGACCTGAGACCAGCGTTACATCTGCACCAAGTTCTTTTAGCTGTTTGGCAATAGCATATCCCATTTTCCCGCTGGAATGGTTTCCAATAAAACGGACTGGATCGATGGCTTCATGTGTTGGGCCTGCTGAGACGAGCGCCTTTTTACCGTATAATGGGAGCTCCGCATCGGAGTAATGGGCTAAAAAATCCATGATTTCGTCAGGCTCAGCCAGGCGTCCTTCTCCAATAAGACCGCTTGCCAGCTCTCCTTTCTCTGGTGGGATCATCATATTCCCATAGGAGCGCAGACGATCTACATTTGATTGTGTGGAAGGGTGCTTCCACATATCTAAATCCATTGCTGGAGCGAAGAATACGGGGCATTTTGCCGACAGATATACGGCCATTAAGAGGTTGTCACATAAGCCAGCAGCCATTTTTGCAATGGTATTTGCTGTTGCTGGAGCGATAAGTATATAATCTGCATTGAGCGCAATTTCTACATGGTTATTCCATTCACCGGTATTTTCCTGATAATAATCTACTAAAACAGGATTTTTGGAAAGGGTAGAAAGCGTCAGTGGCGTGATAAAAGCTGTTGCTTCTTCAGACATAATGACTTTAATGTGGGCACCTGCTTTGACCAGCAGACGAATTAGGACTGCAATTTTGTATGCGGCAATACTACCGCATACAGCAATTACAATATTTTTTCCCGTTAAAGCCATTGTGGAATGGGGGACTAGTCTTGTTCTTTCGAAGGGTTTCTGTAATACACCTTATCGTGCAGGAACTCATCGATCGCCACCAAAGTAGGTTTTGGCATACGCTCGTAGTGTTTAGAGATCTCTATCTGCTCACGGTTTTCGAATACCTCTTCCAAGTTATCATTATTGCTTGCAAATTCAGCAAGTTTTCCATTCAACTCTTCCTTAACGTCCACTGCAATTTGATTCGCACGTTTGGAAATAACTACAATAGATTCATAGATATTGTCAGTTCCTTTGTCCAATTGTCTTAAGTCACGTGTAACTGTAGAGCTTGGAATTGAATTGTTATTTTTTTGACTCATCTTTTTGGGTATTTTCTTTTTCTTTTTTCGCCTTTTGTTCTTTTATATAAGCCTCTTGTTCTGCAAGAGCTTTGTGATATTCTTTGAGCTGTGAAGCAGCCGTTTTAATTCCCTTTTCAGAATTTTCACGAATAGATTCTGCCTCTTTGATATGCTTACTATCTGGAAAATTACTGGCAAAGTTCCGGTAATAATCCAGTGCTTCATCGTATCTGCTTTCTTGCTTGGTTACAACACTTTTAGATGCAAAAATGTATTGGGCCTTTAATGTCAAGAATTCAATTTCTTCGGCATATTTTGTGTCCGGATATTCCTTTAACACATTTTGTAATGCAATTACCGCGGCCCTGTAATCATCATTTAACCCCATATCATAATAAAGCCTTGCATTGGCAAATGCCTTAAGTTCAAGCTTATCTCTTAACTTTTGAATGAGGTCTGAAGCTTCTTTCGAGCGTTCAGATTCAGGATATAGATTGACAAAAAGTTGTAATGCATCAATTGCTTTCCTTGTGTTTGCCTGGTCCAAGGTTGACCTTGGTGAATCCAAATAGTAACAATAGGCATGCATAAAGCGACACTCTTCTGCTCTGGGGCTATTGGGATAGACATCCGCAAAATCTTTAAAGTGATATGCCGCAGATGTATAGTCTTTCAGACGATAATTGGCAAAAGCCAAATAGTAGTAAATATTTTCCGCTTCAGCCTGCCCACGGAATTTTGTCCGCAAGTCATCGAATAAAACTAATGCCTTTGTATATTTCTTTTTCTCATAAAGTTTTACCGCCTCTTCATATTTTTGAGCAATATTATTGCTTGCGCGCAATTTCTCAAATCTACTTTTACAACCAGTAAATACCAATAGAAACATCATGCCGGCACAGATAGCCGCTATACGCCTATTTAAAAACATTTTACAAAGATAAGTGAATTTGTTATACTAATCAATTAAATTTTACTGTGCAATATAGTTTAATAATTATTTGATCCCAAGAACTGCATTTCTTATTAACATTCTTTAACTCGCTCGGACAGACCCTAGCATACGATTGTCATGGACTTGTTGTTTTTCGGACTGGTAGAGACCGGAAAAATAGACATTTTAAAATATTTGATTATCTTTACATGTACAATCATTGAATTTAATAAAAAGTATGACCTTAAAAGAAAAAGTGGAGCAAGCATTGGATACCTTGAGACCTTATTTGGAGACTGATGGCGGAAATGTGAGTGTTGAAGAGATTACTGCAGATAATGTCGTGCGTTTAAAGTTATTGGGAGCCTGTGCTTCTTGTTCAATGAGCATTATGACTTTTAAGGCAGGTCTGGAGCAGGCAATTAAGAAGGCTGTTCCTGAAATTACTGCTGTAGAAGCAATGAATCTTACCGACCCTGATTCACCTGATGCAACATTACCACCTGCCAATTAGTTTATCTATTAACACAATTTAACGGCTAACTCGGCTGCTTTTGTGTAAATTTGTTCTATGAAGTTGCTGATCCCTATAGTATACGTTATATGTGTTTTCTTTAGTTCTTCTGCATTAATGGCACAGGAAAAAAAGATTATCCAATATTCGGGTGTAGTAACGACCGTAGGATCGGGGCTCCCTGTTGGTTATGCAACTGCAACGAACCTATCCTTTCGAAATGAGGCTGTCGCAGCCAATAATGAAGGTTATTTTTCTTTTGTAGCCCATGTCGGTGATACCATCCGCTTCTCATCTGTAGGCTTTGACCCTTTAATTGTCACGGTTCCTGATGTCCCGGGAGATAAGTTTACAGCAAGTATTGTGATGCAAAATCTTGTCACTGAACTTCCAATGGTTACTCCTTACCCGTGGGCAAGTATTGAGGAATTCAATATTGCATTTATGAACCTGGATGTATCCGAAGATCATATTGTCAGAGCAAGGAAATCATTATCCTACGAATCTTTATCTGCCATGGCCGCAGTAGTGCCCCGTGATGGTAATGAGATGCGTTCGATCAATAATAGTCAAAGCTTTAATACAATGAACAATAAGGTCATAAACCAACGATATGCAAACCCTCTTTTGAATCCCTTTGCTTGGGGAAGTCTAATTCAGCAGATCACAAAAGGGAATCAAAGCCGGTCTAAAAGCCCCCGTTATTAATCCGTTGTTTTGAGCTTATTTAATTCCTTCACACTAGCCTTAGCCGAGAAATAGGAAACCAACCCAGAAATGCTGGTGACAGTGATAAATACAAGTATGTAATCGGTCCATCGGCTGACCATGGGATAGCTGTCCAGAATGGCATTGGCACCATCTTCCACACGAATGATACCATAGGTGGACTGTATATAATTAAATCCAGCTCCTATGCATAAACCCAATATACAGCCGCCAACTGAAATCATTAGACCCTCATAGAAGAAAATGCGTTGGATCAAGCTATTGTCTCCCCCCAGGCTCTTTAAAATTGTCATGTCTTTTTGTTTGTCCAGAACGAGCATCGTGAGTGAGCCCACAATGTTAAAAATAGCAATGATACTGATCAAGGTCAGAATAAAAAAAACAACCCACCGCTCTACTCGGACATTTTTATATAAGGTTGGATTTTGCTCCTCGCGATTCTTTACAAGATAATCTTCCCCTAGTTTTTTCTGAAGTGCCTTTTCAAACAAATTGATATCGGTATGCTCTTTAAGATAAAATTCAATCGATGAAACTCTATCGTACTCACCAAGGACCTCCCGGGCAAATGATATAGGGGTAATAATTAAATTATCGAAATCTTGTTGGTACCTCAGGACACCACTGGGCTTGATGGACCTGATATTGAATTCTTCGGCAGGATTAGAAGTGCTTTTTACCCCTTTTCTTGGAGAATATACCTGGATCTGTTCGGATCCGTTTTGCATGGCGATGGCCAGATTGGCCTGCACACTGGCTCCCAGTACTGCCAAAGCCGTCGAATCCCGTGTAAGCTGGTATGCCCCATCAACAATGATGCTGTCAGCAGTAGCTTTATTGAGGGCGTCTGGCTCAACACCTTTAATGCTTGCAATATATTGTTTGTTGGCATATTGTAAGAGCACTTTCTCTTGCAAAACTTCGGAATAATGGACGACACGGGGATCCTTCCTCAGTTCCTCAAATACTGGATCCTTGGTGGCGAAAAGTTTCCCTTTTTTAGGCTCGATTTTTAATTCAGGAGCAAATTTACTGTACATGGATAAAATAAGCTCTTCCATGCCATTGAACGAGGATAGCAAAATAATCAGTGCCGCGCTACTCACCATTACCCCAATGACACTAATAGAGGATATGATATTAATCGCATTGACTGATTTCCTTGAAAAAAGATATCTTTTAGCAAATAAAAAAGGTAAATTCATAGCTTATCCCTGAATAAATGGGTTGGAATTTTTTTCAAAGCCTATTGTTGTTGAAGGACCATGGCCAGGATAGACAATGGTATCATCAGGTAGGGTATAAAGCCGCTTCTTAATGCTATCCAAAAGCTGTTGGTGATTTCCTCCTGGAAGATCGGTCCTGCCGATACTGTTACGGAATAAGACGTCCCCACCAATCAGAAATTTTTGTGCCCGGGAATAAAAACAGATATGTGCTGGGGAATGTCCAGGTGCTAGTATGACCTCCAGCTCATCCTGATCCAAGGTGATCTTATCCCCATCATTCAGAAATGTTTCCCCAATGGGAGAGGTATCATAGCGGAAACCCATTTGCGGGGCATAGTTTTGCACGGCAATTAAAATGGGAAGTTCCCCCTCATGAAACTGAGGAAGGAGCGCAAATTGTTCATGAATAAAATGGTTGCCGAGCACGTGGTCAATATGACAATGTGTATTCAATAGCAAGTTGGGCCTTAACTGATTATTTTCGATAAATGTCAAAAATTCATGCTGTTCTTTATCCCCGTACATGCCGGGGTCAATAATAAGGGCATTTCCCTCCTCATTATATAATAAGTAAGTATTTTCCTGATAGGGATTGAAGGTGAATGTTCTTATGGTAAGCATAATGCAAAATTAGTGTTTTTATTGATAGCCAAAGATTAGCTGTTCCAAATTTCCCAGTTCTTCTCTGCTTGAAGAAGCAACATATCATATCCATTTTTAATCCGCGCACCCTTTTCCTTTCCTTTTCTCAGGAAAGCCGTTTCTTCTGGGTTATAGATTAGATCATAGCACAAGTGGGTTTCATTGATATATTCATAAGGGATTTGGGGTGAGTCTGCTACATTTGGAAATGTCCCCACCGGTGAGCAGTTGATGATTAATGTATACTCAGATAGAACCGATGCGTCAAGTTCTGAATAAGTAAAGTTGTCAGGCTGTTTCGTTCTACTGACGAGTTTATGGGTGATGTTCAACTGATTCAGGGCATAAATCACAGCTTTTGCGGCACCACCATTTCCTAAGACTAAAGCCTTTTTATCATTCGAATTTAGGAGAGGTCGTAATGAGGCCTCAAACCCGTAGGCATCGGTATTATATCCTTTTAAATAGGTTGAGCCATCTGTCCGGTGCATAATACGTATACAGTTCACAGCTTGGATTGCTTCAGCTTCCTTGGATAGCTCGTCCACATAGGCCAGTACCTCAATTTTATATGGGATAGTGACATTTACCCCGTAGAAATCCTTGTCCGAAAGGATGGAGGTAAAATCTGCTATTTTTTCAATTGGATATAGGTCATAATCTACATGTTGTATATTTTCTCTTTCAAATTTTTCTAGATAGTATTTCTTGGAGAAGGAATGACCTAAAGGAAATCCTATGAGACCTAACTTTTTCATTCAGATGATATAATACTTTTGGGATTAGCTCGATAACGTTTTGTCGGTATTTAGCCTATCCATAGCTTTTTTCGAAAGCTTATAGACAGGCTATTTTATTTGTTTTAATCTTTGGGTTTGGTATACTTTTTTACAATCTCCGTGATGATCTGGTTGCCCTGCAATTGAGGAAGATAATCAAAAAGAATATAATGTTTTTCGGGATTTGTGGCTAGGCCAAGCTCCAGAAAGTTTAACGCTTCATTGTATTGACCATTGGCAAATAAATAGGCGACTACCCGATAGTATAATTCAGCAGCTTCAGGGTTTTGTGTGATGGCATCTGACATAATGTTAATTGCTTCATCTATCTTGCTTTGCTCAAACAGGATGGACGAATAATCCAGCCAGGCATCAATATCGGTCGGATTTAATGCCACTACTTTTTTATACGCTTCTTCAGCCTGATCAATTTGTTGTAATTTATAACGGGCATCAGCAATTGCAAACCAGTAGTCGGGATTGGTATCTTCGAGCTCTAGGGCCTTTTTGTAGAAGTGGAGAGATTCAAAATAACGTTCTTCAAAATCAAGTGTCACACCTATACCGAACCATGCATCCGCAAGCTCTGCATCCAGCTTCACCGCTTTTTTATAATAGTTCCGCGCTTCCTCCATCTGCTCAAGTTTCTCATAGCATTCACCAATGGCACAGTAGGTGTCGGCACTGGGTTGCTCATATTCAAAGGTCTGCTTGTAGACTTCCAAGGCCTCTTGGTAACGATCTAAATTGACCAGCGCATTCCCCTTATTGAAATAAGCTGATGAAAAGTCTTCTTTGATTAATATGGCATAATCATAGGCATCCAATGCTTCCTCGAACTTGCCAATTTTATGATAAGAATTACCCAGATTATACCAGGCATAGTATGAATAGGGGTCTGAATCTATATACTTCTTATAAAAGGAGATGCTTTCTTCCTGCCTATCAAGGATATCATAGCAATAGGCTAGCTCATAAAGAGCTTCCTGATAGTCCATATTGAGCTCTAGTGCTTTTTTTAGGTAGATGATCGCCTTATCGTAGTTCATCTGCGCTTGAAAGATCATGGCGATGTGAAAATAAACCTCGTCTTTATTGTCCAATAAGGGAAGCGCATGGAATAGCTGCTCTAAGGCCTGGTCAAATTGTCCTATACTGCCGAGAATTCCACCTCTGATCAGGAAAATATCGCCTTCTGAAGGTTCAAGCAGCTCCGCTTTGTCTAAGGCTGCCAGGGCATTTTGATATTGCTGTATTGTTGAAAACAATTGTGCCTGCTTTAATAAAAATGTAATATCAAAAGGATGTTGGCTAATGGCAAATTCTGTTACCTGCAATGCTTTTACAGGGTCGTTTTTTTCAGCATAGTAATCAATTATTCCTTCAAAAGCCTTGGAATCAAAAAAATACTGATCCTCGTTTCGAAGCATTTCCTCATATCTGTCCACCGAGATTTTTCTTTCCTCGGGGTTTTCAAATTCAAAATCCTCTTCCATTCTCAATAGTTTAAAAACCAGTATTCTGTTCCTTAAATCAAAATACTAATTTCTTATCTAATTTGTCTGATTAAATTTTCCACAAATTCGATATCGTCCACAAAGTTAAGGATAAATACCTTTAAAATAAAAAAGCCGGCTCTAGAGCCGGCTTTCAATATAATAGTATAAATTATATACGATTATTTTTTGATCTCAACACGACGGTTTTGGATACGACCTTCTTCAGTTGCATTAGATGCTACTGGGTTAGCTTCTCCGTAACCGTTAGCAGTGATGCTAGATGCAGAAACACCAGCGTTTACTAAGTATTGTTTTACAGAGTTAGCACGGTCTTTAGATAAAGTCATGTTGTAAGCTTCAGAACCTTCTTCAGAAGCATAACCATCTAAAGTTACAGTAGAGTTGTTATCACGTACTTCTTTAGCCAATTTGTCCAAAGTTGAGTAAGATGAAGTTTTCAATACTGAGCTATCGAATTCGAATTGAATTGGAGCGTAGTAACCGTTAGCGTTGTTATCTAAAACTTGTGGCTCTGGGAATTTGATTGGACATCCTGAACCATCTACTGGAGTACCAGCTGGAGTGTCAGGACATTTATCGAATTTATCAGATACACCGTCACCATCAGCATCAGCGCTTAATGTGTTAACAGTACCTTCCAAAGTGCTTACACGTTGTTTTAACGCTTCAACTTCGTTTCTCAATGAAGGATCTTTCAACTCATCGTACATTGTAGCAACTGGGTTAGCAAAAGTCAAGTTTTGTTTGTCTTTTGAACCTAGAGTAAACTCTAAACCAGCCATAACTTGAGAGAATTTACCTTTGTAAGAAGATTGACGAGCTGGACCGTAGATTTGGTCATCAGCAAAGTTCATTGTGTAACCTAAGTTCAATGCTACTACTTCAGATAATTTGAATTTAGCACCAACACCTACAGGAACGAATGCTGTCAATTTGTTGTCACGGCCTTCATCGTTTTTATCACGGTCACCGATGATGCCTTCACCCCATTTACCTGAGTTATCATAAACAACTGTTCCTGAGAAATCGTTGTTTGAATATTGAACAGGGTTGTAAGCCATTGCTCCTAAACCGACTTTAGCGTAGAAGTTAACTGCATTTTCTCTTCTCAAGAAATCGATAGTACCCAATTGGAATACACCGTTCAAGCTAGCAGCCCAGTTTACTTTAGTTTCTACTGAACGAGCGCCTCTTGAGTTTTCGATAGCAGGACCTGATAAATCGTGGTTGTAAGTTTTGATCTTACCACGGTTTGCTTCAACTTCTAAACCGAAAAGGTGAGAGAATTGTTTACGTACTGTCAAACCATAGTATTCACCAACTTTGTTTTGGAAGTAACCTACTTTTTGACCAAAAGCGTTAGTTCCACCAAGAACGTTATTAGGTGTAGTGATACCACCTTGAACTCCGATAGACCAAGTTCTGTATTGTGATCTACCACCGAATACTTGTTGAGCTTGTGCTGTATCAGCGAAACCTAAAGCGGCAACTAATGTAGCAGCAACAGCTGTTTTTTTAATTGTAGAATAGTTCATACTCTTGTTTTTAAGGTTATTATTAATTTTAATTGTTTTCAATTTTTTATTACTTGTCTTAACATCTGGTACAGTACAATTGCCGTGCCAAAGTCTTAAAAATATGTTAAATTTTTATTTTTCCTATATGTCCACCCTAAATTAAGTATTTAATGTGAAACAACAAAACAAAAATCCGGTACGAAAGTACCAAATTTTTGTTTTGTTTCAATAGCTTTAAGAAAAAAATTAATAAATTCTTTCTAAAGTAAATAATGAACGATAACCAAGGATAGCCCACCAAGCAGTGCGGATACTGGAATTGTTAATATCCAGGCCCATAATAAACTGATGGTAACGCCCCAGCGAACGGCTGATACACGTTTGACAACACCAACGCCAATAATTGCCCCTGTAATGGTGTGCGTAGTGGAAGCTGGGATTCCAAAATGCTCCGTAATGCCTAGCGTTACTGCTCCGGCAGATTCAGCACAGACGCCTTCCAGTGGGGTTACTTTCGTAATTTTGGTTCCCATGGTTTTGACAATCTTCCAGCCACCACTCATGGTTCCAGCAGCAATTGCTGCATAACAGGTCAATGGAATCCATTCGGGCATATGTTCTGTTGTTGGTACATATCCTCCTGCGACCATGGCCACAAGAATAATACCCATTACCTTTTGGGCATCATTACCACCATGGGCAAAGCTCAGCGCTGCAGAGGAAATTAATTGCAATACCTTAAACCATTTTTCAGCAACACTGGGCCGTGAGTTTTTGGCCAAATTGATTACTATCAACGTGATAATAACAGATATGGTCAAACCAAGAATTGGGGCCAAAACGATGAAAGCAATGATCTTTAAGGTTGCATCGATGTTGATGGCATGGATCGGGTCGGCACCAAGAATGAAAGCATATGCCATCCCAGAGCCTGCAAATCCCCCAATTAACGTGTGTGAGGAACTGGATGGAACGCCATAATACCAGGTAAATAAGTTCCAGCCAATAGCCGCAAGTAAACCTGCGAAAATAACTTCTAGGGTAATGTACTCTTCTAGGACCGTTTTGGCAATGGTGTTAGCCACTTTATGGTCTGTAAAGTAAAAGTAAGCTGCAAAGTTGAATATGGCAGCCCATAATACCGCCATTGCTGGCGTTAAAACTTTTGTTGAAACAACTGTCGCGATTGAATTGGCTGCATCATGGAATCCATTGATGTAGTCAAATGCAATAGCTAGGACAATCACAACAACGAGTAATGTTGACATCATAATCTCGTAGAATTTTTATGCACTTAAATCGAATGATTATGCGTTTTTAACTAGAATGCTTTCTAATACATTCGCAACATCCTCGCATTTGTCTGTTGCGTCCTCCATTGCGGATAATACTTCCTTGTGTTTGATCAATGAAATCGCATCTTTTTCAAATTCAAAAAGATCGGCTACAGCTTTATCAAAAATATAATCAGCCTTGTTTTCTACGCTATTGATGCGGACACATGAATCTGTGATATTACGGATATTCTTTAAATCCCGAAGTTCGTGGATGGCCTTTGAAACATGTTCAGTTGCCTCGACTAATAAGTCGGCAATCTCGATCATCGGTTCAGTTGCTTTTTCTACTTTGTATAAATCCATTCTGTTGGCAGCACCATGAATGAAGTCTGCTACATCATCTAATGAACTTGCCAAGGAGTGAATATCTTCACGGTCAAATGGAGTAATGAAATTTTTTCCTAGTTCCAAATGAATCTGATGGGTGATGTTGTCGCCTTTGTGTTCCAAATCTTCCATCTTGCGCGTAAAGTCCTTCTTCTTCTCTGGATTGCTTGAGTTAACAATATCTTTCAACAACTTTGACATCTCGATCAAATTGTTACCGGCTTGTTCAAACAAAGGGAAGAATTTTTTGTCCTTTGGAACGAAGTATTGAAAAATGCTATTTAAAGACATATCTTAAATTTATTTCTGCAAAAATAATACCCTAATGTTAAGTTAATGTTAACATTGGTTTTGTTTAAACACAAAAGTGTCATCAATTGTTTAGTCGCCGGTCTGAACTTTTTGCAAAGTGAACCCAAATGTGGTTCCTATCCCTTCTGTACTGCGAACATTAACATTTTGTTGATGGGCCTCAATAATATGCTTTACGATAGCTAAACCTAGTCCTGAACCTCCGATATCTCTTGATCTACTTTTATCCGTACGGAAGAAACGCTCGAATACACGGTTGAGATTTTTTTCCTCAATACCATAACCATCATCTGTGATTTCAATCAGCACCTGTTCAAATAATGGAAAAATTTTAATTTTAGTCGTACCGCCCTCTTTTCCATATTTGAGTGAATTGTCGATGAGGTTATACAATACCTGATGAATTTTATTCCGGTCAGCTTTGACCCAGTGTGGAGTGCCGGCTTTGATTTTAAACTCAATCTTGATATTGTGCTGTTTTGCTTTGTCTTCTAACGAATAAGATGTGTCCTTTATGAGTTCGACGATATCGAATTTTTCTATATTCAGCACCATTTTCCCAGATTCTAGTTTTGATATCTCATCCAGGTCCTGGATCAAGTAATTTAATCGGTCGAGATTACGGGCGGCTTTATCCAGAAAATTCTTGGCCATGTCCATATCTTCTTCTATAAGCCCATCTTGTAATGTTTCTATATACCCTTGGGTGGCAAATAATGGGGTTTTGAATTCATGGGAAATATTGGATAGAAATTCCCGTCTAAACTTTTCTTGCGATTTTAGATGCTCAATCTCATTTTTTTTGTCTTTTGCCCAAGCTTTTACCTCGTTTTCAGCATCTGTAATAGGATCTTCACTCACATGTTCTCCGATTGCGTCTTTGAGGTCTTTGCCAAGTTTGAGGTTGTGGATCAATTTATACATCGTGTTGAGCCGGCGGTAGATGTATTTCTCAAAGAGATAATTGAAAAGCAGAAAGGTGATTATAAGGGCAACAAAAAAGATAATGACTGCGGTCTGCAAGTCATGTTTATAATAAAAGCTAATGGTTGATATGGCTATGCCCACACCTGCGGAGTTTGCCAATAATAATTGTCTAAAATTCATTTGTTGAATAAAAAAGGCCCCTAATTGGGGCCTAAGTTACTTATAATGATATTAATAAATTGTTAAAATTTACCAATGATCGTTTTAGCCCCGGTAACCTTGTCGCCAATATTAACATTAATTTCTGTTCCCAAAGGTAAGAATAAGTCGACACGGGAACCGAATTTAATAAAACCAAATTCATCACCCTGAACAACTTTGTCTTCTTCTTTTACATACCAGACAATGCGGCGGGCAAGCGCACCTGCGATTTGCCGGAAAAGAACTTCTCTTCCTGCATTGTCTTTAACCACTACTGTTGTCCTTTCGTTGTCTGTGGATGATTTGGGATGCCAGGCCACCAAGAACTTGCCCGGGTGATATTTGAAAAATGTCACAATACCGCTGATGGGGTTCCGATTGACGTGAACATTGACCGGTGACATAAAGATGGAGACCTGAATACGTTTATCATGAAAATATTCATTTTCCTCTGTTTCTTCTATTACAACAACTTTTCCGTCAGCAGGACATAAAATAGTTCCATCCTGAGGAACAACAACTTTTCTTGGGCTCCTAAAAAACTGGACCACCGTAATAAATAGAAAGGCTGAAAGGGCGTAAATAAACCATTTGACATATTGCGAAGCATCATAATAATCAGCAACAGCGTTGATGATGAAGATAATAAGTATAGCTATCGCTAACGTGGTATATCCTTCTTTATGGAATTTCATATCTATTTCTTTCTGCAAAGATAATTATTTACTCGAATTGTCGATTTGTCTTTCTATTTTAATTGAATGGGCATACGCTTTTCCATCACTGTTCTTACCTATGCTACCAGAAACTTTGATCGTATCGTCTTGAGGCTGATCGGGTTTATAGGTAGGAAAATAAAAGTCGATGTTTTTAGCAATCCGGCTTAAGATAGTGTCAAAATCCTCATTGTTGGAATCTGAAACCAATTTTAAGCTCCGAATAGTGGCCATTCCCGTTTTCTTTACTTCTACTAAATAAGTGAAATTAACCTGATTGACAAGCTCCATGCCGCTTTTATTGACCCCATCCGTAAAACGTTTGGCAAGAAAAGCATAAAAATTTGAGAAGTCATCAAAATTACACGATTTACTGGTCAGTAGATCTGCCCGGGAAAAGTAATCGTACGGCAGTATGCTTAATATCTGAAAATCTTCATTATTGAGATCCCCATTGTCATCATAGCTTGCTACTAGTTCACCATTGACAAACCGTTGGGTGAGGGCATAAATAGGCTGTTGACCAACATTATAGAAATAGGTATTCCAATTTCCCTGTGGTTTACCATTTTTTACTTTCCCTCTGCGGAGATAGAAATCATAGCCAAATTCAGTAAAACCTTCAAATGGTATGGCAAATTCGTAGTTCCCCTCGCCGTTGGAGACGTCTTGCTTTCCACGGTTGTCCCAGTAATCTTTGATGAAGTAGCCCCGTTCGTTTTCAGTGATGGTCAAGAGCGGCTTCCCATCCGGATAGTAATACTTCCATTCTCCTGAGGGACGGTTGGCTTTAAAATTTACTTCCCATTTCAGCACGCCATTTGGGTGAAAAGCCTGGAAAAGGCCTTCTTTTTTGCCGTCTTGATAGTTCCCGACGAGTATGCGGCTCCCATCGGAGGCAAAATCACGAAATTCACCTTCAAACACTTGCTTTGTGAAATCAAATTTACAGACACGTTCAATGGTTTTAAATTCACAGTCTTTTGCGGCAAGGTAATAATACTTATCAAAATAAAAGCGAATTAAACCTTGATCTAATTTTTCGTAAAAGACAGGTTTGTCTTCTTGAGCTTGTATCGTTTGAAAGCCAAGAGACGACATAAATAACAGTATATATATGAGTTTTTTAATCATCATATCGTCTTAATCTAGTGTGCTTCGAGCCAATTTTTTCCTTCTCCGATCTCAACAACCAAAGGAACAGTTGTGTTGATCGCATGTGTCATCTTGTCTAGAATAATGGTCTTGAATACTTCAATCTCTTGTTTTGGCACATCGAATACAAGCTCATCATGTACCTGCATGATCATTTTTCCTTCCAGTCCTTGCTGCTCTATTTCTTTTTGGATAGCTATCATTGCAATTTTGATTAAATCTGCAGCGGATCCCTGAATCGGCGCGTTGATCGCATTGCGTTCAGCAAATCCACGAACCGTCATATTTGCAGAATTGATATCTCTCAGATAACGTCTGCGCTTTAGAATTGTTTCAACATAACCGTTTTCTTTGGCGAATTCTATTGCATCGCTCATGTATTTTTTTATGCCTGTATACTGATTAAAATATTCGTTGATAATGTCAGAAGCTTCTTTACGGGAAATACCCAGATTTTGTGAAAGGCCAAAAGCTGATTGTCCATATATAATACCGAAGTTAACGGCTTTAGCATTACGGCGCTGCTCAGCGGTTACTCCGTCGAAATCCATGCTATATACTTTTGCTGCTGTGGCGCGGTGAATGTCATGGCCTTGACTAAAGGCCTCCATCATGTTTTGATCTTTGCTTAACTCTGCGATCAGCCTTAACTCAATTTGAGAATAATCCGCTGATAAAATGACATTGTTTTCGGAGCGTGGAATAAAGGCTTTTCTTACCTCTCGGCCCCGTTCGGTACGGATTGGAATGTTCTGCAAATTCGGGTTGGTGGAACTCAGGCGACCTGTGGCCGCGACGGCTTGATTGTACGATGTATGGATGAGGCCAGTTTCTGGATTAATCAATTCAGGCAGGGCATCCACATAGGTCGATTTTAGCTTTTGCAATTGTCTAAAGTTCAGGATGTCCTGCACGATGTCCGATTTGTTGGCCAATGCCATGAGTACGTCTTCGCCAGTTTTATATTGACCTGTTTTTGTTTTTTTCGCCTTCGGATCCAATTGTAGCTTGTCGAACAATACCTCCCCCAATTGTTTTGGTGAAGCAATGTTGAAGTTGATCCCTGCTTTTTCAAAGATGGTGGCCTCCAAGTTTCTAATATCCTCTTCTAAGGTCTTTGAGAATTCTTCAAGCGCCGGAACATCGATCTTTACCCCATTTCGTTCGATTTCGGCCAGCACATATACTAATGGAAATTCAACTTCTTGGGCTAACTGCATCGTATTCGTTTCCACCAAAAGGGGCTGAAATATATTTTTGAGCTGCAAGGTAATATCAGCGTCCTCTGCTGCATATTCTTTGATTTTTTCGAGTGCGACATCGCGCATATTGCCCTGTTTTTTACCTTTTTCTCCAATAAGCTCGGTAATTGAAACGGGGGTGTAATTGAGATAATTTTCGGCGAGCACATCCATCCCATGTCTTGTGTCGGGGTCAATGAGATAATGGGCAAGCATGGTGTCGAACAAAATTCCCTGAACTTTTACACCATATCTAGCCAACAACAGGATATCGTATTTAATATTTTGACCTATTTTTTCAATGGCAGGATTTTCCAGTACTGGTTTAAAAATATTGATCACGGCCTGCGCTTCCTCACGGCTTGCAGGCGTAGGGATATAATAGGCTTTACCAGTTTCAAAAGAAAAGGACAGTCCAACGATGTCTGCAAGATTTGCGTCCAGTCCGGTTGTTTCGGTGTCAAAGCAGAAGCTGTTCAGTGATGCTAGCTCCTGAGCAAGTTTTTCTTGTTTTTCGGTAGTATCTGCTAAGATATAGTCGTGATCTGTATTATGAATCGTATTTATTGTACCAGTATCAACAGGGATGTCCGTTATAATTTCTGTTGTCATGGTCACTGTTGTCGTTGTCTGAACCGAAAAGAGATCCATCTGTCCGTTTGTGGGGGTATTTTTTTCGAGAATGGAAAACTCCTCCCCAAAAACTCTTTTGCCTAGCGTTCTGAATTCCAGTTCAGCAAAAAGAGGCTCCAAAATATCCCTGTTTGGATCTTCAAGTTCCAGTGCTTTTTCATCGAGTTCAATAGGTACGTCCAAGAGGATGGTTGCCAGTTTTTTAGAAATCAGCCCTTGCTTCGCAAAATTCTCAACATTTTCACGCATTTTACCTTTCAGCTGGTCGGCATGGGCAATAATGCCTTCTACGGACCCATATTCTTGAACAAGTTTTTTTGCTGTTTTTTCACCAATACCTGGAATTCCAGGTATATTATCAACGGCGTCACCCCATAACCCCAAAATATCAATGACCTGGGAGACATCGGTAACTTCCCACTTCTCGAGAATTTCTTTTACACCTTGTATCTCTGCACCATTGCCCATGCGGGCGGGCTTATAGATAAAGATATTATCGGAGACAAGCTGACCGAAGTCTTTGTCGGGGGTCATACAATAGACCTCAAAATTTTGGTTTTCAGCTTTTTTTGCCAGGGTACCGATAATATCATCGGCTTCATAGCCATCCATGGTAATGATGGGAATATTAAATCCTTCGATCAGGCGATGAATATAAGGAATAGAGGTCGCAAGATCCTCAGGCATTTTTTCGCGATGTGCTTTATAAGCTTCAAATTCAATGTGTCGGGCAGTAGGGGCCGCTGTATCGAACACTACTGCTATATGAGAAGGTTGCTGATTTTTCAATACTTCCAAAAGCGTATTGGTAAATCCCATGATTGCCCCGGTATTTAGTCCCGTAGAGGTGATGCGCGGGGTTTTGCTCAATGCAAAATATGCTCTGTATATCAGAGCCATTCCATCTAAAAGAAATAGTTTTTTCACAAAATTGAATTTTAGTCTCCTTACAAAGGTAAGAAATTCATCAAACCGTAAGTTTAATAAATTTTTCCGATTTTTGCGCTATGACACATTTAATGCAACAGGATTTATGAGAGGATTGGTAACGAAGTCCACTGGTAGCTGGTATCAGGTTTTGGGTGAAGATGGCAAGAAGTATGATTGCCGGATCAAAGGTAAATTTCGTACGAAAGGAATTAAAACGACCAATCCTGTTGCCGTGGGGGACTGGGTGCATTTTGATCTGGAGCCGGATCAAGAAAGTGCTGTCATTCGTGAGCTTGAGCCCCGTCGGAATTATATTATCCGAAAATCGGTGAATCTTTCCAAGCAGACTCAAATTATTGGAGCCAACTTGGATCAAGCTTTTTTAGTGGTCACGTTGGCTTCTCCGCCAACCTCCTTAGGATTTATAGACCGTTTTTTAGTGACAACCGAAGCTTATGGAATACCGGCTGTCCTTATCTTTAATAAGCTGGATCTTTTTAGTGATGCAGGATTGGAGATACTCGCCGACTATAAGGCAATTTATGAACGGATAGGTTACCCTTGCTTTGAAGTTTCGGCTTTGACAGGAACGAATATTAATGTTATAAAAGATTTACTTCACGATAAAATTACCCTGGTTTCAGGACATTCTGGCGTGGGAAAGTCTACATTGATCAATGCTATTGTACCAGAATATGGATTAAAAACGGGTGAAATTTCGGATTGGTCCGACAAGGGAAAGCATACAACCACATTTGCCGAAATGTTTGACTTACCATTTGGGGGAAAACTGATTGATACCCCTGGTATCCGGGAGCTTGGGATTGTGGATATAGAAAAGCAGGAGTTATCCCATTTTTTCCCCGAAATGCGGGCGCTGATGAACCAGTGCCGGTTTAATAACTGCCGACATATCAATGAACCGGGATGTGTCATTATGGAAGCCGTAGAGGAGGGGCAAATTGAACGTTCACGTTATGAAAGCTATCTCAGCATATACCATAACGAAGATAGCCGGGCATAAACAACAGGGATCCATCCGAATTCTGGCGGATTCCTGTTGTTATAAAGCACAATACACTAGTGCATAACTGCTGTTGAATTGATAAAATCCCGTAGATAAGTACACTCCCTGGAGGCAATCCTGAAAAACGGCGTATCTTTATAGTGAGCATTTAATTCCTCAAAATACTTATTCTGCATGGAGAAACGGTAAAAAGGATCTTTTAATGGAGAATCGTAGTATTGCCAACGTGCTTCCTTGCTGTACACAAAATCCTTTTGTTCACATTTAGCCAGCATGAAGGTACATTTTGCTTTAAACTCTTTATCAGAACTTAGTGCGCGTGCTTTGCTATACCATTCTTTCGCAGATTTTGTCCGTAAATAATTCCGTTGCCAATGGAGCGTTGATGGTGCCTGGTTGTCGGCAGATGACCATTCATAGGAAACCATTGACCAGGCATTTCCATATGTGCTTGTCTGATAGATGCCGGTAGCCATCTGGAAATATAAATCTGCTTTTTTCTGGTTATTTTTTTCAGCTTTTATGGTATTTTCCAAGTGCGCCATACGTTCCGCATACTTTAGTTTGGTCGTATACTCTTTGCCATACTTTTTAGGGTAGTCATTGATGGCGACAATAAACGGGTTGGGTTTGATGTCTTCATCCTCATTATACCAATTCTTTAGTTCTTTTATTTTATGGTTTTTAGGAAGCTGTTGTAAGGTTTTTGCAGCCTGTTGAAAATCTAATTCCCGAAGATATGTCGTCCCCAAGAGCTCAGTAAGATAATCATGATTAAAATGCTTGATGTCTTTCAGCAAAAACTTGGATAAGGTATTCTGCTGCGAATCGTCAGAAAGCAAGCTCTTGATTTTTAGCAGGCTTTTTGGCGTTAAGCTATTTTCCCAGAAATGCATGGTTGGCCATTGCATATTGTCTTCAAGAGAATCCTTCACAAAGCCATAATTAAAGAAAATATCCGCCTTAACAGCTGCTAGGCCAGCCATTGCTGTATCCTGTGTTTGGAGATAATGTTTGACGACTAGGTTTTGAAGGATATTTCTACTGATCAGGCTATAGTTGCTGTATTCAAAGGTACTGTAGCTCCAATCGTCTTTCTTGGGATTGTTTTCCTTTTCCGATTTGGCTTTCTCTTCGAGCCAGGCTAATGTTTTTACAAGCTTTGACTGATCAAGCTGTTTGTTGCTTTGCCAGTCGGCCAATTGAGTCAGTAATACAGTGATCTGGAATTGGTCTGCTAATTTAGTGTTGAGATCGGCCTGATTGACCTGCTCAAGATACTTTTTTGCCAGATCATTTTCTTTATTCATCCAGCTTAAATACGCTGCGGTAATAAGTCCTAGCTGTGGTTGAATGTATTTTTTGTCGTGATAGAGATGTAAAGCAAAATTCCGGACCGAGTCCAGATGTAGTTGAGCTGTGTTTTTATCCTTGTTCCAAGCATAATAATTATAATGTTCGCCATAGCCAATATAAAAGGATTCATTCATGTCCCCTTCTATTTTATTGACCTCTCGTCCCAGCAGTACTGCATTGACGGTATTGGCTGGATCAAGATTGTAGCAGGCATCTAGGTATTTCATGGAGCGATCACTCGTCCCGAATCCCATAATTGCATTGATGTTGAACTTATCCGCGTCATTCTTAGCATATTGAAAAATTTCGGCATCGGTTGCGGTGATGTAATGGAAATTTGAATAGGCTAAGATACGTCGCTCAGGGCTTGCTGTAAATAATTTCGAAAAGAGATAAGCGGCTTTGGCTCCATCCCCATTTTTACGTACTGCACCTGCATAATTGGACAGGGCCCAATTTAAGATGGCATCGTTACCGTTGAGTGGCTGTAAGTATTTTTCATAAACAGCAATGCTTTTGGCATATTTCTGCCCGAATAAATATAACCGGGCAGCCTGATAGGCATAGCGTACATATAAAAAGCTTTTTCTGGGAAATTTGTCGATCTGCTGTTCTGCAAGTTCGGCATAGTGCACAATCGCTTTAAAATTTCGGGTATCAGGATCCCAATAATTATGCTGGATATTCGTAATGGGCTCTTGTTTCTTTGTGAAAATAAAGTAAGCTCTTTCTGGTTCGTGCCTACCATCGATCAATGTTTGAAGGAAAGTGTTTCTTTTGACGGAATCGGGGAGATTGCTCCAGGATGATTTTTGCTGATCAGTAACCAAATTTGATGTGGCTTCATCAGTATGATACATGAATTGTTCAATATCTCTTATTTTCACCCGTTTGCCCAGATGATTTGCCCATGCTTCGCTATTGATGAGACTCTCTTTGACAGGAGCCTCTTCCGTATAAAGAAATTGATAGGGGATGTATTGAAACGCGGAGAAACCTTTATCCTCTAAATTGGGGAGATAATAGGTTGTCTGATTGTCATAAGGATCCACTTCGGGGCCACAGGCTATATTTGTTGCGATCTCTCCAAAGAAGAAAGCCATGGTGGTGCTAGAAAGCACGAATAATTTCTTGTAATTCGGCGTTGCCATGATGTGCTAGTGTCGCTTGATCTAAATGATAAAAAATAATCTGATGTTCTTTGCCTTTCAATTCCGACCTCAAAAATTTTGCCGTTTGTAAAAGATCATCTTGGGTAGCCCGTTCGTAGCGGACAATATCTCCCTTTTTAAGATTTGCTCTTGGAAGGTCTGTTGTTAAAATGTATAGATTGGTCTTCGGGTTATGGGTAAATAAAGAATCATTCGAGAGGTCCTGTTCATCAATATGTTTGGAAATACCGATATAGCGGTTGTTTCTGAAAACTACGAACCACTGAAATAAGGGGAGCGCAACAGCGACGTCCATTGGATAATTGCGCAATGTTCCATTTAAATAAAGTCTCAGATCCTGTTGGTTCAAAATAGAGTTCTGACTTCCAAATTGACGCAAATTGCCCATATTGTAACACATCAAGGTGGCCTTTTTTACTGGCGGTATGCCACTTGTTGCGGTATTCTTGATTTGGTGCAGGCGTAACGTCGAACTAACCAGTACTTCCTTTAATGCTGGGAGTTCCTGGAGGTACTTGAGCAGGTAAAAGAATTTGTCCCGTGAAGCTTTGGTCCAATCACAATCCAGTTGTAGTTCGGTAAAATCTTCTTTGCCCGCTTGTTGTATTTTTGCAGCGATAAATGGGACGATCTTATTGGCAAGTCCCCTGATCTGTAGGCTGTCCATTTCCGAGAAAATGCGCTGGTTGATAAAGACGACTGGGATCAACTGCTGCTCTTTAGGCACAGGCTGAGCAAATGTGATGGGACTTATCGGGACTGCCTGAATGCCGGAAGGGTCGAAATCAATGTCCATAATCCGTACATAAATAGATTTTGCCCCAATTTCTTGTAAAGCCTTATGTTCCAGGGTGTCTAATTGGAAGGTCGTTTTCCAGAAATAAAAGCCAGTTTCATGTTGATTTTTATGGCAGGAATTGAATAAAAGTAGCGATAACGTTACAAGAAATAAAAATAATAGTGATCTATGGCGCATATTAATCTTATTTGATCGTATTGGAAACAAAAATGAGTTTAATTTTGTTTGTTAATCAATAAAATAAAGACGAAATTACAAAGAGATTGTGACTTTATGAAGCCTATTTTTAAATGGATCCTCGGTATTGTGATGTTTATCGTGGTGGCATTGACCGGAAGTGTCTGGTATTTTAGCAATAAGTGGAAGCCTCTCCTGGATACAAAGGTAAAGCAGCTGGTTCTGCAAGCTACGGACAGCTTGTATTCCATTCGTTATGATGATATCCATGTTAATTTGTTGTTGGGCAATTTAACAATAGAAAACCTCCATCTTATTCCAGATAGTATGGTTTATAAAAAGTTGGAGTTGATGAAAAAAGCTCCTGACAATCGTTTTGAAATTGCCATCAATAAGCTTAAAATAAAAAGCTTCGGTATACGTAAGGTGTTGATGGACAAAGAATTGTTTTTGCATGATATAACCGTAGATACGCCCACAATACATGTTGTAAATGAAGCTCATCATTACAATGACACCATTAATCAAGGACCGAAGAAACCACTTTATGAGAAAATAAAAGAAAACCTTAAAAAGATTCAGGTCAAGGCCGTGAACTTAAATGATATTAACCTGAAGTATACACAGGTGCAAAAGGGGGTGCATCAAGACATTGAAATTAAAAAGGTCATGGTCCGGATAGATGACATATTGATCGACTCTACTTCTGCTACTGATAAACAGCGTTTCTATCATTCAAAGATGATCGATATTGAAGTCCCTGGCTTTACCTATAAGACGCCCGATGGATTTTATAAAATCGACTTTGATAAGCTAAAGATCAATAGTAAGCACCGAAATGTTCTTTTAACGAAAGTCGCGTATCAGCCTTTATTGAATAAGGCTGCTTATTATAGAAAAAAAGGAAAAGGTGGCAGTTACATTGTCTTTAAGATGGATACGCTACAGTTAGCGGAGTTTAATTTTGGTAAGCTTTCCAGAGACAAAAAGATTTATGCGCAGAAGGCCTTTTTAAAAAATGGCCAACTTGCTGTGTACAGTGATAAGCATTATAAAAATCCGCCATCCCGTCAGATTGGCAATTCACCGCAGATGAAACTGATGCGCATGTCAACCCGGCTGGGCATTGACTCGATGATTTTAGATAATATTGGTATTTCTTATTCTGAAATGAGTGATCAATACAGCCAGATCGGAACGATTACCTT
Source organism: Sphingobacterium sp. N143 (assembly GCF_030325625.1). Classification (GTDB taxonomy): domain Bacteria; phylum Bacteroidota; class Bacteroidia; order Sphingobacteriales; family Sphingobacteriaceae; genus Sphingobacterium. The sequence goes on along the minus strand of NZ_JACAIS010000014.1, from coordinate 43,502 downwards.
TGACCATACGTATGGCACACTTTTGAACGTAACCAATGACTCGACAAAATTGCAGCAGCAAAAGCTTATGCGTGCTAACTTGAGTACAAGTTTTATGAATTCAGGAAAATTGTTGGCCAATTTTGTATTTGATATGACCTCGAAGGTTGGGGCATATACCTATAAAGGAAGTCTGGGAAATATGGATCTGACTGTTGTCAATAAGATGATTCGACCACTTTTGAATGTTGAGGTCAAATCTGGAAATCTACAACAAATATCATTTGATGTTTGGGCTAATGATTACAGGAGTAAAGGTACATTTAAAATGGACTACAATGATCTAAAAGTCAATATTCTATCTGAGACAGGCGATAATGGTCGGCGGGAAAAGAAAGGATTACTTTCGTTTATGATCAATCAGGTTCTGTTCAACCCCAGTAATCCTGATCTGTATGGTCATTATACTACTGGGCACATCAACAAGCATCGGGACCCCAATCATCCATTTTTTAAAGCAATGTGGCAGAGTTTGCTGATGGGAATCAAGCAATGTGTAGGTCTGGGACCAGAGCGGGAGGCTAAATTAATGAATACCGCTGACCGGGTGGAAGAGGTTGTGAGCGGTGTTGGCAAAGCCAAGAAACTGATTTCAGGAATTTTTAAACGGCATAAAACGGCTGCAGAGTTGTTAGAAGAAGAAAAGAAAGCTGAAGAAGAGGCTGCGGCAAAAATGGAGGAAAAACGAAAAAGGGATCGTGAAAAAGCTGAGCGGGAACTGGAAAAAGAAGGAATAGAAAACTAAATATAATGCTGATGAGCTTGTTGAAAGTGAAAAATGTATTGTCGTTTCACGTGGAAAGCACGAGGGTAGCACCGGATGTTAAGGATAAAAAAATGCCGAATCTGTGGCGATGGGTCAATAAATTTGTAAATAAAGCAAATTTATCTTAGTTTGAGGCTTATCATGGTAGATTCGATATTAAGTTTTATTCGTTTTGTTTTCAAATATAAAAATGGGCTTGTAGATAAGATCATGCTCTATGTCAGCATGATTTGTGCAGCTATCGTGATCTTTAATGTTGGCTATGTGACCGATCCTATATTAGGTGATCTGCTGGGTAAGACGATTCATTATCTTTTTTTTGCGCTTTTCTTCATGATCGCGCTACGTGAATCCTCATCCATCTATGCGCTGAAGAAGATTGCTGTCGAACATTATTCAGGGCTACTGATCTTAATGTATTTCTTTTTTATCCTGATTGCCCGTTTCGGGGGTATCGGAGCACTGTCTGTCTTTTCCCGTGAGCAGTGGATTTATCTGGGGATTTACATTATCTTCATCGCAGAGTTATCCAAAAGTACCCTATTCTTTGATAATTTTTATTTTAATCCGACCATTTTATTTGTCATTAGCTTTCTGGTACTTATCCTGATCGGTACAGTACTATTAATGTTGCCTAGGACTACGGTGGAGGCTCCTTTAAGTTTTGTGGATGCATTGTTCATGGCCACTAGCGCGGTTTGCATAACGGGGCTATCTGTTGTGGATATATCGACCAATTTTAGCATGTTCGGACAAACAGTTATTATCGTCTTGATCCAGGTAGGTGGATTGGGTATAATGACCTTTACGGGCTTCTTTGGCTATTTTTTTTCGGGCGGTTTTTCGTTTAAAAACCAGTTGATGTTTGGTGAGATTTTGGGTGAAAATAAGGTTGCTTCGGTCATTAAGACCTTATTGACCATTATATTTATTACCCTGCTATTTGAATTTCTCGGTGCAGTATTAATATTCAGCACCTTGGAGAGAGCTAACTTTCCGAATGTGGGGGGTATGGTTTTCTTTTCTATCTTTCATTCCATCTCTTCATTCTGTAATGCCGGTTTTTCAATCCTATCTGGTGGGATTACCAACGAAGCTTATAAATTTAACTATCCTTTTCAGCTTGCCCTTTCGTCCTTGTTCATCCTGGGTGGTTTAGGTTTTGGCATTGTACTGAATTTTTATACTTACATCAAGGAATCCCTTCTGCTTTGGTATCACCGTTTGATTACCAAAAAGAGCTATAAACATAAAGCCTGGAGTTTTAGTTTTAATTCAAAACTGGTGCTGGTATGCAATGCCATTATTATTATCGGAGCGACGCTGTTTTTTTATTTTTTGGAGCGCAATCATACACTTTCGCTTGAAAAGGGAATCGATGGCGAATGGGTCACTTCCTTTTTCATGGCTAATGCAGCCCGGTCTGCAGGGTACAACAGTATTGATTTGAGCTTTGTGGGGGCTCCAACCGTCTTTTTGACCATGGTCTTAATGTGGGTGGGCGCTTCTCCTGGATCTACCGGTGGCGGGGTGAAAGTAACAACAGTAGCACTATCGCTGATCAACATCGTATCATTGGCAAAGGGAAAGGAATATATTGAAATCTTTAAACGAAGAATTGCAAGTGAATCGGTCAGCAAAGCTTTTGCAATAATTTTATTGTCCTTTATAGTCGTCGGACTCAGCTTTTTTATGCTCATTTTTACAGACCCTGATAAAAGCATGAAAAATCTATTATTTGAATCCTTGTCCGCATATACGACCTGTGGATTGAGTTTAGGGGTGACGCCTTCTCTAAGCATGGGGGGAAAACTCATCATTGTGGTGACGATGCTGGTGGGACGGGTTGGCATGTTGACATTATTAGTTGCTTTCATCAAAAACACAACACGGAGGAATATCATATTTCCGGAAGAAAAAATATTGTTTTAATGGCATATATTCTCCGCAATTAATACAATACAAAAAAGGTGCTGATCATATCATCGGTATAATGTGATTACATTTGTAAATAAAAGTAAATTTATCTTAGTTTGGGTTATGAAGTATATCGTTTTAGGGTTGGGGCATTTTGGTCGTTCATTGGGTGTTCACCTGACAGAACTGGGGCATGAAGTGATTGGTGCCGATAGGAACCTGAATATTGTTGAACAATTAAAGGACAAGATCACACATACGGTATGTCTTGATACAACAGATCGGGAGGCTGTAACGTCATTACCATTAAAAGATGCTCATGCCGTGATTGTGGCGATTGGAGAGGATGAAGGAGCATCGCTGATGACTGTGGCGCTTTTAAAACAATTAAAAGTAAAACGAATTATCGGGCGTATTGTGTCTGAACTACAGAAAACAGTTTTGGAAGCCATGGAGATCAATGAGTATATCATGCCCGAAGAAGAGGCAGCAGAGCGGTTGGCCATGCGTTTGGATAATATTGATATCGTGGATTCTTTTAAGGTTTCGGATCGATATTCCATTGTGGAGACCAAGGTGCCTACACGTTATGTGGGTATGACATTACGTGAGGCCAATCTCACGAACCTATATAAAATTATTGTACTGACTACGGTAAAAATAACAGAGACAAAAACAGATGGGGTCACTAAAGAACAAAAAGAAGCTTCCGGCATCGCCACGTCAGAGACAATCATGGCGGAAGGAGACATCTTAGTTGTTTTTGGGGAACTATCCAATATCAACAAATTAATTCAAAAAGGAGAGTAAATTATGTTATTGACAACGACAAGTAATATTGAAGGACATCAGATAGACCGTTATTTGGGGATCGTTTCTTCAGAGGTTGTGCTAGGAGCAAATGCCATCAAAGATATGATGGCTGGCTTAAGAGATTTTTTTGGTGGACGGTCCAATTCTTATGAACGTGCATTTCAGGAAACACGTGAGGCTGCTCTGCGAGAACTTGAGGACCGGGCCAGAGCATTGGGCGCTGATGCTGTAGTGGGTGTAAGGTTGGATTTTCAGACTGTTGGAACAGGCGGTATGATGATGGTCGGAGCGACGGGAACTGCTGTCAAAATGAAATAAACTTCGAAATGCCCCCAGTCTGATTGGGGGCATTTTGTTACAAAAAGATTTGGGCTTGGAGGGCTTTCAGCTGATGTCCATGTAGCCGCTGCGACAGCTGATTTCTGTGAGACGAAAAACTGAGGGAGACGAATGATCCATCGCAAATCAAAAGGATGCTTTGCTTTTGTGTTGCGCATAATTATAATTGTATATAAAAACAAATTTATCTAAGTTTGGCTTTTAAGACTTTTAAACAACCTAAGAGGATAAATGAAAAATTGGTTTAAGGCGAATTCGGCACATTTGATCGTTATTGCGATATTCATTGCCCTGGTATCTTTTTATTTCACACCCGTATGGCAAGGTAAAACATTGGCCCAATCGGATGTGGTACAGGCACAGGGGGGACAAAAGGAGTTATTTGACTACAAGGCTAAAGACGGGAAAGCCCCGCTATGGACCAATTCCATGTTTGGTGGTATGCCCACATATCAGATTTGGCAGGCCAATGAAAATAATATTGGTACTTATGTGTTGAAAGCCGTGAAATTTGTTTTTCCGCCCCCAATGGATACCGTATTATTCTATTTGCTGGGAGCTTATCTTCTTTTCAGCGTATTACGTATCAGGCCATGGCTCGCTGCGGTAGGAGCTATTGCCATAGCGTTTACATCTTATAACTTTATTTATATTGAGGCAGGCCATATCACCCGGGCTAATGCGATCGCATTTATTCCGCCTGTCCTAGCGGCGGTTATTATGTGCTACCGGGGGAGCAAACTGTGGGGACCTGTCCTATTGGCGCTTTTTCTCTCTTTAGAAATTCGTGTCAATCACCTACAGACCACTTATTATCTCCTTATGGCGCTCATGGTGTATGTTATTTTCACACTGGTAGATGCGATCAGGCAAAAGCAACTGAAGGAATTTTTTATTGCTTCTGGCAGGCAGGTTCTGGCCGTGGCAATTGCGATCATGGTTAATGCATCTATCTTATTGCCAACTTGGGAGTACAGCAAACTGAGTACCAGGGGACATGCCAATATCACCAAAGTTGATGATAATAAGACGAAAGAAAAAGGTCTGGATAAACAATATGCATATGAATGGAGTCAAGGTGTCGGTGAGAGCATGACCTTTGTGATTCCGAATGCTTATGGTGGAGCAAACGGAGGCCAACTGGACGAAAAGTCACATGTCGCCAAGTTTTTTATGGAAAAAGGCGGTATGCCTGCCGTTCAAGCAGGACAGATTGCCGAAGGAATGCCCACTTATTGGGGGGACAAGCCGTTTACTTCCGGGCCTTGGTACTTTGGGGCAGGTATTTTCTTCTTGTTTGTATTGGGTTTAATTATTGTCAAGAACCGGTTGAAATGGTGGATATTGGCAACAACCCTATTAGCCTTATTGTTGTCCTTTGGAAAAAATTTCACCCTGGTTTCAGACCTGTTCTTTGATTATTTCCCCATGTACAATAAATTCAGGGCTGTGGAATCCATTTTGGTATTGGTGTCAATTACGGTGCCTCTCATGGCAGTTCTGACCGTTAATGAGCTCTTGACCCGTGCAAAAGAAATTCCAAATCTGGAAAAAAAGGTGTTATATACCTTTGTTGGTGTCGGGGGATTCTGTCTGCTGATCGGCCTGCTCCCAGATCTGTTCCTGAATTTTAGAAATGCTGAACACAATACGCTCATAGAATCCTTTACGCAACAGATAGGGGATAAGACTACAGCAACCGAATTGGTCAATCAACTGGTGTTAGACCGTAAAGATATTGCCAGTAAAGATGCCTATCGTTCTTTTGCTATCATCTTGCTGACTTTTGGTCTTATTTGGTTCTACCTGAAGAAAAAATTAAGCGAAGGTATCTTGTTAGGAACTTTGTTGGTCCTCTTTTTGTTCGATCTGTGGAGTGTCGATAAACGTTTTTTAAATGACCGTTCATTTATGGATAAAGGGGCGACAACAAGCCAGGTCTTTCAACAGCGTGAGGTAGATCAATTGATCTTAATGGATAAAGATCCGAGCTATCGTGTGCTTGATCTGACTACAAATCCATTCTCTGATGCCCGTGCGTCCTATTTCCATAAATCTTTGGGTGGGTATCATGCGGCCAAATTGATGCGTTTTCAAGAAATTTTGGAAAACCAGTTCAATGGTGCACTGAATGAAGATGTACTGGATATGTTCAATGTCCGTTATCTCATTACTACTGACCAGCAGAATCAATCGCAACGTATTGTGAGAAGAAGTACTGCTGCCGGCAATGCCTGGTTTGTGGACAAAGTCTCTTTTGTGAAAGGAAACGCAGAAGAAATGCAGGCGATCAATTCTTTTGACCCACGTAAAGAAGCTTTTGTCAATCAGCAATACCAAAATGAGATTAAGGCAAAAACATCTAATGCTCCGACTACTGGAGAAATCAAATTGACATCTTACCATCCAGATAAGATGCAGTATGAGTATACCACGGCAAATGATGCCTTTGCGGTATTCTCTGAAGTGTTTTACGATAAGGGGTGGAAGGCCTTTGTGGATGGAAAGGAAACGCCAATCATTCGTGCAGACTATCTGTTAAGGGCATTGCAATTACCGGCGGGGACGCACAAGGTGGAATTTATCTTTGATCCTGAATCGCATAAGATGGGTAATATATTGACATTGATATCCTCCATTATCCTCGGTCTAGGGGTTGTGGCGGCAATATATTTCTCTTTTAAGGGAAGACAGAAAGAGACAGTGGCTTAGGCCAATGTCTCTTTCAAAAAAGGCAGGCTTTAAAATAATTTGAGCTGAGGGTCAGTTATTTTAAAGCTTTTTCTATGATGTGGTGTCGGACCATATTGCAGTACAGCAGTTCGATGTTTTACTGTTGGGTACCCTTTATTGCTGAGCCAATCGTAATTTGGATAGTCCTTTGCAATATTGTCCATGTATTCATCGCGATAGGTCTTTGCCAAGATCGATGCTGCGGCAATAGAAAGGTATTTTCCATCACCTTTGACGATACAGGAATGAGGGGTTTCCTGGTAAGGGATAAACTTATTTCCATCCACAATAATATATTCCGCTTTTAGCTTAAGCATATCCAGAGCCTTATGCATGGCTAAATAGCTCGCATTATGTATATTGATGCGGTCAATTTCCGCTGCCGATACGCTGGCTACAGCGTAAGCCAGGGCTTCACGTTCAATAATTGGCCGTAGGGTCATGCGTTTTTTTTCACTAAGCTTTTTGGAGTCATTAAGAAGTTCATGGTGGTAATCCGTTGGAAAAATAACCGCAGCAGCAAAGACAGGACCCGCCAGACAACCTCTACCCGCCTCGTCACAACCCGCTTCTATCCACTGTTCCTGATAATATGATAATAGCATATTTAGTCTCGTAAAATAAACGAAAGTACAAATAAATTTAGAGTTATCCATTGTAACTTCTATGTGAAAATTACCCATTTACACTAATTAACACTAATAATATCTTCTTTTGTAAAGATTTTGGATAGTTTGTCTGCGAATAGGTCTGGGTATAAGCGAGATGGTGAATTTGTTCGCGTATAGTTAAACTTAAGTAGCGCTATTCGGTCAAAGATTTGTCAACTATAGAAATATAAAAATAAATATTATGAGAGGCTTTGTGCTTTTTTTGTTAAGCATGTTTATGGGGTGGACCGCATATGGCCAGACCAAAAGTGTGCAGGGAATATTGAAAGATGATAAAAATAGAATTGTTGCCGGTGCCACAGTCAGATTGACTTCCAAACTGGATTCCATGACTACAGGATCAAATATGGCCGGTATTTTCACCTTTGATAAGATCAAGGCAGATACTTTTAAGATTATTGTGTCTAATTTGGGGTTTGAACGTTTTGAGAAAGAATTTGGTTTTCCTGAGGGGACGGAAAAATACATGATCCCAAGCCTGACCTTACAGCAAAATGCACAGATGCTGGAGGAAGTGGTTGTGGATGGTGTACCGACAGTGGTGGTGAAAGGCGATACCTTGGAATATACGATGAAAGATCTTAAACTGCGTGACGGATCGGTCGCTGAGGATGCGTTGAAAAAACTGCAAGGTGTCGAGGTTGATAAGGATGGGAATGTTACGGCCCAAGGAGAGACCGTCCAGCGGGTACGTATTAATGGTAAAGATTTTTTTGGTGGGGATGTAAAGACCGCAACACAGAATTTGCCGGCCAATATCATTCAAAAGATGCAGATCATCGATGATTATGGTGAGATGGCCAATATAACAGGCAATAAAGACGGAGAGTCGGAGAAAGTGCTGAATATTCAGATTGATCCCAAATATAATAAAGGCTATGCCACGACATTACGTGCCGGATATGGTACCGAAGACCGTTATCAGGCAACAGGTAGTTGGATGGGGCTGCGTGAAGGCGAACAGATCTCTGTTTTGGGTAATCTAAACAATACCAATGCACCTTTGTTTGATTTTAATACAACAGGGGGCGGAGCACGCCGGCGTCAGGGAGGTGGAGGCCGCCGTGGGGGTGGTATGTTCGGCGGTTCGGATGGCCTGACTAAAATCGGATCCATAGGTCTCAACTATCGTAAAGATTTCTCCGAGAAGCTGACAATGTATGGAAGTTATAGCTATAGCCACACCAATAATACGACACTGTCGGAGAAATATCAGAACAATACATTACCCGAAATCCAACAAATAGACAGCGTGCTGACCAATTCAAATACGATCGGTGGAAGCCATCGTTTTGAAGCGAACGTGGAATGGAAACCTACCGATAAGGATTACATCAAGATATCCCCTCAGTTTGGTTATGATGATGGGGATGCAACGACCTTATCGAATTCGGTAACCTATCGAACCGCGGCATTCAATAATTCACAGGACCAAAATACCCTGGCAAATTCTACTGCTCCACGTTTTGGTATCAGCGGGTTATACAACCGTAAATTGAATGATAAAGGCAGAAATGTCTTTGTCAATATGAATTACAATAATGCAAAGACAGTAAAGGATCAAAATGCGATTCTTGACAGGTTGTTGGCAGACCCAAATAATGCGGACTCAAGTTTGAGTTCAATTTATGAAAAAACCATTTTGGAGTCAAATAACAAAAGCTGGAATGCTGGAGCTTCCCTTAATTATACAGAGCCCCTTTCAGATAAAGGACGATTGGAACTGACCTATGATTTCAATAAAAATAAATACGATAATGCTAATTTTCAACAGGGCTTTGACAGAGATGGTAATCTGATTGCTGAGGATCCTAAATTGAATTTTGATTACAATTATGACTATTCCTTCTCCACACATAAAGTGGGGGCAAACTATTTGTATAATGGGGATAAAATAACCTATTCCATTGGAGCGGCTGCACAGCCTTCGCAATTGCGGGGCGAAGCGATCAGTTCGGGCTTAATAGTCCCTATCCATCGCAATAATATGAACTGGATGCCAATCGCGCGGTTTGAATATAAGTTTTCCCGGCAAGCAAATATTTCTGTAAATTACTCAGGAACACCCAATGAACCTTCGGTGACACAGATCCTGCCGTTTGATATGAGCACAAACCGGACAAGCATTGTCGTGGGTAATGCTGCTTTAAATCCTGAATTTAGCCATCAGTTAAATGTCCGTTTCCGCAAAAATGATTTTCAAAAAGGAAATAATTTCTTTGCTTTTGTGAGGGCAGGTCTGACGAATAATAAGATTGTCAGTCTGAACAAGAGTTATTTTGATGATTTGGTGGATTATCAGACAGGGAAGACCAACTCTACCTTGATTTCTGAAACACGGTACTTAAATGAAACAACGGATAAACCATTTAATGTCAGTTCATTCTATCATTATGGCAAATCATTAAAGGAAAAGACCTACAATATTATGTTGATGGGTGGAGTGACTTACAATAAAAACATTGGTTATCTTTCCACGACTAAGGATGATAATATTGGACAGAAAAACATTGCCCGGAATATCATTTTTAACCAGGGCCTGATGTTTAGGTACAATCCTTCTGAAAATCTGGAAATTAATCCGGGAGTTCGATATCAGTATACTCATACTGAAAACTCCTTGACCGGTCGGACTACCAATGTTTCTTCCTGGACACCAAACCTGATTGGCTCTGTCAATATTACCAAGTCGACTATTTTTGGCGCAGATCTGTCAAAAAGTTTTTATAATGGCTATAACATTAGTTCAAACCCATTTATCATCAATACCTATCTGGAACAGAAACTATTGAAAGATCAACGGGGAACGATTAGGCTGCAGGCATTCGATTTGTTAAATCAACAGACCAATATAGCGCAAACAGTGACTGAAGCAATGATCACCGATAGCCGGACCAATCGTCTGGGCCGTTACTTCATGTTGTCATTTACTTTTAAACTGCAAAAATTTGCCATGGGCAATCCGCAAGAAGATAATAGGTCTCATGGAGGAATGAGAAGACCACGTATGTAAAATGGGGGATATACAAAGAACAAATGGTCATAGTGATTTCGCTATGACCATTTTGCATTAAAAAATACCTAGTTTTGCAGAAAAAATAGATAAAATGATCAAGTTTGAAGAACTGGCCATCCAGGATATTCCGGTTATTGCAGCGATGATGGAGGAATTTTATGCGATCGATGGGTATGATATAGATCATGATACAACGGTAGAAAACTTTCATCATTTTGTCAGCGATCCTCAGCTTGGACAGGCATGGTTAATCCGGGAAGGCGCAGATGTGCTGGGGTATATGATCGTTGTCTATTTTTTTAGTTTTGAATTTAAAGGGCTGGTGGGACTTCTGGATGAACTTTTTATCCATGAAAACGCCCGTGGAAAAGGAGCCGGAAAGCTAGCGGTAGAGTTTGCAAACTCATTTTTGGAGTCAAAACAGTGCAAATTGATCCTACTAGAAGTAGAGCAGCATAATAAACCTGCCATTCATCTGTATGAGAAGAATGGTTTCAGTTTTCATCCGCGCAGATTTATGCGCAAACATATCAATTAAAGAAATCCCGTAGACTGAATGGAGTACGAAATTATTAGATTGTCAAACGGAATCCGTGTGGTGTTCCAATATCAAAATCTACCGATTACCCATGTGTGCATGGTTATTAATGCCGGTTCCCGTGATGAGAAAGCAGGTAAGTTTGGGGTGGCCCATTTTATTGAACACCTTCTATTCAAGCGTACTGAACGACGATCGACGCAACAAATTATCAATCACCTGGAATCTGTCGGTGGGGATCTAAATGCTTACACCACCAAGGAATATACCTGTGTGCATGCCTCTATATTACAGCCTTATTTAGGCCGGGCCTTGGATCTCTTTGAGGACATTTTTTTCCATTCTACTTTTCCAGAAGTTGAAATGGAAAAAGAAAAATCGGTTATTGTGGATGAGATGGCCTCTTATCTGGATAGCCCAGAAGAGTCCATAGTCGACGATTTTGAAGACCTGGTATTTAGGGGATCCGGTTTGGGCCATAATATTTTAGGCCTGGAAGAGCAGCTTGTTGCATTGCAGAAGGGTGATATACAGGATTTTATGAAGTCCAATTACAATACCCATGAAATGGTTATCGGAATTACGGGCAATTACAGGCTGAAGGAGGTTGAACGATTGTTATATAAGGTCTTTGGTGAGGTCGCTTCAAATCATGCAAAACGTTCCAGAAATGATGTAAAACCAATTGTGGAGCAACATGTGGAGATTGCCAAACCGATTAATCAGGTGCATTATATGTTGGGCTCATTGGCATATGACTACCGTGACGAACGTAAAACAGGTCTGCTTCTTCTCAATAATATGCTGGGCGGTATGGGTATGGGATCTATTTTGAACCTGTCTATTCGCGAGAAGTATGGTATTGCCTATACCATTGAGTCTAATTATACGATTTTTTCTGATACAGGGCTTTTTAGTATCTATCTGGGGACAGATGAGGAGAAAGTTGCAAAAGCAAAAAAACTGGTATTTAAGGAACTGTCCAACATGTGCCAACAACCTTTGTCGGATGCTAAGTTGAAGAAAGCCAAACAGAAGTTTATTGGTCAGATCGCCCTAACGGAGGAAAACCGGATGAGCATGATCATCTCAGCAGCCAAAAATGTGATGGATTATGACCGTGTTGTTTTACTTGAAGAGGTTATTGAAAAAATTCAGCTCCTGGAACCGGATCATTTATTGACCATTGCTCAGGATGTGTTTGATCCCAGAAAAATGCTGTCCTTGAGTTTTATTCCTGAGGATTAATTTCCAGTGGTGTCGTTAGCTCCGTTTTCGAAGTTTTTGACGTAGACAGACCCGAGCAGGCAAACGTCCTGTTTGAATGTTTAATCGATGAAGGAAACGAATAAATTCCGGGATGGAGTGCAATTATATTGCATATCAAGAGCAATTTATCTAAGTTTGCGGTTACAGTAATGTTTACAATATGAAATATCCCTGTTCAAAAAACAGAAACTGATGACACTGAGCTGGATATTTCATACAACCACTAAAAGATAAATTATTTACTTATGAAAACAGCATATGTATTTCCTGGTCAGGGAGCCCAATTTGTTGGAATGGGGCAAGACCTATATAATTTAAATGAAGAAACAAAAGCTTTGTTCGAACAGGCGAATGATATTCTGGGGTTTCGTATCACGGATATTATGTTTTCGGGCACGGATGAAGAACTGAAACAAACGAAGGTTACACAACCTGCCATTTTCTTGCATTCAGTTATTTTGGCGAAGGCTTTAGGTGAATCTTTCCAGCCAGACATGGTGGCAGGCCATTCGTTAGGAGAGTTCTCCGCTTTGGTTTCCGCTGGTGCGCTAAGTTTTGAAGATGGTTTAAAATTGGTGTCACAACGTGCTAATGCCATGCAAAAAGCTTGTGAGCTACAACCTTCAACCATGGCAGCAATATTGGGTCTGGAAGATGCTGTTGTGGAAGAAATATGTGCTCAGGTGGAGGATGTAGTTGTTGCTGCAAACTACAATTGTCCTGGACAATTGGTGATTTCAGGATCCATTGCGGGAGTAGATAAAGCCTGCGCATTGTTGACTGAAGCCGGGGCAAAAAGAGCATTAAAATTAAATGTTGGCGGAGCTTTTCACTCTCCATTGATGGAATCTGCCAAGGTAGAATTACAGGCTGCTATCGAAGCTGTGGATATTCTTGCGCCAAGATGTCCGATCTATCAGAATGTCGATGCAAAGCCGCAAACAGATCCGGCAGTCATTAAGCAAAATCTGATTGCCCAATTGACAGGAGCTGTCCGCTGGACGCAAACCGTACAAAATATGCTGGCAGATGGTGCAACGGCATTTGTTGAGGTTGGTCCGGGGAATGTTTTGCAAGGATTGGTCAAAAAGGTGGACCGTCAGGTGCAGACCTCAGCTGCGGTTGTGAACGCGTAAAATTAGGATTGACTTGATAAAAAAAGGAACCTTAGGTTCCTTTTTTTGTTGCTCAAAATTTTTCCAACGGCGCTGTTTTCGGTCTTATCTTATTTGTCTTTGAACATGCTGTAATGGTCTTTCATGACCTGCAAGACAAAGTCGTTGGGGGTCATTTTCTCAGGATGTTTGACTTCCATCACCGTTTCCAGGCGTTGGACTAAGGCTGTTAAGATGCCGACATCTTTTCTGTCGAAAGCGGTCTGATACACTTCCTTGATGGTGTTGGCATCTTGGTCGCTCAACTTGATGACCTGAGGAAATAAAATCGGGTGATTTTCAAAAGTTTCCTCATAAATGGTATCGTTCAGTTTTAATCCGGGTTTCAGGCTGATGACTGAAGTCTCGCCGGCGATATCTCCAATGCGTTGGCCATTCTTGGATAAAACAATTGCGGTAATGGCAATCCCACCCATGGTCATCCAAATATCCACAATCGAGAGGCTCCAGCGGGATAGATACTGATAAAAATTGGCCCGGGATCCGTCGAGCTTTACCACTTTTATCTTCATGACTTTCTTCCCGATCGTCTGTCCGCCAAAAGCAGTTTCAGTGATTAAGGTATAAAAAAATGCTGGTAGGGTCATGCCCATGACAATACCATAGAAAAGGTAGGGATCTCCACTCGTCACATGCAATGCATCCACAAGGAACATACAAAAGAAGAAATAACAGACGATAATAAAATAATCTATTGCGAATGCGATCATTCTTGAACCCAGGCTGGCCAGGTTATATTCGATCTTTACATTTTGTGCAGTATTTATCTCAAGCTTGTTCATATGTCAATTATTTGTCTTTCAATGGCCGTACGGTATATCCAGGTTATTTTCATCCCTGTTTGTGCTTTCCAATCGTGGATATTTCATATATTTGGTTTAGCCAGTTAAAAAATTAATGAGAGAAGCATCATTTGTAGAACGAAATAAAGAAAAATGGACGTTAATTGAAAATAATTTATCAATTAACACGGAAGTGGATCCGGATGAGCTGGCATCAAATTATATTGAACTGACCAATGATCTGGCTTATGCACAAACTTTTTATCCTGAAAGTAAGGTCCGTGCTTACTTGAATGAACTGGCTGTTACAGCACATCAAATGATCTACAAGGACCAGAAAGCTTCCAATAATAGATTTAAATCCTTTATTAACGAAGAGATTCCACAGGCAATATGGTCCATCCGTAGACCAATGCTCTACTCACTTTTGATCTTTATCCTGGCCTCGGCCATTGGCTTTTTATCCGCCATGTACGACCTTGATTTTATCCGGCTGATTTTGGGAGATTCTTATGTTGATGCAACGATAGAAAGTATTAAGAAAGGTGACCCCGCGGCAGTATATGGTAAAGGAAGTAATGTTGGGTCAGCAATCTGGATCACGATTAATAATGTCCGTGTTGCCTTTATGGCTTTCGCATTTGGACTATTCTTGAGTATCGGAACAGGCTATGTTCTGTTCAGCAATGGCATCATGCTGGGAGCATTCCATCAGCTATTTTTTCAGTATGGCGTGATGGGGAAGGCGATGTCAGCAGTATGGATCCACGGAACGATCGAAATAGCTGTGATTATTGTCGCCGGAGGCTGCGGCCTGGCCATTGGCAACAGCATTTTGTTTCCCAGGTCTTACACTCGTATGGCCTCGTTTGTCCATACGGCAAAGACCGCGATGAAAGTATTGGTCAGTACCATTCCTTTTTTTATCATTGCGGGTACCTTGGAAGGTTTTGTAACAAGATATTATAATGTGTCCATATGGTTATGCCTGCTGATTATCCTGCTATCTTTGATGGCTATTTTATATGTTTATATTATTAACCCTTATCGATTAGCAAAACGATTTCAATGGAAGTAGATTTTGAATTTCAGAAAGAACGAAAGGTAGGGGACTTTGTCCAAAGTTTTATTGATCTGTTTAAATTGATCTATAAACATTTTGTGACAACCGTATTTGGCCTGTCCGCATTGCCATTGGCCGGGATCGCACTGGTCTACTATTTTCTGTCGACAAAAATTACTTTTTCTGCAAACAGCAGTTCTTTTGAAGATATTGATGGGTTTACATGGGGCGCATTGCTGATTTTAGCATTGATTGCGTTGGGTTTATATGTATACGGTATTTCTATTGAGTATTTTCTGTTGCTAAAAGAACGGAAAAATATTGCTTTCACGGGAAAGGAGGTGCTTCAAAATTTTAGAGCAAACCTGGGACGATATTTTATGTTCTTACTTGCCATGGTTTTAGCGCTGATTGTCATTTTTATACCGCTTATGATTGTGACCGTGATCAGTGCTTTTATTCCCTTTGTCGGGAGCTTTGCCATAGGCATCTTGATCGCCATGGTCGGGATCTGGCTGTTCAGTTCCTTTTTGTTCTACCGGGAGGGATATTCCGATCTGGGGAGCTGTTTTACCGATGCGTATGTCATGCTCAGTAAGAAGCTGATCCAATATGGTGTGGCGACATATATTGTTAATTTTATCTTTCAGATGGCCGTGATGATGATTTCGATTGTTCCCCTGATTATTATTTCTTTGATATCATATAATTTCTTGGGCATGGATGCTGCTTTTTTTGATTCGTCATGGGGGAAATTATTGATGACATTAGGTGGTATGTTCGTTACGCTATTTACCTTGTTTTTGTATATGGCCGGTGTTTTGGCTAATGGTATCATTTATGAAACTGCTAAAGACTTAAAATTTGGTGAACGTATATATGGTATGATTGATCGGATCGGAGGGCCAGATGCATAAGTGGGTATTCTTTTTTTTCTTCGTATGTATCCTCATTGCCGCCTGTGATCCTAAACCTAGGGACCGGGAGGCTGAACTTACTACTGCCGATTCAACAACCATTCCTGTAGACTCTGTGATGGCAATATTGGATTCCGCAAGTGAAGCCGCAGATTCAGCGTTGACTGATTCGGCTGTTACGATGAAGACCGCGGCAGCCGAGGAGGACGCTAAAATTGACCTTTGGGATCCAAATTTGTTTGATTCTATCCCTAAATACAGCGCGCAAAGACCATTCAAAACGGATTCATTTGAGCATATTATTAACCGGTATGAGCATGATGATTTTGTATATTCCGAGAATATTAAGGACAAGGTAGGGGTATTGCAGCGTATCTTTTCACGGCTTACAGATTGGTTAAGTAGCATGATGCCTGATAATCCATATAAATTTAGAGAGGAGTTCGGTTATTTATTTGCTTTCTTAGCATTAATTGCTTTAGCTTTTATCCTGTATAAGGTCTTATATAATAAGAAACAATACTTTATCAAACATGATCAAGAAGAGGACGAACTGGACACATTGGCTTATGTAGAAAGAAATTTAATGAACAGCAATCTGGATCCGTATATTCAGGATGCAATGGTGCAAAAAAATTATGCTTTGAGCATCCGTTACCTGCAATTGCTCAATATTCAAAAGCTGGCCCATGCCGGATATGTTAAATGGAAGCATAGTAAGACGAACGCAGAATTTGCTCAGGAGATCCGGGATGAAAACCTTCGTCAGGGATTTATGGACTGTACGAGGATCTTTGATTATGTCTGGTTTGGACAGTTTGAATTGGCCGAATCTGATTTTAATCAGTACAAGGTGTTATTTAGTCAATATCAAAATCAGATTAAATGAAAGGATCGGTAAAATTTGGGTTGATATTATTGGGCGTCGTGCTGCTGCTGATCGGTGTCATCGATATGACGAGCAGGAAACCCATTATTTGGGAGCGGACTTTTGATGCTAAAGATAAAAATCCCTTTGGGGCTTATGTGTTCAGGCAGGAGTTAAAATATATGGGGCAGCAGGTGACAGATATCAAACGTCCCTTATATGAGTATTTGGATAGTGTTAAAAATACGAATACCAACCTGTTGTTTTATACTTCCTATTTTTCCTTCGGTGAGGCAGCAGAAGACAAATTATTGGATTATATCTCCAAGGGTGGCAAAGCCATGATTATTGCAGAAGATATTGATTATTACCTCTTGGATTCCCTATCTATTAAAACATATAATTTTTATGGTTATAAGCAAGGTGCGGATATAAAAAAACAGCTAAGGGTAAGGTTAATGAATGAAAACAATAAGATTCATTATGGCAAATCGGATTTAAATGTGGTCTTTGAGAAACTTCCCAAAAACGCGACCATTCTTGGGGGAATTACTTATCAGGATTTTAGCTTGCCCAATTTTGTTGAAGTGCGTATTGGTAAGGGGATGTTATATTTACACCTGACACCAGATTTATTTGCAAATTATTATTTGCTGAACTCGGCTTCACAATATGCCTATGTGGCCAAGTCACTATCGCATTTAAATGATAAGCCATTGGCTTGGTATGATTTCAACGCGAATATTGACCAATATAAAACGCCATTGCGTGTTTTGCTGACCCATGATGGGCTTAGACAGGCCTGGTATCTCCTGTTAGGCGGATTGGTGCTGTTGTTGGTTTTTAGAAGTAAACGTGAGCAAAGGGCTGTTGAGATTGTGAAGCCTGAACCTAATCTGTCCAAAGAGTTTTGTGAAACGATAGCAACCTTATACTATGAAAATGGCACGCCTGGTAATATGGTAGCCAAAAAGATAGATTATTTTCTACATGATCTGCGGAATCGCTTTCATATCGATACGCTGGAGCTGAAAGAAGAGGGCTTCTGTGCGGATTTGGCCGAACGCTCTGGTGTTCCATTGGCTGAAACGGAACATGTGATTAAACTGATTGCACGGATGCAGCAGGCGAAACAACATGATCTGACCGATTTAAAGCAAGTGAATGAAAATATTGAAGATTTTAAACATAAAGCAAAAATGATATGAGTGAATTCGATAAGTATATATCCTTTGAGAACCGATTGGATGTATCGGTTTTGTTCGAGAAAATGACTCAGGTAAAAATGGAAGTCAAAAAGGTGATCGTGGGTCAGGATGCGCTGATTGATATGTTGTTGATTTCTATTTTAGCTTCCGGACATTCGCTGATCGAAGGGTTACCGGGGGTGGCAAAGACTTTGTCTGCCAAGCTGATCGCCAAAACGATCAATAGTGACTTTAAACGCATTCAGTTCACTCCAGATTTGATGCCTTCAGATGTTACCGGATCATCCATTCTGGATCTGAAGAGTAATGAGTTTGAGTTTCGAAAAGGGCCAATCTTCGCTAATATTGTATTAATTGATGAGATCAACCGTGTCCCTGCCAAAACCCAGGCCGCACTTTTTGAGAGTATGGCCGAACATCAGGTTTCGGTAGATGGAAATACCTATATTCTGCCTGCTCCTTTTGTTGTCTTTGCCACACAAAATCCGATCGAACATGAGGGGACTTATCGATTGCCAGAAGCACAACTGGATCGTTTCCTCTTTAAAATTAATGTCAATTATCCTGAGCTTGAGCAAGAACTGGAGATCCTGAAGGAGCATCATGCGCAAAAGGCCTCGAATAAAGAGGATCAGGTAAACAGTGTGGTCACTGCGACGGAAATTTCTTCCTTCCAACGGCTTATTAAGTCGGTTTTTGTACATGAGGAGTTGTTAACCTATACTGCCCAGGTCATTATTAAGACCCGTAGCAACCCTAGTTTAACTTTGGGGGCGTCGCCAAGAGCATCCATTGCCCTTTTGGAATCTGCGAAGGCATCAGCAGCATTGAGCGGACGCGACTTTGTAACACCTGAAGATATCAGGCGGGTAGCACCGGCGGTCTTGGGGCATCGGGTGATGTTGACACCTGAGCGGGAAATGGAAGGATTCACGACAACGTATGTCATTGACCAAATTATTAATTCTGTTGAGATCCCAAGATAATGAGAAAATTAAAACAGCTTTTCCTTACCAGTCAGTTCTTTTATTCCCTATTGGGCGTAGCAGCATTCTTTACAGTTTCTTTTTTTATTAAAGGGCTGTTTGTGGTTGCCTGGATCGTATTTTGGTTGTGGATGGCTGTTTTGATCTTTGATTTCATCCTGTTATTCGCTGGAAAAGGGCGGATTGAAATCACCAGGATATACCCTGAGAAGCTGTCCAATGGAGATGAAAATCCCATGAAATTGCTTGTTCATTCCTTTTATCCATTTGCTACGGTAGTTGAGGTCCTGGAAGAATTTCCGGTACAGTTGCAGCTTCGGGGCAAAGAGTTTTTGACCCAGTTACCGGCAAATCAGCACACAGAAATTTCTTATTTCATGCGGCCCACACAACGGGGGATATATCAATTTGGCCGCTGCATGGCATTGGTAATGCGGTTTGGTTTTTTTAAACGTCGCTTTATTACCAATCAGGAACAGGAGATTCCCTGTTACCCTTCTTATATACAGTTAAGGAAATATCAGCTCTTAGCGACGAGCAACAGGCTGAATGAGATGGGAATAAAGCGTATCCGGCGCATTGGATCGGCCATGGAATTTGATCATGTCCGCGAATATGTACAGGGCGATGATTATCGCCATATGAACTGGAAGGCTTCGGCAAAGGTCAAAAAATTGATGGTCAACCAATATGAGGAAGAAAAATCCCAGCCCATCTATTCATTTATTGATCTGGGGCGGGCCATGCGCATGCCCTTTCATGGATTAACCTTGTTGGATTATGCAATCAATGCATCTTTGGTGCTTTCTAACGCAACGATATTGAAACAGGACCGTGCGGGACTACTTACTTTTTCGAAAGAGATGAACGCTTTTATTGCTGCGGAAAAAAGAAATAACCAAATGCATAAGATCTCGGAAGCCTTATATCAGATTACAACGAAATTTGATGAATCGGAATTTGGCAAACTTTATAGCTATGCCAATGCACACATCAATAAGCGTTCACTCATCTTTCTTTATACGAATTTTGAAACACTGGATTCCTTAAAACGGCAAATGGGATACCTGACGATGTTAAATAGGAGCCATATCATTGTCGTGATCGTATTTAAAAATGTTGAAGTCGAAGACCTGGCCAAGAGTTCCCCGAAAAAGACCATCGATATCTATAACCAGATCATTGCGGAAAAATTTATCTATGAGAAGCAGCTTATTGTACAAGAGCTTATCCGCAATGGGTTTCAGACGATCTATACTGCACCGGAGAATTTAACCATTAATTCGATTAACAAATACCTGGAAATAAAAGCGCGCGGGCTTATTTAATGATGGCGGTATCCTTTACCATGACTTTTGTCCAAAAGTGTTGATATTTTTCGATGGCTTTTAGATGTATGGGGTGTGTTTCGTAAACGCCGATGTCTTTCAGGTCCTTGAATGTTACGATCAAGGTATAATCAAAACTGTTGTCAACTACTGGACGGTCATTTGTTTGGGCCGGAATGCCATAATTTAGTGACTGGATAGTCTCTATCTTTCGGAGTTCTTCAAAAAAACCGACAAAGTCTTTCTTGTCTTTTTCACTGATATCTTTTTTTAGCCAGAAATTTACCACGTGGACGATGGTATTTGATGGGATCTTTTGATCCGATTGGGTTTCATTGGCCTGGGCCAGCGTTGGCACAGTCATTAGGACCATTGGTGCTAGTAGAAAGTTTCGTCTTTTCATGATGGAACGGTTTAGATGATTAAGGTACAAAAAAAGGGAGACATTGCTGCATCCCTTTTTTATTTTAATAATATTTATAAGCTTCTATAAGCCGAATTCTTCTTTTACTTTTTCGATGTAATCTAATTTCTCCCAAGTAAATAGTTCGACCTCTAGCTGTTTCTTTTCTCCAGTGGAACTTTCGAACTCTTTGGTCACTTTTCTTGGTGTCCTTCCCATGTGTCCGTAGGCGGCAGTTTCCGAATAGATTGGACTTCTGAGACCAAGACGGGTTTCAATACCATAAGGGGTCATGTCAAATAAGCAGGCTATTTTATCGGCAATCTGGCCATCAGACAAATTCACTTTGCTTGTGCCGTAAGTATTTACATAGATTCCCATCGGGTCTTTTACGCCAATTGCATAAGATATCTGTACCAGGATTTCATCAGATACACCTGCAGCGACGAGGTTTTTGGCAATATGACGGGTAGCATAAGCTGCGGAGCGATCTACTTTGGAAGGGTCTTTCCCGGAGAATGCCCCACCCCCATGTGCCCCTTTACCACCATAGGTATCTACAATAATTTTACGACCTGTCAGCCCTGTATCTCCATGTGGTCCGCCAATGACAAACTTTCCAGTCGGGTTGATATGAAATTTGATCTCATCATTAAATAACAGTTGCAGTTCAGGCTTTAATTGTGCTTTAACACGGGGGATCAGAATGGTTTTGATATCATGGGTAATCTTATCCAACATGGCCTGCTCCTGATCGAAGTCGTCGTGCTGTGTTGAAATGACAATGGTATCGATTCTCTTTGGTTTGTGGTCATCCCCATATTCAAGTGTTACCTGTGATTTGGCATCAGGACGCAGATATTTTATTTCACTGTTCTCCCTACGCAATTCAGCCAGTTCGTACAACAGGCGATGAGAAAGATCCAGTGCCAATGGCATAAAATTATCGGTTTCATTGTTTGCATAGCCGAACATGATTCCCTGGTCGCCAGCTCCTTGCTCTTGTCTTGTCTTACGGTCAACACCCTGATTAATATCAGCAGATTGCTCGTGAATGGCCGATAACACACCACAAGAATTGGCTTCAAACATATATTCGGATTTGGTATACCCGATTTTTTCGATGACCGAACGGGCTATTTTCTGAACATCCAAGTATATATTCGATTTAACCTCACCTGCAAGAACAACTTGTCCGGTAGTGACGAGTGTTTCAATAGCGACGCGTGAATCTTCGTCCCATGCTAAAAAATTGTCTATTAATGCATCTGAAATTTGATCGGCGATCTTGTCTGGATGTCCTTCAGAAACAGATTCTGACGTAAATAAATAAGCCATGCTTTACGTAATTTTAATAATGGATTTGCGCTTGAATGAATTGACAGCAAAGTGATAAGAGCCGTGATAGCGAAGGGTTTTTAGCACTTTTTTACTGTGGTTGCAATCTCCTTGTCGTTGCTTTCGTAAGGGCAACAGCACGCAAATCAGTCCACATTCTATTTTTAATGCGACAAAGCTACAATACTTTGGGGGATATTTAAAATCAAATTTGTCTTTTAGGTTTAAAAAGATGTGCATATGGAATCAAATCGGTGTAAAGATTACATTATTTTAAGAAATTAGTAATTTCCGCTATCTTTGGACATGTCAGATCGTAAACAAATATTGTTTGTTATTAACCCTATTTCAGGAGGAAAGCGCAAGACTTCGTTTAAAAAGCAGGTTTTGGATGTGCTGGACTTGCAGAAGTTTGATCCCACCTTTCAGCAGACTGCGCGTCCAAATCATGCCTATGAGATTGGGCTGCAAGCGATTAAAGAGGGTTATGATGCAGTCATTGCAGTTGGAGGGGATGGGACGATCAATGAACTGGGCTCGGCTTTAGTCGGCTCGGGAATTCCTTTGGGTATTATTCCTGAAGGTTCGGGCAATGGTCTTGCGCTTTATTTAGGCGTGCCTATGAATGAAGCCGCCGCTATACGGCGGATCAATCGTTTTGAGTCCATAGAAGTAGACTGTGGGGTAATCAATGAAAGGCGGTTCTTTAATATTGCAGGACTGGGGTTTGATGCCTCAGTGAGCGAAAACTTTGCGAATGAGAATATCCGGGGGCCACTGGGCTATATGAAATCCGTTTTTAATGTGCTGAGCAATTATAAACCAGCTCATTATAAATTGACTATAGATGGCCAGGTTTATGAAAGACAGGCATTTATGATCAGTGTGGCCAATTCTCCTCAATATGGGAACAATGCTTATATCGCACCTCAAGCTTCGGTGAATGATGGTATATTAGATGTATGCATTGTGCATAAATTTCCTTTGTATATCCTTCCTAAGATGATCTTTCACCTGTTTAATAAATCGGCGGACCAGTCAAGCTATGTGGAAATTATCCCTGGAAAAGATATACAGATCGAAGTTGATACAGTCTCACCAGTACATGTAGATGGGGAGCCATTGGAATTGGGTGATAAATTAAATATTTCCATTATGCCAAAGGCTTTAAAGATAATTTGTTAAAAAATGATGGGTAAAAATAAGAAACAGTCCTATGAGGGCGTTGTATATTCAACAGATGACAATTATAACTATCAATTTGCGGATGTTTTTCAGGAAGTTGATACGTTACCCGCTAACCAGCAGAATCTCAAGGTTCAGCTAGATCGCAAAATGCGAAAAGGTAAAGTGGTCACATTAGTAACGGGTTTTGTTGGTCAGGTTGCAGATTTGGAGAGCTTGGGTAAACTCCTGAAACAAAAGTGTGGAGTAGGTGGATCTGTAAAAGACGGTGAAATAATGATTCAGGGCGAATTTAAGCAAAAGATCTACGACTTGTTACTTAAAGAAGGGTATCGTGTAAAAATGGTCGGTGGTTAAACAACGATATTGATAGGGATTAGTAAGAAATCTAACGAATTGTTTATTAAGGTGATATGGTGAGGATAAAGGAAGAGATTTAGTAAAAAAACATGAGTAATCACTTACTTTTTGTCGCTTAAAATCCTTGATTTTCTTGCATATCAAAAAAAAAATGGTTTTCATTGTAAAATAATTATTGCTAATAAGCTATTTAGCGAATGGTAATAAGGATTATATAACGGGAACTGCTGAGAAAAATGACACTATTAAATAGTGTATTCAGTTTGAAAAAACAAATTTGATTTTTTTTATATATTTAAGATGAATATTTTAAATTTGATATTAAATATTAAATTTGCTTTGCAAAATTGATTTCAAAAGCGAATAAGAGTGCATATAATTTAAACAACATTATATATTTAAACAACAGTAAAAAACTAAAAATTAGAAAAATGGCAAACGCACCTAAAACTGCTGCAAAACAAGAGAGCAACAACGGAGGATCTTTCTTTGCTCAAGCTGCAATCATCATCTGTTTCATCGTGGGTTTCTGTGTATGGAAATTTGTGATGGGTAATCCAACTAACTTCGTTGACAACAATCCTGAAAATGCTCCTAATCCAGGTAACTATTTAGGAATGGTTTACCATGCTGGGGCAATCGTACCTGTTTTGCTTGGTTTATTCTTAATGGTATGGGTTTTCTCAGTAGAACGTTTAATCGTTATCAACAAAGCTTCAGGAACAGGAAACGTTGGAAACTTTGTTAGAAAAATCCAATCTTTAATTAATGGTGGAAACATCGATTCAGCTATTGCTGAATGTGACAAACAAAAAGGTTCAGTTGCAAACGTTGTAAAAGCAGGTTTATTGAAATACAAAGCTGTATCAGCTGATGTTAATGTTGACACTGAAAAAGCAACTATTGCAATTCAAAAAGAAATCGAAGAAACTACAGCATTGGAAATGCCAATGTTAGAGAAAAACTTAAACGTAATCGCTACGTTGGTTTCTATCGGTACATTATGTGGTCTATTGGGTACGGTAACAGGTATGATCAAGGCCTTCTCGGCGTTGGCAACAGGTGGTGCTCCAGATTCAGCTAAATTGGCAAATGGTATCTCTGAAGCCTTGATCAATACAGCAACTGGTATTGCAACTTCAACATTCGCCATCGTATTGTATAACATCTTTACTGCGAAAATCGATAAATTAACTTACTCTATCGACGAAGCTGGTTTCTCAATCGTACAAACATACGCTGCAAACCACAAATAAGAACCGTGATGGAAATTTTTGATTTTAATTTATGGAAATCAAAGATTGAAAGCATCATGGGATAGAAGATTGAGTTTTAATTTAAAAAGAAGAATTTAAAATGGGTAAAGCAAAAGTAAAAAGAGCCAGTACGTCGATCGACATGACAGCGATGTGTGACGTATCGTTCTTGCTGCTTACGTTCTTCGTCTTAACGGCGACTGCGCGCCAACCGGAAGCATTGACGGTGGATACCCCAGCATCAACTACGAAAGATAAGTTACCGGATTCAAATGTCGGTATGATCACGATAGGGGATAACGGTAAAGTTTTCTTCGGTACAACTGATCAACAGGTTCGCGTAAAAGCATTAGAAAGAATGTCTGCAAAATATGGCATTGGCTTTTCACAAGAGGACTATGATCACTTCAAGTTGATGGAAAACTTTGGTGTACCAATGTCTAAACTAAAAGGATTGTTGGCATTGGACGCGGGTAAGCGTAATGAACCAGGATTGCAAACTGGTATTCCAATCGATAGTACAGAGAATACGTCCAATGAGTTGTATTACTGGGTTCAAAACACGCGTCTTGCCGCTGAGGAAGTAAACAAGGAAAAGGAATCTGCCGATAAAAACTTCGTGCATCCTGGTCCTTTGAAAATGGCTATCAAAGCAGATGCGAATGAAAAATATCCTTCGGTTAATTTAGTTATTGAAACGTTGCGTAATCAAAAGCAAAATAAGTTTAGTTTCATAACAGGCATGCGTGCTGAGGATAAATAATTGACGATTTAATAAGAACAAACAATGGCAGAATTAAATCAGGACAGTGGTAAACAAGGCAAAGGCGGGAAAGTAAGATCCAAGAAAAATGGGGGTAAGGTCGACCTTACAGCCATGGTGGATTTGGCCTTCTTGTTGATTACCTTCTTCATGTTGACCACGTCCTTAAATAAACCACAAGCTATGGATGTGGCCATGCCAGACAAAAATAAAATTAAAGAAGAGCAAAATGATGACTTGCTTACAGCAGACAATCGCTCCCTTACAGTTTTATTGGGTTCTGACAATAAAGTCTCTTGGATATATGGTCAAGTTGCCAAACCTATCGAAGGTCCGACTGTTGCTGGTTATGGTGCAGATGGTATCCGTAAGGTTTTGATGGAGAAAAAAGCATATGTACCTCGAGTTTCTGGCGGTAAAGACATGATCGTAATCATCAGACCTAGCGAAAAATGTACACAACGTAATCTTGTTGATATTCTTGATGAGATGAAAATTGTTGACGTTAAGCGTTATATGATCGGTAAGATCAGTCCAGAGGAAGTGGAAGTGTTAAAACGTGACAATATCTATAATGATTAGTTATTAGATTGACACGAAAAACTAAAATAATATGATAGGGTCAAAATTAGATATTTTTAAGAAAGAATGGCTTGACGTCGTTTTTCAGGGCCGCAACAAAGAATATGGAGCTTACGAGCTTCGTAAGCTTGCGCCTAAAGCGACGAACAGAGGACTTTTGGTCGTGATCGGCTTTGTGGTTCTGATGAGTCTTCTTCGTCTTTTCGGAGACAAAATTTTTCCGAAAAAACCGGTTGAAGCACCTCCAGCGGTAACGGAAGTTACTTTGGAAGACCTTGAAGAAATCAAACCACCAGAACCACCAGAAGAAGAACCTCTTCCGCCAGAGCCGGAAGAAAAGCCTCAACAAGTGGCTATGGATGTGCCAAAAGAGGATTTGGTACGTTTCCCTGAGCCTAAAGTAGCTCCGGCCAACAAGGTTGTTGAAGAAGTTGCTTCTCAGGAAGAACTGAAAGACCAAAATAAAACTCCGGCACGTATTACCTTGAAGGGTAGCCCAACAGGTACATCAGTTGCACGTGGTGAGTTCGGTTCAAAGAAACAAGATGGTGCTATCACGGGCGCCAAAAAAGGAGATCCGAATGGAGATCCGAATGGTAATGAGATCTTTACTGCGGTAGAGGTGAATCCTACACCGATCGGTGGAATGAAGGCGTTTATGTCGTGGATTTCTAATAACTATGATTATCCTGCTGCTGCATTGGAAAACGGAATCAACGGTGTTGTTGAAGTTTCCTTCGTGGTGGAGAAAGATGGTAGTTTGACTGATATCAACGTGAAACGTGATTTGAAATACGGTACAGGTGATGCAGCTGTTAAGCTGTTGAAGAAAGCGAAGAAATGGAAACCAGGTATTCAGAATGGTCGTCCTGTTCGTGTCGCTTATACTTTGCCGATTCGTTTGAATACTATTCAAAATTAAAATGACAGATTTTAATTCGAAGAATAATTCTAATTACAGACAGAAATCGCCTCTAAAGCGATTTCTGTCTATTTTAGGACTATTTATGTTTGCTTTTTATTTTGTCTTAGGCTTATTGATCATTTTCTGGGATAATTTCCCCATTGAGATCAACCCTACGTATAAGACCATTTTTGGTGTCGTGTTGATCCTATACTCTTTTATGCGTTTTGTGCGCTTATGGCAAAATAATTTTAATTAGCTTTCGCTACCTTTTTAGATTCCAATTAACTCTCTTCAAAAATTAAACTATTCTTTTATTAAATTGTCCTATTGTATGATGTACCGTATGAGAAAATATAGTGTAATTCTTGTGATGCTTGTGATTGGTGCAGGAGCGATTGTTTCTTGCAAAAATAAAACAAAGAACAACAAGGGGAGTGAAGATATTCTGACAGGGAAGTTGCCGGTTTTGGTTGACCAGACTTTGCTACCTGTTATTCAGGAGTCTGCGGATGTATTTGAGAGTTCCTATCCAAATTCCAGTCTTGAGATTATGGCAAGGCCGGAGATCCGGGCAGTCAATGCCCTGCTGTCGGATTCGGCCTATGTTGTCGTGCTGACCAGAAAATTGACAACGCAAGAGGATAGCTATTTTAAGAAGCGTGGTATTCAGCCCAAAATCTTTCAAATGGCATCCGATGCTGTGGTATTGATTAATAATCGCAGCAGTACAGATACTATAATACCTCAAAAAGACGTTAAGTCTTTGTTGGAAGGTAATTTAGCTGGAAAGCGCTTGATCTTTGACAATGCCAATTCAAGTACTTTGCGTTACTTGAAGGATTATTTCAAGCTTGCCAAACTGGATCCAAAAGCTGTTTCAGCGATGAAGGATAACGCAGAGGTGATGCAGTATGTTAGTGAGCATGCTGATGCAGTAGGGGTTATTGGTTATAATTGGTATCTGAAAGCAGTTGAAAAAAATTCGAATTTATTGGATAAAATTCGTACATTGAGCATCGAAAATGTTAGTGAAGGTGTAGATAAGGCACATTTTTA
Organism: Sphingobacterium sp. N143; assembly: GCF_030325625.1. Classification (GTDB taxonomy): domain Bacteria; phylum Bacteroidota; class Bacteroidia; order Sphingobacteriales; family Sphingobacteriaceae; genus Sphingobacterium. The sequence goes on along the minus strand of NZ_JACAIS010000014.1, from coordinate 15,224 downwards.
TAAGCCATCACAGTCAACTATTGCCGACGGTGTGTATCCGTTTATAAGACCGGTTTATATTATGAATTATCAACCTAATATGGGATTAGGTTTAGGCTTCAGCGCTTTTTTGACGGGAGATCGGGGACAACGTATTGTTTTAAAGGCAGGATTGGTGCCTGCTACAATGCCTGGACGTGAGATCATTATTAGAGATGAAAGTTATATTAAATAGATAATAAATAGTACAAAAATAGATTATGACAAACAGTAAATTATTATTTAGTCTTTTATTGGCTGGAACTGTGGGCACAGTAAGTGCACAGAGTTTGAAAGATGCTAGAGCGGCCATCGAGGCTGAAAACTATGGTAAAGCGAAAACTATTCTTCAAAAATTAGTGAGTAAGCAACCTAAGAATGGAGATAATTATTTCTATTTGGGTCAAATTTATTTGGTAAACGACAGAGCGGATTCTGCGGCTGCGATTTTCAACCAAGGTTTGACTAATGATCCAAAAGCAACGATCAACAATGTTGGTTTGGGTTATGTTGACTTAATGAAAAAAGATAAAGCTGGCGCTGAATCTAAGTTTGCTTTAGCAACTGCGAAATTGGGTAAGAAAGATTACGAACCGTTATTGGAAATCGGTCGTGCATATATTAATACACCAGAGCCGGATTATGCAAAAGCTTTGGAATATTTGACCCAAGCGAAGGAAAAAAACAAAAAGGATATTGCTATTCCTTTGGCATTAGGTGATGCTTACCGCGGGTTGAAAGAAGGTTCTTTGGCCTACACTAGTTATGGTGAGGCGATGGACATCGATCCAAATTCGGTACAGGCGAAAGTAGGTCAGGCTGTCATTGTACGTGGTGCTCAGGCTTATGATGAAGCCGTTACGCAATTAGAGGCTGTTGCTGCTGAAACACCAACTTATGCACCTACTTACCGTGAATTGGCAGAGACTTATTATCAATGGTCGAAAGCTCCTGGTACATCAGATGAGAAATATGTGGAGCTGAACAAAAAAGGTGTTGAGCAATACAAAAAATATTTAGAGGTTGCGGGTGATAATACCTTGGAAGCAAAAATCCGTTATGCAGACTTCTTGGTTTATGCGCGTCAGTATGATGAGTTGAAGACTGTATCAGAAGAATTGGCGAAAAATCCGGATGTGGATCCAAAAATCTACCGTTACCTAGGTTATATTGCATTTCAAAGTGCCAAAGATTATCCAAAAGCAATGGAATACTTGGATTTGATGTTCAGCAAAATGGAGAAAGACCGTGTGATTCCTTTGGATTATATGTACTTAGGTATGTCTCAAATTGCGGCTAATAGTCCAAAAGCTGTGGCTCCGACTGCAGCTGCTGGTGCTGACAGTACCGCTACTGCTGTTGATAGCGCTACAACTGCTGTTGATAGTGCAGCTGTGGCAACTGCTCCAGCTGTGACTCCTGAAAATGAGGCAAACATTCAAAAGGGTATTGCAAATATTAAGAAAGCAATTGAAGGTGACAAAGAATTGCTAGCTGAAGTTGCTGAATTGGCTTTTGCGAAATACCAAGACCAAGAATTGCAAACGGCAGTTTCTTTGTTTGAACTTGTAGGTCAATATAAAGATTCACCTTACTATTTCGATTCTCACTACTATGCAGGTGAAGGTAATTACCAAATTGGTTTCAAAAAAGATAGTGGAAGTAAAGATGCTGAAGGTAACTACGTTAACCAGGAGCTAAGAAATGGAGCTATTGCTAATTTTGAGAAAGCACAAACTGAGCTAACAATTATAGAAACTACTGATAATAAAGAAGCACAAGATAAGTACTTGATCAATGCGCTGTATTATAAAGCTTTTTCTGCGTTGGGTGCTGATAATTTGGAGCAACCAACAGGTGATTTCGTGGCGCCGTTCCAAAAATTGATTGAAACCATCAATCAGCGTGGTACGCAAGAAAAGAACAAAGCATATTTAATTGATGCATATACTTATATTGGCCTTTTCCACCTTATTAAAGCGGAAAACCCACAAGCGAAGACTAATTTCCAAAAAGTAATAGAACTTGATCCGGCAAATGAGGCTGTTCAAGGATACTTAGAGGCTTTAAAATAAGCTTAACTAAAATCATTCTAAATTAGGCGCAGGTAACATTATCTGCGCCTTTTTTGTTTTGAATTTAGTCTTGGAATCTCTATATTTAGAGACAGTTACCAATATAAATTTTGATAGAGATGGAGCACGCCAATAGTATGCCGATAGATTACTTACCTATATTCATACAGCTTATCGTAGCGGTGGGATTTGGGGTAGGTACCATAATTATTACACATTTAATCGGGCCAAAAGTTCGGACAGAAAATAAGCTTGGAGCATTTGAATCGGGGGTTGAGGTTGTCGGTAATGCGAGACAGCCATTCTCGATTAAATATTTTTTGGTGGCTATCCTGTTTGTCATCTTTGATGTCGAGGTGATCTTTATGTATCCTTGGGCAGTCAATTTTAGGGAAATGGGCCTGCAAGGCTTAATCGAGATGTTTATTTTCATGGGATTGCTCTTATTGGGCTTTATCTATGTCATTAAGAAAAAAGCACTGAACTGGGATTAATATGATCCCTCAGCGATTGGCTGTGTTTGGCCAATTGTACTTAAACCTTTATAAATCGTCTTTTCATGAGTGATATAAAATTGGCAGAAGCTCCTCCGGGAGTAGAAGGCGCAGGTTTTTTTGCGACAAGTTTGGATAAAGCGATTGGATTGGCCCGCGCTAATTCGTTATGGCCTTTGCCATTTGCTACATCGTGCTGTGGTATTGAATTCATGGCTACCATGGGGTCTACCTATGATTTGGCCAGGTTCGGAGCAGAGCGGCCCAGTTTTTCCCCGCGGCAGGCAGATATGTTGTTGGTGATGGGGACCATTGCCAAGAAGATGGCGCCAGTGCTCAGGCAGGTGTATATTCAGATGGCGGAACCCCGTTGGGTGATTGCTGTGGGGGCATGTGCTTCCAGTGGCGGTATCTTTGATACTTACTCTGTCTTACAGGGGATTGATGAGGTGATTCCTGTGGATGTATATGTGCCGGGCTGTCCGCCCCGCCCTGAGGCAATCTTGGATGGTGTCCTCCGTTTACAGGAAATTGTTAAAAATGAATCCTTAAACAGACGAAATACCCCTGAATATAAAGCATTGTTGGAGAAGTACGGCATACATACAAATAAATAACGGATGGAGAACAGTATTTTATTGGAGAAACTTCAGGGAAATTTTCCTGCGAAAGTCGTAGAAGTTCCGGATGCCCATGGCTTACTGACGATTGTGGTGGACGTTGAAGATGTAATAGAAGTGCTTCGTTTTTTGAAGACAGCTAGTGAATTGCAATTTATTCATCTTACAGATATTACAGCGGTGCATTACCCGCATCTCGAAAAAGAGTTTGCCGTGGTTTACCATATTCATAGTCTTATTCATAATGTCCGGATACGCGTCAAGGTCTTCTTATATGGCCCGAATCCTGAGATTCCTTCAGCGACCGTTGTTTGGAAAGGGGCCAACTGGATGGAGCGTGAGACATTTGATTTCTTTGGTGTGAATTTTATTGGCCATCCAGATTTAAGAAGGATTTTAAATGTTGACGAGATGGAAGTGTTCCCGATGCGTAAGGAATATCCGTTGGAAGACCCGAATCGAGTAGATAAGAAAGATTTGTATTTCGGCCGTTAATTTATATGATATGAGTGAGTTTATAAGCAAGATGACAGCTAATCAGCCTGTTTTTGAAGATAATGATCCGCAGGATGAATTAATTACCCTGAATATTGGCCCGACTCACCCTGCTACTCATGGTGTGTTCCAGAATGTGGTGCAGATTGATGGGGAACGTATTGTTAGTGGGGTATCTACTATTGGTTACATTCATCGAGCATTTGAGAAAATCGCCGAACATAGGCCATTTTATCAGATTACTCCATTGACCGACCGTTTAAATTATTGCTCGGCTCCGATTAATAACATGGGCTGGCATATGACGGTTGAGAAGCTGCTGAAGATAGAAATCCCTAAACGGGTGCAATATATGCGGGTCATTGTGATGGAGCTTGCCCGTATCGCAGATCATATTATTTGTAACGGGATTCTGGGTGTTGATACAGGGGCTTTCTCTGGCTTCCTGTATGTGATGCAGGAACGTGAATTTATCTATGAGATCTTTGAAGAAATCTGTGGGGCACGGTTGACCACTAATATTGGTCGTATAGGCGGTTTTGAACGAGATTTTAATGCAACAGCTTTTGCAAAGATCCGTGAATTTTTGAAACGTTATCCGCCGGTGTTGAAAGAGTTTGAGGAAATGTTTGTTCGGAACCGGATTTTCATCGAGCGTACTTCTGGTGTTGCGGCAGTGAGTCAGGAAGAGGCTTTGGATTATGGCTGGTCTGGACCTATTCTTCGGGCAACTGGTGTGGATTATGATGTCAGGGCCCAAAATCCATATTGCTCTTATGAGGAATTTGATTTTGATGTACCTGTTGGGACAACAGGAGATGTGTACGATCGTTTTATGGTCCGCAATGAAGAGATGTGGCAGTCGCTGCGTATTATAGAACAAGCGCTGGAAAAGATTGAAAAAGAACCAAAAGGTGTTTTCCATGCGGAAGTGCCAGATTTTTACTTGCCGCCAAAGGAACAGGTATATACCAATATGGAGGCGCTGATCTACCACTTCAAGATTGTCATGGGAGAAGTTGATACGCCCAAAGCGGAGGTGTACCATGCAGTGGAGGGGGCAAATGGAGAACTTGGTTTTTATTTGATCCATGACGGTGGGCGTTCTCCCTATCGTCTGCACTTTAGGCGACCTTCTTTTGTCAACTATCAGCTATTTGCGCCAATGAGTGCGGGGATGTTGATTTCAGATGCAATTATAAATATGAGTAGTCTTAACGTTATAGCAGGAGAATTAGATGCTTAGTGTAAAACAACATAATGAAAATGTAACGTTTTCTCCAGAATTGCTGGCCAAGTTTGGAGACGTAGTGAGCCGTTATCCGGATGGAAAGCAAAAATCTGGACTATTGCCCATTTTGCATTTAGTCCAAGCAGAATTTGGGTGGGTGAGTGCTGATGCCATGGAAAAAGTGGCTTTGTACTTAAATATATTACCCATTGAGGTTTATGAAGTGGCAACGTTCTATACCATGTTTCTGTTGGAGCCCAAAGGGAAGTACGTCCTGGAAATTTGCCGTACAGGTCCCTGCTGTTTGGTCGGTGCTGAACGTATAATGAACCACCTGGAGCAGAAGTTAGGGGTAAAAGAGGGGGGGGTAACGGCGGACGGGCTTTTTTCTTGGCGTGGAGTGGAATGTTTGGCAGCCTGTGGTTTTGGTCCGGTACTACAGATTGGGCCTGAATATACCTTCTATGAGAACTTGGATGAAGCTAAGGTGGATGAATTGATTGATCATTTAAAAGCTAAAACAGAATAATATGGCACGTAAACTTTTGTTGACTCATATCGATGTCCCCGGCATCAATACTTTTGAGGTTTATCGTCAAAAAGGAGGTTATGTTGCTGTTGAAAAAGCGTTAAAAACCATGTCCCCTGAGGATGTTGTTGAGGAGGTGAAGAAGTCCGGCTTGCGTGGTAGAGGAGGAGCGGGCTTTCCGACAGGTATGAAATGGTCTTTTTTAGCCAAACCTGAGGGAGTACCGCGTTATTTGGTATGCAATGCCGATGAGTCTGAGCCTGGAACATTCAAGGATCGTTATTTAATGACCCATATACCGCATGCACTCATCGAAGGGATGATCGTTTCGAGTTTCGCCTTGGGGGCAAATACGTCGTACATCTATGTGCGGGGAGAAATGATGCCTCAGATCCGAATTCTGGAACGTGCCATTGCAGAGGCAAAAGAAAAGGGCTTCTTGGGCAAAAATATCCTCGGTTCAGGATATGATCTGGAGATCTATGTTCAACCTGGTGGAGGAGCTTATATCTGTGGAGAGGAAACGGCCTTATTGGAATCCTTGGAAGGAAAGCGTGGAAATCCACGTATTAAACCACCATTCCCTGCAATCGCAGGACTATACAATTGTCCCACGGTGGTTAATAATGTTGAATCCATCGCGGCTACTGTTCCCATCATTAATCTTGGTGGCGAAGAGTATGCCAAGATAGGCGTAGAGCGTAGTACGGGCACAAAGTTGATCTCCGCGAGTGGCAATATCGTAAAACCTGGTGTTTATGAAATTGAACTCGGTTTGCCGGTAGAAGAATTTATTTATTCGGATGAATATTGTGGTGGTATTGCCAATGGAAAGCGTATGAAAGCTGTCGTCGCAGGTGGTTCTTCGGTGCCTATTCTTCCTGCAAATCTGATTCTCAAAACGGCCGCTGGTAATAATCGTTTGATGACCTATGAATCATTAGCGGATGGTGGGTTCCAGACGGGCACTATGCTTGGGTCCGGTGGTTTTATCGTATTTGATGAAGACCAGTGTGTCGTGCGTAATACATGGAACTTTGCCCGTTTCTATCATCATGAGAGCTGTGGGCAATGTTCACCCTGCCGTGAAGGAACTGGATGGATGGAGAAAGTGCTGCATAAGATTGAAAGCGGACATGGTTCGATGGAAGACATTGACTTATTGTGGGATGTGCAACGGAAAATTGAAGGAAATACAATCTGTCCATTGGGTGATGCTGCGGCATGGCCGGTAGCTGCTGCAATTCGACACTTCAGAGATGAATTTGAATGGCATATACTTCATCCAGAAGAGTCCCAAACACGAAATTATGGACTGGCACATTATGCTGATCCTTTAGAACCAATTGTATCATAATAAAAGCTGTAACGATAAATAAATCATATCATGGCAGAAGCGGAAGATGTAAAGTTTAAGGTCACCATTGACGGGATACCGGTAGAGGTCGCCCCAGGGACAACTATATTGAATGCAGCAAGGCAGATTGGTGGGGATATTGTCCCGCCGGCGATGTGCTATTATTCCAAATTGGAGGGCAGTGGAGGAAAGTGCCGTACCTGTTTAGTGAAGGTATCAAAGGGTTCGGAAAAGGACCCGCGGCCTATGCCCAAATTAGTGGCATCTTGTCGGACGACGGTAATGGACGGTATGGAGGTGCAAAATATTACTTCTCCGGAGGTCGTGGAAGCAAGAAAGGGCGTTGTAGAAATCCTTTTGATCAACCATCCCTTGGATTGCCCTATTTGTGATCAGGCTGGCGAATGTAAGTTGCAAGATCTTGGTTATGAGCATGGAAGTGCAAATACGCGTTATGAATTTGACCGTCGAACCTTTGAACGCATTGACCTGGGAGACAAGATCCAACTGCATATGAATCGCTGCATTCTGTGTTATCGTTGTGTTTATGTCGCTAATCAGCTGACAGATCAACGTGTGCATGGTATTTTGGGGCGCGGGGATCATTCGGAAATATCCACCTATATTGAAAATGTAATTGACAACGATTATTCGGGAAATGTGATTGATGTGTGTCCAGTCGGAGCGCTGACTGATAAAACTTTTCGCTTTAAGAATCGGGTCTGGTTTACGAAACCGGTAGACGCACACCGCGATTGTCCCACTTGTTCGGGTAAAGTGACACTGTGGTACAAAGGAGAGGAAGTGATACGGGTGACAGCAAGGAAGGATGAATTCGGTGAAGTGGAAGAGTTTATCTGTAATACCTGCCGCTTTGATCAAAAAAAGACGAGCGATTGGATTTTGGAAGAACCGACAGAAATTGATTCACGTTCCGTTATTTCAGCCAATCACTATGAACTTTTTAATCCACCAAAGGTCGTGAAGGAGAATCCGATACTTCAGCAGCAAAATCGCGAACAGTTGGCTAGAACAGAAAAATTGAAATAAGCACAAATTATGGAGTGGTCTTTTGTCATAGAAAAATTAATATTAGTGTCTGTTATTTTCGTGATCACATTGGTGATTGCGATGTATTCAACACTGGCTGAGCGCAAAATTGCTGGCTTTATGCAGGATCGATATGGCCCCGATAGGGCCGGTATCTTCGGAATCTTGCAGCCGCTGTGTGACGGTGGTAAATTCTTTTTTAAAGAGGAAATTATTCCTGCTGGTGCCCATAAAGTGCTTTTCATTGTTGGTCCGACCATAGCAATTATAACGGCTTGTATTAGCTCTGCGGTTATTCCATGGGGACAAGAGCTACAGATCGGCGATCGGGTCGTCTCCCTGCAGGTGGCCGATGTTAATGTTGGTATATTGTATATGTTTGGTGTTATTGCATTAGGGGTATATGGTATTATGCTTGGTGGCTGGGCCTCCAATAATAAGTTCTCCCTGATGGGGGCCATTCGTGCGGCCTCACAGAGTATCAGTTATGAGATTGCTATGGGGCTTTCAATCATTGCATTGCTGATGGTGACACAAAGCCTTTCACTAAGGGAAATTGTGGCTGGGCAATCTGGCTTTGTCAATTGGAATATCTGGGCACAGCCTCTAGGCTTCATTATTTTTATGGTCTGTGCTTTTGCGGAGTGTAACCGGGTTCCTTTCGATTTACCGGAATGTGAGACGGAACTGGTAGGAGGATATCATACCGAGTATTCCTCGATGAAATTGGGGCTCTATATGTTTTCTGAATACATTAATATGTTTGTATCCTCGGCATTAATGGCATCGCTTTATTTTGGGGGATATAACTTTCCGTTTATGAATGACCTGGGACTGTCTGCGAATTGGATCACTATTATTGGTGTAATCGTATTCTTCCTGAAAATATTTGGATTTATCTTTTTCTTTATGTGGGTGCGGTGGACGTTGCCCCGATTCCGCTATGACCAACTGATGAACTTGGGCTGGAAAATGTTGATCCCATTGGCTATTGCCAATATTGTACTTACAGGTGTATTTACATTGATTAAAGATACTTATTTCTCATAAGAAAGGACTTTTATGCAACTAAGCAATCGTAAAAAAGTAATTGAACAAAAACAGATGACATTTGCGGAAAGGATCTATTTCCCCGCCATTATCAGAGGTTTGCGTATTACATTAAGGCATTTTTTTAAGAAAATCCCTACAGTTAAATATCCCGAGGAAATAAGACCTTATTCAAAGAATTTTAGGGGACAACATTCGCTCAAACGCGATGAAGAGGGGCGGGAGCGTTGTACTGCTTGTGGATTGTGTGCATTGTCTTGCCCGGCGGAAGCCATCACGATGACTGCTGCCGAACGTAAAAAAGGGGAAGAACATCTTTATCGTGAGGAGAAGTATGCATCAGTCTATGAAATCAACATGCTGCGGTGTATCTTCTGTGGTCTTTGTGAAGAAGCTTGCCCAAAGGAAGCTATTTATTTGGACGGCCCACATGTGACAGCAGATTACTTGCGTAAGGATTTTATATATGGCAAGGACAAATTGGTCGAACCGACTTTCGATATCACCAAATTAAAGAGCTAATTCAGGAAATTATGACAGTATTTTATTTTGTAGCCTTCTTGTCTATTTTCTTTGCACTCATGACCATCTTTACGAAGAATCCAGTGCATAGTGTATTATACTTGGTTATTACGTTTTTTACGTTTACCGTGCATTACATATTATTGAATGCTCAATTTTTGGCGGTGGTCAATTTTATCGTATATATGGGTGCCATTATGGTTCTCTTCTTGTTTGTGCTCATGCTGCTCAACCTGAATAAAGATACCGAACCGATGAAATCCAATCTGGTCAAGTTTATGGGGGTTATTGCAGGTTGCTGCCTGTTGGTGACCTTCTTTGGCGTCTACCGTGTATTTGATATCTCTAATCCTTTGACGGTAACAAATCCTGAAATCGGATTGGTTAAAAATCTAGGTAAAGTGTTGTTTAACGAATTTTTGCTTCCTTTTGAGCTGTCTTCCTTATTATTGTTGACAGCCATGATCGGAGCAATATTATTAGCTAAGAAAGAACCTAAACAAATCTAATGGAAACAGTTGTTCAGCAGTTGCAAGGTGTGCCGATCAATCATTATTTGATCTTTTGTGCAATTATTTTTGCTATTGGTGTTATTGGTGTGCTCATTCGCCGTAATGTCATCATTATCATGATGTCTATTGAATTGATGCTTAATGCTGTCAATCTACTTTTAGCGGCATTTTCAGTGCAACATGGTGATTCATCAGGGCAAGTGTTTGTCTTTTTTATTATGGCATTGGCGGCAGCGGAAGTAGCCGTAGGGCTTGCGATTATTATTATGGTATATCGGAATACGAAGTCTGTGGATATCGATTCCTTAAATAAACTTCGTTGGTAGAATTTAAGAAATATATACGATGAGTGAATTAATTTGGTTGATTCCCCTTTTGCCCTTAATCGGGTTTATAGTGAATGGATTGGGCAGGAATGCGTTTTCCAAAAGTATGATCGGTGTTTTGGGCAGCGCCGTGGTTCTTATTTCTTTTGTCTGTAGCTGTATGCTGTTTTTCGATGTATATCAGTCGAGACAGGCAGGACAGCCAGGCGTTATCGAACAGCATATATTTGATTGGATATCGGTAGGACACCTGAAAATTGGGCTCTCCTTTTTGGTCGATCCATTGAGTGCTATCATGTTATTGATTGTGACAGGTATAGGTTTTCTGATTCATGTTTATTCTATTGGGTATATGCATCATGACAAAGGTTTTGGGAAGTTTTTCGCATACTTAAACCTGTTTATCTTCTTCATGTTGCTGTTGGTACTGGGGTCCAATTATCTCGTGATGTTTATAGGCTGGGAAGGCGTAGGTTTATGTTCCTACTTACTGATCGGGTTCTGGTATAAAAATAGTTCTTATGCCAATGCTGCAAAAAAAGCATTTGTTATGAATAGAATCGGGGACCTGGGCTTTCTGCTGGCTGTGTTCTTGATTTTGGGCACGTTTGGTTCATTGGAGTTCTCGACAGTATTTGCCGCAGCAAAGAATTTTGCTATTGGTGATATTGCAGTTGTGAGTATTACGTTGTTGCTCTTTATTGCTGCTACAGGTAAATCAGCCCAGATACCATTGTTTACATGGTTGCCTGATGCTATGGCTGGGCCTACACCGGTATCTGCTCTGATACATGCTGCGACAATGGTTACGGCTGGTATTTATATGATTGCACGTTCTAATGTATTATTTGTGCTGTCTCCATTTACGTTGCAGCTGATCGCTGTCATCGCCATTTGCACAGCCCTGCTTGCGGCGGCTATTGCACTGACTCAAAATGATATTAAGAAAGTGCTGGCTTATTCTACGGTGTCTCAATTGGGCTATATGTTCCTTGGTTTAGGTGTTGGGGCATTCACTGGAGCATTCTTTCATGTATTGACCCATGCATTTTTCAAAGCCTTATTATTTCTTGGGGCCGGTTCAGTGATCCATGGTATGAGCGAAGAACAGGATATGCGTAAGATGGGTGGATTGAAGAAAGCAATGCCCGTAACTTATATGACGATGCTGATCGGTACCATTGCGATTGCGGGCATTCCCCCTTTTTCTGGGTTCTTTTCGAAAGATGAAATACTTGCCAATGCATTTGTTGCCAGTCCAATCTTATGGGGTTTAGGTTTCATCGGTGCTTTAATGACTGCTTTTTATATGTTTAGAATGTTATTTATGACATTTTCTGGATCATTCAGAGGGACTGCGGAGCAAAAACATCATTTGCATGAATCTCCCAAAAGCATGACTGTCCCGTTAATCGTATTGGCAGTGTTGTCGGTGCTTGGCGGTGGGATCAATCTTCCGGAGGCTTTAGGCGGTAATCACTGGCTTGCAGATTTCTTAAGTCCTGTTTTTGCAGAAGGGAAAGCTTTAACGCCCGTAACCAATCACTTGGAGCATAGCACTGAATATTTACTCATGGCAGTTTCCACGATTGGAGTGTTGATTATGGCTGCTCTGGCTTTTAATACCTATGTTAAACGTCAGCAAATACCTGAAGGTGATGAGGCTCCAAGAGCTTTCTTGAGCAGGCTTTCTTACCATAAATTTTATGTTGACGAGCTTTATGAGAGTCTTATTGTACGGCCAATCAATTGGATGTCGGCTTTCTTTGGAAATATTGTTGATCAACGTGGCATAGATGGACTTGTTAACGGAGCTGGTAAAGCAACTTATGATACAGGAAAAGTACTTCGTTTGCTTCAAAATGGAAATGTTGGTTTTTATTTATTGATGATGGTGATTGGGGTAATTGCCATTTTCGTATATGGATTATTGAGTCTTTAATATTGTAGTATAATCGATGGATAACTTGTTTTTACTTATTTTATTGCCGTTAATAAGCGCATTGATACTAACTTTTTTGAAGACCAATGCCGCCAAGTCAATAGCACTGATATTATCATTAATATCACTTGCCTTGACTATTCCGTTCCTGTGTGCTTTTGATACCAATGGGGGAATGCAATTTGAACAAAATTGGACCTGGATATCTTTTCTACATATCCACTTTCATATAGGTGCAGATGGCATTAGCTTACCGTTAATCTTGCTGACCAACGGCTTGATGCCCTTGATTATTGGGACGACGTTTGGGAAGAATTATAAAGGTAACTTCTATGCCTTGATGGCTTTTATGCAAGCAGGTTTATTATTGGTGTTTTTGGCACTGGATGCATTTACATTTTATGTAGGCTGGGAGATCGCTTTGATCCCGATCTATTTTATCTGTGCTCTATGGGGTGAAGGAGATCGCATCCGTGTTAATCTCAAGTTTTTTGTCTATACTTTCTTGGGAAGCCTGTTGATGTTAATCGGTATTCTTTATCTCTATCAACAAGTTCCTAATCATGATTTTGAATGGACTTCTTTTATTGCTCTAGAACTGGAGGACCATACGCAAAGATGGTTGTTTTGGGCATTTTTTATTGCTTTTGCCATCAAGATCCCAATTTTTCCTTTTCACACCTGGCAACCAAATACCTATACCAATGCACCGGCGGCAGGCACCATGTTATTGGCTGGTATCATGCTGAAGATGGGGGTGTATGGTTTAATGCGCTGGCTGTTGCCTGTTGTTCCAACAGGAGTCGCTTTGTATGGTCAGTTTGCCATGATCTTATGCGTCATCGGTATTGTCTATGCTTCCATTATTGCTATTAAACAGGATGATATGAAGCGCCTGATTGCTTATTCATCCATAGCACACGTCGGGCTGATCAGTGCCGGGGTTTTTTCTTGGAATACGAATGGCCTGAGTGGGGCAACAATACAGATGCTGAATCATGGTATCTCTGTTGTCGGACTTTTCTATGTGCTGGATATTGTTCAGCAAAGGACCCAAACGCGAAGTCTTTCTGAGCTCGGTGGAATTGCGGGCAAGGCTCCACGGTTGGCCATATTTTTTATGATCATCTGTATGGGGGCTGTTGGCTTACCTTTGACAAATGGTTTTATCGGCGAGTTTCTATTATTGAAAGGGGTTTTTCAATATGGCTTCTGGTTCGCGGTTTTCGCGGGATTGACCCTAATCCTGGGGGCAGTATATATTCTTCGCCTGTATCAGCAGACCATGTTGGGAGAAACGACTGAAAAGACAGCACAATTTGATGATGTGAAAGGAGGAGAACTGATCATATTGGCGATAGTTTCTTGCTTGATTCTATATATCGGTATATTCCCGAATTTCCTATTGAACCTTTCTGCGGGTTCGGTGGAAGTGTTAAGTACTTTTTTAGGCAGATAAATAGATATATTCAATTGTATGGGAGCAATAATTACACTTTCGATATTAGCATTAGTAGTCCTTTATCTCGGTCTTTTCAAAGCAAAAAAGATGCTTTTGCCGGTTTCTATTCTTGGTTTCTTAGCAGCTATTGGCTTTTTATGGAATGATTGGTCATCAACTACGGGCCCCTTATATAGCGGAATGGTTTATTTTGACCATTTTGCTATTGCCTTTTCGATCGTATGTGTCGCTATAACTTTATGTATTTTTGTGATTTCAAAAGGATATTTTGATGAGGAGGGGCAAGTTGCTGAATACTATTCGCTGCTTATATTCTCCTTGACTGGTGCTGTTTTGGTCAATAGTTATCACAATTTTTCTATGCTTTTTCTGGGGATAGAAATTATGTCGGTAGCCCTTTATATTTTGGTGGGTATACGTAAAAAAGATAAGGTATCCAATGAGGCTGCATTGAAATATTTCCTGATGGGCGCATTTTCGACAGGGTTCCTGCTATTTGGAATTGCGTTGCTCTATGGAGCTACGGGATCGTTCGATTTAAGTCAAATTAAATCGTACGTGGTAAACAATCCACAGACGATTTCCCCTTTATTTTATGGTGGTATCTTACTGCTTATTGTAGGGTTGACTTTTAAAGTTGGGGCTGCACCTTTTCATTTTTGGACCCCGGATGTATATGATGGAGCGCCGATTTTGATTACAAGCTATATGAGTACTGTCGTGAAAGTGGCATCTTTTGCTGGTTTATTGCGCTTGTTCAGTTATAGTTTGTTACCGCTTCAAGAGTTTTGGACTCCGGTTTTCTTAATTATCGCAGTCATCACCTTATTTGTGGGCAATATCTCGGCATTAATGCAGTCATCTTTTAAACGGATGCTTGCTTATTCAAGTGTTTCACATGCGGGATATATGTTGTTCGCCATTATAGCTGTTGGAGCTACCTCGGCTAATGCTATTCTTGCTTATGGGCTAGCCTATTCACTTGCAACGATCATTGCATTCACAGGTTTGATCCTGGTGAAAAAAACAACTGGATCAGAGCATTTTGAAGCATTCAATGGATTAGGAAAACGAAATCCTATGTTGGCTTTGGCCATTACGATCGCGATGCTTTCCCTGGCAGGTATACCGCTGACAGCAGGGTTTATTGGTAAGTTTATGATGTTCTCTTCTGTTATGGAGAATTATCACGTTGTGTTGCTCGTACTAGCTGTGATAAATGCTGGAATTGCAGTCTATTACTATCTGAAAGTCGTTGTCGCCATGTATTTTAGGGACAGTGAAGAATCTTGTGTAAATGTGCAGTGGAATTATTCTTTTGTATTGTTTATTGCAGTCGGACTGACCATATTGATCGGTGTGTATCCTGACTGCCTTTTGAAGTTAATATAAAGTGATGGAGGTGATGACAGGTGTGCAAGGAATACAAGACCGGCATAACCTATAACCTTTATAACTGCTATATGGAATTGCAACAATAAAATGGACACATAGTTAAGCTGCAATATTTTGTTTATTGATTTTTCTAGCAAACTCCTCTG
>NZ_JACAIS010000013.1 GCF_030325625.1 Sphingobacterium sp. N143 | reverse complement strand
TTTCTTTCTCTTGACATAAGTCTCTTAAGTTATTAAAATTCTCTTAACTTAATGTCCACTCAAATGTAGCAACTTCAGATTGATTACGGAAAACCATTATGAAATCCAAACTTTAAGATTGTTCAATCTAATCCTCTATCGTTGGTTACAAATGAAAACACCTCATTATAGATTTCAAAAGCTCCAAATGGAATAACAATTATATTTGAATGGATCCTAATAACATTCTTTGTTCCATTTTTTATCTTCCAAGAGAAAGATGGTGGCATTCCCTCTGAAAAGACAGACTGCCTTCTCGAAAATGTAACCTCACTGAGATGGGAAAGAGGTGGATTAGCCTTGTACACCAGAGGAGTATCTTCTACAGTGTGTCCAAATATTTCCAAAAACCTTCTAAACTTTCTATTATCGGTACAAATTAATGAATCAATCCCGATAGATTGCAAAAAATCCCCCATTTCTTTTTGCAAAGAAGTCACAAATGAAAGTTTGTTTTTTAATTCAGGAAAAGGAGACAACTCATGGCTGCCACGTACTTCCGAATCCACTAGAAAATCATTCAAATCTTCTAAAAACTCCTTTACAGCAGCATTATCCAATTTGCTATGAACTGTCCAATTGATGAGCATCCGTAAATTTGGATATGCGTAAATACGTTGCTGCTCCATATACTTCCGGCTTTGTGTAAGTAAATAGACACATTCAGCTTCGGATTCTACCCCCTTAGTCACAAGGTCACTAATCTTTTCAAGGATGCTTTCTTTCATAGTTCTTAGATTAAGTTAACATGCATCGGTTATTCGTCATTCAATTTACGAATTCCATTTTAGTATTGACAAAATATCTTCCTCTCTACAAGGTTATTCAAACCAAATTTAAAACAGAAATGATAGCAGTGACCAATACTATTTGGACATTACGGGATACCATAAAATCTGTGTTTTATCTAATTGTATTTTAGATAAAAACATTTTAAAATGGAAACAATTAAAGCAATCAAACCGGGACCAAAGCCTAAGAAACAAGATGGCACTCCCGACAGAAGACAACGGGTGACACCCGACACTAAACCCAAACATCCGGATCTGAAACCACACAAGCACAAGCCTGGGGATTCGAAGTAAAAGAATAGAGGCCGCTTCATAACTGACTTATGAGGCGGCCTCTATTCTTTTATTCTAAGCCTGCTGTCCACTATCTCGATCAGATGCCAGCTTTAAATTAAACTGGGCTTTTAATTCATTGACCAACGTTAAGGCTGTCGGTAAATCCGTCGCATTTTGAGAAGTAACATTGGCCACAGCTCCAGATTGTTTCACTACACCTACAGCATCGACCTGCGCTTCATTTTTGGATGTTATCATAGTTAACCATTCACCAGCAATATTATTGGAGATTTTCTGAATATAGATATTCTCGTTACCTGATGACCTAAACGGCATGTAATAACGTGTCGCATAAAGATTAGCAACCTCAACTTTCAAAGTACCGGCAACTGCTGCACCAATCGGAAGACCGATAATACTTACGGCTATGGTATCATTTGTTATATTATATAAACCAGAGATACTAAAAGTGTCATGATTTGCATCACCAATATTTTCCCCAGCGATTAAATTACGCCTAAAACTTACCGATTGGGACAACTTAAAATTAGGGGTGTTGAACAAAGCTGTCAACGTCGCCTGAGACTCCAATCGGATACGATTGCCATTTCCCCAGAAATTATTGGTATCGAAGGTCCCTGATTCCAATAAATACCCGCCAACTTTCAGTGAGTTATAAAACGTATTTCCATCGATTTCATTACCATAACTTTTAGATCCAGTATTCGCACTTGAGTCTAATACAATACAGGCAACTGGCGCCGCAGTCGCTACTCCCCACCGATTAAAAGTATTGCCCTGGATCTTGGAATTGGTTACTCCCTCGGACAAGATGGAAGATCCTGAACTGGTCGTGAAATTGTTAGTTACTAATGATTGTTTTATCAATCCTATCGGCATGAACAGCACCTTTGGAATTGTAAGGCGGATTGGTTCCAGTATCTGAATAACGTTGTGCATGATCGACATTATTCGACGTAATATTGCTATTGATAATATTACCAGCTTTAATAAAATAACCTAAAAGTGTATAGTCAAGATTACCGGTCACAAGACTATTGACAAGATTACCCAAAAAAAAGGTATTAAAACTATCGCTAAAGTTGCCGATGATATCAAATCCATAACCATCTGTTGTCTTATTGTTGATCAAGGCGAAATTGTCCCGATTGGCATTGCCACTATCGAATGAATGGAAGAAATTGTTCCATATCCGATACCCTCTAGCGCTGCCGCCATATTTGCCTAAGGTATTGAATTGTTTAAATACCATGGCATTATGACCTCCGCTGAATGTATTATGCTTAATGGTGACCTGACGTCCCCAAAATTCCAGATGGGTCTCGGCATTGCCAAAGTCACAGCCTTCGATCACCGCATCAGTGTTATTTTCCAGATCGTCTTTCCATGGATCGCCGGAGTTTGGGTATTCATCGACTCTTTTGAACAGTACGGCTACAGAATTTGCGATGTTAACCGATCGCCCCCTAATGGCCACATCTTTAAATGTGGTTCTCTGTGAGTAGTTTCTTATGGTATATAGGTCCGTAGAGCTTGCCATCAATTCGATACAGGATTTAACATAGGATTTACTCCCTTGTTCGCTGACAATGCCCCCTCCTAGGCTATCATGTGGTATACTGAGTGTTTTTGAAGTATAAAATTTGCGCCCCGGAAGGCTGATGCATTTTCCCTTGCCTGCACAGTAGTTAAACGCATTTTGTAAATAAGGATAATCATCTGGGTGTGGTGGCTGTCCGCCCGTTTCGACACCTTTA
This sequence comes from Sphingobacterium sp. N143, assembly GCF_030325625.1. GTDB lineage: Bacteria > Bacteroidota > Bacteroidia > Sphingobacteriales > Sphingobacteriaceae > Sphingobacterium. Next base: position 70,501 of record NZ_JACAIS010000013.1, on the reverse strand, counting down.
GCGCCAAAATATAGCACATTTACGTTACCGACGAAATGATGAATCAATTTAATTCCGCCGGCAGTAATAATGCTGCCTCCATCGTCTGGGCCAGGATCGATTGGTGAGAAATAATAAATAATTGGTGCCGGAGTATCTCCTTCTTTGTAATAGCCCAGTAACTTGACCCCTGAATAGATTGGAGTGGTTCCTTGTAATCCTGCAACCTCATTTGCAGAGAGATCCCTCATCTCCTGCATGGTGTTTTTGATTAAAAATTGATTTGCCCAAAAAGAATATATAAATAGTATTTTAAGTTTGCTTACCAAATGGAAATTTTGATAACATTGACCATCCAGATTCGAAAACCGATAAACATTTAATTCGAACTATTTTGAACATTTGAATTTTACGCTGAGAAGTCTCAAATCCACTTATACTCAGTTTTATGATTTTATTTAAGTGGTCAATTCGCCTCGGAATTGCATTGTCTCATTGCCCGAAATCGCCAATATGCAAGCAATAATTGATTTATATTGAAAAACTGATTATTTTGTGACATCAAATTAGTAGTCTATGAAACGTACTATTCCTGTATGGCAATTAAAAGACAATATATCTGGCGTACGCATTGAGATGATCAATAACACTTTTATTTCGTCATTTATAGAAAGTATAAGTAAGCTGCACCGTAATGACCATTTTGTATGCCTTTTTTTGACGAGGGGCCAAGCGAAACTTTTAATTGATTTTAAAAAAATAGAAGTCACACAAACAAAATTGGCTTTTCTCTTTCCCGGTCAGATTCAACGTGCAATAAGTTTTGACAGCGATAGCCAGGGCTGGTTACTTTTTGTGGACAATAAGATCATTGATGAACATGTGCGCCTTACAATTGAAGACGCCTCTTTTTCGGAACCTGTACTCTCCCTCTCATCGACTGATTTTGAGTGGTATCAGCGTTATTTCCAGCTCCTTTTTACAACTTACAATGACTGTACATTAAGGAGCTTTCACAAGGCTGCAGTCGATTCTTTAATACGACCTGGAATATATAAGATTGCTGCTTCCTTTCAGGCTACTGCGGAATATTTTTCAAAACAGCACTCACGAGGAAAATCGGAATTAACAAAAAAGTATAAAAGACTGGTAAGGAAACATTACCATGATCTAAAAAAAACCAGCGAATATGCCGAATTAATGAATTATTCAACTACCTACCTAAGTGATACGATAAAAGCGGTGACAGGTTTCAAAGCGACTTACTTTATCCAGCAGGAAATACTGAGGGAAAGCCAGCGCCTACTTTGTTATACAGATCTCACAATCAAAGAAATATCCATTGAGATGGGCTATGATGATCCTAAATATTTCAACAGAATTTTTAGCAAGTTGGCCAAGATCTCACCCGGCCAATTTCGAAAAGACTTTAAAGCTTTCGGTAAACAAGCAGAATAAAATTGAAGGCTATGGAATAATCTGTCTCCTCCACCCCCACTGAAATCGATCTAACAAAGCATTCCTTAAAATAGCCTTCACAGAATAGACCTTGCTCAAAAATTCCAAGTTCCTACAACACTATAAAATCTAGCACTGATAATATCAGTACTTAAAAATAGTGATATACTGATTTTACTCAAACCCCAATTTTCAATTCCCATAAACATAAAAGTGTTTTGTCCACCAAATAAGGGGAAATATATACTTTTTTAACATTAACTGCAGGTAAATTTGTCAAGATTTTTTTAGCAATGATTTTGGGATAACTCCCTAGCTGGCATACGGAAATAGAAACTAAAAATGATACACAAAGTAAAACAATCAAAATTCACGATACTACTCTTCTTTTTGATATGTATCCCAAGAGTTCTTAAATCACAGGTTTTTGACAGTACAATGATCAGATTATCATTTGTTGAAGCTGTGAACAGGTCGAAGGATTTTAACAAACTATTAGGGGTGTCCAGAAATGAAATAACCGCTAGTCTAGCTGACTTAAAAGATGCAAAAATAGCAATATTGCCTCATGTCGCTACAAATGCATCCTACCAGCGGTATAGCGATATCACCGTTTTTGATGGAGTGCTAGGCGAATCAACCTCAATTCCAAAACCTCCAAATGCCAATGCTGGCACCCTAGGCATCGAAGCTTCATTTAACCTATATACCGGCGGGCGGCAAACATTCACCATTAATGAGGCACAGCATAAAAATGAGCTAGCCGCTATAAACCACAATGAACAGAAGGCATCAATTGGCTTACAAACTGCTCTACAGTATTTGGATTTAATACGTAATTATTATCAGGAAAAATTATTAAAGGAACAAACGATAAGAGCCCAAACCCGATTTAAAAATATTAATGCCTTCTATGCCAACGGAAAAGTAACAAGAAGTGATTTACTGCGTGCAGATGTGGCATTATCGAATATACATTTGAGTCAAAAGACAAATAAAAATGATTACCAAATCGGGATAAAACGGCTAAAACTTTTACTCAATTTGGAAGACACTGCAAATGTCTTAATTACAGATACAGCCTCACTCGAGCTTCCTGATTTGATTGATGTAAAAAAAATGACCGGCAATTATGCAGAAGCATTCTCTATTTTGAAGATACAGAAAAACATTCAATTGCAGGGGAACCGCACCAAAATTGTAAAATCATTCAACCTTCCGAACGTTAGTCTATTCGGTGGTTACGGATTAAATTATCCCAATACCTTTGTGTTTCCACCTAAACCACAGACTGTGGCGGTAGGACTTGTTGGCATAAAAGCATCCTATAATATATCTTCATTATATCAAAACAAAAATAAAGTGTACGCATCGATGACGAGAGAAAACGGGCTTAAACAACAGAAAGAATGGATTGAAGAGAATGTAAAACAAGAGGCAGCAACTTTATTTATTAAATATACTGAATCCATTGACAGAATATCAGTTATCGAAAAATCTATTATACAGGCCGAAGCTAATTATAAAATACAAAATGCAAAATATTCCAATCAGCTAAGTTTGCTGACGGATCTACTTGAAGCCGACAACCTCTTATATGAGGCTAAATTTAATCACATACAGGCAAATATTGCCGCGCTTTCGATATACTACAGGTTACTTTTTTTAACAGGAAAAATTTAAAACAGAAAAAATCGTGAAACCAAAAAATAAAAATTCAAGAACGGCTACCATAATGGGTATCATGACGACTTGCACTGTATTAATCTTATCAGTCGTTGCTGTGGTCTATTTCATAAAATACATCACGTACTCGAATCGCTACGAAGATACAAATGATGCGCAGATAGAATCATTTATTAATCCTGTATCTGCGAGGGCGGGAGGATTTATAAAAAATGTACTCTTCGAAGAACATCAGAAGGTTGAAAAGGGAGATACACTTGTAATACTGGATGACAGAGAATACGCACAAAAAGTTAAAGAGGCAGAGGCAATGTTGGAAGACACCAAGGCACAACAGGAAATCTTAGCAGCCAGCATCAATTCAGCCCAAGCATCAACCTTAATCAATCAGGACCAGATCAAGGTGGCAAAAGCTACCCTGTGGCAGCAAGAACAGGACGTAAAACGCTTTAAAAATTTATTGAATGAAGATGCTGTAACGGTGGCGGATTATGAGCAAGTTAAAACGCGATATGATGTAGCCGAGAATAGTTATAATGCCACAGTAAACGGGCTAAAAACAGGTCATATGAAAGTAAACGAATTGCAAGCAAAATACAGTTCTCTTTTCGCTGCAAAGAAACGTGCCGAGGCATTGTTAGATCTGGCCAAACTCAATATGAGCTATACGGTCATTACATCTCCATATAGCGGATACACCGGAAGAAAAAATATTTTAGAAGGACAACAGGTACAAGCTGGACAACCGCTGGTATCTATCGTAAATACGCACGATAAATGGATAATCGCTAATTTTAAAGAAACTCAAGTTAACGGAATGTATGTGGGGCAGACTGTCGAAATTGAAGTAGATGCGATAGGCAACAAGATATTCAAAGGAAAAATCGAAGCCATATCGGCATCCACTGGTTCAAAGTTTTCTTTATTGCCTGCAGACAATTCAACGGGAAATTTTGTAAAGATTATCCAACGAATTCCTGTAAAAATAAAATTTGCACCTGATCAGGATACAGATGTACTTAAAGCAGGTATGAATGTCAAGGTAAGGGTGAAGGCAAAAAATTAGAACTTTATAACTCATGAGGTCAAATATTTATTTTAAAACATGGATTAACAAATACCCTGGATTGACAAGAATTTGTTTGATTTTGATTTTATTTGCTGGGATGGCACAATTTGCCTCTTTCGGACTCATACAGGCTCATGTCATATCTTTCTATGGAGCACAGTCCGAAGATATTTCGTTCGCCTTTCAGATATCTTACGCAGGTATCATTTCGTTTTTACCAATACAATTCAGGACGCAACGATACTTTAATACAAGAAACTACCTTATCATTGCATTTTTAATAGGAATATTTTTGAACCTTGGATGCATGGTAACGCAGAATCTCGTATTATTTTCCGTCCTACGTTTTTTTATGGGGGCAGTTACCTGTACAATAGCTGCATGTATATTGATTATTCTATTCTCTACACTGCCAATCGAAAAAGCCACCTTGATCGGCGTATCTATCTTTTTCTCATTGGTGTTAACCTGTGGCATAATTGTCGGAATAGGCGCTTCGTGGATCGTGGTAAGATGGGATTGGATCGTTTTTTATTATGCACTGATTGGGCTGCAAATAGTCGCAATGGTTATTTGTATTCTTCTCTTTAAACTCACAATAGACCGCAAACCATTACCTCTGTATCAAATAGACTGGATCGGCGGCCTATTATTTGCGTTTGGAGTAGTGACGGCGGTATATATTTTTATTTATGGCCCTAAAAGATATTGGTTGTCAGACCAAACAGTACAGTATGCTTCCTTTTTTTCTATTTCAGCTTTATCTTTATATTTTTATCGAAAGACAACAATCAGGCATCCACTGATTGATATGAATGTTTTTAAATATCCGAAGTTTATTTTTGCCATTGGTCTGATGCTTGTATTCTGGTGTGTGAAAGATAGTATAAATCTGATCTATGGATATGCAGCTTCCGTACTTGGCTGGGACGCTGTTGATGTTGTCCAATCTGGACTATTTAATATATTGGGGGTCATCGTAGCAACACTTATCGCAATAGGGTTAATATTAAGAAAAAAAGAAAATTTACCGAAACTACTACTCGTAGGTTTTTCGTTATTGTGCCTTTATCACCTCTGGCTTTATTTTCACCTGACGCCGGACCTCTCCTTTAATGAGCTATGCTTGCCTATTTTCGTCCAGGGGCTTGCCTGTGGTTTCCTATTTGTTCCTATCACTATATTCTGCTCGGCAAGTGTACCAAAAAGCACGGGAATGACGGCGATAATTATCTGCGCTTATACAAGGTTCTGTTCGACATTAATTTCGATGAGTGGTTTATATACCTTACAACTCTATTATACCCAAAATTATAAGTACCAATTTCTAGGCAAACTTACAATAGATAATGAAACATTGGCACAGCGCCAAAGTCTATATCAAAACTTACTTTCTTCAAAGGGTTTAGGGAAAAGTGAAGCAATAGGGATTTCCAATATGCTACTTTCAAAATCCTCCGCAATGCAAAGTCAATTACTTGCCGTACGATCAATCTTCATGATCGGAGCAATAGTAGCCTCAGCAACAATCATTATATTATGCTGTTTTGCAGTTATCATAAAACTAAAAAAGCCAGAGAAAAATAAACTTAAATCTCGGGCACAATAACATTATGCACAGCAACTTATATACTTTCAAATTTATTAGAAAACAATTGATAAAAAAATACACGATATTATCCTTAAATGTTACATTATCCATTAAGTTTAGTTTTTTTAACCATAACCTAGATAAAAAATAGACAATTAATAGTGATTAATTAAAAAAACACGAAGCAGCTATATTATGAACCTGTTTTTAAAAAAATGCATTGCGGATGTAAGACTGAGGATTACGGAGGTGATACCAAGCATTACCTCGATATTGATTGGCTCTTACATTATTATAATACCTACTGAGATCTACGGAGAATTTTGCTCTTTAATAGCTATTTCATTTTTAGTATGCGGTATTTTTGAAATTTGTTTTTCAATTAAGAATAAAATTCAGGAAAAAGATCTGATTTACATGATTATAAGTGGTCTTATCAACACTCTTATCGGCTCAATTCTTTTATCTCGGGCAGAAATAGTTGTTCCTACATTACCGTTTATAATTGGCTTCATTCTTTCGATACAAGCTTTACGAGCGATCAATTTTTCATATTTTTTCAATTCTAGTAGTAGCATAAAAAGACAAAGTTTATTCGTTGCCAATGTTATAAGTTTAATTTTGGCACTCATTTTAATCTGTACTCCTATTTTAAAATGGCTGCCATTAACAACGATTACGGGATTGGCCTTTATCTTTGCGGGAGTTGGTAGATCTGCCGCCTTTATTACGCCAGGCCGATAATATCGGCGTGGCGTGGCTAATAATAACTCTTTAAAGTCCCTATTTTGCGAAGTCATTTATCGTTAAGATGGCTTGATTAATAACATTATCTGACTGCAATTTTTCTAGAAATCTGAGATTGTAATCATCTTTGCCATCAAACATCGAACGTATCCTTAATTTATCATTATTGACTTTAGCTGGAGATGCCCCAGAAAGCTTAGCTAGTCGTTTGTTTGATTGAAAGCTTTTATAAACTGGGAAAATACTAATGGTAGAAACTAAACAAAACCCTCGACATGAAAAATGCCAAAAAAAAGGGTGTTAAAAGCTAGAGGTATTATGACTGAGGATCTGCTATTCTGGTAGAATGCTATCATTTTGATAATCGTAATAGCAATAGCAAATATTTCTAAGCTCACCGTAAACTTCACAAAGTTGCATCGCTTGAAGCCCATTGGGATGTAAGCCTTTCGAAAAATTACAATTATCGAAGAGCTTATCTGTTATCAATAAATAGCAATCGCTATTAATGGAATTTTTAAGTAATCGATGAGCTTCAATCACTGTTTCACCATAAAGCTTTGTAAAACCATTAATATTATATTCGGAAAAAGAGCCGTAATGCACAATCATTTTCAATGATAGACTTAATCCCTTGCCCATCCTTAAAGAAATTTCTTGGACTTTTTTATTAAAGCTATTAAGCATCCGTTCAAATTGATTAACCAATTCTTCGAGAATCGGCTGGTTCCCATATCTGTAAAAAAGAACGGCATCGCCTTCAATTTCAGATACGTTTAACGACAATTCATTATTTGAAATAATTGAGGACAATAATTCATAAGTTATTATCCTCCCTGTTGTCTGATCAACATTGTGGACCAAGCGGGTGTAACCACTAATATCGGGGATAATAATAATTCCATTTTTAATATCCTTATCTTTGGTAGAATAGTTCATTTCAATTACAATGTCTCAAACTCAACGATTTCAATAGTTTAAGATACTTTCATGTCTTATAAAACTTAAAATATCCTAAGCAAAATACTCGCTTTTGTTAATTTGTAGTTTTTTAATTTTCGAGTGCAAGGTATTGCCGGGAATTTTAAGAACTTCAGATGCGCTTCCCGGACCGGAGATCTTCCCTGAACAGCGCCTTAGCACCTGAATAATATAATTGCGCTCCAGCTCGTCAAGTGAGCAGTTTAGAAACTGTAGATCGTCCTGCCCAGACTCAACATGTGGCTTTGGAAGATCGATATGGTCAATTATCTCTGTTGTGGTCAAAAGAATAGATCGTTCGATCAGGTGTTCCAGCTCACGCACGTTTCCCGGCCAGCTATAACCACGCAACTGTAGAATTACTTTCGGCATTATTTTCTTAATCTTACGCCCCGTATTGCGACTATATTTTTGTATAAAAAAATCGGTAAGTTGTGCGATATCTTCGAGACGTTCACGCAGTGGCGGTATATGTATCGGAAACACATTCAGCCTGAAATATAGATCAGCCCGAAAACGTCCAGCTTTTACCTCTTCTTCCAAATTACGATTGGTAGCAGCAATGAGTCTTACATCAATTTTGATGGTCTGCTGACCACCGATTCTTTCCAGCTCACGTTCTTGAATGATTCGCAACAATTTTGATTGCGCTTCTAACGGAAGTTCACCAATTTCATCCAAAAAAAGTGTACTTTGGTGTGCCAATTCAAACTTGCCGATACGGCGTTCTACGGCGCCTGTAAATGCGCCTTTTTCATGTCCAAATAATTCGCTTTCGATCAGGTGGGTGGGCAAAGCGGCACAATTCACTTTTACCATGACTTTATCTTTTCGATCCGAAGATGTATGTATGCCCCTGGCGACCAATTCTTTTCCAGTTCCGGTTTCACCTGTAATCAAAACGCTAGTACCAGTACTTGCCACGAGCGACATCAGGTGATACACTTGCTGCATAGGCTCTCCACTGCCAATAATTTCAGAAAAATTGTAAATGGTCTTGATTTGCTCTTTTAAATAATTATTCTCTATTTCTAGATTCTTTTTATAAGCTAATAATTGCTCGTTTGCCCGAATATTATCGATGGCAATTGAAATCTGGGAACAAATGCCTTTAATAAGCATTTTGTTGAGTTGATCTGCTAGTAACCATATCGTACCAATATTTTTATCACCGATCCGCAAAGGCAGACCATACATGTTTCTTCGCCCTGTGGTCTTCCATAATCGGGCATAATCGTTTCCCTTTTTTATTTCCTCCTCAACATTAAATACAAGTCCCTCCTTGCTGGACAACACCTGAGCAGTATATAATTCATCGATTGTAATAAGGTTGCTTGCCAATTTATTAAAATCGTTTTGTGCATTGGCAAACAGTGCTGCATCATACATATAAGGAGATAAGTGGATTCCATCTGCCTCGATCACGCGGATCATAGACAATCTCGTGAATAGGGTTTTATCCAAAACCTTGCTAATAGCCGACTGAAGGTCCTGCTTTGTTTTAAGCTGGGTAATATCATTGCTGAAGTCCAATAAAAAAGATTGCTCTTGTTGCTTTTTAACGAGCTGTTCATTAGCCAGCGTATTTGAAATAGCCGTTGAGATCTGCGCACAAATGCTCTGAAGTAAAGGAATATTGATTTCGGCGGTCTCCAATAACAACAGGCCTAGATTGGTCTCACCATTCCGCAACCGTATCCCTGTAAATGTCGCTATCCCCAATGACCTCCAATAATGGAGATAACCTGAAGTAATACCACGCTGCACCTCCCGGTCTACATTAAATAACAACGGAATAGCACTCGCTAAAATACGATTCTGTAAACCATCATTGAGGGGCAATTGTTGAAACCAATCCACTTTGGCCTTCGGTACAGGATGGGTACCGAAATCATAAATGTAGGGCTCTGTGAGAGATTTCGTATCGCCAGAGATTCGCCGAATAACAAAACTTCCCTTTGGACTAAGTTGCTTCAATACATCCCGAACAGTCTCCGTTAGTTCTTCCTTTGTTCGGACAGCAGCCATTCGGCTACTGAATTCGAGTAAAAAAGTCTTTTCCTTTTCCCTTTTAAGTAGCTCTTCGTTTTTTACAATATTGGAAACTGCACTCGATATTTGGGGAATAATACCGACAATGACATCTCTGAAATTTTGGCTAAAGCCATTTATTTGATCAGTATAAATGTGAAGGAAGCCAATAGCACGTCCCTCTCGCATCAATTTGGCCATTAAAATTTCCCGAACGCCTTTTTCATAATTGACGCGTAGAAATTCTGGGCTTTTGGGATCGTCCATGATATCCGATAACACAAATGAAACAGGCTCCGCAGCATCCAAAACAGCCTGAATAAATGGTTCATTAAGGGGAAAACGTGCCTTTATCATTTCGCTGTAACGCGGGTGGTTCCGAATTGGAGAACCATCATTGTCAAGGAGGAAAGGACGATAGGTATCATCCTTATAATCGATAGTGGTGACAATAGTATGCGTAATAAAATATAAGCCTTTTATACCATTCTTAAAAAGCCGAATAAGATCATTCTTGTCACGAACTTTAGTCAAATCATTGCCCAATGCCAACAAGATCTCTCGTTCTTTTTGGTAATATGCGATCCCCTGCTGGGACACATCATTTTTAGAATTGGTTGTTTTATTTGCTTTCATGTTATACATAATAGTACAGCAGTACGGTTACAATTATTACTGATGTGTTGACAATTAGGCTATCCTTCGAATTTCGAATATACACAATCTGTTAATCAATTTATCCACTTAAAATAAATGGACAGTGGCATTAAGAACAACACAAGCGGCACAATAACTGAAAAGCTGGTGCCCATCCATTTTATAAAACCATTATATCGTCGGTGCGATATACCTAGCGAAGTAAATGCGCTAGTAAACCCATGCAATAGATGCCAAAACAAGGAAACACAACCAAATAAATAAACCAACACTTCAAAAGGGTTACTAAACTTTTCCAGCATCAGATCATAAAGAGGCAGCTCCTCATCATAACGAAACTGGTGAATACGATTGGGTATCCAAAAATTGGACGTGTGTATCACTAAAAAAAGAAGCAAAAGTGTCCCTAAAAGAGTCATGCTCTTACTATACCATTTTATTTTGGGTGTTGCTAGTGGATAAGCATATTTTATGGGGCGCGCGTCTCTGTTTTTTTTCCACAATAGAAGCCCTTGTACAATATGAAGCACAAATCCAGCTATAAGAACGATTTCCAAAGTTCTGATCACGGGATTTGTGGCCATAAAATGCGCTCCGATGGTAAAGGTTACTCCACCATCATTATAGAATATGAGTGCGTTGACAGACATATGTACGAGCAAAAAACTGATGAGGAACAGTCCGCTCAATGCCATGGTAAATTTTCGGCCCAAAGAACTCGTAAAAGTTTTATAGAAACTGTTCATAATTATAATCTTTAAATAGGATCAATAAAAAATTTGATTCGAGATCCAAGGGTCAATCATACCCTTGGATCAGATTCTGCTTATTTATTTTTGAATACCCAGGCTAAACCACTCTTCGAAAGTCAGCTTACCCAATTTTGCATCCTCAGCAGGCACTAATGTAAATTCATCTAACGGCGAACCAAAATATAAGGCGTGCTTATCACCAACAACTTCCTTGGAATTTTTCGTTTTAATCAAATATTGTTTTACTAAAACCGCTAGTTCAAATTGTTCGGGACCCCCAATTTCTACAATTCCGTTGATTGGTTGACCAAGTGCGAATTCAGCAACAAACGAAGAAACGTCTTCTGCAGCAATAGGTTGTATCTTAGCTGTCGACACATTAATAACGTTTCCATCTTGTGCAGATGCAACAATACCTCCTAAGAATTCCAAAAATTGCGTGGAATGAATAATTGTGTAAGGAATACCTGATTTGACAATAAGATCTTCTTGTACTTGTTTTGCCCTAAAATACCCGCTTGCCTGCAGACGACTTGTTCCTACAACAGACAAAGCAATATGATGCTTGACTCCAGCATTTATCTCAGCGGCTAACAAATTTTTTCCAGAAGTCTCAAAAAATTCCATGACATCCTTATCTGCAAATGATGGTGAATTGGCTAGATCAATCACAACTTCAGCTCCATCTACAGCTTCCGCTAAGCCTTCGCCCGTAATAGTATTGACACCGGTATTTGGCGAGGCTGCGATAACCTCATGTCCCAATGCTCTTAATTTACCAACAGTTTTCGTTCCGATCAATCCTGTACCTCCAATAATTAAAATTTTCATGTTTTTATATTTTATATTTAACATTTTTGTATAGATCATAGAAACTCAATCTAGATGCCATCAATCACAATTAACTGAAAATAAGCTACATAAAACAAAACACCATCATCACAATTCCCTAAATAAAATGATTCCGCTACACCTGTCACCATATATAGTAAAAGTATAATGTAGTTAATCTTAAAATCTTACTTGAAACAGAAATATTCATTTACAAAAAGCTAAACATCCCCCTTTTTAATCCATTTATCAGTCTTTGGCACTTGATAGTTCCATAGTTTTTCAAACAAAGTGTCAATATCATTTGCAACCAATAATAACTCCTTATTAATTTGTTTGAGAAAGCCCTTTCTTATCATGGTATCTATAAATAATAATAAATCATCAAAAAAACCATCGATATTTAAAATAGCGATGGGTTTTTGATGTAAGCCTAACTGTGCCCAAGTTAACATCTCGAAGAGTTCATCCAATGTACCAAACCCTCCTGGTAAAGCAATAATGCCATCAGAAAGCTCATTCATCATTAATTTCCGCTGATGCATGGTATCGACATAAATAAGTTCCGTCAATTTCCGATGTGCGATTTCTTTATCTTTCAAAAAGTGGGGCAAAACACCTATAACTTTGCCTCCGTTGTTAACGACACTGGTAGCTAATTCTCCCATTAGTCCAACATCAGCACCTCCGTATATCAGCTCAATTTTTTGAGCGACCAATTTTTCGCCTAACAGTTGCGCGTGCCGCTCATAAATTATCTCAAATCCGGAACTTGATCCACAGAAAACCGTTATTCTATTTATTTGCATAAGTAGTCGAATTCAATTGTATTTATTTTAGTTTTTTCACCTACTATAACTACCATCTTTTAAAAGTTAAATTTTACATTTGTGACCTTTTCAGCGTAACCCCATAATTCTTCGGCTAAATAAGTATTCTCCATTGCTGCTGAGCTGTGCATGGAAAGCGTCGGGAAACCTGTATATTCGTTTTCTCCATCTGGTCCAAAAAATTGCCCCCCCCTGACGTTCTTATCTGTTGCAGCAAATAACGTAGACAGAGCCCCTTGCCAAGGTTCCATCACATGATCAAATTCGGTTAACATATTTTCCAATTCCTCTCTAGGGATATATCGCTGTAAATCAGTGCGCGTAACCCCGGGATGAGACGCTATAGAAATAATAGGAGAGTTAATATTCTTCAATTTTCTGTCGAGTTCATAAGTAAAAAGAATATTAGCTAATTTACTCGTCGCATATTCACGCCATTGATCATAGTTTTTTTCTAAACGAAGGTTCCCAAAATCGATTCCATCCACCAAAGTAGCTGCACCACTTGATAGCGTAACGATTCTTGCCTGATCTGAATTTCGAAGCAAGGGTAAAAGGTGCCCAGTTAGTGCATAATGCCCCAGATAATTAACACCAAATTGAAGTTCAAATCCGTCCAGTGTTTTCGACGCAGGAGGACACATTACACCAGCATTATTAATAAGGATATCTAAATGGTCATATTCGTTAAAAAATATTTTAGAAAACTCACTGATTTGGCTGAGACTTGCAAGATCTAACCGACAAACTCTCAGCCTTCCTTCAACTTTGCTTTCAAGCTTGATTTTTCTTATAGCGTTATTTGCCTTTTCCAAATTTCTTGCTGCAATGACGACTTCAGTTCCTTTTTCGTACAGCGCTTTTGCTGTTTCATATCCAATGCCGCTGTTTGCTCCAGTCACAACAGCAACCTGCCCCGATAAATCCGGAATATTGTCTTTTGTCCACATAGAAGATAAAATTTAAATAAAACACAAAATTAGTCGATCAAAACGCTGCCCGTTATTTTGTGAAGTCCAAATATTGTTTATTATAAAGTCCTATATTGTATGAAATCAAACATTGTCATTGAATATATTAATGTTAATAAATTTGCAATCAGTTTAAAACAGGGAGATATAATATTTATATTGATCGTATTAATACACTCATCAACGATTAATAGAAAAAGGATCGAAAATTCTACTCCTCGATCCTTTTCCTCGGTTTAGGCAAATGCGCTCCCCACCTGAAGATGGCTGCTCAAAGCTATTCGGTTCCATGCATTTATTGTCACAACGGCAACAACAATTTGGGCAATTTGATTTTCCGTGAAATAATTAAGCGCATTGCTGTAGGTCTCATCGCTTAAACCCTGCTGATGGATAAGCGTTACTTCCTCGGCAACGGACAACACGATCTTTTCTTCCTCTGAAAATATCGTTCCCGCCTCACGCCAAGCATTTAAAAGGAAAATACGTTGATCAGTTTCCCCGTTCTTCAAAGCATCTTTGGTATGCATATCAATACAATAAGCACAACCATTAATCTGTGACGCTCTGATTTTAATTAGTTCTTTTAAGGATTTAGAAATTTCTACTTTGGAAAGGTAGGTTTCCAGGCCCATCATAGCTTTCAAAGCTTCAGGTTCAGCTGAATTGATATTAATTCGTTTTTGCATTTTTGTTTTGTTTAAATTTAACATTTTTGTACAGATCATATAAATTCAATTCAGATGCCATTAACTACAATTAACTGAAAATAAGATACATAAAACAAATCCATTTTACCAGAACTCCCTAAATAAAATGATTCCGCTATACTTATCACCATATATAGTAAAAGTACAATGTAGTTAATCTTAAAATCTCCCTTGAAGCATAAATATTCATTTGCAAAAAATTGCCCCACCCCCCTTTTTAATCTATTTCTACGCTGGAATGGAGGATTTCGAGACCCATCATGGCTTTCAAAACTTCAGATTCAGTTAAATTGATATTAATTCTTTTTTGCATCTTCGTTTTGTTTAATTTGTTGTACAAATTTGATAATGAAATCAATAAAGAAACTTAAACTGGTTTAAGAAATAGAAATTCCCCCATCTACGGGCAAAATAACCCCTGTAGTCCATTCAGAATCCAAAATGGATACCGCAACAGATACAATATCTCCAACATTTCCCCTACGTTGTAAAGGAATTTGTTTCTTTTCGCTCTCTTGAATGGCCAAAATAGTCTGGTCATCGTATCCAGCTGATCTCAATATATCTGTATTCGTAGGTCCGGGAGCAATAGCATTAACTTTTATCCCCATAGCAGCCAATTCGAGTGCCCAAATCTTTGTTAACATATTTAATCCGGCCTTTGCCGAACCATAAGCACTCAAGTCAGCATAAACTTTAATTCCATGACTGCTCGTGATATTTAAAATATGCCCTTTGGTTAAGGCCAAGAATTTCAAACATTTTGAGCTAAGTAAAGAGGGGCCGATCAAATGTGCCTGATACATTTCTTCCAATGACGATTTTGAAATATCTTTTAAACCTCCCAACTCTACATGCCCTGCGCTGTTGACGAGGATATTCAGTTTCCCATCCCAATCGTTCTCTATAAAATTGATCAGATCTACTAGATGATTTTCGTTCGCACTATCATATACCAAGGTTTGAATACGCGGCATCTCTACTTTTACCGAATTTAGTTTATCTTTGTTACGACCGGTAATCAGGACGTCCCATCCTTTTTCATAAAAGTGCTTGGCTATACCATAGCCAATACCGGATGAACCACCGGCAATTAAAATCTTACTATTCATTGTTATGACATTTAAATTTGACAGCACAAAATTAACATACAAAAATCTGAATAACAATAACTTACACAAAGGTAAGTAACTAAAACCAAGGTTTGCATCATTGATTTAAAGCACATTAAATCAAAAAAATAAAATAAAAAAATGAGCTACAGCAGAAGAACAACAATAAATTGTGAAAATAACCCAGATGTTGATTGCACTATTGAAGCCTCTTTATCAATTTTAGGAGGAAAATGGAAATTGAAAATCTATAAGGTATTAAGGCCTGGTCAGCCTCTAAGGTTTACTGAAATAAAAGAAAGATTGGAGCCCATATCAGATAAAACATTAACAGCTCAGCTGCGTGAAATGGAGGAAGACAATCTTATCTTAAGAGAAGTTTTTCCAGAAATTCCACCTAGAGTCGAATATTGTTTAACAGATCTAGGTAGATCATTAGAAGAGATTTTTACAGCTTTAGAAAAATGGGGCAAAACCTATATCAATCAACGATGACATATAAAAATATTTTTATATGTCATCGTTGATTGCCTCATCTACCAAGAAAAGACTGTATTTACATTGGCATCTTTTATTAAAGTTATAGTAAGCTATGTTATTCTAGCCAAGTGATCCGATATTTATCTGTTTTTAATTTATTTGCAATAACAATTTTAAATGACCTCTACAACAAATACATTTTGACCTTTAAAACAAAATTCCGTATTTAAATAATCCCCAACTTTGTTTTTCAAAATTTAAATAAAATGGAAAACGCTAAGAAAACAACAGTATTGGTCACAGGGAACAGGATTTTTAGGAATTCATACTGTATTACAGTTATTGCAACAAGGTTATCAAGTTAAGACAACTCTTCGGTCACTAACAAGAAAGGATGGTATAATCAAAGCTTTGACAGAAGCTGGCATTATAGATTTTTCAAATCTATCATATATAGAAGCAGATCTCACCAGCGACAATAATTGGGAAGAGGCAGTAGCGTGTTGTGATTATGTTCTTCATGTTGCCTCTCCCTTTCCGGCTCAAGATCCAAAAGATGAAAACGAGCTTATCATTCCTGCGCGAGACGGGGCCTTACGCGTGTATCTGGCGGAATTGTAAACTTGGCAATCATTGATGTTATCAACAAAACATACACTGCTGTAAGTGGTATTCCAAATCACGCACAGATGCCTTATGATAACAAGACTTACGTAGACAGCCAAGGAAATATAGCTTACTATGTAATGAAAAATAACGAAGGTAACTTCTATGTTTATAAGGTTGATGTCAACAAAGCAGCCGCTACGCAGGGGGCTCGCTTTGTTGGTGTATCGAATATCACTGCCATATCCAAGTTAACATACTAATCTAAAAATCCAATTTTCATATATTCATATCCTAAGTCTATCAGGATCAACTAGAAAAGCACCTCTTCGGGTGCTTTTCTAGTTGATGGCAGCACGAACTTCTTAAATCTCATCCTCGTCAACCTTTTACTATACAGGACTTAATGGAATTGCAACAACAGTTCTGGGACAGTTTAAACGGAGACTTTATTTTGTAAATTATCCAGCCTGAGCACGTCATAGCGCTGTATAGATTATTTGGTGGCGGAAGCTTAGGTGAATTGTCAATGCCGGCCTCACAACTCGCTATACTCCCCGGGACAATGCATACCATGTTGACACAAAAAACAGATTTGTTAATGGCCATGATTCCCAATTTCCTTGACATGGATGAAGGTATTATATAGCTAAAGGCGACCAACAGGTTTTCGACTCATGTTATAAACGGAATTTAATCCGGGATATAGATAATCTCTCCGTTATCAAGCTGATACGCCGTACCTACTTTTTTACCTTTGCTTGATCCGGTCTCTTTGCTGTTATCAGCTTGATATTTCTCTATTTTATCTCCTTTTTTTGTGATGATCTCCATATTGTCCTTTCCGGGGTTTTTAATCATACTGAAGTCCTCCCTGCTCAAAATTTCGGACATACCATAGCGTGTCACGAGTGCGACCATCAACGCCACGGCAAATACCAAGGAGAAGTCAAACAGGTTCGCAACGGCCGCAATGGGATCCAAAGCCTCGTCATCTGTCCGTCTGAGGCGTCTCTTTCTTCTATTGGTACTCATTTTTGCTCGTTTATTAATTCATGCACAAACTCCAGATCCGCTAGGTCTTCATTATACCAACGTTGTTTGATCTGTAGCGTTATAAAACCTATTCCTCCGATAATCAAACCGATAATTGTCGATGCAAACCCTTCCTGCATATTTTTGGCTATCGAACTGAGATCACCATTGCTCAACCCCACCAATGCAGGCTGGATGGGTATAAGCGTGCCAATCAATCCCAGTATAGGGCCTACTTTAGAAAGCGTACGTGCCAGATCGAGTTCCTTTTGGGTCAGTAGCTCATAGTCAGTCAGCACCTTTTCACGTACCACAGACGATAACGGGTGGTCAATGATACGTTCGAGTGCGCTCTTAAAAGTTGATGCGGGTAGTTTAGCCGTATCCAATTGTAGGGCATCTTGTGGCCTGAGTGCACTGATCAATGGTACGACCAGCCGCCTTGTTTTCAGCCTGTCCATGTAAAAACCGTAAAACGACCCCAGTAGCATAAGGGCACGAAAGAATAAAAATACCAGTCCCAGCACCGTCGGCACCAGAAATCCAGTTGAAATCCAGTAGATGAGTTTATTTAAAATATCCATTTCTTTTTTTTCTAATAATTGACACGATATAACCGAAAGCACCCATCAGTAGGATGAGCATGACGAGTACGGCAAATGGGCGATAATCAGCAACTTTATCCGCCATAGCACCCAATTGGCCAAATTGTATGTTGACTGACAGCAGACAGGTAGAAACTGCCGTAATGAGTAACATGATCTGAGCGAGTTCCAGTCGATGTGTCCGATTGGGTAAAAGCCATCGGATAACCATGCCTATCGCAATGAGGCTGACACTTATCCCAACCGCATACTGCATGGCAAGTGTTTCAAAATCAATCGAGCTGTCTGCATAAAAAACAAGGACCTGAAACAGAAATAATGCAGCGGGCAACCCCGGCAATGGGATGTACTGCAAAATACCCCGCCAGCACTTTACTGGATAGCCCAATGCTGCCCGTAATGCGGAATGCACAAGTAACCAGCGCCAGATTAATTCCGCTAGGATAAGTACCGTAATCCTTTGCAGCCACACAGGATCCTCGGGCAATTTTTTCAGTAGCGGGACACTCTGTTCTACCGCAAGTGGGTATGTCCAGTAACAGAATCCTGCGGCCACCAGCCCCAGACCGAGCAGAGGCCATGCCATGGCTCCGGTCGTATACTGCAGGATGGTATTCAGCAGGCTCCATATCAAAATAATTTGTACGAGTTCAAAAATCATTGTATCCGGTTATTATTTTTTCTTATAAACCAGATCAGCAGCGCCAAAGAGACGAACAGTACGGCAGCAAACATCAGCCATTTACGAATAGACGAATCTACCTGCTGTGGAGCAGCCGTTTGTTGTCTGCCGGCAGATTTCTCCTCTACCTTTGTCAATACCTGTCCTTTTTTGTTGGCGTCGGGCCGGACGGATGATTCTTTGGCCTCACGCAGCTTAGCCTGATAAGCACTGCGGTCTTCACCTTGCAAACGACCGGATATAAATGTGTTTAATGCCGCATTACCACAAATAAAACCTGAACATCCCGCTCCGTGATCTTTTATCTCAGCCAGGTGTAGTTTGGTGATTTCCTGCAACTGTTTATCAGTGGGTTGCCAAAGCCCCTTTCGGGCGGTCTCCAGCATCACTGCTGTTACCTCCTGCAAGGCATAGGGGTTTTCACGGTCAAAAAATGCCTTGGTACCCAGGTGTAATTTATCTTCCACATAGGTCGCGTACAGTTCATTCCACAGTGCGGCATCGATCGCATTCGGTTTCATAACATTCCAGCTGTAGGTATTGCGAAATGTTTCGGCAAATACCTCGGCCGAAGAAGCTCCTCCCTGGAGTAATTCACCGATATACTTGGGATTGAGTATGGTACTCCGTGCTTCCACCCAAATCGCATCTTTCAGCTCCTGCACCCTCGGATGGGAAGGATTACGGGAATCGCTGAAATATACCTTCGGTTCATTGCCGGTCACCTGCTGTACGGTTAAATTCAACCCACCCGCAAATTCGTAAACATGGTCCAGACTGAGAGCTCCCCAGGTATTTGACGAACGGGGATGGACGATGACTTCGGTATTCTGCAAGGCCACTTCAAATAGTCCTTCTTTGTATTCCGCCCAATGTTTGTCGTTATTGTAGAGCGCCCCCATATTGTGCAGATAGGTTTTTGCGAGCTCACTCCGATCTGCCCAACTGTCCCCTTTTTCGACCATCCCCGTTATGCCGGTTCCATAATTGCCATTAACACCCCCAAACACGCGCAGCGTAGAAAGCTCCCGGGCTTCCCGGGGAGAAAATCCTTTTTCCTTTAATAACTTTTCCGAAAGCTCTGCCCCGGCTTTTACAGCATTATCCGCTTCTTCGGCTGCAACAGCCAAAGCCACCGCTTTGTTGACCAATTCCAGGCGCGATGCCGCCAAGTCGCGAAGCTGGCCGGATGTCTGTACGACCACATCGACGCGCGGTCGGCCAAGGGCGGAAAGCGGCATCAAACGTACATCTGCCACCCGGCCGAAAGCATCCCGTACGGGCTCTACCCCCAATAGATAGAAAATCTGAGCCAGCATAGCTCCCTCGGTCTGTATAAAATCACCCGCCCACAGCGTCAAGGCTACCTTTTTGGGGTATTTCCCACCATGTTCTTGCTGATGTTTTTTCAAGAGTGATTGAACCTGTATTTTGGCCACCTCCCATGCTTCGGCGGAAGGTGTTTTTTCGGCGTCAATGGCATACAGATTACGCCCAGTGGGCAGACTTTGTGGATTGTTGATCGGGTCGCCACCAGCAGAAGGCAGGATAAACCCTCCATTCAGGCCTTCCATGACAGATTGCAATTCATTTTCTGTGCTGTGGACCAAAGCCTGTCGATAGGCATCCAAATGACTCAAGGCTGTTTCGATACCTGACACGGCCGCTGCGAATGCAGCTTCCTCTTTTTCTCGGGGACCAGGTCCTTTCGCTTTCCTTGCAGTCGCAGTCTCAGCTGGTAGACCTATATGCCTCCGGCCATGATGTCCCTGTTTTGGGCCTGCATTTTTCGTTTTCCAAGCATTGGCACGCACCTGATCAGCCGGTGAAACAAGGCTGGACAAAGACACGGATCGGCCCTGTTGCCAATCCCGGATAATAGCTTCGGCACGCTTGGTATAGTTTGCTTTTATAAAAGTCTGCTGCTCCAGCTTGGAAACAGGAATGATACCTTTGATAACATCCAGCTTGGCCAGTCCGTATGCGATGGGGTCAATGGCCATCAACCTAACCGTAGCGTTCGTCTGCTCGGGGGTATAGGGCACCCCCAGGGTATAGAGCCCCGCAGTCACCTTCTCCGATCCGACTTCTTCGACGTGTTCAGCCAGCCGTAATACTTGCGGAATAGTCAGGTCACGTGTCGTATCCCGGATCTGAAGATCATTGTACAGCCCCATGTTCCGTGCGCGGACTGATATGGACTTGGCATAGGCCTGCTGAACGGCTGGATCTTCCAGCCCCGTAAATTTATGTAGGGTCTGTTCCAATGAAGCCAGTTCATTGTAGGTATCGCCCCGCATAAATGGTGGCGTCAGGTAACTGAACAATGTGGCATAGGTACGTCTTTTCGCAATCATGCCTTCGCCCACATTGGAAATGGTGTAGAGGTAAAAATGTGGTGTATTGCCTATCAGCATATCGGGCCAGTCATTGCTCGACAATGCAACTTGCTTGCCGGGTGTAAACTCCAGGCTTCCATGTGTACCAAAATGCATGACCGCATCGGCATGAAAAACATGCCGGGACCATAGATAACTGGCGATGTAGGTATGCGGCGGAGCCTGATCTGTCCCATGAACGATCTTGAATGTGTCGTCGCCTATGCCCGCCATGGGTTGGGGCAGCAACACGATATTACCCAGTTGGATGCGGGCGACAGCGATATAGCTACTATCCGCTTTGCGTAGTGTCAGGTATTTGCCCGGAGCAGGGCCGTACCGCGCGATGACGCTCTGCCAGCGCTGTGCCGTCAGATCTTGCCGTGCCCATTTTTCATATTCGGCAGTGGAGATCAGATCGGGTTTTCCCTGCGCTAGAAAATCATCAATGCGCCCCTTTGCATAAGCTCCTAATACCGCCCCGTTCTGTTGGATCAATGCGTCAAGGTCTTTGGCAGACGCAGGGATCCCATCGACACGATAACCTTCCCGCTTGAGGCGTAGCAACAAATTGTAAAGGCTCTTCACGACCTCCATATTGGCTGCTGCCAGTGCACTTTTACCTGGCCCCTTAAAATAGTAGATCGCTATTTTTTTGTCGCTATTGGCTTTCTGTTTCAGCGCTATTCGTTTCGTCACCATCTCCGCAAACTTATCTAACCTGTCCGGAATTGCCCGGAAAGACAGATAACCATTTTCATCCCGATACTGGGCCACAATGGCATAAGGCGCTACGGCACCATCGATTTCGGGCAACGTAATGGACATATTGAGAAGCCCGCCTGTCATGCCATGGGGATCCGTATTCCATTTATCATAAGGCTCAAATACACTGACCGGTGCCAGTACCGGAATATGATTGGCCCTGAGCCAAGCAGCTGTAGTGTCCGGCCTGTCCAGGATAAACCGGCCATGCGGCATCAGGACCACAAGGTCGGGTCGCAGCTGTTTCAACCATTTGGCCCGGCTACTGGATGCCGCAATCGGATATACATTCAGGCCTTTGTCCTGTAATGCTGTGATGAGGCTATTTAGGTGATCACGGTTGGCGTTGAAGGGACCGGGTACCGACGTTAACAAGGCTACGACGGGAGCACCGTCTTTAATAAAGCCTTTCTTCTTGCCGTAATTCTTAAATTGTTCGGGACTCTTGAACGTCAGCCGCTCATCCAGATGAAACAGCACATCGCGATCTATCTTTTCCGGGGGAACAATAGAATGGGCAAAGAGCGATTTTCCGTCAATGATTTTTCGGGTATAATTGAGCAGGCTTTTATTATTTTGTCCCCCACCATAGTCCAGATAGGCTTTTACAGTTTTCAATGTATCGCCTTGCAGATTGGTAAAATCCATTGCTGGATCAGTAGCACCGTCCACGTAGATGGCTGTCCCTGAACGGCTGGCCCGGCGCAGCTGTTCTTGCTGCTTCTCATCAAGATGAAAGCCACGGCCAAATATAAAAACTGCACTATATTTCCCGGCTTTATCCAATTGATCTTCGGCTAATATTGCTGTCTGTACAAATGGATTGTCTTTGGCCTTACTAATCGCCGATAATCGAAATTCCGGAAAATTGACAAATGCAATTCGCGTCGGAGCCAAAAACCAGCTATTCAGTGCAGATAGCGCAACCACCGTTAGCAGCAAGGCCAAAGCCTGCAATAATCTTCGTTTGTGCCTGTTAATAAACACCCTCATGTTATGGATGGATTTTAAGGATTATTTAATTTCTTTATATTCGAAAGTCGGATAACCTACCGTTACATTAGGCCCACCTTTGTAGGCCAGGAACCTCATTTTGAAATAACGGCCATCAGTATCTTTGACGACATAGGTTTTCCAATCATAAATCTTATAATTTCCGTTTCGGTGTGGCTGAAGAATCTGATACCAGTCCGATCCAATCACCAATTGTTTGTCGGAGGGCTGTAGGGCAGTATAGTTACTCACTGTAATTTGTTCGTATCGACTATTTGACGATGGGAATGTGTTGATAGCACCTGTGGGACTGTCTGTTTTCTCCAGCTCCTTGGCAGGATTATCGACCGCTACCCGCACCCCACTATAGGTATTGACAAGCACCCCGACGCTGATGACAAAACTGTACGGAGGTGGGCCGCCCCCAGGACGGGTATATCCGCTAATTAAAATATCCCATTTCCCTTTATCTGGTTCAATATTGACAATACCATTTGTCTGAAACGAATAATAGGTGTAATTTTTTTTCTTGTTGACGGGGATCTGTACCGTTTTCTCATCCGAACCATCCAGGTTGGCATATCGAAGCGTATAGGCGTCATTGGCAAAACCTTCTATAATAAATTTTTTATATCCGATCAAGGTTGTTGATGCCGGTGGATTTAGCCCGAGATTGATAACATACACCTTTTTATCGGACAGCCCGGCGGTCCCCCACTTACCGATTGCTGTTCCACCCTTTTCGTCATCCGCATTGTCAAATTTAAAGGCCCCGGGTGTGGTGGATGCCACAGTCACAGCGTTGAAATCCGTCTGTCCGGTATTCCACACGCCCGATTTCTTGGCTGAGTTTACCTTAACCACAAAGCCACCTTCGCTCTCAAAAGCGATATCCCAGGCATTGACAGGAACGGTAAAAGTCGTGCCTTCACTGAGATCAAAATAAATCTGATTTTTTAGCTCCGCCCCCACTTCTGCGACGATGGTACCTTCAACAGGCTCCAGTTCGGTAAAAGGTTTGTCCTTTTTACAGGAAGCCAGGCCCACAAGGAAGAGTAGCGTCAAACTGCCGAATTTTAATTTTTTTACATTCATGATTTCATTTATCTTTAATATGCTGTGCCTACCCCAATTAAAATTGCCGGGTAAGGCGAAAAAATGCTTGTCTGCCCTGTGCCACAGGGAGCTTTGGACTGTAGTCTGTACCATTGGCGTTTCCGGTATTCGTTTGCTCCACTTCTGTCACGCCGGCAATATTTTTTACGCCCAGAGTGACAAACCATTTGGTCGCGAATGTTCTGGCGAGGCTAAAATCCAGTAGGTGATAGTCTCCCTGTGAACGATCCTGTAGCTGGCCTTCCGCATTGAGTCCAAATCGCGAAAGCTTCCCGTTATATTTATAAAATAGGGAACCGGTAACACCCGACCATGCATTGTTGTATGTGACGGTTGCGTTGGCTTCGGGGGTACGGTAGATTGTATTGAGCGAATTACTGCCCGAGCGTATCAATAGGCCAATAGCGGGGCGCACACTAAAAATATTTTTGTAGCTGTATGTAAACCCTAGATTGCCTCCGTAGGTATAAAAACGGGTGATATTTTGGTAAACCATGGCCACGTTGACATATTGACGATGTGGCTCCATGGTGGTTCGATCTTTATCGACCAGCTCAATTTTTTCTAAGATGTGGTTGTAATATAACATTGGAGATAATCCGAACCGATGATTGCCATGTTGCCACAGGAAGGATAATGACGCTGTCACATTATCCGCAAGCTCAGGCTTTAAGTCTGGATTACCATTGATGCTATGGTTGGCATCCTGAAAGTCCCAATACAGCTCCCGCAAGCTTGGTGCACGAAAGGATTTGGTATACGCCAGACGGATCGATCCCAAATCAACAATATCGTATTTGATATTTAATGCGGGTACTAGAGGTAGCCTTGTCCCCAGAAAACTGATGCGATCTGCACTGAATTTTGAGTTGTGCAGCCAGCGAAGGGCAGCTTGTATGTACAGGGATGGCACCACTTGATAGCCTATACCGCCGTAGATCCCATAATCGTCCATAGATGACCCCTGCGGGTCAATATGCTGACCTTTAGAGCGGTTGAGGTTAATGTCATAGCCAGCCAGATAGGCCAACCTCCCTTCCTGTGGTCGATAGTTACCGTTTCCGCGAAAGGCATAACTACCAAACCAGGTGTCAGCATGGTTTAATTCTTTACGGGTTTCATCTGTAAGGTTAACAAGATACTCATGATTATCCCGGCTATAATGCTGATAACTGTTGGTTATATCAATCTTAAACTTATCAAATAATTCACCGGAAAGGCCCAGGACGGAATTAAACCTGTTGGTAATAAATTCGACATCATTGGTGGTACGGTAAAGAAATCCAGGATCTGGATCTCCCTTATTGATTTGATTCTCATAAAATTGATTGTGCGCCAGTTTAAGCTGCAACTTTTTCCAATCTTTGAAATAGCGCAAATTTCCGGAATACTGTAAAGAAGGATTCCAAAGTTTGCTCCGGGGCTTCTCATCTGTAGAGAACCCTTGGAACTGATTCCTACCCAAAGCGACTGACAGTCGGCTGCTGTCACCAAATCGGATGCCCAATAGTCCATCCACATTATATTTTCCAGCTGTTTCATAGAATGCGGATAGGTTGCCCTCAATCGGTTTATTACCATCGGTTGCCTTAGTGACAATATTTATCACACCTGCGGTGGCATTGCTGCCGTATTGAACAGCCATCGCATTTTCCACGAACTCCACCCTTGCTGCATTGCTCAAACCCAGCTGATTGAGATCCAGCTGATTGTTTTCTCCCGCAATAATCGGTATTCCGTCAAGTAAGATCTTTACATTCTGACCAGAGAGCCCCTGCACCATGATATTGGCCCCGTTGACATTATCGTTTACCAACCGTACATTCATTTGAGAGGATAGCAGATCCGTCAGGTTGACAGCTCCCTGCGCACGGATACGTGCAGCATCAAGGATTTTTACCTGATGAACTGAATGTTGGGCATCACGGGTGGCCTGGGTTCCGGCAACACTAACCTCTTTGAGCATAATTGCCTTTCCCTGCTTATCACCAACATATTTTCGGGGCAAAGTATCTATCCCATTTATCTTTATTTCGGATCCAGGAAGCGATATGCTGGTGGCGGTATCTATTATCCGGATACGCAACTGGTGTGCCCGCAAAAGGCAGGAACAAAAAATAAGAAAAAGACAGATGATGTTTTTCACTAAATTCAACTTTGTTGCAAATATAATATAAAAACACATAAATGCAACATTGTTGTTTTTAAATAAAAAAAGATTAATATACCTAGCTCGGCCTGTATTATTGATTACAGCAATGCAAATGAATTTGACGATATTTGAATATGGCAGTATCCCTTACATCGGACAACGTGTCTAAACTATACAATATGGATCTTTGCAAAAAGATAGAAGGAATTGCAGTGCTCCAGCAAAAGCACGGCAATGGACAAGCAACGTAGATTTATTTTATTGAGCCTTCCTCAGTTGAAAAGAATCTAAACGTCCTGCTCCCTGAAACTTGGCTCTTATGCCTACAATATCCCCAATCCCTTTATAAGCTTTCCCTTCATAGGCTAGCTTGCCATTTAATTTAATTTTAATTTTTCCAGACCGTGCATCACATTCAACGTTAACAGGGGTAGCGTAATCAATCCCAAATGCAGACAGATCGTGGAACTTGCCATTGATGAGTTGGTCCCCTATTCTTAGCTTATTCTCCCCAACACAGCCAGCTTTAGAAAGAGGAATGATTATCGCTCCTTCAGTACCGAGAATTGTGAGATCAGTATATCTGCATGGAGCAGCCGGATGAGCAAATGTATTTTGAATATTAACTGATAATAAAAAGAAGCGACTGTCTACCGTAAGACCTCGATTGACATGAGTCAATATAAATGAAGGTAGCGCACCGTTAGCAGGTAGGTAGCGATCTATTTCTTGGGGTGAAATACCATACCAACTGTTATGACGATAACGATCTTTCGGTAAATAAAAAGGTATAGAATCTTTATACAATACCCCTATCCAATCTTCAGTTTCTATAAATATGTCGTGTTCTCTGACTATGGAATCATTCAGTACCAACTTAGCACGGTAGTATCCGGGCAAGTAGTAAACACTTGCATGTTGATGGTGAAACTTGTTTACTTTGACCCTTCTCTTTTCATCCCAGTTCTGCTGGATAAATACACTATCGGCATTGGACTGCACGGCATCATATTCAAATATGACTGTATTGGGAACGCCAACCGAAACAGTTTTGCTATTAAATTTCACGTTATCGATTTGTAATTTGCTAGCATTTTTTTTCTGTAATAAAAAGCCAACTAGAAAAAATAAAGAAACGAGAACTAATGTTACTGCCAGAATTTTAAATAAACTTTTTTTAACTACAGGTATGGAAGATGAAACAACGTCTTTTGGCTCCGCTATTTCTCGACAGGACTTGACAAAATCCCTCCAATTTTGATAACCGATGAACCTCGATAATGTATCAAGGGTTGTTATATTGGGTTTGCTTTGATATTTTACTTTTCCCCAAATTCTTTTCAATGTACTCGCGCTGATCAGCGTTCTTGTTTCAATCAAGATCTGTTCACTGAGATTGTCATAATCTTGGGATTGCCATTCAGCACTATTTCCCCACTCCAGCTTTTCTTCAATTAAGGCTTTGCAATGATCGATATAAGACTGGTTTTCAGACATGTTTATGCAGAATATTAATTTGAACTTTTTTGAACAGCAAATGAATTTATAAAAAGTTAGCGATATACTAGATTTAAATCAGCAAATGAAACCAAAAATATATATCAAATCTTAATAATATGTTCAGGATCAAAATTACAATTAGTTCGTTAGTTCTGCTTTTTTTATCTGTTAAACTGTTTGGACAACAAGTTTACAGGCCTTTACTAAGTGAGGAAAGTCTGGAAGCTGTAAACAGAAAATTCTCGATTTTTTCAACCAATAATAATTCGCAGTTTTTACATGTCAAAGGAAAGCCTAATGCTGGTATAGTCTGGATTAAAAATTTTCTATTCGAAAGTGGCACAATTGAATTCGATGTCAAAGGTAAAGATGTTCTGCAGGAAAGTTTTGTCGGTATTGCTTTTCATGGGACGAATGACAGTACATATCAAGCAATTTACTTTCAGCCGTTCAATTTTCGATCCAATGACCCGATCAGGAGAAAACATGCTGTGCAATATATAGCACTTCCGAAAAATGATTGGCCATACCTCAGAAAAGAATTTGCAGATAAGTACGAAGCCCCCTTGCTCCATGATGTAGATCCGAATGGCTGGTTTCATGTCAAAATTGAAGTATCAGCAGAAGCCATTAAAACTTACATCAATAGGGACAAAACTCCTGTGTTAGTCATTAAACCATTGCTTCAAGCCTCTTGGGGAAAGATCGGTTTTTGGACAGGAAATGATTCGGATGGTGATTTCACAGATCTAAGAGTTCTTTCTAAAGAAAAAAATAAAAGCATAAATTATATAGACGATCGGGTCACTATTGGTCATGACATCAGCCAGTCCAGTAACTAGGTTGATTGATTAGCTCCTTTGTACAAAGCTAGGTAACATTAAAATCTACGGCTTTATTTCTTTGTATATCGGCTGGAATTCGCGATGCCATTTCTCTAATTTATTATTCTTAAACCTAAATAAATAGAACTCGTCATCAAAAGGAAAATTCCTGTAGGAAATAACTTCTATAGTATCCTTAGCATTTGCTTCCTTTTCCGCAATTGAATAGGATGATCCGAGAATATCAACAACTTGCAATTTAGACATGCCTAATTCAAGCTGCTCCATCTTCGATTGTCTCATTGTGGCAATTCGTGCGCCAGAACAAGAAGATAACACCATAGTTAAAAGGCTTAAAATGGCTATTAAATTATTCTTCATATATCTAATTTAACAAATAATTTACATTGATCTACTTATATCAGCGATAGAATTTAAAATTGAAAAGCTGATTCTAATAAATGATTTATATCCCTAATTGTACCCTTCCTCTTTCTTCATATACCTATATAATAGCGATGAAGGACTTCGATCCGTATTGTTTCTGTACAAATTATCGTGACCAAACATAATAAATGAGTCTTTTGCTCGCGATACCGCAACATTTAACATATTTGGACCCATATCAAAGAAAAAGCTAGTATTTTTCATATTTGGACCATATACCGATGAAAACAGGATAATGGGTCTTTCAGCCCCTTGCAGGGCATGGACCGTACCAATGGTCAGATTCTTCATGGGGATATTTGCTTTTTGCAAGACCGACTTGAGTATAACTTTTTGCCTAGCGAAAGGCGTGATTACGGCAATCAGGTCTCCGATGATCAATTGCTTGGCAGCCCGATTTTCCTTGACTGCAGCTGCTGCCTCCAACTGTTGATAATAAGCAAGGATATGTGCACTGTGCTCGGAAATCCATCTTGCTATAAACGACGCCTCTCCACGATTTGCCTTACTGACCGGCGATGGATCAGTATCAAAATCGTGATGTATAAACTTCATCGGTGGTAACACTAAATCCTTTGGTGCCGTTCCCTTCTTTGGTTGCAAAAGTCCTTTATAGGCCAACTGGTTACAATAGCTGATAATTTCATCATAGCAGCGGCGGTGCTCTGTCAACCATAAACCGCGAGACAGCTTTTTTCTTTCGTGATGTGGTGCTGTCTTTTGTGCCAATTTCATGATCGACCCTGTACTACACAGAAAGCCGGCATCACTTAATACACTATAGTCGCCCTCATTTCTTAAAAGTGCATGCTTGTACAAATTTGCTTTATCTACGGGTTTACTCACGCTCCATACCGGATCTATCTGAAGAATATCCCCGACAACAATACTTCTCCTGGCAAGACCGAAAGTCGCAGCCCCTACTTCCGGAGTTACTTGCCCGGCTTCGTCAACAATCAAATAATCAATAGCTGAATACAAGGGTTCACTATCCCATTTTTTCCTTCCATTGGCATCCATTCCCTCGTACTTTAACTTCTGAAAGAATTTGGGAGCCATATAAAAAGTAGATACAAAACATGGAAAAAGCATGCTAAAACGCCGCCAGCGGGCTAAGGCAAACTGGTCGACAGTTTTCCAATGGCTATTCTCGTCAAGGGCCAACTCAACCTCGCACAGCCAACGTGCTTCCCAATAATGCACGGCAAGGAAAAACATGTCATTCTTAAGGCCAGTCTCCAATTCGTCAAAGAAAAAAGGCTTTTTGTCATTTCCGACAGCTAAATAATCATTTTCACTTAAAGGTGGATCTGTGTGGATTTTATTCTTTTCCTTCCAGGCTTCCCATTGACGAATCCGGTCTTCTATCTTTTGCAAGAGCTCAAACTTTGATTCAAAAAATTGATCGATGTCTCTTGTCCTTTTTATATCAACCGCAGAGAGATCAAACCTAAGACCGCGGAACAAAGCTTTCAACTGTTGTTCCCGGATTTTAGCAACGAAGGGCAAAAAGATAAAAACTTTGATCCACCAAGGTTCTCTTAGATAATACTCATTTTTTATCCGCTCGCCATCTTTAAGCTCATTTGTGATGGTAATGACCTGGGAAAGAAAATCGCCTTGTCCAAGACTAATTTCTCCTTTATACTGTAATCCTCCGATCAGCTGTTGGATCTCTATATACGCGTTCCAATTTGTAGTCCCCTGCTTGAGTTCATCCTCACGCTCCAGGAGCGCTGCCCGTAGGAATCCAGCGATTTCCGTGGGGCTTTTAATAAATTTCTGTGCAGGGAACTGTTGATGAAAGTTGTCTATAAATATCTGTTTTGCCCTGTATAAGAAATTCTCGTTTTCAATACGGTCTGCTATACCACCCTTTAATTTTTGAAAAGGTATCTGCTCAGATACCTCCTTCCCTGTACTAGGAAGATATAACGCGAAGCTGTTGATAGCTGGGATCCACCTTGAATATAACGGTTCATTTTTTGTTTTCACATTTTGGAAGCTGTCAACAATATTAGTGACGGCCTGGTTATTAGTTGAACAAGCTAGTATTACCGTAGGCTCTTCCCCCCTTATTGCAGATTTCACAACCTCGTTGGCGACCACACTCTGCAATAAAGTTGTCTTCCCCGTTCCGGGAGGACCGTTTACAGCCAGGATTTCCCCGTCTTCCATTCGATTGATCTCGTATAAACTTTGCCTTTGCGTAATGGAAAGTGGATATTCGTACCCCATTTGGCCTAGGTGGAAGATGCTCCTTTGAACGAATTCTGAATAAGGAATCAACGGCCTGAGACCAGTGGGATCAAACCGTGCCAAATTTGTCAAAAGCGGAAGCTCCTCCATATTGAGATGAATAAGATGGTCGTAAAGCTTAACAATACCATCAGCTGCCATTTGGATCGATTCGTCAATGATTAAAACGCAACGTTCAAATTTCTCATAATCAACAGCTAAGTAACTATTCATATGCTGCTCGGTCATTGCAGAAAATTGATCGGCAAGATGTCGGTAATATTGCTTCCAATCGGTTCCGACAAAAACATCTGAAAAAGCTTGATCGACCTGATCGACCGAGGAAAACACATAGTCCAAGGACTGGGGCGGCAGTGGTTCCAAATAATCCCGGCAAACATAGGGCATCGTTTCGTCAGGTATAGACAAACCTCCTATACGATCCAAATTGGCTCTTATCAAAAAAGGAAGCATCAGATTTTCGTCCTGGATACCCTTGCTATGTCCCACTTTACTGTTAATAACAAAGGGACTAATCAGTACAGCTATTTTATCAAGTTGAACCCATTCAGGATCTTGACGATCCTTTATGCCTTTTTGCTCATTTAACTTGACACTCTCCTGGTCAATGATTTTTTTTGCTAAGTCAGGCAACACTTTTCCTGTTGCAAGATCAATAGCATCTATTCCTTCTATAACATAACTTACTTTACCTTCATTAAGTCTAATAGCTGGTCTGGTCGCATCCGCCAAGGAGTTGCGCCAATATTTTAGCGTATCGAGATAGCTCATCTTTTCACTTTTGATATTCAATCTGGTATTTGCACAAAAGATAGCCATTTTTTCATCAATAGTTATTCAATAAATTAATAAATAGGCTAAGAAGACATTACGTTTACTCAACATCCATCGAAATGTTGGGAATCCATTATCATCTGAAATATTGGAAAAACCTCCGTGAAAATTTACGTTTGAGCCATCAAGGAAATACAGCTATTAACTAATGGTTTGCAATTAACAGATCACAACCGAGACTATGTTTTGCTTGAAGCATTCAATTCTTCATAAATCTGCATGATCAAGCTTTTATAGTGGACTTAATAACCAAGCCGCTTTAATTTCCTTTTTTTGCGCCCCCACCAGATCAAAAAGCCTGTAATAGGAAGAGATGTAGCGACTATGCCTGCCAAAAAGGTAGATAGTTTACCAAACTGCCCCCACCATTGCCCCATGTGGAGCTGCCAGACATAATTCTCTACTTTCTCGTGGATGTTATCTTGCTCGGAGACAGTGATACGGGTCCCAGTATACTTATCAAAAACGGCAATATCCATATTTTCGGTGCTCTTCAGACCTGAGGTCCCCCCAGAGAACACATAAGCGCCAGATTTTTCAAGTCTGTAAATCCAAATACCGATATTTTTTTTGGTTGCATATTCATTGCTGAAAAGCTGATCAACGATAGGTACCATATCCAGCTCTGTTTTCCCTTTGATTGCTTTAGGGAGGTTCTCCGCCACATGGTTTGCCGATCCGCCCGCAAGTTTTACCGTGAGTTCACCCAGTGGATGAAAAAATATAAGCAATCCTGTAGCACTCAATACCACGCATAAAATCAACGAGTAAAATCCATATACGTTGTGAAGATCATAATTCAGCCTTTTGAATTTTGCCTTCCACTTGATCGTAAAACTGGCCTGTCTCGTGGTCTTGTTCCATCGATTGGGCCACCAGAGTACCAGTCCCGTGATGGAGCTGATCAAAAAGATTATCGTTGAAATGGCCACGATCCATCCCCCCACCTTACCTGCCAGCAAGCTGGCATGCAGATGTGCCGTGATATAGAAGAAATAGATGGTCGTATCGACCTTGAGTACCTCCGCAGTATAGGGATCGATGTAAAGATGAGCCAATTTTTTGCTCTTTCCATCAAATACCCTTGCACGAACAGAGCGCTTTGGGTCCTTGAAAAAGACAAGTTCCGAAATAGCCAGGTCAGGACTGCCTTTTTTGATGGATGTCAACAGTTCTTGACTCGTCGCCTTCTGCACTTTCACTTCCTTGACAAAACGCGCATCACCGGCACAGATATCCATGATCTCGTCGCCATAGACAATGATCACACCAGTAAGACATACAAAAACCAGAATCACACCAGAGACAATGCTTGGCCAAAGGTGTATCCATGAAATAAAGCGCATGAAAGCTGTCTTTCCTTTCCGCTTGGGGACCTGGTCCACCACTACTGGTCTGGGTTTCAATTTGGGGGTATACGTTGCCATTTCTTTTTTCTTTAAGTCTGTAGATTAGAATTTGAAGGACAAACTAGCCAGCACTTCGGTCGGCTTCTGTGGTTTTCCATAAAAATCCCAGTAATCGATATTGCCCAGGTTATTGAGCTTTAATCCAATCCTATATTTGGGCTGATCATAAAATGCTGTCGCACCGAATACCGTATAGGCAGGTGTTGCAAATACCTCATCAAGGTCCAGGTAAACTTTATCGACATGATTTAAGCCGACCCCGATCCCAAATCCCTTGATCCGTCCATCAAGAAATTTGTAGGATGTCCATACGTTAGCAACATTTTTAGGCGTCCATACCATACGTTTTCCCTGTGTGGAAGCTGTATTTTTGATGTATTTATTATCATTGTAACCATAGCCGAGAATTACGTTCCAGCCGCGCAATGGACTGGCAATAAAATCAAATTCGAACCCGCGGCTTCTTGATTTACCGTTCTGTACGCTGATGCCATCGGCAACTGTCCAGAGAATGTTGGACACTTCAATGTTGTAATAACTGACCGTGGTATTTACTTTCCCGCCGAACAATTCGGCCTTTGCCCCCACTTCAAATTGATTGGCCTGCTCCGGCTTCCAGTTCATCATTTCGGGTTCGCCAGCCTGATTTTCGCTGGCATAACCACGTGAAGAAGCCAGATTGGTGAAACTGTTCATGTAGTTTGCAAACACAGACAGCTGATCTTTGATCGGCTGGTATACTAACCCAATTTTTGGCGATACATTGGTCTGCTTATAACCCTCAGTCGTTACCGCGGTGCTCATGGCCGGATTGACATTGGGGGTATAGCTATAGGAATCCCCATTAATATAGTGGTTCAGGCGCATGCTCAGCATCACAAACAAGCGGTCCGATAGATTGGTTACATTCGAAATATAAGCACTCAGGTTTTTGTAGCTGGATCGGCTATAAGAGTCACCGGGACTATTTTCAGCCCTGGATTTTTGGATATCAGCCCGGGAGATCGGCTTCCAGGCCGCATCGGTGATACCGATGGTATCGTAGGTAATAAAAGCAGGTGACATGCTCTGATCTGTACTCTTATAATAAGAATAGTCAAGACCTGCAACGAGTGTATTCTTTACTTTACCCAGGTAGTAATCACCTGTAAAATTTTGCTGCAAAGAATTGTAGGTCAGATTATAGCGGTCAAAAATACGGTAACGCCGCTGAATCTGGTTATCATTGAGATAAGTTGGCACAAAGAAAATTGACTCTTTGTCCCCGCTCTGATTAAATTGGTAAGAAGTACGCGAGACCCAGTTTTCGGAAATGCGGTACTCCAGTTCTGTCCCGACATTCATATTGGCCCGTGAGGTTGTGATATCATCACTCAACATCGCGCGGTCATATGGAAGCGGAACTTTATCCATTGTACCGTAAGACAACTTATTGGTATTCCTTACATAAGCTAATAATGTTTTTTCGGGAACATAGATATCTGCGTCAAAACGGACGGTGGTGCGTTCGTTGGGTTTGAACAGGAGGCTACCTGCAAATCCCATGGCCTTCTGTTTTCCGGCATCCTGAAAACCATCCTGCGTACTTCCCATTAAATTAAAACGAGCCAGGGCAGTCCTGTCTTTATTGAGTGGCGTGTTGATATCTGCCGTGATACGGTTCATACCCCAGCTCCCCGTGGTATACCCTACCTCACCACGGAAAGATTCGAAAGGTTTCTTGGTCACATTGTTGACCACCCCACCGTAGGAAGTGACCTGTGATCCGAATAAGGTTGCTGAGGGACCTTTTATCACCTCCACCCGCTCAATATTGAATATCTCGGATGCTGTACGTGGATTGCTCGGCAAACCGTTCCGCATGGTCACATAGGCATTGAATCCACGCATGTAAATCTGATTTCCACTATCGTTGACCCCATTGCTCACCACTGCACCGGCAACCTGGCTCATGGCCGTGTTGTAATCCGTAGCACCCAATTCCTGGATCAGTTCCTTCGGAATGACCGAATACACTTGTGCATTCTGTAGATTCGCCAGTGGCATACGCGAGATGTCCTCTGTTTCCTTTCGGGCAAACTTATTCTTCTGAATATCCTCGACAACCACTTCCCGTAGTTCGTTGTATTTTGATTCGATGATAATTGGATCAATGGATTGGTTGTCTCCGGCTTCGATCCGGAGCGATCTGGTCATGGCGGCATATCCCGCATAGGTAATGACCAAGGTATAGTTTCCTGCCGGTGCCTCCAGCCTAAAGTTCCCCTGCTCATCCACTCGGGTGCCAAAACGTGTATCGCGCAATACGACGGATGCATACGCCAAGGGTTTATGGTCGGTGGTAAAGACCTGCCCACTTATTTTTCCCATTTGCTGCGCCAATGCGGCACATGGAAAAATGAGGCTAAATAAAATCACTATTCCCAGCGATTGAAAAGTGATGTAATTGTTTTTCATAATATATATAGTATGTAGATTAATGATGAATCATGCTGAAAACACTGCGTTGCAAAATCGGCTACTCTTGCCCATTTTACATGAATTACAGTATCTATTTTTAATAAGTCTAAATAATTTTGCAAAAATAAAATGTATTTTTGTTGAAATACCAACGAGAAAACGAGTATTATATCAACGAATTTTGACCATGATAGACGAGAATCTGTGCTTCGCATCGGCCTTTGAGCATCGGCTGATTACGCTCCAGGAAGATTACATGAGCATCATTATGGATGATATCAGCTATGCAGATGTCAAAGAACAGATCTGGAAGGATCGCGATTATATTTTGATTTATCGGGAGTTAAGCTTGAAAAAGCCGTTTGTATACCCCACTACGCACAAAAACGGTCTCTTAAAGATTCAGTTTGAACTCGAGGGCTATTCTTCGTATATCCCTATCAAGGAATCGGACAGCAATCTTCCGATTGAAATCAGAGACGGGCAGTTCAATCTTTTTTATATGCCTTATGTGCGTGGTGATCTTCATTATACGGTCGACCGGCGGTGTATCGACCTGATGCTACCTTTGGATTTCCTTTCCGCATTGGAGCTGGTATGCCCTTTGATCAGGGAGCGATTTGACAAAGCCGTTGCCCAGGGTAAAGGCTTTAAGCTATTTGCGCAGGCTCAACCGATTCCTTTTAAGGTAAGGGAATGCCTCAAAGAAATTATAGATAACACGATGCCAGCCAGTCTCTCTCGCTCCTATTTCCGGGTCAAAGTAAGGGAAATTATCTTGCTGATACTGCTCCATTACTATGAAATGAGTCCCGATCAGGATAGCCAACCACCGGAGGTCAGAGGAGCGGAGAAAGCTTCCTTCATCAAACAGTGGATACTCAGACATCTGCATGAGCCAATCGATATCGATCTGCTCTGTAAGCAGTTCAATTCAAATCCAACCACACTGGGACGTATATTTAAACAGCACTTCAACTGTTCGGTCAAAAAATTTGTCTGTAAGCATCGTATGGAATGGGCTTTGCATGCCCTAGGAAGTGGAGATTACAGTATTAAGGAGATAGCTGGATATTGTCGTTATGAATATCCACACCATTTTACCCATGCCTTCAAAAAGCATTTTGGAAAGACTCCGCGCGAGATAAAACTAGCGTCGAAAGAAAAGTATGTAAGCGGCACCGCGGAGATACCGACAGGTCGGAGATAAGTTTTGTTTGAATGAGAGGGATGGATAGAACGGCATGACCTGTATATTTAAACTCTTTTATTATTTAAAGCTTTGCACCATTTCTTTCGATTACATCGCGGACAGGCAGCTGAATGATGTGCAAGATCAGACAGCACTTGCCCACAATACATACAGGCATAGGGTCCCGGGGAAGCTACACTTGTCACCGCTTTATAGGCTGATGGGAACAGGGGCAATCCATAACGGACCTTGTCATCAGCATAAAACAAAACACTTAAGGTCCCGTCAATCTCCAACACCCCTTCCCTCACCTGGCCCAAATGTTCAACATTTAAGTTCCTCAATTCAGCGAAAAATTCCATCCTGGAAAAATTATTATCGTTTTCATGCTTAATATCGAACACGCCATCTTTTACCACAGGCAGTACTTTTCCTTCCAACAACAGCGTAACCTTTTCGGAACGGGAAGCCAGCCAGGTAATCGATTTATAGACCACAATAACACAAATAAATACAACCACGGAGTAGAATATGGGAAGATCCTCCTGAAACATGGGGTCTCCGGCAGCTGATCCTAAACTAATGATAATAGCGACCTCAAAAAGGGTCAACTGACGTACGCCCCGCCTTCCTGACAGTCTCAAGATAATTAATATCAACAGGAACATTATAATGGTCCTTGCGCCAATTTCAACCAGAAAGGAAAAATCTACGCCGTCCGCAAAAATTTTATGAAAATCGATCATATTCTTTAAGTAATCTCACTGCAGTAAAAACCCATATTTGGCTTGATGAGGTTGACAATTTGCGGCAAAATAGCTGGTATTTTTCCGCGGATCTGACTATGCCTTCGGTACTGGTGCATTTTCAGCAATGAGTTTTTCATGCCTTAATTCCTCCCAAAAACCTACTGGAATCGTAGCCTTGAAAGACGCTGCATTTTGTATGGCCTGTTCAGCAGTATGTGCTCCTGGTATAACGCCTGAAACCTCGGCAGGTGCAGCCGAAAATTGTAGCGCGGCGGTACGTAGGTCCACGGCATGATTCTGAGCCACGCGCTGCAAAGCCGTTCGTTTTTCCTTCACGCCTGCCGGAAAGCTGCCATCATACAAATAACGGTCTTTACCCGACAAGAAACCGGCACATAGGGGTGCCCCCACAACAATGGACACATCGCGGGCCGCAACTTTCGGAAATACCTGATTCAGCGCGTCGTCGTGTTTTATCAACGAATATTGGCAGGCAGAAAGAAAAATATCGGGATCTGCAACATCCAGGGTTTGCAATATGGGTTCTATGGTATTGACCCCTAGCCCCCATCCCTTTATGATCCCTTCTTCCCGCATCTTGGTCAGCTCGGGCATAGCGCCTTTAGCGGCTTGCTCAAAATAGCTGGCATAGCTGTCCTTCATGTCGCCATTATCGGGTGAAAGATCGTGAATAAAGACAACATCGATAGACGACAGTCCCAGGCGCTGTAGGCTGTCTTCGACACTTTTTCGTACCCCGGAAGCACTATAATCATAGGTATAGCTAAAATTTAGTTTCCCCTTCCATAACAACTGTTCCATGGTAAAATCTTCTTTGGGCACTAGGAGGCGTCCCACTTTGGTTGAAAGCGTAAAGCTCTCCCGGGGCTGATCTTTTAAAAATAAGCCCATTCGACGCTCACTGATGCCCAGACCATACCAGGGTGAAGTATCAAATAATCGTACCCCTGCCTTCCAGGCCGCTTCTACTGCCTGTAGACAGTCAAGATCTGAGTTGTACTGAAATCCATTACCTAGGGCTACCCCTCCAAATCCAGCTTTATCGCTGGGACGAAACCGTTTCTGTTGAACTAAATTTTCAGGTGTTACCATCTTATCGTCTTTAATTGTTGCCATCAAAATATCAGGCCTTGCTGCACTCAAGGCGAAACCTGCTCCTACAAGGCCTGTTTGCACTAAAAATTTTCTTCTTTTCATACGTGTCGCCCGCTCTATATTCCCTTGACTGCTATTTACTTCAATTGCTTTGGCCAGCCAAGCCGAAACTTGAACTCGCATAGCGAGATCAGGAATCTCCCATTAAAAACCAATCTCAGGCCTGCTTTGTTTTAGCAGATCACGGGCTATGCCGCCAGTCAATCAAAAAAGTAGGTAATAGCATTATGAAAATTTAGCAGTGTACCTTAGATCCTTTGTCATGCTTATTTAACAATAAAACGATGGAACATCTTATATTCCATCGTTTTATGACCACAAAGCTGATCTTGTTTCTGGGTTTAACTTATTTCGCTCAACTAAGCCAATGAATGTTTATTGAGCCTTCTTGGTCAAAGGGAAAATAGGACTTTCAACGTGCGCTTCCTCGATCAAACGGCGTAATTCCGCTACTTTTCTGGGCTTATCGGTAGCAATATTATGCTGCTCCTTTGGATCTTGTTTAAGATTATACAATTCCGCTATTGGTGCGCCGCTCATTACTTGCTGCAATATGAGCTTCCAATTACCTTTACGCACAGCCTGACGTCCTCCGTCCTCATGGAATTCCCAATAAAGATAGTCATGCTGCTTTTGCTTTTTGCTTTGCCCCAGCAAAGTGGGAACAAAAGAAATCCCATCGGTATATCTAGGATGATCTGTTTTGGCTAGTTCAACCATCGTTGGCATAATATCCCAAAAGGCGCCTACATAATTTGATGTTTTTCCTTCGGCAATTTTACCTGGCCAATAAGCAATGAACGGAGTCTTTATCCCGCCTTCATAAAGATCACGCTTTGTCCCCCTCAATCCGCCTGAGCTATTGAAAAAGTTGGGGTCGGCTCCGCCTTCCTTATGCGCCCCATTATCACTAGTGAATAGGATAATGGTATTGTCCAGCAGGTTATTTTGACGTAGTCGTTCAACGATTTGACCTACATACGCATCCATCCGGCTTACCATACTAGCATACATCGCATGGGGCTTATCTACACCTGCATATCCCGGAACTGTTGCCTTGGGGCCATAATCATTGCCCCGGAACGGCTTTTCATCAAACTCATGGGCATATTGTTTGTAATACTCATCCTCTGGTCCTGCGAGCTCGGCGTGCGGCAGTACAGTAGGAACAAAAAGAAAGAAGGGTTTATCTTTGTTGGCATCGATAAAAGCAAGGGTCCTCTCCTGAATCAATGCCGGTGCATACTGACCCTTTGCCATCAATCCATTGCCATCAAGTTCGATCCGTTGCTTATTATGCCAGAGGTGGGTAGGGTAATAACGATGCGATTGTCGTTGACAATTGTATCCATAAAATTCGTCAAATCCTTTCTGATCCGGTGCACCGCTTGTACCCACCATGCCCAATCCCCATTTGCCAAAGGCACCAGTGGTATAACCTGCCTTTTGCAACAGCATAGCGATAGTCTGCACCGAATCGGCCAGTGGCTGTTGGCCCTCTGGTTCAATTTCCTTATTGCCCCGGACGTAAGTGTGCCCAGTATGCTGTCCGGTCATCAAGGAGGAACGTGATGGGGCACACACCGACGTTCCCGCATAAAAGTTGTCAAACTTCATACCGGCTCGGGCCAATGAATCGATATGTTTGGTGTCAATCTTCGTCTGCCCATAAACCCCCAAATCGCCATAACCAAGATCATCAGCCATAATAAAAACTATATTTGGTCTTTTGTTTCCAGTTTGCGCAAAAATACAGCTTGTTGTTGCCACCAATAGGGTAGCTAAGACTGCTTTCTTCAGCGCGATAAATGTTAGTGCTTTCATGTGTTCTAAATTATTTTTACCAACCTTCGTTCTGTTTTAAACTTTTATTCTGTACCAGTTCTGCCGCTGGTATCGGATACAAATAATAGTACTCAGGAAATGGAGATGGTGCTTTACCTTCGTAGGCGATATAGCCTTTTGCCTGTCCATTTTCTACCGGAATGGGCGTATTGGCAGGGACATCCACCCCCTTGGTAATATATCTTCCTAATTTCTGAGCAACAGCATAATCCATTTTTTTCCATCTTCTGAGATCATCGAACCGAAATCCTTCACCCATCAGTTCAACAGCACGCTCCCGACGTATTTCCCACAGTGCTGGGCTTACAGTCTCATCACGTTTAGGGTCCTGTGGAATTGCAGTTAACTGCAGTGGAGCCACTCCTCCGCGTGCCCTTAATCTGTTTATCGTTTGATCGATAATTTGCTGGTTGATTTCCCCCAGTTCATATTTTGCTTCTGCATAGCCTACCAATAGTTCCCCGAGTCTGAATATAGGAGCATCGTTGATATCCACATTCTGGATTCTATTGATTTTATTACTGAATTTGTAAAATCGGTATCCGGTATAACTCACACTATAGGGTTGTCCATTGGTGAAATCTACATAATGCGGTTCTTCTTTCAATATTAGACCTTCCCAGTTCATCCAGGGTAAAGTTTTATGCTTATCGTCTGAAAGTGTGGCCATCAAATCGATATACTCCCGGTCCTTGGGATCATCGGTATACTCCCAAAGCATATTTGTTGCTCCTATTTTAACTTTATAAGGAGGTGGAATGGTAAAGTATAGACGGGTATCACGGTTCCGGAATTCAGCATATGCACTTTCATCTCCATCAAATGATGGGCTTATCCAGCGGGTTTTCCCATCTTTCATCAGGTACATATCCACAGCTTTCTTGGTGAGATCCCATCTGCCGGAGGAATTACGTGCCAGGGATGCTAAACTATGTGTAATCTGATTCAGCTCATACTGTTTATACAGAAAGACCTCGGCTACATTAGCCAATGATTCACTGTTGAACAGCAGGTCATAATTGCTCAACAGTGGTATCGTACTGGATAGAATTTTTTCGGCCGCTGCTGTTGACAGCCTGAGGTATTTTTCGGCATCTTTAAGCTGATGATATTTCCGCCAGGTCCCTTCCCGTAAGCCAAAACGTGCGGTCAGCGCCAAGACAACCTGACGATTTATGGTATTGGGGCCGTCCCCGTTTTCCTTGATATTTTCTCCAGCATAACGGAGCATTTCAGCGATGTGTGCGGCAATCTCATCACGACTTCCAGGGGTACCGTACAGAATATCGGTATCACCATCGTTAATCGTGCGCTCTACCCAGATCGCCTGACCGAATTTGTTAAGCAGATCCATGTATTGGTAAGCCTTAAAAAAGTAGCCTATGCTACGGATATGCTTCTTTTCTGGCTCAGACAATTGACCTGCACCTTCTATATTATCCAAAAGCACATTGATCGATCGTATCTGCACAAATGGGTTACTGTAATCGTCACTTGTGGATGGAACCACCTTCCGCTGCCAAGCCCAATCAGAAGTGGCGTTTGCCTGTGCCTTGGCAAATAGGTCACCATGGACCTCAGCATCAGGCGCTGCATTACTATAGCCTGGAAAAGTGCCATAGAATTGCCAAGCATAAGAAATAAAGTTATTATAATTTGTGAAAGTACTTTGTTCTGTCAATGTACCTTCCGGATCGAGATCCAGTAAATTGCTGCAGCTCGTTAACGATGTGGATAGCCCCAGGCAAAGGATATAGTGTATAAATTTCTTTTTCATAATATTCTGCGGTTTTTGATGATTTAAAACGTGACATTAACGCCAAAGCTGTACTTTTTCAGGAATGGATAAATACCTCCTGATCCTATGTTTTCACCATCAGCCTCCATCCCTTTTGGCATGTGGTCGGCTTTAAATAGGTTTTCACCCGAAACAAACACCTTGATGTTGTTGACCACCTTGCTCCGTAAAATTTTATTGTCGATGGTATACCCAAGTGTAATATTGCGTACACGAAGATAGGAGCCATCAGCGAGGTATTTGGTCTGCGTCCTTCGATTTGCCGCCGTATTTAAGCCTGCGTTTGCATAGACACGGGCATAAGTGGCATCCGTATTGTTCGCAGTCCAATAGTCTAGATTATCCTTATAGAGCGTACCGAATTCGTTATTATATGGCCACACTAAGAAATTGCTTAACCAAAGATCCCGCTTTCCTACGCCTTGCAAAAATACGCTCAAGTCAATATTCTTATAAGAGAAATTACTATTCAGACCGAATTGAAACCGCCTATGATTATTGCCTATAACCTTCATATCGCCAGGATCGGATACAGTGCCTGTACCGCTGAAGATAAT
Organism: Sphingobacterium sp. N143; assembly: GCF_030325625.1. GTDB lineage: Bacteria > Bacteroidota > Bacteroidia > Sphingobacteriales > Sphingobacteriaceae > Sphingobacterium. The sequence goes on along the minus strand of NZ_JACAIS010000013.1, from coordinate 27,234 downwards.
GCCATCACCATTTAAATCAGCATACATAACATCTCCCGGATTCTGTGCAACACCTTTGTAATAGGGGATTCCTTCTTTTAACGTCCCATTTAACAAATTGGCATCTAAGCTATTTACCTGAAAATCATCTACCGTATAATAACGGTCTGTGACATATCCCCAGATCTCGCCGATTTCTTTTCCTTTGTAGAAACCATCGACCAATCCAGCACTATTATTGATTTTGGTAATGAAACCTCTATTATCTGAAAGATTGAAAGTGAATGAATATTTAAAATCTTTAATCCTGTCTTTCCAGGAAAGTTCCAGTTCCCATCCTTTTGACTCCAGATCTGTAATATTTTGGAATGGAGGCTTTGAGCCCAGTACTGCCGGTAAGTCAGCTCCCTGATAGAGCATTCCTATGGTCTGACGTCTGAACCAATCAAAACTTCCGTTCAATTTACTGTTAAACAAAGCAATATCAACCCCCAGGTTTAAAGTACGCGCTTTCTCCCAGGAAAAAGTAGAACTGATTAAATTGGGCGGATTGATGGTCAGATAGCGGATACCGGTATTCGGATCAATCCAGTTGGCATTTCCCGTTCCCATCTGGGGTATTGCAGGAAAATAAACTTGATTTTTATCGGTGTCAAATACGACCTGGTTACCGATTTCACCATAAGAAGCCCTGAACTTCAACATGGGAATACTATTTTTTAGCCCCTCCATAAAATGTTCTTCAGCAACATTCCAACCAGCAGAAACGGATGGAAAAAAGCCAAACCTGCTGCCTTTGAGGAATCGAGAAGAACCATCTAGCCGACCGTTCAACTCCAATAGATAACGGTTCTTGTAATCATAGTTAATTCTGCCAAAATAACCTAAAATAGCATATTGACTAAAACTGTCGGATGTATTCTGTGTCCCTGTACTTGTGCCCAAGGAAGGTGAATCCGGACTTAAAATTCCATATCTTGTTGCTGAAAACGACTCAGTGTAGCTTTTCTCATAGTTTGTTCCCACCAAAACTTTCAGATTATGATCATCCAATGTACGACTATAACTGGTATACAGATTTAAGGCATTATAATCTGTCAGGGAATTGGAACGGGTATAAAAATCTTGATTGAACAGGTATTCCGTATTAAAATTATTCGGATTCATATACCTATTTCTGTTCTGCGCATTTTTATTGTTCAGATTATTCTTACTAAAGGTATATTCAGCGGTGATGTTCCAGCCCGGTAAAGGATTATATTCCAGTTTACCAAAGAGTCTAAGATTTTCCTCGTATCTGCGGGAAGGATCTTCATATTTCAGATAATTGTTGGGGGTACCGTAGGGAATGGCTTTCCCGTCGCTGTCTATTGTCTCGCCGGGATTAAGGTACGACCCGAACGTTAAGGCGCGATAAAACATCTCTCCCATATTGGCAGGTGTCAACCGATTATCTTTTTTATAGAAGACATTGACACTTGCATTAAAATTCTTGAACAATTCGGCATTTACATAGGCATTGAAATTATATCTGCTATAGCTATCTTTTTTGGTCATCATAATGCCGTCTTCATTGCTATACATACCAGAAAGTCTGTAGGCGATTTTTTCTGAACCACCTCTGATGGAAAGATTATGCAAGTGTTCAAACCCTGTCTGGAATACCTCATCGTATAAATCATATTCTTTCAGCGGGTATTTTGTATTATTTATTTCAGTTATTCCATCGGGATATTTCGCTGGATCCGTTTGATAGTCTTTTAATACTTCAAGCCAAGTATCGACATTTTGTCCTGCCCAGTTGGAGGTATTACCAAAGTCTTTTAATGCCTGTACAAACTCAAGTGGGCTCGCTTTCTCGGGGAGTGTTGAGGGGCGGCTCCAGGTCAGATTACTGGAGTAATTGATGCTGGTCGGCTGATTTCTGGACCCTTTCTTTGTGGTTATCAGAATAACCCCAAAGGCTGCTCTGGCGCCATAAATAGAAGAGGCAGCAGCATCTTTCAGTACGGTGACATTTAAGATATCCTTGGGGTTGATATCGTCCATGTTCATCGGGACGTTGTCGACCAATACCAGTGGGCTACCACCATTGATGGAAGTGACTCCCCGAATATTGAGTTCAGTTGACGTTCCGGGGCGGCCTCCACCAAATGTTACTTGTAAACCAGGCAAAGCCCCTTGCAATGCTTGAGAGCTACTGCTAACAGGTCGATCTCCCAATACTTTTTCCATATCAACTGAGGCGACAGATCCTGTAAGATTGGCCTTCCTTTGGGTACCATAACCAACAACAACAACTTCATCCAAGGAGGTCAGATCTTCCTGTAAGACAATATTCATAAATGACTGGCTAACCGGAATCTCCTGGCTGATAAAGCCAACGTTACTGACAAGTAAAATCGCATTTGGTCCACTTACTTTTAAATTAAATTCGCCTTTATCGTTTGTACTTGTACCGCGCTCCTTGTTCTTTTCGACCAGGGTGACACCCGACAAAGGCAAACCCTGACGGTCTAAAACCTTTCCTTTGATGGCAAGCCCCTGAACTTCTTTATTGTTTACGGTGATCACATAGGTGTTTTCATTCGTATTTTGCATACTAAGCTGAAATCTATTCAGCAATGGCGCTAAGGCGTTAGTCCAATTCTGGTTCTCGACAGAAATAAGGGGAAGGTTTTTATTGGCTATCACATTGTCAAAATAGATAAATTTGACTTTTGTCTGCTTTTCAATCGTTTTTAGCACAGTCTTAAGGTCGGTATTTTTTATTTTTAGGGATACCTTTTCCTGTGCTTTGGTACTTATTCCGAAGACCTTTACGGTAAATGCAAAAGTGAGCGCTAACGTTAATTTTGTCATTAATGCATATTTAATGGTGCTTGACTTTCGTGCAAAAAATACCTGACCATGTAAATTTTTTTTCATAGTTTTAAATTGATTATGGAACCATAGAGTGCTTTATCTTTCTCAGGGACTTCGCACTCTTATTTCATGAGCATGAAGGATACATCATGAGGTGTATCCTTTTTTGAAACTTTATGTATAATCTTTCATCATCGTTTATTTAGGGTTAATATAAAATAATTGATTCGTTTTCTTCACGGATATGTAGCTTTGGATTGGCGAGCAAAATAGTCTTTAAAGCCATCTCAAGGCTATAATTCTCCATTGTTCCGGTAAAGGTGGTTTTCTCCAGCTCGATATTGTCGATTAGCACAGTTCGGTTGTACCATTTGCTTATTTTGGAAGCCACAATATTCATCGGATCAGCCTCAAAGGATAGTTTATTTTCTAGCCATAACGCTTCGGAGGGCATTTTCTCTCCTTCCTGCACCGTAAGTGCTGTACGTTTTACCATAATTGTACGGGGTTTGTCCTTCGATGGCTGCACATTGCCATTCGAAGCTATTGTTAGCTTATCTCCGGGTACTAACCGGTAGGTTTCACCATTCTTTTGACTTTTCAATTCAATAGCCCCTTCCACCAGTGACGTCTGTGTTTTGTTTTCGTCCTGATATGCTCTAATATTGAATTTTGTCCCCAATACCTTTACTTCGGAATCCTTATAGGATACTATAAATGGATGTTTTTTATTTTTAGCGACAGCAAAGAAACCCTCTCCTACCAATTTAACCCGACGTTCTTTTTTATTGAAATCTGTCGCCAAATAAAGCTTGCTGTCGCCGTTCAGCCAAACAGTACTGCCATCAGGGAGGTTAAGAATCCGTTTCTCGCCCTTAGCACTGCTATAGCTTATTTTATATTCGATAGCTTCTTGTTGAGATGAATACCACCACATGCCGACACAAAAGAAGATCATAATACTAGCAGCTACTAGATACAGGAGATAGCGACTTTTAGCTGAGGCTCTTTTTGGAACGCTTTCGGGGACCTTGTCTTCCAGTTTTTGCCATAGCAGATCAAATGCCTTCTCAGTTTTTTCGCTGGCTGATGGCTGCGTTCGGTGCTGATTTTTAATAAAATGATAAAGGACTTTATTATCCGGATTGTCAATGATCAACTTCTCCAAAAGTAACTTCTCTTCGGCTGTCAGTTTCCCCTGGATTTCTTTATTTAATAATTTTAGAAATTGATCTTGATCCATCTTAATTTTGAGTCTTTACAATAAGAACCAAAAACAGGTAAATCTCACCAATAGAAATTAAAAATAAACATTAAAAAGCTGACTACTAACTTTTTATTTTTCTCAAAGTAATAGAATCCCTGAGGCGGCGGAGAGCTAGTTGGATATGCCGGTCAACAGTATTTGTAGAAATTTCCATAATGGCAGCCGTTTCATGATAAGTACAGCCAAGTTCCTTGACTAAGGTAAAAGCCATTTTACACTTAGAAGGTAATTCGTCAATGATCTGTTGGATAACCTTCAGATTTTCACTGGAGATATATTCTTGTTCTACACTTGGATATTGATAGTTAAAATCAATAATTTCTGAAATATCCACATGCGAATGTTGTCTTTCAAGGTATTTTATGGCATTATTTCTCACAGACCTAAAAAGATAAGTTTTAATGTTTTCTATTTCCATTAATTTATCTTCCAATAACCACAATTTCATGAAAATTTCTGAAATAATATCTTCAACAGGTTCTGGTGACTTAATAATTGCATAGCCAAATTCATATAAATCAGAATAAAATTTTTTGAATAAAGTTTTAAATGCAAGTTGGTCTCGATTGAATACAATTGCATACCGCAATTCAGTCCATAAAAAGGGATCTTGATTCAACTTTTGCATTTAAATAAAAATATGAAATGGTCTATAGGAAATAAAGATATCAATTTTTGCAAGAATATAAGAATTTAAAAATAGCAGTATCTGATCAACACTTATTCATCCATATATTATTTAAGTCGCTGGTCGTCTGAAAGAAATTGATTGGAAAATTATACTTTATAGCTAACTTCTAATTTATAGCCTTTGCCACGGACTACAACAATTTTGATATCGGAAGCTGTTTCCAATTTTTTCCTGAGCTTTGAGATAAACATATCCAGGCTCCGTCCCACTATTACCCCTTCATCTTCCCAGATCTCTTTTTGTAGTCTCGTCCTAGCTATTGTCTCATTAGGAGACAGCGCAAAAATATGCAATAGTCTTGCTTCCGTTCGGGTCAGATCTATACTTTCGTTATTTATCTTCAGTTGCTTTTCCTGTGGATCAAATTGTAATGCCCCTAACGTGATCAGCTGAGCAGCTCGACCGTCTTTGGGAACTTTTCGTTGTGCAACAGGTCTAAAAAAGACAAAACAAACAAAGGCCAATGCAGACAGGCTCCCCAAAATATATGTTCCTTTCGCTGCTCCTTGTTCTGCTGGCTTGAATTTAATGTTAATGGCATAATAGCCACGAGGTTGCTCTCTCCCCAAACAAGGTGTAATATCGTCGTGTTTATCTCCAGCTATAGCAAAGCCATAGGTTACCGTACGAGTACCACAGTTGAGGACATTAACAATATAATCACCTCTAAACGGGGTTTTAGCCAACAGATCTTTCGTCGTGTTTAACAGGGAATCGGGCTGAAAGGTAAGATGCTGTTCAAATCTAATCTGGTATTCATCTGCTGTAATCCTTTCTATAGGAAGTACCCTTGAGGTACTATCACCCGATTGTAAGAGTAACAGATGTCCAAGCTTACGGAGTGAGATTTCTGTTCTGGAGTCATCAAAGTCGCTTCTCCCCTCTATACTGAAGGCCAATCCGATAAAGGCCATGGACAGGAATACAAATGTTAGACCAATGATGTATCTACGTTTTCTGTTGAGGAGATTTTTGAAATCATATCGCATAAGAGGACATTATTTACAAAGTTTACAATTTAATTTACAATCCTGAACGGTCTGCTATAAAGATATCAAAGTATTTTCGCTCAACCAACTTTGATAGCATATGAACAAGGCAAAAAACATCTCTATTTTACTGCTGTTTTCTTTTTTTATCAGCTCTTGCAGCGAGATCAACCAGGAAAAACAACAGATACATCATTCAAGGTCTTTATTCAACGATGCAGACGCTACACATGGCCCCAGTGGAATCGTGCGAACGGTAAAACAAGATCGAAGGGGCAATATTTGGATTGCTTCTTGGAAAGGTATCTTTCGATACGATGGAAAATCCTTTACCAATATAACAGCTGCAATCAGTTCAGCCCGCTTTTTTTCCATACTGGAAGATAAAAAAGGAAACTTTTGGTTCTCCACGGTCGGATCAGGTGTCTACTATTATGATGGGAAGTCCTTTCGCAATTTTACGACAAAAGAAGGTCTTGCTGGTAACCGGGTCACTGAAATCTATGCGGATAAGGCTGGTCATATTTGGTTCTGTACTGAAGCGGGATTAAGTCGCTATGATGGACAGTCTTTTCAGAATTTTGCGTCAAAAGACAGATTATCCAACAACAGCATCAACTGGATCACGGAGGACCAGATAGGAAAACTATGGTTTGGGACAGGTGAGTACGCTTACGTTTATGATGGTAAAAGATATAAAACCCTAAGTCACAAGGGCAAACCTTTCAAAAATGTTCGTACCATCGTGGAAGATAAAAAAGGGTATATCTGGCTGGGTGGAAATGATGGACTATGGCGCTATGATGGTACTACCTTCACAAACTATACACGCCAATTCGTTGGCTATATCTACGAAGATAAACATGGAAATATTTGGACTAGCTCGGATAGTATAGTAAATAGAGACTTCAAACATGTCTCACAACCAGCTACGAAGGTAACAAGCTGGATCCTCTCCCGATATAATTCAAAATCGTTATTGGATCCTACCACTCCTCCCGTGATCATCAGATCGGGTGAAGCACAGATTTTTGGAATTACGGAAGCTAACGATGGGAGTATATGGTTTGGCACTTTAAATGGGGTAAGGCATATTAATGGTAAAAATTAAAAATGGCACAGAATTGTCATTACCATATGACCTACTCTTTTCGGAATTATAAAACATATCTTTCTATCGGCATATTCAAGTATCGTTCTTTGATTATTTTGACATGGTTTAGTTCGTGCCCAGCGATATGATAGACTAATGCTCTCACGGTCCTCATATTGCTGATACGTCCTCCTACATCTATCATCCCACCACTTCTCATAAAAGAATCTTCCGGCAGATTCTGAAATAGTGTTAAGGTCGCATTTCTGATGGTTTCATATTCCCCGAAAATACTTTCTAAACTTCTTTCATTGGCATAAGCATATCTGGTATAATCGTTTTCTTCAAAACCATGCAAAGGCGTATTGTCGTTTCTTGCATAACGCAGCGCCCTATATGAAAAAATTCGTTCATCGTCAATATTATGGACCAATACTTCTTTGATGGTCCATTTATTCTCAGCATACCGGTATAACAATCTATCAGCAGGCAAGGAGTAAATCAGTTTTTTTAGCTTAAAAAAATTATCGTCCAATTCCTGCAATATATCCGTGTCTGTTTTGATCAGGTCAAAATACGCCTGAGAATACGAAGGATATTCACTTTTATCGGGTCTTAATATTAGTCTATAATTGGTCATTATCTATCCATTTATTATTAATAGCACTCCAGTTACTCGTAACCACCTGTTTGGCTTCGACATATTTCTCATGCCCATGGAAATAAATATAATATTTTTTCAGGCAGAAACAAGGTTCACAAGGAGAACTACTTCACAGAATCTCATTCAGACAGATTATGCAACATTCTAACGCTAAACTCGACTTATTCGTAGTTATTAGCTATAAATAATTGTCATCAAGCTTTAGCATAAGAAACTTAAATGTATGGATTTATTCAAAAAATTGCTTCTGGCGATCCCATCTCTGTTGTTTTTCTCTATATCTTATGGTTCATACCATACAACGAACATTCACCGTATCGATTCAACTTTTATTGTTACGGGTATAGTGGTCGATTCTATCACCAAAGAGCCCGTTCAATTGGCTTCAATATACTTGTTGGTCCATCAAAGTAATAACAGCCCTGTAAAAACAGCTATGACCAACGAAACTGGAAACTTCCGATTGGAGCACAATCGATTTCCGATTTACATCAAAATCAACCATATGGGGTTTAAGCCTCAGATCAGAAGAATTGCAACGCTGAATGAGAGCAATATAGATATCGGTACTATAAGACTGCATAAGATAGACAATAAACTGGAGGAGGGTGCAGTCTCTTCCAAGAGACCAACCCTAGAGCTTATTACCGGTGGCTATAAATTCAATGCTGAAAATAACATAATAGGAAACAGCACAAATATGGCTGAACTGCTCAAGCAGGTACCGGGACTAGCTGTCGATGAGATGGAAGGTAAATTACAATTGCTTGGAAAAGGAGCTACTGTACTGATAAATGGTCGTAAAGTCAACATGGGAGGTCGAGACCTGTTGAACTACTTAAAATCTCTGCCAAGCAACGATGTACTCTCCATTAATGTGCTTACTAATCCGGGCGCAGCGTATGATGCCACAGGTGATGGCGGTATATTAGATATCATACTTAAGAAAAATTCCAATTTGGGTTTCTTTGGATCGGCAAATGCTAGTATTTCTACGCTTTGGGGAACAGACGAATCAATTAACTTAAATCTCAAAAAGGATAAGTTCAATGTTTCATTAGGCTATAGTTTTTCGTACGTGGAAAACCTTTATAGAAGAAATGATCTCATAAGGAACTATTACTTACCTGATTCTAGTTTCCTGTTTAGGCAACAGCAGATTACCGATAGATCCCAACGGACCCATTCCGTTAAATCCAACCTACTTTATAATATTGATTCGACGAGCACCATTTCCCTGAACTATTGGTATGCTTATCTCTTTAGTAATAACCCCAATGAAAGGATCGCCAGTATATATAATAGAGATGATAAGTTTCAACGGCTCATCAAGCAGAGTGATCTGAACTTTTTGGACAATGATTTCCATATTGTTGATCTGGTCTATGATAAAAATTTTAAAAAGAATAACAAGCTCTCGATCGGCGTAAATTATGCTAAATACGCCAATGAGAATAATATGTCATTTTGGAGAAAGGCGTATGATCTTTCTGGCATTGGAATAAATTCCTCAGAAAACGATAGCCGAAATTTTATTATTATCAGACCTTATGATGTCTGGTCATTTAATGCAGATTATGAACATAAGGTAGGAAAAGGCTTTGGTCTGAAACTGGGAGCAAAATATAACCACGCGAATACCGAAAGTAACTTTAGGAACTTGGCCATCAATGGAAATATCACAAGTGGAGAAAAAAATAGTAGAGATGATGTTCACTATAACGAGAGTATTCGTGCTGCCTATTCTTCTTTTGGTGGTAAATATAGGCACATCTCCTTCGATGTTGGTCTACGGCTGGAATCTTTCAATTATAAATTACGGTCCGTTTCAACTGCCGAACAGATAAAAAATGATTATCTTAATTTATTTCCCAATTTTTATGTACGATATGATTTCGAAGACCAAAAGAACAGTGTTTCACTATCGGGGAATAGAAGAATTGAACGGCCTGGCTATAGTATGCTCAATCCATTTGTGGTGACAAATACGCTTGGATATTTTAGCAATGGTAACCTACATTTAAAGCCTTATTTTACTAATAGGTTGGATGCGCAATATTCGCATAAGTTTAATAGCAACCACTCACTGATACTTTCTGTATATGGCAACTCTTCAAAGAACATGTTTACCTATGTCACGAGGTATAATCAGGAAGTAGCAAGCCCGGAGTTTAACTATTATAATGATTACAATCTAAACCAAATTGGGGGTTATTTAATGTCTCAAAACAAGTTTGGAGCCAGGGTGAATGTCAGTACATATTTATCGGTCCAACGCCCGGCTTTCAAATCGAACAATTCGGAAGATGCTTTGTTACCCGGAATTGTAAACTTTAATGGATCGATCAATACTTTTATCACTATTCTGCCAAAGACTACGGTTCAAATACTTGGCTTTTATGCATCGAAAAGAAATAGTTTCCAGATGAAATATGGGGCAACAGGCTATATTACGACAGGGGTACAACAAAAATTGTTCAGGGACAAGCTGAACATATCGTTGACTATTGAAGATATTTTTAACTTGCAAAAAGTTCCTATTGCCAGTTTAGGTCATGTCATTTCGATTGAGTCAATGAATAAATTGAAGTCGAGATACGCAAAATTGAGTTTAAGTTATAATTTCGGAAAAACCTTCTCTACAAAGCAGCCCAAAAAGCTGGAAAAGGATGCGAGAATAGATTAAACTAGCAATTCATAAGGCCCTGAAAATTTTATCAACAGGGCCTTATGAAGGATATTAAACTCTAAAACATCGTAACAATAATGTACGATTTAAATGGCTGTACACGGTCTACTGGTAGGTATATTTTTCCCAACTTCTGACCTCAGGTGCCGTACAGGTCATATCGTCAGTACCGCCACCTGATCGTACATATCGGCCATTTGCCCCCCGTAGTGAAAATGTACCATCAGCATTGGGAATCCAGTCGAAAGCTTCCCAGGTCGAAGCAGTCGCTCTATTACAGATCATCGGTTTAGCACCATTTTCGGAAGAAACATATTTCCCCATGGATTTCAGGTATACCTTACCCGTGCCGGCACTGATCACTTCAAAACGTTCCCAGCTCCCAGCTGTAGTACGGTCACAACGCATATTTGCTGTCCCGTTATTGCTTGTCACATACTTGCCATTACTTCCTTTGATACTAATCGTCCGGCCGACCGGAATGCTCACCGTACCCGGCTGGTCGGGCTGGCTCGCAGGGTTCAGACGTACACGGACGGGATAATGATCGGACGGTAAGCTGTTGTTATACGTATCAATAATGATATTGAACTGATCTACCTGAAAATGGGACGAAACGAAAATGTGATCAATCCGGCTATTTGCCACTCTATTGATATCCCAACCATTATAGGTGTGCCCCTTGGGGTTATACGGATAATGATTCAGCGTGTAGGCATCTTTTACCACTCCTGAGGTCTGCAAGATATTGTACTGGTTGGTGGTTTGATTAGAATTGAAATCGCCTGATAGGACCACTGGATTGGTGCCCGAAATTTCCTTGATTTTTGCTAAAACCAGCTTTACACCATTGGTCTGTGACAATGTTGTCAGATCAAGATGGGTGTTGAAATAAAAGAAAGAGGTATTGGACGCGATGTCTCTAATCTTAGCCCAGGTACATACCCGCGGGTGTACGGCATCCCAGCCAATGCTTCCTTTTACAGTTGGGGTTTCCGAAAGCCAAAAATTACCACTGGCCAGAATACTAAACTTGCTCTTGTTATAGAAAATGGCTGTATGTTCTCCCGTGCCATTTGCCTCTCTTCCCGACCCCAGATGGTTAAAATCAGGAAGTAAGCTTTGTAGATCTGCCATTTGATTGTCCTTTGCCTCCTGCACACCAAAAATATCAAACTTGTGTGTTTTAATCAGATTAGCTATCATCGTTTTGCGGTCCGACCATTTATGCGCTGGTGCATCTGCCGTAACATCAACACGTACATTATAGCTGGCAAATACAATTGTCGGAAGCCCGGCTGCTTCTGCCACTGCTGCTTTCAGACGAGGCTGAACGGAATCTACTCCTTCTGGTTCAAGTACCTGTTGTTTACAAGATAGAAAGAGGCTTACGATACTCATGAGGATCAGTAAACCTGATTTACATCGTTTCATATTGTTTTAATCTAATTGGTAATCACTTCAGTTTAAAATTGACAATCAAGGGCACGTCCTATTTGGTGTATAATATAATAATTCCTTTCGAGATTACTTAACGCCATGTAATCCAGAGAACGGTTTCAATATATAAACAAAGAGGCTAAAACCCGATATAAAAGAAAAAAAATCATAATTTCTTAATATTACTTCTGATCTTTCCTTAACCCACTACGATATTAACCTATTATTAATATTAGGTTTACCTGTCATTAAAACTAACTGCCTAGGTTTGTCAAAATTTAAAACTAATCATGAAATTTTTCGCTACCTTATTATTAACCATTATCACCCTGATAACCTATGGGCAAAGTACCGTACTGACGGGAAAAGTAACCGATGATACAGATAAATTCTCTTTACCTGGTGCTACAATCCGTATTCTGGAAGGTAACAGATATACAGTTTCAGGACAGAACGGTATGTTTGAATTTTTGGATATCCCGGAAGGTAACTACACCTTATCGGTTGTATATATGGGCTACCAACCGCTGGAAAAAAAGGTCACCGTGAAACACGGCCAAAGGAACAACATTGAGCTTACATTGTCAGCTGCTAGCAATACGCTCTCTGAAGTGCTGATCATGGGGGACATACTGAAAGGTCAGGCCCGTGCCCTCAATCAGCAAAAAAACAATCAGAATATTTCGAACATTATATCCTCCGATCAGGTAGGTCGCTTTCCTGATGCCAATATCGGGGATGCCCTGAAACGTGTTCCCGGCATCACGATGCAGAATGACCAGGGTGAAGCTCGCAATATTATTATTCGTGGTCTAGCCCCCAACCTTAATTCCATCACATTGAACGGTGACCGTATTCCATCTGCTGAAGGTGACAATCGTAACGTGCAGATGGATTTGATACCTGCAGATATGATCTCAACAATTGAGGTAAACAAGACCTTGACACCGGATATGGATGCCGACGCTATTGGCGGTTCCGTCAATCTGATCACTAGAGCTTCCCCCAATGGACAACGTATCTCAGCGACACTGGCAGGCGGTTATGGACCAATCCGAGAGAAAGCAAACTATACCGCTGGGCTCGTTTATGGAAATCGTTTTGCCAATAATAAAATCGGCATCGTCTTGAGCGGCTCATTGAACAACAACCGTTTCGGGTCCGACAATGTCGAAGGTGTCTGGGCACTTACCGATAAAGACCAGCCCTATCTATCTGAATTACAAATCCGTAAATATGACGTACAGCGTATCCGTCGGAGTACAGCACTTGCATTTGATTATAAGATCAATGACAGGAATACATTGTATGCCAATGGTATGTATAACTGGCGTGATGACAGGGAAAACAGATACCGTGTGTCCTATAAGAAGATCAAACAAACGGATAATGGATACGAGGGTACCATAACCCGTGAAACAAAAGGTGGAATTGACAACAAAACAAATAAGAATGCGCGCCTGGAACGCCAAAAAGTTCAGAACTATGGACTGGGAGGAGAGCACCTGCTGAGTTCGAAAATTGATCTGGACTGGGCAGCAAACTATGCCATAGCAAGCGAATTCAGGCCGAATGAACGTTATATTGGTTTCGAGCAAACAGGAGTACAGATGGATATGGATCTACAAGACCCAAAGAAACCTGTGCTGTCAGCGAATGAGGACGTGAATGCATTCAAACTAGATGAGATTACGGAGAATGAGAATTTCACCGAGGAAAAAGAATTTGGGTTCAAAGCCAATATCCGCTTCCCATTATCCATCATACAAGACCAAAAGGGACGCCTGCGTACCGGGGTACGTCTGCGGATAAAGGAAAAATCACGTGACAATATCTTTTACGAATATTCGCCGGTTGATAAATTAGGTCCATTTGCGGATATCGCCAGCGATTTTTATGGAGGTAAAGGTTTTAACCCCGGAGAACAGTATGTCCCGGGTCGGTTTGTCCCAAATCGTTACCTAGGTGGGCTCCAACTGGAAAATCCAGATGCATATGAAAAAGAGGCCAAACCCGATGAATACCTGACAGCTAATTACATGGCCAAAGAACGGATCTATGCCGGATACGTACGCTGGGACCAGGACTTCAATGATAAGCTCGCTATGATTTTGGGCGCACGTATTGAACATACAAAAATTGATTATACCGGAAATTACGTCATGGACGAGGAAGAACTGCTTAACGAGATCAACAACAAAAATGCGTATACCAATTTATTGCCCAGCTTGTCCTTCAAATATAAGGCTTCCCCTTCCACAATAGTTCGTGCCGCATTTACAACGGCGCTTGCCCGCCCTAATTATTACGCCCTAGCGCCCTATGTGAGTGTAGTGGGCGGAGAAGACCGCCTGGTAACAGCCGGTAACCCCGGCCTAAATGCGACCTTTTCCTATAACGGCGACCTAATGGCAGAACATTATTTTCATTCCGTTGGTATTATTTCAGCAGGTATTTTCTATAAGAACCTGAAGAATTTTATCTATACTTATAGCAATACTCAATACACTTCAGATGATTTTGCACAAGACTTTCCTGACCAAAAGAACCCGATTTCAACAGGCGATAAGTATAAGTTTATCCAGCAAAGGAATGGAGACAATGTGGATGTATATGGATTTGAGATCGCTTTTCAACGTCAGCTGGATTTCCTTCCGGGACGTTTCCTAAAAGGATTTGGTATTTATCTGAACTATACGAACACTGGTTCCAAAGCCAAAGGGATTACGAATGAGGATGGAGAAGAACGTAAAGACATGAAGTTACCCGGCGCAGCGCCCCATATGTTTAACGGGTCGCTGTCATGGGAGAATAGCAAATTCTCTTCCCGTGTATCGCTCAACTATACATCTTCTTATATTGACGAATTGGGTGGCAACAAATTTGACGACCGTTACTACGACAAACAATTATTTTTGGATGCTAATGCAGCCTATAAAATCACAGCAAAGTTCCGTATTTTCATGGAGGCAAACAACCTAACAAACCAACCTCTCCGTTACTATCAGGGAATATCTGCTAGGACGATGCAAATGGAATATTATCAGGCCCGATTCAACCTGGGGGTCAAATTAGACCTCTAGGGTAGAAAAACAGCATGCGTTACGTTTAACTGAAACAACTTATTACTATTCAACAAACAGACAATGAACAAAAAATTAGCTATACTGATCATAATAGCATCTGCAGCAATGATGACAGCTTGCTCTTCGGGGCTTGCACCTGTGGCTGCCGATGCCATAGTTCCGACGGTGGTTACCGAACAGACGGAGTTTGACACGGATGACCCTGCCATTTGGATCAATACGGCAGACCCAGCAAAAAGCCTGATTGTCGGAACCGACAAGGAAGTCGGTGGCGGATTGTATCTATACGATCTGCAGGGAAAGATCGTTAACAAGGTAACGGGGCTGCAGCGCCCCAATAATGTGGATATTGCCTATGGCCTGGACCTAAATGGTAGAAAAGTCGATATCGCCATTACCACCGAACGCAAAGCACATACGATACGCGTATATACGTTACCAGATTTAAAATCGGTTGACAATGGAGGTATCCCTGTATTCGAGGGAGAGGAAAACAGGGACGGTATGGGGATTGCAATCTATACAAAGAGAGATTCCTCGGGTTCGGCGATCTATGCCATTGTCGGGCGCAAATCAGGACCTTCAGGGTCGTACCTCTGGCAATATAAGATCAGTGGTAACGCCGATGGTTCTGTCAAAGGTGAAGTAGTTCGCAAATTCGGCACATACAGTGGCAAGAAAGAAATAGAGGCCATCGCTGTAGATAACGAGCTCGGGTATGTGTACTATTCAGATGAGCAGTCTGGTATCCGGAAATATTATGCCGACCCGGAACGAAATGATAATAAAGAACTTGCCTTCTTTGGTCAGCAGGATACAAAATCTGACCATGAAGGCATTGCCATCTATAAAACTGGTGATAGCACCGGTTATATATTATTGTCTAACCAGCAGAACAATTCTTTTGTGGTCTACCCGCGAGAAGGAACAAACGGTAATCCGAATGCCTACAAAAAGCTTGCTGATTTTCCTGTCTCAGCTGTTGAATGTGATGGAGCAGAAGCAACATCACTGGATCTGGGAGGGGAATTCCCGAAAGGAATGCTGGTTGCCATGAGCAATGGCAAGGTTTTTCACTATTACGATTGGAACTTGATACAGAAACGGATTGATCAGGGGGAAGGACGTTAAAAACTGGACAGCGGGGAGATTAACATAGCCCATCATGATTATGGGCTATGTTTTAATGATGATTTATGCTCCGTCCTCGGCATGCAGTTCGAAAGATAAACGAAAGACATCTTCTCCTGGAAACTTCACCTCATAATTCGATAAATTCCAGTCTGTTCTCGTGATTTTGGCTTTAGTTGATTTATCCTTAAGCTTTCTAAGTACAAATTTCACCTCTTTTTCACCAGTATTAGCTGCTCCGGCAGTAAAATATGAAATTATTCCTGTTGTCTCGATCGCTCCAGAAGGGATGGCGGTCCCATCACTGTAAGTTGTTTCTTTGGGCTGGAAAATTGCACCGGTGGCGTTTTCGCTATTTGGATTCAAAATAAAAGCGCCACCTGTAATGAAAGCCTTGTAACTATCCGCAGTAGCCTTGTCTTTTATATATTGTCCTTGGATCTCAGCTCCAGTTGCGTCATATTGTTTCAATTCCACTCTGTAAATTCCGCTTGGACTGATATGAAAATGACCATGGCCGATAGGTTCGCCTGATGCATCGAAATTTACCGAAAGAGGCTCTACTCCTTCTATATCCGCTAAATCATGGAAATGATCGCCATGGGCCTCACCTTTAACTTCTGTGAAGACAAGTTTAAAAGCGGCCTTAGCTGCTGCTGCCGTTATTGTTAGAGGCGACTCAACTGTAGTAGAATTGCCGGCTTTGTCAGTCACGGTAAAATGTAGATGATACTCTCCTGCTGGTGCAACTGAAGGAATATCAATATGCTCGTGAAAAACTGCATTTTTGACACCTACATACTTTCCTTCTGTATAGGTTTTAGTTATTTTATAACTTCCGCCACCTTCTTGATGAATGTCTATCGCTATTTTATCGATCAAAGCTTCTGCAACAATATTTCCCTCCAGGTGCAAATCTGCCCCAGCAGCTGCTGTCTTACTGTTATCAGTGCCGATTTCCATGGTATCGATAGTCGGCTTTGATAATGCTGGAATATCATCGTTATCTTTTTTACAGGAGGACAACAATCCGAAGATGAGCATGGTAAAAAGCGTAATAAAGCCAATTTTTGTAGTTTTCATTTAAAAAAATTTAGTTTAAAAAATCTATTAATTTATAATTTTCAAGTTTATTCTGTTATACGGATACTGATGCCACGCTGGGTGCTCCATCCAGATAGGTCTGTAACTTGTACCATAAAATGATAATTGCCAGGATCAACATCCGCTGGAACATCAATTTGCAATTGAGCGATGTATTCTTTCGGTTCCCCAGGTATATCCATTGATTTTACCATGGTAAATGGCTGGATAGGCTTTTTCACCGGATCAAGGGTACATTCTTCAACTTCAGTAGAATGGGAATGGTGATCAAAATTATGATGTACATCAATGCTGTAGCTTCCCAAGGCAACATTGTCAGATAAATGCATCTGAAATTTAAAAGATTCTCCACGCTTAATTTGACTACATTGTTTCGGAAAGGCATTCTCCGCTGTCAAATCGATCTTTGGCTTTTCGTCATCTATACTTTCATTGTCTTTTTTACATGCCATTATGGATGTCAAAAAAAACAACATCAAGATGGATTTGCTGATTCTATTCATAGTATGATCTAGTTTATTATTTTTTTCCAAAGGGCACACGCGCCGATAAAATGAGATTTCTTCCCTGTTCGGGTAGTGCAATCAGACGATAAAAGCTCGTATGGTCCATATATTTTGTATCTAGCAGGTTTTGGATCTGAAATCTTAATTGGACGACTGAATTGTTGACCTTAAAATCTGTTCCAGCTCTAAAATTGAAAAGCGTATAACTGGGCGACTTTTCTTCCGGAGGTACTATATTATTCTGCTCCGCAGTCCACTTGCAGTCCACAGCGAAATAGGTACCGTTTAAAAATTGATGTATTTTTGGATACCAGTCCAAACCGATCAAAACGGATGGCGCAGGAGAGAATGGTAAGGTGTATCCTTTCTTGGAACCTGAAAGCTGTTTTGATTTGACAAATTCACCTAAGACCTCCAGTTTCCAATCTTTCACAAAGCGAAAATTGGCATTAATTTCACCGCCATATCGAAGTACCTTACTTTCGGAGTATTTGAAAATCTGGTTACCAGCGCCATGAAATTGATCAAAGCGAGATGTTGGATTGAGGTAGATATAGTTTGAAAAATAATTATAAAATGGCGTTATGACAATATCAGCTGCCTCTTTTCTCCAACCTATGGATAGGTCTGCCTGATAGGATTGCTCAGGTGAAAGATTTCTATCCCCTATATCGTAACTATAATAATGGTAATTGACACCGTTTGAGGCAAATTCCTGGGTAGCTGGATTTCGGAAGCTCTTACCAATATTTAACTTGGCTTCTATAGTTCCAAATTGCTTTGCAAGACCAAGGCCCCAAACCAGGCTATTGAACGTTTTCGAGGTATGTTCGGCCCGTAGAATTTTATCCCGGGTTCCATCTTCTGTTTCAGATTCAAACCAATCGCGGTAAGCCTTACTTTGGTTGTGACTATAGTCGTACCGCAATGCAGCGTACAACATGGTGTTTTGATCAATGCTGTATTGGTCGTGTGCGAACAGTCCTGCAGCGCGTTGATCATACTCCGGAATAAGAAACCCCCACCCTCCAATATGGTTATGCTGGATTTCTGCGCTACCGCCGACAGTAATTTGATGTGATCCTTTCGTAAATTGATCTTTTACATGAATACTATAGATGCTTTTATCGTACAATCTTTCCAGATCTTCTGGAATCCCCATATTATCGGGGAAGACTGCAGGCATGTAACCATGGGCTACATAATGATTAAACTCTTTCCGATTATTCCGCTGATAAGCTATATCAATCCATATTTTTTGGTCATCGGTCTCAAAATAATTCCTATTGATGATCTTAAAATGATTCACTTTTTGGCTTGGATAGCTTATATCTCTGTTTGATTTGTCATACAGCGCAGTATTTACCCCTCTGGGTTCAAGACCATGCGCATTGGCAAAGAAGCCTAACTTAGTATCATAATTACTTAAGTATATAATGGAGGAAAATCGTTCAGTGATGTATCCCCCTCTTATTTGAAAATCGGTTTCCCTGCCGGCCGTATTTCGGACATAGTTATTTTTCAAGCCGACAGCATAATTATAAACGTACACTGTATCGGTCGGAACCCGATAATCACCATAATTAAGATGGGTAATCCCCCCGCCAAATACAAATTTCCCCTCCTTGGCTACAAATTGTGCTGAGCTGCCAAGGGTACCGTTATTGGACTTTGCAATAAGATTGAGGCTTCCATTGACCCCATCTTCCTCTGGTTCTTGAACTGAAGATAATCGTATAACACCACCAATTGCATCTGAACCATACATAAATGAACTGGGGCCTTTTATAATTTCAGCAGATCCAATACTGTACTGGTCAATCTCAAGGCCATGATCCAACCCCCATTGTTGTCCTTCATGCTTTATGCCGTTTTCGACGGTTATCACCCTGTTGAAACCCAATCCCCTAATTTGGGGTTTCGATTGACTCGCTCCGATGCCTATCGAACCGACTCCAGGTATCCTACTCAATGTCTGCATTAAACTACCGCCCTGAAACTTCTGCAAGGAATCTATGTGGATATAGCTTACGGATAAAGGTCCTTCCATAGCGTGCTTATACCGGTTACCGTCCACTCGGACTTCCTGTAGGTCTATTTCTCTTTCTAATTTTTCCTGTCCATATAGGTTTAGAAAACTTCCCTGAATAAAAAAGAGTGAAAAAAGTAGAAAGGACCTGCTCATTAATGTTTGTGAAATTGTAAAATATCTTTAATTGCAATTTAGTTGCAACAAAGGTATAAAAAAAATGATTGTAAAATACACAAAGTTGCAAAAAGAATTAATTCACATGAGGCTCCTTATGAAACAGCATTTTTAATATTCACAAAAGTTCTGTATTTTCATCCGTACGCAGAGGATACCAGAAGCCATCTCCTTTGCTTGCTTTTATAAACTTTTCTTTTCCGGAATGCACGTGAATAAAAATTTGAATGAGGTTAAAAACTATTGATGTATCATCAGCAACAGCAAAGGAAATACAAGGTTATCTGCACGATGCCATTGCTCCCCGGCCGATATGTTTTGCATCCACAGTGGATAAAAATGGGGCAGTTAATTTAAGTCCATTTAGCTTTTTTAATGTGGCCAGTGTCAATCCGCCGATATGCGTATTCTCGGTGACAACCAGGGCACGGGATAACAGCACAAAGCATACACTTGAAAATGTATTGGACATACCAGAATGTGTCATTAATATGGTACACTACGATATGGTTCAGCAGACTTATTTAACGAGTGCGGATTATCCAAAAGACGTCAACGAATTTGCAAAAACGGGGTTTACAGAACTGGCGTCAGAAACAGTGAAACCTCCCCGGGTAGCGGAATCGCACATTCAATTGGAATGTGCCGTGAATGATGTGATATCGCTGGGGAAAAACGGCGGAGCAGGTAATTTGATTATTGCCGAGGTGAAACGGATGCACATCAATGCGGATATCTTGGACGCGAATGGTAGAATAGATCCACATCAAATGGATCCCGTGGCCCGTCTGGGTGGTGATTGGTATTGTCGGGTAAATAAGGCTAATTTATTTAAAATTGCCAAACCAACAGATTATACCGGAATGGGGATCGGTGTAGATGCTTTTCCAAAGGATGTTAAATACTCGAACGTATTAACCGGGAATAATCTGGGGCTATTAGCACTGGTCAACACCCTACCCACTGAAGCGGAGGTAGAAGCCTTCAGCAAAACAGATGAAATGAAGGAATTGCTTGATGTGCCCCTCGATAACCGCAGCACACGCCTGCATTTAAAAGCCAAGGATATGTTGGAAAACGGTCGTGTCATGGATGCATGGAAAGTGCTGTTGATAAATGGATTGATCCACTAAATAGCTGAAGTCAAATTGACTTCAGCATTGTATCTTAAAGGTCCTCGATCAGGGAGTCTTCAATGGAACCGATGCAATAAGTCTAGTGTCGGCATCAATTTTTTTATTTAAATATTTTCTGGACAAAATCACTTAGATAAGTTCTCCAATTGCTCCAGGTGTGTCCACCTTCAGATTCCATATACTGGTAGCTGAAATCCATTTTGTCAAGTCTTTGACGATAATCGGATACGTTTTTAAAGAGAAAATCTGTTTTACCGATACCGATCCAATACAGCCGATAGGAATTGGCTCTCTGTTTTTTTAGTTTGGCATCAAGATCATGATAAATCTGGCTCTGACTGTTTTCCGGTGGTAATATTGCGGGAGAGAAAAGACCAACATAATCAAAAGTCTTAGGCTGGTTGGCAGAAATATATAATGAATGAAATCCGCCCATAGAGAGGCCTGCTATCGCTCGATCTGCCGCATTTTGTTTTACACGGTAATTTTGCTCTGCAAAATCCATAATCTCTGGGAAATAGGTTTCCATATCACCACTAAAAATATCAGGGGTTCGCATATCGATTTTATAAAAACCCCTTGCAGATTCTCCCGGTGCAGCAGCATTACTAGTATGACCATTTGGCATGACAACAATCATCGGCTTCGCTTTTCCTTGCGCGATCAGATTGTCAAGTATTTGTGAAGCTCTTCCCAAAGTCATCCATGCCTCTTCATCTCCCCCCATACCATGCAGCAAATAAAGAACGGGATATTTTTCATTTGATGCTTCGTAACCGGGCGGTGTATAGACAGTCAGTCTGCGTTCAACTTTCAGGCCTTTTGAAGTGTACCACCTTTTGGAAACCGTACCGTGTGGCACATCCTGAACTTTAAAGTTCGCGGACTGTGGTCCATCGACCAGAAACATGCTCATTACCGATGAAACATCGCGAACGCGATAGGAGTTGCTGGGATCATCGGCCTTAACCCCATCTACAATAAAAGAATACGTATAGATATCAGGGCTAAAATCTTCTTTAGAAAAAGACCAGATTCCATCAGCATCTTTTTTTAACTCCACTGTTCCCGGTTCCCAACCTTGGCCCTGCATCCAGTTCCCCTGGAGCTTTACGGTTGTCGCCTTTGGAGCGAACAAACGAAAGGTTACATTTTTACCGTTGACTTCCGGCGAAATGATTTCTTTCTTTTTTCCAAAATTAAGGCTTTCCTGTGCATGAGTAATAGAATACGCTCCGAACAAAAGTGAATAGAACAGTAAATATTTCATTTTTTCCTTTAATAATTGATTCTCTAAAATAATTTACCAAAAATAGCTTTTGGCTGGTATAGGCCTATATCGGTAGCCAATCCTGCTGCGTACAAGGTTCAAGGCGCGTAGGTTTTGGTATTTTAAATAGCTGATATAACTAAAGCTCCTAGTAATCAGTGCTAAAATGGTGTTAACTCTATCCAACTTATACCAACAAAAGTTCCTAACCGGTACACGAATATACTAATAATGTTCAATAAATTTAAGCGACAAGAATTATTCTTTCAAGAGCACCACCTGCTTCTCTCCACCAATTTGTAAAGCATTTAGAAAACGTAATTATATTTATTTCCAAAACATTAAGTTGGATTTTTTATCAATTTTCATTCTATTTCAAATTAGTAATTCACATCGGAACTCTCTGCTTCAGTTTTTGGGAACAGGTAAGGCGCTTGATGAAATTGTTATTATATTTTGGATTGTAATAAGTCCATAACATCCTACTTTTAGGTATTTCATATATATGTTAAAATGAATAAATTTGACTATAATTATCTTTTATAAACGTGAAATTCCTCCTCATTATCCTGTTTTTCAGCTGTACATTGGCAAACGCGCAGATAGTCGTTAAACTTTATGAAGACAGCAGCTATATCCAGAAATTACAAGACCGCTTTACATTAGCAAAGAATGACAGCAGCAAGTCTTATGCTGCACTACAATTAGCTTCTGCTTACAAGCGGGTAAAGAATTTACCAAAAGCTAAAGAATACCTTGAAAAAGGCACTTCACTCAGCGGAAACATACCCTTTCTAAAAGGAGCCTCTCTTTACTACCGAGCTTATATCATGATGGGAGCCCAAGATCTGAACATGATCCGCAGTTATTCGACGGAGGCAGATAAAATACTTTCTCGCTATGACAATTCCGAAGCATATAGGCTTAGAAGCCATAACTGGGTTTTAAGGGGAGTGCTCGAACAGATGCAGGGTAACGAAAAACAGGGACTGGATGCTTATATCAATCATGCGCTACCCCTTTCCATTCGATCAAAAGACACCTTTACTATTGCCAATGCAAATAAGTTTGTCGGTATCAGTCTGCTGAATGCAGAACAGCGGCCAAAGGCAAACAAATACCTGACTGATGCCTTGGTTAATTTTGAACGATCGACAACAGATCACAAAGCACAGAGAGAAGGGGCGCTTGTTGAAGTACTGCTCGTGCTTGCCGAAAATAGCCTTTTCATGGATAGACCAGATCAAGGAAAACTTTATCTTGACAGGGCTTACACCATACTGAAAAAATACCCGTCATCCAACGCCTTTTTGTTTTATTACTTTCCCGAGGGACTGTATTATGAAAAAAAAGAAAGGTATGAAAACGCGATAACAAGTTATGACAAAGGCATTGCCATACAGGCCGATGTAGGTGAAAACTACTATATAAACAGAGCAAAGTATGCTAAGTTCAACATACTTAGAAAACTCGGCCGGAACCAACAGGCGATAGCGGTTATGGAGGATCTGCTAAGGAGTAATATTCTGCTCATCAATGACCGAAATTCATATTACAACCTTTTGGCACAGACCTATGCCCATACGGGAAACATGAAAGAAGCCTATACCTGGTCTCAAAAATTTATCAGCATTAACGATAGCCTACATACCTCCCAGAACAGGGCCGATATCGTGGAAATGGAAAAAAAATACCAGACAGCCAAAAAGGAACGGCAGATTTCACAACTTCAGGCAGAACGAAAAGAAGCAGAGCTAACCGAGAAAAACCACCGCCTGCTCAATTGGCTTTTGGGCATTGGTGCAGCTATTTTTCTCTTAGCTTTTATTTTCGCAGTTTATATATACCGAACCAAACAGCAACAGACCTCCACCCGCCTACAGGAGCTGGAAAAACAGAAAGAACTTGAACTTACCCAGGCCGTACTCCTCGCCGAGGAAAGAGAACGGGCGCGTATTGCACGTGACCTCCATGATGGATTGGGAGGTACACTATCAGGCATCAAAATCAAACTCTCGGCCGAACGGAAGAATGCTTCATCCTCCGTTATTGATGATACCGTCCGTCAGCTTGAAAATTCGATAGGCGAATTGCGTCGCATATCTAGAAATATGATGCCTGAAACATTGATCCGTTCAGGACTGGAAGTAGCACTGCGCGATCTTTGTGTTTCCATCTCATCTGACAATATCTTAGTGGAGTTTCAGCCAAGTGGCATAAAAGATACTATTCCTGTGCAGGTACAGGTTAATATTTACCGGGTGATACAGGAGCTCTTGAACAATTCGCTACGCCACGGCAAAGCGACGAAGATTATCGTTCAATGCATCCAGGAGAAGAACAATATCCTGATTACTGTGGAAGACAACGGCAGTGGTTTTGATCCAAAAGCTCAAGAACAGGTCAATGGAATAGGCCTGGTCAATATCAAAAACCGAGTAAATCTTATGAAAGGAACCATTCAGATCGATTCGACGATTGATGAGGGAACTACCGTAAACATTGAAATCTATGTCTAAAAAAAGTATTACATTGGCCTTGGTGGACGATCACCCAATTGTGCTGGAGGGCTTGCGTTCACTTTTTGTTAAATACGAAGTACCATACTATCTGCTCTGTTTTGAGAACGGGAAAAGCATATTGTCTTTTTTAGATAAAAATACGGTTGATATCGTATTATTAGATATTGTATTACCCGACGTTAACGGTATAGATATTTGTAAAACCATCAAAACCCAATATCCCGCTACCATCGTAATTGCACTAAGCAACCAGGCGGAACAAAGTACGATTTTGCAGATACTCCAGCAAGGTGCTTCTGGCTTTATCCTCAAGGACTCTCCTGCCGAAGAGATCCTTACGGGCATTTATTCCGCCCTGCAGGGCGAGGTGGTATTGAGCTCCAACGTCCGGCAAATAATGACGACACCCACCACTTCAGCCCACCCACTCCCCTCCTTGACCAAACGTGAAAAACAATTATTGCAACTGCTGGCACAGGGAAAAACAACCAAAGTAATTGCTGACGAACTTTTTCTCAGCAAACTTACGGTGGATACTTATCGCAAGAACCTCCTACAAAAATTCGCCGTCAAAAACATCGCTGAGTTATTGGTATTGCTTGTAGAACATAAGATGATATAGTCTCCTAAACATCCTATTATTAGGAGGTTAAAAAGCCCTAACCTTAGGTATTGTTGCCCGTTGATTATGGACATAACTTTGGTATGAACAATAAATTTATGTTATGAAAACTTACTTTTTAATTTTGGCTGTAATAGCATTCAGTTCTACAACGATGGTTCGTGCACAGGGACTATTGGATAAAATTGAAAGACACCTAGACAAAACCTCAAGAACCCTAGACAAGAATACCGAGAGAGCCAACAAAGCAGATAAGCTGGGAAAAAAACTAGGCGGTTTATTTGGCAAGAAGAAATCCGAAGATAACAAAGGCGAAGTTTCCACCGTAGTGGTGATTGAGAATGCTTCCTATCCGGAGATGAACGAATTAAATGCAAAACTAAAAACAGCTCCCGGCGTGCAGAAAACGTCCCTTAAATATAAGGACGCTACTTCTTTCTTTACCATTCAACATAATGAAAGCCCGGAAGAGCTCATCACTACACTGATCAAAAACTCTGGTGGAATGATCACTAAAGACAAGATCACGGGAGTGGAAGATAACCGGATCACTATTAAAATGAAATAGTCGAAACCGGAGACTCACCTGGCGCAGGTCACAAACCTGTGCCATAAATTAAAACTTAATGAAATAAACCTTGTCAAAAATGATTCTTTGGAGAGCTCTCTCTGAGCATCTTAAAAAAATATATAAATGAAAAACGATCAAAATAGATTGCCATGGTCCCTGTTATTTGTTACGATATGGATATTGATGACTGGCACGTTGTTTATGGGATGTAGCAAGGACGACAACGGTTCTACTGACAACAATACGTATTATTTCAAGGCGAAGGTCAATGGCGAGCAGCATGATTTTTTACACTTGGCAAAGTTTCAGGGTGGGGGAAATGACCATAAATGGCAACATGTTGTCATCCATGGATTTGTTTCGGCGACGGATGGCAGTGAGCCCCTGGAACAACAGCCCCATTCATTTGGTTTTGACTTATGGAATGAAGGCGGTGATTTCCCCCCAGGTACCTATACCCAAAACGGAGGCGCCTGGAAAGGGATCGATGATATAAGAGCCGAGACTTACAGCATCGATATGGAATACTTCATCCAGACAAAGGAAGGTACCATTCAATATGATGCCCGTGACACAGGCGATTTTACACTGGAAATAACCGAAATAAACCAATCAAATGGTATTAAGGGTAAATTTAAGGGGACTATTAGCCATGAAAACAATATGAATGATAAGATGGTCATTACGGATGGTGAGTTCTACCTGCCCTATAATGAAATTGTAAACTTTGGTGAATAAGGCTCTCTAACCTATTCCATTCGTAAATGATCAAAAATTATGTTGCCACATTAGTCAATAGGAACGGAAAACTTTCCTTCTGAAATAGTAACCACGGAACTTCCCACTACGGTGCCGGAAAATGTACCGCTCACATGCCCCTCAGCGAATTTGTCAACCTTGACCGTAAAGTGATCACCAGCACTGGCCGAACCGGTGGAAGCAACGTAATTGTCCTGTTCCATGGTTCCATCAGCCTTTTTCTTAATCACACCATAGGTTATAACCATAGTCGAGGTCTTCTCCAACTCATAGGTCGTAGGTTCGATCGCCTTTGCACTGATGATAGCCAATTGAATATGCGTATTCTCATTGCTGTTGTTAATATCAGCCGTATTACCGACAACACTGATTGAGTTCGTATTATTTTGGTGACTACTGTTTAATTTGAATTGTACTAATTTGCCATTAATTTTTGCCTGAACATAATTTTCAGTCGGCGGCATAGTGTCATCTTCATCCTTACTACAAGCATATAGGACTGTTGCCATTAGGGTTATAATAATGCCTTTAATTATTTTTTGCATAACAACTTATTTTGGTATAGAGTTGGAATTGCAACAATAAAATGGACACATAGTTAAGCTGCAATATTTTGTTTATTGATTTTTCTAGCAAACTCCTCT
>NZ_JACAIS010000012.1 GCF_030325625.1 Sphingobacterium sp. N143 | reverse complement strand
CCCTTGCGGAGTGGTGCAAAGATAGGGAGATTTCGTGCAGAATTCCAAGCCTTTTGTTTTATTTTCTTTCAATATCCAGGTAACTCGCTGTGAACTTGGTAGATTCTTTTTGAGGAACGAGGCCTTGGGGACTGAAAGCAGGGCATCGGGACCGCCAAAAGGGGGCCACGCGAGGAAGCACCACCCAACGGGCAGGTATAAAAAAAGGCAAACGCCTGCCCGGGGCATTGCATTCCACCGTGGACGGCCCGACCTCAGCATCGGACCTGCTCCGGAATAGGTGTAGATCTTCCTTCTAAATAGCCTAGGTTTTACAGGGGGTTAACAGGGGTATAACAGAGGTAAATCCTTGTTAATCCCCTACTAAATCCCTGTTAGTTTGGATTAAATACTTTACTATACTGGACGTTGGGGATAAGCTGGTAATCAGATGTCCAAATCATATGTTCAACTTAAGCCGTATATTTGTATAAATGATATCTTAATCTTCTTCATGATGTTGAATGATCTTTTCAAAATCTATCAACTTGATGCCAATGAGACAGTACGCATCCAACAATCAAAAAACGAAGTTCATCAACATGATTTCGAAGAATTGATCATTGGGGTAAAAGGACAGCTCGAGCATTTTATTGATTTTAAGACAAACACCTACTCTGCTCCATTCATTAGTTTTGTCACTCAAGGAAAAAACCACCGTGTAAAACCACTTTTAAAAGATGATGAAGTTGATTTTTGGGTCATCAGATTCAAAAGTGAATTCATTCCTGAAACGACATTCCAGCTCTATGCACACTTCCATGAGAACGCAACATTGACATTCCCGACCGCAGCCTGCTTTGACAGATTGATTACTTTATGCTACATGATGCAGCAGGAAACCCGGCAATCTACCGTAGATTATGCCGTAATCAAACAGTTGCTCAGCACCATCTTTACCATGATTGAGTCTGAGCGGAAAAGACAATTTCCCGATGTGCAGCAGCAATTGAAGAACCAAAGTACAACGTTCACCAGTTTTCTGTCCATATTAGAAGAAAATTATCGACGGCCTGAAGGAGTCAACTATTATGCGGAAAAGCTTTTCATGTCAGCGAGAAACTTAAATTTAATCTGCCAAAATATACTGCAACAGAGTGTCTCAGAAATTATTGAGACCAGGAAGCTCATTGAAGCCAAAAATTTACTATTAACAACGAATAGGAGCATTTCAGAGATAGGCTTTGAGTTAGGCTATCAGGAGAAAGCTTATTTTACCAATGTCTTCAAAAAGAAAGCCGGAATAACTCCCTCTGAATTTAGAACGGAAATGCAAAAGCTTATTTCTGAATAGTACAACAGATTGACACGAAATTACTACCCCCTTATTGCTATCCTGGATTATCTTTGCCTACTAGTATGTGACGCATTTAAGATTTTCAAATGCATAGAAAGGATTTTATTAAAATTATGGCAACATTACCCTTATCAGGGCTGGCGCAAAAGACGAGCTCCCTATATAAATTTTCGGCAGAACTTGAATCAACAGACAAGTTTCCAGTGCTGTTTCTGGGACATGGAAGCCCCATGAATGCAATAGAGGACAATGAATTTGTTCAGGGTTTCAAAAAAATAGGGCAAACATTCCAAAGGCCAAAAGCAATTCTCGTTGTTTCGGCCCATTGGGAGACACGTGGAACATTTGTCACTGCCATGGAACATCCAGCCACCATCCACGACTTCGGTGGCTTCCCTCAAGCACTGTTTGATGTACAGTACCCCGCGCCAGGCAGCCCTACCCTGGCCTTGGAAACCCAGCGCATAATAAGCAAAACCGAAGTTCATCTGGATGATAAGTGGGGACTGGATCATGGTTCTTGGTCCGTGGTAAAACATCTTTACCCCAATGCTGATGTCCCTATCATACAAATGAGCATCGACTATACTCAGCCGGCATCTTACCATTATGAGATAGCTCAACAGCTGCTTGAGCTACGAAAAAAAGGGGTATTGATTATTGGCAGCGGCAATATGGTCCATAATCTACGCATGGTAGCCTGGGACAAGCTTGATACCGCAGGATATGCTTATGAATGGGCAACAATCGCAAATGAAAAGATGAAAAAATTCATTCAGGACAGTAATCATCAGGCATTGATCGATTTCCGGCAGCAAGGCAAAGAGTTTGACCTCGCAATTCCCTCTCCGGAGCATTACCTGCCGCTCATCTATGCCCTGGCCCTGCAAGAGAAAAATGACGACCTGCTGCTGTTCAACGACAATTCAGTGGCAGGGTCACTCACTATGACGTCCCTAAAAATTGGATAAATAGTTGCACCAACTGCTATCGGGCGACCAAGGATCAAACAATCTATAAATTTCTGTGACAAAAGTATCTTTGATACTAGCAGAGAGATCGATACATTTGTTTTTATAATTATACATGTATCGTAGTTTAAACAATGGCAACAAAACCTGTTATTGAAATTGAATATTGCCCAAAATGTAATTGGATGTTACGGGCGGCCTATATGGCCCAAGAGCTCTTGAGTTCATTCACAGATGACATCCATGGTGTCCTGCTTGTCCCCAGCGAAATCGCCGGTCGCTATACCGTTCGTATAGATACCCAAGAAGTATTCGACCGGAAAAAAGCAGGGCGATTCCCTGAAATAAAAGAACTGAAACAACTGATCCGCGATCATGTCGCACCAGAAAAATCATTGGGACATTCGGACAGACATCCTTAGGCACTGACTCAATTTAGCATAAATCGGATTTTATAAGTTTCTCCTTCTTAGCAATTTTGTATAAACTAAATAGACAATCATGACTATTCAACAAGAAGTAGATTTTCAACGTATCGCCAAGGCTATACATTTCTTACAGGAGAACTTTAAGGCTCAGCCTACATTGGGCCAGATCGCTTCCCATGTCTACATGAGCGAAGCTCATTTTCAACGGATGTTTACCGCCTGGGCGGGAACAAGCCCCAAGAAGTTTTTACAGTACATCAGTCTAAACCATGCTAAATCATTGCTGAAGGAAAATAATATTGCAGAAACCACCTTTCGGCTCGGGCTGTCAAGTAGCAGCAGACTACATGAATTGTTTATCAATATCGAAGGGATGACTCCTGCTGAATATAAGAATGATGGAGCCAACCTACTTATTTCATATCAATATTATGAAACCCTCTTTGGCCCCATCATCATTGCATCCACTCCAAAGGGTATTTGCCACATTGCCTATGAGGAGAATAAAGCGCTTGCATTTGAAACACTTTTACAACGTTTCCCAAATGCAAATTATCAACAGCAAACAAACCGGATGCATGACAATGCTTTAAAAGCATTAAATCCCCAAGATAAAGATATTAGTCAGATAAAACTGCATTTAAAAGGAACCGAATTTCAGTTAAAAGTTTGGGAAGCACTGCTAAAAATCCCGATGGGTAATTTGAGCACTTATGGTGCCATTGCATCACAGCTCGGAAACCCCAAGGCCTCACGTGCTGTAGGTACAGCCGTGGGAAGCAATCCAATTGCTTACCTCATCCCCTGCCATCGGGTTATTCAAAATACAGGAATATTTGGTGGTTACCGATGGGATCCGGTGCGAAAAACAGCGATGATCGGCTGGGAAAGCCTGCATACTGCGATATAATAAATACCGTAAATTAAAAATAAGGCACATGGAATTATTCGAGAACCTCTTCGACGGTAATAAAAATATTCTCCCTTATGATGGGACTGTCAATTACTATGGAAAGATCCTAAACCAGGAGAAATCAAACCACTATTTGAATATACTGTTGAACACGATCGAATGGGTAAATGACCGTGCCATTATTTTCGGCAATGAAATTGTCACCAAACGTAAAGTTGCCTGGTATGGGGATCAGTCTTTTGAGTATAGCTATTCCAATACGACAAAAAGAGCACTCCCCTGGACAAAGGAACTGTTGGAATTAAAAGCACTGGCCGAAACTGAAACACAGGAGACGTATAATTCCTGCTTATTGAACTTATATCATAGCGGTGAAGAGGGAATGGCCTGGCATAGTGATGGAGAAAAAGACCTGAAAAAAAATGGAGCCATTGCTTCCATGAGCTTTGGAGCAGAAAGAAAGTTTGCGTTCAAACACAAAACAAGCAAAGAAAAAATTGACATTGTCCTCGGACATGGTAGTCTTTTGGTCATGAAAGACCTTACTCAGACCTATTGGTGGCACCGTCTGCCTCCAACCAAAAAAATACGCATGCCACGAGTCAATCTTACTTTCCGCACCATTGATCAGTTGTACTAGTTCCTAGTGGGGGTTACATGTCCCCAGGTATTGTCTTTGGCTGTGTAGTCCATAAAGACACCTCCATCAATCATAATGCTTTTCACTTTTTGGGAAGAGGACCAGGTCAATGTTGCCTGCTTTTCATTTTGCTGCCAAATCTTCGGGGTCTGATGTTTCGTTTCACTTGAACCGTCCATATAAGTAATCAGCACATCAAAAGGTACGGCAAAACCACCTACATTGCCTATCGTCAATGTATTTTTACCGCCGGATTGCTTAAAGTTTTCGACTTTTAAATCGATGTAATTATTGGTAAAGTACCAATTTTTCCAAAACCAATTTAAATTCTGTCCAGCTCCGGCATTGATACTATAAAAGAAATCCCATGGTGTGGGGTGCTTACCATGCCAAAGGTCCATATAATGATGTAGTGCTTTCTTAAAAACCGCATCGCCAAGATAATCTCTCAAAGCAATATAGGACAGAGCTGCTTTGATATAGGCATTATTGCCATACCCCAGGCCATTCAGTTGTGAGGTCATTGTGATCAATGGCTGGTCCTCCTCTGCCGATGGATCAAAAATATAACGTTTTACACGGGAGTTTTTAAAAAGCTCTTTATTCTTTTCGGCTCCAACTTCTTCGTTTCCGATCCAAAATTCCAACGCTGTTGCCCAACCTTCATCCATATAGCCATACCGGGTCTCATTGATCCCCATATAAAAAGGGAAATAGGTATGTGCAATCTCATGATCGGCTGTTTGCCTTGCATCTTCCAAATTGTCCGGCACACTGGAATCATTGATCATCATGGGGTATTCCATATCGGCAAAACCTTGCACTGCGGTCATAGTCGGATAAGGATATGTCACACCAGGCCAATTTTTGGAAAACCAGTCGATACAGTATTGTTGCCAGCCGATATACTGTTCAAAATCTGGTGTCCCCGCCACATAACTTGACTGTACGCTCACACGTTTGCTTCCCAAATCTACACTGGATGCATCCCAAATGTAATTGTCACTCACACTGAAACAAAAGTCAGGAACATAGGTCGCGGTAAATTTCCATGTATTCCAATCCTGTTGAGCCGTCACGGTCCCGGCTTTCATTTCCGAAGCTGTCGCGACATGTATCAGCTCGCTGGTCTGTTTTGATTTTTCAAAACGCTCCAAAATAGGTTTTTGCAATACATCCGAAGCATTTTGCAATTCACCTGTAGCCCAGACAACAAAATTTTTGGGAACCGAGATTTCAAATTGGTAATCGTTGAAACCATTGTAGAATTCCTGCCTGCCATTGTGCTCCAGCACATCCCAGCCATTGTAATCATCATACACAGACACCCGGGGATAGGAATATGCACAATAAAAAGAAGATGCATTTAACATCCCATCCCTGTCGCTCTCGGCAGACAATGGATACTCCCAGCTGATTTCTAAAGTAGCGGTACTTCCAGGAAGAATTGCCTGACCGAAATCACCCAGCTTGACTGTCCCCCAATCTTTACTATCCACCTCATACACTTGTCCATTGAGCTTGAATGACCTGATCTTTAACCCCGATGTCAGATAATTATCTGAGGCGTAGTTGGCACGAACAGCATTTGGCTTGTGCACATTATTGACAAATCGAATTGCCAGCTGCTTTAACGTATCGGGACTATTGTTGGTATAACGGATCGTTTCATTTCCGCTCACTTTTTTGGCCACAGGATCCAATTGTACCTGAACATGGTACTTACCAAAATTCTGCCAATAGTTTTTCCCTGGAACTCCAGTCATGGTACGTGTACCTTTTTCAATGGCATGCTTAATATTTCTTGGGGTATAAAGCTCCTGAGCCTGAGCAACTCCTGTCAATAAAAGCAGGGCCAGTCCGCAATGATATATACTTCGTCCTATCATATGTTCATATTAAATATCCAAACTAAGATAAATTTGCCCTTATTTGCAAGTTTAATTGCATCGCATACCAACAAATTCCCTGAACGGACCTACCGAGATTTCCCTTTTAGTACCCTAATCGTCCCCCAAATACCATTCATTCAAATAGCTCCACGGCTAATTTTAAATACATTTATGTCCATTACCATAGAAAACATTTTAATATATTTGACGTTTACTTCTAAGATAAACCCGAATGTATGCAGCATTTTTTACGCAATAGATATTTACATTATTTCACATTCTTATGGCTCCTTTTGACCTTATTCCCCAATTCGCTTAATGCTCAATCTGAAGAAAAAAGAGATACTGTATCCAACGATAAGATCCACCCGGATTCAGCCCTGGCAAGCCAATATGACATATCTGACTTAATCGGCAGGATCATTCATCCCAAGCGGAAGAAAGAACGCTCCAGCAGACGTTCGCCCATAACATTAATGCCCAACATTGCCTATAACCCTACGATTGGCGGACAGATCGGTATTAAAGCTGTTGCCGGGAAGGTCCTGGGCGATCCGAAGACCACGACGATGTCAATCGCTGCTACCTCTGCTTCCATCACGACAAAAAACATTATGGTTTTTTATATCAGTCATAATGTATTTACCCCAAACAACAAATTAAATTTTCAGGGCACATTTGCTCTGGTAAAAATGGTTGCCCTCGATGCGGGCTTGGGGATGACGCCCCAGGGTAAATGGAACACGGAGGAAGAGAAAATAGTTGCCAACCCCGACCATCAGAAATATGGCGCAAAATATAACGCCTTCACCTTTAATGAAAAAGTCTATAAACGCGTGGCGGATGGCCTTTTTCTTGGTGCGGGAGTAGCTTTTGACCTGCGCAGAAAAATCATCAGCAATGGTCCGATGGGCAATATCACCCCGAATAGCATCTATACCGAGAAACACGGCTTTGAACCGGACAGCTATAATTCCAATGGTCTCTTGTTCAATATGCAATATACGACGCGCGACAACCCCAATAGGCCTTACAAAGGTATTTATTCAGATATTGGGCTACGCTGGAATACCACATTGCTCGGAAGCAGCAAAAATGCCGTACAGCTCAGCACGGATTTCCGTAAGTATTTCAGTTTATCAGAGTCCGATCCGGCACATGTGCTCGCTTTTTGGTATTGGGGCTCTTACAAATTAGGAGGTACACTCCCCTATTTTGAATTACCAGGTACTGGAAGGGACGTCGCCGTAAGAAGCGGACGTGGCTATACACTTGGTTACTTTAAAGGGACTTCATTTGGTTATGCTGAAACAGAATATCGCTTTCCGATTCTAAAAAACAGATTTTTGAGTGGTGCTGCTTTTTTTAACCTTCAAAGTGCGAGTGACGAATTGGGCACTAAACTTTTTGAACGATGGCAACCCGGAGGTGGAGCTGGACTTCGCGTTTTGTTCAACAAAGCTACACGGACCAACCTTTGCCTGGACTATGCCTTCGGAAAATATGGATCCCGGGGATTCTTTTTGGGGTTAAATGAAGCGTTCTAATTTTAAGGCTCGCTGAAAACTGCTTTTAGCATATAAAATGATTACATTAGCCCCTGCTGTTGCCGCCCCTGTGAAGTAAAGCAACAGCCCTCCCTTTGGAAATAATAATCGTGAAATTGCGAGCTGTTGCGCTCTATTTCATCGTAGGATTATTGGTACGGGGCAATGCAATTTTTTGAAATTTATTTTAAGGAAGCGTCCGTGGATTAATAGATCTAATATTAGCATGAAAAGAAGTTACCTGCTTACTGCACTTTGTCTCTGCAGTAAGCTATATGCACAAACGACAGACAGTACCAGCAATAGGCTAGAACAAGTAGAAATTAAGGCTTACTTCAACAAACAACCTTTATTGCGATTGACCTCTTCAGCAGCCGTGTTAAGCCCGGACATGATTCAGTCACAGCAATCACCTTCACTGGTATCAGCCATGAATACTGTACCCGGAATCCGCATGGAAGAGCGTTCCCCGGGAAGCTACCGTCTGGCACTACGTGGCAGTATGATCCGGTCTCCATTTGGTGTGCGCAATATCAAGGTTTATATAGATGATTTTCCCCTTACGGATGCTGGTGGAAATACCTACCTCAATCTGATCGACCCTTATGCCATTGATCAGATCAATATACTGAAAGGACCCGACGGCTCTATTTATGGGGCTAATTCAGGTGGTGTTCTATCTATCTATAGCAAAGGGTTCAATCCTGTGAACAAACCAGCAGTCAACCTGCAATTAACCGGAGGCTCCTATGGCCTCTTTCAACAGCAGCTCAATGCGGTGCTTCCGATAAACAAGACCCAACAATTGACAGTCAACCAGAGTTGGACACGCAGTGATGGTTATCGACAGCATTCGGCATTAAACAAAAAAAACATCCAGCTGAACTATAATTGGCTATACTCGGATCATTCTGAATTAAAGTTCACCGGTTTTTATGCCGACCTGGGCTATCAAACACCTGGTGGTCTGACACTTGCCCAGCTGGAAAGTGATCGTAGGCAATCGCGTCCCAAAGCAGGACCAAATCCCAGTGCCGCAGAACAACGGGCTGCCATTTACGACAAAACATTTTTCAGTGGAGTGAGCAATCAGACACACATCAGTTCGAAGCTGACATTATTTGCGAATATATTCGGTTCATCCAACCAAATAAAAAACCCTTTTATCACAAACTATGAAAAAAGGGATGAGAAGAATTGGGGGACACGCTTATATTTGTCATATATGGATCTGATCAGTAAATCTCTGAAATATGAGTTTCAGTTGGGATTGGAAGCTCAGAAAGGCTGGTATGATGTGGATAATTATGACAATAATCAAGGTACTGCCGGAAATCCACAGGCCCAAGATAAACTTGAGAACAGTCAGCAATCGTTTTTTGTCCGCACCCAATTAACCTGGCTGGAACGATTACAGCTTGAATTGTCCATGGGTCTGAATGAAAACAAGATGTCTTACCAACAACGCTATCCTATTATGCAAGCGGACAAAGCAGCTCTTCATTTTGGTCATACCTGGATGCCCCGTGCTGCCCTATCCTATTTAGTGGCTCCGGCAATTGCCTTCAGGGCATCCATTTCTAAAGGATTTTCAGCTCCCACCATTGCAGAGGTACGCTCCTCAGACAATAGGATCAATACCGACCTCCGACCAGAAACCGGCACCAATCATGAATTGGGCATACGATGGCATCTGTGGAATGGACGGGTTGTGCTGGATGCCGCCACCTATACCTATCAAATGAATGATGCTATTATCAGGCAGGTAAGAGAAAACGGTGCAGAATATTTTCAAAATGCCGGAAAAATTGATCAAAAAGGAATTGAGACCTCATTATCAGCATATTTGATCAGCCCCCGGTCTAGTGGAATCTTCCGCAGCTTACAATTTGCCAGCAATTTCTCTTACCATGACTATGTATTTAAAACCTACAAAGCAGGAGAGCATGACTTTAGTGGCAACAAACTCACGGCTGTGCCTAACACGGTGTTGGTAAATACCCTGCACATTCTTTTTCCTCATGAACTGCGTATGGACCTGCTCTCCAATTTAACTTCGGCAATACCTTTGGATGATGCCAACACAGTTTATGCAAAACGATATCATCTTTTACAGGGAAAAGTATCCTGGACTAAAACTATTGGCCGTAAACATCATCTCAAATTCTTTGTCGGTGCGGATAATCTACTGAATGAAAAATATAGCCTCGGTAATGACATCAATGCTTTTGGAGGCCGCTACTTCAATCCTGCCCCACTGCGAAATTATTATGCTGGCATGAACATCAATTTTAAGACAACACCATGAACTTCCATCAATATACGCTGACCAACATCAACTTCACCATGGTGAGCCGTTATTCTTATTTTCCGTGGATGGACAACAGCTTGGCCCACATCCAGGTCAAAGCAATAGCGATGGAGTTTAACCATGCACGCTTTCAGGCATTTGATAACTATACCGATTTTCAGGTCATACTGACCTATGAAGACGTCACGACTTCCCTGCTGTGCAATTGCTCGCAAACAGGTTTTTGCAGTCACCAAAAAGCAGTCTTGACAAAATTATTTGGACAAGAGACCTGGTTGTCTTTTTTTGACAAAAAACGCTATCAGCACCTCTTAAAAAAGATTGCCATTCCGTATGGCTTACAAGATGAAGCCGACTTGGAGCATTATTTTTTGGCGAATATAAAAGACGGTGAACTACAGTTCACCTTAATAGACAAGCATTTAACCTCGATCGATGATTTTGATCTGGATACCCTACCTCCCACAGTCTCAGAATCCCCGGCAGCACCACAGCATACGATTGTTGTACTGACCCGCAACCGGTATTACAGGCAATTACAGGTGCTACTCTGCCAGGCGGCGCTGTCAAAATCGGGAACCCCAAAAAATCCCATAACACCCATGGAAAGCCAAAGGCATATCTGGCGCACAAATACCAATGAAGAAACACAGTTTTTTACAGCCATACATCAATTAACCCAACCTGTACAACAGCAGAATATTACCATCATTCCTACGTTACGGGCAATTGTCAAAAATCCTCTGGCACTGGATTTTTATCTGCACGATTATGAAAGAACTGAACATGTTTCCGCCAATTCATTGTCCCCCATCCAGATGAGCGTGAACAAAGGGGAGCTCAAGCTGCAGATCGAAAAAAAAGAATCCTTCTATTCCATCAAAGGCAATTTACAAATTCACGGTATAGTATATGAGTTGCATAGCCTGGCCGTTCTTTTTGATCACTTTATCCGGATCAGGAACCAGCTTTATCTGGTGGAAGATAAGCTCCATCTTAAACTGATCCGTCTATTTGGGAATAAGGGAGAACAGCTGCTGGTACACCGCAATAAGTTTGAAGAATTCAATAAATTATTTCTGGCTCCTCTGGCAGATTCGGTGGAACTGCATTTTAAGGATATTCCAAAAGCAAGCAAACCCCAGCTGAAGGAAAATCTTTACTATCAGGATATGCAGCCCCTTCTATTTCTGGAAGAATCAGCTGATTTTGTCAATCTGATTCCTGTCATGCGCTATGGCGATGTTGAAGTACCTATATTGAGCAAAAGAAATATATTCGGTACGGACGCAAAAGGCTCCCAATTTTTAGTGGACAGAAAAAGGGAGGCTGAGACAGAAGTGATCTCGCTATTGCTCAAACAGCATCAGCACTTTCAAGAGCAATTGAACGAAGGTAGCTTTCAACACTTTTATTTGCACCGTAAGTATTTTTTGGATAGGAACTGGTTTTTAGACGCTTTCGATGAATGGACCAGCCATGGCATACAGATTATCGGATTCAATAAACTCCAAGGAAACAAGCTCAGTCAATTCAAAGGAAAAATACATGTAGAAGTACGCAGTGGACAAAATTGGTTCAACGCTACTATACAGGTCAAATTTGGTCCCAAAAGCGTTTCGCTGAAAAAGCTTGAAAAAGCTATCCGAAATCGCGCACAGCATATTCTTCTGGATGATGGCAGCCAGGGCATCTTGCCACAGGAATGGTTGGAAAAATTTGAAGCTTATTTTAATGCAGCTGAGATCATAGAAGCCGACTTCATGCAGATACCAAAATACAAGTTTAATGAAATTGACAGGATCTTTGAGAAAAATATGCTTGATCCTGCCGTGACAGCAGAACTCGGATATTTAAGAAAACAACTGTCATCATCAGCCCAATTTTCTCCAGTGAAGATCCCGTCAACATTTGTCGGCACGTTGCGTCCCTATCAGCTACAGGGTGTTCAATGGTTAAACTTCTTGGATAGCCTGCACTTTGGAGCCTGTCTTGCAGATGACATGGGGCTAGGAAAAACCGTTCAGATCCTGGCCTTTCTTGCCATACAGAAAACGAAGGGAATAACCGCACCTACACTACTTGTGCTTCCCACGACGTTGATCTTTAATTGGCAGCATGAAATTCAGCAATTTCTACCATCTTTCAATATGCTGGTACTCGATGGTGCCAACCGAACAACGCTAAGTGAACTGTTTCAAACCTATGATATACTCTTGATTTCTTATCATAATTTATTGACTGACATCAATGTATTGAAGAAATTAAAATTCCACTACGTTATATTGGATGAATCACAACAAATAAAGAATCCTGATTCACAACGCTACAGGACTGTCAATCTATTACAATCAACAGGTCGTATTATTCTCACTGGGACACCAATTGAGAACAATACCATGGATCTTTACGCACAGCTATCCTTTATTGTCCCGGGCCTGCTCGGGAATAAGAAATATTTTAAAGATGTTTATACAACTCCTATAGATGCCTTCCATGACCGCAAAAGAAAAAAAATGCTAAAAGAAAAAATAAAACCTTTTATCCTGCGGCGCACAAAAAATGACGTATTGAACGATCTTCCTGTTAAAAATGAACTCGTTCTGTACTGTGAAATGAAGACCGCACAACGCAGGATCTATGATCTTTATGAAAAGGAATTCCGTGATTTTATTTCTGCCAAGGACGGCGATGACATCAAAAAAAGCCCCATGCATGTACTTAAAGGACTGACCAAATTGCGTCAAATATGTAATTCTACCCAATTACTCCAAGGAGAAGATTTAACCGCAAGCCAGGATTCAGCAAAAATTGAAATGCTTATGGAGCAGATCCAACATAAAAAAGATCAACATAAGATTATTGTTTTTTCACAGTTTGTCAGCATGCTACACCTGATCGAACAGGCATTGGCTAAAAATGGGATTCAATCATTGATCTTAACAGGGAAGTCTAAAAATCGTGGTCAATTGGTCAATGACTTTCAGGTGGATCCAGCGATCCGTGTTTTTCTGATCAGCCTAAAAGCCGGAGGCACGGGGCTGAACCTAACCGCCGCCGACCTGGTCTATCTGGTAGATCCTTGGTGGAATCCTGCGGTCGAACAACAAGCCATTGACCGCATTTATCGCATTGGACAAAAAAAGAATGTCACCGCTGTGCGGCTGATTAGTCCTAATACAGTGGAAGACAAAATTCAAACGCTGCAGCGACATAAAAAAGAGATCAGCAGCACCATTCTTGAAGATGGTGGAAGCTTGAATACATTCTACCTGGAAAAGGAATATTTACTGAACATATTACAATAGGTATTCAATTGGGAGGGGTAACAATAGTATCACTTAACTATTTTCTTTTTATATTTCGAATCAATTATATATTTTACCCCATTATCATCTACAAAAACAGGTTTACCTTGGTAACGTTCATCGGTCTGTTTATCCAGTGCTACGCGGTACAAAGCCCCTGAACTTGAAGCGGAGTACTTAATCTCTGGCTCGGTTTCGTGTCCTGAGGGCTTACGTGTTGAGGCCATGGGTACTTCTTTAATACCTTTACCAGTAAAATACTTACTTTCACCCAGATCCGCCCTTCCATTTTTTCCTCCTAATTCCATAGTAACAAGATCAGTCTCAACATTTAAAGGAAAAAAAGGTTCTACCCAACGATTTGTAAATTGAAAAACTCCCTCCGAACTGGTGAAAGAAGCCAACTGTTGACCGTCTGCTTTGCTGACCAAAACAAAAAATGGCAGTAACCATAAACAACGTCTAAAGATTATTAATTCAACTCCAAACATATCTTTTTTACTTATGATTTAAGTACATCCAAATAAAATGCCATCTCCGGCTTCTCTTTTCATCTTTAACATTTTTTTAACTATAAGAGGTAAGCTAGTTTGATGTTTAACTGTTTTATAGGTGACTGGAAACGAAAAAATGCAACCAAGGAGGCTTTACAAATTCCGAGGGGCCTAACCTAGCTAATATAGATCTCGGTGATATAGCGGAATACAATCCGTTCAGAAATCGCATATTTCTCAAACAGTGTCTGTAAGCCATCATATAGATTCTTATTTCGATCCTGTTCTTTTGGGAAATAGGAAGAAGAACGTGCTCGCCCCAAAAAAGACTTCAAATCGAAAATTTGCTGATTGGGCAATGTTACTTTGGTCATTGGCCGATCGGCAAAAAATTGCCGAAGGTCGTTCTCTGTTATATTCTTATGGCTTACTGATTGGTAACTTGGAATATGATGGCGCAAAAATTGCTCATACTCTTGCTGAAACGCATCTTCAGGATCACGCTGATTCCAGGCCAAAACGATATGACCATTTTTTGAAAGAATACGGTTAAATTCTTTCCGACAAGCCTCGCGGTCAAACCAATGAAAGGATTGTCCTGCAAAAATTAAGTCCACACAACCGGCATCAATGGAAGTATCTTCGGCAGTGGCATTCAATGCGATGAGATTCCGATAGGTTTTGAAATGATGCACCAGCGACTCTCTCATCTCCCGATTAGGCTCAACAGCAAAAACGTCGTTCCCATTTTCCAGAAATAACTGTGTCGATAAGCCTGTACCACTTCCTATATCAGCAACCAGCCATTGTTTATCCAATCCGATCTGCTCCTTAAGCACCTGAATAATTTCCGTTGGATAGCTCGGCCTGAACTTTTCGTAATCGACAACCCTATTGGTAAACCGCTCAATACTGTTTTTGCTCATATATCATTTGTTATAGCTATGCCATTGCACCTTCATCTCGAAAACTATAATATCCATTATCTGTAAAAATCAGGTGATCATTTACCCTAATATCCATAATTTTTGCTGCTTCAACAATTTTTTGCGTCAAAATTTTGTCAGCATAGCTCGGTTGCAAAGTCCCTGATGGATGATTGTGAATCAATACAATAGCATGGGCTTTGGTACTCAAGGCATTTCTCAAAATAATCCGTACATCCACAGGTGTAAAATCATTTCCTCCCCGGCCAATCAGTTGTTTATCTAAGATTTTACAACCTGTATTCAAATAAATTGTCCAAAACTCCTCATGGGGTAAATCTTGTAATATGGGTTTCATAAAATCATAGACATACTTACTGCTATTTAACACCTTTCTTTCTTCTGTTGGTGCTTCCTTCTTACGGCGGGCGAGTTCTAAAGCGGCAATAATGGTGATCGCTTTGGCTTTACCAATCCCCTTGTAATGGCTCAGTTCATTGACTTCCATTTTTGATAGCATGTCCAAGCTATTTTTGGCATCGGCCAATATACGCCGACAAAGTGTAACAGCACTTTCACCTGGTGATCCGGAACCGATCAGGATCGCCAATAATTCGGCATCAGAAAGGGTCCTCCGCCCTTGGTTCAATAACTTTTCTCGGGGGCGATCTGCTTCAGACCATTCCCTAATGACTAATTTGTATGACATTGACCTTTTAATATAATTGGCTAATACACATAAATATACAAAACATTATCGTATTCGTATTGTACAAAAAGGACCCTCGATAGATCAATTAAAAAAAATTGGGGATCCTGAATTACTTCACATTTCACTCTGAAACCTTATCTTTGTAT
Source organism: Sphingobacterium sp. N143 (assembly GCF_030325625.1). GTDB lineage: Bacteria > Bacteroidota > Bacteroidia > Sphingobacteriales > Sphingobacteriaceae > Sphingobacterium. The sequence continues at coordinate 128,735 of NZ_JACAIS010000012.1, read as the reverse complement.
TTCATAAAAATTTTTGAATATGAGTAAAGCGATTATTAAAACAGAAAAAGGCGACATGACTGTGGAATTCTACACCGCAGATGCTCCAAATACAGTAGCTAACTTCATCAAACTTGCTAAGTCAGGTTATTACGACGGTTTGGCTTTCCACCGTGTTATTCCTGATTTTGTTATCCAAGGTGGATGTCCGAATTCACGTGAAGGTGCTGCTGGCATCCCCGGAACTGGTGGCCCTGGTTATAAAATTGACTGTGAACTAACGGGTGAAAACCAATATCATGACCGAGGCGTGCTATCAATGGCGCATGCAGGCCGTAATACCGGCGGTTCTCAGTTCTTTATCTGTCATAGCCGCAACAATACAGCTCACCTAGACCGCAACCATACTTGCTTTGGAAAGGTAATTGAAAATGTAGACGTTGTTGATGATATCAGACAAGGAGACCGAATTTTAGCAATTGAAGTTATCGAAGATTAATTCTTGGAAATTTAAAAGAGATTAAAATGAATTTAAGAGCATTAGTATCTGTAACTGGTAAACCAGGATTGTTCAAACTAGTTGGACAAAATAAAGGTGGTTTTATTTTAGAAACACTTGATCAAGCCAAAATTAAATCCGTGGTCAGTTTATCCTCTACGAAAATGGCAACATTGGAAGATATCACTATTTATGGTGAAGAAGAAGAAATTCGTTTATTGGATATTTTTGAAACGATCAAAGAAAAAGGCATTACATTGCCTGACACGAAATCTGACGGCACTGTTTTAAGGGATTTCTTCCGTGAAGTGGCCCCGGGTCATGATGAATCACGTGTCTATACTTCAGACATTAAAAAAATCATTACCTGGTATAATATTATTAAGGAATTTCCTTTATTTGAAGAAGAAGCTCCGGCTCCTTTAATGTAATCAGGGCATTACGCTAAAAATACAAAAGGAGCTGATATAACCGTACCAGCTCCTTTTGTATTATTGATGCAATATAACATCCAGTATTTTATTATTTAAGCTGTCCTGGTTGAATTGTTTTCCAAAGTCAATAGGTGAACCGGGCACATCAAATGCATGGGGTTCAAAATCCCTTTCCAAAACTGCTGTCGTTGTGTAACGCAGCAGGGAGTTTTCATCCTGATTGAGATAAGCATCTATTTCTAAGATCCCTTCATTTTCACTGAATACATAAGGATATAAGCGGTTGATACCTTTTGGGATTCGGGGACTCTTCCAGATCACAAATTTAGGGAGTGTTTTATCATCTTGATCAATCTTGTGATAAATAGCCTGCTGGCAAGTTATTCCTGCGATTTCTTTGGTTTTGCCAGTCTTGTCTATCATATAGTCCTTTGGATTTATCGGCACCTGTAGATGGGCAAGTCCCCCAAGATCCTGTTTATTGTAACTAAAGTTTACATGAACTGCCGGATCTTTCTGGTTAGCGATAAAAGCTTCTCCCGAATCATCATTATATCTAATATGATGCTGCAATCGATAAGTTAGACCTGCACTGCTACTGTGAGCCTGCTCTTGATCAAATTTAATTTCCATCATCAGCAATGGAGCCAGTAGGAGTTCCATTTGTTGAACGGGATTTTCGATATTGAAACTATCCGTCCTGCGCTTTTCAGAAGCCGGTAATGTTGCAATGGCCTGCTGGAGTTGCAGGGGCGAGTTCTTATTTGTCAGATCCATCAATCGCATCAATTTTTCGAAAGGCATATTGGGGAAGGTAACTTTTTGCGTTATCGAGGCCGAATGGATCCGTTTTGAAGATCGAATATCAGTGGTTGTATTGGATTCTTCATGTTGCTTTTCTTCCTGATGACCTGAAGATTGACAGTACTGGAAAAGAGATAATATGCCCACAGCGAAAGTGATCATGGCATATTTACTTAGATATTTTTTCATATCTATTATTGATTAAATGTAGAATAGGCAAATTTACCGTATTTGGAGCATATATCACACAAAAGCCCCGGAATTTATCTCCGAGGCTTTGCTCAATCTTATATTATGGTATCATGAAATACCTAATGTCCTTTAGGTTCTACGTCTATACGCTTAATATCAGCTCCCAATTTACGCAAGCGTTCTTCGATATCTTGATAGCCGCGCTCAATTTGTTCGATATTATGAATCACAGATTTGCCTTTCGCAGATAGGGCGGCAATCAGTAAAGACACACCCGCGCGGATATCGGGGGATGTCATTTCTATGCCTCTCAGGTGATGAGATTTATTCATACCGATCACAGTAGCACGGTGTGGATCACATAAAATAATCTGAGCCCCCATATCAATTAACTTATCCACAAAGAATAACCGGCTTTCAAACATTTTTTGGTGAATCAGTACATTTCCTTTGGCCTGAGTAGCCACCACGAGAATGATACTTAACAAGTCAGGAGTGAAACCTGGCCATGGTGCATCGGAAATCGTTAGGATCGATCCATCGATAAATGTATCGATTTCGTAAGAATCCTGAGCTGGAATAAAAATATCGTCTCCTCTCAATTCAAACTTAATACCCAGACGTGAAAATACGGATGGGATCACACCCAATTCCTGAAAGCAAACATCTTTAATCGTAATTTCTGAACCTGTCATAGCGGCCAGGCCTATAAAGGATCCGATCTCGATCATATCGGGCAACATGCGATGGGAAGTTCCACCAAGGCGCTCAACACCTTCAATCGTCAGTAAGTTAGATCCGATACCTGATATTTTGGCTCCCATACGGTTCAGCATTTTACACAGCTGCTGCAAGTAGGGCTCACATGCGGCATTGTAGATCGTGGTCGTCCCCTTGGCCAATACTGCTGCCATCACAATATTTGCGGTCCCGGTCACGGAAGCTTCATCCAATAAAATATAGCTACCTCTTAATTCTGTCGCATCGACATTGAAAAAATGAGAAGATGCATCGTAAACGAATTTAGCGCCTAGTTTTTCAAAGCCCAAGAAGTGGGTATCCAAGCGTCTACGACCAATCTTGTCACCCCCAGGTTTTGGTATGGCAGCTTTCCCAAATCGTGCCAAAAGTGGCCCTACGATCATGATAGAGCCGCGCAGTCCGCCGCCCTTTTCTTTAAACTCAGGTGATTGAAAATAATCTATATTAATATCCTTTGCCTCAAAAACGTATGTGTCTTTATCTATGCGATTAATCTTGACTCCTAATGCAGCCAACAAATCAATCAGCTTATTGACATCTTTAATATCTGGAATATTGCTGATCGTCATGGGCTCTTCTGTTAGCAAAACTGCTGACAGAATCTGTAAGGCTTCATTTTTTGCTCCTTGTGGAATAATCTCTCCCTTTAATGGTTTTCCACCGATTATTTCAAATGCATTCATTTATATAACTGATATCTTCTTATACACTAAAATCGTTTTATATCGATTCTTAACTTGATGAAACTGTCCCTGCTCAACGGGGACTTCCAGAAAAAAAGAAGGCAATTGTAAAGAAATCTTTTAATCACTTCGCAATTGCCTACTGCCTTAAACAATAAACTAAAGACTAGCCTCTTTTATTATTATAGTTATTCTGAGGTCTTCGATTTCTGTTATTGTTGTTATTATTGCTTCCACCAAAATTATTCCGCTTCATATTATTACTGTTATTGGTCATCCGGGGTTTATTTCCTCCTTTTGCCTGATGACCAGAAGCGTTATTATTATTGTTATTGTTATTATTTCCGCTGGTATTGCTATTGGCTGTACCTTTTACCCGGTTTCCTGGAGGCGGAGTTTTGAAATCAAGCTTAGTCAATACCGTACCTTCTGGTAAGCTCAACTGATAACCGGACAATTCTTTCAGATCCTGAAGAATCAATTCGTCCGAAACAGAATCTTTATTCCAGGTCAGATATGCCATTTTCATAAAATTGGCTATGCCGACCACCATCTGCTCTCTTTTCGCCTCATCAGTCACCTTCAGAGCCTTCTCAATCATCTTCTCTACCGTAAATCCATAATGTTTGAATCGGATAGAGTGCTGTGGATAGCCCAAATGTTCCACTTCATGCTTGACACTTTTAGCTGTAGCGATGGGATATGGGGCATCAATATCGAGCTTAAAATCAGAGATAATCTGCAGGTGATCCCAAAGCTTGTGTTTAAAATCAGACACATCACGCAAGTGCGGGTTCAATACCCCCATCATATCGATAACGATCTGAGCATGTTTATTTCGTTCTTCCTTTGTGGGCAAAGTACAGATGTAATCTACCATATTTTGCACATTGCGACCATATTCTGCAAGGATCAATTTTGGTCTAGTGCTGTTGTAATCAAAGTTCATATAGCTAATATAACTACCTATTTAACGGTCAAGACGCCGTTTTGGTATTTTATTATTGAATTATTCTAAGTTTTGCAAATTTAAGCAACAATTGTTTCTGTCCCAACTCTTTAAAGAAAATAGTTGCTTTTATATCTCCTTTGTTTCCTTCGAGATTGACAACTTTTCCAAATCCAAAGCGTTCATGTTCAACTTCCATGCCGACTTGAAGGTTTGACGTATCTGAAGGAGCAAAACCCGCAGTAGGCTTGTGGGCTTTCGGCAGTATTGAGGTTGTTTTAACCTTTGGCTTCGGTTTTGAAAACACATCGTCACCACCTTTCTGTTGCCAAGTGATCCGTTCTCCCTGAAACCCTCCAGTCGAGGCTGAAGTCTGCCGTGGTTTAAAATCCAAGGCCAGACAGGCGGGATTCAATTCATCCAAAAAACGACTGGGTTCACAATTATTCAACGTTCCCCAACGATATCGCGAAGTAGCATACGAAAGTAGTAATTTTTTTTCAGCTCTGGTAACCGCGACGTAAAAAAGTCTTCGTTCTTCTTCCAACTCGGACCTGGAATTCAGTGACAACTGAGATGGAAATAGGTTTTCTTCCAAACCAACGATAAAAACAATCGGGAATTCCAAACCTTTGGAAGAGTGTATGGTCATCAACGAAACAGTATCTGCATTGGGATCTTTATCGTTGTCATCATTGGTCAATAATGCAATATCCTGCATGTAGACATCGAGGCCACGATCTTCAATATCTTCCCGCTCTGAAAACTCTTTGATACCATTGAGCAGTTCCTGGATATTTTCATAACGTGCCAACCCTTCCACGGATTTGTCCTCATAGAGCTCCTTCAATATCCCACAATGTTGTGCGATATGCATGGCCGTATCAAAGGCATTGTTATTTTTGGCCAAAGCCTGAAAGCTCTGTATCATCTGCCCAAAACCGCCGACGGAGCTTGCACTGCGGCCATCCAAAAAATGGGCTGCATTTGCCACAACATCCCAGATACGATATTGATTTTGATCTGCAGCGATCATAATTTTTTCAATGGTGGTATCTCCAATGCCCCGACGTGGATAATTGATCACACGCTTTAATGCTTCTTCATCATTAGGATTGAAAGTAAGCCTAAAATAAGCAATCAGATCTTTGATCTCTTTCCGTTGGTAGAAAGAAGTGCCCCCATAAATTTTATAAGGTATATTGATCTTGCGCAATGCTTCCTCCATCGCTCTGGACTGGGCATTGGTCCGATAGAGGATGGCAAAGTCTTTATAATTAAGTCCTTTTAATGATTTTTCCTCTACAATCAGATCTGCAACAATCTTTCCTTCCTCATTATCGGAAAAAGCACGGGAAACTTTAATTTTCTCCCCTTCTTCATTATCTGAAAAAACATTCTTTTCCAATTGATTCTGATTATTGGCGATCACTGAGTTTGCCGCATTAACGATCATTTTGGTTGATCTATAATTTTGTTCCAGTTTGAAGATTTTCACATCCGGATAATCTTTTTGGAAGTTCAATATATTTTGAATATTGGCACCACGGAAAGCATATATCGACTGAGCATCATCACCAACGACACAAATATTCTCATTGACAGCAGCCAGTCGTTTGACTATTAGATACTGGGAAAAGTTGGTATCCTGATACTCATCCACCATCAAATAACGGAATTGATGCTGATATTTGTGCAGCACCTCGGGATGTTTATTCAAGAGAACGTTTGTTTTGAATAAAAGATCATCAAAATCCATAGCTCCAGCACGATAGCAACGTTGCGCATAGGTCATATAGATTTGTCCCAATTGGCCACGACCATTGGAAATATCCTCGGCCAATATCGCCTCATTCTTATTATATTCTTGTGGTGATATCAGATTATTCTTGGCTTGAGAAATTCGGCCATAAACATGATTCACATTATAGAGCTTATCATCCAGGTTCATTTCCTTAAGGATGGTACGCAGTAAGCTTTTGGTGTCATCGGTATCATAGATTGTAAAGTTTCTGGGATAGCCTATTAACTCGGCCTCGACCCGGAGTATTTTTGCGAAAACGGAGTGGAAAGTTCCCATCCAAATGTTTTTCGCCTCTCTTCCTACAACAGACATGATACGCTCTCGCATTTCTTTGGCTGCTTTATTGGTAAATGTCAATACCAAGATATTGAATGGATCGACACCTTTTTGAATCAAGTGTGCTACACGATAAGTAATCACCCGTGTTTTTCCTGAACCGGCTCCTGCAACAATCATGACAGGACCTTCTGTTTGCTCTACGGCTCCTCGTTGTGAAGGGTTTAAACCCGCTAAATAATCCAAATTAACTCCTTAAATTTTAAAACCTCAGAATAGGGTATAAAAGTACAAATTTCCTCCCGATCACTGTGGAAATCGTGCCAATATTTTTGCACAAAAAAATCCGACGATGTAAATTCGTCGGATTATTATTGTATTCACTTGTGTTTAACCTCTGCTATTATAGTTTGGAGCTTCTTTTGTGATCGAGATATTATGTGGGTGAGACTCTCTCAACCCTGCTCCTGTAATCCGGACAAATTGTGCTTCCTGCAATTTTTCGATCGTTGCAGCACCGCAATAGCCCATTGAAGCACGCAATCCCCCGATATACTGGTACACGACTTCTGCCAATGTGCCTTTGTAAGGAACACGTCCAACAATACCTTCTGGGACCAATTTTTTGATATCGTCTTCCACATCCTGGAAATAACGGTCCTTAGACCCCTTTTCCATCGCTTCGATAGAGCCCATACCACGGTATGATTTAAATTTACGGCCTTCGTAAATAATAGTCTCTCCGGGCGCTTCCTCTACTCCGGCAAATAAAGACCCAGCCATAATGGTGCTTGCTCCTGCAGCAATGGCTTTGGCGATATCCCCTGTTTGTTTGATACCACCATCGGCGATCAAAGGTACTCCAGTTCCTTTTAGCGCTTTGGCAACTTCATATACAGCATAAAGCTGTGGAACACCGACACCTGCAATAATACGTGTCGTACAGATGGAACCTGGACCTATACCTACTTTAACCGCATCTGCGCCTGCTTCAGCCAAGGCCTTTGCCGCAGCACCAGTAGCGATATTCCCGACAATCACCTGTAATTCAGGAAACTTGGATTTCACCAGTTTCAATTTATCAATAACACCTTTGGAATGCCCATGTGCCGTATCAATGGTCACCACGTCCACGCCTGCTTTTACTAAAGCTTCAACACGGTCTAATGTATCGGGTGTAACACCTACAGCAGCACCGACCAACAGACGTCCATGGCTATCTTTCGCTGCATTTGGATAATGCTTATATTTTTGAATATCTTTAAACGTAATCAGGCCTTTTAGAATTCCCTCATTATTGACTACCGGAAGTTTCTCTATTTTTTCATTCTGAAGAATTTCTTCTGCTTTCACCAAATCTGTACCTTCCGGTGCAACCACAAGATTGTCTTTGGTCATCAGCTCATTAATCGGACGGCGCATATCTTTTTGGAAACGTAGATCGCGGTTGGTTACGATACCTACCAATTGGCCTCTTTCATTTACTACTGGAATTCCGCCAATTTTATGTTCTTTCATGATATTGAACGCATCCCCCACCGTAGCAGTTGCTAGCAGTGTCACGGGGTCCTGGATCATCCCACTTTCAGAACGCTTTACTTTGCGTACCTCGGCTGCCTGTTCTGCAATAGTCATGTTCTTATGTAACATACCAATACCGCCAGCTTGCGCGATAGCGATAGCCAAATCTGCACCAGTTACCGTATCCATTGCCGCAGAAACCAATGGAATATTTAATTTGATTTTTTTAGTCAGTGAGGTGCTCGTATCAACGTCGCGAGGCAAAATTTCAGAATAAGCTGGAATTAATAAGACGTCATCGTAAGTGAGACCTTCTGCTACGAATTTTTGTGGATCTAATTGCATGGCAAATATGTATTGGGTTTTCTATTTGCCAGGCAAATTTAAGAAAAATAAGCAATAATAAAAAATAAAATATACAAATTACAATCTATAGACAAATTAGAAAAGTTATGAATTAAGCAAAAATAAGGAGAAACTCCTGTATTTATTGTTTTTTGGCAAGCTATTTGCTTTCGGTAACACGAAAAGTAATTTTAATTAATGAAAATTTAAAGATAAGATAATTATGAAAAAGACTTTACTATCATTAGCTGCTGTAGCAGCATTAGCATTTGGTGCACAAGAGGCAAAAGCTCAATCTCCACAACGTGCTGCAATCGGTGTTGTTTTTGACGGTACAGGTGGTGATCTTTGGGGGGTTCAATACAAACAATCTATGGGCGGAGCCAACAATGGTCAAGCACAGGTAATGTTTGATGACAATGTCGTTGCAGTTGGTGCTGACTGGCAACATGCGAGACCTTTCCGTGGTGTAAATGGTTTAGGCTGGTATGCTGGTGTGGGTGCACAATTGACATTTGTTGACGCTGGCGACAACATCACACTTGTAGGTCTAAGACCTCAATTGGGTTTAGAATTTAAAATTCCTGCTGCTCCGATCGGATTCCATGCAGACTGGAAACCAGACTGGAGATTGAACCACAACAGTGATTTTGATGCTTCTACATTCTCATTCGGTATCAAATACACATTGAGATAATTAAGATAACAACTAAACAGTGAAAAGGCCTTGCTCAAATTTGAGTAAGGCTTTTTTTGTAAAATAAATCGATTAAATATTTCTTTTTTTCAGCAATTCTTCTAATTTTATGCCTTTGACCTAATTGGCATAAATAAAGCTTTTCATTCTACAAAAATTTTATACCTTTGCCATTCTTGGTAAAATGTGATTAAACAAGAACTAATTATCAATTACATAAACAGTATTTAACATTAAAATTAATACAATTAATAACAGACGATGCAAGGTAAAGGGCTGATTAAACTTTTAGTGATAGTGGTGTCATTAGCGTGTCTATACTCCCTGTCATTTACTTGGGTGACCCGCAAGGTGGAGCGAGATGCTGAGAATTTTGCCAAAGGAGACTTGGCTAAAGAAAAAAGTTATCTGGACTCCATGGCTGGTGAAGTAGTATACAATTTGGGTTTTGCGAAATATACCTATCGGGAAGCAAAAGCAAATGAACTGGCTTTGGGATTGGATTTAAAAGGTGGTATGAACGTTACCATGGAGATCTCGTTGGATGAATTGATTCGCAATCTGGCGAATAATCCAAAGGACGAAAAATTCAACAAAGCACTGGAGCAAGCTGTCGCAAAGAGCAAAACCAGTCAAAAGACGGTCGTAGCTTTATTTATGGAAGAATACAAGTCCATCGGAGCTTCCACCCCACTTTCCACATTCTTTTCGACAAAGGACAACGCTTCTTTAATTAAACCAGGTGATTCGGATTCCAAAGTAGAATTATTCCTACAAAAAGAAGCCGACAATGCCATCCAAAATTCATATAAAGTACTGCGTACGCGTATTGACAAATTTGGGGTTGCATCACCTAACATTCAGATTCAACAGGGAACGAACCGGATCTTGATCGAGTTGCCTGGTGTAAAGGATGAAAGTCGTGTGCGTAACTTATTGCAAGGCTCAGCGAAACTCGAGTTCTACGAGACCTACACAAACCAAGATGTCTATCCATTACTCGAAAATATTGACAGAACCTTAGCTGCCACCATAAAAACAACTGCGGCAACGACAACGGCTACTGCAGATACAAGCAAAAAATCGGATGATCTGTTATCCAGTCTAACAGGAGGCCAAAAAGATGCCAAATCTCAAAAAGATAGTGCCGCACTTAATCTAGGCCAAAAAAATCCATTATTTGAGGTATTGCGCCCAGCCGTATATATGGGTGAAAATCAACAAATGGCCCTGATGCCTGGTGCCATGGTTGGTATGGCTGCTTTAAAAGATACTGCAAAAGTAAATGCTTATTTGCAACGTCCAGAAGTAAAATCAATTCTCCCTGGAAACCTAAAGCTTTTATGGGCTGTAAAACCTGAACAAAAAACACCAGAACAGCTTTCATTATATGCCATCAAAGCAGTCGGTCAGGACAATGGTTCGGTATTGACTGGAGATGTCATCACCGATGCCACGGCCAACTTTGATGAAAAAAATCAACCAGTCGTAGGTATGCAAATGAACAGTGAAGGTGCCCGCGAATGGAAAAAAATCACTGCAAAAGCAGCTCAGAATAGAGACGCGATTGCGATTGTCCTTGACAATGTGGTTTATTCAGCACCTTCTGTGAACGGTGAAATACCTAATGGTAGCTCATCTATCTCTGGTTCATTTACAGTTGAAGACACAAAAGATTTGGCCAATGTATTGAAAGCGGGACGCCTTCCAACTACGGCCAAAATTGTAGAAGAAGCCATTGTAGGTCCTACATTAGGACAAGCAGCCATTGATGCCGGTATTAACTCGGCAGTAATCGGTATCATTGTCGTGATGATCTTTATGATCGCGTACTACAACACTGCGGGTATCGTAGCCAACATCGCCGTATTACTAAACGTATTTATTATCATGGGGGTATTAGCATCACTTAATGCAGTACTCACCCTTCCAGGTATCGCTGGTATCGTATTGACCATGGGTACCGCAGTCGATGCAAACGTACTTATTTACGAACGTATCCGGGAGGAACTCGGTTTAGGAAAATCAATCCGTCAAGCAGTTGCCGATGGTTACAAGCATGCCTTGCCTTCCATCTTAGATTCGCAGATCACAACATTCTTGATCGGTATCATCTTATTCTTGTTTGGTAGTGGACCGATCTTGGGTTTTGCGACAACATTGATGGTTGGTATTATCACTTCATTGTTCACCGCAATCCTTGTAACACGCGTGATCATTGAATGGATGCTGGAAAAAGACATCAAGATCAAAGTGTCTTTCCCTTGGTCTGCAAATACCTTGCACAATGCTAACTTCAAATTCGTTCAAAAGCGTAAGGTATTCTATGCCATATCGGTTGTTGCAGTGTTAGTTTCTGCGGCTTCTATTTTCACAAAAGGGTTCAGCTTAGGTGTGGATTTCCAAGGAGGACGTACCTATACTATTCGTTATGATAAACCTGTAGATTTGGAAGCTGTACGTTCAAGCCTGGATGATATCTTCCAGAAAACAACAGAGGTAAAAGTATTTGGCGCATCGAACCAACTTCGGGTGACAACTACGTATCATATCGAGGAAACTTCCGATACAGCTGATAAAGAGGTATTGGATAAATTGAACCAAGGACTATCAAAAGTAGATGCCTCCAACAAACATGAGATTCTTTCTTCTCAAAAAGTTGGTCCGAGCATTGCTTCGGATATCAAATCAAGAGCAACGAGCTCAGCAATCTTCTCCATCATTATTGTTGCAGCTTATATTTTGATCCGTTTCCGCAAATGGGAATATTCTGTAGGTGCTGCCATCGCAACCATTCACGATGCGATTATCTTATTGGGACTATTCTCGATATTGGATGGTATTGTACCTTTCTCACTCGATATTGACCAGCACTTCGTTGCTGCAATCTTAACCGTAATTGCCTACTCGGTGAATGACACAGTGGTTGTATTTGACCGTCTACGGGAATTCGTTTCTAAACCGAATGCGCATAATCAGGACCTCGGAGAAGTAGTCAATCATGCGATCAATTCTACCTTGAGCAGGACGATCATTACATCATTGACCATCGTGTTCGTACTTGCCGTGCTGTTCATCTTCGGAGGTGAAGTAATCCGCGGATTTTCATTTGCGATCTTGATCGGTGTTATCGTCGGTACTTATTCTTCAATTATCCTGGCCGCCCCTTCTGTATACGACTTACGTAAAGGAAAACATTTGGCGCAAGGTAACGCTACTAAAAAAGCGGAAGTAGTAAGACCATAACAAGTCTAAAAACATAATAAAAAAGGCGTTCAGATTGGACGCCTTTTTTATTACATTCAAATTACTTGTCACACTAAATATTTTAAATATATTTGTCATACTAAATATTTGTATGCTAAACGAAAAATTTGACCGCTATTCCTTTATCTTGGACCAGACAGCCAGGAAAGTAAAGCAGTTTGCCCAGTCTTCCTTTGCAGAAAAGGGGTTTGACATCACGGTAGACCAGTGGACTGTCTTAAAAGCTTTATATGAAACAGCGCAGCTTTCGCAGAAAGAATTGGCCAAAAGATGCGGAAAAGACCAACCCACCTTGACGCGTATCGTAGATATTCTGCTCAAAAAAAATCTAGCCGAACGTATCACTGACGTAGCAGACCGCCGGAGCTTATACTTGCACCTGACACAAGAAGGTAAACTTAAAGTGGAATCGCTCTCCCCTTTGGTGGTGGAAATCCGAATGAAAGCTTGGGAAAATCTGACCGATAGCGATTTTGAAGATTTTACAAGGATTCTGAATACAATTTATAACAACTTAAATGTACAATCACTATGATAAGTACCGACATCTGTATCATCGGAGCTGGACCTGTGGGTCTGTTTGCTGTTTTCGAAGCTGGGCTTTTAAAAATGAGGTGCCATCTGATTGATGTTTTACCGCAAGTCGGCGGTCAATTATCAGAGATCTATCCGCACAAACCGATTTACGATATACCGGGATACCCCAGTATTACCGCACAGGAGCTTATTGACAATCAACTTGAGCAGATCAGACCTTTTGCCCCAACCTTTACTTTGGGTGAACGTGTAGAGCATATCGAAAAACAAGCGGATGGTTCCTTTATCCTGAGCACAAACGACAATACCACCGTGCATGCACAGGTTATTGTCATTGCCGGTGGACTGGGCTGTTTCGAACCCCGTAAACCCGAAATCCCTAATCTTCATCTATTTGAGGGGAAGGGCGTGGATTATATAGTCAAAGATCCTGCAAAATACCATGATAAAAGCGTTGTTATCGCTGGAGGAGGTGATTCGGCACTAGACTGGACATTCCATTTGGCCGATATCGCACAGCATGTGACATTGATCCATCGCAGCGATTCCTTCCGGGGGGCTCCGGATTCAGCCGACAAAGTCTTTCAGCTGGCACAACAGGGTAAAATCAACCTATTGCTCTCTCACCATCTGACGAATATCCATGGCAATGATACCTTATCAGCTGTTGAAACCATCAATAAAGCAAAAGAAACTGTGGCTGTCCGAGCGGATTATTTCATTCCTTTATATGGACTGACTCCGAAACTTGGCCCGATTGCCGACTGGGGATTAAATATTGACAAAAGTGCCATTGAAGTCAATACATTTGATTATTCAACCAATATAGAACGTATTTATGCCATCGGTGACATCAATACTTATCCAGGTAAGCTCAAACTCATCCTCTGTGGCTATCATGAGGCTGCGCTGATGTGCCAAAGTGCTTTCAAATACGTTTATCCGGATCAAAAGCTCTCATTTAAATATACAACCGTTAACGGTATCAATACTTTTTAGCCATGGAAGACTATAATATTCAAGTAACCGTAGTAGATCGTGATGGCACGGAAAATACACTTACCGTACCTACAGATGTCAACTTATCGTTGATGGAGATCCTCAAGGCCTCTGACTATGAAATATTAGCCACCTGTGGCGGGATGGCCTTATGTGCGACCTGTCATATAGAAGTTATTGCGGGGCTCGATCAGCTTACGGCGGCAAGTGATCAAGAACTAGATATGCTGGACACCCTTCCAAATGCAGATGAACAGAGCAGGCTCGCCTGTCAATTACATCTTCAGCCCCAAAACAATGGGATGAAAATCAAGATCAAAGGGGCTTTGCAATAGGTCTTTCATTGTGTACAAAATACACAATGAAAGACCTCTATATTCAAATTATTCAGTCAGCTTCATAATGTACATAATACACTAAGAACCAAAACACTACCTCATTTTGATCGGGGTAAATTGACCCATAAACAATAAAATTCACAAATAATCGATGTAATAAATAAATATTTTTTAGTTTTTTGGTTCAAAATTTAAGATATTTGCAGCTTAATTCGATTGTACCGAATTTTTACAACAAACTATTAAAAATATGCCAAGCAATAGTTCAAATAGGAAATTCCCAAGAGTAATCATTATTGGTGCTGGATTTGGAGGAATTGAAGTTGCTAAAAAGCTTAAAAATAAAGAGGTTGAAGTTCTCCTGCTGGACAGGAATAACTTCCACACTTTTCAGCCATTGATGTACCAGGTTGCTACGGGTACCCTTTCGGCGGACTCCATCTCTTTTCCTGTCCGCAAGATGTTTAAAAATCAGGATAACTTCCATTTTAGACTTGCAGACGTAAAAAGTGTGGACAATGAAGCTAAAGTTGTCCGGACGGACGTTGGCGATTTTGAATACGATTATTTAGTTGTTGCTACCGGCGCCACGACAAATTTCTTCGGCAACCAGCAGATTACGAAATATGCGCTGCCGATGAAAAATATTCAAGAAGCACTCCACATCCGCAGTTACGTTCTTCAAAACCTGGAGGAAGCTGTACGGATAGAGAACCCGGCAGACCGTAAACCTAACATGAACTTTGTCATCGTAGGTGGTGGTCCTACCGGTGTTGAGCTTTCTGGTGCGATTGCCGAGATCAAGAACAATGTGTTAGAGAAAGACTATCCAGAACTCAAAAAATCTGAGATGTCAGTTTACCTGGTTGAAGGATTACCTAAAGTCTTGGCAAACCTCTCTGAAAAATCTTCCAGAGATTCTGAAAAATATTTAAAAGATCTGGGTGTTGAAGTACTGTTGAATGTGCAAGTGACGGGTTATGATGGCAACACGATCACTTTCGCCGATGGCAGGAGCATTGAGACCAAAACAGTTATCTGGGGTGCCGGCGTTGCTGGTCAGTATCCGGATGGTTTCAAGAAAGAAATCATCCAGCGTGGCAACCGGATTCAAACAGACGATCAATGCCGCGTGATTGATATGTCTGCCGTGTATGCTATTGGTGATGTATCCGCATTTATCACAGATGATCTTCCTCGTGGCCTACCGGGTGTTGCCCCCGTAGCGCAACAACAAGGAGCATATGTGGCGAAACATATTCTTCAAACCATGTCCAATCAGCCGACGGAGAAATTCAGCTATTTCGATAAGGGATCGATGGCTACTGTCGGACGCAATAAGGCTGTCGTAGATATGGGCAAAATTCATTTCAATGGATTCTTTGGATGGATGACCTGGATGTTCGTTCACCTAATGTCCATCTACGGATTCAGAAACAAATTGGTCACCTTTGTCAACTGGACCGTCAAATTCTTCACCAAAAATAGTGGGGTGCGCCTGATTTTTCATAAATATGATGAACCGGTCCCTGAAGAAGAAAGCAAAACGGTATAATTATTTTGTCCAATACATCGAAAAGACATCACTATGTTTTTTTCATACACCTCATAAAAAACCCCTGGCATTCCATACCCAGGTTTTTTTTATGAGGTGAAAATTAAAGCTGCAAACCGAACCCAAAAGTAGACAGGCCACCGATTGATAATTTCGGATCTGAAGCGATCTTTCGATTCTGGCACGAAAGTATTTTCATAAAAATAAGTTGGCATACAGGTAAGAATTATAGATTATATTCGTTAAATTTAAAGACAGTTTTTTCCAGTTAGAATTTACTTTCAGAATATAGTTTTTTTTGATGTTGAACCTCAAAAAGATTAATTTTTTTTGTGTAGGTTTGCATATTATTTTAAAATAGCTTAAGGATTAGCAAATGGGCTTATTTAATTGGTTTACGCAAGAAGTTGCGATTGACTTGGGTACTGCAAACACCCTAATAATTCATAATGACAAAGTAGTAGTGGACGAACCTTCTATTGTTGCATTTGACCGCACCACGAACAAGGTGATTGCCATTGGTCGTCAGGCCATGCAAATGGAAGGTAAAACACACGACAATATAAAAACAGTACGCCCTTTACGTGATGGTGTAATTGCTGATTTTACGGCTGCAGAGCACCTGATCAGAGGAATGGTAAAATTGGTCAATAATGGCAAGAGCTGGTTTTTCCCTTCTCTCCGTATGGTTGTCTGTATCCCTTCTGGTATTACGGAAGTAGAAAAGAGGGCCGTACGTGATTCTGCTGAAATTGCAGGAGCTAAGGAAGTATATCTTATTCATGAGCCCATGGCTGCTGCTGTAGGTATCGGCATTGATGTAGAAGAACCGATGGGGAATATGATCATCGATATCGGTGGGGGTACGACCGAAATCGCCGTCATCGCCTTATCTGGGATCGTATGTGACCAATCTATCCGGGTGGCTGGAGATAATTTTGATTCTGATATTGTTCAATATATCCGTAGACAGCACAATATCATGATCGGGGAACGTACCGCTGAGAAAATCAAAATTGAAGTTGGTGCTGCCCTGCCAGAACTACAGGAGCCACCTGCAGATTTTGCTGTTCAAGGCCGTGATTTGATGACTGGCGTTCCTAAACAAATTACCGTTTCTTATACAGAAATTGCCCATTGCTTGGATAAATCCATTTCGAAAATTGAAGAAGCTATTTTGAAGGCTCTTGAGATCACACCTCCAGAATTATCGGCTGATATTTATCAAACAGGAATTTATCTTACTGGTGGCGGTGCATTATTACGTGGATTGGATCGCCGTATTCAGGCGAAGACTAAACTTCCAGTGCATATTGCCGAAGATCCACTCCGTGCGGTAGTGAGAGGAACGGGTACTGCTCTTAAGAATATTGGCCGATTCAAATTCTTGATGCAATAATTAACGTTCAATAATTAAACAATATTTTATTAAAGAGCGATATAATATGCAAAACTATTATATCGCTTGCTTATTAAATACCTGCTATAACAATGAGAAACCTCTGGTTATTCCTAAGACGATATAATGCATTCTTTTGGTTTATCCTATTTTTTGGATTCTCATTATTTTTGATTATTACCAACAACTCATACCAGCGCAGCGCTGTGCTCAACTCATCCAATCGCGTTATCGGCAGTCTTTATGCCAAAGTCAATTCCTGGAAAAGCTATCTGCACTTGGGGGAGACGAATGAAGCTTTAGCGAAAGAAAATGCGCAGCTGCGGAAGGATCTACAGGATTACAAATCAACTGACAGTATAAAAATTGCTCCTTTACCCGCCATCGACAGTAGTGAATTTGGACGTTATCAATTCATTATTGCTACGGTGATCAATAACAGTATCCATCAAAAAGCCAATACCATTACACTGGATAAGGGCAGTAATGATGGTATTGAGAAAGGCATGGGAGTCATTGCCCCCAATGGAGTTGTAGGTATTGTCTTAAATGTCTCACCCCACTTTTCAACTGTACAGTCCTTATTGCATCCGGATACCCGCATCTCAGTAACCTTGGGGCACACTGAGGTTTTCGGATCATTAATCTGGGGCAACAATATCGATTATCGTGCTGGCATGGTTAAGGAAATCCCAAATCATGTCAAAGTAAATAAAGGGGATAAAGTGTATACTTCGGGATATTCGGGGCATTTTCCAAAAGGTATTTTTGTGGGAACAATCATTCAGACGGGTATCTCCTCCGGAGATGCATTCCTGGATCTTAGAATTCTTTTAAGTACAAATTTCTCCAACTTACAGCATGTTTATGTCGTGAAGGATCAATTAAGCAATGAATTAAAAACACTGGAAGAATCGACGAAGGACAATGGCTAGAATTTTAATTTTTAATATTATTCGATTTATCGTTTTGATTGGAATGCAGGTGTTTTTATTCCAAAATATAGGCTATTATAACCTTGCTGCCGCATTTCCCTATATCCTGATTATTTTCCTTCTTCCGACCGCTACGCCCAATTTTATGGTTTACCTCATAGCCTTTCTGACAGGGCTAACAGTAGATGCTTTTTATGATACCCTTGGCGTAAATACAGCCGCCTGTGTGGCCCTGGCCGCTTTCCGGATTTTCTTCATGAAAATCACACTTGAGGTCGAAGAACGTGAATCTTTGCTGACCCCCATGTTGGGATTGATGAATGTACGCTGGTTTTTTTCTTATATCTTTTTTGGGGCATTAATCCATCATGCATTCTTGTACCTATTAGAATCATTCTCCTTCCAACACATTCAATATACACTGCTCAGTATTGTTTTAAGTTGTATATTTACAGTAATTATCATGCTATTATTTAGCATATTATTCTACAAAAAGAAAGATCGGTTGTAGTGATCGATGGATAGAAATTCATTTCTATGAATAGTTTTTTTGCTCGTAAGTACGTCGTATCCGGAATTTTTATCGCCATTGCCTTAACCTTGGTGGCACGTTTATTTTATTTACAGATCATTGATGACTCTTATATACATTCTGCCAATAGCAATGTCATGCGTAAGGTCATTGTCTATCCTGCCAGGGGTGTCATCTTAGACCGAAAAGGTAAGGTATTGGTCCAGAATGAACCTGTATACGACTTGATGGTTACTCCACGTGAAGTCAAAGAAATCGATACTGCTTTATTCTGTAAATTGATCGACATTGACAAAGCAGGTTTTATCAAACGTATGGATAAGGCTAGGGCGCACTCCCCCTACCGGGCTTCCATCTTTGAAAAACAACTTTCAGTCCGAACCTGGGCTCAATATCAGGAGTACCAGTATCAATTTCGTGGTTTTTACGTACAAAAAAGAACCATTAGAAGTTATCCGGATAGTATTGCCGCACAGTTTCTGGGCTATGTAAGTGAAGTCAATGAAAAAGATATTGAACGGTCCGGCGGATTCTATCGGAGTGGTGACTATATAGGCCGTAGTGGAGTAGAGCGTTCATATGAGGATCTGATCCGTGGAAAAAGAGGGGTCAACAATTTAATGGTAGATGCGCTGAACCGCCCGAAGGGGATCTTTATGGAAGGTAAATACGACACCTTGGCTGTTGCTGGTGAAGGCCTGGTCTCTTCCTTGGACAAGGATCTTCAGCTCCTGGGAGAAAGCCTCATGAAAAATAAATTGGGATCTATTGTTGCCATTGAACCTGCCTCAGGAGAGATCCTGGCTTACGTCAGTAGTCCAAGTTACAACCCCAATCTTATGGTTGGCAGACAATCCGGCAATAATTATATGAAATTACTAAAGGATGAGACCAAACCGCTTTTCAACAGGCCTATCCAGGCCTCTTATCCCCCGGGATCAGTCTTCAAGGTTGTTTCCGCATTAACGGCGCAACAGGCCGGAGTAATTGACCGAAATACTGTTTTTTTCTGTCCTCATGGTTATAGTTACGGTGGTGGACGTGGATGGATGGGATGTACCCACTACCATGGATCAACTACCTTACAACGTTCGGTCGCAGTATCATGCAACACTTATTATGGATTTACTTATGCCAAAATGATTGATGGTCGTGGTCTTTCCGGTCCTAAAGCTTATGACCTATGGCGAAATGCGGTCACACAGTTTGGGATTGGACATAAATTGGGCATCGACCTTCCGGGTGAAAAACCCGGGCTATTGCCTACCTCTGATTTCTATACCAAACGATATGGGAATGATAAATGGCGGTCAAGCTTCAACATTTCTTTATCGATTGGGCAAGGTGAAATGGGGATAACACCATTACAGATGGCCAATATCATGGCTATCGTTGCGAACAAAGGTTTTTACTATAGGCCACACCTGATCAAAGGTATTGGCGCAAAAAAAATTGCCAAAAAGGAATTTACCGAGAAAATAAGCGCTGGGGTAGACGAACAATATTATCCAGTGGTCATTCAGGGAATGAGCGATGCTGTCAATACGCCTGAGGGCACTGCCTGGTCAAACCGTATTCCAGGCATTGAAATGTGCGGCAAAACGGGTACCGCCCAAAATCCACATGGTGAAAACCATGCCGTATTTTTTGCTTTTGCCCCCCGCGAAAATCCTAAAATTGCCATTGCTGTATTTGTCGAAAATGCGGGTTATGGTGGCACCTGGGCCGGACCTATAGCCAGTATGATGGTCGAAAAATATCTAAAAGATACGATTACTACACCAAAGTATATTCAGGATCGTATCTATAAGGCAAATTTTCTGCCTGCTCCAAAAAAAGTAGCAGATCCTAAAAGTAAAGATGTCAAGAAGGCTGATTCAGTGAAATCAAAAACGGATACCACAAAATCCAAACGTCAGCTGGCGGCTTTGATAAAACCAAAAGAAACAATTGTTCACCATAGCGCGGTAAGGAGAAGATATGAATAATCAAAAAAATAGTTTCTTTGGAAAGATCGACTGGATTACCATTACCCTATGGCTATCACTATGCCTCATCGGTTTGTTCAATATCCGGGCGGCGGTATTTAATCCTGAACAACCTAATTTTTTTACCTTAGGGACCAATTATGGGAAACAATCATTATATCTTATCTCAGCCATTATTCTGGGGGTATCGATATTGATTATAGATGCTAAATTTTTCAGTTCGGCTTCTCCGATATTTTATGGGATAACAGCCATCCTGTTGGTCATTGTTTTGGTTGTAGGACGCAATGTAGGCGGTAATCAAGCTTGGATTGATCTTGGTTTTTTCAGGCTCCAACCGTCCGAATTTGCAAAGCTTTCCACCTGTTTATTATTAGCTAATTTTCTGAGTTCGCAGAGCAATAAGGCCCCCACGATGCAAACACTTGTCATGGGTGCCGGAATCGTGCTATTTCCTGTATTTCTGGTTATGCTACAGCCTGATACCGGATCTGCACTGGCTTTCTTCTCGTTAATTTTTGTTTTTTACCGTGAAGGATATGTGAATAACGAATTATTAATATTTGGTGGACTCTGTATCCTGCTGTTTGTTTTGGCCCTTCTGTTCAATCCCTGGATTTTGATCTTAGTCCTAGCTGCCATCATCGGTTTTTTCATGTGGAGCTTCCGCAAGAAGAGGAAGTATATCATTAACCTAAGCATCCTCTTTGCAGCAAGCGCTATATTTATATTATGTGTGGACTTGGTTTACGATCATGTGCTCCAATCCCATCAGCGCAATCGTATTGACATCATTTTGGGGAAAATGGACGACCCCAAGGGACAAGGCTATAACCTGAACCAATCCAAAATAGCAATCGGATCAGGACAGTTCTGGGGAAAGGGATATCTGCAGGGAACCCAAACAAAGTACAACTTTGTACCTGAACAAAGTACAGATTTTATTTTTTGTACCGTAGGTGAAGAATGGGGCTTTGTTGGTTCAGTTTCACTGCTGGCGATCTATTTGACCTTATTACTTCGGATTATTCATATTGCTGAACGACAGCGCTCGGCATTTGCTCGAATTTATGCATACGGTGTTGCCTCCATCTTGTTTTTTCACTTCTTCATCAACATTGGGATGACGATAGGGATCGTACCCGTTATCGGGATCCCTTTACCTTTCATAAGCTATGGAGGATCTTCGTTATGGAGTTTTACGATCTTATTATTTATTATGCTGAAGTTTGATTCAAATAGAAAAGGAGTTGTTTAAAACAACTCCTTTTCTATTTGAAAGCCAACAATAAACTCCATAAGGGCACAACTTCCTAAACGGTCACTCATCAGCAATACTGCTCCCACATGTGTAGCCATGTCGATCCAGTTAGATACGTGCCAATACTAACTGTATCGCCTTTTCGACCACAGATTCAGGATTAGCCGAAAATTCCCCGACTACCCTACTGGCCAGGATTGCATTGATCGAGATGGCCTGATGCCCAAACATGCTCGCCAAGGCATAAATACCGGCGGTTTCCATTTCCAGGTTGGTAAAACGAAGATCATGGCACCTAAATGAGTTTATCCAGGCCATTAGATCAGGAATGGTATTATGTGACCTGAGACAACGTCCTTGAGGAGCATAGAACCCTGGCGCCGTCAGTGTCATTCCCGTGGGAAGATCGAAGGCAATACGTGCCAGGAGGTCATCGCTTGCTCGGGCAACATAGGGCTTTAAATTCAGCTGGGGAAAGTCACGGATGATAGCATCCTGAATTCCACGTTCAGTATCATCGTACTTTTTTTGATAATACTGCATCAGTGCATCAAAACCTACAGCATAAGCTGATGCGAGTATCGTTCCCATTTCAACATCTGCCTGTACGGCACCAGAAGTCCCGATCCGGATGATATCCAATGTAGTTAATTCGCTTTTTACAGTCCTGTGCTGAAAGTCAATATTGACCAGGGCATCAAGCTCATTGATAACGATATCGATATTGTCCGTTCCAATACCTGTTGAAATTACCGTTAATCGTCGGGCACCTATGTATCCGGTATGAGTAATAAATTCTCTTTTCCCTTTTTTAAGTTCAATACGATCAAAATACTTTGATACTTTTGCCACACGATCCGGATCGCCGACTGTAATGATTGTATCGGCTACATCTTCGGGCAACAAATTCAGATGATAAATACTACCATCTGGGTTTAAAATCAGTTCTGAATTGTTTATCATATCGTTCTTATATAATTCAATAGACAGCGATCTATTTTTGAGAACCGGTCGACCACCTGATTGACCTGCATCTTGCGCACTTCAAATTCTAAGTAGCAGCTATTGTCAAATTCCTGTTTTTCGATCTCCAGTCCTTCTTCCTTAATAATCCGCATGACGTCATTCATATCCAGATAATCAAACCGCAGCCCATAAACATCATTGACGGTACATTCTTTGATTTCCGCATGGCTTAGCGCGTCCTGTGCCGCCGATTTATATGCATTGATCAATCCAGGAACGCCCAACAATGTGCCCCCGAAATAACGAACGACAACGACAATCACATTTGTGAGATCTGCTGAAAGCAATACATTTAAAATAGGTCGGCCCGCCGTGCCGGATGGTTCCCCGTCATCATTTAATCGAAAGACATTGCGGTCGGGAGTAAGACGATAGGCCCAACAATGATGTCTGGCCTTGGGATGAAGCGCCTTTACTTCTTGTACAAGATCTTTTAATTTCTCCTCGGATTTAAAAGGAAAGGCATAAGCAATGAATTTGCTCCCCTTATCCCTGAAAATTCCCTCATAATTTGTATCGATGGTGCGATATGTATCCTCGAATAAGCTCACAGATATGCAATAATTAAAACTGAAACAATGGAAAGTACTAT
The DNA here is from genome assembly GCF_030325625.1 of Sphingobacterium sp. N143. Taxonomy (GTDB): domain Bacteria; phylum Bacteroidota; class Bacteroidia; order Sphingobacteriales; family Sphingobacteriaceae; genus Sphingobacterium. The sequence continues at coordinate 105,361 of NZ_JACAIS010000012.1, read as the reverse complement.
CCCAAGATAATTTAACCTTGATAATCTTTCCCTGAAAAATAGCACGCCAACCAGTGCCCCCAATGAAATAACCCCTATATTCATTCCAGTGAAGACAATAGATGGATTTTCTGGCAGCGCACGGTGTGCTTTCATATAAAATAAGATATTACAGAAATTAAAAGCTCCCAAAACAGCCCCATAACCTATTGCCTTTATGGAGAAAACTTGCTTTTCAACAATGATAAAATAGAACATGAATAGCAAAGCAGCCAGCATAGCCATAACAAATATAATAAACATCGAGCTGACATAAGGTACAGTTACATGTAAGGCTACCTGTTTAAATAGAATATCAATCACCCCCATCCCGATAAAGACGACAAGCGGATAAAGGGCCATTGTACGGGCACCGGAATCCTTTGCAGCCTTCCTGGATTTTTGCCAGCCAATGGAACATATGATAGCCAGCACCCCTACTCCTATCCCGAGCATTTTATTTGCCTGCCATTTTTCGTGGAAGAGAAAAAAGGCAGCTAGCAAGGGAATAAACAAAGACAGCCTTTGTGCAACTTCTGTCTTTACAAGACCACTGTAACGAATTGACAGGGCTATAAATATAAACATACTGGGCAATAATAGGGCTAAAACACCGTAAAGCAAGAAGGGTAAAGCCCCCCAGTCAATATCATTGAGCTCCGGCTGCAGCATAAAATATGTCAAAGCAACGGCAACGGGATAGTTCCAGACGATAATTTGCTTTGCTTCAACATCATTTTGCTTTGCCAATTTCAGTAATACTGCCACGGTGACACTACAGATAACACTTAATAAGACAAAAATCATTAGTCAGATATCAATTTTAATTTAATTCCAAAGCCCACGTTTAGCTTGCCGGGCCTGACGTTCTAATTTCAAAAACAAATCAGCATATTGCACATTGGGTGCCAATGTATAAGATACAGCATATCCCTGCTTAACCAGCTCTGCATTTACAAATTTGTTTCCAAGATACACATAAGCAAGTAGTCTTCCATAACGGTCTCTTTTTCCTACATCGAATACTAACTTCACCTGTTTACCGTTCAACATAGTTCTTAAATATTCTTTTGCCTCCTGGCCATAATACCCTACTTCTTTCCGCGCTGTTCTTCTCGTTTCAGGCGCGTCAACTCCAATCAATCTTACTTTCTCGCCTTTTGAAGTTCCATTTTCTATCACAAAGGTATCACCATCAATCACCCGCTGTACCCTGGCTTGTTTCTCCTCTCCCCGGAAAGTAAAACTAGACAAAACGACACAAACCAATAAGGCACTCACATAAAAATTAATTCGCTTTAGCATAAAATACATATTTTGCGCAAAGGTAATAAAATCCTTTTTTAACAACTTACGCAGAAAACAGCTTAAAAATCCGTTAAAAAATCACATTATTTAAAGCATAAAAACATTAAATATACCACCTGTTTTACACCACATTTTTCCTATAAAAAACACACTTAATAAAAGACATAAAACAGATAAAAAATCAATAAAAAAACAGATAAAACACGACAAAAACCCTTAAAACACCTATTTAAGTAAAATAAAAGCAATAAAAAACAGATCAATTTACCCCATTAAAAACAACAAAATTTACCCTTAAAAAACAACGAAAAACAAAGTGGAATTCATGGATTATTTTATGAAAAAAATTATTTTTTCTTTGTTATTTAAAAAACATTCGTACATTTGAAATGTCAAACAACACAAGGATGAATAAAACATATACATATTTCTATTTTAACTTCTTTTATTTTAAAGATAAGAGCCGGGATTAGATTGTGTATACATCATAAAAGATATAACAAGAAAGAGTCCCGGTTTAATGACCGGGACTCTTTCTTGTTTAAAGCAAAACAGCGATACAAAAAATGAGTTTAAAAATTGCGATACAAGGAGCAAAAGCTTCATTTCACGAAGAAGCAGCATTCAAATATTTTGGACGAGAAGTTGAAATTGTGGAATGCGATTCATTCAAAAAAACTTGTGAATTGCTCAAGCAAGGAAAAGTTGATTACATTGTCATGGCGATCGAAAATTCGATTGCAGGCAGTCTACTCCCCAACTATAATCTATTGCGAGATTATAAATTCCACATTATAGGGGAGGTATATCTGAATATCCAGCAGAATTTACTGGTCCTGCCTGGTGTTAAATTAAAAGATATCAAGCATATCGAATCGCATCCGATAGCCATTCGTCAATGTGAAGAATTTCTTGCTGACTTGGAAGGTGTACGCATTACCGAGGGGTCTGACACAGCAGCAACGGCCAAGATGATCGCTGAGCGGAAATTGACCGATACTGCCGCTATCGCAGGAGCCTTAGCTGCTGAAATTTACGGTCTTGAGATCCTGGAGAAGAGAATTGAGACCAATAAAAAGAATGCTACCCGTTTCTTGGTACTTTCGAATGAGGTGGTGGAGCACAAAAATGCGAATAAAGCATCGTTGTCATTCCAGACGGGGAACACAGTAGGATCTTTAGCAACAATCTTACAATGCTTTGCGGAGCAAAACATCAATCTCAGTAAAATTCAATCCATGCCTGTTATTGGTAAACGTAACGAATACGATTTTTTCGTCGATGTAGAATGGAAAAAACAATCTGACTATGAGGCAGCTATCCGAAAAGTACTCAAACATAGCATCAATTTCAATATTATGGGTGAGTACATTAAAAATGAAAAGCTGTAAACAATAATTACGCATACAAAATAAAAAGATAATCAAACTTAACATGAAAAATACATTAGACATCGCTCCGTTGAAATCTTGGTTGGATACAGGAGACAAACCTTTAATTATTGCTGGTCCTTGTAGTGCTGAAACAGAAGAGCAACTGGTATCAACAGCACATTTATTGGCCAACACTGGCAAGGTTAATGTTTTACGTGCCGGCATTTGGAAGCCACGTACACGCCCAGGGGAATTCGAAGGTATCGGTTCCATCGGTTTAGAGTGGTTGAAAAGAGCTAAAGCAGAAACGGGCTTATTGATCGCTACAGAAGTAGCTACAGCAAAACATGTGGAAGAAGCTTTAGCTGCTGGTGTGGATGTACTTTGGGTAGGTGCACGTTCAACTGCTAACCCCTTCACTGTACAGGAAATCGCAGATGCTTTACAGGGTGTGGACGTTCCAGTTTTTGTAAAAAACCCGGTTAACCCAGATTTATCGCTGTGGATCGGTGCATTGGAACGTATCAATCGCGCTGGTATCAAAAAATTAGGTGCTATCCATAGAGGATTCTCATCTTACGAAAAAACAGCTTTCCGTAATGAACCGATGTGGGATTTAGCGATTCAACTGAAAACAGCTTGTCCTAATTTGCCGATCATCAATGACCCAAGCCATATCTGTGGAAACCGTGAATTATTACCTTACATTGCGCAAAAAGCAATGGATATGGATATGCAGGGTTTAATCGTGGAATCACACATCGATCCTTCTGTTGCTTGGACTGATGCAAAACAACAAGTTACTCCTGCTGCTTTGGCAGACTTGATCGATCATCTAACTTTGCGTAAAGCAGCTTCTGATAACCCTTCATTTGAGGATAAATTGGCAGAATTACGCAGCAATATTGATAAATTGGATGATTTGATCATTCAAAAAATAGGTGAACGCATGAAAATCGCAGAAAAGATCGGTGAATACAAACGGGACAACAATGTTACCATTTTACAGGTAAACCGTTGGGATGAGATTGTTCAAAAGCGCACAAAACTTGCTGAAGCATTATCATTGGGTAATGAGTTTGCAACCAAATTTTTAGAATTGATCCACAACGAATCTATCCGTAAGCAAAATGCGGTTATGAATCAACAGGAACAACCAACAGCTGAAGCATAATGAATCAACAAGTCATCAGGCTGACGCATCCCTCAAAAAAGGTTAAAGGCACGGTTCAACTCACAGGATCAAAATCTGAGAGCAACCGTGCACTTATCATCCAATCCTTAAGCAAAGGGCAGGTTGCTATTGCGAACCTTTCGGAAGCAGCTGATACGGTCACGCTAAACCGTGTGCTACAGGTTGCTGCAAATCCCCACGCTGGATATAATACCATAGATATTGGCCCAGCAGGTACTGCCATGCGCTTTCTCACAGCTTACTTAAACCTGGTTAAGGGGAACTTTATTCTTACAGGTACGGAACGTATGCAACAACGCCCCATAGGAATTCTGGTGGATGCAATGAAAGAAATTGGCGCCGAGATCCACTATCAGAAAAAAGTGGGTTATCCTCCACTAAAAATTGAAGGAGGATTATTTCAAGGGAAAGACCATGTTCGGATAAAGGGGAATATCAGTAGTCAGTACATATCAGCTTTATTACTCATTGCCCCTGCATTAAAAAAAGGACTCACGCTAGAAATTGATGGTGAGTTGACATCGAAACCATACGTTTCCATGACGTTGGATATGCTCAAAAGCGTGGGTATCCAGTATGTATGGACAGATAATGCGATCAAGATTGAACCCCAGGCTTTTGAAAAGCAGACAATATTCGTGGAGCCCGACTGGAGTGCAGCCTCGTATTGGTATGCTATCGTTGCACTTGCTGAGGCTAATTCATCGATTGTTTTACCCGGGCTAAGAGAGGAAAGTTTACAGGGGGATATAGCGATCGTCGAAATTATGAAATATTTTGGTGTACAATCCAGTTTTGAGCATGATGGTTTACACCTGAGCAAAATACCAGTCAATTCGGACAAAACACGATTTGATTTTAAGGAATGCCCTGACCTTGCACAAACTGTTGTTGTGGTTGCTGCAGCTTTACGCCGTGATGTTTCCTTTACGGGGCTTGAAACGTTAAAGATCAAAGAAACGGACCGTATAGCTGCATTGCAGGCAGAGATCGCTAAATTTGGCGCCGTTTTAATTGAGGATGGGGAAACGTATCATCTACAAACAAGCCAGGTATTTCAACCTAAGGACATTACATTTGACACCTATGAGGATCATCGCATGGCCATGGCTTTTGCACCATTGGCACTTGTCTTTGATCACATTAAGATTGCCGAACCACAGGTTGTCGAAAAATCATATCCAGATTTTTGGAAACATCTACAAGCACAAGCTTTTGTGATTGACTAACATAAGAGAACCGGGACAGATAGAACAGGTATCATCCCGGTTTTCACTGCTATCTCCGCCATAGAAAGATAGGCTAATGCCTTGAGGAGACAGTCTTTGTAAAACAATCAGGAATGCATTTAAATAATCCGTACAGATAATTTGTGTTTTACAGTGATGCTATCATTGCATATGAAAGCAAATTTATCTAAGTTTATTGAAATTTAATTTTTATGGCAGGAAATTCATTTGGCGATTTATTCAGAATCAGCACTTTTGGCGAATCACATGGTAAAGCCATTGGTGTTATTATTGATGGTTGCCCTTCAAATATAACGATAGACGAAGAATTTATACAGTCTGAGCTCGACAAACGAAAACCAGGACAGTCTAAGATTACCACCCAAAGAAAAGAAAGCGACACGGCACAGATCCTGTCCGGCGTATTCGAGGGAAAATCGACAGGCACGCCAATTGCTATTGTTATACCAAATGAAGATCAGCGTTCTAAAGACTATACCCATATTAAAGATATCTTTAGGCCTTCACATGCGGACTTCACTTATCAGATGAAATACGGCATCCGTGACTATCGCGGTGGTGGTCGTTCTTCGGCTCGCGAAACAGCGGCCCGTGTTGCGGCAGGCGCCGTGGCAAAAAGCTTTTTACAGCAATTTGGTATAGAAATCTTTGCCCATGTTTCAGGAGTTGGTACAATAGAGGCGCCCAACGTAGATACAAAAGACCTCAAAACATTGCTTGATTTACGGGAGTCAAATATTGCCCGCTGTGCCGACCCGGCGACAGCCAATGAAATGGTCGAATTTATTGATTCTGTCCGCAAAGCAGGTGATACTGTAGGTGGACGTATTTCTGCGGTGATAAGACATGTCCCAATTGGGCTGGGTGAGCCGGTGTTTGACAAACTCCATGCTGACCTCGCCAAAGCGATGATGAGCATCAATGCCGTACACGGATTTGAATATGGATCAGGTTTTGCAGGATCGGAGTTGCGAGGTTCCGAACATAATGATATATTTGTAGCAGATGACCATGATTTAAATCAAGTGCATACACATACCAATTTCTCTGGAGGAATTCAGGGTGGTATATCAAATGGAATGGATATTACTTTTAAAGTAGCATTTAAACCTGTTGCCACCATCATGAGAGATCAAGAAACAGTGGATATCCATGGTAACCCTGCTATTGCAAGTGGAAAGGGAAGACATGACCCATGTGTTGTTTCTAGAGCAGTTATTATTGTGGAGGCTATGGCGGCACTTGTCATTGCGGATCATCTACTTAAACATCAAAGTTACAAACATGCTGCAAGATAATTATGTCGTCGGCGTTGATATTGGTGGCACACATATTTCCGCCTGTATCATTGACACCAAACAATGGAATATACATTTGGAGAACGTGGTTAGAAACCACGTTTTTTCTCAAGGAGATGCTAAAACGATTTTACACACCTGGGCATCTACCATTCAGGATATTGTAGGCTCTGCTCCTACGGCCATTCAGTTCGTTGGTATAGCAATGCCTGGTCCATTTGATTATGAAAATGGTGTTTCCAAAATGTTGGGACAGAGCAAATACGATAATCTTTACAACAAAGATGTCAAAAGTCTTTTGTCGGCAGAATTAGGTTTGGAGCCCACAGCCATACATTTTATTAATGATGCGGCTGCTTTCTTGCAAGGGGAAATATTTGTGCAAAACCTACAATCCAATGCTAGAATATTGGGGATCACTCTTGGGACTGGACTAGGCTCCTCCGTTTGGAATCAGGGTGAAAAAGCATTTGATGCAGACTTATGGAACACACCTTATCAAGATAGTATATTTGAAGAATACCTTGTTACAAGATGGTTCGTGAAAAGATTTAAGGAAATTACTGGAAAAGATGTAACGGGTCTCAAGCAGATCTTGGATAATTATAGAGAGACCACAGATTTTAAAACCATCAAGGACGAGTATGCCACCCATTTATTTGATTTTATGGAATTTTTCGCGGCCAAGTATCAAACCAATATCTTTATTATGGGGGGCAATATTGCTAAGGCACTTCCTATTTTCATCGCTGATCGGGAGGAATTTAACAAATTCAAGATCCATACAGCCATTCTTGGTGAAAAGGCTGCTATGATTGGTGCTGCAAGTATATTCAGTTAACGGGAATACGGCATAAAAAAGAATGAAAAATATCCATCTATGTTAAAACATAGATGGATATTTTTCTGGATTAGCCTCGTGCATAATTGCATAAACCGCTTCGACGACATCATCTGAAGATGGTTTTGAAAAATAGTCCCCATCTGACCCGTAGGGAGGTCTATGTGCTTTAGCTGTCAAAGTACGCGGCTGGCTATCAAGCAAATAATAGCCGTTTTGCTTTTCAAGTATTTCTTGCAATATAAATGCTGAAGCCCCGCCGGGGACATCCTCATCGACAACCAGTAATTTATTTGTTTTTTTCAGGGACTCGGCACATAATTGACCTTTATCAAATGGCTGTAAAGTCTGTGCATCAATAATCTCGATCAATATTCCAAGCCGTTCAAGTTCTACTGCCGCCTCTTCTACGATGCGTAAAGTCGATCCATAGGAAACCACCGTAATATCCTGCCCTGCTTTCACACATTCCGCATATCCAATTGGCACTGTAAATTCACCTACATTTTCAGGTAAGCGCTCTTTCAAGCGATATCCATTGAGGCATTCAATAACAATAGCAGGTTCATCTGAACGAAAAAGTGTATTATACATGCCTGCTGCCTGTGTCATATTACGTGGTACACAAACATGCAACCCTCGCAGGGCTCCTAAGATAACGGACATAGGGGATCCCGAATGCCATATACCTTCCAGCCGATGTCCCCGTGTACGGATAATGACCGGAGCTTTTTGCCCAGCAAAAGTTCGGTAACTCAAACTCGCAAGATCATCACTGGCTACTGTAATCCCATAGATCAGATAATCTAAATATTGAATCTCAGCAATTGGTCTAAGTCCGCGGATCGCCAGACCAATCCCTTTTCCGATAATTGAATTTTCACGGATTCCTGTATCAAATATACGGTGAGCACCAAGCTTATCCTGCAGCCCAGCAAACCCCTGATTCACATCGCCTATCTTACCTACATCTTCGCCGAATGCCAGTAATCTTTCATCCCTTCTAAAGTTTTCTTCAAAGCAAAGATTCAGAACTTCACGGCCATCAACAATTTTAGCTTCTTCTCCATAAGTAACCGAGACGCTGGGCACATTAAACGGGGAGTCTACTCCATCTGTAAAAAGCTTAGCATTATAACGCTTTGCATTAATTTCCTGCTGTTTTTTATACCAATTCAATAGTTCAAGCCTACCTTCTGTATCTTTTCCTTTTAGTTCATGCAAGACTTTGCGAACCTGTCCATACACTTCCTTTAAGGAGGGTTCGACCATGGATTGTAGTTTTTTGGATGCAAAATCAGCTCTTTCATTAGGAATCTGCTGTAATAAGCCGATGGCTTCTTTAGCTTCCTGATTTAAGGTTTTTATATAATCTGTCCAAGCTCTTTTTTGCTCTTGACGGACGTATTCTTTGGCCTGGGTATCTAACTGATCCAGCTCCTCCTCAGTCGCAATACCCGAGCTTAACATCCATTCTTTCATTTTCGACATACAGTCGAAGTCATTCTCCCATTGTAACCTCTCTTGCGATTTATAACGTTCATGCGACCCGGAGGAAGAATGTCCCTGAGGTTGTGTCAATTCGGTCACGTGCACCAAACATGGAATATGCTTCTCACGTGCTATCATTGTGGCCTGTTCATAAGTTTCACAGAGCCCTGCATAATCCCAGCCCCTTACTTTAAAAATTTCAATCCCATTGGTCAGCTCTTCCTTCTGGAACCCTCTCAATACCTCAGAGATATCACCTTTCGTGGTCTGAATTTCATTTGGAACTGAAATTCCATAACCATCATCCCACACGGAAATAACTGCCGGAATCTGATGAACGCCAACAGCATTGATCACTTCAAAAAATACACCTTCTGAAGTTGCAGCATTACCGATTGAGCAGAATACAACTTCATTTCCTTTATTTGAGAAATAAGACAAGTAATCTAAATTTCTATTCTGCTTATACAATTTGGATGCTAGCCCCAATCCCAGTACCCTGGCCATCTGACCACCTGTGGTAGATATATCCGAAAAGGAATTTTTCTGCACCATCTGGTCCAGCCAATTGCCTTGATCGTCCACAACGCGTGTTGAAAAGTGACAGTTCATCTGCCGGCCCGCTGAAGAAGGATCAGCTTCGACATCCGGGTGCGCATATAACTGTGAGAAAAAATGATAGACATCACTGATGCCTGAAGCAAATATAAATGTTTGGTCACGGTAATATCCCGACCGCCAGTCTCCATTTCTGAAAACCTTAGCCATCGCAATTTGTGCCAATTCTTTTCCATCGCCAAAAATACCAAACTTCGCCTTACCAGTAAGCACTTCTTTACGTCCCAATAAACTCACGTAACGACTTTCCAAGGCAGTTCGATAATCATTCACAATAATCTTTTTGAACTCATCAAAGCTCAAAGCGGAAATAGATTCATTGTTTTGGTCAAATGCAGTATCAAACATATTCTTTTTTGTTTCAACAAATTTAACAAAAATATTATTCTATATAATTGGTGTTTATCAAATAAATTGACAATCAATAGTTCAGATTTGAAATAGAATATTCTAATTTCTCAAATTAGTACTTTTTGAGAAAAATTCCTAATTTTTGCAGATTTTTAATTATTTTGATAATTATACTGTTTATCAACAATCTGATATATTTTGAACTTTTCAGCACTACAACTCCACAAGCTCCTTATTTCCAATCTTGAAAAGCAACAGCTTTCCGTTCTAACGGCAGTTCAAGAAATGGCCATACCGACTATTTTCGATGCAAAAGATTGTTTGGTCATTGCCCCCACTGGGACCGGTAAAACCGAGGCCGTCGCTATTCCTATAGTACAGCGATTATTAGAAAACGAGACTAAAACACAGGTTTCAGTGCTCATCCTCCTTCCAACACGTGAACTTTGCATACAAACAAAAAATAGGATTGCCAATCTCTTAACAGGAACTGATCTCCATCTTGCCTGCTTTTATGGAGGTGGAACTTATGAAAGCCAGCTCGATGAATATGCGAATGCTCATATGATCCTAGCCACTCCAGGCAGGCTTTTGGATTTTATGGAACAGGGCTTCATTGATTTAAAACACCTAAATACTTTAGTAATCGACGAATTTGATCAGTTGTTAAATCTTGGATTCGCCATGGAGATCAACAAAATCCTGCAAGCTCTTCCAACTGAAAGACAGTCGATCTTTATGTCAGCGACCAAAACTGCTGAAATGGAAAAAATTGCCCAGAAAAGATTAAAGGATCCCGTTGAGATTTCAATAAGGGAAGACTTTAAAAAGGGTAAAATTGAAGAGTACGTCCTTTACGTTGATAAAAATGATAAGAAAGATCTCATCCGATATCTCCTTGAAACCAAGATCAAATCACAAGTGATCATTTTTACCCGTACCATACATGCTGTAGAACGGATTGCTGCTGATCTCAGCCGGAATGGAATTTCGGCGCTGGCCTTATATGGTGAAAAGTCGCAGCAGCAACGGGAAGAAATCATCCGAAAATTCAGAAATAAAGAGGATAACATCCTGATTTCAACGGACCTATTGGCCAGGGGAATAGACTTTCCAAATCTGGAAGCTATCATAAATTACGAAGTACCTGACTCACCGGAAATATACACACACCGCATCGGGAGAACCGGACGCTCGGCTGCCAATGGGCATGCATTTACGCTCTGTGACGCTGAGGATAATCAAAAATGGATCAAACTCCAATTATCGTTAAAGAAACAAGTAAACATCGATGATCAACACCCATTCTTATTGAGCTGGGAAAAAATGCTGTCCAATAGCCAAAACACTCGCCGAAAAGGGCAAGCAAAATCAAGAAAACGTCGTTAAATTATAATTATTCTTTTACTTTTACCTGCAATTATCAAAATCACAATCCAAGATGAATACAATACATTTATTTGATGATAGTAACAATGCGAACGACAATCGATTAGGGGATCTCGAAAAGACCATCATCGTTAATAATCTCCTGGAGGTTCCTTTTGAGGAGCGGGATGAATTATGGCGTGACACTTTTTTACAGAATATCGCAGAATGTACCTTAAAATTGGCCGAAACGGAAGTCGTTATCGGTCCGGATGGATTTCCTTATTTTCAATTGGGAAGCATACCAAAGGATCAAAACTTCCAAGCTTTTGTCATTAAAAACAGGGTCAAAGATTTTATTCTACCCAAAGGTTTTGGTATTGCAATTAATACACAAAATGAAAATCCTGATTGGATATTTACCTATGGCGATTTAGTCAATTATTTCTTGAACGGGGAGTTCTATACCGACGATAGCATTTTCTCACAGAAAAATGAACAGACGGTAATTGGCAGAGATGAGGAAATTTTGGTCGGACAACCATCAGAAACCATCCTCCCCTCTCATGCTCGTACACAACTGCGTGAATTTTTGGATTATTACGGTGTGAAAAATGCCAAAATCATGCTTATTGCACGTAATTATAAGGATGAAAATCAGGTTTCGCAAGATCTGGCTTTTAATATTGTTGCGAATCAATTCAGGACAGAGAAGGAATTTACCACAATCATGGAAGCCATTGGCTGGTTTTTACCAAGACATTATTCATATATAGGATTGGATGAATTTGCAGTTGAGAACGGCTTTATGCCACTATAGTAGAAAAAATTGAATATAATATAAAACATAACCAGATAATGTTTCCATTTAACGTAAGAGTATACGGAATACTGATCAATGAAAAACAAGAAGTGCTGATCAGTGATGAAAGGACGGAAAATGTATCATTCACCAAATTTCCAGGCGGGGGGCTGGAATACGGAGAAGGGTTACTGGAGGCTTTGACCAGAGAGTATCAAGAGGAATGTGCATTTGACATTGCTATTGTAAAACATATCTATACCACTGATTTTTACGAAAAATCCAGTTTCAACGACAGTCAGATCATATCAATTTACTACCAGGTTGAAAACACATCTGCGATACAGATCAGAACCACAACAAAGGCTTTTAACTTTGATCCGGATCAACAGCCTGACGATAACAAGCTCCAGTCCTTTAGATGGGTACCCTTAGCTGAACTTTCTGTACATGAATTAACATTTAAAACGGACCAGATTGCATGGATAGAATTTTTAAAGACAATCAAATGCTAATAATTTTTTAATTTTCGTCAATTTTATTTGTATTTAAAAAATAAACATATATCTTTACGTAAACCAATGGAAATACTACATTTTTTTGAAGTATTGACCTTAATAATTACATTTTATTATTTATTTGATATCTCGTTTATCGGCGAGATCAACGAAGGGAAAAATAATATCAAACAGAAGTTGGTTTATTGAATTTGTAAATTCCTAGTCCTATAGGTTTTTTAATAGTTAGTGTGATTTTATGGCGATACTCCCCGTATCGCCTTATTTATGTATTATAGTTTTGAATACTCATCATTTAAACGCCACATAAGACGCAAAACAGAGGTTTTTATGCAAGACATCCACTTCTTTAAATCCTACTTTAGACAATAAATTGAGCTGGTAAACGAGCGATCTTGGTGTATCCTCATGTGCGACATAGGCAAAAACATGATCGCGATATGCCTCATCCTTTAAATGAGTTAAATATTCACCATATTTTTCCCTATAAATTAATTCCTGAAGGTGTGTGTTATTTTGTTCAATTAAATCAAAGATCCACAAGCTTCCTCCTTTTTTAAGTAAATTAAAGAGCTTCAGAAAAGCATTTTCCCAGTCCTGGTCATCTCTTAAATGATGCAGTACCGATGTTGCTATTATGACATCAAACTTGTCTTCGTCTAATACAGCATCGCGAAAATCACGTTTAATTATCTGGATTTCACCCTGAGTCATGACTCCCACACGCTCCTTCGCCCTATCCAACATTGGCTGACTTAAATCTACCAAGGTTACGTTTGGATTCGCTTGTGTTTTTTGGAGTAATTTCACATCATAATTTCCAGCTCCACAACCGATATCCAACACGTTTTCAAGATCTGGATACAGTCTAACGATCGCATCAGTGATAAGTTCCATATTCCAGACTGCATCCATGGTTGTAGCCTGCCCTGTTTCTAAATTAGAAAAACGTTCGACATCTTTGTCGAATCTTACTTCAATCTCTTGTAGTGTCGCTTTATTCATAGCTTAATTTTTAATAATTTAAAGGTAACACTAACTAAAATTCATTAAAAATATCTATTTTGTCATTAATTCATACCAAAAAAGTATCGATGGAAATCCGACATCTTATTTATTTCAAAACAGTTGCCGAAGAACTTCATTTTGGAAGGGCGGCAGAACGTTTATTCATATCTCAGCCACCCCTAAGCAGACAAATTAAGGACCTTGAAGACGAACTTGGTGTCATTCTCTTTTTTAGAACAAATAAACGGGTAGAACTCACTGAGGCAGGCAAGTATTTCTTAGAAGAGGTGGTCGAAATCTTACAGAATATTGAACATAGTAAGACGATTACCAAACAGATCCATAATAATATCTCAGGCGAATTTAAACTAGGTTATATCAGTTCAACACCAAAACAGATGCTGGCAACGGTATTGAAACAGATTCAACAGCAATTTCCATATCTTAGAGTCAGCTTATTCGAAACCTCAACACAGAAGCAAAAAATGGCTTTGGAAAATGGGAAATTAGACCTGGGGATTATGCGTGCCCCCATTTATTCCAACGAATTACTTGTAACCCCTTTATTTGCGGATCCTTTGGTGATTGTTGGATCTGCAAAGGTTAATTTTGAAGGAGTCAACTTCTTTAATGAAAACTTTATTTCTTTCAATCAAAAATATGCTTCCGAGTACCACAGGCTAGTCATCAATACCTGTAATCGTATGGGATTTGAGCCAAAAATTGTGCATCAAAGCAACTCAATGTCCTCGATCCTCGAACTTGTTTCTCAGGGTCTCGGATTTGCTGTCGTCCCTGCCTCCACAATCAAACAGTATCCCCATCTAAAGTTGAAAACCATGACACTTAATGATATGGATAGTAAAACTGAGGTTATTTTAGTTTCCAACATAAAAAGCAAAAATAGTGCTCTTGGTGAATTTATTGAGTGCATTCAAAAAGAATACCTTAAATTTAACACTTGATAAACACTGGATTATAAACCTTATCGTTCCATGTCGACATGAAAAAAATCATTCTTTTCCTATTACAGATCCCTCTACTATCTCTACTATCATTTGGGCAGGAATCCCAGATAGATCAAAAGATAACTGCAATCATGAAGCAATATAAAGCGATAGGGCTTAATGTGGTGGTGGTTAAGAACAATAAGGTCGACTTTCATAAAAATTACGGTTATAAAAATCTGGAAGACAAAACAGTTTTTCAGGAAAATGATATTTTTCGAATCGCCTCAATCTCGAAATCTTTTACAGCCACTTCGTTTATGCAGCTTATTGAAAAAGGCGACTGTGCATTGGATGATGACTTCGGCAGTTTAATTGGTTTTCCCATCAGAAATCCATATTATCCTGATAAAAAAATTACGCTAAGAATGGTACTTTCGCATACCTCGAGTATTAATGACAGTAATGGATACTTCGACCTGGATGTCATTAATCCTGCTAAAAATCCGAATTGGAAAAATTCATACAACCACTATGAACCTGGCAGTCGATATCAATACTGTAACCTCAATTTTAATATGGCAGGGGCAGTTTTGGAGAACCTAACAGGTACACGTTTCGATACGTACATCTCCAACCATATCCTCAAGCCTCTTAATCTATACGGTGGATATTGCATTGACTCACTGGATCACACAAGATTTATTCCTTTATATACTTTTGATGAACAGGGCGTTTTCCATATCGAACCCAATGCGTATCATCCTCGTCGGGAAGAAATCAATAAGTATCAATTAGGCCGCAGTACACCGGTACTCTCTCCCACTGGTGGTATGAAAATATCCGCTATAGATCTGGCAAAATACATGCTTATGCAGATGAATTACGGTTATAGCCAAGGAGAAAGAATTATGGGGAGGGAATATGCAAAAACCATGCAGTCTGCTGTTAACAAGGAATCTGGCTATGGTTTGGCGATTATGAATAACCATGAAGTAATTCCTGAAGTTAGCCTTACAGGGCATACAGGTTCGGCTTATGGACTATATAGCGCCATGTTTTTCAATCCAGAAAGAAAGTTTGGTTTTGTCGTTATCACCAATGGCTGCAATCTTCCTGACAGCGAAGAATTCAACCCACTTCTCAGGGATTGTATCCGTGCCTTATATGACACCTTTATCAAGTAAAATAAAAAAGAGCTGCAGGATCCTGCAGCTCTTTTTTATTTTTTGTTCTGTACCCAATTCACGATAGCTGGATCTAATGGATTGACTGCCGAGCGGAACCGGTGTACCAATTGACCATTTTCATCAATCAGGAATTTCTCAAAGTTCCATTTGATATCTCCAGTAAAATCTGGGTTATTTTGTGTGATCAAATATTTAAACAATGGCGAAATCTGCTCACCTTTCACATCTACTTTTTCTGCCATTAAGAAGTCTACGCCATAGTTCTGCTCACAGAATTCCTGAATTTGGGCATTTGATCCTGGTTCCTGTTGTCCAAAATTATTCGCTGGAAAACCAATAATCACCAATTTATCCCCAAAGGTTTTGTGCAGCTCCTCAAGGTCTTTGTACTGTTTTGTAAATCCACATTTTGAGGCAGTATTTACAATCAGTATTTTTTTCCCTTTGAAATCGGACATTTTTACCTCTTGTCCTTCAAGCGTCTTGAAGGTAAAATTATAAATTTCTGGGTTGCCAAATAACATTGACATATACACCATAATAGTTGCAACAATCATATCTAACTATATTAAAGACTTAATAATGAATTACTCTCACGCTCCAAAACAGCATCAAACAGTTCGTTAATAGGAGATTTCAAAATCGTGCCAACCTTAATCTGATGGGTCTCACACACTTCCCGCAGCAATAGGTCAAAGCTATATGCAATAGATCCTACAAAGTGGCACTCATATTGGTTATAATCAGGGTAGGTCAAAATTGATGCCTGGACAAACTCTTCGAATCCACTTTTCACCAGGTCGATAATAAAAGGATGTGTAATATTATCAGACATAAAAGGAGCAAAAGATGCTAAAAAAGCATTCGGCCGCTCTTTTTGATATACATTTTTAATAACGATTTCCTTATTGATTCTATATTTAGCAGCGAATTTCTCGTTCAGATCTTTTGGCATCCGACCATATAGGAAAAGTTTGACCAGAATTTTGCCAAAATAAGCCCCAGATCCCTCGTCACCTAATACATAACCATTACCATTATGCGAAGGCATAAGCTCCTCTCCATCAAAAAAACTCAGGTCAGAGCCTGTACCCAAGGTCGCAACATATCCTTTTTTATTTCCACATGTCGCCAGGGCACTGCCAAAAAGATCATTTTCTACAGAAATGTAAGCATTTTCAAATAAGGGAGTCAGTGCATTTGACACCATTTCACGTCGATCAGGTGTAATACAACCGGCACCAAAGAAATAAAGCTCAGTGACCTCATCAGCATAGGGAATTATTTCCGGTATTTCTTTAATAACCCTCGTGATTTCTTTTTCATTAACAAAAAATGGGTTTAGTCCATTGGTACTGAACGAAATCGGTGCACTATCTGGCAATTCTAATTTCCAGTCTGATTTTGACGAACCGCTATCAACAACTAAGATCATACATATTCTGATTATTTTCCCCTATAAACTAGTGTATCAAATATACGAAAATTAGCTCCAATCTGAAACGTCAATTCTTAAAGAAAATATGTACCTTGGATTTTCTGATGTGACATCGCTGGCCATGGCTTTATCATTGTATCCTGTTGATTTAACATTAAATTGAGTTTTCCTAATTATAAAAAATAGACTGCTTTTTTATTGGATTAAGCATAGGATACTTTAATTTTGTAAGCTACTAAAATCATCATTCATGGACAGTGACTATTTAAATATACCAGAAATAACCTTTGAGGTATCGTTCCCAGAAGTACAGGCTCATTATGTTGCCATAAAAATGAGCATTAAAAATCTTAACCAACCTTATATTGACCTCAAAATGCCTGTCTGGTCCCCGGGTTCTTATCTAATACGTGAGTATGCAAAAAATGTGGAGCGGTTTAATCCGCTCGATGCAGACGGTAACTCCCTAGTGTGCAATAAGACCTCAAAAAACACCTGGCGTGTTGTCACTGACTCATTGAATCAAATAGAAGTTTTTTATGCCGTATATGGCTTTGAAGTTTCGGTTCGTACTAATTTCTTTGACAGCGACCATGCTTTCATCGTTCCAACGGCGACTTTTCTGTATATAGATGGTTATTTAAGCAATTCGTCCACCATAAAAATAGTTCCGAAAGAAACCTGGAAAAACATATCTACCGGACTTGAACAAATTGAACAGTGCATATTCTATGCGCCTAATTTTGACATCTTATACGATAGTCCTATTGAAGTTGGAAACCAAGATTGTTGGACATTCCAAGCTGCAGGTGTGGAACATGAATGTGCGATGGTTGGCGGTGGTTCCTATGACAAAGAGCGTCTAACCAAAGACATAACACGTATCGTAGAAGAGGAAACCCGAATATGGGGATCAAATCCAAATAAACGTTATGTCATTATTACTCACAATTATCAATCTGGAGGCGGTGGACTTGAACACCTTAACTCTACTGTATTGGGAGCATCAAGAAATGGTTATTTAAACGAAAGCAGCTATAAAAACTACCTGAGTCTTGTCGCCCATGAATATTTTCATCTCTGGAATGTAAAACGGCTCCGCCCAAAAGCTTTAGGTCCTTTTGATTATGATGCTGAGAATTATACGACAGGGTTATGGATCATGGAAGGATTTACATCGTATTATGACAATTTGATCATTAAGCGCTGTGGCTTTTATGATGAGAAGGAATACCTCGCGCTTTTGGCTAATGATTTCAATATTGTACTGAACCGTCCAGGCCATGCCATACAATCGGCAGCAGCTTCCAGTTTTGATACCTGGATCAAGTATTATAGACCTGATGAAAATGCGATCAATTCTTCCATTTCATATTATAATAAGGGAGCCATGCTTACAGCATTGCTCGATATCAAGATCATAGCAGCAACAGACGGAAAAATAAAATTGGATGATGTCATTCGGGCTGCGTATGAGGAGTTTTTTCTTAAACTTGACCGTGGGTTTGAAGAAAATGAATTTCAAAGTCTTGCTGAACGTATCGCTGGAACCTCCCTTGATGATATATTCAAAGCAGCTCATGACGATGGCGAGCTAGATTATAATGATTATTTTAATCTGGTAGGTTATGAAATCATCGATACCAGCACGAGCAGTCCCTTATCCCTGGGAATTACCACAGCCAAAACAGATGGATTAATTACAGTTGTTACCGTCGAAAAAGGATCTGGTGCTTATGATGCAGGATTAAACGTGAGGGATGAGCTTATTGCCATTAATAACATACGACTGGATATAAAAGATAAGGAAATTGACTTCATCACGCAGCATGCCCATGAAGGTGACATCCTTAACTTCTTAATTTCTCGAGATGGATTAATTCGAGAAATACCCGTCCAGATCAGAACCAACACCCGAAAGAACTTTGAAATCCGTCAGCTCAAAGACCAAACATTCTTACAAGAGCTGCTGGGCAAGATCTGGATGGCTTAAAGTTGATCCAGTAAAAACAAACAGCCAGGCAGCATATAGGGCTGCCTGGCTGTTTGTTTTAAAACTTATATCTTACTGAAAAACCAATAGGATCAAACAGTTTAATACTCGATTCATTCAGAAAGTCAAAATAAGGTTTGACATCCAATGATATCTGAAAAGGAGTCCGAGGAATATTATACTCTATTCCGACAATACCATCAATACTTAAGTTTAGATTAGAGTCAAATGAGTGGCGTTGACCATCGATAATCTTATCTTTCTCCTTATAGGAGCCGATACTCCCACCAAAACCGTAGTACCAGTTGAGACCGGAGGTCAGCGGTTTATAAATTTCGTATAATCCAACGACACGAAATCGACGGTAATCTGAATTACTCTGGATACTCATAATCCCTTCCAAGGCATGATTCGTATTCAGTGTATGACGATAGGTCACCCCTTGTGCAGAACCAAATCGTCCACCTATAGCACCTCTATTATCCAACTGAGCCACAGCTTTATTGGATAACATCCCAAACATCAGCATTCCACCGACAGCCAAAAATATTTTTCTCATAAAATAATACGCTTTATTTTCTCCTTTATACTTATCAAAAGTAATAATTACAGCTATAACGACACAATGTTTAATTTGTTATGACATTAATACCGTTATCGCCAATTTTATTTCTGATATTTTTTTTATATTTAAATAAGCAGTAGTAACCAAATAAACTCAAGTGATATGGGCAGAATTTTTGACTTTATAACCTTATATAAAGAAAAATACGCAAAGGACGTCATGGTGGCTGGTAGAGATGCCAATGGGAACTGGAAAACCTATTCCACACAGGAATATATTGGGGCCATTGATACCCTGAGTAGAGCACTGATAAAGCTAAATCTCAAGAAGGGAGACCGCATTGGTATCATGGCTGGCAATAGGCCAGAATGGAATTTGGTCGATTTTGCCTGCAACCAGATCGGCCTTGCTACTGTCCCGCTGTATCCAACCCTATCTGCTCCGGATC
Organism: Sphingobacterium sp. N143; assembly: GCF_030325625.1. Classification (GTDB taxonomy): domain Bacteria; phylum Bacteroidota; class Bacteroidia; order Sphingobacteriales; family Sphingobacteriaceae; genus Sphingobacterium. The sequence continues at coordinate 85,341 of NZ_JACAIS010000012.1, read as the reverse complement.
TCTCATTCATTATTAATGATTCTGAGGTCAATGTACTGTTTGTAAGCAACCAGGAACTGACTGACCGGGTAGAGCTTGCGATCAAAGAGCACGGCATACAACCACAGGTATATACTTTTGATCAAATCGAAAACCACACGCACTTAAGTGAGTTAATTGCGAGTGCAAAGGACGACTCCACAGACCTTTCTTCCTATAGGGACCTCGTGTCAGAAGATGATCTATTGACTTTAATTTATACATCAGGTACTACTGGTCGTCCAAAAGGAGTATATCTATCGCATAAGAATGTTTACAGCAATGTGACTCCCTGTAATCACTTAATACGAGAAGATTTTAAAACAGCGCTCAGCTTTCTTCCTTTATGTCATATCTTCGAACGTATGGTCGTTTATATGTATTATTCCAAAGGTATGCAGATCTACTTTTCCGAAACACTGGATAATGTGGTCGCAGATATCAATGATGTCAAACCTGACGTATTTACCACCGTGCCCCGGGTATTGGAAAAAGTCTATGACAAAATCATTGAAAAAGGCAAAGCGTTGACTGGCATCAAGAGAAAAATCTTCTTTTGGGCCGTTGAATTAGGATTAAAATTCCAGGAGCCCGAAAAAAATGGGATATTCTATAATCTTAAATTAAGCATCGCCCGTAAACTAATCTTTACGAAATGGCAGGAGGCCTTGGGTGGGAATATTAAGATTATCGTATCCGGTGGGGCTGCGCTTCAAGAACGGCTGGCACGCATATTTTGGGCAGCTGATCTTAAGGTACTAGAAGGTTATGGCCTCACAGAAACCTCTCCTGTAATCGCTGTAAATTCCTATTTGCCACATGGATTAAAGTTTGGGACAGTTGGAAAACCTCTTAAAAACCTGGAAGTAAAAATAGCTTCTGATGGAGAAATTCTGGTTAAGGGGCCAAGTATATCGACCGGCTATTATAAAAATGAGGAAGCCACCAAGGAAGCTTTTGATGAAAATGGCTTTTTTAAAACTGGGGATATCGGTGAAATCACTTCTGACGGTTTTCTAAAAATTACGGACCGGAAAAAAGAGATGTTCAAGACCGCTGGAGGAAAATATATCGCCCCACAATCTATCGAGAATAAATTGATGGAATCGACATTTATCGGTCAAGTAATGGTGGTAGGTGAAAACCGAAAATTTCCAAGTGCATTAATAGTTCCTGCGTTTGATGTGCTTTCAAAATGGGCCAAACAAAAAGGAATCGCTGTTAATTCAAACGAAGAAATCGTCAAAAATCCTGAAGTCATTCATAAATATCAGGAGGAAATAAGCAGGCTATCTAGTAACTTTGGCCATTGGGAGATCGTCAAAAAATTCATTCTGCTACCAAAAGAATGGACGATTGATGAAGGGCAACTTACGCCAAAATTGAGTTTGAAACGAAAAGTTATTTTAAAAGAGCATGAAACTGCAATCGACAAACTGTATCAAGAACAGCAGCAAGAATAACAGTTTGCACGATTATTGGGACTGATGATTTTATTATGAAGCAAGTTAGACTAAAAGATTTATTTACTCTCAGCTACTGGAAAAATATCTGGCATGTAATGATCGATGCTTTCAATGGGTTTAATGACGATAAATGCATGAAGAAAAGTGCATCTTTGGCTTATTATACGATCTTTTCGATCGGCCCATTGCTTATGATCGTTATCTGGTGCATTGGTTTTTTTTATGGCGAACATCTTCAAAAGGGATCCTCGGCTCAGGATGAGGTCCTCGAAGAAGTGATGGTCCTGTTCGGTCAGGACGTAACCAACCAGATACAGTCCTATCTTCAGAAAATCACCTTCGAAAACAGATCTAATTTAGGTATTACAATCGGAGTTGTTACTTTGGTCATCTCTTCAACAACATTATTTGTCGATATTCAAGATTCCATAAACAATATCTGGAAAGTTAAGCCCAAGCCAAAAAAAGGATGGTTAAAATTAGTCATTAACAGATTAATTTCTTTTTCCATCATCATTGCCTTAGGATTCCTATTGATCGCCTCATTAATGATCAATGGGATCATCGTTGCCGTAACAAACCTGGTTATGACTTACTTTCCAATTATTCCAATTGCATTGATCGCATGGGTAAATACTGGGATTACATTTTCAGTCATCGTCATTCTATTTGGATTTATTTTCTCCTTTCTTCCTGATGCTAAGGTAAAATTTCGTGACATGCTCGGCGGCGCAGTCTTTACTGGCCTACTTTTTATGTTAGGAAGATATGGGATTTCCCTGTATCTCAATCTGTCCTCTACGGCAAGTTTTTATGGTGCAGCAGGCTCCATCATTGTTATGCTGTTATGGATCTATTATTCAGCTGCCATCCTTTACTTTGGTGCAGAATTTACAAAATTCTATGCCATTAAATTTGGCGCAGGTATTGTCCCCTCCGCATTTGCTGTAGCCATAGAACAAACAGAAAAAGTCAAAAAAATGGGCAGTGAAGCAGAAGCCCATGTCGGGGATACGATTCAAGTCTTAAAGTAGTCACACTATTTTTTTTCTTTTTTCCCACTGATAGAGCCATCTATTCCGATCACATCAATAACCCTGTCACCAATTTGGGTGATATCTGATTTCACACCGATCATCACTGTAAAAATATTGACAGGTGTTTCCTGTATCTTTCTGAAATTATGTAAGTAGCCTAACTCCAGTCCAAGAAAAAAGCCATTGAATTTGTAGTCAGCTCCTGCACCTAGTTTGCTGGACAGGTTCAAACGATTTATATTTTCCATTTTAACCAGCTTCTGTTCAGCCATCACATGCGCACGGGGCTCACTTGTCAAGCCTATCCCCGGCCCTAGAAAACCGTAAACATTCAATCGGCGCATCTGTTTTCGCACGCCACCCGAAAATGCGAAAGTATAAAAATTCGTATTTGCATCCTCAATACGATAAGCAAAATTTGGATCAGGTAAGCGCTGTTTATATTTGAATGACAGGGTATACAATGTTGGAGACACAAAAAACATCGAATTTTTAAGGGAAATATCCAGACCGATGCTACCCGAAAATTTGGGGGAGAGAATATCTTTCGTCTTGCCTATAGGAAATCCCATTCCGGTTGTTCCCCAATAGTAAACTTTCCGATAATGTATTGTATCAACACCGTACTGACCATATGTAGCAATGCAAAACAAAGGAAGAAGAATGAAAACAAGAAGAAGTCTATTCATTTAAAAGCGTTTAATATTGAACAATATTAAACGCAGAATGTTCAAAACAACTAAAACAATTAAAGATAACTTTTCGATTGAGGACCTTGGTTGAACAATAAGTCAATGATGCTCAAATCTGGATAAAATCCATTTTTATCTGAAAAAACTTGATAATATTCCTTTGGGCTATCCAGTAAGCTAGCTTTTTTAGGATGTATTCGTTCGCGATAATCAACCATATGCTCATCAGCCCCATTATATTCAGCCGTCAAAGTAATGGTTCTCTTTAATTTAATCGATTTTAATAGAAGTTCAAGTTGTGCCACATTAAAATCCAAGAGGTATTCAAACTTCTCCCGGTAAAACCGCACAAAGTCATCCTCGTAATACTCAAAATATGCTGAGCTACGATAAGCCGTTTGTATACTTAACCAATGTAGGCGTTGCCAGTCAAATTCATAGCTTATTCGAATATCCTTCATGGGAACCCGGTCTTTATTTCCATGTTGTATCGGCACGATTAAATCTTGTGTTCCATTGGCAGAAGCGATCCGGGCTCTGGTACGATAACTCTGTTTCTGAAAATGTTCATATTGTTCTATCACTAGAGGACTGCTATTTTCTTGTATGATATGAAAATACGATACAGGTGGAAGATAACAAGCTGGAAGTAGTAACTGCGATTCCATAAAAACTGACGATTTTTGTTATAAGTGACGCAAAAATAACTTAAATTAAGGATATTTGTAAAATACAACTGGGAATTTTAGCTATAGCATGAAACAAAAAGCGTTAAACGCATTAATCTATATTATTTCACTTCTCCCCTATTGGTTTCTATATTTGATTTCCGATGGGTTGTACTATATTCTCTATTATATTGTCGGATATAGAAAAAGCATCGTATTCCAAAATTTAAAAAATGCTTTTCCTGAAAAAACGGACAAAGAAAGGCTTATCATCGCCAAGAAATTCTATCGTTTTTTTCCTGACCTGCTTGTAGAATCCATTAAATTAAAAACGATTACAGCAGCAACAGTTAAAAAGAAGATGACACTGGAGAATGAGGAGGAATTGACCCGTCATTTGGCCGCAGGCAAGAATGTCATAGGTGTCACCTCGCACTATGCCAATTGGGAACTTGGGATACATCGTTTGAGTTTGATTACCAGTTTTCCGACTTTAATCGTATACAAACCCTTAAACAATAAAGATATTGATACTGTCTATAACACTATGCGCAGCCGTTTTGGTGCGGAGATGGTACCAATGAAACAAATTCTCAGGCATATTGTAAAGCTAAAAGGACAGCCCAATGTAAGCATGCTTGTAGCTGACCAGACTCCTTTGTATTCGGACTCCGATTACTTTATCAACTGGTTAAACCAAGAGACATTGGTCTATACGGGAGCGGAACGGTTGTCAAGAATAAGTAAAGCACCGATCGTGTACTGCTATATTGGCAGAAAACCACAAAGAGGGCAATATTTCTGTAAATTTGTAACTTTGGTGGAAGATCCCACAGAATTCGCTGAACACGAAATAACCGACTTGCACAATCAATTTGCGGAAAAGCTAATTTGTGAAACGCCAGAATATTGGCTATGGTCGCATAATCGCTGGAAAAGAAAACGTAGAAAATGAGTAGATTACCTAAAGTAGCTGTCGTTATCCTGAATTGGAATGGTCGTTTTTTCCTAGAGAAATTTCTACCTTCTGTATACAACAGTTCTTATCCAAATATTGAGTTCATCATTGGAGACAATGCTTCAGATGATGACTCCATTTTATTTGTTAGACAATATTATCCGACCATTACCATTCTTCAGAACGACAAGAATTATGGTTTTGCGGGCGGATATAATAAAATATTGGAACGTGTGGAGGCAGATTATTATGTTTTGCTCAATTCTGATGTTGAAGTTAGTCAGAATTGGATAGAACCAGTGGTTGAGTATCTAGAAAGAACGCCTACTATTGCTGCGGCACAACCTAAGATTCTTTCTTTTCATGATAAGCAGAAGTTCGAGCATGCCGGTGCTGCAGGAGGATACCTGGATTACTTCGGCTTCCCTTTCTGCAAAGGACGCATGCTACATGTTGTGGAAGACGACCTCGGACAATACGACCAGGAAAGCGAAATTTTTTGGGCATCCGGGGCAGCGCTGTTTATCCGTGCCGAGGCATGGAAAGAAGCTGGCGGTCTTGATGAAGATTTTTTTGCCCATATGGAAGAAATTGATCTTTGCTGGCGTTTAAAAAAAATGGGCTATGGCATTGGTTATTGCCCAGCATCTGTGGTTTATCATGTGGGAGGGGGGACCTTAAATGCAAGCAACCCTAAAAAGACCTATCTCAACTTTAGGAATAATATGGTTATGCTGCAAAAGAACCTTCCCTTCATAAAAGCAATATGGGTCATCTTCTTCAGACTTTGGTTTGACCTGGCTGCCTTGATCAAATTTCTCATCGATGGCAAACCGAAAGATGCTTGGGCTATAAGCCGCGCACATCAGTATTTTTTCTTGAACATTTTCAAAAATGCTAGAAAACGGAGAAAATACCATACAATTGAGAACAAAAAGGGCTATTATAACAATTCAATTATAATTGATTTTTATGCCAATAACAAACATAAATTTTCACAATTGAACCCCAAGGACTTCAAATAATGCCAGATTCGTTCGAGCAAAAAGATGCATAAAAATGCATTTTATTAATAAAGCACTCTTTAGACTAAGATTCTTTATTTATTTTATTTAAACGTATTTTTTATTTGTAATTTTGCAAAATGTTGGCGATGGATATTGAAAAAAAGATAAAAGACTTAACGGCAGAACTCAACCATTATAATTACCAATACTATGTATTGGCAGCTAGCCTGATTTCGGATTATGATTTCGATCTTAAGTTAAAAGAGCTCGAAGCATTGGAGGCTCAATACCCAGACTTTGCCGACCCAAATTCACCAACACAACGTGTTGGGGGTGATATCACATCTCGATTCAAAACCGAGAAGCATCGTTGGCCTATGCTTTCTTTGGGCAATACCTATAATCAGGAAGAACTGCAGGACTTTGATCAAAGAATCCGTAAAATTATCGGGGATCACTTTGAATATGTCTGTGAACTAAAGTTCGACGGCCTTTCCATTAGTCTGACCTATGAGCATGGCACCTTGACCAAAGCTGTCACCCGTGGAGATGGGATCCAGGGTGATGTGGTCACCAATAATGTGAAGACTATCCGATCCATTCCGATCAAACTTAAAAACGGTGACTATCCTGATCAGTTTGAAATCCGTGGCGAGATATTTATGCATAAATCTGCTTTCCTTCGCCTGAATAAAGAGCGGGAGGAAAATGAAGAACAAACTTATGCCAACCCAAGAAATTTTGCCTCTGGTACCCTAAAGCTCCAAGATTCTGCCGAAGTCGCCAAGCGACCTCTGGATTGCTTCTTATATTTTTTGTACTGTGATCACAGAACAAATTTATTTCATGACCACTGGAATAGTCTTGAACGGGTAAAAAGCTGGGGGTTCCATGTCAGTGAGCATACTAAAAAATGTGCATCATTGATGGAGGTTTTTGAATTTATTGATTACTGGGATACCCATCGTCACGACCTTGGTTATGAGATAGACGGCATCGTAATCAAAGTGAACGATTATGCCCAGCAAGAAGAATTAGGCTTCACCGCTAAGAATCCGAGGTGGGCGATATCGTACAAATTCAAAGCTGAGCGTGTCGAGACCGTGCTAAACTCAATTAGCTATCAAGTGGGCCGTACTGGCGCTGTGACACCAGTGGCTAATCTCCAGCCAGTAAAATTAGCCGGTACAATTGTAAAACGAGCCTCGTTACATAATGCGAATGAGATCGCGCGCTTAGATTTACACCAGGGTGATACGGTGTATGTTGAAAAGGGGGGCGAGATCATCCCTAAAATTATTGCCGTAAATATGGACAAGAGGTTGTTGGCTGCGACCGCATTTATATACCCTCTATCCTGTCCTGAGTGTTCCACTCCATTGATAAGACAAGAGGGCGAAGCTGTACATTATTGTCCAAATGAAACAGGATGTCCTCCACAAATTGTAGGGAAGATGCAACATTTCATTGGACGCAAGATGATGGACATAGAAGGTATGGGGGATGAAACGGTGGATAATTTCTTCAAAAAAGGTCTGTTGCATAATATCGTTGATATATATGGACTGAAAGACCACCAGGAAGAGCTGCAGCAACTGGAGCGTTTCGGTCAAAAATCAATAGACAATATGCTTGCTGGCATTGAAAAATCAAAAGAAAAACCCTTTGAAAAAGTACTCTTCTCGCTGGGCATACGTCATGTTGGGGAGACTATTGCCAAAAAGTTAGCGCAGCATTTCAAAAATATAGACTCCCTGGCTCAGGCTTCGATTGAAGAGATTGAAGCTGTCCAGGATATTGGACGTCGAATCGCGGAAAGTGTCAAAGAATATTTAGACAACCCCATCCATCAGCAGCAGATCATTGCACTTAGGCAGTATGGCCTGAACTTTGAAATTGAAGAAAAGGAAATCGTGCTGGCGAGCAATCGTCTCAATGGAAAAACCTTTTTAATTTCAGGTGTGTTTGCGGAGCATTCCCGTGAAGAGTTGGCTGCATTGATTGAGAGCAACGGTGGCAAGATGATATCTTCTATTTCTGCCAAACTAAGTTATCTCGTAGCGGGGGATAAAATGGGACCTTCCAAATTGGCGAAAGCAGAAAAGTTAGGCATCCCAATGATTAATGATCAAGAACTATTCGAACTCATTAATCTCAAATAAGATTTTTTTAATTAAATTTATATAAATACAAAAACAAGATGAACGAGCTTCACGGCGCAGGAGTAGCCTTGGTCACTCCTTTTAACTCAGATGAATCTGTTGATTTCGAAGCATTAGGTCAGCTAATTGACTTGCAAATCAATGAAGGTATGGATTATTTGGTTTCTTTAGGTACAACTGGGGAAGTTGCCACATTAACCAATGACGAACGAAAGCGCATCTGGGATTTTACTGTCAAGCGCGTGAACGGTAGACTTCCTTTGGTTGCTGGTATAGGTGGCAACAATACCGCTGAGATTGTAGAACAGGTCAAAAACTTTGATCCAACAGGTTTCTGTGCCATCTTATCCGTATCGCCTTACTACAATAAACCGACACAAGAAGGAATTTATCAGCATTACAAGGCCATTGCTGAAGTTTCTCCCTTGCCGATTATCCTATACAACGTACCAGGGCGTACAGGCAGTAATATAACAGCACAGACAACATTGCGTTTGGCACATGATTTTGCAAATATCGTAGCCGTCAAAGAAGCGTCTGGAAGTTTTGCTCAATTCAGTGAAATCTTGCGTGACAAGCCTACAGATTTTATCTTGATCTCAGGTGACGACCCTGTTACTTTACCGATGATGTCTCTTGGTGCTGCTGGCATAATCTCGGTTATCGGCAATGCATTTCCGAAGCGAGTGGCTACGCTAGCCAAATTATGTGCAGATGGCAACTATCATAATGCAAGGACTATACACAATGAACTACTTGATATCACAGATCTTTGTTTTATCGAAGGAAATCCTGCTGGAGTAAAATATATTCTTAAGGAATTGGGAATAGGCACTGATATTGTACGGCTTCCGTTAGTGTCTGTCAGTGAAAAAGTACGCCTCGCAATACAAGAAGAGCTAAAGAAACTGAAGTAAATGCCAAAGACCTGATTCAGTAAAAAGTTTAGTCTCCAGGGAGGCTAAACTTTTTTACTTCAAGGCATTGCAATATACCAATATAATAACTACCTTTGCACTTCCACAAAAGTGGAATTTTAAATAACAAAATTAATTAACACAATGCAACAGTACGAATCTGTAATCGTTCTTACCCCGTTGCTTTCTGAAGATGCTGCGAAAGAAGTAATCGCAAAATTCAAAAACATCTTAGCAGAAGGCGGAGCCGAGATTGTCGCTGAAGACAATTGGGGTTTGAAAAAATTAGCGTATCCAATCCAGAAAAAAACAACTGGGTTTTATCACTTAACTGAATTCAAGGCTCCAGGTGAATTAATCAATAAATTAGAGGTTGAATACAAACGTGATGAGCGCATTATGCGTTTCTTGACTGTAAGCCTAGACAAACATGCTAGAGCATATAACGAGAAAAAACGTAGCGGTGCATTCAACAAAAAAGCTGAAACTAAAACTGAGGAGGGCGCAAACTAATGGCTAACGAAAATATCCAATACGTAACTGCTCCTAAAGTAGAGGACAATCGTAAAAAATACTGTCGTTTCAAAAAGAATGGTATCAAGTATATCGATTATAAAGATGCTAACTTCTTGATGAAATTTGTAAATGATCAAGGTAAAATCTTACCTCGTCGTTTAACTGGTACATCTTTGAAATTTCAACGTAAAGTAGCTCAAGCTGTTAAACGTGCTCGTCACATTGGCTTGTTACCTTACTTAGCTGATGCAATTAAATAAGGAGGACGATAGAAAATGGAAGTAATTTTAAAACAAGATATCAAAGGCTTAGGTGAGCAAAACGATATCGTTAACGTAAAACCAGGTTTCGGTCGTAACTACTTAATCCCGCAAGGATTTGCTATTCAAGCGACTGAATCTGCAAAAAAAGTATTGGCAGAGAACATCAAACAAGCTCAGTTCAAGCAAGAGAAAATCAAAAAAGACGCTACTGAATTGGCTGGAAAATTAGAATCTGTTAAACTTTCAATTGGAGCTAAAGCCGGTGAAACTGGTAAAATCTTTGGTAAAGTAAACAGCATTCAAATTGCTGATGCTTTGAAAGCAAAAGGTTTTGACGTAGACCGCCGTCGTATCACATTCGAAGTAGAACCTAAAGAGTTAGGTGAATATATTGCTAACTTAAACTTACATAAAGAAGTTAAAGTTCAAGTTCCTTTCGAAGTAATTGCTGAATAATTTTATTATTGAGTAAACGATAAAAAGAGGCTACCCAAAAGGATAGCCTCTTTCTTTTTACCTTACCTTACCTTACCTTACCTTACCTTACCTTACCTTACCTTACCTTACCTTACCTTAAAACAAAAAAAACTCGCGCTGCTGAGAACAACGCGAGGCATAATCTAGGGTATTTGAAAGGGAAAATCTTTATCTATATCAAAATATCAACGAAAAACAAAAAATAAAACAAACAAATCAATAAAATATTCATTTTTCACATTGTTTTCATACCCAAAATAAGTTAAAATTATCCATTTATCAAAATTAAATCTATTTTTTTTAACAAAAACATAAATAATCAAAATAAATACATAAAAAACACTATAAAAAAAATAAAATCATAAAGAAAATAACAATAAAATTGGTTTTATATCGAAAATATACCATAAACACCCCTTGAAATAAAATTAAATCAAAAAAAAGACCTGAAACACAAATATTTCAGGTCTTTTTTATAAAAAACGAATTATTAAGCTAATTGTTTTTCTAATTTTTCATTCAAAACTGACTTTGGAACAGCTCCAATTTGTTTATCTACAATTTCTCCGTTTTTGAAGAACAATAAAGCCGGGATATTACGGATACCATAACGAACTGAAATTTCTGGATTTTCATCTACGTTTACTTTTCCTATAACAGCCTTGCCTTCATAATCTTTAGCCAATTCTTCAACAACAGGACCAACCATACGACAAGGACCACACCATTCTGCCCAAAAATCAATTAATACGGGTTTGTCCGCTTTCAAAACAACTTCTTCAAAGTTGCTATCTGTAATTTCTAATGCCATAATCTGTTAATTTTATAAACCGAAGTTATATTTATGATACTACTTAATTGCTAAAATCAATAAACAAAGATAGTAACAACTGTCCATGTAATTGTAATCTTAATTACACAAATTCCAATCCAAACTAATTCAATCGGTAATTAATACCCTCAAACTTGTCTATACAGTCCAAAAACTCATTCGTAAGGTTTATTTTCAGACTTTTAGCTGGCATTTCGACAGAGATCTCGTCTTGAGGATCCCAGATTTTAAATTTCAATTGACAATTTGGCACAACTCCCTCAATTTCATTTTGCGCCAAGATATCCTTGATTCCATCAAGGAACGCTTCATTCAACTTGGGCAATGGAATATTGATGGTAAAACTCTTTGCCATTTTTTCACGGAGCTCGGAAAGCAATTGTACGCTTCTCAACTCAAACCCCCAATTTCCGACCTGTCTAAAACGTTCCTGAACCAATCCACGTAATTGGACAAAATACCCTTCTTGCAAATATCCTTTCAACTTCACATATTCTTCACCAAATACAGCCATGTCGTAAGAATCGCTGTAATCTTCGATAATAAAAGACGCAAATGGTTTTCCATTTTTAGTCAGGCGATGACTGGCCGACGCTATAATTCCTCCAATGACCAGTTCTTTGTTTTTGATACGGTTAAATTCAAGCAATGTTTCCTCATCTACCTCAGCAGCCTTTACTTTATTGATCAATGTCAGGTCCGAAACAGGATTATGGCAAAAATGGTCAATCTCAAAGCGGTAGGTATCCAGCGGATGGCTGGTCAGGTAGATCCCAATAACATCCTTTTCATATTTAAGTTTTTCTATCAACCCCCATTGTGGACAAGGTGTCAATACTGGTTCAGGCAATTCCACTGCTCCTCCAGCTCCAAATAGACTGGCTTGTGCTGAACTTTCATTTTCTTTATAACGCTGTCCAAAACGGATTGCTTTTTCCAGTCCAGTTGAATTATCTTCAGCATGAAAATACTGTGCACGATGCGTACTTTCAAAGCTATCAAAACCACCAGCATAAGCCAGGCTTTCAAACGCCTTCTTGTTGACGGCACGAAGATCTATACGTTTGGCCATATCAAAAACCGACTTGTACAATCCCGATTGTCTCGTCTGCACAATAGCATCCACAGCACCCGCTCCGACTCCCTTAACTGCACCAATGCCAAAGCGGATTGCTCCCCGTTCATTCACCGTAAATTTATAATAAGATTCATTCACATCGGGCCCAAGTACCTCCAGTCCCATTCGCTTACACTCTTCCATAAAAAATGTCACCTGCTTGATGTCATTCATATTATTTGAAAGTACGGCAGCCATATATTCTGCGGGGAAATGTGCTTTTAAATAAGCTGTCTGATAGGCTACCCATGCATAACACGTAGAGTGTGATTTATTAAATGCATAACTGGCAAAAGCTTCCCAGTCAGTCCATATCTTTTCAAGTACTTTCGCATTATGCCCTCTTTCCTCGGCCTGTGAAACAAACTTCGGTTTCATTTTATCAAGTACAGCTTTTTGCTTTTTCCCCATCGCCTTACGCAAAACGTCAGCATCACCTTTGGAAAAGCCTGCAAGCTTTTGAGACAAAAGCATGACCTGCTCTTGATAAACCGTAATCCCATAGGTTTCTTTTAGGTATTCCTCACAGGCATCCAAGTCATAGACAATAGGATCTATCCCATGCTTACGCTTGATAAAACTTGGAATATATTCAATAGGTCCTGGCCGGTATAGCGCATTCATCGCAATCAAATCAGCAAATACTGTTGGTTTAAGATCACGCATATATTTCTGCATTCCTGGTGACTCATATTGAAATACCCCGATCGTCTCACCCCGTTGAAAGAGCTCATAGGTCAACACGTCATCAATTGGAAATTGATCAGGATCCAACGCAATTCCATGACTCAGTTTAACATTTTCCACGGTATCTTTGATGAGTGTCAGTGTTTTTAGCCCTAAGAAGTCCATCTTCAACAATCCGGCACTCTCCACTACATGGTTATCAAACTGGGTGACATAGAGATCAGAATCCTTCGCTAAAGAGACAGGCACAAAATTGGTAATATCATCGGGTGTAATAATTACCCCACAGGCGTGAATACCTGTGTTCCTAACGGATCCTTCCAATACACGGGCTTGCCTGATCGTTTCCGCTTCAAGACCGGCTCCATCTGCAATAGATTTTAACCGATTGACCGCCTCGATCTCTTCACTCCGTAATTTTTCTTTCAAACCAGCATCATCCAAAGTAAAAATCTTCGATAACTTAAGGTTTGGGATTAACTTGGCAATTTCATTGGCATCCCCAAGAGGTAGATCCAGTACACGCGCCGTATCTTTAATAGAAGATTTGGCAGCCATCGTACCATAGGTAATGATCTGTGCCACCTGATTTGCACCATATTTATTGATCACATACTGCATGACCCGGCCACGCCCCTCATCATCAAAGTCAATATCGATATCGGGCATTGAAACCCGGTCTGGGTTTAAGAAACGCTCAAATAGCAAATCATATTTGATAGGATCAATATTGGTAATACCGAGGCAATAAGCGACTGCTGACCCTGCAGCCGACCCCCGGCCCGGCCCCACTGAAACACCCATATCTCGTGCTGCGGCAATGAAATCCTGAACAATTAGAAAATATCCGGGGTATCCTGTCCTTTCGATCGTCGCTAATTCAAAATCCAGACGCTCTCTAATGTCGTCCGTAATTTCTTCATAACGCTTTTCGGCGCCGACATAACATAAATGTGCAAGGTATTTATTTTCCCCTCTCTTCCCCCCATCTTCATTATCTGCTGCCACTTGAAATTCTTCCGGGATTTCAAATTTAGGAAGTAAAACATCGCGATTCAATTTAAAGATTTCGATCTTATCCACGATTTCCTGAACATTAAGAATGGCCTCAGGCAGATCTTTGAATAAGGCCTTCATTTCTTCAGTGGACTTAAAATAGTATTCCTGATTGGGTAAACCAAAGCGAAAACCGCGACCTCTACCTTTCGGAGTAGAAAGCTTTTCCCCATCTTTCACACATAACAAGATATCGTGCGCATGGGCATCGCCCTTCTTCTCGTAATATGTATTATTGGTCGCTACAATCTTAACATCATATTTGCGGGCAAACTTAAGCAGCGTCTGATTCACACGGTCTTCATCCTCCTGACCATGACGCATCAGTTCAAGATAAAAGTCGTCACCAAACTGCTCTTTCCACCATACTAAAGCTTCCTCTGCCTGATTTTCACCTATATTTAACACTTTATTTGGAACCTCGCCCTGTAAATTTCCTGACAGCACGATCAGATCTTCTTTATATTGCAGAATAAGGTCTTTATCGATACGGGGTACATAATAAAAACCTGCGGTATACGCAAAAGAAGCTAGTTTAGCCAGGTTGTGATAGCCGCGTTTATTCTTTGCCAGTAATACGATCTGATAACCATTGTCCTTTCTTGATTTATCCTTATGGTCTTCACAAACAAAAAACTCACAGCCCACAATTGGTTTCAGGATCTGGCCCGTTGGTTCTTCTCCGTTTTCTATGGCCGCCGCATGCTGTGCTTCTACTTCCTTATTATGTCCTATAATACGTGATACAAATTCAAATGCTCCCATCATATTTCCATGATCGGTTAGCGCTACTGCTGGCATATTATCCTTGATGGCCGCAGAAACCAACTTATCATAAGACATTGTTGACTGAAGGACAGAAAACTGTGAGTGATTGTGTAAATGTGTAAATTTTGCCTCTTTAAAAGCTGATAGTGTATCCTTGTCAACAACCACTTTTACCTCATCCGGCTGCGATCTCTTTCTAATCTCATCAGATGCAGCTTTTAGGTTAATATGTTTAAGTCCGACGGTAGGAACAGGCCCAGGATTACTTGTCTTAAAATCAACAAAATACCCTGTATCGACTTGAAGATCCTCGGCTGTGAAGATTTCTCGTCTAACCAGCTCAAGGAAACAGCGTGTCGTTGCCTCAACGTCTGCGGTTGCATTATGTGCCTCTGCAAATGGCACCCCAAACAAGTAAGAGTGTAATTCCGTCAGGTTAGGCAATTTATACCGTCCCCCACGGCCTCCAGGAATCTTCAATAATTCGGCAGTCACTTCAGTACAGGTATCCAATACAGGCATATTCGCCATATTGGATTCTACTCCATAACGGTAGAATTCACAGCCCATAATATTGAGGTCAAAGCCGATGTTTTGTCCCACAACAAATTTCGATCTATCTAATGCCGCATTAAACTTTTCCAGGACTTCCAAAAGTGGCAATCCTTGTTCCTCAGCAAGTGCAGTGGAAATACCATGTATTTTTTCAGAATCATAGGGTATATCAAATCCGTCAGGTTTAATCAGAAAATCCTGATGTTCGACCAAATTCCCCATCTCATCATGAATTTGCCATGCCAGCTGAATACAGCGAGGCCAATTATCTGTATCAGTAATTGGAGCATCCCAGCGTTTCGGCAATCCCGTCGTTTCTGTATCGAAAACAATATACATATAACTCTAAATATCTTTAGTACAACACATTAAATGTAAGAATATTTACATTTTTTAGAACTTGAAATTTACGAAATTCTTAGCTAAGATTGTGTCAGATTTTTGCGAAAATCCACTAAAGTTAGCCTATGAAATAACGATTGATATGGTATTGCTCTGCAAAATTACAACGCTATTTTCTTCAAAATGCCATGATATTATTGTGAGAAAATAAAAATTTAATATTGTACCAGTTACACTATCCTAGGTATTTACTATATTTGAATCTGACAATAAATCCCATGGTTAAAGCTATTTTTTTTGATATTGATGGAACGTTGTTAAGTTTCAAAACTCATCAAGTCCCCGCATCCACCCAACAAGCGTTTCAGCTGTTAAAAGAAAAAGATATTAAAGTGTTTGTATCAACTGGACGATCTTTCAATCAACTGGGCCACATCCGTTATCTTGATTTCGACGGATATATCACATTCAACGGAGGATATTGCCTAACCAAAGAGGAACTGGTTATTTATAAAAATAATATTCTTCAAAAAGATATCCGCTCACTACTTGATTATGCAAAACAGCATAACGATCTTACTTTTTCGTTTATGTCTGAGAAAGAGATATCGTTAAACCGAGACAATCCGGAAGTGACGAAAATGTATCAGCAGGTCAATGTCCCTACACCACCAATACGTGATTATGAAAAAGACTTTGACTTAGCTTCTGTCATGCAGATCAATGTCTTTATTCCTCCTGAGGAAGAAGCTGAATTTATGGAAAACGTTATGCCCAACTCGGTCGCATCACGCTGGACCCCCATCTTTGCTGATATTAATCCCACTGGACAAAGTAAAAAAGTTGGCATAGACATTTTCCTAAACCATTTTGGAATTGAATTATCAGAGACCATGTCATTCGGGGATGGCGGCAACGATATTACAATGCTCGCGCACACCCAAATCGGAATCGCTATGGGAAATGCTAACCCTGAAGTAAAAGAAATCGCTGATTACATCACAGACGATGTTGACAATGATGGTATCTGGAATGCTTTAAAACATTTTAATATTATTTAAAGTGGAGAGTTAGGGTGGCTCTACAGATATTACTGTTGCTGTTCAGCAATAAATTATGTTGCTCGGGGAAAAGATAATCCAGTCTTTTTTGAAAGTCCTGAATCAAAGCGTGCTGAAATTGCCCCTCCAAATAATGGTTCACCCGATGACTTACCTCCAGTTGAATAACCCTAGGCGTTCCAGACAAACGAATTCTTACTGGCTGACTGGCCATACTGTTATAACCCTTTGACAAAGCATGCTGTATCAGAGGGAATAAAATCAGCGGCGGAAGAAATACCTTCCTTTCAGAAGGAAAGCGATTTTCCCATTTCAGCTGAAAAGTGTCGGGCATCAGCTCCTGGACCAACATGAGGTATTGATTCAATCGACCCAGCTCTGCATCCATTAACACTGGCTTTTCAATATCAAGCATCAACATGTTTTTTTGGAATGTCATATATGTGGCTACCAGATCGGGCGTGCGACCTATCACCATTTCAGCGAGAAAACGGTCAAACTGACTATTTCCAAACGACAATCGGTTAGCCAATACCAGCGCCTCTTCATTTCTTACACTCTTTTTACGCAGAAAACGATTGATTATACCTGACATTTCTTAAATTGCTTTAGATTAGAATCACAAAAATAAGGAAACATTATGTCAAATATTGCAATAGTTATCGAAGAAAGAGCCGCAGACATAGGTAATTTCTTGGTTGGAAGATTACTTCCTTTTAGACAAAAACGTATGGTTGGCCCTTTTATCTTTATTGACCATATGGGTCCTGATAAAATCTCCGATCCCCATTTTATGGACATTGCACCGCATCCACATATTGGGTTATCAACGTTGACTTATCTGTTTGAAGGAAGTATCATGCATAGAGACAGTTTAGGGAATGCTATCGAAATAAAACCTGGAGCTGTTAATTGGATGACAGCTGGGCGGGGTGTAACCCACTCTGAAAGAACGCCAGAATCCCTGCGATCAGTAGCCCATGATCTACATGGCCTACAGATTTGGGTGGCCTTACCAAAAGACTTGGAAAAAATGGATCCAAGCTTTGTACACATTGAAGAGCCTCAGCTTCCACATTGGACAGAAGGTGATGTAAGTTACTGCCTGATCGCAGGCGAAATCAATGGACATCGTTCAGAAGTACCTGTCCATAGCCCATTATATCTCATTGAAATTAAAGCCAAAGAAGATGCTCACATTAAACTTGGAAACCATCTATACGGTGAAAGTGGTTTATATATCCTCCATGGTTCCGTTCAGGCTGAAGGACAAGAATTTGGTCCAAAACAGATCCTTGTTGCCAAAGATGCCAGATTATGTGAATTCGAAATGAAAGCCGGAACATCCGTTTATATTTTTGGGGGAGAACCTTTTCCTGAACAACGTTATATCGACTGGAATTTTGTTGCTTCTGATATTGAGACATTAAAAGCTGCCCGAGAAAAGTGGGAACGGCATGAATTCCCCAAAGTACCCGGGGATGACGGCTACATCCCCATTCCCCCAGTAAATCCGGCATTAGGGCAAAAAAAAGCGTAAGGCTTTAATTCATAAATGATAAAAAAGGGTGAAAACATCACAAGTTCTCACCCTTTCTATTGTATCATTGCTATCGTATTAATGATCTATTCCACTGACACCTCCAGAAACAACCAATTTCATAGCATCCGTTGGTGACATATTTAATTTTTTGACCTTATCCCCACTAATAATAACCACTTGCCCCGCAAAAGAATAAGAATAAGGAAAATAAACCATTACATCGTTCTCTAATCCAATACTTTTCAAATCATGTTGTGTCAAAAAGCCTATTTTCTTGAGTCCAAACTCATTTACCGTAATTAATACCGGTTCGTTAAATTTCTTTGCATCGCCAACAAACGCTTCTGTAAAATCCTTGATAGAAGTATATAGCGTATTCAAGAGGGGTATTCTTTTGATCTGATGATTGATCCACCCCTTGATCGGGTCGGTCACAAAATTGGTAAATATCACCCCTGCCAGAACAAGAACCAGCATGACGGTAAGAATTCCTATTCCTGGTATGTACAGGGGATGCCCTTTCTCATCCTGAAGAAAATGTTCCGTTAGATTAAGAGCAGAGTCGATGGACGCAACAATCCACACAATCAAAAAGACAGCTCCTGCTAAAGGCACAACAACCAGTATACCCCGAATTAAATAATTGATAAATCCTCTGAACAGTTTTCTAATCATACGTTAAGTTATCTTCAAATATTAATACAAAAATGCAGAATATCCTTTACTATTCATAAAAATACACTCTTTTTACACGCTGTGAGATACTTGTCAGCAACTCATAAGGAATAGTTCCAATAGATTTTGCAGCTTGCTTGATATCGGGATACACAATCACTTCATCTTCCTCTCCAACCTCGATGTCAGTAACATCCAGCATACACATATCCATACAGATATCACCAATCGTTTGAACAAGATAACCGTTGACCATCATCTTCCCTACTCCGTTCCCAAAGCGTCGATCATAACCATCAGCATAACCGATCTTGATCGTTGCCACTTTGCTGTCCCGGTGCAAAACCCCGTGCCGATTATACCCTACGGTCTCGGTAGCAGAAAGGTATTTTATCTGAGTTACATTTGTCTTCAATGTACTGACTTCCCGGATAGGCAGGTCGTGCCTTTCAATATCAATCCCATATAGGCCGATCCCTAATCGAACCATATCAAAATAGGCTTGGGGCCATAATTCTATGCCTGAAG
This sequence comes from Sphingobacterium sp. N143, assembly GCF_030325625.1. GTDB lineage: Bacteria > Bacteroidota > Bacteroidia > Sphingobacteriales > Sphingobacteriaceae > Sphingobacterium. Next base: position 65,996 of record NZ_JACAIS010000012.1, on the reverse strand, counting down.
TTGCTGCAATATGACGGAGAAATGAATAGCCTAATCCCGCTTCCAGTCGTTTCGTAAATTGATCCAAAAGATCAATTTGTCTTTGCGTAAAATCGTTGTCTTTTTCATTTCCTGCTGATGCCAAATGGGAAAATGCTGATTTTACCTGAAGGATGGAATCTGTATTTAATATAGAGACTAGCTGATCCACTTCATCAGGCATAAATCCAAGACGATGCATTCCAGTATCTATCTTAATATGAATCGGAAATGATGAAATACCTTTCCCTTTTAAAAAATTCAAAAAAGCATGCAGTATCCTAAAACTATAAATCTCGGGTTCAAGATCATGCTGGACGATTGATTCAAAAGTATTCTCATCAGGGCTCATCACGACAATGGGTAATGTTATTCCCATACCTCTGAGATCCACACCTTCATCTGCAAATGCAACTGTCAGATAATCAACCCGATTAAATTGAAGAAGATTTGCGATTTCAACGTTTCCACTGCCATAGGAGAACGCTTTTACCATCGTCATCAATTTAACGTGCTTAGGAACCAATTGACGGTAAACATTCAAATTATTCTCCAGTGCATTTAAATTAATCTCAAGAACTGTATCATGCGATTTTGCGACTAGCAATCTGCTGATCCGTTCAAAATGAAATTCTCTCCCTCCTTTTAATAAAATTGTAGAATCGTCAAAATGAACAGATCTAATATCTTTTAAAAATGCAGAGGTGTCCGTATAAGATAGGGTAGGAATATTAAACTGGTCGGCAATCTGTGGGAGAACCTCTCCGATCAATATCAATTTGTCTAAATGAGATTCTGCAAGTAATTTCTTTAATTTGGACAGACTTTTTTCATCACTGACACTGACCCCCGATATATCAGACAAGATCAATATCTTTCGCGCGTGCTGTCCCTGTTGATTCAAAAATTCCAGAGCAATTTGCAGAGCATCCAAATCGTTACTATAGGAATCGTCGATAACTGAACTGTTCTTTTTTCCTTTCTTTAGCTCAAGCCGCATGGCCATTGGTTGCAATTCCTTGATTCGAGAAGCGATCACGTCACTTTCGTAACCAAATCTTAACATCACTGCAACGCAGTTGATTGCATTTTCTACATTCCCTTTATCAACGAAAGGTATTTCTACCGCAAACGTCCGCCCACCATAGAATAATGTTGCCACTGAGCACTTTTCATTAACTTTCTTGATAGAATAGACTTCTAGTGGGAGACCTTCCTCATATCCCCAGGAAAACTTCCTGGGCCTATATGGCAATTGGATATTTACCAGGTAATGATCGGGAAAGATCATCGTTTCAACATCACTGAAAAGATTTATTTTTTCGTATATCTTTTCTTCTTTTGATTCAAAACCAGTCTTATGTGCCACACCTATATTAGTCAATACCCCAATGGTTGGTTTTATCATATTCTCCAACCGCAGCATCTCTCCACGCGCTGAGATCCCAGCTTCAATAATCGCAAGATTATACTGATCGGACAAGCCCCATAACGAGAGGGCCACCCCCAATTGTGAATTATAACTTTTAGGGCTTCGATAGATCTTATATTCTGGCGACATCAGCTGATACAGCCATTCTTTTACAATGGTCTTACCGTTACTTCCTGTGATCCCTATAATTGGGTAATTAAATTTTTGCCTATGAAATGCTGCCAGTATCTGCATGGCTTCAAGACTATTGGATACCCAAATAAGATTAGCATCCGAGAATACGTGTTCCTGCCCTTCATCAATTTGCAATATAAAGTTTCTCACGCCTTTATTGTATGCTTCTTCTATATAACGATGCCCGTCCCTACTCATCTGCAAGGCAAAAAATACACCATTATCTGCTTGGACAATTTTCCGGCTATCGTAAAATAAATGCTGAATTAAAGAATCTGGATCCGTGATAAATGAGCGATTAGGATGTAAAATCTGAACGATTTCCGATATTTTGTACATTCTCCTGATGTTTTGATTGGATCAAAACTGAACATTTTTTTAATTATTTCATATTATTTTTGAAATTTTGACAATATGTTTGAAGAAGAAAAAAAGAACAGCAAATCCCTTACTCCTCGTCAGGCGCAATTAAAAGCCGAGAACTACTGTGCCTATCAAGAAAGGGCACAACAAGAAGTAAGGGACAAACTCTATGGCTGGGGACTTCATGAGGAAGATGTGGAGAATATTATCGCAAATTTGATCACGGAAAACTTTTTAAACGAAGAACGCTTCGCCGTTGCTTATAGCCAAGGTAAGCTTCGGATGAAAGGTTGGGGAAAAATTAAGATTAAACAGGCATTAAAGGCGAAAAGAGTTTCTGAACAATTGATAAAAATTGCATTTCGACAAATTGACACCGATGAGTATGAAACCGTCTTAGCGAATATTATCGATAAAAAAATCCATGAAATCAATGGCCAAACACCTTATATCGTCAAAAATAAAGTTTATCAGTTTGCGCTATCCCGCGGATTTGAAAGCGATCTTATTTTTTCTATACTGAATTCAAAGGAGTTATAGAAAACAATAAAATAAAGTAAACAAATATTTTGCAATATTGAATTTTCGCTCTATATTTGCATCACCAAAAAGGAACGCAAGGTTCTTTTTAAAGTTGAAATAAAATTCCATGCGAAAATAGCTCAGTTGGTAGAGCACAACCTTGCCAAGGTTGGGGTCGCGAGTTCGAATCTCGTTTTTCGCTCACCTGCCTAGGTGGTGGAACTGGTAGACACGCAGGACTTAAAATCCTGTTCCCGTTAAGGGAGTGCGGGTTCGATTCCCGCCCTAGGTACAAAAAAAGCCTCACTATTCATATAGTGAGGCTTTTTTGTTGATACCTACATATAAAGCAATTTACTATAGATTAGACTTAAAGTAATAAGTTATAGCATAGCCAGCTTATACTACAATAAACCATAAAATTGAAGCACTATCGAACTTTGGAGCACAGGCTTTAGTCTATAAAAAAAGCGAGATATTGAATAATATCTCGCTTTTTTCTATGCATAACACCAAAAAGGCTTTATTTCTTATCTAAAATGGTCACCTCTACCCTTCTATTTTTTTGTCGTCCTTCCGGAGTCTTATTATCTCCCACAGGATTCGATTGGCCATATCCTTTTGCTTTAATCCGTGCTTCTGCTACACCAGAATCCACCAAGAATTTCTTGACCGATGCAGCACGTTTATCAGAAAGCCACTGGTTATACTCTTCCGTACCTGTCGCATCTGTATACCCGTCAACTTTAATCTTATTATTGTTTTCTTTTAAAATGAGGGCAAGCTTACTTACTTCAGTTTTTGCCTTGTCAGATAGATAGGAAGAATTTGTTGGAAACAACAAATCCGATGAAATACTAAATTTAATCCCTTCATCTGTCCTTTTAGCATCATTAAATTCCTTTTTCACATTTTTCAGACCGTCATCGGTACCGTCCTTGGTCACAACAGCCCCTGGATTGACCACAATAGCCTGCTGCTTACAGGAAAATAACGATAAACTTGCACATAAGGCTAATATTCCCCAATTAATTTTTCTAAGCATCGTTTTTAACGTATTTAATATCGATTTAAGCTGTGTAAATATAATGAAAAAAGTCCAGAAAATAGCGCTTTCAACCACATCTATCGTAACAAATCTATTTCTTCAAATAGACTGTCGCTAAGGTCTTTTTTATCTCTGGAATCTGTTCATATAACTTCCATATCATCCCTGAATTGGCATTTTCAAGCATGATTGCTATTGTCGCCTGATTTCTGGCACGATAACTTTCTGAGACATCATTATTTCGAATATCGATCCATGCCCGAAATCCATATTGCGTAAATAGCACATCAGCATATTCTTCATAAAATTTACGCAATGCTTTCAACCCAATCTCTTTTTCGAATGGATAGGAAGCAATTGAAATTGCAGGATTGACCAAATATCTTTGATGGGTACTATCAGTCCTTTCCACACCCCAAATATCGGTAAACCTTGTGCCAATGTTCAATTCATTATCTCTTCTTTTATAAGCAAGTATATAATCCTTTAAATATTTCTGATAATCCACAAAATCATCAACTTTTCCACTTGGGTTCATCAGAAGAAATGGTCTATACACTGACACTAATGACTCAGCCAAATTACCGCCGGCAATATTTTTGGCAAAAATCACCTTATCATCAGCATAGATAGACACTGCGGGGTTTCCTTCCTCAGTCCCTCCTATTAATGGGTTTAGACTGATGGACTGTGCTAGAGAATCCCTCAATTTCATTTTTATTTCAGTGGCTAAATCATTGGAATCATCAGGGAAATATCCTGCGTCTATATGCTTTGTTGCAAATCCATTCATATAGGCTGACGCTGCCAAGGGATGAGTGGGTGAAGACATCGCCAATATGTAGGCACTCAAACTCTCATTAAAACCACCCAAAGGTCTTGACCGTGCTGTGCTGTCTATCGGCGACCATTTATCCCAAAGAACATCTGTATTATTGGCGCCCGTAAAATAAGGCCAATCTATGCGTTCCCATAATTTAGTGATGTTTTCCCGCAGAAGCTGCTCTTGAGAATCATCTTTTGAAAAATATTCCCGTGCTACCAACAAGGACTCCATCAAATGCGAGGTCCCCCTGATATCATATGTCGGTATTGAATCCCTATAATAAGGCACTCCTAACCTTCCATCATAAAAAGTTGTAAAAACTCCACGATGATTTTGTGCTGTTTCAAGAAACTTCACCATGCGAGTCAATCTTGACAATAAGGCCTGTCTGGATATCAACTTATGTTCACCGGCAACAAGCAGTCCCAGTATAGCATAACCCGTTTCATTTGTTGAAACAATGGCCTGTCTATTTCCTCTGTCAGGAAGAAACATTCCACTATTTACATCATAATTATCAATAAAGTAGTTTACATGGGCATCACGAATAAATCCCAGCATCTCTGCATCAGTACCTTTTTTTGTCTGTATTTCCTGAACATCAGAAAAAGGTGACTCGACATAATTATAATCAACCCACGCTATTTTATAGTAATAAGTTTTATTATATTCATTCACCTTATTCAGACACTTTTGCATATAGATTGGCAAAATCGCTATTGGTTGAAAATTCACTTTGTCCTCCGACCTATAAATCTTGACGTAACGTATACTAGGTGTCAACGGGAGCTGCCAAACAAGCTCTACTTGTTTATCCACCGAACTGAGTTTAGATAAAATAGCCGCAGATGAGAGTTTTACTTTTGGAAAATTTCTGGGCAAAAACTCGATTTGATCAATAAACAGTTGATGCGTCATCGCTGAGGTGCCGTTTTGTTCCAAAAGTAAAGCAGATACAGCTTTTCCAATTTCAATGCCTTCAAATTTAGCGACTGGAATAGACACATTCAACCAAGTATCAAAAGCGAAATCATCAATAAAACTACCAATATCCAAGAGGCTGGTTCGCATCTCATTTTGTTGTAAAGCTACCCGAGGTAATTGAGTTTTATCCGTATTACTCTGAACAAACAACTTGAAAGTCAAATGATCATCTTTCGAGATCATATACTGGAACTTTTGTTTATCGTTCATTATACTGGCTTCCCATTTACCATTTGGCGACGATACATAACGTAGCGAAAGCGAATTTCCAGGCGTAAAAAATAAGCTATCTGAAACGGGCAGGCTTTGGCTCACACTCTGTATCCAAGATTCTCCTGTATAATTGGTCATACTCTTGGCATAACTTCCATTGATAATGCTATTGTCAAACAGCACTTCGGGATAGCTTTCCGATCGAACAAACAATGGTAAAATCAGCAGGAAAAGAAAATAAAAATATTTTTTTAGCATAAGACAACATTTTTCACTGGCCTATAATCAAAAACTAAGCCATCCCCTCTATTATATCACAAATGTAACAAAGGATTTCCAATGATATTGCGTTCTCCAATTTTAATTTCGGAAAAAATGCGCTAAATTAGCCCTCTGATTATTTTCATAAAATTGATATATGAAAACTACGTTTGATTTTGAAAAGCCAATTGCTGATTTGCAATTGCAGATTGAAAAGGTAACACAGGTTGCTGAAAAGACGCAAGTCGACATGAGTGCAACCGTGCGTGAGCTTGAGGAAAAACTTGCTTCTACAGAAAAAGAGATATATGGCAATTTAACTGGTTGGCAGAATGTACAGATGTCGCGCCATCCGGATCGTCCACAGACCTATGATTATATCGAGGCCATCTGTGACGAGTTTATTGAATTACATGGCGACCGTACCGTAAAAGATGACAAGGCGATTGTAGGTGGCATGGCCTCTATTGATGGCAATCCAGTTATGATCATTGGACATCAAAAGGGTAAAAATACCAAAGAACGCCAATATCATAATTTTGGCATGGCCAATCCTGAAGGATACCGGAAAGCATTACGATTGATGAAAATGGCAGAGAAATTCAATAAGCCTGTCATTACTTTGATCGACACCATGGGTGCTTATCCTGGATTAGAGGCTGAAGAACGTGGGCAAGGAGAAGCAATTGCACGTAATTTAATGGAAATGGCAGTACTTAAGATTCCTATTATTTGTGTTGTAATTGGTGAGGGAGCCTCTGGAGGTGCCTTGGGTATTGGAGTTGGAAACCGGGTTTATATGATGGAGCACACATGGTATTCAGTTATTTCACCTGAATCTTGCTCCTCAATTTTATGGAGAAGCTGGGATCATAAAGAAAAGGCTGCCGAAGCATTGAAGTTAACAGCGCACGACATGCTTGGCAACGGGCTAATAGATGGTATTATTCCGGAACCATTAGGCGGGGCACATCAAGATCCTACAGCAGCGGCCAATAATCTTAAGAGCCAATTGTTAAAAGATATCGCTGAGCTGACCACAAAAGATAGTGATACATTAATTAAAGAAAGGATTGACAAATTCAGCAACATGGGCGTTGTGACAGAATAAATTTTAATCCTATCTATTCCAAAATATAAAGTCGGCAATTAATGCCGACTTTTTTTATGTACCCGTCATAAAAAGGTGCTGATTTCATGTCATCGGCCTATTCGATCATTGTATCACTTTTCTTGCTCCATGATCACACAATAAAAAAAATAAACCACTATAATATAGACCATTACAGATTAACGGCATAAAAGAAAAAAAACATTTGCATTCGTTACGGTATTTTCATACCTTTGCATCACTTTCAAAAACAGAAAGGATTCCGTAGCTCAGCTGGTAGAGCAATACACTTTTAATGTATGGGTCCTGGGTTCGAATCCCAGCGGGATCACAAAAGAAAAGCTAATCTTCCGATTAGCTTTTCTTTGTTTAACGGTATCAGGATTCGAAAGAAGCCCCGGCCGAATTTGATCCTAGGGAGACGCTATAAGCTACATTTAAGTACATTTGATTATTGGCGTTCTTTAGGAAGATGCTCCGACCGAGTTAAAACAACTTCCAAAAATTTCACTGTTTCGCCCCCATTTATATTTTTCGCCCGTAATTCTATCGTTTGACTTCCTTCGGATAAGTCCACTTCCCCCAATACAAGTTCATTGGCACCTGTATTCTTGGGGGAACCCGCTTCGATCGTGAAATCGATTTTTCTTTTTCCAATCTTCAAGAACATATCTCCTCCGGTTCCCACTTTATCCTTTACATACCTTACGGCGACTTCAAACCGGGCAGGCTGTAATACATTCACATGCCATGTAAGATACTGATCCGTACTGACCCAATCCGAGACATAATAGCGATCCTTTTTACCATCTCCGAATCTCATGGATGGCCCCTGTTGTCTTGCATAGAACGATAACAGTCTATTTTTTGCAATAGCACTGTCTACATAAATCAAATCATCAACTGCAGGAGCCTTTAATTCCTGATTCAATTGAACAACAATTACTTCATCAGCCATATTATCTTTCATTTGATCCATTGAAATATGGAGTCCGATCGAATCTAAACTATACGTTTCAATCCTTTTACCAGAAGATAATAAAGAAATAGATTTAACATCTGCTGTCAGGCCGCCAACTATCAGCTGCTTATCCTTGGGCTTTTTAAATAAATGTAGATAAAGAGTATGTTCTCTTTTAGTAACAACTCCCCATTGTTGACGGCCTAAAGGAGAAGGGGACACATCGATCACACTTTCCTTATTTGATTTCATCCATTCCGCTATTCCTTTTAGAATTTCCACATCTGGTCCATCAATACTTCCGTCACCTTTAGGTCCGATATTCATCAGAATATTCCCTCCCATTGCCGTTGCTTTTGCTAAAAGCTGAATAAAATGTGCCGTGGGTTTGTGATTCTTATCGGTCACAGAAAACCCATAAGAATCATTGGTGGTCGGAATGGCTTCCCAATAAGCTCCGGCTGGAACAGGATAAAATTCCTCGGGCCTGTCGGCCGTATTCAAGTAATCGCCGTAATTTTGATTTCCTGTACGTGCCAAACGTCCGTTGACCACAATATTAGGATCAGTATCCCGAATAGCTTTTAAAATCCTAAGGTTCTCGGATAAAGGAAGCTTATGCGGTGTATCAAACCACAAGAGATCCGGATGATAACTATGAATGAGTTCCTTGATCTGTGGAATAGCTTTTTCATCAACATAACGTTTAGCTTTCGGTAACCATTCGGGATGGTTATCAAACCAATCTGCCCCGCCCAATAATTTATCCCCGCCCGGATTATGATAATCCCAGTCATTCCCGGGGGCATCAGGATGTTCCCAATCAAAAGCATGTGAATAATAAAACCCAAACAGCAGACCATGCTTACGACAGGCCACTGCAAGATCTGCTAATGGATCCCTTTTAAATGCGGTACTTTTCAAGGAATAATTGCTTGCATATTGAGATGGATATATTGCGAATCCATCATGGTGCTTGGCCGTAATAATAAAATATTTCATACCCGCATTCTTCGCCAATAATACCCATTCTTCAGCATCAAATTTTTTTGGATTGAACCGTTTCGCAGAGTCCAGATATTCCGCACGTGGAATTTGCATTACCCGCATCAAATGCTCAGCATACCCTCCGCCGGGTTTTCCCTTCCAAATATTTCCATACTGCGCATAAACTCCCCAATGAACAAACATGCCAAATGTGGCTTCCTTCCATTTTTTGATTCGTTGGTCCTGTCCTGCAAGAGATTGCCTCCACCATCCATTTTCTGCTGCTGAAATGGCTTCTTGGTCCCTTGTCGTAGGGTCATTGAACATATCTCTTGCCTCATTTCCCCGATTGGCATGCTGTATCTGTGCAATAGAGACCAACGTACAGGTGGAAAATATTAAGGCGAGGATATTTTTAATTTTTATCATAAATTCAGCTATTTCAATTACTTTGTTCATTTGAACTAACATGATTAGGGAATTACAGCCAGTTCTGTGTAAAAGTATTTGTTATTTAAGTCAAAAATAACCAAAAAAGCAGCTATTGAAGTGTAATTTCTGTTCGTTTAAGAGGAAATAATGACCCCAGCAAAAAAACAGAAAAACCTATTCGTCCATTGCGTGTTTTTAATTATAATATCATTAAAAATATAAACTATCTAATTTAGTATAAAATCGGTCTTAAGATAAAAAACATGGAAAAACTAACTGCCAAAGCAAGTATTCAAATTCAAAAACCCATTGAAGAAGTTTTTGAAGCTATAGTAGATCCCAATAAAATGAATCATTATTTTATCAAAGCTTCCACGGGACGCCTAGAGACAGGAAAAACTGTTGAATGGACTTTTCCAGAATTCCCGGACAGTTTTCCCGTAACCGGAAAAACAATCCATAACCATACGTATATTTCCTTTGATTGGAGTGGTGGGATAGCGGATCAGCTCGTCGAAATCAACTTGTCCACATATGGAACAAATTCAACAATTGTCAAAATTACGGAACATGAAATGAACAATGACCAAGATGGTATTTTGACCATGATGCGTCAGACTGAGGGCTGGGCAAATTTCTTAGCCTGTATGAAGGCATACCTTGAATATGACATTAATCTCAGAACTGGCGCTTTCGACTTTATGTTTCCGCAATCCTGATTCGCGTGAAATATGGATCCGAACTAAAATATGGTTCAAACTACATAAGGTGTCTTACCAATTGCAATGATGCAATATACCATCCAATTTTTAGAAACGAAATATACCCGCATTAAGATTAACATCCAAACCATGACCAATAGCATTTCAACCATTGATGAATATATCAATCAATTTGAGGGGGACAAGAAAAATTACCTTATTCAGGTCAGAAAACTCATTGCCGAAACAGCACCTTCTTCGGTAACAGAAACAATTTCCTACCAGATGCCAACATTTCGCTATAATGGAAACTTGATCCATTTTGCAATGAACAAGCAACATCTCGGTTTATACCCAGGCCCCCAAGCTATTGAGCATTTTGCAGCACAATTGAAAGAATTCAAAACGTCTAAAGGAGCAATACAGATTCCTTTAGATCAACCAATCCCAAAAAAGTTAATTCATGATATCGTGATCTTCAATATAGAGCAACTCAAAAACAAACAGGCCCCCAATTGGCATCAAAACCGAGGAAACTGGCAAGAGGCCGAAGAGTTGATGCAGCAGGTGATACAGCAAACTTCATTGAAAAAAGAGTTTAAATGGGGAAGTTATATTTACACACATAAGGGTAAAAACGTTATTGGCTGGGGAGGCTTCAAACATTTTTTTTCACTATGGTTTTATAATGGAGTATTTCTAGCCGACAAAGATCAAGTCCTGGTCAGTGCTTCAGAAGGCAAAACGAAGGCACTGCGACAATGGCGTTTTAATCATGTCCGTGAAATGGATAGCGCTAGAATCAAAGCCTATATTCTAGAATCCATTCAAACGATAGATGACGGCAAGGGGCTTAAGCCAACAAAGAGTGAGGCTAAAGTTCCATCAGGGATACTGCTGTCGGCATTGGAATCTGACAAGCTATTACAGGAGCATTTTCATGCACTCAGTCTGGGAAAACAAAAGGAATATATTGAATATATTGATGATGCAAAGCAAGAAAAAACCAAACAGTCCCGACTGACGAAAATCAAACCTATGATTATGGCCAAAAAGGGATTGAATGACCAATATAAAAGATAATTTTTTAGATATTATAAACTAGACAAACATGGAAAATTCAATTATACCATCCATTTGGTTTGATCAAAATGCCAAAGAGGCCTTCAATCTGTACTCTGATACTTTTTCCAACAGCAAAATTAGCAGCGACTCGGCAATCGTTGTTGAAGCAGTCTTGAATGGCATCAAATTTATAGGTATCAATGGCGGGCCGATGTTTAAACCTAACCCTTCCATATCTTTTATGGTGATTTGTGAATCAAAAGAAGAAGTGGACCATATCTGGACTGCATTTTCAAAAGAAGGGAATGTACTCATGGCATTAGATAATTATCCGTGGAGCCCATACTATGGTTGGGTAGCGGACAAGTATGGAGTCAATTGGCAGCTGTATCAGGGCAAGGTGGACGACACCAACCAACAAGCTATTGTGCCTACACTGATGTACTGTGGTCAGCAGCAAGGAAAATGTGAAGCGGCCCTTCACTTTTACGAAAATGTATTTAAAGATTTCCGCAGCAATGGTATGCTGCGCTACACAGAAGGTGAATTTAAAGGATCAATTCAACATACACAATTTGTCATCAATGGTGTTACATTGATGGCTATGGATAGTGGTGTCAAACAAGATTTTACATTCAACGAGGGAATATCATTGACTATCCTCTGTAAAGATCAAGAGGAAATTGATTATTACTGGAATGCCATTACCCAACAGGGGGAAGAGAGCAGATGTGGTTGGTGCAAAGACGAATTTGGTGTTAGCTGGCAAATTGTTCCTGAACAAATTGCAGACTACCTTCAGCGTCCGGGCGCTGGTGAAGCTTTGATGAATATGAAGAAAATTATTATCAAAGATCTCTTGGGGTAAAACAGCAACATCTTCTGAATAAAATAAAAAAAGGGATGATGATCATCCCTTTTTTAAGCATTTACCTGAAGGGCCAATGCGTATAACTTCATCTGCTTAATCATTGACAACAAGCCATTTGCCCGTGTGGGTGACAGATGTTCTTTTAAACCGATCTGGTCTATAAAGTACAGATCAGCATCCATAATTTCTTTTGCGGTATGTCCAGATAGCACTTTTACCATAAGACTTACCAGACCTTTGGTGATAATGGCATCACTATCTGCAGTAAAATATACTTTTCCATCCTTCACCTCCGGATATAACCAAACCTTGGATTGGCATCCTTTGATAATATATTCCTCGGTTTTATATTGCTCATCAATCAAAGGTACTTCTTTCCCGAGCTGGATAATATATTCATACTTCTCCATCCAATCGGTATAGAAAGCAAAGTCTTCGATTAATTCGTCTTGTATCTCGTTAATAGTCATACTATTTTCATTAAACTAACATATTGACAGCACGTTGTATACCTGCCACCAAAATATCTATTTCTTCTTTTGTGTTATAAAGCGCAAGTGAAGCCCGGATTGTTCCAGGGATACCAAACCGGTCCATTACAGGTTGTGCACAGTGGTGACCTGTACGAACAGCTATTCCCAATTTATCCAAAATTACACCAACGTCATAAGGATGTGTTCCCGCTATGATAAATGAAATTACCGAGCTTTTTTGCGCTGCTGTACCTATAAATCTCATTCCTGGGATCTGAGCTAATTTTTCATGCGCATACACCAGCAGTTCATGTTCATAGGATTCAATATTCTTTAGACCTATAGAATTGATATAATCTATGGCTTCATTGAGGCATATTCCGGCCTCGATATTAGGTGTCCCGGCCTCAAATTTGAACGGCAGCTCGTTGTATGTTGTTTTTTCGAATGTTACCTCTTTAATCATATCACCTCCCCCTTGATAAGGAGGCATCATATTCAATAACTCTTCTTTACCATATAACACGCCCACACCGGTAGGCCCGTACATTTTATGTCCTGAAAAAGCTAAAAAGTCAACATCCAGGTCCTGTACATCAACTTGAATATGCTGAATGGCCTGCGCTGCATCCACTAATACAACTGCTCCATGCTCATGTGCTATTGAAATCATTTCCTTCACCGGATTAATTGTACCCAATGCATTGGAAACGTAGGTTACAGCAACCAGTTTTGTCTTATTATTGAATAAAGCACGATATGCATCCATATCCAGCTCGCCTTTATCATTCATCGGGATAACACGGATTTTACAACCCTTTTCATCGCAAAGCATTTGCCAAGGCACGATATTGGAATGGTGCTCCATCGCAGAAATAATAATCTCATCCCCTTCGTGAATAAAAGCCCTTCCATAACATGTGGCTACCAAATTAATGCTATCGGTGGTTCCCTTCGTAATGATTACCTGTTTATCTTCCGGTGAATTGATAAAGGCTTGAAGTTTCTTTCGTGTTATTTCAAAAGCATCGGTAGATATCTGACTCAAATAGTGAACCCCACGATGTACATTACTATTCATATCTGTATAATAATGTGCAATTGAGCGAATCACTGTAGCTGGTTTTTGCGTTGTAGCGCCATTGTCCAGATATACCAAAGGCTTGCCATTTACCTCTCTTTTCAGGATCGGAAAATCTGCACGTATTTTATCTATATTATATTTCTCCAAAGTCGTCTAAATAATTTATACAAAGTTAATAGTATTTTACCGAATACAGGATGTTCAATCTGTTTTTTATGTCATTATCGGATGCTGTTGTTACGCTGTCCCAGGCTTATATCCAGCTCAATGAGGTAGTTAAACCCATTTTTGCCATTTTACACAATTATATTCTGCTTTTATAATTTATTGATGCTATTTAATTACCTTTGTAAGGATATGCAAGAATTACCTCTAAATTTACCAGAAGGGTCACGTAAAGAAGTGATGGCCTACTTGGAACCGTTCATGTTAAATGAAATGAGCGAATACCTGAAGCCTGTAGAAGAAATGTGGCAACCTGCTGATTTTCTCCCGGACGCTTCAAGGGATACATTTTTTGAGGAAATAAGAGATTTACAAGAAAGTGCCAAGGAACTCTCGTACGATCTGGTCGCTGTATTGATTGGAGACACGATTACTGAAGAAGCCCTTCCAACCTATGAATCATGGCTGACCATGGTTGAAGATGTTAATAAAAATGAACAAGGAGGATGGATGAAATGGGTTCGTGCCTGGACTGCAGAAGAAAACCGCCATGGAGACCTATTAAATAAATATCTTTATTTGTCGGGAAGGATTGATATGCGGCAATTTGAAATGTCTACACAATATCTTATTCAAGATGGCTTTGATATTGGCACCGGAGCAGATCCTTATCGGAATTTTATCTATACTTCTTTTCAAGAACTTGCAACCAATGTATCACACCGACGTGTTGCCGGACTTTCCAAAAAAAGTGGTGATAAACTTTTGGCAAAAATGTGCGGTGTCATTGCATCGGATGAAGCACGTCACGCAAAAGCATATATGTCCTTTATCTCCAAGGCGATGACAGTAGATCCAAGTGAAGTCATGATTGCTTTCGAAGATATGATGCGCAAGAAAATTGTTATGCCTGCACAGTTCTTAAGGGAATCTGGTGAGCCGCAGGGCGAAGCATTCGCTCATTTTTCTGATGCCGCACAACGTTTGGGAATCTATACAGCATTAGATTATGTAGATATCTTAAAGGAACTTAACAATGAATGGCAAATTGACCGAGTTTCGGGACTCAATGATAAAGGCGAAAAAGCCCGGGATTACCTGCTAAAATTGCCTGACCGCCTGACAAGACTGGCAGACCGTATGAAGGTTCCTGAAAAAGAATATAAATTCAAATGGATTTACGGCTAAATAAAAAGGCTTGATTAGAAATAATCAAGCCTTTTTATTTAGCTCCCCATGCTGCGAGATTCTGTTTTTTTCATTACTCCGATCAAGTCCAGAAATCAGAAACAACGACTGAGCAAGAATGCCTAACATATACGTTTATTTTCGGAACAGAGTCCGAGTATTATACGCTATCGGGCTATTCTTCACCTCTGTTATTGTGCATATAAGCCCCTTTTTCGGCCCAGAGATCAGGTGAAAGCACCATGTCATCAGGTTATCTCCACCTAAAGTCTGTGTTTAACTCGGACTCACCACGGACGCATGACGCTTTCATCACGGATGCATTTCGAAGCTGATGCGATTATGTATCGGAGCAGCGGCAACCTTTCATTATCGGTTTTCTTGATGGCAAACAAAGAATGTCAAACTCCAAAAAGTTATCATGAACAATTCTTATTTTACATTTCCCATTAATTTCCGAACAACAGGTGACAATGCGATAAGTACAACTCCGGCAATTAAGGAATATAGTCCCAATTGCTTATAACTTTCTGTATAAGTCATTAAGTTGTCCGCTAATGAGCTTCCCTCTTTTGCTTCAGCCATACTTGCACCGATCAAACCCGCAACATACTGTCCATAGGCGCTTGCCAAGAACCACATTCCCATCATAATACCTTGTAACCTTGCTGGGGACAGTTTTGTCATAATGGAAAGGCCTATCGGAGAAAGACACAGTTCACCTATTGTAATCACTAACAGGGCCAACGTAAAGATATCCAATGAAGTCATTCCATCATGAGCAAACAGACGTGTGCCGAAAAGCACATAATACCCTAATCCTAGAAAAACAAAGCCCAGGCCAAACTTAATGATCGTATTGGGTTCGAGCTTACGTTTGGCTAGCCATATCCAGAATAGCCCAAATAATGGTGCCAGCGCGATAATAAACAAAGCCCCCCCAGAATTATTAACACCATTTGGGTCAAGAGTCACCACACCAAGTAAAGAATCGTTTAAGTGCTTGGCTGCAAAAATACTGAGCGATCCACCACTCTGCTCATATATCCCCCAAAAAATGATGGAAAACAGGATAAAAACCAAAGCTGCAATAAGCTTGTTCCGCTCCTCCTTTGTTACTTTTGACATTTCATAAAAAAGGTACAATAGGGTCAATGGACCAATTGTGTACATGAAATAATCTGTATATTGGGTTTTTGATACCATGATCTGTATGATCGGGATAAAGATTAATGTCAAGATATACACCCCATATTCTACCCATTTCGGCAATGCTTTGGTTTTTACAATAGCCTCCGGATCACCAGGTTGCAGTCCGATTGGGCCAAGATGCCTTTTTGTAAAATGGAAGTTAATTAAACTGATCAGCATCCCTACCGCAGCTAGGCCAAATGCAACATTCCAGCGGTGTTCTTCAGAGATAATTGACGTTAGCATATATCCTTTTCCAATTGCTACACAAATGTAACCGCCTAAGAATGCGCCTAAGTTTATCCCTGCATAAAACAACGAAAAGCCGCCATCACGACGGTTATCTCCCTCACGATAAAGCTCTCCTACCATTGTCGAGATATTAGGCTTAAAGAAACCCGTACCAATAATTATAAAAGAGAGACCAAAGAAAAAATACTGATGTGGATCAGCAGCCAAAAAAAGACTTCCGACGATCATCAATAATCCACCCCAAAACAGGGATTTACGAAAACCCAATATCTTATCGGCGAAAAGCCCTCCAATAAAGGTAAAAGCATAGACAAATGCCTGGGTAGCTCCATACTGTAAATTAGCTTCTTTCTCAGCGAAGTTCAGTTGTGTGATCATAAAGAATACCAACATGCCCCGCATTCCATAAAAGCAAAATCTTTCCCACATTTCAGAAAAAAACAGGCTCCAAATTTGCTTTGGATACTTTCCTTGAAAACTTTGAATCTCTTCTAATGACTCGCGTTTACTAACCTCCATACTTAATTTATGTTAATCAAAAAAGCTTCTTTCGTAAAAAGAAGCTTATATATTTATTATTTAATTCCATGCATCAATCGTTTAATCAATGGATTAAACAGCATTACTAATAACCCTGCCAAAGCTGGAATAGCCGTAAACAAAAAGAAAAAGTAACTCAACGAATGTTCTTCTTGAATAGCCTCCACTTGCCCACCAAGCAAGGCCGCAACCTTCTGTGCAATAGCAATCGCCAAATACCAGATCCCAAACATAAATGCAAGCATCCGTGCGGGCACTAACTTGGAGACATACGATAAGCCAACAGGAGAGATAAACAGTTCTCCCAATGTATGGAACAAATAGGTAAGTACTAAAAATACCATCGAAATTTTTGTTCCTGGAGCAATTCCAAAAGAGCCTAGACCAATGATCAAAAAGCCGATAGCAACCAGAATCAAGCCAAAGCCGTACTTAAAGGCTGCTGACGGGTTGTACTTAGATTCCCAAATTTTAGATACAGAAGAGGCAAGAGCAATGATAAAAAAGGAGTTTAAGATCGAAAACCAGGATACCTTGATCTCTGAAGTTTCCTTATTGAACTCTTGGTATAACATCCAAAACGCCGCTGCCCAGATCAGACCAAAACAGATAAATAATACGATATTTGAAATTGCAATTTTATTCCATGTTACTTTTGCCAACCTGATCAGCACCCAAGTAATGATCGAAAGTGGCACAATTGTCAACAGGCCATTGACAATATTGAACGTTGCCAATGCTGGACCTGTAAGTGTCCTGTCGATATTATCCCTGGCGACAATGACAAGTGAGGTGGCGGCTTGTTCAAAGCTCATAAAAAAGAATACCAGGAAAAAAGCTAATAGTACCACGGCAAACATTCGATCCCTTACGACCTTATCATACCGCAATATCCTAGAAACAATAAGATAAATAAAGAGAATCAATGCTATGATTACCATGATATATTGACCTCTTAAAAAAGATGTATCCAAGCTCGAAAATATATCGACAATACCATTTTTGGATAATGGGTCGTTGAAAGCGTACACAAAACCAATAATAGAAACAATCGCGATCAACACATAGTCTCTCACGGTAAAGGGGTTTCTTGTATCCGTATCCTCAACCACGACTTTCTGTCCCTCAGTCACAGATTTATTTAAGACCCCCAGGTTCCCCATCAACGGTTTGGCAAAAACAAACTGTAAGGTCCCCAATAACATAAAAATCCCCGCAAGTCCGAATCCCCAATGCCAGCCATAGGTCTCAGCAATATAACCGCAGAGCATCATACCAAAAAATGCACCGGCATTTACGCCCATATAAAAGATGGTATAGGCTCCATCCTTCTTTTCTGGCAGATCCTTATACATTTCACCTAAAATCGATGGCATATTGGGCTTAAAAAAACCAGTTCCAACAACTAGGCAGATCAGTCCAAGAAAAAACATGATTGATGTATCAAAAGCCATCGCAGCATGCCCCAATGTCATGATTAGCGAACCGATGATCACGGCTTTACGGGATCCGATATATTTATCTGCGATAATTCCACCGAGAATTGGGGTCAGGTAAAGCATCATGGCATAGGTACCATATAATGCGCCCGCTTGTTGGGCTGTCCAGGACCAACCTGAAAACGGACTCCCCTGAATAACCGCAGCAGTCAGAAACTGTATTAATAGAACACGCATTCCATAGAACGAAAATCGTTCCCACATTTCTGTAAAGAAAAGCACAAATAATCCTGAGCGCTGTCCTAATACAGTGGACTTAAAAAAATCTTTCGACGGGCTTGTAGTGATCTCCCCGCTTAATCTCCCCATAAGTAATCTATCTCTATTTTTATAAAATACTTACAAAGAAACAAAAACAAAATCACTTTTGACCAAAATAAAGTTGCATAAACAAAAAAAGGCAGCCCTAAGGGTTGCCTTTTCAGTAACAATTTTAATATGCCTTATCTTTTGTGCAATTGTTCATAGAGATCAATGACCTTCTTTTGAAGCTCAATAACTTCTCCATCACGTTGTTGCAATTTTTGCGTCAACGCGTTCACTTCATTGACATACTCTTTATCTTCTTCACTATCAGAAGTAGACAATAATTGAACAACTGTCAAATTGAATAATTTTGAAATCTGATTGAGGCGAGACAGATTCACATCTGTAATTCCTGTTTCAATTTTTGAAAACGCCGGAATTGAGATATCCAATCGTTTTGCCACATCTTCTTGACTCCAGCCCTTTTGGTGTCTAAGTAATCTAATTTTTTTTCCTAATGCATTCATCTGGTAGATATTTTAAACAAAAATAGCAAATAAAAATTAATTTACATTAAATTATATTTTTTTCACTAAAAATCTCTAAAAAACCGATCTGCCAACACGGACAAGTTAACCCCATTATAATTATTTAAACTCATAAGCAGTAAATTGTAACCTCTAGATTTAACTCCATCCAAAAAGGAATAGAGGCCATCCAAGCTTACAACAACCTCTAAATCAGGATCATTAAAGCTGTTTTTAATATTATTGGGCACACCTTCAATATCTTTATTAAGTTCCTTACATGAATTTATATTTACATAGACCACAGACATATCCGACTCTTTCGTTGAACCAGCATATTGTAACAAAAATGATGAATCCAAACTATCATAGGAGTTTAATTCAATAACTGTCACCAATTTCTGATTAGGAAATTGTTCTTTTACTGCGTGAATACTTGATCTTACTTTATCTGCATTGTATGCATAATCCTGATACACAACAGAACCTTCAGAACTCGCCACAAATTCGAGGTAACGAATAGATGTATTAAAGCTCTTTATTGCTTCATAAAAATCTTTCTTTTTGATCCCTAACCATTCGCATACAGTATACGCTCCGGCAATATTAGAGAGGTTATATTTGCCAAAGACCTGTAGTGGAACATCCTCATCAGGTGTGTTAAGATAAGTTACCCCCTTATTAATTGTATAATCGGGGATTTTGTACCCATGTCTATTGATCTTACAATCTTTGGTATCTTGAAGGACTTTTTGAAGAATAGCGTCTTCTTTATTATAGATTAATGTGCCTTTAGGTGGGATGGTATCAATAAAATCTTCAAATTGTTTAATGTATTCCTCTTTTGAGATCTTTGAATTGTATTCATTCCATACGATCCCCGAAATCAAAGCAATATTGGGTTTATAATACAAAAACTTAGATTTAGAATCAATCTTAGAAGAAACATATTCATCTCCTTCGATAATTATAATCTTATTATGCTTAGTAATATCTACAAGTTTATCAAATCCGCGCAGTTGTGCGCCAACTAAATAATCAAAGTCTTTGCCCAAAAAACGCAGTACATGCATGATCATACTGGTTATGGTCGTTTTACCATAACTTCCAGCGATAACCACGCGTATTTTGTCCTGTGAAAGCTCTTGAACAAACTCGGGGAAGGAATAAATTTTCAGTCCTAAATGCTGGGCCTTCTTTAATTCGGGATTATCCTCATTCGCATGCGCTCCCAATATCACAGCATCGATATCTTCGGTTACTTGCTCTTCAAACCATCCTAGTTGATCCGGCAATAATCCCGCTTCAATCAAGTGAGACCGGGAAGGTTCTACAATCTGGTCATCAGATCCAGTAACTTGATGCCCTTGCTTGGCCAATGAAATGGCAAGATTATGCATCACACTACCGCCTATTGCTATAAAATGAATACGCATAGCTAAATTATCGTTTCACAAATTTGGCTGCACACCAATTATTTAAAACTTTCTTGGAGACAAATTCAAAGCCTAACAATGATGCGGCATCGCTTAACATGGCCAGGTCTTCTTCTTCATAAAAACCGCTTAAGTACAACGCTCCATCCTGATTGATACTTAATGCATATTGTGGTAACTGTTCCAAAAGAATATTCCGGTTTATATTTGCTAAAATTATATCAAATGTTTTATCCTTTAGAACTTCAAATGAACCACAAATAGTGTCAATATTATTTACATGATTAAGCAAGCTATTCTCTTTAACACTTTCGACACAGATTTCATCGTAATCTACTGCCAGTACAGCACTTGCTTTCTTTTTCGATGTCAATATAGCTAGAATACCAGTACCGCAGCCCATATCCAATACCTCTTTACCCTCAAAATCGTTCTCCAAAATATATTGAAGCATCATAGATGTGGTCTGATGATGTCCTGTCCCAAACGACATTTTAGGGTCAATAATAATTTCAAATGGAAATTCAGGTTTAGATTCATGAAAAGTGGCTCGCACATAACATTGTCCACCAACCTCAATCGGATTAAAATTACTTTCCCATAACTTGTTCCAATTCTGATTTTCGATCTCCTGAACACTGTAATCAACACTAAGTCCATCTGGGAGCCCCAACATGAGGGTTTCAAGTGCCTGTAAATCCAGATTTGCAGCCGGAATATACGCTGCAAATCCAGATTCGGTATCTTCAAAGGTATCAAATCCAATATCCGCCAAATCAGCGATAAACAAATCTTTTTGCCATTCTTCGCCAGATATTATTTGAAAGATTACCTCTATGTATTTCATTTCTAAAAATTAGCCGTTAAACACTTTGGCAATATCAATAAAATCTCTCGATTTCAAAGAAGCCCCCCCAATCAAACCACCATCAATATCAGCCTGTGCAAACAAATCTTTTGCATTCCCTGGATTACAAGATCCACCATAAAGAATACTTGTATTGTCGGCCGTTTCTTGTCCATATTGCTCCGCAAGGACCTTACGAATAAATTGGTGAACCTCTTGCGCTTGTTCAGGGCTAGCCGTGAGCCCTGTACCAATTGCCCAAACAGGTTCATAAGCCAATACCACAGAAGCAAAAGCTTCTTTCGACAAGTGGAACAATCCATCAGCCAATTGTGTTTTAATTATTTCAAAGAAATCACCTGATTCCCGTTCTTCTTTTGTCTCACCAATACAAAATATTGGTGTTAAACCATGTTTCAATGCAATATCAACTTTACTAGCGAGTAATGCATCCGTTTCGCCAAAATAGGCACGTCTTTCTGAGTGTCCCAAAATAACATGCGAAGCGCCCACTGATTTCACCTGTGAGGCTGAAATTTCACCTGTATAAGCTCCAGACTCTGCCTGATGAATATTTTGTGCACCGATATGCACATTAGTCATATTTTTTGATAATTGTCCCAAACTTGACAAATGAATGAATGGGCTGCAAACAACAAGTTCCTGGCTTCCTATTACCTCATCTTTGGCCATATTGATAATTTCTGAAAATAAACTTAATCCAGATTGATAATCCAAATTCATTTTCCAATTACCAGCTACGATTTTTTTACGCATGATTTTACGATTTAATTTTATGTATTGTTAAGTTGATTCAATTCTTTCTTGACTCGCTCAGAAAGCTCCTCATTTTTTGACGCAAATAAAGCCTCAAGATATTCCATAAACTTATCAAATTCATAGGATTGGACAGTTCCATCAAACACCCACGCAAATGACGGTACAAATTTAGCATAAAAACTTGTATCTGCCAGCATACTTCCTATTCCAATTACTGTTCCCGTATTTAAAGACGAATTAATCCCCAACCGTGTAAAGTCCCCGATAAAAGCTCCACATTTTAATAATCCGGTATCTCTGAAGCCTCCCAATCCATAGTCATATATGGAAACGGTTTTCAAATTATTTTTAAGATTTGAATTGGAGGTTCCTGCCCCAAGGTTACACCAATCCCCTATGACAGAGCAACCTAGATACCCATAATGACCTTTAGCCGAAAAATCACCAATGACTGAATGACCAATTTCCCCGCCCACAACACTCTGTTTTCCAATTGAAACATTCCCATAGATCGTGGTCCCCATTTTTACGACAGCTCCCTTCCCAAGATATAGTGGTCCGCGCAAATGTGCGCCTTCCATGATTGTCACATCTTCATCAATATAAATAGGTCCATCGTTTGAATTCAGGCTGGCACATTCCATATGAAGGTTTCCTGCAAAGTAAAACGCCTCCCCTAACAATTGATTCGTTGCCGATACAACAGGTTTAACTGGGGCCGTTACTAAAAGATTGAAATCAATCCTGATTTCTGGCCCGGATAGTAAAAATAGGTCCTCAATACCTTTTAATAAATTAACCTCTTCCGCAAGCTCCCGCCAAGAATACACGCCTTCATATTTGAATCGCCAGGCAAGAATATAACCATCCTTCAGTAATACTTCACCACAATTTAAGTGAAGTATGGAATCCAATAACAGGTCGGAGGGGATAATATTTTCCGAAACCCAAACGACATCCTCTTCCTCTTCATCCCTGTCAATAATTTCAATATCAAATTTTAAGCTGATCTTTTGCCACTTTTCCCTTAAAGTCAAAATACCAACTCGTAGATCTAAACAGGATTTAATACAGGTAAAAGGGTATAGATTCTTTTTATCAAAAGAAGTTAATGGGGAATTAAGTCTATCCGACAGCTGGATAGTATCAAAGCAATCTACAAAAAAGACTTTCACAAAATAAAATTAACAAAAAAAACCCGACAAATACTATTTATCGGGTTCTTAATATTGTAATATACAGATCTGCTACAATTATTTCTTGTTGTAACGGCTACGGAATTTGTCAATACGTCCAGCAGTATCAACCAATTTCATTTTACCTGTATAGAAAGGGTGTGATGTATGAGAAATCTCTAATTTTACAACTGGGTACTCATTACCATCTTCCCACTGAATAGTCTCTTTAGTTTCAACACAAGATTTAGTAATAAAAGCATAGTCGTTTGACATATCTTTAAATACAACTAATCTGTAATTTGAAGGATGCAAATCTTTTTTCATTATTATTATGATTACGTATATTCAATTATTGAGGTGCAAAGATAATTTATAAAAATGTATTTTGCAACAATTGCAAAGAATAATTCATTGAATTTTTCCACACCTTCAGTTACCGGCACTTCAACAACTACAAATGTAACAATCTTTATTATTCCCCCAAGAATTATTTTGTTTTCCAACATTTTTCTCTTAATTTAACTTACTACAATTAAATCATTTACATAATTATGAGCAAATTAGATG
The DNA here is from genome assembly GCF_030325625.1 of Sphingobacterium sp. N143. Classification (GTDB taxonomy): domain Bacteria; phylum Bacteroidota; class Bacteroidia; order Sphingobacteriales; family Sphingobacteriaceae; genus Sphingobacterium. Next base: position 42,054 of record NZ_JACAIS010000012.1, on the reverse strand, counting down.
AAAAAATTGCTGCATATACTGCAGAATCAAAAAAGCTGGGACTATCACTAGATGATGCATTTATTGCAAAAGTGACAAAAGGAATGGGACCTTCCATTTATAATGCAGATGCAGAAACCATTGCAGCATCAGATCCCGAAGAGCTTAAACGTGTCAAGCAAAATTTCTTGATCAAAAAATTAGGTCTTAAAGATGGTCCTGATTTAGATAAGGCATTAGACGAAGTTATTACGACTATTGGTAAATCGAATAAAAATAAATACCGTGTATTGGTATATGCTTTATTGGCAAAAAAATTCAAAAAAGAATCTGTTTACCAATAAGCATTGAACTTTTTTTAATCCAACTCCTAGCCAAATAGCAATTCGCCAAAGTATTGAGGCAAATGAAAATTAGGAGTTGGATTTTCTATTTTATTCCATGACATAAAATGGGGCTGTTTAAGATGATCACCACATTTATAAAAATTCCCATGAACCTGTTTACCTTTTAGATCGGTAAGTGCATCAAACTTAAATACAGTAAACGGAATTACCTCAATCATGCTCCAATGCTTACGGTTTCCATCACGTTCAATCATCGAAAACGTACGTACTCTTTCAATTTCTACCGCTTCCAATCTATTTCTAGTCGTTTTATCCGCTGAACCGTAACCGATCAAACCAGTTCCGATTAGATTAAATTCAATATTATAATAGTTTTTACGACCATCAAAAGAAACAAAAAACTCGACACAACTATCTTCCCAAACATTTTGGTTTGGTTCTGAATACTGCCCCCGCAATTGTTCCTCATCCACGTCAAACTGCACGATGAGCGCATCATTTGTATAGCCGATTTTAAACCTAGCATTTGGTTCATAAGGATAGGATTCCGGCCAGTTATTAAATTCCAGAGAATGCCACTCCGCATTTTCCAAGAGCGTTGATAACTTAAAATAATCAACAATACCCATTTGATTGAATGCAATAGGTGAAATGGTTAGTTTTTTCATATACATAAACATTAAGAAAAAAGAAGCTTCTCCGATGGGATGGAAGCTTCTCGAAATATTAAAGGTATAAAATCGTTAGATACAATCAAAGATTACCTTTCTCATAAACGACTCATTCTTCTCCATCTCTTCAACTAGTTTCAACTGTGTATTTGTCCGCACCAGATTATGGTCATCATATTTAGTCTTATAATAATGATCACCTTCCAGGTAATCCGTCAAAAAACGTACTCCTTGCATATATGGAAGCAAAAATGCACCATCTACCAATGTTTCTTTTTCTACGTTCGTTAAAAAATCGTTCGCCTCTTCCAAATATCCCTCCGCATAAGCTTTATATAGCGCAAGGTTCAGTACTATCTTCGAAACATCTTTTTCATCTTCGGCCACAGGATTAATAATCGTCCGGATAGCGTCACCAAAGTCGTAAGCAACATATCCTGGCATGACCGTATCCAGATCGATCACACATTGCATTTTGTCATGGCTGTCCAAGAGTACATTATTGAACTTCGTATCATTATGTGTTATGCGCAATGGCAATTTTCCTTTATTCCCTAACTCAAGAATAGTTTTCATACGCTCAGCCCAGCTAAAAATGAAGTCTAATCTATCTTTTACGTGGTCAACTCGTTTACAGGTATCCTTTGCAATAGCTTTACGAAGATTCTCAAGTCTAAATTCGATATTGTGAAAGTTTGGGAGTACCTCTACAATCTGGGTCGTATCCAAATCCGAAAGTTGTTTTTGAAATAAACCAAATGCCCGTCCTCCTTCGGCAGCCTGTACTTCAGTCTCAACAATATCATAACTTTTCGTATCCTCAATTAGGATAAACATCCGCCAATAATTCCCTTGGCTATCTTTTATATATAATTTCCCACCTACAGTAGGGATAATAGTCAATACGTGATCGCTAATTCTTTTCCCTGTAGCAACTTTAACCTTTTTACTAAGATGTTTTGTGACAATTTCGATATTGTGCATCAATCCATCCACATTTGGAAAAACATGGTGATTAATACGTTGCAATAAATATGATACTCCATTATCTACAGAAGTTACTACACGATAAGTATCATTGATATGACCAGAACCAAATGGTTGCACTGAAATGATATCTCCCTCTAATGTGAATTGTTTTGCTGCGCTTTCTATTACTAATTGGTTAAAATCAGACATTAAACTATGTTTTTTAAATCATCAATGTGCTTGCAATATCACAAATTGAATTAATAAATGATAATTTTTATTTCAATCAAACGTTTGCATGAAATTTAATAAAATTAAACAAACGTTTGCACTTTCATTTATCACAAATGAAATAATATATTTGTTAGAAGTAGTCGATCATACAGACGATTTTCGACAATAAAATAAATAACTAATATACAAACTCCTCATATCTCAAAAACAATGGATAGAAGAAATTTCATAAAATCAACTGCCATCACTACGGCTGGGATCGGTGTTCTCTCAAGCACAGACTTATTTGCCCAAAGTAACGGAAAAATAAAAATCGGTTTTATCGGTGTAGGTCTCAGAGGCCGAAATCATGTTCAGATTGCATTAAATAGGGACGATGTAGAAATTGTTGCTGTATGTGACACACAGGAAGAATCGCTTGTACAATGCCGTAAACAGTTCAACGCTAAAGGAACCAAACTTCCAAAAGAATATACTGGTGGTGTAGATGCCTACAAAAAAATGTTAAGCAGTGAGAAGCTGGATGCTGTTATCATTGCAACACCTTGGCAATTTCATAAAGACCAGGCAATAGATGCGATGAAAGCTGGCTTATATGTAGGCTGTGAAGTAATTGCGGGATTGACTGTTCAGGATCACTGGGATGTCGTAAAAGCTTCTGAAGAAACAGGGAAACCCTACATGACACTTGAAAATGTTGCTTTCCGCCGCGATGTACTTGCTGTATTGAATATGCACAGACAAGGACTATTTGGTGAGTTGTTGCATTTAGAAGGTGGTTATCAGCATGATTTGCGTGAGGTTCTCTTCAACGACGGTAAAAATTACTATGGCCATGGAGTAGAATATGGTCCGAAAGCAATTTCTGAAGCACAATGGCGTACCCAATTCAATATTGACCAAGATGGAGATCTTTATCCTACACATGGCTTGGGACCAATCATGCAATTTGTAGATATCAACGCCGGCAACCGATTTACCCACATCACATCTTACTCAAGCAAGGCACGTGGTCTAGCCGCATATGTCAACAAAGTTTCTCCAGGACATCCAAACAGTAAAATAAATTACAAAAACGGAGATATCACACAGACGATGTTACAATGTGCCAATGGCGAAACAATGTTATTGACACATGACACGCATTTACCTAGACCATATTCCATAGGCTTCCGTGTACAAGGAACAGATGGTATCTGGATGGACGTTGCTAAAGGTATCCATATTGAGGGTAAATCGAAACCACATACCTGGGACTCCGCAGATGAATGGGTCAAAAAATATGATCACCCTATTTGGAAAAAATATGAAGAATTAGCAACAGGATCTGGTCATGGTGGCATGGACTGGTTTGTATTCAATGCCTTCATTCAAGCGGTGAAACAAAAAGTACAGACTCCAATTGACGTTTATGACTCGGTAACAATGAGTGCTGTTTTCCCATTGTCAACAGAATCCATTCGAAAAGGTAACAAAACATTAGAATTCCCTGACTTTACAAGAGGTAAATGGAAAACTAAGAAGAATACCTTCATGTTGGATGACAGTGGAATGTAATCCAGCTATTCAATATTTCAATAAAAAAGCCGTGTTTTTAACACGGCTTTTTTATTGAAATGAATTTATTCACGATTATACATCCCTCGGTGATGCCATGTATGTATAGCAGTTCTCCTCTCGGTTTCTCAATATAATTTGAATAAGACTAAAATATGGACAGTCTTTTTCTTAAATTAGCTATAACAAACAACTCCCCTATACATTATGCTCACTGAGGCAATTATTATTTTAGTATTGATTATCCTGAATGGAATATTATCCGCATCCGAAATATCGATAGTATCCAGCAGAAAAGCACGCCTACAAGCAGAGAGTGATAAGAACAATGCTGCTGCTAAAATAGCTCTTAATCTAAAAGAATCTCCGAACAGCTTTCTATCCACAGTACAAATAGGCATTACACTCATTGGTATATTAACTGGTTTCTTTTCTGGCGGAAGTATTTCCGCCTATCTTGTAGAACTCTTTAATAGATCGAGTATGATGGCTCCATATAGTCAACAGCTATCTGTAGTTCTGGTTGTTCTTATTATCACCTATTTCTCATTGGTGCTTGGAGAGCTCGTACCCAAACGTATTGGAATGGCTATTCCCGAAAAATATGCCATGCTCATTGCCTATCCGATGAATCTACTCAGCAAAATTGTGCGACCCTTTGTTTGGCTGCTCAGCATCTCAACTGAATTTATTGTAAAAGCGCTCAACATCAAGAGTAATGGTAACAGTGTGACTGAAGAAGAAATCAAAGCGATGGTGGACGAAGGTGTCGATAGTGGAGTTATCGAAGGCATTGAACACGATATCGTCGACCGTCTGCTTAGTTTAGGTGACAAAAAGGCGGTCAATTTGATGACCCACCGCAAGAACATTGTATTCCTAGATCTGGAAGACTCCTTCGAAGAAAACCGGCAGGTGATTCTGGACAACGATCATTCTATCTATCCGGTTTGCGAAGGGGGACTTGATCATATTAAAGGTGTTATTCATGTAAAATCACTACTAAGGCAGTGCCTTAAAAATGAACCTTTTGACCTGAGAAAACTTATGTTACCCATCAAATTTGTCAATGAATACAGCTCTTCTTATAGCATCATGGATACGCTCAGAGCCTCGCGTGTACATCAAGCGGTAGTGATCGATGAATACGGTTCTCCGCAGGGCATTATTACACTTCGGGATATTGTAGGGGATTTGGTTGGCCATATCACAGAAAGTGACCTGAGTGCCCGTCCAACGATACGTCAATTGGAGAATGGCGATTATGTTGTCGATGGACAATATCAGATTGAAGATCTTTTGGATGAATTTGAAATCGGTCTTTCCGAAGAAGACGAAAATGAGATCAATAATGTGACTACGGTCGGGGGGTTGGTTTTTCTGAAATTAGATCATGTACCTGAAGAAGGTGAGCGGGTACGCTTTAAAAATCTAGTATTTGAAGTACTCGATATGGATGGACACCGCATTGACAAATTACTTCTAAAGGTAGAGGAATAACATCAACTGAGTTCATGTAACCTACAATTGTATAAAAAAGAAGGCCTGAACAGAACTGTTCAGGCCTTCTTTTTTATACAACATTTAACAGTGACTAATTAATACCATGCATCATTTTTTTCAATATGGGATTAAATAAAATCAATAGAAGTGCCGTAACCCCTGGAACAATTGCAAATATCATAAAGAAATAAGACATAGAATGTTCTTCTGTGATTTTATCAATATAAGAACCTAAAAAACCACCAATAAAGTTTGCAATAGCTGAGGCACAAAACCAACAACCGAAGAGAAGTCCCAAAAATTTCTTTGGGGAAAGTTTACTTACATAGGATAAACCAACAGGTGATAAGCAAAGTTCTCCAGCTGAGTGGAAAAAGTAAGCGATCACGAGCCAAATCATACTGACGGCCCCTGTTTTAGCGCCTTGGGGAATTTCACTAGCACCATATGCCAATGCGGCAAAACCTAGACCAACTAAGATTAGACCAAGTGCAAACTTAACAGGACCAGAAGGGTTCCATATTTTTTCCCAAAATTTACTAAAGGATGAAGCTAGGGAAATAATAAAAAATGCATTCAATATTTGAAACCAGGAGGCTCCAACTTCAGAACCTGTAATTCCAATTTCTCTAAACACTTTCCACAGCCCCAAACACCAGATGATGCCAAACGACACAGCCGTAAACAAAATCGTCAATGGATATTGTCTGTAAATCTTTCTGGCCAATGCTCCTAAAACAATGGTAACGATAACGATTGGTACAATCGTCAGGATAGTATCAATCCATTTAAATGTAATAGCAGAACTCCCTGATAAAACCCGTTGTGTATAATCTTTTGCGAAAATGGACATTGAACCACCCGCCTGTTCAAAAGACAGAAAGAAAACCACACTCGCCAACATAAAAATCGTTACAACGATCAATCTATCACGTACCACGTTGGCCGGTATAACTTCTTCTATTTCTTCATGATTTTTGATTTTTTCATTGTGATAAGCTTGAAGTGCCTTAGGTGAATCACCAATGATACCAAATATTTTCTGTCCAAAATAAAATTGTAACATACCAAAAAACATAAACACACCTGCCAGTCCAAAGCCATAATGCCAGCCAATCTTTTCACCGATATAGCCACATAGGAGCATGCCCAGGAACGAACCCGCATTAATTCCCATATAAAAGATCGTATATCCAGCATCTTTTTTAGAACTTTGATCGGGGTATAGATTGCCGACCATGGAAGAAATATTCGGTTTAAACATTCCATTTCCTAAAATCATCAATATCAAACCAAGATAAAAGAAATTTGAATTTACACCTTCAAATGCCATTGATAAATGCCCCAAAGTCATCACCAATGCCCCTATCAATATCGCTTTCTTAAATCCGGTGAGCTTATCTGCAATCATCCCACCAATCAATGGTGTCAAATACACAAAACCAGTATAAAGACCATATAATTTCATGGCCCGCTCATTACTCCACTCCCATCCTCCATCGGCTATTGAGCTTATTAAAAACAAGGTCAATAATGCTCGCATACCATAATAACTGAAGCGTTCCCACATCTCAGTAAAAAATAGTACAAATAATCCGGCAGGATGCCCATTTACCATTTTGTCATCGATTCCCTGTTTGGCCAAATGTGCAACAAGAACTTGATCTTTTTCTTGATTCATATAATTTCAATAATTGTTTTATAACTCAGGTTTTATTTATAATTTGATAAAAATCGCATGAAGATACACTATTTTTCTATGAATTAATCAATTCCATGCATCATCTTTTTTATTTTTTTGTTGGCAATCACCAGGAACAGAGCGGCTATTATTGGGATCACAGTAAATACAGCGAAGAAATAAGACATCGAGTGGGCTTCGGTGATCATGTCAATGTACGACCCAATAAAGCCTCCTATGAAATTAGCGATCGCATTGGCACAGAACCAAAAACCAAATAGAAGCCCCAAGAATTTCTTGGGAGAGAGTTTGCTTACATATGATAATCCTACAGGGCCGATACATAGTTCACCAACTGTATGAAAAAAATAAGCTAATACCAACCAAATCATGCTCACTGAAGCTGTCTTAGCCCCTGTTGGAATTTCCATGCTTCCGATAGATAAAACCGCAAAGCCAACACCTACCAATGTCAGTCCTATGGCAAATTTAATTGGGCCTGAAGGATTCCATACTTTCTCCCAGATCTTACTAAAAGAGGTTGCCAAAGTAATGATAAAAAAGGAATTGAGCATTGGGAACCAGGATACCGTCACTTCGGAATTCCCTCCATAATACTCCCGATATGTCTTCCAAATACATAAAGTCCAAATAATAACAAAGGAAATACTTGAAAAAAGTATGATCATGGGGTATTTGCGGATAATCTTCTTTGCCAAAACAAATAATACCCCCGTAATCACCACAATAGGTAAAATAGTCAATGCCGAATCCAACCATTTAAACAGAACGGCAACCTCTCCATTCAGCAGACGTTGTGTATAATTTTTGGCAAAAATCGTCATTGAACCGCCAGCCTGCTCAAACGCCAGATGAAAAACAATGCTGGACAACATAAAAATAGCGATGACCAATAAACGGTCACGTACAATATGCTGAGGACTTTCATCTTCGAGAGGAAGATGCTCTACTGACTGCGTCCGTTTATCTGGGGTATTTCCAATTTTTCCAAAAATCCGCTGTGCGAAATAGAATTGCAACATTCCCAAGAACATAAACACCCCCGCTAGCCCGAAACCATAATGCCAGCCAATCTTTTCTCCTATATACCCACACAGCATCATCCCTAAAAATGCACCGCCATTGATCCCCATGTAAAATATGGTATAACCAGCATCTTTTTTCCCTCCTTTATCTGGATATAATTTCCCTACCATCGATGAAATATTAGGCTTGAACAGACCATTACCCAAAACAATCAATATCAATCCCGCGAGAAAGAAATTCTGATTGAAGCCTTCCAGAGCCATGGCAATATGCCCTAAAGTCATCACTACTGCTCCTAACATGATAGATTTCTTATACCCGGTCAGCCGATCAGCTATAATACCTCCAAATAAAGGTGTCAGAAAAACCATCCCTGTATATAATCCATACAATTTCATGGCTTCCGAATTGGTCCAGCCCCATCCTTGTTGCGCAATTGTAGAAACGAGAAAATTCACTAATAGGGCACGCATGCCATAATAACTAAATCGTTCCCACATCTCTGTAAAAAATAGCACAAACAACCCTGCAGGATGTCCCTGTACCAATACATGCTCAGCTCCTACATTCTGCAAATGGGATTTAAGAACAGTATTTTCTTCAAAATTCATGATTAAAATAATTATTTTTCAAATACAGGTAGCGTGATTTCCATTTAATTTAACTGGACCATCAGTAAATGGATGAGTATAAAAAATCAAATGCTTTTCAAAAAGGTGCCGAAAGCGGCTCAGAACCCTTAGCTTCAATAGGGCTAACAATTTTTTAAGTTATTTCAAAAAATGGAGTTCTTTTTTACGATAGAAAAGAACTCCATCAGTATGCTATATTAAATTAATGGACGTAAACGTTCCAACAACTTCTTCGTCGCAAAAATTCCTTCTTCTTCACTCAGCTTCGTTCCTTCATATTCAATACCAACATATCCTTTGAATTTTGCTTTTTTCACAATCTTAAGCATACGTTCGTAATCAATTTGAGTCTCGTTGCCATTTGCATCAAAATCATGAGTTTTGGCACTCACACCATGTGCATAAGGCATCAAATCAGTGACTCCCTGATAACGATCATATTCATAAAAGTTACCAAGGTCTGGTAAACTACCACAATATTTACTTCCTACAGCTTTTAATGTATTGGCCAACCAATCACCATGGGAAGAAATGCCACCATGATTCTCTACAATAATGCTAATACCAGCTTTTTTACCAATATCGGATAATGTTGTCAGACTATCTACAACACGTTTACTAACTTCCTCAGGACTGCCTTTACCAGCTGCGTTGACACGAATTGCATGACAACCTAAGAAATTAGCTGCCGAAATCCATTTATAGTGATTTTGTACGGCCTGTTTCCTTTTATTTTCGTCTTCATCTCCAAGATTACCTTCTCCATCCACCATAATAAGCACATTCCTTACACCATTATCCTTTGCACGCATATTAAGTTCAGTGAGATAATTATTGTCATTTGCTTTATCCTTGAAGAACTGATTCACATATTCAACACCATAGATACCATATTTTTTGGCAGCCACTACTGGAAAGTCTAAATTATTCAAATCTCCTTTAAATAAAGTTTGATGTAATGACCATTCCGCTAAGGAAATATCAAACCAGTCTTTCTTTGCCACAGCAAAGCTCTCCAACGAAGGTGCCAATGCTATACCAGCAGAAGCTAATGCAAGGTTTTTAAGAAAATCTCTTCTAGAATTCATGTGTTTAGATTTAAAGTGTTATTTTATATATTTCCCCAGCCGGTCGTCAGCACATCAACAAGATGCATAGTTTGGATAGGTAGTTTATGTTTATCAATATAAGATTGTAGTTGCAATAAGCAGGACGAGTCAGTCGAAATGATATAATCGGCATTTAATGCCTGTGCATTTCTAACTTTTTGTTCGGCCATAGCAGCTGAAATTCCTTCAAACTTAACGGCAAAACTTCCTCCAAAACCACAACAGGTTTCACTGTCTTTTACCTCAACCAATTCTAACCCCAGTACCCTACTTAATAATTTCCTTGGTTCATCCTTGATTTTACACTCACGTAAAGCTGAACAGGAATCGTGATATACCGCTACACCTTCCAGCTCAGCACCAAAATACTCTTTTTTAAGCACATTGACCAAAAAATCGGAGATTTCTATAACCTGTTGTTGAATTTTATGGCACTGATGAGAATCAGCGGAGTTGGAGAACAGATCGTTGTAACTATGTTTCACCATACCCGTACAAGATGCTGAAGGTGAAACAATAACATGATCTCCTGAAAAGTCTGCTAAAAACTTCTGTCCAACAAGTTTTGCATCATCCCAAAAACCTGCATTGTAAGCAGGCTGACCACAACAGGTTTGATCAGGATTATAGATTACCTCACAGCCTACTTTTTCCAATAAACGAATAGTATTAAAAGCGGTGTCAGGATAAAGCTGATCAATAAAACAAGGAACAAAAAGTTCTACTTTCATATTTAATTCAATCAATAAAATTAAGATTTATTAGATAGTAATATCCGTACCAAAAGTAACAATCCGATTACAAAAAATAAAGAAAGAACCAAGGCAGAATTGCGAATATTATGTGTGATCTGCTCTATCAAACCAAATGAAAATAATCCCAGTACAATAGCAACCTTTTCTGTAACATCATAAAAAGAAAAAAAAGCAGTGGTATCTTTGATATCTGTTGGAATCAATTTGGAATAGGTTGATCTAGATAAGGACTGGATCCCTCCCATCACCAAACCTACCAAGGCGGCCAAGATATAAAATTGGAGTGGGGTTGATAAATAGAATGCGGAGATACATATGCCGATCCAGATCATAACCACAATGATCAGTACCTTAATATTTCCAAACAAATTTGATAGATAAGACATAAAAAAGGCTCCTAAAATTGCAACAAGTTGGATCAAAAGAATGGTTGCGATCAATCTTTCAGCGCCAAGATGCAGAATTTTTTCACCAAATGACGAAGCTACGATCATTAAAGTCTGAACTCCGATGGAATAAAAGAAAAAAGCAGGTAAAAACTGCTTAATTTCAGGGATTCCTCTGATTTTTTGAATGACATGATTGAATTCATCTTTGACATTCTGAATAAAATTATTGCCACGATTATTTGCTGTCGCATCAATTTTTGGCAGGTATTTAAACGGAATCATTGAAAACCCAAGCCACCATAAGCCCACCATCAAAAAAGATATGCGAGCCGGTAATGAGGGATCTGTGATACCAAACCATGTTGGTTTTAAGACAACAATAAAGCAAAGAACCTGCAAAGTCACACATCCTACATAGCCATAAGCAAATCCCTGCGCGCTTACGCGATCTTGCTGATCAACCGTTGCTAATAAGGGCAAATAAGAGTTATTAAACAAAACACCGCCTATATAGCCCATTGCAGCCAACACAAAACATATAATACCAACTTCCAGAGTCTCTAACTTAAAGAAGAACAAACACATACATGAAATTGCTCCGATATAGGTAAAAAATTTCATGATCTGTTTCTTCTTTCCTTTCGCATCTGCATAGGAGGAAATAAAAGGTAGCGAAAACGACATCAACAAATAGGCTACTGCCAAGGAAAAATTGGAAAGTGCTGTATTAACGATCTCAAAACCAAAAAAATTAACCACATCACCATGCTCTTTTGTCGTCGTAATGGCGGTATAATACACAGGAAATATCGTTGATGTAATAACAAGATTATATGCGGAATTGGCCCAATCAAACATGGCCCAGGAGCGTATCAATCTCTTATTATTTTTTACAATTGCTTCCATCAAAATGCTTAATAAGTTTGACGAATATAAGTAATTATTTTAGCCATTTCTTTACGAATTGCACTTGCTTTGTCATCGATGTAATTATTGTTCATAAATGAAAAGGCTAAACGGTTCCCCTTTCTTGTCACTAAATATCCACTTTGATTATAGACAGAGGTAATAGTTCCTGTTTTAGCAAAAACAAAAGGCTCCCCAAGATCTTTATCGTATGTTCTCTTTAAAGTACCATCAACACCTCCAGCTGCAAACAAATGAAAACGTTCCCGCTCGCTAGGCACCTTGTTTTTTAGAAGGATTAATAGATCCACATTATCGCGAGGGGTAACTTTATTGTAAGAAGACAAGCCTGATCCATCAAAAATCGCCACCTCGTCGGAAAAGAATTTATAGAAATTATTTTTCATCCAGTCCCTTACCAGATAGGTATCAAACTGACCAAATTGCTTCCAGGAGCACATCATCAAAAATTGTTCAGCAATAAAATTATCACTGGGCAACATCATCTCCCGGATCAAGTTTCTGGTGCTTCCGGAATACAATATCTTTGTATTATGAGGTTTTTTATAAGACAATAAAGTCACGTTTTTCTTCAGGCTATCGGCCAATAGCTGCGTAAACAGACTGTCCGAATATATAAACGGAACTTCATTAACATAACCACGGGGTATAGGCTTTTTGGACATCCAAAAAGTATTGGCATGAAATGAACGTGTAAGCTCAAAATCGCCAGATTTGGGTTCAGATAGAAATGCTAGAGCAGATTGAAAGCATATTGGAGAAGTTGTTAAATAGTTGTCGCCCTTTTGTCTAAAGGTAACCACGTTACCATAGATTGGAAAGGTACTGATTTCAGGCTGATAATACGCTTCAAAATCTTCCATTGCCCAACCATGGGCAAAAGGCTTATTTTTCATTGTTCCTGGGACAACAAATATGCGTTTGTCCGTGTTTTTCAGAAAATTATATACAACACGGGTGTCCAGTCTATTATGTAAAAAAGTGGGATCTCCCGTACCCCATATCAGCAATGAATCGCCCCGTTCTATATATTCTAAACCAGGTATTGAATCTCCTAAAAGCTCCAAGGCGGCATAGCTTGTATACATTTTAGTGTTGGAAGCTGGCGTAAAATGCTTGTCGCTATTAATATTCATGACATATGTATTCGTACTGATGTCATATAATGAAAATCCATAGAAATGGTCATTTAGTACTTTAGACTCCTGGAACATTTTATAAACATCCTCAAAACCTTGGGCCTTCGCAGGGAGGACGGAGATTAGCATGAACCAAAGCTGCAATATGGTGCGTAATAAATTTTTCATTGATTCAAACATACAAAAAAGAGAAAGAACTCCTTTTCCCTTCATGCCAAAATTCGGATAAAACACTAAAAAGGAGAAGGAGAGCATTGTTCATGCTCTCCTTCTCCTTTTACCTAGTTACAGTTATTAATAACCTTGGTTCTGTACCAATGCTCCTCCACTTCTATCAATTTGTGCTTGTGGAATTGGAAAATATTCATTTTGTGGTTTAAAATTCAACCCTTTATAACGTGACATAAAACCACCTTCAAAATTAGAATAACTTTCCAAAACAGACTTTGCTACTCCCCATCTTACTAAATCATAGAAGCGATGGCCTTCCATGGCCAGTTCTAAACGACGTTCAAAACGGACAGCCTTACGAGCATAATTTTGATCCGGAAAAGATGGATATGGTTTTACAGCATACGCTGCTGCTGGAACATCATTTCCTGTCGTTTTTGCAGGTAAGGTCGCTGCTCTCTCCCGAACAGAGTTTACCAATTTCAATGCAGCGTCTAAATCGCCTAATTCAACCTGACATTCTGCTGCCATTAAGATCACATCTGCAAGGCGGATAATATTGACATCAAGATCTGTAATATAAGCTGCTCCAGAAGCTGTATGTCCACTATGTAGGCTCTTTGGAATCATGGTTTTTATACCAACAAAAGGACCTCCAGAACTGACTTCACGGATCCAGGCATCCCCTGGCATCACACCATAATCGTAAAAATTGACACCTCTACGTCCTACCGTATAATCCAAACGTGGATCAAAACGAAGACTCACATCCAATTTATACTTCTCTTTCTGTTCTTTTGACAAGCCAAAATCAGATACATATGGATTGTTACGATAAGTATCCAATAAAGGTAATCCATTTGCATCCACCTTATAGGCATTAACCAAATCAATTGAAGGTTGGTAAAACCCACAACAACCTACAGGGTTATTTCCATTTAAGCCCGACAACATGTCTCCAACATTGGCATTATCACCGCTTCCGTCCGGATTGATCACATGTTTTGATACAAGAAGTGCTTCTGGACCATCCTTTGTAAGAACGTCAAAGTTATTTTGATAAGGCATTGTACGAATATCTTTACTTCCAATAACCTCTTTAAATAAAGTCAGGGCATCAGCATACTTCTTTTGATAAAGATATACTTTTCCTAAATATGCCTTAGCAATGTTCTGGTCCAAACGGCCTGATTGTTTATTGATCTTGGAGGCAGGAAGATTCTCAGACCCAAATTTCAAATCTTCGATAATTTTAGGGATGACATCATCTTTATTGGGTTTAACTTTTGCCTCTTCATCTGTTGTATTTTCGTCTACATAAGCTAAATTTTTAAAGACACGCCAGAGAAAGAAATAATAATGCGCCCGCAAAACCCTTGCCTCGCCTTCGATTTCTTTCGCCCGTTCAGGAGTAACTGTTTTATCACCGGATTGGTCCGATTTCAGAAGCCGCAAGGTATTATTAGCCCGCAAGACTCCCTCATAGTAGACCTCCCACATGGTACTTAAGTTATCATTCGAACTATTGGGTGTATGAAATTCGATCATATTCATATTTGGCTGATCTGTAGCTTCGGATCCTTTATGTGCATTATCCGCGGCAACCTCTCCAAACAACCATTGGCTAGGTGCTGAGGCATAGTTTCCCCACGTTCCGTTCACATTTCCATTTAGAATTCCATACGCGCCTATCAATGAAGCCTCTATTCCTTTCGAGTTTACAATCTGAGATTCTGGCAATTCCGCCTGTGGATCCCGTTCTAAAAAGGACTTACCACAGGAAGATAATAATACCAATGATATCCCCAATATTGTAATTATATTTCTTTTTTTCATTTCAATCAAATTTTATCTTAATTCATCTAATCCTTAAAATCCGAGACTTACACCTAACATATACTGACGTGCCTGCGGATACACACCAAAATCAACACCCAATGCAGGATAGGTCGATGGGGTAGCAGTCACTTCCGGATCCAAGCCCTCATATTTCGTGATAGTAAACAAGTTAGTCACGCCTATATATGCTCTTAATTTCTTCACACCTGTGTTGTTACCAAAAACCTTATTGGTATCAAAATTATAGCCTACTTGAAGATTTTTTAACTTCAAAAAGCTTGCATCCTGAACATAGTAGCTTGAAGAAGCATACTCATAGGCTGATGCATTATTTACTTGAGACGGAATCATACTAGATGGATTACTTGTTTGATCCCAGGCATCAAGCACACGGACACTTTTCTGCCCTCTGAACACCCCAAAATCAGTAAAATAACGTGTTGCTTCATAGTTTTGGTTTCCCTTTGATCCATAGAAATATGCCATAAAATCAAAGTTCTTATAGCCAGCATTAATATTAAATGAATACACAAAATCAGGATGGGGGCTACCAATGATCGTACGGTCTGCGGCATCAATCTTCCCATCACCGTTGATATCTTCAAACTTAAGCCCTCCTGCTCTGGATTTTCCATCTTCGTATTTCGCAACACTTGAATTTGACATATCCTCTTCTGAATAGATACCTAGTACTTTATATCCATAAAAAGCTCCTAATGATTCTCCAGGTTTCAAAATAGATGTCTCCATGCTTCTGAAACTTCCATATACTTGTTGACTGACGGATGGTGCTAGAGATACTATCTTATTTACATTTCGTGATATCGTTGCTGATAGATCTAAGGTGAACGGACTTTCTTGACGTCTACCATAATGGTAATTCAATGAAAACTCGATCCCTTTATTTTGCATATCACCAATATTCACATATGGGGACCCTGCACGACCTGCTGCAACGGCAGGCAAAGGCAGAAGATACAGCATATCTTTTGTCTTTTTATTATACCAATCGAAGGATCCGTCAAAATCGCCTTGTAGTAAAGTAAAATCCAAACCGACGTTCAGTGCCGACACTTGTTCCCATTTCACGTCCGGATTGCTATAGGCATTATGCCACATCCCTGACGTCAGGCTTCCATCGATGGGGTAAGATGAAGAATTAATGGCAACCTGATAACGATTTAAGTATTGATTAGAAGGAATCCGTTGGTTCCCTGTCACCCCATATCCAGCTCTGATCTTTAAATCGGACAGCCAGGGCACACCTTTCATAAATTCCTCTTGCGACAGACGCCAAGCAGCACTTGCCCCAGGGAATGTTCCATATTTATTGTTTGGTCCAAAATTGGAAGAACCATCCCGACGTACAGTCGCACTTAAGATATAGCGATCTTTATATGAATAGTCTACCTTACCGAAGATCGAAAACAAGGAGGCCACGGAACCACCGCCTTCACTTACCCGCCCCGTTGAGGCCGCGTCTAAATAAAGATAATCAAGACTTGACATTGTAAAGAAACCATTGCCTTTACCTCTTATCTGCCTATTTCTATTCTGGATAGCCTCAGTACCAGCAAGTATGCTTAATGTATGCGCATCATTAAATGTCGCTTTATAATTTAAAGTATTTGTCCACGTCCATTCTTTATTTAATCCAAAGTATTCATTGATTCCATTATTAAAACTTCCTTCTGTAAATTCCGGATTGGGATAAGTATAAGCTATACCGTTGTAATTTTCATATTTCATACCAAAACTACTCCGAAAAGTCAATCCAGAAAGTATATCAAACTCACCGAAGACATTTCCGAAGAACATATTGCTTTTATTTTTATTATCCTTAGCACGGTAAGCTATTGCCACGGGATTTTCCCCATTACCATATTGCCCTCCAACAGATCCGGCAAAATTTCCGCCCTCATCATACACGGGGATAATGTTATGGATACGGTAAGCAAAACCTAGAGCGCTTCCCTCACCGATATAATCACCTGCCGTATTCGTATTTACCCCAATACCAAATCCTTCCGTAAAACTATATTGCATATTTTCTCCAAAACGCAATTTATTATTAAAAGCAGAAAATCGTGTATTGGAACGAATGTTATATTTCTCAAAACCAGTATGAATAATTGTACCTTTTTGTTTCAAATACCCACCAGAAATTGCGTAAGAAGCATTTTCACCACCACCAAGCACACTAAGTTGATGCGATTGTGTCGGTGCATTTTGAGAAAGGGCATCGAACCAATTGGTTCCTTCTTTATTTGCCTTGGTGATCTGGTAGAAATCGCTACGGCTAGTGGCGTCGAATTTGTATTTAGACATGTCAATATCAGCAGGCGTAATAACATCCTTTCCACCTACTTTTGCTCCGGCAATCAGATAATCTGGAAGTACATTATTTGTACCATTCAGCTTATTTTCTATATCCAGTGTTTGTTGCGGTGACAACATTTTTGGAAAACGGGAACTGTTTGGCACTTGAACTCCATAGTAAGAATCAAGCGTAAATTGAGGTTTTCCTTCTCTTCCAATTTTTGTTGTAATGATGACAACACCATTATTAGCCCTTGAACCATAGATTGATGCAGCAGATGCATCTTTCAGAACCTGCATAGATTCAATATCTCCCTGATTTAACCAGCTTAATTTCCCTTCATAAGGAACACCATCAATAATATACAGCGGTTCATTATTATTGATCGTACTATAACCTCTAATTTTGATTTGTGGAGTAGATCCTGGAGCGCCATCCACCACAATCTGAACACCTGTCGCTCTTCCTTGCATAGACTCAACAGCACTTGCAGCGGGAGTAGTTTTAAGGTCCTTAACATTAACAACCGCAACAGCTCCTGTCAGATCTTTCTTACGCTGTACAGAATAACCCGTGACGACAACTTCTTCCAATGCATCCTCTGCAGAGTTTAATGTAATGTTAAGATCTGCCTTGCTTGTTACTGTTACTTCGGTACTGGTATAACCAACGTAACTGATCACCAATACATCACCAATCTTGCCCTGGAGTGTAAATGCGCCATTGCCATCAGTTGAAGTACCATTGTTAGTCCCTTTCACTTTAACAGAGACACCGGTGATCCCCTGCCCTGTCGTAGCATCTTTTACTATACCTTTAATAGGTATTTCCTGAAATTCTTTGGTTTTCATTAATGAAACGACCTCAACTCTTCCAGGGGAGGCAACTCCATGTGCAAATCCTTGAGTGCCCATTCCTCCTGCCATGAGCAGAGAGCTCACCAACAGGAACCTCTTATTGAACTTTTGGCCCAATATGAGATCAAAACAGCAATTTTTGTCCGTTTTTTTCATCATAATTTTATAAATAGGTGGTTTAAAAAAATTTATGTTTATATTTTTAGTTGTTTTAGTCGATAATGGTTATTCAAGTCTTTGGTCATTCATCGTCAAACCCGACAATTATGCACTGTCAAGTCCAACCTTTGGTTATCATTCTTAATTTTAGTTTGGTTATTCTCAGAAATGTTAAAATCTGTTAAATAAATGTAAAGAATAATAAATGTAAAAAAAAAGAAAAATCTGATTAAAATTACAAACCGCTATAAATCAAGTTATTGTATTTTATACACTAAGTTAAACATCAATGCTTTTGTTACATAATAAAATCGAGTGATATACATTACATTTATTTAGCCATAAATACGCAGTGACAATGTCAAATATTATTCAAATCCATATAAATACGCCAAAAGGTCGTTATATTTGCAATAGATGAATGTAAGTAATTTATTAGAGCGGGCGCTCCGATTTGAGTTCCTTTCCAAGGAAGAGGGTGTTTTTTTATATCAAAATGCTCCAACAGCTGATTTGACTTTCGTAGCCAATGAATTGCGTAAGGTACAAGTTCCCCACGGCAAAGTTACCTGGCAGATTGATAGAAATGTCAATACGACTAATGTATGTGTTGCAAACTGTAAATTTTGCAATTTCTTTCGTCGTCCTGGTCATCCGGACAGTTATATCACTGATATTGAAAGTTACAAGCAAAAAATTGAAGAAACCTTTAAATATGGTGGTGATCAACTGTTATTACAAGGAGGTCATCATCCTGATTTAGGTATAGAGTTCTATAAGAATCTATACAGACAATTAAAAGAACTTTATCCTACACTTAAACTACATTCTCTAGGCCCGCCAGAAATTGCTCATATAGCCAAGCTGGAGAACATGAGTCATATTGAGGTCCTCACCCAACTAAAAGAAGCTGGTTTGGATTCTTTACCTGGAGCGGGTGCCGAAATCCTCAATGACCGTGTGAGACGCTTGATATCTAAAGGAAAATGCGGTGGCAAAGAGTGGTTAGATGTCATGCGTGCAGCACACAAAATCAATCTACCGACATCTGCGACTATGATGTTTGGTCATATCGAGACAATAGAAGAACGATTTGAGCATCTCGTCTGGATCAGAGAAGTACAGGATGAAAAACCGGAAGATTCACATGGTTTTATAGCCTTCATCCCTTGGCCTTTCCAAGATGATGGCACATTACTAAAGAGACTTCGCGGCATCACCAATGATGTGACAAGTGAAGAATATATTCGCATGATTGCCCTGAGCAGAATCATGCTGCCAAATATCAAAAATATTCAGGCATCCTGGCTTACAGTTGGGAAACGAACTGCTCAATTATGCTTACATGCCGGTGCAAATGATTTCGGTTCGATCATGATTGAGGAAAATGTGGTCTCCGCAGCAGGTGCACCACATCGCTTCACTTCCAAATCTATCCAAGAAGCAATTCTAGAAGCAGGTTTCCAACCGCAACTACGGACACAAAAATATGAATTCAGGGAACTGCCAGCGCATATGGTCGAACAAGTCATCAACTATTAAAACGGTACATTGAAAGACGTTATCAGAAATATTGAAGCAATTATATTTGCTT
Organism: Sphingobacterium sp. N143; assembly: GCF_030325625.1. Lineage (GTDB taxonomy): Bacteria > Bacteroidota > Bacteroidia > Sphingobacteriales > Sphingobacteriaceae > Sphingobacterium. The sequence goes on along the minus strand of NZ_JACAIS010000012.1, from coordinate 22,175 downwards.
CAGCAGAAGGAATTGATTTTGCTGATATCAAGCAAATCTTACAGGAAACTTTGGCCATAGAAATATCAAAGGATGAATTAAAGGAACTGATTAAAAAAATTGAAAATAAGTATCAGGATGAGGACTATGTCCTGGAATTACGTTACATCAACAATTCTTATCAATTTTTAACAAAAGCTAACTATCACGAGGCGATACAACAGTTACAAAATCATAATAATAAACGAAAACTTAGCCAATCAGCTTTAGAGACGCTGGCAATTATTGCCTATCGACAACCAATAACCAAACTTGAGGTTGAACAGATCAGAGGTGTCAGCTGTGATTATTCAATTCAGAGACTCCTTGAAAAAAAATTGATTAAGATTGCAGGAAAGGCCAATAGTATCGGTAAACCGCTTTTATACGCGACCAGCCAACAGTTTATGGATCATTTCGGAATCAACGGAGTAAGAGATCTTCCTCAACTGAAAGATATCGTTACAGAGGACAATGTGATCGGTGAAACAAATGAATAAATAAAATAAAATAAATTTTTATTTTTAAAACACAATTCAACACACTGATTAACAGAAAAATAAAGGCCAATATTTTTTTTAAAAAAAGTTTTAAAAGATAGTTTTCTTCTCTAATTTTACAGCATTGAATAAGAAACAATAAAGTATTATTTTATGAACACGGCAATATTAGCTAATGAAGATCTTGAAGAAGTAAAATTCGCATCTTTCAATGGACCTGATGACGACGACGACGATTTCGATGATGATTTCGACTTACCAGAAATTGACTCGATTGGAGGATTGGATGACTTCGATGATGATGATGAATTTTAATATTTTAGTGCAATATAACACTACCTATTAAAACCAGAGAATCATTAAAAAATAAGGCGGTCAATCGAATTGACCGCCTTATTTTATTTCTCCTGATTTATCTTACCTGATCAATCAGCTTATGTAATTCCATTTTAGGGATCATCCCACTCTGCCGCCACACCTGCTGACCATTTTTAAACAATATAAAAGTCGGCACACCGCTGACTTTGTATAGGGACGCAATTTTTGGATTCTTATCTACATCTATCTTTATAATAGAAAGATCATCTTGATAAAACTCTTTTACATCCTGTAAAACTGGCGCCATGGTTTGACATGGACCGCACCACGTAGCAAAAAAATCCACTAAAACCAGCGAATTTGATTGAATAATCTGATCAAAAGTTGCCATTATCGATTCTCCTTTATTTCTTCACTCAATGCTTTATACCCTCCTTGGATATTGCATATATTTTTAAAACCTTTCGCACTCAAAATAGATACAGCAATTGCACTTCGGTATCCTGATTGACAATGCAAATATATTTGATCATCGTCTTTCTTAAGCGTAATACCAAAATTAGCGAAATCGGTCAAAGGAATATTCATTGCATTGTCAATATGTCCAGCAGCAAACTCTTTCTCTGTCCTCACGTCCACAATATGACCTTGATCTGATTTAAAAAAAGTCCGGGGCGTTATATTTTTCAACGAATCCAGTGGTTCATGAGCCTTCCAGATCATTATGCCACCATCCAATATACCCATAATTCTATTATACCCCAATTTAGTCAAGCGCTCCACGGCATCATTCTTATCCATTGTATCTACGACCAATAAAAGCTGTTGATTTCTATTGGGAATAACTTGCATCAGATATGTTTCAAATGGCCCTTTAAGACCAATGTTGATCGACTTGGGAATAAATCCATGTAGGAACTCATCTCCAGACCGAGTATCCACAACTAAAACATTCGTTTGGTTACGCACTTTTTTAAACTGCTCCAATGTAAGCAATGGGACGCTAGATTGTGGTTGATGAACCGGGATATTATTTGTACCTGATGCTGAAAGAGCCGGATGCTTTCCTTGGCAGATCAAGAAAAGGATTCCAAGCATGACAATCCATTTTTTATTCATTTCATTTATTATTTAAAAGGAACTAGCAAACTCTCCAGCTCCTCAATTTTACCATTATAGATATTGAGATCCACATCTCCACGAATCCCCGTTACAGTACCTTTCTCTGAAAACTGCCAGAATGCCCAATGCTTTTTTGGACTTTCTATCCAAAAATTATAATTCGCGATCCACAGCGTATAACTCGAGAATTCTTTTTCCAAGAAATCACTATAGAATTTATCACCTGAATAAATGATTGGTTTGACTTTATAGTGATGCTCCACCTCGTCAAGCCAACGTCTTAAACCGACCCTTAAACTATCCATGGGCTGTTGCCGTGGATGTTCCTCAATATCCAAAACCGGAGGAAGGTCCCCTGGCTGAAGCTTGACCTTACGAATAAAATTCTTTGCCTGCTTCATCGAATTCTCATTGGGTCTAAAATAATGATAAGCCCCTCTTAGAATTGCTCTGTTGTGCATTTTAGTCCAATTCTGACTAAACCTACTATCTACTCCAGTCTCTCCCATCGTTGCTCGAATAAACACAAAATCAATCGGGAATTGGTCATTGATGGTATTGACTTTATGCCAGTCTATTTCTTCTTGATAAGTTGACACATCGATTCCAAATACTTTATCATCGTGCTTACTCATAATTTCGATATTACGAATATCATATTTAGCATCTTTTGATAAGGATTTGCTTTTAGATGCAGCTGCACGGAAATAATAGATGATTCCTGCTCTATAATGCCATCCTATAAGACACAAGAAGAACATTAATACCACGACTACTATCCAAATCCATCGGATATTTTGAGTCATTTTTCCTTTTCCACTGAGCTTTGTTCTTTTTGATTTTGGCCGCACCATACTGCGATGAAGTTACATCAATCGTAATAAACTCGCAAAATTTTCACAACAATTTATATTTTCACACATGATCGCATATAGTCCGAAAGACTGGTTGTCAGCTACTTTTAAACTGCATAAATCGGACACTTTAAAAATTGCTTCCATTACTGTAATTAGGTTAAAGTTCCCTATATTGACTACTGATCAAAAACAATCTACCTCATTTTCAAACCTTAAGATCAATTCAACAAAATAAGTTTTGTAAATCTATCCAGAATTTCTACTTTTGTCGCGGAGAGTTGGCAGAGTGGTCGAATGCGGCGGTCTTGAAAACCGTTAACTGTCACAGGTTCGGGGGTTCGAATCCCTCACTCTCCGCCACCAAAAGTAAAGCCCGACGATTGTCGGGTTTTGTCGTTTATAGACTTTAAACCATGTTTGGTCTAAAGTCTATAAACGACGAAAAAAATGAACGGAGTGAATGGCTTTATTTTATGGTGAAGCCCCCCATTGGGATCATGTTATTATCCCTCACTCTCCGCAGAACAAGCCTTTCAGAAATGAAAGGCTTTTTTCGTTGTATTCAGACTCGCACCAGACGGACTGCCCGGGGTTCGAACTTTAATCATCCTAGGCATTAGCATGGGCATCTGGGACGCGATAAATCCCCCACTCTCCGCAACAAACAGGCTTTATCTTAGGAATCCATCTTACTATTGCTGCCTGACAGGGAAGCCCTGTATTAAAACCAGATTTTAATTTTTGATAAAATCAGTAAAGATCAATTTCATCAAGCCAATGTAAGAACTCAACAGAGCCTGATTTACAACAAAATACTAGCTTAAATAGCCTCAGAACAACTTTAGACAAGGAAAAATATAAAAATAAGTTTTGCAAATCTATCCAGAATTTCTACTTTTGTCGCGGAGAGTTGGCAGAGTGGTCGAATGCGGCGGTCTTGAAAACCGTTAACTGTCACAGGTTCGGGGGTTCGAATCCCTCACTCTCCGCCACCAAAAATAAAGCCCGACGATTGTCGGGTTTTGTCGTTTATAGACTTTTGTTAAACAATGTTTGGTCTAAAGTCTATAAACGACGAAAAAAATGAACGGAGTGAATGGCTTTATTTTATGGTGAAGCCTCCCTCCATTGGGATCATATATTATCCCTTACTCTCCGCAGAACAAGCCTTTCATTCCTGAAAAGCTTGTTTTAGCAGGATTCGCCCAGAAAAATTGGCCTGGATACGATGGTTCTCTTTTCAGCACATTAAACCAATTGCATATTGTTTCCGAAAGTTCCCTAAATCCATTTTCTTTACCAATGAGTTTTCATCATGTTGTTTAATATTCATCATTCCGGGTTAAAAATTGGAATATACATCGAAAAGTGTTGGTGTTTGATCTTTCATTTCCAGGTCCAGGAGAATAGACTTATTTTTCAGACCTCCTGCGAAACCGACGAGCTTTCCGGATCCACCAATAACCCGATGGCAAGGTACAATAATAGATATGGGATTCTTGTTCAATGCACCTCCAACTGCTCGTACTGCTTTTATATCACCCAGTTGGCGTGCTAGCTCACCATAGGTCTTTGTTTGACCAAAAGGAATATCCAATAAAGCGTGCCATACTTTAAGCTGAAAGGGGGTTCCGTGCATATCCAATGGTAGATCAAAAACTGTTCTCTTCCCGTCAAAATATTCCAATAGCTGTTGTTTAGCAAGCTGTAATAAAGGAGCTTGGTCATCTCTATAAGGCGTAGATAATTTTGTTCTTGTATAGTCTTCACCTTCCCATAACACTGCGGCCAACCCTCGTCTCGTTGCCACCACCCTTATTTTTCCTACCTTTGATGCCATATCTGTATAGATGAGTTCGCTATCCTTATCACGTTCCATATCATTACTTTTTTATAAGCAAGTTACTAATCTTTTCTATTTCATTTTCTGATCATGCATTAGAAAAAGATCGTATCATCAGGAGTTTGCTCCTATTCAACCAACACTCAATCTATTTTAATTGAAACTCCTGAAAAATCAAAGTAAAACTATTTAAGGTGTCAAAAAATTATGGAATGGCAGCACTTTGGGCATCATTTCAATGAGTATGAAAAAAAGCAAAACCTAAAGATCAAAAATCATGGCAGAACTAAACCAAAAAATACAAGAAAGTGGGCAAAAAAAAATAAGAAGCCGAAAAATGGCACCAAGTCGATCTGACAGCGATGGTAGACCTTGCATTTCTGTTGATCACCTTTTTTATGCTTACTACTAGCCTGGATAAACCTGCGGCAATGGATATTGCCATGCCTGATAAAAGCAAGAAAGATACAGAATCTGTTCTGATCGACGAAAATCGAACAGCAACATTTATCTTGGGGGACGGAAGATTTATATGGTATCATGGTGATTTTAAGACACCACTTGCTTCTTCCCAAACACTCGCTGATATAGAAAAAACATTACCACAAGTTGTCGCGCAATTAAAAATAAAGATTGGCACTATGCCTAACACTAAAGATATGATTGTACTTATCAAACCGAGCACAGAAGCCAGGGCGAAAGATGTCATCCGGACGATCGACGAACTCAAACAACAAAACATCAAACGCTATCTTATTGGCAAAACTAGAGAAGAGGAAGAAAAACAATTACTGGCATCCATTCATTAAAATATTATAATTAGCAAAACGAGATGTCAAAAAGGTAGGGCAAAATGTTACGAATATTTGCTATTTTATTATCTTTTGTCCAAGTTTTCCCAATAGCGTTCCACATTTTCTTTCACCTCCGCAGGCAAAGAAGCATAGTTATCGGAGTAAGTGGTCTTATTATATCCGTCCTCAGCCTCCGCACGCATGCGATAAAACTGGCCCTTGTATAAAATCAGTGCGATACAGCTCAACTGCTTTTCAATGTTTTCTTTTGGGTGCCTGGAATAGATAAATAAGGCATCCAATTTTCCATCTTTATCCGCGTCAAAGAATGCTTTTCTAGATTCCCAAACAGAAGTAATAATACCATCTTCTGAGACAGTCTCTTCCACAATTGGAACCCACATCCCCTCTTTCTTCTGAAATTGCTGAACATAAAGCTTATCCGGATCTGCCCCACGTTCTTCTTTAGAAAAAATAATATAATTATCTTCCTTTGCTGTTTCGATATGTTCTACTTGCAGAACACGCTTTCCTTTATATGGAAAACCTGAAGACTCAAAATTCTTTTTATTTATTGAGATATTTGTAATTTGTCCCCGTGCAATATAACACCCCATAAAAAGTAGAATAAAAAGAGCATATTTTTTCATACATTTTTTCCCTAGTCATCCATCAATGTACTGACAATTATAGAAAATTGCAACATTTTAACATGTATCTTTACATGACTATGATTTGATTCTCCATAAATGTGGTTAAATTTAGTGAACAAACATTCTAGTTATCGCATTGTAAAAGATATGGCAATCTAATGAAACAGGATATTCAAACAATCGAGGATATAAAACTACTCGTAGACCAGTTCTACGAAACTGTGCGCAAAGACAATTTGTTGGGGCCCGTTTTTCAGGAACGTATACAAAACAACTGGGCTAAGCATTTAGAAAAGATGTACAGTTTTTGGCAAACTATCCTGTTAAATGAACATACCTATTTCGGCAGTCCCTTCCCGCCTCATATTACATTACCAATAGATGCACGACATTTCGAACAATGGCTCGAGTTGTTTGAAATGACTGTTAATCGGCTATACAAAGGAGAAAAAGCTGATGAAGCCAAGTGGCGTGCACAGAAAATGGCTCAGATGTTTCAGTTTAAAAAAGAATATTTCACTGCAAATCCCGAAAAGAAACCTTTAATATAACAAGGCTTATTAAGTACTTCTTTCAAGAAAGCAAAGCTATTTTTTAGTCGAAAGTGGAAGTTGGTGACCTATGATCAAGCCATCTATACTATAGGGAAAAGTTTTTATTGTACCCAATAAAAAACATGCAGCTGCTCCAATCCAAACAGAATAATTAAATGTAGATTTGATACCTAAAGACAATGTCATTGTGATGGCAAAAGCTGTTAATAAAACTCCAGACAGAATTGCACTCAAACGTGTTCGATACCCTATTAATAATAAAACAGCCAGAATTACCTCAAATAAGGTAGCCAAAATAGCCATTAAATTCGCCAATGGTGCAGGCATAAAAAAATTCAATTGATTTGCATATTGCACAAAATTGGCCCAATTACCCCACGAAGCATTGGCACTCCCGGGAGGTCCCCAAAGACCAAATCTGTCTGCCACAGCAGATAAAAAAGCTGTTGCAACAGCTACACGTAAAAAAAGTTGACTATACATGGTATTAAATTTAAGATTCAAATGTAAAAGGATAACAATGGTCATAACTTAAACCAGTTTAAGAAATTTGCTGGCTGACATCAAAAATTATAAACTTCTTAGTCTTATAGCTATCATTTCTTACTGGAGAATACCTGTAGTTCTCATGCAAGCCTTCATTCGCTGGTATGTGCGTTCAATGTCATGATCAAGACCTATCGAAAACCTGATCAGCCCATCAGAAATTCCCATTGTAGCGCGTTCTTCCTCAGGTATTTCAGATGACGTTGAACTCCCTGAACAGGAGAATAGTGTTTTGTAAAAACCGAGGCTGACAGCTAAATAGCCCAAATTTTCCGTCTGCATTAATTCCATCAATTCATTGGCCTTGTCAGTTGTACCAACATCGATAGTTAGAATGCCACCATACCCATAATCCTTGTGCATCATAGTTGTCATCAGTTCATGATTTTTATGGGAAGTCAATCCCGGGTAAGAAACTTTAAGTCCATCTTGTTCAAATTTTTCAGCTAAATACAAGGCATTGTAGCTATGCTGTTTTATCCGAATATGCAGGGTTCTGAGATTTTTCAAGATACTGGCAGAACGAAGACTATCCATTGTTGGACCAAGTAACATACTAGCTCCAGTATTTACATTTTTTGTCGCATCTATAAACTCCTGTGTTCCACAATATACGCCACCTACTGTATCACTACTTCCATTAATAAATTTTGTTAAACTGTGAATAACGACATCAGCACCCAAAAGAGCGGGAGAAATAGATAACGGCGAAAATGTATTATCTACTATAAGTTTTATTTTGTACTGCTTACAAATTTTCGAAAGCTTTCTGAGATCAGCAATTTCTAACAAAGGATTGCTTACACTTTCGCAATAAATTACTTTGGTATTGGATTGTATAGCATTTTCTATGGCATTAAAATTATGGATATCCAAAAAGCTGGTTTGAATATTATAAGCTGGAAGAAAATTCTTCAAAAAGGCATATGTACCACCATAAATTGTCCTACTGGAAATGATATGGTCGCCACCTTTGCAAATTTGTAAAAGCACGGTAGTAATAGCTGCCATTCCTGAGGCCGTTACATTTGCTCCGCTTGTATTTTCCATCTTTGCAAGTGCCTCTGCAAGATATAGATTCATTGGAGTTGAATGTCTTGAATACAAATAACACCCCTCTGCATTTCCCTCAAACGTATCAAACATCGTTTTGGCCGACAGAAAGGTATAAGTTGAGCTATCCGAGATTGAAGGGTTTACTCCTCCAAATTCTCCAAAATATTGTAAATCCTGTATTTCATTTGCCGCATTAAAATTTTCCATATTTTTTATTTATAAAATTGAATGATTTAAAGTTTTATTACAACAAATAATTCATATATTAGAAAATAAATCTAATAAACCAATAAAATAGTAAAAAATAAATCTACAATATCCTTCTTTCAAAAAATTAAGCTAGAAAAAATTCTATGGCCTTTGATGAAATCGATAAAAAGCTACTTCTCTATTTGCAAGATGACGCAAAACAAACCACCAAAGAACTATCCTATAAGCTTAATCTTTCGGTGACAGCTACTTATGAACGTGTTCGAAAACTTGAGAATTCAGGGGTTATTTCAAAATACACTGCATTGCTCAATAGGCGAAAAATAGAGCGGGACTTTATGGTGCTGTGTCACGTAAAGTTAACCCAGCATAAAAAAGAATATATATTACAATTTGAACGAGAAGTAATCAGTTTACAAGAGGTCACAGAATGTTATCATGTCAGTGGAAATTATGACTACATTCTAAAAATATATGTTAAAGATATGGAAGATTACCGGAATTTCATGTTGACAAAACTAACAACCCTACAGCATATTGCGAGTACACAGAGTTCTTTTATGATTACTGAAGTTAAAAATACAATGACAGTAACGGTCTAATAAAATCTATACCAACACTCCATTCTTAGATACAATTGGATCTGGAATATTCACTTCACCTGTCATCTGCAATAGATCAATCTCGATCGTCCGGCAAATCGAAAGCATCGGAATATCAAACATTAGGCCACCAAAGGGATTTTCAGTATAATCCCCGACCAGTTCCATCACGATATAAATCCAACCGATGACCACACAAAAAGGAATACTTGTCCAGATTCCCCAGTCTCCTAATTTGGCAAATTCATTGACCAGTCCCAAAGGAAGCAGCAAGATCAGAATAACATTAAACACAAATGCCGTACTAGCGAACTGTCTTGGTGAAGGAAACTTCTTGATTCGCTCCGCCTGTCCCTGTAAATCATAAAACTGATTGAGACAACCCTGCAATTGTGTTTGATTAAAATCGGTAATCAGCTGGTCGTTTTTCAATGTGTTGACATCCTTGGCTTGTTGTGCAATCAGATAAGTCGCAAAGTTTTTATAGGTTGACTGTAATTCAAACTCTTCCGTTGAGAGGTACTTATGTAAAAAGATCGGGGTACGGCTATAATCCGGAAAACCTGCTCGTATCAATCTATGGCGCTTGACATTCATTGCACCAAAATGTTTTTTTAAGCTTACATGTTCCCATTCCGTTGGAACCAGAAGCTGCTCCCGCAGCTGGTACAGCCATGCAATATGACGGTAGGTTATTTTCCTTCTTCTCTCTTCCAAATCGCTCTGAACTCCTTGCTCTGTATCAAAAGCATAGAGCATAGCCACCAATGAACGGCTTGAATTGACAATCCCGCCCCATATTTTTCGGGCTTCCCACAACCTGTCATAAGCCTGGTTATTTTTAAAACCAACATAAAATGCCTCCGCGGTACCGATCAGCGCCACAGGAACCCAAGGAATAATCATCCATTGCCAATTAAAAAAATAATAGATGATCGCTACCAAAGAACACCATCCGGTTAACCAGATCAAGTGTACTCCTGCAAGATTAAAAATCTGTCTGTAATTAAAATACTTCGTTGTGATCATAAAAAGGAAATATTTTATACTCTAACTATACGGTGAAAGTACAACTTAAATTTTAACTGTCCAATACTCTCCTCCTATTTTATAACTTATCAAAAAAACATAAATAATAGTATTAATCAAAACAGTTATATTTATAACAAAAAACCAATTCTTATGAGCTTAAAAACGCTAATAGCTAACACTGTTGAATACAACAATTGGGTCGTTAATAAATATGTTGACTGGCTTGCTACCAAATCGGATGCCCAACTCAATGAAGACGTAGCTTCCAGCTTTCCCACTATTTTAAAAACATTACAACACATCTGGCAAACACAGGAATACTGGTGGACCTTTATTGCTGAAGAGTATAATTTTGATTTTTCATTGACCTTAACTACAAAAGAAGAGACTTTTCATGCACTCAAAAATAGCGCTCAAAAACTACTGCAATATGTGGATAGCTTATCGGAGGAAGACCTAACTAAAAATATAAAAGTAGAATCACCCTGGTTTCAATGTGATTTTTCTAGATACGAATATATCCAACATGTCATTATGCATGGAACATATCACAGAGGACAAATTGTAACTATGGGACGCAATATTGGAATTACAGATGCACCAATGACAGATTATAATTACTGGAATATCTATAAAGATCTAAAATAGGTTGGCCGCTAAATAAGAAATATCAAACTTACTGACTTAGCATACTTTACAAAAATATTTAATTATTTTGAATATACAGTTGGATTTTCAACCTTATCATCCACCTTTTAATCAAACAGCTTTATAGAGAAAACGGCTGTTCAGCTGTTTGATTAAGAATATCAATTTCGCTATTATAAACTCATTTTTTACTATTTTTCCGTTCAATGGTGGCTTTTAACAAAATCTTTTTACTAGCAGCGGGAATATTCCCATTTCCATCAGGTCCAATATTTAATAATAGATTTCCGCCCATATTATTTATCTCCCGTAATTTTTTGTTTATTTCTTCAGATGTTTTCCAATTTTCGTCAGCTTTTTTAAAACCCCAAGAATTATTTAAGGTATAACATGCTTCCCAGTCATGATTTAACATTCCTCCCGGATGTTCTTGTTCAGGTGTTCCAAAATCGCGCTTGAATTTCTCACGCTTAGCGACACGATTGTTAATAATCAATGAAGGTTTTAGTTCCCGTAAATATTGGTATAGATCCTGTCCAGTCTGAAGATCCCACCAATTCACCCAATCTCCATCAAACCAAAGGATATCCGTATCATATTTGACAATGAGTTCTTTTAATTGATTTTTCATGTACTGAATATACACGGCTTTCTGTTCGGGTTTCATCACGACTTGCCCCCAACGCGCCCCTCCATCCTTTCCTTCAGGATTACGCTGCTGCGAATCATGATGCCAGTCAATAATGCTATAATAAGCCCCAAATTGTAAGTCTCGCTTCTTACACGCAGTAGCAAGTTCTTGTACCAAATCACGGCCTTTCAGTGCGGTTGAAGCTATATCAAAGTCTGTATAGGGTGAATCCCACAAACAAAATCCCTCATGGTGCTTGGTGGTAAGAACAATATATTTCATACCAGCATCTTTTGCCAATTGGGCAATGCTATCTGCATTGAATTTGCTTGGGTTCCAATTTTGTAGAAGGTATGCATAACGTTCTTTGGGAATATCTGCACCAGCTTGTATCCATTCGGCATAGCCTTCAACCGGTTTTCCTTCATACTCACCCCCCAGTTGGCTATACAAGCCAAAGTGTATAAACATTCCATATTTAGCCTCTCTAAACCATTTCATTCGTGTGTCAAATGCGGTCTTTGATTCATTGAGATAATTCATCTGTCCCACTGCAACATGACTTAGCCAAAGCATCATCATAGCAAATAACATACATTTTAATTTCATTATATATTGGCTTATGTATAAATTAAAAATTATTCCTCAAAAAATCTATTAACCTTTTCTAAAGTTGCAAAATCAGAACCTGCTGTTGCTGATTTCTAAAAATGGTCAATTTAGGCTGATTTACGTATGGTATCTTTTTCAATATCAACTGGAGATCATTTAAATTATTTATGTTCTCACTCTGATAGTTAAGTATAACATCTCCCGAACGTAATCCTCCTTGATAAAGATTACTTTTCTCTTCAACATTCACAACCAGCACGCCACTTATCGAAGGCAACCCAGCGGCAGATTGTTCACCTAGAGTTTCAACAGATTTAAACAGGCCACCATTCCATTTCCATGTTTCTGATGTTATATTTGTCTCTTTTCGTCGCAATTGGGGTATTTCCGGATGTATTGCACATGCTTTTAATCGAGGGCTAGTTACCCCCATATGTTGCATATCGAAATTTTTAAAACCTTGATTACTCCATCCTTTGAGTCTGAAATCACCGTGAACAGGATCGATAAACTGATAAGTAATTACACGACCGTGTTCTTCAATCCCCTTCGATTGATCTTTTTTCAAATCTTCGTTTTGTTCATAAATCGAATAATCAACCATATCCCCCCAATACTTAACTTGAATGTCTTGATGGGATTGCATCACCAAATTGTCCCGAAAAACATCATGGCTATTCTGAAACCAAACATGTGGATGGAAACCATTGTTGATCATCACATTATTATATACTTTTCTGTAAAAACCTTCTCTTAGTTTCAAACCTCCACTTAAACATAAATTATTATAAATTTCGTAATTCGACGACCCATCATCAAGATCAATATCCCAGCCATGATCGCATCGAAATCTATTATCATGTATTTTAGTTGTCGTCATGGCATCCAGCAGAATAAGTTCAGGGTGTTTTGCAGTGAGTTCATCCATTTTTTTTCGATCAGGGTGCCAAAAACGATCTCTGCCCCAAGAATTAAACGCACCATGATCACTTGTTTCCAATACTGTATTAAAAACATCATTGTATGCTATTTCATGGCCGCCCCAGGTGCCATCACCAATATTGATGCCTGCACGTGGAACATTATAAATAGTATTGTTCAGCACCCGAAGAGATTCTGACATAGAAATCTGAACTCCAGCAACCTGTTTTTCAATTAGACCAATATCATGGATCAGGTTATCGCTTGCTTCACAATCTTTTGGGTAATTAGTAGATTTCGGACCTTTGCTCTTGTCCATTTGGTCCAATGGCACAAACTGGTTGTACTGAAATACTGGCGAACGAACAGCCTGCGAATCCCCAACAAAATTGATTCCGCCACTACCAATTTGTACAATTCGGTTACCACTAATCTTAACTGCACGATTATAATTACTGACAAATATGGCATTACCACCCAGTTCGTAAAAATCATTTTCACTAATGAAACAATGTTCTGCGCCTTCAATTTTAATGGCCCCCTGTCTATAAATGGTCCAGTCGCTACGAAGAAGAGGTTCAGCCGTTTTCATAAAAGTTGGTGCAGTATGTTCAAACTGGATTCTTTGAATTGTCACCCCATATACTGGTTGAATGGTATCACCAGAAATGGATAACAAATTCTCCAGCACAGGAGCCTCAAACTTCATTTCATTGGGATTTGTTCCCTGCTCCGGCATATAATACAAATTAGCCGTTTGTTCATCCAGATACCATTCCGCTGCAGTGTCTAATTCTTCAAATATATTTTCCACAAAACGATATGTTTCATGCATTTTACTGGGACGATTATTTTGCTGTCCGCCTTCCAATAAGATTTTCGAACTACCTTCTTTCCCAACAATTCGGTAATGAAAGCCTCCCCATCGTCCTTGATGTAAGGCATGCACAATTCCACCCGCTGGATGTTTCCAGCCAGCAATACGCTCGGGACTAACAGCATCTGGTGCATACCCATTAAAAGGTAATATACCTGCTTCAAAGTTTGGATAGCGCGCCCTAATTAACTTTTTTTCATCTGCATATAAACTTTGAAAATGTAAGCCAATGGGGACCTTTGCCTTCCATACCCCTTGGCCCATATTTTTCCATTTTAACGTCAATACTCTTGCACCACTTAGAACAACCTGCTCTCCGTCTTCTGCTTTAATAGACAAAGGCTGCGTTTTACTATTGGATATGGTTGCAGAAATCTCAATTGGTTTCTCCAAATGATATTTCCCTCCGGATAGAACTATCTCCGCTCCAATGGGATTATTTGCCTCTCTCCATCTCTTTACGGTATGTATCGCAGCCTCTATCGTCGCAAAAGGACTATTTTTAGAACCCCGGTTATTGTCACTGCCACTAGTACTTACATAGAGCCGTTTAGATTGTATATGCTGTGCCTGTACTGCTGATAGCAATGCACAACACATTCCTAAAGCAAGCCATCTCGCAACAAAGGTTAATTGTATCTTCATCATATTTAGCAGTTCAAATTGGAAATATTACTATCATTCCCATAGCATCTTGCTAAAAATAGTTTATTTTGACACATGTACAAAGGATATCTAACCAGTACCCAATTTATCTGTAATCCTTAAACTAGATTCAGCAATCAATTTTTTGGAACATGCTCTCAACCTATAACAACAGGTAAAAGCATTGCCAATACAATGAAAATAAAACAATTCTGTCAGAGATACAATATTCTTTGGGTTATTCGTTTAGTTCACTACTGATTTTAGGAACTTTACATCTTTTTCATAGATCCTTTTTCCCTCAGATTAATATGCCAGCTAAAAGCTTCCTCTAATAAATGTGGTGTATGCCCCCCTCTCTCACAGGCCCTGTTATAATAGTCAAGAAGCTGTTCTTTATAATCGGGATGAACACAATTATTGATAATAACCTTTGCACGTTCACGAGGTGCCAATCCACGTAAATCTGCCAATCCATAATCCGTCACTAAAATATCGACATCGTGTTCCGTATGATCCACATGAGATACCATAGGCACGATGTGAGAGATCATATCCCCTTTGGAAGCAGCCTGAGTGACGAAAATACTGAGATAAGCATTACGTGCAAAATCACCAGAGCCTCCAATTCCATTCATAATATTAGTACCTGAAGTGTGTGTTGAGTTTACATTACCATAGATATCAAATTCAATCGCAGTATTAATAGCAATAATCCCTAAACGTTTTATCAATCCAGGGGTGTTGGAAATATTCTGGGGACGAAGCACAATTTTATCCCGATATTTATCTAGATGATCAAAGACACGGGAGTAACACGCTGCTGATACAGTGATTGAAGATGCTGAAGCAAAATCTAACTTACCAGCATCAATTAAATCAAATGTACTGTCTTGCAGTACTTCTGAAAACATGGTTAAATTATGAAATTTACTATGTATAAAACCAGTAAGAACTGCATTTGCTACTTTCCCGATACCTGCCTGAAGAGGCATTAAATTTTCAGACAAATGTCCCAAATCCACTTCATTCTCGAAGAAACGCAAAATATGTTGCGCAATAGCCGTTGTCTTGGCATCTGGTTCAGCAATATCTGCAGGGCTATCGAGCTCATTGGTAAAAACAATACCAACAATTTTACTTGGATCCAACGGGATTGTTTTCCGACCAATTTTATTCTCCGGTGCCACAATAGGAATAACATTTCGGCGTGGATAATCTTCGGCCTGGTAAATATCGTGTATTCCTTTAATTGCAATCGGGATTGCAGTATTCACTTCCAAAATCACTTGTTTGGCTAATGCTGCAAAGGTAACTGAATTACCAACCGACGTAGTAGGAATAATACTGCCGTCAGATTCTATTGCTGCAACCTCCAGCACGGCAATATCCACTTGAGGCAGGTTTTTATTATGAAGAAGCTCCGCAGTTTCACTTAAATGCTGGTCAATAAAGAGCACATCGCCTGCATTGATTTTATGGCGAAGTATGCGATCAACTTGAAAAGGCATACGCTTTGACAATGCACCAGCCTCTGCCAACTTTCCATCAGTACCATGCCCTAAAGAGGCTCCTGTAATTAAAGTAACTTTCAATGGTTCAGTTTTAGCTCTTTCGGCCAATGCAGGCAAAACAACCTTACTATCTCCAGCTTTAGTGAAACCGCTTGATCCAACAACCATACCATCTTCGAATAGTCTGGCAGCTGCTTCAGCAGTAATAACTTTATCATGTAAGCTTTGAATTTTAATTCTTTCGTAAGCCATATGGGTATAATTTTATTTTATGCTCGCTAAGTGTAAACTTAAGAAATTGAAACCTATTTATTCCCCTGTTATAAAAGATATTAATCGATCTTGACAATTTCTTAAACAAACAATTTTAACATTTTTTTTTACTGTGAATTTATCCCCCTATGACACAAAATTATTCAATCATGACTAAAAAACCATAAACATCTATATATCAAATAAATAAACATATAGGAAATATAAAAATCAATTTCAAAATTGAAACAGGCATACAATAGCATCTGAATTTCAAGCAATTACAAATCATCCCCATAAATCAAAGTAAGTAAATACTAACTCCCTAGGGCATTAATTATAATTTCTATGTAAGTATACACTTACTTTAAAACAGTAAAGACATGGTCTGACAAAAAAGTCCTACCTTTGCATCGTAGTTTTATAAGACAACATGAGCACTAAAAATACAACCAACGATGCAAAATATGTCAACCGCTATTATATGACGGAGGTTGATTCGTTTGAAGATAGCATCTACTGCCATCATGCCATCATTGCAGAACAACATATTTCGGAACATAGTCATGAAAAAGATCAATTTCTGTACACTGAGGGTGGTGTTGTTTTTATAAAAACTGAAAAAAAATCATATTTTTTACCTGCAAGGCATTATTTATGGATCCCGGGAGGAGTAAAGCACAGTATTCATCCAAGCACTCCAGAGGTTGTTATGCGAAATCTTTACTTTCCAAAGAGTAATAATGATACGGCATTTTATAGTAAAATGGGAATTTATCCAGTAAACGATCTGCTGATCGAACTAATTATGTTTACTAACCGCTGGAATGGAAATATATTTCCCGTTGAAGAACCCAAATACAGCATAGCCACGGCCTTTAAGCTTATTCTTCCAGAACTATCCTTACATGAACTTCCTTTAGCATTACCATATCCAAATCATCAAAAGTTGAAAGATATAGTAATATACTTGGAAGAAAATATTGAAGAAAATGTAAGCTTTAAAAAACTTTCCTATTTATTCAATATCAGCGAAAGAACATTGGCTAGATTATTCCAAAAAGAATTAAACATGTCTTTTATTCAATATTACACTATTCTAAGAATGTTGACTGCTTTGAAATTATTATTGGATGATAAATTGAGCGTGAATGAAGTGGCTTTGAGAGTTGGTTACAACAGTTTACCAACTTTCAGTAATACATTTAATAAAGTTGTAGGCATTCGCCCAAGTGAATATGTCAAACAAAAAGAATTGCTAATTTAAAAATGTTTCCCTAATTTAGGTCAACAAACCTAATTCAGGATGAAATTCAAACATATTATCTGTGCGGCTGGAATTTTACTACTTAGCTGTTCCGCCTTCGGCAATTCTCAGGAAAAAAAACCAAAACCTATTCAGTTATTCAACGGGAAAGATCTTAAAAACTGGACTCCAAAAATTCGAAACCATCAGGTTGGAGATAACTATAAAAACACGTTTCGTGTAGAAGATGGTTTATTAAAAGTAAGATATGATGGTTATGATAACTTTAATTTTCAATATGGCCATTTATTCTATAACAAAGAATTTTCAGCTTATTTATTACGAGTCACCTACCGTTTTGTAGGTGAGCAGGCTCCCGGTGGAGAGGATTGGGCTTGGCGTAATAGTGGAGCTATGTTACATGGACAAGACCCTAAGACAATGGGAGTCGACCAGGATTTTCCCATATCAATCGAAGGCCAGCTCTTAGGTGGTAATGGGAAGGATGAACGAACAACAAGTAATCTCTGTACTCCTGGTACAAATGTTGTTATGGATAATAAATTATTTACGCCACACTGTATCAGTTCCACATCCAAAACTTATGCAGGAGATCAATGGGTAACGGCAGACTTTCTCGTATTAGGCGATTCTTTGGTACAACATATCATTGAAGATAGAGTTGTTTTAGAATATACAAAGCCTCAAATCGGAGGTAGCAATGTAACAGGCTATGATGCTGCTGTAAAAAAAGACGGTCAACTATTGAATAAAGGAACTATTTCACTCCAAAGTGAAAGTCATCCTATTGATTTTAAAAAGGTTGAGTTATATGACTTAGAACCCTATATGAAAGATCCTCATAAATTGAAAAAGGTCATTGCAGAACTGCTCCCCAATTTACAACAGTAAAAATAATCCTACTGCCGGATTGGATAACCAGGCCAAGCGAATAGTAATAAAAAAAGCATCAATGATATGATGCTTTTTTTATTACTATTCGCTTGGAAAGAGAAATCCAAATATATAACATAA
Source organism: Sphingobacterium sp. N143 (assembly GCF_030325625.1). Classification (GTDB taxonomy): domain Bacteria; phylum Bacteroidota; class Bacteroidia; order Sphingobacteriales; family Sphingobacteriaceae; genus Sphingobacterium. The sequence continues at coordinate 3,689 of NZ_JACAIS010000012.1, read as the reverse complement.
AAGAAAAGGGCTACAGCGAGCTGTACCCCTCTATATCTATACGAAAAGCTTATGCTAAACCGTTAACGAACTTTGTTAACTTAGATTTATTATTTGAAGCTTTTTTCTTGTGGATCACATTTTTCTTTGCCAAACGATCAAGCATAGAAATTACGCGTGGTAACAATGTTTTAGCTTCTTCTGCAGAAGTAGTGTGACGTAATTTTTTGATTGCGTTACGCGTAGTTTTTGCTTGGTAACGGTTTCTTAAACGTTTAGTAGCGTTTGCTCTAATTCTTTTGATCGCTGATTTATGATTTGCCATTTTTTTTAGCTAATTTTTATTCAATTTTTTTCTTGTAATTCGGACTGCAAAAATAACACCTTATTTCCAATATTCAAAATCTATTTTATTTTTTAGGTTTAGTATATTTGCGACATGCAAAAATTATCGATGGATGATCTTCAACGTACAGATGTTGAATCGTTTAAAAAGCAAGAAAAAACTCCTATCGCAATCATTCTGGATAACGTACGAAGTATGCATAACGTAGGATCTGCCTTTCGTACAGCCGACGGATTTGCTATTGAAAAAATATTTCTATGTGGTATTACGGGCACACCTCCGCACCGTGAGATCGAAAAGACAGCATTGGGAGCAACCCATTCAGTATCTTGGGAATATCATGAAGAAACAGCTACAGTTGTTGACCAATTAAAGGCAGATGGTTATACAATAGTTGCTATAGAGCAAGCTGAAGATAGTGTGATGTTACATCATTTCCAGCCTACTGTTGATAAAAAGTATGCCTTGATTTTTGGGAATGAAGTCAATGGCGTGGATGAGGAGATAATGAAAAAAATTGATACCTGCATAGAAATCCCTCAATACGGGACCAAACACTCCTTCAATGTATCTGTCGCAATAGGCATTATTCTTTGGGATTTTATCCAAAAACGCAATCTGAATTAAAAATTTATCAATAAAGGTCACATTCCTATTCACATTGCTTCCATTTTAGAAAGCAAAATAGTAGATTTGTGTGCAAAATTTAAAGAAGAAATGAGTGTATTAGTTAATAAAGATTCAAAAGTAATCGTTCAAGGTTTCACTGGAAACGAAGGTACTTATCATGCTACTCAAATGATTGAGTACGGAACAAATGTAGTTGGTGGTGTAACTCCTGGAAAAGGTGGTCAACAACACTTAGACCGTCCTGTATTCAATACTGTTCAAGATGCAGTAGATACTACAGGAGCTAATGTTTCTATTATTTTTGTACCTCCAGCATTTGCTGCAGATGCGATCATGGAAGCTGCAGCAGCTGGTATCGAAGTCATTGTATGTATCACTGAAGGAATTCCTACAAAAGACATGATCCAAGTAAAATCTTACTTAAGCGACAAAAAATCCCGTCTGATTGGACCAAACTGTCCTGGTATCATCACAGCAGGTGAAGCTAAAATTGGTATCATGCCAGGTTTTATCTTCAAAAAAGGTAGTGTAGGTGTTGTTTCCAAATCAGGAACTTTAACATACGAAGCTGTAGATCAAACAGTAAAAGCTGGATTAGGAATCACAACAGCTATCGGAATCGGTGGTGACCCTATCATCGGTACGACAACTAAAGAAGCAGTAGAATTATTGATGAATGATCCTGAAACTGAAGCTATCATCATGATCGGTGAAATCGGCGGAGGAATGGAAGCTGAAGCTGCTCGCTGGATTAAAGAACATGGTACTAAACCTGTTGTAGGATTTATCGCTGGTCAGACAGCGCCTCCAGGACGTCGTATGGGCCACGCTGGTGCAATTGTAGGCGGTGCAGATGATACTGCAGCAGCAAAAATGAAAATTATGCGTGAATGCGGCATTCGTGTAGTAGAATCTCCTGCTGAAATTGGCAAAGCTATCGCTGAAGAACTAGCTAAATAGTTAGTCTCATCTTAATAAAGAAATAAAGGGGATCAAAATTAATTGGTCCCCTTTATTTTTACCCTCTCTATTTGCTAGAAAGCCTATAATTCCATTGCCCTTTAGAATGGCCATTTTTCATCCGCAGAAGGTCCATATAAACCTGGTACTGCAATATCAAGTAGCCGTAAGTATACGGTCAATTGCCCACGATGATGGACGATATGATTGTTAATAATAAAACGTATGGCACCTGCCCGTGGTAGACGAGAGATCTCATAATCTCCAGATTTCAAAACCCAGTCTTTAAACCAATCTTCATCAGATAAAGATTCTATAGCTACTTTGTTTGCTTCTACGCCGTCAGATAGGACTCTCTTCAACTCTGCTACTGAAGATACCTTCAGTGGTTGATAATCTACCTTAAAATCAAATACCTCTTTTGGTATCGCTTTGGAAACCCAATTGTGTAACTCAACTACATGTGCAGCGAGCTCACCCAGACTCATCGACTTTTCATGTGGGCGCCAATCTAGTTTTTCATCTGGTATCCGATCTAAAATGCGTTTAGTATTTTTTGTTTCATGATCCAGCTCGATCAAATAGCTTTTTTTAATACTCATATAAAATATATTATTTCATTAATTGAAAATCCTTTAATACAGTAACTTTAAATGGAGATGCCACTGCCCGATGCGCTGCTTTCCTTGCAATCTGGCCTTCCACATATGTTACTTTAAGTGGTAAGAAGGTATTATTTAAAATGTTCTCACGAAATAAAGCTTCATACCAAGCACATGCAGCAACAAAACGCCCATAGTTTAAATCCAGATGATATCCATCGCGAGTAAAATGATCACCTAGAAAACTAGAACGAGCATTTTGAATAGCCGTGCCTGATGGTACCAGTACATCAAAGTTTCCCCAATTAAAAACTTCCTTCGAAGTATTTACAATTGCTGCATACATAGTGTCCTGATTTCGATTATACTTCAAGAATCCTTCATGAGATGAGCCATTTTGATATGCCCAGGTCTGGTGTAAAATATATTTCGTACTTGGATATTTAACATTCTTTGTGACATAATCATACAAAAGCGGTAAATCCTTTGCATAAGAACCATAATCACCGGACAATGGACTTGCTTGTTGAAAACTAATATAGTCCCACTCCTCATCCTTTAATGCCTGTGACAATCGTTCATTATTCCTTTCAGACATCTTTCCCTCCAGATTGATCTTACGATAGCGATAAGCAGGTTTATCCGCTTTAGCATTTGCGACATGCAGGCTTAATGGCGCTCCGCCAATATAAAGATTACCAATGATTATCTTTTTTTTTCCAGCTTTTGCCAGGTCATACAGATTTTGCTCAATAGCATCTTCTGAAAAGCTGTTTCCTATGGCCAAAATTTTTAAAACACCATCATCTAAGGGCTCACTTTGTGCATAAGATCTAGTTCCTCTAAAAAGGAATACTATTAAAATACTAAATAAGAATATTTGCTTCAATTTCATCATCTCGACATTACAATATCAACTAAATTAGAGAATATCTTGTAGAAATGCTAATGACAAAAAAATAAAAGAGAAGATCACTTTGGTATCTCAAACTCAATTCAGATCCATTAACGAAAATACCTATACCGGGATAGTGCTACTGCTAATACAGGCCACCAGTTCATCCCTGTCCACTGCTCCACTGGCACTGCCCCCAAATCAAAACTATCCAAACGCAAGAAGCCCTTGACTGTTTCCAGCAAGGGCTTCCGTGTAAAAAAAGGCACCGACCTAC
>NZ_JACAIS010000011.1 GCF_030325625.1 Sphingobacterium sp. N143 | reverse complement strand
TTAAATCTAATGCTTTTTGATGAAAACACTCCTTATGATTTTAAATTAACGTGTCCACTTTTTGCTGACGATTTACACTGTTTACTTCGCTGATGTTACTGATATTTGGCGATTAAAAACAAAAGAGCGAATTATTGTTAATCTCGCTGGTATATATTTTGAATTAATATTCTGTAGTATGCTATTACTATATAGCATTATTTTCAATAACGACATTATATTATTGATAGCATTGATAATCTTTGTATCATCTTTATTCAATTTGAACCCATTTTTCCCCAGGAGTGATGGCTTTTGGATCGTTACTGACATAACTGGGAAAACAGATATTTATAAATATAGCAGAAAAAAGATGTCTGAATTTTTCTCAAATTTAATCAGACTCAAGCCTACAAAAGTAAATTTTTCCGATATACTACTTATTTTGTATAGTTGTATAAGCTATACTTTTTTAGCTTGGTTTCTATTTATTATTTTGATTAAAAACCCAGAGGCAACATTTCTTTTTCCAATAAAATTATTCGAACTTTTTCGAAATATGTATTTAAATCACTATTTTTCTCTCAAAGATTTGTTGCATATCCTTCCATCTTCAGTTTTTTATTATTTACTAATAAAGTATATATATCAAATGATTTCAAATAAAAGAAAGCTTAAAAAAACAACATAAATAATTTACTATATTTTAAACCCTAATTACATGAAATCTTCTTCTTTAAGCAACATATTCCTTTTTATATTTTTCTGTATTATTTCGGTTAGTATGTCCTATGCCCAAAAAATTGAAATTATACTTCTTGACTCTTTAACAAAAGCCCCAATCGCAAATGCTAGTGTTTTCCTCGCAGATGAAAATAACGGTACGGTAAGTAATGAAAAAGGTATTGCAGTTATTGGAGAAACCACAAGCCGTACACTGCGTATTTCTCATTTGAACTACAATCATAAAAATATTATGGTGTCTGGACTTGCTGAAGGTACAAATACCATTTTAGTACGCCCTAAAAACCCCACCGAATTAGAAGAAGTCGTCGTCAATATTGATTCAGATAAGTTGATATTAGGAAAATGGGTTTTGACAGGCGCAAATGCATTGAAAATAAATAAGAGAGGAAAGGAAGAGCGTAAGAGTGCCAAAAGTGTTCCCGCAAATCTAAAAGAATATACAGCTGATGGCTCCTTTCATGTATCGCTCAATGATAAAGAAATTATGAAAGGTAATTACACTGCATTTGAAAATCAGATTAATGAAAGCGTAGTTGGTGCGGATATTAAAAAATTAGAAGGTATAAAAAATATCCTCTTTTATGTTATTAGTAAAGATAATAAGACACTGATAGTCAAATATCAGTTACCTAAGTCTGAATATGTTGTAGAGGAAATTTGGAAAAGATTATAAAAAACTAGTCAGCACCAGTTTCGTCCAAGTTTTTTTTAACATCAATTATAGTCTTGCCCTATACTGCTGAGGTGACAGCCCAAAATATTCCTTAAATAGATTGGAAAAGTTAGGTACGCTTTCATACCCAACTTGATAGACAATTTCAGCGATATGCATATCCTTATTTTCCAATAATTGAAGTGCCTTTAGAAGCCGGTGCTGTTTTATGAACTGGAATATGGTGATCTGCATTTCTTCCTTAAACTGCCTGAAAAGTGTTCGCTCCGATAGAAAAAAATTAGCACTGATCTCAGCGATTGATAATTTATTGTCGAGGTGTTGGAGGATATACGTGCTTACCTGGATCATCAATTCACTTTTTGCCGGCGTGATTTGTAGCAGGATCGGTTTTGCCAATAGTATCGGGAGCATAGACTTGAAGGCTTCCAAAGTAGATCTTGTCATCGTGTCGTGGTCTTTCAGCTTCCAATGCCGCTGGCCAAAAATCAAAAAATGATTCAACAATTCATTTGATGGATACACCTTAACTTCCTCGTGCATATTGTTCATATCCACAAAAATGGTTTTTAGTGACAGTTGCTGAGAACGGGAAATGAGTTTGTGTGGGACATGTGCTGGGATATATACATAGAAAGTACTTGGTACACAGAAACTGGCTTTTTCGGTATAGATAAAGAGGGTACCATTTGTTGGGCTAAGTAGCTGTACCTGTTCATGAGCATGCATTTCCGTATTGAATTGTCCATAGTTACGTAATTCAATTGTGCCATCGGGGAAGTTCTGGGCACAATGAACGAAGGGAATGGTGGATTTTGGCATTATTGAATAACAATTGTTTTATTTTCAAATATATTAAATTCTGTAGTTCCGGTACTTTTGAATTATAAAAATAAGTTGAAGATGAAACAAGTTAAGATTTTCGATACTACTTTACGTGATGGAGAGCAGGGACCGGGCTGCCAGTTGACACTGAATGATAAATTAGAAATTGCTGAAAAACTCGATGCAATGGGGGTAGATGTGATAGAGGCAGGGTTTCCAATAAGTTCACCTGGAGATTTTAAGGCAGTAACAGAGGTTTCTAAACTGGTGAAAAAGGCAACTGTTTGTGCATTAGCCCGGGCCAATAAGAAAGATATTGAAGAGGCCTCTTCAGCCTTGGGTAAGGCCAAGGTGGCACGGATTCAGCTCGGAATCGGAACATCGGACATTCATATTAAACATAAGTTTAATACCACGCGAGAGGTGATCTTGGCGAAAGCTTATGAAATGGTGGCTTATGCGTCGGATAAATGTGATGAAGTACAATTTTTTGCCGAAGATGCTGGCCGCGCAGACAATGATTTTTTGGTTCAAATGACCGATACGGTGGTTGAAGCGGGCGCGAAAGTTGTCAATCTTCCTGATACCAATGGTTTTTGTACACCCTTTGAGTACTTTGAAAAGATAGCCTATGTGAACCAAAATAGAAGGGAAAAAGAGAACGCAATTCTTTCTGTCCATTGTCATAATGATTTAGGTATGGCCACAGCCAATAGTATTGCTGGGCTAATGGCGGGTGCACTTCAGGTGGAAGGAACGATTAATGGTGTGGGCGAACGTGCTGGAAATGCTGCCTTGGAAGAAATTATTTTGACACTCATTGTAAAAGAAAATCTAGGGATTGCGACCGAAATTGATCCGAAATATATTGTGGAACTGAGTAGTATGGTAGAACGGGCAATGTCAAACCCTGTACAGGCCAATAAGGCCATTGTTGGGAAAAACGCTTTTGCGCATTCCTCCGGCATCCACCAGGATGGCGTGCTGAAAGACCGTCGAAACTATGAAATTATTGATCCCCAAATCATAGGAGGGAAGTTGCCTGAATTGTTTTTATCCGCCAGGAGTGGACGTGCAGCATTAAAAGATCGGTTAAAAAGTATGGAAATAGATTTCCCAGCTGAACATTTTGAAAATATCTATAGCCGATTTCTTGTTTTGGCAGATCAGAAACGTTTTATTGAAGATAATGACCTCCGGAGTTTGGTTTAGTATGGAGCAATAATTACAAATACTGTTTGCCACATGACGCTCTACTCGGCCAGTTACGTTTTCTGTTTCTATTTTGTTTTTTATAATTCCGCGAAATACTGTAACGGCAAATCTGTCGGTAGGAAAAGGAACTGTAGTCATAGGAATACTGTCGAGGACTCTCATCTATGTCGGCATTTCTAATATTTATCATAAATAAGTATGTTTAAAATGGTTGCTTTTCCTATCGTATAAAGTTCATGGGATAGGCTGGTACAATTTGACCTTTTAGGATTTTTTGAAGTTTGGAAGCCATAAGCCTTTTTGTCAAAGGCTTGAGATAATCGAGATAGAGAACTCCCTCGGTATGGTCGTATTCGTGCTGTATCATTCGCGCGGTTGTTCCACTGAATGTACGGATTTGCTTTTCAAAATTCCGATTATAATATTCAATCGTTATCGCCCAATTCCGCTTTACTTTGTAGAATAAATTTGGGATACTTAAACAGCCCTCTTCGTCTTCCCAAAGCTCTTCAGACCGTTGGATGATTTTGGCATTGATAAAAGTTTCCATTATGCCTTTATCATCTTGGGGGAAATAAAACTTTCTGTCTTCTTCTCCGAGGTTATCAAAAGTGGATTTACTGTCCACGATAAACAATTTAATTGGAAGTCCTATCTGTGGTGATGCCAATCCGCAACCATTGGCATTTTCCATAGTTTCCCACATATCGGCAATTAATTTATCCAATTCAGGATAATCCTTTTCGATGTCGTTGCATTCCTGTTTTAAGATATGGTGTCCGTATGCTAAGATGGATCGTTTCATTATTCTTTGGGTTTTTCAACAAATTTCCAAAGAATAAATATGCTAGGCAATGAACCTATGTTAAGTATTTATGCAGGTTTTTCGTTGATTTCAACGACGTTCGAGATTGCTATACTATTTGTCTGCGAATCCGGCTCAGCGCCTGCGGTGTTATCCCAATATAGGAAGCAACGTATTTTAACGGAATGAATTTTAAAATATCGGGTTGTTCATTGAACAGGTTTAGATACCTTTCTTTTGCCGTATGTTTTAAAAGCGATAATTCCCTTTTGCTTTTTTGCAAAAACAGTTTCTCCGACACAAAACGCCCTAAATAGTTTCCCGCTTTGGTCTGTGCATACACTTTTTGCAAATCATCATAAGATATTTGCCAAACCACGGTTTCTGCCAATGCCTGCAATTCGTATTCAGATGGTGTCCGGGTCAGGAATGAATTGTAAGCACAGGTAAATTCTTTATCAAAACAGAAATTAAAAGTCAGTTCGTTTTCATCATGGGGAATATAGAACCGAACGATGCCTGTTTCCACAAAGAAAAGATAGTTTTCTGTTTCGCCCCGCTGTGTAATGACTTCGTTCTTGGCAAAAAGCCTCCTGTCAAAGTGGGAAGCTATAAACTCCCATTCCGTTTCCTGTAATTTTATTATCCGCTCGTAGTATTCTCTGATGTGCCCCATAAAAATATTCTCTTTTTAGTCTGTCTTTCGAAAAAGAAAATACAAATTTAGTGTTTTTATAATAACCACATTTTCTCGCCATCTCTTTCTACTTCGATTAACTTACATTATTGGGAGGTAATTTAGAGGCTATTTAAAGGCTTAGCCAAATGGGGGGCGTCTCAACTCTAAGAATGTTTTCTTCATCTTCAAGGTCAAAGTTTATTTTATAAATCGGGTATAGTCTTAAAAGTGAGCGTGTTGTTTCTGGAGCCTCTTTTTCGGTTGAGACATTGGTTTTAAATATTTCAACTATTTTCATGTTTCTGTAAATCATAAAAGGTTAATATTTACTCCAAACCAGTTTTGCCTAATATCCAAAATGGTTTTACTTTCACTTGTTTACGGGGAAGACCTAATTCCTTTATAAAAAGGCTGTTTAGTTCCATGCACATGTGGCCGTCTCCTCCAATGTAAACCATAGTATTGTGCTCTATTTCCAAACTCCTACAATACGCAATTAAGCTGGTGTCTGAGCCATGTGCTGTTTTTTGAAAAAAAGTAAACCCAAGTGTTCCGTCAAAATCAGTAAACAATTGTTTTTCATCTTTTCCATAAATGATTCCGTCCATCTCATGTTGTGGTGTCAGATGATGCGTAAAACAATAGAAATGTGACAATGCGGTAATATCTCCTATAAAAAGGTGTTTGGGCATTGAGGTATCTAATGTGAATTTACCGAGCGGACTGGAAATGAGGACTTGACTGCCGATTTCCGTAATTTCTGCCCATTGGCTACCCGGCCCATCCGTATGTGCGCACACGGCAATATCTATATAACTTTTCTTTCCATCTTGCTGGCAACGCCAAATGGAATACGTTCGAACACGGTCTCGCAGTTTCCCCTTTTGATTTGGAAACAGGAGCAATCTTACATGCTGTCCCGGGATTAATTCTGTGAAATTGATATTTACCTCTAAGGTGAAATGGAATATTTTCTCTGCAATCTGTCTTTTTCCAATTACAGTTGCCTGATTCATAAATAACTTGGTGAAAATTCTTTCTTCTAAGTTCATCTTATCTTTATTTTATGGATGCAAACTTAGAAAGGAATATCTTGGATTTCATTCGCCCAGGTTAACAAATCACTTTTTTAATATCCTTTTACGTATCCGGCTTAGAGACTGGGGCTTTACTTTAATATAGGAAGCAATTAGGTATTAGGGAATCCGTTGATTTAAATCGGGATAGCGCTCTAAAAACTTCAAATATCTTTGTTCAGGCGTGTCAACATAGAATGAAGTTATGTTCGCTATCGCTTCCAGAAACAATTGCTCCGAAATCATTCTTCCTATTTTTTCACCTTGAATAATTTGCTCATACAACTGTTGTAGTCTGTCATAGCTAATGCATAACATCTCGACATTTTCGACACATTTAATAGATTTAGAGGAAGGTGTCTTCGTTAGAAAACTTTCATAATTGCAGACGAAGTCACTTTCCTTATCAAAATTATAGGCATGAGGTTCGTCTTCCTCTATAAAGTAAACCACTAAGCCTTTAATTAAAAAGCCGATTTCTTTACACACATCCCCTTGTGCCAAGAAGTATTCTCCCTTTCCCCACCTTTTAAAATGGAATAAAGAGTCTATCAGTATTTTTTCCCGCTCATCAATATTAATAAACCTTGTAATTTGGTCAAAGAGTGCCTGTTTCATATATCAAAGTATTGACTAATGGGTCTATTTTGTATAGTCAATATCTGTCATAAAATTACGAAAAACAAATGGATGGCTAAAGGCTTCATACTCTAGTCGTCAATTCCGAGTACAATAATTTTAGTAAGGTAATTATTGAATTGTAGACAGAATACTATAGTTACGATATATTGCGGAATTAGGCAAATTACTGACTAGATAATTTTTTTACTGGCATGTATTTCAGTAATTTTGATTTATAACATAAACTTTAAGTAAGAATGGAAAAGTATAATTACGGGGTCATTGGTCTGGGTGTAATGGGAAGAAATCTGCTTTACAATATTGCCGACAATGGTTTCTCTGTCGTAGGATTCGATTTAGATGAAGAAAAGGTAATAGAACTTCGTAAAGGAGTGGCTTCAGGTACAAAGGTTGTTGGAACTGTTTCTCTAGAGGAATTTGTGTTGAGTTTAGACAGTCCGCGAAAAGTTATTTTGATGGTTCCTGCAGGCAAACCGGTTGATGCTGTTCTTGAAAGCATAACACCGCTTTTGAGTCCGAAAGATGTTGTCGTTGATGCGGGAAATTCTTATTTCAAAGATACCGAGAGACGTATAGCTGATTTAGCTTCTAAAAACCTTCATTTTATGGGAATGGGCGTTTCTGGAGGAGAGCAGGGCGCAAGAAGAGGACCGAGTATTATGCCGGGTGGAGATTTGGAAGTTTTCAATTTGGTGAAACCTATGCTGGAAGTGATTTCAGCAAAAGTAAAAGGGGAGCCCTGCACCGCTTATATGGGGAAAGGAGCTGCAGGGAATTATGTTAAAATGGTTCACAACGGTATTGAATATGCCATCATGCAATTAATCAGTGAAGCATACGATTTACTGAGAAAAGGAGCTAATCTTAACAATAAACAATTGTATGAAGTTTTCAAAAGATGGAATGAAGGCGAGATGAATTCTTTCCTTATCGAAATAACAAGAGATATTTTCCAGCAAAAAGATGATGTAACAGACGGTTTTCTTGTCGACAAGATTTTAGATAAAGCAGGAGCAAAAGGAACCGGAAAATGGACCTCCCAGGAGGCTATGGAAGTTGGGGTATCTATTCCAACCATCGATATTGCAGTCACATCAAGAATTTTATCCGCTTACAAAGATGAGCGCGTAAAAGCTTCTCAATTATATGCTAAAGAAGAAGTAAAAACTCCTGAAAATACAGAATTGTTCATCAAAGACGTGGGGGATGCTTTGTATTTATCTACTTTAATCAGTTATGCTCAAGGTCTGGCATTATTGGTAAAAGCTTCTGAAGAATATCAGTTTGAAATTCCGTTAAAAGATGTTGTTAAAATCTGGAGGGGTGGATGTATCATCCGTTCGGTTTTATTGGAAAAATTCTATCTGGCTTATTCAAAATACGAGAACTTATCTAATATTTTATTGGATCCGGAAATTTCAGAAATTGTAAAAGATAAAATTTCTTCATTAAGAAAAACAGCTGCTTTTGCTGTATCAAACGGAATTCCAAGCTTAGGAATTCAGTCGGCTCTAGGGTATTTCGAAGCTTACACCACAGCATCTTTACCAGTGAACCTGCTTCAGGCGCAGCGTGATTATTTTGGTGCACACACTTACCAAAGAACTGACAGCGAAGGAGTCTTTCATACGTCATGGCAAAACCCAAATAACTGAATCTAGCAATGAGTGACAATACAATCCTGCATCCAACAACGATCGTTATTTTTGGTGCAACAGGGGATTTGGCAAAAAGAAAGCTTTTTCCTGCCTTTTACAATTTATATATCGATGGCAGAATGCCTAAAGGGTTTAATATTTTAGCTTTAGGAAGAGCCGAAAATACGGATGAAAAATTCAGCGCTTATATTAAAGAAAGTCTGGAGAGTTTTTCCAGGAAGACCGTAACCAAAGAAGATTGGGCTGGTTTTCAGGCTCACATCAGCTATTTTCAGCATCAGCTTGATGAAGAAAGCTCTTATCAGAATTTATATCAGAAACTGGAAAATTTTGATAAAGTGTACGGAATGAGAGGAAACAGACTTTTCTATTTGTCCATTGCACCAAACTTTGTATCAGTAATTTCAAATCATCTTAAAAATACTGCAATAGCATCTGATCCTGCAACAGATCGAATTATTATCGAAAAACCTTTTGGTCACAATAAAGAATCTGCCATTGAGCTAAATAATCTTCTTTCACAAACTTTTCAAGAAGAACAGATTTATCGTATCGATCATTATTTAGGTAAAGAAACCGTTCAGAATATTTTGGCGTTCAGGTTCGGAAATTCAATTTTTGAACCTCTTTGGAATCACAGACATATAGAATCGGTGCAGATTACGGTTGCCGAAGAAGTAGGAGTGGAAACAAGAGCCAGTTTTTATGAGCAGACAGGAGCTTTGCGCGATATGATTCAGAACCATCTTTTGCAAATTCTTTGTATGGTTGCTATGGAACCTCCGGCTTCACTTGAATCGGGTGAGATCAGGGATCGTAAAGTTGATGTTTTAAAATCCATCCGTAGGATTTCTCCCGAAAAAGTAGATCATTATGCGGTAAGAGGACAGTACGGACGAGGCAAAGTAAATGGGGTAAAAGTAAATGGCTATCGCCAGGAAGAGGGAATTGCTCATGATTCCAATACGGAAACATTTGTCGCGATTAAGTTTTATCTGGATAATGAAAGATGGGAAGATGTTCCTTTTTACGTTCGTACCGGGAAGAAAATGAAAGAAAAGCATTCTTATATAACGATTCAGTTTAAGCCACTTCCCAATTCTATGTTTTCAGAAAGCACCTCGCTTCTGTCGGCTAACCGATTGGTTATTAATATCCAGCCACAAATGGACATCAGATTGCAGTTTATGTCTAAAAAACCAGGCTTGTCTTTAGCGCTTAAACCTGTGGAGATGATTTTCGATAATTTTGCCTGTCAGACCGATACTCCCGAAGCTTATGAAACTCTTTTATTGGAAGCACTTGTGGGAGACCCTACATTGTTTATGCGCTCTGATCAGGTAGAAGAAGCTTGGGATGTGATAAAAACGATTCAGGAAACCTGGGAAAAAACCAAAGACCCATCTTTCCCAAATTATGCTTCAGGAGACTGGGGGCCTGATGACAGTGATGCACTGGTAGAGCGGCAGGGACATCAGTGGGTTTAAAATCTAATTGAAAGAAAATGAATATTACGATATTTGATAATCTGGATGCCTTATATAAAAAAGCAGCAGATACATTTGTTGAGCTTTCTGAAAAAGCAATCCAGAAGCATGATAAATTTGTGGTCGCGTTGAGTGGTGGCTCTTCACCGAAAGCCATTTTTAGCTTATTAGCTACTCCCGCGTACGCAGATAAAATAATTTGGAACAAAATCCATTTTTTTTGGGTAGATGAAAGATGGGTTTCCCTTGAAGATGAGAAAAGTAATTTTAAGATGACTCTGGAAGTCCTTTTGAATAAAGTTCCAGTCAATGAAAATCAGATTTTCCCCATGTATAAAGACGGAATTGAGCCTGAAAAATATGCTAAAGAATACGAAGCTCAACTCAGAAATGTCTTGGGAGCTGACGGTATTTTTGATTTCATCCTTTTAGGAATGGGGGATGACGGCCACACAGCTTCGCTGTTTCCAGGTGAAAAGATTTTACAAGAAAAAGAAAAATGGGTTGATGCCTACTATCTAAAGCCACAGGAAATGTTTAGAATTACGTTGACAGAACCTATTATCAATAAAGCTGAAAATATTCTGATTGTTACGTTTGGTAAATCCAAGAAAAACGCTTTGAATGAAGTTCTTAATGGTGTATATAATCCTGAACTATATCCGCTACAGTTAATTGAACGGAAAGCAGGAGTCCAGATTTTTACTGACAGAGAAGCTGGAGTTTAATGTTATTAACTATCGTCTTAGCTTACCCCATTAACGGAAAAAGCCGTTTGAATGATCTTCAAACGGCTTTTTTATCGCATTATCAGTTCTTCATTTTGATCTGACTATTTCTCCCACCATACCTTGGTATGGAAGTCATCACCACCCATCTGCTCTACGGCTTTGGCATAGTTTTCCGGATTAAAGCGGCGTACTTCATTCTTGTACATAAACCGTGTAGGCATAACGCCATCGTAAAACATATACGGTGTTTTAGGTAGTTTAGGATAGCCCGTACGGCGGTACTCAAACCACTGCTGGTAGTCCACCATAAAGAGACCTAAATATTTTTGAAGCATAATCCGCTCCAGCGTACCGTTGAATTTGGCCGCCTCATTGTTAAAATAGTCTGCCGGAACCTCACCGCCATACTGCTTGATCGATGCGCGTACGCCGTTTTCATAGGCTGTTTTTGCCTCGGCATCCATGCCCAGCGACAGATATACTTCTGCTTTGATGAATTCAACCTCTGAATAGGGCATCAGGATCTCCTGGATAGCGGTTCCGACTGCTTCTGGGTACATGAGGTCACCATTCGGCGTGCTCGGACTGAACTTATAAGCAGATAGGTCACCGGAGTGTCCCGCAGGGATCCCTCTATAGCCTATTTTTACGGGTTTTCCGTCGACCATTTCGGTTGCCTCGGTCATGATAAACGGACGGCGTGGATCATCCAGCGTATTCAGATTATCCACGAAAAATTCGGCCATCGCCGTAAAATTGACATAATCCTGCCGTCTTCCCCAGGCGTAATCATAAGGTGACAGACCGGTAATTTTTACTATGGCGGCGTCCTCATTGGAAGTAAAGATCGGGTACTGCATGGGGTTATCCAAGATGTTTTTGATCTTTTCCGCCGCGGGAATACGTTTGGACTGGCGCAGGTAGTAACGCAACAGGAGCGAGTTATTGAATTTACGCCACGACTCTTTCTTGTTGTTGTAGAGCAGATCACTTCCATTCATAACATCCTCGCCGGCATACAGCGTGTTTGCTGTCTCCAAAGCTTTGATCATATCTGCGTAAATCTGCTCCTGCTTGTCAAACTTGGGCTGGCTGATGTGTTCTTCTGCACGCAGTGCTTCGGACATCGGTACATCGCCAAAGCTATCTGTCAGTAGGCCGGCAATATAGGCCTTTAACGTGATAGCAACGGCCTTGTACACGGTCTGTCCGCTTGTTTCGGCTGCCGACTCCATTTCCCGGATATTCCGCAGGTACCGGTAACAGGTATTCCATGTACCGTCGCCGGAAGTCTCGGTAAAATAATACCGGTGCACGCCGTTGGCCGCACTCGGATTGGCCAGGCCGGTCTGCATGATTTCCCAGGTAAAGTCGTTGCTCCGTACAGTGAAATAAGTTGACATGCCATATACCGTTGGGGTAATTAATGCACTGGGGGTCACATTTTCGACTTTGTTAGGATCGATATTGATTTCATCAAAATTTTTGGTGCATCCCTGTAGTCCAACCATGGCCGACAAGAGAAGTGCAATGCTGATATGTTTGATTTTCATTGGTCTCGATTTAAAAATTAGCTCTCAGATTAATTCCGAACGTTCGTGTGCTCGGCATTTGTCCCATCTCTACACCGGGCATGATCGTGGCTCCATTTAACGCAGCAGTCTCTGGATCATACATCGGGAAGTCGGACCACATCCATAGGTCGCGGCCGAAAAATGCAATCGATGCACTGTTCATCTTCCAGCGTGAGACCAGGCTTTTGGACAGCCCGAATTCCAGGCGAACCTCCCGCAGTTTCAGATAGGAGGCATCAAAACTGTTGGTCTCCATATTCGCCCGGCGATAGTAGTCGCCATACCAGGTATTGATAGCCACCTCTTTGGTATTGGGGCGATAGGTACCGTCGCCATTCTCCACCACACCTTCACCGACGATAAATCCTGTCTCACGGCCTTTTAGCGTATGGGTTAGTTTACCTTGCTCGGTCATTTTGTGGTGCGTCTGGGAGTAGACAATGCCGCCGTATTGTCCATCCAACAGGAAGCTAAAGGACATATTTTTGTAACGGAACTCGTTGTGCAGGCCGCCTCGCCAGTCGGCGTAGGCATTTCCGATCTTGACTTTATCCGTAGGGCGAACAGCCAGACCGGTACTTGCATCAATCAGCACATCGCCATGCTCATTGCGTACAAGACCATAACCCCACAAGTCTCCCGTCGAGCCGCCAATGGTTGCCCGGATCTCTGCGGCTCCGGAACCGCTGCTTGCAATGATCTGATAAGGCGTTTCCACGCCTTCTGTCAATTCCAGTATCTTGTTGTCATTCTTCGACCAGTTTGCGGTTGCCGTCCATTGGAAGTTTTCAGTTTTGACGGGTGTTCCTGACACACTCAGTTCCCAGCCTTGATTCCTGATCAAGCCGCCATTAATGAGGGCCTGACTGAAACCGGTACTTACGTCCAGAGGAACGGTCAGGATCTGGTTTCTGGAACGGTTGTAGTAAAAATTGATATCCGTTGTCAACCGGTTATTTAAAAATGCAAGATTCAATCCTGCCTCGGTTGATGTGGATATTTCGGGTTTTAGATTTGCATTATGCAAGACCGAAGGCGCCTCGGCAGATCCCGGAAAAATGGAGGTCTGAAAATATTTCAACGTGCTATAGGGATCCGCGTCGTTACCGACCTGTGCCCAAGACAGTCTCAATTTTGCAAAAGATACCGCTGTTGGCATTGGCATGAGCTCGCTCAACACAAAACTACTGCTCACCGAGGGGTAAAAATATGATCTGTTATTGGCTGGTAGGGTGGATGACCAGTCATTGCGCGCGGTTACATCCAAAAAGATTTTATCCTTCCAGGAGAGGTTTACCAGACCAAATACACTTTGAATTTCTTTTTTTATCAGCTTATTTTCGGCAACCGCATTGGTAAGCGCATTGCTCAATTTGTAAACACCTGGCGAGATCAATCCGCGGGCCACACCGATGTCTTCCTTCATATCGCGCTTCATCACGTTACCGCCCAAGGATGCCCGGAGACTGAAATCCTCGCTTAGCTTGTCAGTGTAGGATAGCAACGCGTCGGTATTGGATTCCATATAGAACAGGTCCTGCTGCTTATAGTATCCCTTTGGAAAATTGGCGGTGTCCCAAGGCCGCTTTTGCTCGCGGCGGTCTGAACGCATATTGATGCCCGATCGTAGCATCAGCTCCCATTTGGGGTTAAAAGTATATATCCCCTGCAGCATACCATCGATGCCGTTGCTCACCAAACTATTCGTCATTTCATGGGCTATGACAAATGGATTTTCGATATACGAGCTAAATGGATGTATCTGTTCGAGATTCTCCATTCCTTTCTTCCATCTTGGTCGGTACCAGTTGAGGTCGATACTTGGATTTTGGAAGATCATGAAGTAAGCAATGGACTGATTGTTGTAGCCCGTTCCGGGGAGATTGTCGCTGTTTTTATTGGTGTAGTTGGCCTTGAAATTAATCTTAAGCTTCTCACTCAGATTGGCCGAACCATTGAAGGCAGCCACAAGGCGCTCAAACCCGGTATTGGGCATGATCCACTTATTCGAGGTATGTGTGAGTGATGTCCTTGCTGTAAATTTGTCCGTACCACCATCAAATGCGACGCTGTTCATATAGGTCGCTCCTGTACGGAAGAAACCTTTGACGCCGTCCTTATAAGGCACCCATGGTGTCCGTTCGGTACCTGTCGTCTCCAGTTCAGGATCGTACTGGAAATACATCTGCCCGTCAAATTTAGGTCCCCAGGCACTGGAGGTCGATCCGGTGTTGGAACCGTCCTCAGTCAGGCCGTAGGAATAATACAGATCACCATTGGCATTGCGGTTTAAATTACCTTGTCCATATTCATACTGAAAATCAGGCCATTTTAACACATTTTGAAAGCTGCTGTTTGAATTGACGGTTACCCCAATGCCTTTACCGTTTCTTTTTCCGGATTTGGTGGTAATGATCAGTGCGCCATTTCCTGCACGGCTACCATATAATGCGGTCGCGGCGGCGCCTTTCAGCACGGATATGGATTCGATGTCGTCGGGGTTGATATCGCCCAGTCCATTTCCAAAATCTACGGGAATATCTTTATCAGCTCCGCTGGAACCAGCGCCATAGGCATCGGTTACACCCGAACTAAATCGGCCATTGACCAGTGGAACACCGTCCACGACAATCAGCGCTTCGTTTTTGGTCGGATCCAATGAGCGGTCGCCCCGTAAGTTGATGCGCGCGGTGTTTAAGGGACCGCTGCTTGCCTGCGTGATGTTCAGTCCGGCGACCTTACCTTTCATGGCATCCACCCAATTGCTCGGTGCCGCATCGGTCATCTGTTGGCCACTGATTTTACTCACGGCATATCCGAGGGATTTTTGCTCGCGTTTGATGCCTAGGGCCGTCACCACGACTTCCTCCATCTTCTGATTGGAACGATGTAAGGTGATGGATGCGTTTGTTGCGTTCGCTGACCATTCTCGTTTTAACGGATCATAACCGACACTTTGAAAAGTCACTTGCTGACCCGCGTCGACCTGAATGGTAAAGCGGCCTTGATTATCTGTCGTTGTCAATGGGCTGCCGCCTGCGGTGATTGTCACGCCGGCTATAGGTTGATGGGTGTTGTCGTCCAGCACCGTGCCAGATACCGAAACTTTCTGCTGGTTCAACCATACGTGTTTGTTCCCGTGAGGAGAAAAGGAATGCGCCACTCCCGGAGCAAAACCTAATCCTACCAACAGTAAAAATGCGCGGCTAGTACGCCCGGAGTATCGGTGGAACGATGAGGTAACTTTTTTCACTTGTTTCATAATAGACAAATCATAAGGCAGAAATCACTGCCATCGATGCGGCAAAGCTAGTTACTCCGTATAAAGTTTATGTTAACGAAGGATTAACAATAAGATAATAAAACGCAAGATCACGCATAGATCGCGCGTGATTAATTCTCGCCAATGAGATGAGCAACCGAAGGGCTTGGAATTATGCAATTAGTGAAGTCTACTGTCCAAGCGGCCTTTTCTTCTTTTTGTTTTAATTTATTTTCAATGGCAGGTTTAACCAAATATGTATCAAAGGATCGTCCAGAGTTCGCGGTATATGGTATATATTGAAGATGATGCAATAATATTATCTGATAAGAAGCACTTCCTTCAATAGGACTTTCGGCTACCAAAAATGAATCATATTCGAAATTGAAAAGTGGTTCTTTTCAAATTATAATTCTTGTTATAAATATAGTATTTCTTTTTGCCCCTATATGGAGAAAAACACTTAATACTCATCTTCAAGGAAAGGCAAGGATCAATAAAAGGCAATCAATATTATTGTATTTAATTGTTCATGTAACTATGGGAGTTTCCCTAGTTAGTCAGATAACTGCGATAGTGAAATCATTTTTATAGAAAAGAATAAAGGCCAAAACTCATGTTTTGGCCTTTATTTTTAAAGGATAATTTGAATTCTTGCTCAGATTATTCATAGCTATTTATGTGTTTTGCATCCAACAATATTGACTAATCTTGATACCTTTTAAAAGAGAAGTAATGCTTTTTATCACATATTTCCTGTTGAAATTTAAATATAATGCCTTCTTCGGTTATGTAAAACATGTCAGCAACATCCCAGTCCTTAATACCACAGTTATTTTTCGGGTTTAATCTCACTTTTATGGTAGGATTGATTTTGTGATAAATAATTCCCTCTTCTATAAATTCATTTATCTTATAAGTACCTTTATTTGGATAATATATCTTTTCAATTTCCAGCCTTTTATCACTTTGTTTAATGTGTAAAGTCGGTACAATATTTCTTTTTTTACGTTGGTTCGTAAAAATGATTTTGTCGCGATGCAAATATCCCATCTGATAAATGATACAGTTGCTTAGGTTGACAATTGTATCAGGTTGATTGGTGTAAATGCTTGCGTATTGAGGCGCGCCTAGCCTTTGTCGGTATGGTTTTATTGGTACTAAATTCAATACTCTTTTTAACGTGTCAGATGTTTTTTCTATAAACAAGTAATGTATCCCAACCTTGGTTGCGGTATCCTGTTCCGGATAAGTATAAAACTCTTCCCGGCTGTAACAACTGAAATTTTTGAAATTAAGCGTATCCAAAATCGTTTCCTCGAATGTTGTTCGGTCAGGGAAGTTAATGTAATAGGTTGAACAGCTGCTAAGTGTAAACAGAATGGAAATAATTAGATATTTAAATAGATTCATTGTCGATCTTTTTATTCGTTTCACTTTGATCTTATTGTCCCATCAACCCCTATATGAAAAGTAGAGTTATCGGGATGATAAGGGTTATTTCTCATGTAATGGATCATTTTCTGTCCCTGAAAAGCCCTAAGTTTTGAGTTGATCAGGTTAAAATTCAACTGACGGTTATGTTTTAATCCAAAGCCCAATCTAAAGTAATCCATATTAAATTGCCGTTCATCCGGGGCGCCATACACCACCATGTTATTGTTTAGCGCGCTAGCCAACTCATAGCTCCCCTCAGAATATCCTGTAAATCTATTGTAGGCAACCTGGATATGATTTACTTCGATATAATCTTTATTCGAATGCCAGGCTACCATGGCGCTGGAAGTAAACCAACGGTCTTTTTGATCGGCCATCAATTTAGGCAGTACGCCATCATTTTGATAAAAGACGTGCACGTTTCCAAATTTTCCATACATTGATCCTACGCGTTGTGTTTTTTTACACAATGGGCCCGGTCGGGATAATAGTAATATATAACCTGTTCCGACAGATAGCGAAAGCGGGTAAACATTTTTAACAGCGGGAAATGAAAGGTCGGCCATGCTATAGAATGGCTGATAGTAACTGTCTGATTTATTGATTTCTTTGGCTTTGTAGGGAGACAGAACTGTTTGTACGGTAGAGTGGACCTGTGCTGCAAATCCCTTCCGTTTACCTGAAAAGAAGTTGTAAGTGCCATTTATTCCTATCTGCGCCACCACACCTCCGTAATCAGGGTTTACACTGCCTCCGAAATTTAGATTACCATAGGCATACAAGTTCTCAGCAAGATTTTTGGGTTTGATCAGTTTAAATCCGATGGTCAACGAGCTGGACATACCATACTGAAATAGGTTACTTTTGCTTCCATAGATTTGGGCACTACTGTCTAGGATGCAGCTAAGTAGTGCAATTGTACTATAAATAGGTGCTAATTTCATGGTATAAAATGTACTTGTAATTGGCTTATTACTTTAATTTTCGTAACTAAAGAAAAAAAATATCGAAATGTGTTGGGATTACCTGTTTTTGATTTAGCTATTAGATGGCTTTGTATTCATTTTTACTGCTATATAATAGGCGATCCAACCAATTTTTTCGGCAACATCGTCCTTATGGTCCGTATGGCAATAGCCAACTGTATGAGCAAACTCATGGCAAATATGTACAGCATAGGCGAGCTCGATAGGCAGGTTAGGCATATCACAAGAGATGGACTTATAATTTGAGGAAATATGCTTCGTGTTGGGACATGTTGCACCCAAAGCGCCACCACACCTGCCGGCCTGTATTGTCAAATCCAGGGTAACATCCGCATTTCTATATAAGCTATCTAGGACAGTTTTACCTTCGATCCTTTCTTTTCTTGATTCCCTTTTACCCCCACAGGAAGTACAATGATTTTTATATGCAAAATCCAGATTGTTTACTTCATCTTGAAACTCTTTTGAGTTCAGGATTTGAGAAGCCAGAACCATGGCCTTGCCAGCAATCTCCTTTGATAAAAGGGTAGGATTATATGTTTTAAAATCACCGACTCGTAAAGTGACATTTAAGGTACCTTTTGCCTGAGAAATAGGTGTTAGGAGGCTAGCATTGGTCTTCAAAAAACTGTCTCTTCCGACTGAATCAGTAATACAGGAATCCTGGCTAGTCAACTCATTCTTGGTTTTCGTCGTTTCGTTACATGCTACCATCATTATATGACAGATTATAGCAAATAAAATAATAATATATCGTTTCATAATTAAATATTTAAATGATATAAACTTATTGACTGGCACATTTCAGTCAATAAGTTTATATTCCCGGCTGAAATTTTAAGGCGATACTGGCAGCTTGGCTTTCCAATAGGTTACTATAACTGGATTTTAGCGGTATATTAAACCCTATTGTGAATTTGTCGGCAATTTTTATCCCGGTATTAAATTGTAACAAACTGAAGTCACGACGCCCGATTCTATCTGCAAATTTTTCATTCCCGAAGTAATATGAGCCTTTGATCCCCGCGAATAGATTCATTTTTGACAATGTCTCATCGGACCGCACAAGGTCTATTGACATAAATAACATGCCGGATAATTCACTAAAACTATAAGAGTTTGCCATGGGTTGATTGTCCTTTACCTCATCGATATTAAACTTATACTCCATGGGCACATATATTCTTAGCAGATGATCTTTTTTACCGGTATTAATTGTAGTGAACACAAATGGATATGTAAACGTAGCGTTAAAAAGCCCGCCATACGGGAGCTTATTTTTGCCTATATTTGTGCTGTCTATTTTTTTCTCATCTACCTGCGTTATTGTACTACCTATGGCTAGTTTGATTGGTAGTGATGGGATAGGAGCGATTGCGGAGATTAGTTCTGAATTTAGGGAATTTGACCCATCAAAATTTCGTTGTATCATAACATCTTGGACCAGCTTTAAATATTCTTGCTTATCTTTTCCAAAAAAATACTTTTTAGCCTGGTCCGGATCTCTAAACGGAAAGAATATTTTACCGCTCGCCCCCGTGTTATTTAAAGAGCTAAAATAATGAACCCCCTCTTGGTAAGCATTTTCTTCATTTTTTAATGCCAACGCAAGAATATTTTTCTGATCTAATGTAGAATTTACAATATTATCAACTTCCCTCTGGCTAAAGTGCATGATTTTATTCTCGGCAATGATGGTATTTGCAGCCTCTGTGTTTTCGCTGAATTCTTGTTTATCTATCTCAGCGATCAATTTAAATTCTTTTCTTTTCGCTACTATTTCCTGAAGTTTTTTCTCGCAATTATGTTGATATGAGGTTACTAAAGTCTCATCGATTTTGTCAGCCCAAAGGCCTTTTTGTTTCAAAATTATTTTTGTATTAGGACTTAACTCTGCTTGCTTGGATTTCACTTCGTTCACATAGCTGCTGCTGAATGAGGATACAAACTGTGCGTGGGAACTAATTGCTAGCATTGCAGAAGTAATGGTCAATAATAGTCTTTTCATATCAATTGGTTTTAGTTGTCAATAGCATTCCAGCATATTCAGGTTAATGGCGAGAATTTTAGCTTTTTATACTATTTGATTAATATTTGTTTGGTTTTTTCGATTATGGCTATGTAAAAGTTGAAAATAAAATTTGTATTACAAAATTTATCTAAAATTTCTGTTCAAGACATATGGTTTAATTCAAAAGTTCATTAAATTAGATTGAGCTAATAACCTATATAATTAAATTTTGAACTTATTTATGAAAACCAAGAAAGTATTATGTATCCACGGAATCGGTGGCAAGGATGCGTTAATGAATGAGAATATGGGATGGGTGAAAGACTGGCGCGAAGCTTTAATAGGACACCTCGGCCTTATGAATGATCAAGATGTTCAGTTTATGCCCTTTGATTCTTTTTTTAAACCATACGACGCAACTGCGACTGATTATCTTCGTTTTTTATCACAATCATTTCTAGGGCTTTGGGGTGATCGAAGGACGCACAAAGGCCTTGTTAAAGACTGGATGGATAACTATCCAGATATGGTTGTTGAGTTTTTTCAACATCCCGACTTAAGAATGAAGTTGCGCAATGAGCTAAAGAAATACATCACAATCTTAAAGCCCGATGTAATCTATGCCCACAGCCTAGGATCGCTGTTGTGCTACGACTATTTTTCACATCCGGAAAATCAAAAAGGACATGAAAATATAATATTGGTCACAGCAGGATCGCAACTGGGAAACCCTGGTTTAAAATATCACTTACCCTATCCAATCGTAAGATTACCATTAAATAAATGGTACAATTTAAATAACAATTATGATAATGTTTTCGCAAGACACGACATCTCTGTAAAGTTCGATAACTTTATGCAGATTGAAACCCTATTCGATGATGAGGATGATCCAATGAACCATAATGGATTGAGTTATCTCAATAATGAACATGCTATTTCAAAAGTTTGGAAACAGATATAAACATGTTTCCAAAAAAATTATTGTACCATTCATCATCCAGATCCGTATAATAACAGATCAACGCGTTAAGTATTCATCCACGATAGGCAGGTCAGCTTCAGCCCAATCGTAGTCCCCTAATTGGTCCACGTCTACCCATATTGCCTGCGCATGTTCCAGAGCTTCCACTTTTCCAGATTGTAAGCTGCATACAAAAGGGTAGAGCTGCAGCGAAAAGTCGGGGTAGTGATGCTCTACCATTGTAAGTGCACTGTGTATAATAATATCGATATTGAGTTCCTCCTTGATCTCTCTGCGTAGGCATTCTTCTTTGGACTCTCCGGATTCGATTTTCCCACCAGGAAATTCCCATTTCAACGGAAGTTTCATCGAGGTCGACCGCTGGCAGATCAATATTTTATTGGCGTGCTCAATGATCGCACAGGTTACTTGGAGCATAGTGGCTTAAAGATAATGATTCAGTTATAATATTGCAGGGCTTATACTAGTTCATCTGGTAATTCAAAAAAAGACCTAAAGCAATTGCTAGATGGACAAGCGTACTATAGCCCCACGAAATTCCATATCTCATTAAAGGCTTCATACTCTTGTCGTCAATTCCGAGTACAATAATTTTAGTAAGGTAATTGTCGAATTGTAGACAGAATACTATAGTTACGATACATTGCGGAATTAGGCAAATTACTAACAGTATCATAATGAGTTGGCTATCTTGTTGTGAACCAATATTATTAAACACCAAGATATCTGTTACTGTGAAAAGTATTGAACTAACAATCAGACATAAATAAAAGCTCTTTTCTGATCCGGTATTTTTCCTGCTCCAAATACCGGATAGCTTTAAATGTTTTTCCAATCCAATGTTTTTACCTTTCAGCCCACAAATTCCGATGTACATCATTATTAAATATATAATTACACACGAAAGAAAGACTGTTGATCTAATGATTATATCGATATTCATTTCAATAAGAGGTTAATTATTTTTTTCAATATTACGTTAAAATTCTATTAAAGCAATACCTGTCAATACAGATTTACTATTTAATCAACGGTAAGTTTTCATTCTCTTGGTCTTTTTTGCTCAAATTATTCACAACAGTCATTTGTTGCAAATGCCACAAAAGTCAAAGTTATTTTTTGAACAACATTTTTAAAGAAATGAACAACAATAATTCCAAATAAGATTTTAACTTTGTATTACCTGCCTAGGTTCAGACTATTGGACCTTAGTTAAAGTTGGGCCTCCCTCTGCCGATTGATGGGAGGCCCTTCTTGTTTTAAACCTATCAACTATGCCGTGCTGTTTTTTATCAGGTTCTGTAGCTAAACACTTTTGTGTAGTATTTTACACGTGGGGACGCTCGGTGCGGTGATAATTTATATTTTAGGAAAAAGCGTGAATAATGATTATAAGAGACTATGAGAAAAATACTCCAATGCATTATTTTAATATTTATTATAACTAGTTGTAGAAAGCAACATGACATTGTTGCTGAAAATGCCGATAAACAGACTATTGAATTTTTGCAAGCGGATTTTAAGAAGCAGACCGGTTACAATGATGTCGACTCCAATTTTGTAAATTCAAATTTTAAATCTGTCATTGATTGGAATACGTACCGTCAAATATCAAGCGATACAGTCTATGTGAAGGTAAAACTACTAGATCGCGTAGAAGTGTTATGGGACACTTTGAGAATAGATATCAAAGAGAATGTATGGATTAGAGCCATAAATAAGGAAAAGAAATGGGATTACAAGTTATTGACTTTTATCAAGGAAGATAATTTAGCCCCTTATTCAGGCGCTATCCTTGCTCGTTCTTTACCATCCACCGGTGATAATCTCTCCTTATTTCAGGATAACCTAAAAGTAGATAAGGAGCGTAAACTACGTGCGGGATGGGCCCCGGTACGAGAATGTATCGAAGCTTATGTAGAAGGACAATTGAATAGGGTAAGTTGTCAATATGATCTAAGTCGTGGAGGGGGAGATGATATTGATTTTGGTCGGCCTTCTCCTGGAGATTATAATAATGTGAACCCCGGTGGATCGGCTGGAGGAGGGGGGAATTCTAACAACAACGCACAACCACCTACAGCTGATGAGTTAAAACTACAACTAGAAGATAAACCGTTTGCATTAATACCTGATATTCCATGTGAGGTAATTAAGAAGTGGATTGCTACTGCTAAACATCAAGTTCAGCAAGCTCAAATAGATAAGTTGAATCAAATCCGGTTTAGCACGACACAAGTTCCCTGGGCTAAGAGCGAAGTAATTGCTAAAGTTCAAAAAATTGATGATGCCCACAGCACAGTAGTCAATATGGATTATTTTCCTATTACAGTTACGGAATTACCTATAGTAAATGGCAAAAGATTAACTCCTGCTGAATTTATCAAGCATATAAGATTAAATATCAATAATTTTATAAATAAAGATTATTCATCTTTTGCTCCATATAATTATCTAGGTATAGACGATACAAATTTATGGAATTCTTCAAATCCAATTAATGCTGTGGTTGGAATTGATATTCCCGGAGTTTTTGGTTCTTCAGATAATTTTTTTGATGACGATGCTGCTGTTATCGTAAGTAAGTCTGATGCTTCCGGATGGACATTTACAACAATATTTGATCCTATTTATGGATCCCATCCAGTATCGGGAAATAGAGATTTTGGGTTTACTCAGAACTCGAATGGTTCCTATACATTTTATACTAGAGGTGTAGATCGACTAACCGATAATTTTGGGGCTGTTCTTCAGCAATTAAGTGGTACACCATTTACAAAGGCTGATCAACTATGGACTTCCTTTCAGGAAATGGTCTCAGAATATGTGAATCAGCATGGAGGTTCTGCTGCTATAGCTCAACAAGAGATTCATAGGCCAAATTGGGCTTTGGTGAAAGATGTAATTGATGGGAAAAAACCGTTAAGTACATTAAGCAATGATTGTAAATAAATATATTTATCGTATGATTAGAAAAATAACGGCCAATTTGATTGTCGCATTTGTCATCATCCCATTTATTCTTACTGCAGGGAGTTGGGCAAATATTATTTCAGGAAACTATAGAATAGAAGATGCATATTACAATTCATTAAGTGAATATATAGGCGTAATCCTTCATGAAACTGCTTTTCCTATATTTTCAATACTTTATTTGCTGGTGATTTTATTGCCTTACCAATTAATCAAAGATCGTTATTATATAAAGAATGGTCATGGCATGAGTTTTTGGAAGAAGTTGCTTATCCTCACTGCCATGATAGCCTTGCTTTGGATATTAATTTTTCATTATCCGATCAGTGACTGGTATATCAAATTTTTATCCTATGTTATCGGAATTGCAATTTCCGTTTCAACAATATTATACTTTTCAGTGGATTGCTATAGCGAGAATAAGGTTTCAGGATAAATAAGCAAGTTTTCTATTTGTTAAGCCAATATATTGTTCGCATCTTTTATTCTTTTATAGTAATATTTGCTGTTAATATTGTGCCAATAATTTGAGTGGTCTGCCCCCTATATATCTAGCTGTTAGCATTACTTTATATTCTTTTTTTGCGTGGTTCAAAAGAATATAATTCTTCTTTTTCCACTTCAGAAAAATCTACTGTTAATGGAAAATCATCTTTGTTTCGATAAAAGCTTGCTTTGTCGAGCAATTCATATAAGCCCATTTCATGGAGGTCATAATTTTTTAAGTCTTTGCCCTGTAACAGACTATTTCAGCATAGTAATCATTTTTGGTAGATTCGTTATCACGCTTGATATCGCCAATTTCTGCGATTGCAAAATAATGAGCAACAGGCGTCATTCGTTTAGAAGCAATGTTCTATAATTCATTTGTGTTTGAGAACCCTTTAAGCTTATCTAAATTGTTTGTTTTTTTGTCTCTAAATTTTTGATATGATATTGAGCAATTTTTTGAAAAAAGAGCTATAGTTTCATCAAATGGCGTTGAGAAGAAATGATCTTTCGCATAGTTTTTATCGTAATTGAATCCTTCAAATAAAGCAATATCACACATGATGTCTTTTGTTAATCTAATATACTTGAGAATCCTTAGATCAGACTTTGTAGAATTTGTTGGATCCAAGTAAATCAGATTATTTTCTATCATTTTTAATGCATGGAAAAAAGATATAAATCGATACACTGTAGTATCTATATAATGTGAATTATCTTCATATTCACCATTTACATTGTGCCATCCCTCTTGATAATTTTGGAATAAATTTAGTAAACGATTTCTTAAAGATTCAGCAGAAGACAATAGGATACTTTTATGTTTGGCAATGTGTTCTTTTACCAACTTGGCTTGGCTAGAACGATGTTCATGTTTAATTTTATGAAGTAATAAACCTTTTTCTACAAATGGTTTGAAGACTATGGTAGTTGCAATTGATGTTCCTGCTGAGATTAATGCAATTAGTATTTTTTCATCCATATGAAATTTTATTAAAATAATTGAATTTTATGATGTTTATTAGGTTTGGCTAATTTTATTAGTAATTACATGGGGTTTATTATATTTGTAGTGCTTTAGGATTTTATATTGTACGGTTAATATCTTTCGAGTTTATGAAATAAATGTAATAAAATCAAGACTGCAATATCCATTAGCCTGGATTTCAAAACTTTCAATTTATTCTTATATTTCGTATCCAAATTAAGTACTTTATTATCGCTATAAGCTAGTGATTAAAGGTTATATTTGTAAGCATAAGTATATTGAAATTGACAAATGCAAAACAACTTTATATATCTTGATAATAATGCAACTACCCCGTTGGATCCAAGAGTTCTTGAGGAGATGATGCCGTATTTGACAGATATGTTTGGCAATGCATCTAGTAGCCACAAAATGGGAAGATTGTTAGATGCAGTGGTTAAGAGAAGTCGAATGCGAATAGGAAATCTTATTGATGTCAATGAGGAAGACATTTATTTTACGGCAGGTGCTACTGAAGCCATCAATATTGCGTTACAAGGATTACCGTCCATAGCAGGAAGAGCAAAACATATCATTACCGTACAGACGGAGCATCCAGCTGTTCTGGATACCTGTCGTTTTCTTGAAAACACCGGTGTTGAAGTGACCTACCTGTCCGTAGATGAGTATGGATTGATAGATTTTGATGAGCTTGAGAAAGCCTTCAAAGACAATACAGTCTTAGTTAGTGTGATGCATGTTAATAACGAGACTGGGGTGATCCAAGATATCGAGCGTATTGCGAGCATTGCACATCATCATTGCGCACTTTTTATGAGTGATGGAACGCAGTCAGTAGGAAAACTTCCTATTGAAGCGAGTTCATTCATTGATATACTTACTTTTTCGGCCCATAAGTTTTATGGACCAAAGGGCATTGGAGGAGCATACTTCAATCCTCGGATGAAAATCAAGTCATTGGTATATGGTGGTGGGCACGAACGGGGCTTGCGCAGTGGAACCCTGAATGTCCCTGGGATTGTGGGCATGGGGAAAGCAGCAGAACTTGCAGCTTCACAAATGACTGAAGATAAAGCACGTGTTGGAAAACTACGTGATACATTAGAACAACAATTATTAACAATAGAAGGAGCAGAGCGGAATGGCTCCAAAGAGCAACGAATTTATACGACAAGTAATATTCGTTTTGATGGTATTGACAATGAAGCTGTTTTACTTGGATTGAAAGATATCTGCGTGTCAAATGGATCTGCATGTCACTCCTTCGTAATGCAACCTTCACATGTATTATTGGCGATGGGTTTAACTAAAGAGGAGGCCAACACGGCTATCCGGTTTAGCCTAGGGCGCTTCAATACAGCGGAGGAAATCAAACAGACCGTAGATGCGGTAGCGAAGACTATTTCCCGATTACGGGCGATGGCTTTCTAAAATGAGGTGTAAAAATTATTAATGGCAAAATTATCATTTTCAGGACACGAAACCTTTTCGTGTAAAATATATTGGTTAAAGAAGGGGTATGACTTTGTCCAAGCAGGGAAGAAGTTTACAGACGATGATGCGGTAGTGGAGCTTGGCGTAGGAAAGAATATGGTTACTTCTATTCGTTTTTGGCTAAAGGCATTTGGTATTATAGATGAATTAGATCAAACAACAGAATTCGCCAATTTTATATTTGGTGAAAATGGTGTTGATCCATATTTAGAAGATACCATGACTTTATGGCTTTTACATTATAATTTATTAAATGTAGAAAAAGCTTCAATTTATTCTATTATCTTCAATGGCCTTAGACGTGAAAGATTAGAATTTACAAAACAACGTTTACTTGGATTTTTAAAACGTCAATTAGAAGAGGCAAAAGTAAGCTTTAGTGATAAGACATTAGATTCTGATGTCAAAGTTTTCTTTGGAAACTATACCAGATTTAGTAGTTCTGATGTAGAAGATGCATATAGTACTATTCTTCAAGAATTAGGGCTTATTGATCATTATGAACGGACTGATAATCAGAATAAACTAATAGATGTCTATGTCTTTAATATGAAGTCCAAAAATATTCCATTGGAAGCTCTTTTATATGCAATTTTAGACAAAAATATCTATGGAAATTCTATTAGTATTGGTCACTTAGCAAATGACTATAATTCTGTAGGTAATACATTTTTAATGACAGAAAGCGTTATTATAGATTATCTGCGCAATATTCCACCGTATTATGGAACATATTCTGAGACTGCAGGAAATCCTGTTTTACAATTAGTTCCTGGATTAGAAAAATATCAAATATTAAAAAACTATTATAATTTGGCGTATGCAGGTATATAGTTATTCTCCGTCCGTCAATATTATTCGTGACAAGGATCGCGAATTGAATTATGTAAAAACATTAAATGGGCAGCGAGCATTTGAACAAATTGTTAGTTCAGCAAATGTAGGTTATCGTACTTTCTCAATTATTGGAGCATATGGAACAGGAAAATCCACTTTCTTATGGGCACTTGCTCACGCTGTACAAAATGAAAATAAGTTTTTTGATCACTTTGATTACTTTATAAAAGGATATCAAAAGTATACAACATTAGATTTTGTTGGTGAATATACATCCTTGCAAGATATTTTTGCAAAGAAACTCAATTGCGAGTCTAAGGATGTACTAACCTCCTTAAAACTATATACCGAAAGCTTAAAGAAAGAAGAAACTGCTCTAATTATCAGAATTGATGAGTTTGGTAAATTTTTAGAGCATGCAGCTCAAAATAATCCTGAGCAAAGTTTTTACTTTATCCAAGAATTATCCGAGTTCGTTAATGACGATAGTGGTAATACTATTATGCTCACAACCTTGCATCAAGACTTCTCCGCATATGCATATCATTTAAGTGAAGCACAAAGGAAGGAATGGCAAAAAGTTAAAGGACGGCTACAGGAGATTCCTTTTAATGTCCCTTCAGAACAGCTACTTTTAATTGCTGCTGAGAGATTAAAAGATCAAATAAATCATAATGATAATTTGCAACTTTTAGAGTTGACAGAAGTAATAACAAAATCAAATGCTTTCCCTTCCAAAGAGTATTTTTCGTTAGATGTTATTAAGGCCTTATACCCACTTGAATTATTATCTGGAAGCATTCTGACAATGGCTTTACAGCGTTATGGCCAGAATGACCGTTCTCTTTTTACATTTTTGGATGCTGAGGACTACAAAGGTATTCGATATTTTCTGAAAGAGGAAAATAATACTTTTTATAGCCTAGGAGACGTATATGATTATTTAATTTATCATTACAGCCAACAGCTTCTTGTCAAACAAAATCTAGATTTTCAGATATGGCGTTTAATGCATGATAGTATTGAAAAAGCTGAGGGTATTTTTACAGGTGAGCAGCTAATTAAGTGTGTTTCTCTTATCAAAGTTATTGGTTTATTACAGTTGTTTTCTCGTAAGTCAATGTCAATTAATGAAGAGTTTTTAGCTGGTTATTCTAGAATAGTACTTGGATATGAAACCATCTTGGAAGAACTAAAACGATTGGCTAATCTTAGTATAATTCGTTACCGAGATAAAAGTAAGAAGTTTGTTCTAGTTGAGGAAACCGATGTTGATATTGATTGGGAGATTGAGCACGCTAAAAAATTTATTACAGAAATTAGGAGTATTGGATCCTATTTATCAGATCATATTGAGCTGCCTTCTTTACTAGCAAAACGAGCGTTATTGGAGAAAGGAACTCCTCGATATTTTACTTTTATATTCTCAGATCAGGCACTATCCTTAAAACCTATAGGAGAAATTGATGGCTATATAAATCTGGTATTTTCCACCAATGAAATCGATAATACGCGTAAATTAAGTGGCTCACAAGAAGAAGCAATTCTGTATGTTGTCTATAAGAAATCAAAAGAAATACTCCGCAATATTACGTTAATAGAGCAAATTAAATATGCGCGAGCAAAATATAGTGATGATAATATAGCGAAAAAAGAGTTTACAATTCAATTGGATCAGATATTGGAACTTTTAAAAGAGATGGTTCTGGAAGCACTTTATCGGATTGATCCAAATGAAATAAGTGTTTTTTATCGAGGAATTGATTGTACTGAAAAAATCAAAACTTGGCGTGAACTTAATGGTTTATTAAGTGATATTATTGATAAAACATATTTCGGAGCCCCTGTCTTTAAGAATGAAATGGTTAATAAGACCAAATTGTCTTCACCAATTCTGACCGCAAGAAAAGCGCTGTTCAACAATATCTGTGATAATATGGGAAGGGAGGATTTTGGCTTTAACCCTAGCCTATATCCGCCAGAGAAAACTATATACTATTCATTATTAAAAAGTAATGGTTTCTATAACAAAGGTGAATTTGGTACTTATGAATTAAATTCACCAAGCTCCGAAGATTTTCGTTTAGTTTGGGGTTTGTTTTTAGAATTTTTAGATGAGGCAAGAGTATCTAAAATTAACCTTCAAGAACTTGTAGAAAGATTATTAGAACGACCTTTTAAGCTAAAGAAAGGACTTATTGATTTTATTTTACCTTTGTTTTTACTTGTAAAGCAATCTGATTTTTCTCTTTTCAACAAAGATGGTTTTATCCCTCAACTGAATGCCAATATTCTTGACTTGATTGTTAAAAATCCTGGAGAGTTCTCAATAAAATCATTCTCTGCAACAGGAATTCATTTATCTGTATTTAATAAGTATCGCGAGTTGTTGAATCAGAATAAAGTTG
This sequence comes from Sphingobacterium sp. N143, assembly GCF_030325625.1. Lineage (GTDB taxonomy): Bacteria > Bacteroidota > Bacteroidia > Sphingobacteriales > Sphingobacteriaceae > Sphingobacterium. The sequence continues at coordinate 204,400 of NZ_JACAIS010000011.1, read as the reverse complement.
AGAGAAGTTCGAACACTGGTTTTATTGAGATGATTAGACCTTTTCTGTCATTTTATATACAACTTCCAGAATATGCAAAACAAACAAACAAATTAACCAAAGAGGTTTTAAATCTCAGGAAGGCTATTGCTGATTCAATCGATCCGGAGAAAACCTTCTTTGAAGATTTTCCAAGTGCTATGGGGTACTCTTTGAAGGAACTAGATGAAAGTCCTCAGAAGCTGGAGCGTTTTTTTGTAGAATTAAGGCAGTCAATTACTGACATCCGATCCTCATTTAGCGGGTTAGTTCAAAGATTTGAAGAGTTTGTATTGGAGGAAATCGTTGGTGGAAACTCTATTTTAGAGTTTGTTGATTGGAAAAAAGTTATTCAAGATCGTTTCATAGGATTGAAATCATATATTATTTCTCCGCACCTAAGAGTATTTTTACAACGACTAAACTCAAATCTGGATGATAAGATTACGTTCTTGAGTTCATTATCACATGCTATTATTGGTAAGCAATTAGAAGATATTAATGATGAAGAAGAGGTCGTACTTTTTGTCAAATTTAAGGAGTGGATCCATGAATTAGAAAATTTCACAGAAATTGAAAATAAGGTTACCAATGAATATGTACATGATGCGGTCAAGATTGAGATTACAAGTCTTAAAGAAGGCTTAAATAAACAGGTGTTGAGTATTCCTAAATCTAAGCAAAAAGAGGTCGAAAGGAAAAAAGCGGAATTCATTCAATACTTGACTAATGATCGAGAAATGAATATATTTATATTAGCAAAATTATTAAAAGACCAAATGGATTGATATGGCTGATAATAAAAAGGTAAGGCATGTATTAGGTATTTCTGGCGGTAAAGATAGTGCTGCTTTAGCAATCTATATGAAAAATAATTATCCTGAGTTAGATATTGAATACTATACTGCAGATACAGGGAAGGAGCTTGAGGAGACATATCAGCTCATTCGAAATCTTGAAGCGTATCTTGGAAAGAAGATTATTAAACTAAAGGCTTTTGATGATAGCGTTGAAACGCCTTTCGACCATAAAATGAAAACGCTTGGTGGCTTCCTACCGAGTACAAAAAATCGGTGGTGCACTAAAACACTAAAGTTAGATGTATTTGAAGAGTTTGTTGGTAACGATCAAGTAATTTCTTATGTTGGGATAAGAGGGGATGAGGATAGAGAAGGATATATATCTGACAAATCAACTATTCAATCAATATACCCATTTAGGCAAAATATATGGAGTGTTGATCTTGTCCATAAAATTTTGAATAATGCAAAGATAAACGATCGACTTGCTTGGGCTGAGGAAAATATTGAATCTGATAAATTATTACGATATCTAGAAGTATTGGGACGTCCAATAGATAGTGTTTTGTTAACGGAAAAGGAAAAACTCAATCAGCTTATCAACTTAGGTATAGAAGAATATAATAAGCTTGCACTGCATGTAGCCAATATTGAAAAATATCCAATAGGAAATATGCAAGGAGAATTTCCTTTAGTGGAAAATAAGGATATCTTGATACTTGAAGATATTTTCGCTTTACTCGAAAATAGTGGTGTTGGTGTACCTGCTTATTATAAAGATATTGAGTTTGAAGTAGATGGAGAAAAAGCAACATATAATAGAAGTCGTTCAGGGTGCTATTTTTGTTTCTTTCAGCAAAAGATCGAGTGGGTTTGGCTTCTTGAACAACATCCTAAATTGTTTGCAGAAGCTATGGAATATGAACGCGGCGATTTCTCTTGGAGCCAAGAAGAGTCATTAGAACAGCTTAGCCAGCCTGAACGTGTTCTTGAAATTAAACGAGAGTATATAAAACGCCAAAAAAGATTACAAAATCAAAAGAAATTCAAAAGTTCCAAACTAATGGATATTCTGATGGACAATCCTGAGGAAGAAATTGGTTGTGCTAGTTGTTTTATTTAGCCAAAATTATGTTAGATAATAGTAACCCCAAAGAAGATAACTTATCATTCAAAGTCGATGCTGGTTTAATTGATAGGCTTGGTAGAGAACTGGTTGGTAGAGCTGAAACAGCTGTATCAGAATTGATAAAGAACGCATATGATGCGGACGCTACAAAAGTTAATGTAAAATATATCAATTCAAATTTAATTGGGGGAACTCTTATAATTGAGGATAATGGTCATGGAATGACATTGGATCAATTAAAAAAAGGGTTTATGACGATTTCATCGACGGATAAAATACATAATCCACGGTCGTTGAAGTTCCACCGAAGTAAAGCTGGACGTAAAGGAATTGGTCGGTTTGCAACACAACGACTAGGACATAAACTTACTATTATTACTCAAACAATTCATGGAAATGAGGCTATAAAAATATCAATAGATTGGGATGCTTATAAAATTGATTCCCAGCTGACGGATATACAAAATAAAGTAGAATATATTCCAAAATCTAATATTGAAGGTACAACTCTAATTATTGATAATTTAAGAGATAGTTGGTCTGAGGCTGATATAAAACGAGTATATCGCTATATTTCAGATTTATTGCAACCAGATTATCTTTCAGAGAAAAGCCAGGCTTTAGGTTTTGCCAAGCAATCTGAGGAATCGTTTAAAGTCACATTCAAGCAAATTCTTGACAACCAAGAAAAAACTATTGCTGATACAAAGTCTTTTCTATTTGATAAAGCCTTAGCGGTTATCGAAGGCTATGTTGACAAATCTCTTGATGGTTACTGCATGATCAAAAGTGATAGTCTTGATGTTGATAACGATATTATGTTAATTCCTCGAACGCAGGATGATCCAAAATACCATAATTTAAGTGAAGTGCATTTCAAAGCATATTATTTCATTTATCATCGTGACCAATATTATTCAAATATTTCAAAAATGGAGCTCAAAAGCATTCAAAATATATCCAATGAGCAGGGGGGAATTAGGCTATATCGAAATGGTTTTAGGGTACTCCCATATGGAGAACCAAATGATGATTGGTTAAATATAGATCGTCGTTATTATAATGAGTCAGGCACAAACGCTCCTTTTGGAAATAAAAATTTGTTTGGATTCGTCGAAATTATTGATCCACAAGGAGATCTTTTTGAAGAAACGGCTAGTAGGGAGGGATTGATCGAAAATGAATCATTTAAAGAATTAACTGATTTTCTTCATAAAGCTTTTGAGGTCTCAAGGAACAAAATTAGATATGCTGTAGAGAAAAAGAAAAATGAGACCAATAAAATTGAAAATATTGCGAAGGGAATTAGTGATGAGAGAACTACGCTCGAGAAGCTAATAGACTTAGAAAAGAATGTTGAAGAGTTGACAAATTTTTCTAATTCAGGTAAAGAAGCTGTTGATATAATTAAAAAGGATACACAAAAAATATTTGATGGTTTAAAAGATGATTTTTTAAAATTATTAGACGAACTAGGAATGATAAGAGTTCTAGCAGGATTAGGACTCACTATAGGTGAATTCACACATGAAGTTGTACAGTTTACACCATCAATAATGGGCGATTTAAGCGTTTTAAGTGTGCAAAATCTTAATTCGGCGGGTGTTAATTCACTAGATAATCTTAAGAGAACTATTCAGCTGTTTATTTCATATACATCCTATTTCAATTCAACGGTTTCTGAAAATGTCAGTAGAGAACTGAGGGTTCAGTCTCTCGACAGCGTTGTTGCTAATTTTCAAAAAGTTATTAAGTCAGATCTGAAAAATTTAAATATTGATTTTAATGTGGAGGAATATGGCTTTGACCTGAATACTGTTCCTATGCATACTTCCGAATGGACTTCAATTTTATTTAACTTATATACAAATTCGAAGAAGGCCATCAGAAGACAGAAAGTTAACGGGAAAATTAAAGTTGTTGTAGGAAAGGAAGATAATAGAGTTTATTTAGAATTTTCAGATAACGGAGATGGTGTACCATATGAAAATCGTCATAGGGTTTTTATGCCCTTTTTTACTACATCTTCCCCTGTTGGTTTTGATGCATCAGATGATGAAAAAATTACCGGTACGGGGCTAGGGTTGAAAATTGTAAAAGATATTATTCTTGGATATGGAGGTACTATAGATTTAATTGATCCTGAAGAAGGTTTTTCGACATGCTTTAGAATTGATCTTCCCATTGCAACTGCAAAACAAATAGAAAAATATGGTATATAAGTATATATATGTCGATGATGCACAGCATGAGCTCGAGCAAGGAATGATTAATGCATTACAGGCTGATGGAGATATAAAAATAACTTTTAGCGGCCCTAGAAACTGGGAAGATCTTATTGATTTTTTAAAGTTAGAGCTACCTCAACACAGTGGAATCATTCTTGATTTGCGGCTTGATGATATACCTTACGATGGTAAAAATGCAAGTTATAAAGGAAGTACCGTTGCACAAGAACTTAGAAATCTGACGAAAGAAAATACACTGTCCGATTTTCCAATAATACTTTTCTCAGGCACTGATAATCTAGAATATTATTTAGATCAAACTAGTAAAGACTTATTCGATAAAATAATCGATAAAACAAAAATTGAAGGAGAAGATTATATTAATTATTCTGACTTTAGAGACATATTGAGATGGCTAGCTAAAGGCTACAAATATTTATCTACGGTAGATAGAGATGATCTTCTTTCGGTTTTGAGTATTGATGATATTACCCTCTTAGATACAAGGTTTGTTGAGAGTTATAATGGTATAAGGAATAAACCTATACATATAACAGCACAATTCTTTCTTAAAGAAATGCTAGGTCGACCGTCTTTTTTAATCAGCGAACAAATTCTTGCAGCTCGCTTAGGAGTGAACGTCTCTTCCCTAGGTTGGCCTAAGTTGTTAGATCACTTTTCTGATTGTATTTACAAAGGAGCTTTTGCTAGGGGATTAAATCATTGGTGGATGCCTAAGATTATTCGATTTTGGAAAGATAATATCTCTACTGAAGTAAATATTAGAAATATTTCCGCTAGTAAAAGAGTTGATTTATTGAAAGATGCTTTAAATATACATGATCTAACTGCAATAGAAAAATCTCGTAGGAGCAAAAGCGATGCCTTTTGGACAGTATGCAAAGTAAGAAAGATTGCTATAGATACTATCGACGGATTTGTAATATCCGGACAAGATAATAAATTTCCATGGCAAGATATTGAATATATTTGTATTGATGAAGCTCTTCGACCATCTAAAGGTATTACTATTTCATCTCTGGAGATACCTAGACTAAAAAATTTAAAATCTATAATTGAGAATAATGAACAACGTGAACGTCGATAGTAGGAGTATTGGCCGAGACTTATGTACATTAGCAAGACTTTTGTTTGATCATCAATTATGCTCAGATGTTACACCGTTGGAAAATGCGGGGCAATGTTGCATGTATTTAGATGAAGGGAGGGTTTGGGCATATGATTTGGGAAAAATCAGCTTTAGAATTGACGATGTTGGGGGAAGGATACCATTTGATGCAGTTGATATTTCTGCATCTCTTACTATAGGAATAAAAGGAGCAGAATTTATAAATGACTCAATAATTAGAGACCCTCTGGCACATCTAGTTTTTGATCTTGAAATTGAAGGATTTCGGGTGAACCAGACGAAAGATGTGATTGACAATTTATATTCCGCATGGCATTTAGATAGACATATTTTTGAGGATGGAGATGGAAAAACAAAATATTCTCACCCTATTTATCATTTTACTTTTGGAGGCAACAAAATGGAAGAGCGCGGGGATATCTATGGAGATTGTTTGATCCTCCCTTCACCGAGAATTAGTTATCCTCCTATGGATGCGATTCTGGGTATAAATTTTATTTTACAGAATTACTTAAATAAAGAAAAAATATCAGGAATAACTTCTGACTCCTATTATATAGATATTGTAACTAGGGCTCAAGAATGTTTACAAAAACCATACTTTCTTTCAATAGCAGGATATTGGAACACTAAACTATTCGATAATCCTCAACATTATTTAAATACTTCCTCAAATTTTGGTTGTAAGGATTTGGCTCCTTTAATGTATTAAATACTTGTCGTTTGTTATCATTTGGTGCAACAAAAAAGGCATATGTGGAATATCTAATCCATAGTGTTAGAGTTATAAAAGTATCCATTTTTGTAAATAGTACAATATCCACTTTCTTCCGCCACAAGGGAAATTTGACATTAGACCGTTCAGTCTTCAAGAGTAATTTTTATTTTATACTGTTCAAAACTTCTGACGGTTTGCCATCAAAATCTATTTTAACAGCATAGTCTTTTTTTAACTTTGAAAGTTTGGTTGGAGTAAGCAATTTGCTGTCAAATTTGTATACCAGTAACATTTGTGTCAATGTTGCTGTATTCATTATCATAGTCTTAGTTGCTGGTTCCCACATGACTTTTTCCCATGGAATAGATGATAATTGGAAATCCATTTTATTAAATTTCGAAAGTATTAATCTAAATTTTGCTCCAGAGAGTATTTTAATATCACAGGTGGCTTTTACAAATGGTAAGAGTCCTACTGGTCTAAATAGTAGATTACCACCATTTTCGTTGTTTCTGAGATCTTTTGCAAAAGGTTCGGAATTCTTTAGATAAGTTTTAATTACATCTAATTCCTTGCAAAAAGTGTCCCAAAAATAAAAGATGTATTTTTTTACTTCTTCGATTTCTTCTTTCGATTTCCTGAATTTTAAATAATCAGATAATACTGAAGCTGTCGCTTTCTTTTTTTTGGTTTTAAAGTGCCAAGTTTTAAAGAGTTCTATATTGCATTGATATAGCGTAATTATTGACGTAAGAGCATTAAAATTATTATTAGGTATTCCTTTAGCTTTCGCATAGACAATACGTTTTCCTTGAAAGAGTTTATGATCTTCTAAAAGTTCCCTCGTAATGATCGCTACTGTATCATCTTCATCCAAAGCGATTGTATCATCGAATGAAACAGGTTTTGCATATCTATTTAAAGTCGTAAATAACCGTCTTGTACTTTGCTTACCTTCATCATCATTTTTATGACCAATAAATATAGCTGCGATTTTTTCATCCTTCAAGTCTGGATTTTCTCGAAGAGCGGCCTTAATCCCTTCTACCCTGTGTTGTCCATCTACCGGAAATATTTTGTGTTGAGTAGGAAAGTCTAGTAAACCCACTTGATATGTACTTCCATCATCATACTGCAGTTCAACCTCTTTCCATACAGGGTAATCATCGTAAACTGCTAGTATGAGGGAGTTGAAGAACCTCTCATCTTGATTAAGAATATATTCCTTGATTTTTATATAATTATTTGTAATACTACGTTGAATAAGATCCTTTAAACTTTCAGACTTATGAAGTTCATTATCAATCTTAGAAACATAATCGCTTACTTGCTGAAAAGTAAGGGTAGCGACATAATATGTCCGACCACCTAATTCTGATCGTAAAGCTGGAATTTTCATTATGGGAATGCTAATGTTGCTTGTTTAATTTCTTTATCTGGTATTTCTGTATTAAATGGTAATAATAAAGAGTTTATTAACTCTTTCTCATAATTTATGATATCATGATTGGTTGGTAACGGCAAATAATATAAAAATAGATTTTTAGACCAATATTTAAACATTTTTGTAATTAACGGTCTTTCATTTGTTTTAGAATATTTTTGAAAGTATTCTTTACATCGTTTTCTAAGATTTTGAGTAGCTGTTTTTTGAGCTCTGCCAATATAAACTGGAAACTCAGTCATTCCAGGTATAATGTCACATTTTATTGTGAATAAATAAAGGCCACCTGAATTGTCAGGAATATTTTTTAAATCAGTATGTAACTTGTTAGCCCTCACATTTAAATATTTAATACTTTTCCAGTTAACAAGTGAAAGGTCAACTTTACCAACCTTATTAAATTTATTCCAAAGTCCAGTGTGAAGTTTAAATTCGAGTTTCCGTAATTCTATTTCTTCTCCGAGATCAAATGCTGCATTTGTCATATCAAATCTATCCTAATTAAGAGGTCTATTCACTAATTCCCTGTAATAAGTCATTCGTTCCAAAATTCAAGATAAATGCCGAATAATAGCTTGAAAATAAATCTTGCAGATAAGATTCAACTTCTATAGGTTTATCATCTTGAACAACACTATACTTACGGTTTTTTGTTATCATATAAAGGAATAATGTATGAAAGTACACAGATGAAATATATTTCCGATCCGCTACCTCTAATTGATTTTGGTTTTTATACTGTTTTTTAAAATCTTTCAATACTTTGCTATCCATATTAATGACTACTTTCTCAAGATTATCGTTACTGACTTGGGGGATCATCACTGTATCAAATGAAATATCAGTTCCAATGCCTTCTCCAACTTCATCCCATGTTTGATAACCTTCTTTCTTCTCTTGATAAACGAGTACAAAAGGGGGGAGGCCAAACGGCTCTTCTTCCTCTTTTTTTTCTGTACTAACCTTGGGTGCTTCCGGCTCCGCTACTTTTATTAGAAATATTTCCTCAAATTCTTCTCCAGCACCTGTTAAAGTTACTTTCATTTCCAGTTCATCACCTACTTTGACGGAGTTTTTGGCACTAAGATTTAATCTAATAGTACCATCACGAGGACTGGAATGATTGATGTTGAGTATTTCTTCAATATTATCTATCCCTGGAGATGCATTGCCTCCATCTCGATCATTTTTGTTGTAAGATACTAAAGCGATTTTTAGATCACCCGGTTCTTCAACTCTATCAAAATAGTGATTCTCGACGTCTGTCTGGAAACTAATAGATCTATCTTGACCCCTTGGTAAATTAACAACACTCATCCCATCTTTTTTCGCGTTTTTGAATTTAAAAAATGAGGGAAAACGCTTCGGTAAAAACGGTTCTTTTTCTACAGCTTCAGTTCTTTTTCCAGGTTCCTTTTTTTCAGGCTTTTCTTTTCTTTGTTCAAGCTTAAAAGTTTGTGATAATAGCTTCATCATTTCGCTATCCATTGGAAGATTCCTTGAAAATGACTTAAGCATTTCAGTTGTATCCTCAGATTCAACTGAAATAGAATCTTTCCGCTTTTTTTCAATCTGAGCTAATTGTCCATTTTTACTTCCCAACTTGTTCGCTAGGAATTTGCGAAGAAGAGCTGTATCATCACCATCTTTTAGACGATCCCTAGATGCCATAAAAAGTTCCTTGCGAAAGTTGTATTCCATATTAGTACAATCTATATGGATTAGCAAATGGTTCTTTAGTAAATTAAATTTTAGTGCTCTTGTAATGAATTCGGAAGAGTAACTACCATGTACTTGACCATTCAAAGAGAATATTACTGACATATTATTCTTGAAAAATTCGGTTTGAATGGCTGCTTTTGTCTCTTTAATATTTTTCCCTTCTATTCGGGATCTAAAAACATAAGAAGTCACTTTGAACGAACCAAAAGGCTCTTCACGGAATGTTTCTGAAAAATAGTCTTCTATGTATTTGTTTTCACTCTGTTCTAAGCGCCGCTGTAAGCCATAAAGATCTCTTTCAAGATTTATATCTTTTGGATATCTATATTTGCGGTCTACTGTTAGAATAGGCAATGCAGGATTAAATAGAAACTCGTTGAGACTTTGATTTAAATCACGAGAGATTACTGACCGACTTCCTTCCGGAAGCATGTAGGAATATAATTTTATAATCGAACCAGTTTCGAATAAAGTTTCATGTAAATCTAGGTCAAGCTTATCAATTTCAAATGATGGAATTTTATTGTCGATTTTAAGATATTCATACCAAGTATTTTTCTTCTTACCTTCTTCTTCCTTCGATAAGGGATGCTCACGGATTAATGTAAAGCCAAAATCACCTGTTTTATCAAATCGACGGGAACCTATTAATTGATATCCTTTTTTGCCGCAAAAGATGATCGCACCACTTCCTCCCATATTATATTTGCCTTGAACAAAATGTATTTCATTTTTATTTCCGCGTAATAATGAAAGAAAAGTGTTTTCCAAATCTTCAGGATGCTGGCCCTCACCATTATCATATATCGTAATGCTTGAATTCAACTTGGGGCCATCAGCTAGAATTTGGATATTTTTTGCTTGTGATTTTCTTTGTCCACTTAAATCCCAGTTTTTATAATCAGGAAAAAAAAGTTCGCGTGCCTCCTCCATATTTTTTGGAGCGTTAGATGACTTTGGATCAATTCCTAATTCATAGCATTTACGCATTAGAGTAGCATCTATTGAGTTAGTGACTTTTTCGATAAGTGCCGCAATAGGAGAGGCTTGCTGATTCTCAATAACTCCATAATTATTTTCGTTTCCACCTAGAGGAAACCAGTTATCTTGATGAGATATATCAAATCTTGTGGATAAATATTTGTTTATCTCATCCTCCGTATTACATCTAAAAAGCTCTTCAAATAATTTTCTTGTCATAAAATTTAGATTTTTGAATTATTCTATTCTAAGCATATTAGATTACGTAATGACTCTACCGAATGGTAGTCCCCATTATTTATTCTACGATGTAACATCCTGTGACAATTTGAACACACTAGAGCAAGGTCGTCAATTGATGTCTCTCTTTCGCCTTCTGAAATATGGGATTTATGATGACATTCAATAAATTCCTCCTTATAAGATTTATAGAAATCAAATCCGCAACATTCGCATTTTAAATTCCCATTTTCTTTAGCTCTTTTCTTTGCAAGATTGATAACAACTGGTGATCTTTCCCTGCGATAGTGTTCTTTTATTTCTTTAATTAATCTACCTTCAGAAAATGAAGAATCATAAGGTGATTCGAAAGTATTAGACTCTTGATAAAAAAGGTTTTCAACATTATCTACAAATTGATCCTTAAAAAGTGACCATATTTCATTTTGTATTTGATTAATTGGCTTAGAGTCATTTAATAAAGCCACAGAACAAACTTTGCCTCTATTTGGTTTATAGAAGTTAAGGTTGGACGGAGTAGAGTAAATTTTATTATCTAAAGATGCTCTAGCGATAATTGCAACTTTTCTTTCCCACTTAAAATCATGCTCGATCTTCGAATTGAAACGTATTTCTTCGTCGAGAGGTGTAACTAAATGAGTAAGGTAAGTTTTTCTTTCTACACCCGAAATTTTATCAACTTTTTGAAACAAAAGAATGACTTCTCCTGGTCTTACAAGAGAAGCCCCTTTGACTTGAGTTTTCGAAAAATTAAGGTAAAAAACATTATCTCTATCTTCTTCATAGTATGCCCAAGCTGAGCCTTTATCTCTTTTAACGTTTTTTACCCATATTATGTCCTCCGCTTTGAAAATCATACTATCTGCTATCTTATATATATCGCCAAATTATCTATGCATCCATTAATTCGATCATTAATTCGATCCCTTTTTTCACCTTCATTTACATAAAACCATTCATTTTGTTCGAAATGAGCTATTGCCAAAAAGGTATAATTGTTTTTAGTTATTGAAACAACATAATGTTGATCAAATACGAGTAACTGAGTTCTGATGTCAATCCAATTCATAATTGTGGTTTTTAATATATTTTACTATTTTAGTTAATTAGGTCATAGCTGTTTTCAATTTTAGACTAGCGTATTGAGATTTTGTCATAATCTACATATTGGTTGTAAAAGGATTATTGTTGTCGTTAGGTTTAACAGATTTCACAATATCCCTTAGAATATCATTTTGCTCACGTAGCGCTGCGGTGTGATCGCGTTTGGCGACCAGATATCTATTAAGTAGGCTCGAAAGAACCAGGTAAAGACCGAAGAGGCAAATTGCAATAAATCCTCCGTATATGAGGTACATCAGTAGTCCGAATGAGAACATAATATTATAAGTTTAGTGGTTAATATATTTTGTTTTAATCTGTTCAAGTATTTAACATGATTTATACGATTTCTTCAATAATAGACTTGCCACAAGATTGGTCTCCATTTGTCCATTTCCATTCCTCGTGCAGTCTAATCCTTCCATCTTCAAGAATCTCTGGTCTAGATTTACAAAGCCCCGTCATTATTTCCCCATCAGAATTAATATGATGATATCGCATATCAACGTTGCCATTTTCATCAACGAGACCTAACAAGTGTCCAGAGACAATGCTACCACCAGAATAAATAGAGGTGAGGATATTTCCTTCTTGTTGGTATTGAAATGTCGTTTCACTTGAAGTGTCGCCATTATCTGAATTGGTGACAACTTTGAATATTCGATTGTGATAATTCATTTATCAATTTTGTTCTTAAGCATGGTGGCACACAAAGTGAGTTAGGAAATATCCGTCAACCGATTAATCTTCCCATCAGCCGAGAACTCAAAAATAGATTTGCCTTTTAATCTTATTTCATCGCCTTTTTTCAGACCATTAGGAAAATCGATAGCCGCGATCGCTCTGTAGCTAATTACGATCTCGGTAGAATTGTATTTATGAGTCATCGTCTCAATGGATTGTTTTCTTTCGCTAAAGTAGGATAGGGCTTCGACCGCCTGTTTTTTGAACTCCTCGATTCCTTGCAATTCCATCGTTTTCTCACCATTCATGATATTTAAGAAGACAACATCATCAGCAAAATCCATCGTCATGGCATCTACATCCAAATTATTATAGGTGGAGATGTATTGAAATACCTTATTTGTCCTGTCATTTAATATAGAAGCATCTGGTAGGAGAATATCAATAGTTTTGATAGACCCATAAATTCTCTTAAAAGTTTCTAAAACATTCTCTCCTAATCCTTCAATAAAGCTTATAAATTCTATTGCTTCGAGATCTTTAACTACTTCACTGGCGAGTCTGCTTATTTTACCATCAGACATTTTAATATCTTTTTCAACTTGCTTTTGTGTTAAACAATGTGTCAGTATAAACCTTACCTCTGGCGATAAATTATCAAGTTCTCGAAGGAAGTTTTCCTTAGGTCTATTTGGGAATATCTCATTTATTGCATTATTGAACTCAATTTCTGGAAGATGTTTTAACAAGATTGCGGTAAGTATTATTTTGTAAAATTCTGACGGTGTCGGTTTACTATTATCTTTATTGCAAAGATCACTTATCCTCTGTCTTTTAAGACCAGTAATATCTGCAACCTTTGTTTTGCTCGCTTTTAATTTGTCAAAGTATTTCCCGAATAATGTACTCATAGAATTGCAAGATTGTTTTGATGACTTTTGTAAATTATTTTTGTTAAAGTCATTATTTTGATATATATTTGTATAGTAAATAAAATGCGACAACAGGGAATGTTATTCATTCCAAACGATGTCACTTACGCACGAAAGCCGTCAAATTTTCCACGTAGGTCGACATGGGGTTCGCTTTCCATTGATTTTAGTATCTTTGCATACATCTCAATGGAGCGGGCTTCCTGTCAGTCTTTGTGGAACTAGGATTTCGGTCTTAGAGGCTCTTGACGGCGCCACGTGCAAAGCTTGGAAGTTCGCTTCATTGTTATTACAATATAAGCCAACTATTTCTTAGCTTTCTGAGCACATCGTTTTTTATAACCACAATTAGATTATGATAAAACGAACAGAAAACACTCACCAAAAAACCACAGGTTACCTCCAGGAGGTAGACCATCGGTTTGAACACGCTATTCCCATAAAGAACGCTATCCGCGCGCCAGAATAGTTTATTAAATCACTAAAAACCGAAACAGGAGAGAGCTGCTATCGCAGGTTTGTAACATGACGATAGGATACAAAAAAGGACTCCCTTGTTCATGGTTTTCCGATCTGTCTGTTATACAACATTCTCTTTAGATCAGGTTAACAATAGATTTAAATGCTCTATCCGAGCGTGAACAACTTAAAATTAGCATTTAATATTTATTGTTGCAAATAAACTAAGGAATTTTTGTATAGTTTTTCTATAAAACACAGGTCGGTTTTTTATCTTTCCCGACAGGAAGCACCATAATATCCCCCTAATCAATGCTTTGTAACCGTTTTGAGGTGCTTTTCGGGATTTTGTTTATTCTTAATTTGTGACACCTGCAAGGACTGATAGATCCATGCAATGACACCTCTTTTGAATGCAAATTTTTTGCAATGGGGGATGGTATGTCTTATTCAAACGATAGGACATTACCAAAGTCATCTTTATGAACCTTAAAAATGAATCAAAAATATTCAAATGTGCTCGCCCTAGAGCTAGCCATATACCAAGTACACGAACCAGCGTATGATCCGATTAAAAAGATCGTAGAATTTTGGAGTAAGTACGATATCAATACTATTCAGAATACGATCAATATGCTGTTGAAAAAATCGGCAGACCGTTTGGCAAGCGAGAATGTTCTGGAGATCTGTCACAAACAAGTATTTGCCGTCGACATGATGACGGTGTTAATAGCTTATTTCCATGTACATAAAGACTTTATGGATATCGGTAAAATTGATATTTCCGAAGCTGAAAAAACTTTAATTAGCTTGGATGAGCTCGAAATAACGAAGCGAATCCATGAGTTCTTTGGTCGCATAGCAGAATAACCTTAATAATAAGCAGAATATGAAAAGATCAAACGATATGTCTGCCTTATTAGATAAGGCGGTCAATATTCCAGTTATACAGATTACACTATTTGTAATCTTATTCATTTTAGTTTTTCAATCCTATTTAACTTGTTTTTTAAAGGCATTGAAGAACATAAGAGCATTTATTTTATTAGCTCTTATGTTTCAGATGTTTAGTTTATCAGCTCAGACGCCCCGCAAGGACAGCGGGGCGGATGGGCTCTTAAAAATTGCGCCTCTAAAAATTGGTGACCAGATCCCTCAAGAATTATGGGATCAGGTATTCAATACCATGTATGATCCGGCCAGTTTACAAGGGTTGCAATTGAAGAAGTTGAAAAGCAAAAAGCTGATTATATTGGATTTTTGGGCTACCTGGTGCGGGTCCTGTATCGGATCAATTAAAAAGTACATGGCTTCTAATTCCTACAAAGACAATGATATCGCTTTTATAGGTGTTACATATCAGGATAATGCCGAGGTTAGCAAATTCAATAACCGTTTCGCACTCAATTTTCCTACAATCGTAGCGGATAAGATCCTAAAAAAGTATTTTCCACATCGCATCCTTCCGCATATTGTTGTTTTAAAAGATAATAAGGTATTGGCAATTGCGCAGCCGGAGATACTCCATCAGCAAGCAATGCAGAGGCTAAAAGATGGTACCTATGGAAAGGAGTTGGTTAAAGCTGATATTCTTGATTATGACCCCAAAAAGGAGATCGCAGAGCAGGGTAATATAGCCTTTCAAAAAGCAACGCTTGCCCGTATTACTGTGCTGGGGCCGATAGTAGGGCTGCATGGGGTTACCTCGTATAAAAAGAATGAACAAAACCAACGTATTCTGATTACGAATAAAAGCCTTCAGCTGGCCATGTATGAGCTGCTCGATAGCTATTGGCACAATCGCATTTTTCTTGATGTGAAAAATGAAAATCAATTTAATTACTATGGTCAAGAGCAGGAGCTCCCGCTAAATCAATGGCTCGCAAAATATGCGGTTGGTGTAGAGTCTGTGGCTCCACTGGCGATGCGAAAGTCCGAAATGAAAAAAAATGCGATGATCGCCTTGCTCAATGCAAAAGGCTATGATTTCCAGATGACGGTGCGTGAAGTGCTTTGTAGGGTGATCCATCCTACACGACGAAATAAAACTAAAGAAAATAAAGGCAGTAAGCTGTCTTTCTCAGACTTAGTGCGTCAGCTTAATTATCAGCCGATAGATAAGCCGAGAGGACCAATTTATACAATAGAAAGTACCATAAGATCACAAGATAGTGTGTCTATTGATGAGGCTAGGCTGCAGGAGCCTGGTTATCTGCTCAAGGCTCTGGCGGTGTCTGGCTATGAATTGAAACAGGAATTGCGCAAGCAGCCCATTATTCAGGTCACGGAAAGGAGGGGATTATGAGAATCACATTCTTATTTATATTGATACTATGTACCTTAACAAAAGTAAGTAGTCAAACAATTCGCATTCGTGTTGTCGACCAACAATCTGCTGCTCCAATAAGTGAAGTAAGTGTATCAGGGAAAAACTTTATTGGGAAAACGGATATAGATGGATATTTCAGCTTGTCCACAACTGTAAAGGTTGACAGCTTGGTGTTTTCTCATCTAAACTATGTAAAGCGAGTACTGTCGCTTGTACAGGTGCTGAAAGGCAATATAGTCGATCTCAAAAAATTGGACAATGTGCTTGAGGAGGTTGTCATCAACACCGGATATCAAAAGATAGGACAGCGTATGTCAACCGGGGCGGTAGATAAAATAGCGCTTGACCGTACGCAGGATATTTTTGGAAGCAATATTTTTCAAAAATTGGAAGGCAACTCTCCAATTTTGTTCGATAAGGGATCCGATCGGCGGGCAATGACTATTCGTGGGCTTAGCAGTATTAACAATAGTAATCTACCATTGATTGTCTTGGATAACTTCCCTTTTGAGGGTGACCTCAATTGGATCAACCCAGAGGATATTGCTGATATCACCATCTTGAAGGATGCTGCGGCTGCAGCGATATGGGGTGCGCGAGCAGGGAACGGTGTCGTTGTCATTACCACAAAAAAAGGCCGTTACAAGATGGCCAACAAAATAAATCTGACAAGTGCTATACAGTTTCAGAGCAGGCCTGATCTATATTATCCTAATCAGATATCTTCGTCAGGCGTGATCGATCTCGAACGCTTCTTATTTGAGAAGGGATATTACAAAAACAATGAAAACTCCTATACGATGCCTTATCTTTCTCCTGTGGTAGAGCGCCTGATTGCCATTCGTGATGGCCTTGGAAATGCCGCGGATCATGAGCGGGAGATCGAAAGACTTCGCACACTGGATGTCAGGGATGATTACGCGCGCTATATGTATGGCAGGTCAGTAAATCAAAATCATAATTTGAGTTTTGAAGGTGGTGCTAGTCAGTTGCGCTATCAACTATCGGCTCGTTTGGACGATAATATCGGTACATTGAATGAAAAGTCTAAACGAAGCCTGTTGCGTAGCTTTGTGGAAATTGAATTGCATCCGCGGATCAAAATCTCTTCCGATATCCAATATGTCAACGAAAGGGCGACCTCGGGAAAGAAAGCTTATAGTGCTATTGGCACCAGGCCTTATATCATGTTGGCCGACACCGATGGGAGCGCCCTACGGCATGCGGACTATCGGGTTGGCTATCTCGATACTGTCGGTAGTGGGCTGATGAAAGATTGGTTTGAATATCCTCTAAACGAATACCAAAAGCAACGCAGCACGATACTATCCAATATGGTATTGGCCAATTTGGGCGCTGATATTAAGCTGGCAGATGGGCTCAATCTACAGGGTAGCTACAGGTATCAATACATATCAACGGAGAATAAGTCTACGTACGATGCGGACAGCTATATGGTGCGTGATCTGATCAACCGCTATACACAGATTGACTATAAAAACGGTACGGCCTCTTCCGGGATTCCCAACGGTGGCATAATAGATCAGGCTATGGGATCAAAAAAGTCATATGACCTCCGGGCTGGATTGTCATATCGTAAAGAATGGCGCAATTTTTTGGTAACAGCATTGCTTGGCGCCGAATGGCGTAACACGACGAATGAAAATATGACCAATAGGTTTTACGGATTTGACCCCAATACGTATACGCTCGCTAAGGTAGATTATTTAAATCCATATCGGCATTTTATCAATAAGTCAACTATTTATCTGCCTTATAACGATGGTAAAACTTTGCGGACCGATCGCTTTATGTCACAATATGCGAATGCTTCGATCGCTTACAAAAGCAGGTATATTCTCACAGGAAGTGTGCGCCGTGATGCTTCCAACCTATTTGGTGTGGAGACCAATGAACGTTGGCAGCCGCTCTGGTCTGCGGGATATAAGTGGAATTTGTCGGACGAGCAATTCTTTGGGGTAGGTTGGATCAATTCGTTGAGCATACGGGGTTCTTATGGTGTGAGCGGAAATGTGGATCAGTCTCGTTCGGCGATCACGACGATACGCTATATGAAACCAGATCAATATACCAATCTGCCACGGGCTATTATAGGACAATATAGTAATCCCGATTTGCGCTGGGAACGCAATACAACATGGAATACGGGCCTTGACTTTGCTATCTTCGGTAACAAACTGAGTGGCTCGCTGGATTATTACGTCAAATGGGGCGATGACCTATTTGGAACTGCTCCGGTTGACTATACGGCTATTCCAAGCAAAGGTGTCATGCGCAATATAGCGGCAATGAAAGGTGAGGGGCTAGATATCCGACTGAATGCCAATATTCCTTTCGGCAATAAATTGTCTTTCAGCCCACAGTTGATGGTTAACGTAAACAGCAGCAAGGTCACTGCCTACCATTTTGAAGGTGACTATGCCTATCAGTTTTTAAGCAATGGCTCTTCCGTCAACGGTCAGATAGGCTATCCGGTGTATTCTATCCTGGCTTACAAATGGCTTGGACTCGATGGGGATGGTAATCCACTTGGAGAACTTGCAGGGGAGGCTTCAACAGATTACCAGCAGATAAGATTACAGGACAAGTCTGTATTGGAATATAAGGGATCAGTGGTACCCAAATATTCAGGTTATTTTAATCCAGCTTTGACAATTGGCAATTTTGATGTTTCCGCTAGTTTACTGTATAAATTTGGACATGTATTCCGGCGGAGGTCACTCAATTATGGTGAATTGATTGCTATGGCCGCCTTGGGAGCGGGAAGTGGGGATTTTGAAAAGCGATGGAAAGTAGCAGGAGATGAATACAAAACCGATATTCCAGCATTCCTTTATCCAAATGACAGTCAGCGCAATTCATTCTATGAAAACTCGTCGGTATTGGTTGAAAGTGCAAGCCACATTAGGCTACAAAATGTTAGCCTTGCTTACAGATTTTCGGTGAAAAACAAGTTTTCGGGGCGGCTATTCTGTAATGCTACCAACTTAGGGCTTATCTGGAAAAAGAATAAAAAAGGTATCGACCCGGATTACTTTGAACAGTTAAAGCCGCAGAAGCTACTGGCAGTAGGTGTAAGATTAACTTATTAATACGACAATGATGAAAGCATTATATTTTATATTGGGTTTGTTGTTTTGTGTACAGATCCTATCATGCAATAAATTTCTGGATGAAAAAGTAGACGCAAACTTAAAGGAAGCCGATAATCTGGATGATCTGGATGCGCTATTGAATAGCACCCAAGTCATGAATTACTATGTTATGGGGCTGGGTGAGGCTTCGGCTGACAATTATTATCTGGATAAAGCCAGCTGGGAATCTATGGATATCATCGACCGGGAGATTTATGGTTGGGGCCCTGAAATCTTTTTCCAAAACTCGCTAAGCGCATGGTTGGATTATTACAAGACCATTTATTATAGTAATCATGTGTTGACTAGGTTGAATAAAATAACGGCTTGGTCTGTACAAAACAAGCGGGCAGAAGAAGTTAAAGGAAAGGCCTATTTCTTTCGTGCTTTTGGCTTTTACAAATTAGTGGGGTTATTTTCAAAAGCTTATGATAAGGAAGGGGCAGCAACAGATCTGGGCATTCCTTTGCGCTTGACAGATGATTTTAATGTCCCATCCGAGCGGGCTTCGGTCAAAGTCTGTTATCAGCAGATTTTAGATGACCTATATATGGCCGAAAAGCTATTGCCGATAGAACAGAGCAATCGGCATCTGCCTTCTGTTCAGGCTGCGTATGTCTTGCTGTCCTCCATTTATCAGCATATGCAGGATTTTGAAAAGTCACTTGACTATGCCAAAAAAGCACTCTCCATCAATAGCAAACTAAAAGATCTGAAGACCTATAAGGCAACAGAGCGCTATCCATTTATCGGCTCTGAAGAGGAAATTGTCTTTATAGTAGCCGGAGGTGCTTATACTTTGCTTGATAAAAAATATTGCAAGATTGATACAACACTGTATGCATCTTATAGTCAGCATGATCTTCGCAAAAAGCTGTTTTTTGAAATAAATAAAGATGGAAGCTATTATTTTAAAGGCTCGTACGTAGGCTCGCGGGGACTATTTATGGGCTTGACCATTGCAGACGCTTATTTAAATGCCATTGAAGCATTAGTTCGATTAAATAAGGTAGAAGAAGCCAAAGAATATCTCACTGTATTTCTAAAAAACAGGTATGCCGAAGGATATGTACCTACACTCGCTGAAAAAAGTCAGCATGAATTGCTTAAACTTACGCTCGATGAGAGGCGCAAAGAATTCATCATGCGCGATTCAAGGTGGTCGGATATCAAGCGATTGAATAAGATTGATCAGGAAACGATTATTCCGATGCGGGATGTAGGAGGGAAAAAAGTGTCTTTGCAGCGGAATGATAACCGCTATGCGCTGCCGCTTCCTGCTGAGATTATCGAAATTACGGGGATGCCGCAAAATCCGAGATAGAACAAAAGAGCCGGGCAATTTTTATTACCCGGCTCTTGCGTTTAAAATGCTGTTCTTAACGTTCTGTCGTAATCATCTGGATTATCGCTCACGTTACCATGCGATAGTGCTGGCTGCGAACTATTCGATGGATTTGCGGTATCCTGAATTTCACAGACAATTGGACCAGAACCACATGTGACGTCCTCGTCAGGTTTAGTAAGCGCATAGTTGGCTGGATTGTTAATATCAGCCGGATTGGTACTGTTTAATTGATAGTACCAGGTCATTTCTGTCAACTGATTTTGGTTGTTACCAATTTCAGACTTTTTATCTTCCGGTTGGTTCATTGCTTTAACAACGAAAAATGCTCCTACAAATAGTGCGAATAATGTGGCGACAAGTAGTCGCGTATTTTTTAATGTAATCATAATTTTCTCTGCACTTAGTGCTTTTAATAAATAATTGAGCTATGTGACAAGTTTATATTTTTGGCTCTTCGAACTTGTCATCACGAAGCTTTCTCCTATTTGGCTACCAAATTCCTAGAAATTGGCTAACCTTGATACTCGGGAAGAGGGCAAATTTTCTTTTGTATTGTTTCATAATTTTGTTTTTAATGGGGCATTTCGGATAGCGTTTTACCGGTACATGTTACTTTCTTCGATTAAGTTGAATGGCATTGATCTGCTATATCCGACCTGCTATTACAAAGTTCTAAAGCAATACGCGTTATATTTTGGTATTTGGAGCACTATGATTTGTATGCTTAAATCCAAAATATTGGTATTCAAAAATCCAAAAATTGGAGCCCTAATACTCCCTGTCCCTGAATATCCGGCGCAACAGTTCCATGCTGATGCCCATAAACTTTGCGAGCTCCTTTTGTGTAATATGCGAAAGTATGTCGGGGTATTTATTAAAGATAAAATCATATTTATCTTGATTATGGAGCGACAAAAGCTTGTGCCTGTAATCGAGATAGCTCTGCTGCCTTTCCTTAAGGTTGGCGTAGAGGTAAAAAACTTTGGGATTGCGATCATTAATCTCCTCCAATTGTTTGAGGGAGGTGCGATAGGTGCGGCAATCGCTCAGGGCGGTAAATTGATAAGCGTGCCGATGGTTGGGGATCATCAGCGATTCGCCAGCAATGGCATAGCGTACAGGACAGGTTTTCTCATACTTACCAAAGATCCCATCCACAATTAGATACAGATCGCCCCAGTCATTGATCAGCTGCTCACTCCTGATAAATCGTTCTTCTTCAAATACGGCTGACAGCTCAGGGATTTCATTCTGCCATTGCGGATGAATATTCCCAAAAAAGGGATCGAGTAGGTCTTCTTTACTTTTTTTTATTGTTTAGTTTATGTTGGCATTTTATCATAAAAAAGGAACATGCAATTTAACCATTTGATTAATTATTTATTATTTAAGGGATAGATGACCTATTTGAGGGGTGAACAGCATATAGTAGGGGTGAATGGTATTTTAAACCCTTGTCGTCATCAACTTTTCAGTTCAGTGCCGTTTTTTTGCTCTATTTCCCCCGACTTGCTTTTTTCCCGTTGCTTGTTGCAAATTTGTTTATCAGCTGATCATTGATAAATATATCGTACGATAGAGCAGGATAGATTCGACCTGCATCTTTCGAGTCAACAAAATGAATTTAACATGGAAAATGAATTGCAGACAACAGTAACTGATCTTTTCGCCGGGTACACAGTTTTTGAGATCGTGGGTGAAGACCCGATATTGGGCGATCTGGAAGATGATAAGTGTTGGCCAGGATCTTTATAGGCCTTAATCGTTAAACAATGGCGTCAGGTGATTCAAAATCACCTGGGCCATATTAAACTAAAACTGCATGAACAATCAAAAAAAAGAAGAATTGCAATGTCTGCTGTGGATGGCTAATGTACAAGGCTTTTATCCGGATAAGTCTGCGGTCGAACTGGAGGCCGGTTATCAACGGTGGAAAGATCATCGCCAACGGTTTGCCCTAATGAATCGAGATTTTCCTTTTGAAAATATCCTGCATCAATCTCCTAACGTTGAGCTAGCCTCTTTACCCGGCAGCATCGTATTTACATTTCATTATGGCCCATATCGCCTTTTGCCACGTTATCTGGTCGCAGCTGGGTACCGACTTACCATAGTCGTCTCGGCTTCAGTGCTGGACAGAGAGCGTACGCGATATGCACTTGATCTCGCTGCTATGGGCTTGCCAGCCGATAGGCTCGAATGTCTGGAAGCGAGTAACGCAATGGTCATACGCAAGATACTTCAGGCCATTTCCAAGAGTCGACTGATCCTAGTATTCTTAGATGCGAATGAATCAGCCGGTAACAACGGAAGTAACAGGGAGCATGGCCGACTTCGAGTCTCTTTCGGTGCAAGCTACTTTTATTGGCGTAGTAACCTACTCAAGCTTGCACATCGAATAGGACTACCTGTATACGCCATTCATCTAAGTCCAAAACTTCATCATACCGGACCAACCTGGCAAGTCGGTGATCCGCTCACCGTCTTAACACCTGCGGACAAGAATAATCCGATGGCGCTCTTAAATGCCTTTACCAAACTGCAGGAATACTTTCATGCAATGATGCAGCAGGATTGGACAGCCTGGGAAAACTGGGGTCTGATGCACCATTATAAGGGATTTGACCAGCGGGCTGGTATTGATGCAAGGTGTCAGGGCAGCTATATGGTTCCTTTTTCCTTTGCGGATAAAGGTTATCTATTTGATTTGTCACGAAAGCTTTTCTATGAAATTATTGCTAATAAAGATAATATTAGTTAATTTGGGTTAATAACTTGACCAATTCAGATATGAAAGCTTTATCACTAAACCTTACTTTTTTTAATAATAAATTGCGTTATAGATACTTAGTCGGAGTCACATTGTTTGGCTTACTGTTGGGGATCCTATTCAAAAATTTATGGCTAAATCACCCACTAAACATTTTTATACTGTTCATAATTCCATATGTATTTTATTTTAGTGTCAGTTTTATAATTTTCCATATCATACGACTGCAGAAATATCGACTCTGGTTTGTACTGATGCCCGGAGTTGTACTGATTGTAATGCTTTATCCCATCGTAAAATGGTACTATTATAGTTTTCTGACTGTACATGGCGTGGTGTTCTATTTCCCCTGGACGGATGGGGATGCGCAAAAGCTATTTATTAAAATCGTTCGTGGGCTTGCATTTGTGTTGCTTTTCCTCTCGCTCGATACTGTTTTGTGGCAGAAGAGAGAGAAAATAATGAAAATAGATGAACTTCAGCTCGCCGTAAAAGATATTGCTGATCATGCGCTGCTGTCTGGACATTTTTTGTTTAAACTTTATCAGTTTGCAGCGAAGAAGAAAATTGTTTTTGATCTTAAAGTGCTGGATTTCTTTCAATACGTTATCAATAAAATTGCCGCACATAATCCTAGGGTAGGTTTGATTGAGGAATGGGAATATCTCAAACAATTGATGGATATGTGCACACATCGGACCATAGAGATCAAAGGCGAGGAGCTTGTCCCAGGTCATATTTGGAACAGGTCTGTCCCCGCACTTTCGCTGATGACTTGGATTGAAAATGCGGTTTCCTATAGCCCGATTGGTAAAACTATTCCTATTGTTATAGAGTGGATTCGAGAAAAGGATACCACCATTTTTATGGTACGCAATCGGATTGCGAGCGAAAATAAGAACAAAGGAACTGGCAAGGGACTAGAACTGGTCAATCGTCTTTTTGAACCTTTGAAAGAAGACCGCGTAAATCTTGCGTATCGGATTGAGGAGGAAAAGTATTTTGTGGTGGAGTTAAAATTTATGAATTAATTATGCCTAAATATAGTATTGTCGTGGTCGATGATGACAGAACGGATGCCAATCGGGTGGTAGAGCAGATCTTAAAATTAAAAGATATTCACAAAATAGGTGATTTTGAAGATATAAAGGTGTTTGAGGATGGAAAAGAGGCGCTCAACTACCTGATGCGCAATAAGGTCGATATACTCTTTTTAGATATACAGATGCCTGCGCTTTCGGGATTTGAGCTCTACAAGATCTTGCCGCAGCACATGCGACCTGCGCTGGTCTTTGTCACGGCTTATGTTGAATTCGCCCTCGATAGCTACAAATTGGATGCCTGTGATTACCTCATGAAAAATGTCAGCTTTGAAGCTGTATTCTTGGCATTGAATAAATGCCTTAAACGATTGGGTATGCCAATTATAATTGCTCCAGAAGTACAGCGCCAATACTATGTGTATGAAGTGAAAGACTCCCGTAGTAAACGAGTATTGCACTACCAAGATATTATCTATATCCAGAGCATAGACAACTATGTGGAGATCGTGACCCGCAACGAGCGGCTGATCTGCAGAATCACCATGGAGGAGATCGAAGAAAATATGCCCCTTTCTTATTATGCGCGTATCCATCGGGGATACATTGTCAACTTTAAATTTGTCAAAGATATTGATGGTGCCAAGCTGTGGCTCACCGAAGGTGAAAAAGTTAGCCTTCCGATCAGTCGGTCGCGCCGGAAAAATATTGCAGGAATGAGGAAACCAGCTGAATAACCCGTCTTTTATAAACCCTAAATATATATGTATGCGTAAAAATCAGTACCTCAGGGGCTTTTCCATAAGCCCCGGGCAGTCCCATGCCCACAAATTGATCTTGCTGGAACTATTGGCGGTAAAGCGCCAGCTGGCGAATTATCTAGCCCTACGGGAGCAGCTAGAAGCAGACAATGTCATACTTCGTGATGCGGAATATGTTAAAGCACATGTCGGCATCTCCACCGAGACACTCTATCGCTTGCAGCGGGATGGTTATATCTGCGTAGCCAAACGTGAGCGCAACAAACGCTACTACCGGGATGTGGATGTAGATCGCTTGCGCAATAGCTACCGCGGTCTATAGTACCGCTCGATCAATTGATTTTTACCTGTACGCGGATTACTTTCTTCGGGCGTCTCTCTTACTGGAGAGACGTTTTTTATTTATTTTTTTCCATCACATAGTTTGTCAGCTCCACACCGTTTCGGCTGACCTGTTGCGCACGGATCACCCGATATCCGCGGCGCTCGAAAAAAGGCTTTGCCGTAATCGAAGCGTGGGTGGTAAATTGATCGCTCTCGATGGCATTTTCCAATGCATTGCATAGTGCGGTAGCGATACCCTGTCCTTGATAGTCTTTGTGCACATAAAGTCGGTCGATGTAGCCTTCCATAGTGATATCACCAAATCCGACTATTTCATTATTCACGACTGCAACGAGGGTATAGTGGGTCAAAAAGGATTTGTTCCAGTTGTCCAGGTCAAGCTGACCAGTAGCCCATACATCCAGCTGCTCCTTACTGTAATCTGCTGCATTGACCGTATGCACTGTATCATAAAATAGCTGGCTGATCTGTGTCAGGTCGGAGGGGAGATATCGTCTTAATTCCATTCTATATTTTTATGGGTTTCAAAGCTACGATTATTCGCCCGATTGCCCAATCTTCTTCGGACTTTCTCCTGACCAACTCCCAGCTCCGCGGCAGTCGGCATCGAATTGGCTTCGGGGATTCATCGGGATAAATTGCATCCCCAGCCGAAGCCGGCTCGCAAAATACACGATAAAGGGTAGAAGTTAATAGGGAATTAGTAGGGTGTTGACTGACTCCAAACAGCCCATAAATTACCGTGGAAATGTAGTCTAATTTTACCCTATTTTGCTTCAAAAGAGTGCCTGTTTTGAACCGGATTCGGTCCCTAATCGGTCAAGTTTCCGAAGCCTATCGGTCAGCTGTCGGTCTATTGTTTTTGTAGTATTTGTTATTGATTTAAAGTGTTTTATGTTTGTTATGTCAATCAGCTGTACCGGTACAAAACAGGGTTGATTTTAACACATGGGAACTATTGTAAACGGAGCAAATGGAGGCTTTAAGGGTAAAGCCGGCTCAGTAATCGGAAGTAGTTGGAAGAGTATCAACTACATTAAAGGGCTTTATAAAAAAAGATCAAAGCCCGCATCGGAGGCCCAAATGATGCAGCAGGAAAAATTTAAAACGCTGATGCGTTTTCTGTTGCCGATCAACTTCTTTTTGAAGATTGGCTTCGGTCGTAAAAATACGGAAAAATTGACACCGATCAATGCGGCATTTCAATTTAATCTGGACAAGGCTATCACGGGTGTCTACCCGGACTACGCGCTTGACTATGCCAAGGTCAGTATAGCGGATGGTGGCTTGTACGGCGGTGGGTCGGTAGCTGTCGCGTATGATGCTGGAGATCTTACCTTCACATGGAGTACAGGCGTCAGCGAGACCTTTGAAACCTTCGCGGATGATTTGGTTTATGTGCTGGCTTATCATGCCGAGAAGGATGAGTTTATCTCCACACCGGCACCGAGTACGCGGGCATTGGGCACGGTGACGTTCACAGTGCCCGAGCACCTGGCAACGGGTGCAGTACATACCTGGCTGTTTTTGTCCAACCGGTCTAAAACTAAGGTGTCTAAAAGTGTGTATCTAGGCGAGATACAGCTGATCTAATTGAACAGGGGCTGAGTCATGCTGGCTCAGCCTTTTTATACCATGTATTATGACTAAAAAAATACCTACTCCAGCACAGCAACGTGCACGGGATGCATTTAAAGTCGGACATGCTTTTTTGGCTCCCCTAAATGGATTGATTAAAAAGGGCTTTGCCGAAATGGCGAAACGAAAAAGATCTCTGCCTGCCGGGCTGGCATTGGGCTATACCTTGCAAATGGCAATTAAACATGAAAAGGATGGTCCGCTTGTCGACCCTGCCTTGGTGCGGCTAAGTGAAGGCTCGCTGTGGGGTGTTATTCATGCACAAGTGCATCGTTACGTCGATCGCATCGAGGTGACCCATGAAATACAATGCTCAGGATTAGTTAATCATGACGACCGATTGAGCCTCTGTGCCTACCAGGTGGAAAAGGGTTATGCCTTTGTCAATGAGCAAATTTGGCAACGCCGGGAGGGAAGGGTTATCGTTCCGATCCCTGAAGGTTTCCGGAATGATGGCTTTCATCTCTATCTGTTGCTGTCAAACAGATATGGCTCAAAGTATTCACGGTCAAGCTATTTAGGGTATTCAACTAAATGAAAACAAAACATATTCTGCTGCTCCAACGTAAATATGGAGCAAAGGGAACTAATGGAACCATTACGTATCTGGGCGAAGAAATCTGTCATACAATCGAACTGCCCGATCGCAATAATATACCCCGGCTCAGCTGTATCCCAATTGGACAGTATAAACTGCAAAAGCGGCGCTACCCCAAGCATGGCGAACAGATCGGTATTCCGGTCGTTTTGGGGCGAGAAGCCATCCTGATCCATGCCGCCAATAATGCGCTGGAGGAGCTGCAGGGCTGTATTGCTCCGGTTACCAGTTTAACTGGTGAAGGGACAGGCGACCATAGCGGTAAAGCGCTGGCGAAACTCAAAGCACTGGTCTACAGCCTTTGGGATATGGGGGATGATGTGTATTTAAATATTCGATAATTGGCCGACGAACGATCAATCGCTTATTCCTTGATGCAATTGCTATTGTCCAATGGCTAAATGAATTCAAACTCACTACGTTCAGACAGGAATTCATTTTTAACGCCTTTGGGCTTCATCAATGTGCAGTCGGAATATGATGCTGATGATCGCTCATTCGGTCAGTTTTAATTGCTATCATGAAAAAGATCTTAAATAAAATCGGAAAGGTGCTTCAGGCGGTCCTGATGGCACCCGTTAAGCTACCGGGCAGGACACCGAAGGTACTGCGCTATATCGCGCTGGCATTGGGCATCGTGGAGACGGTGCTGAAGGAGGAAGAACCGGAGCCACCGGATCAGGTGTCAGGTACGGAAAATGGCCAGGTAGAGGAAAGGGGCAAGCCGGATGAAATGGAATGATATCCGCATCTCGGCGCTGGGTGGCACACTGTGTTCCATCTGGGCCAGCTTCTCTTTTGGTGATGTGCTGCACACCATGCTCACCGCTGCCCTGGGCACGCTGGTCAGCTTTGGGGTGAGCCACCTGCTGGGGCGTTGGAAAAGAAAAGAGCGCCATTGATGGATGGCCTTACTTTAATGCATAAAGCACACCACGTCGGTGTGCTTTATGCATATAAGGAGTGATGTATAGCACTTTTTTGTTGCTTTGTTTGTTAAGGACACCTAGGGTATGCTCTTTTCGATCAGTGTGATCACTTGTGCTAGTGGAATGTCCCAGATCCCAGCTTCATTTCGCTCGAAGTCGGCTTTCCACAGATAATATCCCTCACCCAAAGTGGTGGCGGCCGATCCCATTGGTTGTATCACACTTGCCCAAAATGCATCTTCGGCCATGGGTACATGCTCGATAATGCTGCCCACCTGCTCACCCTGGGCATTGATCAGGCTAAGCCCGGTGATGTTAAGGTGTATCATATTTTTCCCGTCTGGTCCCGGCTCTACCGCCAATACGGTGGCCATGGATTGTTCTTCTCCTTTCCGGGTATGATATGACCATACCTGTCCCTTGCTGACCACAGGCCGGTCTGCCGGCCCACTTGCTGCAATAGGCTTGTCGCTTGCTCGGGATGTGCTAAAAAACAAGTTCCTTAATTTTTTTAAAATGCCCATTTAAATAATATTTAGCATTGATAACTAGCTTAATGTGTTGTTTTACCTAATGTATAAATGTAATCTATGTTTGTAGTTCCGATTGTTTTTTTAGCCTGTTTCCATAGGGACTGATTCGACTGTATAGCCGCGGGATGTCCATTTTTAGGAGGTGATCTGTAGCTAAAAAGACAAAAGGCAATATTCGTAATCTCTTACTGAAATTACAAATATTGCCTGATGAATAGTATGATTTTGATCATTGCTTCTGTCTGTTCATTATTTTGAATAGATGCAGGACCTTGGAGCAAAATATTTTTTTTAGTTTTAGAGCATATTTGAAAAGAAGTGATCAGAAAACGTTTTTATAACCCTGCGCAGCTATTTATCTTTAGTTTCCTCCTATTGATTATTGCTGGTACGGTTCTTTTGAAGCTGCCCATCGCATTGAATCAGCCCATATCTTGGCTGGATGCCCTCTTTACGGCCACCAGTGCGGTCTGCGTGACCGGATTGGTCGTGGTCGACACGGCCAGCCATTTTACCCTATGGGGCCAGGTCTTCATCCTGTTGTTGATCCAGGCTGGTGGGATAGGGATTCTTTCCTTTGCCGGGCTCTTTACTTACTTCCTGAAAGGCGGCAGCAGTTACGAAAACCAGCTTGCCATCCGCGATTTTTCGAATACCGAACGGCTGGGTGAAGTATTTGTGCTGTTAAAACGCACTATCGCCATTACCTTTGGCATTGAGCTGGTCGGTGCGGCAGCGATTTATTGGAGCATCACGGGACTGCCCGGCACGACGGTGGCCGAACGTATTTTTATCGCTCTTTTTCATGCGGTGTCTTCCTTCTGCAATGCGGGTTTCTCGACCCTGCCCAAGGGACTGATGGACCAGCAGGTATATTACAACTATGGTTTCCAGCTGGCAGTAGCCTGCATCTATATCTTTGGGGGGCTGGGCTTTCCCATTGTCATCAATGTGATCAAATATATCAAGCACTTGGCAGACCGGTTGCTGCGAAAATGGACGACAAAGGAGAATTATTATCGGCCCTGGGTGATGACCATCAACAGTAAGATCAACCTGATCACCACGGCCTGTATCACCGTTTTTGCGACCATACTCTTGTTTGTCAATGAGTTTGACCATGTCTTTGCAGATCACCAGGGAGTCGGGAAGTTGGTGCTGGCCTTTGCCACGGCAACCACACCCCGGACCGCAGGTTTCAATAGCATTGATTTTGCCCAGCTTCATTTTTCGAGCATCCTGTTTGTGATGCTGCTGATGTGGATCGGTGCTTCACCGAACTCCACGGGTGGGGGGATCAAGACCAGTACCTTTGCACTGGCGGTGCTCAATGTGATCAGCCTGGCCAAGGGCAAGGACCGGACGGAAATATTCCGGCGGGAGATCGCCGGGATCTCGATACAGCGGGCCTTTGCGACCATGTTCTTGTCGCTCATCATCATCGGGATTGCCATCTTCGCCATCTCCTTCTTTGAGCGGGACCGCCCGCTGCTGGACATTGCCTTCGAATGTTTTTCTGCATATAGTACCGTCGGTCTCTCACTGGGCGTCACCGCTGATCTGGTCGGGGCAAGTAAGGTGGTGCTGATACTCTTGATGTTCATTGGCCGGGTCACGATGCTGTCCGTACTGATTGCGTTTATCAAGAAAGTACGCTATACGCATTATCGGTATGCCGAAGAGGAATTGACGATATATTAGTGAAGTGGGCCTGCAGGAGAAACGATCGCTGGGGTTTATTTTCAATGGTTTAAATTAAACATAAATAAAATGAAATTTATTATCATCGGACTTGGGAATTTTGGGGCTTCTCTGGCGGAAAAACTTTCGGCGCAGGGCAATGAGGTCATCGGTGTGGACCGCCGGCTGGAAAAAGTAACGGCACTCAAAGAGAAGATAACGCATACCATATGCCTGGATGCAACGGATGAAACGGCATTTCATTCCCTTCCGCTGAAAAATACGGATGTTGTTGTCAATGCCATCGGCGAGGATGAAGGGGCCAATATCATGGTCTGCGCGCTCTGTAAGGAGGCGAATGTCAAGCGCCTGATCAGCAGGGCAGTCAATAGGCTGCACGAGAAAGTGCTGGGCGCACTCGGCGTGTCCGAAATTGCGCACCCGGAGGAAGAGTCTGCCGAACGCTGGTCCAAACGCTTATGTATGACCGGATTTGTGGATTCGTTTGAACTGAACAGTAACTATTCCATTGTGGAAGCGGTGGTGCCGGTGAAATATGTCGGCAAAACCATCCTGGAGATTGGCTTCCGGGAAAAGTTTGAACTGCTGGTGCTCACCATACTGAAAAATACGGAAAAGGAGACCACCTTTGGCCGAAGCGTCGTCACCACGGTACTGCACGGCGTACCCCGCCCGGATACCCGCCTGGAAGCAGGGGATATTTTGGTGATCTACGGGTATAACGACCACATCAAGGCCTTTCTGTGATGGCAGGGCCTGCTCCGGGGCAAAGGGAATGCCTACCGCTTGATCACCTCGACACTGTCTTTTGGAAAATGGTTTTTTAGCCAATTATGCAACTTGTCCTCCTGTGTCCGGGGCAGTGGGGCTGTGGCCGAATAGATAAAGGCAATGCGCTTGCTGAGGCTGTCCTTCTTGGCATACTGCTGCTGCACGCCGATGCTATAGGCGCTCAGCTCCGGAAATAGGACGGCAATGTCCTGGTCCAGTGATGGACTGGCCAGCTGGTATTTGGCCAGCTCATTGTTGAGGGCCCGGATGGTCAGGTCTTTTTCACTGACGGCAGCCGTACGTTTGTCGATCTCACTGAGGATGCTGGATTTGAGGTCCAGGCTGTCCTGATGGATCACCAGGTTGGTGTTGTCAATTCCAAAGCTTTCCATGGCCTGCTGCAGGGAAGCAATTTCCTGATTGCTGAATTTTTTGGCCAGGAATGCCAGCTCAAGCTTCTTGGGCTTACTGTTCATCTGCAGCTTTTCATAAATGACGGTATACCCCTTATTGCTGAGTTCCTGCTGCACAAACTGTTTCACTTTGTTGGTATATTTCTTTTCCTGAAGGAGATTGTAGGCAAAATAGATGCTGGGCAATACGAGTGCAAGGGTGATGATGGTAATGCTTTGGGTGATCCTTTTTTCCCGTTGCTGATCGACGTAGTGTGTTTTGGGATAACGCAGGTATTTGACAATAACGAAGGTGGAAATACAGATAAACACACAGTTGATGATGTACAGGAACAAGGCGCCGGCAAAGTAGCTGAGATTGCCGATGGCAAGTCCATATCCTGCCGTACACAGTGGGGGCATCAATGCCGTGGCAATGGCAACACCTGGAATCGGATTGCCCTTGTCGACCCTGGTGATGGCGATGACACCCACCAGCCCGCCAAAGATGGCAATGAGCACATCATAGATGTTGGGCGATGTCCGGGCCAGCAGCTCGGATTGGGCCTCCTTGAAGGGGCTCAACAGAAAATAGAGAAAAGACACCACCAGGCTGATCAGCGTGGCGATCAGCAGGTTTTTGATGGATTTTTTGAGCAGCGGAAAATCAAAGGTGCCCAGCGCAAAACCGGCCCCCACAATAGGTCCCATCAAGGGGGATATCAGCATGGCCCCGATAATCACAGCCGTAGAGTTGACATTGAGCCCAACAGAGGCGACCACAATCGCGCAGGCCAAGATCCAGGCATTGGATCCGCGGAAGGAAATGTTGCTCACGACATTTTCCAGTACGGTTTCCTTTTTCTCTTCTCCCTGATGCAGGTCAAAAAATCGCAGTATTTTGTTCATATGGCTTCACTTGTATATATGCGAATATAATGAACAAAATTAATTTTTGGGATTAAAAATGAGGACAGCCCAAATATTGTAGCTGGAATGCTATAAGTAAAGTAAAGGTAAAAGGAAAAAAATCCCTTTTACCTTTACTAATCAATCGGTAGCCAGTACAAATCGACTATTTTTCACAGATTTAATGCGTATCTTTTTGATCTCTTGATATTTAGATGATTGATAGCACTGTAATGCCGATTCGCGGGTTGGAAAAACGACAATAGCATTTACCTGACTAGCATCACCTTCAACGGTAAGTGCACTGTCGTCTGAAAACAGTACATAAGCACCATATTGCGGTAGCAACTGCGCTACCTCACTTGCATAATGCTCGTATCCCTGTTGGTCAACGATATCATAACTGATAATATAATAAGAAGACATAATATGATAGGATTTAATTAATAAATATATTCAGGAGGTGTTGTTCCTTGGCATCGCAGATAAAGGACAGCTTGCCCTCTATGATGAGTTACATGGTCCAATGTCGCATGAAAGCCTTCCAGTTCACTATTTCGATCAAATGACAGTTCCTGGCAGGTCTCTTCGAGCTGTTGAAAACTTTGTTCCAAATAAGTTTTCACAGCTGCTTTATTACTTTCAAAAAAGGGTTGATCCCAATCGGTCTGTTTTCCTAAAAGATAATTGTCCCTCCACCATTGAATACCATAACCAATATGGTTTAGCAGTTCAGCAAAATTCCAACCAGCTCCGTCTGGTTTAAATGTGAAATGGGATTCGGGCATTGCTTCTACGACAGCGAGCGTATAATTTTTTGCCTTTTTCAATGTTTCCAATAATTGTTTTTTCATGTTGTTTATTTTTGATATAGCCAAAGGTAGCCGTAACAAAAACAAACGATTTTAGAAATCTTGCTATTTTAGTTTTTCCAAAAATTATTGAAACTTCTCCCGGTACTTTACTGGAGAATACCCGAACCGTTCGTTAAAGGTAGCCGAAAAATGCGCCAAACTATTGAAACCAGAAACAAAGGCAATCTCAGTTACCGGCCGAGAAGAAGCTTTGAGCATGATCTCGGCATTTTTCAGGCGGACAGATAATAAAAATGCATGTGGAGAGACACCTACAAAGGTTTTAAAAATACGGCTGAAATGAAAAGTACTTACGAAACAATTACTGGCAATATCCATCAGCGAAATATCCTCAGAAAAATTTGTCATCATATACTGTTTAGCTTGTTCAACAGTGGTCAGATGATTTCTTTTGAAACGATCCGAAAGCGGATTCTGTTCCGTATACGATAAGAAGTCTAAAGTTTGCTCAACAATCTCTAAAATCAACAGGTCTATTTGCAACCGATCAGTCTGTTGAAAGAAAATATGTGACAACAATAAATGATGCAGGTATTCGGTTTCAGGAGTAGTATTGATCTGCAAGGAATGGATATCTTCATTTGAGAGAAATTGATCCCCTTTATATCTCGAATATAGCTCATGGTAGAACGCTCCCGTAAATTCTATGATTGTACACTCGTCTGGGATATCATGTACATGAGTAACCGTATGCTCGTAACCAGGTTTTGTAAGAAGAATACGCCCTGTGTGTGAGTCAAATGAATTCCTGAAAACATTAAAAATAAAATTTCCCTTTCTCACAAAGCTAATCGAGAAAGACTCTACGTACTCAGGCTTAGAGGTTTTACAATCCAAACACCGACATTTAAAATTAAGTACCTGATAAAAGTCTGATTTATATAACGTGGAAATATCTGCTTCCATAGGACTATAATTCTATTTGATTTTCAGTACAGTTTCCTTCTTTATTTTCCTTGGTGCCGGTCAAAAAATTGCAGTATTTTGTTTATAAAGCTTCGCTTGTATATGCGAATATAATGAACAAAATTAATTTTTGGGATTAAAAATGAGGACAGCTCAAATATTGTTGCTGGAATACGATGCTAAAATAAAACACCCGCGAGTATTGGGGACTCCGGGTGTTTCGCCATATTATTAACTTATTTTATGAACTCTAATTTAATGATTTTTTATAATCTTACTATTATGATTGATATTATTTTTGGTACTACTTAGGCTATGGAAGGTAATATTCAACTTCAATCTTGCCTTTTGTAGCTTTAAAATGCTTAAACCGAATGGAAAAGTCCGGATAGTACTCGTCCATCTGTAAAGAATCTACTT
Source organism: Sphingobacterium sp. N143 (assembly GCF_030325625.1). Taxonomy (GTDB): domain Bacteria; phylum Bacteroidota; class Bacteroidia; order Sphingobacteriales; family Sphingobacteriaceae; genus Sphingobacterium. Next base: position 169,374 of record NZ_JACAIS010000011.1, on the reverse strand, counting down.
TTCCAGGATTTACCTTTGTTTTGACTTCATTGATCATAATTGTGTCATTCGTGGAGCCTTTAATATATAACCATAAAGTTGTAGGGGAACTACTTTTTGTTTTCACCTGAAATGTGGTGTCTTTACTAAAATCAGTTATTACAAATTTACCCCGGTTATTGTAGCTGCAAGATATAAACATCATGCTGATAAATAAAATAAAGAATAATGTTCTCATATTATCTATTGGTTACTTGGAATTAATTTTGTGTATGGCATTATTACATTATCCGTGCAGTAGTTATATTTTAAAAAAACACAATTGTGTTGTAGCTTGATGTTTGAAACAGAGATATCGAACTAATTTTGCCTGATTCTATAGCAAAATTTAGAGAGCGATCATTATCGATCTGAATACCATAATATTTGGCGTTAGATTGTACTGGTATAAAATCCAATGCATCAATATTTGGTTTTAAATACTTTTCCCTATTTGTCAAATAATTTGTTTTTATTTCGTTTAAGCTCCGCTTTATCTTGTTAACACTTTCCTGTTTCCTGTTGAAAATAACATACTTCTCTAGAAATGGAGCAGAAATTGTATCGGATCTTGTTAATTCAATGATAAAAGATTCAATCATTTTTTTTTCGGCAGACTGTTCTTGAGCAAACAGTGAATGCCATTGGCTTAAAAACGTTATTAAAAATAAAAAAAATCCTCTGATAACTGTATTTTTATAATTCATTTTATTTGATATCATCTATATAATATTCCCGCTTAGAAACAGAACTATCAGTATTGTAGCCCGAGAATGGAACATCTAAGTTATCCTCACTATAAGTAATTCCATCCAAAAGGATCATTTTGAATGGAATACTAAAATTTTTATTGGATATATCTAAGTATTTGCTCCATAGGAGAGTTTAGCAAATATTATACCTTAACAATCATCACCTCCCAATAAATCATCGAATATCAGAGTCAAATTGGAGATATCTGCATTTCTCAGCCTGGCCATATATCATCCCAAGAGTTTAAGTGTAATATTTATAGCCTCTGCAGTTGCTTTAGCAGCATCTGTTTGATCAATTTTTATACCACCACCGACCTGTGTGAATGTTACAGGATGTATATTTTTAATACGTGTTGCCATTCGATTATTTTTAGGAAAGCTAAAGTCTACTTGTTTTGTAGATTTTATTTAAGGTTTTGTTATATTTGTTCATCAACTGAAAAGAATGGCTTAATCCCAGTTTATGCAAAAATTCGATGCAATTATCATTGGCTCAGGGCCAAACGGCCTGGCGGCGGCAATTACCCTGCAGCAGCAGGGGCTACGTACGCTGCTGTTTGAGGGCGCCGACACCATAGGTGGGGGCATGCGCACAAAAGAGCTTACGCTGCCGGGCTTCAGGCACGATGTATGTTCGGCGATTCATCCTATGGCCCTGGCTTCGCCTTTTTTCAGGAGCCTGCCGCTGGCGGCATTTGGCCTCTCCTTTATCAAGCCCGACTATGCTGCGGCGCATCCGCTGCATAACGGGGAGACGGGACTGCTCTACCATAGCCTCGCCGAAACGGTGCGTGGGCTGGGGGCTGATGGTGAGGCTTACCGCAGGCTGGTCGAGCAGGTCATCGTCCACTGGGACGAGCTTGCCCCCGATATCATGGGGCCCTTGTCTTTGCCGAAGCATCCCTTGCGCTTGGCCAGGTTTGGCCTCGATGCACTGCAGCCGGCCAGCTGGACGGCAAAGCGCTTTACCACCGCAAAGGCCAAAGCATTGTGGGCCGGCATGGCTGCCCACGGTATTCAGCCCCTGAGCAACTGGACCACTTCTGCGATTGCGATCGTGCTGTCGGCCATTGGCAATAAATACGGCTGGCAGATCCCTGTCGGTGGCTCGCAGTCCATCGCCGATGCCTTGCTGCGCTATTACCAATCTTTGGGCGGCGAAGTGCAGACGGACTATTGGCTGCAGGATATCCGTGAGCTGCCCCCTCATCAGGTGCTGCTCTGTGATATCACGCCCCGGCAGTTGCTGCAGCTCAAGGGTACAGGCCTTACGGCTGGTTACCGCAGGCGGCTCCAGCGCTACAGACAGGGGATGGGGGTGTTTAAAGTCGATTGGGCATTGGCTGAAATGACCCCGTTTAAAGACCTGCGCTGCCAGCAGGCTGCTACCGTCCACCTGGGCAACACGTATGCCGAAATTGCGGAAGGCGAACGGCTGGGGCATCTCGGAAAACGGGTGGAACGGCCCTTTGTCCTGTTTTCACAGCAGTCGGCCTTTGATCCGGGCCGGGCACCCCAAGGCCGGCATACAGGATGGGCCTACTGCCATGTGCCACAGGGAAGTACCGTGGATTATACGGCATTGATCGAAGATCAGGTGGAACGGTTTGCGCCTGGATTTAAAGATACCATCCTGGCCAGACATACGTTCTCCCCGGCTCAGCTGGAACAGTACAACCCCAATTATGTCGGCGGTGATATCAATGGCGGCATCATGGATATCACGCAGTTGTACAGCCGGCCCATTCTGGCGCTGAACCCGTACCGGACTTCCGTGGAAAATATGTATATATGCTCTTCGTCCACGCCACCAGGGGGTGGGGTGCATGGCATGTGTGGCTACCAGGCCGCACGCAAGGCGCTAAAAGAGCATTTTGGCATTGTGGTCAACGGCTGGTCAGCAGGCCAGTGAGGAATAGCATGGCGGGCAGGCGGATGGTGGAAGGGGTTGCCTGAAAAAAAGTCTATAAGTTTAGTAGATTTTATTACAGACTTTACTATATTTACACAACCGTTGGATCAATTGGCGTTGGCAACGATAATAAACAGAGTTTCTCATTAAACAACTAACCGTATGAATACTTTCATTTACCCGTCGTATTCCCTGAAAAGACGAATTTTAATTGACACCTGCTTGAACCCGAAAGCGCGAATGTGTAGCTGAATATAATTTTCTGGTGGATCTTTAATGGGCAGGGGATGTCCTGCCTGAAAAAGAGGATAAAGAAATACAAGTGATCGATTGGCGTTGGCACTTATTCAGTACACGATTTAAACATTTTTTTCATGATAAAATTCAAGCATGCAAAACCGCTGTTGTTTTGTATCCTGCTGGCAATGGCTTTGGCCCCGGTGCAGCTATCGGCGCAGATTGTCAGCGAACCTATTATTAATGCAACCCTGCAGGGTAAAATTGTTGATTCTATTTCCGGTCTGCCCCTGGAGGGGGTTACCGTTCAGCTGGAGGCTGTGACGCACACGGTAAAAACAGATGAAAAGGGCAATTTTCATTTTGTGACCGGCCAGAAGCTGCCACTGACCCTGATGTTATCTTATGTGGGGTACCAGGCTCAGAAACTTGTGGTACAATCTTCCCCGGTCCTAATCCGCTTGCAGCCCTCGTCGGACAACCTGGAGGAGGTGGTCGTGGTCGGCTATACGACCGTGGGAAAGAAAAACCTGATCGGCTCGGTGGAAAAAGTGGCCTTAAAGGAGCTGAGCTCCATTCCGGCAGGGAGCTTTGATGCGCAACTGCAGGGCAAGGTGGCGGGGGTGCAGGTCAGCAGCAACACCGGGGTTCCCGGCGAAGCCTTAAATATCCGGCTGCGTGGCGCCACCTCCATCAATGCCAATAATAATCCGCTCTATGTGATTGATGGTGTGTTTGTAAATGCCGAAAGCTTGCAGACCTTAAATACCGGCGGTAAGGCAAGTTCGCCGATCGCCGACCTGAACCCCTCGGACATCGAATATATCGAGGTGCTCAAAGATGCTGAAGCAACGGCATTGTATGGCTCCCGGGGTGCCAATGGGGTCATATTGATCACGACCAGGCGCGGTAAAAACGGGCAGTCGGCCAAGGTTGATGTCAATATATATGCGGGCCGGGCAAAGGCTGCGAAGCTCTGGGACCTGACCTCGGGGCCGGAGCATGCCGAGCTGGTGAATGAATATAACCGTAATGTCGGCAAGCCCGAACCTTTTGTCCCTGCTGCCCAGGGTGGCCGCGGGCTGCCCGCCGAACAGCTGACTTACGACCGGCTTGCCGAAGCATTCCGCACGGCAGGACTGTATAATGCGGACCTGTCGCTCTATGGCGGTAGCGATAAAACGGCCTACTACTTGGCTGCAGCCTATAACAAACAGGAGTCTATCCTCCGGCCCATTGCCTTTGACCGGGCTAGTTTCAGGTTTAACCTGGACCAAACGGTCAACGAGCGCCTCAAGGTTGGGACCAGCAATGCCATCTCCCGGACCGGACGCAATCAGGGCCGGGCCGGAGATGGGCCCCAGGGTGGGATCCTGCAGGCTGCACTGCATACGCCGACTTACCTTTCGCCTTATAATGACGCCGGTGAGCTGGTCGGCAGGGCCGGGTTTGACAACCTGACCCTCTTATTGGACAATTACGATGTGGGCTCCGTCAGCCTCCGCTATATCGGCAATGTCTATGGCGAATACCAGATCACCCCAAACCTGAAATTTAGGTCTACCTTTAGTGTGGACTACAACCAGTATGACGAACATGAATATTGGAATAAATTCCTGATTGCGGGAAGCCCCAGTGGTTCGGCAACATCGGCAATAAGCCAGGCTACCACCTGGACCAATGAGCAGACATTGACCTACCGCCGGCGCCTTGGTTCCCGCCATTCCTTTGGCCTGCTCCTGGGGAATACCCTGCAGAGTAGCACCTTTTCCCTGACTTCCGCCACGGGCAAAGGATTTGCCTCCAATGATTTTAAAATCATCGGCTCCGCGGCCAATACCACCAGCTTTCAGGATTGGGACAAGTATAATTTGGCTTCTTTCTTTGGCCGTGTGGACTATGGTTTTGACGATAGGTACCTGATCGACTTCTCGCTGCGGGCTGATGGTTCCTCCAAGTTCAGCAAGGGCTACCAATGGGGGTATTTTCCAGCTGTGGGCCTGGCCTGGCGGCTGAGCAAGGAGCCTTTCCTCCAGGATATAGCCTTTATCAGCGACCTCAAGATCAGGAGCAGTTATGGGGTCACGGGCAACCAGAGCGGGATCAGCTCCTTTGCTTCCCGGCAGCTCTGGTCGGGCGTAAATGCGGCATACCGGGGCGTGGCAGGGATGTTCCCCGAGCAACTGGCTGATGAGCGCCTGAGCTGGGAGCAGACGGCGCAGTTCAATATCGGCCTGGATGCCGCACTCTTCAAGAATGCCCTGGCCTTTGGTTTCAATTACTATGATAAACGGACCAGGGATGGCCTGCTGACAGCGGTATTGCCCGGAACGACGGGCTACGACAGTTACCTGAACAATGCCGCTGAGATCAGTAACAAGGGGTTCGAACTGAGCCTCAACTCGACCAATATCCAGCGGGACCACTTTGCCTGGACCAGCTCCTTCAATATAGCCCGCAATGTCAACAACATTGAGCGACTGGGCAAACCCATGAATTTTGGCAGCCGCGACCTGATCCTGTTTAAGGAGGGGAGCCCGATGTATTCTTTCTGGGTGTACAAGCAGTTGTATGTGGACCCACAGACTGGCGACGCAGTCTACGAAGATGTCAATGGGGATGGCAAAATCACGACCGATGACCGCCAGATCCTGGGGAGCATATGGCCTGATTTTTTCGGTGGGCTCGCCAATAATTTTACCTACCGGAACTGGGACCTGAGTACCTTCCTCAGTTTTTCGGTCGGTAATGAAATCTATAACCACAACCGGTTTTTCGGTGAGGCCGGCGGTGCCCGTGATGCCGCCCGCGTTATCTTCAGCTCCAACCTGGACCGTTGGCAGCAGCCCGGCGACCGCACGGATATACCGCGCTCGGACGGTATCAACAACAATAATTACAAAGATGGCGGCGGCCGTTGGCTGGAAGATGGTTCTTACCTGCGGCTCCGCTCACTAAGCCTGGGCTATAACCTCCCGGCTGCGGCACTTGACAGGCTGTCGCTGACCAAACTGCGGGTGTATCTTCAGGCGACAAACCTGTTCACCTGGACCAAATACTCGGGCCTGGACCCCGAATCGGCGGCCAGCAGTTCGGCCAACGAACAGGGGATCGACCTGGGTACACCCCCACAGCCACGGAGTTTTCAATTGGGTGTCAATCTAACCTTGTAAACATAACATGAAAAAATATCTTTATCTTTTCCCTTTCGTTTTCTTGTCGGCCTGCTCCTCCTTTCTGGAGGTAGAGCCACGGACCTCCATATCCGGGGACCAGGTGATCAATGACGAAACGTCAGCCAAGGCAGCATTGAATGGCGTATATGCTGCCCTGCGTTCGTATTATAGCGTCAACTATCAGTCCATTGCCTACCTCTCGGGTGACAATGTCGAATGGACCGGATCGCAGTCGCAGATCCAGGAATTTATCAACCATAAGGTCAATGCTGAAAATGCAACCCTGGCCACGACCTGGAACGGCATCTATAAATCCATTGACCGGGCCAATAATGTGATCCAAGATCTCACGGACTACGACCAGGGCAACATCAGTGATGCGCTGAAGGAAAACCTCCGTGGCCAGGCCTACGCCATCCGGGCATTGAATTACTTTGACCTGCTGCGGGTCTGGGGTGGGGTGCCCATCGTTACTGCACCCACCACCAAGATCGGGGAGAACATGGGGATCCGGCGGAGCAGTGCGGATCAGGTATATGCCCGTGTGCTCGAAGACCTGGATACGGCAGAAGGGCTGCTCGACAACAGCACCGACCGTACGGCCTTGACAAAAAAGTCAGTCCTGGCACTTAAAGCCAGGTACTATCTCTACCGTCAGGATTGGCAGCGGGCCATTCAATATGCCGACCGCCTGCTGTCAGATCCGGATTATGAACTCCTGGATCCATATGATAGTTTTTTTAAAAATGATGTGACAGAAACCCGTGAGTCCATCTTTGAGCTGTTTTACAGTGCCAATGAACCCAATCCCCACCGGGGGCAATGGCAGCCGCAGACCAATGGTGGCACAAGGCAATGGGCGCCCAATGCAGCATTGGTGAAGCTGTTGAGCAGTCCGGAGACGGGCGGAGCACGGGCTGCCCTGATCGCCAGGGACAATCAGGGCCGCTGGTACGGCAACCTCTACTACCGCGATCCGGCGAAGGACCCGACTTACATCGTCCGCATCGCCGAAATTTTATTGATCCGGGCCGAGGCGAGCGCAGAGCTGGGCGATTATACGCAGGCCCTCACGGACCTCAACCGCATTCGTTCAAGGGCGGCATTAAAGGCAAGGCCTTCCTCAACAGATAAGGACCAGATCCTATCATGGATAGCGGATGAACGGCGGCTGGAATTTACATTTGAAGCGCACCGGTGGTTTGACCTGGTCCGCACTGGACGTGCCAAGCAGGTGCTGGGCATACAGGAAGATTTTAGGCTGCTACTGCCGATCCCCTATAGCCAGCTGTTGGCTGACCCGGCGCTGGAACAGAACCCTGGTTATTCACGCTAAAAATATCTCTTATGACAATTATAGAACAACATCCGATGATCCTCAGCTTGAAAAGATATGTACTGCGCCTGAGCATTGTTTTTATCCTTTTGCTGGGCATCCCACTGCAACTGGAATTCTATCGGCAGCTGGCTGCCCTCAGCTGGCCATATTTGCTGAGCGATCTCTTTAACCTGGTTATCTTTTTGCCTCATTTCTTTGGCGATATAAGCAGGTTTGGCGATTGGTTTCTGCTGCTGGCAGTTGCGGCTCCCATTGCAGGCCTGTGGACCTATAAGGACCATGTCGATCCTGAAAGGGAAGCTAGGCGCTATTATTTCCTCCGGGTATTTGCCCGGTTTCGGCTGGCTGCCATCCTGTCCGTGGCGGGATTGACCAAGCTATTTGCCATTTTTGCGCCGGCACTTTCATTGAGCCACCTGAATACGCCATATGGGTATTTTGAAGATTGGAAGCAGCTTTACCTCAGCCTGTCCGCGGCACCGGCCTATGTGGTCTTCTTGGGTGTGGTGGAGCTGCTGGCCAGCTTCCTGCTTGTGTTTAGGCGGACTTCTTTTCTGGGAGTTCTCCTGATCATTCCCTTTTATGGAAATGTGTTTCTGGCCGACCTGGCGTACGGTGGAAGCCATTATCCCGTTTCGGCGTTTGTGGTCCTGCTGACGCTGCCGATTTTCTTTTATGATGCGCGCCGTTTGGCTGATCTGGTGATCCATTTGGACCTCACCTTTCCGCAGCGATGGCGGTTTGACTGGGCCAAAGTGCGGCTGGGGCATTTCCGTTGGGTCTTTAAGCTGCTCTTTGTCCTGATCTTTTTCGTTGTTGCGGGCTTTAAATCCTATGAGGTCAGCAGGACATCTTCGCTGTATTATCCGGAGCAGCCCGGTCTGCCGGGCATTGCAGGCAAGTATATCGTGGACGAATTTGTGGTCAATGGGGATACCATCCCTTTTTCTCCGGACGACAAACGACGCTGGCGGGATGTCGTTTTTGAGCAGTGGAACACCCTGAGCGTGCGGGTAAATGATCAGATTAAGACGGCTGCTCCCGCCAGGTTCTTAGAAAATCACAATCGGGACTACGAGTATACACAGGTGGGTGGGCGATTATATTATCATTACACGACAGCTCCCGGCCAGGTCGTGCTGCTGAAAAATCCAAATCCGGCATATCCTAAGGATAGCCTGCGGCTCCAGCTCTTGCGTCCCGATAGCACGCATATCCGGCTCCATGGAACGAATGCGGCTGGCGATACGCTCGCCATAGCCCTGCAGAAAGTAAATAAAAAGTACCTGCTCCATGAGGTAGGTAAGCGTGGTCGTAACAGGTTGGGCTTTAAATTGTAATGTGGTGTTACCTAAATTGAAAATATCATGCATATAGCTGAAAAAATACAGCCCGGCAGCGTGGAAGCCACAGCTGCTCCGGCAACGAAATGGACGCTGCTTCAAAGGCTTGCCTTTCGCATCAGTTTTATCTTTTTTATCATTCTATCTTTCCCCAATAGTCCCTTGTGGTACAAGCATGTGTTTGCCATAGACTGGTTCAACCTGGATTACAGGGATCTTTATGATATCTGCCGTTTTGGTTCGGGGGTCAGCTGGTTTGGACGCAGCACCTTTGGCAGCCGCCTGGAAGGATACAGCATCTGGGTCAATACCTTCTTTTTCTCGGTCTTTCTCGGGCTCCTGTGGACAGGGCTGGCCAGCTTGCTGAAGAAAGAACAGGGCAATTACAACAGGTTATATTATTGGCTCAATGTCATTGTAAGGTATCGTGCTGGATTGGGGATCATTGGCTTTGGGTTTACCAAGCTGTTTCCGGTGCAGATGCCTTATCCCTCATATGGTATCCTCGATACGGACTATGGTGACCTGACGGCCCAAAAGATCTTTTGGCTATCGTTTGGTATCGTGCCCTGGTATCAGGTATTTGCGGGGGTCCTGGAGGTGTCGGCAGGTGCGCTGCTGCTCTTTAGGCGGACAGTGGCCATAGGAGCGGCTTTACTGGTCGGTGCCCTGGGGGCTATCGTGGTGGTCAACTTTGCCTACGACGGTGGGGTGCATGTGTACAGTTCTTATTTTGTCCTGTTGAGCCTGTTTCTGCTGGTTCCTTATTTTGGACCTTATTATCAGGTTTTTATCCGGGAGCATCCGGCGCGCGTAGCCCTGTTTTTTCCAGCGTTCAAGGGCTGGTTCAATCAGATTAGAATAGGGGTTAAGGCGCTGCTTGTGTTTGTCTTTCTGATCGTTTTTTTCTACCTGCAATATGTCGATTTCAGGTACGACCCCTATAAACAGCCTTCAACAGCTGGGCTACAGCAGCTCCGTGGCCATTATGATGTGACCGAATTTCGCCTCAATGGGCAGCTTAGGCCCTTTAATCCCTATGATAGCCTGCGCTGGCAATCGGCCACCTTCGAAAAATGGTCCACCCTTACCTTTAAGGTCAACCGGCCGCTGAAGCTGGACCTGTCCAACGGTGGCGGTGACCCCAAAAGGGATGTCAACCGCACATTTGAAATCGCCGGCGTTGCTGGCGGGCAGCGCGCCTTCCACTATTATGCGGATACGGTCAACCGGCAGCTATATCTGGAAGATAAATATAAGCTGATCCCCGATCAGCGTAATGTCACGGCAGGGGAAGGTGGCGACGGCGCTGTGCGCAACTATTTGAAGTCAGCAGCGGCAGCTCCGGCCCCATTGCCTGCGGTATCACTGGACGAATGGATGCCGGCACAGGTAAAAGCCTCTTTGGGCGATGAAGCCAATTACGTAGCAGGACCAGCACGGACAGCACGGCGCATCCGGGAGTTTGCCAGAGCGGATGAACTGGCGGCAAAAGAAAGCCGCCAAAGATTTGTGGTATCCTATCAGATTCTTGACGGTGGAAACCGGGTTATCTTAAAGGGTACTGACGAAAATAAGGATTCCATTGATGTGGTATTGGACCGTGTGCGCAGGGATCATAAGATTTCTCCCGGCAAGATTGAGGCCGGGAACTATGGGCAGCCTTGATGCTTTTGAGCATGATGGCCCTTGACCTAAAAATGTCCTATAGCACATAGACATCTAAAAAAAGCCGGAGTTTATTCTCCGGCTTTTAACGTATTATAGGCTTACGCCAGTTCGGATTTTGTCTTTTTCGGCGATAAGAAGGCGCAGGTCATCCGAAGCCGGCAGTTCGAATATCTCCAGGTCGAAGGATTTAATGGCGGCCAGTAAATGGTCGAAAATATCGGCCATGGTATTTTCGAAATAGGCCCACTGGGTGCCTTTGGTGAACATGTACAGTTCGAGGGGCAGCCCGTATTCATTGGGTGCCAGCTGGCGTACCAGCAGGGTCAGGCCCTGATGGATATTGGGGTTGTGCTTGGCATAGGCAAGTATATAGGCCCTGAATAACCCGATGTTGGTCATCCGTCTGCCGTTGACAGGGGATGAAGCATCTGTTGCCCACTGTTTGTTGTATTCGGCAATCTCCTTTTCGCGGGCGCTGATAAAGGGCTCCAGCAACCTGATCTTCTTCAATTCGTTGATTTCGGTTTCATTGAGGTAGCGCACAGAGGACATTTTGATGTTGAGGGCCCTTTTGATACGGCGGCCGCCCGTGTCCTGCATGCCGCGATAGTTTTTAAACGAATCACTGAGCAGGGTATAGGTCGGAATGGTGACAATGGTCTTGTCCCAGTTCTGGATGCTGACATTGTTGAGGTTGATCTGTAGGACATCCCCATCCACACCATATTTGGGCATTTCGATCCAGTCGCCCACACGCACGGAATCGTTGGCCGAGACCTGGATGCTGGCGACAAAACCCAGGATCGTATCTTTAAAGACCAGCATCAGGATGGCCGAGGCCGCACCCAGGGAAACCAAAAAGGACCAAGGTGAATTGCCCGTCAGCAGGGAGATGGCCAATGTGCCCACAACGAATATCAGGAAGATCTGCACGACCTGTAAATAACTGTCTATAGGCTTGTCTTTAAAGGCTTTCGTACTGCGCAGGATATCCCGGCAGGTTTTTAATATGCTGTTGAACAGGCCGTATAAGGTCAGCAGGATGCAGAGGTTGAGGATCTTGCCGACGGCTGATGTCAGTACGGGGAAGCCGATAAATATAAGCGGTAAAACTTGCTGTGCGATTAGCACGAGTATCGTCCGGCTTACCTGGACGTGTACCTTGTTGTGTAAAATAAAATCGTCCCATTCGCTGCTTGTTTTCTTTGCGATTTTACGGAGTGCGGTATAGAAAAATTTCCGCAGCAGATAGTCTACAACAAGAAGCAATAAAAAAGCGATGATTAATAGGCTTCCAGCGGTAAAGATATGGCTGTACTGTGCTGAAAGTCCGATCTTCTTAAAAAGGTCAAAAATGTACTCGTAAGTGGAACTGGAATGTTGTTCACTGAATTTTGGTAAATATAAATTTTTCATATGAACAAACAAATGTAAGAAAAAGAATAGGTTAACGAATGATTTATTTGTAACACATATGTTAATCAGCGGTTTGTGCCGTTTTATTACTTAATGATTAATTTGGGTGTGTCTCCATGCTGATGAGGCGAAAACCTGCCTGATGTCCATAAGGGAGGCTGCTGCCTCTCATGGACGTATTTGCGCCCCTGATGGAAAGGTCGGTCGGGCGATGCTGTCCAGGGCAGGTCGAGCGGCTTCGTTTTCTGTATTATTTGTGCTATGGTGTGCCTAGGTGACTGAAAATTGTTAAATTACAGCCTTAAATCTAAACCATTAAAACAACGATCATTTCAAGCTTTATGCTGCATGAGGCGTAAAGTGGCCCTGATCAAAACCAAACTAAACAATGAAGCTAACAAAATTCCCTTTGGCAACGATGGCAGCACTGGTCGTCGGACTATGGATGGGGCCGGCGAGGTCGCAGTCTACAGCAGATTTCACGCTCCCGACGCCATGGACACAGCAGGCCCTGACCGCCCAGGTACCGCTGCCCGAATACCCACGTCCGCAGATGAAACGCAAAGAATGGCAAAACCTCAATGGACAATGGGATTATATGGGCGGTGCGCAGCTGGCGGATCCACGGACGGCCCTGGTGCCACCTGCTTTTCCGGCATCGGCCGAAAAAATACGGGTGCCCTTTGCGCCCGAATCAGAGCTGTCGGGCATCGGCCGCAGTGGGGAGAAATTTTTATGGTACCGACGTAAACTGCTGATTCCGCAGGCATGGAAGGGTAGCCGCATCTTACTGCATTTTGGTGCCGTGGATCACGATGCCAGTGTATATGTGAACGGAAAAAAGGTCGGCAGCCATAGCGGTGGGTATACCGCGTTTAGCCTTGATATTTCGGATTTTGTGCAGCCAGGCGACAACAGCCTGGTCGTAGGCGCCCACGATCCCAACGATGGCCGAAGGCCTTCAGGAAAGAATGGCGACAAGGGCGATTATACCTTCAGCTCGGGTATTTGGCAGACGGTCTGGATGGAGCCGGTACAGCAAAAGCATGTTACCCAGCTTAAACTGATCCCGGACCTCAAAAACAAGCGGCTGCAGATAACCGCCCTGGCTCAGGGAGAAAATCTTAAGGTGGTCGCCACAGCCCATGATCAGCAAGTGCAGGTTGCCAAAGTGGAGGGAAGGGCAGATGAACCTTTTTTTCTTCCGGTCGACGATCCGCATCTGTGGAGCCCCGACGATCCTTTTTTGTATCAATTGAACCTGGAACTGAAAGACCGGCAGGGGCGTACGGTGGATCAGGTGGACTCTTACTTCGCCATGCGGTCCATCCGTATCGGGCAGGTCGATGGGGTCAACAGGACGCTGTTGAACGACAGGTTTGAGTTTCAGATCGGTGTCCTGGATCAGGGCTACTGGCCCGACGGGATCTTTACGGCACCCACCGAAGAGGCCTTGCTCTACGATATCCAGCTGGCCAAAAAGGCGGGGTTTAATGTCATCCGCAAGCATATCAAGGTGGAGCCGATGCGCTGGTATTATCATTGTGACCGGCTGGGCCTGATGGTCTGGCAGGATATGCCCAACCTATGGTACCCCGATGATGCGGATTCTGTCGCGGTACGCAAGCAGTTCAGGACTGAACTGAAGCAGATGATGGATCAGCTGGTCAGCGTGCCCTCCATCGTGACCTGGGTGCCTTTCAACGAGAACTGGGGGGCTTTTGAGGTGGCGGATATCACGGCATGGACCAAGCAATATGACCCTTCGCGGCTGGTCAATGGCAACTCTGGCTTTAATTATGCACCGGGCTACCGTCCGGCACAGGGGGATCCCGGTAATGGCGACTTTGTCGATATGCACCATTACGGAAAAATGGAGGATAAAGCTTTTCCAAAGCCGGACGCCCATCGGGCGGCATCCTTGGGAGAATTTGGCGGCAAGGGCCTTTTCGTACGGGACCACCTCTGGCCCGTACCCAACAATGCCTACGAAATACTGGTCAATAAGGATATCTTGACGGATACCTATGTGTACCTGCTCAATGAAGTTGAACAGCGGATGTTATACAGAGGCTTAAGTGCTGCTATTTATACCCAAACTTCAGATGTGGAGCATGAAATCAATGGCCTGGTGACCTATGACCGCCAGGTGGAAAAGATGGATCTCAGCAAGGTCAAATGGATAAACAGTGAAATCATCAACAGCAGCAAAAAAATCGGCAGGAAGAAAAAAATAAGCTCCATTTCCAGGGAATATCCGATGGAATAGGGATGATGTCATGGAGGGTTGGATAAAATGATTAATTTAGGTTGCGGATTTTCAATATCAGAATAGCATGAGTTCAATGGCTTCTATTTTCAGTGTGATTTTTGGCGCACTTTTCTTTTTTTCTTCGGCGTATGGCCAAAGTACGGAGATGGATCTCCATAAAAAATATGAGCGGGACAAAGCCAGGTTCCTGGCTTTTGAAAGCAAACATAGGGGCGTTGTTGAGGCGGTCAACCATCGTATTTCCTACCTGAAGTGGGGCGATAGCAAGGATAAGGTATTGATCTGGTTGCCTGGTAGTTTTTTGTCGGCTTATGATTTCTATCCTTTTGCCGAACAATTGGTCAAGGACGGATATACGGTATTGTCGGTGGACCATTACGGCCATGGTTTGACCCACATACCGGAGCGGGATCTGGATTTCTGGGATTTTGCGGATGATCTGGCTGCGGTCATGGACAGCTTACATATCCAAAAGGCTGTGCTCGGTGGATTTTCGAGAGGTGGCTACCTGGCGACGGCATTTTACGACAAGCATCCGCAGCGGGTTAGTGGCCTGGTGCTTGAAGATGGTGGTACAGTAGCTTTCCGGTCTTTATTTGACCAGATGGGGCCCGCTGGACGCCATGATTTCCTCCGGTCGGTAACACCGCCCCCTGAAGTTCAGAAATTGCTTTTTGATCGCTATGGATCCGAATTTGAGATCTATAAAAATATAGATCAGCTTGACGGCTCAGCGGGGCAGTGGCAGATCTTTGGCTTTATTAGGCATGTGGGTGACGACTGGTTGCTATACCATGGCCTGAATGAATATATGAATATGCAGGACAGCCTGCATTATGTGCAGGTGCTCAATAACGCTCCCGATATAAGCAAGTATGCTTCTTCCATGGTGCGGGTAGACCCGCTGAAGACCTACAGCAGCCTGCATGTGCCGATGCTGATCATGGATGCCGTGGGCAAGCAAGATACGTTTGGGTCTGAGGAAGGCAACCGCAAATTGAAAGCGATGCATCCTGACCTCATCCAGCATAAAATAATTGACTGTGCCGACCATAATATCCACTTCGCCTGCCCCCAGGATTTTATGGCCGAACTCCAGCGTTTCCTGGACTCACTTTGACCGGTGTAGGCTTAGTGAAAAGGAAGTGGGATTGCTTGTGTTTTTGTTGTTTAATATTTTGTTTACTAAGTTGTTGTGTTGCTTATATAAATGAAAAGTATATGGTTTGAAAAGTTGTGCTATAACCAATAGTTATGGGGTGTAGGGTGGCTGTTCAACAAGTGGTGGCTTATTTATACTCCAGGGCCACTGCTTGTGCTTTGGCGTAACTTTCAATTAGAGCCTGGTCATTTGGCATCACCAACGACAATACTTTAGAGCTGTTAGGCAGATTGAAATTGGATCCGTTGAGGTAAATTGTCGATAACGTTACCGCTACTTTATTCGTGGATTATGTTGGATTTATAAGGCTGATGGCCTTTCTTTGAGTATAACTCAATTGAAATAAACTAAAATCTAACTCTTTAAATGGATAAATTATGATAACGTATATCCACCGTAGACGATTTTTTTTCCTTACCGTAGTGTTTGCCTTGCTCTGTATGGGCACGGTCTGGGCGCAGGCGACGGATCGAAAAGGAAAAGTGGTCAATGCCGCGGACCAGACAGCTTTGGAAGGTGTCACGGTCACCAACCTAAGCACCCAATTAGCGGCCCGGACAGACCGCAGTGGGAATTTTACCATACAGGCCAAGGCCGGAGATAGGCTTAAATTTTCACTTGTTGGATTTAAGGCCGCCGAACTGACTGTCCCTGCTCAAGGCAACCTTGATGTATCTTTGGCCCAGGACAGCTACAACATTGATGAAGTGGTGGTGACCGCACTGGGAATCAAGCGGGAAACCCGGGGGCTGACCTACGCCACACAGCAGTTGGACGGTAGTGCCGTCAATGATGCCCGCGACAACAGCGGAAATGTGATGTCGAGCCTGACGGGGAAGGTCGCTGGGGCCGTGGTGACCACGGCGGCGACAGGCCCAGGGGCATCGGCAAGGGTCGTGCTGCGGGGAAACAAATCGATTTCGGGCAATAACAACGCCTTGATCGTGGTGGACGGCGTCCCCTACAATAACTCCAGTGCCCAACAGGCGACCGGAACGACTTACAACTACGGCACCAGTGATGGGGCCGCCAATATCAACCCCGACGATATCGAGTCCATCAATGTGCTGAAAGGTCCATCTGCCGCCGCACTCTATGGAAGCAGGGCCGCAAACGGCGCCATCCTCATTACCACCAAACAGGGCAAGGCCGGCCGCTACAGCATCGATTACAACGGGAGTGCCTCCCTGGACCAGGTGAATATGCTGAGCCGCTTCCAAAACAGCTACGGCCGGGGAAATGGTGGCATCACCGGAACAAATGTCGGTGAGAGCTGGGGCCCCCAGGGTCAGACCTATAAAAATAATGTAAAGGATTTCTTTGAGAACGCTGCTACCTTCAATAACAGCATCAGCACCTATGGGGGTACCGAAAAAGTACAGGGCTACGTCTCTTATTCGAACAATAAGATCGGCGGCATCATCCCCGGTAATGACCTGAAAAGAAACAGCTTGAACCTGCGGGTCAATACCGAGCTGATCCCCAAGCTGAAAACGGATGTAAAGCTGAACTATGTGAATCAGCAGATCGACAACCGCCCCAGGCTGGGGGATATGGGCATCCCAATTGAGGCCTATGTGATGCCCAGGGATATGGATAGGAGCGAACTGGAGGACTATGAAACCCTCGACCCAACGACGGGCCAGCCCCAACGTAAGTACTGGTCGGGCTCATCGATCTATGACAACCCCTATTGGAGTACCAACCGTACTTCGGTAAACGAGGTGCGCGACCGGATCACGGCCCTGGGATCGGTGACCTATCAGCTGACCGACTGGCTGAACATAATGGGACGCTATAGTTTTGACAAATACATCGATAAGACCGACGGTTCTTTTTATGCCGGAACGGTATCACTGGGCGACGTGCGCCCCGGAGGTAAATATTTTGAAACGCATGGCCGTTACCAGGAAAGCAATTTTGACTTTTTGCTGAACGGAAACAATCCATTGACCGACGATATCAAGATCAGCTATAATGTGGGTGCAAGTACCTTAAACCGGCAGTACAGCAGCTTTCAGAATATGGCCAATGGCCTGTCTGTACCCAACGAATTTAGCCTGACAATGGCCACCACACCGGAATTTCTATTGATCAATGGCTACAAACGGCGCCTGAATTCGCTGTATGCCAGCACACAGGTGTCCTTCTACAACAATATCTTTTTGGACATGACGGCCCGGAATGACTGGACTTCAACCTTAAAGTCCCCGCACAGTTACTTCTATCCTTCCATCGGGCTGTCGGCGGTATTCAACGAATGGCTGAAGTTGCCGGCATGGGTCGATTATGGAAAAATCAGGGCTTCTTATACGCAGGTGGGGAACGACGCGGACCCTTATCTGCTGCAACAGCTCTATTCCTTTGGGCTTGGAGCCGGAAAAGGATTTATCTCCCGCTCCTCGACCAAAGCGATCCCAGACCTAAAGCCTGAGCTGACCAAATCATTCGAGGCCGGACTGGATATGAAATTCTTCAATAACAGATTGGGCTTTGACCTCACCTTATACAAGAGCAATACCGTCAATCAGCTGCTGTTTCTGGGACTGCCCATGGCCAGTGGATACAGCCGCCAGTATATCAATGCCGGGAATATCGAAAACCGGGGTATCGAGGTTCAGCTGACGGCAACCCCGCTGAAACGGGAGAATTTTGAATGGCAGACGACAGTGAACTTTGCCGCCAATACCAACAAAATCATCGAACTGCATGAAAAGACCAAACGGGCAAATATTACGGAAAACACCAAATATGCAAGCGTAGTGGTCAACGAAGGTGAGAAATATGGTGACCTCTATGGCTACAAATGGAAGCGGGATGCGCAGAGTGGCCAGTTTGTGGTGGATGCGGAAGGGCTGCCGGTAGTGGAAGCCAATCAAAAATTAGGTAACTTTAATCCAAAGGCGCTCCTGGGCTGGTCCAATTCCCTGCGGTACAATAACTGGACACTCAATACGCTGATCGATAGCCGCATCGGTGGTGAGATCGTGTCGGGGACATCGGCATACCTGGCGGCTTTTGGTGTCGCCGACTATACTGAGGAATACCGGGACGGTGGCCTTATCCTGGACGCCGTGGATGCCAGTGGTGCCGCCAATACCAAAGCGATCACCGCACAGCAACTCTGGACGCGGGTGTCGCAGAACGGACGGGATGCCTGGGGGGAATTTTTTACCTACGACATGACCAACGTGCGCTTAAGGGAACTTTCAGTCAGTTACAAATTTAACCTGAAGAGCACGGCCATCATCAAGCATGCCCAGCTGTCACTGGTCGGACGGAACCTGTTGTTCTTCTACCGGGGCAAGTCCAAGCTGGACATCCCGGGCATAGGAAAGATAGACAACCCCATCGATCCCGAAGCAGCATTGGGCGCGGGCAACTTTCAGGGTGTGGAGGTCGGATTGCCTCCTGCTGTCCGCTCATTTGGTTTAAACGTAAAGCTAACCTTCTAATCAGTGAAAAAGATGAGAAAAAACATCCTCTATGGCACCATGCTCGGATTGAGTATGCTGTCTTGTACCAAAGACTTCAAGGATATCAATACCGATCCCAATAATATAACGGAGATCACCCAGCGCGAACTGCCTTTTATGTTTGCCAAGGCGCAGTCTTCGTCGGCAATGAACCGTTCATTTTACCAGACGGTGCAGAATCTGGGTGCCGATCTGTACGCGCAGTATTTTGCGCTGACGACCAACTCGTTCAGTACCGATAGGTACCAGCTGACACCAGACTGGCAGCGGCGTTTCTGGACCGTCATCTATGTGGATACTGCCCCGCAGCTCAAGAGCATCATGGAAAATACCGACCCCAAATCGGGGGAGGCAGCACTGGCCAATATCATGTGGGTATATGCCTTTCACCGCCTGACGGACCATTTTGGGCCAGTCCCTTACTTTGGTGCGGCAGAGGCACAGGATGTCATTCCCTACGATCCGATGGATAAGATCTACGCTGATTTTTTCAGCCGGCTGACCACGGCGGTCGAAAACCTGAAAGCACTGCCTTCGGGAACAGCGATATTTCAGGGCTATGACTTAGTCTATGATGGAAATACCGAAAAATGGATCCACTTTGCCAATGCCCTGCGTCTGCGCCTGGCCCTGCGCATCTCAAAGGTAGATCCCCAAATGGCGAAGACCGAAGCCGAGGCTGCCGTAGCGGCTGGCGTGATGACCGACAACAGTCAGAATGCCTCCATGCTCAAGTCCCTCTCGGGCAACGATACCAATGGCCTATCGCAGGTGGCTGTATGGAATGAATTTTCCATGAGCTCAACGATAGCCTCATACCTCAAAGGCTACGAAGACCCCCGGCTGGGGATCTATTTTCAGCCGAGCTTTACAGGAAAAGCATTCAACAGTGTGCGCAATGGTGCCACTTCGATTGATCTGGGCAATGTGCGGAACCAGTCGGCCTCTAATTCGAATGTGGGGACGTATTGGGTGCGGTATAATGGTGGGGCGATTGAGGGAAATTTTACGCAGAACTTCCATGTGATGTGCGCCGCGGAATCGTTCTTTTTACGTGCTGAAGGTGCATTGAATGGTTGGAATATGGGCGGTACGGCAAAGGAACTCTATGAACAGGGGATACAGACCAGCATGCAGCAATGGGGGGTAAGCGATGACGCTGCGATACGCAATTACATCGCCTCCTCCAAAATGCCTGTGGCTCCAGGTGATTATCATCAGTCTCCGGCAGTATCCAGCACAGCAATCAGATGGGGGACGAGCATGGCCGAACAACGGGAGCAGGTGGGCACCCAGAAATGGCTGGCGATCTATCCCAACGGGATGGAGGCCTGGGCCGAATACCGGCGCACGGGATATCCAAAAATGTATCCCATCATCCAGTCCGACAACTCGGATCTGCCAAAAGGTACTTTTATCAATAGGCTCCCTTATCCACTCACCGAAGCAACCGATAACCTGGACGAACTGACCAAGGGAAGGGCGCTGCTGGGTGGACCGGACAATGCGGCAACAAAACTGTGGTGGGATGCCGATTAAATCTGAGCAGGGAATATGAACTTAAAAAAATGGATAACAGGCTTGATGACGATCATGGGACTACATAACAGCGCACAACAGGGACAGCCAACGGTGCTGCCGATACCTCCGGAAATCGATCCGGTGAAAGTAATGCTGGAAAGCCAGGCCAATGCACTGGTATGTCAGCTGGACAGGGACAGTAAGGCCGATCCGGCAGCGCTCTTAAATTTGGTGCGTCAGGAGCTGAAACTGGACAGTTTCGCTACAGCGGAGCTGGATATGCAGATTGTCTCCTCGGTGGACCGGGGGACTTATACCATCCATAACCTGACCTTTCAGAGTATGCCAGGGCTTTATGTCCCGGCCAACCTCTACGTACCGAAGGGGAAAGGTCCTTTTCCAGCGATCCTCAATAGCCATGGGCATTGGCCACCGGGCAGAAGGAGTGAGGTCATTCAGCGCACGGCCCAGATATTGGCTTCCAATGGCTATGTATGCCTATGCATCGATGCCATGGGGTCCGGAGAGCGGGGCCGTGGTCATGAGCATGAATATCATGGTGCTAATCTCGGCTCGGCACTGCTCGACCTTGGAAAACCTCTGATGGGGGTTCAGCTGTTTGAAAACAGACGCGCCCTGGACCTGCTCTGCTCGCTACCCTATGTCGATAAGGAAAAAATCGGCGCCACAGGAGCCAGCGGTGGCGGCAACCAGACGATGTGGCTGGCGGCAGTGGACCCTCGGGTACGGGCAGCTGTACCCGTGGTGAGCGTGGGGACATTCCGGGCATATATCATGAACAGCAACTGTGTCTGCGAACTGCATCCCAATGGGCTTCTGCACTTTGAAGAGGGGCAGCTCCTGCAGGCCATGGCCCCAAAAGCGATTAAAATCATGACAGCATTAAAGGATGCCAACGCGGCCTTCAATGTGCAGCAGATGCTCAAGTCGTACCGTATCGCGAAGCTGGCCTACCAGCAACAGGGGATAGCCGACAGGATAGACTACGAGCTGTTTGATGAACCCCATAGTTACACGGCGGAAATGAATGCAAGTATGGTCCGCTGGTTTGACCGTGCTTTTGGACGCGATGCTCAGAAAAAAGTTGATGTAAATGTATTCAATCTGTTGGATACAAATCTGTTATCGGTATTCAAATATGGTGTCAAAAAAGAAAAAATACAGACGATACCCCAATTTATAGAACAAGAGTACCGGCAGGCTGAACAGCGGATTGCCTCCGACATGAAAACCAGGACTGATTATCAAAAGGAGCTCCAGCAGCTGCTGTCGGCAGTAGCACCCGACAGCCTGCTGGATATACGGTCGCTGGAACCGGCGGGCGGATGGCAGCGACTGTTATTGGAGACTTCGGCACAGCAGCTGATCCCGGTATTGTTCCGTGCTCCCCGGGAGAAAGGGAAGACCATCCATGTGCTCTTTCCTGCTGCTGGAAAGCAGCAGGTGCCGGAGGAAGAAATCAGCAGGCTGACCGCCAACGGGGCGGGGCTGGCCCTGGTCGATCTGTATGGACTGGGGGAACGAAGCTCGGCCAGTGGAGACCGGATCGATGCTGCACTGCCCCGCTTTCATACGGTATCGCGCTCGCTGATCTGGATCGGAAGGACAATGCTGGGGACCTGGGCCAATGAGATCAGCCTGGTGAATGGGTACCTGCATCAAGCTTATGGGGAAAGCCCCCTTAGGGTAATCGCTGACAGGGAGACCGCCCTTGCGGCACTGATCAGTGGTGGACTGTCCTCCACAGCGCAGGAGCTGGTACTCGAAGGGCTGCCCCTCAGTTACCTGCCACCAGAGGTGGGGGCGCTGGACAGCTACAATATGGCCATCCATGTACCGGGTATCTTGAGCTGGGGCGACATCCCCATGCTGCTGGCCCTAAACGAGGGGCCGGTAAGCTTGCATGCCCTCCGCAACCTCAGTGGTGAAAATTGTACGGCAAGCCAGTTAAGCGGGCTCCAAGATAAAGTAAATGCATATAAAAGAAAATTTAATAACGAAGGATCACTTCAAATCAACTGACCAATATGGGAACGAATAGAAGATCATTTTTAAAATTATCGGGATTGGCGGGCTTCGGCCTCATCACGGGCTGCCAGCAGCAGGGCGCAGACTCCGCCTCTAAGAGCACAGCGCTGGATCATATCCGTGCGGAAGCGGCAAAAAAATATACTTCGGTATTCAATATGTCGGGCTACGCGGCACCAAAAATCCCTACTGTCCGCATTGGATTTATTGGGGTGGGCAATCGGGGGGCTGCTGCAGTGGAGCGTGTGAGCCGCATTGAAGGTGTCGCCATCAATGGTATCTGTGATGTCAGGCCGGAGAAAGCGGCAGCAGCCAAGGAGCGGATCAAAACACCGGACCATGTGGCCAAAATCTATGCCGCGGGACCGGATGACTGGAAAAAGATGTGTGAACAGGAAGAGTATGACCTGATCTATATTGCAACACATTGGAAGCTGCATGCTGAAATGGCCATTTATGCCATGGAGCATGGCAAGCACGTCGCCATGGAGATCCCCGCGGCAACCACGGTAGCGGATTGCTGGCGGCTGGTGCAGACCTCCGAAAAAACAAAAAAACACTGCGTCATGCTGGAGAACTGCTGCTACGACTATTTTGAACTGCTGACACTCAATCTCGCGCGGCAGGGATTCTTTGGTGATATTGTGCATTGTGAGGGGGGCTATCTGCACGATATACTGGATAGCTTCTTTGATGAGACAAAGCGTTATGACTTTTGGCGCCTCAAGGAAAATGCCGCCCGCAACGGCAACCTGTACCCCACCCATGGGCTGGGACCGGTCTGCCAGATCCTCAATGTCAACAGGGGAAATAAGATGGAGTACATGAGTTCCATGGCCTCCAGAGACTTTATGCTCAACAAGAAAGCCAAAGAAATGGCCAAGACGGACCCCCGGTTTGAGGAGTATGTGGATAAACCTTTCCGCGGCAATATGAACATCTCCAATATCCTGACCAACAGCGGAAGTACGATCATGCTGCAGCATGATGTCAGCTCGCCACGGCCTTACTCACGTATCCATATGGTCAGTGGTACCCAGGCTTTTGCACAGAAATATCCGCTTCCCGGAAAGATCGCTGTCGGCCATGATGATTTTATGCCTGCTGATGAGCTGGCCAAGCTGGAAGAACGCTATACCCCGGGCATCGTCAAACGGATAGGGCAGCTGGCCAAGGAGATCGGTGGGCACGGGGGCATGGACTTTATGATGGACTGGCGGCTCATTGACTGCCTGCGCAACGGCCTGCCAATGGATATGGATGTCTATGATGCGGCAAGCTGGAGTGTGATAGGACCCTTGAGTGAATGGTCTGTCGCCAATGGCTCACAGCCTATTGAAATCCCCGACTTTACCTGTGACAACTGGAAAAACAATAAAGTACATGATATCAACCTGACAGCAGGGGGTACCACTGGTGTCTTAAAATCTTAAAAACCATTAAACCAAGTAGATAGTGAACGTAAGAAAATTTGAAACCCGAGAAGAATTAGGCCTTCATGCTGGAACAGCAGGAATAGAAGCCATCAAAGCATGCATTGCCAATCATGGTGAGGCGAATATTATTTTAGCCACCGGACAGAGCCAGTTTGAAACCCTTCAGACCCTGGTGGCGGCCAGTGGGATTGACTGGAGCAAGGTACGGATGTTTCACCTCGATGAATATATCGGTATGCCGATCACACATAAAGCCAGTTTCCGTAAATACCTGACGGAGCGCTTTGTCGATCTGGTGGGCCCTTTGAAGGAAGTGGTGCTGATCAATGGTGAGACAGACCCTCTCGCCGAATGTGAGCGCCTCCATCAGAAGATCGCGGCCCATCCGGTTGATGTCGCATTTGTGGGGATCGGCGAAAATGGACACCTGGCGTTTAACGACCCACCTGCGGACTTCGATGCCCAGCAGGCTTATCTGGTGGTCAACCTGGACCGGCAGTGCCGGCAGCAGCAGCTCGGCGAAGGCTGGTTTGGCTCGTTGGATGAGGTGCCACTTCAGGCGATCAGCATGTCGATACCGCAGATAATGCGGTCTAAAAAGATCATCTGTGCCGTACCCGACGAGCGTAAAGCACTGGCGGTAAAAAATTGCCTCACGCGGCCTGTATCCAACCAGTACCCGGCCAGTATATTACAGAACCATGCCGACTGCACCTGCTTCCTGGATGCGGGATCCGCGTCGCTTTTAACCTAAGAGGCTATGATGACAACTGCGGTACCAGACCGGAAGACTACTTGGGTATCCATCGGGATCATCGGAACGATGTTCTTTATTTTTGGATTTGTCTCCTGGATCAATGCCATTCTGATCCCTTATTTCAAGATAGCCTGTGAGTTGAGCAATTTTCAGTCCTACCTGGTGGCTTTTGCCTTTTACATTTCCTATCTGCTGATGTCCATGCCGTCTTCTTACCTGCTGAAGAAAGTGGGCTACAAAAACGGTATTATGGTGGGATTTTGGATCATGGCTGCCGGCGCTTTCCTCTTTGTGCCGGCAGCCTACAACCGGGCATACGTCATTTTTTTGGTCGGATTGTTCACCTTGGGAACTGGCCTGGCGGTACTCCAGACCGTGGCCAACCTGTATATCACCATGATCGGTGAGAAGGAGCGGGCGGCACAGCGGATCAGCATGATGGGCATATGCAATAAAGGAGCGGGGATCCTTGCCCCCCTGATCTTTTCGTATACGATCTTGCGGCCCCAGGACAATGAGCTCTTCCGGCAGCTGCCACTGATGGATGAAATGACACGTGCGGCGGCATTGGATGATCTGATCTTAAGGGTGGTCTGGCCCTATACCGTGGTGGGGATCCTGCTTTTCCTGATCGGGGGTGCCATTAAATTATCCATACTGCCCGAACTGCCGCAGGAGCAGGAATCAGCTGTCCCCGGACAGGGGAAGAGCAGGCAAAGTATCTGGCAGTTTCCGCACCTGATCCTGGGGGCGCTGGCTATATTCCTGCACGTGGGGACACAGGTCATTGCCATTGATACCATCATTAATTATGCTGGGTCAATGGGACTTTCGCTGCTGGAAGCGAAATCTCTTCCTTCCTATACCTTGACGGCGACCATCATCGGGTACCTGTCGGGAATCATGCTGATTCCGAAACTATGCAGCCAGCGTACCATGCTGAAAATATGTACGCTTCTTGGCTTGACTTTGGCTATATTCGTGTGTACAATGCATGGACAGGTCCACCTGTTTGGGATGGACCTGGATATATCCATCTGGTTTATTGTACTGATAGGCCTGCCAAATGCGCTGATCTGGGCCGGGATCTGGCCGCTGGCGCTCGATGGCCTGGGGCATTTGGCCAAGCAGGGCTCGGCACTGCTGATCATGGGCCTGTGCGGCAATGCCCTGCTGCCCCTGCTGTATGGTGTATTGGCGGATGCCTTTGACGTAAAATCTGCCTATTGGATATTGACTCCCTGCTTTCTGTATTTGGTGTTTTATGCCTTCAGGGGGCACAGACTGCGACAGTGGACCCCGGCACAAAAGAAAAAGTGATTTGCTAACAACAGAGATATGCTAACAATTACGAATGTCCGAATTATAACCCCTTATCGGATCATCGAACAGGGTACAATCGTGATAAACGAAGGAATCATTACCGCGCTTTTGGAGCGGTATGTTGCTGCCGAAGAAAATAGCGGTGAATGGCTCGATGCCCAGGGCCTCTACCTTGCGCCCGGATTTATCGATATCCATGTGCATGGCGGTGGTGGTGCCGATTTTATGGACAATACCACCGCGGCATTTTTGCAAGTGGCAGAGACACATGTCTGCTATGGAACGACGGCCATGTTGCCCACCACCCTGACCAGCGAGCCGGATGAACTGTTGGAGTTGTTTGCCGTCTATGAACAGGCCCTACAGCAGAATACCCGGGGTGCCCGATTTTTGGGATTGCACCTGGAGGGGCCTTACTTTGCCATGAACCAGCGGGGTGCACAGGACCCACGCTATATCCGCAATCCCGACCCCAGGGAGTATGAACCTATCCTCGAACAATATCATAAGCTCATTGCCCGATGGAGCGCGGCCCCGGAACTGCCCGGAGCACTGGACTTTGGCCGTAAGGTGCAGGAATACGGCATCCGGCTGGCCCTGGCACATACGGATGCCGTATATGATGAGGTCCTTCCCGCAGTAGAAAATGGGTACCGGCTGGCGACGCATTTTTATTCGGGCATGTCGGGCATGACCCGACGAAATGCACATCGCTATGCTGGTGTGATAGAAAGCTGCCTGCTGCTGGATCAGATCGAAGTGGAGATCATCGCCGACGGCGTGCATTTGCCGGAGCCTTTTTTAAAGCTGATCCATAAAGTCAAAGGGACTGACAGCATGATCCTGGTCACGGATGCGATGCGTGCTGCAGGGATGCCGGAAGGTAAAAGTATCCTCGGTAGCCTGAAACGTGGGGTGGCGGTCATCGTGGAAGGTGGGGTTGCTAAGCTGCCGGACCGTTCCTCCTTTGCCGGTAGTGTAGCCACGGCAGACAGACTGATCCGTACCATGGTCCAGCAGGGCGGGGTAAGCCTGCCCGAGGCTGTACAGATGATGACCATCAATCCAGCCAGATGGCTGGGGCTGGATCAGCGTATGGGAACAATAGCCGTTGGAATGCATGCCGACATTGTGCTGTTTGACGAAAACGTGGGGATCCACTACACGCTGATTGCCGGGAAGATCTGTTATCAAAAACAGGGATAACTACCTTACCCTGGTCGTGGAATGGCGTACGATCAATCGGCCTGGCAATACGATATCGTGGATTTCGAAATCTTGATTTTTGATGTGGCGGATCAGCAGGGCGCAGCTTCGCCGGCCAATATCCAGTGCCGGTTCTTCCAGGGTCGTGAGGTTGGGTTCTACCACGGTGGAAATGGGGTCGTTGGTAAATCCGATGACCCCGATGTCGTTGCCTACAGTCAATCCCGCATTTTTAATGGTCTGGATCGCCCCCACAGCCTTGCGGTCATTGACCGCAAAGATGGCGTCCGGAGGCTGGGGAAGTGCCAGTAACCTCTGGGTGTCCTCAGCTCCATGGGCCTGCGAAAAACCGGAATGAATGATCAACGATTCGTCGATGCCGATATGATTTGTTTTAAGCGCCTCAAGGTAACCCTGTAGACGCTGTTGGGTGAATTTGAGATTTTCGGGGCCTGCGATATGGGCTATACGGGTGTAGCCTTGCTGAAGCAGGTATTCGGTAGCCTGAAAAGAACCTGCAAAATCATCCTGGACGACTTTGGATGCCTGGATATCATTGGGTACCCGGTCAAAAAAGACGATCGGCAGCCCCCTGGCCATCAGCTGTTCGAAATGGTCGTTGGTATAAGAATCTGAGGAGATCGAGATCAGCAGACCATCCAGGCTACTCGTAGAAAGATTGTCCAATAAACTCTTCTCGCGCGCCAGGTTGTCGTTGGTAACATACAGAATAACATTGTAGTCCCGCTCATAGGCTTCCTGCTGGATACCGGAGATCACCATCGAAAAATAATAATTGGTGATGAAGGGAATGACGACACCGATATTTTTGGTGGATCCGGAGGCCAGGGCTGAAGCATTCTGGTTGGGTTTAAAATTAAGTTCCCTGGCCAGCGCCAATACTTTTTGCCGTGTTTCGGGGTTCACATCATGGGTGTCCCGAAATGCTCTTGAAACTGTGGATACCGAAATATTAAGCATCGCCGCAATATCCTTGATGCCGATCGCATTCTTCATTGTTTTTGATAGGTTTAATAAATACGCTACAAATTACTAAAAACAATTCATATACGGTTGATAGGATAATGCCTTTCTAAACGAATCTTTCATTAACCAACCATTTCCCTTTATTCTAAAATTTTAGAATGTACACCTGTTTTATTAGGTTGTTCCGTCTATAGTGGTTAGCTTTAGGGATGGATTCAAATTTTATCTATCTGGACTATAATGCGACGACACCTGTAGATGAACGTGTCTTGGAAACGATGTTGCCTTTCTTTTCGCAAAGCTACGCCAATCCGAGCGGTTCCCATCTCCAGAGCCTCAGCATAGCGGACAGCGTGGAGCAATATACGGAGGACATGGCCGATCTACTGGGGACCAGGGCCAGCAATATTGTATATACTTCGGGTGCGACGGAAGCGGTCAATTTAGCCATCAAAGGACTCCTGCCGGCAGCAAGGAAACATATCCTGACCGTTGCTAGCGAACATAAGGCGGTACTGCATACCTGTGAGGCGATTGCAGCACTTGGTTATCAGGTCAGTTTTTTGCCTGTAGGCGCTGATGGCATGATCGATCTGGAGCAATTGGCGGCAGCGATCACGAGCGAGACACTATTGGTCTGTGTGATGCTGGTAAATAATGAAACCGGAGTGATCCATCCGATCAGACAGATCGCTGCGGCGGCGCATCGACAGGGAGCTTTGCTGCTCTGCGATGCCACACAGGCCGTGGGTAAGGTCCGTATCGATGTCAGGGACTTGGATGTGGATATGATGGCTTTTTCGGCGCATAAATTCTATGGTCCTAAAGGGATAGGTGGCCTTTATTGTGCTGATGGAGTCCGGAAGAAGCTGTCACCGCTGATCCATGGGGGTGGGCAGCAGGGGAAAGCCCGGAGCGGGACACTCAATGTACCCGGTATTGTCGGGATGGGGAAAGCCCTCAGCCTGGCCATGGCACAGCTCCAGGCCGATGAAACCCGTATTGGTGGGCTCCGGGATCTTTTGGAGGACGGGCTGCTGCAAATCGTGGGCACATTCCGTAACGGTACTGCCCAGCATCGGCTTTATAATACCAGTAATATCTGTTTTCCAGGGGTACTGTCCGAACAGCTTATCCGTGATCTGGGCACAATTTCGGTTTCCAGCGGCTCGGCCTGTTCTGCTGTCACCTCAAGACCTTCACATGTGCTTCAGGCAATGGGGCTTTCAGACAGTGAGGCGCTCTCGTCGTTACGCTTCAGCCTGGGCCGCTCGA
Source organism: Sphingobacterium sp. N143 (assembly GCF_030325625.1). Lineage (GTDB taxonomy): Bacteria > Bacteroidota > Bacteroidia > Sphingobacteriales > Sphingobacteriaceae > Sphingobacterium. The sequence continues at coordinate 140,043 of NZ_JACAIS010000011.1, read as the reverse complement.
CTACGGAAGCCGAGATCAGGTCAGTGATTGATCGGATAACTCAATCTGTTTCAAAATTAAGGTATTGAACCCTTAATGTTGTACTTTTACTTCATATAAGTGCAGGTGCTATTAGGTATGGTCCATTTCATCGAGCAGCCTGTATTTTGCTGCCGGATGAAATGGACTATGTTTAATCATGCCTTTTATTTTCACGTACCTGAAAGACATGTAGGACCTGTGGAAACAGAGCTGTGATACTTTCCCTGACAGCACCGGGAGATCCCGGAAGGGTGAGGATCAGTGTGCGGCCGGCAAAGCCTGAAATGCCTCGGGAAAGCATGGCGGTCTTGACCCGTTGTTGCCCATACTGCCGGGAGGTCTCCATAATACCGGGAATGTGTTTGGTAATATAGGGGGCTACGGTTTCGGGGGTGATATCCCGTTCGGAAAGCCCCGTGCCACCGGTAAAGACCAGGAGGTCAATCTCTGCCGAGAGGCATTGCTCCACAGCGCTAGCGATGGCCCGGGCTTCATCTGGGACCACTTCATAACGGATGTCTTTCAGTCCTTGCTTTTCAAGAAGCTCGACCAGCAGCCTGCCCGAAACATCGGATTTGATGCCCTGTGCCACGGAATCGCTGCATACCACCACAGCGGCCTGGAGCTGCTCGACCCAGGGGCGGGACTCACTGCTCTTGCCACCCTGTTTCTCCAGGAGCCGGATACCACCTATTTCAACCTGCTTATCCACAGGCTTCAGCATATCGTAGATCACCAGGGCTGCAACGGAGGCTCCATGCATGGCTTCAACTTCTACACCGGTCTTATAGATCGTGTGCACCTCGACTTCAATAAAAATCTGCAGATCCGATAGGCTATAGCGTACGTTGGCGTATTCTACGGGAAGAGGATGGCAGTCGGGGATCATATCACCTGTTTTCTTGATGGCCAGCAGCGCGGAGGCCCGCGCAAATTCAAACACATCACCCTTGGGGACCTGTCGCTGTTCGACCATCATGATGGTATTTTCATTTGAGACCTTGACTGTAGCCAGGGCAATTGCTTTACGTAATGTAGGGCTTTTAGCTGTTATATCAACCATGTTATCTGTTAATTTTCCATTGATGTGATTCGTCTTCAAATATTTCTTTTCCCCAGATAGGAAGTTCTTTTTTGATCCGCTCAACGAGCTCTTCGCAGGCAGCCATAGCTGCCTTGCGGTGGGCGGCAGAGGTAAATACAAAGAAGCATATTTCGCCAGCGGCAATATAACCTTCACTGTGGTAGACATGCATGCAGCTGAGTTCATATTTGTTAAATACCTCGGCCCTGATGTCGGCCATCTGCTGCAGGGCAATGTCCTGATTGCAGGTATATTCTATGGCCGCAACAGTCTTACCGTCCACTTGGTCGGCACGGATCTGCCCCAGAAAGATGCTATGGGCGCCAATGGCGGTTTTGGTACTGTGCTTGCTGATGGATTCGGCCACCAGACCAGGAGGGATGGGCCCCTGGATAAATATATTGTGTATTGCCTGAGTCATATCTGTGTTGTCTTAATTATGTAAATAGGGCTGCAAGGCGTCCATGCCACCAGCGAGATGAACGATTTGGTACCTGCCCGGGTATTGTTGCTGCAGAAACTGGGCTGCGGCCAGACTTCTTTTTCCCGTCTGGCAGATAAAGATGACGCGTGAGCGGTTTATCTTTTCGACCTGGGCAGCCAGTGTGGCCAGGGGAATAGGAAGATGGTCTACCGGAAGCCTGGGCATCTCTTCGGCATTCCGCAGGTCGATGAGCAGGTGGTCCGGATCCCGCCACTCCTGTATCAGCTGTTGTGGGCTGATCTCTTGTATAGCATTCGGCATGCCACAGAAACTGATATAATCGAAGTCTTTTAATGCTGCCAGGGAACTGGGATAGTTGCCTTCCAGCGGCATAGCTCGTGGGATATCCAGTGTCAAAGTGCTGTTGTCAAGGATATTGATGGTCATCAGGGTATTGCTAAGAAGGGTGCCGATACCTGCCAGCAACTTGATGGCTTCGGTGGCCTGCATGGTACCGATGATGCCGGGCAGCACACCCAGTACGCCTGCGGTATTGCAGTCGGGAGCCTCCAACGGACCCGGAGGATGTGGAAACAGATGCCTGTAAGTCGTTTTTTGTCCCTGGGCATCGGCGACATTGAATACGGCAAGCTGCCCTTCATATTGATAGATGGCCCCAAAAATAAGGGGCTTATCCAAGAGTTTACAAGCATCGCAAAGCAAATAGCGGGCAGCGAAATTGTCGGTGCAGTCCAGCACAAGATCATAGTCTTGTAGGTATTGGGCCGCATTTTTGGCATGGATTTGTTCGACATATGCCTGGATGCTTACCTCGGGATTGAGCCGCCGTAGTTTAGTGGCGGCCACCGTTGCTTTTGCCAAACCGATATCCTCACTGTCGTACAGCAGCTGACGCTGTAGATTGCTAAGCTCTATCCGGTCATGGTCGATGATGCCCAGGCTGCCCACTCCGGCAGCGGCAAGAAATTGCAGGGCCGGACAGCCCAGGCCTCCAGCACCCACGACAAGAACCCGGGCATCCTGTAGCTTTTGCTGACCAGACGCACCAAAACCTTTTAAGGCATAGTGTCTTGAATAACGCTCCGTTGCCATGACTTACCCTCCAGAATAAGGTGGCATCAGGGCAACCTGATCATTTTCCTTCAGCTCGACGGCCGTATGGACCACTGTATTGTTTACTGCGATCAGTAGGTTGCGATTGGCCAGTTCCTGATGCTGAGCTATCAGCACGGCCAATAGGTCTGCTGTGTCTGTGGCGCTGGTCTCAAATTCTTTTTCCAATATGTCGGTCAAAGAGCCGAATGTCTTTACATGAACTTTCATTTTTTGTGGCTTTCTGGTCTTATTTTCTATTTATTTCTGATCGAGTTTTTCCGGATCGTTTACGGGGCTCACCAATGTGCTGATTGTCTATGCGCCGGATTTGAATGCTTTCCAGGTCCTTGACATATCTTCGGCCTGTCGCGATATCTTTGGGCGACAGTAGGGCAAATCCATCTTTTTGCTTGCCCTGGCTCGCTTGGCTGATATTGGTGACAAGCAGCACTTTATCGCCCAGGGGGCTGTTGAATAGCTCATTCCAGGAAAACACCACTTTATAGCCGTCTTTTGCCTTGGCGATGAGGTAATATTCACTCAGTTCCTTGGGCGACCCTTCGCCAAAGCGTACCTCTTTTAATATGTCTTTGAGCAGGACACCTTTGATCTGCTGAAGAGTAGACCGATAGCTGCCGGCATGGTTATAGATACGCAGGCTGTCGAGCTGCTGCTGTGGTAGGTTACGGAGCTGCTCCAGGCCAATGCTGGCCTGTTTTTTTTGATGGACCCAAATGGAAATAGCTGTCTGCTGCTGACCATAAAGCAAGATGCTCAGCAGGGAGAACAATAGGGTGACAAGAGTTGTTTTCATCATGAGTTGTTTTTCATCATACACATTAAGCTGCGGTAAACAATAGCTTATAAGCTGCGACCAAAAGAACAGTTGCAAGTACATATTTCAATGCATCCTGCTTTAGTTTTTTTGATCCCAGGTAGGCGCCCAGCAATCCACCTAAAAATGCGACTATGACATACAGCCACATATGGGCATTGAATGTTATGCCCTGGGTGAGCATACCGCCCAATCCCGACAATGAATTTACGAAAATAAATGCAGCACTGATAGCGGCAGTTTGTTTTTGATCGGTCCACTTGAATAGGATGAGCAAAGGGGACAGGATAATGCCGCCGCCGATACCGATCATGCCGGAGAGCAGTCCGACCACAGCCCCGATGGCTATGGCGCCAGGGCTATTGTACGGCTTGAGCTCCGCCTCGGCAGGGCTTCGGAAAAAGAAGAACCTAAAGATGGGGAACAGCAGCAAAGCGCCCAGAATCCGCTTATAAAGATGATCATCGAGGGTGATGGTGCCCCCGATAAAGGCCATGGGTACCGAGGCTGCAGCAACAATAAGAAAAAGGTTTCTCTTGAAATAATGACCTCTGTAATACTGTATAAAAGAAGTTAATGAAACAAAAAGATTAAGTACTAAAGCGGTTGGTTTCATTTCCTGTGGGGCGATGCCATATAGGGCCATCAGGGCCAGGTAACCGCTTGCGCCACCATGCCCCACAGCGGAATAGAGAAAGGCAAGGATAAATAAAAAAACGTAAAAAAGCTCAAACTGCATGGTCTATTGGGTTAGGTCTGTTTAGGTGAAAAGGTGGATAAAAACTTCATCGCCCGGGGCGCAGCCGCTGGAATCTTCGTTCAGGATCAACAGGCAGTTGGCCTGTGCGTAGGACTGTAGTCGGTACGATTCCTGTGCGTGGAGGGGCGTGACAGCATGCCCATCATAGCTGGCTTTGAGGAAGTGCGTTAGTCCCGGTTTCTTGCTATAGGGGAAGGCGGCCACCGTCTTGATCAACCTGTTGCGTGGGGGAAGCTGCATGATCCGCTCCAGCGCCGGGACCACATATAGGTAAAAGCAGGTCAGGGCAGAAGATGGATTGCCGGGTAGGCCAAATACGAGCTTTTCGTCTTTGGTGCCGAAAAACAGCGGTTTTCCGGGTTTCTGCCGAATGCGGTGAAAGCGCTGGGTCACGCCGCAGCTTTTGGCGACATCCACGACATAATCGTAATCGCCCACACTGACACCACCCACCAGCAGTACAACATCGGTCTGGGCGAGCGCAGCTTCCATGGCCTGCTGCAACTGTGGCTTATCGTCGAGCACATGTTTGACATTGATCTCCCGGATACCCAACTGGCTGAGGGCAGCACGGAGCTGGTAGGAGTTGGACTCATAGACCTCACCAAAGCCGAGGGGGCTGCCCAGGGGGCGCAGTTCATCTCCAGTAAGGATGACCGTAACGCGGGGTGGGGCAAATACATGGACATGTGTACAGCCTACACCGGCAAGGTATCCGATAGCGGCCGGGCTCAGGTAGGTGCCTGGCATCATGGCCATGCTCCCGGCATCTGCTTCTGAACCCTTGGACCGTACATGGTCGCCCGTCCGAAGTTCGCTGTCTTTTATCTTGATGCTGCCATTTTCGGTCAGCTGCACTTTCTCCTGCATCACCACAGTATCGGCACCCAGGGGCAGTGGGGCTCCGGTATAGATGCGCATGGCCGTGCCGATGTCGAGCTGCTTCTGCTGCGTACTTCCGGCCGGGATCTTGTCGGTGACGGGAAGCTCAAGGTCGCGGTCATTGTAGCGGATGGCATAGCCGTCCATGGAGGACTGTGCAAAATTGGGGATCGCCTGTGCTGCAACGACAGCCTCGGACAGTGTGTAGCCCAGGGCCTCGGAAATGGGCAACTGGAGCATATTCGAGGCCGGTGAAAAATAGCTGATGATGCGTTGTGCCTGCTCCACGCTCACCAGCTGATGGGGCAGTCTGAAATATTCTGCTTCGCTGTCGATATCGTATGCCGCGGCCTCGAAAGGAAAGGCCGTACAGTCACTGGGGTATTGGGCGATGATGTTCTTGGCACCTTGGCTGCCTTGCAGTGCGCTAAGTGCGTTGAAATATTTTTTGTCGAATAGAACAGGAGCCCCCAGTGTATGGTCAAAACTGCAGGCAACGATGCCTTTTCCGGAGCTGTCGGCAAGCTGCTGCAGCTGCTGGAAAACCCCGCGGTCCACAAAGGGCTGGTCGCAGAGACAGATGATACAGCGCTCCAGGTCAGGATGCTTGGACAAGAGATCCTGCAGTCCAGTGCGGATGGACGAAGACATCCCGGTTTGCCAGTTGGGATTGATGCTCAACCCGATGTCCAGGTCCTGTACTGTAGCACCAATGGTCTCGTTATGACTGCCCAGAATCAGTTGCACAGGTCCGCCCGAAAAGGCGACTGCTTCGGTACTGATACGTCTAAGTAAGGTTTGGCCTTCAAATTCAAGGAGCTGCTTGGGCTGGCCGAGTCGCGAGGAACTGCCTGCGGCCAAAATGATTATACCTGTTTTTTTTGTCATCCGCCTATCGTTATCATACTTCGATTTTTTAGAAAATCGGTATCTATGTTTTCAAAATTTTCGTTCAGCTGTCCACCCAGGGCCTGGGCCTTGGACCGGATATTTTCATGGATCAGGGGCAGGACGTCGCCACCGGCCCGAAGGCTGGTCAGCAGGTCGGTCTCATGGGCCGAGAATAGGCAATTTTTTAATTTGCCATCTGCGGTGAGCCGTATGCGGTTGCATCCGGCGCAGAAAGGGGCGCTCATGGTACTGATCATGGCTATCCGTCCTTGATGCCCCACAATGCTGAAGGCCTTGGCAGTATCGTTGGGACCGGGCGACTGTGGCTGTACCGCATACTGTGTACGCACGCTGGCCAAAATATCGGCATAGGTAAGCACTTGGTTGCTGGTCCACCGGTTGCCACTAAAGGGCATGAATTCAATAAAACGGACCTCCAGGGGATTGTCTTTGGTGAGTGCCACAAAATCAAGGATCTCGTCGTCATTCACACCCTTCATGACGACCATATTGATTTTGGTAGGAATTGCATGCTGCAGGAGCAGATCAATATTGGCACGAACACGTGCATAGTAATTTCTTCGGGTAATCTGCAAGAAGCGCTCAGGGCGCAAGGTGTCCAGGCTGATATTGATGCTTTTAAATCCGGCGGCAACGATCTGTGGCAACATGTCGTCGATGCGGATACCATTGGTGGTCATATGCAGTTCGACGGGAAGCTGCGCAAGCTTTTCGATGATGGCGGGAGCGTCTTTGCGCACCAGCGGCTCACCACCTGTCAGGCGGATCTTGGTCACCCCCTGTTCGACGAACAGCTGTGCAAGTTGCCCGATTTCATCGGCCTGCATCAGTTGCTGCTGCGGTGTGAACGCATAGTCCTCCTCGGGCATACAATAGAAGCAGCGTAAGTTGCAGTTATCGGTAAGGGATATCCGTAGGTAGTTGTGTATGCGTCCAAATGTATCCTTGAGCATGGTGTTTAGATGATTAAAGGTGTCTGTGCATGTATTTTTGTGGTCAGGAACTTCAGCGGTCCACCGGCTCTTGCTCGTAGGACGGCATTGATCTCAGCAACGATGGAAATCGCAATTTCTTCGGAGGTCTCGGCGCCGATATCCAGGCCCACAGGTCCATGGATGATTTTCTGCTCCGCCTCGCTGAGGCTGATACCTGCCTGCTGCATATCCTCCAACAGACGGGTGAGCTTTGTCCTGGGCCCCAGGGAGCCGATATAAGGTGTGGGTGTACCGATCAGCTGTGTGAGCAGCGAGAGGTCATAGGCGTAATTGTGCGTCATGAGGACAAACACTGTCCATGGATCAATGCTGAGCTTTGTGGTCACTGCCGCCGCCGGACAGGTGATTACCTGATCGGCTTTTGGGAAACGTGTGGCAAGCGCATGGCTTGCCCGGCCGTCAACAACGCTGATCTCCCAGCCCAGTAGATGGGCGGCTTCAACCACGGGTCGGGCATCGTTGCCCGCTCCAGCAATGACGAGATGCGGGGCTGGCGCCAGGTACTCGATGAGGGCCTCTTCAGCAGCCTCCTGTGGTCCAAGAGGAACAAGCATCGACTGCCGCTTGGACCTGGCCTGCCTGATCGGTCCTTCCAGTGCCGATAGCATTGGATCTCCAGGATCCGATGCTGTGGATGATCCATCCGCTGCTACAGCGGTCAGCAGGATGCTGCCACGTTGTTCTTGTAGCCTCCGGGTCGAAAAACAAGTGACCAAAATAGCTTCACAGCGACTTTGAAGCAAGTGTTCCAGCAGGGCAATGGGCTGATCATTGCGCCGGAGATCTATATATTCAAAAAGGATATGGATGATGCCATTGCATCCGAGCTGTACGCCTATCGCCGATTCATCCACCGCATTGGTATCGTAAGTGACAAGGCGGTTTTTACGCTGATGTATCGCCAGCAGGGCTTTCTTGAGGGCATCTCCCTCGAGGCAGCCACCGCTGATAGCCCCTGTCATCTGGCCGTCGTCGGTCACGAGCATGCGCGCACCAGGGCGACGGTAGGAGGAGCCTTCGACCTTGACCACTGTCGCAAGTGCCATCCCTCTATTTTCGGTGGCAGCGACCCTTGCGGCTAAAATGATGTCTTTGATCTCTTTCATGCTGATCGTTGAAGCTGATGGATGAACGCGGATATAATGATTAAAAATGAATGGCTTTTATTACAATGCCGTTGATCAAATTTAATGATTTACCCGCTAAAAAACACGAAAACTGTAATAATGGTAAAAATTTCAGTAAAATGTATAAATAATTCTTTAATTTAAATTACAATTTTGTGGTTGTGAATAGACTGAAATTTAGATAGTAAGTAAATAACAGGGCGCAAAATTGATTTAACCGATGACTAAAATTGCTTGTCTGAGCAAAACTAAAAATAACAATTATGGCAAAATACTCAATTCTGGTAAATGGTAAAAAGCACGAGGTTGACGTGCTGGAGGATATGCCCCTATTATGGGTACTCCGGGATATCATTGGTCTGAGGGGGACCAAATTTGGATGTGGTCAGGCTTTATGCGGGGCATGTACCGTACATCTCAATGATACGGCGATACGCTCCTGTTCATTTCCCATCTCCGCTGTCGGTGAAGGTAAAATTACGACAATTGAGGGGCTTTCTGAGGCTGGGGACCACCCGGTGCAGGAAGCTTGGGAGAAGCATATCGTGCCGCAGTGCGGTTATTGCCAGACAGGGCAGATCATGAATGCCGTGGCGCTGCTGAAGAAAAATGCCAAACCTTCAGAACAGGAGATTGAAGCAGCAATGAAGGGTAACCTCTGCCGCTGTGGTACCTATAACAGAATTAAAGCCGCTATATTGGAAGCTGCCGGGACGCCGGTGACAACCGGTTAAGCGTTCACCTTTAAAAGCATGCAAATCATGAAGATATTAGCTCCTTTTCAGAAAAGAAAGACCGAAACCGTAAATTCCGAAATTTTCAGTGTCTCCAGGAGGGACTTTTTAAAAGTCGGTGGCCTACTGACCGGAGGTCTGGTGCTCGGTGTCAGCTTTTTCAGCTGCGACGACAAAAAGAAGAATGTCGTGACCGTGGCACCCAACATCTATCTGAGTATTGCTTCGGATGGGAAAGTGACCATTATTGCCCATCGGTCGGAAATGGGACAGGGCATCCGGACCTCCCTGCCACTGGTGGTGGCTGACGAGCTGGGTGCCGACTGGAAGAAGGTGGCCATCGTACAGGCTGAGGGCGACAAGAAATATGGCGACCAGAATACCGATGGCTCCTATTCGGTGCGCATGTTTTACAGGCCCATGCGGGAGGCTGGTGCCATCGCACGGCTGCTGCTCATCCGTGCTGCGGCCAAAGAATGGCAGCTTCCGGTGGAGGAGTGTGATACTGAAAATGGACAGGTCATCCATCGTGGATCCAACAAGAAGAAAGATTTTGGCGAGCTGGTGGAAACCGCACAGTCACTGCCCATCCCTAAAGTTGAAGAGATTAAACTCAAGGACCGCAAGCAGTTTAATATGATCGGAAAGGAAACAGCGATCATTGACCTGCACGATATCGTTACTGGAAAAGCCGTGTTTGGGATGGATGCCGTGGTGGAGGGGATGAAAATTGCCGTCGTCAAGCGCTGTCCCGTCGTGGGAGGCATGGTAAAATCCTTTGATGACAGCAAAGCCCGTGCTGTGCCCGGCGTGATCAAGGTACTGGCCATCAAAGGTGCAGGATTACCTGCAACACTGAGCAAGCCATTGAGCGGTGTTGCGGTGATTGCCGAAAATACCTGGGCAGCAATCAAAGGACGGGATCTCCTGGAAGTGGAGTGGGACCTGGGACCGAATGCGGCATACGATTCGGCCAAGCAGATCGAGCAACTCAAGCTGGAGGTGGCCAAGGAAGGGACCATACGGCGTAAACGGGGAGATTTCAATGCTGCCAAGACGAATGCCAAAAAAGTGATTGACCATACTTATGTGGCTCCTTATTTGGCCCATGCGACCATTGAACCTCCCTGCGCACTGGCGATTGTAAAGAATGGCAGCTGTGAAGTGTGGGCATGCACCCAGAACCCACAAGGGGCAAGGGATGTTGTGGCTGAAGCATTAGGCTTTGCAGTGGAGAAGGTAAAAATGAACGTCACCCTGCTGGGGGGTGGATTTGGACGTAAGTCGAAACCGGATTTTATCGTGGAGGCGGCTGTACTTGCCAAAGAAACAGGCCTGCCGGTCAAAGTCCTGTGGACGCGGGAAGATGATATCCGTCATGACTATTATCATGCCATGAGCGTGCAGCGTATTGTGGCGACCATTGATAGCCAGAATAAGCTTAGTGGATGGGCACATCATATTGCCTACCCTTCCATATCGGCAACTGAAGACCTTTCGGTACTGCAGGCCAGTGATGGGGAACTGATGCAGGGGGCTACGGACTTCCCGTACAATGTGCCGGCCATCAATGTAGAGACACATGATGCCCAAGCACATCTACGGATCGGTTGGCTGCGATCTGTGCGCAATATTCCACAGGTTTTTGCCGTGGCTACGATGCTGGACGAAATTGCCGAAGCAAGAGGGGTGGATGCTATTGCCCAGGCGCTGGAGCTGCTGGGAGAAGACCGCAGTATTACCTTCGAGCAGGAGCTGGTGAAGACAACATACCCCAATTATGGGGAAAAAATCGAAGACTATCCCTGGGACACTGGGCGCATGAAAAAAGTAATTGAACGTGTGGCCAAGGAGTCGGGCTGGGGCAAGACGATGCCACAGGGCTCCGGGTTGGGCTTTGCGGCCCATAAGAGCTTCTTGACCTATGTCGCCTGTGTGGTGGAGGTCAAGGTGGATCAGAACCAGCAGGTCAGTATTCCGAATGTATACTATGCGGTAGACTGTGGGCTGGCTGTAAATACAGACCGGATCAAATCACAGTTTGAGGGCGGGGCACAGTTTTCGGCCAGTCTGGCGCTGAAAAGTATGATCACGGTGAAGAATGGCCAGGTAGAACAGGGTAACTTTGATGGCTATCAGATTATCCGGATGCCGGAAGCACCACAGCAGATCCATGTGCATATCATGGACAGCGATACCAAACCTACAGGGGTAGGTGAACCTCCGGTGCCACCGTTTACACCGGCGCTATGTAACGCCATATATGCGGCTACAGGCAAACGGATTCATACGCTGCCGATTGATCTAAAGGCCTAAGGATTCTATGGATTGATCCAGTGCCCACATTGACCAGGTTAGCCTGGTCAATGTGGGCCAACGATAGACGACTCTCCTGGGCAGCAGTGGCTGGGAGAGCCATGATACCTCTAAACCAAGCATAAACAATACTAATGGATACCATTCGAATCAATAAAAAAGAGTATACTGTCGCTGTTGACAAAGAAATGCCTTTACTCTGGTTTTTACGGGACCACATCGGACTGACAGGGACCAAATATGGCTGTGGGGTAGCGCAATGTGGTGCCTGCGTGGTGCACTTGGATGGCGAGGCTGTGCGCTCTTGTGTGACAAAGATGAAGCGGGTGATCGGCAAGGAGGTGGTCACCATCGAGGGCCTGTCCGAGAAAGGGGATCACCCTTTGCAGCTGGCCTGGAAAGATGTTGACGTCCCCCAATGTGGGTATTGCCATGCCGGACAGATCATGTCCGCAGCGGTGCTCCTGCGGGAGCGACCCGATCCTACGGATGAGGATATTGACGATGCTATGACAGGAAATATCTGCCGTTGTGGTACTTATACGCGTATACGTGAAGCGATTCATCAGGCTTCAGCGATGCAAAAAAATGGGAGCCGTTAACAGAAAATCAGACGCAATGAAAAGATTCAGTACAAAGAACAGAGGCCGCTTGGGGCATTACGCCCAGCGGTACAGATTTTCCATCACGATGACCATACTGGCCATTTTGCTGATCGGTATTGTTTCCGCATTTTCCAATGACAGCACCCACAGGGTGGGGACAGCAGCAGCCATCGAAGTGAAAAAGGATAGCCTAAAATCGCTGGCGGCTTTCAAAACGGTATACGCGGTACTGCAGAGCCCCCGCTGCCTGAACTGCCACCCCAGTGGCGATATTCCTTTGCAGGGCGACGACAACAGGCTGCATGCCATGTTCCCGAAGCGTGGTCCCGAAGGGAAAGGCATGTTGACGATGAAGTGTGCCAACTGCCATCAGAGTGAAAATACTGCCGGCCTGAAGACACCGCCAGGAAGTGCGGACTGGCACCTGCCACCCGCCAATATGAAAATGGTGTTTGAGGGCCGTACTGCGCATGAGCTTGCCAAACAGCTGATCGACCCAAAGCAGAATGGAAATAAAGATCTCAAGGCACTCATTGCCCATGCGGATGACGGGTTGGTCAAATGGGGCTGGGATCCCGGTGAGGGGCGTACACTGCCACCGTTCACTCATGCCGAATTCAAGGAAGCCTGGATCACCTGGCTGACGACAGGGGCTTATGCACCAGGGAAATAGTCCGGTGCGGATATTAAAAAGATGACCGATGAATGCAGATAAAATAACACTAGACAGAAGATCTTTTCTCAAGGCCGCTTTATTGGCCGGGGGTGGGATGATGTTGCAATTTAACTGGCCAGAAGTAATGGCCATGGATCTGGAAAACAATGCCGCCGAGGATGCTGTGGCACTGAACAGCTATATCAAGATCCATCTGGACGGAAGGGTGACGCTGTTCAATCCCAATCCTGAGTTTGGACAGAATGTAAAGACCTCGCTGCCCATGATCCTGGCGGAAGAGCTGGATGTGGATTGGGAGCAGGTAGAGGTGGAGCAGGCCGATTTTTTTCCGGAGCGTTTTGAACGGCAGTTTACTGGTGGAAGCCAAGCCATACGGCGGGCCTGGCCGATACTGCGCAAGGCGGGAGCGACAGCACGTCAGATGCTGATACTGGCCGCAGCACAACAGTGGGCGGTTCCGGTAGCGGAAATCAGCACTTCGGAAGGAGTCCTGCATCATCAAAAGAGCAACAGAAAGCTCCGCTATGGGGAGGTTGCTTCGGCGGCGGCTTCGATTGCTGTGCCACAAGAGGTAAAGCTCAAAGATGTCGCAGACTTTAAGATCATTGGATCATCTAAACGTAATGTAGAGATGGATAATATAATCACTGGTAAGCCTTTGTTTACAAGTGATTATAAAAAAGAAGGGATGCTGATCGCAATGATCATCCATCCGCAGGCATTTGGGCAGGAGATTACCGCGATAACGGATACTGCAGTCAGGCAGATGCCCGGGATCAAGGATGTGTTTGTGATCGAAACATTGCCAAAAGATTATAAAAAAAATAGTTTCGATGTCATGAGTTTTGAAAAACTCGCCGTCATTGTTGGAAACTCTACCTGGGAGGTGATGCAGGCCAAGAAGAAACTTGTCCTGGAGCTGCATGCCAATAAGGGTGGTCCCCGAGCTGGGCTATTGGAGAGCACGGCAGGTCACCATGCGGAGATGGAACAGCAGGCGAAGTTGCCGGGACAGGTCAAGCGTCGGGATGGGGATCCGGAAACAGCATTTAAAAATGCGAGCCGCATCATTGAGCGTACTTATACGGCACCGTTTCTGGTGCATAATACCATGGAACCCGTTTCCTGCTTTGCCGATGTCACTGCGGATGCTGCTGAACTGTATGCCCCCATCCAGGCTCCGGAATTTATCACCCGGACCTTATCCGCACGGCTGGGGCTGCCTAAGGAAAAGATCAAGATCAACCTGGCACGAATGGGTGGGGGCTTCGGTCTGCGTGCCTATGGGCACCACCTTGTGGAGGCGGCGGTCATTTCGCAAAAAATCAAAGCGCCTGTCAAGCTGATCTACACCCGGGAGGACGAGGCGACCTATGGTATCTACCGGCCCACTTATAGTGCAACCTTTCGGGCAGCACTGGATGAAAATAACCAATTGACGGGATTTCATGCCAAGGTGGGCGGAATACCCGAATCTCCACTCCATGAAAATCGCTTTCCGGCAGGGGCGATAGACAATTATCTGGCTGAAAGCTGGTCGGTAGGTTCGGCCATTACCATCGGGGCCTTCCGTGCGCCGGGATCTAATTTTATCGCTGGTGCAGAACAGTCCTTTTTGGATGAACTGGCCCTGGAGATGAAAAAAGATCCCATTGACTTTAGGTTGGAACTACTGAAACGGGCCAAAGAGCGGCCTGTAGGTGATAAAAATGATTACGATGCGGACCGCTATGCCGGAGTTATCCGTTTGCTGCGCGATAAGGCACAGCTGGCAAAGAAGCCTGTAGGTACAGGGCGTGGTGTCGCGGCGTATTATTGTCACAATACATATGCAGCAGCACTGGTGGATATCGGTGTCAAGAATAATGAACCCTATGTGCGGCAGGCGATTGCAGCGATGGACTGTGGCATCGTTGTCAATAAAGATGCTGCAGTCAATATGGCTGAAGGGGCCATGGTCGATGGTATAGGAAATGCACTCTATGGGGAGCAGTTTTTTATCGATGGTATCCCCCAGAAGAATAATTTCAATAGCTATCGGATGATCCGGATGAATGAAGCGCCCGAACACCTGGAAGTATATTTTGTGGACAACGAGGAAAATCCTACCGGTATGGGGGAGCCATTGTTTCCGCCCATGTTTGGCGCAGTGGCCAATGCATTATACAGGCAAACTGGAAAACGCTATTACCATCAACCGTATCTGAAGCAATATTTGGCTGAAAATAAACCTGCGACGGGTAAGAGGGCCTAGGATTTAATACCGATCTGCAGGCCTATTGGGATCCAGCCAGTGGATTATGTTGCGCAGAAACTGAGCATTTTGGCCTGCTGAGGGATGATTCATCCCTCTTTTTTTGCTTTTGATCCCCTGGAGCTGTGCCGAGAAGGGGGCGCCATCACCAAAGATGACGATGCGGCCACGGCCGAATCGGAGGTAGGCGCCGTTAACGATACCGCGGCCCGATAGGCTGGGGACGGTTGCCGGCACCGGCCTTTTGATCTGGCTTACATCTGTCGGGAGAAAGATGCTGTAGCTGTCATCCAGTCTGGAAATCACCTGTGCTGCTGCGGGAACGATGAAACCGGTTCCGCCCCAGCAGTGGATACTGTCTATCCTGGCACCAGGCCAGTCGGTGATCTCATTGGGGAGCAGTGTCTTTTTCCGCCTGGAAAACAGTTCGGCCAAACCATCCTTCCGCAGGGCAAACCCATTGATCACGTTGATGTCAAATGCTGCGGCAAGTTCCTGTACCGCAGCACCGCAGGGCATATGGTCGGTGACAAGGAACAGGCTGCCGCCTTGGGATATCCAATGAGTTAGTGCCCTTATTTCAGCTTGTGAAAATGCGGATCGTGCAGGCAGGTTCCAGTCTTCCGGATCGTACATGGCATTGACTGTGATGTAAATGTCGATCTGTTTAAGTCTGTTTGAATCGATCGGACCATCACTGCTGCTGATCTGATAGCCATCATCGCGGAGCAATTTGCCAAAAGCAGCATAGGTGCCCCGTAGGGTGGATCCATTATGATGTGATTCATCAAACAGCAGGACGGAACCATTTCCGACCGGGTATGCCGGATCGGAAATGGCGTAATGAAACTGTTCGTCTGCAACCTGCTGGGCATATCCGTAGCCACAGGAAAGGGGCAACAGACAGCAGCTGTAAAGGAGGAGATGAATGATGTTGTACGGCATAGTTGTAGGGTTTAGTTGACCTTGGTCCACTGGTCATTTTCAAAACATACCAACTGGGCTACCTGTCCATTTTCCAGGGTAAATGTCAGCGGAAATGTGCCGTCTTCATTAAGGAAAAAGGTTTCCGAACGGGGATGAAACACGAAAGTCTTATTGTCCCAGATCTGGGTGAGTGTCAAACCTGCCTGAGTGGATTGGATGTTGATCTTAAAGTTGTCCCTGTCTTTCATTAGATAGGTTCCCTCAAGCCGCTGTAGCTGTGCCTTGGATAATGGAACAATGGTGTTGGGGTTGAAAGCAACACGGTTGGTGGTAATACGTCCCAGCAGCTTGGCCTGATTGAAATGGCCTGAGTTATCTTTCAGGAATTCGATGGGATAGCCTTCTTTTTGGGATTTGAAGTTTGTGGCATTGATGCGCACGAGCTCAAATACTTTTCCGTTCCACAATTGTGTGGCAACCAGGCTGGTATCTTTCTGCTCGAATGCAACAAAAGCAACTTTGTTTGGCATCTGATAGTAGCCCTGCAGCTGCTCCAAAGATGGACTGGATGTAGTTGCGGATGCGCTGTTCTGTTGAGCATACCCCGTACTGCCGTAGAACAGAGCGGCACCTAAAAAGAGGGGCTGTGCGAAGGTCCGGAGCTTGCGGGCCAGTGCCGATTGGGCTAATTGCATTGTCTTGATCATAATTTATTTTTTTGTTACGATACAAGTATAGCGCGTTTTCGGACAACGACGGTCCGGCTGGATACAGCCGGACATCATTGAGCAGAGGAAGCACGGGAATATCGGTCGATATAGGCTTTTGGTGTAATGCCGGTTGATTTTTTAAAGGTGGTATAGAAGGTGGTTTTGGAGTTGAAGCCAGCCCTAGTGGCTATGCCCAGCAGATCGAGATGCCTTGTGTCATCGGACAGTAACAGTACCTTGGCTTCTTCTGTACGCAATTCATTGATAAATTGGTAAAAGCTTTTGTGGAGACCGTTGTTGAGGATATAGGAAAGATCGTGGGAATTGATCCCCAGCTTGGTAGACAATATGGAAAGTGTCAGGCTGGGGTCGAGGTAGAATTTTTTGTCGTTCATTTCTCGCAGGATCACTTGTTTGAGTTCTTCCACTTGCGAGGGGGTAAGCCGCTCATGGGCTATTTTTTGTTGTGGACTTTCTGCAGCATCAATGAGCTGCGGGCTTTCAGTATTATAGATGGATTGCTGAGTCAGCGTAAAATAGGCCAAGAGGATAATCCCCAAAAAATAGCCTGCAGGAATATAGTAGGTTACATGTGGACTGAAGAGATCCAGCAGGCGGATGGCGATCAGGAGCAGGATGGCAATCAGGAGGTATTGTAACCATTGCAGGTTGATTTTTTCGGTAAAGGAGGCAACTTGCTGGATGTTTTTGCGGTGCCGCCGTAACAGCAGGTAGCAGGCTATCCAATAAAGCAGGGTCTGTGCAAAGAAAAAGTACCTGATGGAAAACTGGATCCATGGCGGCAGCTGTGGGGGCTGCTGATGTGGTACATTAAAAAAAATGGGCATCAGGTAGACCAAGGAGAACAGTAGGAAAGCAAAGAAAGGAAAAAAATGCATTGGCCAATCTTTGTTCTTTGCCTGGGGATCCACCAGATAGCGTACCGCCATGTAAAAGCAGGGAAATATTGCCCAGCTGGGTAGTTCTAGCACATGAAGTAAAATGCTGTGCTGGATACCCAAGCCCTCCAGGAAAAGCCGGGTGAATAGGGAGGCCATCAGGTAGAAGAATAGGCTGAGCCAGCGGTCGGCTTTGGTATTTGTCTGGTTGACGCCCAGCAATACCAGCGTGCCCAACAGCCATAAGGCCCCCGCTGAAAAGGCATGGAAAGTAGTAAAGATAGGTATGTTGCTCATCAGATGGTTTACTGCTACAGTGAATGTTGTACTGTCTCGGTTAATTTAAGTAATTTTTTTGAACTTCTTGCTTACATGATCCATATGGGGACGCCGATCCAGCCATGAATGGAAAATAATGCCACGAGGTAAGCCAAAAATAGGTAATTGAGTGCCAGTGGAATGCTGATCCATCGGCTGGGCAAGGCATACCAACGCCGGTATAAGAGGTAGGCTCCAGATGCCACGGTCAGGCCAAAGAGCAGCATACCCGCAAAAATACTAAAGCTTGTCGCATTGAAAGTGTTGAAAAGCTCTTTGGAGGCGGCATCGGTACTACCCAACAGACGAAAGGCATACCAAAAACTGAGCACCCCAACGATAGGGAGGAATGGAAGGCTGAGGTCAATCATTTTTATTTTCCGATATAAAACCAGTGGTATTCCAATGAGGGTATATAGAAAGGACAGGCACACGGCGATGAGACCCAGGTAAATAAAGAGTTTTTGGAGAAATACCGGGGTGTAGGCGGTACGATAGTAGAAGCTGCTTCCGGGGCCCTGTAGAAAGGGCTGTCCATCTTGGTCACGGGCAAGGATATAGGAGGGAAGAATATCATTTTTCTGACGGAAAATACCTTTGCCCATTGGAATCAGTGAGTCGATCTGCCCATCGCCTTTTTTGATCAGGAGTTTGCCCTGTTGGATGGATAGCAGGTGGATGCCACCAAATATCCGTCGGTGGAATTCCCAACGCTCATTTTTGGGATTCATGAATTGATAGTAGCCGAGCATGGGTTCAATTGTAGCCGGGTCAATGGTCACTGTTGGCAATATGGGGGGCTGGATGTCCTGAGTGAGGACATGTTCGATGGCCTCAGACACAGGCCATAGATTGGCGTTGCAGTTGGCTGCAATTGCATAGGCTAGACCTGCTTGCCGATTAAAGAATATCCAGGAAACAAAACCTTCACCCTTACCATTATGTCCCCGCAGGCTTATTTTTTTATTGTTCGGGAATAAATCGTTGCCTAGCGCATAGCCAGTCTGTAGTCCCCTGTGGCTGGCTAATGTGCTATGGATGGTTTCCATTTCGAGCAGTTGGGCCGGACCGGGCAGATCGGGGCTGGGATGGCCATTTAAAAGATAATGCAGGGCCTTGGCCATATCAGAGGCATTGGAGACCAAAGCACTGCCGGCACCATTTCCGCTGGGGATATAGAATGGGAGTGGTCGGTAGACACCATCTTTAAAATCATAACCTTTGGCAAAACCAGTCCTGTTTTGACCGTTTAGGTCGAACAGGCTGCTCTCCATCCCTAATGGTGTAAACAGGCTCTGCCGAATGTAGCTGTCCCAAGGCATACCTGCCGTTTTTTCGATGATATAGCCTAAGACATTATAGGTCGGATTGGAGTAAGACATCATCAGACCTGGCTTCCAACGGGCATGTAGCGCGCTACTTAAAGCTTTTACAGATGCCAGCCCTGTCAGGGGAGTTCCAGTGGTACTGACCATCTTATTCAATGGTACGTCTTCAAAGCCCGCCGTATGCTCTAAAAGATGAACGAGCCTAACGGGATCAGTTGCTTCCCACTGGTTGGTAAAGGGAATTTCGGGGGCTATATCCCGGATGCGGTCGTTGAGGTGCAACTTGCCCGCCATGATTAATTTTTGTACGCCCAAGGCCACAAAAAACTTGGTGACCGAAGCGAAGTGGAAAAGTGTCGTCGTATCGACCTTGATCTTCTGTTCACGATCTGCATAGCCCAGTCCACTGCTGAACAGGATGCTGTCTTGCTTGACCATGACGACCATAAGTCCGGGGATGTGATTTTCCTGTAGGATAGTGTCTAGCCGTTTGCGCAATTGGGGAATAGCTGGGTTGCTGTAAGATGAATGGGGGACAGGAACTTGTACCTGCGGGTTGGAATGCCCAGGTTGTTGGTCTGTTACAGCGTGGGCGAGGTTGCCGTACAGTGCCGCAAAAAAAAGGGCGATACAACATGTTTTTAGTCTGTTCATTTGCTTATCTGTTTTTATTGGTTGTTTTACCAAAGTACAGCATTGGCAGCTTTTGGAAGTTCTGCTCCATCCAAGCGAACTAACTGATCGGAGTGAAATGGAGGAGCTGTAGGTAAAATCCGGAAGATGGCAGGAGAATCAGTATGGATGGTATAGTTGCTATCTTCCGGATAAGGGTGGTTAAGTCTCCCTGTCCAGACCAAAAGCGTTCTGCAGATGCCTTAGCCCCAGTTTGGAGTAATAGGACAAGGCTGAAGGAGCGGAAAGCAACAGCAACATGCAGTCTTTCCCTGCTTCAGCTTTTGTATGCTCCAGAAGCTTGCGGCCTATGCCCTGATTTTGATAGTCGCTCGCGACGGCCAGGTCTGCCAGGTAACACCAATAACCATAGTCTGTCATTGACCTGGCAATGCCAATGAGGCGATTTTGGTGCCATGCGGTCACAATCAAATTGGAATGGATGAACATCTTTTTCATCCTGACTGTGTATCTGCTATGGGCCGCTTTAACTGGGCATCCTGATACAGCTGGCCGACGAGCTCAATATCCGGTAATATGTTTGTTCTATAGCTGATTCCTTCCATGATCATCGAATGAGTTGAGGTTCACGGCCCGTGGTAATGCCCACGCGGTTCCAGGCATTCATGGCAATGGCAGCCATCATGGTGGCTGTCGTATATTCCTGCCCCAGGATCTGTATGGCCCTGTCATAGACAGCATCAGAAACGCCATGTTTGTAGACCGTGGTAATCTCTTCCACCAGAGCCAATAACGCTCGTTCGGCATCAGAGAAAAATGGCGTGTCGTGCCATACTGCCAGAACAAAAATCCGGCGTGGATCTTCTCCAGCTTTGAGTGCCTCATCAATATGTTTGTCGATGCAGTAGGAACAGCCATTGAGCTGTGAGACACGGATTTTAATGAGATGGGCATGTTTGCGGTCCAGCGGACTTTTGGCCAGGTACCTTTCAAAACCAAGGAGTACATCAAATGCGGCGGGGTCGGCGTCTTTTAAAAATTGTCTTTTTTTCATTGTTTTGTTTTTCTTTCAAATTTATCAATAGTTTGGCCTATCTTTAGCTGCCAGATCTAAAAAGCTGTGTAGTCCAGATGCTTCCGTACCAAACACTGATAACAATCGACACTGAACAGAAAACCGCGATTTACGAACAGATTGCCATTCAACTGGTGAATCTGATTGTGTCGGGAAAAATCCCTGCGGGAAGTAAACTGCCAAGCTCACGTGTGCTTGCCGCGCTGTTGAATTTTCATCGGAAGACCATTGTCGCGGCCTATGAGGAGCTTCTGGTCCAGGGTTGGATCAGCTCAAAGAGCAAGAGCGGTTATTATGTAAATACCGACCTGGGCGCATTTTCTATTTCCAAGAAGCTGGTTGCCACATCCAATTATCCGGATAAATCCCCAGTTCAGCTAAAGGAGCAATTTCCGCCTCCGACCACCATATCCAATCGGCAGGCAACGCTTTTTATTGATGATGGGCTGCCCGATGCGAGGATAGCACCTTATAAGAGCCTTCTGAGAGAGCTTAAGACGGTGGCCGAGCGGGAATATCTCCTGAAAGGGACCAACTATGGAACGGTTTATCCATCCTCGCGGCTGAAAGATGCGCTGGTGCCGCATTTGGCCAATTCACGGTTTATCCATCATCGGCCTGCCAACCTGCTGATTACCAATGGTGCACAAATGGGAATTTATCTGATCGGAAAGGCGCTGATCAGCCCCGGGGATGTCTTCCTTGTCGGTTATCCGGGTTATAGCATCGCCAAGTTGTCGCTCGAATCTAATGGGGCCAGGACGATCGATGTACCCGTTGATGCGGAAGGGATCGACGTGGGCCGGATCGAAGAGCTCTGTAGGCAAGAAAAGGTAAAAGGGGTATATGTCATTCCACATCACCATTATCCGACGACAGCGATGCTCTCGCCCGAAAGGAGAAACAGGCTGCTGGATTTGTCCAACCGATATAATTTTGTGATCATTGAAGATGATTATGACTTTGATTTCCATTACAGTGCGGCACCTTACCTACCGATGGCAAGCTATAACCATGGGGGAAGGGTGATTTATGTGGGCAGTCTATCCAAGTGTTTTTCACCATCGGTACGGCTCGGTTTTGTGGTGGGACCAGAAGAGCTTATCCATGCCCTGGGTCACATCAGAAAGTCTATCGATATACGGGGTGATATGCTGATGGAACATGCACTGGCAGCCTTGTTTGAAAATGGTGACATGGATCGCCATCTGAGGAAATCCAATAAACTTTATTGGGAACGACGGGACTATATGTGTCGGCAACTGGACACCCATCTGAGCGAAGTATTGTCTTATCAGGTTCCATCAGGAGGTATGGCCATATGGCTGACCTTCAGCAGGGCATATGCCGTCCGTCAGATTGCACATTCGTTAAGGAAACAAGGAATTTTATTTAACAATATTGTATTTGATGAAGCTGGGCTGAACAGTATCAGGCTGGGGTTTGCCGCACTCAATTTTCAGGAGATCGACAGTTGTATCAAGGGAATACAGACTGCCATCATACAGTATGGCAGCCTGTAAATTTTTCTGCTGTTCAATTAAAAACTAGTTGGCATAGGCGCCAAAGTCTGCCAGATGCGAGTAGAAAAAATCGCCCCATGAGTTGACAGATTCTATTTTAAGGTAACGGGTACCTATGTTGTTATTAAGATCGACATTGATCCAGGATCCGGCAACCTTACTGAGCTGGGCAGACTGTAAGCGTGTCCAACTCGTGCCATCTGTACTGGTATAGATATTGATATCTTTCATCGCCCCATTTAGATTATCACGGTTGCGGAAAGCTAGGCCTTTTATTGTACGTACGGCCCCCATATCGACCGCAAAGAAATGAGGCTGTGGGGTCTGCGCCGATGACCATGGTGTATGCCAGACCGTGCTTCTGTTCATGTCAAGGACATTGCTCGCGGGTGAGTTGGGCTCGTTGCTGTCGCTTGCGATAGTGGACCAGCCGGTGGTTGGTAACAATTTATGGGTAACTACTTTGGACAAGTCGGGTACATTATTGACAAAATTATAGGCATAACCCAAGGTGGAACGGCTGCCATTGACATGCATAAATCCAATACGCATCTCATAATTGCCGCTGAGGTCATAAAAATCTGTCAGAGGACATTCGAACCGAAAGCTGTCCTGACCGATAATTTTTGTGGCCCACTGTACGGCATCATAATCATTGTTGCCGCCAAAAGGTTCTCTGTCGTGCCAGGCAACGATATCATTTACCGGTATGGTCGTGGTAAATCTTCCCGAGACAATGATGCTGTTATTGGTAAAGGTGGAGGATAATGAGCTGATTTCGGCTGTAGCCTTTGTATACCAATCGTTTCTTGTCACTGCACTGAATACCTGACTGTTGTTGAATGTGGCTGCTGTTGTTGCTGTCAGTGAGGTTGTTGAGATTCCATAGGTCGAATTGCCCGAGCCCATTAGGGCTGTGCCCAAGGTAGGTGCCAAGGTTTTATTCATCTTATTGTGGCTCGCATTGAGACCATGCCCCAGCTCGTGGATCATACCACCAATCCATACGGTGGCTTTCCAGCCAATATCTCCACCAATTCCTAGATTTTTTGCATCTAAATTGACATAATCCAGGGCATAGCAACTTGTGCCCGTACCATAGAATGGAGGACCTCCTGGATTGGCAGGGTCGGTATTGTAGGTCGGAATAATAATCAGGTTATGCTCACTCTTCTTTGCTGTAGGGTTTTGCCCAAAATAGGTGTCTACTTCCGCTTTAACAGCAGCACTTCCTCCGGAATAAGGATAGCTTGATTTTCCGAACTTGCCCGTAATATAGTGGATGTTGATCAAGGAGTCATTCGCTAGATCCAGGCCAAAGGATTTACGTCCAAAACCTTCCCGGTCCATATTGTCAGCAAACATTTCCTGGGCGTCAAGAAGAATTTTACTGATCCGTTTCCGAAAATTAGGTATGGAGTCAACATCCGTAGGAACAAAATAGATCACATTCAGTTTATACGGATTGCTGCGCCATTCATTGGTCAGATCACTAGCAGCAGCTTTTAATTTGACGGTTGGACTATTTTCGTCAAGCGAAACAACCGTCTTTTTACAGGAGGAGCCCCCTATAACTAGAGTAGCAAAAAGCAAGTTTAAAAGTTTTCTCATAATGGTTTATATTGTGTATAGTGAATATATAGTATTATTTTTTTTATTGTGTTAATTGTTTTAATCTTTTACCATAATTAGTTTAGTCAATCGATTGATCTGGTACCTTTTGAAAAAGTTTTGTAACATTTATTAATTGAACTGAGAATTGGTTAAATAAAAAATAGCCGAAAGATCGATAGATTGCAATGAAATAGGAAAGGGAATACTCACATAGCGCGAGAGTCGATCGGATGTATTGTATTGACATACAGTTGTCACTGAATTATTTTAACTTTGGTTTATTGTTAAATTATAAACGAAATTATATGGGAAGCCTACGGAGATTAACAACGGTCAGTTTTTATGCATCAGGTCTTGAAGTTGCAAAAATGAGGAACAGTAATTTTTTCACAATGGAGCTTTATTTTAGTGCTCCCGGTTATCTGGAAATTTGGGACGGGCAAAAATAACTCTGATGCAAACAGCTAAAGAAAGACAGGCTATCACTGTCAATATGTTAAGCGATTGGCGGCAATGGTTGGAGTCCAACCATCGATCGGCACAGTCGGTGTGGATTATCTGTCATACAAAAAAATCAAATCTGCCTTTTGTACACTGGAGTGAACTTGTGGATGAGGCGCTCTGTTTTGGCTGGATTGACAGTACGCGTAAAACGATTGATGACAGCTCCTTTAAACAGCTGTTCAGCAGGCGCAAGGCCCACAGTACCTGGTCGAAAATCAACAAAGAAAAAGTACAGCGGCTCATTGACAGCAAACGTATGACTCCGGCGGGGATTGAGACGATTGAGCTAGCGAAACAAAATGGCTATTGGTCAATACTGGACAGTGTGGAAGAACTGATCATTCCGCATGACCTAATGGAAGCTTTTGGACAGTATACGGGGGCAAAGGAGTATTTCTTGAACTTCAGTAAATCGGTCAGAAAGATGCTGCTACGATGGATTGTCCTCGCCAAACGGGTTGAAACTCGAAAAAAACGCATTGACGAGATCGCCAGACTGGCTGCCCAGCAAAAGAAACCTAAGCAGTTTGGATAAGCAAAAGGATCGGCTACGGGTTTGTATTTGCATTCTACAGACAATTGCTTGGCTAACTCCGACAGATCTGATTGACTGATTTATTATAGCAACACAATAATGTAGACTAAACAGGTCGAATGGAGTGGATCACTTTATATCCCAAGAAATTAATAAATTAGAATATGAAACAAAACGTAGGAAAATACGTAATCATTGACTATCATCTGGATTATAAAAATTGTAAGGGAGGCAGGTTTGTCATGGAATCGGAGACAGATATAGAGCTTATAAAAGTATCCGAATCTGTTGTGTGTCTACAATTTAAATGGTCGCGGCGAATTTTGAGGACAGATAATCATAATATTGTTACTTCTCTTGAATCACTCAGCCACATAGAGTTCGGTTTAACTATTAACGAGTTGTTAATCAGTGATATCTATAGCGTGTTGAAAAATCATGAAGAACGTAATCTGACATTTATCAAATCGAATAGTTTTGATATCTTTGACAATTTTCAGCATGTTTACTATTCGTCCTTCCTTGATGAAAATTCAATTCCTATAGAGGAAAGAAAACAAGACATGGCTACATGGTTGGAAACAAAAATTCAGGAATTGGACCTTAATAATTGACTATAGGGCATGAATAACTTCTTTCTCCATGTTGCTTTTGCCATAATACCTTAAGTGACATAATCTTTCTAGGGTTATAAAAAATAAAACTTTATTCGCCTGTTTTATTTACTTGCCGATACAAAATGTGTTATATATTGATTTATAGTTGATTAAATTTTCAAAAGTACAGATTGCATACAAACGATGTTACATGCAAATCTAGTAAAGCATAGATTTTAGAACATTTTGAATCATTTGATATCTTTGTGTGATTCTTTACCCTTGGTAGGGAACCTACAAAGGTCTTGAACGTTGAACCCGCTAATCAACGTTCCTTCTATCTGACGGTAATCAAAAATCGACCTATGCCTTTATCAGCTTATTTAGTACTTTCCAGTGCCTCTTCACTTGTGCCCTTATTTTCCCTTCTTTAAATACATTATCAGCTTTATAAACATAGGACAAAAAATTCCCCCAGTTATAGCGATCCGTAGGAATGAATTTCTCAGGATTATCCTTGTCACGAATATACAGTCTCTTCCGTTTTGCTCCCCAATGACTATAACGTTTATACAATCTATTCTTAAATAATTCTTGAGGTACACCATGGTACATTTTAGATGCATAGTATTTTCCTCTTCTCGTACCTCGTTTCATTTTTCGATAATAGTTCGAAAAACTGGCACTTTTTAAAAGTACGCTCTGGCCGTCAAACTCAAACCCTAAATAAGTCAGTTTCTTGTTATAGTTGATTCCGACAGGAAACTCCTGTCCTAGTATTATAATACCCTCTTTCTTTTGCAGGTGAAATGTTTGCGTCTTTTTTTGTTGGATTTCCAACTTTCGCTCAGAGATTGCATCGTATATACAAGTTCGGATATTGACATACCTCTCTTTAGAACAGACGACAATGATATCATCGCAATAGCGTCGATATAGACCATCTGCACCGATTATGTTCGAAATTCTTTCATCAAACGGTACCATATATATGTTCGACAATAAGGCACTTATAGGAGTACCTTGCGGGATGCCAAAATCTCGTGCGACCTTTTCCCCTTTTTCGTTTAATTTAAATTCACCATCGTCATTGACTTGATACCGCTTGCTTTTTATCAAGTCTTTACTGTTTTTTAAGAACTCATTGCTCGAGCAAAAGGAAACTGCATTTTGGTTTCGTAAGTATTTTATCGCAGACACACGTTTCGGTCTACGAACTATCGGTTTCCCGTCGTTATCTTTCCTTTCTGTAATTATTTGATCTTGGTATCGAGTAAACAAATCAATTAACTCCACATAATTAAAACGAGTTAGACTCTTGTATATATTAAAATGGTCACTATCCAACCTGTCAACCTTGAGAAGTTTGCACCACTCTTCAAGCAACAGCCTGTGATTTAGGTTATCAAAAAAGCTAGACACGTCAAATGTCATAACAACAAATTGATTTTGGTCGTACCTTGTAATATAGTCAAATACTTCTTTGGCGAAGTCAATGGTGCATTTGTTGCTTTTGGAATATTTCCTAGCAGGATCAATCGGTATTTGACGGTAAGCTAATACAGCATCTCGAAATGAAGCCGTCGAAAGGAACCTCTCATATTTATCATCTAATTTCTGTGTATAATAGCTGTAGATCGCCGCATCTAAGTGGCTGGCATAATATAACTCCCGTGGCTTGACGCTAGCAACACGTAATCCCCCATTGAGGACTGTACCTGTATTATCACAATACAGCTTACGAAACCTTCGGACCTTTGAAGTTCTATGGATGAAGGGTAAGAAAGAATGTGTAGATGTTTTAGTTTGAATATACTTTAAAACCCAAGTTCGGTCCGAAATAGTTAATGGAAAACCTATATGAGGATATTTCTTCAATTTAAACCAGTCTTTCTTCTTTTTATCTATCATACAGAAAAGCAATAAAAGTGGGCAGCCCCGGTGGAGCATTCTAACAGAGTTCCACATGCATTTATCGACTCTTCTAGGCAAGCCTAGCTTTGTCGCTCCTCTATCTGGGTAGCTCAATATTATACTTAAATTGCACCATGATAATCAATACCACTAAACAACATAAGCCTAGGATTCCTTCATGGATGTCGGTTCTAGTATTTGGATTAATCCTCCTAGCTAGTAACTTTATTCCAGGAATTCCTTTGATATTAGAAATTACCTAAACTGAAACGTTTTGGGTGCCCCCGCAATTCCAGCAAAAAACAGAAAACGTAGAACTCAACGATCGCTGCCCACTTATTTTTTTATAGCAATATACTGCTTATGTAACAGTTTGCATTCTCTTTTTGAAAAAATACATTCACATTATTAAAATCTTCAATCGACAAGTTATCCTTCCACTGCACCTCTAGGTAAGAAGTGTTGGAAATAATGTAGGAATCCAACTCTATACCACTTTCGATAACCTGTGGTTGTATCTTTTCCTTAATGACTTTATGAAACTGAATCTTTGGATCATTAATCCCTTTAGAATTACGAATACCTTTGGGATCAATAAATTTGATGTGTTGTTTCCCGCCTCTAATGATCCATAATATAAAATCCGGATAGAAATTATTTCCATCTGTAAAAAAACCTATGCCCTTCTTACTTTGGTTGCGCAGCACGTGCACTTCTATTTCCCTCAGTGATTCTTGATTTTTTAAAGTGTAATCTACCAAATCATCTAAAAACTGCTTTTCGGACACGTCTAAAGCTATTGGACTCACCTGTATTTGGTTTTGATAGTTTTTGCCCAGATAAACCAAAGGCTTATACAAATGCAATAGATTGTCGAAGGCACTAGCTTCTGATGCTATTTGAATATGTGAAAAGGCTGGTTCTAAAACCGTTGTTTTCAACTCTTCAATTTTGTTTTGAAACTGAACGACGTCTTCCTCAGTGTTTAACTTAAAGTCGTATTCCAGAACAAAATTCTCATCAGCACCATTTAAAATAATAGCTTCTACGTGATTGGAATGAAATTCATTTTTGTAAAATAGATAAAACTGCTCAATGTATTTTTTTAGTAATGTAACGGCCAATTCTTGCCAAATAGCTACATTTTCGTACCTTGAAAATTCTAAATGATGGGCAGGAATGTACAAATTATACCAAGATACATTTTGCAAGATGCTTTTCAAATCTTCTAACTGAATGCCTAAATTGTAATAACTTTTATCAGCCTTATGATTTTGAACTTCTAAATAAATCGCATTCCAATTGAGTAAAGAAATATGATGAGCATTTAAAAAGCCATTGTTTTTAACCATTGCCGCACCAGATGATTTTTTTTCCAGAACATCAATTTTTGGATACCAATCAAGTTCAACCAATCTGCCATCAAACACTTTCTCGTTGTAAACCAACGCAAGTATTATATTCCGTTTAAAGTTTTCGCTTTCCTTTACGGCAATGAGTTTGAGTTTGTTTTGCGCGACAATTTCTTTTTGAACCGTAGGAATGTTAATGGTAATCCAAGAAGAGTCATTTACCGGCAAACCTTCTTCTTCCAAGAACGATTTGAACTGCTCCATATAGTCGGCTTTTACACCAAAGATTTGTAGCGTCTCTAAATGGCGAAGCAAAGGCTTGATTTGTTTGATCGTTTCTGGTTTTTGATAATCATCTAACCCCGTAGACCGTTTCAGCGAAAATTGGTAACCTTTCAATCGCACGCCACGCCCAAATAGTTGTATAATTTGCGAACCTTCCGATTTCCCTACATTCATTAACCCCATAGACGATACTCGCCAAGAAGACCAACCTTCGGAGAATTTTTTGGAACCAATCAGTAAATTAATCGGAGAAGTGTCTTCATTGATTTTCTTAAATAAAGAGTCGGAAAAATCTTTTTCGCTACCTAAGACATTGTTATTGATGGCCAGCTGATACAAAGTTTTTTCATCGCCAACGTTAATCACACCAAAGTAATCGCTATCGCCTACACGCAAGCCCAGTTCGCCATCAGCACCTTTCAGATTGTCTAGGTACAAATTGGCGCCAAGCGTGGTATTATTGAAAACCAATTCGTTGATTTGCGTAAAAATTGTTTGCGCATCCAGATTTTGATCTAACAAATAGCTGAACGACGTTTCGAAAATTGAAAAGCCCTTTTTATCGACCAATCCGGCTTTGTTATGAACCACCTCATCTATCTGCTGAATAGACGCTGTTGGATTTTTCAAAAAATCAGTTAAGAAATAAATGATTTCCAACACGTCCGAAACTTCTTTGCCGCCTTCTTTTCGTACAGCATTTACTTTACCACCTACAAAAACCCACAAGGGTTTGTGCAAGAGAAAATCTCGTAACGCTGTTTTTTGCTCTTTAAACAATAACTGTTGCTGAAAAAATGAAACCAAATTGGCAGTGAGATACAGTTTTCGGTATCGGTCATCATCATTTTTTAAGTTGAGAATGCGGTAGTCTTTACCGTAACCATCTTCATAGAAATATTTATAAGAGTAGTCAAACAAAATACTCTTGGCATATTCTTGCGTAAACTCCGATTTTTTAGCACCTGAAGCAGCATTGATGGCCTGCCCGAAGGTAGCCGAGTATTCGAAAGCAAATCCGGTTTGGCTGAGTTTGTCGCGATATCTTTTCCAGCTGTCGCCGCTCATTCCACCGTGACCTTCATCGATCAAGACCAAATTGTCCGTCTCGAAACTATCTACAGCGACCGTTTTGTCGCCACTGTTTTCGGACAGCTTGGTAATTTCCAACACTTCTACTTCTCTACCCGAAAACATCTCGGGCGTATTTTTACTGAAACTGTTGGCCTGAATATTTGAGAGTTTAAACTCTGCCAAATGCTGTTTACTCAATCCTTCATTGGGGGTGATGAGCAACACTTTGTTTTGGTGATGCACATTGTAGTGGTTGGCATAATGCAGATACTGCTTAATGTTGATGTGCATCAGCAAGGTTTTGCCCGATCCGGTAGCATTCCAAAAGGCTAGTTTGTTTAAGCTTTCCAATCTAAATTTGGAAGCCGTAAAAGGATCCTTGTCTTTTTTCTTTCCTGTGCCAGTCAGAGTCAGTTTAGAATTAAATTTATCAACGAATTCATTCAGATCTACCAGCAATTTTACCTTATTCTGAAAATACTTGTCGAGATACACTTCCGTGAACAAAAGCGAGAGATACTGAAAATACTTCCAGGTGATGAGTTCTTCCCGGCTTTCGGAAATCTGCTTGGTGTAGCGTACAATATTTTCATCATAAGTCTGCAACATCGTGGGTGTAAGATGTTCAGAACCATACAAATGACCGAGGAGCCTTTGTAGATAAAAAGTATTGCCTTCTTCGGTATAGCCTTCGTTTACAGACAATTTGAGGTCGGTAAAAATTTCTACGCCTTTTTTGCCGATGATTTTTTTGCCAATACTGTCTATACCAAAAAGCGACAGCATATATTTATTGAGTACGAGTTTGTCGTGAAAGTTTGCCATTTAAGTACATTTTAATTTTGAATGAAATCATTTAGCTTATCAACCATTTTCTTATGATGGTCTTCAATACTCATTTCATCCCAAGTATCGGCATCATACTCATTCATCATTATATATTGTTTTATACTGTCATACGCTAATCCAGTTTTGCTGTTCAATTTAGAATAGTAATTCTTTTTTGCAGAAGGCAAATGATGATTCAGTTTTGAGTTCTTCTGATGGCTAATTAAACATAGGTTTCCAAAAGAATGTAATGCCTCTTTATTTTCTAAAGGTCTACCTCCAATAGGGTTTTGCGGAAAATAGTGTTCTACCGAACTGCGAAAAGTGAATTCAAAATCGACCCCCTCATCGCCTACATCCAATTCATTCCAAAGTACGTAATCCAGAAAGTTGAAAACTAAATTATTCTCAATAGATTTATAATTCAACAAAGGGTTGTTATAGTTAATTATGGGATAATCCTCCGTTAGTTCTTCAGATTGGTAAATTAGCTTATTGTATTCTAAATTACTTTCCTTTTCTGTATTCAAAAACCTAAAACAGATTAGTTGCTTGGCGATTTTTTCCAGATAAAGCTGATAATCCTCAAAATCTACTTCTTCGGTGTTCATTAAATGAAATAAAGCAGCATTTAACCAATGTTTATAGATCATAGTTGGTGTTGATACATGAAACATTGAAAGCAACATAACAATGTATTCATTATCCCAATTTTCATCCTTACCAAAAGTATTCACATAGTACCCTTTTTTACCGTCGTTAGATTTAAGTTTCAGTAAACTCCAGCCTTCTTTATCGGCTATAAATTGCCTTTTAATCACATACGAATCCATCAACCATTTTCCTCGTAGAAGATTAAACATAAAGTCTAATACAAATTGCTTAGCTTTTTCTTTGGTTTTGCTTCTGATTGTTTGCTTAAAGAAGTCTATCAACTTTTTGTCATCTAATGAAACGTTACTATTTTCAGTTTGAATTTTAAGGATATGCAACAGGAAATTTTGAAAATTAATAGGCGAAGTAAATCGTTCTGAAATTTCGATTGTATTTTCTTCATTTGAAAACACTTGGTTATTATCTAATATTTCAGCGATCTTCATCTTGAAATGTTCGCCACTAGTATCTTTTTGATCATTAAAATCTAAAAATGCCTCAATAAGCGTTTCGGAATCTTCAATAAGCAAGGTTGACCAATCTTTCCCAAACAGTGCTTTTCTTAGCGTCGGTTCAAAGCCAAACTGTACATAGCGTTCCATATTTTGAACAGCATCCCAAATGATATGAAACAAATCCTGAATTTGCTCATTATCTTCATCTTTTTCATCATACAACGTATCGAGCAACATTGATTTTACAACTTCGTGCTTTTCCAATTGTTCTCCTCTGTTATTCATTATTTCGAAATAATGATTTAAGTCGGTATCGTGAGGAACTTCAACGCGTAAAATGGTAACATAGTTTTCGAGAAATAAAGCAAATTGATTTATACTCAAACTACTCTCAGCAAGCTTTGTCTCCAGTTCTATTTCTATGCTATCATAAGCTTCTTTAATGGTAGAATGATATTCTTTGTGACCGTCAAAATAGCCAGCTTTAGCAAAACCCATTGCATTTTGAGATAATGGCCGGCTTTCAAAATTCAATATCTGCTTATCAAACCACTCAACCTCCTTAAATTTATTTTTTAAAACTGACAACATAATCGATAAAGTAGTAAGTCTCTGTTGGCCATCTATTGCATCATAAACAGTTTCTTCATTTATTTTCTGTGGATAAACCACCAATGTTCCAATATAATAATTTGTTTTTTCGGGTATATAATCAACGATATCCTGGATAAGTTGTAAAATTTCACTTCGTCCCCAGGCGTAGTTACGTTGATAGATAGGAATCCGGTATTTTCCTGAATTGAATAATTCCTTGATATTGAAAGTTTGTACTTGATGGGACATTAATTGATATAATAAAGCGATTTTAATATTTCTTCGAGTTCACTGATCGACCTTTGTCTTCTAAAATTATAATCAACCGGTCTTGCCAAAGCTTCCTGCGGAGAATAATTGTTTTTAAAATCTGCAAAAAGATTATTTTCCAAAACATAATTATCTAAGCTCACAAACTGTATTGCATAATATTCTAAACGCAATCGGTAAGCCCAAGCAAAGATTCTCTCAACAGCTTCATTGATTTGGTTAAATCCAAATTTATCTACGTAAAAAACCAATGCACACTCAAAAAGCGTTCTTACATAAGTATCGCCGGTACGTTCCCAACCACCATAGCTCGTTATTGTATGGAAAATATTCTTTGAGTTTTCATTGAGTTTTAGATGGTCTTGGATATTTTTAATAGACATATCAAAAATATCTTTGTAATATGTGATCATCTCAAAAAATCGTCTTCCGTTTATGATAGGCGCATCCAACTGAAATGGATAAGGCTTCTTGCCCAAATCTATTTGCCGGTGGTAACTTTTATTATATTCATCGGTGAAATGATGCAATATTCTCAAAGAATCGACATATTTAAAATCACCAATTTTTTCTATCGTTACACCTTTGAAAAGATATATCTTATTTTTATCAAATACCTGTGCAGAATCTCCTCGAGACCAAGACCGGATTTTGAATAAATATTCTGCAAATAACTTTGCAAGCTCGTTAGACTGATGCCTTTCCCATACCGTTACACTTTCCAATTTTAGTTTCTCGTCATTTTCAGCATATTCCCTCAAATGATAGGCTTTCAGCAAATCGTGAGGATCCAAATCTTTGCCTCTGGCATTCTGCGAATCGAAAAACTGAAATGCTTCACTGATATGTCCAATCTCAAAATAAATAAGTTCGCAATGATTAAGAAAAAACCTTACAAAGTCTTCATCACACTTTGCTACAGCCCGTTTAGCAACGGTATAATTTCGTTGAATATTATAAGCGGAGGTCTCATTGCTGAAATCAAAATCTACTAGGTTTTTACTAATTGCTTCTATTTCTTTCTTTAAATGTGGATCTTCAATTTTAATAGTTTCACAAATGGATCTGAATAGCAAAATACAACTGATGGTACGTTGCTGCCCATCCACAATATTCAACTCAGGCTTATTAGCATCTTTGTGTACAACCAATGTTCCCAATCTGTAAGCAGACTTTCCCTTAAAGAAATTAACATCTTCAATTAACTGCGAAATATGTTTCTCACTCCATTTGTAAGGACGTTGATACACAGGAATACTCAAATCCTGCATCTGCAACAGTTGGCTTATGGTAAGGGTGTCAATTTGAAGGTCTTTCTTCTTTTCCACAACTTGATTTGCCATTACAATCCAGAAATATTAAACATCTTCTTAAAGAAAGTTTCCTCTATCAGTTTCACTTTAAACGTATCTCCACTTATACGAATATTATCAAAATGATGATCGCCATTAATATAGATTTGATCAAACTCTGAAGAACGAACGCTATCGTAGATTTTACGGAAACGCTGTGCGGTTTCTTCGTTGGTGGTGGTTTCTAGATTTCGCCAGATAACCAAAGTTTTGATGCCTTCTCGGGTTTTGCCTTCTACAAACTTGATGTCGCTCACACGTTGCACACGGCTCACATACATCCCGATGAGGTAGTTAAAGGTTTCTACCAAATCTACCTTGGTTGGCACCAATTCATTGTTCTCGGTCACTTTTAACTGGTAATTGAACGGATTGCGGAACATCTCGATATTGAATAAATGATCCTGCGTTTCTACATCGAGCATATATTTGAGTAAATAGTCTTCTTGTGCCGCTTCGCTAAACTGGAACAAACCATCTTGACTGCTTTTGCCCAATTGGAGATTGTTAAGTGTATCTTCATAGCTTTCTAAAACCTGGTATTTAAACATTTGAGAAATGCCTACGGTATCTTGCGGTTTTCCGTTTTTCCAATTATCAGTATAAATTACTTTTTGGATGCGCGGTTTAGTAACGGTATTGAAATAAGTCCCCATTTCTATCAATATATATTTGCGTTTACCTCCATCTTCACGGTTGAGCTTGATGGTAGCGTGACCGGTGGTGCCGGAACCAGCGAAGTAGTCGAGGACCGTTGATTTCGAGGCATTCACTGTAGTTAGTTTAAGATTATTGATTAACAAGTTAATTGATTTAGGAAAATCAAACAGCTTAACGCCGAGTATATTTATAAGTAACGTATTACCGTAATTGCCTGCATCGTATTCACCAGCATTCCAAACTGTTTTTGAAACGTTTTGTTCGTGAGTAACGAATAAGTCAAGAAGTCCATCTTTTTCAATAATTGTTATTCTATCCAAATTGTCACTTATAGAATCTAATCCGAAATTCCATCGTCTTTCTATACCTTCTTGATCAATTGGATAAATTGCGACTCGACCATCATCCAGTTTTACATTTTTGCTTCCTGGATGAAAACTGTCTTCGGGGACAGAGCCAATTTCCACGATTTGATTGTTTTCTACGATAATAGGATAAAAAGACAATCTTCTTTCGGTTCTTAACGAATTTTCCCC
Source organism: Sphingobacterium sp. N143 (assembly GCF_030325625.1). Taxonomy (GTDB): domain Bacteria; phylum Bacteroidota; class Bacteroidia; order Sphingobacteriales; family Sphingobacteriaceae; genus Sphingobacterium. The sequence goes on along the minus strand of NZ_JACAIS010000011.1, from coordinate 104,666 downwards.
CCATCTTCTCATCTTTCTCGGTTTTTCATTCTCTGTCAAAGTCCTTTGAATCACATTGCTTTCATTCTCTGGCGTCAAAAAGATTGCATATTCGTGAACTCGATTAAAATCCTTTGTAATCGAACCTTTCGGATTGTGAACTACGGTAATACGAGATTGTCTATAATCTGGATAAATCTTAGATGAAAGAATACTCAAATTTGAAACCTCTGTATCATCTATTGCTATTGTTTTTGCCGCTTGATGATGAAGAAGATTTTTGGAAATTTGCATTCTATCGTTTAGAAGTGACAGCCACGACGACTTTTTGTAGTCATTTTTATATAATATTGGTGCAGAATCTGTATTATACGGAGGATCTATATAATTATATGTAATTGCCTCCTTGTATTTTTCCTGCATCAAGTTCAGCGCCTGAAAGTTCTCGGAGTTTATCAATAAGCCATCAGTTTCATCATCTAGATTGTCAAACTCTGCCAAAAGGCGATCTTTGAAATCTTCGGAGAAAAATTTGGTATCAAGCACTAAAAACGGATGTTCAGAAAGATATCTCTTCGCTTCGCTCACAATGACAACGTCGTAGAGTATTTTCCATTCTGCCAATTGCGCTTGATTGGTAAAGATCTCTTCGTAATATTTTTCAGGAATACGATCGAGCGTAATGCAGTAATTGGTACTAATTACAAATTTCTTTTTGAGCCAAAGCTTCTTTTGAAAATCTTCTATCTGCGCCAAAAATGCAATAATCTTGCTAGCTACAGTTTTCAGCGCTTTTATTTTAGATAATTGTGCCGTGAAGTAAATCGGGTTTTCGGTATTGATGTCGTCGATGAACAGGACTTCGTTTTTGATGTAGAAATCAAGCTCGCGATGCAAAAATCCTCCCAAATCTTTGTGTATAAAATAGTCAAAACTGTTACGGCTGATGAAATCGTTGAGATGTTTTTCCAGCAGTGTCCGGTTTTTATTTTTCTCTGTGGGTGCTTTGTCAAAGGCCGAGGTAAATTCAGCCGGGATATTGTTTTGTATCCACTCCAAAGCCTGTTTGGCTAAGTCGTCTTGTTTTACGCTTTTTTTGTGTGTTTCGTAGGTGAAGTTGATATACAATTCACCATCAATCACTTCCAAAGACGATTCTTCGTAAATGGCGAAACGGCGTTCGGCATCGCCTTGCGTTTTGTTGTTATTTTGTTCAGTGCTGGCTTCCTTGAGCTGAAAATATATTTTTTTGCCATCACTGAGTTTGAATGCGTAATTCTTCAAATATTCAGATGTTTTGATGTAATATTGATCGGCATTTGCCCAATGCAGTTTCACCTCCTCACCTTCGTACGGAATGGCATAGACATCTTTTTTGTATCGGCGCAGTGAGATGAAATCGCCGTCTTTGTAATAGCGTTTAAAGAAATTGGCCAAATGCGAAAATACTTCCTGCTCCAGCGTATTGGTATCTATGGCATTGGTGACTTGCTGTTGCAAAGTCAAATATTTTTCTGATGACTCACGTGCTACACCAGCATCATCAAGGTTTTTGCCCATTTTATCCAATTCGGCTTGCAGGCTGATGCTATCTTTGGATTGTATTTGTGCCAGAATATCTTTGATTTCTTTAGGCAGTTTTTTATCGATAAAATCGTTAACCTGATCTCGTTTTTGGTTCATCACACGGTAGATCCCAAAATCGAGATCAGCCTTGTCCATTTCGAATATTTCTTTTAAAACTTCTTGAAGTTTATTATAGTTACTCATTTTTATGATTGTTGATGATTAACTGTTGATGACTTACCACCAATAACTAAGCATTATTTTGATTGTCTAATTTTTCTATTTCCTTCTTTACTTCATCAATCAACTGTTGTTCTGTTGGTAGATAGAGTTGATATTTGCTAGCTATGATAGTGCTATTATCGCTCGGTAAAGATATTTTCACAACAGCATCGTTTTTATCGGTGCAAAGCAAAATTCCGATGGTTGGATTTTCAAAATCTTGTTTCTCGTAACGGTCGTAATAGTTGACATACATTTGCAACTGCCCAAGGTTTTCGTGTGTCAGTTTTGTGGTTTTGATTTCGATCACTACGAAACACTGTAAAAGCCTGTTGTAAAAAACCAAATCAACGAAGAATTCATCACCATCAATGTGAATACGTTTTTGTCTGGCTACGAATGAAAATCCATTTCCTAATTCGAGAATGAATTCCTGCAGGTGTGTAATAATGGCCGTCTCCAAATCTCTTTCATAATAAGCTGTTTCTCTGCGTAAACCCAAAAACTCTAAAATCATCGGATCTTTGATGATTTCCTTTGCGTTCGTTGGTGCTTTTGCTTGTCGTGCTACTGCCAAAACCGATTGTACATCGTTACTCATCAGCAAACGCTCGAACAACTGGCTATTGATTTGCCTTTCTAACTGCCTGGCCGACCAATTATTTTTTTCGGCTTCCGCAATGTAAAAATCACGTTTGTCTGCATTGTCCACACTTAGCAATAATTTATAGTGCGTCCAACTGAATTGCGACCGCAGTGTGGACGCAATTGGGAACATTCTGTAAAATTGACGGTAACGTTCCAATTGACGTACGGAAAAGCCACTACCAAACTGGGGTTGGAACTCATCTGAAATTGATTTAATCAAAAAAGTACCGTAGGTAGCTCTTTCTTCTCCATGTTGTTCTTCTTCAAATATGAGTTTCCCAATTTGCCAATACATCAGCATACGCTCATTATCTACTTTGCGTACTGCATTGGTACGAGCCGTATTGACAATGGTAAGGATCTGTTGAAAAATGTCTTTCTTAATTTCCATTTTCTATATCAATTCAAAAGAAATGGTAAACAGTTCTTCTTCGGTTATGGTTCTGTTTAACTTTTGTTTGGCTTCGATAATCATTTGGTCACGTTCTTTTTCAATTTCTTCTTCGCGATCAAACATTTCTCTTTTTAGACGACTTACTTTCTTCTTGGCTTTCGCCAAAGTTTCCTGAAAGACCAATGCTTCTGCGGTAGATAAACCTTCCTGCATAGCTTGACGGTCTATTTCTTTTTCTGCTTTTTTGGCTTCTCGTAATTCTAATTCGGTAAAAGCAATTTTGTCGTCAGCCCAATTGTGGAATTTTTTGAATTCGCGTTGCATCAACAAAGCATCCGTATCTTCGAGATGATCCAGTTTTTGCTGCTTGTTTTTTTGATGCACCTGCTCTACATCTTCCGTTTTAAAATTACCTTTTTCTTCTTCTATGCACGGCAATCCGAGAATGAAACGACACATTTCATCATTTAAAATTTCACCGCTGGTAGTATTCCCTGTAAATAATAGAACAGAATGTGATTCGATTTCTGAGGAGACTTCTAAGTTGGTTATTTTAAGAATTCCCTGCTTTGATTTTAGTTTTTCAATATCAGAATACGTTGCCTTATGCTGAGAAAAATTGAATTTTAAATGCGCAGGAGGCGTTTGTTCCTTTTTGCCTTGTTGAATGATTTGTTGTGCGATAGCACTTTGTAAGCGAAAAGGCTTAGCGTCTTCTCGCTTTTTGTTTAGCGTGTATTTTTCACCAGTATTAAGAACAAAAGTAAAATCGTCGTATATAAACTGGGCTTTGTGTTTCATATAAAATCGTAGGAGCTCCCACAACCATTTTTCGTATTTCTCGATAAACACTCTGGTTTCGGAAAGTGTGATACGCAGTTTATCGATTACCGAAGCTTCGAAATGATCGAATAGTTTGGATTGGGTTTGTTTTACTTTTTCATCAATTTGATCCTCAAACTCTTTTTGTAATTTGGCGAAATAGGTTTCAATTTCTTCTTTGGTACGGCATTGTTTGTAGACTTCGATAATTCGTTTTTCGAAATCAACACCGTTTTCAATACTCCCCAACACTTCATCAGATGAGCCAAAAACGCCAGCAAAGAGTTGGAATTTGTTTTCCAGCAATTCAAAAACACGAGCTTCGACTGCATTAGCTGCATTTAAAAAATTGACTACCACTACATCATACTCCTGTCCGTATCTGTGACAACGCCCGATACGCTGCTCTACTCGTTGTGGATTCCAAGGTAAATCGTAGTTTACAATCATGCTACAGAACTGCAAGTTAATCCCTTCGGCAGCGGCTTCGGTAGCAATCATGATGTCGAATTTATCACTTCTAAAAGCATCTACCAACGCCTGGCGGATATCTACAGCTTTAGATCCCGTAATCTTTCCAGCATTTTTATCATCTGCTAACCAATCTTTATAAATTTGATTCGATAGCGGGTCGGCATTATTACCATTAAACAAGACAATTCTACCGTTATATTTTTCTTTGGAAAGACGCTCAAATAAATACTGTTGCGTGCGTGTAGATTCGGTAAAAATAAGTGCTTTTTGTTTTGCACCTAATTCATTTAATTTATCAAAACCTTTATCTAATGCCTGTAAAAGTTTTTCACCCTTTTCATTATGTTGGATGCTGTTGGCCAAGATTAGGAATTCTTCAAGCTGTTTTAATTCTTCTTCAATAGCAATTTTATCATCCAGAGAAATTTCTATTTGTTCGTCATCTTCTTGTGTATCCCCTTCGAATTCATCTAATTCATCATCAAGATTTTCATATTCCTCCAGAAACATTTTATACAAATCATCATCTACTACTTTAGCATTTTCTAATAAGTCTTTTAATCGTTTGATAAGTGCTTCTAAAGTTCTACTGATTGCAAAAGAAGACGATCCCAGCAACTTAAAAATTACTGATTGCATTAAATGCTTTTGAGCAGGTGGAAAAGCATAGGTTATTTCTTGACGTAAATAATCTAATACTTTTTCATATAAATCTTGTTCTTGTGCTGTGGGCGTAAATTGTTGGGTAATGGGAATGCGCTCACGATAATTAATGAATTCTTTCACATCACGACGCAATGTTCTATGAACGATACTATTCAATCTTTCCTTCAAACCTTCGATATCACGTGCTCCTGACTCCAATACATAATTCCGACGAAATGATTTAATGTCTCCAAAAATTTCCTGATCTATAAAAGAAACGAGGCCAAACAATTCGTCTAATCGGTTTTGTAGTGGAGTAGCCGTAAGCAATACTTTTTTATAATCACGTATTGCATTTTGGATGGTTTGGGCAGTAACATTACCGTACTTGTAGGCATTTCGTAGGTAATGTGCCTCATCTATAACCACTAAATCCCAAGATGTTAATTGAATTTCTTCTGCTTTTTTACGTGCAAATTGATAGGAACAAATTTTAATAGTTGCTTCCGCATCAAATGGATTTTTTACACCGTCACGGACTTTTTTATTATAGGAAATATTATCAAGTACTTCAGCCTTTAGATAAAATTTATCAGCTAATTCATTTACCCATTGCTTACGCAGCGATGATGGACATATGATTAAAATTTTTCGTTTACCTTCAGCCCATTTTTGACTCAATAATATGCCTGCTTCGATAGTTTTACCTAAGCCTACTTCGTCTGCTAAAATTGCTCCTTTTGAATAGGGTGATTTAAATGCAAATAATGCCGCTTCAATTTGATGCGGATTTAATTCCACCTTAGCATCCATCAAGGTCGTGCCAAATTTTTCTGGACTTTCTGCCGTAGCCTTTTTAGATAATTCGTAAGCGAAATATTTCGCTTGGTAATTATTGATTACACCCATTATTGCTAGAATTTAATAACTCTTTGATATCGATTTCTAGCAATGCAGAAATTTGCAATAAAGTATCCAAACTCGGTTGAACCTCATTAGTACACCAACGAGAAATTGTCGTTTCATTCTTTTCGAGCATTTGAGCAAGCCACTTGCTGGTCTTGCCCTGTTCTACAAGTACTACTTTCAATCTGTTTATTGGTCTTTTCGGCATAATAATCTGCATTTGGTGTAAAAATACGTACTTTATAGGATGTTTCCTATATGCAATATAAATATGTAATGATGGAATATGAATTGGAAAAATTATGTAGCTGTAAAACTCTTGAAGCAGCGAAAGAGTAAGTCGCCAAAAGACAGTTTTAGATTTATTTCTTCTGCCTTATTTCTAGGTGTTTACGGAACTTATATATACGTCTCGCTGTAACAGATCTTGCAAAAATTTGTTACAACACGAACTGCTTTACAAATTAAGTGTGTAGGAAGGAATTATTTCATGAGCTCGTTACTCTCGGTTTGAATAGTCATCAGACACACTTATCTTTATAACCTCAAAATTATACAAATCAAAACTTAAAAACTCCGATGTCTCGATCAGTAAGAAAAACTAAAATATTCGGCATCACTACAGCTGAAACAGAAAAACAAGACAAAAGGCGATGGAATAGAACATTCAGGAAAGTTTGTAAAAAATTAATCCGTCTAGAGAAAGACCCTCCAATCAAAATCCAAGGCGTTACAGACGTTTGGGATGGTGCGAAAGATGGTAAACGATACTACCGTCAGGCCACAAAAAAGGATATGCGGAGGTAGCTTTTTTATAACGTCTATTATCCGAAAAAGCATCCGTAGGCATCATGATCGATTTCATCCAGCAATAGTTGGAGATTTGCACTTTCCGGATTCGGTTCATAGGCTTCCCATTTACCAGATCCACGCATCCAGTAGAGTTTCCATATTTTAGAAGATTTAACAAAGCGAATTTTCGCAAACGGTAACTCTAAAATATTTGTTGGTTCATTCCATTGCGGTCTGATCTCAAATAGTAAGGCAATTTGTCCATCCCAAGAATAACCAAAATCCAATTGCTTACGCACTTCTTCATCTTTCGGTCGCTTAGCATCTACAAAGCTCTTAAACTGAACCTCGACCATAGAAATAGGTTCTTTTTTATCTATCATCCTTACAAATTTAAAATTATTGGTTTATTCTTCATCTCATACCAGTCGTCCAATACGCTAGCATTGATAAAAGATGTTTCTCCCTTCGTAAAACTACCGTAATCCTCGTGTATATGACCAAAAATATGATATTGGGGTTTTACTTGATAGACTCTCAAAAGCAATTCCTCACATCCAGTCCTTTTTCCGTAAACAGTTTCATCCAAAATACCAAAAGGTGGACCGTGTGTAATCAAAACATCTGTATCAACAGGAATCAAATCCCAATGCTTTTTAATTTCCGCTCCACGATTACGGTTAAAAGCCCAATTGTTAAACCACGGTGTAATGGGAGATCCCCAAAATTTGATGCCATTTATCGCTATGCCGGAATCATTTAGATAAATGATTTCTTTAGGAATTATTCTTCTGATTTTGTTTGAATCGGTCTCTTCAAAATAGAAATCATGATTTCCTGCAACAAATACTTTGTACATGCATCGTTTCAAAACTAATGCATTACAAACAATAAAGCATTGAAAATAATTCATCTTCAATGCTTTATAATTATTTACTAATATCTAGTTATATCCAGTAATATGCAACTACTTCCCGATACAGAATTTGGAGAAGATGTTATCCAACAGGTCATCGGTAGAGACAGAGCCCGTAATTTCTCCCAGGTGGTACAAGGCTTGACGGATGTCCATGGCCAAGAAGTCCGAAGTGATGGGATTGTCAATACCGTATAATACACGCTCCAGCGAATCCAATGTTTTCTGAAGGGCTTCTACATGCCGGATATTGGTGACCATCACATCATCAGTATTGAGGTTGCCCAGCTGTACCCGGTGAATCAGCTCTTCTTTCAATTCTTCTACACCAATCTGTTGTTTTGCTGAAATATATAATGGATTTAAGGCGCTGTATGCTGCTTTTTGTGGCTCTGACAGTAGATCAGCTTTGTTGATAATGGTCACAAATGGAATCTGAAGATGTTGGATCTCCAGTAATTGAGACTGCACGTCGTCAACATTGTCCTGTATCGGATCAAATAGATAGATAATCAGGCGGGCCTGTTTCATTTTTTCACGGGTACGCTCTACACCTTTTGCTTCAATGATGTCTGCGGTCTCCCGAATGCCGGCTGTATCAATAAAGCGGAATGTCACACCATGTATATTGATTTCATCCTCAATCGTATCCCGTGTCGTCCCGGCAATATCCGAAACAATGGCACGTTCTTCATTTAAAAATGCGTTCAACAAGGTCGATTTCCCTACATTTGGCTTGCCTGCAATAACGACTGGAACTCCGTTTTTCAGTACATTGCCCTGCTCAAACGACTGAATTAATTTTTGAACGATAGCCTGTATTTTGAGGATCAAAGATTTTAATTGATCACGGTTGGCGAATTCTACATCTTCTTCTGAAAAATCCAGTTCAAGCTCGATGAGTGAAGCAAAATGGATGAGATCCTCCCGAAGGGATTTGAGTTGATTGGAAAAGCCACCACGCATCTGCTGCATCGCTACCTGATGGGATGCTGCGGAATTGGATGCAATCAAATCTGCCACTGCCTCAGCCTGCGAAAGGTCCATGCCGCCGTTGAGAAAAGCCCGCAAAGTGAATTCACCCGGACGGGCAGCACGTGCCCCCCCTTGGATCAATAAATTAATGACTCGCTCAATGATGTATTTGGAATTGTGGGTGGAAATTTCTACAGAATTTTCTCGCGTATACGAATTGGGGGCCACGAATAGGGATACCAACACCTCGTCAATAATCTCTTCACCGTCACGTATGGTTCCGAAATGTATGGTATGAGAAGCCTGCTGGAGTAGATCCTTACCTTTAAATATGGCATTGGTAATGGAAATGGCCTGTTGCCCGGAAACCCGGATAACAGCAATGGCGCCGTTTGATCCGGAGGATGTAGCCAAAGCAACAATCGTATCTTCAGTAATGTAACCTGTATTGGACATGGTGCAAAGATACGTTAAATTGATGGAATGAAAGGGGAAAATAACCGGACAAAAAAATTACGGTTTCGGATTAAACCTTTGTTCAGACATCAATGTCATACCAATAGAAATGCTTGTAAAAAATAAACAAGACATATAGTGTAAAATAGTTGAATTGTAAATTTAAATGATGTGGTTATGAAAAAGATGATATACTTTGTATTAGCAATCGGAAGCCTTGCTCTGATGGCTCCGAAAGAATCTTTGGCTCAACATCGCGGATATGACAGATGGGAGCATAGCAAAGAACGCCGTAAATACGAGGAAAAAAGGGCTAAGGAATATCGGAAGTATGTAGAGAAACGTGAAAAGGAAGACCGGAAGTATCATAAAGAAGTAGCCAAGTTGTATCGAAAAGGCCACCGACATGGTCCACCATCATGGGCTAGGGCACATAGATATGATAGTAGGCATCATGTTTACTTCAGGGATTACAACACCTTCTATGATCCATATAGAAATGGCTACGTGTATAGGAGAGACGGAAGATGGAGTTTTTCTGCCAGTGTGCCTTCATTTATGTTGAATGTCAATTTAGGTGCTGCTAATATCCGTGTGGTCAAGGATGTACCGATCAGTAGACATCCGGAAGATTTTTACAACGATTATCGTTGGGATTAAAGATACTTTATCTTGTTGTTTGAACGTAAAAGCCCCAGTCAGCATGACGGGGCTTTTACATTTTGGGGCCTCAGCCCGAGATGAGCTGACCCTTAACTATAAGTTCGATGTAGAGGACAAGTTATCCATGCTTTGCATCCTCTGTTTACACATTGTCTTCGAAGCTTACTTTGTCAACCTCCAGCGATTTTATGCGGGCAAGAGATTCTATCCGCATGGCTGGTAGTGCTCTTAGCCTTTTACCTCCTTCTTGAAAAGACTTTTCAATAATAAATCCCATACCCATCAGGGACGCTCCTGACTGTCTGACCAGGTCCAAAATGCCGAAAGCAGCATTTCCATTGGCCAAGAAATCATCAATAAAGAGAATGTTGTCATCAGGAGATAGAAATTCTTTGCTGACACAAATATCGTAGGTCCTGTTTTTTGTAAAGGAATGAACTTCACTGACATACATGTCTCCCATGGTTTTGGGTTTGGCTTTTTTAACAAATACCACAGGTAGTTCTAATAGGTATCCCAGCATAATGGCAGGGGCGATGCCGCTCGCTTCAATGGTAATAATTTTGTTGATCGGTAGATCTGCAAAACGGCGGACGAACTCCACAGCAATGGATTTCATTAAGACGGGATCCATCTGGTGATTGATGAAGTTGTCTACTTTGAGTATCCCGCCAGCAAGACTTTTGCCGTCATGAAGGATTCTATCCTTTAATAATTTCATGTGTTAATTTATAATAATTACGATATACATTTCAATTTACTCCGTATGAACTTTAATCATTCTCCATATGATAAAGTGCATTGAATTCCTCTTGATGATGTTCAAGGATCACCTTACGTTTCATCTTGAGTGTGGGGGTCAGCTCACCATTTTCAATGGTAAATTCATTGTTCAGGATAATAGGTTTTTTGATCTGTTCCCAGTTGCCAAAGTGCTGGTTGGCCTGTCGCACTTCCTGATTTACTTTTTTAATGATAACCGGGGTGTTAAGGAAGTCTTCCTTGCTCATACGGGCAAGTTCGGGGGCATCGTTTTTGGCCCAATCCAATAAATGGGCATAATTAGGGACGATGAATGCTGACGCGAATTTCATACCGTCACCAATGACCATAGCCTGCTCGATAAATTTAGATTCGACAAGTTTGGTCTCTATGGGTTGCGGAATAACGTATTTTCCACCTGAAATCTTAAACATTTCTTTTTTACGGTCGATAATTTTGAGGAATTTCTCATCTTCCCATTTACCGATGTCACCAGTATGTAGCCAACCGTCTATAATTGTTTTGTCGGTTTCAGCTTTATTTTTGTAATAGCCCATCATGACATTTGGTCCTTTGACCAATATTTCACCATCATCGGCAAGCTTAATTTCGACAAAACGGACTGGGAGTCCAACTGTGCCGACCCGTATACCTTTGATGTAATGATTGACAGCAATAAGGGGAGACGCTTCTGTCATGCCATAACCTTCATACAACGGAATTCCAGCTGCCAAGAATGCCCGGGTCAATTTACTGTGCAAAGAAGCAGAACCTGAGGCTACTGTCAATAATTTGCCGCCTAGTGCTTCATACCATTTGTCGAGCACAAGCTTCTTCGCTAGCTTTAGCCGCATAGTATAAGCAAAACTTCTTTTTGCAGGATTTGGATCATATTCTTCTGCTACGGCTACGGCCCAATCAAAGACTTTTCTTTTGTATCCTTTAAGATCATGGCCTGTCTTCATGATTTTTTCATAAACTTTTTCAAGGATCCGGGGCACGACCGTCATAATGTGAGGTTGGACTTCTTTGAGATTGTCTCCGATCTTATCAAATGATTCGGCAATATGAATCGTAAAGCCCAAATACATATAAGTATAGAGAACCATGCGTTCGTAGGCGTGACAAGGAGGGAGGAAGGTCAAACCCCGGTCGTAAGCTTTACAGGGAGTAATTTCGGCAGCACCCAATACATTCGAAAAAATATTATCATGGGAGAGCATGACTCCCTTTGGTTTTCCAGTTGTACCCGATGTATAAATTAAGGTGGCAAGATCATTGGATTGGACCTGATCACGTAACTGGCTTAGGGTACCCTCTGGACAGTTGGTTCCCAGCTCTTTGAGTTCGTTCCAGCTTCGTGTTGCCTCCTGGTCTGCCATACAGAAAATGTATTTTAAAGTATAGATTGATTCGGTCAGATGCATCAATCGCTCATAAAGGCTTTTATTGCTTACGATACATACCCTGATCTCGGCATCATTGAAGATATACTGGTAGTCTGCGTCTGTAATATTAGGATAAATAGCGACAACAACAGCACCAATCTGCTGAATGGCAAAATCAACAATATGCCATTCTACACTGCTCCCTGCGATGAGGCCAACTTTTTCATTGGGCTTTACGCCGAGTTCGACCAATCCTTTGGAAAGGTCATCTACTTGTTTGAGAAAATCTGCTGTTTTGATATAATTCCACTTGCCGTCTATCTTATGTGCAAAAATGTCGAGATTGGGATATTTGCTGACCTGATGACGAGCAAGGTCAAATAATCTAAGTTTGTCTTCCATTTCAAATAATAGTTTTAGTTCCATTGGAACCCCCTTTCCTATGAACTGCATTTTAAGGGGAAAAGTTTGCAAACATAAATAATTGTTTCAAGAATCTGGAATGATTTTGCAATTAGCTTATTGCAATTGAATATAAGGTAGCACGATCGTGCCAACCCATTGCTTAGGGAAGGTCTCCCTTGTGGAAGGCTTCAAGGAGGAACGTTTCTTGAGGGGCAGATGGAAAAAAGCTAGTCGTTATCGACGACTAGCTTTTCTTCTTTGTTTTTCTTTGATCAAGAGGCCTAACTCTCGACCTGTTGCTCCGGCAACAGAGGTATTTTCCTGTGCTCTTCTGAACAGGTAAGGCATAACCGCTTTAACAGGTCCATAAGGCATGTATTTAGCTACATTATAACCATGTGCCGCCAAGTTGAAGCTCAAATTGTCAGACATGCCCAATAACTGTGCGAAAAAGATACGATCTGTGGATCTGTCGATACCGCGTTTGTCAATCTCTTTAGCCAATAACATGCTGCTATCTTCATTGTGTGTACCTGCCATTAATCCGAAGTGGTCCAGGTGATCCAATATAAACTCGATGGCTTCATTGTAATCTCTGTCTGAGGCAGCTTTGTTGGGCTGGATCGGATCTGCATAACCTTTCTGTTCGGCACGGGCCCGCTCGATCTCCATATAGGCACCGCGAACAATCTTAGCACCCATATAAAACCCTCTTACTTTGGCATATTCGAAATCTGCTTTTAATGATGCCAATTTATCGCTGCGGTATAACTGATAGGTATTATAGACAATAAGTTTTTCCATATTGTATTTTTCCATCATTTCGCGCGCAATGTCGTCTATAGCATCTTGGATCCAGGAATGTTCGGCATCAACCAATACTTTTACACCAGCCTGATGGCAGGCTTTACAGATACGGTCTGTACGGTCCAACATGCGCTGATATTCTGCCTGCTCCGCTTCTGTCAAGCTTTCTTTGGCATTGACTTTTTCAAACAATTCAAAACGGCCTAGTCCTGTAGGTTTAAATACAGAAAAAGGGATGTACTTGTTTTTACTGGCAGCAATGACAGTACGCAACACCTCTTCACAGCAAGCATCAAATGCTTTTTCGGTCTCTTCACCCTCTACTGAATAGTCTAAAATAGTTCCAACGCCATTTTCTCCTAACTCATTGATCGCTGTTTCACAGCCTTCGATGGTCTCTCCGCCACAAAAATGTTTGAAGATTGTCTTACGGATGATACCTTGGATCGGTAGTCCAATGTTCAGCGCAAAGTTGGTCATGGATGGACCTACTTTTGTCAAAAAGTTATTCGCTATTATTTTGAATAACCAATACGCTCTTTCCAAATCCTTATCACTTTTACTTTTAAAAGCGATCTCTGTATTATCAAAGGATAATGTTCTGGGCTCAGAATTCTCAATCATAATCTTTATTTGCAATAGGCAAATGTAGCAATTTAGTAAGCATTAAAACGATGATTATTCTTGTATTCCCCAGTTAAACCACTATTTTTGTGAAATGCAAGAATTTAAAATAGAGGGCGAGTATATACAGCTTATCCAGTTACTTAAAGCTTTAAATTGGGTTGAGCATGGTGCTATGGCTCAATGGGTTGTGGAAGAAGGGTATGTGAAGTATAATGGGCAGGTGGATTATCGGAAAAGATTGAAATTGAGACCTGGTGATGTGGTTGAATTTGATGGTATGGAAATAAAATTGGTGTAATATTAAACAATATTGGTAAATAGAAAACTTAAACCTTAAAGAATCGTAGAATGGAAGTCATAGAAAGTTTGGGCTATCGGGTATATTTTGATGATACATTGGCCTCGTTAGAGACATTTTTAGCAGAACGGCATTACTCAAAAATCATTGTGCTGGTAGATACCAATACCTTAGACAATTGCTTGCCATTGTTTCAACAAGCCCTGCCCAATTTATCCAATTATGATATTATAGAAGTTGATCCTGGTGAGGAGAATAAAAATATAGATTTTTGTATCGGTGTATGGCAAAATATGCTCGATTTTGGAGCTGACCGCCACTCCCTGCTCATTAACCTGGGGGGAGGTGTCGTTACCGATATGGGGGGATTTGCAGCGTCCACCTTTAAACGAGGGATGGATTTTATCCAGATCCCGACAACATTGCTTTCACAGGTGGATGCTTCTGTCGGTGGGAAGACGGGGATAGATATGGGCAGTGTCAAGAATATCATCGGAACATTTGCCCAGCCGCAGGCGGTATTTATTTCGAGCCAGTTTTTAAAGACCCTGGAGCCCCGCCAGCTTGCATCGGGATTTGCGGAAGTTATTAAACATGGACTGATTTTCGACCGTGCATATTACGATCAGGTAAAGGCCCTGTCAATTGATCAGATTGATAATAGCTTGGTTAAGCATTCAGTTTCGATCAAAAACAGCGTTATTCTCGAAGACCCTAAAGAAAAAGGCCTGCGGAAGATCTTGAATTTTGGACATACTATCGGGCATGCCATTGAAGGCTACTCACTCTTAAATGACCGTAATTCTTTATTGCATGGTGAAGCCATTGCTATTGGAATGATCTGCGAGGGCTATCTCTCGCACAAATTGAACGGACTTTCGTTGGAGGAGCTAGAAGATCTGATCCATACTTTTAGACAGCATTTTGGTGATTATAGGTTCGATTCGGCTATCGATACGACCCTGTTGGACCTGATGCGAAATGATAAGAAAAATCTATCCAATCAGATCGGTTTTGCCTTACTGAATAAAATCGGTAGCTGCCAATATGATATTTTTGTATCTGAAGAGGATATTATCGAGAGCCTCGATTTCTATCGAGAGCTGATTGGATCATAAAATTTTCAGGAATGGGCCGTATATGGGGAGAATATACGGCCCATTCCTGATCAGAGGAGTTTTGCCTGTAGTTGCAATTGATTTTGCTCCTCAACTTAAACTGAAATTATAACCATTTATATCATGAATAGAATCTTCATTTTTTTATTTTTCCTTTTTGGAACCGTTGTCCATGCACATGCGCAAAGGCAAGTATTGATCTTTAGTAAGACACAAGGATTTAGGCATAAAAGTATCGAAAAAGGGGTGCAGGTGCTTACGCAACTGTTGGACAAGGTGAAAATCAAGGCTGACCATTCGGAAGACGCTACATTATTTACCGATCAGGGCCTAAAAAAATATGATGCGATTATATTCTTAAGTACCACGGGGGATATTTTGGATTCTGCGCAAGAAGGTGCCTTTATGCGCTATATCCAATCAGGGAAAGGTTTTGCCGGTATTCATGCTGCAACGGATACGGAGTTTGACTGGCCTTGGTACAATGGTCTGGTGGGTGCTTATTTTACTTCACATCCCGCTGTGCAAAAAGCTAAAATCGATGTATTAGACCGGGAGCATCCAGCAACAAAACATCTGGACCCGATCTGGTGGCATAAGGATGAATGGTATAATTTCAAAGATGTGAAAGATGGATTGCATGTGCTGATGAATTTGGATGAAAAGAGCTATAAAGGCGGAAAAATGGGCGACAAGCACCCCATATCATGGGTACAGAACTATGATGGTGGTAAAGTCTTTTACACTGGACTTGGACATACTGAAGAGTCTTATGATGAGCCTGAATTTCAAAAACACCTGATCGAAGGTATACTATCTGTGATCCCCCAAAAATAAAAACTGTAATCCAAGTCATACTTCCCCAAAAGACTTGATCCTTTGGGGAAGTATATATGGCATGATAAGATCAACCGCACTAGAGTTTCGTCCGAATTTCTTATTATTGAACCGACAAACCCTGATGGCAGCTATGAGCTCCCTAATATTTTATACGGTATTTCGCACCTAGGTTAAACCATCTTCCGGGCATCGGCACGGCAGCAGCTTCAATATAGCTCTTGTCAAAGAGGTTTTGTACATCGGCAAATATATTGAAATCGTTCAGCTGATAAGATGCTCTTAGATCGGCAATGAAATAAGATTTGTAACTGATGCGTTCGTTGAAACGATTGGCCGTGGTGAACATCCAGTTTTTGTGTTGAACGGTAAAATTAAGGATGACCTGATGTCTTAGGCTTTCGATAGCATATTTGGACAGCATACCATTTTCAATTTTTACCGTTGGATGAAGATAATTGTAACTTAGTGTCGTATAATACTTAGTGTCGGCATCTGAATCGCTGAGGTTGTAACGGAAGGAAACGTTTAAGCCATCCATCGTATTTTTCCCAATATTGGACGGCTGCCAAGGAATCACTGTTCCGGTATCTGCCGCGTCCGTTGTTTTTTGCCAATCGATAAAATTATTTATTTTGCGATGAAAGTAACCTGCCTGTGCGATAATGCGGCTGGAGAGATATTTGATGCCACCTTCGATCTGATATGCATTTTCTGAGGTCAGATCTGGATTTCCGATATTGGCAGTCTGGTTGTTGTATAGATCGGTAAAGGAGGGTACCCGTTGGCTCGATCCAGCATTGAAAACAAGTTTCCAATGTTCAGTAATATCATAACCAAGGTCCAAGCCAGGGAATATCTGCCAGCCAAATTTGGAATTGTAGTTGATATATGCACCTGCATTGAGCATTAATTTGTCTATCGATTCGGTTTTAAATTCTAGATAACCACCGTAATTTTCACGATTGTGAAGACCGATACTTGTGCTATTGATCCGTTCGAATCTGCTTTCTAACCCCAAACCAAAAGTACCATAGGTTTGTTCCAGTGCAGCATTGATCTCTGCCCCAAAAACATTGCTATAATGTTTTGCCCGGCCCTTGGTGGTCTCCCTGCCCAAATACCAATATTCGTCCTCATTGTACCGGTTGCTAAGGCGGGGGCTGATCGAAAAACTGGGTGTTACCTGATGCTTGGACTGTAAAGAGGAAAACACTGTTTTGACTTGCTCATAGGCTTCCTTATCTGTGGGAGCAGCGTAATAACCATTTGCGCCGAACTGATTGTTGATATAACCAAAATTTGCCTTTATCTGATTGGCATCATTGGGTTGGTAGCTGCCATCGTAATAGATTTTGTTGTTGTTAGCGGTGGTATTGTAGCGCTGTCCATTGGTATCTTCGTGACCTAAATAGAGGCCATGACTGGTTTTTCCTGCAAGAAACTGCCCTCCAAACTGTAGGCCTTTTCCATAATATTTACCTGAATTTGTCTGTTCGTTATCTTTAAAAGAGGAACCAGCATATACCTGGGTGCTTAGCTGATTGGAATCGACCTTCTTGGTGACGATATTGATTGCTCCTGTCAATGCATTGATGCCAAAAATACGGGATGCTGGCCCCCTAATAATTTCGATCCGTTCAATAGCTTCTAAGGGTACCGGGAGGTTCATATTATGATGTGCACTCTGAGGGTCTGTAATCTTGACACCATTTAATAAGATCGCCGTCTGCTCAAATGATCCCCCGTCGATGCTAATATCAGCTTGAGAGCCGAAAGGTCCTCTTTGCCGGATGTCCACTCCAGGTATATTGGTCAATAACTCATTTATAGAACGATTAGGTAAACGCTGTATGTCTTCTTGTGTCAGAATTTGTATATTCTTGCTCTGTTTTGAAAATGGGATCTGAAGCCTGTTTTGATTAATGATGACTTCATTGAGTGCCGTTGTATCCTTTATTTGGCCATTTGCTCCACCGATAGCAAGAACAATAGCAAGTTTTGTTAGGGTAATCTTCTTGTTCAGCATGATTGTATTCAATTCGTTTGTTTATTCATTGCATGTCTTTTGCCTGGGGTATCCATAGACCTTTGGCTATCCATAGTCGATGAGACAGTAGCAACTGGCAATGATTCGTATGCCAGGATTATACAATGCTGCAGTTTCATAGATTTTGTGTCGCAAAACTAATGGAGTTGACTAGAAATGAAAATAGTCCGGTCATAATAATATATATGGTCCGGTTTGATTACATCCATTCTTCCCGCCCAATGGGTTTCTTGTCCCGGATTTGAATACTATCTTGTTTGGATATGCTTTTGATTTTGGGGCTATGGGTCAGGTCAGGCTGGCCGGCCTCCAGCCAAGCGGAATACCAATAGGACGCTACACGTAGGATCGTTTTACGCATCCTTCTTTCGACCATGCCCTGCATGGCGTCGTGATAGGCCTGGGCGTATCGATCAGAATAGGTCCATATCAATTGATTGTTCCGTTCGATAAATGAATTTTTTTGTGTTGCTTTAAACCGCTTATTGAGGTCAGCCTCGACGGTTAAAACTGAATCGACAAGAAAATTGCTTTCCCGGATAATATGCCATGCTTCCAGCAAGGGGTCTTTAATATAGGTGGCTTTGCCTACATAGAGATTATATGTGTCGGCAAACATCTCAGGGAGCCGGCTTTCCCAGAAAGCGTGTATGCCCAACTGACCCGTCAATTGTCCATTGTAGTTTTTTGTTGTGTGTAAAGGTACATGGGCATCGGCTATATAATGCCCCAGATCTGCAGAATAGCTAATAATACGATTGTAATCTTTAGATTGGAATGCTTTGACAAGCTTTAAATACGTGAAGTTGATCTGCCATGGGATAATGCCATTTTTTAGCAGCTGCTGTTCCCGAAACTTTTCTTTGACCTGTGACCAATGTACAGGGATAGAATCGACCTGCCGGTCTTGCCGGTAGTCTTCGATGTCAATAAAATGCCGGGGACCCTCTGCACTATCAATAAAACAACGCTTGTCGGGATCGACTGCTTTCTCTGTAATCAGATCGATATTCGATTTGTAAAACCTGGCTAAGGAAGATGGGAGCGCAAAAACAGCATAATGATTGATCTTTTTGTGCGCAAAAAATCCCCATGAGCAGCAGATGAATACGGTCATGGCAATAAGTGGTAAAAGGAGCGGGCGCTTCATGATAGTAAATTGGTTATTAATAAATTATTGATAATAAATATACGTAAAAGGAAATTAAAAAGGGGCAGACCATCGATCTTCGGGGTGTTAATTTATATTCTGTTAACATAACTAAACAATAAAATAATATTGATATTCGTTAAAATTCATTAATTTGCCAACGCAAAATGCGATCATTATGAAGATATTGTATGCCGTACAAGGGACAGGTAATGGACATCTTAGTCGTGCCATGGACATTGTGCCCTGTCTGAAAGCTTTGGGAGAAGTGGATGTATTGGTAAGTGGGATTCAGGCAGATCTTTCTCTGCCCTTTGAAGTAAAATATCGTTTTCATGGTTTAAGTTTTATCTTCGGTAAATCGGGTGGGGTAGATCTATGGAAGACGTTTATGAGTTCGACGATCCGCAAATTTACCAATGAGATAAAAAGCCTGCCTATTGAGGGATATGATCTGGTTATCAATGATTTTGAGCCTATCTCGGCCTGGGCCTGTCATTCCAAGGACTTGGAATGTATTGGGTTGAGCCATCAGATCGGTGCTCTGGATCCTGCGAGTCCAAAACCCGAAGAAAGTGATATGTTGGGTAAGTTTATCATGAAAAATTACGCTCCTTCAACACATTCCTACGGTTTTCATTTCAAAAGGTATGCAAAAAATATTTTTCCTCCTGTGATCCGGAATGCTGTTCGTGAGTTGACAGTCACGGACCAAGGACATTATACGGTGTATCTTCCGGCTTACGATGATGCACATTTATTAAAGCACCTGATGAAATTTCCTGATGTCCGTTGGGATGTCTTCAGCAAGCATAATTCCAAGGCTTTTGAGATGAAGAATGTGACCATTCGGCCTATCAACAACCAGGCTTTTATCGACAGTATGGCTTCTTCATCTGGAGTTTTGTGCGGTGCAGGTTTTGAAACCCCGGCAGAAGCGTTATATTTGAAAAAGAAACTGTTGGTCATTCCGATGAAGAATCAATACGAGCAGCATCTAAATGCGGCTTCTTTAGAGGAAATGGGTGTTCCTGTCATTTCAAGTCTGAAACAAAAGAACATGTTGGCCATTGAGGCTTGGCTCAACAGTAAATCGAGGGTTGAAGTTGATTACCCGAATATCACGCAGGAAATTATAAATGAAATCGTGCAAAAGCACCGTTAAAGAAAAAATGAAGTATATTGCATTAGCCCTACTAACATTAACAACCGTATCTGGCATTGCCCAGCAAAAGAAAAAGTCGACCGCTGTCAAGAAAAAAACGATAACAGGCAGCAAGTCCAATACAACTAATTTATTGATCAATAAGGCCGATTCGGTGTCCTATGCCTTTGGTATGGATATCGGAAATTCTTTAAAATCAACCGAAATCGATTATCTGAAAACAGACGTAATCGCAAAGGCCATTGCTGCTGCCATGAAAGGAGAGAAAACGTTGCTGGCTGAGGATCAGACCAGGGAGGTTATCCAAAAGGCAATCATGGATATGCGTGCGGAAAAAGCTGCTGCAAGACGCGCGGAGGAAGACAAGTTTTTTGCTGAAAATGCAAAAGTAACCGGGATGCACACGACCCCGGAAGGGATCCAATATTTGATATTGACCCCGGCTGAAGGTGCCAAGCCCACAGTGAACGATGAGGTGACCGTACATTACCGGGGAGCACTGTTAAATGGAAAACAATTTGATAGCTCATACGACCGTAAGGAACCGTTAAAAATGTCATTGGCTGGCGTGATCAAAGGCTGGCAAATTGGAATTCCCCTGATGTCAAAGGGCGCTAAATACAAGTTTTTCATACCTAGCCATCTAGCTTATGGAGATCGCAATACAGGTGAAATCCCTGCCAATAGTACATTGGTGTTTGAAGTAGAATTGCTTGATATCAATGCGAATGAAACAACGTAGACTGGGACATAGCGGGATCATGGTTTCGGAAATCGGTTTGGGCTGTATGTCTTTGAAAAGCAACCAGCCCAAGCAAGCAAAAGATATTATCCAGAAAGCTTTCGACAAGGGGATTACCTTTTTCGATACTGCGGACCTGTATGACAAAGGCCAGAATGAAATGGTTGTGGGAGAGAGCCTGCAAGCTTTTCGGAAACAAATTGTACTGGCGACCAAAGTCGGTAACCTCTGGCGTGCGGATGGTTCTGGATGGGACTGGAAAGCTTCCAAAGAGTATATCCTGAAAGCTATTGAAGGATCATTGTCGCG
The DNA here is from genome assembly GCF_030325625.1 of Sphingobacterium sp. N143. Lineage (GTDB taxonomy): Bacteria > Bacteroidota > Bacteroidia > Sphingobacteriales > Sphingobacteriaceae > Sphingobacterium. The sequence goes on along the minus strand of NZ_JACAIS010000011.1, from coordinate 83,550 downwards.
TCTGAAAACGGATTATATTGATCTTTATCAACTCCATGGTGGTACGATTGATGATCCGATAGATGAAATTATTGAAGCCTTCGAGCTGTTGAAGCAACAAGGAAAAATTCGGGCATACGGATTATCCTCCATCCGGCCAAATGTCATTAAGACCTTTCTGTCGAAAGCAGCTATTTCAACGGTCATGATGCAGTATAGCCTTTTGGATAGAAGACTTGAGGAAGACGTAGATGCCTTATTAATGAAACATGAGGTAAGCATCCTGATCCGGGGAGCACTGGCCAAAGGTGTTTTATTGAATAAGCCTATAGAACCGTATCTACAATATAGTTCAGGGGAAGTGGCGCATGTACTGCGTAATCTGGATAATTTTGTGAAACGTATGGGGAAAAGCCGCGCTGAAGGAGCATTATCTTATGTACTTTCGAATCCTGCGACAGCAACCGCAGTAGTAGGTATTAGTACCAAATTGCAATTAGATGAACTGATTGCGACCAAAGAACAGATTATACAACTGGACAGTACGGCGAAGAAAGAATTATTGGATGGTGTCCGGTCATTTTATTATACCGAACACCGATAATTCATTTATTTTTTGTTAAAAAACAATGCTAATATTTTTGTGAGATCTGCCGGTGTATCTACTGCCACCGTTTCATGGACGGTAACAGCTGTCTGGATGGTATGACCGTTTTCAACCCAACGTAACTGTTCAAGGGCTTCCGCCTCTTCGAGAGTAGACACCGGTAGCTGGGTCAGTGCTTTCAGCGTCTCTACTTGATAGGCATAGATGCCAATATGCTTATAGAACTGGTGCTTTTGAAGCCATTGCTCTTGAGGAATACCCCGTAGAAAAGGAATCGTCTGCCGGCTGAAATAAATAGCTTCACCTGCATGATTTCTGACAACTTTAGGGATATTTGTATTGAATAATTCTTCGTTCTCTTTTATTTCTTTTACTAAGGTCGCAATCGTAGTCTGAGGATTGTCAAAGCAGCTTGCCAGTAGGTCAATCTGTTCAGGGGCAATAAAAGGTTCGTCTCCCTGAATATTGATGGCGATGTCATACCCCGGTAGCTGCGCTATCACTTCGGCACAACGGTCAGTTCCTGATTGATGGTGTTCGGAGGTCATAACAACCTTGCCGCCGAAGGAAAGGACTTCCTGTTCAATACGGGGATCATCAGTAGCAACGACCACAGCGGCCAATCTGCTTGACTTGCTCACTTGCTCATAGACACGTTGGATCATTGTCTTCCCTTCGATAACAATGAGCGGTTTGCCAGGAAACCTGCTGGAAGCATATCGTGCGGGTATAATACCTAAAAACTTCATGATATTTTGCAAATTTACTTTATTAAAAAGCCTGTAAAACATATATTTACAGGCCTTTTAGGGGTATGCACTGTCATTATTCGAACAATCCGAATAACTCGGCCTCTATTTTTTGAATAATTCCACCAAGATCTTCAGGGTTTGTTGTAAAGTCAAGGTTGTCCTTGTCCAGAATCATTACTTTACCTTCTTTGTAGTTATTGATCCATTTGTCATATTTATCATTCAACTTAGACAAATAATCCAATCGGATTGCGGACTCATAGTCGCGTCCCCTTTTTTGAATATTGTTGACCAGGGTGGGGACGGAAGCTTTTAGATAGATCAATAGATCCGGTGGTTTGATATAGTGTATGATGCTCTGGAAAATATTGCTATAATTTTCAAAATCGCGTGCACTCATCAAACCCATATCATATAGGTTTTCAGCAAAGATATAAGCATCTTCATAGATGGTACGATCCTGGATCATATCAATGCCTGTTTCTTGTAGTTTGACGATATGTCTAAAACGACTGTTCAAGAAGAAGATCTGCAGATTGAACGCCCAACGCTTCATATCGGAATAAAAGTCTTCCAGATAAGGGTTATTGTCCACAGCCTCAAACTGAGGTTCAAATTTGAAGTGGCTTGCCAAGAGTTCTGTCAATGTTGTTTTTCCGGCACCAATATTTCCTACGATAGCTATATGCATGTTATTTTCCTTGCTTAATAAAACCTTTTAATACCAATGATGTCTCGAACTTCTTTCAATGTCTTACGTGCGGATTCGCCAGCTTTCTCAGCGCCTAATTTAGCGACTTTGGCAATATAAGCATCGTCACCAGATATTTCTTCGATACGCGCACGTACATCACTTGTGGCCAATACCATATCTTCTGCCAATTGTTTCTTGAAGTCACCGTAGCGGATTTCGCATTTATTATAAAGCTCATCAAAATGTTGTAAGGTGTCGGCTGTGGAAACAACTTTCATTAGGTCAAACAGATTTTGGATGGCTTCAGGTTTGGCCTGATTCATTTCTGTTGGCCCTGAATCAGATACGGCACGCATGACTTTTTTGCGGATCACAGCTTCACTATCTGAAAGATAAATGCAGTCCGCATCCCCATTGGATTTACCCATTTTTCCCTGTCCAGCCAATCCGGGCACTTTAACAAGTTTGTCCGAATAAGAGAAAGCAAAAGCCTCTTTGAAATAGTCTACATTATATAAACGATTAAAGCGATTGCCGAAAGTACGGGTCATCTCCAGATGTTGTTCCTGATCTTTTCCTACAGGTACTTTAGTGCCATGGTGAATCAAGATGTCACAGGCCATCAGGACCGGGTAGGTCAATAGACCAGCATTGACATTGTCTGGATTACTGCGAACCTTATCTTTAAATGCGGTAGCACGTTCAAGCTCACCAAGGTAAGCATTCATATTCATATAGAGATAAAGCTCGGCAACTTCAGGAACATCGGACTGTACATAGATTGTTGATTTTTCCGGATCAATACCTGCTGCGAGATATTCTACGATCACTTGACGGACTGTGCCCTGAAGACCATGGGGTGTTGGGTGTGTGGTTAATGAATGTAAATCTGCAATGAAAAAAAAGCAATTATATTCGTTTTGCATTTTCACAAAATTGCTCAATGCACCATAGTAATTTCCTAAATGTAATTTTCCGGTACTTCTGATACCGCTAACAACTGTTTCCATATTTCTGCGAATTTACGGATAAATTTGACAAAGTGGAACTAAATTCACGTGGTGAGCGGTGTTTTAATGAAGTAGATTTATTTTTTTATTTTTTTCGCTTCATTCCAATATATATCCATCTCTTCCAAAGTCATGTCTTGCAATTGTCGTTGGTTTTCTGCAGCTTTTTGTTCTAAATAGGTAAAACGCTGTATAAATTTTTTATTGGTGCGTTCCAGTGCATTTTCAGGGTTGATGCCGATATGTCTAGCGTAATTGATGAGAGAGAATAAGAGATCACCAAATTCGGCTTCGGCTTTTTCCTGATCGATGGGTAGGGTAGTTTCGATGTTGAATTCATTTTTAAACTCGGCGAGTTCTTCTTCCACCTTTTCCCAGACTTGTCTTTTATCTTCCCAGTCAAAACCAACTCCTCTGACTTTGTCCTGAATACGGTAGGCTTTGACCAATGCTGGCAAGCCTTTAGGAACACCTGAAAGTACGGATTTGTTACCTTCCTTTAATTTGATCGTCTCCCAATTGGATTTGACCTGCTCTTCGGTACTGGCATGCGTATCTGCATAAATATGCGGATGGCGGGTAATCAGTTTATCACAAATGGCATTCAGTACATCCACGATGGTGAACTGATTTTCTTCTTCTGCAATTCGGGCATAAAAAATGAGGTGCATCAGTACATCACCCAGTTCTTTTTTTATTTCGGGATAATCCTGTTCCAAGATGGCATCGGTCAATTCGTACATTTCCTCCATAGTCAAGTGGCGCAAAGACTCCATCGTTTGTTTTTTATCCCATGGGCATTCAACCCGCAAGGTATATAATACATCGAGTAAACGCTGGAAAGCGAGCTGAGGTGTATGCTGATAGGCTGGAGCAGTTAGATTTGCCATATGCTTTTGATTTTTCGTTCTACAAAAATAGAAATATGATCTTGAATAAACTATTTTGAAATTGACGAAAACAAAAGAAGCTGATTAACCGTTTTATAATAAAAATAAGATTATTTAATCAAATATAGAGGAATTGGCTATGGAAAGAATGCATGGATACTCGTCGGCTAGCGTCGCACTGGAGAAGTTAAATGATTTGGGATATACTATTGATTACAATATTGAGTTTGATGATCTGCTGGATCATGCGGACAAGTTCAAAATTGATTATTTGTTTCGGTATGAAGGGGCTTCAGATCCAGATGATGAGTCCACGGTATATGGAATCAGTAAGAACTCCGGTGAAAAAGGGGTGTTTGTCGCGGGAAATTTGTCGTTGATCGAGGGGAAGAAACGGGATATATTATTACAACTTGAGCTCAAGGAAAGGGAACATTAAGAAGTTGGAACTCTTAATATCCAGAAATTTAAAATAAGATGGAAGAAAACAAACTTGCCGAGCCACAAAGACTTACAGAACTTAAAGCTTGGGCGCTACGTCGGGATGGGAAACCTCTGGACGGAAATTATGTAGGGACAGCTGCAGATCGCTTTTTGCAGGTGTACCGCAATGAAGCTTTGAATTTGATGAAAGAGGGCTTTTATAATAAAGGCACTGCATTATTTGAGACTTATGTGGGCAGTCATTATCCACAGGATTTGGAAAAACTGATGGGTAAATTGGAAAGAAGTTATGATAGCCTGGAACGGTTTACCCCAGATCTGGTTGAGGAGGGTTTCTACAACCTGGTATTAGGAGATCTTCCGCTGCATATGAAGGGCACAATTGTGGTTCTATTACGAGCGAAGGAGGCAGAATTTCCTTCTATTTATAATAACGATCAAGATGCCGACATGCGTAGTTCTCCCGAATGGCTGTTGGGTCAACCTTATCAAGATATTTGGGTCGATATGCATCAAACGGCTTTAAATAATATGCATTATCCGGACCAGATCCTTTAACTTGATACGAATGCGAAATACCTTGTATTGTCATTTTAGTCTCTTTTTTGGATAGAAATAAATGCCTTTCAGACTGAAGTATGTAGGAATATTGGTAAATTGAATAGATCATAAAATTTTATACAATATGAATATGTTAGCAGATAAAGTTGCCTTGGTAACAGGTGCTGGTTCAGGAATTGGGCTTGCAGTTGCTTTGGCATATGCCAAAGCAGGAGCGAAGGTGATTGTATCAGATATTAATGAACAGGCTGGTCAAGAAGCTGTTCAACAGATCAGGGGAGCAGGAGGACAGGCGGACTTCTTTAAGGCAGACAGTTCGTTGGCATCCGATAATGAGGCATTGGTCCAATTTGCGGTAGATACCTTTGGCAAATTGGACATCGCCTGTAACAATGCCGGAATTGGAGGCGAGGCCGCACTTACCGGTGACTATAGCTTAGACGGCTGGAAGAAAGTGATCGACATTAACTTTAACGGTGTATTTTATGGTTGTAAGTATCAGCTTGAAGCCATGGAAAAGAATGGCGGCGGTGTCATTGTCAATATGGCCTCCATCCATGGTGCAGTAGCAGCTCCGCTGTCCAGTGCTTATACGGCTGCTAAACATGCTGTGGTAGGACTGACGAAAAACATCGGTGCGGAGTATGGTCAAAAAAATATCCGGTGCAATGCCGTTGGTCCGGGGTATATTGATACACCTTTGCTGGCGCATCTGGATGAGGAGCATGTGCAGACCTTGATCAGTAAACATCCTATTGGCCGGCTTGGTAAAGCTGAAGAGGTCGCGGAGCTGGTCTTGTTTCTAAGTTCAGATAAATCCTCCTTTATGACTGGTGGATATTATCTTGTTGATGGTGGCTACACGGCTGTTTAAACAGGCTATATTTGTTGGGTGATCTATAAGAGAACGAGGCGGGTATATCCATGTAGGAAGTATACCCGCCTCGTTGTTGCTGGATCTTTTTTACCACTATAATTGTGCTGCAGGGCGAATTTCTGTACCTTCCATCTGATGTAGGCCATCACCTAATGTATGGCGATATTTGTCTGCAACTTGTTGAAGCTGCTTTACAACTTCGGGATATTGATCCTTTACATCTCTATCCTCACCCGGGTCAATCGCTAGATTGTATAATGCAAGTGGTACTGTGATAGTGGCATATTTCCCGGGGTAGCGGTCGCTACCTATTGTAGCCGGAGATTCATAGGTTTCGGTTTCGGCCGGAAAAACCAGCTTCCATTTGCCTTTTCGAATTGCTTTGAGATTGTTTTTATTGTGATAATAGGCAAGCTCGTCCCGCGGTGTGCTTTGCGTGTCACCCAGAAGAAGTTTGCTGAAATCCACTCCATCTATTTTTTTCTCTGGCAGCTTTGCTTGGGCAATGTTGACCAGCGTAGGAAGAAGATCCATGTTAGTCAATAGTTTATTGCTCACCGTAGCAGGTTTGACATGGCCAGGCCAGCTGATGATACAGGGGACTTTCAGTCCACCATCAAAGATTGTCGCCTTGCCTTCGCGAAGACCACCTGTGTTTCCCGCATGGTTCCCAAATGTAAGCCAGGGACCATTGTCACTGGTAAAGATGACGATGGTGTTGTCAAGTAGATTATTCTGTTTCAAAGCTTTCATAACCTGACCAACAGACCAATCTACTTCTTCCATAACGTCCCCAAATAACCCGGCGCCACTTTTACCTTTAAACTTTTCTGAGACACCGAGTGGTACATGGACCATGGCATGTGCCAAATAAAGAAAGAATGGCCTGTCCTTGTTACGATTGATAAATGATACGGCGCGATTGGTGTAATCGCTGGTCAGCTGATCTTGTCCATCAAAAGAAGAAATGATTTTTACGGTCTTATTTCCTTCGATGATCGGGAGAGGTGGGTACTGTGCACGCCAGAATGTTGAATCTTGCCATTTATGTCCTTCGTAATCATAAGCCCACATATCGTTGGAATATGGAAGCCCATAGAATTCATCAAATCCATGTTGTAATGGAAGGTAGGGTTCTTTATGTCCCAGGTGCCACTTACCCACCATGCCTGTTTTATAACCTTTACTTTTCAATAGCTCAGCAATGGTCTGCTCTTCAGGATTCAAGGCAAATTTGGCATTATGGTCTATGGCACCACTGATTCCAATCCGGGTAGGATAGCAGCCAGTCAACAGGGCACTCCGGGAAGCTGTACAAATTGGTTGTGCGACATAAAAATCAGTAAAGCGTAACCCCTGGGAAGCTAATTGATCAATATTGGGTGTCTGATAAGGACCCCCGCCATAGCAGACGGGATCACCGTATCCCATGTCGTCCATTAAAATAATAATAATGTTGGGGGAGTCTGTAGGTTGATGTTGGGTTGAAAAAGGTGTTTGTTTTGCTGATGCGGTCAGCATACAAAACGACAATATACCTATGGAAATGGATTTAAAATTCATGCTGTGGTTTTAGTGCGTGTCTATTAAGTTTTCTTGGGCCAGCAATTGTTGAAAAGCGGGCCTTGTTTCATCGGTATCTTCGGCTTCGGCTTTAAGCTGGATCAATCTCTTCTTCAAACGGGCAATCTGTTTGATATATTGTTTATCATGAATCGCATTGTGTGTCTCCTGGGGATCTTTTTGTAAATCATAAAACTCCCAAGCTGGTAAAGTCGCCTTTTTGTCACTACCAGTCATGTCTAAAGGCTGACCGTAAAAATAGATCAGCTTGTAACGTTGATCCCGTACGCCAAGGTGAGCGGGACGTGCGGGAGCATGCTGCCAATAACGATAGTACATAGATGAGCGCCAATCATTGGTGGTATGCCCCATTAGGTTGTTCCGGAAGCTTCTCCCTTGAATATAAGCTGGTTTTTTTATACCGGCATAATCCGCAAATAAGGCAGCGAAATCGATGTTTAATATCATATCCTGGAGTATGCTGCCTCCTTTGATCTCTTTTGGATAGCTAATCACAAATGGCATGCGAAGCGATTCTTCGTACATTAGGCGTTTGTCCATGAAATTATGCTCCCCTAGAAAATACCCTTGGTCGGATGCTAAAATAACCACCGTATTGTCGTCTAAATTGGCAGTTTTCAAGTACTGCATGATCTTTCCAAGGTTATCATCTACACCGGCCACACAACGTAAGTAATCCTTGATAAATTTTTGATAGATTTTTTTTCGGGCCTCCATGGGGTTCATCCCCTTTGTTGAAAAGGGTAATTCCGGATAGGAAGTCCAGAATGGTCCAGTGGAGGCTTGTTCGTAGCGATGGCCCAGCTCTTCTAGGGGCTGCCCTTCAAAAGAACGTCCAGTAGTGGTTGATCCTGAATCCAAAAAGGTGGCCGGATAAGGAAATTCAATATCTTTATATAGATCTTTGAACCTTTCAGCGAAATCAAAAGGTTCGTGCGTTGCCTTGAAGTGGCAGAGCAAGAAGAAAGGTTTGCTTGGATTTCGTTGCGTCAACCAATCGAGGCTCATCTGAGTGGTAATGTCGTCTACATAGCCTTGGTAGGGGGTGCCTGCTTCTTCACTGTCGTTCCAATTGTCTTTGGAAAGATAGGTTGGATTATGGTAGACACCATGGCCAGGCAACACCTTAAACTTATCGAAACCCGAAGGCATCTTTTTCAGGTGCCACTTCCCAAAAACGGCCGTTTGATACCCCGCATTTTGTAAATCCTTGGCGATATTTTCTTTGCTGGGGTCCAGCGCATCATCGAGGGTATATACCAAATTTTTATGACTGTACTGTCCGGTAAGGATTGCCGCGCGACTAGGTGTACAAATAGAATTGGTACAAAATACATTGGTGAGCAATGCCCCCTGTTGCGTTAAATGCTCAATATTTGGATTCTTGACAATATCTTTAAATATTCCACCATAAGTACCCCATGCCTGAGCTGTAAAATCGTCTGTCAGAATAAAAATGATGTTCGGACGTAATGTGGTGTCAGCTTGCTGTTGTGCCTGCGAGATAAATGGCATTATGCCACAAACCAGCAGTAGTAATTTTTTCTTCATGTATATTCCGCTTGTAATGTATGTCTTATCCAGATAGGCAAGATGAAATTCGTGATGTCCTTCTTGCTTGCTCATTTATAGCTTATGTGGATATGATAGACAATTTACACTTTATTTAATCATCGATACCTTTTCCATCGAGAATCTGTTGATAATATTTTTCGATGCGCGACTCACGTGTTTTTGATTGTTTTGCTTGGTTGAAGTAAAATAAATATCCTTTTTGACGCCCTGGTGTCAAGGACTGAAACGCAGTTTGTAGCAGATTGTCCTCTGCTAAAGCCCTTTTGAATTCTTCTGGAACCGGGTAATCTGCAACCTTACGCATTTCGATCTTTTTACCTGATTTTTCTATTTCCACGGCTTCAGTGATATATTTTTTAATTATGTCTCTTAGATCTATGATCTGTGAGATGCTGGTAAATCGAAGTTGTCTGGCAGACTGAACATGAGCTGTTTGTTGGATTAATAACTGTTCGGGGTCTTGCATTAAAGCCCCTTTATGAAACAGTAGCGCACAGTACTCTTTAAATCCATGGATCAATACCACATTCTTTCCGGAATAGGTATAACATGGATGCATCCATTTATAGTCTTCTTCAAGGGATTGGTTTTCACGGACAATCTCTCGCAATAAATTAAATTCTTCGTTCCACTGTTTGCTGTTTTCAAAGAAATGTTCTGTTTTTAGGTTCATCATGAAGTTTTTTTAATGAAGTTTACTTACTATTTCCTGAAGCCTATTGTGCGCCATATTGATTCCCTGCGCAAAAGGCAGCTGTAAGAGTTGATTGCGGTATGCAACAGATTGAAAGATGATCTGTATGAGCAGCCGGCTGCTATTTTGGTTCACATTTTCAAAGTTTAGGTACTCGAGCTGGACAGGGAATGGCGTGTTTTCCATTTCAAAAGTACGTATGATCTGTTGGTTGGGGATAAATTCGTGGATCGTTCCACTGGCTTTGAAAACGACATTGTTTTGATGAGAGGTTTCGAAAGCATAGGAACCATGTCTTTGATTATCCCATTTTAATACTTTTGTTCCCATCCACTGTTCAAAAATTTCGGATTCTTGGTAGGCTTTGAAGAGCATTTCTACTGGTAGATCAAAATCTCTGGTAATGATGATTTCTTGCTTGTTCTCTTCAGCTTGGATTTTTGTCTTTGCTTCCATGTGTTTGATCGGTATAATTTTTCATAATTGATTCCAGTTTATTAAATCTATCATCCCACATGTTCTGTAGGTGTTTGGAGACTGTAGGCCTTGCCGTATTAAAATTGGCCGCGATAGCACCTGCAGTCATGGATTGTGAGGCCACAAGCAGCAGTATTGCCCTTCTAGTAGGATCCGCAATAGCTTGAAAAACATCTCGTCTTAAGTTCATCATGAAGTTATTTGACTACAAATATAAGTGTAGTTATTTAGCTACGCAAATTTTTTTATATTTTTCGCCACTGCTTATGAGAAGTATTTATCAAAGTTGATCTATGTAGAGAAATGTATGCGTTAGAAGATTTTATGCTGTCCCTATTGATAATGAAAGATTAGTGACTGTTTTATTTGTTTCAGGAGGAGAAAGGGAAAAAACGATTTTTAAACTGAATGACATGCATAAAAAAAGGTTTTCAAACGGGGAGAATGAAAACCTTAAATAACCAATTATAAACCTAAATTATGATGGTACAAATATAGTGTTTTATTTACACTTATCAAAGAAACGATGCAATATTATTTTATTTTAACGTTTTTTAATAATTGTCTCAGATAAGGATAAGGTATGTACAGATGCTTACCTGTGTGAAAGCGTTAAGGGAAAGGCGCAAATGTTTTTTTAAGCTGGAAAAATGTTGTGGACTTATTCAATTGATTGGGAAAGAAAATGAAGTGAATGGGTTAGTAGTGTATTGGATTGTAGTTTAACATAAAAACAGCCTTTGTGGATGAACAAAGGCTGTTTTTTACAGTGACCAATTACAAGACTTGGCTGCAAAAAAGAATACGGCAAGCCATACTAATCCTTTCACCAAAAAGAAAAGGAATGCGCCGATTCCGGCGCGCTTTAACCATTTTGATTTATTGTCGTTTTGCTCCATTTAAAGGATTAAACATTCTTATTGTGATTTAGTTTGCACTGGCGATAGGGGTGAATACGTCACCGAAATTATAGAATGTCTGATTTGCAATTGCTACCGCACGATCATAAGTTGTTGAGTCTTCACCATATTTGTTTAAGACAGCTGTAAATTTGGCCCACATCTCGCGACTATTGTCGCCATAGCCTTCAAAGAAAGAAGTCCCGCTATTGATGCCATATTTGTTGAGCATCTGTACGATATAGGGGCCGCCCATAATAGAACCTTCCAATACATAGAGTGAAGCAAGTGCTTCCAAAATATTGTTCACTTGAGGGGCATTGGCTTCTGGAAGGTTATCCACTGTGCTGCCCAATACTTCAATATCTTTTTTGATATATGTTGAATTGCGACGGTCGTTCAGGTCTGGTAAAACTTCTGTTGTGATGAAAGGCGCAATATTATCTTCCACGGCACGAAAATAGGCATAAAAACCTTTTAACACTTCGGCATAATCTGTTTCCGAACGGATATTTTTCAATTGACGCACAATCGTTCCTTCTACGTTTTGATGGGCAGCGTGTGTCTGCTCTTTGATATGTTGATGTAACATGTTCTTAGTTTTATTTATAACGATTCTATACAAAGATTCGTATTTATTTTCAAAATTTTATGCTGTTTTCTGATTTATCATCTATGAAAAACGATAGGAATTGGATTATTCTACCACTTTTATTGGATATGGATAATAAGGGGATATCAATGTGGTGCTCCAATCATTATTCATGGTAAAAATTATCCCACCACTGGGTGAGGACGATATTCCTGTCGGTGCGTCCATGGGAATTTTAACCTGTATTGACCGAAGATCCTTAGACAGTGCTAAAAATTCCAATGAAAAGAGATCCGGATACCCATCCGCATTGACAAAACTGAAATAAATATTTGAGAAACTTGATTCTTTTACGAGATGACGTGTGGGGATATCGATTACATCTCCCCGTTTGACCGCCCAGGTTCCATTATGATTAAAATAGGGGTAGGGGGACTGCTTATTTGAAGTAACGCTAATTAGCTTTTTGTTACTTCTAACGGGAATTTGATATTTATTACTGACTTGAAGATAGTAATCACCGATCGGGATTCCGGAACCGTCATATTGGTCTGCTATAAATTGAAAACCACCTATTTGTGTTTGTGAGACGGTGATCAGTTTAAACAATTTATTCTGATCATTAACAAGAAAAAGACTATCACTGCCATCTGCTGCGAGATTTCGCAGTTGGAGCGCATAGGTGCCACCGATAGTTATGTTGAGAGGTGTTTCTTCGTCGACGAACGAAGGGAGTATAGCCCCATTGGACAGTTTAATGGTATATGTTTTGATGGTTCCGTCTTGTGCCTTTACCCGATATTGCAAACCATCTTTTAATGTAACTGCTGTCCCCGAAGCAGGACTGACGCTCGCATTTTTAGCAACACTGATAATGGGAGAGACCGTCTCTGGAATAGGCCATTCAGATGAGCCAGGCCAGGATACATAAATTATTCCCTCAGCTACTGCGGCCACGATGGTGTCGCTACCTGAATGATATGGAATTTTAAAAGAGGTGATTTCTGTGAATGGGGTAGGCTCAATCTCATATTCTTTTTGGCAGGATGAGAACAGTGTAATTCCAGAGATGAGCAATGGTACCAGTAATTTATATGTTGTAGATAGTGATTTCATAAGGATGACAACTTTTAATGGTCATATAGAATATTCGTAAACCAGTTTACAGGCCGATGGGCTTCATAGAACTGTGTTGTAAATTAATTGTTGTAAAAAATCCGAATCGGATTTTTCAAAGTGACCTCACGGCTGTAATACCTGAGCTTGATATAGTAGTCGCCTGCTTCGGGGATTTGATTATATTTTGTGGAGCTTCCAGTGCCTGTTACCCGTCCTTCAATATCATTTAGCAATAATGAAATATAGGCGTTTTCTATTCCAGGGGGGACTTGAGATATGGCACGTTCAAAAGGGTATTCTTTACCGTTTTTATCGACCAGACTTGCTCTGGCTATGGTGAGGTCGGTTTCATAAATACCCATAAAAGGATAGTTTGGTTGGACGGTGTTGATGGTTATAAAATTTGAAGTAAAACCATAGGTTTGATCGTAGGATACTGGGCTGTTGGGATCTGTGGTAACTTCTTGTACATCGAGGATGGGCTGGTCACTTTTTATAGTTAAAGTATAGGTTGCTGTACTACCATCTGTTGCAGTGACAGGATACTGAATGTTGCGCCCATTGGTGAAATAATCCAGCAAATTGGTGATTAACGTGTCGGTTCCTGGTTTTAATTCTGCCCCAGATGCTACCTTTATTTCAGGTTCCAGACTACTCATATATAGGCCTGCAGGAAGGGTCACTGTGATGGTCTTGTCGTCATTGTTGATCGCACCGATTATTTCTGTAGTGGTATTGACGATTTTGAAACTGCTGATCCTGGCCAGATGCTGTTTTTCGTAGGGTTGGATTTCGGTCTTTGTACAGGATAATATAAATAAACTATTTAGCAGACAGACAGAAGCCCATCCTAATTTTTTTGTGGTCAATAAATGATTTTTCATGATCGGTTGGAAAGTAACCGGTATCAGTCGTTCTGATACCGGAGTTTAATGTTTACAATTCTTATCAAAAAAACTAAATCGAAGTCATTAGTTCAACTTTTTATAATCGAAGCTCATGAACGGGAAATTGGTGGCCGCGACGGAAGCATTCGGGGTTTCGTCTTTATAGACACTATTTAGACGTAATTTCCATTTCGTCTTTGTCGTTTTATTTTCAACGATATAAGTCCGTGGACTATAACTGCTCATGATATGATTGCTCAGATTGTAAATGTACCAGCCCGCACTAGTCGGGTTACCGGTTCCATTGAGGCTATTGGATCCTGCTGTACCTGTCGAAATTAGGGTACCAACAGTCACGGCCGTTACGGCATCAAATGCTGTATTTACGTAGTATAAATTGTATTTTGCCGTATTGACTGTCAAGCTAGCATTTGCGGTTCCACTAAATTGAAAATCATAGCTGCTGGATGTACCGCCATCGTTATTGATCAAGTCGTAATAATAGGTACTCGCTGGATTTTTCCATTGTGTGGTATCCACTTGATCGGCTACAGTACCCTGATGGAAATTGCGGGCTCCATATGTGCCTGTGGCAATTGTTTTTAAATATCCTTTCGTACCGGCGGCAGTAAAATTTACTGTACCTCCAATAGTACTAGGTGGTGTAACAGCTCTTTTGCTAAATGACTGCTCCTCTAGGTTAGGTGCTAATGCATTATCCTTTTTGCAGGATGCGGTCATGCCAATAGTGGCAATACTTAAGGCAATGGATAAAGTTGTGAATTTGATTTTCATTTCTTTTTCGTAATTTTGCCACTTCTACAGTGGGCTAGTTAATAAATTATTTGTTAATTAGTCAATGTACCGGATGTACCTCGACCGTATATCCGGTTTTTTTTGAATAAGAATTGTGCTTAATTAGGGCTTTATTTCAAAAGTCGTACTTCCTTTTGGTGCAAGGACATAGTCAAAAGAAATAAATACATGTGGTGAATCTTTAAACCATTTGTCAGCAGTAAGGAGGTCTTTATACATGGACAGCGGTCTAATCTTTGCATAATTACCTTTTGCGGTACGTATAATTAAGGTCCGGGGTTTAATAACTTTTCCATTTTGTAAGGTCAGGCCATTTCCTAATGCATAGGCAACATGTTCATTCTGAACGGCGTGCTCACGAACCAATCGGCCGTAAAAGTCATATAGCAACCAGCCTATTCCATTTCCCTCATCACCATTCTGATCCATACCAATTGCGTCACCTATCACTTTGAACTCTGAATCAGCGGGGATTTCAATCACTTCGTCGAATGCTTTCTCAACGATCAGGATGCCTCCAGTTGCATTGTTGCCATAACCAAAATTAGTGTTATTGGAGCCGTTATTTCCTGATACATGGCTATTGAAGATGTTACTAAAGGCAATATCCCAATTACGTGTTTGTCTGTGGGTTTCTGGGATACCTTTGTTGGTTTCTAAACTGTAATAAACGGTTGGAGCTGCACTGTTGCCATCATTTTTATCAGTGGCAGCAAAATTGCGGACTTGAACCAATCTATTGAAAAGATCTGCATTGCTCTCTTCCTCTTTCGGTGGTTCAACAACCGGTTCGGTAGGAGAGTCGGATTTGCTACAGGAGGCAGACGTCGCTAGGCTTATGCCCAGTAATGCGATATATGTTAATCGGTTGCACTTTCGTTTTATATTCATGGTGTTTGATACTTGTGTTATTTAAAATCATTCTAAATAATGGTAAAGGTAGGGAGTTTGACCTATTACTTATGTATGAAAAATGATATTTTATGTATGTTTTTTGGTTTTAAAGACCGTTGTTTTTCAATTTTTATGGCCGTATAATTGAAAAATATCGACATTGAATAATGAATTATTTTTGATTCTTTATTCAATATCGATTTCTATGCTTTTTCTTCTAAGCGATGGAGGTAAAAAAGTTTATTTTATGAACTTTTTGAAATTGATATTATACGTGGCATCACCTCTTAGGGCAGTAACCTCAGCTGCTTGAATGACATAGAGTTCATCACTCTTATCGCTCAATTTTTCTCCTTTGTAGATAACGATGTAACGATTAGGAGTCGGGTAAACGGCGTGGTTATTTTTATAGTCATAGATGATCCATGTAGGTCCTTTTACTGGAGCTCCTGCACTGGAGGCATCAATACCAAGTTTATCTGTTAATTCTATTTTAGCCTCCAGAATTGACGATAATGTCAATTTTTCGACAGAAGTGTTTTCCTGATCAAAATAACCCATTTTATAGTGTTCAGGAGAGCTATTCTGTAATGTTGAACCGTATGTTTCTGAAAGATTTATCATGCTCTGAGCTTCTTCTTGGGTGGAATTAGTCTTGAAATCATAAAAAACTTTTGCTCCTGCAGGAACTTCAATCGTTGCTACTGCAGTTGTTGCCGTTGCATCATTGAGTTTTCTTTCTTCCACTCGATCATCATCTTTACTACAAGAAGTAAATCCTAGACTTAATGTGCACAATAGTGCCGCCGTTGTAAATAATTTATTCATTTTTAATTTATTTATGTAAATTTTATTGTTGTAATGTATTTGTAGTTAAGTCTTTACTGCCGTCTTCCTGTACATAGTATTTAAAAGTGTAGTAGGGGGCAGGCCAGTTCATATTGGTCACTGCACTGGGATTGCCCTTATAAGCGTTGATCAGTTGCAGCTTGGCGTATTTTCCATCTGGAAGCCGAATTGCGTAAGTGCGGTTGGGAAGAGCTTGCATGATATGGGTATTCAAACTATACTGAAACCATCCCAATGACTCGGAATTTGAAGCCCAGCCTATTTTTCCGCTCCTGCTTTCTGCAAATTCTTGATCTGAAGGGGCGACAGTAACACTTTGGTAAGATTGTTTCAGTAGAACCACAGCAGTCTGCCTCGCTTCTCCCTGATAGCCAGGGTTGAATTCATCACTGGCGTTGTTGACAAACACTTCCGAATTATAAGGTCCAGTAAAGGCAAGATCCCAATCTTTAGTTTTTAACCATTGTGCAGAATCGGCTTTGGTTTTGATCCAGATTTGTTTTTGGTCATTAAGGCGAAACAGGAACATGTTGAAAGGACGCTTTTCTTTACCTTCCACTCCTTCACCCATCGCGGCATCGGTATCACCTGCAAGATCTTTGATAACAATACTTTTACCATCTTCTAGTCCTATACTGTAATCCTTGTCTTTACCACAGGAAACAAGTGTTAATGCTAGAATCCCGGCAAATATGCCTCGACCAATTTTTTGAAATGAAAGCCAGATACTGCATTCAGCTATAATCATGTGAAGTGTTCTCATAGTTTTGTCCAATAATTTCTGTGTACTACTCTTTATTTAATCCTTGATCCAGCGATAACTGATACCTCCCATGATTACCCTTCCGGGTTGTCCCAGTAAATAGCGGCTGGTAAAGTTGAATACATTGTCTCCAATCAGACGAAAAGTCAATCTACGGTCCATTAAACTCTTTTCAAGAGTTACGTTAACCAAGGTATGATAGGGTATAAAGATGTCATACTTGTCCATAAATTGATTACCATTATATTCCTGAAAAGGTGTATTCCCTCTGAAATTTATGCGAGTATTGACATGAACTCCCCAAGGTTTGTACTCATATTGGGCTTTAAAGTTGATCATGTGGCGGGAGCGGTCTTCAATGCCCCAATAGTCTGACTTTTTGCTTGCTCTATACTCGCCTGTGCTGGGATCGTTGATCTGGTTGTAGGGATAATTGCTTGCTGCTATGCTATCCAATACACTTAAATCTTTAGCGATGAGGTATTGATATCCCATAGAAAATTGTAAATTTTTGCGGGCCTGATAGTTCAATGAAACTTCAAAGCCTTTATTCATGGCTTTTGGAAGATTTCGGTAACTGTAGATTTGCGCGACACTGGTACCATTACCTACACTAATGGTATTGATCTGGTTGTTGATGCGGTGGTAAAATAAGGAAAAATCGGCTTGGATTTTATTGGATGGACTCCAAGTTAACCCAATATTATTGGAAATACTGGTCTCAGCCTTCAGGTTGCCTGCAACCAAATTCAACATATAAGTATTCTTATAACTCAGTTCTCCGGCCTGATCCATTGCTGCAATCACATCAGCAACCCGTTCAGTACCTAAAACAAGATAATTAGCAGCAGGGTTGAAAAATACTTGATAACGCATTTTATAGTCCGGGGCTTTGAAACCGGCTCCAACACCACCTTTGAGCAATAACTTCGGACTGATATGATACTGTAAACCTAGGCTAGGGCTTAGATGCCCGTTATATACGTTGGTCTGATCGTAGCGTAATCCTAAGGTCGTGAGCAGATGGTCCATAGGTTTCCATTCGGTTTGTAAATATGCAAAAGCACTGTTGAGGGAGCGTTTGGCATCTAAGTCCTGGTTGTCCATCAACTCTAAACTACCTCCAATGCCTGCCGTTAATTTGACTTGCTGGACAGGACTATAGGCAAGCTGTTGTTCGAGACGATGTACATTTTGTCCAAATTCTTCTGCATTGGCAACTACGCCCTGTTGTAACCATTGTGCTGTTATCTGTGAATGGAACCTGGAGAAATAGTAACGTGTCATACTACGTAATCCGGATGTGAAATGATGGTCGTAGCTAGCTGATAGGTTGATGTCCTGGTCATTTTGTTTGTCCTGGAGTGTTCTTTCTTCAGTCCAGGCATTGATCATTTCCGATTCTCTTGCGGCAAACCTACTTGAGAGACCAAATGTTCCGTTTTTACTGCTGCGATACCGCAAACGCCCTTGAACACTGTAATTAACATAAGGAGGAAAGGTGGTACTTTTCGAATCGAGGTATTGTTTGTCTGTATTAAATCCGTCTGTACGGTAGTAGTTGCCAGAAAAAACAGCACTGCCCCGTTGATTGGCAAAAGGTGTTTCAGCTTCAAGCGTGGCATCGACGGTATTTAATGTGCCATAGAGCAGGGAAGCTTGGGCTTGTGGTGTGAGGGCCCCATGACGTGTGATGATATTGATGGCGCCACCTAGCGCATCACTGCCATATAAACAGGAGGAGGCACCTTTGATAATTTCTATGCGTTCAATATTAGTAACCGAAATCCGGGAAAGGTCAAAATTGCCGTTATTACGGCCGAGCATGGGTTGACCATCAACTAATACCATCACATAACTACTGCTAAAACCCTGGATCTGTACACCTACGGCCCGAGCTCCACCAGCAATATCATTGACTATAGCAATACCCGTCTGTTCCTTCAAAACTTCATCCAGCCTTCGGCTTCCCATAAGTTCAATCTCGCGTTTTGTAATGACTTTGACCGGCATAGCTGCGTTTTCAGCTTTTACTAGGTTGTCAACAGCTTCTAATTTACGATCGACTTGAACTTCATCTATCTTCTGATTGTCGGCCTTAAGTGTTAGTGTCAATTGTTGATTATGATCTTCTAGGTCTATCATCTGGTGGAATTGCTGGTACCCTAATGCATGGACGACAAGCTCATAACGGCCGGGATAAAGTTGATTGAATTGAAAAGCCCCAGCTGGATCAGTCTTAAGCGCATGCTTGTCTGGATAAAGATAAACGGTTGCATTGGATATCGCTTTGTTGGCCTCATTTTTTAGTACTCCGGTTATCTTCCATTTTTCTTGGGCCCGCACAAGAAAAAATGGGCTGACACAAAAGGCAATCAATATACATGTCCGTATGGAAGAGGGGATGTTTAGCACTATTCTTATTTTTAATAAATCTAAATAATGTTGCAAAAGAAGGGAATCCTATTGAATTTTGTCGTATGCAAACTGTCATAAATTCTATTTAAATCGGTTTTTGTCCCTTTCTATTTTTGTTTTTTTTATATTCAAATATTTGTATTTCAGGTTCTTTAGTCTTTTTTGGAGTTGTGTGCATTCATGATAATGACGTGAAAATAATTTGTATTTAGACTGATTATTGATTTGTTTTGTGTACAAATTTCAGGTACAGAGCCTGGGCGGTATGTCTATATGTTTTGTGCTATTAATGGTGTTAAAGAAAAAGATGAGTAGATTTTATGTAATCATAGTATGTTATTTTTTGCAGCTAGGGGGGTGGGCAAGTGCACAACAGCGGATCATTACACTGAATAGTTCGTTGACTGAAACGATATATGGTCTAGGAATCGGTGACCGGGTGATTGCGACGGATGTGACCAGTATATCGCCTAAGGCTGCGGCAGCCTTGCCCAAGGTAAGCAAAAACCGGTCGGTATCAGCTGAAGGACTGTTGTCCTTTAAGCCAACGATTGTACTTGCAAATGATGGGGAAGTGCCCAATACCGTTATTCAACAGATCCGTTCAGCTGGAGTGAAATATGTTGGAATAAAACCTCATTATTCTGCTCCAGGGGCATTACGTTATATACAAGATGTAGCCAACAGTGTTGGGGAGCCTGAATTAGGCAAAGCCTTGGTATCACGCACAAAAATAAGCTTGAATCGGATCATGGAATTGGTCAATCAGGATAAGAATGGAAGCAAGGCCCCAAAAGTACTTTTCTTGTATGCCCGGGGTACAGGTACAATGAGTGTGGCTGGAAAGGGAAGTAGTTTAGATGCCATGATCAAGCTTGCTGGTGGAAAAAATGCCGTACAAGAATTCTCGGATTTTAAACCTTATACCACAGAGGCATTGGTTCAAGCTAATCCGGATATCATATTGATGTTTGATTTTGGTGCAAATAGCTTAGGTGGAAAAGAAGCCATTCTTAAGTTACCCGGTATGCGGATCACCCAGGCTGGTAAGCATGAACGTATATTGGTTATGAATGCTTCACTTCTGGTCAATTTTAGTAATCGATTGCCTGATGCAATTTTGGAATTGCACCGTGGTTTTGAACGATTGATGAACTCAAAATAAGGGCAGTGCAGAAGAAACAGAAGTTAATATTGGTGGCTTTGAGCCTAATATTGGTGGTTATTTGTATTATCGCATTGGGAATGGGCGCTTATTATATTCCTGCTAGTGATATTTTTTGGATGCTCATGCAGAAGTTGCACCTATTTGATGCTAGTGTTCATGCGGGTCTACCGGAAGATGTTCTTTTTGAGATTCGAATGCCACGTTTATTTTTGGGGTTTTTAGTGGGGGCGGCGTTGGGGATTTCTGGAACCGCTATTCAAGGCATATTTCGTAACCCACTTGCTGAACCCGGATTAATCGGAATCTCATCTGGGGCCTCTCTTTTTGCGGTATTGATCATTGCTTTTGAAACTTTTTTGTTTACATCCCTTTCAGCATGGATTGGACACTACCTTTTAGCATTCGGTGCTTTTGCCGGTGCAGGTTTGACCGCTTTTTTGGTCTATCGTATTGCAAGCAAAAATGGGCGCCCTAATGTGACAACAATGCTTTTGGCGGGAATTGCCATTAATGCTTTTGCAGGCGCACTAACAGGATTGATGACGTATATGTCAACGGAACAGCAGTTGCGTACCATCACTTTTTGGATGCTGGGGAGCTTGGGTGGGGGCACTTGGGATACCTTGTTGGCTGTCGTACCTTTTATATTGGTGCCGATATTGATACTGCCATTTTTTGGTAAACCACTAAATGCTTTGGCATTAGGGGAAACCCAGGCAGAGCTATTGGGGGTGCGGACAGATCGGACGAAAAGATGGGTAGTCGTTCTTTCTACCCTTGCCGTAGGCTCTTCGGTCGCAGTATCAGGTATCATTGGCTTTGTTGGTTTGATTGTCCCGCATATTGTCCGGCTGATGGGGGGGCCAGATCATCGATTTGTTCTGCCCGGATCCTTATTAATGGGCTCCTTGGTGCTGATTCTGGCCGATGTCATTGCTCGTACTTTGGTTGCACCTATTGAACTTCCAATAGGAGTGATTACGGCATTACTGGGTACTCCGGTATTTTTGTATATTTTAATCAGGGACAGATAACAATTGGTAGATGCCTAAAAAATAAAATCTAGTATGTTGCGTGTAGAAAAGATTAGCTATGAGCTGAAAGGTCGAAAGCTACTAAAAGATATCACCTTTCAAGTGCGGAAAGGAGAAATCTTAGCCGTGCTCGGCGCAAATGGCGCGGGAAAATCTACCCTGCTGGGTGTACTCTGTGGCGAGAAAAAGCCAAATTCGGGAATGATTCATTTCAATGGAAAGCCATTAGCGTCTTATGATGCAGTTACTCTATCAAAATGCCGGGCGATGCTGTGCCAACAGCAACAGATGACCTTGAATTTTACAGTACAGGAAATCGTATTAATGGGACGATATCCGCATTACAAGGGCGCTCCAAAATTGCATGATCATCAAGTGGTTGCTGAGACAATGGAACTATGTGGGGTAAGAGCATTTGCAGACCGGGAGTTTCTGAGCTTATCGGGTGGGGAACAACAACGAGTACATCTTGCGCGTATATTAGCGCAGATTTGGGATAATCCTGACTCATTATTGCTATTAGATGAACCTATATCGGCCTTGGATCTGCATTATCAACAGAAAGTACTAGCGATTGCCAGAGCCCTTGCACGTAAAGGATTTATGGTTGTCTTAATTGTCCATGATGTCAATTTTGCCGCCATGTATGCCGATCGGATCTTGATGCTCAAAAACGGGCGTAAACTTTTTCACGGTACCCCAATAGAGGTGCTGGCGCAAAAGGAGATTTATACTATTTTTTCAGTGGAATCTAATGTCATAATAAATCCCCGAACGTTAAAACCATATGTTCAGTTGGAAGAAATGGAAATAGATCTTGAATAATGACTCAATTTTTGTTTCTGTTTTTTATTCTTTTATTTAGAAAGATTATAAATAATTTTTAGATGCAATCTTAATTGATTAAATTTAACCACTTCGGGCTTATTTTGGATTGTAATCATGTTGGTGAAAAGTAAAATAGTAGAGTTGGCAGATTGGCTTTTTGAAGAAGAAATTCCAGATAGCTATGTACCTGACAAACCATTAGTCGAGCATAAAGTTTCTATTCAGATGGGACCTGTTCATATGGAAAATTTCCAACTTTCCACATCAGGCTTATTTGTATTGCACTCGAAAATGGTGTTCGATAGACCTGTAGAAGTCCTGACTGAAATAGAAGGTGAAACGATTACGAGTCAATTTATTTTTTTTAAACCCGCGGATAGTAAGCTTCCCTTTGGAATGAGTCGGCATAATATTCGGTATATTCCCTCAGCAAAATGGAAACATGAAGTTGAACCCGGAATAGAATACAGTTATTTCATCGCTGTCATATCGAAAGAATATTACCTTAATCTGATTAAACGGGATTCGTTGTTGCATCAACAATTTGTCAATGAAATTGAAAAAGGGGAATATGTTTCCTTTTCAGAAGAGGATCTTATGGCGACTTACGAAATGCAACATACCATAGCTGAATTGACGGAGTCTAAAAAGAAAGGTGAAATACGTCGACTTCATACAGAATCTCGCATAGTTGAGCTCTTAATGTATCAATTTGAACAATACAACGATAAACATGATCAAGCTGATTCCTTGTTTCATGAAGATGATATCCAACGTTTGGAACTAGCTCGTCAGATTCTAGAGCAACGTATTGCAAATCCACCTACCCAAAAGGAGCTGGCTGCCGAGGTGTTGACAAGCGAGAGCAAATTAAGAAAAGACTTTAAAGAGTATTTTTCAGTGACCATTCATGACTATCTGACCAGAATAAGAATGGAAAGAGCCAAAAGCTATTTGTTGGAAGATAAAATGACGGTATATGAAGTTGCACTGCTCACAGGGTATGGACATCAAAATAATTTTAGCAGCGCCTTTAAAAAGTATTATGGCATATCACCTGGTGAGCTTAAAATGTAATCATCTGTTAGTTATTGGTAGAAGTAAATCATCCTGTATTGCATAACAGCAATATGTCGCAGGCATCTCCCTGCTATCCAGACCTGTAAACTTACTGAATGCAGGAAGTATAATCTGCTTCTCCGATACCCAAAAACAAGGCAAACGCAATTGTTTTTTAGGTGGGAGCAGTATACTTATACCCGGATGAATGTGCCCGCTGATATTAAAAAATGTATTGTCACTGGAAGGTTGATGTTGAAAGTGAATCTGCATCAGCTCAAATTGATCTGAATGATAGATTAGTCCCAATTGATCCACTAATTTTTTCACCTGTTTGTCATGGTTACCGGCAATAAGATGGACGATGAGTTGAGGGTATGCCTGTGTAAACTTTTTCAAAAGCTCTACCTCTAAGTTGATGCCGGCATGAATGAGGTCACCCACAACCAATAAGTTGGTCACTTGGTAATGGTCTATCAGATCGGCGAGCCTTTGCAAATCAGAGGTGGAGGTTTCTGTTGGAATAGGAATTCCGTGTTTCCTAAAATGTGCAGCTTTACCAAGATGTAAATCAGAGAGAATTAAGGCATTCTCCGCTGGCCAATATATGGTACGTTGATTATTGAGCAGTAATTCCTGATTATTAAACGTAATTTTATGTTCCTTTATATTCATTTTTTTCCTTTTCTTTTTTTTCGAATATTGCCGTTTTCCATTCGTTTGATACGTTCTGCTAGCGCTTCACTTGATAATGACTGACGCAAGCTGTCCACCTTGATGGGAAAACTTAATGGAGTATACTCTTCGACAAAGGTATAACAGATCTCGCTATTATTGATTCTTTCAAAAGCTTGTATGAGTCGGTATTCTTCCAATTGCTGATTGAAAACTTCTGTAAAGGCTTGTTTTAACAGGAGATTGTTTGGGTCATGGTCCATTAGCACACGAAATATGATCCCTGAAGAAGCTTGTAGTGACTTGTTGTTTTGCCGTGTTCCGGGATAATTTTGAATGACCAGTCCTGCGATGACTGCAATGTCACGAAATTTGCGACTGGCGATTTCAGCTGAATTGATGCTACTGATTACATCTGGTAAAAGATTTTCTCTACTTAGGATCTCTTTTAAAAGATGTTGATCTAAATGAATCGCCTGATCCGAATAAAGCTCAAACCCATAATCATTCATGGCCATAGAAAAACTGATAGGGTAATACCTGCTGATCCTATAAGCGACCAATGCCGCCATTACTTCATGGATCAACCTACCTTCCAGGGGATAGAAAAAAAGATGATGTCCCTCTGGTGTTTTGATATGTTCAATCAGAAATTGTGATTCGTCGGGTACAATAGAAAGTGTCTGTTGTTTTTGGATCAAAGGTTTCAGAAAATGCAATTCTTGCTCTGTGGCTTTTTGACTTTTTGTTGCGGCAAGCTTTTTCCGCAAAAAATAACTTAAGTTTGAAGATAAAGGAAGCCTTCCTCCCAACCAGCTTGGAGTAATCGCTTTACCGGAGGCATTTTTTACAAATACGGTCATGTCCTTTACCATGATGAGTTCAAGTATTCGACCCGCCAGAATAAATCGTTCACCTTTTTTTATTTTACTGATAAAATACTCCTCAATCATACCAATGTATCCACCGGATAAAAATTTTACGCGCATCATAGCGTCTCCCACAATGGTACCTATATTTAAACGGTGGAGTAAACCGATGCGCTTATTTTTTACAACCCAGCAACCGTCTTCTTCCTGAATTACTTTGTGAAATTCTTCGTAGCGTTTTCCAATTTTTCCTCCGCTGGTGATAAAATACATGCACCATTGCCACTCTTCTAGCTCCATAAACTGAAAAGCATGTGTTGTTTTGATGATTTTGTGAAGGTCTTCTTCCCAAAAGCCACCTCCGAGTGCAATTGTTACCATGAATTGTACAAGGACATCAAATGTCTGAACCATAGGTTCGCGATTTTCTACGGTTTGCGTTCTGACGGCTTCCTTTAAGGCTGCGACTTCGATTAACTCCAATGAATGGGTAGGTACAAAATAGATCGTGGAAGTTTCGAAAGGGCTATGCCCACTTCGTCCTGCGCGTTGCATGAATCGGGCCACCCCTTTGCTTGATCCGATTTGAATAACCGTATCTACGGGTTTGAAATCTACGCCAAGATCAAGAGAAGAGGTGGAAACCACGGCTTTAAGCCTGCCGGTACTCAAACTGTCCTCAATCCATTCACGAATACGCGCATCGATTGAACTATGGTGCAAAGCAATTTGACCCGCAAAATCGGGGTGTGCTTGTAGCAATAATTGATACCACATTTCACTTTGGCTGCGCGTATTCGTGAAAAGTATCGTGCTTTTACTTTTCAATATAACAGGAACAACTTGCTCAACTAAATTACCACCGAGGTGCCCTGCCCAGGGAAGGAGTTCTATTTTGTGGGGATATATTGATCGAATGTCAATTTTCTTTTTTTGTTTGGCAACGACCTTGTAACGTTTTTTTTCTGTTGGCAGTAATACATTCAAAGCTTCATCTAAGTTTCCAATGGTTGCTGTAATTCCCCATATACGAAGGCCTTTTTGTTTTGACTTTAAATAAGATAAAGCTAATTCTGTCATTACTCCACGTTTATTTCCGATCAATTCATGCCATTCGTCTATGGTAATGCAACGTAAGCTTTTGAAATGTCTATCGCGCTGTTTTTGGGCCAATAATAGATGTAAGCTTTCAGGTGTCACCAAGAGAATATCAGGCATAGCTTTAGTTTGCTGTGCTTTTACTTTTGGATCAATATCGCCATTGCGAACCTGTACTATCCAATCTAAACCGATGTTATTGATGGCCATCTGCATTGCCTTTGCAAGATCTTTGGCCAATGATCGTAAGGGAGTAACCCAAAGTAGCTTTAGTCCTTTTTGGTAATCTTCAGGATGATTCATGTAGTCAATCAATACCGCTATAAATACAGAAAAAGTTTTTCCAAATCCAGTAGGCGCTACGACCATGCCACTATAACCTAAAGCATATTTTTCCCAGGTCTTGATCTGAAAGTCGAAGGGTATGTTTCCTTTGGAATCAAAGTACTGTCTTGCGATTTGAAATCCAATGCTATCTTGTAGTTTATCTTTCAATTTATTGTATCAGTTTTTTAATGTTGTCCAATGTATCAATGTCGGTTACCGTTTTGTCTTTGCGCCAGCGTAAAATCCGTGGAAAGCGTAAAGCAACACCAGATTTATGCCTTTTACTATAACCTATTCCTTCAAAAGCGATTTCGAAAACCAATACCGGCCTGACGGTTCGAACAGGTCCGAATTTTTCCAGGGAATTTTGCCTGACAAACCGACTTACCTCTATAATTTCTTTATCTGTAAGTCCAGAATAAGCTTTAGCAATGGTGACTAGGTCATCCCCATCTTTTATCGCAAAGGTATAGTCAGTATAATGTGCACTTCTTCGGCCACTTCCTTTCTGGGCATAGATTAATACTGCATCAAGAGTCATGGGATTAACTTTCCATTTCCACCAGTTACCCTTTTTTCGTCCAACATCATAAATAGAATCTTTCTTTTTGAGCATAATACCCTCACTGTTTATCTCCCGGGCTGTGGCCTGAATACCTCTCAGTTCTGTCCAATTGGTAGGGGAAATGAGTGGTGACAATTGTAGTGTTGGCTGGTTATTATGCTTAATTAACTGCGCTAGAATATGCCTTCTTTGCTGAAGTGGCAGGGGGCGAAGGTCCTCCCGTTCCAGTTCAAGTATATCATATAGATATACTTGAACTGGGATTTCAGTTTGTAGGCTTTTGGAAATAACCTTACGGTTTATACGTTTTTGTAATTCGGTAAAATTCAATATCCGTCCATTTTTATAGGCCAAAATTTCGCCATCTAAGACCATATTTTCTTTCCACTGGGCCAATGCCGCTGTTATTTCAGGAAACTGGGAAGAAATAATTTCTTCTCCTCTTGACCATATAAAAATTTCACCTTCCCGTTTGATGAATTGCCCGCGTATTCCATCCCATTTATACTCGATCTGCCATTCTTGCACTAAGCCTAGCTGTTCCAATTCTTTTTCGATTGGATAGGCTAAGCAAAAAGGATAAGGTTTAGAGAGGTAGGTATCGCTATATTCGCCCTTTATGAGTTTTTCAAATTCAAACTCATATGGATTCCATTCTCCCATGATACTGTGTACAATAATATCGGCATCAATGCCGAAGTGTTGCGCAAGCGTGTTGACTAATCCCTTAGATGATATACCGATACGAAAATTGCCACCAAGTAGTTTGTTGAAAATAAAACGTTCCATGGTGTTCAATGCATTCCATGATGAAAGTACAAAGCTTTTCTTTTCCTCAATTGAAGCATGTTGTAATATGGAAATGTCTTCCATCCAGTCACTCAGATTTTTATCTGATTTTTCTAATGGTGGAGGCAAAAGTAATGCTAAAGTCTCGGCTAGATCTCCTACAGCGGCGTAGGATTCAACAAGTAACCAATCGGGAATACCCGTTATCTCTAATACCCATATTTTAAGATCCTTGGTAGCAATACTTCGTTTTGGTCTTTTTCCTGTCATTAATGCCAAGAACCAAAGTTTGTCCTTTTCAGTAGCGTGTGTCAAGAATTGAATTATGGCCTCTTTTTTCAAAGTGGTCTTATTACTGCTGTCTAAGGCAGTGATCAATGTAGCAAATGTTTTCATGGTTGTGTTTCTGTAAAGACTGTTTGTATATCTTCTTCATTGCCAAAATCAGTCTTGACTTCTTCGGCCTGGATGCCAATCTCGTTGAGATATTTTGCGAATACCGCTGTTTGTCCATGAGTGACATATACTTTTTCGGCATTGCTTTCTCTGACGGCTTGAAGTAAGCCATCCCAATCTGCGTGATCACTTATGGGAAACCCCGCATCTGCACTGCGCCATCTTCGTGCGCCGCGAATTTGCATCCATCCCGAGCAGATGGCATAAGCTAAACTAGGTATTTTTTGTATGAGTCTTGTATCGAGCAATGCAGGTGGTAGCAAGACAATCTGTCTTTCCAGATGCTTTGTGTCCATCTTTAAGTCGATGACCTGATAGGATGGTAGCTTTATTCCTTCATTTGTATAGACTTCATTTAATTTAGCGATACTCTCATGTACATATACTGTTCCCATATCAGCAACTGCATTTAAAATTCGTTGTGATTTCCCCAACGAATAGCCTATGAGGACTGAAGTCTTCTTGTTGCTTTGATTACTTAAGATCCAGTTTTTCAGACGATCATTTTGAGTGGTAATTGGATCCCAGCGATATATTGGTAGACCAAATGTGCTTTCTGTAATAAGTTCATGACATTGAATTGGCTCAAAAGGAATAGACAAGCCGTCATCCTGAAGCTTGTAGTCGCCTGTAAAAACCAGCACCTTACCTTTATATTCTATGCGTACCTGTGCAGAACCAATAATATGTCCAGCAGGATGGAGAGATACCTTGACTCCATTGATATGGATGGGATCATTGTATGCCACACCCTGAACTTGTATGTCGCGGCCAATTCTTCTTTGAAGGATTCCGACTGTCGAATGATGGCAAAGATAATTTTTCATACCCAAATGGGCATGGTCCGCATGACCATGCGTAATAATAGCCAAGTCTACTGGTTGCCAAGGATCAAGATAGAAGTTGCCAGGAATACAGTAAATGCCTTTTGATGTAAATTGAATCATACTTTTTATGCAGGTAAGTATTACTTATAGTTTAATATTCAAACAGGTGAGATCGATTTAAAGTTTTGGGTATTTATGTCAGCGCTTATTAAAAGATATTTTGTTCAATAAGCTATTGTTATGTTTTTTTCATTTTTATCCTGTACGATTACCTTGATGAATATAGGCTGTATTCAGTTAATTTTTTTACATTTGTTTA
Organism: Sphingobacterium sp. N143; assembly: GCF_030325625.1. Lineage (GTDB taxonomy): Bacteria > Bacteroidota > Bacteroidia > Sphingobacteriales > Sphingobacteriaceae > Sphingobacterium. Next base: position 54,155 of record NZ_JACAIS010000011.1, on the reverse strand, counting down.
TGTTGATCCTTAGTTTTAGTGCTCTATGATATTAATAGTTGATGATAACCCTGATAATATTTTCTCATTACAAAAATTATTGGAATCCAAGAATTTTAAAGTGGATACTGCTCATTCAGGAGAGGAAGCTTTAAAAAAGATATTAAAGCATAATTACGCTTTAATTATTTTGGATGTTCAAATGCCGGACATGGATGGTTTTGAGGTTGCAGAAAATATTGCTGGATTCAGTAAAACGAAAGAGACTCCAATTATATTTCTATCAGCGGTCAATACGGATAAACGTTTTATTACGAAGGGGTATAACTCGGGAGGGTTGGATTATGTCACCAAACCGGTGGATCCAGACATCCTGATGTTGAAGGTGAAGACATTCTATCGTTTGTATGAGCAGACTCAGGCACTCAAAGAGATTCAGCAAACATTAGAATTGGAGGTCGAGCGACGCAAACAAGCTCAAAAGGAACTCCGATCTAAGGTTGATTATTTACATACTTTATTGGAATCCCTGCCGCAGATTGCTTTTTCCTGTGATTACCAAGGAAATATAGATTTTGTCAATGGTCGCTGGTTTCAGTTTTCGGACAGTGCCTCCAGTTTCCCAGAAACCCACCCAGACGACATGCCTATTGCTACTGCGCTGAATGAAAGTCTTGGATTCGGAAGACCGCTTGAGATGGAGGTGAGAATCAGGAAGCGGGATGTAATGGATTATTCTTATCAGCTGCTACGTGTATGGCCAATTCTGGAAAATAGCAAAAATAATTGGATTGGGACTTTTACGGACATCGATGCGCAGAAAAGAGCTGAAAAGGAAAAAGATGAATTTTTGAGTATCGCTAGCCATGAACTCAAAACCCCATTGACAAGTATTAAAGCCTATATGCAACTATTGGATCGTAAGTTAAAATTGGACCGGGAATGTGCGGAAGCTAAATATGTAAGCCGTGTGCAAGGACAAGTTGAAAAACTCAATAGTTTGATTACGGATCTGCTCGACTTATCAAAAATTGATAATGGTAAATTGGGTATAAATAAGAAAATGTTCTTGCTTGAGCATATGGTTCAGAACGCGATCGATTCTATCGTGCAGACACATGACCAAAGTAATATGAACCTTTATCGAGAAGGAGATATTTCAGGACTAATGGTTTACGGGGATGAAATCCGTTTAGAACAGGTTTTGGTCAATTTTCTAACAAATGCTTATAAATACGCTGCTGGAACTGAAAAAGTGATCGTGCAATGTACTGTGATCAATGATTTTGTTAAAGTCAGTGTCATTGATTTTGGAATAGGGATTCCAGCAAATAAACAGAAAGAAGTTTTTGATAAATTCTACCGGGTAGAAGAAACTTCATTTGATTTTCAGGGATTGGGCATAGGACTCTATATCTGTTCGGAGATTATCCGTAGTCATCAGGGGGAGATAGCTGTAGAAAGCTCAGCTGGAAAAGGAGCTACATTTTATTTTACCTTACCACTAAATCCAGTAACAGATGTCAAATAAGACGATGAACAATTTAAAACTTGGAGTAGGATTTTCCTTATTTGTATTGCTCTTAAGTTCTACAATTTCATATATAAGTATTCAGGAACAAAATAAACATCGTCAAGAATTGTCCAAAACCCGACGAATTATCGGTTTGGCAAATATGATTCTTAATTCATTACAAGGAGCCGAAACCGGGAACAGGGGCTATTTGCTTACCGGTAATAGTGAATATTTGGAACCTTTTGAGCTGGCATTGAAAAGTTTACCTGGGGAACTAAAAGAAATGAAGGCGTTGACTAAACATGATCTCGTGCAAATGGTACGTGTAGATAGTTTATTGTTGGCTTCTAGTAGGCGTTTAGATGTGTTAAGGCAATCTATAGATATCAAAAGAAAAGGCGGTGTTGTACCTATGGATCAGTTGGAAGTGAGTAGGATGGCAATGGATAGATGTCGGGTTCTTATCAAAGATATTGTCCTGCATGAAGACCGGGGTATCGATGAAAAATCGGCTAATTTGGACGGTTCATCTTTAAAAGCCACTTTATTTATAGTTATCAGCGCATTGCTTTCTTTGATTATCACTGCATATTTTTACTTGAAGTTGAAGGATGATTTTCATAAGCGTTCAGAGCTTGAAAAGTCTTTACGAGAAAAAGACGAAGGGACCTCGAGACGGTTGGAGCTGGTGCAAAAAATTACAAATCGTATTGCCTTGGGAGATTATGAAGTGACAACTGGGGAGATCGATCTTCATGATGATGATCTTGGTGCGATTGCAAAATCCGTTAACCGCATGGCGAAATCTTTGAAGCGGTCTTTTGAGCAACTTAAGGAAAATGACTGGTTACATACTGGATATGCAAATCTATATACAGGTTTAGTGGGTAATAAAACCGAAAAAAACATCACTTCCTACTCCATAAAAGCACTCGTGAAATATATTGAGGCCATTACGGGGGCAATTTACATTGTTAATGAAGAGAAGCTCGATTTATCTAGTTCGTATGGACTGGATGTCAAGTCACAAACATCATTTTATCCAGGAGAAGGATACGTGGGACAAGTCTACTCAGATATAGAGACAAAATTATTGACTGATATAAATTCTACGGATTATACAATAAGCTGTGCCACTGGCAAGATCCATGTTCCGCATCTCATTTTTGTACCAATCGTATTCGAAGATCAAGTCCTTGGTGTTTTGGAGATAGGTCATATGCGTACATTTTCAGAGGTAGAAGTAAAGTTTTTGACTGAATGCGCCCGACAGCTTGGAATTGCGTTGGTTTCTGCAAAAAGTAGGGCAAGAATCCAGTCTCTCTTAGAAGAAACTCAAGTTCAATCTGAAGAATTATTGTCACAGCATGCCGAACTTGAAAACTTAAATACTGAATTAGAAGCACAGACCCTGCGCTTACAGTCGTCTGAGGAGGAACTTAAAGTACAACATGAAGAATTGATGCAATCCAATCAGGAATTGGAAGAACGCTCAAAATTGCTTGAGGATAAAAATTTGATGATTGCGGAAAGGAACCTTGAAATTCAACAGAAGGCGGAAGAACTTGCATTGAGTACAAAGTATAAATCTGAATTTCTGGCAAATATGTCTCACGAGCTGCGTACACCATTAAATTCGATTTTGCTTTTATCTCGCCTATTATCAGAGAATACCGAACAAAACCTAAATGTGGATCAGATAGAATCAGCAAAAGTTATTCAAAGTTCAGGGACAAGCTTACTAACACTGATCGATGAAATATTGGATCTCTCTAAGATAGAATCTGGTAAGATGACCTTAGAGTACACTAATTTGAATCTGGATGATATCGTAGAAGACCTCAGTAATTTGTTTTTGCCAATCATTCATGAAAAGAAATTAGCATTCAATATAAATATTGATCCGAAAATTAATCATAATTTTCAGGGTGACCGGCTGAGAATAGATCAAGTGTTACGTAATTTGATGTCCAATGCCATTAAATTTACTGCGAAAGGTGAAGTCAGATTAGACATATATGAGGATTCATCTGATGATAATAGGCTGGTTTTTGCTGTAGTAGATTCCGGCATAGGGATTCCGCTGGAAAAACAAAAAATAATTTTTGAAGCTTTTCAGCAAGCAGATGGTTCGACCAGAAGAAAATATGGTGGAACGGGGCTAGGTTTATCGATAAGCCGGGAGATTGCACGCCTACTGGGTGGAGAAATTAAGCTCGAAAGTGAAGAGGGCAAAGGAAGTGTTTTTCTATTCTGTATCCCAAAATATAAGACAGAAGTTGGTGAAATCCTAACCAAGGAACAACAGCTCGTGGAAGAGATCCAATTGGAAGTTGATGAAGTGAAAGAACTTGTCATGGAGAATAGCTATGATCCAGCAACAATACGTATTCCAGAAGAACTACCGGATGACAGAGACCATATTCTTACAGGAGATAAGGTAATCCTGATTGTAGAAGATGACATTAATTTTGCGAAAGCACTTTTGAAATATGCGCATAGTCAACAGTATAAAGCGGTGGTTGTTGTCCGTGGTGATCATGCCTTGCCTGCGGCCAGGAAATTCCAGCCGAAGGCAGTTTTATTAGATATACAATTACCGATTATGGATGGATGGGCAGTGATGGATGAATTAAAGGCCGACAAGAGCACGCGACATATTCCGGTTCATATTATGTCTTCTCTGGAGGTTAAGAAAGAAAGCCTGATGAAGGGTGCAATTGATTTTATCAATAAACCCGTTGCCCTGGAGCAGATGACTTCTGTGTTTCAAAAGATTGAATCCGCCTTGAGTCAGTCTCCAAAGAAAGTCCTAATCATAGAAGAGAATCCTAAACATGCGAGCGCATTAGCTTATTTTTTAGGTAGTTTTAATATTTCCCTTGAAGTAAAGGATAATGTAAATGATAGTATTATTGCTTTGCAGACAGCGGGAGTGGATTGTGTGATTTTAGATATGGGAGTACCTGATGAGATGGGATATAATACTTTGGATGCCATTAAACACCACGAAGGTTTAGAAAATTTACCTATTATCATATTCACGGGTAAGAATCTGTCGAAAGCTGAAGAGCTCAAGATTAAGAAATATGCCGACTCAGTAGTGGTTAAAACAGCTCATTCTTACCAACGGATTTTGGATGAGGTTGGGTTATTTCTACACTTGATTGAGGTCAATAATTCAGATGAAACCAAGAAAAGAAATAATGGATTGGGATCATTGATTGATGTTTTGAAAGGTAAAAAGGTGCTAATAGCCGATGATGATGTACGCAATATATTTTCAATGACAAAAGCATTGGAGAAATTTCAAGTACAGGTTATCCCTGCAATGGATGGAAAAGAGGCCCTCGCTCTTTTGGGCTCTGGGGATTCGATTGATATTGTATTGATGGACATGATGATGCCTGAGATGGATGGTTATGAAACGATTAAGAATATCAGGCAGATCGCTAAGTTTTCTACTTTACCAATTATTGCTGTAACTGCCAAATCCATGATTGGTGATCGGGAAAAATGCATTCAGGCTGGGGCTTCGGATTACATCTCAAAACCTGTGGATATTGATCAACTTTTGTCGCTTTTACGTGTGTGGCTATATGAAAGTTAATAATGACATATTGAATGAATCAGAATAAGTTAATTTTAATTGTAGACGACGATAGCAGAAATATTTTTGCCTTGAGTCTAACGCTCAGGACAAGAGGATATCAGGTAATGAGCTGCTCGATGGCGCTCGAGGCGATTCGTTTATTGGAAGACAAAGATAATAAGGTATCGTTGGTCTTGATGGATATGATGATGCCAGAAATAGATGGATATGAGGCCATTCGTTTGATCCGTAATTCGCCCATCATATCGGATATTCCGATCATTGCGGTAACTGCTCAAGCCATGAGTGGTGACCGGGAGAAATGCTTGGCGTCTGGTGCTCAATCCTATATATCCAAACCCATAGATGTAGACAGGTTGTTGATTGAAATAGAACGATTCATTTAAATGTTGGGGCATAATATAATTAAAGATGATGAGATAGATATTTTGCTGGAAGATATCTACCAACGTTATGGTTATGACTTTATGCAATATAGTCGAGCTTCCATAAAAAGGAGAATCAATCGAATTATGACCAACGATCGATTTGCAAGTTTTGCAGAACTCAGATTTGCGCTGAAAGATAATACAGAATTTCTACAACATTTTATTGAAGAGATCACGGTCAATTTAACCGAAATGTTTCGGGATCCTTTGTTTTTTAAGCAATTGCGGGAAGAAGTTTTACCCCAATTGGGGACCTATCCATTGATTCGAATTTGGGTTGCGGGATGCTCCAGTGGAGAGGAAGCTTATTCGATAGCAATCTTACTTAAAGAAGCCCATATTCTTCATAAATCCTTGATTTATGCTACTGATATTAATCCAAGGGTTCTTGAAATTGCGAAAAAGGGTATTTATCCATTACGTCATATTAAATCGTTTTCGGAGAGTTATATTGAATCTGGTGGAAAAGAGGACTTTTCTAATTATTATACAGCAAATTATGACTGGGTAAAATTTAATGCTGAACTAAAACAAAAAATGATCCTATCAGCACACAATTTAGTGTCTGATACTTCCTTTAATAGCTTTCAGCTGATTATTTGCCGGAATGTATTGATTTATTTTAACAAAGAATTGCAGGAGCGTGTCTTTCATTTATTTGATGCAAGCCTTGAAAATTTAGGATATTTGGCTTTAGGTAGTAAGGAGACTATTCGCTTTTCAGGTATTCAGCATAATTATACTGCCATTGGTGATCAAAAAATTTGGAAAAAACTTTATCCTTTATAAAATGGTTTATTTAAATAGTACAGGCTGTTTTATAGACTAGTGAAAGGGACTAAAATTAAAATATATGAGCGAAAGAAAAACGGTATTAATATTTGAAGATGATACAATAATTTTGGAAGTCATAACTGTAGTATTGACAGATTTGGGGTTCCGAGTGGAAGTTTCCGAGACTTCTCATGATATTATTCAAAAGGTGGAATCCACAGAACCGGATCTTATTTTAATGGACAATTGGATCCCTAACATTGGTGGGGTAGAAGCGACCAGGCTTTTGAAGGCTGATGATAGATTTAAACATATTCCCGTCATTTATGTTTCCGCCAATAATGATATTCAGACATTGGCAGCCCAAGCCGGTGCGGACGATTTTTTATCAAAACCGTTTGATCTGGACGATCTGGAAGATATCGTCAATAAATATATTTAAGCTAATAGACAATTGCTAAAGAACAATAAGTATCGCGCACAAATTCTTATCGGCGGTATTTATTGTTATTGTTTATGCTTGATTATTTTGATAACTCGCGTAACAATAAAAAGGCCTCTAGTTTTAATTAGAGGCCTTTTTTGTACGCCAATCAGGATTCGAACCTGAGACCGTCGGTTTAGAAAACCGATGCTCTATCCAGCTGAGCTATTGGCGCGTCGCTTTCGGTAATGCAAAAGTAGACATTTGTTCAATAATTCCAAAATATCGCCTGTTTTTTTTTATGGTTTTTCAATAAGTGATTGCCTCTCAATAAGATTATTTTTATTGATCTAGATCAAACAAAATGTTTTAAACTGCTGTTACCTTTGTGTTGTTAAACAAATAAAAAAACACAAAATTATGGCACAGACAAAATGGGAATTAGACGCTGCACATAGCGAAATAGAATTCAAAGTAAAACACATGATGATTACTAATGTTAAAGGAAACTTTGACAGTTTTAAAATAGATGTTGATACTGAAGGAGATGAATTTGAGAATGCACTTGCAAAAGTAGTGATTGATACTGCATCCATTAATACACGTAACGAGCAACGTGATGGACATTTAAAAAGCGAAGATTTTTTTGATGTTGAGAAATATCCAGCGATCACTTTTGAAGCGACAAGTTTAGAGAATGAGCGGATCAAAGGAAACCTGACTATCCGTGACGTAACTAGACCTGTGGTGTTTGATTTAGAATTTGCAGGAATTCAAAAAGATCCTTGGGGAAATACAAAGGCCGGTTTTATTGTGGAGGGAAAGATTAAACGTTCTGAATTTGGCCTAAATTGGAATGCTGCTCTAGAGACAGGTGGAGTCATGGTGAGCGATGAAGTAAAATTTAGTGCTGATATTCAGTTTATAAAAGCTAAATAAAAACGATATATAAAATAAAATTTGGCAGGAGAGTAAAAATTCGTACTTTTGTCGCGGAGAGTTGGCAGAGTGGTCGAATGCGGCGGTCTTGAAAACCGTTAACTGTCACAGGTTCGGGGGTTCGAATCCCTCACTCTCCGCCAGGAAAAGCCTTTCAGAAATGAAAGGCTTTTTTGTTTAACGGCAATTTTAAGGTCTGTTTACCGAGTGAATTTATCACCTTGAAGCTATTAATGAAGAAAGAGGCTTTTAAACATTCTTTAAGTTCGAAATCAAAAAAAGATATGTTGTCTGTTTTACATCGGCTTTTTGTAATTTAGTGATATCTTTTTTAATGAAGATCAGAAGAAGTAAAATAATTTGCCTTTTTGTTTTGACATGACAGAAAAGCAGCAGGGGGGAATCAATTATGGATGAAATATTCAAACAGCAGGTTTATGATATCGCAAGGCTTATCCCAAAGGGGAGAGTAACGACTTATGGTGCTATTGCCAAAGCATTAGGTTGCCCAAATCATTCACGTCATGTGGGAAAAGCTATGGGAGGATGCCCCAAAGATGTTCCTGCACATCGTGTCATTTCAAGTGGAGGTACCTTATCTGTGCCCGAATTTCAAACTAAATTAATGGGAGAAGGTATTGTGGTTAACGGTCTTAGGATTAAAGATTTTAAACATTTGTTTTGGAACCCTATGGATGAACTCATTTGACTGATTATATGAAATATTGTGCTTTTCTTCGTGGCGTAAATGTTAAAGGGACCAATATGAAAATGGCTGAGGTCTGTCAGGTTTTTCAGGAGGCAGGGATGTCCCATGTAAGTTCGGTATTGGCTTCTGGAAATATCGTATTCTCCTCAGAACGTGACGTCGTTGACTTAAAACTTTTGTTGGAAGAGGCTATGTCAAGACACTTTTCTTATGAGGCTTTTTTGTTTGTCAAATCTCAAGAAGAAACAAGGTTGTTTTGGGACAGCATCCCATTTGAAAAACATCCTGATTTTCATGTTTATACTTTCGTCGGTCTTCCAGAAATAGCAGATCTATTAATGCATGAATTTGACAAAGCAAATAAGATAGCTGGAGAAAAAGCGCAGATCATCAATCATATATTTTATTGGCGGGTTCCAAAGGGAAATACACTAGATGCAACTTTTGGAAAGGTACTGGGTAAAAAGGCTCTTAAAGACAAGTTTACTAGCAGGAATGTCAATACGTTTGAAAAGATTTTAAAGAAAATGGAATAGCAATCATCATCATTATTTTTAAGAAAATGTATAAAAAAAGCGTACAGTCCATTGCTAATAGTTCGGTACGCTTTTTAGTATAGGCACTGTTCGCTTTTTGTCGTCTTATTCTATCTCTGCTGATTTTGCCCAAATATTAATATGTCCATCTTTTGCATATAGATCAATTTCTTGAATTTCGTCAGGACTGAAAGTTAAGTTTTTCAAAGCACCGACACAGTCGATCACTTGTTGCGGTTTTGATGCGCCAATAAGGGCAGAGGTGACCTGCTGTTTTCGGAAGACCCAGGCAATTGCCATTTGCGCTAATGATTGGCCTCTGCGTTGTGCGATGGAATGAAGTGCTTGAATATTTTTCTGGTTTTCTTCATTCAGAAATTTTGTTTGAAGCGATTTGGACTGAGACGCACGACTATCCGGTGGAATGTTTTGTAGATACTTGTTTGTCAACATGCCTTGTGCTAGCGGTGAAAAGACAATAGAACCAAGGCCCATCTCATCTAAAGTATCTAGTAATCCATCAGATTCAACCCATCGGTTCAACATCGAATAGCTTGGCTGGTGTATAACAAATGGAGTACCCAATGCTTTTAGAATAGCATAAGCTTCTTTGGTTCGTTGAGAATTGTAAGATGAGATACCTACATATAATGCTTTTCCACTGCGCACTAGCTGATCCAAGGCTGTCATAGTTTCTTCCAATGGTGTATTGGGATCAAAACGGTGTGAGTAGAAAATATCAACATAATCTAGACCAAGACGTTTCAAAGATTGTTCACAGCTTGAAATGATATATTTTCTGCTGCCCCATTCACCATAGGGGCCATCCCACATATGATATCCTGCTTTAGAAGAAATAATCAATTCATCTCTTAAGCCATTAAATTGTTGTTTTAGTATTTGCCCGAATGCCTTTTCAGCACTGCCGGGAGGGGGACCATAATTATTTGCAAGATCAAAATGTGTAATCCCTAAATCAAAGGCGGTTGTACAGATTTCAACTTTGGTCTGATGTGCCATATCATCCCCAAAGTTGTGCCACATACCCAAAGAAATTGCGGGCAAAAGGAGGCCTGATTTACCACAGCGATTATAGATCATGTGCTGATATCGGTCGGGATTCGGTATATACTGCATATATTCTTGAATTGTTTATTCCAAACTAAAATAAAATGCGGTTATTTGCAAGTTAATTATCGAGTTTTTTCCTAGGCCTATTTATTAAGAGCTGTTTATTTTTATCTTCTCTGACCTTGATGACCTGTCCAATGAAATCGTAAAGGTCTGTTTTCCAATAATGGTGATAGGGAACTGCTTGTAGGAAAAAGATTGGGAAAGAGGTCTCTTAATCTAATATTTAATGTATTTTTATGGAATTTTTGGGTAAATTAGGTATTAACACATGAAGAAAGTTCTATTTATTTTAAGTCTTTTTTTTGTTTGTGCAGGGAATATCCATGCCCAGACAAAACATCTGCTATTCAAAACCGCAATCGGGAATTTTAAAGTTGTCTTATATGATTTCACTCCAAATCATCGTGATTTGATTTTGAGGTCAATTAGGGACAGTGTCTATCAAGATGCTTTATTTAATAGGATTATTGAAAATTTTGTTGTGCAGGGGGGAGAACACGATGTGGATATTGCCAAACGTGAGGCTGCGGATTCTTTGAAACGAAAGCCGAGGCTGGCTCCAGAGTTTGATGAAAGAGCTTTTCATAAAATAGGATCATTGGGAGCAGGTCGAGATGGAAACATCGAAAAAGCATCATTTCTCAATCAGATCTATTTTGTAGTAGGCAAAAAGATCAATGCAGCTGAGCTTGATAGCCTAGAAATGAAAAAAGGTATAAAATATACAGCTGCACAACGTAAAGAATACCTTGACCAAGGCGGGCAACCTAGACTTGATCACGATTTTACTGTTTTTGGAGAAGTTTATGAAGGGTTGGATGTCATTTTAAAAATAAGCCAGGTAAAAACAGATAAACAGGATTATCCAGTCCAAAAAATACCTTTTAAAGTTTTAGAAATTGACAATTAGGCAAGTGCACTTATATCAAGTGTACTGATATTGGGAATAATTGATAAATAAAAATGGGGCTTTTTATAGCCCCATTTTTTATTTATGGTGTTGATTGAATTCTTCTTTAAGCTTTTCATAGCGCTCCTTCCAATCATTGGATAGTTTATTAGGAATATCTTTAAGGCTTTTCAGTTGAAAAGCAAGTACGCATGCTGCAAAACCGACTGTAATGATTGCCATACCTGTCCATATGACCAAAGAGAATCCCGCAAATAGGGGATTCCAAAGTAATATAAAGCTGAACACGATCCCTAATATAGCAAAAAGTGTAACCCAGGCCCAAGATTTGTTGCCATAATTTTTAAGGTCAAATGAAAAGGATAGCAACTGAAAAGATTTAAATAATGCATAGAAACCTATGATGAAGGTCAATGTGCTAGCTGAAAGCAATGGGTTGACGAGCAGCAATATCCCAAATAAAGTGTAAAGAATGCCACCTGTGAAATACCAGCCCCATCCCTCAACTTCATCTCTATTTTGCAAGGCGAAAATAATTTCTAAAATTCCCGAAATGATGAATGACCACGAAAACAAAATTGCTAACGTTAGAAACGAGGTTACAGGTGTGGAAATAGTATAAAAGCCCAAAAGTATTAAGAAAAGGCCAATGATGAGGGGAATATACCAGTGTTTGACTGACGTCCTGATCGTTTTAAAAAATGAAGTTGCCATAATAAATAAGTTATATGCTATATAATCTCAAATCAAAAAAAACTCTTTAAGAAAATTAATGAGGCTTGTATGCAGTATTAACAGCTACGTTTATCTTTTGTTTCACCACGGTTTCATTTTCTGTTTTTTTCAATTTGCAGTTCGTTTAGCTTAAGTTTATCGTCGGTTGTGTACAAGGAGGAAATATGGTAGCCACGGGAATGCTGGTATTCCGTGTGTTCATATATATCAATGACTGGCATAACATTGGTGGTTGGTTTCACGTGCTATGCGGAGTAGCATAATTGTAGTGAAGGGAATTGGAAGGGTGTAAAGTAAAAAAGAAAGGATATAAACTGGAGCCTTTTTATTAAAAAAGCTCCAGTGTCTTGGATATCATTTAAAATGCTACTTTTTTAGGATCTGAACCAGAGAAGCCCATTTCAGGAAATGCACGTATCCTCTGAATGTCGCTTTCTGTCAAGTCAAAACTGTCTATATCTAGATTCCGTTTTATGTTTTGGGGATTGGTAGATTTTGGTAAAGGTAATATGCCTTGAGACAAGGCAAACTTAATACAAAGCTGTCCAACACTGGTATTCTTTTCCTGTGCCAATTTTAGCAATGTTTCGTTTTGTAATATTCTACCTGAACCTAGTGGGGACCATGCTTGGACCAGAATAGTATTGGACTGGCACAGGGCAACGGTATCTTCTTGTAAATAGCCTGGATGGAATTCAATCTGGTTAATACTAGGTACGACAGTCGCTGTTTCAAGTAATTTTTTTAGATATTCTTTTGGAAAATTGCTTACTCCAATGGCTCGGACTTTTCCCTGTTGGTACAGGTATTCTAGCGCTTTCCATGTGTCCGCATTAATTTCTGCCCAATTCTCAAATTGAGCCTCATTTGCAGGCCAGTGGATTAAATAAAGGTCAAGATAGTCAAGTTGCAAATCGTTAAGAGATTTTTCAAATGCAGCGATTGCTTTTTCATACCCGCGTTCGGTATTCCAGAGTTTAGTTGTGATAAATAATGAACTACGGTCCAATCCACTGTCTTTTATAGCTTTGCCAACACTTTTTTCGTTACCATAAATGGCAGCAGTATCTATATGAGTATATCCTGCGGTAATTGCTTCTTTAACGGCTTGGTATGCTTCGTTGCCATCAGGAATTTGCCAGGTCCCAAATCCAATTGCCGGAATTTCAATTCCATTGTTCAATTTGAATGATTTCATTGTCAATCGTATTTTTTGTTTGCTCTAAAAGTAGTATTTAACTCGTATTATCCCGTCACCGAAATGTAAAGAGGAGGACTGCTGGTCGTTGGTAGCTTTCTGCTTATTCTCAATTGCCAAAATATATTTTTTTTCACAACTTTATTGTCAAAAAGGCCAGAATTCCTCGTTGTTTATGGCATTAATTCTTATCTTTAGGCGAAATTTTGAGAAATTCAGATTTTTCAGTGATTTCACATAGCATTAAAAATTAAACATATTTCTAATAGATTACTATGTCAAACAAATCAAAAATTGTTTGGACAAAAACAGATGAAGCGCCTCTATTGGCGACTTATTCGTTTTTGCCTATTGTTCAGGCGATTACAGCTACAGCTGATATCGAAGTTGAATTGAGAGATATCTCTTTAGCAGGCCGTATTCTTGCTAACTTTCCAGAATTTTTAAAAGAAGATCAAAAAATTGTTGACGCATTGACTGAGTTGGGGCAATTGGCAACAACAGCAGAGGCAAATATTATTAAATTACCGAACATTTCTGCATCCATTCCGCAGTTAAAAGGTGCTATTGCAGAGCTGCAAAAAGCAGGTTATGCTGTGCCTAATTATCCTGATGAGGCAATGACTGAAGAAGAGAAATCGATAAAAGCCAAATATGCGAAAGTATTAGGTTCGGCAGTAAATCCTGTATTGCGTGAGGGTAACTCTGATCGTAGAGCACCTAAAGCCGTGAAGAACTATGCAAAAGCAAATCCACATAAGATGGGCGCTTGGGCAAAGGATTCCAAGACAAAAGTAGCGTCTATGACATCTGGTGATTTCTATGGTTCAGAGCAGTCCGTAACTGTGGAAAATGCTGGTCAATTCAGGATTGAATTTGTGGATGCACAGGGCAGCGTGACAGAATTGAAAAGCTTGGCCCCATTGAAGGCTGGGGAAGTAATTGATTCTTCTACCATGAGTTTAAATGCGCTAAAAGGGTTTGTGGCTGATACGATTGCTGAAACAAAAGCCGCCGGTGTATTGTTATCTGCGCATTTAAAGGCTACGATGATGAAGGTTTCTGATCCCATTATATTTGGTGCAATCGTTGAAACATACTTTGCCGATGTCTTTGTGCAGTTTGGTGATTTGTTCAAAGAGTTAGGGATTAACAAAAATAACGGTTTAGGGGAAGTTTATGCTAAAATTGTAGGTCATGCAAAAGAAGTTGAAGTAAAAGCAGCAATTGATGATGCTATTGCCAAAGGGCCAGCTTTAGCGATGGTGAATTCCGATAAGGGCATCACAAACTTCCATGTTCCTTCTGATGTAATTGTAGATGCTTCAATGCCAGCGATGATCCGTATTGGTGGTAAGATGTGGAATAAAGATGGGCAAGAGGAGGATACGATTGCCATGGTACCTGATCGTTGTTATGCAGGGGTCTATGAAGCTACCATAGAGGACTGTAAAGAGCATGGAGCATTAGATCCTAAAACAATGGGATCAGTTCCGAACGTAGGTCTTATGGCCCAAAAAGCGGAGGAATATGGATCTCATGATAAAACTTTCCAAGCAGCGGGAAATGGTTTTATCCGTGTTGTTGATGCCGAAGGAAATGTTTTCATGGAGCAAAAAGTAGAAGCTGGAGATATTTTCCGTATGTGTCAGACAAAAGATGCGCCAATCCAGGACTGGGTAAAGTTAGCTGTCAACCGTGCGCGTTTATCAGATACACCAGCCATATTCTGGTTGGATAAAAATCGTGCACACGATAGAGAAATTATTAAGAAAGTAGAAAAATACCTTCCTAATTTTGATACTACGGGCTTAGATATCCGTATCTTATCTCCAATAGAGGCTACGAAATTCTCTTTAGCGCGTATCCGTAAAGGCGAGGATACCATTTCCGTAACAGGTAACGTTTTACGTGATTATTTAACTGACTTATTCCCAATTTTGGAAGTAGGGACTTCTGCTAAAATGTTGTCTATTGTTCCATTAATGAATGGGGGTGGACTATTTGAGACTGGTGCCGGAGGCTCAGCACCTAAACACGTTGAGCAATTCCTTCAAGAAGGTTATTTACGTTGGGATTCACTAGGCGAATTTTTGGCTCTTGGTGCGTCTTTAGAGCATTTGTCACAAACACAAAATAACCCTAAAGCATTAGTGCTTGCGGAGACTTTAGATGAAGCGACGGAAAAATTCCTAGCAAACGATAAATCTCCTGCACGGAAGGTGGGACAAATAGATAATCGTGGATCTCATTTTTATTTGACACTGTACTGGGCACAAGCCTTGGCTGCGCAAACCAAAGATGCTGATTTAGCAAACCAATTTGCAACTGTTGCAAAAGAACTGACCGAAAATGAGGCTAAGATCAATGAAGAACTGATAGCTGCACAAGGACATGCACAACATATTGGTGGATACTATTTCCCTAATGATGAACTGGCAGCCCAAGCGATGCGTCCATCAACGACGTTGAATAAGGTAATTGCTAGTATATAAGGCGATCTCCATAAAAAGAAAAGCCTCAGTTGTATAAACTGAGGCTTTTCTTTTTATGGAATACGTAGGTTCGAAAAACAGATTTATGAAAACTAACCGGTATTCCATAATTATTAATTTAAAGGGTATTTTACTCCCGTAAATGTCATTTTGATTGGGATGATGTGACCATTTTTGTCAAATTTCATTTCCTCAATACAGGTAACCCGTTCATTAGCTCCGTCTTTCCCGATTGGTCTGCGGTGGTAAACAATGAAATATTTGTCCTTATTGGGGATTTTAATAACAGAGTGATGTCCTGCACCAACTGCTACTTGAGGATCCCGTTCAAGAATTGTTCCGATCCGCTCAAATGGTCCAAACGGAGAGTCGGAAATGGCATATGCTACCTTATAATCTGGCCCAGTCCAGCCGCCTTCTGACCACATAAAATAGTATTTTCCATCTTTTATAAACATAAATGGACCTTCCACATAGTCTTTAGGTGTAATCTCCTTATAATATGTTCCATCATCGAAAGGGAGAAGGCCTGTAAAATCAGGTTTGAGTTTGACAATGTTGCAATGTTTCCAGCCTCCGTAATACATGTAGAATGTTCCATCTTTGTCTTTAAATACAAACTGATCTATGGGTTGAGCACCATTGATAATATCATTGATGAGTGGCTTACCGATAAGATCTTTATAAGGACCTTCTGGATTATCTGCGACTGCTACACCAATGCCCCCGATTTCACCCTGATGAACATCATTGGCACCAAAAAATAAATAATATTTTCCTTCATTTTCCAATACCGCAGGTGCCCACATTGCTTTTTTTGCCCATTTAACATTCGTGTTTTCTAAAATACGGCTGTGTTTCGTCCAAGTAGCCAGATCTGAAGATGAGAAAGCATCAAAGAAAACCTGCTCTTCATAGGGTGCTGAATAAGTAGGAAAAATCCAGTATTTGTTGCCATAAATAATGCCTTCTGGATCAGCATAATTCCCGGTTATAACAGGGTTCTGTTGGGCAAGTAGAGCACCGGCCCATAAAAGAGTGACTGTGGTAAAAATGGTTTTGATCATTATTCTTATTTAAACTGTTAATATACTATGTGTAATCTAAATCAATGTGCTGAATTGACTCATTTTTATGCCTATTTGTATCATTGTTTTTTGTAATGTTAAAATTGTGTTAAAAGCTATTGTGGCTTTTGACTTGAGAAGATTTATTTCGCATATTTGCTTATGTCATTTCCAAAGTGACATAAATACTTTTCATAAAATAGGTTAATAATATGGCTAAGATACCCGGAGTTCCCCAAACTTCGGGTGTTTTTTTTATTGTCTTTCAAGCCCGAAAATCATGACCAATTTATTACCAACATATAGATTCAATGTCTGTTCTGCAATGTCAAACTGAATGTTTTTTTGTTCAAGGATGTCAAAAAAAGCATTTTCAATATGTATATCATTGCAAGAGCGCATGTTGCTTGCCAGATGTGAAAAACGTATTAAATTGTCTTTAATATTAAAATTACCCCAAAAGGTATTGCACCCGGTAAATCCGGCGACAGTGCCATTTTTTGCATCAAATCCGATGCTTGCCCTACTTGTAGATACATCTTTCCCATTGAGCTGAAGTAAATTCCATTTAAACCTGGCGAGGAAGGAAGCTACGCTAGGGAGTTCTGTTGCCTTTTCTTTGGCGATGATTTCTATCAATTGATATTGGAGGGTATCTGTATCTTGTTGTTTCGTTTGCTGTACTTTTATTCGATAGCGATAGCCTTCTCGGTAATCAAAGCCTTGGATTGGTGTGGTTATATATTCCCATTTGGTGCTTTCGTTAGATTTTATCTGGAGGCATTTCATTTTTCCTAATTTGGATGCATTAACATAGGTCTCGTTGACATCCCATGTGAGGGTATCCGTATTTTCTGATGAAGACTTTCTTATAATTTTATCCAAAATATAGGTTGAACGTTGATTTATGCGATGTTTTTTTACGCGAATGTTATATTCAAATTTTGGATCATAGTCGAATTGTTGAATGTCTAAATAAAAAGTTTCCCAGTCTTTACTATTGAAATACTTGACCAAATAAGGTGGAGTATGTTGAAGACCAGATTTTACTTTTATCCGGAATGAAGTACTTTGGGCTTGTGAATTATATTGGAACGTAAAGAGGAGGAGCAGGATTAAGCTGAATTTTAGGAACTTCTTCATAACAGGAATTTAAATATCAATAAAACCGTATCTTTAAACATGAATGTTGCGCGAATGAAAGTAGTAGTATTTTTGCTACTTTTCTTACTCACCCTACAGATATATGGACAAAATAATAAGGATTATTTTAAAACGCAAATAGCTTTAGGTGAACTAGTCGATCCTGAGCTGAAAGAAGTTTCGGGAATTGTTGCTGCAAGTACGAAAGAAAGATTCTGGGTGCACAACGACAGTGGGGATGGTGCAAATATATATTTGATTGATTCGAATGCTAAACTGATGAAGACATTTACCCTCGAAGGGGTAGATGTGGTTGACTGTGAAGATATAGATCGTGTGCAAATTGATCATAAGAATTTTCTTGTGCTTGCCGATATAGGGGATAATCTAGGAAAGCGAAATTGGCTCTGTTTGTATATGTTTCCTGAACCAGCTATTGGGGATGCAATAGTCATACCGAAGCAATCTGTCAAAACTATATTTTTGAAATTTCCAGGTCAGCGACATTTAGATGCAGAATCTATTATGATTGACCCTCTTGATAACATGTTATATGTGATTTCCAAGCGTGAATTTCATTCTACAGTCTATCGCGCTTCAGTTTTTGCGAATCAGAAACAACAATATTTCACACTGAACAAAACGGTGGAATTACCCTTTACGTTTGCAACTGCAGCGGCGATAGATCCAACTGGTAAGGAAGTATTGATTAAAAATATTACTCATATTTTTTATTGGAAACGAAAAAATGGTGAACCGTTGACGTCTATACTTCGGCAGAAACCTGTTGTATTGCCCTACCAAGTTGAACCTCAAGGTGAAGCTCTTACTTTTGACACGGAGGGGGAAGGGTTTTATACAATTAGCGAGCGTCCTTTTGGTTTAAAATCTTATCTTTATTTTTTTGAAAAAAATTATAAGCAATATGATCAACACTAAGCCTAACTGGAAAAATAAAAACCTGAATTTAATAAACAATACGAATCATTTTAGAATCTAATGAAAACAACAAACTATCCTTTAAATCTTCTGATCATCAAAATAGGAAGAGCATTTTTTGTGCTGGCTGCATTGTTATGTTTTATGGCAAAAAGTCATGCCGCTAAGGTTGATACGTTATCTATTCAAAGTGCGGCCATGGGAAAAGCAATTAAGACAGTTGTAATTCTACCTGAAAAGTATTCAGAACATGCAAATTACCCTGTGTTATACTTGCTTCATGGTTATTCAGGTAACTACAGTAATTGGGTCAAAAATTCAAGCGTAGCTAATCTTACAGATCAATATGGTTATATAGTCGTCTGTCCAGATGGCGGTTTTGGCAGTTGGTACTGGGATATTGCCAATGATCCGAATTATCAATATGAAACTTTTGTGTCCAACGAATTGATTGCTTATATCGATCAGCATTATGCCACGATCAAAAATCGTCAAGGAAGAGCGATTACAGGATTAAGCATGGGAGGGCATGGGGCCTTGTCGCTTGCTATAAAACATCAAGATATTTATGGTGCGGCGGGTAGTACAGCTGGAGGAGTGGATTTTAGACCTTTTCCTTTAAATTGGGAAATTCATGATCGTATCGGTAATTATAGTGATGTACCTCAGGAATGGGATAATCGAGTTGTTATCAATATGTTGTCAAAATTGATAAATAATAAACTTCGCTTGATAATTGATTGTGGTAAAGATGATTTTTTCTACGCTGTTAATATGGCCCTACATGATAAACTCCTATATCACAATATCAATCATACTTTTATTACCAGTGAGGGAGGACATAATTGGGAGTATTGGTCGCGATCAATTGTGTACCAGATGGCCTTTTTTAAAAACTATTTTGATCAGCCTGAAAAGAAAAAATAGATAAATATTTGGCTTGAATGAATAAATTGTTATTTTTGTTTATAGAAAACCTTGACTAACAAATTATAAACTTATTATTAAGCCTTACACATTGTAAGGCTTTTTTATTATTTTCAAAAAAAATTGACTTCAATTGATATGTTTAAACCTTTAAAGGTTATTTTCTGTTTTTCTTCTTTTTTATTTACTGTGCAGCATGGTCATTGTCAGCATACTAAATCGATATCAGGGTTTATTAGGGACAGTATTAGTGGTGAAAATATCATTGGTGCGTTGATTCATAATGATCTTGATCAAAAGTCCACTGCCTCCAATAAGTATGGCTTTTTTAGTCTTTCCTTTCGCAGTGACAGTACAGTTCTAAGCGTATCGTCAATTGGCTATAAGACTAAAGCCATATCGGTTGAGTTCGATAAAGATTCAACTTATATTATCCAGTTGGTGCCGGAAGAAAATCAATTGGAAGAAGTTGTTGTCACAGGGAATAAGAGGAAATCAATGAAAGATTTGACACCAGGACTCACACAGTTTAGTCCTAAAGAAATCGAAAAAGTTCCGGTTCTGTTTGGTGAAAAAGATATTCTCAAGACGATCCAATTATTTCCTGGTGTAACCAGCGGAGGTGAAGGTAGCAGCAATTTTTATGTCCGGGGTGGTGGTGGTGACCAAAATCTTATTTTATTGGATGAAGCGCCAGTATATAACAGCTCACATCTTTTTGGCTTCTTTTCTACATTTAATTCAGATGCCATCAAAGATGTCAATTTTTATAAAGGAGGAGTTCCGGCGCAATATGGCGGTAAAATTTCATCCGTTATGGAGATCACAACATTAGATGGCAATAATCAGCATTTCAATGTTGAAGGCGGATTGGGGCTTATTGCTTCCAGACTTAAATTAGAAGGACCAATACAAAAAGGCAAGAGCTCGTTTATGATTTCAGGAAGGCGTACTTATGCCGACCTATTCTTGAAACTCTCAAACGATGAAAATGTCAAGAAAAGTGCCTTATTTTTCTATGATCTCAATGCAAAAGTAAACTATCGTATCAATGATAAGAATACAATCTACCTATCTGGGTATTTTGGGAAGGATGCAATGGCCTATCATGACCTGTTTGATTTCAATTGGGGAAATGCAACGGGAACTATACGTTGGAATCATGTGTGGGGCAATAGATTATTCAGTAATACGACGTTTATTTTTAGCAAATTCAATTATCAGGTCTCGATAGAGGATGATAATAACTTTAAAATTCGTTCCGATATTTATAATTATAATTTTAAACAAGACTTTCAATATAGCCTTTCAGACCGACACAATCTAAAATTTGGTTTGCAGACGGCATTGCAGGAAATACGACCGGCCAGTATTGAAGCCGGGGAAGATTCGAGGGTTAATTCGTTGCGCATTCAACATCGAAAAGGTATTGACATTGCGGCTTATCTGGCAGATGACTGGTCTATTACTGATAAAGTGAAATTGAATTATGGTATCCGAGCTACAGGGTACGCGACGTTGGGTCCGGGCATGTTCTATACTTTTGACAAGGATGGAGAACCCATCGATTCTACCTATGTAAGAGATGGAAAATTAGGTAGGAAATATTTGTATTTAGAACCACGTGTTTCCCTGAATTATGCCATTAATGAATCGACGACGTTAAAAGCTTCATATAACACCAATGTCCAATATCTACACCAGTTGAGCAATACTACGAGTAGTTTACCAACAGATCAATATGTGTTGAGCAATAATACAATCAAACCTCAAATATCCAAACAATATTCACTTGGTTATTTTAAAAATTTTGCAGCCAATAGGTATGAATTTTCTGTTGAAGGATATTATAGAAATCTACAGAATCAAATTGACTACAGGAACGGAGCTGATCTGCAAGCAAATGAATTTTTGGATGGTCAGCTGCTATTTGGTAAGGGACGGGCATTTGGAATAGAATGGTTTTTAAAGAAACGATTGGGCCAATTCAGTGGTTGGCTAAGTTATACGCTTTCTAAAAGTGAGCGAAAATTTGCGCAGATCAATGAGGGAGAATGGTTCAACGCACGTCAAGATAAAACACATAATATAGCGGTTGTGGCTCAATATCAAGTAAATCCGAAATGGAATCTAAGCGCTAATTTTGTTTATTATACAGGTGATGCAGTAACAATGCCTGCCGGTAAGTATTTTGTTGACGATAGGACAATTTTCTATTATGATAGACGGAATGGCCAACGAATGCCTGCTTATCATCGATTGGACCTCGCAGCGACTTATGATATAAAACGTTCAAAAAACAATTATTCAAGTATTTCCTTTGGTATTTATAACGCCTATAATCGGAAGAATGCCTATTTGATTGATTTCAGGGAAAAAGAAGGGCAGTCTAACGTTACAGAGATTTATAGAATTGCCTTATTTGGTATAATTCCATCCATTACTTGGAACTTTAAATTTTAATACAAATAATGAAAAAAATAGTAGGACTGATTGCTCTATTTGCGGGTATACTATTCAGTTGTGAAGACAAAATTGACCTAGAATTACCTGAAAATACTGGACAACTAGTTATTACAGCTGATTTAATGGCTTCAGATCAATTACATCAGATCAATATTCAAGAGGTTGTGGGTATTAAAGACGAAGTTCTTTCGCCAATAACAGATGCTGAAGTCATGGTCAAAAATTTAGAAAACAATGAGATCTATACTTTTCTCGCTGGACCAGATGGTGTTTATACCAATAAAACATTGCGACTACGCGAGAAAACAAGCTATCAGCTGTATGTCAAAACTGTGGAAGGTAAGGTGATAGAAGGAATTTCAACCCTACCTTCATATGTGGATGTGGATTCAATCGGGCTATCCGAACGAGTGTTATTCACAGACACTATCTATTACCCGACAATGATTTTTAATGATCCGCCGGAGAAAGGAAATTATTATAGGTATAAAATGTCTGTAAACAACGGTGAAATGCGTTTTATTGACGTGTTTAGTGATAAATACAATAATGGATTGGAAGTCCAACATGATATTGTGGATCGTGATAGAGATCTAAAAATAGGAGATAAGATACATATTTTACGTCAATGCATTGATGTGGGGGCTTATAACTATTGGAATAGTTTCCAGATGATTAATCCTGGTGCAGCTTCACCGTCCAATCCTATTTCAAATCTCAGCAATAATGCTTTAGGGTATTTTAGCGTTAGTGTAGGAAAATACTATGACTCTGAAGTGGTTTTAACGAATAGTAACCCCTAAACTCATTCTATACGGGCGATATGATATTTATTTTCTAAAAGAAACTCTATCGTTTTGGGCAAGGCATATGTCACCCGTGGGATAGCTTTAATATTGTCATGAAAGATTATTATCGAACCATTATTGATGTTGGACAATACGTTTTCTAAGCACTTTTTGGGGCTTAAATTTTGATCAAAATCGCCGGACATAATATCCCACATGACAACTCTATATTTTTTATACAATTGTCTAAGCTGTGATTTTTTGGCTTTGGCATACGGAGGCCGAAAAAGATCAGTCTTTGTTAATTCTTGACATTTTGCTATATTTTCCAAGTAAGAGCTGTCTGCCGTGTCCCAACCTTTGAGGTGATTATAGGTATGATTGCCAACTTGGTGACCTTCTTGTAAAATTCGTTGAAATAAATGTGGATTTTTTTTAATATTTTCACCAACACAAAAAAATGTTGCCTTAACCTGATATTTTTTTAGGATATCGAGTATAAAAGGTGTAATTTCAGGAATTGGACCATCATCAAATGTGAGATAGACTTTTTTTTCCATCCGTGGCATATGCCAAATAGATTTGGGATAAAGCCAACGCAGGAAAAATGGAGATTTGACAAAATACATAACCGATAAATGAAGTTCAAATCTAAAAAAATTGTATGGTTCTACATATGGACATGAAAAGATTTTATTATTCTGCAGTATTATTCACTGGGTTGTTTTTGGGAAAAAGTAACCAGATTCAGGCCCAACAAGTCGTAGGGGTGGCCGATGCTATACGCATGACCTTAGAACGCAATGTACAAATTAAGCAGGCTGAACTGAATAAAGAGTTGGCTGCCCAAGATTTGTTTCAGGCAAAGTCAAATCTATATCCAAGTTTGAGTGCAAGCGTTAGTCAACAATTAAATAACGGTCTTTTTGTGGATCGTACTACCAACCAGCTTGTCAAAGGAAATCAATGGTCCTACAATATGTACCCCGGGATTGGGTCATCTGTTAATTTATTTAAGGGCTTCCAACAAGTTAACCAGATTAAGGCCAATAAGATGCAACTGGAATCCTCTTCAACTCAGGTCGATAAGATAAAAAATGATTTGATACTGAATGTTTTAGTAACTTATTTGGAGGCAATAACGAATTTTGAAATGTATACTGCGAGTGGTGGACAATTAAAACTTTCTCAACAACAGTTCCAGCTTGATTCAATTCAATTTGAGGTGGGAAATAAAACTGTTGCGGATATTGCTAAGTCAAAAAATCAAGTGGCATCGGATGAATTAAACAGGATCAACCTAAAAAATTCATATGAATTGTCATTGTTAACATTGAAACAATTGATGGAAATGCCTCCGCAAACTAATATTTCCCTTGTCAGACCGAGCGTTGAGCGTGTGCTTCTCGATTCGGAATCCAAAAATTCCACGGATGTTTTTGAGATGGCTTTAAGAAATCAGCCGGATATTAAAAAAGCCCTGATTGATATAGATGTTGCCGCCAAACAGATTGACATTGCCAAGGGGGGGTATCTGCCGAGCTTAGATTTAAATATTAATTATGGTTCCAGTTATTCTTGGGGTGGGAGAGATCCAATTACAGGACAGAAAATTGGATTATTTGAACAATTTAAATTATATAAAAGTTTTGGAACAGGAATGACATTGAATGTTCCTATTTTTACCAATAATCAAAATCGAGTAAATGTTGCCAAGGCAAAGATAGGTTTGAAACAGGCGGAGGCTGCAGAACAGCTTGCCAAAAATAATTTAAATAAAGCTGTCAATCAGGCGGTTTTAGATGTGAGTGCAGCGAAACAAGGATATGTGTCGGCAACAACTGCGTTTGAAAGTGCTGAAACGGCCTACAAGGCAACAAAAGAGAGGTATGATATTGGCATGGCAAATTCATTCGAATTATTCACCGCGCAAACAGAACGTAATAAAGCTGAATTTGATCTGATTCAAGCAAAATATAATGTAATTTTCAAGTCAAAGATCATCGACTATTATTTAGGAAACTCAATTCAATTCGACAACAATTAACCTACTTGATTAATTAAAGAAAATGGCAAAGAAAAAACGTAGTGTAATAAAAATTATATTAATTATAATAACACTTTTGGCAATATTTGTTTTTATCGGCTTTAAAGCAGGCTGGTTTGGCAAAGGAGATATCACAAAGGTAGCAGTGGATGTTGTCAAGGAAATGGATGTGGACGAGTTAGTGTCTGCAAGTGGAAAAATACAACCGGAGATTGAAGTCAAATTGAGTTCTGAAGTTTCGGGCGAGGTTGTGGAGCTTAATATTAAGGAAGGTGATTTTGTCAAAAAAGGACAAGTTCTCTGTCGAATTAAACCGGATATCTTACAATCAGGGTACGACCGTTCTGTAGCAGCATTAAATTCACAACGTGCCAATCTGGCTGCTTCGCAGCAACAGCTGAAACAACAGGAAGAAAATTTCAAGAATATAGCTGCTACATTTAAGAGAAACCAGGAACTATTTGAGAAAAGAGTGATATCTGCAGCGGAAATGGATAAGAGTTCTTCAGAATACTATTCAGCTTTGGCATCAATTCAGGCGCAAAGAGAAACTGTGCGTTCCACTCGATATGGTATTGATCAATCGCAGGCTTCTGTCAAGGAAGCGCAAGATAATTTGAATCGCACAACAATCTATGCACCGTCTGATGGTATCATTTCTTTGTTGTCCATAGAAAAGGGGGAGCGTGTTGTAGGAACAGCGCAAATGGCAGGTACAGAGATTATGCGTATTGCCAATATGTCAACTATGGAGGTAAATGTTGATGTGAATGAAAATGATATCAATAATGTAAAAGTAGGTAATCAAGCAGAGATCGAGGTAGATGCGTTTCAAGATAGAAAGTTTAAAGGTGTGGTAACTGAAATAGCTAGTTCATCAAAAAATATTGCCACAACAACAGCTGCCACTACTTCAACAGATCAAGTGACAAATTTTAACGTGAAAGTTCGTATTAGTGCAGAATCTTATCAAGATTTGATTAGAGAAGATGTAGCTTCTCCTTTTAAACCAGGCCTTTCAGCAACCGTGCAAATATTTACGAAGCATGATAAGGGATTAGTGGTACCTATTCAATCCGTTACAGTACGCTCAGATGACAAGGATTCTACAAATACAAACAAAAAAGTTCAAGAATATGTATTTGTTTTAAAAGATATGACTGTCAAACAAACCTTGGTTAAAACCGGTATTCAGGATGACAAAAATATCATTGTGGTGTCTGGACTTAAAAAAGGAGATCAGGTTGTTTCCCGACCATTTGATGCAATTTCTAAGACACTAAAGGATGGAAGTAAAGTTGAAAAGGTCGATAAGTCAATGTTATAAATAATCATATTGTTTGGAGTTATGAAAAGGGAATTTGTTTTTTTACAATTCCCTTTTCATTTTCTTTGTAATTTATTAAATTTAAAAAACCCAATTATGTGACCGCATATGAAACGGCTATTAACTTATTTTAAATTTAGTAAAACAGAACAAAATGGGTTCTTTATTATTTTAGTGATCATTATCTTATTTATTGTCCTCTATACAATCATTACAAAACAGCGTACAGGAGACCCAATCCCAAATCAGGTTAAAGTTTTTGAGCAGTCGTTTCATGATTCTACAGAGATTATTGATTCTCCAAATAAGAAATATATTAATGAGAAGGTGAATGTAGAGAAAAAAAATAATATCCATAAAAAACGACCTACAATTGATTCGGAGGATGCGAAATTATTTTACTTCAACCCCAATAATTTGTCTGTTACAGAGTGGCGTAAACTAGGTCTTTCGGATAAGCAAATCACTGTGATCAAGAATTACGAAAAAAAAGGCGGGTCTTTCAAAGTTAAAGAAGATCTAAAAAAAGTATACTCCATCAATAGTAGATTATATAAAAAACTTGAACCTTATATCAATATAAAACCTGTTGTAGAGAAGACGATAGAGAAAGCACCTATGCTATATGATAAATATGAGACCAATAAGAGTGAGTTGATTGATGTTAATACGTGTGATACTGTAGCTTTAATGAGACTGAAGGGGATCGGTACAATACTATCGAAACGTATTTTAAAATATAGAGATGTGCTTGGCGGATTTTATCGTATAGAGCAGTTGAAAGAGGTCTATGGGGTTTCAGTCGAAACATATGAGATGATCAAAGATGAGATTGTAGTGTCTAATGTGGATGGGGTCAAAAAAATCAATATTAACCAGATTGATGCAAATTCATTGGCCAAACATCCGTATCTTAGCCCGAAGGATGCGAAATTAATAATCAACTATCGGGATCAGCATGGCAATTATGCTAATATAGAAGATTTGGCAAAAATTGGAACGCTTTCAGACCTTGCTATTGCGAAAATCGCTCCGTATTTAATTTTTGAGAATGATTCAAGATAAATTGAAACTGGAAATTCGTGATATTGTGGATTTCCCAAAGCCGGGGATCGTATTTAAGGACATCACCCCATTATTGAAAGATGCTACACTTTGCAATGAAATGATTGATGCTATTATTGATCAGCTTAAAGGAATAGAAATTGATGTGATAGCCGGAATTGAGAGTCGAGGATTTCTTTTTGGATTTTTACTTGCAAATCGGTTGGGACTCCCCTTTATTCCAATTCGTAAGCAAGGAAAATTACCCTTTAGAACAATTGCCGAGTCATATGCTTTGGAATATGGACAAGCAACTATCGAGATTCATGAAGATGCTTTTGCACATGGCAGCCGAGTATTGATCCATGATGATCTTTTGGCAACTGGAGGTACCGTGGTTGCCGCAAGTAAACTTATTGAAAAACTTGGTGGAGAAATAGCAGCTTACAGTTTTATTATCTCATTGGACTTTCTGAAAGCAAAAGGCAGATTGTCTCGATTCAGCGATCATATTTATTCATTAGTAAGTTATTGATGTAGCTGTTAAGTGTTTATTTATACGATATTACATGATACTCTTCGCAAATGCAAAAATAAATATCGGTTTACAAGTGATTGCCAAACGAGCTGATGGCTATCATGAACTGAACAGTGTGTTTTATCCGCTGCCTATTTATGATGTGATTGAACTGTTAGAAACCACATCTGATCTACCTTCATTGAATATTCAAGGGCAATACGTTCCAGGAGATATTGCTGATAATCTATGTATAAAAGCTTATGAATTATTAAGAAAAGAGTATGTTATTCCTACTGTCTCTATTGATTTAATCAAACAAATCCCAATAGGGGCAGGGCTGGGCGGAGGATCTGCCGATGCGGCATTTATTTTGAAAGGACTGAATGAACTATTTCGCTTGGAGCTAAGAACAGAAGAACTTGAAGCCTATGCTACACAATTAGGAGCTGATTGTCCTTTTTTTATTTCAAATACAGCAGTTTTTGCAAGAGGTATCGGAACTGATTTTAAAAAAATATCACTTAGTCTAGATCCGTACTTTATGGTAGTCATTATGCCTGATATTCATGTCTCAACTGCAGAGGCATACCATACTGTCAAACCAAAGCTGCCTGAGGTCAATCTGGAAGAAGCGATCCGTTTGCCTATTCAGGAATGGAAGTTCCACATCCGAAACGACTTTGAAGAAGGTATTTTCGAAAGATACCCTTTGTTAAAAGAAATTAAAGAGGCCCTTTATCAAAAGGGAGCCATATATGCTTCGATGTCTGGCTCAGGATCGGCAATTTACGGTATCTTTTGGGAGCAAATAGATCTGAATGAATTTGTAAAATATGGACGGATTTACTATCCAAGTCCGATGACATCATAGCCTTAACTTACCTAGGAAGCAATATAGAGCGCATCAAAGATTGGACCGATAATGAAGGACTATATTGCTTTCTAGACAAATTTTCCTAATATTCTTCTTCTACTTTGTAATCGACCAATTCACGGGCTTCATTTAGGACTTTCTCTTTTCTTTCTTTATTTAGCCCCAAAAAATCTAGTTTATCTGGATTATTTACTATATCCTTGACAAGAATCAATTGATTTTTTAACAATTGTTGTTCCTCTAGATCTGAAAGTGTCGTTAGACAGGTAATGGGGTAAAATACGGCTTTATCAACTCTTCTTTTGATGCTGCTTTCTTTTGGATAATCCCAGGAAAGTAAGTTGATATTGTAGTATTTGGCAAAGTCAATCGAGTCGGATGTAAAATAAGCATTCGTGATTAGCCAACCTTCTTGAAATCGTAATTCCTTTCCAAAAAATTGATAATTAATTCCACTAATGTCTTTGAACCGAGATAGATAATACATCGGCGTTGTTACGGAAATTTTTGCATCAATATCATTCCTGAATTTACATTCCGCAGTAATTAATTTACCATCTTTATACGCAACCACGTCTAGTTCATGTGAAACAGCGTGCCCTTGTACGGTCTGTCCTGTGGTGCTTTCATATCCAACAGAACGAAGTAAATGAGCAATGTACTTTTCGAAATAAAAGCCTTCTGGTCCTAGTTCACGCAATGCCTTTTTTAGACTGTAGCGAGCGGCATAAGAATTTCGAACGGTTTTTAAGGTGTCAAAAGCAAGCTGATAGAGCTCTCGGGTTGAGATACCATCATATATTTCATTGACGACTTTATCGTATACTTGATTGACCTGTTCAGAATTGGCTCCCGAACGGCTGAGGGAATGGCGCAACGCTTCACCACTGAAGGGGACTAGTTCACCCGAATATTTTTTAACTTGCATGAATTTTTAATTTGATAAACACTAATATAAGAGATGTAATCCGGGAAACCACATAAAAACTATTATTCTAGTTTAAACCTTTTTGGACCGCAATTTGTTTACTTATTGGACAGTACTTAAAAAGAGATTATTATGAGCAACTTATTGACATTTGCATTTGATAAGATTAAATCGAAAATAGAAGAGGATTGTATCGAAGAAAATATTGGAACTTCGGAACGGGTCTTGTCTGTCATAGCTGGCGGTTTTATTTTGGGTTTGGGGGTAAAAAAACTATTAAAGTCGCCCTGGACAGGAGTTTCTGGATTAACGCTGGGAGGTGCGTTGATATATCGTGGCGTAACTGGGCACTGTGATGTAAAGAAGGTGCTCGAAGATAAAGATGTCAAAAAAGTAGAAGTGATCGAACATCGCTATTTTGTGAAATAAGATGAGATTATTGCTTGAGATCTATTGATATAAGCACCACTATGCTCTATTATTGCTACAGCAAGATGATTTACTTCGAACTGGAGGTTTTTTCTAGGGCGTATAAGTACATGGGATTACAACTATTTATAGATTTATTATGCAGACAAAAAATACCTATTATGGTTTGAGTGCTCGCATAAAATTAAGTGTGCTATTGAGATAAAGTAGAAAACAAAACAAGCCAAAAAGATATCTTTTTGGCTTGTTTTGTTTTTCTTATCAGTCATAAAGTGCTGAAAGCATATTATACATTGAATCGGAAATGCATGATATCGCCATCTTGGACTATATATGTCTTTCCTTCCACAGCAAGTTTCCCTGCCTCTTTTACAGCGTTTTCTGAACCAAGACTGATAAAATCTTCATATTTGATCACCTCGGCACGGATAAAGCCTTTTTCAAAATCAGTGTGGATTACACCAGCGGCCTGCGGCGCTGTAAAACCTTTTTCAATCGTCCAGGCACGAACCTCCTGAACACCAGCGGTGAAATATGTAGCTAGATTTAACAGTGAGTATGCAGCTCTGATTAATTTATGGACACCAGATTCTTCCAGACCAAGGTCCTCCAAAAACATTTTGCGTTCCTCATAGCTCTCGAGCTGTGCTATTTCAGATTCGATTTGAGCGGAAATAATCAATACTTCAGCTTTCTCATCTTTGACGGCCTCTTTAACTCGCTCTACATAATCATTGCCCGTATTAACAGATCTTTCATCCACATTACATACATAAAGTACCGGCTTCGCGGTGAGTAATGCGAGATCCTGTATAAACTCAAAATCTTCAGGTGAAATAGGAGCAGTACGTGCAGATTTGCCAGCCTCCAAATGTTCTTTTATGATAGACAGGATGTCAAAGGTTTTCTTTGCATCTTTATCACCTCCTGTTTTGGCCATTTTTTCAACTTTCTGAATACGTTTTACAACTGTATCCA
Organism: Sphingobacterium sp. N143; assembly: GCF_030325625.1. Taxonomy (GTDB): domain Bacteria; phylum Bacteroidota; class Bacteroidia; order Sphingobacteriales; family Sphingobacteriaceae; genus Sphingobacterium. Next base: position 23,288 of record NZ_JACAIS010000011.1, on the reverse strand, counting down.
AATCTTTAAGTTGTAGCTCTGTGTCGATGATTTCTTTGTCCCGAATAGGATCAACCGAACCATCCACATGTATGACATTGCCATCATCAAAGCATCTCAAAACATGGATGATCGCATTTGTGGTCCGAATATTCCCTAAAAACTGGTTCCCTAAGCCTTCACCTTTTGAAGCTCCTTTTACTAAACCGGCGATATCGACGATTTCGATGGTATTAGGTACGATTCGTTGTGGGCTGACTAATTCAGCTAATTTATTTAGACGGGCATCCGGCACGGTAATCACCCCAACATTTGGTTCAATTGTACAAAAGGGAAAGTTCGCCGCTTGTGCTTTCGCATTGGACAAACAGTTAAATAATGTTGATTTACCAACGTTTGGTAAACCTACGATACCGCATTGTAAAGCCATATATAGTGCAAATTTTTGAAATTCCACAAAGATAGAAAATTCACTGTAATTTTTAACTATCTTGTACTATGCTTCGTTGGTATAAAATTGAACAGGCTCTATCTTTAAAGAATAAGGGGATTACTGAACATAAGTTTGGAGCCAGAGTACTATGTGTTGCCTGGTTTGAAAACGAGCTATATGTTTTTTCAAGGAACTGTCCACATGCGGGGGCTCCATTAAAAAATGGCTGGTGTGAGCGTGGAAAGGTGATCTGTCCGTTCCACCGTCATGAGTTTGATCTCATTACGGGAAAAGGTGAAACCAAGCACCACGATTTTATTCATACATATCCTGTGAAATATGAAGATGAGGCCTATTATGTAGGGGTTGAAAGAAGCTTTTGGCATCGCCTTTTAGGTTAACTAAGTAACGATAATATCATATCTCCTCACCTGGCCCCATATCTAACGAGTAAATAAGTATATTTGCTTCCTGAAAACAAATTAAAGACATGCAGGGGAAAAAAATTGGTATAATTGGTAGCGGTAGTTGGGCGACAGCGATGATCAAGATGCTATGCGAAAATGACCAAGATAAACATATTTTTTGGTGGGTCAGAAAAGAGGAAGATGCAGCATATATTGAGAAATTCAGACATAATCCAACTTATTTGAGCAGTGTTTCAGTAGATTTAGATATCACAACTATCAATACTGATGCAAAAAATGTGATTACCCATTCGGATATCGTCATACTAAATACGCCAGCAGCGTACTTAAAGGATGCTTTGGTCAATGTCACCAAAGAAGATTTTAAAGATAAAATCGTGGTGTCGGCCATTAAGGGAATTATTCCAAAAGATAACCTGATCATTGGAGAGTTTTTGGAAAAGTATTATGATCTGGACATTGAACAATTATGTGTCATTGGTGGCCCATGTCATGCTGAAGAAGTTGCTTTGGGTAAATTATCCTATCTGACATTTGGGTGTAAAAATCAGGCAAATGCAGCTTTAGTAGCCTCTTTTTTATCTTCTAGGGTGATCAAGTCAATTTTATCAGAAGATATTTTAGGTATAGAGTTTGGTGCAGTGTTGAAAAATATTTATGCCTTAGCAGGTGGTATTTGTCATGGTTTGGGCTATGGTGATAACTTTCAGGCAGTTTTAGTTTCCAATGCCATTCGTGAGATGCGTAGATTTGTAGGAAAAGTTGATGGTGATACCTCAAGAGATGTAAATACTTCTGCTTACTTGGGCGATTTGTTGGTAACAGCCTATTCACAGTTTAGCCGGAATAGGACTTTTGGTAATATGATCGGCAAGGGATATAGTGTACAATCGGCTCAGTTGGAAATGAATATGGTAGCAGAAGGTTATTATGCATCCGCATGTGTGGCTGAATATGCAAAAAAATATGAGGTTGAACTACCTATTTGTGATGCCGTATATCAGATTTTATATCAACATCAATCTGCATCTAAAATTATTCAGGCATTAAGCGAAAAATTAACATAAACATAGCGTTAGAGTAAATGATAACAAAAGAGGAGATTGCTTTAGCTTATAAAAAGATTCAGGACGAGATATGTCAATCATTGGAAGACCTGGATGGATCGGCGAGATTTGAAGAAGAGCTATGGGAAAGAGAAGGTGGAGGCGGTGGTCGTACTAGAATCATTCAAAATGGCAATATTCTGGAAAAAGGAGGAGTCAACTTCTCTTCGGTATATGGCAAATTACCTGCTGTAATCAAAAAGTCATTTGGTGTGGATGAAGATGATTTTTTTGCCACAGGTGTTTCCATTGTGATTCACCCGAATAATCCTTGGGTTCCTATTATCCATATGAATATCCGTTATTTTGAACTAAACGAGAAAATCCGTTGGTTTGGTGGTGGCATTGATCTAACTCCCCATTATGTTGATGAGCATGATGCTCAGTATTTCCATCAGCAGCTGAAAACAGTATGTGACAAACATAACCCTACGTTTTATGATACATTCAAGGCTTGGGCAGATGATTATTTCTACATTCGTCATCGGAAGGAGACAAGGGGCATCGGTGGTGTATTTTACGATAAGCTAAATGCTGAAAAAACAGAGATGAGCATGGAAGAAATTTTTGCTTTTTCATGTGATTTGGGGCGGACTTTCGCTCCCACATATACTGCACTGGTCGAAAAGAACCGACATAAAATATACAACCAACAACAAAAAAACTGGCAGTTGATCCGCCGTGGACGCTATGTAGAGTTTAATTTGGTATGGGACTCGGGTACCAAATTTGGTCTTGAAACAAATGGGCGGATAGAATCCATATTGATGAGCCTGCCGGCGCAAGCGAATTGGGTTTATGACTACCAGCCTGAAAAAGGCTCTGAAGAAGCCAAGACCTTATCTTTGTTGAGAAAAGGTATTAACTGGATTTAAAAACACCGAAAAGAATTAGATGGTTTCCTATCAAAAATTTACGTTAGAAAATGGGCTTCGAGTATTGGTACACGAAGATCACAACACGGCCATGGCCTGTGTAAATATATTATATGATGTCGGTGCCCGGGATGAATCACCAGAGCAAACTGGGTTTGCACATTTATTTGAACACCTCATGTTTGGGGGGAGTGAGCATATTCCCAACTTCGATACTGAATTGCAAAAAGTCGGAGGTGAAAATAATGCTTTTACAAGCAATGACATCACAAATTATTATATCACCTTGCCTTCATCCAATTTAGAGACAGCATTGTGGCTGGAATCGGATCGGATGTTGAATTTAGCTTTTTCACCACAAAGTCTAGAGGTGCAACGCAACGTGGTCAGTGAGGAATTTAAACAGCGTTATTTAAACCAACCTTATGGTGATGTATGGCTCAAATTACGTCCTTTAGCCTATAAGGTACATCCATACCGTTGGGCAACGATCGGAAAGGAATTAAAGCATATTGAAGATGCCACCATGGAAGATGTAAAAGCTTTTTTTAAGTTACATTACAATCCGCAAAATGCTATTCTTGTTATTGCTGGTGATGTACATCTTGAAGAGGTGAAATTATTGGTTCAGAAATGGTTTGGTGATATTGTCCCTGGTAAAAAGTATGAGCGTCAGCTCCCTCAGGAACCCACACAAAGGGAATTGAGACGTGAAATAGTATGGGCAGAAGTACCATTAGATGCTCTTTATATGACTTTTCATGGCCCAGCACGTTTGGAAGATGGTTATTTTGCAATGGATCTCCTTTCGGATATCTTATCTAGAGGTTCCTCATCACGGCTTTATCGTAGGTTAGTAAAAGAAGAACAGTTATTCAGTGAAATAAATGCATATGTTATGGGTAGCATTGATAACAATCTGTTTGTCATTGAAGGGAAACCCTCCGATGGTGTGTCACTCGAAGAGGCTGAACGTGCTGTATGGGCTGAGTTAGATTTATTAAAGTTTGAGTTGATCCCTGACATGGAGCTGGAAAAGGTTAAAAATAAGATTGAGTCGACCAATGTATTTGCAGAATTGTCAATCTTGGATAAAGCAATGAATTTGGCTTATCATGAGCTTTTAGGCGACGCCAACGGAATTAATACAGAGGTATCCAAGTACCTATCTTTAACCGCAGAAGAACTTCAGCTGCAAGCCCAGGCAATTTTTAATCCTGAGAATGCATCGATATTAATGTATAAATCAAGAGGGGAGGAAGCAGTACATGTTGGATAGAACGAAAGCACCTGAATTTCGAGAAATTGGAAATATAAGCTTAATCGAGCCTTTAAAGAAGACGTTTTCAAATGGATTGCCCGTCTATATCTTTCAATCTCCGGAACAGGAACTCGTCCGAATAGAATGGATTTTTGAAAATGTATACCTTGACGCTCAAAATGAAAATCCTTTATTGAATAGTGCATTGAGTGCATTACTTAAAGAAGGAACAATAACCATGTCTAGTGCTGAGATTGCGGATAAGGTGGATTTCTATGGCGCTTTTCTTGTTCCAGAATATTCATTCGATGTCACATCTTTATCGTTGTATACGCTAAACAGACATAGTCAGGTATTATTGCCTTTGGTTAAAGATATATTAACGGAAGCCTCGATCCCACAACAGGAGCTCGATACCTACTTACGGAATAATAAGCAAAAATTTCAGGTTTCTATGCAGAAGAATGACTATCTGGCTAGACGTAAGTTTTATAATTCGATATTTGGCGAAAATAACCGCTATGGGCGTACACCAAAACTAGAAGATTATGATGCCATTAGCCGGTCGCAATTAGTTGAGCTGTACAAAAAAGAAATGGTTCCGAGCAATTGTACATTAATCGTCTCAGGAAATGTTTCTGAAAGCCTAATTCAGGAACTGGAGCAAATTTTTGGTGCAGAATGGCAGGGGATCAGAGCTACGACAGTTCATGAATCTCCAGTTTTGCATCAGGGATCAGGAGATTTGGTTTATGAAGAAAAAGAAAATGCTTTGCAATCTGCCATCCGTTTAGGATATCAAACGATATCCCGGACACATCCTGATTATCCTGCTTTACAATTCGTGAATACCCTCTTGGGTGGTTTCTTTGGTTCCCGTTTAATGCGCAACATCCGAGAAGAGAAGGGATACACCTATAGTATTGGTTCAGCTGTAGCAACATTGAAACATACAGGCTTTTTGACCATTGTTACCGAGGTTGGAGTTGATGTTACCCATGCGACCCTACAAGAGATAGAGAAGGAGGTTAATCTACTAAAAACAACCTTAGCCTCAGATGAAGAAGTTGAACTTGTGAAAACCTATATGGAAGGCTCGATGTTAGGCTCGTTGGAGAGCATTTTTTCACATGCTGACAAATTTAAAAGTGTGGCATTGAACGGAATGACATTAACTTATTATACCTATTATATGGACCAGATCAGACAGATGTCGGCAGAAAAGGTAAGAGATATCGCCAATACATATTTGGATTTTGATAAGATGGTCAAAGTTATTGTAGGCAAAATTAGTCAGATGGAGCCGATTCATCAAACGGCTGTAAATTAAATTTCATAGACTACAAAAATCGAATACTACTTTGTATTTTTGGTTTTTGATTAAAAAAGCATAATATCCAGCATGGAGTTAAAATTAAAGAGACCGTTGGTATTTTTCGATCTGGAAACTACAGGAATAAATGTGGCTAGTGATCGTATTGTTGAAGTATCATTTTTGAAAGTGATGCCCAATGGTGAAGAAACAGTATATACGAAGAAGGTTAATCCAGAAGTACCGATTCCAGCAGAATCGTCTTTTTTTCATGGAATTTATGATGAAGATGTTAAGGATGCCCCTAATTTTAAGGCTATCGCTGTTGAGTTGGCGGCATTCATAGCCGATGGTGACTTAGCGGGATACAATTCAAATAAGTTCGACGTACCTATGCTTATGGAAGAATTTTTGCGTTCAGGCGTTGATTTTTCGTTGGAAGGTCGTGCTTTCGTTGATGTTCAGAATATTTTTCATCAAATGGAGCAGCGGACATTAAAGGCCGCTTATAAGTTCTATTGTAATGAAAATCTCGAAAATGCACATACAGCAGAGGCTGATGTGAGGGCTACTTATGCGGTACTGAAAGCTCAGCTGACGAAATATGAGGGGGCAGCATTTGAAGACCGTCATGGTACCGTGTCGTACCCTGTGGTTAATGATGTGGCGGCATTACATGAGTTTACCAATTTGAGTAAACCAGTCGACTTTGCTGGCCGTATTGTGTATAATGAAGATGGTTTGGAAACAATTAACTTTGGAAAACATAAGGGGAAACCTATTATTGAAGTATTTGAGCAGGAACCTAGCTATTATGCTTGGATGCAAAATGGAGATTTTCCATTATATACGAAGAAAGTTCTAGAAAATATCTGGATCAGGTACAAGAAAGAGAAGAGTGAGCATAAGACAAAGACGGCTGCTCACAGTATAGAAGATAAGAAACTTGCTAAAAAAGAATTCAATCAACCAAAGGAAGAAGCTTCCCAAAGCATCTCCTTGGATATGTTGAAAGGATTGCAAGATAAATTTAAAAAATAACTTTATTAATAGCTTAGAAAAAGGATTATGGAATTCAAACAAGAAGTGGAACATGTGCAATGTCTGATTATTGGTTCAGGACCGGCAGGGTATACAGCTGCAATCTATGCCGCTCGTGCGGATATGAAACCGGTAGTCTATACAGGTATTGTACCGGGAGGGCAGCTGACACAGACAACAGAAGTAGACAATTTTCCAGGGTACCCCAAAGGGATTACCGGTCCGGTAATGATGGAGGATTTACGTGAACAAGCGGAACGTTTTGGGACATCAGTACGTTTTGGTTATGTGACAAAAGTAGATTTTACGGGTGAAGTACACCGTGTAGAAATTGATGGGACTGTTCAGGTTACTGCAGATACGGTAATTATTGCAACAGGGGCTACAGCGAAATGGCTGGGCCTGGAATCCGAACAAAAATATAATGGTTTTGGTGTATCCGCATGTGCGGTATGTGATGGTTTCTTCTTTAAAAATCAAGAAGTCGCTATCGTCGGTGCTGGTGATACTGCAGCAGAAGAAGCCACTTACCTTGCAAAACTATGTTCAAAAGTACACATGTTGGTTCGCCGAGATGAATTCCGTGCTTCTAAAGCTATGGTACATCGTGTAATGAACACAGCCAATATTGAAGTTCATTATAATACCGAAGCGAAGGAAATTTTAGGTGATGGTCAAGTTGTTACTGGGATTCGGATGCTCAATAATAAAGATCAATCTGAAAAGGATTTGGCCGTGACGGGTTTCTTTGTTGCTATAGGTCACAAGCCTAATACTGAGTTGTTTGCTGGGGTGTTGGATATGGATGAAACTGGATACTTGATTACTAAAGCCGACAGTACGGCAACAAATATTCCAGGGGTTTTTGCCTGTGGTGATGTTCAAGATAATGTCTTTCGTCAGGCTATAACTGCAGCAGGAACAGGATGTATGGCTGCTTTAGAGGCTGAAAGATACCTTGCTGCCAAAGAAAGCGCTGAGTAATATAGCTATAATTATGAAGGGCCTCGGTATGTATGAAGCAAAAGTTCTGACTGACCGAAGGAGGGATTCGTCCAATAAGGGCCCGATATTGTATCGGGCCCTTATTGCGTATATAACAAGTTTATTTATTTTCTTCCATCTCAAAAACACTGTCAATTTTCCAATTGGCTATATCCTTAGAGGCAGCAACGGCAAGCCGATCACAGCGCTCATTAAGGGGATGTCCAGCATGTCCCTTGACCCAAATCAATCGGACAGTATGCAGTTTATAAACATTCATGAGGCGTAACCATAGATCTTTATTTTTCTTTCCTGCAAAGCCTTTCTGAATCCAGCCATACACCCATCGTTTGTCAATGGCGTCAATAACATATTTTGAATCTGAATATATCGTCACCTGTTGATTCAGATTTTTCAACGCTTCAAGCCCCACGATGACAGCTAAAAGTTCCATTCGATTATTCGTGGTTTTTCGATATCCTCCAAAAAATTCCTTTTCGATCAGCTTTCCTTTAAAGGCTTCGTTGTCACCTGTATAAATTGTTCTTAGAATCGTTCCATAACCCCCTGGACCTGGGTTACCACTTGATGCCCCGTCTGTATATAATTCAATCATACTGTCCAAACTTAGATAAATTTGTGTTTATATACAATAATAATTATGTTCATAATACATTCCGGTCTGTCGCTTTTAGCTTTTACAGATCTATTCAATTATCAAAAAATAGCGCTAGATTGTATTATTTGTCATTTATGCAATTGGATTTTGCCGATTTATATGTATTTTGCCAGCTTAAACTCGTTATGTAATCGATAATTTAGCTTATGAAGTTTCGAAAAGTTTCTCTTTTTGTTCTTTTGGCCTCTGCGTGCTTAAACGTTTCAGCCCAAAATAACGTATCTAGCAAAAAAAACAATCTTTCTCCACAGAAGATGGAATGGTTTGAAGATGCTAAGCTCGGTATTTTCATTCACTGGGGAATTTATTCCGTAGATGGGATTGCAGAGTCTTGGTCATTTTTTAATAACTATATTAACCATGACAATTATATTAAACAGCTGGACGGTTTTACTGCAAAGGATTATAAACCAAAAGAATGGGCTAAATTGATTAAGGAAGCAGGAGCGAAGTACACGGTGATCACCACTAAACACCATGATGGTATTTCTTTATGGAATACGAAGGCAGATAAAGCAATTACGACATTGAATGATGCTGCTGCAAAGCAAGATGTGATCACACCTTTTGTCAAAGCTATACAGGAAGAAGGTCTCCACACAGGTTTATATTATTCCTTACCTGACTGGAGCCATCCGTATTACGATATTTTTACTCGAAGTAGAAAACGATATCAATTGGCTTCTGAGCCCAATCGATGGGGTCAATATGTAAAATATTATCAGAAACAATTAGCCGAACTGTCTGAACAGTATAAACCCGAACTGATTTGGTTTGACGGAGATTGGGAACACAGTGCTGAAGAATGGAAAGCCAAAGAAACATTATCCCTTTTGCGAAAGTATAACCCAAATATTATCATTAATTCAAGACTGAACAATCACGGAGATTACGAGACCCCTGAACAAGGAATTCCTGTCACAAGACCTGATTCCAAATTTTGGGAGCTCTGTTATACAATGAACGATTCATGGGGTTATCAGCCTTTCGATAAAAAATACAAATCATCTAATATGATTATTCGTACATTGGTGGATTGTATCTCCATGGGGGGAAATTTGTTATTAGATATTGGACCAAAAGCTGATGGGAGCATTCCTATCGAGCAATTAAATATCTTGAAGCAATTGGGGAGGTGGACAAATAAACATGCTGCTGCGATTTATGGCACTAGAGCCGGCATCCCATTTACGAATTATAATGGAAAATCTGCATTATCAAAAGACGGAAAGACCCTTTATTTGTATTTATACGAACAAAAACCAGCTTTGTTGCTCCGAGGTCTGCTTAACCCATCTATACGAAGCATTTCAGTTGTTGGTGAAAAAGAATCAAAAGTAAATGCAACAGTATTAGACCATGGGAATATTCAATTGGATTTGACAAATATTGCTTTTGATCAGGACGTCACGGTATTAGCCTTATCTTTTGAGGAAGAGGTGAGATGTACCTCACCAGAAGATATGGTGGTGAATCTGCAATCTGTTATGGAGAATAAAGATACAGGTAGAGCATTAAATGAAATTGCTAGCACACTCCATGCGGGCAAAAATATCTTTGATAATTCCGGACTGACATTAGATGGAATGGAAATGACCATGCAAAAGCGGAAAACAACAAATCCTGCAGTATGGACGTGGATGAAAAATCATGCTGAAGCTTTATATGAAACCGGTAAAGGACTACCGGATGGACATTATGAAGGATTAAGTGCACTTTCTAAAGATCGTCAAACACTTTACTTGTTTGTGGAGGGCACACCGACCGGACCTGTTGCGTTAAAAGGTATTAAGAATGGTATTGCCCGTATCCGCTTGGTTGGCGAAGGATCTATGATCAATCATGAAATTTTTAATAAACTCTACTGGAGCAGCATTCCGGGGATTATCTATATTCAAACCCCCAAGGAACGATTGGATAAAAACATGACTGTAATCGCTGTTCTATTGGATGCTCCATTGGAGCTTTATCGTGAACAAGTAGGGGCAATTGAAAATAATCTATAGTTACGCAGAATATTGGCATCTGGTTGCTTTCTTTAAGGTGATGATTTTAAGCCCAGGATCAAAGTCCTGGACTTTGTATTTTATTGATGTCCGTTGTCTCATCAGCCTGTGGGCAGATCTTTGCTTCCATGCAGTGCATGTATTTGAATTGAAGTTTTGATTCTGAAGGTTTGGTCGTAAATCATTTTTTATCCTAACTTAGGATTATGAATTTATTGAAAGTAAATTTTGTGTTATTGATAGGAATGCTATGTTATATTTCGTGTAATACAGGAGATGGAAACAAGGTAGAGCGCCTAAGAGCAGACTCATTAATCAATGAAGTCATATCGGGAAAATTAAGTTTGGAATCTTTGGCCACATCGAATGAATTTATGTATTTTAATGAAAAGTATTTTCACCAATCGACAGATTTAAACTCGATTCCCCTGTTTGATAAGAAACAGATTCAAGTCGTTACCTACCGCATTTACCAAAATGTAAAGTTGGTAGGCAACCGTTATCAGTTTATGGTAAAACAAGCAAAAGATCTTCACATACCTAATAAGGCCTTTGTATATTACCAGCGGTCTTTTGAGGAGATGAATCGTAGAGCAGCGGCCAGCAAAGATTCAATTCGTTTGGAGCTGCCAGATGACTATGCATCGCAACTCATCGAGCAATAAGCCGGATAGATAATGGAAAAGAAAAATATTGTAATATTGACAGGGGCCGGTATTTCGGCAGAAAGTGGTATACCAACTTTCCGGGATGCCAATAGCTTGTGGGAAGGACATGACGTCATGGAAGTTGCTTCCCTTGCGGGCTGGAAGAAGAACCCTAGTTTGGTACAGGAGTTTTACAATCTGCGAAGGAAAGCTGCGAGCTCTGCAAAACCGAATGCGGCACACCTTGCCCTGAAGAAATTAGAATCGGTATATCATGTTACTATTGTGACACAAAATGTCGACCTCTTACATGAACAAGCTGGGTCATCACATATTATTCACTTACATGGTCGGTTGGACCAAGCAAAGTCATCTATTGATGATCGATTGATCTATCCTGTTTTAGGTAACGAAATAAGAATGGGAGACCTTTGTGAGAAAGGGAGTCAATTGCGGCCTAATATCGTTTGGTTTGGGGAGGCTGTTCCAGAAATTGAGCACGCAATGACTCAGGTCTCCAAAGCTGATATTTTGTTGATCATAGGAACTTCCCTACAAGTATATCCAGCGGCAGGTCTTAAAGAATTTGCCCCAACTCATTGTCGGATTTACTTGATCGATCAGAAAATACCAGAAATAATGGTCTTGAATAAGGTTCATTGTGTGGAAGAAGTTGCCACTATTGCAGTTCCTATTTTAGTAGATCAATTGCTTGAACAAGCTATAGGTAAAAGTTAATAAAACAATAGATTATGAAAAGAATAATAGGATTACTTTGTGGCTCCTTTTTAGCAATTTCCTGCCAGAATAGCGCCGATGTAAAAGAAAATAAAGATGCAAACATCAGCCCGTTAAGTTTAGATAGTGTACAGGCAAAACATCTACTTGCTTTACCGTTACAATGTATTGAAACAGAATATCCAAATAAATTGGGACAAGTATTGGGCAGTTCTGAAGACTTGAAAGCTCCTCGTAATTTACATCCGGTTTTTTATGGATGTTTTGATTGGCATTCGTCTGTACATGGTTATTGGTCAATTGTACATATTTTAAAGCGGTTTCCATATTTGGATAAGGACAATCATATCCGTCAACAGCTCAACCGGAATATTACCGTTGAGAAAATAACCACTGAATTAGCTTTCTTTCAGGATAAGAATAATAAAAACTTCGAACGTACCTATGGCTGGGCTTGGCTTTTGCAGCTACAAAAAGAACTCTTGACCTGGAATGACACAGATGCACAACGATGGGCCAGCATTCTTGATCCGTTGACCAAACATATTATAAAATCTTATCAAGAATACTTGCCAAAGTTGGTGTATCCAATTCGAACTGGTTATCATGATAACTCTGCCTTTGGTCTTTCATTAGCCCTTGATTATGCAAAAGAAACAAATAATGTAACATTTGAAAAGTCTTTAATGACAAATGCGCTACGATTATTTAATCAGGATAGAAACTGTAATATTTCGTTTGAACCAAGTGGAAGTGATTTCCTATCCCCATGTTTAGAAGAAGCACTTTGTATGAGTTTGGTTATGCAACAAGATGATTATCGCAAATGGTTGAAAAAATTTCTTCCGGAGCTTTTTAATCCAGAATTCAATTTAGAACCAGGTGTTGTAGGAGATCGTAGTGATGGTCATTTAGTTCATTTGGATGGATTGAATTTCAGTCGTGCCACTTGCTTGAATGGGATAGCAAGAGCACTCCCCGAATTGAGCTATCTGCATATGGTTGCGAATAAACATCTTAATTATTCATTACCTAATATTACAACGAAAGACGATTATATGGGCTCACACTGGCTTGGTACATTTGCACTTTATGCGTTATCAAAGAATTGATCGGATGATTTGAACTTGGTAGTTTTGTTGAAAAAAAAATAGGTCCATATATTCCTTGTCGTCTTTACACTGGCAAGGAATATATTCTTGCCGCCTAATCATAGTTGATCTTGTAAGTCAATAATTGTATTCCGTCAGCATAAGATTTGCTTTCTAAGAGATCTAGCTGATAACTTGTATCAATTCCTTCAAACAACTTGGTCCCTCTGTTCAATATAAGGGGGTTGACTTTGAGTTTAATAACATCTATTTTTTTGTTCTCTAATAACCAACCTGCCAATTTGCCACCACCACACAAGTAAATATCTGTCTCGGATACCGTTTTTATCTTATCTATTACTTCCGGGATTAACTTTTTAACCTCTACTTGATCGCTTTTATTATCAAAAGTCAAATTATTCGAAAATATATAATGTTGCATATGTGCATAAGTAGGTGAGGGTGCTCCTGGCTTTGCACCGAATTTGTAACCAAACTCATAAGTATTTCTTCCCATAATGACAGTTTGGAAAGATTGGAGGTCATTAAGATACTTGTCGATAGCTTTTCCTGTAAACTTGAACCCCGTTACATCATCATCCACTCCGGAGATATAACCATCCAACGATGATGCTACATAGTATATAATTTTCTTCATAATCTAAATATATATAAAGAAAAATGTAGTCACAATTAAATTATTTTGTATTTTTGATTCTTTCATAGTAGCTAGCTCTTTATTGCATGTTTAGCTCACCCCATTTATTCATTAAAATCAAGATTTCTTTCAATGAGCGTCCGTGATCAGTCAGTTCATACTCTACCTTTGGTGGTACCTGTTGGTATATATTTCTTTTGATTAATCCGTCCCGCTCTAATTCTTTCAGTTTCACGGTTAACATACGTTCGGAAATACCTATGAGTCTTTTTCTCAATTCACCAAAACGAAGTATTCCTTCATTTAAAAGAAAGGAAAGAATGTTAATTTTCCATCTTCCACCTATTATTGATAAGGTGAAGGCGATTCCGCAATGGTCTTTCCAATAAATTTCATTTATATTATTCGTCGAGTTTTCTTTCCTGGTGTTCATACTTATTTTTTTGTTCGTATCATACAATCGTGTATGTACTGGTATCCATACAAATTAATAAAGAAATTTGTATGAATCTAATAAAGTATAAAAATGGAACTTATCAAGACAATTATTCATTGGTTGAGCTACGCATGTTATCTGTATGTGTTTGGCTACGCTTCATTATTTAAGATTTTTCAAAAGCAATCCATGATGCAGAGTATGCAATCATTGGGGTTTAATAAAAGCTGGACAATACTTATCGGTATCGCAGAGTTGTTGGGGGTCTTACTTCTGCTGCTCGGTTTATATAAATCCCAATTTAAAAATTTAGGTATTTTGGTTTTGCTCCCCTTTGCGATAGGTGCTTTTACAGCACATATGGCACATCAGGAATATGAGCATTTTTACAGTTCCTTGCTCATGTGCATTCTCACCTTGGTTTTGCTGGCAACCGATAAAAATTTCCGCATCACCATTTAATCAAGTGTTTGTAGACAGCGAGTCTCATGCTAAAGGCATTTCTGGTCTAGGTAATATTAGTTTTACACTACGTCTACTTGGTTTAGGTAGTAGACGTAGTGTTTATTTTAGTGGTACACCTTGGATTAGGATAAAATGTCACCTCGGTGTAAATCAAGTAGGACGCAACGTCTAATGGGCAACCCGTACCTTATAAAGTTTTACAGTGGGTATATGAACTTTTTGCCTCGGATTGATTCCGTAAATATGGTAAGTCCACCAACTTTCTTCCGCTTTCGTGTAGACTAGCTGATCTGATATTGGATTCCAGTTGACTGATTTTATATGATGTATATCTTTTAAAGGAGGAAATTGTTCAAATTTTTTACTCTTTATAGAATAGACAGCTATACCTTCACTATAAGAAACCAATAAACGGTCATTATCCACATAGGAAAGGTCATGCCCCCCTTCACCAGGGATGATAATGGTATTGAGGAGCTTTAATGCGTTTTTATCTGTTGTTAGCTGATAAGTGCGAAGGTCTGTGTAACCTAATACGAACAACTGTTGTAACTTATCATTCCATACCACACCATGGCCCGAGTAAAGAGAATCGCTGTATATCACTTTGTCCATTTGGTCCAGACGATAAAGTTCCAGAGAATTTCCTTTAGGATGTGTGGAATTGGCAACGGCCACTAAATTTCCGGGCAATAAATCTGCAGAGTGTGCCATTGGCGTTTTAGCATAAAATTCAATTTGTTTATTGGCGATATTTAATAAACAGGTTGCTCCGGTCGAAGAGGTGATCAAGATCTTTTTATTATCTAATACGGGTTTGCAGTCATCCAGAGATTTAAAATAATCGCCATATTCCTTAGGCAATTGGTTGGCACTTTCCTTGAATTGCCATTTCCAGATGATAGCAGAACTGTCTGAGCCTATTGCTGGATTAATAACGAGTACCTTGTCATCACCACAGACCACCCAATAACCTTTGGGGATTTGAGATAGGATTTGACTATTACCTATAAATGGAAGGGCGATGGCAATCCATAACGAGATTAGCTGAATTATTTTACTTGGTTCCATCCTTCATTTTGTTTTAAATTATTGTTCAATGTGAGTTCTTCCAATGGAATAGGGCTTAGATATTCCCAAGATTGAAATGGTTTACGGGCCAAGCTATAAGGCATAATACGGCCTGAGTTACCGTCACTTAGGCCATTAACATTAGATAGCTTGAAATATTGTACTCCTGTGATTTTATCTGTAGGGGGAGTATCTGTTGGGCGCATGACATAGAGATCAAATTTACCATCATGATCCAAATCAATATATTCGTTATAGCCCTTTATATAGATTCCATGGTAATCCGACCTGAATAAATGACCTTCGTTCCAGCGAATTAGATCATCTTTTCTGAATCCCTCAAATGCCAATTCTATGCGTCTTTCACGACATATTTCCAGCACATTGGCATCTTGTGTCCTTTTATAGCGTGAAAGCTGATTAGCGTCAGTCTTTAATGGTAGAATCAATTTGTTATTTATTCCTGCACGTTGACGCAAAGCATTGATGGTGAGGTCTAGGTCTTCCTGTGTCAGCTTATTCAATATAGCTCGTGCCTCGGCATAGTTTAACAAAATTTCGGAATAACGAATAAGGATGACATCGCGGTGGTCACTGCCCTGATCCTCCATGGGTGTGCCAACCCGTTTTGTCACCTGATAACCGGTGCGGTTTTCAGCGAAATCATTGACAGCAATATTTGAAGTGCCGATTCTGATATAACCTGGATGGACGATACTTTGCTTCATCCTGAAATCTCTGTTTTGGAACTCTTCGTAATAGGTCTTTTTGAAGATATCGCCATTATTAGTTTCAAAATAAGACCGGCCATCGAGGTTAGGATAATCTGACAATAAAGAAAAAGTGGCGCCAAAATTACCATTTGAAGTTGAGGTGAACTCTGGGGTATAATAGATGAAATTTTCTGTAGATGAACGAGCTAAAATAACTTCATTTGGGTTTGCTGAAGCAGCTTGGAAGAGAGCCGCATAATCTTTATCTGCAAGCCCTGTCGTGTATAGACTATATACCTTTCCATCGATAAGCTCTTTGGAGGCACTGATCGATGAGGCGAGCCAAGATTCCGCATTTGGTAGTTTGGCTTCTGTATGATATTTTCGATATGTTCCTTCAAAAAGGGCGATTCTTGATTTTAATGCAAGTGCTGTCCATTTGGTCATTCTGTTTTTACTTTTTTCTGCGGGAAGATGTTCGATGGCAAAATCAAGATCACTGAGAACACTGTCCATGACCAGTATTCTTGCGTCCCGTCCCTTATAAAGCTCTTCCGTATCGCTTGTTTTTAGCGGACTGGAATACCAGGGGACATCGCCGAAAGTCTTTACTTTCTGGAAGTAAAACTGTGCTCTGAATATGCGAGCTATTGCCAGATACTTTCTTTTAAGTTCCTGGTCCTCAGTATATGCATTGACGTTTTGGATAAAGTAGTTAATATTTCTTAATTGGGACCAGCTCCAACCTCCACTACCCAAGGCGGTTGGGACTGTGTAGTTTGAGGATCTCATTGCTGGGGGTGTTGTTATATGCTCCATATTGTCACTATATTTGTCATCTTTAATGACATTTGGATCCAGATTATTATAAAATCCATTAGCAAATGTTTCCAGTCCGGCATCCGTTTTATAAAGAGACGGCGACTCTGCCACTTGTGTTTCTGGGCGTAAATCAAATTCCTTACTACAGGCCGTTGTCAGAAGGAATATGATGCTATAAATCGAATAATATGTGATTTTTTTCATGAGTATGATAGAATTAAAAGCCAAGTTCAATACCAAATGAGAAGGTTCTCTGGATGGGGTAGGCTGTTCCCATCCCAACACTGGCAGCATTTGCATCTGGATCTTTTTCCAAGCCTTCGGGGTCAAGTGTATCGTGTAACTTGGTCCATTCCAGTAGATTAGTCCCCGCTAGGTATACACGTAAATTATTGATCTTATTGTTAAACGTTCTTTTTGGAAAAGTATAACCTATAATCAAGTTGCTTAGCCGTAAAAAAGCTGCATTTTGAAGATAGCGCGTCTGTGCCACCCCTAGATCATTTTCCCCAAGTGCAATATAACCTTGAGGTTTTGGAAAGTAAGCGTTGGGATTGTCTTCTGTCCACCGGTCATTAACAACATGCTCCAAGAGTACCTGATATTTACGGTTGTATGAACTCCAAAAATTTGCTGTTTCGGCACTTGGGTAGATGTCACGTTTTCCCACACCTTTGAAAAATGCCGCTATATCAAAACCATGGTACCTAGCATTTAAGTTGATACCATATTGATAGCGAGGAGTAGAGTTTCCGATAATTCTATAATCTCCATGGTCATCCAATGTCCACGCTCCCTTGCTAATCTCTCCATCCTGATTACTATCTTCAAATCTAATTGTTCCTTTGGATACAAACTGCTTATAGCTGTTGGTCTTTAAGATTGGAGAGTTCTTTGCCTCTTCATCACTCTGGAAGAATCCTAACGTATTCAATCCCCAGATTTCGCCCATTTCCTTTCCGATATAAAGGTCCCCTAGGTAATTGGTGGGATTATAATAATCAGTAATAAAAGCTCTGTAATCCGAAATATTAAATCTGATGCCATATTCGACGGGGTCAGTGATTCCGATTTTGTCATTCCAAGCAAGACTGAGTTCCCAGCCACGGTTGCGTAAGGAAGCTATGTTTTCTTTAGGTACGGTGGCTCCAAAGACGGATGGGAGTGAATGGTAAGGAGCAAGCATGTTATTGGTATTTCGTTGGTACCAGTCGGCCACAAGTTCAAGTCTGTTGTTAAAAAAACTGGCATCCATTCCCACATCGACACTTTTGCTTGTTTCCCAAGTAAAATTCTCGGATTTTGGCGCCGGTACTGAAGTGTAAGTATATTGTTCTCCATCAAGCAAAAAGGGAGATCGGGTCATGCTCATGATCGATAGATAGTCAAAAGAACCAATATTCTGATTACCAAGGGATCCAAACGAACCGCGAATTTTTAAGTTGTTGACGGTATTTTTCAGTGGCAGGAAGAATGGTTCTTCGGATATACGCCATCCACCCGAAATGGAACCGAAAAATGCACCTCTTTTTTCTTTTCTAAATTTTGAAGTTGTATTGTGCATGCCGTTTATTTCTAAAAGGTACTTCTCATTGAAATTATAATTGGCCCTTAGAAAGAAGCTTCTGTTGGCATATTTGTCATCATCATCGCTACCCTGAAATAACCCCGTTGCAAGATTAATCGCATGCTCATCAAGACCAACAATAGGGTTTTGGTGTTCTACCGTTTCATAATGATACCGGTAGGATTCAAAGGTCATACCGGAAGTTAAATCGATTTTATGTTTTCCTAATGATTTTTGGTAATTGGCGTAGGCATTGATATTATACAGGTCGCTCTGTGTATTGCTTTTATATACCTTTGGTGGACCGGCATCCGCATACGATGCCAGTACAACATTTCTATTATTGAATGAGTGCGATAAATAGGGACCGGTATTGTCCCACCATCTATTTCGATACCATTGGTAATATAGGTAAGAAAAGTCGGCATGTAATTTTAGGTCATCATTCAATAGCTTGGCATCGCCACCAATCGAATTCAAAAAGCTTTTGGTGTTGAGGTGATCATCCGATTGGCTTTCGATAAACTTCCTGTAGAAGCCAATATCTGTGGGTACTGCTTTGCCATCCACCATTATCGTTTCGGGTAGCAGTGGATTGGTATTGTCGATAAAACGCCAGGGATTAGAACTAAAACCATATAGATAAGTATTGGGTACATTGTCATTGCGGATGGTCAACGATGATTTTGTAAAAATACTCACCTTGTCTGAAATAGCAAAGGTATTATTGTTGCGAAGGTTGTAACGATTGATTTGATCCGGTTTAAACTTTAAACTGCCTTCTTGTTTGTTATAGTCTCCGGAGAGGTAAAACTTCAGTTTGGTACCGCCACCACGGATACTTAAATTGTGGTTTTGACTGGGACTATAGTCCTTAAACCATTCATCATAATAATTGATTACAGGACCTCCAAGCAGAAGAGTGGCCTTTCCGCCTATGGTCTGCAAATCATATAAAGGCAACGATGGATCATTGGTAACATCATAGGGATATTGTACCTGCGGCGAGGTATAGTAAGTTTGTCCTATGTTAGCGTTGAACTCCTTCTCCTGGATTTCCAGGTAATCTGTTCCTGTATATACTTTAGGAATCTTAGTAGCTTTTCCCCATTTGAAGTTGTTGTTGTAGTTGACTTCAGTTTTACCTTCTTTTCCTTCTTTAGTGGTGACGAGAATTACACCGTACGCGGCCCTTGCTCCATAAATTGCAGCAGATGACGCGTCCTTCAGAAAGGAAATATTATCAATGGTTTGAGGACTGATATTATTGAGTTCAAAAGAGGAAATTGGTACTCCATCCAATAATACTAAGGGTGAACCACCATTAATTGATGTTGTCCCTCTAATATTGAAGGATGCTCCACGGCCGGGTTTCCCATCACTGAAATTAATATTGAGGTTGGGTACCTGTCCAGCAAGAGATTCACCAAGATTTGTTGTTTTGAATCGTTCCAACCTGTCCGAAGAAATCTTATCTACAGCACCGGTAAGATTAGCCTTTTTTTGCTGGCCATAACCTACCACGACCACCTCATCTATTGCCGTCAGTGTAGGAAATAGTTGTATTTTCATCGGCTTTCCCGTATCTGCATATACTTCCTGATGTTCAAAACCGATCACGGAAAAGACCAGTATTGCTTTATTGCCAATGAGTTTAATCTCGAAGAAGCCCTTGTCGTCCGATACCGCTTGGTTGCCGGTACCTTTTTCTGTGATGGAAACGCGCGTCAATGGCATATTTTTATCGTCTACAATAGTTCCGGAGACCTGCTTTTTCTGTTGAAGTTGGTCTACCTCAACCTCAAATTCAACAGCCCTTTCTTTTGGTTTGCCAGGTATAAGAATGATATTGTTGTCCACAACATTAAAGCTTAGATTAAATGAAGACAGCACTTTATGAAGCGCTAGGTCAATTTTCTCGTTGGCAAGATGAACATCGATTTTTTTTGAAGGTATCAGAGCTGAGTTATAGAGGATACTATAACCACTCTGTTTCTGGAATTCCTTCAATACGACTTGAAGTTTGACATTTTTTCTATTCAAGGTAATACTTTGCCCGAACGTGTTGGTTTTAGCTTGCAATGAAGCTACAAATAGAAGCGGTATAGCCAATGACAATTTCATGGAAATTGATTTAAAAGCGTAAGCATATCCTTTTCCACATAAAGGATAGCGTTGAAATTTTTTATACATTTGTAATTGGTTGTTTAAATTTTACAATGGATTTAAATGCAATCGTTTGTCGCAAGACAATGGATCAGGGGCGGGACCAGCGCTCCTGATTTCATGTATAGCGATAGAGCACAAAACTATTTCATCACGATCACCCTCCTTTCTGTAATTTTAAAGTGTACGTCGCCTGATAATTCAAGAAATTTAAGCAGTTTGTCAAGCTGTTCAAATTTGGAGACTGTTCCGGAAAAGCGGATGTTGCTGATATCCGTGCGATAAGAGATATCTACATTGTACCATCTGCCGATAGATTCCATGACTTCGTTTAGAGGCTTGTCATCAAATGCAAATTGCCCTTTTTTCCAAGCAATGATATAGAATGGATCAACCATATTGAGGACAAAATCGCCGCTGCCGGTGTCCATCTGTGCCATTTGATTTGGTTTCATCACCAAAGGGGTATCTCCAGATTTTCTGTTTGTGAGGCTTACACTTCCCTCTACTAATGTAGTTTGGATCTGCTTCGTATAACTGTTGATATTAAATTCTGTTCCGAGCACCACCAATTGTTGGTTGCCGGTATTTACGATGAAAGGAATATGCTTTCCTTGGTATTGTTGCTTGCTGACTTTAAAATAAGCCTCACCATCCAATTCCACAACTCTTTCTTTTGCATCAAATGATATGGGATACCGCAAGGTTGTCATGGCATTTAACCATACTTGTGTTCCATCTGGCAGTATGAGATGATATTCGCCAGCACGCGGGGTGATTATTTTATTGTACACAGTAGTCCCTAAACTGGAGGCAGAGGCTGTATTGATATACGATATCGACCCATTTTTTCTTTTTATGATACCAATTTTTCCCACCTGTACCACATGATCTGTTTGTAAGGATTCTAAATCAATAGACTGGCCATCGTCAAAGAAGATTTTAGCTTTTTCCTGGCCAGGAAGAATGGCTGTTGGATTTGAAGATGGCCTTGTTGCGATAACAGTTGTTTGCTGTTGTATCAAAAGCAGGTATACACCCAAAATTAAAAGTAGGCATGCCACAGCTACCATTGCTCTCAATGAATTTCTACGCCATATGAAGCGTATCTTTCCTTTTTCTTGAGTATCAGCGATAACTGCCTCAAAACGGCGGCTTGCAGTTTGTGGCTGGGACAACACGGACTCATGATCTTCTGTGTCCCATATAGCGTCAAATTGGGATACATAGTCTGAAGATTCCAAGAATCTATTTAATTGTTCCAGTTCTTCTGCAGTGCAGTTGCCTTCGTTAAATCGTTTGATTAGATATTTTAATCGAGCTTTATCTTCCATACTTGCGCGCTTCTAATAGTGTACACGCTGAAGTCAGGTGAAAGTACCAATCAAAATAAAGTTTTTATAAAAAACATAAATAATAACAGTTTTCCTAATCTAAAGCGTACAAATTTACTTGCTAAGGCTATATGGTTTCGCACGGTATTTCTCTTAATGCCATATTGATCGGAGATCTCTTGATAAGATTGGTCTTCAAGTTTATTCTTGATGAAAATAAGCTTTTGCTGAGCAGGCAGTTCATCCAATATTTCAAGGATCAACCTGTGTATGTCGTGACTTTCCATTTGATCCTGAAAAGCCATCGATAGCTCTGTCCAGTTCTTCCCCAAACTTTCGAGATATTTCGCTTTGACTACCCTTTTTCTAAAAAAAGTAATGGAAAGGCGTTTAGAAACAGTAAATAGAAATGGGTAAATAGCTGCTGGTTCACCAATGGAAAGGCGATGTTGGTAAAGACGGATAAAGGTTTCCTGAACGATCTCTTCAGCATCTTCTACTTGACTACAAAATCGCATAGCTTTTACTAAAATAGCACTTTGGAAGTGATTATAGACTCTTTTGAACAAAATACAGTCGCCTGCCTGAAATCTTTTGAAATCATCAGAGGTCCATATAATGTCTTCACCTTTCATAGTAGCAAAATGATCAAATATTAAATCCTAAAATAAGGGTCCTAAGTTTAATTGTTTATTAAACGAAAGTTACTATATCGTTATCTCTTTCGTATGGTTATACTTCAAACTTACACAAAAAAGACGTTATTGTAAGTATTTTATATAATGCAAACTAAATTAGTATGTGCGACAATAGGGTGACTGTTAGTCTATAAAAAAATCTATTGTTGGTTGCCAGTTAAAGTTTATTATTCTTTATCTGATTGATGATTAGAGAAAAAAGACCCCATAAAAATTTAAAGAGAATGGCATTTCTAAAATTAAACCAAACCATTTCTTATTAAAGATTAGTTCATGTTAGAGACCACATGTCATTTAAATCTCTATAGATTGAATTAGGAATAAATTAAATTTATTGTGATGGAGAGAAAAAGGAAGCCAAAAAAAACGTTGTTGACCAGCCTGAAAATGAAAAATTGAAGTCGAGGATCTGTAATCTCCCCTAAAAATAGCTACGATTATTAATGTAGTTTTATAAATTAGGGACAATGAAAAAAAGCAAATTCAGCGAGTCACAGATCATCAAGATCTTATCATTCCAGGAGTCAGGGCAATCGGTATCGGATATCTGCCGTGAGCATGGAATCAGTCAGGGAACATTCTATTCGTGGAAAAGTAAATACTCCGGTATGGAGGCATCTCAGCTCAAACAGATGAAGGATATGGAGCGCGAGCTGGCCCAATATAAAAAGATAGTTGCCGAACAAGCTCTGCATATTACCGTTTTAAAAGATGTCATCGAAAAAAAGCTCTAGGGCCTGCCGAGAAGCGCGAGCTTGTTGGTTACTCCCGTGAGGAG
>NZ_JACAIS010000010.1 GCF_030325625.1 Sphingobacterium sp. N143 | reverse complement strand
TTCTTTCTCTTGACATAAGTCTCTTAAGTTATTAAAATTCTCTTAACTTAATGTCCACTCAAATGTAGCAACTTCAAGTCGTTGATAGCAAAATATATACCTAAAATAGAATAGTTGTGACTTCAACAACGTTATTATATAAAAATATCCTATTTTTAATCTGTATTATCTTAATGATAAGAAAAACAAACAATAATAATCTAAATCTATAAAACTAAATGTTAAACATGATCAAGTCTAAGAATCAGGGACATTGGATAGTAATCCTATTAATTTTTATCAGTATTCAATCCAGCTGTTTTGCCCGTGCTGCAACCACTTATTTTCAATTGAAAGTTTACCACTTCCAGACCACAGAGCAGGAGCAGGTGATCGATCGTTTTCTTGAACAAGCCTACTTGCCAGCGATGCACAAATTGGGGTTTAAAGAGATCGGTGTTTTCAAACCGATTGACAATAAGGATAAAACAGACAAATTGGTTTACGTATTTAGTGCTTCGACTAATCTTGAAAAATTTGCAAGCCTTGATGCCGATATTTTAAAAGATAAGAGGTATTTAGCATCGGGGAAGGAGTACTTAGATGCTGTACATAATTATGCACCATATTCCAGGATTGAAACGATTTTAATGAAAGCATTTGAAGGGATGCCTTTTCTTTCTCTTCCAAAATTAAAATCTGCTAAAAGTGAACGTGTTTACGAATTGAGAAGTTATGAAGCTCCAACGGAAAAGTTATCTGCGAATAAAATCTCCATGTTCAATAATGGTGAGATCGATATCTTCAACAAGTTAAATTTTAATGCTGTTTTCTATGGTCAGGTTATTGCAGGCAGCACGATGCCTAATTTGATTTATCTGACGACTTTCGAAAACATGACCGAGCGGGATGCACATTGGAAAGCTTTTGGCCCTTTATATAAACCAATGGCTGATCTGCCGCAATACCAGCATAATGTTTCCAAAAACGTAACTACCCTTTGTAGACCAACAGATTATTCAGATATCTAATGATCATAAAGGGCTGTCGGGTTATATGAAGGACTATAATCTAGGATACGGTTTTAAACTATTCCAAAGAAGCGAGGTCATATCGAAAAGACAGCATTCCAAACTTGGTACAGTTTTGGAATAGTGCTTCGATAATTAGACAGATGCTATGAAAAAGTTTACTTTAATAATGGCTGCCAGCCTTACCCTACTTACTGCAGGGGTGAATGAAGTCAAGGCTCAGCGTGGAGACGACGATAAGCGTTGGGAACGCCGTAGAGAAGCCAACAAAAAGCGTGACGAGTATATTCGGGAAAGTGAAAAGAAAAGAGATGAATATTATCGTGAGCGTGATAAAAAAGAAGCCGAGTATTATCGGGAATCTGCAAAAAGACGAAAAGAATATCAAAAAGAACGTCGCAAACACGGTATTCCCGCTTGGGCGCGGGCACATCGGTATGATGCTCGACATCATGTTTACTTTGAAGACTACCGCACATTTTACGATCCTTACCGGGGTGGCTATGTGTATTTAGATGCTGGTAATTGGCGATTCTCGGTAGATATCCCTTCATTTATGATTAATGTAGACCTCGGACGGGCCAACATGCGTGTCATCA
Source organism: Sphingobacterium sp. N143 (assembly GCF_030325625.1). GTDB lineage: Bacteria > Bacteroidota > Bacteroidia > Sphingobacteriales > Sphingobacteriaceae > Sphingobacterium. The sequence continues at coordinate 263,786 of NZ_JACAIS010000010.1, read as the reverse complement.
ATGATGTACCCATCAGTAGACATCCTGAAGATTTTTATGATGATTATGATGACGATTATTGGGATCAGGATTAAATTAATAAGAGAGGCTATGCCTCTCTTATTAATTTAATCCTGATGTATATAGTAAAATAGACAACATGCCCCAGTCCTCTAAGGCTGATTAAATTTTATACGATAGCTTTTTTTCTGACCTTTGTATGTGCAGTCCACCACGGCGTAGCCCGTCACTGAATTGGCCTGCTCAACATGGATCTTAACAGCCGGGTTGTCTGAGGACGCTTTTACTACCGGATTTTTTTGACTGCCCGCTGCCATCGTATAAGCAATTTCGTAGTTATTATAGCCGATTAATCCGTTGCTATCTGTGGACCTGACTGGAATGGCAGGAAGTTCCAGCCGTTGACCATTGACCGTAACATGCACAGTAGGTGATATGGGCCGTTCAATTTTATGCACTTTTGAACTGAATCCGAGCCCAATAAAATCAAATAGAGCCTCACCCTCCGTTCCCTCTGCAACCAAGTACAGCGCATGTTTGCGATCCAGATGATCAACATATTTCGATACGTCAACGGTAAATTGGGTGACAGCAGACTTTGCGTTTGCAGGAACAGATATCTGTGCGATTTGGGTACCTTTCCAGGTATCATTGTCCCAAGGGCCGTCTAGCCATACATTGATTTTAAAGGCTGCTTGCGTTTTGGGCGTAATAAATACATTAAAAGCGGTATTATTCCCCGCTTTGGTACCTTCAAATGCCTTCAATCCAAACTTGTCCTGATCGAGGCCACCAAACCCGAAATATTTAAATCCGACAATGGTACCATTTTTTAGATTGGTCACCGGCATATGGTTGTCCCAAACATCCCAGGAATCCTGCTGCAAGCTGATATCAGAAAGATAGCAAGCATATCCAGCGGAGTAATACTGATAAGGATCCAGCCCATAAAAATGGAAGCCTTCCGATGTGACCTCTGCCCCTTTGTATTCTCTTCCCTGTTTGTCCCGTATGGTCAAGTTATTCTGATCAGGATCAAAAGCCCGTATGCTAACCATTCCGCCATCTTTCACACTCTTTTCATCCCATTCAACCTTAATGGGTTCAACTACCGCCTGTCTCGCAAAACCAAAACCACGTGGTGGTCTATGATAGAAAACATACCATTGTCCATTGATGAGTTCGATACTGCCATGTGTATTGTGCCCTGCATTGCTGGTTTCAATGGCTGATCCATCTCGGTTCAGTACTGGAGCACGGGAGTCGATCAATACGCCGCCGCTCTTCCAGGGCCCCAGTGGCGAGTCTGCAACAGCATACCGTAGTGTGGAGTTGGAACTCCCCACTCCGTATTCGGGCCCTGAATACCCGCTATATACCGTGACATACTTATTGCCCACCTTACGTATGGACGAGGCTTCAAAAAAATTGAAGGTTCCCAGATCCTCGCCCTGGAAAATGTTGGGATAAGTCGTTCCTTTGGGATCACGAAGCTGTCCATATCGCGCACTTGCCGGCAAAAGATAATTGATGATTTCCGTTCCCGGTCGCAACGAATACATCGTATTCTGGTCCAGCTGGGCAGCCATGGATCGCTGAAAGCCCCAAAAACCGTAAGCCCGGAAGCCAATTTCGTAGTCTGGATCGTTCGGATCGGTGATATATTCAATATAAACCGCTGGATCAAAGCCCAAGATACTACCCGGCAAGGTACGTTTGCCATCTGCAGTTAGGTTTATCGGTTTAAAAGGGCCATTGGGTCTATCACCTTTGACGACCATCGCTTCACGGTGCTCCCCCCGGCTATGTGGAAATAAGTAATATTCTTTTTTACCATTTTTTCTCTTGACCTCCACCAGGTCTGGGGCGTACATCACATCCCATTTTCCATCCACTTGGTAGGTAAAAATAGCCCCCTCATCGCGCCAGCTGCTTAAATCTTCAACGGGAGCCGACCACATTCGGATGTCAGGTCCACAGTAGCTGCTAAAGCGCAGGTCGTGTGAACCGATGATGTAGGCCCGATATTTTCCGGGATGGTCAGGATCCTCAAACACACGGGGCTCACCGTCAGGAAGATGCTCCCAAAGGGGGAGATAGGGATTTCCAATAGACTGATACACAAAACTTTTACTGGCATCCCGTATGACATCTTGCTTGTTTTGCCCCAACACCGAGGCTGTGGATAATATTCCCGTAACAGAAAATAATAAGGCGATTGTCTTTTTTTTGAAGACAATATGTAATCTCTTCATATAATGTATAAATTAGTTTTTGAATATTTTTTTATTGTCCCCTAAGACCACTCCACCGACAGCTGACAGAACAGAATGGAGTCTGACACTTAACATGTTTAACACCTGTTACCTACCTTTGTACACATCCTGCTGGTACACTGTCGAAGTAATACTCTTTTATCTGCCAAACCGCCACCAGTCAAAATGGAGGATATTGGAAGGAGCTTTTCCTTTAAAGACAAAGTATAGGTCATGCACACCTGTCATCCGGTTGGACAGCACACTCTCCACCGTCGTCCAGCGATCGTCGCCCCCTGTTATGGGGACTTGTAACGTAGCCAATAAAGGCCCGTCGACAGTACCCGATCTGACTTCGAGGCTTACACCACCATTGTGGGTTGTTCCTACCCGCGCCCGGAAAGTTGTGGCTCCCCTTTCACCAAAATCAACATGCTTGACACTGCTATAGGCTCCATCTTTTAGGGCTTTGACAAAAACACCTACTTGATCATTCTGAGCCGATTTCAGCTGTTCGGACCAAGCGATCGTTTCGGCTTGGGTTAGCTCATAGGGATTCACCGGCGCTAAGGCCTCGCTAATCCCGGGAGACATGTTCATTACCGGGATACTGCCATCCGGATTGAACTTCAGTTCTTCAACGGCCACCGAGCGCGTGAAGCCTCCACCGCCCGGCAGGGCACCGTTGTGATAAAAGAAAAAGGTCTTGCCCCTAAAATCAACCACCCCGGGATGGTTCGTGAAAGCCTTTCCTTCCGCAGGCATGACAACTCCGCCATACCTCCAGGGACCTTCGGCTTTTCTACTCGTCGAATAGCCTATAAATTCAGGCAATGGTCCTCCCGGCCAGAAGAGATAGTAGAGATCATTTCTCTTGTACAACCAAGGGCCTTCTTCATAGCCCGAAGGCCGCTTCGGATCGCCGTCCCTTTTTCCGAATGACGCAGCAGTCATCGGCACTTCCACGATGTCATCACTATAGGAGATCATGTCTTCGTTAAGCTTGACGTATTTTAGTTTGGGATTGCCCCAGTACATGTGCGCCTGACCATCCGTATCGACAAACACGGTGGGATCGATGTCTCCCCAATCGCTTTGCAGCAGTGGTTTACCCAGGGGGTCGTGAAAAGGTCCCAATGGACTGTCCCCTACGGCAACACCTATGGCACCGCGGTTGTTGAATTTGGAGATAACAGGCACATAGAGGTAAAATTTTCCGTTTTTCTCTACACATTGCGCGGCCCAGGCATCTCCCTTAGCCCATTCAAAGTCGGTATACGACAAGATGGCCCCATGGTCGGTCCAGTTGACCATGTCATTGGTCGAATACACCCGCCAGTCGTTCATGTTAAACCAAGTAGACTCATCCTCGTCATGTGTGGTATATAAATACAGCCGGTCGTTGTACAGCAATGGTGCCGGATCAGCGGTGTAGTTGGTCTGGATAATCGGATTTTGTGCTTTTAAAGGCCTTGTTAAGCATAGGCAGATCATAAGTAATCCGAGAGGTAAACGCATAAAATTAAGTTTGTTCATCATCGTTTTAATTCGTATCGATATGGAAATAGTCAAAATCAACATAGCCGCCACCTTCTTTACTCGCGAAGTTAAACAGGCCAAATCGGTACCCCATAAAATGTGGAATAGTATAACTCATCTTCAGCTCATCGCCTATGGCTATCCAATCGCGTCCATTGATACTATAATAAAATCGGGCAATGTCTTTTCTGTCTGCAAAGTCACAGGTTGCCCTTAGGAATAGCTCATTTTTACTTAACGGTATTTTGGCTACCTCTTGCGGGCTTCCGGACCCGGCATTGACCATAATCAGCGATCTGCTGCCGCCTTCCATGCGCACCCCAAGGAGTCCATAATTTTTCTGTAGTAGGGACAGTCCTGCAAAGTCTCCATCTTTCATTTTGGTCACATCGATGACGACCGTACCACTACAGGAAGGACCGATCGTCCTTTGAGTCAGCGTATTTTTGGCCTGTAAAAAATCGTCGGTCAACTGTCCTGTCTTTAAACGCAAAAAGCCCTTACGTTCCGTTAGCGACCATAAGCTATCCTCAGGATTGTGATTCCATTGCCACACTAGCGGCAACGCTGGCTGCCCTTCTTCACGGCTAAAATCGTCCGAAGCGACGATCCCCGGCATCAGGCTCCTATTGGCCGGAAGGTCCAATGCAGTAGGCACCTTGCCCGACACTCCCAATACAGGCCAACCATCCTTCCATTTGACAGGTACTAAGAATGGAATCCGTCCCACAGCGCCATGATCCTGAAAAAGATAGGCATACCACTGCCCGTTCGGCATATCAATCAAGCCCCCCTGTGCGACGCCCTGGTCCTGTAGGACCACCCGTCCTTCATATGGTCCCTCCAATCGGGAGGCTCTGTGAACAATGACGGTCCGCATTCCGCCTGCTGGCCAGGAGATATTGAACAGGTAATACATGCCGTTGATCTTAAACAGCTGGGATCCCTCCGCCGGCAAGCCAGCAGTCTTCTCGCCCCTAGCAAGGGCTGGCAAGGAGGCATTATCGATCAACACCCGCTGTGTTCCGGCCTTTATGCCCGAAAAATCAGGCATGAGTTCGGCGATATGCAGGCGCCCCCCGCCCCAGACCATGTACACTTTCCCCTGGTCAAAAAACAGGCTATGGTCGTGCATCATGGGCTGAAATTCCCGGACCTGCCAAGGACCATGCTCGATATCCTTTGTATAATAAATATGCGTCTTACCAGTGTTGGAAGAAAAGGTACTCACATAGTACATACCTTCGTGAAAACGCAAGCTGCTGGCCCAGGAGCCATGGCCATATGCATTCTTTTGTCCTGCAAGATTCAGTTCGTCGCTATCACCCAGACGACTATAGGCATAGCTGACAAGGTTCCAGTTGATTAGGTCTCTGGATTTCATGATCGGTACCCCGGGATTCATATGCATGGTTGTGCTGCTCATGTAATAAGTATCACCGACACGTATCATTGACATGTCCGGCACATCGGCAAAGATGACGGGATTATGCGCCTGCTGGGCCAAGAGCAATTGCTGGCTCATCAGAGCAAAAATCAGGACTAGTTTTTTCATTTTCATCATACTAAGTTCTAAAAAGATATTGCGTTAACCATGCCCGCGCCTAGGGCCAACATGTGTCGTGTCCCGTCTCACGGCAGAAACAACGGCCAACGTTTCACTTTTTAAACAGGAGTTGCGCAATATTATAGAGATCATTCTTCCAGACATTGAAATCGTGGCCTCCGGGTTCAAGATAATAGATATGGGGCACCTGATGTGCTTCCAGATAATCATGTGTTCGCTTGCTGAAGTTAAGCAGACCGTCCTGATCACCACAGGAAATCCAGAGCAGCTTTAATTTTCGTTTTGCTAGCATCGGGTCTGGTATCAAGTCTTGTGGCAACTTGGTATTGGGTGCCGATGAAAAGCCGCCTACCCAGGCAAATTTGTCAAGGTTCCCCAGACCGAAATTCAATGCTTGTCCTCCGCCCATGGATAAGCCGAAAATGGCACGGTATTCTGGGGCTACCAAAACCGGGAACTGCGCTTCGACATATGGAATCAAATCGTCCAGCAGATCCCTTTCAAAGGTCGAAAATGCTGCCACACGGTCGGGAGCCATCACGTTGCCGCCGGCACGGTCATCCTTCATCGCCCGGCCGTTTGGCAGCACAACGATCATAGGCTCTATTTTTCCTTGGGCATATAGATTATCCAGAATAACCTTTGGATTGCCGTGCCGCAACCACTCTCTTTCGTCACCGCCGATTCCGTGCAAAAGGTAAAGCACGGGATATCTTTTTGTGGTATCGTAGCCGGGGGGCGTATATACCAAGGCTTTCCGTGATACGCCCACAGTTTTTGACGGATACATGATGCTATCGATTTTCCCGGCAACAGCCAATTTCTTTTCAACATCGAAACCTTTCGGTGCAGCCTGCTGTGCCTGCAACATGAAGGCCGCCGAAAACATCAACAATACCGTACAGATGATCTTTCTCATTTTATGGTCTATTTAACTGTATACAACTATTCAGGTTACTTTTCCTGCCTGTTACTTCTTTCATTTCCTCTCGAGGACGCGCTTTACTGCAGCTACGATCGCTTCGGCATTTAGCCCGTATTTGTCCATGAGTTCGGCTGGAGTTCCGGATTCACCAAAGCTATCGTCCACAGCGACGTATTCCTGAGGAACTGGCAGCTGTCGCATCAGCAGCTGCGCGACACTGTCCCCCAAGCCACCGAGCCGGTTATGCTCTTCCGCCGTGACTACACAGCCCGTTTTCGCGACCGAATCAAGTATTGCCTGCTCATCCAGCGGCTTGATGGTATGTATATTGATAATTTCGGCATCAATACCCAGCTCCTCCAGTTTTTCACCCGCTTGAATGGCTTCCCACACCAAATGGCCGGTTGCGATAATCGTGACATCCGTCCCCGGATTGAGTAAGATGGCCTTACCAATCACAAACTCCTGATCTTCGGGTGTAAATACAGGTACTACAGGGCGTCCAAACCGCAGGTAAACCGGTCCTTCATACTTAGCAGCAGCAATGGTTGCCGCCTTTGTCTGATTATAGTCACAAGGGTTAATCACGGTCATGCCCGGCAGCATCTTCATCAACCCGATGTCTTCCAGTATTTGGTGCGTGGCTCCGTCTTCTCCCAGCGTCAGACCGGCATGCGAAGCAGCAATCTTCACGTTTTTGTCCGAATACGCGATGGACTGACGAATCTGATCGTATACCCGACCAGTCGAAAAATTAGCAAACGTACCTGTAAATGGGATCTTTCCGCCGATAGTGAGTCCAGCAGCGATCCCCATCATATTGGCTTCGGCAATGCCGATCTGAAAAAAACGTTCCGGATAAGCTCTGATAAAATCGTTCATCTTGAGCGAACCGATCAGGTCAGCGCAGAGTGCGACCACATTTTGATCTTGCTTGCCAGCTTCCAGCAGTCCGGCACCAAAGCCCGATCGCGTGTCTTTCGATTCTGTATATGTATATTTCTTCATGTTAGTCAATTTCGATATCTTCTCGTTCCATGCTTAATAGTCGCCCAGCGTCTCTGCATTCTGGCTTAATCCCGCCGCCAGCTGGTCGTCGCTTGGTGCGATCCCATGCCATTTGTGCGATCCCATCATAAAGTCGACACCATTACCCATTTCGGTATGCAGCAGCACCATCACCGGCACGCCAGCTGATGTCATTTCCTGAGCTTTTCTGAGACCGTCGATCACCGAGGCCATATCATTTCCACGTCTGATTTCAATGACTTTCCAGCCAAATGCCATCCATTTATAGGGGAGATCTCCGAGCGACAGGACATCCTTGGTCGCACCATCGATCTGGGCACCGTTGTAATCTACAATCGCGATCAGATTGTCCATCTTATTGTGCGCGGCATACATGGCTGCTTCCCATACCTGTCCTTCCTGCAATTCGCCGTCTCCCATCAGTACATAGACCAGCCGCCCGTCCTTGTTTAATTTCTTTGCCTGTGCAGCGCCAATAGCCACCGACAGCCCCTGCCCCAACGAACCGGAGGCCACGCGGATACCCGGTAGTCCTTCGTGGGTCGTCGGATGCCCCTGCAGTCGGGAGTTCAGCTTACGGAAAGTCGCAAGTTCGTGCACAGGGAAATAACCAGCGCGGGCCAGCACACTATAAAACACCGGGGATATATGTCCATTCGAAAGAAAAAATAGGTCTTCCCCCACTCCATTTATATCAAACTGATCATTTCGCTGCATCAGTTCGAAATAAAGACAGACCAATAGTTCGGTGCAGCCCAGTGAGCCGCCGGGATGCCCCGACTGACAGGCGTGCACCATCCGCAGAATATCTCTTCTGACCTGCTTAACAATAGCTTCTAAATTATGTATACTATTTTTTGTCATTACCATCTCAGTTGTTCATTTGTGCGGCTACGCGTTGGTGATCAGCAAGAAACTGGGCTAGCCCACTGTCTGTCAAAGGATGTTTGAGCAGCGAGTAGATCGCCTGTAATGGGCCGGTCATCACGTCCGCACCGATGCGGGCGCAGCCGAGGATATGGGCACTGTGACGTACCGAGGCCGCTAAAATTTGTGTAGAGAAAGCATAATTGTCGTAAATCGTGCGTATTTCACGGATCAACGCCAGTCCGTCCACCGAAATATCATCGAGGCGGCCAACAAAAGGTGATACATAAGTGGCTCCAGCCTTCGCTGCCAACAGCGCCTGTCCAGCAGAAAAGACCAGCGTACAGTTTGTTTTTATACCATGGGTGCTAAAATATTTGATGGCCCGGACGCCATCTTCGGTCATAGGCACTTTGACAACGATTTTACTATCCAGTGCAGCAAGCTGCAAACCCTCTTCCAGCATCCCCGGATAATCGGTTGCGATCACTTCTGCGCTCACATCACCGTCGACGATTTCACAGATTGCCCGGTAATGAGCGTGTACATTCTCCTGCCCTGTGATCCCTTCTTTGGCCATCAGCGAGGGGTTGGTCGTTACCCCATCCAATACACCTAGATTTTGGGCTGTACGGATGTCGTTAAGACTGGCCGTATCGATAAAAAACTTCATATTTCTTACAGTTGATTAGTTTGTGTAGACGCCGCAACTGGGCGCTTGGTTATAGGACAAAACTATCATTTTCAACCCTATAGGATTGCAACAAATAAAAAAAAGAAGGGTAAAAATGTTTAAAATACACTTTTTTGCGACTGAATATACTCACTTGGTGTCATATGGTATTTTGCTTTGAACACTTTCGTAAAATAATTCGGATTTGCAAATCCCGTTTCGTAGGCTACTTCAGATATGGACTTATCGCTTTTCTCCAATAAGCTCGCGGCTTTTTCCAGTTTTACTGAGCGGATAAAGTCTACAGGCGACATTCCGGTACATTCCAGTAGCTTATTGTACAACGAGGCCCTGCTCATTGAAATATGGGCACTCAAAGCCTCTACCGACAATTGCGGATTGTCGATATTATCGTGGACGTAAGTAAGTACCTTCTGTAAAAATTTGTCCTTTTCGGATACGATGGGCATTTCTGGAGGAATGATGGATACCTGCTTGCTGTATACTTCCCTAAACGCCCGATTCAGATGCAGCAGACTGTTGATCTTGGCGATCAGCACTTCCATATCGAATGGCTTTGTCAGGTATCCTACCGCTCCCGACTCAAGTCCGCACACCTCGCCATTGTCGGCCTGCGAAGCTGTCAGCAGAACCACCGGAATATGTTTGGTGCGCTTATCCTGCGCTAACTTTTGGGCAAATTCCATCCCATTGAGATAGGGCATCTGCACGTCGCTGACGACCAGATCGGGATGATGAAAAAGTGCTTTTTGCCAGCCGTCTTTTCCGTTTGTAGCTTCGATCACCTGATAATACCCTTTCAAAGATTCTTTGAGATAATACCGAAAATCCTCGTCGTCCTCGATAATAAGCACAACCGGACTTTGTCTAACGTCCACGACTTCCGGCAGAAGCTTCATGTCGGGCTCAGGTATACTATTCAGGTCAGCCTCCGTCTTATCCAGCCAAAGGTCAAAAGCAAACACACTGCCCTTATCGGGCTCGCTATTGACAGAGATTTTTCCTTTATACATCTGCACAAATGACTGTGCTATCGACAATCCGATGCCTGAGCCTTGGCTAGCCACTTTCCCGTCACTATCATACTGGAAAAAGCTTTCAAATATACATTTTTGCATATGCTCGGGAATACCAATACCCGTATCCTGAACCTCGATATGAACGTGCAGCTTTTGGTCTGCCACCGTGACGGATGAAATACGAACAGCGATATCGCCCTCTCTTTTGGTAAACTTAAACGCATTGTATATCAGATTGAACAGAATGCGCTCGATTTTATTGCGGTCAAAACGGCAGTAGATTTTATCCTGACAAGGGAAAAATGAGTAATCTATTCCTTTTTGTAGGGCCATATCGTAAAAAGACCGGTAAACCTCCTGTACAAAAGAAACCAGTTCACCGTCCTCTTCCTGCAGTTTTAATTCATGGTATTCCATCTTTCTGAAGTCCAGCAGCTGGTTGACCAGATTTAATAGACGCCGTGCATTCCGGCTGATTAAGCTGAGCTGTTCTCCCAGATTGCTATCCTTATTTTTCGCTAGCAGTGCATCAATAGGTCCCATAATCAGCGAAATTGGCGTCCTAAATTCGTGACTTAGGTTTGTTAAAAACCTGATTTTCATGGCGTCGAGCTGATGTTTGGCTTCGGCATCTCTTTTCTGCTGCTCGATGAGCTGTCGGGCCTGCATCCGTTCTTGCTCAAGGGCAAATTTTTGTTTCAACCGCTGAATACCACGACGCCGGATCAGCAGCAGCACAGCTGCCACAACTACCACATACAAGATATAGGCGTATACTGTACGCCAGAAAGGCGGAGCGACATGGATGCCAATAGATTTGATTTCCGTATTCCAAATTCCATCGTTGTTGCTCGCCCGGACCTGAAAGATGTAGTCTCCCGGATCCAGATTAGTATAATAGGCATTATTTTCACGGCCGTTACGGATCCAATTTTTATCAAAGCCCACAAGCCTGTACTCATATTGATTGTCCTCGGGCACGGTGAGATTAAGTGCAGCAAAAGAAATGGAAAAATTCTGTTTGTACTTCAGTGCGATACGCTCCGCGGTCAGCAAAGACTGCTGTATGGCTCCCCGATCCGAGGGTTGCACGATGGTATTGTCAATTTTCAGTTCCGTCAGCACGACGCGGGCTGGATTCACGTTGGTCTTCAGGTTGGCCGGAAAAAAATGGTTGAATCCCTTTTGTCCACCAAAGTACATCTCACCGTCGGATGTCTTCAACGATGCACCGAGCATAAAAGCTCCTTCCTGCAAGCCCACAGCATTCGAATAGTTTTTGAATAGCTTCTTCTCCGGAAAATAGCAGCTCAGCCCCTTATTAGTCGCAAACCATATCCTGCCTTTATCATCTTCAATGATACTCTGTATCGCGCCATTGGCCAGACCATGTTTTTCAGAAAGCGATATAAACTGCGTTTTTCCTTTTTCGAGCATGCCGACACCATTGCCGTTTGTTCCCACCCAGACATTTCCTTTTTTATCGCTATATACCGCCAGCACATAGTTGCTGGGCAACTGATGGTTGGCTTTGTCATAGACCGTGCTGCTGCGGGTTGTAGGGTTATACCTAACAAGCCCTGAGCCGTAGGTACCGATCCACATATTGTGGTCACTGTCCTCTTCCAGTGCGCGGATGAAATTTCCCGGCAGCTGTATCCCCTGATCCCTATGGATATCGCGCGTATATTTTTTTACGGTAGCACCTCCTTTTTCGATCACATTGATACCGCCGCCGTTGGTTCCCACCCATATATTTCCCTGATAATCGCTTTTGAGGCAAAAAATATCGTTGTTATTTAAGTTGTCCCGCCCAGTGCCCGCCAGATAATGCTTTCGCTTCCCACTGGGCAGGTCATAAGAGAGCACACCATGTTGGTAGGTCCCGACCCACAATTGATCCTGCTGTCTCTCGAGGGTCAGCACCGTTAGGTCTGGAGGAAGCCCCGGACCTAAATTAAAAGGGGACAGCACATCGCTTGTACGGTTATATTTCCAGACCCCACCGCCATCGACCCCGAGGAAAATGCTCTGTTGATAGTCGGCAAATGAAGTGATCATTGCGGGGTCACCTGTCTTGCCTTCCAAAAAATTCAAGCTTTTCAGGCGAAATTGGCTCAAGTTGGTGTCGTACTTATTCAAACCTCCCTGAAAAGTGCCCACCCAATAAATTCCACTATCATCCAAAAAGATAGATCGTATAGATTTATGTGACAGGCTATGGATATCACTGGGATCAGGCCTAAAGGTCCGGATGGTAAAATCATCGGTATTAAGCACATCAAGACCATTGTCGGTGCCGATCCAGATCGCCTGCCGGCCATTGTGGCGCAGCGCGTAGATTCTTGGGCTACTCAACTTGCCCATTCCCGGCTGTGATGCAAACTGAGTAAATTGCGACTGTCCAGGATCCAGATATTTGAGTCCGAGCATCGAGCCGATCCATATACGCCCTCTGTCATCTTCGACGATGGAGGTCACTTCAACACCGTTCCCATATCCCTCCCGTTGAGACAGCACCTCAAAACGTCTTATTGTCTTTAGATCAGCTGAGATACGAAATACAGCATTTTCCGACGATACCCACATATTGTTTTGGCGATCGCGGAAGACACAGCTGCTGACCTTATCGGCAAAGGTCTCGAGAATGCGTTTATATTTTGGCTCAACTGCCTTCTGCAGGCTGTTGACGTCCAAGATCGACAGCGCACCATAGGAAGCGACCCATATATTTCCTGCCGCGTCCTGATCGATCGCATTGATCGCGCTGCTGAGCCATTTTTCATCTGGGGTCATGCTGTAGGCGCGAATGCGATCGGTCTGCCGGTCATAATAGCTCAGCCCGCCGCCATTGGTACCGATCCAGATCCGCCCCTTCTTATCTTCACAGAGGGCGGTGATATGGTTCGCCATCAAACCATTTGCATTGTCCGCATTATAACGGTATACATGATATCGGCGGCCATCAAACCGATTGAGCCCATCTTCCGTACCTAACCATAAGAATCCGTAACTGTCCCTGTAGATGCTATAGATTGTATTGGATGAGAGCCCATCTTTCGAATAATAGCGTTGAAAAGTCACGGGCAGATTTTGCCCATAAACAATTAAGGTCAGCATCGTCCAGGCTATGAGCAATAAAGTCCGTGTCATATATTTAGGTATAAGTCTGCGCCAATAAAATAGCATTGTGAACTACCTGCTAATTTATCAAAATAATCCCGTTCATACCAGTAGCTGCACTCAATAATAGCTTCTGAATGGTCATTTTTGACATTCTTATCCTTCATTTAAACATTCTTACTATCACCAAAATTTTACAATAACTAGTTTTGATCAACAATTATAAACTGTTTTGAAAGGTATCTCCGATTGGAAACTATGTATTCACTAGCAATGCAACCGGTTGCTATACATTTCAGACCAGCTACTTAACCAATTATTTAAACACGATGACTACAGCACTGGATGATCCTTAGTTCGGCCGCATTTTATGCACAGATTCCCTGACAGTACACAAGTGCATCACGACTGCCACAAGACAAACAAGTTAACCAACGAATTTTTTAAACCTATTTATCAATCCACAAATGCTATGATGATTACATCTATGATCACATTGGTAAGGTATTGGAAAAAGCTATGGGGAATAGCTAGACCATTGACTTTACTATTGTTTTTTATCCTCCCCGGACAATTGACACTACAGGCTCAGGTCCAGCGGCAGATTCGGGGAAAGATAGTCGATGGCAACCAAACGCCGATAGGCGGTGCTTCGATTAAAGTAAAGGGTACATCCGTGGCCACTGCAAGTGACGACGCCGGCATGTTTACATTACTGCTGCCTGCAGACAAACATCTGTTGACCGTTTCCAAAATCGGCTATGGGCAAGTAGAGGTAGATGTTGCCAATAAAACTACAGTTGACATACAGCTTACAGACAAGTCTATCGAAATAGAAGAAACAATTGTTGTAGGCTATGGCCGCCAGAAAAAAGAAACCGTTGTCGGTGCCATTGCCCAGACTTCCGGCAGGATTCTCGAACGCTCTGGCGGCGTCTCCAGCGTGGGCGCGGCGCTGACCGGCAATGTCCCGGGAGTCATCACTACGGCCAGTACAGGTATGCCGGGCGAAGAAGACCCACGCATCGTAATCCGCGGCCGGAGCACATGGAACAATACAGACCCACTGGTGATGGTCGATGGGGTTGAACGGCCATTATCTGCCGTCGATATTAGCTCCATCGAAACGGTTTCTGTACTCAAAGACGCATCAGCTACCGCAGTCTATGGCGTTAGGGGAGCCAATGGTGTCATCCTCATCACCACCAAGCGCGGCAAAGAGGGACAGATGCAAATACGGGGTACCGTCAATAACGTTATCAAGACTGTTTCCCAGCTTCCGGGCAAAATGGACTCCTACGACGCCTTGATGCTCCGAAATAAAGTCATCGAATACGAACTAGGGATCTCCCCGTCCAGCTGGGCCAATTATCTCCCTCAGGACATCATCAATAAATATCGCTATCCAGCCGACCAGACCGAGCGCGAACGCTACGTGAATACCGACTGGGGCAAAGAACTGTTCCGAAGTCATGCATTTTCACAGAATAGCAGCGTCAATATTGCGGGCGGTACTCCTTTCGTCAAATATTTTGCCAATGCAGATTACCTGTACGAAGGTGATATGTTCCGTCAATTCGAAAATGCCAGAGGCTATAAAGCCGGATATGGATTCAATCGCCTCAATGTCCGGTCTAATCTCGATTTTCAGCTGACACCGACTACCAAGTTTTCGACCAACCTGGCGGGATCACGCGGCGTCAGGAAGAGTCCATGGGGCGGCGGCAATGACTATTCCTATTGGATCGCAGCCTATACCGTTGCACCAGATGTAATTTATCCCCGTTATTCAGATGGCACCTGGGGATACTACGCGCTGAATACCCAAGCCGGAATTAACTCCGCACGCGTGCTGGCCATCAGTGGTACAGAGTATATCACGACCAGCCGTATTACAACCGATTTTACCCTCGAGCAGGACCTGAAATTTTTGGCTAAAGGCCTTGACGCCCGCGCTACAATCTCTCTGGACAACACTTTTGTCGAAGGTGGGCGCGGTATAAACGACGCCAACAACAACACCCAGAGCAAGTGGATAGATCCCAATACCGGATTACCTACCTACCAGACCGCATTCGACGGCACCAACAGATTTGACTTCGTGGAAGGTATCAACTGGACAACTGGTGCGGGTCAAGTCAGAGATGGGGCTACCTATAGAAGACTTTTCTATCAGCTACAATTAAATTACGCCACGACCATTGCACAAAACCACAATATCACGGCAATGGGCTTAGTTAATCGCAACCAATATGGAACCGGTAGCAGTATACCTTCCTACCGGGAAGACTGGGTATTCCGGACAACGTATAACTACAAGAATAAGTATATGCTCGATTACAGTGGGGCTTACACCGGCTCGGAGAAGTTTGCACCAGAAAACAGATTTGCCTTTTTTAATTCAGGAGGTATCGGCTGGTTAGTAACCGGAGAAGAGTTTATGAAACCCTTATCGTTTTTGAATATGTTAAAGCTACGGGCATCGTACGGAGATATTGGAGACGACAGCGGCGGCGGGAGATTTCTGTATTTAACACAGTGGGCTTATGGCGGTACTGCTGGTCTGGGTGTTGACGGTCGCTTCTCTTACTCCGACGGCAACACCAGCCCCTATACCTGGTACAAAGAGAGTGCGATTGGAAACCCGGATATTCACTGGGAAAAAGTCAATAAACTCAATTTTGGTGTGGACTTTGGCCTATTCAATGACCAGATCTCCGGAAAAGTCGACTTCTTCAGAGACCACAGGACTAATGTGCTCATTACAGGTTCTGGCCGTTCTGTCCCATCCTATTTCGGCGTTAGCGCTCCTACGGTCAACGATGGAGAGGTGATCAACAAAGGCTACGAAGTGGAACTAAAATTCAACAAACAGCTCAACCGGGATTTAAGAATATGGGCAGACGTCAATATCACCCACGCCAAAGATCGCGTGATATTCGCAGATGCAGCTGAACTGCTTCCTGAATATCAAAAACCGGACAATAAGCAGGTCAACCAAACCTACTCGTATGTTGGTTCCGGTTATTACAACACCTGGGATGAGCTATATTCGAGTACGCCGCATGAAAGCAATGATCTAGCTAAATTACCGGGCAACTACCATATACTCGATTACAATGCCGATGGCATTATTGACACGAAGGACAACATTCCCTATGCCTTCCCATCTGTCCCCCAAAACACATACAACTGCACCTTAGGTTTCGACTGGAAGAATTTCAGTGTGATGACGCAATGGTACGCAGTCAACAATGTCACGCGTCAGGTGGTGTTCAACAGCTTTTCGGGCCAGCTTAATCTGGCCTATGACGAAGGCTCATACTGGTCAAAGGACAATGTCAATGCCGATGTGCCCCTGCCAAGATGGTTATCCCAGGCAAGCAGTTACACGCCCGGCAACAGGTATATGTTTGACGGTTCCTACATCCGGCTGAAAACAGCCGAAATAGCCTACACCTTTAATCATACATCGAGCCTGGTCAAACGGCTGGGCCTGCAGCATCTGCGTGTGTTTCTAAACGGCAACAATTTATTGTTTTGGTCCAAGATGCCTGATGACCGTGAGTCCAACTATGCTGGTACGGGTTGGGCGTCACAAGGAGCCTATCCTACTGTAAAACGCTTTAATCTAGGCGCTAATATTACTTTTTAATCAAATTATTATGAAAAAATATTTCAAGGTAATCTTTATAGCGGGTGCCATTTGGTCTTCTACTTCTCTGCTCTCCTGTAAAAAATATCTGGACAAGGAAGAACAGTCCAATGTATCACCCAAAGAAGCATTTAAAAACTTTGTCAACTTTCAAGGTTATACAGAAGAACTATACAGTTGTGTTGTCAACTTCAGCAACAATTACTGGACAAATTCCTGGAACTGGGGCGAAGACGAGATGACTTCAACAGCCGGCAATTATCATTTTGTACACAAAATAGACGAAGGCAATTTCTGGGGCTGGCAAAGAGAATCTGATGGTTGGGGCTCGGGCTGGATGGATCAGGGAGATTTTACCACAAACAATGATGATGTATTCGCCAACCGCGCCTATCGTGACCTTTGGAGCGCAGCATGGTTTGGGCTTAGAAAAATAAGTCTAGGCTTGGAAAACCTCGACAAACTCACCGAGGCAACCCAGGAAGAAAAGGATCTGATCAAAGGGCAGCTGCTATTTTTCCGCGGCTGGTTTCACCACCGTCTGATGGAATACTTTGGCGGTATGCCATACATCAATTATGTACTTCCGAGTACAGAGAAACTGAGGCTACCTAGGCTGAGCTACCATGCCTGTGCCGACCTCGCAGCTGCCGATTTCAGGGAGGCCGCTAATCTGTTGCCGATCGACTGGGACAATACGACTGCAGGAAAGCGTACGCTGGGTAAAAACCAGTTACGTATCAATAAAATCATGGCCTTGGCTTACCTCGGTAAGAACTATCTATGGGCGGGAAGCCCGCTGATGAATTTTCAGTCTACAGGAAGCAAAACCTATCACACGGAATACTGTAAGAAAGCTGCTGAAGCATTTGGCGAATTACTGACCCTGATTGAGAACGGACAAACAAAATATGCTCTTGTCCCCATGGCCAATATTCACCTGAACTTTTACACAACGGGACTGAATTTCGCCATGCCGGGTAGTACTGAAGCCATATTCAGAGGTCCTTACATTGACGCATGGGTATCCAACTACGGGACCAGCAAGCAATACATTCCTTTGGTAGTTTCCGATGGAGATGCCATTAAGTTTATCCCGACGGCAAATTATGTCGACTACTACGGTATGAAAAACGGCTTGCCCATCACAGACATTACGCGATCGGATGCCGAATCGGGTTATAATGCCGAATACCCCTGGAAGGACCGGGATCCGCGCTTCTACAAGGATATTATCTTCGATGGCGTAAAAGTTGTACAGGGAAATACGACTGACGAGGCCAATCGTTATGCTAACCTGTACACCGGCGGAAGCTATCGCAACATCCAGTCTGGCAGCCAGACAGGCTATGTGCTCCGCAAATTTGTTCCGATAACAGCCAATAAGTATGACCAAGCCTACAATTATGGTACAAACCTTCATATTTATGTACCGTACATGCGTTTATCAGACGTATATCTGATGTATGCCGAATCAGCGATGATCGCTTTTAATTCGGCCACCGGCAAAGCCGAAAATTACAGTAAAACAGCGGTGGATGCCATCAATGTTGTTCGTGACCGTGCCGGGGTGGGACACGTGCATACCAAGTTCTTAACTTCCGTAGAGTCATTACTGCCCGAGCTCCGTAGAGAACGTGCTGTCGAACTAGCCTTTGAGGGCCACCGCTTTAATGACTTGCGGCGCTGGCTATTATTGACCGAATCTCCTTATACGTTAAAAAAGTCAGTTTCATTTGACCGTGCAGGAGTATTCAATAACACAGACCCATCGCAAAACCATGTGGTCAACCTCAAAGAAGAGTTGCTTCTTGAACGCAAATTCACAAGTAAGCACTACTGGCTACCTCTAAAAGTCAGAGATGTCAATATGTATGCCGAGTTCTATCAGAACCCGGGTTGGTAACAGGCTTTTCATTTAATTGTTAAAAAAATGAAGTACAAAAAATTAAGAATAGCACTATGTCTTGGATTAAGCTGCACGATAGCCCACAACACGAGGGCAGCAGCATCCATTGAACTGAACGCTGAACCATATAAGAGCCAATTCACGCGAATATCGGCCTCCGGCCAGCAGGACACGATTGGCAGCGACAGCACTGCACTCGTGCAGGTAGCGTTCCGGAAAGTACCGAAAAAAGACCTCATGGGCAATGTGCAGGTTATGGATATTCCCCAGCTGCTCGACAAAAATTACAGCACCTTTAGCCTCGAAAATCTGGACGCCTTTATTCTGGGGTACAACGGCAACATCTGGGGTATGAGCGGTTACCTGGTTTTGGTAGATGGCTTCCCTCGCGACGCCACTAACGTTATGCCCACCGAAATCGACCAGATCACGGTGCTCAAAGGCGTCAACGCCATCGCTCTCTATGGCAGCCGTGCCGCCAAAGGCGTCGTCAATATCACCACCAAACGGGGTAAAGCTGGCGGCCAGCAAATAAAAATCAGGGCCAACGGCGGTATGCACGCAGCGATCAGCTACCCCCAATACCTTGGTTCGGCAGAGTACATGTCCTTATATAACGAGGCTAGGCAAAATGATGGTTTAAGCCCGCTTTATAACGCCGAGACCATCTACCAGCATGCAGCCGGCATCAACCCTTTCCGTTATCCCAACATCGATTATTACGCGTCCGAATACATTAAAAACCACTATAATCGCTACGATGCCACCGCCGAAATATCCGGCGGTAATCAACGTGCGCAATACTATACCAATTTTGGCCTTTGGTCGGAAGGTTCGTTGCTCAATTTTGGAGAAGCAAAAAAAAATGGCGGCGCCAACAGATTTAGTATGCGGGGTAATATCGACGTCAAAGTCAATGACCTTATTTCGCTGAATGTAGATGCTGCAGCCAGCTTTTACATCTCCAAGGGCGTCAACGCAGACTATTGGGGTGCGGCCGCAACCGGCAGACCACACCGCTTCTCTCCTCTTATTCCTATAGACATGATCGAAGCGGGGGACAGCAATTCATTGGTATACGTCAACAACAGTAATTTTGTCATCGACGGTAAATACTTATTAGGAGGCAGCCAGCTGGACCAGACCAATGCGTTTGCAAATATATACGCTGGCGGAAACACCCGTTATCACAACCGGCAGTTCCAATTTAACACAGGCCTGAATTTCGACCTGAAAAATATCCTGGAAGGTCTCGTTTTCAAAACCAATCTTGCCGTGGATTATCAGTCAAATTATAATCAGTCCTATAACAACAACTATGCAGTATATCAGGTTTCATGGAATACCTATGATGGAAAAGATCTGATCAGTGGCCTCACGAAATATGGCGACGATAGGATGTCTGGGGTACAAAATATAAGCGGCAGCAACTACAGGCAGACAATCGGTCTCAATGGCTCCCTGAACTTTACGCGTACTTACGACGCCAAACACCATCTTTCAGCAATCCTGCTGGCCAACGCATTCCAGATCGGTACGTCCGGTAACTACCACAAGACCAGTAATGCCAATCTTGGACTACAGTTAGGCTACAACTATTCTGGTAAATATTATGTTGACTTCAGCAGCGCCTACAGTCATTCAGCAAAATTACCGCAAGGCAATAGGCAAGCCCTATCTCCCACCCTGGCACTTGCCTGGCGTCTGTCAGAGGAACATTTTCTGGCTGACAGCAAAGTGGTCAACGATCTAAGATTTTCCGTTTCGGCAGGTATATTAAACACCGATCTGGACATTACTGACTATTACCTCTATCAGGGCTATTACACCTACAACGAGGCCTCGTGGTATAGCTGGAACGATGGTCAGCTTGTCCACTCTTTCGACCGGCGCAGAGGCGACAATCCGAACATGAAATTTCCAAAACGTAAGGAATTCAACATCAACCTTGAAGGGGGCCTCTTCAACAACCTGATTACATTCAGTACCTCATACTTTCTTAATCGGATGAGTGGCGGCCTAGTTCAGGCTTCAACACAATACCCCATGTACTTTATGACGTATTGGCCGGTTTACTCGGATCTCCCTTATGTGAATTTTAACGATGACGAGCGACGAGGAGTTGATTTTGGAATCAATCTGAACAAACACATCAATCAGGCATATGTGTCCTTGGGCTTCAATGGAATGTACTATACCACAAACGCAGCAAAAAGAGACGAACTCTATCAGTATGCTTATCAAAACAGAACTGGCAAGCCGCTGGATGCCATCTGGGGATTACAGCATGAAGGCTTTTATAGCAGCCAGACCGATATTGACAATTCTCCATTTTCCTCATTCGGTGAAGTCAAGCCTGGTGATATCAAGTATAAAGATCAGAATGGGGACGGCACCATTGATACACGCGACGAAGTTTATTTAGGTAAAGCTGGATTTGCCGGTGCTCCACTTACATTAGGTGCCAATCTAACAGTCAAATGGAACAACTTCACACTGTTTGCTGCAGCAACGGGACAATTTGGTGCCAAAGCACTCAAAAACAGCTCCTACTTTTGGGTAGACGGCGAGGACAAATATTCGGTCGTGGTACGTAATCGCTGGACAGAGTCAACCAAGGAAACCGCAACTTATCCGCGTCTCACCACTTTCAATAGTGACAATAATTTTCGCAGTTCAGATTTCTGGCTGTATAAGACCGATCGCATCAACCTGTCGAAAGTGCAGCTATCTTATGACTTCCCCAAACGTATGTTCCATTCCAAGTTTATACACGAACTGGGAATATATGCCAACGGAGCTAACCTACTGACCATAGCCAAGGAAAAAGAAACCATGCTGTTAAATGTCGGACAGGCACCACAGACGCGATTCTTCAACCTGGGACTGAAGGCGCTATTTTAATCATGCATATTTAAGACAAGAATAATGAAAAAGATATTAACCATAGCCATCATGAGCAGCCTGCTGTTTTCATCCTGTGAAGATATGTTCGAGCCTGCACTTGAAAATAACCTTGAAATTGAGACGGCCGATAGCCGTCCCCTGTATGCACAAGGATTGCTGTTAAACGGCTACAACCGCGTTCCCGGCTATAGCTTCGATGATGTCGCCACAGACAATGCAGTGAGCAACGATAAGAACAATAGTTTCCTTAAATCAGCAACCGGACAATGGACAAGCATAAACAATCCTTTTGACCAATGGCGCAATAGCTATGCAGCCATGCAATATCTAAACAACTTTTTATCC
Organism: Sphingobacterium sp. N143; assembly: GCF_030325625.1. Classification (GTDB taxonomy): domain Bacteria; phylum Bacteroidota; class Bacteroidia; order Sphingobacteriales; family Sphingobacteriaceae; genus Sphingobacterium. Next base: position 241,952 of record NZ_JACAIS010000010.1, on the reverse strand, counting down.
TTAAGCGACAAAGTGGAATGGGCGCTGGATCCCAAGATCAGTGCCCTGTTTAATGACCGGATGAAAGGTGAAGCCTATGGTCTCCGGGCCCTATTCATGTTCTACCTACTGCAATCGCATGCCGGTAAGAGCGTTAACGGCGAAATTCTTGGCGTACCGATTCTCCTTGAACCCGAAAACGTTAATTCAGACTTTAACCATAGCAGAGCACCATTCGAAGCATGCATGCAACAGTTATATGAAGACATCAAGAAAGCTGAAGAACTCCTGCCGATGGATTACGAAGATATCAGTGCCGATAGTCAGGTTCCGGCGAAATATGCAGGAACCATCAATAAAGATGATTACAACCGAGTATTCGGATCCAATTTTAAACTGCGGATGACCAAGCGCATCGCACAGGCAATTCGCGCCAGAGCAGCACTGCTCGCTGCAAGCCCAGCATATAGTGAGGGTAGTGGAACGACCTGGGAACAAGCTGCAACCTATGCAGGACAAGTCATTCAGGCCAAGGGAGGACCCGGCGGTATCGATCCGAAGGGATTTACCTGGTACAATAAAGATATGGTGGACGGTCTGGCTTCAGGTGCAAACCCCGCAGAGATATTATGGCGCACAGACAAAGGTAATGGCAATAGCATGGAACAAGACCATTTTCCACCCACATTATTCGGCAATGGGCGACTCAATCCAACTCAAAATCTGGTCGATGCCTTTCCGATGGAAAATGGCTACCCGATCAGTGATGCAAATTCGGGATACAACAAAACAAATCCTTATGACAAAAGAGATCCGAGGCTCAAAGCTTATATTATTGTCAACGGCGCTACAGCGGGCGTCAGCAATACGGTCATCAACAGTTCAGCAAATAGCCCCACCAACGACGGATTGAATAAGGTCGAAACATCGACCCGGACTGGCTATTACCTGAAAAAGCTGCTACGCCAGGACGTCAACTTAAACCCTTCGTCCTCTACCCAGCAAATGCATTTCACAGCTCGTATACGAATGACAGAAATCTATTTAGCTTATGCCGAAGCCGCCAATGAAGCCTGGGGACCTACAGGTATGGGGACCTTTACTTTCTCAGCTTATGACATCATTAAAGCAATCCGGAAACGTGCAGGTGTAGGAACGACCAATGGTGACCCCTATCTGGAACAGGTAAAAAACAACAAGGATCAGATGCGGCAGCTCATCCAAAACGAGCGTCGGCTGGAGCTTTGTTTTGAAGGGTTTCGGTTTTGGGATCTGCGCCGATGGAAAATGGATATCAATGTTGCTGCAAAAGGAGTCAGTATCAGCAATAATACCTATACCGAGATCCCCGTGGAAAATAGACTTTATGAACCCTTTATGTACCATGGTCCCATTCCTTACAGCGAAGTACTGAAATATAGCAATCTGACACAAAACATGGGATGGAACTAACAATAAACTTTTGACGATGAAAAAGATCAATCTACTATACGCGATGACTTTGGTAAGTCTGGCGTCCTGCAAAAATAACGACTGGGAGTTCCCGGACTTTGAATTTCAATCTGTATACTTCGCTTATCAGACTCCTGTCAGGACAGTCACTCTGGGGGAAGATATCTTTGACAACAGCCTGGACAATCAACATAAAGTCAAAGTCATGGCAACGACAGCTGGCGTATATGCCAACGAAAAAGACATACGGATAGACTTTGTTGTTGACAACAGCCTCACAAGCGGCCTTAGCTACAAAAACGGAGCAGCGATCACGGCTTTGCCCAGCCACTATTATGAACTTAGCAGCAATCAGATCAACATTCCAAAAGGCAGCTTAACGGGTGGCGTGGAGGTTCAGCTGACCGATGCATTTTTTGATGACCCGAAATCTATCGAGACTTATTACGTTTTGCCGTTAAGGATGACAAAGGTCGTCAATGCAGATTCCATCCTTTCCGGTAGAACTTCCTGGCCGAATCCCAATAGAGCAATTGCATCCGACTGGGATGTCACACCGAAGGATTTTATTTTTTATGCTCTCAAATATATCAATCCGTGGCATGGCAATTACCTGCGCCGCGGTACGGATCAGATCGCTGGCAAAGAAGGATATGGAAGCTTGACAAAAAACGTTGTTAGGCGTCAAGCCTATGTGGAAAAAGATGAAGTAAAAAATCTCAGTACAGCAGCGCTCAAAAAATCGATTCTCCCATTGACTTTTAAGGGTACAGATCAGGTAGACCTCAACGTCAACCTGATGTTGATCTTTGACGATGACAACAACTGTAGTATCAGCTCGGCAAGCTCGGGGATTACCGCCAGCGGCAGTGGCAGATTTGTTAAGCGGGGAGAAAAGAACAGTTGGGGGAATGCCGACCGTGATGCCTTATACTTATCTTATTCCATTAATATGCCCCAGATGACCGTCACCAGCAGGGATACCTTGGTCATGCGCGACAGAGGAGTAAAAATGGAAACGTTTACACCAATCAAAAAGTAGTATGTATCCAAAAAGAACAACGATGAAACCATTGAATAAAACGATTGCCATCCTGCTTTCATTCGGCAGCGTCTGGAGTTCCTGTTCCAAGTACAAGCCCCTGGAATATATGGTGGAGAAACCTGCACAAGTGCTGGCGCAGGAGGATATCGATTCCTATCATCCACTGAAAAGCTATTTGAACCGACAGGCAAATCCAGCGTTTAAGCTCGGGGTGGCACTCAATATGAATGACTATTTTAACAAAGGGGTAATGTACAGACTCGCCAACCGTAATTTTGACGAAATGGTGATGGGTTATGAAATGAAACATAGTGCTATTGTGACGGCAGATGGAACGCTTAACCTGGCACGTGTCGAACAGTTGATTACCGCCGCAAAGGAAAACAATATGGCAATTTATGGCCACACCTTATGCTGGCATTCAGGACAAAATGCTGCCTACCTGAATAAGCTGATCGCACCCATTGTCATTCCCGGCCCCGGAGGGCCTGCCCTTGCCGGACATGCACTAAAGATGAGCAACCCTTCGGTAGTGAATGCATGGGAAGCACAGACCGCATATGATATTAAACCAACCGAAGTCGGTAGTGAATATATACTTAAGATCATGGCCCGTGGCAGTAAGACAGGAAATATCGGGATAGACCTTCAGACCTCCAGTAATTACACAGGAAATAACATGGGCACACTCGCCTTGACAACCCATTACCAAGCCTATGAGCTCAAAGTGACAGCCACCGCAGAACGCAATCGATTCATTATCAACTTTGGGCAATATGACGGCACTATTTTTATCGATAAAGTGATCTTGACAAAATCCGGAAGTTCAGTTAATCTTATTTCCAACGGTGACTTTGAAACCAATGCAGATGGATGGACCGGATGGGGCAACAATTCTACCAGAGGTCTATCCGCAGACGGTGAGGGATATGGTAGCCCCGGAGACCGTATCATCGAAAAAACACCCGCCGAGAAAGAAGCTATTTTACTCGAGGCCCTCGACACATTTATTGCAGGCATGTTAGAAAAAACCAAAGGGTACGTTAAAGCTTGGGATGTAGTCAATGAACCTATGTCTGACTGGCCCGATCAATATGCCTTAAAAACGGGTATCGGAAAAACAGAGTTAGCAGCCGATGAATTTTACTGGCAGGATTACCTGGGGAAGGATTATGCGGTGAAAGCCTTTCAGCTGGCCCGTAAGTATGGAAATCCCGATGATCTCTTATTTATCAACGATTACGGACTCGAAGGTAGTGGAGACAAGTGTAAAGGCCTGATCGCCTATGTTAACTATATTGAAAGTAAAGGCGCCAAAGTCGATGGGATTGGCACCCAGATGCACATCGATATCAACACCAGCAAGGATAATATTATCCATATGTTTAATCTATTGGCTGCCACCGGCAAACTGATCAAGGTTTCGGAACTGGATATTGGCCTCGGCAACGGCATCAAGACCGCCAATGCCACGGCCGAAATGTATCAGAAACAAGCTGAGCTGTATAAGTTTGTCGTTGAAAAATACTTGGAGCTCATTCCAAAAAAACAACAGTACGGAATCACCATCTGGAGTCCGCTGGACAGCCCTGATCAGGACAATTCGTTCTGGCGGCGCGGTGAACCAATTGGCCTATGGACCGAAGCATTTGTCCGCAAGCCTGCTTATCAAGGAATGGCCGAAGCATTGATGAACAAAAAATAATCCATTCACTAAATTAAATGATAAATTATGAGAACAAACAAAACAACCTTACTACTGGTGTTCTTGCTCAGTTTGATCTTGGGTTGCTCGAAACTGGACGAGAAGATATTACCCGAAGAGTCCAGCAAAAGCCTTAAAGCGAATGTATCCGCGCAGGCAGTGACTACCTGGCCCCGACCTACACCGACGCTGCATGTGGGCGGCAAGCACCTCAAAGACCCCTGCGGCAACAATGTTGTCCTGCACGGTGTTGCCATTACCCCCAGTCCTTGGTTCAATGGCTGTCAATACGGAGCCAATTCGGGCTATTGTACCTGGGATAATTACAATGTACAGGGTGCACTCAATTACAACAAAGCAGTGATGGACAAGCTTAGCAGTGCCGCTGACGGCTGGTACCTGAACTATATCCGTCTCCATATCGACCCCTACTGGACCAATGATCCCGGGGCTCCGATTCCCGAAAACGACATATCACGATTCAATTACAACCGTCTGGTTACCTATACCGACCAGGTCATTGTTCCGTTGATCAATCACGCCCGCAGCCGGGGTATGTACGTTATCCTAAGGCCTCCCGGTGTATGTCCACACCGCATCGCCGTCAATGATGCTTACCACAGCTATCTTAAGACCGTATGGACCTTTTTATCACAACATCCCGGGCTGAAAAATGCCGACAATGTGATGTTCGAACTGGCTAACGAACCGGTAGAAATACTGGGTACCAATGGTGTCTGGGGCACGACGGGCAACGAGCATTTTGCGGCACTCAAAAATTTCTTTCAGCCGTTGGTCAATATCATCCGTAGCAATGGTGCAAATAACGTCTGCTGGGTTCCGGGTACCGGATGGCAGTCACATTACCAAGGCTATGTCAACCATCCGATCACGGGCGGCAATATCGGCTACGCGGTCCATATCTATCCCGGCTACTGGGGTGGGGTCAACAACTATCAGTCCTTCCAGAATGCCTGGAATACCAATGTCAAACCAATTGCTGATATTGCGCCTATAGCCATTACCGAGACCGACTGGGCTCCACAGGGGTACGGCACCTTCGGTATCGGCAACACAGGTACGGCTGGTGGCAATGGTTTCGGTGCAAACCTCAAATATATCGTAGATCAATCCGGCAACGTGAGCTGGAATGTACTCGCACCTGACAATCTGATCCATAAAGGTGACCCCAATGCAGGTACGGCCTACAACAACGACTGGGAGGCCTGTGCGGCACCTGTCAAACAGTGGTTTCAGCAATACGCCGCGTCCAACTATCCCATTTCCAACTGCACCGTCACGGGACTGGTCAACAATGGCATTTATGAGATCGAGTTTCAGACCGACGCCAGCAAAGTCCTGGATTTAAAATTCGGTGAAGACGCCAATGGCGCTGTCCTCAGGCCATGGACCAGAAACGGCGCTACAGCCCAGCAATGGGTCGCCATCAATGCGGGCAATGGCTACTGGCGGTTTGTGTCCAAAGCCAGCGCCTCCGGCCGTTGCATCGACCTGGAAAGCGGCAGCAACGCCTTGGGTACCGCAATCCGTCTTTGGCAGAATTATGGCAACGATGCCCAGGCCTGGCAGGTGATACCTGTAGCTAATGGCTACTATAAAATCCTGTCCAAAGTCGATGGCACCTGCGGATGGGATATCCCCAGCTGCGTGATGGACGGCAATTCGGCCCTGCATCTCTGGGATTATTATGGTACCTCCTGTCAGTTGTTCAAATTCAAATTTTTAGCGATGAACTAAGGCTGTATGCTATATGCAGCAGACAATTTGATATTTAACTTTTTCCCCAAATCCCTTACACTTTTTTCGCGGTAGGTTCCACCTATCGCGAAATACTTTGTATATTATGACTATGCAATATAAACATCTGATACAATCTCTGATCCTGACGCTAATTGCCGGCCTATCGAGCATAGCTGCTCTGGCGCAAAACAAAGATTTTCATATTTACCTGTGTTTTGGTCAGTCCAACATGGAAGGGCATGGCCGTTTTGAACCACAAGATACCTCGGCCGTCGAACGTTTCTATGCCTTACAGGCTGTGGATTGTCCAGAGTCGGGTCGCCGTGCTGGTGAATGGTATCCAGCTCAGCCTCCGATCACCCGGTGCCAAACGGGCCTTACGCCGGCAGACTACTTTGGGAGGACGCTGGTCGAAAACCTGCCTGCCGATATCGAAGTCGGCGTGCTCAATATTGCGGTGGGAGGCTGCCATATCCAGTTGTTTGATCAGGATAGCACCCAACGTTATGTGCAGCGAGCTCCTCACTGGATGAAGTCCATGCTCGCCGCTTATGATAACGATCCCTACAAAAAGCTGGTAGAACTGGCTCGGATTGCGCAGCAGAAAGGCGTGATCAAAGGAATTTTGCTCCATCAGGGTGAATCTAATACCGGGGACAGCGACTGGCCACGGAAGGTAAAAAAAGTATACCAGCAGCTATTGAAGGACCTCAATTTAAGAGCGGAGAACGTTCCCCTCCTAGCTGGAGAACTTCTCTCTGCTGAAGAAGGCGGCAAATGTGCTAGTATGAACAGCATAATCCGAACATTGCCCAGTACCTTACCCACTGCACATATCATCTCCTCTGCGGGATGTAGGGGAATTGGTGATGGATTGCACTTCAGTCCTGCAGGATACCGGCAGCTCGGAAAAAACTATGCCGGGCAGATGCTGAAAATCCTGAAGAAATAATACCCTCATGAAACTGGCGCTCAAGATGAATAGGATCCGAAAAGTATGAGCAACGGAAGAGAGAACAACGATGGGGTGCCCGATCACGAAGGACACCCCATTAACAAATAGCGAATCATTAGCGCGTTTCACCCTACGCTACCGATAGCTGTCATCAATTATCTACATCAGTTTCCAAAGATCCGTGCGAGCTCCTGATGCAGAGTCTCACCTCTTAAGTTTAAAGCCACAATATTCCCTTGCGGATCTACAAGATAATTTTGCGGCACCGCACGTACGCCATACAGTACGGCAGCCTCATTGCTCCAGCCTTTAAGGTCGGCGACATGTATCCAGGGCAGACCATCGTCTTTGATGGCCTTTAACCAAGCGCTCCTACCCTTGGTATCATCCAGCGATACGGCCAGGACTTCCAGCCCCTTGCTTTTATATTTGTTGTACGCTTTCAGCAGATTCGGATTTTCGGCACGGCAGGGGCTACACCAGCTCGCCCAAAAATCGATCAGCACATATTGTCCCTTAAAATCTGACACCTTAACCATTTTCCCCCGGATATCAGGCTGAGAAAAATCAGGCGCCTTATTGCCAATTTTTACACTTTTCTCAGCAAGAAAGCGTGCCTCCAACTGACGGGCAGTGCTCAGTTGACGAACCTCTTTGGACAACTTCCGAAACACAGGCTCGATCTCGCTGAGCTTACGCTTGTTGGCTGCATCGATCAAGGCATCTACCGCAAAGATCGAATTCGGATTGTTTTTTGCAAAAGCCAGCTCTTTGACACGGCGATCCTCAAATTTCGCTTCGAATTTTTCATGGATCGCTTTGTATTGCGCCTCCGCATCCGGAGCATCTTTGTCTACCGCAGCAAAAGCTTTGTTACCCGCATCGATGATATCCATAAAGCCACCTCCAATTTCATTCAGATAAGCAACATAAGCATTGTGCAATGGCGATCCTTTTATGGAAGCCGTTCTCAGCGAATCCCTGATTCCAATGGTATAATGCTCATTGCCCAGATAGAAATAGAGACGATCACCGATATTCTGGGCAAGCATTTTGCCTTTTCCATCCGGATCAAAGACCATACGTGAATAGGTTGGTTCTTCCACTGCCCCTGTAAAGCTAAATTTGCCATCGGCAATAGCAACAGAGTCAGATGCCGGAAAACCGTCTTTTGTATAATCCAGATATACCTTTTTTCCATTGAAGACCTTCGGTGCAGTACCGCTGATCTGAAAGCCACTTTCCTGCCCAAAAGATACAGCTGGCAGCAAAGCCAGCACGCATGCCATTATTTTTAAATTGTTCATGTCCTTTAATTATTTAATTTGATTTCTGTATTGGTTTATTTCCGCCAGGTCATATCCACAGGATTACCCGGGATACCGTCAATTTTTTTGATGAGCTCCCCATTTTTGCCCACCTGGATCGCCAGGTAATAAAGGGAGCCGGCTGCCCCTGCAATCAGCGTATTTTGATCATCCTCCAGCTTTAAGAGACTGATATCGGATTGCATCTCCGTTTTCAGCAGGTCGACCTGCTGATTCAGAGGGTTATAACGAAATATTTGGTTTCTATGGGCCACATAGATATAGCCATTGCGGGCCGCCAGCATCCTGGTCTCCTCCTTGATCCATTCCGGATGTATAAACGGCCTTTTGTGCCCTGCCGTAATCAAAAACGGACCATTAAAGTTTGCGTTGAACTTCAGCTCATAAATTTTTCCCGCTGTATCCCTGACATAGGCGTAGGTATCCGTATTGTTGATCTGCAGCATTTTGACGAGCTCCATTCCCACATCGAGCGGGTCAAAAACCTCCGTATGTGCTGCACTGTATTGCGTACCGAAATACATGGGGCTACCATAGATATTGATGCGGACAAATTGCTTTTTATTTTTCTCGAATGCAATCACACTAAAATTGTCGTCCACCGCTGTCAGCACAAATTCGGGCGACAGCTCATAGTCGCCGTCCGCATAGGTTCCAAACATCCCATACGTGTTGGATTGATCCCATGTGGTGGTCGTACCGCCATAAAATTTACCATTGATCACGCCCATAAGGACACCTTGGGGATGAGCCTGCAGACTACCCACCTGGATCGTGCTTGGTGCCAGGAAAAAATTGTCATGCAAGGTGCCGGGTTTAAGCGTCTCTTTGACCAGATCGTTGACATCGATCCGTACACCCGCCTGCCTTGAAATGATCCAGTATCCTAAAGGCGTATTGCTTGTATACTGATTTTTTAAGTAATGGATATGTAAAGGTTCTGCGGGCAATTGTTCACCGTTGATAGCTTCATAAATATTCGGCTGTACGGTATTGTCGGGTTTGATAAATGAGAGCATACTGACCCCGTTCTGGACCGAAAGCACCAACGATCCCTGTGAAAATGCGGTCTTTCCCTGTATTTTGAAATTATAGAAATACTTCATCCCGTTGGCGGTATTCGTCAAAGTAAGCCGGGCAGTATACCGTTTGGCCTGCAGGCCAAATACGATTCGTAAGGCAGGACCGTCATAATGGTTGGCTTCGGGCACAACCGCCTCAGGCACATCGATACGCCAATGGCATTGCAGGCTAGCTGGATCGATGCCCGTGATTCTGGGGGCAATGATCAGGCTGTCACCTACGGATGCCTCATATAAGGTATCCAAACCGGCCACTACCGGCGCAGCGGGTATATCGATCACATAATTGCCCTTGTCCTCATAACAGCCAGCCAACACAGCCAGCCATACACAAAAAATAGCATATATTCCCTTCATCTAGCGTACCTCCTTTCCATTTTCATCAATAAAGTAGTACTTGCCTGACGCAGTATTTTTCCGCAATAAGATCGTCCGGTTGGGATTGTCCACATGGTAAAACAGGTATGTCTGTCCGTTGTCGCTGCTGCGCAGTACATAATTTTTCTCTGGATGGTCTTTTACCCATTTAAACGGATCGTTGAGCATCATCAGCAGTAGGTTGGCAAAATACAGGTTTTTTGGCGCATCAAGTCCCACCATGGAAAGCGAACGCTGTTCCGTGACAATCAAAAACAGCTGATGCTTCACCCTGGAATAATTGTCAAGCCACATGGTCCACCATGCCGGCTGTTCCAGTTGTGCCGAAATGATGATCCGCGCCCGTACCAGCTGTGGGTTTTCGACACCAAAATCATCGGAAGCCCGAAGCTTGACGATCAGCGATACCGACTGCTTTTCCAGCTCACTGATATTATGGACGATCAACGGCAGGAAGGCATGGCCGGCCTCTGCCTCAATGGGATATTCCGACTTCAGTTCATCATAATGTACATTGCTGCGCGCCGTCGAAGAATCTTTCTCGACAAAAGCGCTGTAGTGGCGTAGCAATTGCCCCCGGTACCCCATGACTTTCACTGGGATCAAAATCGTGTCTACAGCCTTTGTCATATCATATGCAAAAGTGTACACCATACTATCGCGCTCAGCCCCAGTAAGGTCAAAATAAATATTTGCGTTCCTGTCATAGGTGGTCAAGCTTGCCTTTTTACAGGCGCACAGCAACAGCAGTGGCAGTATCAGGCCTATAAATGTATTCTTTTTCATGTGGTCACTATTTAGCGTTGTCCATAAATTATCTCGTCGTCGGGCAAGGGCCAGACATAGATTTGCTGGCTGGCTGGGATGCTCGTGCCCTGCTGCCCAGTGATCGGCGCATTCAGCCGTTTATAGGCATAAAAGAGCTGCCCCTCAGCATACATCTCTTTTCTGTATTCCTTCAGGAGTTCGCTCCGCAGCTTTGCAGCTGTCGAAATATCCACCTTCTGTCCGATTCCACGATGTTCACGCACCTGGTCCAAATAAGCTGCCGCCTGCGCTGGCCCGCTTTGGTAGCTGCATTCCGCAGCGATATAATAGATTTCGCTCAGCCGGATTGCGGGAGCTACCAGATAGTGCAAATTGGCAGCGAAACTATCCCCCAGCGTGTTACGTCGATATTTGAGTATGGTCGAAATATAGGAGTTCCCCACACTGACGCTACCGAACCACTGGGTATAGCGCATATCTCCCCCACCTGCTCCCGCCACTTCGTAAATGGCCTGCGCTTCATCCTGATCTAGATACATCGCGCTATTGCTTTCCAGAAACCACTCGTTATTATAGGTGTTGTTCATGGCCGGAATGTACCAGGCAAACAATAGTTCTTTATACAGGATACGGTCCTTTTTGTTGGCATCCACCGCCAGGAAGTCGGTAGCATTGGTCCAGGGAAACTTATTGGCATCAATAACCTCCCGGGCATTGGCCAGGGCTTTTGCCTTGTCGCCGCTATATAGGTAGGTGCGGGCCAGTAGACCACACACTGCATAATAGTTGAGTCTATGCCGCCTGTTCTGCAAAAAAAGGCTCTTGTCATGAAGTTCCGAATTTTTCAAGGTATCATCCACGGTCGGATATCCAATGATATAGGATTTCAGACGGATCGGGTCCACCGTGAGCAATTCTTTCGCCTGCTCCAGGTCACGGACCACCGAATCCAGTACCTGCGACACTGTCGACAACTTGGTCGTTTTGTTCGAATAAGACGTGACATACGGTATCGCCTCTGCCTTTGCATTGACTGCCGGAGCGGGGCCAAAGAGCCGCAGTGCATCAAAATGCAAATAAGCACGCAAAGCCAGAGCCTCACCCTTGATCAATGCATAATTGTTTGCCCTGAACAGCTGTTTTCTTCCGTCAATCTCAGCCAGGATCAAATTGGCATTGACAATTCCGTTGTAGAGCCCCTTCCAGATATTATCTTTCCGCGTGATAAAGTTACCGTCGGTATATTTAAACAGCAGGGTCTGCTGATAACGTAGCGCATCGTTGCTGGTCATCGCATAGTTCTGGGCCAGTACCTCCGGCGTCCCGATGGTCAGTTCCTTACCGTAAAGGTCGTCCTTCGCGCAACGCGTGTAAATCCCGATCAGCGCTTCCTTGAAGCCATCTTCCGTCGAAAACAGTACCGACCTATCGATCTCGCTTTCAGGCTGTATATCAAGCCATTTGGAACAAGAAAGCATGACCAACGGCAAGAGTATAATAAAGAGTAAGTTTGTCTTTTTCATATGTACAGTATTTTATAATCCTGCTTGCAGGGTGAAAGTTACACTGCGGGCAAACGGGTAAATGATGCCCCGTTCTACTTTCACCGAAGACCAGCGGAAGATGTCGTTTGCGATCAGCCCCATGCGCAGGCTCGAGAGATGTAGTTTTTTCGAAAACTCCTTGTTGGCATCATAGGAAACATTGAGCGACTGCAGGGTAAACAGATTCTCTGGCATAATAAACCGGCTTGACACCCTTGTCTGGCCCAGATCCTGAATGCTTTTATAAAAGGTCACATCCCCAGGCTGTTTCCATTTGTCCTCCAGTACGCGCCGGTCTACATTATAGCGCGGATCTGCGTTTTCGACTCTGTCCACTAAGGTTTGATTATAGGTCTTGCCGCCTATTCGGGTCTGAAAATAGGCCACGAGCATAAACTGTTTATAGCGTAACGTACCGCCAAACGAGCCCTCCATTTTTGGTGTCGCCACCGCCACCACGTCGATGTCGCGGGCATCCCATTCATAGGAAAGCGTACCATTTCTTTTTAGAAACACTTCCCTGCCATTTTCTGGATCGATCCCCAGGGAAGGCACCGCATATATGGCATCAAGCGATTGGCCCTCCTTATAACGCAGCAGCGGTACCCCCATTAAGTCACTACCCTGCTGGGCTTCGTCTACCCGTTCATTGTAGCTTTTGAGTGCATTGGAGATCCGGACGATTTTATTCTGGTTGCGTACCAGATTCGCCAGCAGGCTAAGCGTCCATTTTTCATTTTTAACCGCCACCCAGTTTGCATTGAGCTCAAGGCCTTTATTCTCCAGGTCGCCTAGATTCTCTTTATAGGAACTAAATCCGGTGGAGGGCGCCAGATTGATGTCGGCCAGGATATCCCGTGTCAATTTATGATAATAGCGCGGCGAAATGGTTAGCCGGTCCTGCCAAAGGCCGAGATCCGCACCGATGTCGGTACTCTGCGTCTTCTGCCAGGTCAGGTTTTCGTTTCCATAATTGCGGACGATGCTGCCCAGGCCTGACGAATACCAATTGCTTTTATCATAATTGTATGTCGTCCTGGACATATACGGGTCAAACTGCACTGAGCCCGTGAGACCGATAGTGGCGCGCAAGCGCAGCTGGCTGATCGTCCCGTTGTCAAACCAGCTTTCTTTGTGCATATTCCAGCCGATCCCAGTGGACCAAAAAGGCGCCGTACGTTTATTGGCGCCAAATTTGGATGAGCCATCGATGCGCAGCGTAGCGTCCATCAGGTAGCGGTTGTCGTACGAGTAATTGGCGCTCAGGAAAGCCCCGAACAATCGGGAGGCGCCCAGGCTGCTGGAAGGACTGGCATTTTCGGCATAGCCCTTGGCAAATCCCACGCTTGTAAACCGGTCATTCGGAAAACCAACCGCTTTAAACGAACGCTCATCATAGCTCTCGGTCCGTATGTTGGTCCCGCCGACGACATTAAAGCTGTGTTTTTCGATATTACGCATCCAGTTGAGCCGGATATTGGCATCCCAGTACAGTTCATTATTCGTATAGCTGGTATAACTGCCCTTTTCGTCTGTTTGCGAAGTCGGGTAAAAATAAAATTCATTGGCCAGAGGCGAGCGAAAGTCGTCGTTGCTATTGAGCCTTTTTAACAAGCTGACCTGCCCCCGCAGCCGAAGTCCCTGCCCCAGGTCAAAATCTCCCGAGAAGTTATTGAGCAGCTCGGTATATCCCAGTTTGTTGAAGCTATTTAAGGTTGCATTGTACAGCGGATTGAGCACATATTCGCGCTGTGCACTACCCGAGTTTGCTACCCTTGTCCAGACATCCGCTTCCTGCGTTATATTGCCATTGTCATCCGTCATCCGATAGTAGGGATTCATCCGCACATAATCCGCAAAATTTCCGTATGGGGATTCCGTACCGTCCACGATGGTTACCGAAAGCTCGTTCTGAAACCTGAATTTATTCTTGAGATTATAGGCAAAGTTCAGTCCCCCCGAATATTGGTTTCTTCCAGATCCTTTCATGACACCGGGCCGTGTCTGGTAACGCATGTCTACACCGTACCGAAAGCTCTCCGAGCCACCTTCCAGATAGAGCCCATGCTTCTGTCCCACGGCAGTACGTACTGGTTGTGATAGCCAATAAGTATCCACTCCGCCCAGCACATTCGCCAATTTTTGGTAGTATAACTCGTCCAGCGCATCCTGAGGCTGGCGCTGGACGGTACCGTCATACAGGCCTGCCAGCTTTTCATAGGCCAGTTTGTCTTTGGCATTCAGCACGTCATAGCCCGTCAGATCCGGTATATTGACATTACTCTCATGGGTATAGGTGAGCTGCAACCTGCCATCTTTAGGCATTTTGGTGGTGATCACCATCACCCCATTGGCAGCACGGGAACCGTAGATTGCTGTTGCGGCCGCGTCCTTCAGGATCGTGACGCTCTCAATACGCGTCATATCTAGGTCGAGCACCTTTTGTACGCTGACTTCAAAACCATTTAATATAAAAGCAGGCATGTTGATCGTCGTCGTGATATTATCCCTACGCAACACCTCGTTATTGCCGGTCGGTAACGAAGATGAACCACGCACGTTAATATTTGGCAACGCATTGGGATTGGATCCAGCGAGATTGTTGTCCAGTAATTTAAATGAAGGATCAAACACCTGCATGGCCTGGAGCACATTTTGCGGGTTGACCTGCCGCAGCTCTTCTCCACTCTTGGTGATGGCGGTTCCGGTGTAGGAGTCTTTCTTAAGGGTTTGATAGCCTGTCACGACGACCTGGTCCAGAGCATTGGGTTCCTCTTCCAGTTGAACCGTATATTCTGTCCTGTTGTCGGTCAGATTGATAACCAAGTGTTTATAGCCCACCATCCGCACCGTAAGCGGTTGCATGGATGCCGCTACCACAAATCGCCCCTCGCGGTCAGCCACGGTGATGGTGTTGCCCGACTGCGAAATGGTTGCTCCTGCGAGCGGCTGGCGATCCCTGCCCAATATCTGACCCCGGATCTGCGTCTGTGATGACTTTTCTACTGCGCGATCCACTTGCTGTTCCTGCCGGCGGGCTGGCGACTTTCGTTCCAGAAAGATCGTTTTGGACTCAATAGTATACCCGATCGCCTGGGTACTCAAAATTCTATCGAGAAATAATTTCAGCGGCATCTTATCCGCCTTGATCGTAACCGGCTTTGCCGCCTCTAACATTTTCTTTGCTCCAAGTACTTCATAATTCGTCTGACGTTTAACTGCCTGCAGCACATCCATCAGGGGCACCTGATTGCCCGAATAGGTTACGGTTTGCGCATTGGCCCTTAGGCTAAGCTGTATGAAGACAGCAAAAATTAACCATAATAAAGGCCCGGTCGCTTGTGAAAAACAACTTCGTTTCATTAATTTCTAGTACGTTAAGTTAGGTTAGTCTGCTGGACCTATGGTCCGATATATTAGTTCATAAGTAAGATGTTTATGCTTTATTTCCTATACTACAGTCCTCCTTTCTGTCCTTTGGGATCACTTTTTTCGATAATGAGTTTTCCGTCGTCCGTCAGCTGGTAGGACAAGTCCTGATCTTTTAAAATCTTCAGGATACTGGACAGTCTACTCGTACGGAATGTACCGCCAAAAAACGATACATCTGGTATTTCCCCCTTATAGACCACATCCACCGCATACCAGCGCGATAGTTCGTCCATCACTTCCCGCAGCGACTTGCCATCAAAATTAAATCTGCCATATACCCAGGCGAGTTCCTGCTGTACATCGACAGCATGCCGGGATAGTTCTGTCCCCTTCCTGACGGCCTGATCTCCCGGAGACAACAATAGCTCCCTGCCTTTCAGCATTTCCTTCACACGTACCTTTCCTTCCAGCAAGGTTGTTTTGGTTACAGTCGCATCCGGATAAGCACGCACATTAAAATGCGTTCCCAGCACCGCGACCTGCTGGTTTTTGGTGGTCACGACAAAGGGCTGCCCCTGACGTTTGGCCACTTCAAAATAAGCCTCCCCGGTCAAATTGACTTCCCGTCTGTCTTTGGCAAAAACGGTGGGATAAGTAAGTAAAGTACCCGCGTTGAGTTTGACCAGTGTGCCATCGGGCAATGTCACATCATAGGTCCCCCCGCGGGGAGTTTCGATCTTGGCCGACACCGCTGCATCAATCGAAGCAACCTGGCGGCCATCATCGTAACGTATTCCGTTACCGTCAATCACCACCTGGTTTTCCTGCTGGTTGAGTGTGTATTGGCGGCCATCCGAGAGTGTGATGACGGCCCGATTGGAGGCAGGCAGTCTGTCGGTGATCGCCGTATGCTGTACATCTCCCACAGAATACCCGGCCCTCTGCTGATACCAGACACCCACCATCGCAACAAGGACACAGGCGGCAGCGACATAGGGCCATAGTTTTTTTAGAACAGGAGTTTTTGGACTTACCTTTCTGAACCTAAACTTATGTTTAACAGACTCAAAATGACGGCGATTTTCAAAGTGCTCAAGACGGATGTAAGCATCACGCTGCACCTGGCCTTCCAGACAACGCACGTAGATCGCCCTGTTTTCTGCCGATTCGTCGAGCCAGCAGTCCAGAACAGCCCGGTCTTCAACACTTAACCTGCCTTGCAGCTGCCGGAGGATCAACGTACTGATACGGATGAGTTTTTCTTCTTCTAAGGGGTCCATTTTACGCTATTTCAACTATAGATACCGCGCCGATTCCAAAAAGTACCAAAGCTCCCCAAAAAAAAGATTAAATTTTTCCAAATAAGACGATTAGTGAGAGAAGATAACGGAAAGAATCGCTGCTCAACTGCTGCCGCAACAGGCTTAGAGCACGCAACTTTTGGTTTTTGACGGTCTGTATACTAATCTGCAACAATTCGGCTACTTCCTGATTGCTATGCCCCTCCAGATACGTCAGCCGGACAATCTCACGGGCTTTGGGAGGCAAGTTCTGGATAGCACGGTAGAGTTCGGCCATCGTCTCAGCATAGACGATCTCCTGTAGGTGTGAACCTTGGTCCTGCTCTTGTTGCGAGACATACGCATCGACCCGGTCCGACCGTCGCTGTCGGGCCGTTTGGTGGTTGAGGCCTACCCGACGTGTCGTCTGATAAAGGGCTGCCCTGAGATGCTGTAAGCTTTCAAAATCACGTTTTCCCTGCCACAAACGGATAAAACCTTCCTCAGCGATATCTTCCGCTTCCCTGGTTTCGTTGACAAAGCTGGCAGCATAAAGACAAATACGGGCAAAATAACGATTATATACATGCGCGCAGGCCTGCTCCTCTCCGTTCCGAAAGTCCTCAAGCAGCTTTTTTTCGCTCGTATAGTCCATAAATAGATCCGTTTAGCCCAGGTTGATGTTCCAGTGGTTAAAGATAACTAAAAAGAATGAATACTTCCTATCCACGGTGCCCACATCATGCGATACGTTATCCTTTGCCGGCCAGGTTATACCATAAATTTTTCTGTCCATCAGTCTGAAGATGCGTTGCCACCATAATTTATTCTGAACTTGATCGGTTCCTTGATTTTGTGCGCATCAATCCATTAACTTTGAATGCTGGCTTGGTCGTCAGCCTATTCCAACAATCAACCTGAGAAATGTATATGAAACCTATGCCTACCTCACGCTTTAACAATCCATTTGCCTTTTGTCGGATCATTGGGGCCGCCCTATTGATCTGCAGCGGTCTGATCCACTGCCTTGCACAAACCAATAAAGTCGCTCAGCGCCCTATCCCCAGTTCCATCGTCAATCGCGCATTGTCGGCATCCATCAAGATGTATGGCATCGACAGCCTGAACAGACAGCAGAACAGCGCCCCTTTCAGTGGGGTGGTGGTCAGTGCCGATGGATTTATACTGACAGTGGCACATTCCACCACGCCCGGGCATCATTATCAGGTTATCTTTGCCGACGGACGGAAAGGTACTGCAAAGGCACTGGGGCGGCTGGTTGTTGATCAACAGAGCAATTTGCCCGATATTGCACTGATGAAGATGCAGGGCGAAGGGCCATGGCCCTTTGCCGAGATGGGCTGGTCTTCATCGACCGTAATACAGCAAGCTTGTTTTGGTCTCTCCTACCCCGAGACACTGCCCTTCAATAGGCCCTTTTTGCGCGCTGGACATATTCTCAGACAACAGGATGATTACGGGCTTATGTGGAGCAGCTGCATCATGGAGCCCGGAGATTCGGGCGGCCCGCTTTTTGACCTGCTGGGTCGTGTGATCGGCCTGCACAGTCGTATTGACGCTGCCGAAGGAATCAATTATGAAGTCCCCGTCGACAGTTACCGAAAGTACTGGAGCAGCCTCACGCAGCCCGTGGCTATTGGCAGGTACCCCAGCTCGACCGACCCTATCGGCACCGATCCACAAAAAGAACGGCTTGCAACACAAAGTGCCGACCGGCCGGCAAAATTACCCAAGACAAATCTGCAGGTTTTTCCGGTCAGCAGTATGCTGGACGGCGATCGTTTACAAGTACTCGGAACGGCATTCACCTTATCCAACAAAGTTACAGTCATCCTTTCCAAGAGCAGTATGGTAGCCGATCATCCGGTGCTGATGACCGGAGGGCAAAGCCATCCCTTAACAGTACTTCTACGCGACGAAACTACGGACCTTGTCGCCTTGGCCACACCAAAAGAACTGAAGCGGGCGACCCCCATCACAACTCTGGCAACCCGTCCCCTCCCCGATTCATTGTTGGGTATTGGGCTGTGGTCACTATTGGACGGCAATACGAGCAAGCAGGGGGTCCTCGGTATGATGCCCCAGCCATTTCCGCGTACCCCAGTACCGGGAAGTTTTGATGCCCAGATGCGGGAAATTGAAGGACTGCCGACATTGACCAAAGTAGACAGTATGGGGGCCGCATATCGTGCCGGGCTGCGGTCCGGAGACCGCATTCTCGCGATCAATGGACATGATGTATCCAGCGCCCTTAAAATTAACGCTGCTATGCGGCAGTATTCGGCGGGTGACCGCCTGACTGTGCTGTATCGCAGGGATACAGCCATACTGGACGCCGGTATCGTATTGTCCAGATGGCCCGTACGGGAGAATCCACATCCGGCGAATCATATCCCAGGCGGAAAATCGGACCGAAGGGACACGTTTCCAAGTGTATTTATCCATGATTCCCGCATCCATGCCCAAGAGTGTGGAAGTCCTGTTATCGACAGCAAGGGTGAATTTATTGGGATCAATATCGCGCGCTATAGCCATACGGCCTGCCTCGCTATCCCACGAGATGTCGTGAAAAACTTTTTGTCCAACTTACGGCCGGCCCGTTAACGACATAAAAAAGGCTAAGTCATTGTCGACTTAGCCTTACAAAATCAATCCCTATAATTTAAGTATACCTATCCTTATGAATCTTCGCTTTAAGAACAATGGTAACACAAATTAGTTTTGATTATTTTATTTTTTTACCGTTTTTGTGCTCAGGCAGCCGCGCAGGCACTTTCGCCTTAGCATCTGGCCTGGCGTACAAAGGCAGCTCAGCTAATTTTTAAGACCGTGGCTATTTCATTTTGGATCAGGCCATCTGGAAGCTCAATTTCTAGCACATCCGTCAGCTGCCTATATGTCAACCTATGCGTATAGCCTAATGCCTGCACAGTGCGGACTGCCTTCGTATTGGGCGCCCCCTTCCCCAGCGACTTGATTGTCAGCACATTTTTCTCCGGTCTGCCCATGATAAATACATACAATATATTTCCTTTGGTTGTAAAGCGAAGATCTTCCCCCGTCAAAGCTTTTCCCTTTCCTTCATTAAACCCCTGTACACTAAGCGCGGGTGCATCCTCCACTGCAGGTCCCTCCCCGAAGATATGCCATGGCCTGCTGCCCATAATGGCTTCACTGTACCGGCTCATCCAGTCGCCTATACCTTGCACCACCGCCTTGGCTTTGTCATCGATAGAGCCGTCACCACGGAGCGGTACACTGAGGAGTAGATTTCCGTTTTTGCTGACCACATCGATCAACATATGGATCACTGTTTTCGCAGATTTGTAGCTGTTATTATCGTAAATTCGTCGGTCATAATGCCAGGAGCCGATGCAGGTACAGGTCTGCCATGGCTGCGGCTCAATGCTGTTGCTTTGTCCGCGTTCAATATCCCAGACCAGGCATTTGCGCTGTTGTTCGTCCAGAATCTTCCCGTTGATCACCACTTCCACCTTTCCCTTATTGGCTTGCATGCTTTTGTTGTAATACTGCGCCGCTATTTCCAGCCCCACATTGCTTATCGGCCAGAGTGGCAGCACCGTATCATCAAAATACACCATATCCGGACGGTAATTGTCCATCAGTTCGAGTGTTCGCGCTTTGAAGTTGGTGCAATACGCGTCCGTAGGTATACTGACCCCAGATGCAACATCCCAGTGCCACTGCCGATGGATCGTGTGATCATCCGTACTGTCCAGGCTCGGAGCGTGATCCTGCGCGTACAGCTCCTGTGGATCATAGCCTGCCCACCATTTCCCTTTACCGTCTTCTTTGCGAAGTTTACCATCGTAGGCTACACCAGCATAGTTTCCCTGCTTGTCCGCCCGCTGTGCCGTTTCATACCAGGTCCAGGCATGCGCAGCATGCACACTCACCCCAAACTTGAGCCCTCGTTTTTTTGCAGCTTGCTCCCAACCCTTAACGATATCTTTTTTGGGCCCTACGTTGACACTGTTCCAACGGTGATGGCTACTCTGGAAGAGATCCAGATTGTCGTGGTGATTGGCCAATGCCATGAAATACTGGGCGCCCGCAGCTTGATACAGATCCATTAATGCCTCCGGATCCCATTTTTCAGCTTTCCACTCGTGAATCACATCCTTAAATCCAAAAACGGAAGGATGACCATATTTTTTCACATGATAAAGGTATTGATCAGATCCCTCCTGATACATTCCCCGGGCATACCAATCTCCACATTCAGGCTGACATTGCGGTCCCCAATGCGCCCATATCCCAAATTTGGCATCGCGAAACCAATCCGGTACCTGATACCTTTCCAGCGAACGCCAGTCGGGATTAAAAGGAGCTTTGCCCAGATAGCCATATGCCGGAGTAAAACGGCTGAGAAACAACGTTGGAATTGCAGTACCGATAATCTTGATTGCTGATCTTCTATTCATCATCATTTATTTTAGGTATAGATGCCTGGGGTCAGGAGGTTCACCCACTGTCATCCGGTTTATAATTTGTTCGATTACGTTATACAAATGTAATCGCATTCCGTTAAAATAGCATTCACATTATCGATCAGAGATTGCACAATATCGACAGCCGGGTTCCCTGGTTATACATTTTTCACTTCTGCTACCCGAAAAAAGCTAAAGTATAACAATTATTACAAGACTAAACATAATTATTTTATCTTACCACAATAGACCAAGTAAATACATTATCGACTTTTTGCTTATTATTGTATTCTGTGTCACAACATCTGGAGGACCAATGAGTAGTTATCCAAAAAATAAGCTAGATTTTAGTCTCTTAAATGTGGGCTATGCGCAGCACAATGCCGACTGGAATTTTAAAGATATCAGAAGTCCTTTTGCCCGGATACATTATGTCTGTGAGGGACAGGCATCCATTTTAGTGGATAAGGAACGGATCATACTTCGTCCAGGATATCTTTATCTTACTCCGGCGCATGTGCAACATAGCTATTCCTGCAATGGTGCATTTTCGCTCTATTATATCCATATTTACGAAAATCCCGAAATACGGTCCAGTATCTTTGACCGCTATACGTTTCCGAAAGAAATTCAGGCAGATGAGCTGGCGGTGGACCTTATGCAGCGCCTTCATGCGTTAAACCCCGGCCGTGCTTTACCGATGTATGATCCCAGGGGCTATGATCATTCAGCCGGATTAATGAAAAACATCGCTATGCAGGTCGCATCGCCTTTTGCCAGAGAGGTCGAGAACCAGGCAATTGTCCACCTGCTGATGAGCCGTTTTTTGGCCGTTGCAATTGACAGCATACCAGAAGTCGACAAACGTCTCCTGCGGGTCATCGATTATATCAACGAGCATATTCACCGCCCGATCTCGATTGAGCAACTTGCAGGTCACGTGTTCCTCTCCAATGACCACCTCATCAGGCTTTTTAAAAAACAAATGAATACGACTCCGGTACGGTATATAAATCAGAAAAAAATAGAAAAAGCCCAGCTGATGATGCTGACTGATGACTACAGCATACAAGAGCTAAGCTTTGCTCTGGGTTTTGAGCATATCACGTATTTCAACCGGCTCTTTAAAAAGATAGCCGGGGAGACCCCGACGGGCTACAAGCGCCGACTATCAATATAAGTTTAGAAAAAGACTGCTGTGGAAACAAATTCACCAACTGTCTGTCCGAAATGGTGAGGCCAACAGCTGCTCCTTGTTAATGAGGTTGGCATCAGCAGGATTATCACCCCAGGCGTAACGTACCGCCACGGGGTGGGGTACATCCTTGTGGCTGACGACGACGGTATTGCCCTTAATAACAGCTTCTGCCCAGACAAAGTGGCGGTCCGCCCCTGCGATGGCAAAATGCTTTAGCACTGGCCCATCCCTGCTCGCCAGCCCGCTTCCGACATCCGTAAAAAAGAGCCTGATCTTATTGTCCCTAATTTCCATGTGCTGATAGGTCGGTCCAGCACTGACCAACTTTTCGCCATACACCAGTTTGCGGGCAGCTAGGAACAGGCGCGAAGCCAGGTCTTTTTTATTGAGGGGATGGATATCGTTCCATTCCCCAATATCATAGTTGACCGTTAGCGCTGTATAGGGAACCTCACGGGTTACCTTAAACTGTGCTTCACGTACGCCGGCCCATCCCGATTCAGAGGGGTGCTCTTGTTTGCGCATATAATTGGGCAGTTGCACCAGCAAAAAGGGCAGCTCGGGCCGCTGCAGCGTCAGACGCCAGTCTTTGATCAGTAGCCGGAGATATTTTTCATATTTTTGTGGCTCGTCCGTATTGGATTCGCCCTGGTACCAGATCACGCCCTTCACGGCAACATCTTTTATTGGGTAGATCATGGCATTATAGAGCTGTGATCCAGATTCCTTCAAATTTTTCAACCGCGGCAAATAACTGTTGACCAAATCGAGGTCCATGCCCACCTGATACTTCCACTCTCCTGTCAACTTGATCTCGTGGTCATTCACCACTAGTCTATAGGATTTGTCTTCCACAAATCCGCCGTTTCCGGTCTGGGATCGCAGACGTACCGTTACATTATTGTGACCAACATGCAGGATTCCAGCTGGGACAGTATACTTTCGGGGTGGATACATATAACCTGTGGCACCGACGAACTGGCCGTTGACAAATACCGAATCGCTGTCAACCAGCGTACCCAGGTACAAGGTAGCGTATCGACCTTCCAGCGCTGCAGGCAATTGAAACGATCTTCTAAAGTAAAGCACTCCCCTGCGGTCAATACCCTGATCCCGCCACAAACCCGGTACTGTAAAAGTAGGCCAGCTACTATCGTCCCAGTTCGGTTTTATCCAGTCCCGGATACCTCGGTCCTGCTGTGCCAACCGCATGCTATCCAGCGCAGGGCGGTCGAGCAGCAGCCGCGGGAACTCTTTTAACTGATCCTGACTGATCCAGCTTTCGATAGTGGATCCGCCAAGACTAGATACGAGCATACCCACCGGCACGCCGGTATGGGCATAGCTCTGCTGAGCATAGAAATAGGCTAATGCAGTCCAGCTCATGACTTCTGAGGCCACAGCAGAGTACCAGCGTCCACCGTCGGCTATTTCCTTTTGGCCATCCCGTGCATGCTGCGTCGGTACCTTAAAATAACGGATCATGTGATTATTGGAGTTGTTAATCTCCGGAAACCGTTCGACCAGCCTCTCAATCGGTGTTTCCATATTGGACTGCCCCGAGCAGAGCCATACATCACCGATCAGGATATCCCGGACAGCGATTTCATTAACCTGCAGCAGCTCGGGACCGCCAGCTTTCTGTGCCGGCAGCCTGATTGCCCAGTTACCGGCGCTATCCGCCTCGGTAAAATAGCTTTTACCACGAAAACGTACCGTTATTTTTTCACCACGGTCTGCCCAGCCCCAGATCTTCAGTTCGGTATCGCGTTGCAACACCATACGGTCCCCGATCAAGGCAGGTAGCCGTATGGCTGCGGAGGATAGTCCGGCATACAAAAGCAGACTTAAGGTCAGCACAAAAACACAGGCTTTTCTTTTTTTCATTTTCAGATGATTGCTCTCCTATTAATTATATCCCGGATTCTGGTAAGCCGCTTTCTCGGCTGCCGACATGTCCATGGCATCCAGCTGTCCCTGTGGGATAGGCCGTAGGTAGTGGAAGGGCTGTATCGACCGGGTGAATGTCGCTGCCGTATGGTCGCCAACATTCGAACCAGCAATGCGGTAAGTTTTGGCGATATCGGACCAGGTCTGGGTACGCACGAGGTCATACCAGCGGTAGCCCTCACCATAATACTCACGCGAACGTTCGGCCAGGATGTAATTGAGCGTGATCTGGACCGGTGTCGCAGCCAACATTTCGGCACGGTGATTGGCTTCTTTGGCTGAGTTGCCGTTGTTGTCCCAGCGCCATACGCCTGCGCGGCCGCGGATCACATTGACCAGATCCCGTGCATTCTTGCCGGCTTTGGCAGTAGCCCCCTTTACTGCTGCTTCAGCAGCAATAAAATACAGTTCGGAAAATTTAGCAATATTAAATGGCCGGGTGCTGCCTGCATTGGGCTGTCCCAGACCATTGCCATTGTCGGTACGGTAAGGTCCCAGCTTCCACAGGCCCGGGTAGACGCGGCGGCTGATGCCCTCCGGAGAGATCACATAGTCGGCCCTGCCGGGGAGTACCCCCGCACCGATACTGCTCTTGTAGGTCTTGTTGTCGTAGTTGATCGGCGTCTGTGGCTCTTCATTCAAAAACGTCAGGATTGCATCTTCCGGTTTGACAGGCATATTATTGGCATTGAATAAGGAAGGATTGGTAATATTGGCTTTATTCCAGTTGCCGCGGTATACCGTCGTAAAGGTACCATCGTAGCGGGAGTCGTTGGTCTTGTCCGCAAAGGTTTCGGTCACTACATTGATGGTCGGGGCCATCCGTGTCCAAGGACGTCCCAACGCCTGCACCGCTTCCCGCTGCACTGAGTTCACCAAATCTGCGGTACTCCAGCCTGTAGTTTTCGAGCTCGTTAGAGACGTATAATTCCAGGTCATCATCCAGCCAGCAAAGTTGTCCGGGGCACCACCGCTGCCATAGCTTAGACTGCCGCCATTATACAATTCGCTGTCTTCGGTATGATCAGCAAAGAGCAAGATTTCGTTGTTGCGATCGTTGGTTGCGACATTGACGTCGTAAAATGTGGGCTGCAAGCTGTAAGGCCCCGGATTTTCAATTGCTGCCACAGCAAGGTCATAAGCCTGCTGAAAGTACCAGCCACTGGTCTTGCCATCAGGATCAGTCCGTCCGGTTTCCGGATAGGTCGGTATATTTTTCGGATTTTCCAGCCACCAGGCATAGGTCAGGTAGGCCTTTGCCAGGTATAAACGGGCGACAGTTTTGCTCACGGCCCCTTTTAAGCGCGGTGAATCGGGTAGATCGCTGATCGCCTTGAGCAGATCAGGGAAGATAGCCCGGGTGTACACCTCAGCCACCGTATTCCGTATGGATTTACGCTCGACGGAGGTACTGTACTTCAGTTCGCCTCCACCCAGGTCGAGCGGAACACCACCAAAAGTCTGCACCAATAGGAAATAATCAAATGCCCGAAAAAAATGTGCTTCGGCGATGATCGCGGGTGAAGTGCCCACCGCTGGTGCATTTTCAATGATGCCTGAAGCCATGTTGATGTTGGGCAGGGCGGCCTGCCATGCCACATCCGCCCTACTATTTACAGCCGTCATCGTACTGAGACCTGTAAAGTCCATTACCTGAAAGTTTTCGTCCGCACTCTGGGCATAAGTAACCTCATCGGTCCCCGTGAGGCAAGCGTTGTAATAATATGCCTGTCCATATATGTTGCGCAGGTGGGCATAGAGTCCGACAATACTGTTGTTGATACCGTTGGGTGTCTTAAAATCCCCTGGCGTAAAGATTCCTCTAGGCTGTTCATCCAAAAATTTGGAGCAGCTGCTCATGCCGAGCATCAACGAACCAACGCAGAGTCCTATGATAAGTTTTGAATTGAAAGTTTTCATGCCTGAATGTTTTAAAATGAAAGATTGAGTCCCAGAATATAACTTCTCATTGCCGGCGTGTTCGTACCGACTACCAATATCCGCCGCATGCCAGCCACGGCCACATTCTCGTCACCATAGGAGTTAGGTTCGGGATCGCCACCCGATTCCCGATGGTAGGGCGAGAATAGCACAAATGGATTCTCGACAGTGGCATAAACACGTAGACGGCCTATACCCATGCGTTCCACCCATTGCTGTTTGAAATTGTATCCCATCGTAATCGTACGCACTTTTAAGTACGAAGCATCGAAATAGCCCAATGTGCTACCATATTTGGGATTGTCGCCACTCTGTATACCACCTGGTTTCGGATATTTGGCATCTGTACGGTCTTCACGCCAGTATTCGACACTGACATTGTTCCCTGCGCGGGTATTTAGCTGGTTGAGGTAGCCGGTACTTCCATAGAGTGAACTGATCAGCGTACCACCATTCTGAAAGGTCCCCACCACATTGAGGTCTACATTTTTATAGGCCAGACGCGTATTAAATCCGCCCAGGAAATTGGGCTGAATATTGATAATCTGCCGGTCTGCCGCGCCAATTGCCCGTGTAGGTGCACCATTCTCATCGTAGTCTCCAGTATATTCCACTTTGATCATCCCCGCATTGCCGCCTGGCTCCAGGATATCTCTATACGGATCGTCGGTCTGCCACAGTCCGATTTTCTTATAATCAAAGATGACGTCGATCGGATAGCCGACAAACCATTGATTTCCTTCATCGCGCTGGCTTCCCGAGGTCAGTTCGACAAGCTTATTTCGATTAGCATAGAAGTTTACGCCTACGTCCCATTTCCAGCCGTTTTCATTGTCAATGACGGCGCCATTAAGGGCGAGTTCAAACCCTTTGTTCTGCGTCTTTCCGATATTGGCCAGGTAGCTGCCCCCACCATTGGTCGGCGGCAATCCCACACGCAGCAGTATATTGTCAGTGTTCTGGACATAGTATTCCATGGTACCGCTGACCCTATTGTTGAAGAGGCCAAAGTCCAGCCCATAATTATAGGTCTTGGAAAACTCCCAACCCAATGTGGGATTGGGTAGTTCGGACATGTAGTAACCGGTCAGGAACTGTGAATCAAAATTATAGGGTCTCGTACTCAGCAAACCCAGGGTTTTGTACGGATCTACAGCTTGATTGGAGGTCTGTCCATAGCCTAGGCGCAGCTTGAGCTGATTTATCCACGGCATGGCAGCCATAAATTTTTCGCTATGGATGTTCCATCCTGCCGACACGGCAGGATAGGTATGCCACTTGTGGCCCGGTGCCAGGCGCGAGGAGCCATCGCGGCGCATGGTCATCGTCAGCATATAGCGGTTGTCAAACGTATACATGGCGCGGGCCATAAACGACATCAGACTGCTCTTGGCATAGCCCTGCTGGTCGGGGTTGACAATGATCTCCCCCTGGGTGCGGCCGATGTTGTAAAACTGAAACGCATCAATCGGAATATCTCGTCCTGATATCAAGGTACTGTTGGATGTATTCTGTTCGGCCGAATACAGTGCCACCAGATTGAGGTTATGCTTCTGCGCAAATGTGCGGTCGTAAGTCAGCAGGTTTTCCATCACCCACTGTACGGTCCTGCCGTTGGCCACAGAAGCAGTGGATACATTGTCGGGCGTACCGCTGAATACCCCCTGACCGGTGTAGCTACCGTCATTGTTCTGGCGGAAATTAAGTCCCAGGTTGGTACGGTAGGTCAGCCCCTCCACACCGGGGATTCTGATCTCGCCGTACATGTTGTTGTACGAACCGAACACGCGCTGCTGGTTGACATAGCTATCCCCCAGTGCCTCATAAGACTGACGGGTATGTACCCATTGCTGTCCCGAAGTCTGTTGTTGGATACGGGATTTGAGCGTACCGTCCGCATCAAAGGGGTTGGCTATCGGTGAAGCGCTCAGTACACCGTATAACCCGAGGTTATTGCCGTTGGTCACGCTGTAGCTCTGGTTGAGGTTGAACCCAAATTTGAATATCTTACCCACCTGCTGATCCAGTGCAGCGCGCAGATTATATCGGGTATAGTTTTGCAGGGGAACCACGCCCTCATCGCGGAAATAACCGGCCCCAAAGTTGTAGTTACCTTTCTCTGCCCCGCCATTGACGCTGACATCATGGCTATTGACCATTCCATTTTTATAGAAGAGATCTTGCCAGTCGGTATTGGTATCGTCCGACTCATCAAGGGTGTTCTGAAACTGTCCCACATAACGGCGCATTTCGGCAAACTCAGGTCCCGACATCATGGGATATTTAGCAAACACCGTACGCAACCCGGTAAAACCGTTATAAGCCAGCTGCGCTGCCTGTCCCATGCGTCCCTTGTTAGTCGTAACCAGGATTACGCCATTTGCACCTCGCGAACCGTAGATCGCTGTTGCTGAAGCATCTTTCAGTACATCCACGCTTTTGATGTCCGCTGGGTTGATATCGGAGATGGAGCCCGCAAAAGGGATCCCATCAAGCACGATCAGTGGGTTGTTGTCGGCAGTCAGTGACCGTGTACCACGAATCCGGATCTGCATCGGAGAGCCCGGCTTGGACGAATTTTGTTGCATATTGACCCCCGCAATACGCCCCTGCAGGGCACGGCTGATATTGGCTGCTGGCACTTCATTCATCGTGGTGCCACTCACCGAGGCCACCGATCCCGTGACGGCCTCTTTACGCTGCGTACCATAACCGATGACCACCACCTCTTCCATGGCGATATCGTCGGATTGCAGCGTCACCTGCACGCTGTTATTGGCCCCCACCGGCACCTCGGCTGTTTTGTAGCCGACATTGGTGAAGACCAGCACAGCACCGTTACCGACCTCGATGGCAAATGCGCCTTTACTGTCTGTTGTCGTACTCTTGGTACCGCCCTTGACGGATACGGTCACCCCTTCAATGGGTTGTTTCTGCTGGTCTGAGACCAGCCCCTTGACCAATTTATCTTGTGCAAAGGCCAGCTGCAGGGCTGCCAGCAAAAAAAGCAAGGGCAGTATTCCATACTGTAGCCATCCTTGTCGTTGCACAGGAATTGCAAACTTCATCATTCTCATAACTTAGGGATTTAAGAAAATTTTGTTTTCAGTTGTGTTTATAATAGTCATTTCAATATTCTTTACACATTCAGCACAGTTTATCTGATCCTGTTCGCTGTGGTGCTGTACAGGCCGATCAGCGCGCCCGTGAATCCACCGGCCACGTCCGTCGATAGGATGTCGCCCGACACGGTACTGCCGATATTCCGGAAGGCCTCCTTGCCCACAGCGTAGGCAAACTGATAGGCGTCGCCAACGCCTTTTACCTGCAGCTGCACCTTCGCGTTCAGATTGATTTTTTCTTTGGCCAGAATCCGGGTGCTGCCGTTTTCGCTTCTGGCAAGGACGATATGATCCTCGTTGTCGAGCTTGGTGACACCCAGCACATAATGGTATTTTTCACTTTGTAGACAGGTGATGCCTGCCAGGTCCGAACCCGAGGCTGGCACATAGTCCAGCGATACGCTGCTCTCAAAATTTTTGTGCTGCTGCCGATAAAATAAGGCCGAAATTGGTTTTTGCTCACTGATATCGACGGTATAGGGTCTTAGGATGATACCCCTCTCGGTTGTTTGTATAAATTTCTCGCGCGCTCCGCGCAGGGCGACCCAGCGGTGATCCAGCACTGCAGCCGTCAGTGGATCGGTAAATCTAAAATTCCCATTGGGGAAATAACCTTCGGCATTCGTGCTATTTTTGACCCCGATAGGCATTGCTACACTGGGTTTGAGCGCCTCCATTCCCCCTTCGAAGACCGGCCATTCCGCAGACCAGTCTACCGGCAGTATAAAGGTTTCACGCCCCGTGTTAACCCGTTTTGCTTCATTGGGCCTGACTCCAAGAAATACACCGTACCAGCCTTCATCGGGTCCTTCGACCAGATCTGCATGACCGGCCCACTCCACCGGGTGAGGTCTATTTTTATCCAGGTGTCGCTGGGAAAGTATTGGATTTTTGGGAGCCGGCTTATAAGGCCCCATAACATGGTCGCTCGAAAAAATCACTTCACTATGGTCGCTTCCCGTGCCTCCCTCGGCGCACATCAGATAGTACTTTCCTCCTTTTTTGTAAATATGCGGTCCTTCGATCCAAATGGGGTTTGCTGCTGGATCCACACCGCCATCTACCAAAATCCGGCTAGTTCCTTTCACCACCTGATCCTTTTCGGTATCATATGCCCAGAGTTTGATGACACGATGCCCCTCATAGCGTTCCTTGCCCTTATCTGGTGCATCATTATGCACGACATAAGCCTTTCCATCATCGTCAAAAAACAGGGCCGGGTCAATGCCCTCGACATCTACTTTGACCGGATCGGACCAGTTTCCAGCTTTGGGATCTTTGGTCTTGACCACCATATTCCCCATGCCCAAAGCAATCTGTGTCGTGATCATGTAAAAGGTATCGTTGTGTCGATTATACATAATATCGGGCGCGTATATGCCGGCACTAATGCCTGCCGTCTGCACCTTCAGTTGCGATTCACGGTCCAGGACATGTCCCAATTGTCGCCAGTTGACCAGATCCACAGAGTGGAAAATCGGTACTCCCGGAAACATCGAAAAGGATGAATTCACCAGGTAATAGTCCCCCCCCTTGCGTGTAATGCTTGGATCGGGATAACATCCTTGTAGAATGGGCGAGTAGAACTGCCCCGGTTTTAATGGGTTTTGTGTGTAAACTGCATCTTCGCCTTGATAGACAAAGTCCGAAAATACAGGTTCAGAAAGTCGGTCTTTCTGTAATTTTCTTTTATGTGCTTTTGTACCGAATGCCGTTAATGTCGCCAATATCACGACGGACATGCCCAGCATGATTTTCCCCTTCCGCTTTAACATAATTGGTTTATTTATAATTTGGTTTATTTGCCTACAAACTTAATTTTAAGTGTATTGGCAACAGTTAAAATATGTAACAAAAACATTTCAATTTGTTACTTCGTTCTTTCCTCGCTTCACAGGGGCTTTATTGCCCCTTTTATTCCCATAAGTAGCAAAAAATACTGTACTGTGACCGGATTAATTATGATGCTTGAGCTCCAGCTTGATTTTTTTCAATTCATCCAGATCGTGTATCGGTCGTTCCAAAGTGACCGGAATAGGCATCTTGGAGAAGGTCTGAAAATAAAGCAGGCAGGCATCGCGCCACCATACAGCATCCCGTGTCTGAATTTTCAGTTTGGACCGCACCTCCCCAAAACGCTGTATATCCACCTTCTCTTCGAGGCTATCCCATACCTGCTGAAAATGTCGCGTCTGATCCACGCCATGCTGATACGTATAGCAAAGGTTGTCCCACAGGGACTGGCCGTTTTTCATGCGGTAGGTCCAGGGCACATGGTGAAACCAGAGCAGGTACTTTTCGGGGCAGCTGCTAATATTGGCAAACTGCTCCCGGATTGGGCTGTGATATTGCGCTACAGCATTGCTACCTGAAGGCGTCCGGTCAAATCCAATGCCCAGTGAATCTGCATTATGGTAGTACCAAGGCATCCAGTCGGGCCTTCCGCCCGGGATATCGCCCCAGGGCTCAGGTCCATAATGGTGTTCAAAAGCAAAAATATGGTGCAGTCCTAGCGGCATCATGTAGTTGACCACAGCCTCCCGCGAATCTATCATTAGCTGCGACAAGGTGGTAACTAAGGCTGGATCAGGTGAAAACGTCGCCGAGAGCCATTCCCTTGCCAGACTATCACTGGACAGGCTACTGTCCCAGGCCAGTCTTCCAAAGGCATACCAATTGGCCTGGGCAAAGTGGTGCCCGCACCAGTTGCGGTCTTGGCCGATATTGGCCACACCTGCAATTGCCGACATCGGCGGATGTGGTCCTTGCTGCGTCAGCCCCGCTACTGTACTAGCATGGGCTTGGGCATAAGTCTGGGCATCCAGCGTCTCCTTAAATAAGGGAGCCAGAAACACCAGATGGTTTGAAAACCCCAGGTATTCCTGTGTGATTTGAAATTCGACCATCTGACTGGTTTGGGGCATCGCGCCAAACAGCGGATTGTACGGTTCGCGCGGCTGGAAATCGATGGGGCCATTTTTGACCTGCAGGATTACGTTGTCGTCAAACTGACCATCCAAGGGTACAAACTCCTGATAAGCCTGTTTGGCCCGGTCTTCGGCCGAGGGATTATAGACAAAAGCTCGCCACAGCACTAGACCACTATAGGGTCTGAGCGCCGCTGCCAGCATATTGGCCCCATCTGCATGCGTACGTCCGTAGTCCTGCGGTCCAGGCTGCCCTTCCGAATTAGCTTTGACCAGAAAGCCGCCAAAATCCGGTATCTGCTGGTAGATCTCCGATGTCTTGTCCTTCCACCAGCGTAACACTGCCGGATTGAGCGGATCCGAATTCTCCAGCTTGCCGAGCAGTGCGGGAGCAGAAAAATTAATGGACAAAAACACACGGATCCCATATGGCCTAAAGCTATCGGCTAGGGCCTTTACTTTCTCCAGATAATCGTCGCGCAGAATCAGGGGTGATGCATTGACATTGTTGAGCACCACGGCGTTGATGCCGATGGAAGCATTTGCCCGTGCATACTCCCGGTATCGTGGCGAAATCACCGCAGGCAATTCATCCCATTTCCAGAGCGAATGTCCTGCATAGCCACGTTCGACCGTGCCATCCAGATTATCCCAGTGGTTGAGCATACGCAGTGCATAGCTGGGTTTTTCAGTCAGGTCGAGCCCTTGTAGATTGCCGCCTAGCTGCTGCAGCCGCAGCAGGTGAAAAGCCCCGTAGAGCAGTCCGGCACTGGTACCTGCGCTGATGACCGTTTTGCCCCCCATCGAGCGAATCCGGTATCCATCAGCCTGCGTATCCCACTTTTTGTCCAGCAGGAGATCCACATTGCCTTTGTGCCAGTAGTTCTGCAGTTCTTCGGTCGCTGTCCTGGCCACCGGATCCGTAAACGGGCAGTGGATTTTGCGCAGGACGGCCTCATCCGCGGTCACCTTAGCATAACGCAGCCACAGTTGACTGCCATCCTCGGCGTGTCCCAGACTGGGCAGCAGTAAGCCCATCAAGCACATGATATACCGGGCAACTTTCGCCATTAGCTGCCCTCCACCGTTAGGATACGACCATCCGTATCGTATTCGATCTCCACCACTTTCATGCTGCGGAGCCATGTCCGCCCACCCGAGGGTACCGAATCGTGGTGAAACAGATACCATCTACCCTCAAATTCGACGATACTATGGTGTGTGGTCCAGCCCACCACCGGCGTCAGGATGACCCCCTGATAGGTAAATGGCCCGTAGGGGTTGTCACCGATCGCATAGCACAGCAGATGGCTGTCGCCCGTTGAATAAGAAAAGTAGTATTTGCCCTGATAACAATGCATCCATGAAGCCTCAAAAAAGCGGCGGTCGCTATCCCCATGCAACAGGGGTTGGCCCTTTTCATCGAGGATCAGTAGATCCCGGGGCTCCTCAGCAAACTGCAGCATATCATCCGACAGCCGCACAACTTTGGGACATAGCGCCGGTTGATGCTCCTGCGGCAAGTGGCCGGGCATGGAGAGTTTGTTGTCGCGGAAATACTGGAGCTGCCCCCCCCAAATACCGCCGAAATACAGATAGTGTTGTCCCTTATCCTCAAAAGCACAGGGATCGATGCTATAACTGCCACGGATGGGATCCGAACAAGGGACAAAAGGTCCTTCAGGCCTGTCGCTTATAGCTACTCCCAAGCGGAAAATATCATTCTTGTCCTTCAACGAAAAGTACAAATAATACATTCCGTCCTTATGGGCCACATCCGAATCCCATAGCTGCCGCCCCCCCCAGGGGATGTCGTCAACAGACAGGATCCGCCCATGGTCGGTCAGTTCCCCATCGATGGTACTCAGCGAAAAGGCATGGTAGTCCTGCATGTCAAAATGATCGCCTTGATCGTTTTCGGCAATACCACTTTCACGATCATGGGATGGATAAATATAGATTTTATCCTTAAATATATGTGCTGAAGGATCAGCCATATAATCTTTAGGAAATAAGTAACGAGCTTGCTTTTTCATATTTGTATCTCTTCAGTTCATATTATTTTTTGCAGTAGCCATGTCGATGATATCCCAGACAAAAGGCTTAGGCTGATGGTTGCGGTCAAACAGTAAGGGATAATCCGTACGTCCCGGTACCGGCCAGTTGTTTTTCCAGGAGTCGCCGTCCGTGACACCCCATAAGGTAACCCGATCAATTTTATCACGATGTTTGAGAAACAGCGCAAAGAAGTCCTTGTAGCGCTGCCCGAGCAGCTGTTGCTTATCCTGTGGTAGCTCCTTTGCATAGGGATTGAGTCGTTTGTCATACTTGAAATTGGTACTGACTTCGGCTCCCATGGTCTGCCGTGGTGAGGGCAGCACCGAAATATCCATTTCGGTGACCATGACCTTTACACCGAGGGCTGCAAATGCCAGAAGGCTATTTTCAAAATCCGAAACTTTGGGATAGTCAATATTTAGATGGCCTTGCATCCCGATGCCATCAATCCTCACCCCTTGCTGCTGCAGCTGGCGGACCATGCTGATCACGCCCTTTCGCTTTCCTTCCAAAAACATGGAGTAATCGTTGTAATAGAGCTGTGCCTGAGGGTCTGCCTCGCGGGCAAACTGGAAGGCCAGGCGCACAAAGTCCTCGCCGATGATGTCATAAAACTTGCTCCTACGCCATTCGCCGTTGTCGAGAATAGCCTCGTTGACCACATCCCAGCCCTTGATCCGTCCCTTGTAGCGGGACACGACGGTATGGATATGTTTGCGCATGCGTTCGATCAGCACCTCACGGGATACGTCCCGGCCGTCTTTGCCTTTAAAAAACCAGGCCGGTGCCTGCGAATGCCAGATCAGCGTATGACCGATCAGGCGCATGCCATGTTTTTCGCCATATTCCACAAAGCGGTCGGCATCCTTGAAGTTAAACTCGCCCTCACGGGGCTGCAGGTACATGGCTTTCATGCAATTTTCGGCGGTGAGCGCGTTAAACTGACTTTCGATCAGTGGCCTGGCCTTCCTGTCCCGCTCATAAATCTGTTTGAGACTGAGCGCTGTGCCGATGTCAAACTTGTCTGCAAAAGTAGCTTTTAGCGTTCCGCGCTGCACGGCCTGCTGTGCCAATAGGCCCGGGCCCGACTGCAGCATACATCCCGCGATCAGCATCGCCAGCTTTTTTGTTGTATTCATACGTAAATTAGCTATTTGATCAGGTGTCCGCTTTCAAGTGTATTCATGAAACGTCCACCTTGTTATTCAATTCAGTTCATTTCAAATGATTGTCTGGGCGCATAGTCCAGCTATTTTTTAAGATTGTTCAGGGCTTTTGCTGTCTGCTGTGCGCCGCAGGTGGAGCTCCGCCTGTAACTCTTCATTAACCTGCTTAGTGATCGGATAAAACAGCAGGGCCACCACACCGACCAGAAAGGTCAGTGCCGGAATCACGCTGGCACTCAACCGGATGCCCAATATCGCCTGTTCATTCTGAACCGTGTTTGCCACAAAACCGAATGCGTCGATAAACGAGCCACAGAGCGCCCCGCCAATACCCAGTCCGGCTTTTAACGCAAAGACAATTCCGGCAAACACGAATCCCGTTGCCCGGCGGTGGTTTTTCCACTCCGAGAAATCCGCCACGTCCCCCATCATCGCCCAGAGCAGCGGTATGGTCGGTGCATAGGCCAAGCTTTTCAGGATATTGATCACAAACAGGCTGCCGATAGCATCCGCAGGCACCAGAAAGAGCATAGCCGTAAAAACGGCGGTCAATGCCAGGCAGACGATAAACACATTGCGCTTGCCAAAAATTCCGGAAAGCCATTGGGACAAAAAGATCACGCCGAGTAAGGTGATCAGCTGGCCTACCATATTGAAGAAGCTAAATCCCACCGCAAAAACCTGCTCAGGGCTATAGACAATCAGCCCGAAAGCGTCCAGCATGCGGTGTCCCAGACCCGTTGTGGCTGCACCATCTTGAGCCAGACCAAACTGGCCCATAAATGCAAACAGTGCTTCCTTGTCCACATAATAGTTGAAAAAATAAGACATGCTGCTTCCCCATAATGCCAATGTGATGAATAAGAATAAAGTCAGTGCAAACATCGCTTTCCAAGGACGGCAGGAGAAGATGTCGTGAAAGTCCTGTCGGATCGAACTAGTCTGGCCCAAAGGTGGCGTGATGCGTTCGCGTGCCGAAAAGAAGGCTATCAGCAACAGCATAAAAGCTACAGAGGCATAGATGATGATGGTATACTTCCAACCGCTGGCGGCATCGCCGTTACCAAGTTTGGCAACCAGCGGTAGCGTAAGACCCTGGACCACGAAAGTGGCGATGGTCGCCGTCACAAAACGTATCGACGATATGCTCGTACGCTCCTTGATATCGCTAGTCATCACCCCGCCCAGCGAGGCATAGGGCGTATTGTTGAACGAATAGATCGACATCAGCAGCGTATAGGTAATGCCCGCATACCATATTTTTCCACGTTCCTCCAAGTCAGGTGTGGTGAAAGAAAGGACAAAAAATACCGCAAAAGGCAGTGCTGTCCAGAGTACCCAAGGGCGGTATTTGCCCCACCGGGTATGGGTGCGGTCGGCAAGAAGGCCCGCCAGTGGGTCCACAAAGGCATCGAACACCCTTGCAAAAAGCAATATAAATCCAGCTGTAGTCGCTTTTATGCCAAAGACATCGGTATAAAAGAATAGCTGAAACATCATCATCATCTGGAAGACGAGGTTGGCTGAGCCGTCCCCCATGCTGTAACCTACCTTTTCCCAGAAACCAACCTTTTGTGTTTTTGCATTCATATATTAAATCATGTGTATAATCATTCATTTTTTCAGGCATTTGCGCTGCCTATGGCGTTTATCCATTATATTCCCGTATGTCCCATGGCTGCTTGTCGAACAGCGTTATTCGCTCTCAATAGCTGCTGAGTGTGGCACTCTCCCGTGGTCCCAAATACGATGGTTTGAGCCCACCTAGGTCTATAAGTACACGCTGCAGCACAATACCCGGGTCCAGGAAGCGGATTTTAAGCGTATGCTCCCCCGGTAGCAGGCTGTGAGCCGAAACACTTTCAATGATGCGGCGTGCCTGCCACTGGTCCAGTTCCCCTTTGTAGTGGCCATTAAAGTTGACCAGCGTTTCGGGACCGCCGTCTATCGATATGGCATAGCGCAGCCCCCGGTTGCCATTGAAGTTGAGTGTAGGCGACAGCAATGCGATAATCTTTGCTTCACACTTTTTTTTCACCCGGATCTTATATTCTAAGGCCGTGTTATCTTCCAGGCTTGCCGTTACCGGCAAGGTTGTCATTGCCGACACCGTCTTTCCGAGATCCGGGATCTCCGTCCACTGCACCCCAGGGGCACTGTGAACAGCCGCGTAACTGGCTGCCTCCATCGCGATATAGCCATCCGCCTCGACAAATACCTTTGACACAGAGTCTCCAACTGGATCAGGTAGATACCGGACGGTCGGCATAACTGCCTTGGACGGCTCATTCCATTTGCTGTAGCCGATGCGTACCTGGTCCATCATATGTACCCATTTGCCCCCGGCGATCTTATGGTTATAATGGTCGGTGAAAAGCGAATCTCTTCGGAAACAAGCCTTTACCCGATCGGCCCAATCATTTGCCCGAGGGTCATTCTGCGCATAGCAATAGTCGTTCATGGCTTTGGCATGGTACATTTCATACATGTTGGCACAGGCATTGATTGGGAATGCGACCAGCTGGTCGAAGGCATCCCGTAAGGAATCCGGCAGCAGGTAATAGAGACGTGAGGCCTCCATCGCCAAGGTCTTATAATCATGGACGACGCTGTCAAACTCGTTGTAATGCGACAGGCTAAAGGTTTTATCGTTCAGCAGTTCAGGAGTGACCCGATGGTTGTATTTGGTATAGCGGTTGATCAGGCCAGCAGTCTCGGCGGCATAAGCTTCGCCAAACTGCTGTCGGCACCAGTAGTGGGTGTAGGCCATGAGGTTGCCGGCGTTAAACCTGTCCGGGTCCCAGGCCATGTCCAAAAAAAACGAGATCGGAAATTCCATTGGCTTGAGATCCCCGACATTGACGATCCAGATGCGATCCACGCCATAGTGGTAGGTCAGGTTCATCTGTTCCCAGACACGCTGTATCTGGGATACATTGATCCATTTGGAATTACGGGGTCCCCCCACATAGTCAAAGTGGTAGTACATACCATAGCCGCCCTTGCGGGGTTTAGCATTCAGCTCTGGCAGCTTACGCACATTGCCCCAGTTGTCATCACAGAGCAGCAGCGTCACATCGTCCGGTACGCGCATTCCCTTATCATAATAGTCCTGCACTTCTTTGTAGAGGGCCCATAGTTGCGGTGTTTCGGCAGCAGACCGGCCCGTTGCCTTGGCGATCAGGCGGCGCTGGTCCCTGACGATCTGCTCGAGCAGCCCCACATTCTGCTCTTCGCTCATGGGCTCATCACCATCTCCCCGCATGGCGATGGTAATGATGGACTCCCAGCCCCGCGCGCGCTGCATCCCACCGCGCCAGAACTCCTGCAGTCCCGCTTTATTCTTGGTATAATCCCAGCTGCCTCCATTTCCATGGCGTTTCCATTCGGCCTGCGCCCTTGCCATCGGTTCGTGATGCGAGGTTCCCATGACGATGCCCATTTCATCCGCCAGCGGCCCATTGCGGGGATCATCATCGTAAAAGGCACTCCCCCACATGGCCGGCCAGAGGTAGTTGGCCTTGAGCCGTAGCAGCAGTTCGAACACCTTTTCATAGAAATCCGCATTAAACCCACCAAACGTCGCTTTGGACCAACCACTCAGCGCCGGCGCCTCATCGTTGAGGAAAATACCGCGGTACCTGACCTTGGGCTCTCCCTGTGTATAAAGGCCAGGCTTGACATACAGCTGTGCCGCTTTGCGGACTGGCACATCCGCCCAGTAATACCAGGGCGACACGCCGATCTGGGCCGACAGTTCGTAAATGCCGTAAATGGTGCCGCGCTTGTCGCTGCCGGCGATGACCAGGGCCGATTCAAGCCCGTCCAGGGGCTGCCTGACCACCGTCATGACAAACTTTTCCCGCTTTCCGGCCAGCTCTTTACTGTCCAGAAGACCTTTACGGACAAGGCTGTCGATCAGTGCCGATTTGCCATAGGTACCGATAATTATTTTGGAGCGGCTCTGTTGCTGCTGGCCTGGATTATGGCCCGTGACACGCACAAAGTCTTTTTTCAGCTGATCAAAAGCCCGCAATACCCCCTTATGGTCCTGCGGATCGATGAGCATGGGCAATGGGACCGCATTCGTGACCAAGGGCAGATACCCTGGCCTGGCCTCCCCGACCACAAAGGCAGCAGCTGCCGTATCCGGACGGGCGAGCGTTATAGCCCTAGCGGAACCGGCAAAGCAGTATACAAGCAGCACTAGTAATAGGTAACTGCCGTAACGGCGCCCCGTCAAAAAGTCGGTACCCATCCTGATAAAGGACAAATCAATTTTATTCAATAACATGATGATCTTATTTACAATTGGTATTTCCCTGTTCCCGAGTCCAGCGCATACCGTTGCCCACTAATAAGACGGACCACGAGATGCAGTGCATGATCTCATTCTGGAAATTTAAAATTAGGACTCTTTCACTGCACGGGCATTCGTGTCCGTTACATTCCTTTTGGCCTTTGTTGCAAAACAGCACGACGATGTTTCATATTTATTTCTATTTGTTTCATATTCGTCAAAAACGGCGTTTATAAGATCACAGCCAATTTTTTCCTTTTTGAGTCGCGCAATAATATGTATCTTGAACAGCATAAACCAATAAACCAATGAGGAGGGATTTTTTTTCGACAATCATTTTAGTATTTGCTTTTGTACTCTATACACATGGACAAGCCACGCGTATTTATGACAATAGAGATTATGGTTTTGGCGAACTTTCTTCCAATCTCACCAATAGCATCTGTCAGGATAAGCATGGTTATATATGGACTGCCACCGAATATGGACTCAACAAATTCGACGGCACCCGTTTTGTACAATATATCCATGATGTGCAGGACAGCACCTCGATATCCAGCAACAATATCATTATCCTCTATCTGGATCGTGACAAAAGGCTCTGGGTAGGCTGCAACAATGGTCTGCAGTATTATGATGAAAACAGCGACCAGTTTGTGCGTATCCATTTCCCAAATCAGATCGCTCCACATATCACAGATATCATCCATAAAAAAGACGGCAGTATTTGGGTAGCCACCTCAGGCTGGGGAATTTTTGCCATTGAGCCAAATCGCAAACAGGCTCTATCCTTGCCCCATCTCAATTCAATGGTAGGGGGAATGTTTGTCCGCAGCATCTTTGAAGACCGAAACTATACAGTTTGGGTGGCCGTGGACCGTGTGGGTGTATCCCGGATTTCGGCCGACCAACGGCAAGTGAAACACATTGTTTCCGACCTGCTGCCCGAGCCCAAGGGCGGCAACTACGACATCGTCCAGCAGGTCGATGGCAGAATCCTGTTTGCATCGCCATCCAAAATTTGCCGTTATGATGCCGCGAAAAACAATTTTGAACCGGTAACTTTCAATGAAAAAAGTCAGTCTACCGTCAGTGAGGTTCAGCTGTCCAAAACCAAAAAAGATCATCTGCTGATCAGTACGGAAGGCGACGGTCTCTGGTACCTGGACCTTGCGCGTACACCACTGACGGCTGTGCGGGCCGAACTTCCCAATCTGGACAACAACTACCGACATGGGCGTATTCGCACCTTTCTGCAGGATCGGGAAAATAACCTCTGGCTCGGCTGGTTTCAGCGGGGGCTGGTCTTTATCCCTGTTCAGAGCCGGCAGTTTGAATTCTGGCGTATTCTGGATCTCGAAGAATCGGACAAAAAAAACATCAGTGCCATCACTGGGGATGATAAGGGCAACATCTGGTATGCCATAGACTACGAGGGTATCTTTAAGGCCGCCCCGCATGGGGACGCCCACCATAAGATCCTTTCAATACAAGATGTCACCAAGCTGGAGACTGGGGCTGATGGTACAATCTGGTTCAGCACATACAGCAAAGGCCTGGGACAAATTGATCCCCGTAGTGGTCAGGCCAACTACCTGAATATCTGCAGCAACAAGCAGGTCCAGACCTTTGCCCTAGGCAAAAACAATAAAATCTATATCGCGACCTTTGGTGCTGGATTTGTCGAGTACGATAGACAGACCGGGGTAACGCGCAGCTTCAGTATGAATACAACCAATTCCAGTGCCGGCAGCTTAGCCAACGACTGGATCTATACGATACTATGCGATGAGGATGGCCTGGTCTGGCTGGGCCATCATAAAGGTGTCAGCTGC
Source organism: Sphingobacterium sp. N143 (assembly GCF_030325625.1). GTDB lineage: Bacteria > Bacteroidota > Bacteroidia > Sphingobacteriales > Sphingobacteriaceae > Sphingobacterium. Next base: position 200,334 of record NZ_JACAIS010000010.1, on the reverse strand, counting down.
TATAATCCGGCCAATAACAGCTTTACCCAACCATATACCGATGCCAGGCTATCCGAACAGATCACACTTTCCCTTCTGGAGGACCAGGTAGGTAATATCTGGGCAGGCACGTACAATGGACTCTATCAGATCAACAAAAAAACAGGCTCGACGAGCAGTTATACTACCAACAACGGCCTTTCCAGCAATGTAATATCAGGCCTGGGCTGGGACCGCAGGGGGCATATCTGGTGTAGTACCTTCAAGGGGATCAATTGCCTCAACCCCGCAACTGGCAAAGTCGTCAGTTACTATACAGGGGACGGTCTGGTCGACAGATCCTACAACCGGGGCGCATACTACGCGAATGGCTCCGGTAAAATCTATTACGGGGGCAAACAGGGTATTACGGCTTTCTCTCCAGAAAAAATACAGTTGCAGACCTACTCTTACCCCGTTCTGATCACCAATCTGTATGTCAAAAATCAGCCTATAAAGCCTGGTATGTCCCCCAGTGGCAGTGTCATCTACCGTGATGATCTCATGGCGGCCAGCGAATTCTTTTTCCATAGCAATGACGATAGCTTTACCTTTGAGCTGTCTACCATGGACTTCAACAGTCCCGAAAACGTCCATTATGAGTACCGCATCAAGGGGATCAACAAAAGCTGGAATGCCACATTGCCAGGTGTCAATCTGATCACCTACAACAACCTATCTTCGGGTGACCATGAACTCGAAATACGGGCCTGTAAATTTGGGGCCTATTCTCCGAGCCGCACAGTGCTGCTGCATATCCTGCCGCCCTGGTACCTGAGCGGCATGGCTTATTTTGTGTACTTTCTGCTGATCGTCGGGTTCATATTCCTCGTCAGCAAATACCTCCATGAGCGGAGACTCGAGCGGTTGCATGCCTTTCGGTTACAGCTCTTTACTGATATCTCACATGAGATCCGTTCACCCCTAACCCTAGTAATGAGTCCGATCGACAAACTGATCAAGAATGCGTCAGACCCGCAGAGCAAATCTACCCTTCACAATATGAACCGTAATGCACAGCGCATCCTCAACCTAGTCAATCAACTGCTCGATGTCCGCAAATTGGAAAGCGGGCACCTCGACCTCAAGTTTGCCCCTGTCAATGCAGTACATTATGTACAACAGGTGATCAGGGCATTTGAGGATCAGGCTGCAGCTCGTCGGATTCAGCTGGCGGTGCACAGTGCAGTCGACGATATCCCCTTGTGGATAGATACGGGTAACTTTGAAAAGATTATCCACAATATTGTGTCCAATGCCTTTAAATTTACGCCTGACGGAGGGCAGATCGCCATTTCGCTCGCTGTCCAACAGGGGAAAAAAGGGCGCGAAATCCTACAGCTTGTCATCAGCGATACCGGCTCAGGAATTGCTGAGAACGATATCCGCCGTGTGTTTAAGCGATACTACCAGTCCACTGCCGGAAAGGCTTACCCGGGTCAGGGCTCCGGCATCGGCCTACATCTAACCAAAGTCCTTGTCGAGCTCCATGGCGGGCAGGTACATGCCGAAAACAGAAAGGACCATAGTGGCAGCCGCTTTGTGATCAGTCTTCCACTGGGCAACATGCACCTGCGCAAGGAAGACATCGTGACATCGCACCCGATAAGTCCATCTATACCACAACAACAGGAAAAAACTGCTACCATTGAGCAGCTCCCGTCCAAGACAGGTTACCATAAGACCGGTTACAAAATCCTTGTAATCGACGACGATAGGGACATCTTACAGTTTCTGTGTCAGGAGCTGGCAACAGCTTATCGGATTCTGGTTGCCGAGAACGGTAACGAAGGATTTCAGCTTGCCCTGGCAGAACTGCCAGACCTGATTATCTCCGACGTGGCCATGCCAACCATGGATGGCTATACACTGGTCAGGAAGATCAAAGGTAACAGTACGACCAATCATATTCCGGTCATCCTACTGACGGCCAAGATCAACCCCGAAGACCGCATGGAGGGCATTGGTCTTGGAGCAGATGCCTACCTAACGAAGCCCTTTATGGTCGACGAGCTCCATTTGATAGTGGGGAACCTGATCAAAAACCGTATGAAAGTAAAGGGTAAATTTTCGGGGGCGCAACAGCAAGAGGGTCGAGTAAAAACAATAAGCTTCAAATCCAGTGATGAGCAGCTGATGGAACGTATCCTCAAAACCGTCAACCAATATCTGGAGAATCCGGAGTTCAATGTGCAATTTTTGGCCGACGAAGTCGGGCTGAGCCGTGTACAGCTTCACCGAAAGGTGAAATCGCTGACGGGCATCTCCACCGGCGAGTTTATCCGCAATATCAGGCTGCAACAGGCCGAAAAACTGTTGCTTGAGAAGAAGATGAATATCTCGCAAGTCGCCTATGCACTCGGTTTTACCAATCAGACGCATTTCACCACCCTCTTCAAGAAAGTGTATGGTCTAAGCCCGACCGAGTATATCCAGCGACACTGCTATAAGGAAAATTGAGATGGATTAATCAACTTTTACGCTAAACGCACCTAGAATATTACATCAGAGACATACCAACATATGATCTTACCGTTTTTTTCCGATCCAATAATGGGGCTAGCTGTGAATGATAGAGTGCATACACTAGCTGCAATTGAAAACCCTCGCGATTAGGATTGTAGATAAGCGTTGCTGATTTCGGACAACCAATACTCTACATCCTCCAGACTGACACGATCGGCACGGTCAAAGAAGAAATGTCTTTTAATATCTAACCCGCAATAAGTATATATTCCCCTATCTGAAGTCAGTTTAAGGGCCTGATCCATCCCTATAGCAGCATATTCTGATTTTGACTTACCATGGGAATTAATAATATAAGTGGACTTGCCAGTCAATAATCCTTTCTGACCCCCTTGATCATAGCGGTAAGCAAAACCATAACTGAACACCCTGTCAATATATCCTTTCATTATTGCAGGCATGCCTGTCCACCAAATGGGGTAAATAAAGGTAATCGTATCTGCCCATGAAATAAATTCTTGTTCTTTTGTGATATCATCGGCTACAATCCCTTTTCGTTGCCCGCTGATATCCTCGTAGGAGAATACGGGATCAAAATTCAGTTGATATAGGTCCCTTACAATGACTTCATGATTCTGTTGTTGAAGAATCTTTTCAACCGTGTGCTTAAATAGATTATTCAAACTTTCCTGATTAGGATGTGCATAAACGATAAGATGTTTCATACTTCTTGTTTTTATTTTAATGAACAATACAAAAGTAGTATGACCAGGGAAGAGAAAATTGTAAGAAAACGAAATGTTATTCAGCTGAAGACTGACAGATGTCCTGTTGAAATTTCAGGTAACTTTTAGGGGAAAGGTGAATGAAATGCTTGAAATCATGAATAAGCTGACTTTGATCATAATACCCACATATGCCAATGACATCAGACCAATCAACTTTATTTTTTGACATGACAAACTCTTGAATGAGTTGGATCGCTTTTAGAAAACGTCGGTACCTATTCATTTCTTTCGCTGTATAGCCAAAGTATTTTTTGTGCAGCAGCTGGATATTCCGCTCACTTTGTCCTGTTGTTTGGGCGATGGACTTAATAATGCTTTCTGAATCTGATTCAAACGTTGTCAATAGTGCAGAAATTGTATGCTGTGCCTGTAAATAGGGCTTACAAAAATCGAGTATACAATTCACTTTAGCTGAAACCGATGGAATGGTATTTAATTGACTCCATAAATGCGTAAAGCAATTTTCATCCATTGCAGCATCCGGATTGATCGGTTCTTTGTCTGAAAGATATGCGCTTCCAAAAAAACGGTAAAATGCATCGGCCTTAAAATTAGCGACTAAAATCTGTGATCCAGGGGGTAGTGTATATTGAAACGCAGATTTAATAGGCCCTAGCACAATACATTTATCCATTTCAACTTCTCTTCCTTGCCTTGAGTTCAGGACTGCCTTGGCACCAAAATTAAATACCATAACCGTTTGAAAAGATGGGATCAATGTGTTGGTCTGTGGCTGCGATGAACTGTTCCCGGCAAAATAAAAATGAGAGAATACTTCCGAAAACTCGGCCGAAACAGTCAATCTATAACTAGTATATCCTTGTTTGTCTTTCTTCATCTGTTTATCTTGTTAAAGATCGTATTAATAGTGCTCGTCAGAAATCTTCTTTTTACCCCGGTAATTTACCGAAAAGGATAATACTGTTGAAGTCGACACAACGATATGAATGCTCCTTTTAAGTCAGTTCTTTTCTTATCCTACTCAGGGATTGGGGTGTGATCTTTAGATAAGAAGCAATATACTGTTGTGGAACCTGCTGAACGATCTGTGGGTAACGTCTCAAAAGTTCCAGGTATTTGGTCTTTGCATCTCCATAGTTTAAAAAATCATTGTCTTTGAGCTTTTGCAATAGCGCAGCCTCGCTCAGGGTTTTAAAGTAAATATATAGATTCGGTATAGTCTGATAATACCGTTCAAAAGTAGAAAACGCAATCGTATAGATCTTGCAGGGCATAACAGCCTGAAGAGCCTCTGTGGCCGGTTGCTTGGTATAATAACTTTCAAGATTGGCAAAAAACTGATGTTCTTTCACAAAGTGCTTGGTGACATCGTTGCCTACAGCATCTACCCCCAGCAATCGAACGACACCAGTATCTACAAAGATGATCTCAGCGGCAACCTCGTAGAGATCCTCGATATAGGTTCCACCCTTAACATGACGTAATTTAAAGCCTGCGGCAAGGATATCAATATCGCTTGCCGAAAGGATGCCTCCAAAGGAAAGTGCAGACTTGAGCTTTTCCATTATTTTACAATTTGTAGATCCAAAAGACTCTTGGCACAGGCGACGACAGCTTCCCTAACGCCAATGGGTTGCCATCCCAACTCCTTGGTCGCTTTAGTTAGATCTGTGTTCCTTCGGACCATCTCCAATAAAATTGGTTTTAGCTCTGGCTGAAACTGTGCGATCATCTTGGTTATAAAGTTAGGAAATTCTGCCGTAGGAATTTTCCGTTCGGGAAAATACTCCTGAAGAATAAGGGCGACATCCTTGAACCTTAAATATCCCGCCCCAGCAATATACCTATTTCCTGCAGCTTTTGGGTTTTCCATCGCCCGGATAAGCAGATCTGCCACAGAACGGACATCGACAATATCGAAACCAATCTTGGGTAAGGCGGGAGAGCTCCCTTTTAACAAAGCGGCAACGATCTCAGCCGAAGTGCCATAATCTTTTTCGAGCACTGGCCCCAGAATAGCTCCCGGGCAGACAGTAACCAATTCTAAGGAGCTAGGATTATTTGCCATAAAATCCCAGGCTGCTTTTTCTGCAATGGTCTTACTTTTATAATATGGGGTCAGATCATCTTTGCTGTTACTATCGGTCCAGTCGTTTTCAGTGAAAACTTTACTCGGATTTTGCACGGACTGTCCATAGGCCACTGCGGCGAGTGAAGAAGTCATCACCACTCGCTTGACAGCATTATCTGTGGCTGCTTTTAAAATGCTCAATGTGCCATTTTTGGCCGGAAGTATCAGTTCATCTTCTTTTTTGGGTAGTGTAGCCGGAAAAGGTGATGCCACATGCTGAATATAATCAACATCTTGAGCAAGCTCCGCCCAGATGTTGCCATCGTTTAGATCGGCCACAGCAAAACTTAATTTTGCCAGATGATCTGTATGCTGCCTGATCACATCGCTAATAGCTGGGATCTTATCTTGATTACGCAAGGTGCCGATCACTTCATAACCTTTGTTCAATAACTGAATCGCAGTATGTGCGCCTAAAAAACCGGTAATACCAGTCAATAATACTTTCTTTGTTTCCATAACTTTTTTTTCTAAAGTTCAGCAGACGGAGGCACTCCACAATTACCATTTGGTAAGAAATACAATGGTCTACACCCTATTCAAATCTTTTGCAAAGTTGCATGCACATCCGGATACAGTTTAAAAAGGTTATAAAAAAATCCTTGTTTTCGAGGATTGTACATTGTCATTGGACGGCATATATTTGCTATATGTATTAAAGGATGGAAAGATGAACTAATTTGGACTTGTGTATCACAAAAATTGGGATTAAATTTGATAGCAGCGCATCTTGTTTCCATCATGACTAATGCGTTAATGCAATTATTAAATTTAAAACGTATGAACTCATCATTAAAACCATTGGCCCTGTGTTCGATTTTGTTATCTATGCTGTTTACGGCCTGCAATAACGGTAATAATAAGAACAAAACAGAAACCGGCACACAGACAGACAGTACTGAAACAAGCGCACAGCCACAGACCGAAGTGCCAGCTGCAGAAAAAGGATTTGATATCAGCAGTATCCCGGTATCGGAGCAGGAGCTTGGCCCCTTCCCCTTCTTTAGCTTTCCCGAAGGATTGGAGGAACAGAACAAACCCATTCAGCGAAAGTTTGACCGGATTTACTTCCCTATTGATGGCAAGATGACCGCGATAGAAGGTAAAGTATGGAAAACAAATGTGACGGTTACATCAGGCAATTATGACGACTGGTCGCTTCCTTTTTTCGAAAAAAGCTATGATGAAGCCATCAAAGCTGTGGGCGGGGTAAAAATCTTTGATGGGGAAATCAGCCAGGAAGAATATGACCGTTATCACAAAGAGGCTACCTATTTAGGTGAAGAGGGCTCTATCGGCTATACGGGACAGAAGATAAAAGTATATGCCATACATCGGGCCGATGGTGCAGATATTTACATCCAGCTAACGGGCAATACGGCAGGAGGTTATCTCAACATCCTACAAAAAGAGGCGTTCAAGCAGACCATCACGATGTTAAAGTCTGACCAGATACAGAAAGAGCTGGACGAAAAAGGAAAAGCTGTGCTCTACATCAATTTTGATGTGGACAAAGCCTCTCTCAAACCTGACGGAAAAGATGCTGTGGCAGAAATCATAAAGGTGCTACAAAAAGACAGTAATCTAAAGATCAGCATCGAGGGGCATACCGACGATACCGGTAATGCGACACATAACCAAAAGCTTTCAGAAAGTCGTGCCGCAACGGTCATGGATGAACTGATCAAAGCCGGGATCAATACCTCACGTCTAAAAGCAGTGGGCTATGGTGCAGAAAAACCACTTGTAGCCAATGATTCGGAGGATAACAAAGCTAAAAATAGACGTGTCGAACTGGTAAAAATGAATCCATAAAGATAAATATGCTCGCTGGCAACAATGGTTTCTTATATTATATGCGGCTAACTTTGTAGGAGAAATTATAGTTTAATGGTACCGGTCCGGATCAGGCTGTTTGATCGAAATACTTCACGAAAAACATCGCAAAGTATAGCGTATTGAAACCCTCAATTTGACAGGAAAAGGTTTGCAATAACGGCCTTATTATTGTAAATTTAGGTTCTCAAAAAAATAATCAAAAGTTCTTCTGCATTGACAATTTTATTTATTCTTATCATCAGTTTTATTGCTTCCTTAGTACGTTCAACATTGGGTTTTGGCGAATCGTTAATTGCTGTTCCGCTCTTCCTGTTTTTCTTGCCCGTCGATGTTGCTGTGCCTTTATCTGTTATGCTCTCTGTGGTCATTGCACTTGTCATTGTGATACAGGATCATAAAAAAATCTATTTCAACAGCGCCAAATGGTTGATTTTCTATGCCGTACTAGGGGTACCTATAGGCCTTATCATCTTAATGTACGGAAATGAGACCTTCGTAAAGACTGCCCTTGGGGTACTAATCATCCTGTACTCCCTATATTCGTTATATTTTACCAACAACAGATACCTGAGAGAAGACAGCAAATTTTGGTTATTTGTCTGCGGTTTTTTATCTGGAATATTTGGTGGCGCATACGGCGTGAATGGCCCTCCTTTAGTGGTCTACGGTAATTTAAGGCAATGGAGTGCCAAGCACTTCCGGGCAACGCTTCAAGCCTATTTTTTACCTGTTAGCTTGGTGAGCGTCATCGGATATTATGCAAAGGGCCTTATTACAACAGAGGTCAACAGCTATTTTTTCATTGCATTGGCAACTGCCATCCCTGCCGTCTTTTTAGGCAGGTACTTAAACCACCAATTAAAAGATGGTACGTTCTTTAAGTATGTGTACTGGGGGCTTATATTGATAAGCCTTATACTAATTGGCAGCACCTTGCTATAAACTGAATCCATAAAAGACCTCATTGACGGTACCAAGATCCGTTCAGGGGAAAGGAGTTCGTATCGCATACCGATCAGGCTAACCTGTTTAGATAATCCATAGGTGATCATGTCTGATCACCTATGGTGCATTCGGCTGAAAAGCAAATCTAATGTGCCTCACCAAACCTAATAATGCTGTCGTTTTTAAGGGCCCGGACTGGATTAAGAGCATGACACGGTTGTCTAGCAGGTCTATATTCTGGTAACTATAATTGCCAGGCTATTGAACCGATAAGATCATAGGGATATTCTTTCCATTTTTATTAAAAAAATATTTATTTTACATTTATCGTTAAAAACAAATGATGGTTATGAACTTTTCCCTACAAGCAGAAGACATCTTAGCCAAAATTACTGCTGATACCAGACTGGGAGACCTTAGAAAGGTCGCAGCTGTGATTAAAAAAGACCATGCACTGGCACTGGAACTTTGGTCAACTGGACAATTCTTGCCCCGGCAGTTAGCCATTTTGATTATGGACAAGAAACAGCTTTCGCAATCATTTATTGACACTTTGGATAGAGATATCAGGCAGCATCGACCAGCTGAACAGCTTCAATTGACAGACTGGTTAATGGCAAACCAGCTTTCCAAAGACAAAAAGACAATTTCATTCATGGAGACATGGGAAAACAGTCGGTCTTCCCTGCTGAGACGAACTTTCTGGTATTATCAGGCTCGTTTACGATGGGTTGGTCAAATACCACCACCAAACAGTGAGGAATTAATTGCTAAAATTGAATCTCGTATTGAACAGGAAGTACCAGAAGTACAATGGGCAATGAATTTTACGATGGCCCAGATTGGAATTTTTGAAGAAAAATATCGTTCGAGATGTATTGCGTTTGGAGAACGTACTGGACTGTATAAAGATGAAATCGTTCCTAAAAATTGTACCCCTAATTATTTACCTCAATTTATAGCCATACAGGTAAAGAAACTAAAAAAATAAACTGACTTACAGTCCCAGCTCCAACAGATAAACGCAATAGCTTGTACAGAGCCTAAAACAGGAGGATATAGTGGAGCCTGCCCATAAATAAATTTTGAAATTAAAATTCCGGTGAACCTTACAGGCTGGTCAAATGTTCTCTATTTAAATTTGAATAATATGAACAGATTAAAAAGCAAAAAGAATGGATACCAGGAGATGTTTATTTTTCTTATGATGATGGATATCCCGAACCCTGCCCCCCGTGAACCTGATCCAGATCTCATAAAACAGCGAGAAGACACCCCATCTGCCGATGAAGAGGATCGTATAGAAGATACTGATCCGAATAATAAAGATCCGAATACTGATCTTTCGGGCATTAAAGATGACCGTACTCACAATACTGAAGAAGCACAAACTGAACAGGAAAAAAAGGATAATGAAGATGAACCTGATCTTTCAGGTGAAATCAATGTTTAATCACCGTTTTCGTTTTAAGGATGAAAAGATATTTTTCTTTACTAAGAACTACACAAAACTCTAATGATAGGGCTTAGGTAAGAAAATGAATGTTGGATCCAACGACTCAGTAAATAGAATTTCAAAGACAGCAAATACGGTGGAAGAACCAGTGGAGATAGAGAATGAACTATTTGATAAGTTACCGTATTTTAGTAAATTAGTAAGGCCAAACACTTCATACAATGCTTGGAGATTTAAATAAAAAGGAAATAGATGATTTATTGAAAAGACAGTTTATTGGTCGTTTAGGCTGTCATCTAGAGGGTGAAACCTATATTGTTCCTATTAATTATGTTTATCAGAATAATGCGATATATGCTCATTCCGGCGAGGGAAAAAAATTAGAAATGCTCCGTGGCAATCCTCGTGTGTGCTTCCAAGTCGATGAAATTGAAAGCATGTTTAAATGGAAAAGCGTGATCCTTTGGGGGACTTTTGAAGAATTGAAAGGCCAAGAACGTCAACAGGTCATGCAAGGATTGATTTTGCGAATTATGCCAAATACGAATGACGCTGGAAGAGATCCTTCCCATGGTATTCCTCCGGAACTGCATGACAATCTGATTGTCTATAAAATAAATATTCAACAAGGAACAGGACGGTTCGAAATCCATGAATAAAGAGCTTTGCCTCTTTGTACAGCACAGATGATTTATTATATAAAGTTCATCTTATACTTATAAAATCCAATATGCACAAAATAACTAAAGAAACCGTTGCTAAAGCGGAGAACGAGCTTTTCTTGGCCCAATTAGCAAGCAATGTGGATGCCCTTGACCAATTATTGGATGATAATCTCATTGCAGTTGGGCCTACAGGACAAATGTTAACGAAAGAAATGGACTTGGATACGCATCGATCGAAAACAATGGTTATCGAAGACGCCTCAACGGAAATTGATGATATTAGTATATTCGAAGATACAGCGCTTTCCATCGTAACGATGACTGCGAAGGGAAAAGTAATGGGGGCACCTTTAGAAGGAAGATTCAGGTATTTTAGGGTCTGGAAACATGTAGGCGGTACATTAAAAGTTATTGGCGCAAGTTTCATGCAGTTGCCTGAATAGCGCTGGCTAGCGATTTTTAAAATCAGAAATATTCGTTCCTGAATAGGTTTTAAAAAATCGGCTAAAATGTGCTGGACTCTCAAAACCAAGTTCGTATGCGACTTCTTTTGCTGATTTTTCGGTGTAATGGAAATAACGTTTAGCTTCAAGCATAATTCTGTTGCGAATCAGGATCGAAGGTGCTGGCTGCCTTAACAAGGCAAAGACATTACTCAATGTTTTCGGTGACTTGTTGAGCGCCGCAGCGTAAAACTTGACTTCGTGCTCCTGCTTAAAATTACATTCCAGCAATAATGCAAATTTTCTGATGATATCCATTTTTTCATCCGTGAATTGCTGATAGCTTTCACTCTGGAGCTTTGCAATCCTTGTCGTATTGATAATTACTCTTTTAAGCAGTGTGCGCAACATTTCTCCCTGAAAATTGTCATTCACTTTAAGTTCATTGGAAAATACAGCCTCCAGATGGTTCATTTCTTCTTCGGCGGCTTCATTTAACGTGATGAACATGGGATGTCTAATACCATAGAATAGAAATCCCACACAGCCTACTTCGACATCATGGTCAACGATACAATAGAATTCCCGATTAAATTGCCACGCAGTTAGCGTATCAGGATGTTCAAATATAAAATGCTGATTGGAGACTAAAGGGAGAATGCATTTGGCTGGCATGGTATAGGTGATCTCATCGATCAGCACTGTCTGTTCTCCACCCTTATTGTAGACAAAGGTATTAATGGGTGGGGAACCTGGATGGCGAAGTCCTTTTCCGGAAAGCAATTTATTGTCATTATGCATCACGAACCGTGCTGCTGTTGCCCTATCGTTATACTCCTTAATCATTTTTTTAACCTCTTACAGCCATGTTAAATTTAAGTATTTTCTGACAAATGCCTGTTCTCTATACTAGAAATTGTTTTCCAAAAGCAGCACCCAGCAATCCATTCCAATGATCCATCCAATTCTATCTATTGTCCGAATGGCCTAACCCGCGTTCTTAATACTTGTCGCTACAGTTATTAGGAGATCAGGTTCCAATCGTTGTTTAAAATCAGGATTTATATACTCGAAGCGTATTAGGCCCATTTGATCCAATATAAATACAGATGGTACTGGTAGTAAAAGATCAACATCCTTTCCGCCCGATGTGTTTGACAGCATCTCCCAATAACTTTTAGGTGCTTTGAAAGCGATCCCCATTTGCTTGGAGAAGGTAAGATCTGCATCCGACAGCAATGTATAGCTCAATTTTTCTTTTGCTGCCGACTGCATTAATCCATTGGGAGAATCAGTGCTCACCGCAATTAATTGATAGCCCAACTCTTCGAGCTTCGGAAAAGCTTCCTGTAAACCTGACAGTTGACTGGTACAATAAGGGCACCAGCCGCCACGATAAAACACTAAAATAGTGGGTTTTTCGGCAATAGCTTTTTTCAGGTTAAAACTATTGCCGGAAGCATCAGATAATACCGCCATTGGGATTTTTTCACCATAAAGCAGTGGGCTAATATCTTCCGCTTTCTCTGGAATCATACCAGACTCCATTTGCATTTCCATTTTATTCACATAGGGGGCATTAATTGTCGCTTCTTTTTCCTGTGCCTGCACATGTGCCGCCAAACACATCGTAAACAATGTAATGGCTATAAGCCCGCAGAATCGTTCTCTTCTTAAATTATTCATGTTACAATACCGATTTATTATTTATTTGTTATCCGATGGACTATCTCTCTTCCACACCTTTGCCAGGGCCATTCAATAACTTCATTGGCTACAACTTGAGATCTATCAGTTGATAGTTACTTTAATTATTTTCGCCATTGATGGCAGCATCGTGAAAGCATTTGGGTTAGGTACTGCTTTGATTGGTTTACTTTCGGTCAAAGGTGTACCACCCAATCCTGCCTGCGCGTTACCCGCTCCCGGGAATTGATCAAGTGCTGTTCCGTTATCAAACAATCCTATTGAAGATGTCACATCACCTTTTGTGGTGGCATCTATTCCATTATCTTTTGAAGCGAAGAACCAATCATTGGAAAACCCATACATCGTTGCAATAGCTAGACGATCTCCTTCGGAAACAGTTAACTGTTGTGAAACACGTCCTCCTGGCTGCCCACCATTTGGAGGAAGTAAAACTGTTGTACTCGCTGCTGGAAGAACATAAACGTCTTTAACACCTGCTACCGTTTTAAGATTGGCGGCTAAACCTGCCGCGTCACCTTTTTGTGCCAAATCCTTCAATCCTTTTCCTCGGTCATTTTCACCTACCTTATAAATTGGGTTTTCATTGGCTCGATATACAACGACCAGTACTGGTGATAGTGGAGTGAAAATACCTGTCTGTGCAGTCAGGTAATTGGCCAACTTACTGTTGTCACCCATTTCAGCGATGGCCGTCATGCCATCAGTACTGGGCTTGCCTGCTTCATATAATGGATTAGGGTTTAATAAATTTCCGCCAGCGCTATAGGAAACAGCCCATACTCCGGGACTAAACGGTGTGGGATTAGCTGTGCCACCAGAAATATTGCTTATGGTCAAAGTAAAATATGAATCACCATCATAATGCAGTAATGCTTTCATAAGCATTGAAGCTTCAGCATAGGTATTCCCCTGAGCATCGGTTCCATTGACTTCTGTAACAGTCTTCGGTGTGACTTCTGCTGTACCTGGATGGATGACAGTGGCACCTGGTTTTTGATTAATGCGCGTACCGTTATCCCATAATTTAATTTGTGCAGATACATTCCCCTCAATAGGGGTACCATTATCCTGATACAATTTTATACCTGGATTTGTGGGGGCAAAAAACAAGTCATTCGACCATCCATACATCGAGGCAAAACTCAGGGCTTGACCTTTGGCGGCTGAGAATTTAATGGAAATTGATTCTCCGGGCATAATCACAGGAGAGGTTCCGTTATTTTTGAAAGTTCCGGATTCTACCAATGGTTTGGCATCCAATATATTTTCTATGGTGATGGTCGCCGCTGATGTTTGTGGCATATCATCATTTTTACTACATGCGCTTAGGACCAATGACACGAACGCCAGACCTAACCCGATTGAATGTTTACACTTCATAATGAAATCTATTTTAATCACATTACAAATGTAAATTCAGTCCGAGCTGTTGGCCGTATCTGTATTTCCCGTTGTGTTGTAGATACTTCCCGATGAAACTATTTAGCCTTCAAACCTCTTCATTGCCCAATGAGGGATTTATATTTGCCAACTTTATAACAGGAAAACTGATTTCTCTTTCTGTCTATGCGAGCGATATCCTTTATTTAATTGCAGAAGTATCAAAGACATTCTGGTTCTTCTGTATCATCTCATTTCTTTTTAACTTCAGTACTATTGAAGCTCCTTAGAGAATAGAACTTTCCTTGAAAATGGTCTTCTGTAGCAAAGAATTTACGTGCCCCAAATATGAAGTATAGATAAAAAAACTACTTTTAAGGTTCACAACGTGTAAATGTCAACCTGAACGAAATGAACCTACTTTCTACTGATGCTTCCGTCTCCTCACAAAAGCCCCATTTCATTTTACTTGATGGTCTAAGGGGGATTGCCGCATTAATTATATTATTGTTTCATTATCTAGAAATGATTTATGTTAATGATTATGAATCCAATTGGTTAGGCCATGGTTATCTGGCTGTTGACTTCTTTTTTTGCCTGTCTGGGTTTGTGATTGCCTATGCTTATGATGGGCGGATAGACCAGATCGGGATCAAAAAGTTCTTTACCAATCGGCTGGTCAGGTTACATCCACTTGTCGTATTCGGAACGTTGATAGGGCTCATAGGCTACCTTTTCAATCCTTTTATTCCTGATCCGGCATCGTCAGGAATGGCAAAAATCATCTTTGCAAGCCTGTTCTCACTTATACTGCTTCCTTTTCCTTTTATTGACTATCGTGGTGGTGGTCTATTTCCTTTTAATACCCCATCCTGGTCTCTATTTTTCGAATATATCGCTAATATCATTTACGCAGTGGTCCTTTCTCGGATTGCCAGATCGAAGCTTTTGGTGCTTTGTCTGCTAGCGGGTGCTTTTTTAGTGCTCTGTGCCTCCAGGGCTGGCTGGCTTATCGGTGGCTGGGATATACTTTCTGTGACAGATGGTATTGCACGGGTAAGTTTCTCCTTTCTTGCAGGAATGCTTATCTATAGATATCAGCTTATTATTCCTAACAAACAGAATTACTTGATCCTCTGTCTGCTGTTCACTGCAGTTTTTTTCTTTCCGCATCACAACGGCGACTGGATCTCCGAATGTATTATTGTGATGTTGGTGTTCCCCCTTTTTCTCAGTATAGCCGCAGGAACTTCGGTAACTAAAAAGGCTTCAGTATTTCTTTCATTTATAGGAAACCTTTCTTATCCACTTTATATGACTCATATTACCTCGGTTTGGTTATTTGGTGATTACTATACAATGCATCAGCCTAACGGGATTAAATTGGTAGGAATAGTAACGGGATTAATGCTATTCAATTTACTGATCGCCTATGTGGTTATGCGATGGGTTGATACGCCTTTACGTAAAAAACTGACAGCACTGCAAAGAAAATGATGCCCCTGTAGCGGTGAGTATAGTTCTTTTGCGAATCATAACAGCGCCTGAAGACTACAGGGATATCTATTCAAATCCGTTTATTGGAGTTCCAGAACAATCACCGAAAATGCAGGAATCTCAATTTCCACAACGCCGTTTATTATTTTTGCCTCTTGATATACAGCTGGCTTAATCCTTGTTGGCTGTTTAAATGAATTATAAGCCCTGAGATCGTCCGAGCTAAGAATACGACCATGAACTTTTGTGGCCTTCAGTCCTCCAAGATCAATACGTAGCTTATTTTTCTTTTTCGGATCGATATTGACTAAAGAAATATGTGTACGTCCCTCTCTATCCTGAGATGCCGAAACGGAGAGTGCCGGAATTTTCTCATTATTAAATTCAAAATCGGTCGACTGCAGCGCAATAGGAATCAATTTTGCATCCTGATGTACCTTATACATTTCCATCACATGATAAGTTGGTGTTAAAATCATGTTTTTGCCTTCAGTTAGGATAACAGCCTGTAGTACGTTTACAGCTTGGGCCAAGTTGGCCATTTTTACCCTGCGGGCATGATTATTAAAGATATTTAACGTCATCCCGGCAATCATGGCATCACGCATGGTATTTTGTTGGTATAAAAATCCAGGATTGGTGCCTGGCTCAACTTCATACCAACCGCCCCATTCATCGACGATAAGATCGACTTTTCCATCTGGATCGTATTTGTCCATAATGGCCATATTCTTTTCCACCAACTCATTCATAAACCAAGCGGATTTCATGGTTTTAAAATATTCCTCATCCGAATAATGTACGGCAGAACCTTTCTTATTCCAATTGATCACCGCATAATGATGGAGCCCCATTCCTTTCATCAAGCTTGCAGGAATTTTCTTCATCAACGTTTCTGTCCAATTATAATCAGCACTGTTCGCTCCAGAGGCTATACGATACAGGCCACTTCCATTGGTCCAATCTGACATAAAGGTGGCATATTTACGGAAGATATCTGTATAATAATCCGCTGTCATATTTCCACCACAGCCCCAAGATTCATTTCCTACTCCCCAAAACTTAACCTTCCAGGGCTCATGCCGACCATTTTTGCGTCTTAGGTCCGACATCGGGCTTTTACCTGCAAAATTCACATATTGAACCCAGTCCGTCAATTCCTGCACTTCACCACTTCCCACATTACCGGCCAAATAAGGTTCTGCCCCCAGCAATTCACACATATTGAGAAAATCATGGGTGCCAAATGAATTGTCCTCGGTCACTCCTCCCCACCAGTTATTTACCATTGATGGACGCTGTGCCTTGGGACCAATGCCATCCTTCCAATGATAAGTATCCGCAAAACATCCACCAGGCCAACGCAGATTGGGAATATTCAATTTCTTTAAGGCCTCAATAACATCTACGCGAACACCGCCTGTATGGGGAATAGAATCATTTTTCTCCCCCACATAAAAACCATCATATATACAGCGTCCTAAATGTTCAGCAAAATGCCCATAAATATGCCTGCTTATTGTTAGCTCCTGCTCTGGACGTTCTAATTTCACCTCACTTTGACCAAATAGCATTCCATTAGACAGGACAAATGCTATTCCTATTATAAATTTTAGTTTCATCATAAAAAACTTTATTCGTTTACGAAGATCATAATTTCTTATTCAGCTATCGGTCTTATCTGTCTGGAATCACCACGATTTCTACCAGAAGATGTCACAATAAGCACGCAATTCGAGCAATCCTGAAACATATTGGGCTAACGACCAATATCTCAAATAATCTATCTTTTAGCTGAATTGGTTTATAATTTTAGTTTTAACCTTTTCAGTTTCCGTGCATAGTTAGGTATGCAGCAAACAATTAATGTCAAATTAACATTTATATTTCAAATAGAAAAGAAATATTTATTATTTCTAACACGAAGAATCTTTCATTTCGATCTCTTTTTGTTACACTTCTATGCGTTTCAGGTCACTACTTGAAACTTCCTGAACTTGCTATTGGAGGTACTCAGTGCCATTAATTACCATATAAGGAGCCAGTCCAACGCCTTTTCAAGATCTGCGGTTTATATTTTTTTTTGTATATTATCTCACTATGAAAATAGTAGAAATAACTAAAGAGAGACTACAGGATGCCCAAAAAGATGGGTATACGGTGTTAATTACTAAGTTAAATTCAGATCCACTATCCCCGATTTGGGTCTTTGACAAGATCGAACAAGAAAAAATCGAAAGGAACAAAGAAATGCTTCATGAGAATTATCAATTATGCTATTCAATCAAGGAAGCTATTAATACTATTGATAACCGCCCTTTTATTGGAAAATTACAACTGATAAATTAATGGTGAATTCCATCTGTTGAGTTGAACACAAAAAAATGCACAGACATGTGCTAATCAAAAGTTTAAAATAATTATATACTTCATAATCCTGCAGAAAATATATACATATGCATATTTTCCGCAGGATTTTATAGTTTAAGAACAGAATAATGAATATTCACGCTGTCCTAAACGACTAATTCACTTGAGGAAAAATCAGTTTTGGCTTTCCATCCTCACAGGTAACTCCAGTCGGTTTGGCGACAGCCCTACAATCTGATACGATATTGTACTTTTTATTGAAATCCTTTTCCTTCTGTGTATATTCCTCAATGAGGTCGTCTATGTCCTCCTCATCCAGTTCTGTAGGATACGCAATATATTCCTGCGGTCCACCACAGGCTTTGCTTCCAAGTTCCATCACCACCCATTCCTCTTGGTTGTCACAGGGGACCTGGCTAATCCTGTCCTTTATTTCCTGTTTCATTCTGTCCAGTTCCATTCTTTCGGCTTCTCTTCCGCTGGTTTCATCCTTGCTGCAGGCTCCAAATACGGAGATCGCAACAAACAGTATAAGAATTCTTTTCATGATCTTAACTTTTAAGTTTCGGAATATAACAACACTCCATGATTCAATCATAACGAATTAAAACAGGAGCTTTTTAACTCATAACATCCCATATCCGTGCCAAAAAAACAATCAACACAGGGTAAGAATCCGACAAGGTCAGATAGGACTGTTGGTTTTATATAGATTTGTAATGAGCCTTTACCTCTTTATCAAAATATTTCTTTTACAATATTATTTAGAACAATTAAAAATAATATACCTTTATGCCAGCTAAAGCTAATTTAAGTCTTTATACATATTTCGGTTAAATGAAAATTAAACAAACTGATGGAGCAACATTAATGGCCCTATTGCTTTCGGGTTCATTTTCTTTATCATCAATTGACCATGCGACGGCGAAATCTATCATCAACGATCGACCGTTGATCAGTTCTTCAAAACTATCACAGCATTTATACCCTCAGCAACAGTGTATCATCAGCGGGCGCATTGTGGATAAGCAAGGTCTACCGTTAGCCAATGCCCATATTCACCTGCAATATGGAAACGCAACAAAATCAGACAAGGATGGTTTTTTTAAACTTACCAACGTAAATTATGGAAAAAACCGTATCCTGATAAGCTTAATTGGGTTTCAACAGGTTGTGCAAGATATCGACATTGTCGAAGAGCAGCTAAACATGGGTACTATTGCCATGAATACAAAACAGCAGCATTTGGATGAGGTCGTCGTAACAGCAAGCCGATTGGCAGAAAATATCAGTGAAGTGCCATCTACGGTCACCTACATCGGCGGGTCAGCTTTGGATCAGCAAAGGCAAATCAACGATAACTTACCGGCTATCTTGATGCAAAAAGTACCCAGCATCTCTCCTAGTGAAGAAAGTCAGAATAATTTTATTGCGAAAATTCGGGGTCGAAATTTTTTGGTTTTAATTGATGGCATTCCACAGTCTACTCCACTGCGTAATGGTGGCCGTGATTTACGGACTATCGATGCAAGTGCCATAGACCATATCGAAGTTGTCAATGGAGCTACGGCAATGTATGGTAACGGAGCCGCTGGTGGTGTCATAAATTATATTACTAAAAAAGCGGAGAAAGGAAAGAAATTAAGTTCTTCAACTTATTTGAATAATTCATTGAGCTTAGCCAAACCGAATGAAACTTATGGCTATAATATCGCACAAGTATTTTCAGGTCAATTAGATCAATGGGACTATGTGGTTCAGGGTAAGGCTGGACATACAGGTGTTGTGCGCAGTTCTGATGCTTCAGTCGTTAGTCCATTTTATGGATTGGGAGAAACAAAATCTTATAACGCATTGGCCAAGATTGGCTATCAAATCGCACCTGATCATCGCCTTGAATTTATGGGCAACTATTATCGTAGTTTACAGGATAGCAAATATGTGGGTACAAAAGGAGACTTTGGTCACTCCTCTGCCATAGGTATTCCTTCTGATACTGTGATTAATGGCGGTACCCCCTATAACAAAGCCCTCCACCTTAAATATGATGGTCAATATGGACGAACAGCGGCAAACTTAAGTCTGTATTATGAGGACATGAATACCGTATTTGAAACTTATAACCAAAACTATTCGGATCATAAGGGTGCACGACTTAATTTTAACACACCATTTCAGCTAGGATCAAACCGTCAGGTTTCTTTAATTTATGGTATAGATTTGTTAAAGGACCATACCGTTCAGAAAACTTTGAAAGATGACTGGGTAACACCAGATATGGATATGCGCAACACAGCGCTTTTTCTACAGAGCAAGTTTAACTTAGGAGCTGATTGGATCTTAAAAGGAGGTTTACGCTATGAAAATATCCGACTAAAAGTCGGAGACCTGACAAAAAATGGTAAACTAACCGTGGGTGAAAAGAACAACTCTGATGCAGTGGTCTTTAACTTAGCAGCCCGCTACAATAAATATAATTATCTGCAACCCTTTGCTTCTTTTTCTCAAGGATATTCTATCGGTGATATTGGTCTAGTAT
Organism: Sphingobacterium sp. N143; assembly: GCF_030325625.1. Taxonomy (GTDB): domain Bacteria; phylum Bacteroidota; class Bacteroidia; order Sphingobacteriales; family Sphingobacteriaceae; genus Sphingobacterium. Next base: position 180,126 of record NZ_JACAIS010000010.1, on the reverse strand, counting down.
TGCGCAATGGAGTACCATTGAACCAAATAGACCCAAAACCAGTAATAGTCAATAATTTTGAATTGGGGTTAAATGGAAAAATGTCTATTTGGGATTATCAGCTAACAGGTTATTATAGTACTTCCAAAAGAGGGAACACCTTCGCTGAAACATCAACCCCTGGGAATTATGAGCTTACTCAAGTACCTCAACGCATCTACGGCTTAGAATTTGTTGGCCATGTCAATCCTATTCGATGGCTATCTTTGGGAACAATATTAGGCTATATGGATGGGCGTCAAGACTTAAGTAATGATGGAAATTATGATGATAAGCTTGACAATGCGACATTATCCCCATTCAAAATAAATGTAAATGCGGACCTCAAATTAACAAATCGATGGAATATTTATCTGCAATATCTCCATTTGGGTGGAAGGGACGTATTTCCGGCAAACGAATATAACTACGGAAAATACCCTATTTCAGGATATAACCTAGTTGATTTCCAAACCCGATATAAATTACAGAAGATCACATTTTCATTTTCTGTCAACAATCTTTTCAATGCTGACTATTATCCCATCCATGCTGAAGTACGTGGAGCTACAAACGAAGGCCGTTATTATATAAAAGGATCTGGAACTGTAGCCAATTTGGGGATACAGTTGGATTTATAGACAATACGCTAACATATCTGTGAGTCATTGGATTAATTTTTCATGGCTACTAATATAAATTTTCTAGTTACCGACTATCAGGACTTTCGGTAACTAGAAAATTTATTTAAAGCTGATCGTCTATATCATTCTTCCATAAAGATCGTCACAAACATTTTGATGAAAGCCAATTGCCCTCTTTCTCATATTGATCATCTCTTTAAAATACGTTCATTTTACTATCATGGTAATTCGGCAAAAAGTCACGGTTCCAATGAATATCATCTGTTCAAAAAAGAATGTGAGTATCACTATAAAACAACAATGACTAATTCCTAAACAACAGATTGTATGTGGCTAAATAAAACTCATCAATCAGTTCTATAATCAAATCATTTCTGTTACTATCTACGATGATCCCAACCCAATTTTTGGCTGGGAGATATTTACTTCGGACCCACTGAATAGGTCTCTCTAATTGTTTTTCAGTACGGAATCGTTCTAACCCACTATCGTTAAAATATATCTTTTCATTAAATAAATCCATCACAGCAAATGGTCTTTTTTTAAAATAGAAAATACTCATTTTAAGATCAGCTAGTTCGTTCATGCTGATATGTTTTTTTTGATGCATATATGCATTAATTTCCCTTATCATAGTGGTCTATTCTATTATTGGTTCCAAAAATTTATCCAAGTACTCCCTGTTAACCTGATCGGATGAACTCGCACATTACATGAGATTGAAAGTTAGCTCGTGGTTTCCTGTTGGATTTTAGTTTATAATTCGATTGTAATCAAATCTACCGGAATTGAACCGACCAATTGGTATATATTTTGGTCTAATAGGTGGAAAAAATGTTATTCAGCCAGCAATTTATGGGGTTGATCCCATATCATGCAGAATCATTGGAATTCCTTTTAGGAAGAACGTCTGAAACTTCTATGGATGACTCTCCTAATTCAGCAATATAATACTGTAAATCGACCAACATATCCTGATGAGGTTTAGCAAATTTTTTGAAAGAGCTTCTGTGTATGAAATAGAAAATCAACCCGAAAAATCCTAGCCTAATAAGGACTGAAACCTGGAATATCGAAACCACATTAAAAGATTCAATATTTTTTAATGAAAATGCTATTATCAGAATGAAATAGAGCGTTACTCGCGTCAATTTGGTGAAGTCCAAATAAGTAGTGATAAGCTGTTTGATCTCCTTAAAGCGATCTCTTAAGGACAGGTCTGTCTCATAATATTGATGAATATTTTTCCGCAGCTTGTAGGCGGTATAAATCAATATTGCCTCGATCAATGAACCAAAGATGAAATAATAGCCCCAAAATGTACTGTCAAAGTAATATATGATTGGGGCAAGAAAAAGGATCACAAGCACCGAACGATACCGCATATTCTTCTTTAAATTCAAATCTATACGATCAAGTAAACTGCCTGATTTCTGCGTTGTTATTCTTTCAATAGTCTTCTCATGTAAAAGCATACTCCCTATGCTATTTTTGTGCCTTTTATATTTCAGTTGGTCTAGTTCCATGATGATATTCCTTTGCTTAGTTTCTTCAATTTGGTTTTGATTCTTGATATTTTTACGGCGACATGATTAGGGGTCATCCCCATGGTCTCCGCAATCTCATTGTAGCTATAATCTTCGAGATAGAGCGTCACCAGTGCCTTTTCTACATTGGACAGCTTACTTATGGCCTGATACATAACATAAACTTCTTCATCTTCATGATAGGTCATTTCACAATATCCTTCTTGACTAAACTGCAACTCGGCAAGACTGTGCCTGTGGTCTCGCTTGATATATGTAATAGCTGTATTCAATCCGACTCGGTACAACCAAGTCTGAAATTTGGCATCATCTCTAAAGCTTTTGAATGATTTCCAGGCTTGTAATATAATTTCTTGAAATAAATCTTCCCGATCGGCTTTATTCTCCACATACATGCAACATATGCGATGTATAATTGCCTGATTGGAGGTTATTAAAGTAATAAAGTCTTTTCCGATATCCATACCTGATCAAGGTTGTCTTAAGTTTTATATCACAGTTTATTTATTAGTCTCTAAAAAAGCGAAAATATTACAGAGTAAATAAAAAAATAACAGGCAACTTAATTCTTCAAACTATCCACCCATAGCTAAAATGAAAGAAGAAATCGCAAAGCCATGTCCTTACATATCGGCCATCTGATACGCACACAGAGAATGTTTCATTGACATAAGTTTTATACCTGATGAAGATCCGTTCATCTGGCTTTTAGTATAGAATAGTGACTGTACGGTTTTGAAATTCAACGGTTCAATAATTCCTTTATTGGGCGTAAAAATTCGTTTTCATATTCCATAGCCATTTTTTCATAGTTTCTCCTATTTCTAAAGCTTGGGCTAATCTTATAGCTCTTTAAAAATGTTTTTTTGTCGGTTCCTAATCTATAATGCCAGCCTCCAAAATCCCAACCAATGAAAATTACAACCTCTTCAAATTTCATCAGTTTCTTTCGATCTCTGGTCGTGCTTTCTCGGTAAACAATTTGGTCATCATCAAATGTATAGCGTACATTCAATTGGAAGAACAGATCATACAAGCCTTTAATTGTGATACAAATAATAATTATTGGAATAAATACCCTTCCCCCATCACCTATCTTTTCATTAAACAAGAGTAATATCATTAAAAGCACGGTGTCTATTGCTGCGAATAAAAATAGACCTGTCCTTAATCGTCGGTTAGGCTGAAATGTAATACGGTTACTGGAAATCTCAAGTCTAAGTTTATCTTTCAGAGGCATTAATATATCTTATTTTTAATCTTCGAGTAATTGAATTTATGGTTAGGTACTGTTTTGACAAGAATTAGCTCTGTTATCAAACAATCAAAAGATAGATGCTATAGTCATTCCAGTCCACATTTAGCTTAGATATCAGCATTGAATATGTTAACGTCATAATTTTCTATATATTTTAATATTTAATCTTTTTCTGTCCTATTCTGATTGATGTTGACCACTAGTTTTTATATAAATTATCGTCAATCCAATTCAGGCCATAATGGACAAAATATTTTCCTATTAATCAGAAGCTTTTAAACTGCCTCAGACTCCCTTCACATGGTGACGACTAATTGAGAATCCTATCATTATGATAACCATCCTATCAAAATGATAGGATGTTTTTGTATTAAAAAAGAATAAAAAAACACGTAACAACCTAATAACAAAAACATTAACAAAACAAAAAAACGATTGGAATACCTTTTGGCATACTACGGAAAAAAAGAAAAATGAGGAGAACAAATGTCAAGTGGAAACAAGAAAAAGAACCGCCATCGTTTCCGAAATGGTTAGCATCTTATCACTTATTATTTTTTGCAATAATCGTGGTTATGATTTTGGGAGCAGTTATGAAACATTGTAGTACAGCCTAATAAATAAAAGGATGATAACATTCATATTAATACTGGCAGGGGTAACCTGTTTTGGCCTATTCATCAAGTCGATTGACTTTTTTGAAAAAATCTAGTAAACATGAAAACAAAGATGATACATACCATACGTCAGTGGATTCCTGAAACTGCTGACTTAATCCCAGACCTGGGAAATCTAGATGATCCAGCAACAGCTTATCTTCTGTTGCATAGATTAGCAGATACCTGTGCCGAAAAATTTAAGTTGGGTCATGAAGGCGAACTGGACCGTGTCAAAGAGATAATCAAGGTTGTCAATCTTCTTTATATAAATGGAAACCTATATACTCGAAATGCTATCGAAAATGAATTTTTGGCAACATTATCTGTTGAAGAAAGTCCAGGAAGTCTCAAAAAGCATATGGAACTCTTTCCCTCTGAATTGAGAAGGGAGTATATAAAGACAATTTTAGAAAATTAATTCCAAGCTTATTAAAAGCAGTGTCTCATCTTTTTGGATAAAACAATGAAGATCATGAATAAAATCAATGAACAGTCAGCAAGCCAATTTCTTGCCAATCATTATGACGAGATAAAAGAAGAAATCAATGACCTATCCACACGCAGAAATATGGCCGGAATATTTCAGGCCATTGTCAATCATATCAACTATTTACTCGCGAATGGACAGATTGAAAAAATTGGCATTCGATTAAAATACATAGGATGGCTTTATAAAAGAGGAAATGAACAAATATGTAACCTGATTGAAAATCTTTTTGTACGATCTTTCCGTGACATGAAAAGAAGATGTACCACAGAACAATGGATCTATATGTATCAACACATTCCTAGAAATCTCAAACAAATTTATTTGTTGCAGGACAAAAACTGCAATCTTATTACCCAAAAATCTTTTATATGACAGCATTATTTATAATAGCTCTAGGTGTATTTGTTTACATCTGCTATGTACTGCTAAACCCTGAGAAATTTTAAATAACAGCAGCTGATGTAAAAATGGCAAAAAGATAGCATATAGGCTAGATCAATACCTTAGGCGGCTAAGAGCTGGTATTATGGCTTGCCAGCCAATGCCCTTTTGTCAAAACTTTCATCAGCCAGCTTGGAGAAAAATTTAATAATACTAACAGAAATGAACACAGAAATTTTAGGAATAATTGTAATGTTTACTTTATCGATATTGCTTGCAATACCATTTGGCAAATACATTACAAGAGTTTATAGTGGTGAAAAAACGCTGCTCGATCCAATATTTAATCCGATTGAACGGATTTTTTATACAATCAGTGGTATCAAGCCACAAACAGAGATGGATTGGAAACAACAGATGACAGCCATGGTAACCATTAATATGGTCTGGTTTCTCTTGGGTATGCTTATTCTCATGACACAAGGAAACTTACCATTAAACCCAGACAAAAACCCGAGTATGTCAGCAGATCTCGCTTTCAATACAGTGATTTCTTTTGTGGTAAACTGTAATTTACAACATTATTCGGGAGAATCGGGATTAAGCTATCTAGGCCAATACTGGTTAATGTTTTTACAGTTTGTTAGTGCCGGTACTGGTATGGCGGCTGCCGTAACCGTATTCAGGGCATTTCGCGATAAATCGACAAGTAACCTTGGAAATTTCTATAACTATCTTGTCAAATCATGTACCCGAATATTACTGCCAGTTTCATTTATTGTTGCCATTATCCTCTCTTTTGAAGGTACGCCAATGACCTTTGAAGGAAAAGACAATATGGTTAACTTACAAGGTGATACAATCGAGGTATCCAGGGGACCAGCGGCCGCATTTATCCCAATCAAACACGTAGGCACCAACGGCGGGGGATTTTTTGGTGTGAACTCAGCTCACCCGTTTGAAAACCCATCCTATCTGTCTAATATGACAGAAATGATTGCTCAACTCCTTATCCCCATGGCAATGATCTTTGCATTTGGTTATTTCATAAGAAGAAGGAAACTTTCCTGGATGATATTTGGAGTAATGACAATAGGTTTTCTTTTGCTGACCATTCCGAATATCCTAATGGAAACAAAGGGTAATCCAGCAATCACTGCAATGGGCATTGACAATTCACTTGGCGCAATGGAAGGGAAAGAAATACGTTTGGGAGCTCAAGCATCTGGCTTTTGGAGTATTGTGACTACAGTCATCTCCACGGGTTCAGTGAATTCTATGCACGATAGTACAATGCCGTTATCCGGAATGAACGAACTCCTTGCAATGATGATTAATGCCTTCTATGGAGGAGTTGGAGTCGGTCTATTGAACTTCTTCGTCTTTATTATCTTAGCTGTTTTTATCAGCGGTTTAATGGTGGGTAGAACACCCGAATTTTTGGGTAAAAAAGTGGAGGCCAGAGAAATGAAAATCGCCATGATCATCGCATTGCTGCACCCTTTTTTAATACTTGTAGGAACAGCTTTAGCGGCAGCATTACCTCAATATTCCGAGGCATCCCTGAACAATCCTGGATTTCATGGATTTAGTGAAATGCTTTATGAATATACCTCATCTGCCGCCAACAATGGCAGTGGCTTTGAAGGGCTTGGCGATAATACGATATGGTGGAACATAAGTACAGGCATTGTTTTGATTCTTTCACGTTTCCTGCCCATTATCGGACCAGTGGCAATTGCAGGTTTATTGGCTGAGAAAAAATTCATTCCTGAGAGCGATGGAACCTTGAAAACGGATACCGCAACCTTTGGTCTTATGGTATTTGCGGTAATTGCTATTGTTGCTGCACTAGCATTCTTTCCTGCACTAGCACTAGGTCCAATTGCTGAATATTTTTCTCTTTATTAAAAAATAGATTAAAGGAATTAAAAAATGAATAATAATACATCACTGTTTCAAAAGGATATGGTTCAGGAAGCGCTGAAACAGTCTTTTGTGAAACTCAATCCGAAAATGATGTTCCGCAACCCGGTCATGTTTACTGTATGGATCGGAACATTGATCATGCTGATTGTCAGTCTATGGACATTATTGGGAGCACAAGGTCAAGGAAGTTTTGGATACAATTTCGCTGTTTTCCTGATATTGTTGCTCACACTATTATTTGCCAACTTTGCCGAGGCTATTGCCGAAGCGAGAGGAAAAGCACAAGCAGACAGTCTACGCAAAACCAGGGAGGAAACACCTGCTAAACTGAAAAACGGAAAGACAATATCATCTGCTCAACTCCAAAAAGGGGACACCTTTATCTGCCAAGCAGGTGATATCATTCCTGCAGATGGTGAAATTATTGAAGGCCTGGCAACAATCGATGAGAGTGCCATCACTGGTGAATCGGCTCCAGTTATTCGTGAAGCTGGTGGAGACAAAAGCTCAGTAACGGGTGGTACCAAGGTACTTTCTGACAAAATTGTAGTACAAGTGGCTACACAACCAGGAGAAAGTTTCCTGGATAAAATGATTGCCCTGGTTGAAGGTGCTTCAAGACAAAAAACACCTAACGAAATCGCACTGACAATTTTACTGGCGGGCTTTACATTGGTATTTATTATTGTCTGCGTAACTTTAAAACCTTTTGCAGATTATGCCAATGTGGGTATCACGATAGCATCTTTTATCTCACTATTTGTATGCCTTATTCCTACAACAATAGGAGGTTTATTATCCGCTATTGGTATAGCAGGTATGGACCGAGCGTTGCGAGCAAATGTGGTCACCAAGAGTGGAAAAGCTGTTGAAACTGCAGGTGATATTGATGTCCTATTACTAGATAAAACGGGTACCATTACCATAGGCAATCGGAAAGCAACCCACTTTTATCCAGCACATGACATTGATGAGAAAAAATTAATAAAGGCAGCTGTGTTGAGTTCCATGGCTGACGAAACACCTGAAGGGAAGTCTATTATCGAACTGGCCAATATCGACCCATTGAGCTACGACGTAAAAAATCCTGAATTTATCAAATTTACAGCGGAGACACGAAGTTCGGGTATAGACTATGAGAACATACGTATCCGAAAAGGTGCGACTGATGCGATTAAAGATATTGTTACTGGAGCTGGCAATACATTTTCCGAAGAAGTCGAAGAACGGGTCAAAGCCATATCCCAAAACGGAGGAACACCATTAGTGGTATCTGAAAATGAAATAGCATTGGGCGTAATAGAATTGCAGGATGTCATCAAACCCGGAATTCATGAAAGGTTTGAGCGTCTTCGTAAAATGGGGATTAAAACAGTCATGGTAACAGGTGACAATCCCCTTACAGCCAAATTTATAGCCGAAAAAGCAGGAGTCGATGATTTCATCGCTGAAGCTAAGCCCGAAGATAAGATGAACTACATCAAAAAGGAGCAGGCTGAGGGCCGTCTGGTGGCCATGATGGGCGATGGTACAAACGATGCTCCGGCACTGGCTCAGGCTGATGTGGGTGTAGCGATGAATTCAGGAACCCAAGCAGCAAAAGAAGCCGGAAATATGGTCGATTTGGACAATGATCCGACCAAATTGATCGAGGTAGTTGAAATCGGCAAACAATTATTAATGACAAGGGGCACATTGACCACTTTTAGTATTGCCAATGACGTAGCTAAATACTTTGCTATTATTCCAGCCTTGTTTATCACAGCAATTCCGGCATTACAAGGGCTTAATATTATGAAACTACACAGTCCGGAAAGTGCCATTCTATCGGCTGTAATTTTCAATGCCATCATTATTCCCCTGTTAATACCATTGGCCCTAAAGGGGGTTGCTTATAAACCGATTGGGGCAAGTGCTTTACTACGCAGGAACCTTTTGATATTTGGACTTGGTGGTGTATTGGTTCCTTTTTTAGGAATTAAGCTTATAGATATGGCCATATCTATTTTCTTTTAATCATACATAAAATAAGAGTAATGAAAAAAAATATTTTACCCGCAATAAAATTGACTGTTATAATGATCTTATTCTTTACAGTCATATATCCGTTAGCAGTTTGGGGAATAGCTCAGTTTTCGCCCAACGCTGGAAAAGGAGAAGTCATTGAACATAAAGGGAAAAAGTACTATACAAACATCGGTCAGGCCTTTACAGTTGACAAATACTTTTGGTCGAGGCCATCAGCTGTAGGCTATAATGCTGCGGGTTCAGGAGGAAGCAACAAAGGGCCATCTAATAAGGAATACCTCGCTCAAGTTCAAACACGTATTGATACATTCTTGGTACATAATCCAGGTATTAGAAAATCCGAAATCCCAGTAGACCTGGTTACAGCAAGTGGCAGTGGCCTGGATCCCAACTTTTCGGTTCAAGCTGCCAAAGTTCAGGTAAAACGCATTGCAATGGTAAGAGGTATCGAAGAGCAAAAAATAAATCAAGTGATCGAGAGAAACATAGAAAGACCCTTATGGAGAAATTTTGGACCTCAGAAAATCAATGTTCTAAAACTCAATATTGCTTTGGACAATATTGGCAAATAACAATTAATCGGATGAAAAAAATATGGATGCTCCCTGTCCTCTTATTGGGAGCAACAGGTAGTTTATTGGCTCAAGAAGAAGCAAAAAAAACACTTACCATCAGTGGCTATGCAGAAGTTTATTACCAACAGGATTTCAATAACCCCAAATCAAATACAAGGCCCGGATTTGTATATAGCCACAATAGAAACAACGAGGTGAGTTTAAATTTAGGGTTGATAAAAGCCACATATGAAACACAAAATACGAGAGCTAACCTTGGTATAGGTGTAGGCTCATATATGAACGCCAATTATATGGCAGAACCAGGAGTATTAAAAAATATATATGAGGCAAACATTGGCATAAAATTGTCCAAGACCCATAATCTATGGTTAGATGCAGGCATTTTCCCTTCCCATATCGGTTTTGAAAGTGCCATTAGTGCTGATTGTTATACCTTGACAAGAAGCATCATGGCGGAAAATTCACCGTACTTTGAGACGGGAGCAAAACTGTCCTATGGTACAACAAATGGCCAATGGAATATGGCCGTTTTCATTTTAAATGGATGGCAACGCATTCAGCGCATGGATGGCAATACCACTCCTGCCTTTGGTCATCAGCTCACTTTCCGTCCTTCCGATAAAATCACCCTCAACAGCAGTTCATTTATTGGTAATGATTTCCCAGAAAGTGAGCGTAGAATGCGGTATTTCCATAATCTATATGGACAGTTTCAGGTCAGTGATCAATTTGCACTCATCGCAGGTTTTGATATAGGTACTCAGCAAAAAGCTAAAGGTAGCAGCAAATATAGCACTTGGTATGCTCCGGCACTGATTGCAAAATACAGCCCATCAGAAAAAATAAGCATGGCGGCAAGAGGCGAATATTATCATGATCAAGACGGTGTGATTATTTCATCAGGTACAGCAAACGGATTTCAGACTTTGGGGGCTTCGGTCAATATAGACTACCAAATATTACCAAATATCGTCTGGAGAACCGAATTTAAAAACCTGCGTAGCAAAGACGCGGTATTTGCAACCCGGGGAGAGAAAATGAAGAAAGGTAACTCTTCATTAATAACAGCTTTGGCTGTTCGTTTCTAATGATCCCATATTTTAGTAATTCCCCTAGGCAAATTGTCTTAGGGGAATTTGTAAGTTTATATAAGTAAAGATATATTTATGGATGAAAGAAAAAGTGCTGAACATTTTTTGAATCTGATCCAGAAATCCCGGCGGGGTAAATTCAAGCTTTATATTGGGATGAGCGCCGGCGTAGGAAAGACGTTTCGTATGCTCCAAGAAGCTCATACTCTTCTGCAGAGCGGTATAGATATTAAAATCGGATATATTGAAACCCATCATCGTACCGAGACACATGCTCTACTGAAGGGTCTTTCTATTATCCCCAGAAGAAAGTTATTCTACAAGGGTAAAGAGCTAGAGGAGATGGATTTACAGGCTATCATATCTCTTCGTCCGGAAGTCGTTATCGTAGATGAGCTGGCACATACCAATATTGAAGGTAGCAAGAATGAGAAAAGGTGGCAGGATGTCATGGATATCCTTGAAACTGGTATCAATGTAATCAGCGCGGTAAATATCCAACATATCGAGAGCCTCAACAATGAAGTCAGAGACATCACTGGGATTGACGTTCAGGAACGCATCCCTGACAGTATTGTAGCACAAGCCGATGAAGTGGTAAACATTGACTTGACAGCAGAGGAGCTCATCAATAGACTGAAAGCAGGTAAAATTTATGAAAGCTCAAAGATAACTTCAGCACTAAATAACTTTTTTAAAAGTGAGCATATCCTACAACTGAGGGAATTGGCCTTAAAGGAAGTAACCTCCCAAGTACAGCGAAAGGTTGAGACTGAAGTGACCCTCAATAGGAATATCAAAAAAGAAAGGTTTTTGGCATGTATCAGTTCGAATGAAAACACAGCAAAAAATATCATTAGAAAAACTGCTCGCCTTGCCAATTATTATAATAGCAAGTGGTATGTCATGTATGTACAGGTCCCAAAAGAAAGTGTAAACAGGATCGCATTGGACAAACAACGGCACCTCATCAATAATCTTAAACTGGCGACCGAACTCGGTGCTGAAATTATCAAAGTAAAAGCAAAAAATGCAACCAAAGCTATCATAAAAGAGTGTGAAGATCGTATGATTACTACAGTATGTATCGGTAAGCCTCATTTAAATCTATTTAAGATTATTTTGGCAACAGATACATTCAACACATTACTGAATAAACTTTCGCAGGAAAATATTGACCTCGTAATATTGTCATAAAATGAAAATTAAAGCAAAATTAACCTTTGGAGTAGGACTTCTGTTTATATTGATTGTGGCTTTAGCAGTCATTAGTGGATGGTATGTTAATCGGCTCAAAAGAGACACAAATAATATCCTCGTTGCTAATTACAATACGCTATTGTATTCACGCAATATGCTTAATGCCCTTGAAGATATCGCTAAGGACGATTCGGCGATTGATACCTTTCGGAATAACTTAGTTCTTCAGAAAGGAAATGTGACCGAAATCGGTGAAATCGAAACAACAAATCTCATTGTGAAGCACTTCAATGCACTTAAGGACCATCCTGACGATGTACAATTGAGCTCTTTAATCAGAAAAGATATCACCGAACTGATGCGTTTGAATATGGATGCAATCAATAGAAAAAGTGGTATTGCAGATGAAACAGCAAAAAAAGCAATACTCATCATTTCATTTACGGGAGCACTATGTTTCTTGATTGCAGTCATATTATTGATAAACCTTCCATCCAACATCGCCAATCCGATCAAGGAGCTGACCGAAAGTATAAAAGAAATAGCTGATCAGAATTACTCAAAACGTGTCAATTTCGGGGGACATAACGAATTTCGAGATCTGGCAAGATCATTTAATACCATGGCCGAAAAACTTGAAGAATATTCGGACAGTAAATTGGAAAAAATTCTAAAAGGGAAAAAAAGGATCGAGGCGCTCATTGATAACATGCATGATCCCGTTATTGGAATTGACGAGGATAAAAAAGTACTGTTCGCAAATGAAGAAGCCTTAAATATTTCGGGCTTGAGTAAAGAAGATTTCATCGGAAGAACAGTGCAGGACATAGCAGTTACAAATGATCTTATCCGCGATATTATAAAGGATATTTTCCAATCAGATGCTAAAGATAGTAAAACAGAACAGCTGAAAATCTATGCCGACGGTAAGGAAAGCTATTTTGAAAAAGAAGTTCTTGACATCAATATTGTTCCAACTGGGGAAACAGAGACCAAGTTTATCGGCCAAGTCATCCTATTACGTAATATAACGCCCTTTAAAGAGCTTGATTTGGCTAAAACAAATTTTATGGGAACAGTATCTCATGAGTTCAAAACCCCTATTTCATCAATCCAAATGGGCATCCAGCTATTAGAAAATGAGAAAATAGGTAATTTGAACGGAGAACAAAGGGACCTCATCAACGGAATCAAGGATGACACCGAACGGTTACTGAAAATAACAGGCGAACTACTCAATATCACGCAGGTTGAAAGTGGGACCATACAAATCAATCTATTGCCATCAGCGGTCAAACCTATCATTGAATATGCCGTAAATGCGAACAAATCGGCTGCAGACAATAAAAATGTTCAGATAGAAATTGAGATGGAAAAGAATATTTCTATTGCATTGGCCGATAGTGAGAAATCAGCCTGGGTACTCACCAACTTAATTTCCAATGCTATACGCTATTCCTATGAAAATGCTAAAATTTATATAAAAACAGAACAGGAAAATAACCAGATCAAATTTTCGGTCACAGATACTGGACAGGGAATCCAACCTCAATATTTAGAGAAGATTTTTGAAAGGTATTTTCGTATTCCAGGTACTAAGAAAGAAGGTACCGGTCTGGGGCTGAGCATTAGTAAGGAATTTATTGAAGCTCAAGGTGGTGAAATTTGGGTTGAAAGCGAGTATTGTGCAGGCAGTACTTTTTATTTTACACTTCATTTGGATAAAAAAAAGAATAAGCCTTAATTTTAGTGTTTGCATCTTAATGATTTCTTACCTAACTTAACAGCTAATTATATTACTATAATGAAAAGAAATATGCCACAAGGTATCCTTTAAGGTAATAAAAGAAAAACTTATGTTGCATACAGGTCTTATTTTAAGTTTAGGGATTTGCACGTTAGCAAGTTGTGTTTCACAAAAGAATAATGCGACAGACGGGCAAGACAGTCTGCGTATCGAACTAGCTGAAGGACAACAAGAGCTACTAAAAGAATACCCGATGCTTATTAAATTCACTGGCATCGTAGAAGACAACCGCTGCCCCAAGGGTGTCAACTGTATTTGGGCAGGTGTTGCTGTTGCCAGAATTGAAATAACTGAAAAAACTGCTAACACCATCAGCTTGAATCTTGCCACAACAGAAATGGAGAAAAGAGGCTATCAGAAATCGGCCACCAGCAACGGATATACATTTTTACTGCACGACGTATCCCCCTACCCTACGGCTGAACAGCGTGCACCAAGCCTAAAAGGTACTTATAAAATTACCATCACCATACATCGAAATAAAACTACTTCTCCCGACTAAGCCGATCTTCACGACATATAAATTTGCTACTGGAACAACTGGCCTTTCACTATAAAGCATGCTATCCGACCTTGAAGGGCTACTTATTTCTTTGGTACTGGGAGTTCTTTGATCCAAATATTCTTAAAATCTACAGGTTGTCCTTCACTTTGCAACGCAATAAATCCACTGCTAAGTAACTTACCGTCAATCTTGATCTTAGGGTCATAACCATTTGCAGTACCACCTCCGATTTGTGGTTTAGAATATTCAAGCACGGTATCCCCATTGATGATATGTTTTATCAGGGAATCCCCCAGTACAATCAGTTCCCCTTTGACCCATTGATCGCCATCATAGGTCTTAGAAGTCGAATTTAAGCAATGCGAAGCAGCTATCTTACCTTGATACACCACATTGGTTCCTGGAGAACACATATTACCTGTAGACCGTGGTTGACCATCGCTAAGACCTCCTAAAAGTTGCATTTCTACAGAAATTGGCCAATCCTGCTCTTTCAACATTGTTCTGGGGTCTTGGGAATGGAACATAATACCACTATTGCGTAGGGTGTAGGAAGGTGCTCCTCGATGAAGATCACCCTTAAAGCGATATTCAAATTTTAGATGATAATAGGAAAAAGGCGTTTTGTAATATAAATGACCGAACTGATCATTGAAATCATCATACTGATCGTACCTGATCTTAATCATTCCATCTTCAACTCTGAAGGTATTGCCAAAATTCTCACCAACTTCATGATGATGGATCTTGACAAACCAATCTTTGATGTCCTTTCCATCAAATAATGGTCTCCATCCTTCCTTGTTCTGCTGTCCTTTTATTCCCGCGCAACTTGTAAAAATAAGACCTGAAGCAAAAATTATATAAATCAATCTTTTCATTTAATCTATAGTGGTTTAAATTGAACAACAATATACGACATATTCCATTAATCTGATTTTTTTCCTTATTTCCACTTCCAACCAATTCATATTTTCCACTCTAAGCTTTAGTTAATGCTTATGAGTAAATGCTTAAAGCAGATCTCAGAAAATTGAACATATAAAGACATCAGTTAAAAAATGCTAAATATGGCATCAAGAAAGGATTGGTTGTGCATTTTTGATTATATTGTAATTTCACAAATATTTGAAAAACCATGAAATGTCCAAACTGTAACGAAACACTACTGATGACAGAACGTCTCCGAATTGAAATAGATTACTGCCCGAACTGCAGAGGTGTGTGGCTGGATAAGGGAGAACTGGATAAACTGCTGGAGCAAGCTGGCAAGGAAAGTGAAAATAACCAGGCTGAAAATAGAGATACTGGCGGTTATCCTAAAAACGAACGGGAAAGCTATCAATCTCAACAACAACACCGTGATAGTGACCGACATTCAAACAGTCACAACTATCCGCATGGTCGAAAGAAAAAATCTTTTCTCTCCGATCTATTTGATTTTGATTAGAAATAAATGTACACATGGCTCTATAACTATCATTATGGGGCCATTTGCATTTTTGGATTAAACTTGAACTACCTAGGTCACAGTATAAATTCAACAATAATTTTATCCATACCTTTGTGTAAATGAGCATCAGTAACAGGATTTTAGATGCTCTCACAAAATGGTATTATATGAAAACTAAAAACCAAATTAACGAGATCACCTATCTGCCTGTCGCCTGGGAATATCGTGAGATTATTGAGGAAGAAATCAACAAAAAAAACAGCGGAAAAATATTTTATTTTGAAGAGGACAACAAGATTGGTGAAGCACAGGGAATCATTAGCGAAATGATAGAGCAAAAAAAGAAAGGGGTATTTATTGTGATGCAAGATGGACTTCAGATAAGGATAGATCGGATCATTACACTCTTCGGAAAAGTAGGGGCAGCCTACGATGAATATAATGCCTATGCGGATGCTTGTATGGATTGTTCCGGAGGCTATTCAAAAGAAGAATTGGATAATATGTAAGTTAATGAAGCTAAAAACATTGTTTGATAGCCGCATCAGACTTTTGACGGCTGTAACAAGTAAAACGCCCCCTATGACCAAGCATACAAATTATATACAGATGTAATATGATGCACTTTTACATCTGTATGGTCCAATTTGATCATTAGCAAAAGTTCTTAAAAAAAATATTCTGTTCATAAACAGGACAATCTGTATCTGATATAAGGAATATAAGCAGAATGCTTGCAAGATATGGGTTTGGTTCCTATATTTGCGACATCAAAAGAAATCCTAATGCGGAAGTGGCGTAATTGGTAGCCGCACCAGACTTAGGATCTGGCGCCGCAAGGCGTGGGGGTTCGAGTCCCTTCTTCCGCACATGAAAAACTCCCGAGTATAAACTCGGGAGTTTTTTTTGAATAACCTCTTACATTGACATGGCTTCTATTGTACAGAGCCTTGATAACAATTTTAATGTACGTAGAACCGAACGTTTCATGATTCAGATCCTTGAGGCAAACATCAAACCGATACTGGTACTCAACAAAGCTGACCTGGAATTTGACCATGACCATGTGGCTGCAGCAATCAAGCACCTGGAACAAAATATGCCCGTATTGATGACAAGTATCCATCAGCCACAGACGATTACTCAGTTACGTAGATATATTGCAATGGGTGAGACTGTTGTGATCGTGGGGTCTTCTGGCGTGGGCAAAAGTTCCCTTGTCAATGCTTTGTGTGAAAAATCAACCTTGCGTACATCAAAGATAAGTCAGTCTACAGGAAAAGGAGGACATACTTCAACCCAACGTCAAATGGTCGAGATGGGATATTCCGGCATCTTGATCGATACGCCTGGTGTGCGCGAATTTGGACTTACCACAGGTCGTACCGAAACGTTGTTAAACGCATTGGACCTTAATGATTATGCCAGACTATGCCGATTTAAAGACTGCACACACCACAACGAGCCCGGATGTGCTGTTACAAGGGCAGTAAATGAGGGTACCCTGGATCAAAAGGTATATCAAAGTTATCTTAAGCTTGAACGGGAAATAAATCATTTTACGGCATCAGAACATGAAAGAAGGAAACTACAAAAGTCTCAGTCGAAACTGGTGAAAGAGGTGAAGAAACGAAAAGGGATACACAATGCCTCAGGACATTAAAATATAATTAAAATCAGAACAATTCTATTTTATTTGCTGTTCTTGATAAGTAGCTATAAACATTCGTTAAATTATAAAAATGAAAGTTACTTTAAGCTATTGACAGACTGTTGTCAATAGCTGATTTATCTTTGATGTATTCAACTAAAATTATATTATCATGGCACTATTACACGCATATTTAAATTTCAACGGCAACTGTGAAGAAGCGTTTGAATTTTACAAAACAGTATTTAATACTCCACTGATCGGAGTTCATCGTTTTGGCGACATGCCAGCAGATCCTGAATACCCGGTTGCGGATGCTGACAAGAATAAAATTATGCATACTGCACTAAAAATCAACGATTCGGTCATGCTCATGGGATCTGACTGCTTAGAGAGTTTCGGACAGAAGGCAACCTTCGGAACAGGGAGCTACTTGATGTTAGACGCTGAGTCTGCTGCAGAGGCAAAAGCGTTATACGATAAACTTTCGGCAGGCGCCCAAAACGTGGAAATGCCATTGGGTGAACAATTTTTTGCCGAGCTATTTGCTTCTTTTCAAGATAAGTTCGGCATTGCCTGGATGATTCACTTTGAGGGAAACAAAAAGATGCGCTCATAAAGAAGTTTTGTTCAGCAAGGTGATCGATCCTGTTGGAAAAGATAAGTCGCTTGAGATGTTCAAGCGACTTTTTATAAGAAAAAATAGTTGCTATTAAATATTAAAGCAAAACTTCATTTGCTAAAAATCATTCAGCTACTCCGTGGGATGAGGTTACTTTTCCCAAACCAAAGCACTCGCTCCCAGAATAGCAGCATCGGCTTCGTCAAGCTCACTGAAAACCAATTTCACTTTGTTCCTAAACAGTGGAAAAAGATTTCTTTCCATATGCAATTTTGCAGGTTTTAAAATAAAGTCTCCAGCCTTAATGACCCCACCAAACAACAGAATAGCTTCAGGGGAGGAAAACATCACAAAATTTGCTAAGGCCTCACCTAGCTTTTGTCCCGTATACCGGAATACTTCAATAGCAATTGCATCCCCTTTTAGCGCACATTCATGAACGGTTTTAGAATTGATGGCATCTTCAGGAAACTGATTGAGCATCGATTCTGGAAATTCGGCCCTCATTTTTTTGGCTGTAATCGTGATACCAGTTGCAGAAGCATACGCCTCCAGACTTCCTTCAGAACCGGTGCTCCAGTGCTTTCTTCCTCCTGGCTTGACAATTGTATGCCCTAATTCCCCAGCAAATCCATCGTGTCCATATATAAGCTTTCCGCCAGCAACAATACCGCTTCCTACTCCTGTCCCTAGGGTGATCATGATAAAATCTTTCATCCCCCGAGCAGCTCCAAAAAGCATTTCACCATATGCTGCGGCATTTGCATCATTGGTAATGGTGCAGGGAATATTGAACTTTGCAGTCATTAGATCACTGAATCGAATCACCCCTTTCCAGGGAAGATTGGGGGCATGATCTATTGTCCCCGTATAATAATTCGCATCAGGCGCACCAACACCAATTCCATCAAAGCTTTTCTCACCGCCAAACATTTCGATTAAGGGGTACGCTTTCTCATATAAAGCGTCGATAAACTCTTCAACACTCGCGTACTCATCTGTTTTTAAGCTTCCTTTTTCAAGTACTTCTCCTCGATGATTGACCACCCCAAATTTCGTATTGGTACCGCCAATGTCTATTCCCAAGGCTACGCGTTTTGATAAATCTATTAATGACATTTCTATTCCTTATTTTCTAAATTCTAAAATTATAAAAAGATAATACTTTATGAGGAATAAATGAGGGAAAAATTACAGTTTCACCAAAACAACCAACCTGATACTTGAAGATACCAATGAAAACACACCTTTATTCCAACATTTGATACGTTGTCAGAAAAAGATAGTTTTTATATTCAACTTACCTACTTACAAGGAGAGAAAAAATTCAGAATCATGGATAACGACTTTGGATCAATTTTTAAATACTATAAAACAGGGTATCTCGCTTTTGATAAATCGAGTATTAACGAAGAAAGAAAATTAAGATTTGGAAACATGACATTGAAAATTAGCTCCTCATTTAAGTTTATGCAATGATGGCAATGAAATAATTGAAAATAAGTTCTGGAGCTAATCTATCGAACTTCTTAAATCACTGGCCTGCAAATAAAAAAACCGATAGCGTATTCACAATTTAGGTTTATGAATTTTGATACGATTTGCATATCAAATGATACAAACTGACATCTCATGATTTATAAATCTCCGTAATTTGTACATATTCTTTAAAAGAATTGCTCTCCCCTTCAGAATATGTACAAAATGTATTTCAATCGGGAAATGTAGAATAGATAGATAATTAACTATTCGGTTGATGACCAAAAAGATAAACTTAATATGAGAAGAAGAACTTTTTTGCAGGCACTTAACCTGGGTATTGTATCTGCCACATGCTACAGTGGACCTGGATATGGAATGTCGATAGTGGATTTTTTGGACAAGAATAACGATGATAACGAACTGTCGTACCACCGCATACAGCAGGTCAATTTCTCGTCCGTCAAATTGAAGTACCCTCGTTTAGTGGGAAAAAATGCTCGACTTGACCTCCATGGGCATGGACCTGAAGTGGAAATATGTTATATCAAGACAGATAAAGGTGCAATGGGATGGGCATCACTCCGTGGATCCAAAAGGGATGCTGAGCAGGTTGCAAACACCCTGATAGGCAAAAAGGTATCTGAGCTTTTCGCTTGTCGAATCGGCACATTAGATGACAGACATATTGCTTTTGATATTGCGCTTCATGATCTCGCAGGTGTAATATTACAGAAACCTGTATATGCACTGCTGGGCAAAAAAAAACCATTCATTACAGATTACTATAGTGGCATGATCTATTTTGATGATTTGGAACCTACTGATAAACCAGCCGGGATTGACCGTATTCTGGAAGAATGCCATGATGATTATAAGTTAGGTTATAGACAGTTCAAGCTGAAAATAGGCCGTGGTCATAAATGGATGTCATCCAAAGAAGGATTACAACGAGACATAGACGTTACGAAGGCTGTTGCAGCGGCCTTTCCCGATTGCGGTATACTAGTGGATGGTAACAATGGTTTTTCTGTAGATCAGTTTATCCAGTATCTCAAAGGGATCCATTCGGTAGATCTTTTTTGGATTGAAGAACCTTTTCATGAGACGGTCGCCGATTATCAAAAATTAAGAAGCTATATGCAAGGGGAAGGCAGAAGCACTTTGCTAGCCGATGGTGAGGCCGACCCAAATCCAGCACTGTTGAAAGAATTATTTAGTAAAAAGCTGCTGGATGTACATTTAACCGACATTGAAGGGCTAGGCTTCACCAATTGGAGAAAGTTAATGCCCGAATTGAAAAAGCTGGGTGCAAAGGCATCCCCACATGCATGGGGTTCTCAGCTCAAGAGCTATTATACTGCCCACTTAGCTGGCGGGCTCGGAAATACCGTAACCATAGAGGGGGTAACAAGCACCTCAGCGGATGTTGACTTATCGAGCTATAGGATCAAAGACGGAAAACTGATCCCTCCTTCTACCCCAGGCTTCGGAATGACACTCATAAAAAAATTATAGACAACAATTTTATGTCTTAAAGCTTTATCTTTTTTTAGCTACACCTTCGGATGCGGCAAATGCATGCGTTAATTTATTGATCTCATTGTTAGACAGTCGCTCCTTCCCCGATGCGATCACCACACGGTATCGGAACGTAATAGACTTACCTGTTTCTAATTGCAGATTCAGTGCCTCAGCCCCATTACTGAACACTTTCTGTCCAAGTGGGTTAGCAGCAAACAGGCCATAGCCACGTGCGTGCCAATAGGTCGGATAACCAATATTGTCGGGGTGATCTATCATGACAATACTCATCGTATCTTTTCCTTTCTGACCATAGAGCATACACCATTTGCCCCGTGTACCCCACACGCTGTCACCCTGTTTATTTTCGCTGGTCAGATAATTCCCTGTAACAGTTTGATCGTCATTGCCCTTTACCGTTGTCACCTCTCCGTGGGCATCCGTAAACTTCCGTTCTTCTTTGCTCGGCAGTTCGAGTTCATGTGCAACACGCAGACCAAGAAGACCGTCCTTGACATCGGTAAAAGAAACAGGTTCAGCAGCAGTAAGTGTAGTAGTACGGTCAATAATCCGATAAGCTGCTGTGGCGGCAAACTCCAGTGTGCTATGTTCTTTCAATATGACATGCTGCCGAATATCACTCCAATCGGCAGTATATTTGATCACACCCGTTTCCCCACTCTTAGTTTCGGTTATGGCTGTGGTTTTGATCCAGCCATATTTACTCTTTTTAGCTGGGGCAATGACTGATGAATTGTTCCAAAAGTCAAGATCATTCACACTTTCATAATTCATCCATAAGCCAATATGATGCGGATGGTCTGTGGGTTCCTTAGCCCGCGGAGCAAGGGGGAATCCACGAGTAATAGTTTCACCATTTGCAGCGATGATAGGGAACAGCGTTGGTTTCTCTAGATTTTTGGAATAAATAAATGCAGTAAAAGGCAAGCCATCAACCTGGACAACAACTTCCTGATGTACCTGGTCTTGCAAAACACTTATAGCTTGCTTTTTCTGGGCATAGGCCAGGGAAATTAGTGTTCCAAAAATGGATATAAATAATAGTATTTTTTTCATATTAATATTTGGGCTTGGGTTAATATTTAAATACTTTTCCACCGGCAATTACCTCTTGCTTTTGATCATCGAACGTGACCTTCTCACCAGTACGGTAGGCAGCATTGGCCATCATAACAGCGATCGAATGGTTGTAGCCTGCTATAACGGGCGCATTGGGTTCCCTGCGGTGACGGACACATTCCATCCAATTGCGTACATGGGCCATGGTAACAGGATCACCTCCCGTATTGGCAGCTGTGCCAACACGTACGTCACTTAAACTCATTTCTGGCAGCAAATTCGCCTGCATTCCCATGACGCTGGCATACTGCTCTGTGAGACCACCAACAGCGGTAATCTTATTGGTATCTAAGTTAAGAGTTCCACCATTGCTGTAATAGATTTCCTTTACTTCTTCCCCGTTCAATACACCCGAATTTGTCTGTCTCGATTTAAAGAGGACCTGAAATCCTTTGGTCAGATCATCAAATGGCCCATAATCAAAAACAGCTGTAAAAGTATCAGCATTCTCCCGACCATCTTTCCAAACATAGTTGCCCCCATTAACCGCTACACTCCGGGGGTGTGAAAGTCCGGTAAACCAATGCACAGTATCAATCTGATGACATAACCACTGACCAGGTATACCCGATGAATAGGGCCAAAATAGGCGATATTCTAAATAATGCCTTGGATTGAACGGTTCATAGGGCCTGTTGAGCAAAAAACGTTTCCAATCAGTATCTTCTTCTCTTAACCTGGCGACTAACTCAGGCCTCCGCCATCTTCCAGGCTGATTTACGTTCCAGGTAAGTTCTACCATGACGATATCACCAAATTTTCCACTTTTGATAAAATCATTGGCCGCAAAATAATTGATACCACTCCGACGCTGTGAGCCAATTTGGACAATCTTTTTACTATCAGCGACAGCCTTTAATACCGCACGTGCATCTTCCATGGTCTCGGCAAGCGGCTTTTCTACATAAGCATCCTTTCCCGCGCGAACAGCTTCTATGGCATGCATGGCGTGCTGAAAATCGGCAGTGGAAACAAAGACAGCATCAACATCTTTCATGGCATACAATTCTTCATTGTTCACACATGGCTTAATATCATGCGCAAGCTGCTGTTTCCAAAAATTTGCACCCTCTTCACGACGCAATTTCCAAATATCACTCACCGCGATAATATCAAAATTCAATTCTTTATAAGCGGCGAGAAAGGATGGTGCATGGGCACCTTTATGACGGTCTGAGAACCCAATCACCCCAATATTTATACGGTCATTTGCACCAATGATTCTCCGATAACTAGCAGCACTGAATGCATTGGCCCCGACATACATACTTGTACCGAGCAAACTTGCTTTTTTTATAAAATCTCTCCGCGAATTGTTCATGGTTTTAAGTTTATCTAGTTAATAAAGAATATTTTCGACATTTTGTTTTCACATACATACAACCTGTATGCTGAATAATGTAAAAAATCTGTCCTCTCTAATAACTGGAGGGAAATTATAATAGGTAAAAATTCCAGATTGATTTGGCTCAGACAAAATCATATAATCCATTTTTCCAACCTAATATTTTGGATGAGTCTGCCTTTAGCCAGTTTTTAAGTACCGTAGCATAGACTTTTCGGAAGTCTTCAGCATAAATCAGATCACCTTCATCCAGATTCTGGAGGTCGGGAAGTGAATTGAGCAAGCCTTTCTGTTTCAGTCCCCCTGATAGAAAAAAAAGCTGGTTTGCAGTACCATGATCTGTGCCATGGCTTGCATTCTGCGATACCCTCCGCCCAAATTCGGAAAAGGTCATCAACATAACATGTTCGAAAAGTCCATTTTTCTTTAGGTCATGCACAAAGGATTTCACCGCATCATTAATTGTATGAAACAAATTTTCCTGTCGTTGTCGTTGATTGATATGGGTATCAAAACTACCAATCTGAAGATAGTATACTTGTGTATTGATATCGGACTTGATCAATGATGCAATGGTCTTAAAATCTTTACCCAAAGCAGAATTGGGATATGTTGTAGCCGTCATCTTTGCTCGACTTTTTTCAAAAATATAGTCAGCATTGTTAATCGTTGCCCCCAGAGTCTGATAAAGATAGCTTACCGTTTCATCATCATGTTGATGATGTTCATAAATTGATTTGAAATATTCCTCGCGACTCGTTTGATAAAGTTTTTTCGGGTCTTTAAAGGCGAAAGCTTTGTTTCGTTCACCTTTCAGAGCGAGGCTAAGCATATCATTGATTTCCAAAGCCTGAGTAGGATGCGCACAATCATAACACGCTTCATCCAGATACCGCCCAATCCACCCATGTTCTAGATATTCGTCACTACGGCTAGCACTGTGCCAGATATCCATGCTTCGAAAATGTGACTTATCGGGATTGGGATAACCGACATTATTCAGCACAGCCATCTCACCTTGGTCAAACAGTTCTTTAAAAAAAGGTAAAGCAGGATTGATACCAGCATCATCCGTAAGCCTGAGTGCATTATTGACGGCGATAGTCTGCCGTTCCCGAAAGTAGATATCATTGCCCATGGGGACGATCGTATTGAGTCCATCATTCCCGCCACTGAGCTGAAGGACCACCAGGATCTTCTTTTCAGGTTCCAATGCACCCGGTAAAGCCATTGCTTTTAGAAAATTGGGGAGCAGCATAGATGCTGTTGCTAATGAACCTACTTTAAGAAATTCGCGTCTTTTGATAATCATGGTCTTTAGCTTAAAGGTTAACAGAGCTGGTATTCAGGAATGCTCATGGTCTCAATGATATCCATCTTGGCGCTCCCATCAGCATATTTTTCTAAAGCACGTTGATTAAAGGTAGGTTCTTTCTGCAATAATATGGCTGATGTTTCCCGCGCTGCAAATACGGCTTCAACCTGCTCCCATGCGATCGACATATGAGGATTTTTAAATCCTTTGGCCAACGGTCCTTTTTGTTTGAGCCCCATGTCAATATCGTCGTCGTTTGGCGCATCGAATTCGAGGGGCCGCAGACCGCTCCATATCTGTGGGATCTGCATCCGAAGCAGAAGTGTCGAACTATCAATCCAGGCTTTTCCTGATGGCCAGCCCGAAACATTTGGTGGATATAATAACATCTGTCCCAACAATCTTTGATATAGGATCAAATTTTCAGGATTTTCTATTTTCATAGGCAAAACACGCATAATACCGACCATAAGCTCTATCGGCGATTTTATTTTACGGCCTATATGTTTCTGATCATAAAACCACGATGAGGTAAATATCGTATCAAGTAACTTTGCTATGTCATAGCCTGATTCATAGAACCCATTACTCAACATATCAACGATTTCATCATCTACCTGCTCATTGACGAGAAAACGGTATAATTTGTTTGTAATAAATTTTGCTGTGGCAGGCTGCTCCAAAATAATATCCAAGATAGCATGACCGTCAAAATGCCCAGTTCTTCCTAAAAATGTCTTGCGGCCTTGGTCATGAAATCTTTTTCGTTCAACAAATTGAGCTTCTTTATTATAAGACCAGCCAGTAAATGCACGTGCAGCCTCCCGTACATCCACTTCAGTATATTTGCCTCGCCCAATCGTAAAGAGCTCCATGACCTCACGTGCAAAATTTTCATTTGGATGGCCCTTTTTATTTTGCTGATTATTGAGAAAACTGAGCATCGCTGGTGCTTTGGATACGGCATACAACAGATCTTTAAAGTTTCCCAAGGCATTTTTGCGAATTGCATTGAGTATATGTGCGCTAAACTTAGGATTGGCAACCCGACTGGCAAAATGACCGTGCCAGAAGAAAGCCATTTTCTCCCTTAACTGATCTTCGGCGTGGACCATTTCCATCAGAAAATTAAGATTGATTTCAATATTCTGCCGTCGGTTCAACTGTTGTACTTTCTTTTTCGCTAAAGCATTGAGTTTGGCGGCTGCACCATATTCGAAATCTATAGGGGGAGTATCAAAACCGATAGGTTTGAATGGCTGTGGCCTCGAATATGCTTTCCAGACCTCCACCGTACTTTGATGTTCAAATTGTTCAACCTGTGCAAGGCTAATTCCAAATCCGGCACGATTGGCCAGGTGCTTATTTTTTATGAATTCAGAAACCATTGCATTCCGTTTATAACATTAACAACTGAAGTTAGGAATCTTTGGCCCTCAATACAAAGATTTAACAAACCTTAAGGTATATTAACAAAAACAGTCTGCCAAGTGATGGTAGACCAATGTAAAAACATGTTATAAAATCTGATACGCCTTAATTTACAGCGGTAATATGTGCCTACGATTTCTTGGTATATCGATCCAGTGACCAACATCAGCGATGCATAAGAATATTGACAGTCTTTCCAAAGGGATCTTCAACAAAAAATCTCCTGACTCCCCATGATTCGTCGTTGGGACCATAGATAATCTTAAATCCTCCTTTTTTCATCTGCTGATATACTTGATCAACATCATCAACCTCAATAGAAATGTCAGGAACAGGGGTCCCAGCTCCTCCTTCACTGAGAAAACTTATCTGTACTTGCATTTGATGATCATTTCCATAAGTACGGATCCATGTCATATCCATAAGGGGTTGTAACCCCAAAATTTCTCCATAAAAATACTCCGCCGCTAGCATATTTTCGGTCGGGATATTCACGACTATTCTTCTTGTTGCCATGCATTCCTAATTTAGTGTGGTATTGCAAAAGAGAACATAATCATTCCGTTGAAAATTATGTCAAACTCCCTTGATTATAATTCACCAATATAACATCTCGATATAAAAATAGTTTAATTACTATTTACTTTGCCTCAGCATTTTGATCATTGCCGCAAACTCTTCGTTTTCATAACCAGCAGCTTTTGCCTTTTGAAGCCAATTTACTGCAAACTGGGGAAATTCACTATTTATTCCACTCAGCATCGCCATGGCAAGAATTCGTTCTGTTGCCCCCACAGAAATAGATAGCGGGCTTTGTGAGATCTTAAAATCTCCACTACTGATCACCTCGCCCTCGTGTTTTAAAAAATCTCCCATTCCCGGTGCAATTTCCGCAATAATATTTCCATATTCCCGCACATCAAAATTCTCTGATTCTGCAATGAGTGCTCCATGAAAAAAACCTATCGCAGCACCATAGATATAGGACAATGTAGCAGTATCTAAGGCTGCAGCAGCCCCGATCTTAGCGCCTAGGTATTTTAGGTTGCCACCCAAGATCTTCAATTGGTCTTCCACCTCGGAATATTTAGTCTTATTGCCGGAGAACAGTATAGTGGTATCCGGCTGAGACATCTGTTCGGGTGCGACCTGTATTGCACCATCCAGGTAATTGGCATTTTTACTAGTAAACCAAAGCTCACTCTGACGTGCTTCCTGGGAGGTTCCTGTGGTTAACTGGACAATAGTCTTACCGGATAGCACATTATCGCCCTCAACAGACGAAAAAAGTTCTCCAGCAATGGCATAATCATGGACGATAACTATACTTAATGGGCTAGCTGCAATAGCTTCTTTAATTGATCTTGCAAGGACAGCCCCTTCTTTGACCAGCTGGTCTGCTTTTGCTATTGTTCGATTGAATACAGTGACCTGAAAACCCTTTTGTAGATAGAGCTGTGCTATTTTAATACCCATGGGACCTAGTCCTATAATACTGATGTGTTTTGTAGCTGTTTCCATTTTTTTGCTTGAATTTGTTCCAGAGCAAATATGGGTACAAGCCGCTGCATATACAATAAGGGAAAAATGATTCACCCAGGGAAAAATGATTCCTTATAGAATTTAAAATTCGGTAGATTTATTAAAAAATGTATAAATTATGTATAGCAGAAAGATTCCGGAAGATCTTGATTGTGGCATAGTCATCACAATGAGAATACTCGGTGGTAAATGGAAAGCCTGTATATTGGACGGTATCCATAAAGGGATAAAACGTCCCAGTGACTTGCATCGCACAATTAGTGATGCAAGTCCAAGAGTGATTAATATGCAGCTCCGTGAACTTGAAACTGCCGGAGCCATAGCAAAGAAAATATATCCTGGACTGCCACTTAAAGTAGAATACAATTTAACCGAACTGGGGATCAGCTTGTTGCCGGTCATTGACAAATAGGGTATTGAAAACAACGCTTTAAAAAAACCATAGAAAACATCACAAATTCATTAGACGGTCTCACCTTACTATGTCTTGATATTCCTTGGCTATGAGCATAGGTAAAAAAGTCTACAGCTCATTTACAAATAGTTCAGAATTTCATTGATCTGTTGTAGTTCGACAAAATTACTGTGATGCAAATTGTACTCCTGCTGTTCGTGTGTCCAAGTAACATGATACGGAATATGCCCACCAAAACCACCTAGTTCCAGCACGGGCAGAATATCAGACTTGATGGAGTTACCCAACATCAAGAAGTTTTCCGCTTTACAGTCAAGATGTTTCAGCAATTTCTGATAATCGACGGTTTCTTTATTGCTCATAATCTCGATATGATGAAAATAACTAACCAATCCGGATTTCTTGAGCTTCCGTTCCTGATCAAGTAAATCGCCTTTAGTCCCTACAATTAATCGATATTTACCACTTAATTTTTCTAATGTTTCCATCACACCAGGTAATATTTCGATGGGTTTTTGCAATAGATCATGACCAATGGAAATGATTTTGTTCACCAGTCCCAGTGATGCCCTTTCATTGGAGATCCGGCTAGCTGTCTCTATCATGCACAGGATAAAACCTTTTACTCCATAACCATATAGATGCAGGTTCCTCATTTCTGTGGCAAATAACTCCTGCGAAACTGAATGCTGTGGCAAATAGTGCTCCATTAACTCACAGAATTTCTCTTCTGCCTCCTGAAAATAGAGTTCATTTACCCACAAGGTATCATCAGCATCAAAAGCAACTGTCGTAATTTTATCTCTCCACATAATTTTGTAATTTTCTACCGCAAATTTCTAGATCAAAGAAATAATAAAAAAGGACATTTGTCCCAAATTGGAAATATGTTACGAACCAACGAGAAATTTTTAGCGTATATACAAAACCTTTACGACAATCAACTGCGCAAGGAGGATGTGACGATACGGTACTTTGAAAAAGGTCAGAAATTGCTGTCTCAGCACGAACCTGCAACCAAGGTTATGTTGATCCATGAAGGCATCACCAAATGCTATTTCATGGAAGCAAATGACAAGGAATATATTGTTGAGTTTCTTGGCAAAGGAGAAATCTTAGGGGAGATAGAAAGCATACGTAATATCCCTTGCCTCTGCTCAATAGAAGCATTGACCGACGTCTCTGTATTTGCTATTTCAGTCCCCTATTTCCAACAATTATTAAGTCAGGAAATTACATTGAACAGATTACTGATCGATGTTTTTTCCGAACGTATCGTAAACACATCAAGCAGGGCTTCTTTTCAGCAATTATATACAGTGGAGCATAGTTTAGGCAAATTGCTGAAACTCATTTCTCGACAAAAAATTCAACTTTCCAAAGATGATATAGCAGCTTATCTGGGCATTTCGGTACGCAGTTTAAATAGGGCTTTAAAACAAATTAACACCACTGAGCATCCTGATCAATTATCCAGTCTGTAGATAAATTCTTCTATACGCGTTTGTCTTTCATTTGCAAAACCCTGGTCTGTACCGACCTTAACAAAACCACAGTTTTCTAAAACCTTCTGTGAGCTAATATTATCGTATGCAACACGCCCAAAAATAGGCCGGATCGTTTCAAGGGCAAGAAAGTCGGTGAGTGCCACAGTTGCAATACCTTGTCCCCAAAAATTTCGGTCTACCCAGTAAGTGATTTCTGTATCACCCTCTATCACAAACTTGGCAATACTTCCTACAATATCATCACCGGCAACAATCGTCTGATTGTTTACTGTCGGGTCATTCAATAACTTCGTGTATTTCGTCAGGTAGGCTCCCCTGTTCGTTGTCTCCTCTGAGGTAAATGCGGCTAAATAACGGGCCTCTTGATCAAGTTGAAATTGAAAGAGGATGTCTAAATCCTCAACCTCTGTTGGTCTAAGTCTGATGTTTAATTTGTCATTCGTCATGTTGACTTTTCTTTGATCGGTTTAATAATATTCAAAATTATCCCACCCCCTAATCGAGCATCTAGAAATCAATTGATGAGTTGAGCTCTTCCAATATTAAAGTTATGCTTTTTAGCAATAACATGCATTACTCTTAAAGAAATTCCAAAAGCGTATTTAAAGGAACAGTAAAGGCCTATAACAACACGATACTCACTATGGGACTTTCCTTAAACTATCAGTTTTCAATAAAAAGGGTACATGAATGCTCATGTACCCTATCATACTAACTATTGAAAATAATATTTTAATCCCTCAATGTCGTAACATCCTGGTTCGGTATCGGAAGATTGAGATTGGCTATCTCTGTATAAACAGACCCATCAACCTTGAAACCCCATTTTCTAAAAAAGTCTGACAAGTCTTTCTGTGAAAATTGACAAGCTGAAAGCATAAAATAACGCATTTTCTCCGCATCTGTTGATAAACTGGGGCGATTTTCACGCGTAGCCTTACTCAAATTAATATACAGATCATCACCAAATGCTAACCATAATTGATGGAACATAATCATCTTCAAATCATTGTCACCCGAATTAAAATCACGTTCAGTAATAGGCTTTTGGAAATAAGCATCCAATTTTGGCCATGCATTATTTGCAGTAACACGACTAATAGGTAGACCAAAACCGCGCTCACTTGCTAATGAATAGACGTTGACAGTAGTTTCCGTCAAATTATTCCAGGTCCAAGCTTTTTGCTGGTAGGTATGTCCTACTTCATGCCAGATACCCCATCCATTCGTGTTGGAAAGATATTTAGGCTGCAGCATTCTATAAGACAATGATTCTGTGTAATAAATAGCAATACCTGCTGCCATATATCCTCCAGATGCAGAATCCCTAACTGTGATCAAATGTTTATTATAAGGGATGGCATGTACACCGCTAGTACCACTCAAGCCACTAATATGATTTGAAAAACCAATGATAGAATCCAATCGATCAACGATCAATTGTTGATCCTCCCCCTTATAAAGAAGAGCCTCATCCATGTTGGCCACCATAATTGTACGGTCGGAAGAAAATACCACATCCGGAGCACTGTTCTTCAGGGAGTCCAATGTCGCTACCCATTGATCATGTGTTGTTTTACCTTTTTGAAAATAGGGAACAGGAATAAATCCATCTCCGAAAGTAAGTTCAATCTCACCTGATGTTGTATAATTATTAGCGGTATAGATTAAATAAACTAGCCCGCCGTATTGATCTACCGTAAAGGATTGTGTTCCCGATTGTAAATCAAAATACTGTCTCACAGGCCTGATATTATCCCTAAAAGGAGTACCAATAGCAAGCCGGGCACCTGTTGTTCCAGCTTTGATGTTAACGGTTACTGTTATTGTACTATTTGGGGCAGCATAAAACCCTGTCGCCTGCATATCGTTGTGATTTCCCCTGAATTGCATCCGATCGGTTTCTGTCGACGCCGAAGGCATCACTTTGAACGTTTGGATACTATCTGCAATGGCGAGCTCCACTGATTCCGGATCAGGATCAACTGGATGCATCCAACCACCATCCTTTTTACAGGAGGTAAATACACTAACAAAGCAGACCGCAAATACATAAAAGATGTTTTTTCTCATTGGTTTTCAAAATTAAGTTTATGAATAATGTTAAAATGACTCCAGTTTAAAAATTTGTTAAAAAATTATTAATAGGATTATAATCTATGACCAATATAGAAGTAAATGTTTCAACAAATCCCAACAATCGATTGCGCAACAAACGAAAACGTTATCGTGTATTATTAACACAGAATACTAAAAGGAAACAACACACCATTAAAAGAAATAAATAACTTATATAAATTAAAAACAAACATCTTCACCCATCCACTTCCATCCTTCCCATTATTATTTTATTGCCTTGAAAAAATGAAACTTATTTGCGTTCCAAGCCGAATATTTATAAATTCGCAACTATATGGATCAAAAAAGAAAAAATAGCATGAATTCAATAGTAAGACTGGCGCTTACTATCGGAGCGGTTATTCTATTATTTCTTTCATCCTGTCCTATCAAAACAGGCATCAAAACCTTAATGGGTGTGCCTCCAAAAATAGAACAGGTTGCGAACAATAAAGGTCACTTTATCAGTACAAGCCTTGAGAGCTGTTCAAGCTCCATCTTGACTGATGCCTCGATCTATGAAAAAGCAGGATTGCAAGGTAACAATCTTCTTCCCGCAGTCATTTTAACCGCTCTGGCGTTCTTCTTCTTCCAGTTTCGGATCAAAGAAGACATTCCCCCTCTTTACAAGAGTATCAAAATCCAAGACACTCTTCCTATCTTCCTCCGCGATCGCAAATTGATCATTTAATATCTCGACTGAAATCTGATTTCCTGTTGGATATTCTCCAATGGGCATTTTGTATTTATCATTTTTCACAACATTGATCGGTCCTTCGGTCGATCATCATCTTATTATTTTACTATGATCAAACGTCACATGGCTGTTGTATTTTTTATGACAGCTATTAGTTCTGCTCTTTCCAGTTATGGACAGCAGAACAGCGGCAATACCTTGGGCAGTCTTTGGCCAAGGGTAGAAAACAATTACCCTGGAATTCACGCGAAGAGTGCAGCTGTAGATGCAGCGAAAACACATGCCAGAGCAGTCAAAACAAACCGTCTACCGCAGGTTAAGGTGCAAGCCCAGAATACCTATGGCACATTTGAAGGAGCAGCAGGGGCATTTTTTCCCCAAGCAGGTTTCTTCAATGTCTCCGGCTCTACCGCCACATCAACAGGCTCTTCCGTTGCGGCGAATACTTTTGGCTCTGCAACCGCAGAATGGGAAATTTTCACCTTTGGAAGACGACAAAAAGAATATGAATTGGCCCAAGCAGTTGCAGATAAGCATATAAATGAACAAGCTGTCTACCTATTGGATCTCAAAAGATCTCTTGCCGAACGTTATATAACACTGTTATATAACCAGGCAAAATTAAACTGGAACAATAAAAACCTGCAGCGTCTCCATGATATCCATCGGATCACTTCCAGTCTTTCCAAAGCAGGTCTACGACCAGCAGCAGACAGTCTCTTGGCACTCTCTTCCTATAACCAGTCCTTGGCTGACAACGACCATTTTACTGGCTTAAAAGATGCGGCAATGATTAAGATTACGGAACTGTACGGCAGTCCAGACCTGGATTATACTGCATCATTGATACGTTTTTCCAAACCAACGTCTGATGCTTATGGCAGTACCAAATCCATTACTGTCTCCCATCCTGCGCTGGCGGTCTTGCAAAAACAGATGGATTATTAC
This sequence comes from Sphingobacterium sp. N143, assembly GCF_030325625.1. GTDB lineage: Bacteria > Bacteroidota > Bacteroidia > Sphingobacteriales > Sphingobacteriaceae > Sphingobacterium. The sequence goes on along the minus strand of NZ_JACAIS010000010.1, from coordinate 146,803 downwards.
CAACTTAGCAGTACTGTGCAGAAACGTGCTTCACTGCCAGCTGTCCGTTTGTTGGGCGGTTATGCTGTTCGTGGGACTGGTATTCATCCGAGCGGTCATGTATCAGATCGTTGGGAGGCAGGTTTCTCCAATACAACAGGAAACTACCTTTTTGGTATTGGCGCTGTTTGGAATATCACCGCACTGAAAACAAACAGTCTGAAAAGTCGCGCCTTTCAAAAAGATGCTCAAAGTATTCAGCAGCAGTTTTCAGCATATGAAATAACCATGCATGCAGATCTTCAGGCTGCCAGCACAAAAATTGCACAGCAATTTCAACAAATCAGCAAAACACTTACTGCAATGAAACAGGCAGAAAAAGCCTATGAGATGTATCTCGCAAGGTATAAAAGCGGTCTGATTGCATTGAGTGAACTCTTGCAAATCAGACAGCTCCTGGAGAATGCTGAAAATAACCACCTTGAAGCCGCCAAACAATATTGGTTGCTGATTGCCTATGAAGCTGTGCTGACAACAGATTTTAATTTCTTGTTTAACAATTTATAAATCTATTTATCGAATGAATATCATCAGATTTGCATTAAGAAAACCGATCTCAATTATGGTGGCCGTACTTGCGATCGTCTTCTTTTCTTACAGCACGATCAAGAAAATAAATGTGGATATATTTCCACAGGTCGAGCTACCGGCCATGTATATTGCCATGCCCTACGGTGGGCTCTCGCCAGCCTATATGGATGGTTTTATGGCCAATGAGTTTCAGAAAGTCCTCCTGTTTGTCAGTGGGGTGAAAAACATAGATTTCAAGAGCATTCAGGGATTGACCATGATGAAACTGACCTTTTATCCCGGCACCAATATGTCACAGGCTGCTGGCGAAGTCTCCGCATCGGTTTCCCGAGCCATGGGATTTCTTCCCCCGGGGGCAGTCCCGCCTATTGTGGTCCGTTTTGATGGCAGCTCCCTCCCTGTCGGGCAACTGGTCTTTGAAAGTGATCAAAGATCCATCAATGAAATACAAACGTTGGTACTCACCAAGATCAGACCGATGTTTGTGGAGATCCCGGGGATCACTGCTCCTGCACCCTTTGGCGGAAATGCACGATCCATTGTGGTCAATGTAAATCCCGAACTGCTGCAAACCAATGGCCTAAGTCCAGAAGATATTACTGCAGCAATCACCAAAAACAGTCTCCCCTCACCTGCTGGAAATATCCGCATCGATGATGAAAATCTCATGGCCCCAATCAACTCGATTGCCCGTGGTCCCGAAGAATTTCTGAATACCCCTATCCAATCAAACGGTGGACGAACGCTTTATATAAGGGATGTTGCAACCGTAACAGATGCTGCCGACCAGACAACTGGTTATGCATTGATCAATGGAAAACGTTCGGTTTATCTCCCAATTATCAAAAAGGCAGATGCCTCCACATTAGAAGCCGTAAAAAATCTCAAAGAATCACTTCCCAAATTACAGCGTATGCTCCCTGAAGATGTCCAGATCAACTACGAGTTCGACCAATCTAAGTATATCGAAAGGTCCCTCTCCAATTTGGTACATGAAGGGCTATTGGGTGCGGTATTCACTGGTCTCATGATCCTTTTATTTTTAGGTGATACACGCGGTGCAATCATCGTTGTTTTGACAATACCTATTGCTATCCTAGCGGCAGTCACCGTTATGTATCTTTTTGGCCAGACAATCAATATCATGACCCTGAGTGGTCTCGCATTATCCATTGGTATCCTCGTCGATGAGGCAACAGTAACCATTGAAAATATCCACCAACATATGGAAATGGGAAAACAAAAACATCGGGCGATTATGGATGCTTTACTCGAAATATCTATCCCTAAGCTTTTGATCTTGCTTTGTATCCTGGCCGTACTGACTCCTGCATTGATCATGACAGGAATTCCCAGGGATATGTTTATGCCACTGTCAATGGCTGTAGCCTTTGCCATGATTGCCTCTTTTATTGCATCACAGACATTTGTGCCGATCCTAGCTAACTGGATGATGAAAGACAAACACCAGCGAGATACCAATACAGCACGCAAAAGGGTTTTCTTCGAAAAATTTAGAATCAATTATTCTTATCGGATGCGCAAATGGACCAAACATACAGGAATGTTACTGGCCTTCTACCTATTGATCTGTACTGCTGTTATTATCCTGTTATTGCGGACAGTCGGAACAGATGTCATGCCCGTCTCCAATAGTGGCGAGTTTCAGATCCGCATCCAAGCACCCCAGGGAAGCCGGATAGAAAAAACGGAAGAAATTGTCAAACAAATAACAGCTGCAATCAGCCAGGAGCTCCCAAAAAATGGGGTTAATATCTCTTCCGCCTTTGTAGGTCCCCAACCTGCGGGATCCCCAATCAACCCGATTTTTCTATTTACAAACTCGTCCCATGAAGCTGTCTTACAAATCGCTATCAATCAGCAGCTATATCGTGGATCCATGGAATTACTAAAGGAAAAAATCAGGAATACGATAAAGCAAAACCACCCCGAGATAGCCTTCAATTTTGAGCCCATGGAGCTCACCGAAAAAATTATGGGGCAGGGATCAATGACACCAATTGAAGTCAAAGTTGGTGCTCCGCAGGTCAATGGGGCATTTCAATTTGCCTCCAAGATTGAAAATAACCTCAAAAAAATCCCCTATCTGCGCGATATACGAATTGCTGAGCCTATGGCTTATCCAACCTTAGAAATCGAAGTTGATCGGGACCTTGCCGGGCAATTTGGTCTGACCATGCAAGATATTACACGAAGTCTTGTAACAGCAACTTCATCGACTCGATTTACAGATAAAAATCTCTGGATAGATCCCAAATCGGGATTAGTATTTCAGGTACAGGTACAAATTCCGGAAGGGGTCATGTCATCAGAAGAAAAATTGCGGTCACTTCCCCTAAAAAAAGGAAGCACAAGACCTGTCCTGGAAGACGTAGCAACATTGCGCCGTGTGACAACCGCAGCTCAAGTAAACCGCAAAGGGCCAAACAGATATGTCACCTTATTGGCCAATATTTATGAAAAGGATCTTGGGACAGCTGCCAAAGCAGTCCATCAGGCCATCAAAGATGCCGGTACTCCACCCCGTGGTATAAGTGTATGGACTGAAGGTACATTACAGTTACTCAATGAGACTTTAGGAAGTTTATTGGCCGGTCTTGCCGTGGCGATTGTTGTTATTTTCCTCATGCTATCAGCTTATTATCAATCGTTTAAAATCCCACTGATAATCCTATCTGTACTACCTGCGGTAATCGCCGGAAGCCTCATTATGCTATTCGTCACCGGAAGTACACTGAACCTACAGTCATACATGGGCATAATCATGTCCATCGGTGTTTCTGTATCCAATGCAGTCCTACTGGTCAACCAAGCCGAATTCTACCGTAAAGGATTTCTTTTAAGCACCTACAGTTCAGCACGATTAGCGTCATCTTCCCGTCTGCGACCTATCCTAATGACTGCCGCAGCGATGCTCGCAGGAATGCTACCCATGGCTATCGGTATAGGTGATGGAGCCGAGCAGGTCGCTCCACTGGGCAGGGCAGTAATAGGCGGCTTAGTCGCTTCTACCATAACTATCTTACTACTGATTCCGCATTTTTTTGCCTCTTTTTTAGCACATACAAAAGTACACAGTCCCTCACTTGATCCAGATGATGCAACAAGCCGGTACTATAATCCAGTTACAAAAAAATAATCACATAAAATGAACACAAGCATATTGAATCCAACGCAGCAAAATTTAAAGCTAATATTATTCCTTATTGTTGCTTTTGCTGGAGCATCCTGTTCTCCACAAAAGACAGCAGAAACAGCTGTAAAGACAGAACAGGCCAAGGTGAAAGTTCCTAAAACAACACCTATTAAATTTGACAATCCGGCATATGAGATTACTATTCCAGCAGAATTACTTCCATATGAGCAGGTAGCTGTATATGCCAAGGTCACGGGCTTTGTCAAAAAGCTCCTCGTTGACCGGGGATCACAGGTCAAAAAGGGGCAGCTGCTCGCTGTATTGGAGGCTCCTGAAATGGATCAAAAATTGAATTCCAATCGATCTGATGAACAAAAGCTGCATAGTGATTACCTATTTGCAAAACAAACCTATGACCGGCTCAGTGAAGCGTCAAAAACAGTGGGCGCAGTAGCCGATATTGAACTGGAAAAAAGTAAGAGCATCATGGAAAGTGCTTGGGCAGCGTACCAAGCGTCAAAATCAGAGACTGCAGGCACAGCGCAGCTACAAAGATATCTCCATATAACCGCCCCTTTCGATGGGATTATTACGGATAGAAATGTCTCCATAGGTGCTTTGGCAGGTACAAATTCCAACATTCCATTATTTACAATAGCCCAGGGTAACCAGCTCAGACTGACCCTGTCTTTGCCGGAGAAACATGCTGCGTCAATCTACAAGGACATGCCGGCCACATTTACGGTCAGTTCCAGGCCTGGAGAAACTTTTGAAACCAAATTATCAAGGTCATCTACCCTATTGGACAAACAAGACAGATCACTCAAGATCGAATTTGATGTTGCTAATGCAAATGGACAATTACAGGGCGGAGATTATGCACAAGTAAAGCTGCAGCTGAAAAGAGCTGCAGCAACAGCATGGGTGCCCCAGAAAAGTATTATCACCTCACAGGCAGGAACCTTTATATTTACCTTGAACAGTAATAACGAGATTAAAAAAATTGCCATCAAGGAAGGAATCCGACGGGATAGTTTAACCGAAATATTCGGACAGCTTAATAAAGGGGACATGATTCTGCTCCAACCTTCAGAAGAAATCAAAGAAGGTAAAATAGACGAAATCAATACGATCCACTGATAGGATAGAGAGAGCCTGTTTTTCAAAAGACCTACCCAAAGAATCGTTAGCCATTCTCGGGGTAGGACTATCTTCAGGCTCTCTTAATTTTGCAACGATATTATTCCAGGGTATGCTCGCTAATTCTGAATTTTTCTGACGACCTGCAATATTTTATTGGAAATTCGGTCAAACCCCAAGTCAGTCAGATGCACTCCATCTATCGTCGCCTCATGATCTGTGCCCATAAGTTCATCTGCCGTAATATAATGAATCCCAGTAATCCCCTTTTTTGTCAATTGAGCATAGACTTCCTGTATAGCTTTATTTTGTTCACTGACACGGGTACCAACATGCTGATCAAAGTGACCATTTTCACGGATGACTGTTTCCACTAAAATAATGGGGGTATGAGGCCTTTTTCTTCTTAGGTAATCAATAAAAGCAAATCCCCTTTCTTTAATTTCTGTCGGACTTGGATTGGGGATACAGTCAAGTACAAAGCAATCGGCAGGTACAGTAGCCAAATATTCAGCCAATGGCATTTCCATCTTCGCACTACCACTAAACCCCAGATTAATAACGTCTATACCAAGTTTGCGCTGCAATATTGCCGGATATGCCATCCCCGGCCTGCTTGCTGACGCTCCCTGTACAATACTTGACCCATAGACGACCAAGCGTTTTTTCATATCTATATTTTTCGGTATTGAAGCAGTTATTGAACTACCAGGATCAACACCGATCTCCAAACTGGTCAATGTGTTATAAAGCGGTAAGTACAACATAAATTGCTTCATACTATGATCCATATTGTGCACAAGTAATTGATTTTGATGAATGGAATCCTTTACAGGTTTCCCTGTATTTACAAATTGCCATTTCCCGTCATTATAGCAATACAGATCTAAACCGCTATGCCCAATAGGTGTCATATTTGCCATATATTTGAATTCGGCCAAGTCCCATTTAGCTCTAATCAAAGGGGAATTTGTTTCAAAAATGACGGCAATCCCCGCACTGTTCATGGCCAGTTTCCGCACAGATTCCGGCATACCCACTGTACTATCTCTGTCGATACGCTGATAGCTATTTTCTGTTTTCTTGGGCTTACCAACAAATGTTAAATTTTCTGCAGCAATATACTTCACTTGTCCAAATGCGTCAAAAATTAAGATAGAAATGAAGATTATACTGAGGCCAATATGTTTTAAACAGTTTTCAATTTTTACTATTCGGTTAATTTTACGGTTCATAATTTAATTTCTCTTAAGGGTGTATGCTGAAAAAGTCCTAAATATAATTAAAGATGAAGATAAAACCATATCCTATTTAAATCTATGAATCAATCGTTTCTAATCGCCTTGCTTACCTCTATGGGCAAATCCGACTCCAAAATTGAGGCACCATCTGCGAATACAGCGCGATACCTTTCGGCGCGTTGTTCTTTTGTACTCAATTTATCATAACTTGGAGCTGTAGAAATCATGCACATCACGCCTTTGGAATTGAAAAATTGATACATCGCCTGGTTGGATGCAATGATCTCTGGACCAATATAAACAATCATCCGGTCATAGGGCAATCCGGATTTTTTAAACTTATCCAAGGCTGCTTGGTCCTTAATATGCATCGATAAATATTGTGTTGCGTTCTGATCCAGGTAATACTTGGCCTGTTCAACATTATGCACTGTTACCCAAACCCAACCATAAGCATTGTTCTTACGAATAATTTCGGCAGTTTTTGCGGGTGGAAGGTCTTTTTTATCCAGATTAAGAATTGTTTTTCCCTTTGCCCATTCGATCACTTCCTGTAAAGTGTTGATGCGATACTGGGTTACCCGACCAGTATGGTCTCTTAATTTTAATTTTTTGAGTTCAGCCCAAGTATGATCCGATACTTTTCCAGTTCCATTCGTTGTTCGATCCAAAGTTGCATCGTGAAGCAATACAGCCACACTATCCTTGGTATATCTCGGATCAATTTCAAATATTGCAGCAGTGTGTTTCAGTACAGCTTCAAAGGCCGCAATAGAATTCTCAGGAAGTCCATTTTCAATAGTTCCGCGGTGTCCGCTGATTATCTTCTTTCCAGGGACATACCGAAAATATTCCCACATAGCCGTATTCGATTTAAAACTTAAGGTATGAAGTTGCTGCGCAAAAGTCCTGTTCCCGATCAGAGAACTACATATTAAACCAGTCAGTAGCAGTATTTTTTTCATAGGTACGAAGATATTGTTATTTCGAAATGATGAACAGAATATATTTATCGCCAAAATTAAGCATTCAACTTTAACAAACTAAAACCAGAAGATTTACTTCATGTAAACATCAACTTTTTTTTGTACGTTCGAACAAAAATATTAGTCAAATTGCCTCAGTGATCATTGCTAGGTTAATGTTGAGCCGGATGCTGCCAGGGGGCACGGTATGGCCTTCTTAACCGTTTGGTTGCTTCTGGATCATCGACGCAGATTTTTTTATGGGGGTCATACTGCAATGGACGATCTAATTCCATGGACAGGTTGGCGAGTATGCAACAGGCAGTGGATATATACCCCTCTTCAATATCCGCTACGGGAAGATCGTCATTTTCAATTGCTGACAAAAGGTTCAACATATGCTGCCTTGTGGCAGGCGCCGTATGCAATTCTATTCTTGGTTCTTCTACATCCATTGGAAACTTCTCTTTTTCATAGACAACGTCCCGTTTGATAGCATCTCCTTTTCCCACTGGAATAAATTCGTACTTCATTACGCTTCCTTTTAATGTACCTTTATCCCCATAGATAATAAATGCCCAGGGGTATTCGGGATCTGCGGCATTCCCCCATGTCCGGTGCTGCCAGACACAATTGAGCCCATCATATTCAAACAAAGCTGTCTGCGTGTCTGCAATAGTCGACTTCCCACCTTTTTGAACATAAATACCCCCGGTTGCACTGATTTTTTTCGGCCATTTAAGCCCCAATAACCAACGGACAGTGTCAAACATATGCATCCCCATATCACCTGTGATACCATTACCATATTCCATAAAAGTCCGCCACCATCCACCATGTGGTAAACCATCATACGGACGCAAGGGTGCCGGACCGGTCCACATGTCATAATCAAAGTGCTCTGGAACAGGTTGCAAAGGTGGATTTCCATTTTGCCTCATGTGGTAATAACAACACATCTCCACATGTGAAATTTTACCGAGTAACCCCTGATCTATAATGCGGTGCTTAGCATCAATAAGGTGAGCCGTACTTCTCCGTTGGGTACCTACTTGGACTTTTTTATTCAATTTTCTGGCCTGGCTGAGTATGGCTTCCCCTTCGAGCACATCCACACTGACTGGTTTTTGTAGATACAGATGAGCCCCTGCACGCATGGCATCAATAGCCTGGCGTGCATGCCAATGATCCGGCGTAGCGATGAGCACTAAATCCAATTGATGATCAGCCAGCATTTTACGATAATCCGTATAGAGCTGCGGAATCTTTCCCGAAACCTGGCGCTTACTGATCAGTTGCCCGGCTTCCTCCAGATGTTTTTTATCCACGTCACAAATAGCAACCACATCCACAGGCCTGATCTGCATCAACCTAAATAGATCACTTTTTCCATACCAACCTGCCCCGATCAGTCCGACACGCATATTTTTGAGCGCATTATCAAACGTTAATCCCTTAGCCTGCAAGGCTGACAAGGTTAACAAAGCACCAGTTCCTTGAATAAATTTTCTACGATTGAGGTTATGGTCGATCATCATATATTGGTTCTTGTTTATAATATAGAAAACAAACAACTGAATATAATGTTTATTTGACTATTATTTCCCGAATGGAATCATTTTTTTTGAGAAATCCAGCAATCCCCACAATTAATCAGCAATTAAAAGTAATGCCTGCAAAAATAACAAACACAATGTTACTTCGCGTAAAAGACCACGTGATCAACAACATGGATCACGCCGTTATCCGGCACCAAATTAGATGTCCGGATTTCCCATTGTCTGCTCGTCCCTTCGTTTATCAGTCCAACATAAGTGCCCGTGTGAGACAAATACATCACTTGACCGTTCTCGGTTTTATAGGCAATAGGCTTGTTCTTTGGAGCCAGCGCCGGATCATTAAAATTTACCACTGCCTGAACAATATGATACTGTAACACATCTTTCAATACCGGCAAAGGTATGGAGGAAATGGCATCGTAATCATTTTCTTTTAGATAAGCCCTAAATGCCTGGTTGGTGGGAGCAATATAGGTTGCTTTTTCAGTTCGTTCGTACAAGGCTGCAAGATCAGTTTGTTCAATCGCCTCCTTTAGAAGGGATAATGAATCATGCTGCTGAATGTATGCCCAGGTCGACATATTCAACTTACTATTATCCTCAGCATAATCATATTCAAAGTTTTCTTGTATTTCACAACTGGATAAAAGCACGAACATTCCCATTATAATATAAAAAAACTTTACCCTGCTATATTTTACCTTTCTCATAAGATTACTTATAAAATTCATTTTGTTTCAAGTTCGGATTCTTAAGAATCTCGTTTTCATGGACCGGCCACAACAGGTTACCCGTATCCGAAAGCCCATTGATTGGTTTCATGGTGGTAATCGCAGTCCCGCTACGGCGGAGGTCAAACCAGCGGTGCCCCTCAAAACAGAGTTCAACAGAGCGCTCATGCAAAATACTTGCAACCAGACTCCCATACTTACTGGTAGCCGTCAATTGATCCAAAACCGGAAGTCCGGCGCGTTGTCGGATCCGGTTCAGCAACTCCAGCGCTTCAGCTGTCTGATTTAAATGTGCATGTGCTTCTGCCTTCAGTAAGATAATATCAGCCAATCTCGTCAATACAATATTATTGGATGAAGCTTCAGGGCTTTCATCGTTAAACCCTTCGCCGAAGAATTTCCAGATCTTGCGAGGCTGTACTTCTGACACATCGTAGATACGGGATTGACGCAGATCCCCCTGTTCAATGGAAGCTATAAAACCTGAACTCGGCACATAGTCACTATCGGATCCCATGGCATACAGTAAACGCAAACTATTGGGCTGCACCTCATTGTAGCCCACCTCAAAAATACTTTCTGAACTGCTTCCTTCCACAAAAATATCATTCCAGTTAGCCATGGGCACCAAAGCATACTGGCCATCCGACAGGATCTTGTCAGCCACTGTTATTGCCTGTGCATAATCTTTTTGCCACATATAAAGCTGTGTCAAAAAAGCATATACCCCACCCTTCGTTAACAAAACCCGATTACGGTCCCCTGAATAGCTATCGGCACAATTTTCTGCAGCAAATAGGAGATCTTCTTTAACCAAGGCTAACACCTCCTCTACTGTATTTCTTTCCACAAAGATATCCTGTTCAACACCTTCATAAGGTTGCGTAACCAGAGGTACACCACCCCAGAGGCGAACCAAATAGAAGTAAGCAATAGCCCTCAGCGCATGTGCCTGTCCGAGCAATTGGCTCTTCAACTCACTATCTCCTGATCCAAAAGCCTGTGGAATATATTTAATCGCATAGTTTGCCCGGGAAATGACCGTATAAAAATTGTCCCAACGTGCCGAATTGATAATTGGTGTCAAAGCATTCTGTTGTAACGCCCCCGGATCACCGGCGTGCCTGGTCTCGACATTATCTGCCCGACCCTCTCCCCAATAAGCAAGATTCTGGCGGAAAAGTGATTGTAAACCATTATAAATTCCGTTGACGCCTGCCTGTGCGTCACTGGGCTTTTTATAATACCCCTGTCCGGAATAACTACTGATCGGGTCCTTATCCAACAATGAATCTGAACAGGCGGACATTGCGAAAAGGAAAATAGTGCCAACTGTATATTTAAACAATCTTTTCATCCGTATTTTTTTAGTGGCCGATGAGCGCTCGGGTCATCAATCATGGTCCTGAATACCAAAATGATCTAGAACCCGGTTTCATCGCTATAAATTTAAAGTCCAAAGATTAAACCAAACATAAATGTACGGCTCTGCGGATACGAGCCCTCATCCAGTCCAACACGCAGCCCAGCATATGAATTGACATCAGGGTCAAAACCCGTATATTTAGTCCAAGTGATGAGGTTCGTCGCAGTAACAAAAGCTTCAAGCTTACGTAAGCCAATCCGTTTGCTCCAATTTGGATCAAAGGAATACCGGAGATTAACATTCTTAAGTTTGAGATACGAACCGTCCTCCACCCATCTGCTCTGCACTCTACTGTCCGACTGCTTCGGATCATCCCGGATCAAGCGTGGAAAATTTGTCACGTCTCCTTGTTCCCTCCATCGGGTAAGCGCATCAGTAGAGAGATTATTATAACGGACAATTGAATTGCGCTGATGATTCAATTCGCTATAGATCTGATTGCCCACCGAATACTGAAAGAATACGTTCAAATGAAAGTTTTTATAACTAAAATCATTCGAGATACCACCAAAATACTTTGGTTCAGCATAACCAATAATTTCGCGGTCATTTTCATCAATCACCTGATCATTATTCACATCTTTCCAGATCGGATCGCCCCCTACAAAAACCGGCCCATTGGCTCCATGGGTTACGCCATTTTTATTATCTTCATCACGTGCATATACACCCTGAAACCTCCAGCCATAAAATACACCTATCGGCAAACCCTCCTGTAAAATATGGAATGTTCCATTTTGGATATAACCATTGGTTAATAGGTTCTCAGGCAATTCAGTGACCTTATTTCGATTAAGGCTAAGATTAGCCGTTGTACTCCAATTGAATACGCCCTGTAAATTTCGGGTCTGAAGACTAAATTCCAGTCCACGATTTTCTATGGAACCTATATTTTGTGTCATGTATTCAAACCCCGTCGTCCCTGGAATAGGTACATTGTAAAGAAGGTCTTTTGTCTTCTTCAAGTAAGCATCCGTAGAAAATAACAGTCTATTATTCAGAAATCCCAGTTCCAATCCAAGATTGTACTGATGGGTCGTTTCCCATGTGAGACTTCCATTGGGCATCAAGGCTGGCGCAGCACCCGAAAAATCCAGATAATTTGTCCCTAAACTAAATTCTCCAAGAGCAGCATAATCACCGATAGCCTCATTCCCCGTACTCCCTAGACTAAAACGGAGCTTACCATCACTGAGCCAACTTAAATTCTTGATCCCTTCCTCCTCGATGAAGCGCCATCCTGCCGATGCTGATGGGAAAAAGCCAAATCGACGGTCACGACCAAAACGGGAGGAGCCATCCGATCGAAGGTTAAATTCCAGCAGATATTTCCCCAGATAATCATATGTCACACGCCCAAAATAGGAAAGCATGGCATGTTCAGAAGCAATATTAACACCTTGATTTGATATGATGGAAGCAGCATTTAGCGTTCGGATATCATCACTCGGAAAGTATTGACCATCAAGTCCCGTACGGTCATAACGCCATTTCTGAAAACTCATGCCCAATACCGCGCCAAAATTATGAGCAGCATTGATCGTTTTGGTATATGTAAAATAACTCTCATTACCCCAGGTTAAATTTTCGGAAGCTCGTACAGCTCCGGTATTGTAACCTTCGCGATAATCCAGTATTGATGGCATAAATTCATCTTCCTTCATGCTGATATAATCGAGATTGACGTTGCTCCGAAATTTCAGGTCTTTGAATAGATCAACCTCAATATATTGGCTTCCTATGATACGGTTGCTCTTATTCAGATTAGTTGCAAATAAAGCCATCCCTACGGGATTCCGTTGCCCGATCATATAGCCATTCAAGGTTCCATCCGGCAGGTACATTGACATGTTTGGAGGGCGGATCAATAAACTCCGTATGATACTTAAGTTACCTGACCCAGCGGCATTGGTCCGATTATTAACGGCATTGGTATAAGAAATACTCTGCCCTATACGGATACGATCAGAAATATTGAAGTCTACATTTAGCCGCGAAGTAAAACGCTTATAATCCGAATTGAGGATCACCCCCTCTTGATCCAGATAGGATGAACTCCATGCATATTTTGTCCCTTGATTACCACCACGGACGGAAAGATCTAACTTATATTGCTTTGCGGTACGCATCAGCTCGTCCTGCCAATCCACATCACCATTATTCATGGGATTCAGTGAGTCAATAATCGTATAAAACGGTTCTTCAGGATTACCCATTGCGCGATAAGAATCCAATACAGCCGCCCTATATTGTTTGGCGTTCAGTACACTCAGCTTACGTGTCAGTGAACTCACACCTGTTGCGGCATTCAACACAACTTCAGGCCGCCCCTCTGCTCCACGCTTAGTTGTGATCATGACCACACCATTGGCGGCACGCGATCCATAGATCGCAGTAGAAGCTGCATCCTTTAAAATTTCAATCGATGCAATATCACTGGGATTGATAGCTGCCATTGGATTGAGCCCCGAGTTTTCTGTTCCATTCAATGACGAAATAGAATTGGATTCAATTGGAATACCATCCACCACAAAAAGTGGATTATTTCCAGAATTCAACGAAGAATTACCCCGTACACGGATACTCATCTCCCCTCCCGGCGCACCCGAGTTAGACGTGACCTGTACTCCAGCTGCACGTCCCTGTAAAACAGAAATAGGATCCTGTAATGTGGTTTTCTCAATCTCTGATGCCCCTACCGAAACAATCGCTCCTGTTAAATTTCGTTTTTTCTGACGGCCATACCCAACGACAACAGTTTCTTCCATCACCGTGGAAGCACTATTTAATTCGATCGTGTAAGCACTTCGCGTATCGATCTTTAGACGCTGACCACTGTATCCCACAAAAGAAAAAGCAACAGCCTGTCCACTCAATACGTTATCCAGCACAAAATTCCCTTGATCGTCCGTACTGACAGTAAAATCTTTTTGGTCAACGACTCTTACTGTGACCCCTGCTAAAGGTTTCTTGCTGACCGCATCAATCACTTTACCTGTGACACGCTTTTGCTGAGCCATCGCATCATCCGGAAAAATTAGAATCACGCACATGAAAAGTAAGGATAGAACACAGCATAATCCCTCTAGTTTACATTGGTTAGTGACAAATCCCATATGAAGATTTTAAGTTTATACAATTTATTATTATAGAGTATGATTAATAATAAATATTTTAATGAAAACATTTACATTAAAACGTTAAGCATTATTAATTCATAAACGCATAAAAGAAATTAATAGTATATAGTCATTTAAATAGCACCTACAATATTTTCAACCTTCATATCAAAAAATGGAATATAGCTTTGCAAAAATAGCCTGTAACAAAACTGCCCTGTAAACAAAATAGGATCACCTAACTTTTCAAGTTGCTGCAAACATAATTTCAAGAAAATCGTTATCTATCAGGTTCCATATGGATCAAGACAGGCCTACCGCATATAGTGACAGGTAAATAGTATAAATACCCAATGATCCATTTAATAAAAAAATAATGTTGACATACTATTGTCACATCATGCCATTATCTTTGTTCTATGATACATCAAATGGATTCTTTTTAAAATTTAAACTATTATAAATCAAAAACAAGATGAATACGATCCAGCAATTAAAATCTGAACTCGAGAATGAATATCAGATCACCAAAAATTTTATTGGACTTTTCCCAGATGGTAAAAATGAATATGCACCACATGAAAAAAGCATGAAAATGATGCCGTTAGCAACTCATTTGGTGGAAGTTTTTGAATGGCCAAATACGATTCTCAAAACTTCAGAACTTGACTTTGCAAAAGGAGGATACAAACCCACTGTTCTAGCAACAAAGGAGGATCTTTTAAAAAAATTGGATGCGGATTTTGCAGCCGGAAAACAGGCTTTGGAAAATGCAAATGAAGATGATCTGAACCCTATGTGGACCATCAAGAACGATGGGCATGAGCTGGCAAGCTGGACAAAATATGAAGCAATCCGCCATTCATTAAATCAGATTACACACCATAGAGCACAATTAGGTGTCTATTATAGACTCAATAATATTCCACTACCGGCAAGTTATGGCCCTTCAGCGGATTCACAGAACTTTTAAAAGAAAAAATCATTTAGAAAAGGCTGGAGTTTTGCGCTAACAGCCTTTTCTAACAAACACGTTGATTCCCCTCCTTTAATTGTCCGGTCCTAATATCCTTTTTTTAACGAGACTTCGTTCAGTAAAGATTGATGATGGAGCATTCTTTTATAATTGTCCACGACTTGTTTGACGGAGGACGCAATATTTGTTCTACTCGCCACATGTGGTGTGATGAAAATAGGTGCACAATCCCAAAACAGATGATCTTCCGGTAAAGGTTCATGATGGAACACATCCAGATACGCAGCCTTGATGACCTTATTTTCTATTGCTTCTAATAAGGCATCCTCCACCACATGCCCCCCTCTTCCCACATTAATCAGGATACTGCCTGATTTAAATAACTTAAAGACATCCCTATTCAATATATTTTCTGTCTGGGTTGTGAGCGGCAAAATGTTTACAACAAAATCCACCGCATCAATGGCCGAGCCAAGCTCATCTAAGCCTACAAAAGACTCAACTCCCGGAATATTTTTTTTCGAATTGGACCAACCTTTTACATCAAACCCCATACCGGCCAATTTTTCAGCAACATATCCACCAATTTCCCCTAAGCCCAAGATCGCAACCTTGGTTTGATCAATTGTCATGTACGCCAGAGGATTCCACTGTTTATTGCTTTTATTCTGCGCATAACTAGCAAAGTTTTTCATACCGTTCATCAGGCAGGTTAAAACATGCTCAAACATATCCTCTTTCAGTACTGGATCCACAATTTTGCTTACGCTAATATGTTCGGGTAGCGATTCAGGAAACAAATGATCTATTCCAGCCCCGGCAGATTGTACGACCTTCAGGTTGGGAAAACGCTTGTAATACGCCGGTGCCGGTTTCCAACATAAAATAAACTCCACCTCATTCGGGTTTTCGATATCCGGATAAATTTCAATTTTTGTCCCCGGGAGAAGCTTTAAAAGTTCATCTCGCCAGTCACCAGACCGTTTACTGTTTATTTCCAATGCTATGCTCATCTTTTCTCATTTTATCCATACGAAAATAAACAATTTAAAATAATCCTTCCACGCATAGTCCCGTCCTATTCAGCTGTTTGCACATCGATCCGGACAAATGAACCATCTATTTAACGAACCAAAGTTGGCATAGCTTTTGCCAGCTGGTTTTTACAAGTTACTAACTATGAAAATAAATTCAATTATTGTTGCAGTTGCAGCCACGGCGCTGCTCGGCAGCTGTAGCACAGACGATAGTCCGTCTACGCAGAGAACCCCCGTGACCGTTAAGATCACAGATGCACCAGGTTATTATGATGCAATTCATCTGAATATAGATGAAATCGAAATTCGTACAACATCCGGAAGCGAAAGCTTGGACGTTGATGGAAACCCATTCAACATTCTGGACTATACCATGGGCAAAGACACGGTCATCGCTGGCGATGATGTACCTTCTGGCATGATCCAGGAAATCAGGCTCAAACTTGAAGATGAAGGTAACGAAATTTGGGTGGATGGTGTCGCTCATCCCCTAAAAACCCCTAGTGGCCAATCTTCAGGTGTAAAAATTAAGGTTCAGGATGAACTCATCCCTAATGTTGCCTATACACTTTTACTTGATTTTGATGCTGCAAAATCTATCGTGAAAACTGGAAATGGTGAATATTTGTTAAAACCTGTTATCCGTGCCATACCTGTCGCCACCTCTGGTGCGATCGCAGGTACCATTACACCAGCTGAATCACTGGCAAATGTATATGCTATTGACGGAACGGATACAGTGGGCACATTAGCCAATTCGGTCGGAAAATTCTATTTCCCTGGCATGCCGGAAGGAACATATAAAGTAGTCGTTGAGCCTACGGCAACGGGATATATGGACAAAACCATTGAAGATGTGCAAGTGGTAAAAGGTAGTGTCAAGGATCTTGGCATCATCTCGGTACAATAAAATATACGCACATGAATCCTTGTAAAGAAGGGGTTTTATTTAACATTCGGCCCCTTCTTTACTATTTTTCCACCTGCAATAATCGCACACCCTTTATTTCACCGTACTATTTCCTAATCCCATTGAAAATTAGGGAAACTAGAAATTTGGTATCCCAAAGACTTTGCGAGTAATCGATTTCAACCTGTTTCTTCAATATGGCCTGCTGTTCAGTATAATGTTTTAACGCATTGGCGAAATTAATAAGCACAGAAGCCGTCTTTTCTGGATCGGTAAAATTCAATTGTTCCTCTGAGACGGCCTTTTGTAGAAGCTCAGTAAGAAACAGTTTTTCTTGCAGCATCATTACGTTATACAATTCGAAAAACCGCGGTAAGATCTTATCAAGCGATTCCACCGACACTTTATTCATATTCAGTACGTTGATGTAATAATTCAATCTTGCCTCCAGATAGAAAGAAATCTGATTTTCTATACCCTTTTTTTCAATGTCTTCTTTTGTAATGTAGCAATGAAGGATTCTCCTTCCCGTATGGCCACTTCGATAAAAATATCCTCCTTATTCTTATAATAGTAGTAAAGCGACGTCTTATTTAAGCCCACAGTTTTCGCAATGTCATCCAGTGTTGTTTTTTCCAATCCATATCGTTCAAAGCATTCCATGGCAGCATTTCCTATTTTCTCTTTGACCTGTTCCTTTTTGTTCATCTGAAATATTAATTGATTAAATTACCAAACATGAATGATCACTATAGTATAATCATCTTCCCTCCCTCCACATGCCCAATAAAAATGATACATGGACAAGAACAAAAAGATAACCGTATTTACAATAGATCATATCCATTCCGTAGGCTAAATATAACAAATAGCTATCTTCCATCAAAAGATCTAAAACACTGAAAATCAACTAAAGAAAACCAAAAGCATCAAGCTACGCACAATGACTTCCAAGTGCCCCAGGTATGATAAGTGCCGAGCAAAAGAAAACTTTTGTTCGTAGTGGATACAGTCAAAAGTTTTCCTATCTTTATTTCGCTTAGCCTGTGAATAGAATAGCCCGATTGTCGGATAGTGTAACTGTAGTAAATACACAACATACTGCTGACATCAGCTTCAAAACCATATTAACAATATTGATTATGAACTTTTTAAACTTCTTGAAAAGACAAAGTAATTTAAAACAAATTAACGTCAGTGAAGATGAAGATTTTGTTGACCTACGATTAACAGTAACAAAATATTGGCGCGATGAATTTCAAAATCATACTATTCGTGCAAAAGGACTTTGGGGAAAAGAAATGGTTGGATTTGAACTCTCTTTTCGCCCAGACATGAAATTGGGAATCGTCAATACAGACGTCGACAAAACAAGATTCTACCAGGAAGGCATCAACTTTCATTCAATTGGAGTCTTGAGTGACAACTTTGTCAGCGCATTGAATATCCTGCTTACGACGGATAAGACACCAATGAAAATGGTCAGCCGGATAGCATCCACTACATTTGTTCTTAGTGGGGAACCGTCATATTTTGAGGATGAGTATATCAAAACCAAAATCTTCTTTAATATCAGCGGTAAAAAAGACCGTTACGCGGAATGGTATGTCAATGTTGACCTAAAAAATAATATTCTCGAACTCCGGGAGAAAGATCCAGCATACAGGAGAAATATAATTAATATCTTAACAGGAAGCTGATGCTAATAACGTACAAGCAATCATGATACGATCTGGCCATAATCCCATAAGAAAAGCGAAACTTAATTGCTTTCCAAGCTTTCCATAAAAGCAATAATATCCTTGCGTTCTTTTTCAGTAAGATGAAGATTTTCTTCAGGAAGAGTCTGATTAGCAAGAGCTATCCCCAATCCGGCAGCCCCACCATTGTTATAAAATTCCATTACCTCATCTAGCGTCTGATATACGCCATTATGCATATAAGGTGCTGTTTTTTTTATATTTCTGACGGTAGGAATTTTAAATGCATATTTATACGAATCAACACCGCTAATATCAAAATAACCAAGATCAGCATCAAGAATAGAGTCCCTTCGTGATTGTGGAACCCCCAATACCTCGACTTCGCTTTGGACAAACTTTGGTGGGGTAATACCGTTAAACAAAGGAAGAAAATGACAGGTAGCACATTTGGCCTTCCCCATAAACAAGTTAAAGCCATTCAGTTCCTGCAAGGAAAGCGCTTCTACACGCCCCTGCATGTACATATCAAATCGACTATTGAGCTTCGTCAAAGAACGAATATAAGAAGCTAACGCATTCGCAATCAGGTCGCTCCCGATAACTGAATTTGATTCTGGAAAGGCTTTTGCCAACAAGAACCGATAGGTGCTGTCCATGGTAACATACTCCACAATGTTATCCATTGATCCATCCATTTCCTGTTTATTGCTGATCACGTCCTGTATCTGATCCTCCAATGTCAATGCACGCATATCATAAAAATAGTTTGACTGCAACGCAGCATTCAGCAATGTTGGCGTATTTCTTTTCAGCAGTCTGTCAGCATGATGAAGATCTTCCTGCCGGGTTAATCCATCCGTGAAGGCCAGTTGAGGCTGATGACATGAAGCACAGCTTCGGCTATGTGTCCCAGATAGATTTACATCATAAAAAAGTTTTTCTCCCAGGATTACTTTTTCATCCGTCAAATGAAATTCCGGTCCCGGGGAAAATGCATCCGCATTAAATGCATCTGTATCAAATAAAGTATTTACCTCTTGCCGGAGCATTCGGTTGTATTTAATCTTGGCACCGGGCAGATTGCGCTCTAATTGCGCAATCCCTGTACTAATCTTATTCGCAAAGCCCGTAATAAATGCTGCACGATCAAAAGTATTGAAATCAGGATGATCCTGAAGATAGCGAATAGCAGCGTCCAAATCGTTCAGTAATATGCTGTTTTCCCTTGTTTTGGCATACCGCCGAAGGACGTCCCGGAGACTTTCCAAAGATCTCGAAGATTCTTCCATACTATGCAATGAAAGCCCATTATCAAACCCCGTGATTCCCAAGGAAATAATTCGGAATATTTCCAGCTTAGCGGCATCCAAAATGCGCCAGTCGTCCAACTGATGATCCGCAAAATATGAAATCAGGTAGTCCGTATTTGTTATCAGGTGGTTGACCTCCTCAACAAGCGCTGTTTTACAAATGGGGTCATAATTGGGATAGATAAGTTCCTCTATCACCTGTAAACCCATTGGATCTACCCCCCTGGATAAGGAAGGGTCCAGCAAATCCGCATTTTCAACCTCCTCAACAGGGGGGCCATTCAGTCTTTTCGTTAGGTCGGCAGTAAAATATTCAGCTGCCCATTCAAACTTTTTGAAAAGCAATCGTGCTGTCAGAAAAGCTTGTTTGAGTTTTAGCTCATGTATTGGGTTCAGCTTCGCTTCAGCGGATAAGGTATCTTTCAAATAGCGACGAAAGGATAACATCTGTCCCAATAGCTCTTTTTGGATCTTTCGCTCCCGTCCATTGGGTCTCTCCCTTCGTACATGATTTAATTTCCCCGGACTAAAGCTCAGCATACATAATACAGCAGACAGCAAGGTCAGCACAACAATCTTCTTATACATACCCTTCTCCCCCTTTCAATAAATAGGTATTTTATTGAAACATCAACGCATTCCGGAATGGATTGGCATGTTTATCCCGCTCCGCTAGCGGTGTTATTCCCCATCGATGTTCTATTAAAGAAAGAATACTGACTGTCTCGTACTGTGTATGATCCACAATTCCTTTCTTGGCAAATGGCCCGATCAATATGGCCGGAATACGGCTTCCTGGCCCCCAACGATCGATCACTGGCGGGTTTACATGATCAAAAAAACCACCGAATTCATCATAAGTCAAAATCACTAGGGCATCTTTCGCATTCGGTCCTTCCAATACAGCGTTAATCAGATCCACAGCCAGTTGTTCTGAAGAATATACCGCTGAGCTACCTGGGTGTTCATCATTTCCACCGCCCGGCTTTACAAAAGAAACACTGGGAAGAGTACCATCTTTCGCTGCTTTGATAAAGTCATTTTGATCTTTCATATGCTTTCGCCCCTCCGTTCCTTCCGCATAATTGGCAAAATAGAGGAAAGGCTCATGATTATAGGCAAAGTTGTTTTTACGTCCAGCTACCGCATCATCCCATCCTTCAGAATACCAGGCCCAACTTACATTTTTTTCCGTCAGACGGTCACCGATAGTAGGCATTGTCTGGGCTGGCAATAGTTTAGACAAATCAGATTTAGCAGGATAAGGTTTATTTTTCGAAAGCACATGATTGATCGCGTAACCATCAGGTGTGACAATACCGTCCTTAATCATCTTGCCTTCAGTATCCAGTTGTGCAATTAATGATTTCGGTGCATTGGGCCAAACCGGTATAGCGGCTGAAATCAGGTAAACATGATTCAGGTAAGATCCCCCAAATACACTCTGAAAGAAATTATCGCACAGTGTATATTTTTGAGCAAACGGAAACAAGGGCAATTTTTCAGTACTATAGTACCCCATCGCCAGCCCTTTGGAATCATTGTACAGCGCAAACTTATCCATCTTTCCGCCATTGATTTGCAGCTGATTATGATAAAAACGGTGCGTTACATCCGGTGTAGGTTTATCAGAAGGAACAAATTGGTCTATGTTGAAAAATTGATTGGGAAGATTGGTAGGAAAAGAATTATTTCTTGGAATTTCAGGTAGATATTGATAGATCTTTCCATGTTCATCTACTTGTAGAAACTTACTCTTTTGGGCATTTGCAATCCCATTGGCACCTTTAAACTCTCCATACAAATTATCAAAACTATGGTTTTCCATATAGACCACCACGATATGGTTAATCTGTTTGACTCCCTCATCAAATGAGATTTCTTGATGTTTTACGTTTTTGGTAATGCCGCAGCTGCTGATTCCCAAAACACTTATGGATAGATAAAAAAATCGTTGTAACCGCATCTTTTTTTTGTTTTATAGATATGCTTCTATAACAAACATACGATTATTATATTTTTTTAAACTGCCAGCAATACAAATCAGGTAAAACGTATCAGGTTCTTTACAGACGCAAATATTATACTCACATTAAAGATTCCTTGGTTTCATTCTTATTATAAAGTGTGCTTCTGTAAGTAATTCCCCATTTGGCGATTTCATCAATAATAGGCCCCAGCGTCTTCCCACATGCTGTCAATTCATATTCCACCGTAAGTGGTTTAGTATTTAATACTGTTCTTTTTATCAGATGATTCATTTCCAGATCCTGAAGTTCCTTGGAAAGCATTTTTGCTCCAATCCCATCGACCTCGCGTAATAATTCCATAAAACGCAATTTATCGACCAGCATCAAGGTGCCTATAATATGGAATTTCCATTTGCCCGCCAGGATTTCCATCGTATCCTTTATAGCCAGGACACGTGTTTTACAGCCCCCATTCGTGCTTAAGGTTGCTTCTTTTTTCATGTATCTACCTCCTTATTCTTTACAAAAGTACAGAATTACAGCATCATAGCATACTATCTTTTTGGAAAGTAGTTTCATTAAGGAAACTAATACCAAAAATAAACTATGTATCATTTACCTTTGTAATCAATAATACGAGCTGATTGAATTGGCATAATTGATGCCGTCAATACTTAACGTGCAAATAACATATTTAAAAAAATAAAACGATTAAAAATGAAAAAACAATTAATTTCAGGCTTAGCCCTCATGCTGCTATTCGCTTCATGTCAAAACACAAGTGGCGATAAAGCGACTACAACAACTGCACAAGAAGTGACTGAACAAAAAGGACAAACCTATACTGTGGAATCAGACAAAAGCACTTTAAAGTGGACTGGTTACCATAAAGGAGGTTTAAACCCACGATTTGGTATTCTAAAAAGTGAAGGAACACTATCGGCAGAAAACAATGCAATCACTGGAGGTTCTTTTACAATTGACATCAACTCTATTGTTACAGATACAGCATCTGTGGATCCAACTACTACAGGTGGAAAAAAAGCAGCTGATCTAGATGCACACTTAAAAAGTGCTGATTTCTTCGACATCGCTAAATACCCGACCGCTAAATTTGAGATCACAAAAGTAGCACCTTTTGATGCAGCGCAAGAAAAAAGTGTTATTGAAGGAGCTACTAACACCATCAGTGGTAACTTAACGATTAAAGATAAAACAGTAAATGTAACTTTCCCCGCAAAAATTGCCATTAACGGTGATGAGGTAAGTTTCTATTCTAAATTTACGATCCAAAGACAAGATTGGGGGCTTACCTATGGTACTGAAGGTAATCCTCAAGACTGGATGATTGCACAAAATGTTGACCTTGAACTTAATGTCGTTGCAAAAAACGCAAAATAAAATAATAGGCACGGCTAAGGCCTGCACTCAACCCAAATAGATACCATATAGGCCCATTAATGGGCCTATATGGTTAATAAAATCCTCCTTACTCTATTTTCCCCAATAAAATATATCAAAACTCAACAAGAGTCTTGTTTGATCGTATAGAATTTTGTTATTTGCACCTGTTCTGTATAACGAGCAGAAATCCATACGAATGTTCAGACATAAAGGAAAGGGAAGAAACTACTCCCATAATTTAAAATTGGCATCTATTTTATCCTGTGTAGCAGGTTTGGTTAACATTACAGGGGTACTGAAACTAAACACGCTGACCACAAATGTAACTGGCCATTTTGCCTTCTTCTCGGAGCAATTATTCCTAAAGAACTATAGCATGGCTTTCATCTATCTGAGTTACATTCTTTTCTTCTTATTGGGGGCTTTTGCCTCTGGTATCATCATCGAATGGGCGTCCAAACATAAATCTCATACTTCGTATATTATCCCCATTAGCATTGAAGCCCTGATCTTATTTGTGATCGGTTTTACCCATAGTGAAATAAGCAGCAGCAACCTTTCACTATCGTTTATTGTGGCTTCAATATTACTTTTTGCCATGGGGCTCCAGAATGCTCTTGTGACCAAAATATCCCAGTCCGTGGTTAGGACCACGCACCTTACTGGCTTGTTTACAGATTTAGGCATTGAGTTTTCACAACTTTTCTTTTACAGAGGAAAAGATGAGAAAATAAAATTGCATCGATCAATTTTCTTAAAATTGATCATTATCAGCTGCTTTTTTCTCGGAGGGATCATTGGTAGTTTTGCTTTTCAGCACTTTAACCTAAAAACACTTCTATTACCCGGAACATTACTCTTATTTACACTATGGTATGATCGTCTCTTACTCCGGTACTACCACCTGAAAAGAAAATTCCGAGATCAGGACTGAATCAGCAGGAGATGTTCTGTAAAAATAATTCGGCAGAAATCTAAATTGCATAGGAAAATTAAGTCTTAAAATTAAAACTGGCCATACGCTTCTTATTATTTTAGTGTAATTTTGCGCATTCATTTCTCAACCTACATTGAGATAAGATCTTAGTGTATTATTTGAATGATAAATATTACAAAGGCTAGCATAGAACACACATAAAGATATAAGGTTGATCTATGTAAATTTGCACAATAAAATGAAAAATCAACTTCAGAGACAATTCCGGATTTATAGATATGTAATCTACCGTGAGACATTAATTGATCCTTGGGAACATTTTTGGTCCTTCGTTGGTGCTTTTGTAGGCATATTTCTCATTGCTTTTACACAATCACTTCATCTGCCATCATTGGAAAATGTTTTCTTGATCGGGTCCTTTGGTGCTTCTTCCGTTTTGGTATATGGAGCAATACAAAGTCCACTTGCACAACCTCGAAATTTGATCGGGGGCCATGTGATGTCTGCCATCGCTGGGGTTACTGTCGCCCAGATACTTCCGGATATCATTTGGCTCACAGCTCCTTTTGCTGTCGCGTTATCCATTGTATTCATGCAGCATACACGCACCTTGCACCCTCCAGGAGGAGCCACAGCATTGATTGCCGTCAGTAGTGGCACCAAGATCTCTTCTCTCGGTTATTGGTATGTGTTAAGCCCCGTACTCTCCGGTTGTCTGATTTTATTGGCAGTGGCCCTTATCTTTAACAATATCACCAAAAAACGTCATTATCCAGTTAGAAGATCTCGTTTACGTCGTTCAAGAAGACAACATATGAAAATGAGATTTGAGAAAACCAGGAACTCGCTCAAAACGGAATCTTAACCCGATAAGATAAATCAGCGGGTTCTTCCCATACCGCGGGTAGCCCTTCCCTTGAATGGGCTTACTATTGTCATGGCATCCTGGTAAACGATTCCTGTTCCCACAGTTCCCCAGGCAAGCAGCCTCATGAAGTTTTCCCCGGACTTCTTTCCTCTCCCTAGATCATTCAACTGGTTCCTCAGCCCAACATCGCACGATAAGTAGTAATAATTTCTAAAAAAGTAATTACCAAACCTAATAAAAACCTATATTTAAAACAATTTAACTCTAAACCAGTTAATTTCTTATTAATTATATTTAATCTCATTCTTAAACGTATGAACCTTATGACTAGATTTACAAAAACATTCCTGTTAATCTTATTGATTTTCAGCAGTCAGCTTATTGTTAACTGTTCCTCTGACGATGATTTAATCAATGAAGAAATCGAAAATTCAACCAGCTGGATGGATGATCTCGAGCGATCACTTGGCTCCGGTACAAAAGCTAAATTGAATAGTTGGATAGACAAAGGGTTGGATAAGGGAAAACTTAAGGAAGCCTTTTCTAAGGCCAAAGACAAAGCCGGTTTAATGACCGATCTCGAAAATGCCCAAAGTATCTACCACCAGCGGGTGTATATTGAGGACTGGGATAATATCCCTGGGATTGCAAAATCTGATTACAGTCCGAATGGTTTGACTTCAGGGATGACACATCCTGCATGGAAGAATTCAGAGTTGGATCTGCCTGCCGTTGAGGCCGCAAACTTTGTTGATGCTGTGGCGACCGAATTACCTGCTGGGACCAAAATATACCGCATCACCGGCGGAAATCCGGCCGGAGGATATTGGACAAAAGCTAAACCCAGCTCTATTGGAGACGTGATCGGAGGTACGGCAGTACAGCCTGCATGGAACAATTTCAGTAAATTCTACACCTATGAAGTTCCACAGGCCCAAAAATTGAAAGTCTGGCAAGGAACGACTGCAAGGCAACCTATTGCAGCAGGTGTCATCAACCCACATCTTCCCGGAGGAGAAATCCAACTGTTCCTTCCCCTTGCAGTCAGAGATGAAACCTTCAAAAAACTAGTACAAGAAATTCCATTACCATGGTAAATTCCGAAAAAATAAAAAACCACTATCTGGCGCTTCTGCAAGTAGTCGAAGCCGAAGCCACTACCAATATGGCATCACATGATTTTTTAACCTACTTAAACAAGTATAAAGATCAATTCACCAGCGCAAATAATACAATGCATAGCGCTGAATTAAAGGAATCGATAAGAGGTGTAAATAGATTCGCAGACCAATTCGTATTCTCGGCCCCACATGATTCCAAGATACGGATGCTCATAAACACCCTTTACGAAACACTGAGTCAGTCGTAAAATCATATCACGAATACAGCGGCAGCAGCATCCTGCTAATGGGATTGTTTCAATCACCAAGTATAAAGCCATTTACGGAATACATGTAAATGGCTTTATTTCCTTAGGATCAGCCTGATGAATCTCCATCTATGCTGTTGGAAATTTACTCATGTCCATATAGAATATTTCCCAGGTATGACCATCATAGTCTTCTATTTTTCTAAGCTGCATAAAACCATGATCCATCATTGGCATTGGTTCGGCCCCACCTGCCTTCAATCCTTTATCTACGATTTCATTGACTTGATCCAAACTGTCGACCGAAAGTGCAAATAACCCTGCAATATAATTTTTCGTGTCTGCAATCTGTTTCTTAGTAAATGTTTGAAATTTATCATGGGTCATGATCATCACATAAATATGGTCACTCCAAACCATACATTTAGCTTGATCGTCCGAAAACTGGGGGTTATTTTGAAAACCCAATTGCGTATAAAAATCCATGGATTTGTTCACATCTGCGACTGCGAGATTAATAAATACTTGTTTCATCTTTTAAATTTTTAATCGTTATTGATTACACAAAATTGATCATTATCATTCAGAAAACACTTCGCATATGTCAAGAATAAATATTAGGTTGCTCTGGTCTGCCACTTCCCCATGGCAATCAATAATAGACCAACGATGAGAAAAACAAATGTAACACCAAGGCTATTAATAAGGACTCTTTCGATACCCAAATCAGTTACATTGACAAAAGGATAGGGATAAAAGTCCGAGTAAGCACCATGGCATAGTGTATATAAAAGATAAATCAATGGAAACACCATCCAATAGAGAACCTGATTCCAGGTGATGCCTCTTTTATCAACTAAGAACCACCAATACAAGAAGAAACTCAACGGGATAACCACATGCAGTAGTTCATCCACAACCTGCATCATCCCATGAAGGTCCAAGAGGAAACGTAGGATACCATTATAAATAATGCCAACAACAAGGATGTATAAAGTGATAGCAGTCATCGATGCAGGCTTGGTGATCCATCTGCCGAGCCGGCTTTTAGAAGAGAAAACGATGCAGCAGCAACATAGCATAACCAGTACATTACTAAGAATGGTGAAATAGCTGAAAAAACGAACGATATATTCGGCTCCGCTTATCTCCAACGTAAACCAGCTCAAAATAAATTGCATCGCGATTGCAAATAAAGCGATCAGACCTATGCCCGCCGCAAGAACTGATTTTAATGACTTTAGTGATCCCATAATATGCTATTCCACATACGAATATAACGATTTCAACCGCTTTTATAATAGGGAATGCTTCCTAAACAGCCATCATTTTACAGGGTAAAAATCTACAAAAGAAACTAAGGTAATAAACGAAGGTATCATACAAATAGCAATTCAGATGCTCGGAAAACTATCATAGCGCACTGTTTTCTGCTACATGCGACATTCAACAAAAAAGAGGCTCAAATGAGCCTCTTTTTTGTTGAATGTATGATCAGTTATACGCCAATTTGCCTGCTCAATGCTGGATTTTATCTGCCAGCAGTTTCATATAAAACCCACCTACCACGCTGCGTGCCTTAAAGTTCTCCCGGATACCGGTATTAGAATCATAAAAGTCATTCAGTGGAACGCGTGATTCAGTTTGGAGGGCATGATTGTAAACCGGTTTGATTAGCGTTTCAAATGCCTCCCGGGTAGGGGCAAATGACGCAGTCCACAGAATCCAATCATTTTTGGTATATGCTTTTCGGCTGTCTAATGGTATACCAAATCGATTTTGTTTTGTCAGGTAATAGTTGATTTCGGTATCATATACGTTCTGTGGGAATAAATTCAATCCCAGTACCTTATCCCAAATCAGATTATATTTTTGGCTCCATGTGTTCTTATCATCAAAGGTTAAAGCATAATGATCCCCAGCATCCGCCATTTCCATCCATTTAGGAACCATTTCCGCTGCAATTGCCCGATATTTTTTTGCCGTTTCTGTTTCGCCTATCATTTCTGCCATTTGTGCATAACATGCGATTCCCACGATGGCTTTAACAGATAAATTGGCATTCCGGGCTAAATGGCCCGCAAAATCATCCGTACATAATTGTGTTTTAGGATCGAAACCGTCTTTGACAAGATAGTCCACCCATTTAGTCAGTGTTTTCCAATGTTGCTTAGCATAACGGCCATCGCCCTGGACTTTTGAAATTGCGGCAGTTAAAATAATCATATTCCCAGATTCCTCAACAGGCATTGGTTCACCATAAGTCTGGCCATTTGCCAAGGGATAAGTACCCAAATCGTGAGCAGCCCAAGGATGGGGATAGCGACCTGTTTCACTAAAATAAAAAATGCCATTCAGCATCCCCTTCAATAATTCAGGGTTATAGATCAAATATAATGGTGCTGATGGGTAGGTCACATCAACGGTGTTGATAAAACCACCACTATTGTTTTCTTTGGACAACCAAAGCAATTCATTTTGCGGGCTTTTTACCAAGGTATGAGCAGCAATGCTCTGGCGGTAAGCCAGCATACACAAATGAGCATACTCCTTCCCCCCTGATTTTAGAGCAGCACTATAGATTTCTTTGTCGAATGCCAAACACCGGTCCATAACAGCAGGGTAATCGCTGGCGGCCACAGTCAGCTGGTTTTCCATGGTCTCTTTCCCCGAATTATTCCACCACGGCCTCAAATTGTTTTTAAAATATTGAATAGCATAGATTTCATCATATCCAAGTGCAACGAAACGTTCAATTTCCTGATCGCTGACTTTACCAAAAGGAATTACTGTGTTCAGCGCCAGTCCAATACCCTTTGAGCTTGACGATGTTGAGGTTCCATTCCTAAAATTGTCGACTGCCATTGTCATAGGGCTTATAAACTGTTGTACGTTATCCTTTTTAGGAGCAGCAACATAAAAATACCCCCAATCGATCCGCATATCGTCGGCACCTTTTTGTAAAACTGGCTGTTCTACCGTCCCTACTTTCAGAATCGACAAGTTGTCCGTTTCATAATTTTTTGCAGACACTTCCTGCGATGGTTTATAAACGGCAATGTTAGATGACGCGCTCATAAAAACCTTCACATCATGTTGTTTACCATCATTTGCTTTTACAGCATAAGTAATATAAGATACTGGTCTCGACAACAGCGCTAAATCATTCAGTAACAAAGGTGAGGTAAAAGTAAGTTTTAGGTCCACCTTTCCTGCCTGAAACTTATAAACCGTACGTGTCGCCGTAATCTCCACACTTTTCTGTACCGCAACTTGTATTTTAGAACCACTTTCTTTGCGCTTGTCCACTAAACCAAAATCAAGATAACGCCCCCCGGCCGTATTTCTCAAATGAATTGCCAGCTCATTTTTTCCCACCTTCAGATTCGTTTTATCAATTGGTATATACTGAAACTTATTTGTCCAGCCCGTCTTTTCATATACCTTGTTACCGTTCAAAAATACCTCCACATTATCATCATGGTTCAATTTTAAAAAAAGCTCATTAACATCCTGTAAATCTGCAACCTTGAAATCCCGCTTCACCCAGATATCCGCCGATTTCCAGATTGTCTTTACCTGTTTTTCATCATCCCCAATGGGAGCATACCCAGATTTCCAGTTCTTTGCATCAAAAGAAGGCTGGTTCCAGTCCCTTTCCGGTTTAGATTCGGTGTACCGTACTGTATAAGCTTGCTCCTCAGCCGTTGGAAGGATGACGTTGTAATGAGGCTCTTCCTGACCAAGAAAGCGATAACTGTCACCATCAACACTAATCAAGCCCAAAAGAGAATGATCAGCCTCTGTCCAATGCTTCGTTGTCGATTCATTTAGCTGATCTGTCATGGACCAGATGCTAAAATTGGGATTATGCGTAATCAATGGATAAGCCGGAGCTTTTCTTTGCTGTGCATGTACGTCAAAAAACAGGGACATACAAATAAATAAAAAGCATAAGCTAGACATGCTGAGTTTATTGATCTCATGAATAGGTTTTTGCAAAGGTTTAATCATATTAGTTGAATAAAATTAGCGATAACAACATCTTTTCTTAAACACCCCATGTAATAGTTAGGACGTTTATCACCACAGTTAAGGGTTACAACAAATAACGCTGGAATAAATTATATTCAATAGCCGCATCGTATCAATTTGCAGTCAATTTATATCATATTTTGCCAGCCCTGTCATGTAGAAACTTGCCCTGCCAGGGCCACACTTCATGTCAAAACTAGTCCCGATGTAAATTCCTTCCTGTTTTGCAGGGTAAATATGGACATAGCTCCGTTTTTTCGTCTAGTAAATAGAACTGTACCCACTATTTTAACTAAAACTGTAACTCTATACGTACCTATTAATTCCTGAGATTTGCATCAGAATTAAAATTGATACCACAATGGTAAGGAATATGGATAGATTAAAATCATCAAATGGATGGATCAATGGACTGATTGGAGTTCTTATTTTTAGTGGCTCATTGCCAGCGACAAGAGTTGCAGTATTGGATTTGAATCCAATCTTTGTAACGGCTGCAAGAGCCTCCATTGCCGGATTACTGGCACTGATGGTATTGCTTATTTCCAAAGAAAAGCTTCCTCCACGGACACAGTTTATCCCATTGAGTATCGTGTCTTTCGGCGTCGTGATCGGATTCCCCTTATTGAGTGCGATGGCGCTACGATATGTCACTTCAGCTCATTCGATGATATTTGTGGGTATACTCCCTATTTCCACAGCCATTTTTGGCATCGTCCGTGGCGGTGAACGCCCCCGGCCAATATTCTGGGTTTTCGCTATACTGGGTAGCCTTTTGGTGGTTGGATATGCTTTCTTCCAAGGAATTACATCCTCACCTCAAGGCGACCTTCTCATGCTTATTGCAGTTATCCTGTGTGGACTTGGATACGCTGAAGGAGGCAAGCTTTCAAAAACATTGGGCGGCTGGCAGGTCATTTCATGGGCATTGGTATTTGCATTACCGATGGTACTCCCCCTGACTTACTTCTATATACCGGCCACAGTCATGAATGTTAATCAAGGAGCATGGTGGGGCCTCATGTACGTTTCCTTGTTTAGTATGTTTATCGGATTTATTTTTTGGTATAAAGGGTTGGCGCAAGGGGGAATTGCCACGATAGGACAGTTACAGCTTCTTCAGCCCTTCTTTGGCTTAATATTAGCAGCAGGCCTGCTCCATGAAGAAATCAGTGCCGGGATGCTATTCGTGACCATAGCGGTCATCCTATGTGTGGGTGGGGCAAAAAAATTCGCGCATTAATTAGTATGACCCTAATAAACTTAGCACCAACCAATAAACTAACGATCAGAGCGTTAAAGAAATAAAACATACATATACTCTTTTGCTGAAACACCATCTGGCCAGATCACATCTTGGGCATGTGTATATTTAAAATTGAAAGATTGATTGGCTGCCTTAGAGGCATCGTTCCCATCACGATGGGAAACCGTAATCCTATTACATCCTTTTTGCCGGGCCCATGTAATTCGAGCTTCATAGAATAATTTAGACAATCCATTTCCTCTAAATGGCTCTTTAATAAAAGAAGCAATTAAAATTGCATTTGAGCTATCGTCTCTATCCAGTATCACTCCCGTCATCCCTATCAATACCTCCTGATCATATAAGCCAAATATGGCACAGGCTGGATTTCCCAACAAAGAGATCCAATCGTCATCGTTATATGCTGATTCCTTTTTGTAATTACTTCCAAAAAATTCAGGATTTGTCTGTAATGCCTCCAGTCTAATTGTTTTATAATCAGCCCAAGCAGTTGTCTCCAAGCGTCGCAGGGTATAGTTACCCTTTCCCAATACGTCCATTTCTTGTCATTTCAAGTAAATATACTTAAGAAAATTGAATAATACGCCCAAACTACTGCTACCAAAAGGCTGTATAAAGAACAATTACGCTATCTTCTCCATCAGATAAATCTGAGGAGCCTCCTGTAGCTGCTCGCCTGCCACACGCCCAAACTCCTGAATATATGGCTGTTGATTGTGCGCATCCAGCCCGGCTTGGTTTTCCCAAATTTCGTAGAAAATAAACTGATTTTCATCCGAGGTCACTTCATGCAGGTCATATTGCAGGCAGGCTGCTTCTTTTCTGCTCTCTTGTACCATCTGATGTAATAGCGCTAGTACCTCTGCTCTTTGCGCAGGAATTGCCTTTAGGATTGCTGTTATATAAATCTTCATGATAATTGATGTTCTAACTGAAATACTTCTTCCAAATATTGTTTATATTCTTTTTCATAATTGTCCACACGTTCTTGCGTAGCATCTTTTTCCATATCATGAAAATGAAAAGTTCCAATATTCTCCAAACCTGCAAATTGATTCATCTTATGAAAACCGAACAAGACCCCTTCATCGACAGAATGTTGATCAAAAAATTCATTTTCCATGGTAAAAGCTGTTTCCGGAGCATTCCAGCTTGAGGTTACAAAATATTTTTTTCCATGCATCAGACCACCTGTACCATAATTGATGGCCGGGTTTTTACGAGAACGGCCATCATTTTTATAGATACCATTGTTATGTCCCGCTGTAAAAACTTCGTCAATATAAAACTTTAAACGATTGGGCACCTGAAACCACCAAACGGGGAAATGATAGACGATAATATCGGCCCATTTAAAATTTTCAGCCTCAACCATAGGATCGAATTCGTCATTAACATTGGTTACACGGGTTTCGAAACCATTTTTAGATACGGCCTGTACAGTCCAGCCTGTAATCGTGCTATTAAAGGAACCACCTGAGTGCGCAAACTTTTGTCCGCCATTGATAATAAATATTTTCATTTCTATAATTTTTATTATTGATAACACAAATTTCTATCATTTTTTTAGATAATACAAATAATTTAAATTGTATATTTGTATCATAAAAATAATAGACATGAAATGGAATCTAGAATGGCTCCGCACCTTTAAAGCAATCTATGAAACAGGAACGCTCTCTGCGGCAGCACAAGAACTATTTATTTCCCAACCCGGGGTGAGCCTGCACCTCAATTCCCTGGAAGCTTTTACGGGTCATAAGCTTTTTGACCGTTCAGCACGCCGGATGGTGCCAACCGAAAAGGGTAAAATACTATATAACTATGTGATAGATCCGCTCAAGAAATTAGAAACGGGCGAACAGCATTTTCATAAACGGGCATTGGATGAACGGGTAACCATAAGTATCGGGATGTGTTTTGAGACTTTTCAATATACATTAGAGGAGCATATTGCCCAACTCCCCTTCAACCTCATCATTAAATTTGGAGAATATCCACAAATGCAACAAGATCTGGATAATGGTCTTTTGGATCTGATCATCACACCACAAAAAGGAAATCAACAAAATCTGCAATACCAACCATTTTCGAAGGAAAGAATTGTGCTTATTGCAGGCTGCCAGACGGATACCACCGACCTGGAAAATTTATTACACAACAACAATATCAAAGAAGCCGCGCAGCTATTAAAAAAACAATTGTGGTATAGTACAGCAGCGGATATGGACCACCTCAAGAATTTCTGGTCTACACATTTTGGGGAGCATCCCGATTTCAGTCCCAATTACATTGTACCCAACATTAGTTCCATTATACGCTGCCTAAGCAATAATAACGGTTTTTCCATTGTACCCGATTTCTTATGTGCCGAAGCCATAGCATCTGGTAAAATCAAACTGATCTGGGAGGGGACAGCACCTGTGGAGAATACCCTATATTTTGGGACAAGGAAAAAAACAATGTATCAGGAAGAAATAAGCCAGCTGGAAAATCTGCTGAAAGAAAAATGGTAACCAATAATTTTCGTTTTGTATACGCAGTGGAGCCGTTGGAAAGTGCCCGTAGTTATTGATTAAGCATCTTACTTAAAAACTCGGGTGTTACACCTATATATGCGGCAACCTGTTTTTGTGGAAGACAATCGATCAGTGTAGGATAGCGCGAACAAAATTTTTCATAGCGTTCCTTTGCTGCTAAGCGCAAATTCTCCATTGATCGACTTTGGTAATAGACCAGCGCATTCTCTGCAAGAACCCGAAAATAAACGTTCAATTTTGGGATCTCTTTATACAATCGGTGCAATTCTACCTTCGGTAGCATAAATATCTCAGCGTCAAACACAACATCAATATAGAGATGCCCCGGATTTCCTGTAACCAAGCTGTACATATCACCGATCCACCAACCTTCGGGGGCAAACTGCTGGATATATTGAAATCCATTTTCATCCACACAATAACTCCGTAAGCAACCTGAAGCAACAAAGATGGCATACCGGCTAATATCCCCTTCCAATAGCAGGTATTGTTTTTTCTTGACCCTTTTAAATTTGACAATAGCTAAAAGCTGCTCGATTTCCTCTTCCATAAGGTCAACCTCCTTACTTATGCTGTCTAATAATATTTGCTGATCCATAATTTGTGCCGATTGCTTCAGGGCAAACTTAGATAAATTATTTTATAAGCCATACAATTGCATCTATATAAAGAAGCACGATCATTTGCATCTGTCCTCCCATAAAAAAAGTACAGGATATTTTAGTAACTTCATCACCTAATCACAATCTTGTTAAATTATAACCTGACAGATGAAACAACATCACTATAATACGACGATAGAATGGACTGGAAATAGAGGGAGCGGAACAGATCATTATAAAAATTATGAGCGGAGCCACCGTATCATTATCGGGCACAAAGCCGATATTGAAGGTTCATCAGATCCAGCATTTCGGGGTGACGCAAGCAAGCATAACCCTGAAGATCTATTGCTCGCATCATTATCCTCCTGCCACATGCTATGGTACCTCCACTTCTGTGCTGTGGATAACATCGTTGTAGAAGAGTATATAGATCATGCCACTGCCGTCATGGTGGAAGAGGAGAACGGTAAAGGTTCCTTCAAAGAGGCTATCCTCCATCCTATAGTCCGTGTAAAAACAGCCGAAATGATTGCCCCCGCCCTTGCATTGCACCGGAAGGCCAGTGAGTATTGTTTCATTGCAAATTCAGTCAATTTTCAGGTATCACATCGCCCGACCGTCCAAACCGAAGCAGTCAATCGGGCAACATGAAAAAAGCATGGGCTTATTTTACGATTTTAATGGCAATGCCAAGCAATAATTATATCCAAATAAATTTGTCTGTTAAATTCCCATAAATTTAAACGGTTGTGCCGCTTTAAATAAGGAATTGGAATTGCCATTGATTGCCATGCCTTGTTTTACCTCCAATTTCATGGATGGGGCACCTTGTGCTAAGTTAAATTTTGCAAGGTCAATCCACAGGGTGCCCGGAATCAGGACATTCTCAAAATAATAAATTTTATTTTTTTGATCAGCTACCGATCTCCAGCGTGTGGAAGATATGTTCGGCTCAGTTTCGGAACTGATGCCAAAGGGTACAGAGCAATTTCTGATCACACTAAACACACTTGCAATCGAAATTCGGGCATCATCGGTCTGCGGAATCGCATTGATATAATAGGAAGCCCGCACAAAGCGGTCTGCAGCGCGATTTGTACCGGGAAGCATGGTTGTTCCGGGAATACCCTGCCAATATCTATTTAAGGCAAGCTGTTCTTCAAATACCGGGGAGTTTGTCATCACGGTATAAGAAGCATCATGATGGATCACCAATTTTCCATCGATGTATTCAAAAATGGCATTATCTCCAGTTGCGTCTGACAAGGATAGATGTACTGTTGTAAATTTTGTGGTGCCAGGAATATAATCACTCACGACCACAAAAGGTTCATCTTGTAATGCCGTCACAGCCGCACTGACTGTCGCAAAATTGTCCAGCACATACTGCGCCCAAGCGGAGATCGCAAGACCTTTTTTTGCTCCGGTCGGGTCAAATTTTGGATAAGTAGACTCAACAAGCCAAAGGACATTTGCCACCAGGCCTTTCTCATTCAATCCATCTACAGTAGCGATATCCCACGCACTGGCAACAATACTACCATATTGTGAGGTCCATTCCAATGACTGTGGCCCCACTTCTCCATTACGGGCAATCCCACGCGGAAAGACCCATAAATTAGCGCTAATATCGTCCTTCCAATCCATGCTCCTTGCCGTAATCACAGTCTGATTCGGTCCTTTATAAACAACCCTGGTACAGGCCACTGGTTTCTGATACCACAGCAGAAACATCGCCAAAACAATAAAATAAAAATACTTCATCTGTATAGATTTTTAATAAATGATATGACTCACGTATGGAAGATCAAAAAGCTCCTCGCTATTAAACAACAATAACAGGAATATAATGTTTTACAAACTGCCCCATGCTTATTGTATACAAAAATGAATAATGGCCAATGTGCTGCTATTCCGGATTTTTATTGTCAATTGCTACCGCCGCTGCCGTTAATGCTGCTGCCCCCCCCACTACCCATATATTTTGACCTTTTTTTTCTTTATAGGCGATCACATCTCCCCTTTTATGATACATTTCAACAATCTTATTCAATGCAATTGCCCCAGTCTGCCAAAGCTGTGCTACATAAAATTTCTGTTCCGTGTTTTTTAACAGTACGTTATCATCCACTAGAATCGAATAGCTCAAAAAGCTTCTTAAATGATAAGGAGAATCTTCGGGCTCAAATCGTGCAAGGTTTACACCATAACTCTCCCCGTTCACATCATACATATATACTTTCTCTTTTTCCGCTGATTTGATGACCTCTTTAATATCATTTCTGAAATCGAAGTAACTGCCATCAATATAAGCATGGGGTGGAATCAGTATCATATCTTTAGGCAAGCTTATTGATCCATTAAAATATCCCTGAATCCGATCTTCCATAAAGGTATCGGTTTTTCGGTTTCCCAAGCTTGTTACCGAGCCATCTAATTGTCCTTCTATGGCTGCACTTTCAGCTGCATAACTATACGCCTTACCATTGATGACCATGGCTGAACTTTTCAGATCCCATAATATAGGTTTATCAATTTTATTCGCTATTCTCAAATAAACCTTGCCATCGCTGCCAGCAAATGAATAATCCAATTGTACAGTATCATTATTGAAAGAAAAATTCCCTTTATCTTCATCTTTTGTTAAATTTTCACCATTGAAGGTCATGAGATAATTTGAGGAACAAGCTGATAAAAAGAGAACACAGCTAGTGAGGGAGAGGATTTTAAATATTTTTAGCATAATAAATAGGATATGTTATAGCACTGGCATGTTAGTGAGTCCTAGCACTTCGATAGAATCGAATATAAAAACTATTAATCAAATTAATCGCTTTACAACTGATTTTTTTAAAAAATAAATCAAAAAAAATGATCTTAACTTGTTTATCAAGCTATTTACTTACTCCATAGAACCTACTTTTCAGATCATTATGCTCTTGTCGACTTCGGATATAGTTCCAAAGAAACCTGACGATGCAATAAACAGCCTGATTCGTAAAATTCTTTTTTAACACGAAAGCAAAAGCTATATTTACCTCAGACTAAACCAAATCAAATGAAAGAGAAATTTATTGACAGAAAAGATCAGCAAGCCAATAAGATATTTGAACGAAGAACATTAGCATCAGATTATAGAACACTCCGCCCACTGTTAAAGCCAGGCTTAAGCGTATTGGATGTAGGCTGTGGTACAGGAACATTGACCAATGAGGTCGCGAGTCATATTGGTGACGGAACAATTATTGGTTTGGACAACACAGCCTCTTTTATTGACATAGGCAAGGAGCATTATGCTGAAACCGAAAATCTTGACTTAGTCTGTGACAATATCTTCAATTATCAGCCCCCGCACCAGTTTGACCTTATTATAACTGCCAGAACCATGCAGTGGTTAACTGATATTCCCAAAGCATTAAAGTTATTTAAATCTTGGCTAAAACCAGGCGGACAAATTTCGATTTTGGATTATAACCATACGACCATAGTCTGGGATCCTGCCCCCCCGGAAACTATGCAGGCGTTTTATCGTACCTTTCTCAGGTGGCGGGCAGATGCCGGAATGAATAACCAGGTTGCAGATGAAGTAGCAACTTTACTACAGCAACAAGGATTTGAATCCATTGAAACGATCAATGCTGACCAAGTCTATCACAAAGGTGAAGCCGACTTTGAGACAAATCTCGCCATTTGGATTAAAGTAGCCCAATCCAAACAAATGGTAACAGAAGGCTATATTTCCGATGAGCTTCGCTTACAGGCTATCGCTGATTATACCCATTGGATAGAAACTGAGGCCAGATCCATGACACTTAAAATGAATGATGTAAGAGCGTATGTTTAATCATTACGCTGATTTATTCGTAGCTTAGTACTAATAATATAATTTATTTTAATGGATCATCAAGCTCAAAATGTCATTGATACACCGAGTAACAATACGGTGTTTATGGTTTGGAACTTTCATGAAAATGTGGATATAAAGGATATTTTCAAGCGCTTATGTGCATTGGTCATCAATCTCAACAATTCAGCTCAGGTACGTTCCACACTTGTAAAGGCAAGTGTCGTACTGGGAATTGGTCATCATGCTTGGAAAAGACTGGAGCTCCCCGAACCAATGCCGAAAGAACTCGTTCCCTTTGAACCTGTCGTTGGACAAAAACATATCGCTGTCGCTACCCCAGGTGATTTACATTTTCATATTCGTGCTCTTGAACAAGGATATTGTGTAGATATGGCTACTGAAATTACGGCATTGCTGACACAGGTTGCTGACTGCAAAGAAGAAGTTCATGGCTTCAGGTATTGGGATGGTCGCAGTATTTTAGGTTTCGTCGATGGCACAGAGAATCCTGTTGGTGACGATCGTGCATTCTTTGGTATTATTGGAGAAGAAGATGCCCCATACCAAGGTGGCAGCTATCTCTTTGTTCAAAAATATGTTCATGATATGCAAGCTTGGCGAGCATTACCAGTTTCCGAACAAGAAAAAGTCATTGGCAGAAGCAAGGCCAATGATATTGAGATGGGTGAGGATGAAAAACCCAGCAATTCACATTCAGCTCTGGCCAATGTAGGTGATGACCTTAAGATCGTGCGGGACAATATGCCTTTTGGTCAAATTGCAAACAATGAAATGGGAACCTACTTCATTGCTTATGCCAGTCGGTTCAGTACGGTTAAAATGATGCTCAAAAGAATGTTCATTGGCGAACCGGAAGACAATTATGACAGGATTTTGGATTTCAGTACAGCACATACGGGCACACTTTTCTTTTGCCCGTCAATCAATATGCTGAAAGATTTCGCAGGATAAAATAGGTGAATCGAAGACCTTAATACCAGGAAAGGCCTACCTAAAAAATTATACCGGACAATCTGACAAGTAACAATTATCCTAAAAAGGGTCCTTATCATTACATGCACTAAACACACAAAATAATATGGAAATAACTATTTTTCAACTTCATGACGAAAACATTGCCGAGGTTAAAGGCTCCGATATATTGATCAATAACCTTGATGATGGATTACAAATTATGGTTGACTGTAGCGCACAGGAGGCCTATAAAGCCATCTTATATCAAGAAAATATTAGCCCCGACTTCTTTGACCTCAAAACAAAGCTCGCAGGTGAAATTCTTCAGAAATATACACAGTATCAATTTGATATCGCTATCATTGGTGATTTTTCAGTCTATGATAGCAAAAGCCTGAATGATTTTATATATGAAAGTAATAAGTCCCGAAAAATCAACTTCGTCGAAACCCGTGAAGAAGCCTTAGCTAGGCTTTCAAATCATTAGGTATATAAACACACATAAGCCATGCATAACACACTCGTATTTGAAAAATACCGATTGGAAGATCTTGCTTCATTTACCAACCTTGTCAGCGAAGATGATGTCATGAAGTACATTTCAGGAAAAGGATTGACGGCAGAACAGGCCAGAATAAAATTTGACTCCATATTGGACATC
The DNA here is from genome assembly GCF_030325625.1 of Sphingobacterium sp. N143. GTDB lineage: Bacteria > Bacteroidota > Bacteroidia > Sphingobacteriales > Sphingobacteriaceae > Sphingobacterium. The sequence goes on along the minus strand of NZ_JACAIS010000010.1, from coordinate 106,481 downwards.
AATCAAGATCCCGATTTGGGTTATTTCAAAGTGATCGATTCCCAAACACATCTACTTTTGGGCGATTGCAAATTAGTAAATTACAAAAAGGACCCTAGCGTTTTTGAGTTGGGCTATCTGCTGCGAAAAGAATTTTGGGGACAGGGCTTGGGAACTAAAATCTGTGAATCTATGCTTGCATTGGCGACAGATCTCAATTCCCAAAAGGATGTCATTGGCATTATTGACCCACAGAATGCTGCATCAAAGCGACTGTTGACAAAATTTGGGTTTAAAAGCTTTTTTATGGGTATCGAAGATAATATTGCCACAGAAAAGTTGATCTTAAAAAGGACAGCCTCTAAGTAGTCAATGTAGGGCCGGGGTTGCTCCCTTTATCAGAGCCACACCCACTGAATGATGAAGGGTTATTCTGCATTGGTATACACCCGATTAAGCCATTGAAAAACCGTCAGGGAATCTTTCCCTGTTGGCTTTACAATGGGGTTATCGCTACCCAATATCGCTAAAATGGCATCAAATGCGGGTCCTATGACCAGATCATCCCGGTTGCTAAATATAGAGATCGAGACCTTGTTTTTCATATCAAAATACACCATATTATGAAAGCCAGTTGACTCACCGGAATGAAACAGTATGGTATTGTCTGGGCTGTTACATATAAACCAGCCCAAATGATAGGCTATGCCTTCCTTCACCGGCTGTGCCAAGCGATGCAATAACTGCTGAGCCATCGGTTCCTGCAGCCGTTTCTGCAGTAAAAAATTTGCCCAACGATGATATTCATCAGCAGACAAATAAACGCCACCGTCTCCTTGCGTGGCACTTGTGATACTTTGATCCGCAAATACAAAACTATGTTTTTCAGGATGGTAGCCATAGGCACGTTCCTGTATCTTCATCCCTGCCGTATATACAACGCCATCAGCAATACCATTTGGCTCAAAAAGGTTCTTTTTCACAAAAGATGCAAAGGATTCTTTTGAAACATGGGCCACGATCAAGGATAATAGGCAATACCCCGTGTTACTATAACGGAATTTAGTTCCCGAAGGGAAATACAAACGATTCACTTGTTTGACATACTGCAGTACATCCTTATCCGAAACCTGCAGCATCCTATTTTTTGGAATCAGTTCTTCATAATCATACAACCCAGATGTATGCTGCAGCAACTGTCCTATGGTTATACCCCGCGTCTTTTTAGGAAGACCATCAAAAAAAAGTGACAACTGATCATCCAGTTTTATTTTACCCTGATCCAGTAAGGTATAAATCGCCTGTGCCGTTACCTGCTTACTAACCGAAGCCATTCGAAAATGCGTATTTTCCGTTATTTCGCGTTTATTTTCCAAATCAGCCATCCCTTGCATATAACGATACACTATCCGCCCCTGCTGACTGATTTCAACAGCTATTCCCGGGGCTGTCCTATCCCCGTAATATCCTGACAACACATTGTCCAAAGCATGTTTATCCATGTTTTGTCCCATGACCATGCCTGTGATACAAATAAAAATAAAGCTCAATGTTAGATCCTTCATACTTCTTTTGCTACAATTCGGTTTATTCAAACGAAACTTCAATGCACATTGTCCTGTCTATTCGCTTATCTCCAAAAATCGATATTTTCGACAAGGCTTCGTTCATTTTTCTCATTTTTTATTTTATTTCTTTTACCTTTGTCGTCCCATTTATTTTTCAATGGTTTGAATTGAAATGGACTTTCCGCCTTCAATTCTTTTAAAAAAATCACAACATACTATGCTATTTATTTACAGTATCTACGACTTCGTTTTAGCCGAAAAGCCGGTGATCACAACATTAAAAAAAGAAAGCTCACCAAAGCACTTCACCTTACAGATTATCACGCCTGCCCGAAAATTCCTCGGACTGCCTTTCGGAGGTGGCTTCGTGAAGCTTTCCCGACTTTATGATGAAACCGGCAAACTGATCCATGCCAGAAATTATTCAGATGAATTAAAGACTGAGATCAAAGCATTTAAAAAAGATTATGATATTCCGTATTTCCAGCTTTGGAAAGGCTTCCTTTTCGTATTCGCCGCCATCCTGGTCTGGGCCGCCATTTATGGAATAAAAAATAAGATCGGAAATCAAACACGGGAAAACGAAACGGCACGCATGATCGAAAATCTACAGCATTTAAAACCCGGTCAGCTCTATGGCGCAACTTTCTTTACAGATCACGAAGGTAATAGTATCAATGGAGTACCCGCAGGTTGGATAAAAATAGATAAAATTGTCGGTGATACAGTTTTTGTACAGCGGTCCAAAAAAATCGAAGATTCAGCTGCTGTATTTGATATGGACAACATCGCTGCGATCAAACCACAGTCACCTGAAGAGTGGGAAGATAAAATCGAAAAGATGGATTATAAATTGTTGACCGAGCAACTTCAAGAAGCAAACAAAAAAAGCGTTGATGTCGTTTATATTGGCCAGGATCACGAAAAATACGCTGGTGTCATCTTTACGATCAAGGGAACAGAATAAAATTGTTGCTCTTCTATGAGAATAAAATCATAGAAGAGCAGCTTTTTTAGTAAACATTTCACGCATGGTTTGTGCGCGATCAAGTCACTTTGACCTTAGGTTTAACGTTTAGTATCCAATTTTTTCATCAATACCATACTTCATCCCTTGATCGTTGATCAATCTCCGCATAAGTGCAATCTGCCCTACAAGATAGTCTTCCCTACCAATACACATCCCGATAAAATTTAATTTATTTTCTTCGATAAAAGGGATATTCATATCGATTTTGAAAATTTCTTCGAGCTGCGTATCATCCGCTTCCAATAAAGCCTTATAGACCTTGGGGGATATGGCATGAAAATTCTTTTTAAGCTCTTTCAGACCCGGATAGTTGAATTGCTCGTCGAGGGTTTTTCCCATGAAAAATAAATCCTGATAAGGATCTTGATCCTGCAGCCCAAGCACATGGCCCATGGCATAACGTACATTGACAAAATTACCCGCCATCCAAACAATATGATTGGTTCTATCTTGTACACGTTTTAATGCATCATCTTCTGAAACATCATCTAGGGCATTCAGAAAAATTTGACTGTGCATTCTATAAGCGGGAATAATTACTGCTAGTTTTAAAGACTTCGGTTTATCCATTTTACATCGATTTATAAAGTTAAACTTCTGATTATAACAAATTTACAATTTAACAACAACAAGAGTCTTGTCGTATGGCAAGAAAAAGAATATAAGTATAATCAAGACCGAAGGGATTGACCGGCAGCTCATTCAACAACTGTTCGATATTTCATTATATCATTATGGAACCGGCTACGCTCGAGCTACCAGAAATTTTCATTGCCCCTGGATGCCGGTTTTATTGATCGTTTTTCAGCGGCAATATCTTCCTCAGTCCAGTAACATCATCTGTTTTTTTCTAACGCCTAGCACTGTTTTATAACGATTCCTCTATGGCGTCCCAGAGCGCGATTCTCTTCTGAAGGGCAGTTTTACTTACGGTCTTTATTTCCGTCCATTTGGTTTCATCATCTTTTGCAAGATCAGTTATCATCTGCATGGCCAAAGGCCCATGCTCATCCCCATCCAGGTCAATATGGCGCTGAAAATAATAGATAAATCGTTCGAGATCAACCGTTGGGAAATTTGCCTTTATTTCTTCGAGAATGGATGTAAACATCTCGGGGATCAGGTTTTCACGACCAAAAGTAAATGCCGCTGCAATTTTATGAACCTCACCCCCGGTGATGACTTCAAATGTAAAGTTCAAAAAGTCTTTGATTCTCGGGTCCAATGTTGTAAAAGCGATGGCATCAAATATATTGCCTGTCTTTTTTGCATTATGGATAAACTTGTTGACCATGTGAAGGTCCGCCCCCATCACATTCATCGCATCCAAGTACATTTCAAAATGGCTCAACCGACGACCATCAATATATTCATCAGACTCCTCCGCCAATACAATCTCATTGATCAAATAGCGTGTTGAAGGGTCTTCACTTGCAAACCAAGGTAAGCTTGTACAGGTCAGTTTAATCTGTAGTGCCTTTAACAAAGACATAAAATCCCAAACAGCATACACATGACCTTCCGTAAAAGCTCTTAGATTTTTGATCGTTGTGATCCTCCGATATAAAGGGTGCTGCAATAATACTTTACGCTCCTCAGCAATGTATTCGTTAATTTCCACTATTCTATTCATGGCGCAAAAGTATCGCCTTCCCGTTATTTATTAAAGTATTTTAAATGAGATTACAGTAACATGATAAAAGATTAAATAAATTATAAAAATATGCTTGCGTTAAAAAAATAATCTACTATCTTTGTAGAGTATTCAGAATTGCACAGATGCAATACCAACCGAGTGCAGACACCGCGGTGGTAAATTAATACGGGTTTCGACCAAAATAAACGTTTAAAACGGTTATTTTCCCACAAGATCTGGATACAGTTTATGGTTTAATCCTTTAAATTTTTAAATTGTATGGCTACAACAAATCTTTATCAACATTTACTGGAAAAATTCAGCGACTATTCCATCGATGAACTCATACTGCTCAACAATGATACGGTTTTAGGACAAGGTTGGGGGTCTTCCAAAGCCACTTTTAGAACGGCTTTGATCAGTACCTTCTCCAAAAGAGGATTGGATCTTTCTAAAATTATTTCTAAGGAAGATGGTTTTACTTCGGTAAAGCATGTTCCGGTACGTTTAGTAAAAAATGTACTGGTGCCTTTGTAGCATTTAACCACAAAAGGGTAGGCCTAGCCTACCCCTTTGTCAACGAGTGATGATATTTTAATGTATGATTTAGCGAATGTGCAGTCTGACGTGCATCGTCCTGATAGGACGATAAATCCTGACAATGCCTGATATCTGCGACATCCACTTTCTTTCTTACTTTGCTGATGACCTGATTTAATTCGGATTTCCAGTTCCCCGGGTCCCCAAAATCATCCATCCAATTTTTGTTAATAAATCTTTTGTAGTTCAAAAGCAAAATATACAATTCTTCACCACTACCAGCGCGATTGATTGAAGTGCGCCAGTTCTCTAATTTTTCTTTAAAACTCATAACCAGCAATATACAAAAAATATACTTAAATACCAAATATCCGTTCATATCACATTCATCCTTGACTTACGCATGACTTATACAGAGCGGTTCCAGACTTCATATTTTAAACAGGTCTTTTTCAAGCGCATACCGCAAATTGCCATCCACGCATTAAACTGTATTGAATTCAACGGGTCATATAAAGAAAAGCACAATTATTTGGTCATAATAACAACTATTAACTGAACTATTTATATGATGACAAAAGTATATTTGAAAGCTATGCTCACCAGTTTTTCGGTTACCCTATTTTCCATGGCTACTCCTGGATTCAGCACGGAAAAACTTACCCCCAACAAGCATTCCTTTTCCTATGCCCAAGTCCGCTTGGGTGATGATTATGCCAAGCTTGGCAACAGAATTTTCTACCGAGGCAAGGAAATAAAGGCTGCCCATGTCACCTCTTTTCAGTCCCTAGGTAATGGATATGCCAAAGACACCTGGAAAGTTTATTATCGTGGAGTGGATGTTGCAGAAGCCAATTCCTCTACCTTCCAAAACCTAAGGGATGGTTATTCCAAAGATGCATGGAAAGTATATTACCGCGGTAAACTAATCCCCGGAGCCGCTACATCGTCCTTTATGATACTGGGTAATGGCTATACCAAAGATGCCTGGAAAGCCTATTATTTCGGTGAAGCTATTGCAGATGCCAGCGCATCAAGCTTTGAAAATCTAGGCAAAGGTTATGCGAAGGATAGCTGGAATGAATATTATAAAGGAAAAAAATTAGATTGATTTATTCGATAATAATGTTGATACCAACCATTTTAGCCTTGTATTTAATCTTCTCGATAAGTCCGTAGTAACTCCAGTTGCGCAACAAGAAATCATCACCTTTGGCAATTTCTTCCTTATTGGATTGGTTGACCAGTAAGAGCGTACCTGCTTGTGCTTTGACGCATAGCTCAATTAGCCTACGACTATATAGGTGAAGGTTTGTATCTACATAAGTTTTCTCCTTTTTCATTAAACGGAGATCAGGTGGTGACCAAATTATACTTTTTGATAGTGATTGTTCAGTGCTCGTTCAGTGATTGTTCAGTGATTGCTCAGTATAGACTGAATAAACAATGACTAATTACTGACTAAAAACTGATTGAAATTTGTTTTTAGATATAATTTGATAGGAGTATGTTTTACTATTTATTCTGATTATCTATGGCCTATCAGGCTATTGCTTTGGAGCTGCTTAACCTCATTTCATAAATTTAATATCATTCATCTTCCTTCTGGAAACCTGCACAATTATGGAGTTCGTGTATATAGACTGCCAACATCAAAATGATATGCCATAAAAAAAGCGGAGAATAAACAGTTTATTCTCCGCATAAAATAATGTTTAGGATCACTTAAGGATTAATAACCAAGCTGCTCCCCAATCCAGTCATAAACCCCGGACCTATATTTTGTGCTTTCAGCAATTCCCTGTGTTTGCTATCCAATTTTGGCGCTCCTGCATCTGCTGCAGCTGCAAATGGATAATTACCTACAAAGGCACCCAATACCTGGCTACTACTTGTTGGCTCATAGATGCCATCTGTCGTGATTGCATACTGTGGATCTAACCGTACAAACCCTGCTGGAAGCTGTTGACCCGTCGGTACATCAAATACAATATTTCCCTGATAGACAAAGTTAAGGGGCTGATCCGTAAAGGTCAGCAGGATCGACTGTGGGATCTGCAACACAACATTGTTGGCAATATGCCCATCCATTGGTGGTAACGTACGGTTACTTCCTCCCTTCCCTGACCCGATGTCGAAAGACTGCTTACAGTTGATCATGGTATTGGCCACCACTTGGACTCGTTTAACCTGAAAATAACCGCTTAAAGGCGAATTGGGGACGCCATCCATTAAAACCAAAGCGGCTCGCTGCCCTGTGCCGGCCATATTCTGGAAATAATTGTTATACACCAGATGATCTTCACCAATAATCCGTATTCCCCCGGTCTCTTTAATGCCATTCCCCACAAAATAGTTTCCATATACTGCCGAACCATTACCATGTCGCAGGCACAACGTCCCTTGGCTTTCATGGAAAAAGTTATTCCGTATGGTATCTGCCCCCATTTTATTGGATATGATTTCAGTTTCTCCATTGCAACGCTGAAAAATATTGTCTTCAATCGTTGTAAATGCATCGGTCATTGACCAATCACTTGTTCCCAGACGGATGGTTTCACCACCGTTATCCGGTACCGCCGCCCGTTCCCCAAAGAAATTATGATCTATCCGGTGTTTCATTGGCTTGCTTGTTCCCCAAACAACCATTGTTGGACCTTGATGAGATTTGCCCTTTAGATAGCAATGATCAATACGATGACTGGACCCATTGATAGAGACCCAGCGGTAGTCCGTTGTTGCGGTCGGCGGATTATAATCCACGATAGCCGTATTTGTTAAGCGGCAATTAGAGGAAGATGAAGTAAAATCAACCACATTTTTGCCTGAAGTAAAGCCATTCTGGAAAACCAGTCCACTGACTACAAGCCATTTTCCCCGGATACTAACAGAAGAAGTACCACTCATCATTACAGCTCCGGGCTGTTCAGCCCGTAATACAATAGGCTGTTGGCTTGTCCCCTGTGCATCGAATATGAGTTCCTGATCAGTCCATTCACCAGATTTCATCATCACTGTATCCCCTGGCTGTAAATTCAATGCTTGCAGGGCGGCGGCCGATTGGATCGTATGGCATTGAGCACATACTGTATTTTTCAGCTCCATTTCCCCAGAGGTTGATTTTCCACAGCTACTCCCTATCACCAATAAAAAGGATAGGGAGGTCATTGCCGATAATTTTCTAATCATATGTAGTGCTGTTTAAGAGTCAGTTGCTATAGCGTTCCTGGAAAAGGATAGACCGTCGTGTTGCCTTTAGCGCCAAAGACATGGACTACTCCATTGGTGACCACATAACCGCCCGATCTGTTGGTGGTTTTGTTGTTGATCTGGATTGGGGCAAGGTCATTATTATTCAGTAATTTCAAATACATCAGTCCATCTTGGTCAAATCCTTTTCCTTCATTCATATATCCCAATAGACTGCTTTTACTAGCAACCGTATTCTTTGGCAGGAGTGTTTTCGCCGCCGTGTTTGTAATGCCCAATTTGTCAAAATTGTAATCCCCTTGAAGAATAAGGTAGAGAAAATAATTCCTTACATCCGCTTTGCTGTAGTCTTCCCATTTTGTAGCAGGTTTGGTGATTGGTTTTCCGGTATCATCCAAGCCGGTGACCAATGGGAAATCGAAAAACAACCCGCCCGTCACCTTATTGGTCTTCGGATCCCAGGTCTTGATGGCTTCATTATGGAGAAAAATAAAGGTTCGCCCCGGTTTTTCCAGTTCCTCCAGCCCTATCCCTGCGTATTCCAACCCTTGGCGCATCCATTTAAAAATTGTGTCCGTTGGTTTTTCGCTTGTTCCATAAGAGCGGTTCTCCAAAAATTGACGTGCACTGATCCCTATATTTGGATCTAATGTTTTATGTTCATAATCATAGTTCTCCTGCAGCTCTAGATCAAAAAGTGAACAACCTGTTAGCAACAATAGTGAAAAAAGGGCACTACATTGTATCCATTTTATATTAAAGATTCTTTTCATCGTTTCCATATTTTAAATTCTGACATTAGTCTGTATATCCTGGATTCTGAACAAGCAAACTATTTGAATTCAGCACATTTCGGTGGATGGGCCAATAAACTCTATTTTTAGGATCTAAGAATCCGGGCATCTCCAAATTTCCTGCATCCTCCTGCCTGCGTTTCAAAATGGGGTCCATGACTTCCTTAACTCTTCCCGTACGTACCAGGTCAAACCATCGCTTGCCTTCACCAAAGAGTTCAAGCTGGCGTTCCTTCAATATTGCTGTTTCTACCTGCTGTGCTGTAGCCAATTGCGGATCGTTTACATCATACACCGCAACCTGGGCACGTTTTCTCACAAAATTCAGGTATTTGACAGCATTCGCCTTGTCGCCTAAGCCATTCAGCGCTTCGGCATACAAAAGGTATATATCACTGAGCCGATACATGGTTAGGTATACCGGAAGTGTTTGGTTTGTCGCTGGCCAGGGATCTGATTTAGTTGGATTAGGATCCGTTGGATACCACTTAATAAAACGATCCCGATTATTGCTCGGCATGCCATAATACACATCCAAAGTCTGTTTCGGACGAATATCCGGGCTCGGGTTATCTGTTGTTTGCGGTAAAAACCAACTTGACCACACGCCGCCATCAACGACAATCTGCTTATTATTGGCTGTCCAGGAAGTTTGCATACAAGCACAACCATTTTTTAAATAATCCCAGTGGATACTCCAAATGGTCTCCTTACTGGACAATGGATTTGTAAATATGGTTTTCCAGGTTGCTGCGTCCTGTAGATTTTTTTCATCGCTGCCCCCATAACTTGTTCCTGTCGCTGTCTTGGCCAGAAACAATCGTTCAACCCATTTCACCGTATTCTGATAATCTTTTTTCCACATATATACATCAGCCATTATCGCACAAATACTTCCTCCACTGATCGTCCACAAGGGATTCTTGGCCTCCATATCGACCATGGCATAGGCTTTCTCCAAGTCCGGAATAATGACCTCATTCAAGATCTTCTCCTGCGGATCACGTGCCCGTTCTGAAAGTTGCTCAACGTCTTCATAAGGTTCAAGCCATATTGGGGCATCACCCCAGACCCGTACCAGATAGAAATAACACATCGCCCGGAGGGCATAACATTGGGCCAGGTAGTCATCCATCATTTCTTTCGTGATCCTACTATCCAGTTCCGCTGCCTGTGGTATGTATTTAATATTATTGTTGATCCGCCCTATAGTCGTATATAGACCACTCCAATCGGTAAACTGATTACTGGGGGTAAGACTATTTAAGACAATTTCGTCTACATAATCTTTGGTATAACTGATAAAACGGTCGAAGTTATCCGAACGATATTCGCCCCAGTAAAGGTACTTCTCCCCATATTGTTCTTTGCCGATCATCTCAAGCTGAAATCCGCTATACATCCCGGCCATGGCCGCTTGTACATCATACAGATTTTTATAATGTTGGTCCAGGGCAACTTCAGCCAATGGCTTCTCATCCAAAAACTTATTACAGCTGGACAAGCTACCCACTAAAAATACGATTGCTAAAATCTTTATTCTAAACATAATTAAGTCCTCCTAAAAATTGATATTTACTCCAAACCCAAACTCTCTCCTCCTTGGATAACGGCCATCATCCTCTCCTGGAGTCAATGGATTATTGGTACTGAATTCAGGATCATATCCCCTATAATTGGTCCATGTCAATAAATTTGTACCGTAAACATAGGTGGTAATCCCTTTCATCTTTAACTTATTGGCCAGCTGTGGGGCAAAGTTATAGGCCAACCGCGCGCTTGCCAAACGGATAAAAGATGCATCTTCAATATATAAGCTATTTTGATTTGTCTTCATGTTGCCCCGATTGTTTCTTTCTATATAATAAGGGTATTTCGCTTCGTCCCCTGGTTTACGCCAGACATTATACACCATATCAGGTGATCCGGCTCCCGTATTTGACGGATAGTTTTGGCGCTGCAACAGTGCATTATACACTTCGCCACCAAATGCACCGTTAAACAGTACGTTTAGCGAAAAGCGGTTGTAAGTAAACGTTTGCATAAAACCGAAGTAAAAATCCGGAGTAGGGTTTCCCAGTATCATACGGTCTTCATCATTGATCACGCTATCCCGCTTATTATTCAGCCATTCGGCATCCCCACCTTTCAGTTTGCCATCTGGTGCGTATAATTGATGAACTGCCCCCTCATACTCACGTCCATTGAATGTATATACCGGTTTACCGTCCCTGTATAGCGGCGTTCCTTGATCGTTCAGTACAAGGGTCAATTTGTCCCAATTGTCAGTATAGGCATTAGACTCATCCCAGGCATACACACCCAGGTTTTTCCAGCCATAAAAATTGCCGATGCGGCCACCTTCCTCTAGATACCATTTGTTGCCCGGAAAGAAAGGCACACCATCTGCCAGCTTCACGACCCGGCCACGCTCGAATGAAATATTTCCGTTGATTTCCCAGCTGAATTTAGGAGTCACGATAGGTTTGGCACTCACGACAAATTCAACCCCTTTCGTACGGATGGTACCCACGTTGACCTGAAGATTTGTATATCCAGTTTCCTTTGGTAGCTCTCTTGGATAAAGCAAATCTGTAGTCGTTTTCACATAATAATCAGTCGTAAAGCCCAATCTTCCGTTAAAAAAAGTCAGATCCAATCCGATATTATTCTGGGTGGTCATTTCCCATTTGATCAAATTATTCCCAAAGGTACTTGTCAGTGCCGCTCCACCTATTCCATTGTAACTTCCACTAAACTTCACTTTGGTATAGGATTCATAATCGCCAATTTTATCATTGCCAAGTTGTCCAAAGCTATAGCGCAATTTGGCATCCTGCAAAGCGGGCTTAGCCCACTGCATAAAAGGCTCATCCGAAAAACGCCATGCCGCAGATGCAGAGAAAAAGTCCCCCCATTTATTGCCCGGGCCAAATCGGGAAGAACCATCCCGCCTGTAAGATCCCTGCAATAAATAGCGGCTCTTATAGTTATAGCCAATTCGACTAAATACAGATGCTGTCGCATTCGCTGTGGCACTCGTGTATGTTTTTGCGGCAGTCAGATAATCCGGAAACGTGACCAGGATCTCTTCATTTACACTGTTGAGGTATTCAGAATGGAATTGGTCGAAACGCCGGTGATCTGCACTGAACCCAAGTAATGCGTAAACGGTATGATCCTCGGCAAAGGTTTTATTGTAATTGACAAAGGCCTGATACTCCCAAGTAAAAGTCTTTCTAAACTCATTCGTGCCACTATTCTGATCTAGTTTAGCCGATAAAAACCGGGGTGAAAAGCCAGTCTTCTGCAGATTATCGAGACGGGCATTGAATAAAGTTGTGAATTTCAGATCATCCCGGATTTGATAATCGAGCTGATTATTGAACTGCCCCGAGTATGTTTCGTCAATATTCTGTTCAAACAATGCATTTGCGACCGGGTTTCGTTTCGACCCGATATAACTTGTCAGCGAACCATCTGGATAATAAATTAAGGAATAAGCAGGCCGGTCCATGACTACCCGTACAGTATTCCCTATGGGAATGGAGTTTCCTTTTTGCCATGCAAAGGAAATATTGTTTGAATACCTCAGTTTGGGTGAAATCTGATACTCCACATTGATCCTTGCCTGAAGTCTTTTCGCATAACTATTTAAGATGATTGATTTGTCATCCAGGTAATTTAAGCTACTGAAATAGCGGAGATTTTTTTGGCCACCACTCACACTCATTTTAACTTCCTTTTTCTGTGCAAGATTGCCCAATAGCAGGCGCTGAAGATCATTATCCGCATTAAAGCTTGGATTTATCGAATCAGTATTTGTGCTTCTCCCCTGGATATCCCGAAAAGCCCGCACTTCAGCCGAATTGCTGACAGGGATATAATGCGCCAGACGGCCAAAGAGATGATTATAATTCAGGTTGACCATGGGTCTTCCTTCCGAGCCCCTTTTTGTGGTAATCAGGATGACACCATTTGCGGCCCTGGATCCATATATTGAGGCCGAGGCAGCATCTTTCAGCACTTCGATATTTTCGATATCTGTAGGGTTGATATTGGCGCCATCGGGACTGATCACACCGTCTACCAGGTACAGGGGACCATTTCCACCATTCAGCGTTGAAGTTCCCCTGACCTGAATTGAACCTGTGGCTCCTGGGGCTCCCCCGCCATCATTTACGATAAGCACACCTGCTGCCTGACCTTGTAAGGCATCAAAAAGATTGATCGGTTGTCTTTCAGCAATCTTTTTAGCATTCACCGAGGAGATGGCTCCAGTCAGGTCACGCTTCTTCGCCACACTCCCATAGCCTACAACTACGATTTCGTCCAATGCGTTGTTGCTATCAGACAGTTCGACGTTAACCTGGCGCTGGCTGCCTACTATCCGCTCCTCTTCCTTCATGCCCACTTGGCTAAAGATAAGGGTATTGGAAGGAGCGGCTTCGATTTGATACCGCCCTGCTGCATCGGTGCTGGTCCCCTGATTCTTTCCTTTGATTCGGACACTCACTCCCTGCAGGGCCTCACCTTTGCTATTGGTCACTTTTCCTGAAAGCCGAATGTTTTGCTGGGCAAAGACTGGTACCCCTATACTTCCCAAGACAAGAAATAGGCAGAGTACAAAGCACCCCATTTTTGTGATACTTTTTATCATAATAGTTTGTTGTTTAATGGCGATAAAACTATCATGGATTGGGTTCATCTCAGCCGATAGACTGATTTAAACGACATGGCAGCTTCATCATAATTTAAGTTATTGGTTATTTTCACAATCAGTTACATCCCAAATATCGACCTCTTGGCCCAAGCACAGGGTGTAAATTTTGTTCTTTTTAGCAGTAAAAATTGGTCTTTTACTGCTAAAAAGATGTTTTCTAGCGCCTACTAGTGGCCACAATACATTTTTATTTGGTCATAAATTCAAATCTGACAGTACCATACGTATTCGGTTTGCCATGCTCCGGCTTGGATATTTCCCCTGTCAGCTGACCATGCTTGTTCTTTTTGACCAGCACACTACGCCATGCATACATTCCTTTTTCATAATCAAAACTCAGTCCGTCATCATCATATAAATTGTATTTTCCTGCCTTGGTACCATAATGACGAATCGTCAAATCCACTTTTTCATCTGCCGTCGGGGCATGAAGACGACTGGCCATCATCGGGATGATACCTCCATCCTTGACATAGACAGGGATTCGGTCCAATTCGGGATGCGCAACAATTTCGGCTCCATTGCCGACATATTTCCCTGAATAGAAATCATACCAATTCCCCTTTGGGAGCAGTACTTTTCGGGAAGATTCTCCAGTAAATAGTGGGGCAACCAAGATATATTCTCCACACATATATTGATCTTTTACTTCTTTATTAACGGCTTCCAGGTACGGGTTTGTTTCCAGGTCCCGATTCCCAACGACCGCATCTGCATGTCCCTGAAATCCTTCTTCCAGTACCATTGCCCTGAAGGGTGGCGTACCTTCAAAGTGATATTTTGCAAATTCAGAATATAAATATGGCATGAGTTGCATGCGCAATTGCGCATAATACTTTATCTGGTCAGCAACCTCCGGAAAGGACCAAGGTTTGGTGCCACTGGACCAGGCATTGATCATGGCCATGGGCGAAAAGACTACCGACTGAAAACGGCGTAGCCACTCTTCGCCAGTCTTTGAGCCCCTTACTTCTGGCGTCCAAAGCACACCACAGAATCCACTGTTGACCAAAGCCGTGATAAAGTCCTGATGACTGTAATAATCATTGTAAATAACATAAGGCATATTATTAGCCCCTGCATTGGAAGCGCGCACCAATCCGTAGGTCCGTCTATTCTGTTTCCGGAATAAGCTATCTGTCAATTTTTGCGCCAGCACCCCATAGGTTTGCCGCATCTGAATCCCACTGATTCCTGAGGGGAATTTGGCCATATCCGGCCATAGATAGTAATCATAGCCATCCACCTCATCAATCTTATAGCCACTGACCCCGATTTCCAGCTGTGCGCTATCCATCTGCTTAGCCATAATTCTTTTCGCATCCGGATGGTTCAGATCAGGAACCACACCATTCCAGACCGTATGGGAACCGGTGTAAGGTGCGATGTCTTGACTTATGGAAGCTTCAGGTGAAATATATGGATTCGTCCAAAGGTTTAAGCGGATTCCTTTATCCATCAACTTTTTTGTCAATGCGGCAGGGTCAGGAAAACGGTTTTTGTCCCATTCAAATGTACAGGGATAAGCGCGTGACTGCCAGCCTGGCTCAAGGCCGATAAAATCCAGGGGGAAACCATGCTCCTCAAACTCGGCAGCTTCCTTGATCACCGCATCAGCATTGTACAGTTTCTGCACCCTTTGGGTGAAGCCCAGGCCCCAGCGCGGAGGCAATGTGCCACCACCACAATATAAGTTATATCGCTTTATGGCGTCCAAGGGGCTGATCCCAGCAAACACATAAATTTCCACTCCAGCTGCAGGTATATATATTTCTACGGCATCCGAATATGGACGTGAGCTCCACGTCTTGTCGGTATTACGATCTTTCGCTTCCGGCTTCACCTTGGCATCCTTGCGTACGCCAGTTCCGACATAATACGTCAGATACTGCGCAGAATTGATTAGCACACCATAGCCCTTCGAAGAAACATAAAATGGAACTGGAGCATGCGTACGACCGTTGTCCTTACCACCATAATGATCCACATGGAGATTAAGTATTTTGCCACGCTGATGTACGGTTTGAAAATTTAATCCCAAACCATAGATCTGTTCATTTTTTGTCAATGGGAGCCGTACATAGGTCTTGCCATCAATCAATTCAGCATGAACTTCCATCTTGGGCAGGGGAAAATCAATAGACTGCAGCTGTTCTAAAGTCACAGCCTTGGGTTTGCTATCCGCAGCACTCAGCAAGGTATATTGTTCAGGCTGTCCGAATGTCCCTTTCCAGACCCCAGGAAATTGTTCTTGCCAACGGATAGTTTGGGCATCGACCTGAGCTGCGATCAACAATACGAGCATAATCAATAGTCTCATATCAATCTATTTTTTTAACAGTGCGTATGCGCACCACAATATGGGAGCCTGACCATGCATATCTCCCGTTTTTTGTTTACGGTCTAAATAATATTGATAGTCATTTTTACGATTGGTACCTTCACAGACATGTGAGATGTCGCCCTGTGGGTTGATGTATTCCACTAAGGCCAACCATGCTTTGCGGGCGACTGGAGCATATTCTTTTGTATCGAGCCAGCCGTTCCTCACCCCCATAATAAGTGCATAAGTAAACATGGCCGAGCCCGAAGTTTCGACCCAGGACTCGGGCTTATCTATCAGCTGGCCCCATAGACCATCCTTCCGCTGGAATTCTTTGAGGCTCATCATCATCTTACGGTAAGAGGCCAATATTGCAGGTCTATTAGGATGATCAGGGCTTAATGAAGCGAGCAACTCACTCATGCCCGCAGCCATCCATCCATTGCCCCGCCCCCAAAAGAAAGGCGCATCCGGTGCATGGTAGAAAAGGCCATTTTCTTTTTGGATAGTATCGAGGTAGACCACCATTTCATGGGCTGCCCGATCCATATATTTATGGTCGCCAGTCACCTGAAATGCTTTGGATTGCACCATGGTAATCATATACATATCATCAATCCAATAACGGGTCTGCCAGGTCAAACCTTTATCGAGGAATTTTTGATAGGCATCTTTGACGACTTGGGGCGAATCAATCGGAATAGTCCATTGCGCGTCAGCAAAGCGCATACCCATATCATAAAAAGTTTTATTTTTTGTCTGCCTATAGAGTTCAAGGGGAACTGTACCAAACACGGCGAAGTCCACATGGCAGGGCCTTGGGACCAGATGCTTTTCGGCATCAAAAAACGGCATAAAGCGTTGTGTCAATTGATTCAGTAATGCTTTATCACGACTTACTTCAGCGAATTTCAATGCACCATACCAAGTACAGACCTCAGGATAGGTGATTGTTCGCGGAGGAGCCGGGGGTTTAAAGCTATTATGCGGGCTTTCGACGAAACGCTGTGCGACCAAACGCCCTACATTCATTGGGTCAGCTTTTTCCGGCCAATTTTTTAAGTCTATACTTTGTGCCTGAACACAAAAGGATAAAAGGGTGCCAATACCCAAGAGTACGGTCATGAAGGAATTCTTCATTATCTGTGAGGTTTATAATTAAGTTATCAATCAAATATCGTTATATCAGCAGCTTGGCAGGGGGTAAATTTCGTTCTATTAGGTGGAAATATTGATTGAGAAGCTGGAAAAGCGGTGGTTATAAACACCTATTGATCATCCACTGATCGATTTTATTAACAAAAAAAATCCCTATCCAAATGGACAGGGATTTCATTTATATGCTTAATTATTTATAATAATTAGAATATATATCTCACACCAACTTGCATTTTCCACGTAGTCGATAAAGAGCTTAAGTTTCGAAATGGAGTTTTAGATAAGTACGGACCAGTTTCTTCTGTTGAACTATCATTTGTTGCATGCATGCGGAAAGTAGGAACACCATCAGCTGGTACAGCACCTGCAGTGCTTAAAAACTGTCTTGCCGGAGTTAATGTACTCTGAACACCCCAGCTTTTATTCAGTAAATTCCCAAAATTAATCACATCCACGCTTAACTGTAATTTGTGTTTACGCGACCCAATATCTGTAAATAAATCTTGCAACACACGTACATCAAAACGGTTCAACCAAGGCATAGAAAAAGCATTTCTTGGAAGATATTTGCCACGGTACGATTCAAGCCCATTTTCCTTAATGTAAGCTTCAAGACCAGCTCGCTGTTCTGCTTCAGTAAATGTTTTGGTATGCTCGACTTTCTTATCATCCATGTATTTCACTGAGTATTCTTGAAATTTCAATGAAGATATCTCTTTTGGCAAATAGATAAGATCAGCATTCTGTCCATCATTATTTATATCGTTCCCGTAAGTATATGAGAATCTTCCTTGAGAAGCGCCATTATAATAAATACCAACTGTAGTAGACAAGTGATTAGCATATTCAATGCGATAGCTCAAATTAGCGACTACACGATGTGGCACGGCAAATGCTGATTGATATAAATATTGATCATTCGGGCCATGAATATTAGCTGATCCTCCCCATGCTGAGCTTGCGTTTGATCCTGTATTGCCTGTCACTTCTCGTGAATCGGAATATGTGTAAAATAAACTTCCACTAAATCCTCTATAATTTGGCACTGACAATCCTAATGTGGCACTCACTGCATGGCCTTTAACATTTGTATTGGTCAATACAACGGCATTATTTGCACCTATAGCATCATTATAAGCCTGTACACCCTCCGGATAGAATACCCTGTTATCACCGTAATCACCTGCTTCACCCGATGAGCCATAGTTTAAGAAGGTATTTGGTGTTACACGGTTAGCACCAAATTGGAACACAGCATTGATATCTTTTGTATATAGAAAATCTCCTGTTAATACTAATGGTGTATTCGGAATCTGATAATCGGCTCCGAAACTGGTACGCCATACCATTGGCATTTTAAATTCTCTATCAACTAAGGCAAAAGAGCTTGGAGCCCCATCTTTTGGTGTTTTGATGAACACGTTTTCAGCACCAGAAGGAACATTATTCAAGTGATAATAAGGGTCTGGATTAAATTTAACATTCCCTATCCATCCTTGCACATCATTATATGATCCAGGTTCAACAACATTTTGCAATACCCCGGCATTGGTTGGCATATTGGTCAACCATACAAAAGGTACACGTCCTGAAAAGAATCCTGTTCCACCACGCA
This sequence comes from Sphingobacterium sp. N143, assembly GCF_030325625.1. GTDB lineage: Bacteria > Bacteroidota > Bacteroidia > Sphingobacteriales > Sphingobacteriaceae > Sphingobacterium. The sequence goes on along the minus strand of NZ_JACAIS010000010.1, from coordinate 87,905 downwards.
GTACTAAAGAGCGATCTTTAAATACATCATAGTTAAATCCTAAACGTGGAGATACCAATAATCTTGATTTAGGCCACAAACCAGAATCATAATTTTTAGGCATACCATTTACATCCAATAACCGCAACGCATCTATTGATGGATTCGCAGTTAACTTATTCATATAAATTGGTAGTTCAGCACGAATCCCGTAAGTCAAGGTAAAATTATCAGCAACTGACCAACGATCTTGTGCATATAACGATGCTAAACCAAAATTCACACGGGAATATGTATCCTGTCCTTCGTACGGATAGGTTAAACCAAACATAATTGGCGCTTTCTCATTAGGCCCACCGGTAGAAAGAAAGTCCTCTACAGAATTATAACGGTAATAAGAGGTCCCCATACGCGTATAGCTATTACCATAATTCTGGATTTCAAAAGCAGCTCCAAATGTAAAATTATGTTTATCTGCCTGTAGGTTCAAATTATTGATAAACGAGTAATTGTTATTAATCACATCATTATTGTAAGAAAACAACTCGGTACCAAAACTCATGTAGTTGTTATAGAATCCAGGTTGCTTACCAGCATTTGCCGGATTATCCAAAAACTCTTGATGACTTCCATCACCAATATCTACAAATGGGAATAATTGGTTACTTGGTGTACTTCGTGTATCCTGAATACGGGTATAGGTTGCCAGGAACTGGTTACTTAGTCTTGAAGAAAAATTACTATTCAATTCTGCAGTAATCGATCTAACCACATTTTTAAAAGCATAATTACCATTTTCAAAAGTGATTGAGTTTTGGCCTACACGAGCATATGCATCAAAATCAGCCCTTGGTCTGGGTCCAGAATTCGCATTTGCTACCTGCATCGAGTTTCCGACCACTTGATTATAGCGTAGTGCAAATTTATGGACATCATTAATATTCCAATCTAATCGCGCTAAAAACTTCGTGCTTCCTTCTTTCGCCTCATTTGCGTAGCCCTCATAACGTCCTGGATCATATCCCCATTGATTTATCAGGTGATTACGCACAGCTTCCAACTCCGAACGTTTTGTTCTGGCAATATTATTACTTGGATCAGCTGTACCATCTTCTGATGCACGCCATAAATTAGCTCCTGATGCATTTCCTCCGGTAGCTTCTTCACGTTCAGCATTAACAAAAAGGAATAACTTGTCTTTAATAATTGGTCCACCTAAACTAAAACCAAAATTTTTCTTCGCTGCATCAACTTTATCCAATGTGACATCTTCGATCTTACGTCCTTGTAAGCTCTGGTTTTGAAGAAAATAATATGCTGTACCTTTTACAGTATTTGTACCACTTTTCGTCACTGCATTGATACCTGCCCCTGTAAAGCCAGATTGAGTAACATCAAAGGGTGCAATATTTACAGAAATAGCCTCAATCGCATCTAAGGAGATCGGTTGAGAGTTTCCTCCAGGAATGGGACCACCACTCAAACCAAAACCATTATTGAAATTAGCTCCGTCTATTTGTAAATTATTATAACGCGCATCCCTACCTGCAAATGAATTTCCGTTAGCCTGAGGAGTCAAACGCATAAATTCGGTGATACTACGTTCTACTTGGGGTAATTCCTGCAGTTGCTTTTGACCAATACTCGTTGATGCACCTGTCTTCTGAGTACGTCGGCCCTGTGCCGTAACCGTAACTTCCTGCAATGTAGTTGTACTTTCTCCAAACACAGGATTTAGAACAAATGGCTGCCCTAATTGAAGATATACATCTTCATAAGTTACTGGACTTTGACCAACATAAGTTACTTCAATTTTGTAGGGGCCGCCAACACGCATATTGGCGAGATTAAACCGTCCAGCAGCATTTGCCGAACCTGAATAAACTGTTCCTGATGGTACGTGGGTAGCCTTAATTGTAGCTCCTTGTGTAGTACTACCATTCGTTTGCGTTACGATCCCTGTCATGCTACTTGTAGTTACCTGAGCCTGTACCGCCCCATAGCTAGCCATAACAAGAGCAAAAAAGAGTAAAGATCTTTTCATATAGTATGATTTGTTAAAAAATGTTAAGCAAAATTACTAAGAGATTTTAAATAACAAAGGACTTAATATAAACTTAACATACTATCCCACATACACTTCATATTGCTCCACTCAAAAATTCTGATCTCAACACATAATTTTTTCACAAAATAAACGTTACAACACCTTTAAGCAGTGCTCAGTCGAAGCTCAGGATGCGTAAAAATAGTTTTCCACATCAAATGACCTCAACGAATTTGTAACAACATTCTTCCACACTGACCCTTTCTTTTTTAAAAAATTTAATTAACTTTCTGTCAGTCGAAAATTTAATTGATTAATTCGCTTTTGAAGCGATTTAACTACATAAGCCAATATTTACCATATCATCGTGAACTATTCCAGATGCTCGATGGTTTCTATAGAAATATGTTTTTTTAATCACGAACTTTTTCGAAATTCGCACACCCATATAATTCTTTATTTCATGGAAGACGGTATTCAAAATTCTTCTTTTCAAGAACCTACAGACATTAAATTATCGCCAGTAGGGTTATCTTTCTTAGCCTCTGCGGCTAAATGGGCCAATTTTTTGGCTATTATCTGCTTTATTTTTATCGGCATCTCAGCCCTGACCATGATCAGCCTCATCTTTGGAGCAAGCGCCATGTCACTGGGTGCAGGTGAATATACAAGCTTTGGTTCTCTATCCACTTTTGGTATATGCTATCTGTTGTTCCTGGCTTTCTTCTGCCTGCCGATCTATTTCTTATATAATTTTGGATCCAAAGCAAAAAAAGCCATCGAAAATCGGGACAGCATTCAATTGGAACTATGCTTTGATGCCCTGAAAAAACATTATAAATTCATTGGAATCATCGTTATCATCACGATTGCCTTCAACCTGATGGGACTTCTATTTGGAATTATATTCGGTATATCGGACGCTATCGCTGGTGTATAGAAGCAAAAAAAAGGGAGTATGTGTGCTACATACCCCCTTTTTCCCTTATAAAACTATTCTTTATTTTTTGTAGTATTTCATGGCATTTGGAATCAACTTCTCAATATCCGCAATACGTCTGGCATCACTTGGGTGAGTACTCAAAAATTCAGGTTGTCCTTTTTGACTACCAGCAGCCATACGTTTCCAGAAACTGATTGCTTCATGCGGATCATATCCGGCCAAGGCCATAATGATCAACCCAGCAGCATCAGCAGACGATTCATCACTTCTTGAAAATTTCAGCTGTGCCAAATTACCGCCTAATCCATAGAGGTTATTGAATATACCGAGTGTACTGTTACCCGATACACCTGCAGCAGAACCTAAAATTTGTCCGCCCAATTGTAAAGCCATTTGATTAGAAGCTTGTGCGACGGAATGTTCCTCGATGGCGTGTGCAATCTCATGTCCCATCACAGTGGCCATACCTGCTTCGTTTCGTGTCACTTGTAATATTCCAGTATACACAGCAACCTTCCCTCCAGGCATACACCATGCATTCACATCATCACTTTTTACCAGATTGAACTCCCAATTGAAATTAAATTTATCCGCTTTGCCCGTACTTTGTAAATATTGATTCACGGCAGTAGCCAACCTGTTTCCAACACGTTTTACCATGGCGGCATCAGCTGTTCCGGTGACTACCTTTGCGCTATTTTTGGATAAGAAATCTTTATAAGCCAACGCAGCTTGTTGATTAACCTGGTCTGCACTGACCAATTTCAGATATTTTTTTCCAGTAACAGCTGAAGTTGCGCAACCGGACAACCCCGATGCTAGCGTAGCGCACGCTAATACCATAGCCGAATACTTAAACATTCCTTTCATAATAATCTATTAAATATGTTTTAAAGAACGCAATTATTGTGCCTATTCTTTTGCTTTGGACTTTTTCTTGAATAGATAGATCTTGGATTCATGCCCTTTTAGCAAACGTTCAATATTTTTTTGATGGGTAATTAATAATAATGTACAGATTGCAATTCCATATAGCAGCACAGATGGAATGGTGGTCTTGAAAATAAATGCCAAACTAAATGGAAATGCAAAACCCGCTGAAATTGAGCTCAATGACACATAATGTGTTGTCAGCAGAATAATAACAAACACAGACACACAGACCAGCGCTGCCGGCATATGTATGGCCAATATCATACCACATAAAGTGGCTACTCCTTTCCCCCCCCTAAACCCTGCAAATACAGGAAACAAGTGTCCAATTACGGCGATGACACCAAGTGCTAACTGAAAATTAACAAACTGAATATCACTGGTATTTTGTCCCAGTTCGATGAGATAAGCAAGGTTTGTAGCTGTCCATCCTTTGAATATATCTACAAACATCACAATGGACCCCGCCCTTGGACCCAATACACGAAAGGTATTAGTTGCTCCAGCATTACCACTCCCATACTCCCGAACATCTACCCCATAAAATGCCTGGCCCAACCAAACTGCCGTCGGTATAGAACCAAACAAGTAAGCTAGTAATACTGCAATTACTAAATAAATTGATATCATTAAATTAAATCAGTCTTATATTAATTTGGCTTTCAGACTAAGATCCAAGCTCTTAACACTATGCGTTAGCGCTCCTACTGAGATATAATCTACACCAGCCTCTGCATATGACCGAATGGTGTCAAACGTTATTCCTCCAGAAGCTTCTGTCTCAAAGCGATGATCGATAATTTGAACAGCTTTGGCGACATCTGCTGGTGAAAAATTATCCAACATGATCCGGTCTACTTCGCCAAAGTTAAGAACTTCATCAAGCTCCGCAAAATTTCGGACTTCAATTTCTATTTCTATGGGTTTGCTCAATTTCTTTCGGTAGTCATTTGCGCGCTGTAATGCAGCTGCAATGCCACCACTGTAATCCACATGATTATCCTTAATCAAAATCATATCGAATAGACCAAAACGATGGTTGGTTCCACCCCCGATCCGCACGGCTTCTTTTTCCAGCACCCGCAATAATGGAGTAGTTTTTCGGGTATCGAGAACTTTTGTAGCTGTCCCCTCCAATAGGTCCACATATTTTCGTGTCGTTGTAGCAATCCCACTCATACGTTGCATCACATTCAACACCAACCGTTCCGCCAACAAAATACTCTGGATATTCCCGCTTACATAAAATGCAATATCGCCAACCGCAACCTCGCTCCCGTCTTGGATAAGCACCTCACAGGTCAACGTCTGGTCAATATAGGCCATGATGGCCTGCGCAACCTCAACCCCCGCGATAATGCCGGGATCTTTGACAATCAATTTAGCCTCTCCCTGTGCACCTTCCTCAATTGTAGATAATGAGGTGTGATCTCCATCTCCGATATCTTCCGTTACTGCCTGCTTTACAAATTGTGCTAGGTAGTCCTTGATTTCCTTCTCCATAAATACCTTTTATTGGGCTAATATGTGGAATAATTTTTTAATCGGAAAATAGATTTACAAAAAAATAATGCTTTGGCTAGTTTTTATCCACGCGAAGTTCTTCAATCGTATGGTTGTTTGATCCGGTTCCGATCTTGATAAAAACACGGTAGTTGGCCTGTTCTGTAGCCAACAAAAAGGTGAAATATTGATAGCCATTATTCGCATTACTCGATTGCGTCAATTTCACGGATTTGGGTTTATGCTGATTGAAAAAGGTGTTCAGCATAATCTCTGATTGGTATTTTGTGTACACACCATTCTCGCCCAGGATCGATAAGGTCAGATTTGAACCGAAATACTTCGCAATATTTTTGGCATTCCCCTCTTTTAAATAGGCCTTTAACTCCTCCGAAATATTCCCTAAAAAATCACTTTCCAGGCTCATATGAGGCTGAATTGGGTCGCTCTCCCCCTTAACACCATGTCCGGAAACCTTCATATAGACAAAAAGGCTAAAAACAAGTAAAAATATATAATGGCTCAAAAATCTCATATGGTTCAAAAATAACATAGAACGGTCTCCATCTATAGATATCAATCATTAGGTAGCACAGCTTATGCCAAACATAAACTATGCCACAAACCTATAAAATTATTCCTGATAAACAAGGGAAGTTTTTAAGATGCGTTGATAGATTCTAAAATTAAGGTTATCTTTGTTATTAAGATGAATAAGAAAAAAGTTGCACTCATGATCCTAGACGGACTAGGATATGGAAAACATGATAAATCAAATGCAGTTGAGGCTGCAAACACACCATTTCTAGATCACTTGTTAGAAATATACCCTAATTCAAGCCTTGAGGCTTCAGGTGAGGCCGTAGGACTTCCTGCAGGTCAAATGGGCAATTCTGAAGTTGGTCACATGAATCTTGGAGCCGGGAGGATTGTCTATCAGGAATTAGGTCGTATTCATAAGGCTGTCAATGATGGCGCATTCAACACCGATCCAATCATTCAAGATGCATTTAAATATGCTATTGAAAATAATAAAAAAGTACACTTTATCGGATTGCTTTCCGATGGTGGCGTCCACGCACATACCAAACATTTAAAGGGCTTATGTGATGCCGCCAAGTATGCGGGCCTCACCAGTGAACAGGTATTTATCCACGCTTTTCTGGATGGACGTGACACCGATCCAAACTCAGGTATAGCTTATGTCAAAGACCTTCAGGATTACTTAAAAACTTCCTCCGGCACCTTCGCTTCAGCAATAGGAAGATATTATGCCATGGACCGCGACAACAGATGGGAACGCGTGAAACTAGCTTACGACTTGCTGGTAAATGCAGCCGGTGAAAAATCAAATGATCTTGTTGCCTCCATCCAAGCATCATACGATCAAGGTGTAACCGATGAATTTGTTAAACCGATCGCCCTGGTCCATGCAGATGGTTCTCCTGTCGCAACAATACAAGAAGGAGATGTCGTCTTCTGCTATAATTTCAGGACCGACCGCGGTCGTGAAATCACCATAGCCCTTACACAAAAAGCATTCCCGGAATATGACCTCAAACCGTTGAGCCTGTATTATGTAACCATGACAGCATACGACGAGACATTCCAAAATGTACGGGTAGTCTTTCAAAAAGACAACCTGACCAACACCCTTGGCGAAGTTTTGGAAGCAAACAACAAAACACAGACCCGTATAGCAGAGACTGAAAAATACCCTCATGTTACCTTCTTCTTTTCAGGTGGTCGTGAGCAAGAATTCAAAGGAGAAAACCGTCTTCTGGTACCTTCACCAAAGGTGGCAACCTATGATCTTCAACCGGAAATGTCTGCCAAAGGTGTTACCGAAGCGATCGTCAATGACATGGAAACACTCCAACCTGATTTTATCTGTTTAAATTTTGCCAATCCAGATATGGTCGGACATACAGGTGTTTTTGAAGCCGTGGTAAAAGCGGTGGAAACCGTGGACCAATGCACAAAAACGGTGGTCGAAACGGGACTAAAAAATGGTTATTCTTTTATCATTTTAGCTGACCATGGTAATTCTGAATTTATGGTCAATGCGGACGGATCTCCAAATACGGCCCATACGACCAATTTGGTTCCTTGTATCTTGATCGACGATCATTACAAGAAAATCACAGATGGTAAATTAGGGGATATTGCACCCACAGTGTTAAAACTTATGGGCGTAGATATTCCTACTGAAATGACAGGAAATGTATTGGTATCAGAATAATATCTTAATCTTAGCTAAGAACTTTCGTCGAGCACTTCCCCTATTGGTGGGTAGTGCTCTGCTTTTTTGGAGTTGCGGCAGCCCTGTAGAAAAGAACAATAAACAATCGACAGCTATTTTCTCTGTGGATTCGTTCTTTCATGCTGAGGCAGAACGCCTCCAGCAACTTGACCCTGTGGTCCTGAAATCGGTGAATAAAGACGGCGAAAAGGAACAACGCGAACTCAAGATCGGCAACTGGAAAAATGAACTTTCAGCATTCCAATCTGCTGATATCAGCAAGAACTTCGATCCCTCCCTCTATGAAGTCAAAGCGATTGACTGCGTTACAGAATTCACCGCTAAAAAAGCAGCATTACAGATTCAGGTGTTAAGAATCGAATTTGACAAAAATGAAAAGGTAAAGCATATTCATATCGATAAAAAAATTACAAACTCCCTGTACGATAGCCAAGAGCAACTGGATTATTACAGCGACTCCTTATATCGGATCGTCAAGCACCAAGATGTGCAGGGCCTGGATGCAAATCAATATGAAATTGTTGGAAAATTTAAATGATTGGTCAAATCATAAAAAAAATCGCCCAATTAATTGGGCGATTTTTTTTATGACTTTATTTTGGGTCTTCAGCCGTAGACTCACGGGCCAGCACGACTTCATCCGGCATGGCTTCAAGCGATGAATCCAACGCAAATAGTGATTCGTCCGAAGCACGATCACCACCAGCAATCTTCAATTTGTCGATCAGTTCCAGCGCAAGTTTTTCTTCTTCGATCTGCTCCTTGACAAACCATTGCGCAAAGTTCCATGTAGCCCAGTCTTTTTGTTCCATAGCCAAATTGACAATCTGATAAATGGCTTCCGTATTATCTACTTCATGCTTGAAGACGCGATTAAAACATTCTGTCAGCGTCTGTGGGTCAGTGGGCGGAGCTGAAATTGCTTGTATTCTTGGACGTCCTCCCCGCTCTAAAATATAGCCCATGATCTTGGTCATATGGTTCCTTTCCTCTTGTGCATGCCGATACAGAAAATTTGCGATCCCACTATATCCCTGATCTTCGGCCCATACACCCAAAGCCAGGTAAATCTGTGCTGCTTCGGCCTCCTTAGTCATTTGACTTATTAAAATATCCTGCATTTCTTTGGACAATCGATTTGTTTCCATATTAGTAACCTGTTTTAGTACAATTAAAGAACAATATTGCCGCAATTTTAGTTTTGATTTTGTCCAAGGAGATCCGCTATCCGATCAAATCAAAATCTGCCGGGTATCCAAGGCAACAAAAAAAGGGAAATTCATGTGAATTTCCCCTTTCTTTAGGCTATAGTGGCAACTATTTCAAGTTGTCTCTATATACCTTAGCTTTTTTGATCTCTGTTTGGATATCTTTTTTAGAAGCATCAAAACTTAATACTTTTTCATAATCCTTAATGGCATTATTATAAGCATCTGTAGCCATGGCTTTGTTATAGTTAGGCGTACCTGCTGTTCCGATCAAAATACCCAAATCACGGTTTGCAATAGCTCTATTTTGATAAAATTTAGCGTCATTCGGCGTGATCGCGATTGCTTTCGAATAGTCTTCGATTGCTACACGCAATAATTGCTCTTTATTTGCAACGGAGATTTTATTGGCTTGAACAGCAAGGTTATTTGTTGCTTTCCCTTTGAAATACAAAGCATTTGCATTTTTACCATTTAAAGCGACAACCTTTCCAAATGTTTCAGCTGATTTTTTATAATCGCCATTTTGAAATTGGGAATACCCCAACATATATAATACATCTGGATCTTTTCCTTCTTGAGGTAGAGCTTTTGTCAAGTATGACTCTGCGTTCTTAAAGTCACCATCCAAAAGAGCTTTTTGCCCCATTCTCACATTAGCGTTGCTATGCTGCTCAGCCTGTTTTGGTTGTTGTGCACTGGCATTTAAAGCCATTAAAGCAAAAACTCCTGTAAACAAACCCAATTTAAATGATTTTAAGTTCATATCTAAATAGTTACGTTTTTTTTTCAATTTACTTTTATGATCGTTATTACTTGTTGAAGATCATCCACTCCTTCTATTAATTGTAAGAATCTGTTATGGCTCAATCTTTCACAATCCAATATTACAATTATTATGCCTATTTATCCAACAAATGGCAGATAAATTTTATTTAACCTGCCTTTTTTTCATATTCTAGAAAATAGATTCGTATTTTTGCTACCTTTTAGGCAATTGGCATTTCCCTTGCAATATACAGGAAACAACATTTGAAGCTTAAAATTTGAAAGTCTGCGGTCAACATGTCAGCGACTGACAAATACACAAAATATATACTATGAGCAAATTCGAAACTTTTGATTTCAGTCAGGCAATTCCAATCGTTGCAGAAGATACAGAATTCTTTCCCTTATTGACACAACAGGATGAAGACGATATGGCCAATGCTGAAATTCCAGAAGCATTATCTATTTTGCCTTTACGCAATACCGTATTATTCCCAGGTGTCGTCATCCCCATCACTGTGGGCAGGGACAAATCCATTAAGCTGGTCAAAGAAGCCTATAAAGGGAACAAGACCATTGGGGTGGTGTCACAAAAGGACATGACCGTAGAGGATCCCGGATTTGAAGAACTGAATAAAGTTGGTACGGTAGCCCACATTATCAAGGTCCTCCAAATGCCAGATGGAAATACCACGGTTATCATTCAAGGAAAACAGCGTTTTAACCTACTGGAAATTGTAGAGACCGACCCTTATCTCAAGGCGCGTGTGGAGAAGTTCAACGAAGCTAAACCCAAAATGACCAAGCATTTCAAGGCTACAATTTCAACCTTGAAAGAAATGGCCCTGCAAATTATTCAACTATCGCCAAACCTGCCTAGTGAGGCTGGTATTGCCATTAAAAATATTGAAAGCCCATCCTTTCTGATCAATTTCATTTCGTCAAATATCAACGTCGAAATGGTCAAGAAACAGGAACTGCTCCAAATCCCTAAGGTTGAAAACCGGGCCAAACTTTTATTGGAATTATTGACCACTGAAATCCAGATGCTGGAATTGAAACATCAGATCCAAAATAAAGTACGCGTTGACCTCGATAAGCAGCAACGGGATTATTTCCTGAACCAACAGTTGAAAACCATCCAGGAGGAACTCGGCGGAAATACGCCTGACCTTGAACTGGAAGAGCTCAAAAAACGGGGTAAAACAAAAAAATGGACCACTGAGGTAGAAAAGCATTTCAATAAAGAACTTGAAAAACTTTCCCGCATCAATCCCGCTGCCGCTGATTATTCTGTACAGCTCAATTATTTGGAACTCCTGCTCGATCTACCCTGGAATGAGACAACCAAAGATAATTTTGACTTAAATAAAGCACAAAAAGTGCTGGATAAAGATCACTATGGATTGGAGAAAGTTAAAAAACGTATCATTGAATACCTTGCGGTATTAAAATTAAAGAATGATATGAAGGCTCCCATCCTCTGTTTAGTAGGTCCCCCAGGGGTAGGTAAAACTTCCTTGGGAAGGTCTATCGCCAAGGCTTTGGGGCGTAAGTATACCCGTATGGCCTTGGGTGGCGTGCGTGATGAAGCCGAAATCAGGGGCCATCGCAAAACCTATATCGGAGCAATGCCCGGTCGTATCATCCAATCGCTGAAAAAAGCTGGCACCGCCAATCCCGTCTTTATCCTGGATGAGATCGACAAAATGAGTGCTGACTTCAAAGGTGATCCATCTTCCGCTTTGCTAGAGGTATTGGATCCAGAGCAAAACACGCATTTTTATGACCATTATGTGGAAATGGAATTTGACCTTTCTAAAGTCATGTTTATCGCAACGGCCAACTCCTTAAGCTCCATTCAGCCGGCTTTGCTGGACAGAATGGAAATCATCGAAGTCAATGGTTATACCATTGAAGAGAAGATCGAGATCGCCAAAAAACATCTGCTTCCCAAACAGCGGGAAATGCACGGCATGACTGCCAAGGCCATTTCACTGAAAAGTAAGATCATTGAAAAGGTCATCGAAGATTATACCCGTGAGTCTGGTGTACGGGGATTGGAAAAGAAAATCGGCTCCGTCGTCCGTGGCATCGCCACACGCATCGTCATGGAAAAAGACTACAATCCCAGTATCAACGAACAGGATATCCTGGATATACTCGGGGCACCGATCTTCGATAAAGATATCTACGAAAACAATAATGTCGCCGGTGTGGTTACAGGCTTGGCTTGGACTTCCGTTGGTGGTGACATCCTATTTATTGAATCATCTTTAAGTCCGGGCAAAGGCCGCCTGAGCCTAACCGGGAACCTTGGGGATGTCATGAAAGAATCAGCTTCTATTGCATTGGCCTATCTAAAAGCCCATGCTGCGGATTTTGATATCGACTATAGGGTATTTGACCATTGGGACATCCATATCCACATACCGGCAGGAGCCATTCCAAAAGACGGACCTTCAGCAGGTGTCACCATGCTGACCGCCCTGACTTCTTTATTTACACAACGTAAAGTGAAAGAAAAACTGGCGATGACCGGTGAGATCACCCTTCGCGGCAAAGTATTGCCTGTGGGTGGGATCAAGGAGAAAATTCTTGCTGCAAAACGGGCCAACATCAAAGATATCATCCTTTGCAAATCCAACGAGAAAGATATCCTGGAAATCAAAGAAGACTATATCAAAGATATGCAGTTCCACTACGTAACTGAAATGTCCCAGGTCATCAAATTAGCGCTCCTACAAGAAAAGGTAAGTGGCGCCCTGGACCTGACCAAAGGGATTGAAAACGATAAAAAGGAGGTTTAAAACCTCCTTTTTTTATACCTCCCCTCGCGGGGTACCAATGTGCTATAGGCTTTATCAGCGATAGGGCATACTAACCGAGCTTCTCATGAAGTCGTTCTTCATCAAGGCTATCCTCATATTTTGAGATCACCAGCGTAGCTGCGGAATTTCCGATCAAATTGGTGATCGCACGGGCCTCGCTCATAAAACGGTCAACACCAAAAACTAAAGCTACAGACTCTACCGGCACATGCCCCACGACAGGTAGCGTTGCAGCCAGCGTCACAAAGCCACTCCCCGTCACACCAGCAGCCCCCTTTGAAGTCAACAACAAAACCAACAGGAGCGTAATTTCCTGCTCCAGGCTCAGGTGCATGTTGAGTGCCTGTGAAATAAATACCGCCGCCATCGTCAGATAAATACTCGTTCCATCAAGATTAAAGGAGTATCCGGTCGGAATCACGAGGCCAACGACTGATTTGGCACAACCCGCATCTTCCATTTTCTGCATAATACCTGGTAATGCCGACTCTGAAGAGGAAGTTCCCAATACAATCAAAATTTCACCTTTGATATACTTCAGAAATTTAAAAATATTAACCTTTACATAGAAGTGTAATACCGCGCCGATAATGATAACGATAAAGATAAAACAGGTCAGGTAGAAGCTCAACATCAACATGCCTAACTTGGTCAAGGCCTTGATCCCAAATGCTCCTATGGTAAAACCCATGGCACCCATGGCACCAATAGGGGCCAGGTACATGATCATCTTAATGATGGAAAAAAGTACTTTTAGAAAAGATTGCAGGACATTGATAACAGGTTCTGAAGCTTTGCGGCCAATTTTGGTCATGCCGATTCCAAAGAGCACCGCAAATACCAATACCTGCAGGAGATTATCAGAAGCGACCGAAGCAATCACGTTCTCCGGAATAATACCCAGGACAAAATCCATAAAACTATGTGGCTCCTTTGACTCTGCAATATAATGTGATACCGAAGTTATATCCAGATCTGCAGGATCAGCATTCATACCCGTACCCGGTTGAATCACATTGACAAAGATCAGACCGATGATCAAGGCAATGGTCGTCATGACCTCAAAATAGATAATGGAACTCAGCCCAATCTTTCCCACTTTTTTTACATCCTGCATGCCGGCGATACCGATCACAATTGAACTAAAGATCAATGGTGCAATGACCATCTTGATCAGCTTGATAAAAGCATCCCCCAGAGGCTTCAATTTAACCGCAAAATCCGGAAAATAAAAACCACAGAAAATACCGATTAATATCCCAAGTATAACTTGAAAATAAAGGCTCTTAAAAATATGTTTCATGTATATAACGATTAGCAGCGATTTTGCGGCTTTCTGCTGTAGCCACCCGTCAACTCTTTCACGCTCTGCTAAATGTACGGAAAGAATTGATATTTTCTATTGAATCTTTCGATTAAAACCCATCATCGCAGGGTTATAGTATGAGGATCGATATGGCATGTTCCTTCTCCTTGACGGACCTATCTTGACATAAAAAAAGGGATGCATATGGTATGCATCCCTTGTTCTCTATAATGATCTTTGTCCTAACTACTAAAATAAGCACGTACATTTTTACCTTCAATCCAGTTCATATAGGCCTTATTAACGACCTTATTACCGCCTGGAGTAGGATAATCGCCTGAGAAATACCAATCACCGGTATGCGCAGGACAAGCCTGATGCAAATTGTCCAATGTCTGGTAAACAACCTCAAGCTCTGCTTTTAGATGATGTGGTTTTACAATACGTCCGATTTCGGCCGATATTTCCTCATCTGTAAACGGTGCATAGATTGCCTTAACATAGTTTTCAATCTCATTGACATCCTGCGTCATTGACAACACACATCTTTGGTAGACCTCGTCAATAATATGCGCCATGCCACGTTGCTTCAATAAATTGATTGCAGCTTCAAAAGCGACAAACTCACCCATGCGCGACATATCGATACCATAACAATCCGGGTAACGAATTTGAGGTGCTGAGGAAACGATCACGATTTTCTTCGGGTTTAAACGATCCAAGATCGTCAAAATACTCTGTTTTAATGTCGTTCCCCTGACAATAGAATCATCGATGGCCACAATGGTATCTTCATGATCCTGAACGATGCCATAAGTGGTATCGTAAACATGTTGTACCATGTCTGTGCGGTCAGCATCCTGTGTAATGAAAGTACGCAATTTAGCATCCTTTACATTGAGTTTTTCAAATCGAGGTTTGATGCTCAGAATCTCATCAAGCTCCTCGTCCGAAATTTTTTCCGAACGGTTCAAAAGCGTCTCTTTCTGAAAATCCCGTACATAGGTGTTGATCCCATCCATTAAACCATAGTAAGAAACCTCGGCTGTATTCGGGATGAATGAGAATACCGTATTTTTAATATTGCTTTTGACAGATTCCAGTACCTGAGGCACCAATAATCTACCTAATTCTTTACGCTCTTTATAAATATCAGCATCGGATCCCCGGGAAAAGTAAATACGCTCAAATGAACAAGAACGTTGCTCAACAGGTTGTCTAAACATTTCCTGTGATACCGTACCGTCCTTCTTAGCGATCAATGCATGCCCTGGCTTGATTTCTTTAACCGCACCGATAGGCACATTGAATGCCGTTTGGATCACTGGTCTTTCCGAGGCGACAACCAAAATTTCATCATCTTGATAATAGAACGCCGGACGGATACCAGCTGGATCACGCATCACGAAAGCGTCACCATGACCAAAGATCCCTGCTATGGTATAACCACCATCCCAAGTTTTGGCCGAACGCTTTAATATCTTGGCGACATCAATATTCTTGGCGATCAAGGAACTGATCTCGATATTGGAATGACCTTCTTTTTTGAACTGGTCGAAGAGCTCCTGATTTTCGTCATCCAGGAAGTGCCCGATTTTTTCCAAAACTGTCACGGTATCCGCTTTTTCTTTTGGATGTTGGCCCAGCTCGTACAATTGCTGCAACAACTCATCGACATTGGTCATGTTGAAGTTACCCGCTACAACCAGATTACGGGACATCCAGTTGTTTTGTCTTAAAAAGGGGTGACAGCTTTCGATACTGTTTTTTCCATGCGTTCCATAACGCAAATGTCCTAAAAGTACTTCACCGGTAAAACTTACATGATCTTTTAACCATTGTGTATCTTTTGATTCCTCTGGAAAAGCCTTCTGCACAGAAGCAAATTTTTTCTGTACATACTCGAAGATGTCTGCAACAGCAGAAGAGCCCATGGCTCTGTAACGCGAAATGTAACGATTTCCAGGTTTAACATCAAATTTGATGGTTGCAATCCCAGCCCCGTCTTGTCCACGGTTGTGCTGTTTTTCCATCAATAGGTACATTTTGTTGATGCCATAGAATGGCGTACCATATTTTTCCTGATAATAAGATAAGGGTTTTAACAGGCGAATTAGTGCGATTCCGCACTCGTGTTTAATAGCGTCGCTCATATCTTGATTTGATGACGCAAAAATAAGAATTATTTAGAATTTACCGACCCTTGCCGCACTTTTTCCTGAATAAAATTACAGTGTATCAACAGTTGTGCTGTCCAACAGCATCTAAACGACTATTGCGCGATAAACACAGGAACTTTTACCGCATGGCGCAACTTGTTGACCGTCTCACCAAAGACAAAGTCTTTCACCCCGGTATGTCCATGGCTTCCGACCACCAGCAGATCCGCCCGGTATTTCTCACACAGTGCCGCAATACTCTTGATCCGATTGTTATACCCCAGTTCATACTCCGTCTGGTGCCCCTTTGACAACAAAAAGTCGGCATATAGTTTCAATCGTTCCAAATCTTGGCGGGACTCAAAATCATCCGTAGACTCGCCCGTATACTTCACCGATGCACTTTCCACAATATGAACCACCACAAATGTCGTGTCAGCATGGGATAGCTGCAAAGCATATTGGATCACCTTTTGGTCAGAATTGGAGAAATCCAGCGCAATCACGACCTTCTTGAAAGATCCCTTATCTTCAAAATGTAAAGCTTCAAATGGTGGGTGTACTTCCAATTCAATAGGTTTTGATTTACGTAAAATAGGATAGATCACGGTCATCACCAGTAGGCAAAATAGACCTAAAGCCCCCACAATAAGAAACACGGTG
Organism: Sphingobacterium sp. N143; assembly: GCF_030325625.1. GTDB lineage: Bacteria > Bacteroidota > Bacteroidia > Sphingobacteriales > Sphingobacteriaceae > Sphingobacterium. The sequence continues at coordinate 71,302 of NZ_JACAIS010000010.1, read as the reverse complement.
ACAAGCGGATTGTTTGCCTCACTGATCCAGCCGACAACCTCATCATACACCAGCTTGAAATTTAACACCGCAATTATTGCGGCAATCATCCAGGCAAAAATCTTCGTCAGGGGATTAATGGCGAACGTTCCCATTTTAGACCGGTCGCTCACAAAATGTATCAGCGGGATCACCGCAAATGCCAGTTGCATGCTCAGGATCACTTGACTAAAAATCAGTAACTGCCCTACCCTTCCTTCCCCAGAAATCAGGATCACCAATACCGCAGGTATGATCGCCAGCAACCGGGTAATGATCCGGCGCAGTGTCGGGCTAATGCGTAGACGGAGATATCCCTCCATCACAATCTGCCCGGCGAGCGTACCCGTTACCGTGGAACTTTGTCCAGCCAAAATTAAGGCCACAGCAAACAGCTTCGAAGCCCATTCCGTACCTAAAAGATTGCCCAATAAATGATACGCATCTTCCAGTTCGGCCACATCATGCATGCCATTCTTGTGAAAGACTGATGCTGCAAGGATCAAGATGGCCGCATTGACCAAAAAGGCCAAATTCAAGGCTATGGCACTATCCCAAAAATTATATTTCAGCGATTTCCGGATAGACAGTTCATTCCGGTCAATTTTCCGTGTTTGCACAAGTGCGGAATGTAAGTACAGATTGTGTGGCATGACCGTGGCTCCGATAATACCAATGGCAATATAAAGCGCCGCACTATTCGGAATACTCGGTATAAATCCCGTTGCCACTTCCGCAAAATCCGGTTTCGCCAAAAACATCTCCACCATAAAGCACATACCGATCATCGATATCAGACCGATGATAAAGAGTTCCATTTTGCGCATCCCCAACTTTTGGAGATAAAGCAATAAAAAAGTATCCGCAAAGCTGATCAATACCCCCCAGAGCAGATCGATACCAAAAAGCAGGTTGAGCCCGATCGCCATCCCCAGCACCTCAGCAAGATCACAGGCAGCAATTGCAATCTCTGCCAGCACATACAGCACAAAATTCATCCGTTTGGGATAGGTCTCACGATTACATTGCGCCAGGTCCTTACCCCGTACGATTCCCAGTCGTGCACATAGGTTCTGCAGCAACAGCGCCATGATATTGCTCATTAACAACACCCAGATCAGCGCATAACCAAACTGGCTCCCGCCAGCAAGATCGGTGGCCCAGTTGCCCGGATCCATATATCCCACACTGATCAAATAAGCGGGACCAAAAAAACTGAGTACTTTTTTGAACTTGGATTTTCCTTGATTGACATCCACACTTTCATGGATATCCGATAATGATTTATGATGGGAGTCGTCGTGATGCATAGCTAACTGTAAGGACAATATCTTCTATTGCTGGGTTAAAGATAAAAAGCTTTACACGATTAGACAATTAAACGGACATATAATTAGAATTTAAATGATAGCTGACCTATATTTTCTTTGGATTGATTGCCGAATTTGACAAAATCTATCACTTCATATTGCCCCAGATCAGCATTAAATCGGCGTACATGTACACCCGAGCACATAAAGCTCAGGTCCACCGTGCGCAGGACCTCATCTGCCACGGCAATTTTCTCTGGTTCTAGCCGGCGTCCGATAGAAATATGCGGCTCATCACTGATTTCCATCAGGTCAAACCGATCCAATGCCCGGATTACTTTGCGGGCCCGGTCCCTGAGGTAGCTTCGGGCATGCACCGTGGGCGCAATATAAAATGCCCCGCCGGCAAAAGCCGCAAAATGATCAAAATAAACATATTGACTATGCTCATAACAGAGTGCTTTCTGCAGCTCGACCATCGCCAGTGCCAGTTTCTCCTCGTTCGCCCCAAAGGCACATATGGTCACATGCGCTTTGGAATTGCAGCTGTGGTACCAGCCTTTGCTCTTATCGGGAAAGCGCTCCGCCAGGGCTGTTCTTAAGCGTTGCTTATAGCCTGCCACCAAATCTATGCCTGCCGCATCAGGTTGAAAGACAAAAGAATATTTACTGACACCAACCTCCATAACCATATAGCTCCTTTTTGATCAGTACGTAAGATACCAAATAGCGGGGAGATAACAAAACCTACCATCCAATACCATAATCTTCACCATTATTGCTGCTCCCTCCCCAAAGTGTACCATGGTTCTGATCAAAATAGATCGCATTGATGGGACCGCTGGTACGTTCGCCCAACTGTATACTATACCCCATCTTTTTGAGCTGTTTGATGGTTGCTTCTGTCGTGCGCTTATCCAGCAGCAAGCTTCCTGACCGTGGTTTTCGGTCATCGACCTTCGTCCCGCCCAAAGACAGCCAAAGCTGGTTGCTATTGATATTTGGGGCCTCACTGGCCTGCTGTGGTGTCATATCAAATTCCACCATATTCAAAAAGAACTGCAAGAGGTTCTGGTCCTGTGTATCCCCCCCCTGCACAGCAAAAGAAAGATAAGGTTTATCTCCCTTTAAGGCCAAGGAAGGAGTAAGCGTCACCCTTGGCCGTTTGCCCGGTGCTATAACATTAAATGGATTGATCAAGGAATCCAGCACAAAACTTTGTATGCGCTGGCTCATTCCCACACCCGTATTTCCTGCGATACATGCCGGCAGCCAACCGCCGCTGGGGGTGATCGACACGACCCAGCCCTCAGCATCTGCAGCTTCCACCGTTGTCGTACCACGCAGCAGACGATCCATATAAATACTATCCGTTGGCAAAGAGGCCAAGGGAGCTGCTGCTGATCCTGCAGATGGTGCAGACATGGCACTCACATCATGCTTGGGAACAAAATCCTTTTTCTGCTCACTATTGGGTGCAAATTGCTGACTGCGCTGTTGCAACAAAGCCTTATACGGATTTTTTTTGCCTTCATATGGATAAGGATCACCCGGAGATACCGCCGGATTATTGTGCTGCGGGTCAATCATTGCTGCCCTTGCCTTTGCATATGCATCACTTAACAAGCCCTGAATAGGAGCCCTGTGCTCTGTATAAGGATCGCCATAATAAAAATCCCTATCGGCAAAGGCGAGGTTCATCACTTGATATAAGGTATGGATATAAGGCGCAGAATTGTAGCCCATGGCCTTGAGATCAAAATTTTTCAACAACTGCAGGCTCTGCAACATCGCTGGCCCCTGGGTCCATTCCTGCAGTTTATAGACATCAATTCCCTTATAGTTGACATGCAAAGGTTCTTCCTCTATAGGCTTCCAGTTGGCCAGGTCCTCTTTTGTGATCAAGCCCCCCTGTTCGCTACTGCCCCGGACAAATTCATCGGCAATATCACCTTTATAAAAACGGTCATAGGCAGCCATGATGGCTGATTTTCGATCTTTCCCTGCCGTGATGGCCTCCTTTTCAGCTTCGACAAGCTTCGTTAAAGTCTGAAGGAGATCTTTCTGAACAAACAGTTCACCCGCCTCAGGCGCTTCCCGTTCTTTTCCTTCATGGACCAAAAATACTTTTTTGCTGTATGGCCATTCTTTGATGCGATCTTTGCCCCGTTCGATACTGTTGGCCGTCTGTGCATCAATGGGATACCCTGCAGCCATTTCCATTGCCGGAGCCAGTACCTCTGCCAAACTCTTGGTACCATAATTGGCCAGCATATGACATAATCCGCCAGGAGTACCCGGAGTCACAGCGGCAAGAGGACCATATTCTGGCGGAAATTCATACCCTTTTGATCGAAAGAAATCCACCGTCGCACCCGTTGGAGCTACACCCAAGGCATTAATGGCGATCACTTTCTTCAGCTTCGGATGATAGATTAAAGCCTGTGTCTCACCGCCCCAGCTCAATACATCCCACATGGTACAAGTGGCCGCAAGCATGGCACATGCCGCATCCACGGCATTTCCGCCTTGCTGGAACAGCTGCGCCCCGGCGGTTGCCGCCAAAGGTTTGCCGGTAATAGCCATCCAATGTTTTCCATGCAAAGGAGGTTTTTGGGTACGTTGCGCCTTCCCCTGCATAGGTACAAATGCGGCCAGCACAACCGCAACAGTAGGCAATAAGGACAAGTATCTTCTTTTCATCTGTAACTCGTTATGGGTTCAATATAGATTATAAATTAGGATTGATACGCTCAGTCTTTCATCATCAGCGATGCCTGCTTCATGATACCTCCCCAACTGCATGATAAAAATCAGGCAGGGCAGGCTAGACACAGCCAGTAGGCTGGATGACCACAGCACGTTTTTTTCATCAGACAATATAGGTATTTTTTAAGATTTACACTGGGTATAACCATTTTACACAGCGAACAGCAGCTCAGGATTATCCATGATCAATAAAAACAGGACAGGATAATGAAAGAAAAGCTCCTATCAAAATGAATGACAGGAGCTTTTCTGATGGCTTTTTGGCGGTCGTTAAATTACCAATAAATCGAATACAGCGCTGTGACCAATAAAGCCACAAGCAATGCACCCACCAAAAAGGCCTTATGTGTTTTAAACATCGTTGTATCAACCTCCAGACCTTGAGGCACTACACCACGTTTGTTGTCGATCAGGCTGATGATCAGCATTCCAACGATACAGATCACAAAAACAAAACCCATGCGATCCAAAAATGGAATCTCATAAATCCCTGTCGTTGGATTCGGAATCGAGAAACCGGTAGATGCCAAGAAAGAAAGATCTGTCCAGTCAGGTAGTTTTTTGAAAATAATCGAGAGTATGAACCCACCAATTGTTGCGAAAAGCGCAGCATTGGAAGTTGTTTTTTTCCAGAAAAAACCTAAGATAAACATGGCGAAAATACCTGGTGACACAAATCCGGTATACTCCTGGATATATTGGAAGCCTCCTTTTTTGTCAATCCCCAGATGTGGAGCAATGATGACGGCCAAGATCATCGCCACAATGACAGTGATCTTTCCGATATTGACCAGTTTTTTGTCCGATGCTTCCGTATTGAATACCTTTTTATAGATATCCAGTGAAAAGATTGTTGCAATACTGTTTGCCTTACCAGCCAATGAAGCTACCACTGCTGCAGTCAATGCCGCAAAGGAAAGTCCTTTCAGCCCGGCAGGCAATAAGTTTAACAAGACCGGATAGGCGTGATCAGGGTTGACTTCACCATGCTGCATCATTTCATTTTGAAACAGACCATCTTTCCACATCACATATGCCGCAATTCCAGGCAACACCACAATAATCGGCATCAATAACTTCAGGAATGCAGCAAATAAGATCCCGTTACGGGCAGTCTTCAGATCAGCTCCCAAGGCTCTTTGCGTAATGTACTGATTACAGCCCCAATAATTCAGATTGACAATCCACATACCACCGATCAGCACTGTCAGACCAGGCAGATCCAGGTAATTTTCATTTTTGCGGTCCAGGATCATATGAAAGTGATCCGAAGCTTTCTCCGTCATCAGGTGATAGCCCTGTAATATCCCCGAGCCACCATAGTGCTCAGACACCAGGTTCAGCGCCAGGTAAGTCGTCGCCAGGCCACCCAATACCAAAAAGAAAACCTGAATAATATCAGTATAACCAATGACCTTCATCCCGCCCAGGGTAATGATCACAGCAAAGATAGCAATCGCATACATACAGGCTTCCAGGCTGATCCCCGAGATACTGCTCACGGCAATCGCGCCCAGGTAAAGAATGGATGTCAGGTTGACCACGACATATAAAAGCAACCAGAATACAGCCATGATCATTGCAACCGTACCATTATAGCGCTTGTGCAGAAATTGTGGCATCGTAAAGATCTTGTTCTTGAGATAGACGGGTATGAAAAATACCGCAACCACAATCAGTGTAATTGCCGCCATCCACTCATAAGTCGCAATGGCAAGCCCCATCTTGAAGCCCGAACCACTCATACCGATAAATTGCTCGGCAGAAATGTTGGACGCAATGAGCGAAGCCCCGATAGCCCACCAGGTTAAAGACCCTTCCGCAAGGAAATAATCTTTGGAACCTACCGACTCCGACTTTTTCCGGTAATACACCCATAATCCATAGCCTGCTACAATGACAAAGTATATCAGGAAAACGATGTAATCTTTTGTGCTTAAATAATTATTCATGTGTTGGTCATTGGTTTAATTTGATCGCCTAATATAGAAATATTTTACAAAACTATATATATCTGTTGATCAAATTTTCTAAATACTCCTGTTTGCCACTAATGGTCTGCGGCTCGCCAAATTCCACGGCTAAATCCCTTAAGCCCTCCAAGGTCAACGCCCGTTTTTCAAAAGAAGCCCCATGCCCGCTGTCAAAAGAAGCATAGCGATCTGCCCTTATTTTACGATATTCGGAATCTTCCAGTATACGTTCGGCCGTGATCAGTGCCCGGGCAAAAAGATCCATACCACCGATATGAGCATAGAACAAATCTTCAGCATCCGTTGAATTTCTACGGATTTTGGCATCGAAGTTAACCCCTCCGCCCTGAAATCCGCCACCTTCCAAAATGATCAGCATTGCTTCGGTCAGCTCATTGATATCATTTGGAAATTGATCCGTGTCCCATCCGTTCTGATAATCGCCACGGTTTGCATCGATAGAACCTAGTTTTCCCGCGTCGATGGCGACCTGTAGCTCATGCTGAAAAGTATGTCCGGCCAAGGTAGCATGGTTTACTTCCAGGTTCAGCTTGAAATCATCCAAAAGGTCGTATTGTCTTAAGAAGCCCAATACAGTGGCAGCATCATAATCATACTGATGTTTGGTCGGTTCACAAGGTTTGGGCTCGATAAAGAAAGTACCTTTAAAGCCATTTTTGCGCGCATAATCTTTGGCCATATGTAAAAACTGAGCAAGATGCTCCTGCTCGCGTTTCATATTGGTATTCAGCAAGCTCATGTAACCTTCCCTGCCACCCCAGAACACATAATTTTCACCTCCCAGCGCGATGGTCGCATCCAATGCCGCTTTGACCTGTGCAGCCCCATGTGCCAGCACCTGAAAATCCGGATTCGTAGCAGCACCGTTCATATAACGCTTATGGCTAAACAGATTGGCTGTCCCCCAAAGAAGCTTGATACCACTGGCCTGCTGCTTCTCTTTGGCATAATCCACGATGGTAGCCAGTCTTTTTTCATTTTCCAGCACATTGTCCGTGTAATCCACCAAGTCCACATCATGAAAACAATAGTATGGAATATTCATCTTGCTGATAAATTCAAAAGCCGCATCCATCTTATCCTTTGCTCTTGTCATCGCATCGCTGCTCTCATCCCAAGGAAACTGATGCGTAGGGCCTCCAAAGGGATCCGAACCATCACCATTAAAAGAATGCCAGTAAGCACAGGCAAACTTAAAATATTCTTCCATGGTCTTCCCGGCAACAAGCTGTTTGGGATTGTAATAACGAAAAGCCATTGGGTTTTTGCTCTCTTTTCCTTCGAATTGTATCTGTTCAATTCCTTTAAAAAATTCTTTCTGTCCTTTGATAATATTCATCTTATTTTATATTGATTATTGCATTTAAAGTTTCCTTCCACTGTTGATAATTTTCTTCATGCTGATCCACATCATTCGGCTGCACCGTATAAACCGGTTTAAGCGTATGGAAAGCTTCTTTGAAATCCCTGTAATAACCGCTCCCGATCCCAGCCCCCAAGGCCGCCCCAACACTGCCGTCATGATCGAAGATCTCTACAGGAACGTCGGTCACCCCCACAAAAGATTCACGGAATACCGCACTCAAGAAGAGATTGGCATGCCCAGCACGGATCATTTGCGGAAACAGACCATTTTCACGCATAATATCCAGGCCATAGCGAAAAGCATAAGCAATCCCCTCCTGTATCGCGCGCAAAATATCGCTCACCTGATGCCGGTTTAAATCAATCCCCGTCATCGATGCACCCACCGATTGATTATTCAGCATACGCTCGGCCCCATTTCCAAAAGGGATAACCTGTAGTCCCCGGCTCCCTATCGGGGATTCGGCAGCCCTACTGTTGATCTGCTCATAAGAAAGATCAGCCCCCACCAGTTTTCGGCCCCAGCTATTCATGATCCCCGTACCATTGATACAGAGCAGCACACCCGTCCGAACAGCATGCTCCCCATAGTTGACGTGAGCAAAAGTATTGACCCGCGATTCCCGATCAGCAATGAGCTGATCGCTGACTCCATAGATCACCCCTGAGGTACCCGCCGTGGCAGCAACCTCGCCAGGTTCGAGCACATTCAGGGAAAGCGCATTGTTGGGCTGGTCTCCAGCCTTATAGTTGATGGTCACCTGTCTGGACAGGCCCAGCTCATCAGCCACTGCTGGCAGAATCTTTCCGTGTTCCGAAAAAACAGGCTGAACAGCTGGAATCAGGCTGTGGTCAAAACCATAGTAGTCCATGACCGACCGAGACAGCTCATTCTCCTGAAAATCCCAAAAAATACCCTCCGACAAAGCAGATATGGATGTCGTTATCTGCCCTGAAAGTTTCATGGCTATAAAATCCCCCGGCAACATGATCTTATCAATCTTTTGATAGACCTCAGGCTCATTCGCTTTCACCCAGGCCAGTTTAGAAGCAGTGAAGTTTCCCGGTGAATTCAGGTGATGGGTCAGATTAAAGGACCGCCCCATTTCTTCAAAAGCAGTATTTCCCAGCTCAACCGCCCGGCTGTCGCACCAGATAATGGCATTGCGGAGTACCTGTTGCGCCTGGTCCACCACCACCAGCCCGTGCATCTGATAAGCGATCCCGATGGCCTTGATCGCCTTTGGATCATACAGTCCCAGCGCATTGGCCTTTAATAATGCCTGCTTAAAATAGGCCCACCAATCCAGCGGGTCCTGCTCCGCCCAATTGGCCTGAAGCGAAATGATCGGTGCCTCTACAGCAGGATATTGTACTGAACAGACCTTACGTTGCGAAGAAGCCTCGACAATGGAAACCTTGACTGAAGAAGTACCTACATCTATACCTAAAAAATACATGGTAAATTATTGTAACTGGTTATACAAAAATAATAACCGAAACAACTCCTGCCCCTTTCGACAACAAAATTGCAACCGGTTGCATAAAAGTAGGATATGTTTCTGAATTTTCAAAATATTAAATAAAATTATTTAATTTGGAGCGTGAACAAAAAAACCACCATATACGATATAGCCCGTGCGCTTGGAGTTACAGTCTCCACCGTCTCACGTGCGTTGAACAATGTACCCACCATTAGCGAGGGTACGCGCAAATTAGTTTTGGAAAAAGCCAAGGAATTGAACTATAGTGTCAACAAAATTGCATCCTCACTTTCTTCGGGCAGATCCAATACCATCGGAGTGATCGTTCCGACCATGCAAATCCACTTTTTTGCTGAAGCCGTTCACAGTATTGAAAAAGAACTCAAAAAACACAATTATAGCCTGCTGCTGTACCAATCCAATGAATCCTTTACGGATGAAGTAAATGGTGTAAAAACCCTATTGGAGGCTCAGGTAGATGGCATTATCGTATCTCTTTCATTGGAAACTCAACAAACCGATCATTTTCAGGAGGTTATCAAACAGGGTAAATGTCTCATTGTTTTCGACCGTACCCATCAAGATATTGTTGCCCCCGTTGTCAAATTGGATGATTTTCAGGCAGGATACCTCGCAACAAATCATCTTATTGAGCAAGGTTATAAAAACATTGGTTTGATCACCACCAATAAGGAAATTTCCATTTTTCAGGATCGTTTTAAGGGCTTTGAAGCCGCCTTAAAGGACGCCGGTATGCAGCTACAGGATGATCTCATTGTACGGGGCGACCTTTCCATTGAGGCTGGTGTCAAGGGCACGGAAAAACTCCTTCAGGCTGCCCTGCCACCTGATGCTATTATTGGAGGGGACGATTTTACGGCAGTAGGGATCATTCAGGCACTCAAATCTGCCCATATTGATATCCCGGGGACCGGTGTCATTGGTTTTGCCAATCAGACATTCTCCTCTTTCATCACACCGACCCTGTCCAGTATCGATCAGCAGGCCAACAAAATGGGCGAGGAATGCGCCAAACTCTTTCTGAAGATGGTCAAACAAAAGAATCCTTATGAAGCCATCGAACAGATCGTATTAGATCCGATACTGATCAAAAGAAAATCTACCGATAGAATAGACCGATAATCATTAAACCATGAAACCCATATTTCTTTTTTTATTGATCCAGCTCTTTCTTTCTGACCAGCTATCTGCTCAAAAGAACAGGATCCAGCTGCTAAATCAAGAACGCAACAGCAGCTACAGGGGGCTGAGCGTAGTGGACGACCAAACCGTTTGGGTCAGCGGTAGTAATGGAACTGTTGGACTCAGTACCGACGCTGGAAAAAATTGGCTCTGGGTCAACCCCATTGGTTATGAAAAGATCGATTTCAGAGATATTGAGGCTTTTGGTGAGAATCAGGCGCTGATTATTTCAGCCGGATCACCAGCACTTATTCTGCTTACGGACGATGGTGGAAGAAGCTGGAAAGAAATTTTTAAAGATACCAGACCTGAAATATTTTATGATGGTTTTGCCTTCACATCATCAGGAATAGGAATTGCTTTTGGCGATGCCATTCACGGAAAGATGCCTTTACTGAGAACGATGGACTTTGGGCAGACCTGGACCGATATCTCCGCCAATCTAACCTATACCATTGCTGAAGGTGAGGCCGGTTTCGCTGCGAGTGGCACATCGATTTTCTGTACTGAAAAAGGTCAGTTCTGGATCGCAACCGGGGGTACGGTCGCACATATCTATAGCAGTATGGACCAAGGCAATACCTGGAATCGCTACCCTTGCCCTATTATCCAGGGAGAAAATAGTACCGGACCTTTTTCTGTGGCCTTCACCAGCCCAAAGAAAGGCATCGTCATTGGTGGGGATTACAAAGCGGATAAAAACAGGACAAAAAACTGCTTTACAACCCACGATGGAGGTCAGGGCTGGACCGCAGCAGCGCAAACCCCTTCTGGTTTTAAATCTGCCGTTATTTACCGCTCAAAAAGACAGCTGATCTGCACAGGTACTTCCGGCACCGATGTTTCGGATGATGCCGGTAGCCATTGGACCAATATTTCGACCGATAGTTTTAATGCTGTCCAACAGGCCAAAAGAGGATCAGCGGTATTTTTAGCCGGCGATAAAGGTAAAATAGCAAAGCTGGTACAATAGACTTGCTTTGCCATTATACGATAAACAGTCCTGTAGCGAGCTTCTGAACAAAAGAGACCCGCAGTCACCACAGGAAATTTTCTGGATGTGGATGTTTATCTGGCAGGCTCTAGGCAGACGCTTACTTGCGTGACAACCGTGATTCTTCCAGATCCAGCGAATATTCCAGCTCCTTGATCACATCACTATCATAAGCCTTGCTTTCTTTTATTTTGTATAGGCCATTGCGGCGTAAGGTCAGCAGCTCCAGCATAATTTTATTGTACAGCCCCCTCACCGCAGAGAGCTGTGCCCGGGTATCTTCTTCCTTGGCCCGTTCAGAAGCATTTACACTCCGGATAATCTGCTCCTTGACCCGTGCAATGGTTTCATATTCCATCATTTCCTTGGCATAATGCTTATCCAGATAAGCAATGGATTCCTTCCCAAGGCGCACACGGATCTCGTCCATCTGCTCTTCCATGGAAGCATGCTCGTCCACTTCTTCGATTTTTATGAGCTTGATCAGCAGCGGTAATGTAAGTCCCTGGAATACCAAAGTCACCAAAATAACCACAAAAGTGATAAACAGAATCAGATTCCGGTGCGGAAAAGCTGTCCCATCGTATAATGTCAATGGGATCGCCAAAGCCGACGCCAGGGAAACGACGCCCCGCATGCCTGCCCAACCAACGACCAAAGGCAACTTCCAGCCGGGACTTTTCTCCCTGATCCGAACCCGCTTGGACAGTATCCGTGGTAAAAATGCAGAAAGATAAACCGCCACCAATCGCAGTACAATGACGATAACACAAATAGCCAATGAATAGTCAATAGCCTCCTCCATCGAATACTCTCCCAACCCATTGATGATGACCGGCAGTTCCAAGCCGATCAGGATAAAGACAAATCCGTTCAACAGAAATCCAACGGTTGCCCAGACTTCTTTTGTCTGTATCCGGGTATGATAATTCAGGTAATCGCCCGCCCTAAAAGAAAGAAACAGCCCCCCACTGACCACCGCCAAGACTCCTGACCATTCAAAATGCTCCGCCACAATATACATCAGATAAGGTGCGATCAGCGTGATCGGGGTCGTGATGCTTGACGATTTGGCAACGTATCGTAAAAAAACATACAGGATATGGCCGATGACAAGCCCCACCACAACGCCCATGACCGAGAGTACCAGAAACTGTGTGGTCGCAGTACTCATCACAAACTGTCCGGTCAGAATAGCGATGGAAGCAAACCGGAATACAGTTAATGACGCCGCATCATTGACTAGGCTTTCCCCCTCCAGAATGGTGATCCCACGTTTGGGGATACTGACACCTTTTAAGACGGAGCTGGCCGCTACTGCATCTGGCGGAGAAATAATTCCCCCTAATAAAAAGCCCAGCGCCAGCGTAAACCCGGGGATAATGCTCACCGAAAAATAAGCGATTGCCAAGGAGGTACAAAATACCAGCCCAAATCCCATGATCAAAATCGATCTCCGCCACTTCAGGAAATTGTCCCAATTGGTGTACCAGGCGGCCTCGAACAGCAATGGTGGTAAAAATACCAGAAAGACAATGTCAGGATCTATACTAATCACCGGGGCTCCCGGGATTAATGAAATCCCCAGGCCGCCAATGACCAGTAAGATCGGATATGAAATCTTTAACCGTTGACTGAGCACAAACAACATGGCCATAAAGAAAAACAGCACCATCACGAGCAAAAGATTGCTGTGGATCTTCTGGCTGATCTTTCCGCCTATTGCAGATTTGACTTCCTGATACGGGGCGATCATAGACAGGCTATATTGGCTGATCTTCCACTCACGGTCAATTCTGCTCAACACCCCTGTACCCCGGAAGAGCTTGGTGTTGATTTTAAAGGTCTCATCAAACCAGGCCGTTGCACTATCGGGACTGAAACTGATATGCCTATTTTCATAACTGTATGTCCAGGCGTATTTCGGATTAAAATATTGCTTTGAAAATTGGTCCATATGGGCCTTGTCCCACCTTTCTTCATGGTCAGTCCCCATAATAACCGCATTCGCAGCCACCAAATTGACGAAGGGGCCATATTTCAGCTCCCCGGATGACTTGTGCCAACTGTCCAAAACAGCGTTGACTTCGTCCACAGCTTCCCCCGCGAGCGAAGGTAGGCTGAACAGCAACAAGCTCAGAAAACAATAAATGCCTATGCCTATCTTTTTAATCATACATTTTACCCTATTTTTATTGAATGTACAGCTTTTCCCATCCAAGCACCACATGATAAGGACATGGATAAAACAAAAAGCTGCAAATGCAGCTTTTTGTTTTTATTTAATTATTTCTTCGATCTCACGGATGATCTTCTGTGCGATCTGTTCAGCTGCTTCCGGCGTTGGTCCTTCTGAATAGATCCGAATGATGGGTTCCGTATTTGATTTACGCAGGTGGACCCATTCATTTTCAAAGTCAATCTTCAGCCCGTCAATGGTCGTATGGTCCTCATGTTTATACTTTTCCTCCATTTTTGCCAACAGGTTGTCAATATCCAATTCCGGCGTCAGCGTAATTTTATTTTTGGACATAAAATACTGCGGTAATGAAGCGCGGTATTCCGAAGCTTTTTTACCCAGCTTAGCTAGATGTGTCAAGAAGATTGCCACACCCACCAGGGCATCACGGCCGTAGTGCGACGCCGGGTAGATCACTCCCCCATTGCCTTCGCCACCAATGACAGCGTCGACTTCCTTCATTTTAGTCACCACATTGACTTCACCCACGGCAGCGGCATAATATTCACCACCATGTGCCTTGGTGACATCACGCAATGCGCGTGTGGACGATAAATTAGAGACCGTATTTCCTTTTTTATGTTGCAACAGATAATCTGCTACCGCAACGAGTGTATATTCCTCGCCAAATAGTTCACCATCCTCCATCATGAAGACCAATCTGTCCACATCTGGATCAACTGCGATCCCCAGGTCAGCCTTATTTTCGATCACAGCAGCTGATAGGTCCGTCAAATGTTCCTTGAGCGGCTCGGGATTGTGCGGAAACTGGCCGTTAGGTTCGCAATGGATCTTGTAAACCGTCTGCACCCCCAGCGCATCCAACAAAGCTGGAATAAATGTTCCTCCTGTACTATTAACTGCATCCAGGGCAACTTTAAAGTTAGCTGCTCGCACAGCCTCCGGATCGACATACTCCAATGCCAATACAGCATCGACATGTTTCTGTAAATAAGAATAATCTTTATGCACTTGCCCCAATTCTCCGACTTCGGCAAAGTCAAAATCCAATGATTCCCCAAGTGCCAGCACTTCTTGGCCCTCAGCATCTGAGATAAATTCACCCTTTGCATTTAATAACTTCAGGGCATTCCATTGACCAGGATTATGGGAGGCTGTCAAGATGATCCCGCCAGCAGCCTGCTCCATCGGAACAGCAATCTCAACCGTCGGTGTAGTGGATAAGCCCAGGTCAACTACGTCAACACCAATGCTCTGTAAAGTACCAATGACAAGATTACTGACCATTTCACCTGAAACACGGGCATCTCTGCCCACCACAATTTTATTTATACCACTTTGTTTCACAATGATTTTCCCGTAAGCGGCAGTAAATTTAACAATGTCTATTGGCGTAAGACCCTCGCCTGCACGACCGCCTATCGTACCACGTATTCCTGATATTGATTTAATTAAAGTCATTTCCTTTGAATTGATTAACGTGTAAATTTAGCATTATGGCAATAAAATATCGAATTAAAATTATAATTAATGAATATTTAACGTATCTTTGTTGCAACAAAGTTGTTTTTAAAAGAAACAATCGTTTGCAATGAAATTATTTTTACTTTTGAAAAGGGAGTTTTAAAAGTTTGGGAATTTCATTGTAATCAGCAACATTTATGATTCAACAATTAATACACATCGATCAAGAAATTTTTCTTGCCATCAATCAAGGCTTGAGTAATCCTGTATTTGATTGGTTATTGCCGATATTGCGCAATCCATACACATGGGCACCTTTGTATTTATTTCTGATCATCTTTTTCATCAAGACCTATGGGAAGACAGGTATATTAATTGTTGTGATGACTTTGGTTACATTCGGAATTTCTGATGGTATATCATCTCATCTGATCAAAAAAACAGTAAAAAGAATCAGGCCCTGCAATGATGTGGAGTTCAAGGAGAATGTCAACATCCGTGTGCGCTGCGGTTCAGGCTTCAGTTTTACATCTTCCCATGCAGCCAATCACTTTTCATTGGCATTTTTCTGGATTGTGCTGTTCCGGAGGAGATGGAAATATGTCCTGTGGCTGTGTATTGCCTGGGCATTTCTGATTTCTGTTTCTCAAATTTATGTTGGTGTCCATTATCCGTTTGACATCCTCTGTGGTTCAGCCCTGGGTATCCTGGTAGGCTTAGCAACGGGCTATCTGTTCAAGCGGTTCGTACCAAGCTTTTTTAAAACTGAACACATATAATGAATTCAATTTTATTGATTTTAATTTTATTCATACCTGCATTTGCAAGTGGAATTGCTGTATTTTTTGTACAAAAAAAAGGGACCAATTTTCTAAAACTGATCCTTTCTTTCAGTGGAGCTTATTTATTCTCCATTACGGTGCTGCACCTCATTCCACATGTTTATCAATCCACCAATACCTCCCCCGAAGTCTTGGGGATCTATGTGCTTGCAGGCTTTTTATTTCAGCTTTTTCTCGAACAATTTTCCCAGGGCATAGAACATGGGCATATCCATTCCGAGCATGGGCATCATAGCCATAGTTTCCCTATTGGCATCATGTTCAGCCTCTGTTTGCATGCTTTTCTGGAAGGAATGCCCCTGGCAGCCACACATCAGACTGAGCTGGCACTGGGGATATCCATCCATCATATTCCGGCGGCATTTGCGCTGGGCAGTATCCTGATCAGCACACAGCTGAAAAAGAATACTATTATCATCACCCTGGCCCTATTTGCGGCGATGACTCCTTTTGGCTTCTTGCTCAGTAAAGCAATCAGTGCCGGAGAAGTGGGTGATATTCAGCAATATTTTGATAAGATCATGGCCGTTGTGATCGGTATATTTTTACATATCTCCACCACCATATTATTCGAATCCGGATCCATAGACCATCATAAATTCAATAAAAAGAAAATGATCGCTGTCATTGCTGGCGTAGCCATTGCCCTGGCAAGTTTTGCATTTGTTGACGAACATGGTCATGATCATAGTCATGGTGAACATAACCATCAGGAACACCATGATCATGATCATCATGATCACAACCATTAAATTTGGCTGTACAGGAGCGGCTTTAACCTCTCATTTTATCCAGCAGTTCACTCAGTTGAACCGCCTCCTCTTCGCTAATTCTATTGGGAAGAATATCCTTCAGCAACATGGTTTCATCAAGATTTTTAAGCGTGGTCAGCCCTTTATCCGTAATCACTAAATCCACAGCACGTTTGTCCCCACCAGATTGGCAGCGTGAAACAAGGCCTTTCATGACCATCCTGTCAATCATGCGGGAAATATCCGGTGTCGTACTTAACATTCTGGATTTGATCAGGCTATTGGTTGCTGGCTTAGGATATTGCCCCCTGAGGATACGCAGGACATTAAACTGTTTCAACGTGATCCCTTCTTTAGCCGCCCTTTGTTCAAGCTCATTGTTAATCCAGTTGTACGTATAAAGGATATTCACTGTACAACGATGCCAGTCATTACTGAATTTACTTACCTTGATTTCGTCCTCGATCTTCATTTTGGTTGATAATTAATCCTTTTTTAAACGTAAAGATAGCTGTTTTTTGCGCTAAATACATAACTATGACATTAGAATCATTCTAAATGACAGAAAAACTGTATATTTGAAACAGATAAAAAAACAGGTAGATGCGTAATAAAAATAGCTTGGACAAGCTAAAAAAAGGGGAAAAAGCGGTGATTATTGATTTTGATTCGCAAGATATTCCAGCTAAATTTTTCGAATTGGGTTTTGTGCCCGGCACTGAAGTGGAAGTGAAACATATCGCTCCGCTGAATGGCCCAATATGTTTAAGTATTATTGCTAATAATGCCTTGATTGCCATACGTAAATCAGAAGCTAAAGTCATCCTTATTGATCAGAAATAATGAATAACCCGATTATTGCACTTTTGGGTAATCCAAATGTGGGTAAAACTTCCCTTTTTAACCGGATTACAAAATTAAATCAGAAAGTAGGAAACTATCCCGGCGTCACGGTCGAAAAACGTGAAGGACAGGTTAAAGCCAACAACAAGACCTACCGTATCATTGATCTTCCGGGGACATATACGCTATTCCCAAGTTCAATGGACGAGGAAGTCGTCTTCAATACCTTAGTCAACAAGGAGAACAACTTCAGACCAAATCTTGTTATTGTTGTCGCTGAACCAACCAACTTAAAAAGGTCTATCATACTTTATCAGCAGGCCCGCGAACTTGGGCTTGCGGCCATCTTCGTCATCAATATGATCGATGAAGCCAAAGAAAAAGGGATAAGCATAGATATTCAGCAACTCGAGCAGCTGCTGAATACAAAAGTCTACCAAACCAATGCCCGCACAGGCCAAGGTATTGATCAGCTGATCAAAAATTTTGATGCTGTACCACCGATGTACATCAGTCAGTTCAGCCTTCCGGCCGAAGCAAATGATGCTTTGGAAGAGACCAAACGCCTGTTTCCACTGGAAACGGAATACCACACCTGGCAATATTTAGCAAAAGGTGAGGTTTCATTCTTGTCCAAGGAGAAAAACCAGGCCATTCAGCACATCCGGGATAAATATCAGCTGAAAGCTGAGAAATTACAAAAAGATGAAGCCATACTCCGCAGCAAATCCCTGGATCAGAGCCTCGCTACGATCTATGCCAAGGATGAGACTTCAAATACGAACAAGACCAATACCATTGACAAGATACTCCTCCATCCCATTTTTGGATATATCATCTTCTTTGGTATCCTTTTCTTGATTTTTCAGGCCATATATACCTGGTCAGGGCCCGCCATGGATTTTATCGATGGTCTTTTCGGTGACCTGGCAGCCTATACACAAACCGTACTTCCTCCAGGTCCATTGACTGACCTGCTCAGTAATGGTATCATTAAAGGCATAGGTGGTATTGTGATCTTCATTCCACAGATCGTCATCTTGTATATCTTTGTTTCCATCATGGAAGAAACAGGCTATATGAGCCGGGTGGTATTCTTAATGGATCGCTGGCTCCGCCCTTTTGGACTGAACGGCAAATCTGTCATTCCATTGATATCCGGTGTGGCCTGTGCCGTTCCGGCAGTCATGTCTGCGCGGAATATTGAAAATACAAAAGAAAGACTTGTCACGATATTGGTGACGCCTTTCATGACCTGTTCAGCACGTCTTCCCATCTATATCGTCCTCATCGGACTGGTGATTCCCGACACAACCTATGCTGGTTTTCACCTACAGGGAATAGTATTGTTCGTCATGTACCTACTCGGTATATTTGCGGCCTTATTTTCAGCCATCATCCTGACCAAGATCATTAAATCCAAACACAGATCGTTTCTGATCTTTGAACTTCCGACCTATAAATCGCCGGACTGGAAGAATGTCGCTTTAAACGTTTGGGAAAAAACCTCGAGCTTTGTATTCGGCGCTGGTAAGATTATTTTGGCCATCTCTGTTATCCTTTGGGCTTTGGGCAGCTTTGGTCCAAATGACAAATTCAGCCGGGCAGAAGAAATCGTGCAGCAAAACAACCCTAACTTATCAGCGGAAGACCTGGATCATGAGGTCACATCCTACCGTCTGGAGCATTCCTTCCTGGGTTATCTTGGCATGGCCATTGAACCTATAGTAGCACCCTTGGGCTACGACTGGAAAATGGGAATTGGATTGATTTCTTCCTTTGCGGCACGTGAAGTCTTTGTGGGGACAATGGCTACAGTATATAGCCTTGGTGACGAAGTCGACATCGAAGATGAAGCCACCAAAACAACGGTACTGAGCAAAATGAAAAGCGAGATCAATCGCAACACAGGCCTACCCGCCTATAATTTTGCTTCTGGCATATCGCTTTTGTTATTTTATGCTTTTGCCATGCAATGCATGAGTACAATAGCAGCAGTAAAAAGGGAAACAGGCTCCTGGAAATGGACCTTGATTCAGGTTGGTTTTATGACAGGCTTGGCCTATTTAAGTGCATTAATTGCCTATCAGCTTTTGAAATAAATAACTTGCCTAATTACATCACTTAAAAAAATAGGCTATGGATAATTTAACAGTACAATATCTCATCGTTGGAATTTTGGTCATAGCGGCAGTATGGTATGTCGTTAGGAACATCCAAAAATCACTGAAAGGTAAGTCGAGCTGCTCCAAAGGTTGTGGCTGCAGCTGCAACAGCGCAGAAAAACCTCAAAAAGCAAATTAATTTGTCTTTTCGTGTAACATTTACGAACAAAATTTCGTTTTATAGTAAAGTAGCCAAAAATCACACTAGCTACTAAAAAAGAGAAACGCTGTCTTATACCGGACAGCGTTTCCTATTAAAAACGATATTTTCCCGCATTGTTTAACACGCTCAGCTCCCACAGCACAAAAAACCAATACATAAAGTGCTTTAAATACCTAAGTGTTTTATTAACTTTATGCGCTTGAGAGAGATCGCTATAGTTGGCGTATAGCACACAAATATCAAAACATACAGGGCTTGAAAGAGCCGACAAAAATGTAACCGTATTAACCATACACATGGAGAAACAGAACAATAAGGATTCAAAACAATTAAAGCGGGGCCTTCAGAATAGGCATATTCAATTAATTGCTTTGGGAGGAGCCATCGGAACCGGCTTATTTTTGGGTATTGGAAAAGCGGCTACCCTTGCCGGGCCCGCCGTTATCCTCGGCTATGCATTTGCCGGAATAATCGCCTTTTTTATCATGCGACAACTGGGGGAAATGGTCGTCGAAGAGCCTGTTTCAGGGAGTTTCAGTTATTTTGCCAATAAATATTGGGGGGCCTTTGCCGGCTATGCCTCAGGCTGGAATTATTGGGTACTCTATATTTTGGTCAGTATGGCCGAACTGACCGCAATAGGGGTCTATGTCCAGTTCTGGTGGCCTGAAATCCCATTATGGGGATCCAGTTTGTTTTTCTTCTTTGCCATCAACGCATTAAATCTTGCTTCTGTAAAGATTTATGGTGAAACTGAATTCTGGTTTTCAATCATCAAGGTCGTGGCTATCATTGCCATGATTGTCTTTGGTGTCTACTTGCTGCTGAGCGGCAGTGGCGGTGAGGAGGCTTCACTGAACAACCTGACAGCACATGGTGGATTTTTCCCCAAAGGCTGGTTCAACCAGACAGCAGATGGAAATTATGAGGGCCTGCTCTCAGCCATAGCACTTATTATGTTTTCTTTTGGCGGTCTGGAGTTGGTGGGCATCACAGCGGCCGAAGCTGAACATCCCGAAAAAAATATTCCAAAAGCGACCAATCAGGTTATCTACCGTATCCTTATTTTTTATGTGGGCGCCCTGGTCATCCTATTTTCCTTGACACCCTGGACCAATATCACGGCAGATACCAGCCCCTTTGTGCTGGTATTTGACAAGCTCAATGGCTTTGAATTCACGATTTTTGGTCAGACCTTTTATTTCACAAAAATTATCGCCAACGCTTTAAATCTGATCGTTCTTACCGCAGCATTATCCGTTTACAATAGTAGTGTCTATAGTAATAGCCGGATGCTGTATGGTCTGGCAGAACAGGGCCATGCACCGAGGTTTTTATCCAAACTCAATAAAAACCATGCACCGATCAATGCAATCCTGGTCTCAGCTTTCTTTGCTGCGATCTGCGTATTTATCAATTATGTAGCACCAAAGAATGCCCTGGAAATACTCATGTCATTGGTTGTCTCTTCCTTGATCATCAATTGGCTGATGATTTCCATTACACATCTCTATTTCCGGAAAAATAAGCTCGAAGCACATTTACAGACCAAGTTCCCCTCATTTATGTACCCGCTCAGTAACTACATCTGTCTTATCTTTCTGGTCGCTGTATTGGGTATTATGTGGGTGACCGGCATGAAATTACCCGTCGAACTGATCCCTGTCTGGTTAGTATTGCTATATATCAGTTATATATTGATCAAAAGAAAAAAGTAAGGAAATTAAAATAACCCCAATTGCTTCCCTGCGTCCGGTAGGCGAAATAGATCTCTGCGCAGGGAAGGCAAGACAGCATTACCCATATATTTTTTGACCGACAGCTTAAACAGATGCTGCAGGCTGTCGGCCATATTGCCATCCCCTTTTATCCTTCGTCCAAAGTCGGTATCATTAATTTTTCCGCCATGACAGGCTTCGATCCAGTGCAGTACCTTTTCAGCACGCTCTGGATAATGCTGATACAGCCAATCCTTAAAGATGGCACCGATCTGTCCATTGAGCCTCACAATGGTATAAGAGGCTGTAATTGCACCCGCATTTGCACCCGAGCGGATTAAATCTGAAATTTCATCACTATTGATCCCGGGAACGATGGGTGCCATCATCAGCATCACAGGTACGCCTATCCCCGTCAATCCCTCGATGAGTTTTAAGCGTGCTGATGCAGTAGCGGTACGGGGCTCCATCTTTTGGCGCACATCTTCCCGCAAAGAATTGATGGTCACGGCAACCGAGATCAGATTAAGTGCCGCCAGCTCGCGCAGGAGATCAAAATCTCGCCGCATCAATACATTTTTGCTGATGATGGAAACAGGATGTTGATATTTTAGCATCAATTCTAAAAGGGACCGGGTGATGCCCAGTTTGCGTTCAATAGGCTGATAACAGTCCGTATTTCCGGATAACATAATCAGTTCCGGCTGATAGTTTGGTTTGCGAAACTCGTGCTCCAAAAGCTGAGCTGCATTGTGTTTGACCAGAATCTTGCGTTCAAAATCCAACCCGGCACTAAAGCCCCAGTATTCATGCGAATTGCGTGCATAACAATAGATGCAGCCATGTTCACATCCCTGGTAAGGATTGATCGATCGTTCAAACCGGAGGTCCGGACTATTGGATTTGGATATGATGGATTTGGGATGTGTGGGAATAAATTGAGTTTTTTCAGCCCCGAGAAATTCTTCATCCAACCCTTCAATATGCTCCTGTACGTACTGGTTGGCAAAGAATTTATTATTGGGATTGATCTGTGCCCCTCTGCCCTTAAAATATGCTGACTGATTCATAAGTTAAAATTACTAAAAATATTAGCAATAATCGCAAAAATATGTCACCCTTTCTTTCCATTAGAAAGCAGAGACTAAGCAACACACAAATTCACCCCGATCTGCCACATATATTTCCTATGTTAGTAGGCTTGAAACTCCAACAACTGCTCTTCCATAATTGCTCAAATAAAAAGCAATTTAGATCAATTATTGCTTTTTATTTGAGCAATATAACCTACTAAACCTATTATCATCTTAAGGTCCCTCAATCCGACCTGAGTCCGTGTTCACTCCGTGTTGACAGCGACTATATCACGCTTACAAATCGGTATGATCACCGAAACATCCCGCTCACACTCCCTTTCTTAACCGAATCTATACTCTATCTCAACTAGAGCTACAGCGAACAATACTGGTATCCATTGCCAATTTAATAATCGTGAAGTACCCAACATTTCAAAATTCATAAAACGCAGTATATCACTATTTTAAACCTTATAAAAGTTGTAAAAAACTACCTTTCAGCGATTTAAATAGTTAACTTTAACTATGGCAATAATTGAAAATGGATATTTGAAAGGCCAACTTGGAAATTTGGTCAATCGTAAAGTTGGAGACAAAAATGTCGTACAGACTAAACCTTCGGACAAAATGCGTCAAACGATATGGACGGAAGCTGCCGCGTCTGATTTCGGGACAGCGAGCACAGCAGGCGCAATAATCCGCCGGGCTTTCAATGCTGTACATCAAAAACTACATGACAGCGAAATGCACAACCGACTAGTTAAACGTATGCAGCGTGTATTGCTTGGCAATGGAAAACACAACCCCGGCGATCAACGAGTTAGCCAGGGAAATATCCAGCGATTGGTCGACTTTCAGTTCAATAAGAATTGTCATATCTACGATTACCTTTATTTCGATACCACCGTGAATTTCGCAACTACAGGGGCTATATCAATCCACATACCCGAATTAAAAGGAGATGAAAATTTCTATTGGCCCAAGTCATGTAGCCATATTGTCTTAAAGATTGAAATTGTAAGCCTGTCTTTTGATAAAAGACAGGCTCAAACGATTGTCTCCCACGAAATCGAATTAACACGGTATAGTAGTGAACGACATGAGGCAAAAACACTTACTTTTGGTTTAACTGATAAGGATTACGATACAATTTTAGTATCGCTTTCGACCCTCTATCTTGACAAAAGAAATAGTTACGCCTTTCTGCTCAATTCGATCGACTTAAATCCGGCAGGCATCATAGCCGCCCATAATCTCAGAAATTCCTAATGAAAAAAATCCCTATACTGTAACAGCATAGGGATTAAAATTTTATTCTGGAATTCAGACCAGCTTTATTTATTTCATCAAGAAACCACCGCCTAAAAGATCATTTCCTTCATAGAATACGGCGGATTGTCCCGGCGCAATACCTTTCACATTGTGTACAAAATCTATACGCACTTTATCGCCCTCTTGCGAGATGGTAGACAGAGCTCCTGAATCTTTATACCGCACTTTTGAAATTGCTTCCATCGGTTGATCCAGTCCTGCATATTTGACAAAGTTCACATTACGAACATAGGCATGTGATTTTTCAAGTTCGTGTTCCTCGCCCAATACAACGGTATTACTTTCAGGGAGAATTTCGATCACAAACATCGGTTTGCCTAAAGCGATGCCTAAGCCCTTACGTTGACCGATCGTGAAATAGGGATAACCAATATGTTTGCCCACAACCGTTCCATCTGAAAGGATAAAGTTACCCGGACCGATCTGTTGATCCAACGTCGGTACCTTATGCCTTAAAAAGGCACGGTAATCATTGTCAGGGACGAAACAGATCTCATAGCTCTCCGATTTATTGGCCAGCTCTTTTTGTCCCATATCCAACGCCATCTGACGGATTTCTTTTTTGGTGAACGATCCTAACGGGAATTGTGTACGCGCCAGGTTCTCTTGGGATACCCCCCATAGCACATACGACTGATCCTTATTCTCATCCTTACCTTTGGATATCACATAACGGCCATTATCGTGCATACGGATGTTGGCATAATGCCCCGTAGCGATAAATTCACAATCCAATTTATCGGCACGCTTCATCAGCGCTTCCCATTTAATATGCGTATTGCAGAGCACACACGGGTTAGGTGTACGCCCGGCAATGTATTCTTCGACAAAATTATCAATCACAAAATCTCCAAACTCATCACGTATATCCAATATATAATGAGGGAAACCATAGTTTACGGCTAATGTACGAGCGTCATTGATACTGTCAAGACTACAACATCCGGTTTCCTTTGACGAACCGCCTGCGGATGCATAATCCCAGGTTTTCATGGTGATACCTATAACCTCATATCCTTGTTCGTGAAGCATGACGGAAGCTACAGAGCTATCCACCCCCCCACTCATTGCAACTAAAACTCTTCCTCTTTTACTCATCGCTAATTATTGAAATGCAAAGATACAGCTTATTCCCTTTCCGATGTGTTAGTTTCTTGTAATTTTATCTCGATCAAAATCAACCTGTTCGAAAAAAGAGTAAAAATAATATGCCCAAAAATTTTAGAATTCAAATTATCACACTATATTTGCAACGCAATCGGGAATAAAAACGACTGCAAAAAAGCGGTGCCATAGCTCAGTTGGTAGAGCAAAGGACTGAAAATCCTTGTGTCGCTGGTTCGAATCCAGCTGGCACCACGCTTCAATCTGATGATCACAGATTTAAATAAAAGGTCAGCATGGTGCCATAGCTCAGCTGGTAGAGCAAAGGACTGAAAATCCTTGTGTCCCTGGTTCGAACCCAGGTGGCACCACAAAAAAAGCCTGTTCAAATGAACAGGCTTTTTTTGTTTGTATCTTTTTGTCTCCAACAGCGCCTGTGGAGTATTTTCTCATCAGCGGTTGTTCTGCATAAAATTCATATTGGACCTTGGCCGTAAATGAGCAGCGCTGTGCGATCCCCTCATGTTTACCTTCCAAAATCCAATATGTGCCAACTTCGCTTATTCAGCGATAATGGAACGGTCCAGATGAACGTATCCACCGTCCACATGAATCAATTGCCCTGTGGTATGGCTTGATTTATCGGACAACAGAAATACAGTGGTATTCGCAATCTCCTCAGCTGTAGTCATCCGATGTTCCAACGGAATACGGTCTGTAATTTTTTTCAAGGTCTCCACTGGATTTGGCAAAGTCTGGATCCAGGTATCATATTGTGGTGTCGCACATTCGGCAACAATAATCGCATTCACACGGATCGAATAGGGCAACAATTCTACAGCCCATTCGCGTGTCAGCGCATTCCGTCCACCGTTAGAAGCTGCATAGGCAGAGGTATTTCCCTGTCCTGTTTCCCCGGTTTTCGATGAAATATTCACAATACTTCCTTTGGCTGCTTTCAGTGCATCTAAAGCATGATGGGCCATTAAATAGTAATGAATTAGATTTTTATGCAATGAAGCGACGAATTTTTCATAATTACCGGAGGCTAGGCCAACACCATCATTCTGTCCGGCATTGTTCACCAGACCATCTATGCGGCCATAGATTTCCAAGGTCTTCTGCACAGCCTTTTCACAATCCTCAGGTTTAGACAATTCAGCTTCGATACACAGCGCATCGATTCCGAACTGTTTGATTTCTTCCTTGACTTTTTCATTGTCTGCCTGCTTGCGCCCTACGATGACGGGGGTAGCGCCTTCTTTTGCCAGGGCATGTACCACGGCACGTCCGATTCCCTTTGCTCCCCCGGTCACAATAATAATTTTATCTTTTAAATGAAGATCCATAATGTTTTTTTCTTAGAGATTGTATATACGTATTGCGTTTTCTGCCCAAAATGCCTTCTTTTCAGCTGCTGTAAAGTCACCCAGTTTATCTTCGACAATGGCAATGCTCTCTTCATAAGAGGCGGCCAATAAACATACTGGCCAATCAGATCCATACATAATGCGCTGTTTTCCAAAACGGGTGAAAATATGGTCCAGGTACTGTTTGAAATCATCGAGCTTCCATCCAGTCCAGTCCGCTTCAGTAGCCAGGCCGGAGACTTTACATACCACATTCGGATAAGCCGCTAGTGCATCAATAAAGGCTGCCCATTCATCAAACTCTCTAGTTTTTATCGGCGGTTTGGCAATATGATCCAGCACAAATTGCAAATTTGGGTTTTGGTCCACACATTGTAATGTTGCTTTGTAATGCCGTGGACGGATCAACAGATCATAGGTGTAGCCATAATCTGCCAAGGCCTTTAATCCATTCAGCACAGCTGGACGGATCAGGAAATCCGGATCGGCTTCCCCTTCAACGACATGACGGAAACCTTTCAGGACCTGTACAGTCTGATAATTTTGCAGTTGCTCGCTGATATTTTCAGCCTGCAGATCAATCCATCCAACCACCCCTTTAATGAAAGGATAATCTTTGGACAGCTGAACCAAGTAGTTTGTTTCTTCATCGGATTGACTGGCCTGAACAGCAACAGTCCCTGAAAATCCATTACGCTCCAGCACAAACTGAATATCCAGTGGTGTAAAGTCGCGCTGTATGGCCTTCATTTCATCCGTAATCCAGCTATCTCTGACCGGATCGAACTGCCAAAAATGCTGATGGGTATCTATACGCATAATAAACGAGAAAGGTTACTAAAATTATTTTTTCGAATAAGCAACGACCGTTTGACGGGACTCTCCAAGACCTTCTGCTCCCAGTTCGATCACATCGCCTGCTTTAAGGTAAATCGGCGGATTGAATCCCAGCCCCACTCCTGCAGGTGTACCTGTCGAAATCACGTCTCCAGGCAACAATGTCATAAACTTAGAAACGTAAGATACCACATGTGCAATGGAGAAAATCAGATCTTTGGTATTTCCATCCTGATAGGTTTTACCGTTTACCTTCAACCAGATACGTACATTGTTAATATCCTTGATCTCTTCTTTGGTTGCCATAAATGGTCCCATCGGAGCAAATGTGTCGCAACCTTTCCCCTTGTCCCAAGTACCACCACGTTCCAATTGATATTCACGTTCAGACACGTCATTATGCAAGACATAACCCGCAACGTAATCCAATGCTTCATTCTCCTCAACATAAGAGGCCTTTTTGCCAATGACAATACAAAACTCTACCTCCCAGTCAGTCTTCACAGAGTCCTTAGGGATCATCACGTCATCATATGGGCCTACTAAAGAGGTTGTGGACTTCATAAAAATAATAGGTTCTGCCGGAATAGGGGCATTCGTTTCCTTCGCATGATCCATATAGTTCAGACCAATACAAACGATTTTGGAAGGACGGGCAAAAGGAGCTCCGATACGTTCTCCCTGTGGAATCTCACTCAACTGACCAGCATTGGCCTTGACAAATTCTTCCAAACGGGCCAAACCATTATCCGCAAAAAACTGCTCATTATAATCACCACCAAATGCGCTAACATCGTAATTCACACCATCGATCTGTACACCGATCTTCTCTTTGCCTGAGACTCCAAAACGTATTAATTTCATATTTTTATAGTATTGAGTATGGAGACGTTGGTTATGCGAGCCTTTGGCTTACCAACGGCCTCCATTTTAATATTGATTTTTTATTTCGACCCTAATTGTTCAATTTAATAAAACCGCCGTCAATTGGGTAATCGTTACCTGTTATAAATCCGGCATCGTCACTACATAAGAAAAGAGCCAATTTGGCAATTTCCTCCGGCTGTGCCATACGGCCTATAGGCTGGCTTGCCGACAGTTTTTCAAACATTTCCGCCTCTTTGCCCGGATAGTTTTTCGCGATGAATCCATCCACAAAAGGAGTATGCACACGGGCCGGTGAAATACTGTTAGAACGTATACCATAAGCCATATAATCACGTGCTACTGACATCGACATCGCATAAATCGCTCCCTTACTCATCGAGTACGCAAAGCGGTCGGTGATACCAACCCAGGCTGCAATAGAAGCCAGGTTAAGGATAGCCCCGCCACCCTGTGCTTTCATGATCGGTATGATGGCATATAAAGCATTGTAGGCACCTTTTACATTAACATTAAAGATACGTTCAAAATCTTCAGATTTACAATTCTCCAAGTTACCCACATGAGCAATACCGGCATTATTTACTAAAATATCAATTTTTCCGATATGTTGGGCGATCGCTATGATTTCCTGCTGATCTGTTACATTGCAACGATTGAACACTGCCTGGCCTCCAAGAGCCAAGATCTCCTCCACAACGGCATTCCCTCCTTCTTCATTCAGGTCAAGGATATGTACTTTTGCACCTTCCTTCGCAAATTGCACACTGATAGCACGGCCAATCCCACTACCACCCCCAGTTATAACAGCTACTTTTTGTTCTAATTTTCCCATTGTTATTTAATTGTTAATGTCAATACCAGATCCACCGTCTCTGACGATGGTGGCAAATCCAAGTGCAAACTATTATTTTTATGACTAAACTTAATTTCTTCTTTTCCAACAAATGTTCTTACCTTTTTAACCTGATAGGGAAGGTTGGCAATCACAAGGTTCTTTTTCTCCGGATTAAGGATATGCAGATAGACCTGATTGCCTTTTCTTGTCAACGCATAATCATCCGTCGGTGCTATCCCGCCTGCTTCAGTCCCATAGATCGTCTCCCCGTACACAGCAAGCCATTTTCCAAGCTCCTGCAGTCGGTCTTGTTGATAATCCTGGATTTCTCCATTTGGCATGGGCCCGACATTGAGCAATAGATTGGATCCATGGGCCGCGGCTTTGACCAAGTACGTCAGCACCTCCTTAAAGGACTTGCGCGTCCGATCTTTCAGCTCAAATCCCCATGATCCGGCGATGGTGCCACATACTTCCTTTGGCAACTTACCCACATCATCTGCTTTTGTTCCAAATCCTGTCGTGTTCTCTCCCGGCAGGTCGCGCTCAAACATCTGAAAATCTTCGCCCTCAAAAGGTGCCAGATGGTGATTATTCCCGACCAGGCACTGCGGCTGAAGTTTGTGGATCAATTCGTAGATCTCAGTGAAACGCCAGTCTTCTTTCGGCTTATCCCAATGGCCATCAAACCAGATACCATCAATTTGCCCATAATTGGTCAGAAGTTCTGTCAGCTGATTTTTCATAAACTGCACATAATGATTCCAATCGCCTTTGGTAGAATCGCGGCCAGCTATTCCACCACCAGTTTTACCTGCCGGCAAATAATCATTCCGGTTCCAGTCAAGCAAAGAATAGTAAAACATGACTTTTATCCCCTCACTACGGCAGGCTTCGACCAATTCTTTCACAATATCCCGTTTGAATGGTGATTTTTTCACAATATTGTAATCGGAGACCTGGCTATCCCACATGGAAAAACCATCGTGATGTCTTGTGGTAAAAGTAATATACCTGGCTCCGGCCTGTTTGAATAATTTTGCCCACTCTTTTGCATTGAAAGCAATGGGATTGAAAAATTTTGGCAATAGCGCATATTCATCCAGGCTAATATTCTGATTGTTCATTACCCATTCGCCATCACCTAGCACACTATATACCCCCCAATGGATAAAAACACCAAATCTAGATTGTTCAAACCAGGCCCTGTTCTTTAAATTCTCAGGGGTCGGTTGGTAATGTTGTTGGCCATAGCTATGGGCGATAGATCCGAGCAGCAGGGCCAAACCGATGATGACATGTTTAAGTTTCATATATATTTAACTTTTAATGGTCTGATCAATACACAGATGATCATCTGCCGTGTTGTATCTTCAATCATGGGTATTTTATTACAACGAAACACCTCTTCGCCAAGGGATAAAATCATCCTGTCCCAGCAATACAGCCTTAGGTTTTACCGTTCCCGAAGCGACCTCGATCACGTAGTCCAGAATGCGGTGTGCCGCCGCCTCAATCGTTTCCGTTCCCTCGATAATGGTACCACAATTCAGGTCCAGTATATCAGGCATTTTTTCAAATGTCTTGGTATTCGTGGAGAGTTTTACGACTGGGGTGATCGGATTACCCGTAGGTGTTCCTAGTCCCGTTGTGAATAAAACAATATTGGCTCCGGCAGCTACCTCTGCTGTGGTACTTTCCACATCATTACCCGGAGTACATAATAAATTTAAGCCTGGACCATTGGCCAATTCAGGATAGTCAACCACAGCAGCAACAGGAGATGTTCCCCCCTTTTTAGCTGCTCCTGCAGACTTAATGGCATCCGTGATCAACCCATCCCGGATATTGCCCGGAGATGGATTCATATAAAACCCAGACCCATCGGCTTCCGCCTTCGCATTATAAGTGCGCATCAAGGACATAAATTTTTCTGCAGTGGCTTCATCCACACAGCGATCACTCAATTCCTGTTCTACCCCACACAATTCAGGGAATTCGGCTAAAATCACCGATCCGCCCAAAGTCACCAGAATATCCGAGACAAAGCCCAATGCTGGATTGGCTGAAATTCCCGAAAAACCATCCGAACCACCGCACTCCAGACCAATGCACAGCTTATCCAAAGTGGCCGGCTTACGCTCGTTCTGGTCAGCCTGCATCATACCGGCAAAAGTCGCCTTGATGGCCTTTTGCATCAGTTCTTTTTCTGTACCTTCTTTTTGTTGTTCGAAAATATATAAAGGACGGTCAAAACCTGGACTTCTCTTCTCGATCTCAGCTTTTAGGATAGAAGCCTGGGCATGCTGGCAACCTAAGCTCAACACCGTGGCGCCCGCCACATTTGGATGGGTAATATACCCGGCCAAAAGTCCGCATAAAGCATCCGAGTCCATACGCGTGCCCCCACAGCCCATCTCATGATTTAGAAACTTGATGCCGTCCACATTTTTGAACAGACGTTCAGCTTCATGTGATGCTGAACCTGTCAATAAATCCTGATTGAGAATCTGATTGACATCTGCGCCGGATTTATACAATCCGATCAGGTCTTCAACTTCAGACACATAATTATTGGCTTTCACCTTATAGCCCAGCTTTTCTTCAAAAGCAGCTTTTAAGGTCAGGACATTGCGATTTTCACAGAACACCAACGGGATGACCAACCAATAGTTCGCCGTACCTACGGTACCATTGGAACGGTGAAACCCCCTAAAAGTTTTATCTTTAAATGCTGATACATCAGGTTTAGTCCATACCGTTTTTCGATTGCCCATTCTAAAGTCTTCCGAAGCATGACGTAGATTTTCGGTCGTAATCAGCTCTCCCTCACTTAGGTTGCTGTTCAGTTTACCGACGAGAACACCATACATCAAAATGTCAGCATCTTGTGGCATCGGTTGGATGGTAAATTTATGTTTAGCCGCAACAGCCTGCTTCAATGCAAACTCTTTATCGTTGAAAACAATTATTGTTCCTGCTGCCAGATCCTGCAAGGCAACAAGGACATTATCCATTGGATGGATTTGTAAATAGCGTTGTACAGCCATATGTTATACTAATTCAAATATTTTATTCATCATTACCCACTTCTCTCCCGGTTGGGCTCCAGGTATTGCCGCTTGATATTTCCACATCAGCTGCTCCCATTCCTGCACCTTTTCATTGGCCGCATCCATGGCAGCTTTCTGCTCAAATGAAAAATCGTCACCAACTTCCATTTGCATAAATAATCTGTTCTCAAAGCGATAGATCTCCATTTGAGTCACACCAGCATCAAGGATGGAACGCTTGATTTCGGGCCACACGGCCTTGTGATAATCTTCATATTCTTTGATCAGTTGTGGATCATTGACCAGATCCAATGCCATGACATACTTTTTCATTGCTATCTATTAATGTGATTTAAGATTTTCTGTTTCAGCGATGCTCACGTTCCTATTCTGAAAGGCAAAGATCAATACAACAATAAAGCAGATCAAAGGCACAAAATAACCATATTGAAAATGACCTGTTTTATCAGAAATTAACCCCAAAAGTGGTGGCAATAAAGCTCCCCCAACAATGGACATCACAATGAGACTGGAAGCTGATTTTGTATCGGCACCGATCCCCTGTACCCCAAAAGCGAATATAGTCGGAAACATGATAGACATAAAAAAGGCAATCCCGATCAGCGCATATAAAGTCTCCACACCTGTTCCAAAGATCACATACAGGGATAATATGATCGTGATAAACGAATAGATGATAAGCAACTTGGACGCCGACATAAAACGCATAAAAAATGTCCCGATAAAGCGTCCGAGCATAAATGCAAGTCCAGCAAAACCAGCATAATCCGCACCGTCCTTACCTGATATCCCAGCAACTTCTGTTGCGTATAACACCAAAAAGCTTAACACGCAGACCTGGGCACCAACATAAAAAAACTGCGCTACCACAGCCCATCTTACATTTTTATGCTTCAAAGCATGGAAGAATCCAGACTTTCCCTCTTCTTCGTCGTCTTTGATATCCGGCAATTTGGTAAAGAAAAACAATGCTGCAATCAACAAAATCAAAATACCCAAAACCAGATACGGCATTTTGACCGCAGCAGTTTCCGATTGAATATAAGCCAGTTTGACCTGCTCCGTCATCTGCGCGATCTCTTCCTGCGATTTAGGTGCATGGGAGAGAATAAATTTTCCTCCGAATATAGGGGCCAAAAAAGCAGCCAGACCATTGAATGACTGTGCAAAATTGAGCCGTTGTGCCGAAGACGAAGGGTCACCCAAAATAGCAACATATGGATTAGCCGCAGTCTCCAGTATGGTCAGGCCACAAGCCACCACAAACAGTGCCCCCAAAAAGAAGGCATAACTAATCGTGTTCGCTGCCGGTACAAATAGAAAACAGCCAATGGCAAAGAAAAGCAACCCGATCAAAATACCTGCTTTATAACCATATCGTTTCATAATGATCCCTGCCGGAATCGCCATTACAAAATAGGCAATAAACACCGCTGAATCAACCAATGATGCCTGGAAATGCGATAAACTAAAGGCATTACGTAGATGTGGAATCAATATGGGATCTAGGTTATGGATAAATCCCCAGAAAAAGAATAAGGATGTCACCAAAATCAAGGCAAATGTGTAACTCTTTTTATTCGTCATATACTCAAAAGGTTATAAATAGTTATTTCGTTTTTGTAAAATAAGCTTAAAAATCCTAGACAACATTCAAGTATATTATCAAATTATTAAGCTATATTACCATAACCAAACTGAAATATGTAACTTTACAGCATATATTTCGTAGTCATGAAAGCCCAGTTACTGCATTTAAACAACAATCTCACGCATTCATTCAACGCCAGAAAAGACAGTACACCACAATACCATAATCTTTGGCATTACCATGAAGAACTTGAACTGATCTATTTTGCGCAAGGTTCAGGCACACAGTTCATCGGCGACAGTGTCCGGCGTTTCGAATCTGGGGATATGACTTTAGTGGGATCCAATTTGCCACATTACTGGCTCTTCGACGAAATCTATCTCCGGGCAGATCCCATACCCGCAGATATCCGGGTAATCCATTTCAAGGAGAATTTTTGGGGTAATGAATTCATGAACCTGCCGGAAAACAAAGATATCAAAGATTTGATGTGGATCTCCCAAAGAGGAATTGCACTTTCTGCATCAAGTAAAAGAAAAACAGAACCTTTAATGGATGCTATCTTGGCCACGACGGGCACCTCACGCATCATCCATCTGCTGGAAATCCTGAACATTATTGCAGGCGAACAGCAGCAGGACCTGCTGACCAGCTCGACTTTTACCATTCAGCTACAAAATCAAGATGCCGACCGCATGCGTATAGCCATGCAATATATTGGAGAAAATTATCGGGATCAGATCCGCCTGCAGGAGCTGGCTTCTTTGACCGGGATGACGCCAAATTCTTTTTGCCGTTATTTTAAATCACAGATTGGAAAGACTCTTTTTCAGTTCCTGATTGAAATGCGCGTAAAAACGGCCTGCACTTTATTGCTCGAGAACAAACATACGGTCAAACAGATCTGTTTTGAAGCTGGATTCCAAAACTTCTCGAGCTTCCATAAATATTTCAAAAATATAACGGGAACAACACCGCTAAACTTCCAAAAATCAAAAGCTTAGCACAATTTTACCCAATAAGTCTGAGTTTTCCATCAGCCGATGTGCCTCTGGGGCTTCCTCAAAAGGAAGGATACTGAATAGTGTAGGTTTAAATTCCCCATTGGAAACTTTGGGCCATACATGCGTCCAGACTGCATCACGTAAGGTTTGCTTAAATTCATGATCCCGCCCCCTAAGCGTACTCCCGGTCAGCACAATCCGCTTTTGCATGAGCTTGAGCAGGTTCAGTTCGACTTTAGCGCCCTGCATGGCATTAATATATACAAGCCTTCCGTCATCATTCAGCAGTGCGAGATTTTTCTCGAAATAGTCCCCACCTATACTATCCAGAATGACATCAATTCCAAAATCAGCCAATTCATTCTGAAAGTCCTGTGAAGTGTAGTTGATGATTCTTTCAGCCCCCAGTCCTTGACAGAACAGTGCTTTTTCAGCTGAGCTGACAGTCGTGCAAACGACCGCACCAAATAATGCGCCCAACTGAATAGCGGTACTGCCGATACCACCGGCACCACCATGTACCAGCAGATGGTCGCCAGGCTGAATCTTCCCTCTCCGAAAGACATTGTCCCATACGGTAAATACGGTTTCTGGCAAGGAAGCCGCTTCCGCAAAAGTTAAATTGACCGGGATAGGCAAGCAGTGTCCCTGGGGGACGTTGACATACTGTGCATATCCTCCTCCAGCGACAAGTGCGCACACGCGGTCGCCCAGCTGCCAGTCTTCTACATATTGCCCTCTTTCCACCACGACTCCTGCCACTTCAAGTCCGGGCACCCGCGGATCCACACCTGCGGGTGCCGGATAGTTCCCCTTACGCTGAAAAACATCAGGCCTGTTCACTCCGGCAGCCTTCACTTCCACCAGAACTTCAAAATCACCGACCCGGGGACGGTCAATTTCAGCAACCTTTAATACTTCAGGTCCGCCAGGAGCGGTAATGACAACTGCTTTCATCATGATTTTTTAGGATATTTTTGTAAACGCACATTCAGCGAAAGCATAAAATAACGCGCCAATCGATTATTTTGCACATCCAAAATATCATTCCCTACCACGGCACGGGAAATTCCAGTATTTTGATTCATCAGATCAAAACCCTGAAATCTCAGCAGCCCAAAGTTATTCCGGCCGAAGGTATATTCCATATAGGCATTAATAATGGTTGGATTAATATTGTTCCACGAACTCGAATAACCGGCATTAAATTTCTGGGACAACTCCAGCCCCAGTGTAAAATGCTGACCGAGATAAGCTTTGGACCCCAATCCAACAATACCTGAATGTGCCGTAATATTATCCTGAACGGGCCAATCAAACGTGGCTCTGTTCAGCGAATAGTTACCATTCAGCTCTGCCTCCAGGATGTCATTCCAGGTGTAGCGAAACTGAACGGCCTGTGAAAACAGAAAATGGCCGCCAAAGCTCTTCTTATCGTTAACAAATGATATATTATTATAATAATCAGCGTTTCCATTGAGACTCATCTGCAAATTATCCGAAATCAAAGATGCTGTAAAAAGATAGTAGCTCTTAATATCATAATAACCTTCGGTATTGCGGTACGTGGTTTTCTGCACGGTTGAGTTCGGTTCGATGGTACGGTTTGCAACAATCTTTTCATTGATCAAGTTATAGGCAAGACTGGCCTCAAGATACTGCCCCTTCCGTGTCATTGATTTCCGGTACTTTGAAACAATGCTATGTGCAAATTCGGATTTCAGGTCTTTGTTTCCGACAATAATATTCTGCGTGTTTGTATTGTCAACTACGGGCTGTATCTGGTAAAAGCTCGGTTGATTATTTCGTCCATAGTAATCAATAGATAGATCCTCTTCTTTTGTAAACTTCCATTTCAGTCCTGCGGAAGGAACAAAGTTCACATTTGAATAAGAAGTCCTTATCGATTTATCGGATGAACTTCCCGTCAGTTCGGATGGCTGCACTGCAAATCCAAAATTTGCCTTCACATTTTTGCCCAGATCCTGACGGTAGATCATACCCACTTTATTACT
Organism: Sphingobacterium sp. N143; assembly: GCF_030325625.1. Taxonomy (GTDB): domain Bacteria; phylum Bacteroidota; class Bacteroidia; order Sphingobacteriales; family Sphingobacteriaceae; genus Sphingobacterium. Next base: position 34,892 of record NZ_JACAIS010000010.1, on the reverse strand, counting down.
GGCGAATGCATAGTCATATTTCAGGCTCAGTGAATCCACCAAAACAGGGCCATTGTTAAAATCGCTGTTATTATCAAATGTAGAGCGGCTAGCGTCAATTTTGGTATAGTCAAAGTCGTAATTGATCTCCAATGTCCCCCCAAGGTCAACCGGCTCAATAAGAGACAGACGACTCTGAATATTCTTATTTTCATTGTTGGAGCGCACCATTTGATTGAGATAAGTTTCTTTGATCCTGGACGGGATCAGGCTGCTATCGATCGCCCTATTGAAATCACGCACCTCTTCATCCTTATCTAATGAATTAAAATCAGTATGTAGGGTATACAATACCTTTCGGCCTGGTTTATCGAAACTCCGCACATAAAATAGATCAAGCGCCGCACTTGGGCTTTCCGTGCTATTTACCGCACCGTAATTACCTGTACTGCTCAGATTATTATTTTTTATCCGTCTATCCTTTATGGTCTGACTGGAGGAATTGGTCCAGCCAAGCTTGGGCGATATCTTCAGCTGATCCTTTGCAGAAAGCTTCACATCAAAATCCCAGTCCATCTTGTGGGTGCGATCGACAGTCTTTATCTTATAATCCTCATAATTACTGATCGAGTTGGTTGTTTCCTTACCATTTCCATATATTGACTGTAAAAATGAATTGCCCTCCGTATAATTATTGCGTTGTGCAAAAGAATATTTTCCACTTGCGGTCACTGTTTTTGAGAGTGGGCTGGAAAAGCTACCACCGATGGAGCTTATTTTATTGACCCCATCCGTTGGGTCAGCAAAATCTGCGAGTTCACCCATTTCCCGTTCCCGTTCCCCACCATTTGGCGATCCAAAAGAAAATAGATTCGTATTTGTATTATTGATTGAGGTGACCACGGAATATTCCTTTCCATTATCAAATCTGTTTAGCCCAACACTTCCAAGGTACCGTTCGGCCGTCCCCCCGCCCAATGTTGCCTGGCCAAAGGTAATTTTCTTCTTATCTTCCTTCAGGACAATATTCAATATCTTTTCGGACTCGGCCCCCTTAATTCCTTTTGCGGTAGCTTCGTCCCCATAAAAATCAATTACCTGCACATTTTTGACAAAATCTGCCGGAAGATTTCGTGTTGCAGTCAACACATCCCCGCCAAAAAATTTGCGTCCGTCGACTTTGACAGAAGATATCGGTTTACCATAAGCATACACAGAGCCATCCCTAGACACCTGTACATTAGGTAAAGCTTTTAATGCTTCTTCTAGCAATGCCCGCCGGTCAAATTGAAAGGCATCCAAATTAAACTGTACGGTGTCTTGTTTATAAACAATGGGTTTGTATTTCTGAATGACGATCTCCTTTAATTGGGAAACATGGGGAAACATAGTCAATTTTCCAACATCCAGCTTGGCGGTCGTACTGCTGTATAGTGGATAGCTGCGTTCCAGTATACTCAGACCTAACTGACTGCAGCTGATACGGATATCATTGCCCAGCACCCTACTGAAGTGAAAGTAACCAGTCGTGGAGGTGGAGGAAAATAAGGTATCACGGGAACTTGTCAAGTGAACACTGACTCCCTTCAGAGGCTTTCCTGCTGTATCGACAACAATCCCATAGACTTCCTTTTTTGTCGCCTGACCGAAGGTACACACTGGCAGAAAAAAAAAGCTTATGGCACACAACAAAAATATAAACCGGATAATATTCCCGCCCCTTAGTTCCATCAAATAGACTTTGCAATAATACAATTCAATATAAGAATTCTTAAGCTATTAACGTAAAAAGTTGCTGTTTTGTATAAAAAAAAACGAGTTGTCAGGAAAACAACTCGTTTTTTACAAAGAATTTTTTACAATTTATTATTCACCAGCAAAGGTTACTTTAACAAGATGTTTATCAATTTCCCAGCGACCAGTACCCTCTTCGCCGATGACATCGAACAACTCCAGGATACGTCGTGCCACAAACTCCTCTTCAACTTGCTCTTCTAGGAACCATTGTACAAAGTTGAATGTTACATAATCCTTCGCTTTGGCACATCGGTCAGCAATATTATTAAATTGCTCAGTGACAAACATTTCTTGCTCCAAAGTCTGCTCAAACACACCACGGAAAGATTCGAAATCTTGTGGAATACCAGTTATTTCTGGTGAAATTGCACGTCCGCCACGGTTATTGATGTAGTTGAAAAGTTTCAACATATGCTCTCGCTCTTCGTTGGATTGTTTTGCAAAAAACTCAGCAGCATTTTCTAATCCTTGATCATCACACCATGATGACATCGCTAAATATAAAGCAGACGAATGGGCCTCAACTTTGATCTGTGCGTTTAGTATATTTTCGATCTCTTCTTTCAAAGAAGATTTTAATTTCAATAAATCTTTCATATTTACCTTAAGTTTAATTTCTAAAACAATGTACAGGTACCTGACCTTAGCACCTGATGATATCACAAAGATACGGTAGATTTATAAATTGTGTAGCAACAATATGCAATACAAATTCAGTCTAAATTAGCCTTAAAGAGCACAACTTGTTTAGAATCAGTACAATTACAAATACGTTGTATTGATACTTTCAATAGGCAATAAATTAAAACAATGTTACTCCGGAAATGGTCAAAATGAGGTATTCGGCCTAGCGGCAAGCAGGCTTCACAAGAGACTTATTTAAATTTAAATTAAATAACCCTATTAAATATAAAAGCGGTGCGCATCTTTGTTGATACTCCACCGCTTTTACGTTGTAATATATTGTACTATTCTATGTTATTTTTTAGGCAAAGACAGCAAATGGGGACATTTGCAAACAGGTTCTGACGACACTATTCAATTCCATCATAAATTTGGCGCCATCCAATAATTCCCGCAGTTGAAGCACATCCTCCACAGCAAGTATAAAGCAGCGTTCGGTACGAAAAGGCATAATAATTTCAAAATCAGATGAACGCGTCGTATCATTGATCATATGTTCCACATCGATTGCATCAATACGTTTTTTGAATGTAAAAAAATCTGACACCGAAAAAGCAGTTGTCTCCTGATTATACTCCAACCAGAAACAATTTTTACGGCTGCATTGATACACTGCTCCAGCGGTGGTTGAAAATACTTCTTCAACATTTGCTAACGGACAAACCAATTCTGACATTTCTATTACCCTTATCTTTTAAACTGACCAAAAGTAAATATTATTTATAATCAATCCAAGTAAAACTAAACATTATTTTGATTTAATATAAATAAAATGGCCCCGTCAGTCTGTTGGTTAATCCGTGCCCAAAGCTGTTATGGAGCCAGTAGACCATCCAATCCGTCCACAATAAAAAAGGAGGCCAGTTCATGGCCTCCTTTTAACTAAAAATGTGTATCTATATTTTAATTTTAATCGTACTCTTCCTCTTCTTCCTCTTCGATGGAAAGTACTTCTTTACGATTGCTAATAACGGTATTTTTTGCTTTTGTTTTGTGTTTATTAATCTGTCTACGCAAGGATTCTACGGCCAGATCCGTTGCCTCCTCAAAACTTTTTGCCTGTCCTTTGGCAAAAAGCTGGCTTCCGGGGATATTTAATTTAATTTCCGAAATCTTATTCGCTTCGTCATCGACATTTTCCAATCGCAGATAGCATTCACCACCAATGATTGAATCCAAAAACTGCTCTAATTTTCCTGTTTTCTTTTTAATGAATTCGATTAACTTTTGATCTGCATTAAATCGAATGGATTGCACAGTAATGTTCATTTTTCCTCCTTTTTTTAAGCTTTTGGATGAGCTTGTTTATAAATTGACTTCAGTCGTTCTGCCGAGTTATGCGTGTACACCTGCGTTGCAGCAAGCCCCGCATGCCCCAACAGTTCTTTGATTGCATTTAAATCTGCCCCATTATCCAATAAGGCTGTTGCGAATGTATGTCTCAAAATATGAGGGCTCCTCTTACCTTGAGTGGAAATCAGTGTCAAATACCGATGCACAATATCGTAAATCAGTTTGGCATAAGCTGGTTTCCCTTCTTTCGTAACGATCAGTAAGCTGTTATTAGTATCAACAAATTGCGCTGCTTTTTGTTGCAAATAGTTTTTCAATTCTTTTTGTAAAAGATCATTGATCGGAACCAGGCGTTCTTTGTTCCTCTTACCTAATATAAGGATATTTTTATTAAAAAAATCAATATCCTGTTCCTTAATCTTTAACAATTCCGCCAGCCGGATCCCGGTTCCGAAAAGCAATTCCATCACGAGATAATTACGGCATGATTCGAAGTCTTCCCGCTCTTGTTCCAAATGGTCCAGCAAACGCACCAATTTTTCCTTTTCAACCACCACAGGCAATTTCTTTGCTGTCTTCAGCGCCTTGATCAGAGTCATCGGATTTTTAGCGATGCATTCCTCCCGTTGAAGAAATTTAAAATAAGTTCTCAAAGAAGACATACTACGGTTGACCGAGCTTGCATTTTTGCCCCCTTCCATCATCTGCGCAAAATAATGACGTAAGTCCCGGTACTCCACTGCCCCGACCTCCAGACCTTCCACCGTTAAAAAAGACTGAAACATCTCCAACTCATGCCGATAAGCGATCACTGTATGTTCCGAATATCTTTTCTCAAACTGTAGGTACCTCATGAACTCCTTTTCCAACATAATTTCCCTTGCTATACTATCCTTAAATTACAAACTTAAAAGCACAAAAAAAAGGGAAAAGCATTGCTTTTCCCTTTATATTTTAAAATTCTCAGCGAATCAATTAGTTAGCCACATCTTGATTCAAAGATTGTTTGTAAATCGCTTTTTTCACTTGAATGCGACGAGTTACAGATCTCTTTTCGTAAGCTTGACGTGAACGCAACTCTCTTAAAACTCCAGTTTTCTCGAATTTCTTTTTGAAACGTTTCAATGCTCTATCTAAAGATTCTCCTTCTTTTACATTTACGATAATCATGCGTTGTATATACCTCCTTTCGTCGCTTTTAAAATTTAAAGTGGGACAAAGGTACGATATTTCTATTAAATATGAAAAGAAAAATAATTTTTACAACAGCTCAAATTGTTCCAATAAAACCGACAATGGTTTCTCCTTGGTACACAAGGCCGTATGCCAACCAAGCTGGCTGGCTGTTGCCAAATGCTGCGGGCTATCGTCTATAAACAATGTTTCCGATGGATTTAGCTGTTGTTCATCCATCACTAATGTAAAGATTTCGGCATCGGGCTTACGCATGCCGACCAAATGTGAATAATAGGTCTTCTCGAAAAAGCCCTCATTATCGGCGACACCATATTTTTCACGAATGTCATTCATACAGTAGGCATAATGTATCGCGTTATTATTGCTCAATAAAAAGGTACGGTATTTGGCTTTCAATTGCAGCAATATTTCATGGCTACCTTTTGGAACACCAACAAGTAAACTATTCCAGGCCGCATCGATCTGTTCATCGGTCAGGGCAGGATTTTTGGTCAATCCGCGGATCCCCGCCCGAAATTGCGCAGCATCAATTTTTCCCTTATCAAAATCGTCAAAAAGTGCACTTTGACCATGATGTCCAAAAACTTCATCCACATTTTCTATACCTAACTGAGTAAAAGCAGCTTTCAATTTTACAAAGTCGATCATAAAGATCACATTCCCATAATCAAGAACAATATTTTTAATTTTTTCCATCGAATTATTTTGAAATATCGATACAAATATCGATAATTGCATCGTCAAAACGGCACATCAAACGCTTAAATTGACAGAACAAATATCTGCTCCTATAGCTCAGTCGGTTAGAGTAGAAGACTCATAATCTTTTGGTCCCTGGTTCGAGCCCAGGTGGGAGCACAAAGCAAAAAGGGCTGCTTTTCTTTAAAGAAAAGCAGCCCTTTTTGCTTCTTTCCCTCAATTTTTATCGTTGAGACAATCCTAGGCAAGCTACACTCATGTAGCATAATAGCCTTAAGACTCGTATAATACTGTACTAATCAAACAAACATCCTCAAAAATGAAAAATTATTTAAAATTATTAATTCTATCCATTGCTTTTATTTCCATTACATCTTGTAAAGATGACGAGGAAGAAATACCACTATGTCTGAACTATGTATCCTTAAACGCTAATATAAATTATGTAGATGATACAGGTAAAGACTTAATCTTTGGAGACAGCCCGGTGTATCCCCATGAGAAAATTAAAATATATAAAATATTAGCGAATGATGAACCATCTCTCATCTCTTTTACAATCAACAAGGATTCAAAATGTCTTATAGTCCCTTTAAGCTATGAAGAAAATGGAACATTTTATATTGAACTTAAACCAGGAGTTACAGATAAGATTACACACACTGCAAAAATAAACGAAAATTCTCCATGCGGTGAATACAAATTAATAGATATAAAACAAAATGATCTTTTGGGGCAATACAATGAAAAGACTCAAGTCTGGACTTTAAAAAAATAGAATAAAATCTTTAAGAAGCTTATACTCCTGTTGTACGGATACTTTGTTACGTTTCTCCATGACTTAACAGGCACTTATTCAGCTTGCATCCCTGGTCTTATAACCTATGTAAAAGATATTTACTATCTTGCAGGCTGCAACGAAGCAGATAACCATGTTTCTTAAACTACTGACAGAAGAACAGAAAAGGCGAATAGCGATAGACAGGGAGGAGCCCATTTTTAAAGCTTTTTTCATAGCCAATTTAGGGGCATTGGAAAACTATGCTTTAAATTTTGTGAAAGATGAACACATTGCAGAAGATATTGCATCAGAAGTGATGTGGAAAATGTGGCATTTAGGTTCTGATTTAATATCCATTGTGTCTGTAGAAGCCTACTTGCTGCGTGCAGTAAAGAACAAATGTCTTAATTATTTACGTGTCCAACAAGCCCATCTTGTCGGACACGACGAACTTGCAGCGTATCCGAATGCTGATTATCCCAGTCCGGAAGATGATTATATTTCAACGGAAAAAGTAAGGCAGATCGAACAAGCTATTGAAGCCCTTCCACCCAAGACTCAACAAGCTTTTAAGTTGGTCAAAGATGAAAATTACACCTATAAGGAAGCTGCCAACATCATGGGAATTTCTACTAAAACCATCGACCGTCATATACAGATAGCTCTCCAAAAGCTATGGGCTACAATAAAAAATAATTTATCTCCCATTGGGGACATTGCCATCTCGCTGTGTCTTATAGAATATAGACTGGCTTTACACGATGTTAGCAGAAGAGGACGATTATTATTTAGAACTACTAAAAAAACACCTGGAGGGTACGCTTTCACTTGAGGAGCGTGACGCTTTGCATATTTTGATCAAAGATGATCCAAATAGAGCATTTTTTTTGAGTTACCTGAATGGTCATCAGGCAGATGATGAAGCACGGATAAAAGCCGAGATCATTTATGAAAAGACACAACCGAACGATTTATACCTGAAAGCGTCTACGCCCAACAAACCTTTCATTATCCGAAAAATATGGAAAAAATACCGTTATATCGCAGCCGCTGCTTGTGTCGCCTGCCTCTTAAGCTTGCTCTGGTTTACAGATAAATACCATTCTCCGGTGGAGGCAAGCGAAGAATGGGAGCAGATCGTGGCCGACAAAGGCGAACGCAAATTCTTTCGGATGAGTGATGGAACAGAAATTTGGTTAAACAGTGAAAGTACCTTGCGAATAAAAAAAGGCTACGGTAAAAAACATCGTATCATTGACCTCAAAGGAGAAGCCTACTTTTCAGTTGCCAAGAATAAAGAGCTGCCTTTGCATGTACATGCCCTAGGCAATGAAATAGAGGTATTGGGTACTGTCTTCAATGTTAGGGCTTATCCGGAAGAAAAGAAAATGGCGACATCATTAGTTGAAGGGAGTGTAAAACTGCATGTAGATGGCATACATGGGAAACGCGACTATGCCATGAATCCGGGAGACAAGGTTGAGATACCGAATAAACAGATCGTTAAACAGCAGATTAAAGCTCCTTTTAGAAATGATGCGGCATCCTCTCGAATTGTAGCTGATGATGTGGACTATAAAAAGATTTCAGCAGAAAATGAGGAAGTTTCAGAACTGATGTGGATTAATAACAAACTGGTTTTTAATGATGACCCATTGGAATATATGGTCAAAAAGATGGAACGTTGGTATAATCGGACTATCGTCATTGAAAATGACCGTTTAAAAGAAGAATCATTCTCAGGTGTTTTTCAGGAACGGAATTGCGAGCAGGTGCTGGACTTATTACAACAAACCGGAGGGAAATTTAAATATAAAGTTGAAAATGGAATTATCTACCTAAAATAACCACATATGACATAAAAGACCTATGATAAAAAGAATAAGGGTATACCAAGATGATATACCCTCGAATGTTTAACCACGAGCATCGTGCCCTAGGAAAGTGAGATGCTCTATTGATCAATTTTTAAGCTTTAAAAGTATGAAAAAAAACTCACATGCTGAAATTCATGTGCCAATCCTCTATTACCTAAAATGGCTCTTCATGATTAAGTTAACCGTATTCCTTTTGATGGCTTTTTCTTGTAATTTGTTTGCAAGCCCATCAAAAGCACAGGGGACGATTTCTGTTCGCTATCACGAAATATCGCTAAAAAACCTTCTTTTGTCTATTGAGGAACAAACTGACGTTTCATTCATTTATAATGATAACCTCATTCGGCATATCCGGTTCAAAAATGTAGACGTTTATAACAAACCATGGAATAAGGTCTTATTACCGCTATTGGAAGAAGAAGGTCTGACTGCAGATCTGATCAAAGATAATCGTGTATTGCTTCGGAAAAAAGCTGCGCAACAAGAATTGGTCGCATCCGGTAAGGTTACTGATGACCAAGGGAAGCCTTTGGCATCGGTTTCCATCAAGCAAAAAGGAAGTTCACGGGCTACACTGTCGAATAGTGAGGGGCAGTTCTCGTTAGTGGTGGATAAAGAGGATGCTGTTCTCCAATTTACTTATGTTGGCTATTTAACGAAAGAGCAACCTTTCCAACGCGGCAATATCAATATCGTTTTGACGCAAGACCTAACTCAGCTGGAAGAGGTCGTTGTTGTCGGTTATGGGACACAGAAAAAGGTCAATTTAACCGGTGCAGTCTCTTCTATTTCAGGCGATGAAATGGTGAAAAGGCCGGTTACAAATCCGAGTACGATGTTGCAAGGGCAGATGCCAGGCGTGCGCATTGTACAGGGACTTGGCCAACCAGGAAGTGAAGGTGTCCAGATCCGGGTACGTGGACAAGGTACCTATAGCGCCGCCGGGTCGGATCCCTTGGTCCTGATTGATGGTGTACCGGGTTCGCTAGCTGCATTGAACGCAAATGATATCGAAAGCGTATCTGTGTTAAAGGATGCTGCGTCCGCATCTATCTATGGCGCGAGAGCCGCTAACGGGGTTGTGCTTGTAACGACCAAGTCTGGTAAAGAAGGAGGATTTAAGATCAATTATAATACAAATGTTGGGTTTCACTCGCCAACAAAAATGCTCAAGCTGGTAACTAATTCTGCCGAATATATGGAATTGTTCAACGAGGCCAAAGCAAACTCAGGTATTTCCACTGGGCTATATACCGATGAGATGATCAATGCTTACCGCAATGCAACGGACAGAACAAAATACCCCAACTTTGACTGGTTAGATTATATGTTCAATACGGCCACGGTACAAAATCATAGCCTGTCGCTAAACGGTGGGAATAAAGGAACAACGTATAATATTACAGCCGGTTATATTGATCAGCCCGGCACCATGAAAGGATTTAATTTTGAGAAATATAATTTCAGGACAAATATTAAGTCTCAGCTCAAAGATTGGGTTACCATAGGTGTAAACCTTGCCATGGAAAAAGGCAATCAAAAAAATCCAAGACAGAGCCAGGACGATGCATTCCTGTCGACCTTGGCACAAGCACCTACTTATGCACCATTTTTACCCGATGGAAGATATGTGAGTTCAGCTTATAATTTTGAAAGTTATAATAAAAACATGGTCGCGATTGTGGAAAATGACGTCCTACGAAGAACCACCAATTATGATGTTCAGTCTCAGGTATGGGCAGATATTAAACTGGCCAAGGGGCTGCAATGGTACTCAAAACTTGCGGTAAACCTAGGTGACGTTTCTTATAAGGACTGGCGCCCGGTCGTCAATCTGTATGACTTTCACTCGGGCGATTTTACGAGAACATTAGACGTGGGTGGGGAAGGTCTGATTGCCAATAATAGCAGAAATTACTATACAAATCTGTTTTCTTATTTGAAATACGATTTCAATCTTGCGCAGAAACATAATTTTGGCGTACAAGTCGGATATAGTCAAGAGTACAATAACTACCAGTACTTACAGGGCTATCGCCAAAAATATATCACAAATAATCTTCCGGAGTTAAACGCAGGAACCGCAGCTATTCAGACCGCTGAAGGTAATACCACAGAATGGGCCCTACAGTCCTTGTTCGGTAGAGTAAACTACAATTTCTCAGAGAAGTACCTACTCGAAGCAAATATCCGTTACGATGGGACATCACGAATTACGAAAAACAGCCGCTGGGGCTTCTTTCCTTCATTCTCTGCAGGATGGCGAGTCTCAGAGGAGGAATTTATTAAAAAAGCAGATTTCAATTGGTTGACCGATCTGAAATTCCGGGGCTCATATGGTCTGTTGGGTAATCAGAATATCGGTGGAGACTTTCCTTATCCCTATCAGGATTTATTGAGCTTTATTGGGGATTATCCATATGACAACTCCGTATTAAGTCCGGGAGTAGCGCAGACCGCTCTTTCTAATTCCTCCATAAAATGGGAGTCTACTGCTGTGGCCGATATCGGTGTCGATATCCGCTTGTTCAATAAACTGAATATTACTTATGATTGGTACAGAAAGCATACTTATGATATTCTGCGTCAGGCCCAAGTAACAGGTGCATTGGGCTTAACCGCTCCTTTTATCAATAGTGGGGATATGTTGAATACAGGTAATGAACTTTCCGTTCAATACAATGACAGAATTAATGACGGTTCACTTGAGGGCTTAACCTTTGGCGGTGGCTTTTATGTTGATATGTTTAAGAATAAACTTATCAAATTTGGCACACGTGAAATTGATGGCTATATGATCCGTGAAAATGACCTTCCGTACAATTCGTTTTACATGCTGGACGTTATCGGCATCTTCCAGACAGAAGAAGAAATAGCCAACTCTCCAAAACAATTTTCAGGTGAGTTTCGTCCAGGTGATTTCAAATATCGGGACGTCAATGGGGATAATGTCATTGATAACGATGACCGCACCATTATTCCAGGGAGATTTCCAAAATTCGAATATGCCTTTAATGGTAATGTTTCCTGGAAGGGCGTTGATGTTTCCTTTTTATTGCAAGGTGTAGAAGGTAGAAAAATCTTTACGGACGGATGGGGCTTGGAACCTTTTATTCAGGGAACACCACCTACGGTAGATTTTGTCAATAACCGCTGGACGGGCGCAGGTAGCACGAATGAAAATCCACGCTTATATTTCGGCTGGGACGGAACGAATCCCAATAGAAGACCAAGCACCTGGTATCTGCAGGATGCATCATTCTTACGTCTGAAAAACTTGACGATCGGATATACACTTCCGCAACAATTGACATCAAGGGCGAATATCAATCGCGTAAGAGTTTATTTTGCGGGTGATAATCTTTTCACCGTTACCAAATTCAAAGGATTGGACCCAGAGCGTTCGGGTGATGGCCGATTTGCACAATATCCGCAGAATAAAATTATTTCGTTCGGACTAAATATTGAATTCTAAATAAGGAATAAAAATGAAAAAAATTATATATGCTCTACTGGTTGCTTTAAGTTGTACGGCTTGTAATGACCTTGACTTAAATCCCAATGACAGACCTTCTTCGGGTACTTTTTGGCAAACACAGGAAGATTTTGACCTTGCACTCACAGCAAGTTATGGCAGTATGCGGCGCAGCGGGTATTCCACTACCATGCCATGCTGGGATAATCTTACGGACAATGCCTACGGCCAACATGCAGAAGGACAATATGGAATGACGACCAATATGGTTCAGGGAAGCTTAGATCCTACTTCATCTGGCTTCGTGTCGGACACTTATCTAGGAGCTCTACAAGATGTGGCACGAGTCAATATTTTTCTGAGCAAATTGAAAGAATTTGCGGGATTTGATGAGGATTCGAAAAAACGCTATGAAGCTGAGGCACGCATGATCCGTGCATTTTACTACAGTTTTCTGTATCGCAGCTATGGGGAAGTACCGATCGTCAGTGAACCGCTGACGCTGGAAACACAATATCAGGAAAAAAAGCCTGCCGACGATGTCTATAAGTTTATGATGGATGATATTGATTTTGCGATCACGAACTTACCGGAAAACACCTTTAAGGCTGCAAAAGGCAGATGGACCAAAGATGTAGCAAAAGCGTATAAGGCACGTATGATTTTATATACTGCCTATAATGATGCCGGTCAGGCGATCCAGGCTAAAATGAAAGAAGCAAAAACATTGTTGAGCGAAATTTCTGGCTATTCCTTGGCTAATGACTTTGCTGACAATTTTAACGATGCTGCCCAGGAAGCGTCACCTGAGATCATGATGTCGGTGAAATTCCTGGCCCCGAATGCATCTTCATCTGCCGATATGTGGTATGGTGAATGGGTCGTCTCAAGCCCATTGATCAATTTTATCGAAGAATTTGAAATGCTGGACGGCAGCCCCGGTTTGGCTGTTCCAAAGAAAGGGACAAGTAAGTTTACCATCAATTCAGATGTATTTACAAACGCGTCATTAACCAAACGGGATCCCCGATTGGCAAAAACGGTATTCATTGACAAATATGTTATCAATGGTGTCGCGTATACTCCGAGTAATGCAAGGCCAACAGGAGCTGGAGTAAGTAAATTCTTGTCACAAAATCAAATTGCTCCCTTTGGTTATAGTACGTTAAGTCAACAAGACTGGGTTATCATGCGCTATGCAGATGTCTTATTAATGCTTGCCGAGGCCGAAAACGAACTGAATGGTCCTACTGCACTCGTGTACACATCGCTTGACGCAATACGCAAACGGGCTGGTATGCCCAAGCTCCCTGAAGGGCTGACGAAAGATGTCATGCGGCAAAAAATCCGCCATGAAAGACGGGTGGAACTTGCCTTCGAAGGACAGCATTATTTTGACCTGAAAAGATGGAAGACCGCTAAAACGGTGCTGAATGCGGTTCAAGATGCACCGGTCGTCTATAAATTTGAAGATAAACATTACCTATGGCCATTGCCTCAATCAGAAATTGACAAGAACCAAGGAATTCTGGTCCAGAATCCAAATTATAAATAGCAGCCGAGGAAAGATGCCCAAATGCTTTTTGGGCATCTTTTTTATCTATTCATGATTAAAAAATATACAGCTATGATGAGGAGTCTATTCATCTTTTTTATAACAATATGCGTGCTTTCGGGTTTTGCGCAGCAACCTGACGAGCTGACATTGCGCTATCATGTACCTGCCACAGCATGGGAAGAAACACTTCCCCTAGGTAACGGCCGTATCGGCATGATGCCAGACGGCGGGATTGATACGGAACTTATCGTATTGAATGACATCAGCATGTGGTCTGGACGTAAAGACCCGGAAGCAATTAATCCCAAAGCATTTCCATATTTGCAAGAGATCCGGCAGTTGCTACTTGCTGGAAAAAATATGGCGGCACAAAAACTCATGTATGCACACTTTCGCAGCGGAGGGCAAGGATCTGCTCTCGGTCAGGGAAAAGACGCCCCCTACGGTTGCTTTCAAATGCTCGGAAATATGCACATTCGCTATACCTATCCCACGGCGGAGAAAACTACGAACTACGAGCGTGAACTTTCATTGAATAACGCCATCGCCTCAACCAAATTCACAAAAGGAGACGTCACTTACCAACGGGAGTATTTTGCATCGCATGCCAATGACATACTTGGAGCCCGCATCGTCGCGGATAAGAAAAAATCTGTTTCAATGGAGATTAGCCTAAGCAGGCTCGAACGGGGGAAAGTTTGGGTAAAAGACAACACTATATTCATGGCGGGACAGTTAAACGATGGGGATAACGGTAACAAAGGTGTACAGTATATCACAAAATTACAGTTAATCCATAAGGGTGGGAATTTGATCACTGGCGACAGCTCTCTTGCTGTCAAGCATGCAAACGAAGTGGTCATCTTAGTCTCCACATCAACTGACCTGCTGGATGAAAACTACAAGAAAACTGTGGATCATCTGCTGGCAAAAGCAGCGGAAAATTCCTTTGATAAATTAAAACAGCGACATACTGCATCTTACCAAGCTAAATTTAACCGGGTTGAACTAAACTTAGGTTTGCAGGATAATGTTGCCTCGACTCCATCACGGCTTGCGCATTTTCAGGCTGGTGATGATCCAGCGTTTGCTGCACTGTACTTTCAGTTTGGACGGTATCTGATGATCAGTGGGACGAATGAAAAATCGCTTCCGCTGAATCTGCAGGGCCTATGGGCAAACCAGATACAGACCCCATGGAATGGAGACTATCATCTGAATATTAACCTACAGATGAACTATTGGCCAGCCGAAGTATGTAATCTTTCTGAACTGCATAAACCGCTTATCGACTTTACCAAGTCCTTGGTACCATCGGGAGAAATTTCTGCTAAAGAGTTTTATGGTGCCCAAGGCTGGGTAGCGCACATGATGAGCAATCCCTGGAAATTTACTGCACCGGGTGAACATGCCTCTTGGGGTGCCACCAATACAGGTGGAGCGTGGTTATGTGCACATCTTTGGGAGCATTATAATTTCACCCAAGATAAAAAGTATCTGAAGACTATTTATCCTATTTTGACCGGGGCTGCAGACTTTTTCCTGAGCAGTATGATTGCTGAACCCAAGCACGGCTGGCTGGTAACAGCTCCATCTACCTCACCTGAGAATGCTTTTTATGTACCAGGGAGCAAAGAGCGGGTATATGTCTGTATGGGCCCGACGATGGATGTGCAGATCATCCATGAGCTATTTACCAATATCCTTGCCGCAGCAGAAATTTTGGGTATAAGGGATCAACATACGACCAGAATCAAAGAAACTTTATCAAAGCTTCCCCCGATGCAGGTCAGTCCAAAAGGATATTTACAGGAGTGGCTTGAGGACTATCAGGAGGTCGAACCCAAACACCGCCATGTATCTCATCTATATGGATTGTATCCTTCCAATCAAATTTCTCCCAGTACCACCCCCGATTTGGCTGCTGCTGCCCGAGCAACACTGAATCGTCGTGGCGATGAGGGTACGGGATGGTCCAGAGCATGGAAAATCAATTTTTGGGCAAGGCTGCAGGATGGTAACCGTGCTTATAAGCTATTAAAAAGTCTGCTGGAACCGACTTCAGGCAGTGAAGTGAACATGAACAGCGGCGGCGGGACATATCCCAATTTATTTTGCGCTCATCCACCATTTCAAATAGATGGTAACTTTGGGGGTACCGCTGGCGTTGCGGAGATGCTGATCCAAAGTCAAAATGGATATATCGAAGTGCTTCCTGCGCTTCCCGACGTATGGGCAGATGGAAGCTTTAAAGGCCTTCGTGTACGTGGAGGGGCTGAAGTCAATGTGAAATGGGCGAATAAAAAAATTACCTCATTAACATTACAAGCTTCATTAAAAAATAGCTTCAAATTGAAAGTTCCTGCAGATATCGCCTCGATCAGGCAGGGTACAAAAAGCTTGACCATAGAAAATGGGTTTACGAACATCCAGATGAACAAAGGAGAACGTCTCGAGCTTAAAATGATTTATAAACACTAGCACTAAAAGTTGTTGATCAATACATTTTAATTTGAATCAATCAGCAAAACTTTATACAATGAAAATACTATCTTATCTATTTACGATCTGTTTAGCATTGACTTCAGTGGCCAAGGCGCAGGAAAATACTGCAGCACTGATGCCACTGCCCAATCTAATAAAAACTTCCTCAACCAACAACAAACTTGATATCCGATCAGCAACGAGTTTCCATTACAATGCACAAACACTTGATTTTGCTGCATCCCAATTGAGCAAGGTCCTGCAACAGCGATTACAGCTGCAACTCTCCGCCGAACTAAATACAAGGTCTGCGAGTAACCTGGCTGTCCAGCTGCTACTGGATCCCTCCATACAGGGGGCTGAACATTATATACTCGATATCACGGAGAAACAGCTTTCGATCAAAGGCAGCACACCTGCTTCTGTGCTTTATGGTGTATACACACTCGATCAGCTGCTCCTGGGGGATGCTGCAGCTACCCAACAAAAATTGATTACGCCGATTTTTATCGATGATAGCCCCCTATTTCCCTTGCGCAGCCTCATGCTGGATCCGGCACGTCACTTTATCCCTGTTGAAGATGTCAAAAAATATATTGATCAGATGGCCAAATATAAGTTCAACGTATTGCAGCTCCACCTGACTGACGACCAAGGCTGGCGCATTGAAATCAAGAGCCATCCTAAACTTACACAAATTGGAGCTTTCCGAAAACCAAAAGAAAAAGCAACGGCTGGTGATAATGGCTTTTATTCTCAAGAACAGATCAAAGACCTGGTTGCTTATGCTGCCAAACGGAATGTAGAAATCATACCTGAAATCGATGTTCCAGGCCATACCGTGGCCATGCTCACGGCCTACCCCGATTTAAGGTGTGACTTCCAAAAAGATGCTGTTTTCGACATCGACAGCACTGAACATAAGATGTTGTCTGCAGCGAATCCTAAAGTATATTCCTTGCTGGACGACGTCCTCAAAGAAATTTCATCCTTATTTCCCTCTAAAAAAATCCACCTGGGCGGTGACGAATCTGACATTGCATTAAACTGGGCAAAAAGTCCTGAACACCAGGCACTAATGAAAAAGCTTGGCTATAATCAGCCCGAGCAGCTTATGCATTATTTCTTTAATAAGGTACTGGCTGCTGCAAAAAAATACAACCTACATACCATACTATGGTGTGAGCTCGATAATGTGCGTATGCCCGCCAACAAGTACCTATTCGATTATCCCCAACATGTAACTTTGGTCAGCTGGAGAAATGGGCTGACACCAAAATGTATCGAATTGACGGGAATCCATCAAAATGCTCTCATTCTGGCTCCAGGTGAATACTGTTATTTGGATTATCCTCAATATAGTGACGACTTTCCGGAAAAAGGTAACTGGGGCATGCCCATCACCACGCTGGAGAAGACCCAAAGCTTCAGGCCATTATATGATCTGCCTAAAGACAAAACGGATCATATCATCGGCATTATGGGTACCATATGGGGGGAAGCTGTAAGGGATATTAACAGGGCTAACTATATGACTTGGCCGCGGGGACTAGCATTGAGCGAAGCCGCATGGACCAAGCAGGAACTACGCGGTTGGGACTCCTTCAAAAAAAGGATGTATCCCAATATTTTGGAGCTAATGAAAAATGGCACTTCGGTAAGAGCTCCATTTGAAATAGTCAGTAAATAAAGTTCACCTGAAGAGTTAAATCAATAGTTACCATCAAAGCTTCTGTCTATCGACAGAAGCTTTGATAATTGTCGGCAGCCCACAAGCTCCCAAAAATTCAGAACTTTCGCAACAATGACTGTGTACTGCAACGGAACGAACCTCCAAAACTACGGCTGATCTGAAAGTCGACATATTCCACCTGTATATCAAAACGGGATAGCTTATCGCCAATATGCTTAAAAACTGGATCCGTTACATACACATGAGGATTGATAGGGAGCCCATTTGTCGCAAGATGGCTAGCCTCTTCAAGATCGACCACGATCTTTTCCCATTTTCTCAATTGCTGCGGAATCCCATCCAGCAACGCCGCCTCACAGACAATCATCAATCCCTCCCGGATCAGTCCAAGAGCACAGTCCAGATGGAGTATATTGGGATGTAATCTTACTTCCTCAACCTGAAAGCCATAGGGGTTGAGCAATTTGGACAACCATGCAATCCCCAAGCTATTCGAGGAAAGTCCCGAGTTACCGACAAATACATGCTTTCCATAAACTAAAACGTCACCGCCCTCGATAAAAGGACCTCGCCATAAAGCGAGCTCCCCTTGGTCAAGTGCTGGTCTAGGTGCTGACACATAGAGACAATCATTTTGGTATACCTGCTGTTCAAGTATATCCCTGATCGGCAAGATCTCATTTCTGCGTTGCATAAAGCGTATAGAGCCTTCAATTACGGCATTTCCAACAGTAAAAAAGGGATCACGAACAAAAAAATTGGAATAACCGTGTATTGTTCCTGATTCCTTTTCAAGGCTGGTCAATTTGCGCGGGCGTAGCACTTCCACACCATATTTCTCCATGACCACAGCAAAGTTGGTACGTTCTTCCTCCCAGGTCTTTTGTGCAACGGGATCCACATCAGCGAGATCTTTTCCTGCCTGTGCATCATCGAGCTCTGCTTCTGCCGAAGGCAGAAAACGAAGATCATCCGGCTTCAGCACCTGGGGATAACCGAACTCCGAAACGGTCAATATCACTCGCTTTAGTGGCGCAAATTCATTCTCAACAAATATCATGACAACAGTCTTTTTAAACGGTATTTTCCGATTTCAAATTAATCAATTTGGTTCGATAACCGCGTCATTAAATACCCAAAACCCATCTAACATCAAAAATATCTGTGACTTCAATGAATTTAGCCTGCTCATCAGGACTAACTTTCACGGCACTTTTTTGCGAGACAAGCTTATCGATAAAAGAAGCTCTTTCGATGCTATCCCGGCAGGGTAAATAGATAGCAAGATAATTCCCCACTCTCCGCCCCTCATTATGAACCAAATCAGAGCCGTGCAACACAATACGTTCAGAAATTAGCGAAGCACTGACCACAGGAATCGCTGCATATCCCTGTATGGCCTGATCCAACATTTCAAAATGCAGGGTCCCACCAAAACAGGTTTGATAAAATGTCAGTGCTGCCCTACAGTTGCCCGTAAATGTGATGAAGATTCCACTTTGTAATCGTTCTCTTTGCTCAACTAACATCATACGTGTCCATTATGCGTCCGGTATTTCGGGTTCAACGAGCTTTTTCATTTTCTCCAAAGACTCCTGCCAGCCCAGATAACACATCTCCGCTGGAATGACTTCCGGAATGCCCGTTTGTTCGATTTTAAGTTCTGTACCACAGGAAACTTGATTTAACGATACCGTGGTGGTCATTTCCCCCGGTAAATTAGGGTCATCAAACCGGTCCACATATTTAATAAATGCATTGGGTTTGATCTCAAGGTATTCACCACCAAATGAATGACCATTGCCGGTACTGAAATTAATGAAAGTCATATTAAAAGTTCCCCCTACTTTAAAATCCATTTGCTGTACAGTACAGACATAACCATAAGGTGGTAACCAGGTGGCATGTGCTACTGGATCTGCAAAAGCACGGAACACCTTTTCAGGGCTTGCCTGAATAATCCGATGTAAAGAAACACTATTTGTTTTCATTGCGATTGTTGTTTATAAAGTAAATACTCAATTTTGCTATTTTGTTCTTTTTTATTTTTTCTCTCCTCTGCTGTCAAGCTACCCATGTTAATTATATTACGATAGGGCTGATTCGCCATGATATGCTTGATTGCCTGAGAAATTAGTTGATGCTGTCATCTTTGATCGATAAACATAAGACAGCATCAGGATTCCGAGCACGACAAGAGGCATCAACATATAGGCTATGTTTTTATCCACGCAGGCATGACTGATAAAGGCAAAGATCAAACTGAAAGTCAATCCCGCATACGCCCATTCCCTCAATTTATGTGGGAAACGGGGGATTGCTATGGCTGTTACACCAAGCACTTTATAGATAATCAGTGCGTACGCAAAATAATCAGGATAGCCCAGGGGCTTTGTCCCCATATTGACATACTGTGGCGCAAAAAGTAGGGTGCCCAAAGGCATAATTCCTTCCCAGATAACAATAAATAGTGTTGCCACCCAAAAGATAATACGATTCTTTTTCATAACGTTTGTATTAAATGATGATTAATGTGTTGATTCGACAGGTTTGTTGCTAGTCGTTCCATTGTTTTTTGTTTTTGTTTATAATGATATAACAAAGTTGCAAAGGATTCGAAGATCTAAGCTGTTGCAGAAACGACAACTTTAGGGGTAGATTACGACAAAAACAATTTGTACCTTTACGTCTATAAACCAACATGCTATGCTAATTTCTGTTTTCGTCCCCCAATATGGTACAATAGAGGGCATTACACCTGCCTTTAGAACCTTTCATACCGCCAATGAATTCTTGACAACGTTCGGCAAGAAGGCCATTTTTGAGGTTGAATATGTCGGCCTAACGGAATATGTCCCCGCAAATAATGGTGAATATACCATAAGAACAAACCGACTGCTGCAGGATGTCGGTAACACCGATTTACTGATTATCCCTCCTACTTTTGGGGACATCAACACGGGCTTACGGGATAATGCCGAAGCCATACCCTATTTTCGAAAACTGTACCACAAAGGCTCCAGACTTGCAAGTCTATGCGTAGGCGCCTTTCTTTTGGCCGAAACAGGATTATTGAACGGAAAGAAATGCTCTACCCACTGGGCCCACATCGAAGAGTTTAAGGAAAAATACCCTGATATTGAAGTGGAGGATGGCGCTGTAATTACGGAACATGAAAACATCTACAGCAGCGGTGGTGCCAGTAGTTTATGGAATCTGATACTCTACCTGGTGGAAAAGTTCTCGGATAGAGAAACCGCTGTATTGATCGCTAAATATTTTGCTTTGGACATCAGTAGGGATAGTCAATCCCAGTTTGCCATCTTCAGAGGACAGCGTAATCATAGCGATCCGGACATCCAACGAGCACAAGACTATATTGAAAGAAAATATGAGGAAAAAATTACGGTGGAAGACTTGGCGAACTATGTCAATATCGGTCGTCGAACCTTTGAAAGACGATTTAAGGAAGCCACCAACAATACCCCTATTGAATACATGCAACGTGTACGAATAGAAGCTGCCAAAAAATTCTTTGAGGCTTCTCGAAAAAACGTATCCCAGGTTATGTATGATGTCGGCTATACCGACACCAAAGCATTCCGGGATATCTTTAGAAAGATTACTGGCCTGACCCCGATCGATTATCGGAATAAATTTGCCAAGGTAAGCTATGAAATATAACCTCATGGACATTGCCTAAGCTCCAGATGGTATGAACGTCCAGCAGTAATCACTCAAAATATCCCCAGAAAGTGCTAACTTCCTGGGGACAGGACAACGCACTGATATGGTTTATTTCAACATCATTTCCCGAATATATTTAACGGGAGAATTGCCAAAGCTTAAAAACTTTTCATTAAATGTTTTCAGGTTGAATTGTTGGCCTTCTTGCTGTTTAACGGCTTCCCTCAAGTCATATATTTCTTTATATCCTGTAAAATAAGAGGTCAGCTGCACACTGCTCACCGATACCCGCTTCCATTTGCCTGCCGCTTCGGCCTGCTGCTGAAAAGCTTCATCCACTAATAAATGCATTGCATCTTGTTCGCTCCAATTTTTCACATGGACACTATAATCCAATATCGCGTTGCATACCGTACGCAGATGCCATTTATACCACATCAACCACATTTCTGGAGCATTGTCCCCATAACCATTTTCCAGCATCATTTGTTCGGTATAAACCGCCCATCCCTCAATCATTGCACCGTTTCCTAAAATACTTTTTATCAGGCTTGGCGACTGATTGGCATACACCAATTGTGTGTAATGTCCTGGAATAGCTTCATGGATATTGAGTATCTGCAAGATATAATGATTATATTCTCTCAGATAGCTTTCTGAAGCCTCTTTGGACCAGCCGGCCAAACTCCCCACATTATAATAGGTGTTGCCCCCTTTATCGTAAGGCCCTGGAGCACTGATGGAAGCCCCGGCTACCCCGGCCATATAAGCCGGTTCCTTGCGTACAACTAGCGGCTTGCTATCATCGATATACAAGAGATCTTTTTCTTTGACAAAAGCCACCAATTTCGGGATCTGAGCTTCGATTGCTGTCTGAAATTCTGCGGCCTCCACATGATTGACAGATAGCGTGTCGATCATTTTCCGGATCAGCAGCAAACTGTCCCTTGGTGGTAGGGTGCTTCCAAAATACTTTGGCCATAAATCTTTGCTGATCTTGTACATTTCACCATGCAGATAGCTCTTCCGGGCGATTGCTGCATCGTAAATCTGTGCCGCCGTGGAACCTGACTGGATATCAAAGTTGAATTTTGCCTCATACAATTCCTGTCCCAACCTAAAACTACGGGGAGCAGGGTTTGGGTTGGTTTTCAAAAATTGAATGAATCCTTTGATCGCAACAACAGCCTGATTTGAGGCTTTTTGAATTGCAGACTGCTCTGCCGCCGATAGATTGGAACTTTTCAGTGAATCGCGTAAATCATGTTCAAAAACCGACAATCCGCCCAGATTTTGCTGGATGGCTAAATCGGTCAGGACCAAAGCAGGGTTTTTAACTTGTTTTTTGGCCGCTTCATAATAAGCAGGAATCTTCACCAACCGCTGGTGAACAGCTTCGAGACGTGTAGCCAAAGGTGCATAGTTCTCTGCCAGCATAAATGCGATCAATCCGCTCACATTGTAGGAAGAAGGATTCCATTCATAAGAACGTTCCTCCTCGATCGACCAAATGTTCGACTCCAGGTAGTTCTGAATCAAATGATAATCGGTCTGCTGAGAAAGGTTCAGCTCATTCAAATCAAAACCTTTTAAACTGTCCAGGTGCCTTTTGGAAAATTCCAATCGTAGGGTTCTGGCCTTGGCATCCGGTATCGTTAACAACGAGTCGTACTGATGAAAGCCAACCTGTGTGGCCCATTCCGGATTTTCCTTCCAGAGCTGTTCGATAAACTGGTCCTCATAAGCTTTAAACTTTTGATTAGTGACCGTATCCACACTAGATTGCTTGCCATGGGAACCAGGTCCACATGAGGCTACCCCCAGGCCAAGGATAGCGAGCGTATATGTTATAAATTTCATTGGAGTAATTTGTCTAAAAATAATATAATTGTTTGTGATTTCCAGCTTTTCCAACCCTCATTTTGACCACAGGGGCAATACTTTATGCTCGGCAACAGTTATATTCTACACCTTCGATCAGATTATTTTCTGACAGCTTTCTTATTCAAATCCATTGTACATTGTCCGTATCCCTGTAAAAAAACAAAATATATAAAACTGATATACAGTGTATTAAAAAATATCCTAAAAATATTTTAAGCCTTGTGTCCAATTTCTTTAACTTCAAGCATTATTGTAGTGTAAATCAGTTACACTTAAAAACAATAATAAAATGGAACAACGAATTAATTTTTTCGCAAATGGGCAAAATGCCATGAAAGCAATGTATGGATTGGGAGCATATCTCGGTAAATGTTCAATCGAACAAGAACTGTTGCATCTGGTTTATTTCAGGGTATCACAGATCAACGGATGTGCTTATTGTTTGGATATGCATTCAAAAGATCTACTTGCTACTGGAGAAAATCCACAACGTTTATTTGTGTTGGATGCCTGGCGTGAAGCCCCTTTATATAGCGAACGTGAATGTGCCGCACTGGAATGGGCCGAGGCGGTAACAAAAATCAGCAATGGCGATGTCCCAGATGATGTATATGCCCGTGCGAGCAAACAGTTTACCCCGCAGGAGCTTGTCGATCTGACATTGGCAATTACAACGATCAATGCATACAACCGCTTTAATATCTCTTTTCGTACAGAAGCAGGCGGCTATATAGTGGGGCAGCATAAAGTACAGACAGCATAATAATACGAACAAAAAGGATCAACAAATCGATTAGACAATTTTAAACCATAAAAATGAAAGATTTCATCTTGTTATTTCGTCAAGCAGGCAACGAGCAAAGTCCACTGACAGCAGAACAAATAGCCACGACAAATAAAAAGTGGCATGATTGGATCGCCGACATTGAAGCCCAGGGAAAGTTGAAAGACCATGGCTCCCGTCTCGAACCCGCTGGCAAAGTACTAAAACCCGGGGGTGTCATCACCGATGGTCCCTTTGTTGAAATTCGGGAACGGCTTGGAGGTTTTATCGTTGTATCAGCAGAAAATCTGGATGAAGCCACCACATTGGCACATGGTTGTCCAATACTGGAGTCTAATGGTAGTGTTGAAATAAGAGCACTTTTCGTTTAAAGTTATCATAGGGCGGTGCATGTTGATGACACTGCCCTATATCGTACTATGGAACCTAACTTTTTAAAACAGCTATTTCAGCAAGAATTCACCAAAATAGTCGCAGTTATCACCAAAGGTTTTGGACTTCAATACATCGAAATTGCCGAAGACATCGTGAGTGAAACCTTTCTTACTGCGACTGAGTCCTGGCAGAAGAAAGGTGTACCTGCAAATCCAGCGGCCTGGTTGTATACGGTTGCGAAGCAGAAGACCTTAGCTTATTTCCGAAGAAACAAAATTTTCGCAGAGAAAGTCATACCGGAGCTACAGCAAAATGAACAGGCAGAAGATAACCTGGAAGAACTGAGCTTTTCCCAGGAAAATATCAAAGACAGCCAGTTGAAAATGTTATTTGCAATCTGTACACCGGCAATTGCAAGTGAAGCCCAGATCGGCCTTGCTCTTCGCATTCTCTGTGGGTTCAGCATCGAGGAAATTGCCGAAGCTTTCCTATCCAACAAAGAAACCATCAATAAAAGGCTATTCCGGGCCAAAGAAAAATTACGTTCAGAACAGGTGGAACTTGCGCTGCCCTCTGAAAAGGAAATCGTCAATCGTTTGGACAATGTCCTCCACATTATTTACCTTTTATTTAATGAGGGATACTATTCCAAAACCCAAAATCAGATTCTGAGAAAAGATCTTTGCATAGAGGCATTACGTCTGGCCTTGATGCTTACTGCTTATGAAAAAACAAATATTCCCAAAACCAATGCCCTCATTGCCTTAATGTGTTTCCACTCTTCACGTTTTGATGCACGACAGACCAACGAAGGTGATTTTATTTTATATGAACAACAGGATGAAAACCGCTGGAACCAGCAACTCATCCATCAGGGAATACATTTCTTGGGGCGTTCCACAGGTGGAGATGAATTGACATCTTATCACATTGAAGCCAAAATTGCCCAATATCACTGTTCAAAAGATGACAGTTCTGAGAAATGGGAAGAGATTTTACGATTATACGATCGTTTGCTGACTGTCAACTATTCCCCTGCAGCTGCATTAAACAGAACATTTGCACTATACAGGGTAAAGGGAGCAAAGGCTGCGCTCCTGGAGGCAAAAAAACTAAACCTCGAAGACAATCATTTTTATTTTATGCTGCTGGGCGAACTCTATAGGGATATCGACAGACAAAAGGCGATCGCGAGTTTCAAAACAGCTCAGGCATTGGCAAAAACTTCTTTAGAACAGGAGTTTATCCAACGGAAGATCAATAGACTGTGAAAACTCGCGATGTGGCCTGTATAATTTATTTTTCTCCTTTTGCACCCCCTGCGGTCTTCCAATAAGACATAAACAGTTCATAAAGTGCTGTGGCATCTATATCAATGACAGAAGCTGAGTACATAATATTCAACTCTTGAGAAGGTTCATGATAAGCCATCTTCCATAGGAGTGCAGGAAGTCGGTCTTTATAGGCGGCTATATTGTCCAAAGTGACAATCACCATGGTATCACCGCCAACTTTTTGCAGCCTTACAGCAACTACATCTTCCCACTTTCCAGCGCCAAAGGCTTTAGATAAAGGGGTTGTTTTTCCTTGGAAATGGGTTTCATCCAATATGATCTGAGCAGACTGATCACGAAGATTCAATAAATTTACGATCAAAAGAATAAAGAGCACACACAAGACGGCGCCAGAGAATACGGCAAGCTTTACCTTTAATACACCATCAAATATCCCAATAGCGTACAGCAATACAAGCATAAGGAATAGACAGATCGCTCCTGAAACTGACAGCAGTTTAATAGTCTTCTGCCTATTTCGATATAATTTAGTTTCTTGTGCCATTTTAATTACCCCAATTCACATTAAGGTTATGCTTCTCGGCATAGGCTTTTCCTAAGACATACACACGGTCAAATACCGTATTGATATCAGGCATATAATCTTTATCAATCTTTTGCAGCAACGCCTGCTTCTCTTCATCAGATCCTTTGCTGTCACAAAGTTTAGCATAAGCTGTATATTCATTTTTGTACACGGGTAAAACCTTTTCAAACAATTGAATGGACTGCTCTTTCAATTCCTTCGCATCCTCATCCGAGACATTCAGCCCTCTGATATCCCCCAATGCTTTTTCGACAACCTGAATCTTTAATGCGACCGTTTTTTGTGCTTCATCACCCACTTTTTTACTTGCGGGAACATCCGGAAATTCGACTGTTTCCTGCTCGAGATGTTTACCGAAACGTTCTGGCGTAAAATCTGCAATGAGATTTGTGTTTAAAACAACTTTTCCAAAAAAGGTCTCCGGACTAGGCGATTGACAAGCCGTAAAGAATAAACTCGTCGACAGACAAATGATAAACAATAAGTGCTTCATATAATTTTTTATTTTACCGCCAAAGTAATTAATATTACTTAAACACACAAACCTTCATTTGTGGCCAATTTTCCTAGCTAAAATCCCATCCCGACGCCTTATGCGTAATATCTTACCTACAATCCTTGTCCAACACATTAATTTTTAATATTTTAGTATAAAAAAAACAAGAGTTTAAAAATCATAATTATGGGCTATGATATTAGTTACCACCCCATTTCAGAACAGCAAATAAATGCCTGGTATTTTGACCTGCTCAAATATCCCGAAAAGCTGGAAGAACTTGCTGGTACCTATCATCTAAAAGGTTTCTATAAAACAAAATATCAGGATACCTTGAATGCTGGCCGGGAAACAAGTGAAACTGACTATTTCGATAAGACCCATGGCTTTTTCATTGCTGTTATTCAAGGTTTTATGGATAGCTATTTTTATATTCGTGGTGCTGCATTATCCTTTTCAAACAACGCGCACTTGAATGCTTATTATAGAACTTGGGAGGAGTTTATTCCACCAGAATACCTTACAAAAAAAATTCAAAATAGATTAATTGAAAACTATTGCTCCGGTGTATTCATTCCACCTGAATATGTAATACAGCTATTGGAAGATTATCACAATAAAGCCGAAATTAAAACCGAACTGGACACACTGTTTTCCGACGGACGTATTTCCATCTTCATCAAAGCTTTGCAATTTGCAAAAGAGCGGGGCTTAGGTCTTCTTGAGGCTACTGAAGTAGTAGAACCACAGCCCTTTGATCTCCATGAATCAAAAAGCTATTCTGATCTTTTCAATTGTGATCAAGAAGGTCTCCAGCTCTACCAAGCTACTGCCTTTCAGCAGATAAAAGAGGTCGAACGGCAAAATAGTTTTCCCGAAAATGAAATATTACATAACTTAAAAGTCGAAACGGTACACGTCGAACCCCTAACGGCAGAAGATGATGCAGATCCTATCAAGAATAAAGAAAAAGGTTTTTGGCTTAGATTATTTGGAAAATAAGCCATCATAATATATAAACAATTCTTTAAAACAATTTCATATGCATCAGTCATCTTTCCCAATGGATAATGAGATCATGAGCAGCAGAACATTGAATGCTCCCGCTGGAGTCGTGTTCAGGGCTTTCAGTGAACCCGCTCATTTAAAAAACTGGTGGGGTCCGGCAGGATTTACCAATACGTTTGAAGAGTTTGATTTCAGACCCGGGGGACGATGGAAGTTTATTATGCATGGACCGGACAAAGGGAATTATCAGAATGAATGCATTTTTTCTGAAATCGTTAGCCCCCGTTTAATTACATGGGATAGATTATCCAAACCACTTTTTCGGATGGAACTATCTTTTGTCGACATTGCTCCCGGAAAAACAAAATTCGTATTTCGAATGATCTTTAAAACTGCCGAAGAATGTGATAAGCTCAAGGATTTTGTCATGGATAAAAACGAAGAGAATTTTGACAGGCTTGAAGACGAATTGATTAAAATGACCGCGCTGTAAACATCAATTCAGTAAGGGGGATGTCCACCATCCTTCTCTCTTTGGCATCTATATCCAACTTTACTTCTCCACAGCCAATAGTGCTGTGGTATTAACTTTTTATACAATGGACCAAAACGATCATTTTATTATCCTAACGGGAGGACCTGGCGTAGGAAAGACTACTCTACTCAAAGCATTGCAGGAAGAAGGCTTCGAAACTGTTCCTGAAGAAGCACGTAGAATTATCCAGGAGCAATTGGAAGGCCATGGTGATGGTCTGCCCTGGAAAAATAAATACCATTATGCCGCCCTGATGTTAGCAGCATCCACAGCAAGTTATGGCATCCAAAAAAGCAAAAATCATCGGCAATTTGTCTTTTTTGACCGTGGTATCCCCGATACGCTCGCTTATATTGAGATGGAAAACCTAGCGATCCCACAGCAGCTTTTGGATGAAGCAAAAAACTACCGTTACCATACAAAAGTCTTTATCCTTCCTCCATGGAAAGATATTTATGAAAATGACAACGAGAGAAAACAAACTTGGCAAGAAGCAGAAGCCACTTTTACAGCTATGAAAAACAGCTACTCACAACTCGGCTATGTGGTTGTCGAGGTCCCCAAAACAACAGTAGCACAGCGTGTCCAATTTATACTGGAAAACCTGGAATCTCGGACTGAATGATTTTCTCCTCTCCGCTTTCGGCTTGTAAGTTCTCTTTAACAACAATTGAGACAAAAACAATGTAATTTTCTTAGCTTCCGTTATTTATTGAACTACATCAATAAAATTGAATCAATTCAAGCGTAATTTTGTTTATCACCAACAGAGGAATTATCATATGAAATATATTTTAGAAAATCCAGTAACTGGTCATATCGCCCAACAGAAGTATACAACGACAATTCAGTGGAGAAACGGAGAATTTATAACAGATGAACCCGAAAAACTTGGAGGGAAAGATCTAGGTCCTGATCCCTATACGCTTTTGGTCTCTTCGCTGGTATCCTGTACTTTAGCGACCTTACGCATGTATATCGACAAAAAAGGCCTTGATATCCAAGAGATCCAGGTCACTTCAAATATGTATCTCCGAATTGAAAAAGAGCAGGTAGTAACCTATTTTGAACGGGAAATAAAATTTGGTCAGTTATTGGAAGATGATCTTGTGGAACGCCTCCAACAGATTGCTGAGGAATGTCCCATTTCCAAAATCTTAAAAGGCAACGCGGTTGTCAATACAGTAATCAATACCGGTCATTAATAATTTACTCCAATGAGAACGTTAAACTTTGTCGTATTCGGCAAGAACGAAGAAATTCTGCTTACGTTAAAGAGAATAATCGAAACTACACCTGCCTGGAAAACGACCGTACAGCAACAACTTTCATCCTGTAAAAATTATCTTTCGGCCCATCCTGTCGATATACTGTTATTGAGCTCTGGGCTTTCGGCAGAGGAAGAACGCGACATCATCGATCACCTCTCCCATCTCAACTATCCCATCGGCCTGATCCAGCACTATGGTGGCGGTAGCGGACTTTTAAAAAATGAGGTTTTCAGTCTATTCCCAGACTTAACTCAAGAACATTAAGCAGGAATGGAAAATCGATATCCGATGATATCATTTTAAATACTAACATCATGGACAAACGTAATTTTATCAAAAAGGGGCTTCTAGGCTCCGGAATATTTGCAAGCTCGGCTACTTCGGGCAATATACTCAAGAATGATATTGACGAAATTGAGCCTTTAGAAGCCCTGGAGGCAGATGCAGCGACCGGTTATCACACGGATAAGCTGGAAAATCACAGCGTCCTCCATAAAGCTTCAAGCCGTGGCCATGCAAATCATGGCTGGTTACAGAGCAATCATACATTTAGCTTTGCTAATTACCATAACCCCGAACGTATGCATTTTGGTGTATTACGCGTATTAAACGACGATACTGTGGCTGAAGGAAGAGGCTTTGGATTGCATCCGCACGATAATATGGAAATTATCAGTATTCCCTTGGCGGGTGATCTTGAACATGAAGATAGCATGGGAAATAAAGCCACTATCCGACAAGGTGATATTCAGGTAATGAGTGCCGGAACGGGGATCATGCACAGTGAATACAACAAAAATAAGGATCAGATTGTCAAATTTCTTCAGATCTGGGTATATCCTAATCAACGTAACGTCGCTCCAAGGTATGATCAAATTACGCTTGATGTTTCGCAAAGACATAATAGATTCCAGCAGATCCTTTCACCCGATCCAAGTGCTGAAGGTGTTTGGATACATCAGGATGCCTGGTTCTATATGGGGCATTTTGAACAGGGCATTGAAACAAGTTACTCAATCAAACAAACCGGAAATGGTGTTTATATTTTTGTCATTAGTGGCAGTGTTACAGTAGAAGGGCAGCAGCTAGAAACGAAAGATGGCTTTGGAATTTGGGATGTCACAGAAATCAAACTTAAGGCTACCTCAGCTGACACTGAAATCCTTTTAATGGATTTAAGCATGAGTTTAAATTAATAAAAACGACCTCACTTACTGATTATTAGCCCATAAAAAAGGGGAAATACAATGTATTCCCCCTTTTTTATGGACTGGATAATTCGCTTAAAAACCAATTGAGTTGAGTTTTTTATCCACTAAAATACCATCTACAGCTTTCAAGTTAAAGCTTACATTTCTTTTCGCTTTCAATTTAATTTTAAACAGCACTTCCGAGCCATTCAATGTCTCTTTATTGCCCAGATTCACAAAAGTAGGATACAGGGCCTTATTACCATTGGTATGAAGGCGATCATTGGTATAATTGCTCATTTCTTTCATGCCAAGGGATTCTATTCCAGCAAATTCAAAATCACCCTGGTTATAAGGTAAGGCAAAACTAAGGGCATTGACTGCTTTAAGATTTTCACCACGCACTGTGATTTCGACCATCTCGCCCAATTTTAATACCGTTTTGGATGGCACCAATTTCACTGTACCCGCTACTTTCTCCTCCTTCGTAGGTTTGGCTCTCCCTTCGATCATAACAGCAACATTAGAAATATCATAGGCATCAATCAACTTATTTTTGTTGACGTCGCCATTGCTTACATACCCTTCAAAATCGCCATCGCCCGTCCGTAGTCCGGTATAATTAATATAAGAGGTCAAATCATTTTGGTCGATCAAACGGTCATTGTTGATATCGCCGGGCAGATAGCTTGAAGATCCAGGGACCTTAAATACATACAACTCGCGGCCAGAACCAAAACCACCCACAGCTTCCGATACAGAAATTTTAATAAAGCGGGCGATAGGATGGGTACCGAAATTAAAGCGTTTCATTTCACCATCACGTTTCCATTCAAAACTACCTGCCTCGGTCCAGGTATCCTTATCGTTGCTGTAATATACTTTTCCTTTCAAAATAATACCATTTCCACCATCTGTTCTCGGCAGGTATTCAAACTTATCCAATTGATTAACAGATTTAAGATCTAAGGTCATATCAAATGGAACTGCCGTCTGTCCCCACTTCGTATGCCACATATCTCCCTCATCATAATTGAATAACTTGTTGATACCATTTCCACCTTGATTTGCAGCCGAAGTTTCTGCTTGGACACCTTCAATGGCAAATTCCAAAGGATTGGCTTTTGTTCGTGCGGTGAATGGACTCCACTCAGATACTCCCGATTTATTTACTGCACGAATTTTAAACTCATAATCTGTTTCAGCATCCAAACCCTCAAAAATCAACTGATTATCTTTGATTGTAGAATAAAGCAAGCCGTTAAACTCGATCTCATAATAATCTGTATTTGCCACCTTCTCCCAAGTCGGTGTCAATGTATATGCTTGTGTATTCGCATCAGTCACCACAGCCTTGGGACTTGTCAAAGAAGCTGTCTGTGTCAAATAGCGATTTGTTGGTGCATATTTAAAACCATCGATATGTATATCAATAGTTGCTGAAGAGATATCCTGTTTTCCTATACGGACCAAAATCATCGGGTTTTTGACCAGGGAAACTTTTTCAAACTCCGAGCCTTTGGTAGCAAATTGGTTCAGATCGGGCTGCGCCTCATAAAAGTATACATTATCCGAGCTATTTAATTCTGTAAGTGAATGTACTTGCTGAAGTTTAATCCTTTTGTTATTCACAATGGCCGTCAGCTTTTTCGGAGGCGCTGTCACATTAAAACGGACTTCAGTGGATTTCATCCTTTCAAAACCTTTAAAATCACCTGTTGATGCAGCAATAGAGAACTGAACTTTATCACCTTTAAGGCTAGAAGAAAGTTTGGTACTCACCCCTTGCCCATAACGATATGCCTCCGTTTTCCCATCATCATCATACTCTATAAAACTAGAATTTCCAGACGGATAGACTTCATAGATACGTAGATCCTTTTTGATTTCCTGAACATTATTATTTGGGTTTGCCACTGGAATAATTGCCCCGTTTTTCACAAAAACAGGTAGTTTCCAGATTGGCACATCAAAATTATTGATGATACGGCCACCGCTATACTTCTCACCAGTAAAATAATCAATCCATTCACCCTCGGGCAGGTAGATACCATTTCGAATATCATTCCCTTTCTCATCCACACGTGTTTCTTGATAGATGGGTGCAACCAAAAAGCTAGGGCCGTACAAGTATTGGTACTGTGTTGCTTTTCCTAAGGTATATGGACTGGCCTGCTCCAAAAACATGGCCCGGATCATTGGCAGACCATCTACAGCTTGTTTGGCAATACTATAGCTATATGGCACAAGCTGTGATTTCAGTTTCAGGTAAAGTCGGTTAATGGAAGTTGCCGGTTCACCCAAAGCATGTGGATACTTTTCATTGGCCCCCCAGCCATCCATGTTGAGCTGCATTGGTGTCCAGGTTTTCCATTGGAAGTCCCTGATATTGACTTTAAAATTTTTGCCACCAAATATGCCATCCATATCCGAAGTTATGTTGGGCTGTCCCGATAAGCCCGAACCAATATACGTCGGGATATGGAAGCGAATATATTCCCATACGCCCCCGGTCTGATCGCCCGACCAAATACCAGCATACCGCTGTGTGCCTGCCCAACCATCCAGCGAGATAATAAATGGTCGTGCATCACTGCCATAATAAGGCATGATATGCCCTACATCTGCCACTCCGTTCAAACCAAACGAATATCCTGGACCTACCCAGGCTACATCTGTTTTCAACACCCGCACCCCTGCATCACGTACCTCCTTCACAATATCACGTTGTAGCAGTGCACTGATACTGTCTTTCGGATGCAAGTCAGATTGTGTCCACAGGCCGATTTCCACGCCATTTTTCCGTGCATAATCGCCAAACTCCTTCAAATTTTTGATATTTCCGTCGAGTGTTTCAGTTTGGCCATATCCCGCCCCATAACCATCATTGGGTAAGATCCAGCCCAAAGGCATATCATGTGCTTTATAGCGGTCTATGACCGCCCGGGCCGAAAACTGGTAATTATTTTTTTCTCCATTCAACGATTCTTTGATCCCGCTATTATCCTTTTGGCTTTCTTTATAGCGTTTGCCATCCTCAAATAATATCCCTTTTGCATCTTCCTTCCAAAAATCACGGTTATATGCATTCAAATGGCCTTCATACAGCCCAAATTTTGGTAAGAGGATGGGATGTCCGGTCAATTGATAGAAATCATTCAACAAAGGAACCGTTCCATCATTTATCATAAAAAAAACATCCAGATAGTCTGTATCATGCGATAAACGTACCGTCCCTTTTATCTTTGCGCCAAAGGCATAGCTTCCCTTCTTAAAGGTATGCCACATAAAGCCGTAACCATTGGTCGACCAAAAGTAAGGTGTCGGGGAGGCTACTCCACCATCAGTCCAGCTATTCTGATTTTCAATAGCAATAGTTCGGCCTTTATGTGAAAAACGTCCGTTCTGCACCCCGCCCCCAAAAAAGTACTCATCCTTATTTTCTTTCAGTTCCAGGCTCACCCGCTTCTCTTCAAACGCGATCGGTTTTAAACTCTCAACAACGACTTTATTGCTTTTACGGTTCAAAATACTAAACTGCGAAGTCTGTTTATCAATGGAAAACAGGATGTCCATTGTCGCAATGTCCACTTTATTGCCTTCATCTTTTACAGTAAGTTCTGTTAAAGCTTTCCTAGGTTGTTCAACTAAAATCTTTGCATCTGGTTCTGCTTCTGGGTCTCTGAGAATTCCTCCATGTACATCCTGAAACATTCTAAAAATATGATCGCCATAGAAATCCAGGGTCAGCCTTTGGTTATTATCGTATACAACCTCCACTGTCGTTGGGTTGATTTTTTGGACAGCAATAATACGACTGTCTCCATTTTCTGTGGCCTGCATACTATAACGATCGATCACGTTCGCTTTTGCATCCACATTAGCTGATTGAAAAATAAAAGGAGAAGCCAATCCCACTAACAAACTAACTTGTGCTTTCGTACTCCAAAAAGATATCTTCATGTGTATGATTTATAATATTGAACAGCCTATTTTGCATTCCTACTCTTTTATGCAAGCAACAGACCTTTAAATTAACTTAACAATAATACAATAGTAAATCCAAGTAAAAAAGCAATGATGAAATGCAAACGATTGTCCAATAATAATGTTGCATCCATCGTTTGAATAAGCCAGCCATCCTCCATCGCATCAGCAGTGTCCTGTTGATCAGTCAGGTGGTAGAGAACTATCCAAACGCAAGAAGCCCTTGACTGTTTCCAGCAAGGGCTTCCGTGTAAAAAAAGGCACCGACCTACTCTCC